>CAWAFN010000007.1:0-878492 GCA_963781385.1 uncultured Acidobacteriota bacterium | reverse complement strand
TTCCGCATCTTGCTGTCCCTGTTTCGGCCGCCGCCTCGGCTTGCCATCAGCATACTTCCTATGTATTATTGAGTATGCACTCAGTAATAGAGAAGCTCAGTGGCGCGCCCTAAAAGCGAAGACAAACGAAATGCGATCCTCGACGCCGCGACCCGCCTATTTGCGGAGCGCGGTCTTACCGCTGCCCCAACGTCAGAGATATCAAAACAAGCTGGCGTCGCCGAGGGAACTCTGTTTACGTACTTCAAGACCAAGGATGATCTGATCAATGCCCTTTACCGGGAGATCAAGCTGGAACTCGCAGACGCCATGATGTCGGATTTCCCTCGGAAGAAGAATGTTCGTACCAGGCTGCGACATGTTTGGGATCGCTATGTGAATTGGGGCATTGCGAATCCTAAGCAGCGCAAGGTGCTGGCGCAACTAAAGGTTTCGGAGGTACTCACCAAAGAGTCCAGAGACGCCGGCAGCGCGCCGTTCGTCGAGTTCCAAATCATGATTCGTGACGCGATTGAGCAGCGTGTCTTTCGGAACGATCTCCCGGTGGAACTGATCTCGAAGTCGTTAGCAGCCTTGGTAGAGGCGACGATAGACCTTACGGTGTCGAACCCATCCAAAGCGAAACAATACCGGGATAGCGGCTTTCAAATGTTCTGGGCCGGCATAACCAAGTAACGAGTCTTTGCATCTCATAAATGAGTGAGTAATCACAATAGACTCGCTCGCGAGGCCAGCTGGCCGAGTCTAAGCGCCCATAGTCTATCTAAGAAGGAGAACGGAGGATTTTGCATGTCTAAGGTCTGGTTGATTACGGGAAGCGGAAACGGGTTGGGGAGGGACATCGCCGAGGCGGCGCTGGCCGCAGGCGACAGCGTGGTAGCCGGAGCGCGTCGGACGGAAGAGCTGGCACCTCTGGTGGCGCAATACGGCGAGCGGGTGAAGCCCGTCAGGCTGGAAGTGCGCGATGAGGCCGCCGCAAAGGCAGCCGTGCAGTTGGCGGTGGACAGCTTCGGGCGTCTGGACGTGCTAGTCAACAATGCCGGTTATGGGCAGATTGCGCCGTTCGAGCAAATGAGTGCGGAGGATTTCCAGGCCGTCGTGGACACGTGCTTTTACGGAGTGGTGTACACCACGCGTGCCGCCGTGCCGGTGATGCGCAAGCAGAAGAGCGGTCACATCTTTCAGGTGTCTTCGGTCGGTGGTCGCCTCGGGGTTCCCGGCAATACGCCGTATCACGCGGCCAAGTGGGCTGTCGGCGGTTTTAGCGACTCGCTGGCGATGGAAGTCGCGCCGTTCGGGGTCAAGATCTGCACGTTAGAGCCGGGAGGCATTCGGACCAACTGGGCACGGCGCGCGGGTGAGAATATGCCGGAACTGCTGCCGGACTACGAGGCCTCGGTCGGTTCGATACACAAGGTGTTGCGAGGACTCGAAGGGCGTGCGGAAGGCGATCCGCGAAAGATCGCTAACGTAATTCTGCAACTGGCGAATAGCGACGAGGTGCCGGTGCGGCTGATCCTCGGTGTAGATGCGGAAAAGCGGGTGCAACAAGCAGAAGCTGCGCGAGCGAGCGAGGCCGAGAAATGGCGACACCTCACAGTTTCAACGGTTTTTGACGATGGGCGCTTCGACAGCCGATTGTATATGGCAAAGAGCGGAATCAATTCCTGAGTTGCGTGAAAGAAGGACGTTTATGAAATACAGATTGCTCGGCAAGACCGGACTGCGGGTCTCCGAAGCGTCACTAGGCACCATGACTTTCGGCGACGAGTGGGGATGGGGATCAGCGAAGGCTGTAGCGCAGCGAGTCTATGAGACCTATCGCGAGGCATTCCGCATCGCGCGTTTATCAGACTTATTACAGATTAGCGGAAGATAAGGCGTGATCTCGGCTGGGGTGTGAGAAGTTCTTTTGGGCTCATGATGGAGCTTACCCGCACATGAGTTGTTTCACGACGTTCCAGGTAGCATCAAAGCTGTTCCTTTCGACTCTTCCGTTCTGGAAATGGAGTTCATACTCGCCAGTGGCCCCCTTCCCAGGGCTGAATGTGGTGAGATGCAGAGTTCCCGAAGTCGCGGCGTCGCATTGCCCAGGGCTCAGGCAGCGTGAGGCAAGCACGGCATACTGGCCTGACCTAATCGAATAGTCTTGTGGGCCAGAGCTAGGCAGATTTTCGTTGATCGAAATCATAACAAACGGTTCCTCGTACTTCCCGAACTGGCTCTGCTTGAGGGTGAAGTAAAACTCAACGGCTGGGGCATCGGTCGGTCCACAGCCGTTCTGGACGTAGGCAAAAGAAGTGCGCGCGGTAGGGTTCGCCTCATACTGGCGTCCGCAACTCGCTGAGCAGTAGAGAAAGGCAAGCGTCAGAAGAGACATCGATACAACTCTTTTCGCCAGGAACGGCATGACTCAATCCTTCCCGTCACAGGCCGGACTGCCTGCCAGAAGATGCATTGTAACCGGCATCGTTAGAACGATTGCACTTGGATTCCTTGCATGGGCCATGCCCGCCGACATAGAGGTCGCGTAACTCCTGCAAGGTCGGCATCTCGCAAGCAATACAACGGTCACGGCTAGGGCGTTTATCGTTACCGATCCACGGCGGTTAGTTCCGGCAACTCGGAAGTAATCGAAGACACCTAGTCACCTGTACAAGGCCTACTTTAAACCAGTGCGCTGTCACGACAGAGGCAAAACGGCTGGGCGAATCAGCGATGGAAAATGGCCTTGTATTTGACTGGTCTGGCCAATTTCCTAGTGGTTGGCAATTCGGAAGCAATGGAGGCGCGGTGTTAATGCCTTGGGCGATGCAATTTGGTGCACAGTTGGTGCACAAAAGCTTGCAAATGGGGTCATTCAGCACAAAGGAGCGCATTCTAAGTCATTCAAAACAAATAAAACTTGGTGTACGAACAGGGCAGGAAAAATTAGTAAACCTCCGCATTTCTGCCTGTCCTCAATTTGCGGAGGAAAAAAAATGCGCTCAGTTTTCAAGTATTACACCAAGCTCTCCCACGCCCTCCCCACTCGACTTTCCGACAATATTTTCATGTTTTGCGGAAAGACCCCACCCGCTTCCTTGCGTCCAATACCTCGAGTGCGTCGGGGTGCGCCGGTGCCTGCACTAACCGTATCTTTTCTCGGAAATTGTTTCTAAAATAGGTATGTACTTAGGCATCTGCAGCGGATCAGCCGCATGCCGTTCCGCTTCCCGCTTGTCTCGTTTTTCGCTCAGTAAGCTTTGGTTCGCAGGGTAGCTGTCTGCCGGAAGCCCCGTGCGACGAAACATTTAGCCCCTAAGGGGCGTATGAATAGTAGCAACGGTCAATTTTCGATTTACATCTTGCCCTTGGCGCAGCGGACGTTCTCGGTTGCCGCCGGTCTCGCCGCCTTGGGCTTGAATAGGAAAAGGAAACAATAGTCATGAAGATGTGGCAAAAAGTGGCGATCGGAGCTGCCGTCGTGGTGGTCGGCACCGGTATCGTTCTCTACAGCATCAATCAGGCCAATAAAGGCGTCACCATCGTTCAAACGGCAAAAGTCGCCAAGCAAGATACCCTGGTGTCGCTCGTCACGGCCTCCGGCGAAATCAAGCCAACTACCTACACCAACGTTCAGGCCCAGGGCTTTGGCCGCATTACCGATATTCTCGTCAAAGAAGGCGACCGCATTAAAAAGGGCGACCGTCTTTTGCTCCAGGAAAACATTCAGGCTAACGCGGATGTCCAGGCGCAAGCCGCCGCGATGAACTCCTCTGAGTCCGGTATCCTTGCCGCCGACGCTGGGTTCAAAGCCGCTCAAGCCGACCTCATTATGGCCAAAGCGAATCTAGAAAAAGCCAAACTCGACTACGAACGTGGCCAGGGCCTATATAAGGATGGATTGATTCCTAAGCAGGACTTCGATCAGCGCAAGATCCTCGTACGACGCTGCTGCCGCGACCGTTGAATCCTCGTCCGCGAAGGTTAACCAGTTCAAGGCGCAACTTGATCAATCCCGCGCGGCGCTCAACCAGAACAAAGCCGTGCTCACCCGCACGCACGACGTTCTGAACAAGACCACTTATGTTTCGGCGATCAACGGAATCGTCAGCTATCTTCCGGTTCGTTTGGGCGAGTATGTCGTGCCCGGTATTCAGAATTCCAACGGCAGCTTTCTGATGACGCTCTCGGACATGTCCATCGTCACCGCCGAAGTAAAAGTGGACGAAACCGACATCGTGAACGTGCGCATGGGCCAGGACGCTGACGTCACCATCGACGCCGTCCCCGGGAAAATCTTCCACGGCAAAGTTACGGAAATTGGCTCGCAAGCCGTTTTGCGCAGCTCCGGTCTGGCCACCACGCAATCCACCACCAGCACTCAGGAAGCGAAGGATTTCAAAGTTGTCGTAACCCTCGACAGCCCGCCGGAGAATCTCCGCCCTGGTCTCTCCACGACAGCGAAAATCAAAACCGCGGAAAAAAAGAATATCCTTGCGATTCCCATTCAGGCTCTCGCCGTTCGTTCGCGCAAAGATCTCGACGAAGCCAAGAAAAACGCCAAAGGCTCGAGCGGCAGCAACGTGACGCTCGCCGCCGCTCCGCCTGCCCGCGCCCGGTGATCCCAAAAAGGACGAAATTCAGGGCGTTTTCATCATTAAAGCCAACAAAGCCATTTTCAGCCCGGTGAAAACCGGAATCAGCGGAGTAACCGACATTGAAGTCACCGACGGCTTGAATCCCGGAGACGAAATCGTGATCGGCAGCTATAAAGCCTTGCGTACTCTCAAACCCGAAGCGCCGATCAAAGTCGACAATTCGGCTCCGAAGAAAACGGATGACCAGCAGAGCTAAGCAAAGCGAATCGAGGACAGGGAAATGGCCGTGGAAACAGTCGCCTCAGAATCCTATCGTGAAGATCTAGTTTCAAGCGGAGTGGTCATCAAGACCACCTCGCTCGCCAAAGTCTATGAGATGGGCTCTGAACAAGTCCATGCGCTTGCGCGGTGTCGATCTCGAAATTCGCAAAGGCGAATACGTCGCCATCATGGGGCCTTCCGGCTCCGGCAAATCTACGCTGATGAATCTGATCGGCTGCCTCGATTCGCCGAGCTCCGGCAAATATTGGCTCGCCGGCCGCCTGGTCAGCGAACTCGACGACGACGAACTCGCCTACATCCGCAACAAGGAGATCGGCTTCGTCTTCCAAACCTTTAACTTGCTCCCGCGCGCCACGGCGCTTCACAACGTCGAACTTCCGCTCATCTACAACGGCACGCCTGCCGAAGAACGTCTGGAAAAAGCAAAACAGGCACTCCATAAAGTGGACTTGACTGAACGCATGAATCACAAGCCGAATGAACTGTCCGGCGGTCAGCGCCAGCGTGTTGCCATTGCCCGCGCACTCGTAAATTCGCCGTCCATCGTTCTTGCCGACGAACCCACCGGCAACCTCGACTCCAAGACCGGCGAAGAAATCATGAACCTGTTCGCCAATCTTCACAGCCAGGGCAACACCATCATCGTCGTCACTCACGAAATGGACATTGCCCAACACGCCCATCGCATCGTCTTCATTCGTGACGGCGCCGTGGCCTCCGACGAAGCCGTAAAAAAATAGCGGCGAGCGGCAGCATACTTTTTGCTGCGTGCGGGTTCCAGTTTCAATACAATCCTCCGCAGCATGAGCGCCAGTTTCCACATCGATCTCGGCCCGCAATTTGACCTTAAGCTCGACGATTCCGGCATTCACTTTCAGCGCGGCCCGTTCACGCGCAGCATTCCCTGGGACAAAATCACCGGCGCCAGCTTCATCCCCCCGCAGGCCTCTCGCGATCTGCAGGAAGAAGCCCGGCCGCAGGACCGCGACAGACAACTCCATCTCGAACAATTCCTCGGAGCCGAAGCGATCGCCAAAATCCAAGAGATGCGCGCGAAAGTGGGCCAGGTCGTCGTCGCTTATCGCAACGATCGCAACCACTTGGAGACCATGTCCGTCCCCGCTCCGCTTGACGATCCCTCCATCCTCAACGAATTCATATCGCGTCTTGGGCCGCGCTGGCTGGGTGAATCCGCGGATGAACAGGCCGCTGAAAAGAAGCTGCACACCAATCCTGGATTTTTCAAATCCGTCTTCATTCTCGTTGTCCTTTTTGGTGGCCTGGCACTGATCGCTGCCATCTTCTTCCTTGGTGTCCTCGGTCCGGTCCTTAATTTGCTGTCCATCCAGAAAATGCTGCTCGATTTTCAGGATGGCAACTATGCAAGTCTCGCTTCTCGCGTGGCTTGCTACCTCGCCCTGTTTCTCATTGTGTACTTCCTGCACCGTGCCATTCGCTCCAAATTCGATTCTCTGAAAGGCAAATCAGCCGCAAATCGGTACATTCGGCCTTAATCGCCCGTAAATTCCCGGAAATTCCTGCGTTTTCTTCTCGTCGTTGCTGCTTTCGCTATTCCCGCTCACAACCTTTCCCCAGGCAATCTGCGCCATTCTAAAATTAACGGTATTCGTCATGGCCTCTTCCCGTACCTACGCCTGGATTGCCGGGGTCTTCATTTTTTTCTTGGGGACCTATGCGTCCGCTTCGCTGTTTCTGAAAGGCCAGTCGCTTGAAACGTTTGGCGATGTGGCGCAATGCCTCGTTCCGCTCCTCGCCAACGCTGGCTTGCTCCTTAACGCCGGTACTCCTCACTGGCGCCGCAATGTCTTCTGGATGCTTGCCGCCATGTCCTGCACGCTCTGGATGATTGGGCAGTTCCAATGGACCTATTACGAAGTCTATCTGCGCCAACCTCTGCCGGACATGTACCCCGGGGACATCATTTTTTTTCTTCGCGGCATTCCGCTGATGGCGGCGCTTGCACTTCGCCCTCATTTGAAGCGCAGCGAGCTTGCACTCCGCTTCGGATACCTCGATTTCGTGCTGCTTCTCTCCTGGTGGATTTTCCTCTACGCCTTCGTGGTACTTCCTTGGATGTACGCCGATCCCAGCCTGGGCCAGTACAACTTCACCTACGATTTCGTCACCAATGTGCAGAACATGATCACCGTGGTCGGTCTCGGCGTTCTGTGGCTGCAAAGCCGCGGTGCCTGGCGCACTGTGTACGCCAATCTCTTCGGCGGCGTAACCATGTACATGCTTTCCTCGCTGATGATCAACGTCGCCATCAGCCTCAAGAAATATGAAACTGGCAGCCTCTACGACATTCCGCTCGTTGCTTCGTTCTTGTGGCTGGGTGCGGCGGGATTGATTGCCTATAAGAGTGGTAACGCTCTTGATGATTATTCCGATTCGTCCGCACCGGACGCCGCTGAGCAAAAACGCGGTGAAAGCGTTGTAGCTTCGCGCCTCGCCATGGCCGCCGTCGTCTCGCTTCCCGCTTTCGCCATCTACACCATCAAGTTCGCTCACGATTCTCCAGCCGTTCGCGAATTTCGTCTGATGACCGTTTTACTTGCCGCCGTCCCCCTCGGCTTCCTGGTCTTTCTTCGCCAGCATCTGGCGGACAATGACCGCGCACGCTTGCTGGCCCGTGCTGAACAGTCTGTCGAAAACCTGCAGCGTCTCCAAGCGCAGCTTGTGCAGACCGAAAAGCTGGTCTCGCTTGGCCAGCTCGCAGCCGGTGCGGCTCACGAAATCAACAATCCGCTGACCGCGATTCTCGGCTACTCCGACCTTCTCGCGGACGATGAGTCGCTTCCGGAGAAATCCCGCTCGATTGCCGGGAAGATTCGCGATCAGGCTCGCCGCACCAAAACACTTGTCGGCAATTTGCTTAGTTTCGCCAGGCAAGTTCCCGTTGAACGCACCCTGCTCGATCTCAACACCGTCGTCACCAACGCGGTTCAACTTCGTGCTCTCGACCTTCGTAATTCCGGCACAAAAATTGCACTCAAGCTTGAATCTGTTCTTCCCGGCGTTCGTGGCGATGGAAACCAGTTGATGCAGGTTTTCTTCAATATCGTCAACAATGCCGTGGATGCCATGGAATCGCACAACGGCGGCGGCACTCTGACCATCAAGACCATGCGCGACCGCGCCAACGTGGTGGTCCTTTTTTCTGACACTGGTCCCGGGCTCAAGGATCCGCACCGCGTCTTCGACCCGTTCTACACCACCAAGCCTATCGGCAAAGGCACTGGACTCGGTCTCAGCATCTGTTTCGGCATTGTTCAGGAACACGCTGGCAGGATTCTTTGCTACAACGGCCAGGAAGGCGGCGCCGTTTTCCGTGTTGAACTTCCGGCGGTGCTGGCCGCCATCGCCACCCGCGAACCGCAATCCGGCAATTCCGGTGCTCAGGTGCTCAAGAGTTCCTGATATTTTTGTAACACCGGTGCGTAGTTTCACTTAGGCATCATCGCTAGGGTCATTTGCCGTACCATATCCCATGGCATTCCCCACATCCTATGCGCTCATTTGAACGCAGCGTTTACTCGATGACTCCGGAGTCTCCCGCTGATGCCTGAAATTGCGATCTCTACGGAAAATCTTACCCGCCGCTTCGGTGAACTACTCGCCGTCGACAACGTCAATCTCCAGGTTGAATCGGGGCAGTTCTTTGGATTTCTTGGGCCGAACGGCGCTGGCAAATCCACCACCATCAAAATGCTTACCGGTCTGCTTGCGCCTAGCTCCGGCCGCATGGCGCTGCTTGGAATCGATTTTGCCCAGCATGCCGTCGAAGTAAAGCGCCAGATTGGCGTCGTTCCGGAGGGCATGGGCCTTTTCGAACGCCTGACCGCGCCGGAATACCTCGAATTTGTCGGCCGTATGTACGGCCTCGACAAGACCACTACGCACAAACGCAGCGACGAACTTCTCGAATTCATGCAACTCGCCGACCGGGCGAAAACTTTGATCGCTGACTACTCCCATGGCATGCAGAAAAAACTTGCCCTCGCTGCCGCCGTCATCCACCGTCCGCGCATTCTTTTTCTCGATGAGCCTTTCGAAGGCGTGGACGCTCTTGCCGCCGGCGCATTAAAGGAATTGCTCGCCCGTATGACCGAGCGCGGGGTCACCATTTTCCTTACGTCACACGTCCTGGAAATCGTCGAACGCCTCTGCAGCCACGTGGCCATCATCAAAAAGGGGCAGCTCGTTGCGCAAGGCTCGATCGCAGAACTCCGCGCCGGCATTCCCAGCGCGGAAGGTCGCACGCTCACTCTTGAAGACATTTTCCTCTCCGTGGTCGGCCGGGGCTCGCAAAGTCCTCAACTCGAGGAGCTTTCATGGCTGACCTAGCTGCCGCGGCGGGCTCTGGGCCCGGTCTCCTCGATCAGATTCGCATCGTTTCTCAACTTCGTTGGCGGGTACTCCGCAACAGTCTCCGCAAAAAAAGCCGCCGTCTCGATCTGCTGGGCGTCATTATTTCCAGTGTGGTCGGTACCGTTTTCGTTTCCGGCATTTCGATCGCCTTTTTCGCCGGTACCAGAGCGCTGCTGGTGAATCATCTCGAAAAATATCTCGGCCTCCTGTTTCTTGCGCTTTTCCTTTGGTGGCAGGTGTTTCCGGTGTTGATCGCCGGATTTTCTCCGCAGTTTGAATTCCGCACGCTGCTTCGCTTTCCTTTGCGGCAATTCGCCTTCTACTTGATCGCCCTCGCTTACGGCCTCGCTGACACGGCCGCCATTGCCGCGGTCATCTGGATGCTCGCGATAGTCGCCGCATCGCTCACCACATTGCCCAGCGCCGCGCCCGTCATGCTTGTCTCTTGCCTTCTGTTCATTGCGCTCAACGTCACCATCGAACGTCTGGTCGGCGCTTGGCTGGAAAAACTTCTCGCCAAACGCCGTTCGCGCGAGATTTTCTTCGCCATCTTCATATTCTCCATGGTTAGTCTGCAGTTCCTCAATCCGCTCATGCAGAAATACGGCAACCAGATCAAGCCCATAGTGCGACGGATTCTTCCCTACCTCTGGCTCTTGCCGTCGGCTTTTGCAGGCGATGCTGTAGCTCATTTCATCGATCACCAGTGGGGATTGGCTTTTCTGAAGCTCGTCGGTCTGTCTATTTATGTTTTGTTTTTCAGCGCGCTACTTTGGCGCCGCTATTGCAAACTCTTCGCGGGCGAAGAACTCGGCGAATCTGTGGCGCCTTCCATCTCCTCCAGGCGCACTGCGGTTCGCGACTCCGGCTCCGGGGGGCGCGGGCTCTTTTCGTTCCTGCCGCCGCAAATCCTCGCGGTACTAAGCAAGGAAATTAGCTACCTCCGCCGTAGCAGTTTCCTGTTCTTTTCGCTGTTCATTCCGCCCATCATGGTTTTTTATTTCAGCTATATTTTCTCCACCATTCATTCCAACTCTTTCAAAAACGCGGTTACACCCGACTTTTTCTTTCCCGCCATGATGGCTTATCTCGTGCTCATGCTGATGGGCCCCTCCTATAATTCTTTCGCCTATGAGAGTCGCGGGATTCAAACTTACTTCACCTCGCCGGTACGGTTCCGCGAAGTGTTCCTCGCAAAAAACCTACTGACCTGTTTGATTATGATTTTTGAAGTCACTATCTGCGCTCTTCTGATTGGCTGGCGAACGAAATTTCCTTCGACACCTGTTCTCTGCGCGACCATGGCCGCCGTCATCTTCTCCATCGTCGGTCAGCTCACCATCGCCAATTGGTCTTCGCTCAGTTTTCCCAGGAAAATTGAATTCGGCAAGATGCAGGGCCAGCGTAATTCAGGAATGTCCGTACTGATTCTTTTCGCGGTTCAGATCGTATTTGGTGGAGTCAGCGCCGCAATTCTTTTTTCCGGGCGTTGGACGGGAAACCCCTGGCTGCCCGCCGAAATGTTTACGGTGCTTGCCGTAGTCGCTTGCGCTGGCTATTTTGCTGCGCTGAACAGCTTTACCGCTTTCGCCGAAAAGAAAAAAGAACTACTCATCGACGCTCTCTGCCGCTGAGCGCGCCTTTCCCGCTGCGTCGTCGCTCAGGCGGGACGAAGCTCGGGGGCTGGCGAGTGTTGTTTTGCAGTTTGCTCGAAAAAGCACAAGCGAGGAAAATCTAGCTTACGTATCGCGCCCGCAGCGTCGCTTCATTCTTTCGAATCCATTCCAGGATGCGGTCAAATCCCTGGTCCACGGTTACCTTTGGCTCCCACTTCAGTTCGCGAATCGCTTTTCGGTTGTCGGTAAAATAAATCGGCAGATCGGCCTTACGAATTGCATCCTCCGTCGTAAAGGAAGTTCCGTGCCCCAGCTTCTTCTCGAGCAGTGCCGTTCCTTCCCGCAACGATAGTGAGTTCGCCGCTCCTCCGCCCAAATTAAAAATATCCCCGCGAAATCGTTCCATCTGCCCCATCTGCAATTCCACCAGCGCGCACACATCCTCCAGAAACAGAATGTCGCGCACCTGTTTCCCGTTCCACCCGATATATTTCAGCGGCAATTTGAAATAGTGCGCGATTGCCCACCACACCACCCAGCCTTGATCCAGCTTCGCGAACTGCCCGGTCCCGGCAATCACTCCGAATCGATTCACCACAATCGGCATGTGGAAGGCGTGTGCATACTCTTGGCACGCCGCATCCGCAAGCAATTTACTCAGTCCGTAGATGCTGCGCTGGCCGCCATCGACCGCAAACTCTTCCGACACGCCATGCAGCGGATTAAATCCCCGTCCCCGCGTTTCCGCCGGCAATCTCCCCCACGCTTCCGCATCCCATTCCATCCGCGTCGCGGCCTCGCGTCTTGGCAATTCCAGCAGCCGGTCCACCACATACACGCGGTTGGTGCTGAAAAAAATCATCGGACACCGGTGTTGCCGCGCAAACTCCAGCACCCGCACCACGCCCAGCGAATTGTTCGTAATATCAAAAACCGGATTCGTATATCCGGACACCACAGACGGTTGTGCGCTCACATCGCAAACGAACTCAATCCCGCTCGGCAAATTGTCAAAGTCCTCGGGGTTTCTGACGTCCCCGTGCACAAACCTAACTCCGTGCCGCGCCAACCTCTCTAGGTTCGATTCGCTTCCGCGCCGCACCAGATTGTCCATCACCACCACGCGATGCTGTTTTTCCGTCAGCCGCACCGCCAGTTCCGAGCCCACAAATCCCGCACCGCCGGTAATCAATATCTGCACTCGCAGCCCTCGCCCGTCAGTTTCTCTTTTTTCAGTAGCAATTATTCAGGAGCATCCCCAGTTGCCACGCCATCTTCTCACTGGCGGTTCAGAATATCAGGTGCTTTTTTAAGGACTACGGTCGTTCTTGCTGTTTCTGCTGCTCCAGGTCTCTCTGCTCGATCTGGTGCAGTGTAGCTTTCCGCCGGAACAGGTACGCCTTTAAATGCGAAGTGATCTGCCGCGGCACTCTTTCAATCTGGTTGTGCGTTACTTCGCTCCACGATACAGGACCCCGGGCCGGTATCAAGTGCGTTCCCCACTGATAAATCAGCCCCAGATTCCACGCAATGAAAACGATCAACGCCGCCGAAATCCAGGCGGTCGCGGCTTTCTGATTGCCAATTCCTACCGCCACCGCATCCAGTGCCACCGCCAGCCCAAGCACAAAAAATACCGTCAACGAAACAAAAAACCGGTTGCCATAGGAAGAAATTCCCGCCCAGTCCGGATACGACGCCATGAAATAGTAAAACGCAAACAGCACGCACAACACCGACGCCCCGATCGCCCGTTCTCTCCGCCAAAAAATAAATAATCCAACCGTGCAAATCAACAAAATCGGCGTCCAGGAAAAAACTCCATGATTTGAAGAAAACAGCAAATCCAGAAACCATGGTGATCGCCAAGCCCATTTGGTCACGGGAATATAGCCAGTCTCAAACATTCCGCCGTAAATCGCATAGCGGGTCAAGAATGTTGGCAGCAGCAATGCAAATGCCGCTGCGCAAAACAAAATGTGCCGCAGCAGCAATGCCCGCAACCTGTTTCCATCCGCCTTCGGCGCTCGTCGCGCTTGGCCGTAATTCGAAATTGCTTCCGGCAGCAGAACCGCCAGCAGCAACGCGTTCGGGTAATAAACGTTCAACATCAATCCCGCAATCACCGCGAGCACAAGCCACTGCCCCAAGCTCCGTTCTCCTCGCGTGCTCAGCCAATACCAGAAAAATAGCGCCACGGTAAAAGCCGAATGCGCGTGCGACCACGACGGATTGAAGTACATATAAACGGGAAGCGAACTCGCCCACCATACCGCGATGGTCGCAAAGAGCGCCCAACGTTGCGCGGTAAACCGGCAGGCCACTCGATACGACAGCAGCAGCGCCAAAAATCCATAGAGCAAGGTTCCCAGCGCCATCGCAAACAAATAGGGTAGAGAAAATCCGTCCGCCACGACGTGCGCACCCGCTGCTCGCGCAATCAGCACTCCTGCGTGCGCACACACCAGGAAGGGAGCCCATAGCAGTGCAGGTCCCACCGTAAAGTGATTGTCCAAATGCCCGTTGACTGTTCGGAATTCCGGCCGTGGCAGGCCCTCGGCATCCAGCCGCGCTGCGCGAAAGCCCTGGTTCGCGTGTTGATAGTCCGGAGCAAAGTCCAGATTGTGTTGTATGAGCACGGCTCGCGCGAATGCGTAGTAGCCGACCCCATCTCCCCGCACCCACGGATTCAGCAGTGGCAGCGATACTAGCAGCAGTACCAACAGGGTCCGCGGCGCAAATCTTGGCCGAACCGCCGCGCTTTGCCGGTCTTCATTTTGATGGTCCACGCCGTTTCCACTCGCTTGCGGATGTATGGCGAATCGCTCGTCTCGGCCAGCGCGCCCGTTTACCGCATATTTAACCATACTGTAGCTAACTCTGCCGTAATTCTCACTCTTGCAGTTTCCGATTTGTGCTTAATGCCGCAGCGGAGATTGGCGTTTTTTTCAGGCTGGCGTTCCGGAAACCGCGCGCGGTTTCGCAAGATTCTGTTTCTCGCGCAAGTGTTCCGTCACTCGGTCGATGATTTCAGAAAGTTTTGTCTGCGGCCGGAATCCGGTCAGTCCATGCAGCTTGTCCACGCTTGGCACGCGCCTCATCATGTCTTCAAAACCCGGCTCGTACGCCTGATCGTAGGGCACGTACGAAATGGTCGATGTACTTCCCGTCCGCGTCTTCACTGTCGCAGCCAGATCCGCGATGGTAATTTCTTCTGTGTTGCCGATGTTCACCACTTCGCCGATCGATTTCTCCGTGTCCATCAATCGCATCAGCGATTCCACTGTGTCGCGTACATCGCAAAAGCAGCGCGATTGCGTTCCCGATCCGTACACGGTAATAGGCTCATTCTCCAGTGCTTGTTTCACAAAATTCGGCAACACCATTCCGTACCGTCCCGTTTGCCGCGGCCCAACCGTGTTGAACAACCTCACCACAATCACCGGAACTTTCCGTTCTCTCCAGTACGCCAGCGCCAGAAATTCATCGAGCGCTTTCGACGCGGCATAACTCCACCGCCCCTTGGTTGTCGATCCCAGTACCAGGTCCGCTTCTTCTCTGAACGGAACCTGCATGCTTTTTCCATACACTTCTGATGTCGACGCCGTCAGCACCACCTTCCGCTTCTTCTCCGCTGCTTCCAGAATAATTTGCGTTCCGTTGACGTTCGTTTCGATCGTCCTAACCGGGCTCTCCACAATCAGCCGCACGCCCACCGCCGCTGCGAGATGTACTACGATGTCCGCGTCGTCCACCAGTTCGGCCACCAGATGTCGGTTTTCGATGGAGTCCAGGTGATATTCCATCCGCTCGTTGGACTTCAGGTGGCGGATATTTTCCATGCTGCCGGTCGACAAATTGTCCAGCAGCGTCACGTGTTCGCCGCGTGCCAGCAGCCGCTCTGCCAGATGCGAACCGATAAAACCCGCACCACCTGTAATCAAATAGCGCAAGAATCCTCCTGATTTCCGTTAGAGCGACTGCGAATCATCGTCAGTGTAGCGGGGATGCGAGGAATCCCCGGAATGGGAATCCTTCGTGGCATAAAGTTCCGCGGCTTCCTGCGGTCCGTATCCATAGGAATAAGGATAGTAGCGGTAGGAATAGTAATAATCAGGCGCGCTCGAATCTACCGCGTTCAACACCACTCCCAGCAGACAGCACTTCACGCTGGTCAGCAAATCGCGCGCCCGCGTGAACGCTTCTTTCGGCGTTTCGCCGCTGCGTACCACCAGCAGCACGCCGTCGGCTTGCACCGATAGAATCACCGCATCCGTCGCCGCCATGATCGGCGGCGAATCGATCACGATAAATTTATAGTCTTTGCGCAGCAGGCGTAGCGCTTCGGCCAACTTATGCGACGACAAAAGATCGGCCGGATTCGGCGGCAATGGACCGGTCGGGATCGCCACTAAATTGGGAATCTGGGGATGTGGCACGGTCACCAGATCCAGGCTCGATACGCCTGCAAGATACGAACTCAACCCTGCGTATTTGCTGTCCGTCAAATTCAGCAAGCGCCCCACGCCCGGCTTGCGCAAGTCGGCGTCGATCAACAGCGTCCGGTCTCCCAATTGCGCCAGCGTCACCGCCAGGTTGGCCGCAGCCGTGGTCTTTCCTTCTCTCGGTAGCGCGCTCGTCACCAGAATTACTTGCGGCGGGTGATCCGCCTGGGAAAGCAGTAGCGCGGTTCTCAACGCCCGAAACGCTTCGGACATCTGCGACTTCGGCAAGTGTTGGGCAACAAGTTCGATTCGCTTTTCGTGCCCGTTGCTCGATGCTCTCCCTAACAGCCGGCCGCGCTTCACTTTTCCGTTGTCGCTGGTAAACGCAGGAACCACCGCCAGCGAAGGCAAACGCGCCAGTGTCTCGATGTCGTCCGGGGTTTTTATCGTGTTATCCAGGTATTCGCGCAGCAACGCCAACCCGATTCCCCCCACCATACCCACCAGAAAGGACAGCGCAATATTGCGGGTTTTCGCCGGGCGCGACGGCGATGAAGGAATCATCGCAGGATCCACCACCCGGATATTGGTCGACTTCAATCCCACCGCAATACTTGCTTCCTTCAGCTTGGTCAGCAAACTGTCGTACATCGTTTTGCTGGCTTCCGCTTCTCTTTTCAAAATGTTGTACTCGACCATGCTCTGGGCCATCAGGTTCACTTCGCCCTTTTGCTCGTTCAGCGCTTCGGTCAGCAACCCTTCGCGCTGCCGGGCCGCGTTGTAATCATTGCCTAGGCTCGCCAGAATATTGTGTTTCTCGTTGTCGATCAGACCTTCCGTTTCTTTCAATTGCGATTGCAACCGCTGCACTTTCGGAAAATTCGGACCGTATTGGTTCAGTGAGTCGAGATACTGCGTGTATACCTCGGTTCGCCGCCTCAAGAGCTCCTGCAATAAACTGTTTTCCCTGAGCTGCGGAACCGCGTCAATGTTCCCGGCCTTTGCAAACTCATACAACGCTTCTTTGCGCATCCGGTCGCTTTGCGCTTCCGTGACTTCCCTATTGATATCCGTCAACCGTTGCGTCGTAATATTCTGCTTGTCGTCCAATTCCCAAATCTGATGCGCCCGTTCGTAAGCCAGCCTGGCATCCTCGGCTTTCTGTACCTTCACTTTCAAATCGGTCAGCTTGTCCTCAAGCCAGGCCGTCGCGTTCGAAGACGCGTCGAATCGACTCTGCAGGTTCTGCTGTATGAAATTCTCGATGTGCGCGTTCAGAATTTCCGACGCCAACTGCGCATCAGTCGCTTCAAAGCTCACGTCCAACAACCGGCTTTGCGGCACGCGCTTTACAGCCAGGCTTCCCAGGAACGCTCCAAGTTCCGGCGGTCTCCTGTGATTCTTCAGGCTTCCGGAAGTAATTGCTTCCGAGCCTGAAACCGTTCCGCCCAGCTCCGCGTGGGGAATCAACCCACTGTTCCGGATCGTTTGCAGCGCTAGGGTTTCGCTGGTCAGAATTCTCGATTGAGTCTCGATGTAATTGTCTTGATCCATCATCAGGTCGTAGGAATCCGCGCCCTGAAATGGCAAATAGTTCGAACTTTCCTTGTCGATTTCGATCCGCGCCGTAGCGGTGTATACCGGCTGCATCCGGAACGTCGCAATCGATACGATGGTCACCACTGCCAGCAGAAACGAAACGATCAGCCACTGATGCTTGCGCAGGATCAGTAGGTAGTCGTATAGGTGGGGTTCTCGCGGTGATAAGTCAAACGACGGCAACCGGTTGGTGGCTTGCACCACTTCAATCGTCGTCGCGCTTTTTTCCCGCGGAATAATCTTGTTCTCGTCCGTCATCTTCTTCCTAGTAGGCGACCCTGTATATCGCCACCGCGGTACCCACCTGCAGTGCAACCTCCGCCGCGCGAATCAGCACCGCTTTGGTCGTGTTATCCGGAATATAAAGAATATCGCTGGGGAACATGCGAACGTCTTCGGTTTCCCGATCGACGATTTTTTTCAGGTCCACCGGAATCGACTGCTGCGTTCCGGTCGCATCTTTTCGGATAATTACTGCGTGATCTTTCTTTGCAATCCTGGTCATTCCTCCGGCCAGCGCCAATACCTTGAGTGTCGAAAGCTGTGCCCGGTCATTTGAAGAAACGTATCCGCCCGGCCTTTGCACGGCGCCCAGCGCATACACAATTCCCGCGTGCGGAACCGTAACAATGTCTCCGCCCTGCAGTGGAAGATTGTTCTGCGTATCGCCTCGCTCCAGTAATTCAGAAAGGTTCACCGTAATCAAGTTCGGTATCGGAGCCGCGTCTTTAGCTGTTATCTGAGGGGGTGCTGCGCCCGTTGTGGAATTCGGTTGCTGCGGCATGGCCTTGGTCACCGCTTCCGGGCCTGGGAAAGCCGGTTGCTGGCTTACGGCTGAATTCGACGCAGCGTTTATTTCCGGCGGCTCGCTTTCCGTCGATTTGGGAGTCGGATTCCCCGCCGGAACCGCGTCGGCCGGCCCAATCTCTGGTGGTTCATTCGACGCATCGCTTGCTAGTGCGCCAGCTCGCGTCACAATCACAGTGTCTCCGGCATCGGCCGAAATTCCGCCTGCTTCCGCAAGCACTTGGATCAAGGTCACCGGTCGGTCTGCCTGATACACCATGGGGCGCGCCACGGCGCCTACAATCGTGATGGGCTTGCTTCTTTTTTCCTTCACCGACACCATGACTTGTGGATGCGAAACCAATCCATTCGCCTCCAGCACTTCCGCGATTTTTTGCTGCACCTGCATCTCCGTCAATCCGGCCACATACAGTCGCACCGGAACCAGCGGCAACCCGATGGTTCCCGTCTGGCTGACCCGCAAGTCGCGGGTCAGCTCTGGAACGTCAAAAACTTCCAGTCCCACCACGTCGCCGCGTCCAACTACGTAGTCATGTGGTGGAAGGGAAGCGGTGGTGGCCAGCGTGTGAATTCGCTCGTTTGCTTCTTGCTGCGTTTCTGGGGCTTTTTGCACAGGCGCTACTTGCCCTCGGCCGGCCTGCCCGTGCGCCCCTGGCATCAGGACCATGCAGAGTGTACTTGCCAGGAAACACAGCGATGCCGCTCCTCGTCTTAGCGCTGGCATTTGTCCAAGCTCCCCCAAGCCCCTGATTATACAGCGCGCAAGCACTTCTGAATCATGGATTTCCATGTATGGGCTGCCTGACCCGGCTCTTTCGTCTTGCGGGAATTGACTGCTGGATCTCGGCCGTCGCCAGCAGGCTCATCATCAGGAACAACAATAAATTGGCCGGAATGTGCAGGTTAAAATCCATCAGGCTGTGTACCAATAGCCCCCAGCAAGCGGTCCACCCGCACAGCCGCAGCGTGCTCGCAAAAGAATTGTCTCCTGCTTGCAGCAGTCTCAATGCGCTCACAAAAAGTGTTCCCAAAAACCATGCGCAGCAAATCCCGCCGATAGCTCCGGTCTCGGCCAACGCCTCCAGATAATCGTTGTGTGCATGGTTCACGATCTTCCCGTCGTACAGGGTCTCGTACGGCGGATAAACTTGTTGCAAAGTCCCCAATCCCGTCCCCAGCACCGGGTGGTCCAGAAAAATCTGCCACGTCCCGTGCCACATCGATGCCCGCTTCGCCTGCTGCACTTCCAGTGTTTGCAGCGACGAAAATCGCGACAGGATTTGCCCCACTCCCAGCCATGAGACCGTCAGAAACGCCAGCACCAACACTGCCGTCCCCACCAGCAGATTCCTTCCCACTGCTTTCCGCAAACCCAAAACCAGAACCAAAAACGCCAGTTCTGCCCCCAGCGCGATAATTCCGCCACGCGAAGCCGATAACAGGAGTGCGCTCAAAGGAATAATCGCCAAGATGCTTACGATGATCAGGCGCTCTCGCCGCACCCTGGCAAGCAGCAACGGCACCAACGCCATCGGCAAAACCAATTCCGCAAACCCTGCAAAGTGATTGCGGTTTACATACGGTCCAAACGGAATTCCCCCGTATCGCATTTCCCGGAACCAGTACAACTTTCCGTTAAAGGTCAGGTGTTGCAGAATTCCCAGCCCGGCCACCAGAAACGCCAAAATCATGATGAACCACGCGAAGTCTTTCCAATCTCCCATCCTTCGGAATACCTGCGCTGCCAGAAATAGCAATATCAGCATGCTCAAAAGCAGCAGAAACTCCATGCGCGTGGTGTAGGCCGAAGTTGTCCGATGGAATGCCAGTTGCACACCGGCGACTGCCGTAAACGCCGCCAGTGGGTATAGCAACGCCGGAACCGCGATCAGCTCGGTCTTCTCGGAAAAGAAAACCGCAAGCGCCCACAGCACCAGCAGAATTCCCGCGCTGGAGACAAGAATTGCGCGCGACCAGGGCTCCACCGCCCCGTGGCTAAGTACTGCGAACGCAATCACTGCCAATATCCCACCGCGCACGAGCTTCATGGTTTCGCCACGGCCTGGTCAGCCGGGACTAGCGAAACGTCGTCGATCCAGGCCGCTCCCTGAATGTCGTTTCCCGGTTGGTCGCTCATGTTCCTCTTTACGCAGACTGCTCCAAACTCCGCGTCTGCCGGTGCCGTCCATTCCAGTTGCACCTTCGTCCACGGCTGCGTGCCATGTACTTCTTCCGTGGTCACCGTTTGATTGCCCGATTTGCTGAATGCAAAGAGCAGCAACCGCACCCCTTCGCTGCTTGTTAACGATTGCGTACGTATCCATGCAGTAAGTAAATAATGTTTTGCCGGCTCCGGAGCAATATTGTGGCAAACATCTTCAAAATTCAGATTTTGCCGCCCGTTAAACAAGATTCTTATGGACCGCTCGCCGGAATGTTTTTCCGATGGGTCGGAAGAAATTTGCGTGTCCCGCGTCGCCGGAACGAAACGCCAGGTAAAACCACCCCCGAGCGTGTACGCCGATTCGAATCCCCCGTCCCACAAAATCGATCCCGCCGGATCGGCCGGCGGCGGATTCTGCATCATTGCAAGCGCTTCCGGCCACAGCCGCTTCGCTTCCGCAATTCGCAATCGCTGAAACAATCCGTCGAAAAAAAGCACCATCTCTCGCATCGGCACTTTTTGCCGCAACCCCACCAGCCTCTTCCACACGGCCTGAGCCGTGTCTAAATCTCCGGCGCCGGAATAGATCTGGATGATGGGCAGGTACACCGCAGTCAGGGGCGGGACGGCCTTGTCCAGCACCACGTTGACGTCGGGCTGCACTCGAATCGCGCGGGAAAACGCCTCCGCCCCTCGCTTCGGTTCGAGCTCCACGGACTTACGTATTTCGGCAAAGGCTGCGTCCAGCTCGCCCTGGCGGAGCAGGAAGTTGCCGTAACTCCAGCTCACATCGGCGGAGAGGGGGTACACGCGTTTCGCGGCGACGTAGGCCGCACGCGCCTGTCGGGTGTCGCCTTCGCCGTCGTATGCCGTGGCGAGGTCCAGCATGGCTTCGGCGGAATACGGATCGAGTGCAATGGATTTGCGGAATGCGTCGATGGCGCGGGCGGGATCCGGCTGCTCAAAGTCATACAGATACGAACGGCCCAGCAGATACCAGTTGCGGGGATCGCCGGGTTCGAGACGGACTGCGCGTTCATAGCCCGCGCGAGTGTCCCGGCCGAGGTAGTGCGCGGCGAGCGCGTTGCGTGCGCCCAGATAGAGGAGCACCAAGGCAACGAAACATGCAAAGAGCAGAATAGCCATGCGCGCGCGCGAACTCGGGAGCGGAAAATTCATCGCCACTAACTCTGCCTAAGCCGAAGGCGGCGGCGCAAGAAGAAAGTCGGATCTAGATCGGTCTGCCGAATTTCAGGTTCTGGCACGAGTGCGAGCGGAAAAACTAGGGAAGACGAACAACAGCTATGCGAACGGGCGCGAGCCGGGTTTGATCGAGAATTTTGTCGCCGTTCAGATTGTCCAGTTGGCTGTTAGAAATAAAGTAAAAATCGGAGCCGCGAATCGCGCCGGTGGTGGGCAATTCTGTAAATTTCGTGCGGTATTCAAGGATATTGACGCGGGTTACCCGACTGCCATCCGGCGAAAGTTTGAAGGCGGCGACGCGTGGTGTACCGATTCCGTTTTGAATCGCGATCAGGCTGCCGTGATACCAATACAAGCCGTCCGCACCCGCCAGTGTCGCGTGCGGACCGGGCGAAACGTCCACGCTCGAAGAATTTGCGGTGTCGAATTTTACCACGCCGAGAGAATCGGCGATGTAAAGAGTGCGTTCGTCATCCGCGATTGCGATTCCATTGGGGTAAAACAGCGGCCGGTGAATTTTCAGCTCCGAAAATGTTTTAGTTTTTGGATCGAACTGAAAAACCAAATTCGCGATGCTGTCCGTTACAAACACGTCGCCGGTTTTGCGAATCACTAGATCGTTGAATCCATGAGGTGCGGATCGGGCGGGCGAAAACCTCGCTAGCAACTTTCCTTGTGCGTCTATGTGCAGCAGTTCGGTTTTTCCGGCTTTCGCTCCCGAATCCTGCATGGAGTTGGCCCAGACCGTGCCGTCATTCGGATCGGTCCGGATTCCGAGAATGGGGAGCAGCGAATTGCTCTGTGCCGGGAGAAAATCGGAGGCATGGCTGTTCGGCGCAATCTGCACAATTTTTTTAAGATGCAAGCTGCTCAGATAAAACATTTCGCGTTTCGCATCCCATGCCAGACCTTCCGGAACCAGATCCTTCTCCTCGGTTACCAGAGCCGCGCGGGAATTGGCGGCGGCGGGAAAACGCTGATGCGCACGCTCCACCATTTCGGTGAATGCGCGCTCGTTGTGCAGGCCCAGGAATTCCGGTCCGCCGGAAGGATCGAATCCTTCGTCGAGATTCACGCATTGCTGCAAAAGTTCGAGCGCTGCGCGCGTTTCGCCGAGACGTTGTTTGGTAGCGGCGAGGAAGAACCATGCCGCACCGCGATCGGTGAATGTCGGCAGCAGTTTTTCCACCGCGGCGATTTGCGCGCGAACTTCCGCAGCGTCGTCCGGTTCGGCGGGAGCGCCGCGAACTTCTTCCTCCTGCTGCGCGCGCGCGGAAACGGCCAGTGCAAAAACCAGCAGCAAAATCACCGCGAAATATTTGGCGCGAAAGAAGAAAGCACGGAGATACAAATTGTGAATGCGGAATTTCATTTCACGTTCCTAGACGTCGATTCCCGCAGAACGTACCTTCCTGTCCAACCCGGCACTCCAGGCGAGGAGGGTTTCCGGTTGGAGGAAACCGAATGCCGCGTCGCCGCCACCCGCTTCGGGAGGCCGCCACCGCCAGATTCCGGCGCCGGCGAGTCCGCAATCGCGGCAGCAAGTGAGCGAATTCACAAGAGAGTATTCCGCGAATTCCGGATCGTTCGCGGGAAATTCGCCGATCCAGAGCGGCTGTTCGAGGCTGCTCATTGATTGCAGTTGCTGCGCGAGGGAATACTTTTGATCGCTTTCCAGCTTCGGATAGTAGTGTGCCTGCAAAAGATCGAGGCCGATTTCGTTCCACGCGCGAACCCACTGCAGGCGTGCGGAGCCAAGAGTGGAAGGCAGTTGCGCTTCGCTGCGTATAGCGTCGGCAATTTCCGCGAAAAAAGAACGCGCGTTAGCGAGCGAGAGCTTGGATTTGGGCGAACGCTGGAATTCCGGGATGGCCCACTCCGGTTCGTTGACGATTTCCCAGGCAAAGATCGCGGGATGTTTCTGGAATTCCCGAAAGAGCGGAATGAGAACCTTCTGCAGGAGCGCTTCGCGGCCGCCGGCGAATTGCAAAGCGGCGCGTCCGGGAAACTTTGCATCAGAAGCTCCGCTGTCCGGAACCTGCAGCCAGAGAAAATCAAAAAGCGAAAAACAGATTTGCAGTCCGGCTTGTGATGCGAGTGTGAGCGCTGCGGCTACATCTTTCAAAAGAGAATCGTCAGGGCCAACCGGAATACGGTTTTCGTAACGGATGCCGCTGCGGCCATCGCAGAGCAGGAACCAGCGCACCACGGAGACTTGCGCGGATTTGATGCGAGCGAAGTCGGCGGCTACGGTCGACTGCGATTGGGGAAGCGCCACGCCCGAGTAGCCCCAGGGAGAGACGCCGAAGTCGCAGCCGTAGTTGAGCCACGGATAATTCACGGCAAGAAAGAATGGAGCCGAAGCCGCCATGGGATGAAAGGGAGTTTACCGCCGGACAGGAAGTTTTCGGTCGTCCAATTTTCAATTTGCGGCAAAAGGCCGGAGGCGGCTACCCCGGCCTATTCCCTAACTGCAGAAAATGAAGAGGTTATCGCACGGCATGAATGCTATAGAAGTTGGGTGAGTGCCGGGCCCCAACCGCGGCGATGGGGTGGACTTGCTTCTGTTTTGCGCCGCGCCTTCGGCGCTGTTTTAGGATGGGGCGCGAGTGCAAGCAGATGGAGCGAAGGAATTCGGGTGAGCCGCTGACCGAAATGAAAGCAGCGTTGACTGCGCTCCAGATGCCGGAAAAAAGGTTCATGCGCCGTTCTTGTTTTCGAGATTGAGCTTGCCGGGCGGTGTGTGGCGACTGAGAATGCCAGTGGTGCGACGGAACCATGGAACATGGTGGAGCGGCGATGGGCGAAGTGAAAAACGAAGTGCGGAACAGCGGGCGCTCGTGGGTGTTGGGAATTTTGGCGGGAGCGGCTCTGACCCTGGCGGTGGTGGGGACGCTGGTGTGGGCTTCGAGCGGGCTGGGACTGTTGCGGCTGATGGGATTGCGAAGCGGGGGCAGGACGCTGATCAACGTGGATCAGGCCACGGTGGTGCGGCAGATTCAGCAATTACAGCGGCTGGAAACTGTGCGCTACACGATGGACAAGATTATTTCCGGCGAACATGAGAATTCCTACCTGCCGAAATTTCTGGCAGGCGACAGATTGTTATTGGTGGTGCACGGCGAAGTGGTGGCGGGAATCAATCTGGCGAATTTGAAGCCGAGCGACGTGGAGCTCAAAGAGCAAAAAGTTTCCATCAAGCTACCGGAAGCGGAATTGTTCACAACGCGAATCGACAATGAGCGGAGCAAGGTGTATTCGCGCGATACGGGATTATTTTCTTCGCCGGATCCGAATCTGGAAAGCGAAGTACGCGTCGAGGCCGAGCGTCAACTGCAGCAAGCGGCGCTGCAGGACGGGATACTGACGGCTGCCGGTAGCAATGCGCGAACGACGATGACTTCGCTGCTGCAGGGTTTGGGATTTCACGAAGTGGAGCTTCGCTAATCGGAGTAGCGGTCGAGGCCGACTTATTCCGCGGACGTGGCCCGTACTTTATCCGTAACCCAAAGCAGGAAAGAAAAACACACCGGCTGGATTTCTTTAACGCAACAAATTCCACTCCATAGTTGACAGCTGCGGTGGACAAGAAGCCCGACGCTGCCTCCTACGCTAGGCCTTAGCGGTGAACGTGGCCTCGCGTTCCAGATTTGCGCGGTCCCACTTGCCGAGATTTGCGGCGGCTTCGTAAGTGGATTGGCAGAAGTCCGTAAGCGCCTGCGCCGGGTCTGTGGCCGTGCGCACCGCGTCATACATCAAGAAAAATTCATTCTTCTCCTTGCTATAGAAAGCTTGCTGCGGCAAAACTTTTTGCTCCTTGAAACCGGCCGGTTCCGGGACGGCGTAAGCGTAGAAGGCGGCGTCCTGGATAAATTCGCCGTCACCCGGCCAGAAACCGACGCTGCAAACTTCGTGCGAGTAGGCTTCGCGCGTCAAAAGGTCGGCGTCGGGACGAACGGACGCGCGGCGTCCGGAAAATCGCGTGACGGCCAAATCGAAACTTCCCCAGAAAAAATGGACGGGACTGACTTTGCCGAGGAAGCGAGAGCGAAACTCGCGGAAGACGCTATCGGTGCTTACGAGAATGCGCCAGAAGCGATTGGCGTACTCGCTGTTGTAGGCGGAATGCTCTTGGTCGAGATTGAAACGCACCGGGCGGGGCACTTCGACCGGCATGGGCCAGATTTTGACCGCAATGCCGAGGGAGTGGAGCGCGTCCATCAACTCGGAATAGAAAGCGGCGACGGTGCGTGGAATCAGCGGAAGGGTGCGAGATTCACCGAGGCTGGTGTTGATGCGGAGGGTGTGTGCAATGAAATCGAATTCGATTTCGAAAATACCGTCGTTGTATGGAATAGGCGATGAAGTGAGGCCGCGCGCGTTGACGTGCAGAGTGGTTCCCCAAAAGTGATTGATCGCGGGACAAAGAGCGAGACGGATTTTGCCGACAACTTGTGTCCACATGTGGAGAGTGGCGTAGGTATCTTTCCATTCAGCGAGCGGAAGTGCGGGCCAAGAGTCAGAGCGGGTCATGTGGAACTCCTGAACAGAAAACTGCTGAGGTGGGCAGGACCAGGCCATCTTAACGCACTAATCTGGCCGATGCTCTGGAAGAAAGAAAAGGAGACTAGCGAGAAGCCGTTGCCGGAATACGGACGACGACTTTGGGGTGGTCGGAGTAAATGTTGATGGGCCGCATTGCCAAATGACGGGTGCGAAGATTTTTCTGAACGCGCCGAGCCCAGGAACGGACGAAAGTGAAATTCAAAGCGCCGCCTATGAACGAGCTGGCAAGCGGGATCAGCCGGCCAACCCATTTTTCGGCGGCTTCTTCTCCGAATTTTACGGCGAGGCGTTCGGCAATGCGCGGCGCGAGTTTTTCCAGAATTTGTTTTTCAGCTAGGTCTTTGCCGAAGTCGATGCCGGTGGCGACGGCTGCGGCAAGCCAGAGTTCCTGCTTGTCTTCGGGAGTGTTCGATTCGAATCCGTAGAGCAGGCAGAGCCGCTGGATCAAGCGCAAGGTGATGATTGTGAGGAGTCCGGCGTCGGGAACGAGGGTAATCATTCCGCCGAGTCCGAATCCGGCGCCTTCGGCGAGGGCGATGCGCTGGGCATCGCGGATCATAATGTTGGCGATGGCGTCCAACCGCTCGATGGGCACCTGATGCATGTTGCGAAAATCGGAGACGTGCAGGCGGTGTTTCTTCGCAAGGTAGTTGCGGAAGTCTTCTGGATCAATTTCGATGGAACGCATGCCTTTTAAAACGCCGAAGCGCAAGAATCGCCTGATGGGTGAGCGCTTGTGATGTAACGAGGCCATGTAAGACAGCATCCTATGCCGGTTAGAGTCGGGTGGCAACAGGGGCGTTGTCTTAGGAAGCGGAAGAGAGACTGGTACGCGATAAGGGGTTTGTTTTCTTGCTTTTACGGGGACTCGACGGACCAGTCGGCGTAGACAAGCAGTCTCGAGGTCCTCCCCAAGCGCAGACCGAGACTTTCGCAAAAAGCAAAAGTGGAACAAAGAAGTCGGCCCGCTTCGCTCGCAATGACAGTTGCGACTCTGAAGGCGACAAAAAAAGAAAAGGCGAAGAAAAAAGCAAGAGAAGAACCGAGCGGGGATTAACGGAATCGCGTCGTGAAGACCGGCGTACTACTTGACGCGGAAAGGGTTTTCGGTAAACTGCGTTTTCGCTATGGCGGCCTCAATCCAATTCGTGCCAGCAGAGACGGTGCCGGAATTTGAGTTTCCGCAACGGGAAGCTGCGTTTTTTTACGGATTATTTTTGCGCGGGCATAATGCCGACAAATTGCGGCAGGATATTGAAGTGCCCGCGGCAGTGCTGGCGAAATGGCACAAAGAGGCGGAGCGAGAGCCGGAGTTGCGGGACATTCTGTCGCGAATCGTGGCTTACCGGCGGCACGTGTTGGCCATCTTCGATCACCTGGTGGACTCAGAAAACGTAGTGCAACGTCCGCAGTAAGAAAAACCGTGCAAAAGTATAAGCGTGCAAGAGCAGAAGCCGGCGGATGGGTGTGCCTAGAAGATCGCAGTAGGCGCCGACAGGGAAGGGGGACTGCGGCAGATTGCTAACTTGGGCTGCGCAAAACTTGTAACAAAGTAAATCGCGCAAAGCGCCGGGGAGGCAAGGCTGGGGACGCTGCCGGCGTACCGGTGTGGGTTGTGTTGTGCTCTGTCTGAACCAAATTGCCAACCGTAACCGCGCGCTTGGAAATTTTGCTCACGAGTTGGGAACTCTGAAGTTCGGAGCGCGGAAGACCTGTACGAATGGACAGGTTATGCGCCTGTCAGGCAACCCAGCGGTGAGAAGTGAAATCTAAACGCAATCGGAGACAAGTGTCTCAAAATGCTGGACATTCGGCATTTGACGGGTCGCTTGTCGGGGCGTTAGAATCTTTAGGTTTCCGCGGTTGAGGTGTCCATATGGTCAGGGTCGTTCGCAGCATCGTCGCGTCCACATTTTCCATTTTGATCGCGCTTACGCCGGTGGTTGCTCAGCAACCTCAGAATCCAGACCCGACTGCCCCCATTGCACCCCAGAAGTTAACCAAAGAGCAAAAGAAGAAAATGGGAAGAGCTCTAAAAGAGCTGGATGCCCAATATAAACAGTGGTTGAACGAGGACGTGGTTTACATCATTGCGCCGGAAGAGCGCACAGCGTTTCTGCAGTTGAGCACCAGCGAAGAGCGCGAACAGTTTATCGAGCAGTTCTGGCTGCGGCGAAGCAGCAATCCGGATTTGCCGGAGAACGATTTTAAGGAAGAGCACTACCGCCGGATCGCGTACGCGAACGAACATTTCGCCTCCGGTATTCCGGGATGGAGAACGGATCGCGGACGTACTTACATCATTTGGGGACCGGCGGACGAAGTGGATTCGCACCCGACGGGCGGCACGTACGACCGGCCGATGAATGAGGGCGGCGGTTCGACGACGACCTACCCTTGGGAAATGTGGCGCTACCGCTATCTGGAAGGCCTGGGAAATAACATCGAGCTAGAATTCGTGGATCCGAGCGGATCGGGCGAATATCACCTGACGATGGACCCATCGGAAAAAGACGCGCTGTTGCATGTGCCTGGGGCGGGCTTGAGCTTGATGGAATCGATGGGCATGGCCTCGAAGACGGATCGCTTTACCCGTTCGGATGGAACGAACTTGCCGACCACGATGGGCGGAACGCCAGCCAGCATGAATGAATTCAACCGACTGGAGCAGTATGCAAAGATTCAGCAAGCGCCGGCGGTGAAGTTCAAGGATCTGGAAGCGCTGGTGACTTCGCGCATCGTGCGTGATCAATTGCATTTTGCGTGGCGCACGGATTTTCTGAAAGTGACGAACGACACGGTGCTGGTGCCGGTAACGGTGCAAGTGCCCAACAGCCAGCTTTCGTTTCAATCGAAAGAGGGGGTGCACTCGGCGACCATGAACGTGTTCGGGCGCGTGAGTACGCTGACCGGCCGCGTGGTACAGACGTTTGAAGAAGCAATTAGCCGCGACTTTCCGGATTCGCTGTTCCAGCAGTCGGTAAAGATGCAATCGATTTATCAGAAGGCGGTTCCGCTCCGTCCGGGACTTTACCGTTTGGATCTGGTGATTAAGGATGTACACAGCGGAAACGTGGGCGTGGTGAATGCGCGCCTGCAGGTGCCCCGCTATGAAGACGAAAAGCTGGAAGCCAGTTCGCTGATTCTGGCCGACCAGATTGAGCATGTTCCGGCGAAGCAGATTGGCGCTGGGCAGTTTGTGCTGGGCTCATCGAAAGTGCGGCCGCGTTTGGAAGGCGATTTCACGACGGCGGACAAACTTGGAATTTACATGCAGGTATACAACCTGAAGCCGGACGAGACGACGCACAAGTCGAATGCGAGTTTTCAGTACACGGTGAAAAAAGCGGACCAAAAGGCCGATCAGCCCCCCATCATGCAATTCAAGGAAACAAGCGGCGAAATGAAGCAGACCGGCGATCAGATCACCATCGAGCGGTTGCTGCCGCTGGCGACTTTGACGCCGGGGAAGTATACGCTCGAAGTGAGCGCGACGGACTCGCTTTCGAATCAGACGATTTTGCGTACAGCGGATTTTACGGTGAAGCCGCCGGTTACGGTTCCGACCAAGATCGCGGCGAACACAGCACCTGGGAGGTAGACGAGTGCAGCAGGGAAGACTCCGGACTTTGGGGGCCCTGGCAGTAATCGTGACGTGCGCGTCCTTTGCGACGAGCGCGACGATGGCACAGTCGAAACTTGTCTCGGGAAAGCTTGCAGGCGTAGTGCGCGATCTGGCGGGAACTCCGCAAATGGGCGCGAGCGTGGAAGTGCTGCCGGAAGCGCCCGGCAAAGCAAGTTCGCTCGATTACCTGACCAACACGCAAGGAATTTTCCAGGGCGATAAGCTATCGCCTGGCCTCTACACCATTCGCGTAACTCTCGCCGGTTTCCTTCCCACGCTGCAGCAGCACGTTCGTATCAATGCAAATTTGACCACGCTGGTGCGCATCGAGATGGAATCGATGTTCGCGTCGCTCGAGCAATTGCGCCGGCAGCCGGATTCTCCGAAGTCCGATCCGGATGACTGGAAGTGGGTGCTGCGCTCGGCGGCCGGGTCGCGGTCGGTCCTGCAATGGGATGATTCGGTAGTGCTGACGGCGAGCAACGAAGTCAATAAAGGTGCGGCGAGTCCGAAGGTGTTGGTGCAATTCACCGACGGAGCGCGGCGGCCGGGCTCGGTTTCAAACGTAGCATCGGCGCCGGGTACCGCGTTTGCGTATGACCAAAAACTGGGGGGAGCGAGCCGGCTGCTGGTTGCAGGACAGATGAGTTATGAGGATTCTCCTGCGGGCGGCGTGGCGACGGTTTGGCTGCCCACTGGCACCATTGGATCGGGTCCGCATACCGCGTTGGTGTTGCGCGAAGCGAAATTAGGCGACACGGGAATTACCTTCCGCGGCATGCGGATCGATCAGGGCGGCACAATAACACTGGGCGACCGAATTTTGCTGCGCTACGGGAGCGAGTATTTGCTGGTCGGCCTCGGACGATCGGTCTCGTCGATTCGTCCGCGGTTGAGCGTGGAGACCAAACTTGGCGGCGCGTGGCGCGGTACTGCGGTGTTTGCTTCGCAGCCGGGCGCGCCCAATGCGATGGAAACCGGCGGAGAGGATTTGCAAGCGACGCTTATGCGCGCAATGGACGAGCTGGACTCGTTTCCGACCTTGATGTGGCGTGATGGACGGCCGGTGCTGCAAGGCGGTTGGCACGAAGAAATTTCCGCCGAACGGAAAATCGGCGAGCACGGCAAGCTGCAAATCGCCGGCTTCCACGATGACGATCATCATCTTGCGGTTTATGGACGTGGCGATGACTTGCCGGCGCAAGAGTATTTTCAAGACGTATTTTCAAACGCCTTTGCATACGACGCGGGAGCATACAGCAGCTGGGGCGGACGCGTAGCGCTGCGCGAAAAGATCAACGACGATTTGGAAGTGACGGCACTTTATGCATTGGCGGGCGCGCTGACTCCGGACGCGACACCGGAGGCGGGCGCACTTCGCGAAGCGCTGCACATGACTCCGCGGCATAGCGTAGGCGTGAACGTGTCGACAAAATTGCCGCGTCTCGGCGGCCATGTGACCGCAGGATACAAGTGGATCAGCGGGACCGCGGTTTCGCGCGTCGATAGTTACGGCGAATCGCTCTATCAGATGGATCCGTTCCTCCATGTCTCGGTACGGCAACAACTGCCGAAGTTCGGGCCCGGGCGCTGGGAAGCAAGTGCGGACTGCGACAACCTGTTGGCGCAAGGATATGTGAGCATGAACACCCGTGATGGGCAGGTGATGTTGGTGCCTGCGTTCAGAACCTTCCGAGGCGGCCTCAGTCTGCAGTTTTAGCCCCGGCAAAAAGGGTTTGGAAAGCTGTAGACCTACTTCCATTAAATGGATTACTTCTGACGGGTTCCACAGAGCGGTGTTTAACTTAAAGAAAAATATAGGGTTATATCGACTGTAGAATTCCAAAGAGTGGAAGGGTAGTTGCAACCTATACTTCCAGTGTGTTGGTGTACCCGGTTAGAGCCCGATCATGAAGCAGAGTTTTCGTGTCAGCCTGGGAGCGGTGATACTGGCGTTAGCCACGCTGGCAGCGATGATTTTTGCGATTTTGAATTTTGACCAGCGCGCCCGGTATGAATTGCCGGACGATGCGGTGGCATGGCGTGACACCACGCACGGCGTGGAGGCTTGGCGGGTAAATCTGAACGGCCCAGCCGGCCGAGCAGGTATCCGTCAGGGCGACATTCTGGTGGAACTGGGCGGGCAGCCGGTTACCAGCGCGTTGCAGGTGACCAAGCGCGTATTTCACGCCGGTCTGTGGAGCCAGCTTCGTTACAAAGTGGATCGCGCCGGCGATCAATTTGAAACTCCCGTAATAATCGCTCCGGCCGAAAAACCGATTACCGCAGAAAATTATTTGCGGGTGGTCGGCCTGATTTATCTTTTCATCGGAATTTTCATCTTCGTGCGGCGGTGGAATGCGCCGCGTGCCGTTCACTTTTACGTTTTTTGCCTGGTGTCGTTCGTACTTTATTCGTTCCACTACAGCGGCAAGCTTGACGCATTCGATTACGAAGTGTATTGGTCGAGCATCGTCGCGCGGTTGCTCGCTCCCACGTTGTTGCTGCATTTTGCGCTGGTTTTCCCGGAACGCACGGAAAATACGCGGAAGCATTTCGCCAAGCTGGCGCTAGTGTACGGGCCGCCCACGCTGTTGTTGTTCCTGCATTTGAATTTTGCGTTCGATTCGTTGCACTGGCTGCCGGGAATTTTTGCGCGCGTGCTACTGGAAAAAGTGGAACTGGGTTATCTGGCCTGCTGTTTCGTCGCCGCTGGCATCGTGTTTTACCGCAGCTTCCGCAATGCGCCATCAGGCGTGCTGCGTCAGCAATTGAAGTGGCTTTCCGGCGGAACGCTGGCGGGCAGTCTGCCGTTCGCAGCGTTTTACGTATTTCCTTACCTGCTGAATCCGATTCAGAAGCCATGGATGCTGTTTGCGTCGTTGAGTCTGGTGCTGATTCCACTGTGCTTCGGCTACGCCATCATCCGTTACCGCTTGATGGACGTGGACATTATCTTCAAGCGCGGCTTGGCGCATACGGCGGCGACGGCAGCGGTGGCTGCCTTGTGCTTTGCGCTGGTCGGCCTCAGCGGCGGAATTTTCCACACGAATTCAGGCGACCGTCTGGTTGCCGTTCTGGCCATCACCATCGCGTCGTTTCTGTTTCAGCCCATTCGGATGTGGATTCAAGGGCGGCTGGATCACTTTTTCTACCGCGACCGTCTGGATTACCGACGAACACTGATCGAGTTCGGCAAAACGCTGACCAATGAAGTGCGGCTGGATCCGATGCTGAGTTCGGTGATGGACCGAGTTTCCCAGACCCTGCTGGTAGACCGCCTGGCGATATTTGTGGAGGACGTGGAACAGCCGGGGAAAATGCGGCTGGCGCGTTCGATGGGCGTGCGCGTAAACGAACCTCTCGATTTGAGCTTCCTCGAGCCGGCCCGGCCCGAGATGGCGCGTGGGGCGCTCTTTTTTGAGTCGCCCCGCGCGGCTCGCGATGTGAGCCCTGCGGTACAGAGTTCACTCGAGCAACTCGATCTGAATTACTACGTGCCGTGCCGGATTCGCGAGCATTGCGTGGCGGTGCTGGGACTTGGAAAGACCGTTGACGGCGATTTCCTTTCTAGCGACGACGTGGAACTGGTGGAAACGATCGCGGGATACGTGGCAGTGGCGCTCGACAACGCGCAGCTCTATAACTCGCTGGAGCAAAAAGCGCTCGAAATTGTACGGCTAAAGGATTTCAGCGAAAACATTGTGGAATCGCTCAACGTCGGCGTGCTGGCCGTAGATCTAAGCGGGCTGGTGGAAAGCTGGAACAGCCGCATGGAGCAGTTGTTCGGCGTGGCGCGGCAGGAAGCGGTGGGCGCAAAGCTCGATTCGCTGCTGCCGGCGGAGCTGGCTGCGGAAATCACCGCGCGCGGCGATGGCGAACAGATTACCGGCATTTACAAACAGCGGCTGCAGCACCAGGGCAAACTGCTGACGATGAACGTTTCCATCACTCCGCTGGTCAGCAAATCGGGCGAGCGCATCGGGCGGCTGCTGCTATTTGACGATGTGACGCAGCGCGAGCACATGGAAGAGCAAATGTCGCAAACGGAAAAGCTGACATCGCTCGGCTTGCTGGCTGCCGGCGTCGCGCACGAAGTAAATACCCCGCTGGCCGTAATTTCCAACTACATTCAGATGCTGGCCAAGCAGATGCCGGAAAGCGATCCGCGGCATTCGATCATCGAAAAAATCGTGAAACAGACTTTCCGTGCCAGCGAAATCGTGAATAACCTTTTGAATTTTTCGCGTACCGGCGCTTCCGAGATCGCCAACATCGATGTAAATCATGTAGTGGAAGAAACCCTGTCCCTGGTTTCTCATCCTCTGAAGACTTCGCAGATCCAGGTAGTCAAAAATCTGGGCGAAGGATTGCCGGCGGTGCGCGGCTCCGCGAACAAACTGCAGCAAGTGTTCCTGAATCTTTTTCTGAACGCGCGAGACGCAATGCCTTCCGGCGGCATCCTAGAGGTTAGGACCACGGCCCACAATGGAAGCGTGGAAGATCGAGGTTGTGGACACCGGAGCCGGAATCCCACGGGAACATATTCACCGGATTTTTGATCCGTTCTTCACGACCAAGGCTACCGGTCGAGGAACCGGACTTGGCCTTTCCGTGACGTACGGAATCATCAAGGAGCATGCAGGGAAAGTGGATGTACGTTCGGCGCCTGGCAAAGGGACGTCCTTCCATGTCGAGTTCCCAGCAGTGAGGAAAGCGGTTCATGTCTAAAGGTGCGATTCTCGTCGTTGACGATGAATCTGAAATCAGAGAAGGGCTGGAGCTGCTGTTAACGAGCGAAGGCTACGGCGTGTCGAGCGCCGAAACAGGCGAATCCGGGCTGGGCAAGCTCGGCGAACGGCCGTTTGACTTGCTTCTGCTGGATGTAAGTTTGCCGGACCGCAATGGCCTGGACTTGTTGCGCGAAGTGCGGCTGCGCGATCCCAACCTCCCGGTGGTGCTGATCACCGCTTACGGCTCGATTGATATGGCGCGAGCAGCGTTTAAGGGCGGCGCGCTCGATTTCATCACCAAACCGTGGTCCAACGACGAATTGTTGGCGCAAGTGGCGCAGGCCGTCGAATCGCGGCGGCTGCGGGAAGAAAACGCCCATCTCAAACGGGCGCTCAAACAACGCTCGAGTTTTTCAAACATAATCGGCAAGAGCGAAAAGATGCTGACGTTGTTCGACCTGGTGGCACAGGTGGCGCCTTCGCGGTCAACGGTCTTGATCAGCGGCGAGAGCGGAACCGGTAAGGAATTAATTGCCAAGGCCATTCATTCCGCGTCGCCGCGTGCGGACAAAGCGTTTGTCCCGGTCAACACTGGATCGATTCCGGTGGATTTGCTCGAGTCGCAACTTTTTGGCCACGTGAAGGGCGCATTCACCAGCGCAGTAGCCTCCAAAAAAGGCCTCTTCGAAGTTGCGGATCAAGGCACGATTTTCTTCGACGAAATTGCGACCATCAGCCCGGAAACACAAGCCAAGCTCCTGCGCGTCATTCAGGAACGCGAATTCATGCGGCTGGGCGGAACGGAGCAGATCAAGGTGGATGTCCGCATCGTGGCGGCCTCCAACGTCGAATTGCTTACCCTGGTTCGCGAAGGCCGCTTCCGCGAAGATTTGTACCACCGCTTGAATGTGATTCACCTAACGCTGCCGCCGCTGCGCGACCGGCGCGAAGATGTGCCGATGCTGTTGGCGCACTTCATCGTTCGCTATTGCGAGGAGAACGCGAAGCCCATCCGCCAGTTTACGCCTGCGGCGTTGAAGCTGATGATGGACTACGACTGGCCGGGCAACGTCCGGGAACTCGAAAATGTCGTGGAGCGCGCCGTGGTGCTTTCGACCAGCGAGCGCGTGGACGCAGATCTGTTGCCGGAGAGCATCCGCAGCAAGGAAATTGTGCGCGGTGTGCGGTTGCAGCTTTCTGAATTCATGCCGCCGCTGCCGGGCGAACCTGGTTCGCGGACCGGCGCCGATCACTCGCGGCCTTCGCTGTTCCAGATCATGGACGAAATCGAGCGCCGCATCATCGTGGATATGCTTGACCGTACCGGATGGAATCAGACGGAAGCAGCCGAGCGCTTTCAGATTCCACTGTCCACGCTGAATCAGAAGATCAAGAGGCTGGGAATCGATGTACGGCGCCGCGGGCGCGGCGAAGAGACCTTCATGGCGTCGTCCGGCAAATAGCGTTGTTTTGTTTCGGCCGAATTTGGCCCTAAAATAGGATTCGAAGCGCAAAGTTCTGCGCGACAGTTCTCCGCAGGAGCTGATATGCGAGCGAAACGGGAATGGATTACGGGAGCGGCGCTGTTTGCTTCAGCGATGCTGATGGTGCTCACCCCTTCCGAAGCACAACTGAACGCCGGGCAGACGCCGTCCGTCTCGGAAGAACCAATCCCCGCTTACCACGACAAAGTTCCGGCGACCGCTTTGCCCGAAACCATGGATCCCGCCCAATTCGACAATCCGGTAGTGAAGAACTCCTACGCCAGCGCCGCAAAAGTGAAAAAAGTTCTGTACCAGCAGCCATGCTACTGCCACTGCGATCGCAGTCAGGGGCACGGGAGCCTGCTCGATTGCTTCACCAGCAAACACGGAGCAATGTGCAATGTGTGCATGGGCGAGGCGCTGTACTCCTACGAGCAGACGCGCAAAGGCAAAACGCCGGCGCAAATTCGCGCGGGGATTCAAGCGGGCGAATGGCAAAAGATCGACACCGCGAAATACCAGACTTATCCCGCGAAGCCTTGAAACGGATGAGCTGTTGTAGGCCGCCTGGTTTGAACCAGATCCTTGCCAGTGCCCCACTGACAATCTAATGACACCGAACCTTGCGCTGTGCTTGCCAAGTTTTGTTAAACTCGTTCGGCTTCCGTACTGCCGAAGGTCTTGCCGATAGATGGGGAGAGCGATGTCCAGAACGAATTCGTACCGCCGCGTGCTAGCAGTTTTGATTGTATGCGTTGCCGGCTTGTGGGTGTTGAAAGTCGCAGCCCGAGGCGGCGATACGCCCGGCGGTTGGGGCTTCAGTACGTCGAATCTGGACAAGAGTTGCAAGCCCTGCGACGACTTCTACCAATTTGCGATGGGCGGCTGGAAGAAGAACAATCCGATTCCGCCGGAATTTCCAAATTGGGGATCATTTACCGTGCTCGCCGACCGCAACCAGACTTCGATGCGCGGAATTCTGGAAGATGCGGCCAAGGGCAACGCGGCGGCAGGATCGAATCAGCAAAAAATCGGCGACCTGTACACGAGTTGCATGGACACAGCCGCAATCGATGCGGCAGGAACGAAGCCCATCGCTGCGGACTTGGCAGCGATTGACAAGCTGAAGGATCCGAGCGAATTGCAACCGTTGATCGGGCGGCTGCAGCAAACCGGGCCGGGATATTTGTTTGGATTCGGCTCGACACAAGACTTTGACGACAGCACCCAGGTGATCGCGGAAGTCGGGCAAGGCGGATTGGGCCTGCCGGACCGCGATTTCTATGCGAGAACCGACGAAAAATCGAAGCAGCTCCGAGCGGATTACGTAACGCACGTGGCGAAAATGTTCGTGCTGGCCGGCGACGCGCAAGACCAAGCCGACGCGGAAGCGAAAAGCGTGATGGAATTCGAGACGGCGCTGGCCGGAGCGTCGCTGTCGCGCGTACAGATGCGTGATCCGCACGCAGTCTGGCACAAGACGACATTGCCGGGATTGATCGAATTGGCGCCGGACTGGACCTGGGAAGCGTATTTCCGCGAGCGCAATGCGCCGCAATTCACGGCAATCAACGTGGCGCAGCCGGACTTCTTCAAGGGCATGAACAAGATGTTGAAGGAGACGCCGCTTGATCAGTGGAAGACCTACCTGCGTTGGCATTTGATTCATGCCAGCGCGAACGAATTGCCGGAAGCGTTTGTGCAGGAAAATTTCAGTTTTTACGGGCAGAAGCTTTCCGGCGCGAAGCAGATTCAGCCGCGCTGGAAACGTTGCGTGCAGACCGTGAACCGCAACATCGGAGAAGCGCTGGGCCAAGTTTACGTTGAGAAGTATTTCCCGCCCGAAGCAAAAGCTCATGCCCGCGAGATGGTCTTGAATCTAATTGGCGCACTGAAAAGCGATATTCCGGTGCTGACCTGGATGGGCGCGGACACCAAGAAGGAAGCGCTCGGAAAGCTCGAAGCGTTTCAGATCAAGATCGGCTATACCGACAAATGGCGCGATTATTCGGCGCTGACGATCGATCGCAGTGGATACCTGGCGAATGTGCGGCGCTCGGTGGCATTTGCGGAAGCTCGCGATCTGCACAAAATTGGCAAGCCGGTGGATCGAACGGAATGGGGGATGACTCCTCCGACCGTGAACGCGTACTACGAAGCCTCGATGAATGAAATCGTATTTCCCGCGGGAATTCTGCAACCGCCGTTTTACGATCCAAAAGCGGACGACGCGGTGAATTACGGAGGAATGGGCGCCGCGATTGGTCATGAAATTACACACGGCTTCGACGACCAGGGCTCGCAATTTGACGGCAAAGGAAATTTGCGGGATTGGTGGACCAAGGAGGACCGGAAGAACTTTGATGCACAGGCCGCGTGCGTACAGCAACAATTTGACGGCTATGAGGTTGAGCCTGGTCTGCACGAAAACGGAAAGCTAGTGCTGGGAGAAAGCATCGCGGATCTGGGTGGGCTGGCGATTTCCTACGCGGCGTACGAGAAGTCGATTACTGGCAAGCGGCCGGGGGATCTCGACGGATTCACCCCGGAGCAGCGATTTTTTTTGGGTTGGGCGCAAGTCTGGGGCGCGAATCTGCGGCCGGAGTACGCTCGCCTGATGGCGAATAGTAATGAGCATCCGGTACCGCAATTCCGGGTGAACGGCCCGCTTTCCAACATGGAAATCTTCGCCAAGGCGTTCGGCTGCAAAAAGGGCGACGCCATGGTCCGCGAAAAGGTCTGCAAGATCTGGTAACGGACTGCCGCCTAGGCGGAGTTTAGATCATGCGCATTTCTTGGCCGGCTCGCCTGTTCCGGCCGACGTGAAGTTGAGTACACTGTCTTTAGTGCGCTCCACAAAATGAAAACAATACTGGTTACCGGCAGCAGCGGATTGATCGGATCGGAAGCGGTGGAACACTTCGACCGCCAGGGTCATCGCGTAATTGGTGTCGACAACAACATGCGCCAGCTATTTTTTGGCGCGCAGGGCGACACGACGTGGAATCTGAACCGGCTGAAGCGCTCGACCAAAAACTTTGAGCACGCGAATCTGGATATCCGCGACCGCAAGGCGATCGATGATCTTTTTAAAGCGAATCGCTTCGACCTGATCGTTCACTGCGCGGCGCAACCTTCTCACGATAAAGCGCGCGACATCCCCATTCTTGATTTCGAAGTCAACGCCATGGGAACTGTCAACCTGCTCGAAGCCACGCGCCAGCACTGCCGCGAAGCCGTGTTCATCATGATGAGCACCAACAAAGTGTATGGCGATTCACCGAACGAAATTCCGCTCAAAGAGTTGGAAACGCGCTGGGACTACGCGCGCCTGGAAGATTCCGCCGGAGTAAGCGAATCGTGCCGCATCGATCAGACGCTGCATTCGCTGTTCGGCGCTTCGAAAGCAGCAGCAGATCTGGTTGCGCAGGAATACGGCCGCTACTTCGGTATGAACACCTGCATTTTTCGCGGCGGATGCCTGACCGGTCCGTCGCATTCCGGCGTAGAACTGCACGGTTTCTTATCGTACCTGGTGAGGGTTGCGTTGAGCGCCGGAACGTATTCTGTGTTTGGCTACAAGGCCAAGCAGGTTCGCGACAATATTCACAGCCACGATGTGGTGCGCGCGATCGAGGAGTTTGCGGCGAATCCACGGCCCGGCGAAGTCTACAACCTCGGTGGCGGACGCGGAAACAGCGTCTCCATGCTCGAAGCGATTGCAAAAATAGCCGAAATGACCGGGAAAAAGTTGAATTGGAAGTACGTGGAAGAAGCGCGCAAGGGCGATCACATTTGCTATATCTCGGACCTGCGCAAACTCCAATCGCACTACCCGAAATGGAGCATCACCAAGAATCTCGATTCGATTTTCAAAGAAATTATCGCCGCGCAAAGTGCGGAACATACTTCCGGCGCCGCTCGCTGACGTTTCACTTGCGAGCGACCACGAAATTTAGAATAGTCGTCCGCGCATGACGATACTGTGCCTTTGCCGCGAAGAACATCATTGGAAGCTGATACCGGGTTACGCAGAAGCGTTTCGCCGGCGAGGGATCGACTTTTTTTGCGTGCCGGATACAATTCCTTTCGACGCACCACTTGACGAAGTCCTTCGCGTTTGTCCGGAAACTCCCACTGCGATTTTTCATTTCGAGTCGGCGCACCCGCTTCTTCCGATCGGCCTCGAGCTTTCTGAAATTCCCACGGTATGCTTTCATCCGGATATTTACGCCTACACCGAGCGCAGGATGCGATGGTCCATGTTGTTCGACCATGCCGCGGTTTTTCACCCCGGGTACCAGGAACTTTTGGCAAACGCCGGGCATCCCGGAGCGTTTCTTCTGCCGCATGCCGTCAGAGGAGATTTGTTTGAAGGCGACGAGCTGGTGCGCGAATTTGAAATCGGTTGGGTTGGGCAAACCTCCGGTCATTTTTACAAAACACGGGCGGAGTGGCTGCCAAAGCTGGCGAAAGAATTTCGCACCAACGATTGGTCGCGTTCCTATTCGATTCCGGAAGTCGCGGACGTGTACCGTCGATCGAAGGTGGTCGTGAATATTGGACGCGATGACTTCCGACAGGATGCGAACTTACGCGTGTTCGAGGTGCTGGCGTCCGGAGCCTTGCTGCTTACCTCGATGCCAACGGAACTTGCGCAGTTGGGTTTTCAGGAAGGCGTTCATTTCGTCGGATACCGCAACCCGTCGGAAACAATTGCGCTGGTGCGGAAGTATCTTAATGAGGAGCCCCGACGAGAGCGAATCGCAAAGCAAGCCCGAAGTTTGATTTTGACCGAGCATACCTACGACCGCAGAGTCGATCAGTTGCTCACTCGACTGGCGAAATCCGGAAAGGCACGTCTGGCACCGGCTCGGAGTTGGCCGGAAACACGCGCCCGCCTGGCTGCGCTCGATTTTTACTCCGCGCACGGACTTTTTGAGTGCGCCGCGATGCAATTTCGCCGTATTGCGGGGCAAGGCTTTCGCGAGACAATGGAAGGCGCTTCGTTGCTTGCCCGTTCCTGGGTGAAATCGTTCCGCCAGCGCTGACCGCGAGGGACGCCGAAATTGATGCAAAAGGCTTCATGCTGACCATTGGAATCAACTATTCGCAGATGCATGATTCGTCCGCGTGTATCGTTCGCGACGGCGCGTTGCTGTTCGCAGTCGCTGAAGAGCGCATTTCCCGAATCAAGCACGATTCCGGGTTTCCAAAACTTGCCATACAGGCGTGTTTGGATTTTGCGAAAGTGACCGCAGCGCAGATTGATGAAGTCTGTTTGGGGTGGCAGACTGCCGGGCCTGTTTATCGCCACGATTTAAAGCTGTATGCCTCGGGCCGTTGGCCGCTCTCGACCATGAACCTGTTGAATTCTTCGCGGCACTTCCTGAACATGTGGCATCAGGAATCGGGCGCAGCTCCTTTTCGCAGGATATTCGGCACCCGCAAAACCAAATTCAGGTACGTGGATCATCATCTGGCACACGCGCTAAGTGCTTACGCCTACTCCGGCTTTGACGACGCGGCTGTTGTGGTCATGGATGGTCGCGGCGCGTGGGAAGCGACGTCGATTTGGCATGGTCACGCGGGTCGACTGAGTCCCGTGGTCACGATAGACTGGCCGAATTCTCTGGGACTTTTCTACGCGCAATTCACCGGATTTCTCGGCTTCGTTCCCAACAGCGACGAATGGAAAGTAATGGGGCTTGCGCCGTACGGGCAGCCCGGCATTGACCTGAGCGCATTCATCGATCCCAGCGATTCACCCTACCGCGTTCATACCAAAGCGCTGATCGGCGACGGCACGCAATTTGCGCATTTCACTCCGTTGCTCGGCGCGCCACGCGAACCGGAGTCCGACATTTCCGATCATCACAAGAATGTCGCCTTCGCAGTGCAGGACGCTTGTGAACTGGCCATGATGTCCGTGGTAAAAATGGCGCTCGAGAAAACGAAATCGAAAAATCTTTGTCTCGCCGGCGGAGTGGCGCTGAACTCCAAAGCCAACGGAAAAATCGTGGCGTCCGGATTGATCGATAAGATTTTTGTGCAACCGGCCGCATCCGATGATGGAGTCGCATTGGGCGCGGCTCTGGCTCCCTACCTCGACGCCAACGGATGCTTGCCAAACAAGCCGATGCGTCACGGTTACTGGGGTCCGTCCTTTGCAGACGATGCCATTGAAAAAGCCCTGCTCACCTACAAGATTCGTCACGGCAAACTGAGCGATCCCGCTACAACTGCCGCTCAACTGTTAAGTGACGGAAAAATTCTCGGCTGGTTCCAAGGACGCATGGAGTTCGGCCCGCGGGCGCTTGGCAGCCGCTCCATCATTGCCGATCCACGCGATCCGGAAATGAACGCCAAAGTGAACAACGCAGTAAAATTCCGCGAATGGTGGCGGCCGTTCGCTCCATCCTTCAAAAAGGAGATTGCGCCGGAATATCTGGAGTCGGCCTACGATTCGCCCTTCATGATTCTCACCGCTCAGGTCCGACCGGAGAAGCGCAGCGTGATTCCTTCGGTGACCCACGTGGATGGCAGCGCGCGGCCTCAGACCGTTGAACGCGAAATCAATCCCGGCTATTACCGGCTGATCGATGAGTTTGGGAAAATTACCGGCGTTCCGGTGATCATGAATACTTCGTTCAATTTGCGCGGCGAAGCGATTGTCCACACGCCGACGGACGCGCTTCGCACGTTCTTCAGTTCCGGCATGGATGCTCTCGTAATCGGAAGTTACCTCATCGAAAAATGACGGCACAGCGCGTCATCGCCTTGCTAGGCCGCCGCGACGAACCCACCGACGCCGTCGAAGAATATTGCCGCCATCTTGGCGCTGCACTCGCCGCACATGATTTAGGGCTCGATATCCGCCGTGTGCCCTGGAATCAGCACGGTTGGAGGGCCTCGCTTGACGCTCTACGATTACAAGCGGAATCATGGCAAGGCGTATGGGTTCTGGTGCAGTACACCGCACTTGCATGGTCGGCCCGCGGTTTTCCCGGTCGGATCCTTCGCGTGCTCCGCATTCTTCGCAAATCGGGCGCGCGTATCGCGATCGTGTTTCATGACGTAGAACCGTTCGCGGGCGCGCGATTGATTGATCGGTTCAGGCGTCGAGTTCAGCTCGGCGTGATGAGGGATGTCGCGGCATTTTCTGACGGCAACATCACGACCATTGCGACCAATAACGTCAGCTGGATGAGCGGATGCGCGAATGAGTGTGTCTTCATTCCCGTCGGTGCGAACCTCAGGATTTCGCTCGACCCGCCGACGCATGGCAAACTCCATTCTCCACCCGCAATCGGTGTTTTCAGCATCACCGGAGGAGCAGCCGGCGATCGCGAAACGCGCGACGTCATCGCGGCCGTGCGGCGCGCGAGTGAAAAATTGGGGAAGCTGCGCCTACTGGTGTTTGGCAGGTACGCGGAAGTACGCGAACCCGCGCTTCGCGAAGGTTTCCGTGGTGCACAGCTCGATCTAGTGGTAGAAGGCGTGGTCGAAGAAGCTGATCTCGTCGAGCGGTTCGCTGACTGCGATGTGCTGCTGTTCGTTCGCGGAGCCATTTCTTCGCGCCGCAGCAGTGCTATCGCCGGAATTGCTTGCGGACTGCCGCTCGTTGCATTGAGCGGTTCTGAAACCGCATCGCCGGTAACCGAGGCAGGCGTGATTCTCTTGCCTTCCGAACTTGAAGAGTCCGCGCTGCAAGCCCAGCTTGGGGAATCGCTCGTAGCAGTATTATCCGACGAAAAATTGCATGCGGAGCTTGCGGCCCGCAGCCGGTCGGCGCAGGAAAACTTCTTTTCCTGGTCAGTAATTGCACGGCAATTCGCTGATTTCCTGAATCGGCCGGAATAGGCGCGGACTCGCCGGCGGAGCCTCCTCGACAAAATTTCTGCAGCGTACCGCTTGCAAGACCCAATGGCAGATGGCAAGCTCTTGCGTCTAACTTTATCTCGAAGCGATTCGGCGCCGTCTCGAATCGGGAGTCGAACGTGTTTCCGCTAGTCTGGCGTCTGCTCAAACCGTACCGGTTAAGTTTGCTAACCATCCTGCTCGCCATGCTGGTTCAGATGTTTGCGACCGTGGCCGCGCCCTGGCCTCTGAAAATTGTGCTCGATAACGTGGTTGGTGAGCGCAAACTCCCGGTGTTGCTTGAAAGCGTTCTGCGCCCTTTCATGGCTGGCGGGTCGAAGATGGAAATCGCGGCGGCTGCGGCCATCGCGCTAGTCATAATTGCGGTCATTGGCGCTATGGCTTCCTACGTTGCAAATTATTTCACTACCAGCGTCGGCCAGTGGGTTGCGAATGATCTTCGCATGCAAACCTACGATCATCTGCAACGCCTTTCGTTGAATTATTACAGCACGCATGATCTCGGCACTCTCTTGAGCACTATGACCGCCGACGTGCAAACCATTCAGGGCTTCGCATCTTCCGCAACTCTCGGAATTCTCGTCGATATGCTGACGATTCTGGGAATGCTGGTCATCATGTTCTGGTTGAATTGGGATTTTGCACTGGTCGCCGTTGCCGTGACCCCGCTAATGCTGCTACTGATCTCACGATTCAAAAAAGCCGTCAAGAAAGCAACCAAGGAAGTACGCAAGCAGCAGAGCAACATCGTGTCCGCGGTACAGCAAGGGCTTGAATCTATCAAAGTGGTGAAAGCTTTCGGCAGGCAAGATCTGGAAGAAGAAGAGCTAGGCGAAGTTAGCAAAGCGACCGTGGTGGCGGCACTGAAAGCGCGCCAGGTAAAAGCTCTGCTTTCCCCGGTGGTGACCATTGTCGTGTCGCTGTGTACTGGTTTCGTGCTGTGGCGCAGTTCGTCGCTGATTCTGAAAGGCGCAATGACCGCTGGCGAGCTGACGGTGTTTCTGTCTTATCTGGCGCAGTTCTTCAAACCCGTCAAAGATCTGGCCACCATGACCAATTCGATCGCGCAAACCGCTGTCGGCGTCGATCGTGTGCGCGCGATTCTGGAAGCCAACGACGTCATTCCGGAAAAACCCGGCGCACTCGAACCGGTCGCAATTCGTGGTGACATCGAATTCGACCGCGTGGTTTTCAACTACAACGCGGAATCCGCCGTGTTGAAAGAAGTCAGTTTCAAAATTACCGCCGGGCAGTCTATCGGAATTGTCGGCCCGACCGGCAGCGGGAAGTCCACGGTGGTCAGTTTGATTCCCAGATTTTATGATCCCAGTTCCGGCAGCGTCGCGATCGACGGCATAAGCGCCCGGGACTACACGCTAAATGGATTGCGAAGCCATATCGCCTATGTTCTGCAAGAAACGGTCTTGTTTCGGGGCACGGTTGCTGAAAATATTGCTTATGGCAAGGGCAGTGCCACGCGTGATGAAATCGTCGCTGCAGCCAAGCTGGCGAATGCCGACGAATTCATTTCCAAGATGGCTCAAGGTTACGACACCGTGGTTGGCGATCGCGGCGATACGTTGTCAGGAGGACAAAGACAGCGCATCGGTATTGCTCGCGCCGTGATTCGCGACAATCCCATTCTGATTCTGGACGAGCCCACTGCCGCGCTGGACACCGAATCAGAACAGCTGGTTATGGAAGCTTTGACCAGATTGATGAAAGGCCGAACCGTCATCACCATCGCGCACCGTCTCAGTACGATACGCAATGCCGACAAGATTGTTGTTCTGAAGGATGGCGTAGTGGTCGAAGAAGGCAGCCACGACCGGTTGATTGCTCGCGGTGGAGTCTACGCTGGGCTATATGCTGCACAATTCGAGAAAACCGGTGCCGAAGCTCCGGCACGCGCTTCGCACCCAATTGATTCCGCAATCTAGTGTTCAAGAGGACCAATGTCGCACTCGCTGATTGTGTTGCCCGACCAGACCGTAAAGTCCATCGTAGATGCGATTCATTCCGCCAGGAAATCAGTGCGCGTGAAAATGTTCTTGTTTTCCCATCCGGGTCTGCTCAAAGCCGTGATTGCCGCGAAGAAGCGGGGAGTCGACGTGCGCGTCATGCTCAATCCCGCGCGGCGGAGCGGAGAATCCGACAACGAATTGACCCGCAAGAAATTGCAGGCAGCAGGCGTTAGGGTGATCGACAGCAATCCGAATTTTGACGTGACCCACGAGAAGTCCATGGTCGTCGATGATGCATTCGCTTTCGTCCAGTCGTTGAATTGGGCCACCAAAAACGTCACCGGAACCAGAGATTACGCCGTGGTGACCAGCCGTCCTAAGGAAGTCGCGGAAGTCATTGCGTGTTTTGAAGCGGACTGGGCACGGAAACCATTTGTGGTTAACCAGAAGACGGTCCTGATCTGGTGCAATGGCAATGGGCGCGACCGCATTGCCGAATTCATCGATAAGGCCAAGCATTCGCTATTCGTGCAAAACGAACGCTATCAGGATCCCGTGATTATCGAGCGTCTGGTGCGTGCCAAAATGCGCGGAGTGAAAATCCATTTAATGGCTCGGCCGCCGCACAAATTGAAAAAAGAAAAACTCATGGAAGGCGTTGGCGGGCTGAGAGTGATGGACGACGTCGGAATAAAAATTCGCAAATTGCGGCACCTGAAACTTCACGGAAAAATGTTGCTGGCGGACGATTCCCGCGCCATCATCGGCTCCATCAACCTGGCACCGGGAAGCTTCGATAGCAGGCGAGAACTCGCGATTGAGGTCCATAGCGCGGAAGTTGTACGCAAGTTGCGCAAAATCGCGCGCCACGATTGGAAGCATTCGCACCCGCTCGACCTTACCGACCAAGGACTCTTCCAGGAAATGGCGCAGCACCAAATCGATGCCGCCGATGAATTGGCGCTTTCTCAGACGAGCAAGAAAAAGCGTTCGTGAGTGTAGAGTAGGCCCGCCGCTACGTCTCGTTTAATCGATGGATGAGCGACGAATGTGGCCGCCCCTACGCCGGCTGGACCGTTCCAGGCCAAGCTATTGAAAACAATCACGATAGAACCAAGTTTCAGTACTTACGACTTCTTGATAAGTCCTTCAGGAATTTTTGAGCATTCTGTTCCTAATCTGGAGTGGTTGTGAAGGCGATTTGTGATCCTAGTGCGTTTGCTCGAGCGACGAACGTTAAGGAGAGGACTCAGATGGAATCCAATTTAGGCAGCGCGAAAACAGACGAAATTGGTCGTTGTAGTATCTGTGGCCATGTCGCGAAAATTTTTGAGCTGCCCGGACGCGCAGAAAAATATTGTCTTGATTGCAGCGCGGATTTGGCGAGCGTCGCGATTCTGACCGACGAAATCGATGCCGCCACTCTAAGCGGATCGAACGCCAGCGCTCTCATCTCCGAATTCGAGGAAATCAGCAGCCGAATGCTGGTGCGAGCACAATCCTGAAGCTCAGCGGCACGGGGAGTAGCACCGAGGAAGCGAACGATTTGCAAATCAATCTCAGCACGGTCTTTGCTGGTCAAGCCGTCGGCATCAGGGGATTCTTTACCTTCATTAGCTTTGCAAATTCGTTTTGCCTTGAACGAAAGCCGGTTCGGTATTGCCAGACGATATTTGCGGCGCCGCGCGGCGAGTTGAAAACTGAAGGCCAAGTGCCAGGAACGAGATAACTAGAGATCGCGGGCGTTCTTAGTTATGGGCCCGAACTCCCGAACCCGTCAGTCCATCCGTTAATTCCTTGCAACTTCCTGTATGCGACCGAACCCGGCCTAGTTCCGGTTCGCCGAGACATCTCGTCCAGAGCAGTCCGCGCACGGAATCATACGACGCTCAAATCACCTGACGGTTTAGCTTAAGCCACGCGCGACACGACCTCGAATACGGCCATCTCTGCCAGGATGTCTCGCCGACTAAAAGATGCTCCTGATCTGGTGCAGTCCTAGAACTGTTCTTTCATCTAATCGTAGTTCTAAGAAGTTCCCCTAATTGATTAAGCTGCTGTTCTGGCCTGACACTTGTGCTACTCTCGCTCTCGAACTAATCAACAGGCAGGGCGCAGAAGACGAGAAGGCTTTTGTGCCCTGCTCCTCCTCAATCGATCAAGAACAGACTCTATCGATTCCCCGCGAGATGACCTTCGTTCGCCTTTCATAAATCCCTTTGACTTGGTTAGCCGACGGCCTCTTTCGAAGTTGTAATCTCGTGAGCGAGCGTGGCAGTCGGGAATTCTGCCCGATAGTTAATGAAAATGGATGGCTCAGCACTGCTTGTCAGCGATTGAGTCTGTCGCTTCGATAAGCCCCATTCTCTTGCAAACTCGAAATCAATTTCGTTTCCGAAATAGAGATAGAATCCGTCTCTCTTGGGGAAGACTGAATAAGGCGAAACAATGACCTCTTCGATTTTGAGAACAAATGCCAAGCGCTTGAGCCGGCTAAATTCTGGACTTTCTTCGTTCCATGATCTTAATCCACACGCGAATTCGTCGTGCGAAAAACCCGCGGGCACGTGAGAAAACGAAGAATCGCCCGCCCTTTTGAAGGACCAAGGGCAAAAGGACAGGGCACACGGAATCTTGATTCATTCGGTTGCGGGGATTGAATGTCCGTCCCGCCTCTCGGCTCTTAATTAGCGTAGGATTTCTTGACGCTTCTCAGTAAAATCTGGCGAATTTCGCCGCCTTCTGAATAGGAGATATCCGCGGTGAGCATCGCTGACCTGATCCTGCCCGTATTTGCAGTGATCTTAACTGGCTGGATCGTCGGCTATACGGGCTATTTGTCGCGGGCGCTGTCAGAGGCACTGATTCGCTTTTCTTTTAACGTCGCAATGCCGGCGTTGCTGATCGTTACGATTGCACAAGAACGAGCTCACTCGCTGATCAACTGGCGCTTTCTGGTTGCATTTGGTGGCGGCTCACTTCTTTGCTTCATCGTCGTGTTCGGCATCATGAGCATTCGTGGTTCGCGAAGTCTCGCAAGCCGAACGATGTACGGCATGTCGGCATCGATGACTAACACCGGGTTCGTCGCCTTACCGGTTCTGCAGGCGATCTATGGACCGCGCGCCGTGTTGCCAGCGGCGATCGCCACGGTGTTCGTCGCCGTAGTGATGTTTCCGGTAGCCGTGATCTTACTTGAACTTGGTCAGCGGGATGCAGACGGCACTCGGACGGCTGCGATGGTCACCGTAAAGCACGTCGTGTTGAACCCGATGGTCGTATCAACGCTGATCGGCATGCTTTGGTCGGTGGCCGGTCTCCGCATGCCCGGGCCTGTCACCGCTTATTTCGGCATCTTGGCCGATGCGCTCACGCCGTGCGCTCTGTTCGCGATCGGACTGGGGCTTTCCATTGATGGATTGCGCGCCAATATTGGGCCAGCTTCGCTGCTCTCCGCCGTCAAGCTCGTCATCATGCCTCTGATCGTGTACGGATTCTGCATGGCTTTGGGTCTCGACCCGCTCTACACCATTGCAGCGGTAATCTGCGCCGCAGTGCCCACGGCCAAGACGGTTTACATTCTTGCGGGACAGTATCACTGCGAGGAAATGATGGTGGCGTCCACCGTCTCGATGACAACTCTAGCTTCGGTTGTCTCGCTCGTAGTCTGGCTTTATGCGCTGTCGGGGCTGGCGACACGCGTTGGTGCACGATAAGGGCAAGAAGCGGTCAGACCTTTTTGCTAGTTCTCGCCGATGTCGCTGCAACCGACATACCGACCATTGACGGCTGGTACGAGGCGTATGAACTTTGAGAAAGAGGAATTCAGATCGCGGGGTTATCGCGGAGATAAAGAAAATTGTCGAGAAGATACGAAAGTGATATGGAGCGGCACTCGTCCGACTAACTAGGCATTAGGAGCACTCATTGAGATAAACTTCCGCTTGGAAATGGAAACGGCGGTAGTTCAGTCATGTCTTTTAGAAGAGGATTTCTGTTCCTTCTGGTCACGTTGCCGCGCCTGTCGAGAGCGCAAGAAATCAAATATATCGACCTCACTAGCGTTCGCCAGCACACGGAACTCCGGTACCCTGCGGCACCGCAATCGGATTGTAAAGAGGGCGCGGGTTGTATTCGCGGCGGTTACGGCGGTGGCAGCATCGGAGATGGAGCACCCGACCAGCGCGATCCGTATGCTCTGGGAATCTATTTGTTGCGCGTTACACCGACGGACATTAACCCGGTCGAACCTTTCCACGTCGAGTTCAAAATTCTTAACACTGGAACCGCTTCAATCGAGCTACCGGTCTCGCTACATTTGTCCGACCTCCAACCGAACGATGAGTCGGTGGGCTTCAGCTATTTTAGCCTTGCTCTGGTTGTGCGTGGGGAGGGCGAGACGCAAAGGCCGGATGTGCCATGTATGGGCTTCGTTGAACTATACGGTTCACCAGAGCATCCCGAAAGCATGATGGTATTGCGACCACGAGAATGGATTCGCGTTCGCGCAGACGTGCTGCTACGCACGTGGCCCGCGGAGCCGGTATCAACACGATTCCGCGGAGATTTTTGGCTGCGAAAAAATACCTTTCATCCACATCCGGGAGGTCAGTTCATTGAGGCACAGAACTTCTACCAAAAGGACACTCGAACGCCATACGTGGCAGTCCGTTTGCTTCCTCTGGCCGGCTCCGAAAAGCCAAAGCAATAGCAAGTGCCTGGTAACCGCAGCGCAAACCGGACAAGCGCCGGTCCGCGATTCCATAATATGTCCGTTAAGGCGCGACTTATCGGTAGTTGGCCCATAGACGCAGGACATAAGGAGCCAAAGGGATAGTCATTCAATTTTTGGCCCGTGAGTTGAGATCGCGCGATAGAATTAACTTCAACGTTATTTTGTCCGACGAAGTTGACAGACCAAAACCAACACCACCTTCGATATTCAGTTTCTTTGAATACCGGTCAAGGACCACGAACAGTTCCTGCGATTGTTTGCTGGCTGAGTAGAATTGGCGTAACGGACCGTAGTCCGCATACTCCTCGACGGCTAGAGCCCATTTCGGTGGTAGGTTGTAGGCAACGCGAATCGCTGGAGCGAAATCGAGATTCTTGAATCCACCTACAAAGGAATTATCGAGAATCGGATTCAGGATGATGTCCACGGGGTGCAAGTGCCAGCCGATGATTGGCCGGATCTCCGACGTGAAGCGGTATGGTTCCCAGTGTAAGGCGTTGTAGCTGAACTCAAAATTTACACCGTAAAAAAACTTGTGATCGTCCGCATGGGGCCTGACGAAAAGTAAGCGGATCTTGCCTCCGTTAATCGTCGCGCCGCGGTCTTGGGCGATGCTGTACAGCGGAAGATAAAGGCCAGCCTCGAACCAGGTGGTTACACCATAAGCCCACTCGGTCACACCGTTGAAGGACTTATCTGGTATGAGTCCTCCAGGGAAGGCAGGCGTTTTCAGCCCATCCGCAATAAAGTTGTTGTGCCAGGTGAGATTGAAGATTCCTGGTTCCGCAATCGCAGCATCATAAACTTGGATTTCATCTGTCTGCGCAAACGTCATAGACGGGAAAACGTACATGGTGCTCAGTATCAAGACAAACGTGCGCAGAACTCTTTGAAGAAGTTTCATTGGCGTTCAATACAGGCCGACAGCATATATCCCGCTATCTGCGGATGCCAGATTTCTGGAGAGTTTCTACCAGTATTGGCGACACCTATCCCCGAAGAAAAAGCAACTACCCCGCGGAATGTCTTCGCTCCCTCAAGTCCCGATAAACGCCGTTACCGTCCATTTGAATTGACTTCTCAGGTTACCCGACAAATCAGGCACTTGAATTAACTCGTGCTAAATTGAATCCATAATGTTGGAGCCGAATCTACAGAGTGACATGACTCGCAGTGGAGGAGAACCCATGTCCGATAGAATTCACGAACTGCTCCTCCGTAACCTACAGGAAGTTTTCGGAGAGGGTGATTCAACGAAGCGACGCTCCGCCATCAAGGAGCTTTATACTGACGACTGTGTGGTCTTCGTCCCCCCAGGTATTCTTCACGGACAGGATGAACTCGACAAATTTGCAGGCGACTTGCGAGCAACGCATCCTCATTTTGTCTACGCGCCCCACCATTCTCCGCAGGCCCTCCAAAATGCTGGGCGTCTCGTATGGGGCTCCGGTCCTCGCGGCGGAGTGCCTGCCTACACGGGAATGGACATGATCATTGTGCGCAATCAAAAGATCGCTGCGCTCTACGTTTTTCTTGATTCTCCTCCCCTATAAACTGAAAGAATTGCGCTAAGTCCCGGTAGCCGGAGAAGTGAAATCGCCCGAAATCCACTCCGGTAACCCGACTCTTCAGGAACTTGGATCATAACCCCTGTCGAATCAACAAAACAGTCTAGCCAAGTTCCTGGCACTAGCGACGCGTCAAAGACGCAGTTGGGGCTTATCGGGACCCTCGTGTTTGATCCGGCTGATGCGCTCCTCCGCCACGGCATAAAGAAGTTCACCATCACGGGCGATGCACGCGGAGGAGTCACGCATCTGCGAATAATTAAATCCGAGGGTAATCACTGAGCTTTTGTACCCGGTTTTAGCCCGTAACACCACGTCATCGGCGTTTCTTCTCCAGCCATTTCTTTCACTGCTGCACCCGCGTCCTCAACGGTTTCGCGCACCATCTTGGCCTTGAGCGAGGCGCCACGCCAACTCTTGCCCGCGATGTCGGCAGGGAGTCCCAATAATGAAGCGATGCTGCGGCTCGCTTGCCGAAATCCAAGCCCCCATGGAAAATCCACGATTTTCCATGCCAGGCGCCCTTTCCAGTTCATCGTCATTTTAGGAACAGAATTGAATTGAAACAAAAACAGCCCGCCGGGTTTCAATACCCGAAGCATTTCGCGAATGTATTGAACAGCAAAGGAAGGCTCGGGCATGTGTTGGAGCACGATGTAGCTGAATGCGAAATCTACCGATTCATCATCAAGCCCGGCCAGGTCAGTCCCATTCCCCAAAATCCAATCGACATTGGAAGCTTCGTGGAAAAGGGCTTTGGCGTGGCCCAGCATTTCCGTCGAAATATCGAACGCGTACACACGTGAAAAGCGTTCCGCGAAACTTCGCGTCATGCGCCCCGCCCCGCAGCCCAGTTCCAACATGGCCTTGCCTTGCGTTTCCCATCCGCAACGATCGATAACAGGCGCCACGAGCCGCTGGTAATCTTCTTCGCCGGACTGAAAAAACGATTCGGGAGTCCAATCCTTGCGCCAAGAGGCGATGTAATGGAACGCATCCTTGCGCGCTCTTTCGTCCCAATCCTGCCGCATCAATTCAGTTGTGTCCACGTTTCCTGGGCCCTCTCTACGCTTGCCCGATTTCTCTTGCTCCATGCGGACTTTAAGAAACGGTCTTTACTCGCGATATTCGTCTCTATCAGATGGTTCTAAAACAAAGCCTTTGCTACCAGCTAGTAATGAATTCAACGTGATATCTGTTTGGACCCCAGTGTATCCAATGGGAAAGCTTCCCGGAAGTAATTCTCCATAGCGTCGTTCATGTGTCGTGCAGCGTTTACAGATAATTCTCCGAAAGTGGGTTTGCCAGCCATCGAACCCAATTCCTGGTAAACGGACAGTGAGAACTGCGCACACCAATCTCTTTTGGGAGCCTGCCATGTTCGCTATCTCCGAGAGGCAGAAGAGCCTCCGCCGCCCAAGAATGAGTCTGCGCCGAGAAAAAGCCAAAATCGAACCAGCCACCACTATTGGGGAATGCGTATATCCGAATACTGTTGTCGAATACGTGGCCTATGAGCGCAAAGAAAATGGTGAGCCCGTGCCAGTATCCAAGGAAGAATCCCGGCGGGTCGAAGCCTCCGGGGGCTGGTTGCGTGGCGCACGACGCCAGCAGCAATGCAACAACGGTCAGCAGGTCAAAATACAACATCTTGGAGGTCTTCAATTTCCCTCGTTCAACTGCGGCGACCATGCGCCACAGCTCAGTAGTATAAGGGGCAAAGTCCTGGTAAACGCGGTAACCGGAGATGAGGATTCGCCTTGACGTCGCGGGCAACAGGGCCTATGGACGAGACATCCAAAGCGCCGCAAAAATCACAACGACGATTCCAATGGCGATGCCAATGAGCCGGAGTCTACCGTGGTTGCTCTTGTGCAGGCGGATGGCCTCCGTTGCCGCCTGATTCTCCATCTTTTGCAGAAATTCATTGGTCAATCGAGCAAGGCGACTCATGTTGATGCAGCCCTATTCTTTGTTTGGAAGATGTCTGAGAAAGCCTTGCTATTGTCGGCGCTCATTGCAGGGAGTCTACATCAATCTCGGAGATCGGGCGTAACTGCCGGTTAACCCGACTTATCGGGATTTAGGCCCTTGATGCGGGTAAACTACTCGCCGAGGTGATGATGTGAAGTCAAAAGTAATCTGTGCGCTGATGATGGTTGGTCTCTTTGGGTTTCCTCAGACGAATCAGCCCATCGCTGGGCCCGGGGTAGAAGCAAACGCCAAGCCACTTTTATTGGAAAAGAATGAAGGCGAACTGCGGACCCGACGAATTCACACCGACAACACCGCTTCCGCGTCCTCCCAATTCATGCTAAAGGTCAGCCCGAAAAACAACGGCTCTCAGCATCTGGTAGCTGGTATCGAGGACATTGCTCCCGGCGCGGGCATACCGAAACATCGGCACTTGGTGCAGGATGAAATCGTTCTGATTCACAGCGGCAAAGCTCATGTTTGGCTCGGCGATCAGGAGCGCGATCTCCATGCAGGCGGCCTTGTCTTTATCCCTGCGAATACCTGGATAAGTTTGAAGAATATTGGCTCCGAAGCCATGAGCCTGACGTTCATCTTCTCAGCGCCCGGATTCGAGGATACGATGCGATGCAATTCCGTGCCAGCCAGTGAAACCCCCACTTCAATCACCCCAGAGCAACAAGAAGATTGTGCGCATCTGGGCCATGCCGAACGCGCAGGCAAGCCGGAGCATCCCAAGATGTAAAGAAAATAGTCAGCCTTTTGGTGGCTATGAGAAACAAGAAGGGGTTGCAATGTCTGAGCTGGCACGACTTACCGGGATTTGAACTCATGGCTCGATCAGAAAACCCATTCCTAAGGTAGACTTTCGGTTCGATTCAGGGGATGAGACTTACAATTGCTTCTACCATGAGCGACCACCAAATCGTCTATTGGGTGATAGCCGCAGGTTTCATCGCAGCAGCGTTGATTCGTTGGCGCAGGCGATCCCAAGAGCTTCGGGCTCCCGAAGCCAAAAAGACGAATAACTATTCGGCTCTTCGCGCTCAAATACTAAATTGGAAGTGCCCGCAGGCCAGTTCATCCCCGCCTGACACACCTGACAATCCATGTGCTGTAGTGATGGACTGGGCGGTTACGTCTGGAATCGCCACGGTAGTCGCGGTTTCTGACGGCTCGGCAAGCATTTACTACAGCAGCGGGGGCGGATCAATCGGCGGTGGGTACGGACGGCCGGCTATTCGCAATGCGGCGTTACACGCCGTTTCGATCGCCAGTAAGTTTCTGGATGGTATGCAGCTGACAGAAAATTTTCCTCTACCCGAAAGTGGAGGTGTGATCTTTTATATTGCCACAGAGAGGGGGGTCTTTACGGCAAAGGCTTCGGTAGTGCTGCTGAGCAAAAACCGCCATCCCTTTTCGGAACTTGGCAACTCCATGCAAACAATCATTACGGAGTACCGAATGCTAGGCACCGCTGCTCAATAGACAGAATTCCCTTGGCATGCGTTGGCGATGAGTGCAGTCTTCTGTTGAACCTTTGTCAGTGATTTAGGAGAGTCCTGATTAACGCAGCCGAAATCGGAACGGTGAACTCAGATCGCTCGCACGTACTTTGAAACCTGCCCCCGGAAATCTAATATACACATCTCTAACAATGTCGGCTCTGTCAAATCCTTTTTGAGCGCACTTCTCCCTTCACTCCGAAGAGTGGTCTTCCTGGTTCGTTGTTGACCTCTGCATCGACGACCACGACTCGTTTCGTAATCTTTCGATCGGTTTTTGGGATGTTTGGAAGAGCAAAAGCATTATGAGTCGCAAGAAGCAGCAATACGAACTGCCACGACTCGGTACGCTATCGCACAGTATTTTTGAGTCAGAATTGACTTGCATTGACCATTTCACGAGCAGAAAATCCAGCTATGGTCAGCGAAAACATCCGCGCAGAAAATTGCTCCTTAGCAGAGATAGATTTTGTGGCTGAACAGTTAGGTCTGGGAATCAAGGGTTGCGAGGTCGCCCTCTCATCGGCCAGCGCGGCAACCTGGGACCGCAAAATCAGGGATGCGCAGAGAGCACATGACACCGCACAGCGCTTCGTGCATCGGTTCAGGATTTCCGAGCATAAGGCTGAGCGTATCAATAATCGAATCGTCCACCTGAAAACTCTGCTGGAAGAACTGAAATAATCAAGCGGCACAGACGGTCATTCGGGCAAATTCTCGTTCCATTTCGTGTCTTTCCCAACAGCTTGCTTCTTGTCCGGCGAAGGGCTCAGCGTGGTAGCAGTGGTAGCTTGGATCACTGCCATTGAGCGCTGGGTCGTAAATCTTCTCCCGCACCCATCTTTGTCCTGAGAAGATTGATGATCGGCAGTACTCGCACTGGTCGAAGCAAACGATCATTTTTCCTCCCTGAGATACATCCCTCGCAGAGTCCTAGTGCAATCTCCGTACCAATGTTATGTGTCCGCACTCTGCACAATTTGCTTGAGATCATTGGTTCCGATTTCGGAGTAATGGTACGCAAGTAATTCGCAGTTTCTCGCACGCCTCGGCAGTTTTTTCCAGAACCCGTCACACTGTTTCATCATCATCGATGCAAACGACGCCGCTCCGATCCAGGATAATTGCATCAGCGGTTTCTTCTTGCTCGCTGCTTCCACGATGAAATCGTGAATGGCTTTTGCCAGCGGAAGGCGGTCTCCATCACCACGGAATTCTGCGACTGTTAACCCTTGGGCTTGAGCCTCCCAATCCGGCGACCATCTTGTCGGCTTCCCGACGAGCATCCAGGAAATTCTGCCCTACAAGAGGCTTCCAAATTTGCTTCCCACCGACCATTGGACGGATAAAGAAGGGCCCGGCAAATTCTCCGATCTTCTTACCTCGGCCTTCCTTGATCCTCGTGTAACGCCAATGTCCCGCCTCATTTTTCCCTCTCGTATAGATGCTCAGGGCCATGGCACCTCCCATCGAGGACACCATTACCCTACCAAAACTTAGAGTCTATGATTTTTAGAGTCACGGCCTGAGATGCTTCAAATTGTCTTTGTTTATGCGGTTCTTTGACCCAAAAGATATGGCGGAGGAGGAGGGATTCGAACCCCCGAGACCCTTTCGGGTCTAACGGTTTTCAAGACCGCCGGTTTCAACCGCTCACCCACTCCTCCGTTTTTAATTTTAACGTATTCTGTCAGTTAGCGGCCAATTTACAGACTCTACGCTACCCACTTCATCATGAGCTTCTTGCGCCTTTTCGCGCAATCGAGAAGATAAAGGTCGATTAGCTTCTGATAAGGAAGTCCTGTCTCATCCGCCAGTCCCTTGAAGTAGTCCACGACTTCCGGACTTAAGTTGATTCCCACGGCTTGTTTCTTGCCCGCATACGGGTTCTTAAGCTCTTTCATTTTGGAAAATTTATATTCCTTCTTCATAAAATCTAACCTCCTTCTTGGTTGCTTTCCGCGCGGAAATGATCCGAATCACTGAATTGGATTCCTTATAGCAGTGAACGACGACGAGAGGCCTAAATGTTAATCCCACTCCAATGAGGATAAACCGATCCTCTTCCCCTGAGTGTTCTGGATCATGGAAGAGGCGCGCGTTCGGATCACGGAAGACGCTTTGAGCCTCTTCAAACCACACTCCATGCTTCGTCCGATTGCTCCTATTTTTCCGCTCATCCCACTCGAAGCGAAGCATGTCTAGATATTATCTAGATATAATGTAGATTACAAGCGCGTGTGATAGGCCGTGACAGATGATCCAGCATACCCATCTAGAAGAATGGTACAAATCGACGATTCGAAAACTGTTTATAGACAGGTATGGCTTGTCGGCGCTGACCGACGGGGAAGCTAAGCCGAATATGGGCTGGCGTCGTTTATTATAACGTCCGAGTGTCACCAAATTGTCATTATAATTGGCGCAAAACGAGCAAAATCAAGCAAATCCAAGAAACAGAAATCATTGTTATCTTGCGGCCGGCAAAGGGGTTTAGTTGAATTTTCTATCAGTTAGCGAACCGACGATTTAATTTTTCAGACCGCCGGTTTCAACCGCTCACCCACTCCTCCGTTTTTAATTCTAACGTACTCTGTCAGTTAGCGGCCAATTTGTGACACTTTCGGTGATAGTTGCTGTAATTTGGGCCCGACTGTAGCTGGATTGTAGCAGTCGCCTGCCAATCTCCCCCACCGCCGAGACCCTGGACGCAAGATGGAAATGGGTGTAACGGATCGTGACGGTACCTTCAAGAGTCCTTTCATTTCGCCAACAGATGTCCGAAACGTTCAATACGAGCCACGTTCGGGTCGCCATACTTGCGCTCGAAGAGGCGGAGGATCGCGATGTCTCGAAAACAGATCGCTCGAACACAATGGATTCGTACTCTCGCAATCACAGGCACAGCTGCAGCATGCGTTGTCGCAGTTTGTTTCCCGACCCGATCGAAGGAGCCACCAATGTTGAGCGCAGACTCTTTTGCGGGAGCGAAGGATTTCGTCAACCGCACCGGCAGACCGCTCGAACGAGCACGGTTGCGATTTCACTTCGAGCAGGGTAGTGCCAACCAGGTGATCGCGGAATTGGCAAAGTTTCAGAATCCCGACGGCGGCTTCGCAACCTACCTGGAGAGTGACAGCCGCTGGGCCGGGTCTTCACCAAACGGTACGAGGGTCGCGTTGAAAATTCTGAGCGAAGTAAAAGCACCGGCCGCGGACCCGCACGTCCAGGCGGCCGTGAAATATTTGTTGGCGAACTTCGACGACTCCACCGGCACATGGCGCGCCCTTCCTAAAGAAGCGAACGCGGCGCCGCACGCGCCGTGGTGGCATGTCCACGAAGGCACCGGGAAGTGCGATGTCGACAGTCCCGTCTTTCCGACCGCGGCTATCGCTGGATACCTGCAGGCATACAACGCGTTACTTCCGAACGGCTTCTTGGCGCGCATCACCGATTCATCGTTGAAGTATCTGGCCGATGCCCCGGTAAAGATGCAAATGTCCGACATCGACATGTTGACGGAACTCGTGCGTTTGCTTCCTCCTGGCCAAAGTCAGCGAGAAGCGGCAGTCCAAAAACTCAGAACCGTTCTGTCGACGGTCGTCGTCCGCGATCCGCACGAGTGGACCACGTATGGAATTCAGCCGCTCTCGTTCATCGAGTCTCTGGATTCGCCGTTCTATCCCGGCCTCGAAAAGGAGGTCGACACAAATCTCGACTACATCATCCAAACGCAAAAAGAGGATGGCGGCTGGCCGCTGAATTGGTCGTGGAGCGACAGCGATCCCGTGGCCTGGAAAATCGCCGAGCGAGAATGGCGCGCAGTGATGACTCAAGAAAAACTCGAACGACTGGAGGGATTTCACCGAATTCGACATTGAGCAGCTACACGGCCGCTGCGACAAGTCGCCCTCACGCAGCAGAGTTGGGAGAGTCACCAACACCGTTCGGCGCGAGAAAATCCGCCAAGCGCAGCGTGCACCCTGCTGACGGCAGCAGATCGCCGGGAGATCCTCCCGCAAAGCGACGCACCTCACGCGTCATGTGGGCTTGGTCGGCATATCCAGCCTGCGCTGCCAGATCAGCCAGCCCGCCCTCGCCAACATTTTTGCCGGCGAGATACAAAAGACGCTGGAAGCGCAAGACGGACTGAAACAACTTTGGCCCGTAGCCAACCGCCGCGGAGAACCTCCGTTGCATCTGGCGGCTGCTGATCCCGGCGAATTCGCTCAGCTGTTCGATTCGCGCGCCAGGATGACGCGCAAGCCACCGAATCGCAAAGCCGATTGTGGAGTCGGGCGGCGCGACATCCCTCATGTGAAACAGGAGCGCAGCTTCCAGAGCAAACCTGCTGGCGCGAAACGTAGGCTGTTCGTCAATGCCCGCAAATGGCGCGCGCGCCGCAGCGGTCCATACGTCGCCAAGCGGCGCTTGTTGATTGGCGAGTTCGCAAGCGGGCAAACCCAGGACCGCCGCCGCTTTACCTGGGTAGAACCGCACGCCCGTGATTCGCGTGCCCGAAGCAAGATGCGCAACGAAAGATTCAGTCCATGGCCCGATGACTGCCGGCCCTTGCCCCTGCATGAACACAATGTCCACGCACGCGTCGGGCAGAACCCGATGAGCGTATACCGCGCGGGAAGGTTGGATCGATTGCGTCCACAAGCACAAAACATGTTCGCGCAGCGCCACCGGCGGCAAAAATTCCCGGTAGTCGGAAGCAAACGCACGTGTTTGCGAATGGGTGTCGCTCATCGAACGAAGGATACTGCATCGATTCGTCGCCCTTCAACAAATCGTCAACCAGTAGGCTTAGTCGCACCGCTGAAGTTGAGGTCGGCGTACTTGCTCATCAACTCCCGCATCCTAGGAACGTTTGCGACGTCGAGCAGCAGTAGCCGCAATACTCCTCGCGCTAGTATCTATACGTTGTCTGGTCGGTTTGTTCGGATTGCAATCCAGGCCGGGCTCCCTTGTCCAGCGCCTCACAATCTTCGCCATTTTCAAGCAAAGTAGTAAAGTTTAGAATCTGCTCGCTCACAACCAGGTCATCATCGGAATGATCCCCTCTCTCTTTAATCGACTGGATTATCCAAGCCTCAGTCAAAGTGTGTACTTGAATCAGGCATCTCTGGGATTAATCGGTCAACCAGCGGTGACCGCAATGCATATTTTCATAGACGATGTTGCCAGGCATGGAAATCTCTACATGTCTGATAGCGATGAGGTGGGATACTGCGAAACGCTCCGCGAACGCGCAGCTAGATTGCTCCATTGCGATTCGGCGCTAGTCGCGATTGTCTCGTGCGCAAGTGAGATCTTAGGGCAACTTCCGTTCTTACTTCAGCCAAGGTTAAATAGCACAATTCTGGCTGTTTCTTCAGACTTTCCTGCAATAACTCGGCCGTGGCTTCGTCTGGCTGCCCTAAAAGGCCATAGCGTTCGCTTTGTTGATGATCAGCCTACGTGCGATCTGACCGACACACTCATAGACGCGATTGACGAGAATACTGCTGTAGTTGCGGTGAGCAGCGTGCACTACGCAACCGGTACGGTAGTGGACATTTCTCGCCTGCGCCGAAGCACAGCCCAGGTTGGTGCACGTTTAGTTGTAGATGCTACGCAAGCGGCAGGTGCGATGCAGGTGGACGCGGCGGCATGGCATGCTGATGCCGTCGTTGCCAGTGGCTACAAATGGCTTGGTGGACACGGAGGCGTTGCACTCGCGATCATGTCGCCACTTCTGCTTGAGCAAATACCCGCTTTGCCGGGTTGGATGGGCGCATCAGATCCCTTTGAATTTGATGCGACCTCAGTGTCGCTGGCTATTGATGCCCGGCGCTATACGCAATCAACAATGTCGTATGCCTCCATGGCCGGTCTCACCGTAGCGGTTGAGCAGTTGTTGTCCTTGGGTCAAGCTCGAATTGAGGCACATGCACGGACGTTGGCAGCAATGTTGGTTAGGGGCGCCAGCAAGTACGGTTGGCAACCGTTTCGTAGTCTTGGCGATCCTGCTGCGTCTCCACACATCGTTTCACTAGGACACCCTCGCGAAAGCGTACAAGCAGTTGTAGAAAGTCTTCGAGGTAATAATGTTGTGTGTGGTATACGTGGCGGGCGCATTCGGATTTCCCTCGCCCCTTACAACGACGCAAGTGATGTCAACGCTCTGATCGAAGCATTTGCAAGAGCGCGGTCCGGATGAACTAAGGAGAGCCGAGCTGAGCGCAACGCAAAACGTCTGACTCTAACAAAATACGTCAACAACGATGAGAAAGGAAAAGGTACTAAAATTAGCAAGCCGCTACCACCACGGCGCTTTCTTCCTTGGCCGCGGCCGACGGCGTGAAGGTGATGCGGATGCCCAGGGTCTGTACAACAGTCAGGACTTTGCCGATCTCGCAGGTAGGTGTTTCGCAGGATAGCAGGACAAAAAGCAAAGCAGACACCAGCAAAGCAGACACCGATACGGCAGCCCGGCGACAAGAGCAAGGTGTCGGTAAACGGTAAACATATATCCCCAAGAAAGTAAGGGGAATGCTCATTTCTAAGTGCCTTAGAAGCAGCAGCATAGCGCTCCTCCAGATAGGCCCTTGTCCTTGTAGATATTTGGTCTGTATAATTCCCTAACTAAATTGGGGAATTATGCAATGCTAAGGCCACGTAAAGAAGCTGAGCGACGGCTTCACGAACTAGCCCAATCACAGCAAGGATTCTTCACGACCAAGCAAGCCATGCGGGCGGGGTTCGGGGAGAAGACACACTCCTACCATGTGAAAGCGGGAAACTGGATCCGCGAGCACCGGGGGATCTACCGGCTTGCCGACTTTCCGACGGTAGAGCGTCCGGACCTAATGCTGTGGTTCCTATGGTCGCAGAACCGAAAGGAAGTTCCGGAAGGAACTTACAGTCACGATACAGCCCTCAGCCTGCACGAACTTTCCGATCTCATGCCATCGAAACTGCATATGACGGTACCAAAGGCGTTTCGTCGGACAAGCGAGAGTCCCGAAATTCTCGTTCTGCACCGCGCGCATCTCGATCCGAATGATGTCCAAGAAATACACGGCGTGCGAGTCACTCGTCCTCTGCGAACGATCGTTGATCTGCTAAAAGCTGGGCACGTTGACCGCAGCCAGCTGAAGCAGGCAGTCGACGAAGCTATCCGACGCGGGCTCGTTGGCAGATGGGAAATCGATCGCATGCCTCATGACAACATACAGATTTCACTCCGCAAACTTGCTGGGCAGAGAGTGACGGACGAAGCCAAGAGTTACAAAACGGCGGGCGCATTCCGCACTGCCCTCGAAACCCGACTGCAGAAGCGCGTAGAAAAGGAACTGACCGACCTTCAGCGCCTGCGCCGACAAGTGGCCTTCGACCGTTTTCTAGCGCGCATGTTTTCGAAAGGACCGAAGGCCGCCTATCCATGGCTTCTGAAAGGCGGCTACGCAATGGAGTTGCGGATGCACGCCGCGCGAACGACCAAGCATATCGACTTGACGCTGCACGAAAGCACACGCCTTTCAAAGGATCCGGAGAAGCGACGCGAGGAAGTCCGCGTCATGCTGCAAGAAGCCGCCGGTACACGCTTCGACGATTTTTTTGAGTTCCTGGTGGGTGAAGCGAGAGAGGAACTCGATGGCGCTCCGGAAGGAGGCAGCCGGTATCCGGTCGCGGCACAAATGGACGGACGGAACTTCGCGCGGTTCCACGTGGACGTAGGCATAGGCGACGAGGTGCTCGAGCCGTTGGACATTGTGACTGGCCGGGACTGGCTGGGCTTTGGCGGTGTAGCGGCGCCGTCGTTTCCCGTGATCTCGGCAGAGCAGCAATTCGCGGAAAAGCTTCACGCCTATTCGTTTCCGCGGGTTGAGCGGGCGAACACGAGAACTAAGGATCTCATCGACATGGTGTTGCTCATTCGCTCAGGAAAACTCGACAAGGTGAAGACGGCTGCAGCCGTCCGCGCGACGTTTGCGAAACGCGGGACGCACGCGGTGACCGCGGACCTCGACGCGCCACCTACGGAGTGGGAACCGGTATTTGACGCGCTGGCTAAGGAGTGCGATCTCGCGATGAAGATTGGAGAAGGATTTGCAGTGGTGCGCGCCTTTGCAAAAACGCTCGATGCATAGCTGGCGGGCATTTTGGTATCGACGTTAGAGACGCCGACGATTAAGCTGAATCGCTGACGCCAGCAATTCGTAGCCCTGCCGTCAAGCAGCAAGAAAACGTGCTGCAAATGCCCAGTTCCGTTTTATCTGCGAGAATTCAGTGCACTGTCGAGGAGGATTCGTTGGTCGGAGAAGTCTGATCCGCAAATTCCAGGCCCCAGAAATGCGGCGCAGGAGTCAGAAACTCGATACCTACTCGCTGCCCTTGATCGCAGAGATCGCCCAGGTACACAATCCTGCATTCTATCTCTTCCAAGGTTTCGGGATTCGTAATTACCAGCAGTTCGCCGTTGTCGACTTCATGTTTCAGCATTAACAATCCGCCATGCACGCTCACTACCAGCGTTTCACAAGTTTCGCGGAATTTCCGTCCGTTGTGAGCACGGCCTTGCGCATTCATCTTCATCTTGCGAAAGATGCGTGTGCTGCGGCGTGGTGCTGAAAACTCGACCGTCGTGCCCATGGCACAATGTTCCTCGCCTCTGCTGTGGTCGTCAATCGCCCATGTAAACAGCTGTTTCCCATTGGCTACGGCGAGCGCCTCCTTCGCTTGTTCTTTGCCTTCGAGCGGTCTTACAATTACTGATCGCGGAAGTAGGGCACTTTTTCTGGCATTTATATTCCCTCGCCCGCAAACTATTTCACCCGTTTTGCGTATTAATCTCTGAAAGGACTCATCCGTTCTCTCGTCCCCATGACTCTGGCCGACTTCATAGACGCACGTCGCGACAAGCACCTTTCCGAATTGAACGAATTCCTTCGCATCCCCAGCGTTAGCGCGAAATCCGAGCACAAACCGGATATTGAACGCGCAGCTCGCTGGGTCGCGGACAAGCTGCGTTCGGCCGGATTCAACACAGTTGAAGTCGTGCCTACCGCGCTTCACCCCCTCGTTTACGCCGAATCTTTGAACGCCCCGGGCAAACCCACTATTCTCTTCTACGGCCACTACGACGTTCAGCCTGCCGAGCCTCTTCACCTTTGGACCTCGCCGGCATTTGAGCCCACGGTCCGTAACGGCAACATTTACGCGCGCGGCACCGCCGACGATAAAGGGCAAGTCCACATTCACCTTAAAGCGCTGCAAGCGTTGAAGGACATGACTGGCGGTTTTCCGATCAACATCAAAGTACTGATTGAGGGCGAAGAAGAAGTTGGCAGCGTAAGCCTTTGGGACTTCGTTCAGAAGAACAAGGAAAAACTGAAAGCCGACGCGCTGCTCGTCTCCGACACTTCCATGCTCGGCAAGGGTGTGCCTTCCATCACCTACGGGTTGCGCGGACTGAATTACTACCAAATCGAACTCACCGGTCCAGAACGCGATCTCCACTCCGGCGTTTATGGCGGCGCTGTTCCGAATCCGTTGACCATTCTCGCGGAACTTTTTGCGAAACTTCACGACAAGAATTTTCGCGTAACCGTCCCGGGCTTTTACGATCGCGTAGAAAAACTTTCCGCAAAAGAACGCAAACTATTGAACGGTCTGCCCTGGAATCGCAAACATTTTAAAGAAGCCGTCGGCGCTCCTGGATACTGCGGAGAAAAAGGATTTACCACGGTCGAACAGTTGTGGACCCGCCCAACCCTCGAACTCAATGGGGTTTGGGGAGGTTATCAGGGCGAAGGCGCAAAAACCGTAATCCCTTCCAAAGCCTACGCGAAATTTTCCACTCGCCTGGTGTCGGGGCAGAACCCGCACCGCATCGCCAAGCTCGTTGAAAAGCACGTTCGCAAGTTGCTTCCCAAAACCGTGCAATGCAAATTTGAGGTTTTGAGCACCGGGAAACCGTGGTCCGCTCCTTACCACGCGCCGATTTTTCAGAAAGCGCAAGCCGCTCTGCAAAAAGGCTTCAACAAGAAAGCTGTGTTCATCCGCGAGGGCGGCTCAATTCCCTTCGTCACGCAAATGTATGACACTTTCAAAGTACCATGCGTGCTCATCGGCTTCGGTCTGCCGGATGAAAACGCGCACGCGCCGGATGAGCATCTCAATCTGGAAAACTATTTTAACGGAATCAAAGCCATCGCTCACTTCTATCAAGACCTGGCGACGCTTTAGCTCACGAGAGTCACGCGCGTTCCACACGAAATAGGTAGCACCCTGCCGACGTGCTGCGTACGTGTACGTATTCCACTGCATCTTCCTCGAACAGGAAATGCAACGCTTCTTGTTCGCCGCCCCCGTGAACGCGTATTTCCGCAATTCGTTCGCGCTTTGCGCCAAACGCTTCGAACGTCAGTGGTTGTCCGCGATACTCTTCCGGTATCTTCCCGTTCCCCGAGAATTTCCCACACGCTTCCGCATGGATGTAAACCGGCCCCGGCGATGGCGGCACTTCCTGGCCGAAAAAAGCATCGTACGTAAAAAGAATCAGTTCTTCCTCGTTCTTCCGGATCAGCTTCAGGCAGTGCCGGCACGGTGCTCTCCCCGCCGTCACTTCCCGGTGCGCCGGGAAACCGTAAACTGGTGTTTTCATTGTCGAGCGAATTTGGTCGGCGAATTCAGTTGCGATAGGTACGATTCGTAGTTCAGTCATGGCAGCAGCCTCGTTTTGAAATAACAACCAGGCATACTATGCGCCACACCTTTAGGTTCATCTATCCGCAAACGCGCTTCAAACTTGTGGCGTGACCATTCCCTCTACTTTTGCCGAATTCATCTGGCGACTCCAGTCGCCTCTTTTTGCAGTGCGTGCGCATTTGGCAATTTCGACACGCTCCGTCCAGGTTCAGCGTTCCGGCGGTTCTTACGCGCTGGCCAGTTCGGCGCGTCTTCCCCTAGCATATTGTTGCAGCGCGTTGTTGGCTTCCGTAATCACTTCCAATGCATCTGCTAGAGCCGGCAAATCTTTTCCGCGCACGACAAAATACATTTCATCCTCGCCCAACCCTGTATATACCCGGTTGCCCATGCATCCCAAACTCACGATTGATCCTGCTTGCTGCGAGGCTGGCAGCGCCATGCACGTCGGCCGCCCCAGTGCCGGTGCTCCGCTTTGAATCCCGGCGCGCCCCGCAGCCTCATTCAGCAACATAGCGCCCGCCGGTTTGCAGGCAAACAACACCGCATCCGGCAGGAACGTTGCGTCTCCGAGCGGCGCGTATGCAATCGCCGCAGGCGTTTTCGCAAGTCGCGGAATCCGCGGCACTTCTTCTGGTTTCACGTAGCCAAGATCAAACATCATCTGCAAAGTCTGCTCGGTTTCTTTTTTCCGCTCCGGCGAAAGCGGAATGTTGTGCGTATACGCTCCCACCGCACAATTGAAGTGGTTCTCTGGCGAGGTATAAAAGGATTTCCCTGCCGCCGCCAGTCTCCAGAAACTGCAGCCCGATGGCTCCGTTCCGGCGAACTTTTCCATTCCTGCCGGCGCAGTTTCCAAAAATCCCACCGCCACCGCCCGTTTCGGCAGTTTCACCGCCGCGGAAATTCTTTCTTCCAGATTTTTCCAAGATGTTCCGGTCGGCATCTCATCCATCTCCCTCATCTTTTTCACTTTGCACCGTGAAGAATAGCACGTGCCGTTATCGATCGCCTCGACCGCTGAAAAACCGCTGAAATCGCGGTGATTTCCACATCACTTTACAAAAAGCTGCATTTTTCCTGCATTTTTTCGCCAATTGCCCTTGCGTTCTCGTATTGTGTTCGCTATAGTCCCCTCGGCTTGAGTTTTTTCGCCCATTATCCAGGGGTAGACGAAAAGATTCCGCGGCTCGCCCCGAGTTCCTCGGGACGAAAAGTAATCTACAGGAGGATAGGCAATATAGATGGCAGCTAAGCCACTCAGCAAGACCAAGATCGTTTCACACATCGCCGAAAAGCTCGGCACACCGAAGAAGCAGGCGGCGCTCTTTTTTGAAGAGCTGCACAAGCTTGCGGTGAAAGAAGCCAAGGGCTCCGCAGGAAAATTCGTCATTCCGGGAATCGGCCGTGTTGTGAAAGCGCACCGCAAGGCGCGCATGGGCCGTAACCCCCAGACCGGCGAAGCTATCAAGATCAAGGCCAAGACCGTCGTGCGTCTGCGCCCGGCCAAGGCTCTGAAAGATGCGATTCTGAAGTAACTCCCGCTCCCGCAAGGGAGTTGCTTGGAAAAAATTTGCCCCCGAAGTCATCGCGACTGTCGGGGGCGTTTTCTTTCTGCTTCCGATTTTTCAGACCGGATAGCTTTTTGGCCCGGTACCTCTTAAAGACTCTTCACGTAAGCAATCACGTCTTTGATCTGGTTATCTTCAATCACATCCTTAAACGGCGGCATCAGCGAGTCACCATTCTCAATCCAGGTCTTCAACGTTTCGTCCGTGACTTTGTTGTTGTTCACGGTAAACGTTCCGCGCTTCCCGAGGCCCTTCAATCCTGGACCGATTTTCTTCGCATCGCTGGTGTCGTTGTGGCAAGTCGCGCATTTCGATTGGAATACTTCCTTGCCGCGCGCAATCGCCGCGGTATCCGCCTTGCCCGCCGGTGCCGCCTTTTTCCCTTCTTTGGTCTGCGCAAGGCCTGCGCCCGCGACTACCAGCGAAATTCCCAGCGCTGCAATGCTCAGCGTGGTGCCCGTCCTCGATACGATCCGGTTCACGTTGTCTCTCCTGTAGTCCCAATTGATGGATTTCATTCGCGCTCTTATTCTCTCTATTTGCATCGCAAAATTCCAATCTTTCCGTGTTATTGGTGGTGCTCGCTAAAGGCTAACAGGTACAACACCCGTCAAAAGGTACAGGTTCGTCCTGCGAACGTATGGAACTTCCGTACCGTAGGCAGCAAGCGCCCCCGATGGTAACAATGGCGCATGGACCAGGAGACCCTTACTCAGGCGTGGGAAGTTCTGCAGGACGCGTATCAGGCGCAGATGGAAGGGGACTACGATCGCGCCGTTGAACTCTACCAATCGTCGTTGGAGCTTTGTCCCACCGCAGAAGCGCACACCTTTCTTGGCTGGACTTACCATTTCCAGGGCAAGCTGGAAGACGCCATTGTCGAATGCAAGCGGGCCATTGAAATCGATCCCGATTTCGGCAATCCCTACAACGACATCGGCGCCTATATGATCGAACTCGGCAATTTCGAACAGGCCATTCCGTGGCTGCAACAAGCCATCGATTCCAAGCGCTACGAACCGCGCCATTTTCCCCATTACAATCTTGGCCGCGCTTATCTTGGTAAGGAAATGTATTCGCAAGCTATGCGCTGCTTTCAGGAAGCGCTTCAGATTGAGCCGCGCTACTCGCTCGCCCGCCAGGCCCTTGAATCCCTACGCCGCATGGTTAACTGAAAGAGCCGCGAATATCCAACCTGCCTTCGGAAATTAAAGCGCTGTTGACGTCCGCGGTCGAATCGTTTTGTCGTAGATCCACAACAGTAGAGCGGTGGTCACGCCGACGCCAGTAAATACCCACCACGCAAGTTGCGGCTGCTTGGTGACTTCGGCGAAATGATGAATCACGCGACCGCCAAACCATCCGCCGACCAGCGAACCAATTCCCAGAGGAAGAAACGCAAACCCCATGTACGTTCCTTGCTGCTCCGGTGGCGCAAGGCGCGAAATATATTCGTAGTAGCGCGGCTGGTGGATAATTTCTCCGATTGCCAGAACGAAAATCGAGAGATAGCACGCCCACACTCTGGGATACACCGCTAAAACCACCCACGCCAGTGAAGTGATCAGCGTCCCCAGAATGATCGCGGTGAACGCGGGTATTTTCCGAGTTAGATGATTTAGCAGCAACGTCAGCGCAATCACGGAAAGTCCGTCAGTGATCAAAATCATTTCCACGTCGGCGTTGGCGTCAATAAATCCGTGGACGTAACCGGGAAGCGTTATGAACTGCTGCCAGAACACGATCCAGTAGCCGGTAAAAATTAGCAGAAAAAGCATGAACTTCGGATTGCCGGCAACCACCCCGAAATTGCGCAGGGTATTTGCGATGGACTGAGCTGGCGCCGAACGATCACGCGCCGGTTCACGAAAGAAAATCAACACCGCAAAAAACATCAGAAACACGCTGGCCGCGCAAACCCGGAACACCGTCTCCACGCCGAAATGCCGGTGCGCCCACGAAGCGATGTACGGACCGGACGCGCTGCCGATATTCACCATCGTGTAGTAAATGGAGTACCCAAGAGAGCGCACATTTTCCTTGGAAGCGCGTGCCGTTGTTCCTACCACGCACGGTTTGACCATGGAAATTCCCAGCGCGGGCAACATCAGCACAAAACCAACAAAGACGATCAAGGGCACTGAATTTCGCAACGGCGCGAGCCACGGCGCGCCAATCGATCCGATCAGGAAATACGCAGCGGCCAGTATCAGATATGCCAGCGAAAGCGCGCGGCGAAAGCCCAGGCGGTCCGCGATCGCTCCGCCGAAAATCGCCAAAAACCAAACCATGCCTCCAAAAAGTCCGGTGAGCGTCCCGGTTTGTTGAGTGGAGAAATTCAGTTTTTCCTGCAGATAGACGGCCAGCGAAGCAAACGCTCCGTAATAGGAAATGCGTTCGAAAATTTCGCTGACATTCGCGACCCAGAACGGCCGCTCGAAGCCAGTCCGAACATCCTGCAGGCGCTGCGCAAAACTCATGAATCCTCCGGCCGTTACGAAGCGCCGATGATAACAGAGGATTTCGCCCGCGGCCGGAAATCGCTCCGGCTAGCCTGACGCCCGCGATTCGACCAAATGCCCGATTGCAGGCAAAATAGCTCGCAGCGAATTTCTAACCCAGGCGCCTCTTCAGGAGCAGGATGCGAACGAACCATCGTGGTTGGTACCTTCCCCCCGCAGCAGCAGCCTTAGCTTTTGCAATGGCTTTCGTCACGGCGATTCATGCCGACGACAAATCAATCGCTCCGCCATCGCCCGCCGAACTCGCCGCCATCTCCGAACGCGGCCGTGCCCTTGCCGAATACGATCAAGCCGCCTGGCACGCCACCGACGCCGTCCAGATGGCCAACCCAAAAAGCACCGACGGCCAGCATTACCTGGCCAAACAAGAAAATGGCAAGTGGACCGTCGCGTTCGGCGCGCTTAACTCCGACAAATCAAAATTCCTGATCGCCTTCGAAGCCCGTCAAGCTGCCAAGCCTCAGGAATTTTCCATCATGAAGAATGAACCGGCCCTCGCCGACAACGGCTTCTATCTCTTCGCCGCTCGCGCTCTGGAACTTGCAACACAAGATTTCGGGAAAACTTCTCGTCCATACAACGCCGCCGTTCTTCCCGCTCCCGAGGGTCAGCTCTACGTCTATCTCTACCCCGCGCCAACGAAACTCGGCGCTTTTCCCCTTGGCGGTGATGTTCGTTATCTGGTCTCTCCCGACGGTCAAAAAATCATCGACAAGCGCCCGCTCCACAAATCCATTATCGAACAGCAACAAAGCCCGGCAAAAGGCGCAAAGGTCGTCGCTTCATCCCACACCCACGTTCTCGGCGAACTTCCCGAAGACACCGACGTCGCGAACGTTCTCGAAAACGATCCGCCCCGGCCTGCGATGATCGGCACTCCGCATTTCCAGTATGAAATCCGCGCCGACGGCTCCATTACCATCAAGAAGGTGAAGAAATAATGCTCCCGATCGTTCGCAAATTCTCGGCGGGAATTTAGGGATGGCGTCGTTGATTTCACACGCCGTCGCGGCGCTCGGAATCGGCACGATTTTCGCGAAGCCCGGTATGCCTTATCGCGTCTGGATCATCGGAGTCGCATGCTCCGTAATTCCGGACGCTGACGTCATGGGATTTCGCTTGGGCGTCCACTATGGCGATTTCTGGGGACACCGCGGCTTCACGCATTCATTGCTCTTCAGCGCAATCATCGCCTCGCTCGCGACAATTGTCGGATTTCTTCGCCGACCGCCCGAAGTCAGTCGCGCGGTCATTTGGCTCTATTTCTTCCTGGCCGCCGCAAGTCACGGACTACTCGACGCGCTGACCAATGGTGGCCTCGGCGTTGCGTTCTTTGCCCCTTTCGACCAATCCCGCTACTTCTTTCTCTGGCGGCCTATCGAAGTTTCTCCGATTTCGGTAACACGCTTCTTCGGCGAACCAGGTCTCGCTGTTCTACACAGCGAATTCATCTGGATTTGGACTCCGGCCGGGTTGGCCGCGATTGCCGTAGGTTCAGCCAGAGCTTTCTGGCGCAAAAGCGCAGCTGCGCGCTAGTTATCCGCAACCATGGTCGGCACTTGCCGAAACAATTATCCTTTGCATCTGCTTTTTAGATTGGACGCCCGCGCCCCGCGCCCCTAAAGTACCTAGACCGGTTTGCTCGTCTCCCGCCCGTTTTCGTTCCCGCAGACAGCTCTCCGGCGTTTCGTTTCACACAAGTCCGACCCTTCTGCCGGGTTGCAGGAAGAACGATGACAGCCGCGGCGATACCAATTCGATCTCATACGCCTCTCGCGTTCGTGAACCACATGGACAGCGCGTACGACGAGATGTTTGCCTCTGCTGGAATTCCGCGCGAGCATTACCGCGCGCTCCAGCAAACCCTTCTGGGCCTAGCGCCCGAAGAACTTCGCAAAATCCAACAGGCTGCCGATCTCACATTCCTACATGAAGGAATCACCTTCACCGTTTACGGCAGCAAGGAAGGCACGGAGCGCATCTTCCCGAACGACCTTCTGCCGCGCATTATTCCCGCCAGCGAGTGGGCCAAGATCGAAAAAGGACTTACCCAACGCCTCACCGCGCTGAATCATTTTCTCCGCGACATCTATCACGAAGGCCGCATCCTCTCTGAAGGCATCATCCCGCGCGAACTCATCTATAGCTGCAAGCACTTCCGCCGAGAAATGCGCGGCCTCAACGTTCCGCGCGATATCTACGTCAGCATCTGCGGCACCGATCTGGTCCGTCTGCCCGATGGCTCTTTCGCCGTTCTCGAAGACAATCTTCGCGTACCCAGTGGCGTCTCTTACATGCTGGCGAATCGCAAAGTTCTCAAGCGCGTTTTCCCCACGCTTTTCCGCGACTACGGCGTCTGGCCCATCGATCACTATCCTCAAGCGCTGCTCGCCACGCTGCGCACCATGTGGCCGGAAAACACTGCCTATCGCAACGATCCGACCACCGTTCTCCTTACCCCCGGCGTTTCCAACTCCGCCTATTTCGAACACACTTTTCTCGCGCAACAAATGGGCATCGAGCTGGTCGAAGGTCGCGATCTCCTGGTTCACGACAATCTCGTGTACATGCGCACCACCGCCGGACTTCGCCGCGTGGACGTCATCTACCGCCGCGTTGACGACGATTTTCTCGATCCGCTCACTTTCCGCCGCGACACCATTCTTGGCGTTCCGGGCCTCTTCAACGCCTATCGCGCCGGCAACGTCACGCTTGCCAACGCCATTGGCACCGGCGTCGCCGACGACAAAGCCGTTTACGCCTACGTCCCGCAAATCATCAAGTTCTACCTCAACGAAGATCCGATTCTCCCCAACGTCGATACATTCTTGATGACCGACCATACCCATCGCCAGCACACCCTCGACAATCTCGAAAAAATGGTGGTCAAAGCCGTCGGCGAATCCGGCGGCTACGGCATGCTGATCGGTCCGCAAAGCAGCGCCAAGCAGCGCGAAGAATTCCGCGCGCGCGTTCAATCCGATCCGCGCAATTACATCGCGCAGCCGACGCTATCGCTTTCCTGCGCTCCGTGCCTCATCGATGGCTCCGTAGAATCTCGCCATATCGATCTTCGCCCTTACATTTTGATGGGAGAAAAAGTGACGCTGGTTCCCGGAGGACTTACCCGCGTCGCGCTGCGCCCCGGCTCTCTGGTTGTGAACTCTTCTCAAGGTGGCGGCAGCAAAGACACCTGGGTCTTGCGCGAAGGAGGTCCCGGCGTCGCATGAGGCCTCCGCGCAATTTCTACGTCCGCACATTTCAGCGCGAAGCCGGGATGCTTTCTCGGGTCGCGGACAATCTCTACTGGATGAGCCGTTATCTCGAACGAGCCGAACACACCGCTCGCCTGCTCGACGTTGAATTGCAGCTTTGGCTCGATCAATCGCCGGATGTCGGTGCCGGCCGCTGGCGCTTTCTGGTGGACGCGCTGCAAGTCGGCGGGGTGCAAGGCCGCCTCGATCCAATGCATCTTGCGGAAACTCTGGTGTTCAGCCGCGAAAACAATTCTTCCATCGTTTCTTGCGTCTCCGCCGCGCGCGAAAATTTGCGCCACGTCCGCGAACAGTGCAGCTCTGAAATGTGGGAGCAGCTCAACAAACTTTATCTGCAGATCATCGATCGCCGGCCGGAAGAAGGCTGGATCCTGAACTCCCACGATCTTTTTCGTGCAGTGCAGGAAGGCGCTCATCTTTTCCAGGGAATTACCGATGGCACCATGAGCCACGGCGAAGGCTGGCAATACATTCAACTCGGCCGTTACGTCGAACGCACGCATACGCTCGCCGCGCTCATGGTCACCCACTTCAAGCGCGCCGCCGCGCCTAGCGATCTTCCCGCCGACAGTGCCGAATACCTCAGTTGGGTCGGACTTCTGCGGGGCTGCGCCGCTTTCGAAGCATACTGCAAAGCGCAAACCGCTGAGATTCGTCCTCTGCGTGTCGCGGAATTCCTCCTGCTTAACCCCGAACTCCCGCACTCCATTCGCTTTTCCGTGGACCGCATGACCGCCGCGCTTCACGTCATCGGCGATCTCACTGAGCGACGCGAAAAAATTCCTGCGCGCATCGCCGGAAGACTTCGCGCAAAACTCAGCTTCAGCCAGATTGAAGAAATCATGGAAGGCGGCGTCGGGGCCTACCTGGAAGAAATTCGCAGCGAATGCGTGGAAATGCATTCCGCCATTCACCAGATTTATTTTGATTACGCCATCGACGCGGAGCTGGCTTCGTGAAAAATATCGTTACTCATTGCGTGAGGAACTGGACCTAACCCATGGCCTTTTCCATCAAACACGTCACCACGTTTCGCTACCACCCCGCCGTCGGCGAAAGCGTTATGGAAGTTCGCATGCAACCGCGCTCCGATTTACGCCAGCGCTGCATGACTTTTTCGCTCGACGTAAATCCGATGGCCAACGTCATGATGTACCGCGATTTTTTCGGCAACGCGGTCCATCACTTCGATATTCCCGGCCGTCACAAACTGATTGAAGTCAGCGCGCACGCCATCGTGGACATCAACTCCGAAGTGCGCCCAGCGCTCGTTGAAACCACCTGGGACGAACTCGACACGCGGGTGAACGAAGGCGACTATTGGGAAATGCTACTGCCCAGCCATTACGCGCAGCCGACCGCGGCTCTGCTCGACTTGTCGAATGAGCTGAACCTTGCACGCCGCACGGCCCCGCTCGAATTACTGACCGAGCTGAACCAGGTCCTGTATGAAAAGTTCGATTACGCCCCGAACACCACGCAAGTCGATTCACCGATCGACGATGCTCTTCGCGCGCGACGCGGTGTCTGCCAGGACTTTGCGCACATCATGATTGCGCTCGTCCGCCAGCTGAAAATTCCGTGCCGCTATGTCAGTGGCTATCTTTTTCACGCCGACAAAGCGCATGATCGCTCGCCAGCCGGCGCAACCCACGCCTGGGTCGAGGCCTACCTCGGCGAAACCGGTTGGGTTGCTTTCGATCCCACTAACAATCTGCTCGGCTCTGATCGCCACATTCAGGTCGCCGTCGGCCGCGATTATTCCGACGTTCCGCCAACGCGCGGAGTTTACAAAGGCGAAGCCGAAAGTGAACTCAGCGTCCGCGTCACCGTCTCTCCAGTAGACGCCCCGCAGCCTAACGAACTTCCTCCCGCCATGGTCCTTCGTTCAAAACGCCCCGATCCGAAACCCGCGACGATGCTCGATCAGCACCAGCAACAACAGCAGCAGTAACGCGCTAGATGGTAGAAATGTTGGGATGGTCCAGCGAAGAGGCAGTGCACGCTTCGCGTTGAAACCGTTCGAGCGCTTGCGGGTCTTCGGTGAGCACGTCGGAGAGAAACTTCAGTGCGACGCGGCGGCTTGAAGCGGAGGTCTTCCGCTTCATACACTTGGCTCTTCCTCCGGAGCCGAGCCTGCGCAAGACGCGGTAGTGGGAGATCGTTGCGCCGATCGTGCGTGACCTCAACGCATTTTGTTCACACCAAGTTGTATCGTTCGTAGCCGTCTTTCTGCAAACAAATGGATTGATTCCTATCTTAGGTGGGGACCGCCGTGCGGTCGATGCGCGCTAAAGTTCGGCGCTACTTTGCGATTGCGCGCGACTGAAATTCGAGCGACGCCGGCAAATGCTCCGCGAAATACGGCCAGTCGTGCCTGCCGGGATAAATGTGCGCTTCATGCGGAATGTGGCGCGACGTCAAAATCTTGTCCAAGGCTTCCGTCCCAGTCTCAAATCCAAAATCATCTTTTTCGCCGCAATCGAAATAGATCTTCAGCCCGGCAAGATTTGCAGTTTTTGCCAACGTCAGTGGACTGTTCTTCTCCCAAAAAACCGGATCGGGCGGCGAACCGAATACCCCGCCCAGCACTCGCGAGCGCATATTGCCAGCCGGTGTTGATGCAATGAACGCCGGCAGCTTTTCGATCATCGCCGCACTATGCGCGCTCACTGCCGCAAAAAGTTCCGGATGTTTGAACGCCAGGTGCAGCGCGCCGTATCCGCCCATGGAAACTCCGGAGACGCCGCGGCTCTTCCGTCCCGGCTTGGTCCGGTATTTCGCTTCAATCCCCGGCAAAAATTCCTGCACCAGGAAGTCTTCGTAGCGCGCCTTTCCGTCCCGCGCGTTGATGTAAAACGCTGCCCCGGCGTTTGGCGTGGCGATCAGAAATTCGCCAATCTGCCCGCGTTCCCACAAATCTTCCACTAGGTTGAATCCGCCCGCGTGAATGAACATCTGCTCGTTGTCGCCGAGCCCGTGAAAAAAATAAAGAATCGGAAACCGCCGCGTTTTATCCACATCGTAGTTCGGCGGCACAATCACGCAATAATTCACTGGATGCGCCAGGAGTTTGCTGGGAAGGGAATTGCACTCGATGCGGCCGGTAGCTGCAAAGCCGCTGCTCACGCTCAAAAATCCCAAAAAACAAAAAAGTAAAAGGTAGCAAAGTTTCACGTTAGATAGTCTACTCGTAGCGCAGCGCATCCACGGGATTGAGTTTCGCTGCTCGCGATGCCGGATAAAGTCCCGCGATCAAGCTCACCAGCACCGCAAATCCGATTGCTCCGCCAATCAGCCACCACGGCACGGAGGACAATTGCACTCCCGGCAAGTCCTGGCGCTTCAAATAAATATTTGTGCCCAGCGTCAGCGCCTGACCAATCAGCCAGCCAAAGAACACCCCCAACACGCCGCCGCCGAGCCCCATCACTCCGGCTTCCACAAAGAATAATTGCTTCACGTCGCTGTCGGCCGCGCCCAACGCCTTCAAAACGCCGATTTCGCGCCGCCGCTCGAGAATCGCCATCACCAATGTGTTCACGATCCCCAGCGTTGCCACCGCCAGCGCCAGACTTCCGAAAATCCCCAGCAGCAGATCGAATACCGAGAAAAATATTTTCAAGCTCTTCGAAGCATCCAACAGTGAAAACGCGCCGAACCCCAGGTTCTTGATTTTTGCCTCCGTCGAATCCACCAGCGATGGACTCTTCACGCGCACCGTCAAACTCGCATATGCCGGCTTGTCCGACGATGCGTCGCGTAGCACATCGCGCAAATCGTTCACCTGCGCCGCCCGCAACGTCTCCGCCACCGACAATGGAATCAGCAATCGCCCGCTGCCGAATCCGCCGAATCCCGACGCCGGCTCCGTCTCCACCACGCCCACAATCTGCAAGTGTTTTTCTTTCGGCACCACCGTGAACCCGCCGAGATTTTGCCCAGACGCCGCATCCGCCGCCAGCGACTGCCGCTCCGCGTAACGCAATATCAATTCCTTGCCGATCAGTTGCCCTGCTTGCGGATTCAGCTCTTTGGCGAACTCAATTTGCAATATCGCTTCGTCCGCCGCCGGCGAACTGAAAAAATTTCCCTGCATTCCGTCAAACGATCCGCTCGCCTTCGACGACTCCGGCATTCCCGCGACGGTCGTCGCAAACGGCTTCCCGTCGAATCGTACTTCCGTAAAAAAACGGATTTGCGGATACACTTCGATCACGTCCGGCAATTTCGTCAGTTCCACGCGCGCATTTTCGTCGAGCGGTCGCGCTTTCGCTGCCGGTGCGCGAGTTGCCGGCGGACCCGCTCCCGGCCCGCGCAGATTCGTTTTCGCCGTTACGAAAATCGAATCGAACAGGCCGCTCTTGCTCAAACGGCTCGTCGCCAGCTGCTGCAATCCCACTCCCAGCGAAAGCATCGCCACCAGCGAAGCCACTCCCACCGCCACGCCCAGCGTCGTCAGCGAATTTCGCAGAATCGCTTCGCGCAAATTTCGTACCGCCAGTTCGGTCATGTCGCGCAGTTTCATTGCCGCGCTCCCGCATTTTCCGCCGCGACATAACCCGCAGTCGCCGCCGTAGAAAGCAGCTTCCCGTCGCCCATCGTCGCCAATCGATCCGCAAACCGTTCCGCCAAGTGCCGCTCGTGCGTCACCATCACCACGGTCATTCCCATGGCTGCCTGGATTTCGCGCAATAGAATCAAAATCACTTCACCCGTCGCCGAATCCAGATTTCCCGTCGGCTCATCTGCAAAAAGAATTTTCGGCCGGTTTACCAACGCGCGCGCAATCGCCGTACGCTGCTGCTCGCCGCCGGAAAGTTCGCTCGGCCGGTGCCCCATCCGCTTCGTCAGCCGCACCCGCTCCAGCGCCTCGCGAATCCGCGCGCTTCGTTCCGCGTGCTCCACTTCGGCCAGCCGCAGCGGCAACTCCACGTTTTCTTCCAGCGTCATGCGCGGCAACAAATTGAACGACTGAAACACCATCCCGATCGTGTTGCGCCGGTAACGCGCCAGCTCCAGCGAAGAAAGCTCCGCCAGGTTTCGCCCGCCAGAAATAATTGTTCCGCTTGTCGGCCGGTCCAGCCCCGCCATCAGATTCAGCAGCGTCGATTTTCCCGATCCCGAACTCCCCAGCAGCGCCAAAAATTCTCCCGCTGGCACGGTCAGCGAAACATCGTCCACCGCGCGGATCGATTCTTCCCCCATCGCGTAGTGCCGCGATACGTGTTGGATCTCGATTGCGGGCTGTACATAGCTCTGCGCGCTCGGCTGTTCGGCGGCTTCTGTCATTGGCGGCATCGATTGGCTCTCAAGAGTACTACGTACGCGCGCAGCAAAAGATTGCGGCAGCCGCAAATTGACGAGTCTCCGGACGCCGTCTGGTTCGATGCACCTCCCACGCTATTCGTTCCGGCGGCAACAGTCTTCTGCGCTTGCCTCCAGCGCAAATTCATACCCTACGCGCTCGCCACCGCAATCGTTGTAGAATCCGTGCGTTTCCGGAGGCTCCATCGTGAAGCGATTCGCGCCCGTCACAGCCGTGCTGTTGCTCGCCGCATCCAGCCAAGTCTTCGCGCAGAAGCCCCCGCTGCTCCCGGAAAAAGACGTTGCCGCCCTCGCTAACGAGCTCAGCGGCGAAACCGCCAAGCGCAATCTGGAAGGTCTGGCGCGCTTGCATCGGCAACGCGGCTCGCAGGGTTTTCATTCCGCCGCAGAACTCGTCGCCGAGCGCCTGCGCGCTTACGGCGCGACTGACGTCGCGATTCTCCAGTTTCCCGCCGACGGCAAAATCTTCTACGGCACGCAACGCTCCCGCCCCGCCTGGGACGCGGAATTTGCGGAGTTGTGGCAAGTCGCGCCTGAAATTATTGGTGAAGGAGGAAAGAGCGCTGACGGACACGCTGAGGCCGTGGACAAGTTCGTATGGAATGAACGATCACGACTGGCGAGTTTCGAGGCGGAGCCGGTCACACTCGCTGAAGACAGCGAAAGCGCGGACGTAACGGCGAACCTAGTGGACGTCGGAGCGGGAAGCAACGAGCGCGACTATGCCGGCAAGGACGTGAAAGGGAAAATCGTTCTGGTCAGTGCGCAACCCGGCGCCGTTCAGGATTTGGCAGTAGGAAAATTCGGTGCTGTCGGAATTGTTAGCTACGCGCAAAATCAAAAAACTGCCTGGAGTGGCGACGATCAAAATCTCATCCGTTGGGGCCACCTCGATACATTTTCTCCTAACAAAACCTTCGCGTTCATGGTTTCCCTAAAACGCGCCCGCAAAATGCAAGATTGGCTGGCGCAAAGCAACCACTTCATTGCCTTGCACGCCGTGGTCAAAGCCGGCCAGCACCCCGGCAACTACGAAGTCGTCACCGCCACCATTCCCGGCTCCGATCGAAAGTTAAAAGACGAGGAAATCGCGTTCTCCTGCCACCTCGATCATCAACGCCCAGGCGCGAACGATAACGCCAGCGGCTGCTCTGCCATTCTCGAAGTCGCTCGTACGCTCCAAAAACTCATCGATACCAAGCAACTGCCTCGCCCGTCGCGCACCATCCGCTTCATCTTCCCGCCCGAAATCGAAGGTACGGTCACGCTTCTCAACGCCAAACCGGAATTCGCCAAGCGCATCAAAGCCGTCGTCCACATGGACATGGTTGGCGGCGGCCCGGAAACCAAATCCGTGTTCCACGTCACGCGCGGCCCCCTGAGCCTGCCCAGTTTCGTTCACGACGTCGCATGGTCTTTCGCCGCAATGGGTCAACGAAGAATCCTACAAATTCGCAGCCACCGGCGAAGCGCAATTTCCAATGATCGCGCCCGAAGGCGGCAAGGAACCTCTTCGCGCGGAGTATTCGCCCTACTCGATGGGCAGCGACCACGATGTGTATCAGGATTCTTCCTTCGCCATTCCCGCCATATATCTCAACGACTGGCCTGACCGCTACATCCACACCAATTTCGATTCCGCCGCCAACATCGATCCCAGCAAACTCAAACGTGCCGCCTTCATCGGCGCCGCCAGCGGTTATTTCCTGGCGCAAATGATTCCGACAGACTATGCCGCGATCCTAGAGTCAATCAAAACGAATCAATTGCAACGCACCGGAGAGGCTGTCAGACGGAGTGCTCAACTTTCAGAAGACGAAGCGAAAAAAGCGCTGGGCGAATACGTTCGCAGTGAAGAGCGCCTGGTAAATTCGATCAACTCGATCGTTCCGATCTCGATTATTGGCAACGAAACGCGGCCGCCCCTGCCCAAAGACTCTTCGAGTCTCGAGGCGCTCGCTAAGTCCTCTGATTTCGGCGCAGGCGCCAAACCGTATTGGAAGCGAAAGTCCGAGCCCAAAGGCCAACTAACCGTGTTTGGCTACGACTATTTTTCCGACCACGCCAAAGCCGCGAACATCGCAACGCCTAAGCTCCTCGCCTACCAAGGCTGGTGGGGAGGCGGTGAAGAATACGCCTACGAAGTCCTCAATTTCGCCAACGGCCAGCGCAATGCCCAGGAAATCCGCGACGCCGTCTCCGCCGAGTACGGGCCCGTCCCGGTCGAACTCGTCGTCGAATACCTGCAAGCGCTAGAAAAAATCGCTATCGTCGAACGGGTAAAGTAATACTCAGCCATCCATCGCGTCAAGAGCACTGCGAAAAAAATCTCTTGTAACCAGTACACGTTTTCTGGGTACACTCTGCGGGGCGAACATGAACAAACCATCGCGTCGAGATCTTCTAAAAACCGCAATCGCAGGAGCCACTATGGCTTCCATTCCATCCGCTGCCTGGCCAGCCGGCGACGAGCCGATCAAGCGCAAAGGCAATATCAAACAATCCGTCTCCCGCTGGTGTTACCAGAAAATTCCGCTCGATCAGCTCTGCGAATACTCCGCCAAAATCGGCCTCAAAGCCGTCGACCTGCTCGAAATAAGCGAGTGGGAAGTCCCCAAACGCTACGGCCTCATCTGCAGCATGGGCTACGGCGGCGGCGGAACCATTGCCAGCGCCATGAACCGCACGGAAAATCACGCCAAGATCGAAGAGGAATTTCGCAAGTCGATTCCCCTTGCCGCAAAGGCTGGCGTCCCCAACGTCATCACTTTTTCCGGCAATCGCGCCGGCATGTCCGACGCCGAAGGTGCAAAGAACACCATCATCGGTCTAAATCGCGTGAAAAAAATCGGCGAAGACAACGGCGTCAACATCTGCATCGAGCTGCTCAACAGCAAAGTCGATCACCACGATTACATGTGCGACAACTCCAAGTGGGGCCTCGAAGTCGTGCAAGCCGTCAATTCGCCCCGCGTCAAACTTCTCTACGACATCTATCACATGCAAATCATGGAGGGCGACCTCATCGCCACCATTCAAAAAAATATTGAGTGGATGGGCCACTTTCACACCGGTGGAGTCCCCGGCCGCCACGAACTCGACGGCACCCAGGAAGTTCAATGGGACGGCGTGATGCGCGGCATCGCCAAAACAAATTACAAAGGTTACGTCGCGCACGAATTCGTTCCCGCGCGCGATCCGCTCACTTCGCTTCGCGAAGCCGCCGATCTTTGCGATGTTTAGGCGCCAATTTTAGTTTCAAACACCGGCGCGGATCACATGTCCTCCGCGCGGCGCGCAACATTTCCGCATCTGCCAGAATCGCAAGTTGAGCAGCGCGATCACCAAGTCCCGCGGAGAACCGCTCAATGTCCGATAGCTCGCCGATAACTCCTGCACACTGGCGCCGTGGTTTTTGGAGCCTCATCGTCACCCAGTTTCAGGGGGCTTTCAATGATTACGGCCTGCGCAACCTCGTCATCTTTCTGATTCTTGCGCGCGCCTTCGCGGAAACTCGTTCCGGCGACCCCAACGTGCGCGATCAGCTGGTGCTGTACGTGCAGGCGCTTTTCGCTGTCCCGTTCATTCTTTTCTCAATGACCGGCGGCTATTTCGCCGACCGCTTCAGCAAACGCACCGTCACCATTCGCCTCAAATTCTTCGAGCTTGCCGTGATGCTGGTTACGGTCGCCGGGCTTGCTACCATGAATCTCTATTTGGTGCTCGCCGCCATTTTTCTGGTCAGCACCCAGGCCGCTCTTTTCGGTCCCTCCAAATACGGTCTTCTTCCCGAGCTGTTGCCTTCTGAAAAACTTTCCTGGGGCAACGGCATTATCGAGCTTGGCACTTTTCTGGCGCTCATTTGCGGGAGCGTTGCCGGCGCGTATCTGGTAAAAATATTTGCCGGGCAATACGGCCGTGCCGGAGTGCTCTTGCTCGGTTTCACCGTTGTCGGATTGCTTTTCAGCTTGGGCATTTCGCGCGTTCCGCCAGCCGACATTTCCCGGAAATTCCGTTTCAATATTTTCGGCGACCTCTGGTCGCAAACCAAGATCATCCGCGCCGACCGCGTTTTACGGCTCGCGGTCATTGGCAACACCTATTTCTGGTTCCTCGGCGCTCTGCTGCAAGTGAACATCATTCTTTACGGTAGCGACGTTCTGAAAGTGGACGAAACGCACGCCGCGTACCTGCAGGCCGCCATCGCCATCGGCATCGGAATCGGCAGTGTTGCCGCGGGCTATCTTTCCGGCGGAAAAATTGAATACGGCCTGATTCCCCTCGGCGCCATCGGCATGACCATATTCGGCGCCTTGATGGCCATTCATGGATTGTCGTTTCCGTCCGTCGTAATTTTTCTTTCCCTGCTCGGTTTTTCCGCCGGATTTTTTATTGTGCCGATCAATGCGCTGATTCAGCATCGCCCGGAGGAACGCAACAAAGGCGGCGTCATTGCTGCCGCCAATCTGTTCTCGTTCATCGGAGTCGGAGCCGAGGCCGGCGTTTACTTCGTTCTGACCCATCTTCTTCAGCAAGGTTCTGCCGCCGTTTTCTTTTGGGCCGCCGCAGGCACATTGGCGGCAACGCTCTATATTCTCTGGCTGTTGCCGGACGCCTTGCTGCGGCTGCTGCTGTGGTTCGCCACGCACACCCTCTACCGCATGGATATCAGCGGCGGAGAAAACGTTCCCGCGCGCGGCGGCGCTTTGCTCATTCCCAATCACGCTTCCTTTGTCGATGCTGCTCTTGTCATCGCTGCCACCGACCGCCCCGTTCGCTTTCTGATGCTGAAAGAAATATACGAACGGCCGTTCATCAAGCCGTTTATGAAAATGCTGGGTGTGATTCCTATTTCCGCCCACCAGGGAGCGCGCGAGATGATTCAGTCGCTGCGCACTGCCACACGCGCGCTGCAGGATGGCGAACTTGTCTGCATTTTTCCCGAGGGCCAGATGACCCGCATCGGCCAGCTGATGCCTTTCCGTCGCGGTTTTGAACGCATCGTAAAAGGAACCGAAGCGCCCGTGATTCCGGTGCACATCGACGGAATCTGGGGCTCGATTTTCAGTTTTTCCGGCGGCAAGTTTTTCTGGAAACGCCCGCGAAAAATTCCCTATCCCGTAGGGGTAAGTTTCGGTTTACCTCTGCCAACCGCAACCACGGCAACCCAGGCTCGTCAGGCCGTGTTGGAGCTTTCTGCCACGGCCTTCGTGCGGCGCCGTCGCGATATGAAGACCATTCCAGCTTCGTTGCTGCAAACGGCGCGGCGGCATCCTTTCCGTTTCGCCATGGCAGATTTCCGCACGCCCAGGCTGAGTTTTTTCTCGGCGCTTAGCAAAATGATTTTTCTCGCGCGAAGGTTGCGGAGAGTCTGGGGCGATCAGGAAAAAGTCGGAATTCTGCTGCCGCCCTCAATCCCTGGCGCACTCATAAACTTCGCCGCGATGTTCGCAGGCAAAGTTCCCGTCAATTTGAACTACACTGCGTCGCAGCCGGTCGTCGATTCCTGTGCTGAGCAAAGTGGTCTGACGACGACCGTTACCTCGCGCGCTTTCCTGGAAAAAATCAAAGTGCAGCCGCCCGGCAAAGCCGTCTTCGTGGAAGATCTCGCGCAGCAGCCGGGAATGGGAGAAAAGTTTGCCGCGTTGGTTGCTGCAATCTTCTTTCCCATTGGTGCGCTGCAGAAATTTGTCGGCGCCGCCAGAAAAACCACTCTCGATGACATCGCCACCATCATTTTTTCCAGCGGCTCCACCGGCGACCCCAAAGGCGTTCTTCTCACTCAGTACAACGTCGCAGCGAATGTCGAACAGCTGAACCAGGTGTTCATGCTGCACAAAGACGATCGAATTCTCGGTATCCTCCCGTTTTTCCATTCTTTCGGATTCACAGGAACTCTTTGCCTGACCGGCGCCGTCGGCATCGGCGTTGTCTACCACCCCAATCCCCTCGATTCGCGCACCATCGGCGCTCTGGTGAATCGCTATCGGGTCACATTCATGCTCGCCACTCCGACATTTTTGCATGCCTACACGCGGCGCTGCGCTCCGGAAGATTTCGGCAGTTTGCGCTTTGTCATTGCCGGCGCGGAAAAATTGCCCGCTCGCATTTCCGAAGCTTTCGAAGACCGCTTCGGCATTCGTCCGCTTGAAGGTTATGGCTGTACCGAATGCTCTCCGGTGGTTGCTGTGAACACCATGAGTTTTCGCGCTGCGGATTTTCACCAAGTGGGCGCCAAGCGCGGAAGCATCGGCCACCCGCTTCCGGGAATTGTTCTGCGAACCGTCGATCCGGAAACCAACGCCACCCTCGATGCAAACCAGCCGGGTCTGCTACTGGTTCGCGGACCAAATGTGATGCAGGGATATTTGAATCGGCCGGAAAAGACCGCCGAAGTTTTGCGGGACGGTTGGTACAACACCGGAGATATCGCCACCATTGACGAAGACGGATTTGTCCGCATCACCGATCGCCTCAGCCGCTTCAGCAAGATCGGCGGCGAAATGGTGCCGCACATCAAGATTGAAGACAAGTTGCAGGAAATTGCCGCCGCGCCCGAACAGGTTTTTGTAGTTACCGCGGTTCCTGACGAACGCAAAGGCGAAAAATTAGTCGTGTTGCATACCCTGGCGGAAGAAAAGTTGCAAGAAGTTCTCGCGAAATTTGCGGAAGTCGATTTGCCCGCTCTCTGGAAACCTCGTAGCGATCAATTCCATCACATCGAAGCCGTGCCATATCTCGGAACCGGAAAACTAGACTTGCGCCGCGTCAAAGAAATCGGCGGCGAGTTCGCGAAATCGTGAAAACTGCGGCGCCCTACTCCTCGCCACAAACCAAATTGGCTCGTGTGCTACCATCGCCTACTTGGGCGCGCTCGCGGAAATTCCCTGAGCGCATTTGTAGAATGGTTTCGCGTTTTGTGAATTTCGAAGGGGCACGATGAAAGCGTTGCGAAAAATGCAGGCGGCGCGTGGCCTGTCGTACGAATCCGCTACGGCGCCGACGATCGGTCCGACCGACGTGTTGGTACGGGTAAGGGCCGCTTCGATCTGCGGAACCGATTTGCATATTTATGGTTGGGATCGCTGGTCACAGGGACGCATCAAGCCGCCGGTCACGCTGGGCCACGAATTTTGCGGCATCGTGGAGAAAGTCGGCCAAGAAGTTTCCGCGATTAGATCTGGCGATTTTGTCAGCGCGGAAATGCATGTGAATTGCGGACACTGCCACCAGTGCAGAGTCGGCGAAGCGCATATTTGTCCGAACGTGAAAATTATCGGGATCGATCAGGACGGCGCATTCGCTGAACTCGTAAAAATTCCCGCGTCGAACATCATTAAATTGGATCCCGCAATTCCGGAACGCTACGGCGCGATTCTCGATCCGCTGGGCAATGCGGTGCACACCGTGTTGGCGGGGCCGATTGCGGGGCGCACAGCGCTGGTAACCGGATGCGGACCGATCGGCTTGATGTCGATCGCAGTGGCGAAAGCGTGCGGAAGTTCCACCGTATTCGCGACGGAAACGAATGAACATCGCCGCAAACTGGCGAAACAAATGGGCGCCGACGTGGTGTTGAATCCGGCGGGCGAAGACGCGGTCGCGAAAATTCTCGGCGAAACGAACCATACCGGCGTCGATGTGCTTTTGGAAATGAGCGGAAATCCGACGGCGATTCAGCAGGGATTTAAAGCCTTGCGCGCGGGCGGCCGCGCTTCGCTCCTGGGAATTCCAACGGAAAATGTTCCGCTCGATCTGGTCAACGATGTAATTTTCAAAGGCGCTACGGTGCAAGGAATTTACGGGCGAAGAATGTATGAAACCTGGGTGCAGATGACCGCTCTTTTGAAGGCGGGCAGACTGAATCTGGAGCCGCTGTTCGGCGAGCGAATGAAGCTGGAACAGTTTGAAGACGCGTTCGCCAAATTGCAGGGAGGGCTGGCGGGAAAAATCTTGCTGTACCCGAACGGGATGCCCGCTTGAACCAATCTGGCGCCGGGTAAGCAGAGAAAAGCAGCAGAACAGGCGGAGAAAGAAATCATGAGCGAAATCGCAACGCAGTCTGCGAAGAAAAATCCACTGCAGTACGTCAGCGACCAACTGAAAGATTTGCGCGAAAAAGGCGTGGCTCCCAAACTGCGCATTCTTGCAGGCGAACAAAAACCGGTTTGCACTTTCGACGGAAAAGAAGTGATCAATCTTGCGTCGAATAACTACTTGGGGCTAACCACGCACAAAGCGCTGCGGAAAGCGGCGGTAGAAGCGACGAAGAAATACGGAGCAGGCGCTGGCGCGGTCCGCACCATTGCGGGGACCATGCAGTTGCACATGCAACTGGAAGAGCAGATTGCGAAATTTAAGAACGTGGAAGCCTGCGTGGTTTTTCAGTCCGGATTTACGGCGAATGCCGGAACCGTTTCCGCGGTTCTCGGAAAAGAAGATCTGATTATTTCCGATGAATTGAATCACGCGTCGATCATCGATGGCGCGAGGCTGTCCCGCGCGACCATCAAAGTTTTCAAACACAAAGATGTGAAAGACTGCGAAAGAATTCTGCAGGAGACTGCGGAATTTCCCGGCAAAAAATTGATTATTACCGATGGCGTGTTTTCCATGGACGGCGACATTGCGCCGCTGCCGGAACTTTGCGATCTCGCCGAAAAGTATGACTGCATCATGATGGTGGACGACGCGCATTCTAGCGGCGTGCTGGGTCGGGGCGGTCGCGGAACCATCGATCATCTCGATTGCCATGGCCGCGTGCACATTCAGGTGGGGACACTGAGCAAAGCGATCGGCGTGATGGGCGGGTACGTTTGCGGGTCGCGCGACCTGATTGATTTTCTGTATTTGCGGGCGCGGCCGTTTCTTTTTTCGACGTCGCACACTCCGGCGACAGCGGCGGCTTGTATGGCGGCATTCTCATTGCTGGATTCCCCCGAAGGGGAAAAGCTGGTAGGGAAATTGTGGGCGAATACAAAAACTCTCAAACGCGAACTGAAAAAACGCGGCTTCCAATTTAAGACCAGCGAAACGCCGATTGTTCCTATTCACGTGGGCGACGCGGCGAAAGCGTTTGAGTTTTCGAAAAAACTTTTCGACGCCGGAGTGTTCGCTCCCGCAGTGGGCTACCCGACCGTGGCGGAAGGCAAAGCGCGGCTACGAGCGATCGTCAGCGCCGGGCACAAAAAAGAGCAATTGGTAAAAGCCGCCGAAATCATGGCGGAAGTCGCGAAACCGCTGGGCATCGTTTCCTAGCTCCCCGCAATCGGCCGTTTGGCTGCGGCATTCAAAGATCTGGGTTCACCTGCGAGGCTATCCTTCCAGTCTCTGGGGCTAGCCGAACAGATAGGCGCGGGCTCGCTGGCGAAGGAAATTGCTAAAGAGAGCTTTCCCGGGGTACAAGACTTCGCGTCGACTTCCTAGTGCTCGACCTTCGCACCAAAATCGGGCCTTTCGTCGGAAAGAGGCACGTCGTTCCTCGTTTATGGCGAGCAAATAGAACCTTGCCATCATTGATCTGGTCTGCCCATGACCGTTCCTGGCTGGTTCTGTTGCAGAAAAGCCGCGCGGCGGCTGCAAAAAGCGGGTACCAGAACTGCAAAGTGCACTATCTACCGTATTTCCGGCTAGACAGATTCGGCACATAATAAAGGAGTTACAATTTGGTGTTCGTGTTGCATTACCCCTTGGTGGTATTGTCTCTCTAACGGCAGCTTGCCTTCCAGCCCAGGAGAAGGAGGCCTCGATGAAAAAGAATCTGTTTGGCGCGGCGCTCCTTGCAATAGTGTTTGCGGGAAGTGCTATGGCCGATACAACCGCAGCCGGTACAAAGGGCCAGAATCCCTCTGGCCAGACGAATTCCGAGAAAAAGCAGGTTCCACAGGGGCCTGCGGTGACGATTCCACTGAGCACGGGTACTCCGATCAATGCTTCGCTCGTGGGTACGCTCGATTGCGAGAAGAGCAAGCCGGGCGATGTGGTAACCGCGATCGTGACCGAGTCCGTTACCTATCAGCGCAGCGTGCTGTTGCCAAAGGGCAGCCGGATTACCGGGCATGTGGTTCGCACCGGCGCGGATGGAGAAGAAACTTCGGCGCTATTCGTGGAATTTGACCGGGTGATCCTGAAGAATGGCCAGGAAGCCGTACTGAATGCGGGCATACAGGCATTGGCGCCTGCGACCGCGGCACCGACCATCCCGTCGCGTGAAAAGTATGAAGAAAACCGGATGGCCGGGGTAACGAAGATCGCTCCAACGCCGGCCGATTCGGACACGATGATTTTGCCTTCGACGTATACGCTGCCGCGTCGAGTGGTTCCGAGCGCTCCGGTGCCGCAGATCGAGGGTGGGCTAGACCGCAAGGGCATGTTTACTCCGGACAGCAAAGGCGCGTTCAGTGAGCCGAACCTGAGAGTGTTCACGCCGATGTCAGAAGGTTCGCACGGATCGGTGCTGGTTGGATCCAAGCAGAATGTGCGGCTCGAGAGCGGGACGCGGTTGTTGATCGTGGTTCAGCCCCCGACGCGCTAAGTCCAGTCGTCGTATTTCTAAAGAGAAGACTCCCGATCGCCATGGTGGCGGTCGGGAGTTTTTTTGCGTTTGGCAGACCTTACTGGCGCCTCCCCCCTCCCCCCGTTCGGCGCGGACTTCGCGCTGTAAGTATGAGAAATACAAGGGCTGAACGAAAATTCAATATTGTGACGAATGATTAGAAAACGAAGGCGTGTGTGGTGGGTTGCAAGCGGGGGAATCAGTTGAGTTGGTTGAGAAATAGAATCGTGAAGCACAACCCCGGGGGAGTACGGCTAAAAAGTAGAAGCAAGAGTAGAACCGAGAAAGCAGAGCCAAGGAGTAACAGCAAGAAGTAGGGGCGAGAAGTAGAAGCGCGAAGGAGAGAGGCAAGAACTGTCAAGAAAAAGCGCGACGCACGAAGGGAACTCCATGCGTCGCGAGAGAAGTCACTACTTGCGCAAGGCAAAACTAGAGAACTCCGAAGAGTTTTACTTCGGGGCGATGAGACCAACTGGCTTTTTCGTACCACAGGTCGACGCTTTCGATGGTGCGACGATCGCCGGGCAAGTCGATGATGCGGGTTGCACTTCCGGAAGGGACGATGGACCGGATCGAGAGCTGTTCCTGCGTGCCGTTTCCGAAGCGAACAACGATGCGATCGAAGCGGATGTCACCGCCGCGCACGCGAAGTTGAATGGCGCGGAAGGTGCCGTCGTGGCGGCCGACGTGGATGCTGTCGTGATCGACGTTGCCGTCCACGTGCGCATCCCCGAGCATGACCATTCGTCCGTACTGTGCCTGGGATGGCGAAGAGAAAGCTAGTAACCCCAGCAAGCCAAAGATGGAAAGAGCAATTTTGCGAACCATGTTTTTCCTCCCGAAGTGAGATAAACGCACCAGTCGTTGCCGCTTCGGCGATGCCGGAACGGGGTGTTTTGCCGTGCAAAATCAAGTGATGCTGAAGCGGCACGAAAGGACTGGAGCCATTTCGTTTGCTGAGGAATTGAACACGGGCCGAGGGAGGAAGTTGCTGTGGTGGGAGGAGCGAAAAATGCGGGATTGCCACGGAGTTCCCGAGGAAGCGAATTGAAAGATTGGGGCCTTATGGCGGAAGGCGGAGTTGACAGTCGCAGTTACGGAGTAGATTACGCACAGGCTGGACGCATGTGCTACTGAAGGCAATAAAACAAATGCACGGGTCCGGACCTGTCTGCGGCCGACGGGTCAATGTCGCAAGGCAAATGCCCGCCTCGCAAGGCGGGCGCTACAAAAACAAAGTCACAAGCGAAGTCGAAAGCAAATTCTAGGCAAAGGCAAAAGCAAAGCCGAACCCAAGGTCGAAAGCAAGAGCAGCGCGGAAGTGAGAACGGGTGCGGGAGAGCCCCTCTAGAGGGCGTTTGGTATACTCGCGGCTGAATTGGGAGACGATCTTCGCTGGAAGATCCGACCGAGAGATTTGCGTTCGGAGTTATTAGGAAGCGCCTCAGAAAAATGATACGAGACGAGGGCGATGGCGTGGACGCAAATTGCGGGCATAGCTTAGAAAATTGATAGCGCTCGAAGCATTGATACGGCTTTGAGAATTAGCGCGGGGGAAATGACTACTACGACTACGAAGCGGCTGTTTCTGGTGGATGCGATGGCGCACATTTATCGGGCATTTTTTGCGCCGATGGTGCGGATGAACGGTCCGGGGGGAATGCCGACCAAAGTGCCGTTCTTGTTTGCGAACATTTTGCGGAGAATCATTAAGGATCACCAGCCGGAGTATCTGGGAATTGTGTTTGACCCTTCCGGACCGACGTTTCGCGACAAACTTTTTGAGCAATACAAGGCGCATCGGGAGCCGATGCCGGATGAGATGCGAGTGCAATTGCCGTACGTAAAGAAACTGTGCGAAGCGATGCGGCTGCCGATCCTGGAAGTGCAAGGGTATGAAGCGGACGACGTGATCGGAACGCTGGCGGTGAAGGGCGCGAAGAGCAATCTGGAAGTGGTCATCGTTTCAAACGACAAAGACATGATGCAGCTGGTGGGCAAAAATGTGCGCACGCTGCGGACAGGATCGGGCGGCGCGAAGGCTGACGTCATTGTCGATGAGAAGCGGGTGGAAGAAATTCTGGGAGTGCCGGCGGAGCGAGTGATTGACTACATGGCGCTAGTTGGCGACACGGTGGACAACATCCCCGGCGCAAAAGGAATTGGAGAAAAAGGCGCGGCTGAACTGATCCAGAAATACCAGAGCGTGGAGAACGCGTTGGACCACGCGGATGAAGTTCCGAACAAGCGGTATCGAGAAGCACTGCAGCAGCAACGCGCGCAAGTGATGATGTCCAAGCAGTTGGCGAAGATTTCGACCGACGTGCCGATCGAAATGGATCTGACTGCGCTGGCGATGAAAGCGCCGGACGGGATAGCGCTGGCGGCGCTGTACCGGGAACTGGGATTCAATTCGCTGTTGAAGGAAATGGGGAACGAAGCACTCAGCGCGCCGACATCGGAAAGTGCGCCGGCGGTGAAGAAGGATTACGCGGAGTTTGCGAATGCGGCAGAATTCAGTGACTGGTTGAAAAAATTACCGGCGAAAAAGCCGCTGGCCGTCTGGTTGAATCTGGATTTGAGCGGGAGAGAGAGCGAAGGATACGGAACAAAAGTAACGGGGATTGAAGTGTCGTCTGCGGCAGGGGAAGGGCGGGCGGTGTGGGTGGATGAAAAAGAAGAGGCGTTGAAAGCGCTGGAACCGGTGTTGAAGGATGCGAAGCGCGTAAAGATCGTGCATGACGCGAAACTGTTTCAACTGATGGCGGGGCCGACCGAGAATATCCTGGACTCGACGCAGATTTATTCGTATTTGGCGCGGCCGACGACAGCGAAACACAATTTCGCGGACGTGATGTTCCGGCAATTCAATGAGGCGTTAGGCGGAGGAGCGGGCGAAAAAGCAGACGGATTGCAGCGGTTGGCTCCGGAGCTGCGGAAGCAGGTAGAAGAGCAGAAACTGACAAGAGTTTACGAGGATATCGATTTGCCGCTGGCTGGAGTGTTGGCGGACATGGAGCGGAGCGGAGTCCGGGTGGACCAGCAGGTGCTGGGCGAGATGTCCAAGTCGATGGAAAAGGAAGTGCGGCGCCTGGAGAAAGAGATCTGGAAGCTGGCGGGATTTGAATTCAATGTGAATTCGCCGACGCAACTGGCGGAAGTGCTGTTCGACAAACTGAATCTGGAACCGGCAGCGAAACGTGGGCGGCCGAAATCGCGATCGACGGCGGCGGAAATTCTGGAGGAACTAGGCAAGCGGCATCCGTTGCCGGGGAAAGTAATCGAGTACCGAGAATTCACGAAATTAAAATCGACCTATGTGGATGCCTTGCCGAAACTGATTCACGCGGAGACGGGGCGGCTGCATACGAATTTCAATCAGACGGGAACGGCGACCGGGAGATTGAGTTCGAGCGATCCGAATCTGCAGAACATTCCGATCCGGACAGAGATGGGACGGGAGATTCGGGCGGCATTCGTTGCGGAAAAGGGGAAGTTCTTGTTGTCGGCGGATTATTCGCAGATCGAGTTGCGGGTGATGGCGCATTACTCGAAGGATCCGGTGCTGGTGCAGGCGTTCCGGAATGGTGAAGACATTCACGCCAGAACGGCGCAGGAAGTTTTCGGGGTAGGGCCGCTAGCGCAGACGGGGGAACACCGGCGAGCGGCGAAAGCGATCAACTTTGGCATTATTTACGGATTGTCGGCCTTTGGATTGGCGCAGCAACTGGAGATTGAGCAGAAGGAAGCGGCTTCCTTCATCGCCGCATATTTCTCGCGGTACCGCGGTGTGAAGGAATATCTGGATAAAGTGCTGGTGGAGACTCGCAAGAGCGGCGAAACGCGGACACTGTTTGGAAGAGCACGGCCGATTCCGGACATCAATTCGCCGCAGGTGCAACTGAGGAATTTTGCGGAACGGACGGCGCTTAATTCGCCGCTGCAGGGAACGGCAGCGGATTTGATCAAGATGGCGATGATTGCGATTCATAAGCGGCTGACAAAAGAGAAATTGAAAGCGAAGATGATTTTGCAGGTGCATGATGAATTGCTGTTCGAAGCGGAGCCGAAAGAAAGGAAGGCCTTGGAGAAATTGGTGAAGGAAGAGATGGAAGGCGTGCACAAGTTGGCGGTGCCGCTGGTGGTGGAGATTGGAACGGGGCCTAACTGGCGGGATCTGGATTGAGCGGCCGGGGAGGAAGCGAAGCAAGATCGAGAAACAGAGGCGAGGATAGTTGCGCCGGGGGAGACGCTTGGGTATAGACTCCGTCACGTAGAGCGCTGGGTGATATCCCCAGCCGAGGTGTGGCCCGAACTGGCTGCATCCCGGATTTCCGAAGGAGGAGATCATGGGTATGAATATCCGGGCCCTGGGCACTCTGGCAGTAATGAGTTTTGGCATTTGGACGGCGAGACAAAGTTCCCCGCAAGAAAAACCTGCAGCGACTTCCGCAACAACTTCGACAAAACAGTCAGCACCGGCGACCGCGGAAAAGCCGGCGGAAAAATCCGTGGAGAAAAAGGATGCGACAGCGACGACAGCTTCGCCGGTGAAGAAAAATCCATTGAAGCCGACGCCGGAAGTGCTGGCGAGCGGAAGGAAAGTTTTCGGATACGACTGCGCGATGTGCCATGGAGAGAAGGGTGATGGCAAGGGCGAGATGGTCGAGTCCATGAAATTGACGATGAAGGACTGGCACGATCCGGCGGTGCTCTCCAGTATGAGCGACGGCGAGATGTACGACCTGATCGTGACGGGCAAAGACAAAATGGTGGGAGAGGGCGACCGTTTGCCGCCGGCAAAGGTGTGGGCGCTGGTGCTGTACGCGAGGACTTTCGCGAAGAAGTAGATCGCCTGCAGGGCAAGACCAATGAAAAACTGAGTAGAAAATAAAGCGGCGCGAGTTTGCGCTGAATTGCATTTTTGCGTGTGGTAGGCTCGAAAAAGTAGACAGAGAAAGAGGAGGATGCGATGGCTCATTCACCGCAGTTCTTGAAACTGGTTAATGAAGCGAAAAAGTCGGTGAAAGAAACAAATGTGGCCGACGTGAAGAAACGCATGGACGCCGGGGAGAAATTTTTATTGGTGGATGTGCGAGAAGACAACGAGTGGGCGAATGGACACTTGCCGGGTGCGGTGCATCTGGGACGCGGAGTGATCGAAAGGGATATTGAGACGCAGGTGCCGGAGACCGGGACGAAGATGATTTTGTATTGCGGAGGGGGATTCCGGTCGGCGCTGGTGGCGGAGAATCTGCAGAAGATGGGATATAGGAATGTGGAGTCGATGGATGGCGGATGGAAGGGTTGGCTGGGAGCGGGGTTGCCGACGGCCAAGGGGTAGATTGTGAAGCAGCTGAAGCGGATTCTAACTCAGGGGGCGCGGAGTCCGGAAGCGAGTAGACGCACGCCGGAGATGTGGGTGGTTATTGAGCGGCGTAGAAGAAGTAGTCGGCGGAGTAGGGGGATTTTTGTTCGGAGTTGGCGTGGGATTGGTCGCAGAGAGAGGCGAGCGGTTTGCCGCCGGCGGTGTTCACGCGCTGGATGTAGGTGACTTTGGAGAGTACGCCGTCGCCGGCGTGATTGGCGGCGGTGAGAAGTAGCCAGGGAATTGCGCTGGTTTCAGGCGAGTCGTGGGTTGCAGCGAGTTTGCCGACGACTTCGCTGCCGTCATTGTGTTTCCAGGTTGGTCCTTCGAAGTGTTTGCCAATAATCGTGGTCTGATTTTGCGGATCGTAGAGATCGGCCGAGGGGCCTTTCAGAATCCAGGTGTATTTTTGATCGGGGCCGGGCTTGCAGGTATAGAACTGCGCGCCGTTGGCGTGGACCTGGAGGACCAGCTTTTCAGAAGGTGGAGGTTGAAGGTCCTGGGGAACTTGCGGGCGGGCAGGCCTCGATTGGGAAAAGGAATTGGTGCCGGCGATGGCGGCGAGAAGAAAGAGGCCGCTGGGGGCGATGGCTTTCATAGAAGCGGAGTGTAGCACCGGGAAGATGAAAGAAAAGCGGGGGAACACCGTACGAGGAGCTGGGGAAATGGCCAGGACGGCCAGGTGGAACGGACGAAGAAGCCCTCCTGCGTCTCATTAAGGCATCATTGAGCTTGAAAAAAGTTGTAAGGTGAGGTTAAATCCGCCGCTATCGGATGTTTTGTTGCGGATTTTGCGGTTTGGAACGAGGAGGACTTATGGCGGACAAAGCGAAGAAATCAAACGGAAAACTGAAAAAAGGGAAGAAAATTTCTCTCGGCAAAGTAGCGAAGCCGCAGAAGCAAATCGAATTGAAGGTCAGTCAGGGCGATTTTACTATCACCAAACTTATCGATAAGTCCACACCGACCCTTCACTAGGCGTTAGGTCTGGACCTTACCAGGTCGAAGTTCGATCAGATACCGCTTGCTTAGCCAAGCGACGGTAATTAGAAACCTGGCTGTCCACATTCTCCGGTAATTCAAAAACACCGGTCTTGAGTAGGCAGGTCGCGGCTGTGCGGCCGGACTCTTTCGTTGGTCGGCGCTCACCTAGGAAGAAATCAAAAACCAAAAAAGTCGGATCCTTTGGCTGGGCGGAAGGATTCGAAATTAAAACGTTCCTACGCTGATTGCATAGCGCGTACCGCACTCTTGAATTGCAGCAATAGCATCGATTGGAGTCGATTTGGTGTTAATGCGCGGGTCGACCGAACATCGAGTCGACAGCCGGAGAATCTCCGTTGTGCTGGAACGAACGGCTTGAAAAAGAATAGCCCGTTGGAGTAGTTACCGCTTGGGGCGGAGGAACAACGGGTTTTAGGATTCGCTTCTGGGGCTACGAAGCTGCGCTGTGCAAGTATTGACTACGGCGAGAATGCAGGAAAAGCAGACCGCCCATAAGCAAACCAGCAAACGTGAGAGCCAAAGCGCCCGGCTCTGGGGTCGATACCGCACTTACCACACTTAATTGCACGTTATCGAAATCTACCTGGGTTCCGGACCCAGTGAGTTGGATGCCGAGGAGTCCGGCGGGAACACTGGCACCTGTGGTGCACGTAAGAGCGATGTCGGCAAATGTGCCTGCTGCGATCGAGGCGTTGGAGCCGCTTTGTGTACAGGTGCCCAAAACGTTCGAGCCATCCAGCAGACTCAGCGAATAATTGACACCGGTGAAGTCGAAGCGCCGGCCAACATCAACAGATAAGGTATAGGTGGAGTCGGGCAGCACGAAAACTCCCAACGTCTGCGAGATGATGCCATTGTTGATATAAGCCACGATGTTGCCATCCGGCAAGGGAAGACTGAAGTAGGTCGAACTGGGCTGGAACTGTCCCGCCGATTGGTTCGTACCACTAATTGTCCATCCCGGCAATGGGTTGCCGGCATTAAACGCGCAGGGCTCCGGTCCGATTGCACGGGGAAATGAGCGGGTTCGTAAAAGCAATCTGCTCAAACGACGCGTTTTGTATTGTAATGCTGTCGCCCCGAGCTCCAGTTGCAAAGATGCAAAACGCCAAGGCGCAGACACCCGAGATCAAAAGTCGCACAAGTCACCCCACTTTGGTCCAGCTGCGGCTGCACAAACGGATTACCACCCGTGAAACAACATTCTATACATAAGCACGTAACATTCCAACATGAAAAGTGCGCGCCGGAAGTGTTTTAACACATTCTAATAGGTTTATCAGAAACATCGAATTGACGCAGCCGCTCGATAGAGAAGTGCTCAGGTCTGCAATGGAAACTCTCTTACCTTGAGTACTAATAGTACTGCATGCGTGCGCGCCGTGCCGCAAAGCAAGAAAGTCTTCAACGGTCGTAGAAATGGCTCCACAGCATGATGTGACCTACCACGTTCATGGCTGCCAAACTCAGTAATCGCGCAAAACCGAGCCGGGGTAGGAGCGAGACGGCGATGATGCCCAGGAAGGGTGCAATTTGCAGTACATATCGATCGTAGAACGGTACATTACCCCCGACTCCCAACTGCTCCACGATAAAGAAAAGCACCGTCAGCGAAGCAAATAGCACAGGAGGGCGAGACAGGGCGGACTGTCGGTTTTCCCAGAGAAGCAGGCTAATCACGATCGCATGGTAGACCGTAAAAGCGGCAATGCACGCAAGAAGAATGAACTTGCCGGCCAGCCATCCTGAGCCTATCGAAACAAAAGCCCGTAGCGGGCCACGCTGAAGCAGCGAAGGTTCAAGACAGCCGGCCACGATCCCAGCGATCGAGGCCACCAGGAGCGCCAGCCAACGAGATCGAGGCCGGACACGCCAGACCGCCGGAAAGGTCAGTGGGACTAGATAGAAACAGGAATAAAAGGCCGCGACAACCGGCCTGAAGAGGTTCAAATCCGCGTAGGCGTTCCAGTCCGGCGACGACTCGCCGGTGGCCATCCCAGGACTGGTAATGCCTCCCCAGATCACGATCAATAAAACTACCGGGACCGATGCGACGGCCAGCGACAGGACAGTCCCAAGCAGCCCGCGGAATTTTTGTTTGCTTCCTTGCTCTGATGACCGGAATAGACGGAACAAAACAGCGGCCGGGAACAGCGCCAGATAGTACTGTCGGCATGAGACTGCGATGCCCATAAGAAATCCTGCCAGAATCAGCAGTGAAAACGAGGATGCAGTGATTGTCGGTCGCCAAGCCGATTCGATCCAGATCAGAGCTCCCAGGGTCGCAAAAAGCAGTGCCGGACCTTCCGTGAGTGTAGTCGCGGCGGACATAACCGCGTGCGGAAAAACCAATGCTGCCAGTAGAGCACCGTACCAGACTTGCGGAAAACTGCTATAACGAGCGCCAACCAGAATCCCAACGAAAAGGAGCACCCAGCTTATAAGATTGGCAATTCGTGCATCGCGCAGCTCTCCGCCACGAAGCAGACGAACTCCAGCCGCCATCCATAGGAAACTGGTCGGACCTGGCGGGTTCCGGTGAGCAAGTACCGTTTCGACAGACAATCCGTTGTGCGCATAAAGTTGAACATCGCGCAGATTGTACTGATCGTCGTAGACGGGACGATCAACCAGGCCAATAAATAGAGCTGCTGAAATCACATTCAGCGCGAATACCAGGATGACCAGTCTAAAGTATGGGCCTGCCCAAGCCGATCTTGCGATTTGGCAGTGAGCCTGAGGTTTGCCGGCCGCAGCCGCGTGAACTGTCGAAAGGCTGTCTGAAAGCGTTCCGGAAGGTTCGCTCATAGGCGGCATTCATCCACGACGGTTGGCGCCTTTCTCGGCCGGACCTGGCAGTACACCGCGAACCGAGTTCATGGCGGTCACTGGCGGTGCTTTAGCGCATTTTCTATGGCCGTCAAATTCTATCGCCAGCGCGTGGCGCACCCGAAATTCCGCGCCGCACTTGATGCCCATCATGTCAAACGCCTTCCATTTCCAGAACCGCCATGATTGATGTTCCCAAGAATTTTTGGGGTATCGGTTCGCACTTTGCAACCAGCGATAGCAATCGGTTCAGGGTTCTCGTTCGAGGGCTGAATCCGGCTGAAATTATCCCATCCCTTCCTTGCTTTCCCAATAGCCATAGCCTTCGGAACAGCAGAGTCAGTACCAATGGAAGGCCCCAATAGGTCCACCTTGCGATGCGAAGACGATTGCGTGCGGCGGCCGCCTCGAGAGATCGGATCGAATAGCGTCGCACATGTCCAGCAGCTTGGTCATAAGCTGAATACGCCCATCGGCCTGCGGGAACATTCACAACCAGCGTCCCGCCAGGCGCCAAGTGGAACATCGCTGCTCGGAGGAAGCGATCCTCGTCTGCCATATGCTCAAGGACATCGAACAAGAACACCAAGTCAAATCGCTCGCGCAAGGATAGTTCCTGTTGGTGAATGTCGTAACAACAGATATTGCTAAGTCTGGTCACACTCTGTTTAAGCGCAAATTCATTCAGGTCGAAACCGGTTACTTCTCGCCCGTATGCATCTTCGATCTGGCGCTGCAGTAAACCATGACCGCATCCAATCTCGGCGATCTCCCTAGCGCTAGGGATCAGGCTGCCCGCCAGTCGCCGGAGCACCTGAAATCGTCGATGTATCCAAAAATGATCGATGGTAGCTATTTCAAACCAGCAATCTGCCATGCTGACCGCGGCGGGCGAGGACAGATACGTTAAGGTGCGACCGGTATTCATTTCGGATGGTTCTTAGCTCGAAGAAATGCCATTTGATGTGGAGCTAAGATCGAAATTCTCGCTCTTGCAATCGCCGAGCATGACTGGTCTTGGGTGCAGGAGTTCCTGCGTTGCCCTTGTACGCTCCAGCAACGCGGCCGACGATGTAAAGGGGACGTGCCTTGGTTTCTTCATAGATGCGGCCGACATATTCACCAACCACTCCCAGGAAAAAAAGAACCACACCGATTAGAAATGTAAATGCCACTATCAGCGCGGTGAAGCCCTGCGGCGATGTATGCAGAAATAATTTAGCGTAGAGAGAATAGCTGACATAGAACAGCGAAATCACCATAACCGCAGCGCCAAGCAACGCCGCTGCGCGGATCGGAACAATCGAGAAGGCAAAGATGCCGTCTGCTGCAAGCTTGATCAGGCCCAGGAGGCTGTATTTGCTGCTGCCCGAATGGCGCGCTCCGCGCTTGATGGGTATACCCGTCTGTCGGAAGCCCACCCAACTACGCAATCCACGAAGGTAGCGATGATGCTCGGGCATCCGGCGTAACTGATCGATCGCGCGATGTGACATCAGGCCGAAGTCCCCAGAATCGAGAGGCAAGGAAATATCGGAGAGCCTTGCCATTATTCTGTAGAAGGCGAAATAACATAGACGCAAAGCCCAAGGTTCATCGCCACGGACGCGCTGCGCATAAACAACGTCGTAACCCTGCTCGTACAATTCGACAAATTGCGGAATTACCTCGGGAGGGTCCTGCAGGTCGCCATCCATCACCACCGCGGCATCGCCGGTGACGTGGTCGAGAGCTGCCGTCAGGGCCGCCTGGTGTCCAAAATTACGCGAAAGCGAGACGGCCAGGATACGCGGGTCCTTCTGCGCCGCTTCCTCGAGCAATTCGAAAGTGCGATCGGTACTGCCATCGTCCACAAACACTATTTCGTGCGGGCCTCCATGGAGCTGGTCGAGCACAGCGCACACTCGGCGCAGCACTTCAGGCAAGACGGTCTCTTCATTGAAGACTGCAATCGCGACTGAAAGGCGGAATGCAGGGTCCATTCGAATGCAGTACCTTCCTCATCGGGGGTAGTTAGCAGAGTCACGCCGAGCATTCCGAGCGCATCCCGCTGGTGACAACAACAACTTCAAATCTCTCAGAGCAGCGTTCTGGTGGCGGCCATCCACGATCTCCGCGCTCGAAATCTACTCCGATTTGCGAAGCACGGCAAGGCCCCTAGGATCGCGCTGCGGTTAAGAAGAGGTTCCGGTGTTTTTGAATTCTCGATGCCGACAGGAGAACGGGTGACGATGTTCAGAGTCCCGTCTCGCGTTCCCTGATTGGTCGCGACCTTGATCGGTATGTCCTACACGCTGCGTTCGCAAAGACTGCCGTTATGTGCATCCGGCGGACCGGCCGCAAGCTCTGACTTTCACGACGTAGATCAGGCGACGGCGATTTCGAAGCGATGCTAGGGAGTAAATTTGGCGGGGGCGGCAGGATTCGAAAATAAACCCCTAGGCCAAGGAATTCCTCGCTCTAGACTAATTTTCTAGCGTTTCTAACGACTTAGCGCCGCTTCAGCCTTAGCGACTTGAAGCGACTTGAAGCGTCTTTATACGCTGAATACCCGCGAAAAAGGTAGTACATGGGCAGCCTCGCTTCCGTCCCCCCGTCCCCAACTGCATTTACGAGAAAAGGTAAAGCCAGAAGGTGCGTTTTGACGCGTGACTAAACGCCGATAGATTGCGCGGAAACCTTCAGCGCAAAGTATTCATGTAAACAGGGTTCGCGTAGAGGACCGAGACAATTTTTCCAACCAGCCGGTTGTCGATGTCCGGGCCGTTGGTGAAGATGACGACGCCCATTTTTCGGCTGGGAAGAAAAAAGGCGAGTGTCTTGACGTCCGGGTCGGAGCCGCTGTGATCGAGAATTGTTTCGTCGTTGATTTTGAGGACTTGCCAGCTTAGGCCGAAGCCTGCGGAGGCCCTGCAGTGGACGGAGCCGGTTGTGTCCTTGCAAACTGACTTTTCCATTTCAGGCGTAGCATTGTTGCGCACCATGGTGAGGCGTTGGCGGACGATATCCGGCGTGACATGTTCGTTGTTCATAACGCTGACGAGGAACTTGGCGTAGTCGGCGACGGTAGTGCGAAGCAGGTCGGCGGCGGACCACTTCGTGCGGTCGGTGGATTCGACGGGTTTGGCCTGGCGGCCGGCCCACCAGTCGCGGGGTGTGTAGGAAGTATCCCGCATGCCGATTTCGTCGAAGACGTAGTGCTGCGCCAGCGCCTCCCACGTCTGGCCGGTTTTCTTTTCCGCAAAGCGAGCAACGTAGTCGAAACCTTCGCCGGAGTAGCCGGTTTTTGTGCCGGGTTCCCACTGAAGAGTCAGGACGCCTTTAGTTTGGTAGCGCCAGTTGGTGAAGCCGGACTGGTGAGTAAGGCAGATGCGCGGAGTGAGGAGTTTGGTCCAGGGATTGTTTCGGATGTCAGGGTCCGTCCAATATGCGTACATAGGTTCGTCGAGAGAGAGCTTTTTTTCGGAGGCGAGGCGGACGATGACTTCGGCAGTGATGGGTTTGGTGAGCGAGGCCACATTATAAAGCGTTTTTTCGTTCGCGGGGGGACCGCCGGGAACTTGGTCGCCGTAGTAGGCGGTCCAGGCAATTTTGTCGTCGGCAATGTAGGCGACGGAAGCGCTGGTGGCATTGAATTCTTTCAGCCAGGTAGGAACTTGTTCGTCGAGCTGGTGCTTCAGATCGGCGCCGTTGCTGGGCGATGTGCCCGTCTGAGCAAGGCAGGAAACGGAACTGAAAAGCACAGCGCACAACAGGGTCAGGAAGCGCATGAGAATCCCCAGAGTTTTTTTGCACCAGCGAGACGCGGGCTGGCCCATCGAAATATACGAACAGCGAGTCGGTTTGGTTTGGTCGGAGTTACGGCGAACGCCAGGGGAAGAGCGAAGAGAGAAATTGGCTGGGGCGGAAGGATTCGAACCTTCACCGTCCTCATTAACAGTGAGGTGTCCTACCAGTTGGACCACGCCCCAGCGGGCAATCGCGCGCGAGGAAAACGCCGCGCGAAAGGCTGTCACCTTCGCGGAAAAACGAGCGCGAAGTATCTCTCTAAGATACCACGAGGAGCGGAAAGGCCAAACGAAGAGGGAGCAGAAATATTCAGATAATTCAAATAAAAGTTGCTAATTGAAGCGGAATTTGCAGAAGGATTTTCATTTCAAAAATTTTGCAAGAAATGGAACGGTCAAAATAAAAAATTCAAAAATAAAAAGAAACAGAATTACGGGGCGAGGTTGCAATTCGAAAAGAATTGTTGGAAACTAGCGCCCGCAGTTTGATGCCGGGGAAGCGCTGACCCGGTGATGCGATGGTGGACTCTCCTAGTCCCGCTCCCTTTATGGAGACCCGCCTCGGCGCACAGCACACATGGCCCAGATTTTTCACCGCAGCGCGAATTTTATCGCGAGGTTCAGCATCTTCGCCGGTATTTTCCTGGCAGGTTTGGGATTAACGGCGGTGATGGGACTTGCGCGTTCGAACTATTTCACGCGGCAAAATATTACGCGTGACCAACCAGTGCAATTCAGTCATAAGCATCACGTAGGCGATGACGGAATCGACTGCCGGTATTGTCACACTTCGGTGGAAGTTTCCGCGACTGCCGGTATTCCCGCCACAAAAACCTGCATGAGTTGCCACTCGGTGCTTTACAACAACGTGGGCTATCTGGAACCGATTCGCGAGAGTTACCGGACGGACACCTCGATCCAGTGGGTGAAAGTACACCGGCTGGCCGATTATGTGTACTTCAACCACAGCATACACGTGAGCAAGGGCGTGGGGTGTTCGACCTGCCACGGGCGAGTGGATCAGATGCCGCTGATGTTCCAGGCAAACACGCTGCTGATGCAGTGGTGCCTGGACTGTCATAAGAACACGGAGATGGCGCTGCGGCCGCTCGATAAGGTTTATGACATGACGTGGAAGCCGGCGGCAAATCAGGCGGAAATCGGAAACAAGTTCAAGGTGCAGCGGAATATTCGAAGCACGATCGAGCTGACGAGCTGCTCGACGTGTCATCGTTGATGGATGGTATGAGCGATCACGATCACAAGCTGGATGTAGATAACCACCCGCCAAGCCCCGAAGAGCGGGAATTGCGGGAGTATCCGCTCGATCTGGCGGCGGTGCGGCAGAAGCTTGCGAACAAGCAAGGCAAACAGTATTGGCGGACGCTCGAAGAGTTGTCGGAAGATCCGCATTTCACGGATTTGATGCACCGGGAATTTCCGCGGGCGGCTTCGGAGTGGGACGAATCGGTTGACCGCAGAGACTTTCTGAAGTTGATGGGTGCATCGCTGGCGCTAGCGGGAATGGCGGGATGCGGCAAGACGGACGATCCGCTGATTGTGCCGTACGTAAAGCAGCCGGACGGATTGATCTTGGGCAGGCCGCAGCATTACGCGACGGTGATGCCGTTTGGCGGGGACGCGTTGGGATTGCTGGTGGAAAGCCACGAAGGACGTCCCACGAAGGTCGAGGGAAATCCGGAACATCCATCGAGTTTGGGCGCGACGAACGCGTTTGCGCAGGCCGCCGTGCTGGATTTGTACGATCCAGACCGGGCGAAGACGCCGACGCACATGGCGCAGTTGAGTATTTGGGAGACATTCCAAGCGCAGGCGCAGGGACTGGCGACATCGCAAAAAGCGGTGAATGGCGCGGGAATGCGCATTTTAACAGGCACGATTACCTCACCGACGCTCTCGGCACAGATGGAAGCGGTGCTGAAGATTTTTCCGCAAGCCAAGTGGCACCAGTGGGAGCCGGCAGTCAGCGATGGAGCTCGGGAAGGCTCGAAGCTGGCATTCGGACGCGCGCTGAACGCGGTTTATCGATTCGAAAGAGCGGATGTAGTGGTTTCGCTGGATGCGGATTTCATGGCGAGCGGGCCGGGGCACGTTCGCTACATGAAGGATTTTTACAAGCGGAGAACGCTCTCCGGTCCGAACGACGAGATGAACCGGTTGTATGTGGTTGAGCCGACGCCGAGCGTAACAGGAGCTGCGGCGGACAATCGTTTGCCGCTGAAGTCGAATGACGTGGAGCTGTTCGCGCGCGCGCTGGCGGCGAAGATTTCCGGTGCAACGTCTGCCGGATCGGGTGCGGCTCCGGCAGGATCAGAAAAGTTTTTAAACGCGGTGGCGTCGGATCTGCAGAAGCATCGTGGCGCGAGCCTGGTGATAGCGGGCGAGCAGCAATCGCCGGAAGTGCATGCGCTGGCGCACATGTTGAACGAAGCGCTGGGCAATGCAGGGACGACGGTTTATTACACCGAGCCGGTGGAAGCGAATCCGGTGAACCAGCGGGAATCGCTCGAGGATTTGTGCGCAGCGATGGCGAAAGGCAAAGTGGATTTGCTGATCGTGCTGGGCGGAAATCCGGTATACGACGCGCCGCACGACTGGGATTTCGTAGCGAAGCTGAAAAAGGTGGCGATGCTGGTCCACCTTTCCTCGCACGTCAACGAAACGAGCGAATACGCGCAATGGCACATTCCGGAAGCGCACTTCCTGGAGTCGTGGGGCGATGCGCGGTCGTTCGACGGAACCTACAGCGTGATGCAACCGCTGATTGCGCCGTTGTACCGCGCGCATACGGCGTTTGAAGTTCTGGCGGCGTTTACGGACAAGCCGGGAGTGACGGCGCTCGACGCCGTTCGCGAACGGATGAAAGCGATGCCAGGCGGAACGGATGCCGACAAATTCTGGCGGAAATCGCTGAATGATGGATTTGTTGCGGGGTCGGCGTTTGCGCCGGTGAGCGCGTCGGCGAAGGTAAGTTTGGCAAGTTTGCCGGCTGCCAAGCCGACAGCGGACATGGAATTTCTGTTCCGGCCCGATCCGACCATTTATGACGGAAGATTTGCGAATAACGGCTGGCTGCAGGAATTGGCGAAGCCGTTGACGAAGATTGCTTGGGATAACGCGGCGCTGATGAGTCCGGCGACGGCGGAAAAGCAAGGCGTGACACATAAGATTATGTCGCGCGGCGGCGAGCACGGACAGGTACGCTCGGCGGTTGTAGATATTACGCTTTCAAACAGCAAGGTGACGGCTGCGGCGTGGGTGCTGCCAGGGCAGGCGGATGGAGTAGTGGTGCTGCCGCTCGGCTATGGCCGCAAAAAGGCTGGCTACACGGGTTCGAACAAGGGATTTAACGCGTATATGGTCCGGGCTTCGGACGCGCTGTTTACGGCGACAGGCGGAAAAGTAACAGTAACCAACGAGGATTATCCGCTGGCGTGCACGCAATATCACCACAACGTGGAAGGCCGGAAGATTTTGAGTACGGCGACGCTGGAGGAGTACAAAGAGAATCCGAATTTCGCGCGCGAGCATGATGAGACCATACCGCCGCCGGGGCTGTCGTTTTACAAGGATTACCGGGAGCTTGGGTATTACAAGGACTACAAGTGGGCGATGGCCATTGATACCACCAAGTGCAATGGCTGCAATGCCTGCGTGGTGGCTTGCCAAAGCGAGAACAATATTCCAGTGGTAGGCAAAGACCAGGTAATGCGCGGTCGGGAAATGCACTGGATCCGCATCGACCGCTATTACGAAACGGCATTAAAGACGCAGGAAGATACGCCTGCAGAGAATCACGCGCTCGAAAATCCGAAGACTTTCTTCCAACCCGTGCCATGCCAGCAATGCGAAAACGCGCCATGCGAGCAGGTTTGCCCGGTGGGAGCGACGGTACACAGTGCGGAAGGCCTGAACGACATGGTCTACAACCGCTGCATCGGGACACGGTATTGCTCGAACAACTGCCCGTACAAGGTGCGGCGATTCAACTTCCTGCGGTTCCAGGATTGGGAGACACCTTCGCTGAAGCTGATGAGGAATCCGGAAGTAACGGTGCGCAGCCGAGGCGTGATGGAAAAGTGCACGTACTGCGTGCAGCGCATCAATAATGTGCGGATTACAGCGGAGCGCGAAGGCGAAAACGGAGCGAGCCGGGAAATCAAGGACGGCGAAATCGTGACGGCGTGCGAGCAGGCTTGCCCATCCGAAGCGATCGTGTTTGGAAATGCGAATGATCCGAACAGCCGGGTTTCGAAGTTACGGGCGCAACAGCGCAACTTCAGCATGTTGGGTGAATTGAATGCGCGTCCGCGAACGACGTATCTAGGCGCAGTGCGCAACCCGCATCCAGATTTGACGGATGCGAAGGAGCATGCATGAGCGCGGGGAACCGGCCGATCAACGCTCCTGAGCTTCCGCGGTTGCCGCGAGTTCTAGCGCCCGGGCATACGTACGAATCGGTAACCGACAAGATTTCGTCGATCGTATTGACGCGGCCAACATCGATCGGATGGCTGGCAGGGTTCAGCATTGCATTCACGTTGATGATGGTGCTGCTGGGATCGATCGCCTGGTTGATCATCAAGGGCGTCGGAATCTGGGGCATCAACGTTCCGATCGGCTGGGGTTTCGCAATCGTCAATTTCGTCTGGTGGATCGGTATCGGCCACGCGGGAACGCTGATTTCCGCGATTTTGTTTTTGTTGAACCAGAAGTGGCGGACATCGATCAATCGATTCGCCGAAGCGATGACGCTGTTTGCGGTTGCTTGCGCCGGTATTTTCCCGCTGATCCACACGGGCCGCCCGTGGATGGCGTATTACATGTTCCCCTATCCGAGCACGATGGAGATCTGGCCGCAATTCCGCAGTCCGCTGATTTGGGATGTGTTCGCGGTTTCGACGTATGGAACGGTTTCCGCATTGTTCTGGTTTGTGGGATTGATTCCTGACTTGGCGACTTTGCGCGATCGAGCCACGAACAAGACACAGCAAGTGATTTTCGGGTTGCTGGCGATGGGCTGGCGCGGATCGGCGCGGCACTGGCACCGGTATCAGTCGGCGTATTTGTTGCTGGCCGGACTGGCAACGCCGCTGGTGCTTTCCGTACATACCGTAGTTAGTTTCGACTTTTCCGTGGCCATCGTTCCGGGATGGCATACGACGATTTTCCCGCCGTACTTTGTGGCCGGCGCGATTTATTCCGGATTTGCGATGGTGCTGACCATCGCGATTCCGTTGCGCGCAGCGTATAACCTGGAAGATTTCATCACCATGCGCCATTTGGAAAATATGGCCAAGGTGATGTTGGCAACGGGATTGATCGTTGCGTACGGATATTTTTTCGAGTTTTTCTTGTCGCTTTACAGCGGCAACAAGTTCGATGTGTTCCTGGTGCAGCAGCGGCTTCATGGTCCGTATGCGCCGTATTACTACGCGTTGATTTTGTGCAACATTTTAACGCCACAACTTTTGTGGATTCGGAAAGTGCGGACGAACGTGGCCATGCTGTTCGTTTTGTCACTGGTGATCAATGTCGGCATGTGGCTGGAGCGGTTCGTCATCGTCGTCATCAGCTTGACGCGGGACTTTATGCCAAGCGCGTGGGGAAGATACCAGCCCACGTTCTGGGACTGGAGCACGTTCATCGGAACGCTGGGATTGTTCGTGTCTCTGCTGTTCCTGTTTGTGCGCGGCTTGCCGGCCATTTCAATTGCGGAAATGCGTGAACTGGTTGCGCATGGTTCCGAGGAACACGAGTGATGGAACAGCGTCCTACAATATATGGACTGTTGGGCGAGTTCGATTCGCCGAAACAACTGAAGGATGCAGCGCGCAAAGTGCGCGCGGCCGGTTACGAAAATATTGATGCGTTCGTGCCGTTTCCGGTGGAAGGGTTGTCGGAGGCGCTGGGACTGGGCCGCAAGCACGATCTGGTGCCATTGCTAACGTTGATCGGCGGATTGGGCGGCGGGTTGACGGGATTCTTTTTCCAGCTATGGGTCAGCTTTTCTGCGTATCCGATGAATATTGCCGGGCGCCCGTTTAATAGCTGGCCGGCGTTTATTCCGGTGACGTTTGAATTGACGGTGCTGGGTGCATCGAGTTTCGCGGTATTCGGAATGATTGCGTTGAACCAGTTGCCGCGGCCGCACCATCCGCTGTTCAACGTGGAGCGATTCAAGAAAGCTTCAAATGACGGGTTCTTTCTATGTATCGAAGCGGAAGATCCGAAATTTGATTTGAGCGAGACGGCGAGATTCCTGCAGAGCATCAACGCACATCACGTGACGGAGGTCCGCGATGACCAAGATTAGCGCGGCCTGGTTGGCGGGTGCGGCGCTGTGCGCGATGATGTTTGCCGGATGCGACATGGTCTTGCGGCAGGACATGGCAGACCAGCCGAAAAACCGGCCGCAATCGCCGAGTGGCATGTTCTCCGACGGGCGATCGGCGCGGCCGTTGATTGAAAATACGGTGGCGCACGGTTCGATCAAGAATGACATTTTCAATGTCGGCAAGGACTACGCGGGGTATCCGCTGCCGCTGGACGAAAAGCTACTGTTGCGCGGGCAGGACCGGTACAAGATTTATTGCGCACCGTGCCATGGAGCACAGGGCGACGGAAACGGAATGGTGGCGGCACGCGGAATGAAACATCCGCCGAGCTATCACATCGACCGGCTGCGGACGGCGCCAAACGGATATTTCTACGACGTGATTACGAACGGTTTTGGAGCGATGTACAGCTATTCTGAGCGGATTGCGCCACGCGATCGCTGGGCGGTTATTTCCTATGTGCGAGCCCTGCAATTGAGCCGCAACGCGAAAGTCAGCGATTTGCCGGAGAGTTTGCGGCAGAAAGTAATGAGCGGCGGCGAAACGCCTGGGGGAAACAAGGAATGACCGCGCAGGACTACAAAGCGCCGGAAAGTGTCGGGCGGCTGGAGAAGCGCGCGCTGGTCGTGGGTGTGCTGGGGCTACTGGTGTCAATCACCGCATGGATTGTGCGCAGCGAGGACTTCTACCGGGCATATCTCCTCGGATTCTTGTTTGTACTTGGTTTGTCGCTGGGTTCGCTCGGATTGTTGATGTTGCAGCATTTGACCGGCGGGTATTGGGGAATTGTGATCCGGCGTCCGCTCGAGGCTGCGAGCAGGGTGTTATGGCTGATACCGGTATTGTTCATCCCAATTATCAAAGGCATGCCGACACTGTATTCCATGCACGAGGTTGATGGGCATGAGCGAGTGGGCTGGCTCAATGCGCCGAAGGTGGGTGAGGAGGCGTTGTCTCACCTACAGCAATCCTATTTGACCAAGCCTGGGTTTTTGTGGCGCGCGGCGATTTATTTTGTGGTGTGGATCGGCTTGATGGCGTTGTTTAACGCCATGTCCGCGCAGCAAGATGTGAATCAAGAAGACCGGAGATTGCGGAGACGGTTCAAGTTCTGGGCGGGTCCGGGAATTATTCTCTATGTGTTCGCAATGACGTTCGCCGCGATTGATTGGGCGATGTCGCTGTCGCCGCATTGGGCGTCAACGATTTACGGATTCTTGTTTGTGGCAGGGCAGATGATTTCGGCCATGTCGCTGATGATCATCGTCGTAATCATGTGCTCGCGGACCGAGCCGTTTGAGCACTACATCAACAAACGGCACATGCACGACCTGGGGAAGCTGCTGTTCGCGTTCAACATGTTGTGGGCGTACTTTTCATTTTCGCAGTTACTGATTATCTGGTCGGGGAACCTGCCGGAAGAAATTACTTTTTATAAGTCGCGGCTGAACGGTTCGTGGGGCGTCGTGGCGGTGATGGTGCTGGTGCTGCACTTCTTTATTCCGTTTTTTGCGCTACTTTCGCGAGACTTGAAGCGCAGCAAGTCGCTGCTTCCGAAAATCGCGATGTGGATGATTGCGATGCGCTGTCTGGATTTGTACTGGTTGACCCGGCCGGAATTTACGTCGAGCGCCTTGCCAACGTGGTGCGATATTGGAGTGATTCTCGCACTGGGTGGAATCTGGTTGTGGTTTTTCGCATTCCAATTGAAACAGCGGCCGCTGATGCCGTTGGGCGAGCCGAAGCTCGCGGAGGCCATTGCGACTCATGAGCACTAAATTGAATGGCCACGGCGGGAATGCCGGACGCCGTTCGTCTGAAGCGGATGGTCTGCCGGTAAACCGCGACGTGACGTTTGAAGTGCGGGATATCAACGTTGCGACGGTCGTGAAGCAATTGATTTATCTGGCGATTACGATTGTTGTGGCACTGCTGATTTGCGTGCCGATTTTGAAATTCTTGACCGGGATGGCTGCGGATGGTGAAGCGCCGATGGCGCCAGTGCGCGCGCAAATGACCGCGCACGAGCGGGAAATGAGTTCCTTTCCGCCGGAGCCGAGGCTGCAAGGCGTACCGGGACATGAAACGGACGGTCAGGAAGATTTGCGTACCATGCAAAAGCAAGATGCCGAAGTGAATGATTCGTTCAAGTGGATCGATAAGGCGAACGGCGTCGCGCAAATTCCGGTGGAAGATGCCATGAAGTTGATTGTGGAGCGCGCTAAAAATAGTGCGGCGGCGAGTACGGTTGCGGAGAAGAAAAAGTAATCATTATGAGGAAGCTGCGCACAATTCTGGCGACTGCGACAGTGCTGCTAGCGGCGGCGGGGGCGTTTGCGCAAGCAGTGCCGGATGACGTGGGAACCGCTGCTTCCGGCATGCCGGCGATTCTGCGGGATGTGACGTTCCGACCGGAATTGAATGCGCAGATACCGCTCGGGACGACGTTTACCGACGAGACCGGGAAGAGCGTCGAGTTGGGTCAATATTTCCATCAGCCGAAGCCGGTGCTGCTGGCATTTGTGTACTACGGCTGCCCCATGATGTGCACACAGTTGGAGCAGGGAGTCGTGGGATCGCTGCGGATGTTGTCGTTCAACCCCGGCCGGGATTACGAAGTGGTGTTTGTGAGCTTCGACGATCGCGACACGGCGGAGATGGCAACCGCTAAAAAGACGACGGCGATGGAGCATTTCCGGCGTCCGGAAACAGCGGCCGGATGGCACTTTCTGCGCGGTTCGAAAGAATCGATTGCGGCAGTGACGAATGCTGCAAATTTTCACTTTACATTCGACGAGAAGCACAATCTTTTTGCGCATGCCAGCGGAATCATGTTGCTGACACCGGATGGGCGCATTTCGCGGTACTTCTACGGGGTGGAATTTCCGGGGCGCGATGTCAGGCTGGGGCTGGTGGACGCTTCGCAGGGAAAGATCGGAACGCCGATCGACAAAATGCTGCTGTTCTGCTTCGAGTACGATCCATCGGCGGCGAAGTACAGCGCGACGATTTTGGGAATCATGCGAATCATGGCGGTGGGGACAGTGGGCGGTTTGTTGTTCATGATGTTCTTTTACCGCAGACGCGAAACGCGGGCGGCGCGAGCGAAGTTGAGCCAGCAAGGAGCTGATTGATCGTGCAGTCGCAAATGCCATTGTATCCGGAGCAGGCGTCAAACTTTGCGCCGCAGGTGGACAACCTGGTGATCTTTATGATCACCGTGTGTCTGTTTTTTGCGGTGGCGATCTGCGCGGCGGTGATTTATTTCATGTTCCGATACCAGCGCCGGAAAGAGGATGAAATTGGCGTGCCGATTCACGGCGATCTGCGCCTAGAGATTGCCTGGATCGTGCTGCCGTTCTTTCTGCTGCTGGCGATGTTCGGATGGGGCGCGGCGATCTATGTGGATTTCCGGCACACCCCGACGGACACGCTGGATGTTTATGTGATCGGCAAGCAGTGGATGTGGAAGCTGCAACAGCCGGATGGCCGCAAAGAAATTAATGAGTTGCACGTACCGGTGAACCGCAATGTGCGGCTGGTGATGGCCAGCGAAGATGTGATTCACGATTTTTCTGTGCCATCTTTCCGGGTGAAGATGGACGTGGTTCCCGGGCACTACAATACGATGTGGTTCCGGCCGACCAAGCCGGGGAAGTATCACTTTTTTTGTTCGCAGTATTGCGGGACAAATCACGCGGTCATGGGCGGCTGGGTTTACGTGATGGAGCCGGACGAATACGCGAAATGGCTATCGGGAACGAGCGGTTCCGGCGATCCGGTGGCAGTCGGAGCGAAACTATATTCGGATTTAGCGTGCAACACATGCCATTTGCCTGACGGCAAGGGACGTGGGCCGTCCTACAACGGAGTTTACGGATCGAAAGTGCGGCTGGCGGATGGATCGACCATCGTCGCTGACGATGCGTACATTCGCGAGTCGATCTTGCAGCCCAACGCGAAAATCGTTGCGGGCTTTCAGCCGGTTATGCCCAGTTTCCAAGGACTGGTGACCGAGGATCAAATCGTGGCGCTGACAGCGTATATCAAGGCACAGAAGGATCAGCCGGCGCCGACAAAAACCGCGGCTGAGCAAGCAACGGGGAAGAACTAGTTATGAGTAGCAGAGCAATCTCACCTTCCGAAGGCGAACAACTCCCGCGGGAGCACTATCTGAATGCCACGTATGGCATTCGTTCGTGGCTTCTGACCACCGACCACAAGCGCATCGCGATTCTGTATCTGATTTCGGTGACATTTTTCTTTTTCATCGGCGGGCTGTTCGCTTCGCTGATTCGAATTCATTTGCTGACGCCGGGCGGGTATCTGGTTACGCCAGAGACTTACAACAAGCTGTTTACGATGCACGGCGTAGCGATGATTTTCTTTTTCCTGATTCCCTCGATTCCGGCGGTGCTGGGGAACTTCCTGATACCGATCATGATCGGTGCCAAGGACCTGGCGTTCCCGAAGATCAATTTGTTGAGCTGGTACATCTATCTGGTTGGCGGAGCTTTTGTACTTTATTCGTTTTCGACCGGCGGCCTCGATACCGGTTGGACATTTTATACGCCGCTGAGCAGCATCTATTCGAACTCGGCAGTAACGCCAGCGGTCATTGGAATTTTCATCAACGGCTTTTCCTCAATTCTCACCGGCTTGAATTTCATCGTGACGATACACACGATGCGAGCGCCGGGCATGACCTGGTTGCGGCTGCCTTTGTTCGTATGGGCGCATTACGCGACGAGCATCATTTTTATTCTGGGAACGCCGGTGATCGCGATCACGCTGCTGCTCGCCGGCCTGGAGAGAATGTTTCACTTCGGATTTTTCAACCCGGCGTATGGCGGCGACCCAATTCTGTTCCAGCACCTGTTCTGGTTTTACTCGCACCCGGCCGTGTACATCATGATTCTTCCGGCGATGGGAGTAATCAGCGAAATTATTCCGACGTACGCGCGGAAACCGATTTTCGGGTATGACTTCATCGCGGCATCGAGTATCGGAATTGCGGTGATCGGGTTCATCGTGTGGGCGCACCACATGTTCCTGACCGGGCAGTCCACGTATTCGGCGGTAGCGTTCTCGTTCCTGACATTTCTTGTGGCCATTCCGTCGGCGGTGAAGGTGTTCAACTGGACGGCGACTCTTTACAAGGGATCTATTTCGTTCGATACGCCGATGTTGTACGGGATGGGTTTCATTGGATTGTTTACGATCGGCGGATTGACCGGGCTATTCCTGGCTTGCCTCGGCCTCGACATTCACCTGCACGATACCTACTTCGTGGTGGCCCACTTCCACTACATCATGGTGGGTGGCGCGATCATGGGCTATCTCGGCGGCATCCATTTCTGGTGGCCGAAGATCAGCGGACGTATGTATCCGGAAGCGATGGCCAAGATCGCCGCGATCGTATTGTTCGTCGGTTTCAACCTGACATTCTTTCCGCAATTCATTTTGGGTTATCTGGGAATGCCACGGCGATATCACAATTATCCGCCAGAGTTTCAGGTACTGAACGTGATGTCGACAGCGGGCGCATCGATTCTGGCGCTGGGATATTTGCTGCCGATGATCTATCTGACGTGGTCCATCAAGTACGGCAAGGTCGCGGGCAAGAATCCGTGGCCGGCAACGGGCCTGGAATGGACCACGGATTCTCCGCCGTTGACGGAGAATTTCCACGAGACGCCAGTTGTCGATTGGGAAGTTTACGACTTCGAGCACCGGCCGGAGCTGGGTTTGCAGGGTTCGGTGGGCCGCAAGCCTATGCCGACTCACGGCGACGATTAAGATTTCGCCACGAAATCAGTTTTGCGGACGTTAAGACCTGGGGCAGTAAAGAAGAGGAGCACCGAGTGCAACGCACCGGAGAGCTGTACGGACAATTTCAAACGCTGGACCAGCAGAAGGAAACGGCCACGCTGGGAATGTGGATTTTCCTGGTTACCGAAATTCTTTTCTTCGGCGGGCTGTTTCTGGCCTACACCATCAATCGCCACGCGTTTCCGACAGCATTTGGCGTCAGCGGGAACATGCTCAGCCTACCGCTGGGAGCGGCGAACACGGTGGTCCTGATCTTGAGCAGCTTCACGATGGCGATGGCGGTCTGGTCCGCTCAGACCAGCAAAAAATCGCTGGTTACAGTTTTCCTGATTTTCACGCTGATTCTCGGCAGTGTTTTTTTGGGCGTAAAGGTTGTCGAATATAAACAGAAGTTTGATCACCATCTGATCCCGGGATATCAGTTCGACATCACCTATTGTTCGAGAAACCAGGCAGCCTGCGGACTGGATGACAAGGAATTCGCGAACGAGAAAAAAGAAATCGAAGAAGCGATTCAGTTAGAGAAGCAAAACCCAGGCGACCCCGATGCGAGCGGCGTAGTTGCGCTGAACGCCCACTCACAACTTTATTTTTCACTGTATTTCGGGATGACCGGCTTGCACGCGCTGCATATGATAATCGGCGCGGGACTTTTACTGTGGCTGATTTTGCAGGCGGGCAAAGGAAGATTCGACGCGGACTACAACACGCCGGTCGAGAACATCGGTCTGTATTGGCACTTCGTCGATATCGTCTGGATTTATCTGTTCCCGTTGCTCTATTTGATCAACCGGCATCTGGTCTGAGCGGAGAGATACGTGGCAGAACACGCAGAACACTCGGAACATATCGTATCGCCGAAGCTGTACCTGGTGATTTTTCTGGCGTTGATGGCCGGAACAATCCTGACGGTGTGGGCGGCTTACCAGAATTTTGGCGCGATGAACATCGTGATTGCGCTCGGTATTGCGACGATCAAGGCAATATTGGTTATTCTTTTCTTCATGCATGGTAAGTACAGTGCGCGCCGGACGAAATTGGTGATTGTGTCCGGGTTCTTCTGGCTGGCAATTATGCTGGGGCTAACGTTGCAGGATTACTTCACCCGGCATCCGGAGCCGAGCCGCAGCCAACTACAGGATGTTTCGGTCTTCGAAAGCCTCTCCGCGTAAAGGCAAGCAAGCCAAGCAAAATTCATAAGCAGACCATCCGTGCCGTTGCGCAGATTCGTGTTTTCTTCGATGCGGGCGCACCTCTGCCGTGTTCGGTTTTTCAGGGTGTTCGGAAGGTTTGGTAAGCACCGGAGGCGTTCCGGGTTACCGTCGGCAGAAGTGAAGAGGGGAGAAGTCAGCCGGCCCAGCCCTCAATCCCCTAAAGGGATCCTCGGCTAACTCCTCCCACGCGAAGAGGTAGTGCAAATATTCCGCCACTTTTAACTCCTTTAGCTGCAACACGGCGGGCAACGACCCCTTGTAAAAATGCACCACCCCCGAGAAAAATTACCCGGCGCAAAAATGTGTATGCCCTTTTGCGTCAATCGCTTACAGAACCGTAACAAATTCGCGTGAAGGCCAGGAAGCATGGGGTGGATTTGACCCTCAGGAAGCTGCCCTGTTATGGTGGGAAGCTATTCTGGACCCAGTCTACTCACTGGGTGCCGGAGCTCGCTGTAGAGGGAGCTCCCGCGGAGAAAGCTCGCGAACGAATATGGGCCTGACCAAACTCGTTGTCCGCGGCGCGCGGCAAAACAATCTGAAGAACATTAGCTTGGAGATTCCGCGGAATTCCTTGACGGTGATCACGGGACTTTCCGGTTCGGGCAAATCCTCGCTGGCCTTTGACACCATTTACGCGGAAGGGCAACGCCGCTATGTGGAATCGCTTTCGGCGTATGCACGGCAATTTCTAGATCAGATGGAGCGGCCGGAAGTGGATGTGATCGAGGGACTATCGCCTGCGATTGCGATCGAACAAAAAACGACGACACGCTCGCCCCGATCGACGGTAGGGACCATTACGGAAATTTACGACTACTTGCGAGTGGTGTACGCAACGGTGGGAGTTCCGCATTGTCCAAATTGCGGAAAGCCGATCAAGCGGCAGTCGAGCGAAGCGATTGTGCAGGCGATTCTTGCGGGAGAAATAGGCGAGGCCGACGATCGCGTGATGATCCTGGCTCCAATCGTGCGCGGGCGCAAAGGCGCTTACCGGAAAGAACTGGAAAAGCTTTCGCAGGATGGCTATGTGCGAGTGCGGATCAATGGAGAGTTGTTTCCGCTGGACGATCCTCCGCAGCTCGACAAGCGAAAAAATCACACAATTGAAGTAGTAGTAGACCGGTTGCTGGTGAAGCAAGGAATCGCGTCGCGGCTGGAGCAGTCTATCGGGACGGCGCTGAAGCTGGCTTCTGGGCTGGTGACCGTAGCCGTTGTAGGCGGTAAAGAGTTTACGTTCTCAGAAAAGCTCGCGTGTCCGGATTGCGGAATCAGCGTGCCGCAACTGGAGCCGCGTTCGTTCAGTTTCAATTCGCCGTACGGCGCGTGCCCGGCGTGCAATGGGCTAGGCTCAAAGTACGACTTTGATCCGGCCAAAGTTGTGACGGATTGGACGCGGCCGCTGTTTGATGGCGGACTGGGACCGGGCTCGGCGTCCGCAATCCTGAAACGTACGCTGGAGCTCGCGGCATATGCGCATGGCTTCAATCTTGATACGCCGTTTGAGAAGTTCCCAGCAAAGACACAAAACCTGATCTTGTTCGGGTATCCACCGACCGGCGCGCCTGGATATTCCGGCGGCGATTCGGCGAAAACAACAGGAAAGACAGACAAAGGTTTCCGATTTCAGGGAGTTTTGAAGTTTCTACAACGGAATTTCGAAGAGTCGAACTCGGATTCCTACCGCGAGTGGATGACGCAGTACATGTCGGCCACGCTTTGCAGCGCTTGCAATGGAAAGCGGCTGCGTCCGGAATCGCTGGCTGTCAAATTAGCCGGGTGGTCGATTGCGGATTTTACTACACTGTCTCTTTCGGTGGCACGGCATGCCGTTGACAAGATTATTTCGCTGTTAACATCGCGCCACAAAGAAGTTGCAAACCGTCCGCTGGAAGAAGTGGCGGAACGAATCGATTTTCTGCTGGCGGTAGGCCTTGGATATTTGAGTCTGTCGCGGTCAGCGGCCACGCTTTCTGGCGGTGAGGCGCAACGAATCAGGCTGGCAACTCAAATCGGATCCCGCCTGCGCGGCGTGCTCTACGTGCTCGATGAACCTTCGATTGGGTTGCACGCGCGTGACAATGACCGGTTGCTGGGCTCGCTCGAACAACTAAGAAATCTTGGGAATACGGTGCTGGTTGTGGAGCACGACGAGGATACGATCCGGCGCGCGGATTTTGTGGTGGACTTGGGGCCAGGCGCGGGCAATGCAGGTGGCTATCTGGTGGCGCAAGGCAAGCCGGAGCAGATTGCCGCTAGCGTGGAGTCGCTGACCGGGCAGTACTTGTCCGGTGCGACGAAAATCGAAGTGCCGGCAGTCCGGCGCAGCGCGAATGGGAAGTCGATTCAAATTCTCGGCGCATCCGCGAACAACCTGAAAGATGTGGACGTAACGATACCGTTGGGATTGCTTACGGTGGTGACTGGGGTTTCGGGCTCAGGCAAATCAACGCTGGTGAATGACATTTTGTACCGAGCGCTGGCGCACAAACTGTACCGAGCGATGGAGCCGCCCGGCGCACATCGCGAATTGCTCGGCACGGAGCACATCGACAAGATCATTGAAATCGACCAAGCGCCGATCGGACGAACTCCGCGCTCGAATCCTGCGACGTATAGCGGGGTTTTTGCGCCGATCCGGGAATTGTTCGCGATGTTGCCGGAATCGCGAGAACGCGGGTACAAAGCTGGACGATTTAGTTTTAACGTGAAGGGCGGGAGGTGCGAAGCGTGTCAGGGCGACGGTCTGCGCCGTATCGAAATGAATTTTCTGCCAGACGTCTATGTGACGTGTGAAGTGTGCCGAGGGCGCCGGTACAATTCGGAGACGCTGGCAGTGCGGTTCAAAGGGCACTCGATCAGCGATATTCTAAATCTACAGGCGGTAGATGCACTGCCGCTGCTTGAGAATATTCCGCAGATTCAGCAGAAACTGGCGACGATCGTGGAAGTGGGGTTGGGCTACGTGCAGCTCGGGCAGTCCGCGACGACACTTTCCGGCGGCGAGGCGCAGCGCATCAAGTTGGCGCGCGAGCTTTCCAAGCGACAGACTGGCCGGACGCTTTACATTCTGGATGAGCCAACGACCGGACTGCATTTTGACGACGTACGAAAATTGCTGGATGTGTTGCAGAGGCTGGTTTCGCTGGGGAATTCGGTGCTGATCATCGAGCACAACCTGGACGTGATCAAGCAAGCGGATTGGGTGATCGACCTGGGGCCTGAAGGCGGCGAAGGCGGCGGCCGGATCGTGGTGCAAGGTCCGCCGGAGACAGTTGCGAGAACGAAGAAGTCTTACACCGGGCAAGCGCTGGTTCGGCTGCTGGCGGCACCAAACGCCAATTCGAATGGGGTCAGCAAGTAGCCCTTGGACACATTCAGACGCCGCAGCGCAGCGGGCGAATTTTCGAGGCGGTTGTAGAAACGAGGCTAAGGCGATTAGAGTGAATCGTTCACGATGAAAACTGTCTACCAGGTACAGCCAGTTACGTTAGGTGATGTCGCGACGTATCCGCTAGCGTCGCGTAAGAGCAAGGTGGCGGTGGCGGACTTTGCGAAGCCCGTGCCAGCCAATACTTCCATTGCAAAATTTCTGTCGGCACTACCGAATATTTTGGCGGCGTCTGATCTGCGCTGTGTTTTGCAGGCGATTCACGAAGCGAAACGAAGGAGAGCGGCGATCTTGTGGGGGATGGGCGGGCACGTCGTAAAAACCGGATTGGGAACGGTGATTGCGGATTTGATGCAGCGAGGATTTGTGACGGGCATCGCCATGAATGGCGCGGCTCTGGTCCATGATTTTGAAATTGCGCTATCCGGTCAAACCTCGGAAGACGTAGAAGCGGGTCTAGGCGAAGGCAAGTTCGGCATGGCCACCGAGACAGGTTTGTTCTTGAACAGCATTGCGAGTACAGCGGCATTTGCGGGAATTGGCTACGGTGAAGCTGCCGGGAGATTTTTGGCTACGCGCAAGCTCTCCGGACAAAATGCGAAAGCCAGCGTCTTGTGGAATGCGTACCGGCTGCGAATTCCGGTGACAGTTCATCTGGCGATCGGAACAGACATCACGCACATGCATCCCGCCGCGGACGGAGCTGCGCTAGGGTCGGCGACGCATCATGATTTCAGGTTGTTTTGCGGATTGGTGAAGAAGATGCAACCCGGCGGAGTATATTTGAACTGGGGATCGGCGGTATTGCTGCCGGAGATTTTCTTAAAAGCGATCGCCGTCGTGCGGAATCAAGGTGTGCCGTTAAGGCCAATCACTACTGCTAACTTCGACTTTATCCAGCACTACCGGCCGATGCAGAATGTAGTAAAGCGTCCCACCGCCGCGATCGGGAAGGGACCAGCCGCGAAGTCCAACGGGTACGCTGTTACCGGGCATCATGAGATATTGCTGCCGCTGGTCGCTGCTGCGCTGGTTTCCGGTTGGCCTCGCGCGAGTGCCAAGTCTGAAGCGAGATCGCGGGCAAAGAAAAGAGCTCCGTCCAAATCTAAATGAACCCATTTGACGAAAATCCCAATCCAGTTCCTTCGCAAGAACCGGCACCGGCTACCCAGGAGTCAATGAAGGATCTGGCGGCACGAATCGTGGTACACACGCCGGATGGAGCGGCGCACCCTGGCGGCGAACCGAACTTCGTTGTAGCCGCTCCTGTGCCTCCCCCTCCACCGGCAAATGCGTTTTTGCCGGAAGATTTGCGGATTACCTGGGGATGGCCGCATTTTTTTGGATTTCTTGGATTCGGGTTTGTAAGTTTCGTCATCACACAGGTGGCTGCCGGTATCTATCTGGTGGCGAAGTCTCACATTCCGCATCCGACTCAGGAACAACTTCGGCAAATGTTGATATCGCAGCCTCAAGTTCCCATCGCCGCAAACATCGCTCTATTCGCGTTAATTATTTTCTTCTTATACGTAACGCTTTCGGTGGTGAAGGGGATTCCCTACTGGGTCACGCTGGGCTGGCGAAAATTAAAAAGCGTGCAGGATTTTCCGTCGAATCCATGGTTGTATCTGGCTGCCGGCGTAGGGCTATCCATATGCGTCGCCATGGTGAGCTATTTTGTCAAGCCGAAAGAGGCTTTGCCGATTGAGGACTTGCTGAGAAGCCGAATCGGGCTTTTGTTGGTGATGGGGACGGCCGTATTTGTTGCGCCGCTGGTGGAAGAGACGGTGTTTCGCGGGTATCTGTACCCGCTATTTGCCTCTACGTATGCGCGTTCCGCGATGAATCGCGGTGCTGATCCGGAAAGCGCGGTGCGCCGCGGAACCGGCTTTGGAATTGTTCTTACCGGCACTTTGTTCGGACTGATGCATGGTCTACAGCTCGGCTGGAATCTGGCGTTGGTGTCCGTGCTGCTGGTCGTCGGTCTTATTTTTACATTTGTCAGGGCGCGGACCGGCTCAGTTTTGGCGAGTTTCCTGCTGCATCTGGGATACAACTCGTTCATCGCGCTCGCGGCGATCATTTCAACACGCGGCTTTACGCAGATACCGCCGCATCCGTAGCAGATCGTGAAAACCAATTGGAGAAATAAGGGAATGTACGTTGCGCAACCGATTCAGTGGACCGAAAAAGGCGTTGTAATGCTCGACCAGCGCCGTCTTCCTGGTGAGGAGATTTCCCACACTTACACTACGTATCAGGACGTTGCGAAAGCGATCAAGGAAATGGTGATCCGCGGGGCCCCGGCAATCGGCGTGGCGGCTGCGATGGGTGTTGCCATTGGAGTACAGAATTCGGCAGCGAGATCGCTCGACGAATTGCGCACGGAGTTTCCGGTGATTGTGGACACGCTCGCGAAGACCCGGCCGACGGCAGTCGATCTTTTCTGGGCGCTGGACAGGATGAAGAGGAGATTCGCAGTTCTTTCCGCGGAGAGTTCGGACTTAGCGAAAATCAGAAAAGCGCTGGTGGAAGAAGCGAAAGCCGTTCACCTCGAGAAGCGTGCGACGGATGAGGCGATCGGGCGGTTCGGCGCGGAATTTATGCCGCGCGACGGAAAAGTAATGACCCAGTGCAACGCGGGAGCACTGGCGACAGGCGGTATTGGAACGGCACTCGGCGTGATCCAAGTTGCCGTGGAGCAGGGCAGGAAATTGCATGTGCTGGTCCCGGAGACACGCCCGTATTTGCAGGGAGCGCGGTTGACGGCGTGGGAACTGCACCGCAGCAATATTCCGCTGACTCTCATCACCGACAATATGGTGGGACACTTCCTGAAAACCGGAAATGTGGGCGCGATTGTGACCGGAGCCGACCGCATTGCGGCAAACGGAGACACCGCAAACAAGATAGGCACGTACCAAATCGCAGTGCTGGCGCGCGAGCACCATGTTCCTTTTTATATAGCGGCGCCGGTATCGACCTTTGATTTGACGATTGCGTCGGGAGAACAAATTCCGATTGAAGAGCGATCCTCTGCGGAAGTGACGGAAATTCAAGGAATTCGAATTGCGCCAGATGTCCACGCGGCGCATCCGGCGTTTGACGTGACTCCAAACAAATATATTGCGGCGATCTTCTCCGAGCATGGAGTGGCGAAAGCTCCGTACAACGAATCGCTTCGTTCGCTGGCGAACTTAGCCGGGCGGAGTGCCGCTTCCGCGGGGTAGTTGCTTCCTTCCGATCGCACCCCATGTAGTGTCCGACCTGCCAAGATGGGGGGCATTACTTCTATCGAGCGGCGGCTGCTGAAGCGGCCGGCAAGCCGTAGCGCTGTGTGGCCCAGCCGACGAGCATTCCCACGATGCTGCCTGGGATGATGATTTCGAGATAGTAGCCGTGCTGAAGGTATGCCACCAGGAATGCCAGGACAAAGCCGACGGCAAGGCCGAAAAGAATGCCGAGCGGGACGGAATTCACTCTGCGCGCGAATATTCCGGCGGCAATGCCGGCGATCACTCCCTTAAACGTAGAGCCCATAATGATGCCGAAGAGCTGGGCGCGCACAGCGGGAGTGAACCAGGCAGTCGCCCCGTCAATCGCACCCAGCAATGCTCCCAACACTAGACCCAGCAGAATCTTGTTCATGGAATGAACTCTCCTTTTGCCCGGCACCGCGAGGCGCCCGCATTTTCTACCCGTCTGAGGTTCTTTACAACGAGGAAACGATATTCTTTAGTTGCAGGCCGAGTTAATGGCGAGGAAAGAGTATGAACAGGGCGCGCATGACTAAATACGCCGTTATCAACAGGATAGCGGCCTGGTAGCGCTGGTAGAAGCGGTAGGTACGTTCGAACAAATTTTCGCGGTAGGCCGAAACCTGCTGGCCATCCAGGAATCGCACCAGGTCGGAGGCGAAATCCGCGACGCTTGAGTAGCGGTCGGCGGAATTTTCCGCAAAAGCTCGTTCGCAAATTGCACGAAGCGGCCGCGGCAGGCTGGTATGCGACACAGCCGAAGGGTTCTCAGCGATAAATTGGAGAAGTTTTCCCAGAGAAAAAATATCGCTGCGGGCATCGAGCGTTGAAGAGTCGCCGCGAGCCTGTTCGGGAGACATGTAGCCGGGCGTGCCCAAAATGAGACCCTCTCCGGTGATGGCCGTGGATTCGGTGATTTCGGAACTGGCCGGTAGCTTGTCGGTAATCAAAGTCTCGGAGTCTGCGCCCGAAGCCCTTAGCGAGACAAGTTCAGAAAGCAGCTTTGCCAGCCCCCAGTCCATCACCAATACTTCGCCAAACGCCCCGACCATGATATTCGCAGGTTTCAGGTCACGATGAAGAACTCCGCGAGAGTGCGCGAAGGAAACGGCGTCGCACACGCGAAGAAAAAGACGGAGGCGATCTGGAAGAGAAGCCACTCCGGCGATAAATTGATCGAGGCGGGAGCCTTCGACGAATTTCATCACATAGAACGCACGGCCGTCGGCAAGCGTTCCCGCATCGTGAATGGGGACGATTCCGGGATGTTCCAATTGCGCGAGCACGCGCGATTCGTGGAGCAGGCGAGCAGACAAATCGTCGTTCGGGTTTTCGTGTTCAAGAATCTTCAGGGCCACGCGCCGCCGCAGGAGCCGATCCGTCGCGACGTAGACGGATCCCATTCCGCCGCGAGCAACGAATCGAACCAGCTCGTATCTTGTACCTGAAAGATCCGGGGCTGAGCCGGCACTGCGCAGCTTTTCCAGCGATTTATCGGAAAGGAAACGCATCAGCCGCCACCAAACAGCGACCGGGATTCGTGATGGTATTCTTCATCTGTTTCGCAAATTGCGCGCAAGCGCTCCTGCGCGAGGCGGCGAAATTCGCGGCGAGCCCAGGCGAGCTGATTGGTGACGTCGCTGGCCGAAATACCATTCTCGGCGGCCATTTGAGCATAGGAGCGGTCGCCTTCGTCAGATAAATCATAGGCTGCAAAGAGCGAGAAGGCTGTTGGCTTATCGCGCGCGACGCACAGTTCCTTCAGGTCGGCCACGGCCGAAGAGAAGAGGCTGCGAATCCACTCTTTTTCGAAGAAGTCTTCAAAGTGAACAGGGGATGGAATCGAAGCGGGGTTAATCGCCTGGGCCGCGAATTCGCCTTCCGCGGATGAAAAATCAAGCGCGAGATGTACGACTTCGCCGCCACGCTTCTGACGGCCAGCAAATTTGATTTCATTCAAAACGAAACTGTCGGCGCACAAGCGAACGTATGTTCGGAGGCGGCTCTTCTCCGCATCAAAGCGAGACAGCAAATTTCGCTCCAGCAGCTCAACGAAAAATCCCTGCGTGAGGTCCTGCGCTTCTTCCGGCGATTTTGAGAATTTCAGGCGGATGTATTTGTAAACAGGCTTCCAGTATGCGCCGCAGAGAACATCGAGCGCCCGAGAGCGCTCGGTCGGATCGCCGCCGCGAATCGCTGCGACGACGGAGATTCGCGTCTGCGGGAAATTTCCACCGGCGGCGGCTGATTTTTCAGGTGGCGCCATAGGTCTTGTGCAACGGTCAGATTTGCAACTGCGAGTCTATGCAGTTGAGCCAAGCCGAGGCAAGCGATTCCCGGATTGTGAATGGTTTCAAGCGTACCGCTTACTCATAGCGGAGAGCTTCGACGGGATCGAGACGCGCGGCTTTCCACGCGGGGTAGATACCGAATCCGATTCCGATGAGTGCGCACATGACCAGCGCCGTAAGCACCCAGAAAAGCAGAGAGTTCTGCAGGCATATGGATTGCATATTTCAGAAGCAGCGTAAGTCCGGCCCCCAGAATTACGCCGATGATTCCTCCGAGCGCGCTTAGCGTTACGGCTTCAATCAAGAATTGCATAAGGATGTTGCTGCGTTTTGCGCCGATGGCTTTTCTACGCCGATCTCGCGCGTTCGCTCGGTGACGCTGACCAGCATGATGTTCATGACACCAATTCCGCCAACCAGCAGACCGACCGATGCCACGGCGAACATCAGAATAAAAATGAGGCTGCTGATCTTGTTCCAAAGATCGAGAAAATAATCCGAAGTGAATAGAGCGAAGTCATCGGGCTTGTCGTTCGAGAGATGGCGCTTACGGCGAAGCAGATCGCGAATTTCTTCGACCGCTTCCGTGACGTATTTCGGGTCACTGGCCTTGGCGAAAATGACGTAGTCGCGCTTATTGGGATAGAGCTTGCGCAGCGTGGTGACCGGCATCAAGGCGATGTTGTCCTCCGGATTCGAACCGCCGGAAATGCCCTGGCGGCGCTTTTGCAGTGTGCCGATTACCGTGAAGAGTTGGCCGTCGATGGTGACTTCTTTACCGACGGCTTCGGTGCTGCCTTCGGGAAAAAGAAGCGTGGTGGTATCGAAGCCGAGAAGAACGACAGGAGCGTGATGTTCGGTGTCCGTTTCATTGAACTCGCGGCCAGTAGCGATCTTGAGGTCGAAAATCTGAGTGATTGAAGGTGCATTGCCCTGCAGGATCACATTTTTCGCGCGACTTGAACCACGACGAACGTCGGATGTGCCAACGCCGAATTGCGGCTGGAAAATTCGCATCGACGGCGACGCGGCTTTGACGTGTGGGAGTTGCGCCATGTCGTCTGCGAATTCCGGCAAAAGTTCCTTGCGAGTGAACCAGTCGCTGGGGGGGCGGGAAAGCGAAGCCCAAGGAAAGCGGTACGCGATGATCGTGTCCGAGCCGAGATCGCGAATTCCGCCCAGTACGTTGTCGTTGAGTCCGTTGATGACCGAACTTACCGCAATCACTGTCGTGATGCCGATAACGATGCCGAGAATCGTCAGACTGCGAACGCAAAGGATTTTTGCGCAGGGTATCGAGAGCGAGTGCGATCTGTTCGCTCAGCTTCAGCGAATTTTCGACGCGGACCAAGGCTTTAAGGCGCGTGGCGCGGGAATCAGCGAGAGTGTTTGCGATAGTGGACATGAACGATTCCAGAATGCGCTTCTATTCAGAGCGCAGAGCCTCCACTGGATCCAGGCGAGAAGCTTTCGAAGCTGGATAGGTGCCGAAAAACAGGCCGACACTCAGCGCAACGACCAGTCCACCGACGACCGACCAAAGTTGCACAGCGGCCGGCAAAGGCGAAACGGCTGAGACCAATTTAGCGGTTAAAACGCCACAGAGCACGCCGATAGCTCCGCCGATCAAGGCGATGGTCGCGGACTCGATGAGGAATTGCTGGAGGATGTCGCCGCGGCGCGCGCCTAGAGCTTTACGAACTCCGATTTCGCGAGTGCGTTCGGTTACGCTGACCAGCATGATGTTCATGATCACGATGCCGCCGACTACCAGCGAAATCGATGCGATCGCAATGGTAACTACGAAAAACGAGGAGCTGATGTCTTTCCATAGCGAAAGGAAAGAATCGCTGGTCTCGATGGCGAAGTCATCTTTTGCCGCGTACCCGAGGTGCCGGCGGCCGCGCATAATCTGGCGGACCTCGTCCACACTTTCCTGAATTGTGGCGGCAGATCCTGCGCGGATGGTGATGCGAAGCGAGTTACTTTGCGTGCCTTAGTCTTTCTGATACGTGGTGAGCGGGAGAATAATCCAGTTGTCGAGCGAAGTGCCCAGCGAAGAGCCTTCTTTTTTGCCGACGCCAATTACGGTGCAGGCAAAATTGTCCCAACGAATTTCACGGCCGATAGGATCAACGCCGGGAATCAGATTGTCCACGATGTCCATGCCGATGACGCAAGCGGGCGAAGCACTCTTCAGGTCGGCATCGGTGATGTGGCGGCCTTCGACGAGATCGACGTCGTAGAGCTCTGCCATTTCCGGAGTCCATGCGCGGAGGTTGGTGTCCTTCAGCGAGTTCATTCCGCTGCGGACTTCGACACGCCCGCCAAGCGATGCGCCGATGCCTTTGCAGGACTTGCATAGCTCCTTTACGGCGTCGTAGTCCTCAGATCGTAATGCGTTTGCGTTTTTGAAAATCCAGCCAATCGTCCACGTTGGTGATAATCGAAGGCTGCTTGGAAAGTCCGAAAACGTCGGCGCCCAGACGGAAGACTTTTGTCGCGACATATTGGTTGGCGCCGTTGATCAGGCTGACAACGGCGATGACCGCAGCCACTCCGATGACGACTCCGAGCAGGGTCAGGACGCTGCGCAGTTTGTGGGCCCAAAGGCTGGAGGTGGCAATGGCGATCGATTCAGAGAGATTTACGGTGCCACGGGCACGCGGATTCGTGGTCTGAGCCTGCGTTTTTGCGCCCTGAGAGGCGGTTAGCGTGCCAGAAAGTGGTGTATGGCTAGATGGGTCCATGAGCAAGGGCAATGCGGGGAATGGCCTCATCCTAACATACGCAGGAGGGGGCGAAGGAATAACGATTGCGGCCGACAAATGCCGCGATTCGTCTGCTATTCATAAAAAAACGGCAGGGAGCATCGCTCCCTGCCACTCAGGTTAAAGTGCCGGGATTATCAGGGGTTAGAAGTTCAGCTTGACGCCAAACTCCGCCTGCCGCGGTACCGCGTACCAGTTCACTCCGGATGCGGCGCCGGGGGTAATTAGATTCGCACGGCTACCCTGAGGCGTGCCGTTGACAGTGCCTGCTGAGCCCGACAGAACGCCACTGAGGACGTTCCCTCCTGGATCGTAGTTATGGAAGTTAAATACGTTGTAGAGAGCGATCTGCGGTTCGAGAATCACGCGCTCCGGCAAAGTGTGGAACACCCGCGAGAGGTGCAATTCCCAGGACATGTGCATGTCGAAAGTGAACAGCGGGGACACGCCCACTTGTCCGGCGGGTGCGTTGGCAATCGTCGGCGTTACTGCGCCGAGCGACGTCAACTGAGCCGATGTGAACAAGCCGGCGGTCACCAGCGCTTGGCCGGCAGGAGTGAGCTGGCCCGCGTTGGTGCTGTTGTAGGAGTTGATGAAATTGTTAAGGTTACTGGCGTTGACGCCGTGTCCGAAATCGCCAACCTGAGAGCCGGGAACGACGTCGCCGACAGTTCCGTCGCCGGTCACATCGGTGCGGAAGATTTCACCAGGTGCGCCGGATTGAGGCAACGTAAGGGTCAGTGGAAGCGGCGAAGAGTAATGCGCAGTGACCGCAAGCCGTGTGGTCCACGGAAGATCAAGTACCGAGCCGACGCTGACGATGTGGGTACGATCTAGGGCCGACGGTCCATAGAAGCTTAGTGGGTTGTTGAAGTCGACCGCGTTGTTTACGAAGTCCTGGTCGCCTGCGGCCGAATCAAACCGCGAGAGCGAGTAGGAAGCGATCAGGTTCATGTGACGAACGCCGGGAAGCGGGTGATCGAGGTTGGACTTCAACTCGACCAGCAACCCGTTGTATACGGAGCGGCCAACGGGAAAGAGCATTTCGAGTTGACCGAGGTTGCCGTTAACACCGGTGAAGGCGCAGGTCGGGCACGGAGCGCCGCCGTTGGCGTCGAAGCCGGAGTCGAGCCCGTTGCCGGCGTAGTCGGAGATCTGTGCGCCCTTGCCGATGGCGCAATTGATTGCCGCGGCGTCAAAGCCGTTTCCGCAACCGAACGAATTGTTGGTCGCAGAAATAGCGGCTTGAGCGTTCGGCGTGCTTAGGAAACGCGCGTCGCCAACTTTGTTGGTGTCGAGGCCAAGCAAGTAGTGCGTCGCGACGTTGCGAACATAGTCAGCGCTAATGGTGGTGTTCTTTCCAAGTTGCCGTTGCACGCCGAAGTTCATTTGTACGGAGCGTGGCGATACGTAGTCGGGCGCGAGCATCTGAATGCCATTCACATTGTTTCCCTGCAGAGTAGTTCCGATGAAGTTAGGGTTTGCGCCACTTCCGCCCGCGGCAGTTGCGGCTTGGAAAGCAATCTGATCGGCTGAGATTTGCGCCATGGCGGTACCGACAGCTTCACCGCAATAAGCGACTGGATTGCCGTTATTCACGCCAGGAATTGCTCCGGACGCGGAGCCACCGAAACACGGTGCGTCTTCTGCGAGGAACAGGCCCTGGGTCAGGCGACCGGGACGGTCGAAGAGGACGTTGTTGAAGATGGCGTTCTCGTAATAGATGCCGACACCCGCCCGGATCACAGTTTTGCCGTTTTTCCACGGATCCCAGGCGATGCCGATTTGCGGACCGAAATTCTTGTTCGGCTGGTTTACTCGATCTTCTAATCCGGAATAGAACTGGTTGTTGAATTGTGCCAGGGCCGAGACCGACGACAGGTCACTGTCGGTGCGGCCAGTGTCACGCCCGTAATGCAGACCAAGGGTCACGGTCAGATTGGTGCGAATCTTCCACTGGTCACCGATATACCAATCGAAGCGGTTGTCATATTGACCGCCCGCAGGTTGGCCGAATTCGGGACGCTCGGTCGAAAATCCCTGGCCATTGCCGAACAGAATTGTGGTAACCGGCCAGTTGAGAGGATTGCTATCGCCACCGGGTCCGAATGGGTCGGTGTTTGCGAAGGCGCGCGCGGTTCCTGCCGGGTCGTCGAGCGATTGAACCATGGGCTCGAGCGCGAAGAACTTAGCGAACCCGCCTCCAAGAATGGCGTTGAAGCTTGTTCCGTAACGCAGGGTGTGGCGGCCGAACGTATAGCTGCCGTCATATTTGATCTGGCGATCGAGTTGGTACGTCTGCTGAGGCGCGAGAATGTTTGCGCCCGAGCAGAAGAGTTCGCCGCCTGCCAAGCATGTAAAGTCACTGCCGTTCGGAGTGATGTTGAGAGAAATTCCAGGCGCAGGATCGAGCGCACCCGAAGATGCGATGCCGTCCACGATTCCGTTGCGGAACTTCAGGTATTCGAAGCGGACACTGTTCGTACTTTTTCCGATGTTGAAATCCGTTCCGATGACGTGCGTCGGAGCGTAGTCAACGTTTTGAAACGGCTGATAAACTCCTGGGTTGAATCCTCGGGTGCTGGCGTTCTGGTCGTAGTTGAAGCGATAGAAGACTGTCCAGTTGTTCTTGATGTTCCAATCCACCCGGCCCAAGTACTCGCGCTCCGTGAAAGGTGAAGTGAAGCTGCCCGACAATGCCTGGAAAGGATTGTCGGAACCGAAGCTGACTGGGTTCTGCAGGTTTTGGTCAGTCCGTTCGAAGTCAGCAAAGAAAAAAAGTTTGTTCTTAATGATCGGGCCACCGAGGTTTGCGCCGAATTGCTTGCGGCCGAAGTCCAGAGACTCCGGCGAGCCGTCTGGATTCGAAGCGATTTTGGCGGAGGTCTGATTGCTGCGGCCGTAGTAGTAGGCCTGACCGTGCAAGTCATTTTTGCCAGACTTGGTTACGACGTTCACAGTTCCCGAGGACGTTAGTTCGGTAGACATATCCAGAGAAGAAGAAGCGACCTGAAATTCCTCGATAGCGCTCTGCGGAATGTTTTGCGTCGTGGTGCCAACAGTTTCGTCCGAGATGTCTACGCCATCGACTTCGATACGAGCGGTGCGCCCGAAGCGGCCACCGAAGGATAGCGATGAATAGCCGTTCTTGGTCGGGTCGAACGTGGAGCCGTCTTGAATCTGCACGCCGGGCTCAAGCGTCGCCAGGTCGAGAAAGTTTCGGCCGTTTACGGGGAGTTGGTCAATGTCTTTCGCAGTCAAGACGTCCTGAACGCTTGCTTGTTCGGAATTGATGCTCACGGCGGAGCCGGTTACTTCAACGATCGTCGACGAAGATCCAAGCTCCATGCGCGCGTTTGCACTGGAAATCTGACCGACCTGAACAGTGACAGTGGTCTGATAGGTTTTGAAGTTCGAAGCTTCCACTTTCACGATGTAGTTGCCCGGCGCGAGAGAGCCAGTCGTGAAATAGCCGTTGCCATTGGTAGTGGCGGATTGGTTGACGCCGGCCTCTGAATTCGAAATCGTGATTTTGGCGCCTACAACTGCTGCGCCTGCCGGGTCTGTGACCGTACCGTTGAGACTTCCCGTTGAGACCGAGACCTGCGCAAGCGCAGGAGGCGCAAGCGAACAGCACACGCCTGCCCCAAAAAGCAGGGAAGCCCATAGCCCAAATGCCCACTGCATTTTGTGAAAGCTAAACATCACTCCTCCAATGGCTGCATTGAAAGACAGCTTTAGTGTGTGTTGGATTGAACTGCTGATTAAAGCCGAGGCTGCTTTGAATCCGGGCGGATCCAAACACGGCTTAAAGCGTCACCTGTACCTGGGGCAGGAACTTAAGTTCGACAGAGGACGCCGCAAACAAGTGCGTAGCTGCAAACAAGATGCCAAGATATGCGAAATCTTAAATCCACCTAAATCTGTAAGTTAGAGACGAGTTCGAACTGGAGATGTATAAAGAAAATGAATATTCAGAAATTTATACAAAATTTCGTAGGATCAAGGGATTTGGCCCTAATGACGCAGACGGTCAGCCAAGCTGCGGGCACGTTGGCGAGCGATATCCACATATTTCGGGTCGGAAGAGATTTGCTCGAGAAGAGGAATCATACATTGCGGCTCGGGCATGAGGCCGCGATTCAAGTCGGTTTCAAATTGCAGCAAGGCGTCATTGATGCCGAGGCGGTCATAGCGCATGCGACGGGAAAGCAAGGCAAAATGCTCTTGCTGGCGTGCAAGTCCTTCAAAAATCTGAAGCAACTGGTTCGCGTACTGATTCAGCGTGTAGTTGAATTTGGTCTCGTGAGAAACGGAACCTTGTTCCCAGCGGAATGTTTTTTCACCCAAGTTTGCAATCTTGCGGTGAACGTCCAGATCTAACCCTTGAAAATGGTGCAGCTCGGCCGCGAGCCCAAAGATTTTGGTGCGAAGGGCGTCGCTTACTTCGAACGGTAAAGTTCCCGGATCGTCGTCAAGCTGGCGGATTTCGTAAGTGGCGGCGTTCGCATCCTCGCGGATCACTATTTCAATCAGTTCCGGAGAACTGCCAGGGAAAACGCGCTTAAAGATTATTTTGGCGCTCTGATTTGCCGGAACCTTGCTGCTAGCGGAACAGAAACTCGCATCTGAGGTGACGGGGAGCAACAACAGTGCGGTCAATGTGAAAACAGAGGGAAGCCGCCATGAATGTTTAAAAATCATCGCAGTGTAGAATTGGCGCGAACCGCATCAGCAGAATTTGCGCGCGGCGAGGCATGGTGAGGAGGCCGCGATGATCGAGAGTTGGAAACCAGAGGGATTGCGAAGCGTTGGCGGAATTGATGAGCCTGCAGGTGGCAAAGCGCGACGGCGAGTGCGTCGGCTGCGTCGGCAGGCTCCGGAATTTCAGACATGCACAGAATCGAACGCACCATTGATTGGACCTGGCGTTTATCCGCGTGGCCGTAACCGGCAATGCAGGATTTTATGAGACGTGGAGCGTAGCTAAAGACTGCGACGCCATTTTGAGCGCCGGCCAACAAAACCACGCCGCGAACTTCAGCCAATCGGAGCGCGGTTTTCACGTTTAGCGCAGAGAAGATCGATTCAACGGCCAGGGCATCCGGGGAAAATTTCTTCAGAAGATTGCAAACGAGGTCATGGACTGCCTCAAGCGCGGCTCCGGCGGATTCCTTACGCAACTTGTCAGCGACTTTAAGCGCGCCGTAATGCAGCGAGCGGCAGTTGCGTCCGTCCGATTCAATCACGCCAAAACCAGTCGGGCCCGCAGCGGCGGGATCGACACCTAAGACGCGAAATCGTAATTGGCGCGAGTTGCTGTCGCTCATCAGAAAAAGTGTAAGGCGAGGTGCGCCTTGGTGCCAGTTGTTTATACGAGTTAGTTCGCGCCTACGGCGGCCTGCAATTCGCTTTCGTCGATATCGAAGTTTGCGTACACGTGTTGTACGTCGTCGTGCTCTTCCAGCGCTTCATACAAGCGCAGCATCTGCTTGGCCTGTTCGCCCGTCAATTTGACATAATTCTGCGGAACCATACTGACTTCCGCGGTGGCCGGAGTGATACCGGCTTTGCTGAGAGCGTCCTTCACAGTTTCAATCGCTTCAGGAGGAGTGACGATGTACCAAGCCGAACCGTCGTCCTTCATATCCTCGGCGCCCGCTTCGAGCACCAGATCCATCAACTTGTCTTCCGTAGCGGCTTCTTTCGCGACAGTGATTTCACCCTTGCGATGGAACATCCAGCCGACTGCACCGGCTTCCGCCATATTGCCGTTGTTCTTCCCCATCACATGGCGCATTTCGCCGACCGCGCGGTTACGATTGGTGGTTACCACCTGAATCAGAAGGCCAACTCCACCGGGACCGTATCCTTCAAACATGACTTCATCGTACTGTTCGCCTTCGAGCTGGCCGGTGCCGCGAAGAATGGCGCGCTCGATGTTATCGTTCGGCATGTTTTCATTTTTGGCCGCCAGGATCGCCGTTCGCAGGCGAGGATTGGAGTTGGCGTCACCGCCGCCGATGCGCGCCGCGATGGTTAATTCGCGGATCACGCGGGTGAACACGCGGCCGCGCTTGGCGTCGGTCGCCGCCTTTTTGTGCTTGATTGTTGCCCATTTTGAATGCCCAGACATGACACGTCCTTCACAAATCGAGATTTCGTTCTTCCCCGCTGGCGGGGTTTGTCTGCGGAGAGCTAATGTGAACTGCAACCCAGAGAGTTGCGGCTTAAACCTTTGCAAGTTTAGCACAGGGGTTTCGGCGTTCGAAACCCAGTTATACTCGGAAAAGGTGGCAAATTTGCACGAAGTTGAGTCAGCCAAGCTTCTGGATGCAACGCGGAGAAGCGCAAGAAGGCTCAATGCCTGAGCGGAGCTATAAAGTGCTCGCGGTGGCAACGCATCCAGTACAGTACATGGCGCCGTTGTTCCGACGCATGGCGAACCACCCGCACCTGGACCTGCAGGTCGGCTATTGTTCCTTAAAAGGCGCCGAAGCGGGGTTTGATCGAGACTTTCAGACCAAGGTGCAATGGGACATTCCACTGCTTGACGGATATCAGTGGATTGAGGTGCCGAACAAAGGAACGGGCGAGGAATCATTTTGGGGTCTGAATAATCCGGAGCTGGGGACGCTGATTCGGGATGGCAATTTCGACGCCGTGATTTGCTACGTCGGGTATGTGCGAGCCTCATTCTGGATTGCTCGACGCGCCGCCAAGGCATCAGGGGCGGCATTCATATTTGGCACCGATGCCCATAGCCTGGCACCGCGTGATGGAAAAAAGTGGAAGGCGTCGATCAAGAAGCTTTTCTGGCCGTTCTTATTTCGCCAAGCGGATCAGGTGATCGTGCCTTCGAGCGGAACGTTCGAAATGATAAGCCGTCTGGGTATAGCCGAGAACCGCATCACCTTAACGCCCTACGCGGTGGACAACGAATGGTGGAAATCCGAATCGGCCAAAGTAGATCGAACGGCGGTACGGGCTAGGTGGAAGGTTAGTCCCGAGCAGCCGGTAATCCTGTTCTGCGCGAAGTTGCAGCCTTGGAAGCGTCCGATGGATTTGTTGCGCGCGTTTGCGCAGGCGAACATCGAAGGATCGACAGTCCTGTTTGCGGGAGAGGGCTCTCAACGGTCCGAACTGGAGGCTGAAGTCGAGAAGCTTGGTTTGCAGCAACGTGTCCGCTTCCTCGGATTTGTAAACCAATCACAGCTCCCGGAGCTTTATACGTCTGCGGACGTGATGGTGCTTCCGTCGAACTACGAGCCATTCGCTGTGGTGGTAAACGAGGCCATGTGCTGCGGGTGCCCGGTAGTGGTCAGCGATCAGGTAGGTGCGGCAAGGGACTTGGTAGCCCCGGTGCGGCAGGATTTTGTTTATCCTGCTGGAGATGTTGAAGCGCTGGCGGTAATTTTGCGCAACGTATTTTCTGACCGGAACCAGCTCCGCGAAACAGGACGCAAAGCGTTAGACCATATTGATACGAATTCGCCGACAAAAATGATTGCGGCGACAGTGGATGCAGTTCGCAAAGGCGTGGAAATAGCAAAGCGTGCGAAATAGTTCAATAAAACACTTTCCTGTCGAGTGGGCGCGGCGTGGGCCGGAGCGGAGTCTATTTCATTGCGCATAGCTCTCTTCACTCCGTTCCCGCCGGACATAGGAGGCGGCTCGGCGCAATTGCGGAGCCATCTGGAGCGACTGCCAGAACTTGATGTGCAGTGGTACTACCTCGCAGATCGACAGGTAAACGGCAGAAACTGGCACTGGATGGGACAGCCGTTTTCCAGTAAAGAAATTCTCAGTGATCTCGGGACGCGAGCTGGAATTTGGCCCGGTTCGCGTGATCGAGCGAAGCGACTGATCGAGCAAATGCCAGCCGATTTGTTTTGGGTGGTCGGTCACTACGAGGGAATTTCGCTAGCCGCTGAACTGGTGGCGCAGCAGAAGCGATTGCACTTCACCGTGCATGACGACCCGTTTGGAACCTGGATTCGATCAAAGCGCTACCGAATGTTTCGCCCGCTTCTGGCAAAGACCTTTCCGAGCATATTGCGAGCCGCGCGGAGCATCGACGTTACAAGCTGGGGAATGAGAAATTTATATCGCGAAAAGTACGGAGTAAAATGCTTCGTCGCTTATCGCCATGTAGCAGAACTTCCGAACCTGAATGTCCAACCGAAACCTGATTACCTGAGCATCGGCCATATCGGCACTCTTTACCAAGCTGAGCCGTTCCGGCAATTCTTGTCGAGCTGTAAGAACGTCGCGAGCAAGCTCGAACGCAAACTTCGCATAGTCCGGATCGGCACTTCTGGAGAGATGGATTTGGTATGCAAAGAATTGCCGGAGCTTTTTGAGTCGCATGGAAATTTGTCAGAAGACGACGCAATCCCAATCCTCGCAACTTGCGATTTTTTGTACGGAATGTACCCGACGGGAAGACGTTACGAGTTATTCCGCAAAACTAGCCTCCCGATTAAGCTCTCAACGTACGTCCAGGCTCAGCGACCGACGTTTGCTCATGCTCCAGTGGACAGTACGCTGGCGCGAGTGGTTCAACAGTTCAACATTGGAACCGTATGCGCACCCGAAGAAGAGATTGAGTCTGCCGTCAAAAACATCTTAAGCGAGCCAATCGGAAAAGGTAGGTACGAGATTGCCCGTGAACAGTTAATGGGAATCGACCAAGTGAAACAGCTTGGAGCTGCGTTGAAGGGAGAAGACTGGAGCCGCTTCCCTGAATTCGATTTCCGCAGGTAATGACTGACCTGCGATAAGGCCGAGACTGTCCCCATCATTGGCCAGTGGGCGTCGCTTTCGCGGCAAAAATTTTGACCAACCGGCGTCAAGGACTCTCTATCTTTTTCGGCTGGCTGTTCTTTTAAAGAGCGCGGAAATTTTTGCCAAAGGCGTTCTGGTCATTCTGGATTATTTGTCTTGCTACATGGCGCGAAGGAATTTCATAACCTAGAAGTCCTCCCATGTTTGCTTCGCCGAGATATGTTCCAATTCGAGTCGCGGTTCGCCGGCGCCCAGGCTCGCGAATGTTTCCATGTGATACAGTCGAAAAATGTATGCAGCGAAGTGGCCCCTTTCAATAGCAATACGAACTGAAACTCTGCGAGTTTTGTGACGTGCGTATCGCGGTTATCTCGCCTTGCGTTGACCGTCAGCACGGGACGGAACGCGCTGTCGCGGAATTGGTCGAGGGATTGGCTCGCCGCGGTCACGATCAGGTTCACCTGTATACGCAGCGGGTTGCCGACATCGAACTAAAAGGCGACGAGATTGGTGACGGCGACGGAATTGTTTGGCACCGAGTGCCGTCCTTCCCTGGACCGCATCTGGTTGGCTTTCTCGGTTGGTTATTCCTAAATTGGTGGAAACGCTTCCGCCATCATTCTGGTGGCAACAAAGAGCCGGAAGTAATCTTCTCCGCGGGAATTAACGCCTTCGACGCTGACGTGATTCTGGTGCACGTCGTTTTTCATAAGCTCGCGGAATTGCAATCAAGTAAAAGTGCGATTCGCCTGCGGAGTTGGCATAGAAGAATCTACTACTCCCTACTCTGCTCGCTCGAAGCACGAATCTACCGAAATCCACGAACCATCCTGGCAGCAGTTTCCCAACATACTGCCGATCAGCTTTCCGAATATTTTGGCCGACGAGATGTCAGTGTGGTGCCACTAGGAGTGGACGGGCAAAGATTCTCGCCATCCGCGATTCTTGCGATGCGGAAGGCATTGCGCAACGCCCGAAACTATGACGCCGATGAAATTGTCTTATTACTGATTGGAAATGACTGGCAAAACAAGGGGCTGGGGACAGCGCTGGGAGCCCTCAGATCCTGTGCGGACTTGCCTTTGCGGCTGATTGTGGTGGGCCAGGATGCGCGATCCCCGTTTCGCGCCGAGGTTGCAGAACTTGGAATGAGCAGCCGAGTAGAATTCTGCGCTCCCGTGCCAGACGTCAGAGAATATTACGCTACTGCTGATATTCTGCTGGCGCCTTCCTTTGAGGATTCCTTCAATTTGCCGGTTCTAGAAGCAATGGCGTGCGGAATTCCTGTGATCGTGAGCGCTTGTGCGGGAATAAGTGCATGGCTTACGCACTCGCAGGACGCGCTGCTACTGCAGGATCCGCGAAGCCAGGGAGAATTAGCGGCCGCGATTCGGGTACTGGCGACCGACGGCGCGCAGCGGCAAACCATGGCACGATTCGCGCAATTGAGAGCGGCAGATTTCAATTGGGAGAAGCACGTTAGCGGAATACAAATCTTGCTGGCAGAGGCGGCGAGCAAGAAAGCCCCCAAGGCCTCGAAGTGTTAGTTCACTTCGATTTGTTCATTTGGAGATTTGCGAGCACTGCCTTGCGAGTGGCTTCCATCGTGAATGTCAACGAACTCTTCGGTATGGACGTGACGAAAGGACCTATCATCCAACCAAGCCCGGCAGGAATGCTGCGGGTCAACGAGACCACCTCACTCTGAACGTACACGCCGCCGTCTTTTTCAGAAAGTCGCCACCAAGTTTCCATATTCCACATGAAACCATTGTCATCGGCTCGCGACTTTTCTTTTTCATTTGCTTTGTCGGGATTTTCGACTTCCGCTACATGCGTTGCGCTACTTCGACTGTGCGCACGAGTCGCTGAATCCCGATAATAAGTAACATCATGTTCGGTATTCAGCACCACTGTGACTATTTTTTGCCGTCGAAAGCGCAGGAACACCTGGAAGTGATCGCCATCACGCGCAACGATGCGCGAGCGAACCACATCTGGCGAATAATACTTCGCCTGGTGGTCGTAATCCTGAAGCAAGCGAAGAACGTCATCCAGTTTGGCGCCGGGGATGTAGACTACCGCTTCCCAGTGGTGAATCAATCCATCGGGACATTCGATTTCGTGGCCGTTATCCAAGGTGCGACGCTGTTCGATCTGAACCTCGCCCTCGGCAAGCGCGGAGTACGCCTTCTTTCTTTCCGCTTCAGCCAAGGAGTCTATCCACAGCAGATCGGTGCCATTTTCCAATTCCGAACGATTGCGAGCGTCTGTTGCGCGAACGTATTGGGAAAAGGCTTGAGCGGTTTTCGGATTGATGCTGGAGAGTACCGGCTCGGATCGAAGTAACGCCGGAACAAGCGCACAAACTGCAAAAACTATTATTGGCGATAGGTGAGGCGTTTTTAACCGGAGACGAGCAGATGGTCTGCCCTGCAACTGTCGGCAAACTCTTGCGGCCTTAAGAAAAGACGAGCCGAGGCAGGTTCTTAACTCATTGATGTCGCTGGCTATCGGCTGACCCACATTTGATCGGATGCACGTGTCGAGCCGTTGGTTCGAATGCCGAGCACCGAACGGATCAGCAAGGAATGACTGGGTGAACTGGAGTATGAGAGGGAAAGCGGGTTGGGTAGCTCGCACACGGCCCCTTGCGGAGCCGCTGTCCCCGCGCGGCCCCCAACCCGTTGTGCAAATGTACGGCGAAGCGGCTGGCTGCTCAATGGGCCAGGAGAGCCATAGAACAGGGTACGGGGGTCGTGGTACTAGAGTTTTATGGTAAGTCCAATTGATACAGCAGCTTAAGGATAGTTGGGGGCTGCGATTGATCCCCAACATGGGCAGACTACGGAGCTCCGTTAACCCCACTCAGAAATCCACCTAAATGCCCGGCGACGGCAAGCAACAGGCAAACGCACCACTCGAAAACCAGAATTGAAACGTGTCCATCCTCTTCGTGGCGGACCTTTCGAGCGTAGCGGACCCAGACTGTCGCCCACATGCCCAAAATTGCGGCGAGCGCGAACAGGAAATGCAGTCGAAGAATTCCCTTAAACGCTTGCCCTGCAAGAGCCCAGCGCCACGCAAGGATGCCGGTCCCTGCAGCGGGCAGGCTCGCGATCGCGGCGCAAAGGAAATTCCATCGCACGGCATCGAATGCGGATAGCTTCTTGAAGATTCGACTCAATGAATCAAGAAAGGTCGCGGTCAGATAAAGCGCAATGGGAAAATGAATCAGCACGACATGCTGAGCGTGTTTTGCCAGCAGACTTGCTTTCGGATCGAACGGATTTAGCATGTGAATGTTCCTACTTGACGATTACTTGTCCGGTCATTTTTGGATGGACCGAGCAAAAGTAGGGGAAAGTTCCCGGTTTGTCGAAAGTGAAAGAAAAGGACTCGTCAGTATCGAGCACACGGGATTTGAAAACGCCTTCGGTGCTGACGACGGTATGAGGAATATCGTCGCGATTCGTCCAGGCAACCTTGGTGCCCGGAGAAATCGTGATGGCCTGTGGCCCGAAACTGAAATTGTCTATTTTGACTTCTACAACTTTGGGCGCCGATTGCGAGTCTGCAGGGTTCGCAGTGCCAGTTCTTGTGACCAAGAAACTTCCAATCAGAAGCAGTAGAGCCAGCACACCCATCCGTCCGGATTTCTTCATTTTGGTTTCTCCTTTTTATTGAGTCGATTACGCGAGATTGGAGTCAACGACCGCCAGCGCATCCCTGCCGCGTACGAATTGCACATCGGTGATTCCGAGAACCTTGCGAAGCTGCTCGGCGGGAACTTTCATCGGACCAGGCGAATCAGCGGAACCAGGAGCCGGCTGCGGGAACGCCGTTGAAGCGGCGGTGTGGAAGGTTACATTTCCTTCGACTTTTTGCAGTACTTGGTGAATGTGGCCGTTCAAAACAGTCACCGAAGCAAAGCCTTTCAGATATTCAAGTGCCTGACTAGCGTCGTCCGTTCCCCAACCCCATTCCGGGTAAACACTCCAAAGCGGAATGTGGGCGTACACCACGATGGGCGTACTCTTCGACCGGTCTCGCAGATCATTTTTGAGCCATTCCAGTTGCTCCGCACCAAGCGTTCCGAGCCCGCCGGCTTTCAAGTTCATCACATTTACGAGGCCGACGAAGTGAACGCCCTTCTTGTCGAAGCTGCGCCAGCCAGCGCCAACGGATCCCTTACCGTAGCGTTCACGATATTGCTGTCCGTCGTCGTTCAATACGTCGTGCTCTCCCGGAACGAAAAACGTCTCTTTTCCGGTGTCGCGCAGAATCTGGTCTACGGTGTCAAATTCTTCAGGTTTCGATAGGTGGCTGATGTCGCCTGTGTGCAACAGAAATTCTGGAGCTACCGGCGCAGCTTTGATCTTTTCAACCGCGATTTGCAAAGTTCCCGACACATCCGGATTCGCTGGTTTATTAAATCCCATATGACTGTCGCTGATTTGGACAAAATGGAGTTCACCAGCGGCCGCGCCCATGTCGAAGTCGGAGAGTCTGCTCAGGCTGAATGATTTGAGAACGCCGCCACTCATCACGCAGAAAGTTCCAGTGCCGGCCCATGCCATGCACTTTAGGAATCCTCGCCGGTCCACACCGTCATGGTTGTGGTCAATCAACAGTTCATCGCTTTTTTCATTTTCCATCGCAGGCTCCGTTTAGTACGAGTAGCGAACCCATCGCTTCGCCTGGGTTGCAATATGTAAGACCGGAACTGCATACGAGATATTCCAAATTGCGCGGAATATTAATGGTCTGAAAATGGTGGAAGACGCAAAAATCCGAAGGTCAAGAGTCTCAGAAATCGGCTTCGATTCACGGCAAGAGACAGACATCGGCAGTGTCCGTGTGTGGGGCGAGTATCTAGGCAGCGAAAAGGTGACGTCGGAATGCGCAATGTTTACCGATTGGATTGTTCCAGGAAATCATGGAATGGAGTTCGGCGCGGTCTCCGCTATCCCCACGTCTCTAGCAGCAGGATCTAGCCGCATTCTGGTCGGAATGAACTTCGACTGTCGACTAATGAGTCGCGCTCGTGGAAATCGCCGTTTTGGGCATTTGCCTGGCGTAAATCAAGCGCAATGTGATGGTTTTTGTCTGGCCATTGCGAATCGGAACATTTTTTTCCCACTCAGAGAAAACGCCGTTAGCCGAAGCTCGCACATCGTAGTTGTCGCCGGCCAACTTTGAGATTGTGAACCGGCCGTGAGCATCGGTGTGAACTGCGTGTGGCGCGTTGCCACCTGATGATTGGTACGTCACCGCCGCGTGAGCGACGGGCTTGTCGTTCGGCCCGATTACGACGCCCGTCAGTACGCTGCTACCTTTACGTTGCGGCGCAGCAAGAACTGACCGAGTCGCGAGTAGTGCGGTCGCGATCAGTGTGGCCAGGACAAACAGTGAAAAACTCAATCTCTTCATTGGCGTCTCCGTTCTGCACATCCAGTTTAGGAGATCAGGCGGCGTGGAAAGCTTCCTCCTGGAATTTGTGCTGTGGCGAGGACCTGTCACAGCGTACAGGTGTCGGCTCTCCGTTGATCCTTTTCAGGAGCGTCCGAGCTTAAGTTAGTCCACGAGCAGTAGTACACTTCCGGTAACCATCTGGCGAGATTTCTCCAGGGCAGTACCGCTGTTTGTATACTCTGGAAAGCACGCAAGCCGCTTGACGATCGCCGAATTGAGGCGCAACTGTGTCCAAACGCCGTATCCTGCTGTCGCTCATGACCGAGGAGAACGACTATCAACTTGAGCAGGCAGTATCTGCGCGGCGCGCAGCGGAGGCGCTGTCGGTCGACCTGCAAGTTCTTTTCGCAACCAACGACACCATTACTCAGAGCACGCAGATTTTGCGAGCTATACAGGGCGACGCGAGTCAAAGACCGGACGGGATAATTCTTGAACCGGTGGGAGGTACAGCGCTACCGCAAGTAGCGCGGGCTGCTTGCAGCGCTGGCATTGGCTGGGGGGTCTTGAATAACCTGCCTGAATATCTTTCTGAAGTTCACAAGACGGCGCGCTCGCCGGTTTTTTCCGTGAGTACGGATCAGCAGGAGATCGGTAAGATTCAGGCCCGCCAATTTGCGGCGCTCCTACCGCGAGGCGGAAGCGTGCTCTACATCCAGGGGCCGTCGGAGCATTTTGCGGCGAAACAGCGAACCGCCGGAATGCAGTCCGTGCTGCCGCCGAACATCAAAGTAAGCGGGCTTCGCGCAAATTGGACCGAAGAAGGAGCCGCACGCAGCGTTTCGTCATGGTTGAATTTGACCGCTGCGAACAGGCTAAGAGTTGATCTCATAGCTGCTCAGAATGACGTCATGGCTCTTGCAGCGAGAAAAATGTTTCAGACCATCGGAGATACGACGGAGCGCGAACGATGGACGAAACTCCCCTATGTCGGTTCCGATGGTTTGGTTAAAACGGGACAAACGTGGGTCCGCGAAGGATTGCTTGTGGCAACCGTGGTGATGCCGCTGTCGGCTGGTCACGCGGTTAAATTGATGTGGGACTCTCTTGAAATGCCCATGCGCGCGCCCGAGCGTAATTGGCTGCAACCAGAATCTTTTCCACCTCTTGCTCAGCTGCAGCCGATCTAAGGCAGTAGTCCCGCCTCTTCGTCGAACTTAACTTCAGTTTGCTACCGCGGTTTTTTCCTATCGCGAAATTCTGGGATTGCAGACCGGTGAGCGCTTTAAGGAAGCTTCAAGTCCAGAGCGTAAAGGTCGGTCCCGCCGCGATCGAGCGTGGCGTAAATCGAGCCGTCCGGTGCAACGCCGGTGAAGTGGCACTGCGATGCCATTGAGCCGAGAAATCTGCTGAAGCCAAGAACTTTTTCACCTTGCGAGCGACCCAGTCGGATCCGGTAAACCGACTGTTCCGGATCTCCCAATTCCTGATAATAAACAAAATTTCCATCCGCGGACCACCGCATTCCTTGCGCGTTTCCGGCTTCCGCCATGACCGACCACTGATTGGAATCAAAGCTGTACAACATGATTTGATGGGTCTTGCTGTTAATCGCGGCGATATGCTTCCCGTCAGGGGACCAGCGCGCTTGCGACAGCCCTTGGGAATCAGGAACTTTTCGAATTTTTCCGGAAACGCGATCCAAAATGCGCAAATCCGATGCATCCTGTTCAAAATAATCGAAAAGTATTTGGCTCCCATCGGGTGACCAATCGCCTGACTGCGTCGAACCCCTCAAGCCATTAGGAAGGAGCGCGCGAGGTGTGCCCCCAGCGCTTGGTACGACGAAAAGTTGCGGCAGTGTCTCCAGAAAAAAGGCAGTAAACAAGACTTCCTTCCCGTCCGGAGACCATTGCGGCGCCAATGCACCTGGTGGAAGCGCGGTGAGTTCCATTCGCTCCTTGCCGTTTCTACGACTTTTCCATAGGGCGCCATTCTCGCGCAGCGAGTAGACCAGCCACTCCCCGTCCGACGTTACGTCCACGTCCGTGGCACCCGCGTCGGGAAGCACTACGTCATCCTTCATGGTACTCGGGATTACGCGGATCAACTGGTATTCGGGATGTGTACCGAGGGCGAAAAACCGATCAGAATCGCTGGTGCCGACAAGCTTACGATAAGAAACCGGACCGTGCGTCAATTCACTGGTCTGATGTCTGGCGCGGGTAAAGATTCCAAAATGCTCTCGCAACGCCCAGACGTTCGACACGGAATCCATAACCTGGCTGATATGTGAGTCAGAGCCGCCAGTAAAAACAAAATAGCGCTCATCGCTACTCCAGGTGCCAGTTGTGTCGTGAAGCTCGCTGGCAGCGCCCGGTAGTAGCCTACGGAGTCCACTTCCGTCCGAGCCAATCTCCCACATATCATCCGTAGCGCGGTCCAAGTTCGTAAGTGTGAAGCGAAGCTTGGTGCCATTTGCAGACCACACCAGCGAGTGCGGATAAGCAGAGAATTTATTCAACAGTTTGGTGTCCGACCCGTCTCGCTGAACCGTGAAAAGCTGATTGCCCTTTGTAAACGCGATTAGATTCCCGGTTGGGGACCAGGTTGCCTCGCTTGCGACCACATCGCCCAAGCGGTGGGGAACTCCCCCATGTGCGGGCCAAATCCACACCGGCATCTCGTCGTCCTCGTGTTTGAACGGACCGATCAGGAGTTGGGTGCGATCGGGTGACAAATCAAAGATAGTGGTGTTCTCGAACGGGGATGCAATTTTCTCCACGCTGCCGCCGTGGATCGATGTGGTCATTAGCTGCCATCGACCACCTTCGAGTGAGACGAAATACAATCTGGCGCCGTCCGTTACAATTCGGCTGTCCGGTGCGACCTTCCCGGTATGCGTCAACTGGGTGACTTTGCTTACCGTTGGCTCGGGAACCGGCCAGTACCGCCACAGAATCGCGGATGCCAATACAATGCCGGCGAGAAAAAGTGCAGCAACATGAATTGGCGCAAGACGTGGCAACTCGACTGGAGGCGCGATTGAAATTTCCGGGCTGGGAGAAACCAAGTCAGCCCCTGGCGATGGAATACGCGCGCCCGCAACAGGCAATTCTTGCGCAACCTCTTGCCCTGGAGTTCCGTTCGCGTTTTGCACCATTCGCACCGGCGCAATAAAACGATATCCACGCTTTGGTACGGTTTCGACAAATCTTGGATTTTCGGAATCGTCGTTTAGAACCGCGCGCAACTTCATAAGCGCCGTATTCAAGCTGCCGTCGAACTCAACAAACGTGCCCTCAGGCCAGAGCCGGTTGCGCAACTCTTCTCGACCCACGATCTCGCCGGGACGCTCCAGCAAAATGCTGAGGATTCGAAAAGGCTGCTCTTGCAACTTAACAGGGATTCCGTGCCGTTTTAACGTACCTGCATTCAGGTCGGCTTCGTACAAGCCGAAGCGACAAACACGAGATTCAGTGGTTTCCGCACTCATCAATCGCGCGCCAGATAACAATAGATGCCAAAAGCTGCTTCATCGGTTGGTTGAGAGATTCGCCCAACCATTGTATTTGCCGTAGCTTAGCAGAAGATAAGTGCTTGATACATAGTTCGTTTGACCTAATAAGACGCAGGCCTCATCTTCATCACACGGTTAGCAGTCTTGAGCCCGAAACTCCAGGTCTTCGGGAACTTGCTGCTTCAGGAGGCCGGAGGAGAATCCCTGCCAGAGTGGATTCTTCTCTAGGTCTCCATTTTTTTTTCAAGCGGAACGAAGTCCCGCAAGTCATCCAAACACCCCGCAAACCACGAGCGCGTGTAGAATAATGAGCGGTTCCTGCCATGTATGAGGAACGGCAAATCGTGAACTTTAGATCGCGGACGCTGAAGAGGTTTGTGGCCGTATTCTGCTGCAGTGTGCTTTTCAGCTGTCAGGCAACTTCCGCTCGCCAGGCATCGGGTTTTGCCCAAGATCTCTCGGGAAAACCTCTAGACCCTCAACGATCTTCGAGTGGCAAAATCGTCGTAATGATATTCGTACGAACCGACTGCCCCATCGCCAATCGCTACGTGCCGCTACTGACGCAGTGGAGCAACGAATTTGCTGACCGAGCAAAATTTTGGCTCGTGTATCCGGATGCTGCAGAATCTGCCGAGCTGATTCGAAAGCACAATCAGGAATTCCGGTTGCAGTTCGCTGTGGTCCGAGATATCCACCATTCGTTGGTAAAACGAGCCCGAGTGACGGTTACTCCCGAAGCAGCCGTGTTCAATGCCGCCGGCGCACTTGTCTATCACGGGAGGATCGACGATAGCTACCCCGATGCTGGCCATTCGCGGCCGAAGCCGACAACCCACGAACTAGAGGATGCCATTCGTGAGACTCTAGCCGGCCGGGCGCCCCTAAAGAATTACGTCCCGGCTGTCGGCTGTTTCATCTCTGACGTTCAATGAAAAATCGTTGTACGGCTCACGGTGTCACCGCAATTTTGGCTTTCCTGAGCGCCCTCAGCTCATTGAACTCGGCGGCCGAATCCAGGCAGAACCCAAAGGCCGGTCAACCGAGAGAGCGCATTACGTTCAATCGCGACATTGCGCCCATTATCTTTCGCTCATGCGCGCCCTGCCATCATTCTGGCGAAGCGGGTCCATTTCCGCTGGTCACGTATGGCGAGGTGAAATCTCATGCCCGCCAAATCGCCGATCTTACAAGTAAACGACTGATGCCCCCATGGCTGCCGTCGCAAGAAGGCGTGCCGCTCCAAGAAGACGCTCATCTCTCACCCGAGCAAATTGCCGCGTTTCAGCAATGGGTCGCCGATGGGATTCTGGAAGGAAACCCGGCAGAGCTGCCAGTTGCTCCGCAATTTAGCTCGGATTGGCAATTAGGCAAGCCCGATCTAATTCTAAGAGCCGAAGTAGCGTTCGCCATCCCGGCCAGCGGAAGCGACGTCTATTGGAATTTCATCTTCCGTGAACCGGTTAGCACGCCACGATTCGTGAAAGCCATCGAGATTCACCCTGGTGACAAACGGCTCGTACACCACGCGAACTTGTTGGTGGATCGCACGCAGTCGGCTCGCCGTGAGGAAAAATCTCCCGGTATAGGATTCGCCGGCATGGAACTTCAGATTGAATCTGAATCTTTTGATCCCGATGGGCATTTCCTGTTCTGGAAACCCGGCAGTCCTCCGATTGTCGAACCGCCTGGCATGGCGCTGCGACTCGATCCAGGCAACGACTTCGTTCTGAACACGCACCTCCAGCCTTCCGGCAAAATTGAGCACGTCCAACCGACCATTGGGATTTATTTCACAACCGACGCTGCGACAAAATTCCCAGTTCTGCTTCAACTGGACAACGATCGTGCGTTGGAAATTCCGCCCGGCGAAAAAAACTTTATCGTAACCGATGAGTTCAAACTTCCTGAAGATGTGCAATTGCTGGCTGTGTATCCGCACGCGCATTATCTTTGTCGCGACATGATCGCTTTCGCGCGCTTTCCCGACGGCTCGGAGAAAACTCTGATCCACATCCCACGCTGGGATCTGAACTGGCAAGCGGTGTTCCGCCTGGCCACTCCAGAAATGCTTCCGCGCGGGACAACGGTGGTGATGCGCTACGTCTACGACAATTCCGATGAAAACAAGGCAAATCCTAATTCGCCGCCGCAGCGCGTCATTGCCGGCAATCGCGCCGTCGATGAAATGGCGCATCTATGGCTGCAAGTACTTCCTGTGTCTGCGGTGACGTCTGCGCACGACCCGCGAATGGAACTTCAAGAGGCGCTGGCCCGCCACCACATCGAAAACAATCCAGCCGATTTTGAAGCTCATTACAACCTGGCCGCCATGCTGCAGGCACGCAACGCGACGCTGGATGCCGTCGCGCAGTATCAGGCGGCCCTGGTGCTACGCCCGGGAGACGCCACCGTTGAAAACGCTCTGGGCGGCGCGCTGCTTGCGCTGCGCAGGTTACCGGAAGCCATCACGCACTTGCGGGCTGCGACCGCGTCGCGGCCGAGTTACTTCGACGCGCACTACAATCTGGGATTGGCACAAGCGCTGACGGAGAATTTCATCGAAGCGGCTCGGGAATTCGGAATCGCTGCAAGCATTCGACCGAGTGATCCCGACGCGGAGGCAAATTTAGGCGCTGCACTTGCCGAGGTCGGAGATATCAAGAGTGCCATCGAGCACTCGCGGCGGGCGTTGCAGCTTGATCCGAACAATACGCTGGCGAAAGAAAATCTGGAAGCATTGCAGAGGGGCAGTGCACAACCTTAGTCGCGCAAGAATTGCTCTGGGCCAGACCCAAGCTAGAAGCGATAAACGTATCCGCTGGTAACGCGGAAACTTCCCACCGTGGTGTAGTAGTCATCCGAAAGCACGCTGACCGGCGGCTGTTGCGGGTCCGGATGTCCCGTCAAGTAATGTACCAGCGTCGTGCCCATGTTGAAGCGAATTGTCGATCGGCGCGAAGCGTAGTATTCCACACTGCCTCCCAAGTCCAATGCGAACCTGGTTGTGCCTTCATACTCTGTTGAGCTTCCAGGCACCAAAGCCTTTTGATACCGGATAAAGCCGGGCCGCACCTGACTGAAGATCCCCCAGTTCTTGCTGGTATGGCCGATCTTTAAGCCGGCTAAGGCTTCTGCCGCGGCGCCACGGCCACCGGCCGAACTGCTTCCTGGGAATGCGTTGAACTCGGAATCGAAATAGACGTACTGCGTCAGCCTATAGCCTAAATCAAGACCAATGCCAGGCACAAAAGTGCGGCAACCGCTGCAGCCGTTCCAGTCCATCGGAAAGCTGGCCGACGTCACATGCAGGCCTAAGCCCCAACGTGGGTCGTCTCTCCAGGCTTCCCATTTTGGGGCCGCGCGAACCGGCGAACCGAACGCTTCGGCCACTTCCTTGGTTTCTGAAAAGCGCCGCCACGGCGGCGCACCCGCCAGCATATTTGCCATCGATCGGCTTGGCGTTATCGCTCCCCGGAATATGCGAATGGCCACTGAATCGTGACCTCCCGCGATTCGGTCCACGAGCTGCACGTCCAAGAAGTCCTCCAAGACCGTCCATCCCATCCCGACGACAGGGGTAATGACAAAGTCGACCCAACCAGTATTGTTGGTAGGAGGCTTGTAAGTTTGACCGGGAACTTTGTCGCAGGTCGGATAGAAACCGCAGCCGGGAATATAGGTATAGCCGCCTTCGTTGCCTAAAGCCGCTTCACTGAGGATCGGACCGATTTCGAAGTAGGCAGAATAGACTGCAGACCATACCAATGATTTGAAACGGCTCTGCCAATACGCCGAAGATTTTCCAAACTTGGCGCTTCGTCCCTTCGGATCGTTTTGAATAAAAATATTTCCAGAAACCGACCCTTCGAGCGGATGGCCAATATAATTCACCAGAAAGTCGTCGCCATCGCCCCACCGCGTCATATCAAAATGTTGAGCCGATGAAAGATAATCTTTCCAAAATGGTTTATGAAACAGTAGGTACCTTGCATAGGGATCGTTCGCCAGCCGAAAGGCATGCTCCATCACCAGAAACTCGAACGACTGCACAAGTGCCGGGCGCCAATGGAAGCTCTCCTTTTTTGGCCGCGCCGCCAAGAGAGGAAGGGCCTCTTCCGAGAAAATTCGAATGCTCCAGGCATTAGCATTCAGGACAGGCCGAGTGAAGCATGCCGCCGAAATATCCAGAAAAGAACTCGAGCCGCAGGTGTAGGCGGGAAAGAAACCAAGTGGCACGGATGACCGTGCCGTCTCTTTCTGAGGGCCGCACTCGAAGGTAACGGCCTGCCAGTCGACCGGGCCAATATTTTCTTTTAGCGAAGCGTCTGATAGCAGGAGCACCTGTTCGAAGCATGGCTTCTCTAAGCCTGAGGTCAGAATCCGATTCGAGGCCGTCGTAACAGGAAAATCTGCAGCGACGTCTATTGCTTCAAGTGGAGCGATACTTCCCGAAAACGCGGTCTTGAGGTCGGCCACAAAGTCGGTTTGCGAACGAGCACCGGACGGCATCGCCATGGAAGCTATCGTCCACAGCGAAATCCAAGCCAGTAGTTTAGCGAATGTTGCCATTACAGCCCTATTTCCGGCGGCGGGCGACTGGGCAACTCAGCGGCGCGAGGCTGAAAGTCCCGTTTTGTAAGTTTAAGAGCGCCTAGTATGTCACCTGACAGCCATCACTGGCGACATCTATTTTTCAGCTACGCCTGATAGACGTTTGACGGCGTGCCCTAGTTCCGCAGGTTCGTGGAAATTTTCTATCGGAGTTGGCCCGATCAAATACCCTTTTTTATGTACTTCACAATTGATACTTTCGATTTGACTTTGGCACTCGTGGCCGCGTCTATTCGAATTTTCCGGTTTGCTCGAGGAAAAGTTCCCGCCTCGATCGAAGAAGTTTCTAGCGATTCACGCCGGAGTTGGCCTTTTCCGCATCAAGACGCGCGATTTCGGCTTGGATTTGTGGAATTGCTTCCGCGGGTGGTCCGACCCGCCTGTAGTTGCTATAAAAAGTTTTCTCATGCACGGAAAAGCTGGAAAACAATTTTCGACCATCAAAATCGTATTGCGAAAACGAGGGAAGCCACATGCCTGGTACCATTTCATACCGGTCTTGCATAAAGTGGCTTCCTTTATAGATTTTTGCTAGAAAAACGCCCAGCGAGATGTCGTCTGTAACTTCGCCCTCCACACGCGCTAACTGGTGAGACTCATTGTCGACCCAAACCAATCCTCTTACCCTCGAATACAGGGAAGTTGACCGACTGGTCGATTTGTAAGCGGGATTCGGTTGCATTCGGTACTTTGTAAGCGTGCGCTCGCCGCGCATTTCCTGCCCGACTTCGGTGAATATGAAACCGTTGCGCGTAGCGTCGATCAATTCGTCTCGGTCCTTCTGCTTTTTCTGAATTTTCTGATAAGCCTCGCGCTGTGGCTGCCCGGACTCGGCCGCCCAGAGAAGCGATTTCAAGAGTTTATCCAATTCTGCTCGGTAGGCGCTTTCGTCGGCTGGCTTACCGTCGGTTCCAATGGGTATCTTGGCCATCCCGGTTCCGGCGGGAATGACTCGAAATACCTTTACGCTTAGAGGGTTTTTTTCCCCTGCTTCCTTCCGGCTCTCAACGCGCTCGATACGTTCGTAAAGATATTGAGCGCGCTCAGCTTGCTTGACGCCTTCTAGCAATGGGCCCATCATGCCGCCCATCGGAGCGCTGTCGTTAACCCCAGCGTCCCCGTTGGCAGCCGCTTGCTGTGCTACGGCAGCGGCACCGGCCAACAGTAGGATCGCGAAGGAAACCACGAAGTTTGTCGAATATCGCAAAGCAGCGTTCCTGTATCGAACTTTTGCCAAACTGTTCAGGACTGTTGGATTCTGTTGAAAAGTTTGCTGTCGCATGCACCAGCACCGAGGTTATCATGCATTTCAAAGAACGCTATCTTGTGTTTGTATCAAATTGATAACATTAGGCTTACCCTCGTCCCGTTACCTTCGCCGCAATTCGTGATTAGTTTTTGCCCCGGGCTGGCATATTATTAAGGTGCAAAAGGAAGCAAATCACTCTTTTTGGCGTCTAATCAGGAACGAAATCGTATGTTCCCGCGTAGTACAGGCATAGGTCTTCCGAAACAATATTTTTAGGAGAATTCCAAGTTGGGTGTGGCGCCACTTGAAGGACTAAGTCGGGTACGGATCGCTTCTGGCGTGGCGAGGGGCCAATCGGTCCGTCTCGGACGAGTGCGCCGGTCGCTCGTCACATTTGTTGAAACCCTTCGGCTTTCCCTGGACTCGCTGAGGGCTCACAAACTCCGCAGCTTCCTGACCCTCCTCGGGGTGATTCTCGCTGTGACCACCCTGGTGGCCGTGATGAGCGTCGTCTCTGGTATGAATTTCTATGTGGCTGATCGAATCGCCAACCTCGGCGCCAACGTTTTCATCGTGGATCGCTTTGGCATCATCACCAGCAACGATGCATGGGTAAAGGCACAGAAGCGGCCGCTGCTTACGATGGAAGAATTTGAGTATTTGCGCGACAACATGAAGAATGCGAATGCGGTGGCGGCTCTTGACGACCGCAACATGGATTTAAAGGCCGGCAACGAGCGCCTGGAACGAACCGATGTCATGGGTGTCACACCGAACTACACCGATGTGCGCAACATTGGCGTGGCCGAAGGCCGCATGATCACCGAATCCGACGATGAACATCGCGCGCAAATCGTGTTTATCGGCGCCGATGTCGCCGCAAAACTGTTTCCAAACGTCGACCCGATCGGCAGGACTTTGCGCGCAGAAACTCACGAGTATCAAGTCGTTGGCGTAGCTACTCCCATCGGCAGCGCATTTGGGCAATCACAGGATAATTTCGTGATTATGCCAATTCATACGTACCAGAAAGAATTTCACAAACAGAGCGACTGGGTGGGAATTTTCGTTCAGGCGCCGAACGCCGAAATGATGGAACCTTCTAAAGACGAAGCGCGTATGCTGATGCGTGCTCGCCGTCACCTGGGCTGGCACGCGCCGGACAACTTTGCCATTCTGGGTTCAGATTCGATTATGGCGTTGTGGCACGACCTGACGGGAACCCTCGCTACCGTCGCGATTGGTTTGGTTAGCGTATTCCTGGTAGTCGGTGGCATCGTAATCATGAACATCATGCTGGCCAGCGTCACCGAACGTACCCGCGAAATCGGCGTGCGCCGTTCGCTGGGTGCCAGAAAGATTCACATCACGTTGCAGTTCATGACCGAATCAGGTGTACTCGCTGCCGTAGGCGGAATGATCGGAGTTCTCACCGCCTATGCGGTCGTCGCGCTGGTTCGCGCCACGACTTCTATTCCCATGCAAACGCCGATCAGCGCGGTAATCATTTCATTGGTAGTGTCTACTGCCGTAGGACTGTTCTTCGGAATCTATCCCGCGACGCGCGCGGCCAAACTTGATCCGATCGAAGCCCTTAGAGCGGACGGATAGGGAGTAACCCATGGCCCAGGCGCACGGCGAAAATCTAAAACAAGCCATGGACACGCTACGCGCACACAAAATGCGCAGCGCACTCACGGTCTTCGGCGTGGTTCTCGGCGTAAGCGTGATCATGCTGGTTTCGGCATTGATCACTGGCTTCGATTATCAAATCCAAGAAAACATCAAACAGTTCGGAGCCGACACGGCGTTCGTTTCCAAGTGGGATCAAGGTTTCCACGGCGGAAGCGCTCCACTCGAGGAACGCCTAAGGAAGCCTTTGACCGTCGAAGACGCCAACGCCATCAAGGAAGGCGGCAGAGACGTCAAAAGCGTAACGGCATTCATCCAAACCAGTTGGATGCAATCCCATACTGTGCGCACCAAGGCCGGCGAAGTGACGGCGATTGATTTCCGCGGCGTACAGCCCAATTTCGGGCAGGTCTACGCCAACGCAGCGACCATTGATGGACGCTTCATCAGTGAGGGCGACGACCTGCACAAAGAAAAAGTCGTTATGCTGGGGGAAAACGTCGCTCCGGTACTCTTTCCTGAGGGCCATCCGATTGGCAAAGACGTGATGATTGACGGGACTGACTTTCAAGTCATCGGTGTCGTTGAGAAGCCCAAAGGCGGATTCGGGATGGGCGATGAAGACCGCCGGGTCCTGATCCCTTTCAGCACATTCAAGAAGACTTATCCGTCCGCGGACGAGCTGAACATGCGGGTGCAGGCGTATCCCGGCCGGTTGGACGCGATGGTGGACGAAGTAACTGAGATTTTGCGCCGGCGTCGCAATGTGGCGTACGAAGCGAAAAACAATTTCTCGATCGGAACCGCTGCAAAAGATGTGGAAGAATTCCACAACATCATGGTGATGGTTTACATCGCGACGATCGTCCTCAGCAGTATCGGTCTTTTGATTGGTGGCGTGGGCGTGATGAACATCATGCTGGTCAGCGTTACGGAACGCACCCGCGAGATTGGGATACGCAAAGCGATCGGCGCGAAGAGCAAAGACATTACTTGGCAGTTCTTGTTAGAGGCTATGACGTTGACTGGAGCAGGCGGGATCATTGCTCTAGTAATGGTCAACGGATTGGTTTTTCTGATTCGCGCCACGCTCAAGTGGCAAGGAATGGTTCCTGCCTGGGCAGCCATTCTCGGTGTCAGCGTCAGCGTGTCCATCGGCCTTATCTTCGGCGTCTGGCCGGCTATGAAGGCTTCCAGGTTGGATCCTGTCGAAGCCCTTCGCTACGAATAGCTTTAAGAACTGACTCGATTCCTCTTCGAATCATCCCAGAAAAAATTGCGTCGGGGGGAGTCTGCAGCCCAACGTAGTATTTTTTATCGTAAGGGGGGCTTGGTTGTAGGTGTTTCGGCGACTGCGGTCGCTTGCTTCATAGTGCGAGCCGCGATGGCCCCAGGCCAGAATATTTCAAGCGCGGCGTCGTGTTTGATTAGCATTTTCGCGCGTTTTACAACGTGGATCGATAAGACATTCGAAATTCCCGACTGGATTTCGGCCAGCCCGTCGCGTTCGAGGTGGAGGCTTTGATCCTGTCGGTACAACGCCACTCGAAATTCATGTGGTCCTGATGTAACCGATCGTTCAAGACGCAAGACTTCTCCGGCGGATGTGATCGATAGGGGAGAAGTTGCTATCAGTTTTTGGTCCGCATATATTGCAACGACTTCTCCATCAATCGTCGACGCGATTTCTATGCTCAGTGGAACCTGCAGGGAAGCTGCGCCACGAGTCGAATATGGTGTCGGCGCTTTCCCAGTAGTCACCGGACTGCCGGCATCTGCCCGCACCGTGGCTGTTCCTACCTCGGTAGTTTTGTTTCCAAGCGAAGCATTCGCGAGCCGTGATTCCGCTTTGGGCAGTGCAGGAAGGTTCTCAACTGACAGCGTCGTTGCTTTCTTCTCTCTGCTCTTCGGTCCACGCTCGGAATTAGACGCGCCGTTCAGGTTGATGAACTCGGCCGAAGAAGCACTATCACTGAAGATCGGCAGTTGGGACAGCTGTTCCGTACTGAGCGACGAGGTTGCCGAAAACGGAAGTCCGGAGGTCAATTTAGCTTCTGTGCTTCCGGTATGCGCGGTTTGTTGCCAGTGGCGAAAAGCAGGAACGGTCAGGACGATGAGAACTGGCGCCGCAAGGCAAATCCAGGCATCCCGTAGCCCCAGAGGTTGCTTCCACCAGGATAGTTTCGGCCGTTTCGGAGTTGATGGGAACTTCCCTCTCGCGAACGGATAGAGCGAAGCGGCTAGCGAATCCCCCGTCGGGTAGCGCGCGCTTGGATCTTTTGCCAGGCAGCGCATCACCACTTGATCGAATTCCTTCGGCAACGCTCGATTGATCTGTGACGGAGGCAACGGCTCGGCCGCGACAATCTGCGCACAAACGGCGGTTACGGACGAACCGTCAAATGGGCGGACGCCCGTTGCTAGTTGGTAGAGGATAATTCCTAACGAAAAGATATCCGAGCGGTGGTCCTGCGGCTCACCTTTGATCTGCTCGGGGGACAGGTAGGCAGGAGTGCCGACCAGTCTTCCGGTCCCCGATACCTGTGTGGCGAAGCGCGCTATACCAAAATCGCCCAATTTGATGTGTCCTTCGTCGGTGACGAAGATATTCGCCGGTTTTACATCGCCGTGAATTACGCCGCCCCGGTGCGCGCGATTCAAGGCGCTCGAGAGATCCGCAGCCCAAATGGCAGCCCTCTCAAGAGGAATCGGTTCTTGCCGGGCCAGAATCGATTCCAGCGTTTTCCCTGGGACGTATTCCATTACCAGGAATGCCGAACCGCCTTCGTCTGCACCGAGGTCATAAATCGAGACGATGTTCGGGTGAGAGAGCCTGCCGAGAATCTGTGCTTCGCGCAAAAACTGCCTTTGCAGTTCAGGCGAACCGAAGCCCTGTCCGAAGGTTTTCAGCGCGACCGTGCGGTCGATCAGAGTGTCGTGCGCTTTTTCAACCCGACTCGTGGCTCCCACGGCGATCGTCGAGCGAATCTCATAGCGGTTCTGCGAACCGTTGTGTTTGGAATGGTTATCCACGGTTCGTTTAAACTGACACGAACGCATGAGTTCAGAAATGGCTCTGTGGTTCTAAGGTCCTGTGAACCAAAGTACCATGAAAAATTTTCCGTGCTGCTGTTTTCGATCGCAATTCGCTGAACGACGGTACAGTCCCGCGTCCACGCGCTGATATTTAAGGATTTAAGCGGAACGTAACAGTCGAGATGCTCGATCCCGCAGCGATACGGGGACTGCGGTGACAGCCTTGCTTTGCGTCGGAGCTACCGCCTTGCGACGCGCGAATGGATACAGCAATTGGGCTAACTCTTCTCCGGAGGACAAACGCATGTCGGGATTCTTCGTCAACATTGCGTACATGACCTCGTCGAATCCGGTCGGTATCGAAGGTTGAAGATGCGAAGGCGCCGTTGGCGTGGAAGACAAAACACGATTACAGATTCCCTGCAACGAATCGGCGTCAAACGGACGCGTTCCAGTCACCATTTCGTATAAAACTACACCGAGAGAGAAAATGTCCGATCGCGCGTCTTGCGGCCGTCCCATGATTTGTTCCGGGCACCAATACGCAGGCGTGCCGAGCAAGGGCGAATCGCCGGAATCCCTCTTCGCTACGCGGGCCATGCCGAAGTCGGTTAGTTTTATTTTCCCGTTCGCAGTAACCAGAATGTTCGCCGGCTTCACGTCGCCGTGGATAACACCTCGTCCGTGGGCCACGTCCAACGCTTCTGCAGCCATTCCCGCCCACATGCACCCGCGCGAAAGCGGTAGTGTGCCTTTTTCAATAAGCCGATCGAGCGGCATGCCATCTACGTATTCCATCACCAGGTACGGAGTCTGCGTGGATTCTTCAATCCCCATGTCGTGTAAGGTGATGATGAAGGGATGCGAGAGTTGGCCAACTACGCGTGCTTCGCGCAAGAAACGGTCACGCGCTTCTCCGCGTGCCAGATCAGAAGGAAATAGCTTGACTGCCACCGGGCGCCCAATCATCGGGTCAAAGCCCTTCAGCACACGGCTGGTCGCGCCGACTCCGAGCGTTTCGAATAATTGATATCGACCTACTTGCATACGGGACCTTCCACTCGATCGTCAGTATGGGTTTGGGGATTGCGCGGCGAAATGAAGCGAAGGTTCCGATTGCAGCAAACTGAGGTACTAGGACGGACCGCCCTGTAACCATAAGAAAAGACTAACGTTATTGTGACGTAGGACTGGCCGCGGGTTCCAGTGAGCCGTTTGCGGGAGCTATAGTCGGCAGAGATCCTGCCAGCGCCGGCGAGGTTTTAAGCAAAGCCGGAAAGTTTCGAATGAACGTTTTCATTGGCGGATGCCAAATTCCGTTAAATCCGAAAAAATACATTTCCTGCAAAGCCTGCTCTGCCGTCCATTGGTTGTAGCCCATGCGATAAGCTGCGACGAAAACACCAGTTCGATCATCGCCAAAACGACAGTGCACGAATATTTTTTTCGCAGGGGGTTCCCGGAACAAGGAAAGAAATTGTGCAATTTGCTTGTCGGTAGGTGGCGACCAACCGTCTACGGGAATACTGACGAAGTGCATTCCTAGAGATTCGGCTTGTCTGCGTTCCCACTCTCGTTTTTCAGGATTTTCTTCACGCAAGTCTACGATCGTTGTGATTCCGAGCTTTTTCAATTCCTCTAATCCATCCGCGCGGGGTTGTCCCCCGCGGTAAAGTGCTTCCCCAATTCTTCCACCATTGGGCAAGCCCGGAAGTCTCAGCTTTTTCCCGTAACTTGTATTGCGGTCCGCCGAGGGTCGCGGCTGCACGATTCCACTCTCTTGAGGGAATGCAAGGAACGACAGAAACAAGACGAGCGCTGTGAGCTTGGCTATCACGGAAGTTTCTAAGTAACCTGGAAAAGCTTATCTTCCTCTAGATTTCCGGAAAAGCGATTAAATTTGCGCGATAGTGTTTCAATAATCCTTTGCGGTTTCCTCGATCGTCGATCTGAAATTGCGGCGCGAAAGGCAGCGCGTTTCGGAAACTACGAGCGGCTGGTGCTGGTTCGAGGTAGCTTCATTTTTGTTGTTGAATGCCTCGAACGTGCCATTTGATCGCTGCGAAGTTGGAGATTTTTGGGAAATTTCTCATCGAGCATTTCTTACCCGGTGGAAATTTTCTGCAAATTCTATTTTGCTGACGGCGAGTGCCTGCGTTGTTCTAAAATGTTTCCGTTAAGCAGGTTACGAGGAATATGGTGTAGGTTGCGCTGATTTTTTGCTCTCTCTTTTTCCGAATTGCACAGCATACGTACCACTAGATATAGACACTTTGATAAAAAGTCCTCCACATTTTGCGTTTTTCTCTTGACAGATATTTTCCCGGCATTGATACTGCGAATCCAGATTCGGGGGAACGTGGAAGCGCCAGACGGACCCAGTCGAGGGTGACAAAAGTCCGGTCTAATCCACGGAACTTGCCCGGGTTTTTCGCAAAACAATCCAGCGCGAAGTAACTGCTCCGCGCTCAGTTAGCGCGAAGTAGCAGGCTTGCTCTCAGGCTCTGTTGCACTACATAGCCGATGGCAGGTCATTTTCGTTTGCGGGTACTTACGCGGTTCCCGCATCTTTTGTGCTGCGATCATTTGCGTTTCCCGGTGGCTTCCACGGAACAACGAATCGACAGACTTTTACGAAGAGAAAGAACGCGCCGCGACTCTGCCAATGCAGAGGAGTAAAATAAGAGGGTCCCTCGAGCACGGCCGAGGAACCCGGCGCTTGGAGGAACAGGATGGCAACGGTGAAGCCCGCATTGCATGGCAAATCAGTGGGAGCGGAAGCGCCCGAGAAAATGGGTACGCGAGGCGGATTGGTGTTTGAACGCTTCTTCACCGACGGAAAGCAGGCTCCGTTCGACGCCGTCGAATGGGAAAAGCGCACTGCTCTGATCGGCAACGAAAAGGGCGTCACCATCTTCCGCCAGGAAGATATCGACGTGCCAAAGAACTGGTCGCAAACCGCGACGAACATTGTTGCCAGTAAGTATTTCCACGGCAAACCAGGTAGCCCGGAACGTGAAGGCTCGGTGCGTCAGTTGATCGCTCGCGTGGTGAACACGATTGTCCATTGGGGCCAAGAGGGCGGCTACTTCGCAGATAACGCGTCACGTGACGCGTTTAAGGACGAACTTACACATCTCCTCGTTGAACAAAAGATGAGTTTCAACTCGCCGGTCTGGTTCAACGTCGGCGTTCAAGCCAAGCCGCAATGCTCCGCCTGCTTCATCAACTCGGTGCAGGACACCATGGAATCGATCATGGGCCTTACCCGGACCGAAGGCATGCTCTTCAAGTGGGGCTCCGGCACCGGCACTAATTTCTCCACTTTGCGGGGTAGCAGGGAGACCCTCTCCGGCGGCGGCATCGCCTCCGGACCGGTCAGCTTCATGAAGGGCTTTGACGCTTTCGCGGGCGTCATCAAGAGCGGTGGCAAGACCCGGCGTGCCGCAAAGATGGTTATTCTCAACGTCGAACACCCGGATATCGTCGAATTCATCGAGTGCAAATATAAGGAAGAGACCAAGGCGCACGCGCTCATCCGCGAAGGCTACGATTCCGCGATCGACGGCGAAGCTTACACTTCAATTTTCTTTCAGAACGCCAATCACTCGGTTCGCGTTACCGACGACTTCATGCGCGCGGTCGAAGACGACAAGGATTGGTGGACGAAGAACGTGCTCGACGGCCAGCCGAACGAAAAGCTTCGCGCTCGCGACTTGCTCTTCAAGATGGCTGAATCCACCTGGCACTGCGGCGATCCCGGCATGCAGTACGACACCACCGTCAACCGCTGGCACACCTGCAAGACCACCGCACGCATCAACGCCAGCAATCCGTGCTCGGAGTACATGTTCCTTGATGACACGGCGTGCAATCTTGCTTCGCTGAACTTGATGAAGTACGTCAACAGCAGCGGCCAGTTCGACGTGGATGCCTACAAACACGCAGTCGATATAACCATTACTGCGCAAGAAATTCTGGTGGACTTTGCCAGCTACCCCACTCCCAAAATCGCGGAAAACTCCCACAATTTTCGTCCGCTAGGGTTGGGCTACGCGAATCTCGGCGCTCTGCTTATGTCCATGGCGCTGCCGTATGACTCTGACCAAGGCCGCGATGTCGCCGGTGCCGTCACCGCGCTGATGTGCGGCGAAGCGTATGCACAGTCCGCTCGTATTGCCGAAAGGATGGGTCCATTTCCCGGTTTTCCTGTCAACCGCGAGCCGATGCTCGATGTGATCCGCATGCACCGCGAAGCGGTTCGTGGCATAAAGACTGAACATGTGCAGCCGCAGCTTATGAAGGCGGCGCAAGAATCGTGGGACGCTGCTCTGAGCATCGGCGAAAAGCACGGCTACAAGAATTCGCAGGTCACGGTTCTGGCTCCGACCGGAACCATCGGCTTCATGATGGATTGCGACACCACCGGTATTGAGCCCGACCTGGCGCTCGTGAAGTACAAGAAATTGGTAGGCGGCGGTGTGATCAAGATCGTGAATAACACCGTACCGCAGGCCATGATGAAGCTCGGTTATACGCCAGAAGAAGCCAGTGAGATCGTGGCTTACATTGACAAGAACGGCAAAGTCGAGGGAGCGCCTCGGTTCAAGCCCGAACACATGCCCGTCTTTGATTGCTCGCTTGCTCCTCAAGGCGGCGGTCGCTCGATTAACTGGACCGGGCACGTGAAGATGATGGCTGCCGCTCAGCCATTTCTGTCTGGCGCCATCTCCAAGACCATCAATATGCCTGAAGAATCCACGATTGAAGACATCATGGATGCTTACTTGGAATCCTGGAAGTTGGGGTTGAAGGCCGTGGCAATTTATCGCGACAATTCGAAGAAGTCTCAGCCGCTAAACGCTGGCGGTCAGAAAGATCAAAAACCGGCTGCAACCGCAGTTCCTGCAGTCGCCGAACCGCTGCAACGGGAACTTTTCGCTCGTGCACAGCGTGAAAAGATGCCGGCGGAACGCGCTTCAATCACTCATAAATTCAGCGTCAGCGGCTACGAAGGCTATATCACTGTCGGTCTCTACGAAGAGGGTCGTCCGGGCGAAGTGTTCATCAAGATGTCCAAGGAAGGATCCACTCTCTCCGGAGTGATGGACGGCTTGGCTCTGACCATTTCCATCGGTTTGCAGTACGGAGTGCCGCTCAAGGTGTTCGTCGACAAGCTCCTTAACACTCGGTTTGAACCAAGCGGCATCACGCAAAACGAAAATATCCGCTTCGCATCCTCCGTTCTTGACTACATCGCACGTTGGCTCGGCGGGCGGTTTATCTCTTCCGACTACCTGAAGCTAAACGGCGCTGCTGCCGAAACGGCCGCTTACTCGGCCCCCATCGCGGTGCTCTCACCGGCGATCAAGTCCGCGGATGCGGTGGCGCCGCGCATCAGCCCGAGCAACGCTCATGAAGGTGCACCTACGTGTACGGAGTGCGGCATGCTGATGGTTCCGAATGGCGCTTGCTACAAGTGCGAAAATTGCGGCAGCACCAGCGGGTGCAGCTGAGAGTGCGAGGCCTAGAGGAGCGAGACACTCGATGAGCGCCTCCGCACCCCGGCAAGCATTTTCGCCAAATTCTACCGTCTCCCATACCCGGGGATTTCTGCACATTGTCCGGCATGGATCAGGACCCAACGCAGTCTATGTGCTTACCTACCATCGACTGGACCGCGTGGGTGCTCAGGCCAAGCCGCTTCTGGCCGAAGGTGCTCAGCCGCTTCTTGATTTGCTCGATCGTATCGGCGTGGACTTCCGATTGAGTGAGGTGCGCGGAGCTTTGGAAGACATCCTGAGACTGGGATCCGCGAATATACCCGATCTTTGGCTCAGCGATGAAGAGATGCTCGAAAAGGGCCTAATCGAAAGCTGACGGAGATCGTCAACGACGGTTCTCGTGCCCAGACGACGAGACTCCGACAATAAAACAAGAGGCCGAAGACGATTGTCTCCGGCCTTTTTTATTAGGACGCGGCACTCACCGAAAAAAGTTATCTAGGTTTCGGCCGAAGCGGCGGACGAGCGGCGAGCGACCGGGGTCTCATTCGTAGCCGCGGCCCGATCGGCGGCGGAACTGCCTGCAATGAGCTTCCGCAGCTCGGGCAAAACTCCAAGCCAGCATTCGGGCCGGACAGGTGCGCGCGCAGCCAATGCCCGCGCGCCGAACAATCCTGGTTGATACACTGCACGGTCCAACCGGGCAAGTATTGCATGTTGCTTCCCCCAGTGGTCGCGGCAGGCGAAAACGGAAATCGCCGCGCGGCCGAAGCAGCAAAGATTCCGGATTGTTACGCGGGCGGTCAGTGGTGTCAAGAACAAACCACACAAGATATAGGGGTTGAGTTTCCGGGTGTGGATTTCCTGTGAAACCTAAACGGCAAAGATTGACCAATTCCCATCTGTCCGTTGGGAATTTGTTTCACGCCCCATGCGCCGGAGGATGATGTAGTGAACCTTCGACGGACTCGCTGCAAGCTTGAATTCGAACGGAGCTCGAATATGACTACACCAGGGCGCGGAGATATTGATATGGGTGCCGCACTTCGCTCCACCGCAAACCTGAGCAGTTTCGGCGGCCGTTTCGTTCGTATTGCCATCGCGCTGTTCGTTGCGATCCTGTTGTTCGCTAGTATCACGTCCATTCCGACCGGAAATGTCGGCGTGCTGACGCTCTTCGGCAAAGTCACCGGAACAGTACTAGGGGAAGGAATCCACCTGATTAATCCGCTGGAGTCCGTCCAGAAAATGTCCGTCCAGACCCAGTCGGTGAAAGAAAGCGCAAATGTCCCTTCGAATGAAGGACTAATCCTCGCGCTTGATACTTCGTTGCTTTTCCGGCTGGATCGCACCAAGGCGGCTCAGGTCTTCCAGACGGTCGGCGAGAATTACGCCGAGAAAATCGTCGAACCCACGTTGCGCGCCGCGATTCGTGCGTCCACTTCTTCACATACCGCGAACGCGCTCTACACCAACGCCCGTGAACTCGTGCAACAGCAGATCCAGGACGAACTTACGACGCAATTGGCGGTGCGGGGTGTGATTGTGGAAGCTGTGCTGCTTCGTGACGTGCAATTGCCTGCCATGCTCAAAGGTTCCATCGAAGCAAAACAGCAAGCCGAACAGGATGCTCTGCGGATGAGTTTCATTTTGCAGAAGGAAAAACAAGAAGCAGAACGGAAACGAATCGAGGCGCAAGGCATCGCCGATTTCCAGAAAATCGTGGCTCAGGGAATAAGCACTCAGTTGCTTGAATGGAAGGGCATTGAAGCCACGGAGAAACTGGCTCTAAGCAACAACACCAAAGTTGTCGTGATCGGTAATCCGAAAAACGGTCTGCCGCTGGTGCTTGAGCCGAAATAAGATGGCAGTTGTCGTGAAATCTGGCCAGTCAAGACCATTCGATACAGTTTTTCAACGTTTCACAAACTTCGTCCAGTTGGCTTTCTTTTAATGCATTAAAGAAAGGCAATGCGATGGTACGTTCCCCGACTTGTTCAGTAACAGGTAAACGCTCGCGGTCGCCGCTTCGATAAGGCGCTTGCAAATGTATCGGCGCAAAATACCGGCCACACGCAATTCCGCGAATGCTCATCGCAGCAATAATCGCGTCGCGTTGCTCTCTGGTGAATTTCGGCGCCAACCGCACTACGTATACGAACCAACTGACTATTGCTTCGGGCAATTCCTCAATCGGAAGAATCAGAGCTGCTGAGTTCTTAAGCCTCTCGCGATAGCCTCGCGCAATTTCTTGCCGACGAGCGAGTATCGAATTGATTCGCTTCAATTGCTCCACACCGAGCGCGGCATGCATTTCTGACAATCGATAGTTGAATCCGAGTTCTTCATGCTCCAGCCAATTTCCCTCAGATGTACGGCCCTGATTTCTGAGCGATCGAACCCGTTTCGTCAACGATTCGTCGTTGCTCACAATCACTCCGCCTTCTGCAGTTGTGATCTGTTTGTTCGGGTAAAAGCCGAAAACCCCAGCTGCCCCGAAGGTTCCCACTTTTTTCCCGCGCCGTTCCGCGCCCAATGCCTCGCAGGCGTCCTCAATTAACAACAAATTGTGCCGCTGTGCGATTTCCGCGAGGGCATCGATGTCGGCGGGAACGCCGAAAGTATGCACTGCCACAATCGCTCGCGTCTTGGCGGTGATCGCGGATTCACAGGCAGCCGGAGTCATATTGAGCGTATCTGGATCGATATCTGCAAATACTGGCGTCGCGTGTTCGTATTGAATTGCATTGGCTACCGCAATAAATGTGAACGAAGGCAGCACCACTTCATCACGTTCCCCGATTCCCAGCGCCCGAATCGCGAGATGTAGCCCGGCAGTTCCCGAACTCACGGCCGCGGCGTATTTTGAGCCCGCATACGAACAAAACTTCGATTCAAATTCTTCGAGCTTCGGTCCCAGGCTCAATCGGCCGCTTCTCATCACCCTAACGACGGCTTCGATTTCCGCTTCGGTGATGTCCGGACCGGAAAGGGGAATCCTCACGGATTTCTGCCACTCTGATCGCAGGCAACCGCCATCGCTCGTTTCACCAAGAGTTCGCGGCCAAGTGGCGAACTGGTCAGAGCTTCCACAATCTTTTCCGATGCATGACCGTCGCCATAGGGGTTGGTCATGCCGAGGAGCGAAGTTCGAAACTCTTCGGTCCATGCTTTGGCGATTGCGGCGGTAATGTCCGCGCGTTGCGCTCGCGAATCAAGAATATTCGCAGCTCGTTCACGACCGCGTTGCCGTTCGCCGATATTCACTGTTGGTAGAGCGAATGACGGTGTCTCCATAATTCCACTGCTGGAGTTTCCCACGAACACCTGCGCCTGTCGTAACAGGCTCCAGTAAGTCACCGCATCTAGATTCACGAAAAGTTTTCCGCCCTTGCGTTTCGCCAGAAATTCCTTGGTGCGTCGAATCAGCTCCCGGCTTCCCGCGTCGGAATTCGGATAGCAGAAAAGGAGTTGAGCCTCGACCCCGCCGAGCGCCGCCCATAGCTCGTCCACTTCTTCCAAACTATCTTTCGCCAAAGTCACAGGGTGATATGCGACAACCGTCGCAGTATCTTCTAGCCTTGTCTCGAGTTTCGATTCAAGTGCCGCTCGGTCCAAAAGGCGGGAGCGCCGCAAATGGTCGAGCGAGGGCGCACCAGCCCGCGTGACGCGCCACACTTCTTCTCCCATGGCGATCACCCGATCGCGAGCCGCAACCGTCGATGTGAAATGCAAATGCGCTATCTTCGTCAAGGCATTCCGCACAGCGTCGTCGATAGCCCCTTCGCTTACTTCGCCGCCTTCTATATGTGCCACTGGAATTCGCAGCGCCAAGGCCACCGCCGCCGGCGCCAACATTTCGTAGCGATCGGCAATCAGCACTAAGATGTCCGGCCGGAGTTGCCCTAAGGTGTCTGCCAGGCTCAACGTCGCGACTCCGATGGTCTTAGCCATCCCTACGTCAGTATCTGAAGCGAGCAGACATTCGATCCGCGCGGCGATCGGGAAGCCGTCTCTCTCAATTTGTTCGATCGTTGTTCCGAATTCGGGAGATAGATGCGCTCCGAGAACGATCAATTTCAAATCTACTTTTGGGTGGTCCAGCAACAGCCGCAAAGGCCAATAGAGATGGCTGTAGTCGGCGCGAGAACTGGTCACCACCGCAATTTTCCTTCGCCTCTCGGTCATTTTCGAGAACCGTTTGCCGCCGCGGCTGACTTGTCGGACCAGATTTTCAGATTCGGTTGATATTCGGGCACCATTTCTTGGAGCAATTGCAGTAACGAATCCATATCGCGCCGGCGTGTTCGTTCTTGGACCTGCTCGAACTTCTCGTCAAGCCATGTTGAAGAAAATTGCCGGGTTATAATCTTGCGAATCCCTCTACTAATCTCGGCCCCCAGCAGTTCTTCACTCGAGAGAATATCTTCGTGAAGCTTATCGCCCGGCCGCAGCCCGACCAACTTTACTTGGCTTCGGTTTGTTCCTACACCGCCCCCGGCCTCGATCATTCGATTCGCCAGAGCTGTGATAGCCACTCTCTCGCCCATGTCCGTTACAAAAATTCCCGATTCATTTATCGCGCTGCCGAGCTGCAAGATCGCGTTGCACGCTTCATCCATCGTCAGGAAATATCGGGAGACCAGGGGATCGGTCACCGTAACAGCTTCGCCCTTTGCGATTTGCTGTGCGAATAGCGGAATTACACTTCCGCTCGATCCGGCCACGTTGCCGAGCCGCAAGGCGCACATTCGTCGATGGTTGCTGTTCCATCGCAGGACGGCCAATTCCGCAAGGCGCTTGGAAACGCCCAGCATGCTTTGCGGATTTGCCGCTTTATCCGTTGAGATCAATAGCAGTTGTTCGACTCCCGATGCCGCAGCTGTGCGAGCCAAGCGCCATGTCGCCAAGGCGTTGTTTTCGATCGCTGCAATTCTGTTCTGTTCCAATAGCGGCACGTGCTTAAATGCCGCCGCATGGAAAATGATCTGTGGCTTTTCCCTGGCTAAAAGACACTCGATCAGCGCGTCGTCGCCAACGTCGCCTAAAACGATGTCCGCTCGCTGGCCAAGCTTTTCGACCTGAATTTTGCGACTAAGCTCATGAAGCGAATGCTCTGAATGGTCCAACAGCAAAAGCTTGCTCGGCACCGCCTGCAAAATCCTTTCGGCCAGCTCTGAGCCAATGCTGCCGCCTGCGCCGGTAACCAGCACGCGCCGACCTTCGACGCCACGGCCGCTGAATTTGTTGTGGAAAGGGGATTTTCGCTCAGGGAAAAGTGCGCCGAGACTATAGTTGATGAGCCGATCCATTTAGCGTTACCTCACACAGTATAGGTGAGGAATCGCAGTTCGGATGTCGCGGATGTTAGGAAACTGAAGACAGTTTTACGGTCTTTCAATTCTGTGGCGCGGTTTTGCCGGGAGCCGCATTGGGGTCTTCTCCCACTAGCGCTTGCAATTCGGCAACGCGTGCCTTAAGGGCATCCACAACTTGTTTCTTGTCACTGATCTGTTGCGCTTCAGCGTCGAGATTCGCTTTGCCAGCCGTGTCGCCCTGGTAGCCCGGCTTCGAATAGTACGCATCACTATCTAGCGCTGCCTTGCGTTGCAGCACATCCAATTCGCCTGCTGCTTGTGCCAGATCCTTTTTCGCGCGTTCCAGTGCCGCCTTGTCGTCCAACTTTTTTTGCTTGGCCTTCTCGTCATTTACGGGCGTCGTCGCTACAGCGGCGGTCCCATCCTCGGGCTTCGCAGTTGCCGGCACATCCGGCTTGGTTTGAGTCCCCGCGTCGCCGGCGGAAACTGGCGCCTTCGGAAGATCATCATTCGTCACGGTCTTTACTGGATTGGCGGCATTCTTTTTCTGCGCACGCGCTCGCCGCGCTGCTTCGGCCACTGACTGGGTGGAGTCATCCTGTGCTCGCGCCGTTTCGCAAAATCCTGATGACAAAAACGTCGCGGCCGCAAAGGCCAGGAGAGAGAAATAGCGCTTTCGCTTCAGCATTGGAATCCTCTTACAGACTGATACCTCAACATACGCCTCGCTTTGGTCTGGTGCAACGTCGTCCGCGGACCGTGCTCCCAATAAATCACGTCGGCTGAGCCCGCGACGTCCCCAGCTTTCGTTTGCAAGGTACTGGGCGCGGCGCTTTTGTTATCCTGAAGGGGTCGAACTTGGTTGCGATGTTATACCCAGCGTGGCAGGCGTTCTGAAGGGACTACCGCTGCGTCAATCACCCCGAGGTTTTAAAATCTTCATGCGTTCATTGCGTTCGCTCATTTCTGCTTTGGCTTTACTCACCACTCCCGTATTTTGTCAGGCGAAGGACGGCGTTCAGGAATTGTGGAGTTCTAAAATTCCCTTCAGTGGCACCTATCAACGCGATGATTTGGCACACGTAGAGACACAACCGGCTACGCTTGCGTCGTCTACATCATTCGCACAATTTTCTTGGGGCCGTCCGAGTGCCGAAATCTTGATCTCGGCGAATGTGCAAGCCACGTTTTCCCAGGCTCCTGCGGGTGCAAACCATATCGACGCGCTTCTGCTCTCACCGGCTCCGGTCCACGGATTTTGGGACCGTGAGAATGATCTTCTCTTTGCCGCAGTAGGCGCCTCGCGCGCTCTTGATTATGCTTCCACGCTAAATTTTCGCCGCCGCGGCCGTAACGAGGCACTGCTGACGAACGACATCGTGGACAATCATGCCGCGTTTGCGGCGATAGAAGTCGGCTCGACGGCACTTTCCATTGGCGTTTCCTATCTTTTCCATCACTACCATCATCACCGCCTGGAGCGTTGGACTTCGATCATTCACTCCGGCCTTGCCACTTCTGGCGCTATCAGAAATTATTGTCTGGAATCGGTTCCCACCTCTGCTTCGCCTTAATTTTTCGAATTTCGTGCTCTCCTTAGCGCTCTACCGCCATCTAATCTAGTTGGAGGAAGTGGCAGTTTCAGCCAGCCGTGTCCGACTCGCAGAGTTGCAGCCGATACCGGATATGCTGCATACTCGCCCCGCTCAAACCCGTCCCCGGTTAATGCGCGTTTAGGCTTCGCCGGAAACTTATGGTCGAGAGAATTCTAGATTGGCGCGCGACGCGTGCGTGCCTTCGCGCTTTTTTCAGCTTGCTGCTGCTCTGCCTGGCTTTAAATCTTGCAATTCGCGCGCAGGAAACGCCTACCGTCCGGACGCCGCCTCCTCAACAAATAGAGAAGCCTGGCGACAACCCGACGCCTACCACCGATAACGAAACGGACCGCTACACGCTTTCCCACGAGCGCTACGAGAAAGCCGTGGCCTATTCCCGCGCCGGGTACACACTCTATTTTCTTTCCGTATTGATCGGCTTGGCTGTTCTAATCCTTGCTCTCCGTTACGGATTCGTCGCTCGCGTCCGCGACTTCGCCCAGAGGACTACGGAAAACCGCTTTCTTCAGGGACTACTCTTTATTCCCATTGTGGGATTTCTATTGGACTTGGCCGATCTTCCGGTGCACATAGCGTGGCACGGTCTCTCACTTCATTATGAACAGTCGGTGCAGAGATGGGGTTCCTGGATTTTGGATTGGTCGAAAGGAGAATTGCTCAATCTTTCATTCCTTGTTTTGATGGGGATGATACTTTTTTGGGTCATTCGCAAGAGTCCGCGTCGTTGGTGGTTCTACTTCTGGCTGGCTGCGCTTCCGATTATTTTTGCAGTTTTTATTCTCCAGCCGATTGTGATCGATCCGTTGTTCTTTAAATTCGAACCGCTGGTCAGCAAGAATCCTCAACTGGCCGCCGACCTGGAAAAACTCACTCAACGCGCGGGTTTGCAGATTCCTCGCGAACGCATGTTTCTGATGAAAGCCAGCGCCAAAACTAATGAAATCAACGCGTATGTAACCGGTTTCGGAGCCTCCAAACGAGTAGTTATCTACGACAACACCATTCAAAAACTCACTCCCCAGGAAACTCTATTCGTATTCGGTCACGAATCCGGCCACTACGTCCTGAACCACCTCAGGGATGGGTTCCTGTTCTTTGCGTTGGTCCTATTGCTTGCCTTCTATATCTGCTATCGGCTGCTCCATACCTTCATCGCTCGATGGGGTGAGCGTTGCAGAATTTATGGTCCGCAGGACTGGGCTGCACTCGCAGTGCTGTTGCTTATTTTAGAAGGAATCGCATTTGTCTCTTCGCCGGTAATCAATGCGTTCAGCCGCTCCCAAGAACACGCCGCCGATGTTTTCGGTCTGGAACTAACCCACGGAATCATTCCACACTCTTCGCAGGTTGCGGCTCACGCGTTTCAAGCACTGGGTGAAATAGATCTCTCCGACCCAAATCCGCCGCCGTTCATAACTTTTTGGATGTATTCGCACCCGCCGCTGGCCGAACGTCTTGTGTTTGCCCACACTTACGATCCCTGGAGCAAGAAGGAATCTCCCAAATACATCAAATGACTTTGTGCGAACCGGTTTTATCCCGCCTGCTGCGCCCGCGATCTTTCGGGGCCGTGCCGTTTTGCGAATGCCGCCACTTTGCTCCGATTGCCGCATAACGCCATCGAACACCACCTCCGCCTGTGCGTCCGCGAATCGTCGTAGAAGAGCAAGTTGCACTGCGGATTGTCGCACCGTCGGAGTTTTCTGCTGGTGCCTTCCGAAATTATCTCTGCTCCCGACCGGGCAATGGCAGCCAGCAGCCATTCGAGTCCTTCTTCTTTTGCCTGAAATCCTAGCCGCCAACAGGATCCGTCCCATTCCAACTCGTCGTGCCCTTCGGTCACTTTCAGGATCTCGTTTACCGGTTCCACCCATTCGCGATGAATGCGCTGCTTGCTAGCGACGGCCCTGAAAGCAAAGCGCAGTCCGTTACTCAGCCGTTCGGCAGAAGTGAGGAGCAACGCAGCGGCCGCTGGATCGGATTCTGGTAGGCTTCTGAGTTGCTCGCCACGGTCGCCGGAAACGATCTCTTTCTCAGCGAGAAAATCGATAAGCTCAAGCCAGGAAGTGGCATGCGGCACTGGATCGCCTGAAGTAAACGGCAAATTCACGAAATCGAGACTTAGGCGATTACCGCTGGCTCTACCTAACTCGTTTTTCTCGACCATCTAGTTTCACCGAACGGAACCAACGCTAACTGGTTAAACCTAGTGTTAAGGTTAGTGCGTGTCAATCTTTCATTTTTCTCGCACCTTCAGTACATCTTGTTTCAAGAAGGCAATTCGCACCCGCCGCACCACGATTTGTGTGATATTTCTTTCTCACCAAAATGGAAAACGAAAAGCCACTCCCCCCGGATGCGGATGAGTCGCCCCGCGCAATCGTCCCTGGTCACGAACCTAATTCGATTTTCATGAATGAGCTCGGTTTGCGAGCTGGTTGGCGCATCGTGAGCTATCTTCTGCTTATTTTGGTTTTATCGACGGCAATCAACGTGACCTTGGACAAGATGTTCCACGTTCCGAAAACGAAGAATCCCAGCGCTGCGATGATGATGGCTCAGGAGTGTTTGCTCTTTGCTGTTGTCTTCCTGCCGGCGTGTTTCATGGGATGGATCGAGCGGCGCCCGGTCGGGAAATACGGACTCCCGGCACGCTCGGCTTTTGGCATTCATTTTTGGCAGGGCTGCCTGCTCGGACTCGTCGAGATTTCGGTATTGATTGCCGCCATCGCGTCGTTCCGCGGCTATCACTTCGGCTCTCTCAGCGAGCACGGCGCTTCCATCTGGAAGTGGGCGCTGTTTTGGGCGCTATTTTTTGTCGTCGTTGGATTGTTTGAAGAATTTGCGTTTCGTGGCTACTTGCAATTTACTCTAGCCGACGGCATTGGCTTTTGGCCTGCGGCTTGCGTTCTTTCATTAGGCTTTGGGCTGTTGCACCGCTTGAACCCGGGCGAAACCTGGACGGGGGCCGCGAGCGTCGCGATGATCGCCCTAATTTTTGCGCTGGCGCTCAAGCGGACTGGAAATCTGTGGTTCGTCGTTGGCTGGCATGCCGCTTTTGATTTTGGGGAAACATTTCTATTCTCAGTGCCCAACAGCGGAGGCGTGTTCGAAGGCCACCTGTCGAATGCCACCATGGCCGGGCCGGAATGGCTCACCGGAGGTTCAGTCGGTCCGGAAGGCAGTATTTTTAGCTTTCTGACCATGGCCGTTGCAGCGTTCGCGATCCACAAACTGTTTCCGGCCAAGGTATCCGAGCTGCCTATTCCAGAGGATGTAATTCCTCCCGCGCTGCCCTCTCAATGAACCAGTTCTGAGACCAATACCAGTTGAACGCCTTGTCGCTTCATTTCAGGGATCATTTCCCGCAGCGCCGCCAGTGTCTCGGTGTGCGGATGTCCGATAGCAATTGCCTCTCCTTTTTCGTTCGCTAGTCGAATCGCAAGCTGCAATTGTTTTCTTACCGCCACTTCGCTCTGAACATCGTCCAAAAATGGCACGTTGCGAAAAGCCGTCTTCACACCTTCACGCTTGGCCGTCTCGTAGGCAACCGTAGCGGCGGTGGTGCGGCTGTCAACGTAGAAAACTCCGGCATTCTTCAGAACCGGCATAAGCTCTTCCATCAGAGTATTGTTCGCAGTAGCCTGCGAGCCTTGATGGTTATTCACACCAGTTGCTTCTGGCACGGCGTTCAACATTTTTGTTACAAGCATTTCAACTTGATTGGATGAGAGCCCAGGCCTTAGCTCGTCCTGCTCTGGCGCTTCGTTCGCCAGTGATTGCATCGGCAAATGGAGCATTACCTCGCACCCGCGATTCTTGGCTTCTCGTGCGATTTGCTGAGAGTGGGCATGAAACGGCAAAACTGCAACGGTAATCGGCACGTTCAGAGCGAAGATGTGGTTCGCAGCCGCAAGGTCGCTTCCCAAATCGTCCAGCAGGATTGCCAGTTTCGCTGGCCCACTCTGTGCATTTACGCTTTGTCCAGCCTGGTGCGGAGTTCCTACGATTTGAATCTCAATTCGGTGCGTGACCGTCCGATCGCTCCTCAGAAAGAAGCGCGTGGCGCCGCCACTCGTTACTGGCGCGTCTACGGTCAACCGATTTTTTGTCGCAACGGTCTCAATCCGGCGTCTCAACCTGAACAACAGATCATCGTTGCCTTTGAGGCTGATGTGAATTTCATCGGCACCTCGCACGTGTGCAATCTTGATTGCCGTCGCGCTCAACCCCGCTTGCACTGACTCCTGTACCAATTCCTCGGTAACCTCGTGGATTTGCCTGTCGGAGAGTCTTTTCTCAGGTTGGTTCCGGCAGCTACCTAAAAAAGCACAAAGGGTCACAACCAAGAGGACGAACAGGCCTCCGCCCTGATTGAGTTTCAAGCGTTCTAGCTGTGGGAATGGCTGTGCGGTCGCGCCGCCCGGTTTCACGGAAAAACTACGCGGCTTTTTTCGCCGGTGTCTTCAGCAGCTCTAATGCCTTCCTATATACCGCATCTTCGGGCGACAGGGGTTTTGGTTCTGCTGGAGTTTGCACGGTCTGTCCGTTGCCAGCAGAATCGTCATCGTCGGCTCCATCATCCGCTGCTGCAGCCTCGGGCCGCACCACCTCGGTTGGAGTTACGCCTTCTTCCAAGATCGATTTGCCGCCGGCATTGTAATAATTCGCTACCGTGAGAATCAGCGCTGATCCGTCATCAATCGTGATCAACTTTTGCTCGGAAGCCAGTCCAAAGGTTCTCTCACCAACGACATCTCCGCGGTGACTACCCACGATCGCCGATGCCAGCACTTCGGCGGCGCCCGACGTCGTGCCGTCGATCAGTATCGAAACTGGATCCTTCCAGACGACCTTGCTCGGTTCAGCCGCAAAGGTCTGAGTCGAAACGGTCTGCCCCTTCAAGGTCGCAAGATTGCCATTCGAAATAAACAGCCGCGCGATTGCCAGCGCCTCGGAAACGGGCCCGCGGCCGTTGCTCCGCAGATCCAAAATGACTTTGTGGATGCCCTGTTTCTCTGCGTCTTGGAGCCGCGCCCGCACTTCATCCGCGCGTCCAGCGTCAAAGGAAGTCAGCCTGAGCGCCAGAATGTCCGGATCTGTCTTCTGACTCACCATTTTTACCGGACCAAGCTTTTCTCGAACGATGTCCACACTTTCAGGTTCGCTCTTGCCGCGTCGAATCACTCCGACTTTCACTCCGCTGCCGGGTTGCCCTCTCAGCAGATTCATCGCTTGGCCGACTGACATTTCGCGCGTCGTAAATCCTCCGACCGACTCAAAAATGTCGCCGCTATGAATGCCAGCCTTCTCGGCCGGGCTTTCCGGCAAAACTGAAACGATAATAATGTAGCCATACCGCTTGCTCAGCGTCAGGCCCGTGTCTCCGGGATTGGTGCTCCCCATCTTCTGTTTGTATTCCGTGTACTCACGCGGAGTCAGATAGCTCGACGCAGGATCGAGTGATTCCAACAAGCCATGCAACGCCCCCGCCGTCACCAGGTGCATGTTCGGCTCATCCACGTAATCAGACTGAATTTTCTGTAGAACTTCGCCGTAGACCGTCAGCGACTTATACGCGCGCTCTTCGTGCGTCTGACCCAGCACGTGACCCAATCCGGCGTAACAAAATACAACGATGGAAACGGCGAGGATGGCGATTCGAGCGGTCCGATTCATTCTTGACCCTTCCTAATTACAGCACGAAGATTGGAAATTATAACACCGACCATTGTTGGGACGCCTGCCAAACTGGAAAGGAAGCTTGGCCGCGTCTGCAAATCAGATGCGGCATGGCTCGGTTTCGATAACGCAGGAACCACATGCACCGCAAGAAATGTTGCGTCTTTGCCACACCAGGGCGCCTCTTGCTCATCGCAAGCTTCATAACTGTATGATAATAAAGAAAAAAAGTGACAATCGGTATGGCGCAACAAGTGCTAATATGGATGCGAAAATATGTTCCAGAGCACGATTCTGCGTGAGGTTTCAACCGAAGGTGTCGGCCTTCATACAGGTGTATTTGGTCATTTGACGCTCCGTCCAGCGCCCCCGGACACCGGCATCGTCTTCCGACGCACTGACCTCGACAATTTCATGATTGAGGCCAGCGGCGGTAACGTCGCAAGAGTCAGCTACGCCACCAGCCTCATGAAGCAGGGCGTACTCCTTTCGACCACGGAACACGTGCTCGCCGCAGTCTATTCCTCGGGGATCGACAACGTTTTCATCGACATAGATTCCATCGAGATCCCGATCCTTGACGGTTCAGCCGAGCCCTTCCTTCGCCTACTCGATCAAGCCGGCATTCGTCGCCTGCGTCGCCGCCGCCGCTACCTAAAAGTCATCGAACCGGTCGAGGTAGTCGAAGAGGACCGTCGCATATGTATCTATCCTTCTGACGAGTTCCACGTGCGCTGCTACGTGGATTTTCCGCATCCGCTCGTCGGGCAGCAGCAGATTGAGATGATTGTGTCACCCGACAATTTCCGCCAGCTGCTTTCCCGCGCACGTACATTCTGTTTCGAACGCGATATTGAGCCCCTCCGCTCAATGGGTTTGATTCGTGGCGGTTCGCTCGATAATGCCATCGTGCTCACCGACGACGGCGTTATGAACGGCCCGCTGCGCTATCCGGATGAGTTTGGCCGGCACAAGGCCCTCGACCTGATTGGAGATCTCGCCTTGGTCGGATTGCCGTTGCTCGGCCGCGTCGAAGCGCACAAGGCCGGACACGCACTGCACACGCAGTTGGTCAGCCGGCTGCTTGCCAATCCATCAAGCTGGATCGTGAACACCGGCGACGCTTCTCCGTTGCTTTCCTGTGCAGAAGTTTCTTTCGCTCCCGCCTCTGACTAGCTTCCGCGCGTATTTCGATTGCAAACTTCAATTAGCGCAACGGAGTGCTACTCCGCAGACCATACTCGCCGTTGCTTTGCCGCTGTTCTCTTGCGGGCCAGCATACCTCTGCATTTGCGGCGAACCTGCCGGAGCAACTGGCAAGTGAGCTCCGCAAAACGGACACACCGGAACGTAGTCTGCTAGGGTATTTCGGCAATTAGGGCACTGTTGCAAAATTCTCCTCCGCTATGCTGCGAAAAATTATTGGCGATCATCGGATTTCGGTTCTTGAGTCTCCGGTTGATCGCCCTGGTGCTCTTGCTGTTGTGCGTTTTCGGCGTTTCCAAGAGGTGGGCTATTGGGACCGACGATCTGCGTTTCCGACTGCCGAATCACGCCACCTTCGTCGAGGAAGAAATACCTCTTGCCGGTTATGCCCGGAGCCGACGGAGCCGCGACCAGCGCGAAAACCGATCTGCGGCCGCCACCGGAAAATCCGGAGTTGTAAGTGAATTTGTATCCTTGCACGACGGGGCGCCGCGTCGCGAGTTTCGCGTCCACGAGATTTGCGCGATCGCAGTCGCGACTGCCGGGACCTAACTCTTCAAGGTCCGCCGGGTACCCGCGGTCCGGACACATCGCCGCGTATGTTTTCATTGCCGCGTTGTAAGTCTTCAAGGTGTCGATCGCAGCTGCCTCGTCCATCGGGACGCTTTGCTTCATTGCAGTGCGTACACCGAAAGCGATTACGATGAGATATAGAACTGTCAAAGCGATTCCGAGATAGCCCATCGCCAGGCCCGCTACTGCGAGCCCCTGTCCGGTAGTCCGTCCCCCGCTTTTTTTTATTTCCGAAGACGCAAGATGTCCGAGAATGATTGCCGCGACCGAAGCCGGCCAGCACAAAAAGAGAATCCCGCAAATTAAACTGGCCACAGCCTTGTTGCTGTTCCGCGGCGGCAATTCCCAACCCGCCGGTGTCGAGTATTGCTGAACTACAGGAACATTCACGCCGCAGATTGGGCACACCGATACGAAATCGGCCAGGCTTCCTCGGCAATTAGGACACTGCTTCAAGGCCGTCCCCGTCCCTCCGGCGCTAGGTCATTTTTGAACTAACTGGATTCGTGCCGAGAATGTAACGGAAATCGGCTCAACCGTCCATCACCCCTTTCAGAACTTGTGCGCAATCTGATTTCTCGCATTGCTTCATAGCCTGGGTTTAGGCACACAATCTGGTGGCTCCGCGCCTCATGATTGTCAAACCGCAATGGGCGGGAGAGAATAGCCGCACTATGCCGAACAAAAACGTGGCAATTCTCATACTGGCCGCTGGAAAAGGCACGCGGTTGAAATCTGCTCTCGCAAAAGTCTTACATAGAGCAGGCGGTCGTGCCCTGCTGGATCAAGTCGTCCGAGCTTGCGAACCTCTGAAACCTAAGAAAATCGTGGCAATCGTGGGCCATCAAGCGGAGCAAGTGACTGCGGCAGTCGCTGCGCGTGGAGTGCAGACGGTACTGCAGAATCCGCAAAATGGCACCGGTCACGCGATGCTGGTCTCAAAACGCGCGCTGGGAAACGCAAAGTTCGCCATTGTCCTTCCTGGCGATGCTCCGCTGATTCGGCCAGAAACCTTAAAAGCGCTACTGGCAACCCATCGCGCCGGCAATGCTGCCGCGACAATCTTGACAGCAGTCCTGTCCGATCCGGGTGGATACGGCCGCATTATCCGTAAGACTGAAAGCCAGGTGGGCGCAATCGTTGAAGAATCCCAACTCGCTCCCGAACAGCTGGAAATCAACGAAATCAATTCCAGTATTTATTGCTTCACCCTGGCAAAACTATGGCCCGCGTTGTCGCGAGTGAAACCAAACAACAAGCACCGCGAAATTTATTTGACTGATGCAATCGCGGTACTTGCCTCGAACGGAGAAACGGTTCTAGCTCAAATCGCAGCTGACCCGCGTGAAGTGCTCGGCTGCAACACGCGCGCTGACCTGGCCGAAGTTGATCGAATCTTTCGCGAACGTAAGCGCGAAGAGTTGATGGCGGCAGGAGTGACCATACAGTTGCCCGAAACGGTTTTGATCGACCCAGAAGTGACGTCGGGGGAAGACACCACGATCGAACCGGGCGTCCAGCTTCTCGGAAAAACGAAAATTGGCTCCCGGTGCAAAATTCAAACCGGATCTGTCCTGCTCGACGCAATGCTTGGCGACGACGTCACCGTGAAGGCCCATACGCTGATCGAAGAGAGCAGGCTTGAAAACGCTACCATCGTCGGACCTTTCGCGCGCCTGCGCATCGGCACGCATTTAAAAGCCGGCGCTCGCGTAGGAAACTTCGTGGAAACAAAAAAAGCGGTGATTGGCGAAAGCAGTAAGGTTCCTCACCTTTCCTACATCGGCGACGCCAAGCTCGGGTCCAAGACCAATATCGGAGCCGGTACAATTACCTGCAACTATGACGGCGTCAACAAACACCAGACGACCATTGGGAATCGCGTCTTCATCGGCAGCGATTCGGTGCTGGTGGCGCCGGTAAGAATTGGCGACGGCGCGTATATCGCGGCGGGTTCGGCAATTACCGAGAATGTTTCCGCGGACGCGCTCGGAATTGCTCGAACTCGGCAGACCACCAAAAAGGGCTGGGCGGCTAAAAAACGGCGAAGCCTCGCATCTGCCGGCAACACAAAGCATGGCGGCCACACCGGGAAACCGCGCCGCAAGAAGCGCCACTAGAAACGTCGTCACGTGCAATCCGTGTAAGCGTGATTCGAAACCAATCGTAATAGCAATGATGGAGTAAGCCATGGCCGATCGAGATGACACGTCCGAAACAAAGAAGGCCAAATTCAAAATGGCGACACCGCAATTTGTCGTTCCGGACCTGGTGGCAGCAGCCGAATATTACCGAGACATTTTCGGATTCACGATCGCAGGTTATTTTTTCGAGCCCCCGATGTTTTCGATCGTGGTACGCGATGGTGTTGAAATTCAGTTGGGCCAAGCTGACCCGGGTGCCGGCCCCGCCTGCAATTTCCTACAACGGAAAGACGGCATCGACGCATATATCTGGGTCAGCGACGTGGATGCTCTTTACGCGGAATTGCAGGAGCGAAGCGCGAAAATCATCGAGCCGCCCACCGGGCGCGAATATGGATGTTACGAATTGATGGTCGAAGACTTGAATGGCTTTCGGCTGACTTTCGCGGTAGATACATCGGTATTGTGAATTTTCCGGCGAATCGGCGTCTCGCTTCCTGCTGTGGTAAAATGGGACTTCCCCAAATGTCACCGGGAGCCACAACGCAATGAAATTCGGAGTCGTAGTCTTTCCGGGCTCGAATTGCGACCATGACGCGTTCTACGCCGTTTCGAATGTCGTGAAAAAGCCAGTGGAGTTTATTTGGCACCAGTCCGAAGACCTGGCTGGAAGCGACGCCGTAATCCTGCCCGGCGGCTTTGCCTATGGCGACTACCTACGTACCGGCGCGATTGCGCGCTTTTCTCCCGTGATGAAATCGATCGAGAAATTTGCAAAGAGCGGTGGCATGGTCTTCGGAATCTGCAACGGCTTCCAGATTTTGCTGGAAGCGGGGCTGCTCCCGGGCGCAGTGATGCGGAATACTGGCCTGCGCTACATTTGTCGACACGTCAACGTCCGTATCGAAGAGACGGACACGCCGTTCACGTCCGCTGCGACGAAAGGACAAATTGTGCGAATTCCGATCGCCCACAACGACGGAAACTACAATTGCGATGAAGCGACGCTCGCCGAGCTCGAAAAGAACCGGCAAATCTTATTCCGGTACACGAACGCGGACGGGACCAATGACGATGCCGGCAATCCAAACGGCTCGATGCGCAACATCGCTGGTGTTTGCAGTCGCGAGCGCAACGTTGCGGGCCTGATGCCGCACCCGGAACGAGCGCTTGAGAGCGCGCTAGATTCTGCGGACGGGTTAGTAATTTTTACTTCGATGGTGGAAGCGTTGACCGGAGCGGCGAAGGCCACGGCTTAGTTCAAAGCACTCAAGGAATTCGATGGCGACAGCAAGCATGGAGATCAAGGTGACGCCGGAAATTGCGGCGGAGCACGGCGTAACCAAAGAAGAGTACGCTCGCATCCAGAAAATTCTTGGTCGCGACCCGAACATCACAGAGTTGGGAATTTTCTCAGTGATGTGGAGCGAGCACTGTTCGTATAAATCGAGCAAAGTTCATCTGAAACGTTTGCCGACACGCGGAGAATTGGTGGTGCAGGGTCCAGGGGAAAATGCGGGCGTAGTCGATATCGGTGACGGGTTAGTCGCCGCATTCAAAATCGAATCGCACAATCATCCCAGTTATGTGGAACCGTTTCAGGGTGCGACCACCGGTGTGGGCGGAATTCTGCGCGACATTTTCACCATGGGCGCGCGGCCGATCGCGGTATTGGACTCACTGCGCTTCGGACCAATCACCGACGATGACTGCAAAGGCGTGCAGGGAAGCGCGTTTGCTGGTGGCGGCGCAAAAGAAGATTTGCAGGCGAATCGCCGGATTCTCGACGGTGTAGTCCGCGGCGTGGCGCACTATGGAAATTGTTTCGGCGTTCCCACGATTGGCGGTGAAGTTTCCTTCGAACCGTGTTACGCGCAGAACCCACTCGTGAACGCGCTCGCGCTTGGCATTGCGCGCAAGGAAGACATTTTTCTCGCCAAAGCCAAGGGCATCGGCAATCCGGTAATTTACGTCGGCGCGAAGACTGGCCGCGATGGGATTCACGGTGCGTCGCTTCTTGCATCTGCGGAATTTACCGAAGAATCGCAGCAAAAGCGGCCCAACGTTCAGGTCGGCGATCCGTTCGTTGAAAAACTTTTGCTGGAAGCCTGCATGGAGGCCATGAAAACCGGCGCGGTCGTTGCGATTCAGGATATGGGAGCGGCCGGCTTGACTTGTTCGACGATGGAAATGGCCTCCCGCGGCGGAACCGGAATCGAAATCGATCTCGCGAAAGTTCCGCAACGCGAAACCGGCATGACGCCGTACGAAATCATGCTCAGCGAATCGCAGGAACGCATGCTGCTGGTTGCCGAGCGTGGTCGGGAACGCGAAGTACTCGACGTATTCAAGAAATGGGGACTCGACGCGGTCGTCATCGGCGAAGTGCAGGATGGCGAGTTGGCCGTCGTGAAAAATCACGGATCGGTCGCCGCCGAAATTCCCGCTCACCCGCTGGCCGAAGAAGGCCCGGTGTATCAGCGCCCGCTCGCCGCGCCCGCTCCGCGCAACGAAACGGAAAAGGATTGGTTTCAGTTTTCGCCGGACGGCGCAAATCTCACGGAAAATTTCAAGAAACTGCTGGCTTCACCCGCGATTGCCTCAAAACGCTGGATCACCGAACAGTACGACACGATGGTCCGCACCAACACCCTCGCCGGACCCGGAGCAAGCGACGCTGCAGTCGTCCGTATTAAAGAATCGGAAAAAGACGGGCCGCGCGGGAAAACGATGCGCGCTCTGGCCTTGGCAACCGATGGCAATGGTCGCTGGTGCCAGCTCAATCCGAAAATCGGTGCGATGCACGCTGTAGCGGAAGCTGCGCGCAACGTCGCCACCAGCGGAGCGCGGCCCATCGCTGCCACCAACTGCTTGAATTTCGGCAGTCCGGAAAAACCGGAAGTGATGTGGCAATTCTCTCAGGCCATCGATGGAATCAGCGAAGCGTGCACCGTACTCGGCACGCCGATTACCGGCGGCAACGTCAGTTTCTACAACGAGACGCTTGGCAAATCGATCTATCCGACGCCCGTCATCGGCGTGCTGGGAATTTTGCACGACGCTTCCCGTGTAACAAAAATCGCATTTCGGAATGCTGGCGATATTGTTCTGCTGCTGGATGGTTTTACAGCGGCGGCAAACGCATCCGCGAAAGAATTTTCGTCCAGCGAATACTCAAAATCCGTCGCCGGCGTCGTTTCCGGCGGACCGCCTGCAATCGACTTGCCAGCTGAAAAGCGCTTGATCGATTGCCTTGTGGCTCTGGCGAACGAAGAAGTCATTGCATCGGCTCACGATATTTCGGACGGCGGTTTGGCCACGACTCTTGCCGAATCCTGTTTTGCATCCAGCGCGCTCGGCGCAACTGTTCTAGTCACGGGCGCTGGCCAGACAGAATCCGAGCTCTTCGGTGAAGGCGGTGCCCGTTGCATCGTCAGCGTCTCTCCGACAAAGCTTGCCGCGCTTCGAGCAATTGCGCGACAATACGGCGTCGCTGCCAGCGAAATCGGCCAGGTTACCCGGAACCCGTCGCTGCGCATCGAACATAAGGGAAACGCAGCCATCGATTCCCCAGTCGAAGCGCTGCGTGATGTTTGGGCCAATTCGTTGGAACGCGCGCTTCTCAAAAAATGACCAACAAACTCGCATACTCCGACGATCACTTCCACGACCATTGCGGCGTCGTGGGCGTTTTCGGCCACGAAGAAGCGGCCAAGCTGGTCTACCTCGGCTTGTACGCATTGCAGCATCGCGGCCAGGAGTCTGCCGGCATTGTTTCGAGCGACGGAAAAGAGTTGCACGCGCATCGCGCGATGGGCGAAGTCGAAGAAATCTTTACGCCGGAGGTGTTGAACAAACTTCCCGGCCCGGCGTCAATTGGCCACACGCGCTATTCCACTGCTGGCGACAAAGCATTGCTCAACGCGCAGCCCATTTTGATCGATTGCAACAAAGGCAAAATTTCCATCGGCCACAACGGCAATCTTACCAACGCCGCCGAGTGGCGCCGCAAGCTGGAACACCGCGGCTCGATTTTTCAGACCAACAGCGACACCGAAGTCGTGGTGCATCTGCTCGCCCGTTCCCAGGCGCGCAACCTGTCCGGAGCTCTCGGCGACGCTCTGAATCAATGTGAAGGCGCGTATTCGCTCGTCGTTCTTACCCCGGAAGAACTCTACGCCGTGCGCGATCCTCGCGGTTTCCGCCCGCTCAATCTGGGCAAATTCGTAACACCTAGCGGTGACACTGCCTGGATTGTTGCCAGTGAAACTTGCGCTTTCGATTTGCTCAACGCGCAGTATGTCCGCGAGATCGAACCAGGCGAAATGTTGCGCATCTCCAGAGCCGGACTTGAATCGATTCACTTCGCGCCGGAAAAGCCACAGCAACACTGTGTTTTTGAACACGTCTATTTCGCCCGGCCCGACAGCACCATCTTCGGCCGTAGCGTGAACGACAGCCGCGAAGCGCTCGGCAAACTTCTGGCCCGCGAACATCCGGTGGAAGCTGACCTGGTCGTCCCGGTTCCGGATTCAGGTGTTCCTGCCGCCGTGGGCTATGCGATGGAATCAGGAATCCCGTTTCGCATGGGCCTGATCCGCAATCATTACATTGGCCGTACTTTTATCGAACCTTCCCAGGCCATCCGCAATTTCGGCGTGAAATTAAAGCTCAACCCCGTGCGCGGCCTGATGGACGGGAAGCGCGTTATTCTTGTCGACGATTCCATCGTCCGCGGAACCACCAGCCGCAAAATTGTTCGCATGGTTCGCGAAGCCGGCGCCAAAGAAGTTCACGTGCGAATCTCTTGTCCGCCGACCATTTCTCCCTGTTACTACGGCGTGGACACACCGACGCGCGAAGAATTGATTGCCTCATCGAATTCTCCTGAAGAAATTCGTCGTTTTCTCGGCGCGGACTCTCTTGGGTACATTTCGCTCGCTGGCCTTCGCCAAGCCGTCAATGACACGCGTGGCCACTTCTGTACTTCTTGCTATACGGGGAATTATCCGACCGACCTGGTGCAACTCGAAGTTCGTGAGGGCGTCGGCATCGGCAAGCTCTCGGAACCCACGGCGGTGACGGTGGAACATGAAAGCTAAAAACGTGAAGTCCGAGGCAAAGAAACTGACGGTCAAGCAGACCATTCGTCGCGAAATGTTTGCCTGGTTCTGGGTCGGCCTGGTTTTTCTGCTGATTAATGGCGCGATCGGCCAAGCCCGCGTCATCCCCTCAGGTTCGATGGAGAACACTTTGCTCATCGGCGACCACCTGATCATGAGTCGCCTCGGCTATGACATCGGAATTCCATTCACCAACATTCATTCTTCTTTGTGGCGTACTCCGAAGCGCCAGCAAATCGTAATTTTTCGCCCGATAATCCGCGGCGAAAGCTCGGACGTGATCAAGCGGGTCATCGGATTGCCGGGCGATACTGTCGATATTCGCGACGGCGCTGTTTGGATTAACGGCTCTCGCCTGGTCGAAAACTATACGATTGGCCGCACCGAACCTGTGGATCCATCGCAATATCTCGCAGGCTTCGAAGGCAAATCAAACGTCCTTCCGTACACGGTTCCCAAAGACTGCTTCTTTATGATGGGAGACAATCGCGGTAACTCCCTGGACAGCAGATTTACGGGTTGCATTCCCCGTGAAAATATCGTCGGCACGCCGGTCATGATTTACATGTCGATTGATGGGCCCACCAGAGCTTGGGAATCCGGCGATGTCACTGCCCGTGCTTCCGCCTACCTCGGCGCCATTTTTCATCCCGGCGAAATTCGTTGGCGCAGGCTGTTTCATATATTCTAGGAGTCTGCGGCGGCTTGCTTCGCTCGCATCGGTGAATCGTGAAGTCTGACAAGACCCAACCTAACCAGGTAAAACTGACTGTCGAGCAGAAAGTCCGGCGCGAAGTCATCGCGTGGTTCTGGGTGGGTTTGGTTTTTCTGCTGATCAATGGCGCGATCGGACAAGCTCGCGTCATTCCGTCAGCTTCGATGGAAAATACCCTGCTCATTGGCGATCATCTGCTCATGAGCCGCCTTGGGTACGACGCCGGCGTTCCTTTCACCAATTTGCACCTACCGCTCTGGCGCGATCCGAAACGCCAACAGATCATCATCTTCAAACCGCCGTTCGATCCTGCCCAGCCGGACTACGTCAAGCGAACCATTGGCTTGCCTGGTGATATCGTTGATATTCACGACGGATCGGTCTGGATCAACGGCCAGCGTCTTCGCGAAGACTACACGCTCGGCAGAACCGAGCGGGTCGAAAGCTCCGAATATAAAATGCCGTATAAGGTTCCAGACCAATGTTATTTTGCCATGGGCGATAACCGGCAGAATTCTTATGACTCGCGTTTTTGGGGATGCGTGCCCCGAAAAAATATTATTGGTACTCCTGTTTTGATTTATATGTCGCTCGATGCCTCTCCGCAAGCTTGGGAACCCGGCCAAATTCGCGAACGCTTCCTTGCGTACACCAACGGGATCATTCACCCCGGCACCGTCCGGTGGAGGCGTTTGTTTCACGTTTTCTGACGCCGCAAAGATGGTTTTCAGCTCAGTGGCGAGCCCACCTTCGTCGCTCTGCAATTCAACAAAGGTCGGCTAGATCACATCCATGAGATACGCAGACGCCGGAGTAAATATCGCTGTTGCGGACGACGCCAAAAATCGCATCCGCCATCTTGCTACGCGCACGTTCACCAACGGAGTTCTCGGAGGCATTGGCAGCTTTGGTGCCCTCTTTGAACTCGACAGAAAAAAATTCAAGGAACCGATTCTCGTCTCCAGCGCCGACGGTGTTGGCACCAAGCTGAAAGTCGCCATCGCCATGAAAGTCCATTCCACGGTGGGCGGCGATCTCGTCAACCACTGTGTAAATGACATCTTGGTGCAGGGGGCCGAGCCTCTCTTCTTTCTCGATTACCTCGCCCTTGGCAAAATGGATCCCCACATCGTCGAACAACTTGTCGATGGCATGAGCCGCGCTTGCCGAAAAGCGGGCTGCGCGTTGATTGGCGGCGAAACCGCGGAAATGCCAGGTTTCTACGGAGAAGGGGAATACGATCTCGCGGGATTTATCGTCGGGGCCGTAGAAAAGAAAAAACTGCTCACGGGAAAAAATGTAAAGCCGGGTGACACGTTGCTTGCCTTGCCTTCTGCCGGCCTTCACACCAACGGTTATTCGCTGGCGAGAAAACTTGTTTTCGAAGTCGCAAAGCTAAAACCCGACACTTATGTCGCCGAAGTCGGCAACAAAATAGGAGCCGAACTTCTCAAACCCCATCTCTGCTACGCGCCGGCGCTGCGCACCATTCTCGCAAACGGCTGGGTTTCTGCGCTCGCTCACATCACCGGTGGTGGGATTCCCGGCAATCTTCCCCGCGTGCTGCCGGCCGGAGTTAAAGCCCAGATCGACCTGGCGTCGTGGCCGGTACTCCCGATCTTCAAGTACCTGGCGAAAGTTGGAAAAATGGATTCGGACGCGCTCCTTGAATCCTTTAATCTTGGCGTCGGAATGATTCTGGTGGTGCCGTCCGCGTACGTCAAAAAAGTGGAAGCTGACCTGAAACGCCGCCGCGAAAAATTCTTCCAAATCGGCCGCATCGAGCGTGGCGACACTGCCAAAGCTAGAGTGATCTATTCCGGCGCTCTAAATCTTTAAAACCTCGGAGTCTTGCTGGCTCGTTAAGGTAAGGAATGAGAACGCCGGAATTTTGGCTTTCGGTCCTAACGAACGACGTCTTGCATCACGTCAACAATAATATTTGTGCGTTTGTCAAAGATGATGATGTTCGCGCCGATTACGCTTCGTTGATAGTCGGGCGGAATTGGTGGAAGCTGGCGAACCACTTCAACTGGACACGGGGCCAGCTTTTTCTCAAGGCCCGGCGGAAGTTGACCATTGCGCTGAAGTTGTTTTTCTAGTCCGGGCGGTAGATCGCCGTTCCGCTTCGCGAGCCCCGGTGGCAAGCCGGATTTGTGTTTGGAATAATACGTAGTTACCATTTTCCGATCCTCAGGTCGAAAGTAGTACTTCTGATAGTCTTGCTGCTCTGCATCTTTTTTGTGTTTGTCGTGACCTTTCGCCTTACCATTCCCATTCCCGTTTCCGTTGTTTTGACCGAGCGCTGGCAGGACAGGGAAAAGCACACCAGCCAGCAGCACTACCAAGACCCTCCGCCATAAGCCAATACGCATGGAATATTCCTCCGAATAATTTTGGCTGGACCGTTTCTGATTGAGTGTACATAGAACAGACGTATCAATTTGGCTTGGCTACGCTCGCATGTTCAGAGCGTTAATGGGCTCTATGTATTTGAAAATACGCGACTTTAAGTTGGGTACTGGGGCTCTACTTGACAGACCCGCTACAACCCTGCACTCTCCTGCGCGTCTGATCATGTAACCCCCTTAGACAAGGCCAGCCTGCCTTAGGCAGGCAAAGGAATTGGCGCCCAGCGCCTTTGGAGGTGTGTGTATGTCCCTGTTCGGTGGTTTGCTCAAGCTTCTATTTGATTATCCGGTCCTGATTCTGGTCGGCGTGATTGCAGTGTTTTCTCTCGTCAGCTCGCTTCACAAGATCGGTCCGACGGAAGTAGGTATGGTTACAAAGCGCTTCTCTTTCAAAAAGCTGGCGAAGGACAACCCGGTAGCGTTTAACGGAGAAGCGGGCTACCAAGCCGACCTGTTAATGCCCGGTCTCCGCTGGAAACCGTTTTTCATGTATTCCGTCGATAAATACCCCTGGGTGCAAGTGCCGGCTGGCGAAATCGGCGTAGTAATTGCGCAGGTAGGCAGTCCTCTCCCGATCGGCGCAAAGTCCGCCGTCTACAAGAAGGAATTTGCGAACTTTTCCGATTTGCGCAGTTTTGTTCAACTCGGCGGACAAAAAGGCGTGCAGCGCCCCGTTCTGCCTCCGGGTTCGCTGGTTCCGATTCATCCCCTCGGCTTCTTGATTCTCACCCGCAACCGTGTTTACGGTGTTCCGGTCTCTCCAGAACTCCGCGCAAAGATGGGTCGAGGCGGAGAACTGATGCCCGCGTCGCTGGGCCTGAAAGCAGAACAACTCGAATTGGTTCGCATCGAGCCACAACCTCGCGCTAAGGACGGCACCACGCAGGACATCGTCGGCATCGTGACCACCTACGAGGGCGACCCGCTCCCCTCCGGGGATCTCGCCAGCAGACTTGGCGGATACGCGGACATTGAAAAGCTGGAAGCCCCTGGCGGCACATCCTCAGACGCGCAAATCATCGAAGCTTTGCTTGGCAGCAAGAATCATCTCCACAATAACTATCAGGACTATCAGGCGTTTCTCGATCATGGCGGTCACATCGGTTTGCAGCATGACCCGCTTCTCTACGGCGCCTACGCGCTGAATCCGTTCCTCGTCGGCGTCGAATTTGTCCCGATGATGGTTGTGAAGCAAGGCCAGGTCGCCGTGGTGAAAGCCTACGTCGGCCTCGCGACGCAGGACACCTCCGGCGCCGAATTTAAATATGGCTCGCTCGTGCGTCCCGGACATCGCGGAGTCTGGCAAGAGCCATTGCGAACCGGAAAATATCCGCTCAACCCGCGCTGCTATGAATCGGAAGTCGTCCCGACCGCAATTCTCAACCTGAACTGGGCCGACGCCGTCAGCGAAGCCCACAACCTCGACGCGCAGCTCCAACAGATCGTCGCGAAGTCGAAAGAAGGCTTCGTCTTCAAGATCGACCTACAAGTGCAGATTCACGTGTCCGATACGAAAGCGCCTCGCGTCATCTCCATGGTGGGCACGATGCGCAACCTGGTGAACGAAGTTTTGCAAGCGGCTGTGGGCAACCACTTCCGCAACTCGCTGCAAAGCATGCCGGCGATCAGCTTTATCGAAACTCGCCAACAGGTGCAGATCGAGGCGTTTGAACACATCCGCCAGCAGCTTGAGCAGTACCAGGTAGAGACTAAAGGCGTATACATTCAGGACGTCGTTTTGCCCGAGGATATGGTGACCGTGCTCACGCACCGCGAAGTCGCCAACCAGGAAATCGAGACGTTCAAGAAACAGAAGGCCGCGCAGGACCAGCGCATTGAGATGGAACAGGCCAAGGGCACGGCGGACATGCAGGCCGATCTTGCCCGCTCTAAAGTTGGCGTGGACATCAAAAAGAACAACGCCGATGCCCGTGTCGCCGAAGCCACCGGTGAAGCCGAATTCATTCGTCAAACCGGTACAGCCAAAGGCGCGGAAGTCGAAGCGGTCGGTCTCGCTCGCGCTCGCGGTTACCGCGCGCAGGTCGAAGCCCTCGGTTCGAACGCTACGGCGATCGTCAACGTTGTCGCTGCGCTTGCGGAAGGGAAAGCCAAGTTCGTTCCGGACGTGCTCGTTGCAGGCGGCGGTAACGGCGGCGGCGCTTTCGAAGGCTTGGCAGCGACTGCCATGAAGTTCTTTGGTTCAGGCAACGGCGGAGTTCCCGCCGCCCCGGCTGGGAAGACACCCGCTGTTCCACTGAGCACTGAAGGCGAGGCAGCGATGAAAAAGCTCATGCCAAAAGAGAGTACCAGCAAGAGCTGATCACGCTTTAAACGCTCACGCCAATCACAGCATAACGGGAAGGCTCCGGCCTCATTCAGAGCCTTTCCATTTTGAGTTTGGTCGGGTGGAAGTACGACTTCGCCAGTCGCAAATCACTCGGGATTTAGCGCAGAACCGCGGAAAGCTGTTTCATCAGTCGGCTGACCTCGTTCGGCGTCTCAGTTTTCCTGATGTGGGGACGACCATACGGCATCTTCATAATGCTGCCGCAACAGCACCGAGGGTTCGAGCCTTCATCCAGCCCGCCAGCTTCAGTGACCAGAATCTGCGCCGCACACGCTTCATTGATGCAGCGCCACACCTGTCCTTGTTTCAATCGCATCGATGGAGGGTTCCATCTCCTTTTCGATTGGGACCTGGACGCCTATCGCCAATATCTTTTCCCCAATCCTCTCAGAAGGCTGCCCATTGCTAGTCAATTAGTTCCGGCTTGCTTTCAATTGCAAACGAAAACGGCTGGATCTCCACTGTCGCCGTACGATCGGGTACATTGGCACCAACGGAGAGTTAATGACTAACATCGCCAATCCAGCTCTAGGGTGGAGAAGTTAGCGTTGCGCTAGGTGGCTTCGGCGAACTCTGCTGAGTTCGCTCGATGGCGCGTTTCGCAGCCTTTAGAACCTGTCGAAGCCGGCCAGTTCAAGGCGCTTACCGTCCACCTAGCAGGAGTTCGTCGGGTTTAGAACCGGGTTCATGGTTTCGCATCGCATGCAAACCGTGCTCCGATGCCTTCTGGCAGCAATCGGACGATCCTAGCTTTTGTCGCGCCCCCACAGACGAAAAATCATTTTTGGTTGGGATCCCAACCGCGGCCTAAGAAAACTCTAGAATTATTTCACGGATGTCTATCCTCCCGCATGCTCAGCCTATTCCTGGCTCGCGCGTTCTGCAATCCGTTACAAAAACTTCCCTTGGAGGAGTTCTCATGATGATACGCAAGGCTCTCGTAATTTCGGGGCTCGCGCTCTTGGCTTTCAATTCGCTTCAGGACATCGCTCGCTCGTCAAAATCGCACGCCAATCGGCCGCAAATCGCTGACGGCACCGATCCCATGCCGAGGCCGTCTCCACGCCCCCCCAAGACCGGAAAGGCAAGTCTCGCCGCCGTCGATCACGATTTCATGGCTTAGTCCTGACCCTGCCAACCATGAATGGTCCAGGAGGTGCGATCCACACCGCTTGGCCAATTCATTTTCGTGATTCATGCAACCAGCCGATCCTGTTCCCGGCTTGGTTGCATTTTCACGCTCCCTTCCTTATTGCGCTCATCGGAGCTAACTTTTGGTGGACTCTTCCTTCGCAGCCATCTACCATTCGGTATTCAATCAGTACCGTAGACAACGACACGCTATGTTCATTCAGACCCTTTGGGCTGCAGGCCTGCTCTTTGAATCACTCTTGCTCTACCGAGGGTGGAAGGCTAGGCTATTTTCCCGCTATCCGGTTTTCTTTCTCTATATTCTCTACGTCCTTTTGCAGTCCCTCCTCCGCCGTGCGACCAGCGCTTTTTTTCCGGATTTCTATGCAACTGTCTACTGGGCGACTGAATTTATCGGCGTTTTTGTCGGATGCGCCATAGTGTTTGAGTTTTTCAAGATTGCTCTGGCGAAATATCCGGGCGTTGCAAAACTCGCTCGCAATGCTCTTATGCTGGTTTTTGCACTTACTATCGGCAAGGTACTGCTCACCGCTTCTCAGGTCGCAGAAGGTTGGTCCGGCGTACTGACCATACAGCTGGAGCGCGATATGCGCTTCGTGCAAATTGCAGCCGTTGCCACGCTTCTCTCGCTCTTACTCATCTACGCGATCCCCGCAGGCCGCAATTTGCTGGGAATTGTTCTGGGCTACGGCGTGTACCTGGCGATCGTCGTCTTGAATCTCACTTACCTCGACCATTTTGGCGACAATGTGCTCGTCTTCGCTCGCTTCGTGCAGTCAACCTCTTACTTGATGGCGCTGGTCTTGTGGACGATTATGCTCTGGTCGTATCGCCCGGCTGTTGAAACCTCGCCGGATATTGCCGCTGCAGGTTATGGCGTCTTGCACCATTCCACTACCGAAAAGCTTTCAGGTACGCGTCTGGCTGTTCGCAGCGCGATTGACAATTAATGGAATATATCTACATCACCGCTGCCAGCATCCTGTTTCTCTCCCTGCTGATGTTTGCAGTTCGCTCGGCACGCGACCGCCATGCATTTACTCCGGCAGCGGGTTTGAACGGCTTCGATGATTTCGAAAGCGACATCGGATCCCAGCGGTCGCTAGCTTCTTCCGCAATTCAACGGATCTTTGCAGCGGAAGACGCGAAATTCATTTCTCAATTTGCCGACAAGAATTTGCTCACTCTTTTTCGCCAGGAACGCAAGCGCCTTGCCGTTTGTTGGATCGTCCGTAACCGCCTGCGGGCAGATTTCATCATGCGCGAGCATCTGAAAGCCTCGCGCCTTTCCCGGGACTTGCAGCTCTCCGGCGAATCCCAGGTATTCCTCAGCTACCTCCGGTTGCGGCTGCACGGCGAATTCCTTCTACTCGCGGTCTCGCTCGTCGGTCCGCAGAATCTGCACTCCGCCGCCTCTTCCGCCAGCCGCACTTTTCACGGGCTCCGCAAATTCAGCGAGCGCATACATGAACGCCGCCATTCAGCATCTGCTTAATTTATTGCGCGCCTGGAAGTTACGAACTTAGAGCGAAAAGAAATCAACTTTGAACAAAGTCTTACCAGCCGATGCCCGCGACGCTTTCGACGATTTTTCTTCGCGAACTCTTTCGCGCATTCCTTCAGCCCTTGAGCGCCTGATTTATATTGCGTCCAGCCGCGACTACAATTCCGGCCTTTATCATCACGAGGGCCTGTCCGCCAGATTTGGCGCTGCGCCTTCCGCAAAAGCGCTCGAACATGCGCACAATGCAGCTTTTCACGAAGTCTCGCTGCTGCCTCTTGAACAAGTGACTGCGGAATTGGAGAAATATATGAGGTCTTCGCGCGAGGAACATCTGGCGTTCTTGAATGCTTGGCAGAAGTTGGAACCTTACCGCGTCGCCATTCCCATGAATGTGGACCCGACCGTTGCGGAACTTTTTGTTTCGAACATCAAGATCGCTTTGGCAATTTTGCGCCATCGTCTCCCGAAGGAGCCGAATCATCCGTCAGACGCATTGCAACTGCCGTCACCTGACCCACAATCTCTGCTTCCACCCCGTAGCTGAATCGTCTTACGCTCACCGGAGACAATGGATGCGGCAGCAACAGCAGGTGGCCATCCTGAATTTCGCACCACGAACACGCATATCCGTCACGCAGCTCGACGAAAAAAATCGGACGGTCATGCTCCGTGCGCCAGCGCGCCGGGCGGATCTTCGTCACCCGCTGATCGATTTGCACGAATGATCCCGGCCGCAACAGCGGATACAGGGTGAAATCCTGCAATCCCACATACCCATACAAACTGTGACGCAAATCCAGTTTCTGAATCAGCGAAATGGGAATCTCACCCCACGTCTCCACCATTCGGTTCAATAAATTTGTGTTGTCGATGTCGAACGAACGGTCAAACCGGATCGGAAACGAAGTGGTTCTCTCCGTGTCGTAAACTTCCATCGTTACCAGATGCGTATTCGGGAGCTGCAGCTCGGATTCGCGCTGGTTCAATTTCTGCAGGTCCACGCCGAACAGCAGCAGCAAATCCGTAAATTTCATCCGGTAAATCGCGCTGAGGGCATAAAGCTTATAGATGCTCGGGACTGAGTCGGAATTTTCCACCTGCGTCAGCCACGCATTCGAAATCGCGTACTCCGAATTACCTTCGTAGTCTGCCAACTTCTGACTGAGTTCAGCTACATCGCGCGTGGTGATTCCCAGGCGAGTGCGAATTGCCTTCAGTTGCTCAGACGGACGCTGAGATAGCATGAAGTCCGAGTGTAACCTAACTCCACTGGAAAGCCGACACGGTGTGCAATTTTTCTTACCATGCGTTATTCATGATGCCTAATACTTCAAAGTAACGGCCGCACTTCTTGATCGGTTTCCTACCCTGGTTATTATGCCTTTATCGCGGGTGCGCGCTTTTTGACTTCGCGCCCCACTCTTGCCAGCCATTTCAGCTCGTTCTCGAACCCGCTGATTATTAGTTGCACCATCCAGACCGCTTCATGATGGCGATGCCCCACTTCTTTCAGAATGTCTCGCAACGTCGATTTTTCTCGCGCGATTTCGTGCTTCAGAAACTTCCTCCGTCGTTCCATTTGCTGCCGGAAGGTTTTGCCGGAGGCCTGCCACGATAGCGCCATCCACGCCAGAAACGCCGGCCGTTCGCGCTGCACGCACCACTCCTCGCGCTCCAGCGCCTTGCGCAGCGCTTCGATGCCCCGCGCATTCGCCGTATACACCTGGCGATCCGGTCCTTCCGACGTCTTTTTCTCCGGCACCGCTTTCAATAGTCCGAGTTCGACGAGCTTTGCGAGTGAGTAATAAATTTGTGGCCGCGAAAGTCCCGCCCAGTCCCCAACCTTTCGTCTTTGCAATTCTGCGTTGGCTTCATATCCGTGCATGGCGCGCTCCGCCAGCAAACTGAGCAGCACCAGGTCTGCCGTCGAGAGCTCTCTCGTGCCTCTTTTGGTCATTCACTTTTCTTTCATGGCCTTCCTGTTCTTTTTGCGTTTTGCACTCCACCACCACCATTGGCATTGCTCCGCCGGCAGTCGCGGATTTCTGGCTTGCGCCACCGCAGCCTCAAATGTATCCAGCACGCAGATGTCCTGATGCTGATTGGCCACGCGGCCCAGCTGGTCGTACAGCTTTTTCGGATCCTGCTTCGCCAGTTCTTGCACGCTCTTTATGTTCAAAAGTGCAAAGTCCCGCAGCATTGCAGAACCGATTGATATCAGATCCTTCAGTTCCCGCTGGTCGGTTTTGCCGGATTTCATGATTCCTCCTTGACTTATGCTGTTCAGATATCTAGTCTAATTAAGACTAGTATGGTATGCAAGGAGATCATTCATGCCCGTAAAGAAACTTACCTCGGTTCTCTTCGTCGAAAAGATCGAGCCTGTTCTTCCTTTCTGGCAACAGCATCTGGGCTTTATCAAGATTGCGGAAGTTCCGGACGGCGACCACCTGGCCTTCGTCATCTTGCAGCAAGGCTCGGTCGAAGTGATGTACCAAACCTATGCCAGTGTCGACAAAGAACTTCCGGCTATCAGCGCCGACATCCGCAAAGGTCCTTCCTTTCTATTTGTCGAAGTGGATGACCTTGAGCCCATCAAAGCCGCTGTGAATGGCATGCCGGTGTACATGCCCGAACGCGCCACGTTCTACGGCTCCCGCGAAATTGGTATCAAGGACCCGGCTGGCCACTTCATTACCTTTGCCCATTTTGCCCACCAGTCCTAACGTGCGGGGCAACCCGCCGCTGCAATCTGGGATTCCTAGTCGCCAGAATGGCATTCTGCGCGTCGCCGTCCGGGGTGGACGGCGTGCGAGCCATTCTAAGTCTCGTCTGCGAAGAGGTGATCCCATGTCCGCCTTCGTCCGTCCGACCGCGATTGTTGCCGTCCTATCTTGCTTTGCCGTGGTTGGCGTGAATTCTCAGCAGAACTCGCCTTTGGAAAATCAGCCCACCGCGGCCGCTGCGGCTCGGCAAAACAAGCAAAAACAAAAAGCCAAAAAAGAGCTTGGCTACAGCTATACGGATTGGCTGGAGAATGAAGTCCCGTACATCATCAGTCCCGAAGAGCGCTCGGCCTTCCTCAGGCTTGGTACCAACGAGGAACGCGAACAGTTCATCGAACATTTCTGGCAACTCCGCAATCCTGATCCGGATTCTGCTGAAAATTCTTTCAAAGAAGACCACTATCGGCGCATCGCCTATGCCAATGAACGTTTTTCTTCCGGCGTTCCCGGATGGAAGACCGATCGCGGCCACATCTATATCCTTTGGGGACCTCCGGACGAAATCGAATCTCATCCGACTGGTGGCACTTATGACCGCCCCATGTGGCAGGGCGGCGGCTCTACGACCACCTATGCATGGGAACTCTGGCGATACCGCCACTTGGAGAGCATCGGCGAAAATGTTGAGTTCGAGTTCGTAGATCCATCGGGCTCCGGTGAATATCACCTAACCCGCGATCCTGGAGAAAAAGATGCGCTTGCGCATGTTCCCGGCGCCGGCCTTAGCCTTTCAGAAATGATGTTTGGCGCGACAAAAGCGCAACGTTTCACGAATTCCGATGGCACCACCTTGCCGGTTCCCATCGGCTCGCGGCCTTCAGGCTTGAACGAATTTGAATCGCTCGATCGCTATTTCCGTGCTTTGCGCCCCCCGGAACATGTGAAGGACCTTACTTCTCTGGTTTCTTCGCGCGTCGTCCGCAATTCAATGCGCGTTGACTATTCCGTAGACTATCTCCGGGTCACCAACGATTCCGTACTCGTCCCCATCACACTGCAAATTCCAAATCGCGAAATGTCTTATCGCAACCACCAGGGTGTGCAATCCGCGACTCTCAATCTCTACGCTCGGATCACCACTCCTTCCGGCAAAGTTGTGCAGACATTTGATGAAGCCATCGCGCGCGACGTCCCCGAGTCTCTATTCAAGGTCGCGCTCGATCAATCCTCCATCTTCCAGAAATCCGTTCCGCTGCGTCCCGGACTCTATCGCCTCGACGTAGTCGTGAAAGACGTGGAGAGTGGAAATGTTGGCGTGATTGAAACAGCTCTGCGGGTTCCACGGTTTGAAGACGAAACGCTGGCTGCCAGCACGTTGGTTCTTGCGGATAAGATTGAATCCGTTCCTCCCGGCCAACTTGGTCTTGGCCCGTTCGTCTTCGGCCCCTACAAAGTTCGGCCCCGACTTTCGCGCGAATTCTCCGCCGACGAGACTCTCGGCCTCTTCCTGCAGGTTTATAATTTGCAGCCCGATGAGGCCATCCGTCGATCTACTTATTCCGTTACCTATCGTCTTCTCCGCGACCGCAGGGAAGTCTGGACGGCGACTGAAGATTCCGACGTTACCCACCGGACCGGCGAGCAAATCACTTTGAACCGCCTGGTCCCTCTGTCCGCGTTGGCCCCCGGAAAGTACATGCTCGAAGTTGCGGTACATGATCGGGTCACCGGCCAAACGCTCAACCGCAGCGCCGAATTCACCCTGAAGCCCTAGTCTTGTCCTGGCCTCAGTTGGGAACATCGCCGCAATTGTGCTAACTTTTTTTCCTTATGGCGAAACGTATCGGCGTGCTGCTGAGTGGCCGCGGCTCGAATTTTGAGGCTTTGGCGGACAGCATTTCTGCGGGCCGCATTCCCGGCGCCGAAATCGCACTTGTTCTCAGCAATCGTGAAGGCGCTCCCGGTATCGACCGCGCCAAATCCCGTGGCCTGGCCACGCTGGTCATTCCTTCAAAAGGCCTCGAGCGCGAAACATACGATCGACAGGTCGTCACCGCGCTGCGCGAAGCCAAAGTTGATCTGATATGCCTCGCTGGATACATGCGACTCCTCTCGCCGTATTTTGTCGCAGCTTTTCCGCAGCGCATCTTGAACATTCACCCCTCCCTGCTGCCGTCTTTTCCCGGCCTCGAATCGCAAAAGCAGGCTCTCGAATACGGCGTGAAATTCGCCGGTTGCACGGTTCATTTTGTTGACGAAAATCTCGATGCCGGACCGATCATTCTCCAATCCGTTGTCCCGGTCGAAGACAGTGACACCGAAGAAACTCTCGGCGCCCGCATCCTCACGGAAGAGCATCGTATCTACACAGAAGCCGTGAAAACCGTTCTGGCAGGGAATTACAAAATCGTCGGCCGCCGTGTGGTGCGCTCATGAAGCGTCTGTCCGCCGCAACCGGCCCGATCGCCCTGGCCCTTTTCGCTGGCTCCGCCTACGCCCAACTCGCGCCCGATCAGTGCGCCGACTATCACGGCAAACTGGGTAGCAATTCTGAAATAGGCATGAGCCTGTTGGTCCGGGACAAAACTGTCACCGGCAGCTACTTCTATAAAAAATATCTCAGAGATATTTCTCTCGCAGGTTCATACCAATCTGCTCGCGATATCACTCTCAAAGAGCGTGACCAGTCCGGCAAACTCTCGGGGACTTTTAAGCTTCGCTTCGTTGCGTCCGACGCTTCGCGCCAATCCGTCGCGCCTCTCAGCGGCGACATCCTCAAAGGTACTTGGACGGACGCTGCCGCCCAGAAAACTCTTCCCGTCTTTTTGTCTCTGGACGGAATGCGCCCGGGCAAATGTTCGCCTCGCTACGAAGTTGCTGGCGCGAAAGATGACGCTCTTGTCGAACGCAACGCGCAAGCTTTTTACAACGCCATCCGGAAAGGCCAGAAGTCCCTAGCCGCAAAATACGTCGGCTATCCTGCGACGTTCAGGGTTGCCACCGGCAGGCAAAAAATTGCGAATTCCGCCGAGTTCGTCAAAGTTTACGACCAGCTCTTTACCCCGGCCTTCGTCGCGAAAATTATTACTGGCATTCCGCATCACATGTTTGCGAACGCTCAGGGCATCATGCTCGCCGACGGTGCTGTCTGGTTCAATGAAAACGGAAAGGCCATCGCCTTCAATAACGCACAATGACAACTCATTCCTTCAAGTCCGTGGATGATCAGCTCGCCTACCTGAAAAAAGGTGCGCACGAAATTATTCGCGAAGAAGACCTTCGCGCGAAGCTTACGAAAGCCCTGAAAACCGGCAAGCCTCTCCGCGCCAAACTCGGCGTCGACCCCACTGCGCCCGATATCCACCTCGGCCACACCGTCGTCATCCGCAAACTCAAACACTTTCAGGACATGGGCCACATCGCCGTTTTCCTCATCGGCGATTTCACCGCCATGGTCGGCGATCCCACCGGTCAAAGCGAGACGCGCCCACCGCTTTCCCGTGATCAGGTGCAAGCCAACGCCAAAACCTATCTCGAACAGGTCTTCAAAATCCTTGATCCGGCGAAAACTGAAATCCGCTACAACAGTGAATGGCTCGACAAGCTCTCCAGCTACGACATCATCAGGCTTGCCGCAAAATATCGCGTCGCTCGCATGCTCGAACGCGAAGACTTCCACAATCGACTGCAAAATCAGCAACCCATTTCGGTACACGAGTTTCTCTATCCGCTGTTGGTCGCATACGATTCCGTGGTTCTCGAAGCCGACGTGGAACTCGGCGCCACTGAACAAAAATTCAATTTGTTGATGGGTCGAGAAATTCAGCGCGAGTATGGCCAGGAATCGCAGGTCTGCATGACCATGCCCATCCTGGTCGGTCTCGACGGCTCCCGCAAAATGTCCAAGAGTCTTGGCAACTACGTGGGCATCACCGAACCCCCGCAGGAAATGTTCGGCAAAATGATGTCCATCCCCGATGAATTGATGTGGAGTTACTACGATCTCGTCACGGACCGCACTCCCTCTGAAATCGCGGCTTTGCACAGTGAAGTGACCTCAGGGAGACTTCATCCGATGGACGTAAAGATGAAGCTCGGCGAAGAAGTGGTCTCGACGTTTCAAGGTGCCGACGCTGGACGCAAGGCCGCCGAACATTTTCAACGTGTCTTCCGCGATCGGCAGGCCCCCGCCGAAATGAAAGAGATCGTAGTGAAGCGCGTTCCCGGCGGAGTTACAACTGCCCGGACCAGCGGCCCCCACATCGGCGAAATGTATACCATCCCTCTATCGTCAAATACGGTGAAGTGGTCCAAGCTTCTGGCAGATCTTGGCGAACTGCCGTCGGCTTCGGAAGCCGAGCGCGTCATTAAACAAAATGGATTCGAGATCGGCGGCCAGACCATCACCGATCCCACCTCGAAGGTTGACGTCGATCGGCCGGCTTCCTATGAAATCCGTGCAGGAAAGAAGAAGTTTTTGCGTATCACCGTGAAATGACTTACCGCAGCTTCTCGTCAACGCCAGTGTTGGTGCGGGCAAAGTTGATCGCTTCCGAAAATCCCTTCGTCCTGAACTTGTAGATTCAAACGTTTTCGCCATCAGGGAAATCAATCCCGCAACTCGCATCGCGTATCTGCCATCGCGCTCGAAACAACTAGCGCAAAATCCTGCGAGTGTCGCAAGCACAGGAATCTAGCGTCTTCTCTGGCGAAACATCAGTCCGGCATTGGCCATGGGCATCGCGCGCGAACAGAGAAATTGTTCCCGCTGGTAACCGGTCCGCTATGCCAGCGCCGAAAGTTCCTGTCATCAGAGAAATGCATGCGGGACACTTTGCAATGATGGCGGCCTGCCAGGGAGGGATGAACCTTCGGTTCGGCAGGCTGCATGCCACCTCCAGCGATCCCGGGCGCAAACTATTTGGCGTAAGTCTTGATGTCGTAGCTCTCGAACTTGAAGACGTTTTCCAGGTCGCATTTGTCGTTTGACGCCATCACCACCGGAACCACCGTCACCCGTAGATTGGGATCTTTTTTCATCGCAATCCGCAGCGCATCGGTGATCGGCACACGGACTTCTGCCGGCGTCAGCGCATGCGGTTCGCGCAAATCACAAGCCCGTTTTGTGTTCGGCACTTCGCAGTGCCCCTCGTCTCCGAAGCAGCCGCCATGCCCAAAAATGTAAAACGAGCCGGCATATCCTTCTTCTTTTTTCTTCGGTGTTTTTTCGTTTGCGTCAGAATTGTTCAGGAACACCCGTCCTTCAAACGTCGCTCCCGAATGGTCCACTCCATGAAACTCGATGTCCGCTCGGTAAAAATCGGAATCCCGCGTCGTGACGCTTAGCTGGATCGGGCGCTCGGAGACATATCGTTTTGCCATCTTAGCTCCCTCCGTGCCCGCTGATTTGCGTGACTGCGTACTGATATCCCAAGTGCGAAATATCCAGCACATCGGAAACCTTCATATTGAAGGGATTCAAAACCTTATCCAGCATGCTGGACGGAATATTGTTCTGGCCATTCTGTATCTGCCACAGGTACCAGATACGGTCAATCATACAGTGGTGCGAAAAAAATATCGGGTCGAACGCCGCCGTCGGGATCAGTCCCATCCATCCCCCGGTCCAGCCATGTACGTTGTCGTGAATGTTTTCGACTGCCATCGAAAAATCCAGAAAGTCCGTGCGTGACAACGCCTCCTTCACGTCCGCGTCCGTTGGCAAACCCGATGGATCCTGCGGCGCGCGGTCCGTATCTCCCACCAGCGGCGGCTTCGAGTTCGGCACGTTGGCATGGAACTTCAGCAGCGGATTGGCATTCCCTTCATCGTCCTTGGCGGCGGCAAACGCGGCCGGAATTCCTTTGCTGTGCGCGGAATGCGAAGTCCAGTTCCACCAGGGAATCCCCGTACCCGCAACGCGATCCCGCAGATACTGCTCGAAGTGATAAAGATAGGCGCGGTGCCATGGCAGAAACAGCGACTTGTGGTGGTAGCAAAAATGCCCCGGCACTCCGTGATATCCCGCGATGGTATTAAATCCGCGGTTGTCTGAAATTGCCTGCATCTTTCGGATGCCGTCGCGGTACTTCTTCAAATCCGCCGGCGCCAGGGCCGTTACTTCCTGCCGCGTAATCGATCCATTGCTCATGGTCGTTCCCGTCGTGGTAGGTACGTGTTGTGCGGAATGAGTCGAGTGGCCGTTGCTTTTTGTCGCTCGCTTGGCCTTCGCGGGCGCTTTTTTCTTCGCAGACATGTGTTCTTCACGGGCCGTAGGATTCGGCCCGGCGCGGCGGCGGACAAATCGTCGTACGGATTTCGCGCAATTTAGTTCGCTGCTGTGGACTTGTCAAGTAAATTAATCAAGACTATCCGCCATTCGGCGAGCTTCCCTATCCTTTCTATCAGTCCCCTCCCAGTTCATCGAAATACGGCGTGCAATCCATCAGCTTTCCTTCCGTTCCATCGTGCACCGCGAACTTCGCGTGCTTGTCGGGCTCGTATCCGTTCCGCCAAAGCGACGCGCTGCCGTAAACTCCGTCCTTATTCAGCGCGTAAAAATAAATGTGAAACGTTGCCAATTTTTTCTTATCGTTGTTGTAGTTCCGCGCCACACGGTGCATCGCCTCCAGGCAGGCGTCCGTCGGCGACATCCCCTTGCGCATCATCTCCACAATCGTGTGCCCGCCGGAAATCTTGATGTTCTCTTCGCCTTTGCCCGTTGAACCTGCGCCGCCCACGTCTCCGTCCACGTAAAGTCCCGCGCCAATCACCGGTGAATCGCCGACTCGCCCGGGGATCTTCCACGACAATCCTGAAGTCGTCGTCGTTCCTGAAATTTCCCCTTTGTCGTTCACCGCCAGACAATTAATCGTTCCCGTGATCGGATTCTGGATGACCTGCGTCGCTCTCGCCATCAGCGCTTGGTCGCCTTCGCAAATATCCGCCAACCGCTGGCGAAATTCCGCCGAGTGCAGCGGACTCTCCCGCTGCGTGCTTGCGCTCTTCCCATTCCACTCCGGACTGTCAATCCCCGGGCGCCAATTGAATGAACTCGACGCCTTCCACGCCAGCCAGATTTTTCGCGAGTGCTCCGTCAGTAAATTCATCTCTTCGAAGCCTTCCGCCACCGCGAACCGCCGCGCCCCGTCGCCCACAATCATCACGTGATTGGTACGCTCCATCACGGTCTTCGCCAATCGCGAAACATTCTTGATCCGCCGCACGCTCGCCACCGAACCCGCGCGCCGCGTCGGTCCGTGCATCACGCTCGCGTCCAGCTCCACTTCGCCTTCTTCGTTCGGTAGTCCGCCATATCCCACCGAGTCGTCATTCGGATCATCCTCGACCACGGTCACCGCCGCCACCGCCGCCTCTAACGTGTCGCCCCCGCTCTTCAGAATATCCATCCCCTTCTGCAGCGCTTTCACTCCGTTCGCGCTGGAAATCATCACTGGTCGCTTTCCGGTAGCCGCGCCACTCGTCAAGCTTGTCGCCTCCGCTCTCGTCCCCAATAAATTGGAAGTCCCCGCCGCCGCAGTTCCCGCCAGTGATGTCAGAAAAAATTTCCGCCGTGACCAAAGACTCATGAAGTTTCTCCGTTTGTCCGTTTCCTGCTTCCCAAACACAAGGCCGCAACTATACCTGCCGACAAGCGAACCGGAAAGAGGGGTCTCTGCACTCTGCTTTTCCCATTCTTAACGCAACGTACGATACTTCGCATGAACTGCCAACATGCGCTATTGACTTGTACACAAACCCTGTACAGAATCTCTCACCGCCCATGATTCAGCTTCACGATGTAAGCAAGGAATACGACCTTCCTCCCGGTCAACCAGGCAAACTCATTGCCGCCGACCACCTTTCTCTCTCTGTTGATCGTGGCGAAATCTTCGGACTCGTCGGCCCTAACGGAGCCGGCAAGACCACTACGCTCAAAATGGTTTGCGGTCTGCTAACGCCCACCTCCGGCACCGTCACTGTCAACGACGTCGACGTCCTTCGCGAACCGGAAAAGGCTCAGCAGTACATCGGCTACCTCTCCGATTTTTTCTCCGTTTACGACGACCTCAAAGTCTGGGAATACGTTGATTACTTCGCCCGCGCCTACAAAATGAACCGGCAAGCCATCCCCGCTCGCGTTCTCGAAGTAATCCAGCAACTCGGCCTCGAATCAAAATATTATTCCTTCGTCAACGGCCTGTCCCGCGGCATGAAGCAACGTCTTGGCATCGCTCGCGCCATCGTCCACGATCCTCCGCTCCTGATTCTCGATGAACCCGCCTCCGGCCTCGATCCCAAAGCGCGTGTCGAACTCAAGGATCTGCTCCGCAAACTTCACCGCAACGGTAAAACCATCTTCATCACTTCCCATGTCCTCGCTGATCTTGAAGAAATCTGTACTTCTCTCGCCATCCTGGAAAAAGGTAAACTCCTCCGCATCGGCAAAATTGGCGATGTCATGCGCGATGCCGGCCGCACTCGCCGCGTCAGCCTTCGCCTGGCTTCCCCGGAATTTCCTTTGCAGCAATTCCTCAGCGCTAAACCGGGTGTCAGCGAATTACGCGCCGGTAGCGACTCCGCTGAATTTGTTTTTCCCGGCACTGATTCTGAACTCGCTGCTCTGGTCCGCGAAGCCGTCAACGCCGGTGCGCAAGTCTGCACTGTTCAGGAACACGTCGAATCGCTCGAAACTCTTTTCTCGCGCCTTTCCAGCGGAGAAGTAATGTGATGACTCTCCTCCGCAATCCCGAACTGATTCGCAACGCTCGCATACAGTTGCGCATCAGAAAGGTGCTCGCGGTCGCCGCCATCTGCGCCGTTCTGTCCTTCTCGGTCGGCTATTTCTTCTATTCACAATCGGTTGTGACGCGCGGAAGCAACGGCCGCTGGGCCATGGAGCTGTTGCAAATCGTAATCGGCGCGCAGGCTTTGATTCTCGCAGCCGGCGGCAGCATCGCATGCCTTACTAGTATCTATAAAGAAAAAGCACAGAACTCTTTCGATTTTCAGCGCGTCACTCGGCTCACCCCGCTGCAGCTCGCTCTCGGCAAACTTTTCGGCGCACCCGCTCTGATGTATTTCGTCTGTCTGTGCCTGATGCCGCTCTCGATTTTTGCCGCGATCCTTGCCAAACCCCGCCTGTTGTTTTTTCTCGCTGCCTACGCTGCTCTCCTGGTCGCATCCATCACCCTCCACTCCATCGGACTTCTCATGTCCGTCCTGTCCATCCGCGGCTCGCAAACCGGCGCGATCATTCTGCTGCTCATCCTGTTATGGGTTACAGCATTACCCGGAAATGCTACTTCCCTCAGCTTGTTTCGCATCGGTTCTCTCGGGCCTTTCTTTGCCTCGGGGCTGGTCTCGGAAACCACTTGGGATCCCGCACAAATCGATCAGAAATTCTCTTCCAATGGTGAGGAATACACGCTCAACCGCGGCATGACCGACTTGTTCTTCGGTTACCACGTACATCACGCTCCCGTTCTTCTCATCGTTGATTCGCTTCTCGCACTGTGGTTCCTTCTGGCCATCGCCAGAAACATCAAACGCGATCCCGCGGAATACGAACTCTATTCCCCCGCGCAATCGCTCGGTTTCGCGTTCTTTTTGAATGTCTTGTTTCTCGCCTTCTTCAACTGGCATTTCGCCAAAGGCGTTGACGGCTGCGGATTTCTGCTCTCCCTCAACATCGGTGTCTTTGCATTACTAGGCCTGGCCATTCTTCGCAATCGTGAAAGAATGCGTCGCATCCTTCGCGCGCGTCCTGCGAGTCTTCCTTGGCTTCAAATCACTTGGCCGGCTCCGCTTCTCTTGGTTGGTACTTTGGGCGCTGGCGCTCTCATCGCTGCCGGCGCCACTTATTCCGGAATATGGAGCAACAGGGCAGAGCTCCCGTTTTCTCTTTTCCGTTGTTTTTTCTTCGGACTGTGGCTGATCCGCGATCTGCAGTTTCTTCAGTGGATAAGTCTGCGCAAAGGGCGCAATCCTCTAGTGATGGGCGTACTCTATTTGATTATTTTCTATGTTGTCGCGGGAACGCTGCTCTCGGCGCTCACTCACACCGACCAAGCTTGGGACATCTACTCCGCTTTCCCGTTCCCGACCGCCGCCTACAATCTCAATGCCGCTTCCTGGGCGCTTCATTCTGGGGTCTGGGTCGCCGCCATCGTCACTCAGTTCGTCGTCATCGCATTTTTCTTCTATCTACAAAGCAAAAAAATCGCAGAACTCAGCGAATCTTCAAGCCTTCCGGCTCCAGCCGTCCCTCAAGTCGCCGTCTAGGATCGCCTCCATTTCGGCAGCGCCTTTCGATGGACCATCGCCTCTGCCGCTCGACGTCCCAGGTAAACGCTCAGCGCCACGCCGTGACCAGAGAATCCGCCAAGCACAATCACGTTTTTGTTTCCCGGATGCGGCCGGAACACGGGTACAAAGTTCTTCGTCAGCAAAATCGGCCCGCACCACCGGTGCGTGATCTTCACTTTTTTCAGCGTCGGATGTAGCCGTCGTAGTCGCCCAACCAGGGACGCAATCCGCTCGGCCGCCTCGCCTTTCCGAACATCAAACCCTTCCAGTCCGCTCCACAGTTTTCTTTCCGCCAGATCCGCGGTTCTTTTCGGCTTCGCTTCCCCGTGCACCGACTCTCCAAACACCGGCACCAGCCCGCTGCCAAAAATCAACCCTCCGTTTTCCATCAACCGTCCCCAGAGGTAGGGATAATCCACGGAGTAAAACGGCCGCCCGGATTTCATTCCGATCGCCGCGATTTGTTTTTTCCTCAGCCGAGCAGTCGCAACCGCAAACGTAAGCTTCGGCTCGTCCGGCTCCGCTCCCAAGTGCAACTCACCGGAAAGCTCCAGCGAACCGGCGTTCGTCGTCAGAAGCACCTTCTCGGCCGAAATCACGGAAACCTTTTCGCGCCCGCGAACTCTCCGCTTCACGTGCAGCCGGATCGGTTTTCCGAACTCGATCTGGAATACTTGCGCATTTTCCATGATTTGAGCGCCTGCGCTGGTCGCCGCGCGCGCCAGCCCAGATACCACCATTCCGGGATTCACCGTTCCGCCCGGAACTTTCCCCACTGCTCTCACTCTTCCCGAATCGTTCCAATCAATTGGAGAATTCTTCAGCGGCCGAATCGCCTTTCCTTCCATCGATTTGTGCCCGCGCGCCACTTCCCAAGCTCCCGGCAATTTCAGCTCGGCGTTCACCCGTAACGCTTTCAATATTTCCCGATACCCGCGCAGCACATCTCCTAGCTCGGGCAAATCTCCAGCAGCCGTCTGCGCCAAAGCCATCCCGCCGGTACGCCCGCTCGCTCCGTTTCCTAATTTCTCCGCTTCCAGCAACACCACGCTCTTTTCCGGCGCAATTCTCTTCGACCACGCCGCCGCAGAAAGTCCCGCAAATCCTCCGCCCACCACCGCAAAATCCACTCTATCCGGCAGCTTTTGAGCTCCGCCGCGAAACGAAATCTCCCACGGCGCCTTGCCCCAATTTTGTTTCCGTTTTTTCATGGTCTAAGTTCGATGCGCCGCCCGCCTTTTTGTCCCTTCCCTTGTTCGCTGTACTCCCAACGTACGTCGCCTCCCGACTTACAGCGATCGAACTTCGGACTTCGCCGCCATAACGGCTACGTTGCAATTTCTTGAGGGAAGGTGTTTCCGGATTACCGCGATTCGCTAAGGGGCCGATGCTGCACCGCGAGACAGCACACTGACTCGATCCGTCACAAGGGTTTCGAAGCGATGAGCGCCCGTCGGGCACGCCGAAGGTCATCGCGGCAGTTCCGCATCGTCATCGAAATTACGAGATCCGGTCGCAGCGACGCATTTGGCGATGGAAGCCCTTCCACGCAGCGCCCCCGGGCGCGACCCGTCAAAAATCCTCTTGACATAAATAGTATGTAAGATATAACTTACCGTAAGTAATGACTTACCAAGACAATCAGCTCGACGCCCTCGGCGACCCCACCCGTCGCGCGATCCTCGCCCGCCTTCTCGCCGGCGGCCCTCTACCCGTCGGTGAAATCGCAAAAGACTTTCCTGTCAGCCGTCCCGCCATCTCCCAACATCTTCGCATCCTGAAAAACGCCGACCTCGTCGTCGATCGCCCCAGTGGTACGCGCCGCCTGTACCAGCTCAATCCCGAAGGCTTCGAAACTCTTCGCGAATACTTCGACCAGTTTTGGGGACAAGCGCTCGCCGCATTCGCCCAAAAGATCCAGGAACTCCCCGACAGCAGCACGGAAAAGAAACCCGGAAAGAAATCAACCTCAGACTAGGAGAAGCCATGACCACGGCCGCAAATCCTCTCAAAGACGCCCCGGTAAGAAAAAGCGTAACGGTCAAAACTACCCCCGATCGCGCTTTTGCAGTTTTCACCGCGGGGATTGACTCCTGGTGGCCGCGCACTCATCACATAGGAAAAAGTCCCATGACCAAAGGTGTCATCGAGGGTCGCATTGGCGGTCGCTGCTATTCCGAACAGCTGGACGGAACCATCTGTCCGTGGGGCGAAATCACCACTTGGGATCCGCCGCGCCGTTTCGTAATGGCCTGGAAGATCAATGCCAATTGGGAATTCGAACCGGACATCGCAAAGTCGAGCGAAGTCGAAGTCCGCTTCACGCCCCTCGACGATGGCACCACGCGCGTCGATCTCGAACATCGCCACTTCGACCGTATGCCCGTCGGTGGAGTCGCCATGCGCGCCGGAGTCGATTCACCCGGTGGCTGGAACTCCATCTTGCAACTATTCGCCGCCGAAGCAGAAAAACCGGCATAGGTGGTTAAGCAAATCGCGCTGCGACGGCCAGGAAGCCACAACCAATTTTTTTTACAGAATCAACTCGCGTCGTGAAAGGACTAACAATGAAAGCTACTTGGCTTTACCGCACCGCAGCGATTATTTTTGTTCTATTCGCCCTCGGCCACACCTTCGGCTTTCTCAAGTTCCGCCCGCATTCCCCGGAGGGGCTCGCTGTTTTCAACTCTATGAATGACGTCCACTTCGCGGAACAGGGGGCCACTTTCAGCTACGGCAATTTCTATAAAGGTTTCGGCCTCAGCATCAGCGTCAACATGCTGCTTTCTGCCTTCGTCGCCTGGCACCTCGGCCAGCTCGCTAAAAAACAGCCGAACGCTGTCGGCGCTTTGGGTTGGGCCTTCGCTGCCGCTCAACTTGCCGGCGTGATTTTAAGCTGGCTCTACATTGCCGTGGTCCCGGCGCTGTTCTCTTTGGCGGTCCTTATTTGTCTGGCACTCGCCGCCGCCTTCGTTTCCTTCGGCGATCGAGGGAATTCCGCAGCGGTCGTTCATCCGCCTTCCCATTAGCTCGCAGATTCTGCCGTTCGATGCCGGGATTCGCCAAGTGAACTGTATTTTACTTTTGCTGTGGTTACGCTGGTTATCCTTACACAAGCAGTCGCAGTTGTCGAAACAGGGAACTCAAACGGCTGTTTCGTAAGCCGTTGAAATCAATACTTACGCAAGAGTGGGGGAGAGGCCGGCCCTGGCGGCAGGTGCGATCTAGCGACAATAGAACGTTGTGGTTGTAACTGCGCGGCGACACTCAAAGCTGCCCGTGGAACACCCTTTTGCCAATCCTACTCCGCCGTTCCCAACGGCAAAAAGTACTGCGTACCTTTCACCGGTTCCTGCAGTCGCCGTAGCAGTTGCTGCAAATCTTCGTTCCGCGCTACAAAGTCGATTTCCGACGTATCAATCACCAGCAGGTCCGACGCCTCGTACCGGAAAAAGAAATGTTCGTAAGCCCGCGAGACCTCTTCTATATATTCGGTCGAGATTTGGTTTTCGGCCTTGATCGCTTTTTTCGCAATGCGTGTGCGCAAGACTTCCGGCTTCGCCTGCAAATAAATCACCAAATCCGGCGGGGGAATATCCTTGGCTAGCGCTTCGTAATATCGCTCGTAAAGTTTCAGCTCTTCATCGTCCAGATTCAGGTTTGCGAAAATCCGGTCCTTCTCCATCAGGAAATCGGAAAGCAACGGCGCGGGAGAATCCGCCGCAAGCGCTTCACGCAAACGCCTCTGCCGTTCCATCAGGAAATACATCTGCACCCGCAGCGCGGAGCCTGGTTCTTCCTTGTAGAAGTCACCGAGGAATGGATTGTCCTCGCAATCGTATACTCGCCGCGCGTGCAGCCGTTCCGCAAGGATCCGCGCCAGCGTCGATTTCCCCACGCGCAACGGTCCTTCAATCACGATATGTCTGGGAGCGTGTGGTCCACGCTGCGTCTTGGTTGTCCGCTTGGCCGAGGAAGATTCGTTCGCGGTCATCGCTTGTTGCCGCCGGATTGTTTCACCAATCTCTGCAACATTTCTTCGCCGTGCGGAGAGTATAACACCGCCGTCGCGTCTGGAACTGCACGGAGCACTTCGGAATCCGCGCGCATTGACAGCGTTTCGCTAGACTAGAAAAGTTCGGTCAGCGCAGTTACCCTGCCTAGACTGATCCCCGGTAGCCCAATGGTAGAGCATTGGGCTGTTAACTTTCACACGAACCGTTGATTCTGCACCGTTAAACCCGAGATTGGCCTCCAAAGAACGGACAGGTTGGACCCAATGTTGGACCCACTTCTTGACGACTCCGACGTCTGAATTCACTAGCACGGATAAGCGATCTCACGCGAGCACGCATGTATTTCTCCGACAGCGTTCCATGCACTTCAGTTTACCCAGCATCGTCATTTGCAGCCTGCTAGAGGGAGTGGCAGAATCTCCCCAGCGTGTTTGCCCTTTCTTGCCGATTCTTTTGCTAGAAGATGCGGGAGCCATATGGCGAGGATTTTCTTCTCGGTGGCTGTTCTGTCGATGCTCAGCGTTTTGCCGATCGCCGCACAGAACGCCATTTCCAGCGGCACTATTGCCGGATGCGTCCGTGATCCTTTAGGGTTGTTGATGGGGCCGCCGTCACCGTAATCAGCGATGACACTGGCTTGCGCCCGCGGATACAAGCGACCCCGGCGGTCTTTATTACTTCCCGCTGATGAATGTAGGCCGTTATACGGTGCGTGTGTGGCACGACCGTTTCAAGACGACGGAAATCCGTAACGTGATCGTGCAAGTGGGCCAAACTGCGACCGTAGACGTCCAGCTTGCGATCGGCTCGCTCGCGCAGAATGGTGATTGTCGAAGCCGTTGCCCCTGTATTTCGTTCCGGCGAATCTTCGATGACTACCGTCGTGACGCGGGAATTCGTTGAATCTCTGCCATTGAGCGGCCGCCGCTACACGGATTTCGTCCTACTGGCCCCCAATGCGACAGCAGACGGCGACTCTGGCCACGTCAGTATAGGCGGACAGCAAGGCTCGAGCGATTCCGGCTATCACAACGGAAATGGTGCGAACTTTTTCACCGTAGACGGCGCCAATGCCACCAGCAGTTTCTTTGGCGACGCCCGTGGTGGCACCAATGTACCCTACATCTTTGGCGAGCAATCCATTGAGGAATTTCAAGTGACCGCGACTCCTTATTCCGCGTCGTACGGAGGAGCCGGCACGGGCTTCATCAACACCGTTACCAAATCCGGCGCTGATGTCCTTCACGGAGGTGCCTTTTATTATCTTCGGCACTCTGCTACAGCTGCGAACGATGTCGTCGATAAAGCCAACGGCTTTGCCAAACCACTGGACGTGCTCGAGCAGTTCGGCGCCGACCTGGGTGGACGGCTGATACGACAGAAGCTATGGTTCTATATCGATTACGAGCAGCAAAAGCGAAAAGAACCAATTAGCATTGTTGATCCCGGCGTAGACGAATCATTCTTTCTCAACGTGCCGCCAGGCACGCCGCTGCCTGCTCCGAATGCCACATTTCCCGTGCCCAGCACTTTCACCGGGGCTCCGGCGCCAGATGACGTTAACTATCCAATTTATCTCCAGCAAGTCTCGAATGCGCTCAATGCCATCGATTCAAGCGTCGGCCAAGCTCAACGGCGTCGCGATGACTTGGTCTATTTTTCTAAGATCGACTGGCAACTAGGCGCCGGCGATCACTTCACTTTCGTTTACAACTACAGCCGGTTCGATTCTCCCTTTGGCCTGTTCGCGTTCAATCCCGTCGCTGGTGTGGCTCTCTCAGCTCTGCCGAATAGTTTCGTACGCGACCATCATGCGAGCGTCAACTGGACTCACATCCTTCGCCCCGACCTCTTCAACGATTTGCATGTAAGCTTTCTTCGAGACGATCAGATCGTCACTCCGTCCGGTCTCATCGATCCCAACATCACCAGCGTTCTGTTGCTTTCGATTGGCGGCTTTCTCTTGGGCAACGCTCCTGATACTCCTTCGCTTACGCGAGAGTTCCAATGGGAGTTTGGTGAGCGGCTGGACTGGATGCGCGGGCGTCACAATCTTCAATTAGGACTCGATGTAAACCGCACGCACGCTACCTATTTTTCGCCGGGGTTTTCTCAAGGTCTGTACGGATTCTTCACCCTCGCCGATTTCGCCACCGGCGCCTATGCGTTCTACCTTCAAAGTGTGGGTAACCCAGTTTTCCCTCTGACGGTTCCCTACTACGGCTTTTACGCCCAAGACAAATTCCGTGCACGGCGTGACTTGACTTTCAACATCGGCATTCGCGAAGACTTCCAGGTTTTTCCCCAACCCGATCCAAGTCCAGCCTTCCCGCCGGCCGGGCAATATCCCAATGAATACCGTCGACTCTCTCCGCGGTTTGGATTCGCCTACCAGGCCTGTGCGAGCACGGTAGTACGTGGAGGCTTCGGAGTATTCCACGAACTCCTAAATGGAGCGAATTACGTGAACTCAGTGATCACCAACGGGTCGCCCACTCACAGGACCGATGCGTTGGCGCTCTTCGATTTCGCCCAGTCACCCAACCAGCAGTCACCGGCTTTTCCTAACACGCTCGGCAACATCGCATCTGTTCCGTCGTCCAACATTTCCTTGATTCACCCGGACTTCAGGGCGCCCTACGTACTGGCGGCAAGCCTAGAGGTACAGCAAAGCCTCGGCACGAACACGGCGGTGAGTATCGGCACGATGTGGACGCACGGCGTTCATCTTATTTCCTCGACGGCTTATGACCTCAACCTTAAGCGGCCGTTGGGCTCCACCACCTATGTTGTTTGTCCGCCGGGCACGGCAACTGCGCCCTGCTCCGGTCGCACGATCGTGTTGCCGAACCTCGATGCTGTCCTTTTGGAGGGGCAAGAAGGCGCCATCGCCCCGAATATGGGCCAGCTGAACGCGCTGATTAGCCCGGGACTCAACCACTACAACTCGTTTTATGCTCAATTGCAACGCCGCGCATCGACGGGCCTGTCGGCTCTGGTCTCGTACACTTTCTCCAAGAATATTCAGTCAAACGGCGCGGACTTCAACAACCAGTTCGACTTCAGCGACACGCGCGGGCCTTCACTTCTGGACCAGCGGCATCGGCTAAGCGCTGCGGCCATCTACCAGTCGGGACAGCGCGGTGGATCGAGTCCAGCTCTACGCAGCCTCCTTTCCAACTGGACAGTAAGCACGGTTACGCAGTTCAGTTCTGGGCGACCATATGCCGGAGTTCTCAATACGTCCTGCGCGAGCTCGACGCTTTCTTTCGACAATTGCGACGGGCTGAGTGTTGTTTTGAACAATTCTGCCACGCTGCAGTCCACTCGCAACACTGCCGGAGGAATCGCCGGAAATGGGCCAAGCCCAGCTGTGGGCCTTCACTCTTTCTATGGTCCATGGATTGTCGAACTAGATCTCGGCGTGTCGCGCTCCGTCCGTCTGCACGAAAGGCACGCACTCACCTTCAAGGCGCAGGCCTTCAATCTCTTGAATCGAGCTAATTTTTATGTGCAGAACGGTGCCGGAGTTGACGCCATCCAGTACGATCCCATCGGCACGAACTGTGGCGATGGCATGACCCTACAGCAACTCTGCTACCTGGTGCCTAACCATGATTTCGGCACATTGCAATCCGTCAGCCACGCCAACGGCCCACGCATCTTCCAGTTCGCTGATGGAGTACCATTTTTAGGCAGGATAGTTCGGGCTTAATCTGGAAAGCGGAGTGAGCTAACAATCTCTTGGAAGCGTGGATTTGCGCGCAAGCGGTCAAATCGAGGGTCCACCTTGATGAACACGATTTCGACATCATGGACTTCTGCCGCTTTGACGAGCCACGCGACGCTTCTTCATCGCGTCCCGAGATCCAAGTACGGCCTCCACGAGGTAATAGGGCTGCAGATAACCCGGGCCCCCGATGTCCAGCATCGCTTTGATCCACTGCTCCCAAGCCGCCCGCCATCCAGATCGCAACCGCACGTTTTCTAATTGCGTGAACCACGGTACATGACCCGAGCCCAGGTCGAAGGTTTTCAGCATGCTCTGGCAGGCTTCATCCTGCTCTGCCCATCGCCTCATAGACGTGCGCGAAAGTCCAGTACGTTGGCGGAAAATTTCGATCCACTTCCAATATCTTCCCCAGCTGTTTCGTTGCGAGCGTCGTATTGCCTCGCGTAGAAGAGAACCTGCGCCACAACGACGTTGACCGGAAGCGACATCGGATCCGATTTGTCGCGCCCGCTCAGCTTGTTCCCGTGCTTCGTCGAAACGCCCGAAGCCGCCAGATACTTCGCATACAGCATATGTGCGTAGCTGTTGCTGGGATTGAGCTCTATCGCGCGCAGTAGATCCCGCTGCGCTTCCTTCCAGTCGTGATGGTAGTAGAAAAGGGACCAAGCGCGCGTTGCGTATGCCTGGCTCGAGGCCCCGTCGAGTTCAATCGCTTTACGCGCCGCCTCCTCGCTTTTCAAATATAGGTCCATCGGCGGTTCACCGAACTCGACTAGATTGGTGTATGAAGCAGCGAGAGAAGCATACGCTGGCGCATAGTTTGGGTCTTTTTCGATGGCTTGCTGAAAGTATTCAATGCTCCTGTGAAAGTCTGGGTTCGTGAACCTGTTCCAGAAGTAGAGTCCCTTTAGATATGCTTCGTACGCGTCGGGATTTACGGGTCGCGCGGGGGAAAGTATTGCCTGCCTTTGCGGCGTCAACTGGACCTGGATTCGTCGCGCGACGTCACGGGTTACCTCGCCGTGAAATGCCTGTATGTGATCGAGATTCTCGTCGTAGCTCTCCGTCCATAGGAGGGTTTGATCCGTGACCTGCACGAGCTTGACCGCCACCCGCACGAGTTGCCCTCCCGCATCACCGTGCCTTCCAGGACGTAGTTCACACCCAATTCATTGCCAACTTGGGTTGCGCTCTTTCCCGAATGCTTGTATTGCATGGCCGAAGTTCGCGCGATCACCCCCAGGTGAGCGGGTTCCAGTCCGCCCAGCTGAGTAATCAGCTCATCGGTGAGACCGTCGCTCAAATAGTCTTCTTCCGACTGCCCACTCAGGTTTTCAAACGGCAGTACGGCCAGCTTGACCTTTCGGCTGGGCTGATGTCGCGGCCAGATCCGAGGTCCGGCCAGGTAAGCGACTCCTGCCAGAAGAATCGCAAGGCCAACAAGCATCGAAATAAGCCGTAGACGCGCAGGCGATCCATTGGCTTCAGTCGCGGCCGTTGGTCGCTCGAGCTTGGCTCGCCGATTGTTCCACCAGGAATCCAACTCCGACTTGTAGGCGTAAACGCTGCCTCGTTCCTTGTGCAAGTGCCGATGAATGGGGAGCCCTTCTTGCGCTTCCCATCTGTGAAGCGTCCGGACTTCTCGTTTCAAGTACGCAGCAATTTCCTTCCAGGAGTCCAGCCGTTCGTCACCGGACGTTTCCGCGGTGCGCTCTTTTCGGTCAGCCTGGTCGGACATCTGTAAACACTTTGCCTTTGCCAGCGAGAGTGGGCGGCATTGTAGACTGGCATCCCGCTTCGTTCAATCGATCGTCCTCACCAGAGTCAGCGACCGACATGTGACATCAGCTGCCAAATCCTAGTGTCACTTGCGCGACGGCCCTGCCTGCCTCACTTTGACGACCAGCCAGTGAGGTCAATCAAAATGTCACGCCACCAAATGAACATGAGCGCTGCCACCCAGCGGCGGGCCGGGGCATTTCAGCGTCTGTTGCTGGCAGGAACGATCGTAGTCGCAGCGGTTTTGGCGGCGCCTCTCTCGATCTTGAGCCAATCCCGGGACAAGGATCATGCCGGGAGCCTGCTGCCTGCAACCGTCGGCGAACCTTTAACTATCAAGCCCTTGGACATGCCGGACATCGATTGCGTCGTTGCGGAATGGCGTCCCACCGCGACAAGGCCAGTTCTTACACTCATCTGCCCACCCAACGCGGTGTTTGCTCCGCTGCGGGTTCTAATCAAGCTCTCGTGGATGAAATCCGAGGACGTCTCCGTTGAGCCGGAGCAGATTCTCGCGCTGGAGGGTAGCCCAACCAGGATCCGAACAAATAAGGCCGCTGCACAAGTTTGGCTGCAGGTGAATCTGAAAGGCGAACGCAAGCCTCGGAGCACTTGGGTCGGCTTCACCGCAGTCGTGGATGTAGCGTTGTTGAGTGGACGTCCAAAATGAGCAACTCGCATCTCAGGATTCATAGTTGCCATTCGCGCGATTCCCCGGTGCCAACGTCGCCAACAAAAGCTTGCCTGTCAGTCAAGATTTGAGGCGGAAGCCTTCGGAATCTTTTCGAAACTGACGCCCACCAGCGCCAACCGCCCGGATTAACCGGACTAAATCTCAACCGTCATTTGCGCCGACTGGCCTACTGTGCAAAGCCGGCAGAAAAGGAGAATTTCGTGGGCACAATGCTTAAAACCAAGATCGTCGGCACTTTCGCAATCGTTTTATTGGGGACCGTTTTCGTCCCCAACGCGGCCGCCGAGTGCGGAAAGACTGAGAAACCAGAGATCGTTGCATTTCTCGGTCAAGAACCGTCCTGGCAGGGCGTGCCTAAGCCAGCCGCGGAATCGCCAATTTCTGAAACTGATCCTATCGTGGGTTTCTGGAAGGTGAAGCTCGTGTCCAAAGACAATTCCGGCATACCCGACGGCACCGTGCTTGACGCGGGTTACTCCCAGTGGCACAGCGACGGGACCGAAATCATGAACTCCTCACGTGCGCCTGACACTCAAAGTTTCTGCCTAGGTGTGTGGAAGAAAACCGGACACTCTCGCTACAAACTGAATCATTTCGCCATCAGTTGGGCCAACGGAAACCTACTCGGACCAGCCAATATCCGGGAAGACGTCACCTTGAGTCACGACGGTAACAGTTTCACCGGGACATTTACGATCGACCAGTACGATCAATTTGGTAACAGCTTGGTTCACCTAGTCGGCCAGATTGAAGGGAAACGCATCACGGTAGATACCTCTGTCACAGACGTCCTATGACACGACACCCAAGAGTGCCGATCCAGACGCTGTTCGACTACCTCGAAGGCGGAGAAACGCTCGAGGAGTTCCTGACCGGGTTTCCTACGGTTTCGCGTGAATCGGTTGTCGCTGCGCTCGAGGAAGCAAAGGAACCTTTGCTCTCCCGTCCTTAAGAATGCGCATTCTGATTGATGAGTGTATCGACGAGCGATTCCGGAACTCCCTTTCTAACCACGACTGCCAGACGGCCCGTTACTCGGGGCTTGCTGGAGTGCAGAATGGCGAGCTTCTGGCGGCAGCGGAAACAGCGAAGTTTGAGTTTTCCTTACGGTAGATCAAGGTATCGAATATCAACAAAATTTAACTGGTCGAAGTATCGCAATAATCATTTTCCATACGAAGTCGAACCGTCTGAAAGACCTCTTGCCACACGTGTCCGTCTGCCTCGCGCACATCGAATCCATTCAGCCTGGCCAAATCGTTAGCATCGAGGGCTAGATCGAGTTGAATCGTGCAAAAGAGTTCGAACGGAATCGAGAAGTCAGGACAAGAGTGATCCACTCTTTGCAAAAATCAAAATCGCAAAGGGATGAGCCACCCAGGAGAGTTTTCGGACTCTGCTTGTGCCACCCGCCATTGGCTTATTCAGTCTAAGTTTTCTTTCCCTTAACCCAGAACGTCATGATCACTAGGAGGATAATACCGGCCGCGGTTCATATCCAACTGGTGGACTTCAACACCCCATGATTGAGCAGGGAAGTAAGCATAGCAACGCATAGAGCCGCTCCAAGAACGATCCCGCCTGGCTTTATTTTACCCATTTCAGAAGTAGCTTGAATTTGATGTCTGTATCAAAATGAAAAGAAACGTGTTGCACCGTTCCCCGGTAGCTCAACGGTAGAGCATTCGGCTGTTAATTTTCACACGAACCGTTGATTCTGCACCGTTTAACCCTGACGTTGACCTCCGAAAAACGGGCAAGTTGGACCCCAGTTTGGACCCCAATTTGGGCTTCCGATGTTCCGCCAATCGTCTGCTGTTGAGAGTGTGTGCCCCAGAGGGTTGTTAGTTTCCCGCCAGCGCACTTAATGGTTGGCACAGTTGGCACTCAGACTTGCGACGAAGCGCTCCAAGTCGATCGCTTCGACTCCGCTCGCGACCGCCCTTGTGACCTGGGCTGAGCGCGACTTCCCGTGCACCACAATCAGACGCGTCGGGCGCTTTTCCAATGTGCGGCGCAAAGCGAGAAGGGAACCGGCCATTGCGGGACGGACGGTTTTGCCCGCCTTACATTCAATGAGCCATAATCCGGCATTTGGTTTAGGTAGGAGAAAATCGACCTCCAGTCCTTGCTGATCGCGAAAGTAGTAGAGTTCTTTCCTGCCGCCTTGGTTCACTTGGCTCTTGAGGATTTCCGCTGCAACAAATCCTTCAAACAATTGTCCGAGGAAAGGCGAACGCTGAAGCTCAGCCGCCGATGTGATTCCCAGGAGATAGCAGGCAAAACCGGAATCACCCCAATAGACCTTCGGCGTTTTGATGAGTCGTTTGCCAAGGTTTTCGAAGTACGGTGGAACAACGATGATTTGGCTCGTGATTTCGAGTACGTGCAACCACTCGCTTATGGTTGGCACAGAAACCCCGAGCGGAGCAGCAAGATCGGTCTTATTGAGAACCTGGCCGTGCCGGCTAGCCAGTAGTGCAAGGAATCGACGGAAAGTTACCAAGTCTCGTACGTTTGTGATTGCCCGGACGTCTCTTTCCAAATAGGTTTGAAGGTAGGAAGCAAACCAAATTGCCCGAGATTTTGGGCGAGCCAAAACCTCTGGGAAACCACCGTGAAGCATATTCACCTTTGCAGTCTCCACGATACTGAAAGGCAGAAGTTGCAGAATGGCAGCCCGCCCAGCCATCGACTCGGTGATGCCCTGCATTAACGGCGCTTCCTGCGATCCGGTGAATAGCCACTGCCCCATCCGGCGGGGCGCCGCATCAATCAGAGTGCGCACATAGCTTAGGAGTTCGGGAGCATTCTGAATTTCGTCGAGCAGGACCGGGGGACGAAGCTCTTCGAGGAATGTACGTGGGTCACTGCGAATCCGTCCCTGGATGTCAGGATCCTCAAGGAGCACATACTGAGCCTTGGGGAACAATTGGCGAAGGAGGGTCGTTTTTCCGGAGCGACGCGGTCCCGTTATCACCACTGCTGGGAAATGCCGGGCTGCTTGCCGAGCCACGCTATCGAGATTTCTAGATATATACACCACTTGAGGATTCTAAGATAGAAGTTTAGAATAATCAACACTTGGAGCGACGGCTTCTTTGGGCCGTCCTTGTATTAGGCTATTGTCAGGCCTCGCAAAAAATGACGAGCCGGAACAATTCCGAAGACCGCCTCGGATCGACAGAGGAAGAATGCGAGCGGCTTCGCGCAGAAAATACTCGTCTGCGAGCGATGCTGGGGATTCGGAATTCGACATCCGGAGAATACAGCCAGACAAACAATCCTGCCGACGTTGTGCCCGAGAATCGTAGTGATAGGCCGCCCGCACCTGAAAAGAAGATTGCTCTTTTTCGGAGCCTGTTTCGCGGGCGAGAGGATGCATATGCCATTCGTTGGGAGGGAAGGAATGGCAGGTCTGGCTATTCTCCCGCCGGTGCCATGGACTGGCGCGCAATCCATGCCGCCAGGCCAGAGGATCGAAAGAAAGTCGGACGAAAGACGCGAATGCTTCACCCGCTCTCAGATGACGCCATTCGCAATCACCTCACCGGAAAGCAAACCATCGGTATCTACGCGCTTCTACCCGACGAGACTTGTTGGTTCCTTGCAGTTGATTTCGACAAGAAGTGCTGGATGGCCGATGCCGCAGCTTTTGCAGCGACGTGTCGACGGTTCGAAGTTCCAATAGCTGTTGAGAGGTCGCGGTCAGGAAACGGTGCGCACATCTGGCTTTTCTTCGACCGTCCCGTACTTGCTGCAAATGCCAGACAACTGGGTTGTGCACTGTTAACTCGGACGATGGAAAATCGCCACGAGATCGGACTGGATTCGTACGATCGCCTCTTCCCTAGCCAAGACACGCTGCCTAAAGGCGGATTCGGGAATCTGATCGCCTTGCCACTCCAGAAACATCCCCGAGAGCAGGGCAACAGCGTGTTTCTGGATGAGGTCTTCCAGCCTCATGCGGACCAATGGAGATTCTTAGAGGCGGTTCAACGAATCTCGATAGATATACTTGCTCGGATGATTCAGAAAATTGCGCCCAGTGGAAACACAATTGGGGTGCACCTTAGCTTTCCCGAAGAGGGAAAGGATGAGGCTCCTTGGCTGTGGCGACCGTCCCGAAAGCAGAAGGATGAAAGGATCACTGACCCGCTACCATCGACAGTCCGCGCGGTAGTCAGCAATCTTGTGTACGTTGAAAAGAGAAAACTACCGCCTTCCATGCTGGATCGACTGATTCGCATCGCTGCCTTTCAGAATCCCGAATTCTATCGAGCTCAAGCCTTGCGGCTTTCCACGTATGGAAAGCCCCGCGTCGTATCTTGCAGTGAAGACTTTCCCGAGCACCTTGGGCTTCCGAGAGGGTGTGTCGACGAGTTGCTTGGCGTATTCAAATCCCACAGTGTGCGAGTCGATCTCCAAGATGAAAGAACCATAGGTCGAGAGATTAAAGTTTCTTTCAGCGCGGAGCTGCGGCCTGAGCAACGGGAAGCCATCGAACAAGTGATTTCCCACGACCAAGGCATTCTCAGCGCGCCGACGGCCTTCGGAAAGACAATCGTTGGCGCGTGCCTGATTGCGAGGAGAGCCGTCAACGTTTTGGTCTTGGTTCACCGGCGCCAACTAATGGACCAGTGGCGCGAAAGATTGGCAGTATTCCTAGATTTGCCGATTGGAAGCATCGGTCAGATTGGAGGAGGAAAGAGCAAGCGAACCGGCTTGATCGATGTTGCTGTAATCCAGAGTTTGCAGCGCAAGGGAGCGGTTGAAGACTTTGTGACTGAGTACGGTCACGTCATCGTCGACGAGTGCCATCATTTGTCCGCAGTGACCTTTGAGAGAGTCCTACGTGAAATCAAAGCCAAGTATGTTTTGGGTTTAACCGCAACCCCAACTCGAAAAGACGGGCACCACCCGATCATTTACATGCAGTGTGGTCCGATTCGATTTCATCTCTCGGCGAAAAAAGCGGCACTAGCCTCGTCCCTCGAGCACAAGGTCATTCCACGTCTTACCGACTTCGTTTCTGACCGAGCCGAGAGTGAAAGCACGATTCAAGACATCTATGCCGCACTCGTTATACACCAACAGAGGAATGACCTGATCGTCCGGGACGTACGGCAAGTTTTGTCCGCTGGGAGATCGCCACTCTTACTGACAAGCCGCACAGAACATCTTGATTATCTAGCTGGACGATTACAGGGTACATGTTCGCATATCTTCATTTTGAAAGGCGGGATGGGCGCAAGGCAACGAAGGAAATTGAATGAATCCCTGGCTGCAGTTCCGCTCAATGAGCCACGCGTCATCCTTGCGACGGGAAGCTACCTTGGTGAAGGTTTCGATGACGCGCGTCTAGACACACTTCTCCTCGCAATGCCGGTTTCCTGGAGAGGAACTCTCCAACAATACGTCGGCCGCCTTCACCGGCTCCATGAGAATAAAACTGAAGTACAGGTCTACGACTATGCTGATGTCGCGGTGCCAATGCTGGCTCGGATGTATAAAAAGAGGTTGGCAGGCTATGCCGCGCTCGGCTACAGCGTCATCAAGGAGCTGAAGACCTGAACCATTTCGGTTATAGCTGTTGCGGACACTCTTTTGTACGAAGTCGATGTTCGGCTACAACCTGAATAGCGGGAACGCGAAGAGAAGCAGGTGCGGCACTCGGTGTTGTCATGGAAAAAGGAGTATTCGGTCTCCGCACCGAATGCTTTTTGCAGTCAGAGAAAAAAGACTAAGTCTTTGAGAATCAGTCAGGACAAATGGAGTGTTTTTTTCGCTAAATCTCATGGAAAATGACGATGTTGGGCCCCAACCAGTAGAGAGGAGAGTGGCACGCTAGCGCATCGTGTTGTAAAATAGAGGTCTAACTTGTCCGTTCCCCGGTAGCTCAATGGTAGAGCATTCGGCTGTTAACCGAAGGGTTGCTAGTTCGAATCTAGCCCGGGGAGCCAAATTCTCCTTCTCTTTCAGTTAGTTACAAAGGCTCCTTTCTCGCGTTTGGCTCGGCAAGACCGAGTGTCATACCAGTGTCATGCAAAACGCTAGTTCACGAACCTGCTTACGCAGCGACGATGGCTACCTCCTGAAAGTCAAAGTGCTGCCAAAGACGAAAGCATTTCAGCCGGCGGGCCGCCGGAGCAATGCTCCGCGCGGCAACAACCAAGCACGGCGTCCGCTTCTTCCGCTCTGCCATGCCCTCGATGCAATGCCCAAATGGTACTGCGAAGTGGCCGGAGAGGTCCGTTCTATGGCTGTTCAGGATTTCCGAGATGTCGTGGCACCCGAAACGTCGTTCCGTAAAGTGTGTAGCGAAATCCCGAATTGGAAGATGTGAAGAACTGTTAAAAGGAAGTTTTTAAGAAATTTGAGATCACAGCTGTTCGCTCGGACGAGATTGAGCATTCGGAGCAGATCATGCGGCGAGTCCTGGATTGCCGCGTAGGAGTTTCGCATCGCCGACCTCGCTGGTGAGCGTACACGCGTCTACGACGAAATCGGACGTGCTCACGCGCTGGGCAAGCGACCAATACTCTACCGAAAGGCGGACACAGAACTCGGTTTCGATCTTGCGGGGCATAACTGCCTAAGTACGAAAACCTGACCGATCTTCGACAGAAATGGGAAGCGCGTCTCACAGCGCTCACGAACAGAACTGCCACGGCTGCCGAACCTACAGCGACAAGATAGAAGGCGTCGGTACCACTTCCTAGAACATCAAAAAGCCCACCAGATTTCTCCAGTGAGCCTATTCTGATGACAGACTTACTTTTTCGCTTCTTCCTTGCGCTTCTTGGCCCAGCGTGCTTTCGCAAGCAGGGAGAGCTTCTTTCTCGCGGCCAGACTCATCGTCGGTCTGGTTCCGCTCACGGTAGCAGCGGGCTTGGTCAGGGGCGCGGCTCCATTAAGCGCACGACGGTAGGCGGCAATACCCGCATCCAACGCACCAAGTTCGGCCGCCAGCGCCTTCCTCTTCGCTAACAACTCTTCCAGTACAGCACTCATGTGTTTCCTCCTAAGATTAAGATTGTATCAGCTGTGGGTTCGGAATTGCGTTGCGCACTCGAACGCACAATTTGGAGGTATTTCTTATGGGGAGCTACTTTCTGTATTGGTACTGCGGGACGTTTACCTCCAGAGGAAAGTCCGACGGGACTGGCGATGCGTCGCGGAAATTCTCGATGCCTGTTGAGTCGGTATATAAACTAAGGTCTGCGGTCCGCCCCGAATCGTGAGGCGCCGCGCTGATGGCAATCTCGCGTTGCCTAGCAACCCCCTGAACGTTGCCGTTGATTTCAGCAAACGCCGTGCGCGTCATGGTCAGAGCCCGGAGTGACGTATCCAAGTCGAAGCCGGGGATCGGTGCGCAACGTAGGTTTCTTCGCCCTCGGTTTGTGCGAGGACAAACCAATAGGCGCGGAAGCGAAAGGCGTTGCGTATCTGTGGTTTTGTTGTTTCTTCCTCTGTTTCGTCTGTCTGTGGCGTTCGCTTGAATATCGGCATGCAGCCAACCGTGATAGATGTTGAATGGTCCGGGCTGCAAGTTGCGTCGTACGCACTGTTCGAGCGCAAGCAAAGCATTCCCGAATGCGACCAGCTTTTCGACCGCATCGCGCCAAGTGTCGCGTCGATTTTTTCTTAACGTCGGTTCGTTGTTGGCCACGCGTTGCCGCGTTGCTCATTTGCGAACTGATTTGTGCCGACGATTTCTTGACCGAATCTAAGATTCGTGAAGTTCGCGAATTGACTGCGGAAGTTCCGCAGAGAGGTTCATCTTATCTATGCATCGAGAAACGCCGATGCAGCGGTTAGAGGAACCATATCGTTTTTAGAGAGCGCGGACATACACAGCATCGTTTTGCTCGACTGGAGCAGCGTTTGAGTTTGCTCCCGAGTTGACGCACCCCTATCAGCCATCCCCAAAATCGAACACCGAGATATCGGGTCGGAACTTTTCTGCCTAGAGGATTGCGTCTTCCAAGGTCGAAACAGCTCCAACGACTTTGATATCTGGATGGTTGGCTAACAACCGCTGGGTGCCTGTGAGGATTAATTGAGAATCATCAACGAGCAGTACGCTGGTAGGCTCTCCTTATTGGCGGAAACGAGGGCTTGCCACGAGGCAGTAGCAAATGCTGGAGAGCGCCTATGTACGCGGAAAAGCAATCTAACTTAACTTGGTACTTCAAATCGGTGCATCCGTACTTCTCTATGGCATGGCAATGAGGACATGCCATGGGGTCACCGGCATCGGCGAATCCGGGCTTTTCGGGCACGAAGTAGTTCGCGAGCGTATCTTCAATCTTCGAGTGACTGAATATCCTTCGGCAATTCTTACAACTGATAACCCAGTATGGCATCACGTGTAGCAAACCTATGCCTTTGCAATAGTTGATTACATACCGTCGATGCTTTACAAAAGGAAGAAAGATTTAAAGTACGCCAACCCACATAGAGCGCAAACTTTGGAAGGTCTTTTCGAGAATCGTTAGCGCCTACCGACACAGCCCATGGGATTACCTAAACCTCTCGATGAAGAAAAAATAAGAGGACGTGATTTTTCAACGCGGCCCTTCGTTGGATTGTTTTTGTTTTGCGAATGTGATTAAGACAGGCTGGCGACTGCAACGCGCAGGCGGTCACATCTGGCAGCTAAATCTTTGTGAGTCTGAACAACGTCCAAAGTGAAAATCTTGGCCGCGCACGAGACGTGGGTATTATCTCGGGGCCATCGGCCTAACTTATCGCCAGAAAAGGAGCGCTTCACTCTTTGTCTTGGGGCGCAGGCTGCGAGATGCGCTTCGGGACGGAACGCTGTTTAACCTGATTGTTGCTGAAAGGAAACGTTGTTGAGCTGCGCAGGATCAACTGTGTCTTGAGCACAAATTCCGTTCCGTTTGGCGCGGGGGTTTCTCTCTTCACTTCTTTGAGCAGGGCATTAAACGCTAGCGTTGCCAATTCCGCCTGCGACATTTGAATAGTCGTCAGCGGAGGAATCATAAAGTCCGCCAGCCGCGTGTCGTCGAATCCGATCACCGACAATTCCTGAGGCACTCCGATTCCCAGATCGAATGCCTCCCTCATCACGCCGATGGCGGTCATGTCGTTCGAGCACATCAGCGCCGTGGGTTGTTCCCGGAGTTTGGAGAGTTTTTGCAGGGCAAGTTTTCCACCCTCCAATCGGTGGTCTCCTTCGACGATAAACTCCGGCCTCACTTGCAGGCCAATCTCACGCATCGACGCTGCAAACGCGTCTCTCCGGGCGACCGCCGAGCGCAGCCTGAGTGGTCCCGTTACAAAACCGATGCGCTCGTGCCGCATCGCCGCGAGGTGTTGCACCGCCTGGCGGATTCCGTGCGCATAGTCGACGCGGATGTTGCTGATGCGTGGCGCCTTGGGCCCTACGTCAACGAAAACAAGCGGCAAATTACGAAATCGCAGATGCTCCAAGAGCTCGTCTTCCATCCCGAACGTAAGGATGGCCACCCCATCAACGCGTCCCTCGATCATTCTGCGGACGGCAAGCTCCATTCGCTTGGGATCGTGAATCGTAGAGGTGAGAAGGATTTCGTAGTTCTGTTCGACGGCCAGCGTCTCGAACGTTTGCACGATTTCAGGGAAGAACGGGTTGGTGATCTCAGAAACGATCAACCCAAACACCCGGCTCCGTCCGGAGACCAGGGCCCGAGCTTGGCGGTTGGGGTAATATCCAAGCTCGGCGATAGCCTTCCAAACGCGTTTTGCCAATTGCGCGTCGACTGTCGCGACTTGGTTGACTGTGCGTGATACAGTCGCGGTTGATACCCTGGCTCGCCTGGCAACATCCCGAATGTCCACGGGTCCCCTTTTGCCCTCAGCAAAGGTTGTCAGTTACAGTATACGCTATCCCAAATGCGCGACAACCCAGGGCCCCACGGCAGGAGTCTTTGGTGCGAACTTCGAACCAAGAACAAGCCTTATTGCTATAGGGTCAGGGGCGGAGCACCGTTCTACGAATCCTGACCAGTTCGAAAGCAAGAGCATCAAAGACTCTTGCAAAGCAAGCAGCACGGTGGTAAACGTTTACTCAATTTGCAAGGAATTCGCATTGGCGCGTTCAGATGTTCATATGCTGGAGAGAACGGTTCATGAGCGGAATTCCCCCATTTTTTCGTTTTCCGCAATGTTTTGACGTTCAACCCCTCTCTCCACGCAACGGGAGCCAACGTAAGGTGAGAACTTCAGCTTTTGTACCGGCATTTCTTGAGCAGCGCGGCGCGATGGCCGCCTACGGGCAAAAGAAGTGTAAAAAATGATTTGCGTTTCTGTGGCATGCGGCGGGTTGAGAACGTTCGGGAGAATGTGACCGAGAGGAAGCGACCGACGGCACCATGTCCAACAAGAGAAAAATGACGATGGGAGTGATTGTAGGGAACCGGGGATTCTTCCCAGCCCATTTGGCGAAGAGCGGTCGGGAGGAGATCACCCGTGTTCTGCAAAAAGCTGGCATTGACGTCGTCGTGCTCGATCTGGAGCAAAGCAAGCACGGCGCAGTGGAAACCTACGAAGAGGCGAAGCGCTGCGCCCAGCTGTTCCAGTCCAAAGGCGACGCGATTGATGGCGTGATCGTGATGCTGCCGAATTTTGGAGACGAACGTGCTATCGCCGATACGCTGCGCTTGGCGCGTCTGAATGTACCTGTTCTGGTGCAGGCTACGCCCGACACACCGTCAAAAATGTCCATCACGGACCGGCGCGACAGTTTTTGTGGCAAAATGTCCGCCTGCAACAATTTGACGCAGTACGGCATTCCTTATTCGCTCACAACGCTGCATACCGAGACGCCGGATTCGCCAGAGTTCGCGAAAGATCTTGAGTGGTTCGCCGGAGTCTGCCGGGTTGTGAGAGGGTTGCGCAATCTGCGCATCGGCGCCCTGGGCGCGCGGCCGGCTGCTTTTAACACCGTGCGCTACAGCGAGAAATTGCTGGAGGCCAGCGGCATTTCGGTCGAGACGCTGGATCTTTCCGAAGTGCTTGGGCGCATCGAGCGAATGAAGGATACGGACGATGGTGCCGTCCAGAAACTGCAATCCATTCAGAAATATGTGACGACGACGGATATTCCGCACGCTGCTCTGCTGAAGATGGCCAAGCTGGGAGCGGTAATCGATCAGTGGATGAAATCCACCGACCTGCAGATCAGCGCCGTGCAATGCTGGACTTCGCTCGAAGAAAACCTCGGCGTGGTGCCGTGCACGGTGATGAGCATGATGAGCGACTCGTTGCTTTCGAGCGCGTGCGAGGTGGACGTTTGCGGTGTGCTCGGTATGCACGCTTTGCAACTAGCGTCGGAAACGCCCAGTGCGCTACTCGACTGGAATAATAATTACGGAAACGATCCCAACAAAGCGGTGTGCTTCCACTGCAGCAACTTGCCAAAGCATTTCTTCAAAGACGTCAAAATGGATTATCAGGCGATCATCGCCGGGACGGTCGGCAAGGAAAATACCTTTGGAACCTGCGTGGGACACGTGAAATCGGGAGCCATGTGCTTCGCGCGCTTCTCGACGGACGATTTCTCCGGCAGAATCCGCGGCTATACCGGAAACGGAAGGTTCACGGACGATCCTCTTGAAACGTTTGGCGGCGCCGGAGTGGTTGAAATCCCCGGACTACAGAAACTGCTGCGCTACATTTGCGAAAAGGGCTTCGAGCATCACGTGGCTGCTAACTTTTCCTCCGTGGCGCCCGCGGTGCATGAAGCCACCACTCGCTATCTCGGTTGGGACATGTACGCCCACGCAGGGTAGCCAAACATCCGCTGCACCCTAGGGGTTACCAGCCTAGATTCCGTGACATTTGCCTTTCTCGGGGCGGAGACAAATCGAAGCGTGTTTAACAAGTATCGTTCCGGTGATCCGAGAAAAGCGGGTCATGGAAGCGATAATCGCTGAAGCAAATCCTCCAACGAGAGCCGTTGAAATTGCTCAATCCTGGGCGGCGGGGCAGCGGGGAAAGTGTTTGCATGCATTTGCTGGAATGATTTATTGTGCGGGGCGTGTAAACGTTTGCTGCGGATGTGGAGTTGAAGCCCTCGCAGCGGATCGATTGGGTTGTTTTGAGGAGGCCATATGTCGAAGCGATCGAAATTGACGCGGCGGAAATTTGTGAGGACGGCGGCTTCTGCGGCTGCGTTGAGTGCGCTGCCTGTTCACAATTTGTTCGGGGCATCCCGGGGAGGCGGCGCAGGCGCCTCGAATGACGATTGGAAGGATGAGGGCGTGCTGTTTCTCGACAAATCGCCTTACGCGAAATTGCGGAACATTCCGGTGCATGCCGTCACGATCGCGAATGGGTTTTGGAGCTCGCGCCGCGCAATCAACGTGAAAAGCAGCATTCCTTCGATGGAGAAGTTGCTCGAAGCGAATGGTCGAATGACGAATTTTCTGCGGCTGGCGAAGCAGAGCGATGCGCCGCAGCAAGGACCTGTTTACTCGGACTCGGATGTTTACAAGTGGCTGGAGGCAGTGGGCTTCGCTCTGCAATCCGGCGACATTCCGCAGTTGCGCGCATCGGCCGACAAGATCATCCAGGAAGTGGTTGCCGTGCAGGAGACGAACGGCTATCTGAACACCTACTATGTCGGCGAAAAGGCTAAGGACCGGATGCAGCCGCAGGTCCAGCGCTGGGGACATGAGCTCTACAACATCGGCCACATGATCCAGGGTGGCATTGCGTACTATCGCGGGACAGGCGACGGGACGATGCTGATTCGCAGCCGTCGCTTTGTCGACGATTTTTTGCTTCCCAATTTTGGGCCGGCGGCGGACAAAAAGGCGATCTTCTCCGGGCATCCGGAAATCGAAATGGCGCTCGTTCGAAATGTATCGGACCACCGGAAACAGAAACTATCTGCAACTGGCCGGATACATTCTTCAGGGAGATGACCGGATCAAAGTGCCCAAAGAAGCGTACGTCTATCACTTCTGCGGAAAGCCGTTCACGTCGCGCACGCACTTGGAAGGTCATGCGGTGCGGGCCATGTATGCCTGCTGCGGGGCAACCGACTATTACATGGAGACCGGCGACCAATCCTACTGGAAGACGCTGAACACGCTGTGGGAAGACCTGGTCGGCACGCAAATGTACGTTACGGGCGGAGTCGGCGCACGCAGCGACGGGGAAGCGTTTGGCGATGCTTTTGAATTGCCGAACTTCACGGCGTATGGAGAGAGCTGCGCAGCCATCGGCAACCTGATGTGGAACTGGCGCATGCTGATGGCGACCGGCGAAGCGAAATACGCGGATGTGATCGAGCGCGCTTTGTATAACGGCATCAATTCCGGCATGTCACTGGATGGGACACTGTATTGTTACCGGAATCCGCTCGGGTTTGATCCTTCGACTGGCGATAAGATTCGCAATCCGTGGTACGACACGACTTGCTGTCCGCCGAATCTGGAGCGCACGTTTGCTTCGCTTCCGGGATATTTGTACAGCACCAGCAAGGACGGAGTGTACGTGCACTTATACGAAAATTCGCAGCTGGATTGGAAACTGCAGGACGGAACTGCGCTCGGCGTGACGCAGAAGACGAATTATCCGTGGGATGGCGCTGCGGACATTGCAGTCAATCCCGCAAAGCCCGGCCCAGTTCACTTTCTATTTGCGCATTCCCGGATGGTCGGGTGGGACGCAAGTTACGGTTAATGGTAAAGCCGGTGCGGGAGCGACACCGGCCCAGTATCTGGCCGTGAAGCGCGATTGGAAGAGCGGCGACGTCGTCAATCTCAAATTCGATATGAAGCCGCAAGTTCTGCAAGCAAGTGATCGGGTAGTGGAGGACTTTGGGCGCGCAGCTGTGCAACGTGGGCCACTCGTGTACTGCCTGGAGCAAATGGATCAGCAGGAAGGTGTCACGTTACACGAAGTGTCGTTCGACTTGCGCAAGAGCGGCGGATCGCAATTCCGCGAAGAGTTCGACAAGGATTTGCTTGGCGGAGTTTTGCTGCTGAAACATCCCGGAGCGGTGAATGCAAAGCCTGCGGGCGCCAAAAGGCTCTATCAACCGTATTCAACCGAGGCTGCAACCACGAGGCCGGTTGAACTGAAATTCATTCCTTACTACGCGTGGGCGAATCGAAGCGAGACGGCGATGCAGGTGTGGACGCCAGTCGCGCAGGCATAAGAAACTTGAGAAGTACGGTGAACCGAGTCACTGCTCTATGATGCGCACGTTAGGATTTCACGGAATGATAGAGACGATAAGTTTCGTTCCCGATGGCGGCGAACGGACGGAATGTGATTTTTCCGGCGTCACCTGGCACCAGCCAATTTTCGGAAGACTGGGAAGCTGCGGAAGCCGCTAACAATTGGGCGCGCGAAAAATTTGCAGGTAGATTTCCGACGCCAAAGAGCGCGAGCGGGCCGCGGCGGAGCGCGACGATCTGGGGGTTTTCTGGATCAACGGGTTGCAGGCTGAGCGGCATTCCAATTTCGAACTCCACGCGATCGCCATTTTTCCAGGTGCGCGACAGTGCAAAGAATCTTCCCGCGGCAACATCGCCCTCCACACGTTTGCCGTTCACCGAGACGCGTGTTTTTGCGTCGGCCCACGCGGGCACGCGGAGATACATAGTGAACGTTTCGGGACGCACCATCTCTAGCTCGAGTTGAGTAGTATTCGAAGTTGGATAACTCGTATTTTGAGTCAAAGTGCATTTCGTGCCGCCTTGCACCCAGCTTATGCGAGAGGGCAGGAACAGATTCACGTAAACGCCTTCTTTGGACGGGAAGTAGCAGCTGATGCCGTAGTCGGCGGCGAGTTGCGGGAAAGTGCCGGAGCAGCACGGCCATTTGTCCTTGTAATCGACTTTCTTGGCGGCATCGGAGTTGTAATCGGAATAGTAGAAGCTAGTGCCGTCGGGGAGAATCGGTTTGGCACCAGCGATGGTGTTGTAGAGAACTTGTTCCATGCTGTCGCCGTAGCGCGAGTCGCCGGTTACGCGGAGCAAGTACCGCGTAATTTTGAATTGGCCGTAGGCACCGCAGGGAGTTTCGAAACTGGAGCGGGTCTTGCCCAAGCTTTCGGCAAGGAGGCCTTTGCCGGGTACGACGAAGGCTTCGTCCGGCCCCCACCCTCCTGTTGCGTAGCTTTGCTCCTGAACCATGCGGAGGCCGTTGGTCGCAGCACGGAGATATTTTTCGTCGCCCAGGACTAGGTAGGCTTGCATCGCGGAGCTGAACGTATTGACGTGACTGTAGGCGTGCTTGCCGGGAAGGGCATTGTGATTTTCAGCGAGGGCGTCGTAATACTCGTGGTAGATGAAGCGCTCACCTAGCTCTTTGTAGCGTTTGTCGCCGCTGCGTTGATAAGCGAGAAAGAAATTTTCGGGGAGCGTGTAGGTTTCGTCCCACGTGTAGGCGATGGATTTGTGTGGGCGGGCTTCTTGTTCGGCGCGGCTTAAGGCCTTTTCAGGGAGATGCGGCAGGACTGCTTCGGTGGCGCGCTTGAGGACTTCGAGCGCGTTGGGATCTGCGGCAAATTCATGAGCGTCGATGAGGCCACAGCAGGTTTTGTCGAAGGTGTAACCGGGCAGGCGATAGTCTACGTAGAACTTTCCGGTGGGCTCGACGGTCTCGCCAAAAGCGCGCACCAAGCGCTGGACCTTGGCCTGAGTCTCTTTCGATCCGGTCACCGCGTAAGCCCGAGCTAAGCCGGAAACGTATTGACCAAACGTATGCCCGGCGATGAATGCGTGAAAATTGTCTTTTTCGTTGAAGTCGTTGGCATCGTCATACCAGCCACCCATGTCGGGGCCTGGAGCCGGCATTCCTTGGCGCTTGCGGAAGGGTTTGAGCAGGCTATCTTCGTCGAGATTGAGGAACAATTTGTGATTCTGATCGAACTGCGTGCGGAACGGACCGGCAAGCAGTTGGACTTGCGAATAGCCGAAGATCGAGAGCTGCGGAGAGATGGCAGCAGTCGCGGAAGGGTGTGGCCACGCGGGTAAAGAACGGGTCGCGAGCAAGCCTGCGGTGGAAACGGCGGCGGATTTTAGGAACTGGCGGCGGGTCTTATTCTGCATCGCGAACCTCCGGAGATCGCTTAAGGGACGGCCTCCGCGGTTAGCGCGAGGTGCGCTTGGGAAGATGACCGAGCGCGTGAAAATCGGAGTAAGCGTTATCTCGAATGACCCATGTATAGCGCGGTCGAGGCTCGCCGTCAAACCCTAGCTGTAATCGATTTCCCGGATGAAGTATCCTGTGTTCACAACAGATGAAACGATTTCATGAATTCTCGATCGTGATTCGCAGGATTCTTGCGTTCGCCGTTCTCCTGTTAGCTTGCCATTCGGCAGCTTTTGCTCAGGGTTCTCAGAGCCAGATTGAGCCTGTCACTTCGGCGCTTCGCGCCAGGGACTATGACAAAGCAGTAGAGCTGAGCCGCGCGGGCTTACAAATATCGCCGAACAACGCGCAATTGTGGACGCTACAAGGCATCGCTTTCGCAAGCAAAGGGGACAATAAAGGCGCGCTAACGGCGTTTCAGCGAGCGCTGAAAATTTCTCCAAACGAGATTGCGGCGCTGGCGGGGGCCGCGCAGATAGAGTACCAGGCCGGGAACCAGACGGCCGTGCCGCTGCTGAATCATTTGCTGCAATTGCGTCCGCAAGATCCGACGGCGCACGCCATGCTGGCCGTACTGGAATATCGGAAGGGTAACTGCCCTGGGGCGGTTCCGCATTTTGCCAAAGCTGGAGAACTGCTCGACTCTCAGCTCGACGCTTTGCATGCTTACGCCACCTGTTTGGTGAGGCTCAAACGGATGGATGAGGCAGTGATAACTTTTCAGAGAGCTTTGGTGCTTCAGCCGGAGGATCCGCGCGAACATCTCGTTCTAGCTTCTATCCAGCTTATGGCGAAGAAACCGCAGGACGCACTTGCCACACTGCAACCGCTGCTGCGGGCCAAGGACGTGGATTCGGAAACGCTGCAGCTCGCGTCGACGGCCTACGAAGACTCGGGAGACACCCCGCAAGCGGTGAGCACGCTTCGTCAGGCGCTCTTGCTGACGCCACGGAACGTCAGCCTCTATTTGGATTTTGCGAACATTTGCTTTACGCACGCATCGTTTCAGGTGGGTATCGATGTGATTACGGAGGGCCTGTCGTTGCAGCCAAAAGCAGACGACCTTTACGTCGCGCGAGGAGTTCTGTACGTGCAATTGGCACAGTACGACAAAGCCGAAGCTGACTTTGAAAAGGCATATGAATTGAACCCGAACCAATCTTTGAGTACAGCGGCGCAAGGCCTGGCGGCTGTGCAGGCCAATGATCTCGATCAAGCTTTGCAGTCGGTACAGACAAAACTAGCACGGAAGCCGAACGACGGGCTGCTGCTCTACTTGCAAGCGGATGTGCTTTCGCAAAAAGGTGCGGAGCCGGGGACGCCGGAGTTCCAGCTTGCGTTGAGTTCGGCCAAGAAAGCGGTCGCGTTACAGCCGACACTTGCCGCCGGTCGCGCGGTGCTGGCGAAACTCTACATGCAAACCGGACAGTACCAGGAAGCGATTGAGCAGTGCAGAAAGGCACTGGTCATCGATCCGAAGGATCAAACCGCGGTTTATCGCCTGATTCAGGCGCTGCGGAAAACAGGCGACAGGAAAGAGATCCCTGAGCTGCTTCAGCGATTGGCGCAGCTACGGGAACAGGCGACGAAAGAAGAAAAAGAGCACTACCGATACAAACTGTTTGAAGAGGATTCTGCGACCAAGCAGCCTTAGGCAGGGCGAGCAAACTTTCTGCACGGTTTTCGAATTCCGGGAGACGAACCGCTAGACGTTTGGGAAACGATCACTTTGGAAACTGACACCGCACTATAAACGGAAAAGGAAGTCCTTCGCAATGATCTATACGCGCCGTAGGTTTATGGGACTTTCGCTGGGATCGGCGGTGACAATGGCTGCCGAGCGGCTGCTTGGGCAAGGCGTAGCGGCCCATCACGCCAAGCCTCTTGCCAGACAATCTCCTTCGGGGCGCCCGTTCAATGCGCACTTTGTCGATGTAGGAGCGGCGGCTGGGCTGCACGCGCCGACGATTTATGGGGGAGTCGAGCGCAAGAAATACATTCTGGAGTCTACCGGTTGCGGCTGTGCGTTCATCGATTACGACAACGACGGTTGGATTGATATTTTCTTGTTGTGCGGGACTCGGCTGGAAGGCGCTCCGGCCGAGGCAACGAACCGGCTCTATAAGAACAATCGTGACGGGACTTTCACCGACGTTACGGAAAAAGCCGGCCTGCACGCCGTTGGCTGGGCTTGCGGCGTCTGCATCGGGGACTACAACAACGATGGTTTTGAAGATATTTTTTGCACTTACTTCGGGCAAAACATTCTCTACCGTAACAACGGCGACGGCACGTTCACCGATGTGACGAAGGCCGCCGGTCTCCTAGGCGACCAGCCTCGCTGGGGCGCGGGATGCAGCTTTCTCGATTACAACCGCGATGGGCACCTCGACTTGTTTGTCTCGAACTATGTTCGTTTCTCTTTCGAACATGCGCCGGTTCCTGGAGCGAATACGAATTGCAACTGGAAGGGGATCCCCGTGGAGTGCGGACCGCGAGGCCTTCCTACCGGACACCATTCGCTCTACAGGAACAACGGCGACGGTACGTTCACCGACGTCAGTCAACAGTCCGGCGTTGCGGAGGCCACAAAATGTTACGGCATGACCGTAGTGGCGGCCGATTTGGACGAAGACGGCTGGCCAGACATTTATGTCGCGTGCGATTCCACTCCCAGCCTGCTTTTCATGAACAACCATGACGGAACGTTTCGCGAGGAGGGAGTATTGCGTGGGGTAGCCCTCAGTGACGACGGAGAAGAACAAGCGGGGATGGGCGTTGGGGTTGGCGATTACGACCTTGACGGGCACCTCGACCTTTTCAAAACGCACTTCGCGGATGACTCCAACGTGCTCTACCACAACGACGGTAAGGGGGATTTCGACGATGTGACCCGCACGTCTCGCGTAGGAGTGGAGACAAGGTATATCTGTTGGGGCGCGGGAATGGTGGACCTCGATAACGATGGGCACCCCGATTTGTTTATGGTTACAGGTAACGTTTACCCGGAAGTTGAACGGACACTTCCCCAGTATCCGAACAAGACCCCTCGAGCCGTGTTTCGCAATTTGGGAAATAACACCTTTGAGGAACTGGTGGAAGCCGCCGGCCCAGGGGTTGCAGAACCGCACTGTAGCCGCGGATGTGCTTTTGGCGATTTCGACAACGATGGCGACATCGACATGCTGATCCTAAACCTGAACGAGAATCCCTCCCTTTTGCGCAACGACCTCAGCGGAAAACTTAATTGGATCAAAGTGAAACTCGAAGGCGTGAAGTCCAATCGAAGCGCGATCGGGGCGCGGGTTCTGGCTCATTATGGCGGAAAAACGCAGGCTCAGAGCGTTTTGAGCCAATCCAGCTTTTATTCTTGCAATGATTCTCGCCTGCATTTCGGCTTGGGGAACAACACGCTGGTGGGAGTGGAAGTGCATTGGCCGAGTGGCCTGGTGGAATCCTTCAAACACCTCCCGATCAATCAGCTGATCACGCTCCGAGAAGGAGTGGGGATAGTGGCAAATCGCGGCTGGTCGAAGTCCTAACCGATCCGGTTGAAATTGTCGCGATCCGTTTCCTGGCCTTTTGGGTAATACAAAACCACTAGAAAATGCTTGACAAGCCGATTTCGCCTGGCATATATCTTTCACAATCGAGAAAACGTTTACAGGCGATTCGTTTTGTAAATGTTTACTCTCCTCCTGGGGGTGAGTCGCATGCAAGCTAGAACGTTCTTTGGATGGTCCCTCCGCATACTTGTCACGATTCTTCTGATGGCTGCCGCGACGCAAGCCCAGTACACGGCAAACATTCAAGGCAACGTGTCAGACCCGAGCGGCGCCGCGGTCGCTCAAGCGAAAGTTGCGCTGGAAAATCTTTCAACGCACATTTCGGCGACGACCACGACCAATGCCGAAGGCGGGTACAGGTTTCTGAGTTTGGCCCCTGGTTCATACCAAATTACGGTCGAAGCTCCGGGTTTTTCGACCGCGCGAACGACTGTCACTCTTGCGACGAATCAAAATCTGAGCGTTCTCATGGTCGTGAAGGTTGGAGCGGCGACGGAATCCATTACGGTCAGTGCCGAAAATCCGCTGATAAACGCTGCCGAGACACGGAATCAGCAAACGCTGCAAGCCCAGGAACTCTCGACGTTGCCACTCGCGGGCCGCAACATGCTTTCGCTCATAAGCGTGGCTCCGGGCGTATCCGGCCTTGGACTTGCCGGTGGTCCGGGCGTGTCCTCGGGAACTCCTGGTTCTGGCGTAGACAATTTCTCGACCGAGACGGCAGTGGACATCAGCGCCAACGGACAGGGCACCGTCGCAAATATGTGGATCATTGACGGCTTGGACGTTACAAGCAGCGTACGTCAGGGGGTGCTGAACCTTACACCGAACCCTGATGTGATCCAAGAGACCGCAATTCAGGTCAACACGTTTTCCACCGAGTACGGCCGCGGGAGCGGACTACAGGTTGCCCTGACGACCAAGTCGGGCACGGATCAATTTCATGGATTGCTGAGCGACTATTTCAACCGCCAGTCGATGTATGCCAAGTATTCCCTTCCGGGTTCCGATCACAGTTATTCACCGTTCCACGGCAACAATATTTCGGCTGCGATCGGCGGCCCCATCATTCCCCATCACCAGTTCTTTTTCTACTTTGGTATTGAAGCGTTACGTTCTTCCGTATCTACGGGGAACAGCACGCTGTTCTTCCCCGCTCCGGAGTTTGCGGCATTCGCTCAAGCGAATAACGGAGGAACATTTGGGACAAAGATTCTCAATACCTACGTTCCCACCAACATCTCGCCGTCCGGGAATGCCCCGGTCACCGCAGACAATTACTTTGGCCGGGTTGATCCTGCAGATCCCAGTAGCCCCTTCATATGCCAGGCTAATCCCGGTTCCGTCGAAAACATACCTTGCAACACACCGATGCTTGACTCGGGAATCTTCAATTCCACCAACTTCCGCAATGGCACCCAATATTTTGCGCGTGTCGACAAATATTTCTCGAGGGATCGCATCTATGGGAGCTTCTTTCGAACGCTGTTGAACTACGGTGGGCCGAACGTCATCCCGCAATTCTCGACAACGAATAATAACTGGCAGAGCGCCCTGCAGGTGAACTGGACACACACATTCAGTCCCACGACGCTGAACGAAGTTATATATGCCCAGAATCGCATCGAGGGGAAGCAGGGTCAGACCGGCGACTTCACGATTCCTGGAATCACCGTTGGTAACGGCCAGAACGTCGGCTACGGTGTGGGATTCGCCCAGGGCGACTTCATTCAGCATAACTATCATTGGCGCGACGTTTTGACCCATGTGCGCGGCACTCACGTTTTGAAGGTGGGCTACGAAGGTTGGTTCGGCGACGACGTGGAGCCGTTCCAAGGACCATGGTCCCACCCAGCATTTTCTTTCGACAATTTGCTGCAACTCGCGCAGGATCTCCCACGGCAGGAAGCTGGGGTTATGTACAGCCCCATCACCGGCCAACAGCAGCTTTGGAATTGGGACGCCGCCTCCAAGACATGGGGGATCTTTGCCGAAGATACCTGGAAGGCCAAGCGCAACCTGACTCTAACGATTGGTTTCCGGTTTGACGATCAGGGCAACCCGTATTCCCGGTCCGACGCGACGGTGTTTGGAAACTTCTATCTTGGGACGGGTTCCACATTCCAGGATCGCGTGGCCAGTGGATTTGCGAAACCGACGAAGCACGCGCTGACGAGCACACCAAGAGCTTATCAGCCGCGTATCGGTGCGGCATGGGATATCGATGGCAAAGGAGACTGGGTCCTACGCGGTGGATTCGGCATGTATTCCAACTGGCTGACGCCTGCCAACATCCAGGAAGAATTTAGAGGCAATCCTCCAGGGTTGATCTTGCCCACATTCTCTATTGCCAACACAGATCCGGCTACCAGGCCGGTCTTTGTGCAAGGCACCAGCAGCAAACCACCGTTTGGATTTACGTTTCCTCAACTAGCGGGCACCACTTTGTGTCCCGTGGCGCCCTGCTTGGATGCTGCGGGAGGCATACCGGGAGCGGGCCTCGCGATTGGAGGAATCACTCCAGACGTCGTCTCGCCGACGGCATACATTTTCGCAGCGACATTGGAACACCGAATCGGCAGCCACTTGGTTGCAAGCATCCTCTACTCTGGTTCCCATGACTCGAATCTTGTGGCGAACGGCAACGCAGGAGGCCAAGTCTCCTATGGGGCGGACATCAACGCCTTGCCCGGAGATCTGATCGGAAAGCCGTCCGGTGCACTGCCAACACGCCTCAATCCGAGTTTTGGTTCGATCGCTTACACGCAGAACGATCGGGTCAGCAACTACAACGGCATCACGTTTGACGCCCGTTGGAGAGCGTCGCGCGGTTTCTTTGACGCATCCTATACCCACTCCTCGTCCAAGGACGACGCGGGGGTTTACCCTACCGCCCTCGACCCGCATCAATTCTATGGTCCGTCACCGTGGGACGTGCCCAATCGATTCTCTCTGAGCTTTAACTACGAATTCCCCGGTTTCCATAATGACTCGGCGGTAGTGAAAACATTGACCGGAGGATGGGGAATCAGCGGGACAAGTATCTACCAGACCGGATATCCCTTTGTGGTCTTCACTTCTGCCTCGTTCGCGAATGGTGGCGACTACAACGCCGATGGAGACAACCGCGACTATCCGGATGTCAGCAGCTATCAGCAGGCAACGTCACGGAGCTCTTACATCAATGGCGTGTTTGCAGCCGGACAATTCACAACGCCGACTGTGGGTACGTTGGGCAACGAAAAATCAAACCCGTTCCGTAATCCGGCTTTCATACAAACCGACACCACCGTCTACAAGGATACGCACTTGACGGAACGGCTGGTCTTTCAGTTCCGGTTCGAGTTCTTCAATTTGTTCAATCATCCGAACTTCCAGAATATCAATGGCGATCTGAGCGCTGGAAACTTTGGCAAAGTGACCGGTCAAGCACTTCCGAGATGGTGGCAAATCGGAGGCAAGCTAACCTTCTAGCCTGGGTTGAACACAGCATGGGGGGACTGCCGCTCCTCACCCCGGGTGGCGGTCCCTTAAGCCTGAAGATTCGCTTCGCGACGCACAGACCGCCAACCCAAGTTCAGCCGTTCCCCATAATATCGGACTTCGAGTTCAACTTCGCCGCAGGGAGTTGACGACCATGGAAAAATCTTCGTCCCCGTATCCTCTCTCAATGGCGTGCTTGAACACTTCGAGGGCGGACACCGCCGTGTTCAAAGTGAGTCCGCTCCGTTTGGCTTCATCCAGAGCGTATCCGATGTCTTTTGCCATTAGGCGCAGGATAAAATTTCGGTCGGAATCGCCGGCGGCGGCGCGGGCAGAGATCGTCTTGACTAGCGGACTCCCCGGCGCGCCGCTCGTAAGTATCGCGAGGGCTTTTTCGGGATCGAGGCCTGCTTCATGGATCATGGAGACTGCTTCCGCAAAAGAGGCGGCCTGTACTCCGCACAAGAAATTATTGATCAGCTTCAAGCGTGCGCCGCTCCCGTTTGGTCCGAGATGTATCGCGTCGCGGCCCAGCACCGCCAAGACGGGGCGAACCCTGGCGAGCGTTTCAGCCGACCCGCCAACCAGAAACAGTAGCTGGCCCGCGGCTGCGTGCGGCTTCGTCCCGGTTACCGGTGCATCGAGGAATTGGCAGTTTCGTTGAGCGGCAGCCATCGCAAGTTCGAGGACCCATTTCACGGTCAGCGTGCTGGATTCAATCAGCTGCGATCCGGAGCGAACACCTGCCAACGCGCCATTTTCGCCGAACCACGTGTCTCGCGATGCCTGGTCGTCGGCCACCATGCTGATGACGATATCGGCGTCCGAAGCTGCTTGGCGCGGGGATTGGGCGACCACCGCGCCCGCGCTGGCTAGGCCCGCAGCCTTCGCAGGGTTTCGGTTGTATACCGTGAGAGGAAAGTTCGCGGAAAGCAAGCGGCCCGCCATTCCCGAACCCATGATTCCCAAACCCAAAAACGCAATGTGTGGCTTCGACATAGATGTACTCACCCTAGAGGAATTACGCTGACGAGCCTCGATGCCGAGCCGAGCCGTCGAACCGGGTTCCGCAATGCCCGGCCAAAGCCCTCGAACGTCGCTTGCATGATGTCCCCATCTTGCAATCGAACACCGTCGCTGAAACTCAGGCAGTCTGTCCCGAAAAAATGTACGTGAATGTCTCCGGGCCGGCGATGCGCGTCAAACTTGAAATGGTGGTGCTCGATATTTTGCAAGCTGTGGGACATAGCAGCTTCGCCGGTGCGAAAAGACTTAGACCAAAGTACGCCTCCGCTGCGTTCAATGGCGACATCCACGCCCACGGATTCAAATTGTGGATCGATGGCCAGCTCAGGTCCCAGAGCGCAGTTGCAAAGCTTCGAGCCTGCTAGATTGAGATAGTTCTTTTTCTCAAACTGATGATCGGAGAACTCGTTGCCGCCTGCCATTCCGATGCGGCAGGGCTGCGCATTGGCGGCAATCAGATAGACTCCCGCGATCTCCGCTTCTTCGCCCCCGTCTTCGGCGTAGGATGGAATCTCCAGCGCTTCACGGTGAGCGCGAAGCGCTGTCCCCGTGCCCTTGTGAAACCATTCCGGAGGTGTCCCGATCACTCCAGGAGCCGGCCGGCCCCCTTCGATGCCCCAGCGAAACATCTTCATGCTATCTGTCAGATCTTGAGTGGCGGCAGCGTGCATGGACTGACGACCCTGAGCGCTGCCCAAGTGAGTCAGCCCCGTGCCCGAAATCAAGCAACGCGATGGGTCGTCGGGGTGGTCGATAGGCGGGAGCAGGCGCCATTCCGAATGCGCGCCGTAAACCTGATCGTAGTCTAGAGCTCGGACGTCGCCCTCCGCCGGGCCGCATCGCCCAGCGTCATAGCATCAGCCAGGGCCGCCCGTGCCAATTCGTAAACCGAGCGACAGCCGTCCAGAAGTCGCAGCTGCGGCTCTTCCACGAGGGCAATTCGACGAACCGTGCCTTTCTGGATTTGAACGAGCCGAGTCATGTTGCGTTCACGCCTTTCTCCGTCTTCGTTCATCCGATGACGTCAAATTGCTCCAGCGCTTTTTCGTCGATGGTAAGGCCGAGACCCGGAACGTTCTGGTCGAGGTCGACAAAGCCATCCTTCGCCTGCGGTTCTCCGCGAAAGATATACCAGAAGAGTTCATTTCCTACTTCGACATCAACGATGGGGAAATATTCCGCCATGGGTGAATTGAAACTCGCCATCACCACATGATAGTTGTGCATTTGTCCGGCGTGCGGAATCACTGGTACCGAGTGGGCCTCCGCCAGTGCCGCGATCTTGCGTGCCTGAGTGATGCCCCCGACCCGATTGGTATCGAACTGGATGTAGTCTACGGCGCGGGCGTCCAGCAGTTCGCGAAAACCATGGAGGGTGAACTCATGCTCGCCGCAGGCGATGGGAACTCGCCCGTACGATTTCAGCTCTGCGTATCCTTGAACATCATCCGGGATCAACGGTTCTTCAAGCCAACGCAAATGAAACGGTTCCAGAAGCGGCAGCATACGCTTGGCGTAGTCGAGCGTCCAGCCCATGTAGGCGTCGGCCATGACGTCGGTGTCGTCGCCGACAGCTTCGCGAACGGTACGAACGAGTTGCACATTGCGCTGCATACCCGCCGCGCCGTCGGCTGGCCCCCATCCAAAGCGGAGCTTCATCGCTTGGTATCCTTCATCCTTGTAGCGTTTGGCTTCCGCGGCCAAGTCATTTAACGGGACGCTGTACAGGCGACTGGCGTAAACCGGAATCCGCAATTTCGTTCTACCGCCCAGCAATCGATACACGGGCTGCCGGGCGCACTTGCCGAGAAGATCCCATAAGGCGATATCGACCGCGCTGATGGCCACCATTCCGATGCCCTTGCGGCCGAAAGCCATCGTTTTGCGGAACATGTGCTGCCACAGGAACTCAATGTCCCAAGGGTTTTGGCCGACCAGTAAAGGCTTCAAATAAAGATCGATCGTTTGCTTGGTAACCTGAGGCGCCAGAGCGGAGTTGCCTATGCCAACGAGACCCTCGTCAGTGAAGACTTCCACGACAAGCCAGCCGTGGAACGTGAATGTGCTCATCGATGCCTCGGGCAATTCGAGCAAATCCATCGGATTGGTACAAAAGTGAGGAGGCAACGGAACCGTTTTGCCACGCCAACTCACAACACGAGTGCGAATCTCCGTAATCTTCATCAAACTCCTTGACTAACTCAATTTCCGTTCCAAGATCAAAGGTTGAATCGTGGGAACAGTGATAAGGATCGTCAGAAAAGCCGCGACGTGAAGCGTGCCCGCTAAGGCGAACACGGTATCGTAGCCGAAGCCGTGGTCCAGCAAATATCCAGCGAGTTGTCCGAAGGCAATCCCGCCCATTGCTCCAGCAAAGCCTACCAGTCCCGCCACGGAACCCACGATTTGACGGGGAAACAGGTCGATAGGCAAGACCATCACCAGAGTGGACCAGGACTGCTGTCCGAAGTAGGCTACGCTAAAAATCAAAATTGCCCAGGAAACCGGAATATGCGTGACTAGAATAATGAGGGGCATCACCGCTGCACTCAGGCCCAGCGCGAGTTTTCTCGCAATTCCCAGGGAAAAGTTCCCGCGTATCAGGTAGCTCGAGAACCAACCGCCCACCAGGCAGCCGATGCCTGCCGCAGCGTAGGGAATCCAAGCGAACGAACCAACGGCCTTCACGTCGAAACTCCGGGCGTCGTACAGGTATTTTGGCAGCCAAAAAAGATAGAAATACCAGGCGGCATCACTCAGGAACTTTGCAGACATCAGTCCCCAACACTCACGGATCTTGAGCAAATCAATCCAACGCATTCTCTGTGCTGGCGCCGCCAAACTGGGCGCGCAATCGTCTAATTCCCGATTTTCTACCGGCGCAGCATACGACGAGGCCCACCAACCAGTCCAAAGCAAGCCCAGGCCGCCCGTGATGAGGAACACCCATCGCCAATTCAAGTAGCTCACGATGACCGCGATCAATGGCGGCGCCAAAATGCCACCGAATGCGGTACCCGCGTTAATGATCCCCATCGCGGTTGCTCGCTCTTCGATGCGGAACCATTCCGCAATCGCTCGGCTGGCGGCGGGGAAACCACCGCCCTCGCCCATTCCCAGCAAGAATCGGCTGCCAGCAAGCATGGTGAAGTTTGCCGCCAAAGCATGGCTCGCGCACGCCACCGACCAGAAAACCATAATCACCAAGAACCCCACGCGCGTGCCGAGGGCATCAGCCAACTTTCCTCCACCTGCGTACATAAATGCGTAGGAGAAGAGAAACGCCGACTGAAGCTCGGAAAACTGTTCATTCGAGAGGGGGATGCTCTTTGTGATTGCCTTGATGGCAACGGGCAGCGCTTGGCGATCGAGATAGCTGATCGCAATGGCAGCACTTACGAGAATTGCGACACGCCAACGCAGCAACTGTTCGCTCCCGTCAATTGCGAGGTTAAGCGTCGTTCATAGTAATCCAACTAAGGCTTGAAGCGAGCGCGATTATATCTGAACAAGTAAACGTATACCCAAGGCGAAACTGGCGCCGTTCTGATGCTTTTCCGCCATCCTAGTGCCGACTCTTCGCCCAGCCTGCTGGAGACAGACGTGGCTTCCGTTAAGAGAGTGCTTGGGGCGTGGGGTCCTGGCAAGTTCGACGCCGAACTTCTAATGGGTGGAAAGGGTTTCCGGCCGGACGGGAAGACTGCCGCAACACTGATTCCTCCCGCATTCGGTCTGGCGGGCGGCGGTGAAAGCTGTGTTTTAGTTTGCATAACTCCAAGCGATTTGTCGGGTGCTTAAAGATAGCGATGCTACTATTTGATGGAATTTAGACAATATCTGCGCCGAGGGTTCAGAAGTTCATGAACGAACGTTACCGGAGCTACCGAAAGATTTTTGAAACTCCATTTTGGAGCGAGGGCAATGCCTTCTACTGGGAAATGCTGTTTTCAACGGGCTCGTTCCGGCGCTGTACCAATGTGCGTATATGCTGGGGGGCCTTACAGTTTTGTGCGCTTCACGCTGAACTCGAGGACTCTGGCAAGATGACCAATCGAGATTGTCACGATGGGATCCTGCGAGAGAATCAGATACCTGTCGAAATGCTGCGAGCGATCTTGGAGAACCAGGAGCTTAGCAAGAATTTTCAAACCAATTGGAAGTTCTACGGAGTGATCCCGGCTTCTCCGTGAGGCGAGCGCCGGATTCTCGGCCTTGCAAGGTCTTGCGCGCGGAGTATGTTCTGGGAAAGCACGAAGAAGTCAGCAGCTGCTGGTGAATCGAAATGCGTGATGAGCGCGGTAAACAATGGAAGCGCCGAGAGATTCTAAGACAACTGGCCGTGGCCTCTACGGCTGCGTTCGTGCCGGGCGGGGGAATTCCAATAAATGGAGCTGCACCGACAGACCCGGACTGCGAGATACAAGTCTCTTCCATCAGTGCGCATACGCTTCGGCTGAGCATCCTACCAATCAAAGACGGACAGGTGAGCGCGATTCCAATGAATGGGTCGTTAGTGCAGCCATCGTGGGGACCTCCCGCTGCAAAATTGCGCGGAGAGGTACGCGCTCAAACCATACGGTGCGGCAATCTCAGCCTAAGTATTTCTCCCGATCCGCTAACGTTCAGCGTGGCGAATGAAAAGGGCGAAACGGTGCAGCAATTGACGGTGGACGAAACTTCAAACCGCGCTGTTTCCTTCGCGAGCGGCGAGTTCCCATTGCTCGGCCTGGGAGAAGGAGGGCCGCAATTTGACCGCCGCGGGACCCTGGATCGCATGGTGAGCGGACAAGGCGGTTACCGCCTGGCCACGCATGGCGGCAGGGTCCCGATTCCCTGGCTCATCGGAACGAGCGGATGGGCGATGTTTTTCAATGAACCCTTCGGCACATTCGATTTTACCGGCCCTGTCGCCAAGTTCCAGCCAGCCAGCGCGGGAGCAGCCCTGCCTCTTGATATTTTTGTCGTTGCTTCGTCGGACCCAGCGACCATCTTGTCCGAATACGCACGCCTCACCGGCCATCCCGAGATGCCTCCCTTGTGGAGCTTCGGTTATCAGCAATCGCATCGTACGCTGGCCAGCGAGGAAGAAGTTATCAGCGAGGCCAAGATGTTCCGCGAAAAACGATTGCCGTGCGACGCGCTGATTTACTTGGGAACGGGGTTCTGCCCTTCCGGGTGGAATACCGAAAACGGATCTTTCGTCTGGAATTCACGCGTGTTTCCCGAGCCTGAAAGAATCCTGAACGAGTTGCACCGGCAAAAGTTTCGCGCCGTGATACACGTAGTGATCCTGTCGGACAAGCTTCAGGGAACAGTTCGCGATGGCTGCGAGCTCTCGCGATTCGATGAAACACAGGCGAGTTGCCACTGGGACGCGCACCGCAAGGATTTTGCAATGGGCGTTGACGGCTGGTGGCCGGACGAGGGCGATCCGCTCGATATCGCCTCGCGCCTGGTTCGGAATCGAATGTACTGGGAGGGTCCGCAGATTGACAGGCCGAATGAGCGTCCGTACGCACTTCATCGTAATGGCTACGCGGGGATGCAGAGGTACGCGTCCTTCTTATGGTCGGGAGACGTGTACTCCACTTGGGAGACATTGAAAACTCACATTCCTCTGGCAGTAAATACCGCACTGACGGGTATTCCGTACTGGGGTACCGATATCGGGGGATTCGTACCGACGAAAGAATTTACGGCCGAACTTTATCTGCGTTGGTTTCAGTTCGCAGCGTTTTGCCCGCTGTTCCGTTCGCATGGCCGCGCATGGAAACTGCGACTTCCGTGGGGATGGAACACGGGCGACCCCGGCCCGGTCGAAATCCGCAACTACGACGGTGCGGCGATTCCCGATGCCAGCCAGCTTCACAATGATCGGGTCGAGCCAATCTGCCGGAAGTATCTGGAGCTGCGGTACCGGATGCTGCCGTACCTGTACAGTACGGTGCGCGAGTGCGTAACAACGGGCATGCCGATTATGCGCGCGCTGTGGATCCACTATCCCGACGATCCTTCAGCGGTCGCTTGCGGCGACCAATATCTTTGGGGAAAAAGCATCTTGGTCGCACCGGTGGTCGAGAAGGGCGCGACCACGCGGTCTGTCTATCTTCCTCAGGGCGGCTGGTACGATTTTTGGACAGGCGAGCGAATCGAAGGAGGTAACCGAATCGACCGCGCCGTCGACCTTGAGACCATGCCCCTGTATGTCCGTGAGGGATCCATCCTGCCGTTGGGTCCGGTGAAGCAGCACACCGCCGAGATCGTGGAGCAGCCGTGTTCCATTTCCATTTATCCCGGCAAAGATGGCTCGTACTTTTTATACGAAGACGACGGAACGTCGTTCAACTATCGCAAAGGACAATGGATGGGCGTTCAGATGGCTTGGAATGACGCGCAACGAAGGCTGACGCTACATTTGACCGATGGATCGCGCATGTTAGCGCCAATGTCCAGAACCTTCGAGGTTCGTCTACTGAAAAACAGGCAGTCTCTCACCTTTGACGGAAGGCCTGTGTCGGTCTCTTTTTGAAAGACCCTCGGACAGACCACCAAGACGCTGCACGCCTGGGAGTTGGCAGGTTTCAACCAGAAAGGCCGTTGCCAACACAACAAATCTAACGGATTGGCGGCCGTTGACGATGCCAGTCCGTATGGTCCTGAAATAGTTTACCCGCAGTGATCACTGCGTGATCGTTTAGCGTGCGAGCAATAAATTGCACGCCGAACGGAAGTTTGTCCTTACTGAACCCGCAGGGCACACCGAGAGCTGGCAATCCGCACAAACTAGAGATGCCGTCAGGTTCACGCCGCGCAATCGGCGCGGCAGAGTCTTCTTCCGGGGCAGCGCTTAGCAACGAAGCGGCGGACGACTCACCGGCGGTCGCGAGAACGTCAAGATCGTCGAACAAGCCGTCGATTTGCTTTTGCAAAAGCGTCCGGACGCGCTGTGCCCGAAGGTAGTCGGCAGCAGAAAATTCCGAACTTGCGTAACCATTAATCCGACCAACAGGATCGATTAGCTCCGCGCAGCGGCCGGTGGCGATCAGATCCTGGAAAGAAGAAGCGGCTTCGATCAAGATCGTGAGCTCCGCGCACTCCTCATACGGGCCGTCCGGAATTTCCACATCCGAGATTCTCGCTCCATTTTTCTCCAGCACCTTCAGGGAATCGTCAACCGCAGACTGCAGACCGGGGTCTATCTCGCGCCAGACATTTGTCAGCCGTCCAATGCGCAGGGGCTTCGCAGTTCGGTGAGGCGGATAGGAAAAATCGGCCACACCAGGCGCCAGCGAATAGTGGTCCTTGGAATCATGTCCCGCGATAACGGATAACACGACTCCGCAATCATCCGCGGTTCGCGCCATTGGACCGAGCTTGTCCATGGTCCACGCAATCGCCATGGCCCCAAAACGGCTGACGCGGCCAAAGCTTGGGCGCATCCCCGAAATGCCACACCAGGCGGTCGGGCAAAGAACCGATCCTCGGGTGTCCGAACCAAGCGCCCACGGCGCCAGCCCGGCGGCAACAATTGCGCCGGACCCGCTGGACGAACCGCACGTCCAATAGTTCGTATTCCACGGATTCTTACACGGCCCGGTAAGCGAGGCGTCGCAAGTGGAGTATCCCAAGCCTCCGGCCAGCTCAATCATCGCGGCTTTACCGATCAAAACCGCGCCGGCCCGGTTCAATCGCTCAATTACGGTTGCATTGAAGTCGAATTTTTGTGTTGCATAGGGTCGTGCGCCCCATGTCGTCGGATACCCTTCAACGGCCACCAAGTCTTTCGCAGCATAGGGGACGCCGTGAAGAGGCCCCCGGTAGTTTCCTGCAGCTATTTCTTTTTCGGCGGCGTGCGCCTGTCTCAGCGCCAGTTCGGGTGTGAGCGTGGCATAAGCATTGAGCTTTGGGCCCAGCTTTTCGCTTCGTTCCAGATAACTGGTTGTCAGCTCGACCGACGACAGTTTTCGGGTCCGGATGCGTGTGCCAAGCTCACGAACAGAGAGAAATAAAGTGTCTTCTCCGACCACGTCAGCTCTGGCCTCCGTTGCAAGAGTCAGCAGGACTGAGCGAGGCGCAATGTGCTCCACACGATTGAGGCTCGCTTAGGAGCGAAAACATCAAAACGCCGGCCGGCGGATCGCCATTTTGAAGAGGGAAGACGCGGATTGAGGCAAGCATTTTTTCGTTGTAGCTGAGGATGCGGCGCAGGTGTCCACGTTGTTCTTCCGACAGACGGCTTCCGTATTTGCGAACGATGTTGGCGAGTTTCGCATCGACCTCTTCGGTTTGCTCTGGACTGAGGTCTGCGCTGTGCGATTGCCGATGTGGATTGTGAGCCATTGCAAGTAACCCGGTTGGAGATAGAGACCAACCTGCAAGTAGTGCGGTTTGACAGCCAAATCGCCGTCGCGAAACGAGCGGTGAGTTGTTGGTGGCTTCTGACTCGGACGGAGATGAGGAACTGGAAAATGAGCGGAGCATGCAGAGTATGGTCCAGTACGTAGTATTCGCGCGTCAACGGAAAGTTGTCAGCTCCGGAATCACGTGTCGACAGATCGCATCCTAGCGCTGCCGCGTGGGCGCCCTCCTTATCCTCGTGAACCTCGAAATCAGCGGGCGGCGCGACGCCGAGAAGGTCTTGAACGAAATGATCCCAGCGGCGACCCATCGCAAAGTCTTTCGCCCGTCCTATGAGACTCGTTCTTTTGACTCATCTTCGTCGGCGCCTTACCATTTCTGGATCGTTGGATGTCACGAATCCATTTAAATGATTTTCATCTAGCACTGCGGGTATCGGTATAAAAAGATTCCGGCGCTTGGCGCGCAGTCCATGAAGTTAACCAAGTCAAATTTGCGTGATAAACTGATGCTTGGTGGGATTGAACAGGCTTCGACACTAGGTTCTTAGATCTTCGCCGAGCACTATAAAGTAGTGCGGCTCGAAGGAACAATTCAGCGGAATGCGATTCACATTACGCAGAAAAATATTCTAATGAAAAAGACTCACGTCAGAGCGACTCCGGCCTTGCACTCCTCCTCCGCGAAACTAGAACATTCCACAAGACCGAAACGATCGTCGCCGATCATACGGCAATCGCTCGCGGCTGCCGTGGTGGAGCGCCTTCGTGATCAGATCCTGAACGGAGAATTGCGCGAAGGTGAGCAATTACGCCAGGACGCCATCGCAACTGAATTTCAGATAAGCCGAATTCCTGTACGGGAGGCATTAAGTCATCTTGCCGCCGAAGGGCTGATCACTATCGTGGCAAATCGCGGCGCCGTTGTTTCCGCCCTGGCGCCGGAGGAGATTGAGCAACTTTTCGAAACGCGCGCAGTCCTTGAGTGTTATATGTTGCGGTGTGCGGTTCCCAATTTTACGGATGCCGACTTTCTGAAAGCGGAACGTATTCTCAAGCAGTACGAAGACTCCTTGGCTAAGGATTCGGACATAAAGAATTGGGGTGAATGGAACTGGAGTTTCCATTCTGCGCTATACGCCCCAGCTAATCGCCCGTCGATGCTCTCCTTCATCAAGACTCTAAACAACAATTGCGATCGCTATACCCGCCTCCATCTGCTTTTTACGCGCGAATTACATCTTGCGGGAAAAGCACATCAAGATCTCTTAGATACGTGCCGAACTCGAAATCCGGACACGGCCGCGCTGGTGCTGTGGAAACACATAACGGATGCCGGCAGCTATTTGAGAGAATTCATTCAAAAGCATCGCGAACAGCACCAGCGGGGCTCAAAGAACAAGAGAATCTGACCTTGGAATACTCCAGATTGTTGGCGCTATCGAAGGCGAGGCCGACTAAGAGAATATGTTGCAACCTCGCGGAAAAAGCAGTAGCGTACGGCGCGTTGCAAGCGCTTGCAGGCGAGCTCAAATTGGCAAAGCCGCGCTGCCGGACGCCCTGCCGGCAAGGGCCTAGCTTTCGCAGGCAATCGAACCCGGAGACACTATTCGTGAGCAAGCGATTGTGTGTAATTACAATGGCTCACCGTGCGCAGCGGAAAAACTACTGATGCGGACCAAAACCGATAATCTTATGAGTCTCGATGCGGTTGCCAAAAAGGCGGGAGTTTCCACCGCCACCGTCTCCCGCGCGCTCAACAACCTGGACGTCGTTAAGGGTTCGACCCGGGCGCGCATTCTGAAAGCTGCTGAAGAGTTGAAATATCATCCCAATCTTCATGCTCGCTCTCTTGCCCGCGGAAAGAACAGGATTCTCGGAATCCTTGTTTCGAAACATGGAGAACCCTTTTTTTTTGATATTTACCATGCACTGGAGTCCTTGGCGCACGCCAACGGCTTCGAAGTTGTCGTCGCCAATACGGACTACCGCTCCGAACAGCTGGTCTCGAGTATTCGCTTGATGATCGGCTGGCGCATGGCGGGCCTTGCTGCCATTGTTTCTGAAATGGATTCGCATTTGATGCAGATGCTTACTGACAGCAACATTCCCATCGTCTTCTACGATGTCGGAACGCCCCGAAAAAATATCACCAATATCCGCGTCGACTACCGAAAGGGAATGAAGAGGATCGTCGAATACCTCCATTCGATGGGTCACCGAAAAATGGCTTTTGTGGGCCATCACGCGACCCTGGGGCCAATCAGCGAACGGCGAAAAACTTTTTCGGAAACCTTGGCGCAATTCTCGCCAGGCGCACAGTCTCTGGTCGTCGCTGGTGCGGACGGCCTGGAGGGAGGCCGGCAGGCAGCGCGCGAATTGTTGTCCTCGGGTTTTGAGCCCACTGCGATTATCTGCGTGAACGATTTCATGGCTGTCAGGAGTTCTTCGCTGAATTGCGCGAACACGGCATCAGCGTTCCCGGCGATATTTCAGTTACCGGATTCGACAACATCAAGCTCGCCGAATTCAGTTCGCCGGCTCTGACCACGGCTCACATTCCGCGCGATCAGATCGGCCAAACTATTTTTGAAACTTTGGTTTCCGGCAAACCGGGCAGCCGCCTGGTTGGCCGGGAACTCTTGATTGACCCGGAATTGCTTGTGCGAGAGTCCTCCGGCGTCGTCCGCCAAGCTCGGCCGGCGGATGCGGCGGGGTAAAATGTCCGGTCAGGAATTATGAAGACGCTTTACGGTTTTTTTGCCTGATGATCTTCAATGTTTTCCTTGACCACCAGAATTTGATTGGCTCCCACTTTTTCCACCCGTTGCACTGCGCCGCTCGGCCACCGAATCTCCAACGAATCGGCCCTCAGCGCGGTTCCCAAACCGAAGTGCAATCGAAAATCGCTCTGTGAGTTGTAGCCACCGCCGCTCCTCACCTCCTGCGTCTGGCGGTGACCTCCTATCGTCAACGTCACTCGACCGCCGATGGCGTCACGGTTCGATTGTCTGCCCTCCAGTTTTATCAGCAGCCAATTTCCTTTTGACGCTAAATTTTTCAGCAAGCTCGGCGGATCATGGCTGTTGTTCACTAGTATTTCCGACGACTGCCGTCATTGTCGAAGTCCGCCGTAGCCACGCCATGACTGTTGAACGGCGTCGTCGATCCCTGCGCCAGCCTCCAGCGAGATATCAATTGAATTTTCCGTTGCCCAGATTCCGGTACAGCACCTTTCTTTCCCGAAAACGTCGTATTGAATCCCTTTCCCTCGACTTCTGGGTAAACATGACCGTTCGCCAGAAAATGTCTGGCCAGCCGTCGTTGTCGATGTCCACAAAAAGTGCTCCCCATCCGAGGAACTGCGTGTTTCGTCCTAGTCCGGCTTCGTTCGTCACATCGCTGAAGGTTCCGTCTCCGTTATTATGGTAAAGTGTCGCCGTATCGTCTGAAAAATTAGTCGGATGATATCCAGCCAGCCGTCCCCGTCGTAGTCCACGGCATGCGCTCCCATTCCGGCTTGCTCGTGGCCATCTCCGTTGAATGCCACTCCAGAGGCCACGGCCATTTCCGTAAACGTTCCGTTTGATTGTTGTGAAATAGCAAGACTCGGGGTCGAGTCGCACGCCACGAAAATATCCGGCCACCCGTCATTGTCAAAATCGCTGCTTAGACGCCGTAAAGCAGTAGTATGCATCGGTCTTGCTAACTCCGGACTTCTGGCTGACGTCGGTGAACGTTCCATCGCCGTTGTTGCGGAACAATTCGCTGTGCGTTCCTTTTAACCCCCGGGGACCGCACATCACCGGAATCCCTTTCCACATGCAATTGTTGCCGCTTCCCGGCACGGGCGTTCTTGCCAAATCCAGGTCCACGTATTGCGAAACGAACAGGCCGAACGCGGCCGCTCCGATCGTATTCCAAAAATGCGCAACCCGTTTCCCAGCGCGGTTCGTCATGCCACAGGCCGGCTTTCTTCGTCACGTCGGTGAACGTACCGTCTCCGTTGTTGTGTAACAGGACGCTGGAGCCCCAAAAGGTGACGTACAGATCTGTTCGGCCGTCGTTGTCATAGTCACCGGCGCACACACCCTGCCCCCAACCGCTGATTCCGGCACCAGATTTCTGAGTCACGTCCGTAAATGTTCCGTCGTGGTTGTTGTGGTAGAGATGGCTGGTCGGCTCCTTTCCCTTCGGAAATCCCTCGAGCGTGGTTCCGTTTACTAGAAAAATGTCCGGCCATCCGTCGCCATCGCACATCCACGGTGGCCGCGCCGCTTCCAGTCGTCTCTATAATGTATTTCTTTGCTGTTTCACCGCCTGCTTCAGTTCTTGCGGTCAAGCCAGCCCGAGCCGCGACGTCCACGAACTGCACTTTCGCAGCCGTCGTCGAACTCTTGGAGTCCGCCGGTTGTTGCCCAAGCAAGGAACCGGCGCAGGAAAGAAGCAAGAATATGATCCGCGCTGCAGCTTGATAAGTTCTGTATGCGCTTGCAGAGCCGCTCCCCTTTCTAGGCCTGTCGGAATGCTTTGCATTTGTTCAGTCAGGCACGGCAACCTGCACATTGTAAACCACCTGTTATTTCTGTCCGTACTCCTTGAAATTACTTGACGCCATTTTCCTGCATATGATATACAACATGCAATTTTAACCCTTGTCGCTCTCGGGGCGATTCAACTGTAACGCTAGACTTCGCCCATCAGGACTCCAGTAGTAAGTGGTTGAGTAACAGGTTTTTATCGGTGCAGAAATGCAAGCGGTTGCAGTGGGCTGATGCTGTCGTGACTTTCGTTCTTTCGCTCCAAGGAGGGGTTATGGGGAGTGTTCGATTTTTCGCGCGTTTATCGGCTGCTGTATTTGTTCCTGAGTTTCTATATGGTTTCGCCCGTTCTCGCTCAATTTCGAAGCGGTATCGAGGGCACCGTCACCGATTCAGTCCGGCGCCGTGATTGTCGACGCACAACTCACCCTTACGAACATAGACACCGGCGTAGCCAATACCGCCCCCAGCAACGCTGAAGGTATCTTCCGATTTTCCAGCCTGGGCCCAGGTCGCTACAAGCTGGTCATATCTAAGCCAGGTTTTGCATCGATTGAGCAGGAAAACATCGCTCTCGGCGGAGAAGAGACGCGCACCCTCTCGGTAACGCTGAAACCCGGTGCTCCCTCGGACACGGTTACAATTACTGCGGAGGTGAATCCCATACAGTTATCGGAGTCCAAAGATCGGCTCCGATATTTCCGCTCGCGAAATTAGTCAATTGCCGCTTGCCGGCCGCAATGTCGGCAACTTGATCCTTCAAACCCCGGGCGTAACAGGCACCGGGAACGCCTCGGGTAACGCCAGCGATACCGATATTTTTAGCTTGGTGAACAATCCCCAGGCCAATGGCAACGGTCAAAGAGGAGATGGCAACGCCTTCTATCTGGACAATACTTTGGCTACCAGCAATCCCGATCCAGGGGTCTTCAACCTAACTCCCAACGTCGAATCAGTGCAAGAACTCCATGTTTCTGTCAATGATTATTCTGCGGAATATGGTCGAAGCGGCTCGCTCGTAATTCAAGCCGTCACCAAGAGCGGCTCCAACGAATTTCACGGCTCGTTGTTTGAGTATCATCAGGATAACGCGCTTACCGCGAATTATAACGGTCCTATCGCCTCGACCGTTCCGGTTTCCCGTAGGAACGAGTTCGGCGGCTCTCTCGGTGCTCCGATACTTAAGAACAAGCTCTTCGGCTTTTTCAGTTGGGACCAAAAGATCCAATCGCAGCCAGTCGCGTTTCAGGATACGGTGGAGGCGCCTGAGTTTGTCAATTACTTAAAAACTAATCTGCCGAATAATCTATCGACAAAGTTACTCACCCAGTTTCCCGCAACTCTGAATGATGTGATCCCTGGAAGTGTTCAAACCGTCCAGGATCTTGATCCCAATTGCGCGACTCAAGCTCCTCTGCCGGGCATCGCTTGTGACACGCCGATTCGCGAGACTACCACTGAAGCATTTGCGGGAACCAACAATGGGTTGCAATGGAACACTCGCGTTGATTTCGTACTGACCAAAGACCGCTTCTACGGAAGTTTTTATCGGAAAACACCCGATACCCAAGGCATCAATACTAGGCCGGCTTTCGCGAATCCAAACAGTTTTGCCGGCATTACCAATTACGCGAACCTTGATTGGACCCATACGTTTTCTCCCACCGTTGTCAACGATGCCGCCTTTGGCGTCACCCGGATCTCCGGATTGGGCACCTGTGTGAACTGCGACGTGCCTTCGATTTCTGGAATGGGCATCGCCAGTTTCGGAAACGGTTTTGCGCCGGCTGAGTTTATCCAGAATGACTTTGAATGGCGAGATTTGCTTTCCTGGAATCGCGGTAAGCACGCCATGAAATTTGGCTTCGATATTTTTCGCGACCAGGAAAATGACCTTTTCGACGGTCCCACCCAGCGGCCTGGCTATAGCTTCGGGTCAACCGCTGCCTTGAATGGTGGAGGCAATGCGATATTCAATTTTGCTCTGGATGAACCTTTAACCCAGGGCGCGATCAACTACGATCTTATAACCGGTGACATTTCCCAACAGAGCATCGGCTATCGATCGACAAATTTCGGATTCTTCGGTCAAGACGGCTGGAAGATAAAGCCCAATCTGTCCGTCAATTTTGGTCTTCGGTGGGACTTCAACACCAGCCCGAATGAGGTCTCTCAGCGCACTTCCAACGTGCTGTTGGGATCGGGTTCCACTTTTATGGAAAGAATTTCCAACGCTTCGGTCGGCCTAGTTGAGAGTCTGACGCCAGACCACAGCATTGCCTACTTCGCGCCGCGCCTGAGTTTTGCCTGGGATCCCACCAAACAGGGCAAATTGAGCATTCGTGGAGGTATCGGTGTTTTCTACAATCGAGCGCCGAACATATTGTGGTCCGATGCGGTCCGCTCTAATCCTCCGTTAGTTGCCAGCATTGTGGCCGACGTCCGCAATCCGAGCGGTCCGCAACCGGTGTATGGAATCTGTGCGAGTTCGACCACACCCTTCAACTGCCCGCTACCTCCTAGCAGTTCCTTGCCAATCGGCGTGAACGAGCGCGGCGGCGCCTTGACGAATGACTCCTTCATCGGAGGCGTTGACCAAGGGCTCAAACAGGCGTACTCAATCAATCGCTTTTTTGGCGTTCAGTACGCTGTCACTCCCAATTGGTTGTTGGAAGCCGACTACACCGGCTCACAGAGCGCACACCTCTACGTGAGGACTGATCGTAACCGTTGCTTGGGCTGTTATGACGAGACCGGCTTGGCCATCCGCCCAAATCCTTTCTTCGGCGGCATCTCATTCGGTGATAACAGTGCATGGGCCCATTCCAATGGTGCCACCTTCTCCGTCCTTCACCGGTTCAGCAGTTCCTTCACTTTCCAGGCAGCGTACACAATTAGCAAGACCATCGCCGTTGTCGACGCCCCGGGCCTGGGCCGCGACAGTTTGTTGGCGCCGGTATACGACGCCTACCACATGAACAATCAGCGGAGTTTGGCAAGCTTCGATATCCCCCAAGCGTTTACTGCGCATGGCCTATGGGAACTGCCCAAGCTAAAGGAACAAAATGCCGTGGTCCGCGCCTTTTTGGGCGGATGGCAGTTGGCGGGTACTGTTTCTCTCCAGGCCGGCTATCCATACACCGTCGTCGATTGCGGCCATTCCCTCGACGGGACAGAATGCACCTTGCCCAATGTTACCAGCACAGTTTCACACGCCGGCTGTGACGTCTCTAAATTCATAGCCGGTTGTATTAGCGCTGCGTCATTTGCCGACCCTTGCTTGATTGACTCGGTCAATAACGTGTTGTCTCAAACTGGTGATCCAGCCAACTTTGTTCCCTGCACCCAGCAGGGAAGCGTGGGTCGCAATACATTCCGAGGTCCGGGATTCGCGAACGTGGACTTTAGTCCCATGAAGAATATTCATATTCCGTGGTTCGTAGGTCAGGAAGGGGCCAGACTGCAAATAAGAGGAGAGTTTTTTAATCTCTTCAATCGAACCAACCTTAACAGCGTGAGCAACGATTTGGCTCTTGGCTCCGACGGCGTTTCCCAAAACAGTTCTTTCGGTAAGGCCACTGGAGCATTCAGCCCTCGCACAATCGAGGTCGGTCTCAGGATCGAATTTTAACTTTACCCCTAACACCCCACAAACAAATCTCGCCTCTTCCGTGTTTTGGAAGAGGCGAGATTTTTTGATTCAGCTCTGCAAGCTGCGTCGTGTCGCCGTAATGGTAAAATTCTCAGGTGGTATTTTGTTTGGCTTGCCGGGAGCAAAAATTGTCAACCCGCTTGATTCAATGCTTGTCCGTGGGACTGCTCCTGACATTTCTACTCAGTGGGCAACCATCCCGTGGTCAGGCGGCTGATGCCTACACAAAAGCGGAAACTCTGATCCGCCTGGGCCAATCTGAGCAAGGAATCGCTGTTTTGCAGCCGATTCTTCGGGCTGAGCCTCGCAATCTGAAAGCACGCAACCTTTTGGGTATTGCACTCACTCAACAGGGGGATCTCCCTGCCGCCAATCGCGAGTTCGGGCTCGCCTTGCAAATTGACCCGCGCTTCTATCCCGCCCTCCAGAATCTTGCTGCGAACGAGTTCACCCTTAAGGACTTCACTGTTTCGGAACACCATTTCTTGCAGGTAGACAAGCTTGCGCCAAACAATCCGGCGGTAAACTCATTTCTCGGAAAGCTCGCTTTCAAACGCGGCGACTTTGCCGCGGCCGTTCCTCGGTTGCAGACGGCAATGCCACTCTTCGATCAAGAGCCCGCCCTGGCGGTCGCGCTAGTGCAAAGTTATTTCGAAATCGGCAAAGATTCGGATGCGCTCGACATGCTGGAGAAAATCGACTCCCAGAAAACTCCCGCGCGTGCCCAGTTCCAGCTCGCTCTGGTCCTGGCCCAGCACGGCCACTTTGCCAAGGCCACTCCCTATTTCCGGGCTGTTCAGTCGCAATTTCCGGGCTCTTATGATGTTGGCTTTAATCTCGCGGTCTGTTACGTCGAGACCAGGCAATTTTCAAAGGCCATTTCAATTCTTTCCGAGCTTAAAGCCAGTGGCCACGTCAGCGCGGAACTCGATAATCTCCTAGCCGAAGCTTATCAAGCCGACAATCAACTCCAGCCCGCCATCGAGGCCTTACGCGAAGCCACGCGTCTCGCGCCGGATGACGAGGACAACTACATCGACCTCGTGGCCCTGTGCATCGATCACGACTCCTATGATCTTGCAATGGAAGTTCTCGACGTGGGCCTGCACTACCGCCCCGAATCCGACCGGCTCATCTTTCAGCGGGGAATTCTTCATGCCATGAAAAATCGGTTCGATCTTGCCGAACAGGATTTTCAGCTCGCCAGCCGGCTCGCTCCCGAAAAGAATCTCAGCTATGCCGGGCTTGGCGTAACTTACATGCAGACCGGTAATTTGCCCGAAGCAATTCGCACGCTTGGCGAACGTGTGGCGCAAAAACCGGATGATGCCACATTGCGATATCTTCTGGGGGATGCGCTTATTCGATCAGGTGTGAATCCCGGCGACACCACTTTTGATCAGGCTAAAAGCACCCTGGAACGTTCCATCGCAATCAATTCTGCCTTTGCCCCTGCTCGCGTGGATCTTGCCAAGCTCTACTTGCGAGAAAACCGCACGGACGAAGCTGTGGGTCTCCTTGAAAAGGCCCGCACTCTCGATCCCGAAGATAAAAGTGTCTATTCCCAGCTCGCAGTCGCCTACCGGCGGCAGGGAAAGACCGACCTCTCCGCTTCTGCTCTCACCACCTTGGCCAAGTTAAACGAAGCTGCGCGCGCCCGTGATTCCCACGCCCGCACTCGTCTTGTCAAGCAAGGTCCCGACACCAGCGTAACGCCGTGAGCAATTTCCGCCGGATCGTCGCCGCCCGTTCAATCTATTACTGTTGTGCTAACTATATTTTTTGATGATTAATAGGTTTTGTGAGATCGTGCTTTTATCGGGACGAACGAACTGGATTGGTTCGCCTTTGCTCTTTGAAAACCGAAACGCATTCCACGATGTCGCGCGCGCGTGGTCCCGGGCTAGAAATCCCTAATCTCTTTCGCCTTAACCTTTTTCGTTTGATACTCTTTTGCAAAACATGCCACTAAGCCCTTCCTTTTCACACTCTTTCCTTTTTCACGGTTTTGCAAACCATTGTTTTCAAGTACCCATGGACAGCGGGGTGGAGGAGGGGTCCCCTACCGTATTTTGCACCCTCAACCCTTTGCGCCAACCAACCTGCGGATTTCAACCGAAACTCCGGCCGCTTCGACCTTGAGGGGAATCATTCGCTCTTCGCCGCCCTTAACAATCACCTTAACCGTCAATTGCTGCGGCGGTTGGTTCGAGGCCTTCACTTCGTATGTTCCTGCCGGCAAACCCTCAATTTCCACGATCGTTTCGTGGCTCGTCCCGGCCCGATTTTCGAGAGTGAATTGCACGAGCTCCAGGCCACCAGTGAAGGAGATCGGTTGGTCTTTCTTGAAGCCGTCGCGCGAAAGCAAAATATGTAATTTCTGCGACCCGCGCACCACGTGAAACCGCGCGCGTAGTCCGTCCCTTGGAATTACCTCCGTTAATTTCTCCTTGCGGACCAGATCCCCGCCATATGCGAACAGTCCGAAAATCGGATCTTCCGAAACTACCGTCGCAGCGGATCGCAACGCGCCACTGAAGCCCAGATCGATTTCTCCGGAATACCACCACGACCCTCGTCCCATCTCTTTGTTGCCAAGCCAGGCCTGCCCCCATGGCCTTGGCTCAAACCCTCCGCCCGCACCTCCATCATTGTTTTTGCCCGGATTCCAGTAGCCGTAATTGGATTCCGGCGTTCCCGAATTCAACAGTGCCCAGGAACTCAGGTACGAAGCGTAGCCAAGCCGTAAATACGGAATCGGATCGCGTGCAAAATACAATGCGTAATCAGAAAGGGACCATCCCCCCATCTGGGCCATGTAGCTAAGCGTGTAGCTTGAGGGACCCGAGCCCCGATAGTCGCTGCCAAGGTAGTAGTAAGCAGTTTCCAGCCAACCGCGGCAGGCCAGATTCAATTTGGTTTGTTCTTCCAGAAAAAATGCAGCGTCATCGTATTTGACCGTCCGGCGAAAATCATCTTGAGGGACTTCGGACGCGATTGTTTCTCCGGGCTTGCTGACTCGCTTCATCGCGTACCTTGCAAACGCATGGGTAGACTCAAATCCCGTTGAATCGAACGGATATTCCGAACCAAAGAGATAAGGATGATCGTTGATGAAATGCTTGACCTTCTTTTCCCATGCAGTCTTGAGCCACTCGGCCTGGTCCTCATGCCCGTTCTCCTTCAGCGCGTCGATAAGATATGGAATCACCAGTTCGTTGTAAGTGCCGGTCTCATATGCCGACCATTGCACGGTGTCCATTGGCACAGTGAAAAAAGCTTTTGCAGTGCCAAACGCGCGCTGCAGGTAGCCTTCTTTGTCCAGATATTTCGTCATGGAAGGGTAGAGCTTCGCCAGCTCGTACATGTTGTAGTAGAGAAGAATTACATGCGGATAATCGTAGATTCGCCAAATGTGCTTGCGGCCGCTTGGATCGTCTTTCGCGCTATCGCGATTCACTTTCCAGTTCGGGATGCCGTAAATCGCGTAGGGATAAGGCTCTTTATCCGTTTGTTGCAGCCCTCCCCACACGAAATTCTTCAAATAACTTTCGATTGCATCAATCTCAGGTTGCGAAGGATAGAAAATATTTTTTCCCGCGATGTAGGGAGCTTTGCCAAGCGCAGGATCGTCCGACGCTACGGCGTAGGACTGCAGGCCGTCCAAATCGTCGGGATTGCGAAGGATTTCGTGTTTCATGTCCCATTGCGAAAAGACTGAGTTGTACCACTTGGATGGATCTTTGACCTGCTCATGGGAAACCAGGAAGGAAGCCCGTTTTTTGAAAAGTGCTTCAAGAGGCTCGGTGACGAAAAACTCCAGCGAAAGATATTGTCCGTTACCGTACTGAACTTTCAGCAGATTCTCACCCAAATGAGAGAAGCGCACTTTGTAAACATGCACGTCCTTGCCGCGCTCGCCCACATATTCGATGCTGGTGGCATCGGGAAACTCTGGAACGACTGCCCGAATTTTATTGCGAGTGCGAAGAGAGAACATTGCTGACAAATCCGTTGGCAAGGTCATTCCCGGAACCACATTGATGTCGAAGAGTCCTTGCTCATAGAGAACTTCGCGTACCGCGTTGTAGTCTGCAGCCCAGCGAAAGCGAAACTCACAACTCGCTGAATCACCGGATTGTCCGGCGGGTTTGAGCAGAATCTTGGTCTGCGGCAGCCGCCAGGTGCCGCCCTTCGCTCTTAGCTCTTCACCGCTGGCCGCCGAATGAACGAAGTACGCGACACCGCCCGCAAATTGTTGCGGCTCAAAATATTCCAAGCCGCAACCTGTCGCCGGAGTCATCACCAGGTATGGGCCTTCGGTGTTGGTGCGCATCCAAAAAAGAAAGGAACCGTTTCCGGCGATTAATGTGTGTGGGATCAGGCGTTTGGTGTACGTCTCGGTCTTATCCCAAACATATTGTGTGTTAAATGGAAGAAGCAGACCGAGATCGCCAATCTCGAGTTCGTGTGCCGATGCATTTTTCAGCGAGACGGTCCAGAGCAGCGTATTGCCCTGAAGACGAAAAGTTTCTTGGGCACGCAGGTCTTGTACCGGCGCGACTTTTCGGCCCTCGCCGTTGATTCCCCACTTGAAGATTCCGGCGGTCGCGCCCTCTTGCAACTGGACCTCGACGCGGAGAGCGGAGGTCCTAACGGGAGAAAACTCAATCTCGTTGACTTGGTCCGCGGATATCGGATACGGGTGGGACGAACTTACTTCCTTCCAGTTTTCGCCGTTGCGAAACAGAAGCCGCCAGCTCTTGGGCAGCTTGCCGGGGTTATTTTCATCCTCGTGGAGCGCCCAATAGACTTGAACTGAGTGGACCTCTTTTGGCTCAGGAAAATCGTACTGCACCCATTCCGTCGTGCCCTTGCGGCCGTACCAAACATAACGAGGAACCTCGGCGTCGTGAGAGTTTTCCGGAACCAAGTCGGTATTGAGGGCTTGGATGGCCTGTGAGCGGACCGAGGCTGACGGCCGAGCGATGGAAGCGAGCGTCGGAGTGATCTCGCCGATTGTGAAAGACACGCTATTTTGTTGTGCGCCGCCTCGCGGGTCAAGTACGGCACCTGAAGCCTTCTTCCAAACCTTTTCGCCAGGAACGCGGTAACGGAGCAGAAGATCACCGACGGCCCGACCTCGCGCGATGTAGTCGGTATCGTACTTGTCTTGAACGCGCTTCAGGTTGGTGATCCCGGAAGATGAATAAGAAAGTTGAAACTGGGAATCCTGAATAGACTGAGCGGTGTTGGGAGGAGCGAGATAAAGGAGGGAAGCGAGCAGGATCGAGCTGGCGACACGCAAGAGCATCCTCCGAACGGCGAAATGTAGTAAGCGCTTGCAATCTAGCATATTGCATATATTATGCAAATCTAAATGAGCACTCAAGGAGTCCCAGCTAATTTAGGGAAGCGCTTACATCCGATTGTTCAGTCGTCTTTGCCCCGAAAGGAATTCGAATATGAAGATGAAAGAGGCGGTCGCCCATAGGAGAACTCGCATATTCGCGGTTCTTATCGCGCTTTGTCTGGCCGGGGCTGCGTACGCAGTGGTGCAAACGCAGAGGGCGCAAAAGAAGAAGTCTCCGACACCGGGACCTATGCTTGAGCAAGGCTACGTTGAATTGCAGACGCCAGCGTTTTCGCTGCGGTTGGTGAAATCGTCGCAGACGGTTGCTTCGCTCAAGCCAAAGAGAGAAGAGAATTTTGATTTTACTCCCGGTGATCTTCTGGTGGAGCGATCGAAGAACGGTTATTACCACCTGGGCGACATAGATCTTCGTCTGCGAACGGGAAATTCTGGCGAGTGGAAAAATTATTCAACGGCTCTAGCGCGCCGCGCTGTGATTGCCCTGCCGACTACCGATCAAATACTGGCGGCCGCGGATCTTGCACCGACTATGCCCGGGGACATTCCGGTGCAGGTCATACGGAGTTGGGGGTTGGAAGACGGAAAACTTATTTTGCGGTTTACGTTGAAGAACAAGTCCGCTCAAAGTGTCGAGATCGGAGCCCTAGGCATTCCAATGATCTTCAACAATGTGCTAAATGAGCGCTCGCTGGAACATGCTCATGCGGTCTGCTCTTTTTACGATCCTTATATCGGTGAAGATGCCGGCTACCTGCAGGTCACGCGTTTGAACGGACACGGACCGGTTCTGCTGGTGCTTCCTTACGGAAATACGCCATTGGAAGCATACAACCCGATCCTCGACGCGCACGGTGCCGCCGAACCGTCCATCTTTCGCGACCCAACGCCGCGAGGAATTACGTTTGAAGGATTTTACGACTGGATGGTACATAGCGCTGCTTATGCGGAGAACGAATGGAGCCAGGTGACTCCGTGGAATCCAGCGACGAAAGCCACACTGGCGCCCGGAGAATCGAAAACGTATGGAGTGGAATTTGTAACGGCAGACTCGATCCGAAATATCGAAAAGACTCTTGCTGAAAATGCGCGCCCGGTGGCTGTGGGTGTTCCCGGATATATTTTGCCGATGGGCATGGACGCACGGCTGTTTCTGAAATATCGCGAGGCTGTGAAATCGGTAAGCGTGGAACCCGCCGGAGCGATCGAAATCAAAGAAGGAGGTAACACGAAAACAGGATGGAAAAAATTTTCGGTACAGGGAGAGTTGTGGGGTAGGGCGCGACTCACGGTCACTTACAGCGATGGATTGGTGCAAACCGTGCATTATTTTGTGACCAAGCCGGAAGCCCAGGTGCTTGCGGACATGGGCCACTTCCTAACAACGAGGCAGTGGTATACCGATCGCAAGGATCCATTCCATCGCGCGCCGTCAATCATGACGTACGACCGAGAGGCAAATGCGATCGTGATGCAGGACAGTCGCGCGTGGATTGCGGGTCTCGGCGACGAAGGCGGTGGAGGAGCCTGGCTGGCGACGATCATGAAGCAACTCGGCGCGCCGGAACAAGGAGAGCTGGCTAAATTCCAAGAGTTTGTGGACGGCACGCTGTGGGGCGGACTGCAATACAAGGACGGTCCGAAGAAATACGGAGTGCGCAAAAGTCTTTTCTACTACCAGCCAGATCAATTCCCAGCTGATTTTTATCGAAAGGACTTCGACTGGAGCAGCTGGACGAAGTTGGAACAAAGAACATTCGGAGCGGGTGGATCGCTCGTTTAACTACCTTCACGTGGTCGCAGCTGATTGGGTGTTGTACCGGTTGGCGCGCAACTACGACGGATTGGTTACGAATCATCCGTGGGAGTGGTATTTGAGCAATGCGTACGAGACATCCATCGCGATGGTGAAATTTGCGCCGGAATACGCGGTGTTTGGCCAGATGGAAGGAGACATATTTCTCTACAATTGATGGCGGACCTGCGGAGAGAAGGCATGCAGGCGCAAGCGGACGACCTGGAGCAGAAGATGCGCGTCCGCGCAGACCGCTGGAAGGTGGAAGCGTATCCATTTGGAAGCGAAATGCCTTGGGACTCGACCGGACAAGAAGAAGGTATGCGTGGATGAAACACTTTGGGTATCAAGACAAGGCCGAAGTGACCCTGAACGCGATCCTGGGATACGACCCGACAATCCCGCATTGGGGATACAACTGAAGTGCGCGGAGATATCGGGACTTCATTTTTGCGGGTAAGAACGCCGGCTCGAACGGCAACTCCATCACTACGGATCGAGCTTGAATGCGATTCCGTTGCTGAATGAATATCGCGAGCATCCGGACGATTTCTACCTCTTGCGAGTTGGCTACGGGGGAACGATGGGGGTGTTTTCCAATATCGATCAGGAAGGGTTTCTGGCACCCGCATTTCATGCATTTCCGGACCGGCTGCAACCGGATGGAATTTCTGGAGACAACGGTCCGAGCTTGTTTGGCCACGCGTGGAACACGGCAACGTACATCGTAAATCACCCGGAATTTGGGTGGCTGTCGTTCGGCGGAAACACACACATTGAGGGGGACGAGGTCAGAGTTACACCGCTCGATTCGTTTCGCAGCCGGGTATACGTTGCATCGCAAGGTGTTTGGCTAACGCTCGACGCAGGCGCGTTCGAGGAGATTAGAATTAATTCACGCACAGGGGCGATTCGCGTCGGACTGTCGTCGGGGACGCGTTATTTGCACGCTGCCCGACTTCGCATCGAACAACCCGCGAAAACCGGCGGTGGCAGCACAGGCTACCGTCCGACAAAATCATTCAACGAGGAACGAGGGGCATACGTGGTCCCGCTCGATAAGGAAACAGCCTGGATTGAGCTAGCTGCTCGCCGCCCGTAACTCGCGAGTCCATGGTTGCAGAACACGGCAGAGATTACCGAGAACTGACGGGTGGGAACCCGCTAGCTCTAATAGTAATGAAACAAAAGACGTTAAGGGCGATCACGGCAGTAGTTACACTTGTTGTATATTGTATGCAATAATACGATCGACGACTTTATCTCCCAGGGAAGGGGCTTTCAATCGAAATGGAGCGGCAGCTCGAGCGGCTACGGGTGATCGATTCGCACACGGGCGGTGAGCCTACCAGGATCATCGTTGAAGGACATCCGAAATTGGCAGGCGATTCGATGGACAGCGCTCTCGACGAATTCCGTCAGAATTACGATCATTTGCGGCACGCCCTAGTAAACGAACCGCGCGGCTCCGAAGTGATCGTGGGAGCGGTGCTTTGTGAACCGGTGAATGCTGGAAGTACGGCTGGAGTCTTCTATTTCAATAATGTCGGCTACCTTGGCATGTGTGTGCACGGAACCATTGGTTTAGTGGAAACGTTGTCGTACCTAGGAAAGATTCGCGCTGGAGACCACCGAATCGACACACCGGTAGGCACGGTGACTGCGACTCTGAGTGAGAGCGGAGAAATTACAATTGCGAATGTGGCGAGCCGGAGGGTAGGCAAAGACATTGCAGTACCAGTGCCAAACTATGGAATTGTTCGCGGTGATGTGGCATGGGGAGGAAATTGGTTTTTCTTGATCAACGAGCACCCGTTTGCGCTGGAGCGGCGGAACATAGAAGAACTGACGGAATTTACGTGGGCGGTACGAGAAGCCCTTCAAGAAAATGAAATCGAAGGTTCCGATGGAGAGGAGATCGATCACATCGAGCTGTTTACTCCCTCTACTACAGATGGAGTGGACAGCAGAAATTTCGTACTGTGTCCCGGAAAAGCGTATGACCGTTCGCCTTGCGGGACCGGAACCAGCGCCAAACTGGCTTGTCTTTATGCGGATGGCAAACTGGGTCCGGGTGTCACCTGGCGGCAGGAAAGTATTGTGGGAAGCATTTTTGAGGGTCAGATCCGGATCGAAGGTAACCAGATAGTTCCAATGATAAAGGGATTGGCATTTGTCAGCTCCGATTCGCAGGTGATCTTTGATCCCCGCGATTCATTTCGTTATGGAATCCCGTGATGACGACCGCAGCCGATGTAATCGTGGTAGGCGCGGGAATCGTAGGCGCGGCCTGCGCTCTCGAGTTGGCGAAATCGAAGTTACGAGTGATGGTGATCGACCAGGAGATCGCCGGCGCCGGAGCCACTGGCGCCTCCATGGGACACATAGTGGTGATGGACGATTCGGAAGCGCAATTCGCACTGACCCGCTATTCACAAGTTTTGTGGAACCAGTCTCGCGAGGAATTGCCGACCGCAGTCGAATTTGAACCGTGCGGCACCATTTGGGTTGCGGCAGACGAAAAGGAGTTTGGCGAAGTACTGCGAAAGCAGCGCTACTACGCCAAACGAAACGTCCCGACGGAAGTTCTTGATTCAAAGATGATTGGCGATGCCGAGCCGGCTTTGCGAAAGCCGCTAGCGGGTGGCCTGTACGTCGTCGAAGACTCGGTGATCTATCCGCCCTCGGCTGCCTTGTTTTTTCTAGAGCGTGCCGCCGCATTGGGAGCCGAGCTGCAATTTGGCAAGGCAGTAACCGCAATGGGAGGCGGAAGCGTCCGCCTATGCGACGGCAGCATGTTGAAGGCCAAGTATCTCTTGAACGCCGCTGGCCAATTAGCCGCCCGACTGACGCCCGGAATTCCGGTGAAGCCGCGCAAAGGGCATTTGGTGATCACGGACCGATATTCCGGGCTGGTGCGGCATCAACTGGTGGAGCTGGGATATTTAAAATCGGCGCACTCGATCAGCAGCGACTCGGTGGCATTCAATGTTCAGCCGCGGCAGACCGGACAGATTCTGATTGGATCTTCGCGGCAATATGACGTAGAACACGGGCGAGTCGAGACCGCAATTGTGTCCGCGATGATAAAGCGTGCACTGGAATATCTTCCCGGGCTGGCCAACGTTTCGTGCACACGGGTGTGGACAGGATTTCGTCCGGCCACGCCGGACGCGCTTCCACTGATTGGTCCATGGCCCGAGGATGCTTCGTTGTATGTGGCCACGGGGCACGAAGGTCTGGGAATTACCACTTCATTGGCGACGGCAAAGCTGATCCGCGCACAGATGTTGGGCGAGCCAACGAAAATTGCACACGAACCATATTTGCCGACGCGAAGCATGGTGGAATCCCATGCTTGAACAGACGATCGTGCGGGTAAATGGTTCGAGGGTTAGCGTGACTGCCGGAGCGACTGCGGCAGTCGCTATCTTGATTGCAACAGGAAGCTCGCGCATATCCGTTTCTGGTGAGCCGCGAGCGCCGTTCTGTGGCATGGGTACTTGCTTTGAATGCCGCGCGAGAATCGATGGTGAGACACAGCAGCGGACTTGTCAGGTGATTTGCAAACCGGAAATGGAAATCGAGACCCGTGGATAGCCGGTCTTCGCTGAGTTGCGAGGTGGCGGTGGTGGGCGGCGGACCTGCTGGAATCGCGGCGGCAGTGTGTGCTGCACAATCAGGGCGGGAAGTAATGTTGCTGGACGATAATCCGATGCCCGGAGGACAGATTTGGCGGTCTGGAGTGAAGATTGCGCCAAAGGAGGCAGCGCGCGAGTGGATTGAGCGTCTAGAAAAATCTGGAACTCGCATTCTATCTGGCGTCCGTGTGGTGCGAGGCGATCGTAGTTCGATCGGAGTGGAATCGGAGCGCCAGTACTTTGACGTAAGTTGCGAACAGATAATTCTGGCGACCGGCGGCCGCGAGATGTTTCTTCCGTTTCCAGGATGGACGCTGCCGAATGTGATGGGCGCGGGAGGTTTGCAAGCGCTGGTGAAGTCGGGCCTGCCAATTGAAGGAAAGCGTGTGGTGGTGGCGGGAACAGGGCCGCTGCTTCTGGCGGTTGCCGCACTGCTAGCAGAGCACGGCGCCCAGGTAATTTGCATTTGTGAGCAGGCAAGGCTGTCCAAGCTCGCGAGGTTTGGAGTTGGGTTGGCAAGGTTTCCCGGAAAAGTTGCGGATGGAGTGAAGCTCCGCTACCAAAGCCGGGAAGCGAATTATTTAACAGGACACTGGCCGATTGCGGCGAACGGACAATCACGTATTGAATCGGTTCAGATTTCTGACGGACAGCGCACTCGGGAGATCGAATGCGATTACCTGGCATGCGGGTTTCATCTGGTCCCGAACGTGGAGTTGGCGCAGTTGATGGGGTGCAAACTCAGCGAAGGGTTCGTGGACGTTAATGAGTATCAACAAACATCACAGCCCCGGATATTTTGTGGCGGGGAACCGACTGGAATCGGCGGGCTGGAGCTTTCGTTGATTGAGGGCAGAATTGCAGGTTTCGCGGCGGCGGATGCCAAGTCCGAAGCGGAGAAGTTGTTTGCGGCAAGGGCGCGCTTCCGGAAACTTGCGAAGTCCATGCGGTGGGCTTTTGCACTGCGGCCGGAGCTTGCCAAGTTGCCGCGAGCGGAGACTCTGCTTTGCCGGTGCGAAGACGTCGCGTTTGGGCGCGTCGCCAAACACGATTCATGGAAGTCGGCCAAGCTGCATACTCGGTGCGGAATGGGTCCGTGCCAGGGAAGAGTCTGCGGCCCCGCGGCGAATTTTCTTTTTGGGTGGAACGTTGAGTCGCTGCGCCCACCGGTTTTTCCGGTGCGATGCTCCAGCCTCGCTGCGATGGCAGGTCAGGCGACTAATCAAGGTTCAATGGGAGGAACACAATGAAATGGACTGGCGTAGTGCCTGCAATCACAACCTGCTTTGCATCCGGGTCGCGGGTTGATCACGGGTTCATGACCGCTCATTGCCAATGGCTGATCGAAAATGGCTGCACGGGAGTAGTGGCACTTGGCTCGCTTGGTGAAGGTGCGACGCTGGAATCGGAAGAGAAAGTGGCTATTCTGAGGAACTGCGCCAAGGCAGTGAAAGGACGAGCCGCCATGGTCGCGGCAATCTCTTCGCTGAAAACGTCGGAGTCCGTGAGGCTTGCGAAGGCCGCCGCGGATGCGGGGTGTGATGGACTGATGGTTTTGCCGCCCTACGTCTATCGAGGCGATTGGCGAGAAATGAAAACGCACGTAACCGCAGTTTTTCACGCAACGCCGCTCTCCTGCATGCTCTACAACAACCCGATCGCCTATGGCACGGATTTTGTGCCAGAGCAGATCGAAGAACTGGCCGGTGAGAATGGCAACTTGCACGCGGTAAAAGAGTCGAGCGCGGACGTGAGACGCATCTCGGCGATTCGGGCGCTGATTGGGGAAAGACTGGCATTGTTGGTAGGAGTGGACGACGCGATTCTTGAAGGCATTGGAGCAGGGGCGGTAGGTTGGATTGCCGGGCTGGCAAATGTGCTGCCGCGCGAATCGGTTGATCTCTTTAACTACGGAGTGGAAGGAAAGTCGTCGCAGGCATTCGAACTATATCGTTGGTTTCTACCTTTGCTGCGATTGGATACAGTTCCCAAATTCGTGCAGTTGATCAAATTGGTGCAAGAGGAACTCGGCGTGGGAAATGCGGATGTTCGTGCGCCAAAACTTCGGCTGACGGGCGCCGAACTGGAAGCCACGCGGAAACTGATTCAGGAATCCATTCAGGCGCGTCCGCATTCGGCGAGCACTCATTTCGACGGGCGCGGTCAAAGTTTGAGCGCGCGATGAAATTGCTCGGCACGTCGTTAATTGGCTCTGAGGATGCGATGCTTTCAGAGCAAATATTCCAAGCATGGAATCCGGCCACTGGCCAAGTGCTCGAGCCGAAATTTCATTCAGCGACGAGCGGAGACGCCGAACGCGCGGTGCAACTGGCGCATGCGGCTTTCGGGAGCTACAGCAAAGCTCGGCCGGTGACAAAGGCGGGGTTACTCCGGCGAATTGCGGCCACGATCGAAGGAAATTCCGATGCGATCGTCGAATGCGCGAATCTTGAGACGGCTCTGCCCAAAGCCCGATTGCTTTCAGAGATTGGCCGCACCTGTGGCCAGCTGCGACTGTTCGCAAGCGTGGTGGAAGAGGGTTCTTGGGTGATGGCGCACATCGATCGAGCGGACGCGGAGCGCAAGCCGTTACCGAAACCAGATGTTCGCTCCATGCTCCATGCAATCGGGCCGGTAGTTGTCTTTGGAGCCAGTAATTTTCCGTTGGCATTTTCCGTCGCGGGAGGAGACACCGCGTCAGCGCTCGCCGCTGGAAATCCCGTGATCGTCAAGGCGCACGCTGCGCATCCCGGCACCAGCGAACTTGTTGGGCGAGCAATCCGCGAGAGTATTCAAGAGCAAAGCTTGGACGCTGGAATTTTCTCTCTTTTGTTCGACTCCGGAAACGCAGTCGGTACGGCGCTGGTTCAACACCCCCTGGTCAAAGCGGGCGCATTTACCGGATCTACGGCGGGTGGACACGCTCTGATGAATTTGGCGGCGAATCGGCCAGAGCCGATTCCTTTTTACGCAGAGATGGGAAGCACCAATCCGGTCTTTATTCTGCCAGATGCTTTTGAAAAGCGCGGAGCAGAGATCGCGGCACAACTGTTTGGTTCGTTTACGCTGGGCGGCGGACAGTTTTGCACCAAGCCCGGATTGGTCTTTGCTCCAGAATCAATAACTTACGCGAAGTTTGTAGATGAGCTTAAAAGCAAGGTGTCCACTGCACCTCAATTTACTCTGCTCACCGGCGGAATTCTGGAATCGTTCGAGCGCGAGACCGATGCCCGAAGAGGTCAGAACGGAGTATCGCTGGTAGCAAGCAGCAAGCAGGGAATTGCGAGTTCATCTTTTGCCACTGGTGCAGCGGTATTTCAAACAGATGTTACGACGCTGCGAGCTAACAATGCGCTCGCTGCGGAAAACTTTGGCCCTTCCACGGTGATCGTTCAGTTCAGGGCAAAGCAGGAAATTCTGGACGCGGCGGACTCGCTGGACGGGCAACTTACAGCGACGATCCATGGAACCGAGGAAGACCTGCGGACTTATTCTGAGTTGATCGATATCTTGAGGAACAAGGTCGGGCGAATTGTTTTCAACGGTTTTCCGACCGGCGTCGAAGTTGGCCATGCCATGATTCACGGCGGACCTTATCCCGCATGCGGCGATAGCCGCTCGACTTCGGTTGGTTCTCAAGCAATCTACCGATTTGCCCGGCCAGTTTGTTATCAGGACTTTCCGAACGCTGCTCTGCCCGAGGAACTGCGAAACGAGAATCCGCTCAGAATTTGGAGAGTGATCGATGGGCAGGTAAGCCGGGGTTGTGTGTAGAGCCCAATTTTGCAATGAAGCAATTGCGAATTATGGTCCGGTCGGATTTGGAGGAGCTTCATGGCCAAGTGTTTTTTGTCTCTGTTGTTTTTAGGCGGACTCGTCATTGCGGCTTCAGCGCGCGCACAACAGTCCAATCCGGCAAGGACATCCGAGCAACATCTCATCAAGGCGCGGCCGCTGCCGTTGAGCAGTGTTCGGCTTACCGGTGGACCGCTAAAGACAGCGCAGGATCTGGATGCAAAATACCTGTTGGAGTTGGAACCCGACCGCATGCTGGCTTATCTGCGGCAGCGAGCTGGCCTCCAGCCAAAGTCCAAGGGCTACGGCGGTTGGGATGGAGGCGGGCGGCAACTGACTGGCCACATCGCAGGACATTATCTTTCGGCAGTCAGCCTGATGTGGGCCGCGACCGGCGATCCTCGTTTTAAAGAGCGGACCGATCATATTGTGAAGGAGTTGGCCGAGATCCAAATGGCGCAGGGCGACGGTTACATTGGAGCGCTGCTGGATGACAAGGGAGTCGATGGCAAAGTCCGGTTCCAGGATCTTTCGAATGGAGTAATCCATTCAGGTGGATTTGATCTCAACGGATTGTGGTCGCCCTGGTACGTAGAGCACAAACTTTTTGCGGGGTTGCGGGATGCCTACCGGTATACAGGGAGCCGCGAAGCCCTGGAAGTGGAAATTAAGTTTGCCGGATGGGCGGAGAAGATTCTTTCGAAGCTCGACGATGAGCAAATCCAAAGAATGTTGGCTACGGAGTTCGGCGGAATGAACGAAGTCACTGCTGATCTCTATGCAGACACCGGTGATCCGCGCTGGTTGAAACTTTCCGACAAATTCGAGCATCGCGCGATTATCGATCCGCTCGCGTCGCAACAAGATATTCTCGGTGGCAAGCACGGCAACACGCAGGTGCCCAAGCTGCTCGGCTCGTTAAGCCGGTACATATACACTGGCGATCAGACCGACCACCTGGCCGCCACTTACTTCTGGGATCAGGTCGTGTCCCATCACAGTTTCGCCACGGGCGGACACGGAAAAAATGAGTACTTCGGCCCAGCCGACAAACTAAACGACTTGGTTGAGGGGCGAACAGCCGAAACTTGCAACGTTTACAACATGATTAAAATGTCGCGCGAACTGTTCTCCCTCGATCCGGCCGTCCGGTACGCGGACTTTCACGAACGGGCTCTCTTCAATCACATTCTTGCGTCGCAAGACCCCAACGACGGACGGGTGTGTTACATGGTGCCGGTCGGACGCGGCGTGCAACACGAGTACCAGGAACAGTTCGAGGATTTTACGTGCTGTGTGGGCACCGGCATGGAAAGCCACGCGCTCCATGCATATGGGATTTACTACGAGTCGGGAGACAAACTCTGGGTGAGTTTGTACGCTCCGTCAGTCGCAAAGTGGGACGCGAGGGGTCTCAGTGTTAATGTGCAGACCGATTTCCCGATCGGAGATGCCGTTTCGATCCAAATCATCGCCAAGACACCAACGAAATTCGTGCTGGCTCTGCGGCGTCCGAATTGGGCGGGAACGGGATTCAGCGTCAAGGTAAATGGACAACCCTTAAAGTTGTACCCCAGTCCGGATTCCTACGTGCAAATCTCGCGAACTTGGAAGAGCGGTGACCACGTAGAAATGATTCTTCCGAAAAAGTTGCGTACCGAGTCGATTCCCGACAATCCCAATCGTCTCGCGGTCATGTGGGGACCGTTGGTGCTCGCAGGCGACGTGGGGCCGGAACTGGAACTGCCCAAGGAGCCAGAGAGTAGTGGGCCGTCAGCGCCGGTATTTGTGACCTCGGCGCCTCGAGTCGAGGATTGGTTGAAGCCCGTGGCCGGCAAGCCCGGTACTTTTCGCACCACCGGTGTCGGACTGAGCGACGATATTTCCTTCGCCCCGTTTTATCAATTGCCGCGCAGGCGTTACGCCATCTATTGGGACGTCTATAACCCCGAAGAATGGCGAAAGAAATCCGCGACATATGTTGCCGAGCAAGAAAAGGAAAGAAACCTAGAGGCCGCAACAGTGTCATTCGTACAACCCGGCCAAATGCAGGCGGAACGTGACGCCAACCAGCAAGGTGAAGACTCCGCGCCGGTTCAACTAGCGGGACGTTTCGGGCGTCAGGGTAAGAAGTGGTTCTCCTTTGATCTCCCGATGGAATCTAACCACACGCTTAGCCTGGTGGTGACATTCAGCAACGATGCCCGCCGCAATGGCTCCTTTGCTGTACTGGTCGACGGCATCAAAGTTGGAGAGAGGATCGTGGAAAGACGCAGTCCGGAACTGGATGTGCATTTCGATGATGTTGCCTATGCTGTTCCCGGTGAGTTGGTGCGGGGCAAGAAAAAGATCACCGTGCGTTTTGAAACCATCGATGAAACCCCAATTCCTGGTGTCTTTGGCGTTCGTCTGGTCCGGACGGACCCAAAACGATAGCAAATTTGCCGCACTTCTTTGCCTGCACCAATATCGCGTGTGAACACATTCGTTTTCCTGGGTGTCCCTGCGACGTATCGTAGCAACGCTTTAGCACATCCAGAGTGTGCTCAGCACTGTTTTCACTCATGCAAAGAACGAAGGCGCGTTTGATGGGGTGAGCGGTCCAGGAACTACCGTCACGGGATAAGGACGCATGGCTTTGTGAGTGGCCCAGATTAGTTCTTACTTGCGAGCTGTGGCGCGTCCTGGCGGGGAGTCATGGAAACCACGATGTATTCGCGTTCTTTGCCGTCCGCCTCCGGGACTTGCAGGATGAGTTTGTCCTTGTGCAAGCGAAAATGTGCCGTCTCTCCCACGGGAAGGAGAACGGGATGCTTATCATCCTTCGGGCGAATGCGGTAGATCACGCGATCCGATTGCACGGTGTATTCTTGGCAAAGGAGCTCTTGAGTTCTCTTGTGCTGGCCGTCGGTTCCGAAGATTTCGCCAGCGACGGTTTTGCTACCCTTCTCCTGCATTCCACAGGAGGTGGAGTCCATCTGAAGGATTTTCCCGGTTTGGTAGTCGGGGTGTTCTTTCGCTGCGCTCAGCGATGCGCAAACAAAGACAGCACACAAGAAGGTAGCGTTTTTCATGATCATCGTTACTCCTGTGCTCAGAGTAAGAAGACGCTTCTCCACGAACAATGGTACGTATTTACCAGTGTTGGGCTTCCTATACTGGCCAGAAGGACAGTCAGAAAAATCGCCACTCTCGGAAATAAGAGTTTCGCAGTCCTGGGTTTCTGAAGAACTGAGAAAGATTAGTCAAGTGTAGTATCTGCTGTTGTTTCTGTGACATAGCTTGGCTCGCTGCTTGCATCTTCACCCGTATCAGACAGGCATACGCTTACCCTTTTTCATAAAGCCTGCGGAATGTGGCCAGTGGATATCCTCTGCCTTACTGGAGTTAGCTTGTCATAAAACGCACACTTGATTTTTCTGTTTGGCGGAGCCGCTGCGCGCTTCGCGGCAAACGCGCGTGGGCCTCTCGGCCGGGTTCCTATTCGAGAATAGAACCAGACTTCCATTTGCTGGCGCAGCTCATCTGGCTGCCCAGAAGATTGAGTTTGTGTTTCCTGCCAGTCTCGAAACTTATCAACGGGAGTATCGGGAGTTTACGCTTCTTTGCCCAGTCGGTTTAACGGCAAGACCTGGCAGGCCTCGCGCTGAAAAAAACTTTGTTGTGCTGCCAGTCTCAGGCCGCCGTACGGGTCTCCTGATCGACCACCAAAAAGTGGGATTGCCCGCGATCCACAGCCATCAAGTAGGCCACTAGTTTTCTGGCTACCGCCAGGGTGGCAAGATTGGCATTGCCCTTCTGTTTTTCCCGGTCATACAGCAGCGCCAACGTCGGGCTGTAGCGCGGGTCCACCTTGGCCGCTTCGATCAGCGTGGTCTGCAAATGTTTGTTGCGTTGCTTCGATAGTGGTGTGCGTTGCACAGAGTTCGCCGAACGCTGCTCAGCACTCTCCTTCCTGTGCGCAGCGCCTCTTGCATCGCAACACTCCGACAAGCGGTTGGAACTTTTCGGTTTTTGGAAGGCAGGTGACTACCTGAAATTGAACCAGGAACAGCAGCTCGTGTACGCTGTGGGTTTCGTTGACGGAATTTCTATGGCACCCTTTTTGGGTAAGCCCCAGAACGGAAAGGTGGCTGGGCTGAAGGACTGTATTGATGGCGGAATACAGACAACTCAAATCGCAGCGATAATGGAAAAAGAAGTAAGGGAACACCCTGAGCAGTGGCATTGGAACTTGCAACAGGTTGCCACGAACGCTCTTCTGAAGGCCTGCCGACTTACGAAACAAGCACATTAAGATTAACGGTTACGTTTTTCGAACCCTATCAAAGACAGAACGTAACTGGGCAGCTCGGTACAAAATGGCACAGGATGCCCCACCATTTATTTCAATCAGTTAGCGGCAGTCGTTATTTCGACAAGAAATACCAGTCCTTAGGGAAATTCTACCGGCCGACATCCGGGAGCGCTTAATTGTACCTTTCAACCGTGCTGCGGGCCGGTTTGGAAATCTGCCAAAGAATTTGGGAATCCGGAGCTTGATTGGGATACAACCGCAACGATTCGGTGTTGGTCGGCATGAGAACGATGTCAACGCGGCGATTGTAAGCCAGCCGAGTTGCACGGGAATCGCGCGCCCACTTTTCAGGAGGCGGGTTAGGATTGCGAGTCTGCAGGTCGCTAATCGTGGTTTTGTCCAGCGGTTTCTGCTTGCCGTAAGCTGAGGTATCGATCTGCTCTGCGGCGATTCCCTGTGAAACGAGGAAATCCTTAACGCGTTGCACCCGAAGTTCGGATAAAGAATCGTTGTACTTCTCCGCGCCGCGCTCGTCCGTGTTTCCGGCAAGCGACAATTTCGCGTCAGGGTCGTATTCGAGATACTGTTTGAATCCGATAGCGAGGGTTGTCAATACTTCCTGCTGACTGCGAACGAGTCCCAGCGCCGGGTCCTCCTTGGTAGGATAGGCGGTCGGGAAGAAAACGCTGTGCAGCAGCACGGCTGGAATGGGTTCAATGGAGCCCTTTAGGTGTACCTCCACCGTCTTGGTATCCGAACCACCACATGCGTTGGTCGCGTTCAGGGTGTATTTGAATTGTTCGTCCACTGGACCAGTGCCGCTCTGCGTTGGGCTGAGCGTAATGGACTTCGTGCCGCTGGCACCAACGGAGTCACCCGGATTCAGCGAGACTGCGTCGGAGTTGGACGACGACCAGTTCAGCGTAGTGCTCCCTTGTTCGATGATCTTGTCGCCGATGCGCCGGTACCTGACCTCCGCGGGTGAAGCGTTCAGCGATGATTGCACGACAGAGTTAACTTCCACCGTCGTACTCGGCTTTACCACGCCACCTGGTCCTGAAGCAGTAAACTGATACACGGTGGTTTGCCGAGGCGAAATGGTTTTCTCGCCCGACGTCGGAACTGGGCTCATGCCGCTCATGTCGGCTTCGACAGTTTCTTTGGAAACCCAGGCTAGCTGCGTATTTTGGTTGCAATCGATTTTCGACGGATTGGCAGAGACAGATCCGCTGACAGGAGCCACGACGACGGTGGCGCTTGCAACACCCGCCGTAAAGCGTGGCGCCAATTCTGGCAGCAGGCACATTGCGCACGACGAGCCACGATACCAGGACTTGGTCTTTTCTTTTCCATTCGAGATATCAACAATCACGCGCTGCTCAGCCGCGACCGTAATCGGGCCGGACCACAGTTCCTTGCCGTCCCGAGTGACCGTCACTTGGTGCGTTCCTGGTGGCACAACCAATTCCTGGTGCCAAATAATGTCGTGATCGAACTCATCCGCATGGCCTACGAAGTACATTGGCTTCTTGCCGTTCAGAAGAACGGCGGCGGCGGTTGCCCCATGGAGCCTTCCTGCTTCAATCTGGATGCGACCACGCGGGCCTGGCACGGTTGCGCCAACGGGTTCCAGCTTTATCTCCACAGGCACCGTCTTGTCCGAATCGAGCGAGACGTCTTGCTCGACAAACTTGTACCCGTAGTTGGCCACAACCACATGGTGGGTGCCGACTTCGAGCTTGATGACCCGATTGCCGGGACCGATGGCCTTGCCATCAACAAATGTGTAGGCCTGCTTGGGGCTTACCGACATCTTCAATTTTCCTGGTTTTAGGGTCTTGCGCAAAAGCAACCGAGCCCGCTAAAACCGTGGCGCCTACCGCTAGACAAAAGGTTTTGATTCGTTGAGCGCTCATAGAATTATCTCCTGCACATCTCTCCGCACGTGGTCGGGCAAATTGCGCTGACTACGGGAGAGCCTGCACGCCCGGCGGCAGCCGCGCAACTGGCGATTCAGACAGGGGCCGCTACTTTTCGGAACCGCGCGGATGATTGCGAGTAGTTGGACGCAGGCGACGCTGTATGATCCTAGTAGTTCTAGGACTTATAATGCTCCGCAAGCACTTCCGCCATACCATCGCTGGGCTCCTAGCCCTGGCCTTTGCCATCTGTTTGTTCGCCCGGGGACAATTTTGGGATTTCTTGGGTTACGCCCAGGTCGATAGTAGTCAGGATCATAGCCTGATCCGGATCACCCGTCGTGGTGTTCACTGTCACACGATTCAGTTGCGGGTCAGCGGCGAGGCTATCTTTTTTGACCGCCTCGTTGTTCACTTCGATGATGGCACCTTGCAGGAACTGATCGTCAGGGAACGGATTTCACCCGGCACAAGGAACTACGTCATCGACCTCCACGGCGAACGTTCCCTCGAAAACGTCGAGCTTTGGTATTACAAAGAGCCTTGGGGCCACAATCCGAGAGTGAGTCTGTATGGTGTGCGTTCGCCAGAAGGCGACGGCCAAAATATCGCGCAAGAACATTAAACCTCGTAGAGAAGCAGATTCAAGCGAAGGCGCAGGTCAGTGCCCGGTGGCAGGTAAATTTCTGGTTCTGGAAGCACCGCGACGGCGCGATAGACGATCAGACCCGCGTCAGTATAGGGATTGAACGTGGGCAGGTGAATCAGGCCGCTGGTGATGCGGCCTTGCGGCGCGTTGATGGCGCGCAAATACTGCGGAAAACACCGTGACGCCCAGCTTGGCGTGCGTTGTCCACTTCCACGACTTCCGCCGTGAGCGAGAGCACCTGGCCAGCAGCGGTAGACAGATGATCGAACTGGATTCCCACGTACGCAGCATCGTGGATCGAGCCCAGGCCGACTTTGCGAACTTTGGAGTTCCAAACCCAGCACGACCGTACGGGCAAGATTCGATTGAGCGATGGCGTTCCCGTAATGCTCTTTAGCGGCGGAGATTGCCAAGCGACTTTCCTGCGCATTGTCTTTGAGGAGCTTCGACATTCCTGAGAGCGCAGAATAAGCGCAGCTGCAACGGCCAAGCGCTATTTGATTGCATTTAGTGTTTTGACCCAACCGTCTTTGCAACACTTGGCCGATTTGGCGCGTGCCGCATGGGTCGGGCGGCGGATAAGGAAAATTTTTCTGAAAATCCACAGACCTCAAATTCCCGCAGGACCTTCGGCCCCGGCATGGGAACGGATGCGCCTTTTTGCCGAGGCCGAAAGATCATGCGCAGATCTGCGAAGGTTCGTAGGCTTAGGAGTTGTGGCGAGCGGCGTCAGCGTCCGAAGCGAGATCCTGCAGGAGAGTGAAAAATGCAGGCGGCTGACCGATGAAGAGGCCGCTGGCCTTCAGGAAATTTGCTGCTCCCATGGCCGCGTTGTTTGTTTCTGTGGGACGAATGATGGAGCACGCCGGAAAGCTCTTGCTCAGGAAAATGGTTGGCTCCGGCATGATTAGGTTGGACTGAAAATCCTCGGTGTTGAACCGAGCCCCACTCATTAGATCGAAGACGACTTTCACGCCGGTCACCGGGTCGGTGTCCGTGGTGTCGGGAGCATTGCCCGCTTTATCCTGCCAGGTCTGAAAATGCATGATTTCGGTTCCGCCGATGCTCAGAAGGATGCGCAACACTTCAGGGTGAGTGACTCGCTGCGCCAGTGATGGGTAGAGGCTCGAACCGCCCTGCTCGATGGTGGCGAAGTGAAAGCCCGCCGTGTTGGCAATAGCTTGCAGATGGCTGGAGCTACTCAGATCGGCATCGCTGCGGGGGATGGCGGTGTGCTGCCCGACGGCGAGCGTCGGAAGCGCCTGCGGGAACGTGTCGCCGAAGTCCGGATTCTGCGTAGAGCTGCGGTAGCGCGTCCACCAACTGGTGTCCACCGAAAGCTGCGTAAGGTTGGTAAGCCGGCCAAACTGGTTGGCTCCGGTCGCTTTGCTACTGGGCAGAGTACGGAATTGGTCGAGGTTCACGGTGTCCGCGCCCTTGGAGGCGAGATATGCGTTGATGAAAACCTCGTGGCTAAGTTCATCTTCCGTGTTGTCGTGAATGTACTGCGCCATATCTTCATCCAGTTGCGCAACGGCATTGCTGTAAAGAGGACTGCCGCCAGTGGGCTGAGAGGGATAACCTGGAATCAACTGGCTGGCCAGAGTTGAGACTTCGTTGTCCTGGGTACCTGCGAGCTCCTGGTACTGCAACCAAAGGTCGCTCTCAAGGATTTCTGCTGCGGCCAGAAATCGCAGAATCGCCGCGTCTCCACGGGTTAGGCCGCCATTTTTTTCGTCCTTTTCGCCCTTTTCGCCCTGTGCTAATGCGGACGAGCTGCTGGTCAAAAGGCCAGCCCCTACCGTCACCGCGCCTGCGACCATCCCTTTTTTCAGGAAAGACCGCCGGTTGGAGCCGGCTTTTCCACCTTGGCTTATTTCTTGCATAGTAGATCTCCTTTTTTTTGGTAACCGCTTCAGTCGCTGACCGTGGTGGGAGCGTCGATGGCTTTCGAAGCGCCGCCCAGCGATGAAGGTCCGAGAGTGAGGATAAAGGGAAGTCAGCCGAGGCAGTGTCACGGCCGCATCTCCGCTTTGTAATTTGTCGGATTCCTGTCCTCCTTATCGAGGTGCCAAAAGAAATTTCTGAGACATGGCGATTTCAGCCGTTCACAAAAAACATCAAATTGACCTCTAAAATGCGGCTGGATGCTGCGCTACGCCAGAAGTCCGCTTGTGGGAGATTCAAAGGGCAGCTCATGATCGGGTTGGATTTGGGAGATCGGTCCAGTTCCTACTGCGTAGTGGATGAGGCTGGCAAAGCCTCTTGGAACAAAAGCTGCCGACAACCCCGGAAGCAATGAAGCAGGCCTTTGCGAAGATGCCGCGGAGTCGCCTATCGATGGAGACAGTCGGCTCACGAGAATGCGTTCCGTGAGGTGATTGTGGCGCACGCGCAAAACGTGCGCTTGATCGTCTCGTGTGCACAAGTTCGGGAGCTATTCTGCTGCTTGCGGGAGCGCATGCCGTCGTCGCTCCTAGGCAGGCATAAAGAAGGCTCCCCCACCATAAATGGAATTAATGTGAAATCAGTGCGAAATCATTGACATAGTGAAACGACCTCCTATATCTTACGTGAGACTTGATAGAGGCGCGGAGGCCATCAGTAGCCGAGCCAGCTTTCCCGAGTAGCTTCGGGGGCTCGCGCGAAAGGGGCAAGATCCGAAACTCCGCCGAAAACTTCGCTGGAAGCTAATTCTCCTCGAAGCTTGGGGGGCACGGTTAATACCGACCCACTGTCATCCGGTACTAAACGGATGGAGAGCTATTGAGGAGCGAAGAAACTTCGAGTTTGTATCCCTCGCCGTTTTTCCTTCCTTTGTTTCTCCATTCCAAGAAGCGCAGAAATGGATCTTTTCAAACTCACTCGCACGCTTATCGATATTGATTCCGTCACGGATCGGGCATGTCTGTGACCATGACCCTGGGCCTCGCCATCGTCGGATACGGAAAGATGGGCCATCTTGTCGAGGTGCTGGCACCGGAGCACGGTTTTGAGGTGCGCGCAAAATTCAACAGCCGAAATAATCTGAACGGTGCTGGTCTCACTCCTGCGACGCTCAATGGCATCGATGTGGCGATCGAATTCTCTACGCCAGATAGTGCCGCCGAAAATATCCGCCAGCTTGCCGCCGCCGGTGTGAATACGGCAGTGGGAACCACGGGTTGGCTGGAGCAACTGCCTTCCGCACGTGAGGCCGTAACGCAGAGTGGCACAGGCCTCGTGTGGGCTCCCAATTTTTCCGTCGGTGTGAATCTATTTTTTCAGGCCGTTGCTGATACTGCGGCGCTCTTCGCGAAGAAACCGGAATACGACGCCTGGGGTTGGGAAATCCATCATGGAGCCAAGAAAGATTCGCCATCGGGCACGCTGCGCAAACTAGCTGAGGATATGCGCGCGAGCGGGTACGAGCGTCCAATTTGCCTCACTGCCAATCGCGCCGGGTCGCATCCTGGTACGCACGAAATCGGTTTTGATTCTGCCGAGGACACGATAACGCTGCGTCACACGGCGCGCAGCCGGGAAGGGTTTGCGCGCGGGGCTCTGCGCGCCGCGCACTGGGTGGCGGGGAAAAGAGGTTGGTTCGAATTCCGAGAGATTCTCAGCGAATTATGAAATTGAAGATTTCACATTCACAAGGAGAAGGAGCAAACAATGTTTACCGGATGCGGCACAGCGATGGTTACCCCGTTTCGGCGTGACGGATCGCTCGACGAATTAACGTTACGGCGCCTAATCGAACGGCAAATCGAAGGGGGCATTGATTTTCTGGTACCCTGCGGAACTACGGGCGAGAGTCCCACGCTCTCGCGCGATGAACATCTTCGTGTTGCCCAGCTAACCGTCAATATTGCGAACGGGAGTGTGCCAGTGCTGGCCGGGGCCGGCGGGTACAACACCGCAGAAGTCATCACGTGCGCGCGCGAGCTGGAACAAATCGGCGTCGACGGGATCCTTTCTGTTACGCCCTACTACAATAAGCCGACGCAAGAAGGTCTTTACCAGCATTATCGTGCGATCGCCGAGGCTACCTCCTTGCCGATCATGCTCTACAGCGTGCAAGGCCGCACGGGAGTGAACATCGATCCTCCAACGGTCGAGCGGCTCGCCGAAATTGAGAACATCATTGGCATCAAGGAAGCATCGGGAAATATTTCTCAAATGGGAACGATACTGAGCCTGGTACCCGAGGACTTCATCGTTCTTTCCGGTGATGACACCATCACCATTCCGCTCATCGCTCTTGGTGGCCGCGGAGTCGTCTCGGTTGCGGCTAATGAAATCCCGAAGGAGATGGGCAACCTCACCAATTTATGCCTCAAGGGCGAGTTTCGGAAAGCACGGGAGATACAGCGGCGTTACCAAGCACTGATGGAAGTAAATTTTGTGGAGACCAACCCCATTCCCGTAAAGGCCGCAATGGCAGAAATGGGTCTGCTGGAACCGTTCTGGCGCCTCCCACTCGTGCAGCCTAAGGCCGCAAATCGAGAACGCATTCACAGCGAGCTCGTTTCCTTGGGATTGGTAGAGAGAATTCATGCTGCCGTCGGAAATTGAACCGCTATTCGACAATCCACCGGCTGAATACACCGAAGCCCATTTCCGTTTGTTCAGCGAATTTAAGCAGGCGCTCAATCGTGGCGACATTCGCGCCGCGGAACCGGATAGCAGCACACATAGCGGCTGGCGCACCAACTCTTGGGTGAAGAAAGGAATTCTGCTGGGTTTCCGAATGGGGGTAATCATCGATATGTCCATCGATGCCGCCCGCCAGCCTTTTATCGACAAGTCGACTTATCCGCCGCGGGCCATTGCGACCGCGGATGGAATACGCATCGTTCCCGGCGGTTCTAGCATTCGCGACGGCGCGTACATTGGCCGTGGTGTGGTCTGTATGCCTCCGATGTTTATCAACGTAGGGGCTTACGTGGGAGAAGGAAGCATGATTGATTCACATGCGTTGGTGGGCAGCTGCGCGCAGATTGGCCGCAACTGTCACATTTCCGCCGGCGCTCAGATCGGCGGTGTGCTCGAGCCGGTCGGCGCACTGCCCGTAATCGTTGAGGATCAAGTCCTGGTGGGAGGGAATTGCGGAGTCTATGAGGGCACCGTCATTAAGCGAGGCGCAGTGTTGGGCACTGGCACTTTGCTGAATCGCTCCACGCCTGTATACGACATCGTCAACGCCGTTGTACATTCCGTGGAGCGTGACGCCCCGTTGATCATTCCCGAAAATGCCGTGGTCGTTCCGGGTTCCCGGCCAATTTCAACAGGTCCGGGTCACGCCTGGGGGCTGTCTCTTTATGCGGCTGTGATCGTCAAATACCGGGATGCCAAGACTGATACAAGAGTGGAACTTGAAGATCTTCTGCGTTAGGTGTGGCGGGTTACTCGTTCAAGTTGTAGGTCGTACTGAGCAAGAGAATCATAAGTTGAGACACAGCGGCATGAGGGTGCTCTGCAACTAGCAAGATCGCTTGAAATCAAAGTGGAAGGGTAGGGCCAATCTCGTATTCCCCTAAGTCATCTGACGAGGAGAATGGAAATTTGGCACTCGCCGTCCTGCAGAACGCTCGACGTTCGACTCTAGTTTTCCGCAATCTTGGTCTCTACGCCAGGCACAGTTGGCGGTTCAATGCACGACTCACGACGACGAGCAGCACGAGTGTCTTCGCCTACGACGGCGATAACCTCATCGAGGAGACGAACTCAGTGGCGGACCGTACGAGTGGACATTCCGTCCCAAGGGTCATCCACCTGACGGCGGTAGTATCCGCCGGCCGGACACCCTTATCTGGGATGTGGCAATGCTCAATTCCTATTTCTTCAAAATCAGCTCGACCAGGCGCATCAACGTTAATTTGCTTGCTGGTCGGTACTACAATAAGAACCCACCTGACACATCGATGTCTTGCGCAGTGACCCAGCCGAAGTCATCCGATAGCAAATCCGCGATGACCTTTGCCACATCCTGCGGGGTACCAATTCGTCCGAGGGCAGTTTGATCCGCCAGTGGCTTGATGTATTCAGGGTGTTTGTCGAAGACTCCGCCTCCGATATTGCTGTGAACGGGGCCGGGAGAAACTGCATTCACGCGGATTTTTCGCGACGCTAACTCTTTGGCGAGATAGCGGGTCCAGGATGACAGCGCCGCCTTTGCCGGGCCATACGCAGAGTATCCCGGGGGTGCAATTCGGCTCGATGTGCTTGAGGTGTTCACGATTGCACCGCCGGCTTCCATGAACGCGACCAATTCTTGCGTTAAGAAATATGGCCCCTTGAAGTTCGTATCGAATATCCGATTGAAATAATCCTCGGTCACGTCCGTGAACATCATTCCGCCACCGATCCCGCCGTTATTCACCAGATAATCGAAAGTCTCTCTTTGCCAGATTTCGTTAAGGCTCTTCTTTGTAAGCTGCGTGAAGTCCTGGAAAGTCGATTTCTGGCTCAGATCCAACTTCAGTGCCACCGCCCGGACCGCACTGTGTTGTTCTATTTCTCGAATGGCATCCTCAGCTCCCTTTTTGTCGGAGTTATAGGTCAGGATGACCGCGATCCGACGCGTGGCAAGCTCCAACGCCGTGCTTCTCCCAATTCCGTTACTTCCTCCCGTGACAATTGCGACTTTTTCGTTCATTTCTCCTCCTCAAATCGGGCGACATCGAGCCGCAAGTCTGGAGGTTTTCGACGATCAAGTGAAGACTGGATCGTGCCGTTTTATTGCCTAAAAGTGCCGGACTGACCGGGATCAATTGTAGATTCAGCCGTTTTCGTTTTTGAAAAATGCCCAAAATGCTCTTCCGTGCTATAAGAGCACAATGCAAAATGCCTTGAACGAAATCGCTCGACTGACAAATCACGCGACGACTGAGCCTCAATCCACAGACTTGCCGGGAGTGCTTATCATCAAGGGCGAAGTGCCTGAACATCAGCTCGCGGCGATCTATCAACCCATGATTGGTTTTATTGTTCAGGGCAGAAAAACCATTTCCATTGGTGACGACGTCGTAGATTTGAAAGCTCCGGCCTATTTCGTGATTCCCACCGAACTACCCGCGACCGGACGCGTGCATCAAGGTGCAAACGGGCTCCCGTATTTATCAGTGGGTCTTCGGCTGAACCAAAACGCTTTGGCGGATTTATTGAAGGATCTTCCCCACCATCTTTGTAGCGAAAGAGATTCCACAAAATTTTCCGCTTGCCCTGCTACCGCGAATTTCGTTGAACCCTGGTTACGGATGTTGCGTCTTCTGAAGACTCCAGAACATATTCCTGCGCTCGCCCCTGTCTATGAACGCGAAATCCTTTATCGGGCGCTTCTCGGTCCGCAAGGATGGCGATTAAGACAGCTCTGTATTGCGGGCGGAACGGCTCCAGGTATCCGTCAAGCCATTCAGTGGATTCGGGAAAACTATCGCAAATCCATCGATATAGAAAGAATCGCGGCGAGGTCGGCTATGGGTATCACAACATTCCATCGTCGATTCAAGCAGATCACCGGCCTGAGCCCAATCCAATTCCAAAAACAGTTGAGACTACTGCAGGCGAGAAAGCTTCTGGCGTTCAGCGGTCACTCCGTATCGGACGCGGCCTTTATGGTTGGATATGAGAGCGCATCGCAGTTTAGCCGCGAATATTGCAGGTTCTTTGGCGCGCCCCCGGCTCGTGATGCTTCGAGGCTGAGACAGATGAACGGTACCGGGTAAGTCGATTGAAATATCGCCGTGAGATTCGCTCACTAATAAATGCGTTTATCGCTCTAATTCGCTTACTAACACGAAATGGACAGAAGATCAGATCCCCTTACAGGCGGGCAAGCGTGTCGTCCTCACGGGGACCAATAGCGGCATAAGTGTCCGTGCGACTCGCGCCTACTTCTCTTCGGCCGTCGGTTCGGCCCACTTCAGGATGGTGTCAAGCGCAGGACAATGGGACTGGCCCCATGGCGTCAGCCGGTATTCAAACTTGGGTGGCACCTGAGGATAGGCCGTATGCACAACAATTCCGTCGGTTGCCAAGCTGCGGAGTTGTTGCCCCGGTACTTTCACATCCTTCCAGTTCGAACGGTTTTCGTCTTTTGACTTGTGCCATTCGTCGATGGAAACGACAACCGCGGTATCGATTCCCCGACGGGTCACGACTTGTGGTCCCTTTTCGAGCGTGTCATCGATCAGTTCACAGAAACGCGCCTTCGCTTCCTGTAGTTGCCATTTGGTCATGAACTTCTCCAAGCTGTCACTGTATGGCTAGTCGGATGTCTAGTCAGTCTCAGGAGGCGTCCAGCCGCGACCAAGATTTGTTTATCCTCAGCAGTCGACAACCGGCCGTCATAAAAACGTAATGCTGATGGTGGTGAACAGCGGTTAAACGCGAACGAAAGATGAATAAAGTAAAGAAGGAGAAAGTGAGTTTAATATGCGACGCTATCGCATATTTGGCAATATATTTAGTGCGGCTGAAACCCAGATTTGCGGAAAACTCTTTTCCCTCGTGTTGCGCCAGCTTCTAATCTAGACCATCTATAATCAATCGGATAGATAGGTCAAATTATCACAAATCATGTGATAGAATTGAATCGCTATGGGAGATGAGCAAATGCAACCAAAGACGCTGAGAGCCGCTAGAAATCGGCGCGAATGGACAGAAACGGAAGCTGCGCAGCGCCTGGGGATGTCACAGTCTTATGTGGCGATGTTGGAATCTGGGCAGAGGAGGGTGACGCCTCGCCTAGCACGTAAGTTCAAAGCTGTTTACGGACTGAGCCCGACAGCCTTGCCAACTCCCGATCTGTTTAGTCCTCGCGTGGACGTCAGCGGTGAGGAGTTTGCGAGTGTGGTATCCGCATTGGGCTATCCGGGCTTTGCCTATATGAAGTCCCGAACGAGAGAGAGAAATCCAGCCGAGGTTCTTCTTGAAGCATTGAAGCAGGAAAATCTCGAGCCCCGTGTAGTCGAGGCTCTGCCTTGGCTTTTGCTGCAATATTGGGACATGGATAAAGTATGGCTGGTAAGACAAGCCAAAGTGAACAATCTGCAGAATCGTCTGGGTTTTGTCGCTAGCTTGGCAAAGCAGGTTTCTAAGCGACCGACCCCGACGAATGAAGGTCGAGATCACGCGCTTGAAGAGCTTGGCAACATGCTAGAAGAAAGTCGATTGGTGCGCGAGGACACGTTCGTAAAAAGGGTGAACACTGACGTTGAACGGGAATGGTTGAGAAAAAATCGGTCGGAGGAAGCAAAGCACTGGAATCTACTGACGAATTGGCGAGCAGAACATCTTCAATATGCCCTCTAACTCTGAGCAAGTTCTTCCTTTGCCGTGGAGTGCATTTCTCGATGAACTAGATCAGGATATATCGGAGCCTATCGAACTTCATTGTATAGGTGGCTTTGTGGTCAGCCTCCTCTATGGTCTTCCGCGGCCCACCGGGGACATTGACTACATTGCAGCGATTCCGCGTTACCGCATAAAGGAGTTGGAACAGCTCGCGGGGAGAGGATCAAAACTCGCCACAAAGTACAAGGTTTACCTACAGCATGTGACCGTGGCAACCATGTCGGAAGACTATGAGTCACGGTTGATGGAAATGTCTTCTGGACGATTCAAAAGATTGAAGATTTTTGCACCTGATCCATTCGACTTGGTTCTGTCCAATCTCACCAGGTAGTAATTGGAACCACGCCATTCCGGTTGAGGAATGTGAATGCGTAAGCCGTCAGCGACCTGGCTCGACCACACCTACTTTGTTCACACCGCTGCAGGCTAGATATACGCGGCCGTCGGATGTGGCTGCCATGTTCCGCACCGTGCCGCCTCCTGAAGGGATCTTCGTGCGCGCGAATTCCTCAGTTTTCGGATTGAAGCGGATGAGGGTATTTGGCGTTACGCCGGACTCGCTGTACCAAACCATGCCGTCAGGAGTGATTGTAATTCCATAGGGATTGGAGCCAGCCCCACCGGGAGACGGCCACATCTTGGCTGCGCCTGACACCGGATCCAGGCGCCCAAGTTTCCCGCCCTGGTAATCCGTGAAATACACTTTGTCGTCCGCCGCGATCGCCAGGCGCCGTGGCCGCACGCCTTCCGCCAAAGAATATTCCGTAATCTCCATCGTTTTAGGTTCGATCTTCGCCATCTTGTTAGTCCCAAATTCGCAGAAGAATGGCACGCCTTTGCTGTTGACCTGGATTCCGTAAGGCCGTGCCTCTTTGGTTGGGACTAGCTTCAATTCGACCTTTCCCGTTTTGGGGTCGAGACGACCCACCATGTTCCCGACTTGCACGGTGAACCAGAGGGTTCCTTGCGCGTCGAAAACGGCCGTGTGCGGGTCTTCGGCCTTGTCGTTTGGCATCTTGTACTGCGTGACTTCGCCCGAACGGGGATTAAGCTTGCCGATGTGCGCTGCGAAGTTCCCGGTGTACCAGATGTTGCCGTCGCGATCGGCAACGAGGCCATGCGGTCCATCGTTTTCGCCCTTTAGGCGATACTCCTTGAAATTTCCAGTTTTGGGATCGAGGCGTCCGAGCTTGCTGACCATCTGCTCGGTAAACCACAGCGAGCCATCCGGCGCGACTGCGGGATCATGAGGATGTGCGCCTTTCGTCGGCACGTCCCATTCGCGAATCTTGACCTCAAGATCGGCGGTTGCCGTCGCGCGACTCGATGACCGAGAAGCAAGTCCGTTGGCAAGCGCCAAGCCCGCGATCACAACCAATAACGAACTGGTTCGCATATTCATAAGTTCCTCCTGGCCCGCTCCCCACAGGCAAGGCCTGGCTTTGACTGCTAGAGTAGTCCCCTGGGCAAGAGCAGTCCAATGCAAGAGTAGAACCCTCCCCGAGCCTTCTCTTGCGGGCGACCTAAATTCATGGAGCGGTGAAAACCTCAGCCGGCAATGACGGGGAAGTGAAATCCGTGCCGGAACGCACCAAGAAGGGGATGTCCGGTCACTAGTAGGTATATTTAACGCGAGTGAATCGAGGGGGATGTGGACCTGCACCGTCACGAAGATCCGTCAAGCGGAACTCTGGCGGCCCGCGCGTTCACATCAAACGAAATCTGTATCGAAAAGCAAGATGCGTCGAACCAAAAGGTGAATGTGCCGGTGACGTTTCACATTCGGCATTTACAGTCTCCAGGAACAGACTGAGCTCACGTGGCGAGAAACCGCGTGCGTGCGGCCTCATGCAAGTACGCTACCAACGGGTGAGTAGTCTCATCGGCAGGTTGCCTTCAAGAAGCAGTTGGGGTGGATGCACGGCGGCGGTGTCGGCTCAGCGGCCGGACCCTTAGCGCCCGTCGTAGCCAATCAGAACCATGCGCCAGACGGCGTTCTGCGCGATGGCGTTTTCACGATTATTTCAGAGCCGCAGCGTCGATAAATCTTGCCAGGTGCGGTTCAGTCTATTACAGCGTGTTCGTCTCTTGATTCTCTACTAGATGACATTGCGCGCTTATTTTCGATGGGCCCAATTGGAATTTTGCGTTTGCGTTCCTGTTGTCTTGGCCTCAGTCTTCCCTAACTGTTTGACTGGGAAGCTGGCTGTGGCAAGACCGCAGCGGCGACCAGCCTATTTGTTCTTTCGACGCTAGAAAGAACCGCACTCGTCAGTTTGCAGTTCATTCAATCCATCCGGATACCAAGTAGTGTCCGCTAAATAAGACCTGAGGCTCTCGAAAGAGCCGAGGTCGAGGTGCCGCGGACAACTCATGGTCCTACCACTCTTAGAACGCGCAAGAGAACAAAGTGCAACCTTTCTGCTTACGCCCAAGAATGGCAGGGACTCCGCGAGCGGGCCGCACTGTTCGACCACTATTGAAGGAATTGCGCCGAAGATTCCGCAGCGCCCTCTGCAGGAGGGTGAACAGTATCGATTTCACTTCGATATGACGAAGTGTATCGGCTGCAAGTGCTGCGTGGTGGCTTGCAACGAGCAGAACGGAAATCCCGCCGAGATTAACTGGCGAAGGGTCGGAGAAATCGAGGGCGGCTGGTATCCAGATACACAACGACTTCATTTATCGATGGGCTGTAACCACTGTCTCGAACCGACTTGCTTGTCCGGTTGTCCAGTGGACGCGTACTCGAAAGATCCGAAGACGGGAGTGGTGATTCACAGCGCGGATATCTGCATCGGATGTCAATACTGCACGTGGAATTGTTCCTACGGAGTTCCGCAATACAATCCGGAACGAGGCGTGGTCGGCAAATGCGATATGTGCCACAACCGGCTGGCGGAGGAACGCGAGCCGGCGTGCGTGGCAGCATGCCCCGAGGGGGCGATTCAAATCGAGATTGTAAACATCGCCGAGTGGAGGCGCGATTATTCGGCGAGTGCGAACGCCCCCGGCCTTCCGTCCGCTGACGACAGTCTCTCCACGACGCGCATTACTCTTCCCAAAAATCTGCCTCCCGATACTCGAAAGGTAGACCTGAACCGGGTGAAACCCGAGCATCCGCACTGGCCGCTGGTTGTGATGGCAGTCCTCACCCAGCTTTCCGTGGGCGCCTTCGCCACCATTTGGCTGTTGCAAATGTTTGGCCAACAGGCGCGGTTAAACATTGCGGCTCTAGTTTCATTGATGGTGGGGTGTCTTGCGCTGGGTGCATCCACGATGCACCTGGGCCGTCCGATCCATGCATATCGCGCATTGAAAATGTGGAAACGATCCTGGCTGAGCAGGGAAGTGCTGTTGTTCGGATGTTTTTCGCAAATTTCATTTCTCTACGCAGGGTTACTTTGGCTGACCTTTCCGGTAAGCAAAGTGGTAGGAGCACTGACGTCATTTGCGGGCATCGCCGGGGTAACCGCAAGTGCGTGCATCTATCTGGTACCGCCACGGCCGGCCTGGAACAGCAATCACACCCTGGTCGAGTTCTATCTGACGGGAGCGCTTCTTGGGCCGTTGCTGGCAGCAAACATTGGGTTAGGTGCGCACCGCTGGCTGATGATGATGATCGTCACGGCGGCCGGAGCGCAGTTGCTGAATCTTGCGTTGAAATTTCTCTGGCTGGTGAGTTCGGACACGTTTGAGTTGAAAGCAACCGCGCGGCTGCTGTCGATGCAGTTGCGTCCGTTGATGATGGTGCGCAGCGCTCTGCTGGTTCTTGGTGGCATCGTTCTGCCGCTATATTCCTCAAGCCCGGTCGCGATGGCAGCGGCTCTCGGCCTGACATTCTGTGGCGAAATCGCCGGACGCTATCTATTTTTCGTAAGCGTCGTGCCGAAAAACATGGCCGCCTCGTATCTAACGGCGGGAAAGGCCGCTGCATGACGCTGAAGAGAGCACTCGGTCTGGACATCTTGTCGGAAAAGTACGCTTACGCGTCCGATCCGGTGATGGGATTCACGTCCGCGCAAAAAATTCCCGAACGGTGGGTGGCGACGACGTGTGGGTACTGCTCAGTGGGCTGCGGAATTATGGTGGGAGTGAAGGAGGGCAAGGCAGTCAGCGTGCGGGGAAATCCCGATCATCCCGTTAACCAGGGGATGCTTTGTCCCAAGGGGCTTTCCGAGCACCAAACGATCGACGCGGAGACCCGCGCGAAGCATCCGCTACTGAAGAAGAACGGCAAACATGTGCCGGTGGGATGGGACGAAGCACTAGATACGCTAGTGGAAAAATTCTGCGGCGTTCAGGAAAAATACGGCCGAGAAGCCCTGGGGATTCTCAGTACCGGCCAATTAGTGACGGAAGAGTTCTACACGCTTGGGAAATTGGCGCAACTTGGATTCGGAACGAAAAATTACGATGGCAATACCACTCTGTGCATGGCCAGCGCGGTGTCCGGCTACAAGCGGTCGTTTGGGAGCGATGGCCCGCCTGGAGCGTATGAGGATCTGGAAAAAGCGGATGTAATTCTCCTTCTGGGTGCGAACGTTGCGGACAATCATCCAATCCTTTGCCAACGTCTGGAAGCAAACAAGAACAAAATTCTGATTGTAGCGGATCCCCGCGTGACCAAGACCGCGATGATGGCCGACATCTTTCTGCCGCTAAAGCCGAGATCGGATATTGCGCTCCTCAACGGGCTGATTTACTTATTGATAGAGAACGACCTGGTGGACCGCGACTACATTGAGCGGCACACAACAGGATTCGAAGCACTGCAAGAGTCCGTCGGCAAATACACACCTCAGAACGTTTCGCAAATTACCGGCCTTTCGAAAGAAGTGCTGATCAAGACGGCGCTGCTATACGGTCAAGCGGAGGCACCGTTTCTGGGTTGGACGATGGGAGTCAACCACAGCACAAAGGGCTCCGAAACCGTCAATGCGATTAACAACCTTGCGCTGGTCACCGGCAATGTTGGCCGGCCGGGAGCATCTCCGTTTTCAATTACGGGGCAGTGCAACGCGATGGGAACGCGCGAAGCAGGATTTGCTTCGAGTTTGCCGGGCTACCGGAAGTTTGAAAGCGTGGCAGATCGTGAAGAGTTAGCCGGCCTGTGGAGAATTTCCGCCGATCGCATCCCTACTTCCCGCGGTTTGGCGTATCCGGACATTGTCGAAGCGGCGCTGGCGAAAAAAATTCGGGCCTTGTGGGTAATCGCCACGAATCCCGTGGTTTCGTTTCCGAATCTAGGGGTGCTGCAGCAGAGCTTAGAGACGCTCGACTTTCTTGTGGTGCAGGACGGTTTTCATCCGACGCCGACGTCGGAGCTCGCCGATCTTGTTTTACCTGCGGCGATCTGGGGAGAAAAAGAAGGGACCTACACAAATTCTGAACGGCGAGTGAGCAAAGTGAACGCGGCCGTGGCGCCGCAAGGGGAAGCGCGTTCCGACTTCGAAATTTTCCTTGCCGTGGCGGAAAAGCTGGGTTGCCGGGAAGAGCTTTTTGCCGGCTGGCACGAGCCGAAGGACGCTTTTGAAGAGTGGAAGAAGATTTCCGCGGGCCGTCTCTGCGATTACTCAGGCTTGGACTACGCCCTCATCGAGCGCGAAGGCGGCGTCCAGTGGCCGTTTCCCGCGGGAACCACAGAAATAACCACTACCAGGCTGTACTCCGACGGAAAGTTTCAAACGGAAGATGGCAAAGCGCGCCTTCTGCCCATCGAGTGGGAACCGTTTCCGGAGCAGCCAACAGAAGATTACCCATTTGTCCTGAACACCGGGCGCACCGTCGAACATTGGCACACCCGGACCAAAACCTCACAAGTTCCCATCCTGGAACGACTCTCGCCCAACGCCTGGTTGGAGATGAACCCACGCGACGCTGGTGCGGCCAAGCTTGAACCACACATCCGCGTGGACATTGTCTCGCGGAGAGGAAGAACCAGCGGCGTGGAACTTCGGGTCACCGAAATGATTGCTCCGGGCCAGGTATTCATGCCGTTCCACTTTGCGGAGACTAATGTGAATCAAGTGACGCAAAGCGCATTCGATCCCATTTCTCGCGAGCCGAACTACAAGCAGTGCGCCGTGCGCGTGGAAAGGACGCCGGCAAGTGTCGGCACTTCCAGAGGTAAGGGATTCTTCGGAGGAAAACGCGCGCCGGCCAAGGACAAAGGGCTATGAACAAACTGGTCGTGGTCGGGAACGGAATGGCTGGGATCGGCTGCGTAGAACAGATCCTGAAGCACTCGACAAAATTTGAGATCACGATCTTCGGGGAAGAAACCCATGTCAATTACAACCGCATTTTGCTCTCGTCGGTGCTGGCCGGGGAGAAGGCCGCGGACGACATCGCACTAAATTCGCTTGAATGGTATCGCCAGAACCAAATTGACCTGCGACTGGGAGTGCGAATCACGGACATCAACCCGGAACAGAAAACCATCACGGGCGAGGATGGCGCGGTGACGCCATTTGACAAACTGCTGCTGGCCACGGGCAGCAATCCGCTGATTCCTCCGATAGAGGGAGTGAAGAAAGAAGGCGTCTATGTCTTTCGCAACCTCGACGACACCCGCGCCCTGCTCGATCGAGCTCGCGAGGGATTGAAAGCTGTCGTCATCGGTGGGGGATTGCTAGGACTGGAAGCGGCCCGAGGACTGCAGGTGCAGGGATGCGAAGTAACCGTTGTCCACTTGATGGACCGCCTGATGGAACGCCAACTGGACCTCACAGGCGGCGGCTATTTGAAGTCAAAGATGGAATGCCTTGGGATGAACGTCCTCTTGGAGAAAAACACGACGGCGATTCTCGGCAACGGAAAGGTCGAAGGCCTCGCCTTCCAGGATGGCAGCAGCATCGCAGCGGAAATCGTGGTGATCGCGGCGGGAATCCGTCCGAATGTGGAACTAGGAAGAAAAGCCGGGCTGCAGGTAAATCGCGCGATTGTTGTCAACGATTTCATGGAGACTTCGCATCCAGATATTTTTGCGGTAGGCGAATGCGTGGAGCACAACGGCACGTGCTACGGACTGGTGGCGCCACTGCTCGAACAAGGCAAGGTTTTGGCCGCCACCATCTCGGGTAACAAAGGACTGCGCTACGAGGGCTCCGTCACCGCGGCAAAGCTCAAGATCATGGGGGTGGATGTTTTTTCCGCCGGAGATTTTTCAGAGAGCGCACTGGGAACGGACGTAGTGAAGTACGAAGACGCTGCGCTGGGAGTCTACAAGAAGCTGACTTTGCGTGATGGCAAGCTGGCCGGCGCAGTTCTGGTCGGGGATACCGCAGATAGCCATCGCTACATGGATTGGCTACGCACGCAAACAGATTTGAGTTCACAGCGTCGTCAATTGTTATTCCCAGCGCCTGAGGAAGATGCCGGCCTGGACATCGCCGAGATGCCAGACACCAAAGTTGTCTGCGGGTGCATGGGAGTGAGCAAGGGCTCCATCATCGAAGCCATACTCCAGAAAGGCGTGGACACCCTCGCGCAATTAAAAGAAAGCACGCGCGCTTCCACCGGGTGCGGCAGTTGCACCGAGCACTGCCAGCAACTTCTTAAAGCCGTAGTGCCGGAGTTTCAGGAAGAAACGGAAAGAGTGTTGTGCAAGTGTGTTCCGTTCGGCGAAGAAAAGCTGCGCGACATCTTGCGCAGCCAGCGGTTGCGATCCGTGCAAGAGGTTCTGGACATTTATGGCAACGGCCACGGTTGCGAAGTCTGCAAACCTGCCCTCAGCTACATGATGGACATGCTGTGGTGTGGAAATCATGACGAAGATCGCTCGGCACGATTCATCAACGACCGGGTACACGCGAATATCCAGAAAGATGGGACGTTTTCGGTGGTGCCGAGGATGCGCGGCGGAGTTACTTCGGCGAAAGAACTGCGGCGCATCGCCGACGTAGCGGAAAAATACCGCGTGCCGATGGTGAAGATCACCGGTAGTCAGCGCATCGATCTGCTGGGCGTAAAGAAATCGGATTTGCCGAACATTTGGGCCGACCTCGGCATGCCTTCCGGTCAGGCATACACCAAAGGTGTGCGCATGGTGAAGACCTGCGTGGGCACCGACTTCTGTCGTTTTGGCGTGCAGGACTCCACGCGCGCGGGCATTGAACTGGAGCGTCGCCTGGAACATCTGTATACGCCGCACAAGGTGAAGATGGGCGCAGTGGGCTGTCCGCGAAACTGCGCGGAAGCAACGGTCAAAGACATCGGTCTGATCGGGCAGGAAGGTACCTGGCAAGTTGTGGTTGGAGGCGCTGCAGGGAAGAGGGTTCGCAAAGCCGATGTGCTCATCACCGTCGAATCCATGGAAGAAGCACTGCAGGCGGCGACGCTGTTTTTTCAGTACTACCGAGAAAATGCCAACTACTTGGAACGAACCTACGATTTCGTCGAACGCGTCAGCATCCAGAAAGTGCGGCGCGACACGGTGTACGCGCCGCTGGGTGTGCAGCAAGGTCTACGCGAGCGGCTCCGCAAGTCGAAACGGCTGGCGCGCGATGCGTGGCTGGAAGGTGATGAGCCTCGCCATCCAACACAATTCGTGCAGATCGAAGCGTTGGAGAAGATCAACCAATGAAAGAAACGAAAAGATGGGTGCGGATCACTGCTGTCGAAAATATTCCATTGCGCGAAGGGCGGGCCGTGCAGGTGGGAGGGCAAGTCGTGGCACTCTTTAATTTGGGCGACCGTTTCCTGGCGGTCGAGAATCGCTGTCCGCATCGTGGGGGCCCGTTAGCCGACGGCATTGTCTCGGCCGGCGCTGTGGTATGCCCGCTGCACGCGTGGAAGGTGGACCTCGCCACCGGCAGTGTTTCAAATCAGCCCGAGAATGCGCAATGCATCAGGACTTTCCCTGCACGGGTAGAAGGTGGCGCGATTTTCGTCGAACTCAGTTTCGCCAATGCTTCGCTCGAGAATTCACACTCCGGTTGCCTCACTTCGTTCGCGCAGAATTCTTCTCTCAGTCGCATTTCAGGGGAGGCGTGAAATGAATGCAAAGAGCTTCTTCAAGTCTGGCCACTTTCCAACATTGGTCGCCGCATTCCTATATTTTGACGTGAGTTTCATGGTTTGGGTTTTGCTGGGCCCGCTGGCCCCTTTTCTTGGCGAACAACTTCATCTCACCTCTACGCAAAAGGGATTTCTCACGGCCATTCCACTTCTTGGCGGCTCGTTCTTTCGACCGGTGCTCGGTGTGCTCGGCGACCGTTTGGGTGGGAGACGAACTGGATTGCTCGGCCTGTTGTTGACGCTGGTGCCTTTGCTGCTCGGATGGCGCTTTGCCCACACCCCTGGCCAGTTTTATTTCCTTGGCCTGTTACTGGGCATTGGCGGGGCCAGCTTTGCGGTTGCCTTGCCTCTCGCTGGCCGTTGGTACCCTCCTGAGTATCAAGGGCTCGTTATGGGCATTGCCGGCGCGGGCAATTCTGGCACTTTGATTGCCACGCTCTTCGCTCCGCGCCTGGCGCAAAAATTTGGCTACGCCAACACTTTCGCTCTCGCCATGCTGCCGGTTCTGCTGGTCTTGCTGGCCTTCGCTCTGCTCGCCAAAGATAGTCCGAGGGAAGCGAGAGCTCCCGCTTGGCACGACTTCGCCTCGGTTCTACGAGAAGCTGACACGGCCTGGTTTTGTTTTTTCTACTGTTTCACCTTCGGCGGCTTTGTCGGACTCGCCAGCTTCCTCACCGTTTTCTTCCACGATCAGTATGGCCTGGCCAAAGTGCGCGCTGGAGACTTCACCACCATCGTCGTTCTTGCTGGAAGTTTTCTTCGTCCGATGGGTGGGTGGCTCTCCGACAAAATCGGGGGCTATCGTCTGCTCTTGGTGCTGCTCGCCATTCTGTCGATCTGTCTTTTCGCCGTCGGGACGCTTCCGCCCTTACCGCTCGAGGTTGGGCTCTTGTTCGTGAGCATGGGCATGCTTGGTATGGGCAACGGTGCAGTCTTCCAGCTGGTTCCTCAGCGCTTTCCAGAGCGCATCGGCATACTCACAGGTTTGGTTGGCGCGGCAGGTGGTTTCGGCGGATTCCTTTTGCCCTCTCTCCTGGGGACCATAAAGGACCGCACAGGTCAATATTCCTGGGGTTTGTACATCATCGCCGCAGGATTTTTGGTTGCTGCTTTGGCACTCCTGCAAATTGGAACCCAGTGGTCCATGAAATGGCAGGGAGCGAGCGCAGACCGGGCGGGCATCTTTTCTTATCGGCGGCTTTTTCGTAGCGCCGCTCCGGAAGTCGTTGAATGAATCGGGATGAATTGCTCCAGGGATTCCTGATGAAAAGAGGATTTGAAAAAGTGATTCGTTCCTTAGCTCACGGTGTGGTTGGCATCGCCCTCCTTCTTGTGGCAGCGCCTATTCCCGCTCAGCGGTCTCTGGCCGCGTTGAATGAGACGCCTGCCCGGGCAAAGCGAACTGACGCTGCTCAACTTGCACCCGCGGAAGCGAGCAGCGCGCCGGAGACTGACGATGGTCCTCCGGACATGAACAAGGATAGGAAGCCTGCCGCTGCGAATTCAAAGCCAGCGTCTGCTCCAGCCGCGCCGCATAAGCTGGGGAATCTCACCGTTTCGGTGAACTGGCGCTTCCGAACCGAAGCGTGGGATTGGTTCCAACCCGCGACCGGGCAGAATGCCTACGCGTTCGAACACTCGTTGTTACGGATTGGGCTCGGCCAGAAATACGAGAACATGGAATGGTTTCTGGAGGGAGCTCAGGACGCCATCGTCAACCTTCCGACCGGCGCGGTCGTCGCAGGACCTCCGGGGCAACTCGGATTGGGAGGAACCTATTTTGTTGCCAACGGCAATGGGCAAAACAATGGCAATGGTTTTGTCCGGCAAGCGTATGTCGGTTTCAAACTTCCAGCGAACGGAAAGCTTCGTCTTGGCCGCTTCACTTTCCTCGATGGCGCCGAAGTAACTCCCACGGACAAGAGTCTTGCCACACTCATTAGCACTCGCATCACGCAACGCGTGATTGGCGATTTCGGATTCTCGGCAGTGGGCCGGAGCTTTGACGGCGCGCAACTTTCCTTCAACGCCGGTGGCAACAACTTTACTCTCCTCGGCGCGCGCCCAACACGCGGTGTCTATCAGATCGATGCCATGGGCGAAATCAATGTGGATCTTTTCTACGGAGCTTTCACAGTGCCGGTTACGGCCAGCAAATCCCCCGGCGAGCTCCGCATCTTTAGTTTGGGATACATCGACGAACGAGGCTCAGTCCTCAAGACAGACAACCGTCCGCTTGCCGCTCGTTCCGCCGATAAATACCACGTTCGCATCGGAACCTACGGTGCCGATTATGTTCACGTGTTCAGGACCCAGAACCATGGCCAGTTCGATTTCCTTTTGTGGGGAGCGGTGCAAAACGGCAGTTGGGGCGTCGAAACGCATCGCGCAGGTGCTTTCGTCGGTGAACTTGGCTGGCAACCCGCGAATCACTTCCTAAATCCGTGGTTCCGCGCCGGATATTCCTTCGGTAGCGGTGATTCCAATTTTGCGGATAACACCCACGCGACGTTCTTCCAGGTATTGCCAACGCCTCGTCCCTATGCGCGATTCCCGTTCTACAATATGATGAACAATGAGGATTTCTACGGGATCTCGGTGTTTCGTCTACCTCATTCCCTAGTAGTGCGCAGCGAGCTACATGCCCTGCGCTTGGCCAGTGCCCAGGACCTCTGGTACGGCGGCGGAGGCGCTTTTCAGCCAAAAACGTTCGGCTACATGGGCCGGGCAGGCGTCAGCAATCGCAGCTTGGCGAATGTTTGGGACGCAAGCTTGGACGTGCCTCTGGGCTACGGCTTTAGCCTTACCACTTACTACGCGCACGCTTGGGGAAAAAGCGTGGTGACGAATATATATCCATCGGGCACGAACGCCCAGTTTGGATATGTGGAGACCAACTTCCACTTCTAGGAAGGACTGCATGCCCGGCGAGGGTTTCGGCGGTTTGAGAGTGCTGGCTCTGGAGAGCCGTCATGCCAAAGAGATGGCAAAGTTGATCGCTTCCTACGGAGGCGTGCCAACGGTTGCGCCCGCCATGCGTGAGGTCCCTCTTGAGTCGCCTGAAGCGCTGGGTTTCGCCACAGGATTGCTCGCCGGAAAATTTGATATGGTGATTTTTTTGACGGGAGCCGGCATTCGAGCCCTGGTGGGCGCAGTGCAACACGCTTATCCCCGAGAACAACTCGCGAGCGCGTTGGAGCGAGTTCAGGTAGTCGCGCGCGGATCAAAGCCGGTCTCCGCCTTGCGCGAACTCGGTGTGAAACCAAATCTGGTGGCACCCGAACCGAATACTTGGCGAGAACTGCTTCGCGTGCTGGACGACGCTGCTCCGGCCCGGCCCCTCAGAGGTCTGCAAGTGGCTGTGCAAGAATACGGCGTACCCCCCCAGGAGTTGTTGGCCGGTCTGCGCGAGCGCGGCGCGCATGTCACTGCGGTTCCCGTGTATCAATGGACTCTGCCAGAGGACATTTCGCCATTGCAAGAAGCCGTGAAGTCCGTCGCGAACCGGGAAGTGGACGTCCTGCTGCTCACGTCCGCCATGCAGATCACCCATTTCCTGCAAATTGCGACGGAGATGAAGCTGGAAGAGGCCCTGCGCCATAGTCTCGAACGCGTTGTCATTGCTTCGATCGGTCCGTCCACTTCAGAGCGGTTACGCTCGCTCGGATTGCAAGCTGACCTCGAGCCCTCTCATCCGCGGATGGGCTTTCTTGTCAAGGAAGCTGCGGAGCGTGCCAGCAAAATCCTTCGGGACAAGCACAAAGACCCGGCACTCAATTTTCTGCATGAACTTGGTACTCGGATGGCGACCGCTAACCCTCTCGGCGAAGTGCTTGAGCGTGTCATCGAATTCGTCTCCGTCGTTGCGAAATGTGATTCCTGCCTTGTCTTTGTGCTTGAAGACGACGAGCTCGTCCTGCGCGCATCCAAAAATCCCCATCCCGACGAAGTAGGCCGACTGACGCTATGCCTCGGCGAAGGCATTACTGGTTGGGTAGCGCAGCATCGCCAACCGGTTGCGATCGGACAAAATGCCTTCCACGACCCACGCTTTCAGTTTTTCAACGAATTGCCCGAAGATCGATTTGAGTCTTTTCTGTCGGTTCCTGTGCTGTGCCGCGGCAGGCTGGTAGGTGTAATCAATCTGCAAAATCGCGAGCCGCACTCCTATACCAAGCAAGAGATTCGGTTGATCTCGACCATGGGATTCCTGGTAGGTGCCGAGATTGAAATGGCCCGCCTAGAAGAGAAAAGCTCGCAGCTATCCGAGGAGCTCGAAACCCGCAAAGTTGTCGAACGCGCAAAGGGGATATTGCAGCGCGGGGCCCGCCTCAGCGAAGAAGAAGCCTACCTGAGCCTGCGCAGGCAGAGCCGTCAGCAACGCAAATCTATGAAGGAAGTCGCGGAGGCTATTATCGGCGTCGAGCAAAAACGCAGCCGTCAGCACCGCGGGAATTGATCGGGCAACCTGCTAAGCGGTCTCCGGACCTGGGAGTTCGATGTTTCATGCCACGGGCTGTTCGAAAGGCTCGGCGGTCTCTGGCCTCTCCCGTGCTTCTGCTCGTTCCTTCGCCAACGCAAATTCAAACACTGACCCGAGAGAAACAGGCGAATCATCTGGGTTGCCCAGGCTGATCGCTTCTCGTACATATTGCGCGGCGACCGCGCCGATAATTAGGAGCACTGGCGCCGCGTAGTATGGAATATCTGCCAAGTTTGCAAGTGTCGTTGGATAGATTTTCTGGTTTGGCGTCGTCGCCTGCGATATCACTAGGCATGGCGTTTGGGTGGTCAGCCCATCTGCGCAAAGTTTTGCCGCGAGCCCCGCATAGTCAGTTCCGGGCATATAAATTAGAACCGTCGTGTCTTCTGAAAATGCGCCTCGCCAATCGAACAATGGTTTGCCCGCACATTGGTGATTGCTCAAAAAAACAATGCGTGATGCCAGCCGGCGATCTGTCAATGTAATACCCGCTCTCGCGGCAGCGCCGAATGCCGCGGTAATGCCCGGCACAATCGCATATTCGATCCCAACACCGCGTAGCGCTTCGATCTCTTCTCCGGCGCGCCCAAAAATTAACGGGTCTCCCGACTTCAGCCGGACCACTTTCCATCCCTTCTTGGCGGCATCGATCAGCAAAGAATGGATTTGAGTCTGTGTGCTTTGCGCCTGTCCACAACGCTTCCCCACGCTTTCCACATGGGTTTCAGGAGGGATGAGAGCGAGAATTTCCGGGGAGACCAGATCATCGTGGAAGACGGCATCAGCCGTTCGCAGCAAACGAAAAGCTTCTACGGTCAATAGACCGGGGTCACCCGGTCCAGCTCCAACCAAATAGACTTTTCCCAACTTCTTCAATGTTTTATGGGCCCTGTCCCGATAGGAAGCGGGGCATCGTCAACCTTAATCCAGTATCTAGAGACCGGAGATACCTTTGTGGCGAATGCTAGCACCGCTGATTGTGCCGCAGTCGTGAAAGAATGAATGCAATGTATGCAAGCTCTTCATGGTATGCCGAGCCGGAACCACTCCTATTCCGGAACCATTCCGCAGCCTTATTTCGTGCGTCTTTTCAGGAATTGTTGGAAAGATTCAGCGCTGGCCAATTGGTGCAATTGCGCTTTCTGCTCCGCCGCCCCGGGTACCGACGCGCGAATTCTGGTGCGAGCTTTTCCGAGTTCTATAACCCAGTCTTCATACTCCGCGGCAAACTGCGCTTCCAGTTCCATTCGCAACCGCTGAGCAAGTGCCGGACTCTCTCCCGCAGTGGAAATGGCAATTTGCAGCGCTCCACGTTTCACCACCGCGGGATAATAGAAATCGCACAATTCTGGGACATCCACAATATTGCAGAGCACTCCTCGCTGTATTGCCAGACGGCGGACCTCTTCATGCAACTGACGTGAGGAAGTGGCGGCGATCACCAGGAAACAGCCATCCAAATCTGAATCGCGGAATGCTCGCTTAAGCCATCGAATCTTCCCGTCGCGCTCCCACTCTTCCACTTTTTCGGTCGCGCATGGAGATACCACTTCCACAATGCCGTTGGCGTCGAGCAAGCTGACAATTTTCGATTCGGCAATTTCACCGGCACCGACAACCAAACATCGGCGCCCTTCAAGTTTAAGAAAAAGTGGGAATAGGCCTTGCATCCGGTTATCAGCTTACCGTACCGAGGCACTGGATGTGGTTGTTTCATCCGTCGCATGGTCTTTGAACAATCTGCCAGGAGTGATTATTTGGAGCACGAAACGAGTTCCGATGTTTTGTTTATTGGCATGCGCGTCGTTGACGGTTTGGATGCAATTGTCGGGCTTCGCGCCAGCAACTTTTTTTGCTATCTGTGCGCCGGAGCTCCGAAGGAGTTTAGTGCTCTGGTATGTCTAGAAATTTATCTCCCAGGCGATCTGCCATTTAGCGAAAAAGATGACCCGGCGGGGAATCGCGAGTTCCGTAATGTCCTGGCAACGCGCTGGGGTTACAATCAGCGGGCTATGGCTGACTCACAAAAGACTTCAGAAGCGGCGCGTGGGCGCCTGAAAGTATTTCTCGGCTATGCATCGGGAGTCGGGAAGTCTTTCAGAATGTTCGACGAAGGCCGCCGTCGCCGTGACCGTGGACAGGACGTCGTGGTTGGAGCACTACAGGCAAAAATTCCTGCGGAACTTGAAGCACTGCTAGCTGCGCTTGAGATCATTCCTACGCTTAATATCAAGGGTGTTTCTGTCATTGACGTCGAAACAATTCTTGGAAGACGGCCGCAGGTTTGCCTGATCGACGGGCTCGCGTACGACAACCCGGCGGGAAGCCGCAACGCGCATCGTTGGCAAGATGTCGAGGAATTATTGTCGGCGGGTATCACGATCGTCGCTTCCGTGAATCTGCAGCATATTGATGATCAGCGAGAAGCGGTGGAAAAACTTACCGGAAAAAAAGTGACGCAAACCATCCCGCGCGAATTTTTGAACACCGCGGACGAGATCGTAATTGTGGACGCGCCTACCCAAACGGATACGGAGCGACGTTCCGCGCTGAGAGAAATGGCGCTGGTGCTTTCGGCGGATGTGATTGACGCAGGACTGCAGCGGTATGCGCACTTACACGGCATTGAGCAGCCCTGGGGTACGCACGAACGTTTTCTTATCTGCTTGACGCCACGAGCAAACTTCGACCGAATGATGGCGACCGCCCGACGAAACGCGGCACGTTTCCACTGCGACGTTTTGGCCGCATATGTAAAGCAACCTGATCTTTCGGATGCAGACCGCGCGTTGTTGGAACGGGGATTGACGAAAGCGCGAGAAGCAGGCGCAGTAGTGGAAATACTCGAAGGCGAAGACCCGGTCGAGCCCATCGTGCGATACGCACGTTCGCATGGAGTGACACAGATTTTCGTGGGACACAGCGCAAAAAAGGATTTAGGAACGCGGATTTTTGGCAGCACGGTGAGCCGTCTGGTCCGCGCAGCAAAAGGCATCGATGTGCGGGTATTCCCACACTAGAGCGCGAGCGAACACGATGAGCCAGCAAAAACGACGAGGCAAACTGAAAATTTACCTGGGATATGCCGCCGGCGTAGGCAAAACCTATCAGATGCTGGAGGATGCGCACGAACTTAAAACACGCGGAGTGGATGTCGTGCTGGCGTTTCTCGAGCCGCAGGGGCGGAACGATTTGGTAGAGCGGTCCAAGGAGTTTGAGACGTTGCCGCTGCTACGTGTGGCATGTCGCGGGAGTTTCATCGAGGAGTTGGATATCGCCGGAATCCTGCAGCGGCATCCGAAAGTGTGCATTGTTGACGATTTTGCGCATACCAACGCGCCGGGATCGGAACGGCCACGACGTTGGCAAGATGTGCAGGTTCTGCTCGAAGGTGGAGTGGACGTGGTAACCACGATGAATGTGCAGGATCTGGCGAGCCTCAGCGATCAGATTTGGCAAATTACCGGGTTGCGAGTGCGCGAGACTGTTCCGGATTGGGTTTTTCAGGAAGCGGACGAGGTAGTGATGGTGGATGTGACGCCGCGAGCGTTGATCCACCGGTTGGAGCGAGGCGTCATCTACCCTCCCGAACGGGCCAAGCTGGAATCAGAAAGACTTTTTCAAGAACCGACGCTGGAAGCGTTGCGAGAACTGGCAATACGGCAGACCGCGCAGGCGCTTGAAGCGCGAGCGATGGCCAAGAAGCAGCCTGCGGAAATGCATGCAGAGAAAATTCTAGTGGATGTAACGTTGGAAGCTTCTACGGCGATGTTGTTGCGGCGCGCCCGTCGCGTAGCGGATTTTCTTCACGCGTCGTGCGTAGCGGTGTTTGTCTGCCCCGAGCACGAGATGTCCAATTTGCCTGCGCCAAAACGACAAGTCATCGAGCGGCACATGCACTTCGCGGAAAATCTTCGCATTGAAACTGCGATTGTGTACGGCAAGAATCACGCGGACGCGCTTGTGGAGTATGCGCACAAGAATGGTGTGACGCAGGTATTCATCGGTCCGACGGTTGTACCGCCCAAGCGCTGGTTCAGAGGATTGGACTTTACCGATCAGGTGCTGTTTCAAGCGCGCGATCTGGAAGTGACGGTAGTCGCCGAACGCAGCCGGGAAGGGGGAAGGCCCTCGCTGTATCCGGAGGACGAAGCCGGCGGTCTGATGCACCCAGGATTTGTGGCGATTTCTCCGGAAAACACAGTCGAAGAAGCGATCAGTCAGCTCCGCCAGCACGCGGGACACATCGAGATGATTTACTACGCGTATGTGTTGGACGAGGCGCAACGTCTCGTCGGCGTGGTTTCGTTCCGAGAATTGCTGGCAGCCGACAGATCGAAAAAGGTCCGCGAAGTGATGCGCATCGACTTCGCATCGGTTTCCGAAGATGAAGATAAGGAAGTGGTCGCGCAACTGGTAGCAAAGCGCCGGCTCATTGCTTTGCCGGTTCTAGACCAGCAAGGCCGCATGCTGGGAATTGTGAGCAGTACGGATCTGGCTGGCGTCGTACAGCAGGAAGCTAGTGAAGACATTCTGAAAATCGGCGGTATGGAAGCGCTCGAAGGCCCGTATATGGAAGTTACCTTCGGGCAAATGGTTCGAAAACGCGCGGGCTGGCTGGCAATTCTTTTTCTGGGTGAAATGCTGACCGCGACAGCGATGGGATATTTCTCCGACGAGATTTCGCGCGCGGTGGTTCTCGCCTTGTTCATTCCATTGATTATCAGCAGCGGAGGAAATTCGGGATCGCAAGCGACGACATTGGTGATTCGAGCGATGGCACTGGGGGAGATCCGCCTGAAGGACTGGTGGAGAGTGATCCGGCGAGAATTAATGGCGGGTGTCACGCTGGGAGCGATTCTCGGACTGATCGGCGTTACCAGAATTCTTCTTTGGCACACGTTGCGCGGAAGCTACGGCGAGCATTATCTGGTAATTGCGCTCACGATCGGTTGCAGTTTGATAGGTGTGGTGATGTTTGGAACGCTTGCCGGCTCGATGTTGCCGTTTATTTTGCGAAGTTGCCGTCTCGACCCCGCAAGCGCTTCAGCTCCATTTGTCGCCACACTGGTTGACGTCACTGGACTGATTATCTATTTCAGCGTCGCCAGCTTCATATTGAGGGGAATTCTGCTCTAGCCAAGGGCTAGACTGCGGCTGCGGCGAAGTAGAAAGATGAAACGTCAGCAAATCTCATTAAGGAACAGATTGAGTAATTGCGTTTATCAAATCGTTGAGCGAAATGTTCGCCAGCGATCCCCACACACTAAGTCCTTATTTTAGTGCGCCTTCAAGAAGAGTTTCTTATGAATTCTTTACGGATCGCTCAGGAACTCCTGACGAGCATTTTGCTACGTTGGTCTTCGGATTTGGGAGCATTCGGTTCATCGCCCTATTGAGAATTGTGCGCGTACGTCGAAAGCACCATCCTTCGGGTTATGGCGATCATCGTATTCATTGCGATCTGTTTGCTTGCCTGCGTCTTCCTTCGATTCGCCCTAGTTCAATGGACGAGATATACAAAACGCAGGACGACAACTCGCCTCACGACCGCTAAGGAAGAGGGCGAGGCGCACGAGGGGAAACGGCGGCAAATGGTTGGTTCCCGTGTGACCCCGATAAGTCGCAACCGCTTTAGAGTCAGGGCGCGCCAATTATCCGATATCGCTGATCGGTCAGAGGAATACGCCTATTGGCATGACGAGCGCGAACGAATCGCGTACGAGAAGATCGCAAGGTCGTTCCGACTGCATAACAGAAGTTAGGAGAGAAGAATGGGCAGTTTCAAATGGAAGAAACTTGTGTCACTGATGTTGGTCGGAGCTTTGTGCGGAAGTGCTGTTGGCGCTTCTGCGTTTGCGGATGACGACGGAAAAAACCAGCCGCCCGCCAAGCCGGCAACAGCAGCAAAAATCGAAGCGCCTGCTCCATTGACGGCGCGCGAGCGGCAGCTCCTGGATCGCGTGGAGCAACTCGAAAAGCGTATGGCCGAGCTTGAGGGCAAGGCACAACCGGCGAGTGCAGTTCCAGCGACCGCTCCAGCGGGCTCCGATTCTTCGTCGGTCTCGACAGGAACTACCGATGCCGTTCCCCCTGTTGCTCCAAGTACGGCGTCTCCAGAGCTCGCATCTGCCGGCGTCGCCAAAGTTGCAACGGCGGTCGGCGTCCAGCCTCAAGCCACGGAAAAAAATGCGCCGAGCACAGGGAAACCTGGGAAGGCAGAGCCGTTTACTTTCGCCGACTTCACATGGCTGAACGGCAATCCGCGCACGAAAGACGTTCCTCTCGACACAAAATTCTTCACACCGGAAATCAGAGCCGATGTTGACTACGTCTACGACTTCGCCCATCCCAAAGACGATACGATTGGCGGTTCGAGCGAGATTTTCAGATCCAATGAAGTGCACGTGACCCAGATGGGCATCGGCGGCGATTTCCACTACGACAATGTTCGCGCGCGGGTGATGACTCAATTCGGGTTGTATTCCCAAACCACCCCGCGCAACGACGCGAGTCCCGCCCGCGGCCAGTGGAATCTAGCCGACGCCTATCGGTATATTTCCGAGGCATATGGCGGCTATCATTTCAACGCACTGCATGGCGTGAATGTCGATGCCGGTATCTTCATGTCGTATGTGGGCCTGTTCAGCTACTACCAGTTCGACAATTGGGCCTATCAGCCGTCGTATGTTTCTTCCAACACGCCGTGGTTCTTCAATGGCGTGCGCGTTCAAATATTCCCCACCGAACATTTGAAGATCGAGCCGTGGTTTGTGAACGGTTGGCAAGCGTACGGCAGGTTCAACAATCGTCCAGGATTTGGATTTCAGATTTTGTGGCGGCCAAACGGGTGGCTATCGGTTCTTGGTAATCAGTACATGCTGGGTGAGGACGCGCTGAACACGCCAGGCCGCGTACGCTATCACACGGACGACAGCATTCAGATCAAATACTATGACAACCCCGAAAGGTTTCTAGACAAGGCCGCTTTCTCGCTCACCGGCGATATGGGATGTGAACATGGCGGCGGAGTCAGTTGTGCCGGCAATTCCGCGAAGGGTCCGAAGCAGAGTTTTCTGGGCTACATGCTCTACAACCGACTTTGGTTCGATAACGATAAGTATGGTCTGACGATCGGTGGTGGGCAGATCAACAATCCTGGGCGCTACCTAGTGTTGCTGCCGCCGATCAACGGAGCCACTGCGAGTTCCGGAACGCCCTACTTCACCGAAAATCCCGGAGATCCATACAAAGCCTGGGATGTGTCCGGGACTTTCGACTGGATGCCAAGCCAGTACATTACTTTCCGGTGGGAGTACAACCATCGAGCCGCGAACGTACCTTACTTCTCAGGGTCCGGTGGAGTGACACCTCCAGGTGGTAACACGGCAACACCCGGGGGGCTGGTTTGCTTGAGCGGCTTTACGACCTGCGACGGCTCGCCAACAAACACGTGGTTCCCTGATCTCCGTAAGACTGAAAACCGAGCCACGATGGCCATCCTCGTGAAGTTCTAAAGAGACTGGCTGCGGTATAGGGAAATTTTGAGGGTCAATACCGCAGCCAAAGGCCTGACAGGGCGACAGTACGCAAAGTCGATTGGGAGAGAGTCATGCTGGACATCATTTTTATCGCAGCGACGGCACTGTTTTTCGCAGTTGGAATCTTCTACGTTCGCGGATGCGAACGCTTGAAATAGGAGTGAGCTCATGACTTTGGGCAATGCGGCACTGCTGGTGATTTGCGCGCTTCTCTTCGGCTATCTGCTATACGCCCTGTTGAAGGCGGAGGAGTTCTAGTCGATGACCGCGAATGGCTGGTTGCAAATCGGATTTTTCCTGCTAGTCATCTTCCTGTTGACCAAGCCGCTTGGTGTTTTCATGGCGCGCGTGTTCAATCGGGAAAAGACGTTTCTTGATCCCATTTTTCGGCCCGTCGAAAAACTGGTTTATCGACTGACTGGTGTTGACGAGAAGCATGAGATGCGCTGGACGGAATACGCAGTGGCTATGCTTCTGTTCAGTGGCGTGTCGATGGCGGTGCTGTATCTCATCGAGCGTACGCAGAAATGGCTTCCACTCAATCCACAGAAATTTCCCAACGTTGAGCCGGGATTGGCCTTCGGCACGGCGGCGTCGTTCACCACCAACACCAACTGGCAGGTTTATGCCGGTGAATCGACGATGAGCTATCTCACGCAGATGGCGGGCTTGGCCTATCACAACTTTGTGTCCGCTGCCGTCGGCATCGTGCTGGCGATTGTGGTGATCCGCGGCATCGCGCGAAAAGAGACGGACAAGCTCGGAAACTTCTGGGTCGATACGACTCGCTGCCTTTTGTGGGTACTGCTGCCGGTGTGCCTGGTGGGTTCGCTGTTCCTGGTGTCGCAGGGAGTTGTACAAAATCTCAAACCGTATACGACCGTCGACCTGATTCAACCTTACAGCGCGCAGGTCACGGGGCCGGACGGAAAGACCAGCACACAAACAATCACGCAACAAGTGATCGCGCAAGGGCCGGTGGCTTCGCAGGAAGTGATCAAGGAATTCGGCACGAACGGCGGCGGTTTTTTTAACGCCAACAGCGCCCATCCTTTCGAAAATCCCACTCCGCTTGCGAACTTTTTTGAGATGGTATTGATTTTCGCGATTCCTTCGGGACTGACGTACACGCTCGGACGGATGACTGGTTCGCGGCGTCACGGTTGGGCCGTTTGGGCGGCTATGGCGTTTTTGTTTTTCGCTGGTGTTAGTGCCACCTATTGGGCGGAGGCCAAAGGCAATCCCCTTTTGACTGGCACCGACCAGCGATCGAGCGAACTGCAATCCGGTGGGAATATGGAAGGCAAAGAAGTCCGGTTCGGGATTGCGAATTCGGCACTGTTCGCCACGGTCACGACCGATGCCAGTTGTGGCGCCGTCAACGGCATGCATGATTCCTTCACCCCGCTTGGCGGAATGATTCCTCTGATCAACATCATGCTGGGCGAAGTGGTGTTTGGAGGCGTCGGTGCGGGTCTCTATGGAATTTTTGTTTTCGTGGTTCTGGCCGTATTCATCGCGGGCCTGATGGTCGGCAGAACTCCTGAATACCTTGGCAAGAAAATCGAATCCTATGACGTCAAGATGGCTATGCTCGCGGTCTTAATTCTAACCTGCACGATCCTAATCTTCTCGGCCATCTCAGTGGTTAAGCCGTATGGAACCGCGGGCATAACCAACCCTGGGCCGCACGGGTTGTCACAGGTGCTTTACGCGTACGTTTCCTCGACCGGCAACAATGGCTCGGCATTTGGCGGCATTAGCGCAAATACCATGTGGTACAACACGACCACCGCGGCCGCCCAACTCCTTGGGCGCTTTTTCATGATTATTCCGGTGCTGGCCATCGCCGGAAATCTCGCAAAAAAGAAAACGGTTCCAGAGTCCGCCGGCACCTTTCCGGTGACGGGTGGTTTGTTTGCCGGTTTGCTGGTCTCGACCATTCTCATTGTTGGCGCTCTAACGTTTTTTCCGGCTCTGAGTCTCGGGCCAATTCTCGAACATCTGCTGATGAACGCAGGAAAGGCCTTTTGAGGTATTTATGGACCCGGTAGCTCAAATTAGAAAAAAGTCACTTACCGACAGCTCCATTCTTTCGCGGGCCATCTTTGATTCTTTTCGCAAACTGGATCCGCGCACGATGGTCAAAAACCCAGTGATGTTCGTGGTGGAGGTGGGCGCAGTAGTGACGACGATGCAACTCGCATGGAACGCTCTTCGCCATGCTGGGCAGTTTAGTTTCGGACTGCAAATCACGCTTTGGCTGTGGTTCACGGTCCTTTTCGCGAATTTCGCCGAGGCTATGGCGGAAGGCCGCGGCAAGGCCCAGGCAGACACATTGCGCAAGGCGCGGGCGGAGACGCAGGCGCATCGCTTGTGCAGTGGAGGCAGTGTAGAGATCGTGGCGAGTTCGAAACTCAGGTCGGGGGACATTGTTGTTGTCGTTGCCGGGGAGTTCATTCCCGGAGATGGCGAAGTGATCGAGGGCGTGGCCTCAGTTGACGAATCGGCAATCACAGGTGAATCCGCCCCGGTCATTCGCGAATCCGGTGGCGACCGTTCGGCAGTGACGGGCGGAACGCGTGTTCTCTCCGATGAAATCAAGGTGCGTATTACTTCGAATCCGGGTGAAACATTTCTCGACCGCATGATCAAGCTGGTCGAGGGAGCTTCACGTCAAAAAACACCGAACGAGATCGCACTGAACATCTTATTGGCGGGCCTCACGATCATCTTTTTGCTAGCCGTTGTGACCTTGCAGCCGTTTGCCGTTTATTCCGGTGCTCCGCAGAACATCTTTGTACTGGTTTCACTCCTGGTCTGTCTCATACCTACGACGATTGGCGGGCTGCTCTCCGCCATCGGCATTGCCGGCATGGACCGCATGATTCAGCGGAATGTTATCGCGATGTCAGGACGGGCGGTTGAAGCCTCCGGCGATGTGGACGTGCTGTTGCTTGACAAGACCGGAACCATCACGCTCGGGAACCGCGCAGCCACGCAATTTTTCCCGGCGCCCGGCATCGAAGAAGCATATCTCGCCGATGCCGCGCAGCTATCCTCGCTAGCCGACGAAACTCCGGAAGGACGATCCATCGTAGTGCTGGCAAAAGAGCGTTACCAGCTCCGCGGGCGCGATCTTTCCTCGCACGGCACTACGTTCATTCCATTTACGGCCCAAACCAGAATGTCCGGCGTAGACATCGACGGCCGTGAAATTCGCAAAGGCGCGCTGGACGCCATCAGTCGCCTGACCAATGGCCGCGGTAACGGCGTGCCAGCCGACGTCCAGGTGTGTGTGAAGGAGATTTCGAATGCAGGTGGAACGCCGCTGCTGGTTGCCGAAAATGGGCGTGTGCTGGGCGCGATCGCTCTTACCGACATCGTTAAAGGAGGCATGAAGGAGCGTTTTGACCATCTTCGTGCCATGGGCATTCGCACCATGATGATTACCGGCGACAACCCTCTGACCGCCGCAGCGATTGCCCGTCAGGCCGGAGTCGACGATTTCCTTGCGGAAGCGACGCCGGAAGACAAGATGGCACTGATCAAGCGAGAACAATCGAAGGGCAAGCTTGTAGCCATGACCGGCGACGGCACCAACGACGCTCCGGCGCTTGCGCAGGCGGACGTTGGCGTGGCCATGAACACCGGCACACAAGCCGCGAAAGAAGCCGGCAACATGGTGGATCTCGATTCCAATCCGACCAAGCTGATCGAAATCGTCGAAATCGGCAAACAGCTCTTGATCACTCGCGGCGCGCTGACCACCTTCTCCGTCGCAAACGACGTAGCCAAATACTTCGCCATTATTCCCGCGATGTTCGCGGGAGCATTCCCGGTGTTGAATGTGCTCAACGTCATGCATCTTCGCACGCCGCAATCGGCAATTTTGTCCGCCGTTATTTTCAACGCATTGATCATCATCGCTCTGATTCCGCTCGCGCTCCGTGGTGTGCGTTATCGCCCGCTGGGTGCGGCGGCTCTGCTGAAGCGCAACCTTCTGATTTACGGTGTGGGTGGGATCATCGCTCCGTTTTTTGGAATCAAGTTCATCGATGTGGTGCTCACCTACCTTCGGGTTGTTTGAGGGACTTATGAAAAAGAATCTCCTGATCGCTTTCTGGTTCACGTTGGTGACGACCGTCATTTTTGGCGTCCTGTACCCGCTTGCCGTTACGGGCCTAGCGCAAGTGCTTTTTCCAGGCCGGGCTGCCGGACAACTCATCCACAAAAATGGAAAGATCGTAGGATCGAAAATCATCGGACAAGCGTTTATCGGGCCGGGCTATTTCCACTCACGACCATCGAACGCTGGTGCCGGCTACGACGCCACGGCTAGCAGCGGTTCCAACCTCGGACCCACGAACAAGAATTTACTCGACCGAGTCAAGGGCGATGTCGAAAAGGCTCGACTCGAAAATCCAAACGCGCCGATTCCCGTGGATTTGGTAACGGGTTCAGGCTCCGGCCTGGACCCTGAGATTTCTCCTGCGGCGGCTGAATTCCAATTAGCTCGTGTTTCGCGCGAACGCGGAATGAATATAGAAGAGGTTCGCGTCCTAATTCGGAACCATACCAGAGGGCGAGACTTGGGGTTTCTTGGGGAACCGCGCGTGAATGTGCTGGAACTAAATCTCGAACTCGACTCCATCCATCCGCTGTGAAGCAGGCTCAAGCTTCGCACCGACCGTCGCCATAACAATGATGGAGGCGTAGCGGTAACGATGCGAGCGGCTTCATGGTCCCGGGTGGGCCCCGCCACTGGGGAGTTGCGACTGCCACCAACTAAATCTCGAGTAGCGTGACAAATCCGGCCGGGGATGGTGCTAGACTTCATTTATTGTGCCGCAATTCGTAATTGAACGGGAAATTCCAGGCGCCGGGGCACTGTCGGAAATCCAGATCCGGGACATCGCGCTGCAATCGTTGCAGACGCTGAAGGAAATGGGACCGCAGATTCAGTGGCTGCACAGCTATGTCACTGAAGATAAGGTTTATTGCGTTTATCTTGCGCCGGATGAGGACAGCATTCGGGAACACGCACGACGCGTGGGTATTCCCGCCGACCGCGTTTCTGCGGTTCGCCGCCTGATCGATCCCGTCAATTTGCAGTAGCAGATTCCTGCTCATCGAGAGAATAGCGGATGGCGTCTTCGACGCTGATTGCAGCGCCTCTGGCCCAAGCATCTTTTCCCTCGGTTTCACTGAGTAATTTCCATGCGGGTTGCAGCGTCTGATTGAGCTTCATTCGTTCAGCCGGAGGCAAATGTGCACTTATCCCTTCGCGCAAATTTGTGGCTGCTGAAGCAAGAGTCAGCGCGCGTGCGGCTTGTCCTTGCGCAAGAGCGAGGCATGCCGAGCCTTCGAATGCGCGTGCGATGCCGCGACGGTGGCCCAAACTCACAAAAAGTCGCAACGCTTCCCGGTAAGCTTCGCGCGCGGCGAAATGATCTCCCTGCTCGCAGTCTACCGCGCCGAGATCCGTGAGCGAGCGCGCAGTACCCCACGCGTCCCCGGATTCGCGAAACACGACGAGCGCTCGTTCATACAAATCTCGCGCGGTCGCAAGATCATGTTCTTCACGATAAATGTCGCCAAGCTGATTGATAGACCAAGCGGCACCGCTGCGATCACCAAGCTCTTCGAAAATATCGGTCGCTTCACGCAGTGCCGAGCGCGCGCGCGAGTAGTCACCACGAACTTTGACGACGTTGGCGAGATTGTGAAGACAGCGGGCGACTGCCAAGCGATCCGAAAGCAGGCGCCAGCATACAAGACTGCGTTCAAAGTAGCTTTGCGCCGAAGCGTATTCGCCTTGAACCCCCAATGAAATCGCCAGCGCGTTCAACGACGCCGCAATGCCAGACCGATCGTCCAATTCTTCATAAAGGGAAAGGCTCTGCTGAAGGAAATTTTCCGCAGCCGGGTATCCGCCCTGGGCCGTGGATAAGGCACCGAGAAAATGCCCGACCTTCGCGCGTTCCCTTGGGTACCGTTGTCCGGCGAGTTGCAGGATGGTCATCAGCCGGTTCCAGCCTTCCGTGAGATGCTCCCGCAGATCCCAAAATCGGAACAAGGCAATGCACAGCCGCAAGCCCCAATCCAGATCTTTGGTTTCAAAGAGCCAGTCGAGCGCGTAGCGGAAATTATCGATTTCAATATCGCATTGCGTTAGCCAGCGAGCACGCTCCGCCGCGGGCAGTTCGGGATTGCCTTCTTCCGCGAGGACCAGACAGTAGGCCGCCTGTGCGCGGCGGGTCGCGGACTGTTCACGAGAATCAGCCAGACGATCGAGAGCATATTCACGAATCGTTTCGAGCATTGCGAAGCGCGGCTCGGCGTCCGCACGGCCGATATGCTGAACCAAATTCTTGTCCACCAAGGATGAAAGACCTTCGAAAAGGTCGATCCCGAGATCGCGACCGGTATTGCAGACAGCTTCGGCCGCCTCCAGCGTGCATCCACCGACAAAAACGGAAAACCGGCGAAACAATTTTCGCTCGGGTTCATTGAGAAGGTCGTAACTCCAATCAATCGTTTTGCGCAGCGTTTGGTGGCGTTCGGGAAGGTCCAGCGCGCCTGCTGTCAGTAACTGCAGGCGGCTTTGCAAGCGGTCCAGGATGGCGCTCGGGGAAAGAACCTTGGTTCGAGCAGCGGCAAGTTCGATGGCCAGAGGCAGGCCATCTAGCCGCAAACAGATTTCCTGAATCACCTGGTTATTTTCGGGAGTAAGCGCAAATCCGGGCCAAACGGCGGTCGCTCGCTGCACGAACAATTCCGTTGCGTAATCGGGTGTAAGTGGCGCCAGCGGAAATTCTTGTTCTCCGTAAACACGCAAGCTGGACCTGCTGGTTACCAGAATTTTGACGGAAGGGCAGGCTTCAAGAATTTCAGCCACGATGGCCGCGGCGGTCAGGACCTGCTCAAAATTATCCAGTACCAGCAAGAACGGTCCGTAGTTGCGCAACTGGTCACCGATGAGCTGCGCAACGGTGCGGTTCACGACTTGCTTGATTCCCAGCGCGTCGGCAAGAGCGGTCGGAACAAGATTGGAATCAGTGGTTGATGCCAAATTTACAAATTGAACGCGGTGTGAGAAGCGATCGGCAATCGCTGCAGCGACGGCGATTGCCATGCGGGTCTTACCGGCTCCCCCCGGACCGGTCAGCGTCAATAAACGGATGTCTTCTCGCAGCAACAAATCAGAAGCTTCCGCCGCTTGCTGTTCGCGACCGATGAGAGAAGTGCGGGGTATCGGCAAATCGTGGCGTTTGCTGGCGGGCTTGGCCGGAGGAAGTTTTCGACCGTCCGGGAAACCAAAAGGATCCTTTAATTCGAAAGAGGAGTGGCTGTGGCTGCTCGAAAGCGGGGTGACTTCAGCGCTAAACAAGTATCCGCGCCGGGGCACGGTCTTGAGCAGCTGCTGACCTCGATCACCAAGTCCCCGCCGCAACTCAAGCATGCATTGCACAAGGGAATCATCAGTAACGAAGGAATCAGGCCAAAGCGCCTGCATCAGTTCCTGTTTGCTAACTAGCCGGCCGGCGTGCTCCACCAGGAACTTAAGTGTTTCGTATAGCTTAGGGCGAAGTTTGATCTCCTGCCCGGCCCTGAACACACATCCTCTAACGACATCCAGCGTGAAGTCGCCGAAGCGATAGCCTTGGGAATTCGTCTCCAAATGCGCTCCCGTACCCACAAACGAAGCAACCGGTTGGTGCCGATTTTGGCTTTTCTTTGGCGTTGTTTCGTTACTTCGCGTTCTGCCGGCTGCTAGTTTGCCCCTGCTGGGGATGTTCAGCAGTACGTCGCGCGATTCCTTGCGAGTGACCCCAGTTGAAACGCTTTATAGAGCGGATTCTAACAAACTGCGGTGGCCGAAGGAACCGCGAGAAAGAACAGCAGCAAGGGCATTGACCTAAAGGAGAAGAAGGCCATGTGTGCAGAACAAAGTCCCGCTACCGGTATGAAAGTCCGACGAATCGCGATGCGGCTTCAGTATTCCATCCTCGCGCTGGCCCTGACGGTTAGCAGTCCTCTAAGTATGCTGGCGCAGAACAGCCACTCGCACGGAGGACAGCAACAAGAATCCAATGCGGATCTGAGGAGCAAGCAAAGCGCGCTGATTAGAACTGTCCGGCAATACACGGAGCGATTCCAGGATCCCCGACAAGCAGGCCGGGAAGGTTATGTTCTGACATTCGGATGTGTGAGCGGTCCCGATCAGGGCGCGATGGGGTTGCACTTTGTGAATTTTGATCTGGTGAGTCAAGGCGTGATCGACCCCACGAGACCGCAAATTGTGATTTATGAACCGACGCCTGATGGCGGCTTGAAATTGATTGGTGCCGACTTTCTAGTGATGGCAGCGCAGTGGGACGGTAACAATGCTCACAAAGGTCCACCACAACTCGCCGGACAGCTCTTCCACTATTTTGAAGCCCCTAACCGCTTCGGTCTGGACGCCTTCTACACGCTGCATGTGTGGGCGTGGAAAGAGAATCCGAACGGCGCTTTCGTGAACTGGCATCCTGACGTTTCTTGCCAGTCATTCACAGGTCCAACCAACAACTGAAAGCAACTTTTATAGAAGCAAATGGCGGCTTTTTTGAGGCTCTCTGCGGGAATTGAAGAAGTCGCCACGATCTTGGAACAGGGATGAACGCAGATTCTAGAGAAAAGGAGAAAGACAATGAGTGCTGCACAAGCTTCCGCATTGGACATGAACAAATTAAACGCTTTCGTCGGACAATTCGTAACCGACCTGGGAGCCGCGGTTCACGCGGGCATGGTGGTGATCGGCGAGAAGTTGGGGCTTTACAAGGCGCTCGCCGACGGCGCCATGAATCCGGGGGAACTCGCAGCGAAAACCAAGACCGACGAGCGCTACGTGCGCGAGTGGTTAGGATCGCAAGCCGCGGGTGGTTACGTTACTTACGATCCGCAAACCGACAAATTCAGCCTTAGTGAAGAACAAGCATTCACGCTGGCGAATGAGGACAGTCCCGCGTACCTGCCCGGAGCATTTGAGCTTGCTTTGGGCTCGCTCGCCGCGGTTCCAAAAATTACGGAAGCGTTCCGCACCGGCAAAGGGATGGGCTGGCACGAACACGACGACGGTGTCTTCCATGGTTGCGAAAAATTCTTTCGTCCCGGCTACGCGGCTAACCTGGTGAGTTCATGGATTCCGTCTTTGCAAGGCGTGAAGGAAAAACTCGAAGCAGGAGCACTGGTAGCGGACGTGGGCTGCGGCAAAGGAGCTTCCACGCTGTTGATGGCGAAGGCGTTTCCCAAATCGCGATTTGTTGGATTCGATTACCATGACAAGTCGATCGAAGCGGCAAACGAGGTTGCCAAGCGTAATGGCATCGCCGACCGTGTAACTTTTCAGGTGGCGACAGCAAAAGACTTTCCCGGATCTGGGTACGATTTCGTGACCGTCTTCGACTGCCTGCATGACATGGGCGATCCCGTTGGGGCTGCCGCGCACGTCCGTCAGTCACTGGCTAAGGACGGCACCTGGATGATTGTTGAGCCGTTTGCGAACGACCAGATGAAGGATAACCTGAATCCGGTTGGTCGAGTGTATTACTCGTTTTCGACTCTATTGTGCACGCCCTGCTCGCGGTCACAAGAGGTCGGACTTTGTTTGGGCGCGCAAGCGGGCGAGACGAAAGTTCGCGGCGTCGTGAAGTCAGCGGGATTCAGCGGATTCCGGCGCGCGGCGGAAACGCCGTTTAATATCGTATACGAAGCGCGGCCGTAAGAATCGTGCCTGGAAGAGACGCGATCGCGGAATTCCGGGGAATCCGAGGCCTTTAGCGAGGCTCGGATTTCCCCCCGGCCGAACAACCTTTTTCAACTCCGCCATCTGTTTAGGAGCAGAATAATCCATGGCGGGCCAACGATTTGGGACGTGAACGTGGTTTGAGTGTTGAGGAAATGGGAGTTCAATATGAAAAGCCAAATGCAAAAAGAATTGCATCATGTGAGCGGTCAGAGCGCTGTTTCGCCGCAACCTGTTGAGTCCGTCTTGACCGACGAAATGCTCGCACGTTTTGCGTCGCGCGCAGCGTTCTACGATCAGGAAAACCGGTTTTTCGACGAAGACTTTGCAGAGCTCAAGAAGGCAAAGTATTTGCTGTTGCCGGTGCCAACGGAGTTCGGCGGCCCGGGCCTGACGCTGGCGGAAGTTTGTCGCGAGCAACGCCGGCTGGCCTACCATGCGCCCGCAACTGCGCTTGCGGTGAATATGCATCTTTATTGGATTGGTGTCGCAGCAGATCTGTGGCGCAGTGGCGACGCCTCGCTGGAGTGGATCTTGCGAGAAGCCGCTGCCGGAGAGATTTTTGCTGCTGGCCACGCGGAAAGCGGAAACGATGTACCAGTTCTGGTTTCAACTTCGAAAGCAGAGCGCACCGAAGGCGGCTACAAATTTACAGGGACGAAGCATTTCGGAAGTCTGACGCCAGTTTGGACGCGGTTCGGCATGCACGGAATGGATCTCAGCAATCCCGAACAACCGAAAGTAGTGCACGCGTTCATGACCCGCGAAACGCCCGGGTACAAAATAAAGGAAACCTGGGATGTGTTGGGAATGCGCGCGACACGCAGTGACGACACAGTTTTGGAAAACGTGTTTGTTCCTGACCGCTACGTGGCCCGAATCGTGCCGCCCGGCGGCGCGGGAATCGATCCATTCATTCTTTCGATTTTCGCCTGGGCGTTGATGGGCTTCGGCAACATCTACTACGGACTGGCCAAGCGTGCGCTGGATGAAAGTGTTCGCTCTGCGAAGAGCAAAGGGTCGATCGCGCTGTCGCGCTCGATGGCGTATCACGCCGAGGTGCAGCACGCCATTGCCGATATGGTTCTGGAACTAGAATCGGTTGGCCCGCATCTAGAAAAAACCGCGGAGGATTGGTCAAACGGTGTGCAACACGGCGCTCAATGGCCGGCGAAAATTTTTGCGACGAAATACCACGCGGTCGAAGGGTCCTGGAAAGTTGTGGATCTGGGACTGGACGTGTGTGGCGGACAGGGAATTTTCCGGTTGGCAGGATACGAGCGGCTGATCCGCGATGCACGGCTCGGACGTATCCATCCAGCCAATTCCTTTCTCACGCATGAAGTGGTGGCGAAGACGGCGTTAGGGATAAGCCTGGACGAACAGCCGCGTTGGGGCTGATTGCTTCGAAAAGCTTCGGAAATTTCAGGAGTCCGCAGCCAGTGAAATGCTGCTGGTCTGACCCTGCAAGAGTGAACGTAGCGATTGCATGGCGGAATTCATATCTCTACCGTCCGCAGCAAATGCAATGTAGCCGTCGGGCCGCACAAGTGTTACACCCGGGCGATGCGTGAATCGCAGTTCCACGATGTTCGCGATGGGCGCAGCGAGTTGCTTTGCCAACTCGTTAACCGGAGTTTCTGAATCGTTATCCAGTACGAGCAGATAACGATGCAAAATCCCCTTGCCGCCGCGCAGAGAATCGTCGAAATATCGGTCGCCGTCGCCTTGAACAATCGGGCTACCCTTGTACGCAATTCCTAGTTCGGAAAGCCGCTCGACGAAAGCATGTTGAAATGGCGCCAATCGCGAAACCATTGGAATAAAAGTGTCGCGTAATGACTGAACAAATTTGTTCGGTGTCCCCATGACTTTTGTCAGCATGTCGGTGGTCTTGATGACGTTCTTGATGACCGGAAGCCGCTCGGAACTGTAGCTGTCCAGCAATGCGTTGTTTCCGACGCCGTTCAAAAACAGATCCAGCTTCCAAACCAAATTCCAAATGTCATGTAGGCCGGTGTTCATCCCTTGTCCGCCAAATGGACTGTGAATATGGGCGGCGTCACCAGCTATGAAAATACGGCCGGCGCGAAGTTGCTCGACATGCCGATGGTAGATACGAAAATAGCTGCTCCAATGGAGGGCGCGTGCTTCAAATCCGGCGGGAGCCCGTTTGGCCAGAATGTTTCGGATCAATTCAAACGAAGGAGCGTCGCCCTCCGCAGACTCGATGGTGGCAATGACGCGGCGGCGGTTCGCGCTCATCGGGAAGATTGCAAGCGGACCAAATTCGCTGGGACAAAGTTGCAATTCGTTGGCGGGCCAAGAATCGTTCGACTCCACGTCGGCCAGCAGGAACGAATCTCCGTAAGCGCCACCCTCGAAGGAAAGATTCAGCAAATGGCGAACAGTGCTGTGTGCGCCGTCGCATCCAATGACGAATGAGGAATTGATAGTGACGGCCTGACTATGGTGGTCCATGGTGACGGTCACGAAGTCGTCGTGCTGCTCGGCTGAAGTAAGCTCTGTTTCATATTCGACGGTTCCGCCTCTGCGCTTGAGTTCGTCCAGCAAAAGTTGTTCCGTGACGTCCTGCGGAACCATCGCGATGAATGGATACGGAGATTCCTTGGGCGCAAACTGCATATGGGCGAGCGTTCGTCCGTGGGTGATGACGCTAACTGCGGTCACACGATTCGCCGCCTCCAGAAACGGAGCGATCACTCCGGCCATATCGAAAATTTCCAGGGTGCGGGGGAAGATTGCCAGGGCTTTCGAATAAATCGATTGCGAAGACCGTTTTTCGATGAGGCGCCACCGGAGCCCGCGGCGAGCGCACTCGTTCGCCATAAAAAGTCCAACCGGGCCGGCTCCGCAGATTAGAACGTCGGTATCTACATTTGTGTTGGCCATGATCTTGACCTCGCCAGATCAAAGGTATTTTGTCGAAGACTCTTTTTCAGAATCTCCGAACCAGGCGGCGGCTGCAAACATAAAAGCATCTTGCTCGATAGATTGTGGGATAACGGCGAGGTTACTAGAAAGCACCATGCGAGTTCGGCGATGTTTGGTGCATTGGCAAGAGAAATCGGCTCAAGGATGAGAGTCAACCGAGAATTGCAGGCTCGCAAGGATTGAAATCACGAATCGTTATTTGCCTACAACTAACACGACGAACGATCCGGGCTTCATTTTTCCGCGACGTTCACCGGCGGCCGGCGCATCAAATTCGGCGGCCGGCAGAAAGACGTTGTGCGTTTTCAGATCCAAGCCCATGGTGCGGGCGCTTTTCTTGGTAGGCACATTTTCAACCACCGTGTACTTGTCCGGTGAATCTTCGTGAATGATGGTGAGTGTTCCTTCGCCGTTTGAGGAAAAAACGAAATTGCTTGCCGGATCGAAGGCGTTGGCATCGACGCCGTCGCCGATTGCGGGCGTAGCCACAATTTGTCCAGTGTCGGCATTGATGACACCAACCATCTTGTTGCCGCAACCCGCGTACAAGCGGCGAGTTTTGCGATCGATTGCCAGGCCCGATGGTTCTTCACATGGCGCCAGTGGCCAATGGTTTGAAACCGTTAGCTTCTGCGGATCGAATTGCACTATCTGCGATTTATCTTCCAGATTCACGAACATGCTGCCTTTTCCGTCAACCACCACGAATTCAGGCTTTCCGCCAAAAGGAATTGTTCCCACTACCGTTCCATCCGTTGCGTTGATCGCCGTGGCGTCCTGACTTCTGCCATTCATGGTGAACACACGCTTGATAGCCGGATCGTAGACGATTGCGTCGGGATTCGTGCCGACTTTGACCGTGGCAATTGTCTTGAGCGTCTTCAAATCGAAAATCGTGACTGTATTCGCGCGACCGTTGCTCGTGAAACCGCGTCCGAGATCGGGCGCCAGCGCAATTCCATGCACGCCTTGCGTGTCGGGAATATCACCGACAACTGCGCCACTGTCTGCATCGAGAACCACTACGTGGGTTCCGTGCGAGAGGTACACGCGTCGAGCGTCGCTATCGACGGCAACGTAATCCCATCCTTCGTCGCCGCCCACCGGAAGTGTTTTCAAGATGTGGTAGCCGGAACTGCCCTGGGCACCCGATGTGAAAGCTCCCATCAAGGAACATGCCAGTGCCGCTGTTACCAACGCACTGCCAAGGCGGATGCGAGTCGACATGATGAAAACCTCCGAAGAAAAGCCTGCTGATAGCAGTCAAGTTGTATCCGGGTGAAGTTAAATAGAGCCTAAATTTCCACGGTAGATAGCAAAAATATTGAATGACGGAATCGTGTTGGGGCGAAGAGAAAAGGACTATCATGCGATTATGCGGCTGCTGCTGGTGGAAGACGACCCGAGAATCGCGCGGTTTATCGCCAAGGGATTACGCGAGCAAGCGTACGCCGTGGATGTCGTTTCTTCGGGCGAAGAAGCGCTGTATCTTGCGGCGATCAACAACTACGACCTTGCGGTGCTGGACGTAATGATTCCCGCCCCGGATGGGTACGCGGTGTGCCGCGAACTGCGCAAATCGGGACAACGACTACCGATCCTGATGCTTACCGCGCGTGATGCGGTGGAGGACAGAATTACGGGACTCGACAGCGGCGCAGACGACTATCTGACGAAACCTTTCGAGTTCGGCGAATTGCTGGCGCGGTTACGGGCACTGCTTCGCCGAACTGGCGGCTTGCAAGCGGCGCAACTCGTGGTGGCGGATCTGGTGGTAGATACGGTGAGCCAAAACGTCTCGCGCGGAGGCAAAAGTATTTCGCTGACCACCAAGGAATATGCTTTGATCGAATTTCTGGCGAGGAATGCCGGGCGGGTAGTCGGAAGAGCTGAAATTGCCGAGCATGTGTGGAATGAAGAATTCGATCCGTTTTCAAATTTGATCGAGGTGTACGTGAACCGCGTGCGCAGGAAAGTCGATAGCGGATCGGCGAAACCGTTGCTGCACACCAGGCGAGGATCGGGTTACATGCTGGCAGCCGGAAACGAATCCGGTGAAGGCAAACAGCAGCAAAACGCAAGAGCGCGTGAAGATGTTTAACTCCGTGCGCGTCCGTTTGACTCTCTGGTATTCCGCGATGATGGCTGGTGTGTTGATTGTTCTCTCCGCCGTCACCTTCCTGATTTTGCAGAAGAATGTTGTTCGCCGGACGGACACTTCGGCCGAAGAACAGGCGGAATCTTTTCTGAAAACCGTTAACGCAGAAGTGCACGACGAATCCGGCCCGGAAACATTGCAAGAAGCTCTGGAAGTGGCAATTGCCGAGCACCGGTTCAGGGAAACTGTCTTTGTGGTTCTCGATCAGGCGGGCGGAGTGATGGCCTCTTCGGAAAGCCGCATTCCGCAAGGCCGAAATGACGACGCGCCCGTGGAGTCGCTGCAAGACTCGATCCGCAGGATCGCCGCCGGCAGAAAACCATCCCAGACCGTGCACGTGGGCAGGCGCGCGTATCGAAGTTATTTTCGGAACTTCTCCGTCGAGCGCAAGGACTGCACTCTGATCGTGTTGCAATCGTTACACTGGCAGGAAGAATTCTTCGAAACGATGACCGGAGCATTTGTTGTGGTGATTCCGCTCGCAATTCTGCTGGCAAGTTCTGGCGGTTACTTTTTGGCGCGGAGGAGCCTCGCGCCCGTGACCGCAATGGGCGCACAAGCCAGGCAGATTAGCGCGGACAATCTGGACCAGCGGCTGGCAGTGAAAAATCCCGACGATGAGCTAGGAAAACTGGCGCAGAACTTCAACGATTTGATCGACCGCATAGAGAAATCCTTCACACAGCAGCGCCGGTTTGTTGCGGATGCTTCTCATGAATTGCGGACCCCGGTAGCTATCCTGTGCGGGGAATCAGACGTAACACTTTCGCAAGCGGATCGTTCGCCGGAAGAATACCGGGAGTCGCTGGTTGTGCTTCGTTCGGAGGCGCGCAGGCTGAAACACATCGTCGAAGATCTCTTCACTCTGGCCCGCGCCGACGCTGGCCAACATCCGCTGGTACTTTCAGATTTTTATCTGGACGAACTCGTCACCGAGTGCGCGAAAAGCATGCGAACGCTTGCTGCCGCAAAACAAATCTCCCTGCGTTGCGATGCGACGAAGGAAATACCTATGCGCGCGGACGAATCGCTGCTACGCCGCATGCTGCTGAATCTTCTCGACAACGCGCTGAAATACACTCCGCCCGGCGGAGAAGTTCATATTTCCTGCGGGCAAACCGAGGAAGGCTACGATCTAGTAATCCGCGACACGGGCCATGGCATACCTGATGAAATGCAATCGCACATCTTTGAAAGGTTTGTTCGAGTGGACAAAGCTCGCTCGCGCGGCGAAAGCGACGGAGGCGGCGCTGGCTTAGGTCTCTCAATCAGCTTGTGGATTGCACAGGCACACGGCGGCAGTTTGGAACTCACGAAATCGGGAACAAGCGGAAGCACGTTCTCGGTGTTTCTCCCCAAAAGCCCCGGTAGCAGTTAATCGCGCGTTTATCTTCGTGCCGCTAGCCTATTTTCCCCGGTAGCCAGCCCTCGAGCTGGCAATGACGGGAAACCGAAAGATGAATTCGCACACAAAAAAGTTCGTGGGCATCTGCGCTATAGGCCTCTCGGGCATATCGTTGTACAGCGTGACTGCATGGGGTCAGCAGACTCCCCCGCCAACCGCTGCGCCAACCACAATTCACTTGACCTTACAGGACGCTCTCGAGCGAGCGCGCCGAAACAGCGTGACTTATCGCGCGGCCTTAACCGATGCGGCCATAGCCCACGAAGATAAAAAGCAGGCGCTGGGGGCGTTGCTGCCAAGCGTCAACTACAACAACTCCGCAATCTATTCCGAAGGACCTGGCGCAAACGGAAGCCCCGTGAAATTTATCGCCAACAATGCCACGCATGAGTATCTCAGCCAGGGAAATGTACACGAAACGTTGGATATCGCCAGCATCGCGGACTTGCGGCAAGCGGGCGCGGCAGCGGCTGCAGCAAAGGCTCGGGCCGAAGTCGCTTCACGAGGGTTGGTGCTGACGGTTGTGCAGAACTATTACGCCGCTGCTGCCGCGCGGCTGAAGCTTGAATCCGCGCAACGAGCCGCGGATGAAGGCGAGCGTTTCCTGAGGGTCACACAGGATCTCGAACATGGCGGTGAAGTCGCCCACTCCGACGTGATCAAAGCGGAATTGCAAATGAACGATCGGCGGCGTCAATTGCAGGAAGCGCGATTGGCTCTGTTGAGTGCGCGGTTGGAACTCGCTGTGCTGATTTTCCCGGATTTCAACGACAACTTCGAAATTGCGGACGATTTGCATGCACCTGTCCCATTGCCGGCGTTGGCAGAAGTGCAACAGCGCGCCGCCCGCGACAACCCCGACTTGCGCGCGGCACTTGAAACTGTAAAAGAGGCAGGCTACAACGTTTCCGCTTCGCGAGCCGGATACCTTCCGGCATTGAGCCTCGACTATTTCTATGGAATTGACGCCACGCGCTTCGCTACGAGAACCGACGGCGTGTCCAACCTTGGATCGGCAGCCGTCGCGACTCTGAATATCCCGATCTGGAACTGGGGTGCGACGCAAAGCAAAGTGAAGCAGGCCGAGCTGCGACACGATCAGGCCAAGAGGGAATTGTCGCTGGCGCAAAGAAAACTGCTCGCCGAACTGCAGTCCTTCTATGCAGAAGCGAGTACCGCTACCAATGAACTCGCGGATTTGAGCAGGTCCGCGGAATTGTCGAAAGAGAGCTTGCGCCTTACGACGCTGCGCTACAAGAACGGTGAATCGACGGTGCTGGAAGTAGTGGACGCGCAAACCACGGCCGCGACAGCCGACGCAGCTTACCAGGACGGGGCGGTCCGGTACCGCATAGCTCTTGCAAACTTGCAAACTCTTACCGGAGTGCTGACCACACCATGAACAGGTTCGTCAATCCGATTTGCTCGTCGTTCTTGTTGCTATCGAGCCTGTTGGTTGTAGCGGGCTCAGGCTGCAACACGCCAGAAAAGGAAAAAGAACCGGAAATCGCAGTCCAGGTCACGCCGGTTCGCAAGACCCCGATCGAAGAAACCGTAACGGCCGAAGGCGTGGTATCTCCGCTCTATCAGGCGATCGTTACGCCAAAAATCACATCGACGATCAAAGAGTTTCGCGTGCAGCGGGGCAGCAAGGTTAGAAAGGGCCAACTTCTGGCGATTCTGGAGAACGCCGATTTATCGGCGGCAGCGCAACAGAGCAAAGGCGAATACGAGCAAGCGCAAGCTGGCTATTCTACGGCGACCGGCGCAACCCTGCCGCAGGAAATTCAGAAAGCGGAACTCGACGCGAGTACGGCCAAAGCCGGGTTGGATGCTCAACAGAAAATTTTCGATAGCCGCAAGGAATTGTTTGAACAAGGCGCGTTGCCTCGGCGCGATCTGGACGCCGCACAAGTCGCGCTGGCGCAAGCGCGCAGCCAATCCGAAGTGGCCAACCGGCAACTTGCAGATTTGAAGCGTATCGGCGAAAAAGACGCGCTGAAATCCGCCATCGGCCAGCTCGAAGCAGCGCAGGGAAAATTTCGCGGAGCTGCGGCGCAACTCAGCTATTCGGAAATCCGCAGTCCCATCGACGGAGTGGTTACCGACAGGCCGCAGTTTGCCGGAGAGCTTGCCACGGCGAATCAGTCGCTCATCACGGTGATGGACACGACGAAACTGATCGCCAAGTCGCATATCGCGCAAGCACAAGCCGCGCAACTGAAAGTCGGTAACTCCGCGGAAATTAGGGTTGCCGGTTCAGAAGAACCGATCGCGAGCCGCGTGACGCTGGTGAGTCCGGCACTCGATCCGGGCAGCACCACGATCGAAGTGTGGGTCGAAGCAAGAAAGCCAAACGCCGCATTAAGACCGGGCATGACGGTGCAGTTATCCATTGTGGGACGCTCTGCAAAGGATGCTCTCGTCGTTCCCACGGAGTCGCTGTACAAGAACGACGATGGCCAGGACTATTTGGCGGTCGCGGGAACGAATGGACGGGCGCAACTGAAGACCGTGCAGGTCGGCATCCGTACTCCGCAATTGATACAAATTACTTCCGGTGTGAAAGCCGGAGACCCGGTCATTACCTCCGGAGGCTACGCGCTTCCGGACAAAGCGAAAATAAAGGTTCAAGCGGTTGCGGACAAGAATTCGAATGAAAAGTCAGACGGCGACACCGGCGGCGCGGCAAAGGACAAGGAGTAGTTGCGAATGGCGCGCGCCTCGGAAACTTCCGGAGACAACTCCCGGCCCGGCTCCCATGGGTTGTGGTTCGAACGGTTTTCGCGACCGGTGCTTTTCCTTATCGTCAGTGTGGCTTTAGTCGGCGGCTACCTGGCGTTCACCGTTCCTGTTTCCGTTTTTCCCAGTACGGATTTCCCGCGCATCGTCATCGGGGTCGATAACGGAGTTGCTCCGATCGACCAAATGCTGGTCACCATCACCAAGCCGATTGAAGAAGCGGTGAACAGCGTTCCGGGCCTAAAAAACGTACGGTCCATTACCAGTCGCGGCTCCGCGGAAATTGATCTGTTCTTCGACTGGAACTCCAACATGGTGCTCACTCTGCAGAGAGTCGACGCCGTAGTCGCGCGCCTTCAGTCCGAACTTCCGGCTAGAGCGAAAGTGGAAACCCACCGGCTCACGTTCGCGGCGTTTCCGATTATCGGGTACAGCCTGACGTCCGATTCAATTCCGCCGAATAGGCTATGGGAAATCGCAACCTACGACATCAAGCCTCGATTGAATCGCTTGGACGGCGTCGCGACCGTCGTGGTGCAGGGCGGTCGCGTGCCGGAATTCCAGATAACCCCCGACCCAGCCAGATTGCTCACTTCTTCGGTAACCGTGACGGATATCCTCGAAGCTGTTCGCCGAACCAACGTGATCGATTCTCCCGGGCTGATCGAAAGCGACCATCACCTGGTGTTGGGGCTGGTGAGCGGACAAGTGCGGTCTGCCGAACAGCTTGGTCAGATCGTAGTGAAGACTACCGCAACAGGAGTTCCCATTCGAATCGCCGATATTGCAACAGTCGCGCCATCTGTTGAGCCGGTGTATACGATGGTTACAGCCAACGGAAAGCCGGCAGTACTCCTGAATGTCAGCCGCCAGCCGGATAGCAATTCGCTGCAGGTCGCGAATGAGGTTCACGACCTCATCGCACAACTGAGACCAGGTCTCCCGCCGGGAGCACATCTCGAACCTTTTTACGATCAATCGACGATCGTGCATGATTCGATTTCTAGCGTACGCGACGCGGTACTTTTGGGAATTGTTCTGTCCTCGATCGTGCTTGTTTTGTTCTTGCGCGACTGGGGAACTTCGCTGGTTTCCGGCCTCGTAATTCCCGTGACCCTGCTGATCACCATTGTCGTTTTGAAATTGGCCGATCAGAGTTTCAACTTGATGACCCTCGGAGGGCTCGCCGCGGCCGTGGGCTTGGTTATTGATGACGCGATCGTGGTGCTTGAAAACATAGTTCTGCATCGTGATGCGGGACAGGATCGTTTTCATGCGATCCAGAGCGCACTGCGCGAGCTGATCGTTCCGTTGGTCGGCTCGACAATTACACCCATCGTCGTTTTTCTGCCGCTGATTTCCATTACCGGCGTCACCGGAAGTTTTTTTCGCGCGCTCGCTATTACCATGACGGTTGCGCTGTTCACCTCGCTGCTCCTTGCGCTCACCTGGACACCCACTCTAAGCCAATATTTCGTTCGCCGTAGGGAACGCGAGAGTTCGCTACCCGCTGTGGCCGATTCGGAATCCGCAACGGGGAAAGCGGAAAGCGAGCCAACCGCCACAGCTCTGCTCGCTGCAGAAGAAGCAAGCATGAGTGGCTCCTTCGGCCGAGTTGTGGAATTTTATTCGCGAAGCATCCGATCGGTGTTAAAGAGACCGTGGATTCTCATGATCAGCTTTGTTGCCATCGCCATTCTCTCCTACGTCAGCTTCCGACTACTTGGATCCGACCTTCTGCCGGCGATGGACGAGGGCGGCTTCATCCTGGACTACTACACGCCACCGGGCAGTTCGCTCGCAGAATCCAGCAAAATCCTCCTGCACATTGAAGAGATTCTGAAAGCCACTCCCGAGGTCGAAAATACCTCGCGAAGAACCGGTCTGCAGTTAGGCTTGGCGGCGGTGACGGAGGCGAATCGTGGCGATTTTACGGTGAAGCTGAAAAGCAACCGGAAGCGGGGAGTCGACAAAATCATTGAGGATCTAAGAGCGCAGATTGAAGAAGAGGAGCCCGCCACAAAAGTAGAGTTCCTTCAGATTTTGCAGGACATGATCGGCGATTTAAGCAATCAACCGGAGCCAATCGTCATCAAGCTTTACTCGCAGGACGGAAAGCTGCTCAATGCGACCGGTCCGCGTGTTGCGGAAGCGATCAGCAAGGTTCCAGGCGTTGTCGATATTTTGAACGGCGTCGAAGACGCTGTCAGCGGGCCCGCAGTCACCTTCCAGGTCAACCCGGCAGTAGCGGCCCGGGCCGGTTTCACCTCGGAAGAAATTGCAACTAATGCCGCCGCGATTCTCGAAGGCGAGCCTGCCGCCACTCCTGTGATTCTGAACGATCGCTCGTATACCATTCGCGTCCGTTTTCCTGAGGCCAGCCGCGCCACGCTGGACCAGATGAGTAACACCTTGCTGGTGAGCGCCACAGGACGCACGGCGACCCTCGGCTCACTCGCAAGTATCAATATGGCGACTGGTGAAACGGAGATTCGCAGAGAAAATCTGCAGAGGCTGGTGCAGGTTACCGGACATCTGGAAGGCGTTGACTTGGGAACGGGCATCGCGCGAGTGCAAAAAGCAGTCAACGATTTGCATCTGCCCTCAACGATTCGCGTCGCTTACGGCGGACAGTATGAGGAACAGCAGAAGTCATTCCACGATTTGCTGATGGTGCTGTTATTGGCGTTGTTGCTGCTCTTCGCTGTGCTCTTATTCGAATTTCGCACTTTCTCCGCGCCAACGGCTATTCTCGCTTCGGCATTGCTGTCCACATTCGGCGGATTTGTGGCACTGCTTGTGACCAACACAACGTTTAACGTGGCTTCGTTCATGGGCATGATCATGGTCATCGGCATTGTGGCGAAAAATGGAATTCTGCTGATCGACGCCGAGCACAGTTTCCGCAACGCAGGATTGTCTTTAGAAGACGCGATGATTCAAGCTGGGCGGCGCCGGCTGCGCCCGATCGCGATGACCGCGCTTGCCACCATCGCAGGCATGCTGCCGTTGGCCTTCGCGGTTGGAGCCGGTTCGCAAATGTTGCAGCCGCTGGCACTCACGGTCATCGGCGGCCTGCTCAGCTCGATGGTTCTATCGCTGGTGTTCACTCCCACCATTCACTACTACTTGCAACGCGGAAGAATGGTGCGCACCTGAACCCGACTTGCCGAAATACATGACGACCCGAATGGGCGATAAAATTGGTACGGGGGGAACTCTACATGAACAAATGTGACCTCGCCGCTGCGGTAACCGTGGGTGGGTTTTTTTGTGCTCTGCTTTTTCTTCTCGACGTGCCGAATTCGAGTGTGAATGCTGCCAACGCGGATGGCGCTGTTCTGGTCGGCGCCGGCGACATCGCGGACTGCAGCGATCTTTCTGGCGCCGAGGCCACCGCAAAATTGCTGGAGAAAATTCCCGGCACGGTAGTCGCCATCGGCGACCTGGCGTATCCGAATGGCAGCAAGGAAAATTTCAAGTGTTACGACAAGACCTGGGGCCGCGTGAAGAATCGCACTCGCCCGGCTGTGGGCAACCACGAATTCCGGTCGAAGGACGCCGGCTACTATTTTGAGTATTTCGGGAAAGCGGCTGGCGATTCTCGCGACGGGTTTTACAGCTACGAACTGGGCGATTGGCACATCATTTCACTCAATAGCGAGTGCGCGGAAGTAGGTGGCTGCAACCGGGGTTCTCGCGAAGAGAGCTGGCTTCGCGCGGACCTTGCCGCTCATCCGAAGGCTTGCACCCTCGCCTATTTTCATAAGCCTTTGTTCAGCTCAGGGTCAAGACACGGTGACGCAGAAGAGGTGAAGCCTCTTTTCGAAGCGCTTTACGATGCGAATGCCGATGTCGTGTTGGGCGGTCACGATCACGATTACGAGCGGTTTGCTCCGCAAGATCCCAACGGCAAGGCCGATGCCGCTCGAGGAATTCGCGAATTCGTGGTTGGGACCGGCGGAAAAAACCACAGGCCGTTTGCCTATGTCCGGCCAAATAGCGAAGTACGCAACAACGACACATATGGCGTCCTTAAATTGACGCTGTACCCGAACGGCTACGATTGGCAATTCATTCCGGTAGCAGGAAAGAGTTTTACGGATGCCGGCAGCGGCAACTGTCACTGACAACGATACGAATCCCGTCAAGCAAAAAGGATCGAGACTCCCCCCGCAAAACGTGCCTTCCCATTCGTGCGAATTTCAGATACACAGTAACTCCCTAGGGAAGCTCCCGTGGCGGCCAGTCTGTTGAGGAGAATCAAATGGTAAAGCGCAGAGAGTTCTTGCGAAAGGGCAGTCTCGGATCGGCGGGGCTGATCCTGTCGTCGAAAACGGGTTGGAATCCTGTTGCTGCTGCGAAAAGCCCCGACTCGCGCATCGAAGTTTTGTTCGACGAGTCACTGGGCACCATCTCTCCGAATATCTATGGCCACTTTGCGGAAAATCTTGGCGGTGTGCTGTACGACGGAATCTGGGTCGGCGAAAAATCGAAAGTGCCGAACAGCAACGGCTTGCGCAACGAACTGATCGAACACATGCGCAAGATCAAGGCTCCGGTTGTTCGGTATCCAGGCGGATGTTTTGCGGACAGCTACGACTGGCGCGATGGAATTGGTCCGGCCGACAAGCGGCCGCGCCGCACCAACTTCTGGGCTGACGTTGAAAGCGAGAAATCGCCGACGAATCACAAGTACGATAGCAACGCCGTTGGTACAAACGAGTTTGTCCATTTCTGCAAACTGATTGGGGCCGAACCGTACCTCGCCGCCAACGTGCGGAGTTTGCCTGCTTCGGCTTTTTACCAGTGGGTGGAGTACTGCAATTCTCCTGCTGGCAGCACCACGCTAGCAGACACCCGCGCTGCGGCGGGGTACCCGGACCCGTTCCACGTGAAATATTGGGGCGTCGGAAATGAATCGTGGGGCTGTGGCGGAAATTTTACTCCGGCCGAATATGCGGTTGAGTTTCGCCGCTATTCCACATGGCTGCCATCGTATGGCGAACAGTTGAAATTGATCGCGTCCGGACCCAACACCGACGAATGGAGTTGGACGCGCGAATTTCTGGCGGAGGTCTTGCGAAAAGGGCCCGGGGCGTTGCGGAACATCTATGGCATGGCGCTGCATCATTACGCATGGAATCTGAGTCGCGGCAAAACGCAGGATTGGGACGCAGGCAAAGGCGAAGCGCTAAAGTTTGATGTTATTGACTGGTATGAATTGCTGCGCGAAGGCGAACGGATGGAAGGACTCATCACCGGACACTGGCAAGTGCTCAGTGAATTCGATCACGCTCACCGCATCAAACTGATCGTGGACGAATGGGGACCGTGGTACCGGCCGGGCAGCGAAGCGACTCCCAACGACGCGCTCGAGCAGATGCCAACGTTGCGTGACGCGGTCTTCAGCGGAATGACACTCGATATTTTTAATCGTCATCCGGAAAAAGTGGTCATGGCGAATTGCGCGCAGCTCATAAATTGCCTCAATAGTCTCTACCTCGCGCACGAAGATAAATTCGTGATTACGCCTGTGGGCCGGGTTTTTGAACTTTACTCCGCCCACCAGGGCGGAAATTCATTGCGCACCATTTTCTCCGCGCCGAATTCGCACTACGATCGCGACGGAAAAGATGCGTCATTCTGGGGATTGCAGGGATCTTCCTCGGTACAGGGAAAAGAGTTGGCCATCACTGCAGTCAACCCGAGTCCAAGCGAACGGCGTGCAACGGAAATCATCCTAAGAGGAGCAGCACCGTCCGGTGCCAGCATGACGATCCTCACAAATTCCGATATTCACGCGCACAACACATTTGAGGACCGCAATGCTGTCGTGCCGCAGACCAAATCGTTGAGCGTCACAGCAGGGAATCTCGTTGTCGAAATTCCCGCGGCTTCGGTGGTCGCACTGAAAATTCAGCTAAGTTGAGAGAAATCTATTCGGCGGTGGATTGTCGAGAGCGTCTAGCTTTCGATTTTTTCTTCGCCGACGGTTGTGTTTCCGCGATGGCACCAGTTGGTGCAAAGCTCGTGGAGCCTCGAAGCACCAGGTGTGTCTTCAGTTGATATTCGGTTCCGTTCGGCGACGGTTCTTCTCGCTTCACTTCCTTCAGCAGCGCCTCGAAGGCAAGCCTCGCCAGTTCCGACTGGGACATGCGAATGGTGGTCAATGGCGGAGTCATGAATTCCGCCAGTCGAGTATCGTCAAATCCGACGACCGACAATTGTTGCGGAATTGAAATTCCCAAGTCGTATGCTTGCCGCATCACGCCGATAGCCGTCATATCGTTCGAGCACACAATCGCCGTCGGCGGTTTTTGCAATTTGCAAAGTGTGTGGAGCGCCCGTTTACCGCCCTCCAACCGGTGATCACCTTCCACCATAAATTCCGGCCGAATTGTCAGTCCGATTTCTTCCATCGATCGCTCGAATGCTGTCTTTCGCGCAACCGCAGATCGCAGTTTGAGCGGGCCGCTCACATATCCGATGAGATCGTGTCGGAGCGCAGCAAGGTGCTGCACCGCTTGCCGGATGCCTTCGAGATAATCGACCTTGATGTTGCTTACTCGCGGAGCCTTTGGGCCGACATCAACAAACACCAGCGGCAAATTGCGAAATCTCAGATGGTCAAGCAGTTCGTCTTCCATGCCGAAAGTCAAAATCGCAACACCGTCCACTCTCCGTTCAATCATTCGCCGGACTGCCAGTGCCATGCGAATCGGATCGTGAATGGTTGAGGTCAACAAAATTTCGTAATTTTGCTCAACCGCCAAATTTTCGAAGGTCTGCACAATTTCAGGAAAAAACGGGTTGGTGATCTCTGAAACCACTAGCCCAAAAATTCTGCTGCTTCCAGAAACCAGCGCGCGCGCTTGCCGATTCGGAAAGTATCCAAGCTCGCCGATCGCTTTCCAGACTCTCTTCGCGAGCTGGGCATCGACCGTGGAAACCTTGTTGATAGTGCGGGACACCGTTGCGGTGGAAACTTTGGCCCGCTTGGCAACGTCACGTATGTCCACAAGCCCTCGCCGGTTTCATGGAATTCAGCAGGCTCAGTATACGCTTTCTCAACTTTTTCGACCGTCCGTCGCATCTGGCAAATATGCCCGGAAATTTCCAGAGAAGGGAAGGAAATGTGAGCTTGCAGATTTCAGTAAACGTTTGCCAATCTCTCCAGTTCCTTCACTAAGGCAGCGTGGCTTCTCAAGTCGTCCATCATCATTGCGGATTCTGCGATTCAATTTCAGTCTTACTAACTCTTTCAGAGACCTGTGCCGGCGTCGGTAACTGCGAACGATCCCAGCCACCACCAAGCGCTTCAATCAGTTGCACGGAAGCCGTCATCGCTTGCGTGCGCAGCGAAGCCAGTTGCTGCTGATCGTTCAGTAGCGTAGTCTGCGCCACCAGCACATTCAAATATTGATCCACTCCAGTGTCGTAACGCGCTTTCGACAGCTCTAAAAACCGCGCCGCCGATTCCACTGCGTCTTGCTGTTGCTGGATTTCTCGTGAAAGGATTCGTACCGCCGCCATCGAATCCTCCACTTGCTGGAATGCGGCGAGCACCGTCTGGCGATAACCGGCGACGTTGGCGTTATAGACTGCAACGAATTGATTCACCGTTGCACGGCGTAGGCCCGCATCGAAAAGAGTTTCCGAAATGGAAGGGCCCACGGACCAAAACCGGCTGGGCCACGTGAGCAGATTCTTCAGCGCTGAACTCTCGAAGCCGGCCTGCGCCGAAATCGTCAGATTTGGATAATAAGCGGCGGTCGCGATACCGATCTGCGCATTCGCTGCGGCCATATTGCGTTCAGCCGCCGCGATGTCCGGTCGCCGTTCGAGAAGTTGCGTCGGCACTCCAACTGGAATTGCGGGTGGTGCCGCGCCGAGGGGCTTCACCGGAATCGAAAAGCTTGACGGAGGGACGCCGATCAAAACGGCGATTGCATGTTCGAATTGTGCTCGCGCGATTCCTAGGTTGGTGGAAGCGGCCTGCGCGTTCTGTAGCGCATTCAGAGACTCGACCAGCGCCAACTCTGAATCCACGCCAGTTTCAAACCGTGCGCGCGTCAATTCAACCGACTGCTTGTCCGCTTCCACGGTCACATCGAATATCTTCTGCACCGCATCCTGGCCGCGCAGCTCGAAAAAGAATGTCGCCAGGCTCGCTTGCTCGGTAAGTCTCTGGTTTTCCAGATCCGCAGCGCTCAGTTGTGCATTGTATTGCGCTTGGTGAATCGTGTTGCGGACGCGCCCCCATAAATCCGGCTCCCACGACACTTCGAAAGGAATTGTGGAAAGCGAACTTTGCTGTCCCGCGTTGGTCGAAGAGCCACCGGAAGAGTTCCCAACATTTGCCGAAGAACGCGAACGCTGATACGACGGCGCGACTCCCAGTGTCGGGTAAAGCTGTGCCCGCGCCTGCGTGACCAATGTCCGCGCTTCCATGAAATTCTCAAAAGCCTGCTTGATGTTTTGGTTGTTGACGTTCAGTTGTTCTTCGAGTGCGTTCAATTCCGGGTCGTTAAATATTTCCCACCAATTTCCGTGCAGCATGCTGTCCCGAGGCTCAGCGACTTTCCAGACTCCTGATTCCGGCGACTGTCTGGGCAGTTCCTTGTATTCGACCGGCGGAACCTGCACCGTCGCGGTTGGCGGATGATACTTCGGGCCCACCATGCAACCGCCGAACCACATTGGTGCTATCAAGGCTACGTGAAAATATTTAATCCAATGTTTGTTCATGTGCGTTTCATCCAAACTATCCAGCCGATGACGGTGCTGGCGCATCCGCTGCCATGAAATCGTCGTGTTGCTTTCCCATAAGTCGCAGTCTCAAGCGATCCAGCGTCAGATAAACGACTGGCGTGGTGTATAGAGTCAAAAGCTGGCTCATGATCAATCCGCCGACGATGGTGATGCCAAGAGGGCGGCGCAGTTCCGAACCGGTCCCGGTACCAAATGCCAATGGCAGCGCGCCAAACAGCGCGGCAGTTGTGGTCATCAATATCGGCCGGAACCGCAGCAGGCACGCTTCGAAAATCGCTTCCTCCGTGCTTTTCCCGCCTTCGCGCTCGGCTTGCAGCGCGAAATCAATCATCATGATGGCGTTTTTCTTGACGATTCCGATCAGCAACACGATCCCGATGATCGAAATTACGTTCAAATCCTGTTTGAACATCAGCAAAGCGAGCATTGCGCCAACGCTCGCTGAAGGTAGCGTGGAAATAATCGTCAGCGGGTGCATCAGGCTTTCGTACAGCACGCCCAGAACGATATAAACCGCGAGCAGTGCGGTGACGACCAGTATTGGTTCGCTGCTCAGCGATTGTTGGTAAGCCTGCAGCGTGCCTGCAAAAAATCCGCGCACCGCCGTGGGAACGCCCATGCGCTGCTTCATATCATCGATCGCCACGGTCGCATCGCTAAGCGCGACCCCGGGCGCCAAATTGAAAGAAACGGTCACCGAAGGGAAAAGCCCGGTGTGATTCAACGCGAGTGGCGTGGTGCTGGCCCGGTTGGTCGCCATGGTAATCAACGGCGCATTTCCGGCGGCGGTCGCGCTACTGCTGTCGTTTGAATGGAAATAGATATTCTTAAGCCCTTCGGGTGACTGCGAATATTTCGGATCGACTTCCAGCACCACGTAGTATTGATTTAATTGCGTGTAAATAATCGAGACTTCGGATTGCCCGAACGCGCTGTAAATTCCTTGATTGAGCGATTGCACGGTCTGCCCAAGTTTTGCCGCCGTCACCCGGTCGTAGTTCAGCAAAACATCCAGCCCGCCATTCTGTTGATCCGAGTTCACGTCCTGCAACATCGGCAGTTTCTTCATCTCGGCAAGCAGCCGCGGCCCCCACGTCGTCAGGTCCGAAACATTGTCGGATTGAATCGTGTACTGGTAGAGCGCCGAACTGCCGCGCCCGCCTATGCGCAGATCCTGCGACGCTTGCAGAAATGCCGAAGCCACAGGCATTCGATTCAACTGCGGCCGCAAACGGTTGATGATTTCCGGCGCAGTAATTTTTCTTTCACTCAGCGGCTTCAGCGCGATGAAGATGTTTCCGCTGTTCGTTGCTCCTCCGCCTCCCGTGAACGCAATTACGTTCTGCACCGCGGGATCGCTCTTGATCACATCGACGATTCTCTTGATCGAGTCATTCATGGCGGGAAACGAGGAATCCTGCGGGCCCTGGACGCCGCCTCCCAATGTTCCCGTGTCTTGTTGAGGAAAAAAGCCCTTTGGAATTTTGATGACCAGCGCCACATTCAGTGCGACCGTCAGAAACAGGACCGTCAGAGTCAGCACCGGATTATCGAGCACCCAGTGCAAGCTGCTGCGATACCAGGAAAGCACTCGCTCGAACATTCTTTCCGTCGCCATGTACATCCGCCCATGCTTTTGCGAATGTTGAGCGCGCAACAGGTACGCGCACATCATCGGCGTGGTAGTCAGCGAAATCACCATCGACACCAGAATCGCCGTCGAAAGGGTGATTGCGAATTCGCGAAAAAGACGGCCGACGATTCCGCCCATCAGTAACAGCGGAATAAAAACGGCAATCAGCGAAATGCTGATCGACAGCACCGTGAATCCGATTTCCTTCGCGCCTTTTAGCGCCGCGGCAAATGGTTCCATGCCGTCTTCCAGGTGCCGCGTGATGTTTTCCATCACCACGATGGCGTCGTCCACCACGAAACCCGTTGAAATCGTCAGCGCCATCAACGAAAGATTGTCCAGGCTGTATCCGCACAGATACATCACGGCAAACGTTCCGATCAGCGACACCGGGACCGCCACTGCCGGAATCAAAGTTGCCCGGCCGTTTCGGATAAAAACGAATACCACGATGATGACGAGAACAATCGACAGCGAAAGTGTCCGCTCCACGTCATGCACCGACGCTCGAATCGTTGTGGTTCGGTCCAACACGATCGTGGTGTCGATCCCTTGCGGAATCGACGCTTTGATGGAAGGAACCTCCGCACGGATGCGATCGACCGTTTCGATAATGTTGGCGCCAGGCTGACGAAAGATAGTCAGCACTACCGCGCGCTTGCCGTTCAGATATCCGCCAGCACGTATGTCTTGTACCGAGTCGACGACATCTGCTACATCCTGCAAATGAATTGCGGCGCCTTTGTTGTAGCCAACGATGATCGGCTTGTAATCGCCGGCGCGTGAGATTTGACCGTTCACAATAATGTCCGCTGTCGAGTTGCCATCCGTAATCTGACCTCTGGCCAGATTCGAATTCTGCAATCGCAATACGGACTGCACATCGGCCATGGCCAATCCATAACTCGCCAATTTCGTCGGATTTACCTCGACTCGTACGGAAGGCAACGCGCCACCGCCGGCATTCACTTGCCCGACGCCTTGAATCTGCGAAAGCTTCTGCTGAATCACGGTCGAAGCTTCGTCGTAAAGTTTGTCCGGCCCGTATTTGTCCGAGGTCAGGCCCATGATCATGATCGGCGCGTCCGCAGGATTCACTTTGCGATACGTCGGGTTTGCGGGCAGGTTTGCCGGCAAGTAGGTTCTTGCAGAATTGATTGCGGCTTCCACGTCCCGCGCTGCGCCGTCGATGTTTCTGCTCAGATCAAACTGAATCGTCACCGAGCATCTGCCGAGTCCGCTCGTTGACGTCATCTCCGTTACGCCCGCGATGTGACCGAATTGCCGTTCCAAAGGAGTCGCCACCGAGGAAGCCATAATTTCGGCGCTCGCGCCCGGCAAACTCGCGTTCACGGAAATTGTCGGGAAGTCCACTTGCGGAAGCGGAGAAACCGGCAGCACTTGAAATGCAATCGCACCTGCAATCGCAATCGCAATGGTCAGCAGCGTCGTCGCGACGGGCCGGTGAATAAATGGTTCAGAAACGTTCATGCCGCTCCTGCTGGTTGCGGGCTCGGTCCGGTTTGTCGAACGCGCGACTTGTTGGAAAAGCGATGCGCCAGGTTATCGAAGAAAATATAAATGACCGGCGTCGTGTACAGCGTTAGCACCTGGCTCAGCAAAAGTCCGCCGACCATCGCGATCCCCAGCGGACGCCGCAATTCAGAGCCGATGCCGGTTCCAAACGCCAGTGGCAATCCGCCCAGCAGCGCCGCCATCGTCGTCATCATGATCGGCCGGAATCGCAGCAGACAGGCTTCGTAGATCGCATCGGTCGCATTTTTTCCATGGTTGCGCTCCGCATCCAGCGCGAAGTCCACCATCATGATTCCGTTTTTCTTTACGATTCCGATCAGCAATACCAGTCCGATGATCGCCACCACGCTCAAATCAAGCCGAAATAAGATCAGCGCCAAAAACGCGCCAACCCCCGCCGACGGAAGCGTGGAAAGAATTGTGATCGGATGGATGAAGCTTTCGTACAAAACTCCCAACACGATGTACACCGTGACCAGCGCGGCCAGAATCAGTAGCGGCATATTCGAAAGCGAATTCCGAAACGATGCGGCCGTGCCTTGAAAATCCGCCTGCAAGCTCGCCGGCATGTGCATGTCCTGCTGGGTCTTTGTGATCGCAGAAATCGCGCCACCCAGCGCCGCCCCTGGCGCCAGGTTGAACGACACGGTGATTGCCGGAAATTGTCCTTGATGATTGATGGAAAGCTGTTGCGTCTTCGTTTCGAAATGTGAAAACGCGCCCAGCGGCACCGCGCTGCTTTTCACTGAACTCGTTGCTCCCGCCGAACCCGCGCCCTTGCTCGACGTTGCATTCGACCTGCTCGTACTTAACGCATTCACCGGTGGCGCCAGAGTCTCTGCGGACGGTGTGTATTGCGCAGACCCGGTGAGCGCGTTCGATCCCGCGGAAGTCGATCCATTGCCACTCGAACTGGCAGGCGCACCCGACGTGCCCGCGGCCGCGTTTGACTGAATATAGAGTTTGTTGAGCTTGTCGGGATCCAGCTGAAATTGCGGCTCGGCTTCCAGAATCACGTGATACTGGTTTAGCTGCGTATACATGGTATTGATCTGGCGCTGGCCGAATGCGTCGTACAAAGTGTTGTCGATCGTGGTCGGAGCAATTCCCAAGCGCGAAGCCGTCGCGCGGTCGATCGTCAACGCCACTGCAAGTCCACCCGGTTGCTGGTCTGTCGCAACATCCTCCAGCTCCGGCAACTGCTTCAAACGATCCACAAACCGATTCGTCCAGTCCGCCAATTCCACCGGATCTGGATCTTCCAGTGTGTATTGGTATTGCGTGCGGCTGACGCGATCGTCGACCGTAATGTTCTGCACCGGCTGCATGAAAAGCTGAATGCCCTGTACATCCGCAAGTTTGTTCTGCAGCCGGCGAATTACGTCGGACGCGCTGATCTTTCGCTCCTCCAGCGGTTTCAAATTTATCGAAAGTCTTCCGCTATTGGTCGTGATGTTGGTCCCATCCGCGCCAATGAACGACGATAGACTTTCCACCGCCGGATCTTTCAATATGACTTTCGCAATCTCTTGCTGGCGCTCCGCCATGGCGTGCGCTCCGATGGTTGGAGGAGCCTGAGAAATCGCTTGGATAATCCCGGTGTCCTGAACGGGGAAAAAACCCTTCGGAATTATGATGTAGAGGAAAACCGTCAACAAAAGTGTGGCTAGCGCGATTAGCAGCGTAATCGTTTGAAATCGCAGGACAAATTTCAGCGTTCTGCCGTAAAAAGAAATCATCGATTCAAAGACGCGCTCAGATGCCCGGTAAAACCGCCCTTGTTGTTCTTCCGGGTCGTGCTTCAGAATTCGCGAAGCCATCATCGGCGTCAGCGTGAGTGATACGATCGCAGAAACCACGATGGTCACTGCCAGTGTTACCGCAAATTCGCGGAACAGCCTTCCGACCACGTCTCCCATGAACAGCAACGGAATGAGCACCGCGATGAGTGAAACCGTCAAAGACAAAATCGTGAAGCCGATCTGCTCTGCGCCTTTCAGCGCCGCATCCATGGGTTTCTCGCCGGCTTCGATATAGCGCGAAATGTTTTCCACCATCACGATCGCATCATCGACAACAAACCCGGTCGAAATCGTCAGCGCCATCAGCGACAAGTTGTCCAGGCTGTAACCCAGCGCGTACATCGCGCCGAAAGTTCCGATCAACGAAAGTGGCACCGCCACACTGGGAATAATCGTTGCGTAGAGATTGCGCAGAAATAAAAAGATCACCATTACAACCAGGGCTACCGTTAGCAGCAGTTCGAACTCCACGTCCGACACCGACGCCTGAATCGGTGTAGTCAAGTCCGTTAGCGTCGTGACTTCAATTCCTTTCGGTAAATTGGCTTCCAATTGCGGCAGCAGTTGCTTGATCCTCTTCACGACAGATATGGTGTTGCCGCCCGGCTGCCGCTGCACGTTCACAATCACGGCAGGCGTTTTGTTCATCCACGCCGCTTGATTGACGTTTTCCACTCCGTCCACAATCTTTGCGACGTCCGTCAGCATCACCGGCGCGCCATTCCGGTACGCGACGACTACATTTCGGTAGTCCTTGCTGGTGACCAGTTGATCGTTCGCGTCGATCTGATAATTTTGTCGCGCTCCGTCGAAGTTCCCCTTCGCGGCGTTCACGCTGGATTGCGTCACCGCAGTTCGCAAATCTTCCAGGTTGATTCCATAAGACGACAGCGCGGATGGATTCACCTGAATGCGAACTGCCGGCTTTTGCCCGCCGCTGATGCTCACCAGTCCGACTCCGCTCAATTGCGAAATTTTCGGAGCCAGCCGCGTATCAACCAAGTCCTCAACCTGAGCGAGCGGAATAGTGTCCGATGTGACTCCCAGTGTCAGAACTGGCGCGTCGGCAGGATTGGTTTTGCTGTAAATCGGTGGCGACGGCAAATTTGCCGGCAGAAAACTTTGCGATGCGTTAATTGCCGACTGCACTTCTTCTTCCGCGATATCGATGTTAAGGCTCAGGTTGAACTGCAACACGATCACCGAAGACCCGCCTGAACTGCTCGACGTCATCTGGCTCAAGCCCTGCAGTTGCCCGAACTGCCGTTCGAGCGGCGCGGTCACAGTCGTGGCCACCACGTCCGGACTCGCCCCCGGATAGAACGTCAAAATTTGTATCGTTGGATAGTCCACTTGCGGCAGCGCCGAAACCGGCAACTGCGTGTAGCTGACGATTCCCACCAGTAGAATCGCAGCCATCAGCAATGCCGTTGCTACCGGCCGCAATATAAACGGTCGCGACGGACTCACGGCGCGGTGCTCCCGTCGGGCTTGGCGCGATTTCGTTTTCCTTGCCCGCCTTTGCTGGAATCAGGCTTCGCGTTGTCCGGCTGCGCGGAATTCGCTTTTCCGGCCACCATCACTTTCGCGTTTTCTTGCAGCTTGTCGAAGCTGCTGTTGGCCAGCACATCGCCGGGATTGATTCCCGTCGCTTGAGTCATCCCGTTGTCGGTCACGCCGGGTGTAATGCTGCGCATATGAGCGGCGTTGTCTTGCAGGATGTATACAAACGCAGCTTGCCCGTTATGCTGAATTGCCGACGCCGGGATCAGCGTAACGTCGCGCAGTGTGTCCACCAGCAGCCGCACGTTCACAAACTCGTTCGGAAATAAAAGCGCGTCTTTATTGTCGAACGATGCTCGCGCTTTCACCGTCCCGGTAGTTGTGTCGATTTGATTGTCGAGCGTCAGCAGCACGCCGCTCGTAATTTTCTTCTGCGCCGCTCGATCGAACGCATCGACCGTCAGTTTGGCGTTTTTCCCCAGTTGTTGCTGCACCTGCCTGAGATTGTCTTCGGAAATTGTAAAGATGACCGTGATTGGCTGAATCTGAGTAACCACCGCAAGCGTTGTCGCGCCGGAAGATTGCACAACGTTGCCAGGATCAACCAGCCGCAAACCTACCTTGCCGGTAATCGGCGAAACAATGTGGCAATAATCCACCTGGATTTGATCGAACTGCACTGCGCCTTCATCGATCTTTACCGTTCCCTGGTTTTGCAAAACAATTTTTTCTTGGTCGTCCAGAGTTTGCTTCGGAATTGCTTTTCGCGCCCACGCGTCCCGGTAGCGTTCAAGGTCCATCCTGGCTTGCGCCAAGATATTCTGATCGCGATCTAGGGTTCCCTGCGCTTGCAGTAACGTCGCCTGGTAAGGACGCGCATCGATTTCCACCAGCGCATCACCTTTGCGCACGATTTGCCCTTCGCGATAGTGCACGGCGGTGACAATCCCGTTGACCTGGCTGGTGATCGAAGCGGTGTAGACGGGCGTCACCGTTCCGATGGAATCGAGATAAACGCCGATATCCCCTTTTTGCGCAGTCACCGTCGTCAGCGTCACCGGACCGCCGCCCCCACGCGGCGCTCTCGCCGTTCTTGTCGTGTCGTCGCGCTTGAACAGCACGAAATAGAAGCCCACTGCGAAGATCGCCAGCAACACGATCCACACGATCACGCTCACCGCTTTGTGGCGTTTCTTTTGCGCTGGTGGAGTTGGTAATTGGTGGTCGGGCCCGATGACTAAACGTTCGTTCTGCTCGATTGGCAACGAAGCCCCTCGTCGAATCGTAGGTTCGGACCGGGGTCAAAAAGTCCGTTCCTATTGGACGGCGTCGGTGCCGGTTTCGGATACAAGGGCTTTGCGATTTTAGGTCCAGCGGCGGGGAATGAATCTGCAGCGACATAAATTCGAATTTCAGGAACTCACGGTATGGCACTTTGCCGTCGGCCAACCCAGAATTTCACGCGCGTGGCTAGAGCCAACCGCCCGGCCGTGCCGCGAATCTTGGACCCGGAGTTGTCATGATTAGAAAAGTTTCCGGCGGATACAAGGTACTTTCGGAAAAGGGAAAAAATCTCGGCGGTCCGTATAAAACCAAAGCGGAAGCTGAGAAACGGCTCAAACAAGTCGAGTACTTCAAGCATTCCAAAGGCAAGTGACCCCGCCCGGATTTGCAATCTCTGGAGTTCGTTCTGCTGGCAATGCGCTCGCAGCGCTTTCCGCCAAGTTTTGTCCTATGCATGAAGTTCTGTTGAATTTTTCAAAAAAACGCAATTTTTGCGCGCCAGCCTGTCTTTGCAGGTGCGTTCGGTCCTCCAGACGATGCTAATATTTAAACGATGCGAATCCTTCTCTTGAATCTGAGTCCCGGCTCCGCCGACGAAGTCAACAACGCGCTCTCCGGCCAGGGTTACGAAGTATCCTCCGAAACCACTGTCGACATCGCGCAAATTGAATCGATTGCGCCGGAAATCCTTATCGCAGAAGCGACCCCCTCGGACCTGAGCTGTTGCGGCGTTGTTACCCAAATCAAATCCCGCGAGCAGACCAAGCCCATCCGCACACTCGTGGTGGTACAGGGTGGCGCACTCGAACGCGCTCGCGCTCTCGATCTCGGTGCCGACGACGTCATCTCCTCTCCCTTCGATCCGCTCGAATTCGCGGCTCGCGTGCGAAGTCAGTTTCGCGATCGCCGGCCCGAAGCCGAACTGCGCAGCAAGCTGAAGCAAGCCGAAGACAAGGAACATCTGGCGGAGTTGGCTGTCGAAACTCTTAGCGGTGGCGCGGTCACGCGCAAGCGTATGTGGATTTTCCCTGCGTTCATCGCACTTTCGGTGATCGCCGTAATCGCCGCGCTCGTTACTTCGCTCACCTACCGCCGCAGCAGCAAAGACACCGTCCAGTTGAAAGCAGAAGTCGCGCGCCTCAGCCGCGGCGTCGTGCAGCAAAGCGACCTTCTCCGTCGCGCCGAAGAAGAACGCCGCGCCATCGATGCGCAGGGAAAAAACGACACCGCCACCCGCGAATCGCTGCTTGCCCAGTCCGAAGCCTTGAAAAAGCAAATGGCGGTCGCCGGTGAGCAAGCCGATTCTGAATTGCGCAAACAATTGCAGGAAACGCAAGGCCGCCTGAACCGCCTGGAGAACGAGGGCAAGGTTGCGGAAACCATTGTCAAAACTTACGGCTCCAGCGTCTGCCTCCTTCATGTCGTCGTTGAATTTCTCGATCGCGGCACCGGAAAGCCTCTTCTTGTTTCCGTCGATCAACTCGGCAAACCGATTCTGGATGAAAAGGGTCTGGTCCAATTGGATCTCGAGGGCAACGGCCCGCATCTCCAACTCGACATTTTTGGCACCGGCTTTCTCGTCAAGAAAGACGGCCGCCTTCTTACCAATCACCACGTTGCCGAGCCATGGTGGGGCAGCGACGAACTGAAAACGCTGACCGACCACGGCGCATCCGCTTACGTGCTTTCCTACACCGCGTATTTTCCCGGCGGTACCAAAGGAATTTCCGCCAAGCTCGACAGGATTTCCTCCCAAGCGGACGTTGCCACCCTGCGCCTCGAAGGTGGCTTGCCGGCGCGCAGCGCGCTGCTGGACCTCGATGATCGCAGTGAAGCTAGCGTTCCCGGCGAAGGTGTTGTATTGATCGGCTATCCTACCGGCATCGAGGGAATTCTTGCCCGCGCTGGACCGGACGCTGCTAGGGAAATTCTGGGCAACACGCCTGAAGTTCAGAAAATTGTTTCGCACCTGGCCGAACAAAAATTGATTCGTCCAACCACTACGCAAGGCCACATCGGCGATGTCTTGAAGGATAAAATCGTCTATGACGCAGCAACCACTTCCGGCGGCTCCGGCGGTCCGCTTTTTAATCGCAACGGAAAAGTCATCGGGGTAAATTTTGCAATCCTGAACGGTTTTGGTGGCTCCAATCTGGCCGTTCCGGTCCGCTATGCCAAAGATCTTTTGAACTAGTACTTTTTCGTCGCAAATCTGAATGACGCATCCGAGTTCCCCTGCCCAGAAAGCCAAATAGGATTTACCTTCCTACTCGCCCAGCGTATGCTAGGCGCTCGACTAAGGGAGCCGCTCTCATGAAGCTCGGAGTTTTCACGCCTGTTTTTGGAAATAGAACTCTCGACGAAGTGCTTGCGAAAATGCGCACGCTTCCCGGGGTTAACGCCATCGAAATTGCCACCGGCGGCTGGCCGGGTAGCGGCCACATTGACGTGGACGCGCTGCTCGCCAATCCGTCCAAAGCGCGCGACTACGGCAAAAAAATCCAGGACGCAGGCCTCACCATCAGCTCGCTTTCTTGCCACGGCAATCCGATTCATCCCGTTCGTGCCATGGCCAAGGAACATGACGAAGCCTTCCGCAAATCCGTGAAGCTTGCTGAAATACTGAAAGTCGGTGTCGTCGTAACTTTTTCCGGATGTCCCGGCGACGCCGACGAAGGAAAATGTCCCAACTGGATCGTTGCGCCATGGCCGCCGGAATTTGCCGAAACCCTGGAATGGCAATGGGACAAAAAGGTAGTTCCTTATTGGAAAGAAGCCGGAAAATTCGCAAACGATCACGGAGTTAAAGTCGGCATCGAACCGCATCCGGGATTCGTGGTTTTCAACGTGGAAACTGCATTGCGTTTACGCGAAGCTGCCGGAAAAAATATCGGTGTGAATTTCGATCCCAGCCATCTTTTCTGGCAGGGTGTCGATGTCGCTGTTGCCATTCACGCTCTCGGCGATTCCATCTGCCACATGCACGCCAAAGATTCTGGACTCAATCACCAGATTATTGCTCGTGACGGAGTTCTCGACGCCAAGAGCTACCGCCAGATGGCCGATCGCGCCTGGTTGTTCCGCACCGTTGGGTGGGGCCACGACGAAGTCATTTGGCGGCAAATTGTCACTTCACTGCGTCTTGTCGGCTACGACTACGTCATCAGCATCGAACACGAAGACGCGCTCGCTTCCGTCGACGAAGGCCTCGAGTCCGCCGCCGCTTTCTTGTCGCGCGTTGTTCTTCGTGAACCACCCGCCGAACCCTGGTGGACCTAACGCTCCGCCAACGGACTCCGTGCATCCTTATATAAAGGTATATAGAGGCGGACATTTCGCGCGCGCCAATGTGGTTGAACTGGGTCCTCGATGCTTCTTTTCCGCTGCGGTTCCGCTGACCGCTAGCCCTCGGCCTCGGCACGTTTCACAGCCTTTGCTTCGCGCTGCGCTTGAAACCGGTAGCCCACCCACGGCTCGGTCAGGATTAATTTCGGCCGCGCCGGATCCGATTCGATTTTCTTACGCAGTTGGTTCACCATTACCCGCAAATATTCCGGCTCGTCGCCGTAGTCCGGTCCCCAGACCGCTTGCAGCAGGCGCCGGTGCGTCAGAGGCTTGCCGGCGTTCAGAACCAGGTGCCTCAGCAGTTCAAATTCCTTCGGCGTCAAGTGAACTTCGCGTCCTCGAACCATTACAATGCGCGTTTCGAAATCGACGGAAAAATCTTTCGCGACGAAAGCGTTTTCCGTTCCTTGCGGTGCGCGACGGCGCAACGCTGCGCGAATTCGCGCCAGCAGTTCCTGCATTCCAAAAGGTTTTACGACGTAGTCATCCGCGCCTGCGTCGAGCGCCAGCACTTTGTCGCGTTCCGCATTGCGCACCGTCAGCATCAGGATCGGTACATCCAGCGAGCGACGAATTTCTCGGCACGTTTCAAGTCCGCCCATTCCTGGCATATTGACGTCCAGAAGGATTGCATCCGGAACCGAGGCGCGTATCGATTCCAGCGCTTCTTCTCCGGTTCCAGCCTCAAAAATCGTGTAGCCTTCCGCCGATAGAGTGGTACGCAGCACCCGCCGCACTTGCTGCGCGTCATCCACAATCAATATTTTCGCCGATGTCACGATCGCAGCTCCTCCGCGCGCGCTGCCGGAAGGCTGAACGTGAAGACCGATCCGTGATCGAGTTGGCTGGTCACGTTGATGCTGCCTCCGTGTGCTTCCACGATCGCTTTGGAAATTGGCAGGCCCATTCCCGTGCCTTGAATCACCGAACGCTGATCCTTGCCGCGGTAAAATTTATCGAAAATCAGTCCTTGTTCCATCGAATCGATTCCCGGCCCCTGGTCCGCAACGCTCACCATCACAAAGTGGCCGCCGTTTTCCGCGCTCACTGTAATCGGTTTGTCTTTCCCCGAATATAGATTTGCATTTTCCAAAAGGTGTACCAAAACTTCTTTTGCTCGTGCTAAGTCCGCACGCACTGGCGGCAATCCGGCCGGAATCTGAATTGTTATCTGCCGGTTAGCCAGCGATGTCTTGCAATTTGCCAGCGCAGTATCGATCAATTCCTGTACCGTGACCGGCCGAAACTCCAGTTCAATTTCTCCCGCCTCCAGTTTCGACATTTCCGACGCGTCTTCCACCAGCTTGTTCAGCCGGTCGCATTCTTCATTCATAATCTCCAGCAATTCCTGCTGATTTTGTCCGGTTGGCGCTTGCGCGGAAAGCAGAGACGTAACCGATGCCTTGATCGAAGTCAGTGGCGTACGAAAATTATGCGTAATGGAGTCCAGCAGCGCCGATTTCAGCCGTTCGCTTTGTCGGTCTGCTTCGGTGCGGCCTAGCTGTTCGACGGCGCGCGCTCGTTCAATCGCGATCCCCAACAACGTCCCGACCGCTTCCAGCGTCTGGCGCGTCAGTGGAGCGCCGGAAATTCCGAAACTGCCAATGGACCTTATTCCCAACCGGACCGGACCGAAGCTGAATCCCTGCGCGCTGTCCACGTACGGTTCTTCGCGCTCGTATGCAAGGCGCAGTTGCGATTCTTCCAGTTGCAGTGTTCCGAATCCGGAACGGTAGAATTTATTTTTATCCGCCAGAAACAGGCTGGCCGCGCCGGTTTCAAATGCTTCCACGATGTGATTGGGTATAGCATTCATTAATTGAATGACGTTGCCTTCGCCAAGCAGCTTCTGGCTGAACGAATAAAGATGTTCAATCTCCCGGCGGCGCCGGTTGGCGATATCGGCCTCGCGCCGGATGCGGCTGGAAAGCTGGCTGCCGGTAATCGAAGTAACCAGAAACGCGCACAGCGCGACCCAGTTCTGGGGATCAGAGACGGTGAGCGTTCCAATCGGCGGGAGAAAAAAATAGTTGAACGCGACCATCGCCGCTACCGACATCAACACCGAGACCGCCATTCCCCAAACCGCCGAAACTGCTAAAATCGCAAGGAGAAATGACAAGGCAACCGTTGTCTGATTGACTCTGGGAACCGATTCTCGGAAGAACACGGTAATTGCGACAACGATGAGCAGCGCAAGCAGACTTCGAATTGTTCGTTGCCGTACGTATCGCGTCATGTGTTAATTCTATCGCACCAGACACTCGCCGCGGGGTTAGCGCTCAGTGACCAAGAAGCCTGAAGACTGGCTGGAAGTAGCATCACCTGCCGAGAAGGGCCGCGGGAACTTCAAACTCTTTTTGGGCTATGCGCCGGGCGTGGGGAAAACGTTCGCCATGCTCAGCGAAGCCATTCGCCGCCACAGCCGCGGCGAAGACGTCGTCGTGGGCATTATCGAGACTCACGGTCGCAAGGGCATCGAAGAACTCGTCACGCAGCTGGAAGCCGTCCCGCGTCAGAAAATCGAATATAAAGGAACGTTGTTTGAAGAGATGGATCTCGACGGGATTCTGGCCCGAAAGCCGGCAGTGGTCCTGGTTGACGAACTCGCTCATACCAATATTCCTGGAAGCAAGAATCGCAAGCGCTATGAAGACGTGCAGGCCTTGCTGGCGGCGAAGATCGACGTAATTTCCACTCTGAATATCCAGCATATCGAAAGTATCTCGCCGGTGGTCCGCAACATCACCGGAGTAACCATCAGGGAAACCGTGCCGGACTGGGTTCCCATGACCGCCAATGAAACGGTCATGGTCGATCTCACTCCCGAAGCTTTGCAAAACCGCATGAAACGCGGCGACGTGTACATGCCGACAAAAGTGGAACAAGCCCTCAATAACTTTTTTCGCCGCGGCAATTTGATTGCTCTCCGCGAACTGGCCTTGCGCCAGGTAGCTGAACAGGTGGACCGCAGCCTGGAAAACTACATGGCCTCCAAGGACATTCAGAAAAACTGGGCAGTGCGCGAACGAATTGCCGTCTGCGTCAGCGCCAATCCCAGCGCGCAATATTTAATTGCCCGCGCAGCGCGCATGGCTCGCCGGCTGGATTCAGAGCTCTATGTGATTCACGTGGAAACCGGGCGCGATAAGCTGCGCGAAGGAAGCAAGAAGACTTTGTCGGCGAATCTTCACTTTGCGGAAAATCTCGGTGCAAGCGTGATTGAAATAAAAGGAGCCAGCATCGCGGATTCCGTCGCGAAAGTGGTCCGCGAAAAACACATCACGCAGGTAATTTTTGGAAGATCCATTGAACACGGCTGGAAAAAATATTTGTATCATTCCGCGGCGTACCGTTTTCTACGCGAGTCTCCAGAAGTCGATGTGCACATCGTCACTCAGGAAAAAGACTGAGGCTATTTCGATTCAATTTCAGGATACCCGCGCAGTGCTTCCCCGCACGATCAGTTCCGGCTCAACCACAATGCTCTTTGGATATTCCGCATTTTTTGTAGCATTGATGCGCTGCACCAGCGTTTCCGCGGCCGTCACTCCCATTTGCCGAAGCGGCTGCCGGATCGTGGTCAATCCCGGATTCTGGTAAGCCGCACTTTGAATGTCGTCGAATCCGATCACGGAAACATCTTCCGGCACTCGGCGGCCCGCTTCGCGCAACGCGCGAATCGCGCCTAGCGCGGAAATATCATTGAACGCAAACAGCGCGCTGAACGCTCCCCCATTGCGCAGCAGTTTGCAGGTCATGTCGTAACCCGGTTGCGGCGTGGGCGACTCGCTATCGAGTTGCACCGTCAGTTTTTCTTCCACCGCAACATTCAAATCCTGCGCGGCGGCGCGCACCGCTTTCCAGCGAACTTCTGTATCCGAGCTAAATGCCTGTCCTTTGATAAAAGCGATTTTGCGATGGCCAAGACCCGTTAGGTGATCGAGCGCTAACTGTGCTGCTCGGCTGTGGTTTAACGAAATATTAGTGACGCCGGGAACTTGTTTGTGTCCGGAGACAGAAACGATCGGCAACGAAAGTCCAGGCTGGCATTGCGTGTCCACCATGATCAGCCCTTCCACCGCTCGTTGTTGCAGGAGCCGCGGATATTCCTCGATCAAATCGGCGCGATGCCGGTGACTGACCACCAGATAAAAATATCCTTCTTGCAGCAAATGATCTTCGATACCGGAGAGCACCAGCGCCGCGTAACCTTCGCTGATTTCCGGAACGATGACGCCAATCGTAAAACTACGCTGCTGGCGCAGCATCCGCGCCATTACGTTTGGCCGATAGTTTAGTTCGCGGGCTGCGGCGCGCACGCGTGCTTGCGTAGTTTGCGGAATGGATTTTGCCGCGGGCGAGCGGTTCATCACCAGCGAAACCGTGGCTACGGACAAGCCCAGATGCTCGGCCAGTTCACGCAGGTTCACCTTCTTCTCGGAAGGGTCGTGTACAGCACCGGTTTTGTCCGATTTGGTGCGTGACATAGCTTTAATGGTTGCGTAGTCTGTCACAGGCACGGGCTTGCCGCAAGCAATGGGGCAAGTTTCCGTTTGCAAGGTATGGACGTTGGCACAGGTCGAAGAGTTAGATAAATCGATTTACCAGAAGCTATTGGTAAGGTAAGCTGTGCCTGCGGGGATCTGGTTGAGGCACTTTCCGGTCCCTGGGGCACGTAGGATCCCGCTGGGCTGTTCTACATATCGTCATCTAATACGCAAAGGTGCATTGCTCCGCCATGAAACTTAGCTCACGTAAAAAAGTGAACGTTAACGGTCGCGGGAAATTTGGAATAACGATTTTCCCATTTTTTGCTTTGGCGATTTTTGTTTCCGCTGCTCCGCGCATTTTGCTCGCGCAATCTGCTGCGGCCTCTGCAACTGCGGCGAGCGCGGGTCTGCGCGATTCGCTCAGTTCGCCGGAGATTGAGCAAAAAGTGGACGCGCTGCTGCAGAAAATGACGCTGGAAGAAAAAGTCGGCCAACTGGTGCAGTACTCGGCCGGACAAGCGACAGGTCCAACGTCGGGACGAACCGACGACCAGGACATGATTCGCAAGGGACAAGTCGGTTCGCTGTTCAACGTGACGGGATCGAAAGCGACGAACGCGTTGCAACATTTGGCGGTCGAAAATTCGCGCCTGCACATCCCGCTGATTTTTGGCTTGGATATTATTCATGGCTACCGCACGACGTTTCCGATTCCGCTGGGTCTGGCCGCGACGTGGGATCCAGCGCTAATTGAAAAAGCATCGCGAGTGGCCGCGCAGGAAGCCTCGGCGGGCGGCGTGCGCTGGACTTTTTCTCCGATGGTAGACATTGCGCGTGACGCACGTTGGGGCCGCATTTCCGAAGGCGCGGGCGAAGACCCATATCTAGGTTCATTGATCGCGAGTGCCTACGTGCGCGGGTATCAAGGAAAAAATCTAGCTGCGGCGGACAGCATCGCAGCTTGCGTGAAACACTACGTCGGCTACGGCGCGGCGGAAGCGGGCCGCGAATATAACTCCACCGAAATTTCCGAACACACACTTCGGCAATATTATCTGCCGCCGTTTCATGCCGCGGAAGAAGCTGGCGCGGCGACCTTCATGAGCGCGTTCAATTCATTGAACGGAATTCCGACTTCGGCGAATCCATTTACAGTGCGGCAGATTTTGAAAACCGAATGGGGATTCCAAGGATTTGTGGTGAGCGACTGGACTTCGCTGGGCGAATTGATGGCGCACGGAATTGCCAACGATGGCGCGACGGCCGCGCGCAAAGCGCTGCACGCGGGCGTGGACATGGACATGGTCAGCAATGTTTATCACCAAAATCTCGCGCAACTGGTGCAATCCGGAAAAGTTTCGCAGGCGGAACTGGACGACGCGGTTCGCCGCATTCTGCGCGTAAAATTTGCCATGGGCCTTTTCGATCATCCTTACGCAGACGAAACCAAGGAATCGGCGGCGATGCTACGGCCAGAGAATCTGGCGGCCGCAAAAGAAGCGGGAGCGAAATCGCTGGTGCTTTTACGGAACGAGAATGTTTCCGGATCTCCATTGCTGCCGCTTTCGGCAAAAGTATCTTCGGTGGCGCTGATCGGGCCGCTCGGCGACGATGCGGGCAACATGATCGGTTCGTGGGGAGCGCTGGGCCGCGGCGAAGACGCGGTGACATTGCGCAGAGCGCTGACGCAGAGACTTGGCGACGAGAAAGTGCATTACGCAAAAGGCGGAGACATTCTGAATACATCGGAATCCGATATTTCCGCAGCGGTAAATGCTGCGCAGCAATCGGACGTGGCAATTCTCGCTCTGGGCGAAGACGCTCCCACCATGACCGGAGAAGCGGCATCCCGTACGATATTGGGCTTGCCGGGACGCCAGCAGGAATTGCTGGAAAAAGTTTCGGCCACGGGAAAGCCGGTGGTGTTGCTGATTTTCAGCGGACGGCCACTGACGCTGCCATGGGCTTTTGAAAAAGTTCCAGCGGTGCTCGCCGCGTGGTTTCCCGGAGTACAAGCGGGTAACGCGCTGGCCGATGTTTTGTTCGGCGACGCCGCTCCGACGGGAAGATTGCCGCTGAGTTGGCCGCGATCGGTCGGACAAGAACCGCTCTATTACAACGCGCTCAACACCGGACGGCCAGCAGACGATCCAGAGCGTCCGACGGGAAATGAAAAGAAATTCATTTCGCGATACATCGACGAAGTGAACACACCGCAATTTCCTTTCGGGTTCGGATTAACGTACACGAATTTCAATTACGGAGCGACAACGGCCAATGCAAAACAAATTCCGATCGCAACGTTGAAAAATGCCTTTGCAAACAAGACAAACTCACCGGCCGTGGTCACGGTCAACGCCAGCATCAAAAATACCGGAGCGCGCGTCGGCGAAACGGTTGCGCAACTGTACATCCGGATGGAAGGCACCAGCGTGGCGATGCCGGTGCGGATGCTAAAAGGTTTTCAACGCGTTTCGCTGGCTCCTGGTGAATCGCGCACGGTGAATTTTGAACTGGATGCAAAGACGTTTGCATTCTGGGGCGGCGAAAATACTTTCGGCGTAGAGCCAGCGCGCGTGACGGTGTGGATTGCGCCGAACAGCTCCGAGGGCCAAAGCACCAAGTTCGAAATCGCAGAAGCGAACTGACGATCAATTGTAAGAGGAACTATCGTTCCTCTTTGGTGGCGAAGGATTCGGGTGCTTCGCGACTGCAACGCCGATCTACCTTCCTTACGAACTGCTGAAAACAACTGAACTGCGAAGCTAATCCGCTGCAAATATAGCGGCTTAGTTCCTTTCCACGCTGAAATAGGCACACTTTAGCGGGGATACTGTGATGGAAGTGGATGCGGCTGGCCCTGGGAAATCGCCTGAATGCGAGCGCCAACAACGCGCAGTAGACCACAAGGATAATTCTATCACCCGAGTTAATAGGCTATTTTCGTAGCTAAAGTGTTTTGCGTTCGAACGAAAACGCGTCCTAAAAAGAGAAGCTGCCAACCAGGATACGGATCGTATCCGAAGCTGGCAGCTTCCCGGGGTGTGGGAAATCCGGCAGGGGTTAGTCGCCAGATTTCACCGGGTTAAAAGCTAAAGCGAACCTGGCCTTCGATGATGCGAGCACCGAGCGCGCTGGTGGCAACTCCAAAAGTGCCGTTGGGAGAAGTGACAACCTGCGAACCGGGATTACCGCCTGACGCAGGAGTAACCACGATCGTTCCGATGTTCTGGGTGGAAAGTGGCGTGAGATTCAGCTGGTTGAAGAGGTTGTAGAAGTTGGCGCGGAAGTCGAGCTTGGCGTTCTCACCCAAGATCGGGATGTGAGGCAAACCGAAAGCCTTGCCAAGGGTCGCGTCAATGGACGAGTAGCGCGGTCCGCGGAAAGAGTTGCGGGCGATGCCAGGCGCCGGGGGAATTCCGCCGCCGGTCAGGTCGGGCGGCGTGAAGTAAGAGGTGGAAGGGTTGGGGAAGTTGCTGCTGCCTGGCTCGAAGCCGGCGTTGCTGTAGTCGTGTCCGGCGCCGCCGAGATAAGCCGCCGGCCGGACGGTGCAGTATCCACTGTTGGCGTATACCAGGCTGCAAGTGTTGCCGCCCGGCACTCCCTGAACCTGGACGTTATAGAAAGGAGTAAACGGGAAGCCGGTATGGGCGTTCAGGATTCCCGAGACAGTCCAGCCGCCAAGGATTTTCTCTTTCCATCCGTTGTCGTGGAAAAAGCGTGGAGCCCAAATTCCATAGAGCTTGAAGTTGTGTCGGACGTCAAAATCTGACGGAGCGAACTCCGCTTCGCGAACGAAGGGGTAAACGCCCTGCGTGAAGTCGCCGTTGAAATCGCCGGAGTAATTGTCTTCGGCCTTAGAGAAGGTGTATTGGGCATCGATGGAAAAGGTGTTGGAAAAACGATGTTGGAGTTGAGTGAGGAGTGCGTTGTAGGAGCCGTTGGAATCGTTGGTGAAGCGCTGGAAATTCTGAATCTGCGGATTGAGATCATCAGAGAAGATGAGATTCAGATTCTGGTTGCGAGTGTTGTGGCGCGACAAGCTGCCCTGGTATCCGACGGACAAGATCCAGTTGTGGGTCATGTCGTACTGGAATCCCAGCGAGTAGCGGTAAGTAACCGGCGTTGGCACGTCCTTGTCGAATGCAACCAGGCTTACGGGCGCACCGCTCAAAGGAAGATTGGTCGCTGGATCGAATTGCACGATGGTAGCCGGGTTGGACGGAAATCCGTTGAAGTCGTGTGGATCGCTGGAGGGTGCGTAAAGAATGTTAGCACCGAATAGATTGTTTCCAGCGACGAGCGGAGGATTACCGCGACCATTCAGGAAGATCGCCTGCTCCAAGCGGCTATAACCGACGCCAAACCCGCCGCGAATGACCAATCGATTGTTCATGTCCTGGCCAGTCAGAGGAAGCGCGCCGGGGCTCCACGCAAATCCAATTTGTGGGCCGACGTTGCCGTAGCTTGGATTGTAAAGGTCACCGCCAACGCGAACGGAGGCACCCGTGAGGGGCGAGCCCGCCGGACCGACTTGAGCGACATCGAGGTTTCCGAATTTTTCGTATATGGGACCGAAATATTCGTAACGCAAACCGAGATTCACGGTGAAGTTTGGCTTGAGCTTGAAGTCATCCTGCAGGAAACCTGCGTAGCTGTTAGAGCGAATGTAATGTCTGGTTTGCGTGAGGTCGCCAGTCGTGGGATTGAACGTGGCGTTTTCCTGGATAGGCGCGTCGTTGGCGAAATCCCAGAGGTTGCGGAAAAGATATTGGGGAAGTGCGCCGCCGGCGCTGACGTCGGTGTTCTGGTCGCGATACATATCAAAGCCGAACTTGAAGGCGTGGCGACCGAGAACCTTAGTCACCATATCGCGGATGTTGTAGGAAGTTTTGTAAAAGATTCCGGGGCCGTTGGCACCGAAGATGATGGTGAATCCGCCGATGTTTCCGATTCCATTGAGAACGTCCTGGGGCAGACCGAAAGGCTCCTGTGGGTTTGAGTCGAGTTCGTTAAACCACCAACGAGAGACGTTGAAGCGAGCTTCGTTGATCAGCGTGGGGCCAAAGGTGTGTTGCCAAAGCAAAGCGCCGCTTTCATTGGTGCGACTGGAATTCCAAAAATTCGCCGGACGAGCGTTGCCGTTGAAAAACGTGGCGTCGTTCGGGACGTAGTACATGCTGAAGGTGATCAGGTCTTTGTGCGTCAACTGGAAATCGACGCGGCCGTTGTACTGAGTGGAAGTGTTGTCGACAGGATTGGTAGTTTGCACAAAGGCGAGATCGGGAATGCCGTCAAGTCCGCCACCGACACCGAATGGTGTAGCAGCCTGACCGAAGGTCGGGTCAGGAGTGCCAAGAGGGCCGACGATCGGCGAACCGATATCCAGGCCTTGCGAGCCGTCGGTTCCGATAGCGTTGCAATTCACGCCTTGAACGAAACCGGCGTCCGAACAGGCTCTGGGAATAATCGAGGAGATAGCAGTACCTTCACCCGGAAAGCTGAGCAAGCTGGCGGCAATACTTCCCGGTGCGCCTTGGGAAAGGAATTGCGGAGTCTCGGCCCATGTATTGTTGGTGGACACAGTACCGTTCCGGAGAGTCTCATAAGAGAAAAATGCGAAGAGGCGATTCTTGATGATGGGGCCGCCAACGCTTCCGCCGTACTGATTGAAGCGGTTGGTTGCTCGTTGAACCGCGTCGGTTCCCTGGCCGAATTCGCGTTGAAACGCGTTCAAGCCGGGGCGATCGATCTTAAGGAAAAGGCTTCCGTGATATTGGTTGGTGCCGCTTTTTGAAACGAGTTCGACTTGTGCGCCGCTGGTGCGTCCATACTGCGCGTCGTAGGAGTTTGCGGTTACGCGAACTTCCTGAATCGACTCTTCGTTCGGAGTAATGGTAGCAGCGCCGCCCCAGTCCAGGCTGTTTACGGAGACGCCATCCACCTGAAAACTGTTGGCGGTGTTGCGCTGACCGTTGGCGTTTACTTGTACCTGATTTTCCGTCTGGAAAATGGAGCTGGTCGCCGAAGTTCCACCCGGACCCTGGCTGCCGGGAGTATTTTGAGAACCGCCGCTGGCGGCATGAGCGCCGTCGCCAAAGACGCCGGGAGCCAAGCGAAGAAGTTGGAAAGGATCGCGGCCAAGAGCGGGCAAATTCTGAACGTCATTACTGGTGAGGGTTCCGCTGATGTTGCCGCTCTGAGTGTCCAAATTTGGAAGCACATCACCGCTGACAGTGACGGTTTGTGTGACGTCGCCGACTTCCAGAGTGATATTGATGCCCTGGGTGCGTTCGCCAGCGACGATTACATCCTGCAGAGTTTGTTTTTTGAATCCGGCTTTTTCGGCTTCGAGCGTGTAACTGCCTGGCGGAAGACTGAGGAAGTTGTAAACACCGGCGGAATCGCTGTTGATCTGGGTGTTTTTATTGGTGTCGTTATTGGTTAGAGTGACGGTCGCGTCGGCAATGGTATTTCCCTGCGAATCAAGAACAACCCCTTGAATCCCTGCTCGATACTGAGCTACTGCTCCCGGCGACAAAATGCAGAAGCAAGCCAAGAGAAATAGCCCGACAAATACAACCTTCCCCGTTCTCATTCCCCACCCCTCTGGAAATATCGCCGACAGGACCGGGTCTGCCGACTCTAGTAAATCGGTTAAGTACTACCGTTTTGGACTATAGTCAGGCAAGATATGGTTGTCAACGAATCTTAATTTCGATGCGGCCCGAGGTGGCTGGGCAGTGCCAGCATCGAAACGCAAATATCTTGGCCGAGCAACAAGCTCGCAGGCTATACAGCAAACGACCTAGTAGGTTGGTGGGCGGTGCCAGAACTAGAGTCTTTTTGATGAGGATTAACCGAAGGATGATTTACACCGGCGACAACAGAGCACTCTCCTGGCGGCGAATTCGTGGACGAGGAGTTTTCTTCCGGGATGCGTGCCTGCAAACCTGGCTGATGCGCCTTTGTGTTCTGAGTTTAGGGTTGGCGGTGGTGTTCGGAGCTGATGCCGCTCGGGCGCAGACGGAATATTACCGGCATATTTTTTTCGATAACGGAGCGAAGTCTTCGACGTATTACTACAGCGCGGGGAAAGCGGTGGAACCGAGCACGCTGGAGATCGAAAACAAGAAGCTGCCAGTTGATGGGAAGGTTTTTCTGACGCCGCCGAATTCGATTCGGCTGAATTGGAATTCGAAGCCGGGCGGAGCGTGGTCGGCAGGCGTAAAGGTGATGGAATTCCGCGATCGAGAAATTCTTTTCGATGGCGACACGTTGGCGTTCTGGATTTATTCGGCTGAACCGATTGCGAAAGAAGAGTTGCCGCAGTTCCGCGTTCACGATACCAACCGGGGATACTCGAAGGCGCTGCGTCTGGGAGATTTGTCGGGAAACTTACCAGCGAAAAAGTGGGTTCGCGTTTCTGTTCCACTTGCCCGGCTAAAACAGGATTCCGTTACATCGTTCGATGCGCGCCGGATGGCTTCGCTGGCGTTTGAGCAATCGGCGGCGGATGCAAAAACGCACGTGTTGTTTGTGGACGAAATCAGAATTGAGAATGCAGCGGGTGCGAGCAACGTCGGTTCTGCGGGGCCGCACACTCCGAAAAATCTGCAAGCGCGCGCGTATGAACGGCACGTGGATCTTTCGTGGGAAGCGAGCGGCGCGAAATCAGAGCAGGAGCCGGCGCTGGGGCGCTACGTTGTATATCGATCGCTGGATGGAAAAAACTTCGAACTAATCGGAATGCAGACGCCGGGAGTGTATCGTTACACCGATTATTTGGGGAATGTGGGCGAGACGGCGTATTACAAAGTTGCGTATTCGGACGCGGCGTATCGCGAATCGGGATTGAGCGCGGTGGTTTCCGCTACTACGCATTCGATGACGGACGATGAGTTGCTGACAATGCTGCAAGAGGCGTGCTTCCGCTATTACTGGGAAGGCGCGTATCCGGATTCAGGAATGACGCGAGAAAATCTTCCGGGCAACGACCGGATTGTTGCGACGGGAGCTTCCGGCTTTGGCGTGATGGCGCTGGTGGTGGGAGTGGAGCGGGGATTTATTACGCGGGAGCAGGGCGTAGAGCGATTGAACAAGATCACTGCGTTCCTGGAAAAAGCGCCGCGTTATCACGGTGCATGGTCGCATTTCATGGACGGAAAAACCGGAGAGTCGCTGGGAGTATTCGATGTGATTGATAGTGGCGGCGATTTGGTGGAGTCCTCGTTCATGATGCAGGGATTGCTGGCGGCGAGGCAATATTTCAGCCGCGATAACGGCCAGGAAAAACAATTGGCGCAGCGAATTACGCGGCTGTGGGAAGGGATGGAATGGGACTGGTATCGCAAATCGCCGGACAGCGACGCAATTTACTGGCATTGGACGCCGGAGTGGAGCTGGTTCATCAATCACCGGCTGACGGGATTCAACGAAACGATGATCGTGTATTTGCTGGCGATTGCTTCACCGACGCATCCGGTTTCGCCGGACCTTTATTATTCCGGCTGGGCGGGGCAATCGGAGGCAGCGGCGCTTTATCGAAAAGCGTGGTCGGGATCGGTTGCGGGGGATCACTACACGAATGGCACGAGTTACTACGGAATAAAACTGGACGTGGGAGTTGGCAGCGGCGGACCGCTGTTTTTCGCGCATTATTCTTATATGGGATTTGATCCACACGCGCTGACGGATTTGTATACAAATTATTTTGAAAATAATCGTAATCTCGCGCTGATCAATCGCACGTATTGCGTTGCGAATCCTGAAAAACGAAAAGGCTTTGGCGCGGACGCGTGGGGGCTTTCGGCCGCGGATGGTCCGTGGGGATACAACGCAGCGGGACCGAGTGCGACGGAAGATAAGGGAACGTTGGCACCGACGGGCGCGCTGGCGTCATTTCCGTATACGCCGGAAGCGTCGATGGAAGCGTTCAAACATTTTTATCGAGATTTGGGCGACCGGTTGTGGGGAATTTACGGGCCGATCGATTCCTACAATGAGAGCGAAGACTGGTGGTCGCCGATTTACATGGGATTGAATCAGGCACCGATTGTAGTGATGGCGGAGAATTACCGGACAGGATTGGTGTGGAAAAATTTCCATGCGAATCCAGAAATACAGACGATGCTGAGGAAACTGGATGCGACGACAGCGGAATTGCGAAAGCATCAGAGTAAGGCCGCGAACTAAGGGTGGGATTGCGGCGTGCGAGTCAGTTCAGCAAATCGAAAGCAAATCCATATGAAATCAAACTGGGAGGATGTCGGTCTCGTAGCTCAGCTAACGGCATGTAGAACCTGCTCGATCAAACACCACCGGCAAGGATACCGGCAAAAATACCGGCGACAAGGCTACCGACTATTGATGTAATCTAATTAGGAGTATAGAGTTACGGTTGATTGTATACCGGCAAAAATACCGGCAATAAAACCAGCATAATGAACCATCCAACCATCGGTGTTACGCAAATGGAGCCAATGCTCCCCGAAGAATCGTCCCGCGAACTCGACGATATCGTCTTTGAATTGATCGCAAAGGCTAATTCCTTGGCAGGCCAGATGAATCCAGTCGTAGCCTCGACAATCGGCAATGTCGTGAGATCAATGAATTGCTATTACTCGAATTTCATTGAAGGTCATAACACACATCCGCGCGACATTGACCGTGCCCTAAAAATGGATTTTGCGCAGCAACCAAAACAAAGAAATCTGCAAAAGGAAGCGGTCGCGCACATAGAGGTTCAAAAAGCTATCGACGAAGGAAGGGACGATAAATCTGTTCCGCTATCGAGTCAGTACGCTTGCTGGCTGCATAGAGAATTTTGCAGCCGACTCCCGGAGGATATGCTCTGGGTTGAAGAAACCAGCACACATCGGAAGATTCGCGTTATCCCTGGACAATTACGCGACGGAGAAGTTCAAGTCGGAAAGCACGTACCACCCCCCGCAACGGCTCTACCAACATTTTTGGCGCGTTTTGACGATGCGTATAACCCTGCATACCTCTCTAAGGTTCGTCAAATTGTTGCTGTCGCGGCATCCCACCACCGATTTGCTTGGATACATCCGTTTTACGATGGGAACGGCCGCATAGTTCGGCTAATGGCGCACGCAATGTTAACCCGATTGGGAATTGGCAACAGTCTATGGTCGGTTGCCAGAGGCCTTGCGCGCAACGAGCGATCTTACAAGTCGCTTCTTGCTGATGCTGATCAGCCTAGACGAAGCGATTTGGATGGCCGAGGAGCGCTTTCTCAACGCTCGTTACTCGCGTTTTGCAAATTTTTTATTGCCAGCTGCGTCGACCAAGTCGAATATATGAAGTCGGTTCTCGAACCGAAGGGCTTGCTGAATCGGATAAAGATCTATACCGATGAAGAGGTAAGCGAAAAACGTCTGCCCAATGGGAGTTACGAGTTACTTCGGGAAGGCCTATTGTCTGGCGAATTTGAACGTGGCAAGGCAGAAGCCATTACAGGTTACAAAGAACGAATGGCGCGTGAAGTGCTTTCTCAACTGCTAGACAAGGGACTGCTCGCCTCTGACGGGCCACGCGGTCCGGTACGGCTTGGGTTTCCGATAGGAATTGTTGAAAGACTTTTCCCGGCCCTGTATCCAACAAATCCGAACTGATGTACACGTACATTCAATATGCCTTGCCCAAAGGGAACGCCGAACCGGTTACCAAGGTTCGCGCTCCAACTGACACTAAAACTAGCACCGATGAGAATCAGACTGATTTCACTGAGGTAGCACGTTTTCACTAACTTGTTTGAATGTAGTATCTTGTAGAGACTTAGGGCTCGTAGCTCAGCGGTTAGAGCAGCGGACTCATAATCCGTTGGTCCCAGGTTCAAATCCTGGCGGGCCCACCAAATCTTTTCAACGACTTAGCCTCTTCTTGCTTGTTTACAGTTTTGGAGTTGTGCCCGATTTTGTGCCCAGTCTCTTCCAAGCTTTGAGCCGTTTGCCTGCTCTTCGAGACAGCGAATTGCTGCCTGTTTTGGGTGTGACCGGATGTGGCTGTATCGCTCAAGCATTTGTCGGTTCACGTGTCCAGCGAGCGATCGGATCGTCTGGGGGGAACCTGCCGCGCCCGGAGTCGTGGCTTCCCTATGTGTTCACGTCTCTCGACGCTGCGACAGAATTCGCCACCGTAAGCCATTGACTGTTTGAAATTCCTCATGACGGAATTGGACTCATCCTATGCGTTCGGGTGCCTTTGTAGAGGGTGCGAAATTGATCTCCCTTTCCATACGGCGTGTCCCGTGTACGAGCGGCTCGAATATGGTCAGTGGGTCTCTCCTCGTGGATCGGGACGTGATTGCCTCGTATAGAAGCGGCGGTCACATTCTTGGCATCTGTAAGGGCGGTAACGGAAAAAGAGGAAACGCAATTTAGCAAGCGGACTGCTGAGACTCGAGCGCATTACATTCGCGCTACCACAGTAGGGGCAGCTATGTTTCGGTTTTCGCGCAGGATCTGCGTTCCATCTAACCGATGATAGCAAAAGCCGTAAGTCGAGGGGCTCGAGACTCAGGAGCTTAAGTCGGGAAGAAAGGAACGGCGAAAGCGCGCTTTGTAGCTCTCCCCGCCGAACGTCTAAATTAGCGGAGTGGCCTTTTGCCTACACCTCTATTTCCTAGGCGGCTCGGCGTGACAGATTGGGGTATTTGCAAAGCAGCGTCAATTCATCGATTTTTTAACTGGAGCTTTTAATTCCACGAGATACATCGAATTAACCCCACGTCGAGCAAGAAGTTTCAGTTGGTGGCCGTCATGGGCCAGACGTGCAGGCCACCAGTCGAATTGGTTGCCGCTGGAGTAAAGGAGAAAAGCAGGGTTTTCCGATGCGAAAGAAGCGAAATCCGGCACAGCTTCAGGCTGATACGACCGCCACGCAACCGCGAGTTGGTCGGCGGTATCGGCACCCGTATAGATCACCGCGTTAGCTGGATCTGCCAAAACCACAATCCTACGCCGAAGGCGTGGCGGAGCGTAGTGCGAGAACTCCAGGTAATCAGCGAATGAGGAGATAACGATGGGCAAATCTTCGTGGTGCACGGACTCGGCCAAGCCGACGAGCGGGCTAATTTGCTCATCTGGGATTACGGTGTGGTGGGGTGACATCCAAAACCCCAATTCTTGCGCTCCAATCCCGAGCAAAACGATCATCGCGGCCACCATGACGTTCTTGGCCAGAGCACGTCCGAGCACGTAGCCAGCCGCTGCAAAAATCCCCAGGATCGCCGCCAAGAAATACCGGTCGATGAACGGAGCGTGCGTAAGTTTGGCAGCGGCATAGCCGACGATTGGCAAGACCATAAGACCCAACAGCAACACGCGCTCGGGAGCTGGCACGCCTTGCGAGTTTTCCCGTTGCGGACTGTTCGAAACAAATGTGGCTAGAATTGCAGCAAAGGCGGCTCCTACGATAGCCGTACCCCACACTGGCGATACTAGGAGATAGCCGGCGTACACCATCGGCAAGGTACCTAGTCCATAGTGGGCAAAAAAATGTGCGGCCCAAAGTTGCCTCATCCGCATCACCAACGGCCAGCAGATCCCAAGGGGGGTCAGCGCCGCAAGCAATGCGAACCACACCCAGAATCGCAGGTTTCTTAGCTTGAAGAGGACCATCAATTCGGCGACGAAAAACGGGAGGAACGCAAAGACTGCGTAGTAGTGGAGCGCGGACGCAAGGAAGAGACTGAGGAACAACGCACCTACCCACGGAGCGGCGGGTGTACGTTGATAACAGACGAGCGCGAAGGCTACACACGCAATCAAGGGACTGTAGGGTCTGGCCTCTACCGCATAAATATTGAACAGTGGTGTCATCAACAGCAGAGCAGCGCAAATTAACGCCGGCCCTGGGCCATTGCGCGTTTTAACAAACACGAATAGCAGAATCAAAGTGCACACGAACCCCGCCACTGGCAGGAGACGATACCCGATATGCTCGTTCAGAATGTGCCATGCCATACCTCGTTCCATCAGGTAAAAAAATGGAGGCTGGCCATCTGCTCCTTGGCTCAATGCTTTCCATATGGCCGGAAGATCTGTTTGGCGGCAGACTGCTTGTGTAAACAACTCGTCAACGCTAAGAGGCCGCATTCTTGCGTAATCGAGGCTTCGTATCAAGGCGTAGGCTGCCAGCCCCAGTAAGCCCCACGGAGCCGCAGCTCGAGGAATCACGTTCAAGGCAACAGAGAGAAGATCGGGGCCCTTGCCTGACTGGGCAGGGCTTTGTTCGCTTTTGAAATCGAGTTTCTGTTTGACCATCAAGAATCGAAGAATATCACGCTTGCTTGCTTTCTTTGCGGGCGACGGATGGCGGCCCGAATACGGGATCATATTCTCCCATCCGCCGTGGTTTAGAACTATGCGTGTCTCTACTGCGTCAAATGTCTTCGATGCGGCCAGACTAGCTGTGCCAATCCAGAATACTTTACTGAGCGCGGGCGGTTTTGGTTTCGGCGCGTCGGGATTGATCATCGTTTGAACAATCAAAGTCTTTCAAATCTCTGGTGTGCCTCATTTTGTGCCCAGGCTCCGTCGAGAATGGGAGTAGGTGATAGTAGTTCGTCGGTCGAACCAAAGCCTCGCAATAGCCAGGAAAATATCAACACGATAGTAAGTGATCGTGACTCATCGCAAGCCATATAAAACGCCAATTTTAGAACTCATAATCCGTTGGTCCCAGGTTCAAATCCTGGCGGGCCCACCAACCTAACTCTCCTGATTTTTCAATCAGTTGATGCGGCCGTTTTTCGCGCTGTCGCCCAACTTGAGAACACTTGAGAACAAAATTTTTGGAACTCGCTTCACGGAAAAGGAGTGAATCGGCCATTAAACTGTTTGCACGATGCGAATGGTGGAGAGATCGCGATTCGAGACCAATCTTTATAAGATGTTATCCAAAGGCGAGTTAGCGATTTCTTGAGTCCTAAGTCGCCTTGCGGCTGGCGTGGCGCTGTTAGCTAAACCGCGATTCGGCAGAAAGGAGAAATCGGGCTCGAAACCGTGTAGGCCGTGTTGCCGGAACTTTTCTCCGCTCCCCACAGCCCACAGTAACTGATCGCTTTCTTGATCGAAGAAAAGCGCTGTGCTTCGCCCAATTCCAGCGCCCAGGTCAGTGCCGTGATCGGCCCCACGGCAGGAATTGTCATTAACCGCTCCACGCGATCCATCAGCAATGAACCACGTTCCAGTGAGCGCACCATGGCGCTCTCTGTTTTCTGCAGACGCACTACTGTCTCGCTACACAGTTGCAACAGCGGTTTCAAATGAGACAGGGCTCCGATCGAAATGCTCAGGTAGCAAGCGAAGTCTGCATGGCAATGCCATATCACACAATATATTAGGTTATTAGCTTGTTCTTGCTATAAAAACCTTATATATTAGGTTCATGTTGACCCTACTCTCATTAGGCGAGCAGATCGCCACTAAGCGCAAGACACTAGGTCTGACCCAGCCCGTGCTTGCCAAAAAAGCACGAATCGGGCTCTCCACGCTGGACGCACTTGAGAACGGACGATTGGGCGAGCTGGGATATTCCAAGATTACCAACATTCTTTCCGCTCTTGGGCTAGAGCTGAAACTTCAGGAAGCGAGCGCGCGCCGACCGACGCTCGACGAACTCATGGAAGAGGAACGCGATGATAAAGGTCTGGACCGACGCCGCTGAGGCGGGCCTGCTCGACCGTCACTCAACGCGCGGCAGCAGCTTCGTCTATCTGCCTGAGATTGCGCGCGCGCGCGCCGTGTCTGTCACCATGCCGCTGCGCCTGCCCTCCTGGGACGCGCAGTTCGGACTTCCGCCGATCTTCGAGATGAACCTGCCCGAGGGGGTGCTTCGCGAAAGGCTGCGCCTTGCATTCGCCAAGGCCACGGGCACATTTGACGACTTTGATCTGCTAGGCATTGTCGGACGCTCGCAGGTGGGACGCATCCGCTATACGGGCCAGAAGGAACAGCTGCAGGAAGATGTCCCTTTTCAGTCGGTGGATGAAATTTTGGCACAACGTCGCGGCGGCGATCTGTTCCGTTATCTTATCGAAAAGTTCGCCTCCTTCTCCGGTATCAGCGGCGTGCAGCCGAAGGTTCTGGTGCGCGACGAAGGCGCGTCCGCCGCACTCAGGACGGGAGCGCATCGAATCTCCGCGAGCTATCGCGGTGCTACGCACATCGTCAAGTTCTGGGAGCAGAACGAATACCCGCAACTCGCCGCCAATGAATTCTTCTGCCTCAGGGTCGCCGAAAAATGCGGCCTCGATGTTCCGCCCTACCGGCTGGCCGAAGATGCGCTGGCGCTGGTCATCGACCGCTTCGATTTGCGTTCGGATGGCACCTATCGCGGATTTGAGGATTTCTGCGTACTCAACGCCCGCCGTACCGACGAAAAATATCGCGGCAGCTACGAGACATCGATCATCAAACGTTTTGCGGAGTTTGCGAACTCACCGCACGTGGGAGAAGACCTGGAGCGACTCTTCACTCTCATTGTTCTCAATTGCGCGCTGCGCAACGGCGATGCGCATCTCAAGAATTTCGGGATTGTCTACGACGACGTTCAGGGTCAAGCGAGACTCTCACCCGTCTACGATCTTGTCACCACGTCCGTCTATCTGCCCAAGGACAGCATGGCTCTTACACTCAACGGTACGACGAAATGGGCAAGCGCGAAGGAGCTGCAACGCCTGGGCGAGACTCGCATGGGAAGCACCCCTGCCCGTGTCCGGGAGATACTCGAACGCATCAATGCCGCCATTGCAGACACCTCGAACGAACTTCGCGTCTACCTTAAAGACCACTCTGACTTTGAAGATATTGGTAACCGCATGCTGCAGGAATGGGAGCAGGGCGTTATGCTCTCGAAGACGACTTGAACAAGACCTGTTTTCTATCTTTGCTTTTCAACACCGACATAGATCCGAAGGATAGCCGACGGGAGAACGGACACGTGATTTGCTCTCACAACATCAGCGCGGTATCATTGTGGGTACCAAGGACGGCAAGTGAGCCCGACTTCGTCAAAGATGGATTCGTTGAGCCTGTTTCGTGGTCACTGAGGCATTATCGCGGCATCGTGTGCCGCAAGAGCGATAGTGGCAGCGTGAACAGCTACCGCGATTAAAATGCCGGTTAACGTCAACCCGACCAGAGCGATCACGATAGCAAGAATCCTCGCCAATCTTTTTGTGGGCCGGACATCTCCGTACCCAACAGTTGTCGCGGTAATGAACGACCAATAGAAACTGTCGAATGGCGACCACCCTTCCTTCTTTCCGGCCACTTGTCCCAGCACCGTAACGGCTGCCGCGAGACTCAACAGCAAAGGAGAAGTGAGCCAAATACCGAACAGAAATTCCTTGAGAAATGTTGTGATCAAGCCAGTAAACAGCAAATTGGTCACCTAAGGGCAAGGGCGATCCACAAGAGTCTACATCTGCTAAGCAGAACAATGTATGCCCAAGTGCCTGAGTACCACCGAAACCGGAGAAGCGGATTTCGGTGACTTCAGTTCTCAGGTAACTCGACCAGGCACAACTGGATCATGGCCAACGCGCGGCGGTTGTCGGACTACCCTACTTGAAGGAAGTGCTGGACTTTTTGCGTGATTGGGAACATAAGGAAACAAAATGCCAGCCCTGAAGTCTCGCGAGGAGGGCAATCATGCGGAAAAACAAAGGGTTACTTGTTTGTGCGATCGCCATGCTGGTTACTGCGCTAACGCTGACGGTGACGACCGCAGCAGCCGATCAGTTGTCGGGGACGTGGAAGATGAATCCGGAAAAGTCAAAGTATAGTCCGGGACCTACACCAAAGGATCTCACCGTCGTGGTGGAATCCGACGAAAACAACTACAAGTTGGACGGAACCGGAACAGATGGTGACGGAAAGCCTATGCACGTTCAGTACAGCGCGAAATTTGATGGAAAGGACTATCCAGCGACCGGCATCGCGAATGCCGACGCAGTTTCTCTCAAGCGGATCGATGCAAGCACCATCGAAACTCTGCAAAAGAAAGACGGCAAAGTGGTAATGACCATTACGACCAAAGTGTCCAAAGACGGCAAGACGAGGACATCCACGTGGCATGGGAAGAATGCCGAGGGCAAGGACGTTCACAACGTCGTGGTGTTCGACAAACAGTAGGCGCGGAGTGATGCGTTCTAGGCCCTGATCGGCGGCATAATCGAACAAACAGGACCCGTACCCAAGTTACCGTCACCGGAGAAGTGAATTCCTGGTACGGAAATATGCCCACACTTCGCTTGCCCAAACGGCTGGCCCAGTACAAACACAATCCGGCCCTCACGACTACAAACCGGCAGCGAAAAAAGCCCATTGCCGATGATTCACGTGGGGTATTTGGATGAGATGTAGTTTTGCAGGTGCTCGATCGTCACTTCCTGCTCTGAAACCAACCACTTCACGAGATCGCCGATAGAAACGACTCCGAGCACCTTCTCGTTTTCCACGACGGGAAGATGACGTATGCGGTTTCTCGTGATGATGTCCATACACTCGCCGACGGCGCACTCAGGGGTCACAAAAATCGCTGGGCTGGTCATGATTTCCTTAACCTGCGTCGTCCTCGAAGCTCTTCCCTTAAGGATCACTTTCCTGGCGTAGTCCCGCTCCGAAACGATACCCACGAGCTTGCCACCCGAAATCACCAGCAGGGCCCCCACGGCCTTGTCGGCCATCCTTTCAATGGCCTCGTATACGGATTGTTCTGGGTTGACAAACCAGACTTCGCTGCCCTTGCGTTTCAGAACCGAGGCAACCGTGCCACTCATTTTGATTTCCATTTCGACCTCCTGGGCCTAACGCTACTCGCCTCTCAATCAAGTTGTCCACTGTTGGGGCGCCTCCAGGCCGCGCCGAAATTGGTTCTATTTATGCGGAAGCGTAAAAAAATTTGCGGGATGCGAGATACCAGAGATCGGCAGTTTTCATGAGGGATTCACGCAATTTCTCCTGCTCTCATTCGCCAAGTCCAGATTGACGGGTTAATCGGGAGTCGGTCGTAATCTAAGGCAATTGCGAAGTTTGGGATTCGCGTGGGAGAGGTTCAACTTGAAGGAGTTTCAGGCCTTTGCCCTCTATCATTTCTAATGTAAAAACCACAATCTACCTCGTTCGGACCGGCATTATTCGCGGCAAAATACTTTTGCTTCCACTTCACTAACGTGGGCGACAAATAGCCTTGAGGTCCGACCGACTAGGAATTTCCCTAGGTGCGCCCATATTTGATGCGGTGCTAGTTTCGGGAGCGACGAGTCGGATTGCGTGCAGGTTTGAAAAGACGATAGCATCGGCTCGATTCCATGCGTTGCCTGTATTTGAGATTCAGATACCAAGCGACCGGGAGAAAACAGATTCAGGCAGCCCAGGCAAAAGGAGAAAGATCATGAAAAGGTACGTTCTTTTGACTATCGCAATTCTAGTGGCGGGTGCTACGGCTACTCTGGCGCAAGATGTTCGCTACGATTACGACAAGGACAAAGATTTCTCAAAATTCAAAACCTACAAGTGGGTGTCCATCAAGGACGCCGACAAGGCAGACGACCTGACCAGCAAGCGCATAATGGATGCTGTCGATGCGGAACTCGCCAAGAAAGGCTTGACCAAGACAGAGGGCGACACAGCCGACCTTTTTGTTGGTTATCAAACTGCAATCGGCACGGAGAAGCAGTTCACCTCATATAACACCGGATGGGGTTATGGCCCAGGCTGGGGCGGTGGGTGGTACGGATCTGGTGGCGGGATGAGTTCCACGACTTCGTACGGCTCGACATCAACGGTCTATGTCGGCCAGTTGGACCTCAGCATGTATGATCCTGCCAGCAAGCAGCTCGTTTGGCGCGGAGTCGCTACTAAGACGTTGGATCCCAAAGCGAAGCCAGAAAAAAAAGAAAAGAACATCGGCAAAGCTGTCCAGAAACTGCTCAAGAATTTTCCACCTAAGCAGAAGTAGACTAGCGCCATTCGCGCGAACTGCAAGTTTGGCGCATTCCCGAAGGCAAACTACCTGTGGGAAGCATCGTCATGCTTCGCGAACCAAGCCTTTGGGAGCGCAATAAAACAACCTGGATCACGGTACTGGCGATTGTTCCTCGGTCTTTCCACCCTGGCGGGCGATCTCCGGCACAGCCGAAAGCAACTCAAGGCCGCCCGGGATAGGCAAATGCAGCTCGGCCGTATACTGATCAACGCTGTCCGGCAATAAACTAGAGCTTACCGTGCGCGACCATGGCCGTGGCTTAAATCTTGCGAGCACGCGCTGCGTTAAGGGACTTGGGCTCCACTTCCTTCCTAAACGGGGAGAAAGTGTTACCTATGTGTTCGGTGCGATGTGTTACCTATGTTCCTGACCGCTCATTACCTATCCTGATTCGTCGCGTCCGAAGAAGAGCGATTGTGAATCGCTCTTCTTTTTCCGGATGCGATGGACTTACAGTTTGCAGCGTGACGGCTTGGTCGGATCGATTGGATCGGTGCAGAGCGGGCCTAATTTGGTGGTGGCATCCGGCACGCTGATCATGGCGAACGGTCCTGCGTTGTGTTCGCCATTAAACGGTGTCGGTTTCGTCGGGTCGAAGTGGCAGGTGGACAGAGCCGCCGCATCTGCCGGGTTGTCGAACCAGAACCCCAAGTGGAAAGTATTCGTCGGCGCCAGATGGAAATCAGGGTCAAAACCGAAAATTTCGTCGAGTAGAATAGTCTTGATCTGGACATGGCCGTCGTCCGTGCGTGGGCCAATCTTGATATCGGACTGATACCAGGCTAAACCGAAGCTACCAGTGAAATTGGGATCCTTGGTGCCATTCCCCTGGAAAAAGCTGTTCTCAACAGTGAATAGGTCAAATGAGAGGCCTGGCTTGATCCCGTCCAGATCAAGGATGAGAGTGTCATTCTGCTTGCCACGGATAACCGTGGCACGGGCACGTGGTTCTTCGTACGGATTGGCACGAAGACAATCAACCACTGCCGGGTTCGGCAACAGGTTGAACGTAATTTCGTCTTTCCGGTCATGTTTATCTTGCTTGTCTTGGGCGTAGTCGATACCGGAGGTGGCCAGAAGCACCATAACCGCCATCGTTGCGCGCATCACACTGTGAACGGCACGGCCGCTCCAGAATTTGTTACTGCAATCATTATTCACTGCGATCTCCCTATTTTTCGAGCGATGCTATGTAGTTGCAGGGTCCGGAAATGATTTCGTATACGGGTTCACTGCTAGCTCGGCGGCGGGCGCGATGCCGGGAGACTAGAAGCGAACCTGCCGGTCCCTACTTGAGATATCGGAAACGGAATGGAAAAGACGACAAGTAAAAGAAAAAAGTTTTTGCGAACTCCACAAAATGGTCACGATTCAGGTCGCGCCGGCAGCGACCACGTGAACGCTTTCCCAATTGCGAACCTTGCGACGCGCTTCGCCGAAAATTCGTTCGTAGTTCAACAGGCGGACTCTGCGAGAGGTTCCCGTTTCATACCTCCCCGATAGCGGACGATTTTTCGATCCGTTTCTATTGCACAGTGACCTTTAGCGTTGTAGTACGGGAAATCGCTCCTGACTTTGCGGTCACGACGATGGAAGCGGTGCCCCGATTTGACTGAGTGTTTTTGCGACATTGGGAAGATTTGATGCGAGCTTGGTCTGGCGAAAGGCGACGGTCTGCGCCGAAGCTACGGCTTCAAACAGGAATCCGAGCAAGAAAAAACAGGCGAGATAAAAAGAAAATTTGTTTCTCACGACAGTGAACTCCCCTCAGAGAGTGAAATCAAAGACAGATCGGGATTCGGATTTCGGAACGGCTCGACTGCAGCCCGTGACTTGGGCGTGAAAGTCGAGCTACGCAGGGACAACGGTTTCCCTTTGCCGTAACTCCCCTTGCAGCAACTGCCGTAGCCGTTTGCGGGCTTTGTGAAGTTGCGACTTAGAGCAACCGATCGAACAGCCGAGAAGTTCCGCTATTTCGCTGTGTGGGTATCCGAAAATGTCATACAGAAAGAAAATCCGCTTGTAGCCGAAAGGCAACTTTCGAATCGCCCGCGTGAGGTTCAGCTTGTCGACGGCGCTTAGCATCGAATTGTCTGAAGAAGCGTGTTCGATCGGATCTTCGCCATTTGAGGAGTGATGCCCGGAATCGTCGAACAGACCTTCGGCAGTTTTGTTGCGGCGAATGTTCATCAAAACGACATTCACCGTCACTCTGTGCAGCCACGTTGAAAAACCAGATTCGCCGCGAAAGGTTTCGAGCCTTCGAAAGATTTGTAAGAAAGTTTGCTGCGTCAAATCTTCCGCTTCCGCGGGATTTTTGATCATGCGCAAGCACACGCTATAAACATGCGGACAATGCCGGTGATAGAGGAGCTCGAATGCGGCGGAGTCGCCGTTTTTGGCGCGACTTATCGCTTCGGCTTCGGTCATATTGCTGTGGGCCGGTGTTGTAAACGTGTTTGCCATTGCGCTTAGTCTGAGAGATCGTTCCGAATGCATGATTCGCGTTTCTCAGAGTGGTTCCTCTTTCTATCGACTTTCTCTCATGTAGGCTTGCCAGCAATTCTCGCCACGATGATTCCGGTGGAAGAAGTGGTAGCCCTCTTTGCCGGGAATCTTGAAGCACACGTAGCCAAAATCGTCTCCCGGAACGATGGGCTGCTGACATCTGCTGCAGATGACTTCTGTTCTGAATTCCACAAATAACTCCCAAGCTTGCGAAGACCTTTCTTCTCGCTGGATTTTTGAAAACTTCTTGCAAAATCGAGCCACGGCCCGCAAGCCACTTATCCGCTTGAAACCTCGGTTCCAAACGCGACTGTAAAACGTGCTATTGGTCCCTACTTGAGATATCGGAAATGGCGAGTGAAAGACGACAAGCGAGGGGGAAGAAACCAAACGGCTGGGGTCAGAACGATCAATTTATGCGGCCTGCAAGCGGGCCACGGACTTGCGAACTTTCTCAATGTCACTGCCGAGTCAGAAATTGCCGATCAGCCAGGCATTCGACTCTGCACCGGTACTGACAATGGCAAGATGACGCCCGTCAGGCGACGGAATACCCCATGCCAGGCTCGACTGTGGCCGCTGCCAGATAGACTGGGCATCACCATTGAGGCCAACGTGCATCAAGACGACTGCACCTGGCCGTTGTATCGACACGAACATACTTTGCGAATCAAAAGCCCAATTCAGTTCCAGAAGGTCAGAATAGCGATCAATTGTAGTTGATTGACCGCCAGCCAAGGGCACCAGCCTGATTTGCTTCCCATACCTTTTCACGATACCTATGCGTGAGCCATCTGGAGAGAGTTGCCAAGAGTAATCGAATCCGATATCGGCGCTGCTGCCCGCTTCAAGTGGAATCCGAACCAGTTCCTTGCCTGGACCGACGAGTGCGTCAAACGCAGAGATCACCAACTCGTTTTTGTCGACCGACGGCCGCCCAAACACGCACAAATTCGCAGCCTTATTTGTGCACCAAAACTGTACGAACCCCTGCGTGTCAAATACGTGCTGAGGGACGCCACCCTGCGAGCTAACTCGGTAGATCGCCATTTTGGACGTGCCGCTGGGCTCTCCCTCCAAAAGGATCCATGCTCCATCGGGACTAAACCGAGCCACATAGAAATTCGTGTCACCGGCGGGAGTAATAGGTTGAGGGCTACTGCCCTGGTCCAGCGCCTGCCGATACATCAGCCGGATACCCGCGCGCTGCGATGAAAAAATGACTTCGCGAGAATCCGGCGTCCATGTCAGTGGGATATTGTAGTTGTCGTCGAGTGTCAACCGACGAGAATTGATGAGACGGCTTTCGCCGCTGATCAGGTCTCCAACAAAAACCGTGGCCCGGCTAGTGCCCCGCAGAAAAGCCAAGTGCGCTCCATCGGCCGTGGCGCTGAAACTATGGACAGAAAATCCCGACCAGTCTGTGAGCTGGCGTGCCCTACCTTGGGGAGTCCCTTTTTTTCTGTCCACTCGCAATTCCCATAAGTTATCGGACTCAGCCGAACCAACTTCCGTGTTTCGCGAATAAATGAAACGCCCGGACGCGACCCACGCGAATGCACTCAACCGGTTGTCCTGAAGGATCATCGTTTTGTTCGCGCCATTGAGGTCGCAACTCTGGACCGACAGAGCCAAGTGATCGCCCTGCCAGCGCGCATAGCCATATGCGATCCGGTTGCCGGTCGGGCGACCAAGCGATTCCGATGATGGCTGCCCGGTTTTCAGCCGTAAGTATCTTGTGCGGAGAATCTCCGTTCGAACCCATCAACCAAATTTCTCGTGCTCCGGCCACGCTCCGCAGCCTTTGATAGGCAATTTGCGAGCCGTCGGGCGAAACGCTACCACTTCCAAACATTTCCTCAACTTCGCCGAGCCTTTGCGCCTCGCCTCCGAGGATTGGGATCGACCACACCACCGATGGCATTCCTGCGGCGTTGACAGAAGCGACGAATCGTGTGGAGTCAGGGTACCAACCACCAACTGTCCATAGAGCGTTCGTTGGCGAGGCGCCAGGAGGCAATGGCACGGTTTGACTGCTACCCGTCGCGACGAGTTGTAAATGAAGGCCTTGCTGATCGGCGTAGCTGAGGTATTTGCCATCGGGAGAAATTGCAGCGTTGAGCACGGGTGAATCCTGTGTGTTTGCCGTGAGCTTTCGCTGAGTCAAATTCGGCGATGGCCGCGAGGTACGAGAATAAAGCCATGTGATTGCGGTAGCGCCAACTAAAGCCAGGACTATCAGGGACACGGCGGCGACGAGTCGAAAACGGCGACGAAGGAATTTGGAAACACGGTAAGTGAAAGTGTCTGGCCGTGCGGTGATGGCCTGGTATCCCAAGTAACGCTGCAGGTCGTCTGCAAATTCATTTATAGAGAGGTAGCGCTCGTGAGGATTTTTCTTCAACGCTTTCGCAAGAATGGTGTCGAGGTCGCCGCGCAATGAGCGCGCGAGCTTTTCAGGCGTGGTCGCTCGTTTCTTGGCGCTCGCGACGGAGCTTTCGATATCTTCCGGGGATGAAACGACAACTACTGAAGGTGGTGCGGGCTCGGTCTCCAAAATCGCGTTGACCAAATTCGCGGGAGTGCGACGTCCAGCCCCGGTGGGATGGTGTCCGGTGAGCAGGACATAAAGAAGGACTCCAGAGGAGTACACATCGGTAGAAGCGGTGACAACTTCCCCCTTCAGTTGCTCAGGCGCGGCGTACTCGGGCGTCATGGCTCGGCCGCCTTCGAGGGTGAGCGGTGAATCCTGAGCATTACCATCGCCTTCGAGCAATTTGGCAATTCCAAAGTCGAGAAGCTTGGCTTGGTCGTCCTTGCCGACCAAGATATTTGAAGGCTTCAGATCGCGATGCACGATCAGGTTGACGTGCGCCGCCGCGACACCGTGCAGCGCGTCGAGAAATAGTTGGATGCGGGCTCTGATGTCGAGATTCCGCTGGTCGCAGTAGCGATCAATGTGATCGCCTTCAACGTACTCGAGCACCAGGAAGGGTTGCCCCGCAGGCGAAACTCCGGCGTCAAGAAGCTCCGCGACGTGAGGATGTTTCAGGCTGCCCAAAATGCGGCCTTCGCGCTTGAATCGATCCTCGCCGGCTTTGCCCATTAGCGCGATATTGAGAATCTTTACCGCCACCCGGCGCTCAAATCGTCCGTCGCTGCGTTCGGCCAGCCAGACACTGCCCATTCCCCCGTGTCCGATCTGAGAGAGCAGAGTGTAAGCGCCAAAAATCTGACCGGTTAGACCGGGATTGCCGGGAAGAGGAAGGGATGTGCTTTCGAGAAAACCTTTTGCAGTGAGTTCACCATGTTCGTGAAGCAGCGATTCCAATTGCGACGCTACAGTGAGATTTTCCTGGCGGAACGCAATCAGCCAGGTCCTACGCTCCTCGTCCGTCATCTCCAACGCGAGGTCGAGGAGCGGGCTGAGAGCCTGCCATTGATCAGGGCTGAGCTGGGACATTTGGTCCTCAGAGCGGTAAATCCGCGCGGATACTACGGTGAAGATAGATGCGCGCTTTTTCCCACTTTCGCTGCACGGTTCGTTCCGACAAGTTTTCCAGCGCGGCGATTTCCGCGAAAGAAAGTCCGCAGAAAAATTTCATGTCCACTAATTCAGCGAGCTTCGGCTCGACTTTGGCAAGTTGATCCAGGGCGTCGCCGATCGCCGAGAGTTCCCGGGCGTCCACGTAATATTGTCCGGGTTCGGTCTTGAGCGAAGTTATTTCGAACTCTCCTCCGCGTTTGATGGCATTGCGGCTACGCGCGTGGTCAATAATCAGTCCGCGCATGACGCGAGCCGCGTAGCCCATAAAGCGAGCCTTGTCGGGAAAATGGTTGCCCTCACGCGCGGACATGTCGAGATAGGCTTCGTGTAGCAGTGTGGTGACACTGAGACTTGCGGGAGATCCCTGTCGCGCCAGTTCTCGTTTGGCGAGCCTGTGAAGTTCGGAATATAGAGTGCTGAATAAGGTTTGCGCGGCTGAGTCGTCGCCCTTCTCAGCAGCACCGATCAGCGAAGAAATTGTCGAACCCACGCGGCACTCTCCTGCCGGCGAATGGCCCCAGGTGTTTTTCAGTGTCCCATATTTGGAAATGCTATCCAAGATAACGATTCTTGGCTGTGATTAGGAGACTGGAACGGTGAAACGCAAGTCGACAGTTCGTTACAATCGAGACTCGCAGCAGATAGTCAGGGGTCCGTTCGTTTGCCGATCCCTCTGGGCTCGAGATCGTTCAGGCCGCAAGAGATCCGAGTGGGTCTGAAATGGCTCTGTCGTTTGTGAGACATCGAGTTTGAAAGGCTCGCGGTGGACCTGTCTCCAAGTTTTCAAAAGCGCAGGTTCAGTTCGAGAGCGATTGCTTCGACCTGTTTGTTGGGAGCCTTGCTAGTGTCGTTCTGGTGCTCGTAGTAGGACTCCAGTTCCCAGTGCTCACGGATGGAAAAAACTGCACCGGCGTCGAATGCGGTGCGGTTCCATTTGTCGTATCGCGTGTCGTAGGTAAACTCAACTCGCACATAGGGCGTGAGCGCATGGCCCTTCACTTTGAATTCTCTTTCCAGGGCCAAGCGATCCCGGAACCGCGTGGAGAATTCACCTGCAATAAATCTAAACTCTCCGCGAATTCTGTTAGTAAGTATCAACCGCTGTTTCAACGGGAATCGAGGCGTGACCTCGGCAATAATTCTTTGTTCCGTCGGATTTTGCGTTGACGGAATGTAATTGTAGCCAATCCGGAAAAGAACTGGTCTGGTCCGTGATTCGTCGGCGCCGGGTTCGTTTCGATCCAGAAGTCCGCGCATCGCCTTGAGATAAAAATCGATATAGGGACCCACCTGAATGTCTTGGCCCTCACGATTTTCACGCGAGGCCTGGACCTGAAAGTAGAAGCGGCTGTAATCATTCAAACTTTTGTAAAAGTTAACAGCCGGCCAGAATTGTTCCGATTGTGCCAACGCCGACGGGCAGGCCGTGCAACCGAATGCAAGAACAGAAATAAATCGGAGCGCGATTCGAAATCTGGCGAACTTCCGGATGAACAGGGCAGTGTTTAAATTCATGGCGACGTGCTTTGCATCCGTAAGTTGGCTAACGGTGAGGATACGTCGGGTCCGGGCTCATTATGTACGAAGCGATTCTGATTTGCTGCATTGTTTATTGCTTTGCTTAGGACGCAGAGTTCGTCGGCGCAAACAGGAGCGATCGATACACGGCGACCGCTCTGGTTTAATGCGACCAGGGAAGGAAGAGCAATAGGCAGACTATTCCGGGATGATTTCAATTGCGCTAACAGACGGATAGTTCGCCGACGGCGTGAAGGAGAGCTCCATCTTGCCTTGTGGCGTGGGTTCGATGTGTTCGAAAGACTTCACTAAAGGCTCGGAGCCAGCCTCACGGAAAATATCGAAATTATTCAACAGAGTGGTGCCGTTGCAATAGACATCGAATACGCGGCTGCCAACGCCGCCGGGGCCGCCGTTTTGAATGCCGAACCAATGCTCCAAAAAGTACAGCTTCAAAGTATATTTGCGGCCTGGAGCAACAGGTAGCGTGTAACGGAAGTGTCCGAATCGGTGCCACTCGTAAAGGGTCCCGTCCGGAATTTTCGATAGGTCGCCAACGAAGCGGCTCAAACGGCCGCCGGAAAAATAACGGTCCGGCATCCATAAATTGCCGTGGGAATCGTAGTAAGCGGAATGGCCCACAATGATTCTCGTGGGAAGAACTTGGTGCGCGGGGCTGGGCAGGATCTCAATCGCATTCAGGAATGCGTCGGGATTGTTGAAGTCCAGATGAATTGCCCCATCACTTCCAGGCTCAATGCCGGGATAAATTTTGGTCGTGGAGATATCGTTTCCGCCGGCGTCATCGACCAGATCCAGGGTCAACGGCGGCTGGCCGTTGATTGAGAATCCTACGAACCGGCTGTTCTCCTGAAAGCCTGCAGTCTCGGCAAACAATAGATGGACTTCGTAGCTGCCAGGCGGAACAGGATAACTGCAGCGAAAAATGCCGCGACGGCCGCCCGTGAAAAGCTGCGGTTCTTCCGTACCCTGGATGGTGTGGCCGGCGACCGCGAAGGAGCTACCTCCTGAACAAAAGCGATCGCTCACCCATTTTGCGCCTGCATGGTCAACATAAGGAGCGCGGCCATCGCCGGCGAGTGCGCGCAGACTGGGGTCTGAACTACTTAGTGGAGCAGCGGCCGAAGCAGCGTCCTTGAAAGTGCTCGAAGGAGATTTGCGATTCCATTTCTGCCAGGCAAAAAAGAGGACTACGACCGCAAGGAGTAAGCCGAGCGCGGCCGTCGCCAAGATTTTCGAGCTAATCTTGATTTCTTTCGCAGGCGCGCTTTCATTTTGTTGTGCTGAATCGGTGATAGCTATCGAATCGATGGGCGGCGAAGGAGAATTTTCTTGATGCGTGCTTGATGTGCCATTCAGTTTCGCCTCCTCACCGTTGGCAAAAGTCTTGGTCGAACGTCCATTTTGAATTGAGCCATTTTCTTCCGCTGTTAAATCACTTTTGTGAACAAATTTTGGCACGTAATGGCCCGGCGGCAGGCATACGCGTACATCATGCCCCGCTCCCGCCGTTCGATAATATTCTTCAAGCCGCTTCCTTAAGGCGTGCGCCGTCACCCGAACGATCGTGTCCACCTGCGGATCAAAGTCTTCAGGGCGGCCCAGGACCTGAACCGCGATGCTGTATTCCTTGATTTCGTCGATCGCCCCGTCGAAATATCTTTCGCAGACGAATGTCAGAAATCGAACCAGGTTGTTCGCTCGGCCGAGCGTGCCGGAGGATAAAAGCGTGTCCAGCTCAGCTCGTTCAGCCTCAAGCCTGTTGGAAGTGGATTCCAAAAAGAGTATCCCCTGGGAAAATAACAATTTCTATCGGGCTGCGAAGTAAGGGGAGTATAACCCAATTCGAAAATGCCCCATCGTTCACAGTTAATTCACGGTTAGATAACTTCCTTTCGAGCCCGTCCCTTTGCTTAATGCAGGCAATCAATAATTTCGATTCACCCTCCGTCGTGTGCTGTGGTGCACCTCCCTGAACCGAGGACGGCCGGTCAGAGGAGCGAGCTGTCATCGGACTACGATGCCGCCCAGGAGTGTCCAAAATGCGTGCAGGTCTGCGAGTGGTAGCTTGGATTTGTTCAACGCTGGTGGCCTTAATGCTCATTGTCGCCTACCCGGCATCCGGACAAGCAGTGAATGCGACCTTGCTTGGGACGGTCAGCGACGCCTCCGGGGCAGGGGTGGCGAACGCAAAAGTAACGATTACAGAAACGAATACTGGAATTAGCCGCACCTCGCAGAGCAACGAGAGTGGGAACTATATTTTCCCCGATTTGCCACCGGGTACGTACACGGTGACGGCCGAGCAATCCGGATTCAGACGGGAGTCTCGGGCAGGCGTGGATGTGATCGTCAATACGACCGGCCGCGTGGACTTCACGCTGCAGCCCGGGAACATCACGGAAACGATTACGGTCGAAGCTGATACTGCCATTTTGCAGACGGATCGGTCGGACACCGGACGCAAGATTGAAACGGTGTTGACGGAAAATCTTCCCCTCGGCACAAACCGCAATTTCCAAAACCTTTTGAACATTGTGCCCGGCACGACGCGCGCGACTTTTCAGCACTCACAGTTTTTCAACGCCAGCAGCTCGCTGCAGACGGAAGTGAATGGCCAACTTCGCGAGGGCAACAACTACCAGATCGAGGGCATCGACGACAACGAACGCACCGGCCTGCTGCAAATTCTGGTACCGCCCATCGAAGCGATTCAGACCGTGGACGTTTCCACGAGCAACTACGACGCAGAACTGGGCAGAGCAAGCGGAGCGGTGGTCAACGTCATCCTGAAATCAGGCACCAACAATTTTCACGGGGCCGCTTATGAGTTCGTGAGAAACAGTGCGTTCAATGCGCGCAATTTTTTCGATCCGTCCGTGGGGCACCTTGCTTATAACTATTTCGGCGGAAACATCGGCGGACCAATCAAGAAAAACAAGCTTTTCTTCTTTGTGGACTACCTGAAAATCTTTGATCACGAGGCGAACACCAACCTGGTGACAATTCCCACTATGGCCGTGCGAGCCGGCGATTTGAGTGCTTCGGCCACCGCGATCTACAACCCTTTCACTGGAAATGCTGACGGGACCAATCGTCAGCAGTTGGTGGCATCTTCCGCTCCCGGCGTGGCCACGGTGCAGGGGAGGAACGGTCCCGTGGACGCGTTCAATCCTGCCTGCACCAGCGCCGCGGGATGCCCGAATATGATTCCGTCTGCGATGATTGATCCGATCTCTGCAAAACTCTTGGCACTCTTGCCTCCGCCCACCGCGGACGGGAACACCAACAACTATTTCGCGCTGCTTGGCTTTCACAAAGATACGGATTTCGTGGACGCCAAACTGGACGCCACGCTCACCGATAAAGATCGCTTGAGCGGGCGGTTCAGCTATCAGCGTCCGGCAATCCTGCAGGATCCGATATTCGGTATCGCGGGAGGGCCGGCGCAAGGCAACTTTGAGGGCTCAGGCCTGCAGAATACTTACAGCATCGGCGTCAACTACAATCGCTTTTTCTCGAACACGCTGGTAGCCGAATTTCGAGTCGGAGTGGCGTGGTACCACAACGAAGCCCACAACTCCGATTTCGGAACGAACACCTCCGAGAGCCTGGGCATTCCCGGCGTAAATCTCGACGACACCATCACCAGCGGAATTGTCGGGGTCACGATCAACGGCGGATTCTCCAATCCCCTGATCGGATTTTCCGCAAGCTTGCCATGGGACCGGGCGGAAACCAACATCGACTTTGTGAATACCTGGACCAAAATTTTGGGAAATCACACCGTAAAGTTCGGCGTCGACTTCCGCCGTATTCGTGACGCGTTGCTGCAGGAGCAGACCTTCAGCCCGCGCGGCCTCTATACATTTAACGACGGGCAAACGGCGCTCAACACCGGCGCCGGCGCTTCCAAGACCAGTTTCACGAATGACTTTGCAAGTTTTCTCCTAGACGTGCCCGGACAAGCTGGACGCGATTTGGCGACGATTTTCCCCAATTATCGGGCTTCGCAATTCTTCGCTTTCGTTCAGGATAAGTGGCTGGTCACGCCCAAACTATCCGTCGATTTGGGACTTCGCTGGGAGTTTTATCCACCCGCGACTCCGGTCGCAAAGGGCGGCTTCTCGAACTACGATCCGACCAATAACACGCTGGAGGTGAGCGGATACGGAGACGTTCCGGACAATCTTGGAATCACGACTCACTACAAATATTTTGCGCCTCGCCTTGGTCTGGCCTATCGCGTGAAGGATGCAACGGTGATCCGCGCAGGATTTGGAATCAGCTACACGCCATTTCCGGACAACAACTACGCCTACAATTTCCCGGTGCGCGCCAATAACGCATTCAACCCGGGAGTGGCCAGCTTTGGGCCAGCCGTGCTCCCCAGCGGAGATACCGCGACATTCGAAAATGGATTTCCCGCGCCCATTCTCCCGGTGGTGCCATCTGACGGAATCATTACCAATCCAGCCGCGAGCGTGAACTATTTTGTCGTCAATCAGAATTTCAAGAATCCATACGTGGAATCGTGGAACCTCGCAGTGCAGCAGTCTCTGCCTTGGCGATTTGTTCTCGACGTCGCCTACGTGGGCAGCCACAGCGTGGACACAGTTGTGAACTACAACATGAACGCCGCCACCGTTGCCGGCCTCGGTAACCACGGCCTTCCCGAATTTGATTCCTTTGGAAGGACGGCGACCACCAGTCTCCTTTTTGCAGGATACTCCTCCAGTTATAACGCGTTGCAGGTCAAACTCGACCGGCGGTTCAACGGCGGACTGGCGATTACCACGGCTTATACCTACGGCAAGGGAATGGGTTTTCAGACCGACGACGACGGCGGCTTGGCATTCTACGCGGATCAGAGACGAAACTACGCTAGGAACGACTTCGATCGTACCCATACGTTCGTGCAGAGTTTTGTTTACGACCTCCCGTTCGGAAGAGGCAAGAAAATGCTTTCCTCCGGAGTGGGAGCAGCAATCGCGGGTGGATGGCGGGTGTCGAGCTTCATGACCATCATGTCCGGGCTTCCGATGTTCCTTACAGCGAACGCCACCTCGCTCGCGGCGCCAGGCAATACGCAAACGCCGGATCTGGTCGCACCCGTGAAAATACTTCACGGTGTGGGCGCGCAAGACCCCTGGTTCAGTGTGGATAGCTTCGCGGCCCCCACCGCCCCTGGCGCATTCGGCAATGTGGGCCGGAATTACCTTAGCGGCCCGAACTTCTTCAACCTCGACGCGTCACTCGCTAAATCGATTCGACTTACCGAGCGCTTCAACGTGGATCTGCGACTGGAAGCGTTTGGCGTTACCAACACGCCGCAGTTTTTCTTTACCACGAACGGTGGCACTGCGGCCGGGACCACGCTCGGCAGCAGCAGCTTCGGCCACGTCACCAGCGCAACCGGCGGACGGACCCTGCAGATCGGCGCGAAGCTGAACTTCTGAACGTACTGGTCGGATGGAATTGATACTTGATGGTGTCTGGCAAGTCAGCGATCACTGCGCTTGCCAGTCGCCGGTCTGTGGCGGATTATGAATGTTCTTGCCGGTCAAACAGGAAAGAAATTTGCTTGACCGCACCAAGCAGGAGGAGCGCCCATGGCGTTTCGTGTTTCACGACGTGAATTTGTGGATTCGCTCGCGCTGAGCGCAGCCGGCATCGCAATCGGAACAACGGCAAAGAGTTACGCGCGCATACTTGGTTCCAACGATCGGTTGAACTTCGCGGTGATTGGACTCAATAGCCGCGGCTACGCCCATTTGTCCTCGCTCAAAGCGAACAAGAGCTCTGCGCGCATTTCCTACGTTTGTGATGTGGACAGCGAAATCCTCAAAAAATTCGCGGATGCGACGCAAAAAGAAATGGGTGAAGCCGCGGTCAGCGAAAAGGATTTCCGCAAAATACTTGAGCAAAAAGACGTTGACGCAATCACGATTGCCAGCCCCGATCATTGGCACACGCCTATGGCTGTAGCGGGATTGCAAGCGGGAAAGCACGTTTACGTCGAAAAGCCCTGCAGCCACAATCCCGCGGAAGGTGCGATGCTGGTGCAGGCGCAGCAAAAGTACGGAAAACTGGTGCAGATGGGCACGCAGCAGCGCTCTTCGGCACACACCATTGAAATCATAGAAAAAATTCATTCGGGACTGATCGGCAAACCATATCTGGCGAAAGCCTGGTACAGCAATGTTCGGAAATCGATTGGCACCGGCAAAGAAATTCCTGTGCCCACAAAGTTGGATTGGGACTTGTGGCAAGGGCCCGCGCCGCGTCAGCCGTATAAGGACAATGTTCATCCTTATAACTGGCACTGGTTCAAGATTTATGGAACCGGCGAAACTTTGAATAATGGAACGCACGAAGTCGATGTTTGCCGTTGGGCGCTCGGTGTGGACTATCCGAAGCGAGTCACCTCGTCAGGCGGTAGGTATCACTTCAAGGACGATTGGCAGTTTTACGACACGCTAGTCACCAGTTTTGAGTACGACGACCGCATGATTTCCTGGGAAGGCAAAAGCTGCGAGGGAATGAAGTATTACGGTCGCGATCGCGGTTCGACAATTATGGGCACGAATGGCACGGTATTGGTGGATCGCGACGGCTACGAGATTTACGATTTGAACGGAAAAAAGAAAAGCGAATTCAAAGTGAGCGGAAACGCTACCTCTTCTTCCGATCTGGTCGGGCGTGACTCCATGACCGACGCGCACTTGGCAAACTTTATCGCTGGAATCAAAAACGGAGAAAAGCTGAACGCGCCGATCTCCGTTGGCAATATCGCGGTGACGATGCTGCAGCTTTCCAACATCGCATGGGAAACCAACCGGGAATTGCATATCGATGCGAAAGACGGGCGAATCCAGAACGACTCCGAGGCGATGAACATGTGGAGCCGCGACTATGAAAAGGGTTGGGCGCCGCATGTGTGATATCAAGTCGTCTAAAGCGTACGAATATAGACAGCTTTCAATCCGACCAGCGAGCCAATATCCATGAAAAACTATTTTTCCCGTCGCGAATTTGTATGCACCGGCGCTCTTGCCGGAACTGCGCTCGTGACTTCTCCCGCGGCCTTCGCGTTGTCCAGGAGAGTGCTGCTTCCCGATGATTCAGCGCCGTTTCGATTGGGTTTGGCAAGCTACACGTTCCGCAACTTCACGCGGGCGCAGTTGATCGGTTTCATGAAGCAGTTGAACGTACTCGACTTGAATGCGAAGGACGTTAAGGATCACCTCCCGCCCGATCCCGCGGGAGAAACTGCGGCTCTCGCGGATTACAGCGCTGCCGGAATCAAACTTCACGCCGCAGGCACTCTTTATTTCACGAAGAATGAAGATGCGGACATCCGCAGCAAATTCGATTACTGCAAGCGGGTTGGGATTCCGGTAATTGTTGCGGGTGATCCTGCTCCGGAAACGCTTCCGCGAATCGAGAAGTTCGTGAAGGAATATGACATCCGCTTCGCGATACATAATCATGGACCCGAAGACCCCATTTGGCATTCGCCACTCGATGTACTAAAACGCGGTGAAAAATATGGACCCCCGCATGGGTTGTTGCATCGATGTAGGGCACACCGCGCGTTCTGGTACTGATGTGGTGCAGGCGATTCAAGAGGTCGGCCCGCGTTTGTTCAACGTGCACCTGAAAGACCTCGCGAATTTCCAGGATAAAGACAGCCAAGTCGCGGTGGGCGAAGGCATCATGCCGATTCGAAAGATATTTCAAACCCTGATCGCGATGAAGTATTCCGGATTTGCCGACCTGGAATATGAAATTCATCCGGACGATCCGCTGCCCGGAGTTTCAAGCAGCTTCTCCTACATGCGCGGCGTTCTCGCGGGTCTCGGATATTCGAATTCTCACTGAGTCGTTTCTTCTTGTTTGCCAATTCGAAATAGATGGCACCTTGTCACGCGCGCAGATAAGTTCCAACTGAAGCTTGACGATTTGGCGGGTTTCGTAGAGCATTCGCGGATGCGAAAATTACATCTGCTTCGGACTCTTATTTTACTTCTCGTTCCTTCCGGTCTCTTTGCACAGAATCCCGCGAAACGCCCGATTGCAATTGACGACATCTACCGAATGGAGAAAGTTGGGAACCCACAGGTTTCTCCGGAAGGGAATTGGGTGGCCTACACCTTAACGACCGTGGATAAAGAAGCGGACAAGCGGCGCACCGCGCTTTGCATGGTCAACTGGGAGGGAACGCAAGACGTACAGCTCACGTTCGGAAAACAGTCGAGCAGTTCGCCGAAATGGAGTCCAGACGGAAGATATCTTTCCTTCCTTTCTTCAGACGGTGAGAAGAGTAAGGCTCAAATTTGGTTGTTGGACCGGCGAGGTGGCGCACCACAGCAATTGACAAACGTGAAGCAGGAAATCGATGACTACCGATGGTCGCCCGACGGGAAAAGAATCTTGCTGGAGATGACCGAGGGCGACGATACAGATGCGGGCGACAGCAAGAAAGAAGGCGCAGCTCCGAAAGCTGCGAAGCCGATCGTTCTGGATCGATACCATTTCAAGCACGACGTCGGCGGATATCTCACTGCGACTTCCCGCTCACATCTGTATTTATTCGATGTCAACACCAAGAAGCTGGAAGCGCTAACCAGCGACAAGAATTTTGATGATAACGACGCGGAGTGGTCGCCCGACGGGAAGCAGATTGCCTTTGTCAGCAATCACGAAAAGGATCCGGACCAATCGCCGAACGATGAGATTTATTTGGTCGATGCAAGATCAGGAGCCCAGCCGCGTAAGCTCGTGAACGGCTTTTCCGCCGCCGGCCAGACCCTGGCTTGGAGCCCCGATGGAAGGCTCATCGCTTACCTGGTGGGATTCGACGCGAAATACAACGCCTACAACATGAACCGTCTGGCGGTGGTCGATACGGCGAGTGGAATGTCGCGAACACTCACCGAAAAATTCGATCGCGGAATTTCTTCGCCAAAGTTTACCGCCGACGGAGCGGCGATTGAGTTTCTGGTTCCCGACGATCGCTCCGAATATCCTGCGAGGGTTTCGGCGAATGGCGGCGCAGTGGAACGCCTAGTGGGCGGAGAGTTCGTCGCTTACTCAAAATCAAGTGCGGGCGGACACACGGCGGTAGACGTCTCGACAGACTCAATGCCCGAAGAGGTGTACGCGCTGGAAAATGGAAAGATCAGAAAATTGACAACGCACAATGCCGCACTTGTGGCCGAGTGGCAGCTGGGCTCCGTGGAAGACATCAGTTTCCAAAGTAAGGACGGCGCCGAGATCCACGGCTTGATGATAAAGCCGGCCAAGTTCGATGCCTCCAAGAAATATCCGCTGGTTTTGTGGATTCACGGCGGGCCGAACGGTCAGGACGATCACGCGTTGCCGTTCAGCCTCTACCCTCTACAATTCGAGCGCCAGATTTTCGCCGCGCAAGGATACGTGGTTCTCGCAATCAACTATCGTGGTAGCAATGGACGCGGCGCGGAATTTACTCGTAGCATCCTGGGCGATTGGGGAAATAAGGAAGTAGCGGATCTATTGGCCGGAGTGGACTGGGCGATTGCGAAAGGAATCGCGGATCCGAACAAGCTGGGCATCGGCGGATGGAGTTACGGCGGAATTTTGACGGACTACACGATCGCCTCCGATCCACGTTTCAAGGTTGCGATCAGCGGAGCCGGAAGCGCCAATCAGCTTTCGATGTACGGCAGCGACCAATACATCCTGCAATATAACAATGAGTTGGGCCCGCCGTGGAAGTCACAAGAGACTTGGCTGAAAGTTTCCTATCCATTTTTTCATGCGGACCGAATTCACACGCCAACGTTGTTCATGGGCGGACAAAGCGACTTCAACGTTCCGATTATCGGCAGCGAACAAATGTACCAAGCACTTCGCACCCTCGACGTTCCGACGGAGTTGGTTATTTACCCAGAACAATTCCACTTGTTCACCAGACCGAGCTACATCCACGACCGGCTACAAAGATATGTCGCCTGGTTCGGCAAGTATCTGAATGCCGCGAACTAAAGGGACTCCTGCTTCTTGCTGCCTGCCCCTTGGCCCGTCAAAAATTGCGGTCTGGTCACGGGAAATGCATCGCGGAATGTCGGAGGCAACATCTAAATGGGTGGCTCTAGCGTATTAAGGAATAAGCGCTTAACGTTGATTCCGGCGCCTGTAACCCTTGGCATCGTCCGGGCTCTAATGTAGCGACTGGAAACCACCGTGCTTCTCTACTTACTGGCATTTATTGGCGGCATCCTTACCATCGTCAGCCCCTGCATTCTGCCGGTTCTGCCATTTGTGTTTTCGCGTGCCGATCAACCATTCCGGCGCAGCGGCTTACCTCTCCTTGCAGGCATGGCCGCCACCTTCGCAGTGGTTGCCGGTATTGCGACGTACGCCGGTGCATGGGTGGTCCGGGCAAATCAGATCGGCAGAGTCCTGGCGATTGCCATTTTTGCGTTGTTCGGACTGGCGCTCTTGTTTCCCAGCTTGGCTGAATACTTTTCCAGACCGCTGGTCCGCCTTGGTGGTCGTGTACAAGGCCAAAACCACAACGAAACTCCAAGCATCGGGCGTTCTTTGCTGCTTGGCATGTCCACCGGACTTTTGTGGGCACCATGCGCGGGGCCGATTCTGGGATTGATTTTAACGGGAGCAGCGATCCAGGGACCCAGCGCCCACACTACGATCCTGCTGCTTGCGTTTTCCGCGGGAGCTGCGACTTCGCTTGCACTGGCACTGCTGGCCGGCAACCGAGTATTTGCCCTGATGAAGAAATCGCTCGGTGCGGAAGAGTTTATCCGGCGTGGCTTAGGAGTTGCTGTGCTGCTCGGCGTAGTAGCCATCGTGTTCGGCTGGGACACGGGAATTCTGCGTCGCTTGTCGCTTTCAAGTACCTCAGGAATCGAACAAAAACTACTCAATCGTTTTAGACCCGTTGCCTTCGCAAGGGGAAAGGACACAGATGCGCTACCACCCAGCGCGGTGAAGCTCGGCAACGAGGGCGAGTTTCCTGGTGTGACTGGCGCGGTGCAATGGCTGAATTCTCCTCCGCTAACGAAGGAGCAGCTCAAGGGCAAGGTGGTGCTGATAGATTTCTGGACGTACTCGTGCATCAATTGTCTGCGCGCGATTCCGTATGTCGAAGCATGGGCGGAGAAATATAAAGACGATGGACTCGTGGTGATCGGAGTTCATACGCCGGAGTTTGCGTTTGAAAAAGACCCGGCGAACGTTGCGAAATCGCTCGCCGATTTGAAGATTACCTATCCGGTGGCGATTGACAGCAACTACGCGATCTGGAAAGCCTTCAACAACGAATACTGGCCGGCGCACTATTTTATCGATGCCAATGGCACGATCCGGTACCACCACTTCGGTGAAGGGAAGTACGCCGAATCCGAAGAAGTGATTCAGCAATTGTTGCGCGAGAAGAATTCCGGTTTGAAAATCGGCGGCCTGGTGGATGTCACCGCATCCGGTGCACAGGCAGCTCCCGACTTGCGCGATGTCGCTTCGCCGGAAACCTACATCGGCTACGAACGGCAGCAGAACTACGTATCGCCTGAAGAAATTCGGCACAATGCTGCGCAGCTCTACACGGCGCCGTCGCGACTGAACGTGAATCAGTGGGGCCTGGCGGGGAACTGGAACGTCAGCGACGAGCACGCTGCGCTCGTTTCAGCTCCAGGTAAAATCATTTTCCGCTTTCACGCGCGTGACCTTCATCTAGTTTTGGGCCCGGCAAAGGGCGGGAAGCTGATCCGGTTCAAAGTTCGCATCGATGGCGCGAATCCAGGTGATGATCACGGCGCCGATGTCGACGCACAAGGTTCGGGGACGGTCAACGAATACCGTTTGTATCAGCTCATCCGACAAAGTGGAAAAGTCGAAGATCGTACTTTCGAAATCGAGTTTCTCGATCCTGGCGTTCAGGCGTTCGCTTTTACGTTTGGCTAGTGTCGAATGGTGAGAGGCATCTATGTTTGAAAAGAAAAGTGCAGATTCCAATCCAGATACAATTGGGCGGCGAGCCTTTCTGGTTGGCACGGGAGCCGCAACCATCGGACTCAGTCTGTGGCGCCTACAACGGCAGGAGCCCGTACATGCGGAAGCTGCGGCTGCGGGCTTTCCTAAAAGCGTAACGATCGTGGAATTCACCGATTCCGGAGAGCGGAAGTCGAAGGTATCGGTGCCGCGCATCGTCAAGCCTGAAGACGAATGGAAAAAACAGCTCACGCCGGCATCATTTGAAGTGACGCGCCATGCCGGTACCGAGCGCGCTTATAGCAACGAAAATCCTAACAATCATCAACCCGGAGTTTTTCGCTGCATTTGCTGTGACACCGCGTTGTTCGATGCAAAAACAAAATTTGATTCCGGAACCGGCTGGCCAAGTTTCTGGGCGCCGATCGCCAAGGAAAATGTAACCGAAACCGCAGATATGAGCCTGGGCATGCTTCGAACTGCTGTCTCCTGCCGCCTTTGCGATGCGCATCTTGGTCATGTGTTTGACGATGGACCGAAACCCACGGGGCTTCGTTACTGCATGAATTCCGTTGCAATGAAGTTTGCCAAAGCCTCGTAAGCGGGCGCCAAAAATTTGAAGGAGCGACATCATGAAAACTTCTGAAAAGGTTATTTCGATCGTTTTCGCAATTGCCCTGTCATTCGCAGCGGTTCAAGGCCTATCGGCCAAGGCTGCGCCGGCATTGCCGGATCCCAAAGTTGACGAAACCCTGGCTGCAAAAAAAGGCCACTCCACCATTGTTCTCGCCGGCGGGTGCTTTTGGGGAATTCAGGAGGTTTTTCAGCATGTAAAGGGTGTGAGCCGCGCGACTTCCGGCTATTCCGGCGGCGACCTAAAAAATCCTGGATACGAACAAGTCGGCAGTGGCAGAACGGGCCACGCCGAATCGGTCGAAGTCGTCTACGATCCTTCTAAAATTACATTGGGCCAATTGCTCAAGATATTTTTCTCAGTTGCCCACGATCCCACGGAACTGAACCGCCAGGGCCCGGATATCGGGACTCAATACCGCTCTGCGATTTTCTTTTCAGGCGCTGAGCAACAAAAAATTGCGCAGGCTTACCTGGACCAACTGAACGCTGCGAAGGTATTTCCAAAACCGATCATGACGCAGCTCGTCCCGTTTAAAGCCTTCTATCGCGCGGAAGATTATCACCAGAACTACGCTGCACTGCATCCTGATAATCCTTACATTGCCAGATTCGATTTGCCCAAGGTCAAGGACCTCCAGCAGCAATTCCCAGGTCTGTACCACTAAGACCTGCGCAATCGAGCCAAGTTCGACTAGGAAAAATCGCTGCTATTTTTTCGGCAATGGCACTGCGTAGAGTTTGAAGGATCCCGGATCTTTGTCTTTCCACGCGGCGTCGTTCAAATAATTCAATTTTCCTTCAACAACCCACGCCATCCCTTTGGTAGCGGTCACAGCGGGAGTCGGCGGCATCCCTTCTTTCAAAGCTTGCAGCGAAACAGTCTGCAAGTCCGCTTCGCCGAACGTAACGATGGACATCTTTCCCGAATTCTCCGCCAGCAGTAAGCGCTGATTGCCGATCGTGCGCATACCATCGGGATGTTCAAGCGTTCTTGGAAGCTTCAGCTCCACGACTTTTGTGGCTTTGCCATCTTTGGCCAACTCAAGACGCAGCAGTTTGCCCGTGGTCACTCCGTTCACGTACAACGTAGTCTTGTTGCCAAAGGCCAGGCCATCGGCGCTGGCGAGCAACGGGTCCTTCACAGCAATTTCCAGAGCCGTAGCACCTGGCTTCAGCATGAAAACAATTCCCTGGCGAGTATCCGTGATGTACGCAGTCCGATCTGCTCCGATGGCAATATCGTTGCAAAAAGTTGGTTCGCCCGGCACCACGTAAGTGTTTTTCGGAACGCCACTTTTGAGGTCGAACGTCTTCAGCGATGTGGCCTCACCGGTTTCGGCAAGTTTGTTCGAGCAGACCCACAGCAACTTGCTCTTTTCATCCGCGTAAACGCCCAGCACGGAATTTAAGCCGCCGGTTCCAGCCTTGATCCAGACCTTCGCCTCTGTCGTTCCCGGCTCAATGCGCAGGATTTCGTTATGGCCCAGGCTCCCGACGATCAACGTTCCGTCGGATGTGGAGGTGATACTTTCCGGGAAAACCCGAGTGCCCGGCAGAGTGATTTCCCGATCCTTGTCCGCCGCTGAATTCGCGACTGAGGAAGAAAGAATTACAGCAGCCAGCGCTCCGCCGCAAATGAGTGCCGTGTATTTTGCGCGATTCATTTTGCTCTCCATTTTTTGTACTTACGGCGAAAGTCCGCCCTCTCGCCAGAGTCGAACTATGAACAAACTGTTTGTAATTCAAGACCTTCGCGCTCGCAGGCAAGATTGGCTATATCACAGTCGTCCATCGGAACACCACTCGCAATGTTTCTAGTTTTGAAATGCTGACGGCTGGGAACTCGGGTTCAATCTACTTCAGAAATCAAGTGGCAAGCCGACGTAGTTCTCCGCCAGCGTTTGCGCTGCCGCCCGCGAACTGGTCACGTAGTCCAGCTCTGCCAGTTGCCGCCGCCGGTCAAACGCACTGTCGCTTGCGAAGCGGTGCAATAGGGAGGTCATCCACCACGAGAATCGCTGCACTTTCCAGACCCGACGAAGGCATATTTCCGAATACCGCTTCAGCAAGTCATCTTTGCCGGTGGAATAATATTCGGACAGCGCGCGCGCCATCACCCGCACGTCCGCCACCGCCAGATTTAAGCCCTTTGCACCGGTCGGCGGCACAATGTGAGCCGCATCTCCTGCCAAAAACAGTTTTCCGAATTGCATGGGCTCGATCACGAAACTCCGCATCCCCGTAACACCTTTTTGAAGTACCGGACCTTCCGCCAATTTCCATCCGTCTGCGGTCGCCAGCCGCTTGTGCAACTCCTCCCAGATTCGTTCGTCGGGCCAGGCGGCAATATCTTCATCGGGCTGGCACTGCAAATAAAGCCTGCTAATCTCCGGCGAACGCATGCTGAGCAATGCGAATCCCCGCTCGTGGTGCGCGTAAATCAATTCGTGCGAGGACGGCGGCGCCTGCGCCAGAATTCCCAGCCATCCAAAAGGATAATCCCGTTCGTAAACTCTCAGAGCTTCCCCCGGAACTGTCGGGCGGCAGACTCCGTGAAATCCGTCGCAGCCAGCGATGAAGTCGCATGCAAGCTTTTCCGCGACGCCATTCGTGCGAAACTCGATCGTCGGGGATTGCGCGTCCAGACCGTGAACCGCAACATCTTCCGCTTCGAACAGAATCGGCTGTCCCGACGCAATTCTTGCCGCAACCAGGTCCTTCACCACTTCGTGTTGCGCGTAAATGGTGACGCACTTTCCGCCAGTAAGCTCTCGAAAGTCGATCCGGTGACCGCGGCCGCCGAATCGCAGTTCGATTCCGCCATGCTCCAGGCCCTGCTGCCTCACGCGCTCTCCGACGCCCAGCTCCTGCATTAATTGAACGGTTCCGTGCTCCAGTACGCCCGCGCGGATCCGTTCTTCCACGTACTTGCGCGTGTGCATTTCCAGTACGACCGAATGAATTCCGGCGCGATGCAGCAGCAGAGACAGAAACAGTCCAGCCGGTCCAGCACCCACAATTCCGACTTGCGTCTTCATCGCGATTCCATTTCGCAGCGTCTCGCCAACGAAAACAATACTCCACCTCGCTGCGAGCTTTCCAATTTCACTTCGATTCCTTGACTTGCCGACGTGCCGAATGCAAATAACTCTCCTGCGCCACGCTGGAATCCACTAGAATGCCGCGCTGTGCCCACCATGCGACTCAACTCGGTTCTGCTGCGCAGTACGGTCGTTGCTGCTCTCGGCGGCCTGCTTTTCGGCTTCGATACCGTCGTCATCTCCGGCACAACGCAGGCGCTCACCGTTCTTTTCCATCTCACGCCGTCGGCGCTCGGCGTTACGGTTTCCAGCGCGCTCGTCGGCACCATCATTGGCTCCATGCTCGCCGGAATTCCCGGCGACGCTTACGGCCGCCGCGACAGCCTCCGCATCCTCGCAGTCCTCTATCTCGTGTCGGCCATCGGTTGCGGAATTGCATGGAGTTGGGTTTCCCTTATCGTTTTCCGTGTTATCGGCGGCCTTGCCATCGGCGGCTCTTCGGTTCTGGGTCCGATGTACATTGCCGAAATTGCACCTGCAAAATATCGCGGCCGCCTGGTCGGGCTTTTTCAGTTCAACGTCGTTTTCGGAATTCTTCTCGCTTACCTTTCCAACTATCTCATTGGCACACTCAACCTCGGCTCGGGGGAGTGGCGCTGGAAACTCGGTATTGCCGCGTTCCCGGCGGTCTTCTTTTTGGTCATGCTTTTTGGAATTCCGCGCAGTCCTCGTTGGCTCGCGAAGAAAGGTCGCACCGAAGAAGCGCGCGAAGTTCTTCGGATTACCGGCGAAGTGAACTACGAAAAGGAACTCAAGGATATCGTCGCCTCGATCGACGCCGACCACTCTTCCGGCGATTCCCTGTTCAACGGCAAATATGGCTTCCCGATTTTCCTCGCTGTTTCGATCGCCATGTTCAATCAACTTTCGGGCATCAACGCCATCCTCTATTATCTCAACCAGATTTTTGCGCAGGCAGGTTTCAACAAAGTTTCTTCTGATCTCCAGTCTGTCGCGATTGGCGCCACCAATCTGATTTTCACGTTGATTGCGATGACGTTGATTGATCGTGTTGGCAGAAAGAAACTTCTGCTGATTGGTGCGGTGGGTACGACGCTGTGCCTCGCCGGAGTGTCCTACGTTTTTCTCTCAAACAGCCACCAAAATCTTTTGGTCGGATTTCTCGTGGTCTATATCGCATTCTTCGCGTTTTCGCAGGGCGCGGTGATCTGGGTCTATATTGGCGAAGTCTTCCCCAATCGCGTGCGCGCCTCTGGCCAGAGTCTCGGCAGCTTTACCCACTGGGCGATGGCGGGAATTATTTCGTTCGGTTTTCCCCAAGTTGCTGTGAAGTCCGGCGGTTATCCGTTCGTCTTTTTCTCGGCGATGATGGCGCTGCAATTTTTCGTCGTTCTTTTCTGGTATCCGGAGACCAAAGGCATTTCGTTGGAGGACATGCAGAAAAAACTCGGCATCATCTAGCGCCGGCGTCCGCTATTTCTTAACTGGCCGAAAATGAATCGTGACCTTCTGTTTCGCGGTTCCCGTGTCGCTTTCAGATTGCGGGAAGCTGTGTTCGATCGCATCGCCTGCTCCCAATTTTGCTCCGTCCACGGACTGAATCTGCTCCCTGCCAAATATCTCAAGTGTATAGGTCTGTCCGGGCATTCCTTCCGTCGCTAGTGTCAACGTATCGTGCGAGGCGCTCCAGGTTTCTGACAGAATACGCAGTCCCTGGCTTTTGCTCCCGAGCGAAGGCAGCTGACCGCTGTAGGTTATCGCAAAGTCGTTCCGCGTTCGAATGTTCAAAGTATTGGTTTCCGCCGTAAGTTCCGCTTCCACTACCACGTGCTGATCGCCGCCATGGCGCTCGACTTTGAATTTCACCGGTCGTCCATTAAGCGTCGCGCTGAGAATCTCGGCCCGCAAGCTCACCGCCGGGCGGAAATCGAGCTTCACTTCGCTCGAACCTTTTCTTTCCGCGATCAAAGTCAGCGAATCGCTTGACCTTGAAACATGAAAATCAACTGTGCCGCCTCCGGCCGCGACGCGCTGAATAGAGAAATCCTTCCAGTCGGCTGGAATGTGCGGTGCAAAAGACAGTACGTGCGTCTGCGCATCGAACTGCAATCCGAGTAACCCGCGAAGCATGGGACTTACCACCATCGCCGCCGACCAGATCTGATGCGGCGAACTTGTCGATAGCGGCTGGTAATAATCGCCGGACAATACTTCTGTCACATGGCCAGGCGAGCCATCCAGTGCCAGCAACGCATTTGCACGCAAGTTGTGGTACGCGGGTTGCGGCCGGTGATAGCGATATTCAGCCACCGACGCCCATCCGGTGAACAGCGGCCAGACTGAGCCGTAGTGATATCCGCCGGCGCTGTATTGCGACGACTGGTTCGAAATAATCCGCATGCCCCAGTCGGCTTGGTGTTCCGGCTTCGAAAGTTCCGCAATCGTCTGCTGCGATTTATCCTCGTCCGTCACGCCAAACCACATCGGCACGCTCGTCAGCACTGTCGGCAAATCTACTGGTTTGTTTTGGCGATCCATTGCAAACGCAAAAAACTGTTTCTCCGGTGACCAGAATGCGTCGTTCAATTGCTTCTGTTGTTTCGCAAACTCCTCATCCAGTGACTTCGCGTCAGCGTCTTTTCCGGTCAGTCGCGAAAGGTGCGCCAGCGCTTTCACGGCCGCAACTGCCGCCCCACTCTGGTAAAACTCGCTCTCCACGGGCAACAGCGGCCCACCTTCGACCCAACCATGTCCGACGCCGGAATTCTTCGGAAATCCCGCGGCATCATACGTTGACCGCAGAAATTCATAGGCTTTGGAAAGATGCGTCCAGTTCGTTCTAGCGAACTCCACGTCGCCGCTCGACGTTACGTAGTCGTCCACCGCCACAATGTAAAGAGGCGTCGCGTCTGCCGAAGCGTATGCGTAAGGATAGGCCTTGAACCAGTCAACAAAACTTGCGCCCTGTGCAATCTCATGCGGAATCTTTCCATCCTCGCGCTGGAACTTCGCAATGAATTCAAGCGCGGTCTTCGTTGTCGCGAAATCGCCTTCGCTGTTCAAAGCGAGACCGCTCCACAGCGAATCGCGTCCAAAGAACCATGCAAACCCGGGCCGGTAGCTTTCTCCCGATGTTCGGTAGCCAGCAATCAGTCCATCGCCCATCGTCGGGTTTGAAACCAGTCCTTGAATCAAGCTCACCCGCGACCAGTCGTATGCCTTTTGCATCTTGGCATCGGGCAATTGAACGCTTGTCGTAGTCTGCAGGTACCGCTCATAAAACTCCGCCGACTCGCGCCACAACCGTTTGTAATCGCTGGTAAGTAATTTGTAGGACTTCTCCGCTTCGTCGCGGCCGTTGATCGAAGCAGCAATTACAATGATTTTTGTGTCCTGGCCTTTCGCCGTGACGCCAAGCTTCATCGCGCTCGTGTGCGAACTGCCATAGTTCGTTTCATATTCGAGCTGGCCCACCCTCGCGGTCGGCGACCCCGCGTATGCCACAAACTTCTGCCGGTCTTCTCCGAATCCAAACGCGTGCAATGTTTCGTTCCAATTGGCGTATCCGCCGCCCATCGCCGCCGGCCATTCCAATTGAAAATCCCGCACAAAGCTTGCCTGCACCTCCAGCGGCTGCTCCGTTTCGATTTCGATCTGAATGATTGCGCCCGGCTGATCCACCGGAACAAAAAACGTTTCGCGAATGGAAAATGTGTTGTCCGTGTAAACGAGCGTCGTCGATTCCGGACGCGCGATTACCGTTCGAACCAGACTCTCCGCCGGAATTTCGCGATTGTCCGTCAAAATCGTCAACTTCAAATCGCGCAGAATCTTCAGCGGATATACCCACGCCTCGACTTTCCCTGATTCATTCCCGAAAATTCCTGCGCGCTTTCCCACCGATGTCAAGAATTCCCATGGCCGCGCGGTTCTCTCGATTTCCAGTTTGTGCGGCGCAACAACCGGCGGCACAGCGTCCTGAGCCGATGTCGCGACCTCTGCCGCGAGAAGAACCGCGGCTAGCGCCATCACCGCGCGCAAGATGGTTCGATTCATCTGCTTCGACAGCTCTATTTTCATTGGGATGACCATGGCAGGCTTTCGCATCGCGCGACCAGCTTGCAAACCGCTGTCGCACTGTCTATAAAAGAAACGGGCCGAGTGTAGCACGCGCTCCGGTCCGGCTGTAGCCAAGTCACACCGAAAAGGTACCGTCTCGATTGTTTTTCCCTCGTCGCAATTTTCTCAAATCGCTCAGCCGCACCGCGTTCGTTCTCTCCCTCGAAAATCTCCTTGCGGGAGTTCGGCCTCTTTTTGGCGCAACTGTGCGCCCCGCCCAAGCACCGCAACCTGCCGCCGCCGCAAATCCCGCTGCGCTCGGCGTTAGCTTCCTGAATGTCGCCAAAGAATCCGGCCTCAACACCAAGACCATCTTCGGCGGAGAACACAAGAACAAATATCTGCTCGAAACGACGGGCTGCGGCGTCGCCTTCTACGATTACGACAACGACGGCTGGCTTGATATTTTCCTCGTAAACGGTTGGCGCCTTGAAGGCTTTCCGAGAGGCCAGGAGCCGCACTCGCATCTCTTCAAAAACAATCGCGATGGAACTTTCACCGACGTCACCGAAAAAGCTGGCCTCGTCCACTCCGGTTGGGGACAGGGCGTCTGCGTTGGCGACTACGACAACGACGGCTTCGACGACCTGTTCATCAGCTACTTCGGCAAAAACGTTCTCTTTCATAACAATGGCAACGGAACCTTCACGGACGTCACCGACAAAGCCGGGGTTGGCGGCAATGGCAAGCGCTGGAATTCCGGTTGCGCCTTCGTCGACTACGATCGCGACGGCAAGCTCGATCTCTTCGTCGCCAACTATATCGATATGGACCTCGCCACTGCGCCCGTGCCCGAATCCGGTCCCTGCCTATATAAAGGGGTTATGGTCGCCTGCGGCCCGCCGGGCCTCATCGGCGGCAAAAATATTTTGTTTCACAACAACGGGGACGGCACTTTCTCCGACGTCTCCGATTCCTCCGGCATTCTTTCCGCCAACGGCACCTACGGCCTCGGCGTCCTCACCGCCGATTTTGATAACGACGGCTGGCCCGACATTTACGTGGCAAACGATTCCACCGCCAGCGCTCTCTATCAAAATCGCAAAAACGGAAAATTCACGGACATCGCGATGGAAGCCGGCTGCGCGCTCAGCGCCGACGGCAAACCGCAAGCCGGCATGGGCGTTTCCGCCGGCGATTACGACTTGGACGGTTATCTCGATATCGTCAAAACAAATTTTGCCGGCGACACTCCGTCGCTCTATCACAATCTCGGTAGCGCAACCTTTGAAGACACCACGTTTACCGCCGGCCTTGGCAAGCACACCCAATATCTCGGCTGGGGCTGCGGCTTTTTCGATTTTGACAACGACGGCTGGCCGGACATTCTTATCTGCAACGGCCACGTCTATCCTGAAGTCGAGCAGCTCACCACCGAAGCCGGCTATCCGCAACGCAAACTTCTCTATCGCAATCTTCGCGATGGACGCTTCGACGATGTTTCCATGAATGCTGGCCCCGGCATCTCGACTCCTTCGCCTTCGCGCGGCGCGGCCTTCGGCGATTTTGACAACGACGGCGACCTGGACGTCGTCGTCAATTGCGTCAATGATTTTCCGCAACTGCTCCGCTGCGATTCATCGTTAAGAAACAATTGGATCAAGATCCGCACCATCGGCACAAAATCTAATCGCACTGGCATCGGCGCTCGCCTTCGTTGCGTTACCAAAGTCGCCGGGGAAACGAAACCTCATTCGCAAATTGACGAAGTCCGCAGCGGCGGCGGCTACTTTTCCCAGAATGATTTGCGTGTGCACTTCGGAATCGGCAGCGCTGACAAGGTGGAGCTTCTTGAAATCCGCTGGCCCAGCGGACAAGTCGATTCGCTAAAGGACTTAAAGCCCAATCGCCTTTACTTCGTGACCGAGGGGCAGGGAATCACTCGCACCGAAACTTTCGCGCCCGGCAAACGCAGCTAGCGCCCAGACTCGGCACCGACGCGCAATCTGAAAACCTAAAACCCGTCCAGCATCCACACGTTCGAACCGCCCGTTGCCTGCCAGATCGCCAAATGCTTCCCGTCCCGCGACGGAATCGCCCATCCGATGTACGGCTTATTCTGTTGCACCACTGTTTTTGCGTTACCCTGCAAATCGATATTTACCAGCGCTCGCACCTCGCCGCGCAGCAGCGCGCTTGCCCAAAAACTTTTTCCGTCCGCCGCCCAATCAATCGCAGAAATTCCCGCCCATTCATTGATATGGATACCCCGCTCCGGCCCGCCGTCCATCGGGATCAGCCGTATCTGCGCATCTTTTGAAACCCGCATCTCCTGGCACATCGCCAATAATTTTCCGTCCGGCGACAGTGTCCAGTTGTAGTTCTGCCAGCCAGGATCGGTCGCGCGGTAAAAATCCTTCATAGCGCCCGTCGCCGGATCGAATTGCACAATTACCAGCGCGTCCTTCGTGAACTTGCTGAATATGCATATGCTTGACGGCGCCCGCGCACATTGAAAATTGCTGATGCCGTCCTCTTCCAGCAGCACTTGACCCGTCCCGCCTGTGATCGGCGCGCGCAACAGCCGTACTTTCTCCGCTTGGAACTCAGCCGTTCGCGGAGCCGGCCGCGTCGTTGCTCCCGTTCGAGCGCTCTCGCTCAAATAGAAAATCTCGCTCGCATCCGGGCTCAATCTCATGATGTTCGGCGAGTCGTGTCCGTCCACCAGCAGCTCCGGCGAAGCCGCTCCGATGCGCTGCCGGAAAATGTGGAACTCTCCGTCGCGGTTCGAAATGTAGAGCAGCGCTTTCCCATCCGGCGTCCACTCGTACGGCCGGCTGTTGCTTTCGTCCAGTGTCAGCCGCTGCAATTGCTGTAGACTCTTGGTCTTTGCATCGATGTCGGCCACAAAAATTGTCGGTCCGATATTCGTACGCAGGAACGCCAGATGCTTTCCGTCAGCCGAAACTTCTGGCCGCGGCTTCCAGTCAGGACCGCTCGTCAGCCGCGTCAATTCTCCGCGCAACTCCCCGCTCGCCTCGTCCACCCGCATCGCCCACACATTCGATTCGCCGTTATACGGATATTCCGCGCGCGTAAGGAATATTCTTCCGTCCGGACTCCACGTAAACCCGCCCTGCATCAGATAGTCCGAATAAATCGGGCTCGTCTTTCCCGCCGCCAGCTCGTAACTCTCGATTTGCAACTCTTCGCTGTGCCCCGGCCAGTACGTCGCTTTTAAATAGGCAAGCCTCTTTCCAGTCGGAGACCACACCAGCGACGCAGAAAATCCGCCGATGTCGTACAACTTGCTTGCCTGGCTTCCGTCCGCATTCATCAGCCACAATTCCGACGCGTTGAACTTGCTGTTCCCCATCAGGTACGCGATTTTCGTTCCATCCGGAGAAACCGTCCCCGCTTCGGACGCTTCCGTAAGCATCCTCGGCGTCCCTCCGAGGATGGAAATATTCCACAAGCTCGATTTTCCGCCCTCGTCCGTCGTTCCGCCCACCAGCACGTGATTCCCATCCGGAAACCATCCGACCGAATGCACACGAAATCCCTGTGGCATCCATAGCTGGTGCGAATCTTCGCGATTGATCTCGCGCAGAAAAAGTCCTCGTGGATCCGTGTATGCCAGCAATCGCCCGTCTGGCGAAATCGAACCTCTATACACCGGTACGTCCGGCGAATTCGCTGTCAGCCGTACTTCTCGCGGAACCAGCGGAAGTGGCGCGGTCCGATGGCCCGCATGCCATCCCAGCGAAATACCAGCGCCGACCAGCGCCACGCCCATCGCCATCCATATCCATCGGTGACCATCCGGGCTCTGAGCCGCCGCCGGCAAAACCGTCAGTGCATGTCCGTTCGAACCGGCCGTCATTGCCACCGGCGCCACAAATCGGTATCCCCGCCTCGCCAGTGTCTCTACAAATCGCGGATTGTCGGCCGAATCCCGCAGCGCGTCCCGCAATCTTTTGATCGCCGCGTTCAGGCTGTGGTCAAAATCCACGAACGTGTCCGCCGGCCAAAGCCGCCGCTGTAGGTCCTCCCGCGATACAACTTCGCCCGGCCGCTCCAGCAGCATCGTGAGCACCTGGAATGGCTGCTCCTGCAACTTCACCTTGACGCCGTTCCGCCGCAGTTCGCCCGCGCGCGGATCGACCTCATACACGCCGAACTTCACCACGCCCATCAAACTGTTGCCGATTGCCGTTGCCACGCGAGCCCACCTTCGATGATTACCTGGTCCGGATCACTTGCGTATCTCTCTTACAAGTACGCACGCGAAACAATTTCGTTCGGTCCCCACCCGCAAATTTTCGATGAAAGTCGTGTCACCTGTCCTTGCAACTATTTGACGTTGCGCAACTTAGTTCGTCACCCACGTTTGTGTGCGCCGTTACCCCTCAACCCTTGAGGCACCCCGGCCCTGGCTGCAGGTTCGCTCCACCATGCGAGGTGCAGCGCTATGAAATACAGACTCCCGGCAATCCTGATCAGCTTGGCCCTGAACATCTCGGCACGTGCCAACGCCGAACCCGCTCCGGACGTTCAAGCAGTCAAACTAACCGTCTCCGTCTTTAACGACGCCGTCGTGCCTGCGCCGGTCTTATCGGCGTCCCAGGCTCGCGCCACGGCCATCTTCTTGCGCGCCGGGGTCACTCTTTCTTGGCTTGACTGCGGCTCGCCCGGCCACCGGATTCCGAACTCCGGCTGCTCCGACATCTCTTTCCCCGAGCATCTCTCTGTTCGGCTTGTCCCCAACGTAAGGCCGGCCTCCGGCGAAACCTTTGGCCAGTCCTTCCTGAACTCTGCGGGCGAAGGCAGCTACGCCAGCGTCTATGTCGATCCGCTCGCGTCTTCACAAGCCGCTGAGCTTGTGCACGAAGGTGAATTGCTTGGTTGTGTCATTGCCCACGAACTCGGCCATCTCTTGCTCGGCCGCGATTCCCACTCGCCCTACGGACTCATGTCTGCTATTTGGAGAACTTCGGAGCTGCGCGAAGCCGCAAGGGGGAATCTGTTCTTTACAGGAGGGCAGTCCGAACGCATTCGCTCGCGCTATCTCGAGAAATACGCTCGTTGGCGCGCTCCGGCTGTGCCGCCGGCGAGTCACGGAAACTGAAACGAAGGCGGCAATCGCACCTAACGCGGTGTACCCACGATTGCCGTTCCGGTTCCTTCTTTCAGTTGCACTACGGTGTCCACGCGCGGGCTGACAAACCCTTCCGTCAGCCCGCTCGGCCACCGCACTTCCACCGCATCGATTCGTTCTGTTTTCCCCAATCCAAAATGGACGCGCATGTCGTTGTTCGAAATGTAGCTGGACCCGCTGCGCACTTCGTCCACCAGAATTCTCCCGCCGACCTTCACTTGAATTCGCGCACCAATTCCATCGCGATTCGATTTTGTTCCCGTGGTCTTGAACGCGATCCAGTGATTGCCATTCTTTACCTGATTCACCATCAGGCTCACGGGCGCATTCATGTTGCTCACCACTGCGGAAATTCTCCCGTCATTCCACAGATCTCCCACCGCAAGCCCGCGCCCCGCACTCGCCGTCGCGATCGCCGTTCCGGCATTCGCGGAAATGTCCTCAAACGTTCCATTTCCCTTGTTGTGATAGAGAATGCGCGGCTCCTGGTAGTCGCTGCCCAGGTGTTCACGGTCCACTTCCGGATAAACGTGTCCGTTCACCAGCAACAAATCCGGCCAGCCGTCATTGTCCGCGTCAAAGAACATCGTTCCCCAACCGAGATATTTCGTGTACAACCCCAGCCCCGCCGCGAATGTCACGTCGTCAAACGTTCCGTCTCCGTTGTTCCGGTACAGCGTCGCCGTATCGTCCGAAAAATTCGTCTTGAATATGTCCAGCCTTCCGTCGCCGCTGAAATCGCCGATGGTAGAACCCATCCCCGCCTGCTCTTTTCCGTCCTCGTTGAATGCCGCTCCCGCCACCACCGCTGTATCCGTAAACGTTCCGTCGTGATTGTTCCGGTAAAGAATGCTCGGCGTGCTGTCGCAAGCCACATAAATATCCGGCCAGCCGTCATCGTCGTAATCGACCGTCGAAACGCTGAATCCGTAGTGCCCGTTCGTTTGATCGATCTTGGCTTTCGCCGTTACGTCCTCGAATGTTCCGTCACCCTTGTTGTGGTACAGCAGATTCTTTCCCCACGGCAGTCCACGCGGCCCGCACATCACCGGAACGCCTTTCCAGATGCAGGTCGCATTTTCGCCGGGCTTCGGTGCGGTTTTCATATCAAAATCCACGTAGGTGGCAACAAAGAGATCCACTTTCCCATCGCGGTCGTAATCCACAAACGCGCAACCCGTACTCCACGCTCCGTTTCCGGCCACGCGCGCTTTGCTGCTCACATCCGTAAATGTTCCGTTGCCGTTGTTGTGGTACAAGACATTTTTCCCGTAATACGTCACGAACAAGTCTTCGTTGCCGTCGTTGTCGTAATCGCCTACGCACACGCCCTGTCCCCAACCCGAGTGCGCTAATCCCGCTTTTTCCGTTACATCCGTAAATGTACCGTCGTGATTGTTGTGATAGAGATGATTCGTCGGCTGTTTTTTTCCTTGCGGCGGATCGAGCGTCGTTCCGTTCACCACAAAAATGTCCGGCCACCCGTCATTGTCATAATCGAAAATCGCCACGCCGGTCCCAGTGGTCTCGAGAATGTAGTCCTTACGGTCGGCTTTCCCAAAAGTAATCGCCGCGGTCAGTCCGGCTTTCGCGGCATCATCGATAAAATCGACGATGCGACCTCGGTCGTTGCTCGTTGCTTGTGGAGCCTGCGCTTTTACGGACGGCAACCAGGTATTCACGCTTAGCACCACACAACATAGGACTCGACATGTTCTTTGTCTTTTGGAATGGTTCAACTAGACACCCGATCTTCCGCCGCTGGTTTCGTTTCCGCACTCGTTTGCATCTTAATGCTAGTATGAATTTCTTCAGCCGCATACTTTCCGGGAGCCCTGCTTGCGCGATCGCCCTTCGAATCTGTTCTCGAGACTGATTCGCTGTATCGCTGTTGCGCTCCTTTTCCCCGTCTTGGCTTCGGCTCAATCTGGTTCTTCGACAGCTCCGCCGATCGGCAGCGCCAGTTATTCCGACGGGGTTAGAGCTTTGCAGCGCGGCGATTTAAGTGCGGCACGCACATCCTTTGAATCCGGAGTCCGGGCAAATCCCAACGACTTTCAATCCCGCTACGCGCTCGGTCAGGTTCTGCTCGCTCAAAGCGATCCAGCCGCCGCAAAGTCGCAATTTCAGTCGGTGCTGAAGCTAAGGCCGGATTTCGCTCCCGCTCACGTCGGCCTCGCCAACGCCCTGCTGCAACTACACGATCTTCCCGCTGCCGTCACTGAAGCAACGGCCGCCGCACGCATTTCACCATCCGATCCAGCGGCGCATGTTGCTTTGGCCCGTGCTCTCGAAGCGTCATCGAAAATCCCGGAAGCCACACAGTCGATTCGCCGCGCAGTCGAACTCGCTCCCTCCCGCGCGGATCTTCACGATGACCTCGGTGCTCTCCTGGCCCGTCAGGACGACGTCTCCGGAGCCGCCGCGGAATTTACCGAAGCTCTCCGTCTTAACCCGCAGCTTGCCACGGCAAATCTACATATGGGCGTTCTGCAGTTCGAACAGAAGCAGTTCGAATCGGCTGAAGCGCATCTTTCGCAGGCCGTGCAATTGCTCCCGGAGAATTTTCAAGCGCTAAATTATCTCGGCAAAACACGCCGCGAGCGCGGCGAACTTCCGGAGGCCATTGCCGCCTTTCAAGCTTCGCTGAAAGTCAACGAGGCGCAGCCGGAAATCCTCAATCTTTTGGGGCAGACTCTGCAACGCGCCGGAAATCCGGCCGATGCCGCCGTGGCTTTTCGCCAGCTCATACGCTTGCAACCGCAAGATTCCGAAGCGCAAAACAATCTCGGCCTCGCACTCTTGCAATCCGGCGATGGCGATGGCTCGGTAGCCGCTTTCCGCGCAGCCCTGCAGCTTCGTCCGAAGGACACCGGTTATCAAGGCAATCTGGGTGCCGCTTATCTGCAGAAAGCGGATTTTGCGGCGGCCGTCACGGAATTCCGCTCCGCCATTGCCAGCGATCCTAAGAATCAGTCGCTTCATTACAATCTTGGGCTCGCCTTGAAGCTGCAGGACAAATTGCCGGAAGCCGTCACCGAGCTTCGCGCCGCCGAAGCGCTCGATCCCGACCAGCCTGATGCGCCGTATACGCTCGGCGTCACTCTTTGGCAGATGGGCGATGCTGACGGCGCCGCAAGTGAACTTAAGAAAGCGATTGCAGTGAAACCCGACTATGCCGAGGCTTTCTACACGCTTGGCACCGTCCTGAAGCAGCAATCAAAGTTGCCGGAATCCGCCGCCGCTCTGCGCGAAGCTATCCGCCTCCAACCCGACTTCGCCGGTGCGCATACCACTCTCGCTGCCGTGCTGCGTCAGTTGGGGCAGAACGACGCTGCCGCTTCCGAAGCCCGGCTTGGCGCCGAACTTGCCAAACAAAGAACCGATTTGCAGGCGGCGCTCTTCGCTACCAATTCCGGCCGCCGTTTGCGCAATCTTGGCGATCTCAACGCCGCCATCTCGCAATTTCGCGCAGCGATCCAATCGGTCGCAGACTATGCGCCCGCCCACTTCGAACTTGCCATCGCCCTTCGCCAGTCCGGGAAAAAAGAAGAAGCCAACGCGGAGTTTCAAAAAGCCGCAGCGCTCGATCCCAAGCTTGTGGCCCCGCAGGAATGAATTTTGAAAAGTCTAATTGTTAATGGCAGCTTAGTTCAGGACGCGCAATGCCACTAACGTCGATTCGACCGGTACGCCCTTCGCCACTTTCACTTGGATCACAGCTTCGAACGGTTTCAATTCACTGGGCTGCTTCACGTTCATTTTCTTCAATAGCTCGTCCAAATAATTCTCTCTCGTCACAAATTCGACCGCAGCCTGTGTTCCAATGGTGGTGGTTCCGGCGAGAATTAGTTCAGAGTGTTCTGGATTGATGCCCTTTACCAGTGCCACTACCGCGTAATCCGCCGCCAGCGCTGTGTTCGATGGACCCAATAAGTAGTTGGCAGCTTCGCCCTTGGCCGGATGCACGTTCACAATCTCCACGTTGCCTTCCTGCGGCCCGCTTTCTACCTTCTTGAACACAAACTCCGTCGTGCTCGGTATTTCCAGCAATGTCAGATTTTCCGACGGTGATCCGATGAATATCAAATCGTTGTTCTTCGCATCATCCAACGAAAACAGGCTTCCGCGCTTGACCCGCAATTCTCGATGCAATTGCGCGAAAACCGTATCGAGGTAATGTACCGCCAGCACTTCTCCCACCCCGGTGTAGTGGTCCAGGATCGGTGCTTTCGAATCTTTCGCCGCGTCGTAGTACCGCATCCCGCTATTCGGCCGCCCCACAAAAGCAGCATTGCTGAAAATCACCCACGGCTCTTCCGGCCCGCGCGCGAATCCTTTCCAGAAAATTCGGATCGGTTCCGGCACCGGAGCCGAAGCGCCCGCTTCACTGGTTCCGGGCACGCCCGCACTAGGCCTAGCCCACCCCATCCAGCCAATCACCGCCATCGTGCCAACCAGCGCCACGCTCAGCGTCGGCACCAGGTATCGCCGTTTCGCCGCCGCCGCAACACTTTCCACCGGGTTGTTCGCCCAGGCACCTGTTGTTACGCCACCGTTCGGGTGGAGTCCGGCGCCATTCGTTCGCTCGTGGAATGCCACTGCATAGCTGCCTTTCGGCAGTTCCACAATCAAACGGTCAGCCGCTCCCTCGGTGTTGTAGTACTCAGAAAGCTTGGTCCGCAGCCTTCCTGCCTGCACCCGTACCATCGAGTCCAGCTGCGGATCGAAGTCCGCCTGCCGACCAAACACCTCTGTCGCAATTTGATACTCCTTAACTGGAACCCCGGGGTGCTCCATGGCGTGCTTGCCGAGGTAGCGCAAAAGTTTACAAAGTGATTCCGACCCGTGCAGCGCATGGCTTGCTACGAGTTTTTCGATTTCTGCCTGAAATTGCGTCCTTTCGGTCAAGCGAACTCCAGTTACATCGATGTAACAGGAGACTATCAACTCGTGCATCTGCTTGCAACCAAGACATTTATTTCCTGTAACCGTATCAGACGCATGGAAACTTGTCTGTTTTGCCCGAAAGTTGGATAACTCGTATCACATTTTTAACTCGAGGCGTTTCGGTGCAACAAACGCCCGGGGTTGTGTGTCGCTTTCGCTCGTTTCCTAGCGATAACGCCCCGTCGAATTTCTTCTTTCTGGAGACTTCGATCGAGCCAGTCGATTCGTGAAGTGGTGCTTGGGGGGCGCTGGTTTACGTGCATCGTACTGTTGTCGCGTCCTCCCGTTTTCCAGTTTCTTAATCAACAGTCGAGAGTTTTGGTTTTTTCCGGTTGCAATACCGTCATTCGCGCGGCTGGGGTAGTCGATGCGATTTGACGTGGGGTGAAATTAGGAGGGGTGGAATGAGAAGGCGCGCTTTATTAGGGTTGTTTTTCGTTTGTTCTTTGGTTCTTTTACTTACCGTCCCGCAAGCATCCGCTCAAGCCGTTTTCGGCAGCGTCCTCGGCACCGTCACCGATCCTCAGGGAACGGCCGTCGCCGGAGCAAAAGTCACCGTAACTTCCGTCACCAAAAATACCGTCTACGATGCCACCACCAATGAAAGCGGCCACTACTCGGTTACGCACTTAATTCCAGACACCTACCGCGTTCATATCGAAGCCACCGGCTTTAAGAGTTACGACGTTGCCAGCGTCCCTGTAAGCGCGGACTCCTCAATCAACGTTGACGCCGAACTCCAAGTCGGCGCGGTTACACAGAGTATCGAAGTCACCGGCGAAATTCCTCAGCTGAAAACCGACCGTGCCGACGTTGATATGCAGTTCAGCCAGAAATACGTTACCGATCTTCCGATTCTCAACCGCAATTTCACCAACTTTGAATTGCTCTCCCCCGGCACGCAGAAACTGCCCGGCTTCAGTCACGCGGCTACTGAAAACCCTCAGGGCGGCGGCCAGATCCAGGTCAACGGCCAGCACTTCTCCGGAACCAATTTCGAACTCGATGGCACGGATAACCAAGATCCCATCCTCGGTATCATCATTGTGAATCCCAACCTCGATGCCATCGCCGAAGCCAAAATTGCGTTGCAGGACTACGATGCGGAATCCGGCAAGGCCACTTCCGGTGTCGTCAAAGTGCAGACCAAGTCCGGTTCCAACGAATTTCACGGCAGCGGTTTTTATTTCTACCGCAGCAGCGATCAGCAAGCGCGCGATCCCTTCACCAACAAGCCCGGCGTGCCTCTGGCCGACGCCAGTTGGAAACAATTCGGCGGTGCAGTCGGCGGCCCGATCATCAAGAATAAGCTGTTCTTCTTCGGCGATTACCAGGGCACTCAGCAACAGCAAGGCATCACGAACCTCTACACTGTTCCAACTTCGGATGTCATTCAGAGCTGCAATCCCTCGACGAATGCTGCTAGCTCCACTCCAGGATTCTGCAATCTAAGTCAGTATCTTGCAGGCGGGACTGGGCAGATTTTTGATCCCGCCACCGGCAACCCTGCAGACGGTTCCGGTCGCAGCGCCTTCGCCGGCAACCTGATTCCGATCGGCAGAATTCAGCAGAACGTTGGCAACGTGCTCAATCTGTTTCCCGCGCCGAATAACGCGGACATCATCAACAACTTCACGTCAAACGGCGCTGGTCCGTTCGACCAGAAATCGTTCGACGTTCGTATTGACTATTCCGCTCCGCACGATTACCAAGTGTTCGGCCGCTTCAGCCTCTCTTACTTTTCGCTATCCGGTCTTGGTGGTCTCGGAGCACTCGGCGGCTTGGGCTTCGGTCCCGGCGGCCTGAACGGCTCTTCGGATGTTCATAACTACAGTTTGGCCACGGGCTTTACCAAGCCCATCGGCACCAGGTGGCTTACCGACTTCCGCTTCGGATATTTCAAATACAATCCGCAAACGGCTTACTCCGACGCCGGCGAGAGCCCCATGGACACTCTCGGCTTCCCGGGGTTGAACTCCGGCCCCGGCATCGTCGGTCCTCCGGTTACTGGCGGTCTTTCCGGATTTCAGTTCACCCAAAATGGCGGAGCCACAGGCGCTGGGCTAGGCTCCCTCTCGAATTTTGGTGACGGCCTGAACATCGGCCGTTGCAACTGCCCGCTCACGGAAAGCGAACAGCAATTCCAGTTCGTCAACAACTGGACTCGCACGCAGGGCAACCACACCATCAAATTCGGCGCGGACATCCGTTACGCCATGAACTTGCGCGTCCCGTCCGACGCCAGCCGCACCGGCTTGTTGAACTTTGACTCCGGTGATACTTCGAACGCCGGCACCGGCGGCTTGGCTCTCGCCACTTTCCTCCTCGGAGACGTCACCTCCTTCCAGCGTTTCGTTAGCACCAGTCTTGACGCTGCCGAACGCCAGAAGCGCTGGTTCTTCTACGGCCAGGATTCCTGGCGTGTCAGTCCCAAATTCACCTTGACCTACGGCCTTCGCTGGGAAATCTATTTTCCGGAGACCGTCAACGGCAAGGATCAGGGCGGTTTCGCCAATCTCGATGAAGGCGTGATTCGTGTTGCCGGCGAAGGCCCCATCGGTCTCAACGGCAATGTCGACAATACCTACAAAGCCTTCGCTCCTCGTTTGAGCGCTGCTTACCAGTTTGACGCCAAGACCGTCTTGCGCGTCGGCTACGGCCGCGGTTTTGACATCGGCGTGTTCGGCTCAAACTTTGGCCACGTCGTCACCCAGAACCTGCCAGTCCTGGCGCAGCAGTCCATTCAAGACACGAATTGCACACAAGGGCCGGCTTGCGGACCAGGAGCTTCCGGAAATACCAACAACCGCAGTGCCATCTTCACGTTGTCACAGGGCCCGGAACCATTCTCCTTCGATAACATTTTGAATTCGATTTCCTCCGCCGGCACTCTACCGCTCTACGGTCCGGACGGAACCGTTCAACCCAGAATTCGCCCGACCGTTCAGCGCTTGCCCACCATCGATCAGTGGAACGCTACGATTCAGCGGCAGCTGACCCCGACGCTCAACCTAACCGTCAGCTACATCGGCAACAAGGGAACTCACGTGTTCGCGGGCACCGGCCCGTCCTACAACAACAACGAGCCGGCAATCGGCTCCGGCACCTTTGCTTATCAGTGCAGTCCGAACGGCGGTGGCACTTTCAATTGCCAGCAGACTTTCAAGCCGTCCGTTCCGCAGTCCAATCGCCGTCGTTATTTCCTCAACGGCGTTCCATCGTTTACCTATCCCGGATTCACTACTCCCACCGGCTCGCCGCTTACTTGCTGCGCCGTGGACACCGGCTACTTCGGCAATGATGCCGATAACAAATATAATGCGCTTCAGATCAAGGCCGAAAAGCGCACCAGCTACGGACTGCAGTTCCTCGCACACTATACTTACTCGCGCGCTTACGCGTACGATGCCGCCTACTTCGACGTGGAAAAGTCCGTTGCTTGGGGACCGAATCCTTTCAACCGCAACAGCGTATTTGTAGCCAATACCATCTACGAATTGCCCATCGGTCGCGGCAAGCATTTTATGACTGACGCCAGTCGCGTCGTGGACTTCATCATCGGTGGCTGGCAAGTTACCAACACGCTGACCTGGGGAAGCGGCTTGCCCTTCACTCCAAGCTTGGCGAATTGCGGTCAGGTTTCTGACGCTGGGCCTTGCCGACCAAACGTGGTTTCAGGACAGAAGCTAAGCACCGGCAAAACTACCGCGCCGTGTGATCCTGCGAATCCCGGCGGCGGAAACTGCACGTACTGGTTTACTCCGGTTTCCACGCTGAGCCAGGCGCTGCCCAACATCACCGACTCTCCGGTCGACCTTACCGGCCTCGACGACCAGTGCCAGACTACCCGTCCTTCCTCCGGTCCGTTCGCTCTGCCCTCTTGCGGTCAGATCGGCAACGTCGGCTTCGATTCCTATCGCGGACCGAATGCCTTCTTCGACGACATGGCAATTAGCAAGTCTTTCACGATCACCGAACGCGTCAAGGCGCAGTTCCGCTTCGATGCTTACAACCTCTTCAACCATCCGGTGCTCGCGCTACCCAATGCTTGCGTCGATTGCTCGATTAGTTCCGGCGCCGGCCGCATTAGCGACATCGAAGCCGACGCTGCTCCCGGTTCGCCGGTCGGCATGCGTCAACTCCAGTTCGGAGTCCGGCTCACGTTTTAACCCTGAACCACCCCAAACGAAAAACGGGGAGTCCCTTGTGGGCTCCCCGTTTTTTTTGTTCTAATCCTTTTTTGGAGCGCGGCAAGCTCAACGCCGCTTTTCGGTTATGGCCTTGCGAAAAATCGGATTCCTCGCGCACCATTCCGCAATTCTTCTGGCGCTCGTTTTCTTTTTGCAAGTTTCAGCCATGGCTCAGTCAGATAACACTGCGCCAGCCGCTGCTCCCACCTTCGATCAGGTTCACCGCCTCACCGAACTCGGCAAATTCGATGAAGCCCTCGCCGCTCTTGTCGAAATTTCCAAATCCGCTCCGCAAGCAAAAAATATCGCGCATGAGTTCGGTGTCACTTACTACCGCAAAGGCGATTACCCCAGCGCCATTGCATCTCTCCAGCGCGCCATCACGGAAAATCCCAACGACAACGAAGCCACGCAGCTGATCGGTCTCTGTTACTACCTCTCCGGCAAACATGCCGACGCCATTCCCTACCTCGAAAAAGTTCAGTCCTGGTATCCCAGCGCCAGCGTCGACGCTTCCTATATCCTCGGTGTCGCTTATATCCAGACGAAAAATTATTCAGCGGCGCGCGCCGCATTCGCAAAGATGTTTCAGGTTCCGCCCGACTCCGCTGCCGCCTATCTCTTCACCGCCCGGCTTCTTCTCCGTCTCGATTTCGGCCCTGTCGCCGAAGAGTACGCAAAAAAAGCCATCGAACTCGATCCCAAACTTCCTCTCACTCACCAGCTTCTCGGCGAACTCTATCTCTACCAATCGAAAATTCCCGAAGCCGCCAAGGAACTCGAACTGGAACTCGCGCTCAATCCCGGCAATCCTGCCGCCTACTACAAACTCGCCGACGCCTACTCCCGCCTGCAGAAATTTGACGAAGCCGAAAAACTTCTCCAGCGCTCCATCTGGCTCGATTCCACTTCCACCGGCCCCTATATTCTCCTCGGCAAGGTCTTGCAGAAAAAAGGCGAAACCCAGCTCGCTATCCGCGCTCTGCAACGCGCGATTGCCATGGACCCTAACAACAGCATCGCGCATCATCTTCTCGGCCAGTCTTACCGCGATCTAGGCCGCTCCGATGACGCCGAACGCGAACTAAAACTCTCCGAGCAACTCCAGTCCCGCGAGCCGTCCAAGCCATGACTGTCTCTCGCAAATCTCCACGACTTTTGATGGCACAGCCACTCCTGCTTGCCTGCGTTAGCAGGGCTGTGCGCGCTGTTGATTCGTTCGTGGTAAATATCCCGCATCGCCTCAGCTCTCCGCGATTTCCCTGCGCCTCTGCGTCTCTCTGTTATCTTTTGATTTCCTCCCGCACTCCGTCGCCACTCCTTCCATGACTCCCACCCCCAAACAAAAAACGCCCCGCCCCACCGTCGTCGGTCTGGGCGAACTCCTCTGGGATCTTTTCCCCGCCGGCAAGCAACTCGGCGGCGCTCCCGCAAATTTTGCCTACATCACCGCTCTGCTCGGAGACTCTGGCGTCGTTGCCAGCCGTGTCGGTGACGACCGCCTCGGCCAGGAAGCTCTCTGGCATCTTAAATCCAGCGGACTCGACGTCAATCGCATTCAGCGCGACCCCGACCATCCCACCGGCACGGTAAAAGTAGACGTCGACAGCAAAGGCCAGCCCGAATATCACATCACCGAAAGTGTTGCTTGGGATTTCATGCAGTTTTCCGAGGACTGGATTTCTCTCGCCCGTTCCGCGCACGCCGTCTGTTTCGGTTCGCTCGCTCAACGCAATTCCGTCTCTCGCGCCGCAATTCGCGCATTCCTCGCGGCGCTTCCTGATTTCGCCATCGGCATCTTCGACGTCAATCTCCGCCAGTCCTATTTCACGCCGGAAATCGTTCGCGATTCCGCGCGTCACGCCAAAATCCTGAAACTCAATCACGAGGAATTTCCCCGCTTCCTCAATCTGCTCCAGTACCCGCAGAAAAATTCCGCCAGCTCATCGGGCGATTCGAATCAATCCGCAGACCTCGCCGCCGCTCGCTGGCTCTGCAAGGAATTCGGCATCCGCATCGTCTGCATCACCCGCGGCGGCAATGGAAGTCTCCTCGTCACGCACACTTCATACCATGAACATCCCGGCTTCTCCGTAAAAATTGCGGACACCGTAGGCGCCGGCGACGCTTTCACCGCCGCTCTGGTTCATCACGCGCTGCGCGGCTCGTCGCTACCCGTCATGAACGCAGCCGCCAATCGCCTGGGTGCCTGGGTCGCCTCCCAGGAAGGCGCCACTCCCCCGGCCGATCCCGAAATCATCCGCGAAGTCCGCTTGCCCCACCTGCCATAAACCCGAATCCAATAAGACTCACGCGGTTCCGAACGCTTCTCTCGCGCCTACTGTTATTGTTTGCGCGCAGCTCACGACATGCTCATCCTTCGCGCAAACATCCGCGAAATCGAGCGGCTAGGCGAGCAAAGATGAATGGAATTCACAATCGGAAGCACGGCAATCTCAGATGTATGCGATTTTTAAGTTCTCTGACGGTCGGCTCGCCTCCGTCGAGTTCATAACGGACGTCCGGGCGCCGGCGATTGGTGCGTGTATGATCAGCGGCGGTTCTGTGCTCGCTCAATCCTAGAGATCGCTAATTTTCAAAATCTCGCAACAATCAACGAAGGAACCTCCGTGGCAAGCGAATCCCAAGACCAACCCGTACTCTCCCACATCGACGCCTTGGTCAAAGAAGAAGAACGCCTCTTCTCTCAAGCCGAACTCTCCGATTCCGATTCCGCTCGCCTCGCCAAGAGCAAAGTCGACCTCGACCAAAGGCCAATCGACGTTCCGGTTTTCGAAAAGTGTTTCTGGTGAAACTAGGCTGGTGCTTGTCCGGGACTTGTATCTGCGAGCTTTACCACCATCGCTTGATATCCGATTAGTTCGATCGGTTGTTCCCGTTTGTCGGCGAAAAACTCGGCGAAGGCGAGATTGACGCCCAATGCCGTTGCGTAGTCGTGAGAGATGATAATTCCGCCAAGATGCATCCGCGGGTAGAAAAAATCTAGGCAATCCAGTGTACTTTGGTAAAGATCTACGTCCAAATGAACAAAAGAAAACCGGCATTCGTTTACAGCGGCCGCCGATCCTGGGAACAGCCCTTTGTGAAACTCCACCGGGAAGCCTTTGAGATATTCTCGAACGCTTTCCAGGCTGCAAACATACGCGCCCTTTACGAAACCGGGATCGTTCGCGCCCGGAGCCGGTAACCCTTCAAAGGTATCGAACACATGAATCGTTTTGCCTGCCGCGTATTGTGCGATCAAGCGCGCCGAGCCTCCTTGCGCCGTTCCGACTTCAGCAATATCGCCATCGATTGATTTCGTGGCTCGCAACGCGCTAATCAGTTGGCATCCCTCGGCTGGACTTTGCAGCAAACGGCCTTCCGATTTTAGCCGGACGAAATCCTGTAAGCGCGACTTGCGATCGCCGGTTGTGTATTTGACTAAAACCATTCCATGTTTGGCGCACCAATTCTTTAAGTCTAGAACGTCACTGAAGTGCTCTCGAAGACCCATGGATGACTCTCGGCAGCAAAAATTAAGATAAGATAGGGGAATCGTTGCTTACCTTAACGACCTGAATGCCGAAATCATCACACAGTTACTAAAACGAAACTACTAAATCCTGAAGATCACGACTTGACCAATGAGCGCGTCATCATCCTCACCAGTCGCTCAAGCCAAGTGCTTTAGGTCTCGGTCCACAAGCTCTTTAGAATGAATAGTTAGCCGAAAAACCGGGGGAAGGGGGTAGAGAGGTCTCCGTCAAATCATCCGCCATTGGGAGTACTAGTCACGAATTACAGGTTACCACTCGCAACCGAATGCAATTGCTCTTCGGACAACTTCTCCACCATTGCCGACGGCAAGTCGCGCAGAAACACCAGAAACACGGCGTTTGTCCAGCCGAATCCCACAACATTTATGTTGTACCCGGCTTTCACCGCGGTCTCTGACGAACGCGTCACCGCGTTGTACTTCTCCCGGATCGTTCCATCGTGCCGGAAATTTTCCGCTACCATGCTCAGGAAGTTGTAGCTGATCCGGTCCGCTTCGGCGTTGTAGCCGTACTTCCGCATGCCTTCAATCGCGACAAGTTGCGTCGGCGCCCACGCATACGGCAAGTCCCACTGGCCTTCGGTTTCATACGGACTCATCACCAGCCCGCCCGGCTTCTCCAGTTTTCCGACGTTCTTCATCACCGCCGCCGCCTGCTCTTTGGTCGCCGCCCCGGCCCACATCGGATAGAACGTCGTGATGTATTCGTAAGTCGATCGCTCTTTTTTGTCGATGTTGAAATCGAAATACATGCCGCGGCTCGCGTCCCACAAATATTTCTGGATGTTTTCGCCGCGTTTCATTGCGCGCGCTTTCCAGTCCGCGGAATCTCGGCATTGCCCAGCATCGTGCTGATCGCCGCCAGATCGCTTTCGTACTTGAAGAGCAGGCTGTTCAGGCAGACCGCCGCATAGTGGTGAGTCGCCGCTCCGTGCGGACCGAATCGAAAGGACACGTCGAATCCCGATTCGCGCATGGAACGGTCGCCGCGATAAAAATCTTTGCTAAGCGAAATCTCTTCCGCTTCATCGCAGCCGGTCTGCTGTGCCGCGGTCGCCGCATCGCAGATTTTTACGGAATAGATTTTTCCAACCGTGTCTGCAAAAGGCTGCTTTGCCGCCGCTGCTTTCCGCTGGAGGTACCCGCGATCCTGCTCCGGATGATTCAGAAAGTACGATGCCACGCCGCGATAGTGGTCGGTTTCATCCTTCAGGCTTTCCGGTGCAGGCACGTTGCCGAAATCGTAGTAGCGGGCCAGCTGCGTTTCCCCTGCCAGGTGCGGATCGCGCGCCCACATTTCCCAATCTTTTGCCGCGAAAGCATAGGCGCGAGCGAGCCACTTTTTATCTTCTTTGCCGGATTTCCTTTCCGCGTTGTAAACGGAAAGAATCATCGAAGTGAGAAACGGAGGTTGCGAGCGGCTGAGGTAGTAACTGCGGTTCGCGTTCAATACTGTTCCGTAATGTTCTATCTCGAAAAAGAAATTCTCGATCATTCCTTTGGCGAGATCGATGCGGCCTTCTTCTACGAGCCCACGCACGATGAAATAACTGTCCCAGCCGTACATTTCGTTGAAGCGTCCGCCGGGCACAACGTATTTGTGCTCGAGATAAAGCAGCCCCGGCGGATCGAGTTTGCTAGTGTCGAGCTGACCGGGGCGCGTGATCTTTTCCGGCAACGCTTTCACCTGCACGTGGCACCGCGCGCGCAATTCTTCCACTTGCGGCGTAATGGCCATTTCCGCGGGGAGATACAAAACGGAATTCTGCGCCAACTTGGGATCGACCACGGTGGTGCAATCTTCCATGGAGCGGGTGAGCGTGTCCCAAGTCTTCGAGATGTAGCCGAGAATCGGTTCGAGCCCTTTGGTGTCTGCGGACTCCGTTTCGCCGCCGCCATCGGCGAACACGGTTGCGGGAATAACGATGCAAAAAAGTAGAACGCACAGGAGCATCCGGCACCCAAAAAAACAGGGGAATTTTGTAGTGAAAGCAGCGCTCGGCACGGAAGGCATACTGAGGCCTAGAATATGGCCAAGCTATTGATAAGTAAAGGAGTTATTTGAGAAGAAGGGGTGACGGGAAGACCGTTTTCGCAGGTAGAAAAGCGTCGAAAATCGGGCAAAAACGGAAGCGGAATTTAGGCCATTTTCTCTGATTTGATTACGGTCTCGACCAACCATTCAATCGGAGTCAAGTTAGCTGTGGCCGCCGCCGGAAAGTTCGCGGACGATGTTGCCGACGAATCCTTTGGCGTCACCAAAAAGCATGAGGGTATGGTCGAGGTGATAAAGAGGATTTTCGATTCCGGCGAAACCGGCGCCCATGCTGCGCTTGATGACCATGACCGTGCGCGCCTTGTCGCAATCGAGAATAGGCATTCCGAAAATCGGGCTACTGGTGTCGGTTCGCGCAGCGGGATTGGTCACGTCGTTTGCGCCGATGATCAACGCAACGTCGGTTTGCGGGAAGTCGCCGTTGATTTCGTCCATGTCCAGTAGTTTGTCGTAGGGAATATCCGCTTCGGCGAGCAGAACGTTCATGTGGCCGGGCATGCGGCCCGCGACGGGATGAATTCCAAATTTTACGTCCACGCCGCGCTTGGTCAGACCGTCGTAAAGTTCGCGAACTTTGTGCTGCGCTTGCGCCACGGCCATGCCGTAACCGGGAATGATAACCACTTTGTTGGCTGCAGCGAGAATCGCTGCGGCTTCTTCGGCGGTTGCGCTTTTCACCGGCTTGGCTTCGGCCGCTCCGGCGGCGGAAGTCTGTTCCTGGCCGAACGCGCCGAACAAAACGTTGGTGAAGGAACGGTTCATCGCTTTCGACATGTTGACCGAAAGAATGAAGCCGGAAGCGCCGTCGAGAGCGCCCGCGACGATGAGAAGTTTGTTGTTCAGAACAAAACCCATGGCCGCGGCGGAAAGCCCGGCGTACGAATTCAAAAGAGAGATCACCGTGGGCATATCGGCGCCGCCAATGGGAATAATCATCATGACGCCGAAAATCAGGGGAATGATGACGATGAGCGGAAATAGATGCAGGTGCGAAGGGTCGAGCACCAGCAGGATGGCGACAACGATCGCGACGCCGAGCATGGAAAGATTGACGAGGTTCTGTCCCTTGAAAGTGATCGGGCGCTGCGGCAAAAGTTCCTGCAATTTTCCCGCGGCCATCAAGCTTCCGGTGAGCGTGAGCGAACCGAGAATCACTTCCATGGAAAGTACGGCCATCATGAATTTCGGAACGTTGGGAGCGCGCAAATAAAATTCAGCAGTGCCAACGAGCGTGACGCAAAGGGCGCCGAAAGCATGGCTGAGCGCCGTTCGCTGCGGAACAGCGGTCATTTGCACGCGGCCAAGCGGAATGCCGATCACCGTTCCGAGCACGAGCGCAATCGCGATCCATTTGTAGTCAACGATTCCGTGATGCAGCAGCGTGCCAGCAATCGCCAGAACCATGCCCGCTTCGCCTGCGAAAACGCCGCGCCGCGCGGTGGTGGGCGAACTCATCCATTTGAGCGACAAAATAAAAAGCGCTGTCGCAATCAGGTAGGCGATTTCGATGACGATGTCGGAGGCCGCCGCCCAGTTCATGCTTTTTTGGCTCCGCTGGATTTGAACATTTTGAGCATGCGGTCGGTGATGATGAATCCGCCGACGATGTTGCTGGTGGCGGAAACGATGGCGATGGTTCCCAAAATTGTGGCGAGCGTGGATTTGTGTTCGCCGGCGAGAATGATGGCGCCGACCACAGCGATGGCGTCCAACGCGTTGGTGAGAGACATCAGCGGAGTGTGCAGCAGCGGAGAGATACGGCGAATGACTTCGAAGCCGATGAATGCGGCGAGCATGAAAACGTAGAGACTGGAAATGAGATCGAGTTTCATCGCGTCACCTTCATATTGCTATGTTGCCTTCGGCTGCGCCGCGAGCGGCGGCAAGCCGACGAATTCGCGCACGCGTGCGTTGACGATCTCGCCGTCGCGCGTGATGAGAGTTTCGCGATGGATTTCGTCGGCTTCGTTGATTTGCAGCTTTCCGTCTTTGACCAGGTTCAATAAAAACGCAGTAACGTTTTTCGCATACATCTGGCTGGCGTGATAAGGAACCGAACTGGCGAGATTGAATGCGCCGATGATGGTGACGCCGTGTTCGACGATGGTTTCGCCGCCGCGCGTGAATTCGCAGTTGCCGCCGCGTTCGGCAGCCAGATCAATGATGACCGAGCCGGGAGCCATGCGCGCGACCATTTCTTTGGTCACCAGCACAGGAGATTTCTTGCCTGGTATCACAGCCGCGGTGATGACTACGTCGTTCGCGGCGACCGCGTCGCCAAGAAGTTCGCGTTGCTTGCCGTAAAACTCTTCGCCCTGCGCCGTGGCATAGCCGCGCGCATCCTGCGCGTCCTTGGCTTCGATGGGCAATTCGAGGAAGCGTCCGCCAAGACTTTGCACTTGTTCCTTTGCGGCGGGGCGCATGTCGTAAGCGGAAGCGACCGCACCGAGACGCCGTGCCGTGGCGATCGCCTGCAATCCGGCAACTCCTGCGCCGATGATGAGCACACGGCCGGGAGTGATGGTGCCGGCGGCGGTGGTGAGCATCGGAAAAATTCTTGGCAGCGTGTCCGCCGCCATGATGACGGCTTTGTAGCCGCAGATTGTGCCCATGGAGGAAAGTGCGTCCATGCTTTGCGCGCGCGTGGTACGCGGCATCAGTTCGATGGAAAAGGCGGTGACGCCGGTGGCAGCAATTTGGTTGAGAGTTTCAAGAGCGTTGAGCGGACGCAAAAATCCGATCAGGATTTGTCCGCGGCGAAGGAGAGGCAGATCGGCGTTGCCGGTTTTGTCGTTGGAACCGTGAGCGAGGACTTGCGTGACGATATCGGCTTGCGCAAAAACGGCGGCGCGGTCCGGGGCAATCTTCGCGCCTTTATCGGCGTATTCGGCGTCGGGATACCCTGCGGCGGCGCCCGCTCCGGCTTCGATGGCAACCTGGAGGCCGGCTTTGGCCAAATTCGGGATTACGGCGGGAACCAGAGCGACGCGGCGTTCGCCGGGATAGGATTCGCGTGGGACACCGACGATCATACCAATGCTCCGGTCGAAGCGAGAAATCGCCAGTAGTAAATCGATTTATTAACGCTAAGCGAGAAATCGTTGCAGGGGAGGGAAATAGGAATGCCAACGCGCCGGTGAAAAACTTTTGCCACGGACCATGGTTCTGATTCCGGTAGAAGCACGCTCATCCCGTGAACACCGTTAGGGAATTCTATAGAGATTCAGGCGAATGTCCACTGAAACCTCTGCGAGCGGAGCAAAGGCTACAAACCGTGGCTGGCGGGAACGTCCACATTGAAGTAAACCGTCTGCAGTTCGCCGGTTTTCGGATTCTTGAATTTGATTTCGTCATAAGCGTGGCCATTTTTGCGGATGAGCGATTGCGATTGGGGAAGTACGACGCCCATGGCGCGCAGAAAAATATATTCTTCGTGTACATCGATGACGTGCCATCCGGTTTCCGGTGCTTTCCCGGTTCCGGAATCAACGATGGATTGAAGAAGGCCTTGAAAGACGCGTTTGTGAAATTCGGCTTGGTCTTTCACTTTGAGTTCCAGATTTGCGGCGTAGGCGACCATGTGGGCATCCATGTCGACGAAATTGACGGCGAGTACCTTGTCGGCAAGCCCCAGGGCGGTCTTGTAGTCCTTGGAGTTCAACGATTTGTTCATGGCCTTGCGTTGTTCCGTGACGTCGGGAACTTTGTTGTTGGTGCGGTAGTCGTCGTAGGCGAAGCGCAGGTCCATGAAGCTGACGGTATGGTCGCCGGCCTTCACGCGTTCGACGAGTTTGGGATAGGAGTCGAGCTGATCGGGAGATTGCAGGGTGGCCGGAGATTGCACTAGAAAAGCGCAAGCCAGAATCGAAATTGCGAAGGTTTGACAGTGCGTTGTTGCAAACATGGGGGGCTCCTCCTAAATGCGAGCAGCGCTTTGTTCGCTACTCGAGGCCGGTGTAGATTGCTTGCGCGTCGCGCAAGCGTTTCATAACCAATTCTTTTTCCTGCGGCGAATTCCAGTCCGGATATTTTTCCGTGATTTCGATGATGTGACCGATCCAGGCGGCGAAATATTTTGCATCTTCAGGCGAACGAGGTTTTGCTCCCGCGACATTTAGGTAGATAGGGCTGGTGGTGGCGTAGGCGTAGCTGTCCATGACGGGAGCTTCAGCCTTGTCGCTGAAGGCGCGCAGGACACACCAGCCGCTTTGTGTTACCGGAATTGTGCCTTTCGTCTCCGCAAACTTGCGATCGCCCGCGAGTTTTATTTCCTGCACGATTTGTCCATTACAGACAATCTGCAGATGATCGATTGACGCGTTCGACCGGAGCTGAGCTAGGAAGGGAACGGAGTCTTGCGCCGCGTTGAGTTTCAATTCGCTGCCAACCATTTCGGCGTTCAGCGTAAAGCCGAGCAGCGGACCGTTGGTGGCAAAGGTGCGGCCGCGCTTGAAACCGTCCGTCCACATTTCGGGATCGAAAGGCCAGGAAGGAACCCAAGTGTAAACACGATTAAAACCGATCATGCCGCGAATCGGTGCTGCGTAATTGGTGGTGGCGTCCGTGCCGGCTCCGGCCGGAATTCGAAATCCCAGATTAAGCAGCCGATACCAAACGGCCGCAGTCGATTTGTGATCGCTGAATCCGACGATTTCCATGTAGTCAATTTTCCCAAGCGCGACGTCAACCGGAAGCTCGTCGGTGATTCTTTGCGCAGGAGTCGCAAAAGGATCGGGCTGAGCATCGAAGGGATGGACGGCACCGACCAGAGCGCCGTGCGAATGGGCCATGTCGTAAACGTCGGCGTTCATCGGGAACAAACTGGAGGCAGCGGTGTTCGGGTAGCCAGCATATCCGGGGAGCAAAATGTGATCCTTCATTCCGAGCAGCCCGCGGTGTCCCCAATAGCTGGTGTGAAATTCCTGGCCGCCGACGATTTGCTGGTCGGGATCGCGGCGATCTTCGAGCGCTTCTGCCAGGGCGATATCGGGAAATCGCTGCTCTTTGTTGACGATTAGATTGTGCACGATTGCGAGATCTTCGGCTTCCGCTCGATCAACTAGGTTGTTGCCGGTGCTCTTGTACGTGCCACCGTAGTTTTCGTGAACGTGCAAGTCCGCTCCGATCCACTTTCCCTGGCGGTCCTCGAGCGGGGCCAGGCGTTGCAAGAGAAAGGACTGGCCCCGCATCTGTTCGTTCACGACGAGCGTCCTGGTTTCCGAACGAAATTCCGGGCCATGAGTGATTTCAATCGTGATTTTACCTTTCGGCACATCGAGCGAAAGAGAATCGCCGTAGAAATAATGCGCCTCCATCGCGTGGTGGGCATCGATTCCGTCGTCCGCAAACACCCATGCTCTGTCGGGTGCGTAAGATTTGCCTGCCTCATCGGTGACTGAGATTCGTGCCGGAACCAAATCCCGATCTTTGGTCCTCACTGATATTGCGAGCACAGCGCGCGGGCGAAGGAAGCGTTTGTGGTCGAAACCTAAGGAGCCGTGGTCTGCACTCAACACCTCTTGCCAACAAAGTTGCGTAGCTCCGTTTTGATTTGAGATGAATGCAAGGGTTGTGCCGTCAGGCGACCAGCGGACGTTGGTGTGATCCCAGTCGCCGTACGAAATGGGGAACGCGTCGCCGCCGTTGGCAGGCATGAGCCAGAAATTGTGCCACTGGCCGCCGAGGTAGGAACTGTAAACCATGCGGGAGCCGTCGGGAGAAAAATCGGGGCGAGCTTTCCAGTTGGTTTCTTCGTAATGAATTTCCCGGGCGGAAGCGCCGGGCTCGGCTTTCATGCGCCAGAATCCGCCGCTGCCGTGAATGTGGCCTTTATTGGAGATGAAGAGGATTTCCCCTCCGTCGCGTGTCCACACGGGATTGATTTCGGTGTCGTATGCGCTGTAGTAGTAGCGGGGAAGATCGCTCTTGGTTTCGCCGGTGAGGCGGACGATGTCTTCGAGTTTTCCGTTGGCGAAGTCGGCGCGAAAAATATGAAAGCGTTTGTTGTATACGGTGGAGACAAAAATAATTCGTCGGCCATCGGGTGACCAGCGCGGTTCGACGTTGACCGCGCCGCCAGTGGTGAGCTGCGAAGTCTTTCCGCTCGCGACATCGAGGAGCCAGAGTTCCATCGCGTCTTTCTGATAGCAGACGTAGATGATGCTTTTGCCGTCGGGCGACCAATCGGGTTGATAGTCGTAACCGGTGCCGTCGGTGATTTGGATCGCTTCTTTCGAATCGAGTTTCTGACGCCAGAGCGATCCAGCCATCGAGTAAACAACTTCTTTCGAATCGGGTGCCCAGGCGACGCTGCTGGGGCCGCTGGTCAATTGCGGCAAGTAAAGTTCGCGGTAGTAATAAGGATGCGGAAGCTCAATTTGCGGAAGAACAGGGCGGCGCTGCGCGGAAGATACCGGAGCGCAAGGCAGGCAAACGATTGCAAACGCCGCGAGCTGGAAAAAGAGCTGTTTTTTCACGGGGCAAGTATCGTGCCCGAGTGGCGTCTATGCAAGTCCAAGCTTGCTGAGCGGAAGTTCGCGAACACGCTTTCCGGTTGCGGCAAAAATCGCATTGCAAAGCGCGGGAGTGAATGGCGGAACACCCGGTTCGCCGATGCCTGCGGGCGGAGCGTCACTTTCGACGAGATGAACGTAAGTTTCGCGCGGTGCGACGTTCATGCGAGCCATCGGGTAATCGTGAAAATTGGATTGCTGCACGACGCCATTTTTCGCGGTGATTTCGCCGTAGAAAGCGATGCTGGTGCTGAAAGTGGAAGCGCCTTCGAATTGTTGAGCGGCCATTTCGGGATTAACGACAGTTCCGGCGTCCACTGCGGTGTCCACGCGGCCGATTCTAACTTTGCCGTCTTTGGTCATTTCGACTTGAACGACGGTGGCGACGTAGGTGAGAAAGCTGCGGTGAATGGCCAGTCCCATGCCGAAGCCGTTGCCATTTTTCTTTTTGCCCCAGCCGGATTTTTCCGTGGCAATTTCGAGGACCCGGCGGAACCGCGCGGTGTCGATTGGGTATTGCGCGTAGTCGCCGTCGTAGTTCGTATAGTCTTTGGCCAATTCGGTTTTAGGAATGATGCGATCGGCACCAAGCAGTGCCAGCACGTAGTCGCGCGGGTCTTTTCCCGCGGTGTGAGCGAGCTCATCGGCAAACGAGTGTTCGGCGAATGCGTGAAAAACATTACAAACGCTGCGCAGCCAGCCGATGCGAACATGGGCAGGAGCGGCGCCGTTTTCCGCGCGGTGATTGGGAAGCGCGAAGGGGAGATCGCTCCAGCCGAGGCCGATTTCGCCGGCGTCGGCGTAAACAGCATTGACATCGAAAGTGGAAGCGATGGGAGGAAATGTACTGCGCTGCAGCCACGCGGTGGGCTTGCCGTCGGGGCCGAGCGAAGCTTTGAGGTACATCGCGGCGACGCTATGAAAGGTGTCGAACTGAATGTCGTCTTCGCGGGTCCAGACAACTTTGACCGGCTTGCCGGTTTTTTTCGAGAGTACCGCGGCCTCGGAAGCGAAGTCGGGGAACGACTTGCGGCCGAAGCCGCCGCCGAGAAGAGTTACGTTGACGGTGACGTCTTCTTTCTTTACGCCGACGGCTGCGGCGACCGCTTCTCGCGCGCCCTGCGGATTTTGCGTGGCGGCCCAGACGTTTACTTTGCCGTCGTTGTAGTGAGCGAGCGCGGCGGGTGGCTCCATGGAAGCGTGCGCGAGCATCGGCGCGTAGTATTCAGCTTCGAGAATTTTCCCGCCCTTGGCGAATGCGGCGTCCACGTCACCAATTTCACGGACCACTTTGCCGGGCTTGCGCGAAGTGGCTTGCAGTTCGGCCTTGTAAGGATCGGAAGAGTAGGTACTGTGCGGGCTGTCGGACCACTGGATGTTGAGCTTCTTTTTCCCCTGTATGGCGGCCCAGGTGTTGTCGGCAAGAACAGCCACGCCGCCGTGCGCCTGGAAAATAATGGGCGGTTTGTACGGATCGAGCGTGATGGTTTGCTTGACGCCGGCGACAGCGAGCGTGGCTTTGTCGTCCAGCGATTTGACGGAGCTGCCAAGAACGGGCGGATGCGCGATGTTGGCGTAGAGCATGCCGTCCAGGTGCGTGTCGATGCCGTAGGTGGCTTTACCGGTGACCATATCTTTCAGGTCGTAGCTGGAAACACCTTTGCCCATGTAACGCCATGCGCTGCGCGGCTTGAGCTTCAATTCTTCCTTTTTGGGGACGGGAAGCTTTGCGGCGGCGGTGACGAGTTCGCCGTAGGCGATTTTTTTGCCGGATTTTTTGTGGAGAACTTCGTGGAGTCCGGTGGAGCATTCAGATTCCGGTAGGTTCCACTGCGCGGCGGCGGCGCGGACCAGCATGAGTCGCGCGGCGGCGCCGGTTTCGCGAAGAGTGTCGAAGGAGCCGCGCACGGAGTGTGAGCCGTCGGTATCCTGATCGCCGTATTTTTCGTCGCCGGTGGCTTGCACGATCTTGACGCGAGCCCAGTCGGCATCGAGTTCGTCGGCGATGATGCGAGGGAGAGCGGTTCGGCTGCCGCTGCCCATTTCGGAGCGGTGCGCGATGGCGTAAACGGTACCGTCGGTGTCGATGGCGAGATAGACGCTGGGAGCGAGCGGGCCTTTGAGTGCGATGTCGGCGATTCCGTTTGCAGTGGCGGAAGCGTTCGCGGCGGCGAACGGCGCGGCTGGAAGGTAGCGTGCGGACAGCACGAAAGCGCCGGCACCGAGCAGTCCGCGGAGAAAATCTCGGCGGGAGTTGCCGGTGTTAGTAAGGTTGGCGGATATATTCTCGACAGTGATCACGAAACCCTCCGAATTTTCGGCGATTCCAGAACACTATCCTAACGCGAATCGAGATTCTTGCAAGGAGCGGCGAGCTGCGGGCCGCTGTTGAGGCTAGGACTCGGGCCAGATGCTGAGCGTGCGACGCAGATCCACAATTTGCGCCAGGTGATAGGCGTTGTGGTCGGCGAGGAGCAGCGCCTCGCGAAGAAGCGTTTGGCCGCTGCCCCAGGGAAATGGCGCATGGAGATCGACGCGGCGGCTCGAAACGAGGCGAATCATCGCGCGCAAATCCCACTGAAAGCTTTGCATGCTGCGCTTCCAGGCAGAATCGTCACGCGGGAGGGGAGTTTTCGGCCAGTAGCCGACGGGGAATTCCGGTGAGACGTGTTTGGGATTGCGGCTGAATTCGAGGATGTCCCACTGCGCGATGCGGAGATGCTCGAGCAACTGCCAACCAGTATGCGCGAGGCCTTTGGCGTAAACTCCGCGCTTGCGAAGCGGGAAGTCGCTGAGGGCATCGAGGAAACCGACGTGCGCGTTGCCTCCCTTGAGGAGTTCGACGAGTTGCGCGCGCAGCGATTCGTCGGGAGACAGTTTTTTGGCGGGGGACTTTTTCTTGTTCTGGGCCATGTTTATTTTTCGGAGACAATAACTTGCTGGGGTAAGGAAGTGACGGGATGGAGCACGGAGTTGCGGAATCCGGCCGCCTGAAACATTTTTTCGTACTCGGCGAACGTGTACGCATCGCCGGCATCAGTGTTTGCCAACATGACCAGCGGAAAGCGTGCGGACATCGGAGGCGAAATGCGATCGGCGTTTGGTACGAATTCCACGGTCACTGCCTTGCCGCCCGGCTTGAGCGCGGCGTAGAAGCGCTTCAACAGGGTCTTGTTTGTTGGAATATCGAAGTGGTGCAGGAAGTTGGTGATGAACACGTAGTCAAATCCGGTGCCGAGGTCGGCGTCAAACGCACTGCCGGCCAGGAGTGAATAACGATCCGATACTCCGGCGGCTTTGGCGTTTTCTTTGGCAACTTCGAGGACCGCGGGCCAATCGAGCGCGGTCACCTGAACATTTGGATGATTCTTTGCGGGAATAATTCCGTACATGCCGTGACTGGCGGCGACATCGAGAATGCGAACCGGTTGTGCAGGGGAGGCGGGAATCATCTGCGAGAGAACTTGCGCCATCGCAGCAGCCATCGGCGCCATGGAGCGCGCGAAATTAATCCATTGCTCGTCCATCGGCTTGGTATTGTCGCCTTCGTGCCAGGCGGTGCCACCTTTGCGAACGGAGTCGGCGAGCATCGAGAATTTCTTTACGCTCATGTCGCCAGCGAGAAATCCCGCCATCGATCCCATGTAGGCCGGCGAGCGGCGATCCAGAAACGCCGCCGATTCCGGGACGAGAGCGTACTTGCCGTTCTCTTTCGTGAGAAAACCGTGAGTGGCCATGTAGTCGGCCAGGATACGAGCTGCGCGCGACGGAATATTCAATCGCTTGGCAATCAGTTCGGGATCGTTCGCTCCTTCGCCGATGGCGGTGAAGAGATCGACTTCGATCGCGGCTTTGAGCGCGTACGTTTCCTGATACGCGAAAAGAGTGGTAAAAATCCGCTCGGGAGTCGGTTTGGCGGCAGGGCTCGATGACATATGTTCCTCAACTATTCGAAGGGTAGCCGAAATCGATCTGTCATTTCGGGCAAGTAAAAACCACTCGGATAGTTATACGCTTTTTTGGCCGTTGCGGAGCGAGGAAAAAATTCTTGCCGATCGACAAGTTGATTGCGACGGTTGCCTGAGACGGAAGTGACTGGCATACTCTCGAATCCCCGAACACTGATGAGGACGAACGAATGAAACGTGAATTTCATCGCTGGTATTCCGACCGACTCGGGATTGAGCTTGGTGTGGCGGTTTATGGGCATTGGGGTTCGCCACTGCTGGGTTTTCCCACGAGCGCCGGCGATGAACGGGAATTGGAAGGGCAGTCCATGATTGGAGCGCTGGCGGACTTCATCGATGGCGGGAAAATCAAGTTTTACACCGTCAATTCGATCAATGGGCTCAGCTTTTATAACAAGGGCGCGCATCCGTTTCATCGAAGTTACGTGCAGGCGATGTTCGATTCGTACTTGCGCGAAGAAGTGGTGCCATTTATCTGGGACAACTGCAAGTCTGACTGGGTCGGGATTTCAACGATGGGTGCGTCCTTTGGCGCCTACCATGCGGCGAATTCACTGTTCAAGCATCCAGACGTCTTCAAGAGATGCTTTGCATTGTCCGGAGTTTACGATCTGAAGAATTTTATGGATGGAATGTTCGATGACAATTTTTACTTCAACAATCCAGTCGACTACCTACCGAACTTGAGCGACCCGTGGGTTTACGGGCAACTGGCGAGCTGCGATATTCACCTGGCGACAGGAACAGGGCAGTGGGAAAATTCCGGACCGACGTACCGGATGTCCGAAATTTTGGCGAGCAAGGGAATCCGTCACTCGCTGGACAACTGGGGGCCGATGGGCGGGCACGATTGGCCCTACTGGAAGCACCAGATGCGAGAATACGTTTCGCAGATTTTCTGAAGCAGTTACGAATTTCGCTTTCTGGTTCGGGCGGCTTTTTGTCCGGCTCGCCGCAATCCCTGTTTTCCCTTGGTATGCAATGCTTTCATCGCCGAGCTGTGACGCGATGCGCGACTGCGGCGATTCGCGGCGTTGTGAGTCTGCCGCGAGAGCGCGCTTTTTGATGCGGTGGAAGTGCTTTCTCTGCGAAGAGCGTTCAGAGTGGCGTTGGAACGCTTGCGTGAAACGGAATGCCTTTTTTGTCGGCCTTTGGCCAAATCCCGGCTGGCCTGTTTGCGAATTTCAGCGGAGGCGCGACCTTCTTTGGGCGGTCTCAGCTTGACGCCGGCCCGCCGCGCTTTGGAAAGCCCAATAGCGATCGCTTGCTGCACGGATCGAGCACCATGCTTTCCTTCTCTAACGTGATGAATTTCTTCACGAATGAATTCTCCCGCTTGCGTTGAAGGCGATTTCCCTTCGGCTTGGTCCTGTTCCACTCTGCGCAGAGTCTCTGGTTCCGGCATGGCCCATTCCTCCATTGCTCTTCGCGGGCGGGTGCGAGAAGGGAAAAAATTACGCCGGGGTCAGCGCAGGGAGAATCGGCAGTTTGCTGTAGAAGACGGAAATCAATTTTAGGAAAAACGAGTCAGGCCAAGCCGAGATGGTCGAGTTGGTAATGGCCCTTGGAGATGATCTGGTCGGTGTCAATCCAAACGTCGCAGTTACGGGTGAGTACGTCTACGTGCGTTTTGGATTTCCAGTCGGCGTGGGTCTGGCTGCCGTAGGGGTCGCCGAAAGCGATATGAACCCCGGGAAATTTTTCGTCCTGCAGCAAAATTCCAATCATTTCGGAAAGCCCGAGATTGGTGCCGAAGGCGAGTTCACCAACGCGGTCGCTGTTTTCGTCGGTGTGGCAATATTCCCAGAACTCTTTTTCTAGATCCTTACGTTCGCATTCGACGCCGATCAAGCGGCCGCCTTCAATCGTCAATTTCATCGGCGTGGACTGCAGATCGCCGTATTTTCCGTTGAAGTAATCTCCGGCAGTCGCGTCGCAGACAAATGTTCCGTCAACTGTAGCTGGCGTAGTGAAAACCTCTCCCGCGGGAAGATTCGACCAGTAGCGCCGACTGATGAGCCCGCTGGTCTTGACCCAATCCAGATTGCGATCGAAGTGCGCGGAGAATTTTGTGCCGGCCTCGGTTTGCACGGTAAGCGAATCGGCGCTCAGCATGCGTTCGCGGAGCTTATCGCTGAGGCGATCCACCAATTTGTAGTCGGCACGCATGCCCTGTTGCATGATCAACGGAGTGACGCCAACCATGTGCGCGTAACGAATGCGGCGGCGTTCCACAACTTTTACGATGGCCATGCGTGCGGTGAGTTCGCCCGGCTGAGGATTCATGGCGAGAATTCCGACGTCGGCTTTTTCCAGCGCGTCGAGGACGGGCTCCGGCGCGCCGCGCATGGGGCGTGGTCCAAAATCTTCCAGCAGCAATGCCGTAATGGTGGCGCGATTCTGTTCGAGCGCGGCAGCCAGACTGGCCGCGACGGCGCTGCTGGTAGTGTCAGCGATCAACGCAACATGTTCGCCGGGCTGAACGGCCAAGCAAGTTTCCACGGCGTTTTTCGCGCCGGGCATTAATTCGGGCTGAGAACGACCGAAGTTCATCCTAAATATTTTACAGGGAGATTCCTGAAAGTTGTAGTCGCTCGGCCAACTTTTTGCATCTTTTGGCAACGTGCTAATTCCGAGCGTGGACCCGGAATGCGGGAACCTGGCCACCGCCACTGGTGACATTCGCCAGGCCGGTGGCGCTGAGGCGGGTCAGGTACCCGCAAAGCTTTCCGCGGAAAAGATACGGAGCGAAATCGACGAGCATATCGCGAAATTCGACGCTACCGTCGGATTGAATCCAGGGGAAAACCTCACGTCGGATGGGGATTCTTTCCTGAACGATCCAGCACCCCTCAGAGGCCAATACAGCTTTCTCGATAGTGGCGTCCCAAACGGATTCGCTCGCTTCCCAGCCAAGAGTCACGTCCGTGCCGCCATATTCATCGCTAGGTTTCAACACCAGATTGTTTCGTGCGCTTCGCACGAATTCGAGCAGTCCGATGGGATTGCCGTAATGCGAGGTTCTGCTGTCAGAAACGACGCGGGTCCACGGCACATGATTGCGGATCAAGTCCCGTTCGCCGTGCGAGAAAAGAGCCGCGTTCGTTTCGTCAGTCAACACCGCGAAAAATGCTTTCACATGAGGAATTTTGCAGCGGAATTGGTTGGCCATGCAGACCGCGTCTGCCGCCACCGCATCGACCAGCGCCTTGCATTCAGCGGGGCGGGACACGATGTCGTTCATCAGAACGCGACGGTACACCAGGTCGATCTTCTTGCCGTTCGCCCGTAGATTTTTTCCATCAAATTGCAGATCGCGGGGATCGGCAAGTTCCACAGGCACGCCCATTTTCTCAAAGCGCGCTTTCAAGATCTGGAATTCCGTCCAGGTGGGAACCTCGCGCCAATCGGTTATCAGGATTTGCGGATGTTTCGAAGTTCCTCCCCAATCAAGGTAGCTGGCCACAAGCGCGTCCAGCAATTTGGCACTTAGTGGATAAGTGTGAGTTTCGAATTTCTTTTCAAATTGCGCCATCACCGGAAGTTCGCGGAAAATTTCCGCAAGCGTTTCCGTGTAACCAGCCCCGGCCGGTGATTCCCCGTTATATTCCGCAAATTTCAAAGAGTCCGGCAGCAAGAACGCGTCGAGGCGGGATGCCGTGCTGGCCGGGCCGGCTGCTTTGCCAACACGCACCAGCCGCATCTCTGCTTCGCGCAATCTCAACTGCGCAAGCAGTGCGGGATCGCGAAGAGCCACTTCGGCGACGCGTTCACCGAGTTGAGCCATGGTCTCTGCCACTGACCGCACGCGGTCTTCATCTTCCGGAGCAAGGAAAAAAGGCCGCAAAAAAGGGCAGTGCACGCGATCGCCGAAGGTAAGCTTTGCTGATCGCAGCCGCTCGTAAAATTTATCAGGGAGCGTTCGCGAACGCTGCAGTTCTGCCTTGAGCAGATCGTGCCAAAGTTCAGAAGCGGGGCTAGACGTGATTGCCACGGGCGATGCCGGCCTTGCAGGAGTACTCATTTCGCTTTCGGTCCACCGGTTATGATTCGACCGCTCGAGGTTTCACCGGACGCCGGGCCAGATGAGGGAATCGTGGCGGTCACGCTGGCGGATGCGGTGTGCGCGACTGCCTTGGGGGCACCGGTGAATCCCGCTGCGGCGCCGATGCCGAGCATTTCTTCCCAACGCGGCCACGGATTCGAAGGCGCACCGTGCAACGCACGGTCAATCACCAGACGCGCCATTTTTTCCACCACCGTATCGAAATAAAATTCGGTGATGCGATCGCGTTCGAAATCGGGTGCGGGATTCAGGAAATCAATTGCGTAGGGAATGTCGCCCTTGATCGCGAATTCGATGGTGTTCATTTCGTAGCCGAGCGCCTGATTGATGGTCTGCGCATCTTTCACGACGCGCGCGCCAAGCTCGGCCGAAAGATAATTGTGGTCAACGAGATATTTCCGCTCTTTCGGATCGTAATGCACTGGGACGATATCGGATTTTCCGAAAGTGAAGCAGCGGACGTAGCGATCGAAATCGATGAATTCCTGAAGCGTCATGCAATAAGGAGAAGTTTTGTCGTAGGCCTCGAGCAATTCCTTCTTGTCACTCACTTTGTAAACATGCTTCCAGCCGCCGCCCGAGTAGGGCTTCAGGATCGCCGGCCGTCCGACATAGTCGAGCAAGCCGTCCCAATCGACGGGAAATTCCAGGTTATGAAGCGATTCGCCGGTCAGGTCGACGTCGGCCGGATAGCCTTTTTGCGGCAGAAGAACGGTTTTGGGAATGGCGATAGCCAGTTTGGCCGCGACGGCGTAATTGAAATATTTGTCGTCGGCCGTCCACCAGAAGGGGTTGTTGATGACGTAGGTTCCCTGCAACGCCGCGTGTTTCAAATAGCCACGATAGTATTCGACTTCGTGCGAAATGCGATCGACGATCACTTTGTAGCGAGGCGATTCGCCCATTTTGGTGCCGCCAAGCTTGACGAATTCCGCCGAGACGCCATCCTTCGCGCCAAGCTGGTTCACCTTGGCGATGAACGCAGGTGGAAAAGAAAATTCACGGCCGCAGAGTAATCCGACGATGTGCATTGAACGGCTCCTGATGGAATTTGCCAGAGCTACAAAACCCCGCTCTTAGTTGACGGCGTGTGAAGAACTCGATTTCGGTTCCATAGTTCCGGCGCGCGTCTCGTTGACGACGTGTTGCACCACGGCGCGCAAATCGCCGGTTTTTTCAAATACTCGCAGCTGGCGTTCGGCGCTGGTGCCTTCGTTTAAAATAGTATGGATGTAGTTCACCGCGCTGCGGCTTCCCAAGTCGTCCACCACATCGTCCACCAACTCAAGAAGTTCGGGAATGAGTTGCTTCATATGGACTTCCTGCTCCTTGCCGAAGTCCACCATCTTGCCTTCGATGCCGTAACGGGCGGCACGCCATTTGTTTTCTTCAATCAATGCACGGCGATAGATGCGCCAGCTCTGGTTGCTGGTGTAGAGGCGATGCAACTTGACGATGAGAGCTTGCGTCAGCGCCGCAATCGCGCAGGCTTCTTCGACTTTGGTGGTTACGTCGCACATGCGGAACTCCAGTGTTCCGAACACCGGATGCGGCCGGACGTCCCACCAGATTTTTTTTGCATTGTCGATACAGTTCAACTGCACCAGAAGATTTGTGAAATTTTCGTACTCGCTCCAGGAAGCGAAAAGTTCCGGAATGCCGGTGCGCGGGAATCTGCGGAACACGGTAGTGCGGAAGGATTTCAACCCGGTGTTGCGGCCCATCCAGAACGGGGAGCTGGTGGAAAGTGCCAGCAGGTGCGGAAGAAAGTAGCGGACCATATTCATCATATCGATAGTGGTCTGCTTGTCCGGCATCGCCACGTGAATGTGCATGCCGAAAATCAACAAAGAACGCGCGAGCTGTTGCAGTTCTTCGACGATATTTTCGTAGCGTTCGCCGGGAGAGATGACCTGATCGATCCAACTGGAAAAGGGATGGGTGCCTGCGGCGGCGACCTGCAGCCCGGCGCGTTCCGCCGCTGCGATCAGTTCGCCGCGGGTGCGATGCATTTCGACTCGCAACTCTCCGACGTTCTGGCAGATTTGCGTGCCGGTTTCCACGATGGACTGGTGCATTTCATGCTTCACCTGGTCCTGAATCGAGGGTGAAACTTCGTTGACCAGTTGCATCACGTGAGAACGCAACTCGCAAGTTTTGGGATCGATGATCTGGAATTCTTCTTCGACACCGATGGTGAAGCGGTGAGCCATGGAGTGGCCTTCCGGATCGCTGGGCTTAAGGTGCTTGGCTGATGGCCCGTATCATACCGCAGTCGGTGCGCATCGGTTAAGGTCGCGCTTCGGCTAGCGGGACTTTTGCTTTGCGATCCACTGATTGGTGCGCGCGTCGAGCAGGTCCAGTGGCAGTGCGCCGCCGTCGAGCATTTCGTCGTGAAAAGCGCGGATATCGAACTTCGCTCCCAATTCTTTTTGCGCACGTTCGCGTAGTTCGCGGAATTTGAGTTGGCCAAGTTTGTAGCTCAGAGCCTGAGCGGGCCAGGCGATGTAGCGGTCGGTTTCTGATTGAATGGTCGGCTCGTCCACTGCGCCGGACTTGCGGAAAAAATCGACAACTTGATCACGCGACCAGCCTTTCGAATGGATGCCGGTGTCCACAACCAGCCGGACCGCGCGGAAAAGTTCGGACGAGAGACGACCGTAATCGGAAACCGGATCCTGGTAGAAGCCGACCTCCTTGCCGAGCTGCTCGGAGTAGAGAGCCCAGCCTTCGGTGTAGGCGTTGAAGCCGAGGCCGTGTAAGCGGAATTTCGGCAGACCGGTGAGCTGCTGCTGAATGGAAAGCTGCATGTGGTGGCCGGGAATTCCTTCGTGATAGGCGATGGCTTCGTCGTCGATCAGCGAGCGATCGGCGAAATTGGAAGTGGCGACCACTACGCGGCCCGGGCGCTTGCCGTCCGGAGTGCCGATGTTGTAGTGCGTTGCGGCGGCGGATTGAAAAGCTGGGATCGCTTCAACCGTAACCGGCGATTTGGGAAGAAGGCCGAAGAGTTCCGGCAGCTTAGGCTGCATCTGTGCGATGTAATGGCGGAAGTCGTCGAGAATTTGTTCGGCGGAAGTAGGAATGTATTTGGGATTCGTTTTTAGCGAAGCGCGGAATGCGGCAAGATCGGCGAAGCCCTGTTTCTTTGCGATGACCGTCATTTCGCTTTCAATGCGTGCGATTTCGTTGAGGCCGAGCTGATGAATTTCGTCGGCGGTCATATGTGTAGTGGTGCGGCCGTAGATATCGTTTTCGTAGAGTTTTTGGCCGTTTGGCAAAGACGTGACGGCGAGAATGCTGCGTCCGTGTGGCGCGTATTCGGTGCGGAAAAATTCCGCGAACTTTATATACGCAGGCAGAACTTCGGTGTTGACGGCGGACGCGATGGCTTCGGTCAGGCGCTTCTGGTCTTCCGAGGAAATATCGGCGGGATATTTTTTCGTCGGCAAGAGAAAAGGGTCGGCTTCCACAATGCCATCGCATTGCACGGGAACCTTTTCAAGCAGGAACTTGACGGGCATCAGTTTGTCGTTCATGCCGGCGCGAAGCACTTCGGTGGTCTGGCTGAGGACGCGCGGAATCTGATGCAGGCGAGCGATGTAATCTTCGTAATGCTTGACCGAATCGGCCGGAACGGAAAGCGGTAAGTCGGCAAGCGTGGTGTGGATGCCGTTCATCTGATTGACCGACATCTCGAATTCTTTCAAATCGAAATCGGCAATGCGCTGCTGCAGGACGCGAATTAACAGGTCGTGCGAGAGTTGGTCCTGTTCGGAAAAGCCGGAGGTTGGAATGGCTTGAAGGCGCGCGAGAAACGACTGGTCGGTTTTGTTACGTTCGGCGATGGCCGCCAGCGAACGGTCTCCAAGTTTGTCGTTGTAACGGTAGTCGCCAAAAGATGTGGCGCGCTCCGGAAAATTCTTGAGATCGGTTTCGTACTGCTCCTCGAAGAGAGCGTTTTGTGCCGCCAGGCGCTCGGCGACGGGTTTCGAATTTTGTTGGGCGAAGACGGAGGTTGCTAAGGCAGCAGTGAGTAAAAGGATTGCAATTTTGGCGCGCATAGGGCGGATAGATTAGCAAATGTTTGCGCGCAAGTGGATTGGGAAGTGGCGGCACGGGATGATGCGATCCACTCTGCGCGGTTCATTGACACTTGCCCAGAGTGCTCCTACACTCGCCCGCACCGCTTCCAAGCGGCAGAAAATTTTGACATCGGTTTCTGAGGACAAGATGGAAATTTCTCTGGCCAAGAATTTGCGCATCGCGCCTATTGCGATGGCGTTTTTTGCATTTGCGGCAAACGCGCTGAACGCGCAAAAGGCGATGGAGCCGGAAAAGAAAGACGAAAATCCGAAGATCGCAACGGTGGAAGTCATTCCCGCGCAGACTACCGCGGAAATCGGCGCAAAAGTTCAATTTAAAGCCGTTGCGAAGGATGCGAGTGGAAATGCGCTGCCCGACCCGGTGAAATTCTGGTATTCCGCGCCCATGGATATCTCCGGCTGCGACGAAAACGGGCTGGTGACGATTTTTCAGCCGGGCGAAATTATTGTCGGTGCATTTATCGGAGGAAAGTCGGGCTACGCGCACATTACGGTGGGCAAGCCGCACATCGAAAAAATAGATCTCGCAGCCTCAGACGGCGAACTTTCGCCCGGTGACGTGATTCGGCTGGTTGCAACGCCGCGGAATAAATTTGGCGATCCTCGAACCGATATTGCCCTCACCTGGACTTCGGACACGCCAACGGTTCTGACCGTCGATGCGGCGGGAGTGGTTCACGCGATAAAAGCAGGCAAAGCAAAGATTCGCGTAATCGGCGACCAGCAGTCGGCGGAGACGACAGTTGTCGTTGGAAAGAACCAGGTAAAGAGTGTTTCCGTTTCGCCCGTAACCGCCACGGCAAAAACCGGAGATGTTCTACACTTTGCGGCGGACAAGAAGATGTCGGGCGCAGCTGCAAAAAGCGGAGTGGCCTGGTCGGTGGAAGGCGACGGGGCCGAGGTGTGGCCCGACGGCGGATTCGTGGCGGAGCGGCCGGGGACGTACATGGTCACGGCTTCCTCCGGAGGAAAATCGGCGGCAGCGAGCGTGGTAGTGTCACCACGCGACATCGGCCGAGAGATCGAAATTGTCGGCCACGCGATGCCGAAAGACGAACAGTTTGCGGAAGAATGGATTTGGGATCATTACGCATATCTTTCGGCAATCAGCGACAAGCTTTACATCTATGACATCGTCGATCCCGCGAACCCAAAGCCATCCGATCCGCTCAAGGTAGATGCACGGATCATCAACGACGTCAGCGTGGCGCCGGATGGAAAAATCGGCGTACTCACTCGCGAAGGCGCTTCCAGCCGCAAAAATGGAATCGTTTTTCTCGACACCAGCGATCCGATGCATCCGAAAATTCTGTCGGAGTACACCACGACGGTCACAGGAGGCGTACACAGCGCTTTCATCAGCGGCCACTACGTTTATTTGACCGACGATGCGACCGGATCACTGCGCGTGATTGATTTTGCCGACGTGAAAAATCCGAAAGAAGTTGCCCGTTGGCAAGTGGAAACGACCGGTCAGATGCTGGTGGCGTTTCCAGAAGGCGTAGCCACGGCGGGGCGCTATCTGCACGACGTGCAAGTCGTTGACGGACTCGCGTATCTCGCGTACTGGCGCGACGGCTTGGTGATTCTGGACGTCGGAAACGGAATTAAGGGCGGCAGTCCGGAACATCCGCAATTCGTTTCGCAATTCCGCTTCAACTACAACGAACTTTACGGACCGGGATGGCTGGCCGGCGCGCATGCGGTTTACCGCTACAAGAATTATGTTTTTGTTGGCGACGAAGTATTTCCGTCGGTGTTCAGCCTCGGTTCGCATAAACGCATTCCCGTGCGCGGGATCGGCCACGTGATTGACGTCAGCGATATCGCCAACCCAAAGCAGGTGGCGACGTACAGCGTGCCGGAAGCGGGCTCGCACAACATCTGGATCTTCGATGACGTTCTTTATATGGGTTATTACAACGGCGGCGCGCGCGTACTCGATGTTTCCGGCGAGTTGCGCGGCGAGCTTTACAACCAGGGCCGCGAAATCGGTCGGTTCTGGTCGGGCGATGCAAATGCCTACCGGCCGAATTTGCCGTTCGCCTGGGGCGCGTTTCCTCACAAAGGAAATATCTACGTCAACGATGTGCACGGCGGATTGTGGATTGTGAAACTCGGAAAGCATAAGCCATACACTTCGACCTCGGAAGCACCGCTGTAGTTATTCGAGCTTCCAGAAATCGATTCCGGCGGCTTGTTCCGGCGTGTCGATCGTCGTGATGGTCTTGCGCGCCGCAAGGTCGATGATTTCCAGCGTCCCGGGCTCAGATCCGATTCCTTCGACTGTGACAAATGCATATCGTGAGTCGGGCGAAACCGCGACGCCGTGAACAACCCTGCGTTTCGTTTTCAGCCGCGCCAACTCTTCGCCGCTTGCAGTGTCGAAGATGGAGACCGACGCGTCGCGCTTGTTGGTAGCGATTAAATATTTTCCGTCGGGCGAAACGCCGAGATTGTAGACCCCATTGCCAGCAGAGATTCTGCGGACTAACGACCACTGTTCCGCATCCACTTCGACAATTTCATTCGATTGGTTGCAAGCAACCCACACTCGCTTGCCGTCCGCGGATGGCTGCGCCCAAGTCGGCATGCAGGCGTCAGCCTTACCAGGCATTGCCATGGTCGAGTGGTCCGTCGCCGAATGGTCAGCAGCGAGCGGAGCCGCGGTGCCCCAGTCCGATCTTGTCTCGCGCGGCCCCAGGCCGACGAAGCTTTTTTCTTCGCCTTTCGTCAGTCGAAACGAGCGCGCCACTTTCATTCGCTGCGCATCGATTTCGACGAGTTCATCGTCCATCATGCACGCCGAGTATTGGTGCAGCCCGTCGCGCGACACGCGCGAGCCGTGCGGCATCACACACGTGGGAATGCGCGCGACTTCCAGCAGCATCTTGCTGTCGACGACGGACACACTGCTGGGCACCGGATCGCCGTGCAAGTTGAAGTTCACCACAAACACAAAATTTCCGTCAGGGCCGTAGTCGGCGGTTGCGGGAAACATGCCGAGCTGCAGTTGGCCAAGTTCGCGATCGTCATCGGCGGAATACTTCACGGCAAATCCAAATGGACGGCCGTGGCCAATCGAAACGAAATAGCTCTTCTGGTCCGGAGAAATCGCAATGCCGTGCGGACCACTGATGTCGCTCTGCAGAATTCTGGTATCGGCGGTGGACACAACTTTTGCGGCGGTTCCGTCGAAACGAATCGTAAGGATTTTGTCCGCAGACTCGCAGACCAACTTCACGAAATAGAATTTTGCAGGCGATTGTTTTTGCTGAGAGAGAATCGTCACGCCGCTTGCCAGAGTCAACGCCGCAAGCAGTAAAAGTCGTCCCGCGAAATAAGGCTTCCGGCAACGATGAGAAGCAGGCGATTGAGTCCGTGCGGGCAATTTCACGAACGAAATTGTACTACTCGGCCGCCCGGTCGGTGCGAAATGCCGGCTACGTTCGAACGCAAAATCCGTGCAGTGCAAATAAAAAGGCGCCCCTCCACCCGCCTGAGGCGCCTTTTCCTTGATTCCAATATGCGCTGCAAAAAAATTGCGCTTTCTAAGATGGTCCCGGCGCTTGTTTCAACCGAGATTCAAAACGTTCGACAGGAAAAACTGTACTATGCCGCACCCATCGCTCGTCGCTGCTGAAAACATTCGCGACAGAAGACCGGGCGTCCTTGCGTAGGGCGAAAAGGCACGGTCGTTTCCTTGCCGCACTGAGAACAACTGGTCTTCGTTTCCGATCGAATCGGGCTGGAATTTCCGCCCGTTGCTTCGGCGCGTTTGGCTTTGCAGCCTTTACAGCGCTTCGGCTCGTTCTTGAATCCCTTATCGGCGAAGAACATTTGCTCTCCGCCGGTAAAAACAAACTCGGCGCCACACTCCGAGCACTTTAGAACCTTGTCATGGTATTCCATGGAAGCGTTCCCCCCTGAACCCCAACAGGAAAAGGGAACGCGCAGAACCTTGCACGAAGGATCGAATCCCAAAAAAGGATCCGGGGAACCGGCTGGGCTCCTGGGGCCTGCGAGCGCGACTCTGCTGACTGCAACTGCCGTTCACTACCTGACCGGGGCCTGAATCACGGAGCGGGGCGCCAAGCTGTGGACGAGCAGGATCAAAGAATCAATCCTGTTCGCGCCGCTGCTTTTTGCGCAGACGCTTCCGCGAAAGCGCTTCCTTTGCCCGGCGCTTCTCGCCGGGTTTCATGTAGAAGCTATGCTTCTTGATTTCCTTGATGATGTCTTCCTGTTGCACTTTGCGCTTGAAACGGCGCAGTGCATTTTCCAGTGACTCACTCTCTTGAATAATGACTTCAGCCACTTAGTTCATTCACCCCCAATCCGGTTAGGATTGGTCTGTTCGGAAGCCTGGCCCTTACTAGACTCTGGGCCGATTTCCACCGTGCTTATTATCGCATGGCGGATTGCCCGGACCAACGCCGGTTCCGCCCCTGCTGCAAGTTTTTAAGCGATTACACCTTTTACCGAGGACAATCGATGGCCCACTTCTAATCAATTCGCCGATGGGTGTCAAGTGATCTTTATGCAAAGAGCTTTCGGGCATGACCGGAACTCCTAGTGCTAACTTCCTAGTTATGCCCCGCTGAGATACCTTCCCGAAGCCTTTCCGTCGTGGGCGTATACGGCCTCCTCCGCCTTGTTTTGCCGGGAACTGCTGCTAGAATCTCACCCTCACAAGTTCGAGCGCCAGCGGGGGAAACCGCAATGCTTGATATGCGCGACGCGATTGTTGTGCTGTTGGCAGGGGGCCAGGGAGAGCGTCTTTGGCCGCTGACCAGAGACCGAGCCAAGCCCGCGGTGCCGTTCGGCTCTCTCTATCGCATCATCGACATCACACTTTCCAATTGCGTGAACTCCGGTTTGCGACGCGTCTTCGTCCTTACCCAGTACAAGGCATTGAGTTTGAGCCGCCACGTGCGCGCCGGATGGTCCCCGCTCGCGGGCCTTGGCGAATACATCGAAATCCTGCCGCCGCAAATGCGCGTTTCGAAAGAGTGGTACCAAGGCACCGCCGACGCCGTTTATCAGAATATTTATTCCATAGGCAGCGAGCGCTCCAAGTTCGTATTCATCTTGTCCGGCGATCACATCTACAAGATGAATTACGCCAAAATGTTGCAACAGCACATCGATTCCGGAGCGGATGTGACCGTCGGCACCATCCAGATTCCGAGCAAAGAAGCTTCGCGGCAATTCGGTGTAATCGAGGTCGATAAGGACTGGCGCATCCAGGGCTTCGATGAAAAACCCGAGCATCCCAAGGAATCGCCGCATAATCCGGGGCTTTGCAACGCTTCAATGGGGATCTACATTTTCAATACGCAACTGCTGATTCCGATTTTGCTGGCCGATTCTGAAGATCCCAAATCGCATCACGATTTCGGCAAAGACATTCTGCCGCGAATCATCACCAAGCATCGCGTGTTTGCATATAACTTCGTTGATGAAAACAGCAAAACTTCGAACTATTGGCGGGACGTTGGCACCGTCGATGCTTACTACGAAGCCAATCTGGACCTGGTGGGCGTGTCGCCGGTTTTTAACTTGTACGACGACGCCTGGCCATTGCGCACCTGGCAGCATCAATACCCGCCGGCAAAATTCGTATTCGGCGATCCAGACCGCCTGGGCGTGGCCGTGGATTCAATCGTAGGCGGCGGATCGATCGTGTCAGGTGGTCGTGTTTCGAAGTGTGTGGTTGGCTACAACGTTCGCGTCAACAGCTATTGCGACGTGAGCGACAGCATTCTCTACAACCACGTGAATATCGGCCGGCACTCCAAGATTCGTCGCGCCATCATTGACCGCCACGTCAGTCTGCCGGAGCGCACGGAAATTGGCTACGACCTTGAAGCCGACAAGCGCCGCTTCCACGTGACCGACTCCGGAATTGTCATCGTCGTTCGCCAGGAATCGCTCATCGAAGAGCCGGAGACGGCGTAGTCTGCAATCTCGCTAACGAAGTCACAAGTGGTTTACTAGATTTCTTCAAACGACGGGATTGTAAGTCTTATAGTTTTTGGCCGGCACGGTGACGCGAACTTGCGCGGATAGACCACTCGCCGTAGTAACCAACAGAAAAAATGCAAAGCACGCTGGGCGGAACATGCGGGGGATTAATTGCCCGCGAGCCGTTAGGGAAGGCTGGCAAATTTCTTGTACAATCGTTGATTCGAATTGACCTCGGGAGACCACAGATATGTCCACGAAGATTACGAAAGTCCACGCTCGGCAAGTCATCGATTCACGTGGCAATCCCACCGTTGAAGCTGACGTGATTCTCGAAGGCGACATCCTGGGCCGCGCGGCGGTTCCGAGCGGCGCCTCCACCGGCGAACACGAAGCGCTCGAAATGCGCGACGCGGACAAGAGCAAGTATCTGGGCAAGGGGACGCTAAAAGCCGTCGCCAATGTGAATGGGGAAATCGCCAAGGCTGTCGCGGGATTTGACGCAGCCGACCAGCGCGGGCTCGACCATAAAATGATCATGCTGGACAACACGCCGACGAAATCAAGGCTCGGCGCGAACGCAATTCTTGCCGTCTCCATGGCCGCTGCTCGCGCAGCGGCCGCGGCCACTAAGCAGCCGCTCTACAAATATCTTTCCAAGTATTCAAGCGACCGCAGCGCGAATCTGCTGCCGGTCCCGATGATGAACATTCTCAATGGGGGTGCGCACGCCGACAGTTCCGTGGACTTTCAGGAATTCATGGTGATGCCGGTCGGAGCGACGTCTTTTTCTGAAGCTCTGCGCTGGGGCGTGGAAATTTTTCATTCGCTCAAATCGTCGTTGAAGAAGCGCGGCTACAACACTGCCGTCGGCGACGAAGGCGGATTTGCGCCGAGCTGCAAGTCCAATGAAGAAGCGATTCAAATCGTGCTCGAAGCGATTGGCGCTGCCGGGTACAAAGCAGGCGAACAGGTGAGCATCGCGCTCGATCCGGCTTCGAGCGAATTCTATGACAAGCCCAGCGGCAAATACGTTTTCAAGAAGTCGGACAAGAGCGAACACGCTTCCAACGAAATGGCCGCCTATTGGACCAGCTGGACGGAAAAATATCCGATTGTTTCGATCGAAGACGGAATGGCGGAAGACGATTGGGCGGGATGGAAAACGCTGACCGAATCCGTGGGAGCGAAAACTTCGAAGAAAAAGATTCAGCTGGTAGGCGACGATCTTTTCGTCACGAACACCGAGCGTCTCTCGCGTGGCATCAACGACGGCATCGCCAACGCCATTTTGATCAAGCTGAACCAGATCGGCAGCGTGACCGAAACGATTGACGCCATCGAACTGGCGCGAAAAGCCGGATTCAACTCAATCATTTCCCATCGCTCGGGCGAAACCGAAGACACGTTCATTGCCGACCTTGCGGTAGCCACGGCCGCCGGCCAGATCAAGACCGGCTCGGCTTCGCGCACCGACCGCATCGCCAAATACAACCAACTTCTCCGCATCGAAGAGGAACTTGGCACGGCGGCGCGGTTTCCGGGCAAAACAATTTTTTCCTGAACGTCGTTGCGTGGCAATTTCGAATCTGGCTCGTTGCACCTGAGGCAGTGCTCCATGCAAAGTGCGACATCTTCTTCCCCGCCAAAATATCGCGTGCGCCTGGCGGACGCCGACGACAACGAAGCGCTGATCGCTCTGATCAACGTCGCGTTTATGGTCGAGCGGCCGATCATTGACGGCGATCGCATCGACGCGGAGCGATTGAGCCATTTGCTCGACACCGGCAAGTTTCTGCTTCTCGAAGAAGACGCGAAGCTTGTCAGTTGCGTGTACGTCGAGCTAAAGGAAAATCGCCGCGGCTACATCGGACTGCTCTCGGTCGATCCGGAGCGCCAGAAAGCCGGACTAGGTCGCCGGATGATCGCCGCAGCGGAAGATTTTCTGCGCAACGCCGGATGTGATTTCGCCGACCTTCGCGTCGTAACAATTCGCGCCGAATTGCAGCCGATTTACGAACGGTTGGGATACTCCGTTACCGGCATTGCGCCAATTCCGGATTCCATTGTGTTGAAAGTTCCCAGCCACTTCACGGTGATGTCGAAGCCGCTCACGTAACAATTTTCTGCGCGGCGAATCTTCGGCAATCCATGTAAACTCGCGTCGTCATCTTTGCGAGGTCCAATGAAAACCTTGTGCTCGGCGATCGCTGCTCTCATCCTCTGCTCTGCTACTTGCGGGCAGACCGCAAAAACTCCTTCGGCTAACGAAATCATTGATCGAATTAAAGCTCACGCCGGCATCCCCTGGATGAAGGAAACGGTGGACACCTTTAAATCCGGCGATCCCGATGCGCCGGTGACGGGGATCGCGGTAACCATGATGGCCACGCTCGACGTGCTGCAGCGCGCTGCCGCGAACAATCAAAATCTGATCATTACGCACGAACCGACTTTCTACGATCACCAGGACAAGGCCAGTGAGGTTCCCCAGGGCGAAAAGGATCCGGTGCTCGAGGAAAAGCGCGCGTTCATCGAGAAGAATCACTTGATCGTCTGGAGATTCCACGACCACTGGCACCGCATGAAAGTGGACGGTATCGAAGCGGGCAACGTCCGGCTTCTTGGATGGGAAAAATACCAAGACCCGTCGAACCCTTACCGTTTCACGATCCCCGAAACAACAATTGAGAAGCTGGCCGAAGAACTTCAGAAAAAATTCGGTATCTCGGTGATTCGAGTGGTCGGCGACCGCAAAATGAAAGTCACCCGCGTCGCGATGAGCCCGGGCGCGGCTGGTGCCAAGCGCGAGATTGGCGCTTTGGAAGAGCCAGACGTGCAAGTGCTGCTTGTAGGCGAAACGCGCGAGTGGGAAACAGTCGAATACGTTGCCGATGCAGTCACGGAAGGCCGGCAAAAGGCGCTCATCATTTTGAGCCACGTGCCCTCGGAACAGCCGGGAATGAAAGACTGCGTTGACTGGCTGAAAACGTTTGTACCTGAAGTGCCCATCGCATTCGTCCCAACTCCGGATCCGTTCTCCGAGAAATTTGCCGGCCCGAAGCGTTAGGCGTCCAAACCGGCCGGCCGAAGCAACTCCGGCGGACATCGCGACTTCAAAGAGTGCAGCCGTTTAGGTTACGTGAGAAGGTACCCAGCCATGTTTGCCCGCCGTTTTCTTTATCTCAGTGCGCTCGTAGTCTCGGCCACTGTTGCCGCCGGTTTGCCGTGGGAAAAACCGCCTGCGCAATGGACCATCGGCGACGTATTCCGAATCCTGCAGGATTCTCCGTGGAGCCCTTCGAAATTTTCCGTGGAAGCAAATTATTCGCAGCGCCACACCGATCCGCAAAGCGGAGTCGTCACCAATGCGCAAAGCAATCCGCAAAATACCGGGCCTGTTCCGAGCGTGGCCTTTCAGAAGAGTCACGCGTTGCCGCCGGTCACGGTGTGGTGGTGGTCGTCGAAAACGATTCGGCTTGCGGAAGCAAAGCGGCTGGCCGCAAAACCGGGCGTGAAGCATCCAGCCGAAGATCTGGTCATGCCGGAACTCCCGGACTACGTCTTAACCGTCGAGGGTGACGAGCCGCTGCGAATTCTTCGCGACGCCAAAGAAGATCTGCATGACACGGTTTTTCTGGAACTGGAAAACGGGGGAACGCTCGACCTGGCGAGTGTGAAATTTGTCGAAGACGGCGACACCGACGTAGTTCGCACTGAACTTCATTTCGCGCGGCTTCTGAACGGTGAACCTGCCATCGATCCCGAATCCGACCGCGTAATTTTCCATTGCCGTGCGAACGCAAAAAAAGAAATCCCTGGTCGCGTGAGCGCACTTTCATTTCGCGTCGAGTTCAGCCCCAAAACCATGAAAGCGCTGGGACAGTCCGACCTCTAACGCGTTCTTCTGATTCTCGCCGGTCTGCGCAAATTTGTGCTTCCATTCGCCGCCCGGTATCGTGAGAGTTGCAGCGAAGCTATGCCTAAGCTCACAAAACACATTTTCATTTGCATGAATCAGCGCGAAGAAGGCCATCCGCGCGGATGCTGCGATCCCACCGGACAGGGCGAATTGCAGCGCTTGTTCAAAACGAAGCTTGCGCAACGCGGCGTGAAACTCGTTCGCGCCAATAAGTCCGGATGCCTCGATCAGTGCGAACTCGGGCCTACGGTTGTAGTTTATCCGGATGAGGTCTGGTACGGCGGCGTTCGTCCGGAAGACGTCGACGAAATTATTGAGTCGCACATTATGAATGACCGTCCGGTCGAGCGCTTGCGCATTCCCGATGAAGTGTTGAACACCACGCACGAAAAAAAGCGCGACCCCTGAGTACCTCCGCACCCAATTCCGCACTTGCGGGAATCCGCTGCTCGCGAAATAATCTTCCGCTTGCACTAAGGCGCTTTATGCATCGAGGGATTTCAGCCGATGGCAACGTCACCGCGAATGATTTTGCTGTACGATCCGACGAAAGACGAGCGCACCAACGCGCTGCTGGTCCACATCCTCGCCATTTTTTCCGGATTCATCGCTCCGCTCGTTTTTTACCTGGTAAAAAAGGATTCGCGTTTTGTGATGTTTCACGCCCTTCAGGTTTTAATCTGGCATGTGGCCTACTCGGCGATCATAATTATCGGCGTCATCGGAGCGTTCATTTCAATGGCGTTCTCCATGGCCAGTCAAACCAACAGCGGACCACATCAGTCGCCGCCTTGGGCTCTTTTCGGACTTTTCGGTTTTGTCTGGCTGTTCGGCATGGGCGGTTGGGTGCTCAACATCGTTCTCGGCATCATCTTTGCCGTCAAGTCCAACAACGGCGAATGGGCGCGCTACCCGATCATCGGCGATTTCGTCTTGCGGAAAATTTTGCCTGATCAACCCGTCACGCCTGCCAATCCATGAACTTCATTGCGATTATTTTTCCAGGAGCCTTATGAAACGACTCATCTGCAGCATCGCACTTCTCCTTTCGATTCCCGTCGTGGCGCCGTGGCTGCATTCGGTGGCCAGCGAAGAGCCGGTGCTCTCCGGATTTTCCGCGGAATCCTCGCGCGCTGAAAGGCAGTTGGAGGAAAAATTTAGGACGATTCCCGATACCCAACGGATGCGCGAGTACATGCAACGGCTTTCCGCTCGTCCTCACAATGTTGGCTCGCCCTATGATAAGGACAACGCAGATTGGCTCGCGGCAAAGTTCAAGGAATTCGGTCTGGACACGCACATTGAAACGTTCGAGATTCTCTTTCCCACGCCAAAGGAGCGCGCGGTCGAACTTGTCGATGGCGGCCCGAAGTTTGTCGCGAAATTGCAGGAACCGGCCGTCAGCGCCGATCCCACTTCGAATCAGCAGAGCGAGCAGCTCCCAACCTACAACGCATATTCGATCGACGGAGACGTGACCGCGCCGCTGGTCTTTGTAAACTACGGCATCCCCGAAGACTACGACCAGCTCGATCGCCTCGGTGTTTCCGTGAAAGGCGCTATCGTCATCGCGAAATACGGCCACTCCTGGCGCGGCATCAAGCCAAAAGTTGCGGCGGAGCACGGAGCAGTCGGCTGCCTGATTTACTCCGATCCAAACGAAGACGGTTTCAAGCAGGGCGAAACCTTCCCGAAAGGCGGGTGGCGGCCCAAGGACGGCGTTCAACGCGGAAGCGTCGCCGACGATCCAATTTATCCCGGCGATCCGCTCACGCCGGGAATTGGCGCAACCAAAGATGCCAAGCGCCTCGACCTGAAAGATGTCGCCGTCCTAACGAAAATTCCCGTGCTTCCGATTTCCTACGCCGACGCCGAGCCCCTGCTCGCGGCGATCAGCGGTCCCATCGCGCCTCGCTCGTGGCGCGGCGGACTTGGCATGACCTATCGCATTGGCCCCGGTCCCGCAAAAGTTCATCTGAAAGTAAAATCCGACTGGAATTTGAAGACCATCTATGACGTGATCGGAAAAATTCCCGGCACCACCGACGCCGAAAAGTGGATCATCCGCGGCAATCATCACGACGCCTGGGTGAACGGTGCGGAAGATCCGATTTCAGGTCTCGTGGCGGAAATGGAAGAAGCGCGAAGCCTGGGCGAGCTGGTAAAAACCGGCTGGAAGCCGAAGCGCACCATTATTTTCTGTGCTTGGGACGCCGAAGAGCCCGGATTGATTGGCTCCACCGAATTTGCTGAACAACATGCCGACGAATTGAAAGCGCACGCGGTCGTGTACATAAATTCCGACACCAACGGCCGCGGCTATTTCGGCGCGGAAGGCTCGCACACGCTGGAAAAATTCATCAACGATGTCGCGCGCGACGTGCAGGATCCCGAAACGCAACTCTCCGTCTGGAAGCGCGCGCAGTTGCGGCAGATTGGCCGTCCCGACGATATTTCCGAACGCCAGGAAGCGCGTTCGCGCACGGATTTGCGCATCGGCGCGCTCGGTTCCGGCTCCGACTACGGCGCATTTCTGCAGCACGATGGAATCGCCGCGCTCAATCTCGGCTTCGGCGGCGAAGACGGCGGCGGGATCTATCATTCGATTTACGATGACTTCTACTGGTACACGCACTTCAGCGACACCGATTTCGTGTACGGCCGCGCGCTCGCGCAAACCGCCGGCATCGCCATCCTGCGCATGGCCAATGCGGATCTGCTGCCATTTGAATACGGAAATTTTTCCGACACCATGCAAACCTATGTGAAGGAACTGAAAACCCTCGCGCAAAAATCCCGCGACGAAATCGTCGAACGCAATCGCGAACTGGAAGAAGGCGTGTTCGCGGCCATGACTGACCCGCGCGTGAAGTCCGTTCCTCCCGCGAAAGCCGCAGTGCCGCCGTTCCTGAATTTCGCTCCGCTCGACAACGCCACCGACGCACTCGCTCAGGCCAGCATGGAATATCGTCGCGTGCTTGAGCATGCGACTGCCAATGGCGGCGCGGCAATCGCTAAAGCCTCGCTCGCCGAGGTCAATCAGGCTTTAATGGACAGCGAGCAGAAACTCACGCTCGAGCAGGGATTGCCGGGCCGCCCCTGGTTCAAGCATTACGTCGACGCTCCCGGCCAGTACACCGGCTACGAAGCGAAAACGCTTCCGGCGGTGCGCGAAGCGATCGAGCAGAAACAGTGGAAAGAAGCCGATGCGCAAATCATCGTGACCGCTCGTGTCCTCGAAATCGAAGCCGCACACATCGCGTCCGTCGCGCAAAAACTGGAAGCCGCGACGCGATAGAGATTTTTCGCAATCGCAAATAAAAAGAGGCTGACATTCCTCTCTACAACATCGCTATCGTCGGTTTTGGAAACGTAGGCCGCGCGTTTCTTCGCATGCTCATCGCCAAAGAAACGGAATTGCGCCGTCGCTACGATGTTCGCTGGCGGCTCACTGGAGTCGCCACTCGCCGCTGCGGCTGGGTCGCCGACGCCGATGGACTGAATCCCATTGCGCTGCTCAATGGGCATTGGCCCGCGCCGCGTCAGAATTCTCCGGCATGTCTCAGCGTCGCGGAGTGGCTGGAATATTCGCGCGCCGACGTTTTTTTCGAAACAAGCTCGCTCGATCCGCAGAGCGGACAGCCCGCCATCGCTCATCTCGAAGCCGCGTTGAATTTTGGTGCGCACGCAATTTCTGCGAACAAGGGCCCCGTCGTTCATGCTTACCAATCGCTTACCACGCTTGCGCGCGAACGCGGCAAAAAATTCCTTTGCGAGTCCACGGTGATGGACGGCGTGCCGATTTTCTCCATGTTCCCCGCAGGACTGCCTGCCGTGGAACTGCATGGATTTTCCGGCGTGCTAAATTCCACCACCAATGTCGTGCTCACCGAAATCGAAAAAGGGCTGTCATTCGACGCCGCAATTCGCCGCGCGCAAGCTTTGGGCATCGCGGAATCCGATCCGTCGAACGATCTTGATGGCTGGGATGCCGCAGTCAAAGTCGTGGCCCTGGCCACCGTGCTGATGGGAATTTCAGTGAAGATCGAAGAGGTTCGCCGCACGGGCATTCGCGAACTCAGCGAAGAAAAAATTCGCAATGCGCGCGCTGCTGGCATGCGCTACAAACTGGTTTGCCGCGCCGCGCGTCGCGGCGCAGGAGTCGAGTGCACCGTCCGCCCCGAACTGCTGCTCGCCACTGACCCACTGGCCAATCTCGAAGGCACCAGTTCCGCGATTCATTTCGATCTCGATGTGTTCGGACTTTCTCTCGTCGAACACAATCCCGGCATCGAAGCGACTTCCTACGGCTTGCTTGCAGATTTTCTGCGCGCCGTGCGGCCCGCTGTTTAACGAGTCTGGCGTCCGAAGTTCAGGGCGTATGGCGGTGTGGCCAAGGATGCGTCACAGCGTTCGTCACGAACCGGCGTGTCCGCCACCAGCCGCAGCGGAACAATTCCCGCCCACACTTTCAGCGCGTAGTCCTCTGCATCATCCTCAACGCCGCCGGTGCGCACTTTTGCTGAAACTTCTGTCAGCGGCAATTTCAAAATACTGGTCGCCTTCAACTCTTTTTCATTCGGTTGCCGCGCGTCGTTCCATCGTCCGGGCAGTATTTTCTCGGTGAACGCTCGCAGCGCCTGCAGTTTTTCTGCCGGATCATCCGCCAGCGTTGCGATGCCCAGCGCCACCACCGACCGGTAGTTCATCGAATGATTGAATACCGAGCGCGCCAGCACGATTCCGTCCGCCAGCGTCACGGTAATGCAAACGTTCAATCCGGCGCCCGCGCCGCGCAGCATCCGGCTTGCCGCCGATCCGTGAAAATAAATTGCGTCACCCAAGCGGGCGAACATCGTCGGAATCACAAACGTCTGTCCGTCGGCGCTGAAGCCCAGGTGGCAGACGAATCCTTCATCGAGGATTTTGTAAATCACTCCGCGGTCGTACACTGCTCGTTGCGGCTCGCGCACCACGCGCGTCCGGTCGGACATTGCAACATTTTCTGACATTGCGTTCCTGGGATGAATCGTGGCGCGGAGCGCTTTCTGTTGCCGCTCATTTGATTTTTAGCCGGCGCCGACGCGGCATGTGTAAACGGATCACCGTCATGCTAGCACGCTGCGCTGTTTTCCCGTTCGCGCGTCTGTGAGAAACTAGCGGCTGCAAATTCCGCGCGATTGCCGGGGCACACCATGAGCACACCAGCTTTGCACGAAGCGATTTCCAAAACGTTTGACGTTGGCTGGGTGCGCGAACAATTTCCTTCGCTCCGACTGAAAGTGAATGGCCGGCAAGCCGCGTTTCTTGACGGTCCTGCAGGCACCCAGGTTCCTCGTCAGGTGATGGAAGCCGTCCAGAAATATTTTCTCGAACAGAACGCCAACACCTATGGCGCCTTTCTCACCAGCCGCCGCAGCAATGAAGTAATTTCAGACGCGCGCTCCGCCATGGCCGATTTCTTCAACTGTTCGCCCGATGAAGTCATCTTCGGCCAGAACATGACCACCATCACGCTTGGCCTTGCGCGCTCCATCGGCCGCGAATTGAAACCAGGCGACGAAATTCTGCTTTCGCTTCTCGATCACGATGCAAACTTCTCTCCTTGGAAAGTTCTTGAGGAAAAGGGCGTCGTCATCCGCACCGTGGACATTCGCGAATCCGATTGCACGCTCGATCTCGATGATCTGAAGAGCAAACTCAATTCGAAAACAAAACTCGTCGCCGTCGGTTACGCTTCAAACGCCGTCGGAACCATCAACCCGGTCGCCGAAATCACCAAGCTCGCCCACGCCGTCGGTGCAATGATTTACATCGACGCAGTCCACTACGCGCCGCACGGCCCCATTGACGTCAAAGCGCTCGATTGCGATTTCCTCGTCTGCTCGCCCTACAAATTCTTCGGTCCGCACATGGGAACGCTGTATGGAAAGAAAGCTCACCTGGAAAAATTCAAGCCGTACAAAGTCCGCCCCGCAACGGATGTCGTACCCGAATGCTGGGAAACCGGAACGCAAGTTCAGGAATTAATCGCCGGGATTCACGCGGCTGTGGAATACCTCGCAGAACTCGGCCGCCGTTGCGATCCGTCGGTGAAGTCACGTCGCGAAGCGCTTCTCGCCGCGTACCGGTCCACCGTCGCCTACGAACGCATACTGCTCACGCGCCTTGTTACGGGACTGCTCGCGGTTCCCGGCCTGCAATTCTTCGGCATCAGCGATTCGAAGCGCTTCGAAGAGCGTTGCGCAACGATTTCCTTCCGCCTGCCGAAAGGTACTCCCACAGAAATCGCGACCTTCCTCGGCGACCGCGGCATCTTCACCTGGGACGGCAACTTCTATGCGCTCAATCTCACCGAACGTCTCGGCGTCGAAAAACTGGGCGGCGTCCTCCGCATCGGCCTGGTCCACTACAACACCGTCGAAGAAGTCGACCGCCTGCTAGAGGCATTGCACCAATTCGCCACATAGACCGCCGGTGCCGTTGTGTTTTTATGCCACTTTATGGCAAGAACCGGCCACGAATTCCTCCTATGGACGAAAAGCTAGCGAAGGACGCGTAGCGAGATTTTTCCTGTGCATGTATTCTGGCGAGTATGACTCTTCGACCAAAACCGATCGTATTGACAGTGCTTGATGGATGGGGCTACCGCGCCGAAAGCAGCGGCAACGCCATCGCTCTCGCGAAAAAACCGAACTACGACCGTCTGATCAAGAATTTTGCCAACACTCTCATCGGCACTTCGGGCCCCGCTGTAGGTTTGCCGGACGGCCAGATGGGCAACAGCGAAGTCGGCCACCTCAATATCGGCGCCGGCCGCGTCGTGCACATGGACATCACCAAAATCGATTTGCTGATCGCCAACAAAACCTTCGACCAGGTGCCGCTATTTCAGCAGGCCATGGAGCGCGGCCGCAAACGCCAGTTGCATTTCCTTGGCTTGCTCAGCGACGGTGGCGTTCACTCACACCTTCAGCATCTTTTTGCGCTGCTCGAATTCGCCAAGCAGCAAAAAGTGGAAAACGTCTTTGTTCATTGCTTCATGGACGGGCGCGACACGCCTCCGCACAGCGGCCGCGACTTTGTTCAGCAGTTGCAGAAAAAAATGCGCGATCTCGGCGTCGGCAAAATTGCCACGCTCGTTGGCCGTTACTACGCGATGGATCGCGACAATCGTTGGGAGCGCATCCAGCTCGCTTATAACGCTGTGGTTCACGGTGAAGCCGAAACGCACGCTGCCGATCCGGTCGCCGCGCTGACCGCAAGTTATGAAGCCGGAGTGACCGACGAATTTATCAAGCCGGTAGTCATAACGCACGACGAAGGCGCTTCAAGAAAACCCGTTGGCACCATTCACGATGATGACGCGATTATTTTCTACAATTTTCGCGCCGATCGCGCCCGCCAAATGACTTACGCGCTGGCGGCGCCCGACTTCGATAAATTCACCGACGACAAACGCCCCAAGAATCTCTTTTACGTTGCGATGACGCAGTACGACAAGAACTGGCCCTGGCTGCAATCCGTCATCAAGCCGGACAAGCTCGAGCAAATCCTCGCGCAGGTGTTTGCGGACATGAATTACAAAAACTTGCGCACCGCGGAAACCGAAAAATACGCGCACGTCACCTATTTTTTCAACGGCGGCGTCGAAAAGCCTTTTTTTGGAGAAGAAAGAATCCTGGTGCCATCGCCGAAAGTCGCCACCTACGATTTGAAACCGGAAATGTCCGCGCAGGGAATTACGGATACCGTCGTCGGCGCCATCGAAAAAGGCGAGTTTGACGCCATCATCATGAATTACGCGAATGCCGACATGGTCGGTCACTCCGGAAAGCTCGAAGCCACAATCAAAGCAGTGGAAGCCGTGGACGCCGGCCTCGGTACCATCTTTCAGACGCTCAAGCCGCGCGGCGGCGCGTGGATTATCACCGCCGACCACGGCAACGCCGAAACCATGATCGATCCGACCACCGGTGGTCCTCACACTTACCACACGACGAATCCCGTTCCTTTTATCCTCGTCACCGAAAATGAAAAATTACGCTTGAAGCCCGGCGGCGCACTCCGCGACATCGCTCCGACCATGCTCGGCGTACTCGGTCAGAAGCAGCCCGCTGAAATGTCTGGCACCGATTTGCGAATTCTTCCGTGATGCCAGTCGCAGGGTCAGCGAAGAGACCGGCGCCAGCAGAAACAAAACTCGTAATCTGCGTCTGGCATCCGTTTTCGGAGTGGCGGCCCAAGCCATTTCTCGCCGAAAAAATCCGCGCACTCTATCCGCAAATGCGCGTGCTGCATTTGCCAAACTACGACACCTTGCCGCAGGAATTGGCCGATACCGATATTTTTGTCGGCTACTCGTTGCGCGCGGAACAATTGCTGCAGGCCCGCAAGCTAAAATGGGTGCATTCCACGGCGACGGGGGTAGCGCAATTGATGTATCCGGAACTGCGCGACTCCGGCGTAGCCGTCACCAACGCCAGCGGCATCTTCTCTCTCCCGATGGCCGAGCACGCCATGGGCTTGATTCTCGCTCTTTCGCGCAATTTTCCCGACGCAGTTCGCTACCAGGACGCAGCGACATGGTCGGTGCAGCAGTTGTGGGACAAGCCGCAGCATCTGTCGGAAATCAACGGCAGCGTTCTACTGATTGTCGGATTCGGTGCGATCGGTCGCGAAGTCGCCAAGCGCGCCAACGCATTCGGCATGCGTGTCTGGGGCGTAACGCGCTCCGGCCAAGGCGATACTTCGCTCGCGGAAAAGATGTTGCCGGTTGCGCAATTGAATGAAGCGTTGCCACACGCCGACTACGTCCTCATCGCTGCGCCGGAAACTCGCGAGACAAAACATCTCATTGGAGCGGAGCAAATTGCCCATATGAAACGCGGCGCGCGATTGTTAAACGTTGCCAGAGGAACACTGCTAGACGAAACTGCGCTGATCGCAGCGTTGCAAAACGGCGCGCTTGCAGGAGCCGCTCTCGATGTCACCGCAATCGAGCCGTTGCCTGCGGATTCGTCGCTCTGGAAAACGCCGAACCTTTTCATCACGCCGCACACCAGCGCCATCAGCGAACGCCTATGGCATCGCGAAACCGAACTGTTTTTGAAGTTGCTCGACGAATGGTTCAGCGGAAAGGAATTATCAAACCGCGTCGATTTTTCCCGCGGCTACTGACTGTCGCGAATTTTCGAGCGAATATCTCGCAGGTTGTGGTTTTACCTCTTCAATCAACCGCGCCCTTCGGGGCGTTATAGCCTTCACGGTTATACACGACGTACTTCTGTTTTTTGCCTTTTTGATCTTCGACGGTAAGCGGCGAGCCGTCCGGAGCGACCAGTTCGACTTTTACTTTGCGGAATTTTCCGTCACGCGCGCGATTCGTCGGCGAATACGTCAAGCTGTATTGATTGCGCAAATACGCCGCGACTTGCTGAAAGATTCCAGGGATTTCGCCTTCAAATCGCGGAAACCACGCGAAGCCTCCAGTCTCTTTCGCGAAAGTTTTCATTTGATTTTCATCCTGCACAAAATCAATTTCGCTGCCCGTATATCCACGCGCTTCACGCGTGAGCATGACGACCTGGCTCAGCCCGACGATGTACAAAGGAACGTCGGTCTGCCGCAGCGCCTTCATTGTTTGGTCGTAGGTATGTTTTGAAAATGTGTCACGGCCGGTGGCAATCACCACAATCGATTTTTTGCCCTTCACATCCTTTAGCCGATCAACGGTATCGAGAATTGCGTCATACACGTTCGATTCGCTGAAACCCGGAAAATAAAGATGATAGATCGCGCTGCGCACTTCATCTTTATTTTGCGTGAAGTCCACTTCCAGTTTCGGCCGCATATCGAATGTTACCAGTGCGACCCAGTCCTGCTGTTTCAATGCCGGAAAAAGTGCGTCGCTCCAGTATTTCGCCAGATAAGAAAAACGCCCGCCGTAACGCGCGCTGAATTCCATCAGCACCACCATGGTGATTGGCGCTTCAGTCGGACCAAAGTTGGTTATGGTTTGCGGAACGCCGTCTTCAAACAAGCGGAAGTTCTCCCGCTTCAGTCCGGTAATCACGTCGCCGCGCGCAGTAGTCGCCACCACGTCCATGGTGACGACCGGAACCTCCACCGCAATCGATAGGCCGCCCTCCTGCTGTTTTTGTGCCGGAGGCGTCTGTTCCTGTGCCGGTGGTGGAGCAGGCTGGCCGCCGGAGGCAGGACCTGACGGTGCTTGCGCGGCGGCCAGCGAAATGAAGGTCAAAGAAAGCGCAGCCGCAACCAGCAAACTTTGCAAAACCTTCGCGAAAATCCGGTTCATTCCATCCCTCACAGAACTGCGAGTACCACACCGGCAATCTTTGGCAAACAATCGATGCAACTGGCGGTGGAACTTAGGAACGCGTGGCCATGGGGACAGCCGGGCGGCCTTAGCTCGCATGTTAGTATGAAGCAGATTTGACGCAAAACGTTTGCTAATGAGTACGGCAAGCCATGACTTGGACAGCTTCAGGGAGAGAAAACAGTGATTCGCATGCGCTGCGCGATGGTTTTGGGGCTTTGTGCGGTTTGTTTGGCCATGTTTCCGCTGCCGGTGAACCCACAAATTCCGGGCATGGCTCCTCCGGTCACGACGCCGACGGCAGTTCCGTCTCCGGATACCTCCGCAATCGCGCGCCAAGCCACCACTTGGCTGGGCGATTTGATCAAAATTAACACTACCAATCCTCCCGGTAACGAAGAAGCCGCCGCAAAATATATTGCAGGGATTTTACAAAAAGAGGGGATCGCGGCGGAGCTGTTGCCGCTCGCGCCCGGCCGTAGTGCTCTCGTCGCGCGGTTGAAAGCTTCATCGATCGCCGATCCGTCCAAGGCGCTTTTACTCGTCGCACATATGGATGTGGTCGGGGTCGAAAAAGCGAAATGGACCGTCGATCCGTTTGGCGCGGTGCCAAAAGACGGCTACATCTATGGCCGCGGAGCGGTGGACGATAAGGGAATGCTTGCCGCGAATCTCGCCGCATTCGTCGCGCTCAAGCGAGCCAATGCGCGACTGAATCGCGATGTGATTTTTCTGGCGACGGACGGTGAAGAAGGCCACGACGAAACCAGTATCAGAAATCTGATCGCCAAATATTGGGACAAGATCGCCGCCAAATACGCAATCAACGAAGGCGGAAATGTGTACGTGAAAAACGGAAAAGTGCAATACGTCGCCGTGCAAGCCAGCGAAAAAGTTTCCATGAACGTGATTGTCACAGCAAAAGGAACCGGCGGCCACGCTTCGATTCCGCTGAAAGACAATGCCGTGACGCATCTCGCTGCTGCGCTGGAAAAAATCGGAAATTACAACGCTCCCGTTCACTTTACGACGATCGTACGACGATATTTTGAAGGTATCGCGCCGCTGCAGGACGACGAAATCGGGAAATGGATTCGTTCGCTCGATACGCCGGACCGCGGCGAGCACGCCTCGCGCGTGATTTCCGATACCAATCCCATGTGGAATGCGATGCTGCGCGACACCATTTCGCCCACCATGTTGACGGCCGGTGTGCGTGCGAATGTTATTCCGTCCGAGGCCAAAGCGACTCTCAACGTGCGGCTGCTGCCCGGCAACACGATCACCGTGCTGCTTGGCGAGCTGAACAAACTCGTCAACGATCCGCAAGTAAAGCTGGAAGTGGAAGCGAACGCCGGCCTGGCGGCGCCGGATTCTTCGCTCGAAACGGATTTCTACGCTGCTATCGTCAAGGCATCGGCAGCAGAATTCGGCGGAGCACCGGTTTTGCCTTACCAATCGACGTGGGCTACGGATTCAGCACAACTACGTTTGCACAACGTGCAGTCCTACGGTTTGGTGCCATTTCCGTTGACGGAAGAAGACATCAAGAGGATGCATGGCGACGACGAACGAATTCCCGCAGCGGCGTTTGCCAAGGGTGTTAGTCTGCTAGTGCGTCTGCTGAATGAATTTGCCGTTGCGCACTGAAGTGTGGCGCGCGCCGCCGCGCAGTTCAATCGTGCTGCGATATTTTTGCAATAATTGCAAATCACTCATTTTCATACATCCATGCGGAAAAAGACGATGCGCCGTGTCGTTCCTAGAGGCAGAATGATGGCGGTGATCATCGAATGAGTTTTCGACATTCCAAAATTGTTTGCACCATCGGTCCGGCTTCGCGCGATCCGCGCATCCTGCGCCGGCTGCTCGAAGCAGGCATGGACGTGGCCCGCTTGAATTTCTCGCACGGCAGCCACGAACACCATTTGCAGTGCATCCAGGCGCTGCGCGCAGCAGCCAACAAAATAGGCAAGACCATCGCCATTCTTGCGGATTTGCAAGGGCCGAAAATTCGCACCGGGCCGCTGGCCGGCGGCCAACCGGTGCTATTGCGAAGCGGGCAAACCTTCACCATCACGACCGCGAGAATCCTCGGCGATTCCACGCGCGTAAACACTACGTTTCTTCCGCTGCCGAAGGAAGTGCATCGCGGCGATCGGATTTTGCTTTCCGATGGACTGATCGAACTCCGCGTGCAATCCGTGCGCGGCCAGGACGTGACCTGCCGCGTGGTGAACGGCGGCGCGCTCGGCGAAAATAAAGGCATCAATTTGCCCGGCGTGAAACTGCGGGTGCCGGCGCTGACTCCAAAAGACAAAAAAGATTTGAAGTTCGCGATGGCGCAGGGCGTGGACTACATAGCGGTAAGTTTTGTGCGCCACGCGGAGGATGTGTTGCTGGCAAAGAGTTTGATCAGGCGCGCCGGCAAAGAAACTCCGGTCATCGCCAAGCTGGAAAAACCGGAAGCCATCGAAAATCTCGAAGCCATCTTGCGGGTGGCCGACGGCGTGATGGTGGCGCGCGGGGATCTGGGTGTAGAGATGAATCCGGAGCGCGTGCCGGTGGTGCAGAAAAATATCATTGCCAGGGCCAGAGAGTTCCGCCGCCCGGTAATTACCGCGACGCAGATGCTGGAATCGATGACGGAGAATCCGCGGCCGACGCGAGCAGAGGCTTCGGACGTGGCCAACGCAATTTTCGACGGTTCCGACGCGGTGATGCTTTCGGCGGAAACCGCCAGCGGAAAATATCCGGTCGAAGCCGTCAGCATGATGGCCAAGATTATTTCCGAAACCGAAGCGAGCATCACCGAGTTCCCGCGACCGACGGGGATGCAAGAGAGATTGAAAGTAGCGGAAACAGTAGCGGAGCTGGTGTGCCACGCATCGCGCGAGCTGCACATGAAATGGATTGTTGTTTTCACGCATAGCGGTTTCACGGCTCGCTTGATTTCGCGATACCGGCCACTGGTGCCGATCGCGGCGGTTTCGCCAGTGGCGGAAACACGGCGAAGATTGGCGCTGGTGTGGGGCGTGGCGCCGTTGGAAATCGCCGATTTGCGCAAAGTGGACCAACTTGCCGAAATCGCCGAAAAGCGACTGCTGGAAGAAAAACTGGCACGCAAGGGCGATACCATCGCCATCGTCGCCGGTACCCCAATGGGGCAAAAGGGCAGCACGAATTTCATGAAGTTCCATGTGATTGGCGCAACCAGCGAAGCATGAGTTGGTCGCAACGGAACGTTTTGGCGGCGAAGGAAAATTAACCGCGTAGGTTCTATTTTCGGTTCAACAGAACCTTGTGCATCCCGTGTATTTGGTACGTGTTGCCCGTCTTGATCGCTGGGCAGGCTGTGGTCATGTAGGCAAACATTCATAAATCAGCGTTGTGGATGGACATTGCGCACGCGCTATTAGAATGACGAGAAGGATTTCGTTTGCGAGGGAACATGCGCAATGAGCAGGTGGGGCGGCGGGAATTCTTGGGAACGATGGCTGGTACGGCGGCGTTTTCTCTTTTTCCGACGGAGCAAGAGAAGCCGGAGCTGATTCTGCACAATGGAAACATCGTAACGATGAACGCGCGCGAGCCGCGCGTGCAGGCGGTGGCGATTTCGCGCGGACGGATTCTGGCGATCGGGAACGATGCCGACGTTTTGCATCTTGGTGCCCCCAACAGCAAAAAAATTGATCTCAGCGGGAAAACAGTGCTGCCGGGATTTATCGACGCGCATTCGCATCCGGCGATGGCCGGAGTGATGCATTTGCGGATGGTGGATTGCGATTTGCGATCGATTGCGGAAATTCAGGCGGCGCTGCGGGAGAAGGCGGCCAAAACTCCGGCGGGAGAATGGGTGCTGGGATTCAAATACGACGACACGAAAACTTCGGATGGGCGTCCGCTGAAAATCGAGGATTTGGATGCGGCGGTGCCGGATCATCCGGTGCAGATCGAACATCGCGGCGGGCATACGGTGTACTGCAACTCGCTGGCGTTTGAGAAAGCGGGAATCAACGAGAAGACACCCGATCCAGCCGGAGGAAAAATCGATCACCATCCAGCCACGGGGAAATTGAGCGGGCGCGTGGCGGAGAGCGCACGCGGATTGTTCAACAAGGTGATTCCGGAGAGCTTGACGCGAGACGATCACCGCGAAGGCGTGAAGCTAATTTCAAAGATGTTGGCAAAGACGGGAATAACGTCCGCGACGGAAGCGCAGGGGACGCCAACGGATTTGTTGGCATACCAGGATGCGCGAGAAGCGGGAGAATTGCTGTACCGCGCGTACTGCTTCATCAATTACCGGTACATCGATTCGATGATCGCGGCGGGAGTGCGGACTGGATTGGGCGACGAGTGGGTGCGAGTCGGAGCGATGAAACTGGTGTGCGACGGATCAATTTCGGAGCGGACGGCGCGGCTGTCCACGGCGTATGAAGGCAAGCCGAACGATTTTGGAATATTGGTGATGACCGAAGACGAGCTTTACGAATATGGAAGGAAAGCACATCTGGCGGGTTGGCAGCTCGGGACCCATTCGAATGGCGATGTGGGAATCGATACGACGCTGCGGGTATACGAACGATTGCAGAAAGAATATCCGCGCCACGATCCGCGATACCGGCTGGAGCATTGCACCGTTGTGAACGATGGGTTGGTCGCGAGGATCAAGGCGCTGGGAGCGATCCCGACTCCGTTTTCGACGTACGTCTATTACCACGGCGAAAAAATGAAGTACTACGGCGCCGAACGGCTGAACCACATGTTCGCGCTGCGGAGTTTTCTGGATGCGGGAATACCGGCGACGCAGGCTTCGGACTATCCGCCGGGAGAGTTCGTGCCAATGATGGCGCTGCAATCGGAAGTGACACGGACAGACATGAAAGGGAATGTTTGGGGAGCGAAGCAGAAAATCACGGTGGATGAAGCGATTCGAGTGGGAACGGTGAATGGGGCGCATGCATCGTTCGAAGAAAATCTGAAAGGTTCGCTAGAAGCAGGGAAGGTTGCGGACCTGGTAGTGCTGGGGCGCGATCCGTACAAAGAGGATCCGATGAAGCTGGTGACCATTCCGGTGGAACGAACGATGGCGGGCGGCAGATGGACGTACGAGGCGTAAATAAGGCCGGGCCAGCGACAAAGACTGCAATGAATTGCGCTGCCGTGGTTTAGGACGGTTGCTGATAGAGACCGAGCACGTTGCCAGAGAGATCGCGAAAGCGGGCGGTGATTTCAGGAGCGTCGGCACCGACAGGCTGAACAATTTCGCCGCCGTTGGTCCGGACGAGATCGATCGTCGCCGCAACACTGTCCACCATGATGTAGATGAGCAGGCCTGGCGTGCCGGATGGAGGGCGGCCAGTCGTCCACGTGCCGCTGACCTGGTTCACTCCATCATTAAAGGCAATGTCGCCGGCACCACGGCGCCGCAATTCCCATCCGAATATCTGGTGGTAGAAGTTCGAATCGCGTTCGACGTCGCTAGAAGGAAACTGGATGTAACAGATTTTGCCGTTGGCGAGTGCGGGAGGCATGTTTTCTCCTGGCGGAGCGAAGAGAAAGATCTCGCTAAGAGACTTCTCTAAAGGCTTCGAGGTCATAACCTTTTTATTAATTTACCTCGACGAGAATGAGAGTGGCAATCCAATCGAGCGGCTTGCGAAAAATTAACTTGTCATTCAAAGCGTCCTGGGTTATATGGTGGATTACTACGTAACGCAGACCCCGCCGGAACGGCGTTCACTAGTACAAAAGTGGAGTTTTACTTCGGGACGATTCGCCTGATTTCGGCCCGTGTGTCCGATCACGGCCGCAAACAGCAGCGGCTAAGTCGGTTGAATGCGGAAGTTCGAAGTGATGGGCGTCACAGAAGTGGTATGGCTTGAGCCTGTAGCTTGACCAGTACATATGTCGGCTGCGCGTTGGGGTGGAGGCAGCGATGAAGGTTCGGATGTCCCTAAAACTTCACAACGTGCTGTTGGTTTTGCTGGCCCTGATGTTCGTTTTGGCGGTTCGGTCATTTGCCGCGCAGGAAAAATCGCAAGCGGCGCCCGCCAGTGGCGGCGCTTCGAGTCAAAAAGTAGATGCGTATTCCGCTGCGGATCCTTCGCAATATGTAGGTGCGGAAACCTGCAAGACTTGCCACGACGAAATCTACCAGGGCTACGAGAAATCTCCACATTACGTAACGATGTTGGATACGAAAAAAGGTCCGGAGTGGCACGGGTGTGAAGCTTGCCATGGACCGGGCAAAGAACACGTTGATGGCGGCGGGGACAAAACAAAAATATTCACGTTCAAGAATGTTTCGGCGAAGGATATCAGTGCGCGCTGCCTGGGCTGCCACCAGTATGGGGAAGAGCACAGCAATTTTGCGCGTTCGGCGCACGCTGCGGAATAATGTGAGCTGCATCGATTGCCACTCGCCGCATAAGGCCGCGGAAAATCAGTTCCTGATGAAAACCAAGCAGCCGCAACTGTGCTACACCTGCCATATCGAAACGAAACAGCAATTTACGCGGACGTTTCATCACCGGGTTAACGAGGGCCTGGTGAAATGCGGCGACTGCCACAATCCGCACGGCGGATTCGAGACGCGGCAATTGCGAGCAACTGCATCGCAGGATACGACCTGTTTCAAATGCCATGCGGACAAAGCCGGTCCCTTTGTCTTCGAGCATCAGGCCGTGAAGATCGAAGGTTGCATCGCCTGTCACACGCCGCATGGCTCGTCTAATCCGCGGTTGCTCAAGCGCAGTCAGGTGAACCTGCTATGTCTTGAATGCCATTCGCTGACCGTGGACGCCGGAGCGCCCGCCATACCTACGTTTCATAAGCAAGACCAGAAGTATCAGGCGTGTACCCTTTGCCATGTGGCCATCCATGGCTCCAATTCGAGCAATGTGTTCTTCAAACCGTGAGGAGGTGAGCGATGCGTAGAGTCAGAACCAGCCTCGAATACCTCTTTTGCTACTTTCCGAATGCCTCGATCTTTGTTTTCGGCGCGGCTCTCCTGTTGCTTTCCTCATGCTATTGCTCCGCGCAGCAGCCAGATCCGGAAGGCATTGAGCAAGGAAACTACAACATCAAACAATCCGTGGAATTCGGCTACCGCTTCACAGACGTTAGCGGCAGCCAAGCGACCTATGACACCTTTGTGAATCTCCAGCAAGGTCCGCGATTGCTAGATTTCACAACCGAGATGAAATCGCTGAACCAGCAAGGTGTGTTCTTTGATCGACTGTTCTTCAGCAGTTTTGGTTATGGCGGAGACCCTCAAAATGTATCCAGGCTGAACATCAGCAAGAACAAATGGTACGACTTCAGCGCACTCTTCCGTCGGAACGAATACGCATGGGATTATTCGCTGCTCGCGAATCCGTTGAATCCGGTCACGCCGGCGTTCGCCAATGCTCCTGCGGGATTTACTCCGATTATTAGCACGTCGCCTCACCTCTACAGTACACGCCACAAACTCAGCGATTTCGATCTTTTGCTGCTGCCGCAATCCAGGATTCGATTCCGACTATGGCTACTCACGAGGAATTTTCGAAGGCCCCGGATTCAGTTCCATCCATCAGGGAACCGAGCAGCTGCTGTTTCAAGACTATAAGACAACGCTAAACAACTACCGTCTCGGTGTCGATTTCCGAATTTTTCCGAAAACCAACATCAGCTATGACCAGATCTGGAGCTATTACAAGGGAGACACCGGCACTAACGATCAGAATCAGCTCTTCACACTTTCTAATGGAGCTCCCGTGGATATAGGCGTTGCGTTGAACGCCGGCGCGAGCCAGCCTTGCTCCAGTACCTTTCTCGCGGGAGGTGTTGTCAATCCCGTTTGCAACGCTTATTTCGACTATCTCCGCCACGGCAGGACCCGTACCAGTTCGCCCACCGAGCAGCTGAGCATGCAATCGAACTATCTGCCGGGCTGGGATCTCTCGGCCAAAGTGAGTTATACCAGTGGAAGCACCAACGTGTTTGACTGGCTCGAGAATTGGAACGGTCTCGAGTCAAAATCGAACACGCGAGGCGAAACAATCACTGGCCCGGTCTTCGGCGAGCGCGTGGCGACAACAGCTGATTTCGGGGCGACCTGGCACCTAACCAACAAATTGAGCTTCATCGATTCATTCCATTATTCAAATTTCCACAATCCCGTCGAGTTTGACCCCTCCTCGTGTTCCTTTTTCGGCCCGAATCTCCTTACGCCCCCGACCGTTTTTTCCCCCGCGGCGACTTTTCCGCTAACTTGCACGGCGCCCTCGGACGCGGTTGCCGGCACACCCGTCCACACCTCAAAATCCGGTCCCGACCTTTCGCTCGCCAAGTCCAGCCTCTTTCTGAAACAGGATGAAAAAAACAATCTGGCAGAACTCGAGTACCAATTTTCACCGCGGCTCGGAGCTCGACTGGGATTTCGCTACCGCCACCGATCGATCAATGACAAGGAGTTCGAAGCGATCTCCGAAGTTTTTTTCCCGGACAATGCTAATCGTGGGGACTGCGCTCTCGAGAACGGGGCGCTTCCCGTAGGGCTGCACGCCCAACGGCGACGGCTCATTCACATTCACAACTCCACAACCCATCGAACTCGACACCGGCGAAACTCTCATTAACGAATACTCAGGCGTCTTCGGCATTTGGGCCAAGCCTTTGCCCTCCTGGAGAATTAGCTTCGATACCGAATTGATGAGCGCGGACAACTCGTTCACCCGCATCAGTCCGCGACAGTCGCAGGAATATCGTCTTCGTTCGACATACAAGCCAGCCCTCTGGCTGAATCTGAGCGGATCCATCACCATCTGGGAAGCTCGCAACAACGTACCGGAGATCGACAACCTTCAGCACAATCGTTTTTATGGTTTCTCGGCATCGTTGCAACCGAAAGAATCTCTCGGGCTGGAGCTCGGCTACGACTACAATGACGTCTTCTCCCAAATTCTAATCTGTTACGTCACCAGTGTTCCGCCTCCCGGAATAAGTCAATGCCCCGGCTCGTCACTCGCGCAGCAGCTCTCAATTTATACAAATACTTCGCATTATGGCTACTTTGCCGCGAACTGGTCGCCTTGAAAGCGTCTTACGCTGCACTTGGGCGCGAACCTTACCGGCACGAATGGCTCTGTGTTGATTCTCAGTCCTAACGCACCGTCCGGGCCGCTCAATTCTTTCTGGGCTCAGCCTGTCGCGGGCTTTGAATACAGGTTTGCAAAAGGATGGACCGGAAAGGCTTATTGGGGTTATCACGGCTATCACGAAGATGAGACTGCCCAATCGCCTCAGGACATTTTCGTTCCACGCAACTTTCATGCAAATTTGGTCACCCTTTCGCTTAGGTATGCGTTCTGAAGAAATCTCGATTCTGATTTAGGAGAAACCTGCAAGATGAAAGACCAAATCGATGTCGAAAATAATTTGTGTCGCAACTGTTGTTGCCGCTGCACTTCTGCTCTCCACCGGGACCAGGGCGGACGACAAGAGCGCTGCAACTTACAAAGCGAAATGCGCGACATGCCACGGCGCTGACGGAAAAGGCGATACGCCTGCCGGCAAGAGTACCAAAGTACGTAGTTTCGCGGACCGGAAGTTGTCAAGGCGAGCGACGACGATCTCGCCGGGATCATCGAAAAGGGCAAAGCGAAGATGCCCGGCTATGGCAAGAGCATGAAGCCGGACGAAATCAAAGACATGGTGGCCTACATTCGCAGCTTGGCAAAGTGACCATACCGAAAGGCCCTCGAGGCGAGAGGACCGCACGATTCCTGTCGCAGTCAGACCTGTGAGATGACAATGCCTACCGTTTTGCCAATTATTTGATCGGACTGACCATTGCTCTGATCGCGGTATTCATCTTTCGCCCGCAAATCACGCAGACGCTGGCAGGGAAAATCGCAGCATTTCTGGCTTTATTTGCTCTGCCCGTTCTTTGCGCGGGAATGGGTGCATCGAACGAACTCCAACACGCCAAGAGTACAAAGTTCTGTCTTTCCTGTCACATCATGGAACCGTACGGCCAGAGTCTTCGCGTGGATGACCCGACCCATCTGGCGGCAGCACATTTTCAAAACCATCGCGTGTCTCCGGGACGATGCTTGCTACACGTGCCACACGAATTACGCAATGTTCGGCGGCATTAAGGCCAAGCTGGGGGGCCTGAAGCACATCTATGTCTATTACCTGGGAACGCCTCCTTCGCCTGAAAATATCAAGCTCTATGAGCCATACAACAATCGCGAGTGCTTGCATTGCCACGCGGGTGCGCGCTCATTCGAAGAAGGAGCCGTCCACACAGCCGACCCGGAACTGCTACCTGCGCTTAAAACGAATAAGGTGTCGTGCATATCAAGCGGCTGCCATGAAGTCGTGCACGATGTGAAGAACCTAAAAAATTCCAAATTCTGGAAAGGCGGTAGTTGATGCTGAGTACGAATGCATTTGACCGAAAGCTGCAAATTTCTGGAGTGATCCTAATCGTCGGTCTCGTTGTCGAAGGCCTTTGCCTACTGAGTGGCAGTCCGATCGGATTTATTTTATTTGTAGGTTTCGGCGGATTTCTCATTGCCATTGGCATACTCTACTACCTCTATTCGCTGGCCTCGACTGCATCATCATCGGCGAACGCGCCGGAGAGATTCTAAAGGCCCAGCATAAATTGTTCGAAATTGGGGTGTTGCGACACACTGGGCTGAACCAGCGGCATGTAACGCTTACCCTTCGCCTGCACTATCTCTAGGACGAAACAGACCTTCCTTTCCCCGGCACCGGATTCGATCAAGCCAATCACCATCTGGCGGATTGCAAAAGGCTGGACAGGAAAGGCCTATTGGGGGTATTACGGGTATCACGAAGATGCAAGTGCAACGCCGCAGGATATTTTTGTACCGCGCAATTTTCAGAGCAATCTGGTAACTCTGTCCCTGCGTTACGCATTTTATAAATTTGCAGCCGGAGGCACACACAATGTTTAGGGCCAAGTCGATTCTCAAAAGTTGTGCGTACGTGGTTGGATTGTTGGCGTTGGGAGTTTTTGCCGGCAATGTTTCAGCTCAGACTGCAGGAGAGGCGCTGTATAAAACCAAGTGCGCCGCGTGCCACGGCGCAGACGGCAAAGGCGAAACGCCCTCAGGTAAGGCGAACAAGCTTCGCGACCTGGGGTCGGCGGACGTGCAGAAGCTCACCGACGACGAACTAACCACCATCACTGCCAGTGGCAAAGGCAAAATGCCGGCTTACGGAAAGAGCCTGAAGCCAGAGCAAATCAAAGACCTGGTGGCATTCATTCGGAGCTTGAAGAAGTAACAACTATTCGATGGCTATACGTTGACTATGCCGATCGCGGCGATCCTGGTGTTGCTGGGCTGAGTGCGCTGCTTGCCGGCGTGATGGTGTTCCGTCCGGCCATCACCATTCACCCGGGTGGCAAGATTCTTACGTTCGGCGTACTGTTTTTCCTTCCGGTGTTCTGCTTCGCGATTGGCATGAAGAGCGAAGTGGAACGTTCGAAAAGTACGGCTTTCTGCCTGTCGTGCCACATCATGGAGCCCTACGGCAAAAGTTTACATGTGGACGATCCATCGTTCCTGGCGGCGTCGCACTTTCAAATCATCGAGTACCGCCGGATGAAGCCTGCTATACCTGCCACACCAACTACGCGATGTTCGGTACGTTTAAGGCCAAGATGGCAGGGCTACGGCATCTTTACGTCCATTATTTGAGGACCGAGCCCAAGCCGGAAGATATCCAGTTACATGAACCGTTCCACAACCGGGAATGCCTGCATTGCCACGAGCCAAGTAGTTCGGCCTTCCTAGCACCACGACGATAGCAAGCACGAAACATTTTTCAACCTCGCAGTTTTTCTCACCCTGGCAATTTTGTTCGCAGCAACTTGAGCGTTGCGATGGACGCTGGAAGTGACAAACGCTCCCGCAAAAGCTGATATTCTCCTGCGCTTAGCAGTAACGCTCGTCCGGTCAAGCGACCGGCTCAAGGATCGACAAATGAACATTTCGCGGATCGTACTCGCTGCGCTAGGTGCGTTCGTTGCGTATTTTGCTGTCGGAGGACTCTTGTTCGCGGTTTTGCCGTGGCTCAAGAGTGAGTACCAGAAATATCCTGCGGTGTACCGCCCGCCCGAGAGCATCAAGAGCACTATGCCAGCGGGCATGGCCGCGATGTTCGTGGCGATACTAGCGTTGGCGGTGATTTACGCGATGTTGCCGCACAGTGGATCGGGAATATGGAACGGAGCGCGGTTCGGGGCGCTGATTGGAGTTTTCGCGATCGGCTCGTTTGTGATCCACAACTACGTGAATCTAAATATCGGATTGAAACTGACGATCGAGCAGGCGGCGGCATATTTTGTGGAATGGGTGATTGTTGGAATTGTGATTGGAGCGATTTACCGGCCGGTGCGGTAAAAAGAGAACGGAATGCAGCGGTTAATTGACCCAGCGATCGGGGCGCGACGGCGGATTTTCTTTGTTCTTGTTGACGTAAACATCGAACTTTTTGCGATTGCGCTGGTACTTCCAATCGGAAACTTCATTGCGCAAACGGAAGAGATAAGAATCCCGGCGAAGATAGAGGTAGCCGATGAGCATGCCGCCAAGATGGCAGAGGTGGCTGACGCTGCCCTCGCCAAGCCCTAAAGTTCCCAGGAAAGTAAACGCGGCCATGATGGCGACGATCCATTTCATTTTGATAGCGACGGGGATCGGGAAGAGGTAAGCGCGCCGGTCAGGAAACAGAATGGCGCAGGCGATGAGGATGCCGAAAATCGCGCCGGAAGCGCCGATCGTTGGAATATCGGAAACCGGCTGGCCCCAGAAGCGCGGAAAAGATTTAACGATGACGTTGAGGACCCCGGCGCCGACACCAGTCAGGAAATAGTAACGAAGGAAGCGGCCTTGCCCCCACACCGCTTCCACTTCGCGGCCAAACATCCAGAGCATGAGCATATTGAGCAGAATGTGCCAGATGCTGTTGGGGTCATGCAAAAAGAGATAGGTAAACGGCTGCCAAATACGCATGCCGGGAAGGACGGCGGACGGAACCAGGCCGAAGCGCACCAGAAAATAGTTGTACGCACCGTTGCCGTAGAAGTGGATCAGGAAAGCCTGGAAGATATAGACCGCGAAATTCGCAATCAGCAAATACTTCACGCCGGACGTGATGTAAAAGTCAAAACTGACGCGGTAGTTTTTTACGCCAGAACGTGAAGCCATGTCAAAACCAGTGTACGGCGACGATTAGGGCGAGTCAAAGTGCGGACGATTAGCCGAGACTAATCAAGTTTTTTGCGCGCGAAGTAGAAGAGCGAGGCCCCGAGCAGCGCGAACATGAAAATGCCGAAGAGGTTGCTGTTGGCGAGCGGACCCATAATTTTCGGCCCGAAGGCGAAGAGGTCAGGCCGCCAGGGGAGGCGAAGAGTGGCTGTAAGCCAGTGCGGGACGTTGTTGGAAATTTCGGGGTCTTGGAAAAGATTGATGATGATGCCGAGAAGTCCGAAGACACCTCCGGCGGCGATCAGGCCGGAAGAGTATAGAGCGCCAGGACTGGCTTCGCTGTCGTCGCTCTTTTTGGAAGTGGCTTCGACCAGCATGCGGACCAATCCGCCGGCAAACATGGCGCCAGTCGTGGCTATCGATAGGTATGAGCCGGTCGCGAAGGCCAGCGAACGAACGCCGAGAATTTCAACGGCGATCACGAGCGCGACGCCCATTAAAACCAGCCGCCAGGGAAGTCGTTGGTTGAGAATGCCGCTAATAACAGTCGCCATCAGACGGGCTTGCGGCGCCGGTGCTTGTGCGCTGCCAATACCTTGCGCCCACTGGATTTCGATTTGCTTCGTGTCTCGATCGTACAAATATTCGCCGTCGGGAACGTCGTGTGAACCAAGCGCATTGATAAGGATGTAGTTCTTGCCGTGATAGGGGCGCGACGGATTTTCGATTTTCACTCCGGAAGGCAGTGAATCGATGCTAACGGGAATGGATGTGGGGATGTATTTTTCTAGGCCCGTGTTCATGAGACTGAGAGTGAAGGCAATCGTAACGGTCGAGACGGTAACGCCGACGAGAAGGCCAAGTTGTTGCCAATAGGGGGTAGCGCCGACAAGAAAGCCGGTTTTCAAGTCCTGGGATGTTGCACCCGCAATGGCTGCAGCGACGCAAACGACTCCTCCAATCATCAGTGCGAGAATTTGATAGTTCGGCGAAGTCCAGCCGGCGAGAAGGAATATCGCGCAGGTGGCCATGAGTGTGGCGATGCTCATGCCGCTGATCGGATTTGAAGAATTGCCGAGTAGGCCGCTGATTCTGGCGGCGACAGTTACGAACAGAAATCCGAAAACCGTGACGAATACCGATGCGAAGACATTTTGATACCAATGCGTTTCCGCGCCGGGAATGGGGCGGAAGGTCAGGAGAATCCAGAGCATCACGAGAATCAAGCCGGATGCGACGGCAACTGTGCGCATAGGAATCTCGCGTTCGGTGCGATCTTCCAGATTCTGGCCGGCACTTTGAGCGCGAACGTCCTTCAGGCCTGCACGTAAGGCCCTAACGATGGTGGGAAGAGTGCGAATTAGCGTGATGAGTCCGGCAGCGGCGACTGCGCCAGCTCCCATAGGACGAATGTAGCTTGCCCAGATCTGATCAGGAGTCATGAGCGGAATGGGAACGGTTGACGGGTAGATCGCGAGTGCTGCCTGCGAGCTGACCATAAAATTTGATCGCGGGCATCATGACCAGCCAAGAGAAAATGCCGCCCGCGAACAAAATTCCAGAAACGCGCGGGCCAATGATGTAGCCGACGCCGAGGTATTCGGAAGTGATGGCGGCGCGGAAGGAAGCTCCTGGATACCAGCTGGGACGAGCTTCTGGCTGGGAGGTCCACGCTTGAACCGTATTCATTAAGAAGGTGTAAACACCGCCAAGCCCGAGGCCCCAGAAGACTCGTCCAGCGAAAGAGCCGCCACGTTCTCCGGCGACCAAGACATCAGCGCAAGCCGTGCCTTCCGGAAAGACGAGGTTGCCATGCTCCTTAACGATAAGTTGGCGGCGGAGCGGGACCATAAAAAGTACGCCTAGCCAACCACCGAGAAGTGCGACTGGAAAAATTCGCCAGAACCCAAATTCGTTGCCGAAGCCGAGAAAAATCAACGCGGGGATGGTGAACATGACGCCGGCGGCGAGCGATTCGCCTGCGGAGCCGGTAGTCTGCACGATGTTATTTTCGAGGATGGTGGAGCGGCCGAAGGCGCGAAGAATGCTGATGGAGAGAACCGAGATTGGAATGGAAGCGGAAACGGTGAGACCGGCGCGAAGACCTACGTATACGGTAACCGCGCCAAACAAAAGTCCGAAGAGGGCGCCGAGGATGACAGCGCGGATGGTGAATTCCTTGAGCGATTCTTCCGCGCCGATGTACGTGCGGAATTCGCCCGGAGGCGCCGTGGAACTCCAGGGACGATTGTTCACAAAATCCTCCATTCGAAAGGGAACGAGGCAACAGCCGGGAAAAAGGTGCGCGGGGATTATGCCGCAGGCGGGACTGCGGGGGAAGAGTGACGTTGCAGCGGTACCTGTTCCCGCGTTCTCTTGACAATAGCTGTTCAAGCGGATACTTTCTCGCGATATCAGGTACCCAGGTTACTAACAGGTCCGATGGCACATACCCAGACGTGCGCCGCGGTTGCTAGAGAATTGTGTCCGTTGCGGACGCCGTGTGTGCGGGTGTGGTCGAAATTCCCAGGAGAAAACCAGTGAATAAGCGCCGGTGGCTAGGATTGTGCTCGGCCGTACTAACGACTGCGTCGGCGGCAATGTGGAATGCACGAACGGTCAGCGGTGACGAGTGGCAGCCGATTTCGCAGGAAGAGCTGAAGATGACCAGCGTGCCGGAAGCGCCGGGCGCACCTGCGGTGATACTGTACCGGCAAGTGGACCGCGACGACGGGCGAAATTCAAATCAGCGGGACTACGTTCGCATCAAGATTTTGACCGAAGAAGGTCGGAAATACGCCGACGTCGAGATTCCATTTATCAAAGAGTCCACGAGCGTTAACAACGTTCGCGCGCGAACTGTCCGGCCGGATGGTTCCGTGATTCCGTTTGACGGAAAGGTTTACGAAGAAACGATCGTGAAGGCGCGAGGTCTGAAATACCTTGCAAAAAAGTTCACGCTACCCGACGTGCAAGTAGGGAGCATTCTGGAATACCACTACACACTGAGCTTCAAGGAAGGTTACGTTTTCGATTCGGAATGGATTTTGAGCAACGAGCTATTTACTAAGAAGGGAAAATTTTCGCTCAAGGTCAATCCTGATTTCGCGTTGCGCTGGAATTGGCCACAGGGGCTGCCCCCAGGGACGGATCCGCCCAAAGATGATCACGGAACAGTTCGCATGGATGCGAACAACATTCCGGCATTCCAGATTGAAGATTACATGCCGCCGGAGAACGAATTGAAGTTCCGCGTGGATTTCATCTACACGGACGCGTACAACAACGAGACCGATCCGGTTAAGTTCTGGAAGTCTTTCGCCAAGAAGCGGAACGATTATGTTGAAGGTTTCGTGAACAAGAAAAAAGCCATGGAACAGGCCGTCGCGCAGACCGTGGCGCCTGGTGACTCGCAAGAAGTGAAGCTGCAGAAAATATATGCCAAGTCGCAACAAATGCGGAATCTCTCCTTTGAACGCGAGAAGACCGATCAAGAGCTGAAGCGCGAAAAGCAAAAAGAAGTGGCGAACGTTGAAGAACTTTGGAAGCGTGGGTATGGAGACGGCGCGCAGATCACCTGGTTGTTTTTGGGTATGGCGCGCGCCGCAGGATTCGAGGCTTGGCCAATTCTCGTGGCGCCGCGGAACGATCACTTCTTCAACAGCAACGTCATGAATGAGCGCCAACTGGACGACAATCTGGTGCAGGTGAAGTTGAATGGCAAAGACTTGTACTTCGATCCTGGAACAGCATTTACGCCGTACGGAATGCTGCCCTGGTCTTCGACGTCGGTCCAAGGTTTAAGGCTTTCGAAAGACGGCGGAAGCTGGGTGGACCTTCCTCCGAACGACAGCGCACTCAGCAAGATTGAGCGAGTCGCAGACCTGAAGCTTGATACCGAAGGTACGCTTTCCGGGAAGCTGACCATCACATATTACGGTTCGGAAGCGCAGACTTTACGAACCTCTGAACGGAACGAAGACGAAACCAGCAGGAAGAAAATCCTGGAAGACATGGTCAGGGAAGCCGTTCCGGCAGCGATTGAAGTAGAACTAACGAACAAACCGGACTGGACGAGCTCGTCACCGGCGTTCGTCACTGAATACTCATTCAAGGTCGGAGGCTGGGTCTCCGGTGCGGGGAAGCGCGCACTTCTGCCGGTGGGGCTTTTCTCTTCGCAGGAAAAGAATCTCTTCGATCACGCGTCGCGCGTGCATGCGGTTTACTTTCATTATCCGTTCCAAAAAATCGATGACGTGACCATCCAACTTCCGTTGGGCTGGAAAGTTGCGTCCGTCGCCAAGCCTGTAAATCAAGACGCGAAAGCGGCGGTGTACACCATGACGGCCGAAGACAAATCGGGAACTCTGCATCTTTCACGCAGTCTTCGTTCTGAATTGATGATGGTCCCCAAAACAAGCTATCCGACTTTGCGGACTTTTTTCCAGGGTGTGCGAGCGGGCGACGAGGAACAAGTAGTGCTGCAGCCCGCAAGCGCTTCGGCGGCAAACTGACATGAAAACTCCACGAATCTCGGGCTTAGTGGCCGGAATCGTTCTGCTTGCAAGCGCAGGCGTTGCGCGGGCAGACGCTCCGGCGTGGATGCATAGCCTGGTGAACGCACCGCTTCCGCCGCACGACGAAAAAACGGATGCCGTGGAGCTCTATTCCGAGGTGGTGTTGACGGTGCAGTCGAACGGAAAAATCAAGCAAACAGTGCGTAAGGCGTTTCGGATTCTTCGGCCGGGCGGCAAAGGTTACGGCATGGTTCATGCCAATTTCGATTCCGAAAGCAAAGTGGACAGCATGCACGGCTGGTGCATTCCGGCATCGGGCAAAGACTACGAAGTAAAGGATAAGGACGCAGTTGAGACTTCTCTGTTCGGCGTTCAGAACGGCGAGCTTGTAACGGATCTGAAGACCAAGATATTGGAGATTCCGGCTTCGGATCCCGGCAATATTGTGGGTTACGAGATTGAGCAGGAAGTTCGTCCCTACGTCATGCAGGACATCTGGGACTTTCAACAGCGTCAAATTCCAGTTCGGGAAGCGCACTACAAGCTGCAGCTACCCGCCGGCTGGGAATATAAGGTCTATTGGTTAAACCACGATGAAGTAAAAACGACCGACAGTGGCTCGGGCCAGCACGAATGGGTGGTCACAAATGTTCAACCAGTTCGGCCCGAAGAGCAGATGCCACCGATCGAAGGCATTGCCTCCGCCATGATTGTTTCGCTATTTCCACCTTCTAATTCGGGAACCAGAGGATTCCAAGACTGGAACGATATGGGGCGCTGGCAAGACGGCCTGAATAAGGGAAGAACCGACGCATCGCCCGAGATCAAACAAAAAGTTGCCGAACTGACTCGATCGAAGACAACAGACCTTGCCAAGATGCAGGCTCTTGCGCAATTTGTGCAGCGGGACATTCGTTATGTTGCGATTCAACTTGGAATCGGCGGTTGGCAACCCCATCCCGCCACCGAAGTATTCTTGCACCACTACGGAGACTGCAAAGACAAAGCAACGCTAATGAATTCAATGTTGAAGGAGATCGGCATTGACTCCTACTTCATTGGAATCAACACCACTCGCGGCACCGTCAGTCCCGCGACGCCGGCGACTCGCTGGTTCAACCACGTGATTCTTGCAGTGAAGTTACCGAACGGGTTAAAGGATCCATCGATCGTCGCGACCATGGAAGATGCAAAAGTTGGCCGGCTTCTGATTTTCGATCCAACCGACGAGTGGACGCCGTTTGGCCAGCTTCGCGGGGAATTGCAGGCAAATTACGGGCTGCTGGTAACCCCTGGCGGCGGCCAGCTAACGAAGCTGCCGCAACTTGATGAGTCATATAACGGTGTAACGCGTACCGCCAAGCTGGCACTTGCGCCAACTGGAACTCTTACCGGCGATATCGAGGAAGTTCGTCGGGGAGATTATGCGACGTATCAGCGGCGAAGCGTGAAAGAAGTGGCGAAAAGCACCGACCGGATCAAGCCGATTGAAAGCATTGTCTCGCACTCTCTCGCGAATTTTCAGATTACGAAAGCCTCGATCACAGATCTGGAACACTACGATCGGCCGCTTGGATATTCCTACACGTTAGTAGCGCCTAGCTACGCAAAAACGGCTGGGGATTTGCTGCTGGTTCGCCCGCGCGTGATGGGTTCCAATTCGACAGGGCTTCTGGAGACGAAGGAGCCGCGCAAGTATCCGGCAGAATTTGAAGGGCCGGCAAAAAATTCGGACACGTTTGAAATTACATTGCCGGCGGGATATGTCGTGGACGATTTGCCGCCGCCGGTAGATGTTGATTACAGTTTTGCGAGTTACCACAGCAAGACGGAAGCGTCGGGAAATGTTTTGAAGTATACGAGAACCTATGAAGTGAAGGAACTGAGCGTTCCGTTGAGCAAGATGGACGATTTGAGGAAGTTTTACCGGATTATCGCGGGAGACGAGCGGAATACAGCCGTGCTGAAACCCACGGGCAAATAAAGATAGTTTTCGTGGTAATCCCAATGAGTCACGATAAAGGAACGTAGCGAACTGGCTTTAGCTGTTTCGTTGTGTTTTGGCGAGGCGAGAGCGCAGCGACCAGGTGGCCGTCGAATCGGCGATTAAAAAAGCAATAAAGCAGAGAGCGAAGACGGAATGGTCGAGCGACGCTCCGAAATATTGCCAGAGCGGTGCGTGGGCGCCTGGGTAGTTTGACGAAAACAACAGCGTAAGCATAAAAAGCAGGCCGAAGGCGCTGGCCAGCCGCACACAAACGCCTAGTACCAGTGCGATGCCGATTGCCAGTTCGCCATACGCAACCAGAAATGCAACGAAAGTCGCATGCGGCAGGACGAAACCACGCAACACCGGCAGCATGAAGGGATATGCGCCGTCCTCAATAAATTTGTTGATCCAGAATTGAAAACCGCCGTGCAGTGTGAACTGCGTGCCGAAAACTTTGTACTGCGCGAAAATCAGGAACAATACGCCGACCGCGATACGCAGGAATGCGATGGCTTTGGCGTTGGCGAATAGAGAATTTGCGGAAGACTTCATTTCGGAAGCGTTGCGCTCGTCAGACTTCAATCAAAAAATTCCAGCTCACCCAAGTTTAGAAAGGCGATCGCGCACCAGGTCGCTCAATGCTTTGCCGTCCACAGTTCTGCCTTCGAGAGCGGCTTTGGCAGCCTTCACGACCGTACCCATCTGTTTGATGGAAGTGGCGTTGTTTTCCGCGATGGCTTTGGTCACGGCAGCATCCATATCTTCCGTCGAAGCGCCGGCCGGGAGGTACTCCTCGATGATGGCGGCCTCTTTTTCTCTTTTTCCGCGAGTTCCGGGCGATTGCCCTTGCTGAATTGGTCGATCGATTCCTTGCGCTGCTTCAGAATCGTCTGCAGCAGCTGAATCGACTCCGTGTCGTCCAGCTTCCGGATTTTTTCCACTTCTTTGAGCTGAATCGCCGACTTGACCATGCGCAGAACGCTGAGCCGCAGTTCGTCCTTGGCCCGCATGGCCACGACGATGTCACCCTGAATTTTTTCCGCCAAACTCATGCAATTTTTCTCCGGCCCAACTATAACAGAAAGTTATGGAGAACTGCGTTACCCCCAGTTTGACACTGATGCTAGGGCTCGGTAACTTGGATAGTTTCCGGGAGGCGGAAAGAACCGTCCTGGCGGTCTCGGCTGCGTTTCCGGAAATTCTCTGGCGGTCAATTCGAGGGGCAGACCTAGCGGTACTCCCACGGGCGAAAAAGGGCGAACAGCAATCATGAAAGTCATCGTAGCGGACAAGATCAGCGAGCGCGGCGTGGAATTGTTGAAAAAGTCGGGCATGAATATCGTGCTGACCACCAAAGACACGATTGGGGCGGAGCTTGCCGACGCCGATGCATTGATTGTGCGCAGCGCCACGCGCGTAACCCCGGAATTGCTAGACAAGGCGCCAAAACTGCGGGCAGTGGGCCGAGCCGGAGTTGGCGTGGACAATATTGATCTGCCGGAGGCTACCAAGCGAGGTGTGCTGGTGATGAGCACGCCGGGCGGAAACGCAGTGAGTGTTGCGGAACACACCTTTGCTCTGATGCTGGCGCTGGCGCGGCAGGTTCCGAAGGTTGATGCGGCTTTGCGCGAGGGCCGCTGGGAAAAGTCTTCCAGCGGAACCGAATTGCGCGGGAAAACGCTGGGGCTCATAGGATTGGGCAGAATCGGCGGAGAAGTGGCGCGCCGGGCGGAAGCGTTCGACATGAAGGTGATTGCCTACGACCCATACATCAGCGAGGGCGCCGCAAAAGAGTTGCAAGTCGAGCTGGTGACGCTGGAACGGCTGATGGCGGAGAGCGATTTTATTTCCATGCATACGGCGCTGAGCCCGGCAACGCAGAACATGATCAACGCTTTGTCGATCGAGAAGATGAAGAAGTCGGCTCGGATTATCAACGCGGCTCGCGGCGAGTTGATTGATGAAGCGGCCCTGGCGGAAGCGATCAAGAATGGCCGTTTGGCTGGTGCGGCGCTCGACGTGTTTGTGACGGAGCCGCCGAAGGACTCACCACTTGTTGGCCTAGCAAATGTGATTTGCACGCCGCATATTGCGGGTTCGACCGCGGAAGCCCAAGAAGAGGTTGGAACGCAGGTGGCGGTGCAGATTCGCGACTATTTGAAGGACGGAATCATCCGCAATGCGGTGAACCTGCCGGCGCTTTCCGCTGACCAATATCGCCGGGTGCGGCCGTATCTCGAGCTGGCCGAAAGGCTCGGCTCGCTGGTGTCGCAAGCGGCTCCGACCCGGCCGGAGCGGATTCGCATCCGCTATGCCGGGGAAGTCGCGGAAGTTGGAACGCACCTGCTGCGCAGTGCCGTGCTCGCCGGCGTGCTGAATGCGGTCCTCGACGAGAAAGTGAACGTGGTCAATGCACCGGCGATGGCGGCTGCGCGTGGGTTGACCGTCGAAGAAGAAACCCGCAAGCGCGAACATGGGTTCCCGAACACGCTTGAGGTGTCGTCGGTGTCAAAGAAGGCCGGAGATGCCGGTTTCAGCGCCGAAGGCACGGTCCTGTTTGATGGATCGCCGCGGGTACTAGCCATCGACGGCATTTCGCTGGAGTCCCAGCTCGAGGGCACGATCATTTACCTGCGGAATCATGACGAGCCGGGCGTTATTGGGCAGGTCGGCAGCACGTTGGGCAGGCTGGGAGTGAATATCGCGACATTTGCGCTTGGCAGGCGGGAAGCGGCCCGTGGGGCCGAAGCGGTTTCGCTAGTACGCGTGGACGGCCCAGTACAAGATTCCGTGCTGAAGGAAATAGGCCAGATCAAGGCAATTACCGAAGCGAAGATCTTCCGACTTGGCACAAACTGAGAGCCAGAAAATCTAAATTGGCGATACTCACCATCTAAACGATCGATAGACAAGAACTTTACTTGACACCAGACACCTTTCTGTCCTAAAACCTGTGCAAATTTAGGTCGACGGGTGTGGTGGGTCAGGTCAGTTTTAGAAGCCGATTCTTAAGGGCTTCTTGGTTTTTTCTGCTCCAATCATTGCGAGCGGATCCCTCCTCACTTGTTCGCCATCACCCCTGGGCAAAAAAAAGTGTGTGTGTTTTCAGAATGAACGGAGGGTTCATGACTGGCATTTCTGTTTGCAGCAATGCACGAGCGAATCAGGTCATCAAATGGTCTTCAGTCTCGGGCATATTCGCACTCCTTCTTGCTCTACTTCTACTTTCGACATCAACGCTGGCGCAAACCGGAACTTCGAGCATCGCCGGCACTGTTACTGACCAGCAAGGACGCGCCGTGGTTGGGGCGAAAGTAACGCTTACGCACTTGGGAACCAATGCGCAGCGCACCACCGAAACAACCACTGCTGGCGCGTATGTTTTCGATCTTATTACTCCAGCCGATTACCGCGTTGAAGTAGAGGCTCCGGGATTCCGCAAGTTCTTGGCGGACAACGCCAAGGCTCTCATCGGAAAGCAAACCGAGTTGAACGTGCACCTGGAAGTTGGTGCGGTGAGCCAGACGGTGGAAGTTTCGATCAGCTCCACAGCCGCGTTGATTAACACTCAGGATGCATCGCTAGGCAATGTGATGGAGAGCCATCAGATTACCCAGTTGCCGCTGGAAGGACGCAACCTCGGCGACCTTTTGAGCTTGCAACCAGGCGCAACGCGTGAAGGTTACGTAACCGGAGCGCGAGCCGACCAGTCAAACGTGACTCTCGACGGCGTCGACATCAACAACGCGCAATCTGGAAACGCGGCGCTGGCTACCGGCAGCATGATGGTCGCCGGATTGGCCACGGGCAATCAGAACATCACGTCAGGGCCAGTGCTACGGCTGAACGCCGAAGCAGTTGAAGAATTTCGCGTAACCACTGCAAACGGCAATGCAAACCAAGGGCGTTCCGGCGGCGCGCAGATCAACCTGGTGACCAAGACCGGTTCGAACAACTTCCATGGGGCCTTGTTCGAGTTCTATCGCGGAACTCCGTTCGAGGCGAACGACTTTTTCAGCAATGCGGCTGGTGTAGACCGTACTCCATTGGTACGGAACACCTTCGGTGGTGCGATTGGTGGGCCGATCTGGAAAGACAAACTGTTTTTCTTTTATAGCTTTGAGAGCCAGCACAATGCGACGGCGCAGAGCGTGACGCAAGTTGTACCGACGGCGAATCTTGGCCAAGGCATTCTGAATTACACATACTGCCCTGATCCCGATTGCGACGTCCCTCAGCCCGCACAGCTGAGCAAGGCGCAGGTGGAACAAGTGTACGCAGCTGCCGGACTGAATCCGGCGGCACTGACTGCACTGGCTGACGCCGCGGCGAAATATCCGGTGAACGACAATACCGTGGGAGACGGATTGAACACGGGCGGTTTCCGCTTCAATTCCAGCACACCGATCACGCTCAATTCACACGTTGCACGTTTGGATTACACCATCAACTCAAAGCAAAGTCTCTTCGTCCGAGGCAATGTCATTTACGATCACCAGGCGCTTCCGCAGTATCTGCCTGACTCGAAGTCGCAGGTCGTATGGAATCACCCAATGGGCATCGCCGCTGGCCATACCTGGACCATCGGAAACAACCTTGTCAACAATCTCAGGTACGGATATACGCGACAGGCATTCACGCAAGGGGGCGACAGTTCCGGTAATGATGTCAGTTTCCGCTTTGTGTTTCAGCCCAATGGTCAATTTCACGACCTGAGCCGGATTACGCCGGTCCACAACATTACGGATGATCTGTCCTGGATTCATGGAAATCACACCTGGCAGTTCGGTGTGAACTTCCGGAAGGTCAATAATTCGCGGGCAAGCTTTGCCAATGCGTTCGACGTACTGACCACTAACCCGTCGTTCTATGCGGGTGCTGGCGACCACGTTTCCAACGATTTCCAGACATATTTGGATAACCATGGGCTCCCGGGCGATGAAAACGCCGGGCAATCCCTCAATTCGATAGCAGAAATACAAAATGCGGCGACAGCAATCATCGGGCGATTGTCACAATATAGCGCTGACTTCACGTTTGGCAGTGACGGGACCCTGTTGGACGCTGGCACGCCAACGATTCGCAATTTTGCCACACAAGCGTATGAGGGCTACGTCCAGGACTCCTGGAAAGTGAAGCCACACCTGACGCTCACGCTTGGACTGCGCTATAGCTTGGAGCGCCCCGTGTATGAAACCAAGGGATTTGAAGTTCAGCCGGACGTGCCGCTCGGAACGTACTTCGAACAGCGTTTGTCAGCTGCTGCGCAGGGAAACAACTTCACAGATCCGATTGTGATCAATAAGTCCGGCCCCGCGAACGGCGGTAAGCCGATGTACAACTGGGACAAGAACAACTTTCAACCTCGCGTAGCAGTCGCGTGGTCGCCCAATTATTCCAGCGGATTTCTACATTCGCTCTTTGGCGATGCGGGCAAGTCCGTAATCCGCGGCGGTTTCGCCATGACCAATGATTATTATGGCCAGGCACTGGCTGTCGACTGGGATCTGAACAACACGCTTGGATTCACGTCGAACTATACGACTCCCGCAAATACATATGACACGATCGCTTCAAATCTTGCACCTCTGTTTACAGACTTCAACCAGAGCGCCCATTCTTTGCCAAAAGTGGTGATACCGGAAAACCTGACGTTTCCCCTTTCACAGCCGCTGGACGAAGGCGAACGCATTGAAACCGGAGTCGATTCCACGCTGCATGCACCGGTCGAGTACGTCATCAACTTGACGTACGAACGGCAGTTCCGTGCAGGCATCACGTTATCAGTTTCTTACATCGACCGTAGGGCGAGAAGCCTGTTGGCGCGCCGCGACGTTGCGGCGTTCAACGACGTACGCGATCCCAAGAGCGGAATGGATTGGTATGCCGCTGGAACCCTGCTTGAAAAACAGCGTCAGCAGGGAATTCCGACAAGCCAAATCGCACCGATCCCATTTTTCGAGAACCTTTTCCCCGCCGGACTGGCATCGATCATGAATAACGAATACGGTCTGGAACCTTCCTGCGTGACTCCGGCAGATCCCAATCTTTTTGCTGGTTTCGATCCAACGTGGTCAAACACGCAAACATTTTACGCGTTGCAAAGTCGTACGCCGTCAAACCCGTGCGCGTTCTTTGCTGGGAATGACTGGACGGACGCGCAAGCGGCTGTGGACGTCGCGCTTTTCGACAATGGATCGCCAACCAAGTTCATGCAGCCGCAGTACGGTGCTTTGTCGGCGTGGAGCACAATCGGCAACTCCAACTACAACGGCATGACGGTGTCGCTACGGCAGCGGCTCAGTACGCTGACCCTAGACTTCAACTACACGTTCTCGCATTCGCTTGACGATGCGTCGGGCATCCAATCTGAAACCGGATTCGGAACCGCGGCGTTTATCGTGAATCCGATCCGTCAACGCGACAATTACGGGAACTCTGACTTCGACATCCGACACCTCATTAACATTTCCGGCGTTTGGCAATTGCCATTTGGCCGCGGCAAGCGATTTGCAAACACAGATAGCAAAGTGCTGAACGCCATCGTCGGAGGATGGCAACTTTCGAGCATTTACCGCTGGAATACTGGTTTGCCATTTTTTTCCCCATTTGACGACGCTCGCTGGGCGACGAACTGGAACGTACAGGCGGGTGTAACGCCAACTACGGCAATTCGTACCTGCGCGACACGTATCGGAACGCCTGATCCAATCGGCACTGGCGCACCGAAGCTCTTTGGCGGACCCGGCTGCGATGTCGTTTCTACCTATCAGAGCTTCCGGAACGCTTACCCCGGCGAAACCGGTCCGCGAAACTACATTCGGTTGCCGGGCTACATGAACGTGGATTTCGGCATGGCCAAATCGTTCTACATGCCCTGGAGTGAAAAACAGGAACTGCAATTCCGCTGGGATGTTTTCAACGTAGCCAACTACCAGCCGTTCGGCCAGATTGACGGCAGCCGGACGGGCTTCGGAGTTGGACGCGATCCGGCACTGCGCGGACTGAATCCGCCGACGAACTGGTCAAACTTCACAGCCATTCAAGGTAACCCGCGTGTATTCCAGATCGGAGCGAGATTCTCGTTCTAACGCACGCTTAACCAAAATCAAAAGAGCCGGCCGGAGGAGCAATCCTTCGGCCGGTTTACTTTTCGACATATGCGATATTTCTAACTTCCTAACAAATTTCTGATAGTGCGCATAAATATTCTCAATGCCAGAAAATGGCACCCGCCATTGACATGCCGGTATCTCCTGCTTTACAAACTATGCACACACGGGGTTCTGTGGACATACCGGCGGGCTTGCGCGGAGACGCGCTACCAGGCTCCCTGCCGACGAATCAGTTGGACCACAGGCGTACTCCCAAAGTAGCGAGAGTGGTGCGCTACATTCCATAACGAAGTATCGGCCGCTGAGCGGTCGCGTCTCACACAGGTGCGGAAAAGGAGTAGTTCATGCTGCGGCATATTAAAGGCCTGCTCGGCCTTTCTATCGTTTTTGTATTGGTGTCATTTTTCGGGACCCACACATCACTGGCCCAGACCGGAACGTCATCTCTACACGGAACGGTAATGGACAAATCAGGTGCCACCGTAGCTGGAGCAGCGGTTCACCTTATTAACGCGGCTCAGGGGCTCGATCGGGAAGGTGAAACGGGGAGTGCTGGCGAGTACGAATTCCTTTCCGTCCCTCCCGGAATCTACACGCTGACGGTTGAAAAGGCCGGATTCCGCAAATACGAGCAGAACAAGATTCAGCTGCAGGTCAGTACACCGGGCACCGCGAATGTCACGCTGGAGATAGGGTCGGACATTCAGACGGTGGAAGTTTCGGCGCAGACGCAGACATTGAACACTTCGGACGCTTCGCTCGGCCAGGCCTTCAGCGAACGCCAGGTGAAGGAATTGCCGCTTGAAGCCGGCAACGTTCCAGAACTTCTCTCCTTGCAGGCAGGTGTCGCGTATACCGGAAATCGTCCTGACATTAACAAGGATAACGATACGCGCAGCGGCGCGGTGAACGGTGCACGCAGCGATCAGAGCAACATCACGCTGGACGGTGTGGACGTGAACACCGATACGAAAGGCTACGCGTTCACCGCGGTACTGCCCATCACGCAGGATTCCGTACAGGAATTCCGCGTAACCACTTCCAACTACAATGCCGACCAGGGCCGGTCCTCCGGCGCGCAGGTTTCGCTGGTCACCAGAAGCGGAAGCAACGATTTCCATGGCGGCGTTTTTGAAACGCACCGCAACACCATCACCAGCGCGAACGATTACTTCATTAAGCTGGCCGAACTACAGAGCGGTGAGTCCAATACTCCGCCAAAGCTCTTGCGCAACAACTTTGGCGGTTACTTTGGCGGCCCGATTAAGAAAGACCGTCTGTTTTTCTTCGTGAACTACGAAGGCCATCGCCAGCGCGAAGCGCAGAGCGTGGTGCGCATCGTTCCGAGCGCAGCGATGCAGGATGGCGTGATTCAGTATGCGTGCGCGCCCACCACGGACAGCGATGGAAACGTTATTGCGACAGCAGTCCAGAATTGCCCGGGCATGACGGTCTCGGGCTTGTCGGGCACGCACACCGTTGCTCCGGGAAATTTTGGATTGTCGCCCAGCAATATTCAGGGGATGGATCCGCAAGGAATCGGGGTAAGCACGAACGTCATGATTCCCTATCTCCAGTCGTTCGCGCCATATCAGGGAAATGACAACTCGGTTGGCGACGGACTAAACTTCGTTGGCTATCGCTTCAGTGGGCCGGTGGCGATTAACACTAACTGGTACATCGCGCGCGCTGACTACAAACTGACCAGCAGTGGCAACCATACGATCTTTTGGCGTGGCGCGCTCCGCAACGACACCAACGCTCTCGTTCCGTACCTGCCCGGTGGCAATCCGCTAGAGACGCAAGTCAACTACAGCAAAGGATATTCCGTGGGTTACACCGCGGTGTTGCGGCCGAACTTAGTCAACAATTTCCGTTACGGCTACACGCGGGAAAGTTTCGGTCAAATCGGAAATCAGACGGACAACGTTATTTTCTTCCGCGGCTTGAACGACAACAGCACACCCAACAATTCCAGCCTGACCTACACCAGCAACAGCACTTATCAGGTGCCGGTCCATAATTTTGTAGATGACGTTTCCTGGATCAAGGGCAAGCACACTTTCCAGTTCGGATTTAACATCGACCTCATCCGGAATCCGCAGCAGAACAACATCAACTCGTTCACCTCTGCTTCCGACAATCCTTCGTGGTTGGATTTAGCTTCGATGGCGAATACCGGCGCTCCCGGCCATTTTGACCCGGGCTTTGAAGGATTTCCGAGGGTTGACGATGGATTCGATAACAATTATGACTACCCGATGGGCGCCTTGATCGGGATGGTCACTCAGGTAAACGCTCAGTACAACTACAACAAGGACGGCAGCACGCTTCCCGATGGCGCGCCCGTTTCTCGCCGCTTTGGCGCAGACTCATGGGAAATCTACGCGCAGGATACATGGAAGATCAAGCCGACGCTCACTTTGACACTCGGCCTTCGTTATTCGTTGTTTTCGCCACCGTGGGAAACGAACGGACTACAAGTTACGCCCCAAACGAGCTTGTCAGATTATTTCAACCAGCGCGGTGAGGGTGCTTTTACCGGGACTCCGGCCGCCGACGCCTGCTGCCTCACTTTTGATCTCGGTGGTCCTGCGAATGGCAAGCCGGGATTTTACGATTGGGACAAAAAAGACTTTGGACCTCGAGTATCGCTCGCTTGGGCGCCAAGTGCGCATTCCGGGTTCTGGAAGTCGCTCTTTGGCGAAGGCGACAAGACGGTGGTCAGGGCTGGGTTCGGCGTAGTTTACGATCGTATCGGGCCGTCGTTGCTGGCGACTTTCGACGCCAACGGCTCGTTCGGACTTTCCACAACGCTTACCAACTCTGGTGGCGTGGAAAATCCAGCGATCGCGCCGCGCGCTACCGGAATTTCCGGTTTCGCAAACATTCCGACGCAAGACCTGGCGTCGCCACCGAATACATTGTTAACGCCGGCGCCTCCGGGAACTTTCCCGCAAACATTCCCCAGCGGATTGGACAACGCTACCGGTTCCTATGCGGTTTACTTCGGCATGGACAACAAACTGAAGACTCCGTATTCCTACGCACTCGATCTTTCGGTCGGCCGCCAACTTGGCCGCGATTACTCGCTGCAGGTGTCCTACGTTGGCCGGTTGTCACATCGTCTGCTTTCGCAGTTTGACGTTGCAGCGCCGCTCGATCTCGTCGATCCAAGCACGAAAGTGGACTACTTCACGGCAGTGCAGGCGCTTGCGAAGATTTACCGCAGCCAACCCTACGGTAGCCCTGTAACATCGGCCATGGTCGGTCCCACGGCGCAATACTGGCAGAACATCCTTCAGTCCGCTTCGGGATATTCCGTCCCGGGCTTCTGCGGATTGGCCGACACGACTGACAAATTGCAGGCCGCTTACAATCTATTCTCCTGCTTCGCAAATAACGAAACGACCGCGATCCAGTTTCTTGATCAGGGATTCGGCCTGACGAATCCCAACACCGGTGGCAGCAGCATTTATGCCGTTGGCGGCCCTTACACCTTCGTTGATCCGCAGTTCGCTTCGCTTTACGCGTGGCGTTCGACCGGCACCGCGGCCTATAACGGATTGCAGATCAACCTGCAAAAGCATATGAGCCACGGCGTGCAATTTGACTTGAACTACACCTACTCCAAGTCCTTCGATATTTCCTCCGATGCCAACCGCATTGGGGACGAAGGAGGACTCGGTGGACAAGTGATCAATCCATGGAGCCCGAAACTATTGCGCGCTCCGTCCGATTTCGATTTGACCCACCAAATCAACGCCAACTGGATTGTCGAAATGCCGTTCGGCAAGGGAAAAGCCATTGGCAACGGCGCGAACGGATTTGTGGACGCGGTGATCGGCGGATGGCAGTTGTCCGGCCTTGCTCGCTGGACCAGCGGCTTCCCGATCGGCGTCAGCAACGGCGCTCAGTGGCCGACCAACTGGGAACTATCCGGATTCGCAACACAGACTGGGCCAGTCCAGACTGGCCTGTTCAAAAAGGCCGACGGAACCGTCAGTTTGTTCAGCGATCCGTCTTCCGCGCTGAACAATTTTCAGCCGGATCTGCCAGGACAAGTTGGCAACCGCAATTCACTGCGCGGTGACGGCTTCGCCGGGCTCGATTTGGGTCTGAGCAAGCGTTGGAAAATGCCCTGGAAGGAATCGCAAACACTGCAATTCCGTTGGGATGTGTTCAATGCGCTCAACCTCACGCGCTTTGACGTGCAGAGCTTGAGCCTATCCCTGACGAATACCAACAGCTTCGGGAACTACACCGGACTGCTAACCAATCCGCGTGCAATGCAATTCGCATTGCGCTACGAATTCTAATAACTCGATTCAAATCCGGAAAGCCGCCGAGGATTGAATCGGCGGCTTTCTGCTTTTCGAGTGACAAATATTTGGCAGTGAGAGTACCCCGGGCAGGTTTTCAAAAGTCTGCAGCCACGTTCGAGTGATTTCCGCGATCGTGGCGGCGATTCTTGCCGGCGGATACCTGTAAATTTTTCCTAAATCAGCCGAATTTATTATTTTTTTTGCATACCTATCTTGACCCTTAACGTCAAACTGGTCTAGAAAAGTCATAAGTAGGCAGTGGTGCAGGTGGGGTAGGCTGTCACAGAACGGTCTTGTGCAACTGTTCCTTCGCAATTTTTCCGCCCTCTAAATTGGGCGGCCTACCTAGGTCAATCGCCCCAAAAAGCAACTGGTAGTACGGGTGTATTTATTTGTCCCAACGGAGGGTGTAATGACCAGGTCTCACTTCACGAAGTATTTCCTTTTTTTGATCGTTACATTGCTGCTTGTACCCAAGCTCTATTCGCAATCCGGTTCCACATCTTTGCGCGGTGTAATTACGGACCAGAAGGGCGCATCGGTGCCCAATGCAACGCTTACTCTCTCCAGTCCGGAAATTGGCGTCACACTCACCGCCCAATCCGACAAAGATGGCGCATATGTGTTTCCGGAAGTGCGACCGGCCACATATACGTTGACGGCTGAGGCCGCTGGGTTTGCTGCATACAAAAAAACGAATCTGCAATTGCTGGTCGCAACTCCAACGACCGAGAATTTCGTCATGCAACTCGAAGGCGTGACCACCACGGTGGAAGTAGTCAGCACGACGCAAACAATCAATACCACTGATGCCACAATCGGAAATGCATTTGGGCAGGCGCAAATTTCCGCGCTGCCGTTTGAAGGCCGCGATCCTGCTGCAATTCTGAGCCTGCAGCCCGGCGTGGTGACCGTTGCGGATCGCAATCAGGTCGACCTCAAAGGAGATAGCCGCGGCGGCTCGGTCAACGGCGGCCGCAGCGACCAGACCAACCTGACCCTCGACGGCATTGATAATAATGATCAGACGTTGGGTACCGCGTTTGTCGGGGCATTGCGCACAACACTCGATTCCATCGAGGAATTTCGCGTCACCACGACCAACTCGGGCGCAGACGTTGGCCGTTCTTCGGGAGCGCAAGTACAGTTGCAGACCAAGAGCGGGACCAACCAATTTCACGGCACGGCATATGAATACAATCGCCCGACGAACACGGTCGCTAACGACTATTTCAACAAACACGCACAGCTTACATCAGGCGAACCGAACAAGCCCGCACATTTGCTTCGCAATACTTTTGGCGGTAGCTTTCGGCGGTCCGTCAAGAAAGACCGCTTGTATTTCTTCCTCGCCTACGAGGGACAACGAACGCGTGAAAATTCACAGCAGTTGCGCCAGATTCCCAGCGAAACCCTTCGCGAAGGCATCATCATGTACCAATGCGCTGATCCGTCGGCGTGCCCCGGTGGTGCGCAGCAGGTTCAAGGCGTGGACGCGAATTTCGTGCCGCAGACATTCAACGTAAATGTTCCACAAGGATTTCGAGCTCTCGGCGCTCCGCAAATCGCAAGCATGGATCCGAATTGCTCGGCCAATGGAGTCTGCCCCTGGGGACCGGGTGTAAATCCCAATGTCATCGCTACGTTGAATCAATACCCGCTGCCCAACACCAACCAAGGTGCGAACAGTGACGGCGTAAACTATCAGGGTTTTACTTTTTCCTCGCCCGCACCGCAAAAGCTAGATACATACGTCGCCAGATTCGACTACAACATTACGCAAAGCGGGACACAACGCATTTTCGCGCGTCTAGGCTTGCAGAACGACAACACCGCCTTGGGAGAATGGTTTCCCGGCCAGCCGCCTCAGGAAGTGGACACCAACAATTCCAAAGGCATTCTCGGTGGTTACACCTGGATCATCAGTCCAACCAAAGTGAACAGCATCCACTACGGTTATATCCGCCAGGGGGTCGGACAAAACGGCGCATCTACAGACCCTTTCACGCGAACTTCGCGGGTTAGATAATCCGGTCGCTAACACGCGAACGACAAGCACGATCGTGCCGGTGCATAACGTGACCGATGATTTTAGCTGGACCCGCGGAAAGCATACCCTGCAGTTTGGCGGGAACTACCGGCTGGTGACAAATTTCCGCAATTCCAATAACAATTCGTTCAGTCGTGGGCTCACCAACAGCGCATTCTTGCCGGCAGGCGGTATCGCCAATCAGGGCGGAACGCTCGATCCCGGTTCGAATGGATTTCCTTCTGTGGATGACGGTTTTTCAAACTCGTATGACTTCGCGGCAATGGCGCTGGTCGGCTCGGTCAGCGAACTCGATACCACGTACGTGCAAAACAAGGACGGAGAATTTCAAACTCCGGGATCGTTCGTCGGACGCCATTTCCGCGACAATGAGGTCGAACTCTATGCGCAGGATTCCTGGCGCATTAAACCGAATCTGACTTTTACATACGGTCTCCGCTACTCACTGCTCCAGCCTCCATTCGAAACGGACGGCAATCAAGTGAATCCGAGCATCAGCCTGCACGATTTTTTTGACACCCGCATGAAGGACATGGTGCAGGGCATTTCGTTCAATCCAATTTTTACGATGGATCTTTCCGGTCCCGTGAATAACAAGCCCGGCTATTGGGCTTGGGATTACAAGAACATCGCTCCGCGCGTCTCCATGGCTTATTCGCCTGGCTACAAAGATGGCTTCCTGGGCAGTCTTTTCGGCGGCGCTGGTAGGACTTCCATCCGTTGGGGCGCGGGAATGTATTACGATCACTTCGGACAGGGAACCATCAATACCTACGATCGCCAGGGATCGTTCGGATTTATTTCCACGAGCACATTTCCTCCTGGTTTCGTGGATTTGGATACCGCGCCACGCTATACCGGGGTGCACGATTTATCGCCGTCAATGATCGTGCCTCCACCAGCGGCGGGCTTTCCGTCGACTCCACCCTCAGATCCGGATTCTGGCGGCTTCGCGATCTATTGGGGCCTGGACGACAAAATGAAAACGCCGTATTCCTACGGCTTCGATTTCTCAATCACTCGCGAATTTAAAAGCGGCTTCACGTTTGAAATGGCATACGTAGGCAGACTCGGCCGCCGATTGTTGCAAGAAAAAGATTTGGCGCAACCGCTGAATCTTTTCGATCCCAAGAGCGGCATCGGATACTTCGAAGCGGTCACGGCACTGGCGAAGGTTTACCGTACGGGCGTGACCACCAACAATTTCGATCCGTCGGTTCTGCCGGCGAAAGTCCAGCAATATTGGACCGACATGCTGCAACCTCTGCAAGCTGGCGGCGCGTATCAACTTGGTGTTGGTCTCGGCGCGGGTCAAACTGGATGCCGCAATCCAGGACAGTTGATCAATTCGACCACCAACCCCATCGTAGCCGCCTATGACCTGTTTTGCGTTGGCAGTACCAACGAAACTACTCCGCTTTCGACCTGGGATCTGTTCGGCATCCCGGACGCCAACAACGCTTCTGTCTCCTATTTCCCGAAAAATGGACAGTTTTCATTCTTCCAGGCGCAGGACGCTTCGCTATTTACCTGGACTTCTTCCGGCCGCAGCAACTACAACGCGCTGCAATTGATGTTGCGCCATCGCCAGACGCGCGGCCTGACTTGGGATTTCAATTACACTTTTTCAAAATCCATTGATATGAGTTCAGATGCGGAACGCGTTTCGCTTTTCGAAGGAAGCTTTTTCGGAACCGGCGAAATTTACAATCCGTTTGATCCGGGATTGTTCCGCGCAGTCTCCGACTACGACATGACTCACCAGATCAACACGAACTGGGTGTACGAACTTCCCTTCGGTCGCCAGCAGCGCTGGGGAAGCGGCTGGAACCGCGGTATCGATGCCATCCTTGGTGGATGGAGCTGGTCCGGCCTGGCTAAGTGGACCAGTGGATTGCCATTCGGCGTTCAGAATGGCTTGGTATTTCCAACCAACTGGGAACTCAACGGATTTGCGAACCTTGTTGGCCCCAAGCCGAAGACGGGAACGTTCACAGATGCCGACGGCGACGTGAACATGTTCCAGAATACTGGCACGGCAATCTCTGCGTTTGATTTTCCGTTCCCCGGTGAAGTCGGGCAGCGCAATAATCTGCGCGGGCCGGGATATTTCGGTATCGACATGTCGCTCAACAAGAGCTGGAGCTTCACCGAACGCCAAAGACTCTCGTTCAACTGGAGCGTCTATAACATCACCAACTCCGTGCGATTCGACGCGTTTAGCGTGCTTCCGGAAATCGATGTCAGCGGCGGTTTCGGAAAGTACTCGCAGACGCTCACTCGGCCACGCGTGATGGAATTCGCGCTTCGTTACAGCTTCTAACAATCTGCAGACCTGCAAAACGCCGATCGACGAATTTGTCGCACGGCGTTTTGCTTTTGCGATTTCAAAGATCATCTCAGAACATCGAATTCAGGCTGATTTTCAGCGTAATTTCAGAGTAGAACGGCGACGATGCTCGAGGTGGGAAGTGGCTGTAGCCCAATGAAAACCTGTGTTACTCTACTAGTCCCTGCAGTGTTTCCATCGAGACACTGCGTATTGTCGGGGCGTAGCGCAGCCTGGCTAGCGCGCCTGGTTCGGGACCAGGAGGTCGAAGGTTCAAATCCTTTCGCCCCGACCAAGCCTTTCCCTCTCAAATCAATGTGTTACGCCGCGTTCTTAACTGCTGCTTGTAGTTCATTTTCACGGACGATACGGACAACATCGGCGATCTTGGGTGGAAGTTCAAAACCCAAGCGCGCAGTTTCTGCTTGTTTCAAACGGATTGCGAGATCTTCTTTCATCTTGCTATGGGGGCCAGAGAGTTCAGTCGTTTTTCCAACATATCGAGCCTCTCGAGGATCTGGTCGAAGGTAAGAGCATCGACAGGAAGCATTTCCTTCATTTGGATGTAGTCGTCACGCAAGACTTTCCGCAGCTGTGCATTCGGGGCGATACGGATGGTTCCGGGCACGGCATTCTCATACTTGGCCCAGTTCGCTGCGAAGTAAATCTGTTTGAAGCGGATGACGGTTCGCAGCAAATCGAGGGAAAGTTTCTCGTTCACGAATCGGTCGGCCGACGCTCATCACCGCAATGTCGGACCAATGCCGGGACATGCGTGACTTGAGCTTCGAAGGATCGGGGCGGTGATTTTCCGCGTGCAGAAGAGTCACTTTTTCCCAAAAGGTGCGCTGCGCGTCGAGAACGGTGACCTCCGCGAAGGGTTGCGCGAATTCCTTCGGAAATTCTTCGGCGACGAACGAACTGACCCGCGCCTTCTCACTTGGTTGCTGATCACCGCGGCCGAATTCAAGTTTGATCTGAGGACGTAGGTAGTCCTTATAGTCGAACGCACGAGGGTAATAGAAAACGAGTGTCATTTCCTCGTTGGCTCCTTCGGACGGTACGAGCATCCACTTTTGGTCCTTGAGAATAGGTTCGAAGCTGGCCCGCAGTTTCGGAAGGAGGTCGCTTGTGACTTCCTTCGCGATCGCTTCGCGCAATTCCACGTCGAGCGCTTTTCGCTTGGCGGTAGAGAGCTGTGGACGAGCGAGGTCGCGTTCTCCTGTGAAACCAAGGGCAGCGCGGTCGATAGATACATCAATGTCTTCCGAAAAGCGGTCGATGAGGCGGAACACTTTGGACAGAGAGGTACCGCCCTTGAAGCGCAACTCGGGAACGTGCTTTAGCGCGAAGAGATGTTTGAGCGTCCAGCAGACCCAAAAATCTTTTTCGACCGCCGTGGTCGTCGAATTGCGGTGGCTGGCGGCCTCCTCGAAAAAAGGCTTCCGCTCTGCCGCCTTGAGTTTTGCGAAGTTGTCCATCGACGGGACTACGCCGTGATTTGTTGGAGCACGGGATGTGTCCAAGCCGGAGCCGCTGCCGCGAGCCGTTTGACGGCCGACTTGACGGCGCGGGGAAGTTTACCAGCGAGGGCCTGCACGGGAATTTCGTGGACTCGGTTTCTGTCCGTAAGACCGGACAGCCTGCAAAACAATCCCCGCTTCGGTACCAGCGCCTAGCATCTTGGAGGGAGCAACATGCTTGAGCGTGATGCTTTGGTTTCCGATCCTCACGGTGCGAGATGGCCCCTCGGTGAGAAAGAGATTCTGCACCGGCACTTGCGTCGAAAGCCCGAGAAGATTCAGGGCCTTCGCGCCGGTAACAAGGATGTGACTGTGCGTTCTTGCCGCAACGGCCTCGGCGACGGATTCCGGAGAGGGCGCAAGGGTGCCAATGCGAGGATGAATTCGTGGGAATTCGTAGATGCCCTGAGCCAGACGGCGAATCTCACCGCCGCGCTGCAGCCGCGAAAGAGCTTGGTCAATGGCGGCACGGGGGCCCAGGCCAACAAACTCCCTGGGCGTGAAAACCCAGCCGGGCTTTTTGGCGTGTATTTTCTTCTTTACGGCCTTGGTAATATTTGTGGTCATAAAGCCTCTTCTATCTGTCAGAAATAATAGCATATATACCTGACAGACACAAGACACAATCTGAATTGTAAACGCTCTGTATGCTTAAAGATAGAGCGATTTTACGCAGACACGATTGAGCATTGAAGTTATCGAGTGATGCCTGTGTGTTGGTCGAGCTGAGCAATTTGCGAGAGCCATTGCGTCCAAGGGTTCAACATTCCTATTGGCAGGACGAGGAATTCCCGAGAGGCGAGTACTCGACAGGTAGCAACTACCAGGGAATCTGGAAGCAATCGACGTCATCGGTGAAGTTTAGAGGTGTTGCAGGCCGTTTCCTTTGCTCCAACCCTGGAACCGGATTTTCAGTTACGAGGTTCCTCCGCACGCTTGAAAGTAACTTGAGAACATATCGCGAACATTCATGCCGCTGAGAGTCGCCCCTAGATTGGGAAATGGCCGGCCCTAGTTTCGATCGTTATCCAGCGGAGATCGGTGAGCTCGGCTATGACTGCTTTACCACCGAAGCGGCCGTATCCGCTGGCTTTGACTCCGCCGAAGGGCATCTGTGCTTCGTCGTGAACTGTGGGGCCATTGATGTGGCACATCCCCGACTGGATTCGTTTTGCGACCATCAGCGCACGGGTTATATCGCGGCTGAAGACTGCGGCGGAGAGACCAAACTCGGTGTCATTGGCGATACGCACGGCGTCTGCCTCATCCTTGGCGCGAATGACGGCAACAATGGGGCCGAATGATTCCTCGGAGTACAACTTCATTTCTGGAGTGACGCGATCCACTACGCATGCCGACATGATCACGCCAGAACCTTCGCTGCCCGCCACGCGCTTAGCGCCCTTGGCCAGGGCGTCGTCTAACAAAGTGTTGGCAGTTTCGATGGCTCTGCGGTCGACAACAGCACCGAGCGGGGTCTTGCCTTCACGTGGGTCACCCGCAATCAGGCTGGCGGCTTTCGCAGCGAACTTGGCGACAAATACATCGGCGACGGCATCCACGACGATGATGCGCTCAGTAGACATACAAATCTGTCCCTGATTCATGAACGCTCCGAAGGCGGCGGCTTTGACCGCTTCGTCGAGGTCTGCATCTTCGAGCACAAGCAGCGGCGCTTTACCGCCGAGTTCAAGAAGCACCGGCTTGAGATGACGAGCCGCACGCTGGGCCACGATGCGACCGACGCGCGTCGAGCCGGTGAAGTTGATGCGCTTCACAGCGGGGTGGTCAATCAGCGCTTCTACAATGGAGGCGGCGTCGGGCACGGAATTGGTGACGACGTTGACCACGCCATCCGGGAAACCGGCGTCTCGGAATGCCTGTCCGATCAAACAATGAACACGAGGGCAAAGCTCGGAGGCCTTGAGCACGACAGTGTTGCCGCAAGCGAGAGGCATGGCGATTGCGCGCACGCCGAGGATCACCGGAGCGTTCCACGGGGCGATGCCCAGGATGACACCGACCGGCTGGCGGATGGCTAACGCGAGGAGGCCGGGCTTATCGGACGGGATTATTTCACCTGTGATTTGCGTCGTCATCGCGGCGGCTTCGCGAACAATGCCGGCGGCAAACGCCACGTTGAAGCCTGCCCACGCGGCGGTGGCACCGGTCTCTTCCATCATGGCGGAGGTGAACTCCGCAGCTTTTGCCTCCAGCGCATCTGCAGCTTTGTTCAAAAGAGCGCGGCGAGCGCTGGGTCCCATTTCCGCCCAGGCAGGAAAAGCGATAGCTGCTGCGCTGGCCGCCAGGTTTGCGTCTTCGACAGAAGCGGCGGCGGCTCTGGTGGCACATTCTCCTGTGATGGGATTAAGACGGTCGAAGGTTTTTCCACCGCTCGCCGGAGTTTCTTTCGCGCCGATTAACAGTTGCGTATTCATGACTTTAATTCTCCGTTCGGCAATCAAGCGGTTTGGTATCTACTACCCGTGGATGCCAGTCTGCGAGGCGCAGTTTCTGGTGGAAACATACCGGCACAAATTACGGTAGCTGCCCCGGCGGCAGCGATCCAGAGCGGAGCCGCCCAGGCCGTAGCGATCAGCGACGCCTCCGGCCATTGCGGGTGCCAGCTCCGGAAGCCGAAATCAATGATGGCAGGCTTTCTCTGGGAGGCACGCCAATTCAGCCATCAGTCGATATTTATGATCAGCGACACCAAACGCAGATTTCGTCCGTTCTTCAGACCGTGTGAGCGCGCATCACAGCCCAGGATGCACAGCTAAGCAAGGCCCCACCAGCCGTCGTCCGAAAAACGGACGTGCTTCGTGGCTACAGGCAGAAAAGTTCAAAAAGAAAGGTTTGAACGAGCTATCAAGTAGCCCACCAGCTAGGCTGTCGCGGCTTTGCCATACCCTTTCACCGCTCGCTCAATGCCGGAACCCGCATTCGCGAGGTCCTTCGCATTCATCGCCGGTCGCACCGTAAGCCTCGCATTGAACGCAAGAAACCATGGCTCGGCTATGGCCGGCAGCTCCGACGACTCTTTCATGTCGAAGAAGATGTATCCGGTCCGCTCGCCATTGTCTTCCGCGAAGTACGCCGCCTCGGGTTTCATCTCACCCAAAATCCGTTCGATGGTTGTCCCCAAGCTGCCGCTTCGGCTCGCCGCATTACCCGCTTCGACTGGAATGGAAACCTTGAGCATCATGCGCATGGGATGTGCCCTCCTTAGGCGGGACAGACTATACACCTCCGTTGAACCCTCCGATAGGAGCCCCATAGAAACTATGACAGGCGCTGGAATTACGGCCTAAGCCAAGGCGCACTATGTCATCGTCGCCTTCTCCCAGACGGACTTCACCGAAGACCTGAAGAAGATCACTGTACGGTCCTAGTGATGCATGGTGATGACGATCAGATCGCGCCTTGCCGATTCTGCGCCGCTGTCGGCAAAGTTGCTGAGGAATAGCACATTGAAAACCTACAAGGGCTTTCCGCACGGTATACCCACACCAACGCGGACCAGATCAACTCCGATCTGCTTGCCTTCCTGAAAGGCCAGCGAATAGGTGTGGGCGCGTAAGAATCCCTTTGTGGACGGGGCAACCCATCCTCTATGGCTATTGAGCGGTCCCGGCACGATCTTCCGACTGATGCATTGTTCGAGCGCGAGCAGTCCATTTCCAAACGAGTAGTTATGGGAAGCGCTGTAGGCGGCGAGCAGTTTTCCCGGCGTATGAACCGCGCTGTGCAACAATTCTCCCCAAGTTGTGTGTTCTTGCGTATTCGCCATTATGGTTCTCCTCTTTTTTTTCGAGCGGTTTTGCTTCTCGAAAAAAAGAAGCAAATTCCCTTCATAGCGGGCTCATTGAGGACGGGCACAATCCAGAAGTCGTGGATCACCACCGTTTCGAGCTGTCGTGCAAACGGTCAAAGACTTAGAAGGCCGGAGTCCGTTAGAGGCAGTCGCCGATCACCGATGCGGAACCCAGACGTTTTGAAACGCTTGCCCGCGAACCGGCACTACCTATGGTGTGGATGGCTGGCTTGTTTACTTCGGCCCGAGCTTCACTTAATATCTTGATACCTAGACATCTTGTTACTCCGGGTCCGCCGCGGTACGTGCTTGGGGGCGCGTGGCCATGGCAGTAAAGGCTGTGTTGGTGAAATCCCCGTTCGGCTCACGCCCACCAGTCGCTGACGATGGCAGTCAGCTCAATCCTCGGGAAAGTCCTGTTTCAGATCTCAGCGGTACCAGCGTCGGACGATTCTTGGTGTCTGCGCGGGTGGGCTGTGGCGGCATGGGCGAGGTGTATCGCGCCTACGATACAAAGCTCAAGCGAACGGTCGCGCTGAAGCGGATTATCCGCGCGGCGGACGAGAATTACCGGCAACGGCTGTGGACCGAGGCGCGCTTAGCCAGCCAGTTGACCGACCCGCGCATCGCAGCCGTTTATGACGTGTTCGAAAATCGCGGCGAACTGTTCATGGTGATGGAGTATGTAGACGGACAGACGCTGCGGCGGCGATTGAACGAGCCGATCGCCATCGGCAAATTTCTGGAAATCGGGATCGAATGCGCCGAAGCGCTGGCCGCGGCGCACCGGGTGGGCGTGCTGCACCGCGACATTAAGCCGGAAAACATCATGCTGACGCTGGCCGGACAGGTCAAGGTCCTGGATTTCGGCGTGGCCGCGTGGCTTCCGAATTGCGCGATGACTACTACGCAAATCGACGAGCGTGCGGAGACCAAGGGTTTCAGCGGCACCCTTGCATACATGGCTCCGGAAGTCCTGCAGGAGAACGAAGGCGACGAGCGCTCCGACATTTTTTCGCTGGGCGTCATTTTTTACGAAGTGCTCGCCGGACGTCATCCGTTTTACGATAAGAGATTCCTGGCGACCTACAATCACATCGTGAACGACGAGCCGGCGCCGCTGCGCACGCTCAATCCGCGGGTTTCGCCTGAACTCGAGCGTATCGTGACGAAAATGCTGGCGAAGAATCCGGACCAGCGCTACGTCGCCGCCGCTGACCTGCTGGTGGACCTGCGGACTTTGCGGCGAACGATGGACCAGCCGCTGTTGTCGACGGTGGTTCCGGCGGTATCGGCGGAGTCGAAATCCGGATGGAAGCGGCGGCTGCTGGCTGTTCTGCTGCTAACCGTGGTCGGAGGCGCGGCCGCGGCGACGTATCTCGTGAAGCGCGTTGCCAGTGCGCCGGTTTTCGCGGCCCGTGATTGGCTTTTGATCACCGATTTCGAGAATCACAGCGGCGAGCCGTTGTTCGATGACACCGTGGCGGAGTCGCTTGGGCATGCGCTGCAACAGTCTCGTTACGTCGACGTCGTACCTCGGGCACAAGCGCTTGCGGCCGCGCAGCTCACAGGACGATCCGACGTATCCCGTCTGGATGCGGAACTGGGTCGCCAGATCTGCCAGCGCGAAAACTATCGCGCGTTCCTGGTCGGGGATGTAGTAAAAGCAGGACTAAGCTACAGGATCGATGTACGAGTCGTCGATCCCCTGCAGAACGCCTCGGTTCTGCGTGATTCCGTGTCTTTGCGCAGCCCAAACCAGTTGTATGAAGCCGTCGACGAACTCGCTGCGCGCATGCGTAATCGGTTGGGAGAATCGGTGGCGCAAATCGAGCGGCAAAGCACGCCGCAGGCGCAAGTCACCACACACTCCCTCGAAGCATTACGGCGCTACTCCGCAGGCATGAAGCGCTACGCGGCCGGAGACATCGACGGATTTTTGGCGCTGGCGAAAACCGCGGTGGAGTTGGACCCGAACTTTGCCATGGCGCACCTTTCGATGGCTCAGGCTTACAACATCCTGGGCGATGAGAAGGAGTCTCGACTCCACTTGGCCCAAGCGGTCAAAGGGATCGACCGCGTCTCCGAACGCGAACGCTACCTGATTCGAGCAACCGATTTCTCCAGTCGATTGCGGGAGGAAAAAGCGCTGGAGCAATATCGCATGCTTACAGAACTGTACCCGGACGACGTCGATGGCCTTCGTGGGTTCGCGGAAGAATCGATGTTCCTGGGGCATATGCAGGATGCGATTCGGGCTCAGAAACGCGTGTTACAAATTGATCCGCACAGCACCCGCGATTACAGCGTTTTAATTCGTTGGCTGGCACGTGATAACAAGCCGGGCGAGGCGCTCGCTGCTTATTCATCCGCAAGGGACCACGGCGTAAACAGTTCAATTTTGCATTGGGGCGCGGGCCTCGCCTATCTGGGACAGGACGAGCCTGACAAAGCGCAGCAGCAGTTCGATGCGTTGGCACAAGAAGGTGGAGATTACGAAAAAGCGCTAGCCGCTTTGTATTCGGCCCGTGTGTTGATGTACCGCGGGCGACTGCGGGAAGCCGTGGATGCCTTGCGCACCAGTTTGTTGCTGGACGAAAAATTGCACTATGACACCTGGGTTCCGGTAAATCGTTATCTACTCGTCGAGGCGCTGCGCATCCGCGGCCCTCTCGCGGCAGCGCGTGTGGAGTTCCGCCGCCTGACAGCGGCAGCTCCCCAACCAGAGTTCGAGGACGCTGAACTGCGCTGGGCTGGTGTCGTCGCCGTCCAGATGGGAGACCTTGCGGCAGCGCGGCAACGGCTCGCTCGCTTGGAGAGGCTCAGCCAGGGGCAGGACCAAAGTCTGACCAACAGTTTTTATTACAATCTGAAAGGGATTCTGGAGTTGGCGGAAGGAAGAACCGACGCGGCGATCGAGAGCCAGGAGCGCGCGATTGTTGCGTATGGTTTTTATGGCGCTTCCGACTCGTTGGCGGCTGCCTATGCAGCGCAGAGCCGGTGGCCGGATGCTGTCACATCTTATAAGCGCTACCTCGATCAAAAGGGGGCTCTGATGGCGGAGGATGCGCCTTCGGATTGGGTGCTCGGCCATTTGCGAGTGGCTCAAAGTCTCGAGCAAGCGGGCAATTTCAAAGAGGCATTGAAGTATTACGACGAATTTCTGCGCCTATGGGCAAATGCCGATCCCGATTTGTCCGTCCTGCAAAAAGCGAAGGAGCGACGCGCGCGTGCCTTGCAGGCGATTTCCTCGGAGCCGAACGCTCGAAGCGTTCCGAGCGCATAAATGTATCGCTAAGGAGGAAACTATGACCGGGCCAGCCACACAGCAAGTGAAGGAGTTTCGCAAGCCGACCGCTAAGGAGCGGGAGCATATTGTTCGAGCACCATATCGGGATTCAGATTTCCGTTAAGGACGGCACGGCAACCGTTGTCGTCCTTGGAGAATGTGATGTTCCGAAGTGCCCGACACCGGTGCCGTGCTGCAAGTACTGCAAACGCCCACCCTGCTGAGTGGCGCGCGTATATAACACAATCTGTTGTGTAAACGGCTATTTTAAAGCCCCGGAATGGCTACGAAGAGGTGTGCCTGCCAGGAAAGGTTCTAATCCGGATTTACAAGTCTTCATTGCGTCGTTAGTTCAGTTCAGGCTCATCGCAGCCTCCGAACGAGTCATATCTGAGGTCATACTGTTTATTTCTGTTATGTCACCTCAGAGTCGTCAGCTAACAACACTTTGCACGGCATAGTGGCCTCGTGGGGCGGAGCACAAGTCCAACAGTCTGAGACGGCTTGTTAAGAGCATCTTAAGCTCACAAAGCTCATCATAAAGGTCAACATGCAACAGTTTGTCACGCCTTCCAGTTGGAGAATTCCCATCCGCTCTGAATTCTTGCCTATCCATAACTGGAAGAGTACGCTTACCGAGCAAAACCTGCCCAGGAGTAGCTCGCGAGACAGACTCATGGCCGCTGACGAAGCACTAAATGTACTGTTCTATGTTCCGTCTCGCAAAGACCTTTTTGGTAACGGTTTGTTTTTTCTCTGTGCGCTCGCGCTCGGTGGAGCTTTTCACTATCTGCCTATCGATCCAGTAACCCTTGTGGGTTTGGTTCACGACGCATCCGCTTCTACCGGCCAGAATCTCTTCCTCGTGGGAATCTTGTTGTTGGTGAACTTCCTCATCGTATTTTTTGCGATCGACAAATATTTCCTGAATTGGCGGCAATCTGCTTCGGCTTCGATCGGAACGACAATCGTTATCTGCCTCGCCTATGCTTCGGTCTGGGGCGTCTATCACCTGCAGCCACTTCGCGCCCAAGCCCTTCTTCTCTTTGTTCAGACGCTAATTTGGAGACCTTTCTTACAGGCACTCCGGGCCGGCAGCGTGCTTGCTTGCCTGTCTTCGGTCCCCTTAAAAGCATGGACGTATTGGGGAAATCAAGAGTTCCTAGACTACACGCCGCTGCGAAAAGCGGCTCCCGAATGGAAGAAGCTTGCGAAGAAAATCGAACATTCACAATTTCTTGAAATGCCCGACCACAACCGGATGCTGACTGTACTGCAAGGCATGACCGACGCTCTCGGGGCGCTCGGAACGCGTCAGCCGGTCACTCGCCGGACTTCCCAAAGATTAAAGACTGCTCTAGACAGATTCAGCGCATGGTACAAAAGCATGACGAAGTTCAGCCCCGCAGATCTGCGAGGCTTTGATCCCGAAATTCAAAGCACGGTCGCGGAAATCAGAACTCTCACCTGAGGAGTCCAGACACCATGTCAAGCCCAGCGCATTCGCCCCGCAGGAAAAAAGAGACGCAGTTCTTTCTTTTTACGGACTGGCCACAAAAACAAGCGACTCGCGCGGCTCGAGATGTCGAAGATTGGCCGCCGTTTGCCACCGCCAACCCAAAAGACACTCGCACCATAAAAGATGTCAGAACGGCTATCAATCTCAGATTAGATAATCGGTTGCACGGCTGCGTCGATGGCGATGATCGTGTGTACTTCAAGCATACGAACCGTGGGGTGGAACTGATCCGCGAGGACACCGCGCCGAACTGGGAATTTGTACAGGGAGCGATCGTTGATTTAGATGCAGCGTCGCACGCCGGTAACTCTGAGAAGCTATCGACGCTTGCGAAGGGATTGGCGCGAAAGGCCCCGGAATACCTTCGTAACGGTAGTGAGGTGCTAATCTGTTTGCTTCCTGGATCAAGCGCTCTACTGCCCTCTGTCTTCGGAACTGCGAAAGTGCTCAAGGTCAAGCCCACGAGTGATTCTGCATGTTTGATTGGGGAAGTCTTGACTTGGCTCACAGCACTAAACATAAAGATCAACGATGACAGGGAGAATGCGCCTAAACTTTTGCGGGACGCGGTAGAAGAATTCATAGAAAAGAACTTGGTCTAGATCGTGGCAAAGCAAATCGTCATTGGCGAGAATTCCCGGCAAGCGATCCTACGCGGTGTGAACACCCTCGCAGACGCCGTAAAGATCACCCTTGGCCCGAAGGGCCGTAATGCCGTGCTCGAAAAGAAATTCGGCTCGCCGATCATCACGAAGGATGGAGTAACGGTTGCCAAGGAAATCGAACTTCGTGATCCACTTGAGAACATGGGAGCTCAAATGGTTCGCGAAGTGGCGTCGAAAATGTCCGACGCGGCCGGAGACGGCACGACGACGGCGACTGTTCTCGCGCAAGCTTTTTTTCGTGAGGGCGTAAGGACGATCTCGGCAGGAGCAAGCCCGACGGCTTTGAAGCGCGGGTTGGAGCAAGCGGTGAAAGTCGTTGTCGAAGCGATACAAGCCTTGTCGCACAAGATTTCTCCGGCCGACCCGGCTCAAGCGGTGCTTGCGGCGGCAAAATCAATGCGAATGTCCTCGGCTGAGGAGGTACCCGCGCTGCACACTCTCCCGATGGGCGATTTGATGGCTTTTCAGAAGACCTACGAAGAGTCCAAACGCGATCCGAGCGCAACCTTTATCGAGCGCATCAGTCAGGCAAGCAGGGTCGCGCGAATCGGGGAAGAAGACGAAGACCGCATCGTCAACAGTGTTCTGCAGCTCAGAAAGCAACTGCTGGAGACCAGTGCTGGTTTTTACCATGATCAAATGGCCGAGATCGCTTCAATTAGCGCCAACAACGACAAGGAAATTGGATCGTTAATCGCGGAAGCCATGAAGAAGGTAGGCAAGAATGGCGTCATCACCATTGAAGAGTCCAAGACAACAGAAACGAGCCTTGACGTGGTCGAGGGGATGCAGTTCGACCGCGGCTATATTTCCCCCTACTTCGTGACCGACCCCGATCGCTCGGAAGCCATACTCGAAGATAGCTACATCCTCGTCCACGAGAAGAAGATCAGCTCCATGAGAGACCTCCTTCCGCTGCTCGAGCGGATCACGAAGCTAGGCAAGCCCCTTTTGATTATTGCCGAGGACGTCGAAGGCGAAGCGCTCGCGACCCTGGTCGTCAATAAATTACGCGGCACGCTGCACTGTGCGGCTGTCAAGGCGCCCGCCTTCGGCGATCGACGCAAAGCGATGCTCGAAGACGTTGCAGTCCTGACGGGCGGCAAAGCGATCACCGAGGATCTCGGGATCAAACTTGAGAACGTCAAGATCGAGGATTTGGGCCGGGCAAAGAAAATCACATTGGACAAGGACAACACCACAATCGTCGGAGGCGCAGGCAGAGCCTCCGAAATCGAAGGCCGGGTACGCCAGATTCGTGCGCAGCTGGGAGAGACTACGTCTGACTACGACTCCGAGAAGCTCGAAGAACGCTTAGCTAAGCTTGTGGCCGGAGTGGGCTTGATTCGGGTGGGTGCAGCAACCGAAAGCGAGATGAAGGAAAAAAAGAGCCGCATCGAGGACGCGCTGCACGCCACGCGCGCGGCTGTCGAAGAAGGAATCGTTCCGGGAGGCGGTGTCGCCTTGGTGCGCTGCATCTCCGCTCTCGACAATCTCGAGCTCGAAGGTGACGAAGCGATTGGGGTCAACATCGTCAAGCGCGCTCTCGAAGAACCTTTGCGGCAGATTGCCCAAAATGCCGGTTACGAAGCTGCAGTTGTCGTCGCTCGCGTACGAGACTCCCAGGAGAACAACTTCGGTTTCGATGCCCAGACCGGTGCGTTCACTAACCTCGTTCACGCCGGCGTGATTGACCCGACGAAGGTGACGCGTCTCGCGATCCAAAACGCAGCTTCTATTGCCGGTCTAATGCTTACAACGGAAACGCTCGTCGCAGAAATCAAACCAGAAAATGCGGCGCCCGGCACGCCGGAGCAAGGTATGTACTGAAAGCGACGACAAAGAGGTCATTGCTGACAAATATCACTTGAGAAGGTTTGGGTACTTGTTTAGTTGTCGTTCAGAAGTACGGGTCTGTTCCAGAGCAACGTACGCCGTCAGATTTTTTTGCCCAGCCGGCGCGCCGATTGAATGTTGCAATGAGCGTATTAGCCCGAAGAGTATCCTATCGCACCTCCATGGGCCATGATTTCAGCTCTGTGTTCCTAACCGATTCTGCGGAGTTCCAATTAACTTTCTGAATTGTTCATAGCCTTGTCGCGAGGAGATTTTCCTAGTCTAAAGATTTAGAGTTCGTAGCCCAATTGTAGCCTAGTTCGTAGCCTGATTTAGGGAGAGAGTTGCTCAGTTATCCGACGCCAATTCAACGAAATCTGAATCAAAAAACGAACCCGGATAGACGCGATGCGCGATCCGGGGCACCAGTGAGAATATCGCATTTCGCCTCAAATCCTACACAACAGAACGGGGATTTCATGGCAAGTCGGTGTGTTTTCCTGTGCGGTTCCCATTGACAAGGAACTTAGCAGATTGCTAAGATTTGGACGTGCAGATAATTGGCAAACACCTGATAGAAGCTGCGCAAAAGAAGCATGCGAACTGGAAGGGGTCTCTCGGTTCTTGGGTCAGGATCGTGGAAGGGGTGGACCCTCCCTGGAACAATTTCCCGGCAGTCAGGCGAACGCGCAAGGATGCGGACCCCGTTGGAGACTGCGTGGTCTTCGATATCAAGAACAACGATGCCAGATTGATATCCTACATAAGCTACGAGATGGGAACAGTTACTGTGTTGGCGGTGTTGACCCACAAAGAGTACGACAAAGGAGCTTGGAAAAATGCCTGCAATTGCTGAACGACTGCCAGCCAAATATCTTGTCAAAGCGGAGGCTCCGAAGATCATTGCGTCTCGTGGGCAGCACGAAGCCTACATTCAGAGGCTTCTGGAGCTACAACGCAAAGCACATCGAAGCGCGGAAGAAACAGAAACGGCCAAACTGCTGGTCGTCTTGATCGCGGACTACGAAGCGAAGCAGTTCACTATCGAAAAGGCCTCAGGAGTAGAGGTGCTAAGAGAACTAATGGATGCCAACGGACTCCGACAAAAGGACCTTGCGGACGACTTGGGCGGCGAAAGTATTGTGTCCTTGATTTTGAAGGAAAAGCGGCAATTGAACAGACAGCAGATGGAAAAGCTTAGTCACCGCTTCCACGTCTCTCCGGCAGTGTTCTTCTAGGTGATTCGGTCGACATGGTCGAAGGAGCGCGGCCGTCCTTAACGGAACGCCGTCGAATTTCACATGCCAAAGCCATTCGTGTATAGGAGTATTCCGTCACCTCTCGGCCGTCGGGGATTATGACAATGTGGCGCGATTGTAGATCGACAATTCGTAGGAATTCAGGGTCGCTTGGCGCTTCCCTAGGTGTGGCAGCCTCTGAGCTCGGCGATTGTTCTGAAGATGGGAACTTTAAGCGTTGGACGACGTCTTGTCTGCACTGTGTGCAGTTTTTGGTTGGCAGGGCAAGGCGGAAACGTCGATGTTTCCGGGGGAAGCTGTTGGCAAGGCTCCAAAAAAGAGCTCACCCCCCGCCAAAAACAAGCGTCCGTGCCATGCTGTAGAAACGGATTTCGACGAGCGTACGGTGGGTAAATGAGGGTGAGAAGGTTTCACGTACTCGGCCGAGCTTTCTTCAGGATGAGGATGTCCGGCCTGGATTCAGAGAGTGAGAAAGTATTTATTGCGACAGGCCAATGCGGCGGAGAAGGTCTCTGTATCGCGGGTCTGAACGCATATCTTTGAAAAATGGATCGGCGTTGAGAAAGGCCAGGCTGCCCGAACGTTGTGCATAAGCGCGCTCCAGCGCTTCGAAAGTGCGGTCCTTCTCGCCCAGGCCCGCGTAAACCACCGCCATGTTGTAGTGATCAACATCGGCGCGTGCCTCGAGTTCTTTGAATTGGCCGATCACCTTTCGCGCTTTGTCACCGGCTGCCTCCCTGTCGAAGCGAACCGATGAGATAACTTAGGGACCTTTTCTCTTCTTTCTCCGACAAAATGATTGCAACAAGTTTACGTTCCAATGATGTACTCAGAGTCTCTGCCGCAATATAACCTCTGCGGGCCCAAAAAATCATTCCCTATCGAATGGAAACTTGCACATGAAGAAATCCATATTGACTCGCTCTGATGGGAGCCGGGTAGCTCGTTTTTTGACTCAGATTGGTTATCGGATCGCCTTAGTAGCGATCCCTTTACTCGCGCTGGGTTCCGTTCAGCTAACCGAGGCCCAGACCACCATTCAGGTCACAACCACGCAGCAAGGAGTAACCGACGCCAGCCATTGCTCTCTGCAGGAAGCGATCTATGCCGCGGAGTTCGAAAGCAACACGGCTTTAAATCTGACCGACCCCGACCGCTTCTATCAGACCGGTTGTGTATTACAGGGCAATAGCGCACCATTTACGATCGTCCTGCAGAAGTTGGTGTACTCCTTCAACACCTTTTGGGATCGCGACGCCCATAACCCATTCGGGCTGACGGCGACGCCGATCATTTTCACAAACATCACCATCCAGGGAAACGGAGCTACGCTGCAATGGACGGGAACTGGAAACTCCCGGTTGTTCGCCGTAGGAAGTGCATCTATCTTTGACACTTTGGATAACAAGCCCGTTTCCGGAACAGGAGCCTTGACGCTCGAAAGCGTCTACATCAAGGGCTTCAGAATAAAAGGCGGCGACGGAGCATGCGGAGCAGGAGGAGGTCTCGGCGCAGGCGGAGCGATCTATGTCGGCACGGTCGATTCGGGCGTGCCTGGTCTCACGGTCGAAAACAGCACCTTCGATTCCAACTTCGCTATTGGTGGCAATGGCAGCCACTCAGATTGCGATGCAGGTGGCGGCGGCGGTGGTCTATCCGGCAGTGGTGGTAACGGCGGATTTGCCGGCGGCGGTGGCGGTGGCTCCAGAGGAAATGGTGGGAGTGGAGGTCAAGCTAACGGCGGAGGCGGAGGAGGTGGCACCGTCTTCGATGGTGGAGACAGTACTGACACAGGGGGCAGTGGCGCATACCTCTGCGGCGGCTCAGGCGGCGCCGACAATAACGGCCATGGTGCCACTTGCCCGGGCGGCGGCGGTGGTGGAGGAGGAAGGGCCGGTGGCGGCATCCTGGACCCTGCCGATGGAGGCGATGGAGCCGATGGCTCCTACGGTGGCGGCGGGGGTGGCGGTGGCTTCGGCGTCCAATTCACGAACTCGGACGGCAGCGGCAGCGGTGGTAATGGCGGATTTGGCGGGGGCGGTGGCGGCTCAGGAACGCGCCGGTCTTTCCTCAGTGGCAGTCATGGAGGAAATGGCGGGTTTGGCGGCGGCGCAGGCTTCGGCATAGGCACCCGCGTTGATTTGCACGGCGAACCCGGAAACCCGGGCCGTTTCGGAGGAGGTGGCAACGGCAGTTGCTGTGGCGGCGGGGGTGGAGCTCTGGGAGGCGCCATCTTCAATGAGAGCGGTACGGTGATTGTCCGCAACAGCACGTTCACCCATAACGATGTGGACAGGGGGGAGGGCGGAGTCAACGATGCGGGCACGGACAGAGCGAGCAATGGCGGGGATTCCGGCGCGGCGATCTTCTCGCTGAATGGCTCGCTTACTCTTGAGAACGCGACCATCAGCGACAACTTTGCTACCGGTGCCGGCGGTGGTGTCGTGGTCGTGGCGTTCCCATTGGTCAAGGGTGTCCCGGCGGTTGCATCGTTCAGACTCTTCAACACGATCATTTCTCGAAACGGCGCCAATGAGTGCATACTCGAGGACACTTCTGATCCGACCGGCGGCAACAATGTGGGCACTGTCGATGCCAAGGGCAGCGGCAATTTGATCCTGGACAACAACGGATGCCCTGGCGTCGCAGTCACAACTGATCCGCATCTGGCACCGTTGGCGGTCGACAAGAACAGCAAGACAGGTACGCCTACCTTGGCGCTGCCAGCAGACAGCACTGCGGTCGATGCCGGCGATGATGACCATATCCTGGCAACAGATCAGCGGGGAGTTGCACGTCCGCAAGGCCCGCACAGTGACATTGGAGCCTTCGAATTCGCTCCTCCGTCTGCGAATTTGGCTCTGACCAGCCAAACGTCAGCCGCGCAGATCGTGGCTGGCAGCTCGTTAACCTATACCGTCCAGTTGACCAATGCCGGACCAGATGATGCCGAGGACGTTGTCTTCAGCGATCTCCCACCGGCTGGTATAACCTTCACTTCCTGCAGTTCGACGGAGGGCAGCTGTACGACCTCCGGCGGGGAGGCGAGCCTTAACCTGGCAACTGTTCCTGATGGTGATACTGTCACGATCACGATTCAGGCCACGTTGAGCGCTACTGTGACCGACGGCACGAATCTGGTAAACGCTCCATCGGTAACATCCAGCACATCTGACCCGGATACCAGCAATAACTCCGGATCGGCCGGATCGGCAAGCATCACGGTGCAGAACAAATCCGACCTGCTGGTGACCACGCAGTCCAGCCTTACCGTTGTCAACTTTGGGGGAACTTTGGTTTACACGGTAAGGGTGACGAACCAGGGCCCATTCCAGGCGTCGGCCGTCACTTTGGTCGATCCACTTCCCGCGCAGTCGATATTTCTGTCGATGAACTCAGGCGGGGCCTCCTGTACGGCTCCGCCATTAGCACAGACCGGAACCGTTCAGTGCAGTTTTGGAAACATGGCCAGCGGAGCTTCGGCGACAGTGAGCTTTACGGTGCGGATTTCGATACCGCCGGTTCCGGCGTCGGTCACGAACACCGCGATCGTCAGTTCGCCCAACTTCGATCCGAACCCGGCCAACAACTCTGCAAGTGTAGTAACGTTGGTCTTCGGCAACAAACGCTTATAGATAATCACAACCGGCCCGGGTACCCACCCCTTGAAAAAGGCGGTGGGTACCCAGTACGTGTGGCTAGTGTTTGTCGCAGTTGAGCGCGGCGGAGGCGTGTTCTGCGGTGATGACAGAATTACTGCTCCGATGTTCTGGACAACGTGAATGGCCATTGGTTCGAAAACGCTTTCAATGAGCGTCGCCCCAACTCAAATTTTGAATATATAGATGACCGTGTGGTTATGCTTCGAGAACAAGAACTGATGGAAAAGGTTCGTCTCGCTGACCGTGTAGTTGTTGTGGCTTTCATTTCGCACACGCAGGCTCGGCAGACCGCAGTGAACAGGAAGTTAGTAAACACCTACGGGTTGAATGGGGTGACCGGGCAGTTATTTCAAAAAATCCTGTCGTCCGCAGGCGATAAAACGATCGTGTTGGCGTTGGGCAGCCCGTATTTTATCGAGGGCTTTCCGCAAATTCAGATGTACGCATGCACATATGCGATGACTACCGCATCAGAAATCAGCGCCGTCAAAGCCCTCTTTGGTGAAATTGAGAATCACGCCAAGCTTCCAATTACGTTGCCCGGTATTGCAGCTCGCGGGTTTTCCCTTCCGTGGCCAAGCGCCCAAAGCGTTTCTGCCAAAGTCGAACATTGAACCCACTACCAGCGTTCAGTCTTCGAACTGACTACGGCTATTGCTTGCTCCTGTCCAATCAAACGAACACGCCCACGGGCACTTCTACTAAAGAAGACGCTTTTTTCAGATGGATTCGCTTCCCCGATTTCATGGCGGATGGTGTGAAGGTGGCACCGTTCAACCTTCGTGGGAATGTACTACTAATTTGTTTGCCCGCCCAAGCCTATCTTGGTTTCGGTAAGTACAATGCGCAAGCACTCGAAAGTGGCACGTGTTGGCGGGCCATCACAGCAGAATCCGATCCGTGTCTACATCTCCTCGGTTTAGTCTGCCTATGGCCGGGAAGGTGCGCATGCACCTTCCCACACTAACAAGTCTCGTTTACAGAGACGATTCCGCAGCCGTTTGCCTTGGCTTTCCATTTCTTTTGTGGGGCCTTCTACAGGCCGCTCTGAATTGTCCAAAGCTTCGTCGAGGGCGACGATTTTTTTTCAAAAATTTAGAGTTTGTAGCCCACTTGTAGCCCACTGTGTAGCCCGATTTAGGGAGAGAGTTGCTCAGCTATCCGACGCCGATTCAACGATTTAGATTATTTTGAAGCACTTTCTTCTGTGGTTCGGGACCAGGATGTCGAAGGTTCAAATCCTTTCGCCCCGACCGCTCATCTCAAATCAATGTGTTACGCCGCGTTCTTAACTGCTGCTTGTAGTTCATTTTCACGGACGATACGGACAACATCGGCGATCTTGGGTGGAAGTTCAAAACCCAAGCCCGCAGTTTCTGCTTGTTTCAAACGGATTGCGAGATCTTCTTTCATCTTGCTATAGGGGCCAGAGGTTCAGTCGTTTTTCCAACGTATCGAGCCTCTCGAGGATCTGGTCGAAGGTAAGAGCATCGACAGGAAGCATTTCCTTCATTTGGATGTAGTCGTCACGCAAGACTTTCCGCAGCTGTTCATTCGGGGCGATACGGATGGTTCCGGGCACGGCATTCTCATACTTGGCCCAGTTCACTGCGAAGTAAATCTGTTTGAAGCGGATGACGGTTCGCAGCAAATCGAGGGAAAGTTTCTCGTTTACGAATCGGTCGGCGACGCTCATCACCGCAATGTCGGACCAATGCCGGGACATGCGTGACTTGAGCTTCGAAGGATCGGGGCGGTGATTTTCCGCGTGCAGAAGAGTCACTTTTTCCCAAAAGGTGCGCTGCGCGTCGAGAACGGTTGCCTCCGCGAGGGGTTCCGCAAATTCTTTCGGAAATTCTTCGGCGACGATCGAACTGACCCGCGCCTTTTCACTTGGTTGCTGATCACCGCGGCCGAATTCAAGTTTGATCTGAGGACGTAGGTAGTCCTTGTAGTCGAACGCACGAGGGTAATAGAAAACGAGTGTCATTTCCTCGTTGGCTTCTTCGGACGGTACGAGCATCCACTTTTGGTCCTTGAGAATAGGTTCGAAGCTGGCCCGCAGTTTCGGAAGGAGGTCGCTTGTGACTTCCTTCGCGATCGCTTCGCGCAATTCCACGTCGAGCGCTTTTCGCTTGGTGGTCGAGAGCTGTGGATGAGCGAGGTCGCGTTCTCCTGTGAAACCAAGGGCAGCGCGGTCGATAGATATATCAATGTCTTCCGAAAAGCGGTCGATGAGGCGGAACACTTTGGACAAAGAGGTACCGCCCTTGAAGCGCAGCTCGGGAACGTGCTTTAGCGCGAAGAGATGTTTGAGCGTCCAGCAGACCCAAAAATCTTTTTCGACCGCCGTGGTCGTCGAATTGCGGTGGCTGGCGGCCTCCTCGAAAAAAGGTTTCCGCTCTGCCGCCTTGAGTTTTGCGAAGTTGTCCATCGACGGGACTACGCCGTGATTTGCTGGAGCACGGGATGTGTCCAAGCCGGGAGCCGCTGCCGCGAGCCGTTTGACAGCCGACTTGACGGCGCGGGGAAGTTTACCAGCGAGGGCCTGCACGGGAATTTCGTGGGCTCGTTTCTGTCCGTAAAACCGGACAGCCTGCAAAACAATCCCCGCTTCGGTACCAGCGCCTAGCATCTTGGAGGGAGCAACATGCTTGAGCGTGATGCTTTGGTTTCCGATCTTCACGGTGCGAGATGGCCCCTCGGTGAGAAAGAGATTCTGCACCGGCACTTGCGTCGAGAGCCCGAGAAGATTCAGGGCCTTCGCGCCGGTAACAAGGATGTGACTGTGCGTTCTTTCCGCAACGGCCTCGGCGACGGATTCCGGAGAGGGCGCGAGGGTGCCAATGCGAGGATGAATTCGTGGGAATTCGTAGATGCCCTGAGCCAGACGGCGAATCTCACCGCGGCGCTGCAGCCGCGAAAGAGCTTGGTCAATGGCGGCACGGGTGCCCAGGCCAACGAACTCCCTGGGCGTGAAAACCCAGCCGGGCTTTTTGGCGTGTATTTTCTTCTTTACGGCCTTGGTAATATTTGTGGTCATAAAGCCTCTTCTATCTGTCAGAAATAATAGCATAGATACCTGACAGCCGCAAGATACGATATGAATCGTAAACGCTCTGTATTCTTAAAGATAGAGCGTGCAGTCGCGCCTCTCTTGGAATCGTGGGTCCGACAGGTAGTTCTTGAAGGGCAAGCCAGTCACAAATATTGTAATTCTATCCCACACGGGGTAGAACTATTACATGACCACAACGGAATACACGCCGGCACAGGCATCAGCGGTCGCCAATCTCCCGCTGGCCGCGGTTCACAAGCTCATCGAACGCCGACTTATTCGGCCGAGACGCTTGCGCTCTGGACGGGCCGTTCTCCGCATGCTGAGCAAGGAGCAGGTTCTATATCTACGACTCGAAGCTGCGGGTGTCCGATTATTGCCAATCGCTTCCCGTCGCGCGATCGCCAAAAAGATTGAGGCGGCTCCCGAAGTTGACGCCGTAGTTCTTACAGAGGGTTCGGCAGTGGTGATTCAAGTAAAGTCAGTGCGACTCGAACTCGACCTGGACCTCAGGAGACTTGCGCGTGCAGAAGGCATGATTGTTTCCGACCCTGAGATTATGCGTGGCACGCCTGTGTACCGTGGAACGCGCATTCCAGTCGATCTGATTGCCGATATGCTGAGCCAAGGAACCAAACCAGAAGAGATTCTTGAGGGATACCCAGCGCTGGATCGGGAAAAGGTTGAGCTCGCTCCGTTGTACGTTCAAGCCTTCCCGCGGCGCGGCCGTCCAGCTTCTCGCCCGTGGGCAAAACAAAGGCCGATCCGATCAACGCGGCAAAATCATGTCCTTGCGGGGTGACAGTGAAGCTCTTGGTCGACGAATGCCTACACACATCCTTGCTTGAAATGGCACATGCGGCAGGCCATGTGGCAGATCACGTCAACTACCTCAGTCTCGGCAGTTCAAAAGATTGGCAACTCATGGCCGCGCCCAGGACTATACGTTTGTCACAAACAACCGCTCTGACTTTCTATTTCTCCATGGGAAGGAACCCTTGCATGCGGGAGTGATTATTATTATTCCCAATGTCACTCCTTTTCGTCAGCGCCGCGCGGTACTCAAACACGTGGGCACAAGAGATCTGACTAATACTGTAGTTGAGGTCAAATACGAGGGAAATCAAATTGTGTGTTACGAGTACGCCCTACCAGAAGTGGATGAATGAGCTAAGGCATGTCGTCGCAGCGTTTCGAGAGTTCTGATTCAACGACATATCAGTCCCGTTTCTAAGAATCTTCGTCCGTCGCCGACCTTTTTTAGGCGGGTTACATGTAGAAGCTGTAGCTACTCCGAATTTTGTCCGACGCGGGAACATATTTCAAGATTTTTCCCACCTTGCGAGCACCCTAATTGTGATGGGCTCAAATCCATCAAACTGGGTGTTGTTCCAGTTCATCTTGCTCAGCGCCAAGACCTCTTGGGCGAGGAAGAGAGGCCCTTGCTCAGCCTTTTCGAGACGCATTCCCAATGCCTGGGGAACGTACATGCCGAGATAGGTCGCGAAGAACTCCACACTGCCCCGAGTGTAAAGCGCGTACTTATTTGTCCTCAAGCTGGAAAAGAGTGCCGCGTAATGGCGGATACAACCCGATTCGGAAAAGCCGCACCCCTGAATCGCGTAAACTCATTAGTTCTAACGAATGCACGCGATTTGATTCGGCGGCTTGCTCGAATCCAGCTCGTTCGGCGGCGTTAAACGACGAACTCTTGTGCAAAACGACCCGTGCTGGCATGTGATGATGTTCCAATTCATAAGCACGCAGCGCATTATTCAAAAGCGAAAATGCTCCCTCGATCGGAATGTGAATCGTTAAGTCGTCCTTGTCTAGATTCGCCGCCGACCTCGCACGGCCATGCCCTCGCCAAACAGCTCATTGGAAAACATCTAGTCGAATTGGCAGAGTCCGCCGATGCGGTTGAGTTGGCTTGTGCCTATTCTTCTATAATCGTCAATGCAAAGAGAGCTCGATTGCGGGCGCAAGGCAAGTGAGAACCAATTTTGCTGAGACCTTCTCGATCATCCCCTACCGCCTGAAAGCGCCGATCTAGCTTCCTCGTTGTTTTTTGGCTCTGACTAATGTTTCGTTCGCCGCCAGTTTTGCCAGACCTAACAAGATTCCCGAATTGCTCAATACCGCGCTCGGCCAGAGCTTCGCTGCGGCTTTCTTAATTAGCGCGAAATCTTCTTCGCTAAGTCGAACATTAACTTGCACCGATCGTTTCCCGTGATCGCTCATAAGACGTTTTTTACACTTGCTATCGAATGTCGCAATGATATAATTGCTACGAATAGTACCACGGCGACTGTAATAGAAGGCCGCTGCCAAGTTTCAAATGAACGGGACGCGTCGATGTTTGCGCACCGAACGCGCCCCTAACCAAAGTCGCCTAGCTAGAGGCAACAATGGCTGAAATAGAAATTATAGGGTTCGCATCTTGGGTGCAACCCGACCATCCACGTTTCGCTTCCATCGCGCGCTCCATCCCTCAGCGCATCGCGCAACTCTCCACGCGCCCGCAGTCTCTGGCTCGAATCCCTGAGCCGGTCGCAAAATCTCCTCCGAAACACGGCAACTCCGACAGATCGAAGGCGAGGCGAGAAACTGCTCGGAGCACTTTACGTGCCAGAGTGCATTCCAAAGCACATCGTGACGAGCCATGACAAGCACTTACGACCATCGAAGCGCTCCGGCAATTAAAGCCGACTGCGTACGGAACTCATCTTTGGAACAAGAATGTGGACGAGATGATCAGCCTTTTCCAGGTGCGCAGGATGCCGGCATTTGGACCCAACAGGAGGCTAAGCGTCATGAAGCGCGGTTCGAAGCACTTCGCACGAATGAATTCAGACTACAGAGAGGTCATGGCTTTGTGCGAGCGCACCAACGTTGAACGCGCAAGACGAACCTCCACTCGCAAAGGAACGGAGTTGATTCGCATTCTTGGCACCACACAAATGCACGACTTGGTGCGTTTGTGTGCAGTGTATGGAGAGTACGGAAAGAAACGAAATCCGGTTTCTGTGGGAAAGGTGAGCATTAAATCGGAATCCATACGTTGAGAAAAGAAAACGCAACGCGCTAAATAAACGGGATCGGTAATGGGCGAATGGAAGACAGCTCTCAGCATCCGGGTCCGGCAGTCACTCAAGGAGGACCTTCAGAAAATCGCTGACCGCGAGTACCGAAAACTCGGCAACCTCGGCGAGTTGCTGATGGAGTGGTCCTACGAGCAATTAGTCGCTGTGGGTTCCACGGAAAAACTTCTGAAACATAAAGTACGCGTGCCGGGTCGCAAGCGCCGTGAGCGATCGGCCGCCAATACTGCGCTTTAACAAAATGAGGTGCGCATCATGATCGACGAGCTAGTCACTAGTCGCTCGAGTTTAGTAGCTGCGAAAAGGCGGCGCGACTGATGTCGAGTTCCTTTACGGCCGCTCGTTTTCCTCTGCTTCCGCTGACCAAAGAGAAGGAGGCGGTTCCAGAGACTCATTCCGTAGCGAGGCCTAGGGAGGAAGACCTACCGGACGAAATGCTCCTTACGCAAGTTTCATCCGGCGACCAGGAAGCTCTTGCGGTTCTTTTTCGGCGTTATGCGCGGCTCGTGTGGAGTGTCGCAGAACGTATTGTGCGGAACAAAGCGGAAGCGGATGACCTCCTTCAGGACGTCTTCCTGCTGATCCAGCGCCGAGCGTCGGTGTTCGACAGCTCCAAGGGAACCGCAAAGTCGTTGATTGTCCACATGACGTATCAGCGCGCCCTTTCACGTCGTCGCTATCTAAATGCCAGGCACAATCAACTTCCTAATGAAGCAGAGGAACGCGCAGCGAAAATCGCGGCTCCCGCTATTCCGTTCTACGACGAATCGCTCGAAGGACAGTTTGGCGAGGAGCGGCTCCGTCTGGCTCTCCGCGAAATGTCAGAAGATCAGCGAGAGACTTTGCGGCTGGTTTTTTTTGAGGGATATACCCTGCTGGAAAGCGCCAAGCAGCTGGGACAATCGATTGGGCAAGTAAAGCATCATTATTATAGGGGTCTGGACAGACTGCGGAAACACCTTCCGAAGGGCGAGCGGAGTGTCCGAAAATCCGGACAGTTGTAGGAATATTTGGTTTGGACGAAGCCAAGTGATAGGGTGGCGCCCGCAAGAGATTCGGTATCCTTCGGATTGCTGTCGAGGCAGGGAATCGCGGGTTCTCAAATCGGTATGGTAGAAAAGGGGGAGCCGAAATCATTTCTCTCGAGAGTTTGTAAGTACAAACCCCCGAATCCCCGGGAGGTGTGGTCACCCATGGGACCGCACGAAGAGTTTCTCAAACTGTGCGCGCTTTCGGCCGGCGGCGAGATAACCTCCGACGAGCGAAAAAACCTCGACGAGCATTTGGCAGGCTGCGCCGAATGCCGCGAAGCGCTGAAACAGTTTGAAATCGTAGTCGATCAGGCGATTCCCGCACTGGCTCCAGATCTAGTCCACGAAACAATCCAAGAAGATCCCTACTTTTCGCAAGACTCGGCCGAGGCGTCCTTTTTCAAGAGATTGTCGGAAGAGGAAGAGAAATCTCGAATGCCGTCGCCAGATGTTGAGCCCTGGTTCTCTCCTCGAGTGGTCCGAAAAAGCCACAGATTTCGGAGGAGTTTCGATCGCTACCATTTCTGGATGCCAATTGCTGCCGGAGTGATTCTTTGTTTGTCGCTTTCGATTCTCACGTATCGCATGGGCAAAGACCGCGGTGTCAGCATTGCTCGAAGCGAGCAAAGAGACATCGTCCCTGCACCGGCGAGCGCCATGCAGTCATCTCTCGCATCCGTCCGGCAAGAGCTCGCAGCAGTAAACACGCAACTCGCCGACCGGAATAAAGCGATTGCCGAACTGCGTCGTGAAATTGTGTTGAAATCGAACGAGAACACAAAACTCAAAGCCTTGGAGTCGGAGCAGCAATTGGCTGTTGCGAATGCGGGCGACAACAACAAGCGACTGATCGAGGAACGCGACCGCGTTGCGGAGCAGGCCAAGGCACGCGAGGAGGCGCTCGCAGCCTCGGAGCGAAAGCTCGCAAGCCTTGAGCGAAATCGCTCCGAAGACGTGATCCACGCCGCGAGCCTGGAGGCGCAGGTGGCCGAAGTCTCGCGCGCTTTGGCGGACCAGAAACAGAAGGCAGAAGAGCTCGAGGAACTGCTTGCGAAGGACCGCGACATCCGGGAACTGATGGGCGCACGGGACCTTTATATAACGGAGGTGCACGACATCCTCACGACCGGGGAGACCCAGAAAGCTTTTGGGCGTTTGTTCTACACGAAAGGGAAGTCGCTCATCTTCTACGCGTATGACCTGAACGGCCTGCCGGGACTCAAGGCCGCGAGCACTTTTCAAGCGTGGGGCAACCGCGGCCCGGACCGGTCGCAAGCGCTCAAACTGGGAGCTTTTTATGTAGATAATGTCGCAAGGAAGCGCTGGGTGATGAAGTTCAACGACAAGAAGACTCTCGATCAGATTGACGCCGTGTTTGTAACCATTGAGCCGCCTGGTGGCAGCAACAAACCCAGCGGCATGCCTCTGATGTACGCCTACCTGAAAGTGGACGCCAACCATCCATAAATAAGTTGTTGGGAAGTGTCCGGAAATCCGGACGAAATCAGAATTCATCATTCATATATTTACAGTTAATATCATTAAGAGTAACTTGCCAAGCGATGACCGACCCAAATGTCATCCGGCGGGCGGGTGCAAGACTGAAGAGGATACGAATGCGCCTGGGGGCTGAGTCTGCGCGAAGTGGAAGGGCGCGGCCGCAGCATTGTGACGGCGCGAATCCAGATTTTTTTCTTTCGTGCGGCTTGTTTGGCGATGTTGAAGCGGGACTCTACTTCCCTGGTTGACGAAGTATAATTTAATATAGTATATTTACTTCGTAAACTGGAGGAATAATGAGTAGTTTACTCACTGCCCATCCGAAATCGTTTGAGGACATTACGGAGGCCTTTCGAAATTGGCGCCCGCATAGCCGCCGCCCGCGCATCGAGTTTCTTCGACGGAAGTCCGAGAATGTTCTCATCTTGCGTTCGAAGCCCGATAACAACGTTCGCCTTGAGGTCGAAGGAAGCAAATTGCTTTGCGAACTAGCCGGATCGAAGTTGCATCTGTACCTATACGAGTTTGACATCGCCACAAAATTCGAGAAGGGCTACATCCTCTGCGAATTCAAAAGAAGCCATGCTTCTGGGGCTCTGAAGGAAAGCTTAAGTGCTGTCGAAAATACGAAGTATCCCATATTCATCACGCGAGCTCTCAACGCCTTGACGGGACTTGAGCAGAAGATGCCGAAGGAGCGAATCGAGGAAGCGAGCGCCGCTTCGACCGACTACCAAGTGCTCTTGTCCGCGATCACCGAACCTTCCGTTGCAGCGCAGCTTGCCGTCAATGATCCGCTTGCGGCCGCCAAGATCCGGGGCGTCGAACAGCAGCAAAGCATGCTGAAACAATTCGGTGGCGTACTGACCGTTGGCGAAGTCGAGAAAATCCTGGGAATTTCGCGGCAAGCGATACACAAACGTCAGAAGCAGGGACAACTGATTGGGTTGACCCTCGGCAAACGGGGATACGCCTACCCCGCTTGGCAATTCGAGAAGGGAGTGACGCTACCTAACCTGGAGCCCACGCTCCACGCACTGCGTGGGCACGATCCGTGGATGCAAATGGCTTTCTTCGTTAACGGAAACTATCGTCTGGATGGAAAAAGTCCGCTAGAGCTCCTGAGAGCCGGTCGACTCGAGCCGGTGCTGCGGGCAGCGGAGAGCTACGGCGAACAGGGCGCAGCGTGACCGACCGACCCGGTCCGCACCCGGAGCCTCCAAGCGATCTCGCCTCTCGGTCGCCGCTCCTAGTGGAGCTTCGTCTTGGCACGGTTTTCTCTTGCCTACACGACCGGGATTTCGGAGCGATCTACTTCGGGAGGACAGGGAACTCTCGATTCGATTCGCCGGACCAGAGCTTCGGAGTCTTGTACGTCGGGCGCAATGAGTATTGCGCTTTTATAGAGACATTTGGTCAATCGACAGGTATTAGATTCGTGACTCGAGCGGAACTCGAGAAACGCCATCTTTCCTATCTAACGACGACGATGCCTTTGACTCTCGTGGATCTTGTGACCTCTGGTGGGCTGACACGAATCGGTGCGGACGCGCGGTTGCTCGCCGGCTCACATGCAATCGCGCAACGTTGGTCGGCGGCTTTGCGTGGTCATCCGTCGAAACCAGCCGGTATCGTCTATCCTGCGCGTCACGATCCCGCGAGGAATGCTTGTGCGTTGTTCAATCTTCCGCCCTCCACCTTCCTCACGAATGACGTAGGGTCGTTGATGGAACCAAGACACGCCACGCTGCTCGGAAAGATTCTCGATCTTTACGACTTTGGCCTGATCGACTAGCGTTGGTCTCGCGTAATATCAGTACCCTAGACACCGCTGCGAAAACGGAATATCGAGCGAGGCGCCAGCCTTATCGAAATCTCGGTGACGGACTTTGTTCTGAGTGAAGTCCAGTCGGCGGTGATCGCGACGAAGACCGGCGTGTGTTCGTAGACGCTCTCATCAACCCGCCGAAACCTAACGAGGTTTTGAAAACGGCCGTCGCGCGACACGAGAAGTTGGGCTCCTGATCGGATCAACTCCCGATAGAGTCGGTCGGTAAGCACCCCCAATCTCCATTTCTTGCTGATGAATTATCCGTAAACTCTATGAAGAGAAGGACGGGCGCCCGTCGCGTCTGCCGCCGCGGAGATCGCACCTGTCGCAGAAGCCACGCCCTCGGAACAATCCTGGGGAAGGGGTTCCGCTCGACCGTTTCATCCGAACCAGTTGTCATACGGCCGCGCGTATATGGCCACCAATGACAACGGAGTAGGTGAAATATGCGTTTAGCGACATACCTCCCGTGACGAGAGTTGCGAATGCAGAGGAGATGCACGTTGCAAAGAGGACGCCATCAAGGCATTCCCGCGTCCGCAAGAATGCGCGGGTTAACAACTACTATGTAAGCCAGGCCATAAACGTAGTGAGGCCAGCCAGCAATTAGAGGCGGAGGGTCGTGCCGTTTTACTCAAGATGAAAAAATTTCTCGAGCACGGTTTGTTTCCTTAAGCCGTTGGCTCTTCGCCGATGTCTTCGTTCCACACAGACGGATTGGCTTGAATGTATTCGGCCAGAAGGTAAAAACATTCGTCGGAATTCAGGTCGATTACTTCGACCCCGAGCGAGCGAAGCCAATCGATACCGCCTTGAAAGTTACGACTTTCTCCGACGACGACTTTGTGGAATCCGAATTGGCGAACAAGGCCGCTGCAATACCAGCATGGCGCTAGCGTGGTGACCATGATGAGGTCGCGATAGCTGCGCTGCCGACCGGCGTTGCGAAAGGCATCGGTTTCGCCGTGAAGAGAAGGATCGCCCAGCTGAACGCGGCGATTGTGGCCGGCTCCCTTGAGTTTTCCAGTTGAGTCAAAAATCGCCGCTCCGATGGGGATGCCGCCTTCGGCAAGGCCTTTGCGAGCCTCCGCGATGGCGGCATTGAGAAGGACAGCGTAGTCGAGCGCTGAGTTCATGGGCGGCATTATACCGGGGACGCTCGCACAGAAAAGAACGTCGTGACGCGATTCGATAGGATCGGTTGTGAGTCTGCGCAGGAAACCGGTTGTGCTAGGCTTTCCGAAACCATGAACCCGTGCGCTTTCCGATCCACTCGTGTTGTGACACCAGAAGGTTTGCGACCCGCCACGATTCTTGTAGAAGACGGGGCGATTCGCGCAGTTGTTTCACACGCCGAAGTTCCCGCACAAATGCTCATTAAGGATTTTGGTGAACTGGCGATCTTGCCGGGACTGGTAGATTCGCACGTTCACGTCAATGAACCTGGCCGAACGGAATGGGAGGGGTTCGAGACGGCTACCCGGGCGGCGGCCGCCGGAGGATACACGCTGATTATTGACATGCCGCTGAACTGCCTGCCTGCAACGACGACGGTGGCTGCACTAGAACAGAAACGCGCAAGTGCGAAAGCGGCGAGCAGGGTGGATTGGGCACTTTGGGGCGGAGTCGAGAGCAACAACCAGAAGCACATTGAGGCGTTAGCGAAGGAGGGTGTGCCTGGATTCAAGTGCTTCCTGATTGATCCGGGAATTGATGGGTTCACGATGGTGTCCGAGCCACAACTCCGCGCTGCCTTACCACTCGTCGCGAAAACAAAGCTTCCGTTACTCGTGCACGCAGAGTTGGGCGGGCCGATTGAAGCTGTTGCGCATAAGTTAGCGAACGCCGACTGGCGACGCTATGAGACGTATTTGCAATCGCGGCCCGATGAGGCGGAACTCGCAGCCATTGAACTGTTGCTTACACTCTGCCGGGAATATCGCTTCCGGTTGCACATCGTACACCTATCGACCTACAAAGCGCTCGGATTGCTGCGAGATGCAAAGTCGAACGGACTGCCTGTAACGGTCGAAACGTGCCCGCACTACTTGTTTTTTTCTGCCGAGCGAATTCCGGATGGCGCGACGCTTTACAAATGCGCGCCGCCGATTCGAACGGAGGAAAACCGGGGAAAATTGTGGGAAGGGCTCCGGGAAGGCGTGATTGATCTTGTGGCGACGGATCATTCGCCTTGCCCACCAGTTATGAAGCGTCTTGATGAAGGGAATTTCCGAACGGCCTGGGGCGGCATTGCGAGCCTGTCCGTGGCTCTGCCTGCAATGTGGACGGAAGCAAGAAAACGCGGATTCACCTTGGAGGATATTGCTCGGTGGATGGCGGATAAACCAGCGAAGTTAGCAGGCCTCGACGAACGAAAGGGAAAAATCGCCGCAGGAAATGACGCGGATTTGGTGGTATTCGACCCCGAGGCCGAATTTCTGTTGAGCGCGGAACCCCTGCACTACCGCCATCGCATTTCACCCTATGTTGGCGAGCGATTAGCGGGCGTTGTCAAAGAAACTTACGTGCGTGGCCGGTGCGTGTTCGCGGACGGCGAATTTCCTGCCACACCTTTGGGCAAGGAATACCGATTGTAGGCATTTTATTTGCTCCCCCATTCGGTCACAATACCTCCACAAACCGTTTACTCTCCTTCAGAAAGTGAGACTTGGCTTTGGCGGAGAATCACATCATCGGTGCCTCGGTTCCGCGCAAAGAAGGGCGCGACAAGGTTACCGGGCGAGCGCGCTATGTCGATGACATGACGCTGCCCGGGATGATTTACGGCGCCACAGTGCGCAGCAACATTCCTCGCGGAATAATTCGCAAAATTTCCTTTGGGTCTGGCATTAACTGGGGCGAATTTGCTGTCGTCAGCGCGAAAGACATTCCCGGGCGAAACTGTATAGCACTGATTCTGGACGACCAGCCATGCCTGGCCGATGGCGTCGTCAATCATCCGGAAGAACCGATCCTATTACTGGCACATCCGGACCGGCACATCCTGTGGAAAGCAGTGAATGCAGTCTCTATCGAATACGACAATCTGCCTGCTTTGTTCACGATGGAAGAGAGCGAGCGTCAAACGGAAATTATTTGGGGCGCCGATAATATTTTCAAGAGCTATTTGATTGAAAAAGGGAATGTAGATGCGATTTGGGAAGGCGCCGCGCACATCATTGAGGCCGAATATTTTACGGGTGCGCAAGAGCAGCTTTATATCGAAAACAACGGGGTTATCGCGGCGTTTGATGCTGATGAGGGAATTACGATATGGGGTTCACTGCAGTGCCCCTACTACGTGAACAAGGCGCTGGTGACGCTGTTTGGCTTGCCGGAGGAAAAAGTTCGCGTCGTACAGATGGAAACAGGCGGAGCGTTTGGGGGCAAGGAAGAGTACCCCTCGATGATTTCGGGGCACGCTGCGCTACTGGCGATGAAATCCGGACGGCCGGTGAAAATCATTTATGACCGTGCGGAGGATATGGTCGCAACGACGAAGCGGCATCCTTCAAGAACACGGCATCGCACCGCCGCGGATGCAGTCGGAAAGATTCTAGGGGGCGAGATCGAAATCGTAATGGACGGGGGAGCGTATGCAACGCTCTCTTCCGTTGTGCTTTCGCGTGGAACAATTCATGCCGGCGGCCCCTATTTTTGGCCAAGTGTTCGAGTGCGAGCAAAGACAGTGGCTACGAATGCGCCACCGCACGGCGCGTTTCGCGGATTTGGAGCACCGCAGACGATCTTCGCCATGGAACGGCACATGGACCGCATAGCGCAAGCGGTCGGCATTTCGCCCGTGGAAATAAGAAAACGCAATTTTCTGCAGCCGGGCATGACCACAATCACTGAACAGGTCGTGCGCGAAGAAATCGATCTGTCACATTTGCTCGATCGTGCACTCGAACTTTCGGGCTACCACGAGAAAAGAGAGAACTTCAAAATCGCAAACCGGAGTGGCAAAGCGCAGAAGGGCCTTGGGATTGCCGCATTCCTGCATGGTGCCGGATTTACCGGATCGGGGGAACGCTACCTCAGCTCTGTTGTCGGTGTAGAAGGCCTCGCGGACGGCTCCGTGCGCATCTTGGTTTCGAGTACGGAATTCGGGCAAGGCACGAACACAGTCCTTTGTCAGGTGGTCGCGGAAGAACTTGGAATTCCTTACGATAGCGTAACCATCGCGCAGCCGGACACGAACTCCGTTCCCAATAGCGGGCCTACGGTCGCTTCGCGAACAGCGATGATCGTAGGCAAATTGGTACAGTCGGCCGCGCGAGGATTGAAGCAAACGCTGGCGGGTTGTGGATTTCTCGGCGCGAGCTACACTCCGGAAGAGTTTCGCTCCGCTTGCCGGAAATATGTTTCGACACGCGGCGAGCTTGAATCCTATTCGCGTTATGAAGCGCCGTCTGGAGTGTTCTGGGACGATGCCAAATATCGTGGCGAAGCGTATTCGGCGTTTGCATGGGCCGTCTATGTTGCGGAGGTTTCGGTCGATCCTTTGACCTATAGCGTGGCGGTCGATGATTTCGTGGCGCTGCAGGAAATTGGCCGGGTTCTGCATCCGCTTCTGGCGGAAGGGCAAATCACGGGTGGCGTGGCACAGGCGATTGGATTTGCACTTTACGAAAAAGTTGTCTGGCACGACGGCCGCATGTCGAACAATCAGATGACAAATTACATCATGCCGACGTCCGTGGATTTGCCAGCGATTCGCGTATTTTTTGAGGAAAAAGGAAATGTCCACGGCGCTTACGGGGCAAAAGGAATTGGTGAACTGCCGATGGATGGCCCCGCGCCTGCAATCGTCAACGCCATTGAAGATGCAACCGGAGTGCGCATCAACTCGATTCCCCTTCTGCCGGAAGACATTTACGAAGCAACTATGATGCGGCACGCCTAATGAGACCCGCCAACCAGACCAATGGATAAGCAGGAAATCCACCTCACGGTTAACGGAAAGGCACAAAGTGTTAGCGTGTATCCGATGGAGCGTTTACTGGATGTGCTGCGCTGCGAACTCGGGCTGACCGGCGGGAAAGAAGGTTGCGGCGAAGGCGAATGCGGCTCGTGTTCGGTGCTGATGAACGGAGAACTTGTAAACAGTTGTCTCGTCCCGATCGCACAAGCCCGCGGTGTTTCGATAACGACGATAGAAGGTCTTGCCAACGACGAACGGTTACACCCGTTGCAGGAATCATTTCTAGCGTGTGGCGGAGCGCAATGCGGCATTTGTACGCCCGGGATGATTCTGGCTGCGGCTCATTTGTTGGACAAGGAGCCGAATCCGACGCTGGAGCAAATTAAAGAAGGTCTTTCCGGTAATTTGTGCCGCTGTACGGGGTATATGCAGATTTTCGAAGCAGTCAAAAAAGCCGCGCAAGGTAATTTAGCGAGATGAGAGCGGATCCAACAGACTACGAACTGGTCTCACCGGATAGCTTGCAGGCAGCTGCAGTGCTACTCGCGAAGGAGCCGGGTGAATGGGCGCCGATCGCGGGTGGAACTGACTTGATGGTGTTGTACGCATCCGGAAAATTGACGGCGAAGAGGCTCGTCAATATTTGGAATTTGGAAGGGTTACGCCAGATTGAAATAACGCCGGAAGAATTGCGCGTCGGAGCAGCCTGTACCTACAGCGATTTACGGGGCCACGAAGTTATTGCAGGTGAATTTCCGCTGTTGGCAAGCGCAGCGTCATGGACCGGCGGAATTGCGAATCAGAATCGAGGAACTTTGGGGGGGAATATCGCAAACGCCTCGCCGGCGGCGGATTCCTTGCCGGCGCTGCTGGCCTATGAAGCGCAACTCATTCTCTTTTCAGTTCGCGGTGAGAGGCAAATCCCTTACTCAGAGTTTCATCTAGGTTACAAGAAACTAGCTCTCGCTCCCGATGAGCTGATTCGAGCGATATGCCTGCCTAGAAAGTACAAGAATTACATTTCCTACGGCCGAAAAGTTGGCGCGCGAAACGCTCAAGCGATTTCGAAAGTGTGCATCGCCGGGTTGGGCAAAGTGAATAGCGGTGTCATCGAAGATGTGCGCATTTGGATGGGAAGTCTTGCGCCAGTTCCGCTGCGCCTGAGGGGTACGGAACGCGCTCTGAATGGCAAGAAGGCTGACGTTGCGCTCGTCGAAGTGGTAAGACGAACTGTAGCGGATCAAATTCAGCCAATTGACGACATTCGTTCCACGTCGCGATATCGCACAGCGGTCGCAATGAATCTCGTCGCAGAATTCGTCGAGAAGCTTTGCGCTGGAGAAGCGGGCAATGAATGAAGTGCTCGCGCGCTGGAACGTGTTGGAAACGCCGGCAGCCTCTGAAGAAATTCTGGCCTGCTGTGGATCTAAGACGTGGGTGCAAAGAATCCTGGACAGAAGACCTTTTGCGGATGAAACATCGCTTCTGATCACTTCCGATGTAATCTGGCAAAACCTCGATGTCCGGGATTGGCTGGAAGCATTTAAAAGCCATCCGAGAATCGGCGAGTCACGCGCGCGCGTCTTGGCAGGGAAGCAGTCGGCCAGTTGGTCCATAGAAGAACAGAAGGACGTCGCCATTGCGGGGGAGCAAGTAAAGATCGCGCTGGCGGAGGGCAACCACGCATTTGAAGAAAAATTCGGCTACATTTTTATTGTGTGCGCCACAGGCAAGTCCCCTGGCGAAATTCTGGCGATTCTGCAGCGCCGGTTGCAGAATGGACGAGAAACGGAATTGCGAGAAGCGGCCGAAGAGCAGCGTCAAATCATGCAACTACGACTGAAGAAATGGCTGGGCATATGAAACGAATTTCAACACACATCCTGGATACAGCGTGTGGCAGACCGGCCGGCGGTGTTTCCGTACAACTCGAGCACCGAGACATTTCCGGTAATTGGGCGCAGCTCACCTCGAGCAAAACCGATGAAGACGGAAGGTGCCCGCAACTCTTGCCGCACGATAACGATTTGATTGAGGGAAGTTACAGATTGGTTTTCCAGACGGCAGCATATTACGCGGAGCAAGGAATTCAAGGGCTGTATCCGGTCGTTGAGATCACTTTTCTGGCGCGGGCTGGAGAAATCTATTTTCACATCCCACTGTTGCTGAGCCCCAACGGTTATACGACTTACCGGGGAAGTTGAGCGCATGGCAAAGCTGGCCGAAAACACATATGGAAAATCGCGCGTACGGCTGGTGCGTGTGAAGCGCGGCAAAGACGGCCATGAATTGCGCGAGTGGACGGTACAAGTGTTACTGCAGGGAGATTTCGAGAGCTGCTTTACGCAGGGAGACAACAGTAAAATTTTGCCGACGGACACGATGAAGAACACCGTGTATTCGTTGGCGAAAGAGTCTTCGTCTGATTGCATCGAGGATTTCGCGAAAGAGATCGTCGAATTCTTGCTTATGCGCAATCCGCAGGCTTCCGCAGCCGAAGTGAACGCTTCTGAAGCGAGTTGGGATCATGTCAAAGTCAACGGCGCGGCACACCCAACTACGTTCGCGCAGACCAGTGCGGAATGCCAAACAACAAGCGTTCAAAAGAAGCGGGATGGAGATCTTTCTGTCACTTCCGGCCTGGAAAACCTGGTCATTTTGAAAACTGCCGGCTCGGGATTTGAAGGTTATATAAAAGATTCGCTGACCACGCTCCGCGAAACGAATGATCGTTTGTTCGGCACTGCTCTCAGCTCAAAATGGACATACAATGCGCCGAATCTGCCTTTCAGGAATCTCCGAATAAAAATAAGAGAATCATTGTTGTCTTCATTTGCGGAGCACCAGAGCAAATCCGTCCAACATACGCTTTATGATATGGCGCAGAGGGTTCTCGGAGCTGTTCCGGAGGCCAAAGACATTGAATTGCTAATGCCGAACAAACACTACTTACTTGCGGATCTGTCACGCTTTGGCCAGGACAATGCAAACGAGATTTTTGTACCGACCGATGAGCCGCACGGCTACATTGAAGCGCGCGTTTGCCGAGAATAAAAGTGCCAGCCACGAACAAAGATAGAACAGCGCGCGCACAACAAGTGATTGCACGTTGCAATGCATTGGCAAAGTTCAGCGAAGACGCTGACTCTTTGCGCCGGACATTTCTCTCCGCGCCCATGCGTGCTTGCCACGCCGCGATTGCGGATTGGCTGAAGCCATTGAATATCCCGACGACGATTGATGCCGTCGGGAATCTTCGTGCGTTTTATCCGGGAGCCGACCCAGCCGCGCCACGTCTGTTAATTGGTTCGCATCTCGATACGGTTCCGAACGCAGGAGTTTATGACGGAATGTTGGGCGTTGTACTTGCGGTCGCCCTCCTCGAAGAACTCGGCGGCAAACGGCTGCCATTTGGAATCGAAATCATCGGTTTTTCCGAGGAAGAAGGCGTGCGATTCGGTGTTCCATTTATCGGAAGCCGCGCGCTTGTTGGCAAACTAGATGAGGAACTACTTGCACGCCGAGATGCGAAAGGAATCACGGTACGCGAGGCGATCCGGCAATTCGGTCTCGATGACCGCCGAATCGAGGAATCCGTGATCAGAGAAGACGCGTTAGCCTATATAGAATTTCACATCGAGCAAGGGCCGGTTCTTGAAAAAGCGGAACGACAATTAGGAGTAGTCGAAGCCATTGTTGGTCAGACGCGGCTGGCCTTACGATTTTTGGGCAGGGCTAATCATGCAGGAACAACTCCGATGGACGCGCGCAACGATGCTTTGGCTTGTGCGGCAGAATGGATGACCGGGGTCGAGTCCCGCGCCAAGGAGAATCCAGGTTTGGCGGCCACAGTCGGCTCAATTGAAGCGAAACCAGGCGCAGCCAATGTGATTCCCGGCGAAGTTCGGCTTACGCTGGATGTCCGGCACAAGCATGACGAAACGCGATCGCGCGTCGTTCATGAATTCATTGGTTTGGCCAAGGAGATCAGCGGGAAACGCGGCATTAGCCTGCAATGGAATGCTTTGCTCGAACAAAATGCGGTTGCATTGAATCCATTTCTGACAGATCAAATCGACAAAGCGATTCGAAGCAGCGGATGTGAGCCTTATCGGATGAATAGCGGCGCCGGTCACGACGCAATGATATTGGCTGAACGGATTCCTTCGGCGATGATTTTCTTGCGCAGCCCCGGCGGCATTAGCCATGATTCCTCGGAGACAGTTTTGCAAAATGACGTTACGAGAGCGATCGACTGCGGCGTGCACTTGCTGACCCAGCTTGCTTCTTCGCAGGAATTTCTAGGAAGGATGTGCCGTGCATAATCTTGGCCAAACTCGCAGCTCTCACCAACGAAATCATTTGCTGCTAACTCCGGATACGTTTGTACGGACTCCGCTGCCGGGAATGAAGAAAGCTACGGCGGTGGTGCATATCAGCCCGGCGCTTGGGGCGGGTTTCACTGAATACACAGCAGAATTCGAAGCGGGCGGCGAGTTGGGTGGCACCACGGCGCAACGGTTCCTATATATACTCGAAGGAACAATTGTTTTCGAAGCAGAAGGTAAGCAGCACAAACTCGGCCCATGCGGCTACGCATATGTTCCCCAAGGGTTTTCTCATCGCGTTACTGCAAAGGATCCCGCTCGCGCGGCAATCATAGAAAAAAACTACCAAACTCTCGACAAGATAACCCCGCCCCACGCGATTGTTTCGAGCGAAGACCAGGTTAAGGGCCAGGCGCTTGGCGATGATTCCGATTTGCAAGTGAAGTGTTTGTTGCCGGACGAACCGAGTTTCGATTTCGCCGTAAATACGATGACCTACCAGCCGGGTGCTTCGCTCTCGATCGTCGAGATGCACGTCATGGAGCACGGACTCGTCATGCTGGAAGGCGGTGGAATTTATCGGTTGGGCGACTCGTGGCATCCCGTGGCGGCGGGCGATTTTATCTGGATGGGACCGTGGTGCCCGCAATGGTTCGGCGCCATCGGCAAGAAGCCAGCAAAATATCTCATCTATAAGGATTGGAATCGGCACCCGCTTGCGCCGCGCTGAATATGAAGCTCTCCATCGATGGCGAGCGATTGGTTTCGGAGATCGAAGCCCTTGGGCAAATTTCCGAAGCAGATCCGCCGGTGGTCACGAGGATTGTTTTTACGCCTGCCGATTTGCGTGCCCGCTCCTGGATCATCGCAAAATGTAAAGACGCAAAACTGCGCGTGCGACAGGATGGCATTGGCAACACCTTCGCTCGCTGGGAAGGAACCGATCCCGCGGCTGCAGCCGTCGGCACAGGTTCGCACATCGATGCCATTCCAAATGCCGGCAAATACGATGGGGTAGTCGGCGTTCTTGGCGGTTTGGAGGCGATTCGCGCGCTGCAGCGCAGTGGGTTTCGTCCGACGCGTTCGATCGAACTTCTAATTTTCACTTCAGAAGAGCCGACGCGATTTGGCATTGGCTGTCTCGGAAGCCGATTGCTCTCCAGTGTCCTCTCCCCTGAAGATGCCCTCAAATTACGAGACGCCGATGGCAAATCGCCCGACGAAATCCGCCGCAAGGCGGGATTTGAAGGAGAGCTTCGCGATGTCAAACTGCCCGCGGACCACTACCACGCATTCGTGGAGCTGCATATAGAGCAGGGACCGTTGCTCGAACGCGAGAAAATTCCGTTGGGAATTGTCGAACGAATTGCCGCGCCCGCGAGCGCGAAGATCGTTCTGGAAGGTTCGGGCGGTCATGCGGGTGGAGTGCTGATGCCGGATCGAAGAGATGCGCTATGTGCCGCTGCGGAGCTTGTTCTTGAAGTCGAAAGAGCCGCGCGTTCCACAGGCGCAATCGATACCGTGGCAACAGTCGGCATCTGCGATGTATTTCCTGGCGCAGTAAATAGCATACCGAGCCGCGTACGCTTGAGCCTGGATGTGCGCGACACGGATCTCGCGCGCCGGGATGGCGTGATGGATGAAATTTCTCGCGTCTCAAAAACAATCTCGCAGAAGCGCCAAGTGTCTATACAAACTGAACTTCTCAATTCCGATGCGCCCGTGGATTGTGCGCCGGAAGTCATCGATGCCTTAACGCAGTCTTGTCGTAAACACCGGCAAGAATTTCTGCTCATGGTTAGCCGCGCGTATCACGATTCGCTTTTTATGGCCCGTATTGCTCCCACCGGTATGCTGTTTATTCCTTGCCGCGAAGGCATCAGTCACCGCCCCGATGAATACGCCTCACCCGAGGACATCGCTCGAGGCGTACTTATCCTGGCAGAAACACTGGCAAAACTCGCGAATTAAGGCGGTTTCGTGGCTGGTCACCCCCCGGTGCTGCGCAAAATTTCATTAGATTACGCCGAATTGTTGGTGCAAAAACTGGCCCTTGCAGTGCGCCTGTAAAACAGGCAGAGTGACGAAATATCCTCATGTCCTCCGATTTCATGCGTCAAGCCATTGCTCTAGCGCTCGAGAATATTCGCCAAGGAGGCGGCCCTTTTGCCGCAGTGGTAGTGAAGGATGGAACAGTTGTAGCGACGGGAGCAAATCGCGTCACGGCAACCAATGATCCCACTGCGCACGCGGAAATCGTTGCCATACGCGAGGCCTGCCGCAAGCTTGCGTCTTTCCAGCTCGTCGATTGCGAGCTCTATACGACTTGCGAACCTTGCCCGATGTGCCTCGGAGCGATCTATTGGGCCCGGCCATCGCGAATTTATTGCGCAGCCGCTGCCTCGGATGCGGCCGCAGCGGGTTTCGACGATGCGTTCATTTACGACGAATTGCAGGTGCCTTCTGAAGAAAGACGAATCCCGATGACGGAATTGCATCGCACGGAGGCATTAGTCATTTTCCAGGAATGGCTGGCGAAATCCGACAAAACGCCTTACTGACATGCAACGCCGGAGCCCGTACGATTTCCGGCGTGGGACGCTCTCACTTTTTCGGATGTCGCGGCGCTATAGTATCGAGAGAAGAATTTTGTCTGAAGGAGAAACATGCCCCGGATTATTCGTTGCTCGCTGATTCAGGCCAAAAACGCGGAGGCGCCCGAGAGTTCACTTGAGAAAATAAAGCAGGTGATGACGGATAAGCACGTGGCGATGATTCGCCAGGCAGCGGCGGCTGGCGGACAAATCATCTGCCTGCAGGAAATATTTAACGGTCCTTATTTTTGCGCCGAGCAATCCGCGCGTTGGTACGACATGGCGGAATCAATCCCCGGCGGACCGACTATTAAATTAATGCAGAAACTTGCCGCGGAACTGCACGTAGTGATTATCGTTCCGATGTATGAAATGGACGGCGAGGGAATTTATTACAATACCGCCGCAGTAATTCACAATGAGGGCTCGTACCTGGGAAAATACCGCAAGACGCACATTCCGCATGTCGCTCCCGGCTTTTGGGAAAAATTTTATTTTCGTCCTGGGAATTTGGGTTATCCCGTTTTCGATTTGGGCTTCGCTAAGATTGGCGTGTACATCTGTTACGACCGCCACTTTCCCGAAGGCGCGCGCGCTCTGGGTCTGAATGGCGCTGAAATCGTTTTCAATCCTTCTGCGACCGTTGCCGGCTTGAGTGAACATTTGTGGAAACTGGAGCAGCCCGCGCACGCGGCCGCAAACGGATATTTCATCGCGGCCATCAATCGTGTCGGCACGGAAGCGCCATGGAACATCGGCGAATTTTATGGCTCCAGTTATTTTTGCGACCCACGCGGGCAAATTTTTGCTCAGGCTTCACGCGACAAAGACGAAGTATTGACCGCCGACATCGATCTCGGAATGATTTCGCAAGTGCGCAAGACTTGGCAGTTTTTCCGTGATCGCCGGCCGGATATGTACGAGGCGCTGGTGAAACCTTAGGGAATTGTACGTACGCAGTTCGCGGAAAAGTTCTCATCGCCCAGGAAGGTCATGTGCCCACGGTGAATACGCAGCAACAAAATCAGGAGCTGATCGCGCGCTTTCCTGACATTCATCCGCCTTTCGACGAAGTTGCAGCGGTCACCGAAGCTAACCGCTGCCTATATTGTTTTGACGCGCCCTGTACCGCCGCGTGCCCTACGCATATCGACGTTCCGCGATTCATCAAGAAAATAGCGCAAAACAATCTGAGGGGTTCAGCGCTCACGATTCTGGACGCAAATATTCTCGGTGCCAGTTGCTCGCGTGTCTGTCCTGTGGACGTTCTCTGCGAAGGTGCGTGCGTCTATCAGCGTTACAACAAGCAACCGATTGAGATCGGCCGCTTGCAACGGCACGCCATGGATGCATTCTTTCTAAATGGCCCAGCGCTCTTGCAGAAAACTCAAAAACAATACGCGGGCCGCCTGGCATGTATCGGTGCGGGACCGGCGTCGCTCGCGTTTGCTGCGGAACTGTGTCAACGCGGTTTCGCCGTGACGATTTTTGAGCGTAAGCCCCTCCCCGGCGGACTAAACACCTACGGTGTCGCGGAATATAAACTTCGCTCAATTGATAGTCTTCGTGAAATTGAAATGGTCCAATCGCTGGGCGTGGACTTCCGTTTTGCAACCGAAATAAGCGGCGAAGCGGCGTTTGCGCAATTGGAAAAGGAGTGCGATTTTATTTTCCTCGGAATCGGTCTCGGTGCAATGCATAAACTGAGAATTCCTGGAGAGCATCTTCCCGGTGTCATTGATGCTCTGAAGTTCATTGAGGGCTACAAGACGGGAGGCAAGCTGGCCATTGGCCGCCGCGTCGTTGTTGTCGGAGCAGGGAATACTGCGATTGACGCCGCTCGCGCGGCCGTACGTCTTGGCGCGGAAGATGTCCAGATTCTTTACCGGCGCGACGAGCAGAGCATTTCTGCTTTCTTGTTCGAATACCAACACGCAAAAGGAGAGGGAGTTAAATTTCGCTGGTGGACGCAGCCGTCTGCAATACTATCGTCACAAAACGGCGCAGCGGTTGAGGCCATCGAATGTGTCCGCATGAGCGTTGATTCGAAAGGTTCACTCGCAAATATTGCCGGTTCTGAGTTCCGCATTCCTTGCGATATGGTGATTCCCGCAATCGGGCAATCGCCTTTGCTTGAATTCTTCGAAGCATGCCGGGGCCTTCGAACGGAAAACGGCCGGATCTCCGTGGATCGCGTCACGGGCCAAACGTCGCATGCAAAATATTTTGCCGGAGGCGACTGTGTAAATGGCGGCAGGGAAGTTGTCGACGCAGTAGCTGACGGCAAGCGCAGCGCTGTCGCAGTCGCCAAAATACTGGAGAAGGCCCATGCCTGAACGAAACGTCGCTCCAGACATCTCGGTAAACTTTGCGGGAATCACATCGCCAAATCCGTTCTGGCTGGCTTCCGCCCCTCCCACAAACTGCGGCGAGCAGGTTATGCGTGCTTTTGACGCAGGCTGGGGAGGCGCCGTTTGGAAAACGATCGGCGATCCCATCACCAACGTCTCTTCGCGCTATTCCTCAGTGGACTGGAACGGCCAGCGCATGATGGGCCTGAACAACATCGAGCTGATTTCCGACCGCCCCCTGGAAGTCAACCTTCGCGAAATCGCGGAAGTGAAAAAACGCTATCCGAAGCAAGTGGTGATTGCTTCTCTAATGGTCGAGTCAAAACGCGAAGCATGGCACCTTATCGTGCAGCAATCGGAAGACGCCGGCGCGGACGGCCTTGAGTTAAATTTCGGCTGTCCCCACGGTATGAGTGAGCGCGGCATGGGCAGTGCCGTCGGTCAGGTCCCCGAATATACGGAAATGATCACTTCGTGGGTTAAGGAGAAGGCACGCACGCCGGTGCTCGTAAAACTGACGCCGAATATTTCGGACATTCGCACCGTTGCGCGCGCAGCAAAGCGCGGCGGCGCCGACGGACTCTCCGCGATCAACACGATCAATTCCATCACGGGAATTGATCTCGATACGTTCATTCCGCGGCCCAACGTGGATGGTAAGTCCTCGCACGGCGGATACTGCGGGCCGGCCGTCAAGCCAATCGCGCTTAATATGGTTCAACAGGTGCAAGCGGATCCGGATGCATGCTTGCCGCTTTCCGGTATCGGTGGTATCTCCGACTGGCGCGATGCGGCGGAATTTATTCTACTCGGCTGTGGAACCGTGCAAGTTTGCACCGCGGTTATGCACTACGGCTATCGTATTGTGGAAGAGATGGCCGACGGTCTTACAAACTGGATGCGCCAGAAAGATTTCACAAGAATTTCCGATTTTCAGGGGCTCAGCCTCGATCGGGTGCGGGATTGGAAACATCTCAACCTGAACTACAAAATCGTTGCGCGCATTCACGAGGAAAAATGTATTGGCTGCGAGCTCTGCTACACCGCGTGCTGGGACGGCGCCCATCAGTGCATTCATCTCGATCGCGTCGGCTCCACAAATGGCCACCGCGCAACGCCGGCGATGCGGGAAACGGCAAGCAAGCAGAGCATTGCAGTGACTCCAATTCCTAAACTCGATCACGTTTTCTCAAGTAATGGCCAAGAGCCTTACCCCACGCCTCTAGCTCGCATTCCGCGCGTGGATGAATCGGAATGCGTCGGGTGCAATCTCTGCTCATTGGTCTGCCCCGTTGAGGGCTGCATCACCATGGAACAAGTAGATGTCGGCCTGCCGTCGCAATCCTGGGAAGAGCGTGCTGGGAATTCTGCAAATTCAGCGAGGAAGCGCGATTGATGGGACTTCTCATTCAGAACGGCACTGTGGTTACGGCAGAGAAATCCTTTGTGGCGGATATTTTGGTCGAAGGCGAAGTCATCAAGGAGATCCGTGCGGGAATAACACCCGCGCCTGCGCATAAAATGTTGGATGCCTCTGGCATGTTGCTTCTTCCCGGTGGTATTGACGCGCACACGCACCTCGACATGCCTTTTGGCGGCACCACTTCCAGCGACGATTTTGAAACGGGAACTCGCGCCGCTGCCATCGGCGGCACCACTTCTATTGTTGATTTCGCAATTCAGGGCCGCGGCACGCACATGCGCGACGCTTTGGATACCTGGTCAAAAAAAGCGCAGGGCAAAGCCTGCATTGACTACGGCCTCCACATGATCGTCACCGATCTCGCCGGCTCTGGTCTTGAAGACATGGACGAAATGGTCAAAGAAGGTATCGCCAGCTTCAAACTCTTTATGGCCTACCCGAATGTCCTGATGGTGGACGACGCCACGATTTTCAAAGCGCTGAAGCAGACATCGAGAAATGGCGCGCTCATTTGCATGCACGCCGAAAACGGCAGTGTGATTGACGTCATCGTGCAGCAAGCCCTCGCGGACGGGAAAACTGCACCCGTCTATCACGCGCTGACTCGTCCGACCATCGCGGAAGCCGAAGCTGTGAATCGTGCAATTGCACTGGCTGAAATTGCGCACGCGCCCGTTTATATCGTGCATCTTTCGTCCGAAGACGCCCTCAATCAGGTGCGGGAAGCGCGCAGCCGTGGGGTTCCCGCATTCGCGGAAACCTGCCCGCAATATCTGCTGCTTTCCATTGACGAAATGAAGCGTCCCGGCTTCGAAGGTGCGAAGTACGTCTTTACTCCTCCGTTGCGCGAAAAAGAAAACTTGCCCAAATTGTGGGATGGCCTCAAGGACGACAATCTTCAAGTTGTCTCCACTGATCACTGTCCTTTCTGCTTCGAGGACCAAAAAGTTCTTGGCAAGGATGACTTCACAAAAATTCCCAATGGCGGCCCGGGAATCGAAAATCGTCTTCAGCTTCTCCATCATCACGGCGTGAATGAAGGCAAGCTGTCTTTAAATCGTTTTGTCGAAATCGTTTCGACAGCGCCCGCCCGTATCTTCGGCATGTATCCGAAAAAGGGGACTTTGGCGCCAGGCAGTGACGCGGACATTGTTGTTTGGGATCCTAAAGCCGAGTACACCATCAGCGCAAAAACACATAACATGCGCGTGGACTACTCAATGTTCGAGGGTTTCCGCGTGCGAGGTAACGCGCGCCAGGTTTTCTCTCGCGGTGAATTGATCGTCGAAAACGGCAAATATCTTGGCAAGCCGGGCCGCGGCTTCTATCTGCGCCGTACCGCGCGTGGCGGTGCCTGGGCATGAGCGCCGGCTACGACCCCAGCCTTTACAACGAAGACCTCGCTCCCGTTCCTTTTGAACGCCGCACCTGGGGTACCTACAACTACGCCTCGCTTTGGGTTGCTATGAGCGTGTGCATTCCCACCTACATGCTCGCTTCAGGCCTCATCGCGGGCGGTATGAGTTGGAAGCAGGCAATCGGCACGATTCTGCTCGGCAATTTGATCGTCCTCGTTCCCATGATCTTGAACGCACATGCTGGGACGAAATACGGAATTCCATTTCCGGTGTATGTACGCGCTTCATTCGGAGTTCGCGGCGCAAATGTTCCTGCTGTTCTCCGGGCACTGGTAGCCTGTGGCTGGTTTGGAATTCAGGCTTGGATTGGCGGCCAGGCCATGTATTCGATGCTCGTTGTTCTTTGGCCGGGTGCCGCAAGCCACGCTGGAGTTTCCTGGGCTTGTTTCTTCGCATTCTGGCTTCTCAACATGCTTGTAATTTGGCGCGGCATCGAAACCATCAAGGTTCTGGAAGGCATCGGCGCGCCGTTCATGCTGGGCGTTGGACTTCTTCTCTTGTGGTGGATCACCAGAAAAGCCGGTGGCCTCGGCCCCGTTCTCAGCACTCCCAGTAAATTCAAAACAACGGGCGAATTTTTCCGCTTCTTCATTCCTTCACTTACCGGCATGGTCGGCTTCTGGGCCACGGTCGCGCTGAATATTCCTGATTTCACACGGTACGCCAAATCGCAAAGAGCGCAAATGACCGGTCAGGCACTCGGACTGCCGACTGCAATGACCCTGTACTCCTTCATCGGCGTGGCAGTGACCTCGGCCTCCGTAGTTTTGTTTGGTCAAGCAATCTGGGATCCAGTCGCACTGCTCGGCCGCTTCCACGAACCCGTTATTGCTTCGATTGCTCTCGTGGCATTGCTCGTTGCGACATTGAACACCAACGTCGCGGCAAATGTCGTCTCTCCATCCAACGATTTTTCCAATCTCAACCCGCGCCTTATCTCGTTTCGCACGGGCGGCCTCATCACCGGAGTCATCGGCATCCTCATGATGCCGTGGAAGCTGCTCACTGATTTCAATAGCTACATTTTCGGCTGGCTCGTAGGCTATTCAGGTTTGCTCGGACCAATCGCGGGAATCATGATCGCGGATTACTTTATCGTACGCAGCCGCAGCCTGAATCTCGATGCGCTCTATAAGCGCGGTGGCAGCTATGAATACACGCGCGGCGTCAATTATCGCGCGATGATCGCTCTTGCCCTCGGGGTGCTCGTCGCACTAGTTGGTCTGCTTTTGCCTTCTCTGCGATGGCTGTATGATTACGCGTGGTTCGTCGGTTTTCTGATCTCAGCGGGAACGTATTGCGTGCTTATGGGTCGCGCGCCTCTTCTGGAACAACAGACTTCGCAACCAAGCGTCGCCGAACCCTGAACGTTTCTGCACTGCAGTTCGAACCAAAGCAAATTGAGCACGAGGAGTTTTCCCCTATGAGCGATTCACTTACGTCCGCGCAAGTTGTCGAATCCACAAAAAAGTTGAATTTCGGAACGTGGCGTTTTCAGAAAAGCTGGAATCCGTTGCACGTGGTGGACGCCGAAGGTTGCTATTTTATTGACGCCGCCGGCAAACGCTATCTGGATTTCTCGTCTCAACTCATGTGCGTCAATCTCGGCCATAAGAACCCTGCCGTGATTCGCGCAATCGAAGAGCAGGCTCGGTCCCTCCCGTATATCGCCCCGTCTTACGCCTCTGATGCCCGCGCACAATTGAGCAATCTCCTTCTCGAGGTGCTGCCGAAAGGCCTCGAAAAATTCTTTTTCACCACCTCCGGCACGGATGCCAACGAAGCCGCATTCAAAATCGCGCGCATGTACACAGGGAAAACAAAGATTATCGCCCGCTACCGCTCCTATCACGGTTCAACAACGGCCTCCATCGCTGCGACCGGAGATCCTCGCCGTTGGGCTATGGAACCCGCTGGCAAAGCGCAAGGCTTCATCTTTGCGCCCGAAGTGAATTGCTACGACTGCCCGATCAAGCATACCTATCCCTCGTGCGGAGTCGCCTGTGCGGACTACGTCGAACACATGATCGCCAACGAAAGCGATGTTGCCGCCATCGTGGTTGAGCCGGTAACAGGCACGAACGGCGTGCTCATCCCGCCCGCCGAATATTTTCCAAAGCTGCGAAAAATCTGTGATACGAACGGTGTTTTGCTGATTGCCGACGAAGTCATGACCGGCTGGGGCCGCACCGGCGAATGGTTTGCGATGAACCACTGGAACGTGCAGCCGGACATTCTCGTGACCGCAAAAGGCATCACTTCCGCCTATGTGCCTCTCGGTCTCTGTGCCACCACGTCAAAAATCGCAGCGCATTTCGATGATCATTATTTCGCGCACGGGCATACTTACGAAGCGCATCCCATGACGCTCGCGCCTGCCGTCGCAACAATTCATGAAATGCAGCGTCTTGGTTTGATCGAGCGCGCCAATAAAATCGGCGCGTATCTTGGTGAAAAGTTAAAAGCGTTGTCGGCGCGCCATCCATCCATCGGGGACGTCCGCGGCATTGGTCTCTTCTGGGCTGTTGAGCTGGTTAGAGACAAACAAACAAAACAGCCCTTCAACACCATGCGCGACAAAATCGAAGGCAAGCCACTGGTTGTGGATCAAGTCGCGGCCGATGCAATGAAGCGCGGCGTCGCACTTCAGGCGTGGGTTAGTCATTTCGTCATCGCGCCGCCACTCATCATCGAAGAGTCCGAAGTGGATGCCGGCGTTGCCGCACTGGACGCCGCTCTGTGCCATCGCAGACGCCGCCATCGCAAACTAGCCCTGCACAAGGATCAATTTTGGTTCTTGTGCGTGCTTTGACCATTCGCTGGAGTGGAAGAAAGTGTTTCTTCGGAACGGGTCGCGCCGCAAGCTTGATTTCCTCGTCCGCTCCGTTGCGGATTGAAATTTTGCAGCGATATGACGACTTGTTACCACTGCAAAGACCCTCTGGGGCGTCTGTGGACGCGCCGTGTGGGCTGCGCCAGCCAACCAGCGGTGACGTATTGACTGCGCAAGGAAGTCGAGTAATGTTTCTTGCTGAGCCAAGAGGCATCCACCAGGAGCCCCTCCGGAAGAAGGCGTTCCGGTCGGTTTAGTTTCCCGTGAGAATGCTTAGCCATACTTTGCAAACTAGCACATTATTAAAACCAAAAAGCTGGTTTAAGACGTCGCCAAAATACGCAAGCCACACTAAGTAAAAGCGAGCCATATTCAAACCAGCCTCATCGCGAAGGCGACAGACTGCGATCTCGAAGCCTGTTTGACGGTTAAATTCCACTGTGGCTATTGCTTCAACTTTCCTTCTGTCCTGTACATTTGAGCGTCTTCTAACGACACCGGCGGGCACTCGCCGAGGACATCGGCGAGAATCCATGCCGCTCCGGCAATCGCGAAGGTCTCGGCATTTTCGCTCCAACTCGCATGATTTTGGGGATCCGAGATAACCATCGGTATCCACACGAGTAGCCCAAAGCTCACGACCATCATTGTCAGGAGGCGAACTGCCAGAAGTGCCATTCGATTCGAAAGAAGAGCCAAGGCTGCCAGCGCGAATGAAACAGTGGTCGCTACCGCCCAAAACATCTGACTCGGCGGAACCCACTTCGGCACCAGATGGGCAGTAGCATCAAGATAAACCGCCTGTTCGATGGCAAAAGAAGCGGCGCACACGCCCAAACAAATCCTGCCGATCCGATAAAACTTTTCCGGCGACCATTTCGATGACCAGCGCGCATAAACGATCGCCGCTCCGGTCACGAGAGAGAACTGCTCGAAGAAGTTGCCCCAGCTGTTGTAGACCTGCGGTTTGGCGACGATTCCTGGCAGGCACAGTAAGGCGAATAAAAAATAGGCCGCGCCAACGGCGGCTGCGCCCGTTTTTGCCGTCCTACGGAACTGAATCGCAATTCCGCCGAGGATCAGGGCAGCGTCGGCGGCGTAGACAAAGTAATGCAATTGAGGCCAGCCGTGGTCATCGTGCCAGGCCAGCGCAATGAGGCCAAAGGCCAAAGTCGCTGCTCCAAACACATGACGGCCGAAACTCGAAAGCGAGGATTCGCCGAAGATCGCTAGCGTTCTCATCTTTTGCCCCTCTTAGGCTTATGGCGGCCACTTTCCCCGAGCCTAGTGTCGTGACTTCTTCCGGTGCCTGCACTGTTGTAGTCTATTTTTGGAGGTGATGAAATGCCCGCAAAGTACAATTTGTTGATTAATGGGCAGTCTTTCTCTGTCGAAGCTGAGCCCGACGAGAACCTGCTCTCTGTTCTCAGAGATGAACTTGACTTGACCGGCGCGAAATATGGTTGTGGCGAAGGTCAATGCGGAGCCTGTACTGTGCTCATCGACGACCGTGCCCAACGTTCGTGCGTCACGTCCATGTCAAGCGCTTCCGGTAAGTCCATTACCACAGTCGAGGGGCTCGCAAAGGAAAATAAGCTTCACCCTGTTCAGCAGGCCTTCCTGGACGAAGCAGCAATGCAGTGCGCGTACTGCACTTCCGGCATGATCATGTCCGCCGTTTCGTTGCTCAACCACAAACAGGATCCATCGGATGCCGAAATCCTTCAATTCATGCAAGGCAACATTTGCCGTTGTGGAACCTACTCTCGAATTGTTGCGGCGGTCCACAAAGCCAGCAGCGCGATGAAGGGGCTTCGCCCATGAGCGCCGACAGCCAATTTCGCGCAGCGTTAGAACCTGAACGTTACGAGTTATACTCTCGGCCCTCCCTCCGTTTTGAATCCAATCGGCGCGATTTTTTCAAGTTCCTTGGCGCTGGCCTCGTCGTCGCCTGCGCTGCTTCAGGAGCGGTTGGCTTACAGGAATCCGGCAGCAACCGGCGTGACAGCGAAGACGATCTTCCCCGGAAACTAGATGCGTGGTTGCACATAGATCCAAGTGGGGGAATCACGGCATTCACCGGAAAAGTTGAGGTCGGCCAAAACATCCGCACTTCACTCTCTCAGGCCATCTCCGAAGAACTGCGCGTGCCGCCGGCTTCCATTCAACTGGTCATGGGCGACACACAGCTCGTGCCATTCGACATGGGCACATTCGGCAGCCGCACGACGCCGATCATGAATCTCCAATTGCGCCGCGTCTCGGCGGCCGCCCGCGACGCGCTGATCGCGATTGCTGCGAAGAAGTGGAACGTTGATCCCGCGGGTTTGAGGGCTGACAACGGCAAGATTTTTGACTCTTCCTCCGCTCGCTCGTTCACTTATTCTGAACTCGTAAAGGACCAACAAATCGCCGAACTCCTCCCCGCGGAGGATCCGCTTATCCCTGCGACGCAGTGGAAAATCGCCGGGCATGCACTGCCCAAAGTGGATGGCCGCGACTTTGTCACCGGGAAGCATCGCTATCCCTCCGACTACAAATTGCCAGGAATGCTTTTTGGCAAGATCGTGCGTCCGAATGCTTTCAACGCTACGTTGATCTCCGCCGAAACACAGGACGCGGAGCGCTTGCCGGGGGTCACCGTCGTTCGCGACGGCAATTTCCTGGGTGTTGCAGCGCCGACGCCCGCGCTCGCAGCAAGAGCTGCATCTTCAGTGCGCGCTCTATGGAAGTCCGACCCGCAACCGTCGAATGCAGAGCTTTTCGACTATCTCAAGCAGAACAAGGTTCCTCGAAAAGAGCGCGACGACAATTCGCGCCACGAAATTGGGGATTTCGATCAGGCCATGTCCTCGACCGAACACCGGCTGAATTCCACGTATCAGATCCAATACATCGCGCACGCTCCGCTCGAACCGCGCGCCGCCGTTGCACAATGGGACGACGATCAACTTACTGTTTGGACCGGCACCCAGCGCCCCTTCGGCGTTCGCAACGAACTCGCTACTGCTTTCCATCTTCCGGAAGAAAAGATTCGTGTTCAGATGCCAGATATGGGATCGGGTTATGGCGGCAAGCATACTGGTGACGCCGCGTTGGAAGCTGCTCGCCTCGCGCGTGCCGCCAAGCGTCCCGTCAAGGTAGTTTGGACACGCGAAGAAGAGTTCACTTGGGCTTACTTTCGTCCCGCCGGGGTCATTGAGGTTTCCAGTGCCGCAACCGCTGATGGAAAAATCACGGCATGGGGATTTCGCAACTATAATTCCGGAACCGCCGGTATCCGCACCTACTACGACATTCCAAATCAGCGGATTGAGTTCGTTCCCGTCAACTCGCCGCTTCGCCAAGGCTCATACCGAGGACTCGCGGCGACCGCCAATCATTTTGCGCGCGAAGTGCAAATGGATGAGATGGCTGCAATGCTCAAAATGGATCCGCTGGAGTTCCGGCTGAAGAATTTGAAGGACGATCGGCTGCGGGCGGTTTTTCAAGAGGGAGCGAAGAAGTTTGGCTGGGGAAGTGCGAAACCATCGAATGGCGTCGGGTTTGGGATGGGAGGCGGTTATGAGAAGCTCGGCTATGTCGCCACGTTTGCAGAAATATTTGTAGATCGTGGCTCCGGCAGCGTAACTGTCAAGCGCATAGTGACCGCATTCGAGTGTGGCGCGATCGTCAATCCAGATGGGCTCCGTAACCAGGTGGAGGGCGCGAATATTATGGGTATTGGCGGTGCGTTGTTTGAAGCCATCCAATTTCAGAACGGACGCATTCTAAATCCCCGCTTCGCGCAATATCGCGTGCCGCGATTCAAGGATGTCCCGAAGATTGAGACGGTACTCCTTGACCGAAAGGATCTTCCTTCGGTGGGAGCGGGTGAAGCGCCCATCGTAGGAATTGCGCCGGCAATTGCGAACGCAATTTTTCAGGCAACCGGTGAACGTTTGCGCAGCCTGCCTCTCGCACCCGATGGATTGAAAGCGAATGTGAAATCGTAGGAATCAACGCGTCAAAGCGCGTTGCTGATTCAGGGCTTTAGATTTTTTGCAGCAGTGGTTCGGGACCAGAATATCGAAGGTTCAACTCCTTTCGCCCTTATTTCCAGCGCGAAGGCTTACGTGTTTATTTCTACCGGATAGCAAATAAATTTGACGGACGCTCATCTATTGCACGGTGACTTTGAGTGTTGTGGTATGAGAAATCGTTCCAGAATTTGCGGTCACGACGACGGAAGCGGTGCCACGATTCGCTTGGGTGCCGCTGCCGTACCCACCACAACCGACGGCAGTGAGCAAGAAGGCGAGAGCGGCGGCAGCGGCAAGCCTGGTCAAGAAGGCAGAACGAACGTTTTTGAATTTGCCATCACGCCACATCAAGAAAACGAACATCGAAACGGCCAGAAACGTGCCGCTGAGTCGAAGTAGATCCAAGAACAGCAATCCGTAACGGTTGACAGTTGCGGAAGTGGTGACAGTCAGCCTGGCAGTGGCAATTCCATGCGCGGTTGTTACCGTCGGAAAGTGGAAGCTGCACGTAATTCCGACGACAGGTGAGCAGGACAACGAAACATCGTTCGCGAATCCACCGGCGGGAGTTACAGTCAGGTCGAATTGAGTGGATTGGCCGGCGATTACTTGAGCCGACGCAGGAGCAGAAGTCAAAGTGAAATCGGCGTTCGCGACAGTCAATGTGACAGGCGCGGACGCAGCGGCGGAAAATTTATCATCGCCGGAGTAAGAAGCCGTCAAGGAATGGACGCCAATGGAGGGAGCAGCGATGCGCAAGGTGGCAACGCCCGCGCCATCCAGCGGAGAAGTTCCCAAGTCGGTGTTGCCGTCGTGAAAAACGATTTGGCCGGTAGGTATGCCGCCGGATGAACTGACGGTCGCGGAAAGATTCAGCGGAGAGCCGGGCGCGGCGTCTGAAGGCGACTTGAGCCTAACCGTAGTGGCCAAGCCCGTCACTTGAGTTTGAATCTGAAACGAACTTGGCAAGAACGTGGCGTCGCCTTCATAGTGGGCGGAAATTGTGTGCATTCCGACGCCAGTGAGGGTGGCGATAAAAGTAGCGGTGCCGTGATTGAGAGCAGGGTTCCCGAGAATGGCGTTGCCGTCGCGAATGGTCACGATGCCGGTTGGCGTGCCCGAATTTCCCACAGCGGCGGAAACTTCAATCGTGAAATTGGCTGGCTCTTCGGTTGGCGTTGTGGGAACGGCTATTTTGGTTGAGCTTTGCAAGCCGGTAGTGATGGAGCCAAATTGACCGCTCTGGTCATTGGTGACTTGCGAAGTGAAGTAAAGCGTGTTCGGGTCGCCAAATCCGTCGGGCCGGAAAGTCAATCCGTGAAGGCCAGGTTCGACGAGATCGTTGCCGTCACCGTCGGTGAGGGTTCCAACAAGATTTCCATTCGCGGGATCGAAGGCATTGATTTTTCCATCGCCCAGGTTGCCGATCAGAATGTCGCTGCCGAACGGGCCGAAGCTGGCGCTGGCCTGGGTGATTGTCAAGGGAGCGTTCAACGAGCCGCCGGTCGCGAAACGCCGGACGAAATTGCCATCCATGTCGAAAATATTGACGATGCCGTTTCCAGATCCGGAGACCGGATCGTGCTTGGCGGAATCCTGCACAGCGTAAGAGACGAAAACCTGTTTTCCGATCACCTGAATTCCGAACGGCGCGTATCCGGTGGGCAGATTCGGATCCACAAACGAACCGGGAAGTGCGACTGGAGAAAAACCGGGAAGGAAAGTTTCAATGAATCCTCCGTGGAAATCCGTCACGGCTAGGGCGGGCGAGGTAAGCGACGAATTCAAAATCGCAACGCTCTTGTAAGCGGCTCCGTTCGAACCATGATCGACCTGCAGCGTGGCGTTCTGCGGAAGATCGCCGTGAGCGTCCGGCCCCCACGAGAGGATTGTTCCGTGGTCGGTGACCACGATGAAGGGCTTGATCAAAAACGGCCCACCGAAAAAGGAATTGCTGTCCGCGACAATTCCGGTTGGATTATCCGAACTTGTGCCGTCGGAGTTGGGCACTGCAAAACCGCCGGGAGTGGCGCCACCGCCTGTGGCGTCAAGCGAGGTGACCCGTCCGCCCTGATTATCGGCTACGAAAAATGGATTGCCGGGCAGGAACGCAATGCCCCAGGGATTGACGAGTGGCGGAATGAAGTTGTTCGCGACATTCGGAAGATTTGATGCGAGCTTGGTCTCGCGGAAAGCGACAGTCTGCGCAAAAGTGACTTCAGTGCCAAACAGAAATGCCAGCAGAAAAAGTGACGCGAGACTAAAGACAGGTTTGTTTTTCAAGACAGTGAACTCTCCTAAGGAAGTGAAATCAGTACAGAACTCGATGCGAAACTCGGAATGATTCGAGGAGCGCCGGCAATACGGGCGTGCTATGCAGGTACAACTGCCTTTCCTTGCAGTAACTGCCGCAGGCGCTTGCGAGCTTTGTGAAGCTGCGACTTGGAGCGACCGATGGAGCAGCCCAGGAGTCTCGCTATTTCGCTGTGCGGATATCCGAAAATGTCGTAAAGGAAGAAAATCCGTTTGTAACCGAATGGGAGTTTTCGAATCGCTCGCGAGAGATTTAGCCTGTCGGTAGCGCAGAGCATCGAATTGTCAGAAGAACCGCGCTCCACCGGCTCATCGCCGAGTGACGAGTGAGTTTGGGAATCGTCGAATACAACTTGAACAATTTTTTTTCGGCGAATGTGCATTAGAACGACATTCACCGTCACCCTGTGCAGCCACGTGGAAAAACCTGATTCACCGCGAAACGTCCCGATCTTTCGGAAGATTTGCAAAAACGTCTGCTGCGTCAAGTCCTCCGCTTCGGCGGGATGTTTGACCATGCGCAGGCACAGGCTGTAAACGTGAGGACAATGGCGGTGATAGAGAACCTCGAACGCGGTGGAGTCGCCAGTCTTGGCGCGGCTGATGGCTTCAGCTTCCGTCAAATTAATGCTGGCTGTTTCTGTAAAAGTACTTGCCATAGCAGTTGTTCCAAGAAATCGCCGCGATTTGAAGATTCGCGCTTCTCAGAATTCCTCCTCTTTCTATCGACTTTCTTTTATGTAGGCTTCCCAGCAGTTCTCGCCGCGATGATCGCGATGGAAAAAGCGGTAACCCTCTTTGCCGGGAATCTTGAAACAGACATAGCCAAAATCGTCTCCCGGGACGATGGGCTGATGACATTTGCTGCAGATCACTTCTGTTCTGAATTCCACAAATAACTCCCGAACTGTTGCGAAGACCTCTCATCCCGCGGGATTTTTAGGACTTCGTTCTAAATAGGGTTGCAAGTGCTCGCAACCGAGCTATGCCCGCAAACCATCGACGCAGATGAAGGTTGAGTTCCAAGGGCGTGCGCAACACGGGTGTAATTGCCCCTACTTGAGATATCGGAAATGGAAGGAAAAAGACGACAACGAGTAGGAAGGATTTGACGAGGTCAAGGAGCGTTTAAGTTTTTGATTCGGAAACTCGCAGGCCAGCGCGGGTGTGAGAGTCAGACCGGCTTAAGGCACTAACGACTCAGAAGTTGTTGATCATCCAAACGTTGGATTCCGAACTCGAGTTTAAGATGGCGAGATGGCGCCCGTCAGGAGAAGGAAAACCCCAAGTGTGGGTTGATTGGGGCCGGCGCCAGATAGGCTGCGCCTCTCCGTTGAGGGAAACATGCAACAAGATTGCGCCACCCGGTGCAAGCGTTGAGACAAACATACTTTGAGAGTCATTCGCCCAAAAAAATTCCAGGAGATCGGAATAACCATTTGTCGTAATGGTTCTCGTCGGCCCTCCGGACAACGGCACCAGCCTAATTTGATTTCCGTGCTTTTTCACGATTCCGATCTGTCGATCCATCGGGAGAGAGTTGCCACCAATAATCGAACCCGATGTCAGCGTTGCCGCCATTCTCAAGCGGAATCCGCAACAGTTCCTTTCCTGGACTGCCCGTAGCGGGTCAAATGCATCGAGCACCAGTTCGTTCTTTCCTGCTGTCGGCCGCCCAAACACACAAAGGTTGGCGGTTTTGTCAGAACACGAGAACAGTACGAAACCCTCCTGTATTAAATAGCAGCCGAGCAGGGCCGCCCTTCGGGTCAACGCGAAACAAACCCATCTTGCGCGAATCAAGGGGTTCGCCTTCCAGAAGGATTCCGGTTCTGTCTGGGCTGAGCCCGGCCAAATAGAAATTTGTGTTCACTGAGGGCGTGACAAGTTGAGCGGCGCTGCCCAGATCTATCGCCTGCCGATACATCACTCGGTTTGAGGTACGTTCCGATGAAAAAAGGACTTCGCGAGAGTCTGGCGTCCATGCAGAAGGAAGATTGTAGTTATCGTCGAGCGTCAACCTCCGGGAGTTCACGAGACGGCTTTCATTGCCGGCAAGGTCCCCGACAAAAACAGAAGCGTGACTATTGCCTCTCAGAAAAGCTAATTGCTTGCCGTCTGCTGTTGCGCTGAAACTGTAAACGGAAAATCCTGACCAATCGGTCAGCTGGCGTGCTTTGCCCTGCGGAGTTCCGTTCTCGGCGTTGACATGCAGTTCCCACAAATTATCGGATTCAGAAGAGCCAAATTCCGTATTCCTTGAATAAATGAAGCGTCCCGAAGGCGTCCACATGAAGGCGCTCAAATGATTGTCCCGGAGAAGAGTCGTTGTAACTGCACCACCGAGGTCACAACTTTCCACCATCATCTGCGCATGGTCACCTCGTAACACGTCTGTAAAGGTATGCAATCCGATTTCCTGTCGGCGACCATGCGATGCCATTGATCGTGGCCCGGTTTTCGGCTGTAAAAATTCTGTGAGGAGACTCTCCATGCGCGCCCATTATCCAAATCTCTCGCGCCCCAATGGATGCTCGCAGCCGTTCGTAGGCGATTTTAAGGCCATCGGGTGAAATGGTCCCGCCGTCAAACATATCCTCAACTTCAGCAAGCTGTTGCGGCGTCCTGTTTTCGACTACTGGAATCGACCATACGGTGGAAGGTGTTCCTGGAACACGGACAGAAGCTACGAAACCGTTCGGAATTTGGGTACCAGCTTCCGAAGGTCCAAGAAGCTTTCTCCGATCGAATCCCGGGAGGTACAGCCACACTTCTGACTCCGCCCGTCGCGACTAACTGCAGATGAAGGCCCTGCTGGTCCGCGTAACCCAGATACTTGCCATCCGGAGAAATTGCAGCGCTGAAAACGGGCGAATCCTGGGCGTTTGCCGTAAGCTTTCGCTGATCGAACTGCGGCAGAGGTTCGGGGCGACGGGGAAAGAACCATGTAAAGACAGTGGTGCCGATCAGTGCCAGTATCACCAGCAACGCCTGCTGTTACTCTGCTTCTATGCCGGTGAATAAACTTACCGGCGCGATAGGTGATTGCGTCTGGTCGAGCGCTGATTGGCTCGTTTTGCAAGTATCGTTGCAGGTCGTCAGCGAAGGCTTTTATCGAGGCATAGCGGTCCAGCGGATTCTTCTTCAGCGCTTTCGCAAGAATGGTGTCGAGGTCGCCGCGCAATGAGCGCGCAAGTTTTTCAGGCGTTGTCGATCGCTTTCTGGCGATCGCGACGGAACTTTCGTTATTTATCGCAGATGTAACGACAATTTCTGACGGTGGTGTGGGTTCGGTATCCAGAATCGCGTTCAGCAGCTTGGCAGGAGTGGTACGTCCGGGTCCAGTTGGGTGGTGCCCTGTAAGCAGAAAGTAAATTAGGACCCCGGCAGCGTACACATCGGTCGCAGCAGTGACCGGTTCACCCTTCAATTGCTCGGGCGCGGCGTACTCGGGCGTCATCGCTCGTCCTCCTTCAAGTGTGAGCAGAGAGTTCTGAGGATGGCCATCGCCTTCCAGCAATTTGGCGATTCCGAAGTCGAGGAGCTTGGCTTGGCCGTCCTTGCCGACCAAAATATTTGAAGGCTTCAGATCGCGATGGACGATCAGGTTGGCGTGTGCTGCCGCGACACCACGTAGCGCGTCTAGAAATAGTCGGACGCGAGCCCTGACGTCGAGATTATTCTGGTCGCAGTAGCGATCGATGTGATCGCCTTCCACGTACTCGAGCACGAGAAAAGGTTGACCAGAAGGCGACACTCCAGCATCAAGTAATTCCGCAATGTGAGGATGCTTTAAACTGCCCAAAATGCGGCCTTCGCGCTCGAATCGATCCTCGCCGCTTTTGCCCATTAGCGCGATATTGAGAATCTTTACTGCCACCCGGCGCTCAAATCGTCCGTCGCTGCGTTCGGCCAGCCAGACACTGCCCATTCCCCCGTGGCCGATCTGCGAGAGCAGAGTGTAAGCGCCAAAAATCTGACCGGTTAGACCGGGATTGCCGGGAAGAGGAAGGGATGTGCTTTCGAGAAAACCTTTTGCAGTGAGTTCACCATGTTCGTGAAGCAGCAATTCCAATTCTGACGCTAAAGCTGGATTTTCCTGGCGGAACGCAATCAGCCAAGTCGTCCGTTCGTCGTCAGTCATCTCCAGTGCGACATCGAGGAGCGGACTAAGAACCTGCCATTGATCAGGGCTGAGCTGGGACATCTGTTCCTTAAAGCGGCAAGTCGGCGCGAATGTTGCGATGAAGATAGATGCGCGCTTTTTCCCACCTGCGTTGCACGGTACGTTCAGACAAATTTTCCAATGCGGCGATTTCAGCGAAAGAACGCCCGCAAAAAAATTTCATATCAACCAGTTCAGCAAGCTTTGGTTCGACCTTCGCCAATTGATCGAGGGCGTCGCCGATCGCTGAAGGTTCCTGGGCGTCAACGAGAAGTTGTCCTGGCTCGGTCTTGAGGGAAGTTATTTCGAAATCGCCTCCGCGCTTGATGGCATTCCGGCTGCGCGCATGGTCAATGATCAGACCGCGCATCACGCGAGCTGTGTAGCCCATGAAGCGGGCCTTGTCCGGAAAACGACTGCCCTCACGCGCAGAGATGTCGAGATAGGCTTCATGCAGAAGTGTGGTGACGCTGAGACTAGCTGGCGCTCCATGGCGCGCCAATTCTCGTTTGGCAAGTCGATGAAGCTCGGAATAAGGAGTGCTGAATAGTATTTGCGCCGCTGATTCGTCCCCATTCTCAGCAGCACCGATGAGTGAAGAAATTGTCGACCCCACGCGGCACTCTCCGGCCGGCGAATGGCCCCAGATATTTTTCAGTGTCCCATATTTCGGAATGCCATCCAAGATAACGATTCTTGGCTGTGATTGTGAGACCGAGATGGTGAAACTCCAGATGACAGTTCATTGCAATCGACGATCGCAGCAGAAACCGGGAGTCAGCTCGTCCTTGCCACGCTAGATTCGTGCGATGATTGCCAGGCTACGCGGGGACATGTTCCCAGAAAAAAATTTGGATGGCGATGAAGAAAGCCGTTGGGGAAAAAGATGGGAACAATAGCAAGCGTCTGGTCCAGTGCGAATATAGTCCAGCCGAATTAGGGACACCAGACAGCGAATCTGTGAGTACCAGCCCCAACTTTCCAACGGCAATTGCAGGGCCCTTCGTTTACAGATCGATGATACGTTTTGGTTCTATTATAGGGACATTAATTAACCCACTAATAAAGAAAATGTCACACTCCACGTGAATCCGGTCGATTGCTTATTCCATTCCGCGCCATATCGGTTTCGAACCACCGTGTGGACGGAAATCGTCTACGGCTTACTTTCTTGCGGTGCGAACTTTCGGTCGAGTCGACGTGCTGTTCAACAACGCTGCCATGGCGTACTTCAATTGGCTCGAAGATATTTCGGAGGAGTGGGACCGGAATCGTCGTAGTGAAGTGGACCTCGTCTTCTACCTTGCCCGCGCTGCGTGGCCTTTCTTGAAGGCCAGTCATGGCGTGGTTGTGAACACCGCTTCACTGACTGCTCTGATGAGCTTTAAGAACCTGGGATCTCTCGCACACACGACGGCGAAAGCGGGAATCATCGGAATGCGTGGAACGCTCAGAATCGGGCGGCTAAGTCTACGAGCGTTCGACCTTGGGCGTCGACTGAGCTCCTAGCGGTTCGCGGAATGGATCCATCGGAATCGGCGCGTACTCGACCTCGATGATCTCGAGATGCTCCGTCTTTGCTGGCGCGCGCAGGTCCACCCGGTCGCCGGGGCTCGCCTTCATCAGCGCATTGGCGAGAGGCGAGCGCCAGCTGATGTAGCCGCGTTCCAGGTCCACCTCATCGATGCCTACGATCGAGACGACGTGTTCGAGGCCGGCGGCGTCCTTGTAGGTCACGGTTGCGCCGAAGAAGACGCGCGTAGCGGCTGACCTTGGCCGCGAAACGGCGGGATCGACGACCACGGCCGCGTCGATGCGTTTCGTGAGAAAGCGAATCCGCGAATCGATCTGGCCTAATCGTCGTTTCCCGTAGAGGTAGTCGGCGTTTTCACTGCGGTCCCCGTTACTAGCAGCCCACGCTACGACCTCCACTACCGCGGGCCGCTCGCGACTCAGTAGGAACAGATGCTCGTCTTTCAGCCGCCGCAACCCGGCGGGCGTGATGTAGTTTTTGAGCGTCGGCCCCGCTTCCTCGCGCACCGGTCCTCGGAGCGGCCGCTTTTTTCGCATTTGCCAATCTGCCATGGGATTTCGTGTACTTGTGGGTGACCCAATCTCGGAAGGTCAGCGCTTCGGTCCCGATAATTCCTCGCACGGTGAACGTGACGTACGCGGGTAGATGTCGAATGATACATCGGTCTTTCCTGTGGGACCCTTATAACGCGTGTATTTTCTTCCTTACGGCCTTGGTAACATTTGTTGTCATAAAGCCTCTTCTATCTGTCAGAAATAATACTATAGATACCTAACAGACATAAGACACAAACTGAATCGTAAATGCTCTGTATTGTTAAAGATAGAGCGACCTCAACTCCCGGCAAGATTCCTTATGATGAACCACAAATTCGCCGGTCGTTCCGCCAGCCGCCGCATGAACCACGGGTACCAGTAGCTGCCGTACGCGATGAGCACTCCGCAACGCCATCCGCCGCTAACCAACCGTTGCTGCTCGCCGGTCTGAATCCCGTAAAGCATCTGTATTTCGACGTCGTTTTTGGTAATTCCCTCGTTGCTCGCGAAATTCGCGATTCGCTGGATAAGTGGCGCATCGTGCGTCGCGAACGCAGCTCGCCGCATTGCGCCACCCACTTGTGCGCGAAGCAGTTGTTGCGCGAGCGCCAGATAATTCAAATCGATCGCCGCTTTGCCTTGCAACACAATTTCCGCCGGCTCTGCGTACGCGCCTTTCACCAAACGTATCGACGGTCTTAGCGGCATCAGTGATTCCACGTCATTTTGAGTTCTGCGCAAATAAGCCTGCAGGCAGATTCCAGCAGCAGGGAAGTCGACAAGCACGCTCCGGTAAATCGCTAGCGTCGCTTCCACGTATCCACTGGCTTCCATATCGATCCACAGCGTCCGTCCGGGAATTTCCGCCGCAAGCAGTCGGCGCACATGTTGTTCGCAAATTTGCGGAGAAAGATCGAGCCCCAGTTGCGTCAGCTTGATTGAAATTTCCGTATCGAGATTCTCGGAATGTATTCTTTGCAGAACTTGCAAATAGTGCGCAGCAACTTGCTCGGCTTCCGCTGCATCGGCAACATTTTCTCCAAGATGGGTCAACACCGTACCGCGATTTTTCGCTCTCAGCTCGCGCGCCGCTCGCAGCGCGTCGTCCAGTGTTTCTCCCGGCATAAATCGCGAAACGCTGCGCCGCACAAATGAATAGCGTGCGGCATGCTCACGCATCCATCTGTTTTGCGAAGCAGCCAGCAGTACGGTGCGGGCTACGCCCATGGAGCCATTCTCCCGTCCGATGATTAAGTTGAAACGTGCTGGCCGGGTTAAATTCCGAAAGCTCGCATTGCCACTCCCGCCAGCGCTCCGCCGATCAGCGGTCCAACAATCGGAATAGTCGCATAGCTCCAGTCCGATCCGCCTTTTCCGGCAATCGGTAAAATCGCGTGCATCAACCGAGGACCAAAGTCGCGCGCCGGATTAATTGCATATCCGGTCGTGCCACCCAGCGAAAGTCCGATTCCCCACACCAAGCTTCCCACCAGATACGGCCCCACTCCCGCAGCTGGTCCATTCGCCGAAACCGCTCTGGAAAATATCGCGCCCACCACGAACACCAGCACAAACGTCCCGATAATTTCACTCACCAGATTCGCTCCCATGTTGCGAATCGCCGGCGCGGTGCAATAACACGCCAATTTCGCGCCTTGGTCGGAAGTTTCTTTCCAGTGCGGCATGTAGTGCAACCACACCAGAAACGCTCCGGCCATCGCGCCCAGCAATTGCGCGGCGAAATACGGCAATACTTTTGCGAAACTGCCTGACTTCACCGCCATTCCGATGGTTACTGCGGGATTCAGGTGTGCATCGCTGCTGCCGCAAGCGATCGAAACAAATACTCCGCACATCACCGCAAGCGCCCAACCGGTTGTGATGACGATCCATCCGCTATTTTCTGCTTTCGATTTTTTCAGCAAAACGCCAGCTACCACTCCGTTGCCGAGCAAAATCAGGATCATCGTGCCGAGAAATTCTCCCAGCCAGGCTGAGTTCATTCGATTCGCTCCGTTTCAGTTGTGGTTCAGTTGTTGGTCCAGTCAAAAGATCGTGTCACTGCTTTTTTCCAGCCGCGATAGAGCCGGTCGCGGTCCGTCAAACTCATCTGCGGGTTCCACACGCGGTCCGATTTCCACTTCGCGCGCAGCTCCTCGATGCCAGAATAAAATCCCACCGCAAGCCCCGCCGCGTACGCCGCGCCCAACGCCGTCGTTTCCTGCACCACCGGCCGTACTACATCGCGATGCAAAATATCGGCCTGAAATTGCATCAGCAACTCGTTGCCAACCATGCCGCCGTCCACGCGAACGCCTTTTAGCTCAATCTGCGCGTCCTTTTCCATTGCTTCCACCACGTCGCGTGTCTGGTACGCTGTCGCCTCGAGCACTGCCCGCGCGATGTGGCCTTTGTTCGCATAACGCGTCAGTCCCGCAATCACGCCGCGCGCCGAGTCTTTCCAGTACGGCGCGTACAGTCCGCTGAACGCGGGCACGAAATAGACGTCGCCATTGTCGCCAACGGTGCACGCCAGCGCTTCCACATCGCTGCTCTTCTCAATCATGCCCAAATTGTCGCGCAGCCATTGCACCAGCGCTCCGCTGATGGCCACGCTTCCTTCGAGCGCATAGTGCGTGGGTTGCTTTCCGAATTTGTAGGCGACAGTCGTCAGCAAACCGGACGTGGACGGCACTATCCGCTCGCCGGTGTTCATTAGTAGGAAGCAACCCGTGCCGTAAGTATTTTTCACTTCACCTGGATGAAAACACGTTTGTCCCACCAGCGCTGCCTGTTGGTCGCCGAGAATGCCGGCGATCGGGACGCCTTTCAATGCATCGATCGAAGCTTTTCCATAAATTTCGCTGCTGGATTTCACTTCTGGCAGCAAGCTTGCCGGAATTCCGAACGCCTCCAGCAATACCGGATCCCATTCTAACGTTTTCAAATTCAGAAGCTGTGTGCGGCTGGCATTGGTCACGTCCGTCAAATGAGCGCCGCCCGCCGGGCCGCCTGTCAGATGCCAGACCAGAAACGAGTCGATCGTTCCAAGCAGCAATTCACCGGAGTCGGCTTTTGCTCGCGCGCCTGGAACGTTCTCCAACAGCCAGCGCATTTTCAGGCCGCTGAAATACGTGCTCAATGGAAGTCCGGTGGCTTCCCGAAAACGATTTTGTCCGCCGCTGGCAGAGAAGCGGCTGACCTCCTCGGCCACGCGGGTGTCTTGCCAGACGATGGCGTTCGCAATGGCTTTTCCGGTTTTCTTTTCCCAAACCAGTGTTGTCTCGCGCTGGTTGGTAATTCCGACTGCCGCGAGGTCGCCTGGGGAAAGATTCGCGCGCTTCAATGCGTCGTCCGCAAACTTCGATGGTGTTGCGCGATGATCTCGGCCGGATTGTGTTCCACCCATCCGGCCTGCGGATAAATTTGCCGGTGTTCTTTCTGCGCTACGCTTACCATGCGTCCGTCTGCGTCAAACACCATAAACCGCGAACTGGTTGTACCTTGATCGATCGCGCCAATGTAACGTTTCACGTCGCTAGGCCTCGCTCAAACCCAATTCATTCATAAATCCGCGGATTTTTCGTTGGTATTCCGCCGTCGCAGCGGCTGTTTGCTCTGCATTCCAGCCCTTCTCATTTGCCAGCAACGCGGCCGCGACGGGTGCGGCCTCCAATGCCGCTTTCCATCCGTACAACTGCGCGCCTGTTCGCCTGGCGAGCAAATCTTCAATCGTTTCGGCCATCTCTCGCCGCATACAAAACACCAGTTCTGCTTGGATAATCGGAAGGCCCTGCGCGACCCGCTCGTTCCAGTTCCCGTTTTCTTTCAGTGTTTCCAACACACCCAGTGCCCGGATTCCGAACTTTCCCGCTAGATGTCGCGCTACATCGGCGGGGAGAGAATACTCTTTCTCAATCGATTTGGAAAAAGATTCGTCAAACCCATCCGCGCCCGCCAGCGGATATTCTTTGGTTCGCGATGCCGTTACAGGGACGCCCTTTCCGCGTTGTACTGCATCGATCGTATCTTCGGCCATCAATCTGTGCGTAGTCCATTTGCCGCCCAGAATGCTGATCAAGCCGCTAACGCTATCAAATTCGACTTCATGATCGCGAATCAACTTGCTGGTTTGCCCGTGCTCCGCGCATCGCTACCAGCGGTCGCAACCCGGCCATTCCGCTCAAAGCTTGTTCACGGCGCAGGGGAGTTTCAAGGTATGGATTCAGTTGCCGCAGCAGGTAATCCGCTTCATCACGCTGTACCAGCATGCGCGTGGCCGGCGTCATTTCGTCGTCAGTGGTTCCCACCAGCAGGCGTTCCTGCCATGGCACCGCGAATATCACTCGGCCATCTTCAGTGTGTGGCACCAGCAATGCGTCGCGGCCGGGAAAAGTTTCTGCCGCGAAATAGCAGGTGCACGCCCTTGCTAGGGCGCATTCTGCTGGGCAGAGCGGAGTTCGCCAGCGCGCGCACTTTATCGGCGCCGGTCCCGGTTGCATTTACAAATTGATTTGCTGAAATCGCGAACTCTTGTCCGCAAATTTCGTCACGCACTGTCGCTGCATTCAATTTGCCGCTTGCGCTTCGCGCCAAGCCCGTCACTCGCGCGTGATTCAGCGCGGTGCCGCCGGCACTTACGAAACTCTCAATCAACGCCAGGTCGTAACGCGCGTCGTCGAACTGTCCGTCCGAATAACACACAGCTCCGCGCAATCCCTTTGCTTTCAAACCCGGCATGCGCTTGAGAGTTTCGGCGCGAGACAGAAAACTGCTGGGAAATAAATTGCCCTTACCGGCAACCATGTCGTACATCTTCATCCCGATCCGGTAATATCCGGCTCGCGTCCAGGAATACACCGGCACCAGAAAGTTCGCAGGATGTGCAAGATGCGGAGCATTGGCCAGCATGTACCGGCGCTCTCGCAGCGCGCTCTTTACCATCCGGTACTCTTCTAGATTGAAGCTTTTCACCGCCTGTTCCAGGTAACGCACACCACCGTGCACAAGTTTGGTGGAAGCGCTCGAAGCAGCAGACGCGAAATCACCCGCATCCAATAGGAGCGTGCGCATCCCGCGCAGCTGAGCGTCCAGACCGCATCCCGCTCCCGTTGCTCCTCCGCCTATTACACAGAGATCAAACCGCGTTTCCGCTGCAGCGGTTTTTTCATATGCCCGCGATTTCATGGGTGGTTGTCCGGCACTCCGCGCCGGTGACGAACAATTCTGGAAAATGATATAAGAGCTACCCGTAGCGCCTCCGCCGCATCTAATCACAAAGAAGCTAAGAAAGGGAGTGAAAGAATCATGAACGCACTTACTCGCACCGCAGGCACGTTCGCAGCCTTGCTGGCTACTGTGGCGCTTGCAAGCTCCGCGTTTTCTGCGGAAACGCCCAAGCCCGCCGAACCCGGAAAAGCGACGATCACGGTTACGGTGATCGGCAAGAAAGATATGGCTCCGCCAGCAGTTACAAAAAATGACGTGCAGTTGACAATTGGTAAAGAACGCAAACAGGTTGCCAGTTGGGACAAGGGTGATGGGTTGGCCCTGGCTATTCTGATTGACGATTCTCTTGATTCGAGCGTCGCCGGGCAGTGGAATGACCTTAAGGCGTTCATCATGGCGCAGCCCGCCAACACCGCCGTCGCTGTGGCCTACGCTTCGAATTCTTCCGCTATGGTCGCGCAGGATTTTACGACCGACCATGCCAAAGCTGCCAACGCCCTCCGCATTCCGCGCGGCGCTTTTGGCGCCGGATCCAGTCCTTACCTTTCAGTAATCGATTGGCTCAAGCGCTGGCCCGCTGCGAACGCTCGCGGTTCGCTGCTCTTGATTTCGTCCGGCATTGATACGTTTCGTGGCGGTGGCTGGGGCGCTTTCTATCCTGACGTCGACCCCGCCATTTCCAGAGCGCAGCGTACCAACGTCAACATCTGGTCGATTTACTCGCCTGCGGCGGGGCATCGTCTTCGTTCCTTTGGTTTTGCCAATATCGGCCAGAACAATATGACCAAATTGACCGACGAATCCGGCGGAGAATCCTATTACCTCGGCACCGGCGCTCCGGTTTCGTTCAAACCGTATCTTGATGAACTGAATGCCCATCTCAACAATCAGTACCTGCTGACGTTTGCCGGTGACGGTGGAGCGAAGGGCAAATTCACCCGCATCCAGGTGAAAACCGAATTGCCTGACGTCGAGTTTGTACACGCAAATCAGGCGTACATCCCCGGCACAGGAAAATAATCACTTTCAATCAACGGTATTCGCTAAACGCTCCTCGTAATTCATTCGGGGAGCGTTTTTCTTTGTCTGCTTGCCTGGGCCCTGCGGTGGGACTACACTACCTGCCGCGATAGCATCGCCGTACTTTTTCGATTTGAACCGTTTTAATACTGAGGTCTCACCTGATGAGGATTCTACCGCGCCTTCTGATTGTGCAGGATGCCTTCCTTCCGCAAAGGCTAGGAACCGTGGCCCCTCGTTTGCCCTTTCTAGCTTTAACGGCATCTCTCTTCATCATGTTTACTTCAACCCTCGCCGCGCAAACTGTTCTACGCGAAGGCTGGAAGGTGCAAAGCTCGGCGCAGGTCGCTGCGACCGGCGACAAAGTTTCCGAGTCCGCATTTTCCACGCAGGGCTGGTATCCGACCTCTGCTCCCAAGACTATTTTTGCCGTTCTCGTCGAAAACGGTGTTTACAAGAATCCTTACTACGGCATGAACCTGCGCAACTTTCCCGGCGTTGAATACAAAATCGGCGGTCAGTTCGCCAATGAAGAAATGCCGGCGAACAGTCCCTACGCCGTGCCGTGGTGGTACCGCAAGGAATTCGAGGTTCCCGCTTCCGATAAGGGCAAGCAAGTCTGGATGCAGTTTCGCGGCATCAACTATCGAGCGGAAATCTGGGTCAACGGAAAGAAAGTCGCCGGGCCCGACGAAGTGGTCGGAGCATTCCGTCGTTACGATTTCAATGTCACGCAATTCGTTCATTCCGGTGCAAAAAATGTGGTCGCGGTCGCCGTCTCCGCTCCCAAGGCTGGAGAACTCGGTATCACCTGGGTGGACTGGAATCCGACTCCGCCGGACAAAGACATGGGTCTTTGGCAGGAAGTAGTTCTCTCCAGCAGCGGCCCGGTCTCCGTTCGCCATCCATTCGTTGAAACCAAACTCGATTTGCCAAAAGCCGAACTGGCCCACCTTACAGTCCGAGCGTTTGCGAACAACACTACAGCTGAACCGGTGAAAGGTACACTTCGCGGAAAAATTGAGGGTGGAGGGCTGATCCATCGATTTTTCTCAGGAAGTCGAACTTGCTGCGAACGAATCGAGGGAAGTCACGTTTTCTCCTGACACGGTCCCCGGCTTGAACCTGCTCCGGCCAAAACTTTGGTGGCCGTATCAGATGGGCGAACCATTTCTGCACAAACTCTCGTTGGAATTCATTACCGCCCAGAAAACAGTCTCCGACTTGCAGTCAACATCCTTCGGCATGGTTCAAATGGACTCCGAACTCACTCCCGAGGGCTATCGCTTGCTCAAAGTGAATGGCAAGCCCGTGCTGGTCCGCGGTGGAGGCTGGGCGCCTGACATGATGCTGCGCGCGGACGAATCGCGCCGCGAAGCCGAATTTCGCTACGTAAAAGAAATGGGGCTCAACACCATTCGCCTTGAAGGAAAACTCGAGGACGAATCATTCATGGAGCGCGCCGATCGCGACGGCATTCTGGTCATGGCCGGCTGGTGCTGTTGCGACGCGTGGGAAAAATGGGGCAAGTGGAATGAAGAAAACAAGCGCGTTTCCGTTGGTTCGCTGCGCGATCAACTTCTCCGCTTTCGCAATCATCCGAGCTTTCTCCTCTGGCTCAATGGCAGCGACAATCCGCCACCGCCCGATCGCGAACAAGCCTATCTCGATGTAGAAAAAGAAATTCACTGGCCCAAGCCGGTCATCTCCTCCGCCACCGCGAAGAAAACAGACACTACCGGCGACACTGGCGTGAAAATGAGCGGTCCTTACGACTACGTCCCGCCCGATTACTGGCTGCTCGATACCAAAGCCGGCGGCGCATACGGTTTCAACACGGAAACCAGCCCCGGCCCCGCGGTTCCTCCACTCGAGGAACTGAAAAATTTCATTCCCGAAGACAAGCTGTGGCCGATCGGGGACGTCTGGAATTTTCACGCCGGCGGCGGCGAATTCAAGAATATCGATCTGTTCACGCGTGCGCTGGAAATGCGCTACGGCAAGGCGAAAGATGCCGGCGACTACGCTTGGAAAAGTCAGGCCATGACTTACGAAGGCCAGCGCGCGATGTTTGAAGCCTACGGCCGCAACAAATACAAGTCCACCGGGATTATCCAGTGGATGCTGAACAACGCGTGGCCGGCCGTCATCTGGCATCTCTATAGCTACGATCTGCGACCCGCGGGCGGTTACTTCGGATCAAAAATCGCGCTCGAACCGGTCCACATTCAATTCTCGTACGACGACCGCACCATCGCCGTTGTCAACAGCACGCAAATGCCGCAGTCCGGTTTGAAAATCGTCGCGAAGATTTACGATGCAAGCGGCGCGGAGAAATTTTCGCGCGATGCGGTTGTGGATGTGGCCCCGGACGGCGTGGTCAAATCCATCGCCGTTCCCGAGCCCGCCGGAATCTCCCCCGCGTACTTTCTGAATCTTGCACTTTCTTCTTCGACCGGCGAATTGCTGAGCCGCAATTTCTATTGGCTCTCCACCAAGCCCGATGAACTCGATTTCGCCAAAACCGAGTGGTACTACACGCCGCAAACGGCCTTCGCCGATTTCTCCTCGCTGCAGGATTTGCCGAAAACCGCGGTTCGGGCGCTGCTGCAGTCGACGACCGCCAGTGAACACGATGCCGCGTTTCATGTGGTCGTTGAAAATACCGGCAAGAGCGTCGCCTTCCTCACGCGTCTTCGCCTGGTAAAAGGCAAAGAGCTATCCGAGATTCTGCCGGTCTTCTGGAGCGACAATTACATTTCATTGCTTCCCGGGGAAAAACGCGAACTCACCGTGCATGTCCGCAAAAGCGACCTCGGTGCAGAAAAGCCTGCTCTACTCGTTGACGGCTACAACGTAACTGCAGCCACGGCCCACGAATCGGCAAAATAATTGAAATGGGAAACAGGCGGAATTCAGAACCAATCGGACCGGTAGGCGATCCACCACGCGGCTGCGAGCGCGGGAATCGTCGCCGCGAGGGCCCACCAGAACGGCAGCGTGAAGTCTGCTAGCAGCCCGAGCGCTGTAAACGACAGCCAGAACACTTTCTTCTGCATGCTTTCAGCTTAATACTATCTCCCCGTGGAAAGGCGATGAGTGCGCATCAGCTAGTAACAAGAACCGCAATCGTTTAAATCGCATTGCGCCGCGAACAGAGTCCCGCCATCAACTCCTTGCCGTAAAAAACAAAAGCGGGACGCGATGTAATCACCGCGCCCCGCTTTCCTATTTTCATTTCTAAGCAATCCACGTTTTTAGTGAATTGCCCGCGGCGACACCGACGGCGCCTGCTTCGGTCCCGCCGACGGCACAACCGGCGGCGCAATCGGTTCCTTCTCGAGCGCATGCTCCAGCACTTCATCCAGCGTGCGCACGTACGTGATTTTCAGGTCGCCGAGCAACTCCGGCGGAAGATCCGCCTTCGCATTCGGCTCGTTGTCCGCGGGAAGGAGTACTTCCTTCACGCCGGCGCGTTTCGCTCCCAGCACTTTTTCCTTGATGCCGCCTACCGGCAGCACCACACCCGAGAGCGTCATCTCGCCGGTCATTGCCAGGCGATTGCGAATCGGCCGCCCGCTTAGCAAGCTCACCAGCGAAGTCACCATCGCTGCGCCAGCCGACGGTCCATCCTTCGGCACCGCGCCTGACGGCACGTGGATGTGGATGTCCTGCTTGCGGAAGAAGTCCGGGTCGATACCGTATTTCTCCGCATTCGAACGTACCCACGTCAACGCCGCGGTCATGGACTCCTGCATCACTTCGCCCAGGTGTCCGGTTGTCGTGAACTGCTTTCCGCCGCGCATCCGGCTCGCTTCGATGAACACGATGTCGCCGCCCACCGGCGTCCACACCAGGCCCACCGCAACTCCCGGCTGCTTCACGCGCTCGTCGATCTCGCGCTCCGTGCGGAATTTGGGCACTCCCAAAAATTCCCGCACGATTTCCGGCGTGACGACCATCTTTTCGGTTTTGCCTTCCGCGATGCGCCGCGCCTGCTTCCGCGTAATCGTTCCAATTTCACGTTCCAGGTTGCGTACGCCTGCTTCTCTGGTGAAGCTGTGAATGATCTCCTTCAAGCCGTCTTCGGTGAATTCGATCTGTTCGCCCAATTTCAAGCCGTGCTCCGTGGCCTGCTTGGGAATCAGGTATTTGTTCGCGATGTGGATCTTCTCTTCGCCGGTGTAGCCGGGCAATTCGATGATCTCCATGCGGTCGCGCAGCGGTTCCGGAATCGGATCCATCCAGTTTGCCGTGGCGATAAATATCACCTTCGACAAATCGAACGGCACATCCAGATAGTGATCGCGGAAGGTCGAATTCTGCTCCGGATCGAGCACTTCCATCAGCGCCGCCGATGGATCGCCTCGGAAGTCGCGCCCCAGCTTGTCCACTTCGTCCAGCATGCAGACTGGGTCGTTCGCTTCCGCGCGCTTCAGCCCCTGAACGATTTGTCCCGGCAACGCGCCGATGTAGGTCCGGCGATGCCCGCGAATTTCCGCTTCATCGTGCATGCCGCCCAATGCCAGCCGCACGAACTTGCGACCCATCGCACGCGCGATGGATTTGCCAAGCGAAGTTTTTCCCACGCCCGGAGGTCCAACGAAACAAAGAATCGGCCCTTTCATCCCCGGCTGCAGTTTTTTCACCGCCAGGTAATCGAGAATGCGTTCCTTCACTTTTTCCAGGTCATAGTGATCTTCATTTAAAATGTCTTGCGCTTTCTTGATGTCGATATCTTCGGTCTGCGTGCCCGTTGATTTCGACCACGGCAGCGCCGCCATCCACTCAAGGTAAGTACGCGACACCATGTACTCCGCCGAAGCCGGCGTCATCTTGGAAAGCCGCTTCAACTCGCGGTCGCACTCTTTCTTCGCTTCCGGTGTCATCTGCGCTTCTTCCACTTTTTTGCGCAGCTCGTCGATCTCCGCTTGACTATCGTCCTGTTCGCCCAGCTCTTTCTGAATCGCTTTCATCTGCTCGCGCAGCAGATATTCGCGCTGGTTCTGGCTTACCTGCTCCTGAACCTGTTCGTGAATCTTGGAGCGTAGTTCCAGCACTTCCAACTCTTTCGAAAGTTCGCGAATCAGCGATTCCAGCCGCTTCCGCACGCTCGCCGTTTCCAGCAATTCTTGACGAACCAGCGTCGAAAGCGACGGCAGCGTTCCTGCGATAAAATCCGCCAGCCGCCCGGCATCATCTATATTCGCCGCCACCGATTGCAGATCGTCGGACAGTTGAGGCGAATGGCTCACCACATCGCGGAATAAATCCTGCGCATTGCGATGCAGAGCTTCGAGTTCGTTATCCTGGTCGCCAAATACATCCGGCATCTTTTCAATCTGCGCCGTCAGATACGGTTTCAGGCCTAGCAGATCGATGATTTGAAATCTTTGCAGTCCTTCCAGAAAAATAACCACGTTGCCATTCGGCATTTTCACGGTCTTGTGCACTTTGGCGAACGTGCCAACTTTGTGCAGGTCCGCCGCAGCCGGATCTTCCACTCGTGGATCGTGCTGGGCCACCACGCCCAGAACCTTGTCTTCACCTTGCAGCCCGTTAATCAGCGCAAGCGAACTCTCGCGTCCAACCGTTAATGGAAGAACTGCACCCGGAAACAGCACCGTGTCCCGAACCGGTAGTATCGGCAACTGATTCGGCACTGCGATTTGTTTGTCAGCCATGGGTTCCTCAGTTCCTGGGCAGCATCAACAGCAGATTGCCGCCTGTAAAAACTTTAGATGCAGGCATCCGGAAAAGGATACCGCATAATACGAACGTCTAAAGCATAAAATCTTAGTGTCTTGCGCTAATATCCTAACATGTCCTCATTGGCTTTTCCGGAAATCGACCTAAGTTATTTAAAATGTGTTCGTTAAGGCAACTATTTTTCTCATTCCTTTTACTCCGAAAAGCATTTTGCCCTGCTCAATTCTCTTCCGACCTCAATGTTTCACTCCCGGGAACCGGCTTGAAATAAAAGACATAGCCGCTTCCTTCGATTCTATTTCACCGTTCAGTTGCGCTTCCTCCACCGCTGAGAGAATCTTCCCCACCTGTGGTCCCGGAGCATATCCCAGCTTCAAGACGTCTTCACCTGTCACTAATTTCGCTGGCCGGACGACCTCGGGCGGGGTATTCGCCACGAATTCCGTCACGAAGTCATACGCTTCCAGATTCCGGTTGCTCGAAAGGCAGTCCAGGCGGTGCAGCGCCAGATGCTCGTCGAACTGCGGCAGCCGCACGAATCGCTTGAGTGTAGCGGGTCGCATCCGCTTCACATCTTTAAACTGCATGTGATGTTCTACCAGCGAAAGTATCTGCTCGCTATCGTCATTGGAAAATCGCAGCCTGCCCAGGATCGCTTTGCCGATCGCCAGGCCCACATCCACATGCCCATCAAATCGGATTCGGTCGCCGGTCTCTTTCGCCGAACGAAACGTGGCTGGTTTTCCCACGTCGTGCAACAGCACTCCCCAAGCTAACGTCGCCGCCGTTCCTGCCGGCAATCCCTCGAGCATCAGCAGCGTGTGCGTCCACACGTCTCCTTCCGGATGATATTGCGGCGGCTGCTGTATGCCTTTCATTTTCACAACCTCCGGCAGCACCATCGAGAGCAGCCAGCACTGGTCGAGCAATTCAAATCCGGTCTTGGCCGCGCCTTCCGTCAACAATTTCGTCAGCTCTTCGCGAACTCTCTCTGCGGAAACCTGCTTGATTTCCTGCGCATGTTTTCGCATCGCGGCAAACGTTTCGTGTTCAATTTCGTATCCGAACCTCGCGGCAAAACGCACCCCGCGCAACATGCGTAATTTGTCTTCACTAAATCGCCGCTCTGGTTCGCCAATCGCGCGGATGATTCCGACCTCTAAATCTTTTCTGCCGTCCACAAAATCCAGAACCTCACCGTTGTCGTGCCGCATCAGCAATCCGTTGATAGTGAAGTCGCGCCGCTTCACATCTTCTTGCGGAGTTTGCGAATACTCCACCTGGTCCGGATGGCGCCCGTCGGAATAACCCAGGTCTGATCGGAAGGTCGCCACTTCCACTTTCATTCCATCGTGCGGCACCAGAATCACGCCAAACTGCGCGCCCACCGTCACTCCCTCGGGAAACAGCTCAATCACTTGTTGCGGCGTCGCGCTGGTTGCCACGTCATAGTCTGCCGGCTCACGCTTCAACAAAATGTCGCGCACGCATCCGCCCACCAGAAACGCCTGGCATCCGGCAGACTGTAACTTCTCGCAGATGGAGTTTGCCAACTCTCTTGGGTGCATCGGGGAATTATGCGCTTGTCGTCGAGATGAAAGAAGCTGCTATTCGCAGCGCAGAACCATGCAGGTAATATCGTCGAATTGTTTCGTCACTCCAACGAACTCGTCCACATTTTGCATCAGATAGTGCAAACAACCTTGTGCGTCGTATTCGGGCAGATTGCGTATCGCCGCAATCCACCGCGCATCCGTGTACTCCTCGCCCTTTTCGTTGAACGCCTCCACCACTCCATCGGTGAAAAAAATCAGCGCATCCTGCGGTCCGAGCTCGACTACGCCGGTTTCGTAAGTCGCCTCAGCAACAATTCCCAGCGGCATTCCGCCTACTTCCAGCCGTTCGACGCCGGTCACCAGGTTCGCGCCGTGCCGCCGGATCACCGGCGCATTGTGTCCTGCATTTACATAAGCCAGCCGCCGCGTTGCCGGATCGTATTCGCCCAGTACCGCCGTCGTGAATCGCCGTCCATCCAGACTGTGTGCCGAAGCGTAGCGATTCAGGCGCAACACCAATTCTTCCAGCCCCACGTCTTCTCTCGCCACTGTGTGCAGACTGGCCTGAAACGTCGCCATCAACAATGCCGCTGGCACGCTTTTTCCAGCCACGTCCGCGATGACCAGGAAGAGTTTTCCGCCGGACGCCGCATCTTGCAGCGGAAAGAAGGCGTCGTAATAGTCGCCTGCCACCGAATTTTGCGGCCGTGTCGCAAACGCAATGCTGAGTCCGGAAACTTTCGGCGGTTGCGAAGGCACCAGCCAGCTTTGAATCTCTCGCGCGATTTCCAGATCGCGTTTCATGGTCACTTTGTCCGCCAACTCCAGCGACAAAAGCAGCAGAAAAAGCAGCGCCGCAATGGCGTCCAGGTTCACATCGAACCGGAAGCCTTCCCCGAAGTTAACCTTGGGGCTGGAAACAATCAGCATGACCAACGCCAGAAACAGGATCATGCGCCGCGCTGCGGTCAATTTCATCAGCAGCGCCCAGAAAAACCCTTTGGCGATTTGGAATGGCCGCCGCCAGCGGGGCAACAATTTGATTTCGTCCCAGTTGACGTCTTTTCCGTAGAAACCGTAGCTGGAACGCGCATCCGCTGTGAACTGTTTCAGCAGATCGTCCCATTCGCGGCCTTCGCTGATCTGGTGCCACATGCCTTCTTTGGCAGGACGCTTTTTTTCTTTTGCATTTGCGGGGGGAGGCGGCGCGGTGCTCATGGGAAGAGTGTAACGCAACCGCTGATTTCGCTGCGAACCGGTGGGCTAATCTTCTCGTCGTGATTTGTCGTTCAGCAGCGAGCCGCCGAATTGCACTTTGCCGAACCCGAAGCGGTCGCGCAAAGAGTCCGTCGCGCGCGTCAACTGATCCAATTTCGCGCGACGTTCCGGATCAAGCAAATCCAGTTGCTCTTCGCCGTGTGTGAGCCCGCTGAACGCTACTCCCAGCAAGCGTACTTTGCGCCGCGTATCGCGATGCTCCCGTAACAATGAAACGAAAATTGCGTACGCGTCCGGATCGAATTGGATCGGTTTGCTGGGAGTTTTCGATCGCGTGTAGGTATCGAACCCGGTGTAGCGAATCGTAAGCGTCAGCGTTCGCGCTGAAAAGCCGGACTCGCGCAGCCGCTTGCACGCTTTTTGCGAAAGGTGACTCAGCATTGCTTCCAGTTGTTCTACCTCGCTCGTATCTTCGTTAAACGTATGGTTGTGCGAAATCGATTTCGCTTCGCCATCCACCACAAACTCGTACGAGTCTCCTCCGCGCGCTTTGCGGTACAGCGAGGTGCCCCACTGTCCGAAGATCTTTTCCAGTTTCTCTTGCGAATGCTCGGCAAGCTGGTGCACGTATTCGATTCCAAGCGCGCGCAACGCTCGTTCCGTCACTTCGCCTATTCCCGGAATCTTTCGCACCGGCAGCGGCGCAAGAAATCGTGCCTCCTGTCCGGCTGGAATCCACAGAAGTCCGCGCGGTTTGCACTGATCGCTGGCAACTTTCGCCACCAATCGTGTCGAAGCCAAGCCTGCCGAGCAGGGAAGTCCCGTCGATTTTGTAATTGTGCGCAGCAGTTTGTCCGCAGCCGCCAGCGGTGGCCCGTACAACCGTTCAGTGCCGGCCAGATCCAGATACGCTTCGTCGATGGAAACCATTTCCACGACCGGAGAGAATTCCGCGAGTATTTTCGCGACGCGGTCGCTCCACTCGCTGTATTTCGCGTGATGCCCGTCCAGGAAAATTGCATGCGGGCACAGTTTTGCCGCCGTTCGCAGCGGCATCGCGGAGTGCACTCCAAACTTGCGCGCTTCGTAACTGGCCGTCGTCACGATTCCGCGCTGGTCCGGTCTACCGCCGACAATCACTGCTTTCCCGCGCAGCTCCGGACGCTCCAGCAATTCCACCGAAACGAAAAATGCGTCCATATCGACGTGCAGGATATTCGTCGCCTCGACCACCGTCTCGGCCGACGCATCCCCATGCTTGGCCCTAAATCGCGCAAACTCCGGCATGGCACTAGCCTACTCCGCTGCTCCGCAGCGAACAACAGGCGAAACTAGTTAGTCGTCATTTTGCGCTTCGAGGTATTCGGGCTCAACCCAAATTGTGTGAGTGAACGACTTCTCGCCTAACACGTGCCCGACATCTAGCCGCGCCAGCTCGAAAGGAACACCTTCGACAGCTTCCATTCCTTCCACGACGAAGATCGTTCCCAGGCATTTCTGAAAAGAGTTTTCGTTTGTGATTCGTCGTCGTCGTGAACGTCCGGCGGAATCCCAACTAATTTCACTCTATCTCCGGCTTTCACGACGAACCTTTCCTTTTGGGAGGATGAAACAGATATTCGATCCGCTGCGATAACAACCAAGGTATTTTAAGCGCTTGGTGGCGCGTCGCTCTCGTTTGCCTGGTCAGGTTCGATCCCTGTTTGCTTCATCGCTGCAAAGCTGTTCGCCACTGACGGCGTTCCAACGGGAATCGGGGGCAACTGGTGATATGCAATTGCCCCGCGAACCCCTTGCAGCAGAGCAATGCCCGCGACTACCGACAGAACGAGGCCTCCAGGACCGGAGGTAAAAAGGACTAGCAGGCGCATAACTACAAACAGCGAGAATGACGCGATGGCGGCTATCCTCGATTTGAACCAAATCCCCAACGCCGCGAGACCAAAAACACCAGCAAGCAAGAAATTTCCATAGTCCACCTTTTCATTTGTTGGGCGAGTGATTTCGATCACGTTCCAAACCGCGAGGATTCCCGCGACACCTACCGTTACCCAAAAGGCCTCGTTAATTGCCAAGAGCGCATTTTTCCGTATCGTGACGTTGGGCCAGAACCAACTCTTGAGTGCCATGAAGTCGCCCCTAAAGTCCAGACTCCCTTACTCGCGGGATTATACGGCAGATGCCTTACGATTTCTCAGCTGCGATGACGCGGGGGATGCCGGCGAGGTCGTTGGTGACGCTGAGGTTGGTCCATGCGGGGGTGTCGAAGAGTGGTTGGACCGCGGGCAGGGAGTCGTGGCCGAGTTCGAGGACCAGCAGGCCGCCAGGCTTGAGAACTACGGCGGATTGCGTGACAAGGTCGGCGTAGAACTCGTAGCCTTCCTCGCCGCCGAAGAGTGCAATCTCGGGTTCGTGCTCGCGAACCTCGCGCTCGAGCGTTCCCGCTTGGCGCCTTCCGATGTATGGCGGATTGCTGACGATTAAGTCGAATATTTGCGATGTGCGCTCGGCGAGCGCCGAGAACAAATTCGACTCTAGAAATGTGACGCGGTCGGCGAGACCGGGAATGGAAGCAGCGAGGCGAGTGACGTTGCGCTGTGCGGCCCCAAGCGCGGCGGGAGAAATGTCGAGCGCGAATATTTTTGCGCCGGGGAGTTCTTTGGCGAGAGCGATGGCGATACAGCCGGAGCCGGTGCCGATGTCGGCGATCAACAACCCATCGCCAGTCATGTTCTGTGCGTTTTTGGAACGGAGGTCGCAAAGAGCGAGCCGGTCGAGCGCGACTTCGATGACGTGTTCGGTTTCCGGCCGCGGAATCAAAACGTCAGGAGTAACTTCAAATTCGAGTCCCCAGAATTCCTGTTTTCCGGTGAGGTGCTGCACCGGAACGCCAGCCGCCCGCTGTTCGAGAAGCGAAGACATAACTTTGCGATTCCGAATTACTGAGCTCATCTTCAGGATGCGAGTAGAGCGATGTTCGCGTCCGGCCCGTCGCATGAAGCAGAAGCAGTTCCGCCGCCAGCGTGTGCGACGAAATCTTCGCCTCGCGCAGGCGCGCGATGCCAAGTTTCAGTGCGGCACGAACGTCCATCAGGTTTCGGCGAGTTCTTGTTTCAGGCGTTCGGCTTCGTAGTGACCGGAAAGGCCGTCCACGAGCAGAGCAAGCTTGCCTTCCATCACGTCGGTGAGCTGGTGGAGCGTCAGTCCGATGCGATGATCGGTGACGCGGTTTTGCGGGAAATTGTAGGTGCGAATTTTTTCCGAGCGGTCGCCGGTCTTAATTTGTCCGCGCCGCTCCGCGCCAAGCGCTGCTTGCTGTTTTTCCAATTCCATTTCGTATAAACGTGAGCGCAGCACGCGCATAGCCTTGGCGCGATTCTTGATCTGCGATTTTTCATCCTGCTGCGATACAACCAGTCCGCTGGGCAAGTGCGTGATACGCACGGCAGAGTACGTGGTGTTGACGGATTGTCCGCCGGGACCGGAAGAGCAGAACGTGTCGATGCGCAAATCCTTCGCTTCGATTTTGATGTCGATTTCGTCGGCTTCGGGAAGCACCGCGACGGTCGCAGCCGAGGTATGAATGCGACCCTGCGTTTCCGTTGCCGGAACGCGCTGCACGCGATGCACGCCGCTTTCGTACTTCAATTTTGAATAGACTTTGTTTCCCGCAATGGCCACGACGATTTCCTTCATTCCGCCGAGCGATGACGGCGAACTCTCCAGAACTTCCACTTTCCAGTTTTGCGTTTCCGCGTAACGTGCGTACATGCGGAAAAGTTCCGCTGCGAATAGTGCCGCTTCGTCGCCGCCGGTGCCTGCGCGAATTTCCACGATGACGTTTTTGTCGTCGTTCGGATCTTTCGGCAAAAGCAGAAGTTTCAATTCGCGTTCGACAATTTCCTTGCGCTCGGTGAGCTGCTTTTCTTCGTCGTGCGCCATCTGTTTCATTTCGGGATCTTCGGCTTCCACGACCATCTGGTGCGCGCCGGCAAGATCTTTCTCAATCTGCTTGAATTCGCGATGCTTGTTCACGATTTCGGCGAGTTCAGAATGCTGCTTGGCGAGTCTCTGGAATCGCGCAGAGTCCGAGACAGCTTCCGGGGTAGAGAGTTGCTGCGTCATCTCCTCGTAGCGGTTGCCGAGTTGATCCAGTTTTTCAGAAAGCGTAAGAGTTGCCATTCTAAGACCTCAAGAATATTTTCAGTAATCAGTAATCATTTTTCCGTGAGAGCGAAATACTGCGTTGTTCTTTTGTATTGTGTGCAGAGCAAAACAATAAAGCGACGGCGATTGGCGCCGCGGCTGGAGGCAATGCTAATGGAAGGAGGAAAATCGCATAACTGCTACAGACAGCATATCGCCAAGTTCGATTCTTCGCAAATCGAGCTTTCCTCTCTTGCTGTAATATGAAGCGGTCGAAAAGCGCCCGCCGCCCGACCTGGTCGGGGGTGAGCAGAAGCGGCCGCCACCCGGGGCAATGCGGCCTTCGTGGCCGGGAAGTGGTAGCGGCGCGAATCAGAGGACTACGGCATTCCGTATGGCTACAGAAGAAAATCTGGTTCACGAATCGTCGGCTGTGCCGAAGGCGGAGCGTGGGGGAGACGCGGGATTTTTGTGGGATTTCTGGTATCCGGCGGTGCGAAGCGTGGAGATACGGGGCCGGGGGCTGGTCACGACGATGCTGCTCGAGATTCCTCTGGTGCTCGGTCGGACCGACGATGGGAAGGCATTTGCGATGCGGGATTCGTGCCCGCACCGCGGCATTCCACTTTCTTACGGGCGGTTCGACGGGAAGATTTTGGAGTGCAGCTATCACGGCTGGAAGTTCGACGGGTGCAGCGGACGGTGCGTGGAGATTCCGTCGCTTACCAGCCAGGACAAACTGAAAGTCGAGAGAATTTTTGCAGGCCATTTTCCGTGTGTGGAAAGCGACGGCTATGTGTGGGTGCATTTCCCGCACGGTGATGCGCGGGCGCCGTTCGTCAGCGGCGATCTGGTGGCAGGCGATTCGCGGCCGCCGGAGAATGCCGGGGATAGGCCATCGCTTGTGAAGAATACCCCGGCAGGTCCGCCGAAGCTGGCAACGTTCAGCAAGAACTACAAGAGCACGCACCTGGCGTGCGATTTGCCGTCACACGTGGACCAGGGAATCATTGGACTTATGGATCCAGCGCATGGACCGTTTGTGCACCAATCGTGGTTCTGGCGCAGCAAGACCAGCATTCACGAGAAGGCCAAGCAGTTTGAGCCCATACCGCTGGGGTTCAGAATGAGCACCCACTCGCCGAGTACCAACAGCGCGCCTTACCAGTTGTTGAAGAAGATGACCGGCGCGCCAGTGACGACGACCATCGACTTCGTGTTGCCGAACATGCGGACTGAAGAAATTCGCAGCGGGAGATTGTGGTTTTCCAGTTTAACCACGGTGACTCCGGTGCGGCGCGATTTGAGCCGGATTGATTTTCTGGCGGCATGGAATGTGCCGCTGCCGATTACAATTTTCCGAACTTTTGCGCAGACTTTTTTGAAGCAGGATCAGGAGACGATGGTCAAGCAGGCGGAGGGGTTGAAGCACAACCCGCGGCTGATGCTGATTGACGATGCGGACCGGCCGGCGAAGTGGTACTTCGCGCTAAAGGCGAACTTGATCGAAGCGCGGAAGAGCGGCGAGGCCGTGAAGCATCCTATGGACGGGCCAACGACGTTGCGTTGGCGGTCGTAGTTCAGCGGCAAGTCCAGGAAAAGATTGCCAGAGAGTTATCGAGCGCACAGAGAAAAGGCGAGAAAGAGTTTGCAGCTCCGACGGGTCGGAGTGGACGCCGCAGGTCACACAGAGAAAATGACACAAGCAACGGTGCCACGCTGTTTGACGCCAGGGGTGTGGACTTCAGCGCACAGACCGAAAGTCTGTGCGAGGTGACGGGCCGAGGCGGCCGAGCGTGAATATCGCTGCGACTAAAATGGGCGAAGATAAGAATTTAGCGGAGCTTGGCTAGGTCGAAGGAGGCGGTGACGCCTTGGGCGCCGGGGACGATTACTTCGGCTCGGGTGGGAGATTGTTCGAATTGGGAGGCGTCGTATTCGAGCCAGATGATGACGCCGCGCAGCGATTGCGAGCGGTCGCGGGGCGAGTTGCTGGCGTAAATGGGATCGGCCCATGCGTCACGGGCTTCGAATGACTGATTTTTTTGTGAAAGGCCGTAACGGAAGGAGCGCCAGAAATCTTCAGGATAGAGCTGACGATTGATTTCACCGGCGTAGTCGTTGGCGACGCGAGTGGCGTCGTCGTAGGTGAAAGTGAGGGTGAGTTCGATGCGGACCTGAAGAAGGATGGTGTCGCCGCGGCCATGATAGTCGGCGGCAGCTTGCTGCGCGCTGTAGCCGTTGGTGTGCTGGCTGGAATTGGTGACGACCTGGGCGTAGGGCGTGAGGAGATGAATTTCGGAGACGTAAGGACCTTTGTCGGGCAGGTTGAAAGCGGTGCTGTAGGGCTTGAGCGCGGCGGCGGTTCGGTCATCGTTGCGCTGACCGAGGAAGTAGGCTTCGCGAACCGTGGTATCGCTGAGAGGAATTTCGAACGCGAAAGCGTTCGAAGGAAAGCAGAAGGCCGCGATCAGCAACAGGCAGATGGCTCGATTTAGTGCAATTTTCATGGATGGTTGCGAAGGTACCAATCGCTTTCGAAAAAACAGACTAACGTATTGCAGCCCGCGCGTGGGATTTCAGAAAGAACGACGAGACAAAAGGTAAAAGGTCAGCGGTAGCCAGTGAGGTCGAAATCCACCCTAACGCGATCTCCTTCCGGGGGATCAACGGTAACGCTCGCCGAATCCGTCGGAAAAGCGGAAGCAGCAAATGTGATGGTGATGGTTGCGCCCACGAGCTCGCAACCGCCATCGCCTTCAGTAGTAGATGGGTTCGCCAACGGTAGTCGAGCGGCGCAAGTTCGCCTGCACCAGCGACCACCGCGACCTGAACATCCTGCCAGAAGTCCGGGCGGCGGCGAGAAAACCCTACGGGAGAACCGAAACGGGAGTGCGTGTCGCTGACGACGAACGGGCCGTGGGATTGGCGTGAGATTGATGTCAATCGAAATGACAACGGTTTCGACGTCCGGATTGTGATCGTGCTCGGCAACTTGCGCGCTGCGGCATGCTGCGCCTCTGGGGGAAAAAATGCGGCTAGATGCGGCGAGTTACGTTAGGGAAGTCAAGCCACACTTTTACACCGCAGAAGTGAGAGCCTTCGGTGCAGATGGGAGTGGTGACCCCGGCACGGAGATGGCAGGGCGGGCCAATGTGTTTTGTGAGTTGCGGGTGAACTTCGCGCAGTTGCGCAATTTCGTCGAGCGAGGATTGGTAAATTTCTTCCTGAGCGTTGAAACAGGTACGCATGGTCCATTTGTGGAGGAGATGGAGGAGTGAGCCGGTTTCAACGAGGCGAATGGATTTTGCGTTGGGCAAGAGATAGAGAGCGATCTCGAGCGGAACGCCGCGATCGGTGAGTTCGTTTTTGGCGTGCCAGGCGTCTTGCATGGCGCGGTCATAGACTTCTTTCGCGCGGGGATTTTCTTTGAGGAGTGCCGGAGTGATGTAGTCGGGCTCGCGGGTGTCTGCGAGAGTGAGAAGTGGGCGCGAGCCGGGAATCATGCGGTGGCGCTGGTCCTGGCTGTCGGCGGTATGGCTGATTTTTTTGGCGAAAGTGTAATTGGCGTGCTGAAGTGCGCGCATCATCGGCGCGTGGACGCCGACGTTCAGAGTTTCCAGGCGATAGAGATTGCGCGCGGGATTAAGCAGACGGTCGATCGCTTCGCTGTCGGGGCATTCCGCGGCGGAGAGGCCGAGCACTGCGCGGTAGGAAGAAGCGATGACCGCAGGCGCATTGGCAGAGTAATCGAGGAGAGCGGCGGTGCGGCCGTTGAGTTGTGCGTCGAATTCTTTTGCAAATTGATCGGCTGAGTTCGTAAGCGCGGCAGGGAGCTTCCATTCCGGAAGTTCGTCGAGCGGTTCGGTATTAAAACGATCGAAAAATTGCGGGTCGATATTTTTTACGTGAGCGACCATTTCGCCGATGACCGCGCGCGCTTCGCTGGGAGTGTCCGAAGCCGTGCACATGCGCCACAGGCGATGAATGACGATGCCGGAAACGGTGTGGACCATCGTGGTGAACGCAGCGACGGGAAGTACGTAGCGAGCGATTTCGATGGCGCGCTTTTCAGCGGAGCGCTCGATTTTCTGGATGCGCTTGGGATGGGACATGGGCCCGACGTTCCAGAGGTCGAGCAGAATTTCGCGCGACTGCGGAAGAAGGAGTGAGGAAAGTTCGCGGTAGTAGGACCAAGCGCGGACGACGGCACGTTCGTAGATGGCCCGGGATTCGGCGTCGAAGAAAAGGGAGATGTCGGGAACGTAGGCCTGGGTGCGGTCCATGCGGACGTAGCGCTGGCTTTGCTGTTCGGAGTTGTAGAAGGGATGTGCGTGCAGAAAAGACCAGACGAACTGGCGACTGATGTGTTCGAGGCCGAATTCAAAGTGCGCGTGCTGGTAGACGGTGTGATGGCCGCTGAAAAAAGTGGCGGCGCCGATGTTTAGGCGATGCTTGTCGTTTACTTCTTCGGGACCGATGAGGCGCGAGGAGTAGCAGGTGCGCGCGGCGGCGATGGCGGAATCGAAGGGATGCGCGAAGGCGTTGCGAAGGGTGACACGTGGCGGAGCGGACTCGACGAGTTCGGGGGAGCTGCCGTTTTCAAACATGCGTGATTGGGTGGCCACGGGTCGAAAGGTATTTTACACGGAAGCGGTGGAAGGTGTGGCGCGGAGTGCGGAGAAAAAAAGAGAAGAAGGATTTGCCACAGAGTCACAAAGTCCGGAAGGAATGGAAGACAGAAACCCAGGAGAACGCGCCGGAGAGGTAGGAGAAATTGCACGAAGAAAGAGAAGTTCAAGAAAAAGGAACAGCGTTTTAGGCTGTCCCTTTTCTTGATGAATTCAAGGTGAGTTGCCGAAAAATCCGACCTGCGAAAAGCAAGGTTACTTTTTGGCGGCGGCGGTTTTGGCGGCGGCGTCAGCGTACTTTTTCGTGAAGCGTTCGACGCGACCTGCGGTGTCCAGAAGCTTTTGCTTACCGGTGAAGAAAGGGTGGCAGTTGGAGCAGATTTCAACGTTCAGACGGTCGCCCTTGATGGTGGAACGAGTCTGGAAATTGTGTCCGCAAGCACAATGGACGGTAACTGCGTGATAGTCGGGGTGGATACCGGGCTTCATAAATTCTCCAGTCTGTCGCGTCCGGTCTGCGCCAAACCCCGGTTACGGGGACTACAGAGGCGTCGCTAGGTCGCGAGGCAACTGCCAATTATAACGTGGAGGCAAGAAATCGCCAAACATAGGGTTACTGGCGGTGGACCGACTCGAGTTTTCGAATGGTTCGCCGCGAACGAACAAACTCAACACAGATACCAGTGAAGCCAATACAGGCCCGAGGTAACGCGAGGTATCAGAAGGATGTCGAGCGCTGTTTTTAGGAGCGCCCGGGTCGTGACAGGTCAGTTTACCGGAACGTCGGCAGGAACTTCATTGGAATAGGCGCTTTCCGAACCGTCGGAGGCGATGGCGGTTACGACGTAAAAGTAATTTGAGCCGCCTTGTACCGACGAGTCTTTGTAGTTCAGCGTAGACACCGGCGAGCTGGTGATGCGAGTGTACGGGCCGCCGGAAGTGCCGCCGCGATAGACGTGGTAGCCGGAAACGGAACTGGTGCTGGCATTCCAATCAAGCATTACCGAATGGGTAGGGGTAGAAGGCGTCGAAACGGGAGGAGTGGTGGCTGCCGCCGTTCCAGAAACCGCGACCTTTACGGGCGCGGGAAGCGCGGGGCTGCTTACGGTCATGGTGGCGGATGACGTGCCTTTGGTCGTCGGATGAAACCAAACCTGAAATTCGAGCCTTTGATCGGGGGCGAGAGTGACGCCGGGAGTGAATCCACCGACAGAGTAATTCGGATTGCTTGCGTTGATGGAATTGACGGTGAGCTTGACGTTGCCGGTATTTTGCAGAGTAACGGACTGAGCGACCTGAGAGTTGACGGTATGATTGCCGAAATTAATGACTGCCGGAGTCGCCTGCAATTCCACGGTGGACTTTTCACCAGAGCCGGAGAGTGGAACCGTTACGGGAGCTTTGAGATCGGAACTGGAAATCACCAGGGCGCCATTTGCAGCAGTGGCAGCGGACGGAGCGAAGACCACACTCAGATTCACGCTGGCACCGGGCTGAAGAGCCACCGGAGCTTTGTTTGCGGCGATGGCGAAAGCGGTTCCCGAAACGCGCAAGGATTCTAGATCCACAGGAACGGTGGAAGCGTTGGAGACTTTTATGGTCTGAGAGTTCTTTTGGCCAACGACCACTTCCTTGAAATCGATGCTGGAAGGGACAACCGAGATTTTGGCGGCAGCGAGTTCAGGATTATTAGCTTTCACAGAAGCGCAGCCGGAAAGAATGAAAGAAGAAGTAGATACTAGTACCATTAGTACGACATTGGTTAAACAGCAAGCCGCGAATGCGCGGGCAGACGCGGCGAACGATGTTCCACGCATAGACCGAAACTAATAGGGCAAAGGCGGTAGGGCAAGTTGGCCAGAGTACAGCTTTGGGGCAGGGTGTTTGAACTGTCCGCTGGTGCAGCTGTGGAAAATGCCCAAATCTTGGCGCAGGGTAGGGACCTAGGAGATAAAACAGCAGCCTACTCTGACGGTGTCGTCATTTAACTGCTTGATCCAGACTCGCTTTAGATTGACTCGAACGGGCGGAAGAATTGGGACATGGAGCACGGCGAGGAGGGTCTCGGAGACGCCCTCCATGTTGGAGAAATCGAGAGCAACACCACCAAAACCGAGGTCGACGACGCGAGCGCGATGAGTGGACTGGTCTCCAAGGACAGCGTAGGCGTTGGTGCCGGACATGGAGACCCGTTCGGCTTTGCGAGGAGTCGTGTAGATACGGGACTCTTCGGGAACAACGGAGAACGAAGGCTGCGTGTGAAGCGGGGAGATAGTAGAAGCGGGAGGCGGCTCGAGAGCGGACTGAGGCTCGGGAGCTGTCGTTTCTGAGGATGATGAGACTGCGGGCTCGGCGGTCGAAACCGGCTCGGGCTCAGGCAAGTCGGCGGGAACGATGATTTCGATCGGTTCTCGATGGTGCTGCTGCGACTGAGGTGGGGCCGGAGCCGATGTTTCGACCGAAGGATCCGGCTCAACTTCGGCAGTTGCTGCGAAAACCGGTTCATTGACCGTGCCCGCGTCGTTTTTGCCGTGGTTGGCGTACTTGATGCGATAGAGACGCTCGTCGGCAATCTGAATCAAGAGATCGGCTTGATCGCCGTCTTGAGGAAAGGTGGAAACGCCGTGGTCAATACTGACGCCGATGGAGAGTTCGAGTGGCCGAAGCGATTCGTCAAAAACCAGACCAATACGACGGCTGAGAGCGGAAGCCTGTGAGGAATCCGTTTGGGGTAGGAGCAGCGCGAATTCGTCGCCGCCGATGCGGAAGGCAGAATCCGAAGTGCGAAGCGTTTTCTTGAGCGTGGCCGCGGCAGCGCGAAGAACTTCATCGCCACGCGGATGACCGTGCTTATCGTTGACTTCCTTGAAGCTGTGCAGATCGAGAGTGACCAGGCTGAGGGGATGAGCGTAGCGGCGAGCGCGATTCAATTCTTTCTGGAATGTTTCTGTGAAAAGGCGGCGGTTATAGAGGCCCGTCAGCGGATCGGTGATTGCGCTGCGATGGAGATTTTTCAGTTCGTCGTATTCGATGACCACCGGAACGCGGAACATCCCGTTCGATGAGAGCACGTCAACGAGAGCAGTTTGAAAAGAAATGGGCGAACCGGAGCGATCAGCGAGTTGGGTGCGACGCGCGAGAATTTCTTCCCAGAGTGCAATTGCCTGATTTTCTGCAATTTCAACGTGAGCGAGGGAAAGAAAAAAACGTTGGAGAAATTGGGCGCGCGCGCTCGACTCGAGGCCTTCGAGTGAGTCTGCTATCAATTCAATATAAGCGTCGTTTGGACGCATGCGCGCGGATGCCGGACCGCCGGAGCTGGGTATCACCGGTGTGGACCTTGCCTCTAAAGTCCCCCGCGAGGAATGGGGCGAAATGAAACTAAGACAATAACCAAGGGAGCAAGCGGAGTACCAAGGAAAGTGTGCTACTCCGAATGCGGGACAATCCTAAAAACCGTTTTGAATGGGCATAACCATAGCACAGAGAAGAAGTTAGACAGCAAGAAAAATTTAGGTGCAAAGGTTCGCAGAAGCTGCAGAGTGGAGGACAGTCGCGAGCCGGGAAAAGCGGGCATCAAGCTAGCGGACGCAGAAACTCAAGACCGAAGAGACGAACGTCTCCAGCCGATTCCTGGCGGCGGACCCGGGCCGAGATCGGCGGGGTTTCGTTCGGAACCAGGCCGGAATTCGAGGGAGAAGGCGTGGGGATTGTTAGCTGGATAACCTGCTCCGTTTGAAGGAGATGAGAGGAGGCGATGCAGGCCCCAGTCGAACTGATATTGAGAGTCTTAGTGAGTTCGATGAATTCGACACCTAGAGCGTCGGTTCCCCGGAGGAAAATGGGGATCTGGATGCGGATGCGAGGGTTCAGCCGCTGTTGTGAGAAGGCCACCGGGTTCTGTGTCTTAAGAAGTTGACTCGCCACTTGGGTCTCGTTGGTACTCTCGAACTAGTACGGAAGTGAGCATCCAGGATGCCATAGTGCCTTGCGGTGAAAATGGTACAAAGCATTGTAAAATAACGATTTAGTGAAGTTGGAGCGGTCTGAGACCGGGCTAAAACGGAAGGGAAATTCGCAAAAGTCCACTGAGTTTCCCCAATTGTGCAATGGAACGGAATTACCATTGACAGTCCTATGACCCGGTGGGACTATGACCAAACGCCTAGGGAAAATTTTTGCCACTCGGCTGGGGATCGTGTGAACGCAAAAGATTCGAGCAGTCGCGTGGCGAGTTCCACAACCGCGGACGGACTGTTTCCAACCGTACTTCCAGTCCTAGCAATGCGCGAAATTCTCGACGGAATCGAGATGCCGATTCTGGTTGCGGATCGCGGCGGGAGATTACTTTCCGCAAACGGAGCGGCCCGGCGAGTGCTGGGCTACGCAGAAACCGGTCATGATCACGGCGTAAACATATTTCAAGAGTTATTCAGAACGGATGGGTCAGATCTCGAACGGGAACTAGCGGATGGGAAGACCTCAGCCGAGCGGGAAATCGTGCGAGGCGACAGCCGCAGAATCGCCCACATCCAATTGACTTCGGAATCGGACTGGTTCGTAGTGCAGATCAAGGAACGAGCGACCGACTCCGCGGCCAGCAACAGCGCGACGCAATTGACGGTGCAAGAATTACTGCAAGAGCGAGAAATTACTTACAGAAATTTGCTGGCCGCATATTTGAAGCTGCAAGAAGTAAACCGGCAAAAAACAGTTTTCCTGGCATCGGCGGCGCATGAATTGAAGACGCCGTTGGCGGTGATCAAAGGATATTACGACCTCCTGCTGGCAGGTTCGTTGGGGCGGTTAACCGAAAAACAAAAAGACATTCTAGAAGAATCGAAAGAGAGCTGCGAGCGGTTGGTGCGCTTGGTTTCGATGTTCCTGAATTATTCCGCTCTGGAAAGCGGAAAGCTGGTATTGCAACTGCGAGAAAATGATCTGCGCGATTGTCTGGACGAAATGGCGAAGCGCTGGGCGGAGGCATTCCAGCGAAAAGGTGTGAAGCTGGAAGTACAGCTGGATCCGTCCATTCCAACCTTCAGATTCGACTATCAAAAAGTGCAGCAAGCAGCGGCTAATCTTCTGGACAATTCGTTGAAGCATACGCCGAGTGGCGGAAGCGTGACGCTGGTGGCCAAGCCGCATTTCTGGGAGCGACGAGTTGCGGAAGTGACGCCAAACCAGGAGCGGCGAAGATTCCGTTTGCCGCGGCCGAACAGTGTGGAGGTAAGCGTAACGGATTCTGGTGCGGGAATTCCGCCGGAGCATCACCAGGAGATCTTCGAAGATTTTGTGCGAGTGGACCGGAATACATCGGGCATGGGGCTGGGGCTGGCCATCGCCAAACGATTGGTACAAGCCCACCGCGGGAAAATCTGGGTGGAGAGCGAAGCGAAAAAGGGAAGCACGTTCAGTTTCCTGCTTCCTATTGAACAAAGCTGAGCAATCTTGCGGATTTTGGAAAGGAAAAGTGCAATGGCTGTAAAAGAAAAGATTTTGGTCGTGGATGATGAACCGAGCATTCGGAAATACCTGCAAACGCTGTTGGAAGTGGATGGATTTGACGTCGAGACGGTGAGCAGCGGGCGGGAAGCAATCAAGCTGGTCAGCGAGGGCAAGCGGCCCGACTTTGTGATTCTGGATGTGTTAATGCCCGAGATGAGCGGGCTAGACACGTTGAAGGAATTGATGCAGACGGACCGGACATTGAACGTGATCATGCTTTCGTGCTCGAACGAAGTGGGCACAGTGGTGGAGGCGATCCGGATCGGCGCGCACGATTATCTGACGAAGCCGTTCGAGAAGTCGGAGTTGGATGCGGCGATGCTGAAATCGCGGCAGAAGAAAGAGCTGGTCAGCGAAAACCAGTCGTTGCGCGACTACTGCGATCAGGTTACCGAGGATTTGAGTTTTCTAGCAGCCAGCCCGCAAATGGTGCGGATCCGCCAGCAGATACTGCAGATTGCTCCGGTGGACGTACCGGTGTTCGTGTGCGGCGAGAGCGGAGTCGGCAAGGAAGTGGTAGCGCGCATGATTCACTTGCGTTCGAAACGGAGGAATCAGCCGTTCATCAAAGTGAACTGCGCAGCGCTGCCGGGAGAGCTGCTGGAATCGGAATTGTTCGGATTCGAGCAAGGAGCTTTCACCGGAGCAGTGCGGGCAAAGCCGGGCAAATTCGAACTGGCCAACAAGGGAACCATTTTTCTGGACGAAATTGCGGAGATGAGCACGCACCTGCAGGCCAAGCTTCTGCACGTACTGCAGGATCATCAATATTCGCGCTTGGGCGGACGGCACATGATCGATACGGACGTGCGAGTACTTGCCGCGACGAACGTGGATGTACACGAAGCGATGAAAGACGGGCGGTTCCGCGAGGACCTTTATTACCGCCTGAATGTGCTGTCGATTCTGGTGCCACCACTGCGCGAGCGAACTGCGGAAATTCCGCTGCTGTTCCGGCACTTCCTGGAAAAATACAGCGAGAAATTCGGCAAGGGGCCGATGCAGCCATCGAAGCACCTGCTGGATGCGGCGCTGAATTATCCGTGGCCGGGCAATTTGCGGGAACTGGAAAACTTCGTGAAGCGGTACGTGATTTTGGAAGATGACGAAGGCAGCCTGCGCGAATTGGTGGAAATGTCCGCAACGCGCCAACGTACATCGCCGCGCGAAGAAGTTCGCGTTCCAAAGGAACAAGGACTGAAGGCGCTGGTTCGCGGCTTGAAAGACGAAGCGGAAATGGAAGCAATTGCGGACGCACTGGAGAAGACGCGCTGGTGCCGCAAAGACGCCGCAAAAATGCTGGGGATCAGTTACAAGGCGCTTCTTTACAAAATGCGGCAGTTTAATCTGGACACTCCGCGTACGCGACGTAGCGCCAACGCAACCCCAACGAAAGAACCGGCGATAGCCGGCTCAACCGAATAAGGCAAACTCGGACAATTCCTGAGAAAAGCGCCAGGCCTGCAACGAACTCTGGCGGCCTAGCGGCGTCCGCATGGCGCCCTTCACAGCGAGGCGGTTAAGAGTCATTCCTATAACTGGATATGCTTGCAGCACACCGATTGAAGATTCAGGTGTGCGAAAGCCCAAGAACACGGTAGCTTCGACGGCAGCAAATCGAACGTTACATTAAATTCATAAGATGGTTCGACGATTCGAGTTAGTTGGCACTAGGATTGGTCCGGCCGTGTTATTGTTCACAGCACGTCAAATCTACTAGACAATATTCAGAGATAAGTAATCAGAACGGTTCGCTGGCAAACTCTAAGCGGAAGGAGTCGCGAAAGATGGTGCAAGGAATCGCGACTTTAGGTGCGGGATGAGTTCAATGGCCGAACGTCGTAGCGCGAGACGCTACGATTTATCCTTGCCAGTAATGATCCGAATTCCAGCCCAGGGATTCGCCGGAACTCAGAACGGGAAGACACGGGATATTTCAACCCGCGGGCTGTACTTTGTCATTGATCAGGATGTGCGGGCAGGATCCGATCTGGACATTATGTTGACGCTCCCGAGCGAAATGACGCAGGGAGGGGACGTGATGATCAAAGCGTCGGGAAAAGTGATCCGGGTAGAGCAACGGATGGAAGATGGAAACGCACGACAGGGAGTGGCGGCGGTGATTGAACGCTACGATATCATGCGGGGACCGGCGTCGGCCTAGCCAGGAGCGCTCCAGAGATTAAGAACGAAGACTTCGGCTAGCTGTGCCGGAACATTCCGAGTCGGTAAAATCGCGATACCTTGCAGTCACGAACGTTATTAACTCGAGCTAGCGCCGGGGAACGTGACTTCTCGCCGCAGGCACCTTGTTTCTCTAAGTGGGAAGCAAAAGGATAATGTCCGTCCGTCAATGGTACTATAACCTCCGTGCAAATTCTTCTGTAAGTACTTAAAAACAAGTAGTTTATAGAGTCTCAGCATCCCCGATGATCACCTATTGAGGAATGGAAACATGGCCGACGGCATGCAAACTCCCGTACTAGGGAGTCTTACACAATTGCCTATGGTGTCGAGAGCCGCGACAAAAATGGCCCGGGAAGGATTCGGAGCGGGATTGCCGCCGAATGAGATTTTGTTTGGGACGTCCCAGGCCATGGAGGAAGTACGGCAAAAGGCGCTGAAGATCTGCCGGACGACCGTGCCGGTCTTATTATTGGGTGAAGGCGGTACGGGCAAAGAGGTGCTAGCCAGGTGGCTACACGCCAACTCGCCCTATTCAGCCGGAGACTTTGTAAAGGTTAATTGCGCGGCGATCCCCGGCAGCTTGCTGGAAAGTGAACTGTTCGGACACGAAAAGGGTGCATTTACCGGCGCGCACGCAGCCAAACCTGGACGAGTAGAGCGAGCGCATTTAGGAACATTGTTTTTGGACGAAATCGGAGACCTGGATTCCGCCTTACAGAGCAAACTATTACATTTTCTTCAGGACGGATTCTTTTCGCGCCTGGGGGACGAGTCTGAGCGCATGGTCGAGACGCGGGTGATCTGCGCGACGAGCCGACGACTGGAAGATGAAATCGCAGCAGGACGGTTTCGAGCGGACCTTTACTACCGAATAAATGTGTTGAAAATTTCGATGCCCAGACTCGCCGAACGTCGGGGGGACATTCCGCAGCTCGCGGACTATTTCCGTAAAATGCACGCTCTGCAGTTCGAGAAGGAATGTGATCCATTTGGAGCGGAGACCATCAGCTATCTGCAAAATCTTGCGTGGCCAGGAAATTTACGAGAACTCTCTAATTCGGTAGCGCGCTACATCGTTGTGGGTCCGGAGGCTTTGGTTCCTTCCGAACAAACGAGATCGCGAACTCGCACATCGGGTGGTCCAAGGAACGATGCGAGCGGGCCTTTGCCATTGAAAAAGATTGCGAAAGAAGCAATTCGTGAGATGGAACGAAATGCGATCGTAGAAGCGCTCCGAGCGAATCATTGGAATAGGCGCAAAGCGGCGCAAGAATTGAAGATTAGTTATCGCGCACTCATCTATAAAATCCGAGATGCCGGGTTGATCGTGAAGCGACCAAGCTTAGAGAATCATGATCTTCCGAATCCGTCTGCGATGCAGAGATCAACAGACTGAATACCGTTTCTCGGGGCGCTTGGTAGCACAAATTTCAACTGACAAAATGAGTTCCTGACCTGGCGGCCAGCCACTGGCCGTTCGCCCAGCCATTTGTGTCCCAAAAAACACTGTTTTTTGCAGGGAAAATACAGAAAACAAAGTACAGGTGAAAATGCGTGTTCCGCAGGACGGGAAGCCGCCTGTCCCTAATGTGAACGTCCCACCAGTATTTTTTACACGGATCAAGCCCTTACTCTCTCCCACGGAACGAAGGATCCGGAGGGGAAGATGGCAAGTCCCAATGCAGCAAAGGAAAACACGGAAAAGAAATTCCGTGGCACACGAGGCGGCTGGGCTGTTGCCGCACTGTTCGCGATTGTGGCGTGCGGTGTAGCAATGATCAGTGGTTGCGCAGGAATCCCGAGTACCTCGAATGCAAGTCCGGCGCCGCAAGAGGCTATCCAAATCACGCCATCGAACATTACCTTTTCTAATGTGACAGTGGGCCAGAAAGCGACGCAGTCGGCGACCGTGACGAACACGGGCAGCGACGGTGTGACGATTACGCAGGTTGCCGCGTCTTCGACGCAGTTTTCGGCAGCGGGCATGACGTTGCCGCTGACGTTGGGCCCGGGGCAATCGGCGCCACTTCAAATTGTGTTCAAGCGCGAAAAGACCGGAAACATTACGGGAACGTTGAGTGTGACGACGTCGCACGGTGGTTCGGCAACCAAGGTGTCGCTGAACGCCGCAGCGCCAAACGCCCCTTCGACATTGTCGTTGAGCGCGACATCACTGAATTTTGGCAATGTATTGACGACGGGAAGCAGCACCCAGAATTTGACGCTGAGCAATAACGGACAGAGCGACATTCATGTTTCGCAGATTGGCGCAACGGGCTCGGGGTACAGCGTGAGTGGCGTGGCGACTCCGGTTACGGTGCCAGCCGGTCAGTCCACGGCGCTGCAAGTGAAATTCTCGCCGGTCGCGGCGGGAGCAGCAACAGGATCGGTTGCCATCACCAGCGACGCACAGAATGCCACTGCGAACGTGACGTTGAACGGAACGGGGATGGCGGCGAACTACACGATGTCACTTTCGCCGTCGAACGTGGCGTTCGGTAACGTGACCGCGGGGAGCAGCGCAGCGCAGAACGTGATTGTATCGAACACCGGCAACTCCAGTGTGGTGGTGACAAACGTGGCAGTGAGCGGAGCCGGAGTGTCGGTGACGGGCGTGAAGCTTCCAGTAACGATAGCACCGTCGCAGAGCGTGACGGTGTCCGTGAAGTACGCGCCGACAACTGGCGGTGCAACTTCTGGAAGCTTGACCGTGACCAATAGCGAAGGCGTGAACGCGGTTGCAGCGATCAGCGGGACCGGAGTGCAGGCGGGATTGAGCGTGAGCCCAGCGAACCTGAGCTTCGGCTCGGTAGGAACCGGCAAATCTGCTTCGCAGATGATTCAACTGAAGAACAGCGGTTTGGCGAACCTAACGATTACCCAGGCGACGGCTAGCGGCACGGGCTTCAGCGTGAGTGGGATTACCCTGCCACTGACATTGACGCCGGGACAGAGTGCAAGCTTCAGCGCGCAGTACGCGCCGCAAACGGTGGGCAATGCGACCGGATCGATTTTGATCGTAAGCAATGCACCGAATTCGCCGGCGTCGATTGCGTTGAGCGGAAGCGGCGTACAAGCAGGGTTGAGCGTGACGCCGGGCAGCTTGAGCTTTGGCTCGGTGGGCACGGGCAAGTCAGCTACCCAGACGATTCAATTGACCAACAGCGGTTCGGCAAGCTTGACGGTTTCGCAAGTGGCCGCGACTGGCACTGGCTTCAGCGTCGGCGGAATTACCTTGCCGCTGGCGATTGCACCGGGACAGAGTGCGAGCTTCAGTGCGCAGTACGCGCCACAAGCGGTGGGTAATGCGACCGGATCGGTTTCGATCGTAAGCAATGCACCGAATTCGCCGGCGACGGTTGCGCTGAGCGGAAGCGGCGTACAAGCAGGGTTGAGCGTGACGCCGGGCAGCTTGAGCTTTGGCTCGGTGGGCACGGGCAAGTCAGCTACCCAGACGATTCAATTGACCAACAGCGGTTCGGCAAGCTTGACGGTTTCGCAAGTGGCCGCGACCGGCACGGGCTTCAGCGTCGGCGGAATTACCTTGCCGCTGGCGATTGCACCGGGACAGAGTGCGAGCTTCAGTGCGCAGTACGCGCCACAAGCGGTGGGTAATGCGACCGGATCGGTTTCGATCGTAAGCAATGCACCGAATTCGCCAGCGACGGTTACCTTGAGCGGAAGCGGCGTGCAGGCCGGGTTAAGCTTGACGCCATCGACTGCAACGTTCGGGACCGTCGTTACGGGCAATACCAATTCGCAGACTATACAACTGACCAACAGTGGCACGGCAAGCTTGACGGTTTCGCAAGCGACCGTGACCGGATCCGGATTCAGTCTTAGCGGCCTCAATCTACCACTGACCTTAGCGGCGGGGCAGAGCCTCACGTTCAATATTCAGTACGCGCCGACCGCAGCAGGAAACGTGACGGGTTCGGTGAGCATAGCAAGCAACGCACCGAATTCGCCCGCGACGATTGCGCTGAGCGCGACCGCAGTGGCTGCGACACGCACCATCAGTGTGAATCCGACCAGCTTGAGCTTTGGCAGCATCACCAATGGCAACTCAGCGGTGCAAAGCTTCGCGGTGACGAACACCGGCAACTCCAGCGTGGCGATCTCCGGAGTGAGCTTGACCGGAACGGGGTATTCGATCGTGAGCGGAGCGGGTGCAGTAACACTCGCGCCGAATCAAGGGACGTTCGTGAACATTCAGTTCGCACCGACAGCGGCGGGCGCGGCGAACGGCAGCGTGAATATCACAAGCAATGCAACGGGATCCGCATCCAGCGTATCGCTGAGCGGAACCGGAGCGGCACCAGCGGTGCAGCATACGGTAGCGCTGAACTGGGGAGCGAGCACGTCAACGGTAGCCGGCTACAACGTGTATCGCAGCCAGGTGAGCGGCAATGCGTACGTGAAAATCAACTCATCGTTGATTGGTGGGATGAGTTACTCCGACGGGAACGTACAGAGCGGACAAACTTACTTCTACGTCGCGACCGCGATTGATGCCAGTGGAAATGAGAGCGTCTATTCGAACGAGACGTCGTCGGTAATTCCGTAAGAAAATTATCCGAGGTCCTCGGACAGAGTTAAATTAGCATTCCGGTCCTTCGCGATTTGCTCCGATGAGTGCCCCAGCGCGAAGGACCGGTTTATTTTTGGCGAGCCAGAATCGAATGGACTGTAATTCCAAGAAGGCGGACGGCGACCATGCTATTTTTCAGCGGAACGTTTTTCCTTTAGAAATTCGGTGAGCGCTTCCTGCCATGGCCTGGTGCGTATTCCGAAGGCATGAAGACTCGAAGGGGAAAGAACGGAATAGTTTGGACGGCGCGCGGGGCGAGCTGATTGGTCAGTGCTGATAGGACGGACAGGGATGGAGCCGCGACCCGAGCCAGCGAGAATTTCCTTTGCGAAATCAAACCAGGAGCAGCTGCCTTCGTTCGTGATGTGGGTGATGCCGCGAGCATCTTTCATGACCAGATCGCGAATGGCACGCGCGAAATCGCGGGTGTAGGTGGGAGAGCCGATTTGATCGTTCACTACGGAAAGTTCGGGGCGCGATTCGGCGGCTTTGAGAATTTTTTCCGGGAAGGAGGGACCGTTCACACCGAAGAGCCACGAAGTACGGCCAATGCACCAGGCGGAATGATTCTTCTGCAGGGCTTTTTCGCCGGCAGCTTTGGAAGTGCCGTAGACGTTCAGAGGAGCGATTGGGTCGGTGGTTTCGTAGGGACGTGTGCCCTTGCCATCGAAAACATAGTCTGTGCTTACCAAGAATAGGCGTGAGCCCGAAGATTTCGCGGCACGAGCAACGTTTTCGACGCCAGTGGCGTTTACCGCGAAAGCTAGTTCGGGATGGCGTTCGCAGCCGTCCACATCGGTGTAAGCGGCGGCGAGAACAATCCAGTCAGGGCGAACTTTTTTTATGAGGGAGTCCACTTGCGGGAATTCGCGCAAATCGGCTTCGCGAGAGCCGGCGGGAATCAACTCGTCGGATTGCCATTCGTTGAGGATATCGGTGCCGAGCATGCCGCGGGCACCCAGAACGAGAACGCGCATAGATTACTTGTGTTGCGTTTCCCAGTCATAGTTGATGTTGGGATCGTTGTAGGCGATGCGCAGTTCGTCGGCCGGATTGTAGTGGCGGTCTGTGAAGTAGACTAGCTGGATCGGTTCGACTCCGAGAGCTTTGTAGCCGTGAGCAACGCCGGGAGGAATGAGAATTTCCCAGGGTTGAAAGCGTCCGGCGAAAATCGTGTTGATCGTGCCAAACGTTTTGGATTGGCGGCGAAGGTCGTACAGAAAGACTTGAACCATTCCGGAAATGGGGGCCCAGATGTCGGTTTGCTCGGAGTGATAGTGGATGGCTTTGATGGTGCCGGGATAGGTGAGAGTCATCGAGACTTGAACCTGGCGAAGTCCATCGGGAACCATATTTGTGGCCAGGCCCTTGCCGAGGCGCGCGAGTTCGGTGAAGAAGCCGCGATCATCGGGATAGACGTTTAGCGCCTCGATTTTTACGCCGTCGATGAGATCGGGCGAGTTAGGCTTTGCAATGAGTTTGCCGAGAGATTTTTCACTACGGCGGGCAATGGCCATTTCAATGCCGTTGTGAGTGCCTAGAGGCACGATTTCCGATTGAGCGGCTTGCGTTGCGATGACTTCCGTCGCCATGAACTTGAATCTCCTTCAACCATTGAATGCCGGAAAAACAGTCGTGTAAAGAAGAGCCTTAAGTGCCGGCAAGCTCACTTAACGCCTTGCGGGCTGAATCCGCAGCGGGGCTGGTGGGACTGATCTTGATGGCTGCTTCGAACGAACTGCGCGCACGGGCGGGATCGTTCAGTTTCTGATAGATCATGCCCAGATGGTAGCGATAGGTGGGATTCGTGGGGACTTTCTTGATGGCGTCTTCAAGAAGTGGAGCAGCGACTGAGTAAGCGCCGGTGTGAAAATAAGCCCATGCCAGCGTGTCGGCGGAGTTGGGCGAGTTGCCAAGGCCGCGGCGAGCCGTTTGAGCGAGGCTCAGAGCAACGTTCTTGTCGCCATTATGCTCGAGCAAGAGATATGCGAGATTATTCGCGGCGAAGGGATTGTCCGACTGAATGTTGAGCGCCTGTTGATAAAGAATTTCGGCTTGCTGCCAATCGCCTTTCGCTTCGTAGAGCGTTCCGAGAGAAACGACAAGTTGAGTATTCGTCGGAGCGAGGGGAATGGCACGTTTGTAGCTGGCGATTGCGGCGTCCGTTTTACTTTGTGTGGCCTGGAGAGCTGCCAAAGCCGAAATCGGACCGGGATTCGTCGGGTCAAGTTCGGCGGAGCGTGCCAGTGATTTTTCGGCGTCCTGCGGCTGAGAATTGCGGAGCTGCGCCTGGCCGAGCAGGTATGCGAGCAACGCGCTGTCCGGCGACTTCTGAAATTGTTCCTGCAGGCGAGCGACGGCGGCGGCAGGCTGGCCGCGCCGAAAATCAAGTTCGGCAAACGCCTCTTGAGCTTGTAAAGAGTTCGGATCGCGGGTCAGGGCTTGATGCAGAAGGGATTCCGCTTCCGGCCAGCGCTTCTGCTGCATGCGCAGAAGAGCAAGCTGAATGTAACCGTTGGCGCTTTGCGGAGCGATCTGAATCAGGCGATTCAAATCGGATTCTGCGCCGGCAAGATCGCCCCGACCTGCGCGGGCCGATGCATGGAACACATAGCCTTCCTGGGCGGCAGGCGCGATCTTCATCAACTGGCTTCCCACGGACTCAAGTTCGTTCCAGTCCTTGCGTTGTGCAGCGAGTGCCGCGAGCGCGCGCCAAGCTTCGGAATTCCGCGGCTGAAGTTTGACAGCAGTACGCCACTCGCCTTCGGCCTGGTTGGCATTTCCTTTTAATTGGTATGCAAGTCCGAGCTGCAGGTGGCCGGTGGCGTTGTCCGGCGAATATTTCAGAGCTTCCTGCAGGGTCACAATGGCGTCGTCCGGCTTCTTTTGCTGTATCTGAATTTCGCCGCGCATGATCAACGCTTCAACATCACGAGGGGCGGATTTCAAAATCGCTTCGACCAGCGGCGAAGCTTCATCGAGCTTATGGGAGAGAATCAGAAGCTGCGCGTAGGTTTTCTTGACAGCCAAATCATTAGGGTGACTGGCGTAGAGCGAAGAAAATTCCGCAAGAGCTTTCGATTGTGCCTGGCGAGCAATGTAGTAGTCTCCGAGCATGCGATAGCCAGCTGGAACATCCGGCATCTGCGTTTTCGCGTCGACCAGAACTTTTTCGGCTTCAGCCTGCTGGCCGAGGCTGAACAGCAGCGATGCCAGTGAAGTTCTGGGAGCAGGATTCTTCGGGTCGATTTGAATCGCGGCTTCGAATTCTTTTCTAGCATCGTCGGTGCGTTTCAAGCCTTCGTAGAGTCCGCCGAGGAACATGTGGGGAACGATGGATGCAGGCTCCAGAGACTGCGCCTTTTTGAAATTCGCCTCGGCCTCGGAGTAAGCTCCGTAGCGCTGTTGTAGCACTGCCAAGTTTAGGTACGTTGCCGATCGGGTTGGCGCAAGTTCTACAGCTTCACGGGCTTCGCTCAGTGCATCTTTCTGGTTGCCGAGTCCGGTGTCGGCGTTGGAGAGAAGAATTTTTGCGTCTACATCATTCGGATTGTTGTGCAGGATCAGCATGGCGCGATCTTTGGCATTCTGGAATTTTCCGCCGCCCAGGTAAATCTTTCCCAGGTCAAGCTGCGCAGGCCAATTGACGGGGTCAAGATCCACCGTGCGCAAGAGTTCCTGGTAGGCGCCGTTCCAATTGCCGAGGCGCATGCTGCATTGGGCACTCTTGTAGAGTGCCGGTACATAGCGCGCGTCAATCTGAAGGGCACGGGCGTAGGAGATTTGCGCCTCGGGATATTTTCCGTCTTTAAAATAGGCGTCGCCCTGGGAGACAAACTTCAGTTTGCGAACGTTGGGGTCCCGATTGCAGCCGGGAGAAGTCAGCGCGAGAAAGGCCAGGAACACAGCCAGGAGTGTCGCTGGACGGGACTTCGAGGCTGTAAGCACGGCTTTGGCCGTTGAGGTTTGATTGGGCATGGCTCTACCAGGAATGCGGGTGCAATTCTACGCCCTCTGAGGCCAAAAGGGAAAGGAATCGGGCTCACCTGCTAAGACATTTGTTTTTAAAAGGATAGGGTATTCTGGCGCGGTTCAGAAAAACCATCAAACCGGGCTCGAGTGAGGGGTAGAGGGGCTGACGGCAATGGAAGGGCGAAAATTAGGGCTAAGGTGGGTAGAATGGTTCCACTTCTTCGGGAGCCGAGGAGTGGCCATCGAGAGAAAGGGTGCCCGAGACAAATAGGGTTCCTTTATGTTATACTAAACACAGGAGTTAGGCGACCAGCCTAGGCTCCCGCCGAAGATTGGGTGGTGGCAGTGGGCTTGCAATCTAATACGCAGGAATACTCCGGCGAAGTGTGGCAGGGGTCGAGAATAGCAGCGCTGTAGGCCGCCCGGGGAGCCCTGCCGGGGGCCCGCAGAGAAGGCTGATGAGCGGTGGCGAGGAATCGATGATTCGAAACGGCGAAATTACGATGTCCGAAGTAAAGCGGGTAGTGCGCAAGTACTGGTGGATTTTTCCGATCACCGTGGTGGGAGGCGTAGGGTTGGCGCTCGGAGCTACGACCTTTCTGCCGAAAAAATTTACGTCCACGACGTTGGTGCTGATCGATCAGCAAACGGTTTCGCCAACGATGCTGCCTCCGGTGATTACGGAAGGAACGAACCAACGGTTGGCGTCAATTCAAGAACAGATTTTGAGCCGGTCCCGACTCCAGCCGATGATTGAGCGGTTCGGGTTGTACCCCGCGGACCGTAACACCGCGCATATGGAAGATTTGGTGACACGACTGCGGACGGCCATCGATATTTCTCCGCTCGAACCGATGCAGGGTTCGGCGACGCGACAGATGCCGGGGTTTCACGTAAACGTGACCTTTGACAATCCGCAAACCGCGCAACGGATTTGCAGTGAAATTACAACGATGTTCATGGAGCAGAATTCAAAAAATCTGGACGACAAGTCAAACCAGGCGACGGAATTTTTCACGCAACAGGCGGATGAAGCGAAGAGAAAGCTGGATGAGCAGGACAGGATACTAGCGGAATTCAAAACAAAGTATATGGGGTCATTACCGGATCAAGAGCAGATGAATCTGGGAATGCTGACCGGCATGAACACGCAGCTGGATGCCCTGACCCAGTCGATTTCGCGCGCGCAGCAGGACAAGGCGATGAACGAATCGCTACTGGCTTCGCAGTTGGCCACCAGAGAGCAATATGAACGCGGAAGCGGGACGGCATCACCGGAGACTCTGGATACACAACTGAACAATTTGCAGGACCAACTGACAGCCCTCGAATCGCGGTATACGCCGGATCATCCAGACGTAATCAAGACAAGAAACCAGATTGAGCAATTGAAGCTGCGAATGGCAGCGGCGCCAAAAGTTACGACGCCGAACAAGCCGCAGCCTGCAAGCGGCATAGAACCGCCAGCGATTCAGCAATTGCGCGCGAAACTGAAGCAAGACGACATAAATATCGCGGACCTGTCCAAACGGCAGAATCAATTGCAAGGCCAGATCAATTCTATACAAGGCCGGATTCAATCGACGCCTGCAGTCGAGCAACAGTATAAAGAGCTAACTAGGAACTACCAGAGCGCGATGGAGTCGTACAACGATTTGCTCAAGAAGCGCGATCAGGCGCACATTTCAGGCGAAATGAATCACCAGCAAGAAGGAGAACAGTTTCGCGTGCTGGATCCTCCGAGTTTGCCGATGAGTCCGTCCTTCCCCAAGAAGTCAATTTTTGCGGCTGCAGGATTTGGCGGAGGATTGGCGATTGCTTTGGGCTTGCTCTATCTGCTGGCAGCGATGGACTTTTCCATGCACACCGAACGCGACGTGGAAGTTTGCATGAAGCTTCCGGTGCTGGCGATGGTACCGAATGTTGCGCCAGCCAGCAGAGCGCCGGTGCGAAGCAAAGACAAGACCTTAGGCCTAGCGGCAACGCAGGTGTGAACAATAGAGCATGCGTAGTGACGCCAGATCTTGAAAAGGAAAACTGAGAACCCATGAGCCGGATTCATGAAGCACTGAAAAAAGCAGCTCAAGAGAGATCTGCGCAGCTCGCGGCCGGCAATGGACCGAGCTTTCTGGAAGTGGCGGATGCGCCGCGGACGCCGCTGCCGCTGCGAGAATTTGGAGAATCCACGGTAGGAACGGCGGTTGTGGGGGACGGCCCGTCCTTTCTTCGCTACGAGGATTTGATCAAGCGCTGCGCGACGCCGAAATGGAAAATCGACGGGCGTACGAGCGTATTCGAGGGCGGAGACGAAGGGCACATTGGCGCAGAACGCTTCAGAACGCTGAGGTCCAGGCTTTATCAGATTTCAGGTGCCAGGCCACTCCGGCGAGTGGTGGTAACGAGCAGCGTTCCGGCAGAAGGTAAGACGTTCGTAGCGGCAAATCTTGCGCAATCCATCGTACGCCAGCCGGATCGGCGTGTGTTGTTGATCGACGCCGACCTGCGGGCTTCTCGTCTGCATCAGGTGCTAGGGGCGCCGCGAACTCCCGGCTTGGCCGACTATCTGCGCGGAGAGGCCGACGAATTCAAGGTCGTGCAAAAGGGAACCAGTGCGAGCTTGTGTTTGATTCCCGGAGGCAGCGAAGTATCGAACCCCAGTGAGTTGCTGCTGAACGACCGAATGAAGCGGTTGCTGGAATTGATGACACCACTTTTTGATTGGATCATTATCGACACGCCGCCTGCGCTGCCAGTGCACGATGCGAGCATGATGGCGGACTTGTGCGACGGAGTATTATTTGTAGTCCGCGCGGGACAGACGAACCACGAAATGGCGGCCAAGGCGGCTGCGGAGTTCGAGGACAAGAATTTGTTGGGAGTCGTGCTGAACCGAGTGGAAGGCGATGCCGGATACGGCGGGTATTACTACAGCTATCCTGCGGGCGAAGACGCAAAAAAACTAACCTAGAGTTTGCCTGGAAACAGAACTGCGGGGAGATTTCCGTTCGCTGCGCTGCAGCAGCCACAGCAGCGGCAGCATCAGCAACAATCCCAGGATAAAAAATACGACACCGCCCTGGTGGTGAAGTCTTCCGTAGAGGAAATCGGGATCAACGTAGGTCGCAAGCAGAGTCAGAGTAACGATCCGCACGCCATTTTTCAGAATCATCACAAACAATCCGGCAAGCACCAAAACCACCTGCTTCCAGAATGTCTCGAGATAGAAGTGCGCCACCAGGATCGCCAGGATGAGCAGCGCGAGACTGGAACGAATGCCGCTGCATTCGCGGGCAACTTCAATACTTACGCGCGCCAAGTGAAAGACGAAACCATCGCGAAGAACGGGAACACCACTCCAATCAAACAGGACCGCCGCAATTTCCGCCGATCCCTTCTGCAGTAGGTAGATGGTCTTGTCGAGCAGAAAATCGGGAATGGGAATGGTCAGGACGAGAAAGAGCAGCGGGAATTGCGCTTGCTTGAGTGCCGCCAAGCCGAAGAAAAACGCGAAGCCCGCGATCCAAAGTAAGACCAGAGCGAGAATGTGAACACATAGCTGGTTGGTGGGGCTCCAATGGGAGCCCGCGGTGAAGGCCAAGACCCCCAAAATAGCTCCGGTTACGCCGAGCGCCGCTGCTGGCGCGGTTGCCGAACCAAGGCGCGCGAAGATTTGACGACGTTCGAGGAAAAGAATCCATGCGCAGATAACGGGAATGAGAATGAGGTGGGAAGCGTTGTCGTTCGCAAGCGAGTAACGGAAAAAAGAGATGAGAGGCCGAATAAACAGGATCGAGGTGACGGCGAGCCAGAGCAGATATAAATAAAATTGCCGAGTGAAACACTCCGGCAGCGCGCCAGTGGCGGCTTGGGCGGTTTGCAGTTGCGGTTGGTTAGAGGACATGGGCGAAAGTGAAAGATTTGGAATAGAGATTTTTCAACGACTAAAAGTTTCTGCGCGTTTTGTGTAATGGCGGTCGTAGTAATTGCGGTATTCGCCGGAGCGCGCGCTCGCGAGCCATGCCGTATTGGAGCGATACCAGTCGATGGTGCGGCGGATTCCGTCTTCGAAGGAAACCAGCGGCTTCCAACCGAGTTCACGCTGAATTTTGGAACTGTCGAGCGCGTAACGGCGATCGTGACCGGGGCGGTCCTTTACGTATTGCATCAAAGATTCGGGCTTACCAAGGTGGCTCAAAATCGTTTTGACGATTTTCAGATTCGGCTGCGGAGTGCCCGCGGAGACGTTATAGACTTCGCCGGCTTTTCCTTTTTCGATGGTCAGCGCGATGGCTCGGCAATAGTCTTCAACGAAGAGCCAGTCCCGTTCCTGCATGCCGTCGCCGTAAATAGGGAGTGATTTGTTCTCCTGGGCGTTGGCAATCATCAACGGAATCAATTTTTCGGGGAACTGGAAAGGCCCATAGTTGTTTGTGCAACGAAGAATAATGGCGGAGACACCATGGGTGTTGGCATAGGCGGTTACGAAGTGGTCGGCAGAGGCTTTGCTGGCAGCGTACGGGCTGCGCGGATCAAGAATGGTTTCCTCGGTAAAACTCGCGCCTGACGGGGCGCTGCCGTACACCTCGTCAGTGCTGATCTGCACGAAGCGCGGAAGTTTTGCGATGCGGGCAGCTTCGAGCAAACATTGTGTTCCAGACACGTTGGTACGAAGAAAGGGCGACGCATCTTCAATGCTGCGATCGACGTGAGTTTCTGCGGCGAAATTGACTATAGCGTCGAATCCGCGCTTGAAGACGTCGGCAACGCCGGCTGGATCGTTAATGTCGCCGCGAACGAAGTTGTAGCGCGAGTCTGTTTCGAGGTCGCTGAGATTTTCCGGATTGCCAGCGTAGGTCAGCTTGTCAAAATTAACGACGTGGACATCGGCGCGAGCCGTGAGGATGTGCCGGATGAAGTTCGAGCCGATAAATCCAGCACCGCCGGTTACGAGAAGTTTCAAGAGAAGTCTCCTTCAAAGCTTAAGAATCTAGATTGAGCGGTCGGCTGGTTGCGACTACTCGGAATTGCGCGAATGGCGCGAAGGTGCTCCGCGTCCCGGTACTTTGTTCGCGCCAGTTTCCGCGACTTTGTTGGTGGCGTGAAGCAAAGACTCAAAAGTGCCAGCATCGGTCCACCAACCGTCGAGCGTGCTGTGAGTCAGCGTACCTTCCTGGAGATACATGTTGTTTACATCGGTGATTTCGAGTTCGTTGCGCCAGCTTACCTTGGTTTTCCCAATTTTCTCAAAAACCGTCGCGTCGTAGAAGTACAGACCAGTCACCGCCAGGTTCGATTTAGGCGCTTTGGGCTTTTCTTCGATGCCAAGAATTCTTCCATTCGCAATCTCCGGGCAGCCGAAACGTTCGGGATCCGGAACTTCCTTCAAAATGATGTGAGCCCCTTTTGCCTGTTTATCGAAAGCTTCTTTAGAAGCGATGATGTTGTTTTCGATGATGTTGTCACCAAGAATTACGCAAATCTTTTCCCCTTCGACGAAGGGCTCTGCAAGACGAAGCGCGTCGGCGATGCCGCCTTCACCTTCCTGGTAGGTGTAGTGGATGCGGTGCAGATCGAAATCCTTGCCGTTGGACAGCAGGCGAAGAAAATCGCCTGAGTTTTGGCCGCCGGTGACGATGATGATGTCTTTGATTCCCGCATCGACCAGCGTCTGGATCGGATAGAAAACCATGGGCCGGTCGTATACCGGCAGCAGATGCTTGTTCGTTACGCGTGTCAGTGGATACAGACGCGAGCCTTTGCCACCAGCGAGGACTACACCCTTCATGTGAGGAACTCCCTTCGAATTAGGCCACGCTTAGGACTGTAGCAAATCAAAATCCGCGTTTGTACATCAGGTATGGAAGTAACAAGATTTCCACAATGCCGGGGAGCGGGTCCCGCAGGTCGAAAACGGCTTCTGTAATACGGCCGGAAAGTGAACGGAAATATCCGGAAATCCCTAATTGGCCGCGACAGATTTCGAGAAAACTGGCCGGCAAATCGGTGACTGTGCGAACCCAGCGTAGGCCGGGCACAGCTTGACACGGATCGCATGCTTGGCCGATTTGATCCTGATAAAGAAGATGCGAGAAATCGACACCCGCGGAGACTCCCAGCGAGTGAAATCCCCAGGTACGGAGATTTACGTCGTGAAGCTTGAACTGGTTGTCGCGCGCGTCAAACTTTAATTCCACTTCGACCAGGCCGTAGTAGTCGATCTGCCGCAGAAAGCGTTCGCTGTAATCACGAACTTGTGTATTCTCTGTAGTGACTACATAGGTGCTGGCCCTGCCGAATTCCAGCGGATGCTGCCGCAAGCGTTGCGCAACCATCGAGGCAACGGATTGGCCTTCCTTAAAAAATGCGCAATACGAGAACTGGTTCCTGCCGTCACCCGGAATCAATTCCTGGACGAGCATTTCCCCCGGATGGGCGTACTGGCAAGCGCGGGTAAAGAGGGTGCGCAGTTCTTCTCTAGAGTTGGCACGCCAAGCTTTCGCCCTGGTTTTATAAAAGAAATGCTCCTTAATAGCCGGCTTTAAAACGTAAGGCGGCCCGAAGTCGATCTGTTCCAAATCTTCAAGAGTGAGAGGACTGCAACTGCGCGGAGCGGGAATGTTCAAGTCCGCCAAAAGTTGATGCATGTTTCGCTTGTCCCACGCGAATTTCACCGAGTCCCAGCGCGTAGTAGGTATACGAAAGAACTTCTGCAGTTCGTCTCGTGACTGCGAGAACGCTGCAACAGTCTCATCGCGTGTTGCGAATAGGATCCAACCTTCCAGGTCAAGCTTCTGCCCAACTGACTGAACGGCTTGAATCACTTCTTCGGGTCCACGCAGGCTCTTGAAGTGAATCGAGTTTTTTGTATAACGCGAATAGGAACTGATGCAGTGCTCGTCGTCGATTACGACGCAGGGAATGCCGTGGCGACCGAGGCTGCGAACGATTCCAAGGCCCTGGTAGTCACCGCCAACAATTAGAGCGCCGACGTTTTTTGTCTTTAGCGCACGGACACCGAGATGACTGGGAACCGAAACTGTTTGAGCCGGGGAACTCAGTGTAGCCACCCCTTCATTTGCCAGCAAGCGAAGCCGCCAATCTTCCGCATGCAATGCGCAGCCATAGAAAGGCCGTATGGCCCAGCGCCAATGATTGCGAGGGTCTCACGCATCAAGTCGAAGGTGTTTCAAGCTCTCGAACAAGGAGCCAGAGGAACAGTCGGCCGAACACCGACATTTGAAATCCGGTCTATCGGTGTTCGCTCGCGAAGGCGAGTCAGTCGGTAATGCGTGTGTTCTGTTAGCTATCCAAAAAACCTGCAATCGAACAAGTCCTATAGCCGGAGCTAGGAAGCATTAGGATTCGCGAGTCGTTCGACTAGTTCAAGGTATTCGTGCTGCTTAGCGCTCCAATCAACTGTCTTTACATAGCGGGTGGCATTCTCGATTTGCCGTTGCCGTGCTTCAGGGATTTCGATCATTTCCCGCATGCAGCGGGCGAGATCATCGACATCTCCACTCTGGAAGAACTTAACCGTTGAATTGTTGAAATAGAACTTGTCAATCATGGTGTCGGAGACAATCACGGGCGTTCCGACGGCCATAAACTCCAGAATTTTGGTGCTGAAAGCTTCGTTACCAAAGTTGTCTTTCCGCTTGGGAACAATTCCGAGATTCGCGGTTGCCATGATTTGAGCAATTTCGCGGAGCGGGCGGGTCACGGGCATTTTGACCTTTTCTTCAAGGCCGAGCTCTTTGATCAGATCCAGCAGAGTACTTTTAGAAGGCCCTTCTCCGTAGATGTGAAATTCGGCTTGCGGCAGAGATTTGCTGATTTTTGCGAAAGCATGGATCGCAATATCGAGCCCCTGGTGCCAGTTGAGGGAGCCCGGGTAGAGCATCAAAAATTTGTTCTTATCCGGGCGAGTGGTTAGATTGGGGCTAAAGATGGAACGGTCCGGAGAATTCAAGACCACCGTGCATTTGTCCGCGGTGAGACTGCGCGAGAGCAGGCGTTCCCGCCAAATATCATTGGCAATAATTACATGGGTCGCGATTCGGCAAGAGGTGCGCTCCACACCTACCATAATCCGGAAAAGGCGGGACTGTTTGCCGGAGCTAAATTTGCTCGCGTAGAACTCCGGCAAGATGTCGTGAATGTCGAGTATGACCGGTGTACCTCGCAGCCTGGGAACGATTGCACTCAAGACCATAAAATCCGGAACTGAGTGAATGTGCAAGATGTCGTAGCGGTTCTTCATGTCGTGCCTTGCGACATGATAGGCAGCTCGAAGGAGAAATTGGCAGATTCTCCATCCGTAAGAAAGTTGGTTCTTTTCGTTCAGCACGCGGGTCTGCAGCCGATGAACGTGAACGCCGTCCATTAATTCTTCGTGCGATTTTCCTTCTCCGCGTAGGGAAAAAACATCCACGTGGTCGCCGCGCTTTGCAAGGGTTTCCGCATAGCGCAGTACGCGATTATCGGTTTCGTAGAAAGAATACGACACCATCGCGACTCGAAGCGGGCGTTGCCTTTGCACTTCGGGTATCTGGTCGATGTGAATAGATGGTTCGGCCGTTTCCGGAACGGTGGCGACGGAAAGCGCCGAAGACGCTGTCATGCTCGACGCAAAAGCTGCTGAGGGAGATACAGTCATTGCGTCCGTCGAACGGACAGACGCGTTTCGGGGCTCTGAAAAAGTTGGGATTGTGTCAGCTGGCGGAGTAAAGGTATAGGAAAGGGAATCGCCGGTCAGAGTGGCATAGGCGACGCGAGCAGATTCACTGCCCTCGCCGGTAACCTTCCAGCCCTGCGATCCGAAGGCCAAATTCATCGCGCTGCGCTTTCTCCACCAAGTGTTGACTTGAGTGGGTACAGTCGGCCAGATATCGCGAGCGGAACATTGCTCGCGGACATACTTCAAGAATTCCCGGTAGGTTTGCTGCTGCTTCGGCTCAATCACATAGTCTGGGTGAATAATCACACTGACCAGGCCATGGCCATTCACGATGGTACTGATTTGCTGTTTCCAAAGGTCGATCGAGTATTGGTGGAGAATGTGAAATAGAGAATAATCTTGAGTTAAAGTAACCGGAATTTCCAGAATGTTGCCGACGAAGTAAGGCAAAACAGTGCAACAGCCGCCACCTTGGGGATCCAAGTGTCCGATATTCGGAACGGACATATCGAATTCAAACTCGTAATCTCCATACCAGCGAAGATTGCGATACAAAACGCCTGAACGGAATCCTTTTGCTCCGAATTCCCTGCAATAATTGTTGATCAGCTTCGCTCGGCGTTTGAATTCCGAATACTCGCGATAAAGATGTCCGTCGTGATTCAGGTCATGTACGCAAATTTCAAAGCCACGATCCCTGAATTGTTGTAGGAATTCCGGCTCAACAGAGTAACGCTTCTCTGGAACGATTTGAAAAGAGGATCTGAATCCATGTTTATCGTCAATATCCATGAGGGATGAGCAGAATGCCTTACCTTCAGAGTCTTCGACGTCATGCGTGAGAATAAATGCCGCCTGTTTTCCTTCCGGCCAAAACCAGATAAATGGAATGGAGCGACCACGGTTGGCGCGAATCGCAGCGATCATCATTTGTTCGAAGAACTGGTCGACCGAGCGATCGACAGGCCATTTGGGAAAGTGGCCATTCAATTCTCCGTGCAATTTGATGCGTTGCAGGGTACTCCGGATGGCAACTGGCAAGATTGGACGAGTCCAGTAGTAAAGCTTGCGAACCAGAGGGTTGGTACCGAGTCGCGTTTCCTCGTCAGTCATCTGCCCGGTGTAGGTTTCCAGGCGAAGCGACGAAGCGATTTCGGTTATGTCGAAGGGCACATAGACTTTGTCACCGCGGCTCTCTATCTGTTGAGAGACGTCGGTTAGCACAGCGCGTGAAGTTGCGGAAGTAGCGCCGGAGCTCAGTCTTCCGAAACAGGTGAGGTTTGGCCCAAGCCGGAAAAATCCAGGTCGATCGCCAATTGTGCCCTTGAGCACAAAGTTCCCATAGTTCGTTGGGCAACGGAAATACTCGTGAAGCGGACTATGCATTGCCGTGTAAGACCTGGTCGGTCATAGGATTTCTGCCGGTTATTTTCAACTCTGCTCGATTGGCGAGCGCCTGTCGATAGGCCTGGTACAAACGGTTACCGGCCGCCGACCAGGTAATCTGATCAATCGTTCTTAGCGATTCGCTCCGCAGTCTTGCCAGGAGGTCGCGGTCCTGCTCCAGGAGGTCAAGATGAGCGGTTAGCTGTTCAACGTCACCGACCGCATGCACCAACGCATTTTCCATATGAGTGCAGAGTGCGCCAGCCGCTTCTGATACCAGTAACACACAACCGCTGCCGCGAGCCTCGGAAGTAACCAAAGCGCTGCCTTCCTCGATTGTGGGGAGAACAAGAATATCGCTGTTACGCATCAGCTCGGCAACATCGGTCCGGTGTCCGAGAACCTTCACGCTTGGATGCGACAGCATAGGCCGAAGCTTTTCTTGGTATGCCGGAATGAATTCACCGGCAATGGCGAATTCTCCTTTGCGATGAGCCGAAGAACGTAACCAGGCTTCCAGAGCGTAGTGAACGCCTTTGCGGGGTGCGGCCCCGCCGACGAACAGCATTTTGAGCCCTTCAGAAGGACGAGCATGGCGGTCCGAAGGTGTAAAGGTTTGTTCATCGAAACCATATTGATGGCGAAGCAGCTTTGCGGCCGGATACCCGGCATCGAGGAATGTCCGCTTCACAAAGTCGGAAGGGCAGAGTAGAAAATCCGCGGCCTCATATTCCGCTTCTTCTATGCGGAGAATATCCTCATGATAGGCGTGTTCGTGGTTCGCGGGCATCACGATTCCCAACCGGGCGCATTCCTTTGCGACGACGTCGTATGCAAAACGCGTGTAAGCATTGGGACGTTCGAGCACGGTAGTCATTCCGAGTTGCTTTGCGACCTGAAGTGTCCGCAAAGCGCCGACCGGCCAGGTATGAACGACGTCAATTTTTCCCGCGAGGCCAGAAAGTCGCCGGGACACAATGTAATCGTGAAGCTGTAAAGCGCGAACCGTTCCGAGAAGCTTATACGATATTCGTATTTTACCCCAAGATAGAGTTGGTCGAACGCGTACTGTATCCGGAAGTTCGCGCTGCAAAACACCTGGATAGACCAGCACGTCGGCGCCAGCGGCAGCGACGTTTCTGACGGATTGCCAGGCGGTATAACAGATGCGAGTCGCTCCGAGCTTCATCGGATAGCTATAGAGGACTCTCGGACGCGTGGTTCCCTCTGTCATTGGAGACGAAGCGATGCTGGCAGGTTCGGTGACCATGAGCGAGCGTTCAGACTGTCGGGACCGGAACATTTTTCGGTGTCAGAAATTCGCGATGCCACAGCTCGAGCGCAACAAGCGACAGTACTTCCTTCGAAAAATTGCCGGTTTCCACATTTTGCTGCACCAGGTATTCGACACATTCCTGATTGAAGTATCCTCGGCTTTTCGTTTCGCGATCGAACAGAACTTCCTTTACCCATGAACTCAGCTCGGTCCGCAACCATTTTGCGTACGGAACTGGAAAACCAACTTTTTTGCGGTCAAGAATTTCTTGAGGAACTCGGGTACGTAGAGCTTGTTTGGCGATGTACTTGGTTACGAACCCGTGAACCTTGAAACTCTCGGGCAAGGTGGCGGCAAATTCCAGAAGCTTGTGATCGAGTAGCGGAACTCTGAGCTCAATCGAATTCGCCATGGTCATTTTGTCCGCTTTCAGGAGCAGATCGTCGGGCAGTGAAGTTTTGGTATCAACATACAGCATGCGATTCACGTAGCCGTTCGATTGATTCTTGGAAAGATAGCGGCTCACGGGGAGCAGGCTTAGATTTTTATTAACGGTATGCAGATAGTCCGAAGTGTAGAGTCTTGCGTTTTGCTCCACGAAGAAGACGCCGGGATTCGAAATCCGACTGTAGTAATACGATTCAAATGGAATGTTCATCAGCGATGCGTACTTTTCCATGCGGTTCGAGCCGGTCATGGTGCGCAATGCCGAAAGGCCAGAAGCCGCCGCGCCCTTCAAAGGGCCGAGCAAGGATTTCGCACGCTCGAGCCAAAGCAGATTCCGGTAGTTGGGATAGCCGGCGAACGCCTCGTCGCCGCCCTCGCCGGAAATCAGAACTTTTACATAATCCTTCGCGAGGCGGGTCACATAGTACAGAGCGACGGCCGTAGGTTCGCAGACCGGTTCTTCCATGTGCCAAGTGTATTTCGGAAGAAAATCCGCGAACTGCTTGGAGTCGATGGTTAGTTCATGATGATCGGAACCGTAACGTTTGGCCGCCAGCGTGGCATAAGGGCGCTCGTCCGCGATGCCGGGAGAATCGAATCCGAGAGTAAAGCTGCTGAGCTTTTTGTCCGTCTTGCCTACAGCGAAGCCGAGCATAGCGGTTGAGTCAACGCCTCCGCTAAGAAGAAATCCGACTGGCACGTCGCTGATCATGTGCAACTGAACAGACTCTTCCAGAATTTCTATCAGCTTCTTCTTGGCGGCTTCGAAATTTTGCGATACGGGTTGAAAATTCAGATCCCAGTACTGTTTGGAAGTGACCTTACCGTCCTTAATCAGCAGGTAAGAACCCGGCGCGACCTTTTGCAGATCGCGGATGAGGGTTTGTTCGCCGGGCAAATAGAAAAAGGTTAAGAATCGATCCACCATTTCCGGATAAATCTCAGCGCGTACTTCGGGGTCGGCAAGAATTGCTTTGATTTCGGAGCCGAAGACTATGGATTTGCCGGAAGTCCAATAATAGAGCGGTTTTATGCCGACGCGGTCGCGTGCCAGCAAAAGCGAGCGATCGCGCTGGTCCCAAATTGCAAAAGCGAACATGCCACGCAGCTTTTCGAGACATCCGACCCCGAATTCTTCGTACAAATGCACGATCACTTCCGTATCGGTTTTCGTTGTGAATTTATGACCTCTGCCGATCAGAAACGCGCGCAGCTCTTGATAATTGTAAATTTCTCCGTTGAAGACGATCCAGACGGTTCCGTCTTCGTTGGAAATCGGCTGATGCCCGGTAGATAGGTCGATGATCGAGAGCCGACGGAAGCCCAAGCCCGCGGGCCCGGATGCGTGATAGCCTTCATCGTCAGGGCCGCGATGTTCGATGGTATCCGCCATGGATTTCAGTAGCGAGACCGGAACGCCGGTCTGACCGTCAAGATTCAGTTTTCCGCAAATGCCGCACACGGGGTCCTCACTAGTATTTCGAAAGTCTACTTTTCTTCAGGAGCTATTCGCTGCAGTCCGGCCGCCCACTTAAAAATCGTTCGCCATTTGTCGGCGGCCGAGCTTATGGCCGCTTGCTTGTGAAACATCAGACTGACCGGATAGAGCAGGCCGAGTAAGGCCAATCTCAGCGCAGCGGAACAGCCCAGCGAAAACCGGTAGATGCTTTCGTATGGCCGGCTGTACATTTTCTGGTAGTACATTCCCATGGCCCGGTATTTCATCAAGGTCTTCCACTGATTGACTTTCTGACGTGAACTGCTACCGCCTCCGTGATGAACAATCGAGCTAGTCGAGATGTAATAGTTTTGCAAACCCGCTCGATAAATCTTGTAGTTGAGATCGATGTCTTCGGCATACATGAAATATTCTTCACTGAACATTCCAACCTGCTCAAACACCGAGCGGCGTAACAGCATGCAGGCACCGGAGATCATTTCTACTTTGAACACGCCGGGTTTCTGCGAATACAGCGGCGAAATGTCCCAAAGCGGGCAGCCAGGCCAACGCTGCTGGAGGAATTCGATATCGAGAACCTGATTGAGGATTTTCGGAAACCGCTGGATCGAACTTAGCTGTGTCGAACCGTCAGAGTTGAGAAGTTTGCATCCGACCACCCCGGCATTCGGGAGCGTCTGGATTTTCCCGAGCAAATCGTTGATCGCGGGTGAAATGAGTTTCGTGTCCGGATTCAGAAACAGAACAAATTCACCCGTGGATTTCAGGAATCCTAGGTTGTTGGCGCCGGCGAATCCCAGATTCTGCGCGCTTTTCTCGATCCTAATGGCACCGAATTCCTTCAAGAGATCGTCAACGTTGGGCTCGGGCGAAGCGTTATCGACGATAATTATTTCAAACTCAACGCCGCGGGTGAACTCATAGATACTGGACAGGCAGTCTCGCAAATAGTCGACTGAATTCCAGTTCACGAAGATGATCGAGAGTTTCATGACTGCGTGGAAAATTCTCCGAATCTCATCACACCTTCGCCTTCGAGTCTGGAAAAGAAGGCGTTCCCGGTAAGAAACGGTTCAGCAAACTCTGGAGTTTTGCTGTTCATAAGGGTCCAGCTGCCTTGCCGCAGGAAAAACGAAGCCGATCGAGACATCTCGTCCATGAATTGGGGTTCCATTCGGCCGTGCAGGCCGAACAAGCCTTCTTTCCATGCATCCTTGAAAAGATGGGTCACGACGGCTTTGGCGGAAGCTGGCTCGGCGCCGATTTGCAGAACCTCTCCAACTTTTCCAGCACCCTTGCCGTAGATATACCAGCCAATGAGTTTGCCCTCTTGGTTTCGAATAATCTTTTTTACTAGCGGGCCGTAGGCGCCCCGCTTTTGAATAAAAGTAAAAATCCAGTCAAGAGACTGAGTATCGTATTCGGGCAGCAGCCAGTTTTTGCCTGGAATAGTAGTGAGCGCTTGCACAATCGCTTCCGGCGTCGCCTGCTCTTCCACCGTCGTGAGCGCCGCATGATGAAAAGGGCTGGCGGCCATTTTTGTGGCGACCGAGTCGAGTATTGCCGCGAAAGGGCTGGCAACGGATGCGAGTGTCGCTAAGGAACTCCTTTTGTTCAGTCTGGCGACACCATTGAGGCCGTACTTCAATGGCTGCAGGGGTCTGGCCCAAACCAGGCTATAGATTGGGCTGATTTTGAATCCCAAGCTGCGCAGCATTTGCCGGCTGCTTTCATTTGCCGAGTCTGTGATCGAAATGTCCTGAGCGCCTTTCATGAAGGCGCGGATTAGTTGAATGGCAGCCATAGACGAACGGCTCTCAGGATCGACAACAAAGTTGCTGCCAAAGGCCAAGCGGACTTTTTTGCCGAGTAAGGTCATACGCCGTGGCAAGATTCCGAAAAACCCGACCAGTTTATTTTGCGAGTCTTCGTACACGTAGGAAGGGATGTCCGGTTCCACCCACGGATTTTGCAGAAATAGCTCGTCCAAGTGTGCAGGAAGGCTCGCCGGTGTGGGGCCCCTTCGGTCGTGGAGTACTTTCGAGATCAGGTCTGCAACGACCACAGCGTCAGACTTTGTGAATGCGCGAATACCTGGCATGGATTCCGGCGGCTCCGTAACTCAATTTAAGTGTATTTGCAAAAACGCCGCCAAAGGGCGCGTTTTATGACCATGATTCTCAATCGCTATATGGACGCGCCACCATCGATCGTCAGGACTTGACCGGTGATGAAGCTCGCCTGATCGGATAGAAGGAACAGGATGGCGCCCACTACGTCTTCCGGAGTTCCCAGCCGCCCGAGTGGCGTACGGCGCTGGATCTGAGACTTCTGTTCGTCATTCAGGTTCCGGCTCATTTCGGTATCGTAGTAACCGGGCGCGACCGAGTTCACACGAATATTCTGTTCGCCAAGTTCTCGGGCCAGCGCTCGCGTGAATGCGTCCAGGCCACCTTTGGTGAACGCGTACGCGGACAGCCCTCGATAACCACGAAACGAGCTGACCGATGAAATGTTTAGAATAACGCCGCCCTTGCGAGCCGAGAGCATCCTGCGGACGACCAACCGAGTGAACCGTAGAGTGCCGTCGACATTTACTGCCAGCATTTTCTGGATCGCATTCTCAGCGAGAGTCGCGAGAAGGCCGTCAGCCGCAATTGCCGCACAATTTATCAGGGCGTGAGCCGTGCCGAAGTGTTTTTCAGACTCTTTCAGAAACAAAGCGACAGAAGGCATGTCGGCGAGATCCGCGGGAGAAAAAAAGAAGTCGGGGCGGTTCTTCATCTCCTCGATGAACAGGGAAGTAGAGCGGCTGAAAGTGCTTACGCGATACCCGGCAGAAAGGAGAGAGCGAACGATCGCCTCGCCGAGACCACGGCTTCCTCCGCTTATGACTACGTGACGCCCGGCTGGGTCGCTCATGCGGACTTTGTCCTCAACGTTTTTCCGGCCTGAGAAAGCTCGATCTTATCCACCACCTTGAGGAGTCTGGGCAATTGGGGCGAAGTGAGCTGGCTACGGCACGCAGACATGATCAGTTCTTTCAGCGCTATTGGATCAACATCGGAATCAGCGACCACATCACACGCTACCAATTCGCCGGCGATGGACGACGTCTTGCCATAAACTCTGGCGTCGGCGACACCTGCAATTGAGCGGATTACCCGCTCCACTTCAACTGGGTAAACCTTGCTGCCAGCAACGTTGATCATTTCTGTTTTGCGTCCGGAAAATATCACGCGGCCGTCACGTATATCGACGAGATCGCCGGTAGAAAACCAATCGCCAAGTTCCGACCGGCTGATGGAAAATGGGTCGTACATCTGCATCGCGTTCGACGAGCGGATAAGCAGTTCGCCATCCTCAACTTTAAGTTCGACCCCGTCTGGCAGTGGCGCGTCGAGATAACTGGCAGGAAAACCCGCGAATCCATCGCTCACCGAAAAACAACGGCCGAGCTCGGTCGTGGCGTAGATATGAACCAGCCGCGCTGCCGGGTAGATCCTCTGAAGTTTGCTCAAGACCGATTGGTCGACAATCTCGCCGCCGAGAGTAATCTGGCGAAGGGGAATTTTTCGCAGCTCTTGGCCGTCGGCAAACATTAAGAGCCGACGCCAATAAGACGGAGTCGCGGAAACATACTGAACGCCATTCTCGATCATGAGACGGACAACTGCCGGTGGGTCCGAATCGCTGCTCGGAATCACAAGTGTGCCGCGGTCCGCCAGGCATTGCAGCGCAACCTGCAGACCGGCATAAAGCTGCGGGCGATAGGTGAGGAGCCAAACCGGGAAGGTTCCCTCCGCCATCTTGCGAATGGGACGCGTAATGCCCGGCCAAGAGTGTCGCGCTGCCTTGGGTTCGCCGGTGCTTCCGGAAGTCAAAATCGTGACGGATCCGACTCCGCTCCCCGGCGCTTCTCCCGCAATTTCCTTGGCGACTAAACCGTGGCTCTTTTCATCTTCCGGAAGCAAAAGTGCTGCGAGCTTGAATTTATTACCGTATTCGAGCGCGCGCTCGGAAGCCATTGCTCCATCCAGAAGGAAAACGTCGCAGTCAAGCCGAGATAGTGAGGCCAGGGCCGCGTAAGAGCATGCAGTCCCGCGAAACGAGAGAGCGATTCTTCGCCCGCGCAAATTCTCATGAGCGCTGAATATTTCCTGAGCTTGAATCCGCAGGTCATGCCAGGTGGTCTTTTCTGCAGGCGTGGCTATTGCCACGCGATCTTCAGGAATGCTCTGTTCAAAGAGCAGTTGGCTGAGCATAGGTTCCGAAGTCTTATTGATCGTAAACCGCCGCCAGATCGGCCAAGGTCTTGATCTGGAATTCGGCGCCAGAAGCGAAAGGGTCCTTGCCGGTGATTTCTTCCATACGAATGACGGCCTGGGCAAAGTCGAGGGACTCCAGGCCGATTTGTTCAAGTATGGTTGCTGCGTCCAGAGCAGGTGCGTTCAGACCTTTTTCCTTAAAAATATCCAGCAACACTTCTTTGATGCGGTCCTGATTCTCCACTACGTTCATGCCGCTCTCTTTTCCGTCGAATCAGCGTTGACTAATTTTGTTTTTTGTCCGCCAAGCAGCCCCTTGACGCGCTTCTTGAGAGAAAATGCAATTGGCAACCAGCGGTACGCTCCAGCAAGCTTCAAACGAAATTCAATGGGCCAATCTGTTGGGTGTGTGCCGACGCGTCCGGTTTCGAATTCATTGGGCTTCGTGCAGGCGTACACCGGTAGGGCAGTAAACACGCGCTTATAGCCCGCCAGCTTGCTCTCAGCGACGACCTGCTCGTTAAATCCGCCATAGGGAAAACTGAGCAGCGATACCTTTCGCTTCAACATTTTCTCAAGTTTTTCGCGGGAACCCAATAGTTCCTGGCGAAGTTGCTCCTTCGGGATCTTGGTCATCAACGGATGGGTCATGGAGTGAGAACCGACCGTGATGGAATCGGATGCGATCGCTTTGAGCTGTTCTTCGCTCATCACGAACTCGGCGCGGGTATCGTCTCCGCCGCGGTGCTCCCAATCTCGATTGCGTCCAAAGAAATCGGTCACAACAAAAAGTGTTGCCGGGATGTTTCGCTTTTGCAATTCCGGCAGAGCATTCTCGATGATGTTTTCCAGGCCGTCGTCAAATGTGACTATGGCAAAATTTCCGGTCTGGGCAGGCAACTGGTCAATATCCGCGGGTAACGGTTTCGCCCGCTTCATTAGAAAATCCATCTGCGATGCGAACAGCGGCCGCTCTGCGGGTGAGACCGCGTGATAAGCCAACACCATGCAGCGAGCGCGTGGCTTGCTGCCGACCAACCGGCGGCAGACATCCGCGAAACGGTCAACGATGATTACGCCGAGACTCACAAATAAATTGAATAAGCGCTTTAACATGGAACTCTTTCCTGCTTTCCTCTTCTTAATTCACAGCAATGAAGTTACACAAAATTTGATTTACCAGCGTGAACAGCGGGTTACTTCCAGATCGTTTCCCGGCCCATCATTTTCGCCAACTGCTGTTGCTGCAGATATTTGATGAGCTGGGGATCGTCGACTTGCGGCATTCTCCCGAGCCAGGCTGATACGTAGCCGCAAACTAACGCGACCGATCCCCAAATATAGGGGCGGACGAAAAGCCGCTTAAGACATTTTCCCAGAAAAAACAGCGGATGGTACCCGGAAACATAATCGGTCTTTCCGTTTTTTGATAGGCCGCCCCATTTCCCGAAAGAGGCGCCGGTCCATCGGTGATGGTGCATTAGGATGTCGGGGAAGCTAGCCGAGTTCCAGCCAAGCAGATTGGCTTTGACGTCGTCCAAAGTATCAGAGCCCGGCCCGACCCACAAACCACCCATCGCGTCCCAGCAGTCGCGTTTGTAAATTTTTGCGCCGCCTCGAACGTGGAATAGAGGATGGGTTTCGAGTATGGTTACCCCCTGATCCACGTGATACAGCATTCCTCCGCCGATTCCAAGCTTGGGATTTTCGGCGAACTTGCGGAATGCCGACGCAAAATATGCCGGCTCAAATGAGAGATCGCCATCGAGTTTGCACATGAATTCCCAATCGGTCGTATGCAATACGTTGTAGCCTTCATAAAACGCTTCGATGATGCCAGCGCCCCATTTACGGAAACCGCGATCGCTGCGCTTGATGCCGCGAATCCATGGATGCCGTCGGGCCGCTTCGGCGATGATTTCACTAGTTCGATCTTTGGAACCGTCGTCGACAATCACCCATTCCGCAGGCTGAATCGTTTGCTGCACCATGCTTTCGATGGTGCGGGGAAGAAATTCTTCTTCGTCTCGAACTGGCGTGACTACCACATATTTGATGTTCATCGCGTATCCGGAATAACTTCTTGCCGACTGCTGCCGGGCCAACGGGGACGCAGCATTTCTGGCAGATACGAAGCCAGGAGTAAGCCGAGCGATTTCGAAAGGGATATGGGCGCCGAACTGTCGCCTAGCGAACGCCGCAATTGATCCCTGCCAGCGGCAACAGCACTCGCTCCAAACAACAACTTTGCATAGTGCCGGCGCTTGGATGCGACTGCATTTTGAAACGCTTTGTAAAATCGCTTGTCGGGAAAATCTTTGTATTCCCGCTCCAGCAGTTCGTAGGCCTGTACGGCGATTCCTACCACACGAAGCTTATTCGAAGAAAGCGACCCGGCATGAAACCGGTACGCGACCGTTTGCGCGGAACTGAATGCGATCGGTCCAAACAAATTGATTCGCGTGAAGAAGTAGTAGTCCTCCGCGCCGTTGGCCTGAAACGGTGGCTCGGTGAGCCGGGTAAAAGTGGATCTGGGAACGCTGCAAAAACTCATGGACGAAAACGGGCCGGGGCTCTTGTGATATCGCTCAAAAAAATCCAAAGCCGAGATCAATTGGCTCGAACCAACAGCGCCGTTTGTCTTTTCCCACTGATAGTCGGCAAAGCCATCAAAATTGATATGTTCGGAAAAGAGCGCAACTGCTTCGGGGAACTTTGCCGCCAATGCTGAGTGAATTTGTAAATGATTCGGATGCCACAGATCGTCCGAATCGAGAAACGCGAGCAACTCTCCTGAGGATTGCAAGTAAAGCGTATTGCGGGCCGCAGCTGCGCCGGCGTTGCGGGTGGAAATCAACTTGACCTGAGGAGCGAAGCGCCGGACGATCTCGGCCGTATCGTCGGTACTGCCGTCATCAAGCACAATAATTTCGGCTGGCGGCAACGTCTGGTGCAAAACGCTTTCAAGCGTCGCGCCTATCGTGCGCGACGCGTTGAAGGCCGGTACCAGCACGCTGATGCTCATCGTCATTCAGAATCAGGAACGCATTCGCGCAATCGAGCGCGTGGTACTTGGCGCCATCTCCGGCACCTGTTCGCGTTTCTTCACTCTAGGAATTGCCACGGTTTTTTCAACTTGTTCTGTTTGCAATGCCGAAGCCGTTACCGCACTGATTGCTGCGAGGATCAGAAACCAACTGATGCGCGATTGGTCAAAGTAATTTGCACCGATGAATGCCAATGCGTTAGAAAAAAGCGCGCTTCCGATCAACCAGTACGTCCACTCGTTTCCCTTGTCATCTAGAGACGCCTTACGCGCGTTCCCCAAGCGGACGAAGGCGCGCACAACCATGGCAACGAAGAAACAGAAGGCGATCAGGCCCCCGTTCTCGCCCGCCGCGACGTACTGATTCTGCACATCCCACAGGTCCCATCCCCATTGAGACGTGTCTTTCACACCAATCAACCACCAATCCCAAAAATGCCGTATGAATTGATCGACGATCAATGCCCGGTGGTAGCCGGAGGAACCGCCGGTTAAATCGATTCGCGCGATCAAAAACCACACCGGCGCTTTCATCACTACGGCGAGAACCAGAATCAAGGCGACGATACCGCGGCGGATGAGTTTCATCTTTCCCCGTAGCGGCCACATGAAAATGCCAAGCAGTCCCGCGGCATAGGCCAGCAGGGGCGTGCTGGATTGAGAAGTGAAGGTCATTACCGAAGCACCAATGAATCCCAGTCCGCCCAGCAATTTCGATTTGCCGTTTTTCCAAAGAAGGATGAATAAGGGAATCCAGGTCGCTGCGACCGTTCCGGCCGGAATGGAATGTTGAAATACCCCTTGCGAACGGATTTTTCCTTCGCGAATGTCCGGCGTACGGTCCGTTCCTGCGACGATTGCGAAATAGTTCTTCAGACGGAGTTGTTCGACAATCATCCCGGCTGCCAGGATCACGCTCAAAACAGCCAGACACTTCAAAGCTCGATAGAGGTCGTCCTTGTCACGAATCAAATAGCGAAGAACGAAATAGCCGCCCAAATAGTCGATCAGGAATCCGAACTGATTCACCAAAGCTTGCGTCTGTTGGAAGAGCAGCACCACACAAACCGATTGCGCAAGTACACAAAAGATGAAAGCGCGATCGATTTCGTTGATGCCGCCTATGAAGCGTTTCGGTTTTTCCTCACCTTTGGGCCGGGAGACCGCAACCCGGATGCACGCGACCAGAATCAGAATGCGCAGCGCCAGCCAATGGACTTGCGCCACATAAACCTGCACGCCGAGCCAGATGAGAAATGCGCCACAAAGAAATGGCACGATCATGAACTTGCGGGGAAGCAGCAAAATCAGGAGGCACAGCGCGATGAGCAGAATCGCGATGGCTGGGGTCATCACCGAATCGGTGGCACCTCCGCCGAAAATATGTGATTGTGGAAGAGTATCAGGCATGAACTCGTGACCAATGCTGCATCGATAAACCGCTATTTCTGAAAAATACCTTCAACGATTTCTTTGTCGCCCCCTAGGCCGATCAAGCCGTCAAGCGCTGGCCGCATGGTTAGGCGAAACGCTTTGCGAACCACCCTGAACGGTACTCCGGCTGGCTTCAGCTTAGCCATTGGTTGCCGTTCGATCCCGACACTTTGCAGCACATCGTTAAACACGTAACGAGCACTATGCTCAAAGAAAACTTCTCTTTCGGTTTTGAGCGACAAGACCTTCAACCCGACTTTGTTTGCGACATACGACAGCGATTTTGGCGAAAAATGAAATAGATGGCGAGGCAGCTCCAGCGCGTACCAGTAGGATTTGAAAAACCTGAAAGCTGCCGAATCGATGTTGGGCATGAGCGTGTAAAAGATCCCGCCCGGCTTCAGCCATTTGGCCACTTTTTCCAGTACTTCTTTCGGTTTGTATATGTGCTCAAAAACATGGATGCAGGTGATGGCATCGAAGTGCTCTTCCGGAAACGGAGCATCCAGAATATCTCCCACGAAAACATTGGCGCCGCAGCGTGCTTTGGCCCGCTCAGCAACTTCTTGAGACATTTCGATTCCATACAATTCCCATTTTTCGCGTGGCATCGCAGACAGGAATGAGCCGGAACTACAACCCAGGTCAAGAATTCGCCCGCCGGTCTTATATTTTGCTAACGTTTCGCATCGCCCACGCCAGCGCTCAACGGTCGCTTCACCAGTCGAAGAAATCGCCCGGTCGTAGTCCGCACCATAATGTTCTCCCATAACTTCAGGGGCTGGAGGCGCGTCCAGCCAAACCACGCCGCAATTTGCGCATTGCAGCAGCGTGTATGGCGTCGTTCGTCCATGGAAGTGGTCCGGAGCGACCAGAAACTGTTTCGGGGAGGGTACGTCGCATATGGGGCAACGCATTCCGGTTTGCTGTCCTAAATCAGTCGATTGATCTTTTACTGCTGTTTGCATAATTGTCAGGTCGTCCGATGGCGATTCTAGACTCGTACCCACTCGCCGCTCGCAGCATCGTATTGCTTGACTACGCGTGCCGGACTGCCGGCCACAACGCTGAAAGGCGGAATACTCTTGGTAACCACTGAATTCGCCCCGACAACGCTGTTCTGCCCAATTGAGAGTTCACCGCTCGCGCAGAAAATTACGCAACCGTAGCCGAGCCAGCAATTCTTGCCGACAACAATTTTTCCGCCGGCCGTAATCCCTTGCGCGTGAATCGGGATGTCCGGATTTGAATATTCGTGATTGTGATCCATTAGAAGCACGGACGGCGCCAAAAGGACATTTTCTTCCAACAAGATGGAATTCCGCGCCGAAATCGTAGTCCTTCGTCCGATTCTGCATCCTCGGCCCAACGAGATTTTTGCCGCTGATTCGGGTCCTTCGGGCATCACGTTCAACCAGACATCCTTCCCGATAAAAACATCGTTTCCGATGTACACGTGCTGCGCAGCTTGGCGAGAAATTTCCGCACTACATTCGACCGAAGCTCCGTGGCCGATTGAGATGAACGGATAAGTCATCCGCAGCCAAGTGGTGTGAAATTTTTTGGCTATGCGTTGAAGATAGGAAAGCGGATCTGGACGACGACGCTCCATCGGGCTAACCAGCGTGCTCACATCGCTCGTCACGAGCGCGCCGCGTCCTGAACGGCCGGTTGATTCCTGCGAAAACGAAAGACATCGAATACCGCTTTGCCCTCGGCGGCGGTAATGGAACCGGTCAACCGCAGCAGGGGCCAGGAAACCAGAAGACAAGCAACCGTAACTTCAACGAGTCTAAGTGTGGCTGCTACTTGGCCCAAGGAACTGCCAGGAAGTGGAATATAGGAGGCCAGCACTCCGACGGCGAGGATTGCCACTGCCGCCGTTCCCAACCGCAATCCATCCGGCAGCAAGGATTTGACGTGAAAGTGTCGAAAAGTTTCCATGAGAGCGAACATCATAAAGAGCATACCGCTCAATTCTGCAACCGCCAGGCCGGCCAGAACACCATAAAAACCGAGTTTAGGTGCAAAAAGAGCAACCACCAACAAGATGATAATCCGCAAAACTTGCCGGATGTTGTCCATCAGCGCCTTGCCGGAAACCCTGTACAGGACCAAAGACAGCAAAGAGAATGATCTGAAGAATGACGTTGCGCATACCAGCCAGAATGCCGCTGCAAAGGCCGGGTCCGAGCGGCCGGTCCAAGCATAAGCCATGTTCGCGCCAAAGACGGCGATAAAGCCCAACGGGAACAACGACAGTGCCAGGGTCACTTTAAACGCCTTTACCAGCAAACTTTGCATTCTCTCGACTGATCCCGAGGCATAAACCATCGTCCCGCCGGAAAGGATCGGGGCGAGGAACGAGTCCTGCAGAATCACGGCAGATGTTACGACCCGGGAGACCACGGCGTAGATGCCCGCGGCGTCCGCACCGAACGAGCGCAAGATGGCAAACGGCAAAATCGAGCCGTATAAGACTTCCAGGATATTCACCAGCTGGTAGCTTCCGGCAAAACGAAAAAGTTCATAAAGAACTTCTTTCGTAACAAATTTCGGGCGAACGTGGATCTCCGGAAGGAGCTTACGCGAAGCGAAATAGCAGCAAGTAATGTAGAGGAGTTCGGACACGCCCATCACTGCGGACATTGCAAAAAGTCCGTAACCCATTCGCAACGCAATGATGATGCATGTTGCTTCCGCTATGGTGAGGACAGTGCCAAAGCGCCGAACCAGGTCAACTCGATGGCCGCCCATGACGATGGCTTCGTACGGCGCTCCAATGTTCGCCATTGCCATAATCAGCGCCAACAAGGAAATCGAACCAGCAGCGGAAAGCAAAAACTCCGGGGGTATTCCTGCAGCGTGAGCGATCGAGTGCGAGAACATGGACACAGGAACTAAGACTAAAATTGAGAAAACCACCATTACCGCGCAGCCCGTGCTTAACAGCTTGTTGGCCTTTTCGTAATTTCCGCTGCCCGTCGCTTCTGCAACATACTTCTGGAACGCGGATTTGATTCCTACGCTTCCGAACCGCATATATGTCGCGGTCATCATAATAATGTTCCAAATGCCGTATCCCCCCAGACCTAGGTGGTGGATGACGATCGGCACTGTGAACAGTCGGGTGCCGACTTGTGCGACGTTCGCGACGATCCCCAAGAGTGTGCTCTTGCTGATGCTCGCAGTCAGATTCTCGCCGGGTCGTGCCGTCTTTTTGCTGGATTCACTGGTCATGATCGATTGCGGTACTTTTTGGCAGAAGCGGAAGGCCGGAGATAAGTGAAAAAAGCAGAAGCTCGGGAAAAAAGAAACTTCAGGCGGTCAAAATGAGAAAAGCTCCGCTCACTTCAAATTGATAGCTCTCGTGAAACTCGGCCCGGCAGATTCCTGCCGGGCCGAGCGCAAACATTTGACGTGATTGGTTTTTACTGCACCGAGGCTGATAGACCTGTCGGTGCTGCGACCGTCGCCTGCGAACCTGAGCTGGTACCGAACTGGTATGCGCCCATGTCCCATGCGCCAGAAACCGGCCGCAAGATTGGAGTCCGGCCCCCGCCGCGCGAGGTGTCGCGCGAAAGCGAAACCAAACTGCTCACCGCTTCGGATAAAAGATTCGCGCCACTGCCGACGACCGGAGAACCCGCTTGTGGCGAGCCGTCAGCATTCAACAACGCGCCGGAATAAGAGCTGGTCTTCGAGTGTGCGTCGAATCCCGAACTGGACTTCCAGTTGCCAAATGAGCCCATGAAAGAGCCGTTGTAGATAAAGCAGTTGTTACTGCCGTTGCAGGCGTCGCCGTAAAAGTTGTAGTCGATCTGCGAAGCGGGAGTGTTCTTCAAGCTCCCGATGTTTGCGGCAATCGTGCAACCGTTGACGACGTTACCTTTAAAGGTGAGGTTGTTCACGCTACCGACGTTGAAGCAGTTGGTGCTGTCGACGCTGTTCTTGTAAAGCAAGGTGTTGTGGGTAACGAAGGTCTCGCCGCTATCGCCGGAAAAAATTCCTACCCAACCGTTTGGATTGACTCCATCCGATCCCGTGGCATCGAAGACGTTATTCCAGAAGTAGCTGTTGGAAGCATGCGACGGAGTGCCGGTGCCACCTTCCATAAAGATGAATCCGCTCGAGCAGGCTCCCGAAAGTGCTCCGTAGAAATAGTTGTTGTACACATAAATCTCGGACATGGAGCTGCCACTGGTACCGAAGAAATGGATGCCGTCCAGGTGATATTTGCAGTCAGGGGTTTCGAAATTGATGTTGTCGTGCACCTTATTGTCGTGAAACTGGAAATTGCTGCCATGGTTCGCGCCCGAGGTCGCAAACATGTACGCGTGATCCCAGTTCGCGATGTCGTTTTGATAGACATTGATATTGGTGTCGCCGTTTCCGTAGATGTTGTAGAGGCACCAACCGCAGTCATGGATCTTGTTATTGTTAATCACCCAGTTCGAGCCTGAGAGCACGACAGCAGCCATCTGGGTCATCGGGCCGCCAAGGGTGCTTTGATTCTTCACGGTGACATAGGCATTTGCCAGGGTCAGGTTCCGGACCGTGCAATTCGTGCAGCTCATCGCATACACCAGCGTGGTGATTTGACGATTTGCCAGCAAGTCACCGTTTGCCGTGTTCTGAATAATGCCGTTTGCGCCGCCGTCAATGGTGATGAACTTGCGGTTGGAAATGTTGATCGCTCCATTTCCAGAAGACCAGTACGGCGCATTCAACTGAGCGCCTGATTCAAAAAGAATCGTAATGTTGTTCCCGCTCGTTCCGTCTCCGCGCACGGTGAGCATGTTGGAATTTGCAGCGCCATTAAAAGTACCGCACAGGTGTACCGTGGTCCCAGGACCAATCTGATTTGAACCGCTGCCCCAGCTGGCTGAGTTGTTAAAGAACGAAACACCCTGTGGGCTGCCGCAGCTTGAACCGTCACCGCCACCCGAGTTCGAGATATAAATATCGCCGGCGCTAGCGCTAGCCGACGGCGCACTCAATAAGAACGCTATAAGGACCGTGAGTTGAACCAGGACAAGCATCGCGTAGCGAGTTAAAGCAGGCACTGCCGAGTTATTCGATTGATGTATTCTACGTCCAAACTTGCTAATCAACATTACTGTCGCTCCATTTTTTTTGCGAACTCTCCACGCAGGCCGAGACTAGCAAGCTCGCAAGTAATGGAACAACTGTACTTTCGTCTAATCGGGGTACAGGGTGGGTGGCAAGTCCGAGGCCTGTACAAGTGCCGTCTTCCGTGCACATTACGGACGTTTCGAGACTGGGCCAGGGACCAAAATCTGTCCTCAAGGCAAAGCTCGGTACGTTTAACGCAGGAACTCTTGCCGGCTTACCCGCTGCATCAGGGGCCTGTTCTTGTCGAATGACTTCTTCAGTGCCTGCGCCCAATGCAGCCAATCGTACCCCCCCTCGATCTTGGCCTGGAAGAATTGCTCATCGTCCCAGCTATTCACCGGAATCCGGGGCAGGAAATACTTGTTTTGCCCCAACGACGCTCTTCCTAAAATCGTACAAACTCCGTTCTCAAAGCCGCAATTGGCCAGAACGTCTTCCAGGAAGTGAGTGAAAATTTTGTCCTGCTCCGGGAAAGCGAACGGGTAAGCAAACGACTCCACTGCGGTTCCCAACTTGTCTTCAATCGTTTCCTTTGAGCAGCAAAGCTCGTACTCAATCTGTTCGGGCCCCAAGGACCGCATGTCAGGATGGGTCACGGTATGTGACCCGAAGCGAATCCCCTCTTTTTGTAACTCGCGAACTTCTTGCCAGGTGAGGTATTCCACTCCATCGAAGCGAAATGGCTTGTCCTGAATTCGGTCCGTGGCGAGATAGATAGTTGCCGAGAACCCGCATTGCTTCATCACTGCGAGTGCGTCGGAACAAAAATCGCGGTAGCCATCGTCAAATGTGAGCACGACTGCTTTGGAAAGGTCTTCGCGGTTTTCCAGGCCTTTTAGGAGTTCTGTCGTGTCCAGAGTCCGGTATCCGTGGTTGCGGAGCCAGCGCATCTGTTGTGCGAAGACTTCTGGCGTGGTGTTGATCTGATAGTACGGATGTGATTTGCCGAATAAATTTTCGGAAATGCTGTGGTACATCAGTACGGGCACACACTTCCGTGGGCTGGGTCCAAAAAACCGAGCCAACGGCCGGCCAAAGTAGAGTGTGGCGGTGCGATCGATGCGTGACATAGGTAAGGCGAACAAAGCAGGAGGATCGACGCGCTTCAGCGTGGCCAGTTCATGAAACGAAGGGCCCGCTCGAGCGGTCGTCCAGTGCAGTGTGTAGCGAGTCTAGGCTTCAGTAGCCGCTCTCTCAACGAGAGGAGCTAACACTTGAAGCGGCGAATTCTTTCACCTTGTTGACCACTTCGACCTGCTGGCTCGGCTGAAGCCGCGGGAACATGGGCAAGGATACGATTTCGGAGGCGACACGTTCGGTAACGGGGAAGTCGCCTTTCCTATATCCGAGGTGTTCATATGCTTTCTGCAGGTGCAGGGGAATTGGATAGTGGATACCGGTTCCGATGCCAGCTTCCGATAGATGGGCTTGTAGAGCTTCGCGATCGTTCACACGCACAACGTAGAGGTGATACACACCTTTGGTCCACTCAGCTTCGATCGGAAGGATGAGTGCGCTCTTGGCATCGGCAAACAACTCGTGGTAACGATGTGCGAGTTGACGGCGCGATTCATTCCAGTTGGCCAAATGCCGCAATTTCACGCTGAGCCAACCTGCTTGAATTGAATCGAGCCGGCCATTGTAGCCTTCAATATCGTGGTAATACTTTTTCGCCTGACCATGGTCGCGAATCATTTTCATTCGCTTGGCCATAGCTTCATCATTGGTGTTGGCGGAACCGGCTTCACCGCAGGCGCCGAGATTTTTTCCCGGATAAAAGCTGAAGGCTGAAGCGAGGCCCATGGTGCCGGCTTTTTTCCAGACGCCTTCCTTGCGCGAAAAATATTCGGCGCCGTGTGCCTGGCAAGCGTCTTCGATCACTACCAGTTTGTACTTGTTCGCGAGCTCCAGTATCGGATCCATGTCCGCCGTCTGGCCGTAAAGATGAACCGGAACGATCGCCGAAACTACGCGCTTGGACGCTTTCTCGATCAACTTGCCACGCGATTTATCGAATTCGCAACGGACTTCCAAATATTCGCGCAGCTTTTCCGGGTCCATGGTGTAAGTCTTTTCATTGATGTCCACGAAAGCGATGTGTGCGCCGACCTGTGAAATGGCTTCGGTGGTCGCGATGAACGTGTGCGGCACGGTGACGATAATTTCGCCGGGCTTCACGTCAGCGGCCATGAAGGCAAATCGCAATGCGTCCGTTCCGCTATTCACACCGACGCAATACTTGGTGTCGCAGAATTTCGCGAAGTCGCGTTCGAAGTCTTCCACCATCGGTCCGCCAATAAAACCGGCGTTGCCGAGCGCCTTCTCCACCACTTGCAACAGCTCCGCTTTTAACTCTTGATGCGGTGTGACCAGATCGAGAAACGGGACTTTCGTGGTGTTCGTCATTGTGACTATTTCTTCTCCTCTGTTAGATACCGCAAAACTTTCGCCGGATTGCCCGCCACGATTGCATTGGCGGGAACATTCTTTGTTACCACACTGCCGGCGCCGACGATTGCGTTCTCGCCGATGGTAAGGTTGCTCAAAATCGTAGAGCCGGAACCAATCGATGCGCCTTTGCTCACGACCGTTTTTTCGACTTTCCAGTCCGCTTCCGTCTGCAGTTGCCCGTCCCCGGTCGTTGCGCGAGGATAGGAATCGTTGATGAACGTCACGCTGTGGCCGATGAAAACGTTGTCCTGAATCTCCACGCCTTCGCAGACAAACGTGTGGCTGGAGATTTTGCAGCGCTTGCCCACACTGGCATTTTTCTGAATTTCGACGAACGCGCCGATCTTGGTTTCGTCGCCGATCTCACAGCCGTACAGGTTGATGAATTTGGATAGCTTAACGTCTTTGCCGAGCTTGACGATCGGAGCGATCGATACGAATTCGTTCACAGAGTCACCAGCTCGCCGCGTTGTTTCACCGATCTTTCCGCTGCCTCGAGCAAGCGGACCACGTTCAGGCCATTTACGCCATCGTTGAACGGTCTCTTGTTCTCTTGAATGCACTTGAGGAAGTAGCCGGTTTCGGCGCGCAGGGCTTCGATCTGTTCAACCTGTGGCGCCCACATATCGCCGGAGCGGTAGCTCACTAGCAACTGGTGCAAGTTGCTCGGATTCGTGGACATGCTTACGCCTTTGTCGTAAATCTTGATTTTCTCGTCGGCTTCCAAGTCGTTCCAGACCAGCATTTTCTTCTCGCCGCCGATAAGCGTGGTGCGTACTTTCACCGGCGACAGCCAATTCACGTTGATGTGCGCGATAATCCGTTTCGGGAAATAAACGGTGATGAATGCGATGTCTTCTACACCGTTCAAATGTTTCTCTCCGGTAGCGACCACCGCCTCCGCCTTCTCTTTGATCACATGGTCCATGATGGATAGATCGTGCGGCGCGAGATCCCAAATCACGTTTACGTCGTGCTGGAAAAGGCCCAGGTTTACGCGAAGCGAATCGTAGTAGTAGAGATCGCCAAGCTCGCCGTCGTCCACCATCTGTCGAATCTTTTTGACCGCTCCGGTGAACAGGAACGTGTGGTCCACCATGATCTTCAGATTCTTGCGATCCGCCAGCTCGATCAGCTCTTCAGCCTGGGCCGTGCTGCACGTGAAAGGCTTCTCGACGAAGACATGTTTGCCGTTTTCCAGTGCGGCCTTGGCGAGTTCGTAGTGTGTCCAAACGGGAGTGACCACCGCAACCAGGTCAATTTTCGGCGACTTTAGGATATCGTTCGCATCCATCGTAAATTCAATGGACGGATGAGCCTTGCGCAGGCGCTCCTGGCACTTGGTGCTTTTGTCGCAAACCATCACCACTTCCGAACCATCGTGGGTGTGAAAATTGCGCACGATATTCGGACCCCAATAACCGTAGCCAATCACACCAATCCTGATCATAAAGCTCCTTAGGGTTCCTACGGCACGTTCGCTTTACGGGTCAGGGATTAGCGCGAATCCCCACCACACAAAGTTACGTGGACTGCGTTTCGGCTGCGTCCTCGCGGGGGCGGGAGATCGCTTCACAACCGGCCGGGTCGGCTGACAGAGTACCAGCTCAACAATGCATTCAAAGAACGTGTCGCTAGGCGCTTTCGGCGATTTTAGTGAGCGCCTTCACCAGTCAGAACTGCACCGGGTGTTTGCAGAAGTATTTTGACATCGAGCCAGAGAGACCAGGCGCGCGCATACTTCAGATCCAGACGGACCATATCGTCGAACCGGGTCCGGCTGCGACCTTCGACCTGCCACAGGCCCGTGATTCCAGGCTTGATCTCCAGAACGCGGCGGCGATGCCAAAGGTCATACGCTTTAAATTCGTAAGGCACCGGAGGCCGAGGACCTACCAACGACATTTCACCGACCAGCACATTCCAGAATTGCGGCAACTCATCAAGACTCGTCTTCCGGATGAAGTGGCCAATCGGAGTGATTCGCGGATCCTTCTGAATTTTAAAAACCGTCTTTTCTCCGTTGGCTCCTTCGCTCTCTACTTGGCCAGCGATGAACTGACTCACGTACTGCTGGTGAATGGTGGCGTCGCAATCAGTCCGCATGGAACGGAACTTCAATACTGTGAATGTTTTCCCATACTGCCCAAGTCGCTGCTGCTTGAATAGCACTGGTCCCTTGGAATTCAATTTGATGGCCAAGGCTACCGCGCCAAAGATCGGCGATAGAATCGCAAGAGCTGCGGCGCTTCCGGCGATGTCCATCGCGCGCTTGATGCCCAAGGCATATTTGCGCGTTTCGTCCTTGCGGGACAGATCCGGATACAACGTAATGTTGGCGGAGTGATCTGTTCCGCCTTCTTCCCACTCTTCCGGGAAGAAGTGGAAGGAAACAGCGATCTGGGAGACTTTTTCGGGCGGGAGCGCTTCAATCAACGCTGCTCTCACCTTCTCCAGCATTTTGCCCTGAATCGTTTTCGGCTTGGCCTTGCCAATTTCCGTGCCGATAACGCCGATCAGGTTATCTTCGAGATACCACCCAACGATGTCGGTCTCGCGCGTTACGCTGAGGATGGAGCCAGTAATCTTTCCCAAGGTACGGTTCTTCTGCCCGTCCGCCATCACTTTCTTTACGTCTACCAGCATCAGCACAAATCGCTTCTGTGCTCGCTCAGCGCGGCGGCGTTCCAGGTACAACATCGAAACGAATGCATCTTCATGCAGGACGATTCGGCCGTCTGACATTCCGCGCTTTTCAACTGCCATGTACGCGTCCGCGTTCAGCCGCTTCATCCCATCCCTAGTTTGCAGCTCGGTCCTTAGTACACTCATATCCCTATCTTTCGTTATTGCTCTTACCTTACAAACTCGTCCGTGTTTTCAGCTTTGGGTGCGCACCGGGATTCTTCCCACTTCCGCGTGCAGCCTTGCGTCTTTCCGCTTTTCAAGAGACATCACCCAAGCCAAATCAACTTCCAGAGCCACCGACCGTTGCAGCAATGACACCGACAACACCACCCGATGGTTCCCCTTGAAATTGATCAAAATTCCTTCCAGCCCGCTTAGCTTCCCGCTGTGGATCCGTACCCGCTCTCCGACTTCCAGGTACGGCCAGGGTTGAGCGGCAATTCCCGAGGCAATCGCCGTCTGTATCGCTTCGATCTCCCGATCCTCGACGGCCAACGGGGTCCGACCGCAACCTACGACTTGCAGCACTCCGGGCGTCACTACGATCGGTCGCCGCTGGGTATAATCAAACCGACAGAAGACGTATCCTGGAAAAAGCGGTTGCTCCACTTCTTTTGTCCGGTCCGACCATTCCCGCAAACTTTTATATTTCGGTAGAAAACACTCGAAACCTTGGCTTTCCAACTGTGTCGCGATCAAGCCCTCTTTGCGCACCCAAACCTGCAATGCGTACCAGGGAACACTCGATTTCGCCATTTCCGGTAACTCTTTCGAAAGACTCAAACCAGCTCTCCTAAAAATCGCTAAACTGAGTCATCCCGATGGGCTACCGCCACAAAAGCCCCACTTGGCCCGAGGACGTACACCCTATGGGCAATTTACCTGCCAGAACACCCACGCCTTTAGGCGTATTCCCCGCCTATCGAGCTGTCGTTAAATTACACAAAACAAAGCCTTTAGATTAGATGTCAGTTTGCAGGTGTTAGCGTGCGCAGGTAAAAGTGACATGAGTGAGAAAAGCCGTGCCCTATTGTTGCAAACCGGTTCCGGACTTAATGGGAACATTACTTCCGTCCTCGCGCTGGTTATAAGTTACAGAAAACAAACGCATTATTAACATTTACTGGCATTTTGCGCGCGAACTGAATACTTTGCACCACGGAACCGGAAGCCCGCAAGGAGAAGAGAACGGCAGTTATAAAACACAGGATCTGCTCGGAACCTTGAGGTCTGGCGATACAATTGGGAGTTGGCGGGAGTTGGTGGGAGTTGGCTCACCCATTGCAGAGAATATTGGCGAGCGCGAGTCGGAGGAGTCGGTCTTGGATTTAACGTCGCTGCAGAAGCGAACCGGGAAGCTTACCCTCGAAAGCGGAGATTTTCACGTCTGGACCGCCTCGCTTCATACTGCGGAAGAAACACTGAAGTCCTATCGCAGTCTGCTGAGCCCGGAGGAAATCTCACGGGCTTCGAAGTACGTGTTCCCGTGCGACCAAGCACACTTCGTCGCCTGCAGGGGAATTCTTCGCGAGCTGTTGGGATGCTATCTCGCGGCGCCAGGACAAGCCATAAAGATACTGAGTTCGTCGGGAGAAAAACCATCGCTGGGCATAGGGACTGGCAATTTGGATATTCGCTTCAATCTGTCCCACTCCAACGGCTTTGCAGTTTTCGCATTCAGCATCGGAAGGGAAATTGGCATAGACACAGAATTCATTAAGGCCGAGATTGCAGCAGAAGAAATTGCCACGAGATATTTTTCAGCAGCTGAGCAGCAAGAGCTAGCTGCTCTTGCGCCGCAAGAGCGCGCCGCCGGTTTTTTTCGTTGCTGGACTCGAAAGGAGGCTTACGTCAAAGCGCGCGGCCAAGGACTTCAAATACCGTTGAACTCTTTCAGTGTTACATTAAGCCCGGGCGCTCCTGCACGACTCACTAGCGGCGATGCGAATCGTTGGTCCCTGCATGCACTCGATGTACAGCCTGGCTGGGCATCGGCCTTGGTCGTCGAAGGAAATTCCGCCCGCATCTCCGTCAAAAAGTATTCGACTACTGGCCAGATCGTGGAGACGCCGGCGGGTGGGCAATGAATGACTAACAAATTGTAGACGGCGAAGACTCTAAAGTGGCCGTATCTGAGTTTCGAGAATTTTCAGGCTTGAAAACAGAAATAGGGTTGGGGAGTGCAAGTTGGCTGAAACGCTTGTAAAGACGGCGGAAACGGTGGATAGAGTTTCCATTCCGACGGAAAACATTCTGATGATCGATCCGCTTGCGGATTCACGATGGGAAAATCTCGTAAAAAATCACCCTCGGGCCAGCGTTTTTCATACCACCGCCTGGCTGAGGGTATTGCGCGACACCTACGGCTACACACCAACGGCGTATGGCTTGGCCTCGCCAACGGGCGAGCTTCGCAGCGCAATCCTGCTTTGCGAAATCAAAAGCTGGATCACCGGAAAACGATTGGTCTCGCTTCCGTTTTCCGATCATTGTGAGCCGCTTGTTGACACAGCTGACGAATTTCAAAAATTAATCGGTCCCGCAAGTTTGCAGCTGCAAAATGGGCAGTGGCGCTACCTTGAATTGCGACCACTTAGCAAAGAATTTTCTGAAGGCGTTCCTCACCAATTTCAGCGGCACATGATTCATATGTTGGATTTGACTCCTCCGATCGAAACGCTTTACAAAAACCTTCATGTCGATTCCATCCGCCGAAAAATTCAGAAGGCTGACAAATTGGGATTCAAGGTGGAGGCTGGCAGCTCAGAACTCCTTCTTCGGGAATTTTACGGGCTGCACATACTTACCCGTCGCCGCCAGTCGCTGCCGCCGCATCCGTTGAAATGGTTTCGGAATATTCTCAAACTGTTGGATAAGAACGCCACGATACGCGTGGCGCGTAAGGACCACACTCCGGTCTCTGCCGTTCTGACCTTGGAAAAAGACGCCAAACTCGTCTACAAATACGGTTGTTCCGACGCGAAGTTTCATAGCCAGGGCGCGATGCCCTTCGTCTTCTGGAACATGATTTCGGATGCCAAGAGTCGAGGAATCCAGGAACTCGATTTTGGTCGCTCAGAGCTCGACAACGCTGGCTTGATTGCTTTCAAAGACAAATGGGGCGCTGTCCGTCATGAACTCGTCTACACGCGTGATCCCTTGACGCAGGGGAGGTTCAGCAGTGAAAAAGCGCAGGCGGGCGCAGCCAAATTCGTCTTTTCACGATGCCCGGACTGGATGTTGATCGCCGCCGGAAATTTCTTATATCCACACGTCGGCTGATTCCGCATTCTTCATCGATCCGCATTTTGCTTCCCGCAACGCGGCAACAGGTTGAGAGAGACGCCGGTTCTCTATTGCCGGCTTCTCTGCCTGGCCAATTTGGGTATCAAAATTGTGAAAATGCTTTCCGGTGCCGGTACTCGCGCGGCGCTGCAGAGGCCCTTGGAAATTGTAAGTCTTTTGTAATCAACGCAAGATCTTGAATTTGACTGGCCCGCAAGTTGCCACCTGGTGGAGTATATACGTGTCTTTTGTCGTCCGCCCAAAAACACGAGTGAGTCCAGATTGCTGCGCTGCAGAATCTGATTCTAGTACTTATAGAATGACGACGAGGAAATTCGCCCTGTGGAAAAGAAGACGGAAGTGAAAGCAAATGAGTGGGTCGAAGTGAAAGGCCCGCTCGAAATCGCCCAAACTCTAGATGCGGACGGCACGCTCGATGGCGTCCCGTTTATGCCCGAAATGCTGGAGCATTGTGGCAAACGATATCGAGTTTTGCGGCGCGCGGAAAAAACCTGCGTCGAGCTGCCCGGTGGGGTTTACGCGATTCGAGAGTTTACAAATAACGACGTATTCCTACTGGACGGACTTCGCTGCTCCGGCGCCAGCCACGATGGCTGTCAGCGAGGCTGCATGTTTTTTTGGAAGTCCGCGTGGCTTAAGGGCAGCGTAGACGCGCCGAAGGCGACACCGCACAGTCAAGACCTGGCCATCTTGGCCAGCCGGCTCAAAACGAAGATCTCGGACGATCGATACTTCTGCCAATCTTCGCAACTCGGCGCATCCACGGTCGCTCGACGTCTGGGAAAACTGGAACTACTCGCTAAATGCTGGCGCGACGTCAGCTCCGGGGCAGTGGCCGCCGGGGATATGCTCCTTCTGGTGCTAGTTCCGCTATTCAGAAAGACTCGCGATGCGATTGTTGGTCGTCCCAGACTTCGTGGAGAGCTCACAAAAACCCCTGTTGGGAATTTAAATCTGCAGCCCGGCGAGTACGTGGAGATTCGCGACCTTGAAGAGATGCGCCAGACCCTCGATACCAAAGGGCGAAATCGCGGGTTGGTCTTAGATATCGAATTGAAGAAATTCTGCGGAAAAAGATACCGGGTTCGCAACAGGCTCGATCAGATGATTTCCGAGCCGACCGGCCAGATGAGGAAAGTCGAGGGAACCGTTATTCTGGACGGGAACACTTGCATGTGCGCCCGCTCCCTTGGCGGTTGTCCTCGATTGGAATTTTGCTATTGGCGCGAGGTTTGGCTCCGTAGAATAGAACCCGATTCAGCTGGCGCCGCGCAATAAGCTTTGGGCTCCTGCATCATTAACGGATTAACTTAGCATTCTTGGGAAGGTGGATCATGGTAGTCGCTAGTCCGACAATGAGTCTTTGGGAAGACGAACTTACACGCTCCGACTCCACATATTCAACGGGGAAGATCGATCGGCGGGAGAAGTTATCCAGGAAAGAATTTCTCCACGAATACGTGCTGAAGAACAAGCCCGTTGTCATCACCGACGCCGCACGCGAGTGGCCCGCAGTGTCGAAGTGGACCCCACAATTTTTCAAAGAGAATTACGGCGAACGATTTGTTCCGGTATTTGAACGCAAGCGAGCCGTGACTGTAAAAGATTCCGTTCGTCTCAGTGATTATATAGAAGAAATCACGTCGTCCACCTTTCAGAATCGTGCTAAATACCTGTTCAGCCTCAAAATACCGAAGGAATTTCCGGAACTCTTGAAGGACTTGGAGCCACGTCCTACCTATTGGGATCCGAACTGGCTCGATAGCAAATACCTTTTGCCGGGTCTTTCGAGCTTCAAACTTCGAAACATTACGGGCCTGGAAATGAACATGGGTGGTACCGGCAGTCCATTTCCCTTTCTTCACTACGACGACCTCTGGACCCAAACGTTCATTACCCAAGTCCATGGTCGAAAGGCTTGGATTATGTACGAACCTGAACAGACGCCTTACATGTATCCGAGCGCCGCTTCCGAGAACATCTCGGAAATTCCGATGGACGCCGATGTTGATATGGCCAAGTTCCCGCTGTTCGCAAACGCCAAACCTTTGCGCTTCGTTCTGGAAGAAGGCGAAATGCTCTATGGCGCGCCGGGCTGGTGGCACACTACGCGCGCACTGACTCCGTCCATAGCCGTTGTGCTCAGTACGGCGAATGGCCCCATCTGGTCAAGCGTCACCAAGTCTTCCTTTCAGCGCCTGATAAAGCACCCCAAGTGGTACGCAAAAGCAACGGCACTGCCCGTCGCGACGTACATGACCGCGTTCCGGGCGGTAAAGTCGGTCACCGATCCATTTTGAGGGTCGCTGGAGCCGATGGCTCCCGAGCGGCTGCAGTTTCCTAAGGTTAGGCCATTGCCATTTGTTGGACTTTTTGTTCCACCAAGGCGGTGAGAAGCAAGTCTATTCTAGTTTTATCTCTCTTATTTTTATATACTTAGACAAAGTTTCCATTGGCGGGAGAGATGCTCCCATTGGGAGCTAAGAATGTTTTCTTCTGACCGATGACTCTGGTGACTCTGGTGACTTTGGCTTGGCGGATTGGCGCTTCGTAGCTTGTGCTCCTTTCCGCTGTCTTTGCCCTTCGTACCTCGTCTTCCGGGGTTCGTCAGTCTTGCTGACGCAGTTTGAAAGTCGGCGACCATTTTTGGGGTCGTCGGTCACAGCTTAGATGAACGAAGTTCCGGCGAGGGATGTACAAGTGAAACTCGAAATTGAGCGTCGAGAACGACTTTCTTATGAAGAGTTTGCGGAGAGCTATTTATACCCTCTCAAGCCCGTCATCGTTACGGACGCGCTCGGGCAGTGGAAGGCCGTCGGTCGCTGGACCCCAGAATTTTTTAAACAAGAATTCGGCCAGATGAAATTCAAAATGGCGGACGCTTTGAAATCCAAAGCAAGCTACAAAGGTGATTCCGGCGAAGTCGAATTCACGATGGGCAGTTTCATAGATCGTGTTCTTGAATCGACAAAAGAGAATCCCGCTCCGTATTTTCGCAATCGCGTATTGTACGACCTGTTTCCGTCGCTGAAAGACGATATTCAGCCGCTGCCCGAGTACTTCCAACCAAACTGGTTGCCAGAACATTTCCTGGTGAAATACGTCCAGGAAGTTCTAAATCGAGGAGCCGCCATTGAACTCTACATCGGCGGCACCGGCGCCGGGTTTCCGGTCCTGCACTACGATGGCGCGGGAACACATGCGTTCCTGATGCAGATTTACGGCAGGAAAGAATTTATTGTCTATCCCCCCGATCAAGAGACTTACCTATATCCGTCGAGTGAGAAGATTAATCTTTCGTCGGTGAATGACCTGGACAATCCGGATCTGGAAAAATTCCCGTTGTTCGCCAAAGCGCAGGCCACGAATTTTGTTTTGGAACCTGGAGAACTTCTCTTTATTCCCAGCCATTGGTGGCACACTACGAGAATGTTGACTCCGTGCATCTCGGTGTCAATCAACGTACTGAATCAGTCAAACTGGAAGGAATTGGTAACTTTCGTCGCGAAAGGTCGGCGCAACCCTGTCGTTTCCTTGGGAAGTCGCGTATACCTACACTGTGCGGGAGCCTGGAGATCCTACCGCGACAGGGACTGGCGCAAAAAGGCGCAAAAGGTTGTCGTATAACCCGGGGCCACGGCACCCGCATGCCACCAGTCGAACCAGCTAAATTTCTAGGTTCGCGTGTGCATTGCTATTTGTTGCCATGAGTCAAAAGCTCATCTCCGATTGCTTCCCGCTTTCCCCTATGCAGCAGGGGATGCTTTTTCATTTCCTGAAAGAGCCTCGCTCCGGCGTTGACATAGAACAGGTGGTCGTCCATTTGCCGGAACCGATCGACGCATCGCGTCTCCGAGCGGCTTGGGAATGGCTGATACGGCGTCACGACATCTTGCGCGCGCGATTTTTGTGGGAAAGCGTCGATCAACCACAACAAGAAATTCTCGATGACATACTCGTCCCCTTCGAAGTGCGGCAGGTAGGAAATCTATCCACGAGCGCGCAGAAGGGTGCGCTTGATGATTTCCTCAAGGAAGATCGCGTCGCAGGTTTTGACCTGAATTCTGCTCCCTTACTGCGCCTGACTCTCTTCCAATGGGCCGAGTCCTCTTCCACGCTGGTTTGGACATTCCATCACGCATTGTTGGACGGCCGTTCCTACCCAAAGTTGCTGGCCGAAGTTTTCGAAGCATATTCCGAGTTGGCGACCGGAGGAATTGCGCCCCGCCCCGGAACTTTCTCATATCGCCGCTATATTGACTGGCTTCAGGAACAAGACTTCGCGAGAGCGCAGGAATTCTGGAAGGAATATCTCAAGGGATTTTCCGCTCCCACACCTCTCGTGGTGCAAGAAAAAGCTCCCAGCACAAGCCGCGTTATTGCTTGTCAACAAGGTGAAGCTTGGGAAATTTTGAGTTCAAAAACCACGGCCGACCTGCGCGCCATGGCCAGTACTGAAAATCTCTCGATGAATTCGTTGCTCATGGCTGGTTGGGCCATCCTGCTGCACCGCTACTCGGGCGAAACAGACGTTGTGTTCGGCGCCACCCGAGCCTGCCGCAAATCTTCCGTTGCGGACGCCGATGAAACGATTGGAATCTTTATTAACACGGTTCCAGTTCGCGTGCAGTTCACTGGCGAAAGCTCCTTGATGGCAGTGCTAAAGGATGTGCGGCGGCAGTGGCTGGATTTGCGCAGCTATGAGCACAGTCCGTTGGCGCTGGTGAAATCTGCCAGCCAGGTGCCTGCCGCTCTACCACTTTTCGAGACACTCCTTGTATTTGAAAACTATCGCCTGGATACCGCCATGACCGCTCTTGGCGGTGACTGGATGAATCGCCGCGTCGAATTGCACGAGTTGACCAATTTTCCGGTGACCATTGCCGCCTACGATGGCGCCGAGCTGAGTCTCAAAATCGAGTTTGATAGACACCGCATCAGCGAACCGACGGCCAAACGTATGCTCGGCCATCTCCACCGCCTGCTTCAGGGCATCGCAGCCAATCCCGCCGTGGCCGTGCGCGACCTGGAACTGGTAACCGACCTTGAGTTCCGCGAACTGGTCGAAGAATTCAACATTCCTGAGCATGCGGCTTGTAGCCGGAGCTTGCCGTTGCACGGTGGCGCCACTTTGCACACGGTCTTTGAAGAACAAGCCCGCCAGCGGCCAGAATCCATCGCGCTGGTGTGTGACGGACGTTCGTTGACATACGTTGAACTGAATCGTCGGGCGAATCAAATTGCGCGGCAACTCATCAAATTCGGAGTCGGGCCTGACACCCTTGTTGGTCTTTGCCTCGAACGCAGCAACGAATTGGTGATCGGTCTTCTGGCAATTTTGAAAGCCGGCGGCGCCTATCTTCCGATTGATCTGGCATATCCGGCAGAGCGGCTGCGATTCATCCTCGATGACGCGCGTGCGCCAGTGCTGCTCACCCAGAGAAGCCTGGTGTCAAATCTACCCGCCACCAATGCAGAGATTATTTGCGTCGAGGAAATTCTGGCGGCCGAAACCAGGCCGGGCGCCGGCGAGAATCTCGATATTCCCGTAACCCCCGACCATTTGGCTTATGCAATTTACACTTCGGGAACCACCGGAAAACCCAAAGGAACTCTGATAACGCATAGAAACGTAGTACGGTTGTTCGCATCCACGGAACAGTGGTATGCATTCACTCCGAACGACGTCTGGACACTCTTTCACTCGGCCGCTTTCGATTTCTCTGTCTGGGAAATCTGGGGCGCGTTGCTTTATGGCGGACGATTGGTGGTCGTTCCGTTCTTGGTTAGCCGTTCACCGGAATCGTTTTTCGAACTCCTGCTGAGAGAAAAAGTAACCGTACTGAATCAGACTCCTTCCGCGTTTCGAACGCTGATTCAGGCCGAAGCGTCCGCCGGCCAGGCCGATCTGGCTTTGCGCTACGTGATTTTTGGCGGAGAAGCGCTGGAAATGCAGAGTCTGAAACCGTGGTTTGACCGGCACGGAGACCAGAACCCGCTTCTGATCAACATGTACGGAATTACGGAAACCACCGTGCACGTAACTTACCGGCCGCTCTCTAGGAAGGATTTGGACTCCGGCAGCGTGGTCGGCGTACCGATTCCCGATCTGCAAATCTACATACTTGACTCGCAGAAACGACCCGTTCCCATTGGAATTCCCGGTGAAATGTATGTAGGCGGTGCAGGCTTGGCGCGTGGATACCTGCGCAGGCCGGAGCTAACTGCGCAGAAATTCATTGCCAATCATCTCTCCGCTGAAAAAGATTCGCGCCTTTATCGGACCGGCGACCTCGCCCGGTTCTTGCCCGGCCGAGAAATCGAGTACCTGGGCCGGATCGATGATCAAGTAAAAATCCGCGGTTTCCGAATTGAGTTGGGCGAAATCGAATCGGTCTTGGTACAGCATCCCAGCGTGCGCGAAGTTTCGGTCATCGCACGCGAAGATATACCCGGCAGCAAGCGCCTGGTTGCATATCTCACCACCACAGAACCGCCGCCAGAATTGAACGAATTACGCGAACATCTGAAAAAGAAAGTGCCGGACTACATGGTGCCGGCGGCATTCCTATTCCTCGATCGATTTCCGCTTACCAACAACGGTAAAATCGATCGCAAAGCATTGCCCGTTCCCGAGCAACAGAGAGTCGATGTCGGCGGAAAGTACGTTGCACCGCGTTCTCCTGCGGAAGCAAAACTAGCGGCAGTGTGGGCAAAAGTTCTGCGGATCGAAAAAGTTGGAGTTCACGACAACTTCTTTGAACTCGGCGGAGATTCCATCCTCAGTATTCAAGTCATCGCCCTGGCGCGACGCGAAGATATCAAGCTCACTCCTAAACTTCTGTTTGCCAATCAGACCGTGGCGGAGCTGGCACTGGCCGCGGAGTCCGCTGCAGACGCAAATACGTTCGCGGAAAACCTCACCGGTGAGTTTCCACTTAGTCCGATCCAGAAGTGGTTTTTTGAACAAGATCTCGCAGATGCGCATCACTATAACCAGGCGTTTCTTTTTGAAGTCTCAGAGCATCTCGATCCCGCACTTCTTGAACGCGCTTTAAGAGAAGTCAACAGACATCACGACGCGCTACGCTTGCGCATCAAGCGCGCTGGCGGGAAATTTCACCAGTCTTATTCGCAAGCCGATGAGAAGGTCACCGTTGTTTCCGTCGACCTTACCGGAATAGCGCCCGACGAGCAGCGCGCAATCATCGATAAGTCCATCACTGAAGCGCAAGCCGTACTGAGCTTCGCCACTGGCCCCATCTGGCGCGTAATCCACTTCGCCGCCGGCGACTCCGCACACGACAAACTTTTCGTCGTCGTCCACCATCTGGCGGTTGATGGTATTTCCTGGCGGCCGCTCCTGGAAGACATCGAATCCGCCTACACCCAGCTTCAACACGGCGCGAACGTCGCTCTCCCGCCGAAGACAACTTCCTTCAAGCGCTGGTCCGAGCTCTTGCAAAAATATGCACCTTCACAGGCCTTGCAGAGCGAGCTGACTTATTGGAACAGCGTGGTCTCCGGCGAGACGGTGAAGGGAGCCGTACACCCTTTTATGGAAGCAGCGCGATCCTCATCGAACACCGAAGGCGCTGCTGAAATGTTGAAAAATTCTCTCACCGCCGACGAAACCACTCTGCTTCTTCAGAAAGTTCCAGCGACTTACAACACCCGCATCAACGACGTTTTGCTTACCGCGTTGGCCGAAGCGTGGCGCAAAACCACCGGCGATCGTGCTCTGTTCACAAACTTGGAAGGCCACGGCAGAGAAAATCTTTTTGACGACACCGATCTTTCCCGCACCGTAGGCTGGTTTACGTCGATTTTTCCTGTGCGGATTGAACTTTCGCCCGCTGCCGCGACATGGCATCCGGGAGAAGCGCTCAAAGCGGTGAAAGAACAACTCCGGCAGATTCCCAATCACGGCATCGGATTTGCAGTGCTTCGCTACTTGAACGCAGACAGCGGTCTCCCGGCTCTTCCAGAACCTCCGATAGTTTTCAACTATCTGGGACAATTCGACCAGGTTTTATCAAGTTCGCGGATGTTCAAGTTCGCCCGGCAAACTACCGGGGCATGGCACAGCCCCAAACAACGTCGCCGCTCGGCGCTTGAAGTGAACAGCATGGTAATCGACGGACGCCTCGAACTCTCTTGGACCTACTCGTCTCAGTTGAACTCCGCGAAGCAGATCGAAAACCTCGCAGCGGAATTCCTGGACGCGCTAAGGCAAATCATCCGTCACTGCGCCGAACAAATTTCTACTCAACGAACCCCCGCGGATTTTCCGCTGGCGAATTTAGATCAGAGCTCTCTGGACCTGCTTACCGCTCGTTGCAAGAACGTGGAAGACGTGTACCCTCTGTCTCCTGTTCAGACGCTTTTTTTCTCTGCCAACCCGGAGCGGCTGCACCACGGTTTCGATCAATGGCAGTGCAGTTTCAGCGGCCAGCTCGACGTCGCCGCATTTCAGGAAGCGTGGAAGCAAACTCTGCTGCGACACACTATTCTTCGCACTTCGATTCAAACTGAAAATCTGCGGGAGGCGTTGCAGGTCGTTCATAGCGACGTTTCTCCGAATTGGCTCGTCGAAGATAGGCGCTCGGTGCCGTTCGAGCAAAGCGCTGCTCACTGGGCCGACTTTCTAAAACAGGACGCGACGCAGCCCATCGATCTCAGCCAAGCGCCAATGATGCGTTTTGCCCTCATTCGCATCGCGGCCGACCGATGGAAGTTCCTGTGGAGTGTCCCCGCGCTTCTTCTCGATGGCTGGTCGTGGCCGATCGTTTTTCGCGAGGCCAGCCGATTGTACGAATCGCTGCAATCGAAAATTTCCGCCGGGTTGGAACCCGTTCGGCCATATCGTGAATATTTGCAATGGCTAAGGACACAATCGTCTGAAGAATCCGCCCGCTTCTGGCGTAACGAATTGGCCGGTTTCCGCGAACCCACCGGTCTTCCCGGATCCGAGCCGGAAGTGACAACGACTCAGGTTCGCTTCGCCAAGAAGGGAATGGAACTCTCCGAGGGGTCTAACCAGTCCCTCCAGTCGGCTGCCCGTAGTCTCCAGGTGACGTTGAATTCCATAGTTCAAGGTGCCTGGGCCCTCCTTCTCGGCCGTCAGAACTCTTCGGCCGACGTCCTGTTCGGTTCGGCGTTTTCAGGTCGCCCAACGGATCTCCCAGGAGCGGAATCCATCGTGGGACCGTTCGTAAACGCCGTCCCGGTCCGCGTTGCTATCGACGAAAAACTGACCGCCGCCGACTTCTTTCGAACTGTTCATAGAAAGCTCATCGCAATTAGCTTCCATCAATTTACGCCGCTACTCGAAATTCAAAAGTCGAGCGAAGTGCCTGAATGGCGGCGCTTATTCGAGTCCCTCATCGTGTTCCAGAACTACGCGGTGGATGGCGCTTCCCGGCAATTCGGAGGCGCTCTAACCATCGCGGATTTTGACGGCCCGATTCATACAAATTATCCGGTATTGCTTCTGGCTGAGCCCGGCGAAACCCTCAAATTGACTTTGATTTATGACACTCAGGTTGTCGCACATGCCACCATAGAGAGGTGGGCACAAGACTTCACCGTGCTATTGGAGAACCTCGGTTCTCACCTCGAAAATAGTGTTCAGGAGCTGCAGGTCATTCTCTCCAAGCCGGTTATGGCAGGGGCTCGTCCGCGCAGGAAACTGAGCGCAGAGACGCGGCTTTTTGCGCCTCCGCAAACGGAGATGGAGCGCTCGGTTGCGGCGATCTGGCAGAAAATGTTTGAGCTGCCGCAGGTTAGCATCGACGAGAATTTTTTCGATTTGGGTGGCCATTCGTTGCTGGTGGTGCGGATGCACAAGCGCCTCGAGGAATCGCTGAAGCTGCAGTTCCCGGTCGTGGCCTTGTTTGAACATCCAACCATACGGTCGCTGGCGCATAACTTAAGTAACCCAACGACCCAGGCCGGCAATTCGCAGACAGAGAAACTACAAGATCGTGCCCAGCAGCAGAAACGGGCTCTGAGTCAGATGCGTGTTCGGCTGAAGAGATAGATGAGCAACGAAACCCAATACGAAGGAATTGCGATTGTCGGCATGTCTGGGCGTTTTCCTGGCGCCGAAAATATCGCCGAATTCTGGAGCAATCTCCTCAACAGTAAGGAAACAGTATCTTTCTACAGCGACGCGGAATTGGCTGAAGCCGGACTTAACATTCAGGAACTTCGCCGTCGCGGCAAGTATGTTGCCGCGCGAGGCTTCTTAAAAGATGCCGACTGTTTCGACGCTGCATTTTTCGGCATCCACCCAAAAGAAGCGGAAGTTCTTGACCCTCAGCACCGCGTCTTCCTCGAAGCCTGCTGGTCGGCTCTTGAGGCGGCCGGCTATGCTCCCAATCGAATGGATTCCGTCGTAGGCGTCTTTGGCGGCGTAACCTACAACACCTACTACATGCAAGTTTTACACCGGCGCCAGGATTTGATTGATTTGGTCGGTTCTGATCTGGTGATGTTCGGCAATGAGAAAGACTACGTGACCACTCGTGTCGCGTACAAACTTGGCCTAAAGGGCCCTGCGGTAAACGTAAGCACCGCTTGCTCGACTTCGCTCGTCGCAGTGGCGCAAGCCTGTCAGTCGCTTCTAACCTACCAGTGCGACCTGGCCCTGGCTGGAGGCGCATCTGTCAACGTCCCTCAGAAGCGCGGCTACTACCACGACGAAGGCAACATCGGCTCTGCCGACGGGCACACGCGAACCTTTGACGCGCTCGCAACCGGCACCGCATTTGGCAACGGCGTCGGAGTTGTGGTTCTAAAACGGCTCGAAGAAGCCGTCAGTGATGGCGACCAAATTTACGCGGTGATTAAGGGAGCAGCTCTAAACAACGATGGCTCGCAGCGCGTCAGTTTCGGCGCTCCCGGTGTCGATGGTCAATCCAGAGTGATCGCCATGGCGCACGCTCTGGCGGGCGTCGATCCCGAAACCATTACCTATGTGGAAGCGCACGGTACTGCCACTCCTCTCGGCGACCCCATCGAAGTTGCCGGCCTTACAAAAGCATTCCGCGAAGGTACGAACGCCAAACAGTTCTGCGCAATCGGCTCGGTAAAATCGAACGTAGGGCACTTGGACGCTGCCGCCGGCGTGACCGGCTTAATCAAAACCTCTTTGTCCCTGAAACACAAGATTCTGCCCGCGAGCCTGCACTTCACGAAACCGAATCCGAAACTTGATATCGAAAATACCCCGTTCTACGTAAACGCAACCCGGCAGGTTTGGGCCGCAAAGCAGGGAATTCCGCGTCGCGCTGGAGTCAGCTCTTTCGGAAGTGGCGGTACCAATGCCCACGTAGTCGTTGAGGAAGCGCCAGAGCTTCCCGTTTCCGGGCCGTCTCGTCCGTGGCAGTTGCTGCCACTCTCTGCAAAAAGTTCCGAAGCGCTCGATCGTGCCACTTCGAATCTTTCGGATCATTTCAAACGAATTTGCGACGAAGTATCGGCTGAGCGCGCCAATGCCGAGCTGGCCGACGCCGCGTTCACCCTGCAAACAGGACGCGCCGAACTAAATTTCCGCCGCATTGTCGTTGCGCAGGATGTTAGCGAAGCTGCCAGTGCGCTCGACGCTCGCGATGCGAAAAGAGTTTTCTCCCAGCAACAAAAACTCTCCAGTCCTCCGGTCGTATTCATGTTTCCTGGTCAGGGAGCGCAGTACGCCGGTATGGGTGCTGAACTCTACCGCACGGAAGCCGTGTTCCGGCAGGAAGTGGATGGTTGCGCAGCGGTTCTTCAGCCCCTGCTGAAGAAAGATTTGCTGTCCATTGTTTTCGCCACCAACGGCATCGCCAGTGAAGCGGAAAAATTACTCGTTCAGACCTCCTTCACGCAGCCCGCGCTTTTCGTTATCGAATACGCGCTCGCCAAACTTTGGATGTCCTGGGGCATCAAGCCGGTGGCCATGATCGGACATAGTGTCGGCGAATACGTGGCCGGCTGTCTCGCCGGTGTTTTCACGCTCGAAGATGCATTGACACTGGTCGCCCGCCGCGGTGCATTAGTCCAGGAACAGCCCGGCGGCGCGATGCTGATTGTCCGCCAGTCGGAGCAAGAAGTTCTGCCGCTTCTCAATCAGAAAATGTCCATCGCGGCGATCAACTCCCCCAATCTTTGCGTCGTAGCTGGTCCTTACGAGGAAATCGCGTCTCTTGAAAAGATGCTCGAGTCGCAACGCGTCGTCACGAAACATCTCAATACATCTCATGCGTTCCATTCGCCGATGATGGAACCGGTCCTCGAGCCGTTCACGCGCCTATTGCAGCAGATAACGCTTGGAGCACCTCAGATTCCATACGTCTCAAACGTAACTGCGCGTTGGATCACCGCCGATGAAGCCCGCAAGCCGGATTACTGGGCCGGCCATGTTCGGCAAACCGTTCGTTTTGCCGATGGCATCGCGCAGTTGATGAAAGATCCCACCCACGTCCTTCTCGAAGTTGGCCCCGGTCAAACCCTGGGAACGTTGGCTCGCCAGCATCCCTCAAAATCCGGGGACCAGATTGTTCTTTCCTCGCTGCCACTCACCGGTGCGCTCGAGCTTCGCGGTTTCTTCGAGACACTGGGCCGCCTTTGGATGTCGGGTGTGAGTGTCGATTGGCAGCAATTTTATGCGGGCGAACGACGTCACCGTGCCGCGTTGCCGACCTATCCGTTCGAACGAAAGCGTTATTGGCCGGAATCGCTTGCCAACACCCAAAGCGATCGCATTCCCGAAACTGTAGATTCTTCACAGTCGCAATCGGAACTAACTCCGTCTCACTCAGCAGACAGTCAGGTGCCAACATCTCCTATGCCGTTGCCCGTCTCCCAAGTCACTGAAACATCTGCAGCCCCTCGCAAAGATCGTCTTATCGTCGCTAGTCGCGGGCTTCTCGCCGAATTGTCTGGTTACGACCTTTCTGGTGTCGAGCCTACCGCCGATCTCATGGAACTTGGTCTCGATTCGCTGCTTCTTACCCAAGCCTCGCAATTGCTTCAACGTAAATTCGGCGTGTCGGTTACGTTCCGGCAGTTGATGGAAGAACTCAGCTCCATCGACGCTATTGCCGCATACCTCGACACCGCGATGCCGCCAGAAGCTTTTGCGCCTCCAGTAGCGCCTTCGGCCTCGGTTGCTTCGAACCTTGCGCTACAAAATAATTCAGTCCCTGTCACTCCGATAGCGGCTGCCGGTTCAAACGCCGCGCTTCTTCAGATACTTCAGCAACAGCAGCTTTTGACCAATCAGATTCTTCAATTGATGACGGGACAGCAACCGGCAATCCAATCCGCAACCGCAAATTTGCCCACAGCGGTTGTTCCCGCGGCGGTTCCAACTCAGATACCAGTCCCGGTTGTTCCCGCAAAGCCCGAGGGCAAATCCCACGGACCCTTCAAGCCGTTTGACCGCAACGCCAGCCTCGCGGCCACGCCGGAACAAACACAAGCCCTCAACGCTCTCATCGAACGCTACAGCAAACGCACGGCACAATCTAAAAAACTTGCCGCAAAGAATCGCCCGGTGGTTGCTGATCCGCGTTCCGCATCGGGCTTCAACCGCTTGTGGAAAGAGATGGTTTATCCCATCTACACCACTCGTTCGAACGGCTCCAAGGTTTGGGACGTGGATGGCAACGAATACATCGACTTTGTAATGGGTTTCGGCGCCAGCATGTTCGGCCATCGTCCGGAATTCGTAGTTAAAGCAGTGCGCGAGCAGCTTGACGCCGGTTTTGAAATTGGCCCCATCCAGCCGATTGTCGGCGAAGTTTCCGAGATGGTCCGCGAAATGACGGGTATGCCGCGCGTGGCATTCACCAATACCGGATCGGAAGCCGTTCTTGCTGCCACCCGCGTCGCTCGAACCGTCACCGGTCGCGACAAAATTGCCGTGTTTGCCGGTGCTTACCACGGCATCTTTGACGAAGTTCTCTTCCGGCCGCTTACCGTAAACGGCGAGACCCGCACCGCCGCCATCGCTCCGGGAATTCCGCAGACTGCCATCGATCAAGTTATTGTTCTCGACTACGGAAATCCGCATTCACTCGAAATTCTGCAAGCGCGGGGTTCGGAAATTGCCGCCGTTCTGGTCGAGCCAGTGCAGAGTCGTCGTCTCGATCTGCAACCCAAAGAATTCATGCACGAACTTCGCCGTGTAACCCAGGAAACCGGTTCCGCTCTCGTCTTCGACGAAGTTGTCACTGGTTTTCGCGTTCATCCCGGCGGAGCACAAGCCTACTTCGGCGTTCGCGCCGACCTTGCCACCTACGGCAAAGTCATCGGCGGGGGCATGTCCCTCGGTGTCGTCACTGGCATTCCCAAATTCATGGACGCTTTGGACGGCGGCCAGTGGCAATACGGCGACACTTCTTTCCCGGAAGTCGGCGTCACATTTTTCGCTGGCACGTTTGTGCGCCATCCGCTGGTGATGGCAGCAGCCAAATCCGTGCTCACCCATCTCAAGCAGAGCGGCCCCGAACTGCAAGTCCGCCTTTCCGCGCGCACGGAAAAGCTGGCGAACGACCTTCGCGCAATCGTTTCTGAATTCAACGCGCCTTTCGTCGTTTCTCAGTTCAGCTCGCTGATGCACATCAGCTATCCATCGGACCAGAAATTTGCTTCGTTGCTTTTCTATCTGCTGCGCGAACGCGGCATCCACATCTACGACAATCGCGCGTTTGTTATGACCACCGCGCACAGTGAAGCCGACCTGTCCGCCTTCCTGAAGGTCTTTCGCGAGTGTTTGAAGGAAATGAGCGCGAACGTTTTTTTCTCGCCGCCAACCGGTCCGCCGCCCCAAGCCACCAAGCAGTCCTCAATCCCCGCTACCAGTTCCGTTCAGACCAGGGCGGACGGCGCCGCCACATCCCAAACTCCCGCCCCTTTAACGACTCGCGCTTCGGCGGCGTCACTCGGCGAACCCTTTCCGCTTACCGAACCGCAAAAAGAAATCTGGCTCGCTTCACAAATGGGTGGGCAAGCGGTCCTCGCCTATAACGAATCTCTGAAACTGGAATTTCGCGGGCCATTTGAAGTTGAGACTTTCCGAGCGGCGGCTGCTCTGGTGCTGGAGCGCCATCCCATCTTGCTTGCCAGCATCAGTTCGGACGGTCAGACCCAGCGCGTTCGCCCTGGAAGCAAACTTGATTTTCCATTTTTTGATTTTTGCAGTCAGGCTGACGCGGGAAAAAAGCTGCAGGAAATTATTGACGGAGAAATTTCGGCAGAATTCAATCTTACCACCGGCCCGTTACTTCGCGTTCGCATCGTCCGTCTCGCAAGCGACCATCACGTCGTCGTTTGGACCGCACATCACATCATCTGTGATGGCTGGTCCGGCGGTCTCATCGTCAGCGAACTTTCACGAATCTATTCCGCATTGAAGCAAGGCACTGAGCCCGATCTTGAACCACCACTTTCGTTTCGTGAATACGCGCTGGCCGCGGAAAACGACAGCAAGCAGCGTGACCAGGCCAACGCTTACTGGACGAAACAATTCGCGACTCTGCCTGCGCCTCTGGACCTGCCGGCCGATCACCTTCGCTCCGCAATTCGCTCCGCCCGCGCCTCAACCGTCAAGCGCGACTTGGGACCTGAGATCCACAAAACGCTGAAACGCTTTGCCGGTCAGCAGCGCACGACACTGGTTGTGCTTCTGATGGCGGGCTGGAAAGTTTTACTGCATCGGCTTAGCTCGCAAGCGGACCTGGTAGTCGGACTTGGTGTCGCCGGTCAGGCCATCACCGGTCAGACCTGTTTGGTCGGCCATTGCGTCAATTTGCTTCCTATTCGAAATGAACTGAATTCGGAGGAAAGCTTCCAGTCCGTGCTGGCCAAAGAGAAAAAAGCCGTGCTGGATGCTTACGACCACAGCCAGACCACCGTTGGCGACATCCTCCAGCATGTTTCGGTTCCGCGCATTCCTGGCCGCCCTCCGCTCGTCGAAGTCATTTTCAACGTCGATCGCGATCCCGGCGATGTCCAGTTCCACGGTCTGGACTTTTCCTGCGAACGTAACGCCAAACGCGCCTTGCACTACGACCTTTTTCTTAACGTCGTCGAAGGTCCGCGCGGACTCTACGCCGAATGTGATTTCAATTCTGACCTGTTTGACCCGTCCACCATCGAACGCTGGCTCGGCCACTACCACACGCTCCTTCAGGGAGTGATCGCCAATTCCTTGAATTCGCTGGACACCCTAGCTCTACTTTCCGATTCTGAGCAAAAGCAGGTCACGCTCGATTTCAATCAGACTGCCGTGGACTACCGCTTCCATGGCCTGCTTCACGAATTGATTGAACGGCAGGTGGAAAAATCGCCGCAAGTTCCCGCGGTCACCTTCGAAAATAAAACCCTCACTTACGCCGAGCTCAACCAGCGCTCCAATCAGTTGGCCAACCATCTCAGAAAACTTGGCGTCGGTCCTGACGTCTTGGTCGGCGTCTTCATGGAACGTTCCATCGAAATGGTCGTGGGCCTGGTCGCAATCCTCAAGGCCGGCGCTGCTTACGTGCCGATCGATCCCGAATATCCTCAGGACCGCGTCGCCTTCATGATTCGCGATGCCGACTGCCCAGTCCTGTTGATCCATGCTCGCGTGAAAGAAAAATTGCCTCGTTGCGAATCTAAGGTCATCGACCTTGAAGACGACTGGAATCTGATTGCTCGCGAAAGTTCCGATAATTTGCCCCCGGTCGCTTCGTCCGAAAATCTCGCGTACATGATTTACACCTCCGGCTCAACCGGCATGCCCAAAGGCGCAATGAACAGCCACCGGGGAATCTGCAACCGGCTGCTGTGGATGCAGAGCGAATATCGGATGACGGAATCCGACGTGGTCCTGCAGAAGACGCCGTTCAGTTTTGATGTTTCTGTCTGGGAATTTTTCTGGCCGCTGATTGTTGGTGCTCGCTTGGTCGTCGCAAAACCTGGCGGTCATCGCGACGCCGGCTACCTCGTCGACACATTTCAGCAGCACGCCGTTACCATCACCCATTTCGTACCGTCCATGCTGGCTGCTTTCCTGGCTGAACCTCGTGCCAAGCAGTGCCGCTCGCTCCGTCACGTAATCTGCAGCGGAGAAGCTCTTCCCTTGAACCTGCAAAATGAGTTTTTCAAATTGCTCCCCGCGAAGTTGCACAATTTATACGGCCCCACGGAAGCCGCAGTGGACGTCACTTACTGGAATTGCCGGCCGGACACCGGATTGAACATCGTCCCGATCGGCAAGCCCGTCGCAAATACCCAGATTTATATTTTGGACGAAAAGCGCCAGCCCGTTCCCATCGGTGTTCCTGGCGAACTTTTTATTGCCGGCGTGCAAGTCGGTCGTGGGTACCGCAATCGCCCGGAACTAACCGCAGAGAAATTCGTCCCAGCGCCGTTTTCCGCGAATCCTGAAGCCCAAGCCTATCGCACCGGCGATCTTTGCCGCTGGCTCCCTGACGGCAACGTCGAATATCTGGGCCGCCTCGATTTCCAGGTCAAGCTTCACGGCTTGCGTATCGAACTCGGTGAAATTGAAACCGTGCTCGGTCGCCACCCTTCCGTTCAGCAAAGCGTAGTTGTCGCGCGTGAAACTGATCCGGGCAACAAAGCGCTGTTCGCTTATATCGAGCCGCGGCCTGGCGCCAGGCTCGAAATTTCTGAACTCCGCAATCACCTAAAAAGAGATTTGCCGGAGTACATGGTCCCCTCGGCTTTCGTTATGTTAGAAAATCTGCCGCTCTCACCCAACGGAAAAATCGACCGCAAGGCACTTCCGAATCCAGAGGCGAATCGTCTACAGAGCAAAAAGGAATTCGTCGCTCCTCGTGACCGCATCGAACAATCTCTTGCCGAAATCTGGTCACATATCTTGAAAGTGGATCGCATTGGCGTGCAGGATAATTTCTTCGAACTTGGTGGGCACTCGCTCCTCGCGGTGCGTATCGTCGTTGAAATCGAAAAAGTCTACAAGCATCGCCTTCCGCTAGCGACCTTTTTGCAGGCTCCTACCGTAGCCGCTCTGGCCGAAATCTTGCGGCAGCAGACTGGGGCTCGGGCTTGGTCCTCGCTTGTTCCCATCCGCACTGGCGGTGCAAAATCTCCACTGTTCCTGATTCACAGTCATGGCGGAAACGTCCTCGAATATTACCCTTTGGCTCATCTATTGCCGAAAGACCAGCCGGTTATTGCGCTACAAGCTCGCGGTTTGGACGGCAACATTCCCAAAAATCTGACCATCGAAGAGGCTGCCTCAGCCTACCTCGCTGAAATTCGAGAGCTACAAGCGTCCGGGCCCTATTTTCTCGGCGGATTTTGTTTCGGCGGTCTGGTGGCTTACGAAGCCGCCCAACAATTGCGCGCCGCGGGCGAAGAAGTCGCGCTCTTGGCATTGCTGCAAACTGTGCATCCCCAAGCCATGCACTTCAAACCGGAAGCTACCGCGCTTCACCGTTTCTGGTATCGCGCGTCCAAGCGCATCAGTCTTGAGCGTGAAAATCTGGGGCACCGCGGTACCCGGCACATCGGTGATCGCTTCCGTCGCGCGCTCGATGTCACTAAAGCAAGAACAGCGATCCGCCTGCGCTCCGCTTTTGGAAACGGGCAGAGTGTCCGGCCGGGAGCCTCCTTGGCGGAAGTCCTCGAAATTTTGGGCATCGAGCATGACCGCGCGTTTGAAAAATATGTCCCGAAGCCTTTCTACGGAAATGCAGTGTTGTTTCGTGCGGCCAAGCAAATGCCCGGAATTTTGGCCGACAGTTCTCTTGGATGGAAGCCGCTCATGACCGGCAAATTCATGGTCTGCGAAATACCGGGCCATCAACAGAACATGCTGGTCGAACCCAACGTTTCACACCTGGCTCACGAATTGCAGCAACGCATTTCTGATTTTCAGCTTGCTCGCAAAGATAAAGTCGCTTGATGTTCCTGCGATTTTAGTAAACCTGCCCGCTGCAGCCATCTTTGCGTGTAACTGTTCAGATACAGCAGCGCGCCCATGGCCGCACCCGAAGTGTTCGTGATGAGATCCGTGGTCCCCGAAAAACGCGTCGGCATGAACGACTGCAGCAGTTCAATCGTGAAGCTCACGCCAAGTCCCAACAACGTGGCGTATAGAAATCCGCGCTTGCGGCCGCTTCGCCAGGCAAATAGCGCCGAAAAACACACTCCCAGCGGCACCAGTCCGAAGATATTGATCGCTACGTCCTTCAGATATTCGCGGCTTGGCCGGAATTCTTTCCAGAAGGGAACCAGGAATCCCGGCTGATAAATAAAATAGCTTCTGGGAATGAGCAGGTCTGGACCTGCCTTTCCCGTGTTGTGCAATCTCTCACCGCTATTCTCATTGAATAAATATAGTGAGTACGGCCTCGCCGGTGTTTGCGCGAGAAGGTCTTTGCCCCGCTTCCACAAGCTGAAATTTCGCTGGACTTCGTCCGCCGGCAGTGCCCGATCATAAAACGCCAGGCCGCGGTAGGTTCCCTTCCAGCTCAAGTTCCCATACGGAGCGTTAGCCACGATCAAAATCCCTGCGAAGTCCTCGCCTTGTATCGTCGCGCTCTTGACCGATTTTTTCAGGGCGCCATCAACATACAGATCCAGCCCGTTCTCGGTCGCAGTCAAAGTGACCAAGGTTCTTTCGTTCTTCGCGAAGACGTGATCGACGAAAATACTTGGCTGTTTTTTCAGGTTTCCGCCGGGCCCGCGGAATCTTTGGAATACTAGATCGTCGCCGCTCTGTCTCACCTGCATACGCGGGCCGATTCCGGGATCATAAAACGACAAAATTGTGCTGGAAGCCCAACTCAGTTTCGGTTCGAGCCAGATTTCGATGCTGATGCCGGATTTGCCAGGGATGCGGCCGAAATTACCTTCGCTGATCAACATCCCGGTATCGCCAAAAAACAAGCCGTCCCGTTCTGAAGTCCAGCGAACTTGGTTTTTTGGATGGAATGAAAACGGCCAAAGTCCTGCCGTCAGCGTAATCCCCATTACGATCGCGCAAACGATGGGAAGTAGACTTTTCAGCGTGGTGTTCTTCGGCTCGAACTGATCCACTGATGACCGATCCCCTTGTCCGCAAGACGAAAGTTCTTAACTGTCTCGGCGTCCCGCAATTTGTTGTGCGGTTACTTGGTCAAGCCGCTGCGCACATGAAAGCTATTCGCGCAAACTTGCCAGCGACTGTTCTTTCTTGCCGTAGTTGCTTTGATACCACGCCCAGGTTCGTCGCAGTCCTTCTTCGAAGTTAACTTTGGGCTCGTAACCAAGCACTTTTCGAGCCAGCGATATATCTGCCTGAGAATCTTTGATGTCCCCGTTACGCGCCGGGTCGTGCGTCGCTTGGATTTTCTGGTCGCTTATTTTCTCCAACAGTCTAAGCACTTCGTTAAGCGTGATGCGCGCACCGGTTCCGCCGTTGAACACTGTCCCGGAAGCCTGTGGCACCTCGCATGCCCGCAGCGTCACATCTACTACGTTGTCAATATAGGTAAAATCGCGCGACTGCTCTCCGTCGCCGTAAATCACCGGCGACTTATCTTCGAGCACCGCCAGCATGAATCGCGAAAGCACTCCCGAATACTGCGAAGTCGGATCCTGCCGGGGGCCGAACACATTGAAATACCGCACGCACGCGTTCTCCAGACCGTAGACTCGTCCGAAGACTTGCGCATACAATTCGCCGACATACTTTGTCACTCCATACGGCGAAATCGGCGCAGGCTGCATCGTTTCTACTTTCGGCAGGACCGGCGTTTCTCCGTACGCCGAAGACGATGCGGCGTACACAACCCGCTTCACTCTGGCGTCGCGCGCCGCCACCAGCACGTTCAAGGTACCGTCAATGTTTACGCGATTCGATTCGATCGGGTCTTTCACCGACCGCGGCACTGAAGTGCGTGCCGCCAGGTGCACAACGTAGTCCACGCCTTCGCACGCCTTTTGCATCGTCGGCAAGTCCGTGATGCATCCTTCCCGGAAGTCAATCCTGTCCGCAACTTGTGCCAGGTTCGCTTTCTTGCCCGCGGATAGATCATCGAGGACCACGACGTCGTGACCGCGTCGCATCAGTTCGTCCACGATATTCGATCCAATAAATCCGGCACCGCCGGTTACTAGGTAGCGCATCTTTAGGCTTCCTCTCATCAAACGTCCGTCACCTGACTCAGGTGCATTGCGGTTTCAAAATCCTTGCATCCGGGAGCTGTGCGCCGATTCACTCGGTACGCACATTCGCACATTCGCGGCGCGGGGAAGCGCATGAATGCAACTCAAACTATTTTCGTTCTCGAGTTGACGAAGAAACCGGGGGGCTCATCCGGAACCGTGACAGCGCCTCCCCCAGGTTTTGAATAAATGCTTCCGATTGGAAAACTTCTCCATCTTGCCGCAAGCTTGCCGGCGGTGCGATCGGTTCCACTTCGTCCAGTTGAAACTCGCGCGCCACGTCTTCGATTACCTTCGGTTCAACTACTTTCTGCTGATCCACAAACGAATTGATCAGTGCGTGCTCGCACAAAAGGTTAATCACGCGCGGAATTCCCATCGAATAGAGATGCACCGTATCCATTGCCTTGGGCGAAAAAATCGCCACTCCCGGCGCGGCTCCCGCAATCCGCAAACGTTCATGAATGTATTCGTGCGTCAGCTCTTTCGTCATTGGCATGGTCTTGCAGCGCAAAGTGATGCGTTGCCGCAGTTGGCGCAATTGCGGCAGTTTCAGCTTTTCTTCCAGCTCGGGCTGTCCGGAAAGTACGATCTGCAACAACTTCTCCGTGGAAGTCTCGAGGTTGGTCAGCAACCGGATCTCTTCGAGTACCGGAAACGTAAGATTCTGCGCTTCGTCCACAATCAACACGGCAGTTTCGCCGGCACGGTATCTCTCCAGCAGCCAGTGGTTCAGTTTCATCAATTGCTGGCTTTTCGAAGGGTTGTCGCACTGGATATCGAATTCCGCCAGAACGAAATCGAACAGTTGGCTGGAATTCATTCTCGAATTGAACAGAAACGCCGTTTTCGTGCGCCGTAAGTGCAGCCAGTCCAACAACCGGTTGACCAGCGTGGTCTTGCCGGTTCCCACCTCGCCCGTAAGCGTAATGAAGCCCTTGCGGGTCTGGATGCCGTACATCAATCCCGACAGCGCTTCCTCGATCTGTTTCGTCAGAAACAGGAACCGGGGATCCGGGTTCACGTTGAACGGATTTTCTTGTAGCCCAAAAAAACTCTTGTACATGGTCTTGTACTCGTCTCCGTTAACTCGTCCTTGCTCGTCCTCGTTTTAGTGCAGCACAAACGGCCGCGTGTGCCAGCTCACTCCCAGCGTAATTTGCTGCGTCGATAGACTATTGTTCCCGGTGTTATTCGATGTCTCGATATAAGCCGTGTAGCCGAGCGAAAGATTCGCATTCCTTCCGAGCGGCCGCGCCAGCGATCCTCCGGTGAAGATCGAGTTGAAATTTTGCGTGGGAAGCCCTGTGTCGGTCTGTGGATTGGCGTTTCGCGCATATCCCAGATGTAGTTCGCCGGTCCATAATCTCGAAATTCGCTTGGAGATCGATCCCGTCACCTGATCGGTCGTTGCGCCGACCAACACGCCGCTGCCCGCAGTAATTCCGTGCGAATAGCTAAGCGAAAGGCCCCCGTTTGCCAGCGCGTAACTCAACGAAGCGCTTCCTGCGCCTCCGATATATTGGGTCTTCGTGCTGGGGGGCTGCGGCACGCGAAAAGTTGTGATTTCCGGACCGCCGGAAATCTGCAGCGCGATTCGTCCCGTAATCTTTCTTCCATACGCCACTTGAATCATCTGGTCGCCGATTGCCTGGTTGACACCGATGTAGTGGTACGAGCTATAGCGGTAAACCAGTCCAATCGTGTCAGCGCGTGAAATCTGGTGGTTGTATCCGACGTTGCCGATGTAATCGTTGCTCTCGACGTTTCCCGGATCAATAAATCTCAGGATGCTGAACAATCCGCCCACTGTGACGGAACTTCTTGGCGTCAGCGTGTAATTGATCTGCGTCCCAAACGTATTCGAATATTGCGGGCCGATCGCTGTGAAAATCGATTGCCCCGGGCTGTACCCGTTCCCGATTCCCGGTGTGCTCCCGCCAAGCGACCCGCCGATTCCCGGTACTCCCAATCCTGACCCGGCTCCAAATCCGAATTGCGACTGTGGCAAGTACGAGAACTGATCGACGAGCGTCAGTTGGACCCGCTCCCAGTTGAACGTTTGCGTGGCGCCTACTTGTTGGAAGTACCCGTTTCCAATCGACGAGTCCGTTGAAAACTCTCCGCCCCCAGAAAGATTTAGCGAAAGCGATGACCGGTTCCATTGTTCAAGCAAACTCAGATTGCCGGACACATAACTTGTCGAACTCCATCCGTCTCCGCCGCCCTGGGTCTGCCCGTTCGATTGAATGTAGTTGTAATACGCAACGCCCGGCACCCAGTAGCTGTGCCGCTCGATCGGCGTGCCCAGCGTCGGTTCCAGAAACCCGGTCAGCGGATGATTATCCGGCTGTAACAAATCCGGATTCTGATTGGGATCCTGATCCGGCGCTCCAATCGGGCCATACGCCTTTCCCGCTGGCTTCGGTGGTTCTTGACCCTGTTGTTGTGTGGGAGGATCCTGTGCGAACGTTGCGGCGCTCAGCCACAAACTTGCCGCTACCGCCGCCGTTACTCTTAACACTGTCGAATATTTCTTCATTCCCATTTCCTACGGCACCACAATCGTATCGCCGGACTGGAGGACGATGTTGTCTTCGGGCCGATTTCCGTTGACTACATCCTTGTAATTGAAAGGATGCTTTACTTGTTTCCCATCCTCGGTACGCAATACATAGATCTTCTTCAATCGTGCAAATTGCGTGAATCCGCCCGCGCTGGTCAGGGCCTGCAACACCGTCATATTCGGTAGCAATGGAAACGCGCCCGGTCGCGTTACTTCGCCCGTCACATAGACTCGGCGGCTGTTGATCTCCGTCACCGTTACGGTAACTTGCGGGCTGTTGATGAATTTCTTCAACCCTTCCGTGATGGTGTTCGCCAGCTCCATCGAGGTTCGCCCCGCCGCCTGCACGTCGTTCAACAACGGCAGCGATATTTTCCCGTCTGGTCGCACCGGTACCGAACGCGAAATCTCGTTCTCTTTCCAGACATCGATCCGCAGCACGTCTTGTGGACCAATCTTGTAGCTGGCGTCCGTTACCGCGGGCGCAGCCGCCGGAGGTGGTGTTGCCGCAGTCTGCGACGGTTGAGTCGTACTTGTACTTTTTGCCGGTTCCTGCGCTTGCAGGCTTCCCGCCGCCAGCACGGTCCAGAGGGCCACCCTCACCAACGTTCTCATCACTTTTCTCCCTGCATCTTCTTGAATTGGGGCCCGTCTGCTTCCATCTGCTTAATTTTGTAAAGTAGCGCCTTGTAGCTGATCTGCAACTCTCTCGCTGCCTGTTTCCGGTTCCAATGAGTTCTCTCGAGTGCCTTCAAGATCAGATCCCGCTCCGCCAGCCGGGAAGCTTCTCGCGCCACGACTTTCAATGACGCGCCTCGCACACTCTCCACCGGTTGCACGCGCGATGGCATATAACGGTTCAATTCGCCGATCGCCGCTTTCGATTCGCCCAATGCCACCAGTTTCCGCGCCAGGTTCCCTAATTCTCTGATGTTTCCCGGCCAGTCGTGCGACTCCAGCATCTCTATTTCTTCTGTCCCAAGCCTGGGAGTGTTACGACCGGTCTCTCCAGCATGCTTTTCCAGGAAGTATTCCATCAATACAGGAATATCCTCTTTTCGTTCCCGTAACGCCGGAAGCTTCACGCACACGCCGTTGATCCTGAAATACAATTCGCGCCGGAATCGCCCCAACATGATTTCTTTGTCGATATCTCGCGTCGTTGTTGAAATCAGGCGGAATCCCATCTTCCCGCCCGACGTGATTTCTCTCTCCTGCACCATCGCTAGCAGTACTCGCTGGCAATCCAGATCCAGCTCATCGATCCCGTCCAGAAATAGTGTCCCGGCACCCTCATGTCGTTCCACTTCTCCATCGCCCATCGCGGACTTTACCCGCGCCAGCAATTCCCCCGGCTCCAGCACCGTGCAGCTCAATTTCACCAACGGTAGCTCTCGCATCGCTGAAAGCTGGTGAATCAACCGGCCATACACCTCTTTGCCGGTGCCGCTCTCTCCCTGTAACAAGACCGGAATATCTGTTCGGGCGATCTCTCCAACAATCGCATTCACCGGAAGGATGGCGCTCGATTGCCCATACACGAATCCGGCTTCATTGACGCTTTCAAGTGCGCGACTGACGCTGGTTGCCATAATAGTCCGAGACTTACTACAGCAACTGCCTCGCCAAGCAGCCATCGGTTCTTGATGTAAGGATTCTCCGGTAACTCCAGTAATTACATGGATTTACCAGCCGTAAGCTGTTTGGTGCGAATCGACCCAATCAGCCTATTCCCGTCAGGCTTCCACCAAGTGGCAAAACTTTATCCCTTTTCGACGGCAGACACACGCAGAATTTCTGCAAATTTATTTACTCTTTTAAAATGAACAAGTTACGGAGAAGTCCTACTCGGGCCCAACCGAAAAATAGGTGCAATCTGGATGAATGAACGCCACCGCGCTTACGCTTGCTTCCGGATCCATCATGAAACCTTCCGTCAGCTCAACGCCAATCTCTTCCGGTTTCAGCAGCTTCCACAACCCCGCCTGATCCTCAAGATCGGGGCAAGCCGGATAACCAAAGCTGTACCGCTTCCCGCGATACCGGGAAACAAATCGCTGCGCCATGGTCATATCCGGCGAATCGGGAAATCCCCAGTCCTCGCGAATTCTTCGATGCAGCCATTCCGCGCACGCTTCTGCAGTTTCAATGGCCAGCGCCTGCAATCCATGTGACTTGAAGTAGTATCCCGCTTCTTTCGCGGCCTCCGACCGTTCCCGCACACCTGCACCAGCCGTGACCACAAACAGTGCTAGATGATCTCGTTTCCCATTTTGCGCAGGCAAAATGTAGTCGCTCAGGCAAAGCCGGTCGCCCGTTTTTTGCCGTTTCAAATTCCACGTTCGCAGCGGCGTCTCTCCGCCCGGCGCGAACACACTCAGCCTTTCGCCTTCGGACTCCGCCTCGAAAAATTGCCATACTGCGCGCACTTTCATGAACTTCGCCGCTTCTTCTTTTACTTCTTCCATCGCGGCAAACAATTCCACCGCCTTCGGCTCGCGCGCCGCCAGTTGCTTCTCAAAATCACCGCGATAACCCAGATGCCTCCCGAACAACATGAACGGATTGATGTAGCTCCACACTTCACGCAAATCCGGCACCAGCCGGACTTTGCGATCCAGATATCCCACCGGCTCGATCGGCAAATCCGTCCGTATTTTCGGCGATCGCGTCACCGGCGGCGCATCGAGCAGCGCCACGGCGGTAGACGAACTCGCACTCGCAGCTGCTTCGCCATTCGCGCTCAACACCGACTCTCGCGTCTCCGGATCCATCAGTTCGTTCATCAACCGCAATCCCGTCATCGCGTCTTTCGCGTAGCACACCGCGTTGCCGTAACTTGGCGCAATTTTCGACTGCGTAAATTTCAACGAAAGCGCGGCTCCGCCTACCAGCAGCGGCACGGCAATCCCTGCATCCTTCAAATCGTTCGCAGTAATCACCATCTGCTGCGCGCTCTTCACCAGCAAGCCCGAAAGTCCGATCGCATCTGGATGGTGCTGCAAATACGCTTTGATCAATTCTTCCGGCGGCACCTTGATTCCTAGGTTCACCACGTCATAGCCGTTGTTCTTCAAAATAATTTCAACCAGGTTTTTCCCGATGTCGTGGACGTCGCCTTTCACCGTGGCCAGGACGATTTTTCCGCGCTTCGCTGTGTCGGCTTTTTCCATGAACTGTTCAAGGTGATTTACCGCAGCCTTCATCGCTTCCGCCGACTGCAGTACTTCCGCCACGATCAGTTCGTTCGCATTGAAGAGCCGCCCGACCTCCGCCATTCCTGCCATCAGTGGTCCATTGATGATGTCCAACGGTGCCGCGCCTTCCGCTCGCTTCTTCTCCAAATCCTCCACCAAGCCGTCGCGCGTACCTTCGATGATGTAATTCGAAAGCCGCTGGTCCAGCGGAACATCTTCCGCCCGCAATTTCTCTTTCTTCTTCGTCGTGCGGAAATGTTCGGTGATCGCAGCGATATGAAATTGATTAATCGCCGCGCGCTGTTCTTTGCTCTGCTCGCGCCAGTCCGTCGGAGCATTTTTCAATAACTCTGCCCGCGGATTCTCCGCACCCACTTTCTTCGGCGGATGCTGAAATAGCAGATTTTCCGCGAGTTCCCGCTCGTGTTCTGGAATTGACGCGAACCGCTCCAGCTTCTCCGTGTTCACAATCGCCAGGTCCAGCCCAGCTTTCGTGCAGTAGTACAAGAAAACCGAATTCACCACTTCGCGCGCGCCCGCGGGCAATCCAAACGACACGTTCGAAATTCCCAAAATCGTTCGCACGTCCGGCAACGCTTTCTTGATTGCGCGAATTCCTTCTACCGTTTCCACGGCTCCGCCAATGTAATTTTCATCGCCCGTCGCGCACGGAAACACCAGCGGGTCGAAAATAATGTCTTCCGGTGCGATCCTGTATTTCGTTGTCAGCAGCTCATAGGAACGCTCGGCAATCGCCCGCTTCCGTTCGCGCGTGAACGCCTGCGCCTGCTGCGGATCTTCATCAATACATCCAACCACTACCGCCGCGCCGTAATCATGCGCAATCGGCACGACCTTCTCGAATTTTTCTTCTCCATCTTCCAAGTTGATCGAATTGATGATCGCTTTGCCCTGGCAGTACGTCAGCGCCTGCTCCACCGCTGCCGGATCCGTCGTGTCCACCATCACCGGAGCTTTCACCTTGCGGATCAATTTCTCGTAAAACGGCGGAATATCCTTGCGTTCATCGCGATCGGTACTCTGCAGGCACACATCCACGATGTGCGCTCCGCCCTTCACCTGACGCCGCGCAATCTCGCTCGCCTCTTCCCACTTGTCTTCCGCGACCAGATTCTTGAACAAGCGCGAACCGATCACGTTCGTCCGCTCGCCCACCAGTAGCGGCCGCGTATCTTCGTCCGCTTCTACCGTTTCAATGCCGGAGTAAATCGCACGATGCGCTTCCCGCGGGTTTGCGCGCGGCTTTTTGCCTTCCACCATCTGCGCAATCGCCAGAATATGTTTTTCCGTCGTGCCGCAGCACCCGCCCACCAGATTCAACCAGCCTTGATCCACAAACTTCTCAAGCTGCGCCGCCAGCGAAGTTGGCGTCTCCAGATATTTTCCTTCTTCATCCGGCAATCCCGCGTTCGGATAGCACGACACAAACTCGCCCGTCGAAGAACTCAGCGTCCGGATGTGGTCGGTCATGAACTCCGGCCCCGTCGCGCAGTTCATTCCGAACGCCAGCGGCTTGGCATGACGCAGCGACGCCCACATCGCTTCCACCGTCTGCCCCGCCAACATCGTTCCCATCGGCTCGATGGTCACCGAAACGATCGTGGGCACGTCCGCGCCAATCTCTTTCGACAATTTTTCAATCGCCAGCAGCGCCGCCTTGATGTTCCGCGTGTCCTGGCAAGTCTCCACCAGCAGCAGGTCCGATCCACCTTCGATCAGCCCCTTCGCCTGTACGTAATAATTTTCGCGCAGCCCCTCGAACGTCACGCCGCCGGTAACCGTGATGGCCTTCGTCGTCGGCCCCATCGATCCAGCCACAAACCGCGGCTTTTTGGCCGTATGAAACTCGTCCGCCGCTTTTCGTGCCAGCTCTGCCGACTTTCGGTTCAACTCAAACGCTTCCGATTCCAACCCATACTCCGCCAGTACTAGAGGTGTCCCGCCAAAACTGTTCGTCTCCACAATGTCCGAGCCCGCGGCAAAGTACGCCCGGTGAATGTCCAGCACCACGTCCGGCCGAGTTCGCACCAGCACTTCGTTGCAGCCTTCAAGAGATGCTCCGCCGAAATCTGCCGCGTTCAAGTCGCGCTGCTGCAACATCGTCCCCATCGCGCCATCCAGCACGAGGACACGTTGTCCCAATAGCCCCCTGAGTTCTTTGCTGATTTCCTTGAAATTTCGCATCCGGGGAATGACCGCACCGCACAGCGCCAATTGACCAATTGAATTGACCGCAAAGCGGTCGCCGCTGAAGAAGGGTCGTAGCTCCTTAGGGTTCGCTGCCGGTCCATCCCCTCCAGGGGTGACGGCCCACAGTTCCTATCACCTCTATTTTACTTGGCTTCTCGCAAAGAATCGAATCCGTTGTTGACCGGCACATTTGGGAGTTTTACGCTCTCCGATCCGACTGGGCTAGAATAGAGGTCGCCGTCGGTTCGAATCCATCTCCTGGATTCTTCCGCTCGTGGAAAACGCTCCGAAATTCATCGAATTCGTCAGTATCAATTCGTGAACAACCCCTGCCAACTCTCTTGCCCGTACTACTAGTTTTCAATACTCTCAGGGAGGTGGCTACCAAACATTCCAACTCTCCGAAGTTGACCATCTGCTTACTCTCTCCGCATCCGCTGGTGCTGAGCGAGTTCGAACGCATTCTGTCCAAGTCGGGGAATAAGGTTATTTCGAAGCAACTTGAATCCACACTCGCTCCCGACCTTCGTTCCTTCGAACCGCCCAAGGCTCAGGTCTACGTAATCGATGCCCACGCCGCGCGTCAGGCAACGGGCGCACTCCTCTCCAATATTCTTGAACGCCACCCGGAAGCTCGCCTCATTGTCGTCGGCGAACAACATCAGGATGCCAACAGTTTTTCGCTTCTCCGCCTCGGTGTGAAAGGCATCCTCACCTACTCTGAAGCTCGCGACCAGATGGTCCGTGCTCTGCCGCTCGTCGCCGCTGGTGGTTTCTGGGTGCCACGCACTGTTCTTTCCGGTTTCGTTGACTCCATACTTTCCGGCCAGACCCGCCGCCTCAAATCCGATTCCGTTGCCAATCTCAGCCGCCGCGAGCAGGAAGTTCTCGATTCGCTCCTCGAAAACCTTTCCAACAAGGAAATCGCCAGCAAGCTCAACATCGCCGAACGCACCGTAAAATTCCACGTCTCCAACTTGCTCAATAAATTCGGTGTACGCCGCCGCGCCGACCTCATCCTCCTAACTTTCCAGCGCCGCATGGCCCCCGAAGTCTAGCCAAGTATTTCTCTTTACGTAATTTACGAACCTTAACGCGCAAGAGGCGTCACCAATTTCGTTTTGTAGCAGCCGTCCTCCCCCCTTGTTCCGACTTGCTCAGGGAGGGGGCTAACGGGCGCATTTCGCGATCACCTTCGTCGTTCTCTCTTCTTCTGTCATCCCGACTGAAACGGCCCGGCCTTTTCGTTCGTTTGCAAAGCGGACGCCGGGCCGCGCAGTGTAGGGACCTTGGCAACAGCGGCCCCCGCTCCTAACTGGTTCAACGCATGCCACTTCTGCTCCGCTTTACTCCGCTTCCGCTCCGCCGCTACACTTTCTACTCAACTAATTTATGAGCGCACCCCGCCACAATCCCGCTGCCCTTGTCGATCCCAAGCTTTCCGTCGTCATTCCCGTTTACAACGAAAAAGCTACCATCGATGAAATCCTGCGCCGCGTAAACGAACAGGAATTCCGCAAGGAAATCATCATTGTGGACGATTGCTCCACCGACGGCACACGCCAAATCCTTAAGACTTTCGCCGAGCTTCGTAGCGCCGGTGAAGAGTTTGCGTCCCCACAAAACGGGACCGATCCGGTTGCTCTGCGTGACCTTCGCATTTTCTTTCAGCCCAAAAATCAAGGCAAAGGTGCCGCCCTCCGTCGCGGCTTCGCAGAAGTTACCGGCGACATCGTTCTGGTACAGGACGCCGACCTCGAATACGATCCGCGCGATTACGCAAAACTTCTCGAACCGCTCTTCGATGGCCGCGCCGAAGTCGTCTTTGGCTCGCGCTTTCTCGGCGGCCCGCAGCGCGTCCACTATTTCTGGCACTACGTCGCCAACAAAGCGCTCACCTTGTTGTCCGACATTTTCACCAACCTCAAACTCACCGACATGGAGACCTGCTACAAAGTCTTTCTCGCCAAAGTTTTGAAAGACATCAAGCTCAAATCCAATCGTTTTGGCTTCGAACCGGAAATCACCGCCAAGGTTGCAAAAGGGAATTGGCGCATTTACGAAGTTCCCATCTCCTATGCCGGCCGCACCTACGAAGAAGGCAAGAAAATCACCTGGAAAGACGGCGTCCAGGCCCTCTGGTGCATCATCCGCTTCCGCTTCACGGACTAAGCGTTAACTTCCGCCTTTGAGTTTCGTTTTTCGCTGGAATCTCTCCTGAGTGCCCCGCACCATAGCGAAGCCTGTGTAATCATCTATCTTGGGTATGTATCCGCGCTAATCCGTCCCGTCCCCATTCCATTCTCCATCTCCGGAGTTCATCAGTAAGTCCATTAAAATGAGTAGTTACGAAGATCGACGTTGTAAGTCTTCTGAAAAAATGGGGAATGGGGCGTGCACTGCGGAAAAATGTCGTTAACTCCTTCGTTATCTGCAATGACTCCCAAAGAAATACCTGAGCAAACGGACACCCTACCTCCAGCCGCTCATCCATAACCGTCGCTCATTGCCTCAGACTGACAACAGCGAACCGATAACTGTAAACTATCTTCCGCGATGCCTACCTTTCACATCGAACAGTTCGGTTGTCGCGCCACCCACGCCGACGGCGCCGCCATCGAACGCCAACTCCTCGATCGCGGCTGCGATCTGGCCGAGTCTGCAGGCACCGCCGACGTCGTCGTTCTCAACACCTGCACCGTCACCTCCGCTGCCGACTCCCAAGCCCGCGACGCCATCCGCAAAATCCACGCCGCCAATCCGTCCAGCAAAATCATCGTCACTGGCTGCTACGCGCAACGCGCTCCGGAAGAACTGGCAGTCCTGCCCGGCGTGACCTATGTCGTAGGCAACTCCCACAAACCGCAAATCCCGGACCTCATTTCCCCTGGCGCGACGCGAACACACACTTCTGTTGAGAATTTCGTCTCGCTCGATGCGCTTGCCAACTCCTCCGCGCAAATTCTTACCGGCGACATCTTTGAAACCACGGAAGTGCTCGTAGCTCCCGTTCTTGGAGGGGAAGGCCATCACACTAGGCCGACCCTTAAGATCCAGGATGGCTGTAATAATCGCTGCGCTTTTTGTGTCATTCCATTCGTCCGTGGAAAAAGCCGCAGTCTGCCTCCCGCCACGGTAGTCGAAGAAATTCGCCGCCTCGCAAACTCAGGCTACAAGGAAATCGTTCTCAGCGGCATCAATCTCGGTGCCTGGGGCCGCGATCTTTCCCCGCGTCACAATTTTCTTGATCTACTCCGCCAAATCCTCGATGAATCGCCAGTCGAACGGCTCCGCCTCAGCTCCATCGAACCGCTCGATGTGACCAAAGACATGGTCGCGCTCTTTGCTTCCACTCCACGCCTCGCCGAACACTTTCACATGCCGCTGCAGTCCGCCTCCGACCGTATCCTCGCCGCCATGCATCGCTGGTATCGCTGCGAACATTATTCGCGCCGCATCGAATTCATCCGCGAGCAGCTTCCACATGCCGCCATTGGCGCCGATGTCATTACCGGATTCCCCGGCGAAACCGAAGCCGATCACACCGCGACGATGCAATTCATCGAGTCGCGGCCATTCACTTATCTCCACGTTTTCTCGTACTCGTCGCGCCCCGGCACCCGCGCGGCATCGCTGCCCAATCACGTCACGCGGTACGTCATCAAGCGCCGCGCAAGCGAACTTCGCGCTCTCAGCGAAAAGAAATCTCGCGAATTTCAGCGCTCGCAATCCGGACGAATTCTTTCTGCAATCACTCTGCGCCATTCCGGCGCCGCGGAGTCCACGCGATGGACTCCAGCCCTCACGTCGAATTTTCTGAAATTGCGCATCGCCGGCGCGTTATCGCCAAATTTGTTTGTGAACGTGGAGTGCGCTCAGTCCGCTCATGACATTCTCCTGCCAAGTCTGGAAATGGCTGGAGCGGCCGTCGCATGAAAATTCTTGGCATCGCGAGCCCCGGTCCCAATACCGCCGCTTGCCTGATCAGCCGTGACACCATCCTTGCCGCGATCGAAGAAGAAAAACTCACGCGAGCTAACGAGCAGCATGCGCTCCCGCAACTGTCTATTGCATCGGTATTTTCCGCTGCGGGCCTCGACGTTTCGGATATCGATTCCATTGCCGTCGCGGATCGCGGCGCCAGACACGGACGGCGCAAAGATGCCGTGCGCGAAGCCTCGTTCGCCCAGCTTCGCCAGATTCTTTCCGGCCGCCGTTTTGCCCGCTTCGACCATCACCTTTGTCACGCGGCCAGTGCCTATTACACTTCTGATTTTCCCCGTTCGCTCATCCTCACTTTGGACCACGGCTTGCACGCCAAGTCCGGACTGCTGGCCCTCGGCGAAGACGACCAGATCAAATCATTCCACTCGCTGGCATTTCCGAATTCGCAGGGATGGTTTTATTCCCGTGCCACGCAACTCGCTGGACTCCGCCCGCAGCGTGACGAACACAAGCTCCAGTGGCTCAGCAAAGATTCAGTAGAAAATTCGGAGAGTGAAAATCGCGACCATCCGCACGATGGCATGCGCGAATCGTTCCGCGAAATCTTCGAGAAATTGTTTTCCTGGAATGCGAAAGGCTTGCCGGTGTTCGATCGCAAGTATTTTTCTGCCGGAGCCGACGGCGCTGGCGTTTTCTCTCCGCGCTTTTACCGCGAACTCGGACTTTCCCGTACTTCGGCGCCTACCGATCCCGCTGTTCGCAGCGCACTCGCACGAAGCGCGCAAACGCTTCTCGAAGAAATTGTTCTTCGTCTTGTGGAAAATTTTCGCGAATCCACCGGCACGGATTCGCTCTCTCTTGCGGGGGGTGTTTTCCAGAACGTGCTGCTGGTTCGCGCGCTCGAACAGCGCAGCGGATTTCGTAATGTGTACGTTCAACCGGTTCCCGGCAACGCCGGGACATCCCTGGGCGCGGCGTTTCTCGCGCAGAAAAAAGTTACCGGAAAATCCGGTCGCTCAGCTTTGCATTCGCTGGCGCTGGGCCCGGAACCGACTTCGCACGAAATCAAAGCGGTCCTCGATAATTGCAAAATTGTTTACCGGTATCCTTCGGGCGAAGACCAACTGCTCGCCGACACCGTCCACCAACTCGATCGCGGTAAAATCGTCGCCTGGTGCCAGGGCCGCACCGAATTCGGCCATCGCGCGCTCGGTAACCGCAGTATTCTGGCTTCACCTTTCAATGAGTACGTGCTCGACAATGTAAACCAGTTCATTAAGCATCGCGAAGAGTTTCACCCTTTCGCGCTTTCCGTTCCTGCCGAACGCGCCGCGGAGTTTTTCGATTGCGGACCAAATTGCCGATTCATGGCATCGCTCGGCAACCTGAAAAACTCCATCGCAGGCCTCGAGCGTTTCACGTTCAACGGCACCGCCGTTCGCGTACACACTGTCGAGCGGGAAGCGAACCCGCTCTACTGGAAGCTCCTCCACAAATTCGGCGAGACCGCGCCCGCTCCCATCCTCGTCAACACTTCCTTCAACCTCTTCGGCGAGCCTCTGGTCACCGACCCGCGCTCCGCCGTTCGCAGCTTCTACTGCTCCGGCATCGACGCCCTAGCCGTCGGCCCATTCCTCATCGTGAAATGACATGCACAGCATGACTAGCTAACCTGGGTCCTTGTGGCAGGCATCGAAATGCCGCAGACAGTGAAAATCGTTCGAGTTTCTCCGCTTTTATTGGCCAAAGTGCTTTTTTATTACGTATTTTGGGGATTTTTCTCTTCTGTGGTGAATCTCTTCGCCGAAAAGGAGGCTTGGCACGTGCCGCTCGGATTTTGGACGCTATTCTTAGCCGGCAAAATCAACATCACATTCCATACCGGGGAAAGCCTGCTGGCAAAGGTAGGATTTGTTTTCTGGTCGCTGCTTTGCTTCGGGATCACGGGATAGCTCACAGATCTTATCGGTGCCGCTCTTTATAACCTGTGTTCTCGATGGTTTGGAATACAAGTGGAAGGGGCAGGCGAATCCATACGAGATGAGTCGCCGAGACGGCGGTTGACCGGAGAGGAGTCAGCGTAGCTAAGTTTCGAAGATCACCTGCGCCATGGCTTGTTTCGGAGTGTGCGTGATGCTGATGGCGATATTTTTGACGCCGAGTTTGTCCGCGATTTTTCGTGCTTCGCCCTTTAATTCCAGTGTCGGGCGACTTCCGTGCTTGCGCAAAATCTCGATGTCCACCCAGCGTACTCCGCGGCTCCAACCGGTTCCCAGGGCTTTCATCGCCGCTTCCTTCACGGCAAACCGCCCAGCGTAGCGTTCGTATTTGTCTTTGAACTGCTCGCAGTATGCGCGCTCTTTCTCCGTAAAGATGCGCTTCAGAAACCGCTCGCCTTGGCGCTCAATCGCGCCTTTTACCCGCTCTACTTCTTCCACATCGATGCCCAGTCCAATAATCATTCGGTTGTCCGTTTAAGAATCAAAACCGCAGAGTCATTCCGAGCGAAGCGAGGAATCTGGTTTCTGCCTCGGCGTGCGAAGTCATATTCGCTCCGATTATACTGAGAGGATGCCGACCGCAGCCAAATCTTCCCGTGTACGCCGTCTGCCCGGCAGACCGGCTGCGCGTCCCGCCCCACCCCTCAAAATTTACGTACCGTGGGCACTCCGCTCCGCCCGCGGCGTGCAAATTCTGGAACTCGCTCCCTTTAAAAAATTTCCGTGGCTTGTTCATGGATTCAGCACGCGTACCGGCGGCGCCAGCGTAATCGATTCCGGCAAACGCGTTCTGAATCTCGGCTTCACGGATTGGGATAAACGCGAAAACGTTTTGCAGAATCGCGCGACGTTCCAATCGGCAATCGGCGCTGCGGGCTTTGCGCTTGTTCCGCTCAAACAGTTTCATTCTGCGGTCGTGCTGCCATTCGCTGCGGCTCCGGAAGAACCTTGCAAAGGCGATGCGTCGCTCACAAACACGAAAGGTATTTTGCTCGGCGTGCAAACCGCTGACTGCGTGCCGATTCTGCTGGTCGATCCGAAGAAAAAAGCTGTCGCTGCGGTGCATGCCGGCTGGCGCGGAACGCTTGCCCGCATCGCGGAAAAAACTGTCGGCGAAATGCTCGCGCGCTTCGGCTCAAAGCCGAGTGAGATCCTCGCCGCGATTGGCCCATCCATCGGAGGCTGCTGTTACGAAGTCGGCACAGAGCTGGTCACCGAATTTCTCTCGCAATTCGCCGGTGCGGATGAATATTTCGACGAGGTGCGGACCGGGGAAGAGCCGAATCCGTTGCAGTGGCTGAATATGATGCCGCCGGGCCACCAGCCTCCGCCGAAAACTGTGCGGCTCGATCTGCCAGAAGCTAACCGCTCGCAACTCGTTGCTGCTGGACTCCGCGAAACCAACATTTTCCCAAGCGGCCTTTGTACTGCCTGCCACACCAGCCTCTTTTTCAGCTATCGCAAAGAAGCCGCGCAATCCGGCCGCCTACTCGGAGCGATCGGCCTCCACAAGTAAACGCGAATGGAACTCAACAGGGTTGAACTGTTGTTAACCGAGCACGGGGAGCTGACTGCTGCTCTGGTCCGAAAGAGCCAATTGACCGCAGGCGGCCATAACGTCGCGGCCGCGGGAATAGCGGGTGAAGGCGGGAATGCCTCTTTCGATCAGGGTGATGTGGAAGCGTTCGATGCAGTCGGCACTGGGTTCTTTGAAGGGCAGAGAACCGGGATTCCACGGAATCAGATTCACTTTGACGCGGCCAAGATCGGCTAGCAGGCGCGCGACGCGCCGCGCATCGTCGATGGAATCATTTACGCCGCCGAGCAAAACGTATTCAAACGTAATGTATTCGCGAGTGCCGCGCGGAAAATGTTTGCAAGCCGCCAACAATTTGCTTAGCGGATATTTTTTGTTGATGGGCATCAGGACGTCGCGCTGCGCGTCGCTGGAAGCGTTGAGCGAAATCGCCAGTTTCGGGCGGACTGTCTCGGCGGCGAGTTTTTCGATGCCAGGCACGATACCGCTGGTAGAAAGTGTCACATGTTTCGGCGCAAGGCCGACGCCCGATTGATCCAGCAGAATCCGCATTGCGGTCATGGTGTTGTCGTAGTTCAGAAGTGGTTCGCCCTGGCCCATGAGCACGACATTGGTCTGCGGCGTCAACGTTTCCTTGTGTTCTTCGAGCGGCAACAAAATCTGCGCGAGGATTTCGCCTGGCGTCAAATTACGAATCAAACCGAGTTGCGCGGTCATGCAGAATTGGCAATCGACTGCGCAGCCAGCCTGCGTGGAGACGCAAATAGTTTGGCGGTTTTCACTGGGCATGAAGACCGATTCGACCGAAGCCGCTGTTAGGCGCGCGTCCGTGCCGAGGCCCAAGAGATAGCGGACGGAGCCGTCCGTGGAGGGATAGCGATGCTTCACACTGGGAAATGTGACCGTCGTTTCCTGTGCGAGTTTTTCGCGGAAAGCGGCGGGCAAGTTGGTAATTTGCGCTAGAGCAAAGATCCGTTCGGCATACAGTGCGCGGTAAAGTTGGTCGCCGCGATAAGCGGGTTCGCCCATTTCGACGCACAGTGCACGCAGGTCTTTCGAGTTTTGCCTAGAAGTTCGGTCACAGTGGCGGCCACTTTCTGATAGCTATTTTACACTGTGGGGCGTATCGGCGCTGGTCAGCGACCGACACCTGGGAGAAGTCGAACTCTAAGCCGCGGTACGCGCACTTTGGGCTCGCGCGGAGCTATAATCAAAGTTTGGAGGTCGTTCCATGGCGGGCAACGTCGCGATCGAACAATTAGGCATTTCGGAGTGGGTGAAGGGCTTAGCCGGAATGAGTGAGCGCGAATTCACGCTGGAAGCTGTGCAGGACTATATTGTTCGGCACGCGGTGCGGCCGGAAAGCTTGCAACCTTACCTGTTTTTCTCAAAAGGCAGTTACACCCGCAATCTGATTTTCAAGAATGACATTTTCGAGTGCATGGCGATTTGCTGGGAGATCGGCCAGTTCAGCCGGGTACACAATCATCGCGACCAGAATTGCTGGATGGCCGCTCCTATTGGACGGTTGAAGATCCAGAATTTCCGAGTGGAAGATCGGCACGCCTCTGGAGAAAACTGCGGAACGTGCAAGCTGGTGGCCACCGACGAGTATGAAATGCATGGGGGCAACCCGGTGCACGTCAATCCGCTGGAGCCAGTGCACCAGGTATTGAATTTGCCGGAGTACAACGAGCGGGCGGTTAGTGTTCATGTGTACTCGAAGCCTTTTGACGTTTGCGAAGTGTACCGCCGGGATGACGGGACGTATGCAGATGTTCCGCTGCATTACACCAGCGAATATGGCACACTGAGCCCAGACGAAAAGCTGTTGTAAGCAGAACGCGGCCTGTTGTTGACTGCGGGCATCGGATCCAGGAAAAGAAGCGATTCGACGGGTATCCTTTATAAGTCATAAGGCGCTGTTTAAGAGATTTTTTAGATGCTGTTTCAGGATGCTGTTTCAAAATGCTGTTTGATACGATAGAACCCGGGCCTCTTCCCGGACCCAGAGCCCGCGCAGTAATCTCGCAATGATCTGAAGTACGGCCGAATCGCGACGTGGCCGGTCAAGCAAGGACAGTTTGCAAATTTGTACAGAGCGGCGACTGAGGGCCGCGACTCTCATGATTTCCGAACAGCGCGACATCAAGAGGCATGTGCTGCCGAACGGTCTGGTGGTGGTGACCGAGACCATGAATCATGTGCGCTCGGTTTCCATCGGTATCTGGATCCGCAACGGATCGCGCCGCGAGGCCACGAATCAGAACGGCCTGGCGCACTTCATGGAACACATGGTGTTTAAGGGCACCGAACGCCGCTCGGCCGAAGACATCGCGCGCGAGATGGATTCCGTCGGCGGAATGCTGGACGCGTTTACGTCGAAAGAACAGATTTGCTTCAACGCCAAGGTGCTCGACGACCATTTGCCGATTGCGTTCGACGTAATCGCCGACCTGTGCCTGCGGCCGCGATTTGACTCCGAAGACGTAGCCAAAGAGCGGCAAGTGGTGCTGGAAGAGATCAAGATGGATCTCGACAATCCGGAATCACTTCTGCACGAAATTTTCACGCGTGGTTTCTGGCCGGAACATCCGTTGGGCCGGCCGATTCTGGGAACTCCCGATACGGTTCGGCAATTTTCGCGCGAAGCGCTGCAGACCCGTTTCCGCGAATGGTTTGCGCCGGACCACCTGCTGGTGACGGCGGCGGGAAACGTGCCGCACGAAAGAGTGCTGGAGCTAGTACAAAAAGAATTTGGGCATTTGCAATCGAGCGGCGGACTGGATCAGCACGAAGCGCCCAAAACCGATGCGCCGTTGCACATCGAACGGAAAAAAGATCTGGAACAAGTACATTTGTGCATGGGAGTGCCGTCGCTGCCGATCGCGCACGAACGGCGGTTCGGGGTGGCACTGCTGAATAATTTGCTGGGCGGCGGAATGTCGTCCCGGCTGTTTCAAAATATTCGCGAGAAGCGCGGGCTGGCGTACGCGGTGTTCAGCGAAATTACGCCGTACTCGGACGCGGGAATGTTTACGGTGTATGCGGGAACAGCAAAGGAAACGGTGGGAGAAGTGCTGGATTTGACGCTGGCGGAATTCCGTTCACTGAAATCATCGCCGGTGAGCGAGGAAGAACTGCGGCGCGCGAAGAATCATCTGAAGGGCTCGCTGATGCTGTCGCTGGAGTCCACTAGTTCCCGGATGTCCAATCTGGCGCGGCAGGAGCTGTATTTTGGGCGGTTTTATACGCTGGATGAGATTCTGGCTTCGATTGAAGCGGTTACGCGCGAAGAACTGCAGATACTTGCGCAGGAATTTTTCCGTCCAGAACAGATTTCAGCGACGGTGCTGGGGCCGGTGAATGGATTTTCGCTGGATCGGGCTCGCCTGGCCTGCTAGTTCGCCCCTGAAAGCAAGTCCAGACGATTCGTTTTAGTTGACTGGCAAACCCCCGCAGCACTTTTTGTATTTCTTTCCTGAGCCACAAAAGCACAGGTCGTTACGTCCGATTTTTCCTTCGGGCATGCCAGCGCCGCCAGGGACTTGGGCTGCTGCTGCAAAACGTTTCGGGGCGAAATAGCGATAAATTTCCGTGACGGAAACAGCCATTTGGGAAAGCAATTCCTCGCGTTGTTCGTCGTTGATGGGCGTTTTGTAGGATTGAATTTCGGGATCAGGATCCAGTTCGTGGACCAGAGCCAGAATCGGCAAGAACCTGGTGAACTCTTCCTCGTTTTCAAGCAGAACGCTCCACGCGCGTTCGTGCAGATCGACGCCACGCATAAAACCGATAGCCCAGTTATTACCGTAGAATTTTCCTTCTTGGTCTTCGGTGAGAAGCGGAATGAAGAAGTCATTCGTGGCGAAAGCGACTTCAACGACTTCCCAGTGATGCAGAACGAGGCTCTGGAAAAGCTGGATGGCGTCTTCGTTTGGAAAAAGCTCGGCGTTCTGAAATCCATTGGGAACAATTTCAGGAAGATAAACAGCGGGCGGAGTCGGTTCCGGGGAACAGTGCAGCGCCGCGAAGAAGCCGTCTAGTTCTTCGAGGCTCATCGCGTCTTCGTCCTCAAGCTGATCGAGCATTTCGCCAAGGACTTCGAGCTTGGCGTCCCACATGCGATCGAGGCTTTCCGGTTGTTCGTCGTGTTCGTGCATGGTGTTTCCGAGAACGGATTCTACTCTTTAGTGGATGAATTGACGGACTGTCTCGGTACATTGCATTGTTTTCGCGGTTCGCCGTTGACGGTTGTGCCGCGCTCTGCCATCATCGTAAAAATTCGCAGCCAGGAATTTTGCGGCCGCGGACATAGCAAACTGGGGAGAAACTTCGATAGGTCTGCGCGTTTCCATCTTGGCGTCCGGCAGTTCGGGCAACATCACGTTGCTCGAAACGGAGCGCACCCGCCTCCTGGTGGACTGTGGATTGGGAAAACGGGAAACGCTGGCGCGGCTAGCGGCCTGCGAAATCGGCTTCGAGCATCTCGACGGAATTCTGATTACCCACGAACATTCGGATCATTGCAATGGCTTGCCGCAGATGCTGGGCATGTACAAAGCTCCTTTATACGTGACCGAACAGACGTTCGACGCGTTGAAGTACGCGCTGCCAGACCGGCTGGAGAAACGGTTGCGCGGCGTGGAAACGATTCATGCCGGGCAACATTTTACGATTGGCGATATCGACGTGCACGCATTCCAAATACCGCACGACGCGGCGGATCCGGTGGGATTCACGTTTCGCGCGGACGGCGTGAAAATGGCGCTGGTGACGGACCTGGGTTACATGCCGGAGCTGGTGAAGGTGCACTTGCGCGACGCGGACTGCCTGATGCTGGAATCGAATCACGATCTGGAAATGCTGAAAGTCGGGCCGTATCCGTGGGTGGTGAAGCAGCGGGTACTTTCACGCACTGGACATTTATCGAATCATGCGGTGAGCGAATACCTGGCCGACCCGGAAGGATTTGATGGCCGCGCGCGATACCTGGTGCTCGGGCATATTTCGCAGGAAAACAATAATCCGGATGTGGTGAAGATTTGCGCGGAGCAAGCGCTGCAGCGGCGTCCGGCCGAGTCGGCGTTTGGCGGGGAGTTGTTGCTAGCTTCACAATCGGTACCGCTGAAGCCGCTGCAACTGTAGCTCCGCTGCAATTCGCAGCGTCCTGCTGCGAGATTGTTTACTTCGACAAAACTTTTTCGAAAAAGTCCAGGGCGCGCGGGTCGTTCGATTGGCCGAGCCAGAACATGGCTTGTTTGCGAACTTCGGGATTGCGATTGCTCTGCGCGACTTGAATTAGTTTCGGCACGCCTTCTTCTTTCGGCATCTGGCTCAGAGCAAAAACGGCTTTCTTTTTTACTTCGGTGTCGGGATCATCGTCGATCGCGGCGGTGATGGTGCTCGAGGCTTTCTTCCCGGCTTTTTGCGCGAGCCAGAAGAGCGCTTGGCCGCGAACGTGAGCGCTGGTGTCGTCATGCGCCATGCGAATCATTTCGTCCACGGCGTTTTCTTCGGAGCTAATGGAGAGCGCGAAGGTGACCTGTGCGCGGACCTCGGAGCTGGGATCGTCTTTCGCCATTCGTTTTAAAAGTTGAACGCCTGCGGCGCCGCGCGCTTCGCCCGCCCAAAATGCGGCTTCGCGACGCGTGCCTTCGGGTTGATGGGGTGAAGTGAAGGCAACCATGGCCTGGTCGGCGGAAGGATCGCCGTGCATGGCGATGGCCATGAGCGCGCTGCGGCTGATGCGATCGCCGCCGCGTTCGTCGAGTTCTTTGGAGTCCACAAACTTTTCAAGAAGCTTCACGCTGTCGGCAGGCTTGGCACCGTTGAGCCAGGTAAATGGCAAGCCACCGGCATCGAGCGTGCAGTCATCGGAAACTGCGCGAATTTTTGCGACCTTGTGATTCTCGGCGCGGAAAAGCACCACGAGATATGTCGGACCTTCGAGTTTTACGTCGCCGCTGCGGAGGTTGTAGTTGTTTTCACCGTTTCCGCCTTCGAGCCGGCATGGACCGCACTTGCCGTTGTTCCAGTCGCCATAGGAATTTCCGCAGCAGGTCTGGTGGTGGTTGTTCACAGCGGGAACCGAGTAGCCGAGCCACTGCGCTTTGTCCGCTGACTTCGACCATGCGTCGATTTCCTGCGCGAGGCTGGTTTTCAATTCGCGCTGTTCGAGCTTGGCGTTGGTGATTTGAGGTGCGTTGGCGCTGTGGGGGGCCGGAGTCTGTGGTGCCGCGAACGCGAGGCTGGCAGCGCTTAGAAAGATTCCGGCGAAAGTCGGCAGTCTCGAGAACTTCGTTGTCGACTTTGTCGTCCTCACGTTCGTTCTGACGCTCGAATTTTTGTGAAGCATGTTGCCCTCTCTCATTTCTTGCCATGGGCCTCGTAACCAACGGGCCGGCGAGGTTGGCGCTACTTGTTCAAAATTTCCATCAAGTAGTCGTTGCCTTCTTTGGAGTTCATCAAGGAAAGTTTCTCGACGGCGCGTTTGCGCAGTTCCGGATCTTTTTCAGATTTTGCGGCAGCGACGAGACCCTTGGCATTTCCGCTGATGAAATACGCGTTGAGGACTTCTTCTTTCAAGCCGCGGTCCGTTTCTTTGGCGTAGATGGATTGCAAGACGTCGCTTTTGCCCATCAAGCCGAGGTTACGGATGGCCGCGCGGCGCAATTCGATGTCTTTGTCGGTTTGCGCGATTTGAACGAGCTTTTCCGACTGGCCGGAGAGAAAGAATCCCTGCAGGATTTCCTTTTTTGCTTCGGTGGAAGTTTCGGTTTGATAAAGTTGTGCCAGTTCGTTCTGGCCGCCGACAAGGCCAAGATTGCGAATCGCTTCGCGCTTCAAACTTTCGTCCTTTTCGGTTTTCGCAAGATTGAAGAGCTGTTCCTTGTTTCCGGAAACCATCAAGCTGCGGATGACGGCGCGTTTTACACTAGGGTCGCTGCTGCTGGTATAAACCGAGGCCAGTGCAGCAGAAGAATTCTTTCCTCCGAAGATACCGAGATATTCGACGGCCTTGCGCTGCAATTCGGGATTGCTTTGTCCTTGCGCGATTTTTATGAGCACAGCGCGCGATTCCGATGAGCCGTTCTGCGCCAGCACAAAGAGCATTTTCGATTTGTCTTTTGGCGAAGCAGAACCCGCGAGGCGCTTTTCGATGATCTGAATGCCGCGTTCGGGATCGCTATTCATCACGCCTTGCAGAGCGAGTGTTTTCAGTTCATCGTCGCTCGCCAAGTCATAATTTACAGGGTGACCAGTGGACTGCCGTACCTCGATTTCGAGAGCTTCCGCATCGCGCTTCCATCTGCTGTTCGGGAATTTTGCTTTCAAATTCGCGATGGTAGCGATTGCGGTGTCGCGCTTGCCGGACTGATTTTCTGCATAGGCTTTCCAATAGAGCGCGGCGTCGGTCTGCGGACCGTTCAGCTGCGCCAGCTCATTGAACTTGTTTTCGGCTTGCTGGAATTTGCCGTCATCCAGAGCCTCGCGGCCGTCGTCGTACAGCTCCTGCATTCGATCGAGTCTTTCCTGCTCCCGGTCCTTCTTCTCTTGCTCCCGATCTCGCTTCTCTTGCTCGCGATCGCGCTTTTCCTGTTCACGGTCACGCGCATCTTGTTCCGCTTCGCCGCGTGCTTCGTCACGGTCTGCTGCCGCCGTCTGGTCGGGTTCCTGCTCGCGTCCCGGAGCAAACTGCCATGTCCGCATCGGCTGTGCCGCATGAGACCAAAGAGGCGCAGCCAACAAGCTCGTCACCAGCCCTGCGACAATCGCCCGGCGTAGCCCGTCCGCCATTTTCATGCTTCCGCTCATACCTTATTCCTCGCTTTCGCTGTCGAATCGTTTTGTGCCGGAGCAGTGCTTCGTTCCCTTGCTTCCGTGCGCAATTCCTGCCGGACCACCCGGACTTTCAACAAAATTCCCTGCGCAGCGATGCGCTTTTGAATGGATTCGAATTGCGCGGGAGTAACTTCGGCCGGACTGTTGGCGACATCGAGCAGCACGCGTTCCAGTTCATCGAGTGTGTGAGCCATGGCGTTATCGCCATCGCTGACCGCGGTCTGGCGATAGAGGCGATTCTCTTCGACCAGGTCCTCCGCGCGCTTCTGTTCCATGGAAATGTTGATCAACTTTTTGCCGTTTTCGGTCGTTGGAGTGTTGGCGAGTTCCATTAAAACCATCTCGGATTTGCCGAGATGATCGCCGACGGCGACGATGAGAACGCGTTCGCGGACTTTGCCGGCGTCGAGAACTTCCCCGTCAATATGTTTCGTGGGCCAAAGATAGTGTCCAGAAAGAACCGCTGCGACCAGTAAAGCAGCAGCCGCGCCCATGGCCAGCATTCGGCGGGGAGCAAACCAGGCGGACCACCAACTGGCGCGCTTTTCCGGCAAACGATTTTCAATTTGCCGCCAGACTTTGCTGCCGTAGTCTTCGCCGGGATCGGGGACGGGAATGGCATTGAGCGCTTGAAAAACCTCGTCAATGCGTTCGAGCTCGGCGCGGCACTCGCCGCACTGCTGCAAATGCGCGGCAATTGTTTCGCGTTGCTTCATTTCGCCTTCCCGGTATGCGTACAACTCTTCTTCATTCATGTGTTTCATGATTCGTTTCCTGCGGCTCGTGCGGTGCCCCGTGCTTCAGTGAACGGCTGCAATGCTACGCGCAGCTTTTGCACTGCGCGAAAAACCGTGTTTTTGGCGGCGCTGGAATTTGATTTCAGCACTGCAGCGATTTCTTCGATCCCGCAGCCGTCCCAGTGGCGCATGACAATGGCGGTGCGTTCGGCGGGAGTAAGGGTGTCGAGGGCTGCTTTCATCTTTATTGCCATTTCCGCGCTGCCTGCCAGCCTTTCCGGGGACGGGGCCGAATCTTTGACCCGGCTCATCAGGTCGATTTCCTGTTCGCCTTCGGGAGCTTTCGTGGCGACCTCGCGGCGCGCGTCTTCGTTTTTTCGCTGGCGTAGCCGGTCGATCGAATAGTTGGCCGCGATGCGATAAACCCACGTCCCGAAATTGGCGTTGCCGGCAAACTGTTGCAATTTCTGATAAGCCCGCAAGAAAGCCTCCTGCACCACTTCTTCTGCGTCGTGGGGATTTCCGGTCATGCGATAAGCGAGCCGGTAGACGTAGTTGCTATGGCGTTCGACGAGGACACGATAAGCTTCGCGGTCGCCAGCCAGCGTCCGCTCGACAGCGGCCGCGTCGCTGATTCCGCCTGCGTCAGCCCTTTCGGTGCTCTCTCGCATTCTCACAATTAGACAGGAAACCCCTTTCGCGGTTAGGTCTGATTGCGTAGCCATCTGCGGCTGCGTTCCGGTTTTACCAGGATTCGGTGCCTGGCTGACGGTAAGGTATCACCCTGGAAAGATTGAGCTTATTTGATTCTGGCGAAGGAGGGGCGCGTCGCGAGAGGCGTCCTCAGATGGAAAATTACTCGTAGCGCAGTGCTTCGACTGGATTCATCCTGGCTGCACGCCGCGCCGGCAGCCAGCAAGCGGCGATGGATACGGCGAAGAGCGCCGCAACGACGCAACCATAAGTCAGAGGGTCGGCGGCGCTAATTCCAAATAACATCGATCCCATCAGCCGCGTCAGCATTAGAGCCGTCACCAGCCCCACTGCGGCTCCGAGCGCGGCCATCACGGCTCCCTGGGACAATACCAGGCGCAGCACTTCGCTGCGTTGGGCGCCCAACGCGATGCGCACACCGATTTCTTGCGTGCGCTGCGCCACCACGTAGGACACCACCCCATAGATGCCGATGCTGGCGAGCAGCAAGGCCAAGCTCGCGAAAACTCCCAGCAGAATCATCGAGAATCGTCGCGAAGCAAGCGAATTCGCGACGATTTCGTTCATCGTTTGCAGGCCAAAAACCACTTGTTGGCTGCTCATGTGCGCGCTTGCTTGCCGTATCGATGCAAAAACTGGCAGCGAATTTTTTGAGCGCACCAACACGCCTATCCCCGAGGCCGATTGGGCCATCGGTTTGTCAGGCAGCTGCATGAACGGCGTGTACAGTTGTGCGCGAAGCGACTCCTTGTCGTCGGAATCCAGACCCCACTGCTTGACGTGTCCCACCACGCCAACAATTTCCACAACTTGATCGGTGCCATTATTGAGGTGCAGACGTTTGCCGATCGGATCGGACCCGCTGAAGAACTTGTCTGCCAGCGCGTCGTCAATCACCGCGACTTTGGCGGCATGCTCATCATCCTGAGATGTGAAAAACCGGCCGCTGTTGAGCGGGATGCCCATAACTTTCAGATAGTCGGGTTCGACCACGTAATTTAGCGCCCAATTCATGTCGTTCTCGCTCGCCGGTTTTGGCTGGCCGTCGATCCAGAACAACCATTCGTCGTCGGAGCTTAGCGGGAGTGCGCCCCACGTGTAAGAGACGGACTGCACGCCCGGAACGCTTTGGAATTGCTGGTGGGCTTCGCGCAGCCATGCCCGAATCGCATCCGGAGTTGCCGTGTTCATCGTGGGCGGAAGCGCAAACCCAAAGGTGAGAACATTTTTGGTATCGAATCCGGGGTTCACGTTCCACAAGGCAGTCAGCGTGCGGATCATCAATCCCGCGCCGATCAACAGTACCAGCGCAAGCGCCATCTCTGCCACCACCAGTGCACGTTGCACGCGGTGGCGCGTGCCTGTGCCGCCGCGTCCACCTTCTTTAAGCGCCGTGTAGGCCTTGCCCTGTGCGGTCTTGAACGCCGGCATTAGTCCGAAACAAATCCCTGCAAGCAATGAGACTGCCGCGGCGAAAAACAGGACACGCAAGTCCATCCCCACTTCCGCCGAGCGCGGTAGAGTTGCCGGCAATACACGCAACACAACTTTGGTTCCAACGGCCGCAAGCAGCACGCCAAGACCGCCGCCGATTGCGGCCAGCAAGGTGCTCTCCGTTAGAAGCTGCCGCAGAATTCGACCCTGCCCCGCGCCGAGAGCCGCTCGAATGGCAAATTCGTGGCGGCGTGTCGCTGAGCGCGCCAGCAGCAGGTTGGCCACATTGACGCACGCGATGAGAAGCACGAATCCGACCGCGCCAAACAGCAACAGGAGCAGCGGCCGGACGTCCCCGAACATTCGCTCGCGCAGCGGAATCAACGCTGCTCCGATGCCCTTGTCGGCATCCGGATACGTTACGGCGAGATTCTGGGTTACACGTTCCATGTCAGCGCGGGCTTGAGCGATGGTGACACCCGGTTTCAGCCGACCGATTCCGTGAAAGCCGAGTCCCGCGGCACGACTCATTAGAATCGGATTGGTCCACTGACCGACCGGCAGGTAGATTTCCCGCGACCGCAGGCTGCCCAGCAGGTCAAAATTGGCGGGAATCACGCCGATGATGGTGTAAGCCGTGCCGTCAAGGGTCAGGGTCTTTCCCACGACATCCGGAGCGGATCCTAGCTTCCGCTTCCAGAAGCCGGCAGTGATCATCGCTATTGGGGCCGCTCCTACCAGGTCTTCGCCGGCCTCAAAGTTTCGGCCGATTACCGGCAGGACCCCGAGCTGCCGCAAATAGTCGGAGCTTACAAACTCTCCATCTACGTGCTCGGCTTCACCCAAGCCGGTGAGAATGAACGAGGTGCCACGTTGCACCGCCATCGAAGAGAACGTCTGGTTGTCTTTCTGCCAGTCCAGGAAATTGGAAAAGGAAATTGAGCCGGTTGCGAAGTTCGGCTTGCTTTCATGTAGCGTGACCAGTTCTTCTGCATGCGGATAGGGTAGGGGGTTAAACAGCACTCCGTTCACCACCGAGAACAGGGCGGTGTTCGCTCCGATTCCCAGTGCCAGCGTCAACACCGCTACGGCCATAAATCCAGGGCTCTTCCTCAGAATTCGCAGGCCGTAGCGAGCGTCTTCCAACAGCTCCCACCACCAGCGTCCTCCCCAGGCGTCTTCGGTCACCTCTCTCACTACAGACAAGTTTCCCAGCGCGCGCCGGGCGGCCTGCTCCGCCGCCGCTCTTGATTCACCGCGACCAACGAGATCGTCGGTGGCCATTGCGAGATGCGATTCGATCTCTTCGTTCAATTCTTCCATGCGCCGATTGCGGCTGAACCAGTGAAAGTTCATGGCTCGGTTTCATCCTTGGCGAAACCCAGCACTCCCTCGATCGCTTCGCTCATACGCTGCCAGCGCGATAACTCCTGCGCGAGTTGCCGCCGTCCAGCGGCCGTCAATCGATAGTATTTGGCGCGCTGTTTGTTGTCGGAGATTTTCCATTCCGAAGCCACCCACTTCTGTTTTTCCAGGCGGTGCAATGCCGGATAAAGCGAGCCCGTGTCCACTTCCAGAATTTCGCCGGAGCGGGTCCGTATCGCGAGACCAATGCCATAGCCGTGTTGCTGCCCCCACTGCAGGGTTTGCAGGATCATCAGGTCCAGTGTTCCCTGCAAAAGTTCAATGCGGTTTTGATACTGCTGTTTAGCCATTGCACCGGCCCTGGCCAATTCGTGATGCCTGTAGAACGTCTACATCCATAGAAGTAGAGTGTCTACTCCCTATAGCCGACTGTCAAGATGCGTTATGATGATTTGCTGGGACTGGGAGGATTCGCTTGATTCCACGCTATACCCGCGAAGAGATGGGTCGCGTCTGGAGCGACACCAACAAGTATACGAAATGGCTTGCAGTAGAGCTGGCGGCGACGGAAACGCTGGCGGAGTCCGGCGAAGTGCCGAAGGAAGCGGCCGCGGTGATTCGCGCGAAAGCCAAGGTGGATGCCGCGCGGATCAATGAAATTGAGTCGCGTGTGAAGCACGATGTGATTGCGTTCACGATGAACGTAGGCGAATCGATCGGCGATCCGGCCGCGGCGCGCTGGCTGCACTATGGAATGACTTCCAATGATGTGGTGGACACGGCGCAGGCGCTGATGGTGCGCGACGCTTCGCGATTGATTGAAGCGGGGCTGGTGAAGTTCAGCGAAGTGCTGGCGCGGCGCGCGCAGGAGTTTCGCGACACGCCGCAGATCGGGCGGACGCACGGAGTTCATGCTGAGCCGATTACGTTTGGGCTGAAGGTGGCGAACTGGTACGCGGAGAATCAAAGGAACATCGGGCGTTTTCAGGATGCGGCAGCGCAAATGCGCATCGGGAAGATTTCCGGCGCGGTGGGAAATGCTTCGCACCTCGGACCTGAGATTGAAGAACGGATTTGCCAACGGCTCGGGCTGAATGTGGCGCCAGTGGCTTCGCAAGTGATTCAGCGCGATCGGCACGCGCATTACGTGAGCACACTGGCGATCATCGCCGCGACGCTGGAAAAAATTGCGATTGAGATTCGGCATTTGCAGCGGACGGAAGTACGAGAAGCGGAAGAGCCGTTCGGCGGCGAGCAACGGGGAAGCTCAGCGATGCCGCACAAGCGGAATCCGGTGGTTTGCGAGCAGATCAGCGGACTGGCGCGGCTGGTGCGGTCAAACATGATTGCGGCTTTCGAAAATGTCGGCTTGTGGCACGAGCGCGACATTTCGCACAGCTCGGTCGAGCGAATCATTCTGCCGGATTCGACGATCCTGATCGACTACATGCTGGCAAAGATGACTTTTGTAGTGGGCGAGATGCGGGTGTTTCCGGAACGCATGAAGCGAAACCTCGAGGCCACGCAAGGGCTCGTTTTTTCCGGGCAACTCTTGCAGGATTTAGTGGAAAAGGGAATGCCGCGTGACGAGGCGTACAAGACGGTGCAGGAAAATGCGATGGCGGCGTGGGAATCGGAAACCAGTTTCAGGGAACGTGTTGCCAAAGATCCGCGCATCGCAATATTCCTGGATGCCAAAGCGCTCGAAGGGACATTCGATCTTCAGCGGCATCTTCGTTACGTCGACGCCATCTTCGCGCGTGTGTTTGGTGAGAAGTCGACCGGCAAATCCGCAACCACAATCGCCTGAGCCATATCAGTTCGTTTCGATTGACTAGTGCTGTGACAACCACAAAAAAGTGGCCAAAGCGCAAGCAGAAGTTGCGGCGACGAAAGTCGAAGATTCAGCTTTCGTCTGAAGCCGATGTGGAAGAAGCCCAGGGTCTTCGAAAAGTGAATTAGATTCCAACTATTTCAAATTCGCTTAAAACAGAAGCGAGCCGTCCGGTCAGGGGCGGCTCGCTTTTTTCACCTCTTCTGAATCTGACTTGCGCCGGATTCAGCTGCGGAGGCGGAAAGAGAAAGTTTTCAGTCGTCAGTTCTGCGTATTCAATAGAACCAAAATATCTCCGCCTGAGAAGGCGGCCGCTACAAAAACAGATCTACTCCACGCGCTGGACGTAGCGGGCTTCGGAAGTGTCCACGCGAATCTTATCACCTTCGTTGACGAAGGGGGGAACAGGAACGACCAGGCCGGTTTCGAGCGTCGCCGGCTTCATAACCGAGCTGGCGGTGGCTTTCTGAATGGTCGGCTCAGTCTGGACGACTTTCAAATCCATGGTGTCCGGCAGGTTGATGCCGATGGCTTTTTCATCGTGGAATTCAACTTTTACCACGGTGTTTGGCACCAAGTAGTATACGGTTTCGCCGAGTTCGTCGGCAGTCATCTGCATCTGCTCGTAGGTCGTGGTGTTCATGAAATGAAAATCATCGCCCTCTTTGTAGAGATACTCGAATTCGATTTCGTCAAGGATGGCGCGTTCGACGAATTCTTCCGCGCGGAACCGGTAATCGATCATCGTGCCGGTGCGAAGACTCTTGAGGCGCGTCTGCATGGATCCGCGTTTGTTGCCCGGAGTGCGGTGGTCGGTGCTGAAAACCGTGTAGAGCTCTTTCTCGTGGAGAAGAACCATTCCCGGACGGATTTGTGTCGCTTTAAGACTGCTCATAATCGTTCGATGCCTTCAGTTTGATTTTGTGCGAACTTCTTCGCTCAGGGTTCGGTTGCAAACCCAGAAACCCGGCCCAGACCGCGTTGCGATGCGGAAGGTTCGGAATGAACTGCCCGAAAACTGGCAGGCGCGAGGCGCGCGGAACGGAAAAACGTGTCCGACGCGAATCAATAGTATAAATGGGCCGATTCGAAGCGGTCAATCCGCGATTCGCTTCGTGGCAGTTCGGCCCGAGCCGGTTCAGTTTGTGTTGCTCGTTTCAGCGGCGCGGACTCTGGCAGCTTCGGCCATGACTTTTTCGATTTGATCGGGATCGCGTGGCAAGCGTTCGCTGAGAAACTCGAAGCCGGTGTTGGTGATGAGGATGTCGTCTTCGATGCGTACGCCGAGGTTTTCATCCGGGATGTAGATACCGGGCTCGATGGTGATGACCATTCCGGGAGCGAGCGGTTTGCAGTATTCGCCGGGATCATGGACTTCGAGGCCGATGTTATGACCGAGGCCGTGAATATAATACTGGCCGAGCGGTTTGCCTTGAAGGTCTTTGCCGTGTGAATTGATGTAGTCGTAGGAAATTTTGTAGATGCTGTCTTTGCCGGATTTGCAGAGCGTCATTCCCGGTTTGACGGCGGCCAGAGATGCATTCTGGGCGCCGAGCACGATGTTATAAATTTCGCGTTGGCGCGGCGTGAATTTTCCGTTGGCAGGAAACGTGCGCGTGATGTCGGCGGAGTATCCGGAGTATTGCGCGCCGACATCGAGCACGACGATATCGCCATCGGCGATTTTGCGGCCGAGCTTGTCATAGTGCAGTACCGTGGAATTGGGCCCGGCACCGACAATCGGAGCGTAGCCTTCCGCTTCGGACCCGCCCATGGCGTGAACTTCTATCATTTTTGCAGCGACCTGATACTCCCACAAACCGGGATGCATCATTTTTGCGGCGGCGAGATGGGCATCGAGACTGAGATCGATCGCTTTTTTGAGGAAGGCGACTTCCCCGGGAGACTTAACGGCGCGGAGAGCTTCGACAATTGCGCGAACATCTTTGATCTTGGATTGTGGTGCGGCTAGTTGAAGCCAGGCATTGAGATCTTTTTCGTGAGGATAGCCGCCAAGCTCTTTTTCGTAGGGAAGAATCGTGTAGAAACTTGAATACACCTTATTGAGACGCTCGATGTAAGCGCGCATTTCCGTGAAAGGCTTTACCGTGGCGAACCCGGTGACCGCAGAAATGTCCGGATCACCGGGCGATTCGCGGACGCCATTCCATTTTTCTTTTGCAGGATCTTTGGCGGGCAGGAACAGAATTTCGCGCGGGCCGTCCCAGGCACTTTGCGCTTCGCCGGGTTTCGTAGCGGGAAGAATAATCAGGCCGGCTTCTTCCTCGTTGTGGCCGGTGAGGTAGTAGAAATTATCTTCCTGAGCAAAAACGTATGCCTGCGAAATCTCTTCGCGGCCGGTGAATCCCCAAAGCACAACGGGAGCGTCAACCTGTGCGGCAACGCGCGCACGCCGGGCCGCGTAAGTGTCATTCGGTTCGCGTTCGCGCCGCTGCTGCGAAAAAGACGACGGAGAAAAAATCGCGGCGAAAAATGCCAACAGCGCGATTCGGAAGAAAAGCGGTCGTACGTTCATTCAATTGGCTCCGTCGATGGAATAAGATTGTTCCGCCACTCTAGGACGCAAAAATCAAAAGCGGTGGATGAAATACGGCGCACGACAGTCTAACCAAAAGCAACAAAAAGCCCAATGCAAGAGATGTTCGAAGTACGCGCGCGAGAGCTCAGAAGCCAGGGGCGCCGGAGGAGGCGGGGCGCATTTCGGGTGCGTTGACGCCGAACCGGAGCTGCGCGAAGTAGGTTTGACCGAGCGACATGAAGCCGGTATAGAGATATCCCCACACGAAAAGTAGCAGGAAGGGAATCGTTGCCAGATTCTGATTGGAAATCGCGTACACGACGGTAAACGCAAAGTAGATGCCGAGGCCGATTTCGGCGTACGGCATCCAACCGGCCTTGTTGCGGTATTTTTTCGCGACGAAAGTGTCTTTCTTTCCTTCGATTTTGAATTTCGGAGTGCGCGCGAATTCGCTTTTCACGCCGAAGATGGCTTCAAGCACAGCTTTCGCGTTGCGGATGGAAATGCCGATGCCCGTCGCCATGACAAATGGCATGTAGAGAATTGTACGCCACCAGCTTTTCGGGCGAAGTTCCTTTTGCGCGACAAGGTAGAAACTGGAAATCGAACAAGTCGAGGCGAGAAAAAGCGGCAGGTCAATAAGCAGCATCTGCAACCAGCCCTGGTAGAAACGCACAATCATTGCGGGCAAGAGCATCGCGGAAAAGAGAACCATCAATGGGTAGCTGATGTTTGCGGTGAGATGGAAAAAGGCTTCGGCCTTGACGTGCCACGGCGCTTTCGACTTCAACACCTGCGGCAGGATTTTTTTCGCGGTCTGCATCAATCCCTTGGCCCAGCGCGCCTGCTGAGCTTTGAAGCCGTTCATGTCCACCGGAAGTTCGCTGGCGCATTCGACGTCGGGAAGGTAGAGAAATTTCCATCCTTTGAGTTGCGCGCGGTAGGAAAGATCGGTGTCCTCGGTCAGGGTGTCGTGTTCCCATCCGCCGGCGGAGTCGATCGCGGTGCGACGCCAAACTCCTGCGGTGCCGTTGAAATTAAAGAATGTGCCGCGACGAGAACGCGCACCGTGTTCGACAACGAAGTGGCCGTCGAGGAGAATCGTTTCGACCTGGGTTAACAACGAATAATCGCGGTTGAGATAAGTCCAGCGCGTCTGGACCATGCCGACTTCGGGATTCTGAAAGTAGGGAACCGTACGGCGAAGGAAATCGGATTCGGGGATGAAGTCCGCGTCGAAGATAGCGACAAATTCGCCGCCCGAAGTTTTCAGTCCATTCTCGAGGGCGCCGGCCTTGTAGCCTTCGCGGTTGGTGCGGTGAATATGAGTAATCGACAGGCCCTGCGCGGCATGGCGTTCAACGCAAGAGCGCGCGACTTCGCAGGTCTCGTCGGTGGAATCGTCGAGCACCTGCACGTCGAGCAGTTCCGTTGGATAGTCAAATTTCGAAACGGCTTCGACCAGACGCTCAATCACGTAGCGCTCGTTGAAAATCGGCAGCTGCACGGTGACTCGCGGCCACTGCGCGACGGCCGGGGGAGGGCCAGGAACGTTCTTGCGATATTTGTAATAGTCGTACACCAGCCAGTAGCGATGCAGTCCGTAAACCGCCAGGATCACGAGCACGATGAAGTAAGGAATCATCATCATCATGTCGAACGCATTAGCGTGATACATGCCGGAAAACGTGCGGTCGGACAGCTTGTGCCAATAGTTGTTAAGCGGGCTCTGGGCGGCGAACCAGGCGGTTACGAGGTGGTTCATGGACTAAGGTAGTTTACGAAGTTTGCGAGAAGTGCGCCAGGGGAGTGGGAATGTTCGAGCACGACACCACTTGTCAGGATAGGTCATAATCGCGCGGCATGTCTGGCGCTCACATAGAGACAAAACCGAATCGGCTCACAGAAATTGCCACGGCATTTTTGCGGCTGGGCTTTATTGCCTTCGGCGGAGCGGTCGCACACATCGCGATCATGGAAGAAGAATTTGTGCGGCGGCGAAAGTGGCTGAGCCGCGAGGAATTCATCGATCGAGTTGGCGCGGTGAATCTGTTGCCGGGTCCGAGTTCGACCGAGATGGTGATCTACCTCGGCTACATGCGAGGTGGAGTTCCGGGACTGCTGATGGCCGGAGCGGCGTTCATTCTGCCGTCGGCGTTTTTGATGCTGGCATTCGCGTGGGCTTACCTGCGTTTTGGCGCGATACCGCAGATTGCCGGCGTGTTGTGGGGCGTCAAGCCGGTCATCGTGGTGTTGATTGCCAGCGCGGTATGGTCCTTGTGGAAGACGGCACTGAAGTCGCGCGAGTTGATGGTGATCGCCGCCATCGTTCTGGGATTGGCGGCAGTTAAAGTACCGACGCTGGCGCTGTTGATAGGGACTGGCGTGGCATGGATTGTCGCGAATCGTTTCGGTCAGAACCCGGCGCGCGGCAGCGTAGCCACGCTCGCTCTAGGCGTCGCGGGTACTTCCGCTACCGCGGCGGCAATCACCCTCGGCGGCGTATTTGTTTATTTTTTGAAGATAGGCGCGCTGCTTTTTGGAAGCGGATATGTTTTGTTGGCAGTGCTGCGTGAAGATCTGGTCACGCGCTTTCACTGGATCAGCGAATCGCAGTTGATGGACGCGGTCGCGCTGAGTCAGGCTACGCCGGGACCGTTTTTTACGGTGGCGACCTTTCTAGGATACCTGTTTGGCGGATGGCGCGGTGCCGGGCTGGCGACACTGGGGATGTTTTTGCCGGCGTTTGCCTATGTCACGCTGAGCGCGAATGTGTTGCCACGGCTACGGAAGTCGCCGACGGCGAGCGCGTTTTTGGACGGAGTGAACGCCGCTGCGGTCGCTCTGATGGCGTTCGTCGGAATTCAGTTCGCGCGTGAAGCGGTAGTGACTCCGCTGGCCATTGTGATCGCGCTGGTCAGTGGGCTGTTGCTGTTTCGCTACAAAATAAATTCAGCATGGCTGATTTTGGGCGGGGCGATTTGTGGCCTCGCGACAAAAATGATTGTCGGGCACTGATCAAGGATCGATTTCTGCGGGACGGGCGAAACTACAACACTACGGAACCAGAACAATCTTTCCGGCAGCTCCCGAAGCCTTCATCACGTTAATGTGCGATTGCGCCGCATCCTGCAAAGGCATTTCCGCGCCGACGACCGGGCGCAGTGTGCCGTTTTCGAGCCCAGCGATAATTCCGGCATGTGCATCGCTCGACTCCGCTTCGCTAAGCGCCCAAAGGGTGAACGCGTTGACCCTGGCGCGGCGCGACATCAGGTCGCGCGGAGTAATGGTGACGTCGCCGCGGCTGCCAATGACCACGACACGTCCGTACTGCGCCAGCATCTTGAGGTCATTGCCGAGATTCACGTTGGCCAGCATTTCCAGAATGACGTCCGCGCCTTTGCCGCCGCTAGCTTTCAGGATTTCCTCCCGCGTATTTTCTTTTGAGTGATCGAAAACCTGGTGTGCGCCCTCTTTTTTGACCAGTTCGAGCCCCTTCGGGGTTCCGGCTGTGCCAAAAACGGTAAGGCCCATCGCGCGCGCAATTTGCACGGCAGCGATACCGACTCCACCGCTCGCGCCGTGAACCAGAATCGTTTCGCCGCCGCGCGCCACCGCTTGGTGATGAATCGCGTGGTACGCCGTGGCGTACGCGATGAAAACCGCGGCGCCTTGCGAGAAAGAGATATTTTCGGGAAGACGAAACAGGTGCGACTCGAGCGCCAGGGTGTATTCGGCGTAGGTGCCGCTGATGTTTTTCGCGACGTACACGCGATCGCCGGGCTTAACTCTTTTCACGCCATCGCCGACCGATTCGACGACTCCGGCGCCTTCGGTGCCAGGGGTGTAAGGAAGCGACGGCAGCACGGCGTAGTTGCCGCTGCGCGCGTAGGTGTCGGCGGGATTGACGCCGGCCGCATGAATTTTTACCAGCACTTGTCCGGCGGCCGGCTTGGGCGTCGGCACTTCTTCAAACGTCATTACTTCCGGACCGCCGAATTCACGAACGATAATTGCTTTCATAATGTCGCTCCCAGTGAAGAAACTTACGAAAAAGAAGCCGGGCTAAAAGCCCGGCATTACGAACTCCCAAATCAATCTCACAGCCTAAAATCAGAACAACGAAAATCGCTACCGGGCGGAATCAAAAGTGATCGTCCACCGCGACGGCTTCGTGGCGGTCGAGCAATCCTGCGGTTTGTCCCCAGGCGGTGGTTTGCCAATTGTCTTTGCCTTTTTTTTGCGGAATCCATGGCGGCAACGATTGGTTCAAGTACGACGCAAGCGCGTGGATATAGGGCTCGTACATGCCGCGAAGTTCGGCGAGGCGGCGATCGGCCTCGGGCCCATCGTGAAGTTTCAATCCGTGCTGCGCAAGGACGTCGCGGATGCGCTGCAGTTGAGCGGGTGGCAGGCGATCGGCGGCCAGTGGCCGCGGGGAAGTGTTGAACACCTGCGAGAGATCGACCACGGCGTGCCGCGCGATGGCAAATGTCAGCTCCGCCTGCTTTTCGCAAGCCCCTTCGATCCCGACGATGATGAGAGAACAGGTGTCCAGTATCGCGGTCAGCGAAGCAACCCACGATTGGTTGTCGTGCTGCGAACGAAAAAATGCGAGCACGGGATACGAGAGATGGCTTTCCATCAACTCCGCGCACCACAGCTCCCATTCCTTCAGCAATTCCCGCATCGCTTCCTGACCCTGCGGATAACTGTGCCGGCGAAGCAGTTCGCCGGCCGTCGGTGGAGTTCCCGCGCGCGAATCGAGCAGCGAAATGTTCACCTCGCGTTTGGAGAATGAGCCGTAGATGAAAGGAAGATAGCCGATCACCGCAGCGAGGAAACCAAATCCGAGGCCGCCTTCGAAAACGACCAATGCGCGTGCTATGCCGGAGCGCGGAACGACATCACCGAGTCCTAACGTAAAAAAAGTCGTGCCGCTCAGGTATAGGTCCGTCCACAAACTTTGCGACATGAAGGTGACGTTCAGCGCGGAGCCGGCGCCATACTGCATCAGGCCAAAACTGAATACGAGTCCGAGTGCCCAAATCGCGACGAGAATCAGCAACGAGATCGGTCCGAAGACTCCCATGGCCGATTCGCGAATTTTTTTTGCCGGAATCAGGCTTGCTCCGAATTGCCATACTGCCCACGCGGTTTGGTAGAACAAACGCGTCAGCCGGAAACGGCGCGTGACTCTGCGAGGGAGAATGATGGATTCGAACGCGTCCCATATCACGATGATCAGAATCGATGCACCGAGAACAAACGCGGCTGGAGACGTCATCATGGACGAAATTGTACCTGTTTCGCTGGTGATTCGTGGACTTGGGTGATGCAGCGGCCCCTTGAGCTAGCCGTTCAGCTTTGCGCTGACGGTGATTTCCGCCTTGAATAGCTTGGAAACAGGGCAGCCGGTTTCGGCGGCTTTCACTGCTGCGTCAAATTTGGCCTGATCCGCGCCGGGGATTGTCGCGACCAGGTCGAGGTGGCTCTTAGTAATGGAAAAGCCGTCGCCTACTTTGTCGAGCGTTACGGTCGCCGTGGTTTCAAGCTTTTGCGCAGTCAGACCCGCGCCACCGAGTTGCGCCGAAAGCGCCATCGTGAAGCACCCAGCGTGCGCCGCGGCGATTAGTTCTTCGGGATTTGTTCCGATGCCGTTTTCAAAACGCGCGTGAAAGGAATATGGCGTTTGCTTCAAAACGCCGCTGTCCGTGGAAATCGAACCTTTTCCAGCTTTCAGATCGCCCTGCCAAACTGCCGATGCTTTGCGCTGCATGATGAAATCCTCCATTCGAACTGTTCAATTGTTTTGAATCTACTGAATTCGATTCGAGAAGGCGCTTCGCGGGTATATTAGCAAAGTATTTGACGAGCGCCGGGCTCGCTGGCAAATGCATCCTTCCCTTCGAACGATTGCGCATCGCCCTTGGCCGCTGCCGACCGGGCCGTGGGTGCTGGCTCAGAATTGGCACAATTTGCTTTTTGCTCACTGGCCTGTACCAGCCGAGCGACTGCGGCCGCTTGTGCCGAAAGCGCTCGAAATGGATGTGTTTCACTGCACTGCGTGGATTAGCGTAGTTCCGTTCACGATGTCCGGCGTGCGATTGCGGGCAACTCCTTCGCTGCCCTGGCTGTCCGCGTTTCCGGAACTGAATGTGCGCACGTACGTGGTAACGGCTGGAAGACCGGGAGTATGGTTCTTCAGCCTCGACGCCGCGAACCGTTTGGCGGTGGAAATCGCACGGACCTGGTTTCATCTCCCGTATCTTTTTGCGCGAATGTCCTCATCACTCGACGGCGAGACCGTCAAGTATTCCTCACTGCGCAGCGATCCGCGCGGCGGGAATGCCGAGCTTGGCATGAGATACGTGCCGACCGGCCCGGCCCGCAAAGCCAAAGCGGGAACGCTGGAATATTTTCTTTCTGAGCGCTACTGCCTTTACGCACAGAAGCCAAACGGCGAGCTGTTGCGCAGCGAGATCCATCACGCGCCGTGGTTTCTTCGCGATGTGACGGCCTCTTTTGAAGTGAATTCGATGGCCAGCGCTCTTGGCCTTGAACTTTCTTCGCCGCCCGCAATGATGCATTTTTCAAAATTGCAGGAAGTGGTGGTGTGGCGGCCGGAGAAGCTGACGCGCTAACAGCGTGCGCACAGCGGGCAAGCTCTAGAATTTATGAAACACAAAAAACACGGCGAGTGCGAGACAGGCCGCGCCGACTCCGTAGTTCCACTTCAGCTTTTCGCCGAGATAGGTCACGGAAAAAGCCGCAAACACCGCGAGCGTAATGACCTCTTGAATCGTTTTCAGTTGCGCGGTGTTGAATTGGTACGAACCGATCCGGTTAGCCGGAACCTGAAAGCAATACTCAAAGAATGCGATGCCCCAGCTTGCGATGACGACCTTCCAGAGCGTCTCGTTGCGGTATTTCAAGTGGCCGTACCAGGCGAACGTCATGAAAATATTTGAAATGGTAAGCAACACGATTGTACGCATGATTTTTCTGGGGCTCCCGAGGATGATTCTGATTGTGCGATTACACGTGGAGTCTGACGGCCGGCTGCCGAGCTCGGCTGCCGCGGAGAAATTCTGCCTCGCGCAACACGAAGAGACAAGCGCAGCTGGAGCAGGGACCGCAGGCTAAACGTTGAGCGTAAGTGAAACGAGGCCCGGAGGCGTTTGCGGAACGACCGGCGGCATTTTGGAGCGATCGACCGGGTGATAGAGCGTATCGCGCTCGACGGGCACGCGACCGGCGGCGCGAATCAGGCGTTCCAGCTCGCCGCGCGGGGTAAATTCCGAAGTCTTCGCGCCGGCATCGTGATAAATCTTTTCTTCAACGACCGTTCCGTCCAAGTCGTTTGCGCCGAATCGCAACGCAATCTGCGCGATACTTGGTGTCAGCATGATCCAGTAGGCCTTGATGTGTTCAAAATTGTCGAGCATCAGTCGCGAAACGGCGATGTTGCGTAAATCGAGATAGCCGGTGGTTTTCGGAATATGCGAAAGCGGCGTGTTGTCAGGATGAAACGCCAGCGGAATAAACGCCACGAATCCGCGCGTCTGGTCCTGTACTTCGCGCAACTTCACCAGGTGATCCACGCGCTCTTCTTCGGTTTCGACGTGGCCATAAAGCATCGTCGCGTTTGACGGCAGGCCGATTTCGTGTGCTTTTTTCGCGGTGTTTAGCCAGACCTGGCCACTGACCTTGTGATCGCAGATTACGCGGCGTACGCGCGGGTGGAAAATTTCCGCTCCGCCGCCGGGACAGGAATCCACGCCCGCTTCTTTCATCTGCCGCAAAGTTTCTTCGATGGAGATTTTCGCAATGCGCGAAAAGTAGTGCACCTCCACCATCGTGAACGCTTTCAAGTGAACGCCCGGGCAGCGTTGCTTCAAACCGCGAACCATCTCCAGAAAATATTCGAACGGTAGATCGGGATGCAGGCCGCCGACAATGTGAAACTCGGTCGCACCTTCCCGTAGGCCCTGTTCGGCACGCTGATAGATTTCTTCGAGAGCGTAAGTATATGCGCCCGGGGAATTCGGGTCGCGCCCAAACGCGCAAAGTTTGCAATGCGCGACGCAGACATTCGTGGGATTGATGTGGCGGTTGACGTTGAAATAGGTCACGTTGCCGTGCTTTTTCTCGCGCACGTGATTCGCCATCCAGCCGACCGCGAGCAGGTCCGGCGAACGATACAGTTCGATGCCATCCTCAAAAGACAGCCGTTCGCCCGCGAGAACCTTGTCCGCGATGGGTTTCAGTCTGCCGTCTGTAAGAATCAGTTCGCTCAAGTCGTTCGTCTTTTCCGTTTTCCGTCTGTCCGCTAACAAATTAGATGCGGATTATTCCGTGCCGCTACAGCAACTTTTGCGTCATGGTCTTTGCCAGGTTCAAGCCTTCCAAAGCGCGGCTGCCGCTCCCCAGAACAACAAAAAGGAAATACCAATATAACCGTTCATCGCGAAAAACGCAGCGTCCAGCTTGCTTAAATCGTCGGCTTTAACAAGAGAGTGTTCGTAAGCAAGCAGCGCCGCGACGACGACGATCCCCAGCCACGCGGGCCACGGCAGCGAAAAACTTGCCGCCAGCCAAGCCAGCAGCGCGACAACTCCGATGTGCATTGCGCGCGCGATCAGTAGCGCGGTAGCAATTCCGAAGCGTTTGGGTACAGAGAACAAACCGACGCGCCGGTCGAAGTCCACGTCCTGACACGCGTAGAGCACGTCGAATCCGCCAACCCACAACGTTACTGCCGCGCAAAGAATCAGCATACGCACATCGAGACCTCCGCTAACGGCGATCCATGCGGCCGCAGGCGAAATGCCCAGCGCAAAACCGAGAAAAAGATGAGACCAGTTTGTGAAACGCTTGGTGTATGAGTAGAAAAACAGAATCGCCAGTGCGACCGGAGCCAGCTTCAACGCCAGCGAATTCAACTGCCACGCAGCCACAAAAAATATCGCAACTGCCACCATCGTGAATACCCACGCGAATCCACGCGAAAGAGCTCCGGTTGCCAGTGCGCGCTGCGCCGTCCGTGGATTTTCCTTGTCATAGCGTACGTCCGCAATGCGGTTGATGGTCATGGCCGCGCTTCGCGCTGCCACCATGGCCACCACTATCCATAGCAGTTGTTTCCAGGTTGGCCAGCCATGTGAAGTAAATCGAGCCGCGAGGAGTGCGCCGGTCAGCGCAAATGGCATCGCAAATACCGAGTGCTCGAACTTGATCATTTCCAGGACGGTGCGGATGCGATTGCTCATCGGAGTCTGCGCTTAAGCCTTAGCTTCTTTGGCGGCGGCCGAGCCGATCCAGCGGAACATCGCGTCCTGTGGCAAATCCATCTGCGCCAGCACGCGGCAAACATATTGGGTCACAAGATCATCTATCGTTTTCGGCGCGTGGTAGAACGACGGAATCGCCGGCATAATCACCGCGCCCGCCTGCTGCGCGCGCAACATGTTTTCCAGATGAATGCGGCTGAACGGCGTGTCTCGGACGCACAATATCAGTTTGCGATTCTCCTTAAGCGTGACATCGGCGGACCGCGCCAGCAAGTCGTCGCAAGTTCCCGCAGCAATTTTCGCTAGCGAGCCAACCGAGCAGGGAATCACAACCATCGTGTCCACGGCGTAGCTGCCTGAGGCGATGGACGCGCCGACATCCTTGTTTGCCATCAATTCAATTTTCTGCGAAGCGTGGCCAAGCAACCGCTGCAGAAATTGGCTGGCATTGCCAACCGCAATTTGCAGTTCTTCTGCAAACAGCCGCATCCCCGTTTCGCTGACGACGAGATGCACTTTCCCCACGCGCGGGTCGGCGTCCAGAAACACGAGTATTTTCTGCGCCAGCACCGCGCCGCTCGCCCCGGTCACACCCACAGTGATGATTTTTTTGTCGTTTTCGTGCATGTTTTCTTCGCGGATAAATTCAGTCTCGCAGCGGTTTTCGGCCAAGTCAAGCAGCGAACAGCATGCCCTGCGGTGATAGACTTCTCATGCGGCATTCGCAATGAACTCAGAAGAACTTTTGAAAATTCTGGAATTCGTGCAGTCCGGCACTCTGACGCCTCTACACGCCGTCGAGCGGCTGAAACATCTGCCATTTGAAGACCTCGGCTTTGCGAAAGTGGATCATCATCGCGCGCTGCGTCAGGGATTCGCAGAAGTAATCTTCGGCAAAGGCAAAGCGCCCGAACAAGTCGCGAAGATCGTCCGCGCGATGCTCTGCAAAAGAGATAGTCGCCACAACATATTGGTAACGCGCGCTGACGGCAAGATCTTCGCGGCGGTGAAGCGAGTTGCCGGAAAATCTTCGCGCCTGGCAAAATTCCATCCTTCGTCCGGCGTCATTACCTTCGAACGCGACACAAAAATGTCCGGCAAGGGAACCATCCTCGTGGTTTCCGCAGGCACCAGTGATATTCCAGTGGCCGAAGAAGCCCTGCTCACTGCGCGCATCATGGGCAATCCTGTTGAGCATCTCTACGACGTGGGCGTCGCTGGCATCCACCGGCTTCTCGAAAACCGGTCCCTGCTGACAACAGCGCGCGTGATCATTTGCGTTGCGGGCATGGAGGGTGCGCTGCCCAGTGTTGTTGGCGGGCTGGTGGCCGTTCCGGTCATTGCGGTTCCGACCAGCGTCGGCTACGGTGCCAGTTTCGCTGGACTCGCCGCGCTGCTCGGCATGCTCAACTCGTGCGCGTCTAACGTTACTGTCGTCAACATTGACAATGGTTTCGGAGCGGCTTGCGTCGCGTCCTGTATCAACCGGCTGTAAGCAACACTTTCATCACGCCAGATTTCTGCGCAAACACGATCGCGTCTGCGACTTCATTCAGTAGGAACCTGCGCGTGATCAGCGGTCGCGGATCGACTTTTCCTGCGCGCAACAATGCGATCGCCTTGTCAAACGGCCCACAGCGCGACCCGATCACACTCAACTCTTTCACTACAATCGGCCAAGTTTCAACTGAAGCGGCGCCATGAAACGTCGATTTCAGTATCAGCGTTCCTCGCGGTTCAGTCATTTGTTGCGCAAGCATCAGCCCGCTTGGTGAGCCGGTCGCTTCGACGACCAACCCGAAATTGCTTTTCACACGTTTCAAATCGCTCGCGTCGCCCCGCACGCGTCTCGTTTCGATTTTCGCGCGCCGTGCCAACGCTAATTTTCCCGGATGCTTTCCGTACATGACGACGCGCGGCAAAGCCGAACGCAAAACCCGCGCAATGAGCTGAGCAAGCTTTCCATCACCCAGTACCGCCGCCTCACGAAACTTTTTCACCGGCACCTGATCGAGGATTTCACAAGCCGCCGCCAGCGGTTCGACGAACACCGCCATATCGTCGCCGATCGAATCGGGAATGGCGTGAAGGTTCTCCAGCGGCAACGTCAGATACTCGGCGAAGGCCCCGTCCTGCGCCACGATTCCCAGCACTTTGCGCCGTGCACAGTGCCGGTTCAGACCTCGCTTGCAGAACTTGCAGACCGGTCGAAATCCAAGCGCCCGGCACGAAATATTGATATCGCCCGTTACGCGCTTCGCCATCCATCGTTTTTTCTCTGCGCGAGAGACGACGGCGACGTCTTCTACTTGGCCGACGAATTCGTGGCCAGGCACACCGCGGAAATTGTGATAACCACGCAGAATTTCAACATCCGTATTGCAGATGCCTGCGCCCCGCAGCCGCACCAGGGCCCAGCCAGCGCGAAGCTTTGGCAAAGGCTTCTTTACTTCAACAAGATTTCCGTTTTTGACCTGGAACGCGATCATCGCAGCGCGGCGGCGAGCGCTTCTGCAAACGCCGCTTCCTGCTCCGCAAACACCGTTCGAAGGTCGAGGACGACGCGGTCGTCTTCGATCCGCGCGATCACCGCGATCCCGGCGTGTCCGCGGCGAAGCCGCTGTTCCAACTGCGCCGCGGAATGCTTGCGGCTCTGGATGCGAATCAATTTCGTTGGCAATGACTGTGCGGGAGTCGATCCACCCCCAACCAGCGATTCGCCCTCCACCACTTCAAGCTCCACTTCGTTCAGAGGAAGCAGTGGCCTGATTTGGCCCAAAAAGTTGCGCGTGCGTTTGTCCAACTCTTTCGCATTCAGGCGAATCATCGCCAGCGCGGGAATTTCGTCCAGCGTTCCCTGCTGATAAGCGCTCAAAGTCACTTCCAACGCAGCTATGGTCAGTTTGTCCACTCGCAACGCCCGAAACAACGGATGCCGCCGCACGCGCTGCACAAACTCTTTCTTCCCGGCAATGATTCCGGCCTGCGGTCCGCCGAGCAGCTTGTCTCCGCTGAACGTCACCAGCGAAATTCCGGCATCTATACTCTGCCTCACCGTCGGTTCGTGAATTCCATATGCAGACAAATCAATAAGACAGCCGGACCCGAGGTCTTCCGCCAGCGGCAAATTTTTCCGCACGGCCAGGTCGACCAGCTCTGAAATCGCCGGCTTGTCCGTGAATCCCGAAATCGTAAAATTTGACGGATGAACGCGCAGCAACAGCCGCGTTTTGTCGTTGATCGCTTTTTCGTAGTCTTGTATGCGCGTGCGGTTTGTCGTTCCCACTTCGCGCAGCACCGCACCACTTTGCAGCATCACGTCTGGAATGCGGAACCCGTCGCCAATTTCGATTAATTCGCCACGCGAAACAATCACTTCTCCATTGCCCACCAGCGCTGCCAGTACGAGCAGAATCGCCGCCGCGCAGTTGTTCACGACAATCGCATCCTCCGCGCCTGTAAGTCTCGTCAACAATTCTGTCGTATGAACGTCGCGCTTGCCCCGCGCACCGGCTTCGAGGCTGTATTCCAGATTCGAATACTGGATCGCCGTCTGGCGAAGCTGTTCGATAAGCAGCGGCGACAGAGGGGCGCGACCAAGATTCGTGTGCAGAATCACGCCGGTAGCGTTAATGACCGGCAGCAGCTTGCGCGAGAGGATGCGCTCGACTTCCCGCGCAATTACGTCTTCCAGGTCGGTCGGAATCACCGGAAGCACGGTGACGCCCGTCTCTCCCGTAATCTCCGCGCGCACGCTCGAGAGAACTTCACGCGCAACTTCGATGACCAGGTCGCGCGGAATTCTATCTGCCAGCTTTACCATTCGAGCCGACCGTAGCAACTCGTCCACCGACGGTATCTGCCGCAACAGTTCCGCCTGTTCGGTCCCTACTGCACGTTTTGTTCGGCTCTCCATGCGGTTATTGGAGCACAGGCCGCCCCTGCTCGCAATCGAAGCTGTTTGCTCGCGCATTGCGCGACCTGTTCTCGCCTACGGCGGACTCCAACCCCGCACCGTTCATCATCGGCCGCGCCACCTCGATGACCCCGTTGACGCACGCCATGCCGCCTCTTACGATGGAAAAAGAGACACTGCCGCCATGGCCACCATCGACGAAGATCTGGGCCAACTCGAACGCGATATCCGCCAGCTCAAGATCGAATACGATCAATTCTTTGGCGGAGGTCGTAAACGTCCGCCGTCAGAAATAGAATGGCGCATCGACACCATCGTCAAGAGGTACGGCGAACGTTCCGGCGACATGAAATACGGGCAGCGCTTCCGCTACAACAATCTCACCCAGACTTACGCGAAGTACAAAGATATCTTCCGCAAAAAAGTGAAACAAAAAGAGGAAGGTACCGTGCAACGCCATTTCGGTGCAGCGGCCAAGGCAATCGAGGCAGAGCGCGCGGCCCGCGAAGCGCAGGCCCTTGCGCAAAATCCTCCGCAACCCGATGAACAATCTCCTTCAAGATCAGGCAACACTGCCGCCGAACCAACAGCCTTTCGCATGACTTGCTCCGAACCGGAGCGCGAAGCCGATAAAGTGGAGCAATTGTTTCAGGCCTTCGTGGAAGCCAAGAAACAAGCCGGCGAAGATGTCGCTCGTGTTACCCACGCGGGATTCAATGAGTTCGTCCGCAAGAAAACCAAAGACCTGCAAAAGCAAAACGGCTGCAGCGAAGTGGAATATGTCGTCGAGACTGTCGGCGGGCAGGTAAAGCTCAAGGCACTTGTAAAAACCTGACGATTTTGTTTCCGCGTTTTTCCGCGGAGCTTTCCGCGAAAATCTTTCCACAGCTGTCCGCTTCCCGATTTTCCAGCTTACGCTTACACTGAACTGCTTCGCCCTCCTGGAGGATTTCGATATGGCCGTGCAGCGCGCGCTCATCAGCGTGTTTGACAAGACCGGTGTTCTCGATTTCGCCAAGCGGCTCGCGGCGCTTGGCATCGAAATTCTTTCTACAGGCGGAACGGCGAAACTTTTGCGCGATTCCGGCGTCGCTGTTAAGGACGTTTCGGAATTTACCGGCTGGCCCGAAATGCTCGGCGGCCGCGTCAAGACTCTTCATCCCAAAGTCCATGGAGGGCTGCTTTTCCGCCGCAACCTTCCCGAAGACCAGCAACAGGCGGCCGAACACGGGATCGCTCCGATCGATCTCGTCGTCGTAAACCTTTATCCCTTTGAGGCGACTGCGGCGAAAGCCAGCCTTAGTGCGGAAGAGTTGATCGAAAACATCGACATTGGCGGCCCCACCATGCTCCGCTCGGCCGCAAAAAACTGGGAAAGCGTTTCTGTCGTTTCTGATCCGGCCGACTACGATCGTGTCGCCAGAGAGCTGGAAGCCAAGCGCGATACGGCATTGCCGACACGTCTCGAACTTGCGCGCAAAGTATTTGCCACGACGTCGCGCTACGACGGTCTGATTACCACGGAACTCGAGCGTCTCTCCGCCGCATCCGGCCACGCCGCGCTGGTCGCAAAACAAACGCTCCCTCAGCGTTACAGCATTTCGATCGAAAAACTTCAGCCGTTGCGGTACGGCGAAAATCCGCATCAAGCTGCTGCTCTTTACGTTTCCGCGGGAAAACCGCCGTCAGGTCTCGCGGCCGCGAAGCAGCTTCAGGGCAAGGAACTCTCCTATAACAATTTTGTCGATCTTGAAGCCGCACGCAGCATTGCCGCGGAATTTCACAAACCCGCAGCCGTCATCATCAAGCACAACAATCCGTGCGGTACGGCCGAGCAGGACAACCTGCGCGATGCTTATCTGAAAGCTTATGCTTGCGATCCTACGTCCGCGTTCGGTGGCGTGCTTGCGTTCAATCGCTCTGTGGATGCTGCAACTGCCGAGGAAGTCGCCAAACTTTTCGTCGAATGCATTGCCGCTCCCGGGTTTGACGCCAAGGCCAAAGAAATTTTCGCGGCCAAGAAAAATCTCCGTCTGCTCGAACTTCCCGCGGGCGGTTTGGAGCCGGAACGGGAACTCCAGCTAAAACGAATTCTCGGCGGCATGCTGGTTCAACAACCTGACCTCGGCGAACTCAACGCCGCCGAACTGAAGGTCGTCACACAGCGCGCTCCTACGTCCGAGGAACTGGCCACCATGAAATTCGCCTGGAAAGTTTCGAAGCACGTGAAATCTAACGCCATCGTGTTTGCAAAAGATGGCGCAACGCTCGGCGTCGGCGCAGGGCAGATGAGCCGAGTGGATTCCGTCAAAATCGCGGTGATGAAAGCGCAATCCTCGCTTCAGGGATCAATCGTAGCTTCCGACGCATTCTTCCCGTTTCCTGATGGCGTGGAAGAAGCGGTCAAAGCTGGTGCAGTCGCTGTGATTCAGCCGGGTGGCTCGGTTCGCGACAATGAGGTAATTGCTGCCGCCGATCGCCTCGGCGTGGCCATGGTCTTCACCGGAATGCGCCACTTCCTTCACTGAGATCCTCGCAGATACCGGAAATCAACCGGCGAATTTCCCAATGCGATCCACCTCTTTGCTGATTGCCGTCGCGTCGAGACTCGCCAGTGGCAAACTTGAGAAACAGCTCGATTCTGCGATCCAGCAGCAAAAAGGCATCGCGAAATGCGCGCTCAATTTGTTCCGGGGGTCCTGTCACCGCCGCCGGCTCCGGTACCCCAATGCGCCGTGACCGAGTCGTCTAGGCCATACCGGACATCTTTCGTTCGCTGCGTTGTCGCATACCGTAAACAGAAAAATCCAACTTTCGAGCGCGCGGTTTCGTGAACGCATCGCAACTCTTGCTTCGCAAGCTGGCGACCGGAAGCTTCGCCGACTCGAGCAATCGAATCGCATGTGGATTCACGCGGCCAGTCGGGTGGCTGCCCGCGCTAAACGCCCTAAAATTTGGCCGGCCTTTTTAATTTAGGATGGCTTTGGCAATTATCGATCGCGCCGAATTTCCGGTGCACAGGAAAAGAACGCTGCTGACCATGCGTGCTCCAATTGCGGCAAATTCAAAAACGAAAGCGGTTGGGATTCTTAATTGCAGCAGGGAAGTCCAACGCATCCCGGCGGGCACCCGCATTTCGCAGCGCCGACAACCGAGCTGTCTGCGCGGTCCGCTGGCCGCAATTTCTCGGGCGAGCTATTCGGCGCAACCTCCGGTTCGTTTTCGAGTTGCGCATGGCTCGGCTTCGATTTTTTCTTCATTGAGTTTCTTCTTTGCGCTCGTTGCGCATCACGCACGGCAGGACGGCCCAACTACCACGCCGCGCCCCACCGGCTTCACCGCGCGAACAAACGCACTCATTAACTTTCCGTCGATCTGCGGACCGACCTTCTCCGGATCAAGGCCTGCGGCAATCAGAAATTCCGCCGCTTCGTCCACTTTGTAAACGCGAGTCGGCTCGATCTCGACAGCCTCAAATCCCGCGCCGTAGAGTTTGTCGCGATACTCATACTCTTCGAGCGCGCCCGCGATGCATCCCACCCACAGTTCCATGCTCTTGCGAATTTCCGCGGGCATTTCGCCGCGTACCACAACATCCGAAATCGCAAATCGTCCGCCCGGCCGCAGTACGCGAAACGCCTCGCGCAATACGCGGTCCTTATCGCCCGAGAGATTGATCACGCAGTTCGAAATAATCACGTCCACCGAATTTTCTGGCAGCGGAATATTTTCGATTGCGCCTTGCAGAAACTCGACATTCGTCGCTCCCGCTTTTTTTTGGTTTTCCCGCGCCAGCGCGAGCATTTCGTCGGTCATATCCAGCCCGTAGGCTTTTCCCGTCGGTCCAACCCGCTTCGCCGAGAGCAGTACATCGATGCCGCCACCCGATCCCAGATCGAGCACTGTTTCCCCCAATTTCAATTCCGCCAGCAACGTCGGATTTCCGCATCCTAGCGAAGCCGCCACTGCTTTTTCCGGCAATCCAGCGATTTGCTGCGAGTCGTAGAGATCGCGCGTGATCGGATCGCAGCAGGAAAGTTCTCCGCCTCCGCCGCAGGAAGCGACTCCGCCTGCCGCAGCTTCTTTCGCGGCTGCCCCGTACTTCTCTTTCACAATATCCGGTAAATTCTGTTCGTTCACGTTCGCACCTATTTACAAGTCGTCACAAACGATTCCGGCGCCACCGCCCGGCTTCGCGTGCAGCACTCTTCATACAAGAATCCCAGCACTTCTCGCAGCCCGTCAGTGTTTGCCGAATACCACAGGAAGGTTCCATCTCGCCGCACGTTCACTAACCCGACTTGCTTCAACTTCTCCAAATGGTGCGACAGCGTAGACGCCGGGATCTCCAAATCTTCTTGCACTTCGCCGGCGATCATCCCCGCGGGATGCGCCGAAAGCAGGAGCCGCACTATCGCCAAACGGGGCTCCGCGCCGAGCGCGGCAAATCGGTCAGCCGAACGTGTGACCAGCAGCGGGTCAGGTTTTTTCATATTTCGATAATTGCAGAAATATAGAAGTAAAATCAAGCCCTTTTTTACATTTTTTCTTGGAAACCCCACTCCGCTCTGCCGCATCCAACGTTTGTCGGCCTTCTATCTGGCTCTAGAAACGTCGGTCGTTTCAATTTTGACCATCCCATCGGCGCATGGGATAATTTTCGTTTCAGGGCACATATGACATTTCTAAAGCTCAACACTCTTTTTGCCGCTACATCCTTCCTTGCACTTGCCGCACAAGCCCAAAGCCCCGCGCCGCCGCAAACCGCGCAGCAGCAGAAAACTGAAACGGGGCCCGTCGAACCCGCTGCTTCTGCCACCAGCAGCCGCGCCGAAGCTTATTTCAACTACACGATGGGCCATATTGCTGAGCAGCAATATGAAGCGAGCAGCCGTAGCGATTACGCGTTGCAAGCCATCGAGTATTACAAGAAAGCTTACGCGCTTGATCCCAAGTCCCCTGTTATCGGCGAACGTCTTGCTGAAATGTATTGGAAAGCACAACGTGTTCGCGATGCCGAGGCCGAAGCTCAGTCGCTCTTGAAGCGCAATCCGGACGACGTCCAGACCCGCCGCCTCCTCGGTCACATTTATCTGCGCAGTCTCGGCAATGCGGGCGAAGCAACCGGCCAGTCGGAAACCGTAAATCGCGCTGTGGAACAGTTCAAGGAAGTTGTAAGGCTCGATCCGACCGATGTGGAATCCGCTCTTTGGCTCGCACGCCTTTATCGTCTGCAGAATCAGCACGAAAAAGCGGAAGATGTTCTTCGCGGCATCTTGAAGAACGACTCCGAAAATGAAGCGGGTGTTGAGCAACTCACCCAATTGCTTTTGGACGAAGGCAAATCGGCAGACGCTATCACGCTCCTCGAAGGCATTACCGCAAAATCTACTTCTCCCACGCTACTCGATCTTCTGGGCGACGCTTACACTCAAACAAAAAATCTGTCGAAAGCCGAAGCCGCCTATCGCAAAGCTGCGGACCTCGAGCCCAGCGAACTGAGCCATCAGCGCGGTCTCGGTCAAACCTTGCTCGCCGAAGAAAAATATCCGGAAGCGCTCAAGGTATACCAGCGTCTTTCCGATTTGATGCCCGACGACGCGGACATTTACCTTCGCCTCGCGCAAATTTATCGCGAACTTCACCAGATGGACAAGGCGGAGGAAACGCTGGTCAAGGCACGGCAATTCTCGCCCGGCAGTCTCGATGTCATGTACAACGAAGCCATGTTGTACGAAGCGCAGGGGCGATACGACGATGCCATACGCGTCTTGTCCGAGGCCGTCACCGGAGTGAAGGGCCAGAATAATTCGCTGCCTTCCCGGCGTCGTTCCCTTTCCGTCCTGTATCAGCAGCTCGGCCAGCTTTACCGCGATACGCAAAATTATCCGGCCGCGGTGAATACTTATGAAGAACTCGCCCGCCTCGGCGATGAAGACGATCGCAAAGCGCGTCTTCTGATCATGGATACCTACCGCTCTGCCAAGGATCTTGCGAAGGCTTTGCAGGCCGGAAAAGAAGCAGTCGCCAAATATCCGAAAGATCCGGCTGTAAAAGCCAGCTACGCGCTGCTCCTTGGCGAATCCAATCAAACCGATGAAGCCGCGAAAGCGCTCCACGCGCAGTTGAACGGCACCGAATCCGACCGCGAAACCTATCTCAACATCGCGCAAATTTATGAACGTGCACGCCGTTACTCCGAAGCCGAACAAAATGTGCATCTGGCTGAGGCGGTTAGCGGCAGCCCCCGCGACAATGAAATGGCCTGGTTCCTTCTCGGCGCAATTTACGAACGCCAGAAATTCTTCGATAAGGCTGAAGTTGAATTTAAGAAAGCCATCGCAGTCAATCCCAAGAGCGCATCGGTCCTGAATTATTACGGCTATATGCTTGGCGACCTCGGAATCCGCCTTGACGAAGCGCAATCGCTTGTGCAGCGCGCTCTCGATGAAGATCCTTATAACGGCGCCTACCTCGACAGCCTTGGCTGGATTTATTTCAAGCAAAATAAGCTAGGCGAAGCGGAAGCAACTCTTCGCAAAGCGCTCGAACGCGATTCGCACGATCCGACCATGCACTCGCACCTCGGCGATGTGTTAGCAAAAGCCGGCCGCCACGAACTCGCCGCCGCGGAATGGGAAAAGTCCCTCAACGAATGGAAGCGCGTTCTGCCTGCCGACGTTGAACCGGAAAAAATTGCAGAAGTCGAAAAAAAGGTCAATCAATCCAAGCGTCGCGTGGCGCAGAAGTCCGCTCCCGAAACTGTGAAACCCTGACGCTGCCATGCCCGAAGTTCGCATTCCCGCGTTCGCGAAAGTCAATCTTCGTCTGGAAGTTCTTGGCAAACGCTCCGACGGTTTTCACGAACTCCGCACTACTTTTCAAACGGTCTCTTTGAAAGACGAATTGCGCCTCAAACCTTCCCGCAAACCCGGAATTCAACTCCAGGTCCGTGGCAACGCTTCGCTTTCGAATGAACCCGTCGAAAAGAACCTCGTCTACCGCGCAGTGGATGCGCTCCGCAAGGAATTCAATCTAAAAGGCGGCGTCTCGATCGAGCTTCGCAAAACCATTCCCGCCGGCCGCGGTCTTGGCGGAGGTTCCAGCGATGCCGCCGCTGCGCTCATCGGCTACCTTCGCTTTTGCAAAAGAAGGCTCGACACCGAGCGCCTGAACGAAATCGCCGCCACGCTCGGCGCCGACGTCCCCTTTTTTCTCGAAGGCGGTCGCGCACTCGGAATGGGCAAAGGCGACGAAATCTACCCGATTCCGGATATTCCGAAACTCCACCTCCTCGTCGTTTCGCCGAAATCCATTCACATTCCGACGCCAGACGCCTATCGCTGGCTTAAAGCCAAACAATTGACAAATTCTCACGAAAACCCTAGACTCTTAAGGTTCTGTGCTCTTGCTTGGAGCCTGCAGGGCGGTCCCTTCCTGAATCAGTTCGAGGACGCGGTCTTCCAGCAGTACCCCCGTCTGGCTGAAATCAAACGGGTTCTGCTTCAAAACGGAGCTTCAGAAGCCTTGCTGGCGGGTAGCGGTTCGGCGGTGTTTGGAGTTTTCCCGAGCCCAGCAAAGGCGCGCCGAGCCGCTGTTGGGTTTCCGCTCGATCAGACCTTCGTTTGCGAGACTGTTTCTCGTGATTCGTATCGTCGTCTGGTCCAAAGTCGCACCGCTCTGCGTGCGCCTCGCGAACAATCCTCAGCGCCTTAAGCCAAATAAACCCCAGACTTTCAACCTGCAGATTCTGCAGGGTGGAGACCGCTTCGTGAACGACGAGCGTTTTAAAATTTTCTCGGGAACCGCGAACCCGGTGCTCGCAAAGGCCATTTGCAAGCACTTGGACGTTCCGCTAGGCGAAGCCAAACTCGGCCGGTTCAGTGATGGTGAAATTTATTTTCAGATTTTGGAAAATGTGCGTGGCGCGGACGTGTTCGTCGTGCAGCCTTGTCATTACCCGGTGGACAACCACCTGCTCGAACTCTTGCTTATGATTGACGCTTTCAAACGCGCTTCCGCCTGGCGAATCACCGCTGTGCTGCCGTATTACTGCTACGCGCGCCAGGATCGCAAAGACAAGCCGCGCGTTCCGATATCCGCCAAGCTCGTCGCGGACTTGCTGGAAACCGCCGGCGCCAGTCGCGCGCTTACGCTTGATCTTCATGCGCCGCAAATTCAGGGTTACTTCGACGTCCCGGTTGATCACCTATACGCTTCGCCGGTGCTCGTCGAACATTTCCGCCAGCTCGATCTCAAGAACTTAACCGTGGTCTCGCCCGATGCCGGCGGCGTGGAACGCGCCCGCTTTTTCGCAAAGCAGCTTGGCGCCCCGCTGGCGATCGTGGACAAGCGACGTGTGGACGTGGACGTTAGCGAAGTGATGCACCTTATCGGCGACGTTAAAAGCCGCAGCACATTGATCGTGGACGACATCATCGATACTGCTGGCACGCTGGTGAAAACCGCCGAAGCGCTGCTCAAAGAAGGCGCAACTGAAGTGTACGCAGCTTGCACCCACGCGGTTCTTTCCGGCCCGGCCGTCGAGCGCATCGCGAATTCGCATATTAAGGAAGTTGTTGCAACCGATTCCGTGCCGCTCAGCGAAGCCGGCCGCGCCATGGGAAAAATTCGCGTGCTCAGCGTGGCCAGTTTGCTCGCACGCGGAATTCGTTCGATTCACGAAGAAACGTCGATCAGCGAACTGTTTATTTAGACTTCGTCGTACAAAAAATTTGAGAGTTTGCGGTTAGAAGGCGAATTTCAGGGTTTGTTTTACAAAGCCTGACATGAAAAGGAAAGAAGGCAATGGCAGACAAGATCGTAGTCGAAGCAACAGCACGCGAATCACGCGGCAAAAATGAAGCTCGCCGGCAGCGCGTCGTCGGAAATGTTCCGGCGGTTCTCTATGGCGGCAAAGGTGAAGCGCTTCCGCTGACCGTGAACGCCAAGCAGGTCAGCCAGATTCTGCGCTCCGCCACCGGGCACAACACCCTGTTTCAGGTTGCGGTTGGCGGCAAAGAGCAGCCTGCGATCGTCAAAGACTGGCAAGTGGACCCGGTCACCGGCAATCTTCTTCACGTCGACCTTCTCCGCATTGCCATGGACGTCCGCATGCGCGTGAAAGTTCCCGTACACACCTTCGGAGAACCTTCCGGCGTCAAGGTTGAAGGCGGCGTGTTCGAAATGGTCACCCGCGAAGTCGAAATCGAGTGCTTGCCCGGCGAAATTCCGACCGAGTTCAAGCTCGATGTCAGCGGATTGGCGTTGAACCATGCGGTCCGCGCTGGCGATATTCCGTTCGATACCAACAAGATGAAGTTGGTCACCGAACCGGAACGCGTTCTCGCGCACGTCGTCGCTCTCAAGGTTGAAGAAGAGAAGCCGGTCGACGCAGTGGTGACCGATGCAGCGGCTCCAGCCGAGCCCGAAGTCATCAAGAAGGGCAAGAAGGAAGCGGAAGGCGAAGAAGGCGCCGAAGCCGAAAAGCCGGAGAAGAAGAAGTAACAGTCTTTGGCTTGTCGTTTTTTCGTTTGCAATTATGAGGAACTCATGCGGCTCATTGTCGGCCTTGGCAATCCTGGTCCGGAATACCAATGGACGCCGCATAACCTCGGTTTTCTCGCCGTGGATGAGCTGGCAAATCGCAGCGGCATCCGCGTCGAGCGGCCGGAAGCAAAGGCTCTGGTAGGTTTGGGGAAACTGGCGGGAGAAGAAATCATTCTCGCCAAACCGCAAACCTTCATGAACCTCAGCGGTATTTCGGTTCGCGAGCTGCTTCAGAAGTACGAGCTCGGTCCCGAAAATCTGCTCGCGATGTGGGACGAAGCGCAGTTGCCGTCGGGCGCGATTCGCATCCACTCCGAGGGCAGTGCTGGCAGTCACAACGGTGCCAAGTCGCTGATTAGCGCGCTCGGCACTCCGGTGTTTGCCAGGCTTCGTTTGGGTTGCGGCCCTGATCATCCGCTGAACAGCAGGAAAGAATACGTCCTGCGGCCCATGAAAAAAGCGGAGCTGGAATTAGCTGCCGAGATGATTGCGGATGCGGGTGATGCCGTCGAGTTGCTGCTTTCTCAGGGCATTCAGGTGGCCATGAACAAGTACAACCGGCGCGAACGCCAGCAGGATGAGACTGCCGAGATTTAGAAGAGATTCCCGGTCCGTGAGATTGGACTGGAACTGGTAGAAACAGGGTCAGGGTTTGTACTTACAAACCCTGACATGAGAAAGAGAAACGAGGAACCATGGAAGAGCGTCTGTACGATCTGATTTTTATCGCCCGTCCGGCCACGCCGGAGGATGAAATCAAGAAAGTGGAAGCTGCGGTCGAACACGCCTGCACGGAAAAGGGCGGCAAGATCGAAAAGTCCGAACACTGGGGCACCCGCAAGCTTGCCTATCGCGTCGCGAAACACCGCGAAGGCATTTACGTGTACTACCAGATCCGCACCACGCACGGCGAACTGATCTCCGAACTTGAGCGCCGCCTCAAGGTCCAGGACAACGTCATCAAGTACATGACGATTCGCTTGGACGAAGACATCAAGCGCCAGAAGAAGCTCACTGGCATTCGTGAAAAGCGCGCAGCGCGCCGTCCGAAGCGTCCTGCTGCCACCCCGGCTCAGGCTCCGGTTGCAGCAGCTCCGGGCGCCGAACAGCAAGCCGCTGGCTAAGATTTTCCATCCGCGCTCGCAGTCTTCGCGGACCGTTTCTAAATGCAATTCTGGCGCTGCCTATATCGGCGTCGCACGGCATCAACCAGTTTTAAAAGAGAAAGGGTAAAAGTTATGTCAGACGAACAAAATCAAGCTCCTCCGGCAGCCCCGCAAGCTTCGGCTCCGTCCTCATCTCCCGCTCCGCGCCGCGAAGGCGGTCCCGCAGCGGCCCAGGCGGAGGTCACGGTGGTCATGGTGGACACGGCGGCGGTGGTGGACGCCGCGAAGGTGGTCCCGGTGGCGGCGGTCGCCGCGAAGGCGGCCCCGGCGGTCCAGGTGGCGGTCCCGGCGGACCACGCCGCGGCAAGCGCCAGTTTTTCCGCAAAAAGAAAGTCTGCAAGTTCTGTGTCGAAAAGATCGATCTCATCGACTACAAGCGCGCCGACATTCTTTCTCAGTTCGTGCAGGAGCGCGGCAAGATCCTTCCGCGCCGCATGACCGGTGTTTGCGCCCGTCACCAGCGTTGGCTCGGCGTTGCCATCAAGCGCGCCCGCAACATCGCTTTGCTGCCATTTGCCGGCAGCGCCGCAGGCAGCTCTGCGCCGCGTCCGGTGGACCCGAACAAGGCCGAAGCAGCCAAGCACGAACCGGTGAAGGTCGAAGCTCCTAAGGTCGAAACACCGAAAGTCGAACCGGCTGCTCCGCAACCAACGGCTTAATTTTTGCCCGGTGATTTTTGCCGGCTGTAGTTTGAATTTTGACTTTAAGAATTCAAAGGAACGCGATCATGCAAATTATTCTTCAGGAAGATGTAGATAAGCTCGGCCACCGCGGTGACGTCGTCACCGTCAAGCCCGGCTACGCGCGCAATTTCATTCTTCCGCGCAAGCTTGGAATCGAAGCAAACGCCGGCAACATGAAGGCGCTCGAACGCATTCGTACTTCGCTGGCCAAGAAAACCGCCACCGAACTCGATGCCGCCAACAAGCAGGCGGAACTCTTGAACGGCGTTGCCGTCAAGTTCGCCCGCAAGACCGGTGAAAACGAACAGATGTTCGGCTCGGTCACTTCTGGCGACATCGCCGAAGCGCTCGAGGCTCAGGGCTTCAAGGTCGACAAGCGCCACATCCAGCTCGGCGAACCGATCAAGACCATCGGCGAGCAGGAAGTTACCATCAAGGTTTTCCGCGACGTGACCGCCAAGATCAAGGTCACCGTCGACAAGGAATCCTGATCGCTGGTCTGCAGTATTCTGACCGGAATCTCGCAACTACAGTTCGCAGGGGCACGGTACACACCGTGCCCCTTTTTTCTTGCCCGATCCAGTTCGAACTTCTAGGCTCCTTCGCAAATGAGGACGTCGAATAAAACTACTGAAACGATCTCTCTTCGTCCTCCTCCTTCGGTTTACGTTCGCGGTCGTACTGATGTTGGCATTTTCGCGATTTGGCGAAATTCTATTGCCGATTACCGGAGAGCGATGGACTGGCGGGGCCGTCTCTTGTGCGTTTCTGGGTAAAAATCGCGGTAGAGTCAAAATCGGAGCCAGTCCGAGTGGCGAGACACGTTGCGCTTTGGCTCAAGAAGCCGCGGGAAAACCTTTTAGAATTACCTGCGAAATCCAAGGATATTGACCCGCTGGTCGCTGGCGGAATCGTGCGAAACTCCTTCGGGTCAACTATTGGCATTGCGAGTCTGAGGGGAAGATAGTCGGAACAAAACCCAAGTTCCTCTGAAGCGCGCATTACGTCACGCGATTCCATCACGCAGAAAGTACTTCTATCCCGTTAATTGCCAGGGCAGAGGCTCACCCCATGCGTGCAAAGTTTAGCCATGGCCGCTTGCTTGGCAGGGGCATTTGAGGCGCTGACATATCCAGTCCGACTGCGCGAGGAATCGTTCCTAGCGATATCGGAAAGGTGGCCGGCGAGGACCGAACTAAAAGCGACGTTGAAAATTCGCAAGTTATTGATTCTATTAAATAGGAGAAACGTTACAAATATACGATTCGCCCAACCGAGGTACACGCCGGGCACACGTCCACTTGAGGGCGCTATTGAAGTTGAGCGATTTCTCTTAGTCTTGCCATGACAGTTGTAATTCGCTCCTGGCTCGCCGAGTCCGGCGGCAGATGTCCCGGAAGTGCATCCAAAAATTCCCGCACGCCAAGCAATTTTGCAATCTCCTTGCCGAGGTAGGATCGCACATCGCTCTGCGCCGCTTTTATTTCTCCCACAAGCTCCTGGCGTCCATCCACGACAGCCACCACGTCTTCCAAGTCACGGCTCCCCAGGTAATCATTTTCCCCTCGGTCACCAAATGCTTCCAATTTCGAAGCACAAAAATACACGGCGTTTACCATTAAGATCTTTAGGCTTGGTTCCAACTCACGCTCTTCGGCCATTGCCATCGCGGGTTCGTACCATGTGTTTTTGAACCCCAAGATGCTTCCATCGAGCGGTGGCGGGATTCCACGTGGTGGACCGGCGTCACCAGAAGAAAGCCGGAAGAATTCTTTTTGTCTGCGCAGATCCGCCGCTCCTCGAACCAGTTGGCCAGCAAATCTCGACGCCCAGGCCCTGTCCGGTGACACTGGCATTCCTCTACGCGATTATGGAACCGTACTGAGACTGCTCTGTCAGCGGAGGGCGAACGCCTCCCCGAGGGCCTCCACTTCCTCGCGCTTCCAACCGTCCTCACCCTCGAAATTGCAAATCATCGCCACCACCACATGGCTGTCTGGGTACAAAATCAATTGCGAAGTTCCGCCCACCGCTCCGCCGGAGTGCGCAAAAGTTCGTTGCCCGGATTTCGATCTCCCCACGCCCCACCCGATTCCGTATCCTGTTTCTTTTTCGTCCGCGGTCTTCTGCGAAGTGAACAGCAGTCGCAGCGACTCAGGTTTCAGAAATCCGGGCTGTAGTATCGCTGAACCGAATTTCGCCAGATCCTCCGACGTCGAAAGAAATCCGCCGCCTGCCCATTTATAGCTGTTGTCCACAAACGGAGCATTCAACACCGGCTTGTCTTTCGCCCTTCGGTAAAATCGTGCCCGCTCCGCGATAATCTCCGTAGGTTGGTCCGGCAATGTATTCCGCAAACCCAGGGGCGCGAGCACATGATCGTGCATGTACGATAGGAAATTTTCGCCAGAAGCCGACTCAATGACCGCGCTCAACAAGTTAAATCCGTAGCTCGAGTAATGAAATTCTTTCCCGGGCGGCGAAACTAGCGGATCGTCCGCAAAAATCTTCACACCATCCAACACCGTGTCGTAGTGCTTCGAAATCGTAAACTCATCGCCATTGTAATGACGGATGCCACCAAGATGTCCCGCCAGCATTCGGATCGTAATCGGCGCGCCTTTATCGGGAAATGAAGGCACATATTTCTGCACCGGCGCATCCAGATCGATTTTCCCCTGCTCCACCAGTTCCATCAGCGCGGTCGCAGTCAACGGTTTCGATATACTCGCAATTCGGAATTTCGTCGTCGGCCACGCCGGCACGCGCTGCTCCAGATCCGCGTAACCAAATCCTTCCGAATAAACGATCTGCCCGTCCACCGCTACCGCCACGCTCACTCCAGGGATTCCTCGTACCAGCCACTGTTTCGCTATCGCCCGCGCATTCTCCTGCGCCTTGGAATAGTCCTTCGCCGCCACCGCCGCCGGTTTACTCTGCGCAAATGCATTGGGCGCAGTCGCACTCCCGAAAATTGCCGCGCAAAATAAAATTCCCGCCAACAATTTCTTCTTCATTACTCCCCCGGCGATCGCTCCAAACTTTTTGGGCGGCCTATCATCCCACATCGTGTCCGTATTTTTCATCGGCCAAGACTTTTCCACGTACACAAAAGTTATTCACAAGCACTCACATTGACCCGCATGGCGCATCCCATCACAATACACGCACTCTTCGAGCAACAACGGACAGCAAGCCGCGCCGCAAAATATTTTTTCTGTTCACGGCCTTGCCTGCCGCAGCTCAAAATGTTATAAAGCGAATAAAAGGCGAATACCAAAGATCTTTCTATGCCTGCTGACGCCACTCTCGAACGCCCGCTTCCGCAAAATCTCGACGCCGAGCGCTCCATTCTTGGCGCAATTCTGCTCGATAATCACGCGCTCAATGCCGCCGTAGAAAATCTCAAGCCCGAAGATTTCTTCCTCGAACAGCACCGCCGCGTTTTTACCCAAATGATCGCTCTCGGCGAAAGCCAGCAGGCCATCGACCTCGTCACCCTCACCGAATCCTTGCATCGCGTTGGTGAACTGGAATCCTCCGGCGGTGCTCCCTACCTCGCAGCCCTCGCCGACGGCATGCCCCGCGTCAGCAACATCGAGCACTACGCGCGCATCGTCCGCGAAAAAGCACTGCTCCGCAACTTGATCCACGCCACTCACAATATTCAGCAGCGCGCGCTCGAAGGCGAAGACGGCGCCGACACCATTCTCGACAACGCCGAATCCTCCATCTTCGCGCTTGCCGAAGACCGCGTGAAAGCCGGCCTCATCCCCATCAAAGACATCGTTCGCGACAATTTCGAGCGCCTGGAAAAAATCTTTCGCGAAGGCAAAAGCATCACCGGCGTTTCCACCGGCTACACGGAGCTGGACAAACTCCTTTCCGGCTTCCAGCCTTCCGAACTTTTGATTCTTGCCGCCCGCCCGTCACAGGGAAAAACCGCGCTCGCCCTCAACATCGCCGAAAATATTTCCATCCGCGCCGGCTCCCCCGTTGCTTTCTTCAGCTTGGAAATGTCCAAAGAATCGCTCCTGCAGCGTCTCGTCGCTTCCGTCGCGCAAATTGACGCACATAAATTCCGCACCGGCCATCTCAGCCGCGACGACTGGCGCAAAATGACCGAAGCACTCGGTGCCATTTCTTCCGCTCCGCTCTGGATCGACGACGCCGGCTCCACCAGCGTTCTTGAAATCGGAGCAAAAGCTCGCCGCCTCAAGCGCGACAAAGGCCTCGCCATGGTCGTCGTGGACTATCTCCAGCTCATCACCGGCCGTGGCCGCTTCAACAATCGTCAGGAAGAAGTCTCCAGCATCTCGCGAGGCCTCAAGGGCCTCGCAAAAGAACTGCAAATTCCGGTGCTCGTTCTGAGCCAGCTCACTCGCGCGCCCGAACGTGAAGAGCGCGGCCCGCAGCTCTCCGACCTCCGCGAATCGGGCGCCATCGAACAGGATGCCGACGTCGTCATGTTCATCTACCGCCCGCACTGGTCGAAGATGGAAGCGTCCCCTGAAGAACGCGATCAAGCCGAAATTCACGTAGCCAAGCAACGCAACGGCCCCACCGACAAGGTTCGCTTCGTTTTCCGCAGCCGCCTCACGCGATTTGAAGAAGCCGCCCCCGACGCCTTCTCCCAATTCGCCCCCGACGACATGTAAATTGTTCTCGCGCTGACCGGGAACGCTCTTGCATCCTTTCTAGGCATTTGTGCTTTGCAGCGCCGCCTTCCTAAGGCGGGCCGGTTTTAACGTGCCCATGCCGTTTATTCAACGCGGCACGATCGCCACGCTGCGGCAATCTATACACATCTGCGCGAATGCAAAAGAAATGCGCCCGATGTATCTGCTGCGGATTCAACAAATTACGCCAAACACATTCGTTAACAATCGCGGCCCAACACATGCATTTTGGCCTGTTGTCTTTCTCGCTCCAGCTTCCCCTCGATTCGGACGCTGGCGCGCGAATGACATAAAATAGAACTTTGCCAACTCGCACGGGACCGCGAATGACCATCAAGAAAAATTCCGAAAACGAAAACGGCCGCCCGGTTTGGGCGGACGTTTCCATCTCCGCGCTTTCTCACAATCTTCGCGCTATCCGCGATTTCGTAAATCCCAAATCGGAAAAACGCGCCACGCCGCGCAAAGTCCTCTCCATCGTCAAAGGCAATGGCTACGGACACGGCGGCCCGCAAGTCGCCAAGATTCTCGAAAAAGCTGGTTCCGACTGGTTCGGCGTTACCGGCGCCACAGAAGGCGCGCAAGTCCGCAAAGCCGGTGTTCGCAAACCGATTCTCGCGCTCACCAGTTTCTGGCCCGGCGAAGAATCTTTGCTCCTCGAATATCGCCTTTCGCCTGCCATCATTCGTTGCGACCAACTCGCCGCGCTCGATTCCGCCGCTGCTCGCAAGAAATTCGCCAAGCGCTCGGTCGGCTTCCACTTGAAGATCGACACCGGCATGAACCGTCTCGGCATCTCGCCATCTGACATCGAGTGTTTCGCTCGCCAGTACGAAAAATCTCCTCGCCTCAAACTTCAGGGGGTCTTCACTCATTTCGCTTCGTCTGGAGTTTTCGAAGGTCCCGTCGGCCGGCAAACTCGTGATCAGGAGGAAAATTTTCACCGTGCCGTCGAAAAACTCCAAAGGCTCGGCATCGACACCGGCTTGATCCACCTTGCCAATAGTGCCGCCATCGCCGCGCGCCCCGAAACTTGGGCCGACATGGTGCGCCCCGGTGTCATTCTCTATGGCTACCATCCCGGCTACGATCCCGCCGAACTTCGCACCGAAGCCGAAAAAAAGCTTCCTCTCCGTCCGGTCATGAGCCTTCGCTCCCGCATCATTAGTCTCCGCCACATCCCCGAAGGAGAAGGCGTTGGATACGATTCCAGCTTTCTCGCCACGCGGCCCTCAAAGATCGCCGTCCTTGCCGCGGGCTACGGCGACGGGATTCACCGCTCGCTCGGCAACCACGGCCACGTTCTTGTCCGCGGAGTGCTTGCTCCCATCGTCGGCATCGTTTCCATGGACGTCACGATGATCGACGTCACCACCGTCTCCGGTGTGGCGCTCGGCGACATCGCCACCATTTACGGCACCGCCGGGGACGAAGTTCTCCCAGCCAATCGTGTCGCTCGCAGCATTGGCACCGTCACCTCCGACCTGCTCTGCGCCGTCAGCGCCCGCGTTCGCCGCACCTACATAAGTTGATTGCGTGAGTTAACTACGTGAGCTGACCACATACGTTAACCTCTTGCGCCGATTTCGCGCCGTGAAACATTTGTTTCTTTTCTCCCGTCCGCTTTCTGCAAAACATCCAAAACATGAATGCTTAATCGTTTTTCGCAGTATTGACGCCCGCATCTTCCTGGCGTATACAAATTACAGGGGCACGTGAAGTTCTCTAGATCTTGCGGGATGTCCTATACCACCGCGCTCCCGCGAGATAGCGGTACCGATTTTGCAGTGATGCAACATCCTGTGAGGTCGCATGAGCCGCACTTTGCCCGATACCAGTGGGCATTCCGGGCCCGACGTTACGTCGCGCAGTTTCGCTTTAAACGCAAAAAATGCTCGTTCGCCGCGATCCTGGAACGCTTGGCTGTTTCGATTTTTCCTGATTGCCGCCGCCGCCGCGGTAGCAGTAAGCCTAGCTCCATTTGGGCTACATGGCTGGTACGCTGCCGTTTTGGGGATCGCGCTTGCCCTGATGGTGCTGGTTGTGGAGATCCGCCTTCGCAACGCTCCCACCGCCAGTATTGTCGGCGGAGCCATCGGCGGCATCCTCGGTGCGCTCGCCGCCCTGCTGGTCACCCTCGTTGTTTCCCATACGTCCGAGGCCGAGCCCGTCAAGTCCTTCTTTGAATACGCTTCGCTTCTTGGATTCGGCTTTGTGGGAGTCATGCTCGGCGCGCGGAAAGCCGTTTCCGTTTCACCAGGAGCCTTTCAGCGTGTTTTCCCTTCGGCAACGAGCGCTGCAGCTTTTCGCGAAGCCGGCAAGCTGCTCGACACCAGCGTACTTATCGACGGCCGCATCGCCGATATTTGCGAAGCTCATTTTCTTGACGGCCCGCTCATCGTTCCGCAATTCGTACTGCACGAATTGCAGATGATTGCGGACTCTGCCGACAGTCTTCGCCGCCAGCGTGGCCGCCGCGGCCTGGAAGTTTTGCAGCGCATTCAGAAAATGCAGTCAGCCGAAGTCCGCATTCTCGATGAAAATTCCGCGGTGCCCGGTGACGTCGACCACAAGCTGGTCGAGCTTGCCCAGCGCCTGCACGCCAAAATCGTCACCAACGATTTCAATCTCAATAAAGTTGCCAGTGTGCAGGGCATCGGCGTCCTAAACATCAATCTTCTAGCCAACGCCGTTCGCCCCGCGGTGCTTCCCGGTGAAGGTATGCGCGTTTTCATCCTCCGCGAAGGCAAGGAAGTCAATCAAGGCGTCGCCTATCTCGAGGATGGCACCATGGTCGTCGTCGATGGCGCTCGCCGCTTGATCAACAAAACCGTGGACATTCTCGTCACTTCCGTCCACCAGACGCCCGCGGGCAAGATGATTTTCGGCCGCCTCGACGAACGCTCCGAAGCTCTTTCCACCGTTCGCCAGGCCACCGCCGGCGCCCGCTCCGAACGCTTCAACGATCCCTCCGGCGCCTCCTGATCTGCCGCGTAATTCCTCCGATTACCGTGAATCATCTTCCTGAGCTGTGGTGTGCCGAACTTCGAGGACTGCGAACGGGGAACGCGAAACGGACATCGAAGAATTCCTAATGAAATGCCGATACATGCTTCGTTGGGTGAATGAGTGTTCAACGAGAAACATTCTTTCTACTCGCCATCGACTCATTTCCCACGTTTGTGCAGCTTAGGGTAAACTCAATCTCTTGGGGCGAAGCCCGCAGAGCACTCTGTCCGCTTCCGCTACTCAACTTCAATGACCAGAATCACAGCCATTTTGCCGGCAGCCGGAATGGGCACACGTATGGGCGGCGAGACGCCCAAGCAATTCCTCGAACTCGACGGCGCCCCCATCCTGCTTCATACCTTGCGCCGCCTCGCTGGGTGCGAAGCTATCACCGAAATTATTCTTGCCACCCGCGCCGACGAAGTCGAGCGCCTTGAAGTCCGCTGCCGCCAAGAAAAATTCAAACAAACCGTCCGCGTGATCAAGGGCGGCGCCACTCGCCAGGAATCCGTCGCCGCAGCTCTCGCTCATGTTGCCGATGACGTCGAACTTGTCGCCGTCCACGACGCCGTTCGCCCCTTCGTTACTCGCGAACAGATCTCCCGCGTAATCGACGAAGCCCGCAAGTGCGGCGCAGCCATCCTCGGCATTCCGGCGATGGACACGGTAAAAGAAGTGAAGCGGGGCAGCCTGCCGGAAGATATCGCGCTCATCAACAGCACCATTCCCCGCGAACGTGTCGTTCTCGCGCAAACTCCGCAAGTCTTCCGCACGAAATTGCTGAAGGAAGCATTCGCAAAAGCCGCGGCTGACGGTGTCAGCGCGTCTGACGAAGCCGGCCTGGTCGAACGTCTCGGCTACGACGTCCACGTCGTCCACGGCACCGAGCGCAATATCAAAATCACCAAGCCCGCCGACATGGACCTTGCCCGCTTCTACCTCGACCTCGAACGCACCAGGGCGCACAAAGCATGAACGGCACCGGCGTTCGCTGCGGCATCGGCTACGATTTGCATCGTCTCGCGGAAGGACGTCCACTCGTGATCGGCGGCGTTATGGTCCCGTTTGATAAGGGTCCGGTAGGCCACTCCGATGGCGACGTCCTCGCTCACGCCCTGTGCGACGCGCTTCTCGGCGCCGCGGGACTCGGCGACATCGGCACGCACTTTCCCGACACCGATCCCCAATGGAAAGGTGCCAACAGCCTGCAATTTCTCGAACACGCCGCAAAGTTGCTCGACGAAAAGTGCCTCACCATCGATTACATCGACGCCGTCGTCATTTTGGAAAAGCCGAAACTCGGCCCGCATTTTCCGAAAATGCGCGAAGCCTTGGCAAAATCCCTGCACATTTTGCCGGAACAAATTCACCTGAAAGCAAAAACCAACGAAGGCGTGGACGCCGTCGGCCGTGGCGAAGCCATCGCCTGTCACGTAGTAGCTACCGCCACCGCCGAGTAGCTCTTAACTAGCCCCAGCTTCTTTAGGTGGCACAGCCACTCTAGGCTGTGCGGGAAATCAGACAATCGCAGGTCAAATCGATGACCACTTCAGAATCAACACCTTCTTTAGGGGCGCAGCCACCCCTAACCACCATCGCGTGAAAGCGATCCCTTGTGGCAGAACCACTCCCTGGCTGTGCGCGGCTCCAGCCATGGCTACAAATCCATCCGCGCTCTGAAGCGTCGTCACTCCGAACGGAGCAAGACGACTTTCTCCTCGGCTTTCGCTCCTGCGAAAGTACCGTCTTGCGTAGTCAGGAATCTTTCTTGGTTCTCGACCTCCTCCGCGTCAAACTATAAACGCAATGTCCACAACCGAGGAATCTTCCGTCACCTCCCCTGAAAATAAATTCACCCCAACCGACGTCGCCGAAATCCTCCGTGCAAAGAACTGGCACTGCGCCGAACTCAGCTCCGCGCAATCGGCGTGGTGCGAACGCGCCGCACTGCTACTTGGTCCGCATTCTGCCGACCGCGCTGCCCTCGAAACCCTTCTTTCCCTGGTGTTCACGTACAACGCGCAAGAAATTCTCGCCCACGTCGATTCCCACGTCGTCATGTCCCGCTACGCCGCACGCCAAGCCTTGCGCCAACTCGCCACGCTGCTACTTGATCCCGCTCCGCTAACTTCCGAGCATTTCAGCGAAGTCATCGACAGAATGAAACTCAATCTCGATATTCGCGGCCGCGAACTTTTTCAAACGCTGCGCCTATCGCTTGCCGGACGCGCCGGTGAAGGCGAACTCGACCGCGTCATTCTGCTCCTCGATGATGCCGCCGCGGCGAATTTTGCGACAGCCGTAAAAACCGCGCGCACCCGCATCATCGAATTCTGCGCGGCCCTGGACTAATGATTTTCTTGGTCTCGCCGTCCTTGCCGGCGTTTCTCGCGGTTGGTGTTGCCCGTTGTAGTCGGCCGACCTTCAGGTCGGTGTATTTGTCTTTGATTCTCCGAACCTCTCCCGCCAAATTCTCTGAACGCAAATACCCGACCGCAAGCAAACTATTTCGCCGCCGTCGCCAACCCCTGCAACCGCTCTTTATTGATTTTCAAAACAATTCCCGCGTTGCGATCCGCAACTTCGCTGACCTTGTATTCCGCAGCCGTGCCCAGAACCTGCGCAATTTCAGACGGCGTCAATTTGTATTCCTCCGTCAGCCACTCCGCCATGTTCGATGTCGCATCGCGCAGCGCACCTTCGAGCGACCCGTCCAATCCCACTGCAATAAAATGGGTGGCCGTTTCCACGCGCGGGCCCGGCGCACGTTTCGCCGGGATCACGTCCACCGTAAATTCCACGTCCATCGAAGTTTCCAGTGCGTCGCCATTCAGTTCGCCGTCGCCCTGCGCTGCATGTCCGTCGCCAACATACAGCAATGCTCCCGGTACCCGAACGGGCAGGTACACCGTCGCGCCCTCGGTAATTTCATTGAAGTCCATGTTCCCGCCGAACCCACCAGAGTCGCCCGTTCCCGGCGGCGCTTGCGCGCTGCCCGGTGCGGCCGCCACACATCCAAGCATCGGTTTCAGCGGCACGGCGTAGTTCTTCAAATGCTCTCCGGGACTTTCCGACGTCGCGATTCCTTTTGCCAAATCCAGATGCCAGCGAACCGGTTTTCCAACATCCTTCATTTTCACCGCGAGCCCGCTGTCCATGGCGCGGCCTACGATCCCGTCGTCGCTAATCGCGTAATCGCGATTCAGCTTCAGCTTCACAATGTGAATCGCTAGTGTGTCGCCCGGCGCCGCCGTCTCGATATAGAACGGCCCGGTCTGCGGATTTCCGCCGAGTACTCGCCGCACTCCTTTTTCATCCGTGCCGCCGGCATCCACCGTGGTGGTGTGAATTGTGTCGCCGGGCGAAACCGTCAGGACTGGTTTATTTTCGAATGAAAATCTACGGTAAAAACTGGTTGGAATGAACTCATGCCGTTGTGGCGCTCCTGCACGCCGCTGCGCGACCAGCGTTGCCGTGAAGGCATGTGGCTCGGGATGCCCTGAATCGGCGCTGTTCGTAAAAATTACCGTTCCGGTAATCGTTCCGTCTCGTAGCGTCCCTTTCAGACTCTCCGTTCCGCCTTGCTCATCCTTTGCCAGGAACTGAATTACGTTGCCGACGAAAGTTCCTTCCAGTTTGTCTCCGCCAAAATCGCCACTCAGCTTGTCGCCGTCCTGTTTCAATTCCAGAATGAAAAAAAGTGGCGTTCCGAAAAAATCCGCTTTCATCACCCAGCGTCCGGAAACCGAATTCGTCGCGTTTTGCGCCGGCTCCGCCACTTTGTCGGTCAGTTTTACCGCATGCGGAATAAATTCGATTTCCTTTTGTGCGTTCGCTTCGCGCACAAACAGAATTGCCGCAACAAAAAGAAAAAATGAACCTAGTTTTCGCATGATTTTCCCCAAATGGCAGTTTAGACGAAAACCTTCGTACATTGTTAGCTTCGGTTTTACTTTCCACGAATTGCGAAGTTAGACTGTCTGCCGGCGAATTCGCGCCGCCCCACACCCCATGCAAACAATAGTCCGATGGACAAACTGACCGGCATTCACGCGGTGAAAGAGGCACTGGAGGCGGCCCGCCCCCTCGAGTATGTCCTGGTGGCCAAGGGCCGTCAGGACACTCGCGCCGAAGGGATTGTGCAACTCGCGCGCCGCAACGGTATCCCCGTCCGCTTTGAGGAACGCTCACAGCTCGATCGCGCTGCCGGCACGCGCGACCATCAGGGAGTCGTCGCGATCGGCGCCACACGCGCCGCCAATACATTCGGCGATATTCTCGCCAGCGCGAACAAGGGAAAGCCCGGCCTAATTGTTCTCCTCGACGGCGTTGAAGACCCGCATAACCTCGGCGCGATTATCCGCACCGCGCTCGCCGCCGGAGCGCACGGCGTTATTATTCCGGAGCGCCGAGCTGCGGGATTGACCGACACCGTCGCGCGCGCTTCGGCCGGCGCATTGGCGCACTTGCCCGTCGCCAAAGTCACTAATCTCGCGCGCACCATGGAAGAAATGAAAGAAGCCGGGTACTGGCTGGTAGGACTCGACGAGCGCGCCGATAAGAGTTACACCGAAGTGGACTACTCTTCGCCGACGGGAATTGTGATGGGCGGCGAAGGCGGCGGGCTCCACGAACTCACACGCAAACGCTGCGACTTCGTCGTTTCGCTTCCCACAGTCGGACCGGTGAAGTCGCTAAACGTTTCCGTCGCCAGCGGAGTAGTCCTTTTCGAAGCCGTTCGCCAGCGCCGCGCGCAAAAATAGTAACTCCACGAAATCGATTCGACACGTTCCGTAATCTGACGCGCGAGCGATCCTTATTTTATTCGTCGTAGCGGAGGAGCGAGAAAACGTCCAGGCCGGGAAGTTTAGAGCGGCCATTCAGGAAAGTGAGCTCGACGGCGAATGCGCAGCCTTCCACCGTGCCGCCGAGCTTCTTGATGAGCTGCGCAGTGGCAGCCGCAGTGCCGCCGGTAGCCAACAGGTCGTCGCAGATAATCACGCGGTCGCCGGGCTTGATGGCGTCTTCATGAACTTCCAGCGAGTCTGTGCCGTACTCCAACGCGTATGAAATGGAAGAAGTTTTCGCAGGAAGTTTTTTCGGTTTGCGTATGGGAACAAATCCCGCGCCGAGACGGTAGGCAAGCACCGGAGCGAAAATGAATCCGCGCGCCTCCATGCCGGCCACCAGATCCACTTCGTGGCCGCGGAAGTGATCGCAAAGCCGGTCAATCAGGGCGTGGAATCCCACCTTATCTTTAAGCAGCGTGGTGAGATCGTAGAAAAGAATTCCCGGTTTCGGATAGTCCGGCACTTCGCGGATCAGCTTTTTCAAATCTTCCATTCCACGCTCTCCTGTAGTCGACATTCTTTTTTGCTTTGCGATAACCGCGTAGGCAAGAGTGCCTGCGCTACGAAAATCAAATTCTTCCTCGCGACGCCTTGCACTTTTCTTGTTCTCGAAATTGCGCAGGCCAGACCGCCCGCGCATTGGAATGCAACCACCGCCAGCTCTAATTATCGTACGTGATGTTGAACTCTTCCGCGAATCGCGGATCGAGTTCTGCGGGTTCTTCCGCGACCTGCTGCACCATGGCGCCCCTAGGCCCGCGTTCGATGACCGACCGCAGGCGATCGATATTCCCGGCAAGTCCGATGGCGTAGACTTCGACCCGCCCGTCGCGAAGATTGCGTACAAATCCGGAAAGGTGCAATCGCTCGGCTTCATCCTGCGTGAAATAGCGGAAGCCGACGCCCTGCACAATTCCGGAAACGAAATAGCGGCGTGCGATTTTGGCCGTCGTCATGAAACTCGGTATCTCCATTTTACCTGCATTTCGGCGGGAATTGCGCGTTTTTGCGGGCTATCGCATGATTCGCGGAGAGTGCTGTAAACTCCTTGCACCATGTAAACTCCACCGACATTACGCGCATCTTACAGAATGATGAAACCAGAGAAATATCACGTCCAGACGAACGCAGCGCGCGATCCAGCTCCTAGCGTGTTTCTGGCGCGCCCTGATTCGGCCTTCCGCGCGTTATTGCTTGCGCTCTTCTTCGCGTTTTGCGGCAGCACAAGATTGCGGGCGCAGGATGCCGGTCCGCTGACGCCTCCTCCGGTGGAACATGATGTGCACCGGGTGACAAACTCTCAGCCAATGGAATCGGCGCCGCCCTCGTTGCCTCCCGCCGAAATCATCAAGGGCTTCACGGAAAAAGAAGAAAAATACCTTCGCGCGCGCACCCAGTACGGCTACAAGAAAACCATCAAGCTGACTGAATTCGGCGCCGACGGGCAGCCGAGTGGCGAACTGGTGCTGAACACAGTGGCCGAGGCCGGTTCGGACGGCAGGGTCCGGGAAAAGTACACGGAGAAGCCGACTTCCACTTTGCGCTCGGTCGATCTTTCGCCCGACGATCTGGCGGCCCTCGCGAAAATTCCTGCGTATCCGGTGACCGCGAGCAATCTCGCCAAATATTTATTGAAGTTTATCGGCGACGAAAAAGTGGACGAGATCGACTGCTACATTTTCGAAGTGAAGCCGAAATTGCTGGAGCGCTCGACGGCACTTTTTCAGGGCGTCGTTTGGGTTGACAAACAATATCTCGAAGTCGTGAAGACCTACGGGAAGTGGGTGACCGACCTGGGCGATGCGCGTTCCCAGGAATTACCGTTCGTGAACTATGAAACCTACCGCGAAAACGTGGACGGCAAATACTGGATACCGAATTACACCCGGTCGGACGCCGATTTCCACCGTAAGGAAGAGACCGTGCCGATGCGGTTGATTATCAAGTGGACGGAATTTAAGCCGCTGGCTCCCCCTGCCGCGACTCCCGCTGCGCCTGTAGCAGCACCGTCTGCGGCGCCGCCGGCTTCGAACGGGGTCCCCCCGGCTTCGAGTCCATAACCTGGCACGACTCGGAAACTGTGAGGCTCGGCGAAGCCCTCAAGACCGCACGGATTTACTTCTTTTTCGGCCTACCCACACCCCGGCCGTTTTTAGCTAGCTGCAGATTCCAAAGGCCTTAGGGGGGCTTCGACAGGCGTGTGCTCTCACCGGTTCGAGTTCGCACATTGGAACTGTCTCGTTGCGAAATGAGTCCCGTCTTCTAAGAAGTCTGCCTGTCGGGCTCAACCGCGCCTATCGACATCCCGCCTTGTTCGTAACTTCAGATTCCGAAGAACTTACCAACTCGAAAAATTCACTGAAGCGCCCAGAAATCCGCAAGTGCCCTGGCGCATTGTTCAAGGAGTGATTCCGTTGCGGCGTCAAACGCGTTAAGTTGATCGCTCTCGACGTCGATCGTGCCAACGACCCTGCCTGAAGCAGGGTGCAGAACCGGAACGATGATTTCGGATCGCGTGCTGTCGAAGGTGGGGAGATAGCCAGTTTCTTTTGCCACGTCTCCAACGTTGACAGTCTTTCTCGAGGCCACGGCGCTTGAGGTAAGTCCCTTCGTTATCGGAAAGATTGCATGAGCCGGCGCGCTTGGACCGCTCCAGGCGACGTTTGATATCTGGCCATTCTTAATATCGACGTCGTAGATTCCGACCCAGCGGTAATCACCAGCGGTGCGAATCACCTGCGCGATCGCGGTGGCCTTTGCGACGCGGTCGATAGGCTGAGAAAGCATGCTCTTTAGTCTTGCTGGGAGCGTAGTGCCGGACATCGGGGACCACCCTCAACGACAAGCGTAGCGTTATTTCCGGTACGCTCCATTCGTGTGGCCTGTCGCGACGCGGTCAACAGCGACCTGCGACAGCGCGAAATCTCACGCCAGGGTAACACTGGAGAGTACGACAGCAAAATCAAAACCCGTTGCGCTGCAGAAAATTAGAGCTGAATGGTAGGAATACTCGCTTCGATCGGTTTCGAACAGACGGGACAAGACCGAGCAAGAATCGTCCAATGGTCGAGACGATGTCGGGAGGGTCGATGCGAACAAGATTTATTATTGTGGTGGCGCTGGCTACGATTACAGTTAGCGCGCTCAGGCATATCCATTCGAACGCACAATCGAGCGAAACGGCCGATGCGACGAAACTTAGGGATACGCCAAGAGCTTTGGCGAGTGGCAACACAAGGAATGCCGACGGCGAGCAGATGGCGCTGATTCCCGGCGGAACGTTTGCAATGGGAATCGACGAGACGGATCTAAAGCGCTATCAGGAATTTTTCCAAATCACGGGGGCACAACTATTCGAACCGGCGATGCCCAAACACACAGCGACTGTGGATGGATTTCTGATGGATCGGAATCTGGTAACCAACGCGGCGTTCAAGAGATTTGTTCAGCAATATCCGGAATGGGGCACGGAGCGGATTCCAGAGAATCTTCACAACGGACATTATCTGGAGCACTGGAAGGCGGGAGCGATTCCGCAAGGCCGCGCGGCGCACCCGGTGGTGAACGTGAGCTGGTATGCGGCGGTCGCGTATTGCCAGGCGAAAGGCAAGCGGTTGCCCACGGAAACGGAATGGGAGTACGCGGCAAAGGGAAAGCTTGAGGGAATTTTTCCGTGGGGAAACGCGGCGGCGGACAAAGCTAGGGCAAATTTTTCCGATAGTGGACTCTCTACGACAAGCAAAGTGGGAAGTTATCCCGCGAACGGATACGGATTATTCGATATGGCGGGAAATGTTTGGGAGTATCTGGCCGATGAATGGCAACCGTATCGCAGCGAAGCGCAGAAAAATCCGGTTGGAGGAAATGATTTTTTCGACAAGGGTGACAATTTTCTGCGAGTGAAAAGCCGACGCGTGATTCGCGGCGGCAGTTTTGGCGGAGCGCCGATCAATATGTGGGTGGAATACCGGGACAGCCATCCACCGGAGAACGCCAAAGAGTTTGTGGGCTTCCGCTGCGCGAAGTCGGACGCGAAATAAAGAACAGGCCTATTCGCGGAAACGACGGAGTGCGGCGGGGAGCTCTTCAATGGATTCTAGGAGCACATCGGGTTTGGCGGCGCGAAGACGCTTTTCTGTGGGAAAAGGGCCCAAGATAGCGATCGCGGCGCGAACGCCGGCGCTGCGCGCCATCTGTAGGTCTTCAGGAGAGTCGCCGACGTAGACTGTTTCACTCGGACGCAAAGCCATGCGACGCAACGCCAATCGCAATGGAGCGGGATGTGGCTTGCGGAGGCGTGTATCTCCGCTGCAGACGCGAGCGGCGAACTGGTCCCACAGGCGCAAATCGCGAAGTTGGCGATGTACTCGGTCGCGGTCACCGCTGGTGACCAGGCCGAGGGCATGAGTGCGGGCGAGGTGCGAGAGGACGCGTCTGGCGCCGGGAAGTAGCTTGGGGCGGTACTGCATGTAATTGCGGCGCCAAACGGCGTCGGCGGCGTCCCACTTGCCGCGATTGAGCTTCGCGGCGCGGTAGACGTTGTACCAGTTGGGGGAGTAGTGGAGGTCGAGTTCGGCGAGGCCCCAGGGAATTTCCATTTCTCGAAACATGGCAAGGTAGGCGGCGGTATCGGCGGCGTAGGAGTTGAGGAGAGTGCCATCCCAATCGAAGAGAATTCCTTTGAGCGGCGTGGAGGCTGAGTGTGTAGGTCGCATTGGAAAGTAATTTTAGCGCAAAGCAGAAAGAAAGATTTGCCATGGAGTCACAAAGACCCAGCAGGAAGAGAATGGCAGAGAGAAGGTCGCAACGAGCAGAGATTCAGTTGAGGGAATTCGTCACGCAGACAGCTTAGGGAGAGAGTCGAAGTGAACTTTGACTGCAGAATACTGGCGCTAATAAAACAAGGGGCGCTTGCGCGCCCCTTTGCCACAACAGACATCACTGAGAAAAACGGACTTCGCTGCGATCAGAATTCGAAGCGGATCGAGAGTTGTGCCTGACGCGGGTCGCCGACTCCGAGGCGAAGAAAGCCATTGAAGTCGAAAAGAGCCGGAGTCGAGAGCGGGTTGATGTTGTTCTTGTTGTTGAACGTATTGAACATTTCGAACTTCGGGATGACCTGGAAGCGTTCGCCAATGTGGAAGGGACGGGAGACGCCGAAGTCGAAGGTAAAGTAGGCATTGTCTTTGCGCAGGGAGTTGCGCCCTGTGTCGACGAAATTCTGGAAGCGCGGTTCGGCAGTGATTGGCTGCGCCGAATGCGCCTGCATACGGACCGTGCCTTCAAAACCCCAAGGCAGATAAGCGATCGTGTAGAAATTAAATTTGTGACGTTCGTCGCGGTCCGAATAGGAATATTCCGCAGCGAGGTCGTAAAGATTGGCGTAGCGGAAAGTAAAGGGATCACGCTCGTTGGAGTCGTCGTCGTAATCCTTGGAGTAGGTGTAATTCGCATCGAACAAGAAGTGATGGCTCATCTGCTTGCGGGCACCGATTGTGAAGCCGCGGTAGAGCGACTTGGCGGAACTGACGGTGTCGGTGATGGCGCCAAGATTTGAGAATGGAACCGGCCCAGAGTAGCTCACGGTGTCGCCGTTCTCGGGCACGGTGACGGTGGTGCCGACGTTGGGGTTGATAAAGCGTGTGAGGTGAACACCCTTAGACCAGGTGAAGTCGGCGTACACCACGTAGTCCCGGACCAGCTGCTGTTCGTAGCCAACGGTAGTGGTGTAGATGCGCGGGTTCGCGTAGTCCTTGCTGAACACGGTGACATCCACGCCGGTGGGAATGGTTCCGGGCTGCGGAGGATTTTCGATCGGGCCGGCGTTTTCGCCGAACACTGGAGGCGTGCCGAATGCGGAAGCGGCAGCAAAGGATTGCTGTTGAACTCCGTTGGTGGTGATGGCGCCGACTTGAGTCAGCATGTTCTGGCGAGCGTTGTAGATACCGGCGTTAGCGCGCAACACTGATTTGCCGCTGCCAAGTATGTCCCACGCAAAACCGACGCGCGGCTGAAACATCTTGTTCTGATTGTGGATGGTGCCGTCGGACGGGAAATTCGGATCGCTGAGATTGGGCCCGTATGCAGTCTGCGACGGCGGAATGACCGGGTTCGGGAAGCGCTGTGCTTCCCAACGCAGACCATAGTTCACGGTCAAGTTGCGTGTCACCTTCCAGCTATCCTGCGCAAAGAGGGCGAACTCTTCGTTCACGATGGAGGAGAAACCGGACTGGTCAAACGTTTCGCCTTGTGTGGCCGGGCCATGTTGGAGGAACAGAAGCAGCGGACCGCCTGTGAAAGCACTGCCATTTGGACAGTCCGCTCCGCCGTTGATCAGCAGCGATTTATCAGAGAACGTACCGTCCGCGCATTCAGCGGTGGTCGGGCCATCTGTTACGTAATGCATGAAACCGACCGGGCTATCGAAAATGTAGCGACCCTTGAAGAAGCCGCGGAAGATCTGGGTGTTTTCCGTGTGCAGCCACTCGCCGCCAACTTTAATGGTGTGATTGCCATGGACGAGCGTGAAGTTGTCGCGGAACTGCGTGCGCCAGAGAATTTCGTCCACATTGGGATTCAAGAAGAACGGCTGGCCGAAGCGGAAGGTCGGACCGAATCCCATCGCGGTATCCGGAATGGCTGTGTCATCGGCGGTTAAGCGCGGACGATTTTCACGCGAGTATGTGAAGTGCGCTTCGTTGAGCTTGTTTGCGGATACCGTGCTGTACAAGTTGGTGTTGAAGACCTGAATCTTGCTGGGGCCTTCGATGCCATTGGCGGTAGTGCCATAAGTTGGAACATCAAATGTTTGATTGGGATTTTTCGACCAATCGAAGCTGTACGAACCGAAGAGCTGGTTTTTGGCATTGATGTTGTAGTCCACGCGGCCGAAAATCGAACCATTGCGGATGGAGTGATCGATGGCTGTGCCATCGTTCTCGTTGAAGTTGGATTGCAGGAAATTGAGAAGGGTCACTCGCTGGCAATCGGGGCTGGCACTGATCTGAGCGTCCGTGATGTTGCTGCCGAAAACCGGATCGGCAATGCCGCAAGGAGTGCCAATCGGCACACTCAAATTCTTGCGCGTGAGGTCTTCGCGAATTCCTTCACCAGCGGCGAAGAAGAACAGCTTGTCCTTCTTAATTGCGCCGCCCGCGCTGCCGCCAAATTGTTCGCGGTGAAATCCATCGAGAGGCTGGCCGTCGGAGGTGGAAGAGGAGAGAGCCTTGAGGCGCTGATATTCGAACAGACTGCCGTGAAAAGTGTTCGTGCCGGACTTGGTGATGACATTGACCACGCCACCGGCGGTGCGGCCGTATTCGGCGTTTGCGCCGCTGGCCACTACCTGAAACTCCTTGACGGCTTCAAGGCTGATGTCCACCGCGGCGCGCTGGCCGCCCATCTGTTCACCGAAGAATCCGTTGTTGTAGTCGCCGCCATCGAGGCTGATGTTGTTGAAAATGCCGCGCTGGCCATTGATATTGATTTCGTCACCGTCCGGGCCTTGGGAAATGCTGACGCCCGGGGTCAACGTGAGGAGATCTTCGAACTTGCGGCCTAGCACCGGAGTTTCGGCGACAGCGAGCTCGCCCAGAGTAGAGCTCGATTCGGTGGTGGTGATATCGATCACCGGGACATCCGTAACGGTGATTTGTTCGGCGACGGCGGAAACCTTTACGGTGACGGGAATGGAAAGTGACTGTCCGACGGTGAGATTGATATTTTCCTGAATGATGGTGGAGAAGCCAGTCTTCCTGATGGTCAGCGTGTAGCGGCCGGGCGCGAGATTGAGAAATTGAAAACGTCCTTCACTGTTTGTCGATTCAGTGCGGATGAAGTTGGTATCAAGATTCTTTGCTTCAACGGTGGCGTCGGGCACGCTGCCGCCTTTTTCGTCGAGAACATCGCCCTGTACGGTTCCGGTGGTGTACTGCGTCTGTCCGAACACAGCCGCAGAAAAGAAAGCAGACAACGCCAACACGATGGCGAAGCAAAAAAGTTTTTTCACATTTCCCCCGTCAAGTCTGGGCGGCTGCGGGCGAGTGAGTCTCCAACATGTAGGAGATACCCGCAGTACCAGGTTGAAAAAAGTTTAGACGGTAAGTAAACAACTGCGCAAGAGGAGAGCCTGTGGAAAGTTTTAATTTGCTCGAACGCTTTCCGCCTCCAAGCGAGCGGAAACAAGGTGAATTAGAAGAATTAAAGGTTGAAAAGGCGAGCAGGAACGCTGTCGTCGCGATCAAATTCAAGATCTTCAAAAGACGCAGCGATCCCGAACCAGCCCGGTGTGGCTGCAGATTCGATGCGCGTGACGCGAGCTTTGCTGACGATGACCACGTTGCCGCGGCCCATGGGCCGACTGACGAGGACTACTTCGAGTTCAATCTTGGTTTCCAGAGCCAGCTTGCGCGGGCAGAGAAAGAAAACTCCGGAGGAGCTGATGTCGCGCGTGACCAGCGTAATCGGGAAGTCTTCAGCGCGACCGTTGACGCCGCGCAGACGCAGAGGAAGGCGCAGGGAAGCTCTTGGATATTCACGATGTTCGGGGAACACGCCGACTGCATGTGTGGGGACGCGCGCGAAGCGGCGCATCGGGTTGACTGGTTGCAGCGGCATCACTCGAAGAGACGGCACGCGAATCGCTCCGATGGCGGGAGCGCCGAGTACCGCAACACCCGCAGCGTTAACTCCAGGCGCGGAAGCAGCGTTGAGCGGAGCCGCGAGTGGCCGCGGACCAAGAGGTGCCGATTGAGTCTGGAATCTGTCAGAGTCTTGCCGCACTGCATTGTTAGATGCGCTCATCTCACCCTCAGAGATGCTTCAAAAGCTCGACAGCACGTTGGCCCGACAGCGGTAGAACTATTGGCGAGCTGCGAACTCGCGTAACGGCAATTCGTACTACAGAGAAAACTGTACCAAAATGGAGAGTGAGGATGTCACTCTGGAAGGGTACTCGTCAACCTGTGGAAAACGCAAGAAGTGTCTTATCCTCAACTACTTGGTTTTGGTACCGGACCGCTTGGGGTGAAGGCGGGAACTATCGCTATATATCGCGTAGCGATGCCCGAGAGCGAGTCGCACCCAAATTGGTGCTCGACTGTTGGTCGATGAAGAATTAGGGTTTTTGTCAGGCGGTTCTTGGCGTCTTATCGTCGGCGCCGTTCGCACTCGAAAAATCGAATTTGACTGCGGAATCCGGATAGGGAAGCTGTCGGCGCCTGGTTACATTTGTCCAACACAACATGAAATCCAGCGCAAACCAAAATCAGCTCTCAGGACGGGAATCGTCGGCGGCGTTTCTTGTGCTGAATTTCCTTGCGGTCTATCTGCTGTGGGGCAGCACATTTTACGCGATGAAGGTAGGAATCGAAGGGTTTCCGCCGCTGCTGCTGGCCGGCACCAGGCATTTGTCGGTGGGACTGCTGATGTTCCCGCTGATGCGGTGGAAGACGGGTATCCGGCCCACTGCGCAACAATGGAAAACGGCGGCAATCAGCGGTGTGCTGTTGCTGTGCGTTGGGAATGGCGGCGTGTGCTGGGCGGAGATGACTGTGCCATCAGGCATTGCCGCGCTGCTGGTGGCTACGGTGACGCTGTGGATGGTCGTGGTGGACTGGTTGAGGCCGCGAGGGCACCGGCCGTCCGGACGAGTCTTGTTCGGCATCGTGATGGGATTCGTGGGGATGGCGATTCTGGTAGGGCCATCACACCTGGCGCACGGAGCCCGCGTCGAATCAGTAGGCGCGGCGATTCTAGTGCTGGCTTCGCTCGCCTGGGCTTGCGGTTCGTTGTGGTCGAAGCATGGGGACTTGCCGAGTTCGCCGTTGTTGGGAGTTGCCATGCAGGGCTTGTGCGGCGGAGCGGCGCTGTGGATTATCGGGCTGTTTGACGGCGAGGTGGCGCGCTTTCATCCGGCGGCGATTCCGCTGCGCTGCTGGCTGGCTCTCGCATACTTATTCTTGTTCGGGTCCTGCATCGGATTTTCTGCGTACCTGTATATTTTGAAAAAGAGCACGGCGGCGAAGGTCGGAACCTACGCGTTCGTGAATCCCCTGGTGGCGCTGCTGATTGGCTGGGTGCTGGCGGGTGAAGCGTTTTCGCAACGGACGCTGATCGCGGCGGCGGTGATTCTGACGGCCGTGGTGCTGGTGATTACGGCGCCGCATCGGGATCCGCGCGAGGCGGTGGACGCTTTGCCGGCCCCTGGCGAAGCCTGATTTCGTCGTTCAAAAAACAAAGTAATTTGACCGCCGATTCCGGATAGCCGCGATTGCTGCGTTGCGCTAACTTTGCTTGTCATGAGAACGGAAACACAAACCAGCACGAACCCGAACCGGAGCAATCATCGAGTGCTCTTGCCGGAAGACCGCTACTGGCGGGCGACGCTTGCGCGGGATGCGCGCGCAGACGGAACGTTTTATTTCGGTGTGAAGTCCACGCAAGTCTATTGCCGGCCCAGTTGTCCGGCACGGCGCCCTTTGCGGAAAAATACTTTGTTCTTTTCGTCGCCGGCGGATGCGCAGAAGGAAGGCTACCGGGCGTGCAGGCGATGCAAGCCGGACGAGATACCGGAAGCCGTGCGAATCGTGCAGCGCGCCGCGAAAGTGCTCGAGAGCGAAGTCGATGACCAGGTAAACGTACAGACCTTGGCGCATACCCTGGACGTAAGCACCGATGCGCTGCGGCGCGCGTTCCGGCGGCAAGCAGGGCTGACGCCGAAGGAATTGTCGGCGGCGCTGCGGCTGAAGAAATTCAAAAATTTATTGCGAGCGGGAAGCAGCATCACCGACGCACTCTATGCGACGGGTTACGGATCGTCCAGCCGCGTCTACGAGCGGAGCGACGCGCATCTGGGTATGACGCCCGCAACATATCAAAAAGGAGGCAAGGGCATGAAGATCAAATATACGACGGCGAAATCATCGTTGGGAGAAGTGCTGGTGGCGGCGACCGACCGCGGAGTTTCCGCAGTTTACCTTGGCGATGCGCCGGCTAACTTGGTTGACGAACTGAAGGAAGAATATCCGCGAGCGGAGATCTCAGCGGAAAAGGGCGCGTACTCGCAATGGGTGAATGAAATTGTTTCGCGAGTGGAAGGCAGCGCGCCACGACGAGAACTACCGCTGGACTTGCAGGCCACTGCGTTCCGGCGGCGGGTCTGGCAGGAACTGCAAAAGATTCCACGCGGCACTACCAAGACATATAGCGAAGTGGCAAAAGCCATGGGTAAGCCGCGCGCGGTGCGGGCAGTAGCCCGGGCTTGTGCGACGAATCCGGTATCGATCGTTGTGCCATGTCATCGGGTGATCCGCACTGATGGAAAGCTTGCGGGCTATCGTTGGGGCCTTGGCCGGAAGGAAAAGCTGTTGGAACGCGAACGCGCGTAAGCGCGACCACCACCATCACGTTGCTGACGCGGGCTCTTTAGACTCCAGAGAGCCCGCTTTTATTTTGCGAGCTGGAAGTCACTTTAGCCGCGAGGCTTGATTTTGGTGGCGTTTTTCGGCCAGTCCGCTTTGAAGCGCGATTCGTCGATTTTCAGATTCTTCTTTACATCGCTATAGCGAAAAATCAGGTAGTCGGCGGAACCTGCTTCAAAAAATTTCTGCTGAACCGGAAGCCACGACGATTCGTCAATCCACATCTGCACTTTGCTGATTTGCGCGCGTACTTCTTCAGACTTGGGCGTCAGTTCCAGCAGCAGCGTTTTCTTGCCTTCGAGTTCCTGTTCGCTGTCGAATTTTACGTCATAACTCTTCTTGATGCTTTCGCTGCGGGAGCCGAACCCGAGCTGCAAGTATTGATCGACGAGCGAGCGGTTCTTGCCGAGATTGTATTCTTCCACCCGGTTAATTTTCGGCGTGTAAATCGAAAGGGTATCACCGGTGCGCAAGATGGTGCGCTGATCAGGCTTCGCGAAATCGATACGCATTTTGTCGTCTTTGCGTTGCAGCCACATTTGACCGGACTCTTTCGAACTGTCTTTGACGACGTCGGTGTACTTGATGTGTTCGACGTTTGCGGTCAGGGTGCGAAAATCACGAGCGCCGGCGTCGATCATGCTTAGAACGGAGTCGGTCGTCCATTTCTGCGCGGTTTGAGCCAGCACCGTGGTCGTCAAGCACAACAGTGCAGCAAAGAGCGTAATGTAGCGGACGGCGAGTTTATTTTTCAATGTGGGTTCCGTAAGCCGCAAAGTGTCGCCCCAGCGAACACTGACTGATTGCAAATTTTGGGCTTTGCATGATCGTAGCACAGTTAGTGAGATGCGTTTCAGAACCGGAGAGTTTCGGTATGAGATCGACGGATGCCTGCTTGCCGCGCCAACTTACCTACAGCAAACAGTTATTTTTTGCGCAGGGAAACCTGGTACGCGATCACCGCGCCCTGCGCGTCACGGATCGCTTCCACGCTAGTGATTTCGAAGCGGCCGTTTTGCAGGGATTCTTCCGAGCGCTGCAACGCGCGATGAAGCTCGTTCTGCAATTGCGGCATCTGCTCCGGTGGGGTCAGAATGCGCGCGTCCACCTTGTAAACTTGCCGGTTGCCGGTTTCACTCAGGAGTTCCACGCGCGCCGACGCCGTGGGAACTTCGTGAGTCGGTTGGTCGTGAAACCAGCGGCCCGGTGTCAGCAGCACAAAGACCAGAATCGCGATCACCGCCAGATCGTATTGCCACGAGCCGCGTTCGTACGACCAAAAGAAGATCCGCGAGAAAATGGGGCTGAGTGAAGCCATGTCAATCCGCTGGAATCCCATCAACAATGACGCCGTCGCGCATGTGCACCACACGATCGAAGTAAACGGTAGCCTCGGGATTGTGAGTGATCATGACGATGGTCTGACCGAGATCCTTGTTCAACTGGCGAAGCATTTCCAACACGACTTCGGAATTTTTGGTGTCGAGATTTCCTGTAGGTTCATCGGCCAGTAGAATTTTTGGTTCGTTGATGATGGCGCGCGCAATCGCCACACGCTGCTGTTCGCCGCCGGACATTTCCGATGGCTTGTGCGCCAGCCGCCCGTCAAGTCCAAGCATTTTGGTTACGACATCGAATCGGTGAGGGTCGAATCCGTCGCCATGAATGTATTGCGCGATAGCGATGTTGCCCTTGGCCGTCAACGTCGGCAAAAGATTGAATTTTTGAAACACGAAACCGATCTTGCTGCGCCGGAGTTTTGTGCGCTCAGAGTCGCGCATCTCGCTCAGATCGTTGCCGTCAACCAGCACTTTTCCGCGTGAAGCCTGCGCCAAACCGCCAATCACATAGAGCAGAGAAGACTTTCCGCAACCCGAAGGGCCCATCACCGCAACGGATTCGCCCGGTGCGACCGAGAAGTTCACCCCGCGCAGGGCCGGAACTTCTACTTTTCCGGCGTGATAGAGCTTCCAGAGGTTCTCCGTTTTGAGTATTGGTTCCACGCTTCGCTTTTCGTGCCCCTGTTGTTCAGCGCCATGCAAACCGATTTGAGGCGCTGGTATTGTAGCCGCGAATTCCATCACTGCCTAGCAACCCGCGCATTTTCGCTCACGTTCACAGTTTTCTCCGTTGGATGCAATCCCTGTTTCTCGTTAGTCAAAGCTCAAAGCCTCCACAGCGTCCTTGCGGCTGGCCACCCAGGCCGGATAACTTGCGCCGATGATCGTGCCGACAAGTGCGACCAGTCCCGCGCGTATCAACCAGCCGGCCGTGATTAACACTGGAAGTGTTGGAAAGATGAATATGAAAACTGAGCGCGCGCCATAGCTAAGCCCGATACCTACCACGACTCCGAGTAAACACAGCAACGCCGATTCCAAAAGCAGCGCTCGAACGATGAAAGGGGGATTTGCGCCGAGCGATTTCAACACACCGATGTCGCGAGTTCGTTCGATGACCGTGGTGTACATCGTCAGAAAGATGACCAGCAGGCCAATCGAAACTGCCAGCGCAATCATAGCGTCGATAAAAATCTTCAAACCCGGAATGTTTGTCGAGGTATAGACCGAGAGCATGTCCTTGATTGGTCGAACAGTGTAACCGGGCACGAGAGTTCGAAGCTCTGCCATTACGTCTTCGGTGTGTTCGGGCCGCGTGCATCGGATCCAAAAGATCGACGTTTTGTCCCTAGAACCGGAAAGTTCCTGAAGCGTTCCTAGAGGCAGGAAAACGCGAGCGCCCTTGCCGTGTTCCACGACCCCGACAACATTCCAGTCGTGATTGAAAAGATTGTAAGTGTCGCCGACTTTCAGATGTTTGGCCTTGGCCGCCCAGTCGTCAACGAGCACATCGTCCGGACCTTCCATGTCACGACCAGAGAGAAAAACGAAGCCTCCGGAGACCGCTCGAAAGCTTTCCTTGTCGATACCATAGACCACTTCCAGGCCGCCGGAAGAATTGGTTTGCAGCAGCGTAGGCGCGACATCCTGAACGTACTTCAATTCCTTAATCTTTTCCCCGATCTTGATCGGCATGGGCGCTGAACCGAGCCCTAGAATAAAGCCCGCACCGGGCGGCTGCAGCATGATGTCCGCACCCACACCCTCGATGCGTTTCGCGGTTTCCGCGAGCATGCCTGATGTGAGTCCCACGATCAGGACCACCAATGCGACTTCCACCGCGATCGCCACCACACCGATCAGCGTGCGAACCGGGCGGTGAAACAGATTGCGGAATATGAACTCGCCCATCATGGCTGGGAAACCTTCCCGGGAGCTTCCCTCGCGGCTGCTTTCGCGCCGCTGTCCGGAACACGAATCAATTCCGAATTCGCCGGTTGCTTCAATTCGAAGCGCTCCGGTCCAAGGGCGGAATTCAGCTCGACCTTGGTCATTTGAATCGCCAGCACGTAGTCGTCGTGAGGACGGTCAATGCGCAGCGTTCTCGGAAAGCTTTGCGGACCGCCAGCCACCGCGGGCGGATCGGTGAGCGATTGCCAGTCTGAATACTTCACGTCCGACAGCAAGACTCCCTTGGGGCCGTAAGCTTGCAACCGAACGACGCTGAGATCCGCGCGATCGAACCAGATCTTGCGATAGATCTCCGTTCGATATCCTCCGCGAAGAACCGTCAGCACGTAGTAGCGCGCGTTTTCATCATTGAATTCTTCCAGCAGCACCGATTCTTCCCTGCGGATTTCCGGCCACAACAACGCGTCGAGCAGATGTTGCGGCCGCAAATTCTCCAGAGGCTTGTCGCTGTTTCGTTCGACGGCCACATCGCCCAACAGAAATTTGTTTTTTGTCGGCAACCAAACGCGGAACTCTTTGCCATTGCTGGCCATATCGAAAATAGTTTTGCCGATCACCGGCGCCTGGCCAACCATACGAACATTTGCAGGTCGAGTCGCCAGCAAGAACGCTTTTACTTCGTGATATTCCTGAATGAGCCCGGAATATTTGGAGCCGGAAGTGGTCTTCAACTCTACGGTTGCGTTGATCGAGTTCATACTGGTGGCAAAACCGTTATAGCGGTCCAGAAGCTCCTGCAGGCTCGCGTCTTTCGCGACGGGCCGCTCCACGGCGGGAACATTTTGCTTTTTGGAAACACCGTTATTGGTGACACAGCCGCCAGAAAAAGCTGCCACTGTCGCCACAGCTATCCACAATAGAGGTCGCAATATCAGCAATTTCGGCACACTTTAGTCCAAACTAGCAATCTAGCAACCACCTCTTGGCGCGTCAATCGCGCGCGAAAATTACGTCAAGGAAAAGCGGTTATTGCGGCCGGTTGATATGCACGTCAAAAGACTGCGCCGCAGGCCTCACCCGCCGAATCACTTCGCTTGACCAGATCGATTCGCTCAGCAAAGTCACCCAACCATCCTCAAATTCGCACACGGCACAGAAACTGTAGCGCTTGTAGCCATCCTGATAGGCATCAAGGCCGCGGTGCGAAAGTTCATGCGCGAGCTGCTCATCGTCTTCCTTCACGCGTTCGCCTGCGCGAAATCCGAATGTTTCCGATTCGAACCGCTCGAAAATTTGCTGGAGCGGTTCCTGCGGCGGCTGCGGAACTACGATGCAGCGCGAACCTGTATCGCGAAAAGCGATCTGTCTGGCCGCACAGAATTCACGTACCCGATCGAGGTGGCTGAAAAAGTCCAGGACGAACGGCTCCCCGGCAGAAAGCAGCGGGAATACCGCAGACCAGAAATCAGTGGCCGGCTTGCCACGGACTGGCTCACGGCTTTCCGTCTCCAGAATTTCCAGGCTGACCGCTTTGATTCCGGCACCGAGATCAAGCGCCTGCACGTCCAGGGAAAAGGCCGGCAGATCCATGGCGCCCGGAGCTGTGGCACCGTTTGCGGGTCCGGTCATTCGACTTCGTCTGCCTTGGGAAATTTCTCACGGAAGTCCGGCGACTCCTTGCGGACTTCCAGCCAATCGAAAAACGCATCCGGATTTTCCAGCCAAATGCGGAACCAGTTGGCGATTTCTTCTTTTTCCATGCGCTTGTACGCTTCCACCTTGTGATTGCGCGCGATCATTTCCGCGCGACGCTTGCCCAGCCGTGCAACTTGCATCACCCGCTCGGCCGCCGCCGTTTCTCCGTGCGCTTTGAAGCGCCGCAGCAATTCATCCAGCCGCATCAGGCTCACTTCGGCGTCGCTCAACGTTTTGAAATGCAGCAGGTCTTCGAATTCTTCCTCAAACTGGTCTTCCGCCTCTTCCTGCTGCGTAAGCACCACTTTCCATCCGGCCGATTCCAGCACGTCCGCGATGTAGTCAGAACCGGTCTTGCCTTCCGCGCCGTGATCCGCCAGCAGTTTTCTGCGCAGTTGATCGATTTCTGCGGGCGTCCATTTTTCCGCGCCGATCGCGGCAGCGGCGCGCAGGATCATTGCTTTCTTGGTTTCCAGAATTTCGGTCATCGTCCAGTTCCTTTGCTCGATTAGCGACTGTGTTTTTTTCCTTGTGACCTGGTCGAAGTCTTTGCCGGCGATTTACCGTGCGCTTTGTTCTGCGAAATCGGAGCCGCCTCCGATGGCGACGGATCTGCCGGCTGGCCGTTCAACAATCGGTGATAGCGGTTTACGTTCTGATTGTGCTGCTCCAGCGTCGCGCTAAAAAAATGGCCGCCTTGCGTGTTGGCCACGAAATAGAGATATTGCGTATCAGCCGGAGCCAGCGCCGCGCGCAGCGAAATTTCTCCCGGATTTCCGATCGGGCCCGGGGGCAAACCGCCGCGCGTATACGTGTTATACGGCGAGTCTTCATGCAAATCTTTTCCGGTAAGCGTTCCGTTGTAGCGGCCGTCCATTTCCAGCGCGTAAATCACGGTGGGGTCGCATTGCAGCAGCATCCCTTTTTTCAGGCGGTTTTCGAAAACGCCGGCGACCAGCGGACGTTCGTCGGGCTTCGGTGTTTCGCGTTCGACCAGCGAAGCCAGCGTGACCGTCGAAAGCAGCGGCCGTCCATTCGCTTGCCCGGTTTTGTCCGAGTTGGCCGGAGCAATTGCCGCCCACTCCTCGCGGAATTTTTGCGTCATCTGCGCGGCGAGTTCGTTCGCTGCGGGGTGCCGCGGAAGATGGTATGTGGCAGGGAACAGAAAGCCTTCCAAGCTCTTCGCCTGTGGTGCGAGATCGTGAATCAATTCGGGGTTTTTTGCAGCATTCAGAAATTCGTCAGCCGTCAAAAATTTTCCGTCCTGCAATTCGTGCGCGATGTCGAACATCGTTTCGCCTTCGCGCACCGTGAACGGCCGCTCGTACACGTTGCCGTTCGCCAGCATCCAGAAAACGTCTTTCGCGCTGGCCGCGTGGTCGAAATGATATTCGCCCGCCTGCAGAGAGCGACGAGGGTGGCGGCGGGCGTAAAGTTCGAATGCAATCGCGTTGCGGATCACGCCGTTACGTTCAAGCAACCGCGCAACGCCGCGGCTCGAAACACCGTGCGGCACGTCCACAAAAATTCCTTCGCCGGAATAGTTGCCGTAAGGCTGCTCGATCGCGTACCACGCATAAGCCGCAGCCGCTGCAGCTACCAGCAGCACCAGGATGAAAAGTTTCCCCAGAAATTTCACCTAGCGCGCCTCCTGCGGAGAATTCGCTGCGGCTTCCAGATATTCCCGCAAAATAATTGCTGCGGCCACCGAGTCCACTGTGACTTTGCCGGAGTCCTTCTTTTTAGATGCTCCGTCAATCTGTTTCGATTTGCGGCCAAATTGTTCTTCCAGTTGGCGTTCTGCTTCCCAGCTGGTCAGCCGTTCATCTACCATTTTTACGGTAACGCCGATTTGTTTGCGCAGCCGTCGCGCGAAGCCTTCGGTTTCTTCCGCCATTTCGCCGGGTTCGCCGTCGAGCCGCAGCGGCAATCCCACCAGAATCAGTTTTATTGAATGATCGCGCACCAGTTCGCGCAGGCGGCGCATGTCTTCATTGCGATTGACGCGATGCAGTACATCGTACGGCTGCGCGACGCCTTGCAGTGATTCGGCCATGGCCAGCCCGATACGCGCTCGGCCGTAATCGATTGCAAGGATTTTTCCTACGGCCGATTCAGTCGCCAAATTCGCGGAAGACTTGGCTCGCGGCGAGGCAGTAGCTGCGGACGATAAAGCATTGGGCGCAATTTTCACTCCTCCATTATATCGCCTATGGCTTGCGGCCCCGCGTTCCGCTTTGCCATTGCTCCCAATAACCCAAGAGCTTCATTTGCTGGTCCAAGCCGGTCTCTTTCATCATCGCTTCCAGTTCGCTGCGGCTCAAACGTTTGCCGGGCGGTTCGGCGCGGTCTGCGATGCCCCATGTCGTGAGCGCAGCAATCACCGTGTTCAGTTTCAATTCACGCTGATCCACTTTGTCGAACGTGTCCGAAGCGGCGTGATAGTTCGCCAGATAGTTCGCAATTTCGTTGTTCGCAACGAACGTTGGCACGCCCTCCAGCAGAAAATCGAAATTGTCGGTGCCGAAGCTGGCGTCGGCGGTATGTTCCGTCACGCCCCAGCCCTCCAGCGGCTTCAGGATTTGCCGCAACCCCGCTTCGGTGTCGCGGCGTCCTCCGAGCGAGTACCCGGGCACGCGTCCGCTGCCGGAATCGAAAATAATCACGGCGCGAATTTTGTCCAACTCCGCCGCATGCGACTTCACATACGCAAAGGAGCCGACCGTTCCTTGCTCTTCGCCGCTGAAAAGAATGAATCGGATCGTACGCTTGGGGAGCAAGCCAGTGGCCTTGATGGCGCGCGCCGCTTCAATCACCAGCGCCGCGTTGCAGCCGTTATCCAGAGCGCCGGTCCCGAGTTCCCACGAGTCCAGATGCGCGGCGAGAATCACCACTTCGTCGGGCTTTTCGTAGCCGCGAATTTCGCCGACAACATTCTCTTGCTCCACCGCGCCGCCGATTTGGTTCGGCATATTCAGCTGCACGCGCACTTTGCCAGGATTTGCCGCGACCAGCCGCGCCAGCCGCAGGGCATCTTCGCGCGCCACCACCGCTTGCGGAATTTTGTCCAGTTCGCCTAAAAGCGAATTCGTGTGGCGATAAAGCAGTAAGCGCTCCCTGGCGGCGGTCCAGAGAATCGCGGCGGCTTCATCTTTCACTGCGTGCGCGATGATTCCCGGCGGCCGCATGTACTCGTTGAAGAGATCCGGCCACGTCGAACCGATTTCGCTATGCACCAGGAGCACCGCTCCTTTGATATTTCCGGCGCGGGAAAAATCAGCGTCAGTTCCGTCGCCGATGTCGATCACGTTGGCTTCGAGACCTCCTGCCGCGGTTGCCGGGCCCATGCCTTCGGAAACCGTGCGCAACTGAATCGAGTTTGCCGCGGGAGAAATAACCGTCAGGCTGGTTGCGCCTTCCTTCCATGCGACCGGCAACTTGAATTTTTCTGTGTGAACGTCCACCTCCGCCGCACGAAATCCCGCGACTCCCCAGTTCACGGCTTTTGCCATTTCCGGCGAACCGCTGACTCGTCCGCCGACTTCGTCCGTAAGCCGGCGCAAATTCTCCATCATCGGCGAATCGCCCAGGATGAGCGGAATCAGTTTCTTTGCGGCTTCAGTGCATGCGGAAGCTTCCGTCGCAGAGCACGCGCTTGCGCCTGGAATCGCCTGCCCCGGGGTAATTGGCCCCACCTTTACGGGAGGAAGTTGCGCGGCCACCGGCGCACAGAGAAGAGGAGCCAAAGCTGTGTACAGAACTACGGATCGAAGATTTATATGCACGCGGCGCTCCAGTCGAAACGTGTTGTTCAAAGTTAGGCAAACTGGCCGCGCAAGTATATCGCTTCGTGGATTTGAACGAGCACGCATGGCGCTACTCTCGATTGAGCTTAACGAGACCCGGACTGTGCGAGGACCGCATCCGCCACCGTTGCCACCTGTTTCATCTCGGCGACGTCGTGTACGCGAACGATGTTCGCTCCATTCAAAATACTCGCGGTCACCGTCGCTGCCGTTCCCCAAATCCGTTTGTCTAGAGGGGCCGGCTTGCCGTTTGTCGCCAGCGTGGCTCCAAGAAAACCTTTGCGTGAAGTACCAATCATGATCGGATATCCAAGCTTCGCAATTTGATCCAGCTTGGCAAGCAATTCGTAATTCTGTGAAAAACTCTTTCCGAAACCGATGCCCGGATCAATCACGATCTGCGAGCGCGACACGCCGAATTTCCGCGCAGTGGCAATCGACTTTCGCAGTCCGCGCAAAACATCCTGCACCACGTCACGTGCGAACGGCCCTTTCTGCATAGTGCGCGGCGTGCCCCGCATATGCATCAAAATCAGTTGCGCCCCAGACTTTGCCGCAACCTCCGCAAGCCGAGCATCGCTCCGCAACCCCGAAATGTCATTGATGATTTTCGCGCCGGCGCGCAGCGCGCTTTCCGCCACCGCCGCCCTCTGCGTATCCACGGAAACGGGAATTTTCAGTCTTCCGCGCAGCGCCTCTAGAACCGGCAGCAGCCGCGCCAGTTCTTCCTCAGCGGAAATCTGCTCAGCACCGGGCCGCGTGGATTCCGCACCAATATCAATGATGTCCGCGCCATCGCGTTCCATCGCCAACGCGTGTTGCACGGCGCGCCTTAGGCTGAAAAATTTTCCGCCGTCGGAAAAACTGTCGGGCGTGAGGTTGAGCACACCCATCACCAGCGTGCGCTTGTCCAGTGTCAACACACCTGGTCGCAATTTCAGGTTGAAGGTCTTGGTCATCTTTGTCGGGGCGGAACGAAGTCGTGGAGCCTTCGAGTCATCAGTTACCAGTCACTCGCACTGTCAATCCAGATCAATGTCGCGCAGCGGTTTGCCGGCCGGAGCGTCCTTGGCCTTCTTCATCGCTTCTTCGAACTTCTTGGCCAGGATGTCTTCCTTGTTCGTTTCCTGAAACCACGAATCTGCGAATTTATCTTCGCGTTGTTTTTTCTGCTGATCCAGAATGCTGCCCGCCTGCGTCAGATCCACGTCCGGCCCGGGCTTTACGGGAGCGACATGCGACAGCACCGCTCCGAAAATCGGATCGATCACCAACTTGGCCTGGCAGCACGGACAAGTCACATTCAAATTTTCGCCGTCTTTTAGTCCCATCGCAGCACCATCGCCGTATTCTACGCCAAAGCTCTCGCGCTGGCATCTTTGCATCGAACCGGCAAAATTCTGCCCGTTATTCGCTGGGCTTGCCCAGCAAATTCGCCGCCATTCCCTGACCGTAGTCGGAACGAATACTGTGCGGTCCATATAGAAGTTTTCGCAGAATCGGAATCGGCCGCAAATGCCAACTGGCCCAAGACAGCGGCGAGTCTCCATTCATGTCTTTCGCATCAATTTTCGCGCCTGCGTCCAGCAGCATCTCTAGACTTTCTTCATCGCCGAATGCCGCTGCGCGGTGTAGTGGTGTTTCGCCTTTGGTGCGCACGTCGCGCATGAATCCACCGGTTTCGACATTCGGTATCGTCGCAACGTTCGGGTTTGCTCCGCCTGAAAGCAATACTTTCATTACCAGGTTGTGCGCCACACGGTTTGTAGTGCACAGCGCCGAATGCAAAGGCGTCTCGCCCGTATCCGGCAATTGCGCGATTCACATCCGCGCCGTTTTCAATCAGGAATTTCGCAAGCCGCCAGTGGCCGTGGAAACTCGCAGCATTCAGTCCGAGATCATCGCCCAGCGAATCGAGTTCGGCGCCCGCGGCCATCAGGCATTTCAACGCGCTCACGTCTCCGTAGTACGCGCACCATTGCACCACGGTAACTCCATCAGAATCCGCCGAGTCCGCCGGATGTCCCGCCGCCAGGTATTCGAATACTTTGTCAGTTCGACCGTCACGAATTTCGTCTATGAATGCCATCGTCCGCCTGCATTCGCGCAGTCTAACACTCAAATTTGCGCACCGCATGTCGAGCGCGAAATACCAGCAGCTTGCCCGCAAAGAAAAAAGCGGGAACGCCGTTTGGCGCCCCCGCTCTTTTTCTACGTTCCCGTTAGCTGAAAAAAGATTAGCTCAGTTCTTACGCCTTCGCAGGTGAATCGCCTCGCGTGAATCCCGGCGCCGGCCGCAATTCCGGCCGTACCACCTTCGGATCCGTCGCAACCGCGCCCTGTGGCGGCGGTGTCGGAGGCGTCCGCGGCTTTTCTGGAAGCGGCTTTCCTTCAATCAGCAAGCGAACTTCGTTCGCGTCGAGTACTTCGCGCTCCAGCAGTCCTTGCGCGATGCGCTCCAGAATGTCACGGTGCTGGTTCTGGATGCCTTTCGCTTTTTCGTAGGCTTCGCTAACGATTCGCTTCACTTCCTTGTCAATGTCCACGGCGGTCGCTTCGCTGAAGTCGCGATGCTGGGCAATTTCGCGGCCCAGGAAAATCGCTTCTTCCTTTTTACCGAATGCCAGCGGACCCAGATCGCTCATGCCCCACTCGCAAACCATGTTGCGTGCGATGTCCGTTGCGCGCTCGATGTCGTTGCCCGCTCCGGTTGTGATGTGCCCGAGGAAAATTTCTTCCGCGGTGCGTCCGCCCATCAGCACCGCCAGCATGCCTTCCAGATGCGTCTTGGTGTAGGAATGCTTGTCGTCGGTCGGCAATTGCATCGTCAAGCCCAGCGCCATGCCGCGCGGAATAATCGTAACCTTGTGTACCGGATCGGCGCCCGGCGTCATCGCCGCCACTAGCGCGTGTCCCGCTTCGTGGTACGCAGTATTTTTCTTTTCTTCGTCGGAAAGAATCAGGGACTTGCGCTCTACGCCCATCAGCACTTTGTCCTTGGCCATTTCAAAATCTTCCATCAGGACAAACTTGCGGTTCTGGCGCGCAGCCCAAAGCGCCGCTTCGTTTGCCAGGCTCTCAAGATCGGCACCGGAGAACCCGGGTGTCCCGCGCGCGATGATCGATAGATCCACATCATCCGAAATCGGCTTTTTGCGGGTGTGCACGCGGAGAATCTCTTCGCGGCCCTTCACGTCAGGACGCGCCACAACCACGCGGCGGTCAAAACGTCCCGGACGCAGCAAAGCGGGATCGAGCACGTCCGGCCGGTTGGTCGCGGCAATCAGAATGACGCCTTCGTTCGATTCGAACCCGTCCATTTCCACCAGCAACGCGTTCAAAGTCTGCTCGCGCTCGTCGTGACCACCGCCCAATCCAGCTCCGCGATGGCGTCCAACCGCATCAATTTCGTCAATAAATATAATGCAAGGCGCGTTCTTCTTGCCCTGCTCAAACAAATCGCGCACGCGGCTAGCGCCAACGCCGACGAACATTTCCACGAAGTCCGAACCGGAAATCGAGAAAAACGGAACGTTCGCTTCGCCGGCAATCGCCCGGGCCAGCAAGGTCTTGCCCGTGCCCGGAGGCCCAACCAGCAACACGCCCTTCGGAATGCGCCCGCCCAACTTCTGGAATTTTTGCGGATCCTTCAGGAACTCAATGATTTCCTGTAGCTCTTCTTTCGCTTCGTCCGTTCCTGCAACGTCCTTGAACGTAACTTTCTTCTGCTGCGCAGAAAGCAGCCGCGCCCGTGATTTGCCGAAGCTTAGCGCCTTGTTACCGCCTGCCTGCATTTGCCGCATCAGGAACAAACAAAAACCGACCAACAGCAGCAACGGCAGCGCGTTCAGCAGAATAATCAGCCAGTCTCCGCTGCGTACTTCCTTCACGTTTATCTGCACTTGCTTGTCGCGCAGCGTCTTGCTCAGATTCGGAGCATCTTCCTTAAAAATCGTGGTGTGGAATTTCTTGTTGGGAGGATTCGTATACTCGCCCTGAATCTCGTAGCTGTTCGGCGAAAGATACATCGTCACTTCTTTGACGTCGCCCTTTTCCACGTGAGCGACAAATTCGCTATAGCTTGGCGTGTCTTCGCGCGCTGCTTGCCCGTTTGCCGATACGAGCCTCCAGAGCATGACGCCTAGCAGCACGATCGAAAGCCAGAATAAAATTGTTTTTGCTGTAGAACTGGGATTCACGATTGCCCCTCTCAACTGGTACCGAAATACTCTTTAACCACCCGGCTTCTGCGCGCTTTCGCTTCAGCGCTTCTTCTTATTAGACGCCGATTTGCCCTTCGGCGCATTGCTCGCGGACAAGTTCCGGCCGGTTCTACCGATCCCGGATCCGTTCGCCAATCCGTACCCTACCCACACTTGATTAGATGCGGTCTGGAACGCAAAGTAATCCGGCTCCAGAGCTACCCGCCTGCCCGCTGGCTTATCCAGCAGCACTGCCAACCGCAATGAACGTGGCTGACCTTCCGCCAGCCGGCGCAGCAAAAATTCCTGCGTTACGCCGCTGTCCATCACTGCGTCCAGCAGCAACACGTCGCGTCCTTTGATTTCTGGTCTGCCGCCGAAAAATACTTCACGCCGTGCACTGTCGCCCTGTTGCACGTCGCGAACCTGCTCCCGCACGAAATGGCAGACTGTCGGCAAACTTACGCTACGCAACAAATCCGCCGCGAACACGAAACCACGATCCATCGTCACAACCACATCCAAACGTTTGCCGCCGTAGGCCCGCGAAATCTGCTTTCCTAATGCGGCAACTCTCGTGGCAATGCGTTTCGCAGAGTAAGTTGCGGCTCTCTTTGCACTCACGTTGTACACTCCTGATGACGTCCGTAAACGCTTCCGGGTGCCCACGCGGGCGCTTCCGCCCTTTTCCTCTTTTACTAGTGTCTCGCCTCGCGGAATGACAGTCAATCGCTCTGAATCGGAATAATCAGCGTGTTACTAATACGCTCACCCTGCAAGTCAGGCTGCAAAAATCGATTTTTTCCTGACTTTGATCGCGCCTTCGAATTCCTTATCTGAAATCACTTTTCGCGCGGCCGGAATATCAACGCATCACGTTCACGAACCACATCCACTCCGCCCGGAAGTTGCAGCCGCTTGCCGGGCTCTCCGGTCCTCGCAATCCGCATCACCGCTTCCAGATGTACTGCGGTAAGTTGCCCGTTCTTCGATTTCACTTGGTTGACGATCTGCTGAATGAATCTCGCGGCCAGCACTTCAGTCTGCGAAGCCGTCCGCAGTTCCAGCGGATTCAGCAGACTCGCGATTTTGATCCTCGCTCCGCCTGCTTCGAATTTCACTTTCTCGCCAATGAGTTCTGCAACGAGCTGTTCCACGAAAGATGACTGTTCCAGCGCAAGTTTCGCCAGGCCGCCAAGATGTTCCACCACCGCCGGGTTGAATTGCTTTTCCAGCAGTGGAAACAGTTTCTTCCTCATCCGCGCCCGTGTCTTCGTAAAGTCGTGGTTGCTGGCGTCTTCCCGCCATTTCTGTTTTGTTGCGCGCAGAAAATTACGAAGCTCTACGCGCCGCACGCTGAGCAGCGGACGCACCACTCGTCCCGACATTGGATGGATTCCCGCCAGCCCGGCGATCCCCGTTCCTCGCATGATATGCGCCAGCACGGTTTCCGCTTGGTCGTCCATGGTATGCGCCGTCGCAATCACATCGACCGCGCCTTGGATTGCGAGCCGTTCGAAAAATTCATACCGCGCGCGTCGCGCCGCATCTTCCAGATTTGCTTTTTCGCGTTTTGCTTTGCTGGCAACGTCGCCACGCCCGATGTGCAGCGTCATCCCGAATTTTTCCGCAAGTGTTCCTACAAACTTTTCGTCGGCGTCTGAAGCTTTGCCGCGCAGCTTGTGATTGAAATGTACGACGCTGACCACAATCCCCAGTTCGGAGCGCAACTCCGCAAGCAAAGTCAGCAGCGCCACCGAATCCGCGCCACCCGAAAGTCCAACGCCAATCCTGAGCCCGGCGCTAAACCAATGCTCTTGTCGCAGTTGCGCCGCCAGATGCGACCCTAGTTTTTGAGATGGTGCAGGCTTCCGCACGGCCTCGCCTCGTTTCGCCTGCATCATCCCACAAAATCAAAAATTGCGGCTGCTCTCGGAGCTTGACGGTCGTTCCAAGTCGACTGGCGGACGAACACTCTCCGCCCTAATCCGCCGGTTCATTTGAAAAAAGGGGCAGCCCACTGCGCTGCCCCTCGCACAGTCTGGTTGGAGTTTGCCTAGAACGTGATCTTGCCCATTACCTGCACGATGCGGGCATCGGTCGCGGCTGCGGCGAATGCGCCGTAGGGCGAAGTCGGCGGCTGCACGGCGCTGACAATCGAGCCAAAATTGCTGCTGCTGGCCAGATTGGAAATGGGATTGGCGTAGTTCACATGGTTGAGCACATTGTAAGCGCTTGCGCCCACTGTGAACGCAAGTCTCTCGTGGAAGTGAAAGGTCTTTTTCAGCCCCAGGTCTGTGTTGAAGTATCCAGGGCCGCGGAACGAATTTCGGGGAATCGTTCCGAAGGTCGTGACCGCCGACCCGCTCGCGAACTGCGATGCCGAAAAGCATGGCGTGTTTACGCTCGCGCCCCCGCAGGACGACGGAACGGCGCCAATAGGTTGGCCGAGCACGGTCACGTTTTGCAGGTTTGTTCCCCCAGCTTGCAGGTCTCCGATGGTCGTGCCGTCTAAGACGCTGAAAGGCAAACCAGTTCGGTAAAAGAACGTTCCAGAGACGGTCCATCCGCCGGCAATCGTGTTCAGCGCGTGGTTCTCGAACTTCACAGGCAAATCCCAGACATAGCTGGCATTCAGACTGTGACGCACGTCATAGTCCGAGTTGCTGTAGTTCAAGCTGGTCGGGCTGAACGGGCTGATCTGGTTTAGCAGGCTGTCGTTGACGCTGTATGGATCGATGCCGCCGTTCGATACATTGTCCAGCGTATGGCTGAACGTGTAGCTGAACTGGCCGGAGAATCCGTGACCCAGCTGCTCTTTTACTGCAGCAGTCAAGCCGTTGTAGTTCGACCTGCCGTTGTTTGTCAGCTGCAGTACGTTCTGCACCCGGCTATCCGCTGCGGTGGAAGGCAGCCCCCCGAATCCGAAGCTGTTCAGGTAAGGATTCTCGAGCAGTTCATCGTAGCCATGGTTTCCCACGTAGTTGACGGATACCACTGTCCGCTTTCCGATTTCGTGCTGGACCATGAGGTTCCATTCCACGTACTTGGGATTCTTCAGTTGGCCGACTACATCATTCAGGTTCGGAGTGGCGCAGCCCGCCGGTGCGGCGGCCAGGAAACCGGCCGCGTTACCCCCGCTGTTGAAATTGTTCTGGAATGCGGTATTGCACTGCGCAACCAGGGCCGCAGCGCTGTTGGGGTTGGTACTTGCGTCGATCGATCCCAGTTGTGAAAGCGAGAAGCTCGTCACCTGCGGAAAGTTTGTCGTGAACTGATCCAGGATCTGTCCGGGATACAAATCAGAGAAGAGACCGATTCCGCCGCGGATCACCGTCTTGTCGCCCGCCGGGCTCCACGCAAATCCGACGCGTGGTTGGAAGACGACTCTCTCAACGTCTGGCAGAATCTGACTGATTCCCGTGGTAACCATTTGATTGAATGGAATGGTCGGGTCATGGCTGAGTTGGTCAAAGGGCACGGTGGAACGAGAAACACAATCCGATTGGCATGCGCCACCGGAGTTCCGGTCAGCCCGCAATGCCAGGGTAAGTTTCAGTTTCGAATTCACTTTGAATTCGTCCTGGAAATAGAAGCCTACGCTATAGAACGCCAGCGGTTGTGAATTATGAATCGCGAAGTTCTGCTGAATGACGTCGGCCGATCCGTTTGCGAAGTCCAACATACTGGACTGAATCGCGGGGAAGCTTCCTTCGCTTGCGGTGAAGTCGCTGACGTCGTCGCGACGAAAGTTCACACCCATCTTGAACGTGTGTTTTCCACGCTCGATCGAAAGGTCGTCCACCAGCTGCCACTGCGTTACGTTGCGGCCCTGGGGAAACAATGCGAAGAACGGATCTGATCCCGAGCCCGAGCCGAGCGGTGTCAGGCTCGTGTCGCTGGTGCTCAAAATAAAGGGAAACGTCGAAAGTGCGCTGCTGAGGTTTGGACTTTGGAATAGCGCCGAGGAGCTCAACACCGAGCCGACAAAGTTGTTCACCACTCGCGGACTGAACACGTGCGTGTAGTTCAACTGCCCTTCGTTCTCTGGCTGATTGCTCTGAATGTTGAATGCTGGATTGATCGGATCGGTGTACGTCGGCTGATTTCCGCGGTCGAATTTCACCCGGGCAAAGATTTTGTCCTTGTCGCTGAATTCATAATCAACGCGGCCGCTCAACAACCATTCGCGGTTGCCGTTTGGCACTGATACTCGGTAGGACGCAAGGCACGGTCCAGCAAAAACCGTATCCAGGCTGCCACACGAATCACCCGCTACCGGTTGTGCGTTCGCAACGCCAGGAGCATTGTTGTACAGGTTAAATACCTGCTGGTAGAAAGGAATTGCCGCTGCATTGTTCGCCGGCAGACTGGTATTCAGAATGAAATTCTGCAAGCCCTGCGTCGGTACGAACACTTGCGAGCTCGAACCAAACGTGTAGCGCAACCCTTCCGTGTTGACGAAGAAAAATGCCTTGTCCTTTTTGATCGGTCCGCCGAATGACGCTGCCCATTGATTGTTGTTTTCAAATGGCCGCGCCTGTCCGCCGGCGTTCAGGAAGGTGTCATTCGCATTCAGGGCGCTTCCATTCCAATAATACACCGCATCGCCGTGGAACGCGTTGCCCCCCGATTTCGTGGTGTAGTCCACTTGCGCTCCGGCTTGCCGTCCATACTGACCCGTGTAGCCGTTGCTCACCACTGCCACTTCCTGCACCTCGTTCGAACCTAGCAGCAGGTTGCTCGCGCCGGAGTTGTTCAGATTCAGGAACGGATCGTTGTAATCATTTCCGTTGATGGTAAACAGGTTCGCCGTCGCCGGAAGGCCGAACGCGGTGAAATTCCCGAATCCGCCTCCATTCGACGTGTTCATGGTCACACCGGGAGAAATCTGTGCGACATAGCTCAGATCGCCTCCCGGATTCGGAATGTTCTGCAGCGTGTGCAGATCCACGTTGGTGCTGATGTTGGCATCTTCTGTTTGCAGCAGCGGCAGGCTCTCTGTGATTTCCACGGTCTGCGTGGCTTCGCCAATTTCCAGTCTTGCGTTGATGGTTGCCGTTTGTCCCAACAAAACGTCGGACTTTTCGACCAATCGTCGGAAGCCGGTCTTTTCGACCGACACGCTGTATCTTCCGGGTTTGAGGAGTGGGAATTGGTAAGTTCCGTTCGAATCGGTCACGGTGGATTGCGTTTCTTGCGTCGCTTCGCTCACGATCGTGACTTTTGCATTAGTCACGACGCTGCCAGAAGCATCCGTGATCGTTCCGCTAATCGCACCGGTTACGATGCTTTGCCCGATCGCAATACCGCACGCAACCAGTAGCAGGATGGAAAACAAAAACAAGTGCTTAACGCACTGCGTGATTCTCATTTTCTTTCGTTCTCCTCTGGTTTTTTTTGTTTCCACTTTTCGCCCGGTACGCGCACACCCTGCGCCTTCCCCTGATTCCCCACGCTCATCGCGTGCGGCCGGGCAATGGACACACCTCCGCTCCTACGTGAATCCTGGATTCACGTACTTCCCCGTCTTCCGTCACATTTTGTGTTTAGTGCCGCAAACCGCTTCTGTTTCCTGAGGACTTTCGGTTTGCTTACAAACTCTGACTTGCGGCACCAACTCGAACTACCTGGCATCCTTCTTCGTGCAAGACAGAGGCCACTGTCGCACGTTTTATAGATTGCTGCTTTATCTTACGTTTACAAAATGTTAAGCAAGACTTGCGGAACTCCGCGTATTTAAAATCAGTAGAATTATCCGTTTTTCAATAATTACCGATATGCCTATAAATTTCCGAAAATACATTTCAGTAATCATAGATACTGACAGGGAAAGGGAGGCCCGCAGGGCTGTCCACTTCAGTGTGGAGAGGAATAAGTGGAAGTCTGCGCGATGCGCTCATCGCGGCTCTCTCTAGCAACGCGAAAAACTTGCGTGCAAAGTTCTGACGCGCGGGTATTGAAAATGGTTTCTCGCGATTTGGCTATTTGACGATGCTCTCTCTTCGTATCTCAACTGCCGCCATTCGATCCATCGCGCTTTAGATGCCCGGATCGCCAGCAAAGTTTTCAAATCCCAGTCGACGCAACGCAAAAACTCTGCTACGGCACCGTGGTTCGATTTTGCGGAACAATTCTTTTTTTGCGAGTCGCCGGGAAGTCTGACCCGAGCGGCGCAATTTTAATTCTTCGGCAATCTCCTTAGTTCGTTGTGATCTCAACTGAAGGCCAACACCAACGCCCCGAACGTTTCTGACGATGCATACCTCTGGATTCCGCGTGCGTTCACATCTTGCTTGCTTTGAGCCACTTACCGAGGGCGCATGCCGCCTGTGGAAATCTGAAATTTCTTTGCTCGCAGGTGTTGACTTTTAGTACGACCCTCGCTATAGTCGTCAAGTTGTTTGGTTGCCACTCTGCTGGACAGGGAGGCCTTGCTCTTTGACAATTGATACGATGTGCCAGAATCCGTTCGAAACCATTCGGCCTTATTCGAGCCCGAATGGTTGAGTAACATCGAGCGATCAACAATTTGCTTGGGTAGGCTGGCTCCGATGAAAATCGGGGCATTTTTTTTCGCCCAAGCGACAGGCTTCAAACGAGAGTTTGATCCTGGCTCAGAACGAACGCTGGCGGCGTGCTTAACACATGCAAGTCGAGTGCGCGCCTGTAGCAATACAGGTGGCGCACGGCGCACGGGTGCGTAACACGTGGGTAATCTGCCCTCTGATGGGGAATAACTCGCCGAAAGGCGAGCTAATTCCGCATAATATTCCGAGAACCTTGGTTTTTGGACTGAAAGGCGTAAGTCGTCGGAGGAGGAGCCCGCGCACGATTAGCTAGTTGGTAGGGTAATGGCCTACCAAGGCTTTGATCGTTAGCTGGTCTGAGAGGATGGCCAGCCACACTGGAACTGAGACACGGTCCAGACTCCTACGGGAGGCAGCAGTGGGGAATCTTGCACAATGGGCGAAAGCCTGATGCAGCGACGCCGCGTGGGGGATGAAGCATTTCGGTGTGTAAACCCCTTTCGATCCGGACGAATGCCTCGCAAGAGGATTGACGGTACGGATATAAGAAGCCCCGGCTAACTACGTGCCAGCAGCCGCGGTAAGACGTAGGGGGCCAGCGTTGTTCGGAATTACTGGGTGTAAAGGGTTCGTAGGCGGTGCGGCAAGTTGGGAGTGAAATCTCTGGGCTCAACCCAGAGGCTGCTTCCAAAACTGCTGTGCTTGAGTGTGAGAGAGGCTCGTGGAATTGCAGGTGTAGCGGTGAAATGCGTAGATATCTGCAGGAACACCCGTGGCGAAAGCGGCGAGCTGGATCACTACTGACGCTGAGGAACGAAAGCTAGGGGAGCAAACAGGATTAGATACCCTGGTAGTCCTAGCCCTAAACGATCAGGACTTGGGGTGGCATCCGTTCGGATGTCGTCCCGGAGCTAACGCGTTAAGTCCTGCACCTGGGGAGTACGGTCGCAAGACTGAAACTCAAAGGAATTGACGGGGGCCCGCACAAGCGGTGGAACATGTGGTTCAATTCGACGCTACGCGAGGAACCTTACCTGGGCTCGAAATGCTAGTGACCAGCTGTAGAAATACGGCCTTCCCGCAAGGGACACTAGTATAGGCGCTGCATGGCTGTCGTCAGCTCGTGCCGTGAGGTGTTGGGTTAAGTCCCGCAACGAGCGCAACCCCTGCACACAGTTACTACTCGCAAGAGAGGACTCTGTGTGGACTGCTCCGGATAACGGAGAGGAAGGTGGGGATGACGTCAAGTCCGCATGGCCTTTATGTCCAGGGCTACACACGTGTTACAATGCAGGGTACAAACCGTTGCCAACCCGCGAGGGGGAGCTAATCGGAAAAAACTCTGCTCAGTTCGGATTGCAGTCTGCAACTCGACTGCATGAAGCCGGAATCGCTAGTAATGGCGTATCAGATCGACGCCGTGAATACGTTCCCGGGCCTTGTACACACCGCCCGTCACATCACGAAAGTGAGTTGTACTAGAAGTCGCCGCGCCGACCGCAAGGAGGCAAGCGCCCAAGGTATGACTCATGATTGGGGTGAAGTCGTAACAAGGTAGCCGTAGGAGAACCTGCGGCTGGATCACCTCCTTTCTAAAGATAGAGCCAGCTCAACCTGCTATGGTGTGCAGGTAATGCTGGCCACCGCAGCTAAGCTCTCACGGGCTTTAGCTGCAACACTCGATGTTTTGCTTTCAGGGCTTGCTCTGAAAGTTCAACCTAGAAGCTTTGCTTCAGGTTACTCAATACCCATTCTTGGCTTCGGCTAGGAACTGGGCGGGCGGATTCTGGCAGATCGTATCAATCAAAGAGCAAACAACCTTTAAGAGCCACCGATCCTTCGGTGGCTTTTTTATTTGTCTAAATACATTTGAGCAGTTCGCGGATCGTGACGCCGCGCGCTTTCAGTTCCGCGAGCAACTCCACCACGCTGGGCGCAGTTTCCCGCTCTCCCCGCACAACCACAGCCCATTCCAAATTCTCGCGAAATTCCTTATTGCGGACTTCCCACCGATCGAATTTCTGCGATTTCGCTTCGCCGATTTGCACGATCGACCAATGCCGCGCCAGCGCTATGGCTTCTGCGTCGGACGGTGCTGGGCCAAACAAGATGTAGTGATTGTTCCCATGAACGAGAATTCCGACCATTGCTGGCACCTTTTGCGCCAGCCCGAGACTTTAGCCTTTCCCGATTTTGTTGTCACCCACCCAACCGGCATGCTAGATTCGCCGCAACGGATGGGGCTGTAATTTGCAGCCCGCTCATAATTGCTATGGCGCAGAGTGCCTATCTTCCTGTGGTCGCCGCAAACGCGTTGGCTCCTGACTTGCCTCGCCATTCGTTTCTCGTTCGCATCACACACTGGGTTCACGCAGCCAGCTTTATCGCGTTGGTCTTGAGCGGCCTGGCCATCCTCCTCGCTCACCCGCGTCTGTATTGGGGAGAAACCGGAGCGGTTGGTGGTCCATCTCTGATCGATTTGCCGCTGCCTTTTGTGCTGAACGTGCCGATCCGCGGCCCGGGACGTTACCTGCACTTCCTGTCCGCCTGGGTCTGCGTGTTGACTGGATTGCTTTACGCAATCTCCGGCTTATTCACCCAGCATTTTCGTAAAAATTTGTTGCCGCGAAAATCCGATCTGGCGCCACAAGCAATTCTGCGCGTTGCGGCCAATCACGCGCGGCTCAAGCGCCCCACGGAAGCAGAGGCGCAGAGTTACAACGTCTTACAGCGGCTTTCCTACCTGGTCGTCGTATTCGTGATGTTCCCGCTGATTGTTATCACTGGGCTGGCGATGTCTCCCGCCGTTACCTCAGTGTTCCCGATCATTGTGAATGTTTTCGGCGGACAACAATCGGCGCGCACCATTCATTTTTTTGTTTCTACTTTGCTGGTCGCGTTTTTGTTCGTGCATATCGCCATGGTGATTCTCGCCGGATTCACCCGGCGTGTCCGCGCAATGATCACCGGCTTCAGTGCTCCGAAAAAGGAACGCGCATGAGCGGCGGAATTTCGCGTCGAAAATTGATTACCACCGGGCTAGCGAGCGCTGCCGGCGTTTCTGGCCTGGCCGTCGCTGCAAAAATCGCCGACGGCTATGGCTTGCTCGCTCCGGATCACCATGGCATTTTCGGAGCTGGTGAAGCGCTCACTTACGGCGCGATGCGGCTTCTGACGGCGCATCATTCGATGGCTCGAGAATTCAACCGCAGTGAAATTTCAAAAGTCATTCCAGTCAACGGCAAACATCCTGAAGTCGAGCAGTATCAACGGCTGCTGGCCGGTAACTTCGTGGACTGGCGCCTGAAAGTCGACGGATTGGTCGCGCACCCGGCTTCTTTTTCTCTCGAAGAACTGCAGCGTATGCCGGCGCAATCCAACATCACTCACCAAGCTTGTGAAGAAGGCTGGTCCTTCATTTCCGAGTGGACTGGCGTCCGGCTTTCGCACGTGTTGAAATTGGTGGGCGTCCGTCCGGAAGCCAAGTGGGTGGTTGTTTTTGCGTTCGATGATTTCTGGGACAGCATTGACATGCCCGATGCGCTGCACCCGCAGACCATTCTGGCTTATGGCATGAACGGAAAACGGATGCCCACCGATCACGGCGCACCCATTCGCTTGCGTGTTCCTCGCCAGCTCGGCTACAAGAGCGTGAAATATCTCTCGCAAATTACTGTGACGGACCGTTTGAAAAATATCCGTGATGGATTGGGTTCCGGAGCGCCAGGCGCCGGATACTCGTGGTACGCAGGAATCTAGGCGCCTTGAGTAAGTAAATTGCTGATTTGCAGATTGGCCTAAGCCTTGGCCGTTTTCCCTTTGCTAAAGCGGTAGATTGCGAGCAGAAGAACTGCCCCAACTACCGACATTATAAAACCAGCTGCATCGCCTTGTTTGTACCAACCGACCATTTGCCCCAGATATGTCGCAACGAAAGCGCCTAGGATGCCGAGAATCATCGTCACAATGATTCCTCCGGGATCTTTTCCCGGCATTACGAATTTTGCCACCGCACCCACCATCAATCCGATCAGCGCTTCCCAAAGCAAGCTCAACATGTTGCTTCTCCTCTTCCTTCTGTTTCCAGAGGTATTTGCCAGCGCGGATCGGCATCCTTTTGTACTGCGCTTCCGTCAGTTCGGCAAGGACGCATACCTGCCGTCCATTCAACCTGCGGCCGTTTGCGTCTATTTCGACGATTCCCGTTGAAAGCAAAAAGCGGCGAAGAGGCGACGTTGGTGGTCGCTCCTTCGCCGGACCTTTGCTGCAAATTGAAGACGGCTATGGTCAGAGAACTCCGGCGTCGCGCAACTTCTGCACTTCGCCCTGCACTCCTTCGATGCCCTTTTCAGAATAGATAATCAGAAGCCTCTCCGCCGTGAAGAAACTGAGTACCGGGTTGCGGAACTTGATGAAGTAACTGGGATCGGTCGAGTCGTATCCGAAGTGAGGTGCAATTTCTTGCAGCAGGAGATTGTCAATGTCGATCGCCGGTCCCGAATAGGTAAAGTCCGCGTCCGACAAATTGTGGAGTGTGTATTCTGCGAGCACGTTGGTCTGACCGCCCGCGATGAGATCAACGTCATCTCCGAGCTTGCGCAGCGCGGGAAGCCGGAAATTGCCGGCCGCATCCTTGGTCAGGTATCCCTTCGTCAGCGGATCGATTTGCGCGATGATTGCTCCGGCCCGCAACCAGTTCACGACCTTGAATTCGTTGCCGCTGGTTGGCGCGGAATGCGCACTGGCCTGGGTGATGACGAATTCCGGACTCAGTCCGCGAGCCATTTCCTCCGCGATGGTAATGATGTGGTGCCCGCCTGTGCGGGAATCGCCCGCGGTTCCGGCAAAATTATCCGTCAGTCCGTTGCCGCCAAAATTGTATTCCGCAAATTCCGTTCCATTTGCGTTCCACTGAAACACGATTGGCTTCGCCCAGTCATGCCACAGTGGCGCTCCGATAATCAGATCCTGGTCGATGAAGACATCGGTTGCGTTGTGCCCGTGCTCGAATTCGTGGTGCTTGCCGTCGATATCCGCCGGATTGATCGTTGGAAATCCGTTCTTGCCGGAATTTGCATAAATTTCGCGATACTCCGTCGCCAGATGCAGGTCGGCGGTTTCGTTGTTCGATTCGTGCACGACCAGACCGCCCGGATAGGAGTGGTGTCCAAACACGGATGTGCTTCCCGGTGCGGAATAGAATTTCTGCGGCAGCTTGGGGCAGGCGGAGCCGTCGTCCACGACCGGCGGAAATACGCCGCTTTTCACTCCGCCGGTTATCGAAGCGGCGTCGGCGGGATTCAGCAACCCTTCCGCGGTCAAAGTCTGCACAATCGCGTTTTTGTCGGCTTCGGTGAGTTTCGCCCGATGCCGGATGCAGGTATCCGAATCGAGTGCGTCCTCCGTTTCTTTGCGCAACTTCGCGTCCTGGATTTTGCCGGCCTGATTCAGCAGAAACTGATACGCGGATTGCACCATCGGAGATTTTCTGGCGAGAGCGGCGGCGGCAATATTGCCCGCTCCAATCTTGGTCTGATCGTCCGCGAAAGCCGCGACCGAAAAGAGGGAAGCTGCCGACGCGAAGATGAGAGTCGCGACGGAAAATCGTTGGGACAATTTCATGATAACCCTCCAGGTTTTGGAAACACTGTTCGCACCCTAGAAGGATGTTGTTATGGCCCCGTAAATCCGGCGTGAATTGCTGGCCACAAAAAACGATTTTTTTCTTTTTTTATTCACAATCGCCCGGATATTCAGCCGAGCGGGCTGTTATCCTTGATTATCTCGATCCTATCGAAGGAATTTCATTGCCACCGATTCTCAGCGCCCAATCGCTTTCCAAACGCTACGGCGTTTCGCCCCTGTTCCAGAACATTTCGTTCACGGTTTCTGAAGGCGAGCGCATCGGACTGATTGGTCCGAACGGCTCCGGTAAATCCACGCTCATGGAAATTCTTGCCGGCCGCGTGAATCCGGACAACGGCGATGTAGCGTTACGCAAGCGCGCCAGGCTCAGTTCCGTCGCGCAGGTTTCCGAATTCGCAGCGAGCGAAACAGTCCGCTCGGTGATCGAAAAAGCCTTTCACGAAGGACATGTTCCTGAACACGAGCGCGCCGGACGTTTTGCTGAAGTCCTCGGTCGCGCCGGGTTTGAGGATTACGAAGCCGTTGCCAATTCGCTTTCCGGTGGTTGGCGCAAACGTTTGGCGATTGCGGCGGCGCTGGTTCAGGAGCCGGACATTCTGCTGCTCGACGAACCGACGAACCATCTCGATCTCGAAGGCATTGAGTGGCTGGAATCCGTTCTGCAATATGCTTCGTTTGCATGCGTAGTGGTCAGCCACGATCGCTATTTTCTAGAGAATGTGTGCAACGCCATGGTCGAACTGAGCCGTGGGTATGAAGGCGGCTTTTTCCGCGTCGCCGGAAACTACGGCGATTTTCTGGAAGCCAAGGAAAATTACCTGCACGCGCAGCAGAAGCATCAGGACGCTCTGGAAAATCGCGTCCACACCGAACTTGAATGGCTGCGCCGCGGACCGAAAGCCCGCACCACGAAATCGAAAGCGCGCATCGACACCGCACACGAACTGATCGGCCAACTTTCCGAAATGAATGCGCGAACGCGGACCACTTCCGCGAATATCAATTTTTCTGCCAGCAATCGCCAGACGCGACAACTGATTCAGCTCGATGACGTGGATTTCGCTTTCGGCGGCCGCAAGCTATTCAAAAAAATTCAATTCAGCGTTACGTCCGGAATGCGTGTCGGCCTGGTCGGTCCGAACGGCAGCGGAAAGAGTACTCTGCTCCGCTTGCTTCTGGGCGAACTGCAACCCTCCGCGGGAACAATCCGCAAAGCTGATAACTTGCGGATTGTTTATTTCGATCAGAATCGCCGGCTCGATCCCGACGTGATGCTGCGGCGCGCGTTGGCTCCGGACAGCGATTCGGTGATTTATCAGGACCGCGTGATTCACGTCGCTTCGTGGGCTGCTCGGTTCCTGTTTACGGGAGAAGACTTGAATCGTCCTGTGGGCCGGCTTTCCGGCGGCGAGCGCGCCCGTGTGTTGATTGCGCAATTGATGCTGCAGCCAGCGGATGTTTTGTTGCTGGACGAGCCGACCAACGATCTGGATATTCCAACGCTGGAAATTCTGGAAGAGAGTCTGCTCGAATTTGCGGGCGCGCTAGTGCTGGTGACGCACGATCGCTTTCTGCTCGATCGCGTATCAAATGTTGTATTCGGCCTGGACGGGCTTGGCGGAGCCGAACGCTTCGCCGACTACGCGCAGTGGGAAGACTGGAAACACGAAAACGAGCGGGCGCATGCGAAAAGTTCTTCTGCGGCTGCGTCCAATGGCAGCGCGCCATCCCGCTCGGCGGATGCATCGCTAGAAAAAAGCGACCAGGCAGGTTCTAGCGCAAGCTCAAAGAAAAAGCTCAGCTACAAAGAAAACCGCGAGCTGGAATCGATGGAAATAAACATCGCTGACGCCGAAGCAAATCTGCAGGAAAGGCTCAAAGCTCTGCACGATCCGGAAATCGCCAGCGACGCCGCAAAACTCCACGTTGCCAGCGTCGCGCTCGAGCAGGCGCAGAAGACGATCGACACGCTTTACGCTCGATGGGCCGAACTCGAAGCAAAACTGGCCTGAAGCTTTAGTTAGAGCGAGCTGGCGGCAGCGGCAGCGGAAGCCCAGGCCCACTGAAAATTGAAGCCGCCGAGATGGCCGGTTACGTCCACAGCTTCGCCGATAAAAAATAATCCAGGGATCTTGTTGCTCTCCATGGTCTTGCTGGAGAGTTCGTCGGTATCCACGCCGCCCGCAGTCACTTCGGCTTTTGCGTAGCCTTCGGTGGCAGCGGGAACAACTGTCCATGAATGGACTTGATTTTCAAATTCCTCCAGGCCCGCGTTTGACAGCGAAGCGGGTTGGTGCAACTCCGCCCAGCGTTCGGCAAATCGTCGAGGAAGATTGCTTTGCAGCGCGGCGACCAGCTCGGGAAGATTTCTGAATTTCGCGCGCTGCACTGCCGCTGCGATTTCTCGGTCCGGTGCGAGGTCCAGCGCAATTTCCTTGCCGTCCTGCCAGTACGAAGAAATCTGCAAGATTGCAGGTCCGCTGAGACCGCGATGGGTAATCAACATTTTTTCGCGAAAAGAGGCACCGCCCGCGCTGACAATCACTTCCGCGGAAACGCCGGACAAGTCGCAATATTCTTTTTGCGCCTGCCGGCTAAAAATAAATGGAACGAGCGCGGGCCGTGTCGTCTGAATTTTCAATGCAAATTGTTTTGCCACATCGTATCCAAACGATGTGGCGCCCATTTTTGGAATGGAAAGCCCGCCGGTGGCAATGAGCAATGCTGGCGCGCGAAATTCTTGGTTCTCCGTCTTCACAATAAATTCAGTCGTCTTGGTAACTTCGCGAATTTTCTCGTTCAAGCATATTTTGACGCCGCCATCGCGGCATTCCGATTCCAGTAAATTCACAATTTGCAGCGCGGAATCGTCGCAAAAAAGCTGGCCAAGCGTTTTTTCGTGGTAACGGATCTTGTGTTTTTCGACGAGAGCGACGAAATCCGCCGGCGTGTAGCGGGCCAAGGCGGACTTGGCGAAATGCGGATTCGCGGAAATGAAATTTTCCGGCTTGCAATAAACGTTTGTGAAATTGCAGCGCCCGCCGCCGGAAATCAAAATCTTTTTTCCGACGCGGTCGGCTCTCTCCAAAAGTGCGACGCGGCGGCCGCGCTTGCCGGCTTCGGCGGCGCAGAAAAGTCCGGCGGCGCCGGCACCGAGGACCAGAACGTCGAAACGGCGGCTCAAAGAAAGGCTCCCTAGAAATGCCAGGGGAGCATTATTGCAGGTTTGCGCCTCGGATGTTATTCAAAATAGGGAACTTGCATTAGAGAGAAGCATCGAAACCCAGGGATCAGAACGGCGGATGCCAGCCTGCAGCGGCGTGGCCAGTAGCCCCACAATCGCGGCTCAAGTGCCGGGAACTGCGTTTAGTGCGTGCACTTGGGGAAGAGCGTCGTAATCACCATCAGGTCCGACAGGCTGAAGAGCCATTGATCGGCCTGAGCACCAGCGGCTTCCGCTGCGCGTGCGATAAATCCGAGATGGCGGCTCTTGGCGAAATTGTGGATATGATCCACGCAAATGCCGGTGAGGCTTGCAACTTCCGAGTCGGTGAAGATTTTCTGGCTAGATTTAACCGTAACCATGGCCTTGCTCCTGGACCGCACTCGCTTCGACTCGCCGCTAACGAAACTCGCTTCCGAATCGTTAGATGCTGATAGAAGACTAAATGCTGCCAATTCTCCCTGCAATAGTCGTTCCGTTTCGATTTGAAAAGAACCTTCGGTCTAGTACTTTTCCCGTAGGCGGTGGAAATCTCCAGTATTTATGCGGGTATTTGTCGGCTGGAGCGAGTACCAGAACTATGAAATAAAATTCGATTCGAACGGAAAAGTCTGTGGTAAAGCGTTTTAGCTGAGCGAAGTTGCTACGCGATTTGGAAGATTTTTGGAAATTTCTGCCATCTGACCGGTGTGACGGATTTCGTGTGACGCCACCATGACAAACCATTCATAGAAATTTAACCGGCCGAGGAATGGGTGTGGCCAGCAGTAGGCAACCAGATCGCGGCCTTTGGTTTCTTCGAGAAAGGCCAAAGTGCGCTCGCGGACCCTGCGCAACTCAGCCAGCATGGATTCCTTGCCGGAGAGGAGTTCCGGATCGAGGGGAATGGGAGTTTTACGGCGAATAAGGCGCATTTCGACGATGAAAAGTGGCAGATGAAATCGCTGATAGAAGGGAACGGGAAGAGGTTCTTTGCGGATTACGCGATCGGCATAAGCGAGCACGCCGCGTTCGACCTGGCACAGATGGGCGACGAGTTCGGCTGCGGACCAGCAACCCCTTTTGTGCGAGGTGAGCCAGAAGCTTGAATCTACGGTGTCGGCGGCGCGAAGGAAATTGAGTTGAGCCAGGCGCAGCTTCTCATGGATGGGGCTGAAGTCGTGCATGGAATGGATTTGCGGGATTCTAGCAGAAATTGTGACCGGCGCTGGCTGCCGCTTCAAACGTTTGACCGTTAGAGATTTGCGCCGCCGGCTTGTTCGAAGGCGTGGGCGAGTTGGAGGATACGGGATTCGCCGAAGGCCGGCCCGAAGAGTTGGAGCCCGACCGGAAGACTGTCCGGAGTCTTGCCGCACGGGACGGAGATTCCAGGGATGCCCGCAAGCGAACCGGTAACGGTGTAGATGTCGGCGAGATACATTTGCAGGGGATCGTTGGTTTTTTCCCCGAGCTTGAAAGCGGGAATCGGCGAGGTCGGCGTGACGATGGCGTCGACTTTTTGAAAAGCGTCGCGAAAGTCCTGAGCGATCAGTGCGCGGACTTTCTGGCCCTTCAAATAGTAGGCATCGTAATAGCCAGCGGAGAGCACGTATGTGCCGAGGACGATGCGACGTTTCACTTCGGGGCCGAATCCTGCGCCGCGAGTCTTGCGGTACATGCCGAGAAGCGTTCGATCGTCGATGCGGAGACCGTAGCGAACGCCGTCGTAGCGAGCGAGGTTCGAACTGGCCTCGGCGGTGGCGATGATGTAGTAAGTGGCGATGGCGTAATCGGTGTGCGGCATGCGGATGTTGATGGGTTCGCAGCCGAGTTTCTTCAGGAGTTCGATGCCGGCTTCAACTTTGGTTCGAATGCCGGAGTCCATGCCTTCGGCGAAATAGTCTAGCGGGATACCGATGCGGAGGCCTTTGACTGGTTTCCTGATTTCGTCGGTGTAGGTCGGGACAGGTGCGGTGGTCGACGTGGAATCGTTGGGATCGCGGCCGGCGATGGTTTGCAGAATTGCGGCGACGTCTTTGACGTTCTTAGCGAACGGGCCGACACGGTCGAGCGACGAGGCGAACGCGATGAGGCCGTAACGCGAGACGCGGCCGTAACTGCCCATCATGGCGGGGATGCCGCAGAGGGCACCGGGTTGGCGGATGGAGCCGCCGGTATCGGTGCCGAGCGAGGCGACGGCAAGTCCCGCGGCAACGACGGCAGCGGAGCCTCCGCTGGAGCCGCCGGGGACACGGTCTGGAGCGACGGGATTTTTCACCGGGCCGTAGGCAGAGTTTTCGTTCGAACTGCCCATGGCGAATTCGTCGCAATTGGTTTTGCCAAGGATTACGGCGCCGGCCTCTTCGAGGCGTGCGACGGCGGTCGCGTCATAGGGGGGAACGTAATGTTCGAGAATTCTTGAGCCGCAGGTGGTGACGGTGCCTTTGGTGCTGAGGACATCTTTGATGGCTACGGGGACGCCAGCCAGCGGAGGAAGAGGTTTATTGGCGGCGATGAGTGCGTCGATTTTGTCGGCTTGCGCGTAGGCGCGTTCGGGGGAGAGCGCGAGGTAGGCGTTGAGTTTGGGATTGTCTGAGGCGATGCGTTCGAAGAAGTCGGCGGCAAGTTCGCGCGCGGAGGTTTTTTTCGCGGTGAGGGCCGACTTTACGGCGTCGATGGTCCAATTTTCAGCCATGGTTGCCAGTTCCAAAATGGCAGAGAGACTTCTCACTGCGCAAGCCAACCGATTCATCAGAATGAATCGGAAAAACGAATGCGTTGGCTTGTTCCGTTCGAAATGACGGGCGCGCGAGGTGGCGGCTCATCGCTCGATGACCTTGGGGACGCGAAAGAACGGTGGCTCGGGGTCGGGCGCTTGCTTGAGAATTTCGGCCGCGATGCCGCAGGGAAGTACGACGTCTTCGCGGAGAGTGGCATCGGCGGTCTGGTCGTCGGTCAGCACTTGCGCCATGGGTGCGACGTTCGCGGTGTCGAGCTCGTTGAGCTTGCCGATGTATTCAAGGATTTCGTCCACTTGCGCGCGGTAGGTTTCCAGCTCGGTCTCGGAGAGGTCGAGGTAGGCAAGTTCGGCGACGCGTACGACGTCTTCGCGGCTGATTTTCATGGTTCGAACCGAACGCAGGTTCGGTCGGGAGCTGTAATTTTAACACACGAAAAGAAATCGTTTAATCGACGCCAACAGAAGATCGTCATGTGAAAAATGTGTGCTGACTTGCATTCTTTGTCGCGGAACTGACGGCGTCGGCGGTCTTGCGGGGATATTTGGTGGAGACGTAGGTGTCGACTAGATGCTGGAAGGCGGCGGCAAGTTCGCCGTAGGTGCCTTCGAGGGTGACGTCCTTTTTGCCGTCGATGTAAACGGGGCAGCGTGGGGCTTCGCCGGTGCCGGGGAGGCTGATGCCGATGTTGGCGGATTTGGATTCGCCAGGGCCGTTGACGATGCAGCCCATGACGGCGAGGGTCATGGTCTCAACGCCTTCGTATTGCGTTTTCCAGGTGGGCATCATTTCGCGGATGTAGTCCTGGGTGCGTTCGGCTAATTCCTGAAAAGTGGAACTGGTGGTGCGGCCGCAGCCGGGGCAGGCAGTGACGCTTGGCGAAAATGAGCGCAGGCCGAGCGACTGAAGAAGTTCGCATGCGGCGTAAACTTCTTCGCGGCGATCGCCGCCGGGGCGCGGCGTGAGCGAAATGCGGATGGTGTCGCCGATGCCGTCGTAGAGAAGCACGCCGAGCGATGCGGCGGACCAGACCAGTCCTTTGGTGCCCATTCCGGCTTCGGTCAGGCCGAGGTGCAGAGGCTGTTCGGTCTTACTGGCGAGGTCGCGATAGACGGTGATGAGGTCGCGCGGACGCGAAGTCTTGCAGGAAATAATTATCTGATCGTTCCGCAAACCGGTTTCGAGTGCAAGTTCGGTGGATTGCACTGCGGAGAGGACCATGCATTGGTTGATGATCTCTTCGGATTCGAAGCCGAGATTCTTGTCGGTGTTTTCCTGCATCTTGGCCATGACCAACTCTTGATTCAGCGAGCCGCCGTTGACGCCGATGCGTACGGGTTTGCCGTTGTCGCGCGCGACTTTACAAATGGTGGAGAATTGTTCGTCGCGGCGCTGGCCGGCGCCGACGTTGCCGGGATTGATGCGGTACTTGTCGAGAGCTTTCGAGCAGTCGGGATACTTGGTGAGGAGAACGTGGCCGTTGTAGTGAAAGTCGCCGATGATCGGGACATTGCAGCCGGCGGCCAGCAGACGCTTTTTGATTTCAGGAACGGCGGCCGCGGCTTCTGGGACGTTTACGGTCCAGCGGACGATTTCGGAGCCGGCTTCGGCGAGTTCGAGGGTTTGCTTGAGCGTGGACTCGACGTCGGCAGTATCCGTGTTGGTCATGGACTGGACGACGACGGGAGCGCCGCCGCCGACGCGGACGTTTCCGACGTTCACGCCGAAAGTCTTGCGGCGCGGGTGACGCGAGCCGGTAGAGTCGAATCCGGCGATCTGGTTGAGCGTAGCCATGTTCATTAATAGTTTAGCAAAAGTTGGATTGAGGCTGCTCGGCGAACGGAGAGATGAATTCTAGAGCGTAATCGCGCTCGTCTGAGTCGGTTGGTTCAGCTGGCGCTTCGTAAAAGTGGCGAGCGGCTCCGTTTTTTGGTTGTTTTGTGACGGTGACCGGCAGCATTTTCAGGCCATTTGGCAATTGAACCCAGCGCAGCGAGCCGGTGCCGGATTCGTTCAGGTCGAATTTCCAATGGACTATCGTCTCCGTCAGGATCGGCCCAGTCAAAAGTGAGAGATTTGCCTGAGACGGAGAAATTTCGTGCGGGTAGCGGTTTGGTTAGCGTTGCGTCCGTGACTTCGGTGATTTCGCCAGTACCTTCAGTGTCCACGGTAAAGCTGGAGGTTCGGATATCGCCAGCCATTTTTCCGTTTGCGAGACGCAAATCGAGGACCAAGAGCGTCGAGCCTTTTTGCATGGCGGTCCAGGTGCCGGCGAATCGCTTTAGCTCCGATTGTGCGCTGGTTGAGGAGTTCGATTGAGAGCGCTGCGCGCCAAGGATGTTTGCGCTAACCAGAAGCACGGTGAAGGCGAACATAAGTTTCGCGCTGGATTTTAGTGCGCTGCGATACAGATCGATGGATGAATTCATGACTTCCGCCGCTGAAGTTTCCAGATGCGAGAGATGATGGCGGGGATGTTTGGAGATCAGTGTCAGACGGCGGGAACTGCGCCTATTGTCAGGTAGCAGACGCGTTGGTAGCCGGTGTTGATGGCGAAAAGTTTATGCTCTGTTTGGCGAAGAGCGCTCCGGTGAACTGAATGGTAGCGGCGAAGCCGAGCCAGACGTGAAAACCCAGGATGGCGCCGTATTCGGCGGACGTGATTCTCATGTGATGGAAAATCAGCGCGAGGACGAACGCGGAGATCAGGCTGGCGACGAACGAGCCGGACTATGCGGTGCCGGCACTTTTACGCATGGCATCAATTTTCGCTTGGTCGCCGGGATCGATTCCCATTTCATGCATCCAGGCCTTAGCGAAGAGGATTGAAGAGTACCAAAGGAAGCCAATAACCAAGGTAGTGATGGCCGCGACGAGGATGGCGAGCAGATTCAGATGATGAAATTGTATGAGTCCGCCCCCCTCCTGATCAGTTCCAGGAGAACAAATCTTCAGCCGTTTGGATTTGGGCCCGCAAGCATACCGCCATCGAGTGTGATGTAGTTTCCGGTCATGAACGAGGATTTTTCGGATGCGAGCCAGAGAACGGCTTCGGCGATTTCCATCGGCTTGCCGAAACGGCCGAGCGGATGAAGACCGAGAACCCGTTTAATCACTTCGGGAGTGCCGAAAGCGCGATCGGCCATGGCGGTTTCGATTACAGCCGGGCAGACTGCGTTGACGCGAATTCCGTTGGAAGCGCATTCGAGCGCGGCGGTTCTGGTGAGTCCGATGACGGCGTGCTTGCTGGCGACATAGATGGCCGCGCCAGCGGAACCCATTTGGCCGGCAACGGAAGACATATTGACAATGGCCCCTCCACTGCCCTGCTTGAGCATTTGCTGAATTTCGTATTTCAGGCAGAGCCAGACGCCTTTTACGTTGATGTCGATGACCTGGTCGAAGTCGGCTTCGGTCTGCTCGATGATGGGAACCCATCTGCCTTCGATGCCGGCGTTGTTGAAGGCGACGTCGAGGCGACCGAATTTTTCGACGGTCTTTTGGACTGCCAATTGAACATCGGCAACTTTTGCGACGTCGGACTTTACGAAGAGACATTCGCCGCCGGCTGCTTTTGCGAGTGCGACGGTTTCATTGCCTTCGGTTTCGCGACGACCGGTGATGACGACTTTGCCGCCTTCTCTCGCAAAGAGAACGGCGGTGTCACGGCCGATGCCGGTGGTACCGCCAGTGATGAGCGCGACTTTGCCCTGTAGGGCGCCGCCAGATTCGGATGACATATTTTTTCCTTGAGGGCGAGGCGTAAATTGAGTGGATGGAGTGTAGGCCACGTGCCGAACCGGCGTCAATTGAAGAGATTGCTACGGAGATCGAGAGAAGCCGGGAGAACCGGCGCGTCGCCGCGGGCTAGTTCATGCTTGATGTTTGCATTTGAGGAATTGAGTCGTGCCCGCGAAATGGAATGGTCGTTTCGCGCAAGAGCCGGCGCTCTTGCAGGAGGCACACGGCGACGGTGAAGACGCAGGCTAGCCAACCGATAGCGGGAGACAAGAGAAAAAATTTCGGCGCGAAGCGCAGAGCGGCGAACCAGGCCAGCGTCAAGCCAAGTCCGAGCAGCGCTGCAGCGATGCGTTGCGATCCACGCCAGGAAAGACGGTAGAGGCAAAGTGCTTCGATTAAGAGAGCAAACGGGAATGCGACTATGAGATCGATGAAATAGTGTTCACCGGTTCCCATGGTGCTGAAGACAGTGAACAAGACGAAGAAGGCCACGACGGCGCGCTGCCAGAACGACAATCCGCGGGAAAACCACCAGCTCAGAAGAACCCAGGTCATGTGCAGCGAGGGAATTGCGTTGCGTGGACCGGCAATTGCGACGGGTTCAATGAGCAAGCGTCGCACGGAGTCGAAGGGCATGGGATGCCAGGGAAAATCGCCACGGAACAGATGCGCCGGGCCCATGGCGGGAAAGAGATTGTAGAAAATGATTCCGATGGGGCCGGTGACGAGGAATGCGAGCATCGCGGAAAGTGCGCGAGATTCGCGGCGCTCGAGGTGGCCGGAATAAACGACGGCAATCGGAATGGGCAGAGCAATGTAGGCGATGATGCTGATGGCCTTGAAGGCGGGCCAAACTTGAAATTCCTGGCCGAGAAGAAATGGAAATTGCACGCGAAGGCCGGCGTCGAAAACGAAAAGATGCAAATCGAGGACCAGAGGATGCGCCTTTTCGGTCCAGGCGAGGAAGGTGGAAGCGAACCAGTCGGAGGAAATGAAAAGGAGTGAGGGCACGATGGTGAGGATGTGAAAACGGAATTTTTCACGGCTAGACCAGATCAGGCGCAGCGTCAGAATGACGAAGCTGCTTAGACCTAGAAACGAAAACCAAGCCATCAATCTCGGCGAGTAATGGAGAAGCTTGAAATCGATCGCCGCGAAAACTGTTGCGAGAGCAAGGATTCCGACTGCATCGAGAATGTCCGGAAAAAGCCGGAGATGAATAATGCAAACGCTGAACAAGGCGAACCCGAAAAAAGCGGAGACCAGTGCGGAATTGTAGAAGTCAGAGGCCGCACCGAACTGCAAAGCGGCGGCGATGACGACAGCGGAGATGAAAAGCTTTGCGATGCGCTGCGTGTTCATGAAGGGCTGCGCCGCACGCGGCTCGCTGGATATTCCAGGATTCGCAGCTGGCCAAATGGCGCCGCATTCATCTGAACACGCGAGGTTCTTGATTGTAAGCAGCGAGAAGCGACGCTGTGTCGAATGGGAAATGGCGAATACGCGGCAAGCGAAATAGTGTGCGCCGATTGTAGCCAAATTTCGCGATCAGAAAGGGTCGGGCGACGGTTCGGATCCAGCTTTCTTGGCGTCCTCGCCCGTTGCGAACCTGAGCGCGGCGGCTTCGAGCGATACGGCGACACGAGCGATGCGCTCAAGGTCGTTGCGAACGTCCTTCCAGTTATCGCCGCCGATCATGGTCAGAAAATTGGCTTGTACCGTGCGCCACAAAGGGATTGCGAGCGCGAGCGCTTTTGCTCCGGCTTCCGTCACAGATAGAAAGCGTTGCCTGCGCACGGACCGCGGTGTGATTTCCACAAAGCCCTGCTTTTCGAGCAAGCGAAGACTGCGCGTGAGCGTGGTCTGGTCGAGGACCAGGATCTGGCCGATTCGCGAAATGGAGACAGGCTGGAATTTGGCTACGGCCGTGAGGATCGCGAATTGGGTGGAGCGGATACCGGAAGGTTCGAGTCCAAGGTCATAAAGGCGGGTGACGGCGCGAGCCGTACGACGAAAGTTGAAGGCGGCACAGGAGCCTGTGCCGGAGAGGTCGAGGGAACGGGTAGGTCCACTCTTGACTTGCATATACAACTCAAGTATAACAGATCTTAAAGGTGCGTCAAGGCGGTGCTGCTTTCGAGAGGCGAACGATGTGGAAATCGCCTCACTGCACGACGGAAGTGGCGGGAACCGGGAGGGTGACCCATGGCTTTGCCGACGATGAGCAGTTCCACCTTAAATGGACGCGGTGGGCAACTTGCCGCTGCCAACCTGCAGAACCGGTATCTGTCTTTTGGACAATTTCAGGTTGATTTGCAGCGCGAGGAGTTGATTAAGGATGGCGAGCGGATGCGGGTACCATCAAAGGTATATCAAGTTTTGATGGCGCTGCTCGAGAAGCCGGGCCAAGTGGTGACGCGCGAGGATTTGCGCATGCGACTGTGGCCGGAGGGAACGTACGTTAATTACGACGCGAACGTGAACACCACCGTGAACAAGCTACGGTTAGCATTGGGCGATTCGCCGGATTCGCCGACGTATGTCGAGACAATTCCTCGCCAGGGATATTGCTTTGTGGGCAGTGTCGAGCGCAAGAGCGAGCTTGTGAAAGATGGAAATGCAGTCTCGCTACCGCTGACCGTGACGGAAGCGCCGGCTGCACCGATAGGACCGGCACCTTTGCAATCGACTTTTGGGCGGAGACTCGGAGGGATGCTTGCCGATGGGTGGGCGGCGGCGATGCTGCTTTGCGGCGTGTTATTGGGAATCGGCATCGTGTTGATCGCTTACCGGCCGAAGTGACGCTCTGAACGGTAGAGCCGCTCAGAGTAATGATCCGAAGCCTATTCACAAGCTCTGAAATCAAGCGGTTGCTGGTGTGGACTGGGCCGGTAAATTGCCGCGCAGGCCAAGCGCGTCCGCATTTTCCCGCATAGCGGCGATGCAGAAGGCGATGTGCTCTTCGATCGGAATGTTCAGTTCGGCTGCGCCGTTGCGAACATCATCGCGATTTACGCCGCGCGCGAACGCCTTATCTTTCAATTTCTTTTTTACCGAATCCATTTCCAGATCGAGAACGCTCTTTGACGGGCGGACGTAGCAGCACGCGGTGAGGAATCCGGCGAGTTCGTCGCAGGCGAAAAGCGTGTGTTCAAGTGGGGTCTGGCGCGGTGTATTGGTGTAGTCGGCGTGGGACATGATGGCGCGGATGATTTCGTCGGAGTAGCCCTTCTCGCGAAGAATTCTTGCGCCTTCCGCGGGATGTTCCTGGTCCGGCGCGTGGTCATCGTTTGGGAAGCGCTCGTAGTCGAAATCGTGCAGCAGCGCGGCCATGCTCCACGTTTCCACATCCGCGCCGTTTTTCACAGCGTACGCGCGGACACACGTTTCAACCGCCAGCATGTGTTTTCGCAATGATTCGGATTGGGTATATTCGCAGACCAGGTTCCAGGCATCTTCGCGTGTCGGCAAGGGAAATTCCTCCGTAATTCGAAAACTTATTGGAGCATAGGCACGCTGGAATCGAAAGGCAATCTGAAGCTTACTTTGAAGAGCTAGTTGGAAGATTCCTTAGGTGTTTCTAGAATCTTGTAAAAGTTCATCCGCGCATGGAGCGGCGCTTCTCCAGGTTGCAGCGACTTTTGTCGATATCGCGAACCAACCAAGGTCGGTGAGCTTGTTGACGGTGGAACGGTCTACGACGACAATCTTGCGATACCACTCCACCGAAACGGCGTCGTCGCCACTTCCTCCCATTTTCTTCGGTAACGATCGAGATTGCCCATCGAGGGGACGCTGGACTCGAAAGGTCCGCGATTTCTACGGTCTTTGGCTCAACACAGGATTTAAGGGCACTTCGTTGGTATAAAACCAGTGTGTTCGGGCCCATGCCGATTCGAGTGAGCTAGTCTCTTATCGCGGTCGCGAACAATGAGCCGACCGTGTCTTTGTTTTCAAACGCCTATTTAAATCTTGCGCTGGTCGGCCGAGCCCGCAGCTGGGCTCGAATTGCCCCCCGAGCAATTTATTGTCGGATACGACACAAGGCGGCTGAAAAATGGTGCGCAAAGCGGATACGAGGAATGTGGTATTGTCGGGAACGACACACTAGGGATTGTGTGAGATTGGGGAACGCGGCGAAAACCGGGAGAGAGCAGGCGAAAGTCAGGCGTAAGTCCAGTCCTAGCCCTGCATTTAATTTTCAAAATTCTCGAAAAATTTCTTGACTGAAAGTGACGGTTCGGCGAGACTCCGTGACGCGCCAGTATCTGCCTTCCCCCAGAACGTTATTACGTTCCTCTCCTATCTGTACGCCGAACAATGTCAGCGAGGAGTACCGGTGTCTGCAAATACTGAAAAAGAGTCCTTGAACTCGTTAGAGATGGACAGGGAAGTCATCCGCTGCAAGACGTGCGGTCTTGTGCAGTACCGGACGCGCACTGGCAACTGCCGCCGCTGTGTGCGGGCGTTGCCGCAGAGACTGGAGTTCCTGATCCCCCAGGCGCCGCCGCTGGAGGAGCAGGGCACGGAAACCGTTACCGACAAGTTCGCCAACCAGAAGACGGTGGAGAACATCGGGCAGCGGATCCGCCAGTTGCGGGAATCCCGCTCGATGACGCAGAGCCAGTTGCAGTCCAAGAGCAAGGTGTCGCGGTCCTATCTCTCGCGGATTGAGAGCGGACAGATGACGCCGAGCCTGGGCACGCTGGAAAAGATCAGCGAAGCGCTGAACGTCGGGCTGAACCGGTTCTTCATTCCGGAATCGGACGGCGAAGCGCTGCTCGAGGATCCTTTCATCCAGGGATTGCGCCCGTTCCTGCAACAGCTGGATTGGGAACAATGGCAATCGATCCTCAAGCGTCTGCAGGCGATCAGCGACCACGTGAACGTCCCAGCGGTGAACCTCCGCCCTATCGGTAATCCGTCGCGGCTGCCGCAGCCCGCGGCGGTGTCTGGCGCGGGCCATCTGGGCCCAGTGGCCACGCACGCGACATCGCCGGCGTACCACCACGCGCACGGGCATCCGCAAGGGTATCCGCTGCGGCGTCCTGGTGTGACGTTCGGGAACCCGCGCCCGTTGGCTCGATAAGCTCGAGCGGGAAACGGTTCGCTCGACGCGACGCGAGGGCAAAATCGAATTACATAGCAGGGGCGTGCTTTGGCGCGTCCCTGCTTTTTTGCATTCAAGGCTGAAAGGAAGGATTAGTCGGTAGCGCGAAGAAATTCAAGCTTACACGGTTGCGCATAGAAATTCGCAACGGACGAAAAATCCAGCTTAGATATACGAACAACCCCCACCTTATGGCAGTTTCAGCAATGGTGTTAGGTAATCGATGCTGCTGCGTATCCGAGTCGAACTTGTGAAAAAAATCTTTCCGTCTGAGCAATTTCAGCGCGTGTCAGTCCCTGACGACGGAGACTTTGGCTGAGGGGACTTCGAGGCGCATGAGTTTATGCGAAGGGTCGAGCAGCAGCAGGATTTCGAGGTCACTGGTGTTGACGCGCAGCCCTTCGTAGGTTTTTCCATTTGAAGTGGCTGAGCCGGTGGATTCGAGTGTGATGGTTCCGGGAGTGAGTTCCTGCGGAATCAAGACCGGCAATTGTTGAACGCCTTTTTTGTTCCAATCATAGACGCGGGCGAGGACAGCGTACTGATGATAAAGGTTGTTGTCCAGAACCGCGATCAAGGGAGCGCCGAAAGAAAGATCCTGCTCGAAAGGGCGAGCGCCCTGCATTTCCAAAGTGATTTTGGCGATGCCGTTGGCGAAGAGGATGTGCGCGCCATTGGTTTTGTCGGCTTGTGAACTCCAATCATAGGCGATAGGCGTTCCATTCGATTGAAGAGTAAGGTTGCCGGAAATTTTCACGTCGCCCTTTTCGGTTTTGACAGTGGTGGTTCCACGGGCGAGCCAACCGGCGGCCGATGGAGCGATTTCGAACTCTTCGTGGCCAATGGTCTTGCCATCGAGAATCAGAGAAAACTTTCCTTTATCCTGTTGGAATATTCCGGCGTCAGATTTTTGCGCGCGCGCTGCCGCGAATCCACCAAGCAAGCAGAGAAGCAGAAGGGCAGGGGCCAAAATCACCCTGCGAGAAATAAAATTTGCCATGCGATCCCCCAACGTTCCCTAGAGTTACACGCCGCGAAGGAAGAGAGTATGCAAAAGAAAAAGCCTGTGGCTTGATGGAAACGGCTGTAGCGGGTAGAGCCACAGCGATTGTGGTGGGCGAAGGACTAAGACCGCGGTTTTTCAGCAAACAGATGAGCGCCGGCGTCGGAACTGGGAAAAATTCCTAAGCGCAAAATGTCCGCGACGACCAAAGCCGGTTCGCGGTTGCTATCCACGCGGAAATCGGCCAATTGATAGGACGGGGTTCGCTGCGTGTACAGAGCGCGGAAACTGCTTTCGTCGCGGAAAAGCGGGCGTCCGGTCATGGTCATGCAGCGCGAAAGCAAAATTTCGATAGGCGTATCGAGCCAGATGACCGGCACCGATTGAGCTTTCAGGAATTCCGGCGCGCCAGTCTGAGCGTAGGTGCCGCCGCCGAGGGCGAGCACCACGCTCTCGCGGAGTTCAAACGCGCGGCCCAGTGCTGCACGCAGTTGTGCGGCTTCCAACAGGCGAAAGGAAGGCTCGCCGTGGCGTTCAAAAAATTCGGTGATCTGCAGTCCGGAAGCATCTTCGATGCGTTCGTCGAGATCGATGAAGCGCCAGGCAAGTTGCCGGGCAAGTTGCGTGCCGACGGTGGTCTTGCCGGAGCCCATGAATCCGGCCAGCGCGACGACGGAAGTTGCGGACGGGCGAGTCACGCGAAAAGTTTAGACGAGAGGGGCGCTGTGCGCAAAGGCAGGCGCCAGGCGGTGAAACAGGCTATGGAATTCGCAGCACAAAAAACGAAGGGGCGAAGCATTGCGCTTCGCCCGGATTAGAAAGGGATGGCGGAGGAACTTAATCGCGGCGCAGGATGCGAACTGTGCCGCTGAAAGAGGCGAGGTCCACCTTCGCGAGTCCGGAACCGACGGAACCAATTAGTCCCTTTGCATATTTCGTTGCGCTGTGCCGGATGCCGTGCGAGTCAGGTTTCAGCAGGGCTTCGGCGCGATTGTCCACCGTGCCGGAAGAGGTTTGCGCGTTGAGATCGAAGGAGTCGGTGCTCGAGAAACGCACTTCGACCAGGCCACGACCGCTGCGCATGGTGTAGATGCCGGTTCGAACGAAATCACCGTCAAAGAGGATGTTGCCGGTAGTGGTGACCAGCGTGACGTTCTTGAGAGTCGGCTGCAGAATCTGCGCGTTGCCGCTAATGGTGCTGAAATCGAGCTTGCCGGAACATTGCGTGCAGATCAGCGAGCCGCCAGTGGTGTGCACAATGATGTAACCGGAAACTTCTTTCAGATGTACGTCGCCGGCAACGCTTTCCAATTTCATGTCGCCAAGAACCTGTTCGACATAAATTAATCCGGTTTGCGTCTTGATCTGCAGTTCGGTTTGTTCCGGAACCGTCAATTGAATATTTTCAGAGAGATCGGATTCTTGTGCGGAAGGATCGAGAATGCTGGCGGTGACTTCGATGCGGTCATCGGCCTGCTCCATCTCGAGACCGACTTTGTCGGACGGCTGCGAAGCGGAAACGACGACTTCGGGATTCTTCCAGGACTTCACTTCAATGCGGCCATTGGCGACGTTCTGAATCATTACGACCGGGCGGCCCTTGACGCTGAAATGTTTTTCGACCTTTTGTCCCGCAGCAAACGAAGCGCCGGGCAGCAAAATCAACGTGGCGCCAAGGATGGGCAGAATCGCAGGAACGAGTTTCTTTCGGATTGCGGAAGCAAGCGGACGACTGGGGATCATCTTAATTTACGCTCCTGCCGCGTTCCATCATCGCGGCCAAAATCTCTGCCTTTTGCTGATAGGCTGCCGACAAATAATCACGCGCCATTTGGTCGTGCGGATCTTCCTGCAGGCGCTTGCGGCATTCCTTGATAAAAGCGTTGAGTTTGACGAGGTTCTCGCGCAGTGCGTTGTCTACCTGTGAAGTGCCGGCCGTCAGACTGGCCGGTTCTACCGGGGCGATGTTGCGTTCTTCCTGGTCCAGAGTGGTTGCGGTTTCCGCGAAGGGTTCGGCAACGATGCCAGCGGAAAGCGGCCGAGACTCTTCCGTGGTCGAGGCTGTTGGCGTCAGACCTGTGGGCGATTGATGGATTTGAAAGTAACCGGCTGCAACGACCAGCACCGCAACGACCGCGGTCGCCAGCATGCGGCCGCGAATCAATTGTCCAAATCCCTGCCACCACGGCGCGGATTGTGTTTGTACAACGTAATCGGGTTCCCTGATAATTTTTTCGGCTTCCAGTCGCGCGCGAAGAGAAATCCAAACGCGAGACGGTGGCTCAACTTCAGCGGGAATTTCGTGCGCCAGCTCGACAATGCGCTCGAAATCCGCGATCAAAGCTGAGCACGCAGCACAACCGGCGACGTGACCACGCGCGGCATCCGGTAACGGAGCGAAGCCTTCTTGCTCGATAACTTCTGCAACTTCCTTACACTGCATAGTTCTTCACTCTGCGAGAACTAAATTGCACCAGCTCCCGCACTTTCCAATTTTTTATGTGCAGCGTAAATTTCGTTCGCTGCGAAAATTTTGGCAAAACTTTTTTCACGGCCCCGGGTTTACGGCTAGTGTAGCTCAATCCCGGTTCGGCATTTGCGCTTTTGCTTCCTGCCGTTCGTGCCTCGCCTGGTCGCGCGCGTCTTCTTGTAACAGTTCCCGCAAACGCGTTCTGGCCTTGTGCAACTGCGACTTCGAATTGCCGACGGAGCAACCCATGATGTCGGCAATCTCGTTGTGCTCGTACCCCTGCACATCGTGAAGCACGAACACGGTGCGATAACCCGGAGGAAGTTGCTCGACCGAGCGTTCCAAATTGACCCGGTCTACTGCTCCACTCAGTTTCAGGTCCGGCGCGCCGATGTCCTTCCGAGGACCTCCCGTCTCTTCGTCGGGCTCAGTCGTCTCCTCCAGAGAAGCGGCGGGCAGGGTCTTCTTGCGCAACCGCATCAGAACTACATTGACCGTCATACGATGCAACCAAGTGGAGAACGCTGATTCGCCGCGGAAGGTGCCGATTTTGCGGAACAGTTGCAGGAAAGCTTCCTGCATCAGGTCTTCCGCATCGGCGGGGTTATTTACCATGCGCAGGCAGAGGGCGTAAACGCGGCGGTTGTGCAACCCGTATAGAAATTCGAACGCCGCGGCATCCCCAGCTTGAGCGAGGCGAATGGCTTCCGCTTCGGTCAGCGCAGCAGCAGGCTTACTGGCAGCCGACTGCGTGGGCTTGGTTGGTCGTTTTTGGGCCAAAAGTCCAATAACGGCGCATCCAAAACGTCGGATGCACGGTATCCCCCTCGGAGTTGTCCCTTGGCAAGCGGAAGTTGCTCTATTTCACAACCGCTGAACGGTTGATTTAACAGGGTAAAACAAGGTGTGGAGAGATCCCTGTCATGCACCAGCACGCATCGACCCGCAAGGCTTAGTTATTCTCCCGCGCTTGCGAGCATTCGTCTAGCGCGGATTGCGGCAATGGCGGCTACACCCGGGTTACGACGTCCTCTCGACAATCTCTTGATTCGCGATTCAAAGCGGTGCAGGTGTTCCTCCGGAAGAACAAATAGGAACGATTTCAGGCAGACGTCGGTTTCGCATAAGCAGGTGGTGATGTCGAAATGGCAGATATCCAGGCTCTGCCATAGATCGAGCGCCTTGATCGACGATCCGCCTGCAAGCGATCGAGCGGATGCGGCGATCTCGGCGGTTTGTTCGTCGACGATTTCCTCGAGCGTGTTGAGCTTGTAAAGGAATTGAGATCGTTCCGTCAGCATGATGCGGCTGAACAAATTATTATGACGGGCGCGCCGCTGGCCATTTTCGCTATGGAAGTCGGAAGTCTGCAGCGGCGCCAAATTTGGAATGATCCCGAAGTGGCGCGAATACTGACGCATCGAATGTAGGACCGCACTCACTTGTTGGGCGAGACGGGCGCAGGATTCAGCGGCGAGCGTTAGTTCCTGACTGGCTAGGGACGAATCACCGAGCTGACGGAAATTCAAGGCCTCATTCAGTAAGTAGCTGAACGTAAAATAAAAGCCGTTCAACGCCTGTTGGTGATTGGAAAAGAAATCAGCCTTGCCTTCCGGGAGGAAAGCACGCCAATCCTGATGAACAGAGTCATACCGGCGGGAAGGGGCGCGGGTATTCACAGTGCTCTCCGAAGGCTGCAGATTACGGCAATCACGATTCGCAAGGATACTGCTTTGTTGCGGCCCGCTCGTCAAGCCCGTTATACTCGCCGTTTGTCGCCACGAGAATTGAGGACGCAGACGTTGCAATTCGAACCCAAGGACCAGTTTGAGCAGCGACATAAGAAACTGGAAAAGCTCGTCGAAGCGGGCCATGTCGCGTACCCGCATGAGTTCCGCTGGACAGCATCGCCATCCGAGCTGGCCGGCAAGTACGCTGAAGCTACATCCGCCGAACTGGAAGCTAGCAAAGTAGAGGCCAGCATAGCCGGAAGGCTGATTTCCTACCGGTTGATGGGCAAGGCCGGATTCGCTCACGTGCAAGGAGGAGGCGGCAAACTGCAGATTTACGTTCGTAAGGATGTCGTAGGCGAGCGTGGGTTTGAGCTATTTCATCTGCTGGACCTAGGCGACCTGATCGGCGCCAAAGGGCACTTATTTCGTACCAAGACCGGCGAGCTCTCGTTGTGGGTCGACGAGTTGACTCTGCTCTCGAAGGCATTGCTGCCATTGCCGGAAAAGTTTCACGGCTTGACGGACGTGGAATTGCGTTACCGGCAACGGTATCTCGATCTGATTGCGAACGAATCTTCGCGGCAGGTGTTTGCAATTCGAGCAAAAATTGTGCGGGAGTTGCGACGGTTCTTCGAAGATCGCGGATATATGGAAGTAGAAACTCCCATGATGCACCCGATCGCGGGTGGAGCGGCGGCGAAACCATTTGTCACCCACCACAACACGCTCGATACCGACTTGTATTTGCGAATTGCGCCGGAGCTTTACCTGAAACGGCTGGTGGTGGGCGGATTCGATCGGGTATACGAGATCAATCGAAATTTTCGTAATGAAGGAATTTCGACGCAACACAATCCTGAATTTACGATGTTGGAATTCTATGAGGCCTACAGCAACTACCAGGATTTGATGAAGCTGAACGAGGAGTTGTTCGCACTGTTGGCGACAAAAATCACCGGATCGACCAGAGTAAAGTTTGGCGGCGTGGAACTTGATTTCGGAAAGATGGAACGTCTCTCGATGCGCGAAGCGATCGCAAAGTATTGGCCGGTGGGTGCCGGCAGCGCACCCACCACGGCGGAGCTTGCGGCACCGGGCGGCGCCAAGGCCGCTACCGAACGCTACAACGCGTGGGCCAAACCCGCAGGCGCGCCCTACGCGGCAGCAAAAGGGAACTTGAAAGACGGCGAATGGACCGGACTGCTATTCGAGACCATGGCGGAAGACCAATTGGTTCAGCCCACGATCCTATATGATTTTCCGACAGACATTTCGCCGCTCTCGAAACAGAAGCCGGCAGATCCGTCATTGACGGAAAGATTTGAGATTTATGCGGCGGGCATGGAAATTGCCAATGGATTTTCCGAGTTAAATGATCCGGCCGAACAGGAGCGAAGATTTCTGGAGCAGATTGCGCAGGGTGGAGACGAGGCCCCGAAACAGCTCGACATTGATTACGTGCGCGCGCTTGCGCATGGGCTGCCGCCCACGGCGGGAGAAGGCATCGGTATCGATCGATTGACGATGTTGCTCACAGACTCGCGTTCGATTCGCGACGTAATATTGTTCCCGCAACTGCGTCCAGAATCAAAAGATCAGCCGGAAGCGGAACGCGAAGGGCACGGCGGGTAACCGCGTGTATCGCTGATGCGATTCGAATGGTTCGTCGCCAAGCGCTATCTGCGTTCGCCGAACCGTCCCGCAGTCCTGCGCCTGGTAACAGCGTTTAGCGTATTGGGCGTGACGGCGGGTGTTGCGACGCTGGTGATTGCGCTGGCGATGAACACCGGCTTTCGCGAAACGCTGCAGGACCGCTTGCTGGGGGTTACTGCTCACATTTCTCTTACTCGTCCGGGCTCGGGCGGAATCCACGACTACGAATCGCTTTCCTCCAGGCTTTCCAAGATAGCCGGAGTGAAGAGCATCACTCCTGCGGTTTACCAGACGGTGTTACTGACGTTTGGAGGCCAATCGCGGGGAATCGTTGCTAAAGGAATTGATCCCGCACGCGAAGAAACCGCGGATGAAGCTTTGCAGAAATTGTCTGCCGGCAAACTGGATTTCGAAAGGGATCCGGACGGCATCGACGCGTTGCTGGTTGGAAAGCAACTGGCCGATGAATGGAAAATCGCTCCGGGCGACTACGTAACCGTGATGAGTCCGCAAGGCCGCCTGACACCCTTTGGATTGTTGCCACGAACGCGAAGATTCCGAGTTGCTGGAATTTTCGACTCCGGCTTCTACGATTACGACGCCAACTGGTGTTTCTTAAAAATGGACGCAGCGCAATCGCTGGCGGGTGCCGCCGACGTTGTCAACGTTCTGGAATTTCGTCTGCAAAATCCGGAAGCCGCTCCATCCATTGCGAGAGCAATCGAAGCTCAATCGGGAACCGGATTTGCCGCTTCCACCTGGATGGAACAGCAAAGCGCATTATTCCGGGCTCTGCGTCTTGAGCGGTTGGTAACCGCGATTTTTATCGGGCTGATCACACTCGTCGCCGGCCTGAACATCCTGGTAGTTCTTTCGATGACGGTGACCGATCGCGCGAAGGACATAGCGGTATTGCGAGCCATGGGGTCGACGTCTGAACAACTGCGAAAGATTTTTCTGTGGCAAGGATTCGCCATTGGAGCGTCGGGGACCGTACTGGGGCTGGTCATCGGCTACCTCTTTGCGTGGGTGGCGGGAAAATATCAACTGATCCCGCTCGATCCGCAAGTGTACGCGGTGCCGTACGTTCCGTTCCATCCGAGCGCGATGGATGGGGTGTGGATTTCGGTTGTGGCAATGGGAATTTCGCTTCTTGCCACGCTGGTCCCGGCCAGAGCGGCGGCGCGCTTGCTCCCCGTGGAAATCCTTCGCTTTGAGTAAGTTAGTCGAACAAGATCGATATCGCGTTTGGCCCCCAGTTTGCACTTCTCCCGTTGAGGATGACGCCGAACTTGGCGACGGTGCTATGTGTCAAAACGGCACCAATTTTAAGTTGTCACAAGCCGTTGAATCGTAAAGACTTGTGCGGCTCGTCGGCAGGTCATTTTCGTGACGTTTCCGAACTCAAGATCTAGAGGGCGGAAAGAGGAACTAATTGGCCGACCAGGGTGCCGCGACCCGATGTCACTTTTTTCGCCAAACGTCTTTCGTCGGCAGTTTCTTGCATCGAACGTAGTAGACAAGTAGCGAGACTTGACGGGCCGCAAAAAAAGGATTCAGCAAAGCATTGCGATGAACGAAATCGGCTCCAATCCGACGCCGGCCGCGGGTCGGCAATCAGCGGTAGCTGAGCACGGCAGGAAAATTGTGCTTGAGGCGCGTTCGCTGGAGAAAACCTACGGTCAGAACGAGCGCAGCTTAACCGTTTTTCAACAAGTGAATCTTGCCTTGTTTGAAGGAGAGATGGTGGCGATCGTTGCGCCGTCGGGTGCGGGCAAGAGTACACTTTTGCATCTGCTGGCTTCGCTAGACACGCCAACAAGCGGTGCTATATACTTCGAAACGAATCGAATTGAAACAAATGATGAGACAGCGCTCTCGAATTTTCGCAATTGCGCCGTCGGTTTTTTGTGGCAGAGGCATCAGTTGCTGCCTGATTTCACGGCAGAAGAAAATGTAGCGATGCCGCTGCTGATGCGGGGGGAGTCTATTTCGAGAGGCCTCGATAAGGCGCGAAACTGGCTCAGCGAAGTGGGTCTGGCGGACCGTGCCGGGCACCTCGCAGGACAACTTTCCGGAGGGGAACAGCAGCGCGTCGCGATTGCCAGGGCACTCGTCACCGGGCCGCGCGTGTTGCTGGCGGACGAACCTACGGGAGACTTGGACGAGCGGAATGCTTGGGCCGTTTTCGAGTTACTGGAACGGTTGCACCGCGCGCAGGGATTGACGTCATTGATTGCGACGCACAATCTGGCACTGGCCGAACGATGCGATCGAATTCTGGGACTGGAACACGGTGTTCTGAAGAATCGCAGGGACTCGACGGGAACTCAGTCCGGAAGGTCTTAAGCGGCAGGGACCCAGAGGGAGAAACGAGCTAACGTGTTCGAACGCTACACGGAAAAGGCGCGGCGCGTCATCTTCTTTGCGCGGTATGAAGCAAGCCAGTACGGAAGCCCGTACATCGAGACGGAGCATCTGCTGCTCGGCTTGATGCGCGAAGACAAAGCTCTTGCCAATCGTTTTCTGCGGCAACAGGGCTCGATCGAATCCATACGCAAAGAGATTGAAGCACGGATCACCATCCGCGAGCGCATCTCCACGTCCGTAGAAGTTCCGCTCAGTGCGGAATGCAAACGCATCCTGAATATGGCGGCGGAAGAAGCGGAACGCCTCGGTGTAAAACATGTCGCCACCGAACACTTGCTGTTGGGAATCCTGCGCGAAGAAAAATGTTTCGGCGCGGAAATTTTGATGGAACGCGGGCTGCGGCTTTCTGCGCTTCGCGAAGAGTTGGCGCGCACGTCGGGTGAAAAACCGGCGGCGGCGCGTCCCAAAGAAACGTCGTTGCTCGCGGAGTTCAGCCGCGACCTGACGCAGGCAGCCCAGGAAGGCAGTCTTGATCCGCTGGTCGGCCGCGAAGGCGAAGTCGATCGCGTGATTCAGATTCTTTGCCGCCGCACAAAAAACAATCCGGTGCTTATCGGTGAACCGGGCGTAGGTAAGACCGCAATCGTGGAAGGTCTGGCGCAGCGGATTTCCGACGGCGACGTTCCTCCGTTTCTCGCCGACAAACGCATCCTGTCTCTCGACCTTTCCCTCATCGTTGCGGGAACTAAATACCGCGGACAGTTTGAAGAGCGGCTCAAGACCATCATGAAGGAACTGATGGAAAGCCAGAACTCCATCATCTTCATCGACGAATTGCACACACTGGTGGGAGCTGGCTCGGCAGAAGGTTCGCTCGACGCCGCCAATATTTTGAAGCCGGCGCTTTCCCGCGGCGAAATTCAGTGCATAGGAGCAACCACGCCGGGCGAATATCGCAAGTCTGTCGAAAAAGACCGCTCGCTCGAACGACGTTTCCAGTCTGTGAAAGTTCCCGCACCCAACGAAGAGGAAGCAGTTCAGGTATTGAACGGGGTTCGCGAGCGTTACGAAAAATTCCACGCAGTGAGTTACACCGAAGAGGCATTGCGCTACGCGGTTTATCTTTCAAATCGCTACATTCCAGACCGTTTTCTTCCCGACAAGGCCATCGACCTGGTGGACGAAGCAGGAGCGCGCGTGAAGCTGCGCCAGGCCACCGTGCCGGAAGAAGTCAGCGAAGTGCAGAAGCGCGTGAAGTTCATCACCCACCGCATGGAGAGTGCGATCGCCGCCCACGAATTCGAAAAAGCGCGTTTCTACTCCGAAGAAGAGCGCAAAGAAAAGGAAACGCTGCGCGGACTGCGCGAGCGCTACAAGCTTGACGATGCCACCACCGGCGTTGTGACGCGCGAAGACATCGAGGAAGTGGTTTCGCGCTGGACCGGCGTCGCCGTAACTTCCATTAAAGAGGACGAGCAGCAGAAATTGCTGCGCATCGAGCCGGAACTCCACAAGCGCGTTATCAGCCAGGACAAAGCCATTACCGCGTTGGCTCGCGCCATTCGCCGCAGCCGTGCGGGGCTTAAATCGCCATCGCGCCCGGTCGGCTCGTTCGTTTTCCTTGGCCCCACCGGCGTTGGCAAGACCGAGGTTGCTCGCCGCCTTGCGGAATTTCTTTTCGGCTCAGAAAAATCGTTGGTTCGTTTTGACATGTCGGAATTCATGGAGAAACATTCCGTCTCCAAGCTGATCGGCGCGCCTCCGGGCTACGTCGGCTATGAAGAAGGGGGCCAGCTCACGGAACGCGTGCGCCGGACGCCATATTCAGTTATCCTCTTGGACGAAATCGAGAAGGCTCATCCAGACGTTTTCAACATCCTGCTTCAAGTTTTCGAAGACGGGCAGTTATCGGATGGTTTGGGCAACACGGTTGATTTCCGAAATACGATCATCATCATGACCTCCAATCTTGGAGCGCGCCATTTGCAAAAGCGCACCGGGATGGGCTTTCAAGGTGGCACCGATGAAGCGGGTGCCAAGTCGATGGAAGACATGGTCATGAGCGAAGTACGGCGAGCGTTCAATCCGGAATTTTTAAACCGCTTGGACGAAGTGATCATCTTCAATCCGCTCGGTGATGAAGATTTGTTGCGCATCATCGATCTGCTGGTCGGACAGTTGAACGACACGCTGATTCACCGGCAGGTGCAGGTTGTGTTGTCGCCGGAAGCAAGTCAGTGGATTCTGGAGAAAACGTGCGCGGACCGGAGCTACGGAGCCCGGCCGTTGCGCAGGGCGCTGCAAAAATATGTGGAAGACCCGCTCTCCGAAGCGCTGATTCAGGGAGGAATTCAGAGGCCAGCGACACTTCAGATTTATGTCGCGGGGGAAGCTCTGGCGTTCCGTCCGGTGGTTGAGGCAACCCCGGTCATTCACTAGCGAATCTGACACCAACACGCGTCGCTGTAATACAGGTGCGCGCACGGCTGGCCCATTGCACGCTTGACCACGAAATGGTCATCGCATGCGACACTGGATCGCGGTTTTTTTTTATCACCGCGAACGGCAAATGCATGTGTGACTGCGGAACGGTTGACACGGGTTCGGCGGGAGAAGAATAACTTGCGTTTGGGGGCGCGGCCTTGATTTTGTCAAAGGCCGCTTACAGAAAATTCAGCTCTCCGTTTGGGAATTTTCCAGCATGGAGTTTGGGAATCGCCGCGCTATTTTTTTGTCTGGCGGGCGCCCGTACTCTCGCCGCGGAAGAAACTTCCCGTCCGGACGCTTCGTCGTCTTCGCGCGGGGCGAACGCCAAATCCGCCGAGGCAGCAAAGAGCGCCGGCTACCTCATCACCTCCCAATTAGATTTACTTACTGGCGAAACGGTCACATTCGAAAATGCGATTCCGCAAGATCCAGCTGCGAACGCAACCGGGCAAGACCAGCCCCAGCAAGCCCCGATCATCATCGAACGCATCGAATTTATCGGCAACCGTCGCGTTCGCAACGACACCCTGAAGGCGCGCATCTTCAGCCGCGATAACGACGCGTACAATGATGAAACTCTGCGACGCGACTTCCAGGCTCTGTGGAACACACAATTTTTTGAAGATGTGAAGTTGCGTGTCGAAGACTCTCCGGATCGCGCGAACGCAAAAATTATTATTTTTGAAGTCAAAGAGCGGCCGATTATCCGGCGCATTCGTTACGACAATATTCACTCCGTTTCGGAATCGGACATCCTGGACCGGTTCAAAGAGCGAAAAGTCGGCCTCAGCGTAGAAAGCCAGTTCGATCCCACAAAAATTAAGAAAGCCGAAGTGGTCATCAAGGAACTGCTCGGAGAGCACGGGCGCCAGTTTGCCAAAGTTACGCCGGAGTACGAACGCATTGCTTCCAGCAATGCGGTTATCTTGATTTTCAAAGTAGAAGAAGGGCCGAAGGTCAAAGTTGGCAAGATCAAATTCACCGGCAATCACGCGTTCAGCGATCGCAAACTGATTCGCGCCATGAAGCACGACCGTCCGTACCAGATTCCTTTGTACTTCACGGAAATCAACGTGATGTCCAAGACCTATGATCGCGACAAGTTGAACGAAGACCTGGAAGTCGGCATCCGCGGCATGTATCAAGACAACGGATATTTTCGCGTGTTGGTGAAAGAACCGATTCTGGAAAATATAGATACCCGCAACAATCGCTGGGGCATGCCGGTTCCCATCGCCGGTAAGAGCGACGGCAAAGCCGTGAATATGACCATTCCGATCGAAGAAGGCCCGCAATATCACATGGGAACTTTGAAGATCGTCAGCGCCGATCCCGACAAAGCCCTGTCGCTGAAGGTGGACGCGCTGAAGGGAGCTTTCCCGATCAAGCAGGGAGAAATCCTGAACGTTTCCAAACTGCGTAAATCGATGAAGGATTACACCAGCATCTACGGTGAATACGGGTTCATCGACTTTACGCCTGAGCCGGATTTCGATATCGACGATGCAGGGAAAATCATCAACCTGACGCTGAAGTTTGACGAGCAAAAGCAATATTACATTCGCCGCATCGATTTCAGCGGTAACACCACTACGCGCGACAAAGTGATCCGCCGCGAATTACTGATCGATGAAGGCCAGCTCTTTAACAAGCGCGCTTGGGAAATCAGCATCCTGCGCCTGAACCAGCTCGATTATTTCGATCGCATCGAGGAAGACAAGGCAGTCGAAATCAAGCGCAATACCAAAGAGGGAACCGTCGACCTCAACTTGAAGGTTCACGAAAAGGGTAAACAGTCTATCGGCTTGCAGGGCGGCGTTAGCGGACTTGCGGGAAGCTTTATCGGCTTGACCTACCAGACAAATAACTTCCTTGGTCTCGGTGAAACGCTAACGTTCTCAGCGCAATTCGGCAGCTTGCAACGCACGGTGCAGTTCGGATTCACCGAGCCGTATTTGTTCGACCGGCCGATTTCCACCGGCTTCACCATTTTCACCAGCCGGTACAGCTATGACCAAGCCAAGCAGGAAGCGTTGCTTCTCGGCCAGTCGGTCAGCATCAATCCGCAATTCGTCCAGAATTACAATCAGGACAGCACTGGGTTCACTGCTTTCGCCAGCTACCCGATCAAACGCTTTTCGTTCCTGCGTTTCGGCCTTACCTACGGCCTCACGCGCACCAACATCACTGCATTTAACGACGCGTCCCAATTGCTCTTTGAGTCCATTCAGTTCCGCAGCTTTGCCGGCCCCAGCGCTTTGAACGGCATCGTTTCGAGCACCATTACGCCGACTTTCAGCTACAACTCGATCGATAATCCGCAGGAACCGACCAAGGGAAAGAGTTTCTTCTATTCGTTCGCGTTCACCGGTGGTCCGATCGGCGGCAACGTCAACACCATAACCAACGTTCTTGAGTGGAAAAAATTCCGGCCTATCAACAAGCGCCGTAACGTAATTGGTCTGCACGCGCAAGTTGCCTACATCACCGGCTATGGCGGCAAAGAAGTTCCGCCGTATAGCCGGTTCTACATGGGGGGCGAAAACGATTTGCGAGGTTACGATGTCCGTTCGATTTCGCCGGTAACATTTATTCCAACTGCAACTGCGCAGACCATCCGTTACAACGATCCACAATCGGGCGGGGCTGCCAGATTCTTCAGTATTCCAGTGCTGACTTATACTGCGACCTTGCCCGGCGCCGATTTGGAAGGCTTCGGCAACGTTGAGTACCGAATTCCGATTGTTGGGCCGGTGCAAGCGGTGCTCTTCTTTGACGGCGGCACCGACGGCATTTCGAACCGTAGTGGTTTGCAACTGGACCCGTCGGCGGTGTCTCCGCAAAATGGCTGCTCGGTCGTTCCTGCCAGTTTGGTTTGTCAATTCCCCACCGGCAACATCAGCACCAGTTTGCCGATTCAATCGGGTACCAACTTCCGCTTCCGCGGCTCGACAGGTATTGAGTTTGTTGTGCGCTTGCCAATCGTTCAGGCGCCGTTCCGCATCTACTACGCATACAACGTTCACCGCTTGCACCAGACGATTACCGCGCCGGCGCCCTTTATCGAACCAAGCCAGATCGCATTCTTGAAGAGCACACTGGACCCGATCGATCCGAATATTTTCAAGTTCCAGGTTGCGCCGCAGATTAATTTGATTCAGAACAATCCCGGCCAATTGAATTATTTCGAGCCGGCAACGACGTTCCGGTTTACGGTAAGCCGCACCTTCTGAACTTTTGAAGGCCTGGCGCGACATTTGATTTGTTAGGGCTCTGTAGTGGAGTGCAGTTGCTTTGGGGACGAGTAGAATCATTTTCGCCGCGGTCACGGCGTGAAAAGCACCTTGGGGGTTCTCGTGTTTACGAAGTTTAGAAAGTCGTACCTTTCGCTTTTGACGGCCGTGTGCGCTCTCGCCCTACTGGCGTTTGCCGGTTGCGGAGGAAGCAGCAACACCAACGTGGTGTCGGTTATCGTTAGCCCGGCGGCTGGGGCCATCATCGTTTCGCAGTCCGTCACCCTGACCGGCATCGTCAGCGGCAGCACGAACACCGACGTCACTTGGACGTGCCAGTTCAATACCACCACCGTAGATTCAGCTGGAAAGCCGACCACTTCGCCCAACAGCGATTGCACCGCGGACACCGGAACGATTCCAGCAAACTCCACCAACACCACTGTGACTTTTACTGCGCCGACCAAAGTGCCCGATCCGACAAAGTTTCCCAATTTGGCCGTCATCATCACGGCAACAGCGGTCGCAGACACCAAGAAATCCAATTTTGCGCGGTTGACTTTGGATTCCGGCATCGCGGTTACCATGACACCCGCCACCGCTACCGTACCGACTGGTGAGCAGCAACAATTTAGCGCGACGCTTACGAACGATTTACAGAATCAAGGCGTGACATGGCTGGTTACGCAGGGGACGCCGACCACTACGATTTCTTATCCGTCGCTGGCGACGTGCAGCCCGGCGTGCGGAACAGTCGACCAGAATGGCAAATTCACCGCTCCCAGCACCGTTCCCACTACGGCGGCGCTCGTCATCGTTGCAACGTCGAAGGCCGATCCCACGCGCTTCACTATCGGCACCATCACTATCATTCAAGGCGGCCCGATCACTTTCAATGGAATTTCGCCGACGATCGCGCCGCAGGGCGCTTCGTTTTACGACATTTATCTGGATGCGCCGTTTGTTTCGTCGTCTTCAGTGATTACGCTCACTGGGCAAAGCACCGGAACGCAACCGCCAATCACTTCGTCGTCCGGACAAGTGAAAGTGTTGTTCCCGATTCCTACATCGACGACGACGAACCCCGCGTCTACCGGCGCACGTTTGAGACTTTTCGCAGCGAATCTCGCTGTCGCGGACAACTACACGGTAACGCTGACCGATCCCGCTCAGCCCGTCACGAATGGCGCCGGTCCATTTACATTCACCGTCGTTCCGGTGCGGCCAGCCACAGTTGCATCTATTCCTGACAGCATTCCGCAAAACGGTCCAGACAACGAATTGCGGTTGGCGGTGGACGGCGGGTATTTCGGTCCGGGCGGATCAATTCCTGTCACTACATTCAACGGCAACACTCTTCCGCATGACACAACGATTGGCTCCAGTTCGCGGCAATTGAACCTCATTTTGCCGTCTAGCGCAGTCAATTCATCCCAGCCGGGTTTGTATCCTTTGTCAGTCGCGCGGACCACTCCGCCGCTGCCCGCCATCAACAACCCGTCCGTTACGAATATCGCCGTATTTCCCGATTTTTCCAGCACGCCTCCCCTGGCTGGCGGAGTCGGCATCCCTGCCGGCACCAATCCCAGCGCAGTGGACATCGATACCCGTCTGGGCATTCTGGTCGTGGCTGAAGCCGGATCCAATCTCGTCCAGTTTTACAGTGTCGGAAACAACACGCTGACACCGCTCGGTTGCCCGACCTCCTCGTGCGCAGTCAATGCTCCGACCGGGCTTTCCGTCAATCAGTCCAATCACACGGTCGCCGTTGTAAGTCCCCAAGATCAGTCGGTGGTTGTGCTGCCGCTGCCGGGTTCCACCGGCGCTCCGGGCGTGACCTATCCACTGACGATTTCGCTCGCGGGCTTGCTGCCGTCAAACATTTCGCCCTTCCCGCTTCCGTACTCCATTGGCGTCGATGCTGACACCAACATGGCGGTCGTCGCGTATTCTTCGAATGCCACACCGACCACGGCGAAAGTCGGATTCTTGCTGGATCTGAACAAAGACTCGCAGACCTGCCTTGCAGGAACGGCGCAGACGACTCCTCCGTGTGCCCACGCGCAGGTCACTCTCAACAGCGGCCAGTATCCGCAGATTGCGATGGTTCCGCACTCGCATTTGGCTTACGTAACGCCTGGTGGCGCCGGAGTCATCAGCGGAGTCGACGTAACCAAGGCCTCGGCATCGGTCGCCATCGCCAACGTCTCGCTGACTTCGGGCTTGGTCACCGTCAACACCCCGCCAGGCCAGCCCCACGGTTTGAATCCAGGCAATCCTGGATCGGTGTTGATCGCTGGCGTACCGGTCGGCACCACGAATCAAATAAATTTCAACGGAGCTTTCAGCGTCCTGAGCGTAATCAACCCAACTAGTTTCACCTACGCACTAAATTCAAGCGTGAACGATACGGCGACCGGCGATGCCGATAGCTTTGCTTACTTCGCCAGCCCGAATATCACCATTGGCATTTCGCCAACCGCACAAGGAATCGCGATCAATTCCATTACGCGGACCGCCGCCATAGCTGACGCCAATGCCACTGGTCTCAACGGTTCCCAAATCAACTTGCTGAATTCGCTCGATCAGTCGATTTCGTCCATCACTTTCAATGCGGGCTGCACAACTGCTACCACCAATCAGTGTTCCGGGGCACCGGAATTGCTTGGCACAACCGCGGTCGCATTCCAGCCTTACTCCAACTTATTGGTTTCCTACAATCCCCAACAAAACCAGGTTTCCATCTCGAATCCAGTTACTTTGCAGCGTACTGCTTTTGCCTGCCAGACTACGGTCGTGCCGGCGCCGTGTATCACCAATCCAGTTCCCAGCGATCCCACGCAATCGCAGAACTTCCTGAAACAGATCACGTTGCCTGGAACGGGAATTTCGACGATCACTGTGAACTCCGGCGGTACGTCCGTTGCGTTGAATTTGTTCGGTGGCCTCGCGGTCGATCCCGCCACCAACCAGGCTTTTGTCGTGCAGTCAGGCAGTGGCACGATCCAAATCGTAAATCTTGGTCCAACGCCGTCCTCCACGCTCAAGGCCGCTCACATTACGGAACTCCAGGTTCCGACCGTTACCGGCGCGGTTATCGGCGGAATCGCCGGTGCCGTGATGCCGCAAGGAACCCTTACTTCCACCAGCGATCTTGACGGTGTTCAGATTTTCGGATCAGGTTTTGATTCCAGCACGCAAGTCCGATTGGACAGTAATCCCATCCCCGCAGCCAACGTTCACTTCGTCAGCAGTCGCAATCTCACTATCAAAGTCCCAGCTACGCAGTTCCTGTCCGCTCCGCATCATTATTCTGTGGACGTCGTAAATGGCAGCGGCGTTCGCTCCAACTCGACGGACTTTTTTGTAATTAAATCCATCGACTTGAAGACGGCCTGCTCGGGTGGCAATCCTCAGCCTGGGTCCGTTGCGATTGCCGACCAATTGCCGGGTCAGGCCTTTTCGCCTATCGCTGTCGTCAGCAACACCGGCTGCAACAATATTTCGGTTGTCGACATCAATCCGCAAAGCACGACCTTCGGCGCCATTAAATCGTCCATTCCCACCGGCAGCGGCCCGCAGGGCGTAGCCGTGAGTCCGCGCTTCGGACTCGCAGTGGTTGCCAACACCACGGATGGCACTGCCTCCGTTCTGGACTTGGCTAGCGGGACGCAGAAAGTTGCGGCGGTTACTGTCGGCAGTGCTCCAAGCGGCGTCGCCATCAACGAAGGTACCGGCGCAGCTCTGGTTGCAAACACTGGCAGCAACACTGTTTCCGAACTCAACCTTGCATCTCTCTTTGGCACGACGCCAGCCACTACCCTTACAGCGATCACGATTGCCGTAGACACTTCACCCATCGCCATCGCCATCGATCCCGATCGCGGCACCAACAATCGTGGCTTGGCCGTGGTCACGGCACTGGAATTAGTCGCCAGCGGTTCGCCCATCGGCGTATTGGACGCAATCGATATCGGCGGTGCCACGCCGGCGAAGAGCACCACCTCAGCGGTCGGCACAGTCACGTCGACGCCGACCGGCATCGTCTTCGATCCTTCCGTCTCCCCGTCGCTGTTTTACGCAACCTCCAGCGGTGGAAACGTAGTGTCTTCCTTCAATCCGGACACGGGATCATCGACCACGGTACATGTCGGAATCAATCCAACTGGTCTTGCCATCAATTCACAGACCGGCGGCATCGTTACCGTAAACTCCACGAGTCAGACCATCTCGATCATCGACACAGTTTCCAATCCGTTTAAGACGCGTTCATCGTTTGGTTTGGGCGGTTCGCCGCAATTCGGCATCGCCATTGACCAGTTCACGAATCTGGCGGTACTTGCAGACCAGGCCAATAACCGGCTCTTGATTTTCCCGGTCCCGAATTGATTCTAGCTGCGGCCCGGAGCGGCAAAATTTGCGTGTACAACGCAAAACAGGGCTTTCGGCATCGGACCGGATAGAGATTTTTCCGCTTTTACCTGCGACGAATTAAACATGCTTTGTCGTTGCCTGTGATGGTAAGCCTCAGCTATACTTTTGAGTTTGGACGGGGCTCACAAATCCGCACAGGAATGGGCCCCAAAGCGTTAATTTCCGAGGGTATCTGCGGTCCCGAGATTAAGATTTCAGCCAATTCCGATTGGCGTTAAAGGAAGCGCTCAGCGCTCCCTCAAAATAAGGAGAATACCGTGAACAAGATGTTTCTATCGGCCGCCCTTGCATCGGCGAGCCTAATTGGTACGGCTTCGCTGTGTGCGCAGGCTGCGCCTGCGGCAGGCTCCGTCAGCGGCTCAAAAGTGGGCGTGCTTGACGTGCGTAAAGCGATCGTCGCCACCGCGGAAGGCAAGCAGGCTTCCGGCGAACTGCAGGGACAGTTCGCGTCTCGCCAGACCGAGTTGGAAAACATGAACAAGCAGATCAATGATATTCGTCAGCGGCTCCAGGCGAACGAAGGCAAGCTCAGCCAGGAGGAAGGTCTCCGGCTTCAGCGCCAGGGTGAAGTGCTGGCAAAGCAGTTGCAGCGCAAGCAGGAAGAATATCAAGAGGACGTGAACGCCGCCCAGCAGGACGTCATCGAACGGATCGGCCGCAAAATGATGGACGTGCTCGACCGTTATGCGCGCGAAAACGGTTTCGTGGCCGTTTTCGATTCGTCCGCACAAGGCGCGCCGATCTACGTCGCCAACGGCGTCGATGTCACGCCTGAAATCGTGAAGCTCTACGACCAGGCTTATCCTGCCAAGGCAGCGGCTGCCACGCCGAAACCGGCACCAGCCAAGCCGGCGACCGCCCCCGCGCCGAAGCCGTAATCGGTTCGAGAAATCGCAATGGCATTTTGCACTTCGGTGCAGCCGGAGAAGCCCCGGAACCCCGGGGCTTTTTCTTTCTTTTTTTGAACTCGGCGCTCCGCATCGTTCTGACCCTTATCTTGCTTTTGCCTTGCCTGGAGCATATACTCAGGTTTCGCTCTGTAACGGGTCGCACGACGGAGTGGGCGCAAGCCCACTTTTTTGTTGGGCAATCGGGTTTTGCGTCAGGTGATTGCGGTTGGACTCGAAACCGAGAACAGGCGTTCGGACCGGCGCGAGCCGGGGAGACTTCGCTTGCAGTTGGAAAAAATTCGCGAAGCCGCCGAGAGAGTTGCTCGCTCGGAGGGGCTGGAAATCGTTGACGTCGAATGGAAAGTCGGCAAACAGCGCTTCCTCAGGGTGTACATTGACCGCGTTCCCGATGCCGCTGGGGCCACGGAAAACGGTCAACCCGTTGATCCTTATCCGAAGATTTCGCACAAGGATTGCGAGCGCGTCAGTCAGCAGTTAAGCGTGATCCTCGACGTTGAGGAGTTGGTGCCCGGTCCTGGCTACGTCCTGGAAGTCAGTTCGCCCGGAATGGACCGCGCTCTCAAGAAAGTCGCCGACTACGAACGCTTCACCGGCCGTTCGGCGAAAGTTTGGACGGAAGCGCCGGTGGAAGAGATGATTTTTTTTGAGGGTCGTCTCGGGGGCGTTGTCGCAAACAACCTCCGTCTCGAGCTGAAAGGCAAGACGCCACGCACGGTGGAATTGCCGCTGGCCCTCATACGCAAGGCGCACCTCGTCGTCGAGTTTTAGTCCACACTCTTCGTCAGGGTTTCACGGTTCGAAGTCTGAACCTTGAAACACAGCTGTCGCGGCCGTGGGTGTTCTTCCGGCGCGCTTGCGCGGGAGTTACGGCCATTTTCGAATTTTGGCCAGGGCTCCGGAATTTTGCTTTGCAGTTGTAGTGGCCGGTCTTTCTGACCGGTGCTCTTTTGGTCTTTCGCATTGCCGAGCCTGAGCTCGGCGGATGTTTAGGAGAATTTCTCAGTTCGGGAACGAGTTATGGCGAATCTGCTCTATCAACAGATTGAAATGCTCAGCCGCGAGAAGCATATCGAGCCAGAAGTGGTGGTGTCGGCGATCGAAGATGCCATGGTGGTCGCGGCGCGCAAATACTACAAGACGGAAGAAGATCTGCGCGGCAAGTTCAACACGGAAACCGGCCAGGTGGACGTGTTTTCGGTGATGACGGTGGTGGAAGAAGTCGCCGATCCTACGCGCGAAATCAGCGTCACCGATGCGCGGCGAAAGAATCCGTCGGCCGAAGTCGGCACGGAAATATTGACCAGCAAGCCGACCGACGTGCTCGGCCGCATTGCTGCGCAAACCGCCAAGCAGGTCATTCTGCAGAAGGTACGCGAAGCGGAACGCGACACAATTTTTAACGAATACCACAGCCGCGTCGGCGAGTTGGTTACCGTTATCGTAAAGCGCGCCGAAGGCCCCGATCTGATCGTCGATATGGGCCGTACTGAAGCGCGTCTACCTAAGCGCGAACAGTCGAAACTCGAAACTTACAATATCGGCGAACGCCTGCGCGTCGTGATTCGCATGGTCGATCGCGCCGCGAAGGGTCCGCAAGTTATCGTTTCGCGCGCGGACGCCGCTTTGGTACAGCGCCTGTTCGAAATGGAAGTTCCGGAAATTTATGACGGCACCGTGCAGATTCGCGCGGCCGCACGTGAATCCGGCGAGCGCACCAAGGTCGCCGTATTCAGTCGCGACAAAGACGTGGACCCGGTCGGTGCCTGCGTCGGTATGAAGGGCATGCGCGTGCAGTCCATCATTCGCGAACTGCGCGGCGAAAAAATCGACATCATTCCCTACAGCGAAGAAACCGTGGCGTTCGCGCAAAAGGCGTTGAGTCCCGCAAAAGTGACGCGCGTGCAAATCACCGATCCGGAAAATCACAAGCTCGAAGTCATCGTCGAAGACTCGCAGCTCTCGCTGGCCATCGGTAAAAAGGGCCAGAACGTGCGCCTGGCCAGCAAGCTCATCGGTTGGGATATTGACATCAAGAGCGAAGAAGAAAAGCGCCGCGAAATCGAAGAGCAGATGACTGCTCTCACTGCGCCGACGACTCCGCTCACCGCGCTTGCTGGAGTTGGTCCAAAAACGATCGAAAAAATTGAAGCGGCCGGAATCACTTCACTCGAACAGCTTGCCGGCATGACGCCGGAGCAGCTCATGGAAATTCCTGGTATCGGCGAAAAAATGGTGGACAAGATCTACCAGGCCGTAAACCAGTTCTACGAAGGCGGTGGCGTCGTTGCTCCAGCGGAAGGTTCCGCGGAAGCGGGCGAAGCCGCGGCAACCGACGAATCCAACGAAACTGCCACAGTCGAAGGCGAAACAGAATCTTCAGAAAGTGCGGTCGCGGAAAGCGAAGCCGCGGAAGTTGCCGCTGAAAGTTCTGTGGAAGCACCGGACGCGGTTGCCCCGGAAGCTTCTGTCGAAGAGGCTTCCGCTGAACCGGTAGCTGAAGTTTCCGGTGAATCCGAAGAAGTACCGAAGAAGCACGACGAAACGAATTCGTAATGAAGCAATGAGCTGTCAGCAGTAATAGGTGACACGAACGGAACGCATGACCGACGCCAATCAAGTCCGAATCAACGAGCTGGCCCGCGAGCTCGAAGTCAAAGCAAAGGCCATCATCGACCTTTTGCCCGGCTTCGGAGTCACGGAAAAAAAGACGCACTCCAGCTCCATACCGGTGGATGTTGCGGAAAAAGTCCGTAGCACCATCCAGGGACAAGCGAACGCAGAGGCTGCCGCTGAATCCGCGGCTGCCGCTGAAAAGCAGGCCAAAGAAGCCGCCGCTCGCGCTGCTCGGCAAAAGCCCGCTACTCCGCCGGTTGCCGCTCCCGTTGCACCGCCTGTTGCGGCCGCGCCCGCGCCGCCAGTTCCAGCTCCTGCTGCACCTGCGCCCGTTGCCGCAAAGCCGGCAGCGCCTCCTGCAGCACCGCCCGCGGTTGCTCCTGCTTCGACTCCCCCGCCTGCCGCTCCCGTAGTGCCTCCAATCGTTGCCAAGCCTGCTGCACCCGCGGCCGCTGTGCCCGCGACCCTTCCCGCTGCCCCCGTCGCGGCGAAACCATCTACTCCTGTTGCTCCGCAACAATCGCAAACTGCCGCGCCGCCACAGCGTCCCGCGCAAGTTCCGCAACGGCCGGCTCCTGGCACTCCACTTCGTCCCACAACGCAGAACGCGGCTGGTCAGCGTCCACCCGTTTCGGGCCAACCACGGCCAGGACAAGCTCCATCTGGACAGCCCGGCGCCGTTCGTCCCGCCGCTGCATCGCCCGCGCGGCCCGGCACTCAGCCTTCGCGTCCATTGCCGACCGGGAATCGTGGTCCGCTTCCCACTGGAAATCGCGGTCCATTACCCACCGGAAATCGCGGCCCTCTGCCTTCGGGTGATCGTCCAAGCGGCCCGCGTCCCGGCCAACCCATGCGTCCGCAGCAAGGCGGACCAGGCGGTCAAGGCCGTCCCTATTCGCCACGCCCAACAGGTCCCGGTGGACCAGGCGGACCTGGCGGTCCGCAAAATCGTCCGTTTGGTCAGCGTTCCGGTGCACCTCCCTCCGGCTCGCGCCCGGGCCCGCGTCAACCGGGTCGTCCGGGAATGCTTCCGCCATTGCCGGATCGGATGCCTTCGAAGGCCGAACCAGGCAAGCCGCTGTACACGCGCAAGCCGCCTCAGCGCCAGCGTCCGGTTGCGGACAAGCGCGAGCAGGAAGGCGAGCGCAAACTACATCCGACGCGTCAGCGTCCCGGTTCAGGCGATCGTCGTTCCGCCGCAGTTATCGCTCCGCCGGAGCCGCGCGCGCCGCGCGACATTCAGATCACCGAAGGCATCACGATTCGTGAACTCGCCGAAAAGCTCGACGTGCGCGCCAAAGAGTTGCTCAAAGTCCTGCTGGACAAGGGCATTTTCGCCAGCATCAACCAGGCGCTCGATTCTCCCACCGCCACGCAGCTCGCCGAAGCTTTCAATGGAGTGGTCACCGTCGTCTCTTTCGAAGACGAAATGATGCTCGAAGTCGCCAAGGAAGAGACCAAAGAAAATCTCAAGCCGCGGCCGCCCGTGGTCACCGTTATGGGTCACGTGGACCACGGCAAGACCAGTTTGCTCGATGCCATTCGCTCTGAAGATGTTGCGGGTGGGGAAGCTGGCGGAATCACGCAACACATCGGCGCCTACAAGATTCAGGTCAATGACCGCGCAGTCGTGTTTGTTGACACTCCCGGTCACGAAGCCTTCACCCGCATGCGCGCGCGCGGCGCAAAAGTAACAGACATTGTGGTTCTCGTGGTCGCAGCGGACGATGGCGTCATGCCGCAAACTAAGGAAGCGATCGACCACGCCAAGGCCGCCAATGTTCCCATCATCGTGGCCATCAACAAGGTCGATAAGCCCGAAGCCCAAGTCGAGCGCGTCAAGCGTCAACTCAGCGAACTCGCACTGATGCCGGCCGAGTGGGGCGGCGACACCGAATTCGTCGAAGTCTCTGCCAAACAGAAAAAGGGCCTCGATCGCCTACTCGAAATTATTTTGCTCGTTGCCGATTTGCGCGAACTTAAAGCCAATCCCGATGCGCCCGGCAGCGGCACTGTTCTTGAATCCCGTGTGGACAAAGGTCGCGGTCCGGTCGCCACCATCCTTATCCAGAACGGCACGCTCAAAGCCGGTGACTTCTTTATCTGCGGCGCGGTTTTCGGCAAAGTGCGTGCGATGTTCGATGATCACGGCCGAACCATTAAGGAAGCACCTCCGTCGACCCCGGTCGAAGTGCTCGGCCTTCAGGGCGTTCCCGAAGCCGGCGATCATTTTCAGGTTACGGACGAAGCCAAGGCTCGTCACATCGTGGACTATCGCCAGGGCAAACAGCGCGACGCGCAACTTCGCGCCAGCTCCGGCGGACGCATCACTCTCGATCAGCTGCACGAACAGTTGAAGACTGGCGAAGTGAAGGAACTGCCCGTCGTCATCAAGGCCGACGTGCAAGGTTCCGTCGAAGTGCTGAGCGAAATGCTGCCGCGACTTTCCACCGATCAGGTCAAGCTCAAGATTCTCGGCTCCGGTGTCGGCGCGGTCAGCGAAAACGACGTCCTACTCGCGTCCGCATCCGGCGCCATCATCATCGCTTTCGGTGTCCGTCCCGAGCGCAAAGCCGCCGACCTCGCTCAACAGGAAGGCGTGGACATTCGCGTCCACAATATTATTTACGAAGTTTCTGACGAAATTAAGAAAGCCATGGAAGGTTTGCTCGAACCGGTCTTCCAGGAGAGCTATCTCGGCCGCGCCGAAGTTCGCAACACCTTCCGTGTCAAGGGCGCGGGTACCATCGCCGGTTGCTATGTCGTGGACGGCGTGCTCAACCGCACCGCGCAGATCCGCGTCATCCGCGATGGCGTTGTCATCAATACTTCCAAGCTCAGCTCGCTGAAGCGCTTCAAGGACGACGCCAGCGAAGTCCGCACCGGATTTGAGTGCGGCGTGGGCATCTCCAACTTCAACGATGTGAAGGTCGGGGACATTCTCGAGGCCTTCAGCATTCAAAAAGTCAGCGGCGCGGAAGCCGCTGCCCAGGCCGGCTCTTCCCGCAAGTAAGGTTAGACTTGTGTTTCGGCGAAGTCGCATTCCGAGCGGAGCGGGTCGATTTTTTCGGCATTCGCGCAGCGAATGTCGACCTGCGCAGTCGAGCAAGCTCGGCGTGCACTTAAGCCAGGTATTGTCTCCATGCCCGTTGGCCTCCTGATACTCGACTTGCAAATCACTGACGCTCGCTCCCTGAAGGACAAGCGCCAGATTCTGCGTAGCCTCAAGGATCGTTTGCGCCGCAAGTTCAATATCGCCATCGCCGAACTCGATTTTCATGACGTCTGGCAAAGTTCAACCATCGGTATCGTCACGCTTTCAAACGCGGAGCAGCACGTCGAGGAATCCCTCCAGCACGTTTTAGCCGAAGCTCAGCGCATCCTCGGCCCCGTCCTGGTCGATCACTCCGTCGAGTTTTTGTAGTTGCGAACCCTACTTCTTTGGCCGCCGCAACTTGAACTTCGCGTCTCCATGCTGTACAAAAGATTTTCGCCAACAGGAAATACTCAAATGACTACCGTCAGCCACCGTCACGAACGAATCGGCGAGGAGATCGCCCACGAAATTAACGCCATGCTCGCCGGGGAACTCAAAGATCCACGCCTTGAAATTTCCGTCGTCGTCAACGAAGTCCGCATCGCGCAGGACGGCAAGCACGCCCGTGTATTCGTCGGCGCGCGCGGCACCGAGCAGGAGCAACGCGGCGCCATCAAGGCTCTCGAACACGCCTCCGGTTTCATCCGCCACGAAATCTTGGAACGCCTGCAGCTTCGCCGAGTCCCCGAACTCCACTTCTCCCTCGACAATTCCCAGGAATACACCGAGCGCATCGACCAGATCCTCAAGGAAATGAAGAAGTCCACTCCGCCCGCCGAATGATCAAGTCATTTTTGTTTTGAATTGGAAACGGAAAACGAATGATCCGCTGCATCTGCAGACTTCAGCTGCGGTATCTGTGCAGAAAACTGTAAACTGAATACTGAAAACATTTTGTCTGCAAACTCAAAACCTGATTCTCAAAAAAATGCCGCGTAAACTACAACCCGCTCCCTTCGACGGCGCGCTCGTCATCGACAAGCCGCCAGGCAAGACCTCGCATGACATCGTCGACGCCGTTCGCCATCTCGCCGGCTTTCGTCAGGTCGGACATCTCGGAACGCTCGACCCTCTCGCCACCGGCGTCCTCGTCCTGCTCCTCGGGCGCGCCACCCGCCTCGTCCAATTTTATTCCGGCCGCCGCAAACGCTACACCGCCGGCTTCCGCTTCGGCTTCGCCACCGATACTTACGACTCCGAAGGCCAACCGCAAAGTCCCGACACCGCTCCCGCGCTCGATTGCGCCACTCTCGAAAAATTTGCCAACGAACGCATCGGCCGCTTCGCGCAAATGCCGCCCGCCTTCTCCGCAAAAAAGATTCACGGCCGTCCCGCTTACGAATTGGCTCGCGCTAACAAGCCCGTCGAACTGAAGCCGGTAGAAGTCGAAGTGTTCGAATTTCGCCTCACGGAAATCGACGGACCCCTCGCTCGCTTCGTCATCGAGTGCTCTTCCGGCACCTACATCCGCTCCCTTGCCCAAGAAATGGGCGAAAAGCTCGGGGTGGGCGCGCACCTCACTGAAATTTCTCGCACTGCCGTCGGCGAATTTTCCATCGAACAAGCGCTCAAGCTCGAAGAACTCGCAGAATCCGCGCGCAGTGGAAAATTTCAGGATTGCGTCATCAAGCTTGAACATCTACTCCCGAATTTTCCCAGCACTATTGTTCTTCCCGTCATAGAAAAGCGCGTCCGCCACGGCTCCAAATTCGCCATCACGCTTTCGCAACTCCAGCCCGGCCGCATGGAACCTCCTCCCGGCGCCACCACCGAACTCGACGCCGCCCAGTCCGGCTCCGGCAACGTCGCGCCCACTCCGCCGCGTCTCCGCGTCTTTAATCAGCAGCGAAAGCTCATCGCCATCGCCGAAGCCGTGGTCCCACGCACCTACCAGCCCATCGTCGTCTTCGAACCTCTGCCGTAACCGCAGCGAATTGCGCAAAGGTTTTTCTTCTCAGCGCATTCTCTGCGTTCTCCGCGCCTCTGCGTTATATTTTCTCCGTCGTGATTTGCCGCGTGATAGATTCAAGACGTTTTCCAGCAGGTTCTTCGAGGTGGCCATGTCGTCCAAACGCATTTTCAGTATCGCAACTTTTCTGGTTTCTTCGATCGCTTTCGCAACAACCATCGCCGCGCAGTCCATTCCGCGCGAATCCCTCCTCATCCTGTCCAAAGCCGATCACACCCTGGCCATCGTCGATCCCGCAACTCTCAAAGTCCTCGGCAAACTTCCCGTCGGCAACGATCCTCACGAAGTCATTGCTTCCACCGACGGTACGACCGCCTACGTATCGAACTACGGCGGCGGCGCGTATAACACGCTCGCCGTGCTCGATCTCGCCAACCAGAAAGCTCTTCAGCAAATCGATCTCGGCGGGCTTCGCGGTCCCCATGGCCTCGATTTCGCCTCCGGAAAAGTCTGGTTCACCGCCGAAGCCGCCAAAGCCATCGGCAGCTACGATACCGCCGCGCAAAAAATCGATTGGATTCTCGGCACCGGGCAAAACCGCACGCACATGATTTACGTCGCGCCCGATCTCAAGCGCGTCATCACCAGCAACGTCAGCTCCGGCACCATCAGCGTCATCGAAAAAGTTACTCTGCCTGCTCCGAACGGCCCACCCCCCGGAGCGCCAAACGCGGCCGCAGGCGCGCCGCGTGCAACTCCGCCCGGCCCTGTTCCAGGTCCCGCGCGCGAAGATTGGAATCAGACGGTAATCTCCGTCGGCCTCGGCTCGGAAGGCTTCGATGTCTTGCCCAGCGGTAACGAGCTCTGGGTTGCCAGCTCGCAGGATGGCAACATCTCCGTCGTCGATATCGCTCAGAAAAAAGTTTTGCAGACGCTCGCGGCAAACGTTCGCGGCGCCAATCGCCTCAAATTCACGCCCGACGGCAAATACGCTTTCGTTTCCATGCTCGGCAGCGCAGATGTGGTTGTCTTCGATGTCGCCGCACGCCGCGAATTCAAACGCATTCCCGTCGGCCATGGCGCGGCCGGCATCCAGATGCAGCCAGACGGCTCGCGCGCCTTCGTAGCCTGCACGCCCGACAATTATGTCGTCGCCATTGATCTCAAAACTTTCGCCATCACCGCGCACATTGATGTCGGCCCCAATCCCGACGGCATGGCCTGGGCCTCGCGTCACTAGTTTGCTCCTGCTTTGCTCAGACCCGCCTTCCCCTTGCCCCGACTCGTCGGGGACGCGGGCCGTTTTTCTACACGCCAATTCGATTCGAAACGCGCCGTTCGCTAGAATCTCGTCCACTTTTTCGCAAATTGAATTGCCGCATCCGTTCTGATAGCTTTGCCCATCCAACCGGAGGTCACACAAAAATGCTCACCGCCATTCTCAATTTCCATTCCCTGAAATCGCTGCTCCCCGCGATGCTCATCGCGCTCTCGCTCTTCGCCGCAAACTTACCCGCGCGACCCGCTCCCGACGAAAAAATTCTCCATCACGTTGTCTTGTTCAAATTCAAGGAAGGCACCACGCCGCAGCGGATCAAGGAAATCGAAGGCGCCTTCCGCGCTCTCCCGTCAAAAATAAATCTCATCAAGAGTTTCGAGTGGGGAACCAACGTCAGCCCGGAAAATCTCGCCCAGGGCTACACGCACTGCTTCCTGCTCACTTTCACGTCTGACCAGGACCGGGACGCCTATCTCGTCGCGCCCGCTCACAAGGATTTCGGCAAAATGTTAGGCGACAGCCTCGAAAAAGTCCTCGTAGTGGACTTCTGGGCGCAAAAATAATCGCGCGATAATTCTCCACAAAACGTCATCCTCACTCGCCTTTATCTGCCGTTCTCGGCGAGCGATCCTTAATGCTCGTCTACCCTACACGCTGCAAATTTGTCACTTCGAGCGAAGCGAGGAACCCGCTTTCCTCGTCGCGTGCCTGCGACTACGCCCGTCTACTTCTTCTCCGCCGGCCCCGGCGGCGCCCTCCGCTCCGCCTCTGTCGGCACCGCAATCGATCGCGCCCCATTTTTCCCAACCGCGCGCACTGCAAAAAAATGATTGTCGGTCGAAACGCCTTTCAGCACCGTCTCACCTGCTTTTTCTGCGAACTCGTACACCTGCCAGCGTGCCTCGGTAGTCTCTCGCCACAAAATCTCAAATCCCGCCCGCTCCGCGTCGTCGTCCGCCGCCCACGATACTCTCGCATCCGGCGTCACGCCACCCTTCAGCCGAGCGTTTGTCGGCGGCGCCGGAGCCGTCGCCAGTTGCCGCAACACTTCCGCGTTGTCCCGCGCCACATTTCCCATGAACGTAAAGTTCAGATACTTTTCGTAGTCGCCGTATTCCACTCCGTTTTCCGTCCGCGGCGTCTGGTGCTGGTGGTCATAATTTTCCAGTGGCTCGGTGAACCGCACCGCCGGCCATCCCGCTTTATAAAATGGATAGTGATCCCCGCCGCGCCCGTAGCGGTCCACGCGAAAAATCATTCGAATCGCTTCGCGCCCGGCGATCTCCTCGATCGCTTTCGCCAACTCGCGCGAAGACGAATCCGCCTCATCGATTTCGCCGTTGCCGGAAAATAGCCGCACGCGATGTGGAGCTCCAGGCGCTGGATCGGAACCGACGATGTCGTCATCCAGCATTCCTCCCACCGTGTAGCCTTGCTGCTTTACCCATTCCTGCAAATGCGTCGAGCCCAGCAATCCCTGCTCCTCGCCCGAAACTGCCGCGAACAGAATCGTTGCCCGCAACCCACCGTGCGCCTGCGCATACTTGCTCAGCAGCCGTGCAGACTCCATGCTTACCGCCACTCCCGAAGCATCGTCGTCCGCTCCCGGCGCATCCGGCTTCGGATCCATGATGTCCTTGAAACTCGGCATCGAATCGTAGTGGCCTGAGACGATAAAAATCGTCTTCGCCAGCTTTTCATCCGTGCCCGGCAAAATCCCGTAAACATTTTCAAGCGGCGCCGCTTTTCCGCCCGTCCGCTCCGCGGTCATTTCGAATTTGTCCACCACGGTTTGTAGCTTGCCGCCCGTATCCTTGCTGATCGCGTCCAGCCGTGCCTTGATGTGATCCCGCGCGCAGCCGATTCCGCGATTCGGATCCGTCCAGGAAGAAAGCGTCAGACGCGTTCCGCATTTCACCAGTTCAGAAATCAGCGCCCGCATTCCTTTTTCATCCACTGTCTTCCGCGCGATGCTGTTTGCCGGACGAGACAAGAGTTTCGGCTGCGGCTTCCCGGTCAGCGGCTCCGCCGGATCGTTGCCCGCACTTTTTTGAACACTGGCCCTTTGAACGCCGGGTTGTTGCACACCGGATTTCTGCGCTGCGGAGTTGGCCGTCGCCGCCTTTTGCGCGCCAGTATTCTGCGCATGCGTGTTCAACGCAAAAAAGGGAACTGCCGCGAAAGCGGCCATAATTCCCGCCGTGGCCACAAACCTCGCCGCCGATTGCAATCTCTTTGAAAGAATTTCGCAGCCCAACATTTTTCCGCAATTCATCGCTGTTCCTGTCCCGATCCAGAGTGACCGATCTCGCGCCAAAAGTTTATCTCTACCAAGCCCCTTCTGCGACGGAATACATGTAAGATTTTCGCTCTTCGAGCCTTCGCGATTACCTCTTGTTCTATGGCCGCATTACTCCTCTTACTGTTCCTGCTCGCTGCATCGGTCTCCGCGCCAGGCCGAACTCGTCGAAACCACCAGTCCGAAATCCGACTATCGAGCAAAAATTGAAAGGTGCGGGCTCGGACCCGCCAAATTTCGCCGAACGATCGAGTCCTCCGGCTTCTCCCAAACACTCAACTCACTGTCAACGGCGAACTCAATTTCGCGAAAAACACCGGCGACTATTTTCACTGGTGACACGACGAGCCGGTAACCGCTCTGTTCGATCCTCTGCCTGCGTCTGTTCGGATGTCGTGAAAGTCAGCACACCGGTTGTGCCATTGCCAATCTCGCCGGCTCCCGGCCAAACTCGCTCCGAAATTCGCACGCGAACTTTAAGGAAGCGGTCAAGAAGAGTGATTTACTGCTGCGGTTCGGGCGTGTCAGTCGCAGGAGGAGTAGCGGGCAGCTGCGGAGGCGGCGCCGAAGTAGGCAGCCCACCCGACGAACTGGTGGACCCACCGCGCCCCGCATATTTCACTTTCGATTGTCGGATGTGGTCGCTCATCCGTCGTGGTGTCACGATAATCAGCAGTTCGTTGTCCTGCGACGAGGTATTGTGTAGACCGAACGCATAGCCGACTCCCGGGAGATTCGCCAGCCCAGGAATTCCGCTCAACGATTTAGTTTCTTCGCGGTCCAGCAATCCAGCAATCACAGACGGCTCGCCCTCGCGCAGCCGTACCGTCTGCGAAACGGTTCGGTTTGTAATGATCGGAATTCCGTTTACGTTGTTTCCCGATAGCGCGCGAATCTCAAATTCCAGTTGCAGCGTCACTTCGTTATCGTCGTGGATCGTCGGCGTCGCTTTCACCTTCACGCCCAGATCGATGTACTCCGAACCGGGGTACGGCGTCTGCACCGACCCGTTGCCAGTGGCAAATTCCGCCGGATCGAGCAGCACGGTCGCGAAGTTATTTGTGCCTGAACTCGCCGTGAGAATCGCATCCGGCAATCCGCTGGTAGTAAGCACCGCTGAAATCACCGCCAGCGGTCCGGGCGGAACGGACAGCTCAATGCGTTGCGAAAATGTTCCGGAGCCAAGTCCGGCGTTAATGCCTAACGTCGCGGAGCCATTGTTTGTCACTGCGATGTCGCCGAGTCCATCGTTCGTGAAGTCCGCAATCACAACTCCTGCCGGCGTGCTCGCGGTCGCCAGCGGAGAACCGGCCGCCTGCGCGAATACACTCGTTCCGTCGTTCAGCAGAATCGTCACCTGGTTTGACGACTGGTTTACCACCGCAAAATCCGAAAATCCGTCCGCGTTCAAATCGCCTACTGCGAACGCCACTGGATCCGGCCCGGTGGCCACCGGCGAACCGCTCAACTCTGTAAACGTTCCGTCGAACGTGTTATCGAAACTCGATTGAAAAAGTCCGATCAATTGCGTGGTCGCATTCAACACCGCAAACTCCGGTTTTCCGGAACTATCAAACGTCCCGGTCAGCATCTTGATCGGTCCCTTTTCCGAATCGGGCAGCGCAAACGGGGATTTGGGGAACTCCACAAAGTCCCCCTGCCCGTCTCCCTTGAAACTGGAAATCGTATTGTCGCCTTGATTGCAAACTGCGAAATCCAGAAAACCGTCGCCGTCAAAATCCGCAATGATGACGCCGCTGGGCTGCGTTCCCACGGCGAGCGGCGAGCCGATGGTCTCAGTAAATGTTCCGTCAAAATTCTGGCTGCCTTGCAGTATCGAAACCGTATTCGATCCGCTATTCGTGATCACCAGGTCCGCCGGCTGTACCAGGTGTGTTGCATCCGTCACGCGAAAAATCCCGGAAGCAATCGCCGAAGGCGTCAACTCGTTCGTTCCTAATTTAATCGGCGAACCAGGAGCAACCGTAAAATTTCCGTTGTCGTTGTTCAGCAAAATCGAAATCGAGCTGTCCACTTGGTTCACGATGGCCAGATCCAGCTTGGCGTCGTTATTGAAATCCTGCGCCACCAGCGCCACCGGACTTTGCCCCACTGGAAAATCCGTCCGCGCAAACGTAGTATTCGTCACGCCTGAGCCCACGACCGTGCCGCCCAGGCTGGTCGAAAGCAGCGACAGCGTCACTGGAAAGCGCTCGCCCACAAAAAATGTCGCCGGTTTTCCGTCTTGCGCGCGCAGAAAAATCTCTCGCCCGCTGCGCACATTCGATAGCCCCGCAGCAAAAGTTGCCGAAGCACTCGGCATGGTCAGCAGAAACGTACTTTTCCCGCCGCCGACCGGATACACGTTTGTTGCGCTGGCGGTGACTCCTCGCGCCGTAAAAATCTGCGACACAATCGTCAACAAATTCGTAATGTTGGTCGCCGCTTCCAGTTGCGCCAGTTCTTGCGCATTCAGCGGAATGGCCTGGATACTTTTCGGCGGCGTCACTCCCAGATTCCTAGAATAGTTCTTGTCCACTTCCAGCAGCTCAATGTCGAGCGTCACGTCGCGCCGCGCTTGCTCCAGTTCCTTAATCAGTTGGCCCGCCAGCGCCACTTTGTCCGCGGTCTCCCTGATCGTCAGCGAATGCGTGATCGTGTTCATCGTGATTCGCGTGGAGTTGGTGATCTCGCGCAGCACGCGCAGCATTTCCGTCATGTCCTCCGGGGCCACTGCATTGTCCAGCCGGAAGGTCTGCTCCACTTCCGCCGCATACTCCTTGCGCTTCGCAATCGTGTCTTGCGCCACAAAGATCAGCGTCGAATTCACCACCCGGTAGAAGGTCTGCGATTCCACTCCCAGTAATTGCATCGCAGTGGCAAAGTCCACGTCGTCCACCCGCAGCTTCAAGTTGCGTGAGACCAGGTCTGGATCGAATGCCACGGTGATTCCATACATTCTTGCCACTTGGTCGTAAGCGGCCTTGCTGTCGCCGCGCACGTTGATGGATTTCTTCCCCGGCTGCGGCTTTAGCACCGGTACGCCCTTCAGTACATTGTCCTCTTTGTCCCCAACTGGCAGGTATTCCTGCGGCATCTCCTTCATCTGCGCCAGCCGCTCCGCCAGAATGGTGTTGCCCGGGTCAATGTGCATTGCCTGGTACATCAATTCCGTCGCGTTGCGGACGTTACCTGAGAGCGCCGCGGTTTCCGCCTGGTCCACCAGTTTCTGCACCACTTGCGCGCGCAACGCGGCGGCTCGCCGCGCGATGCCGGCGTCCCCCGGCGCCATGCGAATCGCCGCCTGGTATTCGGCCAGCGCTTCCTGAGTTTTGCCGGCGGCGGCTGCGCGGTCGGCGTTGTCCGCAATTTTTTGCGCGCCTTTCAAGTCTTCTTTTACGGCGACCGCGGTACTGGTGTTTGATTTATTCGGTTTGTCCTGCGCTCGAACTGGAATGGCGATGGAGGGCGCGAGGAAGACCAGGGCGACGATCGCGATTGTTCGCGCAGCTCGCACAAAACTCGCCTGGAGTGATGCGAACTGCTCGGCCCCGGTGCCGACCTGCATCGGATCGCGCTCGACCTGTACCATACTTGAGCTAACCTGAACCTCGACTGGACTGGCCTGTCCGCGTGCACGGGACGGCGCGATGCGGTCCTCAACCTGTGCGGTTCGAGACAGGGAGTGCCGGTGAGAGTTTGGAATGTCAGCAAAAATCATAAGACTCGTGTATTCTAGCGCGAAGAAGTAGGACTAGATTAGTCCGATTGACGCGTTCCTCCCCTAGCGGTAAACTTAGAATCGCAGTTGCAATTCGCTTACAACTGGAAACTTCACAACTGGGATTCCTTTGCTATCTGCTTTTCTAATCGCTCTTCGCGAAGGCGTGGAAGCTGCCCTCGTGGTTGGCATCATTCTGGTTTACCTTTCGCGGACTGGCCGCTCGCATCTTTCGCGGTATGCGTGGGCCGGCGTCGCCGTGGCCGGCGCGCTGAGCCTGGCCGTCGCCATCGCACTGGAGCGGTGGCAGATCAATCAGGACGGCTTTGAAGGTCTGCTGCTGTTGCTGGCAGCGGGCTTCGTTGTTTCGATGATCATTTGGATGAACCGCGTTGCGCGGCATTTGCGAAAAAATATCGAGGAAAAAATTGAAGGTTTCGCAGAGCGCGCCGGTACCGCCGCTGGCTGGGGAATTTTTCTTTTTGTTTTTCTGATGGTGGTGCGAGAGGGCGTGGAGCTGGCGCTGATTTTGCGCGCAGTGGAGCTATCGAGCGAGGGAATTCAGACTTGGATCGGAACGATCGCGGGACTGGCTGCGGCGATCGCGGTCGGATTATTTTTCTTTAAGGGCACGCTGAAAGTTCCTCTGCACCGTTTTTTTGCGGCGACCACCATTATTTTGTGGCTGGTGGCGGCGCAGTTGGCGCTGACCGGTTTGCACGAACTGAGCGAAGCGCGGTGGATCGCCTCCAGCAAACAGGAAATGGCGCTGATCGGGCCGATCGTGCGCAATGAGATTTTCTTCTTCGTATTTATTTTTGGCTTTGCAATTTTGTTAATTCTTCGTGAATGGTTGACGGCTTCCCATCAGAAAATTGCCGCCGCCACGAATGAAGCGGAAAGGCGGCTGCTGATTTCGCAGCAGCGCAGGCAGCGCGGATGGATGCTGGCTGCCGCTTCGGCATGCTTGCTGGTGATTCTCGCGTTGACCGCTGACTTTCTTTACGCGCGGGCGAATTCTGGACCGCCGCCGTCGCGTACGGTGGCAGTTGCTGGCGTGGGCGGTGACGAATTGCGAGTCCCGCTCAGCGAAGTTCAGGACGGGAATCTGCATATTTTCACGGTGAAAACTTCCGAGGCGTCGGCCGGAGAGCAGGCGTTCCGTTTTCTGGTAATCAAAAAACCGCAAGGCTGGGGAGTTGCGCTGGATGCGTGCAGGATCTGCGGCGCGGAAGGCTACCGTCAGGACGGGCAGAACGTGGTTTGCAGGCACTGTGGTTCGGCGATTTATGTTCCGACCATTGGCGAAGCGGGCGGGTGCAATCCAGTGGGTGTTCCGTTTCATGTGGATGGAGCGGATCTTGTGGTGAATGTTTCGGCAATCACGAAGGCCTTCACCGAAGTGCCGAAGTAGAAGAAATGAAAACAAGATTGCCGCAGAGTCACAGAGGACACAGAGGAAGGAAACCAGTCACGGGTCACTAAAATGTTTTTCCGACTCATTGCCGACAGCTTTACGCGACGCCCGCGGCGCAAACTTCTGACTGCGGCCGCGCTTTCGCTAGGCATGGCCGTGGCGACGGCGGCGCTGAGCGTCTCGCTCGATGTCGGGGATCGGCTGGCGCAGGAGTTTCGTTCGCTGGGCGCGAACCTGGTGGTTACTCCGGAAGCGGATTCGTTGCCGCTCGAAATTGGTGGAGTGGATTTCCGTCCTGCGAATTCCGGCGCGTACCTTTCTGAAGCCGACATTCCCAAAATCAAATCCGTGTTTTGGCACAACAACATTATTGCGTTTGCGCCGATCTTGGAAACACAAGCGGAAGGCTTGCCTGTGACAAGAAAAAACGGTCAGCCTGACACCGGAGATTGGGTCCAAGATCGTCTGAATATTGAAATGGGAAATTGGATCCCCTCTATTCCGATCATCGGAACATGGGCTGATCATTCTGTCCGACTCGGCGACGGCGCCGAATTTAATACTGGCGTTCCCAAAACCAATCCTTGGTGGCGAACGGAAGGCCGGTGGTTTTCAGACGGAGCCAAGGAATGCGTCGTAGGAGCAGAATTAGCTCGAAAATATCACCTCAAGATTGGTGACGAGATATCTCTCGCCACTGCTAGCGTGACGAAAATTCCGTCTCCGTTTGCGATCACTGGCCTACTTTCTTCAGGTGGGCCCGAAGACAACGCGATTGTAGTTCCGATAAAATACGCCCAAGAATTTGCAGAGAAGCCCGGGCAATACCGGAAGTTGTATGTATCGGCGCTGACGAAGCCGGAGGATGATTTTGCGCGGCGCGATCCGAAGGCGATGAAGCCGGACGAGTTGGAGCGCTGGTCGTGTTCGCCGTATGTTTCGTCGATTGCGTATTCGATCAAGCAGGTGCTGCCGGGATCGGATGTGCGGGTGATCCGTCGCGTGGCCGACGGCGAAGGAAAAATCTTGACGCGGGTGCGTACACTGCTGTGGCTGGTGACCCTGGCGTCATTGCTGGCGGCGGCGCTGGCAGTAGGCGCTTCGTCGGCTGCGTCGGTAATTGAACGCCGCACGGAAATCGGATTAATGAAGGCGTTGGGCGCGGGCTCGAGCATGGTTGGATTTTTGCTGGCGGCGGAACAACTGCTGCTGGCGTTTGTCGGAGGCAGCATCGGCTACGCGGCCGGGTTGGTGCTGGCGCGATTTTTGGGGACGAAAATATTTGGTGTGCCGCCGGTGCCGTCGTTGCTGGTACTCGGCGTAATTCTGGTGCTGGCGGCGGCTGTAACGTTGTTGGGAAGCGCGTTGCCGTTGCGGCGCGCGGCGCGGTTTGATCCTGCGCCGATTCTGCGGGGCGAGTGATGTTGAGAGGCTCATGGCTTGCACCGCAAAAGAACGGGTCCAAAGGCCCGCCACTCCGAGTGCAAGGCGGGAACTGTGGCTGACCGGCGTAGCGTAAACCGGAGCATGTTCTGGCGAGTGATTCGCCGATCGGTGTTCGCGAATCGCGGCCGGCTTTTGGTGATTCTGCTCGCGCTTGGCGCCGGTGCGGCCGTCACGGCCGCGCTTCTCAATCTCCAAATTGACGCTAAGCGCCGTATCACGACAGAATTCCGTTCTTTTGGTGCCAATGTCATTGTCAGTCCACGCGGTTCGACAGACGGCGCTAGAGTTCTTAGCGAATCTCTCTACGATCGAGTTCCTGACCACAATGAGGCCGGCGAGATCGGCAAAGCCGCGTTCTTATATGGCGTCGTCGACGTCGCGGATTCTTCGAGACGTGGAACGTCAATCAAAGCAGTCCTGGCGGGTTACACTCACTGGCACACGCGCCCTGATAGCGTCTTGTCATCCGCACTTTTGAAATACGAAAAAGCGTCGGAATTCCTCAGCTCAGACGCTCACTGTGCAGTTGGTCAAAACATTGCCTCCAAGCTCGGCCTGAAGGGCGGCGAGATGGTCAGAATCAGCGCAGGAGCTTCAGCTGATTCCGAATCTGTCTTCGTTTTAGCGGGCACCGGAGGCTCCGAAGACGACCAGATTTTCCTAGAGCTGAGCAATGCTCAGAGACTACTTGGACAACCAAAGTTGGTCAGCTTAGTGCAAATTAACGCGCCGGGAAACCCTCAGCAGGTTCAGCAATTCATCGAGAGACTTCAATCCGAATTCCCAGATGCAACAGGTCATCCCGTTCGCCAGTTCGCAGAGGGCGGAGCACAGCTGTATTCCAAGATTTCCGGGATACTGACGGCAACAGTGGCGGTGGTGCTGATTTTGACGGCGCTGTGCGTGATGGCTGCGATGACGAACGTGGCGATGGAGCGCAAGAACGACGTGGGGTTGATGAAAGCGATTGGCGGATCGGTGCGCCGCGTGTTGCGATTGTTTCTGGCGGAGGCGGCGTTGCTGGGATTGGCCGGAGGGCTGATCGGCGCGGCTGTGGGACTCGTGATCTCGATTGGATTGGGCAAAGCGGTGTTTGGCGTGGCCGCGCAGCCACGGCTCATCGTGTATCCTGTTTCAGTGGTGTTGACGGTAATTGTGGCGATACTAGCGGCGTATCCGTTGCGGCGATTGGTGAATATTCGACCGGCGTCGGTGTTCCGAGGAGAAGAATAAGAAGGAGCAAAGAAGTAAGAAATAACGAAGCAACGAAAGGCAGAGTTCGCAGCGCGCAGAACGAGTTAAGAGCGGCAAAGCTAGTCGTTGGGAATTTTCGATTTGACTTGAAATGAACGATAAGGCGAAAAATTCGAGGCAGGTGGTGATTGACGCTCTCGCCAAACAATACGGCGCATTGCGCGCGCTGGATGGCGTGTCATTCAACATTGCGAGTGGCGAATGGGTTGCGTTGATGGGGCCGTCAGGCTCCGGCAAAACCACGCTGATCAATATTCTTGGTGGGCTGGACACGCTGACGTCGGGAAGCGTGGTCGTGGACGGCGTGAATCTGGCGAAATTGACCGAAAACGCGTTGGTTCGTTACCGCGCGGAAAAGATTGGATTCGTGTTTCAGCAATTTCACCTGGTGCCGTATTTGAATGCGCTGGAAAACGTGATGCTTGCGCAGTATTTCCATTCGGCGACGGACGAATCGCAGGCCGCGGAAGCGCTGAAGCGTGTCGGACTTGGCGAGCGGCTGACCCATCTGCCTTCGCAGCTTTCCGGCGGAGAACAACAACGCGTGGCGATTGCGCGCGCGCTGATCAACCAGCCGAAACTGATTCTTGCCGACGAGCCGACGGGAAATCTTGACGAAGCAAACGAGCAGATTGTGATCGATCTGTTTCGCGAGTTGCACAAGTCTGGCCACACGATTCTGATGGTCACGCACGATCCCGATATTGCCAGGCAGGCGGACCGCCGCATCGAACTTGCGCACGGGCATCTTTCGTTCGACACCGCGCAGCATGGACCGAATCATCCGATGGCGTGCCCGCTGGCCGACACGGCGGATTGCTGCACGGCAATTCCCGCCGATGACGACATTCGCGTCGATCATCTGCTGGAGCAAATCTGGATTTGCGGCGAAGAAGGGAAGCCCGCTCAGGCGGAATCGTTGAGAGTGGAAGGTCCGGCTGGGCAATTGCCGATCGTCAATGCCGAACCGATTTCGAAATTGCTGGCGCGGCTGGTCGATTCGCGGCTGGTCGAATATAGATACAGCACGAATTCAATCGGTCACGCGAACGGAAATGGCGCTGCCACCAACGGCGGCGCGGTTGCCAGCATCACCGAGGTGCAATTGACGGAGACGGGTTCGCGACGCGCGCGCGACGTGGTGCGGCGGCATCGCTTGGCGGAGCGCCTCTTCACCGATACTTTTGCGATTGACGATTCCGAAGCACATCAGCAAGCCTGCCGCTTCGAGCACATCATCACGCCGGAACTCGATCAGCGCATCTGCACGTTTCTCGGCCACCCGAAAACGTGCCCTCATGGCAATCCGATTCCGCCGGGGGTTTGCTGCGACGCCAGCGGAAAAAACTAGTTGAATTCAGATTTTGCGAGCTGAAAAATTCCCAATGCCGATTCCACTGGATGAAAAACGAAAGCCGGCGAGTGTGAAAGTTCACGTGACCAGCGGCGCTGGTGTGGACATTGTTTGGGCGGACGGGCACGCGAGCCATTTCGATTTTGCGTATTTGCGGGACGAGTGCCCGTGCGCGACATGTAATGACGTACGTTTGAAGAAGGAATCGCTGGGAGAGGCTTCACCGGCGTTTGTTTCGTCGCCCGCGCTGCCAATGTTCAAGCCGAAGGCGCGCGCGCAGTCGGCGACTCCCGTCGGGCAGTACGCGATTCAGATTGCGTTTTCCGATGGGCATTCGACGGGAATCTATTCTTATGATCATTTGCGAACGATTTGTCCGTGCGCGGAGTGCGCCGAACAGCGGAAGCGGTCCCCGAATCGTACTTAGGCAAATTGCTGTATTCCACAAACTTCCTTTGAAAATCCTGCGCGCAACGAACTAGAATCGCGCCATGCCCGTCATTCCGTGGAATACATTTGAAGCTCCCCTTGCCGGAATCAAGTATGTGGCCATGGTTTCGCGTTTACCGTTGCAACGGCACTTCGCTTTGTTCAAGTCAATTAGATTTGCGACTGAGATTCGCGGGCAATTGAGCGACTCGCCGGGATTGATCGGATACTCGCTGGAAGCGGCAATTCTGTCGAAGACGTTGTGGACGCTGTCTGCGTGGCGCGATCAAGAATCACTGAGAAACTTTGTGAAGGCGCTGCCGCACAGCCGAGTGATGAGCGACATGGTTTCAGACATGGGCGAAGCGAAATTTTCGTACTGGACAGTTGAAGCCAATGAGATTCCGTTGCATTGGGCCAGTGCCAAGGCTCGCCTGCGGCCAAGCTGATTTCGGCGAACAACAAAAAAAGGGGAAAATCATGCGGCATTGCCAGACGTTCACTTGAATCGTGCGGCGCTGTGTGAAATCCTCTTGCGATTCTGTGTGGTCGAGTGAGGTGGCCGATGGCCTGCGACAAAGACGAACTGAAACACGTGCCGCTGTTTGCGTTGCTGGACGACGAAGAGGCCGCGGTACTGGCTTCGCAAGTGGAAATGAAAAAATTCGCGCCGCGACAGCGGATTTACAAAATCGGCGATACCGAAGGGCACGCATACGTGATGGTGTCCGGGCTAGTCCGTGTAACGACGGTTGATGAGGACTCGCAGGAAGTGGTGGTGGACGAACCAGGCCACGGCGAATTTTTCGGGTTTGCTTCGATGCTGGAGAAGACCCCGCACCAGACCAACGCGATCGCGGTGGAAGAAACGACATGCATCGAAGTGGACCGGCGCGATATTGCGGTGTTGCTGGAGCGCAAGCCGATGGCGGGGATGGATATGTTGACCGTGCTGGGCCGGCAATTTCACGCGTCGCAGCAACTGGTGCGGTTGCGGGCAACACGCAATCCGAACGAAGTGATTGAAAAGGATGCAACGTTCGGCGAGCGCATTGCGGATCACGTGGCGGGATTCGGCGGTTCGTGGACGTTCATCATTACCTTTCTGGTGGGACTGATTGCATACGCTGCATTGAGCCTGATCATGGGACAAAAATCCTGGGACCCGTATCCCTTCATTTTGCTGAATCTGTTTTTGTCGATGTTGGCCGCGCTTCAGGCGCCGGTGATCATGATGAGCCAGAACCGGCAGGACACGAAAGATCGGCTGCGCGGTGAACTGGACTACGACGTGAACCGCCGGGCGGAATCGGAAATTCAAGGCCTGGCGCGGAAGTTGAACATGATTGATGACAAGATCGCGGACATTCACAACCACCTCCACGCGAATTCGTGAAATAGATGGAGAAATTTGCGAGCCGGTACAGGCGATCGGAAGTTGCGGAGGCATTGATTGCAAATTGGCGTCGTGGCGGATAATTTTTCGTGCGGGTTGGCGGCCGCGCGCTACGATTTCTTCACCCCTGTCCCCCGGAAAGGTTCGCCCATGCCCGTTGAACGCCGCCGCTCGTCGCGAATTGCATTTGCAGCCACCGCCGAAATTATCGATGAAGCGGAGAATACGCGCAGCACGTCGCATGTGTCCGATTTGAGTTTGCATGGATGTTTTGTGCAGCTATCGAATCCGTTCCCGGAGGGGACGCCGGTGACGATTGAGATTTACAAGGACGAAGATTTTGTGGAGACGCCGGCGACGGTGGCTTTTTTTCAGCCGAAGCGGGGGATGGGATTGACGTTTGTGGGGATGGAACCGCAGTTTGCTGCGATATTGAAGAAGTGGCTGGCGCAGTCGAAAAGCCCGTCAAGGACGCACTAGGTGCGCGCCGGCCGCAAAATCTTTTTTTTGACTGAAAATATGAGTTTTTGCCCGTTAACTGGACTTCGTGGGCCAAATTTGCGAGCATTTTAATCTGCAGGTCTTAACAGCCCTTACATGAGCACTACCCCTATCAACCCCGCGGCAGGCTCCCGCCGTGGCAACGGGATTCCTCGCGTCATCGTGGCCACAACCGCGCTGCTGACGTTTATCTCGTTTTGGCGCGCTGCGGCGATTGTGTTGAACGACCTGGCGTCTTCGGCCTACTACGCGGGTGGTGAAGCCGAAGGCTACATCGGGAAGACTGCACCGTGGTTCATCCTGGCCATCATGCTGTTTTCCTATGCCGTGCGCGCGGTGTACGTGGAAAGCTGCAGCATGTTCGTGCGCGGCGGCGTGTACCGCGCGGTAAAACAGTCGCTGGGCGGGACACTAGCGAAATTCAGCGTGTCGGCGCTGATGTTCGACTACATTTTGACCGGGCCGATCAGCGGTGTGTCGGCCGGGCAATATCTCGGCGGATTGTTGAGCGAATTGTTCCCGCTAGCGCATTGGACTACCGGGCCGCTGTCGCCACGCGCGATCGACATTATCGCGACAGTGTTCGCGGTGATCGTGACAGTTTATTTCTGGTGGGAAAACACCAAAGGCATTCCCGAATCGAGCGAAAAAGCACTGCACATCATGAAGCTGGTCACCGTGATGGTGGTGATCCTGATCGGGTGGTGCATTTACACGGTGATTGTGCGGCACTCGCCGCTGCCTCCGCTGCCGTACCCGCACAATCTGCATTTAACTTCCGGATCTCTGGGTTGGCTGGCGCATAGTTCGCTGCCGCACATGTTCGGAATTGTGGCGATTTTTATTGCGCTAGGTCACTCGGTGCTGGCGATGAGCGGAGAGGAATCGTTGGCGCAAGTCTATCGTGAAATCGAACATCCGAAACTGCCGAACCTGAAGAAGGCCGGGCTGGTTATTTTCGTCTACAGCATGGTGTTCACTTCACTGGTTTCGTTTTTCGCGGTGATGATCATCCCGGATGGAGTGCGGCAAGGATTCCTTGAGAACCTAATCGGCGGACTGGCGATGAATTTGGAAGGCCCAACGCCGATCAAGCTGATTTTCCACGCGTTCGTGGTGGTGGTGGGCGCCGTGATTCTGGCGGGCGCGGTGAACACGGCGATCGTCGGGTCCAATGGGGTATTGAACCGCGTTTCTGAAGACGGAGTGCTGAGCGACTGGTTTCGGCAGCCGCACCCGCGCTTTGGCACGAGCTACCGCATCATCAACATTATCGTCATTCTGCAAATCGTTACGATTTTCATCAGCCGCGGCGACGTGACATTTCTCGCGAACTTGTACGCATTCGGAGTTATCTGGAGTTTCGCGATGAATGGGTTGGCGGTGCTGGTGCTGCGCTATACGAATCCCGGCCAGCGCGAATTTCAGGTGCCGCTGAACTTCATGATCCGCGGAAAGCAGTTTCCGCTGGGCCTGGCCCTGATTACGACCATGCTGTTCCTGATCGCGTTCATCAACTTGTTCACCAAGCCGGTGGCGACGATTGCGGGCGGTGTATTTTCCGTCATTCTGTATATCGTGTTTACGGTTTCCGAAAAACGGGCGCGGCATACCGGTGGCGCGCACGTGGAAATGGACCAGTTCAATCTTGAGCTGGAAGGCGAGTTGACGCCGGAAGCGGTGGGTGCAAGGCCGGGCAACATTCTGGTGCCGGTGAGCAATCATTTCAACATGTATCACCTCGGGAATGTGCTGGACCGGGTGAAACCAGGGCGGCGCGATGTGGTAGTGCTGCACGTTCGCATCTTGCGGCGCTCGGCGTCCGGCGAACAGGAATTCGACGCGGATCAACTGTTTGGCAGCATCGAGCAGCATCTGTTCTCGCAAGCGTTGTCGATGGCAGAAAAACGCGGCAAGTCGATTCGATTGGCGGTGGTGGCGGCGAACGATTTGTGGGACGGTATTCTGCGCGCTGGCTATAGTTTGCAATCGTCCACAGTTGTCGTTGGAACGAGCGGCCGCTGGCAAAGCGAAGAGCAGGCGCGACAAATCGGCGAATCGTGGGAAAAACTTCCGGATCCGAAGCCGCAATTCAATCTGGAAGTGCACCTGCCCAATGGCGACAAAGTTTACAAGGTGCTCGGCCCGCACGCACCGAATCTGACCGCGAACGAAGTGAACTTGCTGCATCGCCTGTGGTTGCGCTTCAGCGATCTGGTTGCGCCGGAAGAATTGCATCACCACGACGTTGTGCATTTCGGCCTTGAAGAAGTTCAGCGCGAACTGGATGAAGGACGAGAAGAACAGCTCGTAGAACGTCTGCGTGCGCACCTCATCGCCAACCGCAAGAACAAGCCACCTCGAACCTAACGTCTGTTCCCAACTTCGATTTTTGTCTAACTGGACCGCTCAGACTGCAGAAGTGCAGTGGCCGCATTTTTTTGCCGCGACAGGTATCGGCATGGCGCATTGCGGACAATCTCTGGTCGTCGGCGCCGCAGCCGGTGCGGGCTTGATCAGCCAGCGATTTACGACGCGCAGCAACAGGAAGATCGCAAGCGCGACGATCAAGAAATTAATGATGGTGTTCAGGAACAGGCCGTAGTTCAGCGTTGGCGATCCGGCAGCTTTGGCCGCCGCGATGGTGGGGTACGAGGTCTTGCCTAGATTGATGAACAAGTTGGAGAAATCCACATGGCCGAGAGCCCGACCGATTGGCGGCATTATGACGTCGTCCACAAGCGATGCCACGATTTTCCCGAAAGCCGCGCCAATGATGATACCGACGGCCATATCCAGTACATTGCCGCGCATCGCAAATTCTTTGAATTCCTTGAACATTCCAGATCTCCTTGCAGTCTTTGTTGGACAGTGGCGCGCCCGGGGGCGCTGGACGGCGCGGCTAGCTTCGCCGAAACACTAACACGGAACCGGCGAGTCCGCGCAACAGAAGAAGAACACCGCCGATGGCGAGAAGCGGCCCGACCCATGTGAACGGAACGCGAGAGATAGCGAACATCACGAGGCCGAGAAGAAGAAGAGAAAGGCCGCGGGACCAATTTTCAAACTTCGACCAATATTTGCCCGGGCTGTAGAGAGCGCGCGCGCCCCACAAAATGAGCGCGATGCTGAGGATGAGCCAGCTCATTTTGCGGCGATCAAAAAAAATATGACCGGTCAATCCCAGCCAGATCACGAGACCACCGAGCAAGACAAAAATAACTTCGATAGAAAGGCGAAGAGATTTGTCCGGTGTCAAAGGCATGCAGAGAAGTTATCAGGCGATGGTTGAAAGTCGAAAGAAAAAAACCAGCGCCATGACGGCGCCGGCACCCCGATAAAAGAACGAGCTACTGAACGCGATCGATCTTTACGTGGTTGATGGTAATCGGCGTCTTCGGGCGATCGTTGCTGTCGCGCGGCGTTTTGGAAATTTTGTCGGCGACGTCCTGCCCTTCCACGATTTCGCCAAAAATGGTGTGGCGATTATCGAGCCAAGGGGTTGCAGCGACGGTGATGAAAAACTGGCTGCCGTTGGTATTCGGGCCGGAGTTGGCCATGGAAAGCTTTCCGGGTTTGGAGTGCTTCAACCCGGAAGCAAATTCATCGGCAAATTTGTATCCCGGTCCGCCCATGCCGGAACCGTGCGGGCAGCCGCCTTGAATCATGAAGTCGGGAATGACGCGATGAAAGATCAAGCCGTCGTAGAACGGGCGCTTTTCTTTTTGGCCGGTTCTTTCGTTGGTGAATTCCTTACTGCCTTCGGCGAGGCCGACGAAATTTTCAACCGTCTTGGGGGCTTCCTTGTCTAACAATTTGATGACGATGTTGCCCTGCGAGGTTTCAAACGTGGCGTAGGTGCCAGCGGGACGAGTCATGCGATCTCCTTGGAAACGGCTTCACAAAATATCGTACACGAGCGATGGAGTTGCGGCCAGTGGGCGCGAACCGGCGGCCGCGGCCAACATCAAATTGATGCCGAAATGTTTCATGAAGAGCGTCAGCAGAAGTGCACGCCTCCTCGACCTAGCCAGGGCGAGCAGAAGGCGGCCGCCAGAAGAGCAAATGCTCCGGTAAGAATTGTGAATGGCACGCCCTTCTTATTGTTTAGGTTCCGGAGGAACGAATTGATTGATGGCGCCATTCGGCCCGACGGCGTAGATATGGAATTCATCCAGTGCGAACAGGGCATTGAGCGGTTTGGAAGCGAACGAGTTCCAATGCAGGCCGGAGTCGGGAGAAGTATCTGCTCCGGTCGGCCCGACGGTAAGCAGAGCCTGCGCGTCGGGCGAGGCGCCTGGGGAAATCACGACCACCGCCGAACGGTAACCAGTCGGTTGTTGCAGCGCCGCCGTCCAGGATTTCGTGCCGTCGGTAGATGCCGCGGCAATTCGAAGAGCAACGAGCGGATTGGTGTAGTCTCCTCCCACCACGACAAAATGGTTTTCGCCGGCGCGAGCGATGGCAAAAATTCCAGATGACGCGTTGTCCGCTGCAATCGGAGCGGCTGATGCAGTCCAGGTTTTGCCAGCATCCACGGTGTGAATCACGCGCGCCGCGAATCCACCGGTCACCACGAACAGTTCGGACTCGGAAATCGCCAGCAGATTGGAATTGCTGGCTGCGAATGCACCCTCTTTTGGTAGCGCGGTGGGAAGATTCTGTGGAGGCAGCGGATTCCACCGGCGGCCATCGGACGTTTGCAGGATCAGAAATCTCGCATCCGATTGCCCCTCGGCGTGTCCAGAGGGTCCACTTAGCGGATCGCCGAGCGCGAAACATTTCGTGGGAGAGACGCAAGCAATAGAGTCCAGAAAAAAAGACTTGTTCAAGTCCGTGTACTGGAGCTCCCACAGTGTGCCGCCGTTGGTTGTCTTATAGATACGTGATTTTTGGCCTTCGCCGCTCGCCATCAGGTAAGCAGTGTTCTCGTCGAACGCAACAATCCCGCGAAAATCGAGATCGGGGCGGCCGGGGATGTCCACGCGATTCCAGGAAGCACCGTCGTCGACCGACCGGAGAACTATGCCGTGAGAACCGGCTGCCCAGATGGCGATGTGATCGGTGGAGACAATTTTCGCCGCGCTAATACCGCGGAGGTTGGTGTCAACTCCGGTGACCAGAATCTTCCAGGACTGAGCGCGCGTGCCGGAACCGACAAAACTGAGCAGAAGTGCGACCAGAATCAGCTTGGAGCAAGGGCGAGGCATGCCAAATTGTAGCAAGACTTGGTTCTTTCTCAGACGGCGTTGAGCGCCGGGGCAGGCCTGGAATCAGGGAGAAGAATTGACAAGTTGCGAGTGGAGACGGAAGATAACGGAGCATTTTGGGTAAACGCTTACTTGGGAAACGGTAACCGAGAATCTTCCGGAAGACAGATGTTGGCACCCGCTCTGGCCAAACTGAAGCGAAGAAAGGGACGCGATGATTACACGACGGAAACTGCTAGCGAACGGCGCTGTGATCGCGACAGCGGCAGGAATGAAACTACCGGCCTGGGCCTGTCGGCTGGACGTGTCCGGGACCGACAAAGCGGCGATCGTAGCTGGCGTCCCCGCGACCGGACAAATCGAACATGCGCTGCTGCTCGGCGTGGACTACTATCCGGATCAAACTCCCGAAGATTTGTGGGAAGAAGACGCGCGCATGATCGCCGAAGCCGGCCTGACGAATGTCCGTGTGGCGGAATTTGCCTGGTCGCTGATGGAACCATTGGAGGGAAGATTCGAATTCGGCTGGCTGAGGAAGTCCGTGGGCATTCTGAACAAGCACGGAATTCAGGTGATTCTCGGCACGCCTTCTGCCGCGCCGCCGCCCTGGTTGTCTGAAAAATATCCGGAAATTCTGATGGTCAACAAGGAAGGAATGACGGTACACGCCGGCGGCCGCCGCTTTACCTGTCCTACAAATAGGACCTACCGCAGACTTTCGCTGGCGATCGCGACCGAAATGGCGAAAACGTTCGCCGACACTCCGGGCGTGATTGGCTGGCAGATTGATAACGAATTCACACTCCAGCAGTGGGGCCGCTGCTACTGCCAGTATTGCCGAGAGGGATTTCAGGATTGGGCCAAGAAAAAATACGGGACGCTGGACAGCCTCAACTCGAACTGGGGAACAGCATTCTGGAGCCAGATTTATACCGACTGGCGGCAGATTCCGGTGCCGCTGCCTTCGAATGGCGAACCGAATCCCGGCCTCGCGCTTGATTACGACCGCTACCAATCCTACGCGAACGCGTCTTTCTTGAACGAGCAGTTGGCCATGCTGCGCAACACCTGCCCGAAACATTTTGTCACCACTAATAACGTTGGCGCGCCGCTGGACACGATCGATCTCCGCGAGCTTTTCCGCGATCTCGATTTCGTCTGCCATGACAACTATCCCGGCTTCGTGCAGATTTTCTTTGCAGACGGAAAAATGCCCGCCGATCAGGTAGCGACCGTGGTGGCGCTCGGCCACGATTCCATGCGCAGCGTGAAAGACGGCAAGCCGTTCATGATTATGGAAGAGCAATCCGGCAAAGCGGGGCAAAGTTTCTTTGGCCCGCAGCCGCATCCCGGGCAGATTCGGCTGTGGGCATTTCAAGCCGTCGCGCACGGTGCCATGGGCGTGAACTATTTCCGCTGGGATACCGCCAATTTTGGCGCCGAAGAATACTGGCACGGGCTGCTAAATCACGATCGTTCGAAGAATCCCGCGTTCGACGAAATTGTGCGCACCGTGAAAGAGATGAAGTCGGTCGGCAAAGAAGGTCTTGAGTCGAGCTACCTTGCCGATTCTGCTCTGAGCTTCGATCTAGACTCGGACTGGGCGCTCCAGATTCAACCGGGTAACCGGAAGCTGACATATAGCGCGCAAATGTCGGCTTGGTACGGCTCGGTGGCCAGCGCGAGCACGGGTGTCGATCTCGTGAAACTTGAAGGCGATTTGTCGAAGTACAAAGCAGTCTTCGCGCCGGTGCAATACGTAGTGAGCGCAAAGCAAGCGGAGAGCGTGAGCAACTATGTGAAAAACGGCGGAACATTTGTGACCAATTTCCGCGCAGGAGTGAAAGACGAAAACAGCCAGATCGTGAAAACTCCATTGCCCGGGCTTTTACGTGAAGTGCTCGGGGCAACTGTGAAAGACTACGTTCCCGTTTATGGACAGAAAATTGGTGTGAAGTTTGGACCGGAGTTGGCGGGCGCTGACGGTGAATGCCTGCTGTGGGCGGATTTGCTGACGCCGCAGTCGGCGAAAGCGTTGGCAACCTACACCGGCGCATACGACGGCGATGCCGCGATTACGGTGAACTCTTTCGGAAAAGGCAAAGCCGTTTACATCGGCTCGGACCTCGATGTGATTAGCTTGGCGCGCGTGCTACGCACATTTCTTGCTATGAGCGGAAGCAAGTCGGATATCGAGCCGCCGCGCGGAGTAGAACTCACGCGGCGCAAGTCCGGCAGCACTGAGTGGATATTCCTGCTGAACCATACTGCGCAAGAACAGAAAGTGACCTTGCCAGGAAGCTACAAGGCTATTGTTGGAACGGGTCCCTCAAGCCGGATTTTGACGCTGCGTGCGTACGATTTGGCGGTGCTGCAAAGGACGTGAATTTAAGCGCGGCGTTATTGAGGAAGCTGAATGGTTTTTCCCGTTTCGGCTGAGCGCCGCGCGGCATCGAGAATTTCTGTGACGATGAGATTTGTTTCGAGTGATGACATTGCATCGGGCCGCGCGCCGTCGAGAAGTACTGCGCGAAGGTATGTCAGCGAATCGTCATAAGGCGCGGGAATCCTCGCTGCTGCGCGCATGGTGGCTTGCGATTCGTGCGGCAGGCGGACGCTAACGTCGTTCGCGGCGATCGTCACGACCGATCCTGTCCGTCCGTAAATTTCGGAATCTTTCCTGCTGTAGGGCCAATTCCACGAGGCCTGCAGAATCGCCTGCGCTTGCGGGTAAGTCAGCACAATCGTTGCTTCATCGTCCACGCGAGGATAAATGTCAGGCTTGATACGCTGCGTAATCGCTGTCACGGTCAGCGGCCGCTGGCCGTCCATCCACCACGTCGTTAAATCGGCGCCGTAGCAGCCGAAATCGAACAGAGCGCCGGCGCCGTTCAGCTTGGGGTCGGTAAGCCACTTGAAAAACTCCGGCTGCACATTGATTTCTTTTGGGCCTTCGTGGCCGTCGTGCACCACCACTTTGCGAATTTCGCCGATCGCGCCCGAACGTACAAGTTCATACGCGGCGCGGTTGCTGGCATACCAAGACGTTTCGTAATTTACCAGCACCTGAATGTTCGCCGCGTGCGCAGCCTTGGCGATCGCCTGCGCATCGTCATAGGAAACCGCCAATGGCTTTTCCATCATCACCGGAATCGCATATTTCGCGCAGAGTTCGACCACTTTGCGGTGATCGAAGGTTGAAGTGTAAACGAGCACGGCTTGCGGCTTCGTGGAGTGCAAAAGTTCATCGAGGCTGGCGTGATAAAGCGAAGAGTCGAGATGGAACTTAACGGCGTAGCGATCGAAGAGGGCGCGGTCCGGTTCCGCGATTCCGACAATTTGAATGTCGCCGCGATTCAGCGAGTGCGAGAAAAATCCGTCGGCGTGGCCGTGTACGAGGCCGGCGATTGCGACGCGCAAGGGAGGCTTAGTGTCCGCGGCGGTGAGAGTGGTAGCAAGAAGCAAGAGCAAGAACGGGAGTAGCGTGAAAAGGCGAAGAATACGTCTTGGCATATGTGTGGCCCCCAAAAGCCCTGAAATGATAGCACTGGACGCAGCGACCGATAGGCGTGCTATCGAACGGGACGAACGGGAAGTGCTGCCAAGTCTTCGCAACCACAAGTTTCTAAAGGTAGCTGCTGAGGGGCTAGCTGGCATATAGTGTTCCGCAATTTAGTTGGGACGCCGCGGTGCTGTGCGACGAAGGGCGGAAATGAGCCATCTGCTTTATCCGTGGGGAATTTTGTTGCAGATTGTGGCGGTGGTTCATTTTGTGAAGCGTCGGCCGGAAAACTATTGGCTGTGGATTATTCTAATCGGCGGGCCTATTGGCGCGACTGCGTATTTGCTCGTGGAGGTCGCTCCGGACGCGCGGTTGTTGGGCGGTGTGTTTCAGGGGTTTGGGAGACGGTCGCGGATACAGACGTTGGAGACACTGATCCTGGACAATCCGTCGGCGGGAAATTTTGAGGAATTAGCGGAGCTGTATCTGGAGGAAAAGAAGTACGAGAAGGCGCGCGACGCCTTTAGCAAAGCAATTGACGGATACGGAGCGCGGCGGGCGAGCGGCGCGCAGAATGATTCACTGCATACTTTCTATGGCCGAGCGAAGAGCTTGCTGGGTCTTGGTGATTATACCGGCGCGATTCCGGACCTGGAGCGAGTTGCCGGAGCGGATGTGAAATTTGATTACTATCGCGCGGCAGGATTGTTGGGCGACGCGTACGCGCGGGCCGGTGAGATGCACAGGGCGGCGCAATGGTTTGCACCAGCTACGCAATATTCGACCACACCGGAAACACTTTACAACTATGCGTGGTTTTTGAAGACGCTGGGGAAGACGGATGAGGCGCGCGAGTTGCTGGTGAGACTGTTGGCGAAGAAACGAACGCTGCCCGGGTATATGCAGAGAGTGGAAAGGCCTTGGTTTCGTAAAGGCAAGGCTTTGAAGAAAGAACTTGAGACGAACAAGTAAGAGAGTGAAATTCATTTTGTGAGGCAGATATTACTCAGGAGGGTCGATGGCTGACGAGCAGAAGTTGGATGGAAAAGCGCGGAGGGAATTTTTGCAGAGCGCGGGAGCCGCAGCCATGGCGGCTCTAGCGGCGCCGGATTTGGTGACCGCGACAGTCGCGCGAAATTTGCGAATGATGAGAAATGCATTGCCTGGACTGGGCACCGCCGATACCGAGGCCATTCGCGCCGAAATTGACAAGCGCCACGACGAATCGGTCGAGCGGCTGCGCACCTGGATGAAGCATCCCTCCATCGCCGCGGAAAATCGCGGAATGAACGAAGGCTGTGAGCTGATGGTGCAGATGTTGCGCGACGCCGGATTTCAGCAGGTGAAAAGGATGCCGACTGACGGCCAGCCAGGCGTATTTGCCACGCTCGATGCCGGCGCGCCCAAAACGTTGGGACTTTATTTCATGTACGACGTGAAGCAAGCCGATCCTGCCGAGTGGAGTTCGCCGCCGTTCGATGCGGCGCTGGTGGATAAGCCTGGTCTCGGCAAAGTGGTTGTCGGCCGCGGCGCTGTGAATCAAAAGGGTCCGGAAGCGACATTTCTTGCTGCGTTGCACGCGATTCGCGCTGCCGGAAAAAAGCTGCCGGTAAATTTGGTATTCGTGGCGGAAGGCGAGGAAGAGATTGGCTCGCCACATTTTCCTCAAGTCGTTCGTCAGCCGGAAGTGCTCGAAGCGCTTCGGAAGTGCGTCGGCGTGACCATGCCATTCGCTTCACAGGATGCTGATGGGTCGGTGACGACGTTCTTCGGCGCGAAAGGTGTCATCGAACTTGAACTCGTGTCCAGCGGGGAGAAGTGGGGCCGCGGTCCGCGCAAAGATGTGCACTCCAGCAACAAGGCGCGGCTAGACAGTCCCGCGTGGCATCTGGTCGAAGCGCTCACCACGCTGGTCACGCCCGACGGAAACGAGCCCGCGATTGAAGGCTACATGGCGAAGGTGCGGCCGCTCTCCGCTGCGGACAAGAAGATGATCGCAGTCGCGGCGAAGCGCCTTCAGGAAGATTCCGTGAAGAAAGGGCTGGGCGCGCAAAAGTGGATTCACGATGCCAGCTTCGAAGAATCCCTCGAAATGCTCGTCTCGCGGCCGACGGTGAATATCGAAGGACTCGTTGGCGGCTACACAGGGCCGGGCGGAAAAACGGTTTTGCCCGGCCGTGCGATCGCAAAATTGGACTTACGCCTAGTGCCGGACATGACCGCAAAAGAATCGCTCGAATTGTTGAAAGCGCATCTTGTGAAAAAAGGCTTTGGCGACATCGAAGTCAACATGACCGGAGGCTACGATCCGACGAGTACGCCGATGGACGCGAAACTCGTGCTTGCGGAAAGCGCGGTGTATAAGCGGCACGGAATTGATCCGGTGGAAATTCCGCGGCTGGCGGGCTCATGGCCCGGCTTTGTTTTTACAGGTGAGCCACTGAAAATGGCCGCGAGTCATTTCGGCTTGGGACACGGCAACGGAGCGCACGCGCCGGACGAATATTATTTGATCGAGTCCAAGAACCCGAAAGTGCAGGGAATTGACGGAGCAGCGTTCTCTCACGTCGAGTATCTATTCGAGATCGCTGCCAGCGCGTAATTCGCTAAACGCTGCTACCAAGATTTCAACTTACGTAGTTCCGTAACGTGCGCAGTATGGTGTTTGCTGTGCCACGCGTATAGAAACAGGATCCAGTCCACGTTGCGGGTCCCATGTTCCGGGTGGACCAGTTCCCGCTTGAATTGTTCCGCCGTCAGCGAATGAAACAGTTGCACCCAGCGATCGTGCAATCCTTCAATCAATCCCAGTGAGCCTTCAAGCGGTCCGGACTTCGCGTCCGGCAGACTCGCCCACACATTTTCGTCATACGGCATGATGGTCGGCCTGTCCTGCGTAAGCGCGAACCGAAAACGAATATATGCGTTGGTGTGGCTATCAGCCAGATGATGAACAACCTGGCGCACTGTCCATCCCCCCTCGCGGTACGGCGTGTCGAGCTGGTCGTTGGTCAGACCTTTCACTGCGGCGCGCATTTTTGTCGGAGCTTCAGAGAGCGTTTCAATCGCCTGCTGGCGAAGTGCTGGATTAATTTCGGAAGGCAGCTGGAATGTTCCTATCGGAAAGCGCGGATCCATGGCGTATAAATCTCCTTCGGCGGCTTTGCTCACTCCGGCTCTGGCCGGGCAACAAATCCTGAACACCACGATAGCGTGCTGTAACCAATCGTGACAATTTGAATCTGGTGCTATGCGGAAAATTCCGTATGCCAAAATGGACGTCGATATGTCCTTGATTCGACAAGGCCTTGCGAGCGCTGATGATACAATGAAAATTCGTCTTTGTAGCCTTCCAGGCGCTCTGTGAATCTAACTAGTGGGGAAATTTAAGAATGCGTAACGTTGTGATTATCGGGAGCGGATGCGCAGGGCTTACGGCGGCAATTTACGCCGCGCGCGCGAATTTGAAGCCGTTGGTGCTCGAAGGCCATGAACCTGGTGGACAGCTTTCTCTGACCACGCACGTCGAGAATTTTCCGGGTTTCCCGGAAGGCATTATGGGTCCGGAACTGATTGAGAACATGAAGAAGCAGGCAGCGCGCTTCGGAACGGAATACAAGCACGGGGCCGTGACGGAAGTCGATTTAACAAAGCGGCCATTCAAGATCAAAGTTGATGGCGAAACCGTGGAAACCAAGGCGTTGATTGTGGCAGCCGGTGCTTCGGCACGTTTGCTCGGGCTAAAAGGCGAAAAAGAGTTGATCGGGCGCGGACTTTCCACTTGCGCTACGTGTGACGGTTATTTCTTCCGCGGCAAACCCATCGCGGTCGTCGGCGGCGGTGACTCTGCTATGGAAGAGGCGAATTTTCTTTCGCGCTACGCCAGCAGGGTGTATCTGATTCACCGTCGCAACGAATTTCGCGCATCTAAAATCATGATTGACCGTGCCAGAGCCAATGAAAAAGTGGAATTTGTGACGCCGTTCGTCGTGGACGAAATTCTTTCGCCCGAAGGACTTGTCACCGGCGTGAAACTCCGCAATCTGGAAACCCACGAGAAACGCGAAATTGTATTGGATGGCGTGTTCGTCGCGATCGGTCACGATCCGAACAGCACCGTGTTCAAGGGCAAGCTAGATATGGATGAAAACGGCTATCTGAAGGCCGGGCACGGGAGCATTTCAAATATTCCTGGCGTCTTCATCGCGGGCGACGTGCAGGATCACCGCTATCGCCAGGCCGTAACCGCTGCCGGGTCCGGCTGCATGGCCGCGATCGACGCGGAAAAGTTCCTCGAAGAACACAATCACGCGTAAGACGCTCGTCAGGTCAGCACAGCCGGGGCATAATATAGACAGCTCATGCTCCGCTCGACGCTCCTGAAATTATCCGAAAGCAAATCCTTCGCCCGCTGGGTTACGTCGAACAAGACCACTCGCCGAATGTCGCACCGCTTCGTCGCAGGCGAGGAGCTCGACGAAGCTATCGCCGCCGCACGCATGTGCAACGACCAGGGAATGCTGGTCAGCCTCGACTATCTGGGAGAAAACGTCGCAACCGCCGCGGACGCGCAACGTGCTCGCGATGCTTACCTTGAAGTCTTCGATCGAATTGCCAAAGAAAACTTAAATGCAAACGTGTCCTGCAAGCTGACGCAGCTTGGCTTGGACATGAGCGCGGAATTCTGCGAAGGGCAAGTTCTGTCTATCGTCGAGCGCGCGGCGGCGTACGGGAATTTTCTGCGTGCGGACATGGAAGGCTCGCTCTATACGGCGCGAACCATTGATGTCGTGAAACGGGTTCGCTCGCAGCATTCCTCCATCGGAACCGTGGTTCAGGCGTACTTGTACCGCACTGAACAGGACGTCCAGGATCTGCTCGCCTATGGCTGCCGGATTCGTCTGTGCAAGGGTGCCTACAAAGAGCCGCCGGAAGTGGCATTCCCCAAAAAAGAAAATGTGGACGCGAACTACGTAAAATTAATGAAAATGCTGCTGCCCAGCGGCGTCTATCACGGAATCGCGACACACGATCCGAAAATGATTGCGGCGACCATCCGGTTTGCCACGGAGAAACAAATTCCCAAAGACGCTTTCGAATTTCAAATGCTGTACGGCGTACGCACCGACCTGCAGAGGCAACTGGTCCGCGACGGGTTCGCTTTGAGGACATATATTCCTTACGGTCGAGACTGGTTTCCCTATTTCATGCGCCGCCTTGCGGAGCGCCCCGCAAACCTGGCATTTTTCACACGCAATTTCTTCCGGTAGCCTTTCGCTTGCGAACGGCGTTTTTCGGACAGCGCGGCGGCATTGCTGCATAACGGCACGAATTCGATGCTTGCGCCGTGAATCATCGAGAGTTGAGAAACGAAACCACGACGGGTACACTTAATGAGTGAGTTTTTCGGGCCGTCCGAGAAACGTGTGTACGATGACGCTGCGGCGCGACGCGCGCCAGTGGCGATTGCGAGCAAACAAAGGAGTAGCTGAATGGCTTATGTGATTGCCGAGCCCTGTATCGGCACCAAAGACACCGCCTGTGTGGATGTCTGCCCTGTGGACTGCATCCATCCTCGGAAGGATGAACCGGGCCATGAGGGCGAAGTGCAGCTTTATATCAATCCGATCGAGTGTATCGACTGCGGTGCCTGCGTTCCAGTGTGCCCCGTGACCGCAATTTTCGCGATGGAAGACCTGCCGGAGAAGTGGCAAGCATTTGCCGCAACGAATACCGGCTGGTACGAGAAGAAGTAACTTCAGGATTATTTTCCAGTTTTAGAATGCGGCACGCTACGGCGTGCCGTTTTTATTTCAGACCGGCCAGGCTTTATTCGGGCGCAATTGCGCCAACCCAACGCGGCTAATCGACATCTATCGGAAGGCTATTCCTCGGAATGAAGACTCTGGAGAATTCACAGGTGAAATTGCTGGGACTTATCGCGGCGTACCTGGGGCTGCAACTGGTCGCTTCGGCGACAGCTTCCGCCTCGCCGCAAGCGACCGAAGGTAATACTGCGAAAAGTACCCAGGCTCCCCGCTTTTCTTCGCTCGAAGGCGAATGGAGCGGCACGCTGCAAGTCGGCGAGACGCAGCTTGAACTAGTGCTGCATTTGTCCAAAGACTCGCAAGGCCAGTGGCACGCGAAGATTGACAGTGTGAGCCAGGCAGTTTTCGGAATGGAAGCGTCGAACGTCGCGAGAACCTCCGTGCCGCCAGACGACACGCTGAAATTTGAGCTGACAGCGGTGGGAGCACGCTATCAGGGAAAAATTTCAACGGATCATAGATCCATTAGAGGTGTGTGGGAGCAAGGCGGAACCGGTTTGCCGTTGCGTTTTGAAAAACGCGCGGCGGGAACGGCAGCTCGCGCTTCGGCAAATGCGGTATCGAAGGCGGAAGGCACTTGGCAAGGCGCAATCGAAACCGGCAACATGCGCATTCGTTTGCAGATGCATCTTTCGCACGACGACAAAGGACAGCTTGTCGCGGCGATCGACAGCATCGATCAAGGAGTGCAGGGAATTCCCGCGTCCCGCGTCACGGAAAAAGGAGGCGAACTGAAGTTTGAAATCGCGGCATTCAATGCCTCTTACACCGGAACTCTCAGCGCCACGAAGAACGAAATAAATGGGCAGTGGAGCCAGAATCAGAATTCCGAAGCATTAAATTTTCGCCGCTCTGAGCAGCCGCTGGAAGCGCGTCGGCCACAAATGCCGTCCAAGCCTTTTCCGTACAAAGAAGAGGAAGTTTCTTTTCTTGCCGGCGATGGCAAATCGATTCTGGCAGCAACTCTTACTGTACCGCCAGGCTCCGGACCCTTTCCAACGGCAGTGCTGCTCGCCGGTTCCGGACCCAATGACCGTGACGAATCGATTGCCGGCCACAAACCATTCCTGGTCCTTTCCGATTTTCTAACCAGAAAAGGAATCGTAGTGTTGCGTTACGACAAGCGGGGAAGCGGAAAATCGACAGGAGATTTCGCGAGCGCCACGATCGAAGACCTGGAGAAAGACGCTCGCGCCGTGTTGACCTTCTTGAAATCACGCAAAGAAGTGGATGGCAAGCGGCTGGGAGTGATTGGCCACAGCGAAGGAGCGATTCTCGCCGCGATTCTGGCCACCACCAGCTCGGACAACGTTCGTTGGGCTGTGCTTCTGGCTCCGCAGGCAACGGACGGCGAACGAACCTTGTTGCGCCAGTCTGAACTGGTTGCGAGAACTGGTGGTATGGCTGAAGAGCAAATTTCGCGAAGCCTGGAGTTCGATCGCAAAGCATACAAAGCCGTGAAAGAAGAAAAGGATGTTGCCGTGCTGCAAAAACGGCTTGAAGCTTTGGTTCAGGAAAGCGGAATGTCGGCTTCCATGCCGCCAGCGGCGATCCAGGCGCAAATTCGCTCCATGACTTCGCCGTGGTTCCGGGAATATTTAACGTTCGATCCCGAACCGATACTGGAAAAAATCAGTTGCCCAGTTCTGGTTCTCAGCGGCGACCGCGATTTGCAGGTGGACACGGTAGAAAACGTGCCCCTGCTGCGCAAAGCGCTCGAGAGCAGCGGGAACAAAGAATTCACCGTTGTTGAAATCGAAGGTGTGAACCATCTCTTCCAGAAAGCGCAGTCCGGTTCGCCTGCGTTGTATGGCGCAATCGAAGAAACCATCGCACCGGAAGTGTTAACTGCGATCGGAAATTGGGTGGCCAAACAGACTTTTCAATGACGCGTTGCGAACTGGTTGCACCCTGAGGCACCGGCGACTCGCAATCGCGAACCACACGGTATCATTAGTTTGGAGCCCAGGTTCAAGCCGTGCCGCCAAAATTCCACTTATCGCTTCTGCTGCACGCGCACCAACCAGTCGGAAATTTCGAAGAAGTATTCGAACGCTGCTACCAGCGCGCCTATCTTCCGTTCGTTCAACGCATCGAGAAGCATCCGCGAGTTCGGCTCGCATTCCACTATTCCGGCCCGCTGCTGGTCTGGCTCGAAAAGAATCATCCTGAATATTTCGAGCTGCTCCGTTCGCTCGTAAAACGAAGACAAGTGGAACTAGTTGGCGGCGGTTTCTACGAGCCCATTCTCGCGGTGATTCCTCCCGAAGATCAGCGTGAGCAGATCGAGAGAATGACTGCTTACCTTGATGAACATTTTGGCGAGCGACCAACCGGCGCGTGGCTCGCAGAACGTGTTTGGGAGCCACAGTTGCCGTCGGTGCTTGCTGCATCCCAAGTGCAATACACCCTGGTGGACGATTTTCATTTTCTTTCGGCTGGCTTCGAACCACAGGAGCTATTCGGCGTATATCAAGCCGAGGATCGCGGGAAAGGAGTGCGCCTGTTTGCGGGACAGAAGGCGTTGCGTTATCTGATTCCGTTCGGAAAAGTCGAAGAAGTAATTCATTATTTGCGCGAAGCGGCTGCCATGCATCCAGACGGCGTTGCAGCGTTCGGCGACGACATGGAAAAATTCGGCGTCTGGCCAGGGACGTTCAAGCACTGCTACGACGAATACTGGCTGGAGAATTTTCTTTCCGTCCTCGATGCGAATGCCGACTGGCTGAGTCTTACTCCACCGGGAGAGTACGCAAAAGCGCAAGGCCCGTTGGGGCGCGCGGACTTGCCCACAGCGTCCTATCCGGAAATGGGCGAGTGGGCTCTGCCAACGCCCGTGCGGCAGCGATTTCACGCGGTGCAACAGGAGCTGTCGTGGCGGCCGGAAGTTATCAGCTTTTTGCAGGGCGGCTCGTGGCGTGGATTTTTTAGAAAATATCCAGAAGCAAATTTGTTGCACAAGAAAATGCTGCGAGTCGGCACCCGTTTGGCAACAGTTCCTCGCCGTACGGAATTGAAGCCGGCAAAGGAATGCGCAGACGCTCGGGATTTGCTGTTACGCGCGCAGTGCAACGACGCCTACTGGCACGGTATTTTTGGCGGACTCTACGCGCCGCATCTGCGCACGGAGCTCTGGCGCAATCTCATTCGCGCTGAATCTGCGGCCGATAAATTAATCCTGAACGGCCAGCTGGCGCGTGTAGAGCTGCTCGACTACGACGCTGACGGCAAGAACGAATTGCTGTTCACTGCGCCCGAGTACCAGACGTTGTTGAAGCCGTCCGACGGCGGAACACTCGCAGCGCTGGACTTTCGGCCGGCCGCAGCGACGCTGATCAATTCCATTCAGCGTAGACCGGAGGCCTATCATTCTCGCTTGCGAGAAGCAGCACACGCTTCCTCCGCAAGCGTGCTTTCCATCCACGAACAGACGCACGTAAAGGAGCCCAACCTCGAAAATTTTCTCAAGTACGATCGTTGGCCTCGGCACGCTTTCCGAATCCTGGTGTTCGATCCCAAGCGCACTCACTCCGACTACGAATTCTTGCGGCTCTCAGAAGACGAAAATCTTGCTGGCGGAGAATTTTCTATCCGGGCCTCAGCACCGCACCAAGCGGAACTCCGTCGCGAAACGCTGATCGGCGGAAACGTAAAGGGAAACGAATCGGTTCCTGTCTCCATAACAAAAATATTCTCATTTGGGCCGGCGCCCGGCGGGTGCGAAATTTCCTGCGAGATTGGTTTCAAGCTGAAGCAGCCAGTTGAGCGCGCAGTGATGGTCGGGATCGAAACGATTGTGAACCTGCTTGCGCCGGCTTCCAGCGATCGCTTTTTCGAAACCTCTTCCGGCCCGCAAAATTTGCGGTTCAGCGGAGAATTGCCCGGACCCATCCTCCACATGGAAGATCATTGGCAGAAAGTGCGCGCGACTCTGCATGCGCCAGGCTCGGAAAATTTCTGGATTGCACCGATTGAGACCGTGTCGGAATCGGAAGAAGGATTCGAGCGCGTCTATCAGGGATCACAGATACTCGCGCGCTGGCGGCTCAGCACGCAAAAAGTTCTCTCTGCATGTATTGTCTGGCGTTTGGAATCGATTGGCACGGTCTAACAGCTTGTGCTTAAGTGTCCACTTTTTTGGTAATCGCAGCTTTGGACTATTCCACAATCCACAAATTCTGCGCGAACGGCCATTTCTGATCGATCCACTGCGCGGATTGTTTGAATCCCGCTCGCTGCGCCATCTCTGCCGGCTCTTGCGGACGGTATTTGTGCGAACTCTCCGTCCAGATGGTTTCGCCTTCTTCCATCTGAATCTGCAATCCGGCTGTCGCGATGTGGATGCGTTGTCGGCGTAGCGATTGCAGGTGCATTTCGATGCGGCGGTCGTTGGCATTCCACAAGGCGAGGTGTCTGAACTCACGCAAAGCAAAATTTGCGTTGAGTTCGCGGTTGATGCGCGCGAGCAGATTTAGATTGAATGCCGCAGTAACGCCAACCGGGTCGTCATAAGCTAAAATCTGTGTATCGACGTCCTTTTCGAGGTCCGTGCCGACTAAGAGTGAGTCTCCGGGTTCAAGTACCTCACGAACCTCTCGCAAAAAATCGTTGGCGGCGGGCCGATCAAAGTTTCCGATGGTGCTTCCCAGAAACAGCACGCAAAGCCGTTCGCCAGATTCTCTACGCGATGCAACAGCGCGCAATCCCTCCAGGTAAGGTTTCTCGTAGCCGACCAGGCTGACGAAGTCCAGTTGGCCGAGCTCTTTTTCGCAGGCCGCTAGAGCTGCCGGCGAAATTTCAATCGGGTAGTAGAACGTACGTTGGTGTTGTGCCAGCGCTTCCAGAATAAATCGAGTCTTTTTTCCGCTTCCGCTCCCGAGTTCCGCCACGTGCGTCGGTAGCGGCATCTTTGCCACAATCTCGCCGGCATATTGTTGCAGCAACCGGGTGTCCGCACGCGTCAGCCCGTATTCTGGCAACAAGCAGATCGCTTCAAAAAGTTCGGAGCCCACTTCATCATATAAATATTTGCTCGGAAGCTCGCGCTGCTCGGGTTTCGTAAGCCCCGCTCGGACGTCTGCGGCAAACTCCGTCGACACCAACTGCTGAACCGTCTGACTCGACATGCGTTCTCCCGGACCGGGTGGCCTGAGCTAGTCTTCCACGCAACGAAACGTTGCGTAAACATACGGATAGTGAGGCTGGAACCAGTTTCGGAAAGAGCGCCGGAGCATGCATGCAGCCGTGCGCGGCGAGCCTCCCTTCATTACGTAGTGCTTTCCGTCAAAAAAATTGGCGGAATATCCAGGATAGAATGGCATCGTCGCAAAGCCGGGGAGCGGCGCAAAAATCGTGCGAGTCCATTCCCAACCGTTGCCGACTAAATCGTGAACACCAAAAGCGCTGGCGCCCGCCGGATGCGATCCCGCCGGTGCCGGATCATATTGCGCGAAATCAAAATTTCCATGCTTCTCGCTCGGAGCCTCTTCTCCCCACGGATAGCTCCGCTGCTCGCTCGAATGCGGCACGCCGTACGCCGCGCGATGGAATTGCGCTTCGCTCGGCAATTTGCGGCCCAGCCACATTGCATACGCCGACGCTTCCGCGTGGCTGACATATACCGGAAAATCCATCGGTAGCGGCCTCTCTGAAAACATTGCACGGTAAATCCAGACGTTGCCCCGCGCTTCCCAGAACGCCGGGTGCTCAATGCCATTTTGTTGTCGCCACGCCCACGCCGCGTCAGTCCACAACGAGCGATTTTTGTAGCCGCCATTCTCCACGAAATGCATGAATTGCCGGTTGGTCACATTGTGATTCTCAATGCTGAATTCCGGAACCTGAACCGTTTCTGTTCCGCGCTCATTGTCCCAGCCAAAGGTTTCGTCATGTTCAGGCAAACCCAGCGTCGCTGGACCGGCAGAAATATCCACCAGGCGCTGTTGGATCCGCGAGGTGCTGCGTTGATTTTCCATGGAATGGGCGCGCTTCGAATTCAGCGGCAAGCGATGAAACATGTAGGCGAGAGTTTCCGCGTGCATCAGGCGGTGTTCGATCGCCGTATCAAGCATGGTCAAGAATTGCGGATGGCCCTCAGTCGGGTGTTCGAGCGCTTGCTCGATGGAAGCGTCCAGCTCCCTTCGCAGCCTCTGGTTGTATTCGGCGATCTCGGCGCGCGACGGCCAATCTTCCGGTTGATCCGTCGGCAAACCGCCGCCCACGGGATCGATTCCGAACGCGAACAGTTGATCGAACTTCTTGTGAAAGCGACGCAACCCGAACGCTCGTTGCCCGAGCAAGTTCCAATCGAACGCTTCCACGTGTCCCAAATAGAAAATCACGCGGTGACGTTCGGCAATCGGCCGCTCGTAAAATGCCGCGTCCTTCAAAATTTGAAACAGTTCATCAGTGATTGTGCGCGCACGAAGAAGTCGAACGTGATGATCTTGGTGGGTGCGGACAGCAGTGGCTATTGCTCCCATGGTTATTCCCTTCCCTTGGATGCCGCAGCAGAGCGAAGGATGCACCGAATTTCCGGCGCCGGGAGGCTTGCTACGTTAGGATGGTGACGGCCCAGCACGGTGGCTGTCAATCGAAACGAATGCGAAAGCCTGAACATGTCGAACAGTATCATTGAGTTTCGCGACGTGGAATACCACGTAAACATTAAGGATTCACACTCGATTCTTTCCCAAATCCTTTCCAATGTGTCGCTGGAAATTCATCAAGGCGAAACAATCGCCTTGCTTGGAAGAAGCGGTAGCGGCAAAACCACCATGCTAAAACTGATCAACGGCCTTCGCTCCGGCTCGTCGGGAGCAGTCTTCGTCGAGGGCAGGCCAATTTATGAGTGGGATTTAATCAGATTGCGGCGCGGAATCGGTTACGTAATCCAGGAAATTGGGTTATTCCCCCACCTCACACTGGAAGAAAACGTTTGCATCGTGCCAACCCTCGAAAAATGGCCTGCAGCCAAAATCAAATCGCGATTTTCAGAAGTGATGCGCCTAGTGGGTTTAGAGGCCGCTGACTATGCGAATCGATATCCGAGGGAGCTGTCCGGCGGCCAGCGCCAACGGGTGGGAGTCGCGAGGGCTCTCGCGGCCGATCCGGCCATCCTTCTAATGGACGAACCCTTTGGCGCTCTCGATCCCATCACCCGCGCCGAGTTGCAACAGGAATTTCTGGCGCTCGCAAAGCGCGTTTCCAAAACCATTGTGTTGGTCACGCACGATGTTCGCGAGGCGCTGCTCCTCGGAACGCGAGTCGTCTTGCTCGACGCAGGCCGAATCGTGGCCTCGGCTTCCCCGCAGGAATTCCTGAAACTGGATCATCCGGAAGCTCGGCGCTTTATCGCCGGTTCGCAGCTTGTAGCAGGTGCCACCGCATGAACGTCTGGCAATTTTTCGCCACCCATCGCACTGAGATACTGACCGCCACGCGCGAGCATCTCACGCTTGTGGTAATCTCCATGGCCATCGCGATCGCCATTGCCGTTCCGCTGGGGCTAGCGCTGGTAACTCATCCGCGCTGGCGCTCCGCTGCGCTCGCCGCAGCCAACATCTTCCAGACCATACCCAGTCTCGCACTTTTTGGATTTCTGATTCCGCTCCCGTTTCTTGGTGGAATCGGCGCGCGAACCGCGATCGTCGCGCTCGTTCTCTACGCACTGCTCCCGATTTTGCGGAATACTTACGTCGGCCTCACCAGCGTGGACGCCGCAATTCTGGAAGCAGCGGAAGCGATGGGCATGACTGAAATGCAAATCCTGTTTCGTGTACGGCTGCCCTTGGCAAAAAGCTTTATACTCGCCGGAATTCGTACGTCGACCGTAATTACGATCGGAGTGGCTACGATCGCAGCCGCCATCGGTGCGGGCGGTCTCGGGACTTTTATTTTCCGCGGTGTAGCTATGGTCAGTGACGCGGTCATTCTCGCTGGCGCCATTCCAGCAGCCCTACTGGCTTTGATCGCTGATTTTCTGCTTGGCCTGCTCGAGCGCCGCTGGAAGGTTGTATAGGATGAAGCGCTTCGTTTGCTGCGTCCTGATTTTCGCTTCTTTTTTTCTGGCAGCCTGCAAATCTTCTTCCAAGCAGCGGCTCGTGGTCACTTCAAAGTTTTTTACTGAACAAGTCATTCTGGGGGAACTGCTCGCTCAACATATCGAAGCCCGCACCGGTATTCCCGTTGAACGCAAATCCAATCTCGGCGGCACTCTGCTTGTTCAAAAAGCCATGCTCACTGGCGATGTGGACCTGTACGTGGAATATACCGGTACCGCACTGACAGCCGTCCTCGGTGAAAAACCGCAAGGAGATTCGGCCGCGGTGCTCCAAAGGGTGCGGGAAGAATACGCACGACGCTTCGGCCTTGCAGTAACGGAACCACTCGGATTCGCGAACTCTTTCGCCATGGTCGTCCGCGGCGACGACGCTCGCCATCATCATCTCGCTACCATGTCCAGCATTGCTCCCGTCGCAAAGGATTGGCGTGTCGGCGTCGGTTACGAGTTCCTCGAACGGCCTGATGGTTATCAAGGCTGGACTAAGCGCTACGGTTTGCAATTCGGAAAAGCTCCGAGTGTTCTCGATCTTGGTTTGTTGTATCGCGCACTTGCAGAAAAAAAGGTAGATGTCGTCGCCGGCAATTCCACCGACGGATTGATCGATGCTTTGGGATTTGTCGCGCTCGAAGACGACCGTCACTACTTTCCGCCTTACGATGCCGTCCCTATCGTAAGGAACGCAGCGCTGCAAAAATTTCCGCAATTGCGCGCAGCCCTTACCGAACTAGGCGGAAAAATCTCTGAAGAAGAAATGCGCCGGCTCAATCGCGAAGTTGATGCCGACCAGCGTGATGTTGCCGCGGTCGTTCGCGAATTCCGTTCGTCGAAGGGTTTATAACGGCGATCGTGGCGAACGTCGGCGAACCATCATTTTGATTCTTCCGGCGTCGCCGGACGGAATCGCATCGATTCGTCCGAACTATTCACGTAGATCAGAAGTTTGCCGTTGCTCAGAGCAAACTTTTTTGCAGCTTCAAGATTTTTTAGATAGATCGTTTCTTGCCCGGACGAAGTGGGATCGCACATCATTTTCGTCCCCGCTAGCGGTCCAAAGTGAATTGTTTCTCCGTTGATCGCCACCGGACCCATGTAACGGTTGCACGATCCGTTTCCGGCGAGACGCCCGCCGTCGAGGAATGTCAGCGTAGACTTGGTGTGCGCGATGGCTGGCTTTCCTTCCAACTCCTCCAGCGTCCAAGTCGTGCCAATGAGATTCACCGCTTGAGCTTTGCCATCATGTGTAGAATTTTCTTGCGAAGGTCCGCCGCATCCCAACAATAAGAAAGTAAAAAGCAAGAACACGCTGGTTTTCTTAGCTGACGCCATTTGGCCCCCGATACTCACTCAAGAATGCGCGGAACCTTCATCCTGAAACACGAATGAATTGTGAGCAATACAATTCGACTGATCGATCCCTGTACAGTTGCCCGTCCAATGCGGCCAATGCTAGAGTCAATCGTTACCCATCGAAGGAAGAAATTATGGCTATCGCACAAGATTTACTCGACATGCTAGTGTGCCCGGTCTGCAAAGTTCCGGTGAAATTGCTCGACAATCAGAACGGCTTGAAGTGTCCGAACTGCAAACGTGTTTATCCCGTGCGTGACGAAATCCCCGTAATGCTTCCGGAAGAAGCCACCGTCGCCAACGAATAGGGAACGCAAAAGGATTTCACCCCCATGCCGAATTTTCCCGCGGAGTCTCTGCCACGCCTGAAACGTCTTCTCCCGCGATTGAAAGGCCGCCGCATCGGAGTGCTTGGCGATTTGATGCTCGATCGCTATTTGTGGGGAACCGCGTCGCGCCTTTCGCCGGAGGCTGCGGTTCCGGTTGTCGATTTTGTCGAGCAGAGTGAATGTCTCGGCGGCGCGGGAAATGTTGCTGCGAATCTGGCCGCGCTCGGTGCGCGTGTGGAAGCTTTTGGTGCGATTGGCGAAGACGAGCCGGGTCGCGCGCTGCGCTCGTGCTTTCGGGACGCGGAGATTGCCGATCACGGAATTGTTGCCGACAAATCGCGCGTGACCACTGTAAAGACGCGCGTGATTGCGAAGCATCACCAAATCGTGCGCATCGATCATGAAAAACGTAATCCGATCGGCGAAACGCTCGAAGAAAAATTGTTTCGCTTAATTCTTCATTCTCTGAAAAAGCTTGATGGCCTTGTTATCTCCGACTACGATAAAGGACTTTTATCATCGGACGCATTCGCCGAGCGGGTGCTCAGTGCCTGTCACAATTTTAAAGTTCCCGTTTTTGTGAAACCCAAAAACTCGCGACTTTACGCTTACCGAGGTGCCCGCGTTATCGCTTGCAATGCGAAGGAAGCGGAGTTTTTTGTCACACGCTCGCTGCACGACGAAAAATCTTTTGAAGAAGCCGGCCGCCAGTTGTTGGCGCATTTTGGTTGCAGCGCCGTTGTGATTACACGCGGCGGAAGCGGCATGAGCGTCTTCGAGGAATCTTCCCCCCGTTACATCACGTTTCCCGCGACGAGCCACGAAGTAACATACGCACGGGTTGGAAAATCCGGCGTAGAAAAGGGAACCACCGGCCGCCAGGTTTTCGATGTTACCGGCGCGGGTGACACTGTTCTCAGCGTACTCTCGCTCGCGGTCGTCGCCGGAGCGTCCGTCGCGGATGCGGCGGTTCTGGCCAATACTGCCGCCGGAGTCGTGGTGGGAAAACTTGGCACCGCCAGCGTCACCGTTCCCGAGTTGTCGCTTGCCTTGAACGACCTGCGTCGCTAGCCACGACAACAAATTGTTTTGCCAGCTCTTTTTCTCTTTATCCTCTAGTTTATTTCTGCACTGCCATGTTTTTTCCTATCACGGCCGCTAGAACGGCGGCGGGAAGCTGAGCGCTTTGTCGTCGGATTTTACCCACACCGCAATCTGCTTGGTGCGGCGGCTTTTCTCCACGTCATTTTTGTCCGGCACGGGCGAAAACGGACTGACTTCCACCAGCACGATAACGCCGTTCGCGCCTTTTTTTGCGCTCGATTTCACGATTGCGAAACTTTTCACCGGGCCGTAGTAGCCGTCCGGCCCCCAATCCGCCATGAAATCGCCGTAGGAATAGCTGCCGGACGGCTTCCACAGTTCGTACGCGTGCTTGGTGTCACCGGCCACGAGCGCGTCGAGGAAATGTTCAGTCGCTTTCTTTTCCGGGTAGTAACGAAAAACAAAAAAGAGAGCGATCGCCAAAGCCACGACGATCGCTGCGGTGGTGAACGCAAAAGCTTTGGTCTTGTTTGACGGTTCGGGCGTCGGATCTAAAAGTGACATTCGTTGTCTTTTTTCTCCTGCCTACGGCAGGCGGCCGCGAGTCACGCGGGGTTTTCATCGTAACAAATTGTATTTCAGCTGCACACTGTTGCGAACTCGGTGCAGCGGGTCCTTTCCAGAATGTCGCAGTCTGCGGCCGCTTCACAAACAACAAATCCCTCGCTGCGCCTGCCTGCGGCAGGCTTGAGACGACAATTAAAAAAACGCACGAAGAGCGCGACGAAGTGCTTAATTGTTAGACACCGAGGTCAGGCTTCGAGTGCCCCGCCGGCGCCTTCCGGCAACTCGATGGCGTATTTTGTGCGTGCTTTTTCCTGATGTACTTCCAGGGCCAGCGTAATTAGCCGGTCGATCAATTCGCGAAAGGGAATGCCCGTCGCTTCCCACAATTTTGGATACATGCTGATAGAAGTGAAACCGGGAATGGTGTTCACTTCGTTCAAATAGAGTTTCGTTCCTTTTTTCTCCAGGAAGAAATCGACGCGGGCCATACCGGAGAGTTCGAGCGTGCGGAAGGCCGCTACCGCCAGCGTCTGAATTTTCTTGACCTGCGCCGGTTTCAACTTTGCGGGAATAATCAGCGCCGTGCCTTCTTCCAGATACTTCGCGGTGTAATCGTAAAATTCGCGGTGCGGAATGATTTCGCCGGGCACGGAGGCTTTCGGATCGTGATTGCCCAGCACGGAAACTTCGATCTCACGCGCACTCACCGCGCGTTCCACCAGAATCTTCATGGCAAATTCTGACGCCAGTCCGAGTGCCGGAGCGAGTTCTTCGCGCGAATGTACTTTGCTCATACCGACAGAAGAGCCGAGCGCGGCAGGCTTCACGAAAACCGGATATTTAAATTTCTTCTCAATCTGTTTGCGGACCGCAACTGGATCGCGCTCCCAATCCGCTCGATGCACCGTGACCCACGGCACCACGGGAATATTGGCGTGTTGCAGCAGGCGCTTAGAGACGTCTTTGTCCATTCCGATTGCCGAACCGAGTACGCCCGCACCGACGAATGGCAAGCCCGCCAGGTCCAGCAATCCCTGAATCGTTCCGTCTTCGCCGTAGGTTCCGTGCATGACCGGAAAAACCACGTCGAGGCGCTGACCGCCTGCGCCGCTACTGCGATCGAGCGGAATCAGCGCAGCGTCGGTCGGATCCGCCGCCATCACGATGCGTTGGCCGCCCTTCAAAACATCCGGCAAGAGTTTTTGCGCCGCGCCGCCGATGAGCCAGTGACCTTCCTTGGAAATGCCGATGGGTACCGGTTCGTATTTGTCGGGATCGAGTCCGCGAATCACCGATGCGGCGGAAGCGAGAGAGACTTCGTGCTCGCCGCTACGCCCGCCGAAGAGCACGCCTACGCGCAATCTTTTTTTCTCATTAGTCATGAAGGAGAGTTCACCGTTGTCAGTTCACAGTTTACCGTTGAACCGGAATGTGTTCGGAAATAGTGAGGAAGAGTGCGTTCAAAGAGGTAGCGCCGCCTATGTGGAGGTCGGTGATTTTGTCGGCTTGCTTCGCGACATGAGAGAAAATATGGCTTCGCAAGAATATGCGACCCGCGATTAAGATGTTGAAGTGGTCGCCCGGAAACGACGAACTTCATTTACACCGGATGATTGCGACGGAGAGCAGAATGGAATTGTTCGATGACGAGCTTGAGAAATTCGCAGCAGATGGTGCGGCACCGTTGCCAGTGACAATTGAGCAGGGCTATGTCGAACGCCAAGGAGCGCGCATCTGGTACGGCACTTGCGGGACCGGCTTGCCTGTAATCCTGTTGCATGGCGGACTCGGGCACAGTGGCAATTGGGGCTACCAGGTGCCTGCGCTGGTTGCGAGCGGCTATCGTGCCGTGCTGATCGATAGCCGTGGCCATGGCCGCAGCTCGCGCAATGCCCTTCCGTTTTCCTATGAGCTGATGGCATCGGACGTGATCGCTGTGATGGGCGAATTGCATCTGCAAAAAGCCAGTCTGGTGGGCTGGAGCGATGGCGCATGCACGGCACTGGTACTTGCGGCGAGAGATCCTTCGCGCGTCGCGGGCGTATTTTATTTCGCCTGTAACATGGACCCGAGCGGACTGAAGCCCATCGAAGCCACTACGGCGTTGAGCCGGTGCTTCGCTCGACACACGAAGGACTACGCTCAGCTTTCGGCTACACCAGAAAACTTTGAAAACTTTGTCGAAGACGTCAGCCTGATGGGCCGGACGCAACCGAACTTCTCCGCGCAGGACCTTGCGAAGATCAGCGTGCCGGTAGCGATCGTCCAAAGCGAGCACGACGAATTTGTCAAACGCGAACACGCGGAATATCTTGCTCAGGTTATTCCGGGCGCGGCATTCATCCTGCTAAACGGCGTCAGCCACTTTGCTCCGCTGCAGCGGCCCGAGCAATTCAACACTGCCATGCTGGGATTCATCAGCAAAATTCAACCGCGCTCGTGAATTACGCTTCGCGTAGCCGAGCCTGCGCCATCGGCGGTATGCTTTGGCTATGACAGCTAGGTCCGCCGTGGCGATCAGTAGGTTGAATCTCCGCGTGCAAATCGTGCGTTGAGTGGGAGCGCACGAACCGAGTTGGGTGGAATGTGAGTTTGAAGACGGGCTGGGCCGTAAGCACAAACTGAATTACCTGCTAACGCATTTCACGGACGAGCTTGTCGACAAATCAAGTCAATATTCTCCAGCCGGGAGATCTTACCTGTGTGGTGCTGTCTGAGCTGTCTGATGAAATAGGCCAGCCGCTGCGAATGATCAGCATCGCGGGTTCCGCGGACCTCACTTCGAAGGAAGGATTGTCGCTGTTCCTGGTCAAACCGGAGCAGCTTCCGGATTAGTTCGCGCGGCAAGAAAATAACCGCATTCCTCACACTAAAGGATTTTTTGGCCGAGGCCGGAGAGCACCAACTCGACGCCGAGCAGCGCCGTCCGGTTGTGTTCATCGAGAATAGGATTAATCTCTACTACTTCGAGCGAAGCCATCGCCTCCGTGTCGGCAATCATTTCCATGGCCAGGTGCGCTTCGCGGTAGGTGACGCCGCCGCGCACGGGAGTGCCAACGCCGGGAGCGTCGGCCGGATCGACGAAGTCCATGTCGAGCGAGACGGCGATTCCGTCGGTGTCGTCCATGGCGTACTTCAATGCGTCGGCCATCACTTCGCGCATGCCGCGTTCGTCAATATCGCGCATGGTGAAAACGTGGATGCCGGATTTTTTTACGATTTTGCGTTCCTGTGCGTCAAGATCGCGCGCCCCGACAATCACAATGTTGCCGGGCTCGGCTTTCGGTTTGAAGCCGCCGAGCATCACCAACTCGTCTGCGCCATAACCCATGATGGCGGCGAGCGGCATGCCGTGAATATTTCCTGAAGGCGAGCTATCGGGCGTATTCATGTCGCCGTGCGCATCGAGCCACAGGTAGCCAATCTGCTTTTTTTCTTTGCGAAAGTGAGCGGCGACGCCGGCCGCGACCCCCGCCGCAATGGAGTGGTCTCCGCCGAGAACGAGAGGAAGAAAGCCTTCGGTCAGAGATTTTTCGACACTCTTGGCGACGTCTTGGCAAGTCTCGGCGATTTCCTGCAAATATTTCGCGCGCTTTTCACCGATCGGCATTTCTTCCGGCTGCTTCACTTCAAGGTTGCCGATGTCTTCGACGGTGTGGCCAAGCTTCTTGATCGCGGCTTGCAGTCCTGCGCCACGCAGCGCGGAGGGGCCCATGTCCACGCCGCGGCGGCTCTGGCCGAGGTCCATGGGCACACCAATAATTCTTACTTTTTGCGACATAAAAGCTCCGATCAGCGATCACGAACGTGCAACCGGACCAACGCCGCCCGGTTTCCTTCTAGGCTCAGGATGACCAGAGAGCGGCCGTTACAAAAGGCTTGTTGGTTGGTGCTGCGAGATACGCTGGAACCGCGAAATCTACCCGGACTAAGGATACACCCGGTAAATCATGCGGGGGAAGGGGATGACCTCGCGGATGTGCTCGGTGCCGCAAATCCAGGCGACGGTGCGCTCCAAACCCATGCCGAAGCCGGAGTGCGGAACGCTGCCGTAGCGGCGCAGGTCCAGGTACCACTGGAAGGACTCTTCCGGTAAGTTGTGTTCTCTCAATCGCTTAAGGAGCAGATCGTAGTCGTGAATGCGCTGGCTGCCGCCGATAATTTCGCCATAGCCTTCCGGAGCCAGCACATCGAACGCGAGGGCTTTTTTCGGGTCGTCGGCGTCAGGCTGCATGTAAAAGGCTTTGATGGCCGACGGGTAGCGGTGCACCATGACGGGCCGATCAAACTCGTTGGAGATGATGGTTTCCTCATCGCCGCCGAAATCGTCGCCAAATTGGGCGGGGTTCCCATGCTTGTTGAGGACCGAAATGGCTTCTTCGTAACTGACGCGCGGGAACGGCGCTTTGACGTTTTGCAGTTTCGTGGTATCGCGCTTCAAAACTTCCAACTCGCCTTTTTTGTTTTGCAGAACGGATTGTACGATGGCGCTGACCAGTCCTTCACCTAGGGTCATCATGTCGTCGAGCGTGGCGTAGGCAGCTTCCGGCTCGAGCATCCAGAATTCGGTGAGGTGACGACGGGTCTTGGATTTTTCCGCGCGGAACGTCGGGCCGAAGGTGTACACCTTGCCCAAGGCCATGGCAGTCGCTTCGATGTAAAGCTGGCCGCTTTGCGTCAGGTAAGCCTTCTGATCGTCGATATAGTTTACTTCGAAAAGTGTGGACGTTCCTTCGCAAGCCGCCGGCGTGAACATAGGCGCATCCGTCAGCGTATAGCCCTGGCCGTCCATGTAATTGCGCGCCGCGCGCACTGCCTCGGCGCGAATCCGCAGAATGGCCGCTTGCCGCGGCGTGCGAATCCACAAGTGCCGCTGGTCCAGCAGAAAATCGACACCGTGATCTTTCAACTGAATCGGATACGGAGTATCTTCTGAAACTTTCTGCACCACTTGCACCGCGGTCACGCCCATCTCGAAGCCGCTGGGGGCACGCTGCTCGGCGCGAATCTTACCGGCAACGATGACGCTCGATTCCTGCGTCAATCCTTTTAGCGCGGCGAACGCTTCGGGATTTTCCTTGAGCGATACCACGCCCTGAATCACGCCGGTTCCGTCGCGAAAAATCGGAAACAGAAGTTTGCCCGACTCCCGCAAGTTATAGAGCCAGCCTTGTATCGTTACTTCCTGGCCGTCGTACTTTCCCGCCTGCTCGATGGTGATGGTTGTCATGGTGAAGTTTTTGGCGCGTTGCCAACAAATTATTTTAGCAGAGAGCTATGAAATCTCTGCGTCCTGGACGATGAACTAGGCCGAGAAACCTAGATCATTAAACGAGGAGACTTTATAGCTACTGCAACTGTTCTGAAATTCGTTGTACCCACGCGTTGTCGTTAAATCGTCGCAATTACAACACCTGGCGGTCGCTGGCGGGTCTGCAAATTGCCGTCGGCACCGGCGTTAATACCGATCCTTGGCCTAAGCCGAGATCAAAGGAGAAAGATCGATGAAGCCGCGTTTCACCGTTCCAATTACTCTGGCCGTGATAGCCGCACTTGGGTTGTCGATGCCTGCTGGCGCTCAACACCCCGAAGAGCACCACGCGGAGGGGCCGCATGACGTCCACGCCAACCAAGGGCACGTTCCACCCGCAGCACCGCCTCACCGCGACGCGCACTCCAAGCCCGAAGTCGAGCATCGCGAAGGCGGTCGAGTAAACAGCACTCCGCATGTAAGCAACGATCATTGGTATGGCCACGACCGTCCAAACGACAAGCGTTATGTGACTGCTCATCCGTTTGAGCACGGACACTTCGAACATTTTGGCCCGTCCTATCGGTATCACGTCGAGCGATTTGATCGCGACCACCATCGTTTCTATTTCCCGGGTGGATTTTCGTTTGAAATTGCCTCGTGGGATTGGGCGCTCGCGGCGGACTGGTGCTGGGACTGCGGCGGCGACAATTTTGTAGTTTACGACGATCCCGATCATCCGGGCTGGTACCTGATTTACAACGTACAGACCGGCGCATACATTCATGCGCAGTATATGGGAAGCTGACCAAACAGCTTTTTTGACTGAATGATTCTCGGCCTGCGGCACGCCGCGTGAGTATCACAAAATACTCCGCGGCGTTCTCGTTTGGCGGGCTATTTATCGGCTTTGGGCAGCAAAGCGTAGCTGACAAACGCAATGTTCTTGCTGTCCGGCGACCACGACGGCACGTTGATGGTTCCCTGGCCGCCGAACAGTTCGGCGACGACTTTGATTTTTTTGTCGGCGAGATTCATGACGCGAAGTTGGACGTCTTTGTTTTCAGGGTGACCGGTGACGGTCCGATCGAAGGTGAGGAAGACCATTAGCTTGCCGTCCGGCGAAATGTGCGGGAACCAGTTGTTCAGTTCGTCGGAGAAGACCTGTTCCTGCTCGCTGCCGTCCGTCTTCATGCGCCAGATCTGCATGTGACCGGTGCGCTCGGAGTTGAAATAAATGTACTGCCCGTCCGGCGAATATTCCGGTCCGTCGTCCAAACCCTTCGCGGTGGTGAGGCGCGTTTCGTCGCCGCCTTCGACGGGAATCGTGTAGATGTCGAAATCGCCGTTGCGCTGACCGACAAATGCCAGTGTTTTTCCATCGGGCGACCAGCCGTGCCAGTACGACGGCGAATTTTTCGTGACGCGTCGTGGCGGATTCCCGGCCAGCGGCATCACGTAAATCAGTGACTTGTGATCTTCCTGCGACTGGTCGCTGAAAGCTACCAACGAACCTTCCGGAGACAATCCGTGATCGTTATTTAGCTGCTTAGCGATTCCGGTGTCGATGGTTTCCGCCATTTTTGCGTCGAGCGGGAGATGCAGCAGGCGGCCGTCGCGATTGAAGTAGAGCGACTTGCCATCGCGCGACCAGTTGGGCGCTTCGAAGCGGCCTTGCGAAACGTAAAGGGCGGTACGATCGCCCGAATCAACGGGAGTGGTCTCGAGAAAACTGTAAAGGGTCGAATTCGTGGCAGTGAGCGGAGTGCTTGGCTTGCTGGTGAGTTCCACGTTGGAAAAAATGGCACGCTCGGTGACGTTCGGATCGTGGCTGCAGACTCCGATACCGACGTAGAACGGCTCTTTCAATGCGATCTTTGGCGATGCGGCGCCGGCGCGCAACTCGCCGTCGTCGCCGGCCAGCCACATCGTGAAGTAGTCTCCATGTTTTTCAATGCGCAGCCGCACTGGATTCCAGTTCGGGGATTGCACTTCGCGCGTGAGGCCGGCTTTTTCCGAGCGGAACTGGATGGCGGTCATGCCGTTTCCATGCCTGGCGATGTCGGCGTAAATCGAATCGGCGTCGAGACTCTGTCGGATCATTAACACTGCTTTGCGGTGCGGATTTGCGCCCGTCCCGATGAACGCAATCTCTGCCGCGATTTTCACGTCGCCGGACATCTTCTTCCAGACAAACTGGAAGGCGTCCTTTTCAAACCACATGTTTTCGCCGCTGCCGGAGAGCGCGTAAGTTTTCTTCGCGGCGTCGTATTCGGCAGTTCCGGGATGCAGGACCGTACCGATATCCCCGTGGGATTCGAAGTCGCCGATCGGAGCGGCCGGTTCTTGCGCCAACGTGCCGGAGATGGAGCACAGCGAAAAAGCCAGCGCAGGAGCAAGCACCATCAAGCGGACCAGCAAAGTCATTTTCACGGCAGTACTCCCTCAGCGATGTACCAGTAATCTAGAGGCGAGACGGCACCTTGGAAAGACTTTTCTTACGGTGAAACTCGCTCCAGAAGACATTGAATTCCGCATCGGATTTGTGATGGCGAAACAGTGCCTCGCAACTATGAAGGGTTTCAACTGAAACCCAACGGTGTAAATCATCGGAAACGCGCTGGTTGAGTTTTATATCCTCAATGAACGCTGTTGCGGTTGCGCTTGAGATGTCGGTTTTGACGCTGTCGGCATCGGGTTGTTGCAGGCACACCAGGAAGCGAAATCGTAGAGTCGACCAATCATGTCGTCGCTGAGCGGAGTTTCCTCGCAGCATTAGGTGAGAAGAAAATTGAGCTCAGTCCAAAGGGATCCTGGCCCGAATTCGGATCTGTGAGAATCTCTTCGACTTCGGGGATGTTTTGAGAAGAGCGAACTTGCTTTTGTCGGCCACTCGCCCGTTTTCACTCATCCCGATTGCGTCAGTTCCATTCGTTTTCAAATTTGTCGAAGGCGGAGCGGGCTGCCGAGAGTTGATCGACGGTGGAAGGAGTTTCGAGGCCGAATTTCTCTTTCAGCTCCAGCACGACGGGAAGATTTTCGACCGGAGTGGTTTTCAGCAGGGGGATGGCGGTGGCCCAGACGATCGAGCCTTCGTAGGGCGGGAGATGCTCATCTTTTTCGCCGTGATTGTCATGAAGGTGCACAGACGCAACCAGTTCGCGCAGCGGTGAAAAACTTCTTTCGATGCGATCCGATGCGGAGCCTTCGGCAAGATTCGCGTGGCCAACGTCAAAATTAAATCGCAATCCCGTCAAGCGCGTTTCATCCACGAACGCTCGCAAATAGGATGGATCGCCCATTTCGCTGGTGCTGTTTTCCATGGCAAGCGTGACACCGGCGTGGTGTGCGTGCAGCACCAGATGTTCTAACGAGCTGAAAGCTGCATCTCGCTTGCGCGGGTCGGCGGCTTCCCGTGAACCGCCCATATGCAGCACCATCCGTGAGAACGGCAAATCTTCGGAAACGTCGATGGCGCGTTTGTACTCGTCCATGGCTTCAATGCGACGGACGCGTTCAACCTCGCATATCGAGAGAGGCGTCCCGCTTTCACGCGTTGCGCTCATGTCCCGGCTGGTCGGCGCGTGCAGCGAATTGAGCTTAATTTTGTTTGCTTCGAGAGCAGATGCCAGTGCGCGTATTTCCGCCTTCGATCCGTAATCAAAATGCGCGCGTGAGCAGAAAACTTCCAGCGCATTAAATCCATACACGGCGATTTGCGCTAATAATTCCGGTGTCAGTTTTCGTGAAACGAACAGGTGCGTGGACAAAACTTTCTGCATAGTGGCCAGGGCTCGCAGGAGCAATTTACAGTTGGGCTGGAATGCGCCGTTAGTATCCCACGGCCGAACCCTCGTCGCGAGGGTCTGCGGCGCCTAATCTTTCGCCTGTTTGCGAATCAATACCTATGGCATTTACGAGGCCGATATGGCCAAGCCGCTTGGTATTGTGGCCCATAGCGTTCAAGCCAAGCTCGAGCGCTTGCGGAAACTGCGGCTCAATGACGAGTACGTCAGGCAGCCACTGGTGATGGAAACGCGTGGCGTTAATTGCCGATTGCGCGTCCATATTCAAGCGCATCCAGTTCAGAATTGTCAGCAGCACCGCCGAAATAATCCTCGGTCCGCCCGGTGAACCGGTGACGAAACTCAATTTCCCGTCACGCACCAGAATCGTCGGAGACATGGAACTCAACGGGCGGTGGCCGGGAGCAATGGCATTCGCGTCGGATTGCATCAGGCCGAACAGCGCGTTTGGCGAGCCGGGTTGCGTCGTGAAATCGTCCATTTCATCGTTCAGCAAGAAGCCCGCGCTCGATGTAACGTGCGAACCATAGCCATTATTCAGCGTTGTAGTGCTGGCGACGGCATTTCCCGCTGCATCCACCACCGAAAAGTGCGTCGTGTGCGGCCCGTCGTTCAGTGCGTATTCCGTGGGCACCGCATTGCTCGCTTCTTCGCCGCAAATATGTGGATCGCCCGCGCGGACTGTTTTGCTCGACGATGCATGACGTGGATTAATCGTCGCTGCAATCTCTTTTCCGTAACACCCGCTGATCAATCCATCCACCGGAACTTTTGCAAAATCCGGATCGGCCAGATACGCCGCGCGGTCGGCAAACACGCGCCGCATGGTCTCACCCACCATGTGCACGCTCTCAATATCGTCCCAGCCCTTCAGAGGAACGCTCTTGAGAATATTCAGTGCTTCAATAATTGCCACGCCGCCGGAGCTTGGCGGAGGAGACGAGATAACTTCCCAATTGTGTTCGTCGATTGTGTATTTCGCGCGCAACACCGCTCTCGGCTTCGCCTGGTATTGCGCGAGATCTTCCATGGTGATCAGACCGCCCAGCGCGTTCATATCCTGCGCTAGCATTATCGCGGTTTCACCGCGATAAAACTCCGCCGCTCCATTTTTCGCAATGCGCCGCAGCGTTGCGGCGAGTTCCGGCTGTTTGAAAACTTCTCCCGGTTTGTACAGATCGCCGCTGCGCAGGAAAATTCTGCGGCTGATGGAAAATCGCTGCAGATCGGATTTCTCTTCAGCGAATTCGCGTGCCAGCTTGGGGCTTACGGCAAATCCGTTTTCCGCAAGCTGGATCGCCGGCGCCATTACCTCAGCAAGTTTCAAAGTCCCGTAGGATTTTAGTGCGAATTCGAGGCCGGCTACAGTGCCCGGCACGGCGATCGCTTTGTATCCCGTGACGGAAGCTTCCTTATCCAGTTTTCCGTCCGGCTTGATATACATTTCGCGCGTCGCCTTGCCCGGTGCCACTTCGCGGTAATCGAGAAAGCTGGTGCGGCCGTCGGCCATGCGGACCAACATGAATCCGCCGCCCCCGATATTGCCCGCCGCCGGCTCCACAACGGCCAACGCAAACGCTGTGGCGACTGCTGCGTCCACTGCATTACCGCCGCGCTGCAATATCTGAATGCCCGCGCGCGAAGCTGGTTCTTCATCCGTAGCCACCATGCCGTGCGCGCCGCGCACGGCTTCCCTTGGCCAGGAGTTTTCCGTGTTCTTGCGTTCTTTGTATTCCGTTGCATTCTGCGCGCGCAGAGTTAAGGCGCAAGCAAGAACTGCAACTGCACAAATCAAATTTCGCCAATTTGTAAAAGTTTTCATAGCCGCCACTGACACTACGAAATTCGTGCGGCATGGTCAAGGCAGGGAATTGGGTGTGCACGTTTGAAATGTGCGGTTGCTACCGTTTGTTGCGCGTTAGAGTCAGCAAGATGTTCGCCGGCGTTCGTAGTTGCTCGATGCGCGAAGAGTAGCGTCGCGACTGAGTTTCAAAGTGAATGATCGGCAAAAAAATAAAATGGCGAGTGCTTATTCGGCCAGAAATTCGACGGTGTCGGGTCCGGGAATAATTCCAGCTTTGGTTCCGCGCGTAATTAATTCCTGGACGGCTTGCTGCCGCGTTCGCCGTAGCCGAGGGTCCATTTATTTACGTACATGCCGACGAATTGATCGGCGAGTTCCGTTTCCATGTCGCGCGCGAATTGCATGGCGTATTTCAGTGCGTCTTCGCGGTGTTCCAATCCATACTCAACGCTTTCGCGAATCGTTTTTGAGATCAGCCGGCCCAGTTCGGGTCCGAGTGCTCTGCGAACGGCGTTGCCGCCGAGCGGAAGCGGAAAGCCGGTCTGTTCCTGCCACCAAACGCCCAGATCGAGCACTTTGTGCAGACCCATTTGCGGGAACAGCAATTGCCCTTCGTGAATCAGCAATCCGGCTTCGACGAGTTCGGCTTGGACGGCGTCGAGAATTTTGTCGAACGGCATTACCACTGCTTCAAAATCCGGTTCGTAAAGTTTCAGCGAAAGATAGGCGGAAGTTTTCAGGCCGGGCACGGCGATGCGTTTGCCTTTGATGTCTTCTTTGCTTCATGGACTTGGCGGCGACGACGATGGGGCCGTAGCCCTCGCCGAAACTGGCGCCGCAGTCCAGCAGGACGTATTTGTCGCGGATGGAGGGGTAGGCGGCGAAGCTGACGGCGGTGACGTCGTAGGTTTCGCTGAGGGCCGCTTCGTTCAAAGTCTGAATGTCGGACAGGACGTGGGTGTACTTGTAACCGGGCGTGGCCAGCTTGTGGGTGGCCAGCGCGTAAAACATGAAAGCGTCGTCGGAGTCGGGCGAGTGAGCGAGCTTGATTTCGACGGTTTGTTCGCCGGATTTGAGTGTCGCGGTGCGTGCAGACATGGCGGTGGAGCTTCCTTTTTCTTCGGCGCAGCCACGGATAGAGATGCCTTTCCCCAAGAATCGCGGCGAGAACCGAAGGGAAGGACGAGTGCAACGCAGGAACGCGCGTGGCGCAGTGCCGGGTCTTTTACGATGCGGAAATTAGGGTAGCACAGGAAAGACGGAGCGGGCCAGGGCGGGGCAATGTACGGAAGCGCACGCCGCCACGAGTGCCCGTTCCACTTGCTCCTGCTTTCGACTTCGTGCCTCCATTCTTCCTTCGGTATTGCACTGCGACAAGTAGCCGGTTGATCGAAACAAGCCGAACGAGCGCGCACCGGAAGGCGAGAAAATCCTAGATTGCCAAGTACGCTACGTACGGCGACGGCGTGCCCGGGGCCGCCTACGGCTTCGATATAGTGGACCGGAAGAGGGGACCGACGAATGAAGCGAATCCTCAGGCGGGTGCAACGGGAGTGGGTTTCGCGGCGGCTAAGAAGACTTCTGGATGATTTGCCTGTCGAGCTGACGCGTCTAGGAACGAGTCGCTGGGCAAATTACTGAATTTACGGGAGTTCACGCTTTTGAAGATGGATGTGGAAGGGGGGGAGTATCCGCTGTTGCGAAGCCCGATCGAACGCGGCCCACGGCCGGAAGTGGTGTGTGTGGAGTTCGACGAGATACGAAACCCGCTGGACGACGAGTATGCGTTTGCGCATCTGGAAGACTCCAATGCGCTGTTTTTGCGAAGAGCCTAAGCCGAACGCTTTATCGAGCCGCAGGAAAATCAAATCTCTGCTCTAACTAATTATCAATAAGGTTATGTTAGATGAAAGCGTGCGGTTTGAACGAGGTGCGCGCCCTTGTTCGAATGGCGGCGAATTGGTTTTGCGATCGGAGACCTTCGGTGAATGATAGAGACGCCAGGGAAGCGCTGGGCCGGACGGGTGGCCTGCTAACCCAAGGACCCGCCCTCAAAAGGCGAGAACGGGGAACCCAGGTTCAGACAAGTCAGAGGAAAAAAGACACAGGCAACTGCGGCGGTCTAAAGACCGGCACTACGAAGGCGAGGTTTGGAAGCGGTTGAAGAAGGCTTCGGTTATCGGGTTTAATCGGGTGGGGCAGAAAGCTCCAGCAAAACATTGGGCGCGGGAGGGAAGTCATGAAAGTTGCGGTGATTATTGCGAAGATTCTGTTGGGACTGGTTTTTGTGATTTTTGGACTCAATGGCTTTCTGAATTTTATTCCGGTGAAAACGGTGCCGACAGGTATGGCTGGGCAGTTTTTCGCGGTGTTCGTTGGATCACACTGGGCGCTAGCGGTCAGCGCGGTGCAGATCGTTGGCGGAGCGCTGTTGCTGGTGAACCGATTCGTGCCGCTGGCGCTGACACTGCTGGGGCCGGTGATCGTGAATATCCTGCTGTATCACATTCTGATCGACCATTCCGGGATTGGTGTGGCGATTGTTGTGGCGATTTTGTGGTTCATTTTGTTTTTCCGGTACAAGAAAAATTTTGAAGGAATTTTTGAGATGACGGCTTAAAAGTCGAAATGAAGGCGGAATGATGTAACAACGACCGTACGGAGCGGAAAAATAGAAGGCTGAATTTTGGAGACAGGAAACCGAAGTGCCGGCTTCCGTAGTCTCCCAGGCGACGCGTCGTTCCAATGTATGCTTTTTTCTTCGCGGGGTGGAGGACAGTAATGGGATGGCTCTTGAAGCGGTCGGCAGCAAGATTTTTGGAAAGTGGACTTGCAGGTGTAGCGTTGACCGCGATGTGCTGCGGCGGACTTTTATTGCGGAGGGCTGCGTCAGCGCAAGCTCCGCAGAAGTACCAGGCGACGATTGAATCGCTGGACCGGCACGAGCTGCCAGCGTGGTACGACCAAGCAAAGCTGGGGATTTTCGTGCACTGGGGATTGTATTCGGTGCCGGGATGGGCGCCGCTGGCGCATCCGAATCACGATTTCTCTTCGCAGGATTACATCACGAACAATCCGTATGCGGAGTGGTACTTGAACACGATGCGACTAGATGGGTCGCCGACGCAGAAATACCACGAAGAGCATTACGGCAAGAACTACGACTATTACAGCTTTGCGCCGATTTTTAACGCGGAGATCAAGAAGTGGAAGCCGGAGCAGTGGGCCGAGACTTTCCACGCGGCGGGCGCGAAGTATGTGGTGCTGACGACGAAGCATCATGATGGGTTCACGTTGTGGCCGAGCACGACTCCCAATCCTAAATTGCCGGCGGACCAGCAGCACGCTTCGCGGGATATTGTGAGCGAGTTGTCGGATGCGGTGCGACAGCAAGGCATGCGGATGGGCCTTTATTATTCCGGCGGGTACGACTGGACCTTTGTGCCTGGGCCGATTCGCGTGGCGGCCGACTACGAAAAGGTGAAGCCACAGAGCGAGGCTTACGGAAAATATGCGGACGCGCATGTGAGGGAATTGATTGCGCGCTACAAGCCAGCGATTTTGTGGAATGACATCGATTATCCGAAGTCGGGGCACGCGCTGGAAATCATGGCGGAGTACTACAACGCGATTCCGGACGGAGTGATCGACAACCGGTTCGGAGTGAAGCATTCCGATTTCGGCACGCCGGAATACGAGAAGGTGGAAAAAATCAATCCGAAGAAATGGGAAGAGTGCCGCGGGCTGGGGCGGTCATTCGGATACAACCGAGCGGAAGGCGAAGCGGAGACGATTCCTTCGGCGGAGTTGATTCACCTGTTGGTGGATATCGTCAGCAAGAACGGGAATTTGTTACTAGATGTCGGACCGGAAGCGGATGGAACAATCCCGGCAGTACAGATGGAACGATTGAAGGCGTTGGGCGGCTGGATGCGGGTGAATGGAGATGCGATTTACGGGACGCATCCGTGGACCCATGCCGAAGGCGCGACGGCAGAAAGTGTGCCGGTGCGATTTACGCAGAAGAATGGTTCACTCTACGCGATTTTGCTTGGCGACGTTGCAGGTTCTTCTGTGACGCTCAAATCGGTTGGGGCGGCAGCGGGTTCGAAAATTTATCTGCTTGGAAGCGAGAAGCCACTGAGCTGGTCGAAAGAGGGCGACGACATTAAAATCAGCCTGGCTTCGCCGTTGACCGGAAAATACTCGTACGCATTCCGGCTGGACGGTCCGGTTCTGTAAGCGCTAGTCCGCGGATATCGAAACGGCGGATTCCTTCGCGCGATACACCACGTTGCCGCGCAGCAGCGTTAGCTCACACTTCATATCTTTGATGTCGTCGGCGGGAACCGAGTAGAGATCGCGATCCCAGACTGCGATGTCGGCGTCCTTGCCTGGCTCGAGAGAGCCGATACGATCTTCCAAAAACAATTGGTGAGCAGCCCAGATGGTATAGGACTTGAGGGCTGCCCGAATGTCCACCGATTCTGCGGTGCCAAACGGCTGAAAACCGAATGTGCCGTTTTGAGTTTTGCGGACAATGGAAGCCCACAAACCGTAGCGTGCGGGAAACGGCGTGACGAAATAATCAGAGCCGCCAGCCCAAATCACGTTTTTCTGAGAGTAGGTTTTATAAGGCATGAGGCGCTGTTCGCGCTTTGCGCCGAAGGATGCGGCGTAGATGTCGCCAATCCACCAGAGGAAAGGCGCTTGCGTTTCGGGGTATCCGGCGTCGTAATCGCGTTGCAGGCGAGCCATGGTGTCGATGGCGTGATCGGTCGGGATGTTGCAGTGAATGATGCCGTGGCGCAGACCCTTTGTCGGTTTTTCTTTGAGGAGATCGGAGTAAGTGTCCACGACCCAATCGATGGCGCGATCACCGACGGCGTGAGTGCTGACGTGAACACCCGCTTCGTGAAATAGTTTGACCATCTGGCGATAGGTGCCCGGATCGATATTCGGGTAGCCAGTGTTGCCGGATTCGACTTCGGTGCGTTTCTTGAACCACGGATCGTAAACCCAAGCGGTGCGGCCGCCGGCGCTGCCGTCCATATAGAGTTTGACGCCGCCGGAGATGAGCATACCGTCGCCGAAAGATTGCGGCGGTTTTGGCTGCGATAGGAGGCGAGCGAGGGTTTGCCGAGCGGAATCCATGGTGCGGCCGCCGTACAAAAGCGCAAAGATGCGGACACTGGATCTATTTTGCTGCAGAAGTTCCTGATAGAGATTCCAACGATCGCCTTCGGTGCCGGGATCCTTTGCGGCGGTCATGCCTTCGGCGTTGAAGTCGGCCATCATTTTCAGAAGACCGTTGCGGTGCTGTTCGCGTGTGTAGGGAGGAATAAGTTTGGTGACGAGGTCCATCGCAGTTTCTTTCAGAACGCCGGTGGGAACGCCGGAAGCGTCGCGGTCGATGGTGCCGCCGATGGGATCTTTGGATTCGCGTGAAATTTTAGCAAGATGCAGCGCGGCGGAATTTGCCACGCCATAGTGGCCGGTGGTGTGAGTGAGCCAGACGGGATTCTGCGGCGAGAATTTATCGAGGTCGGCGGCGGTGATGTAGCGCGCGTCCGAAAGTTTTCCTTCGTCCCAGCCAGCGCCCCGGAGCCAGTCTCCGGGCTTAAGCGTGGCGGCTTTTGCGCGCACAAGTTCAAGGGCTTCAGAGATTTTTGTGATTTTGCCGAGATCGATTCCGTAGAGCTGGTCGGTTTCATCGAAGTGGCAGTGGCTGTCAATCAGGCCGGGAGTGGCGGTGCGGCCGTGAAGATCGACCACGCGAGCGTTTTTAGGAGCAAGCTTGCGTATTTCGTCGTTGGAACCGACCGCGATGATTTTGCCGCTGCGAATGGCGAGAGCCTGCGCGACGGAGTCTTTCGCATCGACGGTGATGATTTTTCCGTTGATGAGGATGAGATCGGAGGACTGAGCGAGCGAGGAAGAAGCGATTGCAGCGAAAAACAGCAGCAGGAAAATGGGCTGGACCAAGAATCGGAAGGAAGGTTCGGGCCGCAAAAGCATTTATACACCTCGGATAGTGATGATCGCGAAAAGCGATTTCGCAACTTCGCTAGGGAAAGCGTGAAGGGAAGATATCACTGAAGGCGAGAAACCATACCGAGAAAGGCGAAAAAATATTCGCGGCGGGCTTACTAAAGAGCGGAAACCATGTGAGCGATGGCGTCGTCGAAGGGGACGGTTCCATCGAGATACGGTTGCCAATATTGCGTGAGGACACGGAGATAATTTTCCCAACCGCGTTTGTAGAGGCCTTCGCGGACGGCGTACGGAACATAACCGGAGGTAGCGGACCCGGAGCCTTGCGGATCGTTGAGCGAAAGCGGGCGAATGACTTCGCCGGTGGTGTAGAAGAGCAGAGCGTGCCAGAGATCACGGGGAATAGGTTTTTCGCGCTGGCGACATTCGCGGAAGATGGCGTTTTGAACGGAATCGGCGATGCCGTGGGAAGCTTCGTGAAACAGAACCTCTAAAGCTTCCGCGCCCTGGTTGCGCGGATCGGTACTGGAGACGGTGACACGCAGCGGGTCGAGGGTGGTGTAGGCGCCGGTGGAGCTGGCGAACGACGTGACGTCCACGCGAATGCGCTCCTTGGGCCAGTTGGTCTGGTAGATTTCGGCGAGGCGGTGAGAGAGGTCGACGCCGTTACGGCGGATAAGCGGAGCGACGGCGCGAATCCAGAGGCGATTGGTACGGTCCTGATCCTGCCAAAGATGCGCGCGATAGATCGGAGCCGCGCTGTCGAGAATTTCCGTAAGTTTTGCGGGCAGGCCGGCGTCGCAGGATTTTTTTCGGAAGCCGGCAAGGTCTTCGCAGGTCTCAAAATCGCCTAGCTGATTCTTTATCAAAATCATGTCGAGACTAACGGTGAGGTCTTTTTCAGCGTACGCTTTTGCGTAGAAGGCGATGGCGGTGTTCCAAGCGCGCTGTTCGGCTGGCGAGAGGTTCGGCATGGCCGGGATGGTGGCAGCCGAATTCGCCGCGGAGTTTGGCGAGCGCTGCACGCGTGCTATGCGGTAGAGCGTGTGATGAAGATTCAGCCAGAAGCCGCTGTGAAATTCATAGACCGGCAAGGGCGCGACAGGAATTTCTTCTTGCGCGGAGAAAAGCTGGGGGGACAAAAGCGAACACATGCACAGAAAAACGAACAGAATGCGGCAAATCGGGTTGCGAAAAGGGTGCATGAGAAGAAGAGAGATGGTATCGCCAAACGAGCGGTGCGGCAAACGGAGGGAAGTACGCTTACTTGGAATCGGCGGTCCAGCCCTCAAGAATCGCGCGCTGATCGGCGGGCATATCGTCGTCAAATCGAATACCCATTCCCAAGCGAGGGCTGACGTAAACAATTTTGCCGGTGACGTTGAGTTCTTGTCCGACATGTGAGATGACAATTTTTACATCGGTGTTGGGAGGAGTGGGATTCAGTGTATCGACGTAGCATCCGTTGCGGCTGATGTCACTGGTTTGGGCCGATAGACGGGTGCCGGAGTCGATTTCGGTGACCTCGGCTGTGGCGATCAGTGTGACCCGGAATGAGTTGCGTCTCTCTTGCATGACTCCTGGCGTGGTCCAATCTCCTCAATCCTGCGATGAAAAGGGGACCTGTGGAATTGCGGTTTGTCCGCAACCGGAAAGACGACCCTGGGGAGATTGTGAGAGGGGGCGGGCAAAAAAACAACAAAGAGAAGAAGCCTAGTTCCAAAAAGTGACTTTTTGTACGGTAAGGGATTATTGAATGATCGGGTCGATGGTCTTGCCGACACCTCCAGAATGGTCGCCAGCATGATAGATGCCTTTCACGTCGCGGAAAAAAGAAAGCCGGCCGTTGCGGCCGTAGGTCATGGGCGTGGCGGAGAGTTCGTACTGCGCCGGAGCGCCGAGATCGTTGGCGCCGACGATGGCCATGCGAAAGAGGTAGCCATTGGTTTGGCCGGAAGCGAGTTCGGGCGGAAGGAGTCCCGCGGAATCGGCAGAGGTTTTGGGAGCGCGGGCGAGTTTAGAAAGCGAGTCCGGCAAGCGGGAATAAGTCTTGCGATAAGTCTCGATGGCGGCGGCAATGATTTTGATGTTGGCGAGAGCGTCCTGCTCGTTGGTGCCGATGGAGGCCCGGTCCCATTCGATTTCGAGGGAAGGAAGATCTAAGAACAGCATCCCAAGCGAGAGAATTTTCCAGGAAGAGTTTTCGCGGACGAGGCCCATGAGGATGTGGTGAGGTTCGCCGGCCTGAAGTTCGGAGACGTCGCGAATGTCGATGGGAAGGAGAGCGATGTTGTCGCGGAGGTCAGTGCCACCAAGCTGGATTTCGGCTGCGCCATCGGGAGTGGTGCAGCGGATGAGGGGCCGTCCGGAGGCGTTGGCAGAAACAGTGGGTTTGCCGGCGCCGTCGAGGAGGACGAAACGCTTCAGGAGTTCGGTGCGGGCGGTGGGAGCGAGACGGTTGAAGGAATCGAAATTGCGCGTAGTGAGAAATTTTTCGAAGAGAGTTTCGTCGTGAGCACAGGCGGCGGCGAGTAGGTCGCGCAGAGCGGCTGAAGGCGCGTCGGGAGCGGGGCCGGGGGGCGGTGGAGGTACGGGCGAAGAAGTGGAGGGAGTTGAGGCGGAGGAGGAATCGGGGCGAGAGCTGGATTCTTGCGCGACGGCGGGCATGGCTGCCATGATCGCTATGAAAAGCGATGTAGCGAAGAGTGCGAGGATTGCAGTGCGAGTCATGCTGTTTTGTGCGTTTAAGGCTTGGCGACTGCCGAGGAGAGAATGTCCGCAAGGTTGGAGGAAAATCTTGAGCGGGGCATGACTTCATCGAAGCCGGCGGATTTAGCTTGCTCGGCGAGGCCGGTTTGCACGTGCGAAAGAAAACCGACGATGCGGAGATCGGGTTGACTGGCGCGGAGCTGTTGGACGGCGGCGAGAGGCTCGGAGCGGGCGTTCAGATCCACGATTACGAGATCGGGGAGCGGTTCCATCAATTGCAGAAGAGAAGTAACGTTGCCGGCGACCTTGACGGTGATGCCGAGATGTTTTGCGGTTTCAGCAAGCTTCATCTGAAAAAAAAGATCGTCCATATAGGCTACGACGCGAGGCATTGCGAGAACTCTCCAATGAAATTTCGGGTGGTGGTCAGTTTGAAATTTGACCAATTTGTGCCACGAGCTAAGAAACTGAACTGACCCATTACCAAATCTCGGCTAGCGACCTTGGTGCTAGCTACCTTGTAATAGATGCGCGAAACGAGGGACTGGCTGCCGGGCCAAAAATTTCGGCTTAGTGACCGGAGCCGGGGCTGTGAGCGCCGACGGTTTCGTCGGGAACATCGCCGGAGCGGCCCTTGACGCGGTCGTACACAGAGACTTGGCTGACCGAGCCGAGAGCTTCGTTATAAAAAGTGGGCACGCCGAGAGCGGTGCGAAGTTCCTCGTTGAACTTGCGCAGATTTTGCAAATGAGTTGCGAGGGCGGGGAGCTTTAGGCCGTCATCGGTGATCAGAAATTTCTGGTAGCCGGCGTCCCAAAGACGCGCGAACTGGCCCTTGACCATGACTGTGGGGAGGACGGTGAGTTGCAACTTTCCGTCAGTGCCCTGGCGAAATTCGGCGCCGCAGCCGTATTTTTCGACGCGAATGACTCCGCGGGTGCTGCCGACAGCAAAACCCAGCGCGGCGAGGCCTTCGATTGCTTTTGGTGAAAATCGGTCTTCAACATTCCACATGGTCCACTAAGACTAAAGAAACCCCGCAAATCTGTAAAGGGCAGCGCGGTGCGAAGGGAGAAAGGCGGCCAATTTTGGCGTTCTAGCGACGGATACGTTGTATGCTTGCGCATCGGGAGACGGGTCCCTCGGAGAAAACGGATGAAGCGAAATTTATTTGGTTTAGCGGCGCTGCTATTGCTGTGCGCGGTGAACGGGCTCGCGGCAGATGCACCAGGGCGCTGGAGCGCGGAGCAGGCCAAGGCCTGGTACGCGAAACAACCGTGGCTAGTTGGGAGCAATTACAATCCGGCGACCGCTTCGAACGAGCTGGAGATGTGGCAAGCGGCGACCTTTGATCCGAAGCGGATCGACCTGGAATTAGGATGGGCGGAAGCAATCGGCATGAATACGATGCGGGTGTTTCTGCATGATCTGCTTTGGAAACAGGATGCGGATGGATTCAAGAAGCGACTAGACACTTTTCTTACGATTGCGAGCAAGCATCATATCAAGCCGCTGTTTGTGTTGTTCGATTCGTGCTGGGACCCAGCGCCGAAACTGGGTCCGCAGGCGGAACCGCGGCCGGGAATTCACAATTCGCGGTGGGTGCAAAGTCCGGGAGCGGTGGCGCTGGACGATCCTTCGCAATATCCACGGCTTGAAGCCTATGTGAAAGGCGTTGTGAAGGCGTTCGCGAAAGACGATCGCGTCTTGGGTTGGGATGTGTGGAACGAGCCGGACAATGGGAACGGCGGATCGTATGCGGCGGGCGAACCGAAAGACAAAACGGAAAGGGTGTTGGCATTGTTGCCGCAGGTTTTCAAGTGGGCGAGAGAGGCCGGAGCGACGCAGCCACTGACGAGTGGAGTATGGAAAGGCGGCGATTGGTCGGTATTCGAGAAATTGAGTCCGATGGAGAAAATCCAGATGGAGAATTCCGACATCATTTCGTTTCACAATTACGACAAGCCGGAAGTGCTGGAGCAACGAGTGAAATCGCTGCAAGTTTATGGGCGGCCGCTGATTTGCACGGAGTACATGGCGCGCGGCAACGGAAGCACATTCGCAGGATCATTACCGATCTTGAAACGGGAACACGTTGGCGCGATTAATTGGGGGCTGGTGGCGGGTAGAAGTCAGACATACCTTCCGTGGGATTCCTGGGAGCATCCGTACACGGATCGCGAGCCAGCGATCTGGTTCCACGAAGTTTTTCGCAACGATGGGGAACCATACAATAAAGAAGAGACGGCTTTGATCAAGCAGGTGACAGGCAAGTAAGCGAAACTCTGACTTGTAAATCGAAGTTGCGACGCTGCAATCAAATCTTCATTGATTCAAGTAGCAAAAATGCCGTTGTTGACATCGGGGAGCGGCGCGCGAGTTTTCCACAACGGCAAAAAAGTGCTCGTTTTTATCAGAGATTTGAACTACCCCAATTCGAATCTTTATATATACTCCCGCCCACCAGGTTGGTTCGGCAGGGTGTGCCGAACCGTTAGGCTGTTTGTAGCCAATTCAAAAAAAGCGAGACGGAGCGCTGGAACTTTCGGGTTGAACCCGAAAGAGGGGACGTGCTCTTATGTTTCGCCGCATTCGACTTGGATTCCTGCTGCTCCTATTCGTTATCTCCGCTTCCGAAGTACAAGCTCAACAAACACTTGGTTCGATCAACGGCACGGTTACCGACAGCAGCGGCGCGGTCCTGGGGAAAGTTTCCGTGAAGGTCAAGAATGCCGCGACAAACTTGGAAGTGACCGCGACCACAAAGGATGACGGTTCGTACCAAGTGGGAGCATTGCCAATTGGAAAGTATTCCGTCACGTTCACACTGGATGGATTCGACAGCGAAGTGCACTCAGAAATTCTGGTGCAGGGCGGATTGACGACGACGGTGCACGGATCGCTGCGCGCAGGATCGGTAAGCACGTCGGTCACGGTGACGGGAACTCCGCTTCTGAATCAGACCGACACAACCATTGGCTATACGCTGGGCTCAGAGTTGATCGAGAGCACGCCTTTGGGCACCGGAAGTTTTACGCAGCTGGCGCTACTGAGTCCTGGAGTGAACGCGGATTTTCTGACAGGATCGGGCAGCAACGCAGGGCTGGGAAACCAGAATATTTTCGCGAACGGGCAGCGCGATACGAGCAACAGCTTCATCGTGAACGGGGTGCAAGCAAACAACCTTTTCAACGGGAAATCATCGAGTGGGGTTTCTGACAACCGTTCGGTGTTGAATACGGGCGAAAATTTTTCGTCGATCGGCGGCGAAATTCAGACCAGCACGTCGGTATATAGCGCGATCGGACAGGCATTGCCGTCGCCTCCGCAGGAAACGATCGAAGAAGTTCGCGTAAACACATCGATGTACGACGCGTCGGAAGGTTCCTACAGCGGTGCACATATCACCATGCAAACGAAGAGCGGAACGAATTTGTTTCACGGAGAGGCGTACGAATATCACCAGACCAGCTCGTGGAATGCGGCGCCGTTCTTCTTTAACCAGGATCCGACGCTGCGCGATCCTACCGGCCCGACGCACGGCAATACAGTTCCGTACTTGAATCGCAATACATTCGGCGGAACGCTTGGCGGGCCTATCAAAAAGGACAAACTCTTTTTCTTCGCTTCGTACCAAGGGCAAAGAGCGATCGACCAGGACAGTTCGTTTTCAGAAGTTTCGACGTTGCCAGGCCTTACGGATAACAATCGCGACGCAGCCAGTCTCGCGGCGCTGGCCGATGCGAGCTTCAACCCGCAATGCGGAACGGCGGGTCACTCGGCGTGCTTGACGGCATCGAGCATCAGCCCCGTAGCGCTGAATATCATGAACCTGAAGTCTGCCAATGGCGGATTCTTGATTCCGTCAGAAACGATTGCCGATCCAGCCAAGCAGACGGCTTTGGGCTACAACGCCTTTATTGTCGGACCGAATACCACTTTCAAAGCGGACCAGGTGAACGGAAATATCGATTACGACTTCAGCGGAAGAGACCGAATTGTGGGCAAGTATTATTTCCAGAACGACCCGACGTTTGCTCCGTTTGCGATCAGCCAGGTAGGAGATTTTCCGCAGGAGTTGAGCGCCGGTTCGCAGACAATCTCGCTGGAAAATGCCGTGACCATTTCACCGAACGCGATTTGGACACAACGATTCGGATTCATCCGGGAAAAAGCGTTTGCGCACACGACCGATGAATTCACCGCAGCGGATTATGGAACGACCATTTTCAATTTCCCGAACGTCCCCGGCATTTCCATCACGACGCCGAATCCGAATTTTGACAGTGGTGTGAGAATCGGCCCGGCCAGCAACTTCGCAGATGCGGGAATTTTTCAAAACGATTTTGAAGCTTCGACAAAATATTCGTGGACGGTCGGGCGGCACACGCTGGCGTTCGGATTCCAGTGGAATCACAGCCAGTTGAACGTGATCAACAAGAATGACAGTCTGGCGTTGCTGAACTTCTCGAATTTCTCATCGTTCCTGCAGGGCGATTTGTGCACTCCCAACTCGTTTTTCTGCGGGGAGACCGGGGCATCAACGTTCGTCAACGGCGAGTCGAATCGATATTTCCGCGCGAATCAAATTGGCACGTTCGCGGCAGACACCTTCCGACTGAAGTCCAATCTGACACTCACGCTGGGTTTGCGGTGGGATTGGAACGGAGCGCTCACCGAGAAGCATGGACTGCTGGCGAATTTCTATCCGCAAGATTACAGCTATGACTACGGATCTGACACCATCGGCGGAATCGGAATCGTCGTAGCTGGGAACAACAAGCAGTTCGGCACCAAGGGAGTGAGCGATTCGACCTTGACCGGGCGGCAATGGGGATTCGCACCTCGTATCGGAATTGCGTGGACGCCGGGCTTCGCGAGGAATCTGGTGGTGCGTGCCGGGTATGGACTTTATTACGACCGAGGCGAATATGTGGCAGGACTTTCGCCGAGCGCCGGCGGCGGATTCAACGGACCGTTCGGCGTCACGGTCGAGCCGCCGTTCGTGGTACCGATACTCGCGCAGCCGGGTGCATCGTTTGCAGCTCCTTTCGGAACGGGGGCGCCTCCGCCTGCGCCCTCGAGCCTTGCGGAAGTGACCTCGCTGATTCCAAATATCGCGCAGTTGATCGACAACACAACGCCGTACTGCATCGCGAACGGTATCGCAAACTGCGGACCTCTGCAGTTTGCGGCGTACGATCCAAAGAACAAGCTGCCGTACTCAGAGAATTGGTTATTGGATTTGCAGTGGCAGCCGCGGAATGACCTGGTTTTCACGCTGTCGTATGTTGGCAATCACGGCCAACATGAACCGATTCCGGTGCCATTCAATCAACCGGGAATTGCGACACCCACTCATCCGATCGGCACGGGACCGAACCAGCAGATTTATTCCTACGGATATACGGTAGTGGATTCGGACTTCAACCCGTTGATCAGCGCTGCGCCGATTTCGACTCTGGTGGAAGGATTTGGGTCTGGTAATACCGACTTGCGAGTGCCGTTTATCGGGTTCGATCCCAACTCGCAGTACACGAAAGCCGCCGGGATTTCGAACTACGACGCACTGCAGTTCAACGTGACCAAGCGAGCGAGCCATGGACTGACCCTGACCGGTTCGTATACGTGGTCGCACAGCATGGACGAGGAAAGCGGCGAACAGCTCTTCTACAATGGCGACAATCCGCAGGATCTAAGGACCGGCTACGCAAATTCCGATTTTGACCGGCGGCATGTTTTTGCGATCAGTTACCAATATGAATTTCCGAAATTCCAGAACCTTCACGGGTTCCTGAACCAGGTGATGAACGGCTGGTCAACCAGCGGTGTGATCAGCGCGGAAAGCGGTCAGCCATTCAGCGTGATCGATTTCAGCGGAGGAGTCGGGAGCCTGTTTTTCGGCGGTGGAAACGACTTTGCGACAAATCCGCTGGTTCCTATCGGAGGAGTGGGCAGCACCGCGGGCGCGAAGCCGGTACTGCAGGGAACCTTGGGAGTTGATCCTTCGAAACCGGTACTGAATGCAGCGGCCTTTGGAATTCCACTGCTATCGCCTGGAGATGCAAATTTTGGAGTGCCGCCGTGCGACCCGGTGACCGGAGCCTGCGACATTTATGAAACGGGATTCGGGGCGGCCAGCCGGAACATTTTCGTCGGACCGTTCCAATCGCGGGTGGACGTGAGCCTGGCGAAAGAATTCAGACTGTCGGAACGTTTTAAATTGAGGTTCCGAGTGCAGGCGTTCAACGTCTTCAATCATCCGAGCTTTGACACCCCGAATAACAACGTGGAGTTCAATCCATTTTTCGCAGACCCGGCCGATTACACGGGGACCGGACTCACATCCTGCTTTACCCAGACCACCGGAATTGGCGTGCAGTCGGCTTATGTGTGCCCGCCAAATGGTCAACTTGGGCGGATTCAACACACAATCGGCAGCCCGCGATTCCTGCAGATGGATTTGCATTTGACGTTTTAGGGGCAGCAAATCAAAGCGTCAGGGGCGGAGACGGCAGGTTGCGTCTCCGTTTTTTTTTCACGCAGAACTGCGGGACGGCCAACTCGAGGGGAGTTTATCTTTCGCGGGGCGAAGCGCATCTAATTCGGAGTAAACTGGTCGGATATCCCGGGAAGTGGAAATGCTGCAAGAGGGTAAGGGTACGGCTCAGACGCGCCAACTTGGAATTGTATCGACGCTCGAACGAAACGAGAGCGGAGCGCAAAGCGTGCTCGATCGCATCGGCAATACGCCGCTGCTGCGGTTGGCACGCGTAGCGAATGACCATCCGAACGTGAAGATTTCCGCGAAAGCGGAGTGGTTCAATCCGGGCGGATCGGTGAAGGACCGTCCGGCATACAGCATGATCAAGGCGGGAATTGCGAACGGCGAGTTGAGGCCGGGGAAAACGATTCTGGATGCGACGAGCGGAAACACCGGGATCGCGTACGCGATGATTGCAGCGGCGCTTGGGTATCCGGTGAAGTTATTTTTGCCACACAGTGCTTCAGATGAGCGAAAACGGATTCTGCAAGCGTATGGGGCGGAGCTAGTGATGACTCCCGGCGATGAAGGTACCGATGGCGCAATTCGACGAGTAAGAGAATTGGCGGCGGCGGAGCGGGAGAAATATTTTTACCCGGACCAGTACAGCAATCCGGCGAACTGGCAGGCGCACTATCGCGGAACCGCGAACGAAATCTGGGAGCAGACGGGCGGGCGCATTACGCACTTTGTTGCGGGCCTTGGAACGAGCGGAACGTTTGTGGGAACCACGCGGCGACTGAAGGAATTGAATCCGAAGATTCAGTGCATCAGCTTGCAACCGGATGGCCCGTGGAACGGTTTGGAAGGCTGGAAGCACATGCCGACAGCGCTACGACCCGCGATTTACGACGACACGCTTGCGGATGAAAACCTGGAGGTTTCGACGGAAGAGTCTTATGGCACTTTGAAGCGATTGGCGCGAGAAGAGGGATTGCTGGTGAGCCCGAGCGCGGCCGCGGCACTGAATGGTTGTTTGGCCGTTGCGAAACGGATTGCTTCAAATCAAGAAGCGGTGATGGTTACGGTATTTGCCGATTCTGCGGCAAAATACCTAAGTGAACGATTTTGGGATGAAACGTAACCATGGCTGAGATTACTCATCTCTCGATCAGTCACGAATTGGCGGAACGGATAGGCCAGCACGGCGTGGAGACGTTTCCGCATGAGTGTTGTGGAGCGCTGCTGGGGCGCGACCTTGAAGTTGCTCAGGGAATTGCATCGCGGGCGGGAGGAACCGAGCCGGTGCGGGAAGTCCTGGGATTATTTCCGCTGGTGAACCGACGAGATGATTCGCCGCGCAATCGCTTTGCGGTGACTGCGGAAGATGTGCGCGATGCGGAGCAGGCGGCGCGCGAAAAAGGATGGGAAGTGGTGGGCTGGTATCATTCTCATCCCGACCATCCAGCGCGGCCGAGCGAGTTTGACCGCGAGCATGCATGGCCGTGGTACAGCTACATTATTGTGAGCGTGATGAACGAGGTGCCTGCGGAGATGACTTCGTGGCGGCTGAATGACGACCGGCTGAACTACACGGCGGAAAAAATCGAGATTCGCAATACGGCGAGCGCGCAGCTGTAACGAATTGTCGCGTCGCGATTTGCCAGAGTTTATCGAACGACGGAGAAAAATATGGCAGTCAAAGTAATCATTCCCACACCGCTGCGGGTGTACGCCGCAAGAAAAGATTCCGCCGAAGTTTCGGCGAGCACAGTGGGCGAAGCATTGAGCGGACTGACGACGCAATTTGGCGAGTTGCGGAAGCATTTGTTCACGGAAGACGGAAAACTGCGCAGCTTTGTGAACGTTTATCTGAACGACGAAGATATTCGTTACATGGCTAAGGAAGCGACGCCGGTGAAGGATGGGGACGTGGTGAGTATCGTTCCGTCGATTGCCGGCGGCGGGGATTGTTGACGCCGTAGAGGCACCGATTCGAATTGAATGGCAAAAAAATTCCTGAGAACAGAGGCAGGGAAGCATGGCAACGAATACGGAAACGTTGGGCGCGAAGGCGACAAGCCTCTCTAAAGAGGAAATTCTGCGCTATAGCCGGCACCTGATCATGCCGGAAGTGGGGATGGATGGGCAGCTGAAGCTGAAGAACGCTAGAGTGCTATTGATTGGCACCGGCGGACTGGGCGCGCCGCTTGGTCTTTATTTGGCAGCGGCGGGAGTAGGCAAGCTGGGGTTGGTAGATTTTGACGTCGTTGATTTTACGAACTTGCAGAGGCAGGTCGCGTTCGGGACGACCGATGTCGGAAAGCACAAGAGCGAAGCGGCGCGCGCGAGATTGTCGAATTTGAATCCGGCGATTGAAATTGTGAGCTATGAAACGCAGCTCACCAGCGAGAATGCGCTGGAGCTGTTCAAGGAGTACGACATCATCGTGGATGGGACCGACAATTTTCCCACGCGCTATCTGGTGAATGACGCCTGCATTTTGTTAGGGAAGCCGAATGTGTATGGCTCGATTTTCCGGTTTGAAGGGCAAGCAACAGTTTTTGGGATGCCGGACGGACCTTGCTATCGTTGCTTGTACCCAGAGCCGCCACCGCCGGGACTTGTGCCGTCGTGCGCCGAAGGCGGAGTGCTCGGCGTGCTGCCGGGAATCGTTGGATCGATTCAGGCGATGGAAACGATCAAACTTATTTTAGCAAGCGGCGACAGTCTGGTTGGACGGTTGCTGCTTTTCGACGCGCTGGCAATGAAATTCCGCGAGTTGAAGCTGCGGAAGAATCCGGATTGCCCGATGTGCGGGAAGAATCGCACGATCAACAAGTTGATCGACTACTACGAATTCTGCGGGGTGCGTGGAGAAGAAGCTCCTGCACCGGATCTGCAGGTACCAGAAATTACGCCGCGTGAATTGAAGTCGCGCCTCGATCGCGGCGACGATTTGTACATCCTTGATGTGCGTGAGCCGCACGAATATCAGATTTGCAACATCCATGGTCACTTGATTCCGCTGGGGGAATTGCCGCGGCGGGTGCATGAACTCGATTCGTCGAAGGAGATCGTGGCGCATTGCCGAAGCGGAAAGCGCTCGGCGGAAGCGATCGATTTTCTGCGCAAGGCGGGATTCCGGAAGACTCTAAACCTGAAGGGCGGCATACTGGCGTGGTCGGACGAAGTGGATCCGAGCGTTCCAAAATACTGATGATGACGCAGACAGGAACAAGCAAACGGATGAGCGTGTTCGACGAGTTGATGGAGCATAACAAGGGTTATGCGCAGCGCTTTGATCTTGGCCACTTGCAGACACCGCCGGTAAAAAAGCTGGTCATCCTGACTTGTATGGATTCGCGCATGGACTTGGAGCAATTGCTCGGCTTGCGCGTTGGCGACGCGCACATGATTCGTAACGCAGGAGGGTTGGCGACGGACGACGCGATTCGATCATTGATCTTGTCGACGCATTTGCTGGGGACCCGCGGGATCGCTGTGATTCAACATACGCAATGCGGCTTGATGACGATCACGGACGAAGAATTCCGTTGGCGGCTTTCCAGCGAAACCGGGCGAGATGCTTCGCATCTGCAATTCCACGCATTTCGCGACATTGACCACAACGTCATGGAACAGGTTTTGCGCATTCGCAAAGATCCGTTTCTGCCGAAACAAATTGACGTGCGTGGTTACGTGTACGACGTGAAAACCGGCGCGCTGCGCGAGATCGAAGTCGCCTAGAATTACCAAAATCGCAAGCGGAGTTATCCGCGCAAAATAGAATTTTCCCGAGCTGGTTCGCGCTTTCGCGCGAGTTCGGTTATGATTTTGCCTCGCGCCGCTCGCGCGCGCCGGAGACTTGATGCCTTCCACGAAAGTTACGATTAACAATAACGGCTCGATCCGAATCGAAGGCGATTTCGAAATCGTGGATCCTCAAGGCCAGCCGTTTGGGCTGGCGGGACGCACGGCGATCGGACTCTGCCGCTGCGGGCACTCCAAAAACAAGCCGTTTTGCGATGGTTCTCACAACGCAGCGGCGTTCCAAGACAATGTAGTTGCCCGCGATTTGCCTGCCCCAAAACCGAAGAACTGACGCTTTTTGGGATGTGAGACTGTCTCAGACTGAGACAAGCTGTCCCGCGCAGTGGAATGTGCTTAGTGCTACGGTAACTCTAACGGAACAAATAGTTTAGTTCTCTGCATTCTTGAGATTTTCCCATAGTTCGGCGTCTCGCACGCGCGAGACGTGAACCACCCACGTTGCTGGCCCTCCCGTAATCAGCTTGTTATCAATAATATACAGACCATCGGGAAAGGCCTAAATCGGTCTTTGGCGTGCATTTATCAGGGCTCGTCAGGGCTTATCGGGTTTCGTAGGCAATTGGGGGTTTTCTTGGGAGTTTGGTCCAAATTCGCAGGCAGTCTCGGAAAGCAGCCGGGTGTGGTTTGGACGGGCTCGCTTTCGATCGCTGCGGTTCTTTTTCTCTCAGGACTGACCTATTTGCGCAGCGCCGATGTAACAGGGAGCTACCAGACCTATCTTTATCTCGAAGTTGGCGGAACGCTTCTCAGTTTCTGCTATGCGGCGAATGCGCTGGTCCGGTTCCGCGGGACACACGATCGCACTGCACTCATTCTTTCCTTTGGATTTGTTCTTTCCGGACTCATTGAAACAGTTGGATATTTTCACTTTAGCCAGATCATGCATTTTGGCGGAGCCGGACTGCACATTCCGTTGGGATGGATGGTCAGCCGTACGCTGCTGGCGGTGTTGTTGTTAGCGGCTCTGGCGGTTGAGAAATACACTCCGACCGCGCGGCAGCCGAGTAAGGAAATTGCGGTTGCCTTACTGGTTGTTGCGCTTGCGGCCTACGCAACGAGCGCGGCGTTTCTGGCAGCACCGTCCGCACCTACTGCGCATCCGGCGCGCTTCGTTTCGCGGTCCTGGGACCTACTGCCCGCAATTTTGTTTTTCGCGGCGGCAATCGCGTTTCGCTATCGCATCAAGAAGGACGAGAAGTCGGCATCGATCTACGACCATTCACTTTTCATCGTGGCGCTGCTCAACGTGGTTTGCCATGTGTCCGCAGCATTCTCGCGTCACTTGTTGGACGGACCATTTTTCCTGGCGGAACTGAGCAAGACAGCCAGCTATGTGGTGATGCTATGCGGCGCGCTGTTGGACCAGGCTCGGCTGTTCGACCAGGTTCGCACGCTGGCCGTCAGTGACCCACTTACCGGATTGGCGAACTACCGGCGTTTGCTGGCAGTGATTGAAGCCGAACTCGATCGTTCGCGGCGTACGCAGCGGCCTTTCAGTGTGGTGCTGTTCGACATGGACGGCTTGAAGACAATCAACGATCAGTACGGACACTTGACGGGGAGCCGCGCGTTGGTACGGCTGGGAAAGATTTTGCGCACCCATTGCCGCGCGATCGATACCGCAGCCCGCTACGGCGGCGACGAATTCGCAATCGTTTTCCCGGAAGCCGGTTCGGATATCGCGACGCGCATCGTCACTCGCATTCGCGAAAAAATGTCATCCGAAGCAGAAGCTCCCGCGCTTTCTGCTAGCGCCGGTACAGCTTCGTACCCGGAAGATGGCGATACGCCGGAAAAGTTGCTCGCGGCTGCCGATCGCGCCCTCTATCGCATGAAACACCGCGGCAGCAGCATACAAAATCTTTCGCGCATTGCAGCGTGCCTTTGAGGATATGGACCTAGCCATGAACAAACTTCGCAGCCAGGTCCATCCGTTTCATCGCGCAGAGCGGCGCATTCCGATGGAAATCGGAGTTTATCTTGAAGGCAACGGGAGAATGCCCGGCGCCGAATCCACATTTACGGAAAATGTCAGCGAACGGGGCGCGCGCGTAGTCAGTGTGCGGCGTTGGGAGCAGGATGACCAGCTCACCTTTGTTTCGCGCTCCGGAGAGTTTCGTTCCTCGGCCCGGGTGGCTTACTGCCAGCCGATGCAAGGCGACGGCTTTGCCGTCGGCCTGGAGTTCCTCGAGCCGCGAGGGCGATGGGTTGTTCAAAACGAAAGATAGCTTGGCCGAACGGCGTAGCGGAAAGAGGGGAACTGACGAACGAACTTGGCGAAATCAGATTACTAGCGCAAACTTACATTTGTAACAGAACGCCGGGCGGGTCGAGAAGGAACCGTTCGGCGTTTTGCTTTTTGGCAGCATTTGCAGAATTTTGATGGCTACAAATCCTCGAGATGTAATTCGACGTCCGCATTCTTCCACGCTTCACGAAATGCACGTTCTACCCAGGCGGCATTCGTTTCTTCGTGTTCGGCCGTCAGGCTTCGTGTCAATCCAAACAACGATCTTGGATTGCGCGGGTTTCTCTTCAGATCTTCGCGAAATACGGTCTGTGCCTCTTTGAACTTTCTGTCGCGGAGCAGAGCAGCCCCCAGTGACTCGCGGACCGGATAGTACCAATCCGGCGGTTCGTCGTAGTTCAATTTGTCCTGAGCAGCCACCGCCGCTTTCCAGTGCTGAATTGCGGCGTCGGCGTTTCCCTGGGCTTCTTCCAGACGTGCGACAATTACTTCATTCGCGACGGAAAGAACGGCGGCAGGAGGATTCATTTCCGCAAAAGCCGCGTGCGGTGGAAGCGTCGTGGCCTCTTTCGAAAACAGTTCGCGCTCGCTTTGCGCTTTTGCAATATCTTTATGAGCGAGGTACGCCAATGTCCTCGAATAGCGCCACATCAGATGAGATACGGCACGATCCGCGGGTGGTTCTGACCTTGCGAGAATTGAGTCCCACTTGGCGAAACGAAGGTCCACCCAGATTGGAGTCCAAAGAAATACCTCGAGTACCGGCATCATCTGCGCGTGAGGCAAGAGCCGCTTCTCCATCGCTTCGGCGGCAGACTTGGCTTCCGCATACCGACCTTCCATTGCCGCGGCGTACGCGAGGAAATGCTCGTTATGGCTGTGGTACATCAGGTCGTACATACTGCCGGATTGCTCGGCTGCTTTAGCGTAGGCCACATCTGCCTGGATGGCTTTGACATTACTTTCTGCCGCCCCGGAAAAATTTCCAACGCGCGCATAGATGTGTGCAGGCATATGAAGCAAGTGGCCCGCTTTCGGTGTCATGGTCTCCAAGCGATTCGCGCTCGGCAGCGCACGCTCTGGCGCGGGAGACGCCTCCATGGCGTGAATGTAATAGTGATTTGCGCCGACGTGCATAGGCTCGCGTGTGAGAACAGATTCCAAGGTACGCACGATCGTTTCCGTGTTCCGGTCGGGTACTCCGTCCAGGCTCCACAACTTCCATGGGTTCAGGTCCATCAGGCTTTCCGCGAAGAGCGTGGCGGCATCCAGATCGTCGGGGTATTTTTGTGAAAGCGCGCGCATCTCGTCGGCATAGGTCAGTGCCAACTGCTTATAGTCGGCACTCGCATCATTCGAAAAGCGAGAAGCCAGAGCTTTCACATAGTCTCGCTCGACAGCGGAGGAAGTCTGCGCGAGTTTGCTGGCCCTAGTGACTGTCTCGTACGCGATTTTTTCGCGCTCCGCGTCCACGTTCGAGTTGTAATTTGGGCCAACTGCCAGGGCGATTCCCCACAGAGGCATTGGAGACACGGGATCAAGTTCGGCTGCCTTTGCAAAAGCTCGCGCTGCCTCTTCGTGATTGAATCCGTAAATCAAAGTAATTCCCTGGTCGAAATATTCCTGAGCCAGGGCGCTCCTGGTTTGGATTGGATGATGATGCCGACCAATGGCAGTCAAACCCAGATCGGGCGGATTACCGTCCGGCGCGGAATTTTGCGGGCAACAAACGCTTGCAGCAATGCAGAGCATGGCAAAGTTGCGATTCCATTTCATGCAATGTCCTCGCGGAGGAGAATTTGTCGTCAACTTTCTAACAGTTGAAACGCTCAGGCAAGAAATTTCGCGCTGCGACTCTAGTCGGAAACCTCGCGATAGAGACGCAGTGTGTCTTCAACCATCCGCTCGGCGGAAAACACCGTCTTTATCTTTTGTCGCCCGGCCGCGCTCAGTTGAGCCGCAAATGAGGACTCATCAAGAATCCGACCGATTGCTCCCGCCAGCGCTTCCGGATTGCGCGGCTCAACCTGCAACCCGCTCTTCCCGTTGTCCACAATTTCACCAAGAGCGCAGCCGAAATAAGTAACGGAGGGGGTAGCGTGAGCCATTGCTGCGAGCAGGGAAGTACCCAATCCTTCGAACATGGCAGGAAACACAAACACGTCCAAGGCGCGATAGAAAAATTCCACTTCACGCACGAACCCGGCAAAGATCACGGAGTGTTGCAAACGCAATTCCGCTGTCAAATTTTCCAGCCGTTCGCGATCCGGCCCTTCTCCGGCGAGCAGCAATTTGCAGCCGGGAAAATGGGCACGGATTTGCGCCAGTGCGCGGATCACCCATTCCTGCCCTTTGTCCTGCAACAAGACTCCGGCGCAGCCGAGGAGCTGCTCATTTTCTTTCACACCCCATCTTGCGCGGGCTTTGCTCCGGTCACCGACGCTCACCCGTTCGGGGATTTCAACTCCTTCGTAAATGACGGAAATTTTTTCACGCGGAATACCAGAAGCCGAGGCCTGCTCTGCGACCCACTGAGAATTTGCAACGATACGTTTAGCCGCGGCGAAGCGCGCGCGCGAAAAATAATTTGCGCCGATAGGGAATCCGACGCGCCGAGAAACAAGTAGCGGAAGTTGACGATGCGCGCGCGCCAGCCAGGCAGCGGTCAGCGCGTGCGATTCGTTTACGTGTACAAGGTCAAATCGACCGTCGCTCATGAGCTCACGAATCTTTCGAGAAGCCGGGATGCGCAGCTTGCCGCGGGAAGTGTAATGGACGCAAACCCCCAGCTTGGAAGCGCGATGCCCAAGCGAAGAGCCCTTCGCGGTCAACAATTCCGCCGCGTGGCCTCTTTCGTAAAGGCCTTTCAGCAGCAGCAAAAACTGGTTCTGACCGCCGCGCCATTCGCGGTCCAAGTCCACCAGCAACGGAATCACTGTTTTGCCTCGTTCGTGTTTGTTTGGTCGGCGATGATTTTCCCGAGCTTTCGATATTTCAATTGGACGGTGCGCGCAGCCATCCAGGCAATCAGTAATCCGCGGTATCCGTCGAGAATCCCTGCGCGTAGAACCAAGTTCTGAAATAAACTCCACGGAGTGGCGAACAAGAATGCTCCCACCCATTGGCGCTTCCCCTCGGCAAACATTTGCTTTGCGGCCAGTGTCGAGTAACGCTCAACATTGGCCTGGTGTTCCGCAAAATCATGTACCGTGTAGTGAAGCAAATCGCCTGTCAGACGCCCGCAAGCACCATCGAAGCGGAGTGTTTCATGAAGGCTCCCGGCAAAAGTGGCGGCATCTTTCCGATAGAGTCGCGTCTTGAAATCGGGATACCAACCAGAATGCTTAATCCAAGAGCCCAGGTACCAGGTCTTGCGCGCCATCTCATAAACCTCAAATTGCGGTTCGCGCTTTTTCCAGTCCAGGATTGCGGTATGGAGCGCGCTGCTCAACGCCTCATCCGCATCGAGCGAAAGAATCCACTCGCAGTTCGCAACGGAGGATGCAAAGTTTTTTTGCTCGCCGTAGTCTTTCCATTCGTGAAAATAAAAGGCAGCACCATGTTCGCGGGCAATTGCTTCGGTGCGGTCCGTACTTCCTGAGTCCACGACGACAATCTCATCGGCGACGCCTTTCAGGGAATCGAGCAGGCGAGGCAAATTGCGTTCTTCGTTTAGGGTGATGATGCAGGCAGAGAGGCAATTCATGGCGCGGGAGACTCGGCTGGTCGCCACAAGTATCTCACACTCCGCAAGGTAGTCCGGACATCGCCAATCCGTGTGCTAATATAATAGTTTGGTTAACCATCAGGAGAGCAAGCGTGTCCGATCACTTAACGCGCAAGGAATTGAAGCAAGACAAGATTCACGACGCCCTGGAGCACGGCGCAGAAGCTGTTTTCTCTCACAGCCAGGTGGCAACGATTGCAATTGGATTGATCATCGCAATCGTACTGGCCTACGGCGGATGGAAATTCTATAACGACCGCCAGACTCTGCACGCTTCGGCGGCCCTCGATGAGGCCATGAAGATTTATAACGCGCCGATCAGAGTTGCCAATCAACCTGTTGAGCCGGGAGAAACAAGCTACGCCGATAGTACGACGAGAGCGCAAGACGCGTCCGCAAAATTTGCCGCGGTTGCTAACAAATATCCCAGCACCAATCCGGGAAAGCTCGCACGATACTACGGGGCACTAACTCTGTTGGATCTGGAAAGGCAGAATCAGGCGATCGAAGAACTGAAAAAGGTGACTGGCGGAAGCGATAAGGAACTTTCCGCGATGGCCGAATACCAACTGGCCACGATTTATGCTCGCTCTGGAAAGATAGACGAAGCCGTAAAGACATACCGCGCCGTGGCTGAAGAGAAATCGGCTTTGGTACCCAGGGCGCTGGTGCTATTAGATCTTGCGGATCTGCTTCGCCAGTCAAAGCCCGCCGAAGCAGCCACGCTTTACCAGCAAATCAAGAAGGAATATCCAACTTCGGCAATTTCAGAGAGGGCAGACCGCGGCTTGGATATGCTCTCGCCCAAATCTTAGTCCAGCCATAATCGACAAGAACGACCTGGAGTGGACCATCCCGAATCCCTCCTCACTTTCAGCGCTAGCCATGCGCGAGGTTCACTCGCGCGGCCGACGCTATTCAGAACCACGTCATCCCTACCGCACCGAGTATTCTCGGGATCGGGATCGCATCATACATGCGCGCGCCTTTCGCCGACTTGAGGCAAAGACGCAAGTTTTCACCACTCGATATTCAGATCACTTCCGAAACCGCCTTACACATACTCTCGAGGTCACGCAGATTGCTCGAACAGTCTCCTCCGCTCTCGGTCTGAACAGCGAACTGGCCGAGGCGCTGGCTCTAGTTCATGACATCGGCCATCCACCATTTGGACATGCTGGAGAGCGCAAGCTCGATGAATTGATGCGGGCTCACGGTGCGTCGTTCGATCACAACCTTCACGCCCTCCGAATCGTAGAACAGTTCGAGCATCGCTATCTTGAATTCACAGGCCTCAATCTCACATTCGAAGTGCGCGAAGGCATCGTCAAGCATTCACGCGATTATGATCCGCAAACTTTTCCCGAGCTTGCGGAATATCTGCTCCATTTGCGACCGCCGCTAGAATCGCAACTGATCGATTGGGTCGACGAGATTGCCTACAACACTGCTGACCTCGACGACGCTCGTGAAGCAGAGTTGCTCGATCTGGATCTATTGCGTTCGGAAGTGCCTCTTTTCCGGCAGGCGTATTCAGAAGTGGATCGCGCGCACCCAAGCGCGAAGGAAAAACTAAAGTTTAGCGAAGCGCTGAAAGAAGTTCTTAACGCATTGGCGTCAGACTTGATCGAAACTACGGGTCGTCGCGCCAGTCATTCTGGAGTGGGCACGGTAGGTGACGTGCGCAGCTTGCCGGAGCGCTTGGCTGGATTGAGTGGACCGATCGCAAAACAAAACTCCCAACTCAAGAAATTTCTGGCCGCAAATCTTTACAGTAATCCCGTTATCACGGAAGACCGCGACCGTTCAATCGAATGCCTTAAGCAGCTTTTTCACTTTTACCTCGGCAACCCTGAGTCCATGCCGCCGGATCACGAGGAACGAACCGGGGAACTCCCCCGGCACATCGTTGTGTGCGATTACATTGCGGGGATGACCGATCAATTTCTTCTGAAACAGTATCGCGAACATTTTGGAACGGGATTTCCAACGCCTCGCATAGCCTAGACACTTGCGCCGCAAGCCGCAGCAATTCCATCATGGGTGAGTAGAACTGCCCGGCAACAGGAGCCTTGCATGGTGTCATTTCGAAAAGTAGTTTTTGTGCTGTGCTTGTTGCCGTGTTTTGGCGCAGTTGATGCCCAGATTCCCGGTCCAAGTTCCAACACGGCGAGCGCGGCAAAGACGCCGGCCTCGCCTGATCCCCTGGGCCGTGAAACGCCGCGCGGCACTGTGATGGGTTTTCTCACCGCCGCACAGGAGGAAAATTATGCGGTCGCAGCTCAATATTTTCAGCCTCCTCCTGGGCGCCGCCATCCTAACCCGAGTGAAGAACGGGATCTCGCGGTTCAACTGGTCGCAGTAATTAACCAGAAAATCAGAGCGTCATCGCTCGATTCACTGAGCCGCGATTCCGCGGGGCGGCTGGACGACGGTTTGCCGCCCAACCAGGAAGTATTGTCCGGAGTGTCCGAAGGCGCCTCGTCGTTCTCGGTGGAGTTGTTGCGGCTCGACGACGAACACGGAGATAAGCTTTGGTACATTGCGCGAAAAACACTGGACACCGTTCCGGAGACTTTTGATTCGCTGCAATTTTCGGGCATTGGCAAGAAACTCCCTGCAACCCTAACCAAAAATCGGATTCTGTCCATGCCGCTATGGCAATGGTTGGCGATTCTGATTGCTTTCCCAATTGCGATCGCTCTCGGATGGCTATTGGTTCTGCTTCCCAGAATTGCGGTGCGCTACTACCGGAAGCAACGCGATCCTGGTTACGTTCCGAAACATTCGCTCTATCATGTCGGCCCAGGGACGCTCCTGCTCTCCGCAATCCTGCACTACATATTCGTTTTTATTATTGGCGCTTCAATTGTCTACCGCCAGTATTACCGGCGCGTCATCTGGATTTTTCTGGCATTTGCGTCTTATTGGCTCATAGCGCGCGCGACCCGCGAGGCCGCAGAAAATATCAGCCGCCGGCTTACCTCGAGCGGACACATGGCGGAACGCTCGATCGTTGCGCTGGCTCGTCGCGTGTTGGAAGTCCTGATTTTTATCAGTATTTTTCTGCTCGTGCTCAGCAGTCTTGGGGTGAACGTTACGGCGGCGCTGGCTGGCCTAGGAATCGGCGGCTTGGCAATCGGACTTGGTGCCCAGAAGACGTTTGAAAACCTGCTGGGCGGGATTACAGTGTTGACTGACAAGGCGCTTCAGATTGGCGACGCTTGCCGTATCGGAGATCAAAACGGCACGGTCGAGGACATCGGTCTGCGCTCGACGAAGTTGCGAACCGAACAACGCACGGTCGTGACGATTCCCAACGGCACGGTGGCGTCCGCTGTGCTCGAGAACTTTCGTCAGCGAGACAAAATATTATTCAGGCAGATTGTGCGGTTGCGCTACGACTTGTCGTCGGAACATCTCCGCTATGTTCTCGATGAAGTTCGTGCCGTTTTAAAGGCGAACAATCGCGTTGAAAACGCCAGTTCGCGTGTGCGGCTGCTCCGCCTAGCCGAGTACGCCATCGAAATCGAAATTTACGCTTATATTTTGGTGCGAGACTATTCCGAATTTTTGGCGCAGCAGGAAGAATTGATCCTGTCCACGGTGGAGGCGATTGAAAAAACCGGAGCGGCCATCGCGCTGCCGTCGCAAGCGACGCTTGTCACTCGGGATTCTTGGATCGATCCGGAAAAAGCGCAAGCCGTAAAAGCCAAGATCGAAAATGCGGCCGCTGCAAAATCCTCGGAGGGAAAGTCCCCGAGGTCCTGATTGTTGGCTGATCAGTTCGACGAATCGAAAGTGTTACACGAAGCGATCGATCCGCTTCTGAATCCGTTCTGAAACCACTGCATTCTTTGCGCCGAAGAGCCGTGGGTGAATGAATCCGGCGAGACATGTCCGGCGGACATTTTTTGCAGACGGTCGTCGCCTACCGCGGCCGCTGCTCCCAGCGCCGATTCGACGTCTCCCTGCTCAAGCAAATCGCGTTGTTGAGTTGAATGCGCCCAGACTCCGGCGAGGCAATCGGCCTGCAATTCCATCTTCACGGACAGCGCGTTTTGCAACTGGCGGTTGCCTTGCTGCATCTGCCGCACTTTGCTCTCCACGCCGATGATTTTCTGAACGTGATGTCCGATTTCGTGCGCAAGAACATAAGCTTGCGCAAATTCTCCGGGCGCTCCAAAGCGCTGCTTCAATTCATCGTAAAAACCGAGATCGATATAGACCTTTTCATCGCCAGGGCAATAGAACGGTCCGGTGACTGATTCCGCGCCGCCGCATCCAGACTGTGTATAGTTTCGAAATAGCACGAGTTTGGCGTGGCGATAAGGCATCCCAGCCTGCTGCGGCAGAATCTGGTCCCAAGTTTTTTGGGTGTCATCCAAAACGAAAGATACAAACTGCACCAGTGGCTGTTCTTGCTGGTCGCGAGCCGGATTCGGCTGGCTCATTGCCGGCGAACTCGGCGCCGAATTCCCGCCTCCCAGCAGCGCAAAAAAATTCTGTTTGAAGATCACACTCAGCACCAAGAGAATCAGTATTCCGCCAATTCCCATGTGCATGCCGCCAAACTGAAATCCCCCACCACCTCCGGCTCCGCCCTCATCGCGGCGATCTTCAAGATCCTGGCTCGGTCCACCGGGTGTCCATTTCATGTCTTTCTCCTGGAGCTACCGATTTGAAGCTTCGTGAACAACTTTTTCGCAAAAAATCGGCCGCTTGCCGATGCTATTCGAACTCCCGCGAAAAATCGTCAAGGCTTGACTTCGGCTTCTTCTTCGCCGGCAGGTGTTGCGGTTTCCTGCCGCTCTTGCAGGTCGATGCGAATATCCGTCAAATCGGAAAGTAGATTGGCCGCCCACCGGTAAATATTGTGATCTTTCACGCTCGTCCGCATCCGGTGCATGCGTTCCGCCTGTTCCTCGTCGGGCATTTCCAATGCGCGAAGGATTGAGCCCGCCACTTGTTGCACGTCGTAAGGATTCACTTGAAGAGCATCGGCCAACTCGAGAGCCGCGCCCGCGAAGGTGCTCAATATCAGCACGCCGTGTTCGTCGTCGCGCGCCGCCACGAACTCCTTTGCTACCAGGTTCATGCCGTCATGCAACGAACTGACCAAGCAAAGCGACGCCGCGCGGTAAAATCGCGCGATTTCTTTATGCGAATGATGCTTGCGCAGCAGGACGATTGGTTTCCATTTTCCTGACTTCGCCGCGGGCTTGAAACCGGCCGCCTCCATGGCCGCCAACGGCGTCAGATCGGACGGGCGTGGGGACAGCGTATACAGCGCGACCGGCGCGACATGAGCCTCGTCCAGCATGGTGGCCAGGTCGGGGATTTGATGGACCAGGCGACCGAGACTGGTATCGCCGCCGCCGAAGTCGATCGCGGCACTCTGGTTGTCCTCGATGACTGTCGTCAGGAGCCGCTCGAGCCATGCCGTGACCTGGGCGGGTTCAGAGGACTTGGGCGCCACGGCGGTCGGGAAGTATCGACCCAGCTCCCGGTTGATCGGATCGACGGTGGCCAGGATGACGCCGGCGCCGCTGTCC
>CAWAFN010000006.1:0-162100 GCA_963781385.1 uncultured Acidobacteriota bacterium | reverse complement strand
GTGTTCGAATCACGCCGGGCGCGCCATTTTTCACACTGTCAATTTGCGGAGGTAGGGGACGCTGGCCTTCATCATTTCCAGATTCATTTCGACGAAATAATTCTTGATGCCGCCGACCTTCGCGGCGGAGAAAATTTTCGGCCAATCGAGAGTTCCCTGCCCGATCGGAACAATCTTTTTCGTTTCCGCGGACCAACCTTGTGCATGCATTGAAATGAAGCGACCTGGATACTTCGTAAAATATTCTGCCGCGTCGTAACCTTGACTGATTGTCGAAACCTGGAACTGGAATTTCACCAGATTTGGATTGAGCAGTCCGAACAAAAGGTCGTATGTCCGTTTGCCATCCACCGTCGACAACTCAAAATCTTCGTTATGCAATCCCTGTTGAATGCCGGCCTCTGCCGCGCGCTCGCCCATCTTGTTGTATTCATCGGCGGCGCGTTTCACATCGTCCATCGTTGGTTTCTTCGGGCCATCGAGAGAAGGTACCAACATCTGTGTTAAACCAACGTCTTTCGCCCAAGCGATTCGGCCGTCCTGATCCTTACGAAGTTCTTCAATGCCGAAATGCGAACTCACGCATGTCACTCCGGCGTCGTGCAAAATTTTCCGCAGCTCGCTTCCCTTATATTTCGCGAGTCCGGCAAACCCGGAATCGGCATAACCTACCGGCGAACAAAGTTCGATCGATCGGAATCCTGCGTCGGCCAGTTGCTTGATGGTGCCGGGAAAATCCTTGGCAATCATTTCCCGAACTGGCCAAGTCTGGCATCCGATGGGCATCCCAAGCGGGTCGGCGAGAAGATCGACAGCCGCAGCCGAAATCAGGCCCGTCGCTGCGATGCAAGTAGCACTTTTCCTTACAAAATTCCGCCTGGAAATTTCAGTCATATATCCTCCAATACTAGTGGTGTTTCCTCCGGTGCTTTTACAAATCCCAGCCGAGTCGGCGGTCCGGCTGGACCAGCTTCTGGGCTGCATCAAGATTTGTCACGCTCATCTTTTCTCGGTCCCAGATAAGTTTTTGCCCGCTACGCGTCGCGACATTTCCTAGCAGCAGTGTCTCTGTGACCATGCCGGAAAACTCGAAATTTCCTCCGGGTTTTACTTTTCCGCCCTTGCAAGCATCGAGCCACTCGCGTTCGTTGCCTGGCGATCTTGGAATTGCCTTCGGCGGCTGTTTGAAGCTGTCCATTTTCGATTGCGGAATTAATTTGGGTCCCTCGCCATTGAATCCGCAAAGAATCTTGCCGAGTTCGCCAACGAAAAGAAGTCCCTCTTCCCCTTCCTCGTGTTCACTCTTAAATGGCCGACCCTCTTCCAATTCGGCCGGCCTTCCTGGCCTTAGCCCCCCGTCGTACCATACGAATTCCACTGCGGGCATATTGGGCCGCGCCGCAAATTTGTACCGGATCATGGACGCAACAGGATAAGTTTCCGAGAATCTTTCAGTCGAACTGGCCTCCACACTTGTTGGCGCTTCAAGTTTCAGCACTCGAAAAATTGTGTCGAAGCTGTAAGAACCCATGTCCCCCAATGCGCCGCAGCCAAAATCGTCCCAACCGCGCCAAACGAACGGCAAATACACCTGGTTAAAAGGTCTCCCCGGGGCGGGTCCGAGCCATTTATCCCAGTCCAAGCCCTCAGGTATAGCGTCTGTCTCCTTTGGACGCTCAATCCCCTGCCGCCAGAAAGGCCGACTCGACCAATTGTGGACTTCATGCACCGGCCCGATCGCACCGCTCCAAATCCATTCGCACAGCAATCGAGTGTCTTCAGAAGCCTGATTCGCAACAGCAATCTGAGTCGCCACTCCAGTTGTGCGGGCAATTTCGGCGATGCGACGCGCTTCGTAAATTGTGTGCGTCAGCGGCTTCTGACAAAAAACGTGTTTCCCCTTTTTCATTGCGGCTGCGGAAACCACGGCGTGTAAGTTATCCGTAGTGCATACCACCACGCCATCGACATCGCTCTGCTTCTCAAGGAGTTCGCGAAAATCGATGTAAGCCGCACAGCCGTTGTAATTGCCGCTCCGCTGCTTGGTGCCGTAGTAGGCGTTGACAATTTTCTGGCAAGGCTCGCGGCCGGAGACGCCGCTGGGCGCGGTCATTGAATGCGTCAGCTGAATTGGTTGATCCGGGCTAAGCCAGTCCCATCCCCCGGTTGCCCCGAGCAATTTCTGCACGGAATTGCAGAACTCATGCGTGTCCCACTGAGGATGGTTCGCGCTACTTTTGTTCACGTCACAAACAGCAACTCCTTGCACGTCGGCTTCACGGAGAAAGTGCAGCATCACGCGCAATCCTTGTGAACCGACTCCGACAAACCCGAGGTTCACTTTGTCGCTAGGTGGAATGAAGCCCACGCCGCCCAAAACATGGCGCGGAACGATGGTAAGTCCGGCCGCAAGAGTGGCCGATTGCGCCAGGAACTTACGCCTCGTCGCTGATCGCCCGTCCTGATTTCTCGAGTTTGGCTTACACTTCATGCTCGCCTCCAGTTTAAGTGTCTAGCGAATGGTGTTACCGCCTCGGTGGAGCGCCAGCAATTCGTCCGCACCAGGATCCTCTACAAGAAGCGCCCGGCATTGCGATGAAGTTCCGCGCTGTGAGTCGCCAGAAATATCGCGGGATGATACGGCTGCCAGCAAATGGCGCGCACCCTTCAAAACATTCTCTGCGCCTTCGACATCGATTTTTATCAAGTTTGGCCCGGAATGCTCAGACAAATGTGTCCGGTGTGATCGCGGGCACACGGACGCCGCCGGTATCCTTGACTCTCCCTTCACCGCTCGATTCTCCAGGTGTGCAACCGATGGTGCCATCAGAATTTCCGATCGCAGCTTCAACTACGACGCAATTCCCGAAACGATTCAGAACAAAAATGTCTTTTGAGAAATTTGATGTTAGTTGCGAACGGTTCGAAGGCAAACACACTTTTGCAGCGCCGGACCGCTCTTACCGAATAATAGCCAACGTTCGCACCAACGTCGAAGGAAACTGTTTTCGAGTCCAACGTTGCTACGAACCGCGACACTTTCTCACAGCAACCAAGTGTATCGCGGAGTCTCGATATCAGCACGGTCAATGGCTCGAGTTTTACTGCAAAAATGAATCTCATCTCGAAATTAGTTTTTGCCGACGATCGGCTTCCCTTCTTCTATCGCCAAAATTCGGTCGACCTCGAGGAGTGCCAATGTTTGCCGCGAGCCACTGGGCCAATGAATTTCAAGTTTGTCGATCTTTGTATTCGCGCCTAGTCCGAAGTGTACACGCGAATCTGAACTCGAGCCGTAGCTGCCTCCGCTTACCACGTCCGCTCGTTGCCGGACTCCACCCGCGGTAACAAATACCTTCGCTCCAATGGCGTCCTTGGGGCTCTTAGCCCCGCCAATCAATTTCAATTCTAGCCAGTGGTTTCCATTGCTCACCACGTTGCGTAGCAGCGTTGGTGGAGAATCAATGTTATTGATAATGACGTCGATGTGCCCGTCATTGAAAATGTCGCCGAACGCTGCCCCCCGCCCGGGGATCACATCTGCCAGACCGCTTCCCGTAGCCGGTGGCACTTCTTCAAATTTCGTCCCATTCGTGTTGCGAAATAGTTGCGGCCGCTCGGCCCATGTGGTTCCCCAATCCTGCTTGTCAACTTCCGGGTACACGTGCCCGCTCACAATGAAGAGGTCAGGCAACCCGTCGTTATCAAAATCTAGAAAGCCAATCCCCCACGAGAGGAAAGGAATTGTGGGACCTGCGATGCCGGACTTGTACGTCACGTCGGTAAAGCTTCCGTTTCCATCGTTTCGGTACAAAGTCTTGTAGTCGTCAGAAAAAGTGGTGGTGGCGAGGTCGACTTTGCCATCGCGATTGTAATCGCCGACGGCAATTCCCATTGACGCCTGTTCGCGGCCGTCTTCGCTCAGCGCAAAGCCCGACGCATAACTGATGTCTTCGAACGTTCCATCGTGCTTATTCCGGTATAGATAGTTGGGCACGGAATCGTTTGCGACGGCCAAGTCCAGCCACCCATCATCATCGACATCGACAAAGACCGATGCTAATCCAAAATAATGATTCGGATCCGAAACTCCAGCTTTCACGCTCACGTCGGTGAATGTGCCGTCTCCGTTGTTGTGGAAAAGATGATCGGGTTCCCCTTGCAATCCACGCGGTCCGCACATCACGTTAATTCCGCGAAATTGGCAGAAATTCGGTGGAATTTTTCCCTGTCCGTTGACTATCGGATGTTCCGGATCGAACTTCACGTAACCCGGAACGAACAGGTCCAGCAGTCCATCGTGATCGTAGTCGCCCCAGGTTGGTCCCGTTGACCAACCGCCGACTTCCACCCCGGCTTTTTCGGCGACGTCTGTGAACGTTCCGTCGTGGTTGTTGTGATAGAGGCGATTCTTGCCGAAATTCGCGACGTATAAATCTGGCCAACCATCGTTGTCGTAGTCCCCGACCGCAACGCCAAAACCCCAGCGCAAATTTGCCACGCCGGCTTTGTCGGTCACGTCAGTGAAAGTACCGTCGTGATTATTGTGAAAAAGCATCGCGCGAGGAGCCGCTGCTTTGCCTTCCAGCACGTCCATGGTCGAGCCATTCAACAGATAAATATCTAGCCAGCCGTCGTTGTCGTAATCGAGCAACGCGACACCGGATCCGACTGTTTCCAGAATTGTTTTTTTCTCGGGGCCGCCTGAACGTTGAATAAACTTTTCTAGCCCGGCCATTTTCGTGATGTCGGCGAAGACTACCGGCGCACCGTCCACGAATCCCCCTGCGGTAATCGGACGCGCATGAGAATCTTTCACGGCTGCATGCGCGCCGCCGGTCGCGACTCCCATTCCAGTAGCAGGAGGTTTTTGGTCCGCCGAAGATTGTTGGGCTTCAGCGCGATTCACCAGGAAGGGAGCGATCGAAAGCACAAACAGAAACGCTGCGTGTCGCAAGGAACTCGCTCCACGCTTGACGCGAGTCTTGTCCATTCGCGCTTTGTGTCTGCAGACTCGATTCGCTTGACGCATTTTAAGCGGTAACCTTTCATATACTTCATTTCCGCAAGTGTGCCAATAGCGTGAAGGCTGGCATTGTGCCGGTCGGGTTCCCGTCAATATCGAGAAAACTGCGGCCGATTGCAGCTCAAACTTAATGCCAAAGAGGCTTTTTTTTAACAAAGTCGTACTTATCTTAAACTGCTCTGTAGCGGTAACGCTAACTGGCTTGGAGTCATGGCGTTAGTAGGCCCTTTACACTGGATTTTACAAAAAAGCCGCCAAAATATCGATAATGTGGCCTTCCACTAGCAAGAATATGCTTGACATCAATTCGTTATAATAATACAAGCACTGTAACCGTTAACGTTAACGGTGGGGTTGTGGTCGGGTTGTGTGTCCGAAAACTTGCTTCTATGCAGGAGGGGTGAAGATGCATTTCGTATCGTCGAAGTGTGTGGGGAGACCTTTGGTCGCTCTACAAAAGTTGTCGAATTTGCGTTACCTACTGTTTCTATTCGTTCTACTAGCCGGGTTTGCTTCTCGCGCAACCGCGCAGGATGCCACCATTGTGGGTACGGTCACTGACCCATCGGGTGCCTCCGTTGCAAACGTCACTATCACCGTCACCAGCGCCGAAACGAATTTGGTTCGCACTACAACGACCAATGAAGCCGGCCAATATAACTTGGAACTGAGATTTGGCCACTACGATGTTAAGGCCGAAGCCAACGGATTTAAGGTAGCCGAACAAAAGAGCTTGAATCTGCAGGTCGGCGATCGTACGCGCGTGGACTTTCAGATGGTGTTGGGAGGTTCTTCTGAGACCGTCACAGTCGAGGCTAACGCGGTTCGCGTGCAGGCAGACTCCGGCGAAGTCAGCAACGTCATCACCAGCGAGCAAGTCTCGCAACTGGCGGTAAACGGCCGAGGCATTTATCAGCTTGCGGCGCTTACTCCCGGTGGATCGAGCCAAATCAATCCTTCGGCGCCGAACACACCAGTGGGCGGCGATGCTGGCGTCGAATTCAATGGCATGCGCCAGAACCACAATATTTATCTGCTTGATGGTGGTGAAAACGATGACCGCGGCGGCGCGGGCGGTATGAGCATTGCGCCTTCTTCCGACGCGATCGGTGAATTTCGTGCGCTGACTTCCAACTACAGTGCCGACTATGGCTTGTCTTCCGGCGGCACGATGACGTTGGTCTTGAAGTCCGGAACCGCCACGCTCCATGCTTCGGCCTGGGAGTTCCTCCGCAACGATGCACTCGATGCACGTAACTTCTTCAATCCAGAGCCGCAAAAGGTTGCGAAACTGCGGCAAAACGTGTTCGGATTCAACGTAGGCGGCCCGGTGACACTTGGAAAATTATATAACCCGGACCGAAAGAAGACGTTTTTCTTTTACAACATGGAATGGCGCCGGTACATTAACGGCGGCCTGACAAACCAGACCGTACCGGACTCTGCCACCTACGGCGGCAACTTCAGCTCGCTGGCTACTCCAATCAATGTCCCGAGTTCATCGCAAGTCGCAGCATCGGTCCTTGCGAAGAATTGCCCTGGCGGCGTTTTGCCGGCCGGCATCGTGCAAGGAAACCCATTCCCAGGTAACGTCATTCCGTCGTGCATGATTTCACCGAACTCCGCGGCGCTAGTAAACGCCGGAATTTTCCCTGCACCTACTGCAGGTACGCAGTTCGTTGGTGGAAATGACTCTCCTACGAATTTGAAGGAAGAGATTGTCCGCATCGACCACAACTTCAACAGCAAGTTCTCGGTGTTCGGTCACTTCGTGGCAGAGCAAGTGTCACAGGGTTTCGGAATCAGTCAATGGAGCGGAGCGAACGTTCCGACGGTTGGCGATACCTTTGGCAACCCATCGTATAGCGGCGTTGTTCACACAACGTACGTGATCAGCCCGACGCTACTGAATGAAGTGGCGTTCAACTACAACGGCAATCGCATCAACATCATTCCGTTTGCCGGCTCCGGCCTTTCTAGTTTGGCAATTCCGCCGGGATACGACGCTACGAACTCCAGACTATTCAGTGGACCCAATAACCTGGACCGCATGCCGAACGTCGACCTGAACGGCAGCACGGGCACGCACTTTGAGATTTCCAGCTGGCCATGGACGAACAAAGCGGATGACTACCAGATCCGCGACGACGTCTCCTGGACCAAAGGCGCACACCAGATCAAGATGGGCGGAAGCTGGGCTCTCTACAAGAAAGTTCAGGACCTATTCGGCACCACGCAGGGGTCCTTCAACTATGACGGGACTTTCACAGGTAACGACTTCGCTGACATGCTTCTCGGTACAGCCAAGAGCTACAACGAACTCGCAGTGCAGGATAGCGGCAAGTGGAACAACGTTTCATGGGCAGCCTACATTCAGGACAACTGGCGCGTAAATCGACGTCTGACTCTGAACCTCGGCTTGCGTTGGGACGGTGTACCCCATACCTACGAAGCCGATGGCCGAACGAGCAACTTCTATCCCTCTTTGTACGACCCTGCGGCTGCGGCCACATTCAACACCGACAACACGATTTGCAGCGGCGCATTTGATCCCATCACTGGCTCAAATCCAGGATGCACCGGAGTGAGCCCCGGCCTCGGTACGAGTCCGAACCCGATTCTCGCGGGCGTTCCGCTCTACTTGAACGGTATCGGTTCCGACGGAAAGAATGGCATTCCCAAAGGGCTCGTGCACAATCACTGGGCCGCATTTGGTCCTCGCCTCGGCTTCGCGTATGACCTAACGGGCAACGGGAAGACCGTGGTTCGCGGCGGATTCGGCATCATGTACGAACGAATCCAAGGAAATGACATGTATAATGCCGGGCCGAACATTCCCTACAGCTTGGGCGTGACTCTTAACAGCGTAACTGCGGACAACCCAAGTCTCGCTCTTTCCGGGAGCGCAGTGACGACGCCAATTAACCCTGCCGATATCACCGGGCTGGGCGTTTCAGACTACAAATTACCAGCCAGCTATCAATGGAGCATTGGCGTGCAACGGTCGTTGAACTCTAGGTCGGTCCTGTCTATCGCGTATGTTGGAAACCAGAACCGCCATCAGAACGACTACAACGAGTACAACTTGCCTGACCAGAGCGTTCTTCCCGACCTCATCGCCGGTGCCAACTACAGTTCACAGCCAAGCTTGCCGTTTGCTGGATATCACTCTATCCGGCTGGCAGCGAATGAAGCCAACTCGCACTACAACGGACTTCAAATCGACCTGAACTCACAGATAAAGCGCGACTTGCAACTGCGTGCTTACTACACGCTGTCACGCACGATCGATCCCACCACCGGCGGCAGCGGCGGCGGCGATCTAGCAAACGTATCGAACCCCTACTTGGGCTGGAAGTACGACGACGGCCCTGGCGGGTACGATCGCACTCACAACGTGGGAGTCAATTTCATCTATGACATTCCCTTGTTCCGAAACGCCTCAAGCGGCTTCGTGAAGACAGTCCTCGGCGGATGGCAGGTATCGGGTATCATCACGGTTTCGTCCGGCTTGCCGATCAACGTCGGTCTAAGCGGGGGCCAAGGCGGCAATGGCTTGCCTAACGCCACCAACCGTCCTGACCTCACCGGGAGCATTTCTTACCCAAGCACGGTGTTGCCAGGGGCACAGCAAATTCAATACATCGATCCGTCGGCCTTCTCTCTGCCGGCGCTCGGTGCATTTGGAAACCTTGGTCACAACGCGCTCCGCGGTCCGGGACGCGACAACTGGAACCTGTCGCTGTTCAAGAGCTTCGTCTTCAGCGAAGCGCGCGGCAGCCGGTTGGAGTTCCGTTTCCAGACCTACAACACGTGGAACCACACCCAATTCAGAGGCGACACGGGTGGTGGCATCAGCAACAACTTCGGCTCGAGCAACTTCGGCCAATTCACACAGGCCTTTGATCCAAGAATTATTGAACTTGGATTGAAGCTGTATTTCTAGTTCCCAACCCCGGGAAGTAACACCCCCGCCCCGCTCGTGCCGTTTGCGAGCGGGGCTTTTTATTTGCGAACGCCTCCACAACGGATTCATTCATCTTCGAAGTTCCAGTCTTCCCTCGCGCGCGTTACGATGAAGTGTCATCGCACTAAGTTCAGAGAATCATGATTCGAACAAGAAAATTCCAAGTCACTGTTCTACTTGTGGTCACCCTTCTCTTCACGGGCGGCATTCGCTGTCAGAGTCCTGACGTCGCGCGAGCGATGGCGTTCGAACAGCAAGGCAAACTAGACGAAGCCGCGAGCGCCTGGCGAACCGTAACCGTCGCCAACCCCAAGGACGCCGCCGCATTCGCCAGTCTTGGCGTGGTTCTCTCCCGGCAGCAAAAATATACGGAAGCCGCGGTAGCTTATCGAAAAGGTCTTGCGCTAGATCCCAAGCTTCCCGGCGTTGCGCTAAACCTCGGTCTTGCCGAGTTCAAACTCGGCCGCTTCAAGGATGCCGTCGCTCCCTTGCGATCAGCGCTCACTGAAAACCCGAACAGCGCGCAAGCGCGCGCACTTTTGGGGCTAAGCTATTACGGCGCCGGAGAATACTCGGAAGCTTCCAAACAACTCGAAGTGGCCTCAAAATCAGATCCTGCCAATACAGAACTCCGCCAAGTACTCGCGCAAAGTTGCCTTTGGGCGAAAAACTACACATGTGCAACCGAACAATTCCGGCGAATCTTGCAGCAAAATCCTGATTCCGCCGCTGCGCATATACTCATGGGAGAGGCTTTGGATGGCCTTGGCAGAACTCCCGAAGCGATTGACGAATTTCTAGCGGCCACTAAGGCTGCTCCCCAGGACATAAACGCTTCTTTCGGGCTCGGCTACCTGTATTGGAAGCAGCGCCAGGACGATGAGGCGAGAGCGGCGTTCGAATCCGTGTTGTCCGCCGATCCAAATCACGCGCAGGCGCTGGCCTATCTCGGCGATCTCGAAATGCGCCGCGATCCCGAGAAAGCCCTCACGTTCTTAAAGAAGTCCGTTAGCCTCAGTCCGGATATCCGCATCGCCTACGCGGACTTGGGCGCAATCTACACCGAGCAGAAAAAGTATCCGGACGCTCTCGCGGCCCTGCAGCAAGCCGTGAAGCTTGACCCCGCTCAGCCCGACACTCATTTCCGGCTTGGCCGCCTGCACCAGGCAATGGGCAATACGGCCGCGGCCAACCAAGAATTCGACAAGGTTCGCGAGCTGCAAAAGAAAGCGGAAGCGAACGTCATGGAGAAAATGGGGAGCGCTCCGCCCCCGCTTAAGCCGTAACTTAGAATGCGCCGTCTGCGCCGTCGTTTACCGTCTCGTGACACCATTTCTCACACGTTTTTGACGGGAACTCCTTGACGTTGCCTCACAGCGGGACTACGATTTCACCAGTTCCTGCCAGGGTCTTTATGAATTTCTGCAGTCCAAGATCGCTTTCCTTGTTACCTAAAATCTTTACGATATCCGCAAGTTTTCTCATTCTCGCCTTTTGCTCACGCGGCCAGGACAGTGGCGGTGACAATCTTGGACCTCGCGGCAATCGCGGCGAAATCTCGATCACGGTCCGGGATTCGTCAGGTCAGCCATTGCCAATCGCTGCGGCAGTGAAGCTTTATCACGGAGGTATGCCGGCTGGACAAGGCATGACTTCCCACGGTCGCGCGTTCTTCATCACCCAGGGCCTGGGAAATTTTACAATCAATGTCGAAGCCAACGGGTACAAGCCGGCACAAAAAGAACTGTCCATGCCCATCGCCATTCGAGCCGAGGTGGACGTAATTCTTGTACGAGCTACCTCAGACACCGCCGGCGTTTCTTCCAAACCGGTGCTTGCTCCTAAAGCGAAAGAAGCCTTTGACAAAGCTTTGCAAGCCATGAACGCCAATAAACTTGACGAAGCGGAGAAGTACGTCAACGAAGCTGTGCGGCTGGCCCCGGGTCATCCTGACGTTTTATTTGTGCAAGGCGTTCTCTATTTGACCAAGCACAACTGGCCTCAGGCACAAGAGTCGCTGGAAAAAGCCACGCAAGCCGATCCCGCGAATGGTCGCGCATATGCCGCGCTGGGCATGGCGCTGAACAGCCAGGCTAAATATGCGGAGGCGGTTCCCGCGTTTGAAAAATCCGTGCAGCTCGATCCGCCGGGCAGTTATGAAACTCAGTGGGCCCTAGGCAAAGCGTACTACTACCATGAGCAGTACAACGAAGCACTAAAGGCTTCGCAACTGGCGTTGACAGAGTCAGCAGGGAAAGCACCGCAGATCGAGCTATTGGTTGCGCAATCGCTAACGGCCGTTGGTCGTTACGAAGATTCCGCGCAAACCTTGCGCAGTTTCATTCGTGAACACGGCGATCGTCCCGAGGCAGCCACTGCCAAACGCTGGCTCGACAATCTAGTCAAAAGCGGAAAAATTCGCTGAAGACTTTGTAACTTGAGTCCCTCGATTTGCTTCGCGTAAAAGATTATTGCTTTGCCGGCATGATCTCGACATAGTCAAGTCCCGCGTGTTCCTGTTGGTCGGGAATCCCTTCGATTCGAATCTCGTCTCCGCGATGAAGCGTTAAGCCGCGTATATGGTGGCGCGAAGACGAATCTCCGCCGATCTTCGTTGCAGGCAGCGTATCGTCCGCATTCCACTCGCTCACGACGCGCTCATCAACAAACACTTTGAATCGCGATATGCCGTTGTTCTGGTCGAAATAAACAACGTCGAGGTCGTACTTGCCGGTTTCGCGTTCGAATCGGAACGACGCAGTGCAACCCTGCGTTTCGCTGCACTCGATTGCCTTCCCACCGGATGCATTCTCCCGGGGAAGGACATCCACGGGCGAATATCCATGCAATTGCATCCCCTCCGCTTCCGTTCGATCGGGGTAATTGCCGACCCGATGATGTGAATCGGAAATTCCAGAGGCGCCTAGGAACCAGTTGCAAACCGCGTCGCGCCAAACGATTGCATGCGCTGCCTGAAACTCTAGTCGCGCCAGGACCAGGGCGTATGCTTCTTGATCTACGCGACCTTTTAACGATTCCCATTGCCTCACGTAGTCAGCTGCCTGCTGGGCACCTTCATAGTGCAAATCGTAAATTTGCTGAATGACTATCTGGCCGGACTTCAACCGGTAGGTGTACGGCACATGATGAAAAAAGAGCAGTAGTTCATCCGGGGTTGACTCTAACGATTCGAATTGTGACGCCACGGGCGGCGCATACTGTCCGGCGAAACCGGTCCCGGTCGAGACGGTACGATCCATTCCGACGCCTTCGCGGTCGGCCCGGTGCCACTGTCCCCATCCGTTTCGCTCGGAAGCCTCCACATTGGGCCCAAAGTGACTACCCAAAATATCCGTCAACGTTTGCAGTCCGAGCGGGCCAGTGTAATTTTCATAAGTTCGCCACGAACTCAGTTGCATTTGAACGATCGCCTTCACAACTGCAGGATTGTTTCCAAACGTTAGTCGCGTCCATTCGTCGGCGATTGCGGCTGGAGTGAGTTCGGGATTCCACGCGAGCCGCCCAAACGCATACAGATTCGCCATCGCCATCGGATTACCCAGCCAGCTATCCGACAATCCGACGTCTGCAACGCCAACCAACCCGCCAAACGGACGCCGAAAGGTTTTTCCTGCAACAATTTCTTTCACCGGCGTACTTTTCTCCGTCGCCCGTAAATCAAAATCTAGAATTTCTTTCCACATCGGCGCGAGAAAACACAAATGCCGCTGCTGGCCCAGATATTCCTGGGTGATCTGCAGCTCCATCGCTACGTTGGTTTTTCTCAGACCGCCGAATAATGGCGATACCGGCTCGCGCACTTGGAAATCAATCGGTCCGTGCTTGATCTGGACGATTACGTTGTCTTCGAAGCTTCCATCTAAAGGGTGGAAAATGTCGTACGCAGCCCTTGCGCGGTCATTTTTCGGATTGTTCCAGTCCAGATGATGGTCGTAAACGAACGCGCGATAAAAAACTACCCCTCCGTGCGGTTTTAACGCTCGCGCTATGACGTTTGCCGCCTCCGCAGGGCTTCGGCCGTAGGAAGCCGGTCCTGCCCGTCCTTCTGAATCGGCCTTTACGACGAATCCACCGAACTCCGGAATTGCCCGATATATTTCTTCGGTCTCTTCACGCCACCATTGGCCTACTTGCGGATCGCTCGGATCGAAAGTGCTGAGCCCGCCGATTCTGCTAGGACTGCTCAGATCGATTGAAATCGCGAGATGAATTCCCCATTCGCGAAAAATCGCGGCAATTCGCTCGAGTTGGGGAAAATATTCTTTTTCTAGAAGTCGCGGGTCGGCGTTGACGTTGTTGATCGCACATCCGTTAATCCCTACCGATGCCAACAGCCGCGCGTACTCCTGCACTCGGGAAAGGTCCTCGCGCACCCTTCCATTCTCGAAGAAAATTGATCGTCCGCCGTAACCTCGCTCAATACTTCCGTCCAGGTTGTCCCACTCATTCACCCATCGCAACGGCACCGGCGGTTCCTGCACCTCGTTGACTCCGCTCAGGTCAACACCACGATCAATTTTGCTTAGGAGAGCAAACGCGCCGTATAACACTCCTCGTTCGGTCGCGCCCGCGATAATCAGGCTATCGTGGCCGTGCCACTTCCTTTCGGCCAGCCAGAAGCCCTCTTCACCCAGCGCACTTGGAGGTCGCAACGTCGAATCGATCTTTTCTAGTTCGGTGACTGTTCCGAGGATCAATGCGCCCTGCCCGTTCGAATCGGCCGAAACAGCAATCCTCTCACCGAGCATGCCTTGAAATCCGCGTAATAGCTCCGTTTCTGCCGAGCGCAGGATCCGGCCGCTTCCGAGCACAATCAACCTGCGGGGCAGATGCTTCGTTCGCGCTTTTGCGCTTTCCTCGAGCGACGTGTAACGAAGCCACGCTTCTCGCCCGGTCTCCGCCTTCGCCGAGCCAGTGCCGCAAACCGTAAGCAGGGAAGCAACGACAAACATTGCCCAACCGCCAGCATTCTTTGCACCCAATGGACGGCTCCCAACGGCAAAACTTGCCGGTTCTAAAGATCTGCAAAATCGTCAAAATCTGCTTAGCGTGTACGTTAACGACGATGGTATAGTAGCACCCGCTCTTCACACCACAGTCTCATATAACTCTCCCGGAGGCAGCTATGTGGCAGCTTGTTCGGTTGGCCCTGCACGCACGCATCGCATTACTACTGGCGGCAGTGTTCACGTTCGCAGGGACTTCAACTCACGCACAAAGCGTGCTTCCGTACCAGGATCCCAAGCTTACCCTCGATCAGCGCGTTGCAGATCTGTTGTCCCGGATGTCGCCCGAAGAAAAACTGGCGCAAATTGAAAGCGCGTGGGAGAACCCGCAATTCCATAAAGATCCACAAACCATGTTTGTCGACGACAAAGGCAATTTCCTCCCGGATCGCGCGGCCATACTGATGAAGTATGGCCTCGGCCAAATCTCGCGCCCGAGCGAGAAGCGCGACCCGCGTGCGATGGCGGACTTTACCAACGCGGTACAGAAGTGGGCCAAAGAAAATACGCGGCTCGGCATTCCGATCCTTTTCCATGACGAATGTCTTCACGGCCACGTCGCACCCAAAGGTACTTCTTATCCCCAGGCAATCGCGCTGGCTTCCACCTGGGACCCTTCGCTCTTGCACGAAGTGTTTACGGCAACCGCGGCGGAGGCGCGTTCCCGCGGCGTGCAGCAGTGCCTTGCTCCCGTTCTCGACCTTGCGCGTGATCCTCGCTGGGGCCGCACCGAAGAAACCTATGGTGAAGATCCGTACCTGGTTACTCGTCTGGGAGTCGCGGCGATTACCGGCTTCCAAGGCAGCGAACCGACCATAGACAAATCTCATGTGATTGCGACGGCAAAACATTTTGCGGTGCACGGCCAACCCGAGGGCGGAACAAACGTCGCTCCCGGCAATTATTCCGAGCGCGTCATTCGGGAATATTTTCTGAAGCCCTTTGCAGCCGCAGTCATCGAAGCAAAAGTGCAAAGCGTCATGCCATCGTACAACGAAATCGACGGCATCCCTTCGCACAGCAATCGGCACTTGCTGGAAGACGTGCTTCGGCACGAGTGGGGCTTCACCGGCCTGGTCGCATCCGATTATTTCGGTCCCACCGAGCTGCGCACAATTCATCATATTGTCGCGAACGATGAAGCCGCTGCAAAAATCGCGCTCGAATCTGGCGTGGACATTGAACTTCCGTTTCCGGGCACCTACCCGACTCTCCTCAAGCAAATCCAGCAAGGCAAAGTCTCGCAAGCTTCGCTCGATCGCGCGGTTGCTAGGGTCCTGCGTGCGAAATTTCTGGTCGGATTGTTTGACGATCCATACGTTAGCGCGGATTACGCGGAAAAAATCGTCAACAGCGCCGAACATCAGCAACTCGCTCTGAAAGCCGCTCACGAAGCGGTGATACTTCTCAAGAATCAGAACAATCTGCTCCCACTCGCGAAAGGCAAGTACAAACATATCGCGGTCATTGGGCCGAACGCGGCCGACCTGCATCTTGGCGGTTACAGCAACCAGCCCGGCCGGGGCGTAAGCGTGCTTCAGGGCGTCAAAGATAAAGTCGGGAATTCCGCCGAAGTCCTTTACTCGGAAGGCTGCAAGATCACCGAAACGTTTCCTGATTGGGACGCCGACGTGGTCAAACTTGGCGATCCCGCTCTCAATGCAAAACGCATTCAGGACGCCGTAAAAGTCGCGCAGAAAGCGGATATCGTCATTCTCGCGCTCGGCGGTAACGAACAGACATCGCGCGAAGCATGGGCGCCTGAACACAAAGGTGACCGCGACAGTCTGGACCTGCTCGGCAACCAGGACGATCTTGTGAAAGCAATTCTCGCAACCGGTAAGCCTGTGGTCGTGTATCTGCAACACGGCCGTCCGAATTCGATCAACTACATTGCCGAAAATGTTCCCGCCATTGTCGAAGGATGGTATCTGGGCCAGGAAGGCGGTACGGCAATCGCCGACATTCTATTCGGGGACTACAATCCGGCTGGCAAACTGCCCATCACGGTCCCACGTAACGTCGGCCAGCTTCCCGATTATTACTATCAAAAACCATCTGCGAAGCGCGAATACGTCGGCACCACCACGTTGCCTCTTTTCCCGTTCGGCTGGGGCCTGAGCTATTCCACTTTCAAGTATTCAAACGTCCAAGCCGCAGCAAATTCAATCGGGGTTCTGGGCCAAACGACGGTCTCCGTCGACGTGACCAACACTAGTAGCATTCGCGGTGACGAGGTCGTGCAGCTCTATATTCGCCAGGAATTCAGCTCGGTGACGAGGCCGGTGAAGGAACTGCGGGGATTCCGCAGAATCTCGTTGCAACCGGGCGAAACGCAAACCGTGAAGTTCACGCTAGGGCCCGACGAACTGTCCTATTTGAATCGCGACATGCTTCGTGTCGTCGAGCCCGGCATATTCAAGATTATGGCCGGTGGAAATTCCGTGGATCTGATTGAGACAACGCTCGCAGTTTCCGATAAATAGGCGCGCCGAGCGCGCACCACCAGGAACGGGCAGGTAGGCGGCCGTGACCACAACATACGTCGTTAAATGGGACACAAATCGAAGAGCTTCGGCCCTTTTTAAAAGCTCGCTTTTGCCTTTTGTGAACGGACATGTAGCACGCGTGTCACCGAACCGCGCTGTGTACCGTCTAATCCGTGTCGTTGCTCGGCAACCCGGCCGCCTGACCAACGATCTCGCCAGCTTTCCCAGATCGCGGCCTTCCAGGTCAGATAGGCGCCCAGCATGGTAAAACAGCGAAGAGGCATTCACCTCATCGCCGAAATGGCGAAGGTCTCGATCGGAACGGTGGATCGTGCTTTGCACGGCCGTGGTGGCATCAAGGAAGCGACCCGCCAGCGCATTCTCCATGTGGCTCGTCAGATCGGCTACACTCCCAATCTCGCAGCCCGTGCGTTATCAGTGGCCAAAGCCACCGCTCGCGTCGGCGTCTGCATGCCTCGCGAGATTCATTTTTTCTACGATCAGCTTTGGCGCGGAGTTCTTGACGAAGGTCGCCGCGTTGAACAGTTAGGAATTCAATTCATAAATCGTCCCGTGCATGCCCTTGGTGAGGGCGACACGGCAGCATTCAAGGAACTCTTGCAAAGTGGCGTCCGCGGAATTGTTCTAACTGCTGGAAATCCTGCGGCACTCACTCCCTTGATCGACGAGGCAGAGTCGAAAGGGGTTCGCGTGGTCTGTGTTTCGACAGACGCACCCTCCAGCCGCCGTTCTAGCATTGTTTGCGTGGAACCTTCCTTGAATGGTGGACTAGCTGGCGAATTGATGGGCAAATTGTTGCCGCAAGGCTCGAAGGTCGCAGTCGTCGCAGGTATGCTCACCGCCGAAGACCATCGCAAGAAGACCGACGGCTTTTCCGATTCGTTTCCTCGTCACTGCCTGAACGGGAAAGTGGTCAGCGTCATCGAAGGTCACGAGGACGAAGACGAAAGTTTTCACAAGACGTCCGATCTGCTTGGCAAAGTTCCAGATCTCGCCGGAATTTATGTAAACACCGTCAATTGCCTGCCGGTTTGCAGAGCGCTTGGCGCGCGGGGCCTCGCCGGAAAAGTAAAACTCATTACGACCGATCTTTTCGCCGAGATGGCTCCGTATTTTCAACAAGGGACCATCACCGCTTCCATCTATCAGCAGCCACACCGGCAAGGACAGATCGCCATACGTCTGATGGCCGACCACCTCACCAGCAAAAGCCACATTCCGCCCTCCATCCATCTGAGCCCAGGGTTGGTGATGTCCTCAAATTTTCATTTATTCAGAGAAATGCGCGCGGAAGCCAGGCTCGATGATGCCAGCTTGCGAAGCCGCATCGCCGGTTAGCTTTACTCGAAGAATCTAAAAATCCTCTAGTGGCTTTCGGCCGTAGGGGCTTGGCGGAGTTTTGGGAGTCCGCGCGATCCGGTAGGTATCAAGCTCAATTTCGGTGATTGCAAATTGCGATTCCGGAGGGTGGTTTGCATGCGCCGCGAGTTCCGCATTCAACCGCTCCGAACAGATCGATGGCGCATCCTGGTAGCGAACGCGGTGCGAGACGAATGCCTCATTCTCAATACTTAGCGTGAATTCTCGATCGCTGCCCGCTTCCCTCACGTTGAATGTATATTCCCGCGCGAGATTTTTCACTTGAAACCCTACGTACTGCACAATGGCTCCGCTGCTCATTTTATACCTGCAGCCGCGGTGGCAGATGCTGGTGCGATTGCGGCAGTCTTGTTTCGCAAAATTGACCCTTTACTGCTATCCAGCGAAGATAGCTCCATCGAATTCCGAATATTAGTGGCGAAAAATGGCGAGCAGGCTAGCTACGTCCCGCCGCAACCGCTTTCTTCACATGCAGCGAACGTCCTTCCATGTCTACACCGTTCATCTCGCCGACTACCCGATCCGCATCCTCGTGCGTGCCGACTTCTACAAATCCGAATCCGCGGGAACGTCCGCCTTCGCGGTCGCAAATTACTCTTGCCGAAGAAACCAGAAATCCTTTGTCGCTAAACAGTAGCCGCAAACCGTCGTTCGTTACTTCCGAAGAAAGATTCCCAACGTACAGTTTAGTCATTTAACCATCCTTTGGATTTTTTCAAAACTCGTAAATTCGCAAAGTCCGGAACTGAAATAACCGAACGCCAGTACTACGCCATGTCCTGTATGTGTCGCCGATTCGCGGAGAGGCTCATATACGTCATCCCCAGGAACCGGTTCAGCCTGACTACGGTGATCTCGAGCGAATTGAATCTTCGCCCCTGCAACTCGCTCAATATCCGCTTGATACCGCGCATTAAGGTAAGCTGCCCGCCGCGCCCGAGCACTCTGGCTTTCTTCTCGCCGGCCAGGGCCTCGAATTTCCAGTTCGACTGTTTGAATTTTTCTCCCAACGCGTAGCCGTCCAGATTCTTGATCATCCGCCAGCCCGGCATGAACGCCTCGCTGTCGATTCGTAAATGGGAAGGCAACATCGCGTTTTCCCGAATGAGGATGATCTCACTGACCTTGGCTTCTGACATTTCGTTTGTCCGGTTTCTAGGTGCAGCGCTGCGTCTGCGCATTCCCCAATTGCTTGAGACCTGCTCCGTGCTTAAAACACCCGCGAATAAATCCTTCGACCATTTCCCAGCGCCGCAATTGTCGTCAATATTGCCGCTGCGGTCATCGCCACCACCGTTGCCAGCACCGTTCCGCCGATCCCCGAAAAGCCATTGGTGCGCATCAGCATTCCACCGATTAAGGCGCCGCCGATTCCCATCGATATGTCCATGCCCGGACCATAGCCCTCGCCTTCAAGGCTGCGACCTGCCAACCATCCCGCAACGAGCCCTACAAAAGCCCAGAGTAGTATGTACATCCAACCTCCTGTGCCGCGTCGAGAGACACTTCAGCGCACTGTCTCGACTTACCGCATTTGGTTCCTTGCAATTTCGGTGGAAACTTCTTGATACTGCGCAGTCTTGCTATTGGAGAAAGACCTGATAGCAGCCCTAATCCACTATCTACGATGATCTACTTTACCGTTCTTGTCAAGTTACCGATGCTGGTTTACGATTTACTTTACTTCTTTGGTAAATCCAACGGAGACTCGCCATGGACGTCTGTTCGGTCATCAAGAAAAGACTGCAAGAGCTGCAACTGGAGCAGCGAGACCTCGCCGCCGCTGCTGGTGTTACCGAATCCTACATTTCTCAGCTTCTCACCCGCCGAAAATCTCCCCCTGCGGCCGACCGTACCGATCTTTACGATCGAATGAACGAGTTTTTAGAGCTGCCGAAGGGCCAGCTTTCCGCGATGGCAAAAGCCCAGCACGCAGAAGCGCTCAAGAAAAAGCTAGCCGACCCGCCTCATCCCTTGTTCAAGGAAGTTCGTTCGCTGGTCATTGAAAAATGTTCTCCCAAGTCCCAGCGTCAATTCCGGACAATTTTTGAGTTGCAGGAATTCGGAGAATTGGAGCGGCTAATCACCCAGAAGCTGCTGGATGTCGCAAAAAAAATTGCCAAGGACGAACTGCAAGACGATGGCTGGTTGCGGGCAGTCGCCAAGACCGGAAAGCTGTCTTACGAAGAAACCCGCGGAGCCATGATTGAATTTCTCGATACCGACGTTTTCGACTTGTCGCTACAGCATTGCTCCCTGTTCCTCGAACCGCTGATCGAATCCTGGAACATGGATCTCACTAGCTTTGCCATTGAAATTACGTTGAACCGAAGGCTAGCGCCGGTCTCAGACCTCAGATTTGAATTTGTAGAAACGGCCTCAGTGGATGCGCCTGCTCAGTGCCCGGGCTTCCTTAAGTTCCTGAACGATCAGAGTTTAAGCGGAGACGCGAGCCCCGAAGAACTCCAATTTCTCGCCGGGCTTCGCTTCATTTCGCGTGTTCCCAACGCACTCTATTTCTATCGTGAATTGCAGAATCTTCGCGACCCGCTTCATTTTCCGGGAAATTCCGTCAGCCCACTGCGGAAATTCGGCGACAGCAATAGTGCGGGCAAAAAGCTCGGAATCGGCTCGCGAAAAAGAGCGCTCCGCAGGTGGAATAGAGAGCAGCATCCTGCAAGTAAGCAATCCTGATTCGCCCAAAGTCGGCTCTCCGTCCGATCGCTATTCGCCATCTTGCGTGGCATTCGCACTTGGAACAAAGCGATAACCCGCTCCTCGCACGGTCACCAGATACTTCGGTTTCGCCGGATCTCTCTCGATATATCGCCGCAACCGTACAATGAAATTGTCGATGGCGCGAGTATCCGTCTCTTCATGCAGATTCCACACATCCTGCAGAATAGCCTTTCGCGTGACCACTTTGTCCGCGTTTCTTACCAGATAGCGCAACAGATCCGCTTCCATCATCGTGAGCTGTATAATTCGTTTTCCGAACCGCAACTCCAATTTCTGAAAATCCACTACCCGGTCATCGAATTTGTAGAGGTCTCGAACTTCCCCGGATGCTGGCGATTCATCCTTCGTCGCCTGCGTGCCTCTACCCGACCAACTGTTCCGCCGCAGCAAGCTCTGCACGCGCGCAATCAGGATCGCTAGGCTGAACGGTTTCGGCAAATAATCATCGGCGCCCGATTCGAATCCCTTAAGCACATCTTCGGGCCGCCCGCGCGACGTCAGCATGAGCAGCGGGATATAGTTCTTCGCTTCGCGCAATTCCTTCGCGACCGAAAATCCGTCTTTCCCCGGCAGCATTACATCCAGCACCAGCACATCAAACTCTTCTTTTTCCGACAACAATTGCTTCAGAGCGTCTTCACCGCGCTCCAGCACCTCCACCGAATAACCTTCCGATTCAAAGTTGAATCGCAAGCCCTGCGCTAGATGCGCTTCGTCTTCGACAATCAAGATCCTGCTCACGCGTGGTACACCCTCGGCAATCGAATCGTGAACGTGCTTCCCTGCCCTTCACCTTCGCTCTCGGCGTACGCGTCACCTCCATACCGCCGCGCAATACTGCGCACTATGAACAGTCCCAGACCCGTGCCTTTCACGTGAGCGGCTTTCGGATTTGACGCGCGATAAAATCGTTTAAAAATTCGCTTCAATTCGTTGCGTGGGATGCCAACGCCTTCGTCCCGCACTCGCAACAACACCGTGTCGATGTTCGGTGTTAGTAACTCCACCGCGATATCTTTCCTGTCCTGCGAATACTTGATGGCGTTGTCCAGCAGATTGAACACAGCAATTCGCAGCTCTTCTGGATTTCCCATTACCGTGACGTCGTCGGTGGTCTCAGAGTGAAATTTCAGCGATTCCTCGCTCAAATTCTGCCGCAGCCTGGTTAATTCCAGGGCTTCCCGCACCACTCCGGGAAACTCGATCGCCTGCCAGTTGTTCCGCTTGCTGCCTTGCCGGACTTCGCTAGCTTTCAGCACCTGATCCACTGTGCCGAGCAGGCGGTCCGTATCCTCGATCATGATGCGGTAAAACTCCTTGCGCTTTTTTTCGTCCAGCTCGCGGCTTCCCAGTGTCTCCAGGTACAGGCGAATCGAAGCGATCGGTGTTTTAAGTTCGTGGGTGACTGCGTTGAGGAAACTATCCTGCTGCTCATTCTTGCGAATTTCGCGCACCAGAAAAATCGTGTTCACGATCATTCCCGCGATGATCAGGCCGAAAAAGATGATTCCCAACACCAACGGCATCACTTGCCGCCAGTGAAACATGATCCAGCCGACGTTCAACGCGATCGCCAGCAGCACCAGGCAGGCGCCTAGCGCTATAAAGAATGCGATTGCTTTGGTTCGCCGGGTGATTCGCATTGGCTTTCATTTTACGCCAACGCCGCACCGGCGTGTGATCAGGTGTGATTCCGCAACCCGAACCTTCGTGGCTTTCGCCAAGCGGGGGTTGCGCTTTGAGTAGTTTAGTCGCCGCTTTGCGCTTCTAAAATGGCTTCCGGTGAAGTCGGAATTAACCTGGCCGCCGGCGAACTTTGTTCAAGTACCGTATCCGTATCCGGCCGCTTGCGGTCGGACGCCGGCTTTGGCCGTTTGACTTCTGTCAACAAACCCAGCATTTCGAAGGCGCGGATGCCATACCAGTTCACGTCAACTTCATACCAGGTTAGACCGTGGCGGGCCGTCTGTGGTGCTGCGTGGTGGTTGTTGTGCCACCCTTCTCCAAATGTCAGCAAAGCTACCCAAAAACTGTTTTTCGAGGTATCGCCCGTAATGAACCGCTGCGATCCCCACATGTGCGTCGCCGAGTTCACCAGCCAGGTCGAATGCATCCCTACTACCGTCCGCAGCGCGAATCCCCACAACAGGCAAGGCAGCCCGCCAAAAATGAGCGCCAGCAACGCCAGCGTCGTCGCGGGAACCCAATGCCATTCGCTAATCCACAGGTGAAATTTGTCTTTGCGAAGGTCTGGTACAAAAGGCAGCAGGTCTTTTCGATCGCGGTGCATGGCCTGGCCGGTCACGATCCAGCCCATGTGCGCCCACAGACCGCCCTCACGTGGCGAATGTGGATCGCCTTCCTTATCCGTATTCTGGTGGTGTACCCGGTGAGTCGCGACCCACGCGATCGGCCCGCCTTCGATTGCCAGCGTTCCGCAGGTCGTCAAAAAGTATTCCAGCCATTTCGGCGTTTTGTAACCGCGATGGGTCAGCAGCCGGTGATAACCAATGCCAATGCCCAGGCTTCCGGCAACCCAGTAAAGAACGATCGCTAATATCAGCGCTTTCCAGCTGAAAAAGAACAGCGCAGCGACCGCCGCCACATGCAGGATGATCATGAAAATGCTTACCGGCCAATTGACCGGTTGTTTGAAACTTCTATCGTCGTGGTTGATCAGGCTCATGCACCGAAATTAGCATGGCGTCGAAAAGCGTTCCGTAATACCTATGTAATACCTGCCGATTTGTTTCTAGCAGTGCAATCCCGCAAAACACGGAAAGTATGAAAACTATGGTATGATTGTGATGCGCTTAATTCAGCGGTTGTGTTGTGCGGTCCCTCTAGCTTCATTAGTATCTTGAGAATACCCGCCCTACGTTTCCTCCGTACGTTTTCAGCGTAATTTAAATAAGCCTGGCATATGCAAGCCAGTGCGACAGCGCGGATTTCTGCGCCACTCGCCTGCCCTTGCGCCAGCACGAAAGCTAAATGCAAAATTTTTCTGAACTATCGTTGTCTCCAAGCCTCAAGGATCGCCTCGCGGCCGCGCGTTTTACCACGCCGACCCCGGTGCAGGACGCGGCCGTCCCCCAGGCTCTGGAAGGCAAAGACATCATTGCCACTGCCCAGACCGGTACTGGCAAGACGCTCGCGTTCTTGATTCCAATGATTGATCGGCTGCTGAAACAGTCGCAGCCCGGAATCGCCGCGCTGGTTCTCGTTCCTACCCGCGAACTCGCCATGCAGGTCGCTGCTCAGTACAACGTACTGCGCGGCAAACTGCCACCGGCAGCGCTGGTCTGCGGCGGACTTCCCGAGCGCGCGCAACTCCAGGCAATCCGCAACGGCGCACGTCTCATGGTCGCCACTCCCGGACGCCTCGAGGACTATCTCGACCGCAAACTCGTTCAATTCAAAAATCTTAGTACCCTGGTTCTTGACGAAGCAGATCGCATGCTCGATATGGGTTTCCTCCCAGCCATTCGCCGCGTTTCAAATTCATTGCCAAAAGAACGCCAGACTCTGTGCTTCTCCGCAACGATGGAAGGCGACGTTTCGCGACTGGTGAAAGACTTCACCAGAAACCCCGTCCGTCTGACCTTCGGCTCAACCCTGAAGCCAGCCGAAAACGTCCGCCTGCAAGCGTTTGAAGTCCCTACCGACGGCAAGCAAGCCATGCTTCAACAACTCCTAAAGAAGGAAACCGGGCGCTGCCTCGTCTTTTCGCGCACCAAGCGCGGAGCTGACCGCATCGCCAAGGCCCTCACCCGCGAGGGCATCAACGCCACCATGATTCATGGTGACCGTTCGCAATCGCAGCGCACGACCGCTCTCGAAGGTTTTCAGCGCGGACGCTTCCGCGTCCTTGTCGCCACCGACTTGGCGGCTCGTGGCATCCACGTTCAGGACATTGTCCACGTCATCAACTACGATCTGCCCGAAGTGGCGGAGAATTTCATCCATCGCGTCGGCCGAACCGGGCGCGCAGGCGGCAGCGGTGTAGCTTCGACGCTCTTCGTCCGCGAACAGCGCACCGAGCTCTTCCAGCTCGAGCGCGCGCTCGGCTTGAAAATCGACCGCGTCCGCCCAGACGGCACCCCTCAGCCCGCGGCACCGCTGCACGGACCCATCGTCAAGGCCCCCTATCGCTCAAAGGGCTATCGGGAGCTCCAGAACGGCCATGCCGCGAATCACGCGGTTCGTGCATCTAATGCAACGAAGCCCAGCATCGTCTCGCTTCCCGGAGAAGTACTGCAAGCTCTCGCCGAAGCCTAAAACTCATGGAAGTTTGGCCCGGGGGCGCAATGCGCCCTGGCGCTTTCTTTCCGCGATTCTTGGAGAATTCTTCGTTTTCAAAGATTTTTCCTCAGATTTTTTGGATCCGGTGGCGCAAACGTCGGTCGATGCTTGCAACGTGGTGTACACTGGTAGCTGTAAACCAGACTAAAAGAGCAGCTTAAAGCAACAACGCACAGCTGCAATCATTTCATCGTCTTCTCCGTCATCTCTCCGGTGCCCGCTCGATGTCTGTGTGTGCCGCAGGGGTTTTGTGGAAGGCTCAGCCTGATTCGGCAGTGGCTTGAGGGGGAGAAACCTTCGTGCTCGTGACCCAGGAAAAGAACGATCAGATCCGCAACCTTATCACCGTCGGTAAGGAACGCGGTTATCTGCTCACTGACGAAGTAAATGGAGCACTCGCGGCTGAGGATCACACCGCTGAGGAGCTCGATAATCTCTTCGCCACCCTCGAAACCGACGGCGTCGAGATTTATGAAGACATTGCGACAGCGAAAGCGGCTCATACCGCCGTCGAACTGTCCGAATCACCCGAAATCGAAATCGCGCACGAACCGGCTCACGGCGAAGAAACGGAAGCCGATCGGAAGCCCGGTCTTCTCGACAAAACCAGTGATCCAGTTCGCACCTACCTGCGCGAAATGGGCGTCGTGCCGTTGCTCACTCGCGAGCGCGAAGTTTCCATCGCCAAGCGAATGGAGCGCGGCCAACTACTCGTACTCAAAACCATTTCTCGCTCACCCATCGTGCTCAAGGCCTTGATGGAAGTTGCGGTTGCGCTGCGCAACGATGCGCGACCCATCAAGGAAATTATTCATTTCGACGACGAAGATCTGACTCCTGAAAGACTCGAGAGCAAGACCAAGCAAACTCTTCAGGTCATCGACAAGATTGAAAAGCTCTACGCCATCGGCATGAAGCAGGCCGCCAAGCTGGAAAACATTTCCGTCTCAAACAAGCGAGCCTACGTCCGCGCGCGTCGCGAGCTTGGACGCACTCGCATCGAAATGTCCCACTTCGTCCGTTCCATCCAATTCAAGGAGCGCGAACGCAAACGTCTGATCGACCTGGTCCGCCATACCGTCGAGCGCTTGCAGTCCCTTGAGCGTGACTCCGTCCGTCTCGAACGTCGCGCCAACGCTTCACGCGGCGATGCCGCCATCGAAGCCCGCAGAAAATATCGCGCGACTCGCGCGCAGATCAAAGAAATTGAAGATTCCAGCCAGGCCGGAGCGATGCACCTCAAGCGCGCTCTCACGATTATTCTTCGCGGTGAAGCCGACGCCGAGCAGGCCAAGAAAGAACTGACCGAAGCCAATCTTCGCCTGGTCGTTTCCATCGCCAAGAAATACACCAATCGCGGCCTGCAATTCCTGGACTTGATCCAGGAAGGCAACATCGGGTTGATGCGCGGCGCGGACAAATTCGAATGGCGCCGCGGCTACAAGTTTTCCACCTACGCGACCTGGTGGATTCGCCAGGCCATTACTCGCGCTATCGCTGACCAGGCACGCACGATCCGCGTCCCGGTTCACATGATCGAAACCATCAACAAACAGGTTCGCACCAGCGCGCAACTCGTGCAGGAACTCGGCCGCGAACCGACCGCCGAAGAAATCGCTAAGCGCATGGACGTTTCCGTGGACTCCGTCCGCAAAACCAAAAAAATCGCCCAGCAACCGGTTTCCTTCGAAACGCCCATCGGCGAAGACGAAGAAACTCACTTGGGCGACCTTGTCGAGGACAAAGGCGTAGTTTCACCGTCCGACGCCGCCATCCACCTCAACCTGAAAGAACAAATGGCGTCCATGCTTCGCACGCTCACTCCGCGCGAAGAGCGAATCATCAAGATGCGTTTCGGTTTGGACGACGGCAGCGAACACACGCTCGAGGAAGTCGGTCAGGTTTTCGACGTTACTCGTGAACGCATCCGTCAGATTGAAGCAAAAGCACTGCGCAAATTGCGCCATCCATCGCGCTCGCGTCGCTTCCGGATTTTCGTTGAAAGCTCAATTTGAGGTTTTATCGGGAACCGGTTGCGCCGTTGAGCCGAACTTCTAGGAGATCAAAATGACCATCACATTCCAGAAGCGTCAGAAAGAAATGAAGCGGCTTGAGAAGGCCAAAGAAAAAGCGGAAAAGCGCGCGCAACGCAAGCTCGCCAAGAAAAATGGCGAACTTCCTAAAGAAGATGAATTTGAAATTATCCCGCCGTATTCCGATAGCGATCTCGATCCACCGCTGGCCTGAGCCTAACGGATCCTCGGCCGTTTAACGCTTGTCACCAGGCCCACGCGTTCCATTGCGTAGATGAAATACCATCCGATGTCTGGCTGGTACCAGCGCAATCCAAGGCGGGCTGATCCGGCGTTTGAATGATGATTGGCGTGCCAGTTTTCGCCCCAACCCGCCAACTGGAACGGCCCCAGCCACCAGACATTCTTGCTTGAATCGCCTTCGTCGGAATGGCCAAGATGTGTCAGGCTGTTCACGAAGCACTGCATGTGCAGTGAATACATCAGCCGGATCGCACCCAGCCAGAAGAATCCTTGCCACCCAAGCGCTAATCCAAAAACGAACGAAAGCACAATCACCGGAGTTTCGGCCATCGTCCAGAATTTGTAGATTCCACGATTCAGGTCCGGACACCATTTCGTCGCATCCGCTGGCGCCGATTGGTACAGCCAACGCAAATGCGCCCACCAGAATCCGCCCTGCTTCGGACTCGAGATATCTTCCGGCAAATCCGTTTTTGAATGATGGTGCCGGTGATATGCCACCCAGCTCGCTGGCGCGCCCGACGCATTGAACATCGCAAAGAAAATCAGCACATGCTCAATCACCGGATTCATCTTGAGGGTGCGATGCGACAGCATCCGGTGATACACAACCGTCAATCCAAGCCCGCCCAGCGTCGTCAGCGCCACAGTCAACCCCAGAATCTTCAGGCTCGGAATCGGAAACAAGATTAGTCCCAGCAGCGCCAGCGAATGGCTCAGAACTATAAACGCAAACACTCCGCTTTTTCCAGGCAGTGGTTTCCACCACGGGCGATCCCACGGTCGCGATTGCGTACTTACAGTCTGTTGCATGTCATCTCCTGCGGGAGTTGGCGGCAAGAAGCTTCCCCGTCTTTCTTCGTTCAATTCTTTTTTGCCTGGCACTGCTTAAGGCGCTCGAGACCACAAAAAGAGGGGCTGCAAGTCTGTGCTTGCAGCCCCTTAAAAATTCCAAAGGTTTACAAGAAATCCGAACGTGCTCTCACGTTAGCATACTGTTTCTGACCGCACTATGAAATTCCAGCTAATAAAAGTACCACCGTCACGCGGTAAAATTGACAGGTCGTAACCAAGCCGACCAGTCGGCACTACGCCACTTCGCCCCCAAGCTCTTTCCTTTGCGATCCCCAGAACGAATACAGCACCACGCAAACGTATGCTAGTAGCGGTACGGAATAGCTCAACGCAACGCTGTGCAATTTTTCTGACAGCAACCCCATCAGCGGCGGAATCACCGCGCCGCCCACGATTGCCATCACCAACAACGAACCGCCAATCTTCGTGTTTGGTCCCAATCCTTTGAGGCCCAGCGCGAAGATCGTGGGAAACATCACCGACATGAATAAACTCGTCAGAAATAAACACCAAATTCCGGCCCATCCTGGCCGCAAGACCGCAACCAGCAGCAGCGCAACGTTTGTCAGCCCGTAGAATCCCATCAATTTGCTCGGCGAAACGAATCGCATCAGATAGGCCGAGCCAAATCGGCCGATTCCGAACATTCCCAGAGTCCCTGTCAGAAAATAACCCGCAACTTTTTCCGGCTGGTGCGAATACTCCAGTACGTAGGAAATGAAATAGCTCCACGTTCCAACCTGGGCGCCTACATAGAAAAACTGCGCAATCACCGCCAACACAAAATGGCGGTATTGAAATAGCTCGGCGAACTTCCCCTGTTCGCCTCCGTCTTCGTGCTCGCTCTGTATCTTTGGAAACTTCGTTCGCCAGATCAGCGCGGCCCAAATCACCGCGACCGCCGCAATCACCAAATACGGCCTGATCACGCGCAACGTTTCAAATCTCAGATACGCTTCATAGCTCCGGCTCGCGATCTTTGCGGCAATCTGATCCTTCGATAGCTCCACGCCGGAGAAAATAAAAATCGTTCCCACCAGCGCCGCCACAATCGCTCCAATCGGATTGAACGCCTGCGAAAAATTCAGTCGCCTCTCGGAACTAGCCGGATCGCCAAGCTGCGCGATGAACGGATTCGACGCCGTCTCCAGAAACGACAGCCCGCTGGCCATTACGAACAACGCAAACAAGAAGAATCCATAACTCGCCATCACCGCTGCCGGCCAGAACAAAAATGCTCCCGCTCCGAGCAATAGCAGTCCAACGATGAATCCCGCTTTGTATCCGGCGCGCTTCATCAACAACGACGCCGGTATGGCCAGGACGAAATAACCCATGTAAAACGCGCTCTGCACCAGTCCTGCCTGAAATCGCGATAGTTCAAACGATTTCATGAATTGCCGGATGAGCACATCGTTCAGATTGTTTGGAATTCCCCACAGGAAAAACAAAAACGTGACGAGAATAAACGGCGTCAGTTGTCCCGCCGGAAACAGCGCGTGCTGGCCTGAGTTTCCACCAGCGATCGCGCCCGCCGGCGCATTGCTCTTGGTCGGTTGAAGCGGCATTCGCAAACCTCACTCTCGCGCGTCCCGGCAAGTCTTCTCAAACTATTGCTTTACTCGTTCAACGAATACACTTGCGTCGCCACTTCACCAAAAAAAAGCTTCTTCTCCGCGTCGGAAAATCCATCCGTCAACTCGCCCACGGTTTCAAACCATCTACCGTAGCTCGTTGCCAGCAAACACACCGGCCAGTCCGAACCTACCATCAATCGCGCCGGGCCAAACGCCTCCACCGCTGCGTCAAAATACGGCTGCAAATCCGCTTTCGTCCAGGTTGCCACGTTCGCTTCCGTCACCATTCCGGACAATTTGCAGCAAACATTTCCGCGCCGCGCCATTTCGAACAAATTCGCGCGCCACGGCTCCAGAATTCCATCTTTGATTCTGGGCTTTGCGATGTGATCCAAAACAAAAATCTGGTTTGGATGACGATCCACAAATTTGATCGCAGCAGGAAGCTGTCGCTCAAATATCAGAATGTCGTAAACCAGCTTTGAGCCCGCGAGCGCCGATATCCCGGCGTTGAACTCATTCCCTAGCAGGAACTCGTCGTCGGGCTCGTCCTGAACCACATGCCTCAAGCCTTTAAGCTTTTTCCGCCCGCTCCACGTTTCCACCCGTTTGGCAAATTCCGCGCTCGCAATCGGCGCCCATCCCACAACGCCACGAATATATTCCGATTCCTCCGCCAATTTCAGCAGCCATTCCGTTTCTTCTACCGACTGCTGCGCCTGCACTGCAACACTTCCTGCAATCCCGCTCGTCTTCATCTCCGCGCGCATATCGCTCGGCAAAAAATCGCGCGCCAATGTTTCCATGCCCGGCCCGATCCAGCCGTACTCCTTCTCGTCGTACTTCCAAAGGTGGTGATGCGCGTCGATTCGCTCGCTCATGGTTGCCGACAACTACTTCGCGCCCTCGATTTGGAAAATAACGCTCGCGTGTGGCGCTAGGTTCACAATTAGCGAATTCACCTTTCCCAAATCTTTCTTCTCCCACAAATCTCGAACGGCATGTGTACCTGCACTGAGCCCAAGCTCTTTCCACGAATACTTTGCATCCGCCGCACTTTCTCCGCGGTTAAACACCGCAACGTATTTGGCTTTCTTGTCCGCAGCATCCGCCACCCACACCACAATATTGTCAGTCACCACCGCCGGATGATTTCCCGTCGAGTGCTGATCTACCGAGAGAACTTCCGCGTTGGTCAGCAACGAAACCGTCCAATCATCCGCGCGCGTCAAGTCTCCGCCGATCATCAGCGGCGAAGGAAAAATTGCCCACAGCGTCATCAGCGTCCTCTGCTCGTCATGCGAAAGCCGCGTCTGTCGGGGTTTTCCCCATCCCGGCGCCGGACCCAAAAATCCCAGCGGCAACATGTCCGCATCCGGCCATCCGCCCGGCTGCGATCTCCCCGCCCACTTCAGCACGTTCCTAAACTGATCACCCAACCCTTGCGGATACGGCACGTCGCTGTGCCAGAGGTCCCAAATGTCGTCCGAAATCCGCCACATCTGCGCGTACTTCCGCATTTCGTCGATTTTTTCCAGCGGCGCCGCTCCCGGCGACAAGCTCAGCGTAATCGACCGCCCCGTTTTCCTGAGCGCCGTGCTCAGCATGCGAATTTCTTCTCCGCGATATGGCCGGCTGCTGATGCAATCGACCTTGATCAGGTCCACCCCCCAGCTCGCATACAGCGTCGCAATGGAATCGTAGTAGGCTTGCGCCGCTGGTTTCGCAGCGTCCAAACCAAAATTGTCAGGATTCCATGGACACGAATCGCTCGTATCCGCGGCATCGCTGGCGTGAAAACTGGTTCCGGCAATCGGAGAATTTGCTTCGACTGCCTTCTTCGGAATCCCGCGCAAAATGTGGATTCCAAATTTCAGCCCCAGCGAGTGAACGTAGTCACCGATAGCTTTGAACCCAGTTCCGCCCGCCGCAGAAGGAAATCTCTTCTCGTCCGGAACATAGCGCCCGTTCGCATCGAGCGCATACAACGAAGTTTTAGAATTTCCTTCGGGAATCGGATTGGTCACGAACCACTCCATATCGATCGTGACGTATTGCCAGCCGTAGCTCTTCAAGTGTTCCGCGAACCACTTCGCATTCGCTTTGAACTGCTCTTCATTGATCGTCGTGCCATATCCGTCCCAACTGTTCCATCCCATCGGCGGCGTCTCCGCCAACATGGGCTTCTGTTCTTGAGCTGAAGCCATTGCGGTATGGTTCAGTCCGATTCCGATCGCAACAACACCTGCGAACGCCAGAATTCCGAATCCGAGTTTGCTCGCTGAAAGTGCTTTCATCCTGCCTCCACCCATCGTGCGCACGACAAGTTCCTAGGCCTCAAAGAAAACCGTTTCTTGTTTGCCCTGCAGATGTACATTCCATTCAACCAAGTTCTTCGCGCCGACGTCGGTCGCAATCAATGTCGCGCGCCGTTCCTGAGGCACCGACTTCAAAACCACATCCTCAGCGTTCGCAGCCTCACCCGCAAAATAAATTCTCGTTACCAGATGCTTCACTAGTCCGCGCATGAAAATCAGCACCACGGCGTGCGGCGCATGTGTTGCACCCGATTCATCGCGCGCCGTTTTCCGCTTCTCTACCGCGAACTCGAATCCTCCACTCTCGTTCGTAGGCACTCGCAGAAATCCACTCTTCTCGCTGTTCGCTGCCCTCATCGAGTGCTGCCAAATCTCCAGCACCGCGTCTGGCACACCCACCCCGTCGCCATCCAACACTCGGCCTCGAACAGTTACGCTCTGTTTGCCCGCCTGGCCGGCGTTCGATTCGCGCGCGTACAAATGTGAAAACCCGATCGAAAAGAACGGCCCCACCGTTTGCGAAGCCGTCGGCACTTCGCTCATTTCGAACCTTCCATCGGCGTCGCGTCTCTTCCCCGCAACACCACATCAAACCGAAATCCCAAGGCAAACTCCGGCGAAGTATTCTCCCAATCAAACGTCGAAATCAGTCGCTGTTTCGCCCGTTCATCCGCGATGCAGTTGTAGATTGGATCGAACGCCAGCAGTGGATCGCCAGGGAAATACATCTGCGTGACCAGCCGGCTCAACAATCCGTCTCCAAAAATCGAAAAGTGAATGTGCGCTGGCCGCCATGCGTTGTGATGATTTCCCCAGGGATATGCACCCGGCTTGATCGAAATAAATTTGTATTGCCCCTGGTCATCCGTCAGCGCTCGTCCGCACCCCGTGAAATTCGGATCAAGCGGCGCACGGTGTTGGTCGAGTTGGTGCACGTAACGCCCGGCCGCATTCGCTTGCCACACTTCAATCAACGCCCCGCGCACCGGCCGTCCGCCTTCATCGAGCAACCGTCCCGTCACTACAATCCTCTCGCCTAACGGCGCTCCCGCATGTTGCGCAGTCAAGTCAAAATCGGTCGGCCGCACCGCGTCTTGCCCAAACACCGGCCCGCTTCTCTCCGACAGCGTGTGCGGCAACAGTATCAACGGTTGCGTCGGCGCCCGCTTTACCGACGACCGGTAAGCGGGATGTAAATACTCCGGTTGCGTTCCCTTTTCAACCTTTGCAAAAATCGGAAAACCCGTCATTCGAGCGTTCTCCACTCCGGATTCGCGCCGCTTAGTCTACTGCGAAGCGCAACCACAATCGCCGGTTTCTTCCCTCGATCGATATTCAACTTCCTATGCCGGAACTAACCTTAGGTCAGATTGACAAATCTCGGCGATTCTTCTAAATTTTCGAAGTTCGGTAAACGCTTACTTTAATCCTTTTTCGCTGTTCTTGTCTCCGTTCGCGTTTGCCAGGCTTAATCAATGCTCCTTCCCAAACTCCGCGAAGAAGTCCTCGAAGCCAACCTCGAGCTCGTCCGTCGCGGCCTGGTCCTCTACACCTTCGGCAATGCCAGCGGCATTTCCCGCGAAGACGGCCTCGTCGTCATCAAGCCCAGCGGCGTCGCTTATGACCAGATGAAGCCCGAGCATCTCGTCGTCACTGATCTCAACGGCAAAATCGTTGAGGCCGATCTTCGCCCGTCTTCCGATCTGCCCACGCACATCGTCTTATACAAATCCTTCCCTAAAATCGGCGGTGTCAGCCACACGCATTCCGAGTACGCCACCGCTTGGGCCCAATCGCGCAAGGCAATTCCCTGCCTCGGTACCACGCATTGCGACTATTTTCGCGGCCCGGTGCCAGTCACCGATCCCATGACCGACGAAGAAATCGCCACCGCCTATGAAGAAAACACCGGGCACGCCATCACTCGCCTCTTTAAGAATATCGATCCGAGCGAAGTCCCCGCCGTTCTGGTCGCCAATCATGCTCCTTTCACGTGGGGCGCGACCCCGGCCGAAGCTTCGCAAAACGCCGTCATTCTGGAAGCGGTCGCGAAAATGGCATATCTCGCAACGCAGATTCATCCCAACGCCTCGCCCACCGGTCGCGCGCTCCACGAAAAACATTTTCTGCGTAAACACGGCACCGGCGCTTACTATGGCCAGCCCAAGGATAAAAAGTGAGCGTATCCGTTTCCAGTTCTCGGGACAGGACTCGCTAATGGCCATCGTCGCTGGCGTTGATTTCGGCACTCTGAGCGTTCGCGTCTCCATCGTGGACAGCCAACGTGGCCTCTTGGCTTCCGCGCTGGCCGAATATCCGCTCAATCGCCGTCGCGACGATCCCGAATTTGCCACCCAGTCTCACGCCAGCCATATGATCGCGCTCGCGACTGCTACGCGTGCTGCCGTTCAGAAAGCGGGCATCCCGGGAAGCGCCGTCGAAGCCATCGCTCTCGACACCACCGGCTCTTCCGTCGTACCGGTGGACAAAAATCTTCAGCCTCTCGATGACTACTATCTCTGGTGCGATCACCGCGCAAAATCCGAAGCCGCGGAAATCACCGAAGTAGCTCACCAGGAAAAACTTCCGGCTATCGATTGGTGCGGTGGCGTCTACTCCTCCGAGTGGGGTTTTTCCAAACTTCTCCATTGGCTCCGTCACAATCCCGAAAAGCGCAGCGACTTCGCTTCCGCCTTCGAACATTGCGATATGGTTGCCGCAACGCTCTGCGGTATCACCGATCCTCGCGCCGCCAAACGCAGTATCTGTGCCATGGGCCACAAATGGCTCTGGAACGAATCTCTCGGAGGACTGCCTCCTGAATCTTTTCTGGTAAATGTCGACCCGCTTTTTTCCGGTGTGCGTGAAAAACTATCCGGCTTCTACGCTACTTCCGACCAGATCGCCGGAAAGCTCTCGCCGCGATGGGCGGAAGAACTTGGCCTTTCCGCAGGCATTCCCATTCCCGTTGGCGCATTCGATGCGCACTGGGACGCCATCGGCGCGGGCTGCCGCAGCGAGGACATGGTCAACGTCATCGGCACCTCCACCTGCATCATCGGCATCACGCCTTCGGTCAAACTTGTTCCCGGTGTTTGTGGCGTCGTCGCCGGCAGCGTTCATCCAAAACAAACCGGCATCGAAGCTGGCCTCTCTGCCGTCGGCGATATCTTTAGTGCCATCGCCACGCGCGCCGGTTCTGACGTCCAGACACTTTCGCATGGTCTCGAAACCTATCGGGCTGGCCAAACCGGTCTCCTCCGCATGGCATGGGACAACGGCGACCGCACCGTTCTCGTCAATCCCAATCTCCGCGGCATCACTCTCGGCTGGAATCTGCAGTCCACGGCGCAGGACGAACTTTTCGCCGCCATCGAAGGCACCGCCTTCCACACCCGCGTCATTCTTGATCGCATGTCGGAAAACGGCGTCCACATCAAACGCGTGATCAACGCTGGCGGCATTCCGCAAAAAAATCACGTTCTCAATCAGGTGTACGCCAACGTCCTCGGTCGCCCGGTGCTGGTTCCCAGCTCCAGCGTCACCAGTCTGGGCTCTGCAATCTTCGCTTTCCTCGCCGCTGGCACTTTCAAATCCGTCGAAGAAGCGCAAGACAAAATCTGCCCTTCCCACAAGATTTATCACCCCGAACCCGCTTCTAAAGCACTCTACGACCGCCTCTATCCCCTTTACCGCGAGCTCTATTTCGCGCTCGGTCAGCCGAATCAATCGCCTCTCGGCAAAATTCTTCCCGAATTGATTCACATCGCGGAAGTGGTCAATAAGAGCAACGCAACTTCGAATTAGGGCCAGGCTCGGAACGACTTTCTAATTTTTCGCGGAGGCAACACACATGTCGCACATTCCACGCCGCAAGTTCTTGCAAAGCTCGCTCACCGCCACTGCCGGCTGCTCCGCCACAATGCTGCTCGGCAAATCGCTCTTCGCACAAGCTCCGCCCAACGCCACAACTCGCGTCTATCTCGATTCTCGTCGCGCTATGCCTTCTCTCGACCGCAATATCTTCGGATCCTTCCTCGAACATCTAGGCCGCGCCATCTACGAAGGAATCTACGAGCCTGACTCGAAATTGGCCGACACCAACGGCTTCCGCAGGGACATGATCGACGAAATTAAGCATCTCGGCGTTCCCATCGTTCGCTATCCAGGCGGGAATTTCGTCTCCGGCTACAACTGGCTCGACGGCATCGGCCCCAGAAAAGATCGCCCGCGCAAACTAGAAAAAGCCTGGAACTCCATCGAGACCAACCAATTCGGCACCGACGATTTCATGGCCTGGTGCAAACTTGTCGGCGCGAAGCCGCTGATGGGACTGAATCTCGGCACCAGCACGCCGGAAATGGCTGCTGCGCTCGTCGAATATTGCAACATGGAAAAAGGCACGAAGTGGAGTGACCTTCGCCGCGCCAACGGCACCGCCGAACCCTACAAAGTCGAACACTGGTGCCTTGGCAACGAAATGGACGGCCCCTGGCAGATCGGTCACATGACCGCCACCGAATACGGCATGCGCGCCGCTGACGCGGGACGCCAGATGCGCTATGTCGATTCTTCGCTAAAACTCATTGCCTGCGGCTCCAGCACCGTCTTCATGCCAACCTATCTCGAATGGGATCGCGAAGTTCTCGAGCACTGCTACCAATACGTGGACGGCGTCTCACTTCACCGCTACTACGGCAACTCCGACGAAACCGGCGGCGATTCCACCAAGTACATGGCGCTCAATCTCTCGATGGATCATCAGATCGCCCAGATCGAAGCCGTCTGCGATTACGTTCAGGGCCGCTTACGCTCTCCGAAAAAACTTTGGCTTTCCTTCGACGAATGGAATGTCTGGTACCGCAAACGCTCCGGCTCCGACGTCGACGGCAACAAAACCGTCGCACCGCACTTGCTCGAGGAAATTTACAATCTGGAAGACGCTCTACTGGTCGGCGGCCTGGTCAACTCGCTGATCCGCAATTCTGATCGCGTTCGCGTTGCCTGCCTCGCGCAACTCATCAACGTTATCGCGCCCATCATGACCAACGAATCCGGATTCTATCGTCAGACCATCTACTATCCCTACGCCTGGGCGCTTCAATACGCGCGCGGCGCCGCTCTGAATCTTTCCGTTGAATCGCCCACGTACGAAGTCTCCACTTCGTCCGGCTCCAGTTCTCCCGTCGACTTCTCTAAGCTTGGCATCAGCGGCACGATTCCCTACGTCGATGCTTCGGCCACCTTCGACAAGTCCGCCGGAAAATATTCGGTCTTCCTCTTCAACCGCGATCTGGAAAAGTCTCGTGCAGTGGAAATTCTCTGGGAGGACGCCGCTCCGTCTCGCGTGCTCGATTCCCTCACGCTCACCGGCAACGACCTGAAAGCTCACAACGGCTTCGACGTCCCACAAAACGTCGCACCCAAGCCTTTCGACAAGCCAGCAACATCCAACAACCGCACGCGCCTCGAACTCCCCGCGCGCTCCTACTCTGTCATCAATTTCGCCGTCTAACGCGCTATCTTACTCTGTGCCCTAACAAGCGCTATTTAACCCTTCCTGTAGCCCAGACTTCAGTCCGTGCGCGGCCGGATCCGCACTACCATCCATCCGCCTAGATAGGCTCATCGCAGCGATATGTCTTTTGTTGCTGCTTCCTTACTTCCATACTCCATTGCCTCATCAACTCACTCTCTGAATCGATGCCGCCTCCGCCGTCACATCCGTATACTTCAAACCCGCTCCCGTATTGAACAGCACCACTCGATCCGAACTTTTCAAAAATCCCGTCTTCAGCAAATGATCATACGCCGCCGTCGCTGCCGCTCCTTCCGGCGACAAAAATATCCCCTCGTTCTTGGCCCAATCTTTCAATGACTCCAAAATCACTTCATCGGTAAACGCCAGCGCCACTCCGCCCGACTCCTGCAAAATTTCCAGCATGATGTAATCCCCGTACGGTTTCGGTACACGCAATCCCGAAGCAAACGTCGCCGCGTTTTCCCACATCCTGCTCACCGTTTCATGCTGTTCGAACGCGCGCGCCACCGGCGCGCACCCTGCCGATTGCACCGCAATCATCTTGGGTCGCTTCCCTGGCCGCACCCACCCCAATTCTTCGAGCTCCACAAACGCTTTCCACATTCCGATCAGCCCCACTCCGCCGCCCGTTGGATAAAACACCGCTTCCGGAAATTCCCAGCCGAGCTGTTCCACCAACTCGTATCCCATCGTCTTCTTTCCTTCAATGCGAAATGGCTCCTTCAGCGTCGAAATATCGAACCATCCTTCCTTCTCTTTCCGCTCCGCCACCATTCGCCCGCAATCCGAAATCAATCCGTCCACCAGCGTCACGTTCGCGCCGTACATCAGCGCTTCCACGTAATTCGCGAACGGCACATCTTTGGGCATGAAAATATTTGCTTCGATTCCCGCCGCCGCCGCGTATGCCGCCAGCGCTCCCGCCGCATTTCCCGCCGACGGCACCGCCAACTTTTTCAATCCGTAGTGCTTGGCCATCGTCACCGCCAGCGCCAGGCCGCGCGCCTTAAAGCTCCCGGTCGGATTTGCTCCCTCTTCCTTCACAAAACAATTTGCATACCGCTTGCTTCGTAAAAACGGAGTCCACCCCTCGCCCAGCGTCACCGGCGTCACTTCCGGCAGCACCGACTTGTACCTCCACATTCCTGCCCAGCCGCCAGCCTTCGCATCCTTTTCGATCTCCGCGCGTCGCTCCGCGCCCTTCAAACCGGCAAGGTCGTATCGCACATACAACGATCCCTGACACTTCGGACAAACGGTCCGCGCCACATCCGCCGAAATCTTTTCTCCACAACGCGAGCACTCCAACTCTTTTATTTTTGGCATTTCATCACCATACAATCCGAAATCGCCACGGGCAAGCTGCGACGGTTATTTCCGCTCGAAAAATTCGACAATCGCATCGATTGTTGTAATCTCGTTGCCGGACCGGACATGACAAAATCTCAAATCGAAGAAAATCAGGGAGCTTGAAGCAAGTATCGGCGAGCTTCGCCACACTGCCGCAGAAATGCGCAAGACCTCTGAAACCGTTGTCGACCAGGAGAACCGCGCACAATTGCTGGCAGCCGCCACGGAGCTGGAAGCGTCGGTCGAGTGAATGTCAGCCGGCTTGCATAGCAATTAGACAAAACATTCGATAGTCGAGCCTTTACTCCTTCTCAGCTATCATGTCCGTTCTCGTTCAACGCTCTCTGAGGCCTACGCGTGCCACAACCCGCTTCGCGCCAATTTAGACTCCTCCTCGCAACCGGCCTCGCCATCTTCTTCGCCGGACTCCTCCTCGCACTCTTCCTGCCCGCCAGCAAATCTCTCCTGGCCTTCCGCGGCGCAGGCCTGGCAATCCTAGCTGTCGCCGGCCTCCAGAAACGCACTCTAACCTTCTGGATCTTCTTCGCCATGCTCGCCGGCCTCGAAATCGGCCTCGACGCTCCTGCCTTCGCCGTTCAACTTCGCGTCCTCAGCGACATCTTCCTCCGCCTCATCAAAGTCATCGTCGCTCCACTAATCCTCGGCACGCTCATCACCGGTATCGCCGGTCACGGTGACCTCCGCAAAGTCGGCCGTATCGGTTGGAAAAGCCTCGTCTACTTCGAAGCCGTCACCACCATCGCTCTTTTCCTCGGCGTCTTCGCCATCAACCTCACCAAAGCTGGCCAAGGCTTGGTCATTCCGGCTTCCGCCAACGCCGCCGCGCAACCCGTTCCCGAAGTCGCGCCCCTCAAATGGACCGATTTCATCCTCCACATTTTTCCGGAAAATATCGTCAAGTCCGTCGCCGAAAACCAGATTCTTCAGGTCGCCGTCTTCGCAATACTTTTTGCCATCGCTCTGACGCGCGTCCCTGAACATTTCCAGAAACCCATCCTCAGCTTCGCCGAATCTCTCACCCAGGTCATGTTCCGCTTCACCAACATCGTCATGTACTTCGCTCCCGTCGGCGTCGGCGCCGCCATGGCGTACACCGTCGGCCACATGGGAATCTCCGTCCTTCTGCCCCTCGGCAAACTTCTCCTCACCGCTTACGGCGCACTCGTCGCATTTCTACTTTTTGTTTTGCTGCCGATCGCAATTTTCGCCCGCATCCCGCTCAAGCGATTTCTCGCCGCCGTCGCAGAACCCGCCACCATCGCATTTGCCACCAGCACTTCCGAAGCCGCGCTCCCCCGTGCCATGGAGTGCATGGAAGCCTTCGGCGTTCCGCGTCGCATCGTGGCCTTCGTCATCCCGGCGGGCTACAGTTTCAACCTCGACGGCTCCACACTATATCTAGCGCTCGCTTCCATCTTCGTCGCACAAGCTGCCGGCATTCAGATGTCTTGGGGAGCACAGCTCGTCATGGTCCTCGCCCTGATGCTCACCAGCAAGGGCGTCGCAGGAGTTCCCCGTGCCGTTTTAGTCGTTCTGCTCGCCACCGCCTCCACTTTCCATCTCCCGACCGAACCCATCTTCGTCATCCTCGGCGTCGACGCTCTCATCGACATGGCGCGAACCTCGGTCAACGTCACCGGCAACTGCCTCGCCTCAGCCGTCATCGCCCGCTGGGAAAATGAACTACCCGATCACCCCTCCGTGCTGTAGCGCCAAGCTCCATCTCCAGCCTCAGCGTCACCGACGACGACAAGACATAGCTGGTCGCGGCAAAGCGGCACGGCGATTTTCCATTTCTAGTTTTTATTTTCTTTCTTGCGTGCGGGCTACTGTGCCGCGCTGATTCCCGCCATGGTAGCAAGCCGCTCTTGCTCTTCCGCGGTCGCCATCTGCCGAACCTGAAATGCTCGCTCCACATGCTGTTTTCGCGCGCGAAGCGCCATACGCGTCAAATCAAAGGCTCCGTAGACGATGTTTCCGCGGATCAAATCGCTCTTGAAACTTAACACCTGCATTCTCAGATAGCGCGCAAATTTAGATCGCGGCCGCGATTGCACTGTCAAATCGTCCGCCTTTTGTTCGAATATCGGATTTTCGCAATCCTTCAATTGCACCACCGCCAGCAATCCATCGGTACGCATCGGGTCTCCGGTCGAATTCATCGAATTGTGTTTCATCTCCGGCCGCGCCACGTAATACACCGCAGCCACGCACCCCGCCAGGCTCAGATCCCGCACCAGCATCAAGCGCCCATCGTCCATGTCCGCATCGATGTGATGAATAAAGTTGTGATGTCTGACGGAAAGCGTCGCGCTCGTTTCCCGCGTCATCGCGCCCAGCCACACCGTTTGCCCATCGAAAACATCGTCTCGGGCCCACAACCGTAAGTGCTCGCGTTTCTCGTAACTGTCCAATCCCTTCTCCCATGTAGTGCTTACCTTCTGGCCATCCACAAGCTGCGTGGAAATCGGCGCGTTCGCATAATTGTTGAAGGAGAGAAACGCGTGCATCTGTTTAAGCACCGAGCGTGTCGAAGTCTTGTCACCGTGTGTCCAGCCCGCCGCGTAGAACGCTCGCGTCATCTGCGCGTCCGTTCCGAGCAGTGCCACATTTACGATGTCCGCGTTCTGCCCGTGGCTCGTAGTCGTTCGCTCCGGCAGCGCGGGTCCGGTGATATCCATCACCGCTTTCTCGATTTCATTTGGGACGCCGCTGGTCACATAGTGCTTGTCATCGGCCGGAATCGTCAGCGCCGCCCTGAATTCCAGCCTCAGATCGCTACCGCGCGGCAAATAAATCTCCGGTTCAGGAAACAGCGGAAACGCCAGACGGTATGCGATTAATCCCATATCGCTGTATGGATTCCAGGTCGGCAGATGCTTCAGCCGGCTGGTGATTCTCCCCTGCGGCGTGTCCGTCGCATTCACTCCGCGAATCACTCCGTTCTTCACGGTCTCGCGTGCGTTGTCGATTCCCACTAGTTGCGCGGAAAATTCCACTTCACCGCCATTCGGCAATTTCAATTTGTCGAATTTGACGCGCAACTGCGCCGTCTCATGCACCAATCCCATGCCCACTCTTCGCGCGGCGGTAACTTTTCCCCGTACCAAGGTTCCCGGAGCGATGGTTTCTTCGCCGTCACATACCGGCGATTCAATCACCATCGCCGCGATTTCGTCGCCGGCCCTGCCGCTATAGGACGCCAACGGCTGCAGCAGCCGCACCCAAATCTTTTCTCCGCTTCTGATCGATTCACATTGCGCGTGCGAGGCGGGACAAAATGCCAGGAAGGATACTCCGGCTGCCAGATATGTCAGCGCGCGGTTCATCCATCGATACGAATGCCGCATTCCAGGTGTGCGGGGACTGCTCACAAGTCTTCCATATATGAGTTTACTGTTGGATGCAGACTTCCCGCGTCGTGGTTTTCTAAGCTTACACTGGCCTTTGGTCCAGTGGGTCGCGTCTTTCTTGGTCTTACGCCTTAATGCTTCTGGTTATCGTTAACTGTCGGACGAAACCACAAATCCTGATAGTCGAAGCTGAAATCCGCCAGCGGCGATACCGCCGCCATCGTGAAGTGATCGATGGTACCGCTCGAATTTAAACTAAATGTTACAAATGCATCTTCCACCGTGCGGTCCTTCCAGGTCACCTTAAACGTGTCGTATTGCCAGTGTTGCAACTCTCCGCTCGCCGATGGTGTGTGATCCAGTGAAAAGATGAGCTTCCCGTTTTCCGCTTTAATCGTCGCCGGACCATACCACGCGTCCTCATACTTCCCCGCGTACTTCGCAGGTTCCAGTGACGGCTTGGAGTCTTTCACTCGCGCCTCTCCGGCCTTCTTCATTTCTTCCGCTGATTCCTGTTCATCCTGTACTTCTGCCTCGTGCAGCAGCATGATCCAATCCGGGCTCCCGCTTCCGAAATAACTGTCCAGCACATGGAACAGGACCGCGTCGAATGCCAGATCGTTCTCGGCGTTGGTCAAAATCACCACGCCCAATTTTTCTTCCGGCACCAGCATTACCCGCGACACAAATCCCGAGACTCCTCCTGTATGCCCGACCAGTTTTCTTCCCTGATAGTCCCGCAATCCCCATCCCAAACCGTAGGCCGCAAACTTTGGCGCCAATTTTCCCAGCGGTCCGGTACCCTCTCGCGTCGGCAGGATCGTCTGCGCCGACCACATCTCTCGCGATCGTCGCTCCGAGAACAGTCGTGCTTCGCTATCTAAAAATTTTCCGCGATTCAGTTGCAGCGTAATCCACTTGGACATTTCTGCGACCGATGAATTGATCGATCCCGCCGGAGCCGCATTGTCCAGCACCACAAAATCAATCGGCCGCAGCGGCCCGCCGATTTTCGAATGTGGCCACGCAATATCCATGCTCGCCGCCGATGTTTGAAACTTTTCGTTGCTCAGCATGGTCGTTTTCATTCCCAACGGTTTCAGGATTTTTTCGCTGACATACTCTTCCCAGGTCTTTCCTGTCACTGCCGGAATAATTTGTCCTGCCGCGATGTACAACAAATTATCGTATGCATATTTGCTTCGAAAACTGCTCGCAGGTTTCATGAATCGCAATTTGTAGATAATGTCCGCGCGCGTGTACGTAGTGTGCGGCCAAAACAGCAGATCCCCTTCTCCCAATCCCATTCCGCTGCGGTGTGTCAGCAAATCTCGAATGGTCATTTCGTGCGAAACGTACGGGTCGTACATTTCAAATCCCGGCAGCCGCTCGTACACCTTGTCGTCCCAGGAAATCTTTCCTTCATCCACCAGGGTCGCCAGTGCCGCCGTCGTAAAGGCCTTGGTGTTCGATCCAATTCCGAAAAGCGTGTTTTCATCAACCAGTGCTGGCTCGCCCATCTTTTTCACGCCGTAGCCTTTTGCGATCGCCACTTTTCCGTCCTTTACGATCGCGATCGCCATCCCCGGCACGCCGAACGTCTTCATCGAACGAGCCACCCAGGCATCCAAGTCGGCCGGCAGCGCACCTTGCGCTTGGCTCATATTCGCGCAGAGCAGCGCCACAAAAACGCTCAGTGACGCGACCAAACGCAAATGTTTTATTCTGGCGCTCATCTTGGATCCTCCAATGATTTGGCCGAACCTTTCTGAAATTGCTCCGATTAAATCATGCTTTCGCTTTTCGCATTCAGGTTTCTTCAAATACCTGCCCCTGCGCGAACTCCTCTTGCACTTTTTCACAAAAATCGCGATGCTTGGTTCGCCGCCGCTTTACTGTTTAATTTGCAGATACGAGGATCCTTCTCCCGTCCCTCCATGACACGCCTTCGCTTGTCACTTCCACTGATTCTCCTGGTCGTTTCGTTGGGCGTGCTCCGCGCTTCGGCTGACGACATCAAAAAAATCGCCCCGACTGGCTACGTGATGGATCTTGCTGGTGTCATTCCGCCGGATACCCGGCAGCGCCTCACCGCGCTGTGCAGCGAACTCCAGCAGAAAACCGGCGCGCAACTCGCAATTGTTACGGTCCGCTCGCTCGATGACCGTCCGGTCGAAGATTACGCGGTGGACGTCTTCAAACATCTGGGCGTCGGCGGCAAAGCGGAAAGCAACGGCGTGCTGCTTTTGCTCGCTCCGAGCGACCGTAAATATAGGGTGGAAGTTGGTTATGGTCTCGAACCGATTATCAACGATGCTCGCGCGGGCGATGCCGGACGCGCGATGGTGCCTTCGCTTCGCAAAAATAACTACGGCGCCGCCGTCGAAACCGCCGCGTGGCAGATCGCCAAATACATCGCCGACGACAAAGGCGTCACGCTTTCCGGAAATCCTCCAGCACGTCCGGTCGCACCCAGCTCCAATGACAACGGTTCTCCGATCGGAATTTTCGCAATCATGGTGATCGCTTTTTTCGTTGTGAAACTTTTTATGACTGCCGTCTCAAACACATCAGGCCGCCGACAAGCTGGAAGCGGCTGTCTGAACGGCTGCTTAATCCCGCTGTTTCTCAGCGGAGGCGGAGGCGGTTACCGTGGCGGCGGAGGGAGCTGGGGTGGAGGCGGATTCGGAGGCGGAAGCTGGGGCGGAGGAGGCGGTGGCGGAGGATTCGGTGGATTTGGCGGCGGCTCGAGCGGCGGAGGCGGCGCGTCCGGTAGTTGGTAATCCTGTTCGGAATGATTTTGTCGAGATCGTTTTTTGAACTTTATGAACATGATTTCGCAGTTCGCTGGCGGCTTTTGTTGAAATGGTTTTCATGACTTGTTTTTCAGTTGGATTGAGGATGCGATGCTGGCACGAGACGAGAAATTAACGGAAATTGTCCGCAGGTTGCAGGAAGCAGCCGGAGATAATTTGCAATCGCTATTGCTATACGGTTCGGCGGCGCGCGGCGACTACCACACGCAAACTTCCGATTTGAATCTGCTCTGCGTGCTCAAGTCCACCAAAGTTCAGGAACTTTCCCGCATCGCTCCGGTGATTCGCTGGTGGACCACACAGATGCGCGAACCGTCGCCGCGCATTTTCACCCATGAAGAACTGAAACGCTCCGCCGATGTTTTCGCCATCGAACTTCTCGACATCGGCCAGAACCACCGCATTCTTTTCGGCGACGATCCGGTGGACGGAATCGAAGTGCCGATGAATTTGCATCGCGTCCAGGTGGAGCACGAATTGCGCACGGCGTTGCAGAAGCTGCGCGATCATTTTATCCGAGCTTCCGACAATGAAAATCAACTGCGCGAAGTTTACGGCAAATCCATTTCCAGTATTTCCACGCTGCTACGCCACGTTCTGATTGCGCTCGGCGAAGATTCGCCTGCCGGAAAATCCGCCTTGTACGAGCGCATCCAGCAACTCACCAAGGCGGATGCGAACGCTTTCGAAACCGGACGCGCACTGCACGACAATCAACCGGTTCCGGAAATTTCGCGCGCCTACGGCAAGTACCTCGAGGCCATTGAAACCGTTGTGCAATCATTCGATTCGCAGGTTCCGAAACGGGAGTGGCAGCGCATCAAGAAGAATTTCTAGTGCGACGTTTTTGCGATTTTCAGGGTTTGCAGGTTCGCGCTCACAAGCCCGGATTTGAAAAAGGAGAAAAGAAATGAAAAAGGGTTTAATCGTCGTCATTGTATTGGTTGTGCTCGCGTTGATTTTAGGCAGTGCTTATGTCGGTCGCCGCAATCAAATGGCGATCAAAAAAGAGGCAGTGAACGCTGCCTGGTCGCAAGTCGATGTCGTTCTGCAACGCCGCGCCGACCTGATTCCCAACCTCGTCGCAACCGTAAAAGGTTTTGCGCAACACGAAGAAAAAGTTTTTGGCGATATCGCCGCGGCGCGCTCCGCTTTGCTAGGCGCGAAAACTCCGGCCGATAAAATCGCGGCGAACGGAGCGCTCGATTCCGCGCTGAGCCGCTTGCTGGTCATCACGGAAAACTATCCGCAGCTACGTTCCAACGAAAACTTCTTGCGCTTGCAGGACGAACTCGCAGGAACGGAAAACCGCATCGCCGTGGAACGCCGCCGCTACAACGAAGTGGTGCAGGACTACAACACTTACATCTCTCTCTTTCCGAACAGCCTGGTCGCCAGTTTTGGCGGTTTCACGCGCAACGACGCCTACTTCAAGACCGATGAAGGCGCTCGCACTGCGCCGAAAGTTGATTTCAATAACGCGCCGGCTGCGAATCCCGCGCCGGCTCCGGCAAAACCGTAACGCTCACTTTCTACACACGGCAACTCGTCGAGCATTTTCACTACGGTTTGCCTACTCGCATTCCGTAACTCTTTCGGCGGCTCTTCGTGCAACAACTCATTCACGAAGAGCCGCTTCTCTTTGTGCTAAGCTTTCCGCGCCGCCAATCATCCGCGCCGTTGACGATCTCTGTTGCGAACGGAAAGGATTGCCATGTCAGCAAAATTCGAAATCAAGCCCACCAAGAATGGCCAGTTCTGTTTCCACCTGAAGGCCGGCAACGGCGAAATCATTCTCGCCAGTGAAACTTATCCGCATATCGAAGCTGCGAAAAACGGAATCGAATCGGTCAAAAAGAATTCCCAGGACGATGCTCTTTACGAACGCAAAACCGACAAGCAAGGCGCGCCGTTTTTCGTGCTGAAAGCCGCGAACCACGAAATCGTCGGCAAGAGCGAAATGTATTCTTCATCTTCTGCGATGGAAAACGGCATCGCTTCGGTCAAGGAAAACGCGCCGGGCGCTCCCGTCGTCGAAGTCGCTGAAGCCAGCGCCTAGTCCTTCTCCGACTCGTTCCTTTTATACTGCGTCGCAATTTCCGCGGCCTCTTGCCGAGTTCGTCCGGCGATCCGAGTGCCAACCGCCATGCAATGGGGTCGTATGCCTCGTCAACAGCTAGATCCTTGCCGATCAACAGAATGCTTTCGATAGACTGATTGGCAACCTCTTGAAGATCACTCATGTGGCCTATTCGCACTAGGAGTTTTGTTAGCAAGGGTTTCAGACTGGCCCAGGAATTCGCTTAGGAGCATGTGGAAATGGTGGACACCGTTTTCGCGCTTCACGGAATAGCGGCCGCGGTCGTAGGTGGAAGAGTGCAGGCCGCGCTGCACGTTTTCGCAGAGCAGGATGTCTTCCTGCTGGACTTGGTCGCTGAAGGTCACCGCTTTTTCGACACGCTCGCGGGTTTTCGGCTGATCGATGTCGTGAAAAAACCATTCAAAGATGGTTAGCGTTTTATCGGCCGAGAGCGGAACGATGATGTTGGTGGAAATATTGTCGGGATAAATGTTGAGCATGAGATTCGGAAAAATCCAGAAGTAGAGCGCTTCCTGCAATCCAGTGCCGGGGGAGTAGAAACGTTCGCCGGCGTCGCCGGCTTTCATCGCGCGGATAGGCGCGAACTGTTGCGAGTAATAACGAAACGTGTCGGTGCGATATTGCGCGTAATCGATTTCGCGCATCAAGCCCGGATGAGCGATGGGGATGTGGTAGCCCTCGAGATAGTTGTCAACGTAAACCTTCCAGTTGCAATCGATGACGTAGTCGCGGCGCTCGACCGATTGCAGACCGGCAAACTCAAAGCCGCGAGCCTGCTCGGGAATTTTTCCGAGAACTTTTGCAAGAGGCTCAGCGTTTGGATCAAAATTCACGAAGATGAATTTCTCCCAGGTTTCCAGGCGGACCGGAAACATGCCCATGGTGCTGCGGTCAAAAAATTCCACACCTTCGACATCGGGAGTGCCGATTAATTTACCCTCGAGAGTGTACGTCCAGCCGTGGTACTGGCAGCGCATGACATTTTTGCAGCCGCTGCCGAGAGCGATCGGTCCGGCACGATGGCGGCAGACGTTGCTGAAGCCACGGAGTGTTCCCTGCTTGTCGCGGACCACGAGTACCGGTTCGCCGGCAATATTAGCGGTAAAAAAAGTTTCTGGATCGGAGATGGTTTTCTTGACGCCGTTGACTTCGCCGCAAGGGTGGTCAAGCGTGCCGACGAGTTGCCAGGTGCGGCGAAAGATTTTATCTTTTTCGATTTCAAGAATTGCGGGATCGATATAGAAGCGCGAGGCGAGGGTGTGCGCGCATTCAATCTGTTCGTTGACATCGAGATGGAGCGGGTTGGTAGTCATGGAAGAAAGTTTCGCATAAAGATGAAGTAAAGAAGTAAGGACACAGCGACGCAAGGAAAAAATCCAGCAGCGCCCGAAACGATTGTAGAGAAGAAAGATAGTTCGTATTTTATTGGCGAAGGAATGGCGCCTGGTCTCTCAGGTTGCGTTTAGAAAGGGGGCCAGCGCGAGAGGATTTGTCCAATGCCGTAGATGATTGAAAACAATGGGATAAACCGTTTGAGACGAGGGATGCGTTCCCCCTCGGGATGTGCGGCAATGATTGGACTTGCGGGAACGGCGTCTGTAAGTACGGCAAACGCTCGACTTATTTGCCGGCCCGATTTCTTGGATGTGTGGCAGTGATTGGACTTAGAGGATTTTTTGGACGTTGCGAACGGTCCGCCGGACTTCGCTGTTTCCCAGTTCGACGCGAAGGATTTATCGTTCTGGCCTGGTCGGCAGAATGCTCCAAGAAGAAGACGCCGGAAGAAGTTCAGGCATCAGTTCCGTTCGCACTGCCGCCCTTCATTCAGGATGGTGACCATCGGTACTTCAGACAAAGAAGGTGCGTCTGCTTTGGCCGCAGAGCGTGATAGAGTGCGGCGCATTGAGTTTTATGGGGGAAAGAAAAATGGAGCGACGCGCGTTTTTGAATGTGGCGGCGGGGGGAGCGGCGGCAATGATGAATCTAGCGGGGATCGCAGGTGAGCAGGACGGGAAAAAGCCCGTGCCGTATCCAGATGCGGCGATTGAAGTGGTCGATCCGCGATTTGAAAAATACCGCGTATCCAACACAGCGCTAGAGCGTTTGTGGACCGGCGCGCGCTGGGCGGAGGGCCCGGTGTGGTTTGGCGATGGGCGCTATCTGCTTTTCAGCGATATTCCGAACAATCGCATTTTGCGCTGGACGGAAGAGACGGGCGAAATCAGCGTGTTTCGCAATCCATCGAATTACAGCAACGGAAATTCGCGGGATCGCGAGGGCCGGCTGATAACCTGCGAGCATGATGCGCGTCGGGTAACGCGCACGGAGCTCGACGGAACGATTAAGGTGTTGATGGACAGTTTCCAAGGGAAAAAATTGAACGCGCCGAATGATCTGGTGACGCATTCAGACGGCGCCATCTGGTTCACCGATCCTGGCTACGGGATCATGGGAAATTACGAAGGCCACCGCGCGACATTTGAGCTGCCGACGAATGTCTATCGCCTGGACACGAAGACGCATGAAGCGGTGGTGGTCGCAGGCGATCTGGACAAACCGAACGGCCTGTGTTTCTCGCCGGACGAAAAGAAGCTCTATCTCGTAGATACCGGCGTGCCCAAAAAGGCCGGCGATCCGAAACCGATCTACGTGTATGACGTAGTGGACGGCAAAAAATTGACGAACCGCAAATTGTTTGCGGACTTGTCGCCGGGCAATTCCGACGGCATCCGTTGCGATGTGGACGGCAATGTGTGGTCGGCAGTGGGGTGGGGACCGGAAGGATTCAACGGCGTGCATGTTTTTGCGCCGGACGGAAAAGTGATCGGGAAGATTCATCTACCGGAAAGCTGCGCGAATATCTGCTTTGGTGGAGCGAAGAAGAACCGCCTGTTCATGGCGGCGAGCCAGTCGTTGTATGCGGTGTACGTCGGAACGGAAGGCGCGCAGGTTCCCTGAGGCAGACAACACTCAAATACGGCCAGATCTTTGACCGAACTTCTTGTCTGCAAAAATGCGTCTAGTTAACGAGAGCACCTGCAGGAACGAGCGTGGGCTGATCAATCCTGACGCTGTGCAGGATAGCAACAGCTTCGGTGATCAGGATACGAACGAGCCAGCGACGAAAGGCTCCCTCGGAATCGAATTCCTGCCGACTACCAGACGCCGTTAACCAGCAATTGTGGACCGCTTCGTTTACATCGTCGTTGAGGGAACGGTCGGAGTCTTCGCCGCGACCAAGCACTTCGGCCGCCATGAAATAGAGCAGTCCTTCGCAGCGGTCAAAGCGAGCGTCGAAACTGTCAAATTGCACCCCAAGCTGATCAATGATTTGCTGAACCTGGATCTGGACTTCCTTGCACATAAGATTCCGCCTTTTCAAATCAAGAAATGCCTTTATCGAAACAATTGCAAACAAATTCGGAATAATGCGAAAAGCCGAAACCACCACACGCGCAAAAACGGTGGCCGCTGTCGCCGTAGCTCAATGATGTTTCGTGAATCCAGCGGTTTGGACCGGCTGTTCCGAACTTGCAGGGCACGTGAGCGTGCCACCATGTTGCAGGATTTTGGTACGTGCAATTGTCTTCTCCTCGTCAAAATCGTGGCAAAAAGCATGTGCGAATTCGTGCGCGACAGAAAGGTCGAGAAGGTTGGGAACAGCCATGGTCCAGGACTGGGAAAGCTGCATGCCGCGAGTGGACACCGGTTCGAATAGAGCTTCGTCAAAGAAAGTTTCGCGAGCGGAGATATTGGTGATCGCTGGAATATCAGCGCTCAACTTGTGAATTTGCAGAATGCGATACCAGTCTGAAGAGGACACCAAAACCACAGTCCACGGGCCGAGGCGATCAACAGAATACTTGCTGAAAACTTTATTCAGAATGGCGATGTGCTGGGCGCATGCTTTGCGATCATATCCGGCGCCGCACGTGATGCGAATGGGCGTGGCCGAATCGTGAACAGGCTGCGGCGGCTGGTCACCAGCATAAAGCGGCGCCGCAGAAAAAAGGGATGAAAGCACGCCGGCGAGCAGAAGACATCCGGAGTTGCGCGCGACGGAGATCATGGCGTGATCACCCGCGCGCCAGCGTTGTCGTAGCGGCCAGCAATGATTCTTCTGGTCTGCAAAATTAATTCGAAAACAGCGAGCGGAAAGAGCCAGCTTAGCCAGACGACGTTGATGACGCGTTCGGGCAGAGTCCCACCGAGATGCGCAGTGATGCCGGGCAGACTTTCGATGATGAAGCGAATGGTTACGAAGGCGAAAGTGACGAGATACGAGCGGACCATCCACTGCTGGTGGAGCGTAACGAGTCCACGAAGGATGGCGGCGTAGGCTACTCCTGTGGTGAAAACCCAGGCGGTGCACATCATCATGATGGCGAGGCCGTAGCCTTCGGGTTTGGAATAGACGGCCAAGGAGTAGCCGCCGATGGAGCCGACGACGACGCCCGCGAGATAGAGTTTTCCGGACCAACGATGGAAAGTCATGGACCGGCGGCGGAGGCCGGTCCAGAACTGCAGCGGCCCGCAGATGAGGGTGACGATGCCGCCGCAGATGTGAAAAATCAGACGAGTGCGATGAGGCCAAAAGTCCTTAAAGACGGCAGGATCGAAGCCGAAGTATGGAAGTGCATAGTGAACGACAAAACGAAGTGAAACGGCACCGGCGAACAGCAGCAGCGCTCCCGTAAACCAGTTCCAAGACGGGCGGGGTAAGGAGTTTTCCTGGACCACGACACGGTAAGCCATAAAGTCCTCTCTGAACCAACAGCGATGACATATGGAGGAGCAATTCGAAGTCCTGGAGCTAGATTTGTTAGTGATTTATTTTCAGCACTTTACGCTGTCGATTGCTGTCAACCGACTCACGAGATTTCGTGAGTTGCGAGTTTACGAGAGTGGGAGTCGCGAGAAATAGGTGACGGCGCGGTGGAGTTGGGGAGAAGTGTCGCTACTTCGGGCGCTGTATGTTGAGCGCTTTCATGCGGGAGGCGAGGGTAGAAGCAGGAACACCGAGAACGCGGGCGGCTCCCTGTTGGCCAGCGACCCTCCATCCGGCTTGTTCGAGAGCGCGGACGAGCGTTTCTTTTTCAATTTCGCGAAGATCGGATTTGGTTTGTAACTTTTGCGGAGCGGCGCTGCCGTTGGCACGGAGCGGACGCGGATTCTGGAGCGGAAGCACGCTGCGCAGGTCCAGTTGCCCATCACGGCAGATGATGATGGCGCGCTCCATCACGTTCTCCAACTCGCGGACATTTCCGGGCCAATGATAAGCGCGGAGGCGGCGGAGGCAATCAGGCGACAGCTCAGCCACAGGCTTGCCAACGCGGCGGCAGTAGCACTCCATAAATTGGCGAGCGAGAAGTTCGACGTCGGCACCGCGGTCGCGCAGCGGCGGAAGCGAGATGGGAAAAACATTAAGGCGATAAAACAGGTCTTCGCGAAAACGGCCAGCTCTTACCTCATCGGAAAGATTGCGATTAGTGGCAGCGATCACGCGGACATCGACTTTTTTGGTTTGCGAACTGCCAACGGGTTCGAACTCGCCTTCCTGAAGGACGCGGAGAAGTTTTGGCTGAAGTTCGAGGGGAAGTTCACCGACTTCATCGAGAAAGATTACGCCGTGGTGGGCGAGTTCGAAACGTCCGGTACGGCGGTTAGCGGCTCCGGTGAAGGCGCCGCGTTCGTGGCCGAAAAATTCGCTTTCGGCGAGTGAAGCGGGAATGGCGGCACAATTGACGCGAATGAAGGGGCGGGAGGCGCGCTGACTCTGCTGGTGAATGGCGCGCGCGACGAGTTCCTTGCCGGTGCCGGTTTCGCCTTCGACCAGAACGGTGGCGGAAGTGGGCGCGACTTGATGGACAGCGCTGATCACGGCGCGGATGGCGGGGCTGTTGCCGACAATTTCGCTGCGAATCTGCGGTCCGGCGAATTCGCTTTGCAGGTAAGCGGTTTCTTCTTCGAGCTGCTGGAGACGGCTTTCAGCGGCGAGCTGATGTTCGACGTTGCGGAGGATGATGCTGTAGCGGACGAGTCCGGCGAAATCGAAGCGAGAGACGCTGGCTTCGGCAGGAAATTGCGAACCGTCGGAGCGGATGGCGTCGAAACCGCGCGGAACCCAGGCGAAGTTGCGGCCCTCGTCGGCAAGTTGTTGGACGACAACGAAAAGTTTTTGTGCGCTGGCGGGCGCGAGCATGTCAGGCAGGCTGCGATTCAAAAGAGATTCGGCAGGGACAGCGAAAATCGCGGCTGCGGATTCGTTGGCACGCTGAATACAGAATTTGTCGTCGAGCTCAAAGATGGCGTCCATCGCGCTTTCGAAGAGACGGGAGAAGCGCTCTTCGCTTTTATGAATTGCAGATTCGGAGCGAAGACGATTGAGTTCGGCACCCGCGCGGGCGGCAAAAATGCGGAAGACCGATTCGAGATCGGGCGCGAGCTTGAAGGGCTTGGTGTCGAGAGCGGAAAGGTGGCCAAGGACAGAGCCATCGGGCTTATGAAACGGGATGCCGGCGTAGCTGACGGCGTTGAGCTTGGGAAGATCGGCATCTTCGGGAAAGAGTTCGATGACACCGTTGGGAAAGTGAACGAGCTGGCCCTTGGCAATCACTAATTCGCAGGGAGTTCCCTTCAAGCTGTATTCGAAGTCTTCGACGAATTCACCATTCATCCAGAAAGCGAGGGTGCTCAGGACGTTGCGTTCGGAGTCGAATTCAGTGACCCAGACTCCGGCGACGCCCATGGCCTGGGCAGCGGCGCGGACGAGCGCTTGCAGAAACTCGCGGCCAACTTTGCCGGAGGTGCCTTCGAGGAGATAGCGGATTAACTCCTCAGGAGTGTTGCGGCCGGAGACTTCGGACTTTTTTGTAGCTTCAGCCATAAAGACCGACTGCCTATTTGACGATCCGAAAACGGCTCGGAAAGCGTTCGCTTCGCGGGCCCATGCGGACGATTAGCGGTGCATTCAAGCGATACCTGGAATGACAGGGGCATGCACCTGGTAACGAGAAGCGGTGGGGATATGCTATCGAAAAAAGTGTCGCGAGCCTAGAAATTGCTGTGTCAACAGAGTGTAAAAAGGTTGCGGACAGCGGGTCGCAAGCCGACGGAGCGAATTGTCAGAGCGCGTCGCGGGCCGGAGAGCGGAAAGCGCGGTAGGCAAACCAGGAGATGGAAGCGAGCATGCCGAACCAACCGATGTTGCGAGTGGCGTGGCCGATTTGTTGATCGTGAAGCAGAATAGTCCAGTGAGTGAAGAGGATTTCCCAATCGTGGTCGCCGGAGCCGACCAGAGGGAGAGCTAGGGTGCGAGCGTCAGCCATGTAAGTGCCGATGTAGAGAAAATTTTCGAAGAACCAGAAGCCGCAGAAAGCAGTGCCGGAGGCTTCGCGGCGGAAGAAAAAGTAAGTGGCACAGGCGAGTGGAACGATAAGTTCGAGGAGCGTGCCGCCGAGAATAGTGAGCGTGTAGCCGAAGCCGTCTTCGGCGTTGCCGCCCAAAATGCCAAACAGCGGGTGGCCCGCTTCGTGAATGGCGAGATTGGCGAAATCGATGAAGAGAAAATTGGAGCGATCGAATGCGGCGTAGAAGAGAAAGAGGGAGTAGAAGACCAGAGCAATGATGCCGACGGGACGAGAGATAGGTTTCCAGTCTTCTAAGGAAACGGCGCGCCAGGGCATGAAGAAAGCCTAGCAGCGGAGGCGAATGGATGGCGGGAATTAAGGAGAAGCAATGCTCAAACAGTGTCGGCGATTTGAATTGAGGCGCGAGGGCGATTTCGTATTTCAAGCGAGCAGAGCCAATGACCGGTATTACCGAGGACGGAATTGACGCTTTTTCGCAGCAACCGCCGATCAAAACCGACGACGAGCGCGTTGTAGCCACGCGCGGTCATCTGCTGGACTTCGGATGATCGACACGTCCGGCGTGGCCCATGCTGATGGCGAGGTCGCCCTGGTCCGATGAAGAGTAAATCGAGACCGGGAACATTTACGATTTCGTCGATGGTCAAGACTGTCCAGATGTGTTCGATGGTGCTCACGGCCATGAGCGCTGTAAGTCAAAATGGAGTTCCGTTCCAAGGGTTTCCGGCCATGTTGTGTGTGCCGGAAAACAAAATACGCAAATTGCTGGTCCATTGGGCTGTCCGGCCCAGAGTGCGCGTGCTCCCTCTTATTTCTTGACGAGGTTCAGTGCTTCGTAAGCCGCGCCGAGCTGCGGTGCGTTTTCATTGAGAATTACGGAAACGGGAATGTTCTTCAGCAAATTTTCAAAGTGCCATTTGTCCTTGAAAGAATTGAAGAAGGCGCCGTCCTTCATTTTCTCGAGGATTTTGATGGCGATGCCGCCGGCTACGTAAACGCCGCCGAGCGACAACACTTTCAGCGCGAGATTGCCTGCTTCCGCGCCGTAGATGTCAGTCCAGAGATCGAGAGTTTCCACGCAGACGGAGCAAGTCTTGTTCAAAGCGTTCTGTGTGATTTCCGGCGCGGGATCGGCGTCCGGATCGGCGAAGGACGGATGCCTGGTGGCAGGATCGATGAATTCGTGAAGCGTGCGGAAGCCGCGGCCGGAAAGAATCAGTTCCCAACTGACTTGCGGATAGCGGCGGCGCATGAAGCGGAGCAGTTCAATTTGCTGCTCGGTGTGGGGCGCGAAATCGGCGTGCCCGCCTTCGGAAGCGACAACCTGGTAACGCTTGCCATTCCAGACCAGGATGGATTGGCCGAGGCCAGTGCCGGCTGCGAGCAAGGCGCGGGTGCCGCCAGGTTCGGGAGTGCCGGGATTTAAAACGCTGAAATCTTCAGGTTCGAGATATTCGATGCTATGGCCCCAGGCGCCGAGGTCGTTGAGCAAGATGACGTCCTCGATGCCGAGTTCCTGCGAGAGCACCGAGGCGTCAACCGTCCAGGGAAGATTGGTGGCGCGAACGCGATTGTTGATAACCGGTCCCGCGATGCCGAATCCGGCGGCTTGAATTTTCTCGTCACCCAAGTGAGCGGCGGCAATGCGGGCGAATTCCTTGGCGATCAGATCAAACTTTGCAAAATCCTTACTGCGGAATCGCTGCCTGAAAACAGGAGTGAGCCTGCCACCCTTTTCAGAAAAAAGTGCGAGATTGCATTTTGTGCCGCCAACATCCCCGGCGAGTATCACGAGATCCCCCAATGAAAATTGGAAACGGAAGCATTGTGAAGCACAGCGAAACGAAATTTAAGAATCATGCCACTTGCGGCCATCGCGTTCCAGCAAGTTGGTGGATTCCCTGGGTCCCCAGCTGCCGGAAGCGTATTCAGGGACGGTAGCCGTTTTTGCGGCGCTCCAGACATCGAGAATCGGATCGACAAGGGACCATGCGGCTTCGACACTGTCACCGCGATCGAAAAGGGTGGCATCACCGCGCAGGCAATCGTTGACCAGCGTGGCGTAGGCGCTGCGCGATGTTTCGCCGAAGCCTTCGCGGTAACTGAAATTCATGTCCACGTTGCCAATGCTCATTTCGGTGCCGGGACGCTTCGCGCCGAATGAGACGGAGATTCCTTCATCGGGCTGAATATTGAGGACAAGTTTATTGGGCTCGGCTTCGCGGCCGCGAAAAACGACGTGTGGCGCGCGCTTGAATTGGATGACAATTTCCGTGGTGCGTTTTGCGAGACGTTTGCCGGTGCGGAGATAGAACGGAACGTTGGCCCAGCGCCAGTTATCGATAAGGAGTTTCGCCGCGACAAAAGTTTCGGTCCGTGACTTGGGACTGACACCTTGTTCTTCGCGATAGCCAGGAACATCCTTGTCACCCAGGTTTCCGGCTGAATATTGGCCGCGCACGACGGATTGCGCAACCATTTCGAGATCGAACGGGCGGATGGATTGCAGAACTTTCAGTTTTTCGTTGCGGACGGCGGTGGCGTCGAAGGAAGCAGGCGGTTCGACGGCGACGAGCGACGTGAGCTGCAGCACGTGGCTCTGGATCATGTCGCGAAGCGCGCCGGCCGTTTCGTAGAAACCGCCGCGGCGTTCGACGCCGAGCGTTTCGGCGGCAGTGATTTGCACATGATCGACGTAATTGCGATTCCAGAGCGGTTCGAAGATGCCGTTGCCGAAGCGAAGAACCAGGAGATTCTGGACGGTGTCCTTGCCGAGGTAGTGATCGATGCGATAGACCTGCGGTTCTTCGAAAACATTGTGAACGATTTCGTTTAGTTCTTTGGCAGTAGCCAGATCTCGACCGAAAGGCTTCTCAATGATGATACGCACCCAAGACTTGCCACCGGCCGGACGCGACAGCCCGGCGCGACCGAGTTGCTCGACGATGTCCGGATAGACCTCAGGGGGCGTGGAGAGATAGAAGAGGCGATTGCCACCAAGATTTTTTTGGGCATCGAGTTCGGCAAGCTTCTTGGCGAGCTGAGCGTAGGCCGATTGATCTTTGTAATCGCCGGGTGTGTAGAAAAGATTCGCTGAGAACTCTTCCCACTTTCTCGGATCGACCGGGCCGATGTCGGACATCGTTTTGGCCGCTTCCCCGGTGGCAGAACGGAAACTATCGTCGTTCATGGAAGTGCGCGCGAAACCGACGATGGCGTAGCGGGAGCCGAGCGAGTTGTGCGCGGCGAGATCGTACATAGCGGGGATCACTTTGCGTTTGGCGAGGTCACCGGAAGCGCCGAAAATCACGATGGCACAGGGATCGCTGGCACCGCCATAGGAAGCTTTTGCGGACGTCGTATCGGCAGCCATGCATTCTCCTCGAACGGCCCTGTGGCACGCGGCCCGTTAACTACTCGAAAAACTATACCTCAACCTGGAGATTTCGCAGGTCGGTTCGCAACTGATCTGGAGACTGATAGTGAATGACGGAAAAGCCGAGGCGGCGCGGGCTTTCGAGATTGAGCGGCCGATCGTCGATAAAAACGCATTCTTCCGGTGCGCGCTGGGTGACGGCAAGAGCGATACGGAAGATGCCGTCTTCGGGTTTGCGCGAGTGGACATAACAGGAACTAAAAAAAACCTGAAAGCTTTTGCGCAGATTAAATGCCTCGATGCGGTATTGATTGAGTTCGAGCGGCTCGTTGTTTATGGCGCCGACGAAATATTTTCCGGTTCGCACGCAGGCGTCGAGAACGGCGCGGGAGCCTGAAAATTCTTTGGATTGGGCAAACATGAAGGCGGTGAACTCTTCGCGAGTAAACTTACGCGGTCGATAGAAAAGCGTGCGGTCGAGATATTCGTTGATGGAAATCTGGCCGGCGTCAAAGGCGGGAAAGCTCAGTTCGTGGCGGTCCTGAAATTCTTCGGGATCGAGTTCGAAAGCATCCATGGCGGCTTTGCGCGATTCGCGATCCCAGCCGTTGGTCAGGATGACACCGCCAATGTCCCAGAAAAGAGTGGTAATGCGAAGCATGGAGATTCCTTTCGCGATAGGGGCCAGAGCGCGGACGGAGGGATTCTAGTACAGGAGGGGAATGGCTGGCGAATCAGGAAAGCATAGGAGATTAATATTCCGAGCCGGATGCGAATCATTGCGCAACACAGTTCACTTCCTTTGTTTGAAGCTGCCGCAACATTTCGCGAGCGGTTCTGGAGTCCGGATTGAATTGCAGCACGCGGTCGATTGTTGCTTTTGATTCTTCGCCGTGGCCCGTGAGACAGAGGACACGAGCGAGATTGATTCCGAGAGGACTGCGGCCCGGAGACCGTTCAAACGCAGACTTCCACAAAGCGCCGGCGTGACCGAGATTTCCGGCGTTGGCTTCGATCAATGCCAAATTTGAAGCTGCGTCGAGAGAAAGCGGTTTTATGCGAAGCGCGTGTTGGTAGTGCTCGCGCGCCTGATCGGTGAGACCTTTTTGCTGCTCGGAGTAACCTAGAGCGGTGAGCAGGTCGGGGTCTTCGGGAGATTGCGCCACGGCTTGCGGGAGGATTTTTTCGGCTTGTGCGATGGCGTAGGAGGAGTTGGAGGTGCCAGCAATGGATACCCAGGCGAGAGCGATGTCGCGCAGCGAGTCGTCCTGCTTTGCCGGCGGAAAACGAACGAGCGTGGGCTCGCCTAAAACGTCCTGCTGCGGAGTCGCAGACACGCGCAGGATGCGATGGTCAGTATCCTGCGTATGGCTGACGTCAATCGTCGAGACGCGCGGCATGTGACATGAGGTGCAGTCTTGCTGCTCGGTGTGGTGTTTTGCGCCGAACGCCTGGCCGTGGCACGTCAAACATTTCGCCCGGTAGTAGCTCGGGCGCTCAGCTGGCGCGGCGGATGAATGAGGATCGTGGCACGTGGTGCAGGTCATCGACGGGCCGGTGGCGCGTTTACAGCCACTCTGTGCAAGCGCTTCGAATTGGCTTACCGCTCGCGTGCTGTCTTTCCCATCGCCGGACAAGACGTAGTATCGGATAAAACTTGAGAGCTCATCGCCGGGACGAAATTCGTAGAGATGATGGCCGGGTTGTTCGATTGCCGAGTTCCCTTCCAAATGGCACTGCATACAGATGGCGTCACGGCGATCGGGAGCGAGTTTGGCGGGATTGACGATTCCTTCGTTGACGGGCGCCGCGGCGGCCACTGCGGTGCTTTCTGACACCGCTTTCCTTGCGTTCATGCCATGCGAGAGGTCGTCGCCGTGACAGCGCTCGCAGGTGATTCCACCGTGAGCGAAGAGAGGCGAAGCGTATTTGTTGTCGCTACCAGGTTGGGGCGCTTGCGCGTTGCTGGTATGACAGCTCAAACAGGAAGACGCAGCCGGAGAAGTCAAAGGCATTTCTTTGGCGCCTTGATATTTCGGCGCCATGTCCCAAACTCCGCCGTTTGCTGTTCCCTGATGCGAATAAAAATTAATCGGCGACTCGAAGAAAAAATCTTCGTCGCTGAAGACGAACGTTTTGCCGCGATGACCAGAGCCAATGAAATATTCGAGCTTCCTTTTGCCGTGCAGAGGCGAATCGCCGTCGCGGTCAAAGCTGAGCCAGGCGTCGGCGTTTTCAAGATAGACGCGGTAGTGGACGCCGGTGACCGGATCGAAGAAATCGCCGGGGCTGAAATCATGCGTGGCGAGGCCGCTACCGCGAGCCATAGGCTTGGCGGAATAGTTTGCGGCGATCGAGGAATGACAGTTCGCACATGCTTCGTTTCCGGGAGGAGCGGCGGAATCAGCTCTACTGCTTACGTTTCGCGGTGAGGGTTTGCGGGAAGGGAGATTTTTTCGAACTTGTGCGCAGGCGGAATCGGCCACGAGCAGTCCTAAAAAGACGACAATGGCGATTGCAGAAGAGCGGGGCCACCGATGTGCTGTGGATCGCAAAGTGGTCGCGCAAAAAATTGAGCCAGATCGCAGATTCAATTGGGGAAATTGCTTGCGTGGGCCCAGGGAGGTCATTGACGGTCAAAGTACAGCAGCGAGAAAACTGAGTTGTCTCCAACACGTCTTCTACAAGTGACGAACTTGTGGCGCCTGATGTTAAGACCCGGATTTGAGCGCGAACGGGTACAGTTGAAAGGCAGGTTTTGAGACAAATCTTCGAGTTCAATGTCCGGACGAGCTTTGCTTCAGCTGTTGGCCGAGGCAACTGGGAATTTAGGCGGGGATGCAGTAAGGTAAGGATTCGGGCAAAGACCAGGAGGCAGTTGTGGCAAATGATTCGTGCGGACCGGAAACACCTTCGCCGACGCCGGTAACGCCGGGCGCGAGAATTGTGCATTGCGTGAAATTCGGAAAAGATCTGCCCGGCCTCGATCGGGTACCGTGGCGCGGAGAATTGGGTAAGCGCGTGTATGAGAATGTGTCGAAAGATGCCTGGAAACTGTGGATCGAGCATTCGAAGATGATCATGAACGAGTACCGGCTGAATCCGCTGGATCCGAATTCGCAGAAAATCATGGAAGAACAACTGGAACAGTTCTTTTTTGGAGCGGGCGCGCAATTGCCGGAAGGATACGTAGCGCCGAAGGCCAAGGGGTAGCGACGCGGCAATTTGCCGCGAATCGGAGTTTGTTCAGAGTTTTCCCACCTGTGGGTTATGCTCCAGCAATTCAATCCTGACCTTCGCGAAGAACTCCTGGCGATGGAGAAGGAAGACCTTGGTGTGCGCGAAGAGCTGCTCGCGAAAGGCGTTCTGGGCGAGGGCTATCGTCCGGAAATGCGCAAGGTGCATGAGCGCAATGCAGCTCGCCTAAAGTTCATTGTGGAGGAACACGGTTGGCCAGGACGAACGCTTGTTGGCGAGGACGGATCGCACGCAGCGTGGCGAATCGCTCAGCATGCGATTGGCGATCCCGGCTTGCAGCGGTTCTGCGCAAAGGCGATTGAAGAATCGGTCGCAATCGGTGAAGCGCCAGCTGCGCAACTTGCATTCCTCGTCGATCGCATCCGGTATTTCGAAGGCAAACCGCAAATATACGGTACGCAATTTCATTGGGACCAATCCGGCAGATTGAGCCCGTGGCCGATCGAGGATGAGGAGACGGTTGATGAGCGACGACGCAAGGTTGGTCTGAACACGATTGCGCAGCGAACGTTAGAAATGCGCGAACAAGCGCGGCGAGAAAGCGAAGCTCCTGCGAAGAATCGAGCAGAGCACGACTTGAACTATGAGCGCTGGCTGCGAGCAGTGGGTTGGCGAAGCTAGCCGCGTCAGGTATGAAGCTTTCCGGTGACGGGATGTTCTACCGGAAGAGTCGAGCGAATTTCGAAATGGAGTTTGGAGTGCGAATCGCGTAACGCACGTTCGGCGGCCTCGGCATTTTCCGCTTTCGCAAAAATAAAACCTAGATAAGAAGAACCTTCAGGCCAGGCGACAATCGAGTCGTGGAGGCGTGCGGTGATCTGCACGTTGCGGACATGCGCAACGGATTTTGCGGCATCGATGCCTTCCACCTTTTCGAGAATTCCGCTAGACGGGACGGGGATCATCATGACCGCAGATGCGGCTGGTTCTCGTTGCCAGGAGGAAATGTTTTCTCCGATGGCGTGGCGGAGAATCAGCTCCTCAAGGGCAATCGGTTCGGCATGATTTGGCGAAACGAAATCGAGCGAGGCTGCGCACATGCCGCCAATCGGTCGAGGAGCAATTTCTATGGGCCAGACACCGCGATCGTTAATGCGAAATTCGGCGTGCACCGGGCCGTGGGAAAGTCCGATGGCGCGAATTGCCTCCGTTGCGGAGCGGCGAATGGCGGACTGCTCAGCGGCGCTGAGTCCGGAAGGCGTTACGTAGATGGTTTCTTCGAAGAATGGGCCTTGCAGCGGATCGGGCTTGTCGAAGATGGCGAGGATTTTCAGTTCGCCGTCCACGAGAATGCCTTCGACCGCAACTTCGACGCCGGGAATATATTGTTCAACGAGAGCGATGGGTGACTGCGAATTGGACTTTAGTTGCAACTCGGGACGTTCGAGCAGGCGAAGCAAGCGTCGGGCAGCAGAGCGAAATTCGTCGTGATTGTTGGCGCGCATGACACCTTGACTGGCGCTCAAGGAAAGTGGCTTGAGTACGCAGGGATACTGGATCCCGAGGAGCGACGGTTCGGGCTCCGGCAAAAGAGGAATGGTGCGGAACCAAAAGCCTGCGGTTGCTGATGCGGTCCTCGACAAATGGAAAAGCCCGGCATCACGCAGGACTTCCCGACTGCGGAGCTTATGGTGGCAAGCTTCGACCGCCGCGGGGTGGTTGAACGGAATGCCGAGGCCGCGTGCGGCGTAGGACGCGGCGACCGCAGGCGCATCGCCAAGAGCGAGGATGGCGTCGAGAGGATTTTTGCGAAGAGCTTCGATCGCAGTGGCGGCGGCTTCTTCCGGATTTGCGAAACGAGCCGCGATGGCGCGGTCGCCCCAAGGGTCGTCCAGTTCGTGGCAGCGGTCGGTGACGTAAGCCAGTTGCACCCCGAGTTTTTGCGCGGCGGACTCGAAGCTGCGGGTCTGGTAGCCGAGCTTGGATGCGAAGAGCGCTACGGTCCTGCGATGCGAATTCGGCATATGGAGAGCGCTGAAAACATTTTAGCGCAGAAGATTTCTAGACGAATCCTTCGCGCAAACTAATTGCCTTACCGAACTTTTGTATGGGAACCAACTGGTCCCCGGTCGGCTCCGCTCAACAGTACCAAGGCTCGCTCAGGTATGGCGCAGGAGGCGACGACGAGTTCAAGCGAAGCGCGGTTCGAGGAGACTGCTGAAGTTTCCTGGCGGCGTCCCAAATGTGCGCAAAAGTTTCGGTGCGCGATTCCTTTCTCTTTTCGGCGCCGGCAACAATTGCGGAAATTTCTTCAGCAAGTTCATCGAGTGCGCGGTCGGCATGCCGCCAGGGATAGACGAGCTTCTCCGAGTCGAATTCGCCAACTATGGATGCGATTTCCGGAAGTTCGAGTAACCGCGAGCGCGATGGAATGAGCAGTCGGATGGCAAGTTGAATTGCCGGGACCGACGAGATCAGTTCGTGATCGTCGATGGCCTCAAGCAAATCGAAATAGCTGGCGCGCGTGGTCCAAGGAGTGAACGGGATAAACGTTGGCTGAAGTGTGAGGCCTGCCGTACGGCAATGTTGCAGTGCGAGCAAGAATTCGGCGCGAGTGTGACCCTTCTCGAGCTTTGAAAGAACGCCGTTTTCGAGGGATTCAACGGCGCTGGTTATGAAAAGGCAACCGGTACGCGCTAGTGTGTCGAGCTCAGCGCGGTGCTTGAGGAGGTGCTCGATTTTTATGGTGACGTCGTAGGTGAGCGCGGAGAATTCGGCGTGCAGTGCTTGGACGATGCGCGCGGCGTGGGTAGGACCGTTGAAAAAATCGGGGTCGCCAAAGGTGATGTGCTGCGCGCCGGCTGCAACTTGCTTGCGGATATCGGCAAGGACGACTTCTTGCGGCACGATGCGGAATTGCCCTAAGTAAACCGGCACAACAGGGCAATGACGGCACAAATGTTTGCATCCGCGCGAAGCTTCGGTGTAACCGGCAATGCGGTGGGTTCCGTCTGGTAGAACGACGTGAGCATATTTACTAAGCGCGGGCAGGCCGGAACGGTCGGGTACTTCGAATTGCAACTTAGGCTGTCGCGATGGCGCTGACTCTGCTGGTGATAAATCTGTTCCGGAAGAAAGTTCCTCAGCGAGGCGAACCAGGTCCGATTCAAATTCGGCACCAAGGATGGTTGAAAATCCGGCCGTGCGGAGTTGCGCTCCGTTGAGCGAAGCGTAAAGACCGCAAGCGCAGAAATGCGCCGTTGAATTTTGCGTACGGATTGCCGGCAGCCATTCTAAAGCAATGCGTGTGGCGGTGTGCATCGGCAGATAAAAAACGATCAGGTCGGCTTCGCGCAGGGTGGCCTCGTCGAGTGACTGGCGAGAAAGATCAAAAGAGCTAACTGACTGGCCTCGCTTGCGGAGCCATGCGGTCGGGGAGGCCAAGCCGAAAGGCTGGCGGCCAAGTTCGTATGTTCCGAGGAGAAGGATTTTCACGGCAACGATAAGTATAACGCCTGGGACGAAACGGTTTGCTTGGCAAGAAGGGAAAGGTATCGGCGCGAGCGCACCGTGCGACGGAAGTTCAGCTATCATAGAGAGTTCGGGAGCAGGAAAGGACCGCTAGATGGCAATTTCTGCAGGCAATTCATTCAAGACACGCGACAGGCTGAGCGTAGGCGCGCAAACCTTCGATATTCACCGATTGGAATTTTTGGAGAAGCAAGCGGGGATCAGTCTAGCGACGCTGCCCTTTTCGCTGCGGATTCTGCTGGAAAATTTGCTGCGCAATGAGGACGGCAGATTCGTTCGCGCGGATGATATTCGAGCATTGGGGTTGTGGAAACCCGGCTGCGCAGAAAAAGAGATCGCCTTCATGCCAGCGCGGGTGTTGCTACAGGACTTTACCGGAGTGCCGGCGATCGTCGATCTGGCGGCGATGCGCGAAGCTGTCAAAAAAATGGGCGGTAACCCGAAGCGAATCAATCCTCTCTTCCCTGCTGAGCTGGTGATCGATCATTCGGTACAAGTGGACAATTTTGGAACGGCGAATGCATTCGGACTAAATGCGGAACTGGAATTTCAGCGCAATGCCGAGCGCTATACATTCCTGCGTTGGGGACAAACGGCGTTTCAGAATTTCAAGGTGGTGCCGCCGGAAACGGGGATTTGCCATCAGGTGAACCTGGAGTATCTGGCGCGCGTGGTTTGTGCGGCCCCGTCGAGTAACCGGTTTGAGGCCTACCCGGATTCGCTGGTGGGAACGGATTCACACACGACGATGGTCAACGCGCTGGGCGTTTTTGGCTGGGGTGTGGGCGGAATTGAAGCAGAAGCGGCGATGCTCGGCCAGCCGAGTTCGATGCTGGTTCCGGCGGTAATCGGATTCAAGTTACATGGAAAATTGCCCGACGGCGCGACGGCAACGGACCTGGTGCTAACCGTCACGGAAATGCTGCGCAAGAAGGGAGTGGTTGGAAAGTTTGTCGAATTTTATGGCAGCGGACTTTCAACGCTGAGCGTTCCCGACCGCGCGACGATTGCGAACATGGCGCCGGAATACGGCGCAACGATGGGTTTCTTCCCGGTCGATAAGGAAACGCTCGCGTATTTGCAGTTCACGGCGCGGTCCTACGAACAGATTGCGCTGGTTGAAGCTTACTGCAAGGAACAGGGGCTGTTTCGCACCGACGAAACTCCCGATCCGGCGTTCTCGGATACTTTATCGCTGGACCTGAGCACCGTCGAACCTACCGTGGCCGGGCCCAGGCGGCCCCAGGATCGCGTAGCATTGCGCGCGGCAAAGAGTTCGTTCACAAAAATCATGGAAGGATCACCGGCAAAGCGCGCAAGCAATGTGAAAAATAACGGAGACTCCTTCGATCTGGCAAGCGGAGCGGTAGTGATCGCTGCAATTACCAGTTGCACTAACACGTCAAACCCGTCGCTGATGATCGGTGCAGGGTTGTTGGCGAAGAAAGCGGTCGAGCGCGGATTGAAAATCAAGCCTTGGGTGAAGACGAGTCTCGCGCCGGGCTCGAAAGTCGTCACCGATTATTTGTTGAAGGCCGGGCTGACCGAATATCTCGACAAGCTGAAATTCAACCTGGTGGGCTACGGATGCACGACTTGCATCGGGAACAGCGGACCTTTGCCGGAAGCGATTGGAGCGGCGATCAAAGAAAACAATCTGGTTGCAGTTGCAGTGCTAAGCGGAAACCGAAACTTTGAAGGACGTATTCATCCGTTGGTGCGCGCCAACTATCTGGCTTCGCCCCCGTTGGTCGTGGCCTATGCGCTTGCCGGCACCATGGATCTGGATTTGACCACGGAACCGCTCGGCACCGACAAGGCGGGAAAGCCGGTTTATCTCCGCGATGTGTGGCCCACGCCGCAGGAAGTTGAATCTACGGTTCGCCAAGCCGTCACGCAGGAGCAGTATCAAAGGCAATACTCGGCGGTGTACGACGGGGACGAGCATTGGAAAAACATGCAGGTTCCGGCGGGCGATTTGTATCAGTGGGACGCGAAGTCCACGTACATTAAGTTGCCGCCATATTTTGAAAATATGTCGAAGACAGCCGCTCCCCTGGCAGATATTCACGGTGCCCGGGTGCTGGCAGTGCTGGGCGACAGCATTACGACCGACCATATTTCTCCCGCGGGATCGATCGGTGCCGATTCTCCGGCTGGCAAATATCTGATCGCGAACGGCGTGAAGCCGCATGAATTCAACTCTTACGGCGCTCGGCGCGGAAATCACGAAGTGATGGCGCGCGGCACATTTGCAAATATTCGTTTAAAGAACCAACTTGCCCCCGGCACGGAAGGTGGCTGGACAAAGTATCAGCCGGAGTTAGCCGGCGGCGAAAAGATCAGCATCTACGATGCATCAGTAAAATATCGCGAAGCGGGAGTGCCTCTGGTGATCCTGGCGGGTAAAGAATATGGATCGGGATCATCGCGCGATTGGGCCGCCAAAGGACCGAAACTGCTGGGGGTGCGCGCGGTGATTGCGGAAAGCTATGAACGCATTCATCGCAGCAACCTTGTAGGTATGGGAATTCTTCCGCTTGAATTCAAAGCGGGAGAAAGCCGCGAGACGCTGGGACTGACTGGCAAGGAAATATATGAGATTACCGGCGTCACTTCCCTTTCGCCGCGGACCGCGATCGGCGTTATGGCGAAGTCCGACGACGGCAGCGAAAAGAAATTTACAGTTACCGCTAGGGTGGATACTCCGGAAGAAGTGGCGTACTACCAGAACGGCGGCATCCTTACCTACGTTTTGCGCCAGATGATTTAGACCCTTCACAATTCGATCGCCGAAAAATGGCTCCGCTCCGGAGCCATTTTCTTTTTCGGATTTGAAGAATCGCTGATTGCCACTTATGATGCGCAGTCAGAACGCCGATCAAGCGCAAGTTCTTGCACTATTTCGCAGTCGAAAGAGGCCGCCGTGAAATTTCGCGGGTTGATTCTGGTGCTGGCAATCGCAGTTTCCGTTTACTGCGCTCAAGCGCAGCAAAGCGCGCCGCCTGAGGCGGTGACGGCGATCAAGGCGGGCAAGATGATCGACGTCGAAAACGGCAAAATTCTGGAGAAGCAGATCATCTTGCTGCGCGGAAACAAAATCGAGGCGATTGGCAGCGAAATCAAAATTCCCGTGGGGGCGAAGGTTCTCGACTTCTCGACGAAGACAGTACTGCCGGGTTTGATCGATTGCCACTCGCATCTGGCGGATGGAGATCAAAAACAAAATGCTGATCCCTTTAATCAACTGAGGCGCTCCGCATCGGAGATCGTACTGGAGTCCGTCCCGAATGCGCGCGTTACGCTGGAATCAGGCATTACTACGGTGCGCGACGCCGGAGTGTACCGTGCGTTGAACGATATCGCGTTGCGCGACGCCATCAACAAGGGATACATCGTGGGACCGCGGATGTTTGTGGCGGGCGCATATATCACGATTACAGGCGGCGCAGGCGCGATGACCGGGCAAGCGCCGGACATCCAGCTGCCGTGGGATCTGCATTACGGCGAGGCCAACAGTCCGTGGGAAGTAAGGCAAAAAGTTCGACAACTGGCGCACGATGGCGCGGACCATATCAAGCTGCTGGCGACCGGTGCGGTGCTCACGCATGACAGCAATCCAAATTCATTGGAATTTACTCTCGAGGAATTGCAGGCGGCCGTCAGCGAGGCGAAAAACTTCAGGCTGCGTGTGATGGTTCACGCTCATGCGACCGAGGGTATCAAGAACGCAATTCGAGCCGGCGCGGCTTCCATTGAGCATGCAGAGCTGATCGACGATGAGGGGATTACGTTGGCGAAGGAGCACGGCACGTATCTGGACATGGATATCTATGACGAAGAATGCATCCAGGGCGAGAAGCGTCCTGACGACTTTTTGGAGCACGATCGAGGACTCTCGGAAATGCAGCGCCGCAACTTCGGGAAAGCGGTGAGAGCCGGAGTGAAGATGGCGTTCGGCACGGACTCGGGTGTCTGCCCTTATGCTGATTCGGTACGGCAATTTGCCTTCATGGTGAAGTACGGGATGACGTCGATGCAGGCGATTCAAGCGGCGACGATTAACGCGGCGGATTTGATTGGAAAACCGGAGCAGTTCGGTTCAATTCGCGCTGGCAAATTCGCGGATTTGATCGCGGTGGACGGCGACCCGATCGCGGACATCCGTTTATTGGAACATGTAACGTTCGTAATGAAAGAAGGCGTGATTTACAAGCAATGAAAGCCTATCTACTTGGCTGCGGACTCTAACGACGCGGTAGTGGTTTTCCGCAAGAAAAAGAAAAATAAAATTACTCCTAGGAGCACCGAGCCAACGCTAGCGGCTTGAGCATTGGACATTCCGAAAAACGATCGAGGATTTACGCGAATCATTTCGATCAAGAAGCGCGCAATTCCCGTCAGCACCAGATAGGCGCAAAATACGATGCCAGCCGATTTTTTCTCGTGCAGGTTCCGGGAACCGAGCCGCCAGAGAATCAGCGCGATAAACAACCAGACAACCAGTTCGTAGAGCGGCGTTGGGTGAACTCGCTCCATCGTCGGAACAACACCGTTGGGAAAACTCATTCCCCAAGGCAGCGTTGTGGGAATACCGTAGTCGCCGTCTCCGCTAAGAAAGCAGCCAATGCGCCCAATGGCATAGCCTACGGCGGCTGCGGGACTGCAAGCATCGAGGAAAGTGAGTGCGGAGATTTTCTCCTTGCGGCTGATCAGCAGCAACGCAGCAAAGCCGCCCAGAAATCCGCCGAACCACGCAAAGCCGAAGCGGCTGTATAAGAGAGGCCATGGATTCGAGAAAAACTCAGCCGGCGTTTCAAGCACATGATAGAGCCTTGCTCCTACGATTCCGGCCAAACCAGCAAGACCGATGATAAGAAATGCGTCACTCTGGATGCCGCGACGATGGAAGTCGGCTTGAAGAACGTAGGACGCTACAAACAGTCCGGTAGCAACCATCAAGCCGAACGTGGGCAGAGTGAGCGGGCCGAGATGAAGGTAAGGGATCATTTTTTTGACGACGCGGTATTCAGACGTTCATTATACAGAATCGGTTACACCGCTTCGGAAGCCCTGGATGCTCGAGGGAAATGCATCAAGGCTCCGATGAAGAGCCAGATCGCAAGAGCGATCCACTCGGCGGTGGTGAAGTGTCCTGGAAAAATCGGAAAAAGTTTCATTGCCAGCAGCACCAGAGCTACCAGCGAACCGAGAGCAGCGATCAATCGCACGCCGATGCGGGACTCGACCACAAAAAGCGAGACGCACGTCGCTAACCAGCCGCACGCTGACGCCATGGAACCGACTTCGGTGACCGGAACCAGAAGCGCGTCGCCAAGAGCGAGCCCGGCAAGGGTGGCGAGTGTGACGCCGATAACTGCGATGGATGGCGTCTGGAACTTAGCGTGAATCTTTGCAAAATTGGCAGGAATAGTTCCGCGCCGTCCGAATGAAAAGAGCAACCGGCTCGCTGCGACGAAATTTCCGTTGAAGCATTGAAACAATCCGAAGATTGCTGCGACGAGAATCAGGCGCACGAGCCATTGCGTTCCCGGCACCCGCGAAAACGCAGCAGCCGTGGCGAAAGGCGTGCCCAGAAGCGACTGCCACGGCGCCGCGAAGGAAACGGCTGCAATCGCCACAACGTAGAAAGCCGCGCCGACAAATAACGCGAGAACAATCGCCTTGAAAAAACCATAGGAACGAAATTCTGGGAGCGCTTCTTCGGCTGCTTTCGGAACGGACTCGAAGCCGGTCATGAAGTATGGAACGATTTGTAGAACCAGAAGAATCGAAACGAACGGAGTCGAACGAAAGCCGGGATGAAAATTCGCGGCAGAGCCGCGTGCCACACTGAACATGGCGACTACGGCAAACAACGCCAGCACCCCAGTCGTGGCCCAGCCTTGGAATATGGCACTCGCCCGAATGCCGCGATAGTTTAACGCGCCGAGAAACACGGTCATCACAATTCCGAGAACTAACCGCGGCAAGAAAACCGGCTGGCCGGCAATGCGATACAGCTCGAGCGAATTCAATGACGGGACCAGATATGCAGCAAGTTTTCCGACAGCAACAGCTTCCCACGGACACACGACGAAATACGCAAGAAGCATGGTCCAGCCGGTAAAGTAGCTGACGATGGGAGGAAAAACCTGCGCGGTGTAAGCAGCTTCGCCGGAAGCGTCTGGTAACCGTTTTACCCACTCGCCATACACGTAGCCAACGGGAAGCAAAATCAGACCGCCGATGGCAAACGCCAGCATTGCGCCGTAAGGGCCACCTCTGCCGAGCCAATCGTCCATCAGCACGAGCCAACCGACACCGATCATGGCTCCAAACGCCAGCGCGAAGTAATTTCGCAGACCTAGCTTTCGAGCGAGATCCCTCATGTACGGAAAGCTTCTGAGCTGACCATGGTGGAGCCGAATTGTACTCGGGTTCCCCGCCAGCCGCCAGAATTGACCTGCCGTTCACGGCGCCATAACACGATCCCCATATAACTTGACCAACGAACCAGTTCATTGTCGGCTCGAAACCGGCATAGCCGGAAGCCTCGCGGCCTAGGCTCTCTTTGGGGCTTCACCGGATCGAACCATTGTTCGCTAAAGCACTCAAACGAAGAAGGAGACGGAGATGATGTACGACCGCTTCAATAAATTCATCGCAGCGCTGGCGGCTGCGGCTCTACTTGTGGCACCAGCCGCCCCAGCATTCGGAGCAGACGGTAATGAGCACGGTAAAAAAGGGCGGGCCATCGACTCGGTGGAACCTGCCAATCCGAAATCTACGGGAGTCCCGGAACCAAATGTGCTTTCAAACGGACTAGTCGAAGCAGTCGTAGCACAAGGCTCGTGGAAGCTGGAAAATCCTTCCGCTTTTACGAGTTTCTATGGATATGACAATGATGGACCACCGGTTCCCGCTCCTGGAGACCTGCCTTCGGCGCTTCACAAAGTCGAAGCTACCAAAACTGAGCCCGACAAGAATACCTACCTGATTCTGAAACATCAGGGCGGCGCGGATCCAAACTATGACTACGGCACTCATTTTCTTTTCCAAGGGCATGAACTCGGAGCAAACAATCAGGGGTACATTACCCGGATTAACCTCGACGCCGACGGCGCGCATCGCGTCACGTTGATGGCGACTACGGATGTAAACGACCAGCCATTGCCAACGATTGATGGGTCAACATGGTATCCATTTTCCCATCACTTGCTTTTCACCTCGGAGAGCGGATCAAACGCAAGCATCATGCAGGCGACACTCGATGTCCCGTCAAAGGTGGAAGATATTTCGGGAATTCTCGGACGGGGCGGCTATGAGGGAGTACAGGCAGACCGACTTGGGCGCCTGATCATCGTCGAAGATGTAGGCGGAAAGGCCGGGACCACCAATCCTCACGCGAAGCAACCCAATAGCTTCGTCTATCGTTTTCTGCCATACAGCCCTTCGGACTTGATGGCTGGTGGGAAACTTCAAGTGTTACAGGTTAAGTCCAAAGCGCATGCAGGAGCCATCGTGTTTGGCTCGAACATCGACGCGGACATAACCTCGCAGGACTCTAAAGATCTGCACACCTACGGACTGCATTTTCAGACGACGTGGGTAACGATTCACGATACCGCCACGCAGGGCACAGTACCATTCAGTGCCAATGCGGCCGCGAAGACTGCTGGTGGAACACCTTTCAAGCGGCCAGAAAACGGACAGTTCCGCCCAGGAACCGACTTCTCGGAATTTGTCTTCGATGAGACTGGAGATACCAACTCTCTGACCGAAGCGGGTTCGGAGTTCGGCGGTTTCGGAGGAATCTTCCGGCTACATCTTTCCGGCGACAGCGGCGTACTTTCCCTTGCATTTCGCGGCGACGTTGCGCATACCGGTCTCGACAATGTGGCGTTCTGGGACGAAAATCGCGTAGTATTCGTCGAAGACGCTGGCGATGCACTGCATTCGCAGCGAAACGGCCTAGATTCGGCGTACCTGTTCGATCTTCGCACGGACTACAGCAACAACGCCAATCAACCCATTCGAATCCTCGCTGAGGGTCGAGATGCGGCCGCTACACTAGATTCACAGTTTAGCGGTCTACAGGGCTATCAGAACGAGGGGGATAACGAGATTACCGGTTGGCACCAGTCCGACGGTGATCCAAGCGTTAGCGGTTTGCTCGGGGCAAAGATTCCGACGCCGTTCCGTGATGGCTGGAGGCTCTTCTTCACTCAACAGCACGGAGACAACAACACTTTCGAGATTTTGCGGCCCGAAAGTACGGACGACGACCGCGACTAAAAAGTCAGCGATCGAGCGCCAATCGTAGGCAAAGTAGAACTAGACAAAGAGCCCGATTCGCTGCAGCGAATCGGGCTCTTTGTCTTATTATGAAATCGAATGGCTAGGCGGCAACTGGCGTATTAGACTCAACTACACCATGAAATTAAAAAAGTTGGTCAAAGAAGCTGAAGCCATTGTTGAGCCATTCCGAGTTACAAAAGGCGAAGATTTCCGCCTAAAAGACTAGGACCCGGCCGACACCAATGGGCTGAAAGACAAAAACAAGGCGCTGAAGGGGTCTTCTCACGGGCGAACAATGAAATACGCGAACAGCATGGTCCAACCGGTGGAATAGCTACCACCTGCGGAAATACTTGCGTTGTGTACGCCGCCTCCCCGGAAGTATCCGAAAGCCGTATTACCATAAACGTAAAATAATTGCGTAAGCAAAGTTTTTTGGCGAGTCAGATCATGAGAGCCAACGAAATGCGATTGTTTTCATCTTGTGTTTACGAGACTTTAACGGAGGACGGGTTCCAATGCTTGTTTGAATTGCTGTTGAAACAGAGAGTGTGTTCTTGTCACACCTTGAGATCCTGATCCCTGTGGTTGCGCTGCTGTTGCTTCCTGCTAATACGCATTCACAAACAAAAATCGCGGTGACGGTCCCTGCAAAATCTGCGGCAACGCACTCGAAAGCGCAATCAGTGGGCGGTACCGGATGCACGCGGTCACCCGAGGGCAGTGCTGTACCGGAACCGAAAAATTTGTGGAGCGAGAACGGTGTCTTACGCGTTGATCTGGCGTTCCGTAGCAGCGTCGATGCGGAAGGGGTCGTGCGTTACTGCTACGTTTTGCCGGATGGAAGCGAATCGCCAAATCTGCGCGTGCATCCAGGTGACACGCTTATCCTGAATTTAAAAAATGAGAGCAACGTCACGAGCAAAGGAGCGACGAATGTGGGCTCACACGATCACGGTTCGAACAACTGCGGAACTAGCGGCATCATGTCAGCCGGCACGACGAACCTGCACTTTCATGGCCTAGTCGTTCCGCCGGTTTGTCATCAAGACGAATCGCTGAAAACGCTGATTCAACCGAACGCGCCAGCATTCGAATACAGGATTGAGATTCCGAAGAGCACGCCGCCAGGACTTTATTGGTACCACCCACACCCGCACGGGATGAGCGAAGCGCAGGTATTGGGAGGAGCCTCAGGCGCGTTGATCGTCGAAGGAATTGAACAGGCGAATCACCATGCGGCGAATCTGCCGGAGCGCGTTGTCATCATCCGCGATCAGGAGATGCCGACAGCAACGGTATCCGGCGGGACGCCCGATCGCAATCGTCCGTCAAAAGATCTATCAATCAACTATGTACCGGTGCCCTATCCGAATTACCCGACGGCTGTATTCACGACCAAGCCGGGCGAAAAACAGTTGTGGAGAGTGCTGAACGCTTCCGCCGATACGTATTTAGATTTGCAAATTCTGTACGGCAAAACGCCGCAGAACCTCGCGGTCGTTGCGCTCGACGGAATCCCAATTGGCTTTGACGACGGAACCGCGCGGGATCGAATTCTTTGGAAGACGCACATTCCGTTGCCACCGTCGTCCCGCTCGGAATTCATCCTTGTTGGGCCGCCTAAAGGGATTAGCGGAAAACTTATCACCAAATTCGTCGAGCGAGGTCCCGCAGTCGATGCCGACGCTCGTCCGGCCGTAGGCGCTTCCACATCGGCCCCTGGTCAACCAGCTGCATCGGATCAAGACGACAACGATCCCGAACGCCCGCTCGCGGTTATCAATGCAAAAAACGAGGCTGCCGATTCCACCGTGACGCTGCCGTCAACCGCAACAGCCGGCGGGGCAACTCCATTCCCGCCACTCTCGAAGGTATCGCCCATTCGAATACGCAAATTTTATTTTTCTGAAAAGATTATCGATCCGAAGGATGCAAAGCACGGAACATTATTTTTCATCACCGAAGAAGGTCAAACTCCCGCCACATACGACGCAAACGCAACGTTGCCAAATGTGGTCGTGCATCAGGGCGACGTGGAAGACTGGATTATCGAGAACCGTTCCAACGAGCCGCACGCATTTCACATCCACCAAACGCATTTTCTGGTGCTGGAGCGGCACGGCGTGCCGGTCGAAGAGCCGTACCTGCACGATACCATCAACGTCCCATACTGGGATTCCTTTACGCCGGTATACCCGAGCCTGAAATTGCGAATGGATTTTCGCGACCCGACCATCGTCGGCACGTTTCCGTATCACTGTCACATTCTTCAGCACGAAGATGGCGGCATGATGGGCACCATCCGCGTCGAACCATCCCCAGTATCGAAAGAAAAAGTCCCATAGGAATTTTTTACAAAGTGTTGACCGCTTTTTTGTTCCAAAATTCCCGTTTTTCACGCTGCCTTCACACAGCACTAATAAATCGAAGCTAACAATGCATGCCTCAAGCGGTACGCGAAGTTTCCTACCCTGCGCTGGCAGGCGGCGAAGGAAAAAGCGCGTGGCGCATCCGAACGCAACAGTTCTCATAAAGAGGAGATTCGATGATTCAATTGCATCTGAAGCGCGCGCTTGCCGTGTTGGCCGCGGCAACGATTATTGCGGGAACTCCGGCTTCTTCGCTGGCTGACGGCCTCAAGAGCCCGGCAGACAAGTTCTCGACTACCACCCCAATCAAGCACATTGTCGTCATTTTCCAGGAAAACGTCTCCTTCGATCACTATTTCGCGACGTATCCGTCGTCGGTGAATCCTTCCGGACAGCCGAAATTTTCTGCCGTGTCGGAGACTCCGCGCGTAAACAATCTTCTGACCAGCAGCCTTTTGGATGAGAACCCCAACTCCACTCAGCCCTTTCGGCTTGATCGCACGCAAGCGGTAACTTGCGATCAGGACCACGACTACGCCGACGAGCAGAAAGCCTTCAATCACGGTTTGATGAACCGTTTCCCAGAAGAAGTCGGAGCTGGTGGACCGGGCTGCAACGATTTTGGCAAGGGTACCGGTCTCGTGATGGGCTACTACGATGGCAATACGGTAACAGCGCTCTGGAACTATGCGCAGCACTTCGCGATGAGCGACAACTCATACGGAACGACCTTTGGACCGTCGACCCCGGGCGCACTAAACCTCGTAGCGGGCACGACGTCCGGAGCGATGCTCACTTCCGGATCAGCGGCAGGAAATATCGCGAATGGTTCGAACGCAGGAGCTGTGATTGGAGATCCGCGTCCGGATGGCGATGACTGCAATCCATCAAGCCCGAATCACGTAAAGATCAGCGGAAAGAACGTCGGGGACCTGTTGAACGCGAAGAAAATCACCTGGGGCTGGTTCCAAGGCGGATTCGGCCGGACCAGCGTTGATGCCACCGGCAAAGCGACCTGCGCCGCCGCCAGCACTGGACTTTCGGGAACAACGGGTGACTACATCGCTCACCACGAGCCGTTCCAATACTTTGTGCAGACCGCCAACCCACATCACCTGCCACCGAGCGCGGCGTCGATGATTGGCGAAACGGACCAAGCTAACCACCAATACGACTTGTCAGACTTCTGGACGGCAGTCAATGAGGGCCGGATGCCTGCGGTCAGCTTCCTCAAAGCGAAAGGCGCCTTTGACGGTCATGCTGGCTACTCCAACCCACTCGACGAACAGACGTTTGTCGTAAAGACGCTGAACGCGCTGCAACAGTCCCCGGAATGGAATACGACTGCTGTCATCATCGCCTACGACGATTCCGACGGCTGGTACGACCACCAGATGGATCCGATCATCAACCAGTCCGATGTCACCGACGACAATCTCACCGGTCCTGGCGCGTGCGGCGCGACTCCTAGCGGAGCGACACCCGGCCGTTGCGGTTTTGGGCCGAGACTGCCGCTACTCATAATCTCGCCCTACGCGCGTCAGAACTACGTTGACCACCGCATCACTGACCAGTCGTCGATCCTACGATTTATCGAAGACAACTGGACGCTGGGCAGCATTGGCGGCGATTCCAACGACGTGAAAGCTGGCACCTTAAACAGTATCTTCGATTTCTTCGGACCGAAGGCGAAGAGACTGCTGCTCGATCCTGGCACGGGACTCATTATCTCGAACAAGGATTAACACATAGCTGCGGTGCTCTTGATTAGATCTCACGAGCACCGCAGCAAACGAGAATTGCAAAAAGCCTGCCGCGGAGATATCTGCGGCAGGCTTTTTCTATCTGTAATAAACTTGCGAACGACCATGAAGCTGAAAAAGCTGATTAGAGAAGCCGAATCCTTCATCGAGCCATTTCGCGTAACGAAGGGTAAAGATTTTCGGCTGAAGGACCATGACCCCGCTGACACGCAAGGCGTGAAAGACAAGGACAAAGCCGAGAAATTGCTAGTACACGGAGTGGAACTGCTTTCGCATTTCCAGGAAAAGCTTTACGCGCAAGGTCAATGGTCGGTCCTGCTGATTTTTCAGGCTATGGATGCAGCGGGAAAAGATGGTGCGCTCAAGCACGTGATGTCCGGCATCAATCCCGAAGGCTGTGAAGTAACTTCTTTCAAGCCGCCATCGCACGATGAGCTGGATCATGACTATTTGTGGCGCGCTCATAAGCGAATTCCGGAACGCGGCAAGATCGGCATTTTCAATCGCTCCTATTATGAGGAAGTTTTGGTGGTGAAAGTCCACCAGGAACTGCTCGGGCCGCAACGTCTGCCAAAGAGCGTCACCGGAAAGGGCCTCTGGAAGAACCGCTACGAAGACATCAATAATTTTGAGAAATATCTGACGCGCAACGGCGTTCTCGTTCTGAAATTTTTTCTGCACCTTTCGAAAGGCGAACAAAAAAAACGCTTCCTCGCACGGCTTGATATGCCGGAAAAAAACTGGAAGTTCTCCATGGCCGACGTGGAAGAGCGTGGCTATTGGAAGGATTATCAGCAGGCCTACCAAGAAATGATTCAAAACACGGCGAGCAAACGCGCGCCGTGGTTCGTAATTCCCGCCGACAACAAATGGTTCACTCGCGTGGCTGTGGCGGGAGCGGTCATTGAGGCACTGGACTCACTGAATCTGGAGTTTCCGGAAGCTAACCAGCAGAAGAGAAAAGAACTGGCGAAAGTTCGTCAGGCTTTACTGGCCGGGAAAGAATAACCGCGCAACAACCGCGACTGTCGTAGAATGCCGCCGGACAAGGATTGACCAATATTCCTCACGGAGAATCTCGCCATGAAACAAGTTGCCGTAGTCATCGGAGCTGGATTCGTTGGAAAGGCCCACATCGAATCGTTGCGCCGTATACCAGTCCCTGTGCGGGGAACTCTGGTGAGCTCGGGAGAGCGCAGCGACGCCGCAGCCAAAGCGCTCGGGCTTGAACGCGCATACAAGAACGTGGACGAAATCGCGGCCGATCCCGCGGTGACCGTCGTGCATATTTGCACGCCCAACTACGTGCACTTCGAACAGTCAGCAAAATTATTACGTGCAGGAAAACACGTGCTGTGTGAAAAGCCACTGGCGATGGATTCGCGGGAATCCGCGCAACTCGTCGCGCTTGCAAAGGAGACCAACCGCATCGGCGGCGTCGCGCACAATCTTCGTTACTACCCGCTTTGCGTCCAGGCGAAATCGCTGATTGCATCGGGAGCGATCGGGCAAGTGAAACTGGTTCACGGCGGATTTTTGCAGGACTGGCTAACCTATCCGACGGACTGGAACTGGAGGCTCGAATCCAAACTTGGCGGAGAATTGCGCGCGGTTTCTGACATCGGCACGCACTGGCTCGATTTGATTCAGTGGATTACCGGACAAAAAGTGGAGGCGCTTTGCGCGGACCTGGCAACCGTAGTTCCAGTTCGCCATAAACCGCGAGGGCATGTTGAGTCCTTTTCAACGGCAAGAAATGTCGCGACCGACGAGATGCCCATTACTACTGACGATTATGCGTCCGTGCTGGTACATCTCGAACACGGCGCCAAAGGCGTGTTCACCGTTTCGCAGGTTAGCCCCGGCAGAAAATGCAAGCTTCACTTTGAAATTAATGGAAGCGAAGGATCGTTAAGCTGGAATGCGGAAGAGCCGAACTCTCTTTGGATCGGGCGCCGCAATCAGGCAAACGAAGTGCTCATCAAGGATCCTTCCCTGCTCAGTCCGGAAGCGCGCAAATACGCTGCGTACCCGGGCGGCCACGCGGAAGGCTATCCCGATACATTTGTGCAACTCTTCCATGATTTCTACAACTACCTGGAAGCGGGCGATTTCAAAGCGCCGCGCCGATTTCCAACATTCGAAACCGGGCACGAGGAATTGACACTGTGCGAAGCGATTCAGAAGAGCGCGCAGGAACGCGCATGGACAACCGTCGAGTGGGACTGAGCCTAAATCAAGCAAAATAAATGCGGCCGGTCGTACGCGCCAAATTCGCCGATCTATTTCGCTATTTCAAGCCGGGATCGGGATAGTGATACTGCAAATCGGCGGGCATTTTTCCTGACCGCTGGCGCGTGTTGTACTCCAATTCATACTGCAAGTGCGCGGCGTCTTCCGGGTAAGCCGCGCCCGGAGCGTAGGGATATGGTTTCAGTCCATGCTTGGGCAACGGCTCGACCGTAAATGCATGCGCCGCGTAAAAGTCCATGTCCTTCTCGAAGCCATCGGCATAGAAGAAATAGTCGCGCACCCAACCTGCTCTAAGCGGAGGCAGTGCTCTGGCGTCAAAGTCGAGCTTCACGCCTTCGCCCGAACTGAAAATCACGAAGCGATCGTCGACGTTTCGGAGCAACGATTTTACGTCGCCGTAGCGAGTGTAGTTCCCCGCTGCGCGAGCGTACGGCCCAGTCTTGCTGCGTGAAGAATAGGAATAGACCGTGTCGCTGGCGGGTGTCAGGCGCGTCTCTTTCGGGAAGCCGAGAAAATCGAGCGAAGCATTCTCGAGCGGGATTTCCGTGACGCGGACGTTCTGCTGTTGCGGTGTCTGGTCGATTCGAATCGCGTCCCAATAAATTTTCAGATTGTTGACGATGCGAATGCGCCGCGTGCCGGCTGGAATTTTCCCGGTAAGATCGGCGACCATGGTGCGTTCGAGTCCGGCCGGAAAACCCATATCTTCTACGACCCGCAACCACTTGCCTTGGGCGTTTTGCGCCTCCACGTACGGCGGAATCACTTTAATTCCTGCCTGGTCCGCGGCATACATCGAAGTTGCCGTGAAGTAGTCCGTATAACCGTCCGCAATCAGCCGCAGCGGCAAGTTTGCGTTCCACTCGCCCAGATCCAGTTCAATCCAATGCAGTTTTGCGAAGCCGGCAAATGGCAACTGGTCAAAACCAGTGACATATTTTCGATCACGCTTGGCAAGCAACGGCAGCACATCGTTACCGCGATCGTCCCACGCGCCAACAGGTTCATGCGGATGTGAAGCCGGCACGATGCCAAAATCGGGAAACGGCGGATTGCTGGCAAATCGTTCGTTCGGATACACATCGAAGTTCGCTGGATGATCGATCGCGAGCAGTTTTACTTGATCGAGATAGACCGTCTCTTCCATCGGCTCCATAAAACGGAAGCTAAGCTTTCCATCGCGGGGCTGCAAACTCCTTCCCGAAACTTTCAGGTATTCCGTCGGGTCGGGAACGTCGCGTTCGCCGGGAGCGACCCAATGGCCGACAACGCCCGGTCCAATCATATCCGCAATGAACTCGAACTCTTTTCCATTCCACGAAAACAGAACCGGACAGGAGCTACCACGCCGATCGAGTTCCGCGACGACTTGCGTCTTGCGACCAGCGAGTCGAATTTCGTCCTGTGGAACGCCCGTCGGCCACAACAATCGCACAACATCAGTTCCCTTTTCGCCTCCGAGCCCAACGTGAATCGGCAAAGCACTCTGCCCGAGATATCCGGAAGCGCCGAGAACTTCCCACTTCTGGTAGGTAGAGCCTGCAAATACTTCGACCTTCGTTCCGATCGCGCTTTTGTTATCGTTCAATGCTTTCAAGTCAATCTGCATCCAGCCATTTTTTTCGGCGCCTTGATTCTTCAGCAGCAATGGCGCACCTTCGGCTTGCGTCACCACGAGATCGGTTCCACCAGTTCCGCTGACGTCCGCTGCCGCGATCGACTGCGGCTTATTTAACTTCACTGCATCCAACTTCGCGTCCTTGGTCGCGTCGTACCAGTTTCCCGCACCAAGATTTCGCAACAGCCGCACTTCGCCGCCATTCGCTCCTTCTCCCAGCGCAACAAGATCAATCCATCCATCGTTGTCAAAGTCGATTGCGGCGATTCCGGTTCCCGACTTCCAGTGGAAGTCCGGCAGCGGGACGCGTTCTAGTCCCACGCCTTCCTTGTTCCTCCACAAGCTGATTCCTGGCGCGCCCGCATGTGTGAACGCCAGGTCCATCCAACCGTCTTTGTCAAAGTCGAAGGAGACGACTCCTACCGCAGGCGGCAGTCCTTCTTTCGCAAAATCAATCGAGGCAATCGGCTTGAAAGCTCCTTCGCGAGGATTCAGCAGTACCGAAGCGCCTTTCGCGCCTCCAGCAATCACAAAATCAATCGCTCGATCATTATTGAAATCGGAAGTAAGCACGGCTGCGCCGGTTGATTCTCCGCCGAGCGCAGTCTCCGCAGAAACGTCCGTGAACGTGCTGTTGCCGTTGTTGCGCCACAAAGTGTTGGGAACGCCGGAATCTGCTTTTGCCGTGACGTATAGATCGAGGTCGCCGTCGTGATCGTAATCGACAAACGTTGCGCCTACGCAACCTTGGTCGGCGCGGATGCTTACCGCTTTTGTGACGTCGGCGAATTTCCCGGCGCCATCGTTATGAAAGAGGTGCACACCGTCGGCAAGGCAAACAGCGAGGTCGGTCTTTCCGTCGTTGTCATAGTCGCCCGCGGCGCAGCCAAGCCCGCTGCCGTTCACAGGCAGACCTGAACCAGATGTTTTGTCTTCGAATTTTCCGTTGCCCGAATTGTGCAGTAGCTTCAGGCCGCCGCTACCACTGCCAACCAACAAGAGATCCGGTTTGCCGTCGCCATCGTAGTCGAAAAAACACGCGCCGGAGCTTGGCCCAGCTGCAAGCGGTTGCGCTGTATAAGAGACAGCAATAGCTGCCGGCGCCTTCAACAATCCGTTTTTCGGATATTCCGCGAGCGAATATTTTCCCTGGTCGCCGTAACCCGCCCCAAACGGAGCTCCCAAATGTTGAGATGTGATCCTCTGGAAATTTTTCAGGTGTTCGCGCGCGTTGTCCGCATCGCCTTTGCGCTGGTAAGCCCGTGCCATTCCGAATTCCGCAGACGCGTGAAACTGAAAGGCTTTCAACGCCGCTTGATAAGCTGCAATCGCGGCATCGTATTTTTGCAACTGAGTATTCAAATAGCCGATGAAGTAGAACGCATCGGGTTCGGTCGGGACGATTTCCGTGACACGCTCGAATGCCTCGATCGCTTTTTCGTGCTCTCCCAAATCTTTATAGACCAGGCCGAGGTTGTACCAGGCGTAAGGATCGCGCGGAAGCTTCGCGGTCGCTTCGAGCAGCGCTTTCTTCGCTTCTTCGGATTTTTGCTGACTCAAGAGAGAAATTCCGAGATTGAGTCTGGCGAGTGAGTAATCCGGCTGCGCCTTCAGGGCATCGTCAAATTGCTTCTGGGCGTCGGAAAATCGCTGTTGCCCCATGTAGGCAACGCCGATGCTGTTCAGCCGCGCCGCTTCGGAATCGGCTGCATCAGGCGCAAATTCGGCAGACTCTCGCGTTGCAAGGATTGCTTTCTCTGGTCGGCTATTTCTCGCGGCGAATACGCCGCTTCGTGGAAGGACTACGCCCAACAAAATTGCGGCAGTAACTACGGCAAACGGGTACGCGCGGCGAATGCGCATTTGCATAGTGATGATGAGTTCCAGTCCCCGGGGAATGAAGCCGCGCCTTCCCGCAGCGCGACAGTTCAATTCTCGCGGCCTTCGTCGTGGCCGTCAACGGCTTTTGGCCACGCGACTGACTCGATGAAGATTGCAGTTCCCCACCGTCGCTTGACGCTCTCGTGCTCCACTCTTAGTCTCGAATGGCCAACATGACCGCGCTTCATTACCAATCGCTCGCGCAACTCGCCGCCGACATTCGGACAAAAAGCATTTCGCCGCGAGAAGTCGTCAATATCCACGTGCGGCGTAGTGAAGTCCTGAACCCGCAGCTCAACGCGTTCACCCACCTCGACGCATTGGCCGCCAACCAGCAGGCAGCCACAGCCGAAGCCGCGATTCGAAGTGGAGAATCGCTCGGTCCGCTGCACGGAGTTCCGCTCAGCATTAAGAGCTGTATCGATGTCGCCAACTGGCCCTGCGCCGCCGGTTCCCTTCTTCGTAAGCACGTGCGCCCTTCGAACGACGCCGTCCTCGTTCGCCGGCTGCGAAAGGCTGGCGCCATTTTATTGGGCAACACCAACACGCCGGAATTTCTGATGGCGTATGAAACCGACAATCGTTTCGCCGGAAGAACCAGCAATCCATGGAATCAGGAATTTTCTTGCGGCGGCTCGAGCGGCGGCGAAGCGGCAGCGATCGCGTCCGGATGCTCGGCCGGAGGAGTCGGTAGCGATGGCGGCGGTTCCATTCGTGTCCCGGCACATTTCTGTGGAATCTGCGGACTAAAGCCGACGCCAGGCCGCATTCCATCCACCGGACACTTCCCGCCAGGAAACAGCGCGTTCGGATGGCTCGGCGTCGTGGGCCCGATGGCTCGCACGGTCGGCGATCTAAGGACCTTGTTCGAAGTGCTGCGCGGTCCGGATCCGGGCGACGCTTTGACACGTTTCCGGTGCAACTTCCAGAACTCGCACTTCGTTTCCGAAAAATTTCCGGTTCGGTATTCTCGAAGACAGCTCGCTGGGCAACGTCACAGCCAGAAACACAGATGGCCGTTCGAATTTCGGCACAATTTCTCGCCTATCATGGCTTCACGCTTGAGCCTTTTCGCTTGAAGAATCTCGAACGAGTGCTTGAACTATGGTGGTTTTTCTTCGGCACCGTGATCAGCGAACTTTTCATCGGCGAAATTCGCGGGCACGAAGACTTGTTGAGTCCAAACTTTCAGGACTATCTCGAGGCCGCGCGCGAATCGTCGCCATCTCCAACGATGACCATGGAAAGATTCGTGGGAATGTGCACGGCGCGCGATCGCGAACGGGCCCGAATAATGAGAGCGATGGAGCATGTGCCGATTTTGCTTTCGCCGGTCAGCGCAGGCTCCGGCATTTCGCTCATAGCCAGGGAAGCTGGACTGCCGGCACCGGTTATCGCGACACCATGCGACATTCCCAGTGGCTCAATTTGGCGGGATTTCCCGGCTGTCACCGTACCGATGAGCAAATCCGCGGAAGGATTGCCGATCGGAGTGCAAATTATTGGCCGGCCGAACGAAGACGAACTCGTTCTCGCGGTCGCCGAGCAACTCGAACAGGCTCGCGGGTCGTGGCAACCGCCGCCGCTTGCCGTAAGATTCAGGCTCACTGTTCCTTGGTCGATCTCTGGCTCTGGAATTTTGTTCCTTTATCAACCATTGCGCCCGGTCCTTCTCTGACACCGGCTGGCCATCTGTTTTCGCGCTTAGGCAAACTCGACTTTCGCCTCTTCCTTGCGGCCCAGTCGTTGCAGCACTTGTCCTCGCACGAAATGTGCATTCTGGTTTTTAGGTGCGAATTTAACCGCCAGCTCGACCTCATGCGCTAGCCAATTTCAACTCGCCTGTCTGCATTGATAACTTTCGCCAATTCCACCAGTGACGTCGGGCAAGCCGGGGTTCGCGTTTGATTGCTTCCGGAAAATCCTGCTCGGCCTCCTTCTCGCGCCCAGCTGTAAATAAACGCGCCCAAGCTGTTCGTGGCTGTAAGCCATTCCGGGTTCAACTCGCGATGTCCTTCAGTAACTCTTCTTCCGCCTAATTCGAATTGTTCCATTCGCCAGTACGCCATTCCCAGATTGAAATGCAGAAATGGCAATTCGCGATTTCCGGCTGCTGCCTTCTGGAATTCTTCCAGAGCCTTTTGGTCGTCGTTGCGAGTCAGCAGCGCCTTTGCCATTAGCAGGTGAAATTCCGGCGAGTCGCCGCCGACTTCGATCAGCCTGCGAGCGCTCTTTTGATCAAGCTCTTGTTTCCCAGCATCGAAACGCAGAATTGCCAAGCACGTACAAGATAAACGAATTAATTGGAGAAATTTGGCCACAGCGGCTCCAGTACGTTTACCGCCTCCCCGTTCCGTCCACGAACGATAACACAAGTCCCAACAAGTAACGTGCCTGCATCAACTCAGGCTGATCGCTTCATCACACTTTCTAGCGGGGCAATCGCCTCTGCGTAATTCGCCCTTCGATATTCGACTAGGTTCCGATGTTCAGTCGGACGCCGGACATCCTCGGAGCAAGTTTTTCCGCTTGGCGCAATTCTGACCAGACGCCTCGTCCCACGCTTGCGGCGCATCGCAATCACTCCTAGGTTTGCGATGCGCCGCCGCCGATTGCGGGTCAACTGCTTCAATACCTCACGAAACGCCGTCGCCGCGGCTCTCTCCAGGTCTCCTTTGGACAGCGCGTCCTGCCCTTTGAAATAGACGCCGCGTGGATCTGCGCGACCGTTGTCTGGCGAGGCGGCACACCGTTAACACGCACGTCATGAAAAGATGGTTGCCATCGCAGTCGCTCGAAACATTCGTATGGATTCGGTCTAAAATCGCTTACACTGCATCCCTGCCCGCAGTTTCGGCTCGATACTACTGGATTTTCGCAGCGTTTCCTCCTCAGATGTTCTATCGACGACAAGCGCAATTCATTGCTCACGGCAGGAAACTCTTCTGGAATTTGGCCTTGACAACCACTCGAAATTGCAATATTAATCCGTTTTAATAGCAGTTCTGGTGGGAACTTGCGTTTCAGGTCGAGTGGTAGGGGTGGCGTTCGATGGGGTGGTTTTCGGTCCGGCGGCTTTGTTCGTTGCCGCAGCTCCCATAGCGTGATCTCTTCCGATTTCCCGAAACTCGAATCTTCTTCGGAGGTATCACAGTGAAGAATCTGTGGGAACTTCTTCCGCTTCAATTCTTTCTTTTACAAATCTTTTGTGGCGTTACGTTTGTCGCTGGCCTCGTCTTTCCCTCTCATCGGTCGCCGTCGCACAGGATACTGGGTATATCAGCGGCACCGTTACCGACAAATCTGGCGCGGCGGTCGCTGGCGCCGAGATCGCGTCAAAAACGCTGCGGGCAGTGTCACTCGAGTCACTTCCACTAATTCTGATGGCGCATTTACGGTTACCCGGTCTAGCCGGGGATACCTACGACTCACTGTCACCGCAAAAGGCTTTCAAAAATTCATCGCAACAACAGTTGTGCTGAGCGTGGCGGAGAAGGCCCGTATCGACGTTGTCTCACCGTCGGCGCGATCACCGAAGAAGTCATCGTCACCGGAGAAAGCGTCGCACAGGTGGAGACCACGTCCTCCGACATCGCACCACCATTACCGGTAAACAATTGACGAGTTCGTGCTGAATGGCCGCAACTTCACACAATTGTTACTCTCACGCCCGGAGTCGTCGACCAGACTGGCCAGGACGAAGGCCGGTCGGCATCAATGGCAACGTAAGCTACAGCATCAATGGCGGCCGCGTTGAATATAACAACTGGGAAATCGACGGCGGCGACAACATGGACAACGGCTCCAATACCACGCTCAATGTCTACCCGAATCCCGAGGCCATCGCCGAATTCAAAGTTCTGACTTCGAACTACGGCGCGCAATACGGTCGCAACGGATCGGGCACGGTCGAAGTCGAAACCAAGTCCGGCACCAGTGCCTTCCACGGCAGCGCTTTCTATTACGGCCGCAATGAAGCCTTCAACGCGCGCGGTTGGGATGAGGGCGAAGACCCGTCTGCTCCGAAAGCGCAATACCGCAAGCATGACTGGGGATATACCTTCGGTGGCCCAATCTTCATTCCGAATCATTACAACACCGATAAGAAGAAAACCTTTTTCTTCTGGTCACAGGAATGGCGCCGCCAGAGCGATCCAACCACGTTATAACCAGAACGTTCCGTCAGACGCCGAACGCGGCGGCAATTTCGGCGATGTTTGCTCGCCAGTAGCTGGCGTGATCGATACGAACGAATTCCCAGATTGCCCGGTTAACCCGGCCACTGGTCTACGTTTCGCCAACGATACGTTGACCGGAATTGATCCCAACTCCCAGTTCTTGCTGGCGATCTTGCCGCAGGCAAACGGTACGAACGGCGGCTTTCCAAGCTTCCAAACCTCTGTTTCGCTTCCTACAACCTGGCGTGAAGAGCTGATCCGCGTCGACCACAACATTACGGACAACCAGCGCCTTACGTTCCGATACATTCACGACTCCTGGAGCACCGTGACTCCAACGCCGCTGTGGGGCAATGGCTCCAGCTTCCCCAATATCAATACCGATTTCGTCGGTCCAGGCACCAGCTTTGTAGCTCGCTTGAACTCCAACTTTACTCCGACTCTTCTAAACGAATTCGTTGCCAGCTATACCGCTGATCACATTTTCCTGAATTCCGTAGGGCCGGTGGAACTTCCCGCCGGTTACGCCGGCGGTTCACTTTTTCCGAATGGCCTCGATGGCAAGCTGCCGTCCTACACCGTGAACAGCGGCAACGCCTACGGAGGCGGTTTCCAGGTGGATACCGGCTACTTCCCCTGGAAGAACGCCAACCCTACCTATACCTATCGCGACAACCTGACCAAGATCGTCGGCAATCACACTTTGTTGATGGGCGCTTACTTTGCCGCCGCGCAAAAAAATCAACAGAACAGTCTGTACACGCAGGGGATTCTCCAATTTGACGTTTCGTCGCCGCTCACGACCGGTAACGCATTCGCCGATCTGCTGCAAGGCAACATCTTTAGCGTCACGCAAGCGGAACGCTCGTTCCTTTTCTACGACCGTTACAAAATCCTCGAACCGTACTTCCAAGATGATTGGCGCATTTCCAAGCGACTTACGCTGAACCTCGGACTCCGCTGGAGCTTCTTCGGCCGCTACCAGGAACGCTACAACCAGGAATATGGATTAGCCCATCATTTTCTGACCCCGCAGCTGCACCGATATCGATGCCGATGGTTCGTGGACTCCGGCCCTCCGGAGGGCGCGCTTGTCCCCGGCACCGGCAATGTCTTTCAACGGCTACATCCAATGCGGCGTGGGTGGAGCACCCAAGGGCTGCCTCGAGAATAAGTACATGAATCCCGCGCCCCGTATCGGCTTTGCCTTTGATCCTAAGGGCGATGGAAAAATGGCCATACGCGGAGGATATGGAATATTCTTTGAGCACGAAAACGGGAACGAAGCCAACGCCGAAGTCGTTGCAGCAAGGCGCTTCGCCTCTCGTGCTGATCTCCAATCAGAGCAACGTGCAAGGCTATGCCAATATCGGCGGAGGTTTCGCCTTCCCCATAAACCCATACTCGATTCCAGACAGGGCCGATTGGCCGTACGTGCAGCAGTGGAACCTGAACGTGCAGAAGGAACTGCCGGGACATTTCATTGCTTCAATCGCCTATGTCGGCAGCAAGGGAACGCATCTCGTCAACCAGCGAGATACCAACCAACTCCACGTCGTTCCGACTGCGGACAATCCCTTCGTGCCCGGCCAGCCCATCACCGATGACGACTGCAGCAACATTGTCGGAGGCAATGGATTCCCAGACCCAGGTGCAACTCTGGCGAACGGCGCCCCGGTCCCGGCTACAGCGTTGAACAATCTTTTCGTCGCCTGCGGAAACGACGCCAATGTCGTCCGTCCCGTCCAGGGATACGGCACCATCAATCGCATCGAAACATCCGCCAATTCCATCTACCATTCGCTTCAGATCGCCGCGAACCGCTCAGTCGGCGCCTTGACCATGAGCCTGGCTTACACCTACAGCCATTCGATTGACGATTCGTCCGACCGCTTTGATACCGGCTTCACCGATTCCTACAACCTGGCACTTTCGCGAGCCAGTTCCAACTTCGACCTGAAGCACAACTTCGTTATGAGCTACATTTACGCCTTGCCGTTCTTCAAGGATCCGGGCATCGCTCATACGCTGCTTGGCGGCTGGTCCGTTTCCGGCATCACCACCATCCAGTCCGGCGTTCCGTTCACCGTCACCAATGGCGCTGGCCTCACCGACAGCGCGGGTCTTGGCAACGGCACCGGTACCGCTTCGCGTCCGGACCTAGTTGGCAACCCGGGAGCGAGTCTGTCACAGACCGAATTTCCGGATCAGCGGGGACCGCTGTACTACAACCCAGCCGCCTTCGCCGTTCCCACCGGCCTTACCTACGGTACGCTTGGACGCAACACCTTGCGCATGCCCGGCCGAACCAACTTTGACGTCGGCCTTTTCAAGCGCTTCGTGATCAAAGAAAACGCCGCATTCGAATTCCGCTGGGAGACGTTCAACCTGTTCAACCACACCCAGTTCAACTCGATCGGGATGGAAATGGACACCACCGACCCATCGAGCAACGTCAACAACTCCGGCTTCCTCCATCTGGATGGAGCGCATAACCCACGCATCATGCAATTCGGCTTGCGCTTCCAGTTCTAGTAAACCGTTTTTTCACCCACGGGGCGGCGCAATTTTTTTCATGCGCCGCCCTCGTTTTTTGTATACTCACCCCTGCAAGTTGCTCGCTATGGTGCACTCCCGCCCTTTCAAAAGGAGATTTTCGATGATGAATCGCCGCTCATTTTTGGGTACGTCCGCTGCCACCCTGGTCGCTTCAGACCTTGCCTGGGCGTTCCCAGCCGAGCACAAAATCAAAGCAATCGGCGTTCAGCTCTACACGGTCCGCGATGCCATGAAGACCGACTTCGACGGCACCATCGCGAAAGTCGCCCAGATCGGTTACCAGGAAGTCGAAACCGCCGGCTATTTCGATCACTCTCCGGCGGACATCGCCGCGGTTCTCAAGAAGAACGGCCTCACCGCGCCTTCCTGCCACGTCCCGTACGACACCGTCGAAAACAAGCTCGAGCAGCAGATCGAAGCCTCCCACACCATCGGCCACAAATTTATCGTTTGCCCCTGGATCGATCCGAAGCAGCGCGACGAAGCCGACGGCTACAAGCGCGCCGCCGATCTCTTCCAGAAAGCCGGCGAACAGACTTTGAAAGCCGGCATCCAGTTTGCCTATCACAACCACACCTTCGAATTTCAGCCTGCTAAGGCGCTCGATGGAAAAATTCCGTATGACATGCTTCTCGCAACCGATCCTAAGCTCGTCAAGATGGAGCTCGATCTGTGCTGGGCGAGCGTTGCCGGTCAGGATCCGATCGCGCTCTTCAACAAATACCCCGGCCGCTTCCCGCTCGTGCACGTCAAGGACATGAAAGTCCTTCCGAAGGGCGCGGAAGGCCCCACCGCTTCTCCCGACAAGGAAATGCCCAACATGACTGACGTCGGCGGTGGCGTGATCGATTGGAAAAACATTTTCTCGCACGATCAGAAAGCCGGCATTCAGCACTATTTCGTCGAACACGATTTCCCGGCCGACGCATTTGCAAGCATCACCAAAAGCTACAACTATCTCCACGCGCTGACTTTCTGATTCGCGCTTTTTTTCTTTCGCCGAGAGAGACGGCAACGATTCGTTGTCCCTCTCGGCAAAGTTCCTATTTTCGGTTGTGCGCTTCAGTGGCGCAGGCGCTCCGGCCTGCGCTCCGTCGAAGGAGGCTTGAATACATGCGAAAACTATTCGCATATCTCGCAGCAGCAATCGTAGTCCTCGGTTTTGCTTTCGCGTCCCACGCTCAGAAAGACAACTGGAAGCCACTGTTCAACGGCAAAGACCTCACCGGCTGGAAGCACGTCGGCCCCGGCGGCGACACCGTCGAAGACGGCTTCATCAAGACGCACGGCGGCATGGGTCTGCTCTACTGGACCGGCGGCAAAGTCGGCAACTCGCGCATCCGCGTCGTCTATAAAATGCGCGACAGCAATGACAACTCCGGGGTCTTCATCCGCATTCCTGTCGAACCTCGCGAAGAGTGGATGCCAGTGCACTACGGCTACGAAGTGCAGATTGACAATCATCCGGAAACTTCGAAGGAAGACGACTATCACGTTACTGGAACGCTGTACTCGCTCACTAAGCCGCTCGCAAAGCCTGGCAAACCCGGACCTGAGTGGAACACCATGGTCATTACGCTCGACGGGCCTCACACCGTCGTGGAAGTGAATGGCGTCAAGGTCACCGACTACACTGAAGGCCAGCCGGTTCCCGATCGCAAATTCGACTTCGAGCCGCAGCGCGGCCAGCGTCCCAACGAAGGCTGGTTCGGTCTGCAGAATCACAGCGACAACGATGTCGTCTTTTTCAAGGAAGTCAGTATTCAGCCGCTGAAGTAGTTTTTGGTTTTCAGTAATCAGCTTTCAGAGTGGATCCTCGCCAGCGCGGCTCGCTCCTGAAAATTCCTACGGTCCGAACGCATTTGCTGACGACTGAAAATTGCTTGCATAGGAGTTCGTTTCTCTTTCGGAGGCACAATGAAAACCAGTCGCCGTCAATTCCTGCAAAAAACCGCGGGCACCGCCGGAGCGTTGGCAGTCTCACCGAAGTTTCTAGTCAATCCTGATAGCATTCCGTCGCGCCTGGAGCCTGTCGCACCGAGCGATCGAATTCGGTTCGGCATTATCGGCGTCGGCATGCAGGGTTCCGGCCTTCTCACTTCCGCGCTGACTCTTCCGGGAATCGAATGCGTTGCCGCTGCTGACCTCTACGACGGTCGCCACACGCTCGCTCAGGAAATCGTCGGCCACAAGATCAAAACCACGCGCAAGTATCAGGAGCTCCTCGACGACAAGGACATCGACTGCATCATCGCCGCGGTTCCCGATCACTGGCACAAGCAGGTGGTTGTGGACGCTGTGAATGCCGGGAAAGACATCTACTGCGAGAAACCGATGTCGCACTCACCCGCCGACGGCATGGCCATGGTCGAAGCCTACAAAAAAACCGGCCGCATCGTGCAAATTGGCTCGCAGCGTGTCAGCTCCGTGATCTGCGCCAAAGCGAAAGAAATGCTCGCGTCGGGAATCATTGGCGATCTGAATCTCGTTGAAGGCTCGCTCGGCCGCAACGATCCCTGCGGCGCGTGGGAATATCCGCCACCGCCCGACGCCAGCACTTCCACGATTGACTGGGACACCTGGCAAGGAACAGTTCCCAAGCGCGCGTTCGACGCGAAAATTTTTGCCCGTTGGCGCTGCTGGAAAGAATACGGCACTGGACTTGCCGGCGATTTGCTCGTTCACCTCGTTAGCGGCATGAACTTCATGCTCGGCTGGAACGAGCCGCCCACGCGCGTTATGGCGGTTGGCGGAATTCTTCGTTGGCCCGACGGCCGCAACATGCCCGACGTTCACGCGGCCCTCTACGAATACGGGAAATATCCCGTTTATCTCCGCCTGAATGCCGGCTGCGAATCGCCCGAAATTTATCGCTTCCAGGGTTCAAAAGGCGCGCTCGAGGTCACGGAATTCGGAATCAACTTCACGCCGCAAACCGGCAAGGACTCCGGGCCGTGCTACTACACTGCCAGCTATCCGCAAGCGATGCGCGATGCGTACGTCAAGCAGTGGCATGCTGAGAATGACCCCGAAGTCGGCAAGGAACCGCTCGCCGAAAGCTACATTTATCGTGGCGATTCCTGGGACGATCTTCGTCCGCACCTCTGGAAATATTTTCAGGGAGTCAAATCGCGCAAGCCGGTGGTCGAAGACGCTGTGTTCGGCCACAACGCGGCACTCGCCTGCCACATGGCCAACGAATCCTACTTCCGCCGCTCTGCTGTTACCTGGGATGCTGCTTCCGGGACCATTAAATCGTGAGCGTCTTCATGTTTTTGCTTCAGCTCCGCTCGTTGAATCTTGTCGCGGTCGCCGCCATCAGCAGCGTTTTGTTGTTCCCGCAGACTGCCGGGCACCTCGCCACAACACAGGGAGCCACGGATCCACAGACTTCGCTCGCGAAGCATTCGCCTCATGTCACTATCGGCCGCATCGCACCGCGAGCCGAAGACGTTTCGACCGTCGATGGAATAATCAAAGCCTACTACGAAGTGATTTGTGGCCCGGCTGGTCAGCCCCGTCAGTGGGGTCGCGACGCTACGCTTTATATTCCGAATGTACGTTTCATCCTCGTCAGCGAACATGCCGGTGGCAAGGTCACAGCCGAATCCATGACTCATCAGGAGTTCGTGGACGACAGCGAAGCTTCCTTGAATGGCAAAGCGTTCTATGAACGCGAAATTCATCGCGTCACGCAACGCGCAGGCAATATTGTTCACGTCTTCAGTACTTCAGAACACAGTTCAGCCCCGGACGGCCCGGTCGAAGGCCGTTCCGTGGACAGCCTCGAACTTTTCTACGATGGCACCCGCTGGTGGATTGCCAGCGTCAACATCTGGGAATTCGGTAAGAATCGTCCGCTCCCAGCCGAATTCCTGCCCTAACTCATCGCAATAACGGGGCCGACTCCAGGAGCACTGTCCTGCGAAGCACAGAAGCGCAAGTAATAGCTTTATTGTTCATGTCGTTCAATTCCGGATGCAGCTTCTCCATCTCTCTATTGCTGCTCCCCTCGTTCATATCTAGCCTCTCTCTCTGTCTAAGGTGTCACTGCGACAGGATCTCTCTTGCCTTTTTTCTTCCGCGCCTACACAAGATCATCCTCCACATACAGTGAAACCTTTAGTTTTGCGACCGCCGAATATTCGAGGTTCCACAATTTTGAATTTCTTGTCCGAGCCATACCATATTCAATAGCGGAGTTCCCGAACCACTGGGAATTTTCAATTTTTCATACCTCAAATACAAACCTTTGAAGATTTAACTGTACGTTGCGGTTTGTAAACAGTTTGTCAATTATTAACTAGTTGATTATACAAACCTTACGGCGATTTCGGCTTACCGGCTTTGGCAAGACAATTGCCACTCCTAACGCGAACATCTGCTTCGCCTTCTTGCCGGGGAACTTTCCCTAGAGGTCACGCAGGTTTTGGCTTTTCGTTCACTCAAGCGCGCCCGAGCGAATGTCGCATCTACCCGCGGAAACCACCATCGCAAGACCCGCCGCGATCTTCGTTTACTGCGCGTTTTCACAAAAATCCTGGAGACGCAATGAACATTCGAAGTTTTTTGCCCGGTAAAATCGGGCGCTTATTTCTCAAATGCATCACCATCATTCTGGCTTGTCTTCAACTCGCTACCTTTGCCAACGCTCAATCCAGCGCATCTCTGAACGGCGTGGTCACTGACCCCAGTGGCGCTGCCGTGGCGAACGCTTCGGTCACCGCGAAAAATATTGGAACTGGAATCGAAACCACGCTCCAGACGGACACTTCCGGCTCTTACCTCTTTCCCAGCCTTCCGATTGGCACTTATCGTTTGGAGATTACCGCGGCCGGATTTAGCAAAGCTGTCGTTCCAGCCATCGCGCTTCAGGTCGCATCGAACGTCACCAATGACATTCATTTGCAAGTCGGCGCCGTCGATCAGCAGGTGGAAATCAGCGCTGACGCCGTGCTGATTGAAAACTCAACTACCAGCTTGAGCCAGGTCATCAGCGACAAAACCGTGCAGGAAATTCCGCTCAATGGTCGTCACTTCACTGATCTCAGCCTGCTCACGCCCGGCACCATCACTCCGCCACAAAACGGTTTTCTTTCCGCTCCGCTTCGTGGTCAGGGCTCCTTCGGCATCAACACTGCGGGACAACGCGAAGACACCACCAACTGGCTCGTCAATGGCATCAACCTGAACGATCCCGTACAAAACCAACTCACTTTCCAACCGCCGATCGATACTCTGGCTGAATACAAGATCGATAATTCGACCTTCCCGGCTCAGTACGGCCGAAATTCCGGCGCGATCGTCAATCTCGCTACCCGCTCGGGCACCAACGACTTCCACGGCGAAGCTTTCGACTTTTTCCGCAACAGCGCTCTCGATGCACGCAATTTTTTCAACTTCGCTTCCGCCGGTCCTCAAGCACCGTTTAAGCGCAACGATTTTGGCGCTTCCTTCGGCGGCCCCATCAAGAAGAACAAAGCATTTTTCTTTGTCGCGTATGAAGGCCTTCGTCAGAAACAACAATTGACCGTTACCACCACGGTGCCCAGCCTCGATCAGATCGCAACCGTCACCTCGCCTGCGGTCACCAGCTTGCTCACGCTCGTACCCAACGCAAATTTCGCACGGCCCAACAGTACTGACGTTGTCGCCGATCCCGCCACTTGGACTGGTTTCACCGGCGGCGCCGTCGCGAACGTCTCGTTGAACCAGGGCTCGGCGGATTTTGACTACGACATCTCAACTTCCGATCGCCTGCACGCCTACTACGTAATTCAGAAAGACCTTCGCCAGGAGCCGACGCAGAACGCCAACCTTCCTGGCTTTGGTGATACCCGTGACGGTATGCGCCAGCTCTTCACCATTTCTGAAGATCACACCTTCACTGCGGCGCTCACCAATACCGTGCGCCTTGGCTTCAATCGCATTCACTTGATCTTTACGCCCACCGCTCTCGATCCGGCGGACTTCAATATCACATTGCCCGATGGTGCCCCAGTCGGTGTCGGCATCCCCAACATTGTTGTGACCGGCGCTATGCAATTCGGCGGTCCTACCGGCGAGCCACAAGGCCGCGGCGACACCACCGTCGCACTCAATGACACTCTCAGCTGGCTCAAAGGCCGCCACACTTTCGCGTTCGGCGGCGAGATTCGCCGCGCCTACAACAACAACATTGCAGAGAACGTTGGCAGCTTCACGTTCACGTCGATGACCAATTTCCTGGCTGATTCTTCCTCTGCGTTCACCGTCTTACTCGGCGCAGGCAACGATAAAATCGTTCAGCCCTCGTATGCCGGATTCGCGCAAGATAGTTTTAAACTTACGCCGAACTTCACCATCATCTATGGTTTGCGCTACGAGTGGAACTCGACGCCCTATGAATCGCAGGATCGCTTCACCAACTTCGATCCGGCATCCGGCACTCTGGTGCCCGCATCGCAGCCATATGCCACGAACAACAAAAACTTCCAGCCGCGTTTCGGATTCGCTTGGGATCCCTTTAAAGACGGGAAAACTTCCGTTCGCGGCGGTTACGCCATCATGACTCAGGACCCGACTACCAACATCATTAGCGGTCTCAGCGGTAATCCGCTCTTCGCCATTCCCATCTCGGTGAGTTCGGCCACCAGCGCCATCACTCTTGAAGATCCGTCGGCTGCCATCACCGGCGTGAGCCTTGGCCCCAGCGCCATCAACTCCCACTTCAAAAATGCCTACGCGCAGGACTGGAACCTCTCGGTTCAGCGTCAAGTCGGTTCGTCGCTCGGCATCGAAGTTTCCTACGTCGGCGTCAAAGGCACGCATCTGCAACTTACCCGCAACGTCAACCAGCCATTCGTTAGCAATGGCGTGTATGACTCCGTTCGTCCGTTCCTGAGCGTTCCGCTCAGCAGCACGATTCTTCCCGCGCAGTGCGCAGCTCCAAATCCGGCCTGCCCCTATGGAAACATTAACCTCATCGACAGCGGCGGCAATTCCAACTACAACGCGCTTTGGGTCAAAGCCACCAAGCACTTCAGTCATGGCTTTGAATTCCTGGCGTCTTACACGTTTTCGAAATCTTTGGACTACAACTCCTTGTCCACGGGAGAGACCTACGTAATTCAAAATGCCTACGATCCACGCGCCGATTACGGACTCTCCGAATTCGACGTGCGTCATCGCTTTGTTCTCAGCGGTTTTTACGAACTGCCGTTCCAGAGTAACCGTCTCGTTTCCGGCTGGCAGTTCGGCATCGTCACCCAGGCGCAAAGCGGCAGCCCGCTCAATCCAACCCTGACCATCGGCCCCGGCCCCGGCATTTCGCTCACGGTTCGACCGGATATTACCGGCCCGATCTCGACGACTGGAAATCCTAATCAATGGTTCGCCGACAAATCCGCGTTTGTCTCGCCATGCGTTGCGGCCGTTCCGCCAGCCACGGTCCCAACTTGCACTCCGGGCAATCTCGGTCGCGATGCCATCACCGGCCCGGGTTTCGTCAACACCGATTTCTCGGTCACCAAAAACACCAAAATCACGGAGCGCTTCAATCTGCAGTTCCGCACCGAATTGTTCGACATCTTTAACCATCCGAATTTCGGCAATCCGGTGCTCACCACCACTTCTGCCGCTTTCGGACAAATCCAATCCACTCGCTTCCCGACTGGTGACTTTGGTTCATCCCGTCAAATTCAGTTCGCGCTGAAGTTGATGTTCTAACAGGCGCGATTTCAGCCATCAGCACAGGCGCGTGCCGCACGGCACGCGCCTTTTTTTTCGAGAAGTTACCGTCTTTCCTGCGCAATTGCGGTTATTAGACGACTTTGTCCGGTACAGCGATGCGGGTATTGAGCGATCGCGCGCGAAACCACTAGCCTTATCTGGTCACGGGAAGTTCGCCCACCTCCACCCTGGGCCGCAAGCCAATCTCCAGTTATGAAAGATTCGAGGCGAACATGCCAAAATCCATTCTCGTTGCGGAAGACAGCACACCCGTTCGCAAACTCATCGTCAGATACTTCAAAAACAACACGAATTTCTCGGTTTGCGGCGAAGCAGCGACGGGCAAAGACGCTCTCGCCAAGGCCGCCGAGCTTCAACCCGACCTGATCGTTCTCGACATGCGCATGCCGGAGATGTCGGGCCTCGAGGTTGCCCCGCTTCTAAAACAGAAATTGCCGGCTTCCCCAATTATTCTTTTTACGATCTACGATACGCCCTCGCTGAAAGCGAAAAAGCCGGAAGGGGTCGATTTTGTTTTATCGAAATCTGACGGGCTGGAACAATTGGCGAACGAAGCAGAACTGCTCCTAGCATGATCCGCGAGACAAACGTAAGCAGCGTTTCTTCTATTTTGAATTTCCTACGATTTGGCGCTCGATTGCATGGCCATCGCCACCAGTGCTCCCACTAGAATCGCTGGAAATAGTTGTCCAACAATCGCTTCCGCAACGGACAGCGATCGCGAAAACGGCAGTAGCGGCGTAATGTCGCCAAATCCCACCGTGGTTAACGTGGAGAAACTGTAGTAGGTCAGCTTCGCCGCAAGTTGATCCACATCCCCAGGCTGCGTGATGAAATGGAACGAACCCGGTTGCAATCCTTCCAGAAATTCGTAGGCGGAGCCCCACGCTAATCCGATCAGTAAATAAGCGCTCACCGCTCCCTGTATCCGGCTCCAGGTAATCGCCCCGGCCCGAAACATCACCAACAAAACGATTCGCACATACAGCAGCAAAGTCAACGTGGTTAGCACACTACCGATCAACCGGTTGAGTAAAGTCGGATGCAAACGCCCGTACACTAGAAAGATCGCCGTCGAAAGCACCATCGCGATCATGAAGCTGGTTTCCAGCCGACTTTGTTTCGCTGCAAGCGCAGCCAGCGCCATCAAAACGAAAATAGCGCTGTCGAAAAAGATTCGTCCGGGAATCCCCGCCTCACGCGTAGGCACCACAACGAAAACTAAAAAAACCAAAGAGATACTGATGAGGGTCAGCCCCAGATCGCCGGACCAGAAATTGGTCATTCCCAGGCGAAGAACACCATCGCGGATTCGATGCGATTCATTCGACATCGGAATTTCTCCAGGGAGCTTGCAGTCTTTGTCTGAACGAAATTATAGTCAGGAACCCGCGCTTCCGGAAAACGATTTCGCTTCTGCTGATCTTGACTGGACCCTCGCTGTACTAGAAGCCCCAATCTGAAGCATCATTTTCTTCGTCAGCTCAAGCATGGAGGTCGCCTTGTACAAGTTCCTATGGACGGCTTTGCGCCTCGCAACTGTTCTCTTCGCTCAATCCGCGGCCCCAGATCGTAACGTCGATCACAACCTCATCGCTTCCACCCACGATCCAGCCATTCGCATCGAACTCCCAAGGTCGGCTCAATACGTCGGCGCCGATCGATGGGTGCTCTACGACATCGCCGACTGCGAACTTCACGCATGGGTTGAACCTCGCGCCGCGAACTCCGCCACGCCAAAAACAATCCAGAAATTGTATTGGGTGCAATTTGAGGGCTACATTCCGTCCAAGCCCGATCTCGCTCACACTTACGATTCACCCCGCCACGCCACCATCGGCGGTCTCGATTTCTACGTCGATACTTGGGTTCGCGCCGACAATGCAGAAACGCGGCAAGGCTCCGACCGCCAGCACATTGAAGCTCTCATTCGCTCCAAAGGTTTTGCAATGCCCGCGGGCATGATGTACGTCCGCCTCGTTCATCTCCTCGACCCGCAGAAACGCAAAGAACTCATGTACATTTACGGCGAAGATCTCGCTCCGACAGGTTTCACCGCTGCCGACCTTAGCGAAAAAGGCAAATCCTTCGCGCAATGGCCCGCAATTGAGAAATCGCTCATCGCGCGCGCAGAAAAATCCATCACCCTGCAATCCCCTCTGAAACCTTGACTCAGATTGCAATCGGCTTTCGCTTCTCTGTGACTCTGCTTGCCCCGACCTAGTCGGGGTGGCCATCCCGTCTTCCTTTTTGCGCATCGCCGCCACGCATCACTCATAGCGCAGCGCAATCAACGGATCCACTCGCGACGCCCGCCACGCCGGTAGCGATCCGGAAAGCGCCGCGATCAGGGTCAATAAAGTCGTTGCGCCAAGTATTGCCACCGGATCCATAATGCCCAGCCCGAAAACCATGCTGCGTACGAATACCGTTCCTCCAACGGCAAGCGGCACGCCAATTAAAATTCCCACCAGGGCAAGTAGAAGCGACTCCCGCAAAACTTGCCAACGCACCGCTTTGCGTTCCGCGCCCAGCGCCAGCCGAATTCCGATTTCTCTCGTTCGCCGCGCCACGGTGTACGCCATTACTCCATATAAACCCACGCTCGCCAGCAGGATGGCCAGCACTGCAAAACCTTCTGAAAGTTGTTTGACGAATCGATCCGTTTGCAGCGAGTCGTCCACCAGTCCCGCCATTGTGTTGATTTCGATCGGCGGCAGCGCGGCACTCGTCTGCCTTACCGCCTCGCGAAGCGCCGCGCTCACCGCCGCCGCATCCGCAAGAGTTCGCACTTCATAAACCGCAGCTCTCTGCTCCCAGATCGGATTGAACAGAGGTGCGTACAGCCGCGGCGGCGTTTCTTCGCGCAAACTGTTGTACTTCACATCCGACACTACCCCCACCACCACCAAATCCGCAGGATTGCCTGAATACGCGTCGCGAACGTGCTTTCCGATGGGATTGGAATTCTGAAAATATGTTTTCGCGAACTTTTGATTGATTACCGCCGCCCTCAGTCGCTTGCCGCTGTCTTGCGTTTCAATTTCGCGTCCCATCAAAATCGGAATCCCCAGGGTGGAAAAGTATCCCGGCCCCACGTGATCCATGCGCGAACCGGGATCTTCACCCGCACGCGGCGTATAACCTTCCACCTCGATGGAATCCCCTGACTCTGACCCGCTGAATAATCCATTGTGCGAAACCGTTACGCCTCGCAAACCCGGAATCGCCTCGATTTTCTGTAGCAAGTTCTGGTAAAGCTGGGTGGTCGCCTCTGCTCCTTTGAACTCTCCTGCTGCGGCGTTTACGCGGAACAGCAACAACTTTTCCCGATCGTAGCCAAGATTTACCTGGCTTAGTTTCGTAAGGCTACGCACAAAAAGTCCGGCTGCCACCAGCAATGTCAACGACACCGCCACCTGCGCCACCACCAGAATTTTCCCAGCCGGAACGCTGCGCTGTCCGCTTCCGCTTGATCCACTCAGCGTCGTGGACTTCAAAACCGGAGAAAGGTTCAACCGTGTGACATAAAACGATGGAACCAATCCGAAAAGAATTGTCGTGAGCAACGTCACGCCTACCGTAAATCCCAGCACGGTTGCATCAAACTTCAATCCCAATTGGCTTGACGCACTACTTGCTCCGCTTGAAACCATCCGCAACAGCAAGGCATTCGCCCAGTACGCCAGAAGAATTCCCACTGCCGCTCCAAATGCTGCGAGCAGCAAATTCTCTGCAAGCAATTGCCGAATCAGCCGGAATCGGGTCGCTCCCATTGCCGAGCGCATAGCAAACTCTTTTTGCCGTCCGGCACCGCGCGCCAAAAGCAGATTCGCAACATTTGAACACGCGATCAGCAGCACCAATCCCACCAGCACCATCAGAAATTTCAGCGGTTTGCCGAAATCCGCACGTAACGTTGACGAGCCTCGCACGCCAGACTGCAAGCTGAGTTTTTGATCATTCGCCAGCGCCCGCGCCTGCCCGTTCGATCTGCCGGCTTCCTCGATCATTCGTTGAAACAACACGTTGCTCGCTGCATTGGCTTGCGCAAGTTGCACTCCCGGCTTCAATCGCCCCATCACCTGAACCCACGTGAATTGGTTGAGAATTCCCTGCGGCGATGGACTCAAATAATCCTGTCCCGGATGGATGGCGGCCTGCATCGTGATGGGAACCCAAATATCCGGCACTTCACCCACGGTTTCGCCGAAAAATTTCGGTGGCATCACGCCCATGATCTCGAAACCATTTTCACGAATCTGGATAATCTTGCCGAGCACATCCGGGCTCGACGCAAATCGCTTCTTCCAATAGCTGTAGCTCAACACCGCCACTGGAGAGCCGCCACGCCCGCGGTCGGTCTCCGCGCCGAACGTTCTTCCGATCGTCGCTGAAACCCCGAGGACCGAAAAATAATCGCCGCTCACCAGCCTGACCTGAACCCATTCCTTTTCTTTGCTTCCGGCCTGCGCGGAACCCGCAATCGTCGCTTCCACTTCCGGAAGATTGCTGTCGGCCGCAAACATTCCCGTAAAAACTTCATTGTGGTCGCGCAAGTATTCGAACTCGGAATAGGCCAGCAGCGAACGATCCCCGGACTGGCTTCCAAAATGAACTCCGTGATCATCGGGATCGGTGAGCACTACCAGCTCTTCCGGGTGCGCAACCGGAAGCGATCGCAGCAAAATCGCATCAAGTACGCTGAAAATTGCGGTGTTGGCGCCAATTCCCAGGCTCAATGTGAGTACTGCGATTGCGGTGAAGCCCGGTGTGCGCAGCAGGTTGCGTATTCCGTACCGGACATCTCGCACCAGCGCCTCGATAAATTGTGTTCCCCGGGCGTCCCGGCATTCCTCTTTGGTTTGTTCGAACCCGCCAAACTCCAGTCGTGCGCGACGTTGCGCTTCTGCAGGTGCAAGACCGGAAGCGATAAATTTTTCGACCAGTTGGTCGAAATGAAAGCGCATTTCCTGATCCAGCTCACGCTCTAAGGCGCTGCGGGAAAAAATCGCGCGCATGCGCAGCATCACGTCACTCAGCATTGTTCACTCCGTACTCGATGCTCCATGGACGCTCATCCGATCCATGAACTTAAGTCGTCTCCAACACCCGCGCTACCGCCGCCGTCAGCTTTTTCCATTCGCTCTCTTCCGCTTCCAGCTGTTCCATGCCGGACTTCGTAAGTTTGTAGAATTTCGCCTGGCGGTTATTTTCCGACGTGCCCCAGCTCGCCTTGATCCAGCCTTTGTGTTCCAGCCGATGCAGTGCGGGATACAACGACCCTTGCTGTACCTGCAGCACTTTGTCGGAAATCTGGTGGATTCGTTCCGAGATCGCCCAACCATGCATGGGCGCAGGCAAAAGTGTTCTCAAAATCAGCAGATCCAGTGTTCCTTGCGGAAGATCGATGCGCTCGTTTGCCAAATCAGTCCCCTTGCACTTCTACAGGTATAAATATCAGTCTTCCTGTCGAAGTGCAAGGGGAAAGCTACCGTGCGAGGTTGCTTTCCGATGCGCACTACACCTACCGGACAACTCCTAATCGGCCGGGCAGGACTTGGCGACTTTATGTAACGAGCGACTTCCAGTTCGTCGAACTATCGGAGACCACCAACCATGTCGGCTCCGTCAAAAAGTTTTTGACCGATCTTCACCATCCGCTGCGAAGAGCGGCCTTCCTTGTTCCTTCCTTACCTGCGACGGCAGCTTCTGCCCGCATCCACCAAGAAATACCGTAGTTCATTACGACGAGGCGTTAGCGCTCGACGGCCTCGCTTGCGCTCCACGCAACTTTGCCTGGCTTGCTGGTCGGCATTCGGATCATTGTCTGTTTGCGATCGAAAACTGGAGCCTTCTGCAGTCCTGACGATCTGCTCTTTCAAACCCCGCCCGCGTTTCTCTGCCCGCGTCTGGAAATGCAACATCACCCCGCCTGGCTCGAATGCATTCTTATAACTGGCAGCCAGTGCGATATCGGCCACCCCGCCATCCCTAAGAAAACAAACGCCTTCTTTCTCCGCTCGATTGCCGTTACTGAAAGTTGTGAAGTGCCCTCTGCAAACTTTCTGCTCTTCGTGATACGGTTGCAATCCCAACCACACTATCTACTAGAAAGTCCGCTATCTCGGTTTGTCCGAACCAAGGGTCGGCTTTGCCGCGCGCGGTTACTCAGGACGGGTGCGCATATGGCTATCACGATCGATCTCACCAAAATTCAGGGAAACAGTCTTGGTGGCTTTCTAAAAGATTTTCAGTCCAACCTATTTCTTAAGTTCACCAGCGACGTGGTCGGCCGTGCTTGGATCAACGAAATCTCCGGGCAAATCTCTTGCAGTGGCGATGTCATTCAGTTCAACAACGAATTTCGCGCACTCAGAAAGCAAGGAGTGAAAAAACCGGAAGCGCTCATCTCCGCCGTCTGGGTAAATCTCGCTTTGTCTTTCGCTGGACTGCAAGCTCTCAATCTCAACTCCGCCGACCTCGCGCAATTCCCTGCCTCCTTCAAAAACGGCATGGCCAAAGCCAATATCGGTGATACCGGGCCGAGCGACCCTTCCAAATGGCTTCCGCCCTTCAAAACTCCTGCTAACCTCCACGCCGTGCTCATCGTCGCTGCCGATCATCCGCAGCAACTCGTCCAGCGCGTTGCAGACATTATGGCCACCCCGGCATTCAAAGCCGGAGTCGTCGTCCTCCTGAATCAGGAAGGCGCCACTCGCACCGATCAGCCGGGACATGAACACTTCGGATTCAAGGACGGTGTCTCGCAGCCCGGCATTCGCGGCATAGATCTGCCGGATGATCCAATCGGCGATCCCAACCAAGGTCATCCCGGCCAGGATCTTCTCTGGCCCGGCGAATTTGTTCTCGGCTACGAAACGCAAAATCCTGTCGCCGATCCGAACGTGGACGGGCCGAATCCCAACCCCAACCCCATCAGCACATCCGGTCCGGCGTGGACCAAAAACGGTTCCTACGTGGTTTTCCGCCGTTTACGCCAGGACGTTCCCTCGTTCAATAAAGCGGTGCACGATCTTGCAAAATTGCTCGGCTGGTCCGAGGAACTCACCGGCGCCAAGCTTGTCGGCCGCTACAAGAGCGGTAGCCCCATCGAGCAGCGCAAATTTCAGCCTTCGCCGTATCACCCTCCTTCCACCGATCCCGGCGACGCCAATCACGGCAATCCCGCGCTGGCCAACAGCAACACGCTTAACAACAATTTTGAATTTGCTGACGACCCGCAAGGCGCGAACTGCCCCATGTCTGCGCACATCCGTAAAGCCTATCCGCGGGACGAAGAGACGCCCGCCGGCGCTGCCAACAGTGAAAGCGCCACGCAAACTCATCGCCTGCTGCGTCGTGGCATTCCCTACGGCGAGTCCTATCACCCGCAAGTTCCTGGCAGCGGCAATGTCGACCGCGGACTTCTGTTCTTCGCCTATCAGAGTGACATCGCCAGCCAGTTCGAGTTTGTGCAAAACGCCTGGATCAATAACCCTGCGTTTCCGCCCAATCCCGCTGGCCAGCCGCCACTGAAAGGCGCTCCGGGCCAGGATCCCATCATTGCGCAGTCCCCCAAAGGCGACATGCTGATCGACCCGGCACGCATGCCGGTCTCGGTTTCGCATTTCGTGACCACCACCGGCGGCGAATATTTTTTCTCGCCCTCCATTGATGTTTTGGAAAGCATCGGCTCGGGCGCTTTGTAGTGAGGAATGAAAACAAGTGATGGAAACAAAACACAAAACAAAAGCCGCTCCAGCATCGAGCGGCTTCGGACTTGAAGCTTTTCTTAAACTGGATTTATTCCGGCAGCGGCGGACAACCCGGCCATTCGCTCCGCGTCACGTTGCCGATATACTGCAAGTCTTCGATACCGATTTTGCTGGTGTAGAAACCGTCACAGGTCATCTTGCGCAGAAACGCAAAGAACGCAACTCCCTGGTTGAGCACCGGTTCTTTTTTAGCGTTTCTGCGGTAAGCGATGAGATCGATGATCTCCTTGCGTTGTTCTAGCGGCAGTTCCATATAGGTCTTGCCGTACTGGTCGATGCAATGGGTATCGAGCCACATCAGGCCGCCGCCCAGTGCCAGTTGGTAGTTTTCGTTTTCACTGGTAAGCAAGTCGATAAATTCCGGCGCGCCCGCTTCGATCGCTCCGCCGGACTTCTCGTCCTTGGGGATGATTGTATCGCAGAGCGATAGAATCATTTCATACTGCTTCGGGGTGAAGTATTTCGGCGCATATTTTCCCGCCGGTGCCAGCGCCTTTTCCTTGCGCACCATCTGGTGCGCAAGTTCCGCGGCTTCAAGCGGAATCACCTGCAGCATTCCGCCGCCGGCCACGCCCATCGCAAGAGTCTTGAGAATGTTGCGGCGAGAAATTCCGTTCGTCGTCATCACAGGCTCCCTTTCTGCGCCTGGTCGAGCAGATACTCGGAAGCACGCCAGGAAAGCGCCATGATCGTAAGCGTGGGATTCTTATCGGGATTGGTCACCAGCGGCGCGCCGTCGGTGACAAAAACATTTTTCACGTCGTGGGTCTGGCAGTATCCGTTCAGCACGCTGGTTTTCGGATCGGAACCCATGCGGGCGGTGCCGACTTCATGAATGATTTTTCCGCCCTCCAGAATTCCAAACGGATACTGTCCGTCGATTCTGGTGCGCGTCTTGTAGCGGCCGCCCATCATTTCGATGATGGACTTGAAAGTTTCCTGCATATCCTTGGCTTGGCGCAATTCGTATTCGGTCCACTTGAAATGGAAACGCAAAACGGGAATTCCCCACTGATCGACTTTTGCCGGATCGAGCTCGCAGTAGGTATCTTCGTTCGGGATCATTTCGCCGCGGCCGGAAAAACCGACCGTAGTGCCGTAAGTTTCGCGCGCGCGTTTTTTCAGTTGCGCGCCGTAGCCTTCTTCGTCGTGGCAGAGTCCGTCGAACATGCCAACGCCGGGAAGATCGCGGCCGCCCCAGAGTTCGATGTGATAGCCGCGGGGAAAATCATTCTTGCGGTCGAACTTCCACCACGGCACGTAGTAGTGCATTCCGCCGACGCCGTCGTGATTGTGCGGAGGCATTTTTTCGAGAGCGGGAACTTCGCCCCAGCCGTCGCTGCCCACGGAATCCGTTAGGTACCTGCCAACATTTCCAGTTGAGTTGCCGAGCCCGTCGGGGAAGAGCGTGGATTTGGAATTCAGGAGCAGGCGCGCTGATTCGCAAGCACTCGCTGCTACCACAATTGCTTTGGCGTACACCCGCTTTTCGGTTCTGGTGGCTTTATCAATGTAGGAGACGGCTTCAGCTTTGCCGTCTTTTCCGACGACGATTTCACGGGCCATCGCGCCGGTGACCAGCGTGAGTTTTCCTGTCGCCATCGCTGGCGGCAGCAAAACCTGGCTCGAACTAAAGTTCGAAGCGGTGGTACAACCTCGATTGCACTGACCACAGTAATGGCAGGGCAGGCGGCCGTTGTGCGCTTTGGTAAGAATCGCGAGGCGAGATGGCATGCAGGTGATGTTTAGCCGGTCGCAAGCTTTCTTGATCAGAAGTTCAGTGCAACGCGGCCTGGGCGGTGGAAGGAAAACACCGTCCGGCGCGCTCGACACATTTTCTTTCGTCCCGAAAACGCCAATGTAGGATTCAACTTTGTCGTAGTAAGGAGCAAGATCTTCGTAGGTAATGGGCCAATCGTCGCCAAGACCGTCGCGAGTTTTGGATAGAAAATCGACGGGAGCGAAGCGCAGCGCAATGCGCCCCCAGTGATTGGTGCGGCCGCCAACGATGCGGGAACGGAACCACTGAAAATTTGCGCCGGGAGCGGAAGTGTACGGTTCGCCATCGATTTCCCACGCGCCATTCGGGGCGAGAAATTCTCCGAAGTTTTCACTGGCGCGTCCGCCAACGCCGGCGCCGCGATGCGGCAAATCGTACGGCCACATCAGCATTTTGTAGTCTTTGTCGGGATGAATCTGCGGACCAGCTTCGAGCATGACGACGTCGAGGCCGCCTTCGGTAAGGATTTTCGCGGCCATGCCGCCGCCAGCGCCTGAACCGATGACGCAGACATCGTAGGTTTTTGGCGAGCGATTGATTTGGGCCATGCGCCGTCCTTTAGCGAATAAGGATTATCCGGAATGCGGAAGTGCGAGAGTAACAGAAGCTATAAATAGAAGGAAACCGCGAAATGAGATCGCGGTTTCCTTGACTAGAGTTCGTTTTTCTTCATGGATGAGACCGCGAAGTCACAAGCGCGCGCGGTTAAAGCCATATAGGTGAGCGACGGGTTCACGCAGGCGGCAGAAGTCATGCAGGAGCCGTCGGTCATGAATAGGTTTTTGATTTCGTGCGGTTGATTGTGTGCATTGAGGAAACTGGTTTTGGGGTCGCGCCCCATGCGCGCGGTCCCCATTTCGTGAATGCCGAGGCCAGGGCGAGAAATATCCTGGAATGAGTTGACGTCGCGACCGCCAGCGCCTGCAAGCATTTCTCCGGCTTGAACGGAGATATCGCGGGACATCGCGTGTTCGTTCTTGCCCCAATCGCAGTGAATCTTGAGCGTGGGAATTCCCCAAGCGTCCAGTTTTTCTTTGTCAATTTCGACCCAATTCTCGTGGTACGGCAGGCATTCGCCGAATCCGGCAAGAGTCATGCGCCAGGGGCCGGGCTTGCTCAACATGTTTTTGTAGTCGGCGCCGAGGCCGGGCATGGTGATCCCGCGCGACCAGCCTTCGCGGCTGCCGCCGCCTTGATAGCCGTAGCCGCGGAGAAAATCTTTTTCCTTGGTCTTCACGTTGCGGAAGCGCGGAATGTAAATTCCGTTAGGCCGATTGCCGAAGGGCATTTTGTCTTCGTGACCGGGCATGATGGCGGAAGCGCCGGCACCCATGTGGTGGTCCATCAGGTTGTGGCCGAGTTCGCCACTGCTGTTACCGAGACCGTTGGGAAATTCAGTGGTCGCGGAGTTCAGCAGGATGCGCGTGGATTCAAGAGTTGCGGCGCAAAGAAAAATAATACGCCCGTTAAACTCCAGCGATTTTTTCGTTTGGCCGTCGATCACGCGAACCCCAGTAACTTTGCGCGAAGCGGAATCGAAGATGAGGCTGTGGACAACGCTGTAAGGGCGGATGGTGAGCTTGCCGGTTTTCATGGCAGCGGGGAGGGTGGAGTTCAGGCTGCTGAAATAGGATTGCGTGACGCAGCCGCGATGGCAGACGCCGCAGTAGTGGCAAGCGGCGCGACCTTTGTGGACGCGAGTGAGCACTGCCGAGCGGCCGATGGTCATGATGCGATCGTCGTAATGCTTGGTGAGCGCATCGCGGACGTCCTGTTCGACGCAAGTCATTTCCATCGGCGGGAGAAATTTTCCGTCAGGAAGTTGCGGCAATCCTTCGGCTTGTCCGCTGATTCCTGCGAACTCTTCGACATAGTCGTACCAGGGAGCGATATCGGCGTAGCGAATCGGCCAGTCCACGGCGACGCTGTCTTTCAAATTGGCTTCAAAGTCCAGATCACTCCAACGATAGCTCTGGCGACCCCAAGTGATGGATTTACCGCCGACCTGGCGTCCGCGAATCCAGGAGAAATGTTTTCCGGGATCGCTCGTGTAGGGATTTTCCGAGTCCTTTACGAAAAATTTATTGGAGAATTCGTCGCAAGCGTAGTAGCACTCGCGTTGTACGTACTGAGTTTTTTCGCGCTCTTCGCGATTGTCCCAATAGCGATATTTCAGTTCCCAGACGGGAGTGTGTTCGACGTAATCGCTCGGGCTGATCGGACGGCCGGCTTCGAGGATGAGGACGTTGAGTCCTTTCTCGGTAAGCTCTTTGGCAGCCCAGCCTCCCGTAATTCCCGAACCGATGATCAGCGCGTCATAGCTTGGTGTAGGCATTTTTTCTCCGAAGAATCAGGCGTTGCCGGTGCCGGCGCCGATGGGATTGCAGCCGTGCTGAGCGCCAGGAATAATTTCAAGTTTGAGTTCTTGGGTGAATCCGATCTCGGAAGTGTAGTAACCGTGTACGGTGATGCGTTTGAAGACTTCCCAGAAATTGCCTTCCAACTGAGCATCGGGTTTGGTGACGGTATTGCCATGCCGTGGGCGAACCACCTTGTTGGTCATCACGGCATCGTCGATGGCGCGTAGTTGCACGATTTGCTGTTCGGAAGAAGCATCGGCGAAATTTTTTCCGTAGAGGGATTGGCTTTGCATGTCGATGCCGGCGAGACCGTCGAGAAAGTTCTTGCGCTCTTCCGGCGTGGCCCAATCAGTGAGGATCAAGTCAATAAACTCATTGACGCGGGCACCTTTCGCGCCGGGAGTAGCAGTCGCAGGGATAATTTGGTCAATCATGGCGACCACGGTGTCATTCTGGTGCGGATTCAGGGTGCGTAAGGTGTAGCCGGGAGGGGGCTGAGCCTGACGGAAAAAACTGAACAATTCCGGAGTGAGAACGGGCAAGACCGCGCCTGCCGCAAAGATTCGCAATGCTTCACGCCGCTGCATGGTGCCTCCTGAACGACTGCAAGAACAACTGGCAAGACTCAGACAAAACAAAATTGCGCGAGCAAACGGATGCGCTACGCTCCCAGAATTTCGCTGCGAACATTTTTAAGAACGTAAGCGGCGCGTTCGACACCGACTTCGCCAGTAAGGATCGGGTCTTCGTTTTCGATGGAAAGAATGCCGTCGTAGTCGATGTCCATGTAAGCCTGCAGAACGGATTTCCAGAGCGAAGCGCTGTGGCCATAGCCGACGGCACGGAAAGTGTCAGAAGCGGTAGCCAGGCTATCTTTGTCAAATGCGAAATTCAGGACGCCATATTTCGCACAATTTTCCGGAAAAATTACGGTGTCTTTCATATGCGCGTGGAAGATGGCGCCCTGTTTTCCAAGGAAATGGATCACTTCTACAGGATCACAGCCTTGCCAGAAAAGATGGCTGAGGTCGCAGTTGGCGCCGATTTCTTCGCCAACAGCTTCGCGCAGTTTCAATAAGGTGAAGGGGTTATAGACCACGAAGTTCGGGTGCATTTCAAACGCCAGGCGCTTGATGCCGTGGGAGCGGGCGTACTTTGCGGCGTCCTTCCAATAAGGAACGACCTTTTCTTTCCACTGCCACTGGAGCATTTCGTTATATTCGGGCGGCCAGCGGTAGGTGATCCAGTTGGGTTGCGTGTCGCTGGGGGTGCCGCCGGGACAACCCGAAAAACCGACGATGACTTTCACATCGAGCATTTCGGCAAGGACAACGGTCTTGCGGAAGGTGTCGACGTCTTTCTGGGCGTGCTGAGCGTTGGGATGAACCGGGTTGCCGTGGCAACTTAGAGTCGCGACCGTAATGCCTTTATCGGTGAATTTTTTTTGCCAGGCTTTGGCCTTGGCTTTGTCCTGGATGAGTTCGTCGAGGGGGCAATGGCGATTGTTCGGGTAGCCGCCGGTACCGATTTCCATAGCCTCTAGGCCGAGGGCGCTCACTTTGTCGAGCATTTCTTCGAGGGACAGGTGGTCGTAAACGGGATCGAAAACACCGATGGGAATCTTCTTCTTGACGCTGGCCGGGACTGCAGTTCGAGAGGGCGGCGAGGCTGGTTCCACGGCGAGAGGCGATTCGGTGACCGTGGCCCAAGCGCCTGAGGCAGGAATAGCGGCGGCGGCAACAAGTCCAGTACTGGTTTGGGTAAGAAATTCACGACGATTAACCGCGCTCTTGCGGGAACCGGCAGACATGCAGTGCACCCCCGTGGGTCTGAAAACGTTTACGCTACAGGCGTGAGGATTATACGCCTCCTTGAGCCGGGAGCAAGTGCGGAAATGTGAGTAGAAAATCCTTTTAGTAAAAACGGCGGTGGGTTCGGGTAAGCGTCGAGATGGCCAAAGAAACGCTAGGCGAGCTTGGGCTTGAGGTCGGAAAGCTGAGGTATCGAGGATGCGGTGGTAAGGGCGCGCTCGGGCTGTTCTTGACCACGCGTGAGAGCGTTAAAAAGCATGTCAATGGCGTGGCCCGAGTTAGGGGGCGCGAAAACGGTGGCAGCCAAGACTCCGCTGCGCACCCAGGCCTGACCGGTTTTCGGAAGGCCGTCGCAGCCAGTAAAAGGAAGTCGTAGCCAGCGATCTCGCTCGGACTCGTTGGCGATTTCCTGGAACGCCTTGCGCGCACCAATGGCCATCGAGTCGTCCTGGGCGCCGATCAGGTCGATGATTGCTTTTTGCGAGGTGGAGAGCCTCAGCCAGGAACGAACCGAGCGCAGGGCGGATTCCTCCGTCCACTGCCCTTTCAGAGTGGTGATCTGGATGTTCGCAGGCTTGGTACTGAGCATGCCTTGGGTCCGTTCTTTGGCTGCGGAGTTCTCCGACGGACCTTGAATGTAGAGGACGCTGCCGCCTTTCGGCAGGAGGGCGGCGAACTGACGGCCCTGAATGCGGCCAATTTCGGTGTGATCGTTGGTTACGCAGAAAATGGGTGCTTTCGAGAAGCGGCGCAGCTCGGAGATGTAGCTGGCTTCGCGATTGAGCACAGCCCAGCCGACATTTGCGGTGGCCGCCGCTTTGGCGACTTGAGGCAAGGCGGTGCCTCCGACCGGTTCGAACACGATGGCGTCCGGGCGATCCTGGGCACTGGCCTGAATGACACGAAGAAGCTGGGTGCTTTGATTGATGGCGTCGTTGTCGGCGTAAACGATTTGCAGGTCCACTCCCAGGCGACGAGCAGCATCTTCGGCAGACTTGGCCTGCTCGATTTGGTAATCGTTGTCGTTGGTCGTGAGCGAAAGCAGGAAACGCAGTTTTTTCATGGCGAGATACCCCTAAAACCAAAAGGGACACGGCAAAACGGCACGACCAGGGGGAACCCAGAAGCTTTACGATATGCTGAATAGAGCTGGGGCGGGAAAGAATTGTGGATACGGTTGTCGGAAGATGAAGCCTCCTTAGGGAATCGACACTGCGAAGCGGCAGCCGAAGGATACCAAGGGCGAGAGCGCCGTGTGCAGCAAGCGGAAATAGCGTAGGCTCTTAGCTTCGGAATCGGAGATTGGAAGCGCTAGGAATGACTGCGGGACATGACGCGGAAGGTGCAGCGCGCCAGAAGTTGAAGGCGGCGCGGCGAATCGTGATCAAGCTCGGAACGAGCACGGTGACGGATGCAGCAGGCGGGGTGTGCGCCGAACGCGTGGAGCCGATTGCGCGAGGAATCGCGCGATGGATGTCGGAAAAGCGGCAAGTGGTGCTGGTTTCCTCTGGCGCCGTCGGTTTAGGAAGAAGCTTGCTGGGGCTGCATCCCTCGCGGCTGAAGGATATGGCGGTGAAGCAAGCGTGCGCTGCGGCGGGACAGAGTTTGCTGATGGCATCGTACAAGCGGATGTTCGACGGCTTGGGGCAAAAAGTGGCGCAGGTTCTACTGACGGAGGAAGATTTCAGTAACTGGGGAAGATATTCGAATTTGCGGCGAACGATGGAAAAGTTGCTGGGTTTTGGTGTGCTGCCGATCGTAAATGAGAATGACACGGTGTCCACGGCGGAGTTGGAGAGCGTGAGCGGAGCGAGGCAAGCGGCGTTCAGCGACAACGATCGATTGGCGGCGCTGGTGATGAGCGGGATGGAAGCGGATGCGCTGGTGCTGCTGACGAATGTGGAAGGGTTTTTGCGAAAGCGCGGCGGGGCGAAGCAAGCGGAGCTGGAACCGTTCGTGGAACGCGTGACCAGCAAGATCAAAGCGGAAGCGGCAGGGCCATCGCAAAGCGGGCGGGGCGGAATGACGACGAAAATTGAAGCGGCGGAAATCGCGACGTATTGCGGAGGAGTGGCGTTGATCGCCAACGGAGCGGATGCGAGCACGCTGGAACGCGTGTTCGCGGGCGAACGAACGGGAACGGCGTTTGCGCCGGCGACGCGGATGAAGGGAAAGCGACGGTGGCTGGCGTATGCGGCGGGAGTTCGCGGGCGAGTAGTGGTGGATGCCGGCGCGCAACGGGCAATCACGGCGGGGAAAGCGAGTTTGCTCAATTCGGGAGTGGTGCGGGTGGAGCGAGAGTTTGCGCCGATGGATGTGGTGAGTATCCACGACCTTGCCGGGCGAGAGTTTGCGCGCGGGATTGCAGCGTGCGGCAGCGAAGAAAGAAGCGCGGAGGGAGGGCGCACAGCGGCGCGCGTGTGGTTTAGCCGGGAAAATATTGTGGTGCTTGAGGCGGCGGGATGAGCGGAGCGACGACGGAGAAACGAGTGTTGGGAGCGGCCGAGGCGGCGCGGCGGGCGCGACTGGCTTCGCGGAAGCTGGCGGTATTGAGCGTGGCAGCGCGGAACGCGGCGCTAGAGACCGCGGCGGCAAGGATTGAAGAGAATCGAGAGCGCATCTTGGCCGCGAATGCGGATGATCTACGCGCGGCCGAAGAGTTCGTAAGTGCGGGGCGTATGTCTCAGGCGCTGTTTGCGCGATTGCGGGTGGGCGAGAACGGCACACGCGAAATGGCGGAGAAGGTGCGCGGAGTCCTAAAGTTGCCGGATCCGCTGGGACAGAAACTGGCGGTGACGGAGTTGGATGAGGGCTTGCTACTGACAAAAGAGAGCGTGCCGCTGGGAGTGGTGGCGGTGGTGTTCGAATCGCGTCCGGACGTGCTGCCGCAAGTGGCTTCGCTGGCGTTGAAATCGGGGAATGCAATTTTGTTGAAGGGCGGGACAGAAGCGGCGCGGACGAATGAAGTGTTGATGGAGATTTGGCAGAGCGCCATGGCGGAAAGTGGAAATGTACCGGACGGGGCTACGCAATTGTTGCACTCGCGCGGCGACGTGATGGAGCTGTTGAGCTTAGCGCGCGATGTGGATTTGCTGATTCCGCGCGGCGGGAAAGAATTTGTCGAGTCGATTTCGCGGCAGAGCAGGATTCCAGTGCTCGGTCATGGCGAGGGAATTTGCCATGTGTATGTGGGAGCGGCGGCGGATTTGAACAAGGCAGAACGCATCGTGCTAGACGCGAAGACGGATTATCCGGCGGCGTGCAATTCGGTGGAGACACTATTGGTGGATGCGATTGTGGCGAAGGAGTTTTTGCCGGTGATGGTAGAGAAGTTGCTTGTGGCGGGAGTGGAAGTGCGGGGTTGCGAGCGAACAATCGCGCTGGCTTTGCATGGTTCGGTGAAGCGAGCCACGGATGAAGATTGGTCGGCGGAGTATGGGGATTTGGTGTTAGCGGTGAAAGTGGTGGAAGGCGTGGATGCGGCCATTGAGCACATACACGAATTCGGGAGTTCGCACACGGAAACGATCGTTACGGAGGATACCGCGACGGCGGAGAAATTTTTGAGCGAGGTGGATGCGGCGGGAGTGTTTCACAACGCATCGACGCGATTCGCGGATGGCTACAGATATGGATTGGGCGCGGAAGTGGGAATCAGCAATGCGAAGCTGCACGCGCGTGGCCCGATGGGTATGGAAGGGCTGACCACGTACAAATACAAATTGCGTGGAACTGGGCAGACTGCCGGGGATTACAAAGGCGGGAAGAAATTTAAGCACCGGAAAATTTCGTGAGGGGCCGGGCGGCGCGCCTTGCGCGACGCGGAATGCCGCTGGCAATGGCGCTGGATTTCAAGCGCGAGGTAAGGCTGGTCGCAATGCCGAGCGCGGCCGATTGAGAATTCGCTGGCGGCGGCGTTCCGGTATATACTTTGCGAACTTGGATGGCGAGAGGGGCGTATGAGCCCAGAAACTCCTCAAAAAGTCTGGATTCCGGTATGCTGCGGGCGCGTGATGCGCTTTAACCGTTTTTTGAAAGAAGACGGCGGCGCGTACGGTTCGATGGTATGCACGATGTGCAATAAAAATATCATCATGGAGCAAGAGGTCGCGGCCGCCGACGAAACGTATGGCGAAGGCACGCGGATGCTCACAGTGGTGGGCACGCCGAAACCGTCAAAGACGGACCGGCGGAAAAGCGGCGGCGCGATGAGCGGAACGGGTTCAGAGGACCAAACGCTGTAGGACAGGCTTCTGAGGACGCTCGCCAGCGATGATTGGCCAAACTATCTCTCATTACCGGATATTCGAAAAGCTGGGTACCGGCGGAATGGGAGTGGTGTACAAGGCGCAGGACCTGCGGCTTGAGCGCTACGTCGCGCTGAAATTTCTTCCCGACAATCTGATGAACGATTCGCAGGCGCTCGAACGGTTCCGGCGCGAAGCGCTGGCGGCGTCGGCGTTGAATCACGCGAACATCTGTACGGTGCATGACATTGGCGAAGAGGGCGGGCGGCCATTTCTGGCGATGGAATTCATCGACGGAGAAACGCTGCGAAAACACATCAACGGAAAGCCACTTCATACGGAAGAAATTTTAGGCCTGGGGATTCAGATTGCGGATGCGCTGGACGCGGCGCACAGCGAAGGAATCGTTCATCGAGATATCAAGCCGGCAAACATATTTGTGACCAAGCGCGGGCAGGCAAAGGTGCTGGACTTCGGTCTGGCGAAATTGGTTGCGAAGAGCGTGCACGATGGAGAGGAAACGGATTCATCGCATCCGGCGTTGGAAGAGCCGATTTCGATCGTGGGCGTCATCAGCGGAACGCCTTCGTACATGTCGCCGGAGCAAATTCGCGGAGACGACCTGGATACGCGAGCGGATATTTTTTCCATGGGATTATTGCTGTACGAAATGGCGACGGGGCAGAAGGCATTTCCGGGAAACACCGGCGGCGTGATTATCGAAGCGATATTGAGCAAGCCGCCGCAACCGGCGAAGAACTTGAATCCGGAGATCATGCCGGAACTCGAAGCGATCATTAATAAGGCGATCGAAAAGGATAAGGACAAGAGATACCAGAGCGCAGCGGAGTTGCGGTCGGATTTGCAAGTTTTGAAGCGCGGCTTCGAATCGGGACACACGGCAACGGCGACGCTGCTGGCAACTGCCGGAACGAAACAACTGCCATGGACCAAGCGCAACAAGTGGGCGATACCGAGCGCGATTACTGCCGGAGTAGTGCTCCTCGCGCTGGGCGGATGGTTTTACAACACGCGGAAAGCGCATGCCTTGAGCGAGACGGACACGGTGGTGTTAGCGGACTTCACCAACAAGACCGGTGATGCGGTCTTCGACGACACGTTGCGGCAGGGCCTCGCGGTGCAACTGGAACAATCGCCTTTCTTGAGTTTGATTTCGGATCAAAGAACGCGGCAGGCACTGCAGTTGATGGGTAAATCGCCGGATCAAAAATTGACGCCAGAAATCGCGCGGGAAATCTGCGAACGTACCGCCAGCAAAGCGTATTTGAGCGGAACAATTTCGAGCATGGGCAGTTCGTACGTGATGGGGATCAATGCGGTCAATTGCCAGACCGGAGACACGATCGCGCACGAGCAAGTGATGGCGAGCAGCAAAGAGCAAGTGCTGCCAGCGCTGGGAACTGCTGCGACCAAGTTAAGACAGCGGCTGGGCGAATCGCTGAAGACGGTGCAGAAACTTGCGACTCCGATCGAGCAGGCGACAACACCATCGCTCGAAGCACTGCAAGCGTACTCGTTGGGTCGAACAACGATGCTGGCGCAGGGAAATTTTACGGCGGCGGTTCCGCTGTTCCAGCGCGCAATCAAGCTGGATCCCAATTTGGCGATGGCGTACGCGGCGTTAGGAACGTCGTATCACAATCTTGGTGAGAAAGAACTGGCCGCAGAAAATACCCGAAGAGCATACGAACTGCGGACGAAAGTTAGCGAGCGGGAAAAATTTTACATTGAATCTCACTACTATCATTTTGTTACTGGAGACCTGGAGAAGGCACGGCAAGTTTACGAATTGTGGGCGCAAACATACCCGCGCGAGCCGGTGCCACCGATGAATCTGGGCGTGATTTATCAAACGCTTGGGCAGTATGAAAAATCGCTGACGGAATTTAAGGAGGCGTTGAAGCTGGCGCCAAACGACGTTCTCAATCACGGCAATCTGGTGACGGTGCTGGTGAATATGAACCGGCTGAAGGATGCGCACGCGGCGGTGGAAGATGCAACATCGCGAAATCTGGATTCGTCGGACATCCGGTTTGCGCTTTATCTGCTGGATTTTCTGCAGAGCGACGATGCGGGAATGGCCGAACAAGTGAGTTGGGCAACGGACCGAGCCGGCGACGAAAGCGTTCTGCTCTACTACCAGTCCGACACGGCGGCGTATCTGGGCCAGCTTGCCAAGGCCCGGGACTTAACCCGCCAAGCCGTGGCGGCGGCGTTGCGCGCCGAGCGAAATGAACGAGCGGCCGGGTGCGAAGCGGATGCTGCGCTGCGCGAGGCTCTTTTTGGAAATGGCGGCGAAGCGAAGAAATTTACTGCAAACGCGTTGAAATATTCGAATGGGAGAGATGTTCAGTTCATGGCCGGACTCGCGCTAGCCATGGTTGGCGAAAGAGAAAAAGCTGTGGAGTTGGCGGACGCGCTGAACACCCGCTTTCCTGAAGACACCGTTGTGCAATTCAACTATTTGCCGACGATGTATGCGCAAATTGCGCTGGACGACCGGAATCCGGAGCGGGCAATTGAATTCCTGAAAAACGCAGGACCTTACGAATTGGGGTTGGCGGGCAGCAGCAGTTACTCAACTTATCTTTATCCTGTGTTTGTGCGGGGACAGGCATTTTTGGCGGCGAAGGATGGAGCCGCGGCTGCGGTTGAATTTCAGAAAGTACTAAATTGGCCAGGAGTGGTAGCAAACGAGCCGATCGGTGCGCTCGCGCATTTGGGACTGGCCCGGGCCCACAGCATCGGCGGAAAACCGGCTGAGGCGAAGGCTTCCTACACGAATTTCCTAACACTCTGGAAAAACGCGGATGCCAATTTCCCGTTCCTTGCAGCGGTACAGGCCGAAGCTCCCAAGTAGCGCAGGTGGTGCGGAAGGAGTAGGAACTAATTTTCGAGCTTAAACACCCTTTCCATCAGTAGCCATTTTTCTCCCGGTCGTGCACCGGGCAGCGGTTGCTGAAATTTCCACATCAATTGCTCCCATTGCTGAACTCTCGGATTGTTACGGTCAAGTTCGGATTTCTCGTCGAAGGCAAAACCCTCGTTCACTTCCATGATCATGAACATGCGCGTGCCGAGCAAATAGATCTCCATGTCCTTGATCCCCGAATCGCGAATGCTTTTGGTAATTTCCGGCCAGATTTTCTGATGATGGCGTTTATATTCTTCGATGAGGGCGGGGTCGTTTTTCAGGTCGAGAGTAAGGCAATAACGGCGGTTCATTCAGAGTTCCCTTCCAGCAACGCGATTTGAGTGTTCGCGAAATGGTTCATGTGAGAGCGCGATCGAGATGCGAGTATCCGCCATCGACAAACAGGTGTTGGCCGGTGGTGTGACTGGATTTTTCAGAAAGCAGAAACACGACGGTTGCGGCGATTTCGTCGGAAGTGGTCATACGTTTTCCGAGCGGGATTTTCGATTCGATGCGAGCGCGCACTTGCTGAGGGTCCGGGAATTTCGAGAGCCAGGATTCATAAAGTGGGGTCATGACTTCGGCGGGGATTACCGCATTGACACGAATTCCGTCCGGGAGCAATTCCACGGCCCATTCGCGCGTCAGACCGAGGATTGCGGCTTTGGCGGCGACGTAGCCAGAAGTATTTCCCTGCCCGGTTACGGCAGTTTTCGAGCTGATATTGACGATCGAGCCTTTCGCTCGCTTTAGCGCGGGAAGCGCGTAGTGCGCCATGGCGTAGTAGTGATGGAGATTGCGATCAAGCGAAGCGGCGAATTTTTCCGGCGAGCCCTGTGCCAGGCCAATTCCATCATTGATGCCAGCGTTGTTGACGAGACCGTCGAGCCGTCCAAGCTTTTCCGCAACGAAATCGACGACCGATTTGCATGCAGCGACGTTCATGAGATCGGCTGCGACAATTTCCGAGCGGTGGCCAAGCGCGCCAAGTTCCTGCTGCAATTTTTCAGCTGAACCGGGGTCTTTATCGGCGATCACCGGAATCGCATCTTCCGCAGCGCAAGCCCGAACAATTGCGGCGCCAATTCCCTTCGCGCCGCCGGTGACCAAAATAACCTTGTCTTTGAGATGAAGATCCATGCGTTAGCCGTGCAACGTCTGGAAACCGCCGTCGAGAGGATAGTCACTGCCGGTTACGAAAGAAGCTTCATCGGAACAGAGATACTGCGCGAGCGCCGCGACTTCGTGAGGTTCGCCCATGCGGCCGATGGGCTGAGTCTTCGCAAGCTTGTCGAACATCTCGGCTTCGCGTCCGGGATAGTTTTTCTTAAGATAGCCGTCAACGAACGGAGTATGAACACGTCCAGGAGAAATGCAGTTGCAGCGAATGTTATATTGCACGAAATCGCGCGCGACGGAATAGGTCATCGCAACGACCGCGCCTTTGCTGGTGCAGTAGGCGAAACGGTCAGCCAGACCGGCCGTGCCTGCAATGGAGGCGATGTTCAGAATGACGCCGCCCTTTTCTTTCATGTGCGGAACGGTAGCGTGAATGCAGTTGTAGTAGCCCTTTACGTTGACGCGTATGATGCGATCGAAATCAGCTTCGCCGGTATTTTCGGCGTTCCCGATGTGCGAGACGCCGGCATTGTTAACGAGAATATGGATGCGGTCTTGCCTAAAAATTCCGGAGAGAGTGGAGCCCACATTCGCCTGATCGGCGACGTCACAGGTGAATGCCGAGGCTTGGCCGCCTGACTGCTTGATCTGAGCGACTGTAGATTCAGCTTCAGCAAGATTCAGATCGAGAATGCGAATTGCAGCGCCAGCGCTGGCAAATCGCAGAGAAATGGCACGGCCAATCCCGCTTCCGCCTCCAGTAACCACGGCAATTTTTCCGGCGAGACTAAACTGCGTATTTTCAGCGCTCACAAAGAGACTCCCCGTTTCCACGGAATGAAATCGGACTGGCCTTTGATTTCGGCGCGCGTTCTGATATCTCCGCTGGCGACTCCAACGACCAGGTCGAGAATCTGTTCGCCCATCTGTTCGATGGTAGTACCGCCAGATATGACCGCACCGGTATCGATATCTATGCTGTCTGCCATACGCACCGCAAGCTCGGAATTGGTGGAGAGCTTGACGACCGGCGCGATCGGATTGCCAGTTGGCGTGCCGAGGCCGGTGGTGAAGAGCACGACGTTGGCACCGGCACCGACCTGAGCTGTGACGCACTCCACATCATTGCCGGGAGTGCACTGAAGCTTGAGACCGGAGCCGGAGGAATACTCCGGGTAGTCGAGCACGCCAGTGACGGGGGAGGTTCCGCCTTTTTTCGCGGCGCCGGCGGACTTCATCGCATCGGTGAGCAAGCCATCCTTGATATTGCCCGGGCTTGGATTCATTTCGAAACCAGAGCCCACCGCTTTCGCGCGCGCGCCGTAACTGCGCATCAGGTGAATAAAACGGTCAGCGGTTTCGTTTGAAGTGCAGCGATTGATGAGCTCCTGTTCGACACCGCAAAGTTCCGGAAATTCAGAAAGAATCGCGCGGCCACCGAGTACCGCGAGAAGATCGGCAGTGTGGCCGATAGCAGGATTCGCCGAGAGGCCGGAAAAGCCATCGGAGCCGCCGCATTTCAGCCCAACACAAAGATGAGACAGTTCGGCATCGGTGCGTCGATTTTGGTTTGCCTGCATTAAGCCGAGAAAGGTTTTGCGAATGGCTTCGGCCAGCATGGTGTCTTCCGAGCCGGTTTGCTGTTGTTCGAAAATGACGAGAGGTTTATCGAATTTCGGGCTCCGCTTGCGGATTTCTTCTTGCAGGATGGGAATTTGCGCGTGCTGACAACCCAGGCTGAGAATCGTTGCGCCCGCGACATTGGGATGGTGGATGTAGCCTGCGATCAATCCGCAGAGATTGTTGGAATCTTCGCGGGTGCCACCGCAGCCGCCTTCGTGCATGAGGAAGCGAATGCCGTCCACGTTTTCGAAAAGTTTTGAGCGAGCGGGAGCCGCGGAATCGATTGAAAACGCGGCCGACGCAATTTCCGAGGATTTTCCTTCTTTGTACAGACGCGCGAGTAGGGCGACCTGGCGGCGATAGATTTGCGGAGGAGCAAAACCGAGCTCTTCTTCGAAGGCTTGCTTGAGAACGCCAATATTCCGGTTTTCACAAAAGACCAGCGGAACGACGAGCCAATAATTGCGCGTACCGACCTGGCCATCGGAACGGAGATACCCGCGAAATTTCCTGGCGGCCCATCTCGTCACGTCCGGCGGGGTCCAGCGGTAGTCAGCCGATTTTTCGTGAAATGGCGAAGCATCGTGACGAATGTTCCGAGTCGAGAGGAGTTCACCTTTGCGGATGGGCTCGACAGCTTTGCCAACGATGACGCCATACATGAGAACCGGATCGCCGGCCGCGAAATCCTTCATGGCGAACTTGTGCTTGGCGGGAACGTCGGAAGCCAGCGAGTAGGAGATTCCATTGAAAACGACGCGGTCGCCGCCGGCGAGCGGTTGCAGCGCGATGAGGACGTTGTCACGCGAATCGAGTTGGAGAATTCGGTTGCTCATGCAAGTTTCGCATCGTCAGGCGACGACGGTTTGCCTTGATTCGCCGAGACTTTCGATACCAAGTTCGACGACGTCGCCCACTTTCAGATATTGCGGCGGTTTCATGCCAAGGCCAACACCGGCGGGGGTACCTGTGCTGATCACGTCCCCCGGGAGAAGCGTCATGAACTGGCTGACGTAAGAAACGAGAAACGGAACCTGAAAAATCATTTCAGACGTGGAGCTACGCTGGCGGAATTCTCCATTCACCTTGAGCCACATGGCCAAGCGATCGAAATTGGGAAGTTCGTCGCGTGTAGCGAGAAATGGGCCGAGCGGCGCGAAGGTGTCCGCGCTCTTCCCTTTCACCCATTGGCCGCCGCGTTCGAGTTGGAAGCTGCGCTCGGAGTAGTCATTGTGCAGCGCGAAGCCGGCCACGTAATCGAGAGCTTGCGATTCAGAAACATAGGTGGCTTTTTTTTCGATGACCACGGCGAGCTCGACTTCCCAATCGACTTTTTCGGCCTGGCGGGGAATCTGGACGTCGTCGTTCGGACCGACGAGCGAAGTAGTTGATTTGAAAAAGATTACCGGCTCCTTCGGCGGATCCATTTTGCTTTCTGCCGCATGATCGCGAAAGTTCAGTCCGATGCAGACGATTTTGCTGGGACGGCGAACGGGTGGGCCGAGGCGGACAGAAGCCGGAACTTTAGGGGCCGAGGAAGCGTTTTGCGCTAACCAGGAGCGTAGTATGTCGAGGCCGCCAGAGCTGAAGAAATCTTCGTTGTAGTCAGAGCCAAGCGCGGAGACGTCGATACGAATGCCGCCGTCCAACAACAAGCCGGGTTTCTCGCTACCAACTTCTCCAAATCGAATCAGCTTCATCTGGCGCACTCTCCGGTGAAAGCAAATTCTACCAGTGATAGCGAAAAAATGTGCGGAACAGTGGCGCACGGGGTTGCGCCTGTGTGAAGGCGGTTCCGAGGTATAGAATGCGGACTGTTCATGATCTAGATTTGCACACGAAGCATGCTCCAGGAGAGCGTTGAAATGAGTATCAGGCCATTTAAGGTTGCGGTTGTTCAGGCGTCGTCGGTGGTGTTTGACCGCGAGCGAACATTGGAAAAACTTTCGTCGCTCGCCGCTAACGCGGCTCAACAAGGGGCGCGGCTCGTTTTGTTTCCCGAAGCGTTCGTGTCCGGGTATCCGCGCGGTCTGGATTTTGGAGCGGTCGTCGGGTCCCGGACGGATGAAGGACGCGAAGACTTCCGTCGCTATTGGGAAAGCAGTGTAGACGTGCCGGGAGCCGCCGCGGACTTTCTGGCGGGCGTGGCGAAGAACAATAAAATATTTCTGGTGGTGGGAGTGGTAGAGCGCGACGGCGGAACACTATATTGCTCAGTTTTGTTTTTTGGACCAGATGGAATTTATCTTGGCAAGCATCGCAAGGTTATGCCAACTGCGTCGGAGCGGCTGGTGTGGGGATTCGGGGACGGATCGACGCTGCCGGTATTCGAAACGGAATTGGGAAAAGTCGGCGCGGTGATTTGTTGGGAAAATTATTTACCGCTGCTGAGAGCGACGATGTACGGAAAAGGAATTGAAATTTATTGCGCGCCGACTGCCGATGCGCGCGACTCCTGGATTGCGACGGCGCGGCACATCGCAGTGGAAGGACGGTGTTTCGTATTGTCCAGTAATCAATTTAATCGGAGACGCGATTTCCCGAGCGAGTATCGATCGATCTTCGGCGACGAGCCGGACACGATCGTGTGCCGCGGCGGAAGTTGTATCGTCGATCCATTCGGAAATTTCCTGGCGGAGCCAAATACCGAGGGCGAAGCGATACTCATTGCCGAAATCGATCCGGCGGAGATTGTTCGCGGAAAATATGACCTGGACGTAGTGGGACACTATGCGCGACCGGACATCTTTCAGTTGCGCGTGGATGAAGGCGCAAAAAAGCCGGTAACCATCGAAGATGCGGAGAAGGCGCAGGTTGCGGAGAGAGTCCAGCGGCAAGAAGTGGGTTGAAGAATGAAGTGAAAATGGTGCGCCCGGAGTGATTCGAACACTCGACCTTGTGCTTCGGAGGCACACGCTCTATCCAGCTGAGCTACGGGCGCGCGAAAAAAACTCAAACGATTGCGGCATTCCTACTGCAATGATTGTAGCGTGAATCTGAGAGGATTTCCTGTCTGAATGAGACGGTCAGCCCTTGGCGCGCTCTTTGATGCTGCGGGCCAGGCGTTCAATTTCTTCAGCCTTCTTAACCATAGCGAGAGACAACACGGCTGTAGCGTCGGTTTTTTCCACTTGCTCCTTCAATTGGGTAGCGAGGTCGAACAATTTTTCCACGTTTTTCTTGATGTCTTTCTGATCTTCTTCTAGGCGAATTTTGGAAAGAGGTTTGCCGTTAATTTTGAAATTGGGATCTTCATCGGGATGGGCCGCGGTTGGGTCTTTGACCCGTGGGTCTTGCGATTGGGCGGCGGCGACCGATGCCAGGAATGCCAAGGCAGCGCCCGCCAAGGTACGTAAACAAGTCCGTCTGGATTCGTGCATCCGCTGCTCCTGTAGCGCCGATTGGACTGGGATACGGCCCGGTGCGTTGCACCACGCAGCGAGCAAGGGCGCCGACTCAATGTTATACTCGCCCGTCGATTCGCCTATGTCCAGTCCTGTCCCTTTCTTGAACGAATACACGCTCTCAGTGGCGCTGCATCTCGCCGGAATATTCGTGATTGCGCTGTTGGTGAACCGGCTCGTGCGCTTGATGACGAATCTGATGATCAAGCCCGCATCGGGGCAATCCCGAGCCGAACAGCTACGGGAACAGCGGACGGGAACGCTGGCAGGTGTGGTCTACGGCGTGGCGAGCAAGGTGGTTTGGGCAGTCGCGATACTGACGGCGCTTGAAAAGGTGGGAATTAGTCCGATACCGGCGTTGACGTTTGTCGGGCTGGCTGGAATTGCTATCGGTTTTGGAGCGCAGAATCTGGTGCGTGACGTAATTTCCGGCTTTTACATCGTTTTCGAGGACCAGTACGTGGTCGGGGACGCCGTACAGATTGGGGAAACGAGCGGGAAAGTCGAACAGTTGACCTTGAGGCGGACCGTGGTGCGTGATTCCAGAGGCGCACTGGTGACGATTTCAAACGGCGACATACGAACGGTGGCGAATCTGAGCCGAGACTGGTCGCAATCGTTTGTGGATGTCAGCCTGGCCCCGGAGATTGCGCTGGAAAAACCGATGGCAGCGTTGGAGACCGCAGCGGCTGACCTGCGAGGCGATGCGGCATGGTCGCAGGCACTGGTGGACGGGCCGCGGGTGCTCGGGGTGCAGGCTTATGACCGAAGCGCTACGGTGGTACGGTTACAGGTAAGAACATCTCCGATGCGACAGGAGGAAGTTTCGCGCGAGCTGCGGCGCAGGATACAAATCGAATTTCAGAAGCAAGGCATCCCAGTATCGAGCGTCGCCCGGTTCGAATTGATGAATCAGCAGTCGCTTGTAGGCGGAACTCCGCAGCAGGCACGAACTTTATAGTTTTCGATTGCTTCAGGGTCGAGGAGAGTCTGCCATGTCCGCAATCAGCTACGACGAAGTGAACTTGATGTTGCGGCTTTACGATATGCGGCGCGAGGCGCGACTGCGGCAAGCGCGAAGCTGGTTTCTGGATCATTTCCATCCGGTTTCGCCGGACGAAATGATGGAGAAATATGCGCCCGGCTCGGACGAATACAACAACATTCGAATGGTACTGAGCTATTGGGACATGGTGGCGAGCATCGTGAATCGCGGATTGATCAACGACGAGTTGTTTTTTGAAAGCAACGGCGAGATCTGGGTCGTGTGGGACAGAATTCGCAGCATTGTGCCGACCTGGCGGGCCGCGTTTAAGAATCCAACGATGTTCCTGAATCTGGAAGAAACCTGCAAGCGGCTGGAAGCGTGGCGAGAAAAGCGGGCCCCCGGTTCGAATGTTGCGATGCGACAAATGATGCAGCAAGCCCGCCCGAAGACTTAGAACGAGAAGATAACCTATTCCTTGTAAAACATCAGCAACACTCCAAGCAGGATCATGAGCGTGGGCCATACCTTGGCAAAAATTGCGCCGACGTTAGACTTCAGTTCGCTTAAGCCTTTGGTAAGTCCAATACCCAATCCGCAAACCGTGTAACTGAGGTGTTCGGACTGAATACGCGCCATGGTCTCCATGTGATGCTCGCCGACCATTCCGCCTTCGTGATGATGAAATATCAAGATGATCGAACCGGTGATGGCGAGTACCGGAAAAACCCAGGCGCTCCAGGCAGCTTTTAGAACACCGCGGGCGCGCTGCCATTCAATGGCGCCAAGCGCGAGGAGCAGGGCCGCGAACGTCTTGTGCTGCAGCACTTCGGCATTGTTCTGCAAAGCTTCCAGCCACTGGCGGTGACCGAAAGGCCAAAGTTCGGTATCGCTCCAGACCAGGAGGAATAATCCGGCGAGGAGAAAGCAAGCCGGCCAAACGTATTTCACAGCAGGCCATCTGCCGACAAGATTCGACTGAAAAAACATGAACGCCCCGGCGATCGCCACGAGCAAGCCAGCGAGATGGTGGTTGAATTCGCTTTCTTTCTTGTCGGCAAGGATTTTGGCCTGTAATTTTGCCTGCGCCGCGGCGTCCATCGGCTGGTCCATGGGCATGTCCATGCCTTCGTGACCTTCATGGCCGTGATGCGTTTGCGGATCCTGGGCCGCGGCGCGTGGAACAGGCGCCGCCCAGCCAGTGATCAACATCAAGAAACAATATACGAAAACCGCAGACCGCAAATGGCGACTCGAAATTCCCAAGCTCATCGTGCTCTCCGGCAACGCAGAATCGAATCCAACGCAAAATTTCAGACGAGTGTGGGCATTATATCGCGGCGCACGCCAATATGCTCTTGCTCCTGACGGATGCTCTGCGGAAAAAAACGGTTTTATGCTAGCGCAGACTCCACAACCACGATTATCCTTTCGTGATGGAACTCAAGATCAAAGCGGCGATTCCCGTACTGCCGTGCCTGGATGTTTCAGCCTCGCTAAAATGGTGGACGGAGGCATGCGGGTTCGCGGAAACGTTTCGCGATGCGTCTCCTCCCAACTATGCCGGCATGCAACGCGACGGCGTGCAGATTCATTTGGGAGCCGTGAGCGAGGTAGACCTGGCCAGGAAAGTGGGAGATCAGACCATGGTGCGGCTGGTCGTGGCCGGAGTTGAAGCACTTTACGCGGAATACCAGAAGCGCGGGGGGATTGTTCACCCTAATGGACCTTTGCAGACAAAGCCATGGGGAACGAAAGAATTCGCGGCGATTGACCCAAACGGCGTTTGCGTCACGTTTCAGGAACCGATTTAGCGCCCCGACAAAGTTCGATAGCTGCATAAGCGCGGCGTGCGATACACTCACCATCTCTTCAGGAGGCATACGGCATGAAAGGCTCACCCAAAGTCATCGAAGAATTGAACAAAGCGCTGCGCGAAGAGTTGACTGCGATCAACCAGTATTTCCTGCATGCGGAGATGTGCGAAAACTGGGGCTACGAAAAGTTATCCGAGTACATCAAGAAGCAATCGATCGGCGAAATGAAGCATGCCGAAGCGTTGATGGAACGGATTCTATTTTTGGACGGATCTCCATCAATGAAGCCACTCGAACTGACAGTAGGCAAGAACGTGAAGGACATGTTGCAGAGCGATCTGGACCTCGAAATTGGCGCAGTGAAGGAATACAACCTAGCAATTCAGGTGGCTGTCGCGGAAAAAGACAATGGCTCGCGCGATCTACTTGTGCAGCTGCTGAAAGACGAGGAAGACCATGTGGACTGGCTGGAAGCGCAAATGCACATGATCAAGGAAGTTGGCTACGAGCGCTATTTAACGATGCAGATGGGCGAAAACGAAGAAGAATAGCGGCTAGACAATCGATGAATTCTGGAGGCGCGGGTGGGAATCGGACTCGAAGCGGGGTACTGAAAACACGTAACTTATTGATTTTGATAGAGCGTAGAAAGCATCAAAAGCGGAGAATCAGCTCAATCGGGCACACCTACGGAACACTAAAAGAGGACGCGGCTAAGTAGCCTTCTTCAGTTTCGCCCAACGTGCCTTCTGCGCTTTCGCCATCTTCGCTCGGGATGCAGCCGACACTTTCTTCTTAGCGCCAGTCTTCCCGCTCAGAACCTTTATCGCGGCTCGAACTTTTTCGAGTTGTTCCAAGTGCTTCGACTCTTCTGCTCGCAGTGCCTTCAAGATATCCATTTATTCCCCCGTCCGGACTATATCACTCTAGTTTGCCCTGACCAATCGCGCGCAAACCTCTGCGCTCAGTGACTGTTTCAGACAAGAGACGCAAACTGCCATGAGGTTCCGCAGGGTAAAGCATCATCGGTCGGGACGGTCGAAACAGAGTTGATGGTTGTCGGTTTCTTGCACTTTTTGCAATTAGCAGCCATACATCAGCAGTTCCATTAATACTCCCGCCTCTCCCACAGTCGCTCCCTCTTCAAGACATCTAACTTCATCTTCGTCTGCTCAATTGCTTGGAATTCTTCTCCATCCGGTTCCACGTACGCGGCTCTTTGCTCAATCGCGTCGTACACAGGTGGTTCATCGTTCCTCCGGCTTTCTCACCGTTGCCGCACCGATCTGTTGGAATACCTCCAGCAGGTTCAGTTCATCCCAGTGTTCGACAAACTTCCCGTCTTTGACGCGCCAGATATCGATGCTTCGCATTTGAATCGAAGCGCTGTTGGGCAGATAGCCCATGAACGGTTTGCTAAAAGTTCCCCGGTAGGTGAACCGGGCGCTTACACGATCTCCCTCTTCGATTACGTCCTCCGTAACAACTTTCGTGTCAGGAAATGCCTCGAGGTAGTGGCGAAAGAAGGCTTTCACGCCCACTGGCCCCGGTTGAACCTGCGGGTTGTGATTGTTGTAGTCAGGATGAATAAACTGATCGAAGAGTTCGACACGTTTTTCGTTTAACGCTTGCGCAAAGAGCCGAGGCAGATGTTTGTTGCTCATAAAATCCTCCATGGCCCCGAGTTTGTGATTTATACTGACAGGAGTCAAGGTACTGTCATATTTGTCAGCGAAGGAGAACAAATGCCAGTTTCAAAAAAGGAAGTTGGCGAGTGTCCAGTCGATGCGATGATGCGCGTCATGGACGGCCGTTGGAAAGGTACGATTTTGTGGCGTCTACAGGAGGGAGCGAAACGCACCAGCGAACTCAAGCGTTCCATTCCCGGCATCACGGAGCGCATGCTAATCCGGCACCTTCAGGAGCTTGTCGCCGACGGGATCGTCAAAAGAGACGATAAGAAAACGATTCCGCCCCGCGTTTACTATTCACTCTCCTCGTATGGAAGGACGCTCGGCCCAGTAGTCCAAATGATGTGTAGCTGGGGACGCTCGCATTTGAAGCGGCTGGCAAAGGAATCACGACTCAATTCCCCATCGTAGTAGGGACATTAGATGAGTCCATCCTGCCTCTCTGTGAAAATTCTTTTCGCGTAGCAAAAACTGCTACGCCTTAGAACTTTTTGTCACACCCCCGCCATTGCCGGAGTCGTACCCTCCAGCCCAGCCTTCTAAGGTGGCGCTGCGTTGATTAACGAAATGTAGATCCAAACGAGCGCGGTAGCCGCCGCAGCAATCGTGACTGAGGATGTTTTTCGTCCCTTCATCCCCGAAAGTAACGCGATCACTATCATGAGAGAGCCGTTCCATCCGGGATAACCTACCACCGAATTACGTAGGCTCTCGGAAGACGGAGTTCTCAGCAAATAGCCAATGATGCTCCATGCAAAACTGGCTATGACAATCGCAAGGAAAAACAGCTGGAGGGATTGGAATTTATCTTTTTTCCAAAATTGCCGCACCCAGCTAATAGAAATTGGCACCGCAGGACTAAGGCAGAAAACAAGAAGAATGTAGTAGGCGCCTCTCTCTGCAGCGTCGATCACTTTCGTTTCCTTGCAACGATCCTCTTAACCTCCGCGCTAAGGCCCCGATCATTCTTCTTTCGCAACGCTTCGTAGGCTTCATACCAGCCATCGATTGAAGGGATATCGCTTACCTTCGACACTGCCACTGTCGAAACAATCCATTTGTCAGCAGCCGGACCGCGAAAATAAAAATAACGATCACCGTGTACAAGCTCGTCCTTCACGCCAAGCGCGTGGAGTTGTTTGTTGATCATGGGAACGGTCAAGCGCATGGGCAGATGTTACCGCAGTTCCCCGCCCGGCCCGCCCAGAGTGACTTGATTGCATAACAATGTCGGCTCCTCGACCCGAGTAGACTGTGGTGGTTCGACGACCATAGGCTCGGGAGAAAGGAGCCGAACATGATGATTATAGGCGTAGATTATCACCCGAGCTTTCAGACGATTGCATTTTTAATGGAAGAGACTGGTGAGTGTGGTGAACAAGAACTGAAGCACAGTGATGGCCAAGCAGAAAAATTCTATCGAGAGCTGAAGCAGCGAGGAATCCGGGTGCGGGTAGGCATGGAGGCTACCGGATATTCCCGCTGGTTCGAGCGCCTGCTAGCCGAGTTGGGGTTCGAGGTATGGATGGGCGATCCCGCGGAGATCGAGGCCAAGCGAGTGAAGAAGCAGAAATTTGACCGCGAGGATGCTCGACTCTTGCTGAGACTGATGCTGGAAAATAACTTTCCGCAAATCTGGGTACCCGATCCGGAGAATCGGGATCTGCGACAACTGTTGTGGCACCGGCATCGCTTGGTGCAGATGCGCACGCGGATCATGAATCAGTTGCAAGCGTTGGCGATGAACGAAGGCTATCGCTGGAAGAAAAAACTATTCAGCGAACAAGGGCGAGCACAGTTAGAAAAGCTGGCGTTAGCTCCTTGGGCTAGTCGACGCCGGCAAGAGTTGTTGGAGCTGCTGGACCGGATGAATCCGACGATTGCGGAGCTGACGGCCGCAGTCGAGCGGGAAGCCAGAAAACGACCCGAGGTGTTGCGACTGATGACGCATCCTGGCGTGGGACCGCTTACGGCACTGGCCTTCGTGCTGATCATTGGAACCTGGGAACGTTTTCCACGCGGCAAGCAGATCGGCACCTACGTGGGGATGATTCCGAGTGAGTACTCCAGTGCTCACAAGCAACGGCTGGGGCACATCAGCAAGCAGGGCAATTCCTTGTTGCGCTTCTTGCTGGTGGAAGCGGCGCAAGCAGCAGCACGAATCAATCCGGAGTGGCGACGGCGGTACATTCATTTAGCGATGCGTCGGCACAAGAGCATTGCCAAAGTAGCGATGGGGCGCCGGCTCGCGATTCGCTTGTACTGGATGTGGCGGAATGGTTGTGGGTATTCGCAGTCGTTAGAGTTCGGTTCGTACGCGGGACAGCTCGGTACCGGACATGGCGTGAAGTAAAACGCCGTGGACTTGATGGGGCATCCCGCTCCCTCTAAAAGAGAGGGAGTTTGAACGAGTAATCATGGTCGAAGTACGGATCGAAGAGATGTTTAGGTCGGACTGAAACCGATCGAAAGATTACGAAACGAGCCGTGGTCGTCGATGCAGAGGTCAACAAAGAACCAGGAAGACCACTCTTCGGAGTGAACGGTGAAGTGCGCTCAAAAAGGATTTGACAGAGCCGACATTGTTAGAGATGCGCCGCCTCCACCATCACCCGGCGCAACCGCGGCGAACCGCAACGACAGATGCCTAGACGTAAAGAGACTCGCATTGATGCCCTATTGGACGGGCAGCATCACTACAAATCGGTTGCGATTTGAATTTCTGGGCAAATAGCTACGACGATTTCCCTGCCAACTCCTGGTTAGTCGGGTTGCCGGACATCCACTTTTCCGATAACGGCGTTTGCCAGGGGTTAGCATTTCTATGCTTAAGCCAAGTAGAATCCGAGATGTTTTCACCTCACGACAAACTGCGGGTATGAAATATGAAGATTATTAAGGCACTGTTTGTCTTACTTCTGACAAGTTATGCAATCGTTGCGCAGGCTTTGCCCGCGCAGGTGGTGTTTCATGTGGGCTTGGGCCAAGCCTCGTCGACGTCGGTATCCGGCCGGCTGCTGGTCTTCGCCAAGCCGCTCGGACCCGCCGACAAGAGGCCCGTCGCGGCGGTCAACATGGACCAGATCGATACCCACGCGACCGCCGTCGCCGCCCAGGAAGTGGCTCACCTCGAGCCCGGCGCGACGGTCGAGCTCGACGCGGACGTCACGGCCTTCCCTACACCTTTCTCGCAGCTGAAGCCCGGCCGCTACGCCGTGCAGGCGGTGCTCGATCGGGACCATAGCTACAATTACACTGGACGCGGCCCTGGCGATCTCGTGAGTGGAGTCGTGGAGATGGACCTGCCCGGCGACGCAGCCCAGCTCCTGACGCTTTCGACCGCCATCCCTGAAGCCGATCCCCTCCAGCCCCTTTCCAACGTGCCGGCCGCGCTGAAGGAGGTCTATGCGGCGGCCAACGCCGACATCCGCCCGATCGACTTCACCAGCCCGGCGCTCAGCCGCTTCTGGGGCCGGCCGGCCGCCCTGCGCGGCTGGGTGGTGACGCCGCCGGACTATGCGGCCCATCCCGGCCAGCGCTATCCGACGGTCTACTACACCCAGGGCTTTGGCGGCTCGTTGCGCTCCCTCCACGACACCGCCGTCGCCCGGTGGGATGAGATGAAGACGGGCAAGGCGCCGCCGATGATCTGGGTGGGGATCGACCAGTCGAGCCCCAGCGGCACGAGTGAGTTCGTAAACAGCGTTAACAATGGGCCTTGGGGCGAGGCGCTGACGGCCGAGCTGATCCCCGATCTGGAACGCCAATACCGCATGGATGCCAAGCCCTCGGGCCGACTGCTGACCGGACACTCCTCCGGCGGCTGGGCGGTGCTGTGGCTACAGGTGACCTATCCTAAACTGTTCGGCGGAGCTTGGCCCACCTCTCCCGACCCCAGCGATTTCCACGACTTTTTGGGCATCAACCTCTACGCCCCCAATGCCAACGTCTATCGCAAACCCGATGGGACGCCATGGCCGCTGGCGCGCGACAAGGGCGAAATGCTGGTCGCGGTCGAAGACTACACGCGCCGGGAAGTCGTGGTCGGGGAGTATGGCGGCCAGATGGCTTCGTTCGAGTGGGTCTTCTCCCCACGCGGTGCCGGCGGGCTCCCGGTCCCTATGTTCGACCGCACGACAGGCGCGGTGGACTCGGCCGTGATTGCCTATTGGAAGGAGCACTACGACGTGGCCGAGCACCTCCGCCGCACCTGGCCGGAGTTCAGGCGTGATCTCGACGGCAAGATCCACCTGACCGTCGGCTCGGCCGACACCTTCTATCTCGACGGCGCGGCGCACCTGCTGGAAGCGACGATGAAGGGGCTCGGAGCCAGGACCGACTTCCGCTACGTTGAAGGGCGCAGCCATTTCGACCTCTACACCGTGGGCGACGACCGCTCGGGTCTGTATAAGGCCATCGCATGGGAGATGTATGCGCTCGCCCGGCCGGGAGCAGTTGTTCCACTTCTCCGATAAGCGTTAATCAGAGCACTTGAATTGAGTATCGCAATGAAGATTTCACCGACGAAGTCTACGAACACCCGAGCTAATCCTAATAACTCTTTAGGAATGCGTGCACGCTCGCCAAGTCGCCTAGCGACCCTCTGCACCAGAGGCTTCAGCAGTCTCGTTGCTTCCACTGCTGCTCTGATTGCTACCGGGTGGAACGAACCAGTTCCCGGGCGGGTTTAACTCCCGCTGTGGACCACCACCTTCTCACGGCGCACACGGTAACCGCGTTAGTGGCGGTGGAGTTGAGGAGGCCTGCGGAAGTGGCTGCCGATGACGGCGGATACTTAGGTCTCCGTGTACCAGCAGCTGTGTGGGGCAGATACCATCTGACAACAGGCGGTACTGAGACTATCGGCCTGTTTGTCCGTCGAAAAATTCCCGATATTTTGAAGGAATTTGCAGCCGAATATTATCGACAAAATCCCGATTAGAAGACCCATTCCGCTCGGCCGAAGGCCCAATTTAAGCACAAATTACTCTTGGCTTTTCAAAAACACGCATAAACATTGTTGATTTTATGGAGGCGCGGGTGGGAATCGAACCCACGCATAAAGGTTTTGCAGACCTCTCCCTTACCACTTGGGTACCGCGCCGCCAATTTTTAAGTATATCCAAAATATGCGCAGGCTGTCAGCCTGCAAGCAAACCGCTGATTTCCGCTATTTCTTCGCGGCCGGCGTAATTCTGGCCTCGCGCAGGAACCGCGCCGATTCTTCGGGCGGAGTCGGATTGATATAAAAACCGGTACCCCACTCAAAGCCCGCGATTTTCGTCAATTTCGGAATAATTTCAACGTGCCAGTGATAGTGGTCGTTGATTTCTTCGCCGATCGGTGAAGTGTGGATCATGAAGTTATACGCGGGCCGATCGAGCACTGCATCGAGACGCATCAGCGTGTCCTTCATCATGCGCGCAAGGCTTGCATACATGGAGCTTTGGTTGTTCTCAAATGAAGAGCCATGCACTTTCGGCAGCAGCCACATTTCAAACGGGAAACGCGGCGCGTATGGCGCAAGCGTGATGAAATGATCGTTCTCGCCGATCACCCGTTCGCCCGTCTCGCGTTCCTGTCGAATGATGTCGCAGAAGATGCAGCGCTCTTTTTCGTCGTAGTAATGCCAACAACTATCGACTTCTTCGCGAACCCTGCGCGGCACGATCGGCAACGCTATCAATTGGGAGTGCGTGTGTTCGACGGTAGCTCCGGCGGCTTCGCCGTGATTCTTGAAAATTAAGACATAGCGAAATCGTTTGTCGTTCTTCAGGTCCAGCATGCGATCGCGGTAAGCCCACAAGACATCCTCCAGCGCGCGCTCGGTTAGCGTGGCCAGCGTCGTCGAATGATCGGGCGATTCGATGATGACTTCGTGCGCACCGATTCCGTTCATCTTGTCGAACAGGCCTTCGCCTTCTTTGTCGAGATCGCCTTCGATTCCCAGCGCAGGGAATTTGTTCGGAACAACTCTGATCGACCAACCCGAACTGTTGGGGCTGCCGCCGTTGCGGCCGTAAACGAGCACTTCGCTCGGAGTCTTCGATTCGTTACCCGGACAAAAGGGGCAATTGTTTGGATCCTTGGGGATCACGCTTTCGCGCAAGAAATCCATTGGGCGCTTCCCGCGCTCGGTGGAAATAATCACCCAGCGGCCGGTGATCGGGTCTTTGCGTAACTCAGGCAACGCTTCCTCCTAAAAGGATTTACTACACGGCTCGCGGCAGAACTCGCGAACAGCTATCTTACCGCTTCCTGCCATAGTTTGCGGCGCTTCCCGCAGTGACGTTTACATTTCGGGGTTGAATGCATTCTTTTGCGACCGAACTACAGGCACTTCGCCGGAAAGTTCGTCTATGGCCACAACATCGAAACACACCGGGCAACGTTTCACGTGGCCGCTCATGCCGCGGTTGCGCGCAATTTTTTTTGCTGTCGGCGCTGGAATCCTCGGCTTCGCTCGGCCCGCGCCTCGCGCGCTGTTCTACCGTCTCATGAATCAGCCGTGAAAATATCGGCATTGCCATTCCTAATCGAACTTGTCGTCTGAAGAGAAAAGCATACTGCTGCCGGGAGTATAAACAAAAAACCCACGAGTTCCAGTTTTTCCGGAGCACGCGGGCTTCTTGTTTCGTAGTGTTGCGATCTTCGATTAAATCGACTTTTCCGCTTCGCGGATGCAGTCTTCAAGCGTCCTGATAGCGAAGTCGGCCTGTTCCTCGTCGATTAGGAGAGGTGGCGAAAGGCGGAGCGAATTTTCCCCCGCGCCGAGCACCAGCAATCCCTTGTGGAACGCGCTGTCCACGATCGCGTTGCGGAGATCGCCGGCGCGCTCTTTCGTCCGTTGATCGCGGACAAATTCGATGCCGACCATCAGGCCTTTTCCGCGAACGTCGCCAACAATTTTGAACTTGCTGGTCCAATCGGCAGTGCGCGAGAAAATATAGTCGCCCATCTTGCGCGCATTTTCCTTCAAGCCGCCTTCGATCAGGTCCATGGTCGCCAGCGAGGCTGCCAGGCAAACCGGATTCCCGCCGAAAGTCGTTCCATGAGAACCGGGCTTCCAGTTCATGACACTCGACTTTGAGATGATCGCGCCGAGCGGCATGCCGCTGGCAATTCCCTTCGCGCTGGTGATGATGTCGGGCTCGATTTCCGAATGTTCGAACGCCCACCATTTGCCGGTGCGGCCCATACCGGACTGCACTTCATCGCAAATCAGCATGATTCCGTGCTGCGTGCAGATACGGCGCAATTCCTGCATGAAAAACTTTGGCGCGGGGACGTAACCGCCTTCGCCCTGAATCGGCTCGATAATAATCCCAGCAACTTCGGTCGGGTCGAAGAGACGCTTGAAAATTTGATTCTCGAGTGTCTCCAGGATTTCTGCGCCGCAGGTTTCCGGTGTGTGGCCGTAAGCGCAGCGATAGGCGTAGGGATACGGGATATGTTCGACGCCGCTCAGCAAAGCGCCAAAGCCCTTGCGTTGCGTGGATTTCGAAGCCGTAAGCGACAGCGAACCCATCGTGCGACCGTGGAAGCAACCATAGAACGCGATCATTTTGTCGCGCTTCGTGGTATAGCGCGCAAGTTTCAGCGCACCTTCCACCGCTTCCGTGCCGGAATTCGTGAAGAAAACTTTCTTTTCTTCGGAGCCAGGAACGGTCTTGCCAAGCCGCTCCGCAAGCAAAGGCAGGCTCTCGTAATAAAAATCCGTGCCGGACATATGAATCAGCTCCGCGGCTTGCTTCTGGATTGCCGCGACGACTTTTGGGTGGCAATGGCCGGTTGAGCAGACCGCAATCCCCGCGGCAAAGTCGAGGAACGTATTGCCGTCGACGTCTTCGACCATCGCACCGTGTCCACGCTTCGCTACCAGCGGATAGTCCCGCGTAAACGAAGGCGACATGAACTTTGCGTCGCGTTCCACGATATTTCTTGCCTTGGGTCCGGGCAGCGCCGTAACCAGCTTCGGCGTCTTCATTTCAGTGGCCGTGGTCATATGTTCTCCGTGTTTGTTAGCCGGTCTTAAGTCCGGTCATGCCGATGTTTTTGTGGAGTCCGGCCCGAGGCCGGCAAGCATGAGAATGGCAGGCTTGCATTAGCGCAGACACACGACGCCGGCGCTTCCTGTCTATTTTGTCGGGAAGCTTAATCTACGCCGTAAAGGTTGGGACGCAGTTCTGAGGGAGAAGCCTGATCGAGTCGCCGGTGGATGTTTATGTAGGTCATTTGCGTTTCCAGCGGACGCTTCCGTCCTTGCTATCTTCAATGATGATACCACGTTCAGCAAGTTCTTTGCGGATTTCGTCGCTCTTGGCAAAGTCACGGCGCTGCCGGGCTGCCAGACGTTCGGCGATTTTGGCGTCCACTTCGGCGTCAGAGAGTCCGCCAGACCCTGTGGCAAAGCCCAGTTCCTCTAGCTTTGCCCCGTCGGTGTCTTCAACCACCGCGAAAATCTGATCGAACTTGGACAGGAATTCCTGCGCGGCGGCCACATCGTCGGCACCGAATTTTCCGGTGTCCATGGCAATATTCGCTTCACGAACAAAATCGAATGCTGCAGCGAGTGCCACAGCGGTGTTTAGATCGTCCGCTAGTCCTTCGTCGAAATCGTTCAAAGCCTTGGCCGCCCGTTCCTTCATGCCACCCAGCGAACCTGCGGGAAATTTTCCCTGTTTTAGCCGATCGGCGAAATTGCGGATCCTCTCCACCGAGTTTGTCGCTTGCTGCAATCCATCAAACGTAAAATTCAATTGGCGACGATACGGCACGCTTGCCAGCGCATAACGCAATGCCGACGGCTTGTAGCCTTTGCCGTAGAGGTCGCGCATGGTGTAGAAGTTTCCAAGCGACTTGGACATCTTCTCGCCTTCTACCAGCAAATGTTCCGCATGCAGCCAGTAGCGTGCAAACGGCTTGCCGGTTGCACCTTCGCTCTGGGCTATTTCGTTTTCGTGGTGCGGAAATGCCAGATCAATCCCACCGGTATGGATATCCAGCGTTTCGCCCAGGTATTTCATGGCCATCGCGGAGCATTCGATGTGCCACCCCGGACGGCCCGGCCCGATTTCTGTTTCCCAGAAATGTTCGCCGGCTTTTGGCGCCTTCCACAGCGCAAAGTCTCGCGCGCTTTCCTTTTCGTAGCGGTCGTTGTCGACGCGCGCACCGGCCTGAATACCGGACAGGTCAATCTTCGAGAGCTTGCCGTATTCGGGGAACTTCGTGATGCGATAGTAGATGGATCCGTCGCTGTCGTACGTGAACGATTTTTTCTGTAGCCGTTCGATCAACTGCACCATGTCGGGAATATGATCGGTCGCGCGGATCCAGTGTTCCGGCGCTTCGACGCCCAACGCTCTGCAGTCCGCGAAAAACTCCTGCGCATATTTTTCCGTGTACTCGCGGATCCCGACTCCAGCCGCCGCTGCGTTCACAATAATGCGGTCGTCCACGTCGGTCAAATTCATCGCGTGGGTCAGTTTCAACCCGCGTTGCTTTAAATAGCGCCGCAGGATGTCCTGAAAAACGAAGGTTCGAAAATTTCCAATATGAGCGTAGTCGTATACCGTCGGGCCGCAGGTATACATCTTCACTTCGCCCGCACGCTGCGGCACGAACGGCTCCACTTTTCCGGTTAACGTGTTGTGCAGCCGAAGTTCGTGCGTAGTCACCCGTTCACCTTTTTTCGAGGAAAACAAACATCAGATTGTATCTGACGCGCGCAAAGGGCGGCAATCTCCGCGCGAAATCGGGTTCGCAAGATACTAGACGATTTTGTGACGTTCAAATGGGGTGCAGACTTTGCTTTATTGCCGGGTTCGGGTTCGCTCTTTACGCTCTGGCCGTGTTCGCAACAAAGCCTCGAAATTCGGGTTTAAATTTTTTGTGTGATTTGAGTTGACGGGTGCAAGTCTTTTCGCCGCGCTTGTCATTCAGACAAAGGAGAGACGATAAATGAACGACGTTCTTAAGCATCTGCTCAAAGTGGCGCTGCTTTGTTCGCTGCTGCTCGTCGGCGTCAACGGAGCTAGGGCACAGGTTTCCGTGGGAATCAGGATTGGCCCACCGCCCACGCCGCGAGTTGTCGCTGTGCGCCCGGCAAGCCCCGGGCCGGAGTACGCTTGGGTTGAAGGGTATTGGTATCCGGTAAGTGGACACTACCGTTGGCATGACGGCTACTGGACGCGGCCGCCGTATGCCGGGGCCCATTGGGTCGGGCCACACCATGATGCTGATCGCTACTACAACGGATACTGGAACGGCGATCATGGGCGGTTCGAGCACGATCACAAGTGGGACCACGATCATGATAGAGATCATGACCGGTATCACGAACATCCGCATTGATGCGCGCATTCGCGGTTGATTCGCTGAAACCGTTCGAACCTGCGAACCACGACTGGAGCAGACGCCCGGTCGTGGTTTTTACCTGAAAAAGCCATAATTTTCGTTGGCCACATTTCTGAACTGGTTGACGCTAGTGTGCGGCGCGGTTACATTCCTTGGTTCCGACCGTGGAGGATTCTTCATGCGCCGCCTAGCCTGCTGCTTTTCTCTTTTCTTGTTGGTTGCAACCTTCGACGCGGCCTCCGCACAAGATGCTAATAAAAGCCAAAAACCGGTCACTCCGGAAGCGCTGCTCAGTATCAAACGCGTGGCGGAAATCGAATTCTCTCCGGACGGCACGCGCGTCGCGCTTGTAGTCACCGAGCCAGCAAAAGGCGATAAGCGGCAGCGCCATATCTGGCTGTTTGATTCCGGAAACGGCGCACTTCGCCAGCTCACCTATTCGGCAAAAGCGGAAACATCACCCAAATGGTCGCCGGACGGAAAGACTCTGGCATTTCTGGCAAACCGCGATGGCAACCAGCAGATTTATTCTCTACCGCTGAGCGGAGGCGAAGCCGAGCCACTTACCAAGGGCAAACGCAATATCAACAAATTCATTTGGTCGCAGAACGGAAAACAAATTGCCTTTCTCGCGCCGGACGCAAAATCCGAAGCTCAGGAGAAAAAGGAAGAAGATAAGGACGACGCGAATGTCGTAGATAAGGACGACAAGCACGCGCGATTGTGGCTACTGAACCTGGCAGATAAGGCAGAACGAGCGCTCACTCCGGCAAACTTCGAAATTTCCGACGCGGCCTGGTTCCCGGACAGTGCTCACATAGCGCTCATCGCCACGGATCACCCGGAATCCGATCGCGATACCGAGCGGATATTTCTTGTGCAGATCGACAACTCGGCGCTGGACTCTGCACCAAAAGAAATTTTCGCGCCGCATGGCCCTTTCGGCGAGCTAAGCGTAGCCCCCACCGGGCACACCATAAGTTTTGTGGGCTCGCGCGAAGATGGCCCTAATCCTCATGACGTTTGGCTGCTACCGGCCGGTATGCCTGCTGCAAAAAACCTAACCGCCGCAAATCTGGATCGACTGGTGTTTAGCTATCGGTGGGCGCCGGATGGGTCCATTGTTGTGCTTGCGGCCGATGGATTCAACCGCAAGCTCGTTCATTACAGTGCTTCAGGTACACGTGAAGACATTTCCTCCGGAGAATCGAAGCCGACGACATTCGCGATGAACGATAAGGGCGCGATTGCATTCGCCGGTGAAAGTTTTACCGAACCTTCCGAACTTTGGTACGCCGCTCCCGGACAGCAACCAAAAAAAGTTTCATCCTTTAACAAGGAATTCGAGGGGTACGCAACGATTAAGCCGGAGATCTACAAATACAAATCATTCGATGGATTGGAAATCGAAGCGGCGCTTCTCAAGCCTACGGGCTATGACGGCAAGTCGAAGCTGCCGCTCATTGCACTGGTTCACGGAGGCCCAACAGGCGCCTGGGAATCTGCGATCGAATCCTGGGGACAACTACTGGTGGCGCGCGGGTATGCGGTTTTCTACCCCAATATCCGAGGATCGGTCGGCTACGGCCAGAAATTCATCGAAAGCAACCGTGCGTGACTGGGGTGGCGCGGACTACAAAGACGTCATGAGCGGCGTTGATGATTTGATTACAAAGGGCATTGTCGATCCGAACCGGCTGGGTATTGGTGGTTGGTCCTACGGCGGATACATGAGCGAATGGGCGATTACTCAAACGACTAGATTTAAGGCCGCTGTCACCGGTGCGGGTATGGCGAACTTGATTACGGAATATGGTACGGAAGAACATCCTGCTTATGACGAATGGTTTTGGGGGACGCCCTACGAAAAACCTGAAGGCTTCCTGAATCACTCGCCCATCTTGTATGTGAAAAACGCAAAGACGCCGACGCTGATTCTCCAGGGCGATGCCGACACCACCGACCCTCTCGGCCAAAGTCAGGAACTCTACCGGGGACTTAAACGTTACGGAGTTGAAACGGAGTTGGTGGTTTATCCGCGCGAACCGCACGGCTTCCGCGAAGAAAAACATTTGCTCGACCGGCTGAATCGCATCGTGGCCTGGTTTGACAAGTACATGAAATAGGAATTGTGCGCCTAATCCTTTTTGGGACTTCGCGAAGAGCGATTTGTTCCGGCTATCTTTCCTAGTGCCGTCGAATAGTCCGCGATCGTCTTCGGTACCACGCAGCTGTGCACAAACTGGCCGTGCTTGCGGCAAGCGATAAGCTTTGCGTCCACAAGAATCTTCAGGTGATGTGAAATGGTAGCGGGGGTGACACCGCGCAAGGACACCAGTTCGCCGCAAGTCAGATCGTCGCCGGCTGCAATCGCCTGATAGATACGCAGCCTGGTCTCATCGGCGAGTGCTTTCGAGATTTTCTCTATCTTTTTCGTATCCATCGCGCGCCGCCTAGTCTAACCAAATGCCGCCTTTCCAGCCATCCGTTCGGGAAGTACCACATTATCTATCACTTCCCGGTAGCATCTTCAGCTAAATCCAAGTGTATCTTTTTATTTAGATGGTCATCTAAGTATCGAAGTTGTCCGGACAAAAACGCAAATGGGCTTTGCCGGTCCGGCTGACAGCAAACTTGCGGAGGAGGAATCCATGAAACGCTTTGAAGGGAAAGTAGCGGTGATTACTGGCGGTAACAGTGGCATCGGATTGGCGACGGCAAATCGCTTCTACCAAGAAGGCGCGAAAGTTGCAATTTCTGGCCGCAGCCAAAAAACTCTGGACGAAGCTTCGAAGGCGATCGGCAGCGGATTGTTCGCGTTCAAGGCTGACGTCGCAAAACTTCCGGATCTTGATCGCTTCTATCGCGCAGTGGTCGAAAAATTCGGCAAATTTGACATTCTGTTCGTCAACGCTGGCGTCGCGAAATTTCTCCCAGTCGAGAACGCCGATGAGGCTCACTACGACGAAATATTCGATATCAACACCAAGGGCGCCTACTATTCGATACAAAAAGCGCTTCCTCACATCAACGACGGCGGCTCGATCATCTTAAATACCAGCGTCGCGGGCACCAAAGGCACCATCAACCCATCCGTCTACTCCGCCACGAAGGCGGCGCTACGCTCCTTCTCACGGACATTGGCTGCAGAACTCGTGGCGCGAAACATTCGTGTGAACTCCGTTGCGCCCGGCCCGATTGAAACACCGATCTTCGGGCGCACGGGCTTGTCGCAAGAAGCGCTGGATGAGTTTGCGCAAGGGATCGTTTCACGAGTCCCGATGAAGCGTCTCGGCAGGCCGGAGGAAGTGGCCGGCACCGTGGCATTTCTCGCTTCGACCGACGCTTCCTATATCACCGGCGTCGAAATCAATGTGGACGGCGGCATGGGCCAAATCTGAGTTCGCGAAATATCTGACAGCACTTCGTTGCCACCGAGCCTGCACAGGGGCGGCTCAATGCCGCCCTTGAATAGCCAAAATTTCAATCCATCTGGTACTGCGCTTCGCCATTCCCGAATGACCAATTCCCCAACTTACTTCGACGAGGTTGACCAGCAGATCTTTCGGACGCACCCCCGGAGATTTCGCGAGTAATTCGGACATGCGTTTAAATAGCACCCGCTTTTGTCTCGGCTTGCCCCAGTGCTCATCGTAATTTGAACAAACACGACCTTATCTGAGCGATTGATTCCGAGATAGCTGGGGTCGTAAATCATGTCGTCAGGCTTGTGCTCGGTAATGATTTGGAAACGGTCCGCTGCTGGAACTGCGATCGCTTCCATCATTGCCTGTTGCACACCGGCTGCGATTGCTTTGCGATACTCGGGCGTTGTTCCTTCCCGAAGGGAGATGCGAACGAACGGCACCATAACCTCCTGTGGTTTTTCGGCGACTACTAATTGGCGTAGGAAGGGTTTGCGCTGCTTGCAATATCTAAATCCAGATTCCATTTGCGGGCAGCATCGGCCGGAGCGTAACAATTCTCATCGGCGGCATATCCACGGCACGCTGCAGCCGTTTCTTTTTCGCGTGGGGAACGAACAAATTGCCACACGGCAGCATCCTTCACGCCGCTCACCGACGGAGGAGGAGGATTCGCTAACGACACGCATCCTGGTGACGGCGGACACGAATCATTGAATACCCAAAATGAAAATTGTCGCGGCGCTTCGTTGAGCCTTATGTCTTCGGCCGTGACTACGGAGATCCCTCCGCCCTCATCCACTGCGGAACCGGAGCAATATATTCCAGGTCTGAATCCCAATTTTTGCAACTCGTCAGACCACGCCTTGAGGTACGCGTGATAAGCCTGCGGCAAACGTCCGCCATCTTCAATGTCCAAGAAAATGATTGCGCCAATCGCGAATCCCTCGACCTTGGCATTACGCGCGGCTACCTGCGCGTCGATCACACCTTTGTCGCGTCCACTCCCCGCGTTGCGAATGCTATTCACTTGTCGTCCGCGCGCCAATAGCAGAAACCCGTAGCCCTGCGAGACCATGGCTTCGCGTTTCCCGGTCCAGGAATTGGTTTTGCCGAACGGTGACGGAGTCAGCCAGAAGCCAGCGAACGAGAAGTTCTTCCTCAGTTCTGCCATCGCGGAGTCACCTGGATAATCGTTCCTGTCAAATCCGACAAATGCGGTGGGAGGCTGCGCGGATGCGGCCCGCGCGGGCCCGCTCCATCCGATCATCAGGAGAATCGATATTTGAATGAATGCGCCCATGGAGCTCATAGAAGAAGCGATGTTTGTCGGTGGCTTGCAGAGCGAAACGCCCTACTGATTGGGTTTATCGGTTGTATCCGTAACGGCTTTCTTTGCGTCGTCCGCCGCTTTTTTCGCCGCTTTCGCGGTCTTGTCTGCGGCTTCCTTTGCCATATCGGAAGTCGCTGCTGCCGCCTTTTTCGTCCCATCAACGACCTGCCCGGTCACTTCTTTCGTCTTGGCAGCCGTCGCGTCATAAGCTTTCATGGTCGCATCTGCCGCGTCCGAGCTCATTTTTTTTGTCGCATCAACAGCGTCCGACGTCGCGGCTTTGGTTTTGTCGGCAGCATCCGAAACAGCGGACTTGGTTTTCTCCGCCGCGTCGCTCGCCGCCTTCTTGCTGGCATCTGCGGCGTCCGACGCTGTCTTTTGCACGGCGTCGCCAGTCGCTTTTGCGTCCTGCTTCACCTTTTCTGTGTCCGACTTGGTACAGCCGCTTATGGCCAGCAAAATTGCGGCCAACGCAAAACTCAAAAAGCTCAACCAGTGTTTCGAAGCCTTCAATGCGTTCTCCAAGTTCCCGTATTATCTCCGACGCTGTGGATATCCTACACAAGTTCGAGAATCTCTTTGCCTCGAATCTTCCTCTTAGCCCTCCCGCAGTTTGTGTCCCGCCAAATTTCCTAAGCCATCATAAGCTGCGTATTTATACATTTCGCTCAGCGTCGGATAATTAAAGACCTGCTCGATAAATTCGTTCATCGTCAGCCCATTATCCAAAACCATCATCCCAACATGAATCAGTTCGGTCGCGATTTCGCCGATTATGCTCACGCCCAGAAGTTTTTTGTCGACCGGCGAAAAAATAATCTTCAGCAATCCGGAGGTATCGCCGGTGATGTGTCCCCGTGCATTGTTTTCGTAGCGCGCGCGACCCACGCAGTAGTCAATTTTCTTTTCTTTGCAAGTATCTTCCGTCTCGCCCGCCGAAGAAATTTCCGGAATCGTATAAATTCCCATCGGCAACATGGATGCCACGCGCTGCTTGTACTTGAAGCCGAATGCGTGACATACCGCGACGCGCCCCTGCTCCATGGACGTGGACGCCAGCGCGGGAAATCCGATGACGTCGCCTGCAGCATAGATATTGTCGACACCGGTTTGATAATTCTCGTCGACAGGAATATAGCCGCGATCATTCAAAGCCAAACCTGCTTTTTCAAGCGCGAGCCCGTCGATTGCGGCGCGCCGACCTGCCGCAAACAGCGCAGCTTCCACCTCCAATTTTTTCCCGCTTTTCATAAGCAGCGTTGCGCCGTTCGCGGAATTCTCCACCTTCACTGGGCGCTCGTTGAACCAGAATTCCATCCCCAGTTCCTTCAGCCGGTCACGAAGCCGCTCGGAGATTTCCGAATCGAGAAATGGCAGCAAGCGATCGCGTCCATCGACAAGCGTCACCTTCACGCCGAGCGCCATAAAGATGGAAGCATATTCACACCCAATTACCCCGCCTCCAATTACCGCCAGCGATTTCGGAATCCGATCCATTTTCAAGAATGTGTCTGAGTCAAAAGTGTGGATGTCGTCGAATGCAATTTCCGCTGGGCGATGTGGCCTCGAACCGGCGGCGATCAAAATTACTTCTCCGCTCAGCTTCCGCGAAACAGTTCCCTGTTGAACCGAAATCGTATGCGCGTCTTCAAACGCTGCTTGGCCCTGCACATATTCAATTTTGTGCAGCGCCAGATTTTTGAGAATTCGCTGCCGCTCCATCTCCACCACTTCCCGCTCGTGGTGCATGAAGTCGTGGACCGTTAGATTGTCTTTCAGCGAGTAATCAATCCCGTACAATCCGCGCTGACCCAGTCCGGAAAAATATAGAGCCGATTCGCGCAGAGTTTTGCTCGGCACGGTACCCGTGTTGATACAACTTCCTCCAGGAACTCCGGCTTTCTCTATAACCGCTACGCGCTTGCCAAAATACGCGGCTTGCGCCCCAGCTTTTTCGCCGGCCGGCCCACACCCGATCACTACCAGATCGAATTTTTCTTCCTGCGGCATGCCGCACACCTCGAATTGAGTTGGTATGAAGCGATTGTAGGAGACTGCGTCTTCTGAACAGAATGAATCTTCTTGCGTTGTGACGAATCCTGCCTCACCGATCGAATGAGCTGGTCCACGTAGCTCTGCGGGTCCCCACTCCCGTGCAGTTTAAGAAAAGAACCTACCCGCATTCGTTGACGTGCGATGACCGGAAATCTAACATCGCTTGTACCCAAAAAACTCGTTCTCTTCCGCCCAACGTGAACAACCAAACTCGCTCCCAGCGCTCTTTTCGAAGGACTGTCTATGCGTGCATTTGCGCTTCGGCGTTGTTGGCCTTGGGTCTTTCGTTCAGTCGCGTCGGGGAATGGTTGGAGAACGGCACTCACGACGTCCGGGCGCGTTGGACAGCCCGGAACCAAACATCCGACCCCCGGGTCGTAATCATCGATATCGACAACGCCAGCTATTCTTTGCTTCAGGAAAAATTGGGGCGCTGGCCATGGCCGCGCACCGTTTGGACCGAAGTCATTCGATATGTCAATCGCGGTCAGCCATCGGCGATCGCAGTGGACATCGTATTCGGCGGCCAGGACAAAAGTAAGACCACAGTCGATCGAGAATTCGCTCGCGTGCTCAATTCTTCAGGAAAGACTGCTCTTGCTTTCACTTTTCTCTCGACTCAAATCTCGGGCGATGAAGCCGCTAGCCGCGAGCACATTTCGGAGATCCTAAATAGCCAAGCGAACGATGTTGGCTTTGGGCCGCAATTGTCGATCGATGAATGGCGGCCAAATCTTCCGCTGGAAGAACTGGCGACAGCGGCGGCCGGCTTGGGGTCGATTAATTCCACGCCCGACGAAGGCGGCACCATTCGCCGATCCCCTGTGCAATTCCAGTACGGCGGGCACAATTACTTCTCTTTAGCTGGACGAGCCGCGCAAATTGCCTCCGGCCACCGCGAACCATTTCAGTGGCACAAACGCGGCGGATTCTTTGACAGCAGCTATTTGGCCATAAATGGCAAGCGTATTCCTGTGGACGACGATGGCAGGTTGCTTCTGCTCTGGCGCGGGGATTCCCTGCACGCCTTCCCTCGCGTGCCTCTTTGGGAAGTAATCTGCTCCATTTACCCGGACCAGTGCCCGACGGCCGAACGCAAGTACCCACCGGAATATTTTCATAACAAAGTTGTTCTCCTCGGTGCCAGCGCCGCTGGAAGCTACGAGCCGCGGCCCACGCCTATCGACGCCCAGGCCCCGGGATTCATCGTCCACGCAACTGCAATCGAAAATCTTTTGAGCGGTGATGCGCTTCGTCTCGCGCCATCATGGCTGCTCGTGTTGCAAGTACTTGCAATGGCGATTCTTGGCGGAATTCTTCAGTTGCGATTTCGATCGGTCGCTCCGGCTCTCGCGATTCTGGTCTCTATGGCGCTCATTTATTTTGGTTTCTCTTTATTCGCATTTCAGAAACTGCATTTCGTATTGCCGGTAGTCGCACCTGCCATTTCCTTGCTCGTCTCTTATACCAGTGCAGGCGTCTCACGCTACGCAACGACCGGGCGCGAACTGCGGCAAACGCGCGGTGTGCTTGAGCGCTATGTCGCTCCCCAGCTCGTAGACTACGTGATGTCCAATATCGGGACTATTCACCTGAAAGGAGACAAGCGCGAGCTGACTATTCTGATTTCCGATGTCCGCAACTTCACGACCATGACGGAGAAATCAGACCCAGAGGAACTGATCACTCTCCTCGATGACTATTTGGCGGCGATGACAGAAATCATCTTCAAACACAACGGAATCGTGGATAAGTTTATTGGAGACGGAATACTCGCCTACTGGGGCGCGTTTACTCCCGAGAAAAACCACGCGGAAGAAGCGGCGCTTGCCGCTCTCGAAATGATAGAACGATTAAAAGACCTGAATCAGAATTGGAAGAATCAGGGCAAACAACCGATTTCGATCGGTATCGGAATTAACACAGGTACAGTCGTGTTCGGCAACATTGGCAAAGGCAAGAAAATTGAATTCACCGTAATTGGCGATGCTGTGAATCTTGCAGCACGCCTTGAAGGCTTGAACAAGGAGTTCGGCACATCAATCGTGATCAGTGAAGAGACACGCTCGCGTTTGGAATCGAATGTCGATACTCGAACACTCGGTGGCGTGAAGGTAAAAGGAAAAACGATCGAAACCCAGGTGTACGAATTGCGCGGATTGAAAGTACAGGGAGCCGCTGACTAAGTCCAGAGAATCGCTGGAACCGGCAGCTCGGAGGAAAACGGCATGAGCTATTCAAAAATTCCAGGTGGTATGTGGGCTGTGACCATTGCTTTAGCTCTGTTTTGGCCATCCTCACTTCGTCAGTCCCCGGTCCAGGACGACCCTTCAAAAAAGACTCAACAGGATCAGGACAAGCAAAAAAAGAAGGACAAAACTTCCACCGATAGCAATCAGCCGGCGAACAATTCCAAAACCGACGACACTAAAAATGGCGATAAGCCCGCGCCGCTGTTCGGAGGATCGCTCAACATCAAATCCTCGCGACAGACAAAAGACTCCGCGACGCTTGGCTTCAACGGTGTGGACGACAACGGACAAGTTCAGAAAAGTTTCCTCTCGGCCAATGCAACCGGGGCCGACGCCGCCGCAGTGCAAAAAATGTCCAGTAACTCCGTAAAACCTGCCGAGCTTGAAGAATTTATCCAGCAAGGTGGATTAAATCCCGCCCCAGCGCCTCAGAAAGCCTCGAACCCCGGAGCGAAGCCATGAAAAAACTTTTGCTCATGATGGCTGCCATTATTTCCGCTACCTGGGTTCCGGTTGGCAACGCTCAGGTAGGCGATGTTCTTCGCCGAGCTCAAGACAAAGCGCAAAAAGCAAAAAAAGTAGCCGATATTTACAAGCCATGGACGCCCGAACAGGAACACGCGGTTGGCGAAGCCGCTGCCGCAAAAATGGTTCACATTTTCGGCATTTACGACAATCCAGACATGACTCGATACGTAAACTTGGTGGGAAACACGGTCGCGCGGCAAGCCCCCCGTGAAGTCCCCTACCATTTTGCGATTCTGGACACAGAAATCGTCACCGCGCTTTCTCTGCCCGGCGGCTATGTCTTCCTGACGCGCGGCGCGTTGGCGAACATGCGTAATGAAGCCGAGTTGGCGGGCACCCTGGCCCACGAAGTAGCCCACGTAGATGGCCGCCATCTGGAACGCGAGATCCGCTCCAAGAAATCTAGTCAGTTCGCAAAAGAAGAAGCTGCATCGCATGTGCCGCAAGGTGTGGAACTTACTAACCTCGCCGGCGATTTGGTGAACGGCGCACTCACCACCCAAGTGAGTCGCGACAAGGAAAACGAAGCCGACAAAGTCGGAACGGAGTTAGCCGCGAAGGCTGGGTACGACCCTGCCGGCCTCAAGAATTTCCTGGAAGTATTGGCGCAAGCTGCGGATTCGCCGCAGAACAAAAAACAATTAGGACTCTGGGGCAGCAATCATCCTCCATTCCGCGAGCGTGTCGCTACGCTGACAACGGTTGCTGCGAGCCTTCCTTCAGGCGGAAAAGTTCTAACGGAACGCTACAACTGGTATGTAAATCCGGTCAGCTTTGCGAAGAATGGAACATCCGCCACGGCCTCCGCACGCGAATTGAACGGCATTGTCATCAAGGGAATTGTGACGTTGCAGGACGGAACCCTTCCGGAAGGTACCAAAGTTAAGATCCGAGTCGACGAATAAATCCACGGAACTCGCATGCCAGGCAAAATTCTGAATACTAGAGAAAAACAATCGATGGTCTAGCAATCCAAGTCCCAAAGGCGGTTTCCCTGCCCTCGCGACCTGAAATCCAAATCCGGCAATCACTAATATCGCGACCACCGCCACAGTGCCGGCTTCTGCCCACCACGCATTCATTCCTGGTGTAGTTAATCGGGACTTACGTCAGGTAGTCTCTCGGCGTCCGTACTCGATTCACGAATTCGCCCCGTTATATACTCCCGCAGTGAAGAAAGCCGTTCGAAGTCGCCGCAAAGTATACGGGCAACTCCTGAAGCATGCCCGCCGCCAGCCGCACCGGGAATGCTGCGGAATTCTGGCGGGGCAGGACGGGCTAATCACGCAGGCATTCCCTGCGAAAAACGTCGCCGCTGATCCAATCAGGAATTACGAGATTGCGCCTTCGGAGATCGTGCGCTTGATGGGGGAACTCCGCAAGCGGCGGCTGGAATTCCTCGGTATCTACCACTCGCATCCGAATTGGCTGGATACGAACGAACCTTCGCCCAAAGACATCGCGCTGGCCCACCATTCTGAACCGATCTATTTGATCGTCACGCCCCGGCCGTACGCAACTACGCCCATCCGGGCATTTTCAATCCGGCATGGGCGTGTGATGGAACTTGAAATTCAGGTCCTGCCCTGACGAAACCCGCAGCGCTTTAGGGCCCCGAATCTCCTCTCACTTGATTGCGCGTTGATCTTCCAAGTGGATTATTTCCGACTGCTCGGCCATTCGACAAGAGAGCCTTCCTCGTGCGATGCGGATTGCGATAACGAGAACGACCATGCAGGAATTGCGTCGCATGAAACAAAGATCGCAGTCTACGTCGAGAGACGCTGACGTGGTTGATATGATGACGAGATGCTGACCTCCAACTCGCTGCCCGCGATTCAACAACGCATTCAAGCGGGCCGCATCGGTTGGACGGGGCCCTTAATCCTAACGACAGCCCGAACCGGTCTAATACTTTTGACACAGGTGGTGGTGGCGACGGCTCTCCTCATGCATGGCCATCCTTCGCCTTGGCGCGCTCAAGCGCCTTGGTGGACTGTCTACGCCACACTTGTCGATATTGGGTGTCTTCTGCTGCTTTGGCGACAGTCGCGTCGGGAAGGCATTCGGCTCGGCAATCTCTTTGGCGTAGAGCGATCCCGCCTTGGACGCGAAGTGCTCTGGGGTCTCCTGTACCTTGTCGTCCTCTTTCCGATAGTCGCGGGTTTGGGCTCGAAGCTTGCCGGTTGGCTCGTATATCGGACAGCGCAAGTCACTCCCGCCATGTTGGCACCAGGCCTCTTGTCCGAACGCCACCTGCCGCACTGGGCGGTCGTCTACAGCCTGTCAGTCTTTTGGCTGGTTTGGTCGCCGACCGAAGAAGTCATCTACCAAGCCTATTGTGCGAACCGCATCCAAGTCTTGACCGGCAGTACGTGGGCCACCGTGGCGTGGGTAGGTTTCTGGTGGGCTTTCCAACACAGCGTCTTCCCACTAGTGTTTGATTGGCGTCTAATCGTCTTTCGTTTCCTGCAGTTTCTGCCACTGGTCGTGGTCTTGCAACTCATCTATCTGCGGACGCGCCGTCTCCCGAGGATGATCGTTATGCACTGGCCAATGGACTTGTTTGCGGCCGTGCTGACTCTCAAGCTCTGACGCCCTCCGGGGTAGAAACATGCCTAGCGCCCGATCAAATGGGCAACCGGTAAAGTCACCTCGCAAGGGAACTTTTCCGATTTGCCTTAATCAGCCACTACGCGACAAATACCTATTCTTGGAGTTCCATGTTTCATGAGTTTCGTTGTTTGGCACAGTGTCGAGCGATTGGACAATAATAGAAAATATATAGAATCCCTTGCGCGGTAAACGCGTGGATGGGAGATCCCATGAGAACGATTTGCCCCGGGAATTTCGCGCAGATTGCGGCTGCAGCTTTGACCTATATGCTTCTCACCGTCGCTGCTGTGCGGGCCGATGAGATCAAGGTCGTGACTTCCGCGACCTTCAAACCTGCCTATCTGGAATTGGTCCCGGAATATGAACGCGCCACGCACGACGTACTGGTCACGGAATATGGTCCCTCCATGGGAAAGACGCATAACGCGATTCCGATGCGACTCGATCGCGGTGAGGAAATCGATGTCGTTATTATGGCCGCTCCCAGGCTGGATGACCTGATCAAAGAGGGAAAGGTCCGAGCGGAAGGCCGGCTCGACTTGGCCCGTTCGAATATCGCCATGGTCGTCAAAGCCGGAGCGGCCAGGCCCGACATCAGCACCCTGGACGCACTGAGGAAGACTTTACTCGCGGCGAAATCGATTGCGTGTTCCGATAGCGACAGCGGCGTCTATCTGACCACCGAGTTGTTTCCGAAGCTGGGAATTGCCGACCGTCTTACAGGTAAGGTTATAAAAATCGAGGCCACGCCTGTGGGCGAGGCGGTCGCGTCGGGAAACGCCGAGATCGGCTTCCAACAGATCAGTGAGCTTCTTCCCGTAAAAGGAATCGACATTGTTGGACCGCTGCCGCCCGGAGCACAGCGCGTCACCTTCTTTGCCGCAGGTATCCCGGTAACCGCAAAGAATCCGGAGGCCGCCAAGAGGCTCATTCGATGGCTTGCGTCGCCCGCCGCTCATGCGGCCATCTACAAAAGTGGTTTGGAGCCAGCCAAGTGATCCAATTGGCGGGTGGCCGAGGTTCGCTTTTTGAACCTGGGTTAAGCCAAGCTTTATAAGCTATTGTATTTTTGTGGCTTATTCAAAAAAAAGCATAATGTGCTTGTAGCGACACAGCATAATACGCTTGTTTTGGAACGGCATAATAAGCTTGTAACGGCCCGGAAGGCTGAGAGGGTTTATGGCGGCACCGAACGAAAAACTGGCTGAGTCCCTCGATGTGCTCAAGGCGCTTCAGGAAGGCGGGAGGCGTGTGTTCCGGTCCGACGACTTGAGCCGCGTTCATCGCGAACGCCTCGTGGAAAACGGCTTTCTGCAAGAAGTCATGAAGGGATGGCTCATTTCAGCGAGCCCCGGCGCGCGCGCGGGCGACAGCACACCGTGGTATGCGTCATTCTGGGAATTCTGCGCGGTCTACAGTGCCGAAAGGTTCGGCGGCGAATGGCACCTGTCCGCCGAGAATTGTTCCAGCCCTGCGTGACGGCGGGCGTTCTCCGTGCCAGCGATCTGGCCGGATGACCGGAACAATGAAAAGAATTGGTGCCCGGGGTGGGAGTCGAACTTTTGCCGCTGTTGGTAACGCGTAACTTATTGATTCTAGATGGTTATAGAACCAGCAAAATTCGCCAAATCAGCCAATGTGGACACGTTATGGGCACACAGATTTTTGCGAAAGCTAGCGCGCTCGGAAGAATGGTAGAAATTCACGGTTGAGCAAGAACTGGGTGAAGCCACCTTCTCCGTGGTAAACGGCTGCGTCAGGAAGGGCAAGTCGCACATCCGAAGCTGATTCCGCTACAACTGGTTACCACTGATCGCGTCCAAATCCTCTGCCGGGACTACGTTCTTCTTTCCGCAAAACGAGCAATCCAAAGTGTAACGCTAGTGTAACGGTCCCTCTGCGGCGGGTCTTCAACCATCAACTCTGTTTTCCACCGTCCCGACCGACGTAGGTTTCTTGCACTTTTGCAACTAGCAGCCCACATCAGCGGCTCCATTAATACTCCCGCCTCTCCCGCAGTCGCTCCTCCTCCAAGACAACCAAGTTCGACTTCACCTGCTCAATCGCTCGGGATTCTTCTCCATCCGGTTCCACGTACGCGGCTCTTTGCTCAATCGCGTCGTACGCAGTTACTATCCTCCACGCAATCAGGGTGTCGTCGGTCTCTAAAACAGCCGCATGTACAGGCGATGCCAAGAATATTTGCTGAAGTCATCCATGACGGCTCTCGGAGCCGAATTTGTCGTTGTCAGCCATGGGCGGAGTTGCGATGAACCGTCTTCAAAAATATTAGGCGCATCAGCCACGAGCCTTTGCGCCCTTCGAGGATGGGGTAACAGCGTTGGTTGGATATTACGCCCCTGTTTGGGGCCGTCAAACAGGATACTTGGACGCGAAGGAGGCACAATGGTGCGCACTTATGGACTCACTCATATCAATCTCGTGGTGCGAGATGCTGCACGTTCTTTGCGGTTCTACGGACAAGTGTTCGGCGTCGAGGAATATGGCAGGACCGATGGGCTGGTGCACACCAGAACGCCGGGTTGTCACGACGTGATTACCTTTGACGAGAATCCGGCTGGAGTCGCTGCGTCAGGCGGTATCGCGCATTTCGGCTTCCGGCTTGTTTCGCCCGGCGATATCGACGCGGCGGTCGATGAAGTCTTGCGTGCCGGGGGCAAGTTGTTGCGCCGAGGCGAATTCAGTCCCGGCTTCCCTTATGCGTATGTGCACGACCCGGACGGGTACGAAGTTGAAATCTGGTATGAGTGAAGTTCGAGTCAAGCGCAGCGATGCTATGATGTCGTTCCTATTTCTCCGAAACCAAGATTAGATGCTTAGCCCAACCGTCGCGTGGATTGCTTGTTTCGTAGTAATTGGGATTCTCATTTTCGCTTGCTTTCGGTGGAGCTTATCAGCGCGCCGCGAACTCCCGCACTGGCGTAACGGCTTTGTTATCTGCTCGATGTTAATCATCTTCTTCGACTGGCTTTTTTACACTTGGCTTTGGTTCGCCGACTGGTGGTATGTAGGCCAGCCGACCTCTACTCGCTTGGTTCAACTTGCAATGAATTTCGACATCTTTTATGGACTGGTTGGTTTGGGTTGTGCATTCTTCTCGAAGGGCTCATCCCGGTTTCTTTTGGTATCAGCTTGGTTTGTGCTTCAAGTTTACAAACGGCAGTTCTTTGTAAGTTGAGTGATAAGATTCTGTCTCCCGTTGCTCACCCGGAGCGACCTTTGGTCCCGCCAAGTAGTGAAATCGGATTTACAAAAACAGAGTTCGACGCAGATGGTTATCGCGCAGAATTGCGCGCGATGACGGACGATGAGTTGTTGAGGGAGGGAAAACAGTTGCACGCGCTGGTGTATCCGAGGACGGTGTCGCCGCACGTGTGCGTGTTTGAGTTGAAGTTATCTATCTGTAGAGAGGAGCGGAAGAGGAGGGCGAGGAGGTAACGGCGACGATGCCGATGGCGGTGACGACTACGGCGACGACGACGTCGCTGATTTCGGTGATGATGGTGCTGATGCTGCTGGTGCGGCTGGTGGGGTGATGGTTGGGGTGTTGGTGGGAGTGGCGGTGGGAGCGGCGGTGGGAGTGGCGGTGGTGATTGCCGGTGCCGATATCGACGTCTATGTCTACGCCGATTGCGACTGCGAGAACGGATATGATGGGTAGCGACAGTCCGGGCTATAGGCGGTTGTTCTTGGCTCGTTCGACCATTGCGGTAACGGCGTCGTTTGCTCCGTCGATTTTGATTGTCACTTCTGGATGAGACTTCAAATACACTCGGAAAATCTCATCGGCGAATGCTTGCCCGACCCACTCAACACCAGAGAAATCTAGTGTAACTTCCTTGAACTTTTCGAGACCCGATAAAATTCTTTTTGCTTGAGACCGAGATACTAAATCGCCGCCACTAACTTTTGATAAACGAACGGGCACATTCGTTTTGTTGAAGTCAAAATCCTCAGTGAAGCTATCGTATACGTCTTTTGCTTGCCGGGTCGTTTTGTTGTTGAGTTTCATCCACACAGTTGTACCATTCACGGCATTTTCTAATACCCAAGCGGGAGCGGGTGAGTCGCCTCGTAGCGATAATCCGTCGGACAAAATATCAAATTTATCGAACATTCGAGACGTAAAGAAAATTCCTTCGCCGCTGTGCTTCGACCGGTCTGTCGTAAGTTTCCCCTTAGATAGCTCGACGATTGCGTAGCGCTTATCAGTTAATTTGAGTGCTCGTTGAATTTTGTTGAACACGCCGATTCCGTTGTCGTGAACCGTCATTTCGGTATCAACGGCCGTCGCTCGAATCTCTACTTCGGATTGAGTTGCTTCTGAGTGGTCTAGAACATTGTTGTACATTTCGGTGAACGCTGTGCTCCAGATGCTCACCGCGTTTTTAGGAAGGTCGTCAAGTTTTGATAGAATGTCGGTTTCTAAAATTTCATCTTCGCGCAAACCGTTAGCAGTTTGATAAGTCTGTCGAAAGTTTTTTAGAACGGCGAGAGAGTATGAACGAGCTGATGTTTGATTAGTTGCAGTCAAAAGATTTTCGGAGTACAGCCGATTCATGTGGACGCTAATCGACTGCCGAGTTACGCGAAATTTTCTGGCGGCCATATGTGCAATAGTTGTCGGGAATTGTTCGACGTTATCCAAGATGAATTGTCGTACCTTCTCACCGCGTTTGCGCCGTCCGGGCATTTCCCACCTCTTTTCACTGTCAGCATTGTACTGAAAACTGTCAATATTATCAATAAAAAGTGTCAATGTTATAGAATTTAACTGTCAATGTTATTCTCCAAACTGACAAGCAATCCGAAATAAGTCTTTTATAATGTTATCTATACATGGGCCTATCCTTCGTGGTTTCCCCAGGCTCGGAAGTTGTTCTTGGCCGCCGTATCCCGGTGACCGGTTCGACCTCCCCAAACTACCATCCAAGCCTGCCAATATAGATTTCGCAGAATAGAACCAACCGCGTGGGCAATCCACATGTTCGATTGCCGGAAACCGAGAATCTCGGGATCGGCATCTCCGGTAACGCCGTTAATCAGGACTTTGTGATTTCGGCGCGGCTTTATCTAACCGTCTAACTCCGACCGTCGTCTCTACAAGAGGACAGTGTGGGTTGAACCGCATGGCGTAGTCCTATGTTAGTGGGTTTCCCGTCCACGGGGTCTCTCCACCGGTTCGCCTTGGAGAAAAGACCGATGAGTCAAATCTTCAGCCATCAGTTGATTAGTCGTTGTCAGGCTTGCGACTTTTTCGCGAAAGCAAGTTTGACGACTGTATTTAGATCTGTTCCGTTGCTTGATCTTGTTCAAGGCTCTGCGCCGACGGTGACCGGAACGACCGTTCGCGCTTTGCGGGACTTCGATGCGCTTCTATGGGGCTATCTCGAACAGAACAAGTCTGTCGCCGGCGCAAGTTTGGCCATCGCACTGGATGGCCGCGTGATCTACGCCCGTGGATTCGGGTCGGCCGACGCCGAGACGCGAGAAGCAGTTCAGCCAGATTCCCTGTTTCGCATTGCCAGTATCAGTAAGACTTTCACTTCAGCGGCGATCATGCTGTTGGTTCAACGTGGACAACTTAAGCTGTCCGACGCAGCGTTTCCTCTCCTCGATAGCGATGTCACGCTCGATAAGAAATCTCAAGCGGACCCTCGCTTGAACACGATCACAATCCATCATTTGCTCTGCCACACCGGCGGATGGGCACGCGGAAGCGCGAAAAATCCGTTCGAAACGTGGACAGGGTTCGATCCGATGTTCTTTCCAGTGGAGATTGCGAAAAGCCTAGGAGTTTCTTCACCCGCGGGTCCCGCTGACATTGTCCGCTTCATGACGACCAGACCTTTAGACTTCGATCCGGGAACGCGCTATGCGTATTCGAATTTTGGTTACTGTGTGCTTGGACGAGTGATTGAGAAAGTTTCCGGTGTCGCCTATGGCGAGTTCGTGCGGAATGAATTGTTGCAACCTCTGGGCATCAAAGCCGCACGTCTGGGAAAATCACTTTTGTCAGGGCGAGCTGCGCACGAAGTTCACTACTATCCTTCCGGGGATAAGAAACCGAATTCCAAGAATGTATTCGGAGGACCGGACGTCGAGTGGTGCTATGGGGGCTTCGAGCTTGAGGCGATGGATTCGCACGGCGGATGGATCGCAACTCCTTCGGACCTCGTCCAGTTCGCCTCGTCGCTGGACCTGCCGACTGCTCTCGGAGTCTTGAACGCAGAATCGATCCAGAAGATATTCGCCCGTCCAGCGGAAACCGGGTACGCTCCCAACGGTATCGAGCTGCCTTCCTACTACGCCTACGGCTGGCACGTGCAATCCACTGTTCCCGAGGGAACGGAAGATTGGCACGACGGACTCTTTAGCGGCACGTCAGCAATGCTGGTCGTAGGCGGGATGGGATCGTGTGGGCACTAACCTTCAATGCCGAGAATCATGAGAACCGCCAGGTTCCACCGGAGGTTCTAGCCCCTGCATTGATCATTTGGCCGATTCAATCGCTAAATGGCCCGTGTACCACAAAGCCTGGCAGGCCAGAGCCACTCGAATCGAGTGCCGATGTGGCAGCGGCGGTAGAAGATGGGAAGCCATCGACGAATACGAAGTGTTCTCACGTGGGCCTCAACTACTCAGCGCCATTCACCCGAAACACTTCTTAGTTTAGCTTGGTTTCTCCGCATCTCCGGGAAACGGCTGAGAAAGGCACCGGCATTCGCGACCGGCAGGCTGCACAACTCCGTGCGCGAGAGTGGAAGCGTCGGGGCTGGCCAGCGGTGGTGTCCCCATCACCATCGAAGATGCGCTCGACAAGTTCATTGCCGACGCAACGGCCAGAGGATTGAGGAAGCCGACGCTACAAGAGTACGATCTGTTGAGGCGGCAGTTATTGGACTTTTGCAGGAATCGTGGCCTCGTCTTCCTCCGCCAGTTGGACATCGCACAAGTTCGCGACTTTCGGGTTCGTGGAAGTTGAGCGCGAGGACTGCCGTAAAAACTTTGGAAGCTTGTACGGGTTTCCGAAAATTCTGCGTCGAGTGGGCATGGTTCGACAAGAATCCCGCCAAAGCCATCAAACCGGGAAAGGTCGAGGACGCGGAAATTCTTCCTTTCAGCCAATCGGAAGTGGACAAAATTTTGAAAGCCTGCGACTCGTTCAACGGAAATGGGAAGCGAATCGGTGCATTAGCGAACTTGATGCTGGCGACTGGCCTTCGCATCGGTGACGCATCCACAATCTCGCGAGAGCGATTTGTTAAGGACGGCGATAGCTGGAGGGTCGTGCTCCGAACTGCGAAGAGCGGTACGAGTGTCTCGGTTCCTGTGCAAGAGAAGATCGTTAAAGATATTCAAACCCTTCCCAGCCAACACCCGTTCTGGTCCGGCGAGAGCACATCCGAAAATTGCAGTTCCGTCTGGCAGGAAGCGTTCCGCAAACTCTTCAAACATGCCGGGGTGGCGGGGATCCCCACCAGTTCCGCCACACGTTTGCGAAGAACCTGTTGGTTGCGGAAATGCCTTTGGAAACGCTAAGCGTCCTGCTAGGACACCAAACTGGCTATTAAGGAGAGCACTATACCCGTTTCGTCCCCAACGGCAGGACTGCTATCGACCGCCAAGTCCAAAAGTTGGGCACGTGGTGGGCACGTGAGGTAGATAGCATCGAAATAACCAATGTTTATTGGTTAAAATTGGTGCCCGGGGTGGGAGTCAACCACATGTAGGAAAAATCCCCGGAGGATTTTAAGTCCTCAGCGTCTGCCATTCCGCCACCCGGGCAACTCTGGCTCCACTAATCTATCCAACGCACACCCGCCTCGCAAGTTCCACCGGCCTGGCTTCACGTACTTCGAACAACCTTGGAGCTCCGAATTGCACTCTGCGAAACACTCCCGTCGCCAGAAAACTTGCACCCCACCCGGTCCACAACCCGTTCCTCGTACAATCGATAAAAACGCCACGACGCGCTAGCCTGTCGCCGGGCAGAACTGCGCCCACGCCGTTTCACGAATCATTTTCTCCTAGTGGGATAGCCAAGAACCAGCTGGCTTGTCCCCCAGCCGCTCGCCAGAAAATAAGGAACGATAGTTCCTCTTTTGAAGTCACGTCGCGGCGGTCGGGCTTTCGAATCAACTCTTAGCTCAGCTGCGACCGACTTAAAATCCTCCGCGACTTTTTCCATCGTAGCGTGCAACCCTCGGAGTTCTACCAACATAGCGAGCGACACGACGGCAACGGAGCTTCATGCTCAACGGCGTCGTGGAGGCGTTCGCCGAGTTCAGTTACACGAAGAAGAATTTCCTTATGCTCTTCGGGCGATTTCGAGGCGAGCAGAGCATAAGAACTTTGTGCCAAGTACTGCTACCTTGTACGCTTTTTCGAATTTGCCAGATATTCCCAAGTTCCCGCCCACCGCAAGTCACAGTCTTGGTGTTCGCGACCCGGATACTATCACGTTAAGTGTCAGACGCATTCAGAGGTCCGACTCCAGCAACCCGATCACTTTTTGGCGGTCTGTTCCGTGAAGCAATGGTCTGAGACATCAGGAACAAGTACCGCGTGTAGCGGAAGAAAACGACAGGGTAACTTGATATACTTGCTGAATGAGAACAACCCTTCTCGTGATTTTTCTAATCTTACCAACAGCCGCGTCAGCGGCTTCTCTTGCTATTTTAGTTTCGTCAATCGCGACTTTGCAGGAGCTGCTGAGAAAATATTTGTCGATTTTGTTGATGGCAGAATCTAAACCGGCTGCAAAATAAAAAATCCCCCGAAGCATCGACCTCTCCGACGAACTTCCGAAGACAATTCGGGAGGTAGGTATGGCTGTTTCTGTTCCGAACTGATCGATCTCCATAGAAAATCCAATGACACTTCCAACTGCTCCGGCTTGCGCCGTTTCGGTGTGATTCATGATGGAAGCGGTTTTACGCCGGCTCACAGCGGCCCATAGAGCCGTCTGATGCCTGATAAACGACTTACCAGGCAGGTGAAATTTACTTCCAAGTTGCCCGTTAACGGATCCAATAACAAATTTTCCCCGGGAGTCAGTCCTATTGCCTAGTAACCACAGCCACGTCCCTTAGAGCATCGATAATTGATGGGGCAACGGCGGAACCTCATGGCGGAACTACAACGACCATCGTACGGTCGGGAACCCCGCTACGCGGCTGGTGTCTTTAGTTGCAGACTCAAAACGCACACCGTTCTTGGTGATTGCCGATGAAAGTACATCCTATACAGATGTTGTCAGCACTCTTGTTTGCGTTGGCTTCACTGTGTCCTGCCCAAGCGGATCCGAGCCCTAAGAATGCGTCGGCAGTTGTCCTGCAGGCATTCGAGACGCACGATATCGTTATGTTGGGTGAGATCCATTGGAATAAACAGGAATACGAATGGCTTCAATCGCTGGTCGCTAACGAGGAGTTCGCCGATCGGGTTGACGACATCGTGATGGAATTCGGAAATTCGCTGTATCAGAAGTCCGTGGACCGATATGTTGCCGGCGAAGCAGTTCCAATCGAGGATGTGCAGCGGGCCTGGCGTAACACGCTAGGTCTGGGGGCCCCGCCACCGATTTATGGAGACTTGTATAAAGCGGTGCGCGAAACGAACATGCGCCGCCATGGCAAGCATCAGATGCGTGTTCTTTGTGGAGACCCCTACATCGATTGGGACAAGGTAAAAACCAAGGACGACATCGGTCCGTTCATGGGACATCGCGACCAGTGGTATGCGCAGGTCGTAAAGGACGAAGTACTCGCCAAACACCACCGCGCCTTCCTGATCGCAGGCTCAAACCATTTTATGCGTGGGCGAGGACATCGCAATCGGCACGACCAGTGGGACAACCCAGGTTACATTGAACCTGAATTGCGGCGGGCCGGGGCGAAGACTTTCCTGATCCTGGCTGGCACGAATGCAGTGAAAGGCTATGACGATCTGGATCATCGATTCGATTCCTGGCCAGCGCCTTCGATTGCACTGTTGAATGGGAACTGGGTTGGCGAGTTGTCGGCGATGCCCGTCATCACGGGAGGGACTGCAGAAATCCAACCTCCTGTGAAACTGAAAGATGCCGCCGACGCGCTGCTGTATCTTGGCCCTCGCGACAGTCTGATCAGCGTTGAGGCTGTACGCGAGGAGGTTGACGGTACCGCCTATGGGAAGGAACTCCTACGACGCATGACGATTTTGGGTTTCCATTTGCCCTATATCCCAGACGCGTAAGGAGAGCCCGCAGTTTGACAGGCCAGAACCTGGCGACGGTCCGCCCCGACATTCCCAGCCCCGCCAAAAACCATGGACGCGCCGCTCCCTCCAAGACCGCCGAGCCAATAGATTGTTAGCGCCAAGTCGCCTTCTCACTCAAGATGCCAGAGTCGGCACGACAGGTGAGTGCTTGGTGAGAAATTCGGAACTAACAGCTTGTTGAAAAACCCACTTCTTCTGCAACTTTAAGTTTAAAAAACTCGTCTGAAGTAAAGAGGGTCAAGGAGACGAGCGAATGCGCGGAGACGATAACCAGCAAGAAGGAATGTTCAGCTACGTTTCTCCAGAAAAGCGAGTCCCGGCGGATCATCCGTTGCGACCGATCCGCAAGATGGTGGATGAGATTCTGCAGGACATGTCGCCGCGGTTTGCGAAGTTGTACTCGGACGTGG
>CAWAFN010000005.1:0-189267 GCA_963781385.1 uncultured Acidobacteriota bacterium | reverse complement strand
AATGGTGGGCCTGGGTGGACTTGAACCACCGACCTCGCCCTTATCAGGGGCGCGCTCTAGCCACCTGAGCTACAGGCCCGCACCGCAGCAACCCTAAAATATTAACATGAAAAAACACTGAGCGGCCAACGCCGCGCAGGAGGGTTGCATTGAGGTCGGCGAAAACCTACTGAACGAAGCCAACACTGGGCGTGGGATTACTGCCTTCGGGAGCTTCCTTGATGGTGCCGAACTGCGCTTCGTAGCGTGAAATATTTTCGCCGAGGGCACGCCAGATGCGCTTGGCGTGGCCGGGGCTGACGATTATGCTGCTCAGGAGTTTGCCTTGGCTGCCGTTGGGAAAAACGTAGACGAAGTTGAGCGTGAACTCTTCCACGTTGTGATGAATCATCATCAAATTGCTATACAGCCCTTGCAATTCTTTTTCGTCGGCCTTGATCTGCATCTGACCGGGCTGCTGCGATTGCTTCTCGTCCATGCGAGTCTCCTGGGAATCTCTTTTTAAAGTACCACACGGGAGGAGCGGAGATTCCTCGCAACACCGATCGAAAGATCTATTGACAGCGGTGGTCATTAAATGTAGTTTAGATGCGATATTAACCATGGTTAACTGCGAATGCGGCGTCTGACTGGACAATTCCCACAAACCGAGCCGGACATCGAAGTGGAAGTCGCGTCACAACAAATCTCCGCGCGAACCGCGGTTTCCGGGAGGGCGAGACTTCCGTCCCTTCCTGAATCCCATCGCACTATTGCAATCAATCCTGGAATTAGCTGGCTGAAGAAAGCGTTCGCGTTTGCCGGGCCGGGATATCTGGTGGCTGTTGGCTATATGGACCCGGGGAACTGGGCGACGGATCTCGGCGGCGGCTCAAAATTCGGTTACACGCTGTTGAGCGTGATTCTGCTGAGCAACCTGATGGCGATGCTGCTGCAAGCGCTGTCAGCGAAGCTGGGGATTGTGACGGGTCGTGACCTGGCACAAGCGTGCCGCGAATCGTATTCGAAACCAGTGGCGATCGCGCTGTGGGTGGTGTGCGAAATTGCGATTGCGGCGTGCGACCTGGCGGAGGTGTTGGGTTCGGCGGTCGCCTTGAAACTGCTGTTTGGTTTGCCGCTGCTGGCGGGCGTGCTGATTACCGCGTTGGATGTGCTGATTGTTCTGGCACTGCAGGGGCGCGGGTTCCGGTTGATTGAAGCGTTTGTGGTGACGCTGATTGTTTCCATCGGTGCTTGCTTCGCGTACGAAATCTTTTTCGCGCACCCGATCTGGCGGGAAGCCGCGGTTGGATTTATTCCGCGGATGGAAATTCTGAAAAATCGGGAAATGTTGTACATCGCGATTGGAATTCTGGGCGCGACGGTGATGCCGCACAATCTCTATCTGCATTCGAGTATTGTGCAGACACGGGCATTTGCAACGGATGCAGGTGGCAAAAAGCAAGCACTGCGGTTTGCGATTTTTGATTCTACCCTGGCGCTGACGTTTGCGCTGTTTATTAACGCGGCGATTCTGGTACTGGGCGCCGCGGCGTTTTACACGCGCGGGTTGCACGACGTGGCGGAAATTTCCGACGCTTATAAACTGTTGACGCCGGTGCTCGGTGCGAGTTTTGCCAGCACGCTGTTCGCGTGTGCGCTACTGGCTTCGGGGCAAAATTCGACGCTGACTGGAACGCTTGCGGGACAGATCGTGATGGAAGGATTTCTGAATTTGCGGCTAAAGCCGTGGCTGCGGCGATTGATCACGCGATTGATCGCGATTATTCCAGCGGTGATCGTGATCGGTATTTACGGCGAAGGAAAGGTGACCTCGCTGCTCATTTTGAGTCAAGTGGTGCTGAGTTTTCAGCTACCGTTCGCGGTGATTCCGCTAGTGCAGTTCACCAGCAGCCGCTCGAAGATGGGGATTTTTGCCAATTCGCGATTTACGTCGGCGCTCGCTTGGACGATAGCGATCGCGATTGTTGCGTTCAATGCGGAACTGCTGTATTTGACGCTAAGGCCTGCTTGATTTACCCTTCGCCACTTCCCCTACACCAGCAACGTTGGTATCCGCTGACGCTGGCCGTAATATGAAGTTCCTATATGCTCACGAAACGAAATATGCTCGTGCAAATTTCCATTGGTGTCGTACTTTTTTTTCAAGCGAAATTCGAACAGCAAGTTCATGGGCGGCTAAAAACGAGCAGGTACTGGAAGATCTGAATGCAATAAGCGGAAACTGCCCTCAGCAACCATGAAGACTCAATCCAGAAAGAAATCGCCGTTGATCCTTGTGCTTTTTGTTGTGCTGCTGCTAGTTGCGGCGGGATCAGCGGTGTATGCGTTCTTGCATCCGGGGCCCTGGATTGTGCCGGAAGCGGCAAAGCAGGTGCGGAATCCGCTGAAGGCTGCGCAGGCGAATTTGCCGGCGTCGCGCGATCTTTATCTGGATAAGTGCGCGGAGTGCCATGGCGATACGGGAAACGGAAAAGGGCCGCAAGCGAAGATGTACGATCCGCTGCCGTCGGATTTGACCGATGCTGCGCACATGCAGGCAGTGACGGATGGGGAATTGTTTTACAAAATCAGCGAGGGGCACCGGCCGATGCCGGCGTTTAAGAAGCGATTTACGGAAGAGCAGCGGTGGCAGATGGTTTTGTTTTTGCGATCGATCAGCGGGGCGCCTTCGACGGTAGCTCCGAATTCCCAATAAAAAATTCAACTCTAAGTATTGGCTTCGACCCTCGGTGCGGCTCGCCGAGCGCAGACAAATGTCTTTGTCCGGCAGGGGACGGGAAAGCCAGCTCGCCTTTTGGGTAAGCACTGAGGCGTTGAATACGCGGCGCAGGCTGGAGCGTCAGCGCTACCAAAGAGCTGGCAGGCTGAATCTTGGCAAAAACGCGGTGTGCTGGGGTATCCTCTACGCGCTCTTTCAACCTATAGGGGAATGATTCGACATGCGCAAAGTGATGATGGGTATTGTTTTGTGTTTGCTCGCGGCAATGGCGGCTGCGGCTGCGCCTGGTGGCGCGGTGCGTTGCGGAAAATTGCTGGACGTGAAGTCTGGCCAGATGCTGACTGACCAGGCCGTGACTTTCGACGAGAATGGGATTATTTCCTCAGTCGCGCCAGCGACGTCAACGACCGCGACTACGATCGACCTTTCGAAAGCGACCTGCTTGCCCGGATTGATTGATGTGCACACGCACGTCACTGGCGACCCGATGCATAGCGGGTATGCGGGACTGGGCGTTTCCGTGCCGCGCCAGGCGGTGATCGGAGTGAAAAATGCGCGGCTGACGCTACGCGCGGGCTTCACGACGATTCGCAACGTAGGCGCCGGAGATTTTACGGACGTTGCAGTGCGCGACGGAATCAATGCGGGAGAAATCGAAGGGCCACGCATGTTGGTATCTGGACCTGCATTGGGAATTACCGGCGGCCACTGCGACGACAATCTTTTGCCGTACGAGTATCACTTCAAAGGAGAAGGCGTGGCGGACGGTCCCTGGCCGGCGCGCGCGAAAGTGCGCGAAGTGATCAAGTACGGTGCCGACGTTATCAAGATTTGCGCCTCAGGCGGCGTGCTGAGCAAAGGCGATCAACCCGGAACCCCGCAATACACGCTGGAAGAGATGACCGCGATTGCGGAAGAGGCGCACAAGCTGGGGCGGAAAGTGGCGGCGCACGCGCACGGGACACAATCCATCAAGGATGCGATTCGCGCGGGCATCGATTCGATTGAGCATTCGAGCTTGATTGATGATGAAGGAATTGCATTGGCCAAGCAGCATGGCACGTACCTGGTGTTCGATATCTACAACGACGATTTTATTTTGCAGGAAGGCGCGAAGGCCGGGATGCTGCCGGAGTCGATCGAAAAGGAAAAACTGGTCGGACGCTTGCAGCGGGAGAATTTCCGCAAAGCGTTTCAAGCCGGCGCGAAAATGGCGTTCGGTACGGATTCCGGCGTGTACCCGCACGGTGACAACGCGCGACAGTTTGGAAAAATGGTGGAATGGGGAATGAAACCGATCAACGCGATTCAGGCCTCGACGATCAATGCGGCGGATTTGATTGGCTGGGGCGGCAAGGTCGGTTCGCTCGAAAAAGGGCACTATGCGGACCTGATCGCGGTGGACGGCGACCCACTTGCGGACGTGAAAGTCCTGGAAAGCGTGAAGTTTGTGATGAAGGGCGGAACGGTGGCGAAAAACGATTTCGCAAAGTAATCGCTACGAATTCCTTAAAGTTGCATCATACGTTCATGGTCACCGCCGCAGCGATACTCGATCGAATCGACGCGCGCATCGCGCTGGTGCTTTATTTGCTGTTACTGCTCGCCGCGGCGGCGCCAGTGGTGCTGGGATGGCTGGCATTGCTGCCGGATGAGCGCGAGCCATTCGGCGTGCGAGGAGAAGGAGCCAGTGCCAAGCCGCGAGATTACGTGGCCGGGTTCTTCCTAGTGAACATTTCAATCAGCGTGCTGCTGCGCATACCCGGAATCGATTCTGTTTCGCTTACTTCCTACTTTTCGAAATTCAATTGGCCAGAGTGGGCTGGACACGCGTTGATGATTACGTTCATCTGGTTCGGATTTGTACCGGGGCTTGCGGCGGCCTATTCGGCGGTCCGCGCAAATCCGCTGCGAATTCATCTGCTGATTGGCGGAGCGCTTGCACTCGGTCTCTGGCTGGCAGGGCCGTGGCTGCTCGATTCTATGTTCGGTTTGTAGGGGCATAGCAAAAAAGAAAAGCCCGGAAAGAGTGTCCGGGCTGTCTGCAGCGCTTATTGAAATTACCTGGGCTTCTTATGCGCCGGCAGCTTTTACCTGTTGCAGGGCCGCGGCGACTTCGGCGACATCGGGCACGACCGGAATGTCGTAATTCTTCAACCAGGCGACTTTGCCGTCTTTGCCAACAATGAAGATAGCGCGGCCGGTAATTCCTTTTTCGGGAAGATAAGCGCCGTACTTGTCAGCCATGGCGCCGCGCGGTTGAAAATCGGCAAGCAGAGAATACTTGATGTTCATTTTTTCGGCGTAGGCCTTGTGTGACCAGGCGCTATCGACACTGACGCCGAGAACTTCCGCGTCCAGCGCTTCGAATTTCTTCATGTCGTTCACGAAGCAGGCATGCTCTTTGGTGCAGACCGGGCTCCAATCAAGCGGGTAAAACATAAGAACGACATTTTTCTTGCCAGCGAAATCAGCGAGCGAAACTTCCTTGTCGTATTGATCCTTCAACTTGAAATTCGGTGCGGCTTGTCCCACGGCGATAGCCATTTTTGATTCCTCCATAAAATAAAAGCGCACGGCTGGTTTTATTTTCCGTAACGAAATGATAGTGGATTCACCGGCGGTTGACAAAGCGCGAAGCCGTAGCAACCGTGAGATAGCGCGAAGCGGGTGTACAATCGCGACATCATTCCTGCGAAAGGAAGGTGGTTCGCATGACGGAGGAGTCAGCGCGCCGCGCTCCGATGATGTCACTGCAAGAGCTTTATCGCGTTTACATGAGCATCGCAGCGAAACCCGGCCAACCGGTTCCCCTTGATGCGTTCAAGTTGTCCGTGGAAGAAACAGAAAAGCTGTTTTCAATTTTTGACGAGGACTATCACATCAGCCGGTTTTTCCACTTCAGCGAATACTGGTGGCGATAGATATTCAATCAACGGCGAACCCGCGACGCATGTGGCGATCGAACCGGAAATTTCAACAATTTTATAGACTGTACTCCATGGATTGAGTCCGGAATGTCGCGATTATTGTGCCGCACCGGGTTTCCACTTGTTCAAGAATGCCAGAATATCTTCCGGCGCCAGCGATTTTGCCTTCTCGAATTCTTGATTTCTCTGGCTGAACAGCAGTCTTCCTTCTCCGTCGAGCACGGCCGCGGCGGGAACGCCTTTTTCCAGCGGGATCTGATATTTCTTCGCGATGTCGAGATTTTTGTCGTACTCGCCGATGTCAATGTGCGCGACGACGAAATTGTGGTTCAGTGTCGGCGCGATTTCCGGCTGATGGAAGGCTTCGTCCAGAACGTGACAGTCATAGCACCAGTTCCCTCCAAAAATCAGAAGAACGCGCTTGTGAAGTTTCGCGGCGGAAGCGATGGCTTCGGAGATTTCTTTCTGCGCGTCGGCGTCAGCGGGATAGATGTCGTTGCGGACGGAAGGTCCCTTCAAGCGAGTTTCCGTTTCGCGCTGTTCGGCTGCGATTTTCCAGGTCGCGCCCTGCTCGATATAACCCTGCGCCAGCTTCACAAAATATTTTTTGGTGGTGCCATTTTCGGCGACCGCAAGCGTTAGTTGAAGGGCCAGAATGTGAAAGCCGGGTTGCGGCTCCTGTTTGCCTTCGACCTCGACCGAAATTGTCTTCAGGCCCTTTGCTTTCCAGGCAGTCCAGTAGTCAACTTCATTGTTCAAATCGGATTGTTTTTGTCCGGGACCAAGTATGCGCGGGGTCGCGGTGTACATTGCGGCCAGCGCATTCCGATCGCCCGAGAGAACCGTTTTACGCCAGGCTTCGACCTGCAACACGGGAGAGTTCGCAAATTGCGCGGCACAATTTTCATGGACGCAGAACAATAAAGCGGCGAGAACTGTAATCTTGATTACCAAGTGCTTGTTCACAAGCGAAACTCCCAACCACCCAACACTAGTCTAGCCCATCCCCGCGCGGCTTGGCACTCGTCCGTAGGTTTGCCGAATTCTCACTCAGCACCACGGTGCTAGACTGATGCCATGTACGCGCAAAAGTTTCAGGTGAACGTTGTGATCAAAGGTGAACGAAGAGCCTGCCCGCTCGAGTGGCTGGACCAATTCTGCATGCGAAATTTCACGAACGCGGCGGAGTTCGACGATACGCTGCCGATTGCAGATGGCCGCCTTGAAGCAAGCTATCAACTCACGCCCGAGAAGTTTTCCGAGGGATTGGCCGCGTGGCTTACGCAGCGCGGGAAAGGTGAGGGGAAGCCGGTCGTAGTCGAAACAAAGCTCATCTAGCATTCAAGTACGTTTGCAGTTTTTTCTGCCTTCAGATTCCCACCTGGAACAAAGCCCCACAAACTCAGTCCGATAACTGCCATCCAGCTCATCCAACTGGGCCTGACTCCCGTATAGCAAAGCAGGGGATCGAACACAAATTCGACGAAGGGATGAAAACGATCATGAAAAGATTACTGGCAACGGTTGTACTCGCGGTTTTCAGTCTTGCTGGAGCGGCGATTTGCGTCGCGCGGCAGGATCCGATGGTAGGCGGAGCGGCGATGTATCCGACCAGAGACATCGTGGATAACGCGGTGAACTCTGCGGATCACACGACGCTGGTCGCGGCTGTGAAAACGGCTGGACTAGTGGACACATTGAAAAGCGCGGGACCGTTCACCGTATTTGCTCCGACCAATGAGGCGTTCGCGAAATTGCCCGCTGGAACAGTGGACACGCTGGTGAAGCAGGAAAATCACGAAACGTTAGTGAAAATTCTGACGTACCACGTGGTGGCCGGCAAAGTGTCCGCGCAGGACCTGATGAAAATGATCAAGGCGGGAATGGGCAAAGCGGAATTGAAGACGGTAAGCGGCGGCACGTTGGTGGCGAAAATGAACGGCGAAGACAAGATCTCGCTGACCGACGAAAAAGGCGGAGTTTCAAACGTCACCATCGCCAACGTTTTTCAGTCGAACGGCGTCATTCACGTGGTCGATACCGTTTTGATGCCCAACTGACTGCAGGGTATTGAAAGAGGAGACGCGGCATGGCGGGGACGGCCATTCCGCGTTTTTTCTTTTGGCACCGGCTTAAAGAGTTGACTGCACTCAGGCCGCGGAATCTTTTTTGTCGATGCGCAATGCGGAAAGAACTTCCGGCAGAACTTTCAATGCGGCCTTTTCCCCTTCGGCGATAAGCTCCGGAGTTTTTGTAAAGTCGTCCCACGCGAACGATTTCACGTCGGGTTCGATTACGATGTCCGCCTGCTGGCGCCAACTTACATCGGTGTGTTTCTGAATGATGTTGAATGACCGGCTAATGACGTCGACAGCGGTACGAGGATTTTCGATTCCGCCAGCTTCTAGATAAACAGCGATCACGATATCGGCGCCGAGGATCATTGTCCCTTCGACAGGTACAGGCGCGGTGAGGAAGCCGTCAACGAGGGTGCGACCTTCGTACTGAATCGGCACAAAAAGTCCGGGGTAGGCGCAGGACGCGCGGAGCGGAGGAGCAATCGGTCCGCTGGAATAATAAATTGTTACGCCCTCGTTGATATCTGTGGCGCTGATGGCGAGTGGAGTTTTGAGTTGTTCGAAGGCTGAAACATCGGTGAGACGGGCTAGGTATTTTTCCAGGCGTTGATTGGTCGCGAGACCAAGCCACGAAGGTGTCCAGCGGCCGAAGTCGGCGAAAGTGGTAGCCAGGCCAACAGCTTCCATCTTTTCGATCGAAACTCCAGCGCAATAGCCGGACCCGATGAGCGCTCCGACGCTGGTGCCTGCTACGCAGTCGATCGGGACGCCGGCATCGCGGAAAACTCTCAATACGCCCAGGTGGGCGATTCCGCGAGCGAATCCGCCGGCCAGCGCGAGCCCAACCTTCGGTCGCGTGGTGCGGTCCTGGTCATCGCCATGCGCGAATTCGCGGAGTTTATCCTTGGCATCGCGCAGCCAGTCGATCGCGTCGTTTATTTTGCGGTCGATCATCATGACCTTAATTCTAAAGCCGGTTACGCAAGCCGGGAGCCTGGTTTGACCGCGCTTTGCCGGTTTTGTAACCTCTACAGCTCGGGGTTCGTATGGTACGAGCCCTGCACCCTGTCCGAGCATCGATATCGCGTGCGAAGGCTCTCAATGAAAATTCCGATTCGAAAAGCTGTAGTTTTAGGCGCCGGCACCATGGGCGCGCGCATCGCCGCGCACTTCGCAAATGCCGGGCTGCCGTGCGTGCTCCTGGACATCGTTCCACCGGATTTGAAATCCGACGCGCCTGCCTCCGAGCGGAACCGGTTTGCGCGAAACGGACTTGAAGCGGCTAAGAAAGCGCGACCGACGGCATTCTTCAGCGCAGCTCTGGCGGAGAAAATTTCCATCGGAAATTTCGAGGATGATCTTGCGCGATGCGCGGAAGCTGATTGGATTATCGAAGTCGTGGCGGAGAATCTGGAGATCAAGAGAAGCCTCCTTTCGCGTGTGGCGCAATTCCGCAAGCCGGGAACAATCGTCACCACGAATACCTCCGGCCTTCCGGTGCAACTGATCGCCGAAGGCATGCCGGAGGAGTTCCAGCAACATTGGGCCGGCACGCACTTCTTTAACCCGCCTCGCTACTTAAAGTTAGTCGAAATTATTCCCGGATCGAAAACCTCGCCGGACGTTGTGGAGACACTTTCCGATTTTTGCGACCGCCGACTAGGCAAGGGCGTGGTCGTTGCGAAAGATTCACCGAACTTTATCGCCAATCGCATCGGCACTTTTTCGATGTTGAACGCGCTGCGATTGATGAACGAACTCGGAATGACTGTAGAGGAAGTGGACGCTTGTACAGGTCCGGCGGTTGGCTGGCCGAAGTCCGCTACGTTTAGGACTGCGGATATCGTGGGTCTCGATGTGCTGGTACACGTCGTGAAGAACATTTACGAGACTGCGCCCAACGATGAGTCGCGCGAGCGCTACAAGGTTCCTGCGCTGGTGGAGGAGATGACGAAGCGCGGGTGGCTCGGTGATAAAACGGGGCAGGGCTTCTACAAGAAGTTGAAAGGCGGAGGCGAGAAGGAAATTCTCACGCTCGACGTGCAGGCGATGGAGTACCGTCCCCGCCAGAAAGCAAAGTTCGCATCGCTTGAGGCCGGAAAGCTTATCGATGACACACAGCAGCGATTGCGAACTCTGGTAGGACCAATTCTGGACGGTCAAAAAGGCGATAAGGCACAGCAGTTTTTGTGGGGCGCTCTCTCCGAAACCTGTCTTTATGCGTCTCGCCGGGTACCGGAAATCTCAGATAACGTCGCCGATGTCGACCGCGCCATGCGGTGGGGATTTGGCTGGGAACTTGGGCCATTCGAGATAATCGACGCTTTGGGCGTCGAAGCATTCGCGGCGCAAGTAAAGAGAGAAGGCCGGGAGCTGTCTCCACTGATCGAAAAAGTGATCGCCGGCGGGAGAAAAAGTTTTTACGAAACAGAAAAAGGCACGACGAAGGTTTTCGATCTTGGCGAGGCGGGAGCAAAACGAGTCGAAGAGCCTGCCGGTATTTTGATCTTGAAGTCGTTGAAAGATGCAGGCCGGGAAGTCGAGCGCAATTCTGGTGCCAGCCTGATCGATCTGGGCGACGGCGTAGTCTGCTGCGAGTTTCACGCCAAGATGAACGCCATCGGTGCCGACTTGATTGCGATGATTCACAAAGGACTGAAACGACTGGAAACCGATTTTGATGCCATGGTGATTGCCAACCAGGCAGTCAACTTTTCGGTTGGGGCAAACCTGATGCTGGTGCTGGTCGGCGCGCAGGAACAGGAATGGGACGAATTGCACCTGGCGGTAAAGCAATTCCAGAATGTGAATCTAGCGATCAAGTATGCGAGAAAACCGGTGGTAGCTGCGCCCCAGGGGATGGCTTTGGGAGGCGGCTGCGAGGTCAGTCTGCACGCTGCGCGGATACATTCCGCAGCGGAGGCCTACGTTGGATTGGTAGAGGCAGGCGTCGGTTTGATTCCTGGCGGTGGTGGAAGCAAGGAAATGCTCATCCGCGCCAATGAGAATTCCGCGGGAGGAGAAGATCTAGATTTGTTTCATGCACTGAAACCAGTCTTTGAGAATGTGGCGATGGCAAAAGTAGGAACGAGCGCGGAAGAGTGTCGAGAGATCGGTTACTTCCGGCGCGAAGATCGTTATTCGATGAACACGCAACGACTAGTGGGGGACGCGAAAGAGACGGCGCTGGGCTTGGCGCGATCCGGATGGAAACCCGCTGCGGCAAGTTGGCAGGAAGGCGCGCAAACGACCCAGATCAAAGTTCTGGGCGAGCAGTTTCTGGCTGGCGCCAAGCTCGCGATTCATATGTTGGTTCGTGGAGGGTATGCATCGGAGTACGACGCGGTGGTTGCGCGAAAGCTTGGAAATATTCTTGCCGGAGGAGCGCTGTCTTCGCCGCAGATGGTAAGCGAGCAGTATGTGCTGGATCTGGAGCGCGAGGCGTTTGTCTCGCTGTGTGGAGAGAAGAAAACACAAGAACGTATTGCTCATACGCTGAAGACCGGTAAGCCTCTTCGCAACTGAGCTCCGTACGCCGGATTCAATGCGAATTCTTGAATCTGGCACACCGATAAAACTGCATAAAAACGTATTGAAATGACGATTTGATGTAGACTGTCTTGCATGCATTTGGAGGAATTGTGCAAAGACTTTTGGCACCACGCGAAGCTGCAAATATTCTGGGGATCAGTTACCCCACACTGAAGCAATGGATTTATCACAACAAGATCAAGACCGCGAAAACTCCGGGCGGCCACCACCGCGTTCCGGAAAGTGAGATTGACCGGCTGATTCCGAAAAAACTGGACCGCGGAGAAATTACCTTACGCCGCGGACATTTTCGCAAGATCAGCGGGCGCAACCAGCTGATTGGGCGTGTTGTGGCAATCAAGTTCAGCGGACTGTTCGCGCAGGTAACGCTCGCGATCGGAGAGCAGCACGTAACGTCGATCATCACCGCAGATGCCGCGAAAGAAATGCGCTTGAAGCCGGGCGAACGCGCGGCAGCATTGATCAAGTCGACAGAAGTGATGATCTTGCGGATTTGAAAAGGACTGACAGTCGCTCCGGTCGGCATTGCGGGACGTTCGCGCGAACATGAATCGCTGCAAGAATACAATTGCACAATTGCCGTTGAACAAGGCAGCCTAAATCCATGGAAGCACTGTGGCTATCGGTGCGGTTGGCAGTTTGCGTATCGGCGATTCTGCTGATGCTGGGCATGCCGTTGGCCTATTGGATCTCGCAAACAAAATGGCGCGGTAAATTTCTGGTGGAAAGCATCGTAGCTTTGCCGCTGGTGTTGCCGCCAACCGTATTGGGCTTTTACGTACTCGTGGCCATGGGCGCGAATGGCCCTTTGGGAAGATTGTGGATCGCGTGGTTCGGACACACGCTGGCGTTCACATTTTCTGGACTCATCGTCGCTTCCGTTCTCTACTCCATGCCTTTCGCAGTACAGCCCTTGGTGGCGGCATTTGAAAGCGTCGATGAGCGGTTGTTGGACGCGGCAAAGGTACTGGGTGCCGGACGTTGGCGTACGTTTCGCAGAATTATTTTGCCGTTGTCGATCTCCGGCGTAATCGTTGCTGCCGTTCTTAGTTTTGCCCACACTCTGGGAGAATTCGGCGTGGTGTTGATGGTCGGCGGAAATATTCCTGGAGTGACGCGCACCGTTTCGATCGATATTTACGATCACGTGCAATCGTTGGAGTATGGCGCTGCAAATCGCATGGCACTGGCGCTGTTGTTCATTTCGTTCGCGGTATTGTCCACAATTTATTCAGTGAATCGGCGCGTGTGGTCGCCCTGGCGGTGAGCGTGGCAATCGAGAAGAGCGGCAGGACGCTCGAGGCTCGTTTTCGATTCGGCCGAAAGGAAGCTGATTCCGCCGCTTTCACTCTGGACATTGCGATGCAGGTCAAACCCGGAATCACAATTCTTTTCGGGCCGTCAGGAGCAGGCAAGTCCACGCTGCTCGATTGCATTGCGGGGCTGCTCAGGCCGCGTCAATCGAAAATCACGATAGGAGCGGATGTGCTCGAGGACTCGCAACAGGGAATTTTTGTCGTTCCACAACGTCGCCACATCGGTTACCTGTTTCAAACGCATGCGCTTTTTCCGCATATGACGGTGGAAGAGAACGCAGGCTTCGGCCTGCAAAACATTTCCGCCGAAGAAAAGAAAGCGTCTGTCCAGTATCTTTTGGAAGTATTCCGCGTCTCCCATCTCGCTCACCGAAAGCCCGGCGAGATTTCCGGAGGAGAGGCGCAGCGGGTGGCATTGGCGAGAGCGCTCGCGCCGTCTCCGCGTGCCGTGTTACTCGATGAACCTCTAAAGGGCCTCGATGCGGAACTGAAATCCTTGATCGTCGATGATCTTCGTGCATGGAATCGCACCAATCAGCTGCCGATCCTTTACGTTACGCACCAGCGTGATGAGGTCGATGCGCTTGGCGAACGAGTCATCGCTTTGGACAACGGTCGTGTGGTCGGCGAGGGCATTCCGCATGCGGTGCTCGAATCACCGCGGACCAAGCGGTTGGCGCATGCGGCAGGATTCGAGAATTATCTGACGGCAATGGTGCAGGAACTGCGCGAACCCGACGGTGTGATGCGCGCACGGCTCGCGGGATCGAACGTGGAGCTGGAAGTGCCGCTCGGCTACGCCTCGGTTGGCGACCGCATTCGCGTCGCAATTCGCGCCGGGGATATTCTACTCGCCGTGCAACGTCCGGTCGGGCTGAGCGCGCGAAATACCCTGGAAGGGAAAGTGGAATCGACTGAAGTTCGCGGAGCCACGGTGGTCTGTAGCGTAAACGCAGGCGCCATGTTTCTAGTTCATCTGACGCCTGGTGCGGCCCGCTCCCTCGAAATTACAGCAGGTAAAGCTGTGTGGCTGGTGATTAAAACGCATTCGTGCCGACTGGTGGCCGACTAGGTGAAACAAGAGTCCGGCGCGAAAGTTATTTGCTGACGCCTGGCGAAGGAGCGGCGACACCGAACTTCACTTCGTCGGCGATCAAGTCAGCGCCTTTGGGCGTTGCGTGGATTACCACGCGCTGTCCGACGGCGACATCGGCCAACTTTGCCGGCTTTCCGTCTTTTGCTACGTAAACCGTGGTCGTAGCCAGCTTCACTTCCACGGATTTTCCGTCATTCGTCTTCACAGTAACCGCAGTAGCGTCAATCTTTTCAATCGTACCGATGATGTGCCTTTTGTCGCCGTGCGCGAATGCGGGCACCGCGAACATCACGGCCAGCAGCAAGGCGGTCCAACGTAATTTCATTTTGTGCTCCTAGTCATATTTTATCTCACATTGCTGGATTCGCAGCCAAACCGTCCCGGTTACGGCAATGTTCTCAGTGATGGTGGTGCGATGAATCGGGCGACGGCTTGGACGGTCCGCCATTCAGGAAGTCCTCTTCATCCTGTTCTTCTTTGCGGTCGTCGGGCCCTTTGGGATTATATTTTTCCATTTCGAGCCGCTCTTCGACGGTCAGGTTCGGCAAATGCCGTATGAAGTGCACCAGCTTCCAACTGGCATCCGTGCTTCCGTGTTCCGCCGTTCCTCCACCGAAAGCCGGCATTCCGGTTAACCGTACGCCGTTCTCAATAATCCAGAAAATTTCGCCATCGGAAAGCTGTTGCGTTTCCTTTGCTCGCAAATCCGGAGCCTTCGGATAAAGTCCGCGGCCGATCAACGTATCGCCGGTGCCGTCATTTCCGTGGCAAATGGCGCAGTGGTCAGCGAAGTGCAAACGCGCCTCGCGCTGTACCTCGGGAGAGTCGGCCACCGGATTTTTCGCCGACTTCGCCGACATCGGTGCCGCCATTTGTCGCGCGGAGTGCGCGATGGCCATTTCCAGTGCGCTAGGTTTGGCACGCGCGCTCATTCCGTCATGCATGAGACTGACGGCAACCGCGATGATTACACCGAGAACCAAGACGGTCAGCAAAAGCAGCAAGTGGGCGCGTTTCATTTCGTAGCAATTCTACTCCGCAGTGACCAGCAGTGCGCTGCACGGTTTCCTACCGTTGCGGGTATAACCAAGGGGTGGTTGCGAATCGAAATAGAGAGAATCGCCGGTTTCCAGAAATTGCAGATCGGAGCCGACTTTCAAAGTCAGCCGCCCTTTCAAAACGTAGATGAACTCTACGCCCCGGTGCTGGTGTAGGCGGACTTTCTCTAGCGACACGGTGCGAAAGTCCGCCAGATAGGAATTGAATTTTCGTTCAGTCGCCGGGTAATCCAGTGACGCAAAATCGAAGGCCAGTTCCTTAAGATCCGGAGCTTCGGGAAAGCGCAAGCGCTCTTTTTTTCGTGCCGGCGCAAAAGTACTGCGCAGCTTATCGTTAGCGAAAAAATATTCCAGACCAACGCTAAAGACCAAGCGATGCGGGAGAGTGTCGGAAGCGTGGGATAGAGTTTATTGTGTTCGAGATTGGAAAGCGGCGCGCACGAAAGCCCGGTGTGCTTGCCAAGCTCCACCAGGCCCCATTTTTCGGCGCAACCGCAGACTACGCAGTTTGTCACCGATATGATATTTGTCGCGTGTCTCTTTCAATTCTTTCGAAACCATGGCAACGGTCCCATCCCCCTGACGGGAAAGGAAAATCTTGAATGCGGCGATAGTCAATGACGGACCCCCAGGAAAAAAAGAGTGCTTAGAGTTTCCTGACAGTCAATCTTTGTTTAGCAGGGTGAAGCGCGCTAGGTGCGCGATTCAGAGCCTGGCGGCCACGCGCGCGGCAATCTTCTTTTCTTCGTTTTCGATCACAATCACCAGATCGTTGGTCAGTGGAACGTTCTCGCTGGCGACGGTGAATTCGTAATTCCATTCAAATCGTGGCGCAAGCTCGTTTCGGGAATCGGTGGAATACGGCGCCAGCCGCTTGATGTTCGCGGATGTCCGTTTACTGGTTTCGACCGGTCGAAGCGTGATGCCGCTTTTCCAGAAAAAATTCAGGCGCAGCGTGCTCATCATTTCGCGGGTGATGGGAGGCCGCACCACGGAATCTTTCAGGTCCAGCGTGCAGGGAAAATCGAGCAGGTGCAAGGTGATTTGGACTTCGTCCGGATATTCGGTGACGACCTTGTCGCGCAGCGTGTAAAAGGTGCCGTTGGTGGTATCAACGCGGCGCAGTCCATCGAAGAAGTCCGGCGCGGTCATCTGTCCGGAAAGGCGGAAACACGAGCCATTCGAGAGATGGCCGTCCGTGGCGAAGAAGATGCCCCCGTCCAGATTCCAAACCGTCTTTTTTGAAGCTTTCAATTCCTTGGCGGGAGTGTCTGATTTTCCCGCCCGATCTTCCATGCGCGATTGCACGCGATGCATGCTGGCATGATTCGCAAGCAAATGCGCCGGCGAAGTGGAAACTGAGAAGAGCGCAGCGCAGAGCGCGGATTTGGCGAGAAGCGCGAACATCGATTGCCCCCGGGGAGTTTAGTTTACCGCGGGCAAGGGATTGCGGAGGCGGAAAGAAAATTCGCCGACTTGGTAGATCGCCTGATCGCCCGAGGCGGATTTGGCCTTAACTCCGCCAGCCAGGACTGAGCGAATCGCCGCGTCAAGCTGAGCTAATGTCGAAGGCTGTGCAACCGGCACATTATGTGCGCCGAGAACCATTTTGATTTCGGGAGCAAGCGCCGCGAGTTTTTTGACCGATGTCAGATAGGCCGGAAAATCGGTTTCCGGGCGGTAGAGCCAGATTACGCCGGGATAATAGGTGTCTCCGGTGAAGAGCAAGCCGTTGGCGCGATCGATCAGCGAAATCGCATCGGGCGTATGGCCGGGTGTAGCGATGATTTCGACCGTGCGTCCGCCAAGGTTGATCTTGAATCCGTCGTGAACGAACAGAGAGACCTTCCACGGCTTGGTGGCGTATTTTGCGGAATCGAAGCCTTTAGGCAAGTCGCCGCAAGTTTGGCCCTCGCCGATTTCCTGCTGCGCCGCGGCGCTGGAGCCTTTTGCGTTATTGCGCGTGAAGGCTGTGTCCATGCCAAAGATGTAAGGGAACTGCCAGTTGTCGCCTACGTGGTCGTTGTGCGTGTGTGAATTCAACACGACGACAGGGCGCGATGTGAGCCGCGCGACGACAGCGCGCAGATTGCCGATGCCCATGCCGGTGTCGAAAAGCACGGCCTGCTTGGTGCCAACAATTAAATACGAGATTGTTTCTTCGGATTGCCGAGGCTCATAGATGGCGAACGTGGCAGGCGCGACTCTATAGACTTCGAACCAGGGATCGTTCAACGGCACTTGTTCGAGCGTTTTGTATTCCAGGCGGGGAAGATTCTTGCACCACTCGGGCTTTTCGGGCTGCGGATCATCACGTCCGGCTACTGAGCCTCCAAATACCGAGCAGGTCAGGAAGACACTGCAGACGACACGGAAAATTGCGGTGCGGTAGGTCGCGTTCGTCATGTCGCTTTTTCTCTGGTCGTTAAATTTCAAGCGCCTGCCGAGATATGCCGCCCGGCTGACGGTTACGATCCCGTCGCACGCCGTCTGAGAATGGCTTGATCGAGCTCGTCATTTTGCACGAGCGACAAAGATCGCCTTCGGCAGCATCATGTGGACGCCTTTGTTGCCGTCAACGAGTTGGGTGATGTGCAGATCGGCGGCGACGCTCGTGAGCATGTAAGCATCGTCGCGTGAAAGGTGCTTCTCCGTCATCAGAAAATCGATCATCTCGTGCAAAGCCAGCGCTGTACATTGGTTCAGGTCCTCGTTGAGGCCCATGGTGATGAAGTGGGTAGGCGTTTCGGCGCGAGGCCAGCGGAGATGCATGTCCTTGCGCACGACGAATTGAAACGTGCCAACCAGTGAGGTTTCTAGCGCGGTGATGTCCACTTCGCCGTCGCCCTGCCCTGCGTGGCCATCGCCGACTTCAAAAAGCGCGCCGGGCGCGTGCACTGGAATGTAGAGTGTGGAACCAGCGACGAGATCTTTGTTATCGAGATTGCCGGCCTGAATCCACGGAGGGGCGCTGCTGAGGCGGCCGGAAGTTTCAGGCGGCGCAACCCCCATGCTGCCGAAGAACGGGTGCAGTGGAATTTCGATGCCTGGCGCGAACTGCGCGACCATCCGCTTTTCGTCCAGCGGAATGATTTTCATTTTTGGGTAGGGATAGTCGTCGGGAAGATAGCCGCGGCCGGGGCCGAAGGCGTTGTAAGCGTAGGGAATCAGAAGCTTCGCGGCGAGGATGCGGACTTCGAGGACGTCGCCGGGTTCGGCGCCTTCAATGGAGATCGGTCCGGTGAGGATGTGGCCGCCGGGGCCTTTGTCTTTCACCTGGTCGGTGATGTCGCGCAGCGATTGTTCGACTTGCTCTGGCGGAACGCCTGCGGCTTCGAGGCGCTTCGGGCTGGACGTAATCAGCGTCTGGATTTCTACCGTGTCGCCCGACTTGATACGCAGAACGGGCGTGGCTTTCGCGTCGTAATAACCCCAGGCGACGGTTTGGGGCGTGGGTCTGAGCGTTAGTTTCTCCTGCGCTATTGCCTGTTGCTGTCTGAAAAATACGATCGCCGAAGCGACGATTATTCCTAGCCAGAAAAAATTCCGAGTCAATGTGCCTCCAATCGACCAACAACGGTTTAGGACTTCAAGTCGCCCGAAGGCAAGTATGGCGCATAGGCCCGGAAACTGGCCGGAACGCGACACCGGTATTTTTCTGAATTTGATCGAGGACACTCACGGATGCGTCATGTCTTCGGGTTTGACGAGGGAGTCGAACTCTTCACCGGAAAGGAAGCCGAGTTTGAGTGCGGCCTGGCGGAGCGAAGTGTGTTCATGGTGAGCGGTGTGGGCGACTTTGGCAGCGTTATCGTAGCCGATTTTGGGAGCGAGCGCTGTGACGAGCATGAGCGAATCTTTCACGTAGTGGTTGATGATGTCGCGATTGACTTCAATGCCAACGACGCAGTGATCCACGAACGAGTCGCAGGAGTCGGCGAGCAATTCCACGGAATGAAGGTAGTTGAGAATAATCACGGGCTTGAAGACATTTAGTTCGAAATTGCCTTGCGAACCAGCAAAGCCGATGGCGGCGTCGTTGCCCATCACCTGAATCGCGACCATGGTGATGGCTTCGCACTGCGTGGGATTTACTTTGCCTGGCATGATGGATGAGCCAGGCTCGTTTTCAGGGAGAGTGAGTTCGCCCAAGCCACAGCGCGGGCCGGAAGCGAGCCAGCGGATGTCGTTGGCGATTTTCATCAGTGAAGCGGCCAGCGTTTTGAGCGCGCCGGAAGCGAAGACAATTTCGTCGTGGGCGGAGAGCGAAGCAAATTTGTTCGGATGCGAGCGGAAGGGCAGCCCGCTGAGTTCGCTGATCTTGCGTGCGGCCCGTTCGGCGAATTCTGGATGCGCGTTCAAGCCGGTGCCGACTGCGGTGCCGCCGATAGCGAGGTCGTAGAGCCCGTCGAGAGCCTGCGTGATGCGGGTGATGTCGCGGTCCAGCAGATTCACCCAGCCGGAAAACTCCTGCCCCACGGTAAGCGGGGTCGCATCCTGCAGGTGCGTGCGGCCAATCTTAACAATGCCCGCGAACTCTTTCGCTTTGGCGTCGAGCGCGTCGCGCAGTTTCTTTACGGCAGGCAGCAATTCGCGGGAAGTTTCCGTGGCGGCGGCAATATGCATCGCAGTAGGAAACGTGTCGTTCGACGACTGCGACATGTTCACATCGTCGTTCGGATGGATCGGCTTCTTGCTGCCCATCACGCCGCCCGCGATTTCGATTGCGCGGTTGCCGATCACTTCATTGACGTTCATGTTGGTCTGCGTGCCGCTGCCGGTTTGCCAGATGCTGAGAGGGAAGTGGTCATTGAGCTTGCCGGAAATGACTTCGTCGGCGACCTGGGCGATCAGCTTTGCTTTTTCGGCGGGCAGCTTGCCCAAATCCTGGTTTACAAGTGCCGCTGCTTTTTTCAGGATGCCGAACGACCGGAGAAGCTCCGGCGGCATGATGTCCGTGCCAATAGCGAAGTGGACCAGCGACCGAGCGGTCTGCGCTCCGTAATAGCGGTCGGCAGGCACTTCCATCTTGCCCATGGAGTCGGTTTCGGTGCGCATGGGCGCGTTGCTCGGGTTGGTAGCGGTCTTCGCGGCGTCAGACACTGGTTGCTCCTCTGGCCATCAGAAAGAAAAACATAACACAGAGTGTGCCTTCGCAGACTCAAGGACCGTTCTAGTGGCTGTTGGCGTTGTGGCGTGAGAACGAAAATTCCTATTGAATCAATGTGTTTTGGCTTGCCACGCAGCGCCACACGCCCGCTTGCTTGATCCACATATCCGTAAAACGCACGCGGTGAACATATGCTTTCCCTTTGCTGGTGCCGGTCTCACGATAAATCCCAACCACGACGGCGGCGGTTCCATAAACCTTTACGTCCATTTTTTCATCGAACAAATGGTCGGCCTGATACGCAGTGTTGGTCACATCTTTTACGTAGTCGGCCTTGTTCATCATGCTGCCATCGAAGTCGATGTAGGTGAGCGTGTCCGCCACGATATTGGTGACTGCTGCCGCATCGTGCCGGGCTTCGGCCTGATTCCAAGCGCGTTCGAGCTGTTTCACCTGAATCGCATCGTCGCTCGCGCCGGATTTGTCTTGCGCAAAAGCGGCTACAGTGAAAAGCATGGCGACACTTGCAATACGAAGAATAGTTTTCATCATTGGCGATCCTGAACCTCAATGCAACGCGATTTGATTGATGCTAGCAAAGACCGTGCCTTGGTGGACCGCGATTCCAACCGGACGTGACGAAGGGGACAAGAGTTAGGAGCCCGCACGGCGCAACTTGCGAGAAGCAGGTATAATTTAGCTTCAGAGGAATGCATCTAAGTTAACAATGGCGATAGAGAAAAAGCCCGTGCGAGCCAGCGGAAATGTGAAGCGCCGGCGCAAGCTCCGCTTTCTGCGGACGCGCGCGCGCGAGCTGCGCATGATCGGTAAAGCGCTGCTCTCCACCAAACATCCCGTGCTGGTGCACATCATTCCGATGCGCCGCTGCAATCTGGACTGCGGTTATTGCAACGAGTACGACCAGGTGTCCAAGCCGGTGCCGATTGAAGAGATGAAGCGTCGTCTCGACTATCTTGCGGCGATGGGGACTTCCATCATCACCATCAGCGGTGGCGAGCCTTTGATGCACCCCGAACTCGAAGAGGTCATCAGGCACATTCGCAGTCACGGCATGATTGCCGGAATGATCACCAACGGATTTCTGCTGAGCAAGGAACGCATTGCCAGCTTGAACGCCGCCGGCCTCGAGCATCTGCAGATCAGCATCGACAACGTGACTCCCGACGAAGTCTCGAAGAAAAGTTTGAAGACGCTCGATAGCCGCCTGGAATGGCTGGCGCAATACGCGGTTTTCCAGGTAAACATCAATTCCGTACTAGGCAGCGGCGTGAAAAATCCCGAAGACGCACTGACCATCGCGCATCGCGCCATCGCACTCGGTTTCACCAGCACGGTCGGAATCATCCACGACGGCCTGGGACAGCTCAAAGCGCTCAGCGGCCGTCAGATCGAAATTTTCGAAGAAATCATGAATCTCGGGAAGCGTTCCTATTCGCGCTTCAATGATTTTCAACATAACGTCGCGCGCGGCAAGGAACACAACTGGCGTTGTCGCTCTGGCTCTCGCTATCTCTACATTTGCGAGGAAGGTCTGGTGCACTGGTGTTCGCAGCAGCGCGGCTATCCCGGAATTCCGCTTTCGCAATACACGCCGGAATTGCGCCATCGCGAATATTTCACAGAGAAGTTTTGCGGGCCCCGTTGCACTGTTTCCTGCGTTCAGCAAATCGGTATTCTGGACAACTGGCGAGATCCTCAAAATCTGAAGCCGATGCCCATATCACCCACTCCTACTGCGAACGATTTGGTGCAGATTGGGAAGTAGCCGGATGCACGGGAACCGGGGAAAATTAAATATTCAGAAGTTAAGGGGCGCGGAACACGCGCTCCTTTTTATTGTGATTTGTATTTTTGACACATTTCGGGCTCGGGGGATTGACGGAAGAAACCGATTTTAAAAAAATTGGAGCATTATGGCACCGGCAATCGAAACTCAGAATCTTTCCAAAGAATACCCTCACGGGTTTCTGCATTTGAAAAAGAAAACTTCGCTCGAAAGTCTGACCATGCAGGTAGAACATGGCGAAGTATTCGGGTTTTTAGGCCCGAACGGAGCGGGCAAGAGCACCACCATCAAGTTGTTGATGGGGATTATTTTTCCTACCGCGGGCAGCGCGCAAATTCTAGGCAAACCGGTAAGCGATATAACGATGCATCGCGACATTGGCTACTTGCCCGAGCAACCGTACTTTTACGACTACCTGACTGCGGCCGAAGTACTCGATTACTTCGCTAGATTCCATGGCTTTGGCGCGGCGGAACGCAAGGAACGGGTCCAGAAAATGTTGAATAAAGTTGGCCTCGAAACCGCCGGGAAAATTCAACTTCGAAAATATTCGAAAGGCATGTTGCAGCGCGTGGGTTTAGCGCAAGCCATCTTGCATGACCCCAAACTGGTAATTCTCGATGAGCCAATGTCCGGGCTCGATCCCGTCGGACGTAGGGAAGTGCGCGACATCATCATGGAGCTCAAAAACGCCGGCAAAACGATCCTCTTCTCGACACATATATTGTCGGACGCGGAAACTCTTTGCGACCGCGTTGGCGTCATCGCCGGCGGAAAGCTTCGTGGCGTAGGCTCGCCCGGTTCCATCGTGGATATGAAAACTTCCGGCATGGAAATCATTTTCGATCTGCCTGAAAATGCCGCGCTCTCGCAGCAAATGAGCGCGAAAGCCAGGAAGTCTGGCACAAATTACCGTGCCAGCGTTAGCGAGAACGAACTGTACTCGACACTCGACGAATTGCGCGGCGCAAGTGCCAAAATCATTTCCATTACACAAATCAAACCAACGCTGGAAGATTTCTTTATGGAACTTGTCGGAAAAGACCGCGCACAGGCCGCTGCGATCGAGGTCACTGGAAAATGAGCAGCGTGATGATCGTCGCAAGAAATACCTTCAGAGAAGCGGTGCGCGACCGCGTCCTATACAACCTGGTATTTTTCGCGCTGCTGATGATCGCCTCGGCGGTTATCGTCGGCCAAATCTCGATGGACATCGAATCCATCGTCATGGTCAGTCTCGGGCTGAGCGCGATTTCTCTCATCGGTCTGCTCATTGCGGTGTTCACCGGTGTCGGCATGGTTTCGAAAGAAATCGACAAGCGCACGCTGCACGCCGTACTAGCTAAGCCGCTGCACCGCTGGCAATTCCTGCTGGGCAAATTTTCCGGCTTGGTGCTGACTCTTACGGTAAACACTGCCGCCATGGCAGCTGGTCTTTTCCTGGCAATTCTTTTCGTAAAGCATTCTCTAGTGCGTGGCGACGCATCCGTGCTCGTTGCCGTGTACTTCATTCTGCTGAAACTCGCGCTGGTGGTAGCGCTGGCCATGATGTTTTCTTGTTTTACTTCGCCGCTTCTGGCCATTCTCTTCACCGCCAGCCTGTACATCGCGGGATTGTTCGTATCGGAACTCCGCAGCTTGCAGTTGACCCAAATCACCCCGCAAATGCAGAAATTCCTGGCGTTTTTGTCCTACATCTTGCCGAATTTCGGAAATTACGACGTCATGGGAGCAGCGGCGCACGGCCGCACTATCGCTTCCAGTCTGATTCTGCATAACACGCTGTACACAATTCTATATTGTGCAATCGTCCTGAGCGTGGCTGCCTTTATTTTCTCTCGCAAGGATCTGAAATGATGCTTGCGAAATATTCCGCCTGGCTGCTCCTGCTGGCCGTGCCCGCAGGCTTTGCCGGTGTCTGGAAAATGCAGCAGCATGTGAACGTCGAGCGCGACGCCATGCATCAGGAGCAGGACGAAGTTTTGGTGCGCTCGCCCAGATTGATGAGACTGCTCACTCTTGAATACGCGCCTTTGGTCGCGGACCTGTATTGGACGCGCGCGGTGCAATATTACGGCGGCAAGCGTCTTGGAGAAGACACCAACCTGGAAAGTTTGTGGCCGCTCCTGAACGTGGCCACCACTCTCGATCCCAATCTGATTCCTGCCTACCGTTTTGGCGCAACCTTTCTCGCCGAACCCGAACCGCGCGGCGCCGGTCGAGCGGACCTCGCCGTGAAACTTCTCGATCGCGGCCTTCAGGCGAATCCGGAATTCTGGCGTCTCAATCAGGACTTGGGAAACGTTTACTACCTTCAACTGAAAGACTATCCGAAAGCGGGGCAAGCGTATCTTGACGGAAGTTCAAAACCTGGTGCTGCTCCATGGATGAAAGTCATGGCGGCGCGCTTCTTGCAGGACGGCGATTCCCGCGAAACCGCTGCCATGCTGTGGTCCGAAGTCTACGAATCCAGTACTGATCCTGAGCTGAAAGAAAACGCGCGCATCAATCTTCAACTATTGCGCGCCGACGACGATATCGACCACATCAACGAAATCGCTTCACAGTACGCCGCAAGAACCGGTCGTCCGCCAACAAGTATTCGCGAGTTGATTCAGGCTGGATTAATCGGTGGCGAACCCGTCGACCCTGCCGGAACAGCGTACGTGATTGGTCCGCATGGTAAGGCGCAATTCTCTCAGAAGAGTCCGCTGTACAAGGAAAAAAGCGTCTACCGCCGCCCGCTGTGAAATCCTGCTATTCGCTTTAGTTTCCAACGTCCGCCACACGCGGCAACAAATTGTGCGCACCGAGCTCTCAGCGTTCCACCACGCAAAGCAGCGTCATCTGTGGATCAATCTGTAGCCGTCCCGGATCGCGAGTGGCGACAAAATGAAAAGCCGTCTCCGGTCCACCCGCAATCACTCTTCCCAAATAACCTGCGCCGCTTGAATAAATCGGCACCGGCGCCACAAACGAATCGATCACGCCGGTCTGCCACAATTTTCCTCGTACTAGGAATCCTTTTTCCGTTTGTTTCGTGGAATATTCGATCCGGTAATGCGGCATTCCGCTTCCTCGCACCCAATCCGCAAAGAACCATTCCATCGACCTCTTGCCTTCAATCTCCATCGCCGGCGTCATCACTGCCTCGACCTCGCGCTGCAAATCGTCTGTACTCAGCGCGCGATAAGCGTATTTTGTCTGCAGCTTGCGGAGCAGCGATATGAAACGTGCATCCGGATTCTTGTTGCCCGGCTCGCGCAGCATTTCGTGCAGCATGTGAAATATCCACGCGCCTTTGGGGTAAACCAACTTATCGAATCCATCCGGATTTTTAGAAGAGTTTAGTCGCGAACCTAGAATCAGGCCGCCCAAGTTGGCTGGTTCGATCTCCGAAGTATCTTTCTCCAGCAATTTCTTGCGAAATCTTTCCAGCCACGCACGTAGCCGGTGATCCGGCGTTTTCTGGCTGTCCGCGAACAGCAACGAAAGATAGCTGGCCATACCTTCGTCGATCCATTGATCGCGATAGTTCGACCAGCTAACAACGTTTCCCCACCACTGGTGTGCTACTTCATGGAACGGAACCAGATCGTGGAAGTGTTCCTGACTATTTGCAGAGAGTCCCGCACGCTGCTGCGCTTCCGCAGGAAGAAACGAATATGTTGAAAGGTAAAGCAGCCCTGGCCATCCTTGCCCGAAACTTCCGGGGATCTGCGAAACACTCAATTGGCGCACCGGGAACGGCCCAGAAGACGTTTCATAGAATCGAATGGAAGCGTCGATATCCTTCGCAAGTTGTTTCAACGCATCCGCCGGTCGCGGCTCAAGCGGCGGCAGGCTGAGCCGCTCCGCTGTAGCTCCTCCCAATGGACGAAGAAGTGGAGCAAGCGTGTCGACCTCCGGACGCCTCAATCGGTCCAGAAGCGCTTGCTCCAATTGTTTATTCGCGTACACATCGATCGAATAATTGTTCGACGCCAGGGAAGCGAACGCATATTCGCCAAGATTGAATCCAGCCACGCTCGCCGGCTTTTCTGTCCGCCAGTGGCCCGTTCTCACCTCCCCTTCTTCGCGCTCTTCAAGCTTGACGCCCGTTGCCGCCAACCGAAATCTCTTCGGCCAATGAAATGTCAGATCGTAGGTGGAAAACTCCGCCGAGCCTCCCAGATGTGGATACCAACTCTCGCGCGAACCCACGAACAGCACGCCATTCCCGGCGTCGGTGATCACATTTCCGTGATAGCGCAACGTCAACTCGAATTCCTCACCGGGTTTGGGCGCGTTTGGCAGCAGCACGAACAACACGTCGCCGTTGCGCGTCGATCGCTCTTCTTGCGGAGACTTCTCGTCTGGAAAAGTGGGTACCGGCTCGAGCGCAAGTCGCGCGCCATCGATGTTGATTTGCCGCGAAAATTGGAACCCGATCAGCCGCTCTCCCGCTCGATCCACGTGAACGCGAACCACTGTCTCTCCCGCCAACGTGTTATCCGGCCGAATTGTCGTTTCGATTTTGTACTGGGTCGCGCGAAACGCAGCCGGATCCACAGGCAACCCCGGAATACGGTAAGAAGCCCAAACGTCATAAAATTCGCCGGCAGCAACCTTCTTCCCTTGCCCTATCAGTTGCTGCTCGTCCCGCGCCTGGTCGTATGCAAAGTCGAATGTCCCCACCGACGTTCCGCCGATCGTGGCAACGAAATAGTGTCGAACCGTTTGCGAAAACGACTCCGAGAGAATTCGGAACGAATGCGAAGGATTTCGCGCCAGTGCGGCCGGTTGCCACGCGTCTGCGAACGCCGTATTCGCTTCCGCGCTGATTTTCGCCGATTGAAATTGCTGCGCCAGCTCTTCCGCCGTATCGTCCGTGAAACGCAGATAGGCATTTGAGAAGTCCTGGTCCAGCACGGGCGCGCCAAGAAACAACGCCAGTTGCTGCTTTTCCACCGGATCGCGTGGCGCCGCCAGGATGTGTCCGCGGCCCGAGAACACCGCGCCAGTTACTTTGCCGCCGAGCGGCGCGTAAAACGCGATGTATCCTTCGTCAAACAGCAATTTGCCGTCGCCACGGCGCAATTCAATTCTTGCCGTGGGCTCAATTTTGTAAACAGCGGAAGGATCGACCTGAAGCCGGTTGTAAGAAGCCAGCAACTCGTGGGCTTCGCGCGGGGGCGCCTGCTGTGCAGCAAGCGATGCTGCGCACACCAATCCGACGAGCGAAGAGTGCAGGGGCCTGGACCACATGCTGGCAGTGTATTCAGATAAGGCAAATCAGAGCAAGGTTGCCTGTCCTCAACTGTTCCCGTGGAGTAGATTCAGAACATGGCTGGGTCCTTGAAATTTTGCCGGGGAATTGTCGCAGCACTGGTGTGTTTCGTCACTGCCTCGTATGCACTCGGCGATACCATCGTTCTGAAAAATGGTCGCAGGATTTCCGCACTCAGCGTCACGAAGGAAGGCGACAAGATCAGTTACGAGACCGCTTCAGGCACGCTCACTCTGCCCAACTCCATCGTGGATCACATCGAACGCGGCGGTGTTCCGTCTGCGGAAGCTGCATCAACTGCTTCGACACTCTCGCTAAAACCGCCAGAAACCGAAGCAGCCACGCCGCTTTCTCCCGACGTTGGCGAAATTCAGAAGCATGTTTTCTCTGGCGGGGAAGTGGATCGCAACTTCATTGCCAAGCTGGAACTCGATGCCCGCTCTGGAAATACTGTCGCCAATCAAAACGCCGCGCTTGCTCATCATCTCGCCTCGCAGTTCGAGCTGGCGCGTGGCGAAATGGATCTTGCTCTTGCCGACGAACGAACCGCTTTGAACTACGCTCCGCAGCAACCTGTTTTTCTCATGAACGTGGCCTATTTACACCTTCGCCGCAGCGAATTTACCCAGTCTCTCGACTATCTGGAACGTGCAAGAAGAATCGTGCCGAATGACCCCGAAGTTTTGAAACTTTCTGGTTGGGCTTACTACGGGCTGAACAAGATGGACCAAGCCGTCGCGGAATGGAATCGCTCACAAGCTTTGCGCCCCGATGAAGAAGTCGCCGCCGCTCTCCGTAAAGCTCAGCGCGACAAGCAGGAAGAAGAGAAATACAAGGAAAATGAAAGCCGTCACTTCACTCTGCGCTACAGCGGTGCGGAAGAACCCTCGCTTGCGCGCGACGTTCTGCATACTCTCGAACGTCATTTCGACACCATCGAATCCGAATTGAGCTACACGCCACCCGATTCGATAGGAGTTGTTTTATATACGCAACAAGCTTTTGCGGATATTACCCAGGCCCCTAACTGGGTTGGTGCGTTGAATGATGGCCGAATTCGCGCGCCCGTTCAGGGACTGCACGAAATGACTCCCGACCTTTCGCGGGTCCTTAAACACGAACTCACTCATAGCTTCATTCAACAAAAATCGGCCAGCCATGCGCCCACTTGGATCCAAGAAGGCCTCGCTCAATGGATGGAAGGCAAACGCAGCGATGTCTTCGCGGTCGGACTCGTGCGCATGTATCAAAGCAATCCGGACCTCGGCATCATCCATTTCGAAGGTGACTGGATGAAATTTTCCAACGACGCTGCCGCCGTGGCGTATGCCTGGGCACTGGCCAACATTGAATACATCGTCCATTCCGGCGGCATGAGCGACCTCAACCGTTTGATGGATCGGCTGGCCACGGGCGAGTCGACAGAATCTGCAATGAAAGCCGTTCTGCGCAGCGGTTACGCGGATCTGGCGGGTAATACGGTCGATTACCTGAAAAAGACCTACATCCATTGATCCGGGGGAGCAACACTCGAATGCCGTTGATCAAACAATTTGGACTGCACTGGCCGCGCAATCAGGAAAATCTTGAAGAAATCGAAGATCTCGCCGGACACAAGTCTGGGATCTACGTTCTCTACCACGGAGCCATGCCCGTTTACATCGGGCGCGGCGCGATCAGCGCCAGATTGTTGAGCCACGGCAAAGAAGGCTCGAAGAAAGATCAGTTTTGGGACCGGTTTTCGTGGTTCGTCATCGCAAAAAAAGAACTCGAGCGCGAACTCGAAGCGCTTCTACTCGAAGCTTTGCCGTTTTATGTTCGGAGCTTGAACAAGCAGAGCGGACGCCTCGCAAAAAAACTGCAAGTCCCTGCACCCAACAAAGAAGTCAGCGCAGTAGCGTTGCCGCGGCTTGCGCCGCAGCGCAGGAAGCGTTAGCAAACGCTCTGAACGCAAAAATTCATTGGGTCCTACTTAGCTGTTTAGAAGCAATGCCGCCAAAAGCGCCGCCCGCTTCGGCATCTCCCGCGCAACGATATGTTCGTCCGGCGAGTGTGCGCCGTCGCCCACTGCTCCCAGCCCATCCAGCGTCGGAATCCCCAACGCCGCCGTAAGATTCCCGTCCGAGCCGCCGCCCGCCGTACATTCGCCAACCGTAAATCCCATTCGCTTCGCCAGTTCGCTCGCTCGTTGAAACAATTCCGCACTGGACTTTCGCTCCAGTGGCGCCCGGCTGAATCCTCCACGCACTTCCACTCTCGCACCCGGCAAAATTGCCCGCATCGCACGCAGCCGCTTTTCAATCTTCGCCATATCCGCAATGCGCAGCGCTCGCAAATCGAGAATCGCTCTCGCAGAATCGGGAATTACGTTGCTACGCGTTCCGCCCTTCACGATTCCCGCATTCACAGAAATTCCTCGCCGCAAATCATTCCAGTCCATCGCCCGCGAAACTTGCAGCGCCAGTTCGTGAATTGCGTTCACGCCTTTCTCCGGCGCCAGCCCAGCGTGTGAAGCCCGCCCCCGTACGATAATCTCCGCTTCGCCCACTCCCTTGCGCGCCGTCTTCAGCAATCCCTTCGGCCCCAGCGCCGGCTCCAGCACGAACACTGCGTCGCTCCGCTGCGCTTCAGTTTCCAGCAGTTTTCGCGAAGACTCGCTCCCAATCTCTTCATCCGAAGTCCACAGAAACACAATGTTTTTCCCAAGTGCAGCTCGCGAATGCAGGATCGCGTCCAGCGCGAACAACGCCTGCACAATTCCGCCCTTCATGTCGAAAACGCCGGGGCCGTACACTCGCCCTCCCGCGACTCGATACGGCATGCTCGTCAGCGTTCCGCTCGCGTACACCGTGTCGTAGTGGCCGAGAACCAGTAATTGCCCGCGCGCCTTCGCCACAAGCGGGAAATGCGTCGCGCGCAGGTGCGCCCCGCGATGTTTCTGCTCGATCAACTCCACGCGAACATTGCGCGTCCGCCACTCCCTTGCAATCTTTTGCGCACACGCGTCTGCCGGCGCCTTCTCCGTGCTCGGCGATTCGGCTCGTACCAACGCTCCCAGCGTTCGCAAGATATTTGGCAACTGTGGCGTCAGCGACTTCAGCAGCGATTTCGGATCGACCATCGAATTCATCGCCGCCGATGCTAACAATCCTGCCTCCCGCTGGCAAATCACCTGGACTGTCGTTCCCTCGGGATCCTGCGTTTCCCCTCATTCTTGACTCCTTGGGGCCATCTTGATCGCTTATAATGGTAGTTTTGGCGGAGAGGCGGATATCCCGCAGTCTGGGCACCGCGACGGAGCATCCGGATGATTATGGACGTAGTGGAAATCCAGAAATATCTGCCCCATCGCTTTCCCTTTTTGATGGTGGACAGGATTATTGAAATTGAGCGCATCAAGCGCATTGTCGGGATCAAGAATGTCACCATCAACGAATCGCACTTTCAGGGGCACTTTCCCGGCCAGCCTGTCATGCCCGGTGTCCTGATCATTGAAGCCATGGCGCAGACCGGCGGCCTGCTGCTTCTCACCGAAGTTCCCGATCGCGACAACAAACTGCTCTTTTTCGCGGCCGTGGACGGCGCTCGTTTTCGCCGCCCCGTCGTTCCCGGTGATCAACTGCGCCTTGAAATGTCGGTGCTCGCCTGGCGCGGGGATTTCTGCAAACTTGAAGGCAAGGCGCTCGTTGACGGCCAACTCGTCGCAGAAGCCACTCTGATGTGCAAAATGGTTGATCGCGATCTCGCCGCCGGAAAGGCGTCGAAGGAATCGAAAGAGTCGCCGGAATCGAAAAAGGAACCCGCGAAGTAATGTCCTCTTCCGCAATCCATCCCAGCGCGTCCATTTCTGCTTCCGCCAAGCTCGCCTCCGGCGTTACCGTCGGTGCCTTTGCGGTGGTTGGTGACGGTGTCGAATTGGGGGAGGATTGCGTCCTACATCCGCACGCGGTCGTTTACGGCCCTGCAAAATTTGGCGTTGCCAACGTTTTTCATCCGTTTTGTGTCGTCGGCGGTGACCCGCAGGACTACACATTTTCCGGCGAACACACGCAACTCATTGCGGGTGACAAAAATATCTTTCGCGAATACGTCACCGTCAGCCGCGGCACCACCAAGGGCGGCGGCGTCACTCGCATGGGCAATGAAAACTTTCTCCTTGCCTATACGCATATCGGCCACGATTGCCAGATCGGTGACGGAAATTTATTTGTGAACGCTGCCACGCTTGCCGGCCATGTCACCGTCGAAAATTTCGCAACCATCGGCGCTTTGTCCCCGGTTCACCAGTTTTGTCGCGTCGGGAGCTATAGTTACATCGGAGCTTCGACCGTCATCACCCAGGACGTTCCGCCCTTCTCGCGCATCGTCACCGAACGCGAAACCAAATCTTTCGGCGCGAATGCCATCGGCCTCGAGCGGCGCGGTTTTTCCGCCGAGCGCGTCAAAACCTTGCGGCAGGCGTTTCGCATTTTGCTCCGCGCAAAAATGAATACCACTCAGGCGCTCGAAAAAATGCGCAGCGATTTCTCAGATTCTGATGACGTTCGCGAACTGGTGAAATTTATTGAAAATGCCGAACGCGGCATCGTGAAGTAGGCATGCAAAGTAAATGACAACGCCAGAATCCAATAGCAACAGTTGGGGACTGATCGCAGGCAACGGCCGCTTTCCGTTTCTTGTGCTCGAAGGTGCGCGCAGCCAGGGCATTGATATGGCCGTCATTGCGATCAAGGAAGAGGCCGACCCCGAACTCGAGCAACGCACCCAGCGTTTGCATTGGGTAAGCCTTGGCGAACTTTCGAAAACCATCGACCTCTTGCACCAGGAAGGTGTGAAGCAGGCGGTCATGGCCGGCCAGGTCAAGCACAGCAAAATATTCAGTTCGATTCGGCCGGACTGGAAACTGGCCAAACTCTTGTTCGCGTTGCCCAGAAAAAATACCGATTCTCTGATTGGCGCAGTCGCAAAGGTTCTTGAAGATGAAGGTATCCACTTGGTGGATTCGACTCTATTCCTGAAGCCGCTTGTGCCCGACATTGGCGTCCTCACCCGCCGCTCGCCCTCCGTCGACGAGTCCGCGGACATGGTCTACGGCCTGAATGTTGCGCGCCACATTGCCGGCATGGACATCGGTCAAACCGTGGTCGTCTCCAGCCAGGCCTGCGTCGCCGTCGAAGCTATGGAAGGCACCGATGAAACCATTTCTCGTGCCGCTCGCATTGCTGCCGGAAAGGCGTTAGTCGTCGTAAAAGTCAGCAAGCCCGAACAGGACATGCGTTTCGATGTTCCAGTCGTGGGACTCCCGACCATCGCTGCGATGAAGTCCGCTGGCGCCACCGCGCTCGCAGTTGACGCCCAGCGCACGCTCCTTTTTGACCGCGAAGCTTTGCTTGCCGCCGCAAATGATGCCAACATCACGATTCAGGCGTTTGCACCCATAGCAACCTCGTCTGCCGCAGGGGAACCTATTGCCGCCTCCCAGGGAAGAGGAAAGAAGTGACTGCCGCAGGCGAAATCAAACGCACACGCGTGGCTGTAGCCGGTTGCGGCGAATTTGGCCGCAATCATAGCCGTGTTTATCGCGAAATGGACTCCGCGGACCTCGTCGGCGTTTTTGACAAAGACCCGTCGCGCGCAGCCGCTTTCGCGCAAGAATTCCAGACTCAAACGTTCTCCTCACTCGACGAAATGCGCGGCAAAGTCGACGCGGCCAGCGTCGCGGTACCCACCATTGCTCACGGCGAAGTTGGTTGCCGCCTGATGGAACTCGGCATTGACGTACTCGTTGAAAAACCGATGGCCAAGGATCTTGCCGACGCCGACGCTCTGCTCGCCGCCGCAAAAAAATTCTCAAGGATCTTGCAGGTCGGCCACGTCGAACGCTTCAACCCGGCGGTTCTCGCCGTCGAGCCGATTCTCAATCGCCCGCTCTTTTTCGAAGTTCACCGTCTCGGCGTCTTCACTCCGCGCAGCCTCGACGTGGATGTAATTTACGACCTCATGATTCACGATCTCGATATTCTCCTCGCGCTCGTCGGAGAGCCGGTTACCGAGGTGAAAGCGGTTGGCATACCCGTGCTCAGCGATAAAGTGGACATCGCTCACGCTCGCTTGGAATTTGCCGGCGGTGCGGTCGCCAACGTCACGGCCAGCCGCGTCTCTACCGAACGCGTCCGCAAAGTGCGTTTCTTTCAGCAGCACGAGTATGTTTCGCTCGACTACGCTCGCCGCGATGCCATGCGCGTCGGCGTCAAAAAGCCCGGACCGGAGCCGGAGTTCGCATTTGAAAAATTGCCGGCCGCCGGCGTCGAACCGCTGCGCGCCGAACTCGAAGCATTTTTGCAGGCTGTTGGTACTCGCAAAGAACCCAAGACCAACGGCACGGCGGGGCGTGCCGCTCTTGAACTCGCAACTCGCGTGATGGGGTGCATCCAGGAACACGCCGCGCGCGTCCAACTTACGGGCAGCCATCCGGCGGCGGATTTGCCCGCGATTCACCTTCCGAGAAAAGACGAGCAATGATTCCACGGTGCCTGGTACCGTTCGACGCACGTCCCTCTGCGCTGGAGCCTTCTTCCCGGCGCCGTCCCTCCACTCTGGACGATCGAACTCTCGTGCCTTCCGGCCTGCCGATTACGGCCCTCGAAGCGAAATCAAACATCCCTGCGAATCTGCCCCTGGAAGCCATCGCGGCGCGTTTCGTGGTTCCTCGCGACGTCAATCCCGAAGCCTACCAGGTAGAAGAAAAATCCGGACTGCCGCCGCAACCTTCTGAACTTGACGAACGCATCACCGTTCCGCTAGGTGCCGCCTCGCCGGAAATTATTCCCGCTCCCACCGCGCTACCGACCGATCTCGTTGAAAAGGACGTTTTCCTCACCGGCGAGGTGAATTTCCTCGGCGACGAAGAAGCCGCCAAAAAACTAAGCCGCAAAAATCTCATTGACCGTGCTTATTCCGTTCTGATTCACGCGGCAGTAATTGCGCTTCTGATTTTCCAGCCCAAACTCTTTAACCGCCGTCCGCCGACCCAGCGAGACCTGGAAATCGCCCGCAAGCAGATGACCTTGCTGGTACCGCCCGGCGCGTTCGAAGATTTGCGCACTCCCACTCCTCCCGCTCCTCATCCTCGCGTGAAAGTAGACCCTCGTGTCTTGCGTAAATTCGCGCCGCCTGAGCCGGAGCCGCCCGTCCCCACGTCGCAGCCGACTCCCACCGTTCAGCCGAAGCCCGAAGTTCGCGAGTTGCCGTCGGCTCCGTCGCCTCGCCCGAACGCCGGAGACGCGCCACCTCCGCCGAAACCTGAAACAAAAAGGGAAGACGCGCCCAGCGCTCCGCTGAAACTCGAAACGCCTGACGCGCCAACGACCAAGCCGAATCTGGTGCTGCCCAAATCCTCCAGCAATCCCCTTCGCGACACTCTGAAAGACATGACGCGCAATTCCGCGCCTGGCGGCAAGGCCGGCGCGTTCTCCGCGCCGTCATCTCGCGCGCCTGTCGGCGGAGCCGGACGTCTCGGCGGTGGCGATGCGCAGGGCGGCGGCATGAATGGCGCCTATCAAATCTTGACTCCCACCGAAGGTGTGGACTTCAGCGACTACATGCAGCGCGTGCTGGCCAGCGTTCGCCGCAACTGGTACGCCGTCATGCCGGAATCCGCGCAACTCGGCGATCGTGGCCGCGTAGTTCTCGAATTCAGCATTCGCCGCGACGGCAGCGTTCCCAACGATGACCCACAACGCCTGCTGGGCTCCGGCAAGGAACCGCTCGATCGCGCTGCCGTCTCCGCCATTCGTTCTTCTAACCCATTTGACCACTTGCCCCCGGCCTTCTCCGGCCCGGAAATTCGTCTGCGCTTTATTTTCTTGTACAATCTGCCTCTCGACGCCGCCAATCAGTAGCAACCGTCGAAAGCTCGCCGTGAAAATCGTCCGCCAACAAGATGTCGGCAGCAGCCTTCTCGCCGTTATCGTTCTGCTCATTCGCGTGTTTCGCCGCTGGCATCTACTTTTTCGATGACTTCTCCTGCTGCGCTTCCGCCGCTGGTCGCAATTGTCGGCCCTACCGCTTCCGGCAAATCTTCGCTCGGAGTTTTTCTTGCCAAAAAATTTGGCGGAGAAGTGCTCGCCTGCGATTCCACGCAGCTCTATCGCGGTTTCGACATCGGCACGGCCAAACCTTCGCGCGCTGAACGCGAAACTGTCTCGCATCATATGCTCGACGTTCTCGACCCTTCTGAAGCGTCAACCGCCGGAGGCTACCGCGAACGCGCCATCGCCGTGCTTGACGACCTACGTTCACGGTCGCGCTTGCCCGTTCTCACCGTTGGAACAGGCCTGTACTTGCGCGCGTTGCTTGAGGGCCTTGCAGATCTTCCTTTACGCTCGGAAGAAATTCGCGAACGTCTTCGCGCTTCCGCTCTCGAACACGGTACGGGACACCTGCACGGAATGCTCGCCCACCTTGATCCTGAAGCTGCCAAGGCCATCAATCCTTCCGACCAACAAAAGCTGATTCGTGCCATTGAAATTTGCTTGCTCACGCAGAAGCCGCTAACCGAAGTGCATCGCTCCGGACGAACCCCGCTCGCCGGCTGGCGCGTCATCAAAATCGGGTTGGCTCCTGACCGCGATGCGCTCGTCGAACGCATCCGCCGGCGCACCGATGCAATGCTGCAAGCAGGCTGGCTGCAGGAAGTAGCGCAACTCCTCGCCAGCGGATTATCTGACGACGCCAAGCCTTTTCAATTCATCGGTTATCGTGAGCTGCGCAGCCAACTCCGCGGAGAAATTACGCTCGACGCTGCTCGCTCCGCCATCCAGCAGGGCACTCGACAGTACGCCAAACGCCAGCTCACCTGGTTTCGCCGCGAAGCCAATGTCCACTGGCTCTTCGGTTTCGGTGATGAGCCTTCGGTCCAAATGGCGGCCAACGAATGGTTGATCGGCCCGATAAATACACTCGTCTAGCGGGTCAAAACCTTACTCCGCATTTCGCGCAACTCGTTTCGGCGGCGTATACTGAAGCTGGTTTCGCAATTCTTCGGCCAGAATTCTTGTTTTGCGACCGCCACCGAACGATGAAAACTTCCCAAGCTGTGCCATCCACCGAGCGCGCATTGCTCATCGGCGTCGCATGGAAGCGCGCTCGCCGCATCCCCGGAGTCGCTGCCGGCGCGGTGGAACGCGAATCCTTGGCCGAATTGGTCGAACTCGCGCGTAGCGCTGGGGCCTGCATTGCCGGAACAGTGTTTCAGCTTCGCGATAAAGCTGATCCGGCAACACTGGTAGGTCGCGGAAAGCTCGATGAAATAAAAGCCGAAGCGATCGTAAAAGATGCTCCGCTCATTATTTTCGATAGCGAACTTTCGCCGGTGCAGCAACGGAATATCGAAGCACATACCGAATGCCGCGTAATTGATCGCACGCAACTAATCCTCGATATTTTTGCCAAACACGCGCGCAGCCGCGAAGGGCAGCTGCAAGTGGAACTTGCTCAGCTCAATTACATGCTTCCACGTCTCACTGGAAAGGGCACATCACTCTCTCGCCAGGGCGGCAAAGGCGCGGGCGGCGCGGGCGGAGCCGGCGGGGGAGGCGGCCGCATCGGCGTCCGCGGTCCTGGAGAGAAAAAGCTCGAAACCGATCGCCGCCGCATTCGAGATCGCGTCAGCAAAATTGAAAACAGCATTGAGGATGTGCGCAAGCAACGCGCGCTTCGCCGCGAAGCTCGCAACGCCGTTCCGCTTGGCACCATTGCGCTGGTGGGCTACACCAACGCCGGAAAATCCACTTTATTTAATGCGCTCAGCCGTGCTGAAGTTCTCGTTTCTTCCCGCATGTTCGCCACGCTGGACCCCACCATTCGCGCGCTACGTCTGCCCTCCGGGCGTCGTGTGCTCCTTTCCGACACCGTCGGATTTATTCGCGATTTGCCGAAAGGCCTGATGAACGCATTCCGCGCCACCCTCGAAGAAGTTCAGGAAGCGGCAGTAATCCTGCATGTCACCGATATTTCCAGCCCGCGCCATCAGGAACTCGATGGAGCTGTAAACAAGATTCTCGATGAACTCGGTGTTTCCGGCAGGCCCGCGCTTCGCGTCTGGAACAAAATGGATTTGCTTGCAGCCGAAGAACTTCTGGAACTGAAAAAGTCCATCGCCCACTCCGCGGAAAATACTCCACCCGTTCTCGTTTCTTCTCTCACCGGTGAGGGACTCGACCAATTGCTGAGTCGCATGGATGAAGCGCTTCCCGTGGATCCCATAGTAAAACTTTCGTTGCGCCTCCCTCTAAGCGAAGGCCGCACCCTCGCCCTCGTCCATGCCCTCGGTCACGTCTTTCACTCGGAACTCAAGGATTCGCACATGCTGCTCGACGCCGAAGTTCCCGTTTCCATGGCACGCCGCCTCAAGCTTCAGGATTTTGCCGTCAGCGGAACTTTTTAGGATTCGTTTTCGTTTCATGTGCAGAGAGGGAATCACTATGGTCGGATTTATTCTCTGGTGCATTCTGTTTGTGCTGTGTTGGCCGCTGGCATTGCTTGCGCTGATCGCCTATCCGTTTGTCTGGCTACTGAGTATTCCGTTCCGCATCGTGGGTATCACGCTGCACGGTGTGTTTGCGTTGCTAACCGCCATTTTCATGTTACCGGTGCGCTTGCTGCGTGGACCGCGCGCAATCTAGAGTGTCCGCAGAGCGGATCGGGCCGAAACTCCATTGTTATATTCGAGTAATCATCGAAATTTACACAAAAACACCTGATTTTCGGCGCAATTTTCCCGCCCATCCCCCTGCTGGCCCACCCAGGCCACCAGTGGAAATCCTTGTGGAAATTCCCGATTCGCAGTTTGTTGAAGCGTTATCCTTCCATTCACGGACCGTATTCGCCGAATTTTAATGCATCCGTATCTTGTTGAAATTGCAGTAAGTTAATGGAGGTTAATGGATGGTGAACGAGCCGGGTCGTGCAAACTCCGGGGCAAACCGCTTTTCTGCTTTTGCACAGCTTTGGGGCATCGCTGTTACGAAAAGGTATATCCCTCCGTTCGATTTGCCAACGTTTTTGCTGTTAACCTGCTAGTACCCGCATCTTCGGAAATCGCCAACCCGCCCGCCGTTGACGGTAACCATGTCGGAGCTTATAGTCATTTCGGCGCCGATTCCGAACCAACTCCGGCTGCAGGCGCTATGCGCCTATGAACCTTCCCAATTCACTTACGCTGCTGCGCATCTTTTTTGTCCCACTGCTCATCGTTGTGCTGCTAACGCGTAGCCCCAACGTCGAGTTGTGGGGTTTTCACATGCGCTTCGAGTTTTGGGGAGTGCTGATTCTGCTGGCTGCGGCAGCCACCGACTGGGCGGACGGGTACTTTGCACGGCGCCGCCTGCAAGTCACTACCCTGGGCATACTACTAGATCCCATCGCCGACAAGCTGCTGATCTCCGCCGCTTTCATCGCTCTGGTGGACATGCACCTGGTCGAAGCGTGGATGGTGGTCATCATCATCGGCAGGGAATTCACCGTGCTTGGCCTCCGCAACATCGCTTCTGCCGAAGGCATGACTATTGCCGCGTCGGCGCTCGGCAAGACCAAGATGGTTCTGCAGGTGTGTGCGGTGGCCGTGCTGATTGCCGGAGCAACTCATCCTTCCCTGAAGCTGATCGGACGAGTATTGCTCTGGCTGGTCGTAGCGAGTGCCCTGATCTCCGCGGCGCAATACTTCTTCCGTTTCTGGAACCAGCTCGACGGCCGCATCAAGCAACGCAAGAAGCTGCGCATGATGGAAGCGCATGCCAAGTCCGAAGACGTAGTTCCTTCCTGAATCCTTCCCAGAAGTTCTCTCCGGATTCTTCCGCATTTTCCTCAATCGATGAATGCGCACGCTCGATTGCAACGCTTCGCGCTTCATGCAAATGTTGGAGGAGTTGCTGAAAGCAAAAATGCCCGCGAAGCTTGGCCTCGCGGGCAGAAACGGGACGTTTCAGATACTCGTTGAACTATTCGATTTCGACGTAATCGCCTGCGTACACTTCATTTCTGGAAACGGTGATCAGTACCGTCGAAGAATTCGGGCTGGTATTCAGCACGATTCCTTCGCCCAGAACTTCACGCGGTAGGTCGTTCCAGGTGTAATTTTTCGGGTTGCTGCCGAAGCCATAGATCCGGTCTTGGTAATTTTTTTCGACCGGAATCGTTTCTGCGCGCGTTCCCTGGTAACGGAAAATGCGGAAGTAGTCGCCCACCTTCACGCCCTGGCTGGTTCCGAGATTCACATAAATCGTGTTAAACCGGCCGGACATTTGTGCCGTGTCCCTGCCGCGAACCACCATCGCCACCGGCTTCCCGCTCACGGGAGCAAGGTTGTCAAACGTCGCCGGGTCCTTGAAGGGGCCGATCGGGCGCTCCACGAACGGGCGAACAATGTCACCGCGCTGCATGTATTCGCAACTGGTCGAAACCTTTGCGATCGCCATGTTCGGCAAAACTTTTACGACTTCGACCTGACCGAGGTCCAGGTAGTGCGTTCCCATGGCATTGGTCAACTTTTCTTGCCACTTGAACCAACCGACCCTCAGTGGGTCTTTTTCTTCGCGAACTACGGAGAACTTGTCGCCTTCCTTCACACCTTGGCTGGCACCCTTGCTCAGGTAGACCGTGTCCGCTGTTGCAAAGGTGATCTTGTATTCAGACTGCTCGCCGGTCACCAGGCGAATATCGTCCGCGACCTTTTGATCCGTGTAGAAGCCGGAGCAATAGATCGTCGAATTCCACGGCTGGGTAACCGCTTTGTAGGTAGGTTGATTTGCGATGGGAACTTGTTGTCCCATGCAAGTTGCTGCACCGAAAAGCAAAGACAAGCACAAACCGGCGACATTCGCGCGCATCGGTAAGACTCCTTCAAGTGCACGCCCGAAGAGGGCCGTGCGGGGACTATCCAAAGCGAAATTACAACGCGTTCCAGTACTCGTCAAGAAATTGGCATGGACAGCTTTACACTTTTGATACGGCATGCTACATCTTTTGTTTTCAACATCATGCCAAGCCCTCGCCAGCCCGCGCGAACCTTCCCCAATCGGGCGTGTGCCGTAGTTGCTACTAGCACCGCCCGGGAAGCCCTTTCGCAGCTTCGGGCCGCGTCCCGTTTCACCACCACCATCGAGCTTCGACTGGACTGGCTCCGGTCTGACCGCGAACGGACCAAACTGCTTGCCTCGCTGAAGCGGAAATCGACGAAACGGACGACTTTGATTGCCACTTGCCGACGCATTCTCGGCGGAGGAAAGCTTGCCGGCGGCGCGCAAGCCGAATTGTACTGGCTAAGCCAGGCGCGAGAGGCGGGTTGCGCGTGGTGCGATTTGGAAATCGAGACCCTGCGCGAGCTTCCCGGTCAGACCGCTCGCTCGCTGCCCGTCCCGGCAAAAATATTGCTCTCGATTCATGATTTTGAGCGGACGCCGCCCTTGCCAAAGCGTCTGATTCACGCGCGCCAGGGCGAAGCGGACGCCGTGAAAATCGCGGTTCGCGCCCGCACCATTTCGGATAGTGTCCGCCTGCTTGAAATTGCGAAAACTTCGCGAGACCTGGTGATCGTGCCCATGGGTGAGGTCGGACTTCCGGCGCGGCTGCTGGCGCTGCGTGAAGGCAGCGCGCTTGCCTACGCTCCGGTGGGTGCGGCGACGGCGCCTGGCCAGGTCAGCCTGCACGACTTCAAATATCTTTACCGCGCTGATTCGCTCACAAAAAAGAGCGAAGTTTACGGAGTGATCGGAAGTCCGATCGGGCATTCGCTTTCGCCGTTGCTCCACAACACCGGATTTGTGGCCGCAAACCGCGACGCGGTGTATTTGCCGTTCCTAGTGGAGCGGATCGAAGATTTTCTCGATGCCATTGCGAGTTTCGCGCTGCGCGGCTTCAGCATTACGATTCCGCACAAGCAGTCGATTATGAAATATCTCGCCGAGTGCGAGCCGATGGCGGAAAGAATAGGTGCAGTGAACACCGTTGTGGTTGGTAGAAATGGAAAACTGCACGGCTCGAATACGGATTACCGGGGCGTGTTGCGCGCGCTCGAAGGAAAATTGAAGTTGCGCGATGCGCGCGCGCTGATTTTTGGAGCCGGAGGATCGGCGCGGGCGGCGGCCTTCGCCTTGGCGCATGCGGGAGCGGAGGTATTGATTTGCGCGAGGCGCGAATCGGCGGCCCGCGAACTGGCGCGCGCTTGCGGAGGTCAGGCGATTGCCCGGAGGCATCTGAAATACGCGCAGCTTGAATTGATTGTGAACGCAACTCCGCTTGGTATGTATCCGAATGCTGAAGTTTCTCCGCTGGCAAAGGAAGAACTGAATTGCGGCGTGGTGATGGATCTGATTTACCGGCCGCTGAAAACGAAACTGCTTCGCATGGCCGCACAAAAGGGAATCAAGACGGTTGGCGGCGCGGAAATGTTTTTGGCGCAGGGCTTCGCGCAATTTGAGCTGTGGACAGGGAAACCCGTGCCAGAGGCCGCGATGCGAAGCGCAGTGATGGCTAAACTCCGCGCTGGAGATTCCTCTGGCGAGCCATGAGGGTTTGCGTTCGCACCCGGGCGAGCACGCTTTGCAATTTTCATGGATAATTGCTGGACTCGATCGGGCGTTCAAAGCCGCGTCCCGCATTGACAGACAACTTAGAATCGAAAACGTACTACCGTACTGATGATTCAGCCAAGCTTTGCCGAATTCACGCGTCTCGCCAAACAGGGAAATCTCGTCCCTGTTTACGATGTCTTTTCCGCCGACTTGCTCACGCCCGTAAGCGCCTACTTGCGAATCGCGCAGGGCGCTCGGTATTCCTTTCTGCTGGAATCGGTGGAAGGCGGCGAAAAAATCGCGCGTTACACCTTTGCGGGCGCGCATCCCGAAGAAGTTTTTCGATACGCGAACGGCGCCTGCGTGCTGGAAACGCGCGATCGCGTGATTTGGGAAGAGAACGATCCGGTTTCGTTTTTGCGCGCGCGCATCGAACGCTTCCGCCCGGTACGCCTGCCCGGCCTGCCGCCGCTGATAGCCGGCGCCATCGGCTATTTCAGCTACGATATGGTCCGGCTGATCGAAAAATTGCCGAAGCAATTGCGCGACGAAATTGGATTGTTCGATGCCGTGCTGATGTTTTACCACGGACTGATCGCGTTCGATCACGTGCAACACCGGTTGTGGATCGTGCGCAATGTCTTCACCGAAGAAAAAGGCACCCTGCGGCAGAAATACGACGCTGCGGTAAAAGAAATTCAGAAAACGCGGAAGCAACTGGATCAACCGGTCACAGCGGAGCAACCCGCCGCAAAAAAGAGAACGAAAAAATCGACGGTTCCGCACGTCACGTCGAATTTTCAGAAGCCTACGTATCTCGCGGCAATCCGCAAAGCCAAAGAATACATTCGTGCTGGCGATATTTTTCAGGTGGTGGTCAGCCAAAGATTTTCCGCGAAAACAAAAGCCGAACCATTTCAGATTTATCGCGAATTGCGCGCGTTGAATCCTTCTCCCTATCTTTTCTTTTTGCAGTTGAACGACGTTGCCGTGGTGGGCAGTTCGCCGGAAATGCTGGTGAAGGTGCAGGGTCGCGATGTATTTTACCGGCCGATCGCGGGGACCCGGTGGCGCGGAAAGAACGAAGCGGAAGATTTACGGCTAGAACGCGAAATGCTGGCCGACGAAAAAGAGCGCGCCGAGCACATCATGCTGGTGGACCTGGGCCGGAACGATCTTGGCCGGGTATGCGACTACGGAACGGTGCGCGTGGAAAAACTGATGACCGTGGAGCGCTACTCCCATGTGATGCATCTGGTTTCGAGTTTGCGAGGAACGCTGCGCCCGGACGTGGATTGTTTCGATGCGTTGATGGCGTGTTTCCCGGCCGGAACGGTTTCCGGCGCGCCAAAAGTGCGCGCCATGGAAATTATCGAAGAACTGGAAAAAACGCGCCGCGGAATTTACGCCGGCGGAATTCTGTATCTGGATTTTGCGGGCAATCTGGATTCCTGCATCGCGCTGCGGACCATGGTCATCAAAAACGGTGTAGCGCACATACAAGCCGGAGGCGGCATTGTGGCGGACTCGACACCGCTCGGCGAGTACGAAGAATCCGTGAACAAGTCGAAGGCCTTGCTGCGGGCACTCGAGGCCGCACACGCCAAAATCTAGGCCGCAATCTTGCAGCAAACTCTATGAATTAAGATTTGTTCTTCGTTTCCGCAGATTTCTTCCGACTGTCCATTCGCACAGTAACTTTTGCGCGCGATTGCATTCCAGTAGCAGAAACGGCGAATCGCCTCATTGTTAACATGTCAATTCGTTCAGGAGTTGGCATGCCGACGGTTCCGAAGTGGAGCGAGTTTCCAAAATATCCGGTGATCGCAGGAATTTCGCTCTTGGCACTAGCGGCGACCACAGCATGGTGGATGAAGACTGATGTTTCAGCGCTGTTGCCCAGCGCCGAAATCCGGCGCGGCGAATTGTGGCGGCTGTTCACTTCAGTTTTTCTCCACATCGATATTCTTCACCTCGTCTTCAACGTCTACTGGTTGTGGCTATTCGGCACATTGGTGGAGCAAACATTCGGTCATGCCAAGACTTTGCTGCTGCTCACGTTCTTCGCGTTTGGATCCAGCTCTTTTGAATTTGCATTCGACCGAGGCGGGGTAGGCTTGTCCGGAATTGGCTACGGACTCTTCGGATTTCTATGGGTGTTGTCGCGCTTCGATGATCGATTCCGCGGAGCTATGCCCTCGCGAACTATTGGGCTTTTTGTTGCGTGGTTTTTCCTGTGTGTTGCTGCCACGCTCGCTCACGTATACGAAGTTGGGAACATCGCGCACGCTTCCGGGGCCGTTTTCGGGGCCCTGACTGGCTTCGCGATCGGTTGTCCAAATCGGCGCTGGATTGCAGGAGCAGGACTGGGCGTCCTTGCGACATTTGGTCTCTGGGGCTGTACCGCGGGTAGACCCTATGTATCGCTTTCTAAATATGTCGGATACGACGAAGCCAAGTGGGGCTACGACGCATTGCTTCAGCAACAGAACAAAAATGCGATTCGCTGGCTGCAGGACGCAGCGAAGATGCAACCGCGCTTGCCGGAGGTATGGTTTGATCTCGGCATCGCGTACGCGCGTGTTGGCAACACTACAGCGTCGCGCGACGCCTATAAGCGCGCTCATGACCTTGATCCCGACAATGCCGACTACACAGCCGCGTATGCGGAGTCGCGGAATTCTCGCTAGTCACGCGAATTGCTCTACAATAGACCTCGGCGGCGATTAGCAATGATTCTCCTGCTCGACAACTACGATTCGTTTACTTACAACCTCGCGCAGTATTTGGGCGAACTGGGCTGCAACGTGGAGGTGCATCGCAACGACAAAATTTCCGTCGAGGAAATTGTGCGGCGCAATCCCGAGCGGATCGTGATTTCGCCCGGTCCGTGCACCCCGCGGGAAGCCGGGATTTCAGTCGAGCTGATCGAGCGGCTGGCCGGTAAATTTCCGATCCTCGGCGTGTGCCTGGGGCACCAGGCGATCGGAGCGGCGTTCGGCGGCAAGATCGTGCGCGCACCGAAACTGTTTCACGGCAAAACCAGCGAAATTCAGCACGACGGAAAAGGCATTTTCAGAAAGCTGACCATGCCGTTTACCGCCACCCGGTACCATTCGCTGATTGTGGAGAGAAAGTCGCTGCCGAGGGAATTGACGGTTACGGCGGAGACGGCGGAAGGCACGATCATGGGAATGCGGCACCGGCGGTACAAGCTGGAAGGTGTGCAGTTCCATCCGGAGTCGGTGCTCACCGAAGGCGGCAAGCAATTGCTGCAAAATTTCCTGTCGTTGTAACCAGTTCTTTCTGATTGCTCTTCTTGTCCTATTTTTGGACTTTACGATGCCGCACCGGCTCCCTGTAAATTGCGTAAGTACTCGTTCAAAAAGGGTTAAGAAGCGGGTTCTTGTAAGTCTGGGATCTCGATAACTCTAGCTGAAGTGGTTGTAAGCCCTTGGAAGCGACGGCGTTTGAGGAGCGACCAGTCGATATTGTCGAGGCTGGCCCTCTTAGGAGAGTGGGGCGAAAGCAAATTCATGAAGCATATTAGCATGGTAACAGTACTAAGTAAATAACTAACTAAATAGATTTATTAATAAAGTGCGGGGATGATGCTTACCAATCAAGGTCGGCCAGGAGGGTGGCGTAGGTTTCGACGCCTTCCCAGAACGTGCCCAGGCGGAGATTTTCGTCCGCGGAGTGCTGGTGATTGTCATAGTTGACGATGGGCACTCCGATCCAGGGCAGGCCGAGGTCTTCGAAGATGTACATAGGAACGCTGCCGCCGAGAGTGGGAGCGACGACGGTACGATTGTTGGTCGCTTCTTGCATTACGCGGACGAAGGCTTTCGAGACCGGCAGATCCATACGGGTACGAGAAGCCCGGTAGCCGCCCTGGTCGATGACTTTGGCCACGAGGGGGTGAGCGCGGCGGTCTTCGAGAGTCGGCTCATGGTCCAGGACCAAGAAACCCTGCTTGCGGATGAAGCCGACGATCTGTTCGAACTTCTTGTGCGGGTCTTGGCCTTTGACGAGACGCGCTTCGAGGGAAGCTTCAGCTCTATCCGGGACGATGTTGGTGGCTTGTTCTCCGACGCTGCCGCTGCGGATGCCGCGAATGTTGAGCGAGGGTTCCTGCAATAGCTCCATCAATTTTTTTCCGCCGCCATCAGGAACGGCGATACCTAGTTCGCGTTGCAGGTCTGGATCGTTGACGGGCATGGCGCTAAGCGCGCCCTTTTCGATGGGGCCGAGGGGATCCACGTCATCGTAATATCCGGGAATCAGCACGCGCCCTTTTTCATCTTTCATCGAAGCGAGAAGACGAACCAGGGTCATGGCGGGGTTGGGAGCCCAATTGCCGTAGTGACCGCTGTGCAGTGAGCGAGAGGGGCCGTACACGGTGATGTCGAGGCCGATGTCGCCACGATTGCCAAAGAAAAGAAGGGGACGGCCGGACTGGTGCGTGGGGCCGTCGCCGGTAATGAGGACGTCGGCCTGCAATAGGTTCTTATGGAGCTGCAAAGTTTTCTGAAGATTGGCGGAGCCGGCTTCTTCTTCGCCTTCTAAGATGAATTTCAGATTTACGGCGACGGGAATATTTTTGTCGCGCAGCGCGTCAAGCGCGGCGAGGATAGCAACGATGGGAGACTTATCGTCGGAAGCGGAACGAGCGTAGATGCGCCAATGGTCCTGATAGGAATTGGCGTTGCGGAGGGCGTCGGGGTAGGGAATGCGTTTGCCGCCGGCTTCAATCGAATTGTCGCGGAGCACGGGCTCGAAAGGGGATTTGTCGGTCCATGCGGAAGGATCGACGGGTTGACCGTCATAGTGCGCATAGAAAATAACGGTATGCGTAGCGTTTTCGGCGTCGAGTTTGCCGAAAACGACCGGACCGCGCCCTTCAATCGTAAGCAGATGCGTTTCGATGCCGCGGGCTTCCAGCATTTCCTTGAGGTGCGCGGCATTTTTTTCGATATTGGGCGTGTCGCTGGCGACGTTGGGAATGGAGAGAAATTCGCGCAGTTCGCGGATGATGCGGTCTTCGTTGGCGAGGCGATAAGCGCGCACTTCTTCGGCGACGCGCCGCGCGGGAGGCAATTGACGTTTTGTGACCACGTTGCCGCCGATCGAGGATTGCGCGAGCGCCAAGCCGGAGCATAGCGGGCTCATTGCGAGACTCAAGATTATTTTTCGAGTGAACGATGCGTGTATCATTCGCTATGGCCCGCCGATTGGAAGAGTAGCTGCGATTTTTAAAGACAATTTATTGGAACACGACTGCAACAATACTCTGAGATTGCCACGGAAATGGAAATCGTGCCGAGCAAAATCGAGCAAGTCACGGAAAACGCGTTGCAAGTGGAGAATTTGGTGAAAGTGTACACCGGGCGCGGAAAAGAGCCGGTGCGCGCGCTGGACGGGCTGTCGTTCGCGGTGCCGCGCGGAATGATTTTCGGATTGCTGGGGCCGAACGGAGCAGGCAAGTCCACATTGCTGAGAATTTTGACGACGCTTTCGCAGCCGACTTCGGGGACGGCGCGAGTAATGAGCTTCGACGTTGCGAAGAAGCCGCTCGAGGTGCGACGGCGAATTTCTTCGGTGATACAGGAGACGGCAGCGGAGCTGTTGCTGTCAGTGCGGGATAATCTGCTGACTTACGCGCGATTCCAGGCGATACCTCAAGACAAAGCAGTTCGGCTGGGGGAAAGTTTGCTGGAAGAATTCCAGCTTACGGCGGAAGCGGACCGCAAGGTGCAGGACTTGAGCGGAGGATTCCGGCGCCGCGTGCAAGTGGCGAAAGTCTTCATGGTGGAGACGCCAGTCTTGTTTCTGGACGAATTTTCAACCGGTATGGACCCGATTCTGAAACGGCAAGTGATGAGCAGGCTGCGCAAAGAATCGGAAAAAGGCAGGACGATTATTTTGACGACGCAGATATTGAGCGAAGCGGAAGAGTTGTGCGACGACATCCTGATCATGCATCGCGGACGGGAACTGGCGCGCGGGGATTTGAATACATTGAAGCAACTTTCGCAAGGTGTGTTCGAGATCTCGATGACCTTCGACCAGTTGCCGGAGCGAATTGAAGAGGAAATCGCGGCGCTGCAGCCTATCAGGAAATCGATTGAGGGCGAAAGCGTGGAGCTGGCGTTCAAATCAGAGGAAGGACGGGTGATGGATCTGGTGACTTCGCTATCGCGGGGACGGAGAGTGCTCCACCTGGAAGTGCGCGGAGCTAGCCTGGAAGATATTTTTGTGGAACTGACGACGCGGAAGCAGGCAGAGGCGTGAGCGCCGTCGGAGCTGTCGTTTACCGGGAAGCAAAAATCCGGGCGACGAACATCACATTTATTTTTTGGGATTTGCTGTTTCCGCTGCTGTACATGCTGGTATTCGGAGTGGGCATCAACGAAGCGATGGGAACACCGCCAAGCCTGGCGGGTGTGAGTTATAACGAATTCTTTCTCGCCGGCGTGCTGGCGATGGCGAGCTTCGCGATTGCTTCGAATACATCGTGGTCATTTTTTCTGGACCGGGACAACGGAATTTTTTACGAGATGCTGACGTACCCGATGAGCAGGAGCGAATACCTGCTGGGCAAGGTCATTTTTAACGTGTGCATCGCGCTGGCGCAAACCGTGCTGACATTGCTGACAGCATGGCTGGTGCTGGGCGTGCGGATACGGTGGCCATCATTGCCGCTGCTACTGTTGGGAATGGCGATTGGAACGGCGGGGTGGTTTTTCTTTTATGCGATTTTTGCGCTGCGCACGAAGCGCAACGACGTGTTCAACGCGATTACCAGCGTGTTTTATTTTGTGTTCATGTTTGCGAGTTCGATGTTTTATCCGCTCGAGCCGCTGCCGAAGTGGTTTCGCGGGGTGGCACTGGCAAATCCGATTACCTGGCAGATTGACTGGTTGCGGTTTACCTCGATTGGCACAGGTGCATTGCGATCGGTGTTGATCGAAGGCGGAGCGTTTCTAGTATTTGCGGCGATTTGTTTTGCGTACGCAGTGCGGTGTTTGCAGCGGCAGGAATAGTTCAAGGCGGGTTCTGTTGTATTCTTGCTCCGTTAAAGCGGGAATGGGCTTCCAAGAGAAATGGGACAACTGACCTTTAATCTGCAGCCGGAGCGGCGCTCGTTCACCGTGAGCGAGTTGACGGCGCGGATCCGCGACCTGTTGACGAAAAATTTTACGGAGATCTGCGTGGAAGGCGAAATTTCGAATTGCCGCCCGGCGCAGTCCGGGCACGTTTACTGCACGTTGAAGGACGATAAAGCGCAAGTGCGTTGCGTGTGGTTCAAGCAGCAGATGCGCGGCGTGAAGTTCCGTCCTGAAGACGGGCTCAAAGTGAGCGTGCGCGGTTCGATTAGCGTGTACGAGGCGCGGGGCGAATATCAGATTTACGTGGAATCGATGGAGCCGGTGGGGCGCGGCGCGCTGCAACTGGCGTTCGAACAATTGAAGAAACAGTTGCAAGCGGAAGGATTGTTTGATGCGCGGCACAAGAAGGCGCTGCCGGTGCTACCGAGCCGAATCGGATTGATCACCTCGCCGACAGGCGCGGCGGTGCGGGACGTGGTGCGAATTCTGCGGCGGCGATTTCCGAACGTGCATTTGACGCTGTTCCCGGTGCGCGTGCAGGGCGAAGGGTCGGCACTGGAAATCAGCAAAGCGATCAAATTCTTCAACGTTGGAGAAATTGTGGACGTGCTGATTGTGGGACGCGGCGGCGGTTCGATGGAAGATTTGTGGGCGTTCAACGAAGAGATCGTGGCGCGAGCGATTTTCGAATCGAAAATCCCAGTGATTTCCGGAGTCGGACATGAAACGGATTTCACGATTGCCGATTTCGTGGCGGACCTGCGAGCTTCTACACCATCGGCCGCCGCGGAGCTGGTGGTGCAGACGCGGAAACAGTTCGACGAACACCTGATACGCGTGGTGAATACGCTGACGGAACAGATCCGCTACAGGATTCTGGTGCGCAGCCGGAGAGTGCACGAGCTTGCGGGGCGGCGCGGGTTCCGGCGTCCGCTCGATTTGCTGCGGCAACAGCGGCAACGGGCGGATGAATTGACCTCGCGCGTAGCGTTGGGATTGAAAGCGCGGCTGGAACATTCAAGCAAGCGATTCAGCCGGGCGCAGTTGAGGATATTCAGTTTTGATTTTCGTGTGAAGATTTCCGCGCTGCGGCTACAGCTGGACAAACGCGCCGCGGAATTAGCAGTTCGCGCGGAGCGGTTGCTACAGAAGAAGCGGGAACGGCTGGAAAGGCTAAATTTACAATTGCAGGAGCGCGGGCCGTTGAAGGCGCTAGAGCGCGGCTACGCGATTGCGACGGACGCGGCGGGGAATGTGTTGCGATCGGCGGGGCAGGTGGCGATTGGGAATGCGGTTTCGATCCGGTTGCAACAAGGAAGCCTGGAGACGGAAGTAAAGCGGAAACATTCTAGCTAGCGGACTTGCTGATCACTTTTTGGGAGTTCTTGGGAGAATGGCCGCACGAAAACAATGCCCGCCTCCGAAAGGGAGCGCTACAAAACCCCGCTTGGTCAGTCTTCTTCTTCGCTGGAGTTGACTTTGAGGACGGCGAGGAAGGCTTCTTGGGGAATGTCGACTTGGCCGACGCGCTTCATGCGGCGCTTGCCTTCTTTTTGTTTTTCCAAAAGTTTGCGTTTACGGGAGATGTCACCGCCATAGCATTTTGCGAGAACGTTCTTGCGCATGGCGGCCACCGTTTCGCGCGCGATTACGCGACTGCCGATGGCGGCCTGAATCGGAACTTCAAACATCTGGCGAGGAATGAGCTTGCGAAGGCGAGAGACGAGTTCGCGCCCGCGCTCATAAGAAGTGTCGCGGTGGGTGATCATGGCGAGCGCGTCCACCGGCTCCCCACCGACGAGCACGTCCAGCTTTACGAGATCGGATTCCTTGTAGCCTTCGAGCTGGTAATCGAGCGAGGCGTAGCCGCGGGAAACGGATTTGAGTCGATCGTAAAAATCGAGAACGATTTCGTTGAGCGGCAGCTCGTAGGTGAGCATGACGCGAGTCGGGGAAAGATATTCGAAATTTTTCTGGATACCGCGTTTGTCCTGACAGAGTTGCAGAATTCCGCCAACGGAATCATCGCTGGTGATGATCATGGCCTTGATGATCGGTTCTTCGATCATTTCGATATCACTGGGATTGGGAAACTTCGCCGGGCTATCGACTTCAATCGCCTGGCCGCCGACGCGCGTGATGCGATAACGCACGCTGGGCGCGGTGGTGATCAGGTTCAGGCCGAATTCGCGTTCGAGACGCTCCTGCACAATTTCCATGTGCAGGAGGCCGAGAAATCCGCAGCGAAAACCAAAACCGAGCGCGACGGAATTTTCCGGCTCGTAGAAAAACGCGGCGTCGTTGAGCTGAAGTTTACCAAGCGCATCGCGCAGCGGTTCGTAATCGTCAGCCAGTACCGGGAAAAGCCCAGCGAACACCATGGGCTTGGTCGCTTCGAAACCGGAAAGAGCGGTGGCGGAACTGCCGGCTTCGATGACGGTGTCGCCCATACGGGCGTCGGCGACGCGTTTGATATTGGCGACGATGAAGCCGACGTCGCCGGCTTCGAGCTCATCGAGAGCGATGGGCTTTGGAGTAAGCGCGCCGAGTTGTTCCACTTCGTAAACATCGTTATTGGCGCACAAACGAATCTTCATGTGATTGGCGATGCGGCCTTCCATCACGCGCACCAGAACTACCGCGCCGCGATAGGGATCGAACCACGAATCGAAAATCAGCGCTTGCAGCGGATTGGTGGCGCTGCCCTGCGGGGCAGGAACGCGGCGGATGATGGCCTCGAGAACGTCTTCGACGCCGAGACCGCTTTTTGCGCTGATGGGCAGGGCATCGTGCGCATCGATCGCCAGAACATTTTCGATTTGCTCTTTGACAAAGTCCGGCTGTGCGGCCGGCAAGTCAATTTTGTTGATGACCGGGATAATCGTGAGATTGTGCCCGGCGGCCAGAAAAGTGTTGGCGACAGTCTGTGCTTCAACACCTTGGGACGCATCGACCACCAGCAACGCACCTTCGCAAGCCGATAGCGCGCGGGAAACTTCGTAGGAAAAATCGACGTGGCCAGGCGTGTCGATCAAATTCAGGCGGTAGCGATTGCCGTCTTTGGCGTTGTAATGCAGGCGAATGCTTTTTGCTTTGATGGTGATTCCGCGCTCGCGCTCAAGATCCATGGAGTCGAGCACCTGCGCGGACATTTCGCGCTCCGAGAGGCCGCCGGTCATTTCAATCAGGCGATCGGCAAGCGTGGATTTGCCGTGGTCAATGTGCGCAATGATGCAGAAATTTCGCTCGAACTTAGGGTCCATGTACCTGTTTATGCGGGCTAGGGCGGAAAGGGAAGCCGCCTGCCCGGGATATTTTCAGAAATTCCTCGACGGAAGCACAGACGGACTGCGCAGAATCGCTGTCTTGGAACAGATAGTTTGACACAAATTGGAGGTGGCGTCAGCCGCAGGCAAGGAATTGCCGGCTAACGGCGAAATTGATTGATGAGCCAGAGAATCAGGCTGATGGCGACGCTGATCACGATGCAGGAGACGAGCGGAAAATAGAAGGTGCTGTGTTCGCCGTGATGGACGATGTCGCCCGGTAGGCGGCCGAGCCGGAATGGGAGTTTTGCTCCGAAATAAAAGAGCGCGCCAATGAAAAGAATGATGGCTCCGATAAACAGAAGTGTGCGGCCGAGTTGTTGATTCAGATCCATTGGCGCGACCACGCAGAGTAAGAGATAACGGGCCCAGTTCAACGCAAAATCACGCGGCGGCGATACGGTTGCGAAGATCGTTTTGTTCGGCGATGGATTCCGCTCCGATGGTGAAAGCGTCGAGGACGTTCAGCCCGAGAGCGAAGCGGATGGCTTCATCCTGGCGATCGCGAAGCGCGCCCTGTCCGAGAATTTTCATGCCCAGCACGGCTTTGCCGGACGCTTTCATTTCGCGCAGGACGCTGATGACGGTGTCCGGATCGGCGTCCATGTGAGCGCCGATGGGATTGACGCGAGCAAGATCGACTTCCACCCAGGGAGATTTTGCGGCGGCGCGAAGGGCTTCGATCGAGTGACAAGAGCAACCGTGCGCGCGGATGATTCCTTTTTGTTTGGCTTCGGAGAGCACGTCCATCACCGGCTCGTAGCGCTTGGTCCAATCGTCTTCTGTAAGGCAGTGCATTAGGACGATGTCGAGATGTTCGGTGCCCAGTTCCTTGCGGAAGCGATCGAGATCGGCGCGCATTTCAGAAGCGGTGCGCGACCAGGATTTAGTGAGGACCGTAACTTTGCTGCGGTCCATGTGCTTCAGGACTTCCGCGACATAGGGATGGCTGCCGTAGGAATCGGCGGCGTCGAAGAAGCGGAGACCGTTGTCGTAGCCATTCATCAGCAGCCGAGTCAGGCCCTCCATTCCGAGCGCGGTCTGGTGCGAGTGCTTACCGGCGCCGACGGTTCCGGTCCCCATTGCGAGGCGAGAAGTTTTGATGCCGGTGCGGCCGAGCGTGACAGTGTCGGTAGCGGAGACCTTGACAGGCAACGAAGGGATAGCGGCGAGGCGCTTCGAAATGGCATGCGATGCCAGCAGAGCCCCGGCTGCGGCCCGGGAAGTGCGATGAAGGAAGTCGCGACGAAGCATGGAGACCTCCAAAAGAAGGTAAAGATGAGGGCTAAGGAAAGCCTACACCTGAATCGGACGTGAGCAAGAGGGAAATTGTTAGCGGGAGATTATTCGCTTCGAGAAATGGAAAGCGGCCCTAAAAACAGAGCCGCTGCGACGAATTAGATGAGTGGGCCTAAATCAGTTCGAGGCCGGAGAAGAAATAACCGATCTCAAACGCGGCGGTGTCGGCAGCGTCGGAGCCGTGCGTGCAGTTAGTGCCGATGCTGGTACCGAGATCGTGGCGAATCGTGCCAGCAGCGGCCTTCTTCGGGTCCGTCGCGCCCATGGTGTCGCGCCACTTGGAGATCGCGCCGTCGGCTTCGAGCACCAACGCGATGATCTTGCCGGACGACATGAAGTCCGTCAGCTCGCCGAAGAATGGGCGCGCCTTGTGAACGGCGTAAAATCCGCCCGCTTCTTCTTTGGTGAGGCGCATGGATTTAACGGCGACAATCTTGAAGCCTGCTTGGTTTATGCGGGCCAAAATTTCGCCTTGCTGGCCGGCAGCTACAGCGTCCGGCTTGATGATTGCAAATGTACGTTCAAGAGCCACAAAAACACCCCTTTAGAATTAGCAATGTAAAGATGTAACGGACTAAAGAAATCGCGCACTACTTCAATGCTGCGGCAAGTGTTGATCCCAACTCCGCGGGCGTCTCGACGGTTTTTATGCCTGCGGCATTCATCGCAGCATATTTGTCTTTTGCCGTGCCTTGACCACCAGAAATGATGGCTCCGGCATGGCCCATGCGGCGGCCTGGAGGCGCGGTTTGCCCCGCAATGAAGCCGACAACCGGCTTCTTCATGTTGGACTTGATCCATTCGGCGGCGAGTTCTTCGGCGTTGCCGCCGATTTCGCCGATCAGGATTACGGCGTGGGTTTCCGGATCATCGTTGAACAATTTGATGGCGTCCAGAAACGAGGTGCCGATGATCGGATCGCCGCCGATGCCGATGCAAGTGGACTGACCGATTCCCAGGCGAGTGAGTTGATCAACGGCTTCGTAAGTGAGCGTCCCACTGCGGCTGACGACGCCGACATTGCCTTGCTTGTGAATGCGGCCGGGCATAATTCCGATTTTGCATTTGCCGGGTGAAATGACGCCCGGGCAGTTCGGTCCAACCAAACGCGTCTTCTTGCGATCGACAACTGAAGTGACGCGAACCATGTCAATTACCGGAATACCTTCGGTGATGCAGACGACCAGCGGAACTTCCGCGTCGGCTGCTTCCAGGATTGCGTCCGCGGCGTAAGGTGGCGGCACGAAAATCACGGACGCGTTGGCGCCAGTGCCTTTCACCGCCTCAGCTACTGTATTGAACACGGGCTTTTCTAGATGCTTGGTGCCGCCTTTGCCTGGCGTCACGCCACCGACCACATTCGTTCCGTATTCAATCATCTGCTGCGCGTGAAAAGTACCTTCGCGGCCGGTGAAGCCTTGCACGATCAATTTTGTCTTTTCATTGACAAGAACGCTCATTGCGCACCTCCTGAAAGCTTCACAACCTTTTGTGCGCCGTCCTTCATTCCGTTGGCAATAGTGAAATTCAAACCGGATTCGCGCAGGATCTGCTGGCCGAGTTCCACGTTAGTGCCTTCCATGCGAACCACCACCGGTATTTTCACTTGCAGGTCTTTGGCGGCGGCCACGACGCCAGTGGCCAGCACGTCGCAGCGCAAGATCCCGCCGAAGATGTTGATAAAGACCGCTTTCACGCTGGCGTCGCTGAGTAGAATTCGGAACGCGTTCTTTACCTGTTCCGCGGAAGCGCCTCCGCCGACGTCAAGGAAGTTCGCGGGCGAGCCGCCGGAATATTTGATGATGTCCATAGTAGCCATGGCCAGGCCTGCGCCATTGACCATGCAGGCGACATTGCCTTCGAGCTTGATGTAGTTGAGACCGTACTTTGACGCTTCCACTTCGAGCGGATCTTCTTCGTCGAGATCGCGCAATCCGCGTAGGTCGGTGTGGCGGAACAGGCCGTTGTCGTCGAAGGTCATCTTGGCGTCGAGCGCGACCAGACGGCCGTCACCGGTCAAGACGCAAGGATTGATTTCCAGCATGGAAGCGTCGGTGTCGACAAACGCGCGATAGAGGGCCTGAAAAAATGGCGCAGCGCGGTTGGCAGCTTCGCCGGAGAGGCCAAGACCGAAAGCCAGCTTCCGCGCCTGATACGGTTGCAAGCCGACCGACGGATGGATCGATTCGTGCAAAATGGCGGAAGGATCCTTCGCTGCGACTTCTTCAATTTCCATGCCGCCAGCCGCGCTCGCCATGAAAATTACCCGCGCGCTCGCGCGATCGACGAGCAAACTCAAATAGAGTTCGCGCTTGATGTCCAGGCCTTCTTCGATCAGCAATCGCTTTACAATTCTTCCAGACGGTCCGGTTTGCACCGTGACCAGGTTCATGCCCAGCATTTTGGAAGCGATTTCAGCGGCTTCGTCCGGCGAATGCGCGAGCTTTACTCCGCCGGCCTTGCCGCGTCCCCCGGCATGAATCTGCGCTTTGACGACGACGATATTTGATTTTAGGCGCTGCGCCCCTTCGCGCGCCTCTTCTTTGGTGAACGCGACTTCGCCGCGCGGAGTCGTAACTCCGTAGCGTGCGAGGATAGCTTTCGCTTGATACTCGTGAATCTTCATCAATGATCCATTCGTGTGAGGCGGTGGAGCCGCCAGCCAGTGTTAGAATTTGCCATTCACAAAACATAGAAGTTTACTTCGGAACGAGACAGAGGAGCAACAACGCACCAAATGACGGAAATCTCGCAACTCGAAAAGAACGAGACGGATTGCGACGCTTGTCGTTCGTTGGCCAGGCCGGTGGCTCTATGACGCATCGCCTGATCGATTACGCGATTGCCGGGAATGTTCTTGGTGGGGCCGAGTCCGAAGAGCTGATGGCCGAGTTGTTGCGCGGCGAGATGCAGACTGCGGACATCGTAGCGCTGTTAACCGCGTTGAATTCGCGCCCGTATCGAGCGGAGGAGGTGGCGGGCTTCGCTCGTGCCATGCGCGGCTGTGCCGCCCGTGTTTTTGACGAAGGCGATCCTTTACCGGAACGAATGGTGGATACGTGCGGGACCGGAGGCGATGATTCCGGGACTTTTAATATCTCGACCGCTGCCGCAATCGTCGCAGCTGCCGCCGGCGGGCGCGTCGCGAAACATGGCAACCGCGCAGCAAGTTCGAAGAGCGGAAGCGCAGACGTGCTGGAAGCGCTGGGAGTGCGTATCGATGTGCCGTTCGCGCAAATCGGCGTAGCAATCCGTGAAATTGGCATCGGATTTCTATTCGCGCAGCTAGCGCACAGCGCCACGCGTTTCGCGATGCCGGCCAGGAAACAAATTGGGGCCCGAACCGTATTCAATCTACTTGGACCACTGACGAATCCCGCACATGCGCAGTCGCAGGTGTTGGGCGTGTTCTCTGCAGAAGTTCTCGATGTGGTGGCGGAGGCGCTTCTGGAGTTGGGAACAGAACACGCGCTTGTCTTGCACGGGGCAGGCAAGCTGGATGAGATTTCTCTGGTCGGGCCGACCATCGTGGTTGAGGTTCGCGGCGGCAAAATACGCAAGTTTGAAGTGACGCCGGAAACTTTCGGCAAAGTGGAGGCGCCGCTTTCGGCTGTTCGTGGGGGTTCGGCAGAAGAAAATGCCACTCTGATACGCCGAATCCTGTCGGGAGCAGCGGAAGCCAACCGGGCGCCGCGAGACATCGTGGTGATTAACGCGGCCGCAGCGCTGCTGGCCTCAGGAGTTGCCAGCGATTTGCGCGAGGGATCCGAGCGGGCCGAGCAAGCGATTGCATCCGGAGCAGCCGCCGAGAAGCTTGCACAGTTACAGCGGTTTGGGAGCGAGTGAGAGCAGTGCGGCAGATTGCTGGCCAAGAACGTGCCTTGTTGAGCGGTACTCGTTTCCGCATCACAGGACGTTGAGTTTTTTGCTGGCCCTTTTACCAGGGTATATAGTCTAAGAGCGAAGCGCGCATCCATCCGCAGGTCTTCGCACATCGGGCTCCGCAGAGGCTAATCCCGGCATGGCCGCAGACGTAAACAAGAATCTGGAACGCGCGAAAAAGTTCCTCGAGAAGAATCGCATCGAGGACGCGATTGACGCGTACCTGGGAATTTTGGACGAGGCGCCTGCGCACCCGGAGGCGACTCAAGCGCTGGGAGATTTGTACGCGCGGCAGGATCAGCCCGATCGCGCAGCCGTTTATTACGGAATGTTTTTCGATTTGTTGATCGATCCTAAAGACGAATCGAAAGCCCTGGCCATCTACAACCGCTTTTTGAAGAATTCCGCAACCCACCAGCCTCCGGAACGAATTGCGCGATACGCTTTCCTGCAGCAAAAACAAAACCGAACGGACGAAGCCAGCGAGCAATACGGTAAAGCCGCCGAACTATTTACCGCGGCCGGCAGAGAAGAAGACGCGCTCTTTTGCTGGGAGCGGATTGCGCAGCTTGAACCGGAAAATCTTTCGCGGCAGGTAAAGCTGGCGGAAGTCGCCGAACGGAACAAGCGCAACACCCTTGCGGCGCGGGCGCTGTTGCGCGCAGGCCAGCTGGCCACAGCCAGCGGAGCTAACGACGATTCACTGAAGTTTCTGGCGCGCGCGCATGCACTTGCCCCGCAAGAACGCAGCGTCGCTCTCCTTTATGGCGGAGCCAAACTTCGTCACGGCGAGCCGGCCGAAGCCGCGAAATTGCTGGAGCCGTTCGTTGCGACGGAAACCGATCCGGTCTTCCTCGAGACGTATTCCGATGCGCTGATGCGTTCCGGGCAGTTGGATAAGTCCCGCGAACTGCTGGAGAAATTAACTCGGGACAAGAGTGCCGGACTCGGCAAATTGCTGCAGCTCGTCGACCTCTATGCGAATGCCGGCGAACCGAAAAAAGCCGTGGAAGTGTTGACGTTCGTAAAAAAGAAAATGTTCGCGGACAAACGGCACAACGAATTCGTTGCGCAACTGGACGATGTCGCCGGGCGCAATCTGAAATCATCGGAAATTCTGGAATTCTGGGCCGGTTTGTACAACGAACTGAACCGGGAATCGAAATATTTCGAAATCATGATCCGGCTCTTCGACGCGTATCTGGATCGTGGCGACGTTCGCAAGGCTTGCGAATCACTCGATCGCTTGGTGGATATCGACGCCTATGACTATCGCAATCAGGAGCGGCTCGAACGTTTGCGTGGCAAAGCGGACGCGGCTTACATCCAGAGAGTCGGTAGCCGGCTCACACGTTCCGGGACTTCGCTTTCGACGTCGGAAACAGCGCCGCAAGCTGGGCCGCGAAGCGTTGCCGACCAGGCCCCGGCCACTACGGAAGAAGGCCGCCGCATGCAGGCGCTGGAAGATTTGATCGTGCAGACCGAAATCTTCCTGCAATATTCGCTGCAGAACAAGGCTACCGAGCGTTTGCAGAAAATTGCCGCGATGTTTCCCGGCGAAGAACAACATAACGCGCGTTTGAAAACCCTCTACGAAACCGCGAATTGGTGGCCGCCAAATACTCCGGCAAGAACGCAGGAAGCCGTCGCGCAAACACCCGCGCCCCCACCTAGCGAAGCGGTGGCGCCCAATTCGGCCAAGACCGGTGCGTACTCAGCGGATACGCTTCGCGACCTTTCAAAAATTGCGGAGATCAACCAAAAAATTTTCCGCCAGCAGACACCGCGCGCCATGCTGAACACCGCGGTAAGCGAAGTTGGCGAATACATGCGAGTTAGCCGCGCGCTTGCCGTTATCGGCGCACCCGGACGCCCGCCCGATCTCGCTGCGGAATATTGTTCGCAAAACGTGAAGCCGGCACCCGGCGCGCAAGTGGTCTTTTTGCTCGCTCAGGTAGAAAAAGCCGAAGGTGACGAACTCGGCGGTCTATCCGTGGAGAATGTTCCCGGCTCGGTCCTCGGAGAATTGGGTCTGAAAACGGCGCTCGGCGTGAAGATTACCGACCGCGAAACGCAGCAACCCGCGGGAATGCTGATCGTCGGGCAGTCGGAACCGCGTAAGTGGAAGCCGAACGAAACTTATTTTCTGCAAGCGATTGGCGACCAGATGTTGATGAGCGTCAGCCACACGCGGCTGCGCTCGCTGGTGCGGCGCATGGGCGTTTCCGATGAGCGCAGCGGCCTTTTGAGCCGCAGTTCGTACCAGAGTTGTCTGTTAACGGAAGCGGACCGCGCACGCACGCAGGGAACTCCTCTGGCGCTGACGATTCTGCAAATCGACCGAGGTGGCGAACTGCTGCGCGCGCAGGGCGAATCGCCGATGGAGCGATTTTTGGAACAGTTGGCACGCTCGTTGCAGCCCATCGTGCGGCAGAACGACGTCGCAGTGAAATATACTTCGTGGTCGCTGGCGTTCATTCTGCCGGACACCACTTTGGCCGGCGCGCAAAACCTTGCCGACAAATTGCGACGCGCGGCGATGGGAATTCGCCCGCCGTGGGATTCAACCGCAATCACCTTGAGCGCGGGAATCGTCGAAGCAGTGGCAAAGCCGGATTTTGACAGCGAAGACATTGTGACCGACCTGATGAATCGCGCGGAATTTTCTTTGGAAGAAGCGCGCAAGCGTGGCGGGGATACGGTAGTCACGCTGGAAATTTCGCCTCCATGAGCGCGCGGATTTTGCGAGAAAGAAACGCTTTTTGAATTGGCGCATCTTAAACAGGGAAGCGCCGCCGTTTCTACCTGGCTTGGCCTTACGAAAAAAGTTGAACGAGGATCAGAATGTTTCCAACAGACGTAGTGATTGTGGCAGCTGCGCGCACGCCGATGTCGCGTTACACCGGAGCGTTTTCAGATGTATCGGCGATTGATCTTGCCGCTGCTGCCTCCAAAGAGGCGATAGCGCGTTGCAAAGTCGATCCCGCCGGATTCGACCACGCCATTTTCGGCAATGTCATGCAGACCAGCGCCGATGCGCTCTACGGCGCGCGGCACGTTGCATTGAAAGCCGGGCTAAAAACAGAGACTCCTGCTGTGACCGTAAATCGCCTTTGCGGCTCGGGAATCGAAGCCATCGCGCAAGCGGCGCAGCGCTTGCTCCTCGGCGAGAGCGAACTAGTCCTCGCCGGTGGCATGGAGAATATGACGCAAGCTCCTTTCGTCATCCGCGGATTGCGCAACGGACTGAAACTTGGCGGCGGTGTGTTGGAAGATTCGCTGATGGTTGGCCTCACGGACACTTACTGTGGACTTCCCATGGCGCTCACGGCGGAAAAACTAGCTGAACAATTCGGCGTTACGCGTAAGGATGCGGACGCATACGCTTTGCGCAGCCAGCAGGCCGCCGATGCGGCATACAAAGCCGGGCGCATGAAAGAAGAATTGGTGACGGTGGAAGTGAAGCAGGGAAAGAAGACCATCACTGTGAGCGAAGACGATCATCGCCGTCCGGACACTACCATGGAAATTCTTGAAAAACTTTCGCCTTCATTCAAAAAAGATGGCATCGTCACAGCCGGCAACGCCAGCGGAATTGTTGATGGCGCGGCGGCGGTTGTTGTGACGCGGGAGAAAACAGCGAAGGACCGCGGACTGAAGCCGATGGGCCGAATTATTTCCTGGGCCACGGTGGGAGTCGATCCGAGCATCATGGGAATTGGACCAGTACCGGGTTCGCAACAGGCTTTGAAGTTCGCAGGACTCACGATCGGGCAGATGGATCGCGTGGAAGTGAACGAAGCGTTCGCTGCGCAATATTTGGCGGTCGAGAAAGGTCTCGGACTCACCAGGGAAAAAACCAACGTCAACGGTGGTGCGATCGCGCTCGGGCATCCGCTTGGAGCTTCTGGTACGCGGCTGGTGATTACTTTGTTGAACGAACTTCGCCGCAACAACCTGCGCTATGGGTTGGCGACCGCATGCATCGGCGGTGGGCAGGGTATCGCGATGATCGTGGAGAACCTAGCGTAATTACCGCGGCCAGCGAGTCGGTTTAGCCGATGGTCTGCTGACATCGAGGCAATTGACCGGAGTTTGGTACACTCTCTGTTCCGGCTCTGGGGCGAGCCGGACGGGGACCTCCCCGCAAGTTCAAACGAGGAAATGAATGGCGATCGAAAACGTAGGAGTCGTCGGGTGTGGTTTGATGGGCTCGGGCATCGCGCAAGTATGCGCGGCGGCGGGATTTTCAACGATGGTTCGCGAAGTCAGTCCCGAATATCTTGACAAGGGCATCAAAAACATCGAGAAGAATCTTGCGCGGCTGGTGGAAAAGGGAACCATCACGGAAGCCGCGAAATCTGAAATTCGTGGCCGACTCAAAGGCACCACCGTCATTGAGGATCTGAAGGAATGCGATCTGGTAATTGAAGCAATCATCGAGCAACTTCCGGCAAAGCGCGAACTCTTCGATTCGCTCGATCATCTTTGCCACCACAAAACAATTTTTGCCAGCAACACCTCCTCTCTCACTATCACGGAAATTGCCACGGCTACTAGACGCCCGCAGCGTTTCGTGGGCCTGCACTTTTTCAATCCCGTTCCGGTGATGAAGTTGGTGGAAGTCGTCCGCACGATTGCTACCGACGCCGCGGTGTACGAGGAAATCGTCGCGTTCGGCACCAAGCTCGGCAAAACCGCTGTCCGCGCCAACGATTCCCCCGGATTTATCGTGAACCGCCTGCTGGTTCCTTATCTTCTTGATGCGATTCGCGCGTTGGAAGAGGGCGTTGGCTCCATTGAAGACATCGACAACTCGATGAAGTTGGGCTGCGGCTACCCGATGGGTCCGCTGACATTGCTGGACTTCGTCGGACTCGATACGACTTATTACATTTCGCAAATCATGTTTGACGAATTTAAGGAACGCCGTTTTGCCGCGCCGCCACTGCTGAAGCGCATGGTGCTCGCCGGATGGAACGGGCGCAAGGCTGGACGGGGATTCTATGACTATGCAGATGCGCAAAAGCCGGTCGCAACGAAGTTGTAATCAAGTTCGCATCTGCGAACGTTAAAAACAGAGTCAAGACGAGAAACTGGCAATGAGCTACGAAAATATTCTGTTGGAAAAAAAAGAAGGCATCGCCACCATCACCTTCAATCGCCCCAAGGTGCTAAATGCGTTGAACCGCAAGACGGTGGAAGAATTGCAGAGCGCACTTCTTGATGTACGCGAAGACTTTAGCGTGCGAGCGATCATTTTGACCGGTGCCGGCGAAAAAGCATTCGTCGCGGGAGCCGACATCGGCGAACTTTCCCAGCAGACGCCCGTCGGCGGAAAAGAATTTTCACTTTTTGGCCAGAGCGTTTTTCATTTGCTGGAAACCATGGGCAAGCCATCGATATGCGCAATCAACGGCTTCGCGCTTGGCGGCGGCTGCGAACTCGCTCTCAGTTGTTCGATCCGCATCGCCAGCAAAAATGCGAAGCTCGGTCAGCCTGAAGTAAAACTCGGCATTTTGCCCGGCTATGGAGGTTCGCAGCGGCTCACGCGCCTGTGCGGGAAAGGCGTGGCGCACGAACTGTGCCTTACCGGCGAAATGATTACCGCCGAAGACGCGATGCGCATCGGGCTGGTGAATCACGTTTACGAGCCGGCGGAATTGCTGCCCGCGGCCGAAGCCATGGCGAAGAAGATTATCGCCAACGGACCGCTCGCCGTGAAATTTACGATGGAAGCCATCGAACGCGGTGTCGAGATGCCTCTCGAGGAAGGACTTTTTCTGGAAGCCACGTTGTTCGGGGTAGCCTGTGCTACCGAGGATATGCGCGAAGGCACTAGGGCGTTTCTGGAAAAGCGGCCGGCTGCGTTCAAGGGCAAGTAAAACCAAATTGAGGCGAATGCGAAATTAAGAATGGCGGAAAAATTACAGCCCGGGAAGATTCAAGGCAGCTTGAGTGCTGGCGGATTGCGTTTCGCGATTACCGTCAGCCGCTTTAACAGTTTCATCACCGACCGCCTCCTTTCTGCCGCAATCGATGCGCTCGAACGTTCTGGCGCGGCTGGCGGCGATGTCGACGTCGTTCCCGTTCCCGGCGCGTTTGAACTCCCGCTCAGTGCCAAAAAATTGGCGCAGACCGGGAAATACGATTCCATTGTCGCGATTGGCTGCGTCCTGCGCGGAGAAACAGCTCATTACGATTACGTCTGCTCGGAGACGTCGCGCGGCTTGCAGTTGGCGCAGATGGACACCGGCGTTCCAGTGATTTTCTGCGTGCTTACCTGCGACACGCTTGAGCAAGCGATTGATCGCGCGGGCCTGAAAGGCGGCAACAAGGGATTCGAAGCAGGACTGGCGGCAGTCGAAATGGCGCAGCTCTCCTGTAAGCTCAGAGCGGCCGCGTCTTCTACCTCAAGTTCGACTGTCAAAAAAGTGCGGCGCAAATGACGGCCATCGGACTCCGTACAAAATCACGTCAATTCGCGATGCAAATGCTGTTTCAGTGGGAAATGAGCCCGCAAGACACGCGCAAACTTGAAATCAAGTTCTGGAAGGGCGCGACGGCTTCCGAGAACACCGAGAAATTCGCGAACCAGCTTTTCGAAGGCGCCGTGCGAACCGTGAAAGATCTCGACACGGTGATTGCAAAGTATTGCGACAACTGGCGTTTCGATCGCTTGTCTGCCATCGATCGGGCAATTCTTCGCCTGGCATTTCATGAACTTTCCATGAAGAAGACGCCCGCAAAAGTGATCATCAATGAAGCGATAGGATTGGCGAAAAAGTTTTCCGGAGATGACGCGGGCTCGTTCGTAAATGGAGTGTTGGACGCGGCGAGCAAAGCGCAAACGCAGAAAAAAACCGCTTCGGCGGACTCGCACGCGGCTGACGCGAAACGTCACAAGTTGTAAGGCGCGCTAAATCGTTCCCTCGAATACGCGCACCGCAGCCCCGCTCACCCGCGGAATCAATTTTGTTCCAGACTGCGTTACTTCCACTTCGATCTGGCTCGGCCTGCCCATCTCCGCTCCCTGCGTAATGTGAAGCGTATGTCCCGCGCCGAGCTTCCCGTTCTTTACCAGAAAAGCTCCCAGCGAGCCCGCTGCCGATCCTGTTGCCGCGTCTTCATACAATTCCCACGGCAGCATCCCGCGTGTGAACGCTTTTCCGTTTCCTCCCAGCGCGAAGCAGTACGCCATCGTTGCGTTTTTCCCGATCAAGCGCCGCAGCTCCGACATGTTCATCTCAATCTTTTCCAAAGCTGTGCGATTTCGCAGCGGCACCATCAGATTGAACACCCCGGTTGAAACACAAGTCGGTTCAAGCGACGAATCGAAATCCTTTGCAGACAAGCCAAGAGCCTTGGCCAGCGCCGTGGTCGGAACCTTCAGCGGCTTAAACTGCGCTTCTTTCTGCGTCATCGTGACGCGTTGCGGCCGTCCGTCTTTAAAGCGAATTTCCACCGGCAACACTCCCGCTCCCGTTTGCTGCAGAACGTGCACGCCGCCTTCCTGTGCGGGTACTACGCCCAGCTCCGCCAACAAGAACCAGGTGCCGATAACCGGATGACCGGCCAGCTTAAGCTCTTCGCGCGTGGTAAAGATTCTCAGCCGCGCGAGCGCGCGGTCGTCCGTAGGTTTCTGCACGAACACGGTTTCCGATAAATTCATTTCACGTGCGATGGCTTGCATCGCATTGTCGGAGAGCCCGTCGCCGTCGGTAAAGACGGCTAGCGGATTTCCCTCGAATCGCGTCGAAGTAAAAACATCCAATGTGTAAAAGCGATGGCTCATGGTGTGTCCGGCAAGACTGGCTTATACCTTCTCCAGATTTGCGACGGTCCTTTCACTAACAATATTTCCCGTATTCAACGTGGTTTTTGGCTCGAACAGCAGGATGTGCGTTTCTTCTTCTGCGGAAGGCAAATGCTCCACTCCGCGCGGCACGATGATGAATTCTCCCGGGCGGACCAGCTCTTCGTGATTCCGGAATTGCATCTTGAGCAATCCTTTCACAACCAGGAACATTTCATCTTCGTGATCGTGGTGGTGCCAGACGAATGCGCCCTTGAGCTTCACCGCTTTCACGTAACTGTCGTTTATTTCGCCCAGAATTCTAGGTTGATAGAACTCATTGAATTGAGAAAACTTCGCGGCAACGTTGATAGTCTTCATCTTCTTCGTCCTTATGCAATGACTAAAAACTGCGGACGTGACTTTTTACAGCGTCCAGAACACTTTCGGTTGTTTCCGGCAGCGAAGTCTCGGAATAAACACGCAAAAGATTTTCCGTGCCAGAAGCACGCACAAGCACCCAGCCAATTTCTGCGCCAGAATCGCTCAGATAGAGTTTCACGCCGTCTATCGATTCGCGGTTCGCGACACGCCATTTGCCGATTTTGCTGGTCGAGTTGTCTGAAAACCAGGCGATCGCTTGGTCTTTTTGTCGCGCAGTCACGTCTAGGTCCACCCGGCGGTAGTGAAAATCACCGAATTCTCGATGAAGATTCGTCAGCATTTCTCCGAGCGATTTTCCGTGCCAGGCCATCAGCTCTGCCAGAAACAATGCGGACACAGTAGCATCGCGCTCCGGAAGATATAGGCTCGTTCCGATTCCGCCGCTCTCTTCGCCGCCGATCAGAATATTTTGTTCGAGCATCAACTCGCACACGTATTTGAAGCCGATAGGGAGTTCGTGCAGCTTGCGTCCCAATTTCGCGGCAAGCTTGTCGATCAATTTCGTCACTGAAAAGGTCTTGGCAATTTCTCCCGGAAGATTGCGCATGCCCGCCAGATGCCATACCAGAAGCGCGAAAATCTGGTGCGGATTTACGAACGCGCCCGTTCGATCCACCGCTCCGATCCGGTCGCCGTCTCCATCCGCTGCGAAACCTGCGTCATATTTCCCGCTGGTAACCGCCTTTTGCAGCGGCGCGATATGCGGCTCGATCGGTTCTGGATGCGCTCCTCCAAATCGCGGATCGCGCGTCCCACGAATTTCTTCGCATTCGATTGCGTGGCGCTGGAAAAGTTCCGGCAGCAATCCCGCGGCCGACCCGTGCATGGCATCAAACGCAAAACGAAAACCGGATTTGCGGATGCGATCCCAATCGACAAGTTTTTCCAGCGTATCCAGATAGGGTTTTCGGGGATCAAGCGGACGAATCAAATCTCCGCGTGTCGGCAGCACCGGAATACTTGAGGATTCAACGACCTCCAGCTCTCGTTCAATTTGCGCAACGATGGACGGCAGCGCGCTGCTTCCATAGCTGGCCTTATACTTGATTCCGTTCCACTGATATGGATTGTGGCTCGCAGTTACCATCACGCCACCCGCCGCACTTCGTTCCCGCACCAACAACGAAATTGCAGGCGTCGGGCAGGGCCGGTCCGCGAGCCACACCGGCGTTCCCGTCGAAGAAATCACTTCCGCTGCCTGTTTCGCAATTGTGTCCGCCAAATAGCGGTTGTCATAGCCGACGATGACGCCTTTGCGAGCGTCTTCGCTGCGAACCACGTAGCGCGCGATCGCGTGCGCGACAAGCCGCGCGTTTTCGAACGTAAAATCTTCGGCAATAATGCCGCGCCAGCCGTCCGTGCCAAATTTAATTGCGCTCATGGGATTCCGAACAGTGAGTATACGCGAGGCGACTTAGAACGAAACAGCCGGATTGGCCCGCTCCCAGATTCATGAATCTCTGGAGGAATGCAAATGAGAAAACTACAACAACTTGTTGAGTTTCTGCGCTTCCAGCCACTTCACGATTTTTCCCACATCTTGCGCGCGTTCTCTGGGGCAAATAAGCAGCGCATCCGCGGTTTCCACCACCACTAAATCCTTCACGCCCACTGCTGCAACGAATTTGCCCGAGGTTGAAAGAAAATTTCCGTTGGCATCGACTGCATGACCTGCACCGCTAAAAATATTTTCACCCGGCTGCTTGGCCAGTAGCTCGTAAACTGCGGCCCACGAGCCAATGTCGCTCCAACCAATTTCAGCCGGTATTACGAAAACGCTCGGTGCCGCCTCTTCGGCAGTGGCGGGTTCCAGAATGGCGCAATCCACTGAAATGTTTTCAAGTTTTCCGTAAATCTTCTTCAATTGCGACGCATAGTTGCGCTTGCCTATCGTCGTTGACAGCGATTCCAACGCGTTGAATGTCGCCGGCAAAAAGTTTTTCAGCGCGTCCAGAAAAGTCGAAACCCTCCAGAAAAACATTCCGGCGTTCCACTGATAATTTCCCGAAGCCAGATATTCCTTCGCGGTTTCCAGCGCGGGCTTTTCAGCGAATCGTTTTACCGGATATACCGGAATTCCGTGCGCGCCGATGGTCGCTTCCGACCGTTCGATGTAACCAAATCCCGTTTCGGGCCGCGTCGGAGGAATTCCCAGCACCACCATGCGCCCTGGTTCGCGTGCGACTTTCAGCGCAGTGGAAACGATTTTGCGGTATTCAGCGGCTTGCGCAATGTAATGGTCCGCCGGAAGCACCGCCATCAAGGCGTCACCTCTTGACGCACTGCGGATGTGAAACGCGGCGAGTGCAATCGCCGCCGCAGTATTGCGCCCGAAAGGTTCCACCAACACGCGTTTGCGCGAAGTTGCGGGAACTTGCTTATTCACCGCTGCCGCTTGCTCAGCGTTTGTGACTGTCCAGATTCGCTCCGATGGAAGCAGCGGCCGCAGTCGGGCCATGGTTTGCTCCAGCATCGTCCCCTTGCCAACGATATTCAGAAGTTGTTTCGGAGTTTTTGTGCGGCTGCGCGGCCAGAAGCGTGTTCCCCGGCCACCTGCCAGGATCACCGCATGTGTACTAAGTTTTTCAGTGGACATAGAATTGTTCGATTGACTACCGAGCGACTGTCACCAGTAGTAGCGAAACATTACCTTTCGGATAGACCGAGCAGGCGCGCATCGTTCCGGCAGGGGTGAACCAACATTCGCCTCGCTTCAATTCCAGCGACGAACCGTCGCCTTCTTTCACGGATGACCACGCGAGGTTTCCGTTGCCTTCTAGGACCACCAATACCATGAACCGGCCCGCCAGCAATCCCGAATCTTCGAAATTGCAATGCAGCTTGGTACCAGTCATCTCCCACTTCACTACTTCAAAATAAGGCGATTGAACCAGCGTCCTGATCCGCTCGCCGCTGCGCTCGAACGCGTCCTTGGCAACGCGCGTTTCTTGTTGCACTCCGAAACGTATTACGTCCAATGCTTTCTGGATGTGCAAATCCCGCGGCTTTCCGTTTTCGTCCCGGCGGTTGTAGTCATACACGCGGTAGGTCAAATCCGAATATTGCTGCACCTCGCAAAGAATCATGTTTGGTCCAACGGTGTGCGGGGTGCCGGCAGGCAGATAGAAAGTATCGCCGGCGTGCGCCGTATGCGATTGAAATAATGACTCAACCGTTCCGTCCGCAATCGCCGCGGCGAACGACTCCCTGGTCACTCCCGCTTTTAGTCCGGCCAACAAAGTGGCGCCCGGCTTGGCTGAAACCACATGCCACATCTCGGTCTTGCCGCTTCCTCCCGCAGCCTTCTCGTGCGCAGCCGCGTACGCGTCGTCAGGATGCACCTGTATCGAAAGTTTGTCGGCGGGGAAGATGAATTTCACGAGCAGTGGAAACTGCTCGCTCGGAGAGAATCGCTCGCCGCGCCAGCTAGCAGGCATCTGGTGCCACGCTTCTCCCAGTGTTTTCCCGGCGAAAGGCCCGTTGGCGATGCGGCACTGCACGTCAGTCAGCCAGGCTTCGCCGATCCGCTCCGCAAGATTTGTTTTCTCAGGATAAATCGGAGCCAGAGAAAGTTCACCCCAGATGCGCTGACGAAATTCCGGCTCGATTCGAAATGGTTCCGGCTTCACAAATTAGGCCGCAGCTTCGGCCCGTGAGAAAAAGTGATTCAGCCTTGCTAGACCTTCGTCAATGCGTTCAATAGATGTGGCGTACGACAGTCGCAAATATCCTGGGGCGCCAAACGCATCGCCAGCTACCAACGCGACCCGCGCTTTGTCGAGAAGCAGCGTCGCCAGTTCCGTCGTGTCCTTGGCAATCGCATTGGGCCCACGCAAATGGGCCGAAACATCCGGAAACGCATAGAACGCCCCGCCCGGCTCCGCGCAGATCACTCCCGGAATCGCGTTCAACCCTTCCACGATTCGCTTCCGGCGCTTCGCATATTCGGCCAGCATCACCGGAACCGTGTCCATCGTTCCGGTCATCGCCGCGTGCGCCGCATACTGCGCAATCGACGTCGGATTCGACGTAGACTGGCTCTGCAATTTCACCACGGCCTGAATCAACTCCGCGGGCCCCAGCGTGTACCCAATTCTCCATCCGGTCATGGCGAACGTCTTCGACACTGAGCCGATGATAATGACGTGATTTTTTGAATCGGCCGCGCTCGCGATGGAGTACGGCTTGTGCGGCTCGTACGTGAAGTGCGAATAGCACTCGTCGCCCATCACCCACACATTGTTTTTCTTGCAGACCGCCAGAATCTTTTCGTACTCTTCCGGCGGCGTCACTCCGCCTGTCGGATTGCTCGGCGAATTCAGAATCAGCAGTCGCGTCTTCGGCGTGATTGCTTTTTCGATCGCATCGGCTTTTACCGCAAATCCGTCTTCCACTTTCGTCTGCACATACACCGGCGTCGCACCGGTGTACTTGATAATGTCGGGAAAACTCACCCAGTACGGCGCTGGAATCAGCACTTCGTCGCCTGCTTGTACCAGCACGCTCGCCACATTGAAAATCGCGTGCTTTCCGCCGACATTCACCACGCACTCTTTCGGCTCGTAGCAAGACTTCAACTCCCGCTTGTGCCACGCGCAAATCGCTTCGCGTAACGGCATGATCCCCGGCGTCGCCGTGTACTTCGTCTTGTTTTCATTGATCGCTTTTATTGCCGCTTGCTTGATGTGATCCGGCGTGGCGAAGTCCGGTTCGCCCGGACCGAAGTCCGCGATGTCCACGCCCTTTGCTTTCAGTTGGTCCGCCGCGGAAATTACCGCTGCTGTTGGCGAGATTTGTATCCGGTTAATGCGATCTGTGAGCTTCACTTCTTCTCCTCGTAGGCGGCGATTCGCTCAGCCGCGAAAAATTTACCGATCGAAACTACGAAATCTTCGCTTTCAATCGCTCTTCCACGATCGGCGGCACCAATCCCTGCAACGGCGCTCCCAATTGCGCGATTTCCCGCACCAGCTTCGAACTCAGGTAGCTGTAGGAAACTCCCGGCAGCATAAACACCGTTTCCAGCCGCGGCTCCAGCTTGCGGTTCATCAGTGCCATCTGCAATTCGTACTCGTAATCGCTCACCGCTCGAATGCCGCGCAGAATCACTCCGGCGCCTCGCCGCCTTGCATAGTCCACCAGCAAACCGTTAAACACATCGATCTCGACCTCCGCCCACTGCTTGGTAGTCTCGCGCAACATCTCAACGCGTTCCTTAACCGAAAATAGCGGCGTCTTCTCGGTGTTCTGCAAAACCGCCACAATCAGCAGATCGAACATTTTTTCGCCGCGCTCGATCAAATCGAGGTGGCCGTTTGTCACTGGATCAAACGATCCCGGGTAGATGGCAATGGACGTTTTCATCGTTCGCGAAAATCTTACCAAGTGTATCGCAGCCTCCGCCACGCTCGCTTCACAAAACACTTTCGCTTCATCGGCGAACCCGTCCGAATTGGCACGTCGCTACATGCTTCGCGATTTTGCGCTTCGCATTCCGCCGCGAGTATGCCACTATCGCCGTTCCGCTGCTACATAGCACTTTTGCGGATGCTCTACTCGCCCTTTTACGGAGGTTTTCTCCAACCATGCGGTCTGCCGCCATCTTGCTTGCGCTCGCTCTTGCTCCTTCGTTCTCCATTCTATTTCTCGCCTCGGTCCTCTTCGCGCCCGGCGCAACAGCGCAGACCTCCATACCGCTAAATCTCATGCCGCAACCTGCCAACGTTAAACCCGCATCCGGCTCGTTAAAAATCGACGCCGGCTTCACCATCGCTCTTACCGGCCACGACGAGCCACGCCTTGCTCGCGCGACCGATCGTTTTCTCGCGCAAATCCATCACCAGACTGCATTGCTTCTCGCTAAACAATCGAAAGACGCTTCGAAGGCCACTCTCGTCGTCCACACCGATCACGCCAGCAAAGATGTTCAGGAACTGGGCGAAGATGAGTCCTACACCCTCGATGTCACTACCGCTGGCGCAAAGCTAAACGCTGCAACCTCGCTCGGAACCTTGCGCGGCCTGCAAACATTTTTGCAACTCATCACCGTCACCTCCGACGGTTTCGCCGCACCCGCCGTCAGTATTCAGGATCAACCGCGCTTCCCGTGGCGCGGCCTGATGATTGACGTCAGCCGTCACTTCATCCCGCTGGACGTCTTACAACGCAATCTCGACGGCATGGAAGCCGTCAAGATGAACGTTTTCCACTGGCACCTTTCGGAGAATCAGGGCTTCCGCATCGAAAGCAATAAATTTCCCAAGCTTCAGGAACTTGGCTCCGACGGCCTCTACTACACGCAGGCCGAGAGTTCGCGACCTCATCGCCTACGCCCGCGATCGCGGCATCCGCGTCGTTCCCGAATTTGATATGCCTGGCCACAGCACTGCCTGGTTCGTCGGCTACCCCGAACTCGCCAGTGGTCCCGGCCCCTACGCGATCGAGCGCACATGGGGAATCTTCGATCCCGCGATGGACCCCACCAGCGAAAAAGTTTACAAATTCCTCGACGATCTGATCGGCGAAATGACCAAAGTTTTCCCCGATCAGTATTTCCACATTGGCGGAGACGAAGTGAATGGCAAGGAGTGGGACGCCAATCCGAAAATTCAAGACTTCAAGAAGTCGCACAATTTGAAATCAAATGAGGATCTGCAGGCCTACTTCAGCCAGCGCGTGCAAAAACTGGTCACCAAGCATGGCAAGTCGGTCATTGGCTGGGATGAAGTCTTCGTTCCCGGCGTACCGAAAGACATTGTCATCCAGTCCTGGCGCGGCCAGCAGTCTCTTGCCGAAGCCGCCAAGCAGGGCTATCACGGTATTCTTTCCAACGGTTACTATCTCGATCTCGGCTGGAGCGCTGCACGCCACTATGCCGTCGATCCGCTCAGTGGAGCCGCGGCATCGCTCGATGACGCTCAGAAAAAACTGGTGCTAGGCGGCGAATCCTGCATGTGGTCTGAATACGTAAACCCGGAGAACGTCGATTCGCGCATCTGGCCTCGCAACGCCGCCATCGCCGAGCGGCTCTGGTCGGCGCAGTCGGTCACCGACCCGGCCTCCATGTATTCACGTCTGGAAGCCGAAAGCGTTCGCCTATCCTGGCTTGGTCTTACGCATCGCAGCTACTACGGCAAAATGTTGGAGCGCATTGCCGGCTCCGCTACTCCCGAAGAATTCACCGCTCTGAAAACTCTCGCCGACGTCGTTGAACCTGTCAAAGACTACACGCGTGAAGAAACCGCCTCCGCAGAGCCGACCAGCCTCTCGCCGCTCAATCGAGTTGTGGACGCCGTTCCCCTCGAGAGTGATGCCGGCCGCCACTTCGCTGAATTAGTGGACAAATACCTGGCGAGCACCTGCCACGACGCCGCCACTGCCGCCGAAATTCGCGCGCAGCTGACCGACTGGAGTCAGAACGACGCGGCGTTCGCCACGCTTGCGCAAAAATCGTTCTTGGCAAAGGAAGTCGTACCCACCTCGCGCGATCTCTCCGCGCTAGGCGCAGCGGGGCTGGCTGCTCTCGATGCGATCTCCACCGTCAAACCGCTAGCAAGCGATCAACAATCTCAGCTCGCTAGTGTGGTCACCGAAGCTGGTAAGCCGAAAACCCAGCTGCTGCTGATTCCCACGCCCGCCGTAAAAAAGCTCATCGACGCGGCAGCGAAATCGGCCGTTTGTTCCGCCAATTAACCGCCACGAAGAGCGGAGCATCATTGAAGTTTTACTCTTGAAAGCGCCGAATCGCGCCGGTAGTTCGCTGTTTAGGAGATTCCCCGCGGGAATTTGTGACAGTCGCTTTTCTCCGCGACCTCTGTGCCTCATGTTTGCTTTCTCACCGTTAAGCCTTTCTTGGCTTTTTCGAGAAAGCTCACTTTGCCTTGGCGTTATGGCAAGTTCCCTCACCGCCATCGCGAAACCCCTCATCGCCGTTCACCGGAATGAATTCCCAAGTAAACCTGTCGGGCCACAAAGTAAGCTTCAGCACGCCAAACGTATCCGCATTTCGCGCTTCAGTGTTCAGCAGCGCTTCGCCCAGCGGGTCGTGACTTCTTCCGCCCGTTCCCACCACAATTTCGCGAATCCCGTTCTGCGCATCCAGGCGTCCGTCGGGATCCTGCGGCGCAAATCGCTCGTAGGAATGCTCATGCCCTGTAATCATCAAATCTCCGTGCGCCGCATACAAATCACGCCAGAAATCCCGCAACTCCGGATGAATCGCGTGCTTCACAAATAATCCGCCGCTGTATAGCGCGTGATGCCCATACGCGATCAAGCAGGAATTCGCATGCGCCGCCAAATCCTGTTTCAGCCATTTTTCCTGCGGCGAGCCGGCCTGACACCCGCCCAATCCTGGCGCCGCGCAATTCGTATTCAGCGCAATGATGTGCCAGTTTCCCAAGTCAAAGCTGTAGTAACCCTTGGTCGGCTCGCCCGCGCGTTTTCCCCAGTACGTAAAATACGGACTCCCCGATGCGCTCGAGTAATACTCGTGATTTCCGGGAGTCGGCCATGTCCGGTCCTTGAACTTTCCCCACGTCTTGTCATAACAATCGCGAAACTCTTCCGCCGTCCCCTTCTCATATGCCAGGTCGCCGGCCGCGAAAACCGCTCCCGGAATTGCTTCAATCAACTTTGCCGTAGCCTCGGCGCCAGCCAATGTGGAACAGCCCGCAATGTCGCCGGCTCCGACCAGAACATAGGGTTCTGGCGGGCTCGCTTTTCTGGCCGCCGAATCCTTCTTGTTCTTTGTTTCCTTCGTGTCGGAAATCTGTTGGGGCGACGCGGCCACCAAGGGTTTTGTGCCCGGACCTGACGGACATCCCGAGCAACAGGCCAACGCCAGTGTTACCCCACCCGCGATATAAACGCTGACTCTATTCACAGTCCCTCAATTTGGCGCCGCCGCAGTTTCTAAAAACTCGCAAAGCGTAGCATAACCTCTCAGCCAACCCTCAGCAGCGGAACAAACTCGGCTGCCCATTTCTTGCAAAATAATTCCACATCCGGATTTTGGAAGAAGCCCTTTTTTCTTTTGAGCTTCTTTAAGCGTTTCAATTTCAATGACTTAACGTGATAGCTGACACGTAACCAGGGTTGACAATCGACTAGGTCTGGCATACACTAATCACGACTGAATCGGTCGCATATGGCTTGGGGGCCTTTCGAGCGACAGCGATCCGGTAAAGGTGCGCGGGTTAGATGTTTAAGCTCTCAAAAAAAGCCGATTACGGGCTCATCGCGGTCAAGCATCTTGCGGTTCACCGCAACGAGCATCACGCCTGCAGCGCCAACGAAATTGCCGAGGAATACGGCATCTCGACCACGCTTATGGCCAAGGTTCTGCAAAAGCTGGCCCGCCACGAAATCGTAGGAGCTACCCATGGATCAACCGGCGGCTATCAGTTGGCGAAAAATCCGGAACAGATCAGCGCTTTGCAAGTCATCACCGCGATCGATGGACCGGTGCTCATTACGTCGTGCGTTACAAGTCACGGAAATTGCGACGCCGCATCCAAGTGCACGGTGCGAGAGCCGCTACGGCGCGTGAACGAAAGCATTTTGCAGGTTTTGAATACTGTCACCATTTCGCAGATGTGCGATGAGCCGCTTCACGAAGCGCTTGTTGAGTTGCGGGCTTAGGCCGCGCAGCGGGAGATTAGGAAAATGGCTGTAAAGCTGCCGATTTATTTCGATAATCACGCCACAACGCAGGTCGATCCTCGCGTGTTGCAGGCAATGCTGCCTTACTTCACGGAAAAATTCGGAAACGCCGCCAGCCGCAACCATCCTTTCGGTTGGGCCGGCGAAGAAGCCGTTGAAAATGCGCGGGCGCAGGTCGCTGCGCTTATCGGCGCAACGCCTAAGGAAATCATCTTCACCAGCGGCGCCACGGAAAGCGACAACCTGATGATTAAGGGCGTCGCGGAAATGTATCGCGAAAAGGGCAATCACATCATCACTCAGGCCATTGAACACAAAGCCGTGCTCGATACCTGCAAGCGCCTGGAAAAAGACGGATTCGAGGTGACCTACTTGCCCATTGGCAAAGACGGTCGCGTTGATCCGGAAGATGTCCGCAAGGCCATCACTCCGAAGACCATCTTGATCACCATCATGTACGCCAACAACGAGATTGGCGTCATCAATCCCATCGCTGAAATCGGCAATATCGCCAAGGAAAAAGGCATCTTCTTCGCGACCGACGCGGTTCAGGCGGTCGGCAAGATCCCGGTTGACGTCCAGAAGGACAATATCGACCTGCTCGCGATTAGCGGACACAAGATTTATGGCCCTAAGGGCGTCGGCGCTCTCTACGTTCGTCGCCGTAACCCTCGGGTACAGCTTTCCGCCATCATTGACGGCGGCGGCCACGAGCGCGGCATGCGTTCGGGCACGCTAAACGTCCCCGGAATCGTCGGCCTCGGCGCGGCTTGCGAAATCGCACAGAAGGAAATGGCTGAAGAAGCCGCCCGCTTGAGCAAACTTCGCGACCGTCTCAAGGCAGGTCTCGAAGCCAAGCTCGACGAAGTTTTTATCAACGGTTCGTTGGAACATCGCCTCCCCAACAACCTGAATATGAGTTTCGCCTACGTCGAAGGTGAATCGCTTCTGATGGGCATAAACGACATCGCCGTCTCGAGCGGTTCGGCTTGCACCTCGGCCACCCTGGAGCCCAGTTATGTCCTTAAGGCTCTTGGAGTTGGCGAAGATCTGGCACACACCTCCATTCGCTTCGGCCTCGGCCGCTTTAATACCGAAGAAGAAGTGGATTATGTGACCGATAAAATGGTACAGGTCGTCACGAAATTGCGTGAACTGTCCCCCCTCTATGAAATGGCAAAAGAGGGCATCGATATTTCCAAGGTGAAGTGGCAGACCGCATAGCCCGGTCCTGCATCTAACGTCGCGGAGAGAAAAATCTAGAGAAAGGGTTTCGGGGTTTCACAAATCCTGAAATAGACAAGGGTAGGAATAGAAGCAATGGCAAGCGTGAGCGAAGGAACAATCAGAGTGCATCGTTCGATTGGCGGTACCGGCGCGGCTTTCCGCGTGGCGTTCGTTCCATACGGGGAAGGCGATGACGCCAAGCCCGCAGGTGAGCGCGCATTTCATCACCTCCAGGAAGTTCGTACTTTCCTCAAGGTCTTGGGCGTCGGCGCCGACTACATCAAGGACGTGTTGCGGCAATTGACCGCCGGCCGTTCGGCGTGGGTGCCAAACGTGTCGATTTCAGAGAAGGTGTTGCGCACTGCTGGCTTTGTCAGTATCGGCAATCTGGCGCGCAGCAACTAACTCTTAACGGCTCCTTGGCCTTGTTTGTGGCCGGAGCGCTTATCTACGGTTTGTAAGGAATTGCAGTGCAATTGAGAGGTCATTATGGCTTATAGCGAAAAGGTCGTCGATCACTACAACAACCCCCGTAACGTGGGCAGCCTTCCCAAGGAAGATCCGAACGTCGGGACCGGCCTGGTCGGCGCACCAGAATGCGGCGACGTCATGAAGCTGCAGATGCGCATCAACCCGGAAACTCAGGTTATCGAAGAAGCTCGCTTCAAGACCTTCGGTTGCGGGTCCGCCATCGCCAGCTCCTCGCTCGCTACCGAATGGGTGAAGGGCAAAACCGTGGAAGAAGCCTTGTCGATCAAGAACACCGACATCGTTCGCGAACTCGCGCTTCCTCCGGTCAAAATTCACTGTTCAGTCCTGGCCGAAGACGCCATCAAGGCGGCAATCGGCAACTGGAAGAACAAGCACAATATCGAAGTGCCGGCTCACGAAAAGTCATCGCATTAAGTTCTTTGGCTCGTAGTGGCGGGTTTTCAGATCCGTGCTTTTCGGTATTAGCAGCACAGACTTCAGTCTGTGCGCGGTGCAAGCGTAATTGCGATCTCGGCATCAAGCGAAAACGCACGCCGCCAGCAGTTTCGGAAACAACTTATGGCAACAGAAACAGCTGCACCGGCAACCCCGAAAATCGCAGTTTCTGAACGCGCAGCGAAAAAGATTCTCGCGCTGCTCGCCAAAGACGGTGTGTCTCCGGACCAGGGCGGACTCCGCGTCGGAGTTCAAGGCGGTGGTTGTTCCGGCCTCTCCTACGCCATGCGTCTCGATACGCAATCGCGCGACCGCGACCGTGTTTTCGAGGAATTCGGCGCTCGTGTTTTCGTCGACCCCAAGAGCCTCTTGTACCTTAACGGAACCACGCTCGATTACGAAGAGACGCTCATGCGCCAGGGATTTGTATTCGTGAATCCGAACGCCGCCCGCAGTTGCGGGTGCGGCAGTTCCTTCACAGCCTGAGTTGAATTTTTGGCACTCGGGGCAGGTCACCGGCCCTTGTTGAGAGTTTCACTAGGCCGGGGAGACGGAAGGTTTGTTGGTTTTCGTAGTGCCGGGCCTAGCCCGGCTTCGGATGATTCGAGGCTGGCGGCTGAAACCCGCCAGCCGTTTCAGTTTTAGGCGAGGACCAACACCCCATCCTTGGCCATAAGCGAGGAACTACTAGTTCCTCTTTGAAAACCGGACTCCGGGCTTGATCCGAGTCCTAGCAATAGTTTATGGGAGAAAAACACGTTTCGCCAATGACCGCCTCCGCGCCAAAGTCAAACCCTGCTCAGGACTACTTCAGCCTGTTCGGGCTGCCGCGAAAACTCTGGATCGAGATGTCATCGCTTGAACAAAAATTTCTGCAGCTCAGTTGGAAATTGCATCCAGACAATTTTGTAAATTCTCCGGAAGCGGAACGCGAATTCTCGCTAAAAAAGAGTTCTGACTTAAACGACGCCTATCGCGTGCTCCGCGATCCGCTTGCTAGGGTCGAATATCTTTTGGAAATCGAAGGCGAACGCAAAGAAGGCGAGAAAAAACAACAGGCTCCGCCGGAATTGCTGGAAGAAGTTTTTGAGCTGAATGAATCGCTCGATGAATTGCGCGAGGCAAAAGCTTCGGGCGGCGATCTCGGCGAATTGCAATCGAAATTGCAATCGGCTGAAATGGCTTTTCAGGAAAATTTGTCCGAAGTTGACGCACAACTGCAAACGGTCGCGCAGGAATGGGATTCCGTAATCGATAGCAACGCCGACGCGGTCTGGCGCCAGAAATTATTTGCGCGCATGAACGAGTTGCTGAATCGCCGCGCCTACGTACGCAATCTGGTGGCCAGCGTAGAAAAAGAATTGCAAGCACAATGAAATGCTCGAATCCAATTTGCGGGTGTTTGATGGCGCTCGGAAACTGACATGGGAAAAATCGTAGGAATCGATCTCGGAACCACCAACAGCCTCGTCGCGTACACCGATCCGCAGACGAAGCAGCCGAAATGCATCGTTGGGCCATACGGCTCCGCGCTTTGTCCATCCGTGGTGAGCCTCGACGCCGACGGAAATATTATTGTTGGCACACCGGCGCGCCGCCGCTTGTTGACGCAACCCGAACGCACCATCTATTCCGTGAAGCGTTTGATGGGCCGCGGCGTAAAGGACATTCAGGACGAACTGAAATTGTTTCCGTTTCGTCTTGATCCATCCAGCAGCAACGTGATTCGCGTTCGCCTTGGCGAAAAAGTTTTTACTCCTCCGGAGATTTCTGCGTTCATCCTGCGCGAGCTGAAAAACTGGGCTGAAGCTTTTTTCGGCCAAGCGGTCGATCGCGCAGTCATCACCGTGCCCGCGTATTTCAATGACGCGCAGCGTCAGGCCACCAAAGACGCCGGGAAAATCGCTGGACTCGAAGTCTTGCGCCTGGTCAACGAACCGACCGCGGCAGCGCTCGCTTACGGCTTGCACGACAAGCAGCGTGGCAAAGTTGGTGTGTATGATCTCGGCGGCGGCACGTTTGACATTTCCATCCTGAAACTGATTTCCACCGACGAAGGCGACATTTACCAGGTGCTCTCCACCAACGGCGACACGCATCTGGGCGGCGATGATATCGACAATTTGTTGCAGGCCTTTGTGCACGAGAAAATTCTGCAGACCGATGAGATTGATTTTTCTCCGCACGGCGAACTCGCGCAGGAACTTCGCAAATCGCTGATTGCGCTGAAACATGAACTGTCGGAAAACGATTCCGCTACGCTGAGGTTTCCGCTGCCGAATGGCAAAGTGTTTACGCAGGAGTTTACACGCGGCGCGCTGGACGCGCTGATTCGTCCGGTCGTGGATCGCACCATGGTTCCCGTGAAACTCGCTCTGGCCGACGCAAAACTGAAGCCGGAAGAAATCGATGAAGTAGTTCTGGTCGGCGGAACTACGCGTACGCCGCTGGTTCGCAAAACGGTGCAGGACTATTTCGGCCGCGCAGCACACGTGGAACTGAATCCGGACGAGGTGGTCGCACTGGGAGCTGCGGCGCAAGCCAATATTCTCGAGCACGGCGTCAGCAACATGCTCTTGCTTGATGTTGCTCCGCTCTCGTTGGGTATCGAAACATACGGCGGTGCGGTTGCAAAAATCATCACGCGCAATTCGCCGATCCCGGCGAGCGCACAGGAAATGTACACCACCGGCGTGGACAACCAGACCGGCATCGACATCCATGTATTGCAAGGCGAACGCGAGCTCGCGAAAGACTGCCGTTCGCTCGCGCGTTTCACCTTAAAAACACCGCCGGGCCCCGCGGGCCTCGCGCGCATCGAAGTAAAATTCCTAATCGACGCCAACGGCATACTGCAAGTTTCTGCAAAAGATGTACGCACCGGCGAACAGCACTCCGTTGAAGTGCAGCCGAGCTACGGAATCACTGACGCCGAAATCGAGCGCATGCTCGAAGATTCCATCGAATATGCCGAACAGGATTTTGCCGAGCGCCAGGCAATCGAAGCGCGCACCGAAGCGGAAACAATTCTGGTGGCCACAGCGAAAGCCCTCGCCGCCGACAAAGCTGCGGCGCTTCCCGCTGAAGAACGCGCTAAAATCGATGTATCGGTTGCGTCCTTACGCGAAGCGATTACCGGCAGCGACTACCGACTGATGCGCAAGAAGATTGACGAATTGAACGAAGCGACCAATCATCTTGCCGAAGTGATGATGAACAGCGCGGTGAACACCGTGCTGCAGGGCAAAAAATTGACAGATTTCTAAAAAGATATAGTTGGCGTTGGTTGCGGAGGAAGCAAAATGGGTGGCAGTAACCCGTACATTGATGAAGTGAAATACAAGCCGGCGACGAAGAAATTTAAAATCACATTTCTTCCTAGCGGCAAGACCTTGGAAGTCGATCCGGAAAAAATTCCTTATGGCCACAACGGCCTACCGGGCAGCATTCTGGATTTTTCCGAAGCGCTGAAGGCCGGACTCGACCACGCTTGTGGCGGCGTTTGCGCCTGCTCCACCTGCCATGTGGTGGTGAAAGAGGGTCTTGAATCCTGCAACGAAGCGACCGATGCGGAACTTGACGAACTCGATGAAGCGCCGGGCATCACGCCGAAGTCGCGTCTAGGTTGCCAGACTGTTCCGGACGGAACAACTGATATCATCGTGGAAATTCCGCACTGGAACAAGAATTACGCGAAAGAACTGGATCACTAGGGAAAGTTTTTACCAGCCAGTAAAAGTTGTCAGTTCTATTTTCATTTCAGGAGCTCTAAATGCCCCCAACTTTTGACTGGGACCATACGGAAGACATTGCCATCGCACTTACCGATCGATTTCCAGAAATCGATCCCTACACCGTCCGTTTCACCGACCTGCACAAATGGGTTACGGAGCTGCCGGGATTCGCAGGCGATCCTGCGAAGTCCAACGAAGGCAAGCTCGAAGCAATTCAGACCGCGTGGCACGAAGAGTGGCAAGACCGCACCAAGTAATGCCGTTGCGGCTGCGACGTTTCGCAAAGCTTTGATTGACGCAAAAGATGATGTGCCCGTCTGTTGTCGCTGACCATATTTCAGGAAATAACCTAAATTCTGGCAACACCGTCGGACCATCCTGGCATCTGTATTCATGCAACGAGGTAAGATCGTAGAGCGGATGAATTTACGCGCCCAATCGCAGCCCAAACGTTTACCCGCAACAGGGTTCATTCGGCGTGTCCGGTTGCCCGCGATTTTCCTGATGCTCCTGTCTTGCGTTTCCGCGCATGCTCAGGAAAAAAGCGAACCGGATCAGACTTCCACAGTTGGCCCGCAGTCTGCTGCCGCAATCAGCGGGACAATCACCGATCGCTCCGGCGCCGCCATTGCAGCGGCTAAAATCAAGCTCACGTGCGGCACGGACGTTGAAGAGGTTTTGTCCGGAAGCGATGGGCAGTTCACATTTCTCGGCCTCACGCCCGGCCCGTTTCAGCTAACCATTTCTTCTCCCGGCTTTGCGACGCAAGCAATTTCCGGCCGCGTGCTGGCGGGTGAAACGCAGACGGTTCCGCCGATTGTTCTGGCGCTGGCGACGGCTGCGACGGAAATTCGCGTTACGCCCGCGACACTCGATATTGCGCAAGACCAGCTTCGCGAAGAAGAAAAACAACGCGTGCTCGGGGTCATTCCCAACTACTACGTCACGTACGTTCCGAACGCTGCGCCACTAAGCAGCAAACAGAAATTTCGTCTGGCGTTGAAGTCAACACTAGACCCGATAACTTTCGGAATGGTTGCGGTGGTCGCGGGAGTACAGCAAGCGCAGAACAACTTCAGCGGCTATGGACAGGGCGCGGAAGGCTACGCTAAACGCTACGGTGCGTCGTACGCGAATCTGGCAACCAGCACTTTTATCGGCGGCGCGATTCTGCCGTCGCTTTTCAAACAGGATCCGCGATATTTCTACAAAGGGACGGGAAGCAAGCAGTCGCGAGTATTTTATGCCATCGCGAATTCCGTCATTTGCAAGAGCGACAAGGGGAAATGGCAGCCGAATTATTCGGGAATTTTGGGCGGACTGGCCGCAGGCGGCATTTCCAATCTCTATTATCCGGCAAGCGATCGCAACAGCGTCGCGCTCACCTTCGAAAATGCGCTGATCGGCATCGGCGAAGCGGCGGCGACCAACATTCTGCAGGAATTTGTGATCCGGAAATTGACGCCAAATACCGCCGGCCACGGGCAAGCAACTCCGTAGCATTCAGCTCTGGCGCTCTTCTGGAATTTCCAGCCACATAGCGAATTCTGCCTGTTTCCCTTATAATTATTGGAGTCGTTTTCGCTCGATGCCGCTATGGTGCAACGGTTAGCACGTAGCCCTTTCAAGGCTAAAATACGGGTTCGATTCCCGTTAGCGGTACCACAAATTTTTTGAATTACGGTCCCGCCCTTTTCCCGAGTAGCTACTGCGTATTCGCGCACGGACACCACAAATCCAATGGTCTGGCAGTGCCTTGGTCGATGCACGGACACCCAAGCGGACACCAAGCCGGAGTCCTGATTCGCGCACAGCGGTTTAGCGGGTACCGGGTTAAGAAGAAGCAGGCAAGGGCGACTGTGCTGGTTGTGACGGCGTTTTTTTCCTCAGCACTGCCGCTGAAATCAGCGTGATAGCCAAGCCAACCGGGAACGGCTCAAGAAAAGTGATCATCGAGTTGAACAGCGGATTCTCGTACTGCTCCTTGAATTTTTTCAGCTCCTGAATTTTCGCTTCAACGGCCGCGGCAGTTGCGCCCGAGGCTTTAAGCTTCTCGATGACATGGGCACCGTACTTGTCCATGAAATCGTGCATGAAGTTGAAGTAGAGAACTTCCCAGGTAACGACGTAGCACAAGCACGAAATCACGGTGATGCAGATCCCGACCGTGAATGCTTTGCCGAAGGTGATGTGGCCGTTGCCAACGTTGTCGCGGTACGAGCGGATGCCGAAGTATACCAACAGGAATGAGAGCACGATGGTGGCGTAGCCGACGATATACGAGTGGCCAATTTTGTCCGCAAATGGAACCGTAGCCACCATCATTACCGAAGAAATAGCACCGGAAATCAGTCCGAAAGTCAGTACGATCTTTTTCATGCGTCCCTCCTGTGAGCGCAAACGTGAATGCCGGGCTTACCATACCGCGCCAGCCTGGGTTTCTGTCGTCATCCTTTCGGGTGATTTTGCTTGCGTGGGACAAGAATCATACGTTCGCGTGAGTAATTCACGTGTGCAAATCAAGGGAGCAAGCCAAATTCCTTGCCGAACTGTACCGCCTGCGTCCGACGCTTGGCCCCCAATTTATCGAAGACACGGCTGGAATGGGTTTTGACCGTGTTCTCGCTGACAAAGAGCTTTCCCGCGATTTCGCGGTTACTCATTCCCTGGGCTATGAGTTCCAGGATCTCAAGCTCACGGGGGGTGATGCCGAGGTCCTCGCGCTTTCGCTCGTCCGGGGCGAATGGTTCCCCGGCCGGCACGGGGACTTCCTTCACGACAATTGTTTGCCGCGCTTTCGTCAGTTTGAGGCCGAGCCAGATGCCTAGGACGGCGAAAGTGGCGGCGATCAGTCCGCCATAGATTTCGATCGAATGTTCGATTACCAGGAAGCGGTACTCGGACCACTTCAGCACGGTAATCAGGATCCCGCCGATGAACCCGTAGATCAGCACATGCCGCTTCATAAGTTCCCGCAAGAAGGATTCAGGGCGACTGCCACGCCCGTAGTGGTGTCAATAATACTACTGCTCGGGAATCGCGGCGCTGTTTGGACAGCAAGCCGTCTACAACGGCGAATTGCCGCATGCTACGAGCACAAAGTGGCGCGAATGCGCGAAAACTTACCAGCACCGAACCACTGCAAGCAAACAATGCTAAAATAATGGTGCGATTTCCGTTAGCGTTCGGAAAATTTTTACGCGCCAGTTCCGAAAATTGCGATCGATGTTGTTTGATCTGGAGATTCCCACCATGGCAAACCTGTTTGGAAGTTCGAATCCGGTTTTGAAAGCAAAAACATACGCGGAGCAGCTTGCAACCGGCGAGACCATGACGGTGCAAGGCACCGTGAACAAGACGGGAATATTGCTGCTATGCGTGGTAGCCACGGCGGCCTGGACCTGGGGACTGGCGCATTCCGAGCAGCCCGAAGCGGCGTATCCGTGGATGCTCGGCGGGCTCATCGGCGGATTGATCACCGCATTGGTCACGATCTTCAAAAAGAATTGGGCAGGTCTCACCGCGCCAATTTATGCGTTATTTGAAGGATTGCTGCTGGGCGGTGTCTCCGCGATTTTTGAAAAGACCTATCCGGGAATTGCGGTGCAATCGGTGGCGCTGACGTTTGGCGTGCTTTTTGTGCTTTTGTTCGCTTACAAGACTGGATTGGTTCGGGCGACGCGCGGATTCAAGCTGGGAATTCTGTGCGCGACCGGCGCGATTGCCTTGGTCTATCTGGTGAACCTGGCTATGGGCATGTTCGGCTCGGGCGGAATGTCGATTCTTTATTCCAGCACGCCGTTGGGAATTGGCATCAGCGTGTTCGTGGTGATCATTGCGGCGCTCAATTTGATTCTGGATTTTGATTTGATCGAGCGTGGCGCTGCGATGGGCGCGCCAAAGTATATGGAGTGGTACAGCGCATTTGCGCTAATGGTTACGCTGATCTGGTTGTACATGGAAATTCTTAGGTTGCTCGGCAAAGTACGCCGCCGCTAACTGTGCGACTGTTTTCTTCAGAATTTGTTCTCAGACTGAAACGGTTGCTCGAAAGCAGAATCTCCGACGGTTCGTTATGAATTTTCACGGCCTTGCGTGTGACCATGAACGAAAATTCATGAAGCGGCAGGCTTGCCGCCGGTCCCTTCATCGCTCACAATAAAAAAGCCCGCTCCGGGGTTCCGAACTTCATGCCCACCCTGCCTACCTCCGCACAATTACAATCCTCGGGTGTGGCCTTCGGTTCCAGAACAATTCCGTCAGAAGAAGTGGATGCGGCGTTCGGTATGCCGGCGGGAAAGTTGCGGGATCGTGCCGGAATCGTTTCGCTTGCGTATGCGGCAGAAAGCGAAAACGAAGTGACGCTCGGCGCAAAAGCCGCGGCGCGAGCGCTTGCAGCAGGGGATGTTACGGCGAAAGAGGTGGATTGGATCGTCGCCGCCAGCGAGACGCACCATGCGTTTCCTTCACTGGCTGCGCAGTTGCATCTGGCGGTTGGAGCGCGCGAAACATGCGGAGCGCTGGACGTCGGCGGCGCATGCCTGGGGCTGTTGCACGCGCTGGTGGTAGCCAGGTCGTTCGTGAAATCGGGACAGGCAAAAACGGTGCTGATCGTGACAGCCGACGTGCATTCGCGCACGCTATCGCCGGGCAAAGTTGCGGGAGAGTTCGGCGGGCTATTTGGCGATGGCGCGTCGGCTTTTCTGGTGCAGCAGGGAGTGGAAACGGCGGCAGCAGCCAGTCATCATTTTTCGCTGGGCGATTTTTTCTTCGGATGTGCCACGCAATTGCAGTCCGCCATTCAGGTTTCCGCCGAGCCAGAAGACAAGTTAAGAGTGGTTTTTGAGGGCGGCGCGCTTTCCCGCGCCGCGACGGCGCGATTGGAGCAGTGCATCCGCGAACTGGAGTACCGGAGCGGAATTTCCCGGCAAAATGTCGCGGCCTTTGCGACGCACCAGCCAAACCCGCGATTGGTTGCGCTGCTGGCAAAAAAATCGGGAGTTTCGCCGGAGCGGTTTCCTTCGGTTGCGGACACGCGTGGGAATTTGGGCTCCACGACTTGCGCCGCGGCGCTGCACTTGGCGCTCGAGCAGTTCCGAATGAGCAAAGCGCGGCTTGAGCCAATTTTTCTGGCCTCGCTTGGGCCGGGACTCCTTTTTGGTGGCGGTTGGCTGGCGCCGGAACTTTCGCCGACGTAGGTATTTCATTCGAAAAGTTTTTGAAATGGTTTGTCAGCGCGCTGGCGTTACGGCAAAGCTAGCCATGGCGTTGCCGAGTTGTGATGGATCGACTGCACCGTCGAGCGGTTCAGCGTAAACCGTGAAGGTGTGGCCTGCGCGAAGTGGTTCGATCTTGTAGCCGCTTTCAAATTGCGCCGGGCCAGGCGAAGCGCAATCGAGCCGCTGACGGTTGCAGCCGGGTCCGAGCCAGTAGATTCGTCGAGCCCGACGACTTGCCCGCCAACGACGATTGTTACTCCGGTAGGACTTGCCGGCAACGAAAGCGCGTTTCTAAGAAGAATTCTCCCCTGCACGGAGCCTACACGAAGCAGATCAGCGGAATCGGGATAGAGAACTCTCAAGACCCAGCCAGGGGAGCATTCCTTTTGAACCAGCGCTCGCCCGCGGCATTTAGTGCAGAGATGCAGTGAAAGTTGGCAATCTAGGGTGACAAAGAATTGTGAAAGCTAATGTCAGGAAATCCGAAGTGCAAATCGAGTTGCCATTAAGAAACTGCGATCTTTAGCGGGGAGGCTTTACTTCGCTGGGAGACTGAGTCATTCCTGTTTCGGAATGAACGTGAACCCATTGGACCAGCGTGGCGTCATATCTATGAACAAGGAGAGCCGAGCGATTGCCGCTCGCCTAAACGAAACCGTGCAGGAGTGGATTCTGAGGCATCCGGGAGGCGAGAGCGAGGCGACAGCAGCGCGCGAGGACCCGACGCGTGAGGCGGCCTCCATCGAATTGCAGCGGGCGTGGGATGAGCTGTTGGTGCGAAATGCGCCGCTGGCGTTTCGCGTGGCGCGGGGAGTGTTGCGAAATGACGCGGACGCGGAGGACGTGGCGCAGGAGGCACTGTTGAAGGCGTACCGGCGATTTGAGAGGTTGCGCGAACCGGCGAAATTTCGGGCATGGCTGGTGCGAATCAGTTTTCGATTGGCGCTCGATCGGCTGCGGGCGGCGAAGCGGCGGCAGCAGCGCGAGACGCAATGGGTTTACGAAAGTACACGCGGCAATGCGCAGACCGGAGAAAACGCGGAGTTTCAGCGGCAGTTCGAACGGGCCATGGACGAGTTGCCGGAAAAACAGCGGCTGGTGCTGCTACTGGCAGCGATGGAAGGTCACACGATTGACGAAGTTTCAAGAATGCTGGCGGTACCGGTGGGCACGGTGAAGTCGCGAATATTTTTTGCCAGGAAGACGCTTGCGGAGAAATTGAAATGTTTTGTGAATCCTACCGTCAATCGTTGAGCGATGCGGCGGCGCGTGGCGAAGAACTGCCGCACGCGCTTGCGCAGCATTTGTCCGGGTGTGAAAAATGCATGGCGAATTTTGCCGAAGAACGTGCAATGTTTGCGCTGGTGGATCAATCAGTTCGGACGACTGTGAACGGTGATGTGCCGGCGACTCTGGTGCATCGAGTGCGGGCTTCGCTGGCGCAAGCGCCTCGCCGCTCGCAAGGTTTTTCATGGAAAGTGGTTACGGTGGCGGCGACCGTCGCGGCGATTGCAGTCGCAGGCGTTTTTTGTTTTCCGCGGTTTACGCGGAAAACCGAAGGGAGGGACGCCCGTATGGCTGCGAATACTGCAACGAGTCCTCCTGTTACTGAAAAGGGTTTTCAGCCGGCGTTTTCGAGCGGGACGAAAAGGAGTGATACGCGGGGCACAAACGCAAGAGATGGGCGGGGTTTGAAAGTTACGAAAACAAGTTTGGATGTGCAAATCAATCCGGAAAATCAGCGCGCCATGGATCAGTTGATCCAACTGGTGCACAAATCGCCGGAAGCGGCGGACGCGCTGGCAGCAAAAATGAGTGCTGCGGATGTGGTGATTGAGCCGATTCATGTGTCCGAGATCGCCTGGAAGCCACTGAATGAAGACAGCGGCGTTTCCAAAGAAAAGTGAACCGCTGCAAGGGCCGCGGAGTCCTGTAAGTGAAACCTGAACCATCGATGAAATTTCAAGGAGAGTTCAAGATGAGAATGCATCGTGTGATGCTGGCGGCCGCGCTGAGCGTGGTAACAGCGAGCGCCGGTTTTGCGCAGGAAAAGGGCAAATCGGAGAGCGGCGAGAAAGCGACGGAAATGAAGAAGCCGATTACGCCGCTTCGGGTGCAGGTGGTGTTCAACGAATTTGAAGGCGACAAAAGAATCAGCAGCCTTCCTTACACGATTTTGGTCAACGCGGACACAGGCGGGCCGATGGCTTCGATTCGGATGGGACTTAGGGTCCCGATTCGCATGAATCCGAATCAGGCCAACTACCAAGACATGGGCACTAATATCGACGGCCGCGCGGAAAGAACTGACGACGGAAAGTTTCTACTCGGGCTGAGTGTCGAACGGACTTCGGCGTACAAGCAACAAACGAAATCGACGGATGAAAAGAATGACGGCGCCGAAACCCAACCGGTCATTCAGCAGTTTCGTTCGCAGCTGAATCTATTGATCCGTGATGGCCAGACGCTGGAAACGACGGTTTCGACGGATCCGATCAGTGGCCGAGTGACCAAGGTGGAAGTGACATTGAACGTCATCAAGTGATGCAGATCTTTTCATTATTTCCCATGCAGGATTTGCTGCAGGGTGCGAGGGAGTTTTTCGCCGGAGAATTTGAAACCGGAGTTTAACAATTTTTCCGGCAGAACGCGTTGGCTGGTGAGGAGCATGCCGTCGGCCATTTCGCCCAGTGCGAGGCGGAGCGCAAAGGCCGGCGCGGGAATGATCGCCGGCCGGTGCAATGCCTGGGCGAGTTCTTTTGAAAAGTCTTGGTTGCGGACGGGGTTCGGCGCGACGATATTGACGGGGCCACGGAATTCGCGGTTTGCCAGGGCCAGACGAATGGCTTGAATGACGTCTTTAAGAGCTACCCACGACATCCATTGCGTGCCGCTTCCTATCCTTCCTCCAACGCCAAATTTGAAGGGCAGCGACATTTTCGGGAGCGCGCCATCTCGTTTGTCCAAAATAATTCCAAAGCGCGTGAGCACCACGCGGGTGCGAAATTCCTCGGCGCGCAGTGCTTCGGCTTCCCAATCTTTTGCGAGTTCAGCTAGAAAATCTTGGCCGGGGGGGCTGGCTTCCGTGAGGATTTCGTCGCCGCGGTTTGCGTAGAAGCCGATGGCAGACGCACTGACAAATACGTCGGGCTTGGCGGTCATTTTCCCGAGTGCGGAGACCAGACCTCGCGTGAAATCGACGCGGCTGGCGCGGAGAACCTGCTTGCGAGAGTCGGTCCAACGCCTGGCGGCGATAGGAGCGCCAGCGAGGTTGACGACGGCTTCGGCGCCGACTGCTGCGCCGCCCAATTCACCTGTTTCCGGATTCCAAGTTACGTCGAATGTGCCCGGTCCTCCACCTTCGGTTTTGCTGCCGGGTCGGATGAGCCGGCAGATCATGTGGCCGTCGCGCACGAGCGCTGCAATCAAGGCAGTGCCAACCAGCCCGGTTGCACCTGTGACCAGAATTTTCATGATTTTCCCCGGCAGAATCGCTGCGGTCGGTCAGCGGAAGTAAATGATACGTCTTCCTTTGCCTGGAGACTGTACCGTTTGTTGGGTAGCAGCGCCGGCATGGCTCCGGGAGGCCGGGCGAGGGCGTACGAGAGCAGGCGCAGCAGCAAATCGGTTAAACTCAAAGCGAAAAGACATGGTGATCAAGGTTCTCTATTTCGGGCGGCTCAAAGAGTTCTCTGGAGCGGGCGAAGAATCCGTGGAAGTGCGGGAGGGTGCGCGGATTGAAGATTTATTTTCGCAGTGTTCAGCGAAGCGGCCGGAACTGCAGAAATTTCGCTCTTCGCTGGTGGCGGCGCGCAATTGCGAATTCGCTTCCTGGGATGCCGAGCTAAGAGGCGGCGACGAAGTGGGATTTTTGCCGCCGGTGAGTGGCGGCTAACCGAAGATGACTCCTCCAAGTCTCAAGGATCGAATCGAAATCACGCGCGAGGTTATAGACAACAGAGCGATTGCGCGCGAAGTGCGAGCGGACGAAGACGGCGCGGTCGCGACGTTTGATGGTTGCGTGCGCAACCATTCGCATGGGAGAACAACGCTGTACCTTGAATACGAGGCGTACGAATCGATGGCGCTGTCCAAGATGCAGGAAATCGCCGCGGAAATCCACGCCAAGCATGGAGTGAATCGCATAGCGATCGTGCACCGGTTGGGAAGGCTGGAAATTGGCGAGACGAGTGTTTTTATCGCAGTAAGTGCCGCGCACCGGGCGGCGGCATTCGATGCTTGCCGGTATGCCATCGATACCTTGAAAAAGACCGTGCCAATCTGGAAGAAGGAGTTCTTCGCAGACGGCGCGGTGTGGGCGGACGGAGAGCTGCCGCCTGTGCCGCAAAGCAATATTCCGCGGACAGCCGGCGAAGGGGCGGAGACCCCCGGCGCGAAACCCGCATCCAAATAAATCAATGCAAACCTATCGAGAGCGTTCTGGCGCAAAGGTTTTCCGGCTTGCTGTGACCGGGAATGTTGCCATTCTCGGATTGGTGCTCGCGGTTTGCGCAGCGCAAGCTGCTCCGCGGCCGCAGGAAAATCCCAACCGCCCGCCGTGGGCGCAAAAAGGGAAGCCCGGCGATGCGACGCCGACGAAGGCATCTGGAAAAGCGGATGCTGAAGAAATCGCCCAGGATCGCGGCAAAATAAAGGTCAACGTAAATCTGGTGAACGTGCTGGTGAGCGTATTGGATGAGCACAACCGGCCGGCGGCAGATCTGCCGATGGAAGCATTTCAAATTCTTGATGAAGAACATCCTCAAAAAATAGCGGTTTTCGAGAAAGAGACTCAGCAACCGCTCGACCTGGCGTTGATGGTGGATGCGAGCCTGAGCGCGCAACTGGCTATGCCAGCGCAACGGGAAGCCGCGGCACATTTTATACAGCAAGTGCTCAAGCCGGGAGATCGCCTGGCGGTGTATGCGTTCGACGAGAACGTGACGCAGCTGGTGGCATTCACGGACAACGTGGCGCACTTGCAGGACGCGGTACGGAGGATTCCACAGGGAGCGGGCACGTCCATTTACGATGCGATTTATCTGGGCTCGCGCGCGCTCGTAAAACAGGGATCGGAACGGCGGAGAGTGATTATTTTAGTGACCGACGGCGGAGAAACGACCAGCCACGCGGATTTCGATTCGTGCCGGCGGGAGGCGCTAAAGACGGGGGCTTTGCTTTACTCCGTGGTCATTCGCTCGATGAAAAGTGAGAGCGGCCGCAACACGGCGGGGGAGCACGCGCTGGAAACCATTACCGATACGACCGGAGGAGCGGTTTTCTATCCGGAGTCCGCAACGCAACTGGATGGAATTTTCGAACAGATCAATCAGGAATTGCGGACGCAATACCGGCTAGGCTACTACCCGAATCCGCGCGGACCCGCTGATACCTACCGCAAGATCGAAGTAACGGTTACGCCGCCGGCTGCGGCCGTCGCGCCGGCAACGAACCCCGATGCGACCGCTACGGCTTTAGATGGCGCGCAACCGGCCAGCGCGACCACAACGATTCCGGCGGAAGCAGGGAAACCGGTATATTCGGTGCGCCACCGCAAATCGTATTACACGGGACTTCCCTAGCCCGACAAGGGTGAAGAACAAGAATCTACCTTCGCGGTATTCCCGAAAACAATCCTCGTTGACAAGCTAAACTGAACCGTTTAGTATCCGACTTCCACCCGACATGGAGCTGAAACATGATCCGCGTACAGAATCTTGTGAAGAAGTTCGCCGACTTTATTGCGGTGAACGATATTTCGTTTGCAGTGCCCAAGGGCGAGATCTTTGCGTTTCTCGGTCCGAACGGAGCCGGGAAGACAACTACCATCAAGATGTTGACGACATTGCTGCCGCCGACGAGCGGGTCGCTCGAACTGAATGGGCTTAACCCGGCGAAACAGCAGAACGAAGTGCGGCAGCAGTTCGGGATCGTTTTTCAGGATCCCAGCCTCGACGGGGATCTGACCGCGCTGGAAAACATGGAGTTGCACGGCGTTCTTTACCACGTGCCGCGGAAAGTGCGGCGCGAGCGGACTGAAATGCTGATGAAGCTGTTTGAGCTGTGGGAGCGGCGCGATACTCAAGTGAAAAAGTTCTCCGGTGGCATGAAGCGGCGGCTGGAGATTGCGCGCGGATTTCTGCATACGCCGAAAATACTCTTTCTGGATGAGCCGACGCTGGGGCTTGATCCGCAGAGCCGCAATCAATTGTGGACACACGTGAAGCGATTGAATGAAACGGAGCAGGTGACGGTATTTCTGACCACGCATTACATGGAGGAGGCGGATCGCGTGGCACACCGGATCGCGGTGATTGACCACGGAAACATTGTGGCAATCGGAACTTCACAGGAACTGAAAGGAAAAACCGGCAAGGAATCGCTGGAAGAAGCGTTTCTGGCTTTGACGGGAACGACGATTCGCGACGAGAGCGCCGACTCCGCCGACCAGTTGCGGCAGATGGCGCGGATGTGGAGGAGATAAGCGATGAATGCGATTTATATCTTGTGGCTGCGTGAAGTAAAAAAATATACCCGTTCACGGGCGCAGATCGTTGCGTCGCTCGGGCAGCCGTTGCTGTATTTGCTGGTCCTGGGATTCGGCCTTGGACCGGTATTTCAAAAAGCGGGTAATGGCAGCTATTTGCAATTCGTGGCGCCGGGAGTGATTGGAATGAGCGTGCTGTTCACATCGGTGTTTTCCGGGATTGCGTTGTTGTTCGACCGGCAATTCGGATTTTTGAAGGAAACGCTGGTCGCTCCAGTGCCGCGGTTATGGATCATGATTGGAAGGACGCTGGGCGGTGCGACGGTGGCGATGCTACAGGGGCTGCTGATTTTAGTTATTTGCCTGATCGCAGGCTTTCGGCCGGTGAATTTGGCCATGATTCCCGTGGGAATCGTGTTCATGGCGCTTATCGCCATCGTTTTCGCAGCGTTGGGGACGGCGATTGGCTCTGGTTTGCAGGATATGCAGGGATTTCAACTCATCATGAATTTTCTGGTGCTGCCGATTTTCTTTTTATCGGGAGCGCTGTACCCACTGGATAATTTGCCATCGATTCTAACGCTAGTTACCAGAATCGATCCGTTGACATACGGAATTGACGGGCTTCGCGCCTCGCTGATCAATCTCACGCATTTCGGACTGAAGGCAGATCTGGCGATCTTGTGCGGGATGGCCATCGCACTTTTGTTTTTTGGCGCGTGGCGATTTTCGAAGATCGAGATTTAGCGATGGCTCGCGGGCTCAGCCAGCGCGCGCATGAAAAAGTGTTGAACGCGGCGATCGAATTGTTTGCCGAGAGGGGAATCGATGCTGCCAGCATGGACGCGATTGCCGCGGCTTCCGGCGTCAGCAAAGCCACAATTTACAAACACTGGGCGGACAAGGACGCGCTATGCATGGAAGTGCTGGTACACGTTCATGAGCTGGACGAAGGGCCGCCGGATTTCGACTCGGGAGATCTGAAGGCGGATATCCAGTCGTTTCTTTTGTATGAACCGAATTCACGCAAGGTCGATGTGAAAGAGCGGTTGATGCCGCACTTGATCGCGTACTCGGCCCGCAATCAGGAATTTGGACGAGCGTGGCGGGCGCGGGTGATGGAGCGGGCTCGAATAGGCCTGAAGAATTTGCTTCGGCGGGGAATCAAGCGGGGAATTTTTTCCGCTGTTCTGGACGAGGAACTTGGCGTTACGTTGTTGCTGGGCCCGATGATTTTCAGTCACATTTTTGGCCCGCGCGTTGACCGCAAGTGGATCGCGGCGGGTGCGGTTGAATCTTTCTGGAAGGCGCATGCACGGAACTCATCGCAAACGATCGCTGATACGAAATTGACACACTCGAAGCGCCGCGCACGACGAACTGCGGATTGACGCGACGCGGATGGCCGATATTGTGGCAGCAGAGAACTGAAGAATGACGAGCCTGGCGCGATCAGGCGGGCGCTTACCCGGTACACTAAGAACCCATGGGAAACGATTCTTGCAAGGCGACACCGAAACAATTTCTGGAAGCGGCAGTGGAGACGGCGCGTGAAGCGGGCGCGATCCTGCGGGAAGAGTACGCGTTGCCTCCGGACATCAGTTACAAGGGCGATGTGGATCTGGTGACGCAAGCGGACAAGCGGAGTGAGAACGCGATCGTGACGCGGCTGACAAGATATTTTCCGGAGCACACGATTGCGGCAGAAGAGGGAACTGGCCACGAACGCAGCTCAGAATTTCGCTGGCATGTCGATCCACTGGATGGGACGACAAATTTTGCGCACAAGTATCCCTGCTTTGCGGTCTCGATTGCGCTGGCGCAGAACGGAAAGGTGCTGGCGGGGGTCGTTTACAATCCGATTTACGATGAACTGTTTGCGGCTGCGCGCGGAGAAGGCGCCACGCTTAACGGTAAGAAAATCGCGGTTTCGAAAAACGGCACACTGGCAACAAGTTTGTTATGCACCGGATTTCCGGTGCACAAGCGACTGGCCAGCCCGAATATCCACTACTACTACGATTTTACTTTGCGGTCGCATGGAGTCAGACGCGACGGATCTGCGGCGCTCGATCTGGCGAGCGTGGCGTGCGGACGATTCGACGGATTCTGGGAATTTGGATTGAAACCGTGGGATACCGGAGCCGGCGTTCTGCTGGTGGAAGAGGCCGGCGGAAAAATTTCTGACTTTCGCGGCGAGTCCTACGCTCTTGGCGGTCCGGTGGTGCTGGCGACAAACGGATTGATTCATGAAGAGATGCGCGAAATCGCGTTCGCTATTTCGCGGCGCGACCCAAACGCGCCGCTTCAGCCACCGCCCGCTGCGTAGCGAAGGCGGGGCGATTCTTTATAGCGCGATGCGCACGCCGAGAAGAGTGGTGCCACCGCGCTGCGGATGACGGTTTTTCAACATGAACGCGCTCCGGGTGCTGAAAATCGCGCAGACATTCTCGCCGGTTTTCCAAAAAAGAGTGTAGCGCCTACTTTGTTGCCCACTCCTTGTAAAGCTTCGTGATGGTAGGGCCGATCGAAAGATTCCAGGCGAAAATCGCGACGCCTTTGAACTTTTCGGGAACGACGTACTGGTCGGCGGCATCTTCTGCAGGCAAGCCGGCTTTGTACATTTTTTCGGCCTGTGCGGCGATGTCGTCGAAGAGATCGGCCAGGAGTTTTACGCCTTCCGGCCCGCAAAGTTGACCGTGACCGGGAACGAAGATGGTGTCCTTGTCGTAGCCCAAGAACGTTTTGAGAGTGGAGCGCCACCCGGAAACGGTGGCCTGATCGTCGAAGGTGACTGGATACATGTTGCTGAACAGCAGGTCGCCGGTGTAAACGACGTTTTGTTGTGGCACGCGAACGATCAGGTCCGTGCCAGAGTGGCCGGGGTGAGATTCAACGATAGCGGTAATTCCTCCAAGATCCAATTTAATGGGGAGCTTCGCCGGATCGAGCGGACGATTTGGCAGGGAAAGGACTGTGGAGTTGACAACCCCGAAAATATTACTGATGGTTGCCGCGTATTCTGCGGCGTGTTTGCGGGCAATTTCAGTTTTAGCGTTCTTGGCGCGTGTTTCAAGAGGCGCGAACATGGCCTCCTTGTCTGCGCCTTGCATCTGCCCGTAGCTGTCAATAATGCGCTTCCCGGTGTTGGCATGAGCCCAGAGCGAAATTCCGTTTGCACCGTAGAACGCATTTCCGCAGGTATGGTCAAAGTGGTAATGGGTGTCCAGCGCGCCGAGCACTTGTGCTTTGCTCAACGAGCGAAGTGTCTCGTACTGGAAAGCGGCGCCGGCTGCGCTGACAAATCCTTCGATCAACAGGGCAGAATCCTTGCCGACCAGAAAACCGCCATTGCACATGGTCTGCAGTCCCTTGGAAGTGTCGGAAATCGTCGCGTACAGCCCGTCGCCAATTTTGCGGACGGACGCGAAACCTTTGTCGACAACAGGCGTTTGCGAGATTCGCGAATCGTCTGCCAGAGACTTGGCCAGCGTAGAAAGCGGAAGGAACTGATAAGCCACGGCGACCGCGCTCCACTGACTCGCCCGGTTCAGAAATGCGCGCCGCGAAGATGATGGGCTTACGGGGAAAGCGACTGGGAACATGATTCCTCTCAAATTGATGTGATGTAAATGCCTCGTGCCTGATTGGATGCCGGATTGGACGCATGGATACGGCTGGGAGCGGAACAACCGGGCGGTAGCACTATACTGAATAACGGACGCTTCTTGAGTCAATTTCCCGTCAAAGTCGGTTCATCTTTTGGGCTGAGGAGAAATTCCGTGAAAAGCATCGTGCTGATGATGGCTGCGTGGCTATTTTGTGCCGGAGTCGCAAGAGCACAAAACCCCGACGAGCAGCCCATCAATCCGGAGATGCAGCGCCAGGAGCTGATCAATCTGGAAAAAGAAAATGCACGAGCGATCCAACTGCACAATTCGACGTTCTTCAAGTCGGTGTATTCGGAAGATTTCACGGGAGTTTCGCGCTACGGCGAAGTTGTTAACAAGGCTGGGATGATTCGAGATGTGGGAACGAATCCGCTGGAGTTCATTTCGGTGGTGAGCAGCGATCCGCAAATAAAAATGTTCCGGGACGCGGCGTACGTGTTGAGCATGCGGTCGGAAGTTGGGCATGCAAACGGGAAAAAGTTTTACAACCAATTCCGTGTTTTGCGAGTGTATGTGAACACGCCGCGAGGCTGGCGAATCGTGTCGCAGCTGGAAACGAAACTCATTGCCGGAGAAGATCGTTAAGCGTCCAGTCCGTGCTTCTACGAGCCGAGAGACGTTACGGCGTTTACGGCGCAACCGATGATGCCAAGGTCGTCGTTTTTGGGAATGACTTCAAACCGGCTACCCTGCAGCGGGCTCATTTTCACCATGTCATGCACGTTGCGGCCCAGCACATTGACGTCAATCCAGTTTACGTTCGGCCCGGTGAGATAGAACGGACCCGGGCCTTCCATGTGAATGCTGGTGGCTGTGGCCGCGGCAAGCGCACGATGGCAGCGGGAAACGAAATCGACGCACCGGGTGTCCCCGTTTTTCGCATTCTCGAAAACTTCTTCAGGCTCCAGATCGAGAAACCGCAGACGCATCGCGCGGTAGCCCAGAATACCTTCCAGGTGTCCGCGGCCGCCGCAGCCGCAATAATTTTCCTTTGGGTCGAGCGTAACGACAGAGTGGCCGCCTTCCCATGCGCCTTCACTCCAGGGATAGCGGCCAAAGCCAACGCCGTTGCCGAGCGTCCAGACGCGATTCAGCTTGTGAAGGATGCCGCGAGTGGCAGCGATACCGGCGGCGGTGGCGTCGGCATCGTTGTAAATTCGAACCGGAATACGCAAGCCCGAGGCAGCAAGCGCGCTTTCAAGTGCGTCGCGCAAGTTAAAACCTTTGATTTGTTGTAAATTAGGGGATTCTTCCACAACGCCGTCGAGAATAATTCCCGGGAAGCCGACTCCGACCGCGGAAAGCGGTTTTCCTGCGGCTACAGAAATTACAAGTTCCGCTATTTTCTCGGCGATGCCGTCGGCGGGCATTGCGAGCAAGGCCTCACGCGATTCGCCGATTTCCGGAAAAACTTTTACCGTGCCGCTGATCTGGTTATTTTCCACCAGCCCCGCGGCAATATGTTCAACAACCAGAACGCCTGCTGCCATGCCCATGCTGAACCGCCCGTCTGCGATCACTGCATTCCAAAAACTACGCTACATCTTGGAAAGTTTATTTAGTCCGTTGAACGCCGCGGTCTTGTAGCACTCCGCAAGCGTCGGATAGTTGAAAACGGTGTCCACGAAATATTCCACCGTGCCTTTCAGCGCAAAAACAGCCTGGCCGATGTGAAGAAGCTCCGATGCGCCTTCACCGATAATGTGGATGCCAAGAATTTCCTTGCTCTCGGGCTGAAAGATCAACTTCAATCGGCCGGTGGTGTCGCCACGAATTTGTCCGCGAGCGATTTCGCGAAAATAAGCGATACCGACTTCATACGCGATGCCCGCATCGGTTAGTTGTTCTTCGGTTTTGCCGATGAATGAAATTTCTGGGATCGTATAGATGCCGTAGGGATAATGCGCAGGGTCAGAGTGCACAGGCATTCCGAAAGCGTTTGCGGCGGCGATGCGGCCTTGCTCCATGGAAACAGAGCCCAGGCTGGGGAAGCCGATAACGTCGCCGACGGCGAAAATGTGCGATTGCTTGGTGCGGTAGCCCGAGTCCACCGGGATGCGGCCGCGCTCGTCGGAATCAAGGCCGGCAGCGGCAAGATTCAGCTCGTCGACGTTACCCTGGCGGCCGACGGCGTAAAGCAGAGCTTCGCCGCCCACTTTCTTTTTGCTTTTGAGATTTGCCACGACACCGTTGTCCGGAGTTTCCTCCACACTTTCAACTTCCTCATTCAGACGAAGAGTCACGCGGCGATCGCGCAAGTGATAGCAGAGCGCTTCGACCATTTCTGTGTCGGCGAATTCGAGCAGGCGTGGGCGTTTTTCAATGAGCGTGACGCGAACGCCCAGCGTAGCGAACATGCAGGTGTACTCAACACCGATGACCCCACCGCCTACGACGATCATGGTCTTGGGAATAATCGGCATTTGCAGAATCTGATCGCTGTTGATGATGTTGCGGTTGTTGAAGGGGACGAGCGCCGAACTGGCCGGTTTGGTGCCAGTGGCGATGACGATCTTTTCGGCTTCGACTTCGGACTGGCCGCGGCTGCCGGAGATTAGCAGGCGGTTCGGACCGGTGAAGCTCGCGACTCCTGTGAGCACTTCAATGCCGTTGCGAGAAAGCTGCGCACGGGTTACGTCAATTTCAGTTTTGATGACATGTTGCGCGCGAAAAGAAAGATCCGCCATGGTGATGGTTTCTTTGACGCGATAATTTACGCCGTAAATATTCTGGTAGTAGAAGCCGGAAAGATGCAGGACGGCTTCGCGCATAGTTTTGCTGGGAATTGTGCCGGTATTGATAGCGGCGCCACCAATCACTTCCATCTTTTCGATGAGGGCCGCTCGCTTGCCGAACTTGGTCGCCTGGATCGCAGCGCGCTGACCGGCGGGTCCAGAACCGATGACGATGAGGTCAAACTTTTCCATAACAGGCGAGGCGTTGAGAGAGGCCAGCCTCTTTCCTCAAAAGGCGGCGCAAGTATACCATCGAGCGCAACATTGCCTCGCCGGGCCGCCATTTCTCCATCAGAATAACTTCTGGCTTGCAAAAATTGAATTACTGATTAGGCTAGGCGCCTGGGGATTGGGTGACAATGGGCTCTCCTTCCGTGGAATCCAAGCTGGCGCATTTCGGTGAGACGCAAAGACGCGATAACTGGTGGGTAGAAATCTTGCCGGTTGTGATCTTGCTGGGCGGATTCGGATTGTACGCCACGCTGCGCGCGTTCGAAGGTAAATTTTACGAGTGGGGACCGTATCTTTCTCCTTTTTACTCGCCTCTAATCGACCCGAACCATCATTGGTGGAAACTTTCGCCGGCGCTTTTGATTTTGGTCGGCCCGTTGGGGTTTCGCGCTACTTGCTACTACTACCGCAAAGCGTATTACCGGGCGTTCTTCCTCGATCCTCCGGCGTGCGCGGTCAGCGAAAGCGGCAAGCGCAATTACAAGGGAGAAACAGCGTTTCCGTTTATTCTGCAAAATATTCATCGCTATTTCCTGTACCTGGCCATCCTGTTTTTGGTGTTCCTCTGGCATGACGCGTACGAAGGCTTATTCTTTACCGCGCCATCGGGCACACAGGTTTTTGGCATTGGGCTGGGCTCGCTGATTTTGATTGCGAACGTGACGCTGCTTACGCTTTATACCTTGTCCTGCCACTCACTGCGGCACTTGGCTGGCGGGAAGCTCGACTGTTTTTCGTGTACAACATTCGGACCGGTGCGACACACGGCGTGGGGTTGGCTTAGTATTTTGAACGACCGGCACATGCTGTTGGCGTGGTCGAGCTTGATTTCGGTCGGGCTTACTGATTTTTACGTCCGCATGCTTTCGGCCGGAGTTTTCAAGGACATTCGAATCCTGTGACCCCTCCCTACGAAACCCACGAACATGACGTGTTGATCATCGGAGCCGGCGGTGCCGGGCTGCGCGCGGCCATCGAAGCTCTCGCGCAGGGAGCGCGCGTTGGGCTGGTTTGCAAATCGCTTCTCGGCAAAGCACACACGGTAATGGCCGAAGGCGGAATCGCTGCCGCCATGGGCAATGTCGACAAGTCCGACGATTGGCGCACTCACTTTTGCGACACCATGCGTGGCGGAAAATTTCTGAACAATTGGCGCATGGCGCAGCTTCACGCACAGGAAGCACCGGAACGCGTGCGCGAACTGGAGCAGTGGGGCGCGCTTTTTGATCGCACTGACGACGGACAAATCCTGCAACGCGCATTCGGCGGCCACACTTTCAAACGCTTGTGCCACGTTGGCGATCGCACCGGACTTGAACTGATTCGAACGTTGCAAGACCGGGGCGTGCAGCAGGGCATTGACGTTTTCATGGAATGCGCCGTCACCCGCCTGATCAAGGATGGCGATCGCGTGGCGGGAGCTTTCGGCTATTGGCGCGAGCAGGGCCGTTTCGTGACGTTCAAGGCCAAGTCTGTGGTCATTGCCACCGGCGGAATTGGCAAAGCGTGGAAGATTACCTCGAATTCCTGGGAGTATACTGCCGACGGAATGGCGTTGGCGTACGAAGTTGGCGCGGAATTGTTGGATATGGAATTTGTTCAGTTTCATCCGACCGGGATGGTTTGGCCGCCGGGAGTGCAGGGAATTTTGGTTACCGAAGCGGTGCGCGGCGAGGGCGGGACGCTCAAGAACAACAAGGGCGAGCGCTTCATGGAGAAGTACGACCCGAAGCGCATGGAACTATCCACGCGCGATGTGGTGGCGCGCGCCATCTACACCGAAGTGAAAGAAGGCCGCGGCTCCGAACATGGAGGCGCGTATCTGGATATTTCTCATAAGCCCGCCGAGTACGTTAAGAAAAAACTTCCAAGCATGTACCACCAGTTCAAAGAATTGGCCGACGTGGATATCACCACGGGCCCGATGGAAGTTGGACCCACCTGCCACTACATGATGGGTGGCATTCGCGTCGAAGCGGAGACCGGGCAATCGACAGTGCCGGGGCTGTTCGCGGCAGGCGAAGCCGCTGCGGGATTACACGGCGCGAATCGCCTGGGCGGCAACTCGTTGTCGGACTTGCTGGTCTTCGGAAAGCGTGCGGGAAAGGCCGCTGCGGAGTATGCCAAAATTGTGAAAAACGTCGAACTCGATGCTTCGCAACTGCAATCCGCCGAACGCGAAATGCTGGCGCCGTTTGAACGCAGCGAGGGCGAGTTCCCCTACGAGATCCATCGCGAGTTGCAGGAATTCATGCAAAGCCTGGTGGGAATTTTCCGAACGGAAGCGGATTTGCAAAAGGCATTGGTCGAACTCGAAAAGCTAAAACCCCGGGTGGAGCGAGTTCGTGCCGACGGTTCGCGCATGTTCAATCCCGGATGGCATCTCACCCGCGATTTGCGGTCGATGGTATTGATCTCAGAGGCGGTAACGCGCAGTGCGCTGGCGCGGCGCGAGAGCCGCGGAGCGCACTCTCGCATCGACTATCCCGAATTTCGACGATACCTGGTCGAAGCAAAACAACATTATCGTCAAGCGTGGAGACCAGATGACGCTTGAACAGCGCCCAGTCAGCGAAATGCCGCCGGATTTGCGGGCGCTTTTGGCGGAGACGAAGTAAGGAGAATCGAAAGGGAGAGCCTGATGGCAGAAGCAATCCTGCGCGTGCATCGTGGCGGTCCGGAGGGCGGAAGGGCCGTGGACTACCGCGTGCCGATCGCTCCCGGGATGGTGGTGCTTGACGCGTTGCACTCCATACAAAATCACCAATCGCCCGATTTGGCGGTACGCTGGAACTGCAAAGCCGGCAAGTGCGGCTCGTGTTCGGCCGAAGTGAACGGCCGCCCGCGGCTGACTTGCAAAACGCGACTCGATTCGCTGCCGCTCGATGAAGCAATTACCGTCTCTCCACTAAAAGCGTTTCCAGTCATCAAGGATCTGGTCACCGACGTTTCGTGGAATTACAAGGTGAACAAAAAAATTCCAGCGTTCCAGCCGCGCGCCGGAGTGCAATGGAAGATGTATCAGCGCGACGTGGATCGCGTGCAGGAATTTCGCAAGTGCATTGAATGTTTTCTCTGTCAGGACGTTTGCCACGTTTTGCGCGATCATTCCAAGCACGAGACGTTTGGCTGGTCCGCGATTCTTCGTTCGAACCGCTTGTCTTGAAATGCATCCGCTGGACGGCGTCTCTCGCACCAAACTGTTGAAGGACGAACTGGGACTCGGCCTGTGCAACATCACCAAGTGCTGTACAGAAGTTTGTCCGGAAGAGATTCACATCACCGATAACGCGATCATTCCGCTTAAGGAACGCGTGGTGGATGAGTTTTACGATCCGATTGCGATGATCGTGCGCAAGATTCGCGGCGCATAAGGCGTCGCACGACAATTTCCGCGGTTGACGATGAGCGGTGCAGGAGGTTTCCCGTGAACTACCAGCTAAAGTCCATCTCCAAAGCCGGAATTGCCGAAGCGCTTGCCAAAGTCGAACTCTACCGGTACCTGAACGAACCTGAAGAATCTGAATCCATTTGCCGCGATATTCTCGCCGTCGATCCGCAACAACAGCTCGCGCTGCGGCTGCTGGGACTTTCCATTACGGATCAGTTCACGGGAGAAGCGACCGACCGCTGTCGCGAGGCGGAAGAATTCCTCGCGCGCCTTAGCGATCGCTATGAGCAGCTTTACTACACAGGACTGCTCAAGGAGCGCCGTGCCAAAGCGCAACTTCGCGCCGGAAATTTGCCGCATGCGATTTTTCCGTTGCTGGAACGCGCACTCGAGTGCTTCGCGGAAGCGGAGAAAATCCGGCCCGCTGGAAATGACGACGCCATCCTGCGCTGGAACCGCTGCGTACGCCTGCTGCAAACTCCGTCGCTTGCCTGGGAGGAGCAGCTTGCCTCCTATGAAGCCGACGACGCGCCACCACGCTGAATTCAATCGATGTTCATTGCAATCTTGCGCGCAGGTGTTCGTGCTTGGAATTCTGATTGCACGCCAGCTCACAATGAGCCGTGTTTGACGCTGCAAATTGTGGGTGTTAGTCTGCACGTCCGATCACTCTCGTATGCGTGCCGTTGACCTGATCCGCAAAAAACGTGATTCCGGAGAACATTCTCGCGAAGAGATTGATTTCCTAGTTTCCGGCTACACGCACGGGAAGATTCCGGACTACCAGATGTCCGCATGGCTGATGGCCACCTGGATTCGCGGGCTAAGCGGCGGAGAAATCGCCAGCCTCACCGAAGCCATGCTGCATTCCGGAAAGATAATTTCATTCCCCGAGTTGCCGGGGAAAAAAGTCGACAAACATTCGACCGGCGGCATCGGCGACAATACTTCGCTGATCCTCGCGCCGATCGTCGCGGCCGGTGGAGTCAACGTTCCGATGATTAGCGGGCGTGGGCTTGGCCACACAGGCGGCACACTCGACAAACTCGAATCCATCCCTGGATTTAACACTGGCTTTATCGCTCGAGGAATTTCGCTCGGTCTTAGGCCAGTGCGGAATGGCGTTGATCGGGCAAACGGCAGAGATTGCTCCTGCTGACAAGAAAATTTACGCGCTGCGCGACGTCACCTCCACTGTTGAAAACAAGGGACTGATTTGCGCTTCCATCATGAGCAAGAAACTCGCCGAGGGAATCGATGGACTCGTCCTGGATGTGAAAACGGGCTCGGGCGCGTTCATGAAAAGGGAAGAAGATTCCGTGCAGTTAGCCGAAATGATGGTAGAAACTGCGCGCCGCATGGGCAAGAAATGTATCGCCTTGATCACCGACATGGATCAACCGCTCGGAAAATTCGCCGGACATTCGCATGAGGTCATCGAGTCCATAGAAGTGTTGCGCGGCCGCGGCCCGGCAGATTTGCGCGAGTTGAGCATCGAACTTTCGGCCTGGATGTTTTACCTGGGTGAGCGAAGCAAATCCGTAGATGAAGGTCGTGCGCTAGCTGCGAAACTCGTCGCTTCCGGCGAAGCGCTGGAAAAGCTTCGCCAGGGAATCGAGTTACAAGGAGGCGATCCGCGGGTGATAGACGACTACCAACTTCTACCCCAAGCCCGCAATAGCCAGGAGGTGCCGAGCCGAGTCAGTGGTTATGTGCGCGCGACCGATTGCATGCAGTTCGGAATTGCCTTGGCTACCCTTGGCGGCGGCCGCGAAAAGATTGAACATAACGTCGATCATGGAGTTGGCTTGGCGTTTCATAAGCGCATCGGCGATCGGGTCACTGCCGGCGAATCTCTGGTGACGATCTACTACAATTCCGACGCCAAGCTCGTGGAAGCGTCAGCACGCATCGAACGCAGTTTCGTGTTCGGCGAAGACACCCGTTCTGCCTAGAAAGCTTATCCGCCGTGTCATCGGCGCCTGAGCCGCCGCAACCCTGCAACTTTTCCTCATAACCTGCTAAAGTCTCCCTGCTCTTTAAGGAGAGTGCATGGGTCGATTTACCGGCGTGCTTGGCCTGATCTCAATGCTCGGCCTGGCGTTTGCAATGTCGTCCGACCGTCGCGCGATCAAGCTGAAGACCGTATTGTGGGGCGTTGGGCTACAGCTCACATTCGCGTTTCTGGTTTTGAAATTTGAAAAAGGCCGGGAGTTGTTCGCCTGGCTAGGCGCCAAAGTCACGCAACTTCTGAATTTTTCCTACGTCGGTTCCGAATTTATTTTTGGCGAACTCGGGAAAAAGAATTCTTCCTTCGGAGCAGCCTTCGCATTCCAGATTTTGCCCACTATCATTTTCATTGCGGCGTTGTTTGCCCTGCTTTACCACCTCGGTGTAATGCAGATCATTATTCGCGCTGCCGCCTGGCTTATGCAGCGGATCATGGGTGCCAGTGGCGCAGAATCGCTCAATGTTGCCGCCAGCATTTTTATGGGGCAGACCGAAGCGCCGCTTACCATCCGGCCGTTTCTTCCCAAAATGACCAAGTCGGAATTGATGACCGTGATGACCAGCGGTATGGCGCACGTCTCCGGCGCCATCATGGCGCTCTACATCAGTTACGGCGTGGAAGCCAAGCATCTGCTGACTGCGGTGATCATGACGGCGCCAGGAACTCTATTGATGGCTAAGATGCTGATTCCGGAAACCGAGCAAGCGTTGACCGCGGGCCGTGTGGAAATGCCACCGATGGAAAAGGAAGCAAATTTCCTCGGCGCAATCTCGCGCGGCACGGTGGAAGGCCTGCACCTGGCACTGAACGTCGGTGCGATGTTGATTACATTCATCGCGCTGCTTGCGCTGGTAAACGCGATGATGGGCGGCACGCACAATTGGCTCGCGGCGCATGGTATCCCGTGGTTTCCGATGAGCCTGCAGCAGATATTTGGCTGGGTATTCGCTCCCGTGGCGTTCGTGATCGGGATTCCGTGGCACGATTGCGCGCTAATCGGCAACTTGCTCGGTACGCGCATGGTAGTGAATGAAGTGGTGGCGTTCCAACAACTGGGTGTGTACAAGAGCACGATCGATCCCCGGTCATTCACGATCGCGACGTTTGCATTGTGCGGCTTTGCGAATTTCAGTTCGATCGGAATTCAGATTGGCGGTATCGGCGCACTGGCTCCCGAGCGGCGCGGCGATTTGGCCCGTTTGGGAATTCGCGCCATGCTTGCCGGGACGATGGCGAACCTGATGTCGGCTTCAATTGTCGGATTGCTGACTTAGTCTTCGCCGAGCAAGAAAAACCTCATGTCAGAACAAAGAATCAAACCAGGACCGACGATTGAATTCTTGCAGGCTGAAAAGGCCGCAAAATTCGTTCTTGCTAAAACGAAACTGCGCCCGAAAATCGCGCTCGTTCTTGGATCTGGCTTAGGTGCGTTTGCTGACGAATTCGAATGCGCCAGAAAGATTCCCTACACGAAAATTCCCAATTTCCCGCGTTCGACTGCCATTGGCCATGCCGGGCAACTGGTTCTCGGAACAGTGAAGGGAATTGCCGTTGCCGGGATGCAGGGCCGCGTCCATCTTTACGAAGGATATTCGGCGCAGCAGGTGGCGTTCCCCATCCGGGTCTTCGCGCGAATGGGAGTAAAAGCGGTGATCCTGACGAATGCCGCGGGCGGCATCAATCTGAATTATTCGGAAGGCGCTCTGGTCACAATTCGCGATCACCTCAATCTGCAAGGCGCCAATCCGCTGATCGGACGCAACGAGGATCGTTTTGGCCCCAGGTTTCCTGACATGACGCGCGCTTACGATCCGGAATTTCGCAGGTTCGTCGCTGAAGAATCCAAAAAACTCTCGCTCGCTCCGAAGGAAGGTGTATATCTTGCTCTGGCCGGTCCGAACTACGAAACTCCTGCCGAAATCCAGGCGTTTCGAACGCTCGGCGCGGATTTAGTAGGTATGTCGACGGTCCCGGAAGTGCTGGCGGCCCGGCACTCAGGCATTCGGGTGTTAGGAATTTCCTGCGTGACCAACATGGCAGCAGGAATTACCGGCAAGCCCCTGACGGCAGAAGAAGTGTTTGAAACCGGCGCACGAGTGAAAAGTCAGTTCATCGCGCTCTTAAAAGCGGTGATTCCACAAATCGCGGAGGCCATCGAATGACAGCACACGAGTCGTCGAGCGCGAGCGAATATGGCGCGTTGATAGCCGCGGCGAAGCAGTCGCGCGAGAACGCCCATGCTGCTTTCTCCAATTTTCGCGTGGGAGCCAGCCTGCGAGCCACTTCTGGACGAATTTTCGGCGGTTGCAATGTCGAGAACGCAACCTACGGACTAACGATTTGCGCCGAGCGCGTGGCCATTTATAAAGCGATCAGCGAGGGCGAGCGCGGCTTCGATGCCGTCGCGGTTGTAACTGATACCGAATCGCTTACGCTCCCCTGTGGCGCCTGCCGCCAGATCATCTGGGAATTCTGCGGGAACGTTCCGGTGATCCTGGCAAACCTGAAAGGCAAAGTGGAAGTCATCGCGATGAAAGACCTGTTCCCCAAGCCGTTCGACGCTTCCTGTCTGTGATCACGCGCACAGAACCAAATTGATTTGGGACAAGGGGGCCGCTCGTCTATAATATTAGGTTTGACCACAGTCTAGGGAGACGCAACGGATGGCTGGAGCAGATAATCGCAAACTTGGAGTCCGGATTCTTCTCGGTATCGTGGTCGGTGTGCTCGGTATCGGCATGCTTAGCTATCTGTTGCCCACCTCGCCGACGGCGGACATCCAGAACAATGACGTCGTAGCCAAAATTGGTAGCGACCAGGTGGTGACGGTTTCGGAAATTCGCCAGCAACTCAGTGAAGTCGCGCGCCGGAATCAGGTTCCAAAGCAGTTGGAAGGTCTCTACGCTCGCCAGATCCTGAATCAGCTTGTTTATGCGAAAGAGATTCAGTACGAAGCGGACCGCCTGGGCATAAAGGTTACCAACGAGGAAATCGCCGATCGCGTAAAGCAGTTCCTGCCGACCGCATTCAATGGCGACAGTCCGGTAAGCATGGACCAGTATTCGCAATTGGTTCAGCAGCGCTTTAACCTCAGCGTTCCGGTTTTCGAGGACTACATCAAGCAGGGCCTGCTTGAGGAAAAGTTTCGGCGCCTGGTCACGGATGGAATCAGCGCGGGTCCGAACGAACTTCTCGAGCAGTATCGCTATCAGAACGATAAAGTGAAATTGGACTACGCTTTAATCAAACCGGAAGACCTGGAAGCGAAAATTACGCCGAGCGATGCCGAGGTCAAGGAAGCCTATGAAAAGCGTAAAGCCCAGTATCAAGTGCCGGAAAAGCGCGTCGTTGAGTATGGACTGGTCGATCTCATCAAATTGCGCCAAGGGTTGCAGATTTCGGACGACGAACTGAAGCTGAAATATCAGCAGAACATCCAGGATTACCAGGTACCGAACCGCGTACACGCCGAGCACATTCTGCTGATGACGGTGAACAAAACCGACGCCGAAGTTGAGGAAATCAAGAAAAAGGCCGAGGACGTCCTTAAACAAGTAAAGAAGGGCGCAAAATTCGACGAGTTGGCAAAAAAGTATTCAGAAGATCCAGGTTCTAAGGATAAGGGCGGCGATCTAGGCTGGCTGATTCAGGGGCAAACCGTCCCGGAATTTGAAAAGGCCGCATTCTCGCTGCAGGCTGGCGCAGTTTCAGACCTGGTGAAGACGCAGTACGGCTTCCATATCATCAAAGTTTTGGAAAAAGAGACTGCTCACACGAAATCCTTCGAAGAGGTAAAGGATTCGATCCGTGCCCCGTTGCTGCTCGCAAAAGCCGACGACAGCGCCAGCAAACTTGCCGACCAACTCTCGGCGGAAATCCGAAAATCGAACCGTACCCCGCTCGCCGATGTCGCGAAACAGTTTCACTTGGAAGTGGCTCAAACCAGGCCGATTGCTGCAACGGATCCGCTGCTTGAACTTGGCAACTCTCCAGAGATCAAGGACGCCATTTTCCGGCTACGAGAGGGCGAAGTTAGCCAGCCCATTCGAACGGATCGCGGCTACATCGTGCTTACTTTGAAGCAGACCATACCTGCTCATCCAGGTAGCCTCGACGAAGTTCGCGACAAGCTTGTCGCTTCCTTGAAACAGGAGAAAGCGCTGCAGCTTGCGCGGTCAAAGGCGGAGGAACTTAGCAAGCGCGGCAAAGCCGGGGAAAAATTCGATGTCGTCGCCAAGGCGTTGGGCCTTGAGGCGAAAACCAGTGACGACTTCTCCCGCGCCGGCTCCATTCCGGGAGTCGGCAGCGGCAAACAAGTGACTGCGGCCTTTAACATGAAGGTGGGCGAGGTCTCCAGCCCCGAAAATCTCGGCTCAAACTGGTTTGTGTACAAGGTCGACGCCAAATCCGAAGCCAACATGGCCGATTTCGACAAACAAAAGAAGGAATTGACCGAACAGGTCCTGAACGAAAAGCGTGGACTGGCTTATGAAGCTTTCCGTTCGAGCTTGGAAGCTCGCCTGAAGCAGGAAGGTAAGCTCAAAATCATGCCGGACAAGCTAACCGGATTCGGCGAACTTGGCGGATAGTGCCGTCTTTTCTGCGAGTAGGAAACATTCGCCAGATTTGCAGATTTTCTTGTAACTTATTATAAATAAACAACTTATCTATTTTCTTGCGGCCACTTGCGCTCGGCTATCCCTACCGGTAGGCTATGGGTGTCTCGTTCAGCATGCCCGCTCGGCCCACCCGCGGACACACTTCTTCGAGGACTCTACCGCTAGATCGGACTTCGGCGACCGCTTCCAAACGAATCGTGAATGTAAATTCTTCTAATCGGTGAATATCATGGCAACGCGCACGCACATCGTTCGAAATGACTACCGCTGCAGCATGGAACGCAATCAGGGCGGCAAATACTGTGTTCGAGTCCAGGTCCACTACCCACGCCATGCGTGGACCTTAAGTGTGTACTTTCTCGCGAGCTCGTTCGATCGAGCCATGAAAAAGCTGGAAGAAGGGCTGGACTTCCTGCAACGCAACGAAGAAAAGCTCTGGTTCTGGGGAGTAGATCGCGCCGAGGATTTGGGTTTCTCCGCGGAATTCCTGAAAGAAGCCGGCCTCAGGCTGGATCGCCGCCAGGAGTTTCCAAGAAAAGCCGCCAACTTGTCAGTCGCAGCGGAGCGTGATGTCCCTGCTTTCGCCCTAGGACCTATGCGCCGCGGTCTCGCAGAATCCATGGAATCGCCTCGCGCCATGGCTGCTGGAGACTAAAATCGCACGCCAGGGCTTTTGGTTAGCATCCTCAAACACATAGCAGCTAGCAAAATATAAAACCAACACGCATGAAATCGCGTGGTCGCGTTGCCGTCCCAATTCGGGCCAATTCACCTTGACTTCCCAGTGTTTCTCCGCGATGATTCGCCCATTCCATCAAGGAAAGCCCGCACGGCATGCCTGGAGCCATCGTACCCAACTCTCTCACGATGCGAATTTGTGTGTCTGGCCCGCAGCGCAAACCGAAGCGGATGGGGAGAGTAAGATGAAATTGAGCAAGCGAGTATTTCTGGCGCTGGTCGCGGCTATGTTGCTGTTCTGCGGAAGCGTTCCGCTGCGCGCCGCGCCGCAATCTTCGTCGACGAGCGACCAAACCGATAGCAGCGCGACCACTACGAAAAAGAAGAAGAAAGCCAAGCCGGCTACCGATGACAGCGCGGCCAGTACCGATAGCAGCGCCGATTCCAAGACGACCTCCAAATCGAAATCGAAGAAAAAAACCGCGGCTGCCAACGACTCTACGCCAACTACGACTGATTCGAAGACGAGCAAGACCTCGAAATCCAAGAAAAAAACCGCGGCTGCCGACGACTCCACCGCCACTGCAGCGGATTCAAAGACTACGACCCAGAAGAGCACGAAAAAGAGCAAGACCGCCGATTCCGCAGACAGCGCTGTCGCCAGCGGTTCTGCGGACACCAGCACCACGGCCACTACCAAGAGGAAGAGCAGCAAGAAGTCAGCCGACGCAGCTGACTCAACAACGGCAGCCGGCAAGACCACGGCCGCGGACAGCGCGACCACGGCAGATACCACGACCACGAAAAAGAGTAGTTCGAAGAAGGCCAAGTCAAGGGACGCCGCGTCAACTGATGCGGGAGCTTCTGCTAGCACCAGCGCTAGCGCGGATACGACAACGACCAAGAAATCCCGCTCGAAGAAATCAACAGCCGCCGACGATACCACCGCCGCGTCGGCGCCAGCTTCGGCTCCGCCACCGACGAGCAAGACCGCTAATGCACCAGCGCCCGCTCCGGCAGCGAACACTACCGCTCGCACCCCGCCCCCGGCCGCGGCTCCGGCTCCAACCAGCAAGACCGCAAACGCTCCTGCGACTCCGCCTGCTAGCTCCGCTCAACAAACGCCTCCGGCCAACAGCAACGGTATGGTCTGGGTCAACACGGACTCCGGCATTTACCACAAGCCGGGAACCCGGTGGTATGGCAAAACCAAGCAAGGCAAGTACATGACCGAGGCGGATGCTCAAAAAGCCGGGTACCGCGCGGCAGAGAAGTAGAATTCGAGCCAGTATCGTAATTTGAATTTATTCGAGAGGAAAAAGGAGAACCACCGATGTCGAGAATCATCAAGAGTGTCCTGCTTGCGGTATTGGTCGCCGTGCTTGGAATGTCCATTTCTGTTTCTCACGCGGCGCCTCAGAAGACCGCAGCTGCCGGCTCGACGGCGGCGCAGAAAGACTTGCTTGATCTGAACTCCGCAACACTTGACCAGCTGAAAGCGCTGCCGGGCATCGGCGACGCCTACGCCCAGAAAATCGTGGATGGACGCCCTTATGCGAAAAAGACGGATCTTGTGAACAAGAAGATCGTTCCCGCGGCGACTTACAAGAAGATCGCAGGCCTGGTGATCGCAAAGCAGAAGTAAGGCCGGCAACGGGTTTGCGGGAAAGAGATTTGTCCTGACTCCCGCGATCGGTCGCATTTTTCGCATCAGTTTGAGTCAGAGTCAGACGTACTTCCTCCGCGCGGAAGGCTAAAGGAGAAGACGATGGGACTTTTGGACGATGTGATGGGAATGGCTGGGATGGGCGGTGCGGCCAATGCACAGGCGCAGCAGCATGCCGGCGCACTGGGAATGTTGCTGGACTACATCAACAGCCCGCAGGTCGGCGGTATTAGCGGCCTGCAACAGATGTTCCAGCAGAAGGGTTTAGGCGGCCTTGTTGCGTCCTGGATTGGCACGGGCCAAAATTCTCCGATTTCCGGGGACCAACTGCAGAACGTGCTTCACGGCAACACGCTTCAGGAGATCGCTGCGAAAACCGGGATGGATCAGGGTCAGCTCAGTTCCATCTTTTCGCAACTTTTGCCGCACGTTGTGGATAGGCTCACACCAAACGGCCAAGTGCCAGACTCTAGCGCTCTATCTCAAATGATGAAAGGGTTGGCCGCCGGGAGTTAACCAGCCCGGAGGGCAAGCGTTCCGGGCGTTTTTCTTTTGCTAGATTTTCTGAATGGACTTTAATCGCGCAGCAGCACCTCGCCGCGCCCAACCAACTGCTCGTTGATCCATAGCCGGTACTTGTATGACCCGGCCTTGGTTCCGGCGCGCGGCGGACCCGTTTGCAGCCGCATCCCAACTGGTGCTTGAAATACATTCGAACCGAAAGGGCAGCGGTTTACATCAAATTCGACGCGCAGATTGCCGGCATCGCAGATCCAGGTAACTTGGTCGCCGGGATCGAGAACCACAACTTCGGGGAAAACACCAACCAGAACCGGGCGTTCAGCCATGCACAGAGTTTACAGTCAACCGCGCAATCTGCAAAGTTTTGCGCGTTTCGGCCCAGATAACCGCCCGCACCAAAGAACAGTATCGAAAAAGTGAATCGCTGTACCGGCGTACGCTTGACCCCCTCTCTACCGGCCCCTAAACTGGTTAGTGACGTTGCGTGGCGCGAAGATCCGGCTGGTTTTTTGCGCTCGCGGCCCCAGCAGCGAGTAACTGCGCTGACGATAGACGGAGGAAATAGCCGGATGGCATTAGCTTTGCGCTCGCTCTCAATTCCCTTGCCCAACGGCTCGCGAATTTCTGTTCTACTTACCCTCCCATTTGTATTGATTCACGCCCTGGCTTTGTGCGTTTTTTTCGTTAAATTCCGCTGGGCTTATTTGATCACCTGCCTGGCCCTGGTTGCCGTCCGCATGTTTTTCGTTACCGCCGGATACCATCGCTATTTTTCGCACCGTTCTTATAAGACCAGCCGCGCCTTTCAGTTTGTGATCGCGTTCATGGCCATGACCTCTTCGCAAAAAGGCGTGTTGTGGTGGGCAGCGCACCATCGCCATCATCATCGTTTTTCCGATCAGGAAGATGACCTGCACTCTCCAACGCTTTTTGGATTTTTTTGGTCGCACCTGGGTTGGATTATTTCTGACAAATATAACGACACCCGCCTGAACTACATTGCCGATTTTGCGAAGTTTCCTGAACTGCGCTGGCTGAACACCTATCACCTGGTTCCGCCGACGATTCTTGGTGTGGCGCTATGGATGATCGGCGGATGGCCGCTCTTTGTGTGGGGGTTCTGCCTGAGCACGGTGCTGCTGTGGCACGACACTTTTACCATCAATTCGCTGTCGCACCTATTTGGCACTCGCCGCTACGAAACCGAAGACACCAGTAAAAACAATTGGCTGCTCGCTATCCTCACGCTCGGCGAAGGCTGGCACAACAATCATCATCACTTCATGGCTTCTGCTCGCCAGGGATTTTTCTGGTGGGAAATCGACATCACCTACTACGCCCTCAAAATGCTGAGCTGGGTCGGCTTGGTGTGGGATCTCCGCAAAGTCCCCGTACACCTGCTGGCGCCTGAACAGCACGAACAACTCGCCGCGTAGCCTCCTGCCAATATGTCGGTTGCAGGCCCCTCCCGAATACAGGAAAATCGAGTTCCGCCAACGATATCAAAGCGGCGGCCAGCGAGGTTCTATCCATGAGCCATGAAGCCTTAAAGCAATCGATCGGCGAACTGGCGCCCCCCATGCGCCTGATGATGACGCCCGGTCCCGCTTCCATTGATCCCCGCGTGTATCGCGCTCTCTCTGCTCCGATCGTCGGCCACCTCGATCCATTCTTCAAAACCTGTATGGACGAAACGCAGACGCTTCTTCGCCAGGTTTTTCAGACTGAAAATCGCGTGACCATGCCGCTTTCCGCCTCAGGTTCTGGCGGAATCGAGGCATCAGTATTGAATACTCTCGAAGAAGGCGACGAGGCTATCGTCTGCGTCAACGGCTGGTTCTCTGAGCGAATGTACGAAATCGCGCTGCGGACACCCGCAAAAATCGCGAAGGTAGAAGCCCCGTACGGGAAAGCGGTCGATGCGGAAGACGTTCGCAAAGCCGGCGCCGGCAGAAAAATCAAGATTGTCGGACTGGCTCACGGCGAAACTTCCTCCGGCGTCGTCACGCAGCTCGATCCATTTCGCAAAGTAGCAGATGAACTCGGCGCACTGTTGATTGTTGACACCGTCGCATCGCTCGCAGCCGAACCTCTCGATGTCGACCAGCAAAAACTGGACATCGTCTTCAGCGGCACGCAAAAGGCTTTAGGCGCGCCTCCCGGCATGTCTCCGATTACCGTGAACGCTCGCGCCGAAGAAGTCCTGAAGAATAGAAAGAAAAAAGTACAGAGTTGGTATTTCGACCTGACCACCGCAATGAATTATTGGGGCAAGGATCGTCTCTATCATCACACTCCGCCAATCTCCCTGATCTATGCGCTCCGCGAAGCGCTGCGTCTTACAGTCGAAGAAGGCCTGCAAAATCGCTGGGACCGCCATCGCATCAATCAACAAGCGCTTATCGCCGGCGTCGAAGCGATGGGCCTGGAGCTTCTCGTAACCAACCCTAAAGATCGCCTCGTTACCGTTACTCCGGTTTTTATTCCGGCGGGCATCGACGACGTGAAATTCCGCAACCAGCTCCTCGAAGAATTCAACATTGAAATCGCCGGCGGTATCGGTCCGCTTAAAGGAAAAATCTGGCGCCTCGGTTTGATGGGCTACTGCGCGCAGAAGGCCAATGTCCTGCTGCTGCTGGCTTCGATGGAAAAAGTTTTGCTCGATCAAGGCGCCCGTGTCGCGCCGGGTGCGGGTGTTGCCGCTGCTATCCGTAACTATGCTGGTGCGGAAGCCGCGGTAGCCGCGCGATAAGAACAGCACGCTGCCATTTGCGCTAGAATAACTGCAGTCAAAAAAGGAGCAGGCGTGCCCACATTTCCAGTCTTGGCCAACGCTGGCGCAATGAGCCAGTTCGTTGGCGCATTCGAAGTAACGTCCCGGCTTACGGGACGAGTTTTTCAGTGCCGCTTTTCGCACATGTGGAATGGAATCGCCACCCGCCATAGCGATACGATTGACACAAAATTCTACGTGGATGGTGCAGCACTCCTCGTCGGCCTTTCGCATGCCGGCTTCGTTACGTTTCGAGCCAAAGCCGGGCGCGACCTCTCCGACCGCGAAGCGAGCTTCATCGCCGCTGAATATCTGAAAGAACGGCTGGAAGAAGAAGATGAGCGGACGCTCTACGACGTCACTGCCGACGATGTTACTCGGCTCACCGGCCAAGTCGGCATCAAGTAAAACTTCGCAGAAACTCGCCCGAGTCCTGACGCCCCTTACGGAATTTGCTGCTCGACTTGAAAGCTTTCCAAATCAGGATGACGCAACCCGTCGCGTCGGATAAAGTGAATCACTAGCAGCATCAGCAGCCCACCGCAAACCAATACTCCCACCGCGATTTCCAATCCCACCTGTAAATCGCGCAAATCGGAAATCTTTCCGACGATCAGCGGCCCGAGCCCGCCCAAAAGTTGCGTCACAAACATATAGATTCCTACCGACGTTGCATGCGCTCGCCGTGGCATCATGTCGTGTATGACCGCCGTCACCGGACCGTGATACCACGACATAAAAAATCCGGCGATGAACAACCCCGCCAGCACGGCCCACTTGTCGTCGGAAAGGATGGCCAGCAACAGAAATGGCGTTGCCAGCAGCAGCGCTCCACCAATCGCGATCAGCCGTCCGAACGAATAGCGCCGCTGCAGGCGGTCCGCCACATATCCGCCCATCAACACTCCAAGCACCGCTGAAAAAAGTGCGATGCCAGCCAACGCCACCGCTGCTTCTTTCAAACTGAAATCTTTGTAGTCACGCGCAAAATCCACACCCCAGGTCAGCAGCGAAACGCTTGAAAACGTAATGCATGTCCCGGCCGCTAACATCGCCATAAACGCGGGCACGCTCAACAGTCTCAGGATTGGCACCACTTCCGTCCGTGGTCCGCGCGGCGGATCTTCTACACCCAACACTGCCAATCCCGGCAACAATCCCCCGATTGCTGCGAGAAAAAATGCGTGCTGCCACCCTTGGTGCTCGCCCATGATGCCGCCCAGAGCGAGCCCCGAGGCTCCGCCGATTAGCATTCCCGAAGCAAAGATCGCCTGCGCAAATGCTCGTCTCTCTTGCGGAAACGCCCCTGAAATCATCGACTGCGCAGCGGGCGCGTACGCCGCTTCGCCCACTCCCACCATCGCTCGCGAAATCGCCAGAATCACGAAGGAAGAAGCAAGGCCACTGCAGAATGTCGCCAGACTCCAGAACAACACTCCGCATGCGATAATCATTCGCCTGCTCAGCCGGTCCGCCAGAAATCCCGACGGAATGCTGGCGACCGCGAGAACCACCAGTAACCAGGTTTGCAGCGAACCGAGTTGCGCGTCCGAAACTCCCAGGTGCGCTCTCAGTAACGGCAACAGCGGCACGAATATTTGGCGGTCCGCGAAGTTGACGAAGTTTATTAACGCAAGTACAGCAAGTAGTCGATACTGGTAGCGTGAAAGCGGAATGGGGCTCGATGACATGCGGAGTTTTGCGGTGTTCTTGTCCGTGACCTGTTGTCGTAAGAGCTAGAGGATTATATACCGGTGACCAAGACTGTCCGGGAAAGAAACGCATCAACGAGCGACCAGGTAACTACAGTTCTCTCCTATGGTGCGCTGGTCCTGCTCGGCTTTCTGATGTTCGAAATTACGGCGCCATTCCTGGTGCCGCTCGCCTGGTCCGCCGTTCTCGCAATTTTCTTTTTTCCGCTGCACAAACGGCTTCGCAAGAAACTGAAGCCAACCTCCGCCGCCACTGTCAGCACCCTTGCCGTTACCGTGCTGCTCATCGTGCCCGCGCTCGTTGTCCTCTTTTACACCACCAAGCAGGCCATCGACGCCGGCGCAAAAGCGCAAGTTGCCTTGCAGGACCCCAATCAGGCGGTTCCGGAAAAAACGATCGAGTGGCTGAAAAGTCAGTTGCCCGAATCGGTGCAGGACACTGACCTGACCGATCCTGTAAAGCGAGGCGCCGAACGCGTCGCAACCTTCCTCGCCGGTAAGGTCGGTGGCCTGGTAAAAAACCTATTCACCTTTTTCCTAGATTTGTTCGTTCTTCTATTCGCTCTGTTCTTCATGTTTCGAGATGGTGACGACGTCGTTCGCGCCGTGAAGCATTTGCTGCCATTCGATCCGACCATTCAGGACGCAATGTTGAACGAATCGCGCGAACTGATCTTTGCCAGCGTTGCCGTGGGGCTTCTCGTTGCCGCTATTCAGGGCGCACTTGGTGGACTGGCCTTCACTCTGGCCGGCATCGGCACTGCGATCTTCTGGGCCGTAGTGATGGCGTTTTTCTCGCTCGTTCCCGTGATCGGCTCCGCCCTCGTCTGGGTACCCGCTGCCTTGTGGCTGGCCTTTACCGGGCATATCGGCAAAGGGCTGCTGGTAGCTGCGATTTGCGGCATCGTAGCCGGCCTTGCGGATAACATCGTTCGCCCGCTGCTTCTGCGCAATCGTACCCATCTCAACGAGCTACTCCTTTTCATCAGCGTGCTTGGTGGCATTCAAGTTTTCGGTTTGCTTGGCCTGGTGGCTGGCCCCACCATTGTCGCTGCGGCGATGGGCGTGTTCCGCGTCTACATGCAACATCGCGACGAAATGGAAGTTTCGCGAGTCTAATAACCGAGTCGCATCAATAAGTTAGAGAAAGAGCACAACCCGCATCCCTAGCGCACTGCCTCACCGGGTATGCTAGAGTACCCGCCGAACATGAACGAACTCACAAAGCGAATTGAAAAAACGTCCGCATTGCCGCTGGAAAAACTTCGCTGGCGCTGCGAACCGTCGCGTCTTCCATTCGAAACCACTGCACAGGCGGAACCGCGCGAAGGATTCGTTGGCCAGGAGCGCGCGCTGCGCGCCCTCAAGATGGGTGTCGAGCTTACCGCTCCCGGTTATAACGTTTTCGTTTGCGGGCTCGCCGGCACCAGTCGCGGCGGCACCATCGCTCACATGATCGGCGAACTCCATCCGGGCAGCAAAGAAACTCCGGATCGCTGCTACGTCAACAATTTCAAAATCGCAGATCGTCCGCGCCTGCTCACCCTTCCGCGCGGCCAGGCCAATTCCTTCAAGAAAGACATGCAAGCCGGCATCGATTTCCTTCGCCGCCGCATCCCGCAGGTTTTCGAAGGGGAACCCTTCCAGCGCCAAAAGGGAAGGATCGTCGAGCGCTTTACCGCGCGCGAAAAAGATTTGATGGACGATTTCACCCGCAAGATTGCGCGCGAACAATTCGCGCTCGGTCACATGCAGGTGGGAGCGGTCGCACTGCCCGAAATTTTTCCTGTGCTCGAAGGCCAGATGGTCCCGATCGAGGACATTTCAAAAATGGTTCACGAAGGCAAGCTCGATGGACCGGTCGCCGAAGAAATCGAGCGAAAATACGAACAGTTTCGCCAGGAATTTACGGTCGTGTATAGAAAGACGTTGACTCTCTCACGTGAACTCGCCAGCGAACTCAGCTACCTCGAGCAGGAAGCTGCATCCGTTCTGGTCGACGGCGTCATCGAGGAACTCAAGGAAAAATATCCCGGTACCAGCGTTTCCGAATATTTGGAAGAAGTTCGCCACCACTTGCTCGACAATCTCGGCCCGTTTAAGGAACGTGAGGGCGAAGCGGAGGACCAGCCCGAAGGGCTTGAAGGACTTCCAAAAGCGCCCGGTCCGGAGCGCGATCCTTTCCGCAGCTACGGCGTGAACGTCATTCTTTCTCACGATGGCGAAAGCGAATCGCCGGTTATTTTCGAAACCACTCCGACTTACGCAAATCTTTTCGGCACCATTCAGCGCGCTTACGATGCTCGTGGTGGCTGGACCAGCGACTTTATGGACCTACGCGGCGGTTCATTGCTCCGTGCCGACGGCGGCTTCCTGATCATGTACTCGATGGAAACCATCTCCGAGCCCGGCGTATGGCGTGCTCTAAAACGCACTCTGAATCACAATCGCCTGGAGATTCAACCGCTAGAAATTTTTTATCCATTCGGCGGCAGCGCCATGAAGCCGGAACCGATTCAGATCAACGTCAAGGTCATCTTGATCGGTGACCGTTCCGTTTACGAACTTCTTTACGATTACGAAGAGGACTTCCGCAAAATTTTCAAAGTGCGCGTCGAGTTTGACGAAGAAATGGCCATGAACGATACCGTCATCGCCGAATACGCAGGCCGCCTTCGCGCACTCTCTGAAAAAGAAAATCTCTGGCCATTCGATCGTGGCGCGTTTGCGGCAATTCTTGAATATGGCGTTCGCATGGCCGGACGCAGAAACAAAGTGACAGCTCGCTTTGTCGACATCGCCGATTTGGCGCGCGAAGCCAACTACGCCGCAAATGAAGCCAAGGAAACTGTCGTTCGCGCTGCACACGTTCGCAAAGCTCTCAGCTCAAAAATGGAGCGCCACAATCTCATCGAAACGCGCATCCGCGAAATGATCGAAGAGGGCACGCTGCTCGTCGATGTTTCCGGTCAACGCGTTGGTCAGGTCAACGGTTTAAGCGTCCTGGAAATCGGCGGCTACGCTTTTGGCAAGCCGGTGCGCATCACGGCCACCGCTGCCCTCGGAAAAGCCGGCCTGATCAACATCGAACGCGAATCGAATCTGAGCGGCCGGTTCCACGATAAAGGAATGCACATCATCTCGGGATTCCTGCGCAGCCACTTCGCGCAGAACAAACCGCTCTCGCTTGCCGCCAGTATTTGTTTCGAGCAATCCTATTCCGGTGTGGACGGTGACAGCGCCAGCTCCACCGAAGTTTACGCGCTGGTCTCCGCGCTCGCGAATCTTCCACTTCGCCAGGATATCGCCGTGACCGGATCCATGAACCAGCAGGGAGACGTCCAGGCCATCGGCGGCGTAAACGAAAAAATCGAGGGCTTCTTCGACGTGTGCCGTATCCAGGGACTTACTGGCACTCAAGGCGTCATGATACCTGCGTCGAACGTGGAAGATCTCATGCTTCGTGACGACCTGCTCGAGGCCGTGGCTTCGAAGAAATTTTTCGTCTGGCCCATCGACCGCATCGAACAGGGAATTGAGTTGCTCACTGGATTTCCCGCCGGCGTTCGCAATTCAGACGGCTTGTTTCCGGCTGGAAGTGCGTTCGCACTGATCGACGCTCGCCTCACCGAAATGGCCAAAACGCTGAAAGACTTCGACTAACTTTGCAGCTTTTGAAGCCTCCAGCTTCGTGCTGTTCGTGGCGGTGACGCGCACCTTGGGGAAGTTTCTATTTCACCGCGGGCCCTGTTCCGGTCGCAGCTGCTGCCAAATACGCCGGGCGATGATCGACACGAACGCCGCGCTTCTTCACCTCCACGCGAAGTGTGTGCACCTTCCCGTCGAAAGCGGTTGGTGCGAACGCGATGCTGTACTCGTGGCGCAATAGTTCTGCAATTTCGGCGTATGCTTTCTTAAAATCTTTTGCGTCTTTTGCGAAATAGACCCTGCCACCCGTCGCATTTGCCAGATCTCTTAACGACCCGTCTGCTTCCGCGAAGCCTTTCTTTAATTCGGTCCGAGCATTCTTTTCCTCGGGCGTGAGTTTCCCCTTCTTTGCCGGCTTGCGGATGTCACCTGCGAGTGAGACGGAAATAATCCGGACATCCGACACCTGCAATTTGGGCAGCAGGCTTTGCCAATCCACGTTGGAAGAGGTGTCTAACCCCGTCGAAAGCAATACGATCGTTTTCTTCCCCGCGAGAGGTGCAAGTTCGCCGATTGCCGCCGAAATGGTAGAGAAAAGGTCCAGCTCTCCGAATCCCGATCGGAAATCGATCGAACGAAGCGCGAGCCGTGCCGCGCCTTTGTCCGCTGTAAAATCCAGCACCAGATTTGGGCCTCTCGAATAGGTCGCGAGCGCCACGCGATCTTCCGGGGCCACGCTGCTAAGTAGAGAATCAGCAGCAAGGATGTGATTTTTGGAGAACAGAAACACCGGGGGGCCGGATTCAATCAATAGCAGAAATTGCGCCGGCTCTTCGACGGAAAGAAAATCGGCTATCGGCTGCTCAACTCCATTATCGAATACGCGAAAGTCCTTTTTGCTCAAACCCGAAACGAACTTGCCGTGCGAATCCGAAACCGTCACTCCGACGCTTACCCGGTTCACGGTGACTCTAAGCGGTTGTTCCTGCTGCAGAGGAGCTTCTTGCGCGCCGAGCGCCCCGGCACTGATTGAGGCTACTGCCAACAGCAGAAGCCGTCGGCCAATTCCGTTGCCAATACCCCGGCGTTTGCTGCTATTCGATCCAGCCATCAAAGTGCAAGCCCTGAGTGTCTTTCCACGACGCGGTGGCGCTCAAATGCAGGTGTCGCGGAAAGATTTGCGGATCCAGTTTTTTCAACGAATTGCTGAATACATCGGTCCGGGAACTGGTACTGGAGCGCGAAGTGGTTCCCGCCTTTAGGCTCTCCGCATCCCACCGGGCTTTGGCTGCCGTCCAATCGATCTTCTGAAAATCCACGAAGCCAAGCCCATTCAGCGATTTTGGAAACTGCCCGCGCGCGGTCTGCCAACTGGCTGGCATCTGGGCATTCGCAACGCTCGCACTCCGGCGCGCCAGGATTTCCTTCAAAGACTCGAGTCTGCTCGACACCAGAATCGCGTCCGCCGTAACGGCAACCTGATAGTATTTCCATGAAGCCGTTCCCGCGCTGTTGTGAATTCCGCCCTCCGAAACCTTCAAGAATGTAACGTCCCCTTCGTTTCTTTCTGACGTGACACGGTCCGCAAGCGCCGCCCTCAACAGCTTCAACGTTCCGGGCTTCTCATGAATGCCAGCGATAAAAACGCGTTTCGCAGGATCCAGCGCCGGATTTGCTTGCGTTGATGCAAATTCGCCCGTAAATAATCCCAGTGCCTCCGGAATAGTCATTCCCAGGCGCGATTGCGCTCCGATTTCGATGAAGTCCATCGGGCCTTGCTGACCGGCTGCGGCTGTTGATTGCAGTGCCCGCTTTACCAGGCCAAAAACTCCCATCAGGTCGATTTTCCCTTGTTGATAGGAAATCGTATTCGAGTCCACAAACGCCCCCGCGGCGGACTCTCCACTGCCGTCAGTCCAAATATCGAACGGCGTCCCCGGCTCCGTATCTCCGAGCACCGCGATCTGTGTCCGTGTCCGCGCCCCGGACAGCGAAACATTTCCCGCAATCAAGTGCACCGCGTCCATGCGCACGTTCTGCAACAATGGCCGTAACCGGAATCCGGCCGCGCTTGTCTCTCCAGCCATTTCTCCGATACTCGGCAAATGGAAGAAGAAATTCAGAACACCGCCTTTTAGTAACTCGCTGGCCTCGCGGTACGTCTCGGTTTCTGAAAGTCCGGCCGGACCGCCTTCCGTTTGCTTGGTCCATGCCGCAATCTGCTCAAACACTGCCGGTTCGGACGCGCTGAATGTGTACTTTCCGCTCTCCGCCCAATAGGAGACGCCTGACGTCCTCTCGACTTTTATTGCCGGAATCCCTGCAACCGACTCGCTCGAGATTTTCGGCGGATCTTTTTCGTCGCCCCGCGTACGCGCCAGTAATTTCGCCAGTGTCACATCTTTTCCAGTGCGGTCGTAAACCAGAAACGCGCCTTCCCACTTGTGTGCTGCCGTCACTGTGGCGCCCTTGCTCACCTTAGCCGGAGACGGTTCCTCAATTGCCCCCAATACCAGCTCGTTGTCCAGCAAGCCCGCGAACTCCGTGAATTCTTCCGGCGTCACTGGTTTGCTCGCTTTCTGCGATCTTGCCGAACCATGCTCGATTTGTTCCAGCAACGCGCTTCGTACCGGCGCGAAATCCGGATCGTCCCACAGCGCCAGCAGGGAATTGTTCTTGCGCGCATCGCCGGCGGGCATGCCATGCCAGGCCAGGAAAAACGTCGTGGTCTTCGGCAGCTGCCCGGGATCCAAGGTCTTTTGACCTCGCGCCTCCCGCGGAGCCAGGGTCAAACCGAACAGTGTTAGTAAAATCGCAAATTTGCGCCGGGTCATGATTTTCTCTCTGCCTTCCGTTCTCTGCTGACAATCGTTCGATAAATCCATCCTAGGCCAGCGCGCAAAACGCCAGAAGCCCTGTTCCGCGTCTAGTTTCCAGAACGCAGAACAGGGCCTCTGTATGTGTTTAATTAGTTCAGTACAAGGCTTATAGAATTAACTCGGCTTTGTCGCCGGTGCCGCCGCGGTCGGCGCTGCCGTTCCGCCGGATCCCGCTTCCTTCGGCGTCGACAGGTATCCCGTGATCTGATTCTTGCCAACGTCAAACACCACGATCTCGTACGGCGAAGCTCCTCGGCTACCCTTTACGTAAAACTGTACCGGCTCGCCCGCCGTCTTGTCTTTCTTCTCAATCGAGCGGTCATCGACCATCACCGTGATGGTATATTTTGATTTCTTCTGATCCACCTTATTCAACGAAACTTGCACCGGCCCCACTCGCTGCGGCGTCTTGGTCTTCGGAACCGTGAACTCGTAGTAGTTCCGGTCGCCGCGGCGCTTCAAATCTTCCAAGTCGTCGTGATTGCGTGCAATCAATCCGCTCATCACGCCCATATCGCCTTGCGCGCGATCCAGCTTGCCCTTGGTCGCTTCGAGGTCGTTCCGAGTGCTCTCAATATCCTTCTTTGCGCCGCCCAGGTCCGTCGCCACTGCGCCGATTTTTTCCGCGCTGTCTTTCTGGGCCGCTGCCAACTGTGTCGACAACTTCTGGTCCGAGGCAATCTGATCCTTGCGGATCACTTCCGCGCGGCTCCTGGCCTGCGCCAATTCCGATTGCGTCATGCCGACTTTCTGCTGCGTAATCTCGACGATTCCCTTCAAATCCGCCATTCGCGAATTCGCTTGCTGCAGCTCCGCCGACAGGGTCTTGTTCTGATCTTCCGCTTTAGCCAGCTCCTGCGACAGCCGCGCCTGCGACGTGTACCCAAAAAATCCCATGGCTGCCAGTGCCACAAACATCACGCCGAAAAGCACCGCAATCCAACGCGGCGTTCCGGTATTTTCGTAATGATACGAGTCCTGCGGACTCGGCACGTTCGGAGAAATGCTCATTTTCCCTCCACCCTCAGGTAAGATCGAAACTGTCCTGCCCCATCAAGAATTGCAATCGGCTGGTGCGAACTTCACCCCCTGCACTCAAGCCGATAGGCCCACTTGCGCGGGCCAATACGATCGGCCCGTTTTGCCTCACACGTCACGCCAAAGATTATGGCTCGCCCCGATTGACGTGTCCATACGCCGCTGCTCGAACGACACCAATCCTGAAAGGGTGCCTTCCCGGTAAAACAGTCCACTTCCGCGCTACTTCTTCCCGCTCGGCACCTTCGGTCTCGGCCACCGGGCTTCTACCGTCGTATTCAACCCCCCTCGTGGCGTGAATTCTCCCCGTACCACGCACCATTCCGGCTGAATCGCCGCCACAATATCCTCCAGAATCTTGTTTACCGCATTTTCATAAAAAATTCCCAGGCTTCGGTACGCTAGCAAGTACATCTTCAGCGCCTTTAGTTCGATGCATTCTTGGCGCGGCATGTATTCGATAATCAGCGTTCCATAGTCCGGCAGTCCCGTCTTCGGGCACACCGAGGTGTACTCCGGATAGCGCGTGGTAATCACGTAGCCGGGATACTGGTTGGGCCAAGTATCCAGCTTCGGCAATTTCGTCTCGATACCCGCCCGCGCGTGTTGGTCTGTGTAGTCAGCCATGCCCGCTCCCAGTCGCAGCGATTCCCGCATCACGATCTTGTTTCTCAATGGTAACGCAGACTTTGGTTACTTTCCCACACGCCCGCCGCGCTTGCATCTTGCCTCGTTCTCCACTTTCCCGTAGCATCTCTTTAGCCCTGATACTCCAGCATTGTTAAATTTACAAAAATGATTTGCCCTTCATGCAAGGCTGAAGCCTGCCGCAGGTCGCGCCGAAAAAGTATTTACGATTTCTTTGCCAGTATTTTCGGCTCCATCCCTTGGCGCTGCTCAAAGTGCGGAACCCGCTTCCGCTCCCGTACCTCTCCCCTTTCTCATCTGCTTTCCGCCCATTGCGGAATTTGCGGCAATCTAGAACTCAAACGAATCTCGGCCGAACACGCCACCGGCTGGTTCGCATTCATCTGGCGGCCTCTCGGAGTTCCGGCGTACCGCTGTGTCCCTTGCCGGAATAAATTCTTCTCGTTCCTGCCTTTCAGCAAAGAAAAAGAAGTAGAAGACACCGAACTCAAAATCGCCAGCTAGTTTCTTGGTCCTTCGATCTTCACCTTCTAAGCCGGCTGGTTCTTGCGGTCGCACCTACCCTTTCTTACTCTGCCCTCTTGCCCCTCCCTCTGCAGTTCTTTCTAACTCTTCCATTTCCTTCTTCCCTCCGTGTCTCTCTGGCATCCCCTTCTTTCTTTCCTTTTGTCTCTGCGCCTCCGCGGCAATTCCTGTTCGCGAGACAAACTCTCGACCCTCGCGTTATAATCTTTCGTACCCGATTTTCGCGGCTTCGGGTAGATTCCGCGAACTTCAGTTACGAACTTAAGTCTCTTCGGCGATATCGTCTAAGGGTTAGGACATTGCCCTCTCAAGGCAAAAATCCGGGTTCGAATCCCGGTATCGCTACCAAACTGTTGTATTTGTATAAGACCGAGTCTGACAGCCTCTTCATCCGCTGTGAGCACCGAGCCGTGTTCGCTGCCTCGATTCGGCCTTTGGAGGATTCGGCACGCATGAGCTCCCCTACAACCACCACCGCCACCACCCGCGACCCCGCCACTCCCCTCAGTAAGAACGACCACCTCCTGCGCTGGGTCGAAAAAATGGCCGAACTCACTCGCCCCGCTCGTATTCACTGGGTCGACGGCTCGCAGGAAGAAAACGACCAGCTCTGCGCCGAAATGGTCGCCTCCGGAACTTTCATCAAGCTCAACGAAAAACTCTGGCCCGGCTGTTACTACGCGCGCTCCGACGCCAATGACGTCGCTCGCGTTGAAGACCGCACCTTCATCTGCTCCTACTCCAAGGACAGCGCCGGTCCCACCAACAATTGGGAAAATCCCTACGAAATGCGCCGCAAACTCAAAGGCCTCTTCAGCGGCGCCATGCGTGGCCGCACGATGTATGTCCTCGCCTTCAGCATGGGCCCCATCGGTTCACCGCTTCGCAAAAATCGGCGTCCAACTCACCGATTCGCCCTACGTCGTCGTCAACATGCGCATTATGGCTCGTATCGGCCAGCGTGTTTTCGATGAAATCGATAAAGGTGCCCGCGTCGTCCCGTGCATGCACTCCGTCGGCGCTCCGCTCGCTCCCGGCCAGAAAGACGTCCCCTGGCCCTGCAACAAGGAAAAGTACATCGTCCACTTTCCCGAATCGCGCGAAATTTGGTCGTACGGCTCCGGTTACGGCGGCAACGCGCTTCTCGGCAAAAAATGTTTTGCGCTGCGTATCGCTTCCAACATCGCGCGCGACGAAGGCTGGATGGCCGAGCACATGCTCATCCTCAGGCGTTGAGGATCCCAAAGGTGAAAAAACCTACGTAGCCGCCGCATTTCCCAGCGCCTGCGGCAAAACCAATTTCGCCATGCTTATTCCGCCCAAAGGATTCGAAGGCTGGAAAGTCTGGACGGTTGGCGACGACATTGCCTGGATTCGCCCCGATGAAAACGGTTCACTCCGCGCCCTGAATCCCGAAGCTGGATTCTTCGGAGTCGCTCCCGGCACTTCCAAAAAAACCAATCCCAACGCGATGGCCACTCTCGCGAAAAACACTATCTTCACCAACGTTGCGCTCACTCCCGATGGCGGCGTCTGGTGGGAAGGCATGACCGACGAGCCGCCGGCTGAGCTCACCGATTGGCAGGGCAATCGCTGGACTCCCGAAATCGCCAAGCAGAACGGCACGAAAGCCGCTCACCCCAACGCGCGCTTCACTGCGCCCGCTTCGCAATGTCCGACCATCGATCCCGGTTGGGAAGATCCGAACGGCGTTCCGCTTCACGCCATTGTTTTCGGCGGACGCCGCGCCACCACCATGCCACTCGTCTATCAGGCATTCAACTGGAGCTCCGGCGTGTATATCGGCGCGACCATGGGCTCTGAAATGACCGCCGCCGCTGCCGGTTCCATCGGCAAAGTTCGCCGCGATCCCATGGCCATGCTTCCGTTCTGCGGCTATCACATGGGCGACTACTTCCGTCACTGGATCAAGATGCAGCGCTCGCTGACCGTCACGCCGCGTATTTTTCACGTCAATTGGTTCCGCAAAAATGCCGAAGGCAAATTCATTTGGCCCGGCTACAGCGAAAACATGCGCGTCCTAAAATGGATCGTCGATCGCGCACGCGTCCGCGCCCAGGGCCGCGAAACGCCCATCGGCTGGATGCCCAACTACGAGGACATGGAATGGAGCGGCCTCGATTTCCCGCGCGAAAAATTCGACACCCTGCAGGAATTTGACGGCAAGGCCTGGCGTCACGAAGTCATCGACCACGAAGAACTTTTCATCGAACTCCACGACCATCTCCCCAAGGAAATGGTCTATGAACGCGAACTCCTCATCTGCCGCTTGTAGTCTTTTCTTGCCTAGGGCCGGGCTTCGGCCCGGCTGCTTTCACCATCTCCGCAAACCTGTCATTGCGACCGCAGCCGAGGAAGCTTGGCTAAACTCACCACGTAACCGGCCAACCTCGCGAGAAAGCGGGGTCCCGCTCGGTTTTGCTGTTCAAGCGCCGCGGAGCTTCCTCGCGTTTCCCCGCTCCCCACAAAACTTGGAATCGCCGCCTCCAATGCTCTACAGTGTTTTTTCGTTCAAAGGACCCTTGTGCCCCAGCGCCGTTCCATCGCTATCGCAGTCTCGCTCACCTGGCTGCTGGCCGCCGCCATCGCCGCATTCACCATCGAAAACCTCTGGCTCGACGCGCGCCTGCAAGCTCACCATCACCGCCTGCCCTCGCTCGTCCCGTCTCCGCAAAGTAACGCCTGGCTCGCCGTTTTCTTACTCCTCGGCGCCCTCGCGCTGCTTCTCCTCATCTTTCAGATTATCGTTCTGCTGAATAGGGAATTACCTGCCTGGAAAAAATCCATCTCCGCGATTGCCACTCTCGTCGCACTCACGCTCTTCGTCTGGTGGACCTATGTCACCGCCACCAGCCACACAAAAATCCCTTTCCCCGCAAAAAGCGCGCCGCGCGTGACCCTTCCCCATCAGGTAACGCTGCAATGGAACGCCAGCTCGTCACCCGTCGCCGGCTACAACATCTACCGCAGCACCGCGCCCCTAGGCCCATTCACAAAAATAAATTCCGAACTCCTCCCCAATCCTTCCTTCATTGACCGCAACGTACAAAGCGGCGCCACTTACTACTACGTCGTCCGCACGATCGACCGCGCCGGAAAAGAAAGCCCCGACTCCGTCCCCATCTCCGCCACAATTCCGTAGACTTACGCCGTCGCAGCCGCTCCCGCCTCTGCCTGCCTCCGCATCGGCTGGCGCTTCCAATACGTCAACGACCTCCACAACCACTCCACCGGCCCGAACCGGAAATATTTCAGCCACAGCGGACTCGCCACCAGATTCACCACCCACACTGCCGCCACCACGTAAGACAATTGATAAAACTGCAGCTTCCCGAAAAGCCCGAATCCGTATCCGTTAAAAATCAACGTACACAGCAAACTCGTGCCCAAATAATTGCTCAACGCCGTCTGACCCACCGCCGCCAGCGGTTTTGTAATCCATTTGAGCGCGCCGGCTTTCACGACCATCAACACAATCGAAGCATGTGCCAGCCCCACCAGCAGCCGTTGCCAGTCGTAGGGCAACAACAACCACTTGAAAAGCGAGAGCGTATCGAATCCATGCCGCCACGCTTCAAAAGTGTTCCACGCCCCGAACGGCAGCCCAATCCCGTATCCAATGGCCGCGGTCCACGCATATGTACGGTAGGGAAGTTGCGCGGAAAGAAATCCCGCTTGCAGCAGCCCCATCCCCAGCAGCATCATGCCTGCGTAATCGCAAAACCCGAACCGGTAGTACACCGTGCTGTTTATCTCCGTCGTAATGGCCTCGTACCGCTTCATCACGCTCCAGTAGCCGCTGCGCATCTCCGTTTTTTCCTCGTCCAATTCCGACTGCTCCGGGTGCGCCGCTTTCAGCGACTTCTGCCACGCCTGCAAATCCTCTTTTTGTTCGTCCGTCAACTTCTGTCCCGCCGCTTCCGCCGCCGCGGCGATCTTCGCCCGCTCGATCAAGTGCTTTCGCTTCTCATACCGCACGCCCAGATAAATGCCGTTCACGGCAAAGATTAGCAGCCCCGCAGCGATCAGCGTCCTCGCCTTCAATTTTCGGCATGGATACAGAAACAGCAGTGCGGTAAGCCCATACGCGTAAAGAATGTCGCCAAACCACAGGAAGTAACCGTGCGTCAGCCCAATTGCCACCAGCCACATGTTGCGTCGCAGAAAAATGTCGGCGCTGCGCGAACCTTCGCCTCGCTTTTCCAGCCGCGAAGTCAGCAAAATCACGCCCGCTCCGAACAGCATGGAAAAAATCCCGCGCATCTTGCCCTCAAACAGGACAAAACGCGTCGCCCATAAAATCATGTTCAGCTTGCCGATATTGCCGATCGAGGTCGGGTGAAAATCAAATCCCTCATGCAGAGCAAACGAGCTGATGTTCATCACCAGAATGCCCAGCAAAGCGAATCCGCGCAGCGCATCGATCGCCGCGATCCGCTCGCGTTGCCTCACCGGCTCGGCAATTGCCTCGGGGCCTGCGCCCGCGTGAGGCCCTGCTGCCGTCACCTCGGTTGCCCCTGTGACCGCCCCTGTAACCGCCCCTGTAACTTCTTGTTCAGTTGAATGCGCGCCAGGCGTTGCGTCCATCGCGGCCCTCGAATTCAGATCGGTCTCAATCGCAAAAACACCAGGAAGGAACAGCCTGAGCCTGCCACCGTTTCGCGGCGACACGAACACCGCGAATTTGTACTTGGCAATATTCGACGCGCCGCCTCCGCAAACGTAAGTGCCGTCGCACGGTTCGGGGCACAATTCATCGCGCCGCTCAAGTCTCTAGATGGGAATCATGGCGTGGAAAAAATTGTCGGTCTAGTTTGAGCTTCTTTGAGTGCGTATTCCAACTTAGGCAACCGCCACCGCCACGCTACCGGCACCGATGGAAAGTTTGGGTTATAGGCCACTAGTACCTCCATCCCCTGCCAACTTCTTCGCAATTTGGTTGTTTCATTGCGCCATTGCGGCGTTACTTCCTTACCTCACTACTTCGTCCCGTAAGCCACCGTCTTTGTCACACCCTTGCCTTCAGTGACCGTTACTGTCTGCCCGGCATTGATGTTCGACAATTTCTCCACCGAACCGCTCGGCCAGCGAATTTCGACCGTGTCCGCCTTCGCCGCCGTTCCCAGCCCGAACGTCAGCACCAGCTCATTCGCTGCCAGGTAACTCGATCCGCTCTTTAGCATTTGCATTTGCGCCCCGTCCGGGAAGGTCACCCGCACCACCGAGCCGATTCCATCGCGATTCGATTTCATGCCGACCAATTTGATTCGCAGACTTCGATTCGCCTTCGACGCCGCAATCGGCACGTTGCGGAACAAATGCACGGCTCCGCCGTTCGTGGAGAGCAGTACGTCGAGGCGGCCATCGTTAAACAGGTCGGCATACGCCACCGAACGCCCCACGCGCGGCGCCGCGAATTCCGCCCCCGCCGATTTCGTCACTTCTGCGAATTTTCCTTTTCCCAAATTCCGGAAAAGATGCGGCGGCTCGGCGTACTTCACGTTCACTTGCACTTTTTGAATGTCCGGATCGATGTGACCGTTCGCCACCAGAATATCCGGCCATCCATCGAGGTCGTAATCAAAAAAGAAGCAGCCAAATCCGAGCGTCAGCAGAGAAGCGCGACCCACGGCGGATTGCGGAGCTTCATCGACGAACAGTCCTCTGCCTTCGTTGTGGTACAGCGAAAGCATCTGGTTCGTGAAGTTGGTGATCAGCAAGCTGGTGTTTCCGCTGCGGTCATAGTCGGCCGTGTCCACGCCCATACCCGCGCGCGCGATTCCGTCTTCGCTGAACGCGACGCCCGCCACCACCGCTTTCTCGGTGAAAGTTACGTGGCCCCCTTTGTCTGGGCCATTGTTGTGGTACAGCTTGTTCGGCTGCGTGTCGTTCGAGAAAAGAAGGTCCGGCCACCCGTCGTTGTCGTAGTCCAGCACCGCCACGCCCAGCGTTTTCGATGTCGGGTCGCCCAGTCCGATTTTTTGCGTCACGTCGGAAAACGTGACGTTCCCCGCGCTATCCTTGCCATTGTTGTGCCACACGCGAACCGAAACGCCTTGGTACGATTCTGGCGTGCAATACGACTTCACTTTACCGTCCATCGTGCAGTAAAGATCGCTCTCCGGCGACCACTGCACGTAGTTTCCGACGACGAGATCGAGACGGCCATCCTTGTCATAGTCCACCCAAGCCGCGCTGGTGCTGAATTCTTTCACGGCGCCCAAACCAGCTTTCTGCGTGACGTCGGTGAACGTGCCATTTCCGTTGTTGTGAAAGAGGTGAGACTGGCCATACGCGGTGACGAAAAGATCCTGGTTGCCATCGTTGTCGAAATCGCCGACGGCTACGCCGATTCCGTACATTTCGATATCAAGGCCCGCTTTGTGCGTGACATCAGTGAACGTTCCATCGTGATTGTTGTGATAAAGCTTCGGCGTGCTGTGTTTCTGCACGTGCCCGGGCCAGTCGCTGCCATTCACCAGAAAAATATCCGGCCAACCGTCGTTGTCGTAGTCAATGAAAGCCACGCCTGGCCCAATGGTCTCCGGCAAAAATTTTTTGCCAAACGCTCCGTTGTTATGAACAAAACGAATTCCCGCTTTTGCCGTGACCTCCTGGAACGTGACGCCGGCTTCGCCGCCCTGCGCACTCGCTGCGCTAGCGAAAGGAAATGAAATAAGAAAATAAAAAATCGGAATTTGCAGGATAGAAAATACGGAAAATTTCCTCAAGGCTTCTCCGAAGCATCTTCGCGGCCTACGCCCAGCGCATCAGCCATGCGATTGATGTAATTGAACCAGGACGCAATCATGGTGATTTGCAGAATTCCTTTGTCGTCGAATCCCACGACGCGCAATCCATCCAGATCTTTTGGGCTGCATTGCGTGGCGTCTTTCGTCAGCTTCACCACGTAGTCGCACATCACGCGTTCCTGTGCCGTGATCGGAGCAGTGCGATAGTCGCGCCGCAGCGCTCTAACCAGTTCTTCGTCCAACGTCGCCCTACGCAGAAACTCTGCGTGAGATTCGATTCAATAATGGCACCGGTTGGTAATCGAGACCATCGTCGCGATCATTTCGTGCTGCCGGCGTTGCAGCGGAAGTTCTGGCGACATCATCGCGCCAAACGCCGCGAAGGAGTGGTACAGAACATCGGGAATGAGCGAGTGCGATGACGTGATGCTTGCTTCCATGCCGCGGTCTACCGCCGGCACCGGCGTTGCGTATTCCTGCGGATACACTTTCCGCTGCGCCTCCATCGCCTTGCGAACATTTTCGTCGTCCTGCATCGACACGGTTTTGATCCAGGTCATTTACCTTTTCCTCGGTGCAATTTGAATTTCGATTTCAAAATCAATCTTTTCCAGCAGGCGAGCCTGAAGCCGGACGATTATTTTTTGCGACAGCAGACTTCTTTGCCGCAGCAGTTGTTTGCGCGGTGTTACTTTTTGCGCCTCCTGATTGCGGAGTATTTAGCGCAACGGAAACGTGTTCGTGAATCTGCTGGCGCTCGTTGTTGTCTTCCGGATGCTTTTGCCGGTACGGTCCGGTGATGGCTTGCGCCGATTCGTCCGCTTTATACCGTAGGTAGCGAATCTTGTGCGCTTCAGCTTTTGCTTCGTCGCCCAGACCGTTGTAGCAGAGCATCAAGTTGTAGTGGGCCTGCAAATCTTCCGGGTCGATGGTGAGCGTGTATTCAAATTGCTGCACGGCTTCGGAATATTTCTTTTGCAGGAAATAAATTCTTCCCAGTTCGTTGCGCACGACGCGATCGCGCGGAAACTGTTTCAGCACGCTTTGTAATTTTGCAATCGCTTCATCGTACTTGCCTTCTTCTTTCAGATCGCGCGCGTAGAAATAATTTGCGCGCGGCAAATCGGGCTTCATGGCCAGCGCCTTGTCGAGAACTTTCATGGCGCCGCCAGTGTCGCCTTCCTGTGTGCGCACTCTTCCAATATTCACCCACCCGTCGAAATTATTTGGATCGGCTTCGGTAGCTTTTGTGAACGCGGCTTCCGCGCCTCTCAGATCGTTTTGCAGAAGCAGCCCGATGCCGTAGTCGTTCCAGCGCATCCAGTCTTCTTTCAAGGTGACGGCGTTGGGAGCGGGTTCCGGCGTTTTCGCCGCCAGCACCGAAATGCTTTTTGTGTCTTCCGCAACGGTGATGATTGGTACGTCGGGGATTCTCTTCATCGCACCGGCTACACCTGAAGTATCGGCGTTGTAGTTGAAGGCTCGGTCGTCATAGTCGGGCGTGGTGATTCCGGCCGGCTGATGGGGATCTTCCTGGCCGCCGTAGGCGAACTGCGTGTTGGACCACATGAATTTGCGGTAGTTGAGTTTGGCATGCAGGTTGATTTTGTCGCCGGCATTATCCGGAATATGGATGCGGTAGTGCACGGTGTCCGCGGCACCCGGTGGAATCAGATGAACGTAAACAACAGCGCGACTGGCCCAGGCATTGCGCTTGTTGATTAAGTTGCCGTGCGCATCGATTTGTTGCGAGCGATAGAAGTGCGCGCCTTTTTCGACAGGGCCTTTGCCGTCGTCATCGACTTTGCCACTCCAATAAATAATTTGTCCTTTGTCGTCGGTGGCTTGCAATTCCAGCCAGACGTCGAAGGCGTCCACCGTGCCGCCCGGGAAAAAGTGGCCGACTTTGCGCGTGCGAACGACAACATCGAGGCGATAGTCTTCGCCTCGGCGAACGGAAGCATTTACGCGTCCGAGCGGAGCAGTAATGGGACGGGCTTCGCCGCTGGGTCCTTTCGGCGCGGAAACGTCAGCTTCTTCGCCGACCGCGAAGGTGGTGGAAAGTTCCTGGCCGCCGGCGAGCGGGGAAGAGGATTTCGCCGTGATTTCCTGGCCTGCAGGCGAGATGGCAAATACGTCGACAGTTACCTGTTTGTCCTGCAGGAATTTAACGGATTGCGCGAGCTGCTCGGGATCGTTGTTGGCGGTAGGAACGGCGGTGTTGGCACCCGGGAAGCGATGCGAGTGCACGAAGCCGTTGATGTTGCCCTCATCTTTCGAAGGTTGCAGCGGCATGTGGCAGTCCGCGCACATCATGGAATTCGCTGGATAGTAGAACGAACGCGCGCCCTGACCGGAAACACCGCTGGCCTGCCAATTGTCGTACTCGTTGAAGCCGCGAACCCACCGATAGCGATTGACCGGAACGTCGAGATGAACTTTGTGGCAACCGGAGCAGAATTCCGCAGTCTGCTCGCGCATGAAAGGTTTCAGGAACGTCCGGCGATGCGGCTCCGGATTTACCTTCACCATGAAGTCGTGGAGGGTGCGGACGACCGGGTTTTCGCTGGCAGCAAGTTCGTGAAGTTTCGGATATTCGAGCGTGAAGTCGCCCTGCCCCATAGTGCTCTTGACGTCCACGATGCTGTGGCACATCAGGCAGCTTAGTCCGGCCTGACCCGCAGGAGTGTTTTCAATCTGCCGAATCGGGGTGTCGAACATGCCGCTAAAAAGAAGAGCGGGGTCGTGGCATCCGGCGCACCATTTGGAAGCTTTGACTCCTGCGACGTCCTGCATGTATTCGATGCTCTTGCGATACCACTGATTGTTGAAGGAAGAGAAGTGATGCGCGGAACTGTTCCACTGCTTGTAGATGTCCCGGTGACAGCGTTCGCATGCTTGCGACTGAATGAAATATTTTGCGGGGATATTTTTGCCGTCGGTGGTCTGCGCGGAGCTGGGGAAGAATTGGCCGTTGGGACCGGCGCCCTCGCCGTCCATCGTTTCGGAAGTCATTTTTGGGTTTTCGACGCGATAGCTGTTTTTCCAGACGATATTGCGGGTCCACCATGAACCCGCGCCGACGCCTGCGAGCACGATCGCGGCGACCACGAAACTGGTGAGCGTCCCGGCAGAACCGCGACCGAGCCATTGTTTTTTGGCGAGCCAGGACCTGACCAGGAGCAAAACGCCAGCGGCGCAGAGCGCAATGTGCAGGTAGAGCCAGAAACGAAACCGGTTGGCAGTACCGATTTTCAGCAGCGCGAGGCCAAGCAGCGTTCCGGCAGCGACGAGCAGCCAGGCAAAGCGAATTTCGAGAGAAGAATTCGGAAAAACATCGCGCAGGATCGGAAAAAGCAAAATGGCGAGCACAATTCCGGCGCCTGCGTGGAGCAGAACACCTCCGCCGTAAATCACCGTGGCCGTAGGAAATGCGTAAAGGTAGATGGCGGAGAGGGTAAGTGCGAGAAGGAGTCCGAAACGCCAACGGGTCATGATTCGATTATCCCAGAACCAAAAACTTCCACGGCACCGAAGTCCAAAAATAGTGACGCGGCCGGATTAGTTTGGGGTAACCGGCCGCGTCGTAAAGGGGTGCTCCCGAGGTGTCATGGAACTCAGAATATCGGGTAGCGCTTTCACTTACGTTGTGACCATTTATAGAGAGGGAGTGAGAGTCGCACAATAATGCGAACACACTAGAACTTCGAGATTTCTGTAATGCCCTTGTTTTCAGTGACTTCGTAGGCTCTGCCGGAAGAGATATTTTTGAACTCCTGGGTCGCTCCGCTCGGCCAAACGACGGCGATTCGATCGATGGAGTCCGATTTGCCGATGCCGAAAGTGAGCGGAAGTTCGGATTGGGAGAGATAGCTCGAACCGCCGCGAACGGTGCGCATCTGCTCGACCCCGGAATGAGAGATGCGAACGACGGCGCCGATTGCGTCACGATTGGATCTTGTGCCGACCAAGCGGAGCCGGAGTGCGCGATTTCCGGAGCGAACATCGTTGCGGAATAGTACGGCAGGACCGTTGTTGGTGGTGAGCAGCAGATCGAGATCGCCGTCGCGATCCCAATCGGCGAAGGCCAGTCCACGGCCGACGCGAGGAACGGCAAAATCTGAGCCAACGTTCGACGCAACATCCTGAAATTTTCCGCCGCCGAGGTTCAGAAAAAGATGAGGAGGCTGCGCGTAGCCCACGTTGCCGCGGATGTTGCGCACGGTGTCATCAATGTGGCCGTTGGCGACGACGAGATCGAGACGACCGTCGAGGTCGAGATCGGCGAAGCCACAACCAAATCCGAGAGTGGTTTTGGACGGATTGCCGACCCCGGAAGCGACAGAAACATCGTCGAAGAGTCCGACCGAGGGCGAGCGGTAGAGACCGACCATTTCGTTGTCGAAATTGGTGATGGCGATGCCGGCGCGGCCGGAATTTTCAAAATCGCCGACGTCGACGCCCATTCCGGCGCGCGCTTTGCCTTCGGCGCTGAAAGCGAGTCCGGCTTCGACGGCGACGTCTTTGAATTTCCCGTTACGCAAATTTTTGTATAGCTTGTTCGGTTGAGTGTCATTTGCGACGAAGAGGTCGGGCCAGCCGTCCTGATCGAAGTCGAGCATGGCGACGCCGAGCGATTTGGAGCTGGTATCAAAGATGCCGCTGGTTGCGGTGACGTCTTCGAAAGTGCCATTGCCGCGATTTCTGAACAGCCAGCAGGTTTCGCCGCGGTACGCTTCCGGCGTGCAATAGGATTTATTTTTTCCATCGAGGCTACAAAAAACGTCGCGTTCGGGCGACCAGTTGACGTAATTGCAGACGAAGAGGTCGAGATGGCCGTCGCGATCGTAGTCGAACCAGAGGGCGGAAGTGCTGAATGCCTGATGCGCAGCGAGGCCGCTGGTTTTGGTGACGTCGAGAAAACTGCCTTTGCCGGTGTTGCGGAAGAGACGATTCTGACCGACGCAGGTGATGAGGATGTCGGGAAAGCCGTCATTGTTGTAATCGCCGACGGCAATGCCCATTCCGTAGAGTTCGATATCGAGGCCGGCGGCGCGGGTGACGTCAGCGAAAGTGCCGTTGCGATTATTTTTGTAGAGCTTCAGCGTGGAGCGGGCGCGTTTGTGATTCGGCCAGTCCATGGAATTGACGAGCAGAATGTCTTGGAAGCCGTCGTTGTCGTAGTCGAGGAAGGCGCAACCGGAGCCGAGCGTTTCCGGCAGGAGTTTGCCGCCGTAAGCGCCGCTGTTGTGCCGAAAACTCAGTCCGACGGAATCGGTGACGTTTCTTAACTGGAATGTCGGGTTGGCCTGCGGATTCGCAGCGAGCAATTCCCACGGCAGCAAGCTGTTGCCGAGCGCTACGGCCGCGCCAGACTGCAAAAACGCGCGGCGCTTCACGGAAGATTCACCAGACCGTTGCGGATGGCGTAAACGACGAGTTCCGCTGTTTTGTGAATGCCAAGCCGATCCATGATATTGGCGCGGTGAACGGAAACGGTGTTCACGCTGAGATCGAGTTCGGAAGCGATTTCCTTATTGGATTTTCCCGCGACGATGTGTTGCAAAACTTCCAGTTCACGTTCGGTGAGGCCCGAACCGCGTTCGCCTTTCAAGGACTCGGTAGGTTGCACGCGAGGATCGAGGACGGATTTTCCGGCAGCGACGCTCTTGATGGCGTTGGCGAGGTCGAGATCGATGGCGTTTTTCAGGACGTAGCCGCGGGCACCGGCTTCGAGCGCCTGCCGCACCAGGGTGTCTTCGGAATGCATGCTGAGCATAAGGATGGCGGTGTCCGGGTGGGAGCGGAGAATGGCGCGAGTCGCTTCGAGACCGGTCATTTCCGGAAGCTGACAATCCATGACGATGACCTGCGGCTGCAATTTCTGCGCAAGCTGGACCGCTTCTCGTCCGTTACTGGCTTCGCCGACGACTTCCAGAGTTTGGTCGTCATCGAGCATGCGACGAAATCCGCGCCGCACCAGTGTGTGGTCGTCCACGAGTAGAACTGAGATCTTATCCGCCATGCGATTCCACTTTCTCCCGCGGCGCGGTGACGCGCACGAGTGTTCCGCCGCCAGCAGCGAGCAGATACTCAATGTTGCCTGAAATCAGTTCGGCGCGCTCGCGCATGGCGACGAGGCCAATGCCGTGCTCGTCTTTTTGCACGCCAATGCCCTTGCCGTGGTCTTCCACTTCGACGACTAGCGCGGATGGTTTGTACATCAGGCGGACCCAGGCTTCGTGGACGCCGGAATGGCGGCTAACGTTGCTCAGGGCTTCCTGAACAACGCGATAGATCTGTACTCCGGCGGCGCTGTCGACAAGGAAGGGCGCCCCGGATTTTTCGTAATGGATTGCAACGCCGAGCTGGCGCTCGACGGTAGGTAGGTACCAATCGAGGGTGGATTCCAGGCCGGACTCTTCGAGAAGAACCGGGTGAAGAGCCTGCGAGAGGCTGCGGATATTGTTGAGGGTGGACTGCGCGATTTCGCGGACTTCCGTTAAGTCCCCGTGCAACCGAGAATTTTCCGGAATTTGCTTTCCGGCGCGGCCAAGCATGACGCCGATGGCTGTAAGAACCTGGCCAAATTCGTCGTGGAGTTCGCGCGAGATGTGGCGAAGCGTGGACTCCTGCGTGTGAATGAGTTTTTGCGCCAGTTCGCTGCGCTGATCAGAGAGAAGTTCAAGGCGGGCAAAGATTTTGCGATTCGAATAGATCAGGTAAAGGCTGGTCAGCACGATGGCAACGAGCGTGGCACCGAGCAGAATGTAGAGCTGGCGCTGAACGCCATCATAGATTTTGGCGATCTGGTCGGCGGCTTGTTCTTCGCCTTCGTTGTTTTGCACGAGCAGACGAGATACGGCAGTGCTGAGAGCGGCCTGACGAGCCTGCAAAGTGAATTGTATTTGGTCGCGAGCTTCCTGTTCATTGCCGATGCTGGCAGCTTGAAACATGCGATCGACGGCGTCCCAAAACTGAGCGAGCGATTGATTGAGGAACTGGCGCTGGTCGGCAGTACGCGTGGCGGGCGAGAACTGTTCTTCGAGGGCGAGGGCAGCGTCGAGATCCTGGCGGATGCGTGCAAATTGCGCGACCCAGGCAGTGAGAGGATAGGGTTCGCGGGAATCGAGCATGTCGCGCATGGCGAGGCCCAGGACGTTGAGATCGTTCTGCACGCGGAGAAGTTGGAGCGAATCGCGGCGATTGCGATCCACCATGTCACTTTGCAGGGCCCGGAGACCGGCAAGCTGCGAGCGCGTGTAAAAGGAGTAGACGAGGACGGCGATCAGCGTCAGAACGAGGCCCAAGAGCAGACCTGTGGTGGGGGAAGATTGCGTGGAAGAGGGCTTTCGCACTGGCAGAGAATAACCTGCGTGCGCGGAAGCGGCAAACGAGAAGGACTCTGAGCGGAAGGAAGCGAAAGATTTGCAATGCTTTAACGTAAAAGTGGAAGGGGATGTCCTTGCTTAGAATAACGATTTTCTATAGTATCGGAGCAAGTTGAGCTTCTACCTTGGGCAGCTTTTCGCTGCCCTTTGTCTTGTTGGGAGGAATTATGGAATTTCGTCGAGGAATCATTGTGGCGGTGTGTGCGGTGCTCGCGGTGATTGCGGCGCCGTCAGCAGGGCAGGAGATTCCCAAGGCTGCCTGGAAGCGGCCAATCGGGCAGCCGCTGGCGAATGCGGGTACGGCCAAACCTGCGCTGGGGCCCAGCCACATCGACGATGGATTCTGGCAAGGAGCGCCGGTGGGCGGATTCGGCGCGGGAACTTTTTCCCGGACGTTCCGCGGCGACTTTTCACGTTGGCACTTGCAGCCTGGCGTGCACAAATACCAGACCATCTATGCGAACCAGTTTGCGATGTTCCAGCAGTCGGAAGGCGACGCGGCGGGCACGGCGAAGGTCTTGTTCACGGGCCATCCAGAAGGCGCTTCGCTGAAAAGTTGGGGATGGGATTATCCGGTGGGGGCGGGCGAATACGCGGCGCTGTATCCGAAGTCGTGGTTTCAATACAAGTGGGACAAGTTTCCAGCGAACGTGACGGTTGAACAGTTCTCGCCGATTTTGCCGGACAACTACAAAGAGACCAGCTACCCGGTGGCGGTGTATCGCTGGCACGCGGAAAATCCGACGAAGAAAAAAGTGACGGTGAGCGTGCTGTTGTCGTGGACGAATATGCTCGGGTGGGCGCGCGGGTATGAACGGAATTTCAGCGCGGCGCTGAACGAAGGAAATTTCAACAGGTACAATTCCGAACATCTGGGTGGCGAAACGATGAAGGGAATTGAGTTTGGACGGCAGCGCGGAAGCAAGGAAGCGAGCGCTTGGGACGGGCAGATGACGATTGCGGCGATGGAGACGGCCGGCGTTTCCGTGTCGTATGTGACCACGTTTTCGCCGCAGGGCGACGGAAGCGACGTCTGGAATAATTTTGCGAAAGACGGAACGATTTCTAGCGCGACCGAGCCGTGGTTGAGCAGCGGCGAGCCGCTGGCGGGCGCGATTGCGGTGAAATTTACGCTGCAGCCGGGGGAAAAGAAGACGATTCCGATGGTGATTTCGTGGGATTTGCCGGTGACCGAATTTGGTTCGGGGAGAAAGTGGAATCGGCGGTACACCGATTATTACGGAACGAGCGGCGAGAATGCGTGGAGGATTGCGCGCGACGGATTACAGAATGCAAAAAAGTGGAGCGACGCGATCGATGCGTGGCAAGCGCCGTACATAAACGATGAGTCGAAGCCGCTGTGGTATCGCGGAATGCTGTTCAACGAACTTTACGTTTTTGCGGATGGCGGATCTTTCTGGGGCAAGCCGGTGGGCGCGGATGCGAAAACGCCTTCGACGTATTCGTTCATGGAATGTTTTGATTATCCGTATTACGAGACTCTGGACGTGAGATTTTACGGTTCGCTGCCGCTGGTGAAATTCTGGCCGGACATCGACAAGCAGGTGATGCGGGCGTTTGCCGATACGGTGCCGCAGAATTTGCACGAACGGATGGCGTGGATCTGGAAGTCGATTCATTCAGGGCAAGCGGCGTTTCGAGAGCGGAAGACCAAGGGTGCCGTGCCGCACGATATGGGTGTGCCGACCGAGGATCCGTTTTTTCAGGTGAACCAATTCAGTTGGCAGGACACGAATGGCTGGAAGGATTTGAACTCGAAATTCGTGCTGATGATTTATCGCGACTACGTGTTGACGGGAAGCAAGGATAAGGAATTTTTGAAGTACACCTGGCCGGCGATTCAGGAAGCGCTGACTTACTTGGGAAAATTTGATCGTGATGGCGATGGAATTCCGGACAACGACGGATATCCGGATCAGACTTATGACGAATGGGTGGTGCGAGGCGACAGCGCGTACTCGGGCAGTTTGTGGCTGGCGTCACTGCGCGCTGCGGAGGAAATCGGCAAAGCGCTGGGCGATACGAACGCGGCGGCAAACTATCGGCAGATGTTTACGCAGGGGCAGAAGAGTTACATCGACAAGCTGTGGAATGGAAGCTATTTCAAATACGACACCGAGAGCGAGTACAAAGACAACATTCAGGCCGACCAGCTTGCCGGGCAGTGGTACGCGGACATGACAGGGTTGGGCGATATCGTGCCGCGTGACATGCGAGCGAAAGCGCTGAAGAGCATTTACGACAACAACGTGATGAAGTTCGCGAATGGCGAGATGGGCGCGGTGAATGGAATCGCGGCGGACGGAACGTTGATCAAGACCAATGAGCAGGTGCAAGAAGTGTGGACGGGAACGACGCTGGGACTGGCGGGATTCATGCTTGGCGAAGGAATGAAGGACGAAGGATTCCACACCGCATGGGGGATTTATCACGTGAGCTATGAGATGAAGGGCTACTGGTTCCGTACGCCGGAAGCTTGGGATATCACCGGGAACTATCGTGCTTCGATGTACATGCGGCCGGCCTCGATCTGGTCGATGGAGATGACGGCGCCGCCGAAGAAGTAAATGCGGCAGGGCGCGCGTGCGCTGCGACCAGTGTGGCCCGCACCCAAAAAATTATCCGCGCGAATTGGGGCGGAGGATGGCGATCACGGCTAGCATCGTTACGCAGCCGAGCAACGGGACAAGAAGTCCGATGCGCAAGCTTGATGTGAAGCGAGAAACGTAGCCGACGAGTGTCGGCATGACCGAAGCCCCTGCGGCCGCGAGTGCGAACATGATGCCGCCGACTTTCCGTGCGCGTTGCCCGAACCATTTGGAAAACCACGAAATGTAAATCGGATAGAGGCTGGAAAGGCCGAGGCCTGCCAGAAGTGCGCCGCCGAAAAGTGCCATCGGTGAATGTGCCACGATGAAGATAGTTAAGCCGATTGCGGCTAAAAGATTTCCACAAATAGCGACGCTCGATTCCCTGATTCGCAGGAGAATCGCGGCCGCGGCTCCGCGTCCCGAGAGAAGCCCGGCAAAGAAAAACATGGGAGCGAGGGTGAAGGTATTGGTGGCCCAGGAAGCGGCGCGGTGCGCGTGGTCGGCCGCCCAGTAAGATGTGGAGTTTTCCGTACCGACATAAACGAAAAATAGAATTCCGAGAAGCGCGGCGAGTCCGAGGCCGGCGGCTTTGCCGAAGGCTGTTCGGTCAGCAGGAGAATCCTGCTGCAGCGGCTTGCCGAATTGCATCTGCAACAAAGCGACAGCAAGAAGGAGGCACGCGGCGCCGACGACGTATAGCAGCGAAGAAACGCGGCCGGTGCGAACGGTCATCAGAGCTAGCGGGGATGAACAGATTGCTCCGGCGCCCCAAGCGAGATTGATGATGTTGAGAGCAGTGGCTCGACGGCCGCCGTAGGATTCGCCGACCCAAAGATTGGTGCCGGGCGTCACGAAACCGTAGCCGAGTCCGAAGACGGCGCAGGCGAAGAGTGCGAGATGGAACGTTGGCGCGTTCAGTAGTGCGAAGCCGATTCCCTGCATGGCGATTCCGGCGACGATCGCAGGTTTAAATCCTTTTTTGGACATCAAGGGGCTTGATGCGAGTACGCCGACGAGCGAAGCGGCAAATTGAGCCAGAGAAAAAAGTCCGGCCTGGCCGTCGTTGAGAAGCCACTTGGCTTTCAGTACTGTGAGCATGGGGCCAACGAAGGTGATGATGATTCCGTTGAGCACAAAGCCGAGACACAACAAATAAAAAATAATCAGCTGGGAACCGCGCGCGGGAATTTTGCCGGATGGTGCGACCGTTTGCGTTTCAGAGGGCATCATGGCATTTTGCAGGACCCAGACCATTCGCGCAATGAGGCGAGGCATGCGAGAGTAGAGAGGTGCGTTTCAGCGGCGGGAGACGATTCGAATGATTGACGTGGGATTGGTCGGATTCGGACTGGGCGGAAGGGCGTTTCACGCTCCGATTATTCATCAGGTGCCGGGGATGCGGCTGGCGGCAATCTTGCAACGCAACGGGAATGCTTCGCAGGAATTTTATCCTGATGCGAAAGTTGTGCGCGATCTGGACGAATTGCTGGCGATGAAATCGATCTCGCTGATCGCGGTGGCGACTCCGAACGAAACGCACTTTCCCTATGCGAAGCGCGCGCTGGAAGCTGGAAAGCACGTGGTAGTGGACAAGCCGTTCACGAATACACTGGCGGAAGCGCAAGAACTGGTTGTGCTGGCGCAGAAGAAAAGTCTGGTGCTGTCGGTGTATCAGGATCGGAGATTCGACGGCGATTTCCGTACCGTACAAAAATTATTGGCGGATGGAACGCTGGGGAAACTGATCCGTTTCGAGACCGCGTTTGACCGTTGCAGGCCGGTGGTGAAGCACGGCGGCTGGAAAGAACTGCCGAAGCTGGGCAGCGGCGTGTTTTTCGATCTTGGCCCGCACCTGATCGATCAGGTATTGCTGCTGTTCGGCGCGCCGGAAGCGGTGCTTGCGGATATCCGGAAAGAGCGCGATGGAACTCTCACTGACGATGCCTTCGATGTGACGTTTTTCTACAAGAACGGATTCCGGGCGTTCGCGCAGCAAAACATGCTAGCGACCGCGCCGCGGCCGCATTACAGGATCACGGGGACGGGCGGCGTGTACTTGAAAGAGACGCTCGATCCGCAGGAAGCGCTATTGCGCGCCGACAAGGCCGCGACTGGTGAAAACTGGGGAGTGGAAAGCGAGAACGAATGGGGAACGCTGACGCTTTTCAGCGATGAAAGTTTAACGCCGAAGAAATTCACCAGTTTGCGCGGCGACTACCGCGACTACTATGCGCAGGTTCGCGACGCGATTGAAGGAAAAGGCGCACCGCCGGTATCGTTTGATCAAGCCTTGCAGCTGATGTATGCGCTGGAATTGTGCGAAGAGAGCAGCCGGAAGCGCGCAGTATTGCCGTGGGTTTACAGTGCGGCATAAGAGCGGGGTTCGCGGCCGGGCCGGTGAATGTAGTGCGTATAATTGAAGTAGAGGCGAGGAACCAGAAATTGCCAAGAACGATTGAACTCGCGCCGTCGATTTTGTCCGCAGATTTTGCGCGCTTGGCCGAGCACGCCAAGCAGGCACTCGAAGGCGGCGGAACACTGCTGCACGTGGACATTATGGACGGCCACTTTGTTCCGAATCTGACGATCGGGCCGCCGGTAGTGACTTCGCTGCGGAAAGCGCTGCCAAATACGATTTTCGATTGCCACCTGATGATCGAAAACCCGGATTTGTTTATTCCGGCATTTGCCGAAGCGGGCGCTACGTGGATTTCAGTGCACCAGGAAGCCTGTGTGCATCTGGACCGCACGTTGCACCTGATCGAGGATCACGGCTGCAAGCCGGGAGTGGTGCTGAATCCAGCGACGCCGGTGGAAACGCTGACGGACGTTCTGGGAATCGTGCATCACGTGCTGGTGATGTCCGTGAATCCAGGGTTCGGCGGGCAGAGGTTCATAAAAAATTCGCTTAAGAAGATGAAAGAGCTTGCGCGCATGCGCGAAGAACGCGGACTGGATTTCCGGATTGAAGTGGATGGCGGCGTTGGCATGGATACAGTTGGGGATATTGTGCGAGCGGGTGCGGAGTTGCTGGTGGCGGGGAATGCCGTGTTCGGCCACGGCGATACGAAACAGAATGCGAGGCAGTTGTTGGATGCGGCGCGTGCGGCCACGCTGGCGCGTGCGTAGTTGGCTGGAAAAACCTACCTCAGTCTTCATTCTTCAGTTCGAATCCCAACTACATCGTTTCAAGTACAAGGTGCGAGGCTTACGCATTTGCGATTCTCGATTGCCGGACTGCGTCGCGCCCAACCCAGAGAGCGGCCCGTGCCAGCAAAGGCGGGTAATTTGAGCCGAAATTATTGCTCCTGGTAATTCCAGGTGAGGCCACCATCGACGAAGAAGGTAGTGCCGGTGGCGTAGTTGGATTCCTCGGATGCGAGGAAGATGGCCATGTTGGCGACGTCGTCGGGAGTGCCAAGGCGTTTGAGCGGGATGTTTTCGAGCAGCGCGCTGAGTTTTGCGGGATCGTTGAGGAGATTTTTGTTGATGGGGGTCTCGATGGCCCCTGGCGCGATGGAATTGATGGTGATGCCAAGCGGCGCAAGTTCGATAGAGAGATTGCGAGTGAGCATTTTGACGCCGCCCTTGCTGGCGCAATAAGAGGTGAAGTGCGGGAAAGGCAGTTCTTCGTGGACGGAGCTGATGTTCACGATTTTTCCGCCGGCTTTGGCGGCGATTCGGTTTTTGACGAAAGCCTGCGTGATGAAGAAAAGCCCTTTCAGATTGACATTCATCACGGTGTCGTAGTCCGCTTCCGTGGTTTCCCAGAAATCGGCGTGCTTTTCAACCCCTGCGTTGTTGATGAGGACGTCGATTTTTCCGAACTTTGCAGCCGTATCGGCGATGAATCTCTGGCCATCGGAGACGATACCGACGTCATACTGAAAAGCCGCAACCCTGCGGCCCGTCTTATGGATGCTTGCGGCTACTCCCTCCGCTCCGGCTTTATTCGAACGGTAGCAGAAGGAAATGTCGGCGCCTTCCTGCGCAAAGCGTTGCGCGATAGCGAGTCCGATGCCTTGGCTTCCGCCGGTGATGGCGATGACTTTTCCCTGCAGACGATTTCCCATGAAGTGAAGCCTCCGATTGCCGCTGACCTGTCAGATACATACGAAAGGAAATAGTTGCATAAAGTCGGCATGGAACGAAGAACCGGGAATGCTGTGTCGAACCTGCCGTCGAGACAGCCGCGCATTGTTCAGGTTCAGCTCGAATACGAACCGAGAGTTGCGAGTTTCTAGTTCAGTTTGATTTGGTCGCTATCAGCGTGGACTGACTGGCGACGCATTGCCAGGTTTGATCGCGCTTGATCCAAGTATCGATGAAGCGTTCGCGATGAACGTAGGGTTTGCTCTTCTCGATTCCCTTAATACGAAAAATTCCTACCACCACCGCGGCGTTTCCATAGACCTGCACATTGATCTGTTCGTTGACGGCCTGGGAAGGTTGATACTCGGGAGCTTTGATACTGGCGAGGAATTCGCTTTTCGACGAAACGCTGCCATCGATTTCGACGGCGACGAAGGTATTGGCAAGCAGCATATCGAGTGCTTTGGTGTCTTTCAATTCGATGGCGTGATTCCAGGCAGACTCCAGACCCAGGACGCGGCCGGCGTCATCGCTGGTGGAATTTTGCGCGGATCCAGCCACGGATACGAAAACGATCAATAAAATGGCGAGAGCGAAGATCTTTCTCAAGATTCACCTTTTCCGTCAGAGTTACAATTTTTCCAGGGTTACACAAAGGATAGGGCATCGCAGGATAAGCGGCGAAAAAAGCGAGCAGCCAGTTGCGAGAAATACAATTAAAAAAAGGCGGCCCGAAGGCCGCCTTTTTTCTTCAATGGTGTTGCTGGAAATTAAGCGATAGTGACTTCCGGACTGAGGTACACGTCCTGAATCACGTTGAGCAGCTTGACACCTTCATTCATCGGACGCTGGAAGGCTTTGCGGCCGGAGATGAGGCCGGTTCCTCCGGCGCGCTTGTTGATGACTGCGGTGGCCACCGCCTCCTCGAAGTCGTTCGCTCCGGAAGCGCCACCGCTGTTGATCAAGCCTGCGCGGCCCAGGTAGCAATTCGCGACCTGGTAGCGGCAGAGGTCGATGGGATGATCGCTGGCGAGATCGGTGTAGATGCGCTTGTCGAATTTTCCGTAGCCGGAATTGCCCATGTTGAGCGCTTCGTAGCCACCGTTATTTTCCGGAAGTTTTTGCTTGATGATGTCGGCTTCGATGGTGACGCCGAGGTGGTTCGCTTGTCCGGTGAGGTCGGCGGAAAGGTGATAGTCCTTGTCTTTTTTGAATGCCGGATTGCGCAGGTAGCACCATAGAACAGTGGCCATGCCGAGTTCGTGAGCGTGCGCAAAGGCCTGGCTGACTTCAACGATTTGACGATCGCTCTGATCCGAGCCGAAATAGATGGTGGCGCCGACGGCAACCGCGCCCATATCATAGGCCTGCTTCACATTCGCAAAAAAGATCTGGTCGGCCTTATTAGGGAACGTGAGAAGTTCGTTGTGATTGAACTTCATGAGGAATGGAATCTTGTGAGCGTACTTGCGCGCGACAGAGCCGAGCACGCCGAAAGTGGAAGCAACAGCGTTGCACTGGCCTTCGATAGCGAGCTTCACGATATTTTCCCCATCGAAGTATTCGGGGTTTTTGGCGAAGCTGGCAGCGGCGGAATGCTCGATGCCCTGATCGACCGGGAGAATCGAGAGATAGCCGGTGCCGGCGAGACGGCCAGTGTTAAACATGCGCTGCAAAGCCGCCAGGACGCGCGGATTGCGGTCGGAGAGCGTCCAGATGCGATCGACGAAATCCGGGCCGGGCAGGTGCAAGCGTTCTTTGGAAATTTTCGGTGACTTGAAGCCGAGTAGCGAATCGGCCTTAGCACCGAGGTAAGTCTGGATGGAACTGGTGGTTGCGGTCGCCATTGGCGTAAATTCTCCTCGTATTGAACTTCCGGAATGTAGCGGTAAAAATTTATTTCGAAAGCATGGACGCCGCTGCTTCGTCCAAAAGCCAAAAAAGTTTTCCGTTGACCGGCTGAATCAACTGCGCGGGCAACTGGTCCGGTTCGCGCGGCCCTTCAAGAACCGCTTTGAGTGCCGGAGCTTTGTCGGCTCCGGCGATCATGAACAACATATTGGCCGCCGCGTTCGCTGCAGGAACGGTCAACGTGATGCGCTCTGTGCAGAGCTTACCGACCCAGTTACTGGTGACGATACGCTGGGTTTCCTTCAGCGCCTTGGTCCCCGGGAAAAGCGAGAGTGTGTGTCCCTCGCTGCCCATGCCGAGAAGCACAAGATCGAACCGAGGAAATGCGCCGGGTTGCAACTTGAACTGCTCTCGGATCACGTCTTCGTACTCACAAGCAGCTTTCGCCGCGTCGGGATATTCGCCCTTGATGCGATGAATCTGATCCGGCTTTAGCGGAACTTTCGACAGCATCGCGTCTTCAGCCATCTGATAATTGCTATCGGCGTGGCCGGGTCCGACGTGACGTTCATCACCAAAGAACACATCTATTTTATCCCACGGAAGGGAATTACGCAGCGCAGGATGTTCGGCGAGGAGTGCGTAGAGTACCTTCGGCGTGGAGCCTCCGGAAAGAGCCATGGAAAAAACGCCGCGCGCCGCCACAGCTTCATTGGCGATACGCACAACTTCGCCGGCAGCGTGCCGGGCGATTTCGGTTCCGTTGGCGAAGACTGTAATTTTTTGATCAGCCATAAAATTATTTCCGAGTAAGCCCTAAGGAATTTTGGTGGAAGAAGGGCTACGGGTCGAGGACGTTTCCTCGGTGTCAATGTCGCGCCAAGCCCGCCCATCGCGCTCCAGCAATTCGTCTGCTTCTTTTGGGCCCCATGAACCGGCAGGGTAATTCGGGAAGCCGCGCGCCGGGAGCGCTTTCCAAACGTCCAGCAGAGGTTGAATCACGCTCCAGCCGGCTTCGACCATGTCCGCGCGCTGGAAGAGCGTAGCGTCGCCGATCATGCAATCGTAGAGCAACCGCTCGTAGCCGGTGCTGTGCGAGGTGCCGAAGTCGCGCGAGTAGTCGAAGTCCATATTGACGAGGCCAAGCTTCATGATGGAGCCGGGAACCTTTGCGCCGAAGCGAAGAGAAATGCCTTCGTCCGGCTGGATGTGAATGACCAATTGATTGGTGCGAGGGTCTTTGATGGGCGTTTTGCGAAAAAGCATGAAAGGAGTGCGACGGAAAGTGATGGCGATTTCCGTAACGCGGCGATTGAGACTTTTTCCGGTGCGCAGATAGAAGGGAACATCTCCCCAGCGCCAATTGTCGATTTTGAGTTTGAGCGCCACGAAAGTTTCTGTATTGGAAGTGGGAGAGACGTTGGGTTCACTGCGGTAAGCGATTTCATGCTGACCGTTGATGACGCCTTCTCCGTACTGGCCGCGTACCATGTTTTGCAGGACTTCTTCCGGCGTGGGCATCTGAATGGCGTGAAGAATTTCGGCTTGTTTATCGCGAACGGCGTCGGCTTCAAAGGAGATAGGCGGCTCCATCGCGGTGAGCGTGAGGAGCTGAAAAAGATGATTGGGAACCATGTCGCGCAGCGCGCCGGCGGTCTCATAGAACGCACCGCGATGTTCGACGCCGACAGTTTCGGCGGCGGTGATTTGTACGTGGTCGATGTAGGTACGATTCCAGAGCGGTTCAATAATGCTGTTCGCGAAACGGAAAACCATCACGTTCTGGACGGTTTCCTTGCCGAGATAGTGATCGATACGATAGATCTGCTTTTCGGCGAGGACTTCCTTCAATTCCTTGTTGAGCTGAATGGCGGAGGCAAAGTCGTGGCCGAAAGGTTTTTCCACGATGACGCGAGTCCAGTGTCCGTCGGCTTCCTGAGTGAGGCCGGCCTCGCTAAGTTTCTTGACGATCGGCGAAAAGAAATTCGGAGCGACGGCAAGATAGTGGAACCGGTTGCCCTGCGTGTTGTGATTTTTTTCAACTTCGGCAATCTGGTCTTTCAGCCGCTGGTAAGCGGCAGGGTCGTTAAAATCGCCTTGAATGTAATAAATGCGTTCGACGAGCCATTTCCAAAGGTCGTTGCCGAGGGTTTCCGGCGCAAACTCCTTCATTTCTTCGGTAAGTTTCGTGCGGAATGCCTCGGTCGTCATTGTATCGAACGAAAAACCGATGATGGCGAACTGTTGCGACAGCAATCCCTCCTGCACAAGATTGGCGAGCGCAGGAAGAAGCTTGCGTTTGGTGAGGTCACCGCTGGCGCCGAAAATCACCATGACGCAGGGGGATGCTTTTTGCGGGACGTCACTGGAACTTAGAGTTGGCATTTAGTTTTCCGAGTAGTTCGACGCGGCGCGGACCGCGAGAGTTCAGTGTCCGGATTTCTTTTCGACGTGCCCACCAAACTGAAAGCGCATCGCGGATAGAATCTTGCCGGCAAAATCGTCTTCGCCACGCGAGGTGAAGCGTTGATAGAGCGAAGCGCTCAGCACCGGCGCAGGCGTGGTGGATTCGATGGCGGCGAGAATGGTCCAACGGCCTTCGCCAGAGTCGGAAACGCGGCCGGAAAATTTCTCAAGCGTAGGCTGATCGAAAAAGGAAATAGCGGTGAGGTCGAGCAACCAGGAGGCGACCACGCTGCCGCGCCGCCAAACTTCAGCGACATCGGCGAGATTGAAATCGTATTGATAGTGTTCTGGATCGCGAAGCGGAGTGGTTTCCGCGTCGGTTTCGCGCGTCTGCTTGCCGACGTTGGCATGCTTCAAAATGTTGAAGCCTTCGGCATAGGCGGCCATCAATCCGTATTCGATTCCGTTGTGCACCATTTTTACAAAGTGGCCGGCGCCGTTCAGTCCGCAGTGCAGATAGCCTTCTTCGGAGGTGCCGACACCTTTTTCGCGGCCGGGCGTGCGCGGTATGTCGCCGCGACCGGGTGCAAGCGTTTTGAAAATCGGGTCGAGGTGTTTCACGATATCGTTCTCGCCGCCGATCATCTGGCAATAACCGCGATCAAGTCCCCAGACGCCGCCGCTGGTGCCGACGTCCACGTAGTGAATGCCTTTCGCGCGGAGTTCCTTAGCGCGACGAATATCGTCAATGTAATAGGAATTGCCGCCGTCGATGAGGATGTCGCCGGATTCGAGCTTAGGAACGAGATCGTGGATAGTTGCGTCGACTACACCGGCCGGAACCATGAGCCAGATTGCGCGCGGCTTCTGAAGTTTCTGCACGAAATCGTCGAGGGAGTTTGCTCCCGTGGAACCTTCGCCGCTGAGCTGTTTGACGCTCTCGGCGCTGCGGTCATAAACGACACAGGTGTGGCCATTTTTCTGAAGACGGCGCACCATGTTGGCACCCATACGCCCCAGGCCGATCATTCCGAGTTGCATTCCGTCTGCTCCTGTAAGACCAAAATGTAGAAAGAAAACCGGGCGAATCGAAGAAGTTAGTTTAGTCCCTGCTGGAATGCTTTTGCGAGGGCTTTCAGTCCTGATTTCAGATTCTTGCCAAAATGGACGCGCAAAGCGCGGCGATTGCGATCAGCGAGGACGGCGAAGTCTCCGCGGGCCTGCGCCGCTTTGACCACGCCGAAAGTATAAGTCTGACCCGGGACGGCAATGTCGGTTGGGTCGTCACACGTGATCTGTAGAAACACGCCCGAGTTTGGACCGCCTTTGTAGGCTTGCCCGGTGGAGTGAAGAAAACGCGGACCGAAACCGAGGCACGTCGCAACTTTCTTGGCGTCGCGTACCGAGGTACGGAGTGCTTGCAGCGCGGTTTCATTTTCGGCGTTCATCGGGATGTAGCCGAGAACGGCGAAATAGTCTCCGGTTCCGATGCGCGACAAGTGCAATTTCAGGATTTCGGCCAGCGATTTGCCGGAAGCGAGGGCGGCAGCGTTCTTATCATCCGCAAAAAGTTTGGCGTCTTTGGTCACGAGGAACGGAGTCTCGGGCGGGAGGCTGCCCTTCAATTCGTACTCGCTCGTGAGTTTTTTGGTTTCGATTTTGCTGGCTTCGACGTCGGGTTGATTGAACGCGTCGATGCCGATGACGGAGCCGGCAACCGCGGTAGCAATTTCCCACCGGAAAAATTCCTGGCCAAGCGCGTAAACGTTGGGAAGAGTGATGCGAACCACTGGATGGCCGACCTTTTCGATGGCAGCGACGGCGGCATCCTGAGATTTATTCGGCTTGTTGGCCAGACGAAGATAAGCGAAAACGCGATCGTTGCCGTAAAGGGCAGGCTTGGCGAGCTTTTCGCGATCAACGGGGATAATTCCTTTGCCGATCTTGCCGGTAGATTCCGCGATGAGCTGTTCCAGCCACGCACCGAGATCGCCGATGCCCGGCGAAGTGATAATGGTGATCTTGTCGCGGCCATTTCTTGCGGCGACTCCGAGAATGTTGCCAAGAATCACGCCAGGGTTTGCGTCAGCCCCCGATCCTGCGCCGCAGGCCCGCACCATCTCCTGTGTGGTCTTCAGGAATTTGCCAAGGTCGAGTCCCATCGCTGCGGCTGGGACCATGCCGAAATCGGAAAGCGCGGAGTAGCGGCCGCCGATACTTGGCACGCCGTGAAAAACTTTCCAGAAATTCCCGGCTTGAGCGACTTGCTCCATCTTGGAGCCAGGATCAGTGACCGCGATGAAGCGGCTGCCCACCAGTTTTTCGCCGACAGCTTTCTTTACCTGCTCGTAGAAATATTGCTTGAAGATATTTGGCTCGAGCGTGCTGCCAGATTTGCTAGAAACGATGCAAAGCGTCTTCTTTAGATCCAGTTTTTTCTGCAGAGCTTTGATCTGTACCGGATCGGTGGAATCCAGAACGTGGAGTTCCGGGAAGCCAGCGACTCTACCGTAGGTCATGCGCAGCACTTCGGGGCAAAGGCTGGAGCCACCCATGCCGAGTAAAAGGATGTGTTTGAGCTTGGCTTTTTTTACTTCAAGTGCAAACGCTTTGAACTTTGCGAGGTCAGCGAGTTGCTCGTCGGTGATGGTGAGCCAACCCAACCACTTGCTTTCGTCGGTGTTGCTCCAAAGAGAGGCATCTTTTTCCCAGAGGCGCGCGACTTTATTGTTGGTCTTCCAGTCGTTCATGGAAGCGGCCACGGCGGTTTGTAGATCTTTGGGAAGTTTGTAGGTCAGGCGATTTACACTCACGCACGCACCCCGGCATGCTTGTCAACTGCGGCCAACAATTTCACGAAGGCGTCGGCGAACAGTTTCACGCCGTCAGTGACTAATTTTTCCGTGACGGCTTTCATGGAAATGCCCGCGGCTTCGAGGTCGGACATGATCTTTCCAGCGGCGTCCACACCTTCGGTGAGGCTGTTGCGTAGTTTACCGTGTTCGCGGAAAGCGTCGAACGTTGCCGGCGGAATAGTGTCAACTGTATCCGCTCCGATAAGTTCTTCGACGTAGAGCACATCGCGATACTTGGGATTTTTGGTGCTGGTGCTGGCCCAGAGCAAGCGCTGCACGTGAGCCCCTTTCGATGCAAGCGCTTTCCATCGGGCGCCGCCAAAGAGTTCCTGATATTTTGCGTATGTCTTGCGGGCGTTGGCGATCGCGACTTTGCCTTGCACGCTGGCGAGCAATTCCTTTTTCTTGGCGTCTGCTTCCGTTTTCAATTTGGCGTCAATTTCGCTGTCGATCAAGGTATCGATTCGGCTGACGAAAAAGCTGGCAACACTGGCGATTTTGCTGACGTCCTGGCCCTTTGCGGCGCGCGCTTCGAGCGCGGCGATGTAGGCCTCTGCCACCTGTTCGTAAGCGGACTGGGCGAACAGCAGCGTGATATTGATATTGATGCCTTCTTCGAGCAACTGGCGAATCGCGGGAATTCCTTCCTTGGTGGCGGGAACTTTAATCATTACGTTTTCGCGATTGACGGATTTCCAGAGGCGGCGGGCTTCATCGAGCGTGCCTTGGGTATCGTTCGCGAGGGTCGGAGCAACTTCCAGACTGACAAACCCGTCTGCGCCTTTGCTTTCGTCGTACACCCCGCGAAAAATGTCGGCAGCGGTTTGCACATCGCGAATCGCGATTTTTTCGTAAAGGCTCTTCGCGTTCAACGTTTTCGCTTCCGGCGCGTTCAGCAAATCCGAATAGTCGTCGCTGCCGGTGATGGCCTTTTCAAAAATCGATGGGTTGGAAGTCATGCCGCGCAGACCATCGTTTGCGATCATTTTCTTTAGGTCGCCGTTCAACAAAATATTCCGGCGGATAAAGTCGAGCCAGGGGGACTGTCCGTAGGCCAGCAAACCTTGCAGTGGATTTCCGCCTTGTACCGCGCTCGCATTGGGTAGAGCTGAAGTCGTCGTCATGGTAGTTCTCCTGAAAATCGTTTGTGGCCGGCTTATCGAAACTATTGTACGCCTGCGCGAGCGAAACGGCGTTACACCTGCGTGAAAGCCATTGGTAAGGGCTTTTTAAGCCGAATGTAGATACTTTTGTTCCATCGCCGCCACTTTTGCCAAACGGCGCTTGTGGCGCTCCTCGTCAGTAAATTGCGCGCCCAGATAGGCTTTCACCAGATCTTCGGCGAGCTTTTCGCCGATGACGCGAGAGCCGAGCACCAGTACGTTCATCTGGTCGTGCTCGACGCCCTGATGTGCGGAGTACGTGTCATGACAAACAGCGGCGCGGATGCCGATCATCTTGTTCGCCGCCACGCTTACGCCAACTCCGCTGCCGCAGATTAGAACGCCGCGTTCGGCTTTGCCCTCAAGAATGGCGCGGCCAACCGCTTCGGCGAAATCTGGATAATCCGAAGGATTCTCGTTAAATGCGCCGATATCAAGGACAGAGTGGCCAAGCGCGCGTATGGCGTCGCCCATGGCGTTCTTGAGCCGGAATCCCGCATGGTCAGAGCCAATGACAATTTTCATCGCATTCACTTTCCCATCGATTCTTTTGCGGCGGCGACGACATTCTCCACGGTAAAGCCGAACTTCTTCAACAAATCTTTCAGCGGAGCGGACGAACCGAACGAGCGCATACCGACGATTCGGCCCTTAGGCCCGGTGTAGCGATCCCAACCGAAAGTGGAAGCCATTTCCACCGAAACCCGAGCGGTAACAGCAGCCGGAAGTACGCGCTCTTTGTAAGCGGCGTCCTGCTGTTCAAAAAGTTCGAACGACGGAATGCTGACGACGCGCGCTTTTACTCCTTCGGCCGCAAGCTTTTCCTGTGCCGCAACACAGAGGTTCAATTCGGTGCCGGTGCCGATCAAAATGACGTCTGGCTTACCGCCTCCTGGCGCATCGCTCAAGACGTAGGCGCCTTTCGCAACGCCGGCGGCAGGCGCGAACTTGCGTGCGATCAAAGGTCGGCATCGGTTGGCGTGAAAGCACCAGAGCGGTCGGACCATGAGTGTGGGTGATAGCCAGCTTCCAGGCTTCGACGACTTCGTTGGCGTCGCCCGGCCTTAAGACCAGAATGTTTGGCATGGCACGTAATCCCGCCAGCTGTTCGATTGGCTGGTGTGTCGGTCCGTCTTCGCCAACTCCGATCGAGTCGTGCGTGAATACGTAGATAACCGGAATTTCCATCAGCGCAGCCAGGCGAATGGCGGGCTTCACGTAATCGCTGAAATTAAAGAATGTTCCGCCGAACGGGCGAATCTTGCTGAGAACCATGCCGCTCATGGCCGCGCCCATGGCATGTTCGCGGACGCCGTAGTGCAGGTTGCGTCCTTTATATTCGCCGGGAAGAAAATCGCCCGCGCCGGGAAAATCAAGGTTGGTTTTGTTGGACTTCGCGAGGTCAGCAGAACCGCCGACGAGCCAAGGCAGATTCTTGGCGATGGCGTTGACCGTTTTGCCGCCGCTTTCACGAGATGCCATGCCTTTCGCGTCGGCGGGGAAGGTGGGCAAATCCTTGTCCCAACCTGGTGGCAATTCGCGTTTTTGCATCAATTCCAACTGCTTTGCAAGATCAGGAAACTTTGCTTTGTAGTCGCCCCAAAGTTTGAGCCATTGAGCGTGCGCTTCGGCACCGCGCTTGCCGATGCCATCCTTAAAATGTTGATAGACGCCATCGGGAACCAGGAATTTCGAGTCGTCTGGCCACTCATAAAAATCTTTCGTAAGTTTTACTTCCTCGACGCCCAGCGGTTCGCCGTGCGCTTCATACGAATCCTGTTTGTGCGGGGAGCCGTAACCGATGTGGCTGTCCACGACGATGAGCGTGGGCTTGTCGGTAGTCTTCTGAAAAGTTTCGTAAGCGTGCGCTAGTCGCATCAAGTCATTCGCATCGGCAACACGCGTAACGTTCCACCCGTAGCCGACGAAACGCGTCATCACGTCTTCGCTGAACGACCACGAAGCCGGACCGTCGAGCGTCACGTGGTTGTTGTCGTAAATCCAGCAGAGATTCGAAAGCCGGAGGTGACCTGCGAGCGAAGCCGCTTCGGCGGCAACGCCTTCCATCAAGTCGCCGTCGCCGCAGAGCGCGTAGGTGCGGAAATTGAAAAGTTCGAAGCCCGGCTGATTGTAATTCGCCGCTAGCCATTTGCTGGCGATGGCCATGCCGACGCTGTTGCCTGCGCCTTGCCCGAGCGGGCCGGTAGTCGTTTCGATGCCTGTGGTCATGTGCGATTCGGGGTGGCCGGGAGTCTTGCTGTCGAGTTGACGAAAGTGCTTCAAGTCGTCCATGGAGACGGCGGGCTCCTCGATGACTTCGCCTTTTTTGTTTGTGCCTTTGACGCCGGTCAGATGCAGCGTGGAGTAAATGAGCATGGACGCGTGCCCAGCGGAAAGCACGAAGCGATCACGATTTGGCCAAACGGGACTGGCGGGGTCGTACTTCAAAAATTTTTGCCAAAGTTCATAGACCACAGGAGCAAGGCCCATAGGAGCGCCAGGGTGGCCGGAGTTGGCTTGCTGCACTCCATCAATGGCGAGAGTTCGAATGGTATTTATGCATAGCTCGTCGATATTCTGCTGACTCACGATTGCTCCTGTGCGGGCAGGTGGGCTCCCGCAGTAACGACAGGATTTAGATGCACCGGAGACGTGCGCCGGGTAGGGGGAATTCTACGTCAAGTCGGGGTGGAATGCAGAATAACGCGCAGCAAGTTGGCGAAGTCGCGTAGGCGGCCAGTAATGAAATATTAATCTAGGGATCGATCCGGATTTGCTGGTTCCAGGGATCCGCTGCAGCGCTTGGAAGATCGTTACCCGGTGAAGCCGGGTCGGGTGATTCAGCTATCGAACCATTGCCGGACGGCTGAAGATTTGGTGCGGGCTCGTTTGCGACGATCGGTGCGACGCCGGGCGCCGCTTCGATTTGTGGCGCAAGTTTCTCCAACGGGGGCGCAATGTCACGCGGTTCGACCGGAAAAAGGTTGGCGTGTTGCTCCGCCCATTTGGCGGCAAGGCCATTCAGAGGGCTCTTCGTGTTGTATTCCTGGTAGGCGATCATGCGGCCGATACGAATGATGAGGTCGTCCAGGCCTTCTGATGCCGCCCAGAAATCGCCGATGCAGACAGTGGAATCGTCAAAATTGGGGTGGAAGACAGGCGTGAGCATGCGGCATTGTGGCGCGCGCCGCGGATAACCTAGAGAAAGATTTACTTCGAGGTAGTGGGTCGGGCGCTCTTGTATCTCTCCGGTCGCGGAAACGAAGAGTCCTTTGATGTTGTAAACGAAGCGATAGACTTCCGGAGGCATTCCGGCAGTACCACTGATTTGGATAAGCGGCCAGCCAGAAAATCGTTGAACGAGTTGGTCGTGATCCAATTTTAAGCGACGAATGCGCGGCGAGAGCATGGTCGGTTGGGACTCCCTAGAGAATCGATTGCGAAAGATTACGCGCGACGGCAAAAATCAAGATGCAAGCCAAAGCAGCGCGCCAGGACCAGTCCGGAATTTGCGGCCAATCGATTTGATTCCTGCGCACGGCCGTCCAATACATTTTGCCGAAGTAGCAGAGGAGAAGCGGCAAGAGCAGCACCAGCGCTGCGTTGAAGTGCCAGGCAGCCACGACGTGCCCATGAAGCAATTCAGCCATCGCGCGAGTCGCTCCGCAGCCCGGGCAATAGTGATTGGTGAGTGCAAAAAACGGGCAGCGCGGGTAAAACGAATTTTCTTGCGGCGGAAAGCGATAAAGAACCGCCGCGCCGATGGCGGCGGTCACCGCAAGGGAATTCGCGAGCGTCCGCGCGGAAGTCATCAGAGTTGGCCGGCTTGACGGCGCTTCATCTCATTGATTTTCGTGAAGTGGTATTGAAAATAAACCTGTCCGAGTCCGAAAAACGCCATGACAAACGTGATGGCACCGCTCAAGGTTAAGCCGATTGGTTCAGCGGTGTTGTAGTGCTCCTCAATTGTGCTCTTCAAATTGAAACATCCGACAAACATTAACACCCAAGCTCCAATATTCAAGATGCGGATCAATGGCATATAGCTCGCAAGGCCCGGGTCACCGACGGAAGCCATCCCGACTCCCACTGAAGTTGCAATCACGACTAGATAGATCGCGGCTGCGACCGAAAAATAAATGAGAGCCTTGCTGTTGGCATTCACTTTCTTCGCCCAAGCGGCTTGAATGAAAAGCCATACCCATCCGAAAAGCCAACAAGTCACAATGGTTAAAGCAAGCACCGCACCCCAGTGCAGGTTTGGCGGAGGCGGATACTGGGAAACCACGGGTGCGGCAAGATTTGCCGCTGATACGCCATAGCCTGTTGGACTACCATATACCGTTCCCGCGACAGGCTGTTGTTGCTGCACGGGAGCAGGTACGGACGGCACCGGAATATTTCCGATCACTTGCGAAACGGGAATCCAGTCGGTCAGCCCTTCGCTGCGGCACAAATCGGTGAGCAAAATATTTCCGGAAGCGACATACTTCTGCAAATCGGCCAGCGAATAAGGTCCATATTCCTTTTCTTCGCGTTTGATGAAGTAATTCATTCGATCGCTCCTCTTTCACAGTTCGCGCTAGACGAACTGCGTACCGTCCGCGTCCTTGTTGATGGTACAGACTTCGATGATGGCCCAGGGCCAACTGACGACTGCTCCATAGAAACACGTCAGCAGCGTGACGCAAAGCTGAATCGTACCTTTCTTAACGTATCCGGCATAGAAATTATGGACACCAAGCGCACCCAGAAAAATTCCCAACAGCACGAAAATCACCCGGGTTTTCGGCTGTTGCACCGGGTAGTAGTTCGCCAGTGCATTCGACGGGTACGAAGGATACGAAGCTTGCGGCACCGGTCCAAGTTGCGGCGGCGGAGCGATGCCAGTGCCCGCAATGGGTGGGGGCGGAGGTGGGCTTCCAGGCGCGGCAGCGGGAGCTTGAGACGCAGGCTGTTGCGCGGCCGATGGAATGGGAGCGACGAATGTGGTGTAACCAGTGCCGAGCGAAATTGCCGGCCGGGCGACGGGAACCGGAGCCTGACGAGTGACAACGTTCCCCATCAGGTCGGTGCCACTGACGGTAACTTTCGCTTCGTCGGAAGGGGCGCTGGCGCAGCCAAAAACCGTGCAGCCGCCATTTTCTTCGAAGCAATCGGCGTGATGCGGTGTGTGGCAAGTCGGGCAGTCTTTCCGTTCGCCTTCGGCTTCTCCAATTTCTGTCCGGCAATAAGGGCAGACTGGGTTCAATTCCGTTGCCTTTCCTGGTAGCGAAATGCATAGCGGCCGATCTGAATGACTACACCGGACATCAACACTTGCTGTCGGACCGGCTGGCCATTGACGTAGGAATCGCCAATGGCGCGGAACATGATGCGCGAGCCAGCGATGTCCACGATGGCGTGTTCTTTCAGAATGTTGTTGTCTTTGAAAAGGTAGATGTCGCACTTCTGATCGCTGCCGATGATGGTGCGCGGTTTGTAGAGAATGAATTGCTTACCGGCAAGCGGACCGGCCGTTACATAAAGCCAGCGGTCTTTCAGAGCGCTTTCGACCAGACCGACGGCAACTCCGGTGGCGAGACCGACCAGACCGAAACCAACCGCGCGGCTCGGAGCTCCTCCGTGAGTGAGCATCGCAATAGGATCGAAGAGTACTCCTCCAAGGCCTGCGCCGATGACGCCGCCGAGGACGCCGTAAAGAGTCTTCTTCGACGACATTCCAACGATTCCATAAACTACTCCGCCCGCCGCGCCGAAAACCATCCAAGCGATGCCACGCACGACCCAGACCGCCGGATTCTTGTAAGACTGCACACCCATTTCCGCGCAGATGCCTAAACCGATTGTGTAGATTATGTTGGCGATAAATTCGAAGATGAAGCCAAAAACAATTCCCATCGGAAGACAGAGTCCGCCCCGGATCAGCGCTTTCTTGGGCGAACGCTCGACGATGCTTTCTGAGATACCAAATCCGACGCAGAGCAGAGCCACTATAATAGGAATGATAAAGATGTTTCCCCATCGGTTCACACCGTTCGCGCCGTCCACAAATCGCGGTTCGCAAATCGCCCATCCGGCCAATGCTCCGAGCAATCCTGCAACGCCGAGATAAAACCAGCCTTGCAACAGGAACGAACCTTTTTCTTCAGCGACCTGGGTTTGCGGACCGGAGGCTTCGTTAATCGAGCCATAAACTTTTGCTCCGCCTGGAGCGGGAGCATCCGCAATGATCGCGGCGGAGTCTGGAACAGCGACGTTTGCGAGATCATCGAGCGTGATCTTAATCGCCTTGTCTTTATTTTCTGGGGGCATTGGGATCCTTCCCGCTTTCCTTTTTCGGTGCCGGATTTTGTTGCGGGTTCGGCGAAGAGTTCGGATTGTTCGGTGGAGCTGGGTCAGGGGAAGTTTGCGGTTGCGGCGAGTTGACATCTGGCGCGGGCTTGCGCGGAGTCCGATCGTTCGGAACAGCTTGCCGGTCGGGCAATTCAGGTAGCGTGATCGTGCCGTCACTATTGACGCGCGAGCCTGGCGGGGCTTGTATCACAGTTTTGTCGAATGGATTGACGAAAAAGATTTCCTGCCTCGGGAAGAGAAGCCACGCCACACCGAAGCCGACAGCGAGCAAGAGGACATGAGAAATGATCGAAAGAGTCCAACGAAGCCAGGAGGGCGGGGCTAGTTCGGAGGACTCACTCGAATCGGCAGGATCATCGTCTTCTTCCATGCCGCCGACCGGTTCGGGCTTGCCAGTTTCGCCGGCTTCTTCGCCGCCTTTGTCGTCTTTGACGTGAATTTCAGAAAGACGTTCGATTCTTTCGCCGGCCCATCCGAAACAGCCTTCTTCGTCGCTGTGCGGGTCGTAAACCCAAGCGACTTGCAGAGAAGCGGAGAAAAAATTCTTGTGAATAAATGTGTCGTGATCGGAGAGAAAAACGCCGAAGCCGGGATGGGAGTGATACCAGCCGACGATGCGCTCGTCCGGAAAGTCTTTGTCTTTGATCTTGTAGATGTGCTCCCAAGTATCTTGGGTGAAGGTGACGTAGGTTCCCGCTTGCGCCGCATTCAAGCCGGGAATCCGCGCGGTGATGTTCATCCCATCGCCGTTTTCTTCGCCGATGAGCACGCCGCAGACTTCGGTTTTGCTATTGGAACGCGCGTGCTGCCGGATCTGACGAAGCACTTCGCCTTCGATAGTTACGCGCGGCTGGCGTTGGTCGGGTTTGCGTTTAGCCATGGCGGACGCTCGGTTAGAGGTCGTCTCCCAAAACTGAGGATCGGTCGCCTGCAAGCAGATACGCGCGCTCGGCTTCGGAAGAGCGGACGCTGAAAACATCAAACAACGGCAAGCCCAGTTTGTCCAAAGTGCGACTTGAAAAATTCTCGGTTCCTGAATAGCTGTGAATGGTTTTCACGATGCGCATCTGGCCGTCGCGCGGGCAGCGGCCCTGCTGGTACTTGATGCCGCCGACGGGAGCGAAAATTTCTTCGCGCGTGTGGCATTCCGGGCATTCCAGTTCGTGAACGATGTCGCGGCTGAACTCGACAACCACGTCCGTGGCAGCCAAATCCTTCGCGCCGATTTTTCGCAGGTCTTTGAGCGTGAGCTCGGAAGATTTTTGCGGAAGCTCCACGACATTTTCATAAGTGAAGTGACTCATGCAATCCGGATTCGGCGTGTATTCGACTTTGTAGGAACTATGATGCAGGCCTTCAAAAACGAAACCGCTGCCAGCAAGAGTGGGCATGCCATGAAGCAACTTCACCGCTTCTTGCACTTCGATTCCGGCGATAACCGAAGAAATTGTCGGCGTCGTGGCGATCTTGCCTTCGGTGTTGGCTTCGCGCAGAAGCAAGTTACACGACATGCGTTGTTCCAATAATTTCCAGTCGGTTTCGCCGAGCGTACATTCGTAGCACGGCGCAGAGCCAGCGACGAAAACTCTCGCAACGCCGTTGATACCTTCGATTGCCCCGTCAATCCAGGGTTTGTTCATTTTCCACGCACAGCGATTGATCCAGAGGCGCGCTTCGCGGTTGTCGAGGCCGGCGATGATGATGTCGCTCCAGGCGAACAAGCCGAGCCCGCAATTCTGCACGACATTTGCCACCAGCGGTTTGATTTTCACGCCTGGCGCAAGCGCTTTCACGCTCTTGGCCGCCACTTCCGCTTTGTACGAACCGACATCTTCGCTGCGATATAAGATCGTGCGAGAAAGGTTGGACTCTTCGATTTTGTCTAGATCGACGACGACGACTTTCTCGAAACCGAGGAGCGCCAGATTTTTCAAGATTTCGTTGCCGAGCGCGCCGGCTCCGATCACTAGAATATTTGCCGAGCGCAGTTTGGTCTGGTCCCACCACGGAATCAGCCGGAACCGGCTGAACCGGTCCTCGTGAACTTCCTCTTCGCCGATGCGTACGGGAATCGGCGGCGCCATGCTCAACCTGCGGTGATTTCCGGCTGCAAGCGCAGGATGTCGCCATCCTTCACTGCGGCCTCGGCGAGCGTCTGGTTATCTTGAATCTGGCGGCCGGAATTCTTGTGGTGGAATTTATAGCTGAGCGGGGCGCCGTCCGGACCGTTGGTGGGCAAGCGAAGTTTCTGGATCAGCACCACGATGATTTTGTTGCACGGCGCATCGTCCGGCAATTCCACCGGCACGCGTTTGTTTTCCGTCGAGTCATACACCGTCACGTTAATGGTCGCCATTATCGATTGATCCCTGGAGATAAATTGGTGACACCGTCAGTTTCTTTGTGATTTTATTTCAGAGCTTCTTCCTGTTTTTTGGCTTTTTCCTGACTTGCGGCGATTGTTTTCAGATATTCCTGCAGCCGCTCGCGGCCTTCTTTCGCGAACTCCCAGCCGTTTTCCTTCAGAATGGCTTGAGCGGTTACGGCGAAATTCAAATTTTCGGCATTCGGCTGAAAACTTTTGTCCAGAGTGGAGCTGACTACACCCAGCAAATTTCCCTGCTGGTCATAAACCGGACCACCGCTATTGCCGGGGCTGATGGGCGCGGAAATCTGCAGCGTGCTGTTGTCGAGTCGCGACACAATGCCGGTGCTGAGCGTGTACTTCAAACCTTCCGGATGGCCGATGACGAAAATATTTTCGCCTTCCTTTGGAGTGACAATGGGCTGGACAAAATCGCCGTTGCCGGAATGGCGGGGAATCCAGAGTAGTACCAGATCCAGATTAGTATGCCGCGCAATTACTTCGGCGTCGGACCAGACTCCGTCTGCGAGCGAAAGAAGCGCGCGGTGCTTGTCCCTGATGGTCCAGTTACCGAGACCAATTACGTGGCGCGCCGTTGCGAAAAGGTATCCTTTGTCGTTCGCTTCTAGAAGAAATCCCGCACCGTAACTGTTGGAAAGCATTTCACGCTTGCCGAAAAACGATTGCGCGGTCGGGGAAATTACGGCCACCAGCGGTTTCAGTTTTTGCGCTGCATCGGCGCCATTGAAATCCCTCGCAGAGGGCAAGGCGGGGAAGTCGGTGCGCTCGTCAAGTCCGGAGAGTCCGTTTCCGGCGAGCGGCGCCTGAATTACTCCGCCCAACGAAAACAAGAGAACGGTGCTCGCCGTCGTCAAAAATCCGCTGATGACCAGGAGCGTTGAGAGAAATCCGGTCCATGCGTAGCGGATACGTGGACTCTGCCCGCGGAAGGCAACGCGCAGAATAATCGTCACCAGGCAAAGCAAGGGAAGAAACAGCACCAGGATGCCGACCGAGAGGCGTGCCCACCAGGGAATCGCGGGAGGAAGTTTCGGCTCAATCTTAGCGGGCTGATCCGGTGTTTCCTTTATCTCCGTGATTTCATTGGGGCTTATGACAATCTTGTCCATCGGTCTCCAGTCGCCTCCGGCGCCTTTGGGGGCAACTATCGCTTATGAAAACAGATACAAGAGTAGAGGTTATATACAGGTTCACTAGGTAAAGCGCAAGGGCACCACAGTCCTAGCGCGGCATTAGGGTTGCGTGACCACTTTTCTCCTTCAGTTTGCTTTTACGACACCATGCAAAGCGGGAGGCCATCCATGCGTTTTCCCATGGAGAACATTTGCTAGGAGTGTCCAAATTGGGACAGACAGGCGAACAGCAACCTTAGTAACCTAACTTCGATTTCGTTCAGAGCAATCCGGTTCCTCGCGAGAAAAGTCCTGATCCCAATCACGTGCTAGCGAAAGGAATTTGGAGGCCGGGGCGAAGTCCGTTCCTTCGCATCGGAATGGAAGGCAAGAATTAGACGGGCGAGAAATCTCGTGATACACAAATGGTTGATTATGCTGCTCGGAATGTTTATGGGTAGCCAAGCAGCCGCAGGCCAAATACCCGCACCACGGATCGTTCCAGCGCAAAAAACGGTTGCGCCGCCCATCATGGTGTTCAGGGCGGAATCGACACCTTTGTTGGCACCATCCTTCCTGCCTTCTCAGGATCGGGGAAATACTCTCGCCTATTCAGGTCTGCGCTTCTCGGGACCCGTCGAGCGTGACCTCGGGCTGGAGCGTCTTTCGCCGGTGATAAAGATTAAGACTTTGATTCTTACGCAGGTGAGCCTGCCGCTCGTCCAACTCTGGGACGGGAAGCTCGAGCTGGACGCCTTTCAGAGTACGCTGCGCATTCAGAACGTGCAGTTTGGCGTTCAACAAAATTTTCCGGTCGGGTCGCGTTCGGTCCATTTCTCCGGCCTCAGTCTGAACTTTCATTTTGGCCGGGTCGAACCGACGCGACGCCCGAAGCAGGCATGGCGGTATGTGCCGCGAATTGTGACCACCCTTCTATATTGAACTATATCGCCGTGGTCTGGCATCGTGGAGAGAACTTACCACGATTGTCTTTCTTCGTTGAAAGGGCCTTAGTCAGATAATCAGAAACCTAAAATCCACTTCTCCGGTAACGGCGTTCTATAAAGGGGAGAGTCAAGGGAAAAACTTCCCCGGCGACTGGAAGGAGCAAAGATTTTTGCCCGGCTCTCCAGCCCACGTAATGTTGGGAGGCTCTTGGGGTTCTCTTTTTTCGTAGATTCATGTTGCGGTCGTGACGACGTCTTCGGTTTCTGATGCGACAAGCAGTGCGGTTGCAAAAGATGCCGACCATGGTTCTATCTGAGGCTCGAGGCCTATAGCTTTTTCTGGTTGTCCGAGGGGGCATATAGTTAATCAAGAGATGGTTAGTGCTGGAAGCACAGTCTCCACTTAACGCCGTTATGGATACTCACCCTCGAACCAGAGCGCCAGAAGAACCGACAGATCGCCGCCAGACATGAATCCAGCGAAGAAAAGAGTTCTTACCAGTCGCTCAAGCTGCTTGTTGCTTTAACTGTTCAGCGTCGAAACGAGCTCCTTTCTTCCAAACCAGCAGAGTGATGGCCGCGACTTTGCGCGCCAAGGTCAGGCGCGCCATCGGTGGTTTCATGCCGTTAGCGATACGAGCCTCGTAGAAATTCTGGAGAGGCCCAGCTGTGGCAGCCGCTCGGGTGGCAGCACCTTAAAGATATTTTTCAGATCATGATTGTGATTTTTGTTCAGTCCGCGGATGGTCACAGCTTTCTTGGAACGCTTCAGTTGACAACGAAAGCGTTTGTCCTCGCACACTGCACTCCGTCTTAGGTGGTGATCGTAAGCATTCGGGACGAGTCCTCAACTTCGCCAGAGGCGAGTCGCCTTCGCAATCGCCACTGAACAAAATACGCCAGAGAAGTGGTCGCTCCAAGGGCCACCCACATGCCCCCGAACGCTGCGATTGTCATCCAATAGTCAAACTCCTTGCGAGCGCTTTGGTCAAAAAGCATCAGACCCGCTAGAGCTGCGCCGAGGCCCATGGCGGGAAGCGAAGCAACGACCTGCCACGCTCTGACCTTTGGCTTTAAAATCTTATACCTCGAGAAAAGCAAAGCCTCGACGCTATAACCCGCCAGCCACCAAAAGAAGACGCCAATAATCGGCCAACTCATATCGCGCCAGGTCCACATATTCAGTCCCTTCGGTATCCATCCGCTTTGTGCGGGACTTATCATTGCGTAATAGCAGGTCGAGCAAAGCGCCCGGCAGACTAAGAGCCGCAACCGTCCACTCCCTCGCCTCCCAAATTCTTATTCTCTGTTGTAACCGCAACGTCTGAGAGGTCGAACGGAAGGAGTTTGGAAGGGACGGGGTGCTTTCGGCCTTAGCGTGTCGTGCAAAGTGCCATACTCGCGCAATGAATTTCGAATTTGACTAGCGAGCATCGGGCGCAATGGCCAAAGAATGATGGCGCACGCGAAGAGTTGCAAAATCGGAAAAATCCAGCGAACTGAAGGTACGCCAGACGTAGTTCTCATGAAAGCGGCCGCAGCCTAGCGTTTTTGGCTGTCGACCACAATCCGAAAAACAGTGGGAAAACCGATCCACTTTTCCGATTAGCGTTAATCAGGAGTTTCGATCCGAGGGCTTTATTGGTGATCATGTGCGTCTCGTTTACTTGAGTGCTACCGTCGTTCCCAAACCCGCGTACAAATAGTTCTCCCCGTACGACTTCCTCAATCGCGCAAATGCAGGCTCTCCTGTGCAATGTCCCGGCGCGATTCGTTGCACCCTCCACTTCGTCTTTAAATTCTCAACCAACGCATCAATCTCCGCCACTGGAGTCGTCACCAGATGTAATCCCCCGAACACGATCTCCGTCCTCGGATCCACTACGCTTGCCGCTTCCAGAATCGCCTCGATCCCCGCGTGCGAGCATCCATCCACTAGCAGAAGGCCATTCGATCTCTTGATCGCCAGCGTCAGCTCCGGCAGCTCCAGGGTTCCTGTTTTCTGCGAAACGGTCCGCACTAGGAAAATACCTGGCGAAACTTCAGTCAATTGATTCACCAACACAAAATTCCCGGTGTCATACAGCTTGCCCGAGGTCAAATCTTCGGGCTTGGTTCCCCCGAAATACCGCATCTTCGCGGGTAAACTGTCATCCGCTCGGAAAAACGTCTCCGGAATCGGCGCTCCTCCAAATCCATTTGCTCCATCCGCGGGCACATACACGGTAACCTTCGGATTCACGCTCAGCACATATCTCAAACCCGTCGTGTGGTCTGCGTGCCGGTGCGATATCACCACAAAATCGAGTTTCGTCAGGTCTACGCCCAAAGCCTTTACGTTGTGTTCGAAAATCGCGGCGTTATTGCCGGTATCGAACAAAATCCGCTTCCCGTTGTGCTCTACCAGAGCGGAAAATCCCCAATCCTTGGTCAGCTCCGCCGAGTCGCCGAATGCATCATAAAGAACCGTAACTTTATCCTGTGCTCGACACGGAATTGCCGCCACACACACCAGGACCAACGCCAAAATCCGCAAAACGGAAATTCTCAATGAACACCTCCTGACGGACTGTTTCGAGTCAGACGTTCGACTTGCGCATCGTACGCTGCTCCGGCCATCGACACAACGAATTGGCCATGCGTGCGTAACTCCCGATAAGTCGGACATCTGTTTTCGGTCGATTCCACTTCTCCGGTTTCCGCGTTTATCAGGACTTGACCTTCGCGGTGATAGACTTGCGCAGATGAAGCCATAGGACAGCTATCCGAGATGCTCGAAGAACGTCTCGGACGAAAAATCGTTCCTCCGGTTCGTTGAAGCGTCGATGGAATTGCGGTGATAGAGATGAACGATGAAGCCCCAAGAGAGTTGCAACGTGCGCCCGGAAAAAGTTCGTGGTTGTTTACTGCGGTTTGCTGCGGCTACTTTCTTCTGGGCGGCTGGGCCGCATACAAGTTCGTTCCGATTTGCGCTATTTTCTTTGCGGGACTTGGAATTAGTATTTCATCCGGCTCGCTTCTTTTTCATCTCCTTCTCAATTATGTGTGGCTCATCGTTGCCGGAGTGGCCATTTTGGTTACCCTTGCGCTTGCCAAACAAGTCGGGAATTTCAGTGAACGGTATCGGCGGCCTGTGAATCTCGTTCTGCTAATCGTAGCGATTGGTTTCGCGCCGCTGTTGCTCGCAGCGGTCGCACTTACGCTGTCCGGCGCATTCCACTTGGTCGGGAAATTGGCTCAATAGAATGCTTACCGAAGAACAAAAGCGCGAACGCATTGCGTGGAGAAGTGCAACCGGAGAAGTCAATTCAAATGGACGATAACGGCGTTAATCGGGACTTGGTTTTAATTTTGTTGAGTCCGGCAAATATCCAAGCACATAACTCTCGAATGTTTGCCACTTGGAGCGAAATGTACCTTCCAGCGTCGAGCCCAAAGTATTATTTTGACGCTGGAAAAGTTGCTATCGGGCCGTCACTGCACTAGGGATTCCCCTAGTAGTGTGTGTTCACTACGGCCGTTATCGTGGTGTAGCCGGTGAGGCAAGGGCAAAACTGAATTGAAAATCAAAACTCAGGACGAAAAAGAGGTAGAAATGTCCAAACAGATGGAAGAATCCTCTCCAAAAAGCGAACCACAAACTGCAGAAGGCAATCCCACACGTGAAGAAATCGAGTTGCGGGCGCAACAGATTTACATCGAGCGCGGCGGCGCTGATGGGCAAGATATGGAGGATTGGCTGCAGGCTGAACGTGAACTATCTGAAGAACGTGGAAAGACAAGGGTCAGGACAAATGCGGCTGCAGTCTAAATTCGCGCAGCGGTCGGCAACGCGTGCTCGCAAAAGCCGAACATACCAGAACGGGTACAATAACACTTTCAGTCCTCTTAATCTCACGTGCACAACCTTCTTCTTGAGGTATCTGGGACGGGAGATTTGCGGACCAACGAGACGGTGGGCCACTGGGCCCAGGAGAAAGACTATGCGAAGCAAAATGATGAGCGCGGCAGGTTTAGTTGGTGCGTTTGTTGCGGGGATAGTGGTCGCGACTGCGCTGGGTGGAGGGATGGCTGCCGCAGGGACGGAGGCTCAGGGGCAGCAAGTTACCGTGCAGAAAGTCATCACTCCGACCGTGACGGAGGAGGACATTGCTTTGTTGCGGCACGATATACGGGCGATGAAAATGCAGGTAATTGGGCAGAATATGTCGCTGTCGGAGGCGGAGGCGCAGAAGTTCTGGCCCATCTATAAACACTACGCGGACGACTTGCACGACGTGCACAACGAGAAGTATGCACTGTTCAAGCAGTACGCCGAGACGTGGGCAACGATGACGGACGCGGAGGCGTTGATTTATGTACGGCGCTCGTTGGAGGTTGACGCGGCGGCGCAGGCGCTACGGTTAAAATATGTGCCGGTGGTGAACCAGATATTGCCTGGGAAGAAGGCCGCGTCTTTTTTTCAATTGGAACGGCGTCTGTGCCTGATGGTCGATTTGCAATTGTATTCGCAGATTCCGTTGGCGCATGAGAAGGAGTCCAGTTCTCGGTAAGGTGCCAATCGGAAATAATCCCAACTCCCGATAAGCCCCAACTGCGTCTTCGACGCGTCGCTAGTGCCAGGAACTTGGCTAGACTGTTTTGTTGATTCGACAGGCGTTATGATCCAAGTTCCTGGAGAGTCGGGTTACCGGACATCTCTAACAATGTCGGCTCTGTCAAATCCTTTTTGAGCACACTTCACCGTTCACTCCGAAGAGTGGTCTTCCTGGTTCTTCTTTGACCTCTGCATCGACGACCACGGCTCGTTTCGTAATCTTTCGATCGGTTTCAGTCCGACCTAAACATCTCTTCGATCCGTACTTCGACCATGATTACTTGTTCAAACTCCCTCTTTTTTAGAGGGAGCGGGATGCCCCATCAAGTGGACGGCGTTCTACTTCACGCCATGTCCGAGTTCGAGCTGTCCCGCGTACGAACCGAACTCTAACGACTGCGAATACCCACAACCATTCCGCCACATCCAGTACAAGCGAATCGCGAGCCGGCGCCCCATCGCTACTTTGGCAAAAGCCGTTCGACCGAATCGATAATCGTTCCGACTGCCCCAAGCCAACGGCCGAATGAGTACGCAGACGCGAACATCAACGCGCCTGAAATGAGGAACCATACGAACCGTCTATTGTCGGTATGAATGCTCTGCTGCGCCATCGCCGGTGCGCTGAGAATACCACATCACATTCTACAAGTCCCGATTAGCCCTAATCGGACAATGAGGCTGGCGACCGATTTCACTTCTCCGGTTTCCGCGTCAACCAGGCATGTACGCCGTTCTCGTCGCAAAGTTCCGTCTGCAATTGGTAGCCTTACAATCAACTTCGCATTAGTTGCTGAACCTGAGGTGAATTGTGGCCAACTGGCCGTCTGCAAAAAAAGTGACGCTGGTGTTAGCTCTCGCGGGGCTTGTCTTCGTTGAGGTTGCCCTCATAGAGAGTTTCCTTCCATACGAGTGGCGGCATGCAATTCACCAACAGATTGAGCGGGTGTTTCCCAGTCAGAAATACGAGCCGCACCCCGATATGGATTGGGAGTTCGAGCTTGATTTCCGTCAGCATCCAGTACATCGGGTCGTAATGTTTGGCGTGGTCGGAGTGCTGGCGGCGGGTGTTGCATACCTCATATTGAAAACTTGGAGAAAACTGCGCCTGGTCCATTGACTGGCATAAGTCCGAATCGCACTTTGCCGGTAACGGCGTTAATCAGGAGTTTGGTCGTGTTTAACATTCATAGAAATATACTTTTCCGTCCGCCACTACCGCTTTGTACTTTCCGTTTTCTAGAAACTGCATGACTTTCTTTCCCGACTTCGCCATTTTTGCCCAGCGAGATTTAGTCTCGGGATTCTGTTCGATGCCCCGCAATTGTCTCCCTTGGAATTTGAAGTCGACTTGCTTGAGATTTTTACGGGCCGTTCGTGTCACTGGAAAAACATAACCGTCCAATTCAATGAACTGTTTCCCATCCAGAAGAGTGTCTTCCCACACGGAAACTAGGGCTATTTGGAGTAATGCATGGATAGCGGAAAATCGGAAAGCAAATGTAGTTTATACAACTCACTTTGGTTGTCAGTACGTTTCCGTACTGAACGGCGGATGAAGAAGTTTGTTGCGACGGAACCTGCGCCGCTCGACTGTCAATTCTACTAGTTGCGTCTTGCTTTTGGACGTGAAAGAACGTCGACAAAGATTTCTCTGTTTTCCAACCTGGGGACAATTTGGGGCTGATCCTACTCGCAGAAGGAAAAATAGTTTATGAATGATATTCTCCGCCGTCCCCTGCTGGTCTCGAATGGCTGGATGCAGGCGATAGTGATTGTGATGCTCTGCGGCTTTTCGATTTTAGGCGTCCTCGCTTATCGAACCTATACGGATGAACCACCCATACCTCTCCAGGTTGTCGATCCTGCGGGCCGCGCCCTTTTCACGGCGGAAGACGTTAGTTCCGGGCAGGAAGTCTTTCTTCGAAACGGACTCATGGAGTTTGGCTCTGTTTTTGGACATGGGGCTTATCTCGGCCCTGATTTCACCGCAGACTATCTGCACCGCGCGGCTCTCATCGCGATTGACCACTACGGCGGTTCGACATCGGAAGCTCCAAGCAACAAACTGTCAATGACTTCAAGACGAATCGATACAACGCCAGCACTGGAGTACTGACGTATTCCTCCGCGCAAGCCGCAGCGTTCGAAAAACTGGTCACCTATTATGCGGATTTCTTTGGAACCCCGACTACGAAGTTTGGATTGCGACCTTCAGCCATCACCGATCCTATTCAAATCAGACAGTTGACGGCATTTTTTAGCTGGACAGCGTGGGCCGGGTCGACTCTGCGCCCAAACCTTGGGTATTCGTATACCAATAATTGGCCGCCCGAACCATTGGTCGGAAACCACGCAACCGGGGACGCAGTTGTGTGGAGCGTGCTGTCCCTGATCGCCTTGCTAGGTGGAATCGGGCTATTGCTCGCTGCATTCGGCCGATTCAATTTATTGGGTTGGCACGGCCGTGAAGACCGACGTGTCTCCTTCAAACCGCCTGATGTAGTGGCGTTGACCCCAGCCCAGCGATCTTGCGGATGGTTCTTCCTGGTAATGGCGTTATTGTTCGTGCTGCAGTCCATCCTTGGCGGCGCTACACAACACTATCGCGCCGAGATCGCGAACTTTTTCGGGTTCGACATTGCTCGATCTTGCCGTTTAATATCGTCCGCACTTGGCATCTTCAATTAGCAATTTTTTGGGTGTCCACGTCCTTTCTGGCTGCAGGGATCTTTCTTGCTCCCATGATTACTGGACGCGAGCCCCGTCGCCAGAATTGGCTATCTTTCGGACTTCTGGGTGCTCTTGTGTTGGTCGTTTTCGGAAGTCTCGCTGGTGAATATTTGGGCATTACGGGTATGATCCAGCGAGGATGGTCCTGGTTTGGCGCTCAAGGTTTCGAATACCTGGACCTTGGCCGTTTTTGGCAAATTTTGTTGATTATCGGACTCATTTTTTGGGTAATCATTCTTTTTCGAGGCCTTCGAGGCCGCCTGAAATCCGAACATTTCGGAAACATGCCGTGGCTCTTCTTTTTCTCGGCGCTTTCGATTCCCGCATTCTATGCTGTTGGTTTGCTTGCCCGGACGAACTCCCACTTCACCACGACGGATTTCTGGCGTTTTTGGGTTGTTCATTTGTGGGTAGAGGATTTTCTCGAATTGTTCACAACCATAATGGTTGCGTACATATTTGTGCTACTCGGTGTTGTCCACGAACGAGTGGCGCTAAGAGTGGTCTATCTAGACATTCTCCTCTATTCGGCAGGTGGCGTAGTCGGATCAATGCACCACGTTTATTTCTCAGGCGAACCATCCGTCCACATGGCACTAGGCGCGTTCTTCTCGGCCGCAGAGGTTATTCCACTAACTTTCCTCACCCTGGAAGCCTGGAGTTTTCTGCAACTCGGTGCGCAGCAGGGAGTAAACTCAATCACGAAGTTTCCTCATTTTTGGTCCGTTATGTTTCTCGCTTCAGTCGGCTTCTGGAATTTTCTTGGAGCCGGAATTTTCGGCTTCCTCATCAATCTTCCTATTGTTTCCTACTATGAGATTGGGACTGCTCTGACGGCGAACCATGGCCACGCATCGATGATGGGCGTATATGGAATGCTGGCGGTGGGCCTGGCGTTATTCTGCGTGCGGTATATGGTCCCCGAAAATCGCTGGAGCGACCGAGCGGCGAAGCTCAGCTTTTGGTCGCTTAACCTCGGACTAGCTTGGATGGTTTTTGCGACGCTATTCCCTTTAGGGCTCTTACAGCTCTACCATTCGGTCAGCGTCGGATATTTCGAAGCACGATCTCTGGATTTTATATCGAATCGCACCAACTCCATTCTGGAATGGTTGCGTTTGCCCGGGGATACAGTTTTCATCCTTGGCGGTACCTTACCGGTACTTTATCTTTGCTGGCTGGGTGTGCGCGGCCAAAAGCCAAAAGCAAATTCGGATAATAATGCTGCGGAAATGTTATTCACCGAAATCGTAGAATCAAAAAGATCCGATGTATGATGGCCGGAGTTCATGTTGAGGTTATTTTTGCTGCAGGCTATGCAGTTTTCTTGATGGCTGCGGCTTCTGTGCTCGAGTTGGCGGCGCGCCATGCTCATCGGCGTTCTGATCGTTATCGAAATTCAGGCTTTGTCTTTTTCCGCGAATTGGATTACTGGCAGTGCCCGGCAGGCCAGCAATTGCTACGCGACGTAACGGATTACCAGCGTAAAATAGTTCACTATCGCGCACCGGCGGCCGCATGCAACGCCTGTTCTCTCAAGAATAACTGCACTGATTCCAACGAAGGCCGACTACTTCTGAGCCATTCGGATTCATGGATAGAATCAGAGCTGCGACGTTTTCACCGGGGAATTTCACTTTCACTAATTGTTCTGGCGACAATAATTCTGGTTGTCACTGCAACTCGACATGGCGAGCCTCTGGAAATATTAGTTATCAGTTGCCTGTTGCTCTCTATCGGCCTAGCGGCGCCTAAGCTTTTCAGTTCGTTTTTCTCGAATCATCGCGAAACCCGCCTCCAGCAATAATTGGGCAACTCAGCGCTCCCGCTCATGCACTGGCCCACTCCCGATAAGTCAGGTTACCGGACACTTGGTTTTCGGTCTCCGGTTACGGCGTTAATCAGGGTGCGCCGGGATAAACCGGCATGTTGTAGGGAATGCAAGAGTCCTACAAGAAAGGAGACAGCGACTCCATCTTGGCCTCGAGTCTTGCAGGCGACATCGTGAGGTATCGCTTGAAGCGTAGACAGAGGTATCGGTGGGCCGGGCTATTGAGCTTCGAAAAACGCAAAACCAGGACGCCGACTCTCTCCTGATTGGAGGAAGGCAACACGGCTGTTTCGCGATAATCGCGAGCGAGCAGTCGGTCCTGCGTAGTCGGAGAACCCGCGCACGCTGAGAAACAACATGCACGAGAACCGGGAGACCTCGGAGCGCCTCGGCCCGCAAGGGAACGAGGCCGGTCCGCGAAGGCGCAAAGCCAGAAGGCGGACGCGCACGCTCCAGAGGAGTCGGACCGCGCCATACTATCGATGAACCAGACGAACAAAGAATAGCGATCTTCGGCGGAGTCTGGGGAGAAAAGGGCGCGGGCCAAGGAGAACATCGTTCAATCTGACACTAGCTCGACACAGCGCGGGGAAATGAGTGTTCCAATGATTGCGCGGTGTGCGAGTAACAGCATCGCTCGCATTCTCCAAGGTGGGAGCCGTATGCGGTAATGCCGCTTGTACGGATCTGTGCGGGGGGCGATCAGCGATGATCGTCCCTACCGCGACCATAGGCTATTCGACCGCTGTCCCACAATCCCGTTTCTGGAAAGTTTCCATATTGCCGAACATCCAATGAGAATCCGCGCGGATTTGATCAGAAACTGCCTTTCGGAGAGCATTTCATTGGTGTCGGAGTTACAAACGTTTATACGACGGAGTCATCTGAGAGGCAGGTGTGGGACGCTACACAAGCATCCTCCACTCTTACAACCCGAACCTCTGGCGGTATGCGCTCGGAGAACCGCCGGTGTGTCGCTCGAACAGCTGACGGAAGAATGCCGTATCTTGATAACCGACAGCATTACTGATCTCCTGCACTGCGCGACTATCGCTTTCCAGCAGGCGCTTCGCGGCGGCAACCCGCAGCTTTTGCAAGTACATCAGAGGGCTGTCTCCGGTCGCTTGCTTAAAGCGGCGAACGAAGTTGCGAAGACTCATACCCACGCGTTGCGCCAGAGCATCGAGTGGGAAACTCCTGTGAAAGTTCTCGTGCAGCCAGTCTTGTGCAGTGGAGATGCTGTCGTCGTTATGCTCAGTCATTAATGGGATGATGGCGAATCCAGCCTGCCATGCGCGCGGAGTCTCGATGAGCAGTGCCTTGGCGCTTTGGACCGCAACGTCATGGCCGCAGAACTTCTCCACCAAGTAGAGACTGAGGTCGAGCGCGGCGTGCACGCCGCCGCCGCAGTAGAAGCCACGGTCCTCAGTCACCATCAGCTCGGGCATCCACTTTACCTTGGGATATTTTTCTCGGAAGCGATCGGCCATTGCCCAATGTGTCGTCGCGCGTTTGCCGTCGAGCAGGCCCGTAGCCGCGACCAGTCCGACGCCGGAACAAACGCTAGCGATGGCACACCCTCGCTTGTGCCAGCGCCGAAGCCAAGGAACAACCGGCGCATAGTGCGCAACCACGTCATCTACGCTGAGTCCAGTGGTCGGGACGAAGATGACGTCGGTCTTGCGAATGTCCGAAAGCGCTTTTTCAGGCTGGATATGGACGGACCCGTCACAGCGGACCGGATGTCCATCCACTGACGCCGTAGTCACACGAAAGTGAGCAATCGGCCGGGTTCCGGTCAGGTAATTCCACAGCACACCGGAATGGCGGAACACCTCCATAGGGCCGATAGCAGTCGAGGAAAACATTCCATCTAGGAAAAGGATCGTCACATCGATCACATGCGCGTCCTAAAAAGCATCCGTGGCTTATTCACCTATGTACGATGTCATATCTGCCGTCTTGTTTCAAGGCCTTCCGGCAACTACTCTCGATGAATCGTAAGGAGCTTGTTTCAAACCCGCTGAGGCATCAGGGACCAAAATGAGTACGACGATCAGTCAGTTTCTGGCGCGAGTTGCACCGGCTGTCCATCGATGATTAGAAATATAGGAGAACGAAGTATGTCGTTGATTCAAACGAAACCGATTGAGGAAGTCTTCACACGTGAGCCGCAGTTCCAGACCCTAGGCTCGCAAGGAAAAAATATTACCGAACCGGCTCGCATCAAGTACTTGCGCGTCGCGTTGCAGTTGGTGGGTGTGACTTTTATATTCGGAATTTACACGCTCACCATTGTTTGGCCATCTGGCTGGTCGTGGCACACCGGCCACACCCCGCATTATCTCCAGATGATTCTGAGTGTTTATTCGACGTTGGGGATTTTTCTGTTGATTGCTAGCCGCAAACCGCTGGCACACTTGAGCCTCATCTGGTTCACGGTGTGGTCTAGCGTGGCGCACGCTGCAGTCATGGCAGTCCAGTCGCTAGCGAACCCTGAGTACATCGGGCACCTTTGGGGAGACGTTTTGGCGCTATTCCTTGTAGCCGCCGTCCTTGCGTTTCTGACCCCAAGGAATAAGTAAGCAGAACCTTGGTAGTTGATGACACGAGGTATCTGCGTTGGTGGTGACTCTATCTACTTCGTGATGGAAAAGACGAGGATCCATCGGAACATTCTTAATGTATTGATGAGGAGAAATTATTAAAATGGTGTCCACGAGTGATGTTCTGGATCGTCACCTGAAATCGTTTGCCGAGCACGATGTCGACAGCGTTGTGTCCGACTACTCATTGGATGCAGTATTGTTTGTCGCCTAGCGGCCCGTTAAAAGGTTGAGAGGCGATTAGGCCCCTTTTTGAGGCCCTCATTTCGGAGTTTGCAAAGCCGGGCTCCTCGTTTACGATGCGGCTGCGATCCATTGAGGGGGATCACGCCTACATCCTCTGGACCGCAGAGACAGCAGACAATTCCTACGAATTCGCCACCGACACCTTTCTTGTAAAGAACGGGAAAATAATAGCGCAATCCTTCGCTGCCAAAATCAAGTCTAAGCGCTGAACAGCCCGTGCAGCAGACTTCGCCCTGAGATCGCTGGTGGATTACGGGCCAGAAGTCCGATTCTGAGAAGTTCCGGCTTAAAAGTCTTGATAAGTCGGGTTACCGGACAATGGGATCGGGGCCGGTTTCACTTGTACGGTAAGCGTCTACCAGGCACGGGCCGTGTCACCGGCCACCACGGCGGGGAATCGAAACCTTTCATTTGATACGCTCGTTTGGCCGACAATTGATATGACCTGGCGCGAATACCATGAGTTGACGAAACACAGCGCCGAATCGCTGCGGCGAACTCAGCACTATCTCGATTGGGCCAATATGCCCAATCCGTTTCGGCATTATGAGGGCGCACCTGTCCTCGATTTGCCAGCCGATCCGCCCGCTCCGCTGATTTCAGCTCTTGATGTACTCGAAGAAAAAGTAGGAAATACTTCGGCCACGGATGGTGCCAAATTCCTGTCGCAGTTGCTGTTCTATTCCGCCGCGATTAGCGCGTCCAAACGAGTGCCGTCAACCGGATATACATACGCGCTTCGCGTCAATCCTTCTTCCGGCAATCTCCACCCCACCGAATTTCATTTCTCCACTGGTGGCCTGGTCGATTGGCCGGACGGTCTCTATCATTACCGTCCCTCGTCCCACATGGCGGAACAACGCGCCATCGGGAATTTTGCCGGGAAATTCGTCGACAGCTCTGCCCCGCTGGTCTTCGTTCTGACCACCATTGCCTGGCGCGAAGCCTGGAAATACCAAAACCGCGCCTATCGCTACTGTCTACACGACATTGGCCATGCCTGGCAGTCACTCGTCCTTGCCGCTCGATCCATCGGTTGCGAAAGCTTTGCGCTTGGTAATTTCTCGGATGATCGAGTAGCGGAAGTGTGTCTCCTCAGTCCGGACGAGTGGCCCATGTTGATCGTCGAGCTTCGCGGCCCGTCCATCCCTGTAAGCGTGCTACCTGAAGTCGAGACAATCTTGTTTGCTGGTCAGCCTAACCGGCTATCAGAAGTGCAAGTGCCTTTTGCTCTGAATGAGAGTATTCACGCCGCTACCAAGCTCAGCACCGAATCCACCATCACCTCTTTAGAGCAGCCGATGGAATCCGGCCGCGGTGAAATCAGCCTGCCGCCTCATCTCTCCACAAGCCGCAACTTCGGTGAAGTCGTTCGTACCCGGCGTTCCGCTCTGGACTTCAAAGGTGGTGACGGTTCGATCTCCCTCCCGCAACTTGCGACTCTCCTCGCAGCCACCAAGCAGCCTTACTACGCCGATTTCGCTTCAGCTCGTTTCGTCCACCTATATCTATACGTCCACCGCGTTGCAGGCTTGGCGCCGGGGGTTTACCGCCACTGGCCGGAACGCGCAGAGCTCGAGAAAATCAAGGAAGGAGACCAGCGCCTGGTGGCAGCGGCTCTCAGTTTGGGGCAAGACCTGGCGGGTAACGCTTGCCTGGCTTTCTCGATGATCGGCGATCTTGAAAATGCTGCGCGCAGTTACGGCGATCGTGGATATCGATACGTGCATTTCGAGGCCGGAGCGATTGGTCAACGACTTTATCTTGCTTCCGAGGCACTCGGCCTGCGCGCCACAGGCATTGGCGCGTTTTTTGACGAGGAAGTGAACCGCTATCTGAGTCTGTCTCCTGAGCTGGGACAAGTCGTCTACCATTTCGCGATTGGCTACCCGGTTCCCGATCCGCGCCTGGAGGCTTAGGAGTTCTGGCCGAATTCCCGTTCGGCGCAGATGGCTGATTCCCGCGGGTAGAAAACTGCGAACAGCTCTGCGTGGAAATAGATGTCTTGGGCACTTGTCCGGTTTCCGCGTTAATCGGGACTTAGGCTGATTTCAACCTTGGATGCTCTTGTTGCGATCCCAATTTTTTATCAAAATGAGTGCCATGATCAGAGGCGAAGCGAACGACGCACGCGAGAAATTCGAGTTTACGGTGACGCCGTACGTGGCCGGAGGCTTCCTTCTAACTATCCGGTACAGCGGCGATGGAACTCCCAATACGACGGGAGGAGGAGTTTGGCCAACGGTCGAAAAGGCTCAGCAAATCGCCCAAGAAACCGCACAAAAGCTGCTGCATGGGGCGACCGTCAACTGGAAGGTCGAGCAGGGCTCAGCTGATCAGAGCTAATTTACACTTTTCCGGTTACAGCGTTTATCAGGACTTTCCCGAAAACTTGTGATATTTAGGTGAACGCTGGAGCGGCGTGGGATGACAGAGGACCAACTGGAAAAAATGCGGGAGTGCGCTAGGAGACTCCCGGGCGACGAAAAGACCGTAACGGTCACTTGCAAAGACGGCGACGTTCTAGAAGGATTTGCAATGTTTGTAAGCGACGCAGAGCGGGATGTGATTTTTGACCTCCGCTCAAGCAACAATCCTGCAAAATATCAGAGAGGAAAGGTTTATCTGATTGAGTGGGACCACATAACAGACTTCCAACAAAACTCCTGACACGCGGTTTGAGTGAATTTCTTTCGACTCCTGATAAGTCAACGTCGCAGGTGAACTTTTCCGATTTCGGCTTGTCGGGACTTAGCGCACTCGTTTTCACAGCGATCCCGCGTATTCGGAGCGTATATGCTCACCCTATGGTTGCGCCTAATCTGGATTTGCAATCGCCAGACGAACCACTAAACGAATCCGAGAAGCGGGAAGTCATAGAGAACGCACGGGAACGGTTAGTTCTCTGGAAGAAACGCTTCCTGGCGTCCGGTTCGGCGTTCTTGGTGATTAACAGCTTGTTGAATAATTCGGTTTTTCGAGTTTTTCGTTCTGAAGTGTTGAGGTATCGCTGATTTGAGAAGGAGTGCTTTGAGCTGTTCTATCTACTCAGCCGATCCGAATCGAAACTTCCCTCATGCTTTGGCCATCAGGTTTCGCAAACGGTACAAGTTGTAGGCGGCTCCGGTGAAGATGAACAGCCACCCGACCTTCTCGATTCCTCGCAACTTCACTTTTCTTAGCATCCCCACCATCTTCATCCACCCGAACGATTGCTCCACTCGTTTTCTCTTGCGCTGACTCACCTCATACCCCGCATGCCGCGTGGTCCGCTCATCCACCGCACTCCTGCGCTTGGTCGTGTTCTGCGCCACATGCGGGGTGATGTTCATCCCGCGGAGTTCCCTTACGAATTCCTGCGTGTCGTAGGCCTTGTCCCCTCCCAGGGTCACTCGCTTTCTCGCCGGCAGGGCTTCCAGCCATCAGCAGCGCAGCATCCCGCTCCGCTCGGCCGTTGGCCTCCGTCAGAAACGTCTGCAGCAAGAGTCCATTGCGGTTTTCCATCAATACATGCCCCATATAACTCAGCTTGGCTTGGCTTCCTCGGGACTTCGTCCACAATCGAGCATCTGGATCGGTGCTGGATTCATGGGTCTGGTTCTTGCGCTTTTCCCCGCGAAAGTCGACGTCTCCTCCCGGTCCGGGGGGCTCGCCCGTTCCAATCCTTGGGCCGGAAACTTTTGTGACTGGCCCAGGCCTCAATCAACGTCCCATCCACCGTGAAGTGTTCGTCGGACATAAACGGCCTGGCTCGTTCCAGCACCCGCTGGAAAAACGATTTCGGCCACCTCTTCATTCAGCAACCGCTCACGATTCTTGCTGTACACCGCGTGATTGCACACCGCCTCGTCCATCTCCATTCCTACAAACCAGCGGAACAGCAGGTTGTACTGCAGTTGCTCAATCAGCATGCGTTCGCTGCGTACCGAGTAGAAGATCTGCAACAGCAGAGACCGAAACAACCGCTCCGGTGCTATCGATGGCCTCCCCACGTCCGAGTACAACTTCGCAAACCGCGGCGACATGTCCTGCAGAATCTCATCCACCATCTTGCGGATCGGTCGCAACGGATGATCCGCCGGGACTCGCTTTTCTGGAGAAACGTAGCTGAACATTCCTTCTTGCCGGTTATCGTCTCCGCGCATTCGCTCGTCTCCTTGACCCTCTTTACTTCAGACGAGTTTTTTAAACTAAAGTTGCAGAAGAAGTGGGTTTTTCAACAAGCTGTTAGTGGGTCAGTCTATCCCTTCCTCTTCGGACATTCACTTCATGCTCATTGGGATTCCTTCGGCAAGTACTTGGTTCTGTTCTCAATCGGGATTGTTTCTCCCCTTTGTATATTGTGGTGCGACGACTTGGACCGCTTGGATTTGGCTGCGTGATTTGGAGAAGGATAGAGCCCCTTCTGCCAGATACAGTTAAAAAGTGAAGTCCCGGCGGGTGGCTAGTGGGCCCCGTCGGCACAAGTCCGGTAAGCGCGTTTCCCAGGCTTTACGGGTACACTTCCGTCAGGAGATTTGACAGGCTTGGCCCACCGAACTTCGCCGCAGAGTCCTTTTCCGAGTAGCTTTCTGTTTTTGTTTCTATCTTTCTTGTCTTTTGGTGACAGTACTTGCCGTCGCGTTCGCGAATGGTGCTGTTTCCCCTAGGGGATTTGCAGCTTGGTCTCTTCTGCTAATTGGATGCTTATTCATCGCCCTTTTTTACAGATACAAACGCAGCCGTGCAATTCACGGCATTCAGCAGGGTTCCCTAACGGCGGGAGATGCGTCTCTCGTGAGTCGCTCTGTCAGACGGATTCGGTTGGTTGTCATTGTGTTGCTCATGCTCCTCGCCAATGGATTGTGGCTCACGAGAGGAGAACCTTTGCTCCCTCGCTTGATAGGCGCCGCTGTCAATCTGTCCATCACCGTGTATCTGGTCTTTCTCCTTCGGCGACTGACTCGAAAGCGCCATAGAGATAGTTAAACGCTCTAGAGTCGGGTTACCGAACATCTGGTTTTCAGTCGTTTCCACATCTCCGGTAAGTGCTTTACCAGGAGCTGGCGAAAGCCCTCGTGAATGGCGCGTCGGGCTGAACGCAAGCCCTTATCGCTGAAAGAGCGTCATCACAGCCCCAGTCTTAATTGCATATTTGGGCTGGATATACTTGAACACCAAAATTATCGATACCACGAGAGCCGGAAAGACGCACAAGAGCCCTGCGAATATCAACGGCAGCAGTCCCCGAATGCCTAAAGACGCAGGAAAAGTAAACGTCAGAATCAGAGCAAGTCCTGCAATTAGAATGCGCTGCCAGAAAACAGGGACAAGCTGCACACCGCAGAATGGGCAGTAGGTGCATGGAGGTTTACTTCCGACCGGTTGTGACCCCAAGTCACATGAACAATTTAGACAGGCAGAAGGCATGATTTGTCTACTATACCGGAGAAACCGTGGGTCAGTGGACGTGTAGTCGGGTAAGCGGACATCTGGTTTTCGATTGCTTCCACTTCTCCGGTTACCGCGTTATCAGGACTTGGGCAATCAGGACTTGGGCATTAAACCGAGCTCCCAAAACCCCGTTTGCTTAGGTATACGCTCGTAATTGACGATAATGACGCCATTCGAAGTGACTGTGCTTTCCGTCACCTTGAATGCCGCCGGAATCGTGCCATCGGCAAACAATCGTTTTCCACTGCCCAACGTAATCGGAAATATCTTCAGCCAGAACGCATCCACCAAATCATGCTTGAGGAGCGTCTGAACGAGATTTGCGCTTCCATAAACGTGCAAATCCGGCCCTTCCTGTTGCTTAATTTTGGTGAGTCTTTCCGCAATATCTCCGTTTAAAAACACGGACGGCTGCCATTCGTGAGAAGTTATGGTATTCGAGGCGACGTACTTAGTCGCCCTGTTGACAGCCGGCCAAATGTCGTTGTGTTGCGGCCAGAATTTTGCCCAAATGTCGAAGGTTTTCCGCCCTAGCAACAAGTCAAACGACATGTTCATCTCCTTTCTTATGGCCGTTGAAGAAACAGCGTCGGAATGTGGAATTATCCACCCGCCATAGGCGAAGCCGCCGCTGGTGTCTTCCTCTGGCCCGCCTGGGGCTTGAATGACTCCATCAAGGGAGACAAATTCAAGCACATTAACTTTTCTCATGATTCTCCTTCTCCTGTAACGTTCTTCGGGTAATCGGAAACTTTGAATCCACTTCTCCGGTAACGCATTAATCAGGCATCAGACGGCTCTATGGGCCGCTGTGAGCCGGCGTAAAACCGCTTCCATCATGAATCACACCGAAACGGCGCAAGCCGGAGCAGTTGGAAGTGTCATTGGATTTTCTATGGAGATCGATCAGTTCGGAACAGAAACAGCCATACCTACCTCCCGAATTGTCTTCGGAAGTTCGTCGGAGAGGTCGATGCTTCGGGGGATTTTTTATTTTGCAGCCGGTTTAGATTCTGCCATCAACAAAATCGACAAATATTTTCTCAGCAGCTCCTGCAAAGTCGCGATTGACGAAACTAAAATAGCAAGAGAAGCCGCTGACGCGGCTGTTGGTAAGATTAGAAAAATCACGAGAAGGGTTGTTCTCATTCAGCAAGTATATCAAGTTACCCTGTCGTTTTCTTCCGCTACACGCGGTACTTGTTCCTGATGTCTCAGACCATTGCTTCACGGAACAGACCGCCAAAAAGTGATCGGGTTGCTGGAGTCGGACCTCTGAATGCGTCTGACACTTAACGTGATAGTATCCGGGTCGCGAACACCAAGACTGTGACTTGCGGTGGGCGGGAACTTGGGAATATCTGGCAAATTCGAAAAAGCGTACAAGGTAGCAGTACTTGGCACAAAGTTCTTATGCTCTGCTCGCCTCGAAATCGCCCGAAGAGCATAAGGAAATTCTTCTTCGTGTAACTGAACTCGGCGAACGCCTCCACGACGCCGTTGAGCATGAAGCTCCGTTGCCGTCGTGTCGCTCGCTATGTTGGTAGAACTCCGAGGGTTGCACGCTACGATGGAAAAAGTCGCGGAGGATTTTAAGTCGGTCGCAGCTGAGCTAAGAGTTGATTCGAAAGCCCGACCGCCGCGACGTGACTTCAAAAGAGGAACTATCGTTCCTTATTTTCTGGCGAGCGGCTGGGGGACAAGCCAGCTGGTTCTTGGCTATCCCACTAGGAGAAAATGATTCGTGAAACGGCGTGGGCGCAGTTCTGCCCGGCGACAGGCTAGCGCGTCGTGGCGTTTTTATCGATTGTATGAGGAACGGGTTGTGGACCGGGTGGGGTGCAAGTTTTCTGGCGACGGGAGTGTTTCGCAGAGTGCAATTCGGAGCTCCAAGGTTGTTCGAAGTACGTGAAGCCAGGCCGGTGGAACTTGCGAGGCGGGTGTGCGTTGGATAGATTAGTGGAGCCAGAGTTGCCCGGGTGGCGGAATGGCAGACGCTGAGGACTTAAAATCCTCCGGGGATTTTTCCTCATGTGGGTTCGACTCCCACCCCGGGCACCAGTTTTACCCGCATAAACATTGGCTATTTCGATGGTGTTTTTCTCACGTGCCCGCCACGTGCCCAGCTTTTTTGGACTTGGCGGTCGATAGCTGCCTGCCGTTCCGGCACGAAGCGGGCATAGTGCTTCTCTGTAATCGCCAATTTTCGGTGTCCTAGCAGGACGCTTACCGTTTCCAAGGGCACTTCCGCAACCAACAGGTTCTTCGCAAACGTATGGCGGAACTGGTGGGGGTGTCCCGCCACCCCGGCATGTTTGAAGAGTTTGCGGAACGCTTCCTGCCAGACGGAACTGCTGTCCCCGCACGAAGCGTTCAAACTTTTTGAAAAATGGAAAGTAGAGCAAGAGGCCTTACGCGTCGTTTCGAGCAGCAGGCCACCTTACCAATTCGACGCTGTCATCGCAGAAGTTCTAACAGACGCCGAAGGGCTGATTCTTGATGGATGCTCAGGCTCAACAATGGATAAACATTGGAACCTAAAAGGTGCCAAGTTTACCTGCGAGGAACGAATTGAGGGTCCCAAGAACAGATTCGCCCTAATTCTGAGCGTCGATCTAGAGAGTGGTGAATTGCTTCTGTTCGGAAAACATGTCTGACACCAACTTCCGCACCAACCAAAAGCGTCACACAGTTGATTAATTCCGTCATTGCGTTAAAGCAGCTTAGAACTTGCTCGAGAGCAATTACGGGATCGATTAGGAAAGGGAAGCCAGAATGGGGAGCGAGCCGGATTTACACCGCACGCAAGAGCAGCCGTTCGGGCGAACGGAGTAGAACCTCGCCGCGACGCTTTACTAAGGCACGCTCACGTCGCCACTTACTCATTAGGCGGCTAGCAGTGAAAGGCGTGACGTTCGCCGCGTTAGCCAACTCTTCATTCGTGATCTGAAGCGCAGTACCACCCGCAACCTTCTTACCGATAGTTCGGGCCAAAGTAATGAGTACTTGAGCAACCCGCTGTCGAGAAGTGTGGCAAGCCAAATCGACGTGAGAGGCCAGATGCCAAGCTACGTAGTCCGACGCAGTTGACAATACGTTTTCCAGCAACCTGGGATACCGCATGACAAGATCTCGGATTGTGGAGCGATCCCACGCCAACACTAGGCTATCGGTTACTGTTTCTATGCTGAAGAGATAAGAACAAGGGTCCGACAGAACCGTCCGACCGCCGAATAGATCTCCTGGGCCAAGCCATTGGAAGAGAAGCTTCTTGCCCTCTTCTGTAACGAAGAAGGCTCTGGCGAGTCCCTTCGTCAACAGAAAAAAATGCTCGGCAGGGTGGTCCTGGTTTGATACTACAGACTTGGCGGAGAATCGGCTTGGTATTGCTGCGGCCAAGATTTTCTCGCGATGATCAGGAATCAGTCCATCGAGAAATTGTGGTCGCTGGTCGGTCGGTGCAGCAGCAATTCCTAGGCCAGGCATTAGAAGTATCTCCGCGAGTGGGCGTGGGCCGAGCCTCAACTGTACGACCGGCTAAAGAGAGCATTGCACGCACTCACAATAAGGTCAATATTACTGGCTTTAAGGGTTAGTTCCTCACAGTTTCCGATTAACGCCGAAACCGGACAACTGGATTATCAGAAGTTAGGCCGTAAGCTGTTGGTTGGCCATTAAACAATAGTTACCCTCCATCATCCCATCCATATAACACCGTGAGGTATGTAGCTCGACTGCAATAATCAGAAGGCAACCTTCGCAGCGGCGCCGCGCATCTGTCGCAGAAGTGCAATACAAATACGGGCCCCGCCTTCCTGCCTGAGGCACGCCGCGAACGAACGCGCAAGCGGCATTCGTGTCGTTTTTGCGCGAACAAACTACTTATCGAGGCATCATGAAAACTAAGATTGGTATGTGTGTACTCAGTTTGATTTCGTTCCTGGGGGCAACGGCACGCGCGCAGGAATACTCGAAGTTCGATTTATTTACGGGTTTCTCGTACTCGCGAGCAAACCCTTCTGGCACTACTCTCCCCAGCTTCAACATGTATGGCGGAGAGGCATCGTTGGCTTACAACGCGAATCGCTGGCTGAGTGGCGTATTTGATTTCGCCGGTTATCGCACGTCGGAATTAACTGCCCTTCATGTTCAACCTAATGGCTTCCACGGGAACATGTACACGTATTTATTCGGACCCCGCATTTCCTTTCGCAATTCGACACGCGTCACTCCCTTTGCGCAGACGCTTTTTGGCGTGGCGCACGTTCTGAATGGCACATACCTCAACGGCAAGCAAACAGATTTTGCGATGACTGTTGGTGGGGGATTCGACTTGCGCTTGTCTCGACGTATATCACTTCGTCCCATCCAAGCCGACTATTTACTGACCCATTTCAATGAGTTCGAGACCTTCCAATTCAACACCGGCAATTCCTGGCAAAACAATGTGCGGCTATCCACGGGCGTTGTCTTCCATTTCTGAACTGGGAGTGACTGTTAAGGCTCTCCGCCGAAACGTCGAAATTGGCGTCGTCGCTCTGGTGGAGGCAGAAGGGCCGCGTGTTTAGGCAGAATGCACGGCCCTGACCACCCCAGTGCCTGGTTAACGCGGTAATCGGAAAAGTGGAGTAATGGTACGGCGGAAGAATTTCTCGGCGCGAAATCACGCGCGCCAACAACCTCTTCGAGATCAACGGAATAGCAAGTGAGAAATCGTCAGACAGGGCAACGCGGAACACGCTTCGGAATATCTCTCCGATTGCTTACGTTCATTGCCTGTCGCGCCGTTTGCTGTTCCAATTTTTGTCGATCAGACGGACGGCAAGATACGCCCCGATCATAATTGTGACCACTGTTCCGACCGCGAGTACATCGCCCTCTCGCTTGGTCAGGTTGAAATAAGAAACAGCCTTCGGGACTAGCGGACCAATGAGTAGGAAGCCGCCAGCGTAGAGTGCCACCCTCAAGAGTCGCAAGTATATTTTGCTCATGCTTTTTTGTACCCGCAACCATAACACTTTTCGGTCTTCGGACTGAATCTATGCTGGCGGTTCTTATATTTCGGGCAAGCTGGCTGGTAGCATCGCAGTTGTGGCAGAAGAAGGTTTACGAAGTCCACGGATAACTCGTTCGTGATTACTTGGCGGCGTACGGGCCAGCGTACGGCAACGCGTTCGCGTCGAGTACGTGACATTCCGTCAAAAGAGTCGCGACAATGCTTTCAATCGTTCCTTTTGTCGGCGTATCGCCATTACGTCCGTTTGCGCCGTTCTGTCCGTTGATGCCATCACGTCCACGATCTCCCTGCGGGCCTCGTTCGCCCTGTAGACCTTGAGGGCCTGCTGGGCCGATTTGGCCTCGTGGTCCAACTGATTGAATGCGGAGTTTGATCTCTGCCTTCTCCAAGTCGGCAACACGCTGCTTCAAATCTTCTAGCTGTGCTTGAAACTGTACTGCGCTCACTTCACTCATGGGGAACGTCCCTTAACTGCACCCGCGTCCACTATCCGTGGAAATGCGCGAGAATCGCTGTGCTTAAGTCGCGGCAAATATTTTTGGAATTTTTGATAGTGAGTCGAATGGCGCAACCAAGCCTCAAACCGGGTCAGCCGATTGGCTGCGCTATGTGGCGACAAACTTAAAACTTCAAGCCTCTCCAACCGTTGCGACTCTTTTGTTGCGCGGCTGCTCTAGTTCGAGCATCCAAGTCTTTCAGTTGAGCAAGAGTATGTTGATGACTAGGCGACGTCCCAAGGGGCAACGGGTCGCTACCGTCCGAAAGTTTTACAACTTCCGGCTTCGGCGCTGGCGTTGGTCTCGTTTTCTGCTTCCATCGGAGCACGTTGCTGCCGCGAGGGCCGAGGTTAGAGACCGACGCATCCACACCAGCAGCCGACCAATACCCGCGCACGTTCTGCTTAACCCACTCTTCAATGGCTGCCGCGTTCTCCTGCGAATCTTCCAGCCCTTGTGCGACGTATTCCCTCAGGCGGGCTAGTGCGGCCTCGCCGTCCGCAATCGTCTTTCGATTGACTGCCTCGTTCGGGTCGATGCGAAGTACTTCCGGTCCTTCCTCGTGTTTCGGTGGGGGAAGGGTCTGCGCTTGTTGCCAAAAGCGGATTTCTTCAGCGATGCGCGGCGACAAGGGAAACGGCGAGTCCAAATCTATAGTCCACGCGCCATTCTCGTAACGGGCCCCCACGTCTTCGGAGAAGCGACGGTAAAGTTCAGGCGAGGTGCTCTTCAGTTCGGAAATGTCGAATCGTATCTTCATAGGTACCCCAAGCTGTCTCTGCGGCGTGGCGCGTTGGCTGCACTCTGACGGTCGCGGTTAATCTCCGCTAGGACTGCGCGGGCCTTACTCACGGTTGAGTCGTTGTCGAGACGGTTGATGATTTCACGCACGACTTTCAACGTTTCACGGTTGTGCTTCTTGCCGTCCTGCTTTACCTCTAGTCGCAACATGTAGTTGCGGATGTCGTCGGAGCGGGCGTGATCGACCGCGT
>CAWAFN010000004.1:0-1077693 GCA_963781385.1 uncultured Acidobacteriota bacterium | reverse complement strand
TACTTTCAGCAGGTTACCGAGCGTCGTCCCACAAATCCCAACCCACAACTGAACCCACACTTTATTGCACCAATTGCGTGGCCACTCCGAGCGCCGTTAGATATTCCCCCTGTGCCGCGCGTGTTTCATCGCCGTCGTCCTGGGTATACAGGTCGAGTGTTGTCTGAATCTTCGCGTGACGCAGGATGCCCTGCACGGTCTTGGGTTCGACTCTCGCCTCGTTCACTAGCCAGTTGCTAAGTGAGTGGCGAAGGTTGTGAAGTCCAAACCTTTGACCGTCCTCGATATCCACTCCGTTCTTCTTTGCCGCCGGCCTCAGGTGATCGGCGACGAAAATAGACGCGGATAGGGGAACGAAGTTGTCAGGGCTCAGAGATCGGGACAAAATCAGGAATCCAAAATCCACACTTGACATCGGCGGAAAATCCACTACCATATGGTTGTGGATAAATTAGGTACAACATTTGCGGCTTTGTCTGATCCAACCCGCCGAGCAATGATCGAACGACTCTCGCATGGGCCTGCCTCTGTGCATGGATTGACGGAACCGTTTGCACTCTCGCAGCAGATGATTTCAAAACATATCGCCTACCTGGTGCGGGCGCGGATTGTGATCAAGACGAAGCGTGGAAGAGAGAGTGTGTGCACGCTAAGGCCAGAGGCGATCAAGACGGTCAGCGACTGGGCAATTAACTATCGCCGATTCTGGGAAGAGAGTTTCGACAAATTGGATGTGGTTGTGAATCAAATGAAAAAAGCGGAGGTCAGAGATGACAAAAAACAAGGTTAACGAGACAGAGCGGATGGTCATCACTAGAGTTTTTGATGCCCCACGCGAATTGGTTTGGAAGGCGTGGACAGACCCGAAATATGTGATGCAGTGGTGGGGGCCGAAGGGTTTTACTGCGCCTGTTTGCGAGATCGATTTTCGCGTTGGAGGAAAATTTCTCTGCTGCATGAATGCGCCGGATGGGCAGGAGGGCTGGAATGCGGGTGAATACCACGAGATTGTTCTGCACGAGAAGATCGTTTACTCCATGTACTTTTCCGACTCCAAGGGAAACAAGGTTGAGCCTGCGGAGTATGGAATAGAACATGAGGCCATAGACGATGCGCACGACGTGGCTATTTTTGAAGATTTCGGAAACGGCCAGACGAAACTCACCTTCATCGGAAATGAAACCATGGAGAACGCGACAAATAGCGGTCAACTGGAAGGCTGGAAGCAGATACTCGATAAAGTTGCCGAAGTTGTTGCGGAGCTGGCGAAGGCGAAATAAGAAGCTAAAGCTTTGATGATCGTCATGTGCGAGCTACTGAACATGAAGTAAAGGCAGGCGCAACCGAACATGCAGAACTTGGCTACTGGAGAAGACTATGCGAAATAACATTCTGACACTCATAACTGTGCTGCTCTTGAGTCTCGCTGGCACTAAAGTTAGCGCGTCAGGAGTTCCTAGGAACGCAGAAAGTAAAACTGGATACGCACCGATTCATGGCATGCAGCTCTACTACGAGATTCATGGCCAAGGTAAGCCGATGGTTCTGCTCCACGGCGGAATCACCGCTTTCGAAGGCTTTGGCACTAATATCGATGCTCTGGCGAAGTCCCGTCAGGTGATTGCGGTGCATTTGCAAGGACATGGAAACACCGCCGACATCGATCGTCCTTACCGCTTTGAAGCACTGGCCGATGATGTAGCCGCGCTGGTCGCGTACCTGAAGCTGGGGAAAATTGACTTGGTCGGCTATTCATTCGGTGGAGGTGTCGCATTGCAAACTGCTATACGACATCCCGAAGTCGTCGATCACCTGGTGGTGATTTCCTCTGTCATGGCCCAAACCGGATTCTATCCGGAAGGGCTTGCCGCGTTCGCACAGATGAGCAAGAACGCACCGATGCTTGCAGACAGCGTCAAAAAGTCACCACTTGCGACGATGTACCCGAAGACGAACTGGGAAACGTCGTTCAAAAAGATGGGCGAACTGGCCAGCACGCCATTTGACTGGTCAGCGCAGGTCAAGGCTCTCAAGTAACCGACACTTTTGGTCTTTGCCGATGCAGATGCCGTTCGCGCCGAGCATATCGTTGAATTCTACAAGGCTCTCGGTGGCGCACAACGAGACGCCGGACTAGACGGATCGATGAGGTCGATGGCACAGTTGGCTATCCTTCCCGGCACGACTCACTACGACATCATTGCTAGCCCGTCGTTGGCGGTCGTAATCGGTGAGTTCCTGAAGCAATAGCCCGATTCGGCGCGCGGGCAACGCCGCGCACTAGTTTATCGGCTCATTCCAACTGCGTTGGCAATCGACGTAACTTGTTCGGCGTCCAAGATAGCAGTTTTGGACGTTTCGACGGCGAGTTGTGGTCCTAGCTGCGCCGCGTTATCGGTAAACAGCATCGCATCCTGACTGGCGCGGGATACGGCTGCATACGCGAACCGTCGAAGGGAAACAAGGTTGAGCCTGCGCAATACGGAATAGAACATGAAGCCATAGACGATGCGCACGACGTGATTATTTTTGAAGATTTTGGAAACGGCCAGACGAAACTTACCTACATTGGAAATGAAACCATGGAGAACGCAAAAAACAGCGGGCAAATAGAGGGCTGGAAGCAGATACTCGATAAAGTTGCCGCAGTTATTGCGGGGCTAGGGCAGGCGAAATAAGAAGTTGAAGTTTTGATAATCGTCATGCGCGAGATACGGCAAAGGCTGGCGGCGGAAGCTTAGTTAGAACGGGCTTCTTGCCGCTTGGCCGAATAGTCGCATTTCCGGCTAAATGACCCTTGGCTCAACTGTCGCCTTCAGGCCAATGCACTCAGCGACCAATGTTTACCGAACTCAACATTAGTCCTGTGAAACTCCGTTGTGGCCACCGAACTATCGACTTCTTTTTGTTGGTCAGAAACGGGGTTCTGGGCAGCGAAGGCGGGGCTGCTCCAGAGCCTGTGGACTTTCCAACCCACAACCCAACCCACAATATGCCATGGCTTGTACGGCTTGCGCGTAGTTTGGCAGTCCCCGCGATCTTGTAGGTTGTTGTAAAACCTAACCACGCTACCCTGATAAGGGCGAGGTCGGTGGTTCAAGTCCACCCAGGCCCACCATTCATTTCAATTAGCGACAGCTAGTTTTTCCGCAGTCCCCCGCCTGTGCCCAGTTTTGTGCCACAGGGCCGCTGGTCTGTTCCTACTTCAACACGCCCCGCCGTCACGTCTACGGTTGGCGAGTTCTAAAATTCTGATCTTCGTATCTTGAAGCTCGATATTCAGTTTTTCTCATCTCGCTTTAGGCCATCTTCAATATGTAGAGCCGTTGCGTTTTCGAGTTCGACGACAAGTCGATTGATGGAATTGAGGCCGACATTCAAACTCGAAACTTCTTCACTGATATGGGAAGAGGTGCTTGAGCTCTACACAAAGTTTGAGCCTCGAGGCAGGAATCAAGGAGAGCACGGCTCGCGTGGCGGCCATTTCAACCCGATAAAAGGTTCCGGCGGCAGCAGCACGGCATCCGCCAACTCTAGGCCCCCTGTTCCTTGTCCATTTTGAGGGGAGAAGTCAATTCAAATGGACGATAACGGCGTATCTATTTAACTGGGAGTTCGATGCCGCTTTGGCTTGTAGTTTTGGCGCGAAAATGTGCAATCGCAAAAAGACCGAAGCCAAGTAAAACTCCGAACTTCGTCATCCAGAACACTAATGGATAGGCGTGGGAAATTCCCGCCCCAATCCAGACCCCAATGAACATTGCCCCGAATCGTTGGAGTGTGAGCCCGAGATTGTCGTAAATCAATTTACCTTCACTCATCCAGTTCTCCTTCGGTGCCGCGCCTTTCGCTGTGCTGATAAATTACCAGCAAACCGGCTTCGAGTGCCCGATTAGTCGGAAACCGGAGAAGTGGATTCGACCGAAAATCAGATGTCCGGCACGACTCTTCAGGAGTTGACCCCAGAGATGTAGAATTTCATCGGCTGGCTGCTATGCAAAAATCTCATCTATTGACCCTGAGTCTAGTTCTGACCTTGGCGGTCGCTCTCGTTGTCCTGTGGAATTTGACTTACCCATCCCCCGTCGACTCCAAGAACATGAAGTATGTCCTTTGGAAACATGACCTCTACCCGATGGATGTCAATGATGCGATGGGAGCAATGATTGGCGACAGCGGTCGCGAAAAGTTGGTGGTGGGCAAGACTAAGGCTCAGCTGCAAAGAAAGTTCGGCTAGGTCGATAACTCTTATTTGCATCGGCTGGAGGAACTCATTCCGCCTCTTGGCGCGCTTGATCGAAGCAGGGTTAGGCGGAAACGGCGATAACGATCTTCCCGTATCCGCGTTTGTCCTTGACTGCTCCACTGTACGCGGCCGAAGCCTCGTTCAGAGTAACGGTGGTTTTGACGAACGCTCTAAGATTTCCAGCGTCAAGTTGCTTAGCGATTTCAAATAACTGTTTTTGATTCGGCTCGACGATGAAGAAAGCATTTTTCACTCGCTGGTCGGCAGTGCCTTCGCTTTCCGCAGCAATGGTGATCATGCGTCCACCTCGCTTGAGGACACCCCATGACCGCTCGAGCGTGTCACCGCCGACGGCATCGAAGACGACATCCACGTCCCGAACCTCTTTTTCAAACCGGCAGGCTTTATAGTCGATCGCCTCGTCCGCTCCGAGCCGCCTGACGAAATCGATGTCCTGAGTGGAGACAGTTGTGATGACGCGGGCACCGCGGATATGCGCCAATTGCACAGCGTAGAGGCCAACTGCACCCGCGCCTCCGTGGACTAATACGCGCTCGCCTGGCTCGAGCTTTGCGCGATCAATCAGTCCTTGCCATGAAGTCAAGGCGCCGATCGGCACTGAGGCGGCAGCTTCATGACCTAAGGTTGTGGGCTTCCGAGCGATATTCTGGGGCAGCGTAATACAGAACTCCGCAGTAGCCCCATCTGCGAACCAGTCGTTCATGCCATAGACCTCGTCGCCAACTTCGAAATCCCGGACATCTTTGCCGATCGCCGCGATAACCCCCGAAAATTCGTGCCCGGGCACCGCGCGCATCCGTGCTGTTCCCGATTTAGTATGTGTCGTGGGATACCAAAGCAATTCTGTGGGAGTGACACCAGCAGCATGAACATGAACCAATATCTCGCCTAAGCCAGCCTCCGGTTTCTGTAACTCCATAGGGATGAGCACTGGTCCCTGGTCTGCCTTGTTTACCTGCATCGCCTTCATAAACCACCTCGTTCGAAACGTATTCTACTCGCCCTTTTGAGGTGAGGTCAGACCTGGATGTCATACCGAGGCGACGGAATGCTTATGTGTGAGGTTGGGGCCGAATGCTTTGCGAGTGGCTTCGTAACGAGTAAATCGGAAAAAGTGAAATCAAGTTACCCGACTTACCAGGATCTAGCCGCGTGGCCGATAGTGTATGCTCACCTTGACATTCTACTGGAAGCGAACTAGCATCACCTAGAATGTCTACCAAAGAACAGAAAGAACGCATTGAACTACTGCAAGGGACGCTAGATTTGCTGATCCTGCGCACGCTCCAATTGGGGCGGGCGCACGGCCACGCTATCGCCAAGGCGATCGAATTCAAGTCCGATGACGTGTTGCAGGTGGAGCAGGGATCACTGTACCCCGCCCTGCACCGGCTCATTAAGAGGAGATGGATTTCGGCGGAAGAGGGCACTTCCGAGAACAATCGGCGAGCCAAGTTCTATCGGTTGACCCCAAAAGGACGGAGGCAGCTTGCAATGGAGAGGAGCAAGTGGGACAAGCTGGCGGGGGCGATTGCGCGAATCCTGCAGCCGACGGAGGAGTCCTAATGATGTGGCGGCGCAAGCACATCTTGGACGATCTGGACCAAGAGATTCGCGATCACATCGAGAGAGAGACCGAGGACAACATCGCGCGGGGCATGACGTCGGAGGAAGCGCGGTATGCCGCGTTTCGTAAATTCGGCAACGTCACGCGCATAAAGGAAGAGACACGCGAGGTGTTGAGTTTGGTTTGGCTCGAGCAACTCCTGCAGGACGTTCGCCTCGGCTCCCGCATGTTGCGCAAGTCCCCAGGCTTCACGGCCATCGCCATCCTCACCCTCGCTCTCGGCATCGGCGCAAACACGGCGATATTCAGTGTGATCAATGGAGTGCTGCTCAGTCCGCTTCCCTACAAGAATCCGGAGCAACTCGTCGTCATCAAGGAACACGATTCGCTCCCGAACGTGATGGATATCCAGAGACAGACGCGCGCATTCTCGCAGGGCGGCGGAATCAACGTCGAGAAGATGGACTACACAGGCGGGGCCGAACCTGTGCAACTCCGTGTCGGCCTCATCGATGCCGGGTTTCTCGAAACGCTAGGAGTGCAGCCCATACTGGGCCGGATCATTTCGCCCGGGGAAGATTTGCAAGGCGGGCCGCATCTCGCCACGGTAAGCAACCATTTCTGGCAAAACTACCTTGGCAGCGATCCACACGCGGTGGGCCGCACAATTCAACTGGACGGAAACTCTTATACGGTGATCGGCGTAATGCCCGCGAGTTTTGCTCCGCCAGCGGAGCATGCCGACGTTTTCGTTTCACTCTCGGTCAGCGACCCGGGAGCGGGTGCTGAGCGCGATCTGCACTTCATGCATACCTACTGGCGATTGAAGGCGGGCGTCACGCTCGCACAGGCGCAGGCCGATATGGCCGCGATCGACCGCCGGCTCGCGGAGCAGTATCCGGCCGAAGAAAAAGAACGGAAGAGCCAATTGGTTCCGCTGCATGAATGGCTGATAGGAGACGTGCGGCCAGCACTGTTGGTGCTGTTCGGAGCTGTAGGGCTGGTGCTGCTGATTGCGTGCGCGAATTTCGCGAGCTTGCTGATGATGCGAGCGCTTGCGGAGCGCCAGGAATTGGTGATCCGGACGGCTCTGGGCGCGGGACGCGGCCGGCTCATCCGGAAAACGCTGACAGAGAGCGCACTGTTGTCGGTCCTCGGGGGTGCGGCCGGATTGCTGTTGGCGCAGTGGGGCACGAGCATGCTCCTGGCCCTGAGGCCGGAGGCGCTGGCACGGCTGAACGGGATTCACATGGATACACGGGTGCTGCTGTTCGTCCTAGTGGTCTCGGTGCTGACCGGCATCGTGTTCGGAATGGCGCCGGCATGGATCGCGGCTCGCGTGGACGTTGCTGGGGCCCTGAAAGAAAGCGGGCGGAGCACAACCGCGAGCACGATGGGGCATAGCATACGGAAAATTCTGGTCATATCGGAACTGGCGGTTGCCCTGGTGCTGCTGGTGGGGGCAGGTTTGTTGATCAAAGGATTCTCGCGGTTGCGTTCGATGAACCCCGGTTTCAATTCCGCGAACGTAATGACGATGTATCTCCAATTGTCCACGACGCGGTACCCTGAAATCCCCAAACAAACCCAGTTCCGCCGCGAGTTGCTCACCCGCTTGAATGTCCTGCCGGGCGTACAAGCGGCGATGGTGACGGACATACCGCTCGGCGGGAATTACGTGGGCCACCGCTTCGTCATCGACGGACGCCCTCCTGTGGCTGTGGGGGGTGAGCCCGAGGTGCAAACCCTTTCGGTGATGGGCAATTACTTCAATGTGATGCAGATTCCCCTGCGCGCGGGTCGCGAGTTCGCCCCCTTGGACCGCGAAGGGCAACCACTGGTGGCAATTGTGAACGGGGAAATGGTGCGGGAATTTTTCCCGCACGAAAACCCAATCGGCGTGCGCATCAGCTGGGCGGGCTACACCGGAGGGCCACGATGGATGACCGTCATCGGCGTGGTGGGCGACGTGAAACACTCGGGATTGAATCAGGCGACGGATCCCGCCGTGTATACCCCTTTTTCGCAGTCCGACGAGGCTTGGCGACGATTCATGACGCTCGCCATCCGGACTCGGGATACTTCTCCTGGGCTCGTTGAAGAAGTGAAGAAGCAGATCTGGAGCTTGGACAGCCAGATCCCGGTGGGCGACGTGCACACCATGGACGAACTCATGGCTGTGTCGCTTGCGCAGCAGCGCTTCAACATGCTGCTCCTCGGACTCTTCGCCGCGCTCGCGTTGATCTTGGCTGCGGTGGGAATTTACGGCGCGATGGCCTATGCCGTGAACCAGCGAACGCATGAGATCGGCATACGGACGGCGCTGGGAGCGCAGCGACGCGACATACTGCGGCTCGCCATGAGGGATGGAACGAAAATCGCGCTCTTCGGCATCGCCTCTGGGATTGCGGGAGCGCTTGCGCTGACTCACTTAATGGCCAGTCTGCTTTTCGAGGTGAAACCGACGGACCCCGCGACATTCGCGGGTGTCGCAATCCTGCTCGCACTCGTTGCGCTCGCGGCTTGCTACATCCCGGCGCGCCGCGCAATGCGTGTGGATCCTATGGTCGCCTTGAGATACGAGTAGTCCTTCGCGCAAGTGACCGGCAACCCTTCCTTAGAACGAGCTCGCATAAACGTGTAGGGGCTTCTGAAGCCCTCAGCCGCACGTATGTAGACGCGCCCTCCGCGTGTCTGATTCGTGGCCATTACTGGCGATTGTTCCCGAGTGATGCGCAAATCGGAAGTAATCCAGAAAGTCACAAATTGAGCGCCAAGTCCTGGTAAACGCGGTTACCGTCCATTTGAATTGGCCTCTCCGGTTGCCTGACCAATCGGACTCGGCAATCGCCGCCACAAACGGTACACCCGAGTTTGCTACTTTAATCGCAATTCTGTGTCGCCAAATTTGGGCTTCGCTCGTACTTTAGTCGGAGGGCGGATATGGAAAAGCACTGACACAAATATGGCCAGGCCTAGAAAGGACCCGCAAATGACGGTTGCTACGAGCAGTAGCCCACGCAGTCCCCACCTAAACGTGACAGCTCCGGCCAGTATTGCGCTAGCCAGCTAGCCAGGGCCAGCACATAAGGAAGATTTCCGTTGTCGCGTTCGAGTAACAGTCCACAGCACGGACATCGAAAATTAAGCCCCTCAAACTTGTGAGGCACAAACCTGGCACCACAATCCGGGCACGTGATTTCGTAACGAGATAGATAGTTCATTCGGGGGAGAATCGTAACATCTCGGAATTAGCTCTGCTAAACCTGCAATCGGGATGGTCACATCCTGATTAACGCCGTAATCGGAAAAGTGAAGTTTTACTTCACATCTCCGGTAAGCCGACTAATCAGGAGTTGACTCCAAGGTTGCAGGCGGACGGTTGGACTGTGTTTTGGCGAGTGAAACGTTGTTAGGTTAAATCACATGAAAGTCAGCGTGTGGGGACTCTCAAGCGTTGCGTTTGTCGGCGTGGCGTTTCTGGTCCAGTGGCGATACCCATTATGTTTTTTCCATGTGTTTCTGACACTTTCCGCATTGGTTTGTTCTGCGGTGGCCGCGAAACGTGGGAACAAATACTGGGCCGTAGTCTCGGCACCGTCTTTGGTTCTTTTCGCCCAAGCAATTCTCGCTCTCTTGGTGGAATGTTGAATTTGGTCGCCGCAATCCATTTGTCCGGTAACACGACTTATCGGGCGCTCATCGTACACTCACTGCCAAGTTAGGAGAAACAATGTCACTGTTCGGAAGGGACGCTGCTAATCGCGGTGATTGGATAGACCTTACCCTCAATCGCAGCGCCGGAATTTCTTTCGGCATTTTTGTGGGCGTGGATCGAGTTGTAGTCGAATCCGGCGACCGTGTGGTCATGATCGCAAAGTCGCGTTGCCGACTTCAAAGAAGATTGAAGTTACGGGTTGCTACCGCGCCACATGGCCTCTTCGGTGGTTCGCAAAAATTCCAAAAGTCATACCGGCAATTGTTGGTCACGCCCAAAAGGGAGCCATTATCGTCTGCCCCCCTCAGAACTTCAGCCTCCCCACTACCAACGACATCGCAAGAAACCCGAGACTCACCATAAGGAGAGTTCCCGGTTCCGGAACCCCCGTCACCACCACCTCACCGCTCGTGGCTGGGACGGTGAATATGAAAAAATGCCCAGGATAAGTACCGGGAATAGGAGGCAGAACGTCCGATTGAGCATGCTGGTTGTTGTCGATCTTGAAGAACGCTGTATGGGTGACGTCCGAAAACGCCAGGAACTGTAGGCTGCCAGCAGGACGAGGATCGGATCCACTTGGGACGAGAAAGCCTATAGGAAGAAAGGGCTCCGACAGAAAAGTGAGTGGTCCGGTGCTGTTGATGGAGATGTCCGAGATCGTTTGCGCTCCGGTGTCCCAGAGGAACGAACCTGAGACCGTCTCGATGACCGGCGCATCGAACACGCTTGAGAAGGTAACCTGCAGGGTATCAGCGAAACATGGCCCGATAACTGTCAAGCAAAGCACCAAGAATAGAAACATTTTCCTCATTTTGTTTCTCCTTTTTTGTCCGTCGAGACTGCGAGGCAAATCCAAGCAGAGGCGGGTTTGATTGCGTTTCTATTCCCCTGTACAACCGAAGTCAAGTGAATTTTTTATTATTAAGGCTTTCGGAAATTCGCGCTGCTCGAGTCAATTTGCAGAAGTCCTGATTAACGCCGTAACCGGAAAAGTGAAATCGGCTGCCGGCCTCATTGTCCGACTTACCAGGCAATGTCGGCTTTCAAGAGAAACATTACGTCTTAAATCGGTGTCTAATTTATTCTGTGAAGACCAAATGGATTATTGTTCTGCTTTTCGCCCTGGGCGTGATTCTCGTTTTGGCGCATCACAGGTTGCGAGGCCTGTCGGCCAGCCCTGACAATTCGAGCCACACCCGGCCTACAACTCTGTCCAGCATAGAAGAAGCTACAGACACGTGTGTTTCTAACTCAGACTCACAGCAAATCGTCGCGCTTCACGTGTCCAACAGCGGCCTTTCGATTAACTCAGAGCCAGTAGACAACGGTCAACTCCCATATCGTCTGCAAGAGATTTATGGCACCCGTCCCGAGCATGTTCTGTATCTGCTCCCTGATAAAGATACGTCTTTTCAGCGCATCGCGGACCTCGTGGACGTGGTTCAGCATCTGCGAACAGAGCGCGCTAGTGAACGTCCGATGCCAAAAGAACTCCAAGGACCTGCGGATGACTTGATAAATATCCACGTCAGGCTGGTGACCGCGAGAGCGACGAATGTTCCATGCCTCAAAGGTCATTTCAACTGGGCGACCAGACGGACTCCCGGTCTCTCCGTAGTTCGCCCAAGTTTAAATGCAGCGAAGCTACGTCAGCTCCGGATAAACGCCCTAACCGGAGATGTGGATTCGCCTCGCCGTCGCGGGCAACAGGGCCTATGGACGAGAAATCCAGATTGCCTCGGGCAAGCAGCAGTACTAATCCATTTTTGTACTCGCACAGTTGGGCTGGAAGAACTAGTGTGTACGTATACGGCTGGCCGCGACCACCATGTCTGGATGAAAGTGAAAGACGGAGAAGATGACAATGAGAGTGAATAAGAAAATTTGGGCTTATCGAGGACTGAAGTGGGGGCTGTTGCTTTTTTGCGTTGAGTTTGCCACAAGCGATGCCGGCACAGTGGAAGGCTGCTGTAGGAGCGCAGAGCAAGGATTTGGGCCGGCAAGCTCTCGCGTTCTTACCAAATGAAATATGGATTCACGAAGGCGAGAGTATCACGTGGACTTTTGAGACGGATGAAATTCATACCGTGAGTTTTTTGCAGGCCGGGCAAGTCAGATTGCCTTTCCAAGTGGGATGTCCGGGAGCGATGGTTAATAACGCGAGCTTTGACGGTTCGAGTTGCGTAACAACGCCGCCGCTGGTGAATGGTCAGACGTTCACGGTGCAGTTTCCGCTACGTGGAAACTACAAGCTGGTTTGTCTGGTCCACGAGAACATGACCGGGACGGTACATGTGATGGAACCGGCGGCGACGTTACCTTTTGCTCAGGAGGATTACGATGACTTGGCCGCCCACCAGCGCACCAGATTGCTAGCCGATGTGGACAAAGACCAAAAGGAAACGTCGGCACACCACCATTCTTCGAAACACGTGACGACAGGAACGGGCGAAGTGGTAGCGACTGCGGGCGGTTCGCAAACCCTTTCCGTGATGCGCTTCCTGAATGACACGATTGTAATTCATGCGGGAGAAACGGCGGAGTGGACGAACGAAGACCCGGTCACGCCGCATACGATTACGTTTGGAACGGAACCAGCGAACCCGCTGCCGCCGTCGGCAAACGTCACGATCGATGCAGACGGAGCACTGCACGCAACGATCACGTCGATATTTGAAAGCGTTCATTCAGGCTTTGTTATTGCCGCACCGCAAGAGCGCATTGGATTGCCACAAGCGCCCAATGGCGTAACGCGGTTCCGGATTACGTTTACGAAACCCGGAGCTTATCCGTTTATCTGCGCCTTGCACGATGACCTGGGGATGAAGGGGAAAGTGATCGTACTGCCGTAAGCGATGAGTTTTTTAAATCGTTAGATTCGGCCCGGTTTCCTCCGACCTTGATTGAGGACTTTGGGCCGCACTTCTTCTTGTGACGTTTATCAGAGCTTGTTGTAGTGCCTGGTGAACGCTGTTAACCGGAAGGGTGAAACTAGAAAAATCCACATCTCCGGTAAGCCGACAAACCAGGACTTAGCAAGCCAGAATGTCCCAACGACGACACTACGCGCTGGTCAGCAGCATTTACAGATTTGACAGTTACTGACGGGCAGCAGATACTGCCTTCGGCGCATGTAGGGTGCATCGGCGCGATCGCCGAAGGGCAATGCCCACCTACGATCCCATCGTGGAGGCCTACATGCCCAATCTAGAGAACCTTAAAAAGCAAGCCAAGCTCATACTGCGTTGGCATCGTGAACGGCACTATCCCGTCGCCGCACAAATCCGCGAGCTTATGCCTCGTTTCTTGAATATGCCCGATTCGGAGATTCTTGCAGTGAACTTTAAGCTCAGCGATGCGCAAGAAATGGTCGCAAGACAGCACGGCTTCGATAGTTGGCAGGCCCTGAAAGCTGGACTTCTCAGCGCACGTCGCGCAAAGTCAAATTGTCGCCATCCAAAGCGACGATTATCTGTGCAGAGCCGCAACTGTTCGTCACCGATATCAAGAGATCATGCGAATTTTTCCACTGAGAAGTTAGGCTTTTCGCTCGTATTCAGTTACGGCAACCCTCCCTACTACGTACAGATGGGTCGCGACGCAGCGCGTCTCAACCTTAGGTGTGTCGAGCGGGCCCGTAATCGAGTCGACGGTCCGCGATCGTGAGGAACTGCTGTCTGTTTCTATGACCGTCGCTACAGCGGACGAGATCAAGCTATTGTTTCTTGAATTTCAGTCCGCCGGTGTTACCTTTCACCAGACACTGAAAAAGCAGCCTTGGGGCGCCAAGAATTTCATCGTCAAAGATCCGGATGGGAATCTGCTGTTGTTTGCCGGTCCCGCAAACTAGCAGCCACCAAGCCGAACTGTCGTTGATCTATCGTCCGCAACCGGGAAACAATCCTGAAATCACAAATTAAGCGGACAAGTCCTGGTAAACGCTCTTACCGTCCATTTGAATTGACTTCTCAGGTTACCAGACGCAATCAGGACTTGACTGCATCAGCCTCTGCAATCGTATGCTCGCAATTGGCAAGGAGAACCCAATGCATGTTGCGCTCAAAGGGGTTGCTGCTTTTCTGATAACTGCTGCAATCTTCGCTGGCGGTATAGCGCGTTCGGCTTCAACAAGCAGCCATCCGCAAACGCACCAGAAGAACCCGCGAGAACAAACGAAGTTCAGTTCTCATTCAGACCTTGCCCTGGCCAATTCCTGTACCGCCATCTGCTCTAGACGCCCTTCGCAGCTCGTTGAAAGCAACGCCGGAGGAGCTACCCGGCGAAGAATTGAAAGCATCGGAAATTCACTTGGCAGGTACAGCCGAAACCGATTTAATCGTGCCTCGCCTCGCAGGATCACACGCGGCTCTCTTCTATATCCTGAGACCAGCTGCCAGCGGTTACGAACTCATCTTTGATTCCGGTGGCGATGGCATGACTGTTCTACCAAGCAGGTCACACGGCTACCGCGACCTCGAAGTATGGGGTTTTACGCAGGCAGGGAAGTCGCAGAGTACGACCATCTATAAGTTTGATGGCCTGCGGTACCTAAAATTCAGCGAGAAGACATCTTGACCATGAGAGCCTGATTAACGCACTTACCGTCCATTTGAATTCACTTCTCCGGTTAGCCGACTACACAGGAGTTAACCCGACGGAGAGACGCAGAACTTTGTGAGACTCTATTTGAGCAGAACTGGATGTGGGACGCGCAACGTGAAATACCGAATTGCAGGACGGGCGACCGCGGGGGCGCCAGCCGCGCGGCGCAGCCCACTAGGGTTCCCAGGACAATTTCGCTGTCCGGCTCGTCGGCCTGAACAAGGAACGATGTTTTGGTTGCAACATCAAGGAGCGGCACGTGCGGCAGCAGGTCGAGGAGACTTTCTGGTCCAGAGCGTCGCTGTCTCCTGTCTTGTAGGACTCTTTCATTCCTTACCAGAGTAGCTTTTCGCGTTCACGCTGCGTCTCAAGAGCTATTTTGCCACGGAAAGCAGCTAGCTCCGCGATGCTTCTGGGCACTGGACACGCTCTTTCTTTAACAATGGCTCTACTCTCAGGAGACTCATATGCAGAACACTGCGATCTTGCTCGTGCAATGTCCCGACCGAAAGGGGCTGGACGCCACTATTGCCGAATTCATCTACCGCTACGATGGCAACATTCTGCACTTCGAGCAGCATCAGGCCGGCGTAGAGTGCTGCTACCTGGCGCGCGTCGAATGGGAACTCGGCGGCTTCCGCCTGGCTCTGCACGATTTCGATGGAGCGTTTGGCCCTATCGCGCACAAGTTCGGCATGAACTGGGTCATCGTCCTGAGCAATCGCCTTCCACGCGTGGCCATCTTCGTTTCCAAGCACGATCACTGCTTGGTGGATTTGCTTCATCGCCAGCGCAATGGAGAACTCGCTTGCGATTTCCCCTTGATCATCAGTAATCATCCCGACGCCAAGCGCCACGCCGATTTCTTCGGCGTGCCCTTCCACCTTATTCCCGTGTCGAAGGAAAACAAACCCCAAGCCGAAGCGCAGCAGATCTAGCTTCTCTACACCCACAAAATCGACCTAGTCGTGCTGGCGCGCTACATGCAGGTGCTTTCGACGGACTTCATCGTGCTATATCCGCAGCCCATCATCAATATCCACCACTCGTTCTTGCCGGCGTTCATCTGCGCCAAACCACATTATCAGTCCTTCGAGCGTGGAGTGAAATTGATTGGCGCGACAGCGCATTACGTCACCGAAGTGCTCGACGATGGACCGATCATCGAGCAGGGCGTAACCCGGATTTCGCATCGCGATTCGTTGAACGACTTGGTGGAGAAAGGACGCCACCTCGAAAAAGTGGTGTTATCGCGCGCCGTGCGTTTGCACATCGAAGCACGCATCCTCCTGTACGGGAAGAAGACGGTGATCTTTGCGTAGCTAGGGGTTTCACCGTCTACACCGGTGTTACAGAACATAGGTGTCGTCGCGCTAACCGTGGCTGCGTTTCGTTTTTCGCGTCGTGCTGAGGCCCACTAGCTGAGCATCGGCGACTACACGCTTCGCACATGGTAGCTGACTAGCGCATGTGATCCAACCTGCCACACCGCTTTCCCAGATTTTTTTCCTAACTCCTGAGAAACGCATTATAAAAGGGCGCCCCTTGAAGTAGGTTTTGATCGTTCGCATCAACGCCTACAGGAAGGAGCACCCTCATGAATGACGCCAAGTATATTGGGCTGGATGTTCACCAGGCAACGATCTCGGCGGCGGTTCTGGATTCGACCGGCAAGCTGTGATGGAAGCGATCCTGGAAACGAAAGCGGAAACGATTCTGCAGTTTATTCACGGACTGCGCGGCAGTTTGCACGTGACCTTTGAAGAAGGAACCTGCGCGGCGTGGTTGCACGATCTGCTCAAGCCCCATGTGACGCAGTGTTGGTGTGCGATCCGCGCAAGAACGCGCTGATGAAAGCCGGGAACAAGAACGACCGCATCGATGCTCGCAAGCTGGCCGATCTGTTGTACCTGAACAAGCTCCATCCGGTCTATCACGGAGAAACGGGAATCGAGCGCTGAAGGAACTGGCCCGCAGCTACCTGGCACTGACCCGGGATATCACGCGGGTGATGAACCGTCTGAAAGCCCTTTATAGGAGCTGGGCGATTCCCTGCGCGGGGCAGCGCGTGTATGCACCACGCTATCGCTCGGAATGGCTGGCCAAGATCAGCGAAGCCGGCGTGCGTCGCCGGGCGGAGATCTACTACCAGCAGCTGGACGCGTTGCGGCGTTGCGCCAGCAAGTACGACGAGATCTGTTGGCGGAAGGCCGGAAACATCAGGCGATGAAATTGCTGCGCCAGATTCCTTCGATTGGACCGATTCGGGCCGTTTTGTTGATTGCTCTGATGCAGACGCCGCATCGTTTTCGCACCAAGCGGCAACTGTGGGCCTACTGTGGTTTGGCTCTGAAAACCTACGACAGCGGGGAATACCGAATCGTGGAGGGCCAACTGAAACGCTCCAAGAAATTCCTGGCCATTCGCGGGCTCAACACCAACCACAATCACGATCTGAAAAATATCTTCAAGGGTGCGGCGACCCGAGCCGCTGCCGTCCCGGACCGTTCCAGAATTTCTACGCCGGCTCTAGTCGCCAGCGGAATGAAGCCAACGATGGCGCGCCTCACTCTGGCGCGCAAGATCGCGGCCATCACTTTGATCGTTTGGAAGAAAGGAGTTCGTTTCGACGCCGAACATCTAAAACAACAAGCAGCTTGAGCGTCTGTGGAGAACTCCTTCCTCCCTGGATTCATTCTGGCGGCGACCGGTCGGTTCTCCAGACGCTCTGGTTCGAGGGTGAGTATCCATAACGCCGTTAGGCGGAGACTGTGCTTCGGGCACCAAGTCTTTCGAGAAACCCTATGCCCCCTCGGACAACCAGAAAAAGCGATAGGCCACAAGCCTCAGATAGAACCATGGTTGGCACTGCACAACCACTCTGCTTGTCTGCGTCAGGAACCGAAGGCGTCGTCACGACAGCACCATGAATCCGCGGAAAAGGAAAACCTCACAGAGTCTCGTAACATTACGGGGCTGGACGGCAAACATCTTTGCTCCTTCCCGTCGCCGGGGAAGTATTTGTCTTGACATCTCCCTTTTATAGAACGCGGTTACCGGAGATCTGCGGCGGACCATCCCATTAAGTGAAATCGACCTCAAATGTTCGGTTGCCCGACGCAATCGGGACTTAACAGAATGGTTAGGCGATAGGTTCTGGGAGGCTGATCATCTGGGGTTCTGCGCTACACTCGGCCGTGCACAACGAGCATTCACTCATCGCGGCGTTCGTGAAGCGCAGCAAAAGTGACCGTTACCGGGAGATCCTCTCCAACCCACGCCTGCGACACTAGTTCACAAACCAACTCGCGCACTTCACAGACTTCGATCCGAAGTACCGCTTGTCCATACCCAGCGACAAACTCTTCGTCGGCAACATCGCCCTCGAATTGCAGAGACGGCACTCTCCCAAAATCGTCTTCGCCATCTCCGAAGACCCCACGCTTGACCAGAAAGAATTCTCACTCGTCGAGGCTCTCAAGCAGATTGTCGGACGCGGCATAGGTACCGTCCTCTCCTGCATTCCGGGACGCCTTGCCTTCGTTGAGACAGAGGACGAACGCTTCATCCTTGAACGTCACGACCCACTTGAAGGACGAGAATACGTCCGCTTCGTCATCGGCCGCAAAGACGAGGAAAGCAATGTTGAGATGGGAGTCTTTCAAGCAGCTGCGCAGGCTCTGGAGTGGCAAACCATCACAGGCTCCGACGCCGACGAACTTAACGAATTGCGCGCATGGTTCAGCGAGAATCTGGAAAAGCCAACTTCCTTCGGACGTGACAAGCTTCGCCTCGGTATTTGTTGGTTTCAAAACTGCCTCGACCGAGCATATCTCCCGCATCTGGGAGATGATCCAAATCCTAGAACGAAACGGCATCTTCGTGAAAACAATCAGAACAGACAAACCGGGCTACATGATTTACGAAGATGAATGGCAGCCAGTAGCCGAATTGGCGAAATAGAATTGTTCACTTTTTGGTGATTTCGAGGATCACTGTTCCTTCGCTCAGCCGACCTGAGACGTCGGTGACCCTCAACGTGATCTCGTATCGGCCTGACGGGACTTCCGTATTCGTCACGTGTATTCCCTCTGCATTTACAAACGGGCGCACCTTGTCGGTGATGTCGCGCTCTCCACGGAATTTCTGCAAGATCCATTTTTGCGCAATTACCTGTATGGATTTCGGATCGGGTTGGGAATCACGTGGAAGAAAACGAACAAATAATTCGAAGGGAGATTTGACTACATCAACTTTAGGTTGAATGATCTCTAGGCTAGGCCCAGCGGATTTTGACATCTTAAGCGTAGGCATCGCCAACGGCGTTAGAGCGTTTGCGCCCAAGCCGTTGTGTCGGGCTGGCTCATTTTTCTCTGCCTCTTTTGTCACAGATTCCCAGAATTCTACGTCGTCGGGACCAATCAGGACGGTTGAAGGCATATGGCTTTCTTGGGCAGCACTCGCACCTGCCATGCTCAAACAGATATGCAGAACAGATAAAGTGGTCCAAGTGGCAGAAATCGCCAAATATAAATGCCGAGATCGTCTCATGGCTGGCCTCCCCGGTTGACGACTTCACAAAAGTCAAAGTCGGCACGAACTCGTTTGCCGGATTTGAGTTTGGGAATGACATATGTACGTTCTACGCGTCCGTACCCGTTCCATTGCAATAAGAAAATGTTTGAGCCAGCTTCCGAATGTTTCGGATTTCTATTCTCAATCATGTCCTGAAACTTTCTGGCAACATTCAATCAGATTGCCCTGTGCCTCGCCAGAACGTCGTACTTCCACAAAATGAATGATTTGGCACGGCGTTTTCACGGGTGCCCTGAATTCATCAATGACAACCCGCGGTAGAGCTAAAATAGTCCGATAAAGCCGAGCCACTGAGGAATTAACAACGCCATCACGAGGACGTTGCCGACGATGCACCCGAATGGAATGGACTTGGCGCACTGGCTTTCCGTCAATTCTATTTCTTACGCTTGCTATCCTTTTCGATTGAGCTCAGAAGATCATTTGCAATTTTCTCGGCAACATGACTGCTAGCACTTCCCCAATCAGGAGCGAGACTTTCACCACTCCATAGAATATGTCCTCCCTGCGTATCGAGGCGAAAAGCAGCTGTAGAGACAATTCCGTCAACGTTTTCCGTTACAACTCCGTTAAGCACCGCATCAGCTTGACTTAGATCATCCACCACGTTGAGTCGGTCCGATTTCGCCAAGCGATTAATCAATTTCTCACGGACTATGAGAGCGGCTCGTGTTTGACCGAATGACGCAAACGCGATTGATTTGACTTCACCAAGCCGTTGAACCGCCCTACCGCTTGCGGTTTCTTTGACCTTGGGTTTATCAGCAAACTTTCTCAGCGAAGAGCCAGAGAGAAGCGGCTTCACGACGTTAATGGGGACTGCGAAATTCAAATTTTGTCCCCCGACCATTCCTGCAGTCGTTATGCCGACGAGTTCACCCCCCATGTTCAGGAGTGCCCCTCCACTACTTCCGGGAGAAATCGGAGCAGTCGTTTGGAAAAGGCGCTGATTTTCGTCCTTCAGTTCCCGGATCGAACTGATGATGCCATTTGAGACCGTGGCTTCGAGGGAGAGGGGACTCCCAATACTCACGACTTCTTCCCCAACTTGGACCTTATCCGAGTCTCCCAGAGCAACAGTTGGAAAATCGCTTCCAGATGCCTTTAACACCGCGATGTCCTTCGCCATGTCAGCCGCGAGCACGCCCTCGATCAAGAAGAAAGCACCATTGGGGAATTTAATTACCGCGGAACTCGCACCGTCGATCACATGGTAGTTTGTGATGACCTTTCCATCGTTGCTAACGACGACGCCGCTGCCCTGTCCAATCTCTCTACCACTCGCATTAGAGACTACGATCAGGAAGACAGCTTTCTGGGCATCATGGGAGATAGTCGCAATATCCTTCTTGGTCTCATGCGCTTGATCTTGCAAGACGGGTGTATTCTGCATGCACGTTTGCGTCAGGTGATCTGGACGAGGGGTGGGAATACTGAGAAGAACGAGAACCAGCAGCACGGAGAACATCTCGCATCTCCATTATCTACATCTGCAAATTGCTTTTAGCTGAAGCGCGGAAGATCACATTACCACAGCCTCACCCCGATGGTGCTCCCAAATTTCCGCTGACGAGGTTCGGAATGGCCTTGCAGATTGGCTCGAAGCATCCACACTTGGTCCAGTCATTGCCGTGCAGGTCCTTGTGAAGTGGTTGCGATTTCGATCCCCTACCCAATCATCCCATTTGCTGAGAGTGACTTCTGGTCTCGCCCGAATCACCCGGCATCACCAGGATGGAGTGGGGTGTTTCTTCCACACAATCGAGCAGACTATTCGTTATCTGCCGCGCCGCATAGCGTTCCACCGGTGCGTCGCTCCTGCAGCTTCGACCTGGCGCGGTCGGGGTGCAACGGTGGGGCTTCAACCTTTCCAATCCGAATCCGCCTTTCTTTCACCTAACGGAACGCGGACGGAACGTACTAAAAAATGTGACTCGCGATCCGTCAAACCCGGCGGGTTATCTTCGTCATCTGAGTTCTGTCGCACAGCTTCCACCGGTTGCGATGCCTATTTAACCAAGGCTTGGATTGTTACGTTGCTGGCTTACACAAGGCGGCCGCGGTAATGGTTGGCGGCGCGGCGGAGAACCTGATCTTGAACCTTCGTGACTTGCTAATCCGCAAGTTGACCACGCTCCAGAAATCGATCCCGAAGGGCTTGGAAGATTGGAAGATCAGAACAGTTTCAGAGGCGTTGCAGCACTTCTTTCAAATGCATGCACCAAGTTTAAGCGCGAACTCCGTGAACCGCTTGAAGCCTATTGGTCTGGCTTCGCGCAGCAGATTCGCGCTACGCGCAATGAAGCCGGTCATCCAGCAAGTGTTGACCCGGTTTCCCCAGGACACCGTCCACGCCGCGCTGTTGATATTCCCTGAACTCGCGCGTCTCGCTGACAGCCTTACACGCTGGACCACCGAGGACTTCGGTTGACAACTTCGGAACGGGTTTCGGTCGGGGGGCCTTGCGACAAAAGCACACCAGAATGTTTGCGCTTTACGTGGCGGGTAAGAGATATTCGAGAACTTCCTTGGCTCTTCCTAATTCCCCTCCAATCGTTCGACGATCGCTCGATGCTTCGCTGCTGTTTGCCTGAAATTCTTCATACAGCAGCAGGCCAGGAGCGTTTAGATCTTTAAAGTAGTCTTCAACGATTTTCTTGATCCTGCCTCCTAAATCCGGTTCAGGCCCAAACTGGATTCTGAACTTTTCCGAAAATCCTACTAGGTCCTGTTGCGCACTCAAGATCGCCACGATGTCCGCGGCATGGATCCGAGCCTCTTCCCGATCGTGCCTCGCGTGCGCCGCTCCGCGGATATTGCGGTAGCCCCCATCGACCGCGAGGCATTCAGCATGACGAGCGCATGCGGCCTGGTTACGCGAAGATTTTCCGTAACGGCGGTGCCGTCCGGTAGTCTTCCCGAAATCGTGTGCAGGTCCGACTCGGCTAGAACGATTTTCCCTCCCGTGCACGCGCGCGCGCGGACCCTTTAAAAGGAAAGGAAACTATTCCTATATGCACGACTTTCGCATCTGTGATAAGTCCTGCCAGCAGGAGTTCTCATGTGGTCCGACAACGAGACAGCGATCGATCTGCTTGCTTTTCAATACCTTACGAAGGCCGTGTGCGGGATCGTCAAGGATGAGCACCTACTTCCGGCGACCATGCGGGATCAGCCAGATCAGACGACACTGTCGATGCGCAATAACTCCGATGGCTTGATTATGTCCGCGCAGGATGTCGGCCAAAGCAAGGTTAATCCCAGCGACTGAGGATATAGTACATCTTGCCGCCGGCACCGATGTCGGGTCCCGGCAAAGTGCGAACGACCGTGCCACCGCTTTCGCGAACCATGGGAGCGAAATCTTCAACGGTGGAACCGAGAGCATTTTCCTGAAAGAAGACGGAGCCGCCGGGACTGAGGAAATTTCTGATGCCAGAGTAGAACTTTCTGTGTAACTGCCAGTCCGGATCTTCACAGCGCAGTTTTCCGTCGCCTGTCCATTTCGGGAAGTGAGGAGGGTTACTTACGACCAGATCCCATTTTTCAGACAAAGGAATCTGAGCCAGGCCATCTGAATGATAGATGGAAACGCGATCCGTCAACCCGTTGAAGGCGGCGGTTGTGCGAGCCGCCTGAACGGCAATTGGATTGATGTCAGCGAGGGCGAGAGTCCGGCAAAAGCCGTGGGCCAGGAGCGAGTATCCGATGTAACCGGGACCCGAGCAAAATTCGAAAACCCGAGTACAGCTTATGATTCCAATTTCCTTGAGGGCACGAAGGTAGTCCTGACCGAAGCCTGAGCCGCCGCCATCGAGGTCGTCGCGATCAAATACCAGTACGCCGAGGCGGCGCGAAGGAAGAATTTGTGCGGAGGGCCCAAAGACTTTTCGCCGCGCCTTGTGAAAGAGGCTCTTGATGAGTGTCCCAGCCGAATAATTCTTGTCGATTAAGTTCAGCTCACCGGCCTCCGAATAAGCAACGTCAGGTGTTGCAGGCTTAGTTCGGTCGGAAGACTCTGCTGGAAAGTTGCTCATCGGGATGCGCAATAAAATACCATATCACACTATTTTATCACGATGACTCGACGAGGATGACAGACGCCTGGCAAATTCACGGTGTATTACGACCCTCCTCACCCAAACAGAGCCGACCTTTGCAGCTTCAAGGCTGCCGTGAAAAATGACATAGAAATTCTCGGACTCTAGTCGGGGATGTTGGTCTTCACGGCCGGTTCGTTGATTTTTGCAAGCCACTGGGCACGATGGCGCGATGCATACAATTGCTTGCCGCTACAAGGAATGGCCCAACTGCGATAGATGGCCTTCACCCGCGACATGACCCGTGCGAAATCGTTGTTGACGGTGAGATAACTGCGCACCAGTTCCTTCAGACTTCGTAGGCCGTGTTCACCGTGATATACCCAAACGGAGCGGGTTCAGAAATTCATTTTGCCGCGTAGTCGCCGTCCCGTCGAAGTGAGCCGATACTTCCAGATTGATCCCAGTTTAAGGGCAACTCTTCCACCGCGTTCCTTTCGCTTTCGTTCAGCAGGTTTTTCCAACCCACAACATGCGATGTCTTGCTGTACTGAGAGGGCGAGGTCAGTGGTTCGCGTTCACTCGGGTCGACTATTTATTTCCAGTAGGTTACCGAGTATTGTGCCAAAAACCTTAACCCACAATCCAATCCACGCTCTCTGACTTCATCGCACCCAACTACGTGGCTACTCCTAGCGCCGTGGATATTGGAATCCGCGACCGCTTCCCATGGGTTGAAAAAGCTTGTATCCTAATTGTGCCGGTAAGCATCACATATGCCGCAGGAGATTTGATGCCCGCGACTAGCGTCCAATTCACGGTTGCCGCACACATCATGGCAGCTCTCGGTTTCTTTCATGGCGAGGAACTCCCTTCGGCGATGCTTGCGGAGAGCGTCAATGCCGATCCCACCTTCGTCAGGAAATCTCTCTCGAAACTCTCAAAGGCGGGTCTAATCGTCACCACGCGCGGTAAGAACGGCGCGAGCAGGCTCACGCGTCCCGCTAAGCAAATAACGCTTTTGGATATTTATCGCGCCAGCGCGGCACCTCCGACATTCGCGATTCATAGCTACCCAGTGGAGAAGAGATGCCCCATCAGCTGCAACATTAAGGGATGCATGTCGTCGGTCCTAAAGAAAGCGCAGGACAGCTTCGAGAATAGCCTTGATGGAATAACGCTCGCCGATGTGGTTGGGGAACTCCGTCGCGCGAGCCGGTGACTTTTTTTCGTGTATATGTGCATATTATCACCACAATTAAACAAGGACCTGGGTTGCAATCGGAGCCCTATAAAGAGGAGGAATGAACATGAACAACCCTAAAGACAAGGTAGCCGCGGATGCGATGTATGTGGTTTTAGGGAGCAGCGGGAACACCGGCTCGATCATAGCCAACTTCCTGCTATCGAAGGGCGAGAAGGTGCGCGTCGTGGGGCGCGAGCGGGGCGCCTGCAGCGCTTTGTGCGCGAAGGCGCGGAAGCGTTTACGGCCGACGTGAGTGATGCAGCTGCCCTCAGCAAAGCCTTCGGCGGTGCGCGCGCGGCATACTTGATGTTGCCACCGATCACCTCACGCGAAGACCAAGAGCGACAGAGCGATGCGATCGCCAAAGCCGTGAAGGAGTCCGGCCTGCGCTACGCGGTGCACTTGAGCAGCTACGGCGCGCAGGTACCGGAAGGCACCGGACCAGTCACCGGGTTGCATTCTTCGGAGGAAAAACTGAACGCCATCAACCATTTGAACGTTCTGCACCTTCGAGCTGCGTATTTCATGGAGAACACTCTGACGGCGATCGACATGATCCATGGGATGGAACTGTTCGGGCATGCCCTGCTACCCGACCTGAAGCTGCCCATGATCGCGACACGAGACGTCGGCGACTACGCCGCGCAGCGCCTCCTGGACCTGGATTTTTCCGGCAAACAAACGCGCGAACTGCTTGGCGAGCGCGACCTATCGATGACGGAAGCTACAGCGGTGATTGCTCGCGGTATTGGCAAACCGGATCTGCGTTACGAGCAGTTTCCGTACGACCAGGTGCAGCAGGCGTTGACGCAAATGGGTTTTTCGCCGAGGAAAGCCGCGGTGTACATCGAGATGTTCCAAGTCCATCAATGCGGGAGTCCTCGCTGCGCAGGAGCCGCGTTCGCCGCAGAACAGCACGCCGACTTCGTTCGAACAATTTGTGCAGGATGTCTTTGCGGCCGCGTATCACGGGCAGGCTACAACCGCTTAGGCCGGCGCTCGAGTAGCCACCGGTTGCTCCTGTTTGTAGACCAGAATTTCGTGAAGCAGCTTATGAGAATTGCGGATGCGGAGATCTAGTCATGAATAGAACGCCCTCTAAGAAAAGAGAGTTGTCCAAGCGCGGTAAGAAACCGAGTACTTACCGTCGTATCGTCACGGGAAACGTAAACGGGAAGGCTGTCGTTCAAAGCGACGAACCGTTGTTGGCCTATCAGTTCAAGACTGTCCGCGGCTACGAGCACACACTCGTCTGGGTCAACCCGGCGATCCCGGATCTCAGCAATGAACAGAGGTTTGACCGATATCCCGACTCCGTTGTTCCAGGGCCTGGCGGTACCAGCCTGCACTTCGTGACCTTTCCGCCCGGCTCAGTCTTCGCGGATCCGTCTTTCGATGGCGAGGCCGCACAAGAAGAAGCGCTCGTTCGTCTGCGAGGATTAGCGGATCACTTCGAAAAGGAAGACCCTGCAATGCACAAAACCAACACCGTCGACTATGCAGTTGTCTACGACGGAGAGATGTGGCTGGAGTTGGACGACGGCGAGATTCTGCATTTGAACCGCGGCGACGTGGTCGTGCAAAACGGTACGCGCCACGCATGGCGAAACAAAAACACCAAGCCCGTCACGATGCTCTTTTTCTTGAACGGCGCAAGAGCTCGCGAAACCTCGCAAACCTAATGGAGGACCGATGACCCATGAAAATAATCTCATGACCGTTAGCCAGTTCGACAGCAATGCATACAAGAGTTCGCAGGCCGCGGAGTTAACTCTGAACGCGGCGATCCTGCGTGCCGAAATCGCCAGAAGCTACGAAGAGTTTCTGGAGATCTTTGACAAGTTTTACACCGATGATGTCGAGGTAAGCAGTGAAGATCGCCGGAGACAATCCGTGGAAAGGAGAGAGTGCGTCCCTTTTTATTGAATTTCCTGGTGCCGCTTCACGTAATGGCTGAAATCGCCGGATTGTCGATCTCAGTTCAGCTGACTCAGGTTCCTCGAGACAGCGCCAACGAGACACATTCCCGGATGGAAGATCGACTTCACCGGCATCGGTGGGAGACGGTGCACTTTGAAATGGAACGCCATTCGGAGATGGAAGGCGTCCAGGGTCGTGTACGAACACCACTACGATCATGAGCACATCGGCGGACCCTTGACCGAGGACCACTTGCATTCGAATTGGGGTCGTGCCGAGGCCGAGTTTCAGTTGCCCTCCTAAGCTCGAAGGAAAGAGCGCTGAGTTTCGCTCGCCTTTTAAAAACAGACTTTTCCAAAATACAATGAAACAGAGTGGTTGACAGGAGACGAACCTATGGGAAACGAAGTCTCTTACGTCGCTCTCGGGTTGAAAACATGGAAAGCCCAAATTGATCGCGCGGACAAGCCTTTCTTTGGAGGTCTCTCGTCCGAGGAGATTCTGCGCGAAATAGCGCCTGGCAGGAACAGGCTTCTTTACTTGTGGGGACATCTCACAGCCGTACACGACGCGATGCTCCCGCTATTGTCGCTAGGAGAACGACTTCATCCCGAGTTTGATGTCGCCTTCGTCTCGAATCCCGACAAATCGCGAGCCGACATTCCTTCGCACGAACAAGTTCGCCAGGCATGGAACGCCGTCAATGCTGAATTGCGGAAGGGGTTTGAAACAATGTCTTGGTCCGATTGGGTGCAGAGGCACTCGGCCGTATCGGAAGAAGATTTCGCCAAAGATGCTTCGCGCAACCGCTTCGCCATCCTGCTGAGCCGCACGAACCATCTCTCCTATCACCTCGGCCAAGCGGTGCTCGGACGCAAGTGATCGAGAGTGAAGCGATCGAAGGTCACGAGTTCAGAGCTCAGCAACAACGGAGAAAGACGATGACGAAAAAACTCGAAGGCAAGATCGCTGTCGTCACCGGCGGCACAGAAGGAATTGGGTTAGCTACGGCGAAACTTTTCGTCAATGAGGGCGCTTATGTCTTCATCACGGGCCGCCGCCAGAAAGAACTCGACGCCGCCGTGAAAACAATCGGCAGCAATGTTTCTGGCGTTCAGGGTGACGTTGCCAAACTCGCCGACCTTGATCGTCTTTATGACACCATCTCTCAGAGTAAAAAGCAAAATCGATATTGTTTTCGCCAACGCCGGCGTCGGGGAATTTGTCCCCTTTGGGGCCGTCACCGAAGAGCATTTCGACAAACTTTTCAACATCAATGTGAGGGGAACGCTATTCACCGTGCAAAAGGCCTTACCACTACTGAAGGATGGCGGCTCTATCATTCTCAATGGTTCAGTCGCGAGCGTTAAGGGCACTGCCGCCTTCGGCGTCTACGCCGCGAGTAAGGCTGCGATCCGCTCTTTCGTGCGAACCTGGACCACCGATCTGAAGGACCGTCGTATCCGCTCAAACGTGGTCAGTCCGGGTCCGATCAATACGCCGCTAGTAAGCCGTCAATCTGCAGACGTGATTGCGCGGATTGTGTCGACCATCCCGATGGGACGCATGGGAACGCCTGAGGAAGTGGCGAAAGTAGCGCTGTTTCTCGCGTCGGATGACTCCAGTTTCGTAACGGGGATCGAACTGTTCGTTGACGGCGGCAGAGCCCAAATCTAGCCGAAAGAGCGGGAGACTTTTTCCAGGGATAACTAGACAGGCGCCCGCGGTAGCGGGATCCGGCATCGTGGAACAATTGCGAACGCAGACCGATTCTCATATGCGCTCCACCTGACTTCAGAAGCCTGCGTGTAGCCTGGCGTATTCTGCTTTGCCTTATCTCCGCGCTGAGCCTGTACACCAAGCGGTTTTTTTAAACCGCACGTTTTGTGAGTTGCAAGTGGCCACTTTGAGGTCCTGCAGGTTGCTGTGAAGTGCTCTGACATCTCAGTTGCAGTTCTGCCGGGACAACCTTCAGTTCGATTGATGAGCGCACTGAGGCCGCTATGTCATCGTTGGCTTAAACACTTCGGATTGACTCCGGTCCCCAGACTCTCGGCACGCTTGCCGATCTTTTTCAGAGCGGTTTCGAGAGCTCGCAACTCTTTCGGGCTCGCATCGGCAAAGACTTTCCTGATTTCGGCTGCGTGTTTGCGAAAAATCGGCGCGATCAAATCTTTGCCTTTTGGGGTGAGCGACACGATCCGGACGCGCCGATCCTCGGGACTCTCGACCCGGCTTACCAGGCCCCTTTCGACGAGGCGGTCAACGGCCGTACTGATCGAGCCGGGCGTAAGGTACACCTTTGGGCCGATCGTATTCACCGGTAAAGGCCCTTTGTTGAGGAGTGCTTCAAGTATCCGGAAGTCGGTATCGTCGATTCCCGTCTCTTCAAGTCCCGCATAAAGGTATTTCGCAGCCGCCCGAAAGGCCTTCCCCCATACCAACCAACAGTGAACCGGGTCTCGCGAGGTCTTGTCCATAACGAAATTATTGTGCCCTTTTGTATAACCGATGTCCAGAGTTATGTATCTATATCAATATAATTTTCATCAATAGATATCGAGGAAGAGGACCTACAAATGGAGCACAAAGAAAAGGAACTGATCACCGTAGTAGGCGCAACGGGGCAGCAGGGAGGCGCCGTAGTACGTGCCCTTCAAGCCCGCAATCAATTCAGGGTACGCGCCCTGACTCGCAATCCGGCCAAGCATCGCGAACTCGCTGACGAAGTCATCCAAGCAGACTTGAGTCGCCCCGAAACCCTAGCGGCTGCGTTTGCAGGGGCGCATGGCGTGTTCCTAGTCACCAAATTTTGGGAAGAAGGTACCGACGAGTTCAAGCAGGCAACCGCTGCGGTACACGCCGCCAAAAATGCGGGTGTTAAACACTTTGTCTGGTCCACGCTCCCCGATGTGGAAGCGATCAGTGGCGGCAAGTTCCACGTTCCTCACTTTACCGGCAAGGCCAAGGCTGATCGGATAGTGAAAGAAGCCGGATTTGCAAATCATACATTCGTCATCGCGCCTTTCTACTACCAGAATCTTGTGGGCGTCCTGGCTCCACAGAAGCAAGCAGACGGATCCGCGGGCTGGGCTCTCCCGCTTGATCCAACTGTGCGGAGCATTCACATAGGCGATATCACAGAACTGGGTGACATCGTGGCCGGAGCATTCGCGCACCCCGATCAGGCCGGCCATGGCGAGTATCTGCCCTTAGTCGGCGATTTCATGAGCTTCAATGAAATCGTCGATACGTTAAATCGACAGGGTCACAACTTCTCGTACACACAAGTCCCGAAGGAAGTTTTCGCCGGTCTTTTTCCTGGGGCCGCCGAGATAGCGGAAATGTTGAATTACTTTCAGGCGCACACGTACTTGGGTTCCGATTCGCGCGACCAAGTTGCGCTCGCAAACAAAATCGCAGGCCGGCAGCCAACGAAGTTTTCGGCGTGGGCGCAAATGAATTTCCCGGCTCCACAGAACGCCCAGTCAACAGCACGCTGATTGAGAACGAAAGGAAATCGATTTTGGCCGGTGCAGACAAACTTAGTTTAGGCGGTTGCTCGTAAGCGGATTCAACAAGCAAAAGGAGGAAGTACATGGCAACGAATTCGATCGCAATTTCCAAAGATGTGGAGGCCACAAGCTTTTGGCAAGGAGCGGTGGTGGTTTTGGGGCGCTTTTTCTTCGCGCTGATTTTCCTGATGGCTGGAGCCAATCATTTTAACAAGCAAACCATCGGCTATGCGGCTTCGCAAGGCGTGCCTTTGGCTTCGATCGCGGTTCCGCTTTCCGGCGTGCTGGCGATCGCAGGCGGACTGAGCATTCTGCTGGGCTATCGCGCAAAACTTGGGGCATGGCTCATCGTGCTGTTCCTGATTCCGGTCACGTTGATGATGCACAAGTTCTGGACCGTAACCGATCCCATGATGGCGCAGATTCAAATGATTCTGTTCATGAAAAATGTCTCCATGCTCGGCGGCGCCCTGCTGATTTCACAGTTCGGAGCGGGACCGTTCAGTCTGGATGCCCGTAGCTCGCGCTGAACGCGCCTAAAAGGAGAAAATCAAAATGCATAGTCAATCTGAACCATCGAATTTTGCTGCCAGCAAAACGCCGATCTCACAGGAGGCGCTCGATCAGCTATTCCGCGAAGCGCGGACCCACTCTGCGTGGCTTCCAGAGCCGGTGCCGGTAGAGCTCCTGCGCAAGGCTTACGAATTGGCGCGCCTTGGACCGACCAGTGCCAATGGCTCACCCGCCAGATTCGTTTTTCTGACCACTCCTGGGGCCAAGGGGCTACTCAAGCCAGTTCTGGCGCCCGGCAATGTCGACAAAACCATGGACGCTCCTGTGACCGTTATCATCGCCTGGGACACGGAATTCCACGAGCATCTTCCCAGGCTCTTTCCGCACGCGGACATTCGCTCCTACTTTGCTGGAAATAAACCTCTGATTGAGGAGAACGCTTTCCGCAACAGCTCGCTGCAAGCTGCATACTTCATTCTGGCTGCACGCGCTCTGGGATTGGACTGCGGGCCAATGTCCGGTTTCGACGCTGACAAACTGAATGCAGCATTCTTTCCAGACGGCAAGTGGAAGGTGAACCTCATCTGCAATCTCGGCTATGGAGATCCGAGCAAGCTCCACCCACGCAATCCTCGGCTCAATTTTGAGGAAGCAGCTGTGATTCTGTAGAGGATGAAACTCGCCAACGGGCAAACCATCAGCTGGGCTGAGCGTGCCAGTTGCCGCAGGCGTCGATGCCCGAGTTGATGTGTGGATCGGGATGCCGCATGGGTTTCCCGGAAGCATCGGAAGATTGAAGGCACGCACACGCTCGAAACCGTCTCTGGATCGGCTCAAGGACGATTCGGGGACTACAACCGGCCCGAAAGCCTTGCGAAGGCCTATGCGGGTCTCGATCGTCAGCTCATCATCTCGACCGTCGATCAGGAACCCGGAAAGCCCGGGGCGCAGAACGTCGCTGCCGTCGACGCGGCCGTGAGGGCGGGCGTCAAGCATATCGTCTTCATGCCGGCTGCGGGCACGCGGCGGGAGGAGCCGACGCTCGGCGCCTCCTACTGGCGGGGCGAGCAGCATCGGATCGCCACGGCGCCGGCCTGGACCATCCTGCGCATGAACTTCTATGCCGAAGCGCCGTGCAGCAACGTCAAGCGGATCTTCTACAGTGCCAGGAGTTCGCCAACGTTATGGAATGTAAGGTCCTTTGACTTCGCCCCAACCCCATTGCGGCATCGGCGCGGCCGGCCCAATCGGATTTTCGATGGCGGCAGAATTGATTACGGCGATGCGAGATCCCCATTCCAGATATCCGACAAGGGCGGAGCGAAATTCGGGATCATCGGGCATGCCCATCTGGTCCGCGGTATCAAGCAGCAGTACCACCCAACGCTTTCGTTGCTGTTCGGTCAGATGTCTTTGCAGGTGTTTCGCCACCATGGTCGAATGGTTGTGCTTCCCGTCGCCGGTGTAGAACTTAGGTCCCCCTAAGACTTCAGAGACAAAGTGAGCAACAGTCTGAAAGTGTTCTTCTGGCATCTCGGCGAATACCGGACCGAGCACAGAGTCAGTGCGGACATGTCCATAGAATTTCTTAAAGAGTGCTTCGATTCGCTGCACGCCTCCACACCACTCATAAAGCGTGGGCACGTTCCCTTTGGTCATGACTCCCTCAGGGCTCCGGCACTTCTGATGCGTCCGGAGCACATCCAGAAAGAGCTTGGCAGAAGATCTACTCAAAATCCAAGAGTTCTACTACATGTCCCTGTTCGACTGCACTGCCATGGGAATTTTCGCATGCACGAATGTCCGATCGACTTGCAACTCTGGCGGGCCAGTCTGCTCAGGTTCAAATACAACCAGCGCCGGAACATCTTGGTCCTGGTCATCGCCGGTGAAAGGGATTGCGTAGACTTCCGTATGCGGCTTTCCAATTCGCCTCGACCGGTTCGCAAAGACTATTTTCTTTTTTTGTCAGCCTTAGAGAACCCTTGGTGGGACCCAAACACTTCATTTTTCAATCCACTGTTCAGCAAAATGCATGCCCGTAGTTCTCCGCTAGAACCGGCCTCTCGGTCTTACGAGCGCTGGCTGCGGCGCAGATGTGAGGAGTTCATATTTCTGCGGCGCGCAGCAAGCCGCGCTAAGCCGCGAGATCTCTTTCCGCATTTCCGGTTTCTGTTTCAAGTGCTTCAATGTTTCACCGAGTATGCTCGCCGCGGCTTGGTCCTTCGGCATCACCAGTCGGTAATGCATCCACTTACCCTCACGACGCGCAGCGACAATTCCGGCGCGGCGCAGATAAGCAAGATGTCTTGAAACTTTAGGCTGACTGATATTCAAAATTTCAACGAAGTAGCAAACACAGATCTCGCGATCCGCAATTAAGTTCAAAAGCCGCAAGCGTGTTGAATCCGCCAAAGCGCGGAACAGCAGATCGAGCGAAGAATGGGCCAGAGTTTTTGTCACGACTCCAGTATACAAGATATACGGCTTGACATATATGAATGTCAGAGCTAGCCTCTGACGTATGCGTGTGTGCATATATATTGTCGGAAGGCAGTCAAATGAGCCGCTATAACGTCCTCTTCCTGTGCACGGGGAATTCCGCCCGCTCCATCATGGCCGAAGCGATCCTGAATCAGAAAGGCAAGCCAATCTTTTCCGCCTACAGCGCCGGAAGCCGTCCTGCGGGCACCGTGAGGCCGGAAGCGCTACGTCAGCTCGAAGTTGCCCATCTGCCGATACTTGGCGCACGAAGCAAAGACTGGAGCGAATTCAGCAAACCTGGAGCCCCTCCACTCCACTTTGTTTTCACTGTTTGTGACAACGCCGCCAAAGAAGTCTGCCCGGTCTGGCCCGGTCAACCGATGACCGCGCATTGGGGAGTGCCTGACCCTGCTGCCGTAACCGGAACGGCCGAACAAATCGAACGCGCATTTCGCGGTGCATTCATGATGCTGGACCGGCGGATCAACCTCTTTCTTTCTCTACCCCTCGCAAGTCTGGATGCAATGGCGATCAAAAAAGAAATCGACCGGATCGGTCAACAGTGAAAACCGCACTGTCACGCCGCCTGGCCGCGGAATTCACGGGCACCGCATTTCTTGTGGCCGCAATCGTCGGATCAGGTGTCATGGCGGAACGGCTTTCAGGTGGTAACGTCGCGTTGGCGTTGCTCGCAAATACGCTAGCCACCGGCGCCGCTCTGGTCGCGCTGATTCTGACCTTCGGTTCCATATCAGGCGCACACTTCAATCCTGCCGTTACCCTGGCAGATGCCTTCGAAGGTGGGCTGACCTGGGCTGATGCCTGGGGATACGTCCCAGTGCAAATTCTCGGAGGTGTAGCTGGAACTGTCGCTGCTCACATGATGTTCGGTCTTCCAGCCGTTTCGATGTCACATCACACTCGAAGCGGGCCAGCTCAATTTCTTAGCGAGTTTGTTGCGAGTTTCGGCCTGTTGTCCGTAATCTGGGGATGCTCACGGCTCCGCTCAACCACCGTGCCGTTCGCGGTGGCCGCGTACATAACCGCTGCGTATTGGTTTACTTCTTCAACGTCGTTTGCAAATCCCGCGGTCACGATTGCGAGATCGTTGAGCGATACATTTGCCGGTATTCGTCCCATGGACGTTCCTCTATTTATTACCGCTCAGCTCTTCGGAGCGCTGGGGGCAACTCTTCTCTTTCGTTGGTTGGTGCCGGGCCCAGACCGTGAAGCCACGAACGTCCTTCTCGCCCACGATTCTGAAGTTACCAGCACGGACATCTCTGAAAGCGCAACGCGATGAAAGTATCGTCATCAATGTTCAAGATGGTTTCCAATCTAGGAGACTTTAGTGAGTTCTGAAAATATTAGGGAGATCGTTGGAGAAAAATACGGCGACGCCACCAGGCGGGTGTCATCCGGCAAGGGCTCAGCGTGTTGCGGCACGAGTCCGACGTCAGCGATCGACCCGTGCGACCCAATTACTTCGAATCTCTATGCTGCCGGAGAAGCAGCGTCTGTTTCGGAGTCCGCGATGCAGGCTTCCCTCGGTTGCGGCAATCCTACATTGCTTGCAAAACTGCAACCGGGCGCAACCGTTTTGGATATGGGCTCAGGCGGAGAGATCGATGTTCTATTGTCTGCCCGCCGCGCCGGCCCGACAGGAAAAGCGTATGGCCTCGACATGACGGAAGAAATGCTGGCCCTCGCTGAACAAAACAAACGCAAGTCTGGTCGTGCCAAAGTTGAATTCTTAAGAGGCGAAATTAACCCACAATCCAAACGCATAGCTTACGTTTGGAGATAGGGAATACACTTTGTTCCCGAACGGGAACATTTTTGCACTATCGGTGCCAAGCACTCTTCAATGTTCCCGTACGGCAACGTCACTGGATGGAATGGCTATGAAGTACACAGCACAGGACATAGGCGGGCTGATCCGCGAGACCCGCAAGGGGCTCGGCGTGACGCAAAAGGCGCTCGCCCTGGCCTCAGGCACAAAGTGTCGAACGCGCGTGTGGAAAACATTTCGCACGTAGACCAACGTCATCCGCACCAGCTCCAACGCACATCGCGCGTCGTCGCCGCAATAGGATTTTTGATGCGGAGGTTGCACCTGCCCTTCGCCCTGGACGTTCAAATCTTGAGCACCCAAGACAATTCTGTGATTGCAAGACTTTTGCTCGGTACGTCCTCGTCCTGTACTGGGTTCTATTGATTGACAGTGACATTCCCGGGCGCGATACCAAGCCAACCTGGAGGTATGTGCCATGATGTACATACAAAAAGTATTTCGTGCCGGAATTCTGTTAACCGTGTTCTTTAGCGCGGGGGCGCAACGGGCCCTTGCCGACGGCGTCTCTGATACCTTCACACAGACAAATTTGGTCTCGGATATTCCCGGTATAGCCGCAAATACCGATCCACAGCTGGTCAATCCTTGGGGCGTGTCTTTCAGTCCCACTTCTCCGTTCTGGGTCTCCGACAATGGCGTCGGAGTTTCTACTCTTTATGATGGTACCGGCGCGAAACAAGGACTTGTGGTTACGGTGCCGGGGCCATTGGTAAATATGCCTTCAGCGCCCACCGGCCAAGTTTTCAACCCTAATCCCGGCGACTTTTTGGGTTCTCACTTTATTTTTGCGACGGAGGACGGAACGATTTCGGCGTGGTCTTCAGGGACGACTGCAACAGTAGAGGCCAGCCCCTCGGCGATCTACAAGGGCCTCGCTTTGGCGACCAACGGCGGAAATTCCTTCCTCTATGCGGCGAATTTCCTTACTGGAACGATCGACGTTTTTGACAATAAATTTCATCAGGCGACTCTTTCGGGCGGATTTATTGATCCCAACTTGCCGGCAGGCTACGCCCCGTTCAACGTTCAGAACATTAACGGCAAACTATACGTCACCTACGCTCTTCGGAATGGCAAGGATGACCTGGCAGGAGCCGGCCATGGCTTCTTAGATGTATTCAGCACCGACGGTGTATTCCTTGAGCGGCTGATCAGCCAGGGCCAGTTGAATTCGCCGTGGGGCCTTACGCTTGCTCCCAGCGGATTTGGGAAATTTGGCGGGGATCTCCTTGTCGGCAATTTCGGCGACGGCACAATTAATGCCTTCGACCCATCCACCGGCGCTTTCCTCGGAAAACTGGACGGAACGAACGGAATGCCACTCGTCAATTTGGGTTTATGGGCTCTGAAGTTTGGCAACGGTTTTCAGGCCGGTGGCACAAACGAGCTGTTTTTCACCGCAGGGATTCCAGGCGACGGCGAAGTCGAGGATCACGGCTTGTTCGGAAAAATCGATTCGACCACCAGCACACCCGAGCCGGGTATCTTTACCTTGCTGGTTGGCGGAATGCTCTTCATTTCCCTGGCCTCGATCAGGAAGAAAGTGATCACAGGACTCAATCTTTTCGGGCAGTCCGCATAACGGCGGAACTTGTCCAGCATCGGCAGCGACCATCACGAAATCGTTTCGCGATTTCTGGCGCGTGCATCCGTCCACCGGGGCAACCGAAAAATCCGCTCCTGCCACAGATGCCAAGCCGCCGCACTAGTCGATCAATTTACTTTCATTTGTAGCCGAATTTCGCGCGCAACCTTCGCTACCTGCTGATTTGAGTCGCCTGTGTTACCCTGCCGGGCATGCCTGCGCCCACTCGATTTCTCTCTGCTCGTCGATTTTTTCTATCCTCGCTTCTCTCGATACTCGTCTTTCTATCGGCGATACCCATTCTTTCCGCGCACGTCACCCGCGTTGAAATCACTTCGCGCATCGATGTCCTCAACGGCCAATCCTTCGGCGACGCGGGCCCGTATGAACGCATCATCGGCCGCATCTACTTCTCCATCGCTGTCGCCAACGCCCACAATCGCGCGATCGTCGATCTATCGAACGCTGCAAATCTGAAAAATGGCGAGGTAGAATTTTCCTCGGACTTTGTCGCCATTCGCCCCAAGGACGCTTCCAAGGGCAACGGCACGCTCCTTCTCGAAAACCCCAATCGCGGTCACTCGCGCATTCTTTCTCTCATCGACGGCGGCGATGAAAATCTTTCGCAGAGTGCCGGCGACGCCTGGCTCTTGCGCAACGGCTTCACCGTAGTCTCGCTCGGTTGGCAATGGGACAGCGCCGGTCCGAACTCACTTCGCCTGTACGCGCCCATTGCGAAGGACCACGGCAATCCCATCACCGGCCTGTTGCGCGGTGACGTCATGCTCCCCGACCGCCGCGATGAAATCCCGCTCGGCCATTTGATCAACGGCGAGATAGGCGGTAGTGAATATCCCGTCGCGCAACCTGCCGATCCGCGCAACTCATTGACCGTGCGCGATTCGCGCGACGCGCAACGTACCATCATCCCGCGTTCCGAATGGCAATTCGCCACAACCGTTGACGGCAAACTCACTCCTGACAATCGCTCCATCCACCTCAACCAAGGCTTCCAGCCTGGCCGCATCTACGAATATGTTTACGTCGTCGCCGATCCTGTCGTCGCCGGACTCGGCTTCGCCGCATTCCGCGATTTTGCGTCCTATGCAAAACACGCCAGCGATACCGTGACTCCCGCGACGCGCGTCATCGCCGAAGGCATCTCCCAGAACGGCCGCTTCTTGCGCGACTTTCTCTACCAAGGCTTCAACGCCGATGAAGACGGAAACATCGCGCTGGACGGCATCCTCGCTCACGTCGGCGGCGCTGGCCGCGGCAGCTTCAACTACCGCTTCGCGCAACCCTCGCGCGACGCGCAGCCAACCAGTTCAATTTTCTTCCCCACAGATATTTTTCCCTTCACCGACGAACCGGAACCGGACCCCATCTCTAAAGAAAAATCTGGCTTGCTCGACCTCGCAAAAGCCCAGCACGTCGTCCCCAAAATTTTCTTCTCGCATACCTCATACGAATACTGGGGCCGCGCAGCATCTCTCATCCACACCTCCGCCGACGCCAAGCAGGACGCTACCATCGGGCCCGACGTGCGCATCTATTTTTTTACGGGACTGCAGCACTACAGCGTTCCTTTCCCGCCCGCACGCGGGACGGACTGGCTCGTCGGCCAGCAACCGCAATCGCCGCTTCCAGTACGCTTTTTCTGGCGTGCCATGCTCTCAAACATTGACGCCTGGCTCCGCAGCGGCACCTTGCCGCCACCAAGCGTCTACCCCACCATCGCCGCACACACCCTCGTGCCAATTCAGAAAGTGAAGTTTCCGTCCATTCCGAACGCCAAGCTCCCCACCGAAGCCAACACCGGATCTCGACTCGATTTCGGCGCAAAATCGCGCAGCGGAATTCTCTCTCTCCAACCGCCAAAAGTGGGCAAGTCTTTCCCCGTCCTCGTCCCGCAAGTCGATTCCGATGGCAACGAACTCGCCGGAGTCCACTTGCCCGAAATTTCCGTTCCGCTCGCCACTTACACCGGCTGGAATTTTCGAGACGCTGCCATCGGCGCTCCTTCGCAGCGACTTCCCTTTCAAGGCTCGTTTTTTCCGTTCGCGAAAAATGCAGCCCAGCGCGAACAATTAGGCGATGCCCGCAAATCCATTGCGGAGCGCTATGCCACCCGCGACGAATATCTCGCGAAGTTCGCCGCCGCCACCGACGATCTCATTCACCAACGCTGGATTTTGCCTGAAGATCGCGCAGCACTTCTTGATCGCGGCGCGCAGGAATGGGACTATCTAACCCGGTAGTATTCTAATTGCTTCCAGAATTCTTCCTCTCAATTGCCGCCAATCACCAATGCGCAGAATCAGTGCGCTGGCGGCGGTAAAGGCGAAGGCGGCACCACAAACTTCGCGTCATCCACCGGAACGTTCTGCTTCATCTCGTCCACTTGCACCGTAAATCGGTTCCCCGGACGTGCCACCGTCCATTTGAATGGCGTCTTGACTCCATCCATCACGCGGTAGTCCGCATAGTCCACTTCCGTCGGGTTATACCCGAGTGGCGAATCGATATACCGAACCAGCCGCACCAGCAGCCCGCTTTTCTGATCGAAATAAAGCCGCAGTGGCGGTTCGCCATCTTTGCTCCCCAGCACCAGCCACGTATCCTGCCCGTCGATTTTTTCTCCAGGCAATGTCTTCCACTTCGGATAAAGACTTTTCACGTTGGCCGCGAACCCAAAGTCCGCATCCATCTTCGCGCCGAACGATTCCTGCCCATTCATCATGTGTACCCTGCCCGGCACGCTCAGCCATCCCACTTTTCCGTTGTAAGCAGTCACGCTTTCTCCGTCCTTCATCCTCATCACCGAGATCCGCTGGTCCGGTGCCTTGGCAAAAATTTCGATCGGCATGTGCTGGTCGCCGAAAGCCGTCACTGTTCCCTTCACCGTTCGGCTCGTCACTTTCTTCAGCGCGTCCGCTCCGCCCACTGCTGCCAGATACTTGTCCAACAGCGATTCCGCTCCGGGATTCCCCGTTGCGGACATTTCGCTGTGCTCCATCACTGGTGCTTTCGCGTCTGCCGAAATCACCGGAATATTTATCGGATGCTGCACTCCCTGGTGACATGTGTTGCAGGTCACCACGCGATGCCCATCAAAATTTTCCTTGTTGATGTTCATCATCATTTCCATCATCTTGCGCGCGGTGACTTTCGGCTTCTTGTCGTCTTTATCGAACGCGTGCTCCACGTGGCAAAATTCACAGTCCACTCCCAGCGAAGCGCTGATGAATTGCATGGCCGGAATAATCTGGTCCGCCGGATCGTCTTTCAATATTTGCATATTCTTGAATTGCTGCGACGCGGCTTTCGGTGCCGCCGAAGCCGCTCCCTGAACAGCGGGCGCTTGCCCGCGTGCTACGATGGCCGCAATCGCAATCGTCGCGCAAAGTGCGCTTGCAATAAGTGTAATTCTTCCTGTGGAACGGCTCATCGCGGCGGCCTCGTAGGTACAGCGCCGAAGAGTGTACCAAACCCCGCCTCAACTTGAGTCAACTCTCCATCAGCTTCCGCTACGGCTGCTCCACCGCCCACGCCACAATCTTCCAATCGGACTTCTCTTTCGCCCGAAGTAGCAGCAGCGCCGGCGATTCCTCATCGCCGAAGTTTAAACGCGCTGCCGACAAATAATAATTTCCGTATTTCGCATCCGACAGTTTCAGCTCTGCCGTCTCTTCCGGCCGTTGCCGGTTCTGGCACAGAAAGCTGTCCCCTGACTCCTTCGGCGCTGCGCTACACTCTTCACCCTAAGCCTCACAAACGCGAGGCAATTTGGAGAATTTCCATTCGGTCCGTCATCTGACCGTCTTTTCTGTCCCCCATTCTGCAGAAGATGATCGCAAGTTCTTCCCTGTGAACGCCCGTATGGTCGTGTTCTAACCACAGGCAGGCCATAAACATCAAAGGACGGAAACATCAGGAAGCAAGTCAGTTTAATTTCTTATTCCTGACACCATCTGGCGAAAATTCAAACAGACCCGCTGCTCTTACGGAGGAGACCTGGCATGAAAAACGAAATGGACCTTGGCGGAACCTTCCAATTACCCGGCACTTCCCTCACCGTGAACCGTTTGGGATATGGCGCAATGCAACTGGCGGGCCCTCAAGTTTTTGGACCGCCACGCGACATGAACATTGCGCTTGCCGTTTTGCGCGAAGCAGTTGCCTCCGGCGTCAACCATATCGACACCAGCGACTTCTACGGTCCTCACGTGACCAACCAGATCATCAAGCAGGCGCTTCATCCCTATCCCGACGGACTGGTGATCGTCACCAAGCTCGGCGCCCGGCGCGGCAACGACAAATCATGGATCCACGCGCTCTCTCGCCAGGAACTCATCGACGGCGCTCACGACAATCTACGCAATCTTGGACTCGACGCGCTCGACGTCGTCAATCTCCGCGTCGGAGGAATTTTGGAGCCTTCCGAAGGCTCGATCGAGGAGCCGCTCACCGCGCTCGCCGAACTCCAGCGCCTAGGCCTGATCCGTCACATCGGCCTCAGCAATGTCACTCCCACGCAACTCCGCGAAGCTCAAAAGATCACACAGATTGTCTGCATACAAAATTTTTACAACGTGGCACAACGCGCTGACGACTCTTTCATCGACGCTCTCGCCAAACAAGGCGTCGCCTACGTCCCCTTCTTCCCGCTCGGCGGATTCACCCCGCTGCAATCGTCAAAACTCGACACCGTCGCAGCGTCAATGAAAGTAACTCCGATGCAGCTCGCACTCGCCTGGCTTCTTCACCGCTCTCCCAACATCCTGCTCATCCCAGGCACGTCGTCACTCGCGCATCTCCGCGAAAATCTCAGCGCCGCATCGCTAAAACTTTCTCCTCAACTCATCGCCGACTTAAACTCCATCGGCAAAGCACTGCTTCAATAACCCGGTACGCTGGGAACAACACGCGCGGCGCTGGTCGAACCATGGCGTTGGTTCCTTCCTTATTCGTTACATCTTTTTCATTCTTCATTCACAAAAATCCTCCATCACACATGGCTTATTTACATGACGCGTCGCGGGGATTCACTTTTCCGGGGTTGCTCAGCCGCGCCTCGAACCGGGCTCGCAATTGGAGGATTCTCTTGTTACCACGTTTTATCGCGGTGGTTTTCTGCATTGGTTTGTCTATTTTCGCGCCATTTGCACTTCGCGCGCAGGTAAATAGCGCAAGTCTTTCCGGCTTGGTCACGGATCAGTCCGGAGCTGCCGTCGCTCATGCCAAAGTTTCGGCTTCCAACGCTTCTACGGGTTACTCGCGCGAGGCGGAAACGGATACTTCGGGCTACTACTCTTTTCAGGATCTGCCGATCGGCGAATACAAAGTAACCGTCACCCAACAAGGCTTCGGCCCCGTCGCCGAAGCCTTTACGTTGAACACTGCGGAGAAAGCTCGCCGCGATTTTGTGCTGAAAGTCGGCGCGACCGAGACCAACGTCGAGGTCACTGCCACCGCCACGAATCTATCGCCGGATGACGCTTCGATCGGCACCGTAATCGACAATCAAACGATTCAGGAAACTCCGCTCTATCTTCGCAACTGGGACGACCTGCTTCGCATGGTCGCCGGCGTGCAGATCAATCGCTACACCCAACAGAGCGGCGCCACCAGCGCCGGCCGCGTTGGCGACTTCAACGTTCATGGCGTTCACTCGCTGCAAAACAATTTCGTGCTCGACGGAATCGACAACAACACCATTTCTGAAAACGTTCAGGAGCTCAGCACGGAAGCTTCTCACCCGTCGGTCGACACCATTCAGGAATTCAACGTCGTCACCAATCCTTACTCCGCGGAATACGGCCGCAGCCCCGGAGCAGCCGTTTCCATTAGTACCAAAGGCGGTTCCAACACATTTCATGGCCTTGCCTACGAATATCTGCGGAATCAATTCTTCGATGCCAATGATTTCATTTCGAATTCGCACAATCTTAGCAAGCCGGAAAATAACCAGAATCAGTTCGGCGGAAACTTCGGCGGGCCTATTCTCAAGAACAAGCTCTTCGGATTTTTCGACTACGAAGGCACGCGCATCAAGCAAGGTGTCTCGAGAGTCTCCACTGTGCCTCTACCCAACGAGCGCATCGGCGACTTCAGTCCGGAAACTGCCGCGGCACTCGGCCTTCCCGCGTATCCAACCATCTACGACCCAACAACCGGCCAACCCTTCGCGGACAACAAAATTCCTGCCGGTGAAATCGACACTGCCGTTTCCCAACTCATGGCGCTTTTCCCCGCTCCGAACGCACCGGGCGATTTGAACAATTTTGTTCGTAACGCCCTGGCCACGGACAACGATGACTCTTACGACGGCCGTGTGGACTGGACCATTTCTTCCTCTGACACCGTTTTTGGCCGTTACAGTCATTCCAATCGCTTTCGTTTTATTCCCGGTTTCCTCGGTGGCATCGCCGACGGCACTTCCACGTCAGCGTGGGGACGTCAGTTCCTGAAATCGCAAAGTTTCGTGCTCGGATGGACCCACGTTTTCAAACCATCCCTTGTGAACGATTTTCATTTCGGTTTCATCCGCAACAATTCCTACGCCGAACAGGATCCGTTCGGACTGAATGATGCCGATCAGTTTGTCCCCGGCATCCCCAACAATCCCGCAATCGCCGGCGGCGTGCCGCTCACTCAATTTTCCAACTTCGGATTTCTCGGCTCGCCGGATTTTCTCCCCAAGCGCCAGGTTCCTCAGCAATATCAGTGGTCCGATTCGGTTTCATGGACGCACGGCGCGCACACTTTCAAGTTTGGCGGCACTCTGTGGGCGCCCATGCGCAACCTTTTCCAGGACGAACCGGGCACTCGCGGCGACCTGGGCTTCACGGGAGTTTTCACCTCCTGCCATGCCAGCGCAACCGTCACCTGCCCGGCAGCTCCGGCGAAAACTGGACTCTCCTACGCCGATGGTCTGCTTGGCCTTACACAAAGCACGCAGCTCACCAACGTCTTCTTCGTCGACCAGCGTCTCTGGATGCTTTCCTTTTTCGGCCAGGACGACTGGAAAATTACGCGCAAGCTGACGTTGAATCTCGGCCTTCGTTACGACTTCGGTAGCCCTGCTCTCGAAGGTCAAAATCGCATGGCGAATTTCGATCCCTCCGGCAACGGCTCCCTGGTTTTCGCCAAGTCCGGTGATTTGCAGGATCGCAGCCTGGTTCAGCCCAATGAAAAAAACTTCGGCCCGCGTATCGGCTTTGCCTACTCGCCCGATACAAAAACGGTGATTCGTGCCGGCTACGGTATGTACTACGTACTCTTCGAACGCTACGGCAGCGAGGATCAGCTCGCTCTCAATCCTCCGTTCTTGATCAACAAGACGCTCGCGAGTAACAGCGCTTCTGTACTGACTCCCGAAATTGGTTTCCCCGCGAACTTCCTCGATCCTTCCACTGTCGATCCCAATAATCTGACCGCTTTTCACATTCGCGCCATGAACCCCGACGATCCGACTCCGATGGTTCAGCAATGGAGTCTCGGCGTGCAGCGCGAATTCGGAAACACCTGGTTGGCGGAACTCAACTATGTGGGAACGCGCTCCACCCATCTCGACGTGCTGAACGATTTCAATCAGCCGCTGATCGCTGGCAATGTCAGCACCGGCGTGAAACCGTACGCCAACTTCGGCTACATCGAGTACACCAACGCGATCGGTGTCGGAAACTATCACGGCCTGGAAGCCACGCTCACGCGTCGCTTCTCAAATGGTCTAAGTCTGCGAGCGGCATATACTTTTTCACGCAGTTTGGATAACACTCCCGAAGAACTCGAAACCAATTCCGGCTCGGCGCCAAATGGTCGCGATTACGCCAACTGGTACGGACTGAGCGATTTCGACGTGCCGCATCGCATTGCGGTCAGCTACATCTATCAGCTTCCGTTCGGTTCCGGCCGCCGCTTCCTCGATTCGGGCATCCTCTCGAAGATTTTTGGCGGATTTCAGACCTCCGGCGTCTACACCTACTACAGCGGGCATCCTTTCACCGTAAACGAAGGCGGCACACTCACCAGTTCACTCGATCCGTTCGGACAAGCAACATCTGTTCCCAATGTGATTGGCACGCCAGTCATCGTGGGCGATCCGACCTGCTGGTTCTATGTTTCGGCGAACGCGGCTTGCAAAGCGTTGGAGCCTGGCTTGACCGATGCTTACCAAATCACCGCATCCGGCGTCGTCGGCGACAGCGGGCGCAACACGCTCCGCGGACCCAGCACCAACGTCTTCGATCTTTCACTTACAAGAGATTTCCCCATCAAGGAATCTTTGAAGCTTCAATTCCGTTGGGAAGTCTTCAACGTATTCAACCATGCGCTCTTCGGTCAGCCCAATGGCAACGTCACCAGCGGCGCTGCTGGGCAGATCACCACTCTTTCCGGCGATCCACGCGTGATGCAATTCGCTCTGCGTCTTTCGTTCTGACGCGATGACCAATCACATTTCGCGGTGTTCGACCGGCTGCAAAATCTGGAGCTCCGGCGCTTCTTCAGGGAATCGCCGGAGTTTTTTCCATTCGGCTGTAGCCGCGCTCTTGGCCTGCTTCGCGATGAGCAACCCGCCCGCTCGTTCACAGGAATCAAAGCCGGATGTAGTTCTCAGCGGAACGATCGCGGGCAAAGACAACCACACCTACCGGATGATTCCGTTCACCGTTCCGGAGGGAACTGCTCGCATCACTGTTGATTTCGATTACTCGACGAAAGACCTTCACACCGCGCTCGATCTCGGCATCTACGATCCATCCGGTTTTCGCGGCTGGAGTGGCGGCAACAAACGCCTGTTCACCATTTCTGCAACGGATGCAACTCCATCGTATTTAACCGGAGCAATCACTCCGGGTGAGTGGAAGTTGCTGATTGCCGTGCCCAGCATTCGTCCCGATACTATTTCCGAATTTACTGCGCGAATTTATTTCAGCCGCACTGCCATCTCCGCGGATGAGCCGGCTCTCCTTCGCGCGACCATTCGCACCGGTTCCGCATGGTACCGCGGCGACCTCCATTCGCACGACGCGCACAGCGACGGAAGCTGCGCCAGCCAGTCCGGCAAATCCGTACCATGCCCCTTGTTTCTTACCGCTCAGATCGCTGCCAACCGCGGCCTAGATTTTCTCGCGATCACCGACCACAACACCGTTTCTCAGTTCAGCCAAATGCGCGAGCTTCAGCCGTACTTCGACAAGATGCTGCTCATCCCGGGACGCGAGATAACCACTTTCCAGGGCCACGCCAATCTTTTTGGCACAACCGGCTTTGTGGACTTTCGCGTGGGCAGCGACGCATTGCCTTCGTGGAACGATCTGCTTCGCAAGCTGCCGGATCACGGCGTGGCTCTTTCCGTGAACCACCCCGCCCGCCCTACCGGCGAAGCTTGCATGGGCTGCGGCTGGCATCCCGAGCCTGACGTCGATTGGAAACTCATTCATGTCATCGAAGCCGTAAATAGCTACGACACTTCCACCGCAGTCTCTGGTATCCCTTTCTGGGAAACGCAACTGAACTCAGGGTTTCGCATCACCGGAATCGGTGGCGGCGACAATCACAATGCTCTCGCACCGACTCCTGGACCAGGCTCTATTGGCTTTCCGACCACAGTCGTCCATGCCGACGCTCTTTCTGATGCTGCCATCGTCGCTGCCATCCTCGCGGGCCACGTATTCATTGATGTCGTTGGCTCGCCCGACCGGCTTGTTGAGTTCTCCGCAACTTCCGGCGCGCAACATGCCGCAATGGGAGATAAACTGTCGCTCCCTGCGGGTTCCGACGCCGCGTTTGAGATTCATGTCGGCTCGGCAACCGGCGGCGTTGTTGAAATCGTTCAGGATGGCGCGACCGTTCCGCTCTTGACCGATGCAAGGATTTCCCAGCCCGATCAATCCTTCCGCTTCCCGTGGAAGAGCGACGGCAATCGCCATTGGCTTCGCGTGAACGTTCGAAGTGCTGATGGAAAGTTGTGGCTGGTTGGAAATCCCATCTATGTGAATTTCGAATGACCAGACAAGTGAACACACAAATGACCATCTCAACATTCGCGCGTAAAAATCATCGCGCTTCGGCAATTTGCTTTGTGTTTTTCATCGCAACGGCGAGCTTGCTTTTGCTCCATGCTTCCTCCGGGCAGGCGCATTCGCCAATGCCGGAAGCGGATTCGGCCCGGCCCGGCGCGCGCGTCCTCATGGACGCGCACAACTGCTATCCCTATTTCGGCTGGTGGTCCGACCGCATCGACCGCGCGCTTTCCGCAGGAACGCCGCTCGCCATTGAACAGGACCTCTTCTGGTACACCGATCCGCGCACAGGAAAATCCCGTTCCCTCGTCACTCATGGTGCGCCCTCCACCGGCTCCGAGCCGGGCATGAAAGAATATTTTTTCGAACGCGTCCGTCCCATCGTTGAAAAAGCCTTTCGGGACGGAAATCACCACGACTGGCCCATCATCACTCTGAATCTCGATCTCAAATCGGAAGAACCGGAACATCTGGCGGCAATCTGGCAATTGCTCGGCGAATATCGCGATTGGCTAACCACCGCGCAAAAATCGTCTGATATCACCAGCGTCTCCCCGCTGGTGGTCAAACCCATTCTCGTCCTGACTGGCGAATCTGCTGCGCAAAAAGCTGTGTTCTATGATCAGCTTCCTGTCGGCTCGCAGCTACTCTTGTTTGGCGCTACTCCTACGCACTCGAGCAACCCCGCCGCGTCACCGTCAGAAATCGCGCCGGAATCGCCTGACAACTATCATCGCTGGTGGAACAATCCGTGGCGCGTGGTCGAGCCGGCGGGCCAATCGAATTCTGGTGCATGGTCGCCCGAAAAAGAATCGCGTCTCCACGATCTTGTCCAATACGGCCACCAGCGCGGCTTCTGGATCCGTTTCTATACCTTGGACGGCGTTTCGAAAGCCGATGAGAGCTGCCGCGGTATTTTCCATCTCTATAATTTCGGCAGCCGCGAAGTCGCCGAATTGCGCTGGCGCGCAGCTGCCAAGGCGGGCGTCGACTACATTGCCTCGGATCAATATGAAGACCTAGCGCAACTCTTAAAGTCGCTACAATAGTCCGACCACGAAATGGCAATTGGTATCGGCGGTGACTTCAATTTAAAACCGCTTCTCACTCCGAACCAGAAACTTTGCTCGAACTGTGAGGTCGGGAAAATCGTCCCCTGCCTGAATCGTTCTAAATCTATCTTGCCAGCCGCCCGCGTCACTCGGGGTGGCTTCTTTCTTTCAAACGCAGGTGCCCCACAGGCCCCAGTTGCACGTGGCGACTCAATAGTTTCGCGAACTGAGCTTCCCGCCGTGCCGCATTGGCCGTAACCCCGATTGACTCTAATTCGCGCTCATCTTCACGGTTCCCACGTGGTACAGCTTGTGGTCCGGCGTCGGTCCAAGATACGTAAGCATGTTGTCCTGGCCGCAAGCAAGAATTCCGCGAGGTTGCGTTTGATAACGACCCTTCAGAACCCCGCTCTTTGCGTCGTACAGCATGACGTTTCCTTGCGTCAGTGGCGCGTCATCGTTCGCAGCATATAGGCCACCACAAACGAATCCTTTTCGACAAAGAAATCATAGGCTCGCGCGCCCGCGGCAGGAGACGTCAGTTCCAAAGTTTTCTGCAGATTGCCGTTCTGATCGATCTCCTGAATTTTCGCCGGCGAAGAGGCTTTCAGGACATACACCATTCCGTCCGCGCCGATTCGCGCGTTGCTCTGTTGAATCGTTCGATTGACATAATTTCCTTGGTCGTCTTTCACCTGTCCGGCATCATCGTCGGCGGCCTTCAGCGATTTGATAGCATTTCCGCGCGCATCCACCAGCAACGTCGCAGATTCAAAATTATCTTCTGCAGTCTTTCGCGGCAGAATTCCGGACACCAGAAAACGTGAGTTTGCCATCGGGAGCACGTAGCTCGCGTGAATTGGCAGTGGCAGCGCGGATTTCCACATGTAGTGGCCTCCCGCGTCGTATGCTACGAGATAGGAATTCTTCTCCTCGCTCGAATTTCCTACGATGTAGATATTCCCGGCGCGATCCACGTTCAGTCCGGAAAATATCACTCTGCCTTGTAATCCTGTGCCCGCTTTCGGTTCGATGGTCCTGGATTTTCCGTCCACCGACAAAATGGTGATTTTGCCTTCGAACGGATTGGTCTTGGCCTCGTCCAGGCGAAAATACATCGTCGAGTGCACGTCGCACACGATCTTGTCGGCGATCGATGTCGCGTTTAGCTCGGTCGTTCTCCACTCGGTTGGCGCCGGCAGCAATTTGGGCGGCTGCTTCGCTGCCTCCTGAGCCAAAGTGCCGGCGGGCAAGAATGAGAGTGCCAGAAAGAATGTTTTGCGATTCATTGTGTGCCTCCAGGTCTAGGCGTGAACTTTCCCGACCGACGTTGGGTTTTAGCGAGCCAGTCCTTTTGCGTGTCTGGGAAGAGATCGAAAACAGAGGACATCACACCGACTACACGGTTACGCCGGAATTCGAATCCCCAACACCGATTCCCTTCCCAATTGCAGTCGCCGTGAACAGTTTCCTTCGTCACGGAGCTTGCATGCTCATTACGTACTTACAATCTAACTACATTCAAGTCAAATTACTTTCCTTAATAGGAAGCCTTATCAACCAATTTCGGCCTTAAGACGGTTCCGCGGAGCGCGCGCTCCTGAGCCTCAATTCGAAGCCATATCTTCGCAATGGCGGGTAGGCTCAAACACCGGCCGCTTCTTCTCTCCGACCCCATTTCCAACTCGCGATCATCGTAGAAAATATATCGCGCCAGTGATACATAACTCCGGGTGACTTTCGATAAAGAAAAGAGTGGCTACAGGGATACCCTGGGAAAAAAGGACAAAGTGGTGCGCAATACTTTCACCATATTCGCAAAGGATGTCAGCCGATATATCGCCAGTTGGCAAGGAAACGTCACACACTATGCGAGCAGAGGTCGCCGATCGACGCGTCGGGGTCATCTGCGTCGGAATTCATTGGTTATCAGGGGGAACGTGAATGAATTTCGCTTGGTTTCAAGAACGGAACAGAAGCTGCAAGGGAAACCGGGACCCCACCCTCCAGCATGATGCATCTCGATGCACACTTACACCCTATGGAGGCTTACGCGTATGTCTATGATTCGGAAAACTCTTTGCAGTGTTTCGCTCGGCAGTTTGCTGGTTTTGGGAGCGGCCACGCACGCCAATTCGCTTACGCAGTCGAAAACCGGAGAACAGGGAAACCAGTCGCAGCAAGCGGTTAAATCGGTTTCTGGAAAGGTTGCGGCTATCGGGACTGGAGGCACCGCCTTCACACTGGAAGTGAGCGGCGAAAACAAGAAAACCATGGACTTTGTCGTGGACAAGAACACGCAGGTCCAGGGCCAGGTGCGGGCGGGATCAGCGGTGACGGTGGAATATCAGGCGATGGAGACCGGACAATACTTGGCGGTAAGCGTGACCGCGCAAGGCTAAACGATAGAAGCTCCTATTCAAACCACTCATTTAGTGCTGCTAAAAACGGCAAAGCGGATCCTGCTCGGTCGCGCTGGGTCGAACCAGGATCCGCTTGTTTATTTGCCGGGGTGAGGTAGGACGCGCAAATAGGTCTTTTTGTTTTGCACTTGTTACTTAACCGACGGGAAGGAAAAACCTGGTAGTTGGCGAGAATCTAGGCGCTAAGGTCGCCGCGCTTCGCCAAGGCTGTAATACGGTCCGCTGCCCGGAACGCCAGCGCCATGATCGTCATCGTCGGTTGGCCGCGCCCGGAAGTCACCAGGCTGCTCCCGTCGCAAATAAAGAGATTCTTCACGTCGTGCGTTTGATGATCGGCATTGATCACCGAAGTCTTGGGATCGTCGCCCATTCGGCAGGTGCCCAGCAGGTGCACTCCAAACTGCTGCTCGTCGATCGGAAATGTCCACTTCTGCTTGGCTCCCGCCGCGTCCAGCAACTCGATCGAGCGGTCGGCCAGCCAGTGCGCCAGCTTCAAGTCGTCCGGATGATCCTTGTACGTCAGCCGCAGTGCCGGCAGGCCCCATGCATCCTTTAGGTCCGGATCGGCGGAAAAGCTGTTGTCTTCCACCGGTAGCGAAGTTCCGTGGCCGAAAACTTCGAACGTTCGCGTCCAGTTATGCGCCAGCGCGGTCTTAAAATCTTTTCCCCAGCGCGGTGACCCCGGCGGCAGTCCGCCGAGTCCGTATCCGATCGGCGTCATGTCAAAACGCGCGTCTAACCCGCCGCCACCGTAGAACCCGACTTTATTCGCGTCCAGTTCGTAAAAATCGTGCAGGATGCGGCTGACGGCGTAACCCTTGTAATCGTTGGTCTGCTGGTCAAACACGCCGACCGAGACCGCGCCGGTATTGAACATCAGATTTTTTCCGACGTAACCGCTCGAATTGGCCAAGCCGTTCGGAAATTTGCTGGACTCTGAAAGCAGCAGCAGCCGCGGAGTTTCCGCTCCGTTCGCCGCAAGCACCACCGCTTTTGCCTTCTGCAAATGCACGTTTTTCTTGTCGTCGAAATACAGCGCGCCGGTTGCGCGGCCGCGTTCGTCGATCTCGATCTTGTGAACGTAGCTGTTCGGCCGGATTTCGCACTTGCCGGTTTTTTCCGCCAGCGGAATCATGCTGGCCAGCGAGCTGGACTTGGCGCCCACCTCGCACGCAAACGCCAGGCAGAATCCGCAATTCACGCAGGCGCTGCGGCCCGCTCGCGGTTGCGAAAGAATCGCCATCGGTGCCGGAAACGGATTCCATCCCAGTTTCCGCGCGGCCCGCTCAAACACCACGCCGTTGCTTTTCACCGGCAGCGGTGGCATCGGATAGGGCTTGGAGCGCGGAGGATCAAATGGACTGGCCGCCGCCAGCCCGGACACTCCCACCTCCCACTCCACCTTGGTGTAGTAGGGTTCGAGATCGGCGTAGGAAATTGGCCAATCGGTGAAAGTGGATCCGGCGATGGGTCCGATTTTACTGCGCTCCTTGAAGTCGATTTCGTGGAAGCGCCAGAAATTTGCGGTGAAGTGATTGCTCGTGCCGCCCACCGCGCGTCCGTATACCAGCGCGCGCTGCGGCTTGGCTTTGTCCTTGGGAGTTTTGCGGAAAGAATTGGGCTGCAGCTTGGGATGATTCGTCAGCAAATCTTCTTGCAGCACTTTGATTTCGTCGTGCACGAAATCTTTTGCTGTGAGATATGGCCCTTGTTCGAGCACCACCACACTGAAACCGTTGCTGGAAAGTTCCTTGGCCAGAACGCCGCCGGCGGCGCCGGATCCGACGATCACGAAATCGACTACATCGGTCGTCTTGTATTTTGGCTGCGTAGTATTGGGTGCGGTCATTTCGATGCGCCGTCTTTCTTGGCAGACGTGGGCGAAGTTGCCGCGGGTAAAGCTGCCGCGGGCGCAAAATTATCGGGCGCATATTTCGCAGCGCCCTTTCCGGCTGGTTCGGCTTTCCATCCGGGATAGTCTCTGTCGTAGAAACCGAAAGGAGGCTGAAATCCATGCGCGTTGTCGCGGCCAATCACGGTCCAGCCTGCCCCGCCCTGGTTGCCATGGCGGTCGGTTTCCGGATCAATCAAAAATCCCATGACGGTGTGCACTCGAACGGTTTCAAAAAGCGGTTGCGCCGCGCTGGCGCGATAGCGCAATCGTTGCGGACGCTGTGCCGCGGCCTTGGATCCGGCTTCGTCCAGCGATTCCAGAACTGAGATTTGTTGCTCGAGGGTAGCCGCTGAAAAAGTTGCTACGCCCGGAAAAAGTTCGCTCACGCGCTTTTGCAATTCTGGCAATCCTTCGCGATAAGTTTTTTGGTCGTCGGTGGAAAACGTGACCAAGGCGCGATCGATGAAATAAATTACGCCGGCTTCGGTTGCGCCAGGAGTCTCGTCGCTGGGAATAATGCGCGTGGCAATGGCTTGGACTTCTTTGGCTTCGGCCGGAGTCAGAAATTCAAATTTGTACGTTTCCGGGGAAGCGGCTGCGTGATGCGCGTGCTCAGACGCAGCGACTATCGCCGGCCAGTGCGTCGCAGTCCAGCTTGCGCCGAGAGCCGCAAATCCGCGCGATAAGAATTTTCTTCTGTCGAGTTCGGTGATCAAGTGGGCGCCTAGATTTTTTCTTTCAAAAACTTTATGCCTTAGAACATGGAAGGTCAATGCAAAAGAACCGATGGAGAGAAGCATTTCAACAAATAGTGAGCCAAATTGGAAGGTCATTTCCGAGTAACATCCGCGTCAATTCGGGTGTGATTTGGCATATCTAGCGAGTTTGCGGGCGATGCAAGCCTGCGATAGGATAAGTGCGGCGCGTTTGCGTCTGGACGCTGCCTATCCCACCGAAAAATGGCGACACTCACCGGAGCAATCGGCACCGGCAGCAAATGGCTGCTGGACAGAATCGTGGGCGCAATCGCGGCCACCGGGATCAACCCCAACGTCCTTACATTTCTCGGACTGGTGGTGAATTTCGGCGCGGCGGCCAGTTTTGCCGTCGGCAAATTTTTTCTCGGCGCCGCGATCATTTTCTTCGCGGGATTTCTGGACATGCTCGACGGGCAAGTGGCACGGCGGCAGAATCGCGTCACCGCGTTCGGCGCATTCTACGATTCGACGCTCGATCGCTATGCGGACATGGCTTTGTACATGGGATTGCTTGTGTACTACTCCGTGAGCGGCAGAACCCCGTACGTGGTTTTGGCGGCGGTTGCTACGGCCGGATCGGTGATGGTCAGTTACGCTCGAGCCCGCGCGGAATCGCTGATTCCGCTGTGCAAAGTGGGATTTATGGAGCGGCCGGAGCGGCTCGTTCTATTGATTATCGGCGGCGTTTTCAATCGCATGGCGCCAGTGTTGTGGGTAATCGCGGTGGTTTCCACCATCACCGTCATTCACAGAATTGTTTTTACCTGGCAGGAGACGCGCGCGGGGAGAACACTCCCCGGAATTCGGATCAGCCTCTAAACGACTCTTCCACCGGGGTCCGGACAAGTTCGCGGATGCGTTTGCGGAGGTCGGGAACTTCTTCTTTGTTCATGCCGATGGTTTCAATCGTGTCGTGCAAATGGATGGTGATGGTTGCGGGCCAGAACATCCAGTGGCCGGTGCGGTGATGCTGAAATGAACCGACGATACTGACCGGCACGATTGGAATTTCCAGCTGCTGCGCAACGCGGAATGCGCCGTCCTGAAATTCATCGACGTGGCCGTCGCGTGTGCGCTTCCCTTCGGCAAAAACAATCAGACTGGTCCCACCGTTGATGGCGTCGCGAGTAAGTCGCCACATGCGTTTCAAGTCGGCGGGCCGGCGAACGTTAGGAACCGGAACGTTTCCAAATCTTTTCATCAGCCAACCGTAAACTGGAATTTCAAAATGCGATTCCAGTTCCCAGCCGCGAACAAATTGCGGAATTGCGCAGTACAGCGCAAACGGATCGAAAAGATTTACGTGATTGGAAATAAAAAAACTGGTTTTGTGCGGATTGAAATTGGGAGAGCAAACGACGCGAACTCTGGCGCCGGCGAAAAACATAATGCGGCGACAGAAAGCGCGTTGCAACCAGTCATGTTTCTTCGGATCGAAAAAAATCGCCAGAAGAATCAGTATGGGAACAGAAATCGCAAAGTGCAGAAGACTTACGGCCCAAAGCAATGCGCTGCGCACCACGCACCAGGCGCGCTTCATATATAGACATCCAGCGCGGATGGAAGAATGTCTAGAGATTTGCACTCGAGTGAAAAGATTTCGCCATCGATCATTACGTCGATGGGAACGGGAATTCTAAACTCGACGTGTTTGACGGATTTACGTGAAGCCAACGGATGATTGATGTGAGTGCCGTCGTAAAGTTTCGGCAACATGCGCAGCAAGCCCAAGCGTCCGATGGGTCCCCAGCGAACGAATTCGATGAATCCGTCGGAAGGATTGGCATCGGGAGCGATGAGCATAGTGCCACCGGTGTATTTGCTGTTGTTGAAGGTAAGGAAGAGCGCGCGGCGATCGTCCCAGTCTTGGTCGTCGTCAGAGCGCAGCGTGAAGGCACGACGCTTTAGCTGAATGACGCGGACCAACACGCCGAAAAGATAGCCGAGATGGCCGAGCGGCTTGAAAACACGGTTGGTGAGCGCGCCGACGTCGGCGGTGAAACCGACACTGAGAATATTGAAGGAATAGATTTCTCCGGCCGCGTGGGTCAGGCGAATCAGGTCCACAGACCGCTTGCGATTTTCAAGCAAAGCTTGCATCGAGGCTTCCGCGCCATCGTTGCTGAAATCGCGCAGAAAGGAATTGCCGGTACCGAGCGGAAGAAAACCAAGCGAGATGCGCGAAGATTCCGCCGCGGGCGAGGAGGCGTTGAGCGCGGAATTGTTTGCGAAAACGCCGTTGAGAATTTCGTGGGCAGTTCCGTCGCCGCCGACCGCGAGGAAACGACGATAGCCCTGGCTGTAGGCTTCGCGCGCGAGTTTAACTGCGTGAGCGGGGCCGGTGGATGCGATGACATCGACGCCGAAGCCCTTTTCGCGGAGACGAGCGAGCGCGGGCCCTGCGAGTTTGGCGGATTTGCCTCCGCCCGCAGCGGGATTGACGATGGCTAGAAAGCGGTTCCTAGTTGGGGACATGGACTAGAGCGGGAGTATAACGCGGTCGCGGTCTAGTTTGCCTAGGCGTTCGGCGAGTTCGCCACGCTTGATTTTCATGGATGCAGTGCGAGGGAAATCCTCGCCGAAGAGAACGATCCCGTGAACACGCTTGTAATTGAGGAGGCGATGGTTGCGTTGAGTGATGTCGTTCTTGAGCGCGTCCGTTAAGGATTGGCCGTTTTCGAGATGGATGGCGATGACGAGCTGTTCGCCGACCATAGATCGCTTCGGCCAGATGAAGTTCGCGGCGAAAACGCAGAATTCCTTGACGGGGAGGCTTTCAAATGCTGCTTCGATGTCTTCCGGGTAGATGTTTTTTCCTTCCTCGGTGACGATCATGTTCTTCTTGCGGCCGCTCAGATGGAGATGGCCCTGCGGGTCGAATTTTCCGAGGTCGCCGGTACGGAGCCAGCCGTCGACGATGGTCTCTGCGGTGAGTTCCGGTTCATTGAGGTAGCCGGACATTACGGTTTTGCTGCGAACGTAGACTTCGCCGACGCAATCGGGCGAAGGATCGACAATTCTGACTTCCATTCCGGGTAGCGGCTTACCGACGGTGTCCGCGCGAAACGGCTTTAGATCATTGACAGTGATGGCGGTGCCGGCTTCCGTGAGGCCGTAGCCATTGGCGACGGGAATGCCGAGGTCGTAGAAAAATTGCAGCGTTTGCGGTTCAGTGAATGCGCCGCCGACGATGATGGCTTGCAATTCGCCGCCGAATGCAGAGTGGACTTGCTTTAGTAGTTTTCTGCTGAGCCACAAGCGCGGATGAGGTTTTGTGAACGCTTTGTTCAGGCCGACCAGGAAATCGAAAACTTTGCGTTTGCCCGGCGGCAGTTCGTCGAATTTCGTCTGCAATCCCTTTTGTAGATTTTTCAAGACGAGAGGAACGAGGCTAACGTAAGTGATTTTGTATTTGGTGAAAGCTTCGCGGACGAATTCCGGGCGAAGCGTGCGGAGATGAACCACGCAAGCGCCGCAGGTGAATGGTCCGAAGAAGCCGACCATGAAGTCGATGGCGTGGTTGGTGGGAAGAATGCTGAGATAACGAACGCCTGGCCAGAACGGGTAGAGAGAAGTGAGCGCGACGCATTGTTCGAGGTAATTGTCGTGCGTCATCATGCAGCCTTTAGGAAGGCCGCCCGTACCGGAAGAGTAGACGATGCAGGCGACGTCGTTACGTTCACGCGGGATGAACGCTGGCGCTGTATCGCTCTTGAATTCTTCCCAAGGCAACGCGCCGGAGAGATCGGCATTGGGCGGGGCTTCGGTGACTAGCACGGTTTGCAGATTTGTAGCTTCGGCGCGTCCAGGCGAGGCCGCAAGTTGGCGCCAGATGGGATATTCGGTGACGAGAATTTTCGCGCCCGCATGTTTGAGGAGTTGCCATTGCTCGGCGGCGGTGAGTTTATAGTCAAGCGGGACCAGGACTCCACCGCAATAAAAAGCGGCGAAGGCGGAGATCAGCCACTTGGACTGGTTGGTCATGATGATGCTGGCGCGGTCGGCGGCGGAGAAGCCGGTGTCCTGAATGGCGCAGGCGAGTGGGAGAGCGCGGGATTTGAATTCGCGGTAGGTGAGGCGGTCTTTTTCGCGTTCGCGGTCGGCCTCGATGAGACAGACTTCTTGGGCGAATTGATCGACGGCGTCTTTTAAGGCTGCGCCGATGGAGGGGTAGTTAGCTAGGTTTAGCATTCAAAGAGAAGATTGCCATAGAGTCACAGAACACAGAATTCGGAATAGAGAAATTTCAGACCACGTATCGCTTGATTCCGTCACGTAGAAGCCGACTAGTGAAGTTTATCAGGAGACCGGTTTTGATGTCGCTGAGCCGCAGGTAGGCAAGAAGTTGCACTTCGAAAAGCGGGTTTCCATGCGTTGCACGCTCTTCAACTCGACGATCACCGCGTTTTCGACGACCACGAACGTCCCGTGCAATTCAGCAACGCTTCGGTTCGCGCTATCTGAGGGCAAGAGCGACCTGGCCATGTCGCAACCAATAATCTTGACGGTCAATGAATCCTTTTGCCGTTCATTCATTTTTCTCGGTGTGCTCTGCGACTCTATGGTCAATCTGCTCTATTACAGGCGGGAGTGGATGCGTTCGGCTAGGGTTTTGAAGTCGGAGACGCCTTGGACTTCGTAGTCGGGGAGTTCGATGTTGAAGTGATTTTCGATGCGCGACAGGAGTTCGAGGGTTTGCAGGCTGTCGATGCCGAGTTTTTTGAAGAAGTCGTCCTCGGGGGCGAGGGTACCGGGGGTGAGTTTGAAGTGCGTAGCAGCAAGATTCAGCACTTCCTGCGTGGTTTGCTCGAGTGTCGGCATGACCATCCTTAATCTAGCATTGCTAGTCGGAGAAGAAAAATACGGTGAGGGCACGGCGAGACCCACAATCATGGCAGATAAGGCATGGGGCCGGAGTTTTCTATGAATTTTTTTAAGGCGGCCATCACGGCGGGGCGGGTGAAGAGGTCGCAGAAGATTTCGATTTCGCAGCGGAGATCGTCGTGGGGGATGGGCTTGATGAACTTTTTGGCGGTGGCGCGGGTGGTGGCGTCGTACTTGGTGATTTGGGAGGCGGTGCCGCGGGCGATGCGAAGGACTTGGCCTTCGCCGGCTAGCTGAGCGACGAGGCCCACGGTGTTGGCGCGCGTGGCGTTGATGGTGCGGCCGGTGAGGAGTAGATCGCGGACTACGGCGTTGCCTAAATCTCGTTTGAGGCGGGGGACTCCGCCAAAGCCGGGAATAAATCCCAAGCGAAGTTCGGGGAAAGCGAAGCGCGCCATTTTGTCGGCGACAATCATGTCGCAGGTTAGCGCAAGTTCGAGTCCGCCGCCGAAACATAAGCCGTGAACGGCGGCAATGGTGACGAACGGCGCGGCGTCGATGGCGTTCATCACGGCGTGGATGCGTTCGAGGAAGGCGCGGACACCAGCGGGACGTTCGGCCGCGGAAACAGCCATGGCGCTGGTGTAGAGTTCGCGGAGATCGCCGCCAGCGGAGAAGACGGACGGGCGCGCGCTCGAAACAATGCAGACGGAGGTTTCAGGAGCGAGCGCGTCGAACGCAGCGACAAACTTCTCGAGGTCGGCCAGCATGGCGGTGCCAATTTCATTGGCGGGAGCGCGATCGAGCGTGAGTTCGAGGATGCCGTCGCGGAGTTCCCAACGCAGGGATTGGCCGGTGAACGATTTCATACCGAGGCTTTCCGTTCGTACATGGAATTGATTTCAGCATCATAGCGTTTTGCGATGGCATCGCGCTTGATTTTGCCCATGGCGGTGAGCAGACCGCTTTCCGGCGTGAATCCTTCGGGCAGAATCTTGAAGTTGCGGATTTGGCGGTAATGCGGGAGATCGGGATTGACGGCGTCGATCGCGAACTGCACGGCGGCGGAATCGAGTTTGCCGGTGACCAGCATGCAGATATAGCTGCGCGCATTGCCTACGAGAACGATCTGCTGGGCGGCGGGGAGAAGCTGGGCGAGTTTGTCTTCGATTGGCTCGGGTGCGAACTTGTGGCCGGTATTCAGCACGAGAAGGTTCTTAATGCGGCCGATGATGCGCCAATTGCCGCGGCCGTTGACTTCGCCCTGATCGCCGGTGTGGAACCAGCCGTCGCGAATGACTTTTGCGGTTTCCTCCGGGCGATTCCAGTAGCCGGAAAAAAGATTGGGGCCGCGAACGATGATTTCTTCGTTTTCGCCGAGCCGCATTTCGATGCCGGGAATGGCAGGGCCGACGTAGCCGGGTTCAACGGGAACGCGCGGATCGTCGAGCGTGCACAGCGCGGTGGTTTCGGTGAGACCGTAGGCTTGCAGCACCGGGATGCCGAGCATCAGAAAAAATTGCTGCGTTTCGGGCGCGAGCGGCGCGGAACCGCAAATGAGTGCGCAGAGATTGCGGCCGAAACGCTGCTTCACTTTGTAAAAAATAAGCTTGTTGCCGAGCCACAGCCAGAAGCCATCGAAGGATTCGCCGCGGCCGACGTGCTGGCGCTGCCAGGCCTCTTTTGCGCGCTTGTAGAGAGAACGTATCGGAGCGGCTTGCTTGGCGACGTTATCTTCGACGCCGCGTTTGACGCGTTCAAGGAGCGTGGGAACGTTCAGGAAATAGTGCGGCTCGGAGGCGCGGATTTCGTCGGCGAGTTTGGTCAGATCAGTAGAGAGCGTGAGAACGCTTTGGCGGGAAAAGGCGGAGAGCATGAGCATCCAGGAGGCGGCGAAGTTCATGGGCGCGTACAGGAAGATCTGGTCGGCGTCATTCGCGGGTCGGGTGACGGGCGCCATGAGTTGATCGAGGCGTTCGGTAGTGCAGCCGGTCATGTGGTTGAGATTGCCAGCGGACAGGCAGACGCCCTTGGGTTCGCCGGAGGTGCCGGAGGTGTAGATGATGGTGAGGAGATCGCTGTCGGGGTGATTGCGCAATGGCAAGACCGAAGCGGGCATGGCGGAGGCAGCAGCGTCTGGAAAAATTTCGGAGAGAAGAGCGGTTCGAGGAAGTTCGCACCACGCCGCCGAGAGGGATGACGTGAGTTCGGCGTCGGCCGTGAGAACTAGCGAGGGCTGGCAGTCTTTCAACATGCCGACGAGTTCGCCTGCGGTTTGGCGGTAGTAGAGCGGGACCACGATGATTCCTTCGGCCATGAGCGCAAGGTCGACGGCGATCCAGTGAATGGAATTGGGAGCGATGAGTCCGCAGCGGTCGCCGGGCAGAACGTTTCGGACGCGCAGCCACTGGCGCGCACGTTCGACGAGCGCGATCAGCTGCGAAGCATTGACGGAAACAAATTTGTCGCCGCGGACTTCGCGAAGCACGACGCGATCGAGCGATTGCTGAAGTTTGTCAAAGATATTTTGCAGAAAATTCGGCATGGACGATTGTCGGGACGCCTATTTGGATGCGGCCATGGCGGCTTCGGGGACGTCGTATTTTTCAGCGAGCTGGCGAAGTTGCGGACTGAGCGGCGGAAGATAGTCTTCCCAGGAGTGGACGCCGGTGCGAAGAGGAAATTCGGGATACTGGCGGCGCATGACGTCTTCAAAGATTACACCCATGCGAGCCATGACTTTGAGATTGCGGACGACGGTCTGGCCGATGCCGTCGCGGATGGATTCGCGTTCGGCGACGAGCGACTCCATCATTTGCAACATTTTTGCGGACAGATCGGGATCGTCCACGGCAGCGCAGAGATGCTGGTGGCCGCGCTCGCGCATGAGATTGCGGATGCGTTCGTCCATGGTGACGCCGGCGGAAGCGACGAGGCTGGGCATGCAGGTGACAATACCGTGGTAGCGGGATGAAACCATGTAGGTGGCCTGGCGAAGAACGGAGACGAGCTGATACATGTCGTAATCGTCGGAAGTGAAAATCGGGAGGCCGGGAATTTCTTCGGCGATGGCGCGGCAGGCAACGGCATCAAGCCTTTCGGTGGCGGCGAGGACGGTGAAAACTTTGTGCTTCTGCGTGAAAGCGCGCGTAGAGCTGACGAAGCCGGCGATGTAGTGCTTGAATTTGCGGTCGGCTTCAGCGCCGGATTCGTGGAAATAGACAGTGCGGTACTGGCTGTGCTTGTAAGCGCCGGTAGTGATGCGCGCGAGATATTTTCCGAGGGAGGCTTTCACCGGCCAGACGAAGGGATGAATGGGGCAAAGAATGAGGATGGGAGTTTTTTCGTCCCAGCCGGCGTCAACCAGCGCTTTGCGGCCGTAGGAATCAGGCAGTGGCTCGAAGGTCCATGCGGTGTCGGTGCCGAGTTCGGTGGAAATCCCGAGTTTGCCGAGGATGGATTGCGATTCGACATTGCGCGTGATAACCAGCGAATCGTGGACATAGCGCTTGCACATATCGGAGATGAGCGAGTCCATGTGGCCAGCTTCGGCGCCATAGCCGATGGAAAGTTTATTTTCTGAAGAAGCGAAGCCGAGCGAGCCAATCATCATGGTGGCGAGGGCGTTGGCGAATTTGCTCTTGAACATGGAGCCTTCGCAGGCGACCACGCCGTGATTCTTGCGCGTTTCCTTGTAGAGGAACGGAGGAAATACGTCGGGCAGGAAAACCTGCTGGGTACCTTCGAAGTAGCCCTTGGTGCGATCGAAATTCTGCGTCATGACGCTGAGGTCAACATTTTGCCCACCGAGAACGTGGCGAATCTGGCGAAGCATTTCGTTAACCCGGACATCGGAGCCGGTGTTGCGCGTGCCGTTGTAGCCGGCGAAGAGCAATTTCAGTTTTTCGCCAGGTTGCCAGCGCTTGCCGCCGCCGAGCATCCATTGCAGGCGGGTGAGTTCGATGAGTAGGCTGACCCAGGCAACCAGAAGGAAATCGGTCATGCGGCCGCGCCTCCGCCGGCGGACTTCACCGATGCATTTTGCATCGGCCAGGGCTTCGCGGGATATCGGAATTTATTTTCGCGGGAGAATTCCAGGAGCGGAGCTGCGTAGCGGGAGAATTTCGCGGGAGCTTCGCCGCCGAGTTCTTCGATGACGCGGGAGTTGTCGAAGACCGTGTTCCAAGTGAGATAAGGCCAGAAAACTTGCAAGAGAGAAGCTCCGCGGCCGAGATTGTTTTTCTTGTGCGCAAGCCAGTTGACGGTGCCGGAGAAGGTGCCGCCGAGAGAAGGAAGGTAGCTAGGACGAGAGCCGCCGGCTTGGGCGAGTGCGTCGGTGAGTTCGCGATAAGTTTGCGAGCCGGTGCCGGAAGATAGGTGATAGCGCGGATATTTTGGCGCAGCAGACTGATGAATGTGCACGATGGCTTTGCCGACGTAATCGGCGGGAACGATGTCGATGCGATCGTTGGGTTTGAGCGGAAGAACCGGAAGGCTGGCGAGGACGCTGAAGGCCTGGACCATGTCGAATTGTGTGGTTTCGGGGCGCGTGCTGTCACCGAGAACGATGGCGGGACGAAAAATTGTGCGCGGCACGTCCGGCAAAAGCTGATGGACCATGTGTTCGCAGAATTTTTTGGTGCGCGCATAGGGATCGTAGTCGGAGCGAGCCCAGTCGATCGAAGTGTCTTCCTGAACGACTTCGTCCTGGCGCGTGCCGGCGACCGCGACGGTGGAGACGTGCGAAAAGCGGCCGAGGCCGTGGTGATCCTGCGCGTGGCGAGCGAGTTGAACGACTTCGAGTGTGCCTCGCAGGTTGACGTTGAGGCACTGCTTTTCGGATTTGCGATTGAGTGATGCCGCACAGTGGATAACAGAGTCTGTTGAATGAACGAGCGATTGGTATTCGTCATCGGCGAGACCGAATTGCGGATTGGTAAGGTCGCCGAGAAAGATGCGCGTGCGGGTTTCGATGGAAGTCTGAAATTCGGGAAAGTCGAGATGAAGCTGCAGAGATTGCCAGAGACGTTCGCGAGCTTCCTGCTGACTTTTGGCGCGAACCAGTAGATTCAGCGAATCGCCGTGGCCGCGAAACAGACCGGTTGCGAGATAGCTCCCGAGATAGCCGGTTGAGCCAGTAAGAAAAATTGGCATAGCGACTTAGCGGTTCTCCCCGGAGGAGGCGACGGCGGCTGTCGCGGGCCGTTGCGAGTTCCAGCCAACGTCACGAGGAGGACGCGATTCAAGCGGGCGACCCTCCATCAACGGATAGCACCAGCGGCGAAGCGCGGGCATGTGGATGTTAATCCAGTAATCCCACCAATCGATGGACTCCGGTTCAAAAGCAAAGATTTTGCGTTCTTCTTCGGAAAGAGCGGCGGAGAGGAGGCGAGCATTCTCCGATTCGAACACATGTTCGTTGTGAAGAATGAATGGTTCGTAGAGTTCGATGAGTTTTTCCGCGCGGTTGAGATCGCGTTCGGCTTTGGCGAGGGGAGGCTTCTTCATGCTGAGTTTTTCCGCAAAGCGATTGATGCCGGAGACGACAGCTTTCTGCATGGGTATGGATAAACGTTCGTAGCGCTGCTTGGAAACCGGAATGGTTTCAAACTTCAGTTTGAGCCAGTGCTCAATTCCCTGCTGGGTGCGGTAGTGCTTGCGGTGCGCGAGGCCGGTGAGTTCAATGCAGCGGCCCATGTCGCAAGGATTGATGCCGGAGGTCGCGAGCTGGTACATTCTGGCGTTTTTGCGTTCGACCAGAGCGGCGGCGATGAGGGTCATGCCGCGGCAAACCATGTCCACGGGAATGATGTCGAGGCACTTCTTGGCGTTCGTCGGCAGCTGACGGAAGTTGGTGCCGAGGAGATAGGAAAGCGGACCGGAAGTATTGATGCCCTCGTTCCAGCCGCTGAAAGGGCTGTGCGTGGAGCTTTCGACGATGGATGGACGGACGACGGCGATGGGAAGATCTTTGCCACGGCGCGCGAGAAGCGATTCGCCAAGACTTTTTGTGAAGGTGTAGGTATTCGGCCAGCCGAGATGCTGGGCGCGGCGCATGCCGACGCGAACTAATTTATTGCGAACCCAGCGGCTGCGATTGCGCTTGAGGACGCCATCGAGTTCGCCGGCCGCGACGCGCGTTTCGTCGGCGCCGCGGCCAAGAGCCTGACGTTTAAGAGCGCGAGCAAGTTCAGGACCGGAAGCGCGTTCCTCGATGCGGGAAATCATTTCGCGGAGCGAGGCGACTTCATGTTCGGCGTTGAAATTTTTGTCGCCTGCGGGATTGTAATTGTCCTGAAGCTCTTCCGTGACGCGGCCATCGCGCATGCCGACTACGTAACAGGTGGAAAGATGCATCAAGGCAGCGTGATCGCTGGCGCGAATAAAGTTCAAAAGATTTTCGGCGGAATCGACATTGGAGGAAAGCGCGTCGCGCAGGTCGGGATTGAAGTCCGTAAGGCCGGCGCTGTTGACGACCAGATCGAGGTTACGCAGCAGGCGCTCGCTGACACTTTTCTCGAGGCCGAGACCCGGCTCGCTCAAATCGCCTTCAACCACTTCAATTTTTTCGCGCAAGAAATCACCCAGGCGCGAGCCGTACTGTTTCTGCAGGCCGTCCAGGACGGGAGATTCTTCTACGATTTTTTCGAAGCGGCGTTGCGCGGTGGTGGTGCGGTTGCGGCGAATTAACAAGGTGATTTTCGCGATTCCTGGAATTTGTTCCAGCAGGTCCACCATCCAGACCTTGGCGATAAATCCGGTGACGCCGATGAGCAGAACGTGTTTCCCGGAAAGCGCCTGGCGAACGTTGATGTGATGCACCCGGGGAGCCGATTCAAACGGAACGACAGCGGGAGCGTGAACCTCGACGGTACGCGCGGACCACTGGGTGGCAGCTTCAAGTTGCGTGGTCGACTTGACGCCCAACTGAGCAAGAATTACGGATTCCGCAGTAGTGCCATCGGCATCGCCGGATGCCACCCACGCGAAAGGTCCACGTGGACGAACAACCGGAGACAACATGCGTCCAGTGGCAACCCCTGCGCGAAATTCCATGCGGTTGGCAATAAAGCGATCCACGCCCAAATACTGAGCAAGCGGACGGACGATGTGGTCCACCGACTGGCCGACAAGAATAATCTGGCGGCCTTCATTTTGCGCTCGCAGAAGCTGCTCGACGGCTTCCTGGCGCAGGCTGGATTTTAGGGCATATTCGAAATATTCCTCGCCGAGCAGATCGAGGCGATCGCGGGTCAATCCGCGCAGTAAAGTGAAAAGAAGGCGGGTGGCAAACGTTCGTCCGGCAAGATAGGAGAACGGGCGCAGGATCGTCAGGCAGACACCGCCGACTCTGCGACGCCAGCGTTCTGCAAAACTTTGCGAATGCCAGGTGAGGAAGCCCACTTGACGGAGCGCGCTGAGTTCGAGCAGCGAACCTTCCACGCGCCAGTACAAAGGCTCCGCGGCCGGGGCCGGAGAAGGACGCACGCTGGATGTAGGAATTTGTGCCATGTCAGACGTGCAGCTAGTGGCGCGCGACTGACGCGACTGCACTAAAGTGAAATTCGTATAGCAAAGTGATGCCTACCGGTCCTGTTGTTGGCTTGGAACGAGTCAGCCGCCGCAGGTATCTGCCGCCGTTTGTTGCGGTTGCGATGGCATGCAGCGGAAAAGTTTCGAGTTTCTTACGTTAACATCCCGCCAGTGTTTCCTGCAAGTTCCGGGATGGGTATGGCGGTGGAAGTTGCAGCGAAACCAGAGCGCCAGCCGGCCGGCCGGATAGCAATTTGCGAATCTTGCAGCTTCGCCGGATGGTTGCTGAGGGTGATAGCGATGAGCAGCAGCGTCGCAGTGGCGGAGCTAGCAAGGATTTCCGTCCACGGAACGCTGCCGAAGACCGATTCCGGCAACTTGATGGGAAGAAGCGCGGCGATTATCGCTCCCAGGTACAAAGGAACGAGGAGCAACAAGAGAAAGCGAGTGCCGAAAAACGGGTAAGCAAAACGAAATGCCAGCCAAAGCGCGGCTTGCGGAAGTACGGCGAGCAGCGTCAGAAGCGCAAGCCGGTCGATGAAATCCACCCCGCCGATGCGGCGTAATATTCTTTGCAGACCAAAAACGATCAGAACAAGAGCAACAAAGCATCCGACTGCAGGTGTGGCGGTGGTGCGTCGCGAACTGACCGCGAGGCTGGCGAAGGGCAGCAACGCGGATTGTCCGAGGACTACGATGGCGAATGCCCCAGTTAGAAAACGGTCGCCGCGAAGGGCAAAAATCAGGGTTGAGAAAAGCGACGCGAAGAGCAGCGCTTCCCAATGTGCCGGAGGTCCCGCGCTGGACCGGGCAATGGCGGTAGCCTGCAGGTAAGAGATGCTGACGATTTGAATCGGTTCAGCGCGCCAAGCGGCGATCAGCGCTTCCGGAAGGAAGAACAGGATGAATTGGGCCGTCCAGTACAGCGGATAGACGGACGCCAGGCCCAACAGCAAAAGACGTAGCCAGCGCATGGTCTGCCCCTCAGCAGGACAGAGATTGTGAGGCCGAAGGGCTCGATTTGCAATATGCCAAATTGAGAACTAAACGCCCCAACCGTAGCGTTCGGCATGCTCGAGGGTCCGCTGCATCTCGACGTGAAGATTCTCCATAAACCCAGCCATTCCAATAGGTTTGGTGCCGGGTGCGGCCAGATCAGGGGTGCGATACCCGGCGCCGAGAACGCGGATGACGGACTGTTCGACCCAATCCGCTTCAAGGTTCAGGCCGAAAGCGTCGCGAAGCATCATGGTGGCGCTTAGGATGGAGCCAATAGGATTGGCCGAGTCCTTACCTGCAAGTGTCGGCGCCGAGCCGTGGATGGGTTCAAACAGCGGAGCGCCAGTGCCAAAGCTGGCAGATGGAATGAGGCCGATAGAGCCTACCAGGGCTGCAGCAGCGTCACTTAAAATATCGCCAAACATGTTGGTGGTGAGCATGACGTCAAATTGAGAAGGTTTGAGCGTGAGTTGCATCGCCGCATTGTCCACGTACATGTGTTCCAGCTGAACGGTGGGATATGCGGCACTCATGGAAGTGACGGTGCGACGCCAAAGCTGCGAACTGGCGAGCACGTTGGCTTTGTCCACCGAGCAGAGGCGACGCGAACGATTTTCCGCGCGGGTGTAGGCGAAGCTGGCGATGCGCTCAATTTCCGGAGTCGAGTAGGATTCCGTATCCCAGGAACGTTCTTTGCCGCCTTCCGTGCTGTTGCCACGTTCACCGAAATAAATTCCGCCGGCGAGTTCGCGAATGATTTCGACGTCGAGGTCACCGAGGCGTTCGGGTTTAAGTGGCGACATGCCCCGCAGGGGCTCGAGGAGTTTCACCGGCCGAACATTGACGAAGAGTCCCATGTCCTGACGAAGAGCGAGCAGACCACTTTCCGGGCGCTTGCCGACGGGAAGCGCATCCCACTTCGGACCGCCGACTGCCCCGAGGAAAATAGCGTCCGCTTTGCGGCAAGCGTCAACCGTGGCGTTCGGAAGCGGCGTGCCGGTGAGGTCGATGGCGGAACCGCCAACCGGATGATCAGCGAACTGGAAATCGTGATGGAATTCGCGAGCGCATTCCTTGAGAACGTGGGTAACCGCGGCCGTGACTTCTGGACCGATGCCGTCACCGGGCAGCAAGACGATGGACTTTTTCATGATTTCCCTGACGCGATAATTCTAAAGCCTTTTCGGCGCGCTGGCGTAAATTCCGGAGCCGCTATGCAGCGGACGAGGCCTCGGCAGCAACGGCGGAAGCTCCGCGGCGAATCACCTCGTGCGCAATGCCGAGAATGTCGCGCGGGCGAACAGCTTTCTCCTCGTCGGCAAGCGCCGTGACGCGACGATAGATTTCTGCAAGTTCCGCGTCCGTGGGTTCAAAACCGAGATCGCGCAAGCTGGAACGCAGCGCGTTGCGGCCCGAGTGCTTTCCCACTATCAAGGAACGAGCAGGAACGCCGACAGTTTCCGGCGAAATGATTTCGTAGGTTAGAGGATTCTTGATGATGCCGTCCTGGTGAATGCCGGCTTCGTGGGCGAATGCGTTGGCTCCGACGACGGCTTTGTTGGGAGCAACGACGGCGCCAGTAACTTCCGTGAGCAAACGGCTGGCAGGGAAAAGCTGGTCAAGTTTGATATTGGTGGTTACGCCAAAGCTGTCCTTGCGAACCGCGAGCGCGACCACAACTTCTTCAAGCGATGCATTCCCGGCGCGTTCGCCGATTCCATTGACGGTGCATTCGATTTGGCGAACTCCGGCGCGAATGGCTGCGAGCGAGTTCGCGACAGCCAGCCCCAGATCGTCATGGCAATGAGCACTGTAGGTAATGCCCTGCTTGTCGCCGAGCGAATCGCGAACGCGACGGAACATGTCGCCATACTCTTCCGGGACGGCGTAGCCGACGGTGTCTGGCAAATTCAAAGTTGTGGCACCGGCATCGACGGCCACTCTGCAAACTTCGCACAGATAGCCAATTTCGGTGCGGCCAGCGTCTTCTGCGGAAAATTCGACTTCGCCGACATGCTGGCGGCCATAACGAATCATGGCGCCAATGGCTTCGAGAGCCTGCGCGCGGGTCATGTTGAGCTTGACCTGCAGGTGCAGATCGGAAGTAGCAAGGAAAATGTGAAGGCGCGACGACGCAGCGGGCTTGAGGGCTTCGATGGCGGCGTCAATATCGTGCTTTTTTGCGCGAGCCAGGGCTGCGATGGGCACGTCGCGGACTTCACGAGCGACGGCCTGCACGGCTTCGAGGTCGCCGCGCGAGGCGATGGGGAAACCGGCTTCAATGACATCCACGCCTAGCTTGGCAAGCTGCCGCGCCATGCGGATTTTTTCGTCGGTCTTCATCGAGAAGCCGGGCGACTGTTCGCCGTCGCGCAGAGTGGTGTCAAATATGCGTACAACGTCCATGTGGTCTCCCTCCATGGTAGTAACGCAGAGTTTGAGCTACTGGTCAAATTTATCTTTATTCTGTATTCGATAATTCTGCCTTATACTGGCTGGACGAGGGTTTTTCATGGATTTAAGCGAACTGCAGGTGTTTTTGACGGTAGCGCGGGAAGGAAGCTTTTCGCGCGCGGCGGAGCGGTTGTATCGCACGCAGCCGGCGGTGAGCCTTGCGATTCGCAAGCTGGAGGACGGGCTCGGGCAACCGCTGTTTGTGCGGGGAGCGCGTCCGGTGCGGATGACGGACGCGGGGACCCTGTTGCGCGACTATGCGGAGCGGCTGCTTAACCTGCGCGATGAAGTAAAGAAAGGTTTGTCGGAGTTGGAGGGCCTGAACCGCGGCGAATTGTCGCTTGGAGTGAACGAGAGTTCGATTCATGCGTTGCTGCCGGCGCTGGGACAGTTTCGTCAATTGCATCCGGGAGTGCAGATTCGCGTGCATCGCATGTTTTCCCGGGATATTCCGCATGAAGTGTCGAATTACCGGCTGGATTTGGGGGCGGTGTCGTTCGTGCCGCGAGAAGCGCAATTGCAGGCGATGGAAATATTGAAGGATGAATTGACGCTGGTGGTGCCGCCGAAGCATCCGCTGGCGAAGAAAAAGGAAGTAGACGTCGAGGATCTGGAGAGTGAGAGTTTTGTAGCGCACAGCGTGGAATCGCCGTTCCGGCGGCGCGTGATTGAATTATTTGGGCGTAACAAAACCACACTGAATATGCCGATTGAAATGCCGACTATCGAAAGCATCAAACGTTTTGTGCAGATGGGTATGGGCGTAGCGATTGTGCCGCGTATGTGCGTGGCGTGGGAAATCGATCACGGCTGGATGAAAGAAGTGAAAGTACGGCAATTGAATTTGCCGCGGCACGTTTATTTGATTTCGCGCCGAGGGGCGCGTCTGCCGCATGCGGCGGCGGAGCTGATACGGTTGTTGAAAGCGGACTAGTGTTTTCAAATGAACTGCGCCGGCGACGCCAGAGCTTGATTCCTTTCCTATCGAGAAGTTTTCGACTACTCTGAAAACTCAACATGAATAGCGCACTACTTATTCTTGGAATTGGATTTGTGCTTGGCATGCGGCACGCGACGGATCCGGATCACGTGGTGGCAGTGTCCACGATTGTGAGTAGGGAGAAATCGATTGGCCGCGCGGGATTTATCGGCGTGCTGTGGGGGGTGGGTCACACGCTGACCATCCTGGTCGTGGGAGCGGCCATTATTGCCTTCGGGATTGTCATTCCGCCTCGTGTGGGGCTGGCGTTGGAATTTTCCGTGGCGCTCATGTTGATTCTGCTGGGGCTGCTGAATTTGACCGGCGCGATGCGCTCGATCAGCGAGAAATTTTCACCGACGCATGCAGAACATCGCGGCCAGCATTCACACGTGCATGTGCACGACGGACATGTACATTCCCATACCCACACTCACGGCTTCGCAGGAGCGGAGCATCATTCGAACGAGGTCGAGCCGCCGCACTGGTTGCGCGTTCCTTTTGTGAAGCTTGGATGGTTTCACTCACTGAGGCCGCTGCTAATAGGGATTGTGCACGGGTTGGCGGGATCAGCTGCGGTGGCGCTGCTGGTATTGGGCACGATTCGAAGTCCGCGCTGGGCTATCTTCTATCTGCTGGTGTTTGGGGTTGGAACGATAGTCGGGATGATGCTGATGACCCTTGCGTTTGCGACGCCGTTCACATTGGCGGGCAGACGCTTTGCGTGGGTCAATAAGAGCCTGGTTACGGCGACGGGCGTTTTAAGCCTGGCGTTTGGTGTGTTCGTGGCGTTTCAAATTGGATTTGTGGACGGGCTATTTACTTCGCACCCCACCTGGACCCCGCGCTAAGAAACGGTCAAATATTCCCACGCCACTGCGTCCCCAACCGTCGGGAAGATCGGAAGCAGCTTAATCAGGCCAGAAACCTGCATCACCGCGGTTCCCTGTTGGGTAAGCGCGGCCAGGGCGAATGCTTTCAATTGGCCCCGACGATGTACAAAGAGCTGGACGACCGCGCCTACGCCGGCCGAGTCGAGATAGCTGACGCCGCTCATGTCCAGGATCAGCTTGCGGGAGTCGTTCTGGCGAAGTTGTTGCAAGAATCCGCTGACGGTTTCCAGGCTTAACTTGCCGGAAAGACGGGCGATGACGGTATCGGTGCCTGAAGGCTCAAGTGCGACGTCCAGAGTGACGGTTTGCATATGGAGAAAAGAGTAGCGCGGGGCTCATTTCAAATCCATAAACAAGTTGTTACAAATGAGAAACATGGGTGGCGCGGGGCCAGGCAAGGCCAGGAGCGGAGTAAAGTAGAGAAGGCCGCCCAATTCCATTTTGCAACAGTTCCATTTTGCAACGAAAAACTGGATAGACAGTTTACCATATATTTATAGTAACATTTCGAGTAACTGTTCTTTACGGCCAGCGATTCAACCGACGCTGGCTGTCCAATAGACTTTCAGGGCGAGCGGCCGCTCGCCCTCGAGCGACAAAATAGAATTACTTACCGTAAGTGATGCGATAAATGACGCCGATGCCGTCATCCGCTACCAGCAAGGAACCATCAGGTGCAGTTGTCACCCCTACGGGGCGGCCGTACACAAGGCTGCCGTGCGGATCGGGCACCAAGCCGGTCAAGAACGGCACGGGATCCGCCGAAGGTTGACCGTCCTTAAACGCAACGAAGGCCACCTGGTATCCCGAGCGACTGGAACGATTCCAGGAACCGTGTTCAGCGACGAATGCGCCGCCCTGATATTGCGCAGGAAACTGCTTGCCAGTGTAGAAAGCGAACTGCAGTGGAGCTACGTGCGCGCCAAGCAGAACGTCTGGAACGAGCGCCTTGGCAACAAGCTCGGGCTTCTGTGGTTTTACCCGCTCGTCGACATTGCCGCCGGTGTAGCTGTAAGGCCAGCCGTAGAAGCCGCCGTCCTTAACGCTGGTGAAGTAGTCAGGCGGCAAATCGTCGCCCAAGCCGTCGCGTTCATTGACGGAGGTCCAAGGGAGGCCAGTAGCCGGTTCAATCGCGAGGCCTACGGGATTGCGAATGCCGGTAGCGAACAGGCGCGCGTTCGAACCGTCAAAATCACAAATCGTAATCGCTGCGCGAATGGCAGGTTCGCCTGTTTCAATGTTGCTGCTGGAACCGACTGCCACGAGCAAGTGCTTGCCATCGGCGGTAACCGCAAGAGTCCTGGTGGAATGTCCTCCGCCGGGCATGGTGAGAATTTTTTCGGCTTCACCGAGACGCTTGGAAGTTTTCGGATCGTATTTGAAGCGAACCACACTGGTGATGTTTCCGATGTAAACGTAGTCGTCATGGAACGCAATACCGAAAGGCCGTTGCAAGCCGGAAGCGAAAACAACTTTGTCCTGCACCGTGCCGGATTTCTGCGGATCGCGAAGAATCACTACCTGGTCGGCGCCGGTCTCCGCGAGAAAGATGTCGCCGTTCGGCGCGACGGTCAAAAGCCGCGGAACCTTGAAGCCCTTGGCGAAAACAGAAATGTGGAATCCATCAGGCACGGTTGGCAAGAAATCGTCGGGCGCTTCCGCTTTGCCCGGCGAATTGTCAGAAGATTTAGTAGCGCCAGGCGCGGGCAGAGTTGGTTTCACTCCGTGGGTGACTTGAGCAAGCGTAAAGGCGGGAAGAACTGGAAGAGCCAGCGCCGCAAGGACCAATCTAATTTTCAGTTGCAATGTCATACGCCCCTCGACTATTTGGAATTGCCACAAGATACGCTATCGGAAGATTGCGAATTTGGCCAGAAAGGAAAATCCCGTCGTGTTGAAAGTTGCTGACCGTCTCCCTGGATTGTTTTGTTCTCACCAGCTTTCGTTTTAGGTCGACGGAATCGACGGTCCTAAGCGGCCGATGGTCGCGCGCCACCATAACGGCTCCTAGAAGCAAACAAGAAAGTCCCCCATCAGCCATTTCGCAGGATTCATGAATTCTCCGGCACAGGATGCAGGCATGTAACGATCGGGCGCAGACTCAATCTACTTCATTTGACGGTTGAGGCGAATACGGAAATACCCTGATATGAATGACTTACGACGGAAACCTCCGTGTCGGGGCGGCATCTAACTCGGGTAGGCTAAGGACGGTAGCAAATGGAATCTCGAAAAATCGGACGCATGTTGAGTCTGCTGGTGATCTTGGCGGTTGTGATTTGGTGGGGTGTGCGGATTGTTTCAGGGCATCCGGCGGTCCCAATAGGGACCTTTCCCGTGCCCGAAGCGGACGCAACTCTGGCAAAGACCACGGGATCGGAGACGGCGGTGTTTGCCGGCGGCTGCTTCTGGGGAGTGCAAGGCGTTTTTCAACACGTGAAAGGTGTCACGGCGGCGACTGCAGGGTACGCGGGAGGAACCGTGGAGAATCCGTACTACGAACTGGTTTCCAGCGGAAGTACCGGGCACGCGGAGTCGGTGCAAGTGACATACGATCCATCGCAGATAACGTATGGGAAGCTCTTGATGATTTTCTTTGCGGTCGCGCACGACCCGACGCAAACAAACCGCCAAGGTCCGGATATCGGGACGCAATACCGATCGGCAATCTTCTACCGGAACGACGAGCAGAAAAACATTGCGGAGCGCTACATCGCGAAGATCAATTCGGCCAAGGTCTATGAGCATCCCATCGTCACGGAAGTGCAGCCGTTCCGCGCGTTCTATCGAGCCGAGGACTATCACCAGGATTATCTGGCACAGCATCCTGACGACGGCTACATCAAATACAACGATCTTCCAAAACTCGAGCGACTGAAGGAAACCTATCCGGCTTTGTATCGCTGAATATGGGCGAATCTGCTCGCTGGTTCGGTGAGACCGACCGCGGAGCAGCGGCGCCAGAAGGCTTGTTTACCGCTGGGACACTCGTAGCAGTTCCCTACTCGGTTGGCCGCGACCGGCGGTGTACATTAGAAATTGTCCATCGGCTTCAAATTCCACGAACGAAAGCACCTACGCTTGAAGGAGCTCCATGAAGAATTCTGCAATTCTGATGTGTGCGTTTCTGGTTTCTGCCGCAATGCAGGCAATCCCGGCATCCGCCAAGCCAGCAGCAAAACCGGTGGTGGTAGAGATCAAGAATGCGTCCGGGCAAGTGGTTGGCACGGCTACGCTGACCGACGCTGCTCCCGGGGTTCGAATCAAGCTGGATATCAAGTCGCTTCCGCCCGGAGAGCACTCGATTCATATCCACCAGGTTGCGAAGTGCGAAGGTCCGGACTTTAAGTCTGCGGGACCGCACTTTTCCGGAATGGGAGCAGGTCACGATCACGAACACATGGGAGCGCCGGCTGGCGACATTCCGAATTTTGCGTTGGTGGTTGGCGCAGATGGAACCGCGCATGTGAACGTGGTCGCGCCAAACGTAACACTGGGTACGGATGACCATTCGGTATTCAGCAACGGCGGAACGGCGATTGTGATTCACGCAGTGAGTACTGAAACGAGCAGCACGGCGCCGGCGCGCATCGCTTGCGGAGTGATCACAAAGTCTGAATAGAAACGCGTTCTGGTTCAGTGATGAACTGCGGCCTCAGCGCGAATCGGGACGTTCCGTAACCGGCTTGCCAGAGCTTCCGGGTAGAGGAGATTTTTCGCCGGAGCCTGCTTCACTGCTCAACAAATTCTCCAAATCCCTGTACGCATAGATGGTCGGCGCATGATTTTGCATCAGTCCGCCGGTGTCCGCGGTGGGGCCATAGTTACTATGCAGACTGCGCCCGAGCATGCGCAGCATGGCCATTTGCTGGCCGCGGTGATGCGAAGTGTGCGTCAGACGTCGCGTCATGATCCAGGCACGCGATTTCACGACGTCAAAAAAATTTGCATCGGCTTCCCACCACGTATCGTCTTGGGCCTGGAGCTGCTCCAGGCGCTTACCGCTGTCTTCCACGTAACGTTTGATGAATTCGAAGCGTAATTCCTGCTGCGGAAGCGGAGGCGCCGAGACATCGACTCCTAGCATGGTGCGAAACCATAGGTCCTCGCTTACGCACTGGTGGACCATTTGCTCTCGCACGCTACGTCCGCGTGGATCAGCAGCATTGGGGCGAAACGGCAAGTCTTCGTCGCGAAATTCGCTCCAGACACTGACTACTTTCAAACACTCCGTGGTATAAGTTTCCACAAGAAAATCGTAATGCATAGACGCCTCCGTCCCGTCGGACCAGAACAGTTCCGCGAACGAGTTTGCTCACTCGGTCTGATTCGGTTTGTGATAGGCTTCCCTCGTTTGCGGTTCGCCACAAACCTCGTTGTATCCTAGAATTCATTGTCGCCGCGATAGAAATTCTCAGCGATGCCGTTTTGGAGGTATGACCATGAAAATCCAGCGCTTGGGTCTAATAGCCAGTGCAGTGCTTGCCGTCTTCGGCCTCGCGTCGTGCCAAACACCCTATCACGAGCAGGAAGAACGATACGTCTTTGTAGCAACCAACGTGAATTTGCCGTACTGGCAGGAAGCCCAAGCAGGTTTAACCGACGCCGCAAAGCAGATGGGCGTAAAGGCGGAATTGGTAGGGCCGGAAAAATTCGATCCGCAGGAACAAGCGCGGGCCTTGCAAAAGGTGGTGGAGAGCAAGCCCTCGGGGATTCTGGTCTCGGTGTCCCGTCCTGAGCTTTTGCAGGATGCGATCAACGTGGCGGTCTCGCAGGGAATTCCGGTGATTGCGGTAGACTCCGACGCGCCTGCCTCGAAGCGCGTGATGTTTGTCGGAACGGATAATTTCCGCGCAGGCACCGAGAGCGGACACCGCATGGGAGAAATTCTCAAGGGACAAGGACAAGTGATTCTCATCACGATCGCCGGGCAGTTGAACCTGGATGAACGCGCGCGCGGCGTGAATGAAGCCCTGAAGAAATACCCTGGAATCAAGATTACGCAAACGATCGACGACAGCGGCGATCCTAGAGTGGCGAATGACAAAGTATCGGCGCTGCTGAAGGCCAAGACGAAAATCGATGGAATCATTTGTTTGGAAGCATCCGGTGGTCCCGGCGCGGCTGAAGCTTTGCATCGCGTGGATGCAAAAATTCCGATCGTGGGGTTTGATAAGGACCCGGAGACGCTCGACTGGATCGATCGTGATGGGATTACCGCAACGGTTAGCCAAAAGCCCTACGTGATGGCATATTACGCGCTGAAATTCGCCGACGATCTCCATCACAACGCCGTCCATGAATTTAAGGACTGGCGCACAGCACCGGCAGGTCCAATGCCAACCTGGGTGGATACCGGGACCGCCATCATCGATAAGAGCAACATTAAAGCGTTCCGTGACGCCATTGCAGCGCATCCGAAGCCGCTCTAAACAGATAAAATAAAGAGTACGTCACAGTTTATTCACGACAAGATGATTGACATGCCCCGTCCGCAGGCGTATCTAGGACTTCTGCGCAACGGGCGACCCGCCAACGCCACGCTTGCCGAAATTTCACGATCGGGAGGAAAACAATGGCAGTTCAAGCGATTCCACAGGGATTCCATTCTCTTACCACCGCACTAACCTGCAAGAATGCTGCACAAGCGATCGAACTGTACAAGAAAGCTTTTGGAGCTACCGAAGTGAGCCGAATGGCCGGTCCTGGCGGAGCAATCATGCACGCCGAGCTGGAAATCGGGGATTCCAGGTTATTCCTGTCAGATGAATTTCCAGGGATGTCCGCCGCCCCGGCCCCCGGCGCACTGCCCTCTCACTCCGTGTACTTGTACGTGAAAGACGTGGACGCGACATATAAACAAGCGGTGGCGGCCGGATGTAAGGAAGGAATGCCGCTTGCGGATATGTTTTGGGGCGATCGGTTTGGGAAAGTCATCGATCCCTTCGGGCACCACTGGAACCTGGCGACGCACATCGAAGATGTAGCTCCGGACGAGATGAAGCGGCGTGGCGACGAATGGACGGCGCAGATGAGCAGCCGGGCAAAATCGGCCGGGCAAAGCTAGGCGACCGACTCGAATAACGAGAACCAGAAGGGCAATTAGCGCGGTGGCCGGACCCGTACCTGCACGCTGGCCGCCGTGCTAATCTTGCGTTTGGGCAAAGATTTGGATTCGAGTTGCATCCAATCTGCCAGACAGGCGCATGCGTCACCTCATTTCCATGGTCATTCTCACCGTTGCGGCCGCGTTTGCCGGCCTACCTGCCGCCTCCGCGCAAAACCAGACGCAGGGGCCGCAGACTCCCCCCAATAATTCCAAGAAATCTTCCGCCAGTGCCGGCGCCTCTGAACGCGGAAAAAAACTGGTCCTCAAAGACGGTAATTTCCAACTTGCTCGCGAATACCAGCGCAATGGAGAGCGAGTGCGATATTTCAGCGCGGAACGCGGGGATTGGGAAGAACTGCCGGCGGCCATGATCGATTGGGACGCGACGGCCAAAGCGGAATCGGCAGCGGCCGGAGAAGAAGAGGCGCTGCTGAAGACCGCGCACCATCAAGAAGAAGAGCAAAGAACCGAAATGCCGACGGATGTGGATGCGAGTCTGCCGGTCGCGCCGGGAATTTACTTGCCACCAGGGGAGGGAATGTTCGTGGTGGAAGGAAAGTCGGTGACTCCGCTCGATCAGGTGGGAGCAAACATCAACGCCGACAAAAAACAGGTGCTGAAGAAGATACTTTCGCCGATTCCGATCATTCCCGACAAGCGCAATATCCAGATTCCCGGAGCGAAAGCGGTGAGAAGAATCAATTCTGATCGCCCGGAATTTTATCTGCGCGAGATGGCGTCCGATCCGGCGGAGCCTTCCGCGGTGCAGAGCAGCAGCCGTCCGGGTGAATCCGGACCGGAAATTGAGCTGGTGCGGCTGAAGGTGAAAGGCGGCAAACGGGAGATGGAGTCAATTCAAACGCTGTTTGGCGAAAACATATCGGAAAATCGCAATTCCGTGATGATTCAGCGGTGGGACATTGCCAAGGACGTTTATCGCTTCACGCTCGGTCAGGATTTGGACGCCGGGCGAATACGCTTTCGCCGAAATATTGCCGGGAGGCGTGAATCTGTACGTGTGGGATTTCGGCGTCGACCAAAAGAGCACCGTCGCGTCGCAAAAGAAGAAGTAGCGCTAAATTATTTCTTGGTGCTTTCGCGCGCGGCCATGAACACTTCGCGCATCAGAGCTAACACGTCTAGGATTCGAAAAGGCTTTTGGAGAAAACTAATAGCTCCGGTTGGAGCGATTGTGTCGGGATCCACAAATTCTCCGGTCATATAAATTACCAGCGGCCTGTCCGCTCCACACGCGGCCAGGACGTGAGCCGCAGCTTGCCGTCCGTCGCTGAACGCGCCAGTATACTTCAACCGGAGATCGCAAAGCAACGCGTCGAAGTGACGCTTCGAAGCTAATGCCGCGGCCGCTTCCGCCGTGGACGCGCACGACACCTTCAATCCATGGGAACTAAGGCCTTCTTCGAGCAGCGAGCAGATACTCTCTTCGTCGTCCAGAACCAGGACGCTGATTCCCTTCAAGACTGTGGGCACGGGACGAACAGCGTTGCCGGTGCTGCTATCGGAATCCGGCGCGCGGCCTGACGCCGGCCGTGTCGATTCGTTCTCGATCGAGTCGGGCGCCGCAGGAAAATAGACACTGAAAGCCGACCCGCCGCCCGGTAAAGATTCGGCCTGAATGGTGCCGCCGTGCTCGCGAACGATCGAAAGGCAAATACTGAGGCCTAGGCCGGTGCCGCCGCCGGGGCGCTTGGTCGTGTAGAAAGGATCGAAAAATTTAGGCAAGGCTTCCGGCGAGATGCCGACGCCATCGTCCTGCACGGTGGCAACGACGTTCGAACCTGCTGCAGTCAGCCTCACTTGAATTCGCCCAGACTCGCGAACCTCGCGAATAGCTTGCTCTGCATTTGAGATTAAATTCAAAAACACCTGGATGAGCTGGTTCGCATCGCCCACAATGAGCGGCAAGTCAGTTCGCGGATTGAAATGAACTTCCACCTGATTCCGGCGAAGAGAATGCTCGTGGAGCTGAATAGTGCGCTCGATAATTGTGCTCAGATCGATTGGATGTCTTCTGCGGAGATGCGGGGCTTGAGAACTCCAGAAGGTTTTGCACGATGCGCGCCGCGCGTCGTGCCTGGCGATGCGTCAGATCAAGCTGACGCTTCATCGATTCGTCGAGTCCTTGCCGTTCGCTGACCAGTTCGGTTACGCCTAAAATCGCTGTAAGCGGATTGTTAAGCTCGTGCGCCACGCCAGCAAGCATCTGCCCCATGGCCGCCAGCTTTTCGGCTTGAATGAGTTGCTCTTCCAGCCGCTTCAAGTCCGTCACGTCGCGGCCCGAAAGCACGACGCCTTCCGATTTTGTTGTGCTCATCGAACAGCGGGCTGAAGTTGAACAAAATCTTGCGCCACTCGCCTAACCTGCTTGCTGACGCGAACTTCCATCGAAGCGAAATCCTGCTTGCCACTGATAATCTCGGTATAAAGCGCAATCAACCGGGAAGTCTTCCGGATGAGTGCGATCGCCGAATTTGACCTGCGTGCATATCTTCCAATCGGTAACCCAGAACCTCGCGAGCAACGCGGGCTGACGAAGGTGTAGCGCGATTTCAGTATCCAAGACGAGAATCAAGTCCGGGAAACTGTCGACCAGGCGCGGGCAAATTCCTGCTGTTTGTGGAGGCGGCTTTCCATTTCGCGGCGGCCGGTAATATCCATCAACGCGCCCTGGTAGCGGATGACTTTTCCGGAAGGAGTCGCGAACAGCTGCGGCGGTATTCAGGCAGGTGATCGTTACGCCGTCCTTGCGAATCAGAGTGATTTCGCGGCCTTCCAGAACTGGCTGCCGATCAACTTCCTGGCTGGATTACGTTGCGCAGAGATTCGTCCGGAAAAACATCGCTAACTTTTCGCGCCAGCAATTCCTGATTTCGAATCGTAGCCGAGGATTCGAACCAGCGCCGGATTGACATCGAGAATTTGGTCTTCGGGAGTGACGATGTAGATGCCTTCCTGCAGCGTTTCGAAGAGTTCGGTGAATCGCGCTTCGTTGCGGCGGGAAGCGGTGATGTCACGACGCGAGAATCGTCATGCCATGAACGCGCTCTTCGCGCAGCATGGCGTGCATCACGCAATCGAAGTAGTGGACGGTGCGGCGGCCCTTCAACCGAACCTGCACCACTCCAGTCCAATGCCTCCGGTCGAGAAAGCGCGGCATGTTGTCGCGGATCAGATTTCGGCCCTTCGCCACCGGCGTCTTCCAGAAATTCGCCGAGCGGATGGCCGATGATTTGCTGAAAAGTTCCTCCTACCAGTTCGGCAAAGCTGCGATTAGCAGCGCGCACTTCACCCTCGAGAGTGATTGAGACCAGAACATCGTCAAACGAGTCGATCAGGTCGCGGTAACCCTGCTGTGAACGTTCAATGACGGAAAAAAGTTGATCGAGTTGGCGATCGCTCGGCGGAGTGGCGTCTCTTTTTTCGATGCCGCGGACGAGGCCACGAAGCTCGGCCATTTCCTGATTGCGCTTCCAGGAATAGGCGATAAAAAGCGCCACCAGCACAACCAGACCGACGAGCAAGACTTCATACCGATCTGCGAAGATTCGGATGGCATCCCAGGAAACAAAGACATACGCAACGGTGAGCAGCCCGAGCAGCGAGTAGGTGACGCGCCAAAGCTGGCGTTGCCGCCGTTCGAATTGCTCCAGGCGGTCGCTGACGGTGGATCGAGGAGGTTCGGGGGAACCTTCGCCGGACTTAAAATTTGGCCGAAACGGATCGGACATAATTCGGCAGAAACTGCGCAGGATAAAGACGCCCCGCGTCCTTATCTGTATTCTCCCGCCCAGTGAATCAAGCGGCAATGCGGCCGATTGCCGGACGTTCCTGACCGATACCTGCCCACAGGTTCAACTCGATTAGACGGATCACCGTCCCGAAATAACGAGAAATTCAAGCCGCTGGTCCGGGTCCAGGAAAAAAGTTAGACTTTTCCACTCGCCACGAATCCAAATTCCGAGAGACATCGAATTTCAATGGCAGGCTCGTACTCAGTAACCTCCGCGTCGGACCCGTCGTCACAGGTCCCGGTAAATCCCTGGCTCATCGCGGTCGTGGTGTCGCTAGCGGCATTCATGGAAGTGTTGGACACCAGCATCGCCAACGTTGCGCTGCCCCATATTGCAGGCGATCTTGGCGCCAGCGGCGACGAAAGTACCTGGGTTCTGACGTCCTACCTGGTTTCGAACGCCATTATTTTGCCCGTCAGCGGCTGGTTTGTGGGGATGCTCGGCCGCAAGCGGTTCTTCATGATTTGTATCGTGATCTTTACGCTGAGTTCCCTGCTTTGCGGAATTTCGTGGAGTTTGGGATTCCTGCTGTTCGCGCGAATCGTGCAGGGCGCGGGGGGCGGCGGCTTGCAGCCGATGGCGCAAGCAATCCTGGCGGACACTTTTCCGCCCGAGAAGCGCGGTCTGGCATTTTCGCTTTATGGAGTTACGGCGATTGTTGCGCCGTCCATCGGTCCCACCCTGGGCGGATGGATTACCGACAACTACTCGTGGCGATGGATTTTCTATATCAACCTTCCCGTGGGACTCGTCGCGCTGCTGCTCGTTTACAAACTGATTGAAGATCCCGCGTATATCTCGCGCAACATCGGCAAAGCGCTAAAAGTGGACTACATCGGATTCAGTCTGCTGGCGATCGGCGTCGGCGCGCTGCAAATCTTGCTCGATAAGGGGCAGGAAGACGACTGGTTCGGCTCACGATTCATCATTTCGCTCACCGTTGTCGCGGTCGTTTGTTTGGTTTCGCTGGTGATCTACGAGTGGCGGCACAGCGAACCAATTGTCGACGTGCGGCTGTTCAAAAATTTCAATTTCGCTACCGCCAACATGGTGATGTTCATGGTCGGAGCGATTTCATTTGCTTCCACCGTGTTGATGCCACAATTCCTGCAATCGCTGATGGGATATACCGCGGAAAAAGCCGGCATCGTGATGTCCGCCGCGGCTATGGTGCTGCTGATGGAATTGCCGATCGTAGGGCAACTCACGACACGAATCCAGGCTCGCTACTTGATCGCGTTCGGATGGTTCGCTCTTACTTGCACTATGTTCTATTCGACGCGTCGAATCGACCTGGAAATGAGTTTCGGGGCCGCAACAACACTGCGAATCCTGCAATACATTCCGCTGGGTTTTGTTTTCATCCCATCATCCACCGCGGCGTACACCGGAATCGCCCCGGAAAAAAATAACGCTGTCGCCGGTCTTGTGAATTTCATGCGCAATATCGGCAGCAGCGTGGGAACTTCGGTAGTTACGACTCTGCTGGCGCGCCGTTCGCAATTCCACCAGGAGCGCTTGACCGAAAATGCCACCGGCATGAGCCATAATTTCCAGGCGGCAATCGCAGGTATGGCGCAGCAATTTGCGCAAGCCGGGATGAATGCCGCCGACGCGACCAGACATGCTACCGCACGCTTTTACGCGCAACTTCAAGCGCAGGCAGCGACGCTGGCGTACATAGACACGTACTTCGTCATTTCGGTGGCCGCGGGGATCATGTTCCTGTTTTCCTTTGGACTGAAGAAAAATAAACCGGGCACCGGCCCGAAGGGCGCCGCGCACTGACTGGCGGGCGATGAATCACTGTGGCAATGAGAAACGGTACCCCGAATAGCAATCATAGACAAAAAAAGAGGGACGCGATCCGCGTCCCTCTTTTCGTTTGCCGAAAGAATTGTTGTTGAACGATTATCCTTCGGTGGCGATGTCTGCATCGCCGTCGAGGTCGCCATCCTTGCCCAGGAAATCGAGCCCGGTGCCGTCGTCGGCCAGCAGGTCCGCGGTTTCCGGCAAGAGTTCTTCGACCGGCGCAGGTGGCGGCATTTCCGTCAGCAACTGCAGGCTGCGGTAGTGCTCGAGGCCTGTTCCGGCCGGAATCAAGCGGCCCATGATGACGTTTTCCTTCAAGCCGCGGAGATAATCCACTTTCCCGGCCACGGCGGCTTCGGTTAGGACGCGCGTCGTTTCCTGGAAGCTTGCGGCGGAGATGAAGGAATCGGTCGAGAGTGACGCCTTGGTGATACCGAGGAGCAGCGGACGGCCCGTTGCCGGGCGGCCACCTTCGGCGATGATGCGGTCGTTCTCTTCGCGGAAGCGGAACTTGTCCACTTGCTCTTCCAGAAGGAACATGGTGTCGCCAACGTCCTCAACCTTCACCCAGCGCATCATCTGACGAACGATCGTCTCGATGTGCTTGTCATTGATGTTCACACCCTGCAGGCGGTAAACCTCTTGAATCGCGTTCACGAGGTAAGCCTGAGTGAATTTTTCGCCGAGCACGGCCAGCAAATCGTGCAGATTCAGCGGGCCGTCGATCAAAGCTTCGCCAGCCTTGACGTGTTCGCCTTCCTGCACGTTGATGTGCACGCCACGAGGCAGCGAGTATTCCTTGGTGGTCTTTCCGTCTTCGCTTTCGACGTAGATCTTGCGCAGACCCTTGCTTACTTCGCCGTAGCGCACGACTCCATCGATTTCGCTGATGACGGCCGGATCCTTCGGCTTGCGCGTTTCGAACAGTTCGACGACGCGCGGCAAACCTCCGGTGATGTCCTTGGTCTTGGTAGTTTCCCGCGGAATCTTCGCGAGAATGTCGCCTGGCTGCACGTCGTCGCCGTCCTTGACCATCAAGTGAGCGCGCGACGGCATGAGGTACTTTTTCTTGACCTTGCCCGCGTTGTCGCGGATCAGGATTGCCGGCTGATGCTTTTCGTCGCCCGGTGGCAGCGTCACCACGTCCTGTGACAGGCCAGTGACTTCGTCCACCTGTTCTTCGATTGTGAGGCCAGGACGCAGATCGTCAAACTTCACCGACCCACCGGTTTCGGTGAGGATCGAGAAGGTGAACGGATCCCATTCCGCCAGGCTCTGCCCGTGAACGACGGTGTGGCCTTCAGCCACTTTCAAACGAGCGCCGTAAACCACGTGATAGCGTTCTTTTTCGCGGCCCTTTTCGTCAACGATGGCAATCAAGCCCGAGCGGTTCATCGCGATTGACGATCCGCCGCGGCCTTCGACGTACTTCATGTCCATGAACTTGACGATACCGTTGTTGCGCGCTTCGAGCGTCGAGCGCTCGCTGACTCGCGTTGCGGTTCCACCGATGTGGAACGTGCGCATCGTGAGCTGCGTGCCCGGTTCGCCGATGGATTGCGCTGCGATCACGCCGACCGCTTCGCCGAGTTCGACCATGCGGCCCGACGCCAGGTTGCGGCCATAGCACAGCGCGCAAACACCGCGGCGGGATTCGCAAGTCAGCACCGAACGGATGCGGACGCGTTCGATACCGGCGGCTTGCACGGAGTTGGCAAGTTCTTCCGTAATTTCCTGAGCGATTTCGACGATTACGTGACCTTCGAAGTCCTTGATCTTGTCGAGCGAAACGCGGCCAACGATGCGGTCGCGCAACGGTTCGACCTCGACGCCGGCTTCGATGATCGGCTCCACGAAGATTCCTTCGTTGGTGCCGCAATCGAGTTCGTTGATGATGACGTCTTGCGCCACGTCCACCAGGCGGCGGGTCAGATAACCCGAGTCCGCGGTCTTCAGAGCCGTGTCAGCCAAACCCTTACGGGCGCCGTGCGTGGAGATGAAGTACTGCAGCACGGTGAGGCCTTCGCGGAAGTTCGAGGTGATCGGCGTTTCCATAACTTCGCCGGAAGGCTTGGCCATCAGACCGCGCATACCGGAAAGCTGCCGAATCTGCTGCTTCGAACCGCGGGCGCCGGAGTCCGCCATGACGTACACCGGGTTGATGATGCCCTCTTTGTCGTGGTTCTCGAGAGCTTTGAACATTTCGTCAGCGACTTTTTCGGTGACATCGCCCCAGAGCGAAACGATCTTGTTGTAGCGTTCGCCGTGGGTGATCGCGCCGTCCAGGTATTGCTGCTGCACCTTGACGACTTCGCGTTCCGCGGCGTCAACCAACTTCACCTTGTCGCCGGGAATAAGCATGTCGTCGATGCCGATGGAGATGCCGGACTTAGTTGCGTACGTGAAGCCCAGCTCCTTCAAACGGTCGAGCAATACAACGGTGCCTTCAAGACCGTAGTTCAGGTAAGCGAAGTACACCAGTTGTTGCACGCCCTTTTTCTTCAGCAAGCCATTGATGAACGGCATTTGCTTAGGCAAGTTCGAGTTGAAAATCACGCGGCCGACAGTGGTTTGGATAAACTGACGCTCCATCTTTACCGGCTCGGTGTGCGTGACGTCCTGGTTATCGTATGCGGTGCTGAGGTCGATGACTTCGCCGGTATAGCGGAGGCGAATCGGTGTTAGCAATTCGACTTCGCCGGCTTCGAGTGCCAGCACGACTTCGTCTGAGCCGCCGAACACACGGCCTTCGCCCTTGGCGCCGGGCTTGGACTTGGTCATGTAGTAGATGCCGAGAACCATGTCCTGCGACGGCACGGCGAGAGGCAGACCGTGAGCGGGCGAGAGAATGTTGCGCGAGCTGAGCATCAACACCGATGCTTCCACTTGCGATTCCGGCGAAAGAGGAATGTGAACGGCCATCTGGTCGCCGTCAAAGTCCGCGTTGAATGCGGTGCAGACCAGCGGGTGAATACGGATGGCTTTGCCCTCGACCAATACCGGTTCGAACGCTTGAATGCCGAGACGGTGCAGCGTCGGAGCGCGGTTGAGCATCACTGGATGTTCGCGGATGACATCTTCAAGGATGTCCCACACGACCGGTTCTTGCTGCTCGACCATCTCCTTCGCTTGCTTGATCGTGGTGCAATGACCCTGCGCTTCAAGCTTGTGATAGATGAATGGCTTGAAGAGCTCGAGCGCCATTTTCTTCGGCAATCCGCACTGGTTGAGCTTGAGTTCCGGACCGACAACGATGACCGAACGGCCGGAGTAGTCCACGCGCTTGCCGAGCAGGTTCTGGCGGAAGCGGCCCTGCTTGCCCTTGAGCGTATCGCTCAAAGACTTGAGCGGGCGGTTGTTGGTTCCGCGGAGAACGCGGCCACGGCGGCCGTTGTCGAACAAAGCGTCGACGGCTTCCTGCAGCATGCGCTTTTCGTTGCGAACGATGACGTCCGGCGCGCGCAGTTCCATCAACTTCTTCAACCGATTGTTGCGGTTGATGACGCGGCGATAGAGATCGTTTAAATCGGAAGTCGCGAAGCGACCGCCGTCGAGAGGCACCAACGGGCGAAGCTCCGGCGGAAGAACCGGAATTACATCCAGGATCATCCACTCCGGCTTGTTGCCGCTCTTGCGAAACGCTTCCAGAACTTTCAGGCGCTTGGCGAATTTGATTCGCTTCTGCAATGAAGGATCAGACTTCATCTTTTCGCGGAGCTCGTCAGCGAGTTTTTCTACTTCCACACGCTTCAGCAGCTCCTTGATAGCTTCCGCGCCCATGCGCGCAGTGAACTGTCCGGGATATTCCTGCTGCAGCTTGCGATATTCCTCTTCCTGAAGGACCTGACGCTCCTTGAGGATGGCGACTTCGCCGACGTCCACAACCACGAACGCTTCGAAGTACAGAATGCGTTCAAGGTCGCGCATGGAAATATCTAGCAGGTAGCCGATGCGGCTGGGCAAGCCCTTGAAGAACCACACGTGCGAACAGGGCGACGCCAGTTCGATGTGGCCCAGGCGCTCACGGCGGACCTTCGACAAGGTAACTTCCACGCCGCACTTGTCGCAGATCACTCCACGATGCTTCATGCGCTTGTATTTACCGCAAAGGCATTCCCAGTCCGTGACGGGACCGAAAATCTTTGCGCAGAATAGACCGTCACGCTCGGGCTTGAACGTGCGGTAATTGATGGTCTCCGGCTTGGTGACTTCGCCGTGCGACCACGAACGGATTTTCTCCGGGCTGGCCAAACTGATTCGAATGGAATCGAAATCAGCGATCAAACTTGCGCGATCATAGGGGCTGCTGCGATACAAGGTTGTTTCCTCCCTGCCTTCGCCTTTCGGCGAAAGCCGCGGTCCGGAACTCTTTCAAGAACCAGACCGGCTGAGAACCCAAACAAAGACTTCTAAAAATCCTCTGTCCTGCTCTGCTGAAAGCGCCACATCCCACGCTCTCTGCAAAGCGAGAAACTAATCTGCGGCTTTTTCGGCTGGTTTTTGCCGCTTCATCAACTCCACGTCCAGGCAAAGCGACTGAAGCTCGCGCACCAGAACGTTGAACGATTCGGGAACGCCCGGCTCGATGCCCGGCTCGCCTTTGACGATGGCCTCGTAAATTTTCGCGCGGCCATAGACGTCGTCGGACTTCGCCGTGAGCAGCTCCTGCAGAATGTGAGCTGCGCCGTAGGCTTCGAGCGCCCAGACTTCCATTTCGCCGAAACGCTGTCCGCCGAACTGCGCCTTACCACCCAGCGGCTGCTGCGTGATGAGCGAGTAGGGGCCGATGGAGCGAGCGTGAATCTTGTCGTCCACCAAGTGCGACAGCTTTAGCATGTAGATGTAACCGACCGTTACGGGCTGGTCGAACTGTTCACCGGTCATGCCGTCGAACAGATTGATTTTCCCGGCGTGCGGCAAACCTGCAACTTCCAGCAGGTGGCGAATTTCCGTTTCGCGCGCACCGTCGAAAACGGGTGTTGCGAATGGAATGCCATCCTTGAAGCCTTCCGCCATTTCGAGCAATTCATCGTCGTCCAGCTTGGAAAGGGTCTTCCAAATGGTGGTGTCGGTGAAGACTTCGCGGAACCAGCGGCGAAGCCCTTCAGCGCGAACTTCCTTGCTCAACAGGCGCTTGAGGCTGTTACCCAGTTCCTTGCCAGCCCAGCCGAGGTGCGTTTCCAGAACCTGGCCGACGTTCATACGTGAAGGAACGCCGAGCGGGTTCAGAACGATTTCGACTGGTGTGCCGTCCGGCAGGCACGGCATGTCTTCATCCGGAACGATGCGAGCGATAACGCCCTTGTTTCCGTGACGTCCGGCCATTTTGTCGCCGATGGAAAGCTTGCGCTTCATCGCGATATAGACCTTCACCAGCTTGATGACGCCCGGCGGCAGTTCGTCGCCCTTCTTCAGTTTTTCCTTGCGTTCTTCTGTGATCTTGCGAAGCACGTCAATCTGGCGCGAAGTCATCTCCTCAACTTCTTCGATCTTTTCGATCAGGAGAGGATCCTTCTCGTTCAGCTTCAGGCGCTTCAGGTTACGCGTCGAAATCTTTTCGATCAGGTCGCGCGTGAGTTCGGTGCCCTTCACCAGCAGACGCTTATTGGTCTTTTCGTCGTGCAGGTCGGCCTGGAGAATCTTTCCTCCCAACAAATCCGAAAGGCGCTTGAGGCGTTCATCCGTAAGGATTCGGATCTCGTCGGCGAGGTTCTTTTCGAGCTTGAACACCTGCGAAGCTTCGATGGCCTTATGGCGTTCGTCCTTTTCTCCGCCCTTACGGGTGAAGATCTTGACGTCCACGATGGTGCCTTCGATGCCCGGCGGGCAATAGAGCGACGCGTCGCGCACGTCTCCGGCTTTTTCGCCGAAGATCGCCCGCAGCAGCTTCTCTTCCGGCGTTAGCGTGGTTTCGCCCTTTGGGGTGACCTTGCCGACGAGGATGTCGCCCGACTTGACTACGGCGCCGATGCGAATGACGCCGCTTTCATCGAGGTTGCGAAGAAACGATTCGCTGATGTTCGGAATATCCCGCGTAACTTCTTCCGGACCCAGCTTGGTGTCGCGCGCTTCGATTTCGTACTCCTCGATGTGAATCGAGGTGTAGTAATCGTCCTTCACCAGCTTTTCGCTGACCAGGATGGCGTCTTCAAAGTTGTAACCGCGCCATGGCACGAATGCCACCAGCACGTTGCGGCCGAGAGCCAGTTCACCGCGGTCGGTGCAAGGACCGTCGGCAAGAACCTGCTGTTTCTTCACGCGGTCGCCCACGCGAACCAGCGGCTTCTGGTTGATGCAAGTGTTCTGGTTCGAACGCTTGAATTTGGTCAGGGTGTAGATGTCCGCACCAACTTCGCGGCTCAACACGCCGGAGTGATCGGACTCCACGCGCACAATGATCCGCTCAGAGTCCACCTGGTCCACGATGCCGTCGCGCTTGCAGAGCACGACCGCGCCGGAATCGCGCGCAGTGACGCGCTCCATGCCGGTTCCGACCAGAGGAGCTTCGCCGCGAATCAGTGGCACGCCCTGGCGCTGCATGTTCGAACCCATCAACGCGCGGTTGGCGTCGTCGTTTTCAAGGAACGGAATCAAGCTGGCCGCGACGCTGACGAGCTGCTTCGGCGACACGTCCACGTAATCCACTTCCTCGCGATTCTTCAGAACGAAGTTGCCGGCCTGCCGGCAATTCACGAGTTCGGTCGTAATTTTCAGGCGGTCGTCGAGCGCAACGTTGGCCTGCGCGACCACGTACTTGTCTTCTTCCCATGCTGACAGATAGAAGCAGTACGGTTCGTACACGACCTTGCGGCGCTTGAGTTCGTCATTCAACTCTTCGACGCGATCTTTTTCGATGATTTCGCCGGCTTTGAATTCGCTGTCGCCCGCATTCACCACTTGCACGTAGTCAATGATGCGTCCGCCTTTCACCTTGCGGTAAGGCGATTCGATGAAGCCGTAGTCATTGATGCGTGCAAAGCAGCTCAATGAGCTGATCAAACCGATGTTCGGACCTTCCGGCGTTTCAATCGGGCAAATGCGCCCGTAATGCGTCGGGTGAACGTCGCGAACTTCGAATCCCGCGCGTTCCCGGGAAAGTCCGCCGGGTCCCAGGGCCGAAAGACGCCGCTTGTGCGTAATCTCGCTCAAGGGGTTGGTCTGGTCCATGAACTGGCTCAATTGCGAACTGCCGAAGAACTCGCGAATCGCGGCCATAACCGGCTTGGCGTTCACCAGATCGTGCGGCATGGCCGTGGACATTTCCTGGTACACGCTCATCTTTTCCTTGATGGCGCGTTCCATTCTGACCAGTCCGATGCGGAACTGATTTTCAAGAAGTTCGCCAACCGCGCGGACGCGGCGATTGCCAAGGTGGTCGATGTCATCCACCACGCCGATGTTTTTGCGCAGCTTCAGCAAATACTTGATTGCCGCAACAAAGTCCGGCGAATCGAGGGTGCGGTTATCGAGCGGAGTATCAAGTCCCAGCTTGATATTGAACTTCAAGCGGCCCACTCGGCTGAAATCGTACTTGCGCGGATCGAAAAACATTCCGCGGAAAAGATTCGTCGCTGTTTCGAGCGTCGGAGGATCGCCTGGACGCAGTTTGCGGTAGATTTCGATGAGCGCTTCTTTCGAAGAGCGGATCGAATCCTTGTCCAGCGTGCGCGAAAGCACGACGCCGATGTCGTCGCGTTCCGGAAAGAACACGTCCACTTCGGCGATACCGCCTTCTGCGAAGGCCTGCCAGATTTCTCCGGTGAGTGGCTTGTTGGCTTCGAGCAAAACTTCGCCGGTCTGCCGATTGACGACATCCGCCACCGCGTACGCGCCTTCAAGGTCCTGCAGAGCCGCGCGAACCTGCGTGACGCGAGCCTTGATCAGCTCTTTGAAGAGATTTTCGTTGATGCGTTTGTGCGCGCCGACAATCACTTCATCGGACTTCGGATTCTTGATTTCGTGCGTCAGCTTGCGGTCCACAAGGCCCGGCGAAACGTTCCAGAAAAGGTCCTTGTCGCGCAGAGAAATCCGCTCCACCTGATAGAAGGTGCGCAGGATATCCTCATTGGTCTTCATTCCCAGAGCACGCAGGAAGATCGAGCCCAGGAATTTGCGTTTGCGATCGATTCGAACGTAAAGAATGTTCTTGGTGTCGTACTCGAACTCAACCCACGATCCGCGGTAAGGAATAATCTTGCCGAGGAAGTAGCTGCGGTTGTTCGCCGACTCGAAGAAAACGCCCGGTGAACGGTGCAACTGGCTGACGATGACACGTTCCGTTCCGTTGATGATGAACGTGCCGTTCTCGGTCATCAGCGGAATGTCGCCGTAGAAAACTTCCTGCTCCTTGATGTCGCGAATGGTTTTCGCGCCAGTGTCCGGATCCTTGTCGTAAATCGTAAGCCGAATGGTGACTTTCAGCGGCGCGGAGTACGTCATGCCGCGCTCCTGGCATTCGTTCACGTCGTACTTCAGCTGCATGGCGACCGGATCGCCGCACTTGTTGCAGAACGTCGGCGTGTTCTTGTTGAACGTGCCGCACTTGTGGCAAATCACATCGCCGGTCTGATACGGATTGGTGACAACGCTCGCGCCGCAATTCCGGCACGTCGCGCGCAAGTGATGCAAACCCTTAAGGTTTCCGCACTTGCACTCCCAGTTGCCGATCGCGTAGTCCACGAATTCCAGTTGCGACATCTCGCGGAAATCCTTGATCGGAAACACGGAGGTAAACACGGACTGAAGTCCGCCGTCATCGCGCTCGCTCGGCAGCAAATCCATCTGCAGAAAGCGCTGATACGACTTCATCTGGACTTCAATCAGGTTCGGAATCTGAATCGAGCTCTGAATTTTTGCGAAATCCAGACGCTGACGTTCCCGGACGTGCTGATTGGTGTTAGACATGCGTGATCTACCTCGTTTACCTTAGCGGCCAAAAAGCGGCCGACAAATTCGGGCGAAGACGGTTGGCGTACAGAGAGACGAATAGCCGTCGCGCTCGGTGACTTGCCCGAAGTCACCAAACACACGGCTAAATGGCGCACGGCCACATGCTGCCCCAGAGGGACACTTCAAGTTGTAGTGATACCCAGCCTCGACGTGCGTAAGAAAAGTCCTTTGGCACGGCACCCTTGAACATCCTCGCGATTCCCGCGATCAAGAGCCATGCCGTAATCCAATTTCAGCCCCAACATCTCAAGCCAAGGGTTTCTAGGACTAACCAACCCCTGGGCCCTGCCTCGCCGGACGCGGCCACAGATCGTTAGATGCATCTGCGGCCGCAAAACTTACGTTCGCAGCGCAGCGGACTCTTACTTGACGTCTACCTTTGCGCCGGCTTCTTCGAACTTCTTTTTGATTGCCGCGGCTTCATCCTTGCTCACGCCCTCTTTCACGGTCTTGGGCGCGCCATCGACGAGGTCCTTGGCTTCTTTCAGTCCGAGGCTGGTGACTTCGCGAACTGCCTTGATGACGTTGATCTTGTTGCCGCCCACGTCGGTGAGTACGACGGTGAATTCCGTCTTCTCTTCCGCCGGAGCTGCTGCGGCCGCGCCACCGCCGCCAGCCGCCACAACCGTGGCCGCCGCCGCCGATACGCCGAACGCCTCTTCGAGTTTCTTTACCAAGTCCGACGCTTCAAGAAGCGTTAGACCCTTGATTTCTTCCAGAATCGTTTCCACTTTCGACATGACTGCTTGTTCTCCTCTCAAGAACGTAATGAAATTTTTCTGAGCCGCGGCAGGTGATCCCGCCGCGTTCAAAATTTAAGAGCCAAACTTGTTCGCCTTGATCGCCTCGTTCACAGTCACCGCCAGATTGCGCGGCAACGCGTTGAGCGCGCTGGCGATTCGCTGTGCCGGTGCGTTCAGCAGGAACATCAACTTGCTGATCAATTCTTCCTTCGACGGCAAATTCGCAAGCTGTTGAATTTCCGCGATGCTGATGACGCGGCCTTCGACCACGCCGGACTTGAACTTGAACGCCGGAACATCTTTCGCAACCTTGGTCAACGCTTTTGCCAGCGCAACCGGGTCCAGCGTGGTGTAAGCGATCGAATTGGTTCCGCTCAGGTTCTTCAGCAAACTTTCTGCGGAAGTGCCTTCGCCGGCGCGTTCTGCCAAGGTGTTCTTGACGACCTTGTACTTGCCGCCCGCCGCCTGCACTGCGCGGCGCAGCTTGGTGTCGTCTTCCACGGTGATGCCCTGAAAGGTCGAAAGAATTACCGTCGACACTTTCGCGAGCTCGGTTTTCAGTTTGTCCAGGTCCTGCTGCTTTTCGCTTTTCTTTTTCATGATTCCGTTTCCCGCGCGCTTACGCAGCCGCTGCGAGAGTCTCCGCTTCGGCCAGGTCGATCGTGATACCCGGACCCATCGTCGAGGTCAAAGTAATTTTCTTTACGTACTTGCCTTTTGCTGCCGCCGGCTTGGCCTTTAATACCGCGCCGATCAGCGCGTGCGCATTTTCCGCCAGCTTGGCCGCGTCAAACTGAATCTTGCCGATGGGGCAATGCACGATTCCCGCCTTGTCCACGCGGAATTCCACTTTGCCGGCTTTGGTTTCGCGAATCGCTTTGGCCACATCCGCGGTAACCGTTCCGGTTTTGGGATTCGGCATCAACCCGCGCGGCCCCAGCACTTTACCGAGCCGTCCGGCGGACTTCATCATGTCCGGCGTGGCGATCACGGCGTCGTAATCCGTCCAGCCTTCCACGATTTTCTGCACCATTTCGTCGCCGCCGACGAAATCCGCGCCCGCTTCTTGCGCTTCGCGAACCTTGTCGCCGCCCGCCAAAACCAGCACGCGCACCGACTTGCCCAAACCGTGCGGCAGAACAACGGTTCCGCGAACCACCTGGTCAGAATGCTTCGGATCGACGCCAAGATTGAACGCCAGTTCCACCGTTTCGTTGAACTTGGTGTGATGCGTCTTCTTGATCAGCTCGGAAGCTTCCGCGAGCTTGTACGGACGCGCTTCTACTTTCTTCCGCGCGTTCTCTATATTCTTTCCAGACTTCTTTGCCATGCCTTCTGCCTCTTTACCCTGAACCCGGCGAAACGCGCCGACCAGGGTGCGATCCCTTCTCGCCTCTTACTCCTTAGGCTTCCACGACTTCCAGACCCATATTGCGAGCCGTACCTGAAACGGTACGAATCGCTGAGTCCAGATTGGTGGTGTTGAGATCGACAAGCTTGATTTTCGCAATTTCCGCAACTTGCTTCTTGGTCACCTTGCCGACTTTATTGCGATTCGGCTCCGGTGAACCCTTTGCGATTCCCGCAGCGCGCAAAAGCAATACCGATGCTGGCGGTGTCTTCAAAATAAAAGTGAATGTGCGGTCGGTGTAGATTGTGACCAGCACCGGGAAAACCATTCCTTCCGGCTCTTTCTGCGTCTTGGCGTTGAACTGTTTGCAGAAATCCATGATGTTGACGCCGTGCGGGCCGAGCGCGGTGCCCACCGGCGGCGCCGGAGTCGCTTTGCCCGCAACCAACTGCAGCTTGATCGTTGTCTGTATCTTCTTTGGCGGCATGTTCCTTTACCTCAAATCCCTTTCTGTCCTGCCGGACTCGAGCCCGGCGCAGCTTGCGGCGAATATTCCGCCGCGAAATTTTCTCAACCCAGCTTTTCTACGCTCGCAAAATCCAGCTCAACCGGAGTCGAACGCCCGAAAATCGTCACCGAAACCTTCAACCGGCTGTGATCGTTATCAATGTCTTCCACCGTTCCGTTGAAATTCGCAAACGGCCCGTCAATGATGCGCACTTGCTCATTGCGCTCATAAACCACTTTTGGCTTCGGACGGTCCTGCGGCGTGTGCACGCGATTGATGATCGCGTCCACTTCCGCTTCCGAAAGCGGCGAAGGGGAAGTCGCCGATCCGACGAATCCTGTAACGCGCGGTGTATTGCGCACGATGTGCCAGGTGTTCTCGTCCAGGTCCATTTCCACCAGCACGTAGCCCGGATACGACATGCGCGATGAAACCACTTTTTTGCCGCCGCGCACTTCCACCACGTCTTCCATCGGAATCAGCACGCGTCCGATTTTGTCCTGCAAGGTGAAAGCGGCCACACGGCTTTCCAGGCTTTCCTTAACCTTCTTCTCGAAGCCCGAATAAGTGTGAATGATGTACCACTGCATGCTCATGGATCGCTGGTCCTTTACCCTTACGCGCCAAAACGCTTCAACAGATATCCCACCGCTCTTGCTGCACCCTGCTCGACGAAGTAGAGATAAATCGCGAAAAACGCCACGGTCGCCAGCACCACGCCGGTGGTAGAGATCACGTCATCGCGGCTTGGCCAGGTGACCTTCTTCATCTCCACGCGAGTTTCCTGCAAGAAATTCTGCGTGTCCTTGATCGTCCCGGAAACCCGCTGCGACAGTCCGGTCGTCGCTCCGCCCTGCGTTTCTTCTTTACTCATTTTTGCCGCCTGCGTCGCCATACTTCCCTTTCCGTCCCGCGCAGAACTCTTTCTCTGCGTCACTGCGAATTTCTGGCAGGGGAGGAGGGACTCGAACCCCCATACCCGGTTTTGGAGACCGGAGTCCTAGCCGTTGGACGACTCCCCTAAATAACCGGTCCTGCCGCAAGAAACGAAGGAGCTTACTTCACTTCCTTGTGCCCGGTTTGCTTCCGGCACGTATTGCAGAACTTCTTCGTTTCCAGGCGTTCGGAGTGCTTCCGCTTGTTTTTCGTCGTCGTGTAATTGCGGTTCTTACAATCCGCGCACTGCAACGTAATGATTTCTCGCATCGCTAAATTCCTTTTCTCAATTCCTACTTTTTCAAAATCGCAGAACGGACCCGCAAACTACTCAGTGATCTCCGTGACTGCGCCTGCACCGACCGTGTGGCCGCCTTCTCTGATTGCGAACCGCAATCCCTTCTCAAGCGCTACCGGCGTGATCAGCGTCACTTCTGCCGATACGTTGTCTCCCGGCATCACCATTTCCACTCCGGCCGGCAGCTTCATGTCGCCCGTTACGTCCGTCGTGCGGAAATAAAACTGCGGACGGTACCCAGAAAAGAACGGCGTATGCCGGCCGCCTTCTTCCTTGGTCAGCACATACGCTTCGCACTTGAACTTGGTGTGCGGCGTAATCGATCCCGGCTTGCAGATCACCTGTCCGCGTTCCACGTCTTCTTTTTCCGTGCCCCGCAACAAAAGACCTACGTTGTCGCCCGCCAAACCTTCGTCCAGCAGCTTCCGGAACATTTCGATTCCCGTCACTATCTTCTTCTGCGTGTCGCGGAATCCCACGATTTCCACTTCTTCGCCAACCTTCACCTTGCCGCGCTCCACTCTGCCCGTCACCACCGTGCCCCGCCCGGAAATCGAAAATATATCTTCAATCGGCATCGCGAACGGTTTATCCACATCGCGCACCGGCAGCGGAACGTTCTTGTCCACTGCTTCCATCAACTCGTCAATCTTGCCTTCCCACTTGGCGTCGCCGTTCAATGCCTGCAACGCACTGCCCCGAACGATCGCTATGGTGTCCCCAGGAAAACCATAGCTCTTCAGCAGTTCGCGAACTTCCAGTTCCACCAGTTCCAAAAGTTCCGGATCCTCAACCATGTCGCACTTGTTCAGAAACACCACAATCGCCGGCACTCCCACCTGTCGCGCCAGCAGAATGTGTTCCCGCGTCTGCGGCATCGGACCATCCGTCGCCGCTACCACCAGGATCGCGCCGTCCATCTGCGCGGCTCCCGTGATCATGTTCTTGATGTAGTCTGCGTGTCCCGGACAATCCATGTGCGCGTAGTGCCGGTTCGGCGTTTCATACTCTACGTGCGAAACGGCAATCGTGATGCCGCGTTCCCGCTCTTCCGGCGCGTTATCAATCGAATCAAACGCACGAAACTGCACCTTCGGGTTGTGCTTGGAAAGCACCTTGGTGATCGCCGCCGTCAACGTCGTCTTGCCATGGTCGATATGCCCGATCGTCCCAATGTTCACGTGCGGCTTACTGCGCTCGAATTTCTCCTTGCCCATTTTCTTTCACCTTCGTCGCCCGCCTGCTGTGCGGACAGGAGTCTAAATGCAACCGGGGCTCGCGCATTAGCCAGCGCCAGCCTGGAAATTTTTGGAGCGGGGGACGGGATTTGAACCCGCAACCATCACCTTGGAAGAGTGAGACTCTACCGTTGAGTTACCCCCGCCCAACTCTTCCCAAAACTAACTTGCAAATTCTGGAGCCTGGGACCGGGATTGAACCGGTGACCTCGTCCTTACCAAGGACGCGCTCTACCAACTGAGCTACCCAGGCTAAGTCCGTTTCCCTTCCCTCAGCCCCGCTAAAAACAATTCGACGCGGCGCACTTCGCCTGTTCGGCTCGTGTGCCGAAATTCAGACCGCCTTTGAACAACGCGCTTGGTTGCCCTGCGGTTTCTTACTAACTGGCTCTCACCCCGGTCAATTTCATTTCAAGAGAGCCTGGTGGACGGGGAAGGATTCGAACCTTCGTAGCCCGCAAGGAGCGGCAGATTTACAGTCTGCTGGTTTTAGCCACTCACCCACCCGTCCCAGTCTTGGCAATTCAGGACTCGCTGAAAAAAATCCTGAAACCCGGCGGGACGCAAATTCGTGTCCCAATCTTGTTCGGCTTTTTCACTGCAAACGAGTTCAGCGGAAACACAAAACGGACTCGTGTCTAAAGACACCAGCCCGTTCAATTTTAACTCCTGGAATGACTCCGCCTCAATCCCCTGCCGTAGTCAACTTGGAGCTGGCGGAGGGAATTGAACCCCCGACCCTCTGATTACAAATCAGATGCTCTACCAGCTGAGCTACGCCAGCCTCGCTCAAACCGAGCAAGAATAGCAGACTGGGTACTGGCATTGCAAGCGTCGCGGCCTGATTTGCTAGCACGAGCGGGGCCAGCTTTGTGGAAAAGGCTCCTCTCGTTTCCACGCGATCAATTCTCTATATCTCTTTTGTTATCTTAAGATTAGCCACCCAGACGGTCTTCCGTATGTTTCGGCTCTGCCTAACCTGTGCAAATCGTGAAGATTTCTTTCGATTCTACCTCTCCTTTCGTTCAATTCCCGCACTTGCGGTTAAGATACGGAACATCGCTTACTAGGGAAAGCCAATCCATGCCTGCCACCCGCATCGCAAAATTCGCAGCCATTTCTGCAATGGCACTTGCCTTCATCGCCGTGACTTTTTTCCTTTTTGGAAGATCGCACGATCGGCCCGCAGCGCGCAAACAACTCCTTGAATTCATACCCGCCGACGCAAACACCGTCATCTACGTCGATCTCGCCGACCTCAAGGAATCACCTTTTCTCGCAAATCTGTACGCATGGGCGCCCCATGCCACGCAAGATTCCGACTACTCGCAATTTGTTCGCGATACCAGCTTTGCTTACGAACGCGACTTGGCGCGCGCCATCGTCGCGGTTTCAAGTCGTGGCGGCAAAAACAAATTTCTCGTAGTGGCCGACGCAAAATTCGATCACTCAAAAATCGATTCCTACCTGCAACGCAACGCAAAAGTCGCCCAGCAGGGCAAATTGAAAACCTACCTGCTCAATTCCACGGTCTCTGGAGAACCGATATCCGTGGCTTTTTTTTCTGATACTCGCATCGCTATTACCAATTCTGAAAGTCTCTCTTCGGAAATCGCCGCAGCCGGGGCAAATCTGAACCGCAACGAATGGAATTCTCGATTCGAGCGCCTTGCCGGAACCCCGCTCTTCGCCGTCATCCGCCAGGACGGTTCCCTGCAACCGGGTTTGGGCTCGGTCTCTCTCAGCGGATACAACTCGCCGCAACTCTCGGTGCTGCTCAGCCAGCTTCCTTGGATTTCCATTGCCGGCAAACCGGAAGGCGATCAACTTCGCATTGTGGCGGAAGGCGAAAGCGTGTCCGATTCCGCCAGCTCCCAACTCCGTGATTTCCTGCAGGGCTTGCTGCTGCTTGCGCAAAACGGGCTGAACGATCCCAAGTTACGGCAACAGATGAAACCCCAGGATCGGCAAACCTATCTCGAACTTTTGAAAAGTGCGGACATTCAGAAAATCGATCGCGGCGATTGGAAGTCTGTCCGCGCTGTATTTACCGTCACGCCGGATTTTCTCGAACTCGCCCGCCAAGCTTCCCTCACGCCTCAACCCGCGCAATCGGCCGCGCCACAGTCTTCACCAATGCCCGCGCCTCAAGGCAGTAGCAAAGCACACAAGAAATAAAAGCCTCTCTCGATTAGCTGCTCTTTAAATTTACGCGTAGGCAGGAGGGAACTAGTCGCCAGCGGGAGTCGACTTCATGTAGCGCCACGGATTGATGGGCGCGTTGTTCATACGAACTTCGTAGTGCACGTGCGGCCCAGTCGACCGGCCGCTGATTCCGCAGTATCCAATCACCTGGCCGCGTTTGATGCGCGTACCGGTAATCGTGGAAAACGAAGAAAGGTGCGCGTACCACGTGGTAATTCCGAAGCCGTGGTCGACCACCACCACCCGGCCATAGCCCGCGTGGTTTTCTGCGCTGATGACGACGCCGTCCGCGGTAACGTGTACCGGCGCGCCGTAATCCGAAGCCACGTCCACACCCGTGTGGAACGCGCCTTCACCACTGAACGGATCCAGCCGCTCACCAAAGCTGTCCGTAATGTGTCCTAGCACCGGCCAGATCGCCGGCGTGTAGCTTGAATCCGCAAAGCTGAATGACGGCATCAATCGCAGTCCGCCCGAAGAAATGGCAATCGCCGCGGCGTTTTTCTTCAAGAAAGTATATTGCTCGACCGAGCGGTCAAACGCGTCTTCCGCGGTCACTGGATTATCCGAAACATCGAACGCCGCAGGATGGTAGCGCAGTACCCCATACGTCATCGCCACTTCCGTCGCTAACGACTGCAGCGAATCCAAACGCTGGTTCGTATCGTTCACCGTACTCTGCAACTGGTGATACTGAACTTTCAAAGTCTCTTGTTCGTGGCGCAGTGCGTTGTAATTGCCAACCTTCCACAGCATCCGGGTGTAAGAACCCGCTGCAGCCGCCACTGTAATCATCCCAATAAGCGCAAGAATCGCCACGCCGTGGATCGCATAAGCCGGCACCACCAGCTTCCGCAACTTTCCCGGTGTCGAAGCGACAAAGAATGTGTAGTTCTTGCCCTTAATCACGATCAGGTCCCTCGGACCCTTGCACATCTCGTACTAAAGCCGATTCCTACAACGTTCTAGCTAGCCCTCAGGGCTAATAGAAGCTCGCCTTGGTGCTAATTTCGGTCCAAGCCCACTACCTATCCTAGTTTTGGTAGATGAGCGGGTCAACCCTGTATTTCCGGGTTTTTGGTGCAGGCTGTGGATTCCTGTCCACCTGCCCATTCGTACAGGCGCGTATGCTCTCAACGAGTCTTCGGAACGAATCGCGGCGAGTATACTTGAGGACGTCATCCATGCGCCCCATCCGCCCGCACCAGGCCACATCTAAGAAACGCAAGAATACCGGGGAAAGTTCGGTCCTTCAGCACATTCAAAAGTTCACGGATGGCGCTGGCCTGGCCCGAATGCGCACCGCTGGAGTCCTGGTCGGCATTGGCGATGACGCCGCCATCTGGCGTCCCCGCAGCGGCTACGAGACCGTTCTCACTACCGACTGGTTCCTCGAGGGCACGCACTTTCTCCCCCGTCGTCACACTCCCGCCATGATTGCCCACAAATGTTTGGCGCGCGCCGTAAGCGACGTAGCCGCGATGGGGGGTGAACCTCGCTGTTTCTTGCTCAGCCTGGCTCTTCCCGGTTCCGCCAAGGAAAACTGGCTCAGCAAATTTATGGTCGCGCTCGGCAAGACCTCTCGGCGTCTTGGCTGTCCATTAATTGGCGGGGATACTACGCTTCGAGACCAGATCCTTATCAACATAACGGTAGTCGGAGAGTGCAAACGCGGGCAGGCCATCCTTCGCAGCGGAGCCAGGCCGGGTGACTCCATTTTTGTCACCGGAACTCTTGGCCAAGCCGAGTATGGATTGCGTATCATTCAGAAATCTCGTGGAGCGATAACTCCCAAACCTGCGTTACGCAAACATCTATTCCCCGAGCCGCGGCTGCTCGCCGGACTGTGGCTCGCCAAAAATCGGCTGGCGACCGCCATGATCGACCTCTCCGATGGACTTTCCAGCGACTTGCCAAGGATCTGCGCGGCCAGCGCTGTTGGTGCCCGTATTGAAGAAACTCGGTTGGCCAAGCCAACTATCACAGCGCACACACGTTTCGACGCAACGGACCTAGCGCTCCATGGCGGCGACGACTACGAACTTCTTTTCACGGTAGCGAAAAAAAATATTTCCCGAATTCCGCGCGCCATCGGCCGCATTCCAATCACCAGAATCGGAGAAATCACGTCCGGCAACAAAATTCTGCTCGTGGATAACACTGGTGGAGAAAAGGAATTAGGCAACAAAGGTTGGGATCCTTTTCGCTGACGTACTCTTCGCGCTCCGTTCTTTCTAAGATACCCAATCGAACTGTACTCACAGACACTATTCGGTTTTAGTGCAGCCTCTTGGACAGCAACTTTCCTGCACTCCGACGCTGGCCTCCTTTCATACTCCGGAACAGTTGTTTTCGTTCTATACAAAAACTAAAGTGGCCGCGGTTGAAACGCGCAGTAGCACTACTCTCTCCCGCTGCACTCAACAATTTGCAAGGCACCGAAGGCAACCTTCGAGGAGGAAGTGTGAATAAGTTTTTTGCAATGGTCGCGGGACTTTTGCTGGCATGCTTGCCGGCAGCGGCGCAAACTCAACAGCCGATTCGTATCAATTGCGGCGGCCCAAGTTATACCGATTCAAATGGACAAATTTGGCAGGCAGACTCTGGCTACAGCGGCGGCATTGCTTCTACCAACACGGCGACGACTGCGGGCACCAGTGATCCGACTTTGTATCGCAGCAACCGTTACAGCGTCACCAGAGCACCTTTGATCTATTCCTTGCCTGTCGCCAATGGAAATTACCGCGTGAATCTGCTGTTCGCCGAGAATTCCGGAGGCCAGCAATTGGTCGGGGGGCGCATCTTCAACGTCAAACTCAACGGCAATCTGGTCTTACAGAACTTCGATATCTTCGCTTCCGTCGGCAAAGACATTGCTGTGGTCGAAACCTTCAACACCACTGTCACCAACGGAAACATGGCCATCGAATTTGACGCCGTTTTTCAAAATCCAAAAATCAACGCAATCGAAATTCTTCCGCTCGGCAACGCGCCGCTGCTGACTCTTAAGTTTTCTTATCCGGACGGAACTCCCGTTACCGGCTCGTTGCACTACGCCATGTCCACCACTCTTCTTTCGCTCGGCGGCAGCCTGCCGCTAGTGAACGGTCAGGCCACTTGCGTTCTGGTTGCTTCGCCGGAAGTTCTCGGCCTCGTCGGACAGACTCAGGTCTTTCTGAATCTCACCGACGGCACAGGCTCCATGGTCTGGCAGGTATCCATGGGCATGAATCCGGCCAACGCCAACATCACCGCCATGCAGAACTCCACGCTGAACATTGTCCTTAACAAGCCTTGATTTTCTCGGAGGAAACGAAGAAGGGCCGGCAGAATCTCGCCGGCTGTCCTTCCTACCTCTCAATATCCGCTGCTGTTCCCTGCTATTGACTCGGACCTAGGTTCTCAGCCGCGGCTTTTGCCGGAGGTAGCGCAACCGGTGCCTTGTTTCGTGGAGCGGCCGGCTCATCCTCGGTCGGCGCCGTGTCCGGCGTATCGACATGGATCATGTGCTCGCCCGCCTGTTGCTCCAGCGGCACGACGTTTTGGAAATCCAGCACCGGACACTCCCGCCAGCCCGTTCTGCATGAATTGCAGCCAAATCGGCAGAGCCGCCTTCGCTCCAGTCTCTTTCTTGCCCAATGAAATTTGTTTGTCGTCGTAGCCGACCCAAACCCCGGCCGTCAGCTGTGGCGTGAATCCGATGAACCAGGCATCCGTATAGTCCTGCGTCGTGCCGGTTTTCCCGGCCGCCGGACGCTTCAATTGTTTGGCCTGAATTCCGGTCCCGAACTGAACCACTTCCTCCAGCATCGCGGTCATGGTGTGCGCCACCTCCGGCGAAATCACTTCGTGAATCCCGGGCCGCGCTTCCTCCAGCAGTGCGCCGTCATAACTGGTCACGCGGCGGATCATGTGCGGATCGATGCGGATCCCTTCGTCGGGAAAAACAGTAAACGCGGAAACATGCTCGATCAGTTTCATGTCCGCCGAACCCAGCGCCAATGGCAAATACGGTGGCAGCGGCGTCGTAATGCCAAACCTTTTTGCGGTATCCACAACCGTGCTGATGCCCACTTTTTCCGCCAGCTTTACCGCCGGAACATTTCGCGAACCCGCCAGCGCGCGCCGCAGCGTGATGTTGCCCTTCGAATTTTTCGTCGTAGTTGCGCGGCGAATATGGCTGACCGCCGCTGATCATCGTAAAGGCGCGTCCAGAATGGTGTCGAACGGGCGTCGCGCCCTTTTGAGATCGCGTCCGCATAAACGTAAATCTTGAACGAGCTGCCCACCTGGCGGACTGCCTGCGTGGCTCGATTGAATTTCGAATCCTCAAAGCTGTATCCGCCGACCAGCGCTTTGATTTCGCCGGTCGGATTATCGATCGCCACCATTGCGGCCTGCGGTGCAGGCTGCTGCTCCAGTTGCACTCGAGCCGTCGATTCGCGCAGTTCCTCGATCGAAAATTGCGCCAGATCGCCAACCTTCAAAAGCTCCGACGATTTCTTTCGTCCGGTCCACGCAAAATCGCTCGCGGAAATCACCGCGCGGTACGTTCCGATCTTGATGGTCGCGTAGCTGTCGTCGACCGCCATCACCAGTCCGGTGACATAGCTCCCCTTTTCAATCGGCCGTCGCCAGTCGTCGTCTTCATACGATTCCAGTGTTCCCAGATTGTCTTTCAAGATATTCGGCAACCCGTCGCGCCACCCATGCCGCCGGTCATAGGTGTGCAAACCGTCGCGAATCGCCAGATTCGCCGCGCGTCTGCATGGCGATATTCAGCGTCGTATAGACGCGCAAACCGCGCTCGTGTACCGCTTCCGTTCCGTATGTCGCCTCCAGATATTTGCGCAATCTCTTCAAAAAAATAGGGCGCCAGGTCGTTGCGCGGATATTGAATGTGCAGGCCCAGCGGCGCGTCTTGCGCGCCGCGGCTTCTTCCGTCGGCGTAATTTTTCCTTCCTCCGCATACGGCGAAGCACCAGATTGCGCCGGTCCAGCGCGCGCTCGGGATTCGTTCAACGGGGAGTATTTCGGACCGTTGATCATGCCCGCCAGCAACGCCGCTTCCTGCAGATTCAAATCCGTCACCGGTTTGCCGAAATAAAATTGTGCCGAAGCCGCCGCAAAACCATAGTTGCCATGTGCCAGATAGACCTGATTCGAGTACATCGTGAAAATCTGCGGCTTCGTGTAGCGGCGCTCAATCTGCAGGGACAGCAGCATTTCCTGCATCTTGCGGCGGAAGCTGCGGTCGCTGCGGTCCAGAAAAAGATTGCCCGCCAGTTGCATGGTGATGGTGCTGGCGCCTTCGGCGCTTGCCGGCCCTTCAACAACTTGCGGTACGCAGCGCCGGCGATGCGCGGAAAATCGATCCCCCAGTGATCTTCGTAGTGCTGGTCCTCGATCGAGGTGACCGCGTTGTAGAGAATTTTCGGGCACTGCTCGTAGGTCATCAGGATGCGGCGCTGCAGCGCGAAGCTGCCCACCATCTGCCCGTCATCGGCATAGATTTCCGTGACGACGTTCGGGCGGTACGTTTCCAGCGCGCGAATTTCCGGCAAGTCGCTGGCATAAACGAACAGCAATCCGCACCCGGCGCCCAGCGCGATCGAACACAGCAGCAGGAAAGCGATCGCCACGCGATCAATCAGTTTCCATCCGCGCAACCGTAATGTGATTTGCGGGAGACTCAGCATCCAATCCAAATTTTATCGTAGTTCGCCACGCCGAGCTCCGCGTTCAATACCTACGATGCGTGATGAGTAAAAGGCTTCAACCAAGCCAGGAAATCCAGTTCATCGTTTCCTTCACAATCGTCCACCTGTCCTGCTTTCGCTTTACTGGGTAAGTCCTGCCTGCGGCGCAGAGCCCGTCACAGTCATCTCCAGTTGGTACAACCGCCGAGGCTTCGCCTGACCCTTCACGTTTCCCATGTGGAAGCGAATTGCGGGTCGTCCGGCAAGCTTATCGATCACAACCATGGCGCCAGAGCTCTTGCAATCGTTCTGCCGGAGACAGCTCTCACTTCCCTCGGTACATCAGCGAATCGCTTCAAGAACTCAGCACTCGGATCCTGTTCCTCGATCTCCACACAGAAGATCGGGAAATTCAACTGATGTGCTAGCTCTTTTTCTGACTGGGTTTTCGCATCCTTTTCGTTCTGGTCGCCGGATGCAACCCACTCCATCAATCATGTTCCCGTGTTACTCGTCCGTGCCGTCCACGGGTGCGGTTTGCGGGCTTCCTGGAACGCGAATACTGTCATCAGAACCGCCAGCGCAGCGAGGGCGCTGTCCCGCACCACGGTCATGCCTGTGAGCGGTTCGGGTGTGGCGAAGCAGCCGCAGTTAATTTCCATGTGCAGCAGATATGCGCGCGTCACAACCGTGAGAAATCCCAGAAGGATTAACGTGATCAGCGACGCCCAAATACGCAATCCCCACCCGAGAATCAATAGTAACCCCAGAATGATTTCAACGAATGGAAGCGTGTGCGCCACAAACGCCGAACCAGCCGCGGACAACACTTGGTACGACTCCACCTGAAACGCAAATGTCGAAAGATTCGCCGAAACGGAAAACTTCAGCATGAACCAGGGCCACAAATGGTGATTTGGGTAGGTGAGCTTTGCGTAGCCGGCGTAAATAAATATGCCGCCAATCAGCAGGCGTCCCAGCCAAATAGTCGCGCGGCGGAAATTCAGTGGGCTGGATTCAATCACTTGGTTTGGTATCCCAGAAATATTTTGCTGATTCGGAATCGCATTTGGCCGAGAACAATTACTGCGAAAGAAGCTGATCCAGGAATCCGTGCAGTACGTCGTAGGTGACGACGCCAACTACCGGGTAGGTCTGCCCTTTGTAGTGGATCACGGTGGTCGGCGTCTGGTTCACGTTGTAGCCTTTGCCCAGCGCGACGTCCTTATCGATGATGGCGTCGAGCGAAGTCCCCTTGGCCACCGCTCGGATCTTGGTCATGTCCGCGGAAGAGAATACCGCGGCGATGGTCCCGTCCACATCGCCGCTGGCTTCCCACTTTTCCTGATTGTTAAAGAGCGCTTGCTCTGCCGGCTCCGACTTTTCCAAGCTGCGCCGCCGCACGCACATAACGAGCCGCAACGCGGGAATAGGCGTGGCCGGGCAAAGGAAAGTCCCGGTGAATCAGATAGACCTTGCTGGTATTAACGTAGTTGTTAAGCAACGGCTGGTTCGTCGTCTTGTAAAGTTGTTTGCAGGCCGGACATTGGTAGTCGCTGAAAACTTCCATCGTGATCGGCGCGTTCTTCGAGCCGAATGCTTTGCGCGTGTCCACATCCGTGACGCCGGCTGCCTGGCCCGGGGCGCCAGCTTTGACGGATACTGCTGCGGCAGCAAATGTGAGGCTGCCGATGACTGCGACCAGATTCGCGATGACACGCCTACGGTTCACGCAATTCCTCCTGAAACGTGTAAAGAATGACGGTATTCCACCCCAAACGCTACCACCGCCAAGCCCCGTTCCATCGTCGCGCAGGTGGCCCGAGTGCAACCTTGCACGGAAGCAGTGAAATGGTTCGGACCCGATTCCGGTAGCGACCGGAGATTTCCGTCCTTACAGCCGATAATAAGATGCGAGAAGCCAGAATGGGTTTGTTTGCAAGTCGGTCAAGAATTTGTTAGGTTTGGACAGAATCGCCTGTAACTTAAACAAAATAAAAAACATATTTCACATCAAGAATCTTGACAAGGATACACTCAACCTTTATACTCTCACCTGCATCGAAACTGGTAACCACCAGGCCGACGACGACGCTGCGCTACAGACTTGCGTCGGCAGTGCGATATACGAATTTGGCGTTGCAGAGAATTGGAGAGAGAGGACCAGACACATGAGTAAGATTATTGGAATTGACTTGGGAACGACCAACTCCGTCGTAGCCGTGATGCAGGGCGGCGAACCGGTGGTCATTCCCAACCAGGAAGGCGCTCGCACCACACCCTCGGTCGTCGCCATTACCAAGACCGGCGAGCGGTTGGTCGGCCAAGTCGCCAAGCGGCAGGCCGTGACCAACCCGGAAAACACGGTGTACTCGATCAAGCGCTTTATGGGCCGCCGTTTCGACGAAGTGGGCTCGGAAACCAAGCGCGTTCCATACAAAGTAGTGAAAGGCGATCACGACGACGCCCGCGTTGAAATTTCCGGCAAGGTATACAGCCCGCCCGAAATTTCCGCAATGATTTTGACCAAGTTGAAGAATGCAGCCGAAGATTTCCTTGGCGAAAAGGTTTCCAAGGCGGTCATCACCGTTCCGGCGTACTTCAACGACGCGCAACGCCAGGCCACCAAGCAGGCCGGCGAAATCGCGGGGCTTGAAGTCGTCCGCATCATCAACGAGCCGACGGCCGCCGCTTTGGCGTATGGCCTGGAAAAGAAGAGCGACGAAACCATCGTCGTCTACGACTTGGGCGGCGGCACGTTTGACGTGTCGGTGCTCGAAGTCGGCGCCGGCGTGGTAGAAGTAAAATCCACCAACGGCGATACGCACCTTGGCGGCGACGACGTTGACCAGCGCATCGTGGATTGGCTCATTGATGAATTCAAAAAGTCCAACAACATCGATCTGAGCAAGGACCGCATGGCTCTGCAGCGTCTGAAAGAAGCGGCGGAAAAAGCCAAGATCGAGCTTTCGCAAATGATGGAAACGGAGATCAATCTTCCGTTCATAACCGCGGGAGCAAGCGGCCCGATTCATTTGCAGGAAAAGCTGACTCGGACGCGCCTCGAACAATTGATGGCTGATCTTCTCGATCGTTCCATGAAGCCGGTGCAACAGGCCCTTGAAGATGCCAAGCTTTCGCCGAACGACATTCAGGAAGTCGTGCTGGTCGGCGGCTCGACGCGTATTCCGAAAGTGCAGCAACTGGTTCGCAACTTCTTCGGAAACAAAGAGCCGCACAAGGGCGTGAATCCTGACGAAGTCGTGGCAGTCGGCGCGGCCATTCAGGGTGCGGTGCTTGCGGGCGAAGTGAAGGACATCTTGTTGCTCGACGTGACGCCGCTTTCACTAGGTGTCGAGACGCTGGGCGGCGTGATGACCGTGCAGATCCAGCGCAATACGACAATCCCAACCCGGAAGGTTGAAACATATTCGACCGCTTCGGACAATCAGTCCGGCGTGGAAATCCACGTGATGCAGGGCGAACGCAAGTTCGCCAAGGACAACCGCTCGCTTGGCACGTTCAAGCTGGACGGAATTCCGCCTGCACCTCGCGGAACTCCTCAGATCGAGGTGACGTTCGACATCGACGCGAACGGCATTCTGAACGTCTCGGCCAAGGACAAGGCCACCGGCAAGGAACAGAAGATCACCATTCAGTCCTCGACCGGCTTAACCAAGGAAGAAGCGGAAAAGATGCGCGTCGAAGCAGAATCGCACGCCGAAGATGATCGCCGGCGCATGGAAGAAGTGGAAGCGCGCAACCGTCTGGACGGCATCGTGTACCAAGCCGAAAAGACGATTCGCGAAAACCGCGAGAAGCTTCCGGAGGCTGACGTGAAGGCCACTGAAGAAGCGCTCGAGGAAGCGAAGAAGGCCATGAGCGAATCCGGTGAAGGCAGCGTGGGCAAACTGCGCAGCGCCGCCGAAGGCGTAGAACGCAACCTGCACAAGATGGCCGAGACGCTCTACAAGAGCGCGCAGGCTTCGGGGCAGGCGGAAGCGGCGTCCGCAGGAGCGGGCGCAGCCGGTGCATCAACCGGCGGCGGAGGCACCCAAGGCGGCCCAAGCAAGCCGGCCGACGTGATCGACGCAGAGTACGTTGACGTGGACGAGAATAAGCAGCCTAACTGATGCTCGCCACAAAAAGTGCACTATAGTTCCTCTCCGCTATAGTGCACTTTTCTCATTTTCTGGGATTTCAGTGACATAGATCGAAATGCCTACAACACCGAAAGCTGACTACTACGAATTGCTGGGAGTTTCGCGCAAAGCGGCCGCGAAAGACATTCGCGGAGCATTCCGCAAACTCGCGCGGAAATACCATCCGGATCTCAATCCGGGCGACAAGGCCGCGGAAGAAAAGTTCAAGCAGTTGCAGGAAGCGTACGACGTGCTTTCCGATTCGAAAAAGCGCGCCATGTACGACCAGTATGGTTTCTATAGCGAGAACGCACCTACCGGCGATTACGGACCGGGCCCGGGCGGCGACCACAATGTCAATTTTGATTTTGGCGGATTCGATTTCAGCGGCGGCAGCGGCGCAGCCGGGGGTAGCGGAGCCAGTTTCCGAGATCTCTTCAGCCAATTTTTTGGCGGACGCGGCGGCGCACACGCGGAAGAAGAAGCCGAGCCGGGCGGCGCGCTGGAATACAAACTGGAAATTGATTTTTGGGATGCGGTACGCGGCGGCATAAAGAAATTGCAGATTACGCGCATGGATACCTGCGAAACATGCCATGGAACCGGCGCGGTCGGTTCGCCGCAGACTTGTCCGGTCTGCAGCGGATCGGGCACGATCCAGCAGGCCGCCGGCAAAATGAAATTCAACGTGCCATGCACGCGCTGCGGCGGAACTGGCAAACTTCGCACCGCTTGCAAGACTTGCGGCGGCGAAGGCCGTGTACGTCGCAACGAAACGATCGATGTACGAATTCCAGCGGGCGTTGCAAGCGGCGGACGAGTTCGCGTGCCCGGAAAAGGAAATGCGGGAACCATGGGCGCCCCGGCCGGAGATTTATATTTGCTGGTGGAAGTGCGGCCGCATCCGTTTTTCGAGCGGCGCGGAAATGATTTGTACACAAAAGTTCCAGTGACTGTGAGCGAAGCGACGCTGGGCGCAAAAGTGGAAGTGCCGACGATCGATGGACGCTCGCTGGTACGCATTCCTCCGGGGACGAACAGCGGCGCAACTTTGCGGCTACGCGAAAAGGGCGTGCCCAGCGCGCGCAACGGGGCGCGCGGGGATCAGTACGTCGAAATTCAGGTAATCGTGCCGAAACCGACGGACGAACGCGTTCGGAACCTGATGAAAGAACTGGAAACCGTCGCGCCGGAAGATCCGCGCAAAGATATGTTCGCGAAAGCAGGAGTCTGAGTTAACGCCATGTCGCCACGCAGAAAAACCCGCGCCAAAGCCGGCTACATGATCAGCTCGGTGGCCGAGCTTTATAAGTTGCACCCGCAGACGCTGCGGCTTTACGAACGGGTGGGATTGCTGAAGCCGTCGCGGTCTGAAGGCAACACCCGGCTCTACACGGATCAAGATCTGGAGCGACTCGACGTGATTCTGACCCTGGCACGCGACATGGGCGTGAACCTTGCGGGTATCGAAATTATTCTGAACATGCGCGAAAAAATGGTCGAAATGGAAAAGCAGATGACGGAGTTTGCGACCGTCGTGCAGCAGGAACTTTCGCGGGTGGCGAACCACGTGTCGAACGAGAAACCGCCGCGACATGCGATCGTGCCGACGCGCCGCAACGTGCGCTAACAGAAGGAACAAACTGGGAATGCCAGAGAGCGCACAGAGGAAGAGCTGTTCGCCCGCATTGCTGCAATCGATCAACATTTCCCGTTCGGCGATTCCTTCGCACTAAATTGCTTTCCTGGGTCTCTCCGTCACTCTGTAGCGCCTCCGAGAATTTCTTACACAGAATTCCACATCGGCGTGGCTTGCCGTTCGCTGCGCGCGCCCGTATGCTCGTTCTACGATGCCGCTGGAAAACTGCCAATTGTGTCTGGGGACGGGCTGGAGGCTGGTTGCGCGGCCTGACGGAGGGGGAAAATTCGCGGTTGCGTGCGATTGCGGATCGGGCGAACGTGCCGCGCGCACCGTGGACCGTGCACGGATTCCGAAGCGATACGAGCATTGCGATTTCGAGAGTTACAGCACCGACGTCGGCAAGTCTTTTCAAGATGCACAATCGTTGAAGCGGGCGAAAATGGATGCGCAGGGATTTGTCCGCGAATATCCTGGTTCAAGCGAAAAGGGTCTGCTACTGATGGGCCCGTCTGGCGTCGGAAAGACACATTTGGCCGTTGCGGCACTGAAAGAATTACTGCGCCGCGGCCATCAAGGAATTTTCTGTGACTATCGTGAGTTGCTGAAAGAGATTCAGGCCAGCTACAACCCGCAAAGTGAATCGACCGAAATGAGAATTCTTGAACCGGTCCGCAACGCAGAAATTCTCGTGCTCGACGATCTTGGTGCAAGTAAACCTTCGGCTTGGGCTCTCGATATGATCGGCCTGGTATTGAACGCCCGCTACAACGAACGCCGGGTGACCATCCTCACCACGAACTATCTGGACGATGCGCCGACGACCGAACCCGCTCCGCGCTTGCCGAACGGCCAACGGGTAAATGTCGTTAAACAAGATTCGCTTGCCGACCGGATTGGTGAGCGGATGCGCTCCCGGCTTTACGAAATGTGCCGTACCGTCCTAGTGTTCGCGCCGGACTTCCGCCGCGAAATCCGCCAGTCCACGCGGGCTCGCGCGTGACTAGCTCCTGCTTCAATGCTGCGTGATCCCCGCATCTCCTGGTTATTTTTTCAGCCGGCCGGACGAACCCGAGAGCGGTCGCAATTCTGGATTCAATAATTTTATTTTGCTGCCCGAAGCGACTTTACCGAGCGCTGGTTCTAGAACGTGCGCGCCGGCGAGAATCCATTCGGAGATGCGCGGGTCAGGCCACAAGGCCAGACGGGCTGAAGACATGATCGAGTCCGTCAAGACGTTTGCCAATACCACTCGCGATTCCGCCATAGGAGGGCAACACCGGGGAAACGAGTGCGCGCATACCCTGATCGTCAGCGGATGTAGTCGGCAGCAGGAGTTTCTCTTACAAGGGAGTTCAGGCTAGTGCTTGAGCTTCATCACTTTGCGAAGTTCGAGGTGCGAGGTGTGAACGAGCATGCCGCTGGGTTGCTCGACGTCGTCGGGCATGGAGTCAATGCGGGCGATAGCGGTGCCGATCATTTCATGGAGGCGGCGGAGAGCGCGAGCGTCCAACGCCAGACTTACGGGACCGACGCTGACGTGCATGGTGCCGCAGCCACACTCCATGACATGGCCAAAATTCTCTTCCATCGCCAAAACGCCCTTACCTGCGCACATGGTGTTCTCCGGAGCTTCGCGAGCGAAGCGTTATTGCAAATGATTTGCAGAAGAAAATACGACAAATCTGGTCGCATATCAAGTTCTAATTTCTTGGTCCTGAATTCCTAGCCGGGGTCTCGATTGAGGGACTACGTGCTGTATAACTAGGTTTCGACCACGAAAGAACTTGGCAGCATACCGGCAAAAACCGGGCCGCTCCTGAGTATTGATGTCCGTGCTTGATCGCTCGAACCACTGGAACGATTTCTGAAGCGGGCACTCGAGAATGGGACGCAATTGTTGGTAGGAAACCGGATGAGCGTCCGATCGACCGCTTCCTCTGAAATCACTGGCTTCCCACTGTTTCGATTCGTTGACACATCTCCAATTTGACCTGTATTCTTGCACGGTTGCAGCGTTTCGAACGCCCGCAGCATCTATCTGTCTTGTGGCTAGAATTAACCACTAGTCCGAAGTTGATTAGGGTTTGTAAGCCAACCCTAAGACCCGTAGAGTTGGTTCGCGAATCGGTCAGGGGTGGCCGCACTCGCACATCCCGTACGATAAGTGAATTGACAGCCATTGTTAGCTCAGGATTTGCAAGTGCAATTCCTGAAACCTTGCTTTACCCCAACAAGGGAGTCCGCAAGGAAGTTGCTTGAACACGCTGGCTTGGCCATGCCCGGTTTTGTTTCACGAAGTCGGGCGGTGCGGCGGAGCCGGATGAATGAAAGGTGACCGTAAAGCGGTCATTTTCGATGGTGATCGCAAAACGATCACTTAAAACTAGGGACAAAGATCCCGGAGGCCGACAACCATGTTTTCCGACCATGACAACCCCGTGAGCGCAGCCGCCGCAGCGCCTGCCCACGAAACGCAATCGTCAGATCCGCAAAACGCAGGCGCAGTACACGAAACACCTTCGCAGAGAACGGAAGAAGATCCGAAACCGGAAGTGACAACAACAACCGGAGCGGCAACACCGGAAGCGGCTGCCGTGCATGCTCAGGCCGAAGCGACCGCCGCGCAATCCGCGACGGACGCCGAAGCGACCGCGGCCGCAGAAGAAGCGGCCAGCAAGGAAGAGATGAGCAAGCTGCTCGATCAATACGACGAGCAGCAGGAAAACGCTGCGAACAACGAAATTATCGAAGTGAAGGTGATTGCGTACACCGAACACGGCGTGGTGGTGGACATCGGCCAGAAGACGGAAGGATTGATTCCGGCGGCGGAATTTTCCGAGACGGAAATTCCGCGTCCCGATCCGAATGCAACGATTGAAGTGCAGCGCACGGGCGAGAAGAAAGACGGCTACGTCATCGTCTCGTACCAGAAAGTGTTGCGCCGCCGTACCTGGGAAAAGCTGGACGAGGCATTCAAAAATAAGACGACGCTGAGCGGAAAAGTTGTGGACCGCATCAAGGGCGGCGTGGTGGTGGACGTGGGCGTTCGCGCGTTCCTACCGGGCTCGCAATACGATCTGCGGCCGACGGCAAATCTGGATGCGCTGGCCGGACAGGAAGTTCAGGTTCGCATTACCAAGCTGAACCGCCGCCGCGGCAACGTAGTGGTGAGCCGGCGGGCGATTCTGGAGGAAGAACAGCACGCGAAGCGCGGCGAGCTGATGGAGAAGCTGGCCGAAGGCCAGACCGTGCACGGGTTCGTGAAGAACGTGACGGAGTACGGCGCGTTCGTCGATCTGGGCGGAATCGACGGCTTGCTGCACTTGACGGATTTGAGCTGGGGTCGCGTCAAGCATCCTTCGGATGTGGTCAAGCCGGACCAGGAATTGGACGTCATTATTCTGAAGTTCGACAAGGAAAAGCAGCGGGTATCGCTCGGATTGAAGCAGCTTTCCGCTGACCCGTGGCTTGGCGCGGCCGAGAAATATCCCGCGGGCGGCAAGTACAAGGGCAAAGTCGTGGGCGTGGTGGACTACGGCGCATTCGTCGAGTTGGAAACCGGGATTGAAGGTCTGGTACACGCGACGGAAATGAGCTGGGCAAAAAAGTCCGTGAATCCGTCAAAGATCGTGAAAGTCGGCGACGAGGTGGACGTGGTGGTGCTGGACATCAAGCCGAGCGACCGCCGCGTTTCTTTGGGTATGAAGCAAGCGCTGCCCGATCCCTGGCTGCTGACTGCGGACAAATATCCGGTGGGCACGATCGTCACTGGCAAGGTTCGCAACATAGTGGAGTTCGGCGCGTTCATCGAAATCGAAGATGGCTTCGACGGGTTGGTGCACGTCAGCGATGTGAGCTGGACAGAGCGCATCAAGAATCCGCACGAGGTCTTCAAGAAGGGTGAACCGGTTACCGCCAAGGTGCTGCGCATCGACGAAGACAACCGGCGCGTTTCGCTCGGAATGAAACAGGTGAACGACATCTGGGGCGACTGGTTCAAGCAGCACAAGGTCGGCCAGATCGTGAAGGGCAAGGTTTCGCGTATCGCCATGTTCGGCGCGTTCGTGGAACTGGGCGAAAATATCGAAGGCCTTTGCCACAATACGGAAATCACGGATCGCCGGCGCGGCGACGACGGCAGCGGAATGAACCGCACTACCACCGGACCGCTGAAGAGCGCAGGTCCTTTGGAACCGGGCAAGGAATATGATTTCAAGATCATCAAGATCAGTCCGGAAAGCCGGAAGATAGCGCTGAGCTACAAAGCTGCAGTGAAACAAGTGGAACGCCAGGAAATCGCGCAATACAAGTCGCAGACCAAAACGTCTTCAACGGCGACTCTGGGCGACGTACTGAAACAAAAACTCTCTTCCTTCGAACGGTAATTCGAAGACATTTACCCGGGGGCCAGTTCGCAAGGACTGGCCCCTAAATTTTTGTTTTACCTACGGGCCACTTTAGTGATAGGAAGTGAGCACCCGAGTGGGCGTAGTTTCCCGTAAGCCCTTCCCTGTCATGGGTCTGCGGCGTATCATCTAGGAACTGGCGAGCGAGGCGTGTCCACGATGACCAAGCAACCGACGTTGACGAAGGCGGACTTAATCGAAGAAGTGCTGAAGGTCACCGAACTTCCGCGCAAAGAGTCCGAAACGATTGTTGAGACCATTTTCGACAGCATCATCGAAGCCATCCAAAAAGGCGAGAAGATCGAGATTCGCGGATTCGGAAGTTTTCGGACGCGGCAGCGGCGCGGGCGCATCGGACGCAATCCGAAAACCGGCGAGAAAGTGGAAGTTCCGGCGAAGCGCATTCCTTTTTTCAAGCCAAGCAAAGAGCTGAAGGATTTCGTGAACAGCGATGAAGCGGCGGCGATGACTTCAGCGGCGGAAGCTGCCGCGGCGGGATCCGGAAATTCGACGCACTCCTGATTTTTTGCAAGTGACTTGAGCCGCGCAGCCCTGCCGGATTTTTTCTTTCCCCTCGCGAGGATTCGCACCCGATGGACTATCTGTGGACGCCGTGGCGCTACCAATACATTTCACAAGTTGCCGGAAAACAGCCGGAATGCATTTTTTGCGATGCGGCGGCGCGGACGGACGACGAAGAGACGCTGGTGGTTTATCGCGGCAAAGGATGCTTCGTAATTTTGAATCGCTATCCGTACACGTCGGGGCACTCGATGGTCGTACCGTATGCCCACGTCGCTGAGCTGTCGTTGTGCGACGCGGCGATACTGGCGGAAATGATGTTGCTGGCGCAAAGCCTGGAAAGCGCGATGAAGAGCTTGTACCAGCCGGACGGGCTGAACTATGGGATGAATTTGGGACGGGCAGCGGGCGCGGGGATTGCGGGACACTTGCACTTGCACGCGTTGCCGCGGTGGATCGGCGATACCAACTTCATGACAGTTACAGGCGAGACGCGCGTACATCCGGAAGAGCTTGCGACGACATTTGCACGGCTGAAGAAGGCGCTGGCCTGAACCTGCGGCTTGTAAGGGACACCTTGTGAATCTGCAACTCACCGAAGAACAGCTTTTATTGCAAAAAACCGTCCGGGAATTTGCTGAAGCGGAGGTAAAACCGCGCGCGAAAGAACTGGATGAGACCGGACATTTTCCTCGCGATCTATTTGCGAAAGCGGCAGAGTTGGGACTGACCGGAATTGCGCTGCCGGAAAATGAGGGCGGAGCAGGATTCGATCATATTTCGTATACGATTGTGATTGAAGAGATTTCGCGGTGCTGTGCTTCGACGGGAGTGATCCTTTCGGTGCAGAACTCGCTTTATTGCGATCCGATTCACCGTTATGGCAGCGAGGAACAGAAAAAAAGATTTCTGCTGCCGTATGCGCGTGGAGAAAAAATCGGCTGTTACGCGCTGACCGAGCCTTCGGCGGGTTCGAATGCGGCTGCGTTGCAGACCAAGGCGGTAAAGTCCGGCGAGAAGTACATCTTGAACGGAACAAAAGCGTGGATTACGAACGGCGGCGCGGCCGATGCGGCGATCGTCTATGTGAATACCGATCCTTCGCAAGGGGAAAAGGGGATCACGGCGATGGTCGTCGAGAAAGGGACGCCCGGATTCAAGGTCGGTAAAGAAGAAAAAAAGCTGGGGATCAGCGCGACGGCTTGCAGCGAACTGGTCTTCAACGATTGCGAAGTGCCCGTAGCGAATCGCATCGGCAACGAAGGCGAAGGCTACAAGGTGGCGCTTTCGACGTTGGACGGGGGACGAATCGGAATCGCATCGCAAGCGGTGGGAATCGCGCAGGGCGCGTTTGAGGCGGCGTTGAAATATTCAAAGGAGCGGCTGGCGTTTGGTCATCCCATCTCCGATTTTCAGGCGATTCAGTTCATGCTGGCAGACATGTCCACGGAAATTGATGCGGCACGCTTGCTGGTACGCAAAGCGGCGTGGAAGCAAGACACCGGCGCGCGATTCAGCATGGACGCGGCGATTGCAAAATTGTTCGCGAGCGAGATGGCGACGCGTGCTACGCACAAAGCGATTCAGATTCACGGCGGCAACGGCTACAGCCGCGAATATCCTGTCGAACGCAACTACCGCGATGCACGCATCACAGAAATTTACGAAGGCACCAGCGAAATTCAGCGCCTGGTGATTTCGTCGTGGGCGCTGCGCTCGTGAGCTCCTATTGTGCGTAGTATCCTGAATCCGTGTTGAATCTTGATTTTGCCGTTGCGTTTAATGCCGGCCGCGACGAGGAGTTTTTCGCGGCACTGCCCCCGCTGCCGGCGGTCTGCCTGATTGAACCGAAAGAAAATTCAGCTGAGCCGATGTTCATCCGTACGCAAGACTTGCGACGCCGGATGGAGCGCATGCTGGGCGAACCCGAGCTCGCTAGTAAACGGCTGAACCTGCGCGAATTTGCAAAGGGGGTGCGATACCGCCTGACGGCCTCAACATTCGAGCAAACTCTCGCGTACTACCACATCGCGAAGCAGCTCTTCCCGGAACGCTACGTCGATATGCTGCGGATCCGGCGGCCGGCGGTACTGAAAATAAATCTGCGCAATTCTTACCCGCGATGCTTCTCGACGCGAAGAATATCTATCGATTCGAACGGCCAGCCTGCCGGAGGCATTTACTACGGCCCTTTCCCTTCGCGAAAAGCGGCAGATGCGTTTGCCGAACGGGTGCTGGATTTGTTCAAGGTGCGGCGATGCCAGATCAAGATTCTGCGCGATCCCTCTTATCCGGGTTGCATCTACTCGGAAATGAAAATGTGCCTGGCGCCATGTTTCGCCGGGTGTACCAAGCAAGAGTATGACGCCGAAGTGGGCCGGCTGACGGCATTTCTGCAGACCAACGGCGAATCGCTGCGGGAGAGTCTGGAGAGCGAACGCGACTCCGCCAGCGGAGAGACAGATTTCGAAAAAGCGGCGCTGCTGCACAAAAAACTGGAAAAGCTCGACGACGCATTGCGTGGGCAGCCGGAACTTCCGCGACAGCTGCAGGAACTGAACGCGGTGATTTTTCAGCGAGCCCTCACGGAACATTCCATAGCGGTTTATGAGGTACAAGGCGGGAGAATCGCCGAGCCGTTTGAGATTTCGTTCGGCACGCTGGCGGGCGAACCGCGCTCCGCGGAACAGTTTTTGCGCGACAAGATTGAAAACTCTGCCGTGCCGCCGCCGTCCGATCTATCGGAAAATTTGTGGCTGCTGGGAAGGTGGTTCTACAGCAATCCGCGCCAAGGAGAAATATTCTTTCGCGGAAACGCGTGGCCGTACCGCAGAATGATGCGGGCATGCGCGCGGCTGCTGGCGCCTCGCGAGGCGGCTTCGGAACCGGGCAAAGCTTCGGAGAAGACGGACGGAGAGAAAAGTTCATGAGCGACGGAGCGACACTGGACGGCACGAAAAAGTATGCCGAGAGTTTTCGAGAGCGCGCGGCGGAAGGTCATTTTCGCGAAGTGCAAGGGCTGGTGCTGTCGTCACTGGGAATTGGCACGTACCTTGGGCAGCCTGACGAGCGAACCGATGCTGCCTATACCACGACGATCGTGGCTGCCGTCGAAAACGGAATCAACGTAGTGGATGCGGCTATCAACTACCGTTTCCAGAGGAGCGAGCGCAGCATTGGGGCGGCTCTGGTGCAGCTGGAACAGAAAGGCTTTGCGCGCGAGCAGTTGGTCCTCTGCACCAAAGCCGGATATTTGACGCCGGACGGCAAAATGCCGAGCGACCCCAACAAATATTTTTTCGAAGAATATATACAGCGGGGAATTTTTACCGCGAAAGACATTGCGGCGGGGAGCCACTGCATGGCCCCTAAATTTCTGCAGGACCAATTGTCGCGCAGCACAGCGAACATGGGCGTGAACTGCGTCGACATCTTCTATCTGCACAATCCGGAAACCCAGCTCGGTGAAGTGTCGCGAACTCAGTTTCTGGGAAGAGTCCGAGAAGCGTTCTACTTTCTGGAATCGGCAGTGGGCAGCGGAAGAATTCAATTCTACGGGATGGCTACGTGGAGCGGCTTCCGCCAAGACGCACGGGCAAAGGATGCGTTGCAGCTCGAAGAGCTCGTGGCCTTGGCGAAAGAAATCGCCGGCGAAGGACATCACTTCCGTTTCGTGCAGCTTCCGTTCAACCTGGGAATGACCGAAGCGCTGACGCTCGGCAATCAATCGCTGCAGGGAAAAACGTTGACGATTATGGAAGCCGCGGAAGAATTGGACGTAACGCTCATCGCCAGCGCTTCCCTGCTGCAGGGCCAAGTAGCGAGCAACTTGCCGGCGTTCGTCGGAGAAGCGCTTGGTTTGGGCTCCGATGCAGAACGAGCTCTGCAGTTTGTGAGATCATCGCCGGGAATAACGACGGCATTGGTAGGGATGTCGCGAGCCGAACACGCGATCGCGAACGCAAAGCTGGCGGCTATTCCACCTGCAACAATCGAACAATTCTCGCAGCTTTTCGCCCGGGGCCAGTCGAGTTAGGCGCTCGGCGCCATTTTTCACGATTCCAGCTAGTACTTTCGAATTTCGGAATAGCGCGGCGCGCGTTCGCCATTCACCGTTGGGACCAGTTCAATCAAGATTCGGTCGGCTACGTCGAGCGACTGGTCGATCTGCCTGAATCGTTCTGCCCGGTCTTCCAAGTCCGCAGCAGAGCGAATATCGGTCAACACCCTCCGCAAATGATGATTGAGCTCGGCCGTAAGATTCATGCGTTCCTTCGCGCGGAGGAAGATGTGCTCTGTGTGCGTGGTGAAAAGGTAGAAGAGCATGACTCCGGTAGCGATCAGTGCGATGGCGATGTCGTTCACAACAGTGGAGGCCGGCGCGATGTCGAAGCCCACCAGCGTCAAATCAACTGCGCATGAAACGACAAAGAGCGTGAGTAGCATGACCGCCGCTGCTCTGGAAATCGCAGGCGTCATCCAATACGGCAGTAACTTGCTTGGCATTGCAGTTCCCCTCCGCGGGAATCGAAAAACTCAGGGACGGAGTTGGAAGAATTCTACATCAGCTTGCTTCTAAGAGAATTGCCAGGAAGCAATTCGACGAACCCCTGAGGCCTCCTAAACTTGCTCATACCGAGCCTTGCTTCGCAGTTTGCAGCCAGCCCCGGATGGCGCTACCCAGCTGCTCTATTTTCCCGGCAAAAAAATGATCAACTCCATCAACGACAATCAGTTCGCTTTCGCCGGGCAGCGATTTGACCAATTCACGAACTTTCGCAATCGCTCCGTGCTCGTCGTTCGAACCGTGCACAAAAAGTTTCGGTTTCGCGCACTGCAACAAATAGGAAAAGTCCGAACTGTTGACGGGCGCACCTATCGCGATGAGTCTCGTCACTCTTGCCTCCTCGCAACCAACGCGCAACCCAACCCAACAACCGAAACTGAAGCCGGCCAGGACTAGAGAAGCGTCGGGAAATTCACCGGCCAGGAAATGGAGCGCTGTTCGAACATCATCCAACTCGCCGCGGCCGCGATCGTGAGTTCCCTCACTGAGTCCTGCACCGCGAAAATTGAAGCGGAGTACAGCGATGCCGAGCGAGTCCATGGCTTTGGCAGCCTGGAACACAACTTTGTTGTGCATGGTGCCGCCAAATAATGGATGAGGGTGGCAAACGACTGCGGCAACCGTCGGCGGTGCTCCATGCGGAGTCCAGAGTACAGCTTCCAGTTTTCCGACAGGTCCTTCCAAAAATAAATTCTTCGATTCGTGAGTTGAGCTCATCGCAGGCGATGACAGTCTACACGAAAGGCGAGCTTGGCCCGGCTGCTTACTTGGCCAAGTTCTTCCTGACCGTAACGCGTAGCGAATCGCTGTCTTCGCGCATTTCGACTCCGATGACCTGGGTTTCCCATTCGTCGTTCCCAGCCCAGGGCGCGTCGATTCCAGATACGAAAGAGACATAGAGTCGTTCGCCAAGCGCGTATTCGCGGTGCGTAACGAACTTTATTTTGTCCTGAGTCACTTCGGTGGTCATGGCGTCTTCATGCCACGGCACGGTTTTGGGACGCACGCGAATCGGCAGCGAGATTTCATTGCCGGTGCCATTTCGTTTTGGAGGACTTGCATAGTGACCGTTCTCGCGTGGGATCGAGTACGCGGTTCCCTCAAAATGCAGGGCTACTTTCCATCGCGCCGGCGCATCGCCGTTTGATTCAGCGCAGCGCACCACGCGAGCTAGTGTTTCCGGCTGGGCCGCGGAGGACGCAGAATCGAACGGAAAAGTGACCCAAAGTGGGAGGCCATCGGCGTGCAATTCCTTGCAGGTAAGCAGCAGTCCGCCGCGCGAAACGTTGATGGTTTCGCACAGTTCCATCCTTTGTCCCAGGGGCGCAGACCATCTGAGCCGCGCAGGAAGGCGGAGCCGTACACGTGGATGTAGGCGGCGCTGCATCGCAGGCACGCTCCAAAGAGCGTGAAAGGCTGGGACTGCGCAAAGTATATTGCGTGATTGTTCGAGCAATCAAGAGTTCGTACTAGAGCTTGGTCGTCATAGTTAACTACTCTGTTTCCGTTTGGTTGGGATCATAAGCAAAAGTCCGCGACGCCTGAATTGCGATTGAGTTCACACTCTGTAAGGGCAGTACTAGAGCTAAATTTATTGAGTTTGACGTTGCAGTGCCTGCGTGCGAATGGTAGGGTTTTGCAGTTTTTCAGAGCCGCTTGGAGCGCCATGCCTGACGGAGCCGACCGCCGCGAAGCCCGCCGTTTCAATATGTCCTTGCCCATGCGCGTGCTGGCAACGGATTCCCACTCGGTGGAGTTAAAAGTTCAGACTCGCGACGTCAGCTACCGCGGACTGTATTTTCTTTCCGAGATGGAATTCAAAGTCGGAAACAGCATCGAGTTTGTCATCACTCTGCCCGAGCAAGTGACTAAGTCGGGCGATGTGAATATCCGATGCCAAGGCCAGATCGTTCGGATCGATCCCACAAGTAACGGTCAAAGAGGCATCGCCGCAAAAATCGAGCGATACGAATTTCTTCACGCGGCCGCTTGAGCTTGGTTTTATTTCCCCCGACGCTACTCACGTTTCTTCCGTCTGCCTGAACGGGTACAATCACCTTTCGAACTTTGTTCGGGAGGTTGCGATGTATCACTACGATGCTGCGACGGCACTTGAGGAATTGCAGGAAGATGCGCTACTGCCGCATCCGGTGAAACTGCGCGACATGATCCTGCGTCACCAACTGGGCGTACAAGAAGCGCAAACTGTGAACCGCGAATTCCAGGAATACCTTACAAAATTCGGCGATTTGCAAAAGACGGCGCGAGAAATTCTGCAGCAACTGACCGCAAGCGCGAAAAAACCAAAATGAATCTAATGCCAAACGACAGCTTTCGCGGCTGCTGCCAATACTGCTCATGAAAAAAAAGCCGAGAGTCTTACTGTTATCGGCGTCTTCCGGCGCCGGACATGTGCGCGCAGCGCAAGCACTGGAGAAGGCATTTATCGCACGCGGTGACTGTGACGTGGAGCACGTGGACGCGATTGAATACGTCAGCAAGCTTTTTCAACGCCTTTACGACAGGTCCTACATATCTATGGTTCGGCGCGCTCCTGAATTGATGGGAGTGCTTTATGACCGAACCGACCGGCCGTGGCAACATCCGGGCCGGCGCCTGGCGCTGGACCGGCTGAACGCACAGCCCATGATCCGCATGCTGAAGAAAGTGCAGCCGGACCTGTGCGTAGCAACGCATTTTCTTCCGGCGGAAATCATCGCTTGGCTGATCGCAAAAAAGAAACTGAGCGCGAAAAATGCCATCGTGGTGACGGATTATGACGTCCACGCGATGTGGTTGTGCCGGACCGTGGGCCGGTACTTCGTGGCGATACCGGAAGCGGCCGAATATCTGGCTGGAATCGGTGTGCCGCGCGAAATCGTTCGAGTGACCGGCATACCGATCGATCCGATTTTTGCAAAGCCGTTGGACCTCATGGCGGCTCGCAAAGAGTTGCACCTGGATCCGGCTGCGAAGATTGTTTTGTTGGCAGCGGGCGGATATGGCGTCGGGCCACTGGAACAGCTTGTTCAAAATCTTTTGGCGTTGCAAAAACCGTGGCAGCTTGTGGCAATCGCCGGAAAATCCGAGAAGGTGAAAAAGCGATTGGACGAAATTTCACAAGCAGCGGGGGGGCTCCATAGTGGATCGCAGCGGCTGGTTACGGTGGGCTTTACAACGCAGATGGATCAATACATGGCCGCCGCCGATTTGCTGGTCGGAAAGGCGGGCGGGCTGACAACTTCTGAAGCGCTTGCGCGCAAACTGCCGATGGCGCTGATCGAGCCGATTCCCGGGCAGGAATTTCGCAACGCCGACCATCTGCTGGAGCAAGGCGCTGCAGTGCGGTGCAACAATCTGCCAGCGGCTGCGTGGAAGATCGCTCAACTCCTGGACGATTCAGCGAAGTTGGAAAGAATGCGCAACGCGTCCGCAAAAATGGCGCGGCCCGATGCCGCATCTCGAATCGCGGAAGACTCGCTTCGCCTGCTACACTGATCGACTGCAAGACATTTGAAATTCCAGCGTGTTGGAAAAAGAACGAGATGCGACGCCAAACATTGATGATCGATGCTGACGACACGCTCTGGGAAAACAATGTTTTCTTCGAAAAGCTGATTGAAGATTTCATTACCCTGGTTGAACCGTGCGGCTACGCGCGCGCATATATCCGACACATCCTGAACGAAACGGAGCGCAAGAATATCCGGCAATACGGATACGGCGTACGCAGCTTCGGGCGATCGCTGGAGGAAACTTACTTGAAGCTTGCGGAAAAAATGGCCAAGCGCGAAACTCTGGCGGAAATTCATCAGAGGGTGATCGAACTCGAGCGTACCCCGCCGAAAATCCTCGATGGCGTCCCGGAGACGCTGGCCTTCCTCACCGAACGACACCGGCTAATTTTGTTCACCAAAGGCGAGCCCGCGGAGCAATCGGCGAAAGTACAACGCTCCGGCTTACAAGGCTTCTTTGAAGCCATTGAAATCGTTCCTGAAAAAGATACGGTCACCTACACCGGCCTTGTCAGCAAACACAAAATCGTCAAAGCGCATGGCTGGATGATTGGCAATAGCCCGCGAAGTGACATTAACCCCGCCATGAAAGTCGGATTGAACGCGGTCTACATTCCGCATCAACATACCTGGCATATGGAGCACGAACCGGTCATGGCAGGGTCCGGGAAACTTGTCATACTCCCCGCGTTCCGCGAGCTTCGCAGTCACTTCTAGCAACCCTGCGGCTCGAACAAGAAAACCATGCTCCCCAATTTGGCTCTTGCCTGGGCTGCGCGAGAGCCGAAAATTGACTTATTGCAACGCTGAAGGAGGTCTCGATGGCCACCGCAACAACTCCCTCGATCGACTGGCGACAGGAATGGCACGAATTCGAAGGCGCCACGTATTTGAATTTGGCGGGGCAGAGTCCCGTGCCGAAAACTGCAATCAAAGCGATTCAAGCAGCGGTGGAATGGAAGAAATTTCCGCACCGTATTTCGGACCAGGCCTACTTCGACACGCCGAATCGCGTCCGGAAATCGATCGCAGCCTTGATCAATGGAAAACCCGAAGAGATCGCGCTGACTTCGGGCGCCAGTACCGGCATGCTAGCGGTTGCCTACGGTTTGTCGTGGAAGCCGGGCGATGAAATCCTGACCGCCGGAGGAGAATTTCCGCTTCAGTACACGACTTGGAAACCGATGGAGGAGCGCGAAGGGATTAGGTTGAAAATTATTTCTCCGCGCGATCGATACCTTTCGGCCGAAGATTTTATTTCCGCGCTCACTCCGCGAACGCGTTTGGTTTCGGTGAGCCTGGTCCGATTTGATAACGGCGCACTGCTCGATGCGTCGCGAATCGCGGCAGCATGCCACGCGCAAGGCGCATTGCTATTGCTCGATGCCAGCCAGTGCTGCGGAGCGGTGCCGATGGATGTGAACCGGCTGGGCGCGGATTTTATCGTTTCGGCCGGATACAAATGGATCCTTGGACCATTCGGCACCGGATTTTTTTGGGCGAAGGCCGAGCACATTTCCAGAATGCGTCCGGGGCCGTTTTACTGGATGGCGGCACAGGGAGCGGAGAATTTCTCGTCGATGGCAGCGTTTTCTGATCCTAAGCCGGCGGATGCTGCGCGGCGATGGGATGCTGCCGAAACTGCCAACTATTACAATCTCGCGGCGATGGATGCCGGACTCGAACTTGTTTTGCGAATCGGAGTCGATACAGTTGCCGCACACAATCACAAGTTGATCGATCAACTTTTTGCCCGCTTGCCGCGAGACCGTTTTGTGGCGGCAAGCCCCATCGATCGCAACCAGCGCGGGCCGTATGGATGCTTCGAGGCGAGGAGCGCAGCGAAGACCAAGGAATATTACGAAAAGCTCAGAAATGAAAACGTGATTACCAGTTTACGCGAAGGCAAGATCCGGGTTTCGCCCTACGTTTATAACAGCGAGCGGGATATCGATCGTTTGATTTCAGTAATAACCACGTAGGCCAATTCTTCGCGCGCTTAGCGTTCCGGCGCGCGGAATGGAATGTGGACAATCGTTTCCAGTTCCAGGGGTTCGCCATTACGCTCCGCGGGACGGAATTTCCATTGCGCCAATGCGCGCATCGCGTTGGCGTCAAGTTGTTCGTCCACACTGCGAACCAACTGAATGCTATCGACTGACCCGTCGCGACGGATCACTGCGTAAAGAATCACTTCCCCTTCCACATGTTCTGCAGCGAGTGTCGGGGGATACTTTGGATCTACTTTTCGTATAGGAGACGGTTCCGCAATTTCTCCTGATGCCACTCCGATCGGATTCGACGTGGAAGCGCGCAGTTCAGCGAAATTCAAAATCCAGCTTCCCGAAGCGCTGTTCAGGTTGGGCATGTTCACGTTCATCGAGTAAACGCGCTTGCGGCCAAATACGGCTTCGGGCTTGGCATCCGGGGCAAGAGCAGCAAAATTCGGTGGAGTGGTTTTCGCTGGCGGCGCATCCGCCGAATGATTCGCGTCATCGCGTGAATAGTTGGGCCGCGATGAGGGCATGGCGATTTTTCCTGCAGCGCCCACTCCCGAGGCGTTATTCGCGGATTTGGGAGCGCCACCCGTGATGCTCACGCTGGTGGAATTTGCGCCGGCACCACCGCTTTCCCCTGTGCCGCCGGTTGCGCGTCCCGAGTTTCCGGTCGATCCGGATTTCGCATCAGGCGTGCCCCCGGGAACACCGGCGTTTTTCCCTTCCGGTGAAATCGTTACGCGGGCGGTGAGATTGCCTGCAGGGGGAGCTACCGGAGCCGGAGGCCCCGGAGTTGCCGACAGTGCAATCAAAGTCTGCGGCCCGCCATTTGGTGAAGTCAGTTGGGATGCCACTACATCAGGAGCCGGTTCGGCGGCAGAGTCTTGCTTACGTTGTGTAGCGCGCGGAGCGGAATTCGCGCTGATCTGAAGCTTCGGACGCTCAGGCGCTGCGTTGGTCATCGCAAGCGTCAAATCTGCCGATTGTTGCGCGGACTGCTGAAGTTCCGGCGCCGTTGCGTTCGATACCGCTGCCGCGCGCTTCTCGCGCGGGTGAAGTTTCTTTAAAGCTTCCTGGCTGATTTCAAGGCGCGGGCGGACCGGCGCAGTCGATTGCGCTAGCTGCACCACGTTCGGCAGTTCGGGAAGAATCTTAGGCGCGTCAGGAGGCGCTGCGGGATTGATCAGCGTCTGACGCGGGTGCGTGGGATGAACCGGGTCCGTGAAAATTCGCTGGCGCGGATGAAATGCGTCGGCGCCTTCCGGTGCTGGCGGCTGATTGGCAGCACCGCGGGGAATCGGCTTTGCTTTCGCCGCAGGCAACTGAATCAACGGAAAATCCTCGATGGGCCCAGACCAGGTGATTTTCGAATTGTCGAACGCGCGGTTGCGTTTGGGCGCTGCGAATTGCGGGAATGGCAGGACCACGAAAGCGATGTGCCACAACGCGGCGGCGGCAATTGCCCTACGTGGCCAACGACGGTCCACCCACGAATCCTTGAAAAAATTCCCGGACAGAAAATCCTTCGAGAGTTTCGCCCTGCGGAAAAGCTCGGCGAAGTTGCTGGCGACGCCCTGATGAAATTGCCCCCAACCGAGGACGAGCTGCGGCTCGGTCGAACCATGAAGTTCGACCGAGGGCGCCGGGGGCGACGTCTGACCGAGAAGGTCAAACGGATTGTTGGCTTCGTAGGCAGACATACAAACCTTTATTATACCGCGCTCTCCGGAGATTTCCGGCTGGGAAGCTGAGGGCCATCGAGGACAGAGCCGCACGTCAAAACAAAGTAGATGATCGGCGGCGCCAGAAAGTTGTTTGCGGCGGTAACAATTTCAATCTGATTTTACGACGGTGGTCGTCCTAAAAAATGAGAGCACCGCGTCGCCGTGACTTACGACACGGACTCGCTCCAGACTGCCCAATGCCGACGGTAGTTGAAATTTTTTCTGGTGCTCCACGATGATGGCCGTCGATTCGTCTACCAAAAGCGAATTTTCCAGCGCCCCTAATGTGGCTTTGTAGACGTCGTGATCCGAGTATGGGGGGTCCAAAAAAATGAAGTCGAACGCCGGGGAGTTTTCTTTTTCTAACTTGGCGATCGCGGAAATGGCTTCTAACGCCACGATTCGCACGCCGCCTCTAATCGCAAGCGCTTCAAGATTCTCCCGAATCAGTTTGCTGGTTCGCACGTGCTTTTCGACGAACACCACCATCTCCGCGCCTCGACTCACCGCTTCGATTCCAACCGCGCCAGTCCCCGCAAACAAATCCATGAAACGAGAACTTTCCACATGCGGACCCAAAATATTGAATAGCGTTTCCCGCAGCCGGTCACTCGTGGGCCGCAAATCGAGTCCCTTGACCGGCTTGAGGTGCCTGGAGCGGAACTTTCCGGCAACGATGCGCATTCGAATCAGCCCACCTTTGCCAAGTGATACCGGCGCTGCCAGTGTGCGGGTAACGCGCGCAGTGTCTGGCCAAGTTCCTCGGTTCGTTCAGCGTCTTCGGCCAAGGCGAACGCTTCTTTACGCGCATTCTCGAGAAATTCTCGGTCGCGAAGGGGGTTCGCGACATGAAAGCTCATTTCGCCGGACTGGCGCGTGCCAAAGAATTCTCCCGGGCCACGCAATTGCAAGTCAGTTTCGGCGATCTCGAAACCGTTTGAGGTTCGCACCATCGTTTCCAGTCGTGTGCGGGTGATGTCCGTCATGTGGCCCGGCGCAACCAGAATGCAATGTGATTTTTGCGCGCCCCGCCCGATCCGGCCGCGAAGTTGATGAAGTTGCGACAGGCCAAAGCGTTCTGAGTGCTCAATCACCATAACCGTCGCGTTGGGAACATCGACGCCAACTTCAATGACCGTAGTCGCTACCAAAATCTGCGTTTCATTTTTCCGGAATGACTGCATCACCGATTCTTTTTCGTCACTCGCTAGCCGTCCGTGCAGCAGGCCGAGTTTGATTTTCGGAAATACCTGTTGCGAAAGCCGCTCGAACTCTTCGATCGCCGCTTTCAACTCCAGCTTCGATTCTTCAATCACCGGATAGACGATGTAGCCCTGATGGCCTGCCGCCACTTCACGGCGCAGAAATTCCCAAACTCCACCCAGATGCGCTTCGCTGGTCATGCGAGTTTCAATGGGCGTGCGGCCTGGCGGAAGTTCATCCAGAATCGAAACGTCCAGGTCGCCATACAACGTCAGCGAAAGAGTTCGCGGAATCGGAGTTGCCGTAAGAACCAGCACATGCGGCGAATGGCCGTGCGAAGCGGCCTTGTCCATCAACTTTTTTCTTTGCAGTACACCGAAACGATGCTGCTCGTCGATTGCCGCAAAACCGAGCCGCCCAAAGGCGACGTTATCTTCAATCAGTGCGTGTGTTCCAACCACAATCTGCGCTTCTCCGCTGGCGATGCGTTCGAGCGCCGCAACCTTTTCGCTGTGCTTCATTCCACTGACAAGAAGTTCGATTTTGTAGCCTGCCTTTTCAAGGATGCGCCGAGCGGAAAGATAATGCTGTACCGCCAGAATTTCTGTCGGGGCCATCAAAGCCGCCTGACAGCCGTTCTCCATCGCGATGACTGCCACCTGCATCGCAACAATTGTCTTCCCGCTACCGACGTCTCCCTGCAGCAGCCGGTTCATCGGGACAGGTTTTTCCAAGTCCGCCGCAATTTCGCTCAGAACCCGCTTTTGCGCCGCCGTAGGCTTAAAGGGCAGCATCCTTTTCAGCGCTTCTCTCACCCGGTCTTCACGAACGCGAAACGCGATGGCGTTTTCTTTTCGCGCCAGTTGGCGTTGCAGGCTGAGGCTCAGCTGATAGAAGAAGAATTCTTCAAAGATCAAGCGCTGTTGTGCCGGCGATCGAAATTGGTTGAGTGCCTCAACGGATTCACCGGGCGGCGGAAAATGCGTGTAGATGATGGAGTCGCGGCGCGATGGAAATTTCAGTCGCGTTCGAATCGAAGCCGGCAGCAAATCCGTAATTTGTGCGTCGAGACGTTGCAATGCGGCGTAGGTCGCGCGCCGGATCGCGCGAGTGCCAAACGTTCCAATCGCCTCGTAAATTGGCACGATCCGTCCAACTTCGGTGGAATCCTGGCCTTCGCCAGTCAGCAGCTCGAACTGCGGATTGACCATTTCAATGCGCGCCGGTCGCAGCCGATCCACTTCGGCTCTCCCGTGCAGGACGATCAACTGACCCGGCTTCAGTCGTCCTTCCAGATATCCACCGTGAAAAAACTTACAAGGGAGCGAACCGGAATCGTCCTGAACCAGCAGGTGATAAATCGCATCGCGGCCGCGCATGCTGCGTACCGCCTGGCCGCTGGCTACACGCACCTGCAACGTGTAGATCGCGTTCGGTCGAACATCCTTGATCTGCGAAAAGTGCAGCCGATCTTCGTAGCGAAACGGCAGGTATCCCAGTAAATCTTCCAGCGTGTGAATTCCCCGCTTGGCCAAGAGTTCGGCGCGCTGCGGACCGACTCCTTTGATCATCCGCACGTCCGTCTGCAAGCCATCAGGCATAAAGGTCTTTATACCATCTTCAACGACCAAGGCCGTCCTAGCGCCTATGCCGCTTGACTCGCTGGCCTCCGCTACTATGTAAACACAGCACTTCGGGCTCCGGTACCAACGGTTACTTGCGAGTTTGACCCGCGTATGAATAGAGTGGTTGTTCTTTCAGCATGGCACTTTCGGAGGCGTTGGTGGCCAAAGTACATCTTTCCGGATCTGAAAAGCGCGCACTTCTTTTGTGGGTGTTGGCGGGAATTATTGGACTTTGGTACGCGCACCGGAATTTTTTCGTCGCCTTCCCCGAAGCATCGGTCGATTTCAAAGTGACACGCGCGCAGGCGCTGACGATCGCAAAGGAATTCGTCGAATCACAGGGACAGAGTACCGCCGGCTACCAATCCGCAATCGTTTTCGGAAACGACGACGAAGCGAAAACCTATCTAGAGCGGCAAGTCGGCCTCAAGGAAGCCAACGAGTTGATGGCTTCGACCGTGAATGTCTGGCATTGGCAGGTTCGCTTTTTCAAACCGGCGCAGGAAGAAGAATTCGGCGTTCTGGTGAGCCCCGAAGGAAAGATCAAAGGATACGAACACGCCATTCCTGAAGCGCAATCCGGGGAGCGACTAACGAAAGACAGCGCCGAGACTATCGCTAAGAATTTCCTCGTTGCGAACCTCGCAAAATCCGCCTCCGATTGGGACTATTTGCCGGAAGAAGCAAACTCCATCACGAGATCAAATCGCCTGGACTGGAGTTTCACCTGGGAACGCCATGGCTTCCGTGCTAAGGATGCGCCGGAGCGGCTGAAAATAGTTCTGCAAGGGGACCACATCGGCGAAGCTAGCGAAGCTCTAAAGGTCCCTGATCAGTGGCGACGCGACTACGCCACGCTGCGATCGCACAACATTCTCTACAACCAAATTGCGATCATTCCGTACTTCTTCTTTTTCATCGCGACGCTGGTCGTGGGCATCAGGCTAACGATCAAGAATCAAACCAGTTGGGGACTAGCGCTCCGGCTGGGCGTCATCGTCGCGATTTTACTGACGGCCATGCAACTGAATCGCTGGCCCGTCGACCTCATCCATTACGACACCAACACCGCCTACGGAAGTTTTGCGCTCAAACAAATTATGGGAGCGGTCGCCTTCGGTCTGCTCTCCGCGCTCACGGTTACGCTGGTGCTTCCCGGCGGCGAGCCTTTATATCGCAAGCTCAAGCCGCAATTGTTGCAATTGAAGCACGCATGCACGCTGCGCGGACTAAAGACCAAGGAGTTTTTCTCGTCATGCGTTGTGGGCCTATCCCTTGCCGGCGCGCACATGGGATTTCTAACCCTGTTCTATTTGATCGCCAATCATTACGGCGCATGGTCGCCACAGGAAGTGAACTACGAAGATTCCGTAAGCACGGCAATTCCCTGGATCAGCGGCATCGCCATCGGCTTGCTGGCCGCAACCAGTGAAGAATTTCTCTTCCGCCTGTTCGCAATTCCCTTTTTGCAGAATCTGACCAAGTCCCGAATTCTTGCCATTATCCTGCCCGCATTTTCCTGGGGATTTCTGCATGCCGCATATCCCAACGAACCACCCTACATTCGCGGCTTGGAAGTCGGACTGATCGGAATCGTTGCGGGAATTGTAATGCTCCGCTGGGGCATCCTGGCCACGCTCGTCTGGCACTACACGGTGGACGCGTCTCTCGTTGGCTTGCTTCTGATTCGTTCCAGTAGCTGGTACTTCCGGATTTCCGGCGTCGTCATCGCGCTAGCCGTGCTAATTCCATTGGGAGTTGGAGTCGTTGCGCGCATTCGCCGTGGTGCCTTCGAAGACGATGAAGACCTTTTGAACCGTGCTGCGGATGTTCCAATTCTTGAAAATCAATTGTCGCCGCCGGTCTCGGAACCTTCGCTATCTCCAACGAAAGCCGTGGTCACCGCCCAGGAATCTCCCGCGCCAACGCTCGCTGCGCATCGCGCCAATGGTCTCTCCGCTTCGATGATTGGTCTGCTCTGCGCCTGTATCGTTCTCGGCGGCCTAGCGGCTTGGAAGCTGAAACCAGTTCATCTCGGCGACTACCTGAAGTTGTCCTTAAACGCCAAGGACGCAACGGCACACGCCACGGAAGTTCTGCAGCAACGCAACGTGGATCCAAAAACCTACCGTATAGCGCCGACGTTCGTCAGTGTGGCCGACGGTATGGCAGCCGAATACTTGCGCGAAAAAATTGGCGTGGCCGCGTTGAATGAGATTTACGACAAGCAAGTCCCCGCTGCGCTCTGGGACGTGCGCTTCTTCCGGGACAGTCAGCCGGAAGAATACTCGGTAATTCTGCGCCCCGACGGTTCGCTGCACAGCGTTCATCACGAGATTGCAGAAGCGGCAGCGGGCGCGTCCCTTTCCAAGGAAGAGGCCCTCGCCAAGGCTCAAGCATACCTGCGCGACGTCAAGAACATCGATCTTTCCCAGTGGACGATGGAAGAAGCCGCCTCTGAGAAAAAACCGAATCGCCTCGATCACAAATTAACCTGGCAAAAAAATCAGCCGCTCGACGATCCACAGGCGACTTTACCGGCGGACGCGACAAAGCACGCGTTCCCGAGAGTCCAGCTATTGATCGTCGGCGATGAAGTCACCAGCTACCGAACCTTCATCCAGATTCCGGACGAATGGCGTCGCAAGCATGACGAGCAATCGGTAGCGCGCACGGTGTTGAATATTTTCCCTTGGCTCTGCGTGCTCGGCTTTGCTGGCACCGCCGCGGTGTTCTTCCTGCGCGAAATCAAGTCACCGCTCATGCGCGAAGTCCCGTGGAAACGGCTGATTTTGTGGGGACTGGTCGGACTTGCCGCATACATTCTGGTGATTTTTACTGGAGACCAGATTCCTCAGCAAATTAGCCGCTACCAAACCTCCATGCCGCTCAAGTTTCTCTTCGGCGGACTTGGCATTGGATTCCTGATTGGCGGAATTTTTTACTTGGCCGTGATCGTCGTGCTCTTTGGCATGGCCTGGTTCTTCTTGCGCGAGGCGGAACCTGGCGCACAGTTCCTCGGTTGGACGGGAATGCCGGGTTGGTATTACCGCGACGCGCTGCTGATCGGCTTAGGCGGAACTGCGGCGCTCGTCGGATTCAGACGTATTGCCGAATGGCTGTCCTTGCACTGGCCCACGCAAAAGCGAGCGATTGATGTCGCATTCGGAAATGATTTCGACGCATATTTCCCGATGGTGTCTATTTCCGCCACCGCCGTTTTTCGCGGACTCCTCTTCACCGGACTGATTGCCGTTACGGCCAGCTTTCTTTGGTCGCGCTGCAAATCGCCGATACTGCGTGCCCTTCTCTTTTTGCTCGGTTCGCTCGCGCTGGTTTCCGGCTGGGGGAGCGCGGCGGACTTTGCGAAACAATGGGTTGTGAGCGCGATTTTCCTGGCAATCATCGCATTCGGCGTCACCTACGTCGCCCGATTGAACCTGCTCGGCTATTTTCTGGTACTCGCGATTCCAGTCTTGTTCCTCGGCGCCAGCGAGCTTTTCCCTCAACCCAATGGCTACTATCACGCTCAAGGCATCGCCTGTTTGGTTGCGCTTGGCGTCCTGCTCATTTGGCCGCTGGCCGCTTGGCTTACGTCCAAAAGCGGCACGGAGCCTCGTACGTCGCCATAAAGCGAAAGAAGAATGTAGCGCCGCCGGGCAACGCCAAAAGCTTTTCGCGCCTCGGAAACAAATAAGTGTGGCCGTTCGTTGTATTCAGTAAGAGAAGTGGCTGCTCACCCGAGGCGGGCCAGTGCGTCCAAATTGGTTGACACCGCAACGCCTTGCGTCACAGCGACAACGGCCGCTTGAATAAATTCTTTACATTCAAGGGGCAACGGGGCGAAATGCGAACAGAAAGCGAACATGCCACTTCCCCAATGGGCGTTGGCCTTGGCCAATAACGCGGGCAGACCCGGCGGAATCGACGCCGCTCTTGCTACGGTGACCTCCTTGCCGGAACTGGATGATCGGGCCCTCGTCGTCGAGGCGCAGGCCGGAAATCGCGCGGCTTTCGAGGAACTTGTTCGCCGATTCGATCGCGACGTACTCCGGCTGGCTCTAAACCTGATGAAGCGTCCGGAAGACGCCCGCGACGTCTATCAGGAAGCGTTCCTCAAGGTTTACCGCAACCTCCACCGGTTTCGCTTCGAATGCAGCTTTTACACCTGGCTCTACCGCATCGTTACCAACGTCTGCCTGGACCACCTGCGCCGCCGCCAAGCTCGCCCTGAAGATCAAGCTCCGGAAATTCATCTGAATCGTCAGGAAGATGGCGGACACGATTTTTTTGAGTTTCAGCGCGAGCATCGGCCCACACTCGACCCGGAACGCACGTTGATCGGGAAAGAGATTCGTACGAAACTTGCCAAAGCCATGGAGCGCCTGTCCCCGCGCGAACGCGTCGTATTTGAAATGAAGCACTATCAAGGATTGAAGCTTCGCGCCATCGGCGACGCCTTGGGAACCACCGAAGAAACCGTCAAGAACTCTCTTTTCCGCGCAACGCGAAAATTGCGGCAGGAACTCGGAGAGCTGCGATGAGCGCTAACGAGAAAAACATGAGTTGCTCCGAAGTCGCTCCGTTGCTGGTGTTTTTTGCTTGCGAAGAAGTAACTCCAGAAGAGCGCCAGGCGATCGAATCTCACCTTCTGACCTGCGACGACTGCAACGCTTTACTGGTCGAAGAAAACGAATTGCAGGATGCGATTTCAGTCCTGCCCCAGTCGGCCGATGAATTGGATCGTACCGGCACTCTCCTCGCGCAATGTCGTAGCGAACTCGCAGAGTCGCTGGATGAAATGGCCGTGCCTGCACCACCGGAAAGGTGGCAACCGTTCGGCCTGATTCGTCGCTGGATGGCTCTGCGGCCGGGTTGGAGTGCGGTTGGATTGTTGACCGCCGGAGCGATTCTAGGAGTGCAATTGCTGCAGTGGCTTCCTACCGATAGCACAACGATTCACGGCAGGGCGATGAGCGTCTCCGCTGCGCCAAGGCTTTCCGACGATCAACTCGCCAAGATGGCCATTGCCGGAATTAATTTTTCTCCTAGTGCGGACGCTGCTCCGGGCACTGTTCAGGTTCAGCTCCGCGCGGAGCAGCCGGTCACCCTTTCCGGCAGTCTCGACGACAATGATGTTCGTCGCGTACTGACTTTTGTTGTAAGAAATGGCGACAGGTTTGATGCGGGCGTGCGATTGGACTGTCTCGATGCCTTGAAGTCGCGCATTCACGATGTCGAGATTCGCGGAGCCCTGCTGCAAGCCGCTCGTCATGACCAGAACGCTGCGGTTCGCATGAAGGCGCTGGAAGCTCTCCGCGACGTTGCTGGCGACAAGGATGTACGCGATGTCCTGCTCGATTCGCTGAACAGCGATTCGAACCCTGGTGTTCGCGTCGAAGCGGTAAACATGTTGGTTCGCTCGCTGGAAATGGAATCCGCGACGGCGCAGATAGTTGAGCTTCCGGACGTTCCTGAAACTCCTGACGCACCGATGATTGCTCCTGTGGCTCCTGCGGCCGGTGCGCTGTCGCGCTCCGACGCTTCTGTGCAGCGCGTGGTACGCGCCCTGGAGGATCTGCGGCATCGCGATCCCAACCGTTACGTTCGTCTGCGGAGCGCTGCGGCATTGCGCCAGATCGGTCCGGCGGAAGTTCAATAATCCGGCGTTGCAGCTTTTTCGATAGTGCACGCGAAACACAAGAAATTTGCGATTCTTAGTTGCGCGGCCGAATCGCCTTTGCAGGGAGCGATGACCAAGCTTTTGCCCATTTCACGAACTTCGATACTTTGCGCGGTTGGAATTTTCTCGACGATCTTTCCCGCTTCGTCGCTATTTGCCGCGAAAGAGCCGCACACCATCATCGTGGAACCGGGGCGAGGCAGCGACCCTGGCGGTCCACATCTTTCTAGAGACCTGACCGGTGTTCTTGTGACCAACGAACATTTGACGTTGCGCTTGAATACGGATTTGGGTTCCGTGCGGATTTTGCAGTTGGAGCGCGGTGCCGACCCTGTCGTGCGCTACAGCGTCCATATTGAAACCGATGCGCGCGGAACGCTCGCGTCGCATTTGCTTGATCGTTACGCTCTGACTGCGAAGAACACGGCCGCGGGCATTGAGTTGAGCGGAAACTTGCCGCAACAACTCGTGAAAGGTGCAAACAGCGCGCAGTTCTGGGTGCATTTTGAAATCACCGTGCCCGCAAGCTACAGCCTGGACGTTACTACCGGAGCAGGCGACATTCTTACTTCGGACATCGGCGGAATCGCCAAGCTGGTCACCGAAGGCGGAAACATCGTCACTGGCCGAATTGCAATGAGCCTTCCGCAAGAACCTGGAAAGTCGCCGCGCAAGCGTGCAGCCACGCAAGCTGCGGCGAAACTGCAAACGCAAGGCGGCCACATTCAAGTCGAAGATGTAGCGGGAAATCTGAGCGCATTCACTGCAGGCGGCCACATCAACACCGGATTTGTCCTGGGCCAGGCCAGCCTGCATTCGGGCGGCGGACATATTCGCGCCGCTGGAATTGGTGGCAGGTCCGAGCTTACGACCGAAGGCGGCAACATTACGGTCGGGAAAGCGGCGACATTTGTCGCGGTGAAAACTGGCGGCGGGCAAATCGATTTTGGCGAGGTTCGCGGTTCGGTTCATGCTCTCACGGGCGGTGGCGGCATTCGCGTGATGTATGTTTCCGGTCCCATGGATGTGGAGTCCAGTGGAGGAAGCATCTGTTTGACACGCGTTTCCGGTGCGGTGCGCGCAGAAACTAGTTCCGGGACAATCACCGCATGGATCAACCCCGAAGCCGCCGGCGGTTCGAACAGTGCGGTTCGCCTCTCTGGTCCTTCTCAGCTCTCTTCGGGAGCTGGAGACCTTGTCGTCTTTCTGCCCCGCAATCTCGCCGCGAACATTGAAGCGATTGTGGAAAATGGCGGCGAACGGCGCATCGAAGCCGATCCAGCTCTCGCGTTGCAAATCGCTAGCGCAGGTCCTTCAAACGGCCCGGTAAAAGCTCTGGCGGAAATGAATGGTGGCGGGCCTCTCATCCGTCTAAAGACAACCGGCGGAAAAATCAAGCTGCAATATCTTGATTCTGAAACCGCGCTGTGGAACTCCATGATGCGCGATCAGCAAGAGCGGATGAAGCGGGAGCTGGCGGCGGTAACGCCTGTGGCTGACCGTCCAAATGCGGCCGCATTCGCGCCGCCAGCGCCTCCGACCTGGGCCGCGCCATGGACACCCGCGGATGCCCCTCCTGCGCCGCAAGAACCGCCCAGAAGCGAAATGCCTGCTACCTGGATGGACAAGCTCGAAATTCGAATTCTTGGCGGCGTGCGCGAGGACGGCGACGATTTTCAGAAACGAATCGTATCGGCACCGCGGCCGGAATATCCCGAAGTTGCGCGTAAAGCCGGAATCGAAGGTGTAGTACGCCTTCAGGTTCGCTTGACTCAGGACGGAAAAATTCAGGTTCAGAAACTTCTTGAAGGCAACACTGTGCTTGCCGACGCGGCGATGGCCGCTGTAAAGACGTGGCGCGGGAAACCCGTTTGGATGGACGGAAAGCCGGTGGACGTAATCTCGACCGTGTCATTCGAGTTCCACTTGCACTAAGCTCGCCGAAATTAATGGGGCGATCGGATTTTTGTGAATCGTGTTTCGTGCCAGGTTGTTCTTCAGGAGATGGGGAGGAGCAGCATCGCGATTGTATCGAAGTGCAGCGCGAGGCGGCTCCGGGAAGAGGAGTGGTTATGAAACTTCGTAAATTGTTCGTCCATTCAGTCGCGCTGGTGTTCGCACTGGCTGCTGCTGCGGTTCCCAGTTTCGCTATCAGCAAGGAGTTCAATCAATCGTATCCGCTGCAGGCCGGTGGTTCGTTTGAATTGCAGAACGTGAATGGCACCGTGGAAGTGCAAGGCTGGGACAAGGACGTAGTGGAAGTACACGCGGTGAAAACGGCGAAATTCAAAGAGTCCGATCTGGAGCGCGTCTCGATCGATGTGAACGCAAACTCCGGCAATGTCTCGATTGCCACTCGCTATCCGCAGAATGAAGGCGTCGAAGTGGCCGTCGAATACACCATTCACGTACCGCACGGAGCGAGGGTCGAGCACTTGGGCACTGTTAACGGAACGCTGCGCATCGCTGGCGTCAGTGAAGTCGACGAACTGCGTACCGTCAACGGCAATATCGAAGTCTACGGTGCTGACAGCACCGTTCACGCTCATACCACCAATGGCAACGTCCGCCTCGAAATCTCCCATGTGCGCGGAGTAAGCGGTACCTTTGCCGAAACGACCAACGGATCGGTCGTCCTGGCTGTTCCGGCAAACTCGCAAGCAGATTTGGAAACGCGCTGCTTGAATGGAAATTTCTTGTCTGAGCTACCCGTGTCCATGCAGGGCTCGCTGAAACCTCGCGAAATGCACGGAAAACTCGGCCGGGGGGGAACTCCAATTAAGCTGCACACCATCAACGGCGGAATCCGCGTCGTGGCGCTGCGAACCACCGTCTAGAAAAGCGGGTTTGTGTCTGCGCGCGTCTAACGCGTCAGGAGGGATTCATGGAAAAGAAAAACATTTTTCTCGTCGCGGCAACCGCGGCCCTTAGTCTTGGTTTGATAGCTTTGCCCGGCGTTTCCAAATCCGCGCAAGATGCGCCGCAGGTGGCTCCGCAAGAGCCCGCTGCTCCGGCAGCGCCAAGAACGATGCGCCGAATGAGAATCGTTCAGGCGCCCGAGGCGGGGGTTGCGGTCGCTCCGCCGGACGAAGACGGCAACCAGGCGTTCACGCTGGCCTTCAACGATGACGGCGGAAGCTGGCTGGGCATCGAAACTCAGGAAGTCACATCCGCAAAAGCCAAGGACTTGAAGCTCAGCGCCGAACGCGGCGTCGTAATCGGCAAAGTTCTGGAAGACAGCCCCGCCTCCAAAGCTGGATTGAAAGACGGTGACGTGATCACCGAGATCAACGGCCAGCGAGTGGAAGGCACTACGCAATTTCGCAGGATGATTCGCGAAATCCCCGCTGGACGTACTCTTCAGTTGACGATTTGGCGCGATGGTCGTTCGCAATCGATCAGCGCAACGCTCGGCAAAATGCAGGAAAATCGCAGGCAGTGGTCGAGCGCCACTCCGCAGGCTTTCACCTTCCGCATGCCGGAAATGCCGGAAGTTGCCCCGCTTCCGGACATGCCTTCGATGGAGTGGGATAACGGCGGGGTACTGATGAACCGCCCGCGTTTGGGAATCGACGCTGAAGATATCAGCGGCCAACTCGGTTCGTACTTTGGCGCTCCGGATGGCGAAGGCGTGTTGGTACGCGACGTCAATCCCGGTTCCGCCGCAGAAAAGGCGGGCGTGAAAGCTGGCGACGTCATCACCTCCCTCAACGGCGAACGCATTCACGGATTGGCCGAACTCCGCTCCAAACTGGCCGCGACGGGCGAAAGTAAGACCGCCAAGCTCGGCGTTCTGCGCAACAAATCCTCCGTAACTCTGGACGTCGAAATCCCGGCAATGAAAAACAAAACTGTTCACAAAATGGAAATGCGGACCAAGATTTGAACGTTCGCACCGCCTGATCCATCTGCAAAAGGCCTTCCTGGACCCAGGAAGGCCTTTTTTATTGGCGTCACGGAACTTTTTCCATTTTCATTCGTCGACTACATCAGATAGCCAAGCCGGAAGTAGTGTGCCAATTCCCTGGCCGACTATCAGGACAGTGCTCGAGGTGAACAGATGTCGAAGCAGCTTGGAATTCTGCTCGTGACGATTTGCGTCGCGATTCTAGGTTTGACCGCCACCGGCGCCTACCACCCTACAAACATTCAGACGCCACGAGGATCGAGCTCCGCATCCTCCGCCTCCTACGCGCGTATTCAGAAAATAGAGAAAGGCATCGAGCCCGTCGAAGTGAGCAACGGCGCCGCAACAATTCCACTCGATGTCGAATCCTTAATGAAGACCTTCCACGTCCCCGGCATGAGCGTCGCCCTCATCGACAACTACCAGATTGCCTGGACTAAAACTTATGGCGTCATCGCTCCCGGCAGTTCCACTGCCGTCACCAATCGAACGCTCTTCCAGGCAGGCTCCATCAGTAAACCCGTCGCCGCGACCGGCATGATGGTCCTCGTTCAAAACGGAGAACTGTCGCTGGACGAAGACGTAAACACAAAACTTAAAACTTGGAAAGTTCCAGAAAACGAATTTACGAAAAATCAAAAAGTCACGCTGCGAAGGCTCGCCAGTCACAGCGCCGGACTTACCGTTCACGGTTTTCCCGGCTACGATATTGACGAAAAAATTCCGACGCTGGTCGAAGTGTTGAACGGCGAAAAGCCCGCCAACACCGCGCCCGTGCGAGTCGATTTCGTCCCCGGCACTGACGAACGCTATTCCGGCGGCGGCATCACCATCGAACAACTCCTGATGATGGACGTTTCCGGCCAGCAATTCCCCGCGCTCATGAAAGCCTCTGTTCTCGACAAGATCGGCATGGCCGACAGCAGTTACGAGCAGCCGCTGCCAGCCGCGCGCGCTGCGATGACCGCTGGCGGCGACAACGGCGACGGCAAGCCGGTCCACGGCAAGTGGCATATCTACCCGGAAATGGCCGCGGCCGGGCTCTGGACCACTCCCACCGACCTCGCAAAATTCGTAATCGAAATTGCACTTTCCAAGCAGGGAAAATCCAACAAGATTCTCTCGCAGAAATCCGTGCAGGAAATGCTTACTCCGCAGTCGAAGGATTTCGGCATCGGCTTCGCGCTCGATGCCAAGCGCCCCGGCGAATTCGGTCACGACGGCGCCGACGACGGATTTCAGGCCGTGGTTGTAATGAACGCGGACACCGGACAAGGCGCCGCCATCATGGCCGATTCCAATAACGGAATCACTGTGGCTTACGAATACTTACGCAGTCTGGCCAAAGAATATGCCTGGAAATATCCGCGCAATCCCCGTTCTGCGGGAATGCAGATTGAACTTCTCGCGCAGCTCAAAGGACTCGACGCCGCTCTGGCGCGATACGACGAACTGAAAAAATCGCCCGACCCCAAGAATCGGCCGGAGGAATCCCTATTGAATGAAGTGGGTTACGGCTACTTTCGCTTCGGGCAGTTCGATGAGTCCATTCGCGTCTTCCAGAAAAACGTCCAGGAATATCCGCAATCCTCAAATGTTTACGACAGCCTGGGCGAAGCCTACGCCGCCGCCGGAAAGAAAGACCTGGCAATCGCAAATTACGAAAAGTCGATCGAACTCAATCCAAAAAATGAAAACGGAATCCAACGTTTGAAGAAATTGAAAGAGCAACCGTAACCGCTCATCAGTGATCGCTGTTTCGCAGATACCGCGACGTGAACCGCCAGCAAATCCGGCCTCACGCGTCCGGATCGCGGCGATATTTCCTCGAAAGCCTAAATGGACGCTTCATCATTTCAGTAAGCCCGGAACGCCGCGCTTCGGCGCTCTTCGACCAGTCTTCCTCGGTCGTCGTCAGCGAAAGCCGTGTCAGATAACTCGCTCCTGCCAACATTCGGCCACGCATGCGAAAACGGAAAAGTGCCCGCTCTTTGAGCGCCGGGGTGGCATAACCCGCATAGGGCAACCACTCGCAAATATCTCGGACGACGGATGCGCACGTGGAATCTGCCGCAATTTCCTCGCGAAACTCCCCTCTAACCGGTACCGCCAGCACTTCCTCCGCTAGCAACAGTGCCACGCGGACCATCCGCTCCGCGCCAACCTTCATCGCGTTTTTCCGTACCTCCAGCCAATTCAATTCCGGACGGTTGTGGACCATCGCTGCGATATCCGAAATCCACATGAGACGTTCCCAGAAATGCTTCGCGCCATGAATGGAGATCAGCACGAATTCGTCTTCTGCAGACAACGCAGGCACCGCATGGCCGTCGAGCGTGAGTGTTGTCTGGCGCTGAAAATATTCGTGGATCGGGAGTGGCCTTGGGAAATAGCGAAACGTGCGTTCGGTATGAAGCTCAAAAATTACTTTCGTTCCGGTTCGCCGAAAAAGATACTCGCCCGGTATCATTCCTTCGGCGATCGCTGCTTCCGGAACCTTCGATTCGTACCCGGCTGCAACCAGAATTTCCGCCGCTCGCTTAATGTCAACATTGCGAACAAGCAAATCCAGATCCACGTACTGTCGCGCGGCGGGATCTCCGTAAGCGCGAAGGGAAAGTACCGGTCCCTTCACAACGATGGTTTCAATGCCGGCTTGCCGTAGCAGCTCCAGCATCCGGAACAGCTCCGCGGTCATGCTCAGCGTGAATAATAATTGTGTACGCTGGCGCGACCGAAGCAATTCCACAAACTTGGCCGAAAGTTGTGCGCCGGCAATTCCGGAAAGTGCGCCGGCCAGGTGGGCGATTACGCCATGCTCGTCGGCCAACAGAAACAGCGAATCAAAATTCGTCACTCGCGCTGCTAGATCGACTAGCTTGCCTTCATCGCGGGGAAAGGCGCACGCCTCAACCAGCAAAGGCCATTCTTGCACTAAAAAATCATTCCCGAATGGATTGGTTGGCGCCAAGTCTTCGCTCCAAACTTCGCACCTTAGTGTACGCGACTACCGCCGCAAGGCAGTTCAACGTGAATAATTTTCTGCGATCTCGGCTGCCTGATTGAACGCATCTTCCGGCCGTCGAAACACATGCGGAAACCTGCGCGCAGCCTCGTCCGCGATTTCCTGCAACCGCCGCTTGCCATCCATGGCTTGCAGCAGCCATCGCTCGGCCTGCCCGGATTCATTCAGCACGGGTACAAAATCGACCATGCGCTTTTGCAATAACGACGGCGGAAACAGGCTACCGTAAAAAGTGGATTGGCAGAATCGCACTTGCTGGCGATCTTTTGCTGCTGCCATATTGCTTTCCCACTGCCAAACATAATCGTTCCCCACCAGATGTGCGCGCAGATCGACGGTACAAGTCTCTCCGGCATCCAGCGTCACTGGCTCCAGCCACGGCAAGAATAGTTGTCCATAAACAGTTTCGCCGTTGCGCGGTTCCGTCGAGTACCCGATCCCTTCCATTAGCTCCGTCTGAAACCAGATTCCCACTCCGTGCCCGATGCCGCTTCGTGTGATCGACAATTGCAAAACGCCCTGCGCGGCGGTTTTTGCATCGGCTCGGTAATCAAGCGAGTGCCACGACAGCGGTGCGGAGAGCAGATGTTCGGGCTTCAAATGACGCCGGTAAATCGAATTCAACACCAGCGGCAATCCGGACGACAGATTTATTTCCGGCACCGCTCGCCATGCTTCCGTTAGCTCCTCGTAAAATGCTGGCACCTCAACGACCGCCGCAAACAGTGTGTCGCGCAGAGGCATCAGGTGGCCTCCATCGGCAAGAAAACGGGTTCGCGCATCGTCCAAGGTATCGATCGCAGTCGAAAAAAGCGGCAGTGCTCCGCGCACATCCGAAACAATGACGTTTGCGCGCTCCGGCAGATGAATCTGCCGCGAATCTCCGCGCAAAAAGTGAATGCGGTCGGCGAAGCCGTTCACGGTAGCCAGATGACGGCCAAACTCGACCACACCATTCTTATCGATCGCATACACGCGTCTCGCCCCTGCCTTGCAGGCTAGCAGCGCAAACACGCCCGGTCCGCATCCCAGATCTACCACCGTGTCGTTCGGCCGTACCGCCCGCGCGATCGCCGCCGTATAGGCCTCCATTCGAATCTGGTCGGCGAACATCGACGCGAATTGATCGAGGCTATACATTTCTTGGCACAACGTTTGCTGCAGTTTGCAAAACGGGAATTTCTAGGCTCATGGTGTGCGATTCAATCATCTCGGCAAGTGCGCGCAGGCGCGATGGATCGGCACTCGGTACCACTCGAAAACATTTAACAGTTGATGCCAATCGGCTCAGCAAGTCAAATTCTGCAGCGCGCTGCGTCTTGTCCAGCAGCCAGTTCATGTGCGTATTCTGCACAAGCCTCAGCACAGTTTCTTTTTGCGAAATTGTCTCTACAAACGGTGACCGCGCATCGTTGCTGCGGTCTCCCAAAAGAAAAATCGCTGCCAGCGGAACAGCGTGCGATGAAAACTTGGCCTTCGCTCCATCGGCTGCCAGGAATCGTTTTTCCCAACCCTTAACAATGAGCGGTAACGCCTCCGCGGACGAAAATAGAAATTCCACCGAATCCGGCCACAAACAAATTCGTGGATAACCAGGCTCAACTCTGAAGCCAGCTTGCTCTTCTTCAAGCGCACACACGTCTTCCGACAACACTGGCCATCCGCGCAGCGCCATGGCTGCGGCCGTCGTCGACTTGCCGGAACCCGCTTCCCCAACGATTGCGATTCCTCGGCCTTGAATCGATAGCGCGCTGGCATGCAACGGAATCTTGCCTCGGCGGCGCAACACGAACCCCATGACCGGGCCGAGAAGATATACGCAGACATCTTCGTAACTTAAGCCCGGTCCTGCTTTTCCCCACAGGAGCGTCGCGGCCTCATCCATCACGAATTGCGTTCCATCCGCGTAACCAAGTCGAATGTACTTGCCGTCGCCATGCTCTGAAACCGTGAATCCGGGTTCATCGGGCGTTACATTCGTCGGTCGAATGCGATGCGAAGTGACAGGAAGTTGCAGGCTCGCTTGCGCCCAGGCTGACGCCGGGTGCAAATCGAGGGAAAGGTCAGGTTTCAGGGCAGATGCAACAAGCGGAGTCAAACCGGGTACTGCGGAATCCGACTCAAGAGTCAGTCCATACGCTCGGTAGATGTGTTTCACGGAAGAGCTCAGGTTTAGTCGGGAGGGTTTAACTAGTCTGATCCAATGCCTATCCGGTCTTCGACGTGCCTAATTTATTATCTTTCTGTCCTCGCATACCGATCCCTGTAGTCATTTCCGTCAAACTGCCGTACTTCAGGAGCCGCGGAGCCTGGTATGGCTTTTTAGCCGGTTCACTTCGAGTTTCCGGATTCACCGAAGACATCATGGACGTGGAATCTCCAATATGACTCTACTCAATCGAACGCTGGTTTTCAACGTTTTTCAACCAGCGAGCCAGGGCAACAGGAGGGAGATGCTGGTGAAGGGATTCGTCTTGCGTTTTTTTCAACTGCTCGACAAGAAGCGGCCAATTCACGTGCTGTTGAATGCAATCCGGAGGCGGTTCGCTCGGCACCGGATTCCAATTTCCTGCTTTGACATGAAGCAACAAATCGTCATCTTGCAACGGGGCTTTGCAACGATGCAAAATCTCATCAGGCAGTGTTCCAATTTGCGATCTCCGCAACAGATGCTTGTCCATCGCCCACGGTACCGGCGGCACTCGCAACATAAATCTCACCAATCTGCGATCCATGAACGGCCAGCGGAACTCCAGCGAACAGCCCGTCCATGTCGCATCCAGCACTTCCAGCGTACTCGCAACCGACAAGCCATTTGCCAAATCGTAGGCCTGCGGATTGAATTCGTGTCTCGATGGATCGGACGAGTTCATCTCTTCCCACCGGTCACTCAAACTCATGCGCCGTGCGAATTCCGAATTTAGCCATTTCGGAAGCAGCGGCATGCGCTGTTTTTCTCCGCGTCCCAATAAACGTTTGGCTCCGCTTTTGACCCCCACCCCGAACGGCGGAATCTTTCGCTGACTGGCGACGTAACGCACGACCGTACCGAACGCGGATAGCAACCCCTTTTTCTTTTGCAGGAATCGCAAGTATGGCCACGCCTGTAACCGCAACAGTTCATCGCCGCCGCTTCCGGAAAGCGCCACACGCGAATTCTTGCCGATTTGCTGGTACATCGAACAGCTCAGCGCAAAGTACGGATCAAGGTTTGGCTCAGGAAATTTTTCTTTCGGACCATCCCTATGGCTGAATGGCAGTTCGTCACCGCAATGCACCACATCGCACGCGATGCCCAGTCTGGCTGCGAAGCGCGCTGCTAGTTCCGTTTCGTGATCATTAAACAGCGGTTGCGAGTCCACTGAAAACGCGCGCAGGCGCAAATTTCCGTCGCTCGCGCCGGATTTGCGGAGAGACGCAGCCTCTGCTGCAATCGTTGTGGAATCGAGTCCCCCGCTGAGCAACACCGTTGTATCGCACGGTGGCAGTCGGTCCCGCACCGCTTCACGCAACAATCGCCGGAATTCCTCGATGTATTCTTCTTCCTTCAGCAGTAGCGGATCTTCCACCGGCATATTCGCGATGCGCCGAATAGCCAGCCCCCGCTCGTCGAATTCCAGAAGATGCCCGGGCGGCAATCGGCGTATGTTTCGATAAACCGAAATGCTCGGATCGTAGTCCGGATGGCCGAGAAGGAAATCTCCCAAAAATCGTTCGTCCAGTTCTCGCGAAACCAATCCAGAAACAACGATCGCTTGCAAAGTATTGCTAAAAATAATTGCACCATCGCAATACGAATAGAAAAACGGCCTGGCGCCCGTTAGATCCCGGAATGCGATTAGCCGATTTTTTTTTGCATTCCAGATTACGAAACTGAGGTCCCCGTTTATTTCCGTAAGTGCGCTCTCGCCGAACTGCGCAAACGTGTGCAGTATCAATTCTTCGCTGGTTACAATCTCAGGCAGCCGAACGCCTGCCGCTTTTAGTCTTGCTGCGAGTTGGTCTCGACCATCGCAGCGCACGTCCCCCAGCAGCCAGGCCTCGCCGTCCACCGTGCAAGGCTGGGACGCGGACTGCGGCGCCGGTCCCGTCGTAAGCAAGGAAAACGCTAGCGCCGCCCGCGGTTGAACGATCTGTTGCAACGCATCGGGTGCGCGGAACGCAATCGCCTCCGCCATGCGCCTCAGCGCCGCTTTATCCGCATCTGCAGACACACCGCTCGGATTGATTCGAACGATGCCCGCGAATCCGCTCACGGCAGTTCTCCTGAAAATTCTTCCGCAAATGCGGCGTAATGCAGGTGCGACCCATCGGGCTCGCCAATTGCCGCTCCATCATTTTCCACCCAGGCATGCGCCTGAAATTTCGCCGCATCTTTTCGCACGCCGATTCTGAATTGCGCGGAAATTCCCTGCCGCGCCAGCAGCCACCACAGCGCCAGCGACCGCTCCAGACAGGTAGACGGAAATGGTGAATGGTGCGCGGCGGCGAGCACCATACGTGATGTAAGTTCGACGCAACTCTTTGCAGTGGGTCCGCTCGCGGGGGTGCTTACAGTTGGCAGCAAATTCTGCAGGGACTTCTGAGTAGAACCGAAACCGCGGAACCGTAAACTGCACGTCAAAACAGGGAGCAGGAATAACGCCCGCAGGAACAGTGCCTTTGCGGGGCTGGGAAGTGCCTTAAACCGGAGAAGCCGTGCCCACATCGGCGGGTTGCGTCGCAATCAGGCCATTTTCGACCAAATGGTTTAGCAGTTCGGACAAATTCGTACGAAGTGTTTGCGGATCAACATCAAATTCATCAATCAGTTGAAAGAAAGCGGCGTCGATCGATGGAGCGGAAGTTACCAGTTGCCACATCCGCGTTCCTACCGCATCCAGGCCGTAGTAACGTTCAGTTTCCAGATTCAGCAGCACTGCCTCCTGATCCAGAAAACGAATCAGGACATTGGATGGAACGGTTGCCCGATTAGCGAACGGAATCATGCGCCAGTCTATTCCTTTCTTCTCGATGGTCGCGCTGCAGTGAACAATGTATTCCACGCATTGCCCCTCGTGAGTTCCGCGGCGGGCTATTGTAACTTTTTTGCTCTGCGATTGACTACGGTCCACTCGGTCAGGTCACGATGAATCGCGGGTTGTTTTGCAGCGCCAGAAACGTTATAAAAAACCCGATGCCGCCAGCCTCTTCGACCCCCGCCATTGTCCTCAAAGCCGTCGAAAAGTATTACCCTCCTTCGCGCACCGGCATTCGCGCGTTCTTGCAGCCGTTCGAACGCGCCACTCGCCCCGCCATCCGCGGCATTTCTTTCGAAGTCAAACAGGGGGAATCCGTCGCTCTGCTCGGCGCCAACGGCGCCGGCAAGTCCACACTCCTTCGCATCCTCGCCACTCTCCTGCTGCCCACCAGTGGACAGGCCGTCGTCGCCGGCCACGACACTTCCAAAGACCCACGCTCGGTTCGCCGCCAGTTGGGCTTCCACTCGGGAAGCGACCAGGGCTTCTATCCTCGCCTCACCGCCCGACAAAATCTCCGCTTCTTCGGCCAATTGAACCAACTCTCGCATCGCGAAACGGACAATCGCACCGACCAGCTTGCGCACACTTTTCACTTCACCGACGTTCTCGACCAGCAAGCCCGTACCCTCTCCTCCGGCACCCTGCAGCGCCTAAGCCTCGCCCGTGCTCTGCTTCACCGCCCTTCCGTCTTGCTGCTCGATGAACCCACGCGCAGCCTCGACGCCGTCGCCGCCGCCGAGTTTCGCCGTTTTCTATCAGCGCAAGTTCTCAGCCACGGCCAAGCTTCCCTGCTCTTCGCTTCGCACGCACTTTCTGAAATCGAACAAGTCGCCAACCGCGTCGCCGTCATCCACCAGGGCAGTCTGGTCGCGTTCGATACGATTCCCTCCCTTCTCGCCGCCACTAGCACCAGAAATCTCGAACAAGCTTTCTTCAAATTGACTGGCGCCGCCGATCCTTCCTCTCTCGAGGCTCAATCTTCATGACCAGCCGCAGCGGCCCACTCAACGAACTGTGGCTCTATTTCTGGCGCGATCTCTTGATTGCTCGCACCTACCGCAGCCCTTTCATTTTCGACGCCGTTCAGGCGCTCTTCGGCGCGACCATGTTTTTCTATGCCGCGCGCTTCGTTGACAGCCCTCAACTGCAAAGCGCCCTCCCCCAGCCCGGTGGCGGCTACTTTGCCTTCGCTCTGGTCGGTTTCGTTTTTTTCGATTATCTCAGCGTCGCCATGGACACCTTCGACACCAGCCTCATGGAAGCTCGCGATTCCGGAACGCTCGAACACCTGCTTGTCACGCAAACCTCACTTCCCGCAATGCTCGCCGGCTCGGCAATTTATCCGTTTCTCGCAACTACCCTGCGCATCGCGATCTACTTTGCGTGGGGCGCGCTGCTATTCCATTTCCCGCTTGGCTCCGCCAACTGGATCAGCGTCCTTGCAGTCTTGGCCGCCTCGCTTCTGGCTTTCTCCGGGCTCGGCGTTCTCTCCGCCGCCTACCTGCTCCTGTTCAAGCGCGGCGATCCCGCCAAGTGGCTTCTCGTCGGCTTGTGGGGCATCGCCGGCGGCATGCTCTTCCCGGTCTCGATTCTTCCAAACTGGCTACAAGTTGTCGCCGCGCTCAATCCCATGACCTTCGCCCTCGACGCCATGCGCGCCGCTCTTCTCGGTGGCGCTGGACTCACGCAGGTTCTGCATTCCATCGAAATCCTCCTGCTCTTCGCTCTCGTCCTCCTGCCCGTCTCCGTTCTCGTTTTTTCCTGGACTCTCAATCGCACCAAGACCACCGGAACCCTCTCTCACCGCTGACTTTCGATTTCCGCCTTCGCTGAAAATCCGTTCGCGCACAAAAAAAGACCGGCGCAATCTCGCGCCGGTCCGGTTTTATTTCTCACTAACTTCGTCCTTAAGGTTTCTTTTTCTTCGACCCAGAACCCGCTCCTACGCTGGTAGCGATTCCAGGCGAAATCTGGTTCAACATGTCCAACCCCTGCTTGGCCTGCTGTCCCCACGGTCCGTTCGGATCCAGATCGATCGCGTGTTGGTACGCTTCTACCGTTCCCGGCTGCACATCCGGAACGTCCTTGTCGCCCACCTTCTTGAATCCCATAGAACCCACCAGCACCGTACCCAGCAAATACCACGATTGCGGATTCTTCGGATCCAGTTCCGTGGCCTTCTTCAGCGGCTCAATCGCTTCTTTGTACTTGTTCGCGTTGTACATCGTGATGCCGAAGTTACGCCATGCCTGCGCCGCTTGCGCCGGATCCAGCTCCGCAGCCTTCTGGTACGCAGCCGTTGCTTCATCGATCTTCCCCGCGCGTCCGTAAATTCCGCCCAGGTTGTTGTAGTAGGCAAACGACGGCTTCAGTTCAATCGCCGTCTTGTACGCCGCAATCGCATCGTCGGACCGCCCTGCCGCATCATAGGCATCGCCCAAGCGTGCCATCACCAATTGCAGGTTCGGATCCTTCTCCGGAGTTCCCGCTTTCGCCGCTTCGAATTCACTAATCGCTTTATTGTTCAAATCCGTAACGTTCTGCTTCAGCGCGTCGCGCTGGTCTGCCGGCGCTTTCATCATGTCCGCCTTGGCCGTCTTCGCCTGCTCCAGGGTCGCCACTCCTGTTTCAAAGTGCAGCTTCATGCCTTGGAACTTGGCCTTGTCTTCTTCCTGTTTCTTCTTCGCTTCCTCCATCTCCTTGCCTTGCTTGCCGACGATATCTTTGAAGTTGAAATCGACTGGCACCGTCGCGCCGCCGCTCACCTTCACCTGTCCACCCACGAACGGCTGCGCCTGCCCCGGCAGCGTCAGGCTGATCGAATACGCGCCATACCGCAAATTATTGAAGCTGAATCTGCCTCTGGCGTCGGTCTTGGTGTTGAACTTGTTCCCTTGGTCGCTCACGATTTCTACCGGAATATCCGCCCACGGTTTTGCCGCCACATCCAGCACCGTGCCCGCCATCGCTCCGTCTTGCTGGGCTGAGGCTCGTGGCGCTTGCGCTGCATACAGGATGGCGAACGCCAGTGCGGCAAACGCCCATGACTGTGCCAATCTCTTCATACTCAATTCTCCTTTGCCCGCCTGACAGCAATCGGCTGCATGTCCCTCCGTAGCTGTTTTCGCTCGGGGATCATGGGGAAGCTTCTAGCAAAGCTTTCCGGGATGCGTGAGCCTTATTATCACCTATCCGGTGGTAATTCCAAGTAGGGAGGTCACTCTACGCGCGTACCGAAGCGCTCGGCCGGTATGCCACCGGGTCCGCGATTCCCGCTTCCTTAAATGCCCGCAGTCGCAGCAAGCAGCTGTCGCAGACGCCGCACGCTTCGTCCGCATTCTGGTAGCACGACCACGTCAGCTTCAATGGCGCGCCTAGCGCCACGCCCTTTTTGATAATTTCGCTTTTCTTCATTGCAATCACCGGAGTCACAATTTCAATCTCAGTCTCCGGCCGCGTTCCTACCCGAATTAATTCCTGGAATATCCGGTAATACTCCGGCCTGCAATCGGGATACCCCGAACTATCCTCTGACACTGCGCCAATGTAAATCGCTCCGCCGCCAATCGCCTCCGCCCAGCTCACTCCCACCGAAAGAAAATGCGCGTTTCGGAACGGCACGTACGTCACCGGAATTTCTTCGCCACCCGCACCGCCGCCCAACTCGTTTTCTGGAATCGCAATCGATTTGTCAGTCAGCGCCGATCCGCCAATCGCGCGAAAATGATCCAGCTTCGCCATCAACCTCTGCTTGATTCCGTAAAAATCCGCGATCTCTCTAGACGCCCGCGCCTCGCGCAATTCAGTTCTCTGCCCATAACTCGCATGCAGCATCGCCACATTCGCCGCTCCATGCGCTTTGCACGCAATGGCCGCGCACACGCACGAATCCATTCCGCCACTCAACAACACCACGGCTTTTCGCGTTTCCGTCATCCCCATTCCCAATTTTCCAAATTCCCTAGATACCTCGTCAGCAACAGAAGTTCGCCCTTTTCGGACTCTGTGGCCAATCCCTTCTTGCTTTCGCCCTCAAACTCCTGGTGTGGCCGGATGCCAAATAAACTTATGCAATTGCAGTCCCACCCGCACCGGCAAACCATCCGCCAGAATCCATTCCACCAGCGTACGCGGCTCCAGCCCTTCCCACTTTCCATTCGGATCGGAAAAAACCGGAGAAAACAGCACCTGCTTCACCCGCGTCGCCAGCCCATGTTCCTGCGTAAATTTTCGCGCAAATTCATAATCGCACCTGCTCGACAGCACAAACTTGATCTCATCCTTCGCATCAACCGCTTCCAGATTCCGCATTTCAAACGTATCCGCTTCGCCCGAATCCGGACACTTCACATCCACGATCTTGATCACTTCCTTCGGCAGTCGCCCCACAAACCGTTCTCCGCTGGTCTCAATCATCACCGTATACCCACTCTTCACCAGCGCTTCGGCTAACGGATAAATCTCTTCCTGCAACAGCGGCTCTCCTCCGGTCAGTTCCACCAGTGGCACCACCGCATCCGCTCCCGAATTCTCCGCATCCCGGCCGGACAATTCATCCACACGTGCCAACACTGCTTCCACGCTCATTTTCTTGCCGCCGTGAAACGCATACGCCGTATCGCACCACGTACAGCGCAAATTGCATCCCGTCAGCCGCACGAAAACACACGGCAAACCCGCGCGGGTTCCCTCGCCTTGCACTGATTTGAATATTTCTGTGATGAACATCGATTTCGTCTTTTAGCTCAGCAGAGAGCTTGCTTTGCGCCTGCGCTACTTCCCGGGTTTATACTGCGCGCTCGACGTATCCGTCTCCCACACCGTAACTTCCGTAATCCCCGCGCCTTCCGGCAGTTCCTTCAATTGTTTCGCCGTCTCGTCGTAAAAATATTTCGCCATATTTTCCGCCGACGGATTAACCACTTTAAACGCATCAAGGTCGTTCAAGAACTGGTGATCCAACCCGGCGATAATCCCGCGCAGCACCCGCTTCAACTCCGTAAAATCCACCAGCAAGCCAATATTGTTCAGCTTCGGACCGGTCAACGAAACTCGCACCCGGTAATTGTGCCCATGCACGTTCTCGCACTTACCCTTATATCCGCGAAGGGCATGCCCCGACGAAAAAGTCTCTTCCACGCTCACTTGAAACATCGTTCTGTTTTATCCCTGGCTTACTTAGGCGTCTTAGGCGGGTTTCGCCGCTTCGAGGAACCGTTCGACCTCACTCAGTTCCTGAGTCCTAGCGTACTTGGGAAGCGATTCCATGAAAATTTTACCATAGGCCATGCGTTGGATGCGGTTGTCCAGCAGCGAAAGTACGCCCCGGTCGCTTTTCGCGCGGATCAAGCGGCCAAAACCCTGCTTCAACGCCAGTACTGCCTGCGGCACCTGGTACTCAGCGAAAGCGTTGCGCCCTTCTTCATCGAGCGCTCTCACCCGCGCCGCGACAATCGGATCGCTCGGTACCGCAAACGGTAACCGGTCCACGATCACGCACGAAAGCTGCTCTCCCGGCACGTCCACGCCCTGCCAGAAACTCGAAGTCGCAAACAATACCGCATTCGGTGTCGACTTGAACCGCTCCAGCAATACCGACCGCGGCGCCGTGCCCTGCAGGAAAAGCGGAAACCGAGTCTTTACACTCACCCGCTCGTACAAATCTTTCATCTGCGCATAACTCGTGAACAAACAGAACGCGCGTCCCTCGCTCAGTTCAATCAGCCGCAGGATTTCTTCCGCCGCCTTCGCTCCAAATCCCGCATCCCGCACGTCCGGCATCCTCGGCGGCAAATAGAACAATACCTGCTCGCCATAGTGAAACTCCGGCGGCAGCGTCCGCTCCTTTGCGTGATCCAGCCCCAGCCGGTGCCGGATAAAATCGAAACGGTTCTCCACCGTCAAGGTCGCCGAAGTCAGCACTACCGTGTCGAACTGTTCAAACAGCCGTTCCCGCAGAATCTGGCTGACATCAATCGGCGTCGCCGCGAGGAACACGCCTTTATTCCGCCGTTCAAACCAGTACACGAAATTCTTCTCATTCGATTCGAACAGGAAACTCAACTCCTGCCGTAGCTCAAAACTTCGCCGGCCCAGCCGCGTCAGCTCTTCCGGCTTTTGCGCCATCGCCGCAAATTCCGTTTCGATGCTCTTGAGCGCGTCCGCCAGGTTGTCGTACGCGTCGCGGTTCTGTTCGATGAACGCTTCGCGCTCTCCGCGCGAAAACGGAAATCTCCCATCGCGCGGCGGAAACGCATCAAAAAAAGTTCGGCTCCGCTCGCGCAAACGCTGCATCCGCCGCAACACCGAAGGCGAACCCAGCTTCAAAATTCTCAACGTTTGCTCGGCGTCCCGCGCCAGTTCTTCGAATCGGTAATTGGAAATCTGCCGCCCGAAGTAATCGCTCGCCACATCCTCCACTTCGTGCGCTTCATCAAACACCACCGCCGAATAGTCCGGCAGGATGCTGCCAAAATCGTCGTGCTTCAGCGCCAAATCCGCGAAAAACAAATGGTGATTCACAATAATCAGGTCGGCGTCTTTGGCCCGCGCGTGCATCCCCGTCACAAAACACCGGTTAAAGTCCGCGCACTTCTGCCCGGTGCAGGTTTCCCGCCGCGCGTCCATCCGCGCCCATAGCTCGGAATCGTCCGGCAAAAACGTCAGTTCCGCGCGATCTCCCGTTTCCGTCAACCTGGCCCAATCCTTGATCTGCCGGAAGGCATCCTGTTCATCCATGCCCTTCAACATCCGCTGGTCCGCCATTTGATCGAGCTTCGACCGGCACAAGAAATTCGAGCGGCCCTTCATCACCGCCACTTTCAGATTCGGCGCGAAATGCTTCTGTAGAAACGGAATATCTTTTTGGTAGAGCTGCTCCTGCAACGATTTCGTCGCCGTCGAAATCACCACGCGACGTCCGCTGCAGATTGCCGGTAGCAAATACGCCAGGGTCTTTCCGGTGCCCGTTCCCGCTTCCACAATCGCATGGTGCCGCGTCTGAAACGCGTCATGCACCATCTCCGCCATCTCGAGCTGCGCTGCGCGGTGCTCAAACCCGCCGATCATCGATCGTTCCAGCAGCCCGCCCGTTCCGAAAACATCCTTCATCTCGATCCGGTTCGCCATTTCCTGCCCATCTTCCGCTCCCGTCACGCCCCCCGGTTGCGCCGTCGAATCTTCATCCGTCGGATCCCTCAAATACCGCTTCGGCGCAACGCTTTCTTCCTCCAGCGAGACGTACCTCCGCTCGATCACCTGGTGGCCCGACACTTCCGCCGCTTTCTTTCTTCCGCTCGCTTTGTTCGGCAAATTGGACGCGCGCTTGGCCAAAAATTTTTACCTTTGCGGGATTTCGCTTCCGGTGAAAAAAAGATAGCACACCGCGACTAAGTGTGCTCCTGCGCCGCCCCGCACCACTCTCTGTCGCCCGGATCCGCTTTCAACACCCTTTAGAAGTTGAACAATGTCGCTCGCATTGGGCTCTTGAACCCTCGCCAGCCGGAGTAAATTCGTTGTGGGGTAGTCGTCTGGCTTCGCCGATTCTCGTCCCCGGCGCGCCAAAATTTTGGGATAACGGGGTAATCCATGATTCGCAAAGTTTCTGCAGCAGCGCTTCTGTTTGTCTCTGCGCTCCTTCTCGCGTCTTGTAGCGGCGTTCCGGGTGGCGGCTGCGTCGTCAATTGCGGCGGCGGCACTGCCACCGTTTCCGTCGTGCTCACCGCAAATCCGCCGAACCCCGCCGATCTGCTCTCCATCCAGGATTTTTCGGCCACCATTACCGGCTTGACCCTGGGTTCTTCCGCGAATCCAACTGTCAACATTCCGTTGAACACCACTTCCTATATCGCCGACTTCACTCGCGTCACCAGTGACTCCACCTTGCTCGCCGCAAAAGCCACCATTCCCGCCGACACCTACACCACCATGACTGTCACTTTCTCCGCTCCCAAACTGACCTATTGCACCCAGGCCAATTCCGGTACTCCGGGCTGCACCAATGGCACCCTCACCGTTCTCTCCGGCACTGCCGGCAGCGCCACCGTCAGTATTAATCTCACCATTAACGCCAATCAGCAGACCGGAATCGCCCTCAACGCCGACATCGGATCCACTCTTACGCTCTCCGGTCAAACCGTCACTGCGATCAATCTCGGCACTGCCGGCGTCTTCAGCGTCGCCCTGCTCCCTCCTTTGTCCACCGCCACCGATCTTGCCGCCACCCAGCTCTCTCACGTGGATGACGTCCTCGGCACCGTGGCTTCCGTCTCCGGCTCCATCGTCACTCTGCAAACCACCACCCGCGGCAGCATCGTCGCCACCGCTGACGCTTCCACCCAATTCAGCATCCGTTGCCCTGCCGCCCAGGACATCACCTGCGTCATCGCCGGTCAGGTCGCTGTCATCGACACCATTCTCAATTCCGATGGAACCATCGCTCTCACCTTTTTCGAGCCTCTTCTTCCTTCTTCCTTCGACATGATCGAAGGCGTAGTCACCAGTGTTCCCGACTCCGTCTCGCAAACCTTCACCATGGTCGCCACCGATACCGTTTTCGCCTCCACCGGCAGCCTCATCAGCGGACAAGTCAGTCTGGGTGATCCGATCAATGTCTCGCTTGTCAATCCATCCTCGCTGCCATTTATCGTCGTTGCCAAGGGTCTTACCGTTCCTGCCAACAATTTCGAGGGCTCGACCGGCGTCAGCACCGTACTTCCCGGCCAGACCGTAGCCATGCCTGTCAGCGCCTTTACCGCGCTCTCCGGTTCCACGCCTGCTGCCGTGACCACTGCCTCGCTCGCCCTGCGCTTCACACGCGTAACGGGCGTCGCCTCTGCTGTTTCCAGCCCGCTGTTCACGGGAACAGCTTTCCCCGGGTTCTTGGGAATTGCCACTCCGCAAAGCTTTCAGACCACCAGCGGCCGCCTGAGTCTTGACGGCTTTACCAATCTTGCCAGCCTTCCGATTGGCAACACGTTCTCTTCCTCTACCCTCTTCCTGGGCACAACGTCAACGCCGGCCTTCTCGGCGCAGTCCATTCGTACCCACTGACGTCCGCCCAACAATTTTCCCGCCTCCGCAAAAGGCAAACGGGGCCGATTCGTTTCATCGAATCAGCCCCGTTTTTATTTTCATTCTTGTCGGCGACGGTTTTGCGTTTTGCGGCTGGTTTCTAGATTTTGTTTCGAGTGCCCACGCAGCTATCTGTGCAACGTTCCAGTCAGCGCCAGACGCTCGGTCAGTCCCTGCAACGCAGCAGCTACACTTCAGTGCAGCACTTTTTTCTTTTCCGTTCCGTCAGATTTTCTAGGGAGGAATCCTGCGCCGTGAAATGTAGTTCCACGATTGGTCGTCTAAGCCCGAATCTAGGTGGTTAGAGAACCAGCCAAGAGATCTTTGGGCAAGAAAGAGGAACTATAGTTTCTCTTTTTTACGAACTGCTTCAGTTTCTGGTAGTCAGCGCCAGTTTTTAGGCTGTAATCGCTCCGCCAGCCGGCGTCAGCGGCGTAAGTGGCGCAGTTGGAGGAACATACGGAGCCTGCACCGGGGCCGGTGGCTGGAATCTCCGGTACAGCGCCAGCGAAATCGCTCCTATGCCCCACAAAATTACCAGCAGCTTCAACCAGCCGCCATGCGGCAGCAACGTCACTGCCCGAATCAACAAAACGCCCAGCGCCATTCTTCCGATGCGGCCCCAGCTGTCGGTGACCTTACCCAGGATCCACTGCCCAAGCACTCCGCCAACCACCGGCTGCGCCGCGTAAAATGCAATCAACCAAAGTGCGAATGTTGAGCAACCCACAAACAATCCAACCACCGTGATGCACGCAATCAGCGATGCGATCGGCACCGCGAACAAAACCAAAACGCCCAGTCCCATCGATGCGCCGTAACTTTCCGCGGCCTGTACTGCTTCCCGCGAAAACGACGGCATCACCAGGAACAGCACCAATCCAAAAACTACGAACGCGCCCGCCAGGAACAGCGCCCAAAACACGGTGCTCTTGCCGAACTCCTCGCGGTGTTTCACGGAATGCGAATACTGAACCTCCGATGCCAGCTTCGCTTTTTTCGAAACGTTGGGCTCTTTTTCGCCCTTGTAATGAATCGTCCCGTCAATCACGGCCGAATCGTCAATCGTCAACGTTTCGCTTTTTTCATCGATGTTGCCGCCGATAGTCCCTGCGATACGCGTCGATTGATTGCGGATCAGCAGGTCCCGTCCGATTTTTCCGTCGATTCCGAGCGTCTGCGAAAAAGCCGTCAGACTCTTCCCCACTGTTCCGCGCGATTGTCCACATGCACCACCTGCGCCCACGTCATCAGACTGCGGTCAATCGTTCCGGAAACAGTAATGTTGTTGCAAAATCCGCGGACGCTTCCGTCCACTTGGCCTTCAATGCGCGCCGACTGCACAAAAATAAAAACGTCGCCGGTCACGTGGCCGCGAATCGCCGCTTCCTGCCCCCACACGTAGAGGTCGCCGTCGATGGTTCCGTCCACGCTGAGTTCTTGCCCGGTAAAATAAACGTCGCCTTTGATGGTTTCATCTTTCGAAACTTGCACGCTCGGCCCGCTCTTGAATTCCGTGGCCAGCGCCGCCTGCGGCAAAGCAAACGCCAGACAGACACCGTAAGCATCAACGCCAGCGCCGAACCTCGCCGCAGCCGCTTACGCGCCACCAGCAAGCCGAATGCGCCCAGCGTCAACAGAGCCAGCACTTCCACCAGAGATACCATCGACTGCCACCCTTTCCAGAAAGTGCCTTGAAAAATCAACATGCTCATCAAACTTGTTCCTCCGAAGCCGGCTTGTTCCAGCCGCTGCTCCCATCGGTTCGACGTAGCCCGTGTACATGGCATAGACGCGCGGTGGCGGCCAAGCCGAAAACCGCCATCCAGATCCATTGCATGGAACGTTTGAACGCGTTCCTGAAATTGCGCGATGCGCGCCGGCAAGAGGTTCTTCCTCTTCCAGCATCGCGCGCGTGAGCAGGCGCGATTCGCGTTCCATCGCGCGCAGCAGCGTGCGGCACTGATTGCAATTTTGCGTGTGTGAAGAAACTTCCAGGGCGCGCGCGCGTTCCAGTTGCCCCTCGAGATACAGCATGCAGGTCATCTCGTCGAGATGGTCTCTGCGCTCCGCGCCGTGGAATAACTTGGTGGCGACATGCTCATCGCGCACCTCCCGCCGCCATCGCGCCCGTGCCTTCCAGCGCCTGCCGCAGCTCATGCCGCGCGCGCAGCAGCACCACGCCCACAAAGGCGCGGCGCACGCCCAGCGCGTCGGCAATTTCGTCGTAACTCATATCGGAGTAATAGCGCAACACCAGCGCCATGCGGGCGCGCGGCGCCCAGTTTGTCCAGGGCTTTGCGGACTTCTTCGCTGGTTCGTTCGTTCGATCAGTCGGTCCAGCTGGCTCGGATCGGGATGTTCCAGAGGCAGGTCTCCAGATCTTCGGTTTCCTTGTCCTGGCGAATTTTGCGGCGCCGCAGCATATCCCAGCAATGATTCGCGGCGACTCGATAGAGCCAGCGCAGAAAATGGCCGGCTGGCGTCGTATTGATTATCTTCTCTCGAATCTTCATGAAAATTTCCATGGTTGCGTCTTCTGCATCTTCGCGGGTCGGCAGCGCCCGCCTGCAAAAACGGAAAATCGCGGGAGCGTACTCCCGGTATAGTTCCCCCCAGGCCTCGGCATCCCCTGCCCTGGCCCGGGCGACGATTTCGCCCGACTCCCTTGTTTCCGCCGCATTCATCCGGCCTGGTTTCTGGACGTCCATAGGCTAGTACGCAGAAATCTGGAAAAAATTACACTGCTGTCGGCTCTTTCGTTTACAAGACCGCAGCAAATGCCAGCAAAAGTAACGAATTTGTATCGCCAGCACTTTAGCAGATTCTGAATCTGACTACCGTCCGGCTCGGAAGAAAGCGGGCGTTCCTACCAAACAAAAACGGCCTCTGGCGCTAGAGCCGGAGGCCGTCTGTAAACCGTTGTGAAAGTTAGGGTTAGAATGTGATTTTGGCGGCGATTTGCAAGCGTACGCGGGCCGCCGCTGCCCAGGAACGGATAGCCGATGCCCACGTCGCCTGTGGCCGTCAATCCAAGACCCTGATTTGCGAATTGTTCAATGACCGTCCATCGGGTCCGACGCCGTTTGGAGCCGCATCGGCAATGAATGACGGCAGATAGCGGACTGGCGAAGTTGGGATGGTTAAACAGGTTGTAGGCCTCAAAGCGAGCTCCAGTTTGAGGCGCTCGGTGATGGCGGTGTTCTTGAAGATGCGAGAAATCGAACTGGCGGAAATGTGGGCCGATCAGAGAGTTGCGTCCTTCATTTCCGAAATGCCGTGTATCCGGGAATGCAGGTGGCCGCAGTTCCGTCGCCGCCGCCAGCCGGATACGTGCATGGCGCCGCAAAGGAAGTCAGGTCGAGATAATTGCGCGGATCGCTGGTGTAGTGGACTGGGCCCGACCACGTCGGGACGGCCGAAGAATTCTCCGCTGCCGTCGTAGTCATCTTGAAAATTGTAGTTGAGCTGGAACGGCTGACCGGACTGCACGGTGACGATACCGTTCAGGCCCCAGCCGTTGTTCAGTCTCTGCATCTGCCGCTCGATTGGGGAATTGATAAATGAAATTCCAGGTGAAGCGGTTGCGCATGTCGAAGTTGGAATTGCCGCGATTGAAACGAATCGGCGCAGTGCTGTCGTTCGGCTGCGAGGCGTTGGGAACAAAGTCTTCGCCGTCGCTGGCGTCATCAATCGAGTGCGACCAGGTGTAATTGACAGTGGACGTCAGGCCATGCCAGCCATTCACGCGCAAGCTGGTTTGCAGGGCGTTGTAGTTGGAGTTGGCGGAACTCTCTTCGTAGTTGTAGTAGATCGAGCCGTCCGTGAAATTTCCCGGTAAGGTGCCGCGTGAATCGTCGGCGCTCCGGGGCACGGTTGATGCAGCTCGCAGCCAAGTCGGCGGCGGTGATGTGCGCCTTGCTTGGCTGGTTGAGATCGCGGAAGCGGAAAAGTTTGTGGCCCTGCGAGCCGACGTAGCCAATTTGCAGAACCATGTGGCGCGAAAGTTCCTGCTGGAGATTCATGTTGTAGTTCTCCATGTAGGGAGTGCGAATGTGTTGGTCGACGCCGAACTTGTCGCTCATCGGTCGGAACCTCCGAAGTACACGGGAGTGTTGGGATCAAGCGCGCCGCCGAAGAGGCCCGCCGAAGAGATCGGATTGGCCCGAGAACAGCCGGAATATGCCGGGCCGGGATCGAAGCCGCTGTTTAACGGCAAGTGGCCCGATGAACATATCCTGCGAGAAAGCGTCGTAGAAGACGCCCTATCCGGCGCGCAAGACCGTCTTGCCCTTGCCGGTCACGTCCCACGCCGCGCTGACGCGCGGGGCCCAGTTGTTGTAGTCGGGCTGGTAGAGACGCCCATTGGCCGACAGCAATGTCGTCGCCGGTGGCTGGGATCGAAGTTCGTGAAATTGCCATGCTTTTCCTGCACGATGCCGAAGTAGTCGTAGCGCAAGCCGAGATTCAGGGTGAATTTGCGCGTAGACGTGAATGCTGTCCTGGACATATCCCGCGTAGGAATTCTCCGAAGTGTTGCGGTTGGTATTGCCCTGGCGCTGCGATCCGCCATCATGGAACTCCGGCGATGAAGTCGTCAAGATTATCGAAGTCGAGCGTTCCGCGGAATCCGCGATTGAAAATTTGCGAGATGGAGGTGCGGCGGAACTCGTAGCCGAACTTGATGTCGTGCTTGCCGGCTTTCCAGGAAATGTTGTCGATGTAATGCCAGTTGGTGTCCACGCGCTGGCGTGGATCGCCATTGTCCGCGCCGAGGGGAGCGAGACTGCTTCCCGGGCCGCTAATCGTAATTTTGGGCAAACCGAAATTGTAGGGTCGGCGTTCGGCGTGCCCGGAGCCACCGTGTTCAGCCCAATCGAGGTCGGATCGAAACTGCGATCCTGCGGAAAAAATCCTTCCGCGAAACGGTTCCATCCGAGCCGCGCTTCGTTGACGATGGACGGCGAGATTGTGGAAACGTAGGAGAGCGAAACCAACTGTACGCGCGTGGGAGTCGCGGTGTTGTAGTTCGGGCAGCAGATCCGCCGCCGACCAGCGCAAGGGGAAAGCTCTGATCGCTGTCGCCGATGTAATAGCGGCCGGTAAGCAAGTTGTTGGGGTTGAAGTTGTGATCGATTTTTACGATGGCGCTATCCACGCGGTTCGAAAAAGGCGTGGCCAGCGAGATGTTGCTGCCGCCGTCGGTGTAGCAGTCGTCGCCCGGTCGGTTTGCAGCCGGCCAGGGCAGGTTGGGTCGGCCAGCAAGTTGGCGATGACCGGATTGACCACGCCGCCGTTGGCTGCCGTAGCGTTGGCGATAGTCTGCTGCGGTAGGCACGCAGGCGGTGCTGGCTTCCGCGCCTTTTTCGCGCATGCCTTCATAGTCCACGAAGAAGAATGTTTTGTCCTTGATGATTGGTCCGCCCAGCGCTCCGCCGAATTGATTGTTGTGAAAGGGATTTTGTCGCTGACCCACTTCATTGAAGTAGTTGCGTGCATCGAGCGCGTTGTTGCGGAAGAAATCGAATCCGGAGCCGTGGAAAGTGTTGGTGCCGCTCTTGGTGACGATGTTGATGACGCCGCCGGCGCTGCGGCCATATTCGGCTTCGGAATTGGACATGACGTGCAGTTCGGCAATGGCTTCGAGCGGCAGAATCGTAGCGGGAGTTCCGAACACGCCGGCTTCGTTGATGGCAGGGAGGTTGCGGTAGCCGTCGTTCATGTCCGTGCCGTCGAGCAGGAAATTGTTGGAACGGCCGCGCGCGCCGTTGACGGAAAATGCGCCGTAAGAACCGGGCGAATCGGTGATCTGGTCGGGCGATCCGGTGACGCCGGGAACCAGAAAAATCAATTTCTGGTAGTCGCGGCCATTGACCGGGAAGATTGGTGACCACCTTGGACTCGACGATGCCACCGAGCACATTGCTGGTGGATTCGACCTGCGGAAGTTCGTCCGCGCTGACTTCGATTCTTTGCTCGACAGTTCACCGGCCTGCAAGGTCACGTCGGCGCGCGATTCTCTGGATACTTCGACTTGGATTGCCGGTGACCACGCCCTGCTTGAAACCTGTTTTTTCGACGGTGACGCGAGTAGGTGCCGATGGGAAGTTCGGGCACGGAATAGGTTCCGTCTTCGCTGGTGGAGACGGTGCGAGCCAATCCGGTATCGACGTTCTTGATGGCGACGGCGGCGCCGGTAATTGCCGCTCCGGTCGAGTCGGTTACCGTGCCGAGAATGGTGCCGCGGAAAGTTTGCGCGGAAGCTGCGCTGCCAGAGAGCAGCGAGATCGTTGCGACCAACAAAAGCAAAGCCGATTTCCACTTGCGGACACACGGACTCATCGCTTTCTCCCTATCGATTGCTGTTTTCATACATCCCCCAAGAGACGCTGGCTGGCGGCATTGGAATAGCCAGAAATAAACACACCTGAAATTCTGTACTTTTACACTAGAGCGCCCGGCGCAAAGGCGTCAAGCCAGCCGTGGTCACTCTGTTCTTTTACGGCAAGTAGCCGCAAATTGTTCACCTTGCTGGACATGGTTAGGTACACGGCCGCGTTAAACTTGTACCGCGCGCCCCTATCGAGCACATCTAATTTGTTGCGAGCCGTCAGGAGACACATGCTTCGAGGAGGTCGTTTGCGCTTAGCCGCGGCTCGTCAAGCCTGCAGAAAAACGCTGGCAATTGCTTTGACGTTGGCGACGGCATTAAGCTTCGTCGCGCAATCTTCCGCACAGACTCAGAGCAACTCTTCCATCAAAGTAACTACGCGACTGGTGGTCTTAAACGTTGTGGTTACCGATAAAGCCAACCAGCCAGTTATCGGCTTAACGAGGGAAGATTTCCAAATCCTCGAGAACGATCAAGCGCAAACGATCAGCTCATTTGAGCCGACAGTTTCACCTTCGAATGCCGGCAATCGACCGGAATCAGCCGCCGGTTCCAGCGTGTTTCCCGGGGGGGCCGCGCCGCTATTAAAGGGCGCGGAATCACCGCGCACGATTCTGGTTCTGGATGAACTCAACACGCCGTCAGAAGATTTGATGTTCGCGGGCGAAAAGATGAAGCAGTTCTTGCTGAAGCAGCCGGCCGAACTATCGCAGATGACGTCCATTTATTTGCTGACGAAACGAAAGCTGGAACTGTTTGCACCGCCGACGCGCGACCGGAAGACACTGTTGGCTGCGCTGCAGAAAGATTTCATCGAACTTCCACCGCACTACCTGGACTCTGGAGGAATTCAAGGCGGCGCGGACCGGCTAATCGCTTCGCTGATGGCGCTAGACCAGATCGCACTTGCGAATGCGGAATTGAAGACCCGCAAGAACGTGATCTGGATTGGCCACGGAATCCATATACTTTCCGACAACTCGGTAAGCGGTTCAGACCGTGACCGTTTCCGGTCGTGGGTGCACTACACGGCGAACTGGCTGCAAGAAACACAGACGACGGTGTACACGATTGATCCGCGCGGGCTGGAAGTGACCGAGGAAACGGTCAGCGATGGCGGCAACGGGATGATTATTGGCGGACTTGGTCCTACGCCGGCGGAGCTGGTTTTCGAATCGGTTGCGCCGGAGAGCGGCGGCGAAATGATTCGCGGGCGCAACGACCTGGACGTGGCGATCGCAACTGCGGTGCGCGATGGCAGCAGTTACTACGCGCTGAGCTACTATCCCGCGAACCGCAATTGGGATGGCAACTTCCGCAAGATTCGAGTGACGGTGACTCGGCCGCAAGTGACCGCGCGGACGCAGATGGGTTATTACGCGTTCCCGGACGGAATGCAAGCGGACGGCGAGCAGATCGATTTTGCGCTTTCGCGCGCGGTGACCAGCCCCGTGCCGTTCAGCAATGTGGCGTTTACGGCGAAAGGCACGGCGGGGGGCGGAAGCGGCACGGAAGGAAAGTCTTCCAGCAAGAAAGCCCCGGTACAGAAATCGTCAGCTCGCGTGGTGCTGGCGATCGATCGCGAATCACTATCGTGGAATCCGCAGGAAAACGGCGATCAGCGTTCGGAAGTGACGCTGGTGACGTCAGAGATTTCGTCGTCAGGAAAAGTTCTGGGCTACCACGTGCGAGAGCTGGAAGTTGTAGTTGAAAGAAACAAGTGGAACGCTCCGGCCGCGGGCAATCCGGTGCAGCTGGCGGTGAGCGTGGAAATGCCGGCAAAGACCGATCACATTCGGCTGGTGCTGCGCGACGCCGAGACCGGGCACCTGGGAACTTTTGATCTGCCCACCGCAACACTTGCCGCCGCGGATGTGACATCGACAAATCCGGCGGCGAAGCGCTAAGTTCAGTTTGCTTTGAAGCGAGTTTTCGCGGGATTTCCCTCGCGTTACGAAACAAAAGCGTCCGGGTCGCGGCACGTTTCCTCTGCTACAATAGAAGATTCCAAACCACTCTTGGCGCCTCACTGAGCCGCCGTAGCGGCCTGCTCCCATGACAGAAAAACTTCCATCGCTGGTGATTGTCGGACGCCCCAATGTGGGCAAGTCCACGCTATTTAATCGATTGACGGGAACGCGGCGGTCGATTGTGACCAACGAGCCGGGAATTACGCGCGACCGCATTTACGGAAAATCAGAATGGCGCGGCAAAGCGCTGGAGATTGTGGACACCGGCGGAATTGTACCGGACGACAAAGCGTTGATCCCGATGGAAATTTTTCGGCAGGCGCGAGTGGCGTTTGAAAAAGCGGCACTGCTGGTGCTGGTAGTGGATAATCAGGCGGGAATTACACCGCTGGACCAGGAACTGGCGCAGATGTTGCGCTCGACCGGGAAACCGTTCGTGATTGCAGTAAACAAAGTGGATGCGGTGGGCCAGGAATCGCAAGCCGCGGAATTTCACAAATTCGGCACAAAAATTTTTCCGATTGCCGCGGAACACGGCACGGGCGTGGACGACCTGCTCGACTACGCGCTGAAAATTACCGAAGCGAAGGATACCCCGCCGGAAAAAGAAATCGCCGATGAAGTCACGGAAATCGCGATTATCGGACGTCCGAACGTGGGCAAATCGACTTTGCTGAACCGTATGGCGGGCGAAGAGCGGGCGATCGTTTCACCGATTCCCGGAACGACGATCGATTCAGTGGACACAGACGTTACGCGTGCAGGCAAACACTATCGCTTCGTGGACACTGCGGGAATTCGCCGCAAGGGAAAGACCAATCTGGTCGCGGAAAAGTTGAGCGTGGTGATGGCGCGGCGTGGACTGGAACGCGCCGATGTGGCGTTGTTGATCGTGGACGGCGAAATGGGCGTAACGCAGGGCGACGCGACGATTGCAAGTTACGCGGAAGAATCCGGGCGCAGCGTGATCGTCGTCGTGAACAAATGGGATCTGGCAATTGAAGCGGCGCAGAAAGCGGCAAACAGCGAAGGCCTTTCCGCACGCGGCAAAGCGCGACGGATCGCGGATCACAATCCGCCGACGGAGATTGTCGACAAAGGGAAATTGCTTGAAGAATACGAGGAGATTATCCGCAAGAAATTGAAATTTTTGAGTTATGCACCGATTGTTTTTCTTTCCGCGAAAACCGGAGATCGCGCGGACAAACTTTTTCCGTTGATTGACGAAGTGGCGGCCGCTCGAAAGAAAAAACTCTCCACGCCGGAGCTGAACCGCTGGCTGAAGTCGATCGACCTGCAGCGGGGCACGCTACCTAAGTCCCGGCCGATCCGGATTTACTACATCACGCAGGCGAAGACGGCTCCGCCGACGATGCTGATGTTCACCAACCAAAAGCAGCCGTTGCACTTTGCGTACCAGCGATTTCTGGAAAATCAATTGCGCGCGAAATTTGGATTCATCGGAACCCCGGTACGCTGGGTGCAGCGGCTGCGCAAGCGGAATGAGTATCCCGGCAACACCAAGGACGACGAGTAGAAGTTTTTGGCTGGCACGCTTTTCCAACGCCTTTTCAACTGGCCCTGCCTCTACAGTATTTCCGCGCAACTTGTTAGAATCGGCGTCGCTGCTTCGGCAGCGCACTTTCCCATGGCGAACAACAACGGCACAGCTACGCAGGCATCCCTCGATCTCGACAAAGGCAATTACAGCATCGGCGAGGTGAGCCGCATGACGGGGATCAAGGCCTTCGTGCTGCGTTATTGGGAGACGGAATTTCCGATGCTGGAGCCGGAAAAGGGCTCGAACGGACGAAGGTCATACCGGCAGGAAGATGTGGACCTGATCCTGAAAATCAAGCGGCTGCTGTACGACGAAGGATTTACGATTGCGGGCGCGCGGAGACACTTGCGGGAAGGCGGCGCGGCCGGAGAGGCGGACGGTGGCGCGACGATTCCGCCCGGTTATGGAGCGCCGCAACTTTTGAACAGAAAAATGCTTCTGGATATGCGCGATTCGCTGCGCGCTTTCTTGACCCTTCTCGAACGCCGATGATAGCCTTGCAAGGTACGTCGGGGCGTAGCGCAGTCTGGTAGCGCGCACGCTTGGGGTGCGTGAGGTCCCCGGTTCAAATCCGGGCGCCCCGACCATTTCTCACTTCAAAATGACCCCCACGCAAAAATGGCTGCTGTTTGGCTCTATATTTCTGCTGGTATTGCTGGCAGCCTTTGCGTATTCATTCGCCAAGCGGAGGGCAAAGCCATTGGCGGCAGCACCCCAAATCAGTTTTCCGGCGGCAGATAAGCCAACTACTGAAATTGAGGAGTTTCTGAGCGGAGATTTTGCAATTGTGAATCGAGTGGAGCTACTGCCGAAGCCGGTGCGGCTGGCGTTTACCGAGGCGAACGGAAGCCGCCTCACGATGGCGGATCCGGGCGAAAAGTTTCAGGCGACGGACGTGGTAATGAATCCGCAACTGCCGCGAAGACGATTGATTCTGGCAGGCGTATCCGGCGAGAAAACGTTCGTGCAGTACGAACGGGGCGGGATTGGGCCAGCAAAATTGCTAGCCCTGTTCAAATCGAATACGACTGGAACGTTGGAGCCGGTGTGGCAAGGCTATTGCCAGAGCGGCGCCAACGATTTGGCGGAGTTGCGCGAGCAGATTAAAAATGGTGATTGCAAATGGCGTCCCCAATATGGCAAGGACGCTCCTTCGGATAAATGAAACCGCACATACTTTTGACCAATGATGATGGGTACAGCGCGGAAGGATTGCGCGTGCTGGCGGCGGAGTTGGAAGATTTTGCGACAGTCAGCATTGTGGCGCCGAGCGCGGAGCGCAGCGGATCGGCGCAATCATTGACACTGCGGCAGCCGATCGTGGTTCACACGAAGCAAGAGCGCCATTGGGCGGTGGATGGAACACCGGCGGATGCGGTGATTGTGGCGGTGCACAGGCTGCTTGCGCGAGAAGCCAGACCTGGTGATCTCTGGTATTAATCACGGCGCAAACATGGGCGAAAACGTGTATTACTCCGGAACGGTGGGAGCGGCGCGGGAAGCGGCGCTGCACCACATTCCGGCGATTGCGATGTCGCTGTGCGCGCGGAAGAGCGATCAGAATTTTGCGAATGCGGCGCGGATTGCGCGGTGCGCTGCCGAAATTATCTTGAAAGAAGGCTTGCCGGATCAGGTGCTGCTGAATATCAATGTGCCGGAACCATGGAGCGGCGAAGTGCGGTTCACGCGGCAATCGAAAAAAATCACGCGAAATCAATTGAGCGAAGGTAAAGATCCGAAAGGCCGGACGTACTACTGGATTTTTGAACAGAAAATCGACCAAGACATCGAGCCGGACACGGACTACGCCGCGGTTTTTGCGGGGCACACCAGCATTACGCCACTGCATCTCGATCCCACGGACAGCAAGTCGGTGACCGGGCTTGCGCACTGGGCGGAGAGATTCAGCGCGATTGCGCGCAAATAGCTGCGCCATGCCGAGAAGTTCGATCTTGCTCTTAACTCATACTGACGTTAGAAAGAGTTCCCGGCCTGCGCTACGATAGCGCCTCATGCTAACCAGCAAAACTTATGACGTAGCGGTTGTCGGCGCGGGAGTTTTTGGCGCGTGGACCGCGCTGCACCTAGCGCGAAACGGAAAACGCGTGCTGCTGGTTGATGCCTACGGTCCCGGACACTCGCGTTCGAGTTCGGGAGATGAATCGCGCATCATCCGGATGGGATATGGCGCGGACGAGATTTACACGCAGTGGTCGATGCGTTCGCTCGAGCAATGGAAGAAATTGTTTGCGGCGACCGGGAGCCAGGCGCTCTTTCAGAGAACCGGTGTGCTTTGGCTGGCTGAAGAGAACAATGAGCAACTGCGCGCGACGCGGGAGGTTTTGCAGCGCAATGGCCTCTTGTTTGATGAGTTGGATTCAAGCGCGCTGGCGAAGCGGTATCCGCAAATCAATTTTGACGGTATTGCACGCGCCATTTACGAACTGGATAGCGGCGTACTGCTGGCGCGACGGGCGGTTGCAATAACAGTCGCAGAGGCGGTGCGAAAGGGTGTGGAGTTCAAGATCGCTGGCATCAAAGAACCGGAAGGAAGTTCAGCGATTGAAGCCATCGAGACTACCGCGGGTGAAAAGATCGCAGCGAAACAGTTTGTGTTTGCGTGCGGAGCGTGGCTCAAGAAATTGTTTCCCGCAATCCTCGGCACCAAGATTTTTCCAACGCGGCAGTGCGTGTTCTACGTCGGCGTCCCAGCTGGCAATTCTCTTTTTTCGGCACCCGCGCTTCCGACCTGGCTGTTCAAAAACGACGAATGCTATGGAATGCCGGACATTGAGAGTCGCGGCTTGAAAATCGCGCTGGACCGGCACGGTGAAATGGCTGACCCGGACACACAATCACGCATCGTCACTGCGAAGGAAGTGCAAGAAATCCGGAGCTATACCGGTTACCGCTTTCCAGGACTGAAAGATGCGCCCATTGTGGAATCGCGTGTTTGCCAGTACGAGAACACTTCCAGTGGAGACTTTTTAATCGACCGGCATCCGCAGATTCGCAATGCTTGGTTCGCAGGAGGCGGTTCGGGGCACGGATTCAAGCACGGCCCGGCGGTTGGGGAATATGTGGCCGAGCAGCTTGACGGGAGTGCAGCGGCCGAGCCCAGATTTGAGTTGCAAAAGAAAGCCGTTGTCCAGAAACGCGCCGTCTTCTAGCTTGTGGATAAAGGCAGGCTATAGCGAGGATTGGCGAAACTTATTTAGCTGGCATGCGTCTTTCTAACATGGCGGGGTGTGGGTCGGTGGTTCCCTTTCCGGTTTCGGCTTCAATAGCAGGTTTTTATGGAGGAGTTATGTCATCGCGCGCCAAGAGTGCGTTTCTGAAAATTGCGGCAGTCGCGGCGGTAATCGCGATCAGTCTTCCGATTGCGCAGGCGGGGCCACCGGCGACTGAACTGAAAGTGCCGGTCGAATACTACAAGCTGCCGAACGGTCTGCGAGTGGTCTTGTCGCCGGATCACACTGCGCCGACCGTGTGCGTCGGGGTTTACTACCGCATTGGATTTCGGGTGGAACCGAAAGACCGCACCGGTTTCGCGCACTTATTCGAACACATGATGTTCCAGGGTTCGCAGAATCTGGGAAAGATGGAATTCATCAAGCTGGTGCAGAAAAATGGCGGGACGCTGAACGGTTCGACGCGCTTTGACTTCACAAACTATTTCGAAATTCTACCCGCGAACAAGCTGGAAACCGCGCTGTGGGCGGAGGCCGACCGCATGAACGGCCTGGCGGTAACCGAGGAAAATTTGAAGAACCAGCAGGGCGTCGTCGGCAACGAAGTGAAAGTGAATGTGATCAACCGGCCGTATGGGGGTTTTCCCTGGCTCGACATGCCACAGTATGCGAACACCAATTGGTACAACGCGCACAATTTTTACGGCGACTTGAAGGACATCGAAGCGGCGACGCTTACGGACGTACAGTCTTTCTTCAAGACCTACTACGCACCGAACAACGCCGCGCTGGCGATTGTGGGTGATTTTGAGCCCAAGCAGGCGCGCGAATGGGTGGAGAAATATTTCGGCGGCATCAAGGCTTCCGAACTGCCTCCACCGCCAGACCTCAGCGAGCCGAAGCAGGAAAAAGAAAAGCACGCGTCCAGAGTCGATGCGCTGGCAAAGCGCCCGGGACTAGCAGTCGCCTACCACATGCCGGAACGCAACACGCCGGAATACTACGCAATGGGACTGATCGATCAGATCCTCATTGAAGGCGATGATAGCCTCGAATACCAGCAATTGGTGCAGAAACTCGGGCTAACCGCCGCGGTAAATGGCGGGATCAACTATCTGGGAAATATGTACAACTACAAAGGACCGATGCTGTTCATGGCCGACTTGCGCTTCGATCCGGGAACCAAACCGGACACGATCGTGAAAGCGTTCGACGATGCCATCGAGCCACTCCGCACCAAGCCGGTAGACAAGGAAACACTGGATCGCGCGCGAGTGAAATTGCGGTCTGATCTATACGACAACATCGGCGCAGTGGGCGGGTTTGGATTGGTGGACCTGCTGGCCAGCTTCGCGTTGTTTGACGACAATCCGGCGCGAATCAACACGCTGGTCTCCGAATTCGACAAAGTAACGCCTGAACTGATTCAGAAAACGGCGCAGGAATATCTGCGGCCGGAAAATCGCACCGTGCTGGTTCTGGAAACAAACCCTGCAGATGCAGCGAAACCTGCCGAAGCGCCCACGGCGCCGGCCAAGAACTAGGAGACGCGAAAATGAAAACCGCAACACTCAAGAAAGTCGCAAGCACGGTAGCCGTCAACTTCGCGTTTTGCGATTTCTGCCGCTCGTTCGCGCAGGAAAAACAGGCGCCTCCGGCAGGCGGCCCGCCGAAACCGTTCAACGTTCCGGCGCATGAAACGTACTCGTTGCCGAACGGCATGAAAGTGACGCTGGTGCCCTACGGCAATTTGCCGAAGGTCACGCTGAGTCTGGTGATCCGCACCGGCAATCTGAATGAGCCCGCGGACATGCCCGGCCTTGCGGACCTGGTTGGCAAACTGATGAAAGAAGGAACCACCAGCAAAAGTTCGAAGCAGATTGCGGAAGAGTCCGCCCGGCATGGGCGGAGCCGTCGAACGATCACGGTTGGCGCGGACGAGAGCGACGTGGACACGGATGTGCTGAGCGATTTTGGGCCGCGAGGCGGCGACGCTGCTGGCCGACGTGGCGCAGCATCCGCTGTTTCCCGAATCGGAATTGCCGCGTTTGAAGAACGACGCCTTGCGGCAGCTTTCGATTTCCAAAGTCGGTGCCGCAAAACATGGCGCTGGAACGGTTCCGAAAGATTCTTTACGGCGACCACCCGTACGGGACGGTTTTCCCGACGCAGGAAAGCATTCAAAAGACTACCGTGGCGGACATCAAGAAATATCTACGAAGGAAATTTCGGCGCGGCGCGTTCTCACTTGTATGTGGCGGGCAGATTCGACGTACGGCGGAAATGAAGAAAGCGATCGCGGCGGCGTTCGGCGGCTGGGCGAAGGGACCCGCTGCGGTGATCAACATGCCAAAGGTGAAGCCGCAGCATGTGCTGGACCTGACAGATCGCCCGGACGCGGCTCAATCCACGCTGCTGGTGGGAATGCCTGTGCCGGATCGCGACCAGCCCGGATGCGATTCCGCTGGGGGTGACCAATGCGCTGCTGGGCGGCTCGTTCGGTTCGCGCATCACTTCCAACATTCGCGAGCAGAAAGGCTACACCTATTCGCCAAACAGCCAGGTTTCGCGCCGCTATCACGATGCGTACTGGGCGGAAACTGCGGACGTAACGACGCAATTCACCGGACCTCGCTGAAGGAAATCTTCGGCGAAATCGACCGGCTCGCAAAGGAAGCCGCCGGCGACGCGGAGCTGAAAGGCATTCAAAGCTACCTGTCCGGACTTGTTCGTGATTCAGAATTCGTCGCGCGGCGCGCTGATCGCCAACTGCGCTTCGTGGATTTTCAGGGACTCGGCGAAGACTATCTGAAGAACTTACGTGCAGAAAGTGAACGCGGTGACGCCGGCCGAAGTGCAGAAAATGACGCGCGGATACATCAAGCCGGACCAAATGACGATCGTGGTGGTCGGCGACAAAGCCAAGATTGCGGAGCAGCTTGCGCCGTTTACCCGGCGCAAAGTAGCAGTCGTCGTCAGCTAAATTACGCAAGCTAGACGGTTCCAGGCGCGAGACGGTGCGGCGGCGTACGCCGCCGCAGCAGCGGCTGCGCGACGTCCACGTTTTGCCTTTTCCTGATAGAGATGCGCGTCCGCGTCGGATAGCAATTTCTCGATGCGCTGCTCCGTCTCCGCGATAGACGCTGATGCCGATGCTTGCCGACAGTGACCGGCTTTTCCGGATCCATTTCCATGACGTGGCGGATTCGGCCAGCCACGCTTTCGGCTTCGGTTTCTTCCGCTTCCGGCAGGACCAGGGCAAACTCGTCGCCGCCATAACGCGCGGCAGTGTCAATCGAACGGCAATGGATGCGCAGAATATCGGCTACGCGGCAGATCGCGCGGCTGCCGACCAGATGGCCGTAGGTATCATTGATTTTCTTCAGGCCGTCCAGATCGAGCAGCAAGACGGAAAACGGCCGGCCGCTGCGATTGGTGCGTTCGGTTTCGCTTTCCAGCACATCCAGCAGGCGGCGGTAGTTGGCCAAGCCGGTAAGTGGATCGCTGACGGCGAGATGGCGGACCTGTTCGAAAAGGCGCGCATTGTCGAGCAGCGCTCCACCCAGTGCAATGGCATATCCCATCACGCTGAATCCCTGCGCCACCACGAATGGAGCATCCAGCAAACGCTGCGATTGCGAAGCGGCCAGCTGCGCAGCGAAGTTCATCCACGCGGCAACGTAGATCGAGCGGTCGAAAGCGGTAAACACCTGTGTTCAGTCGGCGGCGATACCAGATCACGGCAACGAGGAAAATCACGCCGGGAAACAATTGCTGCGGCGACGGGAAGAACGCGCCCGGATGCGGCGAGACTTCGCGTGGGCAGTCTGCGCAGCGCACGCGTGACCAGATAGGTCAGTGCGACAACGCTGAGAAGCGCTCCGGCAATTTCGATTTTAGGACGGCGCGATCGCGGCAGAAAATGTTCCACCAGCAGCGCGACGACCAGCAGCAGACGCCAGAATCATGCGCCCCACCCACAAGGCAACTGGCGCCCAATGGATCTGCAACTTGCTGTTCGGCGGGAAGCTGGAAGAACAGAACGCTGGAGCCGGCAAGCACCGCTCCGGAAAGCATAAATCCGGCGCCGAGAATCAGCGAGATGCGGTCCTGCGTTCCCTGGAAGCGAACGAGAGTAACGGCGGAGAAAACAAACGCCAGCAGGCCGGTTACGACCTGCAGATAGCCCTGTAAAGCCGGGTCAGCTTGCAGCAGGTATAGGCCGCAGCCACAACGCAAACAACATGATGAGAAGCAATGCCACCACATGCCAAAAAACCGGTGTGGCTTCCCAACGCTCCGAATTGAGAGGTCCCTCGCCCATACACATCTGTCCCGTTTGGAAGCTGGGCGCTTCTATTAAATTAGACTGCGTTTTAGGGAGCCGCGTTGCTGGATTTCCCTGTATGTTGCCGAGTACAAAACTGGCCGAAAGAACAGGTGCTAGGTACCCCTGCAGGCTCGTATCTGGCAACAAAATGCAGTTGCGGAAGGCGGGCAAATTCATCACAATCTTCGGATTAAATCGTTTCAAATGAAGTCAGTATCCGACTCTGTTCGCGTAGCATAAGGAGTTCCTGATGACCATCGATGCAGCTTCGGCTGCACCACGACTACGGCGATCTCTAACGCTATGGAACCTGGTGATTATCGGCATCGTGATGATCCAGCCGATCGCTCCCATGGGCATTTACGGCGTGGTGCATAACGCTGCACGGGGCCACGTCGTCACCACGATCCTGATTGCCATGGTGGCCATGTTGCTGACTGCGATCAGCTACGGAATGCTGGCGCGCGTCTATCCGAGCGCTGGATCGGCCTACACCTATGTGGGGCAGGAACTGCACGTCGGTCTCGGGTACCTGACGGGTTGGGCCATTGTGATGGACTACCTGCTGAATCCGCTGATCTGCATTGTGCTGTGCAGCAAATTGACGCAGAACATTCTTGCCGGAAGTTCCCTACTGGGTTCTGGCAATTTTTTATGCGGTGGCATTTACGCTTTTGAATCTGCGCGGAGTGAAAACTTCGGCGCGAATCAACGAAATTCTGGCGAGCGCGATGATGATTGTGGTCATCGTGTTTTTTGCCTACGTGATCCGATTTTTGATTCAGCTTCACAATTTCGGACCGCATTTTTTCACCAAGCCCTTCTACGACCCATCCACTTTCAATTTAGGACTGATTTTTCACGGAACCTCGATCGCGGTTCTGACTTATATCGGGTTCGACGCGATTTCCACATTTTCTGAAGAAGTGGAAAATCCACGCAGAAACATTCTGCTGGCGACTGTTCTGGTTTGCCTGATTACCGGAGTGCTGGCTTCGCTGGAAGTGTATGCGGCGCAACTGGTCTGGGGCTCGAAACCGTTTCCGGCGGAGCAGGTGGAGTCCGCGTTTCCGCTGGTGGCACGACAGGCTGGCGGATTTTTTCTGTTTCAACTTTTGAATTTCACGATTCTGGTGGCAAACATCGGCTCGGGAATGGGCGCGCAACTGGCCGCTGCGCGGTTGCTGTTCGGCATGGGCCGGAACGAAGCAATTGCCGAAAGGCTTTTTCGGGAAGATCGATTCCAAACGGCACATCCCCGCGAACAACGTGATTCTGATCGGCACACTGGCGTTGATTGGATCGTTTCTGCTGAGTTACGAGCAAGGGCGCTGAATTGCTGAATTTCGGCGCATTCATGGCGTTCATGGGCGTCAATGCGGCCGCGTTCATGCATTATTGGGTGCGCGCTCCGAAGAAAACCATTTGGAGTTTTCTGTGGCCCGTTCTTGGTTTCGGAATCTGCGCCTACATCTGGTGGAAGCTTAGCCTGCACGCCAAGATGCTTGGTTCGATTTGGGTCGGGCTCGGCCTGATCTACGGCGCGTGGAAAACTTCCGGTTTCCGCAAAACCATGTCGTTCGATGCGCCGGCGGAGTAGAGACTCGTGAAATCCGTGCCATTGCAATCCGATACGAATTTGCCGGATGATGCTGCCACGAATAAAATCGTGAAGCGCTCCTCCCGCAAACCCGATGCCGTGACTATGAGGGATGTCGCGAACCTGAGCGGCTTTTCTCCGGCGACGGTTTCCATCGTTCTGAATAACGCCCCCCTGGCGCGTTATATTGCACCTGCTACGAAAAAGAAAATCGAAGAGTCCGCGCGCAAGCTGGGCTACAGGCCAAATGCGATGGCCCGTTTCTTGCGCAGCAAGCGTACCAATAGCGTGGGCGTGATGTTTTTCGACATCACCGACCCGTTCTGCACACCGATCCTGCGCGGAATCGAAAATTCGCTGTACCAGGCGTCGTATTTGCCGCTGCTGGCTGACTCTCACAACCAGCGCAACCGATTCGAACGGTATCTGGAAATGTTGCTGGAGCGTCACGTTGAAGCGCTGATCGTCGTGGCCAACTGGCTGTTCGTTGATATTCATCTGCTTGCCGATTTTTCCAAACGCAATATTCCTGCCGCGACCATTGGCTGGGAACTTCCCGGGGACACCGTGAGTTCGGTGATGGTGGACAACGAAGCTGGCGGCCGTCTGGCGCTGGAGCACCTGCACAAACTTGGCCACCGGAAAATTGCGTTCATCCGCGGACCGAAGACGCTGATTGATTCCGCTCCGCGCTGGAAAGGGATTCAGAAATTCGCGCACTCTGCAGGATTCGAAATTGACCAAAGTCTGGCGCTGCAGCTTCCGGAAGAATTCGATCCGAATTCCGGATTCGAAGGCGGCGTACGGCTTACCGAGGAGTTGCTGCAGAAGCGCAAGAAGTTTACCGCGTTGGTGGCGTTCGACGACCTTACGGCGCTGGGAGCGATTCGCGCGTTGACAAAAGCGGGAGTCAAAGTGCCGGAACAGTGCTCGGTCATCGGGTTCGACGACGTGGCGCTCTCCGCGCTCGCGGTGCCATCGCTTACCACTGTCCGCCAACCACTGGAAGCGATGGGAAATCTGGCGGTTAACATCGTGATGGAAGGAATCAACGCGGCGCAGGAAAAGCGCGATTGGAATATCACACACCATCGCGTTGCGCCGGAGCTGGTAATTCGGGAATCCACTCGGGCGATTTCGCTGAATTCCTCCGACGACTGACAATTTTTCAGGGCACGCACCACAGGTCCTCAACCGACTTACAGCAAATTTACAATCTGCAGTTCTGTTCTTCTTGACATTTCAACACAACCGGAAGTAACTCATCTGCGTGATTTGCAGCCTGCGGCCGCCGAAGACAGGGGAATTCGGCTTCACCGTTTGGCCTAAATCTATCGACGCTATCTTCCTGGCGGCACACGCGCCGCAGTCTGCGAGGACTTCTGTGACCTGGACGCAGAATTACGATCCCCTTGGCCACTGGTGGCTTTCCACTCTCGTTGCCGCGCTTCCGATTCTGGTTTTGCTTGGCTTGCTGGCAGGATTTAAGGTGCGCGCGCATCTCTGCGCAATCGCTGGCGCGGCGACGGCGATTATCTGCGCGGCGATTGTTTTTGGGATGCCGGTTCGCCTGGCGGCTGCCAGTTTTTTCTATGGCGCCGGATTCGGCTTGCTCAAGATTGTGTGGATCGTGGTGGCTGCCGTTTTTCTTTACGACATTTCCGTGGAGACCGGTCAGTTTGAAATCATGAAAGAGTCGGTGGCGGCGATTACGCTCGACCGGCGCCTGCAACTCTTGCTGGTGGCATTTTGCTTTGGCGCTTTTATCGAAGGCTGCGCGGGATTTGGCGCGCCGGTCGCGATTGCCGGTGCGTTCATGATCGGTTTGGGATTCCGGCCGTTTCAGGCGGCAGTCTTGAACTTGATCGCCAACACCGCGCCGGTCGCGTGGGGGTCGATTGGCATCCCGATACACACGCTGGCCGCGGTCTCGGCGCTTCCGGACGGCGATCTGAGCAAGATGATTGGCAGAATCCTGCCGTTCATGGCGGCGCTGATTCCCTTCTGGTTGGTTCGAACCATGGTGAATTGGAAAGAAACGTTCGAAGTGTTTCCCGCGATCCTGGTGGTCGGGTTGTCGTTCGCGGGAATGCAGTTTTTCTGGTCGAACCGGGTAGACAGCAACCTCGTAGATATTGCAGCGGGAATTTTCTCGCTGGTAGTGACGGTGGTTTTTCTTCGATTCTGGCGGCCCAAACAGATTTGGCGATTTCCGGAAGAGCGTGAGGTTGGCGCATTGCGCGCGAGCGAAACTGTGAGAGACGTTCTGGGCGACAAATGGAGGATCGAGAACGTCGCGGTTTCGGCCGCCGCGGCGCAAAATTCCACCGGAAAAGTTTTGCGCGCGTGGTTGCCATTCGCCATTCTTTCCGTTTTCGTGCTTTGCTGGGGATTGCCAACCATCAAAACCGCCATGGGCAAAGCTACGACCCCGGCATTCAGCCGTGGCGGATGGGATTTTCCGTATCTGCACAAGGCGGTCTTCCGCGCGCAGCCGGTCGTGGCCAAGACGGGTGCAGAGAATGCCAAATTTGATTTCAACTGGCTGACCTGCACGGGAACCGGCTGTTTTCTTGCGGCATTGATCGCGGGTACGATTCTGGGGCTGAAGCCGCGTGACCTTTTCGGAATCTTCAGAAAGACGGTCTATCGCCTGCGCTTCGCGGTGATCGCCATGTCCTGCATGCTGGGCCTAGGTTACGTCACGCGCTATTCCGGAATGGATGCGGTGCTCGGATTGGCATTTACTAGAACCGGATGGTTTTTCCCGTTCTTCGGCACGTTTATCGGATGGCTCGGAGTCGCGCTGACGGGCAGCGATACGTCTTCGAACGCGCTGTTCGGCAGCTTGCAGCGGATCACCGCTGAACAATTGAATTTGAGTCCGATACTGATGGGCGCTGCCAATAGTGCCGGCGGAGTGATGGGAAAAATGATCGACGCGCAGTCCATCTGCATTGCGACTGCCGCTACCAATCAGGTCGGCTCCGAAGGCAACATTTTTCGATTCGTGTTCTGGCACTCAGTGGCGCTGGCGGCGCTGGTTGGGGCCATTGTGATGCTTTACGCGTATGTGTTCCCGCAACTGATTCCGGGAGGGGTTATCCCTCACTAAAGGCGCGCGAAGAAATGCGGCCACGCATTTTTTTAGCGAAAATCGTGGCAATTTGTGTGGCGCACGCCGGAAAATTCGCGACTCCTGCTAACATGGCAAAAGTACATGCCTCGCGCGCAAAATTCCGCTCCAGACCTGCCGGCCCTTCTCGCGCAGGCACTGGTGCAAACGCTGATCAGCGAACGGGTGATTCCTCGTTTTGTGGATACCTACGTCGTTGAAAACGGCAGACACGCGCTGCAGGTGCATGCCGCGTTGTACCGCGACTTGCTGGCGATTCTGCAACGCGAGGCACTGCTAGCCGGGTGTGTGCGCGCGCTGGAGATTGCGTCGACTGAAACGATTCCCGCCGGCAAGAACAAACAACGCGTGGTCGTTCGCAAAGGCGCAGAAGCCTTTCGCAGGAAATTTTTGGCTGCGCTCACTCGCCAACAGAATTGGAACGCCGGAGATTCCCTGGATTTCCAATCGGATTTGAAAATGTACGAAGATCTGCTGGCTCGAGCGGCAAGTTCGCGACGGCCGCGTAAGCCGTACGAAGCGGCAAACCATCCGTTCGTCGATCGCTGCGCTTTCATGCTGGACTCGGCTTTTCTGGAAAAAGCACGCCTCGCAGCCAGCCGGGCACTGGCGAACGTGGAAGACGTGGCCGCCCACGTCACCGAAAACGCGCTGCAGGAAAAATAGCACCTATTTCCCGCCTCCCTTTCCACGTACTTCGCCCGCGCGCGGTCTGGAAAGCCGTCAGCAGAGCTTCAGGGTTGCGGTTCCACCAGCACGGCGGTGCCGTAGGCCAACACTTCCGTGACGCCCTGCATTACTTCCGTCGCGTCATAACGGAAGCCGACAATGGCGTTGGCACCGTGCTGTGCTGCGTGCATCAGCAATAGTTCGTAAGCCTCTTCGCGCGTTTTCTCGCAAAGATCCGTCAAAATGGTGATGTTTCCTCCGACGATGGTCTGCAGCGCCGCTCCCAGATTTCCGATCACGCTTCGCGACCGCACAATAATTCCGCGCACCACTCCAAAATTGCGCGCAATGCGGTGACCCGGCAATTCCATTGCGGTTGTCACCATCGAAGAATCGATTCGCCCCGGCATGCAGTTCTCCTCTCAATATGGCGCCGGTGAGCCACCCGGCTACCGTTAACCGCTGCGATTCTACCTGCTTATAAGCTGCTGCGCGAGCTTGCTGCGTTTGTTATTCTCGGTTGAAATGGAAATTTTATTTACCATCCTTGCCAGCGCGCAGATCCTGGTAGGCCTGTACCTGGTCTATGAAACAATCCGCTGGCTGGCCTACGCTCGTCATCGCGCCGGAACCGATCCGGGCTTTTACTCGCCGCGCACCGCAGTAATTTGCCCGTGTAAAGGTCTGGAATCCGGCCTCGAACGGAATCTGTCTGCGCTATGCGAGTTCGATCACCAGAACTACGAAGTGTTTTTCACGATGGCTTCGGAGTCCGATCCGGCCGCGCCGATCGTAAAGCGAGTGGCAGCGCAGGCGCGCAGCAAGGCGCATGTGATTTTCGCGGGCGCACCTGCCGACTGCAGTGAAAAAATAAACAACCTCCGCGTCGCCATCGCGCAAGTGCCGGAGGATTTCGAAGTCCTGGTATTCGCCGATTCCGACGGCCGGCCCGGCCATTCCTGGTTGCGTAAACTGAGCGCGCCTCTCACCGACTCCCGGATCGGCGCGGCTTCCACCATGCGTTGGTTGATCTCCAATAAAAACAATTTTCCCAGCATTCTGCTGGCTGCGTGGAACGCTCCCATCATTACCATGCTCGGTCCGGATACTTCGAAAAACTTCTGTTGGGGCGGAGGTACCGCAATTCGGCGAACGATTTTCGAACAGGCCGGAGTTCTGGACGAATGGCAACATTCAGTAAGCGATGATTATTCGATGACCACTGCTTTGCAGCGCGCCAATTTGCCGGTGGTTTTTCTGCCAGAGTGCCTGACGGTTTCCTACGTCGAAACTGATTTCGCGGGCTTGATCGAATTCACAAACCGCCAGATGCTCATCACCCGCGTCTATTCTTCTAAAATGTGGGCCATCGCCGGCGCAACACACCTGCTTTTTTGCCTGACGCTTTTGCTGGGAATCTCGGTAACGCTCAGCAGTTTTTTCGCGGGACGTCCTTCCCTGAATTTGGCCGCGCTGACTTTTTTGCCGTTGCTTCTGGCTTCCATTCGCGCCGCACTGCGAGTAACCGCGGTTCAAGAAATGTTGCCAGCAATAAAATCTCAGGTGCAGCAGCAAGTGTGGATCCATTTGCTGCTCGGAGTGTGGGTTCCGTTCTTATATTCCTATAATTTTTTGGCATCTGCGGTGACGCGAAAAATTCGTTGGCGTGGCATCCGATACGAATTGATTTCACCCCAACAGACGCGTATCCTTGCGCGATAGCAGGAAGTTGCTAATGACTACGAGCTGGTCTGCAGCATGCGCAAGAGCAAGTTTGCAACCCTTCCTGCGGCTGTTATGTCAACTGTCATTTTCCACAGGGAGGTATGGAATAATTTCCACGTGCATGAAAATCCTACCCGCTGTAACTGAGGCACCTTAGGTAAAAGTGTGCATAACTGTACCATTTTTCGGTAGTTCTGGTACGTCACATTTGGTCATCCAGTTGCACCGCCTACAGACAGTTCGGTAGTGCGTTCGCAGGCGAGTCCGTTCGAATCCTTCTCCCGCCTCGACGTGGCCGTTCTGTTGGGGCTTAGTGGCTTGGAACCCGTCCTTTGTCCTGGTCGGGTGCCGTTCTCGGCTTCAATTTGATTCATCGTTAGCCTCGCTCCGAGGTGCATTTACATTTGCCAGGGCGTTTCTGAGGCGTTTCGGAAACGCGAACGGAGAGGTACAAGTGAGAGTGATCCGCAGAAGTGCACAGGTGCACACCGTGCGCCCCACCCAGCCTGCGATCGCACGGGAGAAGTTTTTTTTCTACGAAAAGAGCACGGGCGTTGCCCATTTCCACGTTGAATCGGACGCGGAAGGGCGGCTTCCCTTGGAACAAGCTGCCGGACTGCTAGCGATGCATTGTATGGTTCGCAATCAGACCCCGGCAGATTACGTTGTTATGGTTGAAGTGGAATCGAGTCACCTGCACGGTCTCGACGAGAAAGCGCAAAAGCTTCTCGAAGCGGGCCGCTCGGTAAAGACTCACGTCAAGCTGACCCGCCGCGAAGAAGAAGTTCTGAACGGCGTCATGCGCAGTTTGGCGAACAAGGAAATCGCCGCCTCTCTGAATCTTTCAGAGCGCACGGTGAAATTCCATGTTTCTTCCCTGCTGGCAAAGTTTCGTGTTCGCGGAAGAATGGAACTGGTCCGCGAAGCTGCTCAGGTTTCGACGCCGAACATCCCATCGGTTGCGGCTCCAGTGGCAACCCGGGAAGCTCGTCCGTTTGTTCCCCGAGTCATGAACTATCGTCGGCCGGCGCCCCTGGTTGCCATGTCGAGACGTGAGGCCATCGCTCAGTAGTTTTGTTTCACAAAGCAGTTGCATAAAATAAAAAAAGGCCCGAGACCATTTCAGTCACGGGCTTTTTTCTTTTGCGAAATGCTTTCTGGTTACTTCTTCGCTGCGTCGTAAAGTTCCGCCGCCTTATCCCAGTTCACGACGTTCCACCAGGCCTTGATATAGTCCGGCCGCCGGTTCTGATAATTCAGGTAGTAGGCGTGCTCCCATACATCCAAACCCAGCACGGCTTTTCCACCCAGCACATACTGCGTGTCCTGATTGGGAGTTGAATCTACTGCCAATTTTCCGTCCTTAACGATCAGCCACGCCCAGCCGGAACCAAACCGGCCCGCGCCTGCGGCTGCAAACTTTTCTTGAAATCCTGCGAACGATCCGAAACTCGACGAAATCGCGGAACTCAATTCGCCCTTCGGTTCTCCGCCGCCGCCTTTTTTCATAAGAGTCCAGAAAAGCGAGTGATTCCAGTGGCCACCGCCATTGTTGCGAACGGCAGTACGGATCGCTTCCGGCACCGCATCCAGATTCTTGAGCAGGTCATCGATCGATTTCGATTGCAGATCCGCATGCCCTTCCAGAGCTTTGTTCAAATTCGTCACGTAGGCAGCGTGGTGCTTGTCGTGGTGAATTTCCATCGTTTTCGCGTCGATGTGGGGCTCGAGCGCGTCAAATGCGTACGGCAAAGGCGGCACTGTGAATGCCATGGTTTTTTCCTCCGGTGAGATTTCTTTCTTTGAATTTTCAGGACCGTCAGCAGCCATCAAGCTGGCGCCGAGCGGATCTGCTCCGATAAGAGCGGCCCCGGCAATGCTACCTGCAACAAGAAATTCCCTGCGCTTCAAGAGGAACTCCTCAGCGCGGCGGACCGGTGAAGGTTCACCGCGGATTATACTTCTCAGCGGTTCGGACTCTCAACTACGGGGAGGGTGCGGAGCGGAGAAGCTTGGAATTACAACGATTGGATGCGCGCCAGAGCCCAACGGGCAGACCCGGATATTCCTGTATCCTGGTGCGAAGCGAGTTTTACCAGGATGTTTACAATGCCCTCGCGCTTGCTGCTCGACGCGAGCCCCTTAGCGTTTCCTAGCGCGATGCATGCATTCCGCACCAGCCCGCGCCATTTCGTTCGCTTGATGGCACTGCCGCGAAACTTTTCGCGAAATTCGCCTTCGTCAAGCTGCGCAAGCGCTAGCAAGTCCGGAAGATAGAGTGACCACCGGTGTCCGCTTTCGCTTGCGTGGTCTGCAAACTCGCGCGGCTGAAATGCTTGTAGCTCCGATCGCGGCGCTTTTCGGTTCCAGGGACAAACGTCCTGGCAGATATCGCACCCATAGACGTGCTGCCCAATCGGTTCGCGGAGCTCCTCCGGTATCGGCCCGCGCAGCTCGATTGTCAGGTATGAAATGCACTTGCGCGCGTCAAGGACATACGGTTCGACAATCGCCTGCGTCGGGCATGCATCGATGCAGCGAGTACAAGTTCCGCAGCGATCCGCAGGCGGAGCTTCGGCAACTTCGAGCGTCGGCGCGAGCGGGAGGCTGGTCAAAATCACGCCAAGAAATAACCATGAACCGAGATCCTGATTGATCAGCAATGTATTTTTCGCAAGCCAGCCCAGTCCCGCATGTTTCGCCGCCGCTCTTTCATGGATCGGCCCGGTGTCCGCGTAGGCACGCAGTTCAAATGAGTCTCCAAACCGCTGCCGCAATTCGGCACTGAGCAAATTCAGCTTCGACCACATCACTTCGTGGTAGTCGTCTCCCCACGCATAGCGCGAAATCCATCCTCCCGGTGCGCCTTCACTTCCAACCACAGTTTCGCTTGCGGCCTCGGTCGAATATGGCAAGCCCGTGTTGTAGTTCAACGCGCATACAATCAAACTGCGGACGCCGGACATCGGCTCTCGCGCATCGAATCGCCTGCGATCTTCGAGGTATTTCATCTCGCCCGCGTAGCCGCGTTCGACCCATTCAGAATAATTCTCGAGTTCCGGAAATTCTTCCGCCGGTGCCACGCCGCAAGCAGCAAGTCCCAGGTCCAGTGCCTTTGCGCGGATCCACACGGTTTCAACTGCCGAGAATTTCTGTTCGCTCATCTCCACCAAGCCTGCCCGATTATGGTTCCGATGAAAAACCGCTGTAAACGGCATAGGGGGAGCGGTCGCCAGCTCGCCCCCTGCCACAGTCGTGACTGTATTCGGAGAAAGTCGGGTCCCATCTGCGTTGCAGTAGCTGCATCACCGCCGGCTGGATCAAACGATCCAGCACCGTCGGGCTGCCAAGCTTTCGCACTCCGCCGTCCGGCTTCGGAATTTCCACCCGTCGCACCGGTTGTGGTTTGTAGGTCCCGCTCAACAGCTGTTCCCGTATCGAGGGCCAGTGCTGCTTCAGGTAGACCGAGAGCTCCCCGACTGTCATGCCGTCGATTCAACCTGCTCGTGACCAGCTGCACGTTCGGTTTCGCATCTCGCCGTGCGCGATTCGGTCCCTTCCTGAGAAGTCTTCGGAGCTTCACTCCTATCCTCTTCAGTACAGGCCAGCACTAGCTGGTTCTTCTGAGGCTTGTCGCTCATCGAGTCCTGCGTCCTACTTGCCGCTCCCTGCTGTTTGGGCCTTCGTCGCTTTCGCGACTACTACGCCCGCTGCTGACTTCTGCCGCACGGTATATCTCTTCACCCTCAGTCACGATTCCGTGACATGCAGCAGATCTCCCGAGGTAAATTCGATCGCCTTCCACGCACAACCGCCGGACTTACCACCAGTGCCTTTGATGGATGTGGGCTTCGCGATCAATTGCTCGCTCGCCCGGCACCGTAGGCCTCAAATCCAGTTCTTGTCCATCGGCCCGCATCTTTGCTCCACGCTTCCTTCAGACCCCACCTCGCGGTGATGCCCTTGCGCTTCGCTACCCTTCACCTCCATCAGGTTGGGACGGGACTCTCACCCGCCAGCCGTCGAACATGCGCGGCGTACAAGAAAAAGCCCCTCGCTTCCGGCGAGGGGCCGAATCTCCCTGCAAAGATTGCAGAATTAGGATTCTCAGCCTTGCGGGACGACGTTCTCCGCCTGCAGTCCCTTCGGCCCTTGCTTGACTTCGAATTCGACCTTTTGTCCTTCATTCAGCGACTTGTAACCGTCGGACTGGATGGCGGAAAAATGGACGAAGACGTCCTCTCCCGATTGGCGCTGGATAAATCCGTAGCCTTTCGAAGCGTTGAACCACTTAACCGTACCTTGCTCTTTGCTCACGGCATACCCCTGACATGAATTCGCGCTCTGGGAAGTTAAGCCTCGGGCCGGCTGGGTGAACATCGTTGAGCATTCATACGGCCGGCGGGAACCGCTCTTACTGAACGCGGCGGTATGCTGGCACAGTTCCGCGCGACAGTCCAGAAACATTGCAAATTGCTCAGGCGGCAAACAGAGGAGGAAAAACTAGACGAAGCTTCTTACTGCGGACGCTTCGTTCTCATACACATCAAATACCGTAAACAATTTGGTAATCTGCAGCAGGTCCTTCACTTTTTTCGTTAGGTGCAGAAGTTTCAATTCCCCGCCGCGGTTCTTCACCGAGGTGTAGGCCTGCACCAGCTCGCCGATGCCGGAGCTGTCTATATAATCCACATCCGCCAGATTAATCAGAATTCTGGTGCGGTTTTCTTCCAGCAATTTGCGCACAGTCGTGCGCAGCAGTGCGCTGCCATCACCTAACGTGATACGCCCGCCCATATCGATCACTGTCACCTGGCCGGAGTCTCGATAAGTCGCGTGGAGCGCCATGTTTTGCTTAAGCCTCTTTCTGGGGTGAGGCATCGCTGCCGCTAGTTCCCGGTTGCCCGTTCGCATGTCCATTCGCCACTCCAGGCAGCCACTTGGACATCACAATTTCCGCACCGCCCGTGCTACCAGGCACCACATCAAATTCGTCCATGAACGCGCGCATCAGAAAAATGCCGCGCCCTGATGTACTCAGAATATTTTCCTCTGCCAGAGGATCGGGAACATCTTTCAACTTGAATCCTTTACCTTCGTCCATTACGTGAATCACGAGTTTTTCCGGCGTCAAATCTAACGCCAGATGAATCTTTTTCTCGGGCTTTTCTTGATTGCCGTAGTGAAACGCGTTGATCACGCCCTCACGCACGCTCATGCCGATGCGGTAGCACATTTCTTCGTCAAACCCGGCAGATTCCGCCACGCGGAGACACATCTCCTCAGCCAGATTTACGCTTTCTACCTGCGTATCGAGGACGACTTCCAGATGCTTGTTGTCTTCCGCCATGCGAAGGTCGGCCACCATGCAAAACAGCATGATTTTCAAGCGTTGTACGGATAACACACTGTCCGGCGCCTCGTCAATGGAGGGAAGGCGGCACATAAGAGTAAGTAAGGCTGATTCGGCACGTAAAGAACGTTACGAGAACTCCTTTTCAGGACACTCCGCTTGGCGACGTTTTTCGCGAATCGGCGTCTCTTCGCGGTACCGGGTAACCGATGGAGGCATAGCCCGAGTTTCGCGTCCTTTGTGAACCATCTCGAGCCGGCACCTTTCGGCGAGAAGTGAAAATCGCAATGCTCTTCTTCGCAAAGAGCGAGAAGTAAGTGCGCCAGAAACTTGAGCGCACTGGTTTCCCTTCGATTAAACTCTGTCTAGTTTTTTGCGCGTCAACTTCGTGGCTTCAGCTCTTTTTTGAGTAGCGATCAATAAGGCTATTTATTGAAGATTTTTTAACACGGCTCATTTTGATGAGCCCGAATTACAACGCGGACTATCCCTGAACCTATCAGAACGTGCTGTTCCTAAGCCCCGATGAGATAAATCATTGTCGAAGCAATGTCGTCTCTGTGTCCCATCTACTGCTGAAGTGTTCGAGTATCAATACCTTCTTGTAGATGCCTTGTCACGTAGGTATGGCGGAATTTGTGCAAGAAGCAGCGCGCACGTAGGCCCTCGGCGCAGCGATTGATTTTAGTATTGGGGATCGTCGGGCATTGCTGCAGATGTGATTTCGACGGTTTTGGCCCCGGCATTGTCGGTCAGTGTGAATAAGAGGTCTAGGTTTGCCATGGTGGCTCAATCATACGAGTTCTGGCTTCCGGGGCCATTACCGGGCTCGTGGGGTCCCAGTAGGGTATTTTCGACGAATAGCCCTTGAAGAAGGGACTTTTCGATATCTCAATGTTGTTTTTCGACGACGCGCATGCTATCGTTATTTTCGACGATACCGGAAAATAAATGGCGATTTTCGACCGTCCATAGGTTGTTTTCGACGATGGAACTGAAAAACACAGAGGTCAAGAGCTTTCAGGGCGAGAACCTGCCCGAAGGCACCCGCTTGGCGGGTTGGGCGGCCATCACCAAAGGGCTCGGAGTCCGCGCGCCCGTTCGCACGCCTGCCTGTGTCTCCGACAAGCACATAAGCGGCAGTGTCCGCTCCGAAGAGCCATGGCGCGTTTTCGACAAACGCTACTGGCCCGGCCCTACATTTGAAGATCACCTAACATTTGCACTGCGAAACGAGAGCCTTGACCTGCTCGTTCTGAAACGGTCGTTCGCGGCCGTCGATGTGAAAGTCGTCGAGGAATACGTCAAAGCGACGCCGACCGGAATCCTCGCGCGACGGGTGTGGTATCTGTACGAACTCCTGACGGGACGCAATCTCGATATCGCGGACGATCCGGGCGCGCCCGCCGTGGATCTACTCGATGAAGAAACGTATTTTACTGGCAAAAGGCGTCTCTCCCGCCGTCATCGTGTTCGGGACAATTTGTTCGGAAGCGGCGGTTACTGTCCGATCATACGGCGCACGGACCAGCTCGAAAAATTCACGAAGCAGGGGCTCGACCGCAAAGCGGCGGAAACGCTCGGGCGGACGGGTGCCCACGTCGTCACGCGCGCCGCGAGTTTCATGCTCTTGGCCGACAGTCGGGCGAGTTTTGAAATCGAGGGCGAGCGGCCGCCGCGTACGCGGCTGGAACGTTGGGGAAAAGCCGTGCTGCAGGCAGGCAAGAACAGACTGTCACTCGACGAAATCGTCCGGCTTCAGAGTGTGCTCATCGCGGATGACCGTTTCGTCCAGGTCGGGTTGCGACCGGACGGCGTATTCTTGGGCGAACGTGACCACAACGAAGATCCGATGCCCGAATTTATCGGCGCGCGTCCTAATGATCTCGCGGATCTGATGGCAGGCATGCTCGAAACAAACGACCGCATGAGTGCCGACGGCGTCGACGCCGTTCTGCAGGCGGCGGCGACCGCATTCGGATTTGTCTACATCCATCCGTTTCAGGACGGCAACGGACGGCTGCATCGGTGCCTCGTTCACCATGTCCTGGCTGAAAGAAAATTCGCGCCGCCCGGAGTCATCTTTCCCGTTTCATCGGTGATGTATGACCGCATCGATGAATACCGCAAGACGTTGCAATCGCATTCCGGCCCGCTCATGGACTTCATCGAGTGGCGTCCGACACCACAACACAACGTCGAAGTGCTCAACGATACGGAGGATTTGTATCGCTATTTTGACGCTACCGAAGCGGCTGAATTTCTGTATTCCTGCGTCGAGCGGACGGTTGAACAGGATTTGCCGCGTGAGGTCGAGTATCTGCGCCGTCACGACCAGGCGATGCGCGGAATCATGAACACGGTCGAAATGCCGGATAGACTGGCCGGAATTCTCTTGATGTTTATACGTCAGAACAAGGGGACGCTGCCCAAACGCCGGCGCTCGGGCGAATTCAAGAAGCTAACCGATGAAGAAGTCGGTGCCCTTGAAACCGTGGTGAACAACGCCTTCGACGGCTTCGACCACGGCGGTCCAGATAATATCCACGACGGTGAGGCGACCGCCCCGCGGGTGCTGGAATTTCCCGCGCCGAATGAGTATTACGTGTTCGACCGGGAAGTTGTGATTTTCTGGGGTCAGGACGGCAACGGCCGCGTGCGCTGTGAGATCAGCAGAGAGGCATTGGACGATAATTTCAGAGGCGACGGACCGGACAAGTTAAAGGTGTTCCAGGCTAACAGAAGGACTATCGAGGAATACGCCCGCAAAAAATATCTGGCAGATCAAACAGAACCGGATGGCTCGATTCTCATAGGGACGCTCGACCTGGGCGGTAAACCACGCTAGTCGTAGACTTCCAGAAGGCAAGCATCCTGTACGCGGTAAACGCCGTGCGCTTATGCAGAACGATACGGTTAGGCAATTTCAGACGCGCATCGAAGAAAAGCTGTCGGATCGTCCCGCCCGTAGAAATGGTTGTAATGTGCTGGGCTGCAATGTGCGCGGCACGCCGTGTGCGCCGTTCCGAAGACGCGCCGAAGTCAAGAGGCTCCGGCCCGCTCACTGACCGCGATTCGTAGCGTTCGTTCGCGACTTCGTCCCGCGAGTTTTCGTGACTTACGAAAACTCGTCACTCAACCCTTGTCTCGAGCTGCTCGAACTCTCTGAAACTCAAGGACTAAGCGAATCCCGTTCGTGGCATCGAGCTTGCACTCGTCCCCCAGTACAAGTGCACGTTTCCGCTTCAACTGCACCGTCGCGTTATCAATGAAAGCTCAGGAGAAAAGAAATGAACGAATCGAAGTGTCATCACACAACATTCAACAAGATCAAATGGGCTGGATTGGCTGCGGCCGCGGCATTGCTCTTTAGCCCAATCAAGAGCGCCGCCCAGGACGCTACAGCGAATCCAGTTGAGATCGTAGCCCTTGACGAATGCGAACCGGCCAGCTTCAACCAGGCACTCGGCGCCGATTTTTGTAAAAACGTCACGCTCGGCGCTTTCACCACGCTTTCCGACCTTTTCGCTCAGGCCGGAGCCGGTAAGCCCGATCCCAACTGGGATTTCGAACCCGACGTGCTCAGAATCAAAAAAGGTACTCCTATCATCGTCACCGATCAGGGCGGTGAGCCGCACACCTTCACCGAAGTGAAACGCTTCGGCGGCGGCTTCATTCCCGAACTCAATTCCGGCGAAGCGACCGTCACCGAATGTACCGACGGCTTCAAGAACCTCGCCGTCGCGAGAACGCGCATTTTGCAAGGTAGCTCGCTGCACGTCGCCAATCTTGCCAAAGGCGAACATTATTTCCAGTGCTGTATCCACCCGTGGATGCGCGTGAAAGTCCAGGTCAGCGACAGTGATCATGATCATGACCACGATCACGGCGGTTACGACAACTAATTTGCAATACGAAAACGAGCCGCTTATTCCGACGAACGGGATAATCGGCTCGGCTCTTTATTTTCCGGCCTACTGAAATTGCGGTTTCTTCGGCTTGGGTGGGTGTTCCGCGCGTTCCTTCCGCTTCTCTTCCTTCATTTTCTCCGTGGGAGGATAACCTTCGAATCCTTTAATAATTTCTTCCTTCACTTTTGCCCAGGTCTTGTCTGCGTTCAGAATTTTCTCGTGCATGAACAAACGCCACGCCAAATCCTTTCTCTTGGCATCAATCAAGTCGATCATCATCGAGCCTTCTTGCAATACCGAGGCGTTCCACAAATCATAGGAATAGGCCCAAAAATCCTCAATGTACGGATCAAACCCTCCAAAATTTCCAGTCGCAGCGAAGTTCACTTGAGAACCGGTATTGAGTAAATAGCGCACCACTAAATCCGGATTTGCATCGGGCTTCACTTCCCTTAATCCATGCTTGGTTAGCTCACGAGCCACTTCCTCGTGCACCGTATCGCGAATTTCGTCTGGATTCAGCTGTCGCGTCACCAGGTGTTCCACTCCACCGATGTACGCAAACGTCTTGTACTTGGAAAAATCGAGGTTTGGATTGAAATCCACGTTCATCTTTGCCTGAGTTTGTGGCGCCAGTAACATAGCGATCGCGCAGAAAAAAATCGCTGCGGTCACTGCACCGAGACTGTTTCGTCCGCGGCGAAAACGCGATTGGTCGGGCATGTGCCCTCCGTTGTGGTGTCATCTTATCCCAATTGCAAGCGCGCAATCCGGTAAACCGGCACGAGAACTGCACACATCGCGGCGTCTCGCGCAACGCTGGCCGAATCGACTCCAAACCGTTTATGCTATCTCGCCGGCGAAACGCGTTCGCGTCGCATGCGACCTTTCCCCGGCTTTGTGCGTCTATAACGCTTCACTTCATCTCGAGGTGCCGCCTTGCGAAAACTCCTTGTCTCTCTCTGCGCTGTCGCCCTTTTGGGTTGCTTCGTTCACACGCTTCACGCGCAATCCAAGCACGTGCCGGCCTTCACCGAAGGCCTCAGTCTGAAGGCGCTCTCGGGCCAACAAATTTCTCCTGACGGTAAATTCATCGCGTATCGCGTTCGCGAGACCGACTGGAAGGAAAACGCTTACGTCCGCCAGATCTGGCTCGTGAACACCGCCACCGGCGAGAAACTCCAACTCACGCGCGGCAAAAAATCCGCCGGCTCAATGGAGTGGTCCCCCGACGGCCGCTGGCTCGCCTTCGTGACCGAACGTGAAGCCAGCTCGATCGTTCCCGAAGAAAAAAAGCCTGAAACGAAAAAAGAAGAGGCGAAAGAAGACAAGTCAGCCGATAAAAAAGAAGACAAGAAGGACGAAAGGAAAAAAGAGGCCGATTCGAACGACAAGCCTGCGGCCCAGCAAATCTGGCTCATCTCTCCTTACGGCGGCGAAGCCTGGCAGCTCACCCGCCATCCCACCGACATTGGCGGTTTCCACTGGTCAAGAGATTCGAAGCAAATCGCTTTCACCACTTCCACTGCCGAAAGCAAAGCCGAAAAAGATCGCAAGGAAAAATTCAGCGACTACGAAGTTTTCGACGCCGACTATCGCCAGTCACAGCTTTGGTCCGTGGACGTCACCGCCGCCGAAGTCAATTCTCTTCCCGTCAAAGCGACACAGCTTACGAACGATCCCAAGTTGAACATCGGAGGCTTCAACTGGTCGCCTGACTCGCACCTCATCGCCTTCTCCGCCACGAAAAATCCCTTGCTCGCTTTCAGCGGCGATGAAGACATCTACCTCCTCGACCTCGCGCACGACAATCAAGTTCACCTCGCCGTCGCGCTTGACGGACCCGACGGCGGCCCCGTCTTCTCTCCCGACGGCAAACGACTCGCATTCTCCACTGCCCTCGGTCAGCAATATTATTATTACGTTAACAGCCACATCGCCGTCGTGGACGTGGAAAAAGTCCTCGCCGCTCCCGCTAAAATCGCCGCAGATGTCCGCGACCTCTCCGGCAAATTTGACGAGGATCCCAATCTCATAGATTGGTCGGCCGATGGCATCTACTTCACCGCGCAACAAAAAACATCCAGCCATCTCTTCCGCCTGGATCCGCAAACAGCGCAGTTCACGCGCATCACCGCACCCGACGCCTTCTACCTCGACGACGTCTCCTTCACCAAGGATTTCAAAACCTTCGCTCTCTCTATAAGTGCCCCTACGCACATGAGCGAACTCTACGTTTCGCCGACCGACAATTTCGCTCCGCGCAAACTCACTGACATGACCGCGCAAATCGCCGATTGGACCCTCGGGACCGCTGAAGTTGTCTCCTGGAAATCCCAGGACGGCGCTACCATCGAAGGCATCCTTCGCAAACCTGCCGACTACGATCCCGGGAAAAAATATCCACTGCTCGTCGTGATTCACGGCGGACCCACCGGCGTTTCCACTCCCACGCTCAACGCCGCCGATTCCTACTATCCCATTCAGACCTGGCTTGCACGCGGCGCGCTCGTGCTCCAACCCAACTATCGCGGCAGCGCCGGCTACGGCGCCGCCTTCCGCGCGCTCAACGTCCGCAACCTCGGTGTCGGGGATATGTGGGACGTCATGAGCGGCGTGGACTCGCTCATCGCCAAAGGTATTGTCGATGCAAACAAGCTGGGCTCAATGGGCTGGTCGCAGGGAGGCTACATCTCCGCATTCCTCACCACCAACACGGACCGCTTTAAAGCCATTTCCGTCGGCGCCGGTATCAGCAATTGGTCCACCTACTACGTCAGCACGGACATCACGCCGTTCACGCGTCAGTATCTCCACGCCACGCCGTGGGACGATCCCGCCATCTACGCCAAGACCTCTCCCATTTCTAATATCAAGAGAGCCAAAACGCCCACACTCATCCAGTCCGGCAGCGCCGATAAGCGCGTCCCTGTCCCAGACAGTTTTGAACTTTATCGCGGCCTCCAGGACCAGCACGTCGAATCGCGACTCATCCTCTACACCGGCTTCGGCCATCCCATCACCAAGCCCAAATCCAACCGCGCCGTGTTGCAAGCCAATCTCGATTGGTTTAACCACTACCTCTGGGGCGACGCCTTCCCCAAAGACTCCGCCCTGCTCGGCAGCAGCCAGCTGGATCCGGCAAAGTAGCTTAAAAGTCATAGATTTTAGAGAGCGGTGGCGATTGGCATCTCCGTCCACTGATCGCGTTCACTCGAGAAGATTGGGGTGTCAAAAAATAATCTGGTTTTGAACTTTAACGCCCGGACGCGGCAATATTCCGTATTGGAGTTTGTATCGCTCAAGTTTTCTACCTAGATTTTGCAAAGCCTCGAACTCAGTATCGCCACCGGACATGCCGGGCCAATTGATGGCTCTGGCTACGCAAGGAATTAGTTTGTGGCGAGATGGCGATTCGGAATCGATGAGGGATTGGTACCGAACGTCTATCGGATAGTCATCGATTGACCGTTCTTTCTTAAAGAAGGAGAGCAGTTAAGCCCCTGTTGCGCGGGCCTGTCGCACAATGGCTCTCGGCTTAAACCCGTTTTCCCTATACCACGCCCGCCTTCGAACCTCATTTGTTTGTTGTGCCGACCGCGTTGGTATCGCTGCTATTCCGCTTCCCTTTACACTGCATCCCGCCGCACGTATAGTTTCCGTGAGTGCTTTCTCACACTTTCTCTTCCATCGACTTTCAGGGTTGCCCTCGCATTCCCTGACGAAAAAGAGGTTCTCATGATCGGCTGGGTGCTGCTTGCTGCCGTCGTTCTCGTCATCGTCATTCTCATCGGCATGTACAACTCGCTCGTCCGCCTCAAAGTCCAGGTGGACAACGCCTGGGCCGACATCGACGTTCAACTCAAGCGCCGCTACGACCTGATCCCCAACCTCGTCGAAACCGTCAAAGGCTACGCCGGGCACGAAAAAGGCACGCTCGAAGCCGTCATCAACGCGCGCAACCGCGCCATGACCGCCACCGCCCCCGGCGAAAAAGCCGCCGCCGAAAACATGCTTTCCGGCGCGCTCAAAAGCCTCTTTGCACTCTCCGAAGCCTACCCGCAGCTCCGCGCCATCGAAGGTTTCACGTCGCTGCAGAATTCGCTCGCGCAACTTGAAGAGACGGTCCAGAACGCGCGTCGCTACTACAACGCCGTCGTCCGCGACCTCAACACCAAGATCCAGCAGTTCCCCACCAATATTTTTGCCGGCATGCTCGGCTTCAAGCCCCGCGAATTTTTTGAAGTCACCGCTACCGCCGAGCGCGAAGCTCCCAAAGTCAGCTTCAACAACCCCGCCACTCCCACGGCTTGAGGCGCGTCAGCTACATGCGACGCTCCTCTGTCAGCAATTCGCGATGGCTCGTAACGGCGCTGCTGTTTCTTGTTTGTTCGTTCGCCGCGCAGGCCAAAGAACTCCGCATCGAAAAATTCAACGCCAAAATTTCCGTCCTCCCCGATTCCTCCGTGGACATCACTGAAACCATCACCGCCCATTTCATCGGCGGGCCCTGGCACGGCCTCTATCGCGAAATTCCCGTCGAATACGTCACCCCGCAGCAGATGAACTACTCGCTCTTCCTCGACATCAAAAGCGTCACTGACGGCGACGGCCGCAAACTCAAGTACGAAACCTCTCGTGTCCGTCACTACCGCAAACTCAAGATTTACCTGAACAACCCCGACGACTCTGTTCAGGTCATCAACATCGAATACACCGTCTCCGATGCTCTCCGCTTCTTCGAAGACCACGACGAGTTCTACTGGAACATCACCGGCGACGAGTGGGACCTTCCCATCGCTTCGGCCTCCGCCAGCATCAAGCTTCCTGCCGAAGCGAAAAATATTCGCGCCAATATTTTCACCGGCAGCTTCCGTTCGCGCGGCCGTGAAGCGTTGGCCGAAATCGTTGACAACGACGTTGAAGTCCGCACCACCGCTCCGCTTGCGTATCACGAGGGCGTCACTGTCGCCATCGCCTTTGACAAGGGCGCCGTCCGCGAACCGACTGCCGCCGACAGGGTCGGCCTATTCCTTCGTAGCAACTGGCCGCTCGGCTTTCCTGCTGTCGTCGCTGCCTTCATGTTCTGGCTTTGGTGGAAAAAAGGCCGCGACCCGCGCCTGCGTCCGATCGCCGCGCAATACGAACCGCCCGATAAGCTCACGCCAAGCGAGATGGGCACGCTTATCGATAATTCCGCCGACATGCGCGACATCACCGCCGCCATCGTCGATCTAGCGGTCCGCGGCTACATCGTCATCAAGGAACAGACCACCGAACACCTCATGGGTCTCTACAAAGACCAGGAATATTCCTTCGTTCTGCAGAAAGACCGCGCTGCCTGGTCCGCGCTCACCGCGCACGAGCAAGCGCTCCTCGACGGCATCTTCGGCGCAGGCACCGTCGGCGAAACGGTTGGGATGGCCAGCCTACACAACCAGTTCTACAAATCTCTTCCCGTCATCAAGAATGGCATCTTCGCCGCGCTTGTCGGCAAAGGCTATTACCGCCGCCGCCCGGACAGCGTCCGCGGCACGTATATCGGCGCCGGACTCGTCGTCGGCTTTCTCGCCATCTGGGGAGGCACCGCGCTCGGCGGCATGTTCGGCATGGCCAGCTTGACGTTTATCATTGCAGGCATCGCCAGTGCCGCCGTCATCTGCTTATTTGGATTGGTGATGCCCGCTAGGACTGTCGCCGGTACCCGCGCCCTCGAAGGTGTTCTCGGCTTCGAAGACTTCCTCGCTCACGTTGAATCCGATCGGTTCAATCGTATGATCAAAACGCCCGAAATGTTCGAAAGATTTCTGCCCTACGCGATGGCTCTCGGGGTCGAAAAAAATTGGAGCAAAGCCTTCGCCAACATTTACACTCAGCCGCCCAACTGGTATCAGGGCGGCAGCTTCGGCCCGCCCTTCTTTGCCTACGGCTTCGTCAACAATCTCAATGCCATGTCCACCCAGGCCAGCACCACCTTCGCGTCCGCTCCGCGCAGTTCCGGCGGCTCAGGCTTCAGCGGTGGAGGCGGCTACTCTGGCGGAGGCTTCGGCGGCGGTGGTGGTGGCGGATTCTAGCTTTTCCTGAGCGCAGCCATCGACTTGTCTGTCCGCGCATGTACTAAAATCTACTAGCAAGCCAACAGCCTGAATCTTATAGAACCGATCGTGACCATCCAATTGCTTTCCCCTCGATGGTCCGTTGATATTGCGACTGGATGTATTTTCTTTACAGGGATCGTCGGCCTGGCTTGGCCATTGCTCGATATTGGTCCTCAACACGAGGAATTTCGGCAGCAGAGCTTGGCATTCCGTCTTGGAGCACATGCCTGGAAACTCTGCAAGTACCGTCAAACCGCCTCATCAAAATAGATTCAAGTACGAGACGGCTAATTCTGTGATTCGTCCCGCCACAACTCCGTCTCAGCCTGGTCTCGTACGATAGCCGCAGCCTTGACGAACGCGCGACGAGCGCCGATCAAACTACAAGTCAATGCACCATCTCCGCCAACATCTCCGCATGAATCAGCTTGAATTGCGTCTTGGAGACTTTCTCCGCCACAAGAATTCCGTCGTCGCAAAACACACGAACGCGGTCGCCCACATTCAATACCTTGAGGAATTCCCTAAGCTCCACGCGCTTCCCGGAACAATCCACATGCAACGGAACGCCGGAATTCGCCACTGCCGCAACCTCAAGTTGGTTTTCTCGTCCCGCCATCGTCAAGTGATCCGCGATTCTCGTCACAAAACTCCGGTATCCGTCTACCGTATTCTTGCACCAATCCAGCACCGCTGACGGCACCAAGCAAACCACCCGAACTCCGCGTTTTATCCACATGCTTTCTCTCCACTACCGCAGGCAAGTTTCGCGACCGAATGAGACATTTTCCTACCTGTGGAAGTATTCAGAAGAAAAGGGGCACTGTCGTTGCTCGCGAGCAAGGATGGAGACGGATGGGGCATTACGACGCAGGCGTATACGATGCGACCCAAGTCGCGTACAGTGCTTGTCAGCGCCGCACAGACTCGCCAAGGAGAAAGCTTATGAAGTTCAAACTGACGGGAGCGGCAGCGTTGGCGGCGGCGTTTGTCGCGGGCATGGTGGTGGCGATGGCCTGGAGCGGAGGAATGGCAGCGGCCGGCCCAAAAACGCGCGAGGCGGCGGAGCAGGGGCAGCAAGTCAAAGTGCAGCGGGTATTCAGCCCGACGGTGACCGACGAGGACATTGCGTTGCTCCGAAAAGACGTACGAGCCATGAAAATGCAGGTGATTGGGCAGAATATGTCGCTGTCGGATACCGAGGCGGGAAAGTTCTGGCCCGTTTACAAACATTACGCGGACGACTTGCACGATGTGAACAACGCGAAGTATGCACTGCTAAAGCAGTACGCAGAAACCTGGTCGACCATGACCGACCAGGATGCGCTGATTTATGTCCGCCACTGGATGGAAGTGGACGCAGAAGCGCAGGCGTTGCGGCTGAAGTATGTACCGGCAGTGACCGGCGTGTTGCCGGGAAAGAAGGCGGCAACATTTTTTCAATTGGACCGGCGGCTGTCCATGATCGTCGACTTACAACTATTTTCGCAGGTTCCATTGGCCCATATGAAGGAGTCGTCTAGCTCTACGCCGTGATTATGTTTTCGCGACATCTCCGGCAAATCAGAATCTGATCGGCAGGAGTCCGATAGCGCAAGTGTTACCAGGGTCACAAAACCTAGCCGGATCGATCAAAGCCTTAACCCTACGAAGGTGCGATCCGCCCGTCCGTTCTCCACTGGATTACGGCCGCTAGTACTTTTCAATTATTGCCGTTTTCAACTTCCAAATTACAGTTTGCACGGTCGATATCTTTCACGGTTTCGATCCTTGCATGCGATCTGGTGTCAGCTTTTTGTTTCTCGGAGATGAAATGATAAAGCGATTTTTCGCGACTCTGTTGCCACTGGTGTGCGCAATTCCCGCATATGGCCAGAGCAACTACGCTGTTTTAACCGGCACCATCACGGATTCGCAACACCTGGCGGTGTCTGGAGCTTCCATAGAATTGACGGATATCAACACCGGTGCTGTTCGGCGCACTGCAACAAACCAGCTTGGACTATTCGAAATTCAAGGACTTCTGCCGGACGACTACCAATTAAGAGTGGAAGCCGCTGGCTTCGCAACAGCGAATCAGGCGGTTCGGTTGGAGGTGGGGCAGAAATCGTCTGTAAATATCGTGCTGGAGGTGGGCTCGGTTGCGCAGGGAGTAAAAGTGATTGGCGGAAGCGATGTACTGAAGACGGCGGACACCAGTCTGGGAGAAGTCATCGAGCCCACTTCCGATCCGCGAGTTGCCGCTGAACGGCCGCATGCTGATTGATCTGGTGCTTACCGTGCCGGGAGCGCATGTCGGATTTGGCGCACAGACGGGCTCGACAAATCCGCTGTATTGGAGACCGGGACAAAGATCGGCAGTGGTGATTGGCGGCGCCCGACCGAATGCCAATTTTTTCCTGCTGGATGGCGCCACCAACACCGACCCCACGTTTAATACGCAAAATCTAAGCCCGTCGCCGGACGCGGTGAAGGAATTTCAGGTCGAAACCAGCAGCTATACGGCGGATATGGGCGGGGCGGGAGGCGGACAAATCAACATCGTCACGCATTCCGGTTCCAGCCAGTTCCACGGTACGGCGTATGAATTTCTTCGCAATGGGGCAATGGACGCCAGCACCTTCGGCTCGATGGGAAACAATCACTCTGGTGCAGAACAATTTCGGCGCCTCCTTCGGCGGACCGCTGTTCAAGAAAAATACATTCTTCTTTGTGAACTACGAAGGATTGCGGCTCTCGCAAGCCGACGCGCAAATCCTTACCGTGCCTACACCCGAAGAGATCCAGGGCGATTTCAGCATGAGCAACATCAAGATTTACGATCCGACGACGGCCATTGCGAATCCCGACTTACGATCCGACGAAGCCCACAGGTCCAAACAATTTTCCCTATACGCGCACTCAGTTCCCCGGCAAACATCATTCCTTCCGATCGCATCAATCCGCTGCTCGAAGCATTTCTCATGCAGTATGTCCCGATGCCGAACATGATATGTCCATGGCCGGACGGCGCGGACTCGAACAACTATCTCGACATCCGCAACGAAACGCATTTCCAAGATCAGGGGACAGTCCGCATCGACCACAATTTCGCCAACGGAGACACTCTCTTTGGCCGCTACTCGATCGGCGACGAAAACGGGTTTTCTCCCAGCAGCGGCATCACCGCTACCACCGAAAACATGCCGGGATTCGGCGCAAATTTTGACAACCGCTCGCAGCAAGCAGCCATCTCCTGGAACCATATCTTCGCGCCCAACAAAGTGAACACTGCCCCGATCGCCGTTTCGCGACTGTCGATGGATCGCACTTCACAAAACGACAACGTAAATGACATCGTCAGCCAGCTCGGGATTCAGGGCAGTCGGCTTCGGCGGACCCGGATGCGTGGGGCGCGCCGTGGTTCGCAGCGCAAGGCTACACGGGCATCGGCGATACGTTTGCCGCGACACCGATGCACGCTTGGGACACGATGTATGAAATCCGCGACACCTATGCGTGGGAACACGGCCGGCACAGCATCAAATTCGGCGGCGATTTTCATTGGTACACGTGGCCGATGTGGGGATTTTTCCAGAATCGCGGCTACTACCAGTACACGAACGGCTACACCACCGAATTTGGCTTCAACGATGGAAGCGGTTCACGGCTTCGCCAGCCTTCTGCTGAGTTTGCCCGCCGTCAAAGCAGCGCCAGGCCGGCATCCCTCAAATGAATCTGCGCAACTGGGGCACGGACGCCTTCGTCGAAGACAGTTGGAAAGTGACTTCCACCCTTACGCTCAACCTGGGTCTGCGCTACGAATACACCAACCCGCTTTACGACAAAAACAATACGAACACCAATCTAATCTTCAATGACGGCATCCCTTCTGTTTTCGTGGGTGGGCAAAATGGCTATCCCGAAAGGCCTGATGTACGCCAATGAACACAACTTCGCGCCGCGTTTCGGTCTGGCAAAAACTCTGCCAAACCAGGATCTCGTGATTCACGGCTTCCTACGGCATCTTCTTCACGCCCGTGGATCAAAATACCTGGTGCAATCAACGGCACAACGTCCCGTTCGTGTTTCCCGAAACGCAGCAGGCGGACAACTTCACGCCGCCAGCGGCACTGTTCACCAGCGGAATGAATTTCGGCACGCCGGTTCTGGGACTGGGCGCGCTACCGGCAACGACGGTCAGCTTCACCGCATTCGATCCCTATTCGCCCGCGCAGTATGCACAGCAGTGGAATGCCTCCGTGCAAAAAAGTTTGGACGCGAACACAACGCATCGAAGTTGGTTACCTCGGCTCGCGCGGCTTCCATCTGCAGCGCTCGCACTTGATCAACAACACGCTTCCCGGTCCCGGTCCGCTCGGTCCTCGTCGGCCGTTCAAGACTCTCACCTTTGTGCCGGACACCACCTTGCCCCCGAGCAGCACCGACGCCGTCGTTCAGAGCCAGACGTTTCCAGTTAGCACGATCAACCTGCTCGAAAACAGCGCGCAAAGTTGGTACGACGCCGGTTACGTAAACGTCCGTCGCCGCTACTCGCACGGATTGAGCCTGCTGGCCAATTACACGTTCTCAAAAAATCTCACCAACGCGCCGGATTTTCGGTCTGCCATGGACGAATCCGCAATTCCCCAAAACAATCAACGATCTCGCCGCAGAGAAAGGACCTGGCTGCGACGTGCGTCATCGTTTCGCGCTCAGCGCGGTGTACGCGATTCCTTCTTACAATCGCGCGGACATGGCTTCGGCTCATCACGCAAAACTGGACGTTCGCCACGATTTATCAGGTGCAATCGGGCATGCCGTTTACGATTTCCGTCTTCGGCGACACCGCAAATTCTGGCACGGTCCTCGGCGAAAATCCCGTTCGCGCAAATGTCACCGGTCAGCCTGTTTTCGGGCCCGGCACTCACACCGCCGACGATTGGTTCAATCCGGCCGCCTTCGCCACCCCGCCAGCCTTTACTTACGGCGATGCCGGACGCAACAGTGTTTATGGGCCCGGCTTGCAAACCATGGATATCGCGATTCAACGGTCCTTTCGCTTGACGGAAAAACTCAATTTTCAGTTTCGCGGCGAGGCCTTCAACGCACTGAACAAAGTCAATCTCGGCACGCCGAATCGTTTCGTCAACACCCCGCAATTCGGAACAATCACGATGGCGATGACGCCGGGCCGTGAAATCCAGCTCGGTGCCCGCCTTTCATTTTGAAACTGACTTCGGTGCTCATCGCAAAGCGCTCCGGCAATCCACAAACTGTGAGCCGAACTTTGTCTAATTCAACTTGTTATTTGAAAGGGGTTGCGATTTCTGATTGAATAACCGCCACGGAGAGCCCCGGATGAAAATTTACAACGTCATAGGTTATTCGATTATTTTGTCTTACTTGCTGGGCTGTATGTACTTCGCTCCGCCTCATTTGGGACCTTGGCTTGGCATGTTGATTGGCGGCATTTATTTCATGTTTTGCTGGTTTCTGGGCGGCGTGTATTTGGCCGATGTCCTTCATCTAGGAATTGCGCATCGCTCGCTCGACTACAAGGAATGGTTTATAAAATCCGTCACAACCGTCAACAACATCTTCGGGCTCTACGTAGATCCGATCGCCTGGGTGAATCGCCATCGCTTGCATCATAAACATTCCGACCATCCCGGAGATCCCAATAAACTTTCCAGCGACGGCTTTTGGCGAACGCTGTATCTCTGCCTAATGCCGTATCAATGCCAAGAGAATTTGGCCGGTGACAAGATCCTGAAGTCCCGGACTTTTCGAGTTGCTGCGAACCCGCTTTTTGCGATCGCTGCCCAAGCCTTTAGCTTTTTCATCTTATGGAAGCTGGTTGGAGACGTGAAGTTCACACTTGTGATGTGGTTTGGAATGCGAATTTTTGCAGCGTGGGTAAATATGATTCAAAACTACTGGACCCACACGCGGGAGTTTGGATACCGGCGGTATGACGATGCAGAAGACAATGCCATGAACATCGGCGAGTGGCTACCGGTAACGGCGACCTTCAGCGCTTGTTTGCAGAACAATCACCACCACTATGAGGGTCTTTTGCGGCTGAGCCACGACAAATCCGAATACGATTTTGGCTTTTTAACCGTCAAAATGATGAAATCTTTTGGCCTGGTGAAGGCAACGGCAACAGGTGCGCAGCTGCCCAAGGACGTTCCCTTAGGCACCCTAGACTTTTAGAGCGCTTTTTTCCTTCTTGTGAACGGTTCAAGCGTTTGCCCGAAAAAGTTGGGCGAGATCTCTTCGCCGTCCAGTCCATAAACCTCCGGCCATTGGTCAGGATAGTAGTAAGTTCCAAAAATCTTATCGATCCACGGAAAATGAATCGCGAAGTTCTTATCGACGCCCTCTTTTTGCGAAGTATGGTGCCAATGATGATATCTGGGAACAACCAAATACCTTTCCAGCCATTTGGCACTGGGACCGAAATTGCAGTGGGTCCAGGTGGCGTGAAGGGTGACAAAAACCAAATACGCCAGAATGATCGATTGGGAAAATCCAAGCATCAGCGGCGCCAGGACAAATCCGCGCACCAGCGTGTCGTCTACAAAATGGGAGCGTGAGCCCGCGATCCAATCAAGTGCCTTCGATGAGTGGTGAATGGCATGAAAGCGCCACAGAAAGGGCACTTTATGCAAAGCCAAATGAATAAAATATTCAGCAAGGTCCGCTACCACAACCGCCAGAAAAAACTGCAAAAGCCAGGGCATGCGAGCGATAAATTGTTGAACAACCGGAACACCTAGATATTTGGTGGCCTGGGTAGCGGGCAATAAAACCAGAAAAGACAAAATTTGCAGGGGGAGGTGGGTGGACATGAAATACACCACGTCCAAAGTCCATTCCTTCCTGAATGTTCCTTGTCTTGGGTATTGCGGCCACAGTCTCTCCAGTGGCACGTAGATGAGTGCCATCAAAAACATATCAAGCAAAAACCAGTCCAGACCGATTGCGGGCCCATTTTTCAACGTATCGTTAATCGGTACGCTTGATCCGCCCAAAGCCGTTGCCGCGATCGCCAGCAGCATTCCACTCAATGCCAAAATCTTTTTCTTGCGCCTAATCGAAGAGATAATTGCAAATAAAATTGCCGCCACGATGAGGCCCTGGATTAAAACCCGCATGGCGTGCATCGGATAGTGCGGACGCAGTTCGGGAGAGCTTAGCAATTGGGGAAAATGCAGGCACAACACCGCTCCGAACGAAAGAAGCCCAAAAAAAGCCGACAATACACCGCTCCACCAGCCCGATCCAAAGCCGGTAGACTCGCCATCACCAAAGAACTCATTGATCTTTTGCTCGATCACGATTGCTGCTAGTTTACGTTCCTCGATTCACGCAATCTAGTAGCAAGATAGCGACATGACGCTTCTCTGAAAACAACCGCCGCCGCGCCTTGACCAATTTCCTGCTGTTCTTGGCAATCGTTTCGCAGGTTTTTGGTCGGCGATTCGCTGCTACCGCAGCCTGCGTTGGTCCTGATACATCCACTACGCTTGCAGACAAAAATTTTCAGCTCGCGAACCCCAATCGTTATTGAAAGGGATTCGCGAGATAAATTGGCTCTTCGTCTCTACGTGGCCGCCCGGACTCAGGCTTCCGCGAGTTCGCTTACGGTTTGCGCAATCAGTGGATCGGTCATGCTGTCGCATCCGTTCTCCACATGACCTGCGAACTGTCGCCGGAAGCTCAAATCGGATGCCACTTGAATCGTTACGTCATACCATCCGAACGTTTTCTTCGATTCGCTGAAGTACGTCAAAGTTCCGTGCGGTTGGAGCTGATGTCTTGTCACCTTGCCCGTGTAGGCGTCGGTGATTTCCACTTTTTCGGGATCGGAATTGTGCTGGTTGCGGATCACAATCGCTATGCTCTCGTCGGAAGTGTCGTAAATCGACCGCACTTCCAGATTCGCGTTCCCCGAAGCAAAGCTTCCTGCGAAGGTTCGCAGGAAGCCGTTGGGGCCGTAAACGGAGAGATCGTACGACGACGCTCCACCGATCGATATGTCGTCGCTAATTTCATCGTGAACGCCGACCGTGTACGTCCGTGGGCTCACCTGAACATCACTCGAACGCACCTGGAACACGGCCGCCGCTTTGCCAGAGTTCCGGAAATGAAGTTTTACGTTGCGGCCTGAAAGATCCACCTCGCCATGCGCGTGAAGTTCGTATGGAAGTGCGCGTGCCGGACGCGTGCCATGCTCCTGCTGAGGAAGCGCCTGGTCGGTCGGAACCGCCGGGATGTAGTCAGGATGGCGCTGGTCGTCCGCTGGTTTGTAGGCAATCGTGCTTGGCAGCTGAACGGTAGCTTCGTTCGGCGACGCGAAGTTGAACGCGGAGGTAAGATCCCCCGTGATCGCCCGGCGCCATTCCGTGATATTCGATTCGAGTACATTCGAATGGTGATTTCCGAAGCGCCGCTCGACAAACTGAATCAGCGAGGTGTGGTCAAACACTTCCGAGTTGACCCAGCCGCCTTTCGTCCATGGCGAAACCACAATCATCGGAACGCGAACGCCGAGACCGTAAGGGCCCGCGGGATATTCGGAGTTTCCGGAGAAAATCTCGTTGGTTGTATCTACCGTCGAGATGCCCTCTTCACGCGATTGCGGAGGCGTCGGCGGAACCATGTGATCAAAGAATCCATCGTTCTCGTCGAACATGATGATGAAGACAGTCTTGCTCCAGACTTCAGGATTTGCAGTGAGCGCATCGAGCATCTGCGAGATGTAGAAAGCGCCGTAGTTCGCCGGCCAGTTCGGATGTTCCGTGTACGCCTCGGGCGCAACGATCCATGAAACTTGCGGAAGCTGATTGGCGAGTACATCTTTCCGGAAGGTATCGAAGAGCGAACCGCTTTTCAAAATGTTCGTCCCGGTGCGCGCTTTTTGCGCGAGCGAGCTGCTATCCGGCGCGTTCTGATATTGATGAAAATAGAGCAATGCGTTGTCACCGTAGTTGCCGATATACGCGTCGTCCGTGAAGCCCCAAAAATGTGCAGCGTCGAGTCCTTGGCCCTGATCCTGATAAACCTTCCAGGAAATTCCCGCCTTTTCTAGAATTTCCGGATACGTGGACCAGTCATAGCCGGCTTCGGCGTTGTCGATCACCGGGCCGCCGCCGCTTCCATCATTTCCAACCCAGCCTGTCCACATGTGGTAGCGGTTGGGGTCCGTCGGACCGAGCAAAGAGCAGTAGTAGGCGTCGCAAACGGTAAACGCATCGGCCAACGCGTAGTGAAAAGGAATATCGCTGCGCGTAAGGTGCGCCATCGTTGTGGTGCCCTTGGCGGGAACCCATCCGTCGTACTTTCCGTTGTTCCATGCATCGTGAGTCGTCACCCAATCGTGCGCAAGATCTTGCAGAAATTGAAGCCCGAGATTGGGAGCGCCGGGATGGAACGGCAGAACGAACCCATCGGGATTGTTGGGATCCGGTTGGTGCCAGACGCTTTTGCCGGATTGAAGTTTTACGGCCCGGGGATCGCCGAATCCGCGAACTCCACGCAGCGTGCCAAAGTAGTGATCGAACGACCGGTTCTCTTGCATCATAAAAACGATGTGCTCAACATCCTCGATAGTGCCGGTGCGATGATTCGCCGGAATCGCTAGCGCTCGCGCAATGCTCGCAGGAAACGCGGCGGAAGCTGCGCTGGTCGTTAGAAGTTGCAGGAACGAACGACGGTCTGTGTGCATGGAGACATCACCTTTCGGGACTGCGAAATTCTAGATTTGCCAGAAGCCGGGCTGGTTGTCCGGACAGTGAATTCAACTTAGTCCCATGCTGTTGGGATTTGGTAATGGCACGGTTGAGATCTTGTTACGTGCAAATGAAAGTTTGTAACGACGCAAGGAAGCGTCTTCAGGTAGCTTGGAAATCTACTCAATCAGGAATTATGCTTTTTCAATCGCGTCCGCCACGGCCGCAACCACGCGAGGCGATCGCAGACTCCGCGCGGCAAATATACCTGCGACAATAACAACCGCTTGCTTGCGTTCGGTCGAGCCCGTGGCATTAAGCAGGATTTAAGTCGGTGCCTAGGCCGACCCTAACTCTTGAATGGCGAACCAGATATCGGTACGCTGGCCCGTTTCAACGAGCCTCGTCTTCTTGAGCACGATCTGCATGCCTTCGCAGTATTCGAAAAGCCGTTGCCCTTTACCAAGCAAGATAGGCATAACGCCAATTCATAATTCATCTACGAGACCAGCCTTAAACAATTGTTGGCCTACCTTCGGGCCGCCCGCTACTGTAACGTCTTTTTCTCGAGCCGCTCGTTTGGCTTGCTGAATAGCACTTTCGACAGCTTGCCCGGCAAGTCGGACCACCGGACAGCGGTTTTCCGCGAATCCACTCGCGGCAAGCGGGTTCATCGAGACTCACGCGAAATCTCAGCCACTCCTGTCGGCTGACGGTAAGCTCCAAGAGCCTGTCTGGCGGCTCATTATTCCCCCTGATGTCGCCGGGTCACAGCGAACTGCCGTTGCTCGCTTCCGCTGCCGGTGCGCCTTCGCCGCGATTTCCCCTGGAAAAATAGTTTCCAAATTTAAAGACCTGTTCGCGCCGCCTCTCCTCTTCCAGATGCCGCGTTCGCGCTTTCAGCAAATCGTCCAGCGAAATCAGGCCCAGCAATTGCCGCGTGTCTTCTTCCACCACCGGCATTCTGGTCACGCCTTTTTCCGCCATGCGATATACCGCAATTCGCAGCGTTTCGTTGGGATGCGCTTCCACCGCTTGCGGCTTCACAATCTGTTCCAACCGCTTCGTCAGCAAGGCGTCGCCTTCCGCTTCTAGCCGTTCGCGCAGTTCTCCTCGCGTGATCACTCCAAGGAATTTTCCCTCCGCGTTCACCACCGGAAGCAGTCGCTGGCTTTGTCGATGCTTGGTGTTGAGCGAATGCACTACGTCCTGGATCTGATTCTCCGCGGGAAGCGCCACAATCTTCGCTCGCATTACCTCGCGGACATAGAGAAGCTCCAGCGGATCGACGGAATATTCGCGGGTGAGGTGAAATCCGCGCCGCGCCACTTTCTCCGTCAGGATCGATCGCCTCAGCGTCAACACCGTGAATGCGTGCGCGATCACGCTTCCCACCAGCAGCGGTAGAAAAACGTTGGCGTCGTGCGTCAGCTCAAACGCGAAGATGATGCTGGTAAACGGCGAACGCATCGTTCCGCCCAGGATTGCGCCCATGCTGATCAGCGGCCAGAATCCCGCTCCTTCGTTCGGCAGGAACATCGTCTCCAGGCCGCCCAACGCTCCGCCCATCATCAGCAGCGGAGCCAGCACGCCGCCCGACGTTCCCGATCCCAGCGACACCGCCCAGATGAACCACTTCACCAGCAGCACGCCGAGAATTACGGCGGTAGTCACGTGGCCCTGCAGCAGGTTCCCGATGGTGTCGTACCCCACGCCCAGCGCCTGCGGAAAAATCAGCCCGCCCAGCCCAATCGCCAATCCGCCAATCGCCGGCCACCACATCCAGTGGATCGGAAGTCTTTGGAACGCGTCTTCCGCCGCGTAAACGGAAAGCGTAAGCAGCGCGGAAAGTACCCCGGCAAGCAGACCGACCAGCGCGCAACCGAGCAGCGCTTTCGGGCCGATAAACAGAGGATGCTCGGGCACCGGAAAGAGAGGACCGATACCCAGAATGTAGCGGCGAAGTACGGCCGCCACGGCGCTTGCTAGCGCAACCGGAATCAAGCTCCGCGGCTTCCATTCAAACAGCAGTAGCTCTACGGCGAGCAGCACCGCCGCTACCGGAGACGCAAACGTGGCGGACATGCCCCCCGCCGCCCCCGCCACCAGCAGTGTCTTCCGCTCGGCGCTGGTCAAATGAAAAAGCTGCGCGATCATCGAGCCGAACGCGCCGCCGGTCATTATGATCGGGCCTTCGGCGCCGAAGGGGCCGCCCGACCCGATCGAAATCGCCGAAGACAGTGGCTTCAGAAACGCGACTTTCGGTTCAACCCGGCTCCCATTAATCAAAATCGCTTCAATCGCTTCTGGAATTCCGTGGCCGCGAATTCGTTCCGAGCCGTAACGCGCCATTGCTCCGATAAGCAGAGCGCCGATCACCGGAACAAAAACGGCGAACCATCCAAGATGGTTCCCGGCAGGCGAAACCATGGCCGTGTTCCATCGGCCGAAATAGAACAAATTTGTGAACAGCCCAATGAGCTTCAGCAGAACCAGAGCGAGGACGGCGCACACCGCACCAATCACGATGGCCAAGGCGGAAATTGGAATGACGCGCAGGGTCGTAGTGAAATCGCCCAATTCCTCCGGACCCGCATTTGTCGATCTGGCTTTTTTTGAATTCTTTGCAGATTTCTTATGCTGATTCACAAATTCTCTTTCGCGACTTTGTTTTTAGATGCGCGACCGAATCGCGAGGAGCTTTTTTCCAGACTGCATGCGCCGCCTCCGCGCATCGGTCGCCGTATTTTTCCTTCGCTTGCGCCACGCCTACGATTCGTGGCGGTCGGTGTTTCCATCGCGCAACAGCGCGTCGATGGCCTTCACTAACTGACGGCCGGTTGCGCGCAGTTCGCCGATTCGTTGCGACACCACGCGCTCCAATACTTTCTGTCCGCGTGGTAAGAGCGAAACCAGTACCTGCCGGCGGTCTTCTTTGCTGCGCGAACGTTTCACCAGCCCGCGTTGTTCGAGGCGGTCCAGCAGCTCTACCGCGCTGTGATGTTTCAGCGCCAGGCGGTCGGCGAGGGTTTGAATTTTCGCCGGAGATTCTTCCGGCAGGCCGCGAATCGCCAGCAACATCAGGTATTGCTGGGGCTCCAGGCCGGCGGCGCGCGCCGCGGAATCGCCTTCTTTCAGAAAAATCCGTATACGGTAGCGCAGCTCCGCCAGAGCGCGGAATTCCGCCGGATTGATTTTCTTGCTCATGAAATAATTATATCGTGAAGCGATATTATTTGCCAACCGCGCTATCTCCCGATCGTTAACGCCAGGTCAAATTCCCGGGAGCAGGAGAGGAAGAGCCGGAAGAAGGAAAGAAAGGGATTGGGACGACAACAAGAATCTACAGTGGCTTGCGGAAGGCTTTTTGCGTTTTGTAATGCTCGTAGCCGTTGCTTTCGTAGAACGCGTGCGCGCGATCGCGAATCACGTTGGAGCGCACCGACATGCTCTTGCAACCTTTCGCGGCGGCCCACTTTTCCGCGGCAAGCAGGAGCTTTGCACCCGCTCCCGCGCTACGTTGCTGTTCATCGACGACCAGGCCGTTTACTTCGGCACGCAGCGGAACCTCCAGCAACGGCGAAACACTGACGTGCAGCCAGCCGGCGACTTCGCCGGCAAGCTCAGCTACAAAAATCGCGTGCAGCGAGGCCGGCTTGATTCGCTTCAATCTTTGCAGGATTTCTTGTTTGGTTGCGGGGTAGCCCAGTTGACCGCTCAGTTCCGCGAGACGAGTCGCATCGCTCGATCGCGTCGGCCGGATTTTCAATGCGGCGGCGTTAGAATGCTTTTTCGGAATCGAGGAGGATTGTGACCGGTCCTTCATTTACCAGCTCCACGGACATCATCGCCTGGAAAATTCCGGTGCCCACATTTACGCCGAGTTTTCGCAGCGCTCCACAAAATTCTTCGTAAATAGATTTTGCCAACTCCGGCGGTGCCGCTGCAATGAAGCTGGGCCGCCGGCCGCCACGCGCGTCGCCGTATAAAGTGAATTGAGAAACGACCAGAGCGCTTCCCTTCACGTCCAGTAACGACAAATTCATCTTTTCATTTTCATCGTCGAAAATGCGAAGATTCGCGGCCTTTTCCGCGAGCGCGCCGGCCGTAGCGGCGGTGTCCTCACGACCGACACCGAGCAGAATCATCAGGCCGGCGCCGATCTCACCGGACACCTGACCGGCGACCGTCACCTTCGCGCGGCTGACGCGCTGCACGACTGCTCTCATGTTCCCTTTCGCGCGGTGCTCAGTGTGCCGCGTTTTGCGGCGCAGGAGCCGCCGGCTTGCGCGGCAACATTTCCGGAAGCTGCGCTACATTGTACGCGTATACGGCAAGCACCTGAGCACCCTCGGCGAGATCGTCCCAGCGCACGCGATCGAGAGTGTCGTTCTGCGAGTGGTGATCCTTTTCGTAGTTCGCTACTTCCTGTTCGCACCAGGACGCGGGCACTCCAGCTTCATCAAACGGGACGTGGTCGCTGCCGCCTTCCGAGCGCAACGTCGGCTCGGAAAGTCCGATGGATCGGTCCTTGGCGAGCGGATACAACAAGCGGTCCATGGTTTCTTTCGCCGCGTAGTTGTGCATCAATCCGATGGTGAGAACTTTTCCGGTGCCGGTATCGTGAACCAGCACTCCGGAAATCTTGCTCATCTCGTCTTTATGCGCTGCGACGTAAGCGCGCGAACCGTTCAAACCTTGTTCTTCTCCAGTGAACAGAACAAAGCGGATGGTGCGCTTCGGCTTCACGCCGGATTTTACCAGCGCACGCGCGGCCGCCAAGACCGCCATCGAACCCGTGCCATTGTCGGTTGCGCCAGTTCCCAAATCCCAGGAATCAAGATGGCCGCCAATGATGACAACTTCGTCAGGCTTTTCGGTCCCTTTGATTTCCGCAACGGTGTTGTAAACCGTTATCGGCTTTGCGCTCAGCGTGCCCTGAATATTGATTTCCGCTTCCACTGGACCGGAGTCGAGGAGCCGCCAGAGCAATGCGGCATTTTCTCTGGTCATGATCGCCGACGGGAGCGTTCCCGGCGCGTATTGCCGTGAGAATCCGGTTCCCATATTCATCATGCCGAACCACTTTTCGGAAACGGAAAGAACCGCGACTGCGCCTTCTTCTTTCAGGAATTTCACTTCATCGTTCATCATCTGGCCGCGGCCGCGAAAATTTCTGAGCGACATGTCCTTGGGATGATCGAGTGGAAGATTGCTCTCGTCGAACGGAGTCATGATGGGGTTTGCGGGCGGGTCGGTGGGGCCCGGACGATCCAGCAAAATAATCGCGCCCTTCAATTTTCCTTTGTACTGCTGCAGATCTTCCACTTTCTTCAGGCCAACGCCGATCACCGCGCCGCGCACGGTTCCGTTGGTGCTAGGCGACCAGCCGGCAGAGGCAAGGGTTAGCGCCTGCTCGGTGGGAGCGATCACTTTTCCGGTCGCGGGGCCGCGCGTCCAACTGTTGGCGATGGTCCACGGCTCCAGGTGGGCATTCTCAAGGCCCAAAGCCCTAAATTGTTCCATGGTCCAGTGGCTGGCTTGATCGAGTTTTGGGGAGCCGGTGAGGCGCGGCCCAATGTGATCAGCCAGGTAGGAAAGATCGGATTGCAATTGCGCTTGGTCGGTTTTGACCCGAGCGATCAGCTTTGCGTCCATTTCGGCGACGGGGTCGGGCGCGGGCGGCTCTGCCTTGGCAGCAGCCGCCTTCGGGAGCAGGTACAGGCGCCGGGCGCCGCGGCAGCATCGTCGGTAACTGCGCCGTGTTGTAGGCCCAAGCGGCCAGCACTTGCGCGCCTTGGTTCAAATCGTCTTTCCATACTTTGTCGAAGGTGTCGGACTGGCTGTGGTGAGTCTTTGAATATTCCGCGCCGTTTTGAATGCACCAGAAACCGGGGACCCCGGCGTCATCGAAGGAAGCGTGATCCGTTCCGAAGGTACGCTGCATCGTGGGCTCGAGCAATTTCAGTTCGGTGAGCGGCGCCAGGACCTGATCGACAATTTCGCGGTCCTGGTAGTTGTCGTGGAGACCGATGGTGAGGACCCTTCCGGTGCCGGTGTCATGCACGAGAACGCCGGAAATCTTGTCGAGATCGAGCTTGTGTGTTTCCACGTAACGCTTGGAGCCGACCAGCCCCTCTTCTTCTCCGGTAAACAAAACGAAACGGATGGTGCGTTTCGGTTTCACGCCGGACTTCATCAGCGCGCGCGCTGCTTCAAGAACAGCCATCGAACCGGTGCCGTTGTCGGTCGAGCCGGTGCCGAGATCCCAAGAATCGAGATGGCCGCCAACGACTACAACTTCTTCGGGCTTTTCGGTTCCTTTGATTTCACCGACAGTGTTGTAGACCTCGACCGGCTTGTCGCTGAAGGAGTTGGTCATTTCGATTTCCAGCGTGACAGGGCCCTTTTTGAGCAAACGAAAAATCATTCGGTAGCCTTCGCCGGTGATAAAGGCGCTGGGAATGGGCCCAATATCGAATTTTTCGCCGCCGACTCCGGTCATGTTCAAGAGCCCGTGAGGTTTGCCGGAATCGCGCAAGACGGCGGCGACACCTTCGGATTTGAAGAAATCGTTACGCGCCCGCGCAGCTTCGATCAGTGCGGCAAAGGGCGAGGGAGCTGGAGGTTGCCCCTTCATGGGAGGAGGAGCCTGCATGGGGCGAATATATTCATCGTTCGGATCTTCCGGCCTGGGCGGCGAAAGGCTGGAAGGCTCCTGGTAAATCACAATCGCGCCTTTGAGCTTGCCGCGAAATTTGTCGAAGTCAGCTTTGGTCTTGGCGTCGAAATAGACGACCGGACCATTGAGCAATCCATTGGTGCTGGGCGCCCATCCGGCAGAGGCAATGGTAAGAGCATGCACGGCCGGCGAAACGATGCGGGCGCTGGCCGTTCCGCGAGTCCAGGAATGGGCAATGGTCCAGGGCTCGAGGTGGACGTTCACCAGGCCGTATTCCTTCATTTTTTCCGCGGTCCAGTCGTTGGCTCGTTTGAGAAGCAGAGAACCGGTCAGGCGGGGTCCGATGCTGTCTGAAAGGTATTCCAGGTTCTGCATGGCTTCGCTGTGATCGCGCACTTCATTGAGGATTTGCGCGTCGGCAGCGGCAATCGCCGCGGCGTCATCGGCAGGAGCATTGGCAAAGCCTTTTTTCGCCGCAAAGCCGACAAGCACCAGCGCACACAGCACTATCGCCACACGTGGAAGACGCATTCTCACCCTCACTTGAGTTCTATTTTCGCAATTTCAGTTGGAATCGCCAGCTCGCCAAAATATCCGCGCCAGAAACTTCCCGTCGCAAATGATCTACCTCTTCGACGTTCGAACCCGTGCCCTGCGTTTCGTTTTTCTTCCGGAAAGTTCTGCTTTTCGCGGCGCCCGCTGGCACCCGGGACAGAAATGACTACTGCGCCCGGCGACGATAATTCTCCTGATGTTGCGCCCGCAGCGCCGGCACTTCTCCCCTTCGCGACCGTAGGCCTTGTGGTGCCGCTGATAATCTCCCGACCGGCCTTCGGCGTCAACGAAATCGGCGATAGACGAGCCGCGCATGACGATGGCCTTCTGCAAAATTTTTTGCAGAGCACGGCGCAGAGTGGCGGATTCCTGCAGAGTGAGTTTTTCACCGGGTTTTGCGGGATGGATTCCGGCGGCCCACAGACTTTCGTCGGCGTAGATGTTTCCGACGCCGCGGAGCACTCTTTGATCGAGGAGGAGAGCTTTGATGCGCGCTTTGCTGCCGCGAATGCGTTCAGCGAATTCCTTTTCGCTTACCAACAGAGGTTCAGCGCCGAATCGCTGCAGCTCCTGAGTCAACGTTTCGTCCGCCAGGTAGGCCATACGACCAAATCGGCGCGCGTCGGTGTAGCGCAATTCCCGCCCATCATCGAGGGCGAACATGACGTGGGTGTGTTTTTCGAGGGGCTGGCCGGCAAAGTGGGGAGCGAGATTTCCGGTCATACCAAGATGCACGAGAAGCGCCTGCGAAGATGGGCTTGCGGCGCCCTCGCCAGGCTGCGAAGCGTTTGCGGAGGGGATGAGGCGCAGCAGCATGAACTTGCCGAAGCGCTCGACTTTTGCGATGGTGCGGCCGGGCAATTCCCTTTCAATGGCACCGGGATCGTCGATGAAATCCGTCTTGCGAAGAGTAACCGAGAGGATACGCCGTCCGGCCACGGAAATCTGCAAGCCGCGCGCGACTGTTTCGACTTCCGGCAATTCGGGCATTCCAGATTCCTCTACTTCCAAATCATAGCAATTCGCAGAGATGGCGCGCTTGTTGCGAATGCGAAAAGAAAACCGTTCGCGCAAGTTCACGCGAACGGTTTTTCTGAAGGAGCTTAGGGACGGTTATTTTTTCTGATAGTTCGGATACGGCGGATGATCCGGTATCACGACTGGATTTTTCTTCAAGGCTTCGAGCGTCACCTGCACGGCGCGTTCGAGTTGCGGGTCGTGGCCAGCAGCAACGGAAGCGGGATCGTTTTCCACTTCGATGTCCGGAGCGATGCCGTGGTTTTCCACTTCCCACTCGCCCTTAAGGCCATAGATCGCAGCGCGCGGAGCGGTGACTCCGCCGCCGTCCATCAAGCTGGGATAGCCACTGATGCCAACGAGGCCGCCCCAGGTGCGCGTGCCAACGAGCGGACCGAGTTTGTCCTGGCGGAACATCCACGGCAACGCATCGCCGCCGGAGCCGGACATTTCGTTGATGATCATGGTTTTTGGCCCGTAGATTTGCGCGAGCGGCGAGCACCACTTTTCGCCTTCGCGGGTGACCGCGCAATTGCGCAACGGACGACCGAGCAGATCGATGATGTAATCGGCGATGGCTCCGCCGTGGTTGTAACGTTCGTCGATGACCGCGCCCTGCTTATCGGTTTGCGCGAAGTAGTAGCGGTTGAAATTGATGTAGCCGCCGTTCGCGGTATCCGGCACGTGAACGTAGGCGAGTTTTCCACCGCTGAGTTGATCGACTTTGCGGCGGTTGTCCTCTTCCCAGGCACGGTTGCGCAGATCGAATTCCTGATCGATGGGAACCACCGTTACGTCACGGGCCTCTTTGCCGTCGGGATTGGCGCTGACCTTGATGCGGATTTGCTTGCCAGCGGTATTTTCAAAGTATTTGTAGACAGAATTCGGCGGGCGAACATCGGCGCCGTTCACTTCGATCAAGTAGTCGCCAACTTTTACGTCCACGCCTGGTTGAGTCAGCGGTGCGCGCAGATCGGGATTCCAGTTTTCCCCGTTGAAAATACGGGCAAAGCGGTAGCGGCCGTTCTCGATTTTGTAGTTGGCACCGAGCAGCCCACCTTTCACTTCGGGCGCTTTGGGAAGGTCGCCGCCGAAAATGAACATGTGACCGACGGTGATTTCACCCAACATTTCGATGAACAGGTGGTTCACGTCAGCGCGGCCGCCGGCACCTTTGAGGTAGGGAGCGTATTTTTTCTCGGCATTGGCAAGATTGAGGCCGTGAAAATTTGGATCGTAGAAGAAATCGCGTTCGATGCGCCAGACCTCGTGGAACATCTGGTTCCACTCGGCGCGGGGATCTACATAGGCTTCCATCGTATCTGTTTTCAGCTGGCCTTCGCCCGGCTTGGGAGCCGAGCCGGAGGCTGTGATGAACCAGGGAGCTGTGGGGCCGGGACCCTGACGGAACAAGACTTTTTCGCCGTTCGCGGAGACAGCAAAACTGGTGACCCCGGCAACAAATGGTTCGGTCTTTCTAGTGGTTAGATCGAACTTCGAAACGCTGGCGGTGGTTGGTCCGCTGAGCGACGCAACGTCGGGAACTTCCGTGAGAAACAGCGCGCCGGCCTTGCCGGTATCGAGGCCGACATAATTTGCAGCCTTGATGGGCAAGGAAACGACGCGCTGACTGATATTTTCGAAATCGATGGTGACGGTAACCGCTTCTTCTTTTTTGTCCTTGTCTTTATCCTTGTCCGCGTCTTTGCCTTTGTCCTTGTCGTCAGTCTTGGACTTCTCGTCTTTTTTCGACTTGTCGTCTTTTTTCTTGTCGTCGTCCTTCTTAGCGTCGGATTTTTTGTCGTCGGCTTTCTTATCGTCTTTCTTGTCGTCGATTTTTTCGTCGTCGCTCTGCGGCTCGACGGGATTGGCGTCGGTCTTTTTCAGGACAACGGCATAGACGCTGCGAGAAACCGGGCGCTGGAATCCGGAAAGGTCAAGCCAGGTAAGACTCAATCCGATATCGGTGCTGGCGGTAAAGAAAAGATATTTTCCGCCCTTGTCGAATACCGGATTGCGTTCGTCGCTGAGTCCATCAGTAATTTGCGACGTTTTTGCAGATTCCATGGAATAGACAAAGACCGAACGCATGTGATTGGGGAGAAATTTTGTGAAGGTGAGCCACTTGCTGTCGGGAGACCAGCTTGGTCCCATCAAATTTCCCCAGGCGTCGTACAAATCGGTGGTGACTTTGACCGGCGTAGCCTTATCAATGTCCACGTACCAGAGATTGAGGCGCTTGTCGGTGAAGGCAATTTTTTTGCTGTCCGGTGACCAAGTGGGACCGTAGAAAAAGGTGGGTGGATTGCCGAGCGAGATTTTTTTCACGGTGCCGAGGCCGGACTGATCGACGAGGTGCAAGGCGTACTCGCCGGATTCATCGGAGAAAAACGCGATCCACTTCCCGTCGGGAGACCAGGCAGGATCACGGTCGGCGATGGTGGTGGTGCGAGTGATATTGCGGATGTCGCCCTTTTCGGTCGGAACGGTGAAAATTTCTCCGCGGGCTTCAAAGACGGCGCGAGCTCCGGTGGGCGAAATCGCCGCTCCCTGAATTTTGTCGCCAACTTTTTCCCAATGCGGACGAGTGGCGGGCAAATCACCAGCGACACGAATGTCCACATGCTTCGAGGTCCCGGATTTGGGGTCGTAAGTGTAGAGTCCGCCAAACTGTTCATAGACGATTCCGTCGGGACCGCCGGCAATGGACTTCAGATCGAGTCCTTTGTTCTCGATCAACTGTTTCACTTCTTTGGTTTTGCTGTCGTAGGAGAAAAGCGTGACGGCGCCATTGCGGTCGGAAAGAAAATAGACGGTGTCGCCGACCCAAAGCGGACTGGAGTCATTGGAATTTTCGCGGGGAATTTTCTCTAGCTGAAGAGTCTTCAAGTCCACAAGATAGACGGGGCTGGTCTGGCCGCCGCGGTAGCGCTTCCAGGCTTCCTGCCACTTCAGAAGCGGGACGTAAGCGAGGCGGGAGGCGTCGGAAGAATACGAGCCGGTCTCCCCGCGCCACATCGGTAAAACCTCCGGCACACCACCATCGATTGCGACGGTATAGAGCCGATCAAAATCCGCGTAGGCCTCGCGCGCCGAGCGAAACAAAACTTTTTTGCTGTCGGGAGTCCAGTCAATCACCACATCGGGAGCGGGATGCCAGGTCAAACGCTTGGGCTCGCCACCGGCCGCGGGCATCACGTAAACGTCGGCGTTGCCGTCGTACTCGCCAGTGAATGCGATCCATTTCCCATCAGGAGAAAAGGCGGGGGTGGTTTCGTGTCCACCTGTGGTGAGCTGGCGTGCTGAGCCGCCATCGCGCGGGACGCTCCACAAATAGCCGCCGTAGGAGAAAACAATTTCGGTCTTGCTCATGGTGGGCCAGGTGGCGAGCAGCGGAGCGTCTTCCGCCGCTGCCGCCAATCCAGCGAACAACAACGCCAAAGCAAACAGCACCGAGAATCGAAAACGCATTTTTCCTCCTGAGACACAGTTACGACACAATTGATCTTCCGACGAAAACAGAAATTCGAAAGCCCGCATGCGCGAGCAGAGTCACTTCGCCGGCGGCGGCCAAAAGCCCGGATCGGTAATTTTCCTGGTGTCCTGCTGCTCCGCGTATTTTTTTACCGACGGGCCGATTTCGGAAGCTTTTCCAATCAGCATGAAAACCAGATTGTCAGCGGGAAAGTGCTTTTCGATAATTTGCTTGGCCATCGCTGGAGTGACCGCGTCGAGCCGAGCTTCCAGTTGATTTATTTCATCGTCGCCAAAACCGTAAAACTCGTTGCTGGCGATCTTGCGAGCGAGCTGACCGGATGTTTCGATGGTCGGAGGGAACTGGCCTTTGATGTAGGCTTTCGCGGAAGCGAGTTGTTCGGGAGTTACGCCATCCTTGTGGAGCTTTGCGAGGACTTGCAACGCGAGGTCGATGGCTTGCACAGTCGATTCGTTTTTGGTGTAACTGAAGATTGCGAATGCGCCGGGCTCTTTTTTGGAGTCGAAGAAAGATTGCGCGCCGTAGGTGAGCCCCGATTCAACGCGCAGAGCCTCGTTCAATTCCGAAGTGAAGCGTCCGCCGAAAATGGTGTTCACGACGCGAATCGCGACGCGGTCCGGTTCGTTCTCCGCGGTACCGACGTTCCCAATCACGAAGAATGTTTGCGTGGAATCCGGCTTGTCGATCAACAGAAGTCTTTTGCCTTTTACGGCGGCGGGAGCGGAGTGCGCAGACTGGTTGCTCGGCTTCGCTGGCCACGAGCCAAAGACCTGCTCAATCTTCGTTTTCATTTGCGCGGCGTCGAAGTCACCGGCTACCGCGAGAATGGTGTTTTCCGGCGTGTAATTGGTTTCGTAGAACTTGACGATCGCATCGCGCTTGATGCGCGCTAGCGAAAGTTCGTCGCCGCTCTCGGAGCGCGCGTAAGGATGTTTGCCGAAAAGGTAGCCGTAGTAATAGTTCAGCGCAACGCCTTGCGCTTCATCTTTCGCGGCTTTGGCGGCATCAATCTCTTGCGCGAGCAATTTATCCACTTCCGCTTGCGGAAATGACGGGTGCAAGACCGCGTCGGAGAAAAGGTCGAGACCTTTGTCCAAATCCTTGGCGAGAAATTCTCCGGAAATGGCGGTGAAGTCCACGCCGGAATCGGCATCGAAGCGTGCTCCGATAAAATCGAGATCCTCGGAAAATTGTTGCGAGTTGCGCTTCGCAGTTCCCTTGCGAAGCAAGCCGGCTGCCACGGATGCCAGTCCTTCTTCGCCCGCCGGGTCGGTAACTGAACCGGCTTTGACGATGGCTGCGAGACTCACCATGGGGACGCTGTGTTTTTCCATCAGCAGCAAGGTCATACCGTTTTTCAGGGCCACTTTTTCATGAGGCGGCAATTTCAGAGTTTGCGCGGAAACGGAACCAACCACTCCCAGCGCCAGAATCCCGGCAAGCAGAAAGCGCAAGGCGTTCGCCTGACGGGTCATTGCTTTGCGCCTCCTTCGTTTTCTTTCTCAGGAATCAACGTGGCGACAGTGCGATTATTTGCCCCAAAGTATTTCTGTGCCACGCGCTGCACGTCTTCTTTCGTAACGGCCCCGTAGTTTTTGGCGGCGTCAAAAAGTTTGCTGTAATCGCCGAAGAAGACTTCATAGGTGCCTATGGTGTTTGCGCGGCCGTTGATGGTGCGCATCTGCTGGTAGAACTCGACCAGCCGCTGATTTTTGGCTTTCTCAAGCTCTTGATCGCTGATGGGAGTTTTCTTCACTTTTTCAAGTTCCTGGTAAATCGCGGTTTCACACTTCGCCGGATCGACGCCCTGTTTCGGCTGAACTGAAAAAATCGCCAGCGTGGGATCGAACGCCGGTTGGCGAAACATTCCGACACTTAAGGCAATCTGGTCCTGGTCGACGAGTCGTTGGTACATGCGCGAACTTTCACCCTGAACCAGGATCGAGCGCAGAATATTCAGCGCGTAAAAATCGGGACTGTTGGATTGCGGGACGTGATAAGCGAGCATCAGGACCGGAAGTTCGGCTTGTTTGCGAACGACGATGCGCCGTTCGCCCATCTGCTCCGGTTCAGTGGTGACGACCGGTGGAGGCGGCGAGTGTTGCGGAATCGGCTCAATATATTTTTCGCATAGCTGAAAAATTTCTTCAGGGATGACATCACCTACGACCACCATGGTGGCGTTGTTCGGCGCGTAGCCCATTTCGAAATGGTGTTTCAAGTCCTCCATCGTCCAGTGCTCGATATCGCTCATCCAACCGACAACTGGCCACTGGTAGGGGTGGGCCAGAAAGGCGGTGGCCCACAATTGTTCGTCGAGAATTCCGTCGTTGCTGGCGTCAACACTGGTGCGGCGTTCGGAAGCTACGACTTCGCGTTCGGAAGCAATTTTTTTGGGATCGAAACTCAGATACTGAATGCGGTCGGCTTCGATGTCGAAAATCAGATTCAATGCAGAGCGGGGAAACCAGTCCTGGTAAACCGTGAGATTCTGCGTGGTGTACGCGTTATTTGCAGCGCCGTTGGCTTCCATAGCTTTGTCCAGGTCGCCCGGGCCATACTTTCTTGCGCCGTTGAACATCATGTGCTCGAAAAAGTGGGAAAGGCCGGTGGTACCAGGCCGCTCGTTGCGCGAGCCTATTTTGTAAAAGATATAAAGCGCGACATTCGGGATGCTGTGGTCGGTCTGCACCAGAACTTTCATTCCGTTTTTCAGCGTCTTGGCAGCCACCGGGAACTGCGGCGCCGGCGTTCTGGGCGAACATGCGCGTCGCAGAAATCGCGAGTAGGGCGAGGAGAAGCATACCGCGGCGAGCAACAGCTCTTTTTATCATGGAACACCCTCTGTTCGATGACAACTAATCAGACGCAATAGCGGCAAAAAAAGTTCTGAAAATCTGCTTATCGACTGAACGCGTTCCGGCCGTTGCAGCGCTTACTTTTCCGCAACCAGAGCAAAAACCCGCACTGGACCGCCTGACCCGCCTTCCAGTTTGATCGGTGCAGCAATCAAAAACGCACCGGACTCCGGAACATTTTTCAAGTCGGAAAGATTTTCCAGTTGATAGACTCCAGCACCAAGAACCAGGTGGTGCACGGGAAAATCGGGCGAATTGCCGGGGTCGATGCTCAGCGTGTCACATCCGAGCCCTCTGACCTGACGAGCGAGAAGAAATTTGGCGGCATCCAGGGAAAATCCGGGAAAATGCATTTTCTGGTTCGCGTCCTGATTGCGGTAGCGCACAACATCGGGCCAGCGCGAAGCCCAGCCGGTCTTCAGGACCACAATCGCACCGGCGGGAATTTGGCCGTGATCGCTTTCCCACGTTTCCAGCCGCTTTACCGTCAACTGATAGTCGGGGTCGCGGTCGGCTTCTTTGCGCACATCGACGACAACAGCCGGGCCGAAGAATTTCTCCGGCGCAATCTTGTCAACGGTCGTCGTGCCGGGCGGGAAATGCACGGGCGCGTCCATGTGCGTGCCGTAGTGCTCCAGCATCCAAAAGCTGCGAGTGAAGTAGCCATTTTTTTCGACGGTGGCGTTGATGCTGGCTTCAAAAACTCTGGCGTCACCCGGCCAAGGCACCATCTTGTCGCTGATCGGATAACTGAGGTCGATTACGCGAGTTTTTCCGGAAGCGATGCCGTCAAGATTTGGACTAGGCATGGCGTTTTGCGCGAAGGCTGCAGCGGCCAGCCCCAGAAAAGCACCCAAAGGCAGAAACGTGCGGACGGATAGATCCATACATCACCTCGTCGCAAGATAATTTGGCGGTAGCCAGAGTGCGAAACCTTCAGGGCAGCGGTATGCCGGGCGTAGCGACGATTCCTGCAATCCGCAGGATGTCCTGATATTCGACGTCGGTGATCGGCGAAATAATCAGCCGAACATTTTTCAGGAATTTCACTTTCTTCAGTGCTTTGTTTCCGCGTAAATCCGCCAACGTTACCTGCCGAGGCAGTTTTTCGAATGCGCGCAAGTCTGCGACCAGATTCTTCCCTTCAGAATCGTGGGGGTCGGGATACGGATCGCGAGTGACTTCGGCTATGGAGTACAGGGAACGTTCAGGAGCCGAGTGATAGCACAGCACGCGGTCGCCCTTGCGAACCTGTTTGAGGGCGCGAATGGCGTCGGGTTTTGAGCCTGCGCCGTGCCACATTTCCTTGCCCTTCACAAATAGAGTGTCCCAGTGGTAGTGGTGCGGGTCTGCGGTGAAGATCCAGTAGTGGCGAGTGGGTGTCTGAGTGGTCATCGAACCAGAAGTCGGCGGTACTATACACGGGAGGAAAAGCAAAACCAAACAAAATATTAGAGTTAGAGGAAAAAACGAGGAAATCCTCGCGATGAAACGGTTAACCGCGGCTAAATCTCTAATAAACCTTTTAATTTCAATTGCTTAGAAATTTCAGCTCAGTTCCACGAACACTTCATCTCCACTGACCTCGGTTCGAAAGCATCCTAGACCGGCATTCGGATTTTGCACCGCTTTCCCGGTGGTCACATCGAATTGCCAGCCGTGCCAGGGGCAAGTGACGATTTTGCCGTCAAGTTGGCCCTCGCCGAGCGGTCCGCCACGGTGCAGGCAGGTGTTGTCAATCGCATAAACGGTTCCGCCGACATTCGCGAGTGCCAGCGCTTTGCCGCCGACGTGCACTTCCCTGATAGAACCCGCAGGGATTTCAGACAGCTTTGCCGCTTTTTCGAGTGCCATGCTTCCTCCGCCGAGTGCGCGATGCTGGTGCCGGTAAAAATCTCGCTGGACGAAATGATTGTCAATTGAACGGAAGTATAGTCCGCCAGTGGTACGCCGTAAAGATTTCCCGGAAGTTATTTCAGTCTTGCGACGCGGACGCAATTTTTTCCGGCGCGTTTCGCTTCGTACAACATTTCGTCTGCGCGGCGAACCAGCGCAGTGATGTCTTTTGCCGCGCCGGACTCGCTTCCAGCAACGCCAAAAGTCACAGTGAGCTTTACGGCCTGGCCAGCGAACGAAAATGGATGTGCAGCGAATTGTTCGCGAAAACGATTGATGGTGGATTCGAGATTTTCCAAATTGACGTGCGTCATCACCACTAGAAATTCATCGCCACCCAAGCGTCCGCACATATCCGAAGCGCGGGTGGCAGTTTTCAGTGTTTGCGCAAACCCCCGCAGCACTTCGTCGCCGGCTTCATGACCGAAGGTGTCGTTAATCTCCTTGAAGGAATCGAGATCGCCCATCACCGCCCAGATTGGAAACCGGTGGCGTGACGCTCCCTTTAACTGCTTTTTCGCCCACTCTTCAATGGCGCGGCGATTTGGCAAGCCGGTCAGCGAATCGGTTCGCGCGGCTTCCTCCAGTGCGGCGTTCTTTCGCTCCAATTGCTGATGCAATTCCACGATGCGGCGGCCCACGCCGATGCGAGCAAGCATTTCTCCGGAATCGAATGGCTTGGAAAGATAATCGTCTGCTCCCGCTTCCAGGCCTTTGACGACGTTGTCCTTTGCGCCGTTACTGGTCATCAAAATCAGATAGGCATAAGCGGGAGATTTGTCGGCGCGGATCCTCTGGCAAAGTTCGGGGCCTGAGAAATCCGGCATCATCCAATCGGTGACAACGATACTGGGCGATTTTTCACGGAAGATTTTGAGCGCTTCGCCACCGTTGCGCGCGAATAACAGAGAGTATGGCTCGCCAGCAAGAATCTGCTCGATGAGCTTACGATAGACGGGCGAATCATCAACCACAAGAATTTCGTGTTTCGACGCAGTGAAGGCCATTGGTGAGTGCAACGACACCACCCGCGTGCCGCGCATCCTTTTTCCTTCGCGAATTTACGAGGCCGATAGAGACTTCAGGGACGTTGAGGGAAGTCTAGCAGAGCAGCGTTGCGAGGGCAGGAAGGCGAGGGAATGCGTGTCCAACCGATAATTAAATGGCGCATGATGCAACTGGCGAGGTGGGAGCTTTGCGCCAAGCTCGTGTGGGGGGGAGCCCCAGCAGGTTGCAAGTATCTACTGAGTTGGCTTATACGGTGCTGCCGCAAGCGCGGCAAAAATGCGCGCCACCTACGGCAACTCGTCCGCAACGGCTGCAGAACGGCCCGGCGGTTGCGACAACCGGTACATAGTGAACCGGGACGATGCGATCGGATGACAGAGCCCAGAATAGTGCGACAACCCAGCCAATGAAGGTCCAGCCAAGAAACAGGTTCACAAGGAAGATTCCGGTTTTGTGAGTTTTATTCCAGCCAATAATCGTCGGCAAGAAGTAGAGAGCAACAACGAACACAAAAGATAGAGAAGTGAACACGTCGAACTCCCTTCCAGGTAGGGCGCGCCAGCCGCAATAGGCCACCCCGTTCAAAATCAGATACGAAGCAACGGCTCAGGAAGTTCCGCTTCTAAACCGGATCTAAATCCCGGTCTAGGCGTTCTGTACCTTGACCAGAAGGTCCTTAAACTTCTGCATGCGCTCGGCTTGATCCTTTCCGGATTCGGCTTCGGCGAGCTGGGTGATATTCATCGAGCAGAATTTCGGTCCGCACATGGAGCAGAACTTGGCTTCCTTGTAAAAGTCGTCAGGAAGTGATTCGTCGTGCATGGCTTTTGCGGTTTCCGGATCGAGCGAAAGTTCGAACTGCTTGTTCCAGTCGAAGAGGAAGCGAGCGTAGCTCAGAGCGTCATCGCGATCGCGAGCGCCCGGGCGGTGACGAGCGACGTCCGCTGCATGCGCGGCAATCTTGTATGCGATCACGCCTTGCTTGACGTCGTCTGCGTTCGGCAAGCCGAGATGCTCCTTGGGCGTGACGTAGCAGAGCATGGAAGCGCCATGCCAGCCGATCATCGCGGCGCCGATGGCGCTGGTGATGTGGTCGTATCCGGGAGCAATGTCCGTAACGAGCGGGCCAAGCGTGTAGAACGGCGCCTCGTGGCACCATTCCATTTCCTTGTCCACTTGCTCCTTGATTTTGTCGAGCGGAACGTGACCGGGCCCTTCGATCATCACCTGAACGTCGTGCTCCCAAGCCTTCTTGGTCAGTTCGCCCAAGACTTTCAGCTCGGCGAATTGCGCTTCGTCGCTGGCGTCCGCGATGGAGCCGGGACGCAAGCCGTCGCCCAATGAAAAACTCACGTCGTGCTTCTTGAAAATTTTGCAGATTTCGTCGAAGCGCTCGTAAAGGAAATTCTGCTTCTTGTGATGCTCCATCCAGTGCGCCATCAGCGAGCCGCCGCGGCTGACGATTCCCGTGATGCGTTTGCGCACGAGAGGAACATGCTGGCGCAAGACGCCCGCATGAATCGTCATGTAATCCACGCCCTGCTCGGCTTGCTCTTCGATCACTTCGAGCATCAGGTCCATCGTCAAATCTTCGGGACGGCGTACACGAGAGATGGCTTCGTACACAGGAACGGTGCCAACGGGAACGGGGGAGGCGTCAATAATGGCTCTGCGTATGGTGGGAATATCGCCGCCAGTCGAGAGATCCATCACGGTGTCGGCGCCGTAGTGCACGGAGTGGTGCAGCTTCTTCAACTCTTCGTCGATGTTAGAGGTTGTCGCGGAATTGCCGATGTTCGCGTTGATCTTGCAGTTGAATGCAATACCGATGCCCATGGGCTGCAGATCGCGATGATTAATGTTGGCGGGGATGATGGCGCGGCCGCGGGCGATTTCGCTGCGCACGAGTTCGGGATCGATTTTTTCCCGTTTGGCGACGAAATACATTTCTTCCGTGACGACGCCCTTGCGGGCCAGATGCATTTGCGACATGTTTCGATTACCGTTCGCGGCTGACTGTTCGTTTTCGCGTTTTTCGATCCAGCTATCTCGCAATGCCATAGAACCCCCGGTAAAACTGCACCAAATACTGCGTGAAGGCAAATTATCGCATCGAGGAGCGGAAGCGGCAACCGAGGTACGGCGCAGCGGGATCGAACGGCGGAGTACGGAGATTTGCGGACCCGTCGGAGCGAAGTTTCTCTAGTATAAAAAAATGCTTGCGGTACCAGATATACGACGTATAGTTGTAGCTATACACTGTACAGATGAGCGCAATCAACAAGCAGACAAGCATCGCGGCAGCGGCGTTGAAGCTGCTCGAAAAGCAAGGCCCGGAAGCGGTCACCATGCGGCGGGTGGCTCGCGCTTCAGGGGTGACCGCGATGGCAATTTATCACCACTTCTCGTCTCGGAAAGCGCTGCTCGACTCGATCACCGATGCGGAATTCGCGCGGCATGCACAGGTCATTTCTGAAACGCCCTCAACCGGTTCGCTTGAAAAGAGATTCGAACGCGTCCTCGAAACATTCCTCGATTTCGCGCTATCCCGTCCACGCGTGTTCGACTACGTCTTCTCGCAGCCACGTGAAGGAGCACGAAAATTCCCACACGACTTCCGCCAAGGCAAGTCGCCCACGTTCAACGCACTGATCGAACTGGTAGAAGAAGGCATCGGCCGCGGAGTGTTGCGGAGGGGTGAAGCCTGGGAAATTGCACTGGCGATCGCTGCGCAGACGCAAGGAATGATCTCACTTTATCGCGGCGGACGATTCGATTTTTCTGACGCGGAATTCCGCAAACTTTGCTTGAGAACGACCAAGAGGTTATTCGATGGGCTCAGAAAACAGGATTAAATCATTCGCGATCGCGTTGAGCGTGATTGCCCTGTCCGCCGCGCTGTCATTTTGGGGCTTCGGCCTGCACCCGATTTGGTGGCTGACCTGGTTTGCGCTCGTCCCGGTGCTGTGGTTCGCCGCGCGAGCGTCTGCGTGGATGTCATTCGCGGTGGCGGCGATTGCCTGGATCGCTGGATCGCTCGGATGGTGGCACTACCTTTACCGCGTGATTGAGATTCCGCTTATTGCTTGCGTCATGGCGCTCGGAGCTCCGGCGATGTTGCTGGGGCTGGGGGTGCTGTTCTGGCGCGCTTTCGTGTTGCGCGGAAAAATCTGGGTGGCCGTATTTTCGCTTCCGGTGGCGTGGGTTTCGGTCGGCTATGTACAACAATTGATGTCGCCGCATTCGACGTTCGGCAATCTGGCATATTCCCAAATGGATTTTCTACCGCTGATTCAGATTGCGTCGCTGGCCGGGATTTGGGGAATCACTTTTTTTCTGTTGCTGCTGCCTTCGGCGGCTGCAGTGTTGCTTTCCCGCGGTTTGCAGGCGAAACCCGTCGCGGCGACGGTGTTGGTGTCGTTCGCAATCGTGCTCGGCTTCGGATTCTGGCGGCTTCACACTCCCACTGAGATGACCGGCACCATTCACACGCAGCTGATGACCAATGACACGAAGGGCGAGGTGTACTCCGAAAAAGATTCGCGCGCACTGGAACTTTTGCAGAAATATACCGCGAACCCAAAAAGCGGCAGCGCAGACCTGATTCTGATTCCAGAAAAAATCGCGCGGTTTTCCGCGACGGCTTCTGATGAAGCGCGAAATCTGTTGCACGACGATGCAAAATCGAAGGACGCGTTCGTACTCGCGGGACTAGACGAACAACACGGCGGGAATCGCCGCAACGCCGCGCTGCTTTTTGCGCCCGATGGTTCGCTGCTGGTGGACTACGACAAGCATCACTTTGTTCCGAATCTAGAAGTGGGTTACGTAACCGGCAGCGACTACAGCGTCATTCAGCAGCCTTCCGGCGTTTGGGGCGTCGCGATTTGCAAGGACATGGATTTTCCGGCGATGGGTCGCCAGTACGGAAAGCGCGGCGTCGGCGTCATGCTCGTCCCGGCCTGGGATTTCACGGAAGACGACTGGTATCACGCTCGGATGGCGATTCTGCGTGGCGTGGAAAGCGGATTCAGTATTGCGCGAGCGGCAAAGCGCGGGCTGCTCACCGTCTCGGACAATCGCGGCCGTATTCTTTTAGAAAAGACTGGCTCCTTCGACGGAATGGTTTCCGCCAACGCGCTCGTTCCGGTTGAACATGCCAGCACTGTCTACGCGCGATGGGGCGACTGGTTCCCTGTTCTCTGTATACCCCTGTTTCTCTACTTCCTGATGGAATGTTTCCGCAAAACGAGTAGCCGCGCGGATGAAACTAGCCCGCGGTAGCAGCTGCAGATGACGAAGATTTCAGCAGAATATCGAGATCGTCGGGATGAATCGAGCAAAGCAACGCGTCTTCGCGGTCGATCTGGTCGGACCGGACCAATTGCACCAGAGACTCTTCGAGCGTAAATGATCCCTTTTTCTTGGTGAGCGGAATTTCCTGATGCAGATGTTGCAGCGCGTTGCGGCGAATGTGATGGCGCGCCCCGTAGCCTACCATAAGCAGTTCCGCGGCGGGAACGCGGCCTCCACCTTTTTTCGGCAGCAGCATTTGCGTGTGTACAGCGGCAAGAGCCATCGCCAGTTCCTGCCGAATGGAATTCTGGCGCTCTACTGGAAACGAATCGGAGATACGGCTGATCGTTGAAGCCACGTCCACAGTGTGCAGCGTGGACAAAACTAGATGGCCAGTTTCGGCTGCGGAAACTGCAATGCGCATCGTTTCGGGATCGCGCATTTCTCCTACCACAATCACATCCGGAGCCTGGCGCAACGCCGCACGCAGCGCCGTCGGAAAGTCCGGTGCGTCGGTGCCGATCTCGACTTGCTCGATCACACTGCGAATGTGTTGGTGCTCGTATTCGATGGGATCTTCGATGATGACGACGTGGCGCGCTTCGCGGTGATTGATTTCGTTGATCAGCGCAGCCATAGTTGTGGATTTTCCGGAGCCAGCCGGACCGCCGAGAAGAACCAATCCGCGCGGTAAACGGGCGAGATTTTCGACAGACGGCGGGAGATGCAGATCGCGAAGCGCGGGCACCTTGGACGGAAGTGCGCGGATGGCAGCAGCAGTCCGGGAACGTTCGCGATGGATATTAATTCGAAAGCGACCGAGCGATGCAACGCGATAGGAAGAGTCGGCGATGCCCGTTTCACGGAACACTCGCAGAGCGTGTTGCGTCAGCGCAGGCAACACCGTTGCTTCTATTTCCGTGCCATCGAGAATTCCTGGCTCGAATTTGCGAACTTCGCCATCAACACGAATACAGGGCGGAGCGCCTTCTACCAGCAGCAGGTCACTGCCGAGCCGGTTCACTAGCACTGCCAGCCAACGATCGAGGCGGGCCGTGAGTTCGGTATCTTCCGAAGCGGAAGCTTCCTGACTGTTCAGCTCGCGCGCGACATTTTCCAGATTGTATGGATCATCCATCAGGCACCGCCGGTCACACGCAGCAGTGTGCCGCAAAAAAGCGAAGGCAGTCCAGATGAAACATGCCGCAGCGGGTCGCTGCGTCGTTTCAACAAATTGCTCGGCAGGGTAAGATGTGGGGACGCCGCCGGAGTACCCCATGCAAGCGCAGGAAACGGACTCGCACAAAGTTGCTCTTCTGATTGAAGGTCATCCCGATGTGGAGGCCGTTGTTCGTACCGTGCTCGAACCGTACGGCTGGCAGATTGTGCTGGCGCGTGACAACGCTGCGGCCCTCGAGCAGGTGAAGCTGCGCGGCTTCGAGCTGATCGTGACCGGAGCGCGCACTTCCGGCGCGGAAGACGTCAAGCTGCTGCGAAAAATACGGGTCGTGCACCCGCACACTCGAATGATCATCGTCACTGACGAGAGTACGCCCAGCGACGTTATTGACTCGATGAAAGAAGGAGCGTTCAGCTATTTCGCGAAACCGTTCTCGCTGGAAAATTTTGAAGAGATCGTGCGCATCGCGATTGAAGGGCCGACCTGGGACGACGGCATCGAAGTCGCTTCGGCGACTCCGGACTGGATCAACCTGTATGTGCGCTGCGATGTGACGGTAGCGGACCGGCTGATGCAGTTCCTGCGCGAGATTACGGACTTGCCGGAACGCGAAGGCCGCGAAGCGGGAATGGCGTTCCGCGAAGTTCTGCTCAATGCGATGGAGCATGGTGGAAATTTCGATCCGGATCAGTACGTGGAAATCGCGTACGTGCGGACGAGAAAAATGGTGACGTGCCGGGTCAAGGATCCGGGGAAGGGATTCTCGCTGAACGAACTGAAACATTCTGCGATTGCGAATCCTGAAGGCGATCCGCTGAAACATGCAGTGATCCGCGAACAACAAGGAATGCGGCCCGGCGGCTATGGCGTTCTTCTGGCGCGCAACCTGGTGGACGAACTTCTTTACAACGAGCAAGGCAACGAAGTGCTGCTGGTGAAATACCTGGACAAAGCAAGGCCGTGGACCGGCTCCCCTCTATCCTTGTGATCAATCCACGGGCGGCTTAAGGCAGCCGAAGGCCACGCACGGCATCGTCAACCAATTGCTGCGGAGTGCGCGCAACGTCGAGCACCAGAGCGTCTTTCGGTTCTTCCAGGTCGGCAAACTGTCCCGCAAGTATCGATTCGCCTGCGAAGTGGCCGCGCCGGGCTTCGATGTGATGCTTCATCTCGTCGTACGTTCCGCGCAAATAGACGATACGGAATTCTAGTCCCGCGAATAATTTGTCGCGATAACTCTGCTTCAAAGCCGAGCAACCGAACACCGCGTTCTTGCCTGCGGCGCTCAATTTCATAAGCTCGGAATGAATTTTGTCAAGCCATGGCCAGCGGTCGGCGTCGGTCAACGGGATGCCGTGCTTCATTTTGTCGATGTTCGCCGACGGATGAAAATCGTCGGCATCGAGAAAAATCCAGTCAAGACGTTCGGCGAGCAGCTTGCCGACCGTCGTCTTCCCCGCCCCGGTAACTCCCATCACCATGATGATCATGAGTACGACGGCTCGTCGGCTTTGATTCTACGCTCGGCGCAGGGTAAGGAGGGAAATTTCGGGCGGCACGCCCAGGCGTACCGGCGCTCCCACAGTTCCCAATCCGCGATTTACGTAAATTGCGGAGCGTGGCCCTTGCAAGGAAGAGGCTTGCAGGAATTTCTGCGAGGTAACGGTCTTTGCGGGCGCGAAAAGCGGACGCATATACAGTCCCGCGATGTAGTCGGTGATGAACCGCGCCGGACTCAGCCGGTGATCGAGAATTTCCACCTGAATCTGGCCACCATGCGTATGGCCAGCCAGCGAAAGTTCAATTCCTAACTCAGCGGCACGATTGAAGGAGTTTGGGTTATGCGACAGCAGAATATTTGGCATGTCCCGGCGCACTAGCGATTCGACGCCTGCCAAAGCGGACACTTTTCGGCCGCCGGCATTGCGTTCGCGCTGGTAGTCCACGCCGATCAGGTTTAGCTGCGCTCCGCGGAAAGTGACGATTTCGTTCTGACGGCGCAGCAACTTCATGCCGGATTGACGGAATAATTCCTGCGCGCGATCTTCGGCTTCGGCGTAAATTTCGTGATTGCCGTTACAAGCGTAAATTCCGAGCGGCGCCATCAGGCGGCGGATTTCCGCGACGCACTCTTCCAACGGATCGCCTTTGGCGGTGATGAAATCCCCGGTGACCACGGCGAGATCGGCGCCAAGCTCGTTGGTCATATCGATCGCGCGGCGAACCTGATCGCGCGGCATGTAGCCGCTCATATGAATGTCGCTTAACTGTGCGATCGTCATTCCGTCCAGCGCAGACGGCAGATTGGCGATGGGAATTTCAACGCGGCGAACCTGATAGTTCAGGCGCTCAGCGGCAAATCCGTAGACCGCACCGATAAATGGCGCCACGCCGGCTGCGGCAGTCGCGGTTTTGAAAAAATAGCGGCGGGAAGGATCTTCGACTGTGCTCGTTGCGGCGGTGACGGGCCGTGAACTCGGCAATTGCGGCGTGACGGCCAGCCGGCGTCTAGCCCAGCGCCAGATTGCGTCAAAAGCTTTGACGAATTTTACGGCCAGGAATCCGCAGAAAGCGCATACGAACCAAATGCCCACAAACGGAGGCAGGAAGCGAACGTGCGGAATCAGGTTCGATTTGCCCATGCGGGCCGTGTCAACCATGGCAATCGTAGCCATGGCGGCCAGAACAAGGACAGCCAACCGTGCGATCACGCGCAGCGGCTTGCTTCCCCAGCGCGCCGTCCAGCGCCATGCGGCCTGGTACCAGAAAAGCTGCGAAAAAATGATGAGCAGGAATATTCCGGCGCCCAAGACCGTTCGAAACACCAGCCAGCTTAGATTCACGCGATCATGGCCTCGACTTATCCCTCTAGTCTACCATGCGGGCCTGTTGCGCCCAGATTGAGCGTGCGCAGCCTCATCCTAGCGAGTACTATGCTGCCGGCGTGGAAACGGCCGGATTCGAGTTCTCTGGGGCTTACATCCCGACTCGTCAGCCGTCGAACCACGAAGCAGCCCTGCTTTGGGACTCGAAGTGGATTCCCGCGCAAATTGGGCTACGGAGGATAGAGATGAAGCGAGCGTCATTTTTGGCGGGAATCTGCCTGACGGCATTCCTGGCGGCGGTACCGGCATTTGCGCAGACAGACAACAAACCTAAAGAGCCGCCCAAACCGGCGTTGGGTCCTGCCGAATCTGCGTTGGAACAGTGGAACGACATCGGCCGCAAAATCGTCGCGATGGCCGAAGACCTGCCGGAAGACAAGTACGATTACAAGCCAGCTCCGGACGTGCGATCGTTCGTGCAAGTGGTCGTGCACGTTTCGGCTTCCATGTACTACTTCACCGACCCCGCGCAAGGTCAAAAGCCACGTTATCCTGACGACCCGAACCGCGATCAGTTAAATCTGAAAACGAAAGCGCAGATCGTCGCGTTTGTGAAAAAATGCGTGCAAGATGGCGCCGACGTGATCAAAGCCAAGGGCGATGCCGGAATGTCCACCGCCGTTTTCGCCGGCGGGCCACGCCTGACCCGCGTTGATGCGCTCATATACGGCTTGAACGAACATTCCGGCGAACACTACGGCCAACTGGTCGCCTACTACCGCGCGAATGGCATGGTGCCTCCGGAGTCGCGGCCCAAGAAGTAGTTCGTTTGCTCAGTTCCCAAGCGTTTTTGGACATCTGCGAGCCGAGGGCGGATTATTTTAGCGATTCCTCCCTCGGCTTTTTTATTTAGAGAGAACTCCATTTATAAAATAAAACGGTCCGGCTATTTTTCTTGGCATCGGTTTGCGCGCTGCTTGCCGGATGTGAGCCGCCGGATTCGTTGTTTCCGCTTTCTACCGGGAACGAAAGTACTTTTGATCCTCAGTTGCTTGACACTTGGATTGTGCCGGGGCGGAGCATCGTTCAATCCCAACGAAAAATCGGGGACCGTGATCTTCCAAATGGGCAAGCAAGACGCGACTTACGAAATCACGAACCCTGATTTCGACGAACGTTGGCGACTAAAGCTAGGCTTCTAAGACTGGGCGATTTTCTTTTCGCGGATCTTGGCAGTTCGGACCTGGAAGACAGCAAGAACGCGACCGTTCCCTACCCCGCCATCCGGAGGCCAAGGGTTTGGGCGGGCATATCTTGAGAAAGACAAGATGCGGATCGATTTCCTGAGTAATAAATGGATTTCTGATCGCGCGAAAGAAGCCAAGCTGGCGCTTGCCACGGTCGGGACGCCCGATAAGACAGTGCTATCGGCGAAAGCACAGGAGCTGCAGAAATTTGCGGTCGAGCATGCCGGAGACCAGGAAGCGTTTTCAGGATCGTTCGTATTTCAACGGAAAAAATAACTGCAGAGCTCGGAGTAGTTTCGCTAGCCGGCTGCTGCGGTATTTCGTTTGCCCAGCAACAAGGACTTCAATTGCTCTGGTTCCGCGGTCGGTGGGAAACAAGTATTGCCGACACAGACCAGTGCAAGCGGTTTGTCTTTCGGCAAGTGCGGCAAAGTTTCGCGTAACGCTAGCGGAAGTGAAGCCGGGCCGGCCGAGCCAGGCAGAAGGCGCAACACTGATTTTCCAAGACGAAATATGGAATTCGCGGCAAGCTCCAGTGCGTTCGCGACGGAGTCGTTCGCTTCCCCGGTAATCACCACTTGCGGGGGATGATGCGCGAACAGCGTCGCCGCCAGACCGTACGTTGCCGCGAACATGCCATACTGCGGAGCAATTCCCGCGAATGCTTCCAGCGTCTTCTGCGCCCAGGCTTGATACCTGACGCCGTCCGTGAACGAGTACATACGGATGAGCGCGATTGCTGCGACCGAATTTGCGCCCGGTGTCGGCGAATCCTGGAAAGGTTTGCGGCAAACGTCCAGCCCACCCATTGGCGGCGCGTCGGATGCACGATCGAAAAATCCGCCACGTTCCGTGTCGCCATATTTTTCTATCGCAATGTCCATGGTGCGCTGCGCCGTGCGAAAATATTTTTCATCGAGCGTCGCCTCGTAAGCGTCTAGCAGAGCCAGCACGCCAAACACCTGATCGTCGAGCGAGCCGCCCAGCGCCGGACCTCCGATGCGGTGCGCGAATCCGCTTGCGTCCGACCACGCCTCACTCAACATTCGTTCCAGCGTCTTTATCGCAAATGCTCGGCAACTCATCCCCAGCGCATCCTGAAAAACTCGGCCAGCTTCGAAGTACGCCGAAACAAACATCGCGTTCCAGCCCGAGTACAGCGTCTTATCAATATACGGAGTCGGGCGCGGCAAACGCATCGCCAGCATTTTTTCTTTGGCGCGCGCAATCATCAGCCGAACGACCGATTCCTGCAGTCCGAGTTGCACGGCGATTTCTTGGGGTTCGCGCGCCACCCACAAAACATTTTTCGCCGGATTGTGATGCATTTCGCCGTGCGCTTCGACGTCATAATAAAGTTCCATCACGCGCGCTTCGTCCGGCAACAGCGCATTGCGCAGTTCGTCCAGCGTCCACGTGAAGTAGTCGCCGTCGTCATCGAGCGAATAGTCCGCGTCCTGACTCGCGTAAAATCCACCTCGATGCTGGTCTGACAATACTTCGTTCACCCAACGAATGATTCCTTCGGCCGTCTGGCGCAACAGCGGATTTTGCGTAACTTGCCAGCCGTGCAGATAATTCTTCAGCAGCTCCGAATTGTCGTACGACATTTTTTCAAAGTGCGGCACCAGCCAGCGTTCATCGACGGAATAACGATGAAAACCTCCCGCAAGTTGATCGTAAACTCCGCCGCGCGCCATTTTTTCCAGCGTGCTCTCCGCCATCGCCAGCATATGCTTTCCGCTGTCGGGATCGTCGAGGGCTCTTGCGGCTGTCGTCTGCTGGTAATGCTCCAGAATCAAGTCAATCGAAGAACAGTGCGGAAATTTTGGCGCCTTTCCGAAACCGCCGTTGCGAATATCGAATAGTTGGGTCAACGAATGAATCTGCGATTCGACCACCGCCACATCAAACGCCCCGTGTGCGCCGGTAAACGTTTCGGCTTGCGATATCGCATCCGAAAGCGACTCCGCCGCGCTTCACTAGTTCCGGCCGCTTGTTCTTGAACGAATCCGCCACGGCCAGCAGCACCCGTCGAAATCCGGGACGGCCGAACTGATCCTCGGGAGGAAAATATGTCCCTCCGAAGAATGGCTTTCCGTCCGGCAAGAGAAATCCGGTGAGCGGCCAGCCGCCCTGGCCGGAAATCGCGCTGATTGCAGACTGGTAACGCGAATCCACATCGGGGCGCTCGTCGCGATCCACTTTGATCGCCACGAAATGTTCGTTGATAATTTTGCGCGATGGTGGATTTCTCGTAGCTTTCGCGGTCTATCACATGGCACCAGTGGCACCACACCGCGCCGATATCCAGCAGAATCACCTTGTCCTGCGCGGTGGCGCGAGCGAAAGCCTCGTCGTCCCATTCATGCCAGTCAATCGGCTGGTGCGCCGCAGAGCGCAAGATACGGGCTGGCGGAATTATGCAATCGATTCGGGGAGTGTTCGGTCAACGATTTCTCTCTTTAGCTACGGGAATATTTCTCGGGATTGTGCTGCGATTTGGCTTCACCGGAATTTACTGCTATTGAACGGTGTCGCCCGGACCCGTATCGCGGGGATCGATCGGCTTACGTCCGGCGAAGCCTTCATCCTGTCGGTGGTAATAGCGAATGCGGTCCTCGCCGAGTTTCCAGCAGAGATAAACTTCCTCGTTATCGATGATCGACGGAAAATCCAGCAGGCCAATGTCCAGATCTTTGATCACGCAACCGGTCTCCAAAATGCTTGTCCAGCGAACTTTTCAGATTTTCCGCCAGTCGCGTGTGTTCCTGCCGCAAGCATCGCAGAGCTTTTCGTAAGGTACTATCACTCCGCCCATCATCATGATGCGCGCCGCCACCGCCGATAAATCGTTATCCAGTCCGGAAAGTTTCTTGCGGCATTCCATCGCTTCCACCAGAAATGGCTCCAATTCCCGGCGCGTGCGCTCCGCTTCCGTGAGTGTGAACAACCGCTGCTCAGGCTCCGGCGTTTCGTCTTGTGGGAGTTCGTCGTCTCGGTCGGACATGCGTTTCCCCTGTCGCGCTGGTTTCAGTCAGGGCTGGATTTCCAGGGTCTCCATGCTGTGATTGCAGTCGTACTTACAGCACCCTGAAAGGACTCGCTGTGATGCTAACGCAAAGAAAGCATGCGGTCGAGGGCCGCGCGCGCATATTTTCTGCGTGCGTTCATCGACAGAAATCTGGTTTACGATTTTCCCTGCGGCCGAGATTCTCCAGCGCCCACAGCAGATGCACCGGCGTGATCCGAAACATGGTCGTGCACACGCACACGCTTGAATCCAGAGACGTCACTTGCCGGTCCGGCAATTCCTTGCTCAGCCGATTCACCATGTGGATTTCCGTGCCCACCGCCCATTTGGTTCCGGGCGCAGCGGCCTTTACCACCCGGATAATTCCTTCCGTCGAGCCGATTTCGTCCGCAGCTTGCGCCACTTCAAATCTGCATTCGGGATGAACAATCACGCGGATGCCGGGATTTTCACGGCGCACTCGCGCCACTTGCTCCGCCGTAAATCGCTGGTGCACCGAGCAATAGCCCTTCCACAATATCGACGCGCGCCTTTGCGATTGCTTCCGTCGTGTTGCCGCCAAGTTCCTCAAACGGATCCCAAACGATCATTTCATCCAACGGAATTCCCATGCGGTATCCGGTATTTCGGCCCAAATGTTCGTCCGGAAGAAACAACACCTTTTCGCCACGTTCAAACGCCCACTTCATCACCGCGGCCGCGTTGGAACTGGTGCAAGCCGATCCGCCATGTTCGCCGGTAAACGATTTTATCGCCGCCGTCGAATTCATGTACGTTACGGGAATAATGTTCGCGGTGTTCGTCACCGCAGCCTAGCTCGCTCCAGCACGCTTCTACCTGGCCGATGTCCGCCATGTCTGCCATGGAGCAGCCGGCGCTCAAATCCGGCAGCACCACCACTTGATTCCCACGGCGCAAAATGTCCGCGCTCTCCGCCATAAAATGCACGCCGCAAAACACGATGTACTTGGCGTCCACTTCCGCCGCTTGCTGCGAAAGCTTCAACGAATCGCCACGAAAATCGGCGAATTTGACAACTTCATCGCGTTGGTAATGGTGGCCGAGAATGACCACGTCATTGCCGAGTTTCGCTTTGGCCGCCATGATGCGTTCGTCCAGCGTGTTATCTGGCACTAGCAGGTAGTTATCGAAATCGCAGCCAACGCCTTTTTCAATTTCTGGCGCGCGCAATGTTTCCGGCTGCTCGATTCCTATAAGCGGCGTCGAATTCAGAATGGATGTAAGTTTGCTCATGGATATGTTCGTGGCTGCCTCTACGCTCCCGACGCTCGCATTTCGTTAGATGAAGCGCGGCTCTCGCCGGTTAGCCACCATTCTACCCGCCTATGAACACCATTGTGCGCGAAGGAGGCATAAAGTCCGGTTCATTGATACGGTGTCCTTTTTCCTTTTCGCTGACCACTGAGCGGATGTAGATCGCCGAGATCCTCATCCGATGCATTTTCCCGCAAAAGAGCGCGCAAATCATGGTCGTCTCTGCTGAACAGGCAAGTCCGCAGCTTTCCGTCGGCCGTAAGCCGGACGCGCGAACAGTGTCCGCAGAACGGTTGAGTAACCGGCGCAATCAAGCCGATTTCGCCCGCAGCGCCATCCGCAAATCGATATTTGCGCGCAGTTTCGCTGGCTTCGTGCGGGATCTGCACCAGCGGCCAACGCGCATCGATCCGCCCATAAATTTCCGCCGCCGGCACCATCAACTCCCGCGACCAGTGCCGGTCTGCGTCCAGCGGCATGAATTCGATGAAGCGCATGATGACGCCGCGTTCCCGCGCGAATTCCGCGAACGATTCCACCTCATCGTCGTTAAATCCGCGCACCAAAACCGCGTTGATCTTCGCCGGACCCAGCACCGACCGCTGCGCCGCATCGATTCCCGACATCACCGATGAAAACGTCTTGGTACGGGTGATTTTTTCGAATTTTTCTGGAATCAACGAATCGAGGCTGATGTTGATTCGTTTCAAGCCGGCCGCCACTAGCGATTCGCAGCGCTCCGCCAGCATGTGGCCGTTTGTGGTCATCGACAGGTCGGGGAAGCCGACGCTGGATAGATCGGCGACAAATTCTTCCACGCCTGGCCGCACCAACGGTTCGCCGCCCGTTACACGAACCTTGCGAATTCCCAGCTTGTAAAATATCCGCCCGAGTCGCTTCAGTTCGTTCCACGACAAAATCTGATCGTGCTCCCGGTAGTTTTCCGGATCGGCCGAACGGCAGTAAATACACCTGAAATTGCAGCGGTCGGTGACCGAAATTCTCAAGTCCGTGATATTTCGTCCGAATTTGTCCTGCAGCGTCATATCCGCCTGGCAAGCCCATAAAAAAACAAAAACCCGATTCGAAAGTGGAATCGAGCGCACACCGAAAAACGGCACATTTTCGGCGCAACGCTCCTTTCCAAACCAGGCACGACTGCGATGAGCCTGGCGCGAACCTGGCTTGTCAACCGGTCCGCTTTCGGGAGGCTCCGGCGTTTCCGCCTGAACCCTCATCCTGCACTTTCCAGGATCGCCGAGCCGAGCCAGGGGTTGTTTCCCCCTCAGGCTTGCGCCGGTCGGAGCTACAGCTTGAGTCTACCCTTCTAACAACCTCCCGGCAAACCTGCGACTTTGGGTTTTACGCCCGCAATCCGCATAGAATCGACGCGCTTTAATGCATATTAAGCCGCTTTTACTTAACGTTATGAACCGTATTGAATCGTATTTTTTGTTTAGTTTGGCCATCCAAAACCCGAACCCGCTCAAAGCTTCCGTCCAGGCTCATCATATCCAATTCCCAGCGACTGCTCCGGGGCAAAGGCCGGCGGCGGTCTCATTGCACAGTCTGTGATACAGTTTTTCGACGTCATGCGCATCTTTATCCTTGGAGCCGGCGCGACAGGCTCTCTTCTCGCACAACTTTTGCAGCGGCAGGGTCATCACGTTTGGTGCGGCGACCGTGATCCCGAACGCGCGCGCCGTTTTCTCGGTAAGAAGAGCACTATCGCCATCGCCCACGTCAATGCGCGTAATCTTCGTGGCATTGTGCGCGCCGCCAAAGGCTGCCAGCTCCTGATCAACGCCTCGGCTTCTGTTTTCAATGAAATTGTGTTGCGCGCCGCGTTGCGCCTGCGCTCGCACTATCTGGATCTCAGTTCGCACCTGACGCGCGACCCGTTCCACGCCGAACAATTTCGCTACGCGAAACGTTTCGAAGAAAAAGATCGCGCTGCGATTATTAATGCCGGCGCCGCCCCTGGCCTGACCAATCTTCTCGTAAAGCGCGCCGCCGATCAGTGCGACGAAGTTCTCTCCGCGCAAATTCGTCTCTATGAAAGCTCCGAAAGCGACGACCCCATCTCACAATGGTCGCCCGAAGTCTCCTTCGACGAAGCCATCTCGAATCCGCGCATTTATCGCAGATGGAAAATTCAAACTCGCCAAACGCTTTTCTGAAATTGAGAAATTTCGCTTCATGGATCCGGTTGGACTCTGCGCGGGTGGTGCTCGCAGCACAAGACGAAGTCGCTACGCTTCCGCGCTTCATCCCCATGCGCGATCTCGACGCAAAAATCGGCGGCAACGAAATCGACCGCCTGCGCCGCTGGCACAAAGCAGGGCAAACTTTCGAAGTCGCGCGGCATGGCCCGTCTCGATTTCCGGATACCTCTTCGCCCCGCGCGATCGCCAGAGCTGATTCGCCAGGGAATTTTGCAAAATGCGCGCTTCGCGGCAGCCGTACTGGTACGCGGAATCCAACGTGGCCCAAAAGAAGACGTCCACGTGCTGATTCGCAGCGATGTCCTGTTCCCTTCGCTCTACACCATTCGCCGCCAGGGACTCTTCACCACGCCCGTCGCCTTACGCCACCGCGCATGTTGCCGCTCAATTTGTGAAAAATTTCCCGCAAGAGCGAATCCGGCGTCTTCGCGCCGGAAACTTTACCGACGAAATTCGCCGCGAAATCCTTGCCGGCGTCCGCTCGCAAGGACTCAAAATCCTGCACAAAGTCACGATCCTGAAGAACATTTCCGACGACGAAGAGCTTTAGCCGCTATCATCGGTTCGCGCGTAAAGTATTTTTGCAGTCGCCGTGCGCGATTGAGCTCCCGCCGGTGCCCGTCGTTTCGTTACCTCGCGACATCCCAACTGCATTGCGTCTCCCTACGGCCTCGCTTCAAACACCATATTGAATGGCGTCTGCGTCGCTCTGCGGAATCGCGTGAATCCGCCTGAAGTCACCACTTCGCGCAGCCGTTTTTCTCCCGCCTGCGCTCCCAATGCCAAGACCGACTTCCTGCGAAAGCGATGCCGGCGTGCAGAGCAAAGTGGACGCTCCGTAAAACGCGCGCCCGATCGGATTCAAATTATCTTCAATCTTGTCGCCCGCAATGGCTCCACGATCATCCAGGTGCCATCTTTCTTCAGCGTGCTGTGCACATGCGCCGACGCTCCCGCCGGGTCGCCCATGTCGTGCAAACAATCGAAAAATGTCACGAAATCGTAGTCCTTCCCGGGATAGCTTTTCGCCATCGCTATTTCGAATTTGATTCGGTCTCCAACTCCCGCATCTTTCGCGCGCTGCTTCGCCGTTTCAATCGATTTGTCGTGATAGTCGAATCCCACAAATTCCGACTTCGGATAATTCTTCGCCATCAAGATCAGTCGAAGCGCCAAGCCCGCAGCCGACGTCCGCAACGCGCGCGCCCGCTTTCAGTTTTGCATCCACGTCCTCCAGCGACGGAATCCACGCCGCCACCAAATTCGCCGCATATCCCGGCCGGAAAAATCGTTCCGTGCCCAGAAAACATTGGTGTGTGCTCGTGCCAACCCATTCCCTTGCCGGATTTAAATCTCTCTTCCAGTTAATCTTTGCCTGCGTCGCTCCCAGCGCCACCTGAAACGCTCCCGGCAAAAACGCCGGGCTGTTGTCATCCGCCAGCACAAACGCTTGTTCTTCGCGTCAACTAAAATTTTCGCTCGCCGCGTCGTAACTCACATATCCGCCCGCGGCCTGGCTGCACAGCCATTCGCGAACGTAGCGTTCCGTCGTGCCGGTTCGTTGCGCCAGTTCCGCAGAGGTCTGCGGTCCGCCCGCGGCGAGTCCCTTGTACAAACCCAGCTTGTCGCCGATGCAAATCAGCGCCGCGTGAAAGGTCGCGCCAAAATCGACACAGCCCTTTCCCAACAGTTCGTGAAGTTTGTGTCTCGTTGATTGCCATGTTGGCCTCTCCAATAAAAAGAACTTCCCAAAGAATGCCGGGACACCTGAAAAAATGCGGCGGTTTTTAAAAGTCTATGCCCGCAGTTAGGGCGAACGCAAGAATTACGGCAGAAGGAACAGCTAGCAGCAGCGGCTCACCCGCGAATAGCGTTTCTGCAGCTCTTCCAGATAAAACTCTTCCCTGCTCAGCAATACGCAGCCGCATGAATTTCTCGCGTGCGCACGCGCGATATCTTTCGTACGCCGCGTCGCCGCACCATTCGCGCAGCCCGCGCCAGAAGCGGTTGAATCCGTTTTCAACGCGCATCAACGTGGCCAACAATTGTTCTCTCATCAGTCGCCCTCCGCTCCGCGCGCCCATTGCGTGGCAACGTATGGTGTCTCGCTGCAGCACCACCTTGTGCCGGTCACTCAATATTTTCGCCCACTGCACCAGCGCTTCGCCCAGCAGTACCAGGATCATCACCGCAAGCACCGCCGTCACTGCCGCGTCCAGCCGCTGGTTGAAAATCAGCCGCTGCGTCTCCGCAATCTTGGCCAGCGGGAATTTTTCCAGCAGCGATTTGCGCCGGCCATGGCGTTTGCCGCCGACAAGAAATCCGATGCGCGGGCTGGCATGAAAAATCTTCTGCCAACTCGCCGTCATGGTGATGATCACCAGCCAAGCCATCGGCGCGAGCGTCACCCAGATCCATCGCAACTTACCCATCTTCAACAAGATTGTTGTCGCCACGACCAACGCTACGGCCGCGAGCAGTTGGTTTGAAATCCCAAACAGCGGCCACAGCGAATTGATTCCGCCCAACGGATCGATCACGCCCTGATACAAAAAATATCCCCAGCCGCCAACGATCAGCGCACTCGAAATCAACACGCCCGGCATCCACGCCGTCCTGCCGAACGGCTTCCACACGCGGCTTCCCAGTTCCTGCACCATAAATCTGCCCACTCGCGTACCCGCATCCAGCACCGTCAAAATAAACAGCGCCTCAAACATGATTGCGAAGTGATACCAGATGCTCATCAGCCGCTCGCCACCGATCGTGCTCGAAAAAATCTGTGCCATTCCGACCGCCAGCGAAGGTGCTCCGCCCGTCCGATTGAACAGCGTCTGCTCTCCAACCGCATGCGCCAGGCGCGCCATCGTCGCCGCATCCACCGGATATCCCCAATTTGAAATCGTCGCGGTCGCCGCTTCGGGCGTCGCGCCGACAATCGCCGGCGGCGAGTTGATCGCAAAATATACTCCCGGCGGCATGGCGCACGCCGCCACCATTGCCATCACTCCTACAAACGATTCCAGCAGCATCGCGCCGTATCCGATAAATCGCGCGTGACTCTTCGCGCTGAATCATCTTCGGAGTCGTTCCGCTCGAAATCAGCGAGTGGAATCCGCTGATCGCTCCGCACGCAATCGTGATGAAGCAGAACGGAAATATTTTCCCCGCAAACACTGGCCCGTTGCCGTCCACGAATCGCGTCAGCGCCGGCATATGTACTTCCGGCCGTACGATCAAGATTCCGGCGGCAAGGGAAAAAATCGCGCCGGCCTTGATAAACGCGCTCAAATAATCGCGCGGCGCCAGCAGCAGCCACACCGGCAACGCCGACGCCGCAAATCCGTACGCCATAATCGCGAACGCCAGCGTCACGCCGCTCAACGTAAACACCTGCGCCCACGACGGCGAATCCGCCACCCACTGACCCGCCACCACCACAAACAAGCACCAGCGCCACGCCGATCAGCGAAGCCTCCAGCACTCTGCCCGGCCGCAAAAATCGCAAGTACACGCCCAGCAGCAGCGCGATCGGAATCGTCATCGCCAGCGTAAACGTGGCCCACGGCGAGACTTTTCAGCGCATTCACGATCACCAGCGCCACCACGCCTAGCAGAATCACCATGATTGCCAACACTGCGATCTGCGCGATAAATCCGCCGCGCGGCTCACTTCGTCGCGCGCCATTTCGCCCAGCGTTTTTCCGTCGCGCCGGATCGAGCAAAACAAAATAATGAAATCCTGCACGCATCCCGCGAACGCCGAGCCCGCAATCAGCCACAAGCGTTCCCGGCAAATATCCGAATTGCGCCGCCAGCGTCGGCCCCACCAGCGGTCCCGGCCCTGCGATCGCCGCAAAATGGTGCCCGAATAAAACCCATTTATTGGTCGGTACAAAATCGCGTCCGTCGTCCAGCCGCTCCGCAGGAGTCGCGCGCGTGTCGTCCAGCGCCAACAATTTTGCGGAAATAAATGCGGAATACAGCCGGTACGCCACCAGATAGGAACAGACCGCGGCGATCACGAACCACGTCGCGCTGATCGATTCCCCGCGATACAGCGCAATTTTTCCTAGCGCCAGCGCGCCGCCCACTGCGATGGCCACCCACACGCAAGCGGTAAGTGCGCGCTTCACTTCGCTGCGCCCATCGCGGCTTCCGGCTTCGCGTCCAGCGTGTTCTGGATAAATTGCGCCAGGTCTGTTTTCAATTTCACCAGCGAAGGATGGTGCACGTACATCATGTGGCCCGCTTCGTAGTATCCACCGGAAAGATGCGCGCGCAGCGAATCATCCAGACTCAAATGGTCGAATGTATATTCCGCCGCAAAAAATGGTGTCGCCAGATCGTAGTAACCCTTACCCACAAACACGCGCAGAAACTGATTCTGCGTCATCGCTCTGCGCAGCGTCTCAGCCACGTTCACATAGCGATTCTCATACGGCTCGTAATTCCAGGGCCGCACCCGTCCCGTCAAATACTCGTAAAAAAGATCGCTTTCAAATTTCAATTCGCCGCGCACATAGTCATGAAAAGTCGCGGTGTACGGGCCCACAATCGCCGCGAGGCTTGGATCATAGTCCGGAGTCGAGCCCGCCGCATCCGAATCGATTCCCATAAATCTTCCGTCAAGCCGGCCAACCGTGCGCCGCTGGTCACGCAACAGTTCCTTGTCAAAGCGCTGAATCTCAATTCGCAAATTGGCTCGCTCGATGTAGTCCAGAGAAAGTCCCGTCAAACGTGCCAGCTTCTGCGCAATCTCCGTTCGCCGCGCTGCAGGCAGTCCGTCGCCCACCATCAGTGCATCGGCATATTCGTGCGCCGCAAAATTGCGCGACTCCGCAACCGCTTTCTGGAAATCACCTTGCAAATCCGCGGGCAATTTCTTGTGATACCACGCAATCGCCGTGTACGTTGGCAAATAAAGAATGTACGGAAGATCATTCCCCGTATCGAATTCCGCCGTCTGGAAATTCAAAATCGAAGAAATCAGAATGATTCCGTTCAGATACATTCCGTACCGCTGTTGCAAGTAGCCGGAAAGCCCGGCCGCTCGCGTCGTTCCGTAACTTTCGCCCGCCAGAAATTTCGGCGAAGTCCATCGCTTGCTGCGCGTCGCATACAACCGGATGAAATCTCCAACCGACTGAATATCTTCCTGGATTCCGTGGAACTGCTTGTCCGGTTCACCCGGAACCGCGCGACTGTATCCCGTCGTCACCGGATCGATGAACACCAGATCCGTCACGTCCAGCAGCGAATAATCGTTGTCCACCAACCTGTACGGCGGCGGCAGCAGCGATCCTGCATCGCCCATTTCCACTCTCCGTGGCCCCAGCGCTCCCATGTGCAGCCAGATCGAAGCCGCACCCGGCCCGCCATTAAACGTAAATGTAATCGGCCGCTTGGCCGTATCCGCAACATCATCCTTCGTATATGCCACATAAAAAATGCTGGCCTTCGGCGTTCCGTCTTCCAGCTTCAGCAAAATCGTTCCCGCCGTCGCCGTGTACTTGATCTCTTGCCCGCCAATCCGCACCATGTGTTTCGATTGAACGAATTTCTCTTCCGGTTTCTTTTCGTCCTTCGCTTTCTCCGCTTTGTCGCCGCTCTTCTCGGCCGTTTTCTCGCCGGGCTTCTCCGCTCCGACTTGCTGCTGCGCTTGCGCAATCGCGTTCGCAGACAGCACTCCCATCGCAACTGTAGAAGCCAAAATCCGTATCCATCGATTCATCAGCGCCCCTTGCACGGCATCGTTTTTCAAACGCATGGCACGCGCGAAATCCTATGCGACCCCGCTCCGGTGGTCAATCCATGATGCGCGCGACCCTATCCTCCGCCCGTTCCGTGCGGCCACGCTCCGAATCCTCCGTGTGTTCCTCGCGCTAACCCGAGAATTGCCAGCGCCCGGTACCACAACGCTCGAAATCGTGACGGCTGCTGCACGGTCAGCGGGCGCTTCGCCACAATATTTTGAGCCGTAGCAGCATGGAATCCAATGCCGTCCTCTTGCCATCGCCTCAGCACATGAGCCAGGTCTTCGCGGGGCTGCCGGATCGTTTTTTGAACCAGCAACACACTATTGATTCCATGCTCCTTCAGCAAACGCGACGACGGAAAATCCTCTGGGAACGTTTTCCAGCGGTTATCGAAGCGTTCCGCTCCTGGTCTCGAAGCGCTCCCATCCCTCAAATCATCCAGAAGAAAAACCGGACACGCATTCGCCGCAATCGTCAACGTCGGCAAAATCGACGCGCCAATGCACAGCCAACGCATGGTCTGCCGCATATCAACCGCGATCTGCCTTTGCGCCGTCAATTCCGCGTTTATCTCTAAATTTGGCTGAGCCGTCCCCAGAATGTAGGGCCCTGGCGATTTCCGCTGAGCTGGAATGAGTTGCGTGCGGAGCTGCCAGTATGGCGAGAAATGTTGCGAAATTGCGCCGCATGGAAGTGTGGTGACGTCGACTCTTTCAGGCGAAGCAACAAGAACATTTACGCTGTTCGATTCCGCATTGCAATAAGAATACAGAGGTTTGCAGAATTTCTTAGTTGGAGAGAAACTTGATAAGTGGGTAGAGTTCGCGAAAGATTTTCGCAAGCTCCGCAGGAAACACCGCGCGCGTCGCGAGCTTCGGCGTGAGTTTTTTGCGAACGATCCAGCCTTGCAGTTTTGCCCAGTCCGCCGCGCTTGGCCAGCCGCCGATCTGCTTCCATTCGCCTTTGCTAACGGAATACCAGTAGCTATCGTATTTCTTGCCGAGACGCCTTTTCTGTTGCACAAGAAATTTCCGATTTTGTTCGAGACGTGGCTGAGCGATCATCGCGATTGCGGACCCTTTCCGCTTCGCTCCGGAATAAACACGGAAACCCGCGGTAACCGTGTCCGCCGACATTCCCGTATACAGTTCGCCAGCGCCGGTCATTTCCCCCGGCAGAGGCAGGGGAAGTTTCAAGTACATTTGCGCGCGATACGGCGTCTTGTCTTTCGCAAAACGAATGTCGCGATTGATGCGTGAAAAATTCGCGCCGCGCCGCCCCATTGCGTCGAATCGCGGGTCGAGTTTCAGCACCTGCGGGCGACAATTCCTCCAGTAACCTGCGAAACGGTTTGCACACTGTTTCCTGATACCGTTCGCGGTTCGCATCCATCCACACTTTCTTGTTGTTGCGTTTCAAATCTTTGAAGAACTTGAAAATTTCCTTGTTGAAAATCGCTTTCTCGGCTGGCATTGTTTGCTCTTTTCCTTCGCAACAAAAAGTCGCGGAGCGCATTCCCAATTCGCGCCAATTCGATTATGCTGTCCCGCCTGCGCGTTCTAGGCAGGCTCGGCTGATTCACCCATTCTTACAAAGGACTCGCGGATGCGAAACTCCACTCTAACAATTTTCTTGTTTGCGGCTCTCGCAATTTCCAGCGCCACCATTTTCATTTCGCAGCGCGCAGTTCACGCCGACGGTGCGAAGCCCACGGCTAACGAAAAAGCCGTCGCGACAAGCAGCGCAAATACAAAAGAACCTTGGAAAACAGAAGACATTATTTTTGCAGAAACAGTCGCGCCGCAAACGCGAATTTCGCCCGACGCGAAATGGCTGGCCTGGGTGAAGTCCACCGGCGACAAAGAGAAAGACGCCCGCGTCTCGAATTTGATGTTGTCGAGTTTGACGGATAAGACGGAAATTCAGCTGACTCGGGGGGTGGACAACAACGGCAGTCCACAGTGGTCGCCGGACGGGCAGCTGATCGCGTTTACCAGTAACCGCGCGCGGCACGGCGCCAAGCCGGATACCGCCCCGGTACAGATCTGGCTGATCAATCCGCGGGGAGGAGAGCCATGGCCTCTCACGGAGCTGGCGCGGGCACCGCGGCGAGTGGACTGGTTGGACCAGGACACCATTATCTTCAGCGCGGAAGAGGATCCCGCATTGTACGAGCAGGAGATGAAGCGGAAGAAGGATGACTCGGAGATCGTGGACGACTCTGAACACACGGCACCGGTGCGGCTGTACAAGATCGGTGTGAAGGATAAGAAAATTACCCGGCTGACGACCAACACGGACTGGATCAGCAACTGGTCGGTGTCAAAGGACGGGAAGTACGCGGTGGCGTCGCACGCGAAGAGTTTGCACTATACGTTTGACCAGAAAGTTCCGCCGGTGGCAATTCTGCACAACCTGACGGATGGCACCCAAAAACAGATCTTTACCGAAGGGCGAATTCATCCTCGCGGATTTGAGTGGGCACCGGACAACTCCGGTTTTTATGCGTGGGCGCCGTACTCCACCCATCCCAAATTTCTGACGGGAACGATTGAGTTGCTTTATTTCTACGACCTCGCGGCGCAAAAGAGCGCGCAGGTTCCACTGGATTGGGAGAACGGCATCGGGTCGGATCTGGCGGCGACGCGGGACGGCTTCATGGTAGGGTTGGCGGGAGGTGCGCACTTCGATACGCAGCGTTACACACGCACGAAGTCCGGCGATTCCTGGACTTGGAAGCGCGCGCCGCTCGAAGGTGAGCAAGCGAAGAATATTCAATTCTTCGAAGTGAGCGAAGACGGCCAGACGATCGTTTACATTTACTCGACGGCGAGTACGCTGCCGCAGATTTATCGCGCGCAACTGGACGGCACGAAACTAGTTTCGCCGGTTCAGGTCTCGAAGTTGAACGAAAGCCTGGTGAAGAATCGCGCGTTCGCAAGAACCGAAGTGATTCGCTGGAAAGGCGCGAACGAAGAAGAGGTCGAAGGAATTCTCTACTACCCCACGAATTATGAAGCGGGGAAAAAATATCCGCTGATTACCGCAATCCACGGCGGTCCGGCCGGCCATGATGCGGATGCTTGGGAAGACAGCTGGGCTTATCCGAATAATTTGCTAACGCAGCGCGGCACGTTTTTGCTGAAGCCGAACTATCACGGCAGCAATAACTACGGACTGAAGTGGGTCGAGTCCATTTGCTGCGGAAACTATTACGACCTGGAGACGCCGGACATCAACGCTGGCGTGGACTATCTGGTTGCGAAGGGTCTGGTTGATCCGGACAAGATTGCCACGATGGGCTGGTCCAACGGATCGATTCTTTCAACGAGCCTGATCACGACGTATCCTGATAAGTATAAAGTCGCGAGCGTTGGCGCAGGCGACATTGAATGGATCAGTGATTGGGGCAACGTGGCGTTCGGCGATTCCTTTGATTCCTACTATTTCGGCAAATCGCCCATGGAAGATCCCGAGCTGTACATCAAGAAATCGCCGTTCTTCAAGATGGACAAAGTGAAAGCGCCGGTTCTAATTTTCCACGGAACCGCGGACACCAATGTTCCTCCGGCGCAGAGCTGGTCGTACTTCCGTGTGCTGCAGTACTACGACAAAGTCCCGGTAAAGTTCGTGCTCTTCCCCGGTGAGCCGCATGGCCCGCGCAAGTTGACACACCAGATGCGCAAGGTGGACGAAGAGGTCGCATGGTTCGACAAATATTTCTTCAAGACGGCGCCAGCCGCGAATGAAGCGGTGAAAAAAGGTTCGCCATTAGAGGTAGCTCTTCGCGCAAAAACCGTTGCTCATAGCGCCGGCAAAGTCGGCGTTGAGTTCAAGGCGAAGAGCAAATCGCTAGTGATTCCGGAAGTCGTGAAACGCCAGGATCTGGAAGTGGGTCGCTTTGAAGTGACACGCGGACAGTTCGCGGAATTCGACAAGAACTACAAAGTCGAGCCCGGAACGGAAAATTATCCGGCGAACGGAATTACATTCGATCAGGCCCAGGCGTATGCCTCGTGGCTTGCGAAAACGACCGGCCAGACTTGGCGCATCGCGAATGAGAGCGAAGTCGAGAAGCTCTACAACAAAAAAGACGGCGAAAATACGCTGGACTATTGGGCCGGGTACGCGCCGAATCCGGAAGATGCCGCGTTGTTGCGGAAAAAGCTCGGCGATCTGGGCGCGGGCGCTCCGTTGCTGAAGCCCGTCGGAACATTTGCTGGCCAGGGCAAAGACGACGAAGAGCTGGTGTTCGACCTCGGCGGCAATGTGGCCGAATGGGTTTTGACGAGCAGCGGCAAGGGCAAAGCAATCGGCGGCAGCGCTGATTGTCAGGCGGACGCGAAGGCAAATTGCACGGCTGCGCCGGAGTATGTCGGGTTTCGCGTAGTGCGCGGAGAGGCTAAAGCCGGCGGGCAAAGAGACGCACTGACTGCCGAACAATTGCTGGTCTCAGCGAGTTACTTGCGTTAGGACCTTTTGCCCGAGGCTTCTCGACTGCGCGCTCGGAATGACAAGTTGGTCGACGATCGTTCGGCATCCAGATTGGCTCTTGCGCCGGCGCGGGGTGAAAGATAGCGTGAACCTATGAGCACATTTACACCGACGGAGCGGACGCAGGTAAAGCGGTTGCCGAAGCGCGGAGCTTATGACCGCGAGACCGTGTTCAAGATTCTCGATGAGGCGTTCGTATGCCACGTCGGGTTTGTGGTGGACGGGCAGCCTTACGTGATTCCGACGAACTATGGACGCGCGGGCGAGACGATTTATCTGCACGGATCAGCGGCGAGCCGCATGTTGCGCACGCTGAGCGGCGGAATTCCGGTCTGCGTGACGGTGACGCTCGTTGATGGATTGGTGCTGGCCCGTTCTGCATTCCATCATTCGGCGAATTATCGTTCGGTGGTGATGCTCGGGACGGCGCGGCTGGTGGACGACCCGGCGGAAAAAATGGAAGCGCTGCGAGTCTTCACCGAGCACATCATGAAAGGCCGCTGGGACGACATTCGCCAGCCGAACGAGCAAGAGCTGAAAGGTACGACCGTGCTGGCGCTGCCGATGGAAGAAGTTTCTGCCAAGCTGCGCACCGGCGGGCCAATAGACGACGAAGAGGACTACGCACTGCCAGTGTGGGCGGGCGTGTTACCGCTTCCAGTGACACCGGCTGAGCCGATTCCCGATACTCGCTTGAACGCCGAAACGCCCGTGCCGAACTACATGCGCGGTTACAAACGGTAGTCGCATAACTGCTGCGTATCCGACATTTGATGAAGGCCGACGATTCGATACGGGATCCACTTCCATGCACGATCCGCTCGGCCACGAATGATCGACCGACCAGGAGTGGCGCTGGTGAAACGCAAACCTGCCCACCTAGCATCATTTCATTCCACTCGATGGGATCAACTGGGCTGCGGCAGGCCAAGCTTGCGTTTCGACAGAGCTAGTAGAGCGGAGTTGGCGCCGTGCCAGAAAGCTGGGCGGCGAGGGAGGCGTGATCCCAGTTCTGCCAGCCTTCGATGAACCGGCCATCCTTGACGCGGACGATGGAGGTGCCGGTGACGTGCGCGGTCTTGCCGGTGGCGGCTTCCTTGACCTGCGAAAACCAATGGACGCAGGCGAGATCGCCTTCGGCGATGGCAAACACCGACGAAACCCTTACTTCGGAAAAGCGGGAGCGGAGTCCGTCGTAGAAGCGTTCGAACTCAGCAGCGCCGTTCATGGTGTTGGTGCCGTCGTGGATAATGCATTCCGGGGCGAGAAGCTGGTGGATGACGTCGCGGTTGCCGTGATTCCAGACTTCTTCAAACCAGCGAACGAGGAGTTTCTTGTTCTGCTCGAGGGTGGCAATGGGTTGGGAGGTTGCGGACATGAGAAGTACCCTCCTTCAAGGTACAAGTTTCAAAGAGTTCGAGCGGAGTATAGCGCCGGGAGTAGAAGATTGATACGTGGAATAGTCACAGCGAGTTGGCCGCGCGTTCAAGGAGAGTGAGAATTACGAGGCCGGATCGCGGTGAAAGACGATGACCACGGTTCCCTGGTAATCGGCGCGGGCGATTTCGCGGTAACCACATTTTTCGGCTACACGTATGGAAGCAAGATTTGGCGTGTCGATGATGCAGGCGGTTTTTGTGGTTGGGAAATGAAGGTCGCTCCAGGCGAGCGCTGCGCGGACGGCTTCGTTGGCGTAGCCTTTGCCGTGGGCGTGCGACGCAAAGACCCAGCCAGTTTCGAGCAATCCCTTGAGCGACGGATTGAGGTCGCGCTGATTTTCCTGAAATCCGACTTCTCCGATAAATTTGCCGGTGGATTTTTCTTCGACGGCCCAATAGCCGAATCCGAGCAGCGACCAATGGCCGACGTAGCGGAGGAGGCGGACCCAGGCCTCTTCTTCGGTGAGGGGTTTGCCGCCGATGAAGCGCGTGACCATCGGGTCGCTCCAGAGAGCGGTGCAATTGGAGAGATCATCGAGGCCGTGGGAGCGAAATTTGAGGCGCGCAGTTTCGAAGGTCGGGACGGAGAGCAGACGATTTTTGCATTCGAACATCGAAAAAGTGTATCGCGATCCTGAATGAAACGGCGGCCGGTTCTGAAGAAGCGCATTTCACACAGGACGCCTCCCCCTTCTTTCGAGAGCAAGACGAATTTAGGGTGAGTCGTGCACAAATTTGGAGAATTCGCGGAGAAAATTCAGTGACAGCCGCAACCGCCGCCGCAGCAGCTTCCGCCGCCTGAAGAGCCGGAACCGCCGGAGGATTTGGGAGCGCCGCCCGCTATCGCCGAACTGAAGACGGAAAGCTGGATTTTGGCGTTCTTGCCCGAGCATTTCGGGCAGGCAATTTGCTGATCGCGATTGATAACGATTTTTTCGAAGGAGTTCTTGCAGTCTTCGCAGATGTATTCGTAGATGGGCATGGTGTTCGTTCCTGTTTGATGTCGACATCATTATAACAAAATCGCAATTAGGAGATGGCCAGGCTCGTACCCGGATTATCCAAATTCTTGAAAGCGCGCGGCGTGGAATTCGCTTGCGCGAATGAAGAAAACTGTCGGGCTGCTTCGGACGGAAAGACAGAAAAAAATGAAATCAAGAAAAGTAGACGCCGCCGTTGGGGTTGATGGTTTGGCCAGTGGTGAAACTGGATTGGGCGAGCCAGACGGCGATGCGGGCGACTTCGTCGACGGTGCCGAGTTTGCCGACGGGAAGACGGTCCGGAGTGAGCGCGGGGAGGCCGGCGATCATGTCGGTTTCGATGAGAGCGGGGGCGATAGAGTTGACGGTAATTCCCTCTTTGGCAAGATTCGAGGCGTAGGAGCGAGTGAGGCCAAGGATGCCGGCTTTGGACGCGGAATAATGTGGGCCGACGATGCCGCCATATTGCGCGGCGACGGAGGAGAGATTGATGACGCGGCCCCATTTTTTGGCGCGCATGTGGGGCAGCGCGCGCTGCGTGACAAGAAAAACGGAAGTGAGATTGACACGAATGGTTTCGTGCCAGATGGCTTCGGTGACCTGTTCGGGTTTAAGGGCGCTGGCGATGCCGGCGTTGTTGACGAGAATATCCACGCTGCCAAGATTTTTCTCGGTTTCGGAGAAGAGGCGATCGACTGCGGCGAATTCGGAGACGTCGGCCTGGATGGCAATGGCGCGGCGGCCGAGTTTTTTGATTTCGGCGGCGACGGATTCGGCGGCTGAGGATTCTTTGCGGTAGTTGACGGCGACGTCGGCGCCTTCGGTTGCGAGTGCGAGCGCGATGGCTTTGCCGATGCCCCGGCTGGCGCCGGTGACGAGGGCGATATGATTTTGCAGAGACAACACGTTGAACATCTCCGGACGGAATTTCAAACGAAGTTAGTGTAGCGCAGCGGACAGCGTGGGGAAAAACCGGCGCGCTAGTCGCGAATGTCGCGCCAGTTTCTGAGTCATTTTTGCCGGTTCCGGGCCGCGCGCTTGCGGTCGCGTGGTGGACTTGGCTTCCAGTGCTGAAAAGAGGAACGTAAAGCGGAAAGTTGGGAAAGTTGAGCCTCGCAACGCAAAAAAACGGCCCCGATGGCGAGGCCGTTTTGAAAGATTTGAAAACTGCTGGTTGGTGACGAGGGTTTAGTCGCCGGCGACTGGTTCGGCTTCGGCCTTGGCGGCTGGAGCGATGTTGATCGGCTTATTGGCGTTGGCGAAGTTGGCCGGAGTCGCCTTGGCGATGTCCTGAACGGTGCCGATCTGGACCACTGTCGGCTGCGGCTTTTTCAAAACGAGTTCTTCGTAAATGGCGCGAACCTTGGCCTGCTCTTCGTAGGCCTTCTTGCGGCGGGCGCGATCTTCTTCGGCGGCAGTGAGAGGCACGTCGTGTTCGAGGTTGCGAATGCGAGCGGCGTCGTTGGCGTCAATGACGAGCGAGTGTTCGAAGCTCTGGAGGTTGACGGCCCTGCCCTTGGCGTAGATTTCGTGTTTGCCGTGGTTCTTGTACCACTCGGCAACGGTCGCGTTCTTGTGCATGTTTTCGATGATCTGGCGCCAACCCACGCCCGTGTTGTAGGCGCAGAAGCTAATTTCGCCCTGCTGCGTGGCGTACGGAATGATGCACATTTCGGTGCGGCGGAAATCGTAGTTGAAAAGATCCTGGAACCACATGCCGGCGATGAAGAGGAAGTTCCACGGGTCGGTCTGGCGGCGCTTCATGGCGTCTTCATAGGTGCGTTCCGGAGAAGTGCGGCCGTATTTGGTGGAGGATTTCTTGGTAAGCGCCCAGGTCTTGTCAAACTTCTTGAAGAGGTCGTAGAGCTTCAGGCCCTTGGGTCCCTGGAACGGGTGATAATTCTTCAAAAGAGCCATGGCCATCATGAAGTTGGAGAAGGTCTTGCCGCGTGCCGCGTCAGTAATGGCGGTGACGTCCTTGGTGAGCTGTTCGGCATCAAGGAAGCGAGGAACGGGAGCCCATTCCTTGGTTTCCTTGTTGATCATGAGAGCGGTACCGACGCCGCAGTTCGGATGGCAGCCGCAGGAGAGCGAACCCCACTGGGATTCATTGCCCTTAACCATGTCGGCGAATCCGGCGAACGTCGAGATAAAGGAGATAGGGAACCAATCGCGCGTCGGTTCCACTTTGCCGACCTGGGCGCTGACGTCTTTCGCAAGGTGCGAAAGTGTGTAGCGCTGGCGCAGACGGCGCTCCGGAGTGATGTCTTCGTCGCGGCCAGTGAAAGAAACCGGCTGGAAGCTGACGAACGAAATTTTCTTGGGATTTTCCATCGCGAACTTCACGACGGTGCCAACCTGATCGTTGTTGACGTTGTTGACGATGGTGACCACCAGGACGATTTCGATGCCGGCTTCGTGCATGTTTTCAATGGCGCGAAGCTTGACGTCGAAAAGGTTACCAATCTGGCGGTGGCCGTTGGCGTCGTTGCCGATGCCGTCAAATTGCAGGTAGGCATAGCGCATACCTGCTTCGAACGCCTTCTTGCAGAATTCCTTGCTCTTGGCGAATTCGATGCCATTGGTGGCGGCCTGAACCGAGTTGTAACCGATCTTGCGCGCGTAGGCGACGGCGTCAAGGAAGTGCGGGCTCATGGTGGGCTCGCCGCCGGAGAATTGCACGGACATCTGGCGACGGGGCTTAATCTTGAGCGCGTTGTCGAGAATTTCCTGAATTTCTTCCCATCCCAGTTCGTGAACGTAGCCGACCTGGTTGGCGTCCATGAAGCAGGGATCGCACATCATGTTGCAACGGTTGGTGAGGTCCACGGTAAGAACGGAGCCGCGGCCGTAGAGAACGGTCGAGGAGCCGTGCTTGTGCAGGTCTTCGTCGTTGTGCGCGGGGATATCGCGGCCCGGGTATTGCTTTTCGATCCAGCTGAGCCACTTGGAGTCGACGGCCATCATGTCTTCATAGTGGCCGTGCAGCGGGCAGTCTTTCACCATCCAGACTTGTCCGTCGCGCTCGATGATCTGAGCCTTAATCTCGCCGACTTTTTCGCTCATCAGGTCGCGCCAGTCTTTTTTGCCGGCGATGATGGCTTCGCGAGCTTCTTTCACGCAACCGGGGCAGAGCGAGTCTGTCTGGCGCGGGAAGCCGAGCGTGGGCTTGGTCTTTTCCCAGGATTTGAGCAGCGGCTTATCCGACCACTGAGGCGTCACGGAAGGATTGGGATTGCGCTTATTGAAGTACTGAAGACCATCGAATGTGTACTTCGCGGCTTTGCAAACGATCCAATCAAGGGACCTTGCGATCTGCGTGCCTACTGAATTCGGCATAAACCTCTACCCTCCACTTTCAAAAATGCGTAACCCCTAACCAGGGGTCAAAATAGCCCTCATGGCCCAAACAGACATTTGATGCACAAGCGGCCTCTTTAAAATGCCCCCGGAGGCCAGATTCAACCGTAACACGCCTGGCATTACGGGCCTAAGTCTTTCGGCATGAGTAGCTTGGCGGAGAAACTGGAGGAAGGCTAGGAAGATGCGCTGAATGGCGAAAATGGGGGGTTGAATGGGGAAAATGAGGATTGAATGGCTGGCGCGAGGCCAGAAACGAGGGGTTATCGATAGGGTGCAAAAGGATTAGAAATTCGCCATTTTGTGCAAATCAGCGGGACTGGCAGAGTTACGGGACGGGGGGCCAAGCCGAGCAGACCGGGGCAAATACCGCTATTCGTTTAAGGTAGGTCGGAGCACCGCTATCGCGAAATGGCTGAAGTTCACAGAACCTTCATCAAGCTGGAGCCAACGGACGACGCAGTGTTCGCTGAGGTACTTGGTTACACGCGTTTCAGGGATACCGAGATTTTCAGCCAACAGTGACTTCAGGTTGGTATTGCCGCGTCGGGTCATGCCGGTGCGAGCCAAACTGCCGATGGCGATGCGGAGGGTGTCGCAGGCTTCGACGAAATAATAGGTAGTCATGTCGTCGTCGGTGAGAACGAAAACTCCGGGACCGGCGGGCGCGTGACTGGCCTCATCGAGTTTTGCAGGCGGGCACGTAAGAAGGCGGCGCAACTGCATTTCAAGCAGGGAGAGGCGGGAGGCGAGGCCGGGGTCACCGAACCGACCTTTCACTCCCGGAGCACCGGAATCGGGGATTACTTCCACGGGAACACTCGGGATGGCGCGACTGTCCACAGTGCGGGGCGGAAGTATTTCCGCAGGAGCGCTTGCTTGGACGGCCGCAGGTTCTGCCGAACGTGAGCGGTTTGCTTGTCGCTCAGCAGGACGAGACTCCATCGGCGATTGTCCGGGCGAAGTTTTGCGGCGATTGCGACCGCCGCGGCGGCCGCGACGACGACCCTTTTTTTCTGCGGCAGAACTAGCGGCATCGCCAGGTTCGGCGGCGGGAGGATTTTCCGAGCCGACAGCGACAATCGATTCGAAAGCAACCGCGGTCGATTCGAACGGCATGGTGGGATCGGGAATCGTGATTGCGGGAGTATCGGCTGTGGACGTTTCAAGAGCAGGCGAAGCGGAAGACAGTTCCGATATGGGATCTACGTCAGGTGGCAATTCGCCTCCAAGGCGAACAACGGCTTCGCGAGCTTTTGTTTTCCAATCGCCGCGACGAAAGCGCGTCGCAGCCACGAGATACCACTCAAGTGCTTTTGCGGAATCCTTTGCGATTTCAAAATGGCGGCCGAGTTCGAACGCAACCATTGCATCATTGGTCTTCTGATAGAGCAGCGCCAATTGCCCGCCCGGATCTCTACTGCCGCGAGCGCGACGAATGCGCGCCGTAATTTGTTTCCAATCCGCCATTTTCTGGAGGCATTGTAACAGCCATAGGCGGTGCGGAGCCAACAATCGAATGAATGCAAATTACGTCTGGTGGAGGAGATGATTAAGGATTGACGGTAAAGGAAGCGCTGAGTATTCTCTTTATGGCCCTCCGGGAGGGAAAGATGTTTCGCCCACGTGCGGTAGTCGCGGTTGCAATCTCCTACACAATGTTTCTGATGCCTGTAAGCGGAGCGACGCCCGCCGCAATCGGAACCGTAACATCCGCGACGAGCGCGCATGTTGGCGCGGTATCGGCTTCGACAGGAACAACGGTCTTCGGTGGCGACCGCCTGACCACGGAACAAGCAGGCAGCGTTCAGGTTCGGGCCGGAGATGCGCGCTTTATGCTGTCCGGATCGAGTTCAGCCTCGCTGGGCGAGGCCAACGGAATTCCCGTAGCGACTCTGCTAAAAGGAACAGCGATTTTTTCCACGGCAAACGCGAAAGCTTTTGTCCTGCACGCTTCGACAGCGGAAATCCGTCCGAAAGACGACCAGCCGACTGTCGGCCAAGTGACGTACATAAACGACAAGGAATTCCTGGTGAGAAGCACGCGCGGTTCGCTGGCGATTACAGTGGATGGCGAGACGCAATTCGTGCCGGAAGCGACCGCCTATCACGCCTACCTGAAGCCGGATGAATACTTGTCAGCACACCCGGAAGCTGCCGCAGCACAGGGCCCACGAGGAGTAGGCAGCAGGAGTGGCGGACCACCACTGAAAGCTGGCCGCAGCCATTTTCTGCTGATTGCGATCATCGTCACCAGCGTCGCGACGGGCGTGGTCTTGTACGAAGCACTGCAGAGCCCCGATAGGCCGTAAGGGAATTTTCAGTCATCAGGTCTTACGTCTCCAGTAAAACCATCCCACCAAAACTCTAATCAGCGATTGATGTTCGCGCTAGAGATGCGTTTGCGTTCGTGCACACACGGAGCGCATTGCAAACTTAGCGATGGATGAGCGCTTCCGACTTACGGCAAATGCTAGAGCGAAGCGATGACTTCGATTTCGACTAGAGCGTCTTTGGGCAAACGGGCCACTTCGACGGTGGAACGCGCGGGCGGAGCGGCCGGGAAATATTTGGAATAGACTTCATTCATCGCCGCGAAGTCGTTCATGTCCTTGAGGAAAACGGTGGTCTTCACGATGTGATGGATCTTGGAGCCGCCGGCTTCGACGATGGCTTTGATGTTTTCCATTACCCGTTCGGTTTGCTGGCGAATATCTCCGCCATAGAACTCGTTGGAGCGCGAATCGAGGGCAACCTGACCGGACGCAAAAAGAAATCCGCCAGATTTTACGGCTTGCGAGTAAGGTCCGATTGGTTTCGGTGCCTTATCGGTGAGGACTATGTCTTTCATCGGGACTCCTCCTGAGCGAACGATTCTTGCCGAACTGCGGATTGCGAATTTGCTGCACGAAAATTTGCGGGGACACCCGGGCTATGCAGCCACTCGCGGATAAAAGGGCCAACGGGCTGGTGTGATTCTTCTTCGAGCGCAGAAATCATATCCGTAATATCAAAGCCACGGCTTTGACGGGCGTAGAGCATGTGCTGAATGGCTTTTTGAAATGTGTCGGGGCCAACCCGATCGCGCAATGCATAAAAAAGCAGCAAACTTTTGGCGCGAGTGATGTCCGGGTCGCTGTTAGAAGCGCGCGTGGCGTCCACGGGTATTTTCGCAAGGGCGCGGCCGACAATTTCGCTGCGGATGCGCGATCCGGAAGCGGCTTCGCGCGCGAGCGCCGACGCGAAAGCGGGCAGAGCGGACATGGGCGGCTGCTGCTGGTAGAAGCCGGGATTCAACCCGTAACCAAGCCAACCAGCGGCAAGCGCCGGTCCGGCGAGCGCATCGGAAACATTTTGCGAATTGTGCGATTCGATCAGGACGGTATCGCGCGAAATCATTTCGACCGATCTGATTTCAGCGCTTCCATAGAGAAGAAACGAATAGTTGCTGGGAGTTGGCGGCGAACAGCCAGCGGCAATGGGGCATTCGACCACCCAGAGCGGCGGGTGAGATTTTCCGCGCCGGCCAAAAAAGGAATCAAAAAAACCAAGCGTCTTGGTAAGCGAATCGCCGGCCTGCTGCAAACCGGAGATTTCCGATTGCTGCAAGCTCCAGAAAGTCACCTTTTCTTTTTGTGGAAGGTCCTGACGGGTTTCCAGGAACCGGCCGGCGATTACAAACGGATTCAGGTCTTCGGCCGATTGTTCGAACCGAAACTCCGTGGTTACGCCCTTCCCAGAATGTTTTTCGTTCTCGCCACTGGCGTGAATCAGAAATCCCTGCGGAATGGTTACCGCGAGTTGCCATTTTTGCGGAGGAACACCGCCGAATCCGAATACACCGCGGGCTTGTGGAAGCGAGGGGATCCAGCCTTCCGCGGCCAGATAAAAAGCATCAGCAGAAATTCCTGTGGCGCCGTCGCGGGAAGGTGCTGCAAGGTCATAGGAAAATCTTAGCGTGTGACTTTCACCGATGGTCCACGACTGCGGGAAACGCAACAGAGTATCGATGTGATTATCTGGGGAAAAAATCTGCGGGAGCGAGGTTCCGTCCCAAGAAATCAGCATGTTCGAAGGATTGTAGCGCGGGCCGGGCGTGCGAATCTGGAGCGATTCGAGCGGCCGATTTCCGGTGTTGCGCACACGATACTCAGCAGTGATGTGAATGGACGGCGCAGGTTGGCGGCTGAACTCAACGTGAATTTGTTGCTGATCCACCAAATACCCTGGACCGAGTACCGCGGCACATCCAGCGATCGAAAACATGGAAACCAGAGCGGTTGCGGCCAGCGGGATAAAGGATAGTGGAGAGCGCGCCACAGTCCGATGATTGTAGCCGTGAGCGGCATGGGAGCAAAGGGTCAGGTTCGAATCAGAAGCGATATTCAGGAAAGACAAAGAGCCCGAATGGCCCGGCACGAAGCGGCCAGAATTCCCTAGCGCCGTCGTTTAGCGACGACCGTGGACGCGCACGAAGCCGGTTCCACTGTGCGCGCGGCCTTTTTCACGAGCCGTAGCTTCCGCATCGGCCTGTGCGTCGGTCATGCCATTCTCGATGCGAGCAAGAATCTCGCGCTCCGTAAGTTGCGTATTCTTGAGCCGACCGATTTCGGCTGCGGACATCGTCGGAAGTCCGCTCATACGGCGCTTCAGAACGGTTTGTGCTGCGGAATCCGATAACCCGATGAGGTGAAGCATCACGGCTTCGCCACCGACAATGTCCAGCTGATCGTTCTTGGCCATGGCGAGAATCTGCTCATCGGTGAAGCCCGCACCGTACAGATTCTTCGCGGGAGCAGCGCTGCTAAAAGAATGATGACGATCGCGCGCGGCTGTGAACAAGGCAACGCACATGTCGTCGCTCATGCCGGCAGACTTCAGTGCGGCGACTTGGGCGATTTCGGGCTCGGTGATGTTGAGTTTCTTCAGAGCGTCCGAGCTGGCGGAAAACATGCCGGACTGCGTCAGCGGGAGATAGTTAATCTCTTGCTTGCTCTGACAGCCGGCAATGATGGCTGCGGCGAAGGCGAGCATGGGGAAAATTGGCTGTTTTCGCATGCTTCCAGTGTAGCTGGCCGAGCGCAATCGCCGGCGGGATGTGCTTTGCCAGGCACCGGCCGGAAGGACAGGCTGGAAACTGAACTAATCGCCCGTGGGCTGGTAAACACGCTCCACGCCCTGCACGCCCGATATCTTGCGAATATTCGCAAGAATACTTTCTAGCTGGCGGCGGTCGGCGATTTCCAGACTGGCTTCGATGCGAGCGTTGAGGCGGTCCGGGCGGCTTTCCAGATTGCGAATGTTGGAGCCTGCGCCGCTGATAACCGCGGTAATCTCGGCGAGCAGGCCGGCGCGGTCCCTGGCGCGAATCGCCAGTTGCACCGGGAATGTCGCAGCGCTCTCACCACCCCACTCCACAGCGATGCGGCGTTCGGCTTGATACATCAGGTTCTGAACGTTGGGGCAAGCACGCGTGTGCACGGCGACGCCGCGACCACGGGTGATATAGCCGACGATTTCGTCGCCGGGAATGGGATTGCAGCATTTGGCGCGAAAGACCAACAAATCATCGTGCCCTTTTACCACCAGCGGCGCATCGCCAAACCCCAGCATGCGCTTGACGGTTTTGACCAGCGTGGGCTTGGTGTCATCGACATCGGAGTCCGGGGGCTTGGCGCCTTCGCCGAGAACTTTGGTAAGGACTTGCCGAGCGGAATATTTTCCGAAGCCCACCGCGGCATAGAGATCTTCAATTTTCGAAAGCCCGTAATCTGAGGCGGCTTTCTGCATGTCAACTTCGTCGATTTTCTTCAGGCTGCGGCCGAAAGCGCGCGATTCCTTTTCAAGGAGACGGCGGCCCATGTCGGTGGCTTCTTCGCGTTCGTGAAGATTGATCCAGTGGCGTATTTTACTTTTTGCGTGGGAAGATTTTACGAAACTGAGCCAATCGCGGCTGGGCGCGTGTCCTTTTTGCGTGAGAATTTCGACGACATCGCCGCTGGAAATTTCATGCCGCAATGCGACCATTTGGCCGTTCACTTTTGCGCCGACACATTGATGGCCAACTTCGGTATGAACGGCGTAGGCGAAATCCACGGGCGTGGCGCCTGCGGGAAGTTCGAGGACTCGGCCTTTCGGAGTGAATGCGTAAACTTCGTTGGGAGCGAGGTCGACTTTTAGGGTTGTGAGAAATTCGCCGGGCTCCTGCAATTCCTGCGACCACTCAATCAACTGGCGCATCCAGATGATGCGCTGATCGTCATCGGAAGTGGGCTTGCCGTCTTTATATTTCCAGTGAGCAGCGACGCCTTCTTCCGCGATGCGATGCATTTCCTGGGTGCGAATCTGCACTTCGAACGGTTGACCGCCGTGAATGACTGTGGTGTGCAGCGATTGGTACAGATTCGGCCGCGGCATGGCGATGTAATCCTTGAAGCGGCCTGGAACGGGACGCCAAATGTGATGGACGACGCCGAGCGCGGCATAACAGTTTCTTTCAGAGTCGGTAATCACGCGGACCGCGAGCAGATCGTAGACCTGTTCGAGGCCGCGCTGCTGGCGCTCCAGCTTGCGGTGCAGCGAACACAGACCTTTCACACGGGCTTCGAGTTCGGCGGGGATTCCGTTCTCGACAAGCTTTGAACGAATCGCGGTTTGAACATCATCGAGAAATTTGTGATGAAGCGGCTCATTGGCGCTGACTTCCCCTTGCAACGCCAGGAAAGATTCGGGTTCGAGGACGCGAAAGGAAAGATCCTCGAGTTCGTTGCGGATGATGCCCATGCCAAGGCGGTGAGCGATGGGCGCATAAATTTCCAAAGTTTCTTTGGCGATGCGCTGTTGCTTCACCGGTTCTAGAAACTCAATGGTGCGCATGTTGTGCAGGCGATCGGCAAGTTTCACGACCACGACGCGAACATCGTTAACCATCGCCAGAACCATCTTGCGGACGTTTTCCGCCTGACGTGCTTCGGGAGCGAGCATATTGAGGCGGCTGATTTTCGTAACGCCTTCGACCAGGCGCGCAGTCTCCTCACCGAAGCGTTCCTGAATGCGGGACACTGGGAATTCCGTGTCTTCGATCACGTCATGAAGAAGCGCGGCCGAGAGCGTGGTCGAGTCCATCTTCATGTCCGCGAGAATGTGCGCGACCTCGAGAAGATGGGTGAGATAGGGTTCGCCGGAGCGGCGAAGCTGGTCGCGGTGGCGTTCGGCTGCGATGTCGTAAGCGCGGCGAACCAGCCAAGGGTCGTCGGAAGGGCGGTTCTTTTTGAGTTTTTCGAGGAGTTCTGCAAGACGAGCGTCGAGCAGGCGCTCGGTGCGGTCCCGGTTGAAGTGGAGCGGCAGATTGGCCGACCCTGACATCCATCTATGTTACTACCGTTGGCAAGGAAGGGCGAGCCGAGCCAAATGGAGCGAAAAAGAGAACGAGGCGCCTGGTTATGGAACCGGGTGCCTCGCGATAAATCGATTTAATAATAGCGATTTGCGTCTAATTGGAAACGGCCGGTTGCGGTTGCGAAGCGCGCTTCTGCTTCACTTCCTTTACCTTGTCCACCAGATCGTCGGCCTGTTTCAGTAGGGAGGTGCGTTCATCGGCGCTCTCAACCGTATCAGCCTTGCGGCGATACAACAGGTTCAAGTAAGCCATGGCGTCGTCGTAATCGGGCCGAATGGTGATGGCCTTCTGCAGATCGGTGATGCCTTCGTCGATCAGCGAGCCGTACTTGGCGATGTAATCGCCGCGAATTGCGGCCGGCAGCGGTTCGGTGTCTTTCACTTGCTTGCGAATATTCTTTTCGTTGTAGTCCTTACGCATTTCGCCGTTGGCACGGAATGCGAGCGTCCAATCAATGACGCCGATCCAGTAGTAGGGCTCGGGATCTTCGGGCTTCAACTGAATGTGTTTCTGATGGTAGGTTTTCGATTCTTCGAAGAGCTTGGGATCGTAGGGAGTGCCAGCCATTTGGAAAAGGATGGAGCCGGTACCGTCGATCGCGCTCAGGTTGTCGGGGCTGGTGCTGAGAATATCCTTAAATTCCGCGATCGCCTGTTTGCCGACGTTCCGGTTCTGCTCGGAAGGCGCACCTGGAATGTACTGGCTAGCGTAAGCGGTGGCGAGATAGAGGCGAGCGTTGGTGAGGTTGGGATCGAGATCCTTGGCCTGCTTGAAATCTTCCACAGCCGTGTCGTACTGGCCATTCTTGAAAGCGGTGACGCCCTTGTTAAGCAGGTCGCGCGCCTTCAATTTGTCGCAGCCCGAAACTCCGACGGCGAGAATGATCAGCGCCAGGAACGCAGTAGCCCGGCGAATAGAAAATGCGGACCGCGAAACGTCCGTGTGTGCAAGCGATGCATGAGTCATCGGAAGCGTCCATCCCCACAACGCGCGGCCGCAAAGCAGCCGTCACGAGAATTCAAGTACACCCTGTGCGGGCTATTCCATCACATTCAGCGGCTTTGTTCCAGCCCAGGAGTCAACAAGCCGACTGAAATCCCCGAGCCATGCATGACATCCATGACTCGCGCGACAAGCTGGAACTCTACAGGAGCATCGCCGCGAATGAAAGCAACTTTACGGGCGCGCTCTTTGAAAATTGTTTCAAGCCTTCCGGACAATTCTTCCCAACTGACCGGCTGTTCATTGATCCGCAAATCGCCGTTGGACCGGATTTGCACGACGATGACTGCGACCGGATCGGGCGGCCTTTCTGCGACGGTGCCCGGCTGGGGCACGATCGCGTCCAAGCCTGTCTGGTGAGTGGGGATGATCATGAAGATCACCAACAACACCAGAAGTATGTCAATCAAAGGAACGATATTGACTTCAGTGATCGCTCCGCGATGCGAACCGCCGACCTGTATTGCCATCATCCACCTCGCGACAAAAAGATCCTACGAGGAGGACTCTCATACCCCTGACGAGATTCACAAAAAAAATCGAACAGCCGAAACTGAGAAGCGCGAAATTACTGACCAGCTTCGAGCTTGGCCGTGATCAGACCGACTTTATCGATTCCGTTGGCGCGCATGATATCGATGGCGCGAGCAACTTCTTCGAAGAGCACTTCGTTGTCGCCCTTTACGAAGGCAACTTTTTCTGCGCGCTCTTTAAAGATTTGTTCGATGCGTGGGCCGAGGCCGGTCCAACTGGAATCTTCGTTGTTGATCTTGATCTTGCCGTCCTTGGTGATCTGGACGACGACGGTCTTATCGTTCAAATCTTGTTGCTGCTGCTGGTTCGGGTTCGGCTGCGGAACCAGCGTATCCATGCCCTTGGGCGTCAGCGGCGTGATGACCATGAAAATGATCAGAAGCACCAACAGAATGTCGATCAGCGGAACAACGTTCATTTCCGCTACCGCGCCGCCCGATTCGTTTCCTACGCTCATCCCCATTGCGAGTCTCCTGTCGGCTCCTCCCTGCGAAGGACGGGAGCCGTTGCGCCGCGCTAGGTGGGATCCGGCGCGGCATCGGAACTTCTTCTAACGAACTGCTGTCAACCGAATGGTGCTGCTGCTCACTTCCTGTGCGCCTTAGTCGCCGGTCGGCGGCGGAGGCGGTGTACCGGTCTTCTCGTTGCGTTCCGTGAGCAGGCCCAACTGATCCACACCGGCGGAGCGAATTTCGTCCACGACGGCCACTACGTCGCCGTACTTGGCGCGAGCATCGCTCTTCAGATAGACCGTCTTATCAAGCTTGTTCGAGATGCGGTCTTTCACCTGTCCGGTAATGTCGGCCTTCTGGACCTGCGTATTGCCGAGGAAGATGTTGCCGTCGCGCGTGACTGCCACGACCACAGCGTCTTCCTTGTCAGCATCCTGCATGTCCCGTGCGGTATCGGTACGAGCCATGTCCACAGGCTTGTTTTTCTGCAACATGGGCGTAACGACCATGAAGATGATCAGCAGAACGAGCATGATGTCCGCCATCGGAATAATGTTGGGCGAAGACATCTGCGCGCCGACTTGCGGCTTGTAACGACCGCCATCTGTGTGTGCTCCAATGCCAGCCATGGCAGGCTCCTTTTTGAAGATGACTGCGGTACGGTCATGCTCTCTACTGCGGCCATTCGGCAGCAGGCTAGAGTAAAGCAGGACCGCGAAGCGGTCTTACTTCTTGACCGCGCCGCGCCGAAGGATGAAGTAGTTGATCAATTCCATCGAGGAGTTATCCATCTCGACGTCGAATGCTTCAACCTTGTTCGTGAAGTAGTTGTAGGCCCACACGGCAGGGACGGCCACGATCAAGCCCAGTGCAGTGGTGACCAACGCTTCCGCGATACCGCCGGCGACTGCCGACAGACCGGTCGCGTGGCTGGTTTCAATGCCCTTAAACGCATTCAAGATGCCGACCACCGTGCCGAACAGTCCGACGAACGGCGCCGTCGAGCCGATGGTGGCGAGGGCCGAGAGGCCGCGCTTCATTTCAGCGTGAACGATGGCGACGGAGCGTTCGAGACCGCGCTTGGCGGCTTCAACTACGTCAGCATCGGAAACTTGCTGCGAAGCAGATTGAAATTCGGAAAGGCCGGTGGCGACAACCTTGGCGATGTGGCTCTTCTTGTTGCGTTCGGCGATGGCGATTGCTTCATCGAGCTTGCCGTCTTTCAGTGCGCCGGCAACCTGCTGAACGAATACACGCGACTGCTTGCGGGCCGCGCTGTACATCAAGGCGCGGTCAATCATGACGCCGAAGGAATAGATGGAAAGGACGAAAAGGGTGATAACGACCGCGCGAGGCAGAAAACTCATCTGTCCCCACATGGACCTCAAATCCCAGGTTGATGCCTGACTGGACTGAAGGAACATCGCGGCGTAAACATACAAAGTAGCTACCATTCGTTTGCTCCTTAAGCCGACCGCTGTGCGGCCGAGCCTTAAATAAGTTCCGCGTGACTTGCAGCGCTGCTCACGCCACACGCCGACGAAGTATTGCTGAAACAGTGCTGCGCGAAGCGTTACGCCCGTCCCACGACTGCGCAACGCTCCGTTACTGCAAAGGCCGTCTACTACTGCCCGTTCAAAGAGAAGATGACGTCAATCGTGGTGTCCACTTCCACCGGTTCACCATTGAGAGTCGTCGGCTGATACTTCCACTGTCTTACGGCGTCGAGCGCGGATTGTACCAACAGTGGATGCCCAGAGAGAACTTCGAGTTGCTGCACCGCGCCAGATTTGGAAATGATCGCGTGCAGGCGGACCGTTCCGGAGATGCGCGTCTGGCGGGCGAGCGGAGGATACGACGGGCTCACCTTGTTCACCAGCTTTGCAGCTTGCACTGCGCCACCCTGGCGAATACGAGTCTGCGCGGGCTTCGGAGGAGGTGGTGCACCGCCAACTCCGCCAATCACGCCGCCGATCACGCCGCCCATTTGACCGCCAGGCACGCCACCCGGTACGCCACCGGAAACGCCCATCACGTCTGGCTCGGCGTCTTCCTTAATAATCTTTACTTCTTTCGGGATGACCTTCGGCGCGATCAGCTTGCCGGAGTCGATGAGGTGCGCTTGCGGCTTCACGTGCACCACAGGCGCCGCAGCAGGAGGCGGAGGTGGTGGCGGAGGAGGCGGTGGGGCAATTAACAACATTCCCAAACTCGCCTTCGGCAGCGCCTCCGTGTAAATCAACGGAATCAAAATGAGCACCGCGAGGAACGCGACCTGTACAACCATGGACAAAATGACCGTCCACGGCTTGTTGGTCTTTTTGTTGCCGCTAGGGCTGGAAACTACCATCTCTTCGAACATGGTCCCTACCTCCTCCCCGCAGGTGCAAGACGCGTTGCGGCGGCTTCACCGTTCCGGGGCTTGATACCGGCTGCGGGTCCGGTTCCTGCCGCAGCATCCTGGCCACGGTAGCGATGCCACCAGACCACGAGCGGAGCAGCAATCCCAAAACTGGAGTACGTTCCTACCACAATCCCCACCACCAGGGCAAAGGAGAAAGCGCGAAGCACTTGTCCGCCCATGAGGAAAAGTACGAGTACGGTGAGGAAAGTTAGACCGCTGGTAAGAATGGTTCGCGACAATGTCTGATTGATGGACTTGTTTACTACGTCAGCGAACGGCTCTTTGCGCAACAAACGATTGTTTTCGCGAATGCGGTCAAAAATGACGATGGTGTCGTTCATTGAATAGCCGACGAGTGTGAGCAACGCTGCGATCACAGTTAAAGAGATTTCAAAGTGCAGCAGAGAAAATAATCCCAATGTGATCAGAACGTCGTGAAATACTGCGAGGACCGCGGCCGCCCCGAATACCCACTCAAATCTGAAGGCAATATATACCAACATTCCGGCTAAAGCATAGAGCGTAACGAAGACTGCCTGGCGGCGAAGCTCGGTACCAACTTTCGCGCCAACAATTTCCGTGTTGCGGATCGCAAAAGGACCAAGGGAAAAATTATCTTTGATGGCCGAAAGCACCGGAGCAGTGACACCGGTCACCTTGGACAGATCGTCGAAGTTGGCGACCAGCCCGTTCAGTGCCTTGTCGCGATAATCCGTAAGCTGCTTTGCCAACTGCGTGTACTTGTCTCCGGCATTGATCGACAAGCCGAGAGGATCCTTTTGCGAAAGAAATGCCGCAAGCGAGGTCGGGGTGGAAGTATTGAAATCAAGCCTGCCGTTGTTCGCAGTACCGTAAGTAGCGTTCAGCGCCGACACCACCTGTGCTTTGCTGGAATCGCGCGCTTCGTCGCTGGTGCCGTTCTGGCTGACAAAAATGAGCACTTCGCTCGACTTGCCCGCCCCGATGTCGCTTACGCTTTGAATTTCACTATTTCCCAGTCCCTGCTTGGTAAGAGCTTTCCGGAGGAGATCGATGTCTGGAGGCTGAGCGAATCGAACGTCGACGTTCGTACCACCTTTAAAATCGATGCCGTAGTACAAACCGCCTTTTGCGAAAATCGAAATCCAGCCGGCGATGAGAAGGATCGCGCTCAGCGCAAAGAAATACTTGGCTTTGCCCATCCAATCGATGTTGGGCTCTTTGAATAACTCAATCATGCCTGGTCTGCTTCCCTTCCTTAGACTCCGGCGAGATCCGGTTTGTTCCCGGCTCGGCGGCCCTGGACGAAGGCAGTAGCTGGCCATCGTCTCCTAAAACCGACTTAGGACCAATCCAGCGTTCAGCCTATTTTCGATAGGAGATAGCGCTTAGTAGTCCTAGTACAACACGAAAAACCTAAATGCTCAGCTCTGCTTCGCGGTTCATCTTGGCCAAATGATATTGGAAGACCGTTTTCGAGACGAACACGGCGGTAAAGATGTTCGCAACGAGACCGACGACCAGGGTAATGGCAAAACCTCGAATCGGGCCGGTTCCAAATGCACCCAAAAACAAAGCCGACACGACCGTGGTGACGTGAGTGTCGATAATCGTGATGAACGCTTTATCGAATCCGGATTGAACGGCTGCCGACGCAGATTTTCCGTTTCGCAACTCTTCCCGAATGCGCTCAAACACGAGCACGTTCGAGTCAACGCCCATGCCGATGGTAAGGATGACGCCAGCAATGCCCGGAAGCGTAAGAACGGCTCCGGATAGCGCCATAAAGGCCAGCAAGATGATTAGGTTCAGCAGCAAGGCGACAACCGCGTTTGCGCCGGACATCCGATAGTAGAAAACCATGAATACCATCACGACGATCAAGCTAAGAATCGACGCTTGCACACCGTGACGAATGGAGTCCGCGCCCAAGGACGCGCCCACGGTGCGCTGCTCAAGATATTTAATCGAGGCGGGCAGCGCTCCGGAGCGAAGTTCGACCGCCAGTTCGTGCGCGGACTGCTGCGTGTAGTTGCCTTCGATCATGCCGCGGTCTTCAATCTTGCCGTTGATGGTGGGCGCTTGCGTGACGCGATGGTCGAGCACAATCGCCAATTGCTTGCCCATATTTTGTTCGGTGAACGGGCCAAAGCGGCGAGCCGCTTCTTGCGTCAGAACAAAGTCCACCTGATACGCACCTGGGTTATTCGTCTGGCGGTTTTCCTGCACACCGCTGGGCTGCAGGTCGCGTCCAGTGACGATCGGCGCCCGGCTGACGAGATACCACACTTCGCCACCGCTGGATGTGGAAGTCGAGCTGCGCGGTTCAGTTCCGGGCAAAAGTTCCGTACCCGGAGGAAGCACGCCAGTGTGCGCGGCGAGCGCTTCGACCTTTGATGCGTAAGTCCGCGGATCTTCTACCAAACGAAGCTCGAGCTGGCCGCCAGCCTGTATGACCCTTTTTGCGCGCTCCGGATCGTCTTCACCCGGCAACTGCACCAGAATTTCGTTATCGTTGCGGCCGCGCAACTGAATGGTCGGCTCGGTCAAACCCAGCGCGTTGATGCGCTGCTCGATCGTTTCGACCGATTGGGCCATGGTCGAAGTCTGAATATTTGCAATTGCGCTTGGACGGAGCGTGAGTGAGTATGCGGACTGCTCGCCTGCAGCGGGAGAAGACTCCCACAAAGCGCCGTATTGTTGCTGGACGAGGTCGCGGAACGCGGACGACTGCGATGTCTCCACGTTTCGCACCAGGATGTGCGTATCGTCCACGCGGCGAATTTCGTCGTAACGAATATTTTTATCGCGCAACTGCCGGGTCAGACGGTCCACCATCTGATCGGTTTCCTGCGCAATGGCTTCTTGCACCTGCACTTGCAGCACCAGGTGCGTGCCGCCTTGCAAGTCCAAACCAAGCTTGATCTGCTTGCCGAAATTGTCCTTAACCTGCGCGATCGAGGTCGGGAACGACGGAAGACCAATCAGCCCGTAGATGCAGAGCAACACCACCGCAAGAATAAACAGCGCTTTCCACTTCAAATTAGGATTCATGATTGAGAGTAACGGCTGGAGTTCCACCGTGATTGGAGTCGACCGCTTTGCGGTCGCGAATCGAAACGGCCATCAAACAGCTGCCGATGAGATGCTGCCGACTGCGCGCGCAGTTGGGCGTTAGCTGGCATTTTCTTCCGCCTCGACCTGAGCGATTGCTGCGCGTGAAATGCGGATCTTTACATTGTCGGCGATTTTAAGGATCACCGTGTCGCCATCGAGGCCGTTGATGGTGCCGTAGATGCCGCTGGTGGTGACGACCTTGTCGCCGTTCTTGATCGCCGACAACATGGCTTGCGTCTTTTTGCGCTGGCGCTGCTGCGGAAGGATGAGCATCACATAAAAAATGCCCATCACGATGACCATCATGATCAGCGGGCTGCTGAGGATTCCCCCAGCCCCGCCGTTTTGCAGAATAAGTGCTGACACCATTGGATGAATTAAACTCTTCCCGTTAAGAATCAGTCCGCCGTTACCCCAAATATCTTTTCGACCGGACTGCTGACTGAAATACTCACCGCGCGCCGAGGGCGAGAATTGCACCCTCGCGATCACTACAAAAATGTATTCTCTGTGCGATTCTCCGAAGACGAACGGCGCGCAAAGACTATACCGTTACTTGGGCAATGACCGCAAAGCGGTCGGGCTCAAAAATCAGTGAGCGAATTAAGCTGGACCAGCCGAGTAGCGCGCCCTGACTTCGGATGAGAATTTTACTAGATTCCCAAACTCGATAGCCTCGCGGATTTGCCGCATTAAGTCAAGGTAAAAGTGGATATTGTGGTGGGTCGCAAGAATTGCCGCAGTGAGTTCTCCGGCGGCGAAAAGATGACGAAGATACGCGCGGGTGTAGCGCTTGCAGACGCTGCAATTGCAATTCGGATCGAGGGGATTTTGATCTTGTGAGTAGCGCGCGTTCTTGATCAGGACGCGGCCTTCGCTGGTGTAGATGCAAGCGTGGCGCGCGGCACGAGTCGGCAAGACGCAGTCCATCATGTCGATGCCGAGCAAGACGTAGTCCGCAATTTGTTCGGGGCGGCCGACTCCCATCAGGTAGCGGGGTTTTTGTCCTGGAAGTAGCGCGGTGACTTCGCCAGCCATTTCGCAAGTAGTTTCATGCGGTTCACCAACCGCAAGTCCGCCAACGGCGTAACCTGGAAAATCGATTTCCAGAAGTTGGCGGGCGCTTTCGCGCCGCAAATCTGCGAACGTTGCGCCTTGCACGATTCCGAACTGCCATTGCGCGAAGTCGCCTCCTTGTTGTTCGCACTGCAGAAAATATTTGCGCGCGCGCTTGGCCCACGCCGTTGTCCGGTTCAATGCGGATTCCGCTTTGTCGCGCGGCGCCGGAGTTTCGATGCATTCGTCGAGTACCATCGCGATGTCCGAACCGAGCGCGCGCTGAATCTCCGCCGCTTTCTCCGGCGTCAAGCAAATGTTCCGAGCCATCCAGGTGCGAACGAAAGCGCACGCCGTCGTCGGTAATTTTTCGCAATTCGGAAAGACTGAAAACCTGGTAGCCGCCGGAATCGGTGAGAATCGCGCGATTCCATGACATGAATTTGTGCAGTCCGCCAAGTTTGCGAACGAGTTCGTGGCCGGGACGGAGATAGAGGTGATAGGTATTGCCGAGAATAATTTGCGTGCCGAGTTCTTCCAACGCTTCGTTGCGAAGACTTTTTACCGTCGCCTGCGTGCCGACCGGCATGAACACCGGAGTTTCGATGGGACCGTGCGGCGTGGTCAGGCGACCGTGCCGCGCACCGTTTGCGTCTGTTTTGAAAACTTCAAAGGAAAATGCCACGCAGAAAGTGTAGCAGGGTCGCTTAACCCGTAATCCAGGCGATACCCGCCTTGACTGCTACATACAGAACCCAAGCAGTTACAACGATGCTCAGCGCTTTGCCTTTTAGCTTTTTGGGATTCACTGCAGCAAATCCGATCGATATCAGCAACATGATCCATACGCTAAAAATGTCGATCGATTTTGCGACCGACATTAACGCCTTTGGGACTGTATCCGGCAAAAATGCTCCAAGATTGGTGGCGACAGGATTGTCCAAATCAACGGTTCCCGCCGGCTTCAGATAGAGAACCAAGATGAAAAACAACGTGCTTAGTATGGTGACGACGTAAGCGTGTGAGACAATGCCCATCGCTTGCCCAAACCTTGAGCCAGCCCCGCCAATCAGGTTGTACGCGCCCCACAGAACCACGGCCACAATGACTGTTGTGAGAATCGGGAATAGGACCCCCGCCGCGTAGACAAACGGAGGCGAATATTTTTCGCTCATGGCGAGCTGCTGTTCCTTTTGTTCGGCGCTCAAATTGGCGGCTCGGGGACTTTCTTCGATCTTCTTGCTGGCTACATCGCGCCAGTTCACTTTTTGGTTCATTGCGAACGCGACAGCGAAGCCCAGAACTGTCATGAGCAGCACTGGGATAACCCAGCTTGGTCGCTCCGCGATGTCCGTGAACGTCGCTTTCGGTGAGAAAAATACGCCGAAAAGCCTGCCAATGTGATTGATCGGGCCGGAAGGCTGCGGTACGTCGGGAGTTCCCGGTGCCATGGTGATGTTGGTTGCCATTCGCCACTCCTGCAAAACGAAATTCGAATTAAGGACAAGGACTTATGAGACCCCAGAGATCGTTGTTCGGTACTACGCGCTGGCCGAAAGGAAAGTATCACTGAATTGCGGGAATAGGAATTGGCCTCCGAGCGGTCTGCAGGGAGTGTTCCGGAGTTCAGTTCAGGCGAGCGAGACCGTCGGGCACCGCGGCGAGCAAGTCCTTTGTGTACTGCGCGTTGGGGCGCTGCAGTACCTGCTCCGCGTCGCCGAGTTCGACCAGTTTCCCCGCTCGCATCACGGCAATTCGAGTGGCAATTTGCGCGACGACCGGCAAGCTATGAGAGATGAAGACATACGTCAGGCCGAACTCGTTTTGCAGTTCTTGTAACAGCAGTAGAACTTGCGCGCCGACGGAAACATCGAGCGCCGATACCGGTTCGTCGGCGACAACAAGTTTGGGCCGGAGAATCAGCGCTCGCGCGATACCGATGCGCTGGCGCTGCCCGCCCGAGAACTCGTGGGGATAGCGCATCCCAGCGTTAGCTTCGAGCCCCACGCGGCTGAGCATTTTCGCTGCGCGGTCGTTGCGGTCGTCGCGCGAAAGATTCGGTTCATGAATGGCCAGCGGTTCTGCGACAATTTCGCCGACGCGCATCCTGGGATTCAGCGACGCGAACGGATCTTGAAAAACCATTTGCATTTCGCGGCGCGCGGCGCGCAGTCGGCGGGAGTTGAGTTTGAGCAAGTCGCGGCCGTTCAGTTGAATCTCGCCGGCATCCGGTTCGATCAGGCGCAAAAGCATCCTTGCAAGCGTTGTCTTGCCGCAACCGCTTTCGCCGACAATCGCCAGCGTTTCGCCGGAATATACGTCGAGATCGATTCCATCGACGGCGGCAAAGCGCGCACCACCTTCGGCATTTCCTTTGCAGCTGCCGCGCGCGTAGTTTTTTGTCAATCCGCGAGCTGACAGCAAGATTGTTTTGGCCGTCGTCACCGTTGCTCGGTCACTCTTCTGTTCAACATTTCAAACTCCGGTACTCACCATTTCTCGGCGCTTGCTCTGTGCACTCTGCGTCTAGGGCGTTATCCCTTTTTTGTTCAGAGCTTCACGTTGCCACCACTGGCTGCACCAACACGCATCGCGCCGCGTGGTTCGCAGAAGCGCCGCGCAGTTCCGGCACGGCGACGACGCAATCGTCGCGGCGAAATTCGCAGCGCGGTTCGAACGCACAACCCGGAGGCAGCGCCGTAAGTTGCGGTACGCTGCCCGGAATCGGTGTCAGCTTTCCGCGCTCCAATCGCGGCGACGCCGCGAGCAGTCCTTGCGTGTAGGGATGTTTCGGTGCGCCGAGAACTTCCTTGGCCGGTCCTTCTTCGACGATTCGTCCGGCGTATAAGACCGCGACGCGGTCCGCGACCTGCTCGACGACTCCTAGATCGTGCGTGATAAACAGCAGACCGAGGCCAAGCTCGCGCCGCAATTTCTGCAGCAGCTGCAAAATTTCTTTTTGCACGGTGACGTCGAGCGCCGTGGTCGGCTCGTCCGCAATCAGCAGCCGCGGCCCGGCCGCAAGCGCCATGGCGATCATCGCGCGCTGGCGTAGTCCGCCGGAAAGCTGGTGCGGAAATTGCTCGGCCCGGCGCTCCGGCTCGCTCAATGAAGCCTGCTGCATTGCTGTAAGAACGCGCGAGCGGACTTCTTCTGCCGACAACTGAGGTTTGTGCGCGCGAATCGCTTCCTCGATTTGGCTGCCGACGCGCATCACCGGGTTCAACGAAGTCATGGGCTCCTGAAAAATCATCGCAATTTCCTGACCGCGAATTTCACGCCACTCGTCGTCGTTGAGTGCGGTCAAGCTCTTTCGCGATTTCGCGTTGACGCCGGAATTCGCGGTTCCCTCCAGAATCGCTTCGCCTTTTACGCGCGCGCCGGTAGGCAGCAAACCCATCAGCGCCAAAGACAGCATCGTTTTCCCGCTGCCCGACTCGCCGACCAAGCCAACGCATTCGCCGGCGGCAATCTGCAGTGATACGTCGTTCACCGGGCGCACCCAGCCCTGAACTGTCGGCAACTCTACGATCAGCCCGCGAATCTGTAGCAATTCGCTCATGTCCTCATCTTAGGAGCGTCCCATCGAAGTTGGAATTGGTTTGGCGGAGCCGCCGTCCAAAAGGACACGTGCGCTATCGCTTGTCGAGCGGGAGAACAAACTTCAACGCAGTGTGCGTGCCCGAAAAACCCACCACCTTCACATCCTTGAGCCCGGCTCTTCTTCCAACAGTTATAACGTCCATCTCGGTGATTTCCTTCCTGCCTTTCGGGTACACCACCCACAATGCCTGCGCGCTTCTGATTTTTTTCGCGTATTTTGCCAAGGCGGGAAAGTCCTTCAAACTTTCCGCTGCGAAGAGTGTCACCTCGGCAGGCTCCGTATCGGCATCGCGTCTCGTCTCCGCCTTGCTGGCCGCAATCTCTTTTGCCAGCGCGGCATCGAACTTCCCGACTAGCTGCACCCGTGTCCCTTGTTTCACTCCCAGTTTTTCAACGCGCGCTTTCGGATGAAGAATTTTCTCCTTCCATTTCTCCGCTGCCGCTCCCACCTCAAATATCGTCGTTTCATTCTCGACCTGAACGCGCAGTTCGCCGCCCACCGCAGACACGTTCTGCATTCCACTAAACGGAATCTTCAATCGGAGATCCGCTCCCCTAAAAATAATCTCGTTGCTTTCCAGCAAGATTTTTCCTTGGTAACGCTCTTTCCCGACCCGCACCGCGCTCTTGATTTCATTCCCCATGAATCACCCGACCGTTCCTCACCGATTTGGAACAACCGTGCAAACCGGCGCTGAAATCCGAAACCTGACGATTGTAAACTGTAGTGTCCCCATGTCTTCGCCGAACGCCACTGCTCCCGTCCGCACTGACTGGTCGCTCATCTGGGCCGAACGCGGCTTCCGCTATTTCTTTTTCGCCATGTTCATTTCGCTCTTCGGCAGCGGAATGAACTTTGCCGGAGTGAGCTGGCACATCCTCGCGCTCACCCATTCGACAGTCAAAGTAAGTTATCAGGTAATCGTGGCGACCGGACCCGGCTTGTTGATCCCATTTATCGGCGGAGTTCTCATCGACCGCTACGATCGCCGCTATCTCGGTATCCTGCTCGATTTTGCGCGCGGCATCGCCGTGCTTGCCACCGCTTACGTCGCGTGGCGCGGCCATCTCGAACTCTGGCATTTGTATCTCATCACGTTCATCACCGGCGCAGGCTCTGCGATGTATTGGGCTAACGTCAATTCGCTGGTACAGGAAGTGATGCCCGAGAGCCAGTTCACGGGAGCGAACGCCGCCGTTCTGGTTGGCGTGCAAACCGGAATGCTCTTTGCGGGCGCACTGGTCGGATTCATTTACGATCGCGCCGGCATCGCCGGGATTCTGCTCATCGATGGACTCACTTATTTTGTTTCCGCTTGGTGCCTTTACAAAGTGCGCAGCGGCTACGTATCGCCGCGCGATCACCTGACAAAATACCCGCGCGAGTTTTCGACGACCACCGAAGCAACCGCCGAAGCCCTTGAATCAGGAGGCAATCCAGAAGTTGCAGAAGCCGGACTTTCGCTAGCGGTCTATTCGGATTTGAAGGAAGGCTTCGCCTATCTGCGCGAGCAGCCTACGGTTCGCGCACTTGGCGTGACACATTCGATTCTGATGGCGGGAGTCGTCAGCGCCAATGTCCTGCTGGTCGCTGTCGCCGCCGATCTGCTGCATGCCGGCGCTCGCGGACTCGGTTTTCTGGAAGGCGGCTGGGGACTTGGCGCAATTGTCGGCGGGCTACTCGCCTCGCAACTCCCGCAGCGTCTGAGAATGACTTTTTATGCGCTGGCGCTCGCGGGTCTCGCGCTCGGCCACTTGGCAATGCCGTTCATCACATTTCTCGTAGCCGCTGTGATCTTTCAAATCCTTTTCGGATTTTTCCGCGCGCTTTCCGGCGTCATCGCGCAGGCCTCGCTGATGACAATCGTCCCGCGCCACTTCATGGGCCGAACGCAGTCCGCCATCGCCGTGCTCACGACCGTCCTGCAACTCATCATGAGCTTTGCCCTCGGCTGGCTTTCGCAGCAACTCAGCCTCTTCGCGGGATTCACATTGCTCGCCCTCATCTACGCGTTCGGAACACTCTCGGCGTTTCACGCGCGAAGTCTTCTGCGCGAGCAGAATCCCTGACGTCAATTTTCGTTCCAACAGACATTAATCATTTTGCCGGTGCTACACTTCCGCTCGCCAGTTCACGGTTCGCGCGCGCAGCACTTCACGGAGGTGTTACATGTTCAAACCCGCTAAAATTCTTTTCGCGATGGTCTTCGCACTTTTCTCGCAAACCGCCTCCGCGCAAAGCTGCCTCGACTCCACCGCGCCGCTCTGGAATCTGGCGACGCCCCACGACTACGCGCAAAAGCGCTCGTCGAGCTATGACCGCGTTGGCGGCAACGCCGATGCCCGACCGATCGCGCCTAACGAAACGCTTACCGTGCTCAATACTCCCGGCCCCGGCGTACTTACTCACATCTGGTTCACTATTGCGAGTCCCGAAGAGCTTCATCTCAAAAAGCTGGTGCTGCGGATCTACTGGGACGGCGAACAAAACCCCAGCGTGGAATCTCCCGTCGGAGATTTTTTCGGACTTGGCCTCGGCGAATATTTCCTCTACCAGTCCGTTCCGCTTTCGGTCGGCGCGGACAAAGCGCTCAATGCCTTTTTCATCATGCCCTTCCAGAAACACGCGCGCATGACTGTCACCAACGAAGGCGCTCAAAAAGTAGATTCGTTTTACTACAACCTTGACTACCGTGCCTGCACTCGCCCCCTTCCGGCCGACACGCTCTATTTCCACGCGCAATACCGCCAGGCCGTACCCAATATGGGCTGGACCAACGACTGGAAACACAATGGCGATCCCAAGGTGAACAATCGCTCGAATCTCGCTGGCGAAGACAACTATGTATGGATGTACGCACGGGGCCGCGGCCAGTTCGCCGGCGTCACCATGTCCATTCTTCAGAATCAGGACGAATGGTGGGGTGAAGGCGACGACATGTTTTTCGTGGACGGGGAAACACTGCCCTCCATCAACGGGACCGGCTCTGAAGACTATTTCCTCGGCGCGTGGGGATTCGGCACGCATTCCTTCGCTTATGGTCTTTATGGCGCTCCCGTGAAAGGCGACGAAAAGGCTGGGAGCAAGACTTCTGTATATCGTTTCCACCTGGATTCGCCCATTACCTTTAACAAGTCCTTTAAAGCCACCATCGAACACGGCCACGCCAATCACCGCTCCGACAATTTCTATTCCGTCGCATATTGGTATCAATCGGAGCCACACGCGCAATTCCCCGAGCTCCCGAAGGTCGATGACCGACTGCCAAAGGTTCGTGCTGCTGGCGGCCCGGGCAGCCCCGCTCAATAACGCTTTCTAATCGCCAAAACCTCAGGCCCTACCGCTCGCAAAAATGCTAATTACCGAATACCATTGCATCCCGGCGCAAACTCTGGCAAAACATGGCACAGTGCCCCAGAGACCTCCCATGAAGATTTCATCTCGCCAGCAGGGTGGAGCCACGATTCTGGACTTTGCCGGCGATATCACTCTTTTCAATTCGCCCGAAATTCGCAAAGCGCTGCTGGAGCAGCTCCGCGACAAGCGCGTTCCCTTTCTTTTGATTAATATGCTCGGCGTGCCGTACATCGACAGCTCGGGCGTCGCTTCCCTGGTGGAAGGCCTGAAAGTTTCGCGCGACATGAAATCGCGCTTGGCCCTCTACGGCCTTTCCAAGTCGGCGCGCACCGTACTCGAATTGACGCATTTGATTCGCGTCTTCGAAGTTCACGACACTGAGCAACAAGCCTTGGAAGCCGCGCCTCCCGCTGCGGCCGGCTCTGCGTCATCGAACTCTGGAACTGCATAGCTTCTTTCGTCGTTTCGGAGTTCAATAAGCGCACACATGTTCTCGCCCCAATCGATCGGTGCAGCTACAGTCGACGGACTCGCCTATATCGGCGGCCTCACGCGGCTTTGCGGCAACGCCGTGGTCGCCTTGTTCAAGGATATGTTTTCTCCTCGCCGTCTCGCCTACGGCCGCGCTGTACATCAAGCCATGGCCGTCGGAGTAGGCGCTCTCCCCATTCTTTCGCTCATCTCTTTTTTCATCGGCACTATCCTGGCGCTGCAAGCCGCGTATGAACTTCGCAAATTCGGGGCAATGCAATTTGTCGCCAGCGCCGTTGCCATTTCCGTTTCTCGCGAACTCGGGCCCCTGATGACCGCTATTTTGGTCATCGGACGCTCCGGCTCCTCCTTCGCTGCCGAACTCGGCACCATGAAGGTGAACGAAGAAATCGACGCGATGGAAACGATGGCGCTTGATCCTATCCGCTTCCTCGTGGCGCCAAAGCTTTTTGCAATGCTTCTGATGTTGCCGTGCCTGACCATCTGGGCCGATTTCATGGGCGTGCTCGGCGGTTCGGTATTCGGAATGATCGCGGCCGGGTTCACTTTGAAGACGTACATCGTCGCCACCATGGACGCGTTGGTCCTTCGCGACGTTCTCACCGGTTTGCTCAAAAGTTTGATGTTTGGCGTCGTCATCACCGCGGTTGGTTGCCAGGAAGGACTGCGCACCGGTCTCGGCGCCGAAGAAGTCGGGCGTTCCACCACTTCCGCTGTCGTCAAGTCAATCTTTCTCGTGGTGATGGTCGATCTTGTTTTTACAGCGCTGTTCTACCTGAACGCAGGGACTTAGAAAACTGATGCCCGACGATCGCAAATTGGAAAACATTCCGCCCAGCGCCGAACAAGGTCCGGCAATATCGATTCGCAATTTACATGTGTCGTACGGCGAGCGGGAAATTCTCCACGGCATCACCTTCGACGTGCCTGCCGGACAAACTGTGGTCATCCTCGGCGGTTCCGGCTCCGGCAAGAGTACGCTGCTCCGCACGCTGGTAGGCCTCGAACCTCCCACTAGCGGCGAAGTCATCGTTCGTGGAAAAAATTTGGCTCGTCTTTCCCAGCAAGAATGGCGCGAGCTGCGCCAGCACATCGGCATTTCGTTTCAAAGCGGCGCGCTTTTCGGTTCGATGACGGTCGGCGAAAATGTTGCGCTGCCGCTGCACGAACATACCCGTCTCGATCCTGCCACCATCGAAATCATGGTGCGCTTGAAACTTGAAGAAGTCGGCCTCAGCGGCTACGAAAACTACATGCCGGCTCAGCTCAGCGGCGGAATGAAAAAGCGCGCCGCCGTCGCGCGCGCCACGGCCATGGACCCGGAAATTCTTTTTTTCGACGAACCTTCCGCCGGACTCGATCCCATCATCGCCGCGGGAATCGATCAACTGCTCCTCAAGCTGAAAGAGGCTTTCGGAATCACCATTATCGTGGTCACGCACGAACTTGCCAGTGCGTTTCTCATCGCCGACCGTATGGTTCTGCTCGACAAGGGTCATATCGTCGCAAATGGAACTCCTGCGGAGTTGCAGGCCAGCACTCACCCCCGTGTCCGGCAATTTCTCGATCGTATTGCCGAACCGGAAATCAGCCGGGAAATCGACTATCTGCAAATGCTGACCGGAGAAGTTCCGAGGCCGCGGCAATGAACGGTCAACTGGCCTCCCCAATCCCGTTGCGATGTACGTTCGCGCCGATTTCCATTATACGTCGTGCTATACTCCCCCAACTTTCCGCGCAATTCTTGACTCGCTTTGCGCGCCGGTTTGCCGACTGACTGATGAACTCTTCCTCCACACGTCGCGAAGAAGCAATCGTCGGGCTTTTCGTGATCATCGCTGTCGCGATCCTGATCGCCACGGTCTTTTCGCTTACCGGATTCTTCAGCCGCGGTGACGTGCAATACCGCTCGTTCTTCAAAAATGCCGGTGGCTTACGTCCGGGCGGCGAAGTGCGTTACGCGGGCGGGCCTCCCATCGGCCGCATCGAGACTGTCCGCACCGACCCGCATGATGCAACTCACATGGAAATTATCTTTCGCGTGAAACCGGACGTCCCCGTGAAAGTGGACAGCACCGCCGCCATCAGCAGCAACAGTCCGCTAGGCGATAATTTCCTGGGAATTGTACCCGGCACCAACGCGGCCCCACGTGCCCCCGCGGGCTCAACACTGAAGTCCACCGAATACGTCGGCTTTGCCGACATCGAAGCGGAAATTGCCGAACTTGGACCGCAAGCTAGGATTCTGATCGCCAACCTCAACGATCGCGTGGTCGAACTACAAACCACACTCGCGCGCGTGAACGATGTGTTGAATGACAAGAATCGCGAAAATCTTGCCGCCAGTATTGCCAATGTCCGCGGCATACTCCAGGAAAATCGCGTCCCACTGCATTCCACGCTCACGCACGTCGATGAGGCCAGCGCGAAAATTTCGCCGCTGCTCGACGACTTGAAGAAAACCAATGCCGATGCACAAAAAACGCTTAACACCCTGGAAGGTACAGTCGCCGAAAATCGCGTCGACCTGCGCCAGTCCATCCTGAGCCTTCGCAAACTGCTTGACACGGCTAACAGCGTGACCGACCAGCTCGACCGCACACTCAATGCCAACGGCGAAAATATCGACGACATTTTGATCAATCTGCGTTACGCGTCACAGAATCTTCGCCAGTTAACGGAGACCCTGAAGCAACGCCCGTATACGCTGCTGCGGTCTTCGACTCCGCCCGCGCACACGCCGGGCAAAGCCGCGAAACCGGATTGAGAGGAATCGGAATGAACCGCCTCGTCAAATTCGTCGCATTGTTTGCTTCTCTCGCCGCCGGATGTACCACGGCGAGGGCTCCTCGCTATTACTATCTTTCTTCCCCTTCGGTTTCCGCGCAGGCGGGGACCACGCCGTTCCCCGTTACAATTCTCGTCGGCCGGGTCAATGCGCCGCGCGTATTGCGCGATGATCGCATCATCTATGGCATGACCGCCGTGGAACTCGGAATTGACGATTATCATCGGTGGGCCGAGACGCCTCCGGAAATGCTCGAACAGATGCTGGTCACACGACTGCGCAATTCCGGACAATACAAGGCCGTTCAGCGTCTCTCAAGCAGCGCTCGTGGCGACTACGTCTTGCGCGGCCACCTCTTTGCGCTGAATGAAATGGATTCTGCTTCTGGAATCAAAGCGCGCTTTAGCTTTCAGTTGGAACTCTTCGATCCGAAAACCGGCACCGTAGTGTGGTCGGAAAGATACCTGCACGACGAACCGGTCGAAAAGAAATCAGTAACCTCAGTCGTGGAAGCGTTGCAGAAAAACGTAACAGCCGGCCTCGATCAGCTTGCCGGAAGCCTCGCGCAATACTTCGCTCTGAAACAACCCTAAGACCACAACAATTTTACGCACGCTTGCGATAAGTCGAGTTTTTGAAACCAATCGCAGCAACCACAAATACCAGCAGGGCAATTGTGGCCGACCAGAACCATACCGTGCCGCCCGGCCCCACAACTCTGGCAATCGATTTCTATGCCGTCGTCGGCTCGGGAGGAGTCGTGGACGCTGTCACATTTTTCGGCGTTACGGCGATTCCGCGCTTGCCCAACAGATCAACCGCGGCTTGATTCAGTTTCGTTCGCAATTGTGAACGCTGGCTCGCCTTCGTAATGTATCGCGCTGACAGTTCAATACCGCCTAGGACAGGTTTCAGGCTGATCGAAGGTTCGGCGCTGAATCCTGCGATATCCCGATTGCCGGCGGCGGACTTCAACTCCTGCGCCGCTTCTTTTGCCGTCGCCTGCGTCGCTTCCATCACTTGCTTCTGAATCGCGTCGATAACTGGATACGGATCTTCTCCGGACGGCAAGACCACCTGCAGCTCATCCCACAACCACTGGCCAGTCGTGGAAAAATTAAAGTAATGTCCCTCGATTGCGTAGCTGTTGGTGAACGTCACGCGCCGTCCCGTAGGGTGCCCGGAAGCAGTCCAATTCCCAGTCTCCAACAGCACCGTGTGAAACAATCCGATTTCGACGACTTCTCCGGTCACTCCATTGATCTCGACCCAATCCCCCGTCCGGATTCCGTTTTTGCCCATCAGCACAAACCAACCGAGGAATCCGACGATGAAATCTTTCAGCGCCACGGTCAGGCCCGCGCCTGCCAACCCAAGAAACGTTCCCAATTGATTCGGCGGCCCAAGAATAATCAGCAGAATCAGCAGCGCCGCGACAACTTGCACGCTCACTCGTACTGTCGCCTGCAGTGTCTGCACCTGACGGCGCTCCAAGTGAGTCTGCGCCAATATCTTTTCCAGCCATGAATTGAAGAACAGCCCGATCAGTGCAATCGCCAGAACGATCACTGTTCCAATCAGAATTCGCCGTGCCACTGCTTTTTCCCGCGTATTCACCAGATCCAGCCACTGCGCGTAGGTTTCCGATAACTCCTTTTCGTTATCAACGCGCTTGTCGAGACTCGTGATATTCCGCTGGTCAGCCGTGATCGCTTTCGTTGTTGCCAGCGCCGCTTTCGCTTCGTCGCCGCTGCGGTTTTTTCGAACGCCTTTCGTTACCGAAGCTACCGCGGAGTCCGGAGCCGCATCACCGCTCACTGTTTCCGAGAGCTTTGAGTGCCCTGCCAAATCCGGCGAGTTGAATTTTTCCGCGTCAATCTGCGCCGCCAGCGCGTTGTGCTGCTCTTCGAGCGAAGCGATCAAGGTATCCGCTTCAGCTTTCGCGCGCTGCAAAAGTTCTTTCTTGGTATTTAGCGCTTGCCATTGCTGCACGCGGTGGACAATGCCCAGCTGTTCTTCGGCCAACACCGGAAACTGTTGCTTGGAGTTCGCGCGCGCTTTGTCCGCGGCTTCGTGTGTTACTTTCATCTTCTCGATGCGATCGTGAAGATTTCCTCCCGCATCCGTCAGATCCCTTCTGGCGTCGTCCACGTCGTTGTTGGCTACATCCAGGCTCGCTTCCGCCAGATCCAACTGATCTTGCAGCGGCTCCTTTTTCGATTGCGGAGCTTTCGCAACTTCGGCTGTTAGTTGGTCCACCTGCGTCTGCAATGCTTGCTGTAGTTTCTGCGATTTTTGCAAGCGCGCTTGAATTTCTTTTGCTTCGGCGGAAAGTGCGGGAGGGTGGGCCTGTGCATCCTGCAGCGCGATGTCGAATGAAAGATCGAGTTCGTAGTCGCTCAGTCGCAGCGCATCCTTCGCCAGCTCCTGCTCTTCCGGCGTATCCGCAAGTTGCCCCAACTCCTGCGCTGTCTTGAACGGCCCGCTTTCTACCAGCGCGGGCTGCGCCGCTGCCGACTTTTTCTTCGCAGCGACCGTGGAAGGCTGCCCCAGTTCAAGAATTCCGTACGCCGCGGCGCCCAATGCAACAGTCAGTCCCAATGCCGCAATCTTTTGAACTGCTCTCATCTTCTTCTCCAATTTTCGGCTGGGGAAATTCTGCTAACCTGAGAATCGTATATGGATGCGTCTACGATACTCTACCGTCCTGTCGGCCCGAAAGAACTCAAACTGATCGCTGAGTCCGGGTACACAACATTTCCGCCGAGACTACCCGAGCAACCAATTTTCTAACCTGTCTTGAATGAGGAATGCGCGATCAAGATCGCACGCGATTGGAACGCAGCCGATCTAAACAACGGTGCGGGCTTTGTCACCAGGGTTCGCAATCAGAACGGAGTTTATTTCGGACTATAAGTGCACCAGGTCGGAAGCTCTATTTCATAAGGAATTCTGGATCCCCGCTGCCAACCTCGCAAAGCTGAATGCCAATATCGTCGGCAAAATAAAAGTGATCGCGGAATTCCTGGCAAAATGAAAAACGCCTCCGTGTCCGGAAGCGTTTTTCGTTCTCAGATTTCCGCAGTTCTTATAGATAATCCCGTGACGGCCCTTCCAGAAACGCTCGCAACTTCCGCGAGCGCGAAGGATGCCGCAGCTTACGCAGCGCTTTCGCTTCGATCTGCCGAATGCGCTCGCGCGTCACGGCAAACGACTGACCGACTTCTTCGAGCGTGTGCTCGCTGCCGTCGTCCAACCCGAAGCGCATTTTGATGACTTTTTCTTCGCGCGGCGTCAGCGTCTTCAAAACCGAAGACGTCTGCTCTTTCAGGTTGAGATTGATTACCGCGTCGGATGGCGAAACCACGGCCTTGTCTTCGATGAAATCGCCCAAATGCGAATCTTCTTCCTCGCCGATGGGAGTCTCGAGCGAAATCGGTTCCTGCGCAATCTTCAGGATCTTGCGCACCTTGGACACCGGGATGTCCATGCGCTTGGCGATTTCTTCGCTGGTCGGTTCGCGTCCGAGTTCCTGCACCAGCTGCCGGCTCGTCCGCACCAATTTGTTGATCGTTTCGATCATGTGTACCGGAATGCGGATGGTGCGCGCCTGGTCTGCGATTGCGCGGGTAATCGCCTGTCGGATCCACCACGTCGCGTACGTAGAAAACTTATATCCGCGGCGCCATTCGAACTTGTCCACAGCTTTCATCAAGCCGATATTGCCTTCCTGAATCAGATCCAGGAACTGCAATCCGCGGTTGGTATATTTTTTCGCAATCGAAACCACCAAGCGAAGGTTCGCTTCGATCAGTTCTTTCTTGGCTTGTTCGGCTTCCGCTTCGCCGCGATGAATGAACGTCAGCGTCCGCTTCAGTTCGGTTAGTCCGACTTCGCTGGCTTCTTCGATGTCTTTCAGTTCCCAGCGCCGCGTCGCGCAATTCCTTGCGCGCTTCCGACAGCGACATCGCCCTTGGCCACGTCCGCGCGCCGTTCCAGCCGCCCAGCTTCGCGCTCCAGTGACTGCAGCCGCTCGACCGTACCGCGCATCTTGTCGATCAGCCGCTTCTTCTCGAACGGATTGAAATCGATCGCGCGAATTTCCAGCGAAATTCCCACGCGAGTTCGCGCCACATCCCACTTCGCGCGGATGTACGGCTTCTTCTTGGCCTTCGGAGTTTTTTCGAGCTTTACTGCCTGCTTCAGCGCCGTGTCGTAGAGCTTGGCGATCTTTTCGATGTACTTCAGGGTCTGCTTGGTCTTGTTCGCGATTTTTTCTTCGGTCAGCTCTTCATCGTCAAACTGCACGATCTCCTTGATCGACCGCGCACCTTTGCGCAAATCGTCGCCAACCGCGATCAGTTCCTTGATCACAATCGGCGAACGGGTGATGGACTTCATCACCACCAGTTGCCCGCGCTCGATCCTCTTGGCGATCGTTACTTCGCCTTCGCGCGTCAGCAATGGCACCGTTCCCATCTCGCGCAAGTACATGCGCACGGGTCGTTTGTCTTTTCCATCGACCCTGGAGTCAAATCCAGGTCGCTGCCGCCGGCTTCTTCCGCGTGACCGTCGTCTTTTTCATTCGCGTCATGTTCCGTTTGTTCGACGGAAAGTTCCACTGCGCGCGCCGCTTTCGCCGCTGCCTGATCCTCGTAGATTTCAATGCCGTTCCGCTCGAAGGTCGTCAGCAGATCGTCGATTTCTTCCGAGGAATGCACTTCGGCGGGCAGCGAATCGTTTACTTCGTCGTAAAGCAGGTAGCCGCGCTCTTTGCCGACTGCAATCAGCTGCGCGTACCGCTTCGTATTTTTCTTCAAGAACCTGCGCCACAAATTCCTCCCGCAATCAGCAAGCTTCGTCCCGGACGCCGTCTTTGCAGTCGTCCAAGTTCTCCGCCGGGCTACCGGAGTACGGCTCAAGCGCAGCCGCAAGCGGCTGACAATCTCGTAAAAAGACACTTTAGGCGGGACGCGCAATCGCACGTTTGGGGACTTTGCCCCGGCTCACGAATAAGTTTTCTTGTGAAGCTTTCTGCGTCGCGTCGCCGTTATTCGCTCGCCCATCCAATCCAATGTGCTGCCCGATTGCACCTTGGAGGGCCGATCCCCGCCGCTAACTACATCATATAGATGCAGTTAGCGCGAAAATGTTACCCGAAAAACCCTTCTACGCTACATGGGTAACTCCCGCCTCGTCAATATTTTACTTGTGGATTACTCGTGGATGTTGGCCTGCTATTTCTCCGGAGTTGTCGCGAACCTAACTCGCCGCGAGCCGCCTCATCAACTCCTGTTTCCGCACCAGCAGCTCTTTCATCGATTCGGCCGGCGGATTCGCCTCGATCCCCAATTGCACTTCCGCTCAGTTCCCGCGAAATCTGGTCGCGCGCGAGCGTGTCCAGACAACTCTGCGCCTCTTCCCAAGTCGGTTCTCTGCGACTCCTCGAACAAGATCTCAAAGAATAGCCGCCGGTCGTTCTCTTCCAAAACCGCTCCCACTTCCGATGCCTGGAACGGTTCATCGGTCATACTCGCCATCGACCAGTGCCGCAAAAATTTTTTCCGTCTCCAGCCCTCTGTACAGCTGCGAACTCTGCAAATGCTGAGCCAGTTCCCGACGAAAACCTTCCGCCTCTCGCCAGCATGCGAATCAGCCGCCGCTCTGCCGGCTTCGCCGACTGCCGCACCAGCTCCGGCCGCACTTTCGACTTCGCTTCGCCGTTCGCTCGCTGCTTTGCTCAACGCCGCCCGCACCACCGGCTCATCCAGCCGCAATTGCTGCGCAATCCGCGTGGCCCACTCCGACCGCAAAATGTTGTTTGGGAATTTTCTGCACGTACGGCAACAAGAAATTCACCGCGCGCAGTTTGCCTTCGCCGGTCGCCGATATCCATCTGGCTTGCCCGCCGGATCAAATAGTCCACGTACGGCGGCGCTTCCCTCACCAACTTTCGATACGCGTCCGCTCCGCTTCTCGCGAATATACAAATCAGGGTCAGCTTTTTTGTCGCCCACCGGCGGCAGCGCCAGCACCTGCACTTCAAAATCTTGCTCCAGCAACGCGGTCAACGATCGCTCCGTCGCCGACCAGCCCTGCCGTGTCCGGGTCGTAATTCACGATCACTCGCTTCGTGAACCGCCCCAACAGCTTAATCTGCGGCTCCGCCAGCGCCGTGCCGCAGCTCGCCACCACATTGCTGATTCCCGCCCGCGCCACCGCAATCGCATCCATGTAACCTTCCACTAGAATCGCGAAATCCTGCCGCCGCAGCGCATCCTTCGCGCGATCCAGGTGATACAGCACGTTGCTCTTCGAATAAATCGGCGTTTCCGGCGAATTCAGATATTTCGGTTGGTCGTCGCCCAGCGCCCGCGCACCGAACGCCACAATCTTCGACGATTCATTCGCGATCGGAAACGTAATCCGTCGCCGGAACCGGTCGAAGTGCCGCCCGCTCTGGTCCCGCGAAATCAATCCGGACTCCACCAGCGTCTTTTCCGGATATTTCCCGCGCAAATGTCGCAGCAGCAAATCGCCGCCGCTCGGAGCGTAAGCCAATCCCAAACCGCGCCATCGTGTCCCTATCCATTCCGCGATCTTCCAAATACGCGCGCGCCGCTTTTCCTTCCAGCGTGCCCTCTAGTTGCTTCACAAAAAATGTTTGCGCCTCGCGATGAATTTCCACCAGCACCGCGCGCAGTTGGTTTTCTTTTCGTTCTTCTGGCGAACGCTCTTTCGGCCGCGGCACCGCAATCCCGCATTTTTCCGCTACGATTCGAATCGCCTCCGGAAACGGACACTTCTCCATTTCCATCACGAATTTGAAAACGTCGCCGCCCTGCCCGCACCCGAAACAGTGATAGATCTGCTTTGTCGGATGCACATTAAACGATGGAGACTTCTCCGCATGAAATGGGCACAGGCCGCGGAAATTTTGCCCAGCCTTCTTGAGCGGCACGTATTCGCCCACCACGCGAACAATGTCCGCCTGCTGCTTCACCTTCTCCGCAAATGATCCCGCTTCCGCCATTTTCGTTTGAAGTATATATGAGGCTACGAACCTTGGTTGAGGTCGACTTGCAACGTACGCATTCTTCGCGTGCACAACCTAGGCAAACAAAAACAGCCCAGTGTGAGCGCAAGGACAAAATCCAACTCAAAACAATCCCTAAGAGCGCGCGCTTTATCACGGGCACACTGAACCGAATCGCTCCCAGCGAAACCTCGGTGACTCGTCCCATAGTTTCGTAGGTGACATGTTCGATCCATTAGTAACACCCCGAACCCCACCGTGAGCAAATCCCGAGCCGACGCCTATAAGTTCCCCGACATGCCGACACAAAACGCGCCGAATAATACGAATCGAAATAAACGCAATTCATCATCTCGAAAAAACCGGAATGACCGGGCAAAGTTTCTACGATCTGAGTTCGACGAGCGTGATGGCTTTGCCACCTCGTTCCTCCAGTTCCGCAGAGTGCCTCGCCACAAGTGGGTGCGTTCTCAGGAATTCTGACAGTCCCCGCCGCAGAGCCCCCGTCCCGTGCCCGTGAATAATTCGCACGCTGGGCAAATGCGCCATCGCTGCATCATCCAAAAATTTATCTACTTGTTCCGTCGCCTGTTCCACAGTCTGCCCGATCACATTGATCTCATTCGCAACCCCAAATCGAGATGGTGAACTCACCGATCCGCTTGCTGAATTTCCGCTCGGCACTTTTCCGCCGGGAACAGATTCCACTTCAACAATTTCCTCCGCCGCAATCTTCATTCGCAATGGTCCTGCCTCAATCTCCGCGTTTCTTCCTTCGAGCCGCCGCAGTATCACCGGCTTCGTGAATCCGCGCACTCGAATTTTCGCTCCCGGCTGCAACAACTCCGCGCTCACCGGCCGAGCAGCGGCCGACGCAATCCCTAAATCCGCTTGCGACTCCGAAATTGTCTGCACCACCGCCGCGTTTAACTCTTCCCGAGCTTCGCTCCGCACTTCTCCAAGTTTCCGCCGCGAAGTTTTCTCGATCTGGCCCGCGCAGCTCGCGCTCTTTCACCGCCTCCACGACGCGCGCCACATTCTCTTCAAACCGCTTTTGCATCTCCGCAAACTGCGCTTCGAGTTCCTGAATGCGTTTCTGCTGGCGCGCCGCCCACTCCGACCTCAACTTCGCGCGCTCCTGCTCCAGCGCCTGCCGCTCTTCTTCCATCTGCTTGTGCATGACGATCCAGCTCTTCCCGACTGCGGTGCAGATACGCGATTAGATCCGCCGCTTCGCGCGATTCCGGCGAAAGCAATGCCCGCGCGCGCTCAATAATCTGTTCCGCCAGCCCGAGTCTTTGCGCGATCGCGATTCCACTCGACCCGCCCGGCACTCCAACCATTAGCCGGTATGTCGGCCGCAGATTCACGTCGTCAAATTCCACTGCGCCATTCACCACGCCCTCGGCCGTCGAAGCGTACGCCTTCAACCGGTCGTGGTGCGTCGTCGCCAGCACGATACATTTCTTCGCGCGAAATTCTTCAAGCAGCGCTACGGCCAGCGCCGCGCCTTCTTCCGGCGCCGTTCCCGTTCCCATTTCGTCCACCAGCACCAGCGAATCTTCCGTCGCCGTCGCCAGAATCGCTTTCAGATTCAGTATGTGCGCCGAAAATGTAGAGAGATCCGCGGCGATCGACTGCTCATCGCCGATATCCACCAGCACGTGATCGAAAAGCGGCAGTACCGCGCGCTGTGCCGCCACCGGGATTCCCGATTGCGCGGCCAGCGCCGCCAATCCTGTCGTCTTCAACGCCACCGTTTTTCCGCCCGTATTCGGCCCGCTGATCACCAGCAGCCGCTCTTCGCGGTTCAAAGTCAAATTCATCGCAACGATCGCGCGCTGCTCGCGCTTCAATTTATCTTCCAGCACCGGATGCCGGGCCAGCTCCAGCCGCAATTCTCCATTCGGCGAAAATTCCGGCAACGCCGCGTCGAAATCCCGTGCGAATCTTCCGCGCGCGAACACCCCATCCATCTCCGCGATAGTTCCTGCCGCCTCCACCAATTCCTTCCGAACTGCCTGTAATCGCTCCGTTAAATTTCTCAGTATCCGCACAATCTCCGCTGCTTCATCCTCCGCAAGCTGCACCAGTTGATTGTTCGATTCCACCGTTTCAAACGGTTCGAGAAAAACCGTTTGCCCAGTCGCGCTCGCTCCGTGCACCACGCCCGGCATGCTCCGCCGCGTCTCCGCGCGAACCGGAATCACGAACCGGTCGTTGCGCAAAGTAACGTAGTCTTCCCCCGCTTCCGCATTCCGCGACCGCAAAATCTGCTTCAGCACTTTCTGGATCGAGTCCCGCGTCTGTATCACGCTGACGCGAATTCGCCGCAGCGTTGGTGACGCGTCGTCGCTGATCTCTCCGTTCGGCAAAATGCACCGCCGGATCGCCGCCAGCAGTTCGCGAAAATCGCCCAGGCTTGCCGCGCGCGCACCCAACAATGGAAATTTTGCGCTCTCCCCGCGGAACTGCACACGCAGCCACGACGCCGTCTCCAGCAGCGAAGCCGCATCCAGAAATTCCTTCGCCTCCATGCAACTCCGAGTCCTTCTATCTTCGTCAGCCAGACCTCCGGATCGGCCAGTCCGCCAAACCCCATTTCGCCGCCAGTGCGCAGCCATTCCCGCGCCTCGCGAATCAGCGCAAACTGCGCCCTGCAAATACCCCGCGTCGCGCGAAAACTCCAACGCCTCCACCATCCTCCTCCCCGGCACGCACGTCGTCCTGCTGCCGCAACAACTCCCGCAGCTTGTCGAACTCCAGAACATCTTGTGCCGTTCGGCTCATCGCAATTTTTCGCGCAAAAATCTCGCCGCGTCTTCCGGCGTCGCCGCGGTGTACACCAGCCGCCCGCTCGCCTCGCCCCAACTTCCCGGATGCCCGGTCTCCACTTCTCTCACTCTTTCTAGGATCGGCGTCCAGAACTCACCCAACACCGCCATGGGCTTCCCTGCGATCACCGACTTGTTCAGCATCTCCCAAACAACTGCCAGTTCCACCAGTGTTCCCGTTCCGCCTTTGCATGCCACAAATCCGTCGGCGATCCGCACCAGCTCAAACAATCGTTCTTGCCAGGTCTGCAGGCGAATCTCTTCATCGATCCACGCGTTCGCCTTGGGCTTAAAAAATTCTGCGGTTACTCCATAAGTTTTCGCGCTCGCGCTTTTCGCTCCGCGCGAAACCGCTTCCATCACTCCGCCGTAACCGCCGCTACAAATCGCAAATCCCGCTGTCCCAGCGCGCCGACCCAATTCCAATGCTTCCTGGTAGTCAGCAGCGCCCTCGCGCGGTCGTGAACTACCAAAAACGGTAATGATTTTTTCCATGCTCGCTGTTTCAGGAAGCCCCTTTTGAAAAATTATTGAACAATCTTGCAGCAGGTCGAGCCTGCCGCGTCAAACTCCTCAATCATCGCGATGCTCAGCGCATCCAGCGCGTCCGTAGCTTCATGCCCTTTCGATCCCATGTTGTTGCTCATGAAGGAAAACACCAGCCGCCGTCCGCTCGGTAGCTCGGCATACCCGGAGCGGGTCCGCACATGCTCCACCGACCCGGTCTTCGCATGTAAGCGTCCTGCCGCGGTACTGTTTTTCATTCGGTCTTCCAGCGTGCCATCGATACCCGCCACCGGCAGGGAATCGTAGTACGCCGCAAACCACGGCTGCTTCTGCGCGTACAGCAACAGCGCCACCAACGCTCGTGGCGTTACCAGGTCATGCCGTGAAAGCCCCGAACCATCCGTCTGCACCACGTCTCCTGCGGGAATTCCCGCAATCGCATAAAAGTTCTGCGCGGAGTTCACCAGATCTTCCGGCGTCGCCCATACTCCGTCCTGCCTGGCTGCGGTTCTCAGCAACATCTCCGTGTGCAAATTCTGGCTGATCTTGTTCACCAGCTTTACCGATTGCCCCAGCGGAATCGAAAGATGCTCCGCAAGCAACACCCGCGTCTCTCCCGCCGGTGGTCCCGGCGGCAAAGACAACTCGCGTGCCACTCCACCCACCTTGATGCCGCGATCTTCCAGCAGCCGTTTCAACATCGCCGCCGCATGCAGCGCCGGCTCTTGAATGGCCAGAGCTAATTTACGCGGCTTGCTCTGCGCCGGAAGCGTTCCCAGGATCCTCACCAGGTTCGACCCCGGCTCGCGCTTCAGCGTCAAATCCGCTTTTACTCCGGCCGCCGAAGTAATCACTTGGTTGTCTACGGTAAATTCCGGCGCCGACGGTGTCACCACCGCTTCCACTCGGTCGCCGGGCTTCGCACCCGGCGTCAACATCAACTGCACGGTGTTGTCGTCCACCACGATCGCGGAAATCGCCGCGCCGTACTCCCACACCATGTCGTCGATTTCCCAGCCGTTCGGGTACCGCTCCCGTGGGAAATAACTGTCGTCGCCCACGATGTCCCCGGAAATTTCTTTCACGCCTTTCGCCGCCAGTGCATCCACCAATTCCGCGATTGCTTTCTCCGGCTCGCCGTCGAATTCTTCCTTCAGCGAGTAGGGAAATTTTCGGTTAGACAGATTGGGATCGCCACGCCCCACCAAAAATAAGGGACCGGCTAATTTTCCATCCGCAGATGGTTCTGTCAGCGCTTCCAGCGTCGTCCGGAATCGGAAGTCCAGTCCCAACCTGTTAAGCGCCAGCGCCGTCGTAAACAATTTCATGTTCGATGCGGGAACAAAATAGTTGTCGGCGTTCTGCTCGTACAAGCATCTGTCCGCTGGCGGCATCTGCGACGACCACTCCCCATTCGCCTTTCGCCGGCTCTCCGCTGCTCAAAATCGCCTGTACCCGCCCGCTGTACATCTCTGAAGGCGATAAATTCTTCGCGATACGCAGGTTCCCGACCTGCGCGGACCGCTTGGTCTCCTGAGCGATGGCCGAGACTGCGCTCAGCAGTACCACGGCAGTTCCAGCCACACAAATCCCTCGCAACCTTAAACTTGGCATCGACGCTGTTCTTCCCCTGATGGCAATTTTCCGCCAAGCCAAGTATATTCCATACGCCACGGAACACTTCCTCCGGATAGGGGCGCGCTCGAAGCCGTCGCTTTCTCCCGCTCCTGGATTCGATGTTCCGCTTCCCGCACGTGATGGCTTCAGTTTTTCGCGGGCGCGAAAATCTCAAGGAGAAAGAACATGAAAAGGCCGCTGGCCCTGCTTCTAGGTTTCGCTGTTCTGTCTCTGCCTGCTACGGCAGACGACGTAAAGGAATCCGATCGCTTGAAAAATTGCGGAACCGTGATCAAGGAAATCATGGACATTCCTGATGACATTCCCCAGGACCTGATCGACAAAGCGGAATGCGTCATCGTCTATCCTTCGGTTCTCAAGGCAGCATTTATCCTAGGAGGAAGTTACGGCCGCGGCGCCATGACCTGTCGCACTGGCGAACACTTCACTGGTCCGTGGAGCGCTCCTTCCATGATGGCTCTTGAAGGCGCCAGCTTCGGCTTCCAAGCCGGCGGGCAGGCCACGGATTTCGTCCTCCTGGTCATGAATCCACGTGGCGCTCGCTCCATTCTTTCCAGCAAGGTCAAGCTGGGCGCGGACGCTTCCGCCGCCGCCGGACCCAAAGGCCGCAATGCCGAAGCTTCCACCGACGCCACGATGCGCGCCGAAGTGCTCACTTATTCGCGCGCTCGCGGACTTTTCGCTGGCGTTTCCCTGACAGGATCCACCGTTCGTCCCGATAACGACGCCAATGCCAGGGTCTACGGCAAGAAAACCACCGCTCAGGACATCATCTTCAAGGGCGAGGTTCCGGTTCCGCCTCCTGCTCGCCAGATGGTCGACTATCTGAACAAGAAGTCCCCGAAAAACACGTCCGATCCCGACTCTCTGAAGTAGCTCTCCCGTTCGGCACACGTTAGGAGAAGCGCCTCTGCCTCCGGGTAGGGGCGTTTTTTTTCTGGTGACAACGTAACGAATCTGACTTACAGTCATCTATGAATACTAGTCATGCTTAGTTCCGCCGGCTCCCACAACCTGCCGTTCCCCGCCAGATTTGCTCCCCGGCCTTCCCGCCGTGAGCGCCGCAGCGCCGAACTTCGCGAACGCCTTTTCCAAGCCGCTCTCACTCTCTTCGCAAAAAAAGGCTTCTTTGAAACCACTGTCGAAGACATCACCGAAGCCGCCGACGTCGGCAAAGGCACCTTCTTCAACTACTTCCCTAGTAAAGACCACATTCTTCTCGCATTTGGCAGAAATGCAGCTCGCTCGCCTGGAAATCGTCGTTGAAGAAATTCGCCAGTCTCCTCTGCCCATGCGCGAAAGTCTTCGCGGCCTGGTTCGCCGCATGACCGAAGCTCCCATACAGAATCCTGCGGTCGTTCGCGCCCTGCTTCAAGCCCATGTCTCGTCTCCCGTCATTCGCAAGGAGGTAATTCGGCTTAGCAACACTCACCGGCGCTTGATCGGCGGTCTGATTCGTCACGGCCAGGAAAGAGGCGAGGTTCGCCGCGACGTACCTGCCGAAGACATCGCACAAGTGCTGCGCCAGATGATTTTCGGGACCCTGCTCTTCTGGTCGCTGCTCGGAGACGTTTCCCTTACCGAACGCGTCGAGCAAGCGCTTTCTCTTCTTTGGGGAGGAATTGCTGCTCCTGATTCGAACCGCATTGCTGCCAGTGCTCCGCCAGCACGCGGTAATCAGAAAAAACGGGCCAGTCGAAAAAGCACGACCAAGGATAAAAAATGAAAGGCAAGCGCATTGTTCTGGTGCTCGTGATTGTCGCTGTTGTTGCGGCGGTCCTATTTCTTTCCAGAAGCCTTTCTCGCAAGGATTCTGGTTTGCAAGGCTCCGGCACCGTCGAAGCACGCAACATTCGCGTCGGTTCCAAGATCGGCGGCCGCATCGAAAAACTGCTCGTGCGCGAAGGCGATCACGTAAAGGCCGGCCAGGTCCTGATGACTTTCGACGACAAGGAACTCCTTGCCTCGCTCGCAGCAATCCAAGGCCAACGCGGAAAAAGCCAAACGCGGCTACCGCCCGGAAGAAATCGCCGAAGCTCGTGCAGCCTCGCTCGGTGCCAAAGCCGATTACGAACTCAAGAAAAATGGCTACCGCAAGGAAGACATCGCCGCCGCGCAATCCGATTTCGATCGTGCCGCCGCAGACCAAACCCGCGCGCAACTAGATTTTCAGCGCTACGACGCTCTTTCCAAAAAGGACTTGATCTCCAAACAGCAACGCGACACCGCCGAAGCCAACTGGAAAATGGCGCTCGCGCAAAAAGAAAATCTTCAGCACAAACTCGACGAGTTGAGTCGCGGCTACCGCCCGGAAGAAATCGCCAGCGCCGAAGCCCGCTACCTACAGGCCCAGGCCACCTACGAAAAACTTCAGCGCGGAAATCGCCGCGAAGATGTCGACTCTGCGCAGGCGTCGCTTTCCTACGATGAAGCTCGTTTCCGTGAACGCGAAGTTCTGGCTCCTACCGAGGCCATCATCGAAGTTCTCGATGTTCGTCCCGGCGATTTGATCTCCCCCAACACACCCGTCGCCACTCTGCTCGAAAGCGATCAAATTTATGTGCGCATCTACATTCCGGAAACGGAAATCAACCGCGTGCAGGTGGGTGACCACGCCGAAGTCACCGTGGACTCTGTCGGCCGGCAAACCTTTCCTGGCGTGGTCGAACAGATCAACCAGCAGGCCGAATTTCTTCCTCGCAACGTACAAACACGCGAAGAACGCGTGCACCAGGTCTTCGGCGTCAAAATCCGCATCGCTGATTCGACGCACAAAGTCCTCGCCGGAATGGCCGCCGACGTAAAACTGAAAAGCGGGAAATAATAATGTCTGCGCAAACGCCAAAACAAAATGGAGCTGTCCCCGCCGGACTTACCAATTCTGCGATCACCGCGCAAAGGACTGGTCCGCACTTTCGGAAAATTTACCGCCGTGAACGGAGTCAGCTTTACCGTAAAACGCGGCGAAATCTTTGGTTTCCTCGGCCCCAACGGCAGCGGAAAAACCACCGTCATCAAAATGCTGACCGGACTGCTTCCTCTTAGCGGTGGCGAAGCCAGCGTCGAAGGCCTCAACGTGCGCACCCACTCCGAGGAAGTGCGCGAGCGCATCGGCTACATGTCGCAGAATTTCAGTCTGTATCCGGATCTTACCGTTACGGAAAATCTCACTTTTTACGGCCGCATCTACGGTTTGGATCCCGCGGCGCTTGAAGAATCGCATGGATGAAATCGTCGAGATGAACGGCCTCGGCCCTTATCTCGATCGTCTGGCGTCGCAACTTTCCGGCGGGTGGAAACAACGCCTGGCCCTCGGTTGCGCCATGCTGCACGAACCCAAATTACTTTTTCTCGACGAGCCCACCGCCGGCATCGATCCCGTCGCGCGCCGCCACCTGTGGGATCTGCTGTTCGAACTTTCCGGCCACGGCATCACTTTTTTTGTCACCACTCACTACATGGACGAAGCCGAACGCTGCAGCCACGTCGCATACATCTATTACGGCGTGCTCATCGCCGACGGCACGCCCGATTCCCTGCGCCAACTTCCTGACGTCACTCCGCCGGGTACGCATGCGCGTCGAAATCACCACTCCCGAAGTCACCCGTGCGCTGAAATTTGCTCGGCAAATTCCCGGCGTGCGCAGCGCCACCATCTTCGGTCAATCCATCCACGCGCTGATTGACGACACTTTCAATCTCGATCATCTTCGCGAACAACTCCTTCACCAAGGCATCGCCGTTGCCGAAATTCGTCCGCTCGCGGCCAGTCTTGAAGACGTTTTCGTCGAACTGACCTACAAGAATCAGGACGCGGAGGCCGAGCCACGTGCGTGAAATATTCCGTGGATTCGGCGCGGTTTTCTATAAAGAGACGCTGCACGTGCGCCGCGACTTCGGCACGCTCTTTTTTTCCCTGATTATTCCGCTGCTGCAGATGCTGCTTGCTCGGCTACGGCATCGACACCAACATCCGCCAGATAAACACCGTTGTCTTTAACGCCGACGGCCGCCGCGAAAGCCGCGAACTCCTCGATCGCCTGAAAAACTCCGACACCTTCCACATGGTCATTACGTCAACAGCGACCACGAAATGAACGACATGATCATCGCCGGCAAGGCCCGCGTCGGCATCAAGATTCCCGTCGATTACTCCGACAAATTGCTGCACCAGCATGAGCGCGCAGGTTCTCGTGCTTGATTGACGGCTCCGATTCTTCCGTGGCAGGCCAGGCCATCAACGTCACCACCGCCATCGGTCTCGACGAATCGCTGCGCCGCGTTCTGCTCAACAACGATTCTTTCGCCGTCGATATGCGCCCCAAATTGCTCTTCAATCCCGATTCGCGTTCGCCAAATTTCTTTCTTCCCGGGCTGACCGCAATTCTTGCTCCTCAACGTAACTACGTTCCTTACCGCATTCTCCATCGTCCGCGAAAAAGAGCGCGGCACGCTCGAACAGCTCTTCGTCACGCCGGTAAAACCGATGGGACTTGCTCCTCGGCAAACTCTTGCCTATCTTTGCGATCGGCTTCTCCGAACTCGTCCTCATTCTCACGTTCATGCGCTTCGCTTTCAACGTGCCCATTCACGGCAGCGTATTGCTGCTGGCGTTCCTTTCGCTTCCCTACATTTTCGTTTCTCTCTCGCTCGGCATCCTGATCTCCAGCAAAGCAAATTCCCAATCCGAAGCCATGCAGCTCGCGTTTCTCACCATTCTGCCCAGCATCTTTTTTTCCGGATATATTTTCCCGCGCGAAACCATGCCCAAGTTTTTCTACGCGCTCAGCTATTTCGTTCCCGCCAGCTATTTCATCAACATCACACGCGGCGTGATTCTGCGCGGCGCCGGTATCGTCCATCTCTGGCCGGATGCGCTCGCCCTCTTCGCTATGGGCAGCTTTCTGCTCATCGTTGCCGCGCGTCGCTTCCAGAACAAAGTCATCATGGCCTGAGTGCCGACCCGCCACTTCCTTGTATTTCGCGCTGTTGAGCGGTATTCTGCCGAGTCGTCGATTCCACGGGTGCCCGACGTGACTTGTCCGATTTGTACAAAACGAAAAGCAGCGCGCTTCTGCCCCGCTAAAGGCGAAAACATTTGTGCGGTCTGCTGCGGCACCGAACGCGAAGTCACCATCTCTTGCCCGCCTGATTGCACTTATTTGATCGCCGCGCATCGCTACGAAGATGAACACAAGCGCCCGGTGCCGGCCGACACGCCCTTCGTCGACGAGCGTGTTCCGCAAAACGTAATTCACACCCAGCAACAATTGATCACCGCGATGGCCTATCACATCGCCAAATTCGCTACCGGCGAAGCGACCGCCGCCGATCCCGACGTTCTGGCTGCTCTCGTAGCGCTCGCCGGCACTTACAAAACTCTGCAGAGCGGCTTGTTATACGAGCGCGTGCCGGAAATCCCCGTGCAGCGCGATCTCTACCAGGCACTCACCAGTTTCTCAACGAAGCCAAACAGAAATTCGCCGAAAGCGGAAACTCCGCCGCCATGAGCGACATCGATATTTTTCACGTCACCGTTTTTCTTTACCGGATGGGCCTGATTCGCTCCAACGGAAGACCCCGCTCGCGTCGATTCATCGAATTTCTACGCGCCCAGTTCCCCGCCAGCCGAAGAATTGAAAAAAGACGAACCGCGAATCATCGTACCCTAGCGCGTTTGAGCGCATTTGGCGGAACAAGAAATCCACAGCGCCAGCGAAAGCTGCGGCGAGGGCGCAACCGGACGCTGAAATTGCTCCCACGGCCGGAAAGTCATCCCCAGCGCCGCTTTAATTGCTCCGAGTCGCGCCGAAATTTTCCGTCGATACGGTTCCGGCGCATAGGCGTTCCGCGTGTACCACTCTTCGTACTGTCGCGTAAGCCGCGGAAATTTTTCCCGCAGAAACGGCAAAAACTGTTTCGCGGCCGACGGCATCAGAAACAGCACTCCCGAAGAAATCCATTGCGCTCCCGCATCTCGCGCAGCCTCGGCCAGCGATTCCAGCTCGCCTTCGCGGTCAGTAATCCCCGGCAGCAGCGGCGAAGCCGAAATGCCCACCGACAGCCCCGCATCGCGCAATTTGCGAATCGCCGCCAGCCGCAAATCCGGCCGCGGTGCCCGCGGTTCCATCAGCCGCGCTAACCGCGGCCGCAGCGTCGTCACCGTAATATCCACGCATAGCCGCGAACCCTTCGCAATCTCCAGCAACACATCGATATCCCGCACAATCAGATTGGACTTCGTAATGATCGAAACGCTCAAACCTTTATGCCGCGCCAGCTCTTCCAGACACGCTTGGGTAACCCCAAATTCCTTTTCGGCTGGCTGGTAAGGATCCGTCGCCGAACCGATGCAGATGTGTTCCGGCGCGCCTTCCCTTCCCTTCGCGTACGAATATTTCGTCGCGATCTCGCGCGTCAGCAGGACCGCCGCATCTTTCTTCACAAAGATTTTCTTTTCAAACGCCAGCCCGTCCAGCTCCATGAATTCGTGCGTGTACCGCGCATAACAATATTTGCAGGCGAACTCACAGCCCCGGTACGGGTTGATCGTCCAGTCGAACGGGACCCGCGCCGAATCGCACTTGTTCAGGATCGATTTCACCGGAAGCACAAAGTACTCCGGACGCTCTTGCGACTTCCTCTGCGTCGACGCAATCGGAGAAATGGAAGCGAGGCGGGCAATGCCTACCAACGGCGCCGAAGCGCCGGGTACGGCAGCAGCGTCCTTCCGGAAATCCTGCCAGTCGCGGAGAGAGTCGCCGCAACTCGCAGGCGCGAGCGGAGGGCAATCCACCGCGCCAATGCCCGGAACGATGCTGCCCGGAACGGCGAGCGGGGCACGCTCGTCTGTCCGTGCGTTTGGGCTACCTACAGGGCTAACAGGAAAGAGAGAAGCTGAGGAAAATGGAGCGCGGCGGCGGATGCGATATCCCGCCGTTTGTTTTACTGAAGTGATTGGAGACATAGCCCACCTCGATACCCACCAAGTGTTTCGCTTTTTGTTCGCTATGTCAAGTAGTTTCGTATTTCATTCGCCCGTCAAACGCAAAATTCCGCCTCTCAAACCTCTTACTCTTTAACCGGACACTCCTCGTCCGCCCTTCTTGCCTAAGCGACTTCGTTTTGGTCTAATTCGTCCGGCTTTCTCTCCCTGAATCGTGGCGCCCGTGCCGCGGGGAGCCAGCTGACCAGGTCGAAAGGAAATCCCCTCATGAAGCGATTGGTTTCACTCTGCGGAATTGCCGTGTGCATTTTGTTGTTTGTGGCACTGAGCAATGACCGTTCTATTGCGGCTTCAGCCATGCCGGCCACCGATGCGGTTGCGCTCCCTGCAGCTCTTCCCTCTCCGCAAAGCACGTCCACCATCTATTGCGCTTCCGACGATATGCGCCGCAGGTATTGCTCCGCCGATGTCAACGGAGGTGTCCAACTCTTAAGACGCCGCAGCGACGCTCCGTGCGATTTCGGCGTGACCTGGGGTTGGGATCGCCGCGGCATTTGGGTGGACCGTGGCTGCCGTGCGGACTTTCAATTGAGCGGCCGCTGGGGTGGTTGGGATCAGGGCTACAACATTTATTGCGCATCCGACGACATGCGCCGTCGCACCTGCCCGACCGATACTCGCGGCGGAGTCCAACTCGTCAGAAAACGCAGCGACGCTCGTTGCGACTATGGCCGGACCTGGGGTTACGACAGCCGTGGGATCTGGGTCGATCGCGGTTGCCGCGCCGACTTCCAGATCGGCGGCTCGGGCGGAGGCGGTTGGCAGCCCGGCGGCGGGGGATGGAATCCTCCGAGCAGCGGAGGATCGCGACTCGTGAACTGTTCTTCGAATGACATGCGGCGCAACTATTGTTCCCTCAACACCAATGGCGGCGTTCGCCTGATCCGCCAGCGCAGCGACGCCGATTGCATTTATGGCCGCACTTGGGGATATGACCGTGGAGGAATCTGGGTGGACCGCGGTTGCCGCGCCGACTTCGAAGTCGGTCACTACTACTAGAGCGGTCACTTCGGGCCGTTGCCAATCGATCGTGGTTCAGTTTGAATTGTTTGGTCGCTAACCCAACGGGGCAAAAAATCAAACGGACCACTCTTCGGCTATCGTCGAGTTTTGTCGGCGGCCCCTCTCTCATTAGGTAAGATTGAGTCCGAGGCTCTCATGGTCCCCAAGTTCGCACGTAGCCCGTATTGGTCTTGTGGCTCGCTTTTGCTATTTCTTGCCGCGGCTTCGTTTGCGCAATCGCCGGCAAAGCCCACACCACAAGCTCCGCCTCCAAACAACGCGCAGAAAAGAACCGCTACGCCTGCCGGTCCTCCCGCTCCGCAATCCAAGCATTACCCCATCTTGCTCATCGCCAGTGGCACCGAACCTTTCTGGAACGTCCGCATCGGCATGAAGGGAGCGGAACGCCTGGAACGAATCAGCTATCCGCCAATCGTTCTTGAGCCCGGAGAAATCGTCGCTGACGATTCGGGCACTGCGTGGCTATACCACGCAAAAGATACCGCCACCAATGCCGATGTCACCGTGCGGCTCTCGCGCGAAGCTTGCTCGGACAATATGTCCGACACCAAATACTCCTTCAAAGCGGTCGTAACACACTCCCAGATCGGCGAACTCAAGGGCTGTGCCAAAATAGCCGCCGAACAATTTCCGGAGTTCAAACAAAAAAATCTGGATGACGATGATCCCGAAAAAAAGAAAGTGGTCCCTCCCGCAATCACCGGATTCAAACCGCCGGTTGCAACTGCCTACCTTGATCCGACCGGAAAAGTTATGCTCGCGCGCGGCGAATCCGCAAAACTTGTTGCACCCTCCGGCTTTCAGCTCTCGCTCTCTCACGACGGCAAGAAACTCTTGTACACGCACGAAGAACAGAACAAAGACCGGACCCTGATGCTCTACGACTCCGCCACCGCGAAATCCACCGAACTCCTGCGCGGTCTCGTGCAGTCCGCATTCTGGTCGCCCGATGATGCAAAAATCGCTTTCTTGAAAGACAGTGGCACGGGCTGGCAAGTCTGGAGCATGCCTGCAGGCTCGCCCGATAAAGCAGCACAATTAAGTCCGAGCGCAGTCACAGCACTGCACGGCTGGCAGGATCCGCACACTGTCGTGGCATCCGATGACAAAGATCTTTATTTCTTCAAACTCGATAGTCCGCCCGTCTCCGTTCCTCTCGGCGAGATCTACGGCCAGTTCGAACACAATAGTTCCGATACCATTCGCGTAAATCCGGCGAATCCGGATCTGATTCTCGTCACCGCATCCACCTCCAGCGTGAAACCCGGCATGCCCAAAGATCCGCAGACCGGTATGGCCAGCGCTTCATTCTTGTATGAACTCAAATCGAAGCGGCAAGTCGTCGTTACACCCGTGAACGTCTTTGCCCAAGACGCCGAATGGTCGCGCGATGGCATCCAGATTTTCTTTACCAATCGCGAAGGTGCAAAGGCCTCGTCAATCTGCAGGATTTTCTGGGACGGCTCCGGTTACAAGCGGCAAAAAGCAGGCAGCTTCATGGTCATCGGCCAGTAGCGAGGTGTTACTGTGATTTCCAAAATCTCGAGAGATAGAAACTTTTTCCGCAATTCCTTGACAACGATTTTTTTGACTGTCGGTCTCGCGCTCGCGCCTTCGGCCTTCGCGCAAGATACCCCTCCGCCGGCTCCTCCTGCACCTCCCGCTTCTCCCGGCCCACCGACCGCGCCGCAATCCCATCGCATGCCCATGATGCACAGATTTTCCTACACTTGCGATGGTGGCGCGAATCTTGTCGTGTTTCTGCGTGAACAAAACGCGCGCGTCACCTTCAACGAAAAATCCTACGCCATGAAGCAAACCATGTCCGGCTCCGGAACTCGCTACTCCGACGGCAAAATGGTCTGGTGGAGCAAGGGCAACACCGGTTTCATGGACGACGAATCTGACGCGGACCACCCCGTACATATCGCCACCAACTGCAATCTGGATCACGGCTCAACGGCAAACGCCACGTCTGTAGTTTCCGGTACCGTCGCCTACCGCGAACGTATCGCCATGCCGGAAAATGCCCTGCTCACCGTTCGACTTCAGGATGTTTCGTTAGCCGATGCTCCGGCCGTAATTCTCGCTGAGCAAAAAATCACCTTCGCTGGCAAACAGGTTCCCCTCGCATTTGAATTGAATTACGATCCGGCCAAAATCGATCCGAAGCACACCTACACCGTCAGCGCGCGCATCGTCGTAAACGGCGATCTGAAATTCCTGAACACCAGCGCCTACCGCGTCATCACTCAGGGAAATCCAGTCAAAGTAAACTTGGTGCTGCAAAGCGCAACTCAGAAGCCGGCGAACCCCACTCCATAAATTGATTTTTGTTTTTCGCGCACGGTTCGATTTTTCGCGTTCGCAAGCCTGAACCAGATATCGCGCGGTTGACGCCCAACCACAGTCTTCGCCGTCCGGCGGTCTTGCCCGCCCGACGCTCTTGCCCGTTGGTACAGGTGCCGCTTAAGGCGCGAATTTCCCCGCGCGACAGGCGCCGAACTTTTCCGCAACCTATACTTCCAGAATGGCGAACCCTCCCGAATCCGAGCCGAAAAAAGTAAGCATCCTGGTACTCGATCAGGCCGGCGCCAGCGCCGATGCTCTTCGCCAGGTACTCGACTCCGAAGGCTGGAGCGTGAAATTCATCGCCGACACCAAAATATTGCTTACCGAGATGCGCACCGGCGAATGGTCGCTGGTCATCGCCAACATCGGACTGCTCGGAGTAAATTCTCCCGGCTACATGACTCTCCGCGAGCTTGCCACCGTTCCGCCCGAAGATGGCGGCCGCGTCCGTTGCCTTTTCTTGGTGCCCGAACTATCGGGAAGCCAGTTTGTCGGAACGCTGGAATTGGCGAAACTTCCCTACGTCGTCCGGCCTTACCATCTTCACGATTTCCTCGAAAAAGTCAGCGATCTCCTCGTCGAAGTCAAAGCCATTGAAGCCCCGCTACGTCAGGTCCGCTATGAATTTGGCGGCCTGCGCAAGAAAAAGAAAGACGCGGGCCGCGTTACTTCAATGTTCGCCGCGCGCGATTCCTACTGCTACTCCGACGAAGAATTGGCCGAATATGAACGAGCCGAAGCGCAATCTTCGAGTACCAAACGAAACAAGCCCCGCACCAACCTCGGCGATCCGCGCCACTGACTGGCAGACCCTGCCCCTCGAGTCCTGACTTCGTCGCTCTGCGACCTCTTTCGATACTGACCGAGCTTGCAAGAATTTCCGGCCGCTCCGTTCTAACCCCAGCACGCGTTGAAGCCGGCGAACGCCAGACTTCGCGGCGCGCGCAAGGGGGGCGTCATGGAACACAGGATACTGAGTGGACTGATTCGCGGACTACTGGGGCTCGGCTCATTGGGAGCACTGGGGACATTGGGGTTTATTTTTTCTGGAGATTCGGCCGCCGCGCCGCCCGCCGGAAAGCCGGAGGGCGAGTGGCGCCTGCTAGAGCCGGTCAGCTACGAGAATTTGCGCATCTTTCCGGTCGTGAGTGGAAGCTCGCACGACACCAGCTGGTTCCTGACTCTCGATGAAGGACTGGCCAGTGGTGAAGTGCAGGTGCGCGAGCAAGGCTCGGAAGGAATGGCACGCAGCCGCGATGGAGTAGCGCGGCCAACCTATTCTAACGGCGCTTCTGTTAATCAATTAGTGCTAATGAATAGGAGTAAGAAACCGCTACTGCTGCTCGCTGGCGAATTGGTCAGCGGCGGCAAGCAGGACCGCGTGATCGGGAAAGACCGCCTGGTGCCCGCCGGCTCCGAGCCTCTGCCCCTGGACGTTTTTTGCGTCGAGCACGGCCGGTGGTCGGCGGGAGCGAATTTTGCCGAAGCCAAAACCATTGTGCACCCCAGCGTGCGCGAACAGGCCGCCCTCAAGCAGGATCAGGGCGAAGTGTGGAGCGCCGTCCGCGGCGGCACCACCCGAAAGGCGGAAGCGCGCGCGGATTCCGATTCTTCCATGGCGTCCGCGGCGGCGCCACCCGTTCTCGCCAATTCACAAATTTCGGAGACGGTTCAAGTGGAAGCGCCGACCGAATCGTACCGAAAAATCTACGAATCGAAACGCGTTGGCAGCTCCGTGGACGAATACGTCTCGGAATTGCAAAAACGATTTTCGCGCGCGACGTCGGGTGTGAAGGACGGTCAAGTCGTCGGCGTGGTGGTCGCTTACGGGGGCGAAGTGGCGTGGAGCGACATCTTCGCGTCCAACGATCTGTTCCAGCAATATTGGAACAAGCTACTGCGCAGTTATGTCGTCGAAGCTCTGGCGCGGCCCCGCTACAGGCAGGTGGCGTCGCGCTCTGACGCTGGAGAATTTCTCCGCCAGCTGAATGGGCGCGTCAAAGAAGAAACCGAGCCCGGTGTGTACCGTTGGCGCGAAATCAATGAAGGGCGCCTCTCGCAAATTGAACTCGACGTACTCGAACCGAAAGTGATGACGCTGCACCGTTTGCTGATTCACCGGACAACATAGTTCAGTTCAATCCAATTTCTTCCGGCAGGGCCGTCGCGGTGCTTTACGGCACACGGCGGACTTCGCTCGTATCTTTTGACTTTGCCAACAACTCGCTGACGTTTGCCGCCCATGCTGGATGTTTTTGATCAGGCGCAATTTCAGCGAGTGGAACGAGTACGAATTTTCTGTCGAGCATTCTTGGGTGCGGGATTTTTAGGTCCGGCGTATCGAATGTTTCGTCGCCGAAAAGCAAAATGTCGATATCCAGTATGCGCGGGCCATTCACAAATTCTTTTTTGCTGTGAAACGCCATTTCCAGCGCGCGAAACGATTCCAGTAGTTCCTGCGGCTGGCGATTGGTTTCGCCTTCAACGACGCAATTCAGAAACCACGGCTGGTCAAGGTAGCCGACGGGCTCGGTCTCGTAGAACGAAGAAATCTTCAACACGTTTATGCGCGCAAGCTTGAGCGAACGAATCGCCGCCCGCAAATTCGCAGCCCGATCGCCCAGATTCGATCCCATCGACAGAAATATTTTTTCCATTCACATTTAGCGTACCGAATTCCGCGAGAGAGTCACAAGTGCACGGCCCGTGTGTCGCGATCACGCCGGGCGAGATTCAATTTTCGGCCCGGCTTCGGTTTTGAAGGCTTGTCCTGTTTTCGTTTCGTATTTCATCAGTTGGGAGTAAATCAGCCAACCAGAAAACAGGGCCGACGGCAAAGCAAGTCGATCGGGGTGCAGGACGAACCAAACTTGATTCTCGACCATCCAGCCGGTGGTCAGAACCCCGCGAAAAAACAAGTACACCCACGCCCCAATGGTTGCCCCGTAAATAATCCCGAGAGCGCGGTCATGCCACACGACGATACCAAGAATGGTGCGGCTGCGACCTGGGCGCTCAGCAAAGAGGCCCCCCTTTTCTTTCGAGGCGCCCTGGGAATCGTGAAATTCAAAATTCAAGCTACGCTCAAGCCACTTTGCGCGTCCCAAGGCGTGATTGTACAGCTGGGAATTTCGCTGGTCATACATGACAATGCCCAACGTAACGAGCAGCCCAAGTATGCCAACCGCGACCAACGGCCCTCCATTCAGTTTTGATATCAAAGCGGTGCTGACTGCGGCTCCTCCGATGGCCGGGACGAATGCCAGTAGCTTGAATCGGATTTCAGCAAGTTGCTTGAAGTAGTCGGCGACCCGCTCGTAATCGAGCTTGAGTTTTTCGTCTGAATCCATGGATCCTCCTATTTATGACGAGGAGTACTGCGCGATTGTTAACGAGATGGTGGACCTTAATGCGTCTCTTTGCAATTAGAACAGGCGCGGTTGGCGGCGCGGGAGTTCGCGATTGAAGTATTGGTAGGCGCGGGGGGTGGCTACGCGGCCCCGTGGGGTGCGATCGATCATGCCGATCTGCATTAGATAAGGTTCGTACATTTCTTCGATGGCGTCTTCTTCTTCGGAAAGAGCAGCGGCGAGGGTGCCGAGTCCGACGGGACCGCCGCTGTATTTGTCGAGCAGCGCGATCATGAGATTGCGGTCGACTTCGTCGAGGCCACTTTCGTCCACGCCGAGCATGGCCAAAGCTTCCTGAGCGACGCCACGCGTGATTTTGCCACCGGCGCGAACTTCCGCGAAATCGCGCGCACGGCGCAGCAAGCGATTGGCGATGCGGGGCGTTCCGCGGCAGCGGCGGGCGATTTCTTCGGCACCGCCTTCTTCCATCTGAATGTTCAGAATTTTTGCGGAGCGGTGAAGAATGATCAGAAGATCTTCCGGCTCGTAGAAATCGAGGCGATGGACGATACCGAAACGCGAACGAAGCGGCGCGGTGATCAGTCCCGCGCGGGTTGTGGCCCCGATCAGCGTGAAATGATTCAGGTAAAAAGGATGAATGCGCGCGCCGGGTCCCTGGCCGATGACGAGGTCCACGCGAAAATCTTCCATCGCAGGATAGAGAACTTCTTCGACGGCGGCCTGCAAGCGATGAATTTCATCGAGAAAAAAAACTTCCTTGGATTCGAGCGAAGTGAGAATGGCGGTGAGGTCGCCTTTCCGTTCGAGAAGAGGACCAGCGCTGGTTTTGATCGGAACGTTCAGTTCGTTGGCGATGATTTGCGCGAGAGTGGTTTTGCCGAGTCCCGGCGGACCGTAAAGCAGAACGTGATCGAGCGCTTCGCCGCGATTGCGCGCGGCTTCGAGTGCAATGGAAATATTTTCTTTGACGCGCTTCTGGCCGATATATTCGGCAAGCGTTTTTGGGCGGACGCTGGCGTCTAGGCGCGCGTCTTCATCGTAGGCAGCGCCGGAAACGAGGCGGTCCGGCTTGTCGAATTTGTCGGGCCCATCTTTATCGCGATATGCACTCATTCGTTTTGCGGTTCCGTCCGGCATTTTTTTTCGAAGTTCGCTTTCAACTTTTAGTGCTGTTTTGCTTGGCTTCGCGTTTCTTTGCCATGTCTTTCGACCACTGGGTTTGCAATGGCTTGCCGTATTTTAGATCGTATTCGGTGGCCATGATGACGTCGCGCCAATCTTTTTTGGCGAGTTCGACGAGCCTGATGATGCGGCCGAGGTCGCCGGCCGCGTGCAGGATGTCGAGATGAATGCGCTCGTCCAAACCCGATTCCTGCGGCCAGGAAAATTGGCGGAGCGCTGCCGCGACTTTTTCACGTTCCTCGCCGGAGAATTTTTCGTTCAACGCCTCGAGCACATCTGACGAAAGTTCCGGGGTGCTGTTCGGGCTGCTTATTTTTTCCGTCATCAATTTTTACGCGCTATTTGCAGCGCGACTTTTCGGCGAAATCAATTCCTGCAAAGTTGCTTTCAACAATTTTTCGAAGCTGGCAATGCCAACAGCGCGCTTCCCTTCCGCGACGGCATTCTCCGCGGTGCGGCCGTCGTAGCCGAGGTTGGTGAGCGCGGAGATGACGTCGGCTTCGACTCCGGCTTTGGACGCGGGCAACTTTTCTTCGGCGATGGTGACGGCTTCGAGTTTGTCTTTCAGCTCCACGACCAGGCGCTCGGCGGTCTTGCGGCCGACGCCGGGAATTTTCGTGAGGCGTCCGACATCGGCGGTGCGAATCGCGGGGACAAGTTCTTCGACGCTCACGCCGGAGAGAATTTTCAGGGCAAGCGACGGTCCGACGCCGGAAGCTCCGAGCAGCAGCTCGAAAAAATGTTTCTCGCGCGACGAAAGAAATCCGTAAAGCGAGAAAGCGTCTTCGCGAACGTGCGTGTGAATCAGCAGCGTGACTTCAGTGTGCAGCTCACCGAGAGCAGCGAAGGTAGAGAGCGGGACGGCGACCAGATAGCCCACGCCGCCAACGTCTACCATGACCTGGTTGGGCCGTTTATCGGCGAGTCTGCCGCGGAGCTGTCCGATCATCGTTCGCCAGTATTGCCGCTTTTCTTTCGCCCGTCAACGCGGCGGAGGGTAGAGTTACGGGCGGAGAAAAAGTGATACACCCATATAACGCGATTCGGAAGCTGTGGAACTCAATTCAAACGCACGCGCGGTTCATTTAAACGATTCAGAGATGGGCAATCGAGAAACTGGAACTCGTTCAAATGACAGCCTTTGACATCGTTGTGGAGAAGAATCCGTTCAATTCGGCTTGGAGAGTTTTTCCACCTCAGCGGGATCGACTGAAGCGACTTGCGCCTTCGCGGCATTCGTCAGCTCAACGATGTTCGCTGTGAAATCCGGCTTTCCATCTTGTTTGACTGAAGCTACGAACACGAAGATTGACCTGAGCCCTACTACATTCGCGATTGGTCCTGTGACCTGCCTGGGAAGGCGAATGATCTGGAGATCTTTGGTTACTGCAACCATGTCACTGTCGTCAATCGTATCCTGGGGCAAAAATTCGCCGAGTTCCAGCACGGTGTTTGAAGTCATTCCCTCAATGGCTGCGGGAGCGAGCAGGTGAACCTGTGCTTCGTTGTTCACGAAAGTTTCTATGATCCCCAACTGGTATTCGGCGATTGGCACGGAGCTTCGATTTCTGAGCCACAATTTCCCCACGACGAACTTGCCGTCGTCTATCCCGTATTTAACACCGGCTATGTAGAGCGGGCTTTCCTTTTGGAAAGTCATCGACGTGATGACAAAATCGTTGGGCTTCGTCGAACGTCCGGCCTTGGCGAATTGCCCGGCAAATGTGATGGCGAGGACAACGCCAAATATTGAAATCAAGAATCGGCTGGTCTCGGACATATAGGCCTCCGCCTTAAATACTTACTCAATCAGTTACGCCTTGATTCGGTGGGTGTCAAGATAATGTGCATACATTCCGTACATTTATCATTGTCCGGCTTGCGCGTTAATCAGTTGGGATGAGAAGGCCGGTCTCCAGCGGGATGCGATACGCTCCCAATGCTCGACGTGCTCGAGGCACAAAAAAAGAGACCGGCGGTGAAGAAGATTGTCACTATGCAGGCGGGGCAACCTGCGCTACCGCAACCCACTGATGCGGCAGATGGTGCAGATGAAAAACAACATTCCCCTATGCTGAACTTGGCCGAAAGCGTCGAGCGTAGCATTTAAAAAATTCATGCATAGGACCTCAATATTCGCGGGGTTTGCGCCCGAGAACGATCGCGGTCCAGACGCGATGCGATGCTAAAGTATGGGGAACGAAAACCCGACGGAATTCTGGCCGGCTGGTTTGGCGCATAGGTACTTATGCATAGTGTTAATGGTTGCTTGACTGACCTGGCCAGCCAGAGTAGCGTACCGCCAACGCGGGTAGGTGTAGTTTGACTCCATGATCGAACCAAGTTCATTGGCTGTGCCGGGCGGAGTGTAAGAGCGATTCAAGAGCTGCTCCGAAACAGGAGTTTGACCATGACGGCAAAGGCGCGAAAACGGCAAACCAGGCGCCAAACCCTGGGAAAAAAGATTTCAGCGTTCGGAGAGCGGCTGGCGGTCAGCCCTCTGGAACGGATTGAGTCCACGATCGTAGGAGGGTTTGACGGGATCATCCGACTGTTGGATGCCGACCGAATCTGCTGGTATGAAGTGGAAGAAACTTCCGGTGCGCTGATGCACAAGTACACGGCTACGGCGCGCCAGACTCCGCTTTCTCCGAAAATCATTCCTGCGGGAAAAATGCCGTACCTTGCGCAGCGGCTGATGAGCCATAAGGTGGTGGCTCTGGAAAATCTGGACGACCTGCCGGCACATGGGAGAGAAGACCGGCTGTTTCTGGAGAAGCTAGGGGTGAAGTCATTGTTGCTGATTTCGTCGAGCTACAGCGAGCGACGGAAGGGCGTGCTGGGTGTGTCGTCGTATTCAGTGAAGGTGAGTTGGCCGGAAGAGACGATCAACCAGTTAGCGGTGGCGGCGAACATTGTTGGAGCGACGCTGGAGCGTAAAGACGCGCAGGCAGCGACACTGGAAAGCGAGCGGCGGTTCCGGTCGCTGTTTGGGCAAGCTTCGATTGGTATTGCGCTGGAGACGATGGACGGCCGCATTATCGAAGTGAACCCGGCCTTTTGCGCGATGCTGGGCTACAGCCAGGAAGAGTTGCGGGCGAGCAGTTGCGCGAACATCAGCCACCCGGAAGACGAGAAAATCGAGAGAGTGCTTTTTGAAGAACTGCGGCTGGGCATGCGAGCCAGTTACCGGATCGAAAAACGGTTTTTCCGGAAGGACGGGTCGCAGATCTGGGGGCAAGTGAGTGTGTCGCTGCTGAACACTCATAGCGAGAGCGCTCCGCTGGTGATCGGAATGATCAGCGATGTTACGGCGCAGAAGATGGCGGAGGCTTCGTTGCATCAGCGGGATCGCGAACTTCATCAACTGGCCGGACGATTGATCGAGGCGCAAGAAGAAGAGCGCTGCCGCATCAGCCGGGAGTTACATGACGATATCGGGCAGCGGGTGTCGCTGTTGACGAACGAAGTGGAAATGGCGGGGCGGCTGAAACCGGCAGCGCAGCAGCAACGGGCGGCAACGATTTTCCCGAACCTGCACAAAGAGTTGTCCGCGATCGCAACCGACATTCACGAACTTTCTCATGAACTTCATTCCTCGAGGCTGGAATACTGCGGGCTAAAGGTGGCGCTGACCGACCTGTGCACGAAATATTCGAACAATCACAATCTGGACATTGAACTGCAAACGGAGTCCGTGGATGCAAACCTGCCGCCAGACATTTCGTTGTGTTTGTTTCGAGTGGCACAGGAAGCGCTGACAAACGTATTGAAGCACGGCGAAACGAAAAGAGTTTTGGTGAATGTAGTTTCGGACGCGGATAAGGTCCGGCTGACAGTGAAAGACTTTGGCGTGGGATTTGCATCATCGAATCAATCAGAGGGAATCGGGCTAATCAGCATGAGAGAGCGGCTGCGACTTTGTGGCGGCATACTATCGGTGAAGTCGGCTGTGAACAAGGGAACCGAGGTTGCCGCGGAAATTGCGTTGGCGAAGAAGATGGTGGCCAGCGCGCGGGACTGAGCCGGTCTACCGGTTCGCAAAATCGCTTCCGTGTGTACACGCCGAGAATCGCGTGGCGGCGCCCGCCACGCGGTACAATTCAAATGGCGTGAAAAATGTGTCCCTCCGACGGCTGATGGCAGCTGCGCTTTTGTGCACGGCGCCGATGCTGTCGATCAGACTGAGCGCGCAGAAAAAACAGCGCGCACCCGCCGAAATCGCTCCTGATCATACGATTCGCGTACAAGTAAATTCTGTATTTGTGCCGGTGGTGGTACGCGATGCGCAGGGCCGCGTGGTGGGAGATTTGAAGCTGGAAGATTTTCAGCTTTTCGATAATGGCAAGCCGATCGCGATTGCAGGGTTCGCGGTGGAGAAGCGCGCGGAGATATACGCGATCAAGGCGGCGGAGGTGCCGAACGTTGCAGCTGGCGGGGCCAGCCAACCGGCAGCACCGTTAGGGCCGGAACGATTGCCGAGCCGGTTCATCGTATTTGTGTTCGACGACCTGCATCTCGGCTATGGCGAACTGTTGCGAGTAAAAAACGCGGCGGCGAAGATTTTTGCGGAGACGATGGGCGAAACGGATATGGGAGCCGTTGTCTCGTTGTCCGGAATAAACAGTGGATTGACACGCGACGTCAAGAAGCTGCAGGAGACGGTGAAGAAATTGAATGTGCAGCAGGTTTTCCGGCACGATGAGCACGCCTGCCCCAACATCAGCTACCACCAGGCGGATTTGATTCAGAACAAGAATTCCGAACCGGCTTTACAGTCGGCCGAAGCGGACTTTGTTACCTGCGCGAATCTGGTGGGGCAGCCGCCGAGCATGATCGAAAGCGTGGTGAGGTCGGCAGCTGCACAATCGCTGGTGAACGGCGAGCACGACATGTCGGTGTCGATGACCAACATTCGAGAGATCGTAAAGAAAATGGGAACGCTGTCAGGGGAGCGCACGCTGATTCTGATATCGCCGGGATTTTTCACGCAGACTTCATCCGCAATGTCGGAAAAGTCACAGGTTCTGGACCTGGCGGCACGATGCAACGTGACAATCAGTTCCATCGATGCGCGCGGGCTATACACGACGATGATGGACGCAAGCGAGCGAGGCGGATCGTCGGCGCGGGATCTGGTTACCGGCGAACATGCGCAATCCCACGCGGACGAAATGAATTTTAATGAAGACGTGATGGCCGAACTTGCGGACGGAACCGGCGGAACATTCTTTCACAACAACAACAATCTGGAAGGCGGACTTAAGAGCCTGGCAGCAGCGCCGGAATTTGTGTACTTGCTGCAGATTTCACTGGCCAACGTGAAGCATGACGGCAGCTACCACTCCCTGAAAGTAAAGGTGGACAAAAAAGGAATGAACACGCAGGCACGGCGGGGGTATTTTGCGCCGAAGAAGGAGAAAATCAAGAAGTGAACGATGGGCAGGGTGCCGAACCGGCGAGTGGGAGTGCTTGCCGAGCGGCGGGACATGTAGCGGATCCACCAATACATCTGTGCGGCCCCAGAATCCGCGCGGTCTGAAATCTTCGACGAAAACTGATGTGTCATCGTTCCGGCTGAACCGACAGAGCACCCACGCACATTCCGAACTGAACAAATTTGCCGGAAGACAGAGCGCTATCGAAGGGGGATAATGACCGCCCCAACCCAGAAAGAAAACAGACCATGCAAACCACGTCGAGACCTACTGCTTCCTTAGAAGCAAAACCAGCAGGTGCACCGAAGATCGCGAACTTAAAAGAAAAACTACAGGCGGAGACTGCAAAGCCAACGATCAAGGGCGTTGCAGAAATGGAAGCGGCGATGGACGCGTATGCCGCGAGCCTCACGAAGCGAGAGCCTCCGCATGTACTAGGCGGCCACTTCGATTTCTCGAAACAATTTGCAACGATCGTCAAAGACAGGGTGAGTATCGGCTGGCCGCCAGGATTGTTCATACCGGGGACGGCCGACTACAAACAGTATTGGATCTTGCCGCCGGCACCGGGAAAAAACCGTTACGATCACGGATTTGCGGGCGGAAACGTGGTGGACGGAAATATCTTCGATCCGGCAACCGGAAATTTATTCGCACATGCCGCTTCTCTTCCGACCGATCCATTTTTGCGCAGCGAAGCGGGAATCGGATTCCTGTTTACGCCGAAGGCCAAACTGGCCACGTACAACGTGGAAGCGACGGTCAGCTTGAATGGTCAACACAAATACGACGTGAGCACGGAAGCGAATGCCGGCGGAACTGTTGCGGAGTGGGGCGGATTGTACGTGCAAGCATGGGACGTTAGTCCTGTGGACGGAAGTACGACTGCGGCCAGCGGCTACGGCGTGGCAACATTGTTTGGGCAAAACTACAGCAACCTGCAGGGCGGGCCGAATCCAACGCCGACGGATCACTTCGCCGGTACAGTGACGGGAAATATCATGATGGAGGGCGGACACACCTATCTGGTAACGGCGACCGCGGTGACCCAGATTCAGAACGCATGGACCATGAACAACGGAGCGCCGATGCAGGCAATTCCGGCGGGCGATTTGTGGAAAGTTTGGACGTGGATTGGCGGGATCGTGTCGCAGGTGTGGGTGCAGCCGAACGTGGTGTACATCCCCTGATACAAACGGCGGAAGATTATTTTCGTCACGCGTAACGAGGCGGGCGATCGCTCATCTGATTTACAGGTGACGAATTGACGAAAATGCTGGCTATTTCCGGGAGCTTGCGGGCTGGATCGTCCAATACTGCGGTGCTCGAAGCGATTGCTGCGCTCGCACCCGCGGATGTGAGTGTGGAGATTTATTCCGGGCTGGCGGACTTGCCGCACTTCAATCCCGATCTGGACACGGAAATGCCGCCACCGGCGGTCAGGGATTTTCGCGTGCGGTTGCAAGCTAGCGATGGAGTTCTGATTTCGAGTCCGGAATACGCGCATGGCGTGCCGGGAAGTCTGAAGAATGCGCTCGATTGGCTGGTGCGAAGCGGCGAGTTGTATGAAAAGTCGGTGGCGTTAGTGAATTTGTCGCCCAGGTCCACGTATGCGCAGGCGTCGCTAATGGAAACGCTAACTACAATGACCGCGAAAATCATCGCGCAGGCTTGTGTGACGCTGGCGCTGCCGAACAGGGATATGTTGCCTGCCGCGATGTGCGCCGACGCGGAGATTTCCCGATCGCTCTCGGCGGCGATCGGAGCGTTTGGGCGCGCGACCACGGCGGTTGGGAAAACATAGAATTCTTGGAAACGTCAAACTACGATTTGCGGCCCAGAAAGATGTAGTGACGGCTGCCTTTTTTGCCGCGGGCACGGTGAATTTGGACTTCCACCGTGAAGTTATTGTTGCGCAGGCGCTGCGCAAATTCTCGATCGTCTTTGGCGGCCCATACGGCGAGCAAGCCGCCATCTTTCAAAGCGGAGCGTGCGGAAGCGATTCCGCGATCGTCGTAGAGCGCGGCGTTGTTCGAATCCGTGAACGCAGCGGGACCATTATCGACGTCAAGTAGCACCGCATGGAACCGGCCAGGATTGGAGGCAAGCACCGAGGCAACATCAGCCGTTTCGACGTGGACGCGGCTATCGTCAAGCGGATGAGCTGCGAGATGAGCAAGCGGGCCGCGGTTCCATTTCACTACCGCAGGAATGAGTTCAACGACGCCGACGGTGGCATCCGGCGGAAAAAGATCGAGAACCGCACGCAAAGTGAAGCCCATTCCCAAGCCGCCGATGAGCACGGAGGGTTGTTTGAGTTGCCGCAGGTGATGCCACGCAGATTTCGCCAGGAACTCTTCGGAAGAGTGGGTGCGGCTGGACATGAGGACCGCGCCGCCAGCGAGGATCAGGTACTCATCGCCACGACGAACCAGCTTCAGCAAGGTGCCGTCGGGAGAAAGCTCCTGGTCGAGCGATTCGAAAGGTTTCACGCGAGCGATGTTACAGGAGCGGAAAACTGAAGTGAAACTGCAGGCTCGTGGTGCGAAGCGCGTTTTTCGCAGGCACAACGTCTGTGCTACGGTGAACATTTTTTAGAAGGAGAAAACTCTTGCCGCCAAAAACCGATGGGCTTCTGGAAAGTTCGTTGTATATCAGTGACGTTGCGCGTTCCGTTCGTTTTTATGAGGACATTTTCGGGTTCCGGGTGATCAAGGATTTGGGAGAGCGCGGTTGCGCGATGAAAGCAGGCGAACGGCATGTGCTGCTGCTGTTCAAAAAAGGAGGCTCGCGCGATATGCAAACCCCGCACGACGGAGATGGCGAGTTGCACCTGGCGTTTGCGGTTGCATCGAGCGAATTGGCTACGTGGGAAGCCTGGCTGCAAACAAATGGAATCGCGATTGAAGAAAAGAAAAAATGGGATTTGGGAGGCTGGAGCTTGTACTTTCGGGACCCGGATCGGCATCTGGTGGAAGTGGTTACGCCGGGTGTGTGGTCGATCTATTGAGAGTTGGTGAGTGCCGGGTACCGAGGCAGAAATAGATTCATGGCGGCGGCGACGGCGTAGAAGCCATCACACCGAAGCTGGCGGCGAGGACTACTCTCCAGCCGTAGTAGCCGAAGTCGGACTCGGTAAGGCCGGAATTTTGTTCGTGGCTTCGCGCTGCGACCACGTTTTGCGATTGATCCGATGCACGAGTCAATTATTTACTCCCCTGAGTGAGCGGTGCTGCTGAAATTGCGTTGGATGCTAGCGCGACGTCGAAGAGAGACGCCTTGATATGAATGCACTAGACGAGCGAAACACGATTACGTGTCAATTTCAGTGCGACAGCTTGGCCGGGTTGCCGGTGCCGGTCGGAAATGAAAAGCCGTACTTTGCGAGTGTGGCTTTTGCGGGTTCGGACTTGATGAATTTAAGGAAGGCGAGTGCGGCAGATTTGTTTTCGGCGTTTTTGAGGACGATGGCGGCTTGCGCGATTGGCGGGTACATGTCGGCGGGAATTTCCCAACTCTTACCCGGGTTCATTGCGGGAGAGATTGTGAGCGAGAGCGCCAAGATGCCGACTTGCGCGTTGCCGGACTGAACGAATTGCGCGGCTTGAGAAATATTTTCGCCATAGACGAGCTTGGCCTTTACTTGACCGTAGATGCCGGCTTTTTGCATGGCGGCGACAGCGGCGCGGCCGTATGGCGCGTGCTCGGGATTGGCAATGGCGATTTTCTGTATGCTGTCGTCGAGCAGCGCTTTCCAGCCGAGCGAGGAAACGTTCAGATTGGAACCAGCCGGCGCCCAGATAACAATGCGGCCGATGGCGTACTCGTAGAGAGTGCCGGGTTCGGCGAGACCGACGGCATCTAGTTTTTTCGCGTAGTCAATGTCAGCGGAGAAGAAAAGGTCGAACGGCGCGCCGTTTTGAAGTTGCGCGAAGAAGTTGCCGCTGGAGCCGTAGGAGACGTTTACTTTCACGCCGGCTTGCTTTTCGTATTGAGTTGCGAGATCGGTCATCGCAAATTTCAGGTCGGCGGCGGCGGCGATCGCGATTTCCTGGCTGCGAGCGGGCGCGGCGGCCAGAACGTAGAGCAGGACGAACAGCGCGATCGTTGTCTTGCGGAAGGACACGAGAGTCTCCTTGTGGATCGGCTGCGCACTGACAGAACGAATTATCACCGATGGCCAGGTGCGAATCGAGTTTGCTTTACGCCGCAGTTGCGGTCAAATCGACGGGCTCGAGGAAACCGCGTCGCAAGACGGCTCATCCAACAGCACACATGATCTTTCCGATCCGATTTTTGCTGCTGCTCGTTGTCCTCTTCTCATGCGGATTCGCGGTGACACAGACAGGTCCCACGTCGCCGTTCGAGCAAAGGCAAGCGGTTGAGACGGCGGAAAGTGTCACGTACTACAAAGACGTCGCGCCGATTTTGCAGAGGCATTGCGCCGTGTGCCATCGAACGGAGGGAATCGCGCCGATGGCGTTCGAATCGTATGAACAGACGCGGCCATATGCGGCGGCGATTCGAATGGCAACACAGAAAAAGACGATGCCGCCGTGGTTCGCCGATCCGACCATTGGAAAATTTTCGAACGATCCTTCGCTGGCGCCAGACGAAATCGCGGGGCTGGCAAAATGGGCAGAGGATAAAGCACCCGCCGGAAATCGCAGCGATGCGGCGCCTGCGGCACGCTGGGCGGAACAGTGGACCATTCCGGAACCCGACACAATCGTGAAGATGCCGCAACCTGTGACGCTTCCGAAGAGCGGCGACGTGGAGTACACCTACGAAATCGTGCCAACACATTTCACCGAAGACCGCTGGGTCAGTGCGACGGAGTTGTTGCCGGAGCTGCGCGCGAACGTGCATCACGCGGTGGTGTATGTTCGTCCGCCGGAATCGAAGTGGATGAGGCACGCTCCGGTCGGTGTTCCGTTTACGGCGGCCACACTAACTGACGAGGAAGACCGGCGAGGGGCTCATTGGACAGATAGCGACGTGTTGCTGGTGTACGCGCCAGGAAGTTCGCCAGGTGAATTTCCGGAAAATGCGGCGAAACTGATTCCGGCGGGTTCGGACCTTGTTTTTCAGATGCACTACACGACGAATGGCCGTGGCGGCGTGGATGGCTCCAGCGTCGGTTTGATTTTCGCGAAGACCCAACCCGAGAAGCGGGTGCTGACGCTGCAACTGACGAACGACCATTTTGTGATTCCGCCCGGTGTGCCGGAGTATCGGGTGGAAGCGCGCGGCACGCTGCCGAACGATGCGACGCTGCTGAGTTTTTTTCCGCACATGCATCTGCGCGGCAGCGGCTTTGAATACAACATCGTGCATGCGGATGGATCGATCGAGCCGCTGCTGCGCGTCCGCTATCACTTCCACTGGCAAATGAGCTACGTGCTGGCGCGTCCGATGCAACTAAGGGCGGGAACCCAGTTGCAAGCTGTGGCGTGGTTCAACAATTCGAAAAGCAATGCACATAATCCAGATCCAACCGTTGCCGTACGATGGGGCGAGCAAACGTACGACGAGATGATGGTGGGATTTTTCGACGTGGCAGTGCCAGCGGCAATCGACAAGCAGCAATTTTTCGTTCGCGACCCGGCACACAACAAATAGCGAACGACTACTCAGGCTGACTCAGTTCGCCGCGCATAAAAACCTGCTGCTAGTTATTGTTCGGGTTTTTGTCAGCGGTGCGATGAATTTCAAGCGCGACGGTGGGCGTTCCGTCACAGGGAATGTTGGTGAGGAAGCGCAACGTTCCGGTGCTGTCTTCGAATGCCAGCCCTGATTGTGCCGAGCCGCCGCGGAAGACTCCCCAGGAGCGCGGTACATTTGCGATGCAGCCGGGCGACCAGGTTTGCGGTTCGATTTTTTTCGGCGCGGTGGCGTGGAGCTTCAAAGCAAATATTCCGGCAACGAACAGAGCGGCGACAATAATGCGTTTCACTGAAAGTTTCACAGGTCTCTCCTGAATGAAAATCCGACTGGTTTCAGTTCATTACATCACAGGGAAAAGTGAATCGGAATCGTGACGTAGGAGTTCTGAGGAGTTCCGGGCGACTTCACGTTGTGCGGGTGGCGGCGTTTACAAATAACTGAGCCAAGGGTCGCTGCGGCGTTGTTTGACGGCGGCGAACCAGCGGCACGCCGGATATAAAACAACGACTACGGAAATCCAGAAAAGATAAACGACCGGAAGGGAAAAGCCCCAGCTGGGCGGCGAAGTGTACGGGAAGTTGCCAATGTCCGGCGATTCGAACATCCAGTGGGCGCTTCCGTAGCGGAAGTAACACGCCGCTACGGCGATCATGTGAATGAGCGGGATGTGCAGCAAAAAATAAAACATTGGCACTTTGCCGAAGACCAATGCAGGTCGCAGAAATTGCGGTGTACCACGATCCACTAGACACAGAAAAATCAGGGCGGGACCGAGCGTCATCAACAAGAACAATAGCGACGGCGGATACTTGCTGGTGTTGAGAAACGATAGCAACGTAAACGCTGCCGATTTTTGAACGCTCCAGCGCGAGGGATCGCCGTAGATGTTGATCGAGCGAAGAATTATGAACGCGGCGGTGAGCGCCAAACCGAGACGCAGCAGAAAGGTACGGCGGCGTTCAGCGGGCCAACTGAAAATCTGTCCGAGGCCGTAGCCGGCGGCGGTAACACCCACCCAAGGAATCAGCACGTACGCGACGAATACGGTGTGACGCGGATTGGAGATAAGAAAGTTTGGGGAATGCAGGATGGTCCACACGGGATTCGTTGACGAAACTCTGTCGAGAAGATTGCTGGTGACAATCATGACGACGCCGATCGTCGTGACCATCGAAGGCCGCAAATAGACGAGCGCCGACAAGACAATCATGGCCCAGCCAAGCGCCCACAAGACGTTGAGCAACGTGACCTGGTAATCGAAATTAAATTGGAAACCGAGGCAGCGAAAGATCGTTAGCTCCAGAAAGATCAGCCACAGACCGCGCGTAAAAAGAAAACGCGAGAGTGAGCTGATGGAACGCTTGCGAAGAGACAAGTAGGCTCCGGTTCCGGTAAGTAGAAAGAAAACGGGCGCGCAGAAATGCGTGAACCAGCGCGTGAAGAAGAGCGCGACTGTGGTTTGCTCCAGAATGACGGGACTGACGGCGGGATTGCCGAGGAAGTCGCGGGTGTGATCGAGCGCCATCAAAATCATGATGACGCCGCGGAGAACGTCCACGGATTCAAGACGGGTAAGAGACTTCAATGAAGCGGTCGCCGAGGATTGCATGCGAAGACGCTTACGTTACCCGCGAATCGTCAGGAGGTCAATCCGAGGCCGCACAAATATTCGGCCAACTCTTTGTGGCCGCGCTCTTGCGCAAAGGTGAGCGCGCTTTTGCCGTCGTCGGTTCGAGCGAAGATGTCCACGCCGTGAGCGACGAATGCTTTCACGATTTCCAGATTGCCGTTGGCGGCAGCTTCGAGGAACGGAGAGTGGCCCCTTGCATAGCGATAGTTCACCGCCGCGCCGTTTTCCACCAGCCATTTAGCGACGGATGTGTGACTACCGGCAACTGCGCCGGTCAATGAGTTGTACCCGGTTCCATTGTTGGCGGCGGCGTTGATGTCTGCGCCGTTTCCGTAAAGATATTTCACGACGTCTTCATGGCCAAAAGCTGCCGCCAAAGCCACGATCGGAAAGCCGTCGGGCGAGAAGCCCTTGGCGAGTTCGGGAGAAGCGTCTACAAATTTTTTGACGAGTGGTAATTTTCCGGCCGCCACTGCTTCCTGCAACTCCAAGTTTGCGCCACGTTCGATCAACAAATCGCGAATTTCCTTGCGACCCATGTAAGACGACAGAAGCACCGCCGACAGACCCTGTGCGTTGCGCGCGTTGACGAGGCTACTATCGGAAGATAGCAATTCGCGGACCTTGCCGGCGTCGCCAGCGCGAATCGCTTCGAATAGCGGCAGTGAATAGGACATTTGGCTCTTCTCCGGAAAAATAGGAAATGAGGAGCGACGACAGCCGCTACATCAAATTACCGGCGGGCGCGATCCTTGCGGACGGCGTCTTCAATCAGCGCATCAAGTTCGTCGCGCTTTAGGGTGATTTCGTCCGTTACGTTTTCTTCCTTGTCGCTTGTAACAGGCAATTCCGCGGCCACCGCCCGGGGGGCAGTTGCACGCCATAGCGGGCTCGCGCGGCCATCAGTTTCGCGACTTCCCTGCTTGAGAAAAGTTTGGGCGTACCGGCGTTCTCCGCAGCGAGCGTAATTTTTGCGGTGTGCTCGACGGTTTCCATGCGATAGAACGCGGTCAGCAAATCCGGTCCGCAAGTGACCACGCCGTGATTCGCCAGCAACAAAGCGTCGTAGTGCTCGACGTAAGGTTCGATAGCGCCGCTAAGTTCCGGCGTTCCCGGCGTCGCATAGCGAACCAGCGGCACTTTACCAAGCCCAATCACGACCTCCGGAAACAGAGCTTGATCGAGCGCGCGGCCGGCGGCCGCAAATCCGGTTGCAGTCACGGGATGAGCGTGACAAATCGCCTGGACGTCGGGGCGCATGCGGTAGAACAGCAGATGCATCAAGACTTCAGACGACACTTTGCGAGCGCCTTCGATATGGCGTCCTTCCAGATCCACGACTACCAGATCTTCCGGTTCAGCATTCCTTTGTTCATGCAGGTCGGCGTGGTCAGGATGCGGCCGTCGCCCAAGCGGACGGAGACATTCCCTTCGCAGGCTACGATGATAGCTCGCGCTGGTACATCCATCTGCCGGCGATAGGCAAATTTCGCGACGGTGTTGCTTTTCATTTTCTGGTTTCCGGCCAACACCGAGTCCGAGCGCACGGGCGGACTCCTTCCTCGCGCGGCATTATCCACCGCGCAAGTTATTTTGCAACTGTTATTATTGCCGCCGCCGCGGTCGGCCAGATTCTAGCCGAGACGAGGTCCTTACCGGCTTACCAGGTTAAGTTCGAGTAGGCATAAATTCCGCGCATCTTGAGTGCTTTTGCCACGCGGTCAATCGCGACCATGTACGCGGCGATGCGGTTATTGACTTTGTGCTTCTCCGCATATTTTACCACGACGTCGAAGGCATTCACCATGATGTCCATCAGGCGTTCGTTAACTTCGCTTTCGCGCCAGAAGAAGCCCTGGCGGTCCTGCACCCACTCGAAGTAGCTGACCGTCACGCCGCCGGCATTGCCCAGAATATCCGGCACGGTAAACACGCCCTTGTGCGTCCAGAATCGCGTCGGCCTGCCAGGTGGTCGGGCCCGTTGGCGCCTTCGCACAGAATTTTTGTATGAACGTTGGACGCGTTCTTTTCGGTGATCTGGTTTTCGATAGCCGCCGGAATCAGTACGTCGCAGGGCTGGAAGAGCACGTCCCTGCGCAGCTCATTTTCTGGCCCGCCGCCTGGAAAATCCTGCAGCGGCTTTTTCTGATTCGTCACCCAATCGATTACCTTGGGAATGTCGAATCCGTTTTCGTTGTATAGGCCGCCGCCGATGTCGGCGAGTCCGATAATTCTGTATCCGGCCTTGCTGCATCAGGTCCGCAGCCATCGAACCAACGTTGCCGAATCCCTGAATGATGGTGCGGCAGCCGTCCTTCTTCATGCCAGAGTTTTCGATGGCCTTGTCCACGCAGATCATCACGCCGCGCCCGGTGGCTTCTTTGCGCCCGCGCGAGCCGCCCAGTTCGATGGGCTTGCCAGTAACAACCGCGGTCGTGGCCTGCCCGACGTGCATGGAGTAAGTGTCCATCACCCACGCCATGGTTTGTTCATTGGTGCCGACGTCCGGCGCCGGCACATCGCGCTCCGGCCCTAGCCAGCTGCTAGTTCGGCGGTGTATCGCCGCGTCAGCCGTTCCAGCTCGCCGCGCGACATTTTGCGCGGATCGCAAATCACGCCGCCCTTGGCGCCGCCGAAGGGAATGTCCACGACCGCGCATTTCCAGGTCATCCACGCGGCCAGCGCGCGTATCTTCGTCGAGGCTGACGTCCGGCGCAAATCGAATCCCGCCCTTGCCCGGCCCGCGCACCGTCGAATGCAAGCACGCGATATCCGGTAAAACCTCCAGCGTCCCATTGTCCATTCCCGACCGGGATGTACATGGTTACTTCTTTGTCGGGATATTTCAGGTACTTGTAGACTCCCTGTTCGAGGCCGATCTTCTTGGCAGCTTCTTCAAAACGCGCTTCGGCGTTCTGGTAGACGTTCATCTCTTCTGGTGCATTCCCTGGCGACATCCCAAACTCTCCTTTGCGGGCGGAAAAGCACGGCACGGCTCCGCCGCCGCTTCACACACAATGGCGCGATCCTCTGTGCTGCTGTTTGCTGCGATTGGCCTGCGACTATCGATTCAGCGGGCTACCCACCCGCCGGACCGTCAAACAGGCCGGGCCGTCAGTATACGAATCCTTCCGGCTTAGCCGCAAGCGACCACGTTCCGGCAAAGTTCCAGAAGTTCCTAGGCCGTGCTGGCGTGCGACCGTAACGGACTGCCGCGCGGGCGATTCCCGTTTGCCAATTTGCGAAATTAGTTGCGGCTAAAGGTGCCGCTGAAGTTGTTGCCGTTTACGGTGACGGATTCGACCTCGTTCTTTTCGCCGTTCAGATAGATTTCCGCGCGCCCGGACGCACGTCCTTTGTTGGAGTTGTTAATTCGCATCGTCATGTGGCGATCGTCTGCCTGGGTAATCACGCCGTAGAACGTAATCTTGAAGCCGCCGGAGCCAGACAGCGAAACGGAGGGTTGGCCACTTCGCGTATTCACCCAACCGCGGGTAACTTGAGCGTTGCCAAAATTGTTGCCGCTGAAATTCCCGCGCCCTGAAGTGTCGGCACTCACCCGCGGGTAGTCAGAAATGCCATTGCCATTACCATTCCAGTTTCCATTGCCGTTGTCCCAATTTCCGCCGGAGGAAAATTCCGCGCGGCAACCGCGATCGACCCACAATCCCTGCCCATCCACTCCCCAACTCTGGCCTTGCACACAGGGCGATTGGCTGAGCTGGCGCTGCAACTGGACATCGCGTCCGACGCGTCCGCAATATTTCCGCTGGCCATTGTTCGATTCGCAGGTAATCGACCCGCCGTTTGCCGCCGTTGCCGCCGTTGTTGTCCCAGTTTCCCCCGCCAGAAGAAAATTCCGCACGGCAACCGCGATCGACCCACAATCCCTGCCCATCCACTCCCCAGCTCTGGCCTTGCACGCAGGGCGACTGGCTCAGTTGGCGCTGCAACCGGACGTCGCGGCCGACGCGTCCACAGTATTTTCGCTGGCCGTCGTTGGATTCGCAGGTAATGGACCCGCCATGGTAGCCGCCGTGGTTATCGTATTGTTCGTTTCCGCCGAGGTAGAAAATGGCGCGGCAACCTCGGTCTACCCAAAGACCCCGACCATCCACTCCCCAGCTCTCGCCTTGCACGCACGACGCACTGCTTAACTGTCGCTGCAGCGCGACCTGGTTGTAGTTCGCGGAACCACAATACTTGCGCCGGCCATCGTTCGATTCACACTTCACGGTGTTGTCGTCGTTGCCGGCGAGTTTGTTTCCACCAACGCCGCTTCCCAATGACGCGTTCGTTAGGTTCGCAACGGGAACATTCATTCCTGCCTCCGCGCCAGCCAGACCAGAGAACACCAGAGCTGCAATCAGAATTGGGGCGAAAACCGCACACTTTAGGTAAGGAAACTTCGTCATGGCTTCCTCCGAGATTTGCCTTCAACGCCGATGCAAAACCGCGCAGATTTCGATTTGAGGCATCGTAACCCAGATTACCGTCGAAATCGGTTCGGCCAATCGGGGAGGGGCGGGCGCGCTGAGCCTAACATGGTTACTTGGCCGAAGGAAGCGGCTGAACTTTCGTTCTGCACCAATCAGCTTGAACTTCATCCGCGACGGCTAAAGTGTCTTACTACGGGCCGTGAACAGGGACCTATGCTGACGACTGGGATACAATCAGCTCACTGCAAGGGAGGTTCTGCTATGCGTATTCATTCCGTCAAAACGCGGAGAGTGTTCTCTACCCTCGTCATTTTGCCCGCCTTAGCCGTATCCATAGCGGCCCAGCAGATAAATTCGCTCAGCATTAATGGACAATCCGGCTCCGCCAAAGTGGTTCGCGTCGGCGGAAGGAATTACGTGGAAGTGGAAGGGCTGACACGGATCACCAACAGCGTCATCAGCTACAGCGGTAATCAAATCGTGTTGACCTTACACGGCGGCGCCGCCGACGCTTCCGCGGCACCCGCGCCCGCCCCGGGCTTTTCCAAAGAATTCATCACCGCAGGCATCGAAGCAATGGCGCAGATTCGTGAATGGCGCGCGGCGCTACGCAATGCCATCCAACGAAGCTACCCTATCTCCGACGATTGGTTGAGTGGTTTTCGCAATCAATCGCAGCAGGCGATTCGCCTTGCGACCGTGGCCGCAAGCACCAATGCGGATAAGGGCGCAGTTCCTTTCCTCACGAACGAATTGAGTAATATGAACAGCTTGACCGACAAATATCTCCAGCTCGCCACATCGCGAACTTACATTGAGCCAAACGCGCTTGAAAGCGATCCGCTCGACCAGAAAATTCGTGCCTGCGGCCGTTCTCTTGCCTCCATGGCAACCACAAACCAGCTCGCCGACGACGGTTCTTGCCAGTAGCGAACATTTTCTCTTTCCTTAGTGAGGAAGTCCGACCCGGCGCAGAATTTCTTGAAAGCGCGGATCGCTGCGTAGCGGATCCAGTCCCGGACGCAACAGCACACCTGGGTTGAATCGTTCTTCGTAACCTTTTTCCAGCCAGCTGATGGCCGGATCGACATCTCCAAGAGAGGCGTATACCACTGCAATCTCCGAAGCGTGCGAAAAACCGGGGCTGGATTTTTTCTGCAGCTCATCGAGCAGCTTTACCGCTTCGCTTTTCTTGCCGGACGCTGCATACGCCCGGGCAAGATTCGCAACGGAGACCGGACTACGGCCGGAAAGCTCGACTGCCTTCTGCAACTCCGGAATCGCGGCCGCAAATTCCTTTTTTTGCAGGTACGCTTGCCCCAGTTGGAGATGCGCCAGCGCGAAATTAAGATCCATCTCGATCGTTTTGCGGCTCTCTTCAATCGCTTCGTCGTAAAAGTGCGCGAGTATCAGGAGCTCCGCCAGGTCCGCGTGGATAATCAGCGACAATGGATCCTGATTTTCGGCTTTTCGCATTTCCGCGATCGCTTCATCGAAACGGCCGAGCAACGCCAGATGCCACGCGTACCAGTGGTGTGCGGTGGCATAACCGGGATTCAATTCAATGGCCCGGCGAAATTCCTTATCTGCCGAATTGAAATCCCAATCGAATCCATCCAGAACAAAGGCCAGCGAGTTATGAGTTTCGGCAAGCGTGTCGTTAAGTTGCAAAGCTTTCACGGCAGCAGCCTTGGCTTTTGGAAGAGCCTCTTTAGTCGTCATCGCAGCGTATTGCCAATCTCCGAGGAGAGCGTAAGTGTCCGCCACACCGGAGTAGGCCTGCGCGTACGCTGGATCGTCTTCGATTGCCTGATTGAAATATGCTAGGGCCGCGCGCAAGCCGTCCGCGGTTCGCTTGTTCCAGAAATACCGACCTTTGAGATAGGACTCGTAGGCCGCCGGATTCACAACTTTGGAAGTCTTGAGCGCGGCGGATTCCGCAGGATTCACTTGAATGCGAATTTCATCCGCGATGGCGCTGGCCACGCGGTTTTGCAGCGCCAGAATATCCTTCAGTTCCCCTTCATAACTTTGCGACCACAGGTGTTTATCCGAAGCTGCGTCGATCAGCTGAGCGGTAACCCTCACGCGATCACCGGAGCGCAACACCGTACCTTCCACTACCGCGTCCACATGCAACTCACGAGCGATTTCCGGCAGAGGCTTGCGCGCGTGCTTGTAAGTCATGACGGACGTGCGCGAGATTACGCGCAGCGCCTTGATCTGGCCGAGGTCAGAAATCAACTCGTCGGTCATGCCATCGGCGAAGTAGTCCTGTGATGTGTCGTTCGAAAGGCTTTCAAGGGGAAGGACCGCGAGTGAGCGAATGGCGCTGGGCGCGAGCGTTCCCGAAGGTAGCTTCCACGCGGCTAGCGCCGCAACCACCAGGAGCAGTGCCGCCGTCAGCAATTTCCACGCGAGCGCTCCGGAACGTTTTGCAGGCACTAGGGTGGCGCTTGCTGGGGTACGCTGATCGTCGAACCCTGCACCCGCCTGGAACTGCGTCACAACTTCGGATTGCCCGCGACCCGGTGCGGCAGTGATCTTCACCTCCGGCAGGAACCGGTATCCACGCCGGGCAATCGTTTCCACAAAACGCGGACTCTCCGCCGAGTCCCCGAGCGCCTCGCGGATTTTATTGACCGCCTTGTTCAGGCCATGTTCGAAGTCCCCGAATGACTCCCCGGGCCAGAGTTCTTTCTGAAGTTCTTCGCGGGATAGCAGTTCGCCGGGTCGCTTCACAAGCTGAGCAAGTACGAGAAAAGGCTGCTCCTGCAGCCGGACACGCATGCCTTGCTTGCGTAGTTCGCCAGCCCGGAGATCCAGTTCGAATACTCCAAAGCGCGCTACTTCGCGGAGCGGTTGGTCGTCACCCATGGAAAGACCGTTCCCCAGTCGAGGAAGTGTACCATCGGCGCTGCTGCGGCCCCGTATCTGGGGGCATGTTTTCCCGTAAGCTCCTTGCCATCTAGCGGTTACCAGGGGACCTAGTCTCCAGTGTCAGAGAACCGCCCGTCCATTGCAGCGCTCTGTTTGCGCAAACCATAGTGAAACCGTAAATCCAATCGCATGGAACGGCGTTCCGGCAGAAAACACGGTCTTACATGCTCGAAAACAATGCAAATTCGAATTTTGAAGCTCTGGTATTGCCGCACCTCAATTCCGCTCACAACCTGGCCCGCTGGCTGCTGCGTAACCCGCACGATGCCGAAGATGTGGTTCAGGACGCATGCGTGCGCGCAGTGCGGTTCTTTCCTGGTTTTCGCGGCGGCGACCCGCGCGCCTGGCTTCTTAAAATTGTGCGCAACGCTTGTTACGATTTTTCGAACGCAAAACGGCCAGTGCAAGATATAGCGGAGATTGATGACGACTTCTTCGTCGCCGATGCGCGCGCTCATGGTCCGGAAGAAATTGCGCTGCAAAACGATCTTAATGCACAGGTGCGGCTGGCGATTGAAAAACTCCCGTCGAATTTTCGCGAAATTCTTGTGCTTCGCGAGCTGCAGGAGATGACTTACCGCGAAATCGCCCAGATCACCGGCATGTCGGCCGGCACTGTGATGTCCACTCTTTCGCGGGCTCGGGAAAAACTGCGCAAAATCCTGACTGGGCTCCGGCCGGCACCATGCTGATGTTCCGTTTTCGTGCAGGCTTTGCTACGGTTTTAGGTGGCAGTCGTTGCTTGCAAGTAGGCGACTGCTCCAGCCGGAAAGAACGAGATGGAGCATAAAATTCCTGCAGAGCGTGCCGACTCGAATGCGCTTCCGCCTGATTTACAAGCGGTTGTGGATGATCTGAACCGCAGCGACAGGGAAGCACAAACTTTGCTCCGCGGACTATCTGACGAACAGGCGAACTGGCAGCCACGCGAAACGGCGTGGAGCATCGCGCAGTGCATCGATCATTTGGCACGGTCAAATACGCAGTATGCAAACGCTTTGTCCGCCGCGCTTCAGGACGTACGGGCCAGGCGTAAACTCCGGCAAGGACCAATTCAACCGGGATGGTTTACGCGTTTTTTTATCAGTACGCTGGAGCCGCCGCCGAGACGCAAACTTCAAGCACCGAAAAAGATTATTCCGGCGTCGCACATAGGTACGACGGAAGCTTCGCACTCATTTCTTTCCGCGCAGGAGCAGATCAGAATTATCGTCTGGGAAGGCGCGGCGCTGGATCTGAACCGGATTCGTTTTCGCAATCCGTTCGTTGGATTTCTACGATTCAGCATTGGCGCAGGGCTGCTGATCATTGCGGCGCATGACCGGCGGCACCTGTGGCAAGCGCAACAAGTCCGCAACTCTGCCACTTTTCCGCCCAACTGAACCTAATCCGTTACCGAAAGACTGGGTACGGCTCGGCTCAACTTGTTCCTATGGGCAATCCAAAGGAATGCTGTCACTTCTTCTTTGGGATGTGCATAGGAGAGCGCAGTGGAAGCCAAAAAATCGGAAGTGCTGCAGGGCACACTGGACCTCATGATCCTGAAAACGCTCACGGCATGGAACCGCTGCACGAATCGTTCCGTCAGACCCTCTCAGCTAGTTCGTTTTGTGGGCTTGATTTCTTCTGCGAGCTGGTCGTCAATGATTTTTATTTCCAACGCCAACTTTGTATCCATCGGGGACTTCAAATATCGCTCGAAAAGCAGATTCCTTTTTGCTTTCAAATCGGTGCGTTTTCTCTTCTCTTCAACACTGAACTCTGCCACGCGGGAAATCCTCTGCGCTAAGTGTACGCTACCGGGCGGTGCATGAGGGGAACCACGAGACGATACTTGTCTTCGAACAGATCACACGCCGATCGGGTTCTTCGGGAGAATCAGTCCGCTGCCAACCAAGTAGCGATAAAGAGAGTTCAAAGGCTCCGGCGGCTCGATATCCGCCACGCCGATCAGCCCATTTGCTTCTTTCCATTTCCAGCCGTCCGCAAAGTGGCATTCTGCTGCTTCTTTCGCGGACATCGGAAATACACATAACTTGATATTCGCCCGGAATAACCGCGCGACACCTTCGAGCACCGTCCCCTCCAGCTCGTCGTAGTTGTCTTGCAGCGCGCGAATCAGGGATTGCAGTCCTACGGCAAAGTGAATATGCCCTTTCGTGAATCTGCTCAGAAACGTGCCCATCTTATAGAGTTCCGGCTCTCGAAATATAATCACTTCTTTTCCGAATGCCTGAAGCGAATCGACATGTTGCACAATCTGCTTGGCCGTTAGCGGATCGCGCACCGTGAATTGCGCCGTACGGCTCGCGCAAAACACCCCAAGAGCGCCTTTACTTTGCTCGACCTCCGGTGCGGGAAGAGCTGCAAGTGTCGCCTCGATTCTTTTGCCGTTCACGTCATTGGAATGGTCGAACTCGCTCGGCGCGAGCACGATCGCTTTCTTGTAGAACCTCTCCGTGGGCGGAATAGCGGCTTGCTTTGCCGGGAACACTACCGCTTCGGCCAATTCATTCGCCACCAGCGACGCATTCACAATCCTCGGATCCCATCCCGCGAATGCGGGCCCGCTAAGCTCCATGCAATCAAGTTCCACGCGCTTCAAGGAAAGTTGCGCAGCTATTTCCGAGAGAAATTCGTCGCTGCGTGAAAGATTGTGGTACGCGGCGTAAATCAAATTCACACCCAGAATTCCCACTGCTGCTTGCTGTGCCAAATTGCTGCGGTCCTGCAAATTGATGTGCAGCACTACATCGTTGGGGGGAGCTTGCGGATCCGTCTGGAAACGCAGTCCGATCCATCCGTGGCATTCGTTGCTGCCGGAAAAATTCCGCGCGGACACCGTGTCCACGAACGCGAAAAACTTTGTCGTCGTTCCGCGGCTCGCCGCTAACTGTGCAAGCAGTTGCTGCCATTCGCGCTCCAGCATGGCTCGCAAGCGTGGCATCGAAACGTATCGCGTCCCCGCGCCATATAAATCGTCACTCACCACTTTGTCGTATGCGGAAATAGTCTTGGCGACCGTGCCGGAAGCCCCGCCCACTTGCAGAAACCAGCGTGCCACTTCCTGGCCTGCGCCGATTTCAGCGAACGATCCGAAAATGGTCGGATCCAGATTGATCGAAAGCGCTTTCTGGTGCGTGTCCGTAGGTTGGGCTTTAGACATCGTGAACTCCTGAAAGAATAAACAACCGGCGGGAATGCAAACGTACCTCCCTATGGCAAAAAAAGAAAGGTCTCAACACTCTTCGGGGTCGACAACTCCGGCAGCAGCGGCAACGAAACCACAGCAGTAATCCAGGTAACAAAAACCAGTAGCGCCCAGTGCGCGCGGAAGTGACCATTACTAAGTAATGGAACGATCAAGCAAATCACGCAGCATGTAGAACCAGACCGGCCGCCAGTTTCATGCGCCAATTCCAGAGCACCCGTGCAATTCGAGTTCCACTTGCATCTCGCACAGAAATGGCTTAGGGGAAAAAAAACGGAGAGAGAACCGAGCTACACTGCGGACATATGGGAGTTACCAAGATGGCCGCAGCATAACGCAGTTGTCAGGAAAAAATAATTCGCAGGAACGACGCGCTAAGTTGCAAACGGCGCGCACGCGAATCTAGTGTCTCTTGCCAGTCGTTCGCATTCCACCGATTTTCAGACGTTACTCTGAAAAATAGTGCGCTACTTTCTTTCCGCCCTCTTCGGCGTAGTACACCGATATTTTCGCGCCCTTCGCCACGCCTTTTCCGGAATCTCTTCCCGCGTCTTCCACGGCTTTTCCGGACACCTCAAAAGTTTTCTCGGTACCGTCGGCGGTCTTGACCACAATCGTCTTCGTCTCCTTGTCGAATTTCTCGACCGTCCCCTTCGTAACTTTCAAGCCGTCCTTGCCGACTTTCCCGACGTCCGACGCGGTTTCTTCCGCGCCTTTGCCTGTAGTCCGCGCCACCACTTCCGATCCTTCTTTCAATCCGTCGAAGCCACCTTTGGTTCCCTTGACGGTAGTGTCGCTCGCGACTTTCACCGTGTGTTCCGTCCCATCGGCGGTCTTTACTACGATCGTCTTTGTGGAATGATCGACTTTCTTGATGGTCCCATGCAGGAAGCTCACCACGTCGTCAGCCATGCACATGCCTGTTGCCAACAGCGCGCCAACTGCAAGATAAATTAGCCTTCTCATTTTTGCATCCTCCGTCATTCGTCTCGGATATCTTCCGTTGCTCATCGGAGCAAACGTGTTCCACAGTTACGGCGAGGCGTTAGTTCTTATATCCTCACCCGTAGTGGATGTCGAGTCAAAGTTAGAGCCGGTCTGGAGTATCTCCTGGCATTTCGCCTCTCGAACGATTCCGCTGTTTTCTTTGCCATTTACCATGATCTTTCCTCAGCGCCGATGTTTATCAGGAGACTATCCGTGTGTCCCCAGATGTTTCGTGTGTGCTTGAATTTCGTGTGCCAAGCCTTCGATAGCAAATCCTTATTTTTCCAAAATAGTGGCTTCGGCGGTGCTGCTCTCACTGCCTTTTTGCTGTTTCGCAAGTTACCGACCTCAATTCTGCGAACCTTCCCGATCGCTCCATAAAGTCGCCGGAATGCACCAATCTTTTGCAATATAAGTCCCGTATTTGCAACACTTATGGGAACCCTCTCCGCTAAGTTCAATCATCGCCACACATCTGGCAACCCATTTTCGCTTCCCGAAATGGCAAACGACGGGGGGAACAAAAACCTTATCCCTACAAAATGGTCACCGGCGGCACGCACTCTGCATCCAACCGCTGCTCGCCAAAAACCATCAGGAGAACGGCAGTCATGGCAAAAATGAGAGTTGCGCAAGTTTCCAAACCCGGCGGTGATTTTGAAATCGTCGAACGCGAAATTCCCTCGCCCGGCCCCGGCCAGGTTCGCATCAAAGTGCAGGTCTGCGGAATCTGCCACAGCGATGTTTTCACCAAGGAAGGTGCATGGCCGGGAATCAAACTTCCTCGCGTACCCGGACACGAAGTCGCCGGACTGATTGACGAAGTCGGTTCCGGAGTCACCATTTTCAAAAAAGGCCAAAAGGTCGGAGTCGGCTGGCACGGCGGCCAGGACAATACTTGCGCTGCGTGTCGCGCCGGCGACTATGTAAATTGCGTGACCGGAGCCGTCACCGGAATCACCTACGATGGCGGTTACGCGGAATATATGATCGCTCCCATCGAAGCGGTCGCGGCCATGCCCGACGGTTTGGATCCGGCGGAAGCGGCTCCGTTGCTTTGCGCCGGCATCACCACCTATAACGCCCTGCGCCACAGCCCGGCCTTACCCGGAGATCTGGTTGGCGTGCTTGGCGTCGGCGGACTTGGTCACCTGGGAATCCAGTTTGCGAATAAATTTGGCTTCCGTGTGGCTGCGATTGGACGCGGCGCGGAAAATGGCGCGCTCGCAAAAAAACTGGGCGCGCATCACTACATTGACAGCAAAGCGTCGAACGCTGCGGAAGAATTGCAAAAGCTGGGCGGCGCGGCCGTCATTCTCGCCACCGCACCAAGTTCCAAAGCGATGTCGGACATTTTTAATGGGCTGGGACGCAACGGAACATTGTTGGTCGTGGGCGCGGACATGGAGCCGATTGCAATTCCCCCTGTCGCGCTGATCATGGGAAAGAGAAGAGTACAGGGCTGGGCTTCCGGAACGCCCAGCGATTCCGAAGACACTCTGAAATTCGCGGCGCTCACGGGTATTCGTCCGATGATTGAAAAATACCCGTTTGAAAAAGTGGGCGAAGCATACGCCAGAATGCTGAGCGGACAGGCGCAGTTCCGCGTCGTCATCACGATGTAAAAAGGTGTTGTGAGAGGCCGGAACCGCGCAAATTTTCTGCCAGGCGATCGAATCTGCTTCTTAGGCCCCCGCACCGAAAAATCGTCGCGAAATAAAAAGTGGACTTCCAGTTTCGAAAGTCCACTTTTGTTTCTCAGCCTGGGGATTTCGTTGTTGCCGCTCGAATTTTAGAAATCAGCAGAGCAAAATTGCCTACTGCAACTTGAACTGAACAGTAACCGTAAGGTGCATGGACATCGCCTGGCCGTTCAACGTCGCCGGCTTGTACTTCCACTGCTTCACGGCGTCCATCGCGGCTTGATGCAGAAGCGCCGGGCCGCTGACGACTTTCATTGTGGTCACGCGGCCGTTTGCATCAATCAGCGCGTCGATGGTGACGTTCCCGCTCAGGCGCTGGCTTCTCGCCATTTGCGGATAAACCGGAGGCACCGCGGAAATTAGCTGTGCTTGTCTCACGTCGCCACCAACCGGCACCGGGGCGGCGGGTTGCTTGCTTTTGGAGCCAAGCAAATTCATTCCGTTTGCAGCTCCCGAAACTACGTTGCCGCCGATTGCGGGCTCAGGTTCTGGAGTGTTGTCGGAAGAAGCAATGCGGTTTACCACCGGAGCGGCCAAATGGACTTTACCAATCGAAGGTTTTTTTGCCGGCGCAGGAGCTGGCTCGATCGGATCGAAAGTTGTGTCTCTTACCGGCGTGATCGGAGAATTCGTCTTCGATGCAGCAGCGGAAGGTTGCAATTCGTTCTTGCTGACGGGCTGGGCGACTGTCGAAGTCGCGGGAGTGCGATTCGGGCTGACGGCCGGCGCAGAATTCACCGGAACGGAATTTGCCGGCTCCGGATTTGTTGCAGGCGAAGTGCTGGCAGCCGGAGCCGCAACGTTTGCGGAAACGTTTTTCGATTGCGTCGAATACCAATACCAACCGCCGCCCGCGGCGAGCATGAGACCTGCAGCGAGCAATCCTACGATCAAGCCCCGGCCGGATCCGGAAGAAGCGAAGTCCGATTCCGAATTGGTGTCCATTGAAAGCGACGATCCGAAATTCGGTGTTGGCCCTTCGTTGCCGATGGTAAGAATGGCGTCGTCATTTTCAGAATCTTTTGCACTGCTTTCTGATTCGAGGTGATCGGAAGTTCTCTTTTCGCTGACTTCGGAGGAAGAAACCGGCGAGGCGGACTGTTTCGCTTCGCTGTGGCGAATCTCGACAACTTTCGGTTCGGCCGCCTTTGTTTCGGGAGCTTTCGTTTCGAGAACCGAAGCGGAATTGCGCGCGAGCGGTTCAAGCCAGGCGGGAATTTTTACTTCTTCCGCTTCAAAATCGAAAGTGGAAGCACCAGGAGCAGGACTCGCGCTGACGGGAGCGGCCGGGACGCTCGCGACTTCCGGAGTATTTTTCTTCTCCGGTTGCCACAATGCTTTGGACAGGTGTTCAACCGAAGGAGTGGCGGGAATAGGAGTGGGCTCCGCTTTTTTCGCCGGCTCCTGCGTAAAGTGCATGGAAGAAAGCTGGCTTTGCACGCGAGCAGTGTGTTCGCGCAGCTCTTTGGTCGCGGCGTCAGAATTTTTTTCAACGGCCTGCGTCTTTGCGGGTTCAGGCGGTCTTGTTTCGGTATTTTCCGGAGCCTGCGTCAGAAATTCCGAAAGTGTGGGAACTGGAATGGGATTTGCCGGAGGCTGCGCGGGGACAACCGGGGCGGATGCAACGGGAGCAGACTCGACCGGCGGCGTTTTTACTGGTTCGGGAAACACTGCGGGCTTGCTTTCAGAAATTTTCGGCGTGCCTGAGATTGGAGCCGCGGGAGCAACTGTTTTCACGGGAGCAATTGTCGGAGCATTGGTTTGACGAGATTAGAGGCGACGGAGGTGGCGGAGCCGGTAGGAAATCGCATGCCCCAAAAGCCAGGCGCTGGTTCCGTGAATTCCAATTCAACGTATCCGCTGACGCTCTGATAATTTTTGGATTTGACTACCTGGCAGACCACTTCTTTCTTGGATTTTTCGTTGGTCAGAAAAAGCAACTGTCCTGGAGCAACCGAGGAGGACAGCCGAATCACCGCGCCGTTGGCGAAGACCAAAACCGTTTGCGTGGTTTCAGAGAAGGGCTCACGCTTGGCCGAGCCTTCCACGGTGCGCGCGCCATTCACTGTGACGCTAATTTCTGCGGCTGCGGGCTGCGTTTTCGCAGAGGATGGCGACGAGGATCCTGCTACGGATGTTGCTGGCGATAAAACTTCCGGTTCTTTCGCAATTGGTGCCATGGCGTACCTGCTTGCCCTTTAAATTTGTTGGACGGAATTCCGGGAAAGAAACTCCACGCCGCCTATCCTTAATAGATTGGCGGGGGTGGGCAGGGGGAGCTATGGTACGCGCGTACTACGAAGGAAACACCTGTACGAGAGGACAGGTGGGAATAGGTCGGAGGGAAATTATTTTGCTGGACCGAAGGGTAATTTGAACTGCTCGTCGATGGCAACCTGATAGCCGGTGACGAGTTTATTGGTTTCGTTGGCCATGCCGATGACCGCCTGGAGTTCCTTGAACATGGCGGGCGTCATACCTTTTTTTACGGCGGAAGCAGTGTGCGAAGCGATGCAGTAGTGGCAATTGTTGGTGACGCTGACCGCGACGTAAATGAGTTCTTTGGTGAGCGGATCGATTGCGCCGGGAGCCATGATTTCCTTGATGTCTTCCCAGGTGCGCTTGAGAAGAACGGGATCGTGCGCGATGGCCTTCCAGAAATTGTTGATCCAGTCGGTTTTGCGAGTGGCCATGATGTCGTCGTAGACGGCGCGAACCTCCGAGCTTGCGTCTTTGTACTCAACTAGACCGAAGGTGGACATGGCGTGGCCTCGAAAAAGGAAGTAACCGGAGCCGGCGGCTTCCGGCACAAATTTGTGCAGATTCGAAATTAACAGGACGCGGCGATTGCGGCCAGCGCCGATGTTTGCGGTAATCCGGAATTTTGCTTGGCAGGGTATGGAATTGCGCGTAGTGTGATTGCGAAGACACGCCATTTTTTCAGATTTAAATCGAAATAATGCGCGTGACTGAGGTTGCCATGAAGCCAACGATTCGCTTGGCCGTGCTGCTGGCCGCAGTTCCCTTTTGCCTGAATCTTGCGTACGCGCAAACAGTTCGCGTGGATATTTCGGCGAACAAGGCGATTCCGTTCGATCCGGACAAAGCGCTGGGAAGTTCGCTGGATATCTTGCCGGCGAAGCAGTTCGAAAAAATATTCAGCCCGGAAATCATCAAGGAGTCGCTTTCGGCCGGCTGGGGACCGATCACGTACCGGCAGAATACGGAGCTTACGATCGGAGCGTGGCACTGGAATCCGAACGGAACGTGGAGCGATACGGCGAACAAGAGCGGATATTTCACCGGAAGCGCGGAGCCGACGGAGACGCTGCGCAAGTCGTATGGATATCCTCTGCCGCACCGGGGCAACACGCGGAACGGCGGCGCGTCACACGGATATTCGCGGCTGACGGACGGCGATGCGGCGAGCTACTGGAAAAGCAATCCGTACCTGGCGGCGAAATTTACGGGCCAGAGCGAAGCGGCGCATCCGCAATGGATCGTGATTGATTTCGGGTCGCCGCAGCCAATCAGCGCACTGCGCGTTGCGTGGGCCGAGCCGCACGCCACGAAATTCAGCGTGCAATATTGGACGGGATCGGAAGATGCGATGAACAAACCGGTCTCGGGAATGTGGAACACGTTTCCGCAGGGGGAGTTTTCCGGCGCGAAGGGCGGCGACCGGCTCTTGCAGTTGGCAACGGAACCGATCCGAGCGCGGTTTCTGCGGATCTGGATGACGGAGTCTTCGAACACATGCGACACGCACGGCGCGAACGATGCGCGGAATTGCGTCGGCTATGCGGTGGATGAGATTTCGGCCGGAAATTATTCGAGCGACGGAAAGTTCGTCGATCTAGTAAAACACGTGGCCGGAGAGAATCAGACTGTGACGCTGGTGTCCTCGATTGATCCGTGGCATTCCGAAAAGGATTTGAATCCGCGCTCGATACAGACGGGACTGGATCTCTTTTTCACGAGCGGCTACACAAATCATCTGCCGGCGATGATTCCAGTGTCGATGGTCTATGGAACGCCGGAAGACAGCGCAGCAGAACTGGCGTATCTGAAAAAACGCGGGTATCCGATTTCGTATGTGGAGATGGGCGAGGAGCCGGATGGGCAATACATGCTGCCGGAGGATTATGCGGCACTGTATCTGCAGTGGGCGACGGCGCTGCACAAAGTGGATCCGCGATTACAGCTGGGCGGTCCGGTATTTGAAGGAGTGAATGAGGACATCAAGGCGTGGCCAGATGGGAGCGGAAAAACTTCATGGCTGGGACGATTTATTGAGTACTTGAAAGTGCGCGGACGATTAAGCGATTTGTCGTTCGTTTCGTTCGAGCACTATCCAATAGCGCCATGCGACGTGAACTGGAGCGATCTGTACCGCGAACCGGAGTGGACGAGAAATGTGCTGCATGCGTGGCGGGAAGACGGCGTTCCGGAAGATATTCCGCTGATGAATACGGAGAGCAATCTTTCGTGGGAATTGACGGAGCCGATGCAGGATGTGTTTGCGGCGCTGTGGCTGGCCGATAGCGTCGGATCGTTTCTGGAGTTCGGCGGTAAAGGGGCGGTTTATTATCACTCACCGATTCAGCCGGAGACGCTGCGACCGGGATGCCACGGGTACAGCACCTACGGAAATTTTGTGGCCGACGAGGAGCTGGACATCAAGCAATACGCTTCGCAATATTTCGCGAGCCGAATGATCAATCTGGATTGGGTGCAACACGGAGCGGGATTGCACCGATTTTATCCGGCGTCATCGGATTTGCAGGACGATGCGCACAACCATCTGGTAACGGCGTATGCGGTGGAGCGGCCGGACGGCGAATGGGCGATCTTGCTAGTGAACAAGGATTCGGCCAACGGGCACAATGTAAAAATTCAGTTTGCCGATTCCGGCGCGAACCTAACCAAGCAGTTTACAGGAAAAGTTTCGGTTACCACGTTTGGCGCGGAGCAATATGTCTGGCATCCGGACGGAGCGAAAAGCCATGCCGATCCGGACGGGCCGCCGTTGGTTTCTAGCGTCGAGGCCAAGCCAGATGCAGAGTGGGCTCTGCCGCGCGCTTCGATTACGGTGATTCGCGGAAAGCTTCGCTAGCGGAATTTCTTTTCGAGCTCGGGAAGCGTTTGCAAAAGAACGTGACCGCCGATGCCGATACTTTGCGGATCGATTTTGTCGAGCGTGTCTTCCGGCGTATGCCATTGCGGATATTTGAGATCGACAAGGTCGGTGGCGGCGACACCGCGCTTGATAAACGAGAAATGATCGTCACCGCCAACGGTCTGCATTTCGCTAACAAAAACCTTTTGATAGCCAAGTCGCGCGGCAATAGCCCAGACCAGATCACTTAGCCATTTGGTAGAGCCGGTATCGCGCATGAGGACTGCGTCGTGCGCGGCAACCATGTCGATGAGGATCATCGCGCGAGTTCGCTTTAGGTCGCCGGACAGAGCCATGCGAGCGGCCATTTCGCGACTGCCCATGGTGCTATTTGCATCGGACCACTTGATACTGTCGCGGTTGGTCCATTCGCCCTGCGCTTCTTCGCCATCGAAAAATGCCATCCAGACGGTGAGATTGTTTTTCTGTGAGCAAAAGTGGCGAGCAAGTTCTAGCAAGACACCGACGTCGGCGGCGCCGTCATTGGCGCCGACGAAATTGGGCATGCGGACAGTGTCGTAGTGCGCGCCATAGAGAACGATGCCGGGCATTTTGCCGGGAGCAGCGGCGACAATATTTTTCATGGCGATGTCGCCAAGTGTGGTGTGGCCCGTGAAGTCCTGTTCGGTTACCTGGCAAGCGGAGGATTTTAGTTGTTCGATGATGTAGGACTGCGCTTTGTGAATGGCATCGGAGCCGGGAGGACGAGGGCCGAGAGCGACGAGTTGGCGAGTATGTTCGTAAGCGCGGGCGGCGTCGAAGCCTCCAGTGGAAGAAGCGGGAGGCGCGGGGGGCGCGGCAGGTGGCACGGGAGAGGTTGCGGTTTGTTGCGTTGGCGCTGGCGGAGACGGTTGCGGCTGATTTCCGCAGGAGGCAAGGAGCAGCACACTCGCCAGCAGAAATAATACGATTCGACAATTCACGGAAACACTCCCAACGCATGGCGCGTGGAATTAACGATACACGATTCGCTCAAAATCGGAATACGAGTTGTGGTGCGAACCGCGAGCGCATCTAGTGCGACGGCTTTGCGGGAGTGGAACTGGAAATCGATGGCGCGTCCGCAGCGTGTGCCGGATCCGGCGGCATGAAGAGCGAAAGATTCTGCGATTTCCACTGCATGGCGTCGAAGATGCGTTTGCGGCCGCTCGGATGATCGAAAAAGATAAATTCTTCGATGGGGCCGGGGCTCATTTTGCGGTATTCGCCGAGATGAATGGCGGCTTGCGCGAAGCCGTCAGGCTGGCGACTGGCGTTGAGACCGAACATATCGGCTTCATGTTCTTCGACACGAGTCTGCGTGTTGAAAACGGGAGTCATCACGAAACCAAATATCCCTGTGAAGATAAAAACCAAAGGCAGGACCGCCGTATCGCCGACCGCGCGGACGTCCCAAACCTGTCCCCATTTGCGAATGGAGGCTTCGAGCGCCCACTTGAGCAGAGCGAATGCGATGACCGTGACGATCAGAATGAACATGATGGTTTTCGGGATGTGATTGAGAACGTAGTGGCCCATTTCGTGGCCCATGACGGAGCGGATTTCCTCGGGAGAACCGCGCTTGAGGAGATTGTCGTTGAGGGTGATGCGCATGGTCTTGCCGAAGCCGCTGACGTTGGCGCTCATGCGATTGGTGTCGTGAGAAGCGTCGATCTCATAGACGTCGTTGGTGGAGATGCCGTTGGCGTGAGCCATGGAAAGAATGGGCGCGGTGATGGAAGGATTATTCAATTTTGTAGGGTGATAAAAAATCGGAATCAGGACGACCGGAGCAAGGGCAATCAAGAAGACAGCGATGATCATGGTGGCGATGGCGCCCCAGATGTGCCAGGTATTGGGAAATTTGCGAACAATTCCGACGAGCAGCATGGCAATCAGACCGCCGAGAATGATGCCGATGAGAAGGCTCTTGAACTGATCGATACCCCATCCGCCGAAGGTCTGCGTGGCGAGACCGTATCTTTTTTCGCGGAAGAAGCTTTCGTAGGCGGTGAGCGGAAAGCCGACGATGAAAGTGAGGATGGTGAACTGCGCCCAGTACAGAAAAGTCTGGATGGCCCTGAAGCGGGTGAGGCGTTCGGCAAAATTGCGCATGGCCGCGGAGATTTTCCAGCGGAGGAGCAGCCAGTAGACGATAATGGCGAAAAGAAAATCCCAGAGAATCATCCAATAGCCGCCTTCGAAATAGGCATCGGAACGCGCGGTGGCAGAAGGCGGAATTTCCGCGAGGTAGGCATTGGTGGCGGCCGTTGCGTCGAAATGATCGGAGGGCTGCGCGCCGGCGGGGACTTTGGTGACGGAAGGCATCTGATTGGCATTGCTGGCGGCGGAAGGCGCCGGCGTTTGCGCGGCAATTGAGAGCGAGGCGAGCAGCAAGAGCGGCAACGCCAACAGTCCGCGGGCATGGGCGAATCGAATGTTCATTGTGGCTCCAGACAAAATGATTGCTGCTCAATATACGCCGAAGAAGCGGAATAGTTGCAGGAATAAAGGCCGGCGCAGGAAAGCGAGCGGCGGATTAATGATTGGCGGAAAGCGGAGAGAACTCATCGAGCAACAAGCGGGCGAGGCGCGCGGAATTGTGGCGAATCTTGGAGTGCTCTTCGATGAGGTTGCCAAGAAGGACGCGCACACCGAGTTTGCGAAGTCCGGCAGCGTCGACAGAGACTTGCGAAGCGCCCTGCTGCCGATAGCGGCGCGCGACGGAGGTGGAAACTTTCTGGCGGTTGGCGAGAACGTAGTCGATGATGCGCGGATTGACGTGGTCCTGGATGGCCCGGAGGTGTTCGGCGACGGAGTAGTCGGTGGTTTCGCCGGGTTGCGTCATCAAATTTGCGATGTAAACGCGAGGAGAACGGGACCGCGCTATCGCGCGGGCGATCTCCGGGATTAGAAGATTGGGCAGGATGCTGGTGTAAAGCGAGCCCGGGCCCATGAGGATCAAGTCAGCATCGCGAATGGCGGCGATGGCTTCCGGCAGCGGGCGAACATTGCGCGGAGCAAGCATCAGTTTGCGAATGGGCGAGCGGCTGGCGGTGATTCTCGTTTCGCCGTGGACGCGCTGGCCATTTTCGAGTACCGCTTCGAGGGTGACGTTGGCGATGGTCGACGGAAAAATCCGACCACGAATGGCGAGTACGCGGCTGGAGACGCGAACGGCTTCGGCAAAATCCCCGGTCACGTGAGTGAGCGCGGCGAGAAACAGATTGCCAAAATTGTGTCCGATGAGGCCGTGGCCGGCACTGAAGCGATATTGGAAAAGACGACTGAGAAGGGCTTCGTCTTTGGAAAGTGCGACCATGCAATTGCGAATGTCGCCGGGCGGAAGAATGCGATTTTCGCGGCGCAATCGGCCGGAGCTGCCGCCGTCATCGGTGACGGTGACGATGGCGGCGAGATCGACGATGGGACGGCGCGCGGTAGGAAATGGATCGTGGCGCGGAACGACGTGCTGCTTGAGCCCACGCAAGAGGGCGGAGAGACCGGTGCCGCCGCCGAGAGCGACGACGCGAAGTCCGCGAGGAGCAGAGGGAATTTTGCGGCTGTTCATTTTCACGCGATTCGCAACGAGCGGCTGGGAGGATTTACGTTAGCAGAAAATTCATTAGAAACAGCGAGGTGCGGCGAGAAGCGCAGGATTGTTGTGGGAGAACGCACGTAGGAATCTTATCGCGCCGGCGACGAAGCTAGTAGCCGCCGTCTTTTTCCGGATAGAGGAGTTCAGTGAAGCGCGGATCTTCCTGGAGGAAGGCAAAATCTTCGTCGTTGCGCGCGTGGTAGCGATTGGCGCTGCGAAGTTCGATGGCGATTTTCAGATTGGCCAGCGCGGCGTCGGCTTCTCCAGTGAGACAGTCGAGCGCGGCGAGCGCGTAAACAATGTGATCGGCTTTAGGCGCGAGCTTGCGGGCTTTGTCGAGGCTTTCGCGTGCGTCGTCCCAGCGGCCGAGATTCATCATGGCCACGCCGCGCTGGTAGTGCTCGTCGAAAGTCTTGGGATTCTGCTCCTGCGATGGCTTCATGCGCTGTTCGGCGATGCGAATGTGCATCTTGGCGCGGTCGGCGAGTTCCTTGCTGGGGCCTTCGACGACTTTTTCCAGTTCCTGCTTGGCTTTCTGGAATTTCTGCTGCTGGAAGAGAGTCAGAGCCTCGTCGTAAAGCTTCATTTGCGCCTGGACGCGGGGATCGACCATTTCGACGCCGCCGCGCTGGGGCGGTTGCGCGGGAGTTAAGGGCTTTCTTTTCTGTGCCTTAGAGGAGGACTTACCGCGTGATGAGGAGCTTGACGGGGACTTTCTCGCCTTTGCCATGCCGGGCACTTTAGCAGAGCCGCAAATTGCCGTCAACGCGGGGAAAATGGTGGCAGTACCTGGGTTCGAGTCGCGAGTGTCCGGAGCTCAACAACAAAACCCGACTAGGAACGCGTGCCAATGCTGGCGGGGTGGGAGAAGTGCCACTCCCACGCAGTCGAAGTATTGCATCGAGGACGGAAATTGTGGAGACCAGCCCAAATCCTCGCGGATTCTTTGTGACGATGCTACAAGAGTGGGCGGTCGCCCAAGCGACGAGGAGCTTCGCGAAACGGGATCTGACGTTGAGTGGTTCGCGTGCCTGGAGAACGAGAAGGTGCGCAACGGCAAGATTGTGGATGTGCACGAAATCCCGCACACAAGTAGCGTCCGGAGTCGGAAAATCCGTGCCAAAGATTGAGACCGGTCCATAGACAGGAAGTCCAGCGCGCAGAGCATTTGGCAAGAGCCGGAACTCCGATCGGAATTTGGAGGTTTTTCCGGACATTATTTTGAATCGGTCGAGCTTTTCTCTATGCTTTTAATGCACAGAATGCTTTGGGCGATCTGTTCCTGCCGACGTTCCCCATGCGCGCCAATTACTAGACACGACCAAGCCCAGAGTCCTAAGGGAGAGAGCGTCAACCCTTCGGCGGCATTGGCGAGAGCAAGACTGAGTCCTATCCGCCAAGTCGTTACCAGACGGGAGCAGAGCGAAAAAATAGGCTGGGCGAGGGCGGGGGTTGTCGCTGAGACTGTAAGAGCACTGCGAGATGGTCGGCAAAGCCACTGTGCCGGAGTGTCGGACGGGTGGAGAATTAGGTACCGATTCGAGCGCCAAATTTGGCCGCGGCGCGACGCGTGTGCTATAAGTTTTGAAACGAGATCGGGTTAAGACCATTGCCTTTCATTAACTTTCCTGCGCGCGAAATTAATTGCAAGCTGGTGTACTACGGTCCAGGTCTGGGCGGAAAAACCGCGAACCTGCAGTGGATCTACGATCACACGGGGCAAAATCAGAAAGGGAAAATGGTTTCCCTGGCCACGGAGACGGACCGTACGCTGTTCTTCGACTTTTTGCCGTTGGATCTCGGCACGGTGCGCGGATTCAAAACGCGCTTCCACCTTTACACGGTTCCCGGTCAGGTATTTTATGAAGCGAGCCGCAAACTTATTTTAAAGGGCGCGGACGGAGTGGTGTTCGTTGCGGATTCGCAAGAAGAGCGGCTGGACGCGAATTTTGAAACGCAGGAAAACCTGCACGAACATCTGAAAGAGCACAACCTGAATTTCGACACGATTCCGTACGTGCTGCAGTTGAATAAACGCGATTTGCCGAATGCGCTGCCGATTGATGTGCTGACGAAGCATTTGCAGAAAAAAGGCGAGCCGGTTCTGGAAGGCGTGGCAATTACGGGGCAGGGCGTGTTTGAGACGCTGAAAGAAGTTGCGAAGCTGGTGTTGGCGGAATTGAAGAAGAGCGGGTAACGCGAAAGATTCCAGTCTCACTGATTCAATACAATCGAAACGTAACCTCAATCGGGACGATCACTGCAACGGGCTTGCTGTCTTGCAGTGCTGGCTTGAACTTCCAATTCTTGATGGCGTAATAGGCTTTTTCGTCAAGACCGTAGCCAAGAAATTTGAGCGGGCGAATTTGTCCGACGGTTCCGTCTGCAGAAATCAGAACATCCAAGACGCATTGACCCGAGACTTTTTCGTGGCGAGCAAAGTCCGTGTACGTTGGGTCGGGACACAAAATGCAGACTGGAAGGCTAACGCTTTTGCCGGACGCCCTGAGCGGGCCCTCCGGAAACGGCTTTGCCATACTCATCATGAATTCCGTAACTTGAATGGATGAGTCGATTGATGGTAAAGCGCGTCCATCAGCGACATGAATTGGTGTAATGGTCAGATGGTAGGCGCTATCGCGATATTCGATTGTTCCTGTGATCAGTACGTCGGCGCCCACACCAGAGGCTGCCGTTTTGAAACCGTCTCCCGGAACAAGTTTCAGCACCGAGACGTGGAGTGCAGCCAAATCTGAATCGAGTCTCGTGTGCTCAGAGATCGTAACTTTCTTCTTGGCGTGATTTTTCATCTGCTCGGAAAGCATCCACGCGAGATAGTGACCCGCCGCAGTCTGCGAATTGTCCAAGGGCCGGAAGTCCACGACTGATATCAAATGCGGCTTTAGCGGCTTGACGTCTTTCAAAACTTGCGACGAAAGATCGTCAAGTTTCGCTACTTGAGAGTTGGAATTTACGGCGAAGAAAAGCGAAGAGACGACCAGCACGTTGATTCGAAAGAAGGCTCTGGGCTGGAAGCGCATGGCGGAAGACTACCATGTACCAGTCGTGCGAGAAACCGCTGGAGCGAGCAATTTCCAAACTGGAAATCTGCGGGAGTTACACGAATTTGGTAGCTTGGGCGAGGGTGTCGAAGGTAGGGATGGCTTCGACGAGGCGAGTGACGGTGAGAGCGTCGCGCACGCGGCCGGGTCGGCAGACAAGGTGGAGCACGCCGTTTTCGCGGCCGAGGGAAACGGACATGCGAACCAGAGAAGAAATGCCGGAACTATCGATTTGCGGAACCCCGTTCAAATCGATGACGACTTTGCGCGCGCCATTCTGAAGAATGGAGGTCAGCGCAGCGGTGAGTTGATCGCTGGAATCGCCGATGGTGAGCCGTCCATGCACGTCAAAAATATAAACGTCGTTCTCGTGATGGACGTTGATTTCGATGGGAGCGTATTGAGTCATGGGGACGAGGTGGTCCGGGATCATTAGGAGCTACCCCGAGAACCTTCCGCTGCAAGGCATTATACGATGAGGCGAGGCAGGACTGGCAAATGAGATTGGCGGTGAAGCACAGGTGGAAGGTTACGACGCAGGAGGCCCGCCAGATTCAGGAAAAATTGCGGGAAAAGTGGATCGGTGAGGATCGTTTTGGGGAGCTGCGAACGGTTGCCGGGCTGGACGCGGCGTTTATTCTGACAAGATCGCAGGCGTTCAAGAAGAAAGCGAATCGCTGGAATGTACTGCGTGAGGCGAACCAGGCGATCGCCGCAGTAGTTGTGTACAAGTATCCAGAAATGACGGAGATCGAACGGGCATTCGCGGTGGTGAAACTGGAATTTCCATATGTTCCGGGATTCTTGAGTTTTCGAGAGATACCCGCACTGCTGGCAGCGCTAGAAAAATTGCACGAAGTTCCGGACCTGCTCTTTTGTGACGGGCAAGGGATTGCGCATCCGCGTCGGATGGGATTGGCGGCGCATCTGGGGATCATTTTGGACCGGCCGTCGATTGGTTGTGCCAAGAGCGTATTGATTGGGGAGCACGGCGTGCTTGCAGAAGAGCAAGGCGCCTGGACGCCACTTGAAGATAGTGGCGAGACGATCGGTGCGGCACTACGAACGAGGGACGCGGTCAAGCCAGTCTTTGTCTCCGCCGGGAATCGGGTATCGCTGGAGACGGCCTTGCGGTTGACACTTGCGGTGAGCGACGGCGTGCGGATTCCGCGACCGACGCGGGAAGCAGACCATTTTGTGAGCCAGGTGAAGCGTAACCTGCTTGTGACTAAATAACTTAGCAAGGATTGAGCGCAGAACGACGACGCGCTGCGCGGCATTCGAGTATCGGAAAAATAGATAGCCGCAATTCGAATTTCAAAGTCCGCGCCGCGTGACGGGTGCGTATAATGCCGCATGTCCGATGGGGCTTCCTGGCAAGGCAATTCCAACTCAGCGGAGTGCGACGAGTGATGAAACGCGCAGTCATATATTGTTGTCTTCTAATTGGCGTCTTGGTTTCAGCGTTTCCGCTCTTATCGCAACAAAATTCCCCGGCTAGTTCCCCTTCTTCCGTAGTTACCGCACAGCCCGACATCTCCAAGGACGTTTCCGACAAACTGGCGCAGCTGGACCAGCGCGTGACGGCGGCGCAATCCGCGGGCGACAACGCGTGGATGCTGGTGAGCGCGGCGCTGGTGCTGATGATGACCGGGCCGGGCTTGGCGCTGTTTTATGGCGGACTGGTGCGGCGGAAAAATACGCTGGCGATCATGATGCAGAGTTTCGCGATGATGGGACTGATCAGCGTGCTGTGGGCAGTGGTCGGCTACAGCCTGGCGTTTGGCGGCAGCGGCCCGGTGATTGGCGATTTTTCGCACGCGTTCCTGCGCGGGGTCGGCGTTGCTCCCAATCCGGATTATGCGGGGACCATTCCGCAACTGACATTCATGATTTATCAAATGATGTTTGCGGTGATTACGCCGGCGCTGATCACGGGTGCGACGGCAGAGCGGATGAAATTCAGCGGGACCGTGCTTTTTATGACGCTGTGGTTTTTTGTGGTGTACGCACCGCTGGCGCACATGGTTTGGGGCAAAGGCGGATTTTTGAACGCGGTTGGAGGCAGGTTTCCTTGCCTTGATTTTGCGGGCGGGACGGTCGTGCACATTTCTTCGGGCGTATCGGCGCTGGTTTGCGCGCTGTACATGGGAAAGCGCATCGGCTTTCCAAAGCAAGCGATGCCGCCGCACAGCCTGGTGCTCAGTTTCATTGGCGCATGTCTCTTGTGGGTGGGCTGGTTTGGATTCAACGCGGGCAGCGCACTTGCGGCGAATGGATTAGCGTCGAGCGCGTTTGTGGCGACGCATCTTGGAGCAGCGGCCGCGGCGATCGGATGGTGCATCGCAGAACGAATCAAAAATGGAAAAGCGAGCGCGCTCGGAGCGATTTCCGGAGCGGTGGCGGGGTTGGTGGCAATCACCCCAGCGGCGGGATTCGTGCGGCCGATTCCGGCACTGTTCATCGGATTTGTCGCGGGAGTGTTCTGCTACCTGATGGTGACACGCGTGAAGGCGCTATTCGGGTATGATGACGCATTGGACGCGTTCGGCGTTCACGGCGCAGGTGGAACCATCGGCGCGCTGCTGACGGGCGTATTCGCGCAATCCATTGTCAATCCCGATTTTTGGAGCGGGAAAGGGAGTGGGAGCCCGCGACGGAAACTGGGGCCAGATTGGCAACCAGTTGGTGGGTGTTCTGATTGCCTGGGGTTTCGCGTTGGTGGGCACGATTGTGATTTTGAAAATCACCGACCTGATTACCGGATTCCGCGTCGACGGAAGAGGAAGTGCAAGAAGGACTGGACATTTCGCAGCACGGGGAAGAAGCGTATTACCTGGAGTCTTAGCGCGTATTTTAAAGAGAAATTCTAGAACTGAAATGGTTCGAACGCAGGCGGAGGCGGAGCGGAATATCCATGATGAAACTGGAAGCCATCATTCAGCCATCACGGTTTGAATCGGTGAAAGACGCGCTGCGAGAAGTGGGAATCGAAGGCATGACGGTGACGGAAGTGCGCGGGCATGGCCGGCAAAAAGGCCACACCGAGGTTTACCGCGGCCGTGAATATACGGTGGACCTGCTGCCGAAAATCAAACTGGAGATGGTACTGCCGGATAAATTGGTAAACACCGTGGTGGACACAATCCTGAAGACCGCGAAGACAGGAAAGATTGGCGACGGTAAAATATTCTTATCGCGGGTGGAAGAGGCGATACGCATCCGCAACGAAGAGCGCGGCGAAAGCGCGCTCTGAGACTGTGTCCACCTGCAGCCCGATCCGGCCTTACCCCGGAAACGCCTCACGCAAGGAAAATGCCAGGCCCTGCAAAACCGTTAAACGTCCTCATACCGCAAGTGGAAGCGGAGCGCCAGCGGATTCACGCGCAATTTGACGCGGGCACGTCGGCGAAGGAAACGCTGCGCGCATTGTGCGAATTGGCGGACACTTCACTGCAACAAATTTTCGCCGATGTATTGAAAATTCACGAAACGCCCGACGACGGATTTTCGTTGTTGGCGCTTGGCGGGTATGGGCGGCGAATGCTGTTCCCCTACTCCGACCTGGACATCCTGTTTTTGTTTGAGAATGAGAAAGTCGGAAGCAGAATTTCGACCGCTTATTTCCGAATTTTCCCGCACCATGTGGGACCTGGGATTCCGCGTAAGCAGTGCCGGTCGGACCATCGATGAGTGCAAGCGCATCGAAGAAGATAACGCGGAATTTCACTTGGCGCTGCTGGATCGCAGATATTTGGCGGGGGATGAATCGCTTTTCGACAAGCTGGATAAGAAGCATCCTACCACCTTCTGAAAAGCAGGCCCGCCCCTTTCTCTTCTCGCAACTGCACCGATTGACCAAAGAACGTCTGGCCCGCTACGGAAATACCATTTTTCATCTTGAGCCGAATGTGAAAGAAGCGCCAGGCGGATTGCGCGACTATCAGGCGGCTTTTTGGCTGCGGCAGATTATAGGAGATCAGCCCTGATTTGCGCGGTTCATCCGCGGCTGACGAAGAGATGGCGGGCGATGCTGTCGAATTTCAAAGCTCCATCCGCTGCCTGCTGCACTACGGAAACGCGCGCAACGACAACACGCTTACTTACGAAATGCAGGAAGAAGCAGCGAAGCGTTCCCTTGCCGTGCGTGACGGAATCGAACGGAACGCCGCGGAATGGATGCGGCTTTATTTCCGGCATGCGCGCACGCTGAACCGGCAACTACTTCGCTACCTCGATCAAAAAATGGCTCAGCCGGTTTCATTCGCGAGCGGCTTTTCAGCGCAGCACGATCGGTTACGCGCCCGGAGGTGCCGCCGCGAGGAGCGCATTTTGCAATCCGCAGCGGACAATTTGAAATTCTCGACCAGCCCGCGCTGGCGGATCGTTCCATCATCTATTCCCTTTTTATCGAGGCGGCGCGCACCGGCACACCGCTGAGCCGCGACACGGAACGCATCATCAACTATGTGGTTTGCCATTCGGAATTGCCGGCGATGAATCAGGTGATGAGCTGGGAGACCTTGAAGGAAATTCTTGCCGCCGACTATCCGGGAATGGCGCTGCGGCCAATGCACCGCCTGGGACTTCTGATGGAGATTCTGCCGGAGATGCGGGCCATCGATTCGCTAGTGGTTCGCGATTTCTATCACCGCTACACGGTTGACGAACATTCGCTCCGTACGATCGAACATTTGCAGGCACTTGCGGAACCGCCCGATGCGCGCGGAATGCAATTGCGCTCCGATCTGGAAAATGCAGGAGCGGCGCGATCTTTTGATTTTCGCTTTGCTACTTCACGACACCGGCAAAGGCATGCCGGTGGAAAATCACGTTCAAGGCAGTTTGACGGCGCTGGCAAGCGCCGCTTCGCGACTGGGACTGACGCCCGAGGAAGAAGCGGAAGTGCGGTTTCTGATTGAGCATCATTTGGATATGTCCGCGACGGTGCAGCGCCGCGACATTTTCGATCCGGCCACGGTCTCCGGCTTTTGCCACCACGGTCAGCACATTGGAACGACTGCAGCGACTATGCCTGCTTACTTACGCTGACATTCACGCGGTGAATCCGGAAGCACTCACGCCGTGGAAAGCGGAAATGTTGTGGCAACTTTTTGTGGCCACCGCCAATCATCTGAGCCGCAGCCTGGACCGCGACCGGCTACACGCTTCCGATGAAAATACCGTGCTCGAACAAGTGCAAGCCGCGGCGGGCGGAGTTGCGAAATCAGAAATCGAGCGGTTCCTGGAAGGGTTCCCGCGGCGCTATCTCTCCGTGCATTCGGCCGGGGAAATCGCGGCGCACTTCGCGCTTTATCGCAAACTCGGCAACGCGCCGCTGCAGACTGAATTGAAAGCGGAGCGTCATGGCTTTTCGCTAACGATTCTGACAGCCGACCGGCCGCGTCTTTTTTCTACAATTGCCGGAGTGCTGGCTGCCTGGGGAATGAACATCATCAAGGCGGATGCTTTTGCGAACGCCGCCGGGGTCGTCCTTGATACTTTTCATTTTGCCGATATGCACCGCACACTGGAATTGAACCCGAGCGAAGTGGAACGCTTCGAGAAGAGTTTAGCTGACGTGCTCAGCGGGAAGGCGGCGCTCGAACCTTTGCTGCAAAGTCGCGAATCCGCCAGTCGCGCGCGGCCTCCGAAAGTTGCGGTTGCAACGGGTGTAAGTTTCGACGATGCGGCTTCCGCGCACAGCACGTTGCTGGAAGTGGTGACGCAGGATCGCGCAGGCCTGCTCTACGACATGGGTTCCGCGCTGGCACGCCTGGATTGCAATATCGAGGTGGCTCTGATTGATACGGAAGGCCAAAAAGCCATCGACGTGTTTTACTTGACTGCGCAGGGGAAAAAACTTGAGCCGCGCAAGCAGGAAGTTCTTCGCGAAGTTCTACAGGGCACGCTCGGATAATTTTTCCCCATAGTCTCGTCGTAATAATCCTCGGTTGGCGTACATTTTCGCTAAACTTATTTCGATCTTGCAGATCGCAGTGTTGAGGATCGCTTGCGCACACTCAAGCCAAAATCACGCCTGTTTCTCCTGTTGTCCATTTGCGTCTTGCTATTCGGTCTTGGCGCTTCGCGGCCGAAGCAAGAACTTTTTCGCGATTGGAAGCGATTGAGTGAATCGCCGATTCTGTCTCCAGCTGGGACGGCGTGGGAAAGTACGGGAACGTTTAATCCGGCGGTAATCGAATACGGAAATAAATACGTCATGCTTTATCGCGCCCAGGATGCGGCCGGCACGTCGCGGCTCGGCTACGCGGAAAGTTCCGACGGAATTCACTTCACGAGAAAGTCTGAACCCGTGTTCGGCCCGGAAGCGGATTATGAAGCGGGCGGCGGGGTGGAAGATCCTCGACTGATTCGAATCGACGGAACGTTTTACCTGACCTACACCGGATACAACAAGAAGGATGCGCAGCTCTGTCTTGCGAAATCCCAAGACCTGATTCACTGGACACGGCTTGGGGTAATTCTTCCGGCGTACAAAGGCAAATGGAATCGAGGCTGGACCAAGTCGGGCGCGATCGCGCCTGAAAAAATCGGAGGCAAGTATTGGATGTATTGGCTCGGAACGGCTTTCGACAAGACCGATGAAATGGGAATTTCTAGCTCCGCCGATCTGCTGCACTGGTCGGAGGAGACGGCTGAGCCGGTACTTCCGCGGCGCCCCGGCAAATTTGATTCGCGAGTTGTGGAACCCGGGCCGCCGCCAATTCTTACAGCCAACGGAATTCTATTGGTTTATAACGGCGCGGATGATCGCCTCGTTTACCGAACGGGAATCGCTATTTTCGACCGCAATGACCCGAGGAAGCTTTTATATCGCAGTGATGCTCCGGTCTTTGAACCGGAGCGAGATTGGGAAAAAGTCGGGCAGGTCCCGAATGTAGTGTTTGTAGAAGGAATTATCAGGCGAGAGGGCGACTGGATGTTTTACTACGGTGCCGCGGACAAATACGTGGGCATTGCGACCGCCCGTCTTGGGAATTAGCGCGGCTTATCTGCTCGGCAAGCCCAAACTCCGCCTCGCAGCGGAAAGGCCGACGCGAGGCGGAGTTTGGTTCTCTAAGGAGCAGCTTTCTACTTATTTTATTTCGAGGAAGTGGCCTTCTGGTCCTTTACCTGCAGTTCATTCACGACCTGCTGGACATTGGGAACGGAAGTGGCAAGCCGCTCGACCATGGCTCTCTTGGTCTGCGAACTCACTGTGCCGGTGAGTGTGACGACGCCATTCTTGACGTCTGCTTTCACTCCCTTGTCGTATTTGTTCTGTACAAGCGCCGCATGAAGATTCTTCTCGATGCCCTCATCCAGATCGGAATCAACTTTCTTGGCCATGCTTTCATTTCCTGGGGGCCGAACGGCAATTTGGTCGGACACGACCTGCGCTCCGGCGAAAGACTTCGCGATGGATTCGGCCTGGGCCTTGTCCGCTTCAGTGGCCGTCGTACCGGTCAGTGTAATCACGCCTTTGTCGCGGTCCTGGCTCACGCTGACATCCTTCAATCCTGATTGATCTAGAGTTTTACGAATGCTGTCCGCCACGTCCGGCGATTTCGGGGTGTTCGAGCAACCCGTAAGCGCCGCCGCTAACAGCAATGCACCCATGGCTCCGAGCAATTTTTGCGATTTCATGATCCCTGTCTTCCTCGCCAAACACGTTGATTTGACATCCGAGCGCTCAGTGCACTGATTGTTAAAAAACTGAATTCGCTCGCGGGAAAACTATGTTGGCCGGAAGCGCGGGCAACAATCAGGGTTAGGCAGTAGAGAAGAAGAGAAAAACCGTTACCGATTTGCCGACGAGGAAGGGCGGGAATTGCACTAGCTGGATTGTGAAGAAGCGAATGGTTAGCGGCCAAGGGTAACTTCCAAGCCGGTCAAACTGCAAAGGCCCGACTCGGGTCACCGTGTGCAGTCACTCCCGAAAGGGACATGACCGCCAACCGGTGCTTCACAGTGAAAAATTAACTTCGTGTGGAATGTTGCTCAATCCAGCGAATGCAGTACATGCGCCGTGGCAGCAAAATTCTCAGTCCAATTTCATTTCCCGGGTGCACGGGTGATTGCCAGACGGATCACGGAAAGTTCGGCATCGTTCTTGAGTTGAAGGCCAGAATCCGTTTGTTGCACTCCCAATTGCTCCCACAATTTCTGCAGGTCCGACTTCACCGGCTTATCTCGCATCTCGGAATATAAGTTCATCAAGACGTGCGTTCCGGTCGCGCGATCTCCCGCTCGAAACGCTTCTTCCACTTGCCAATCGTGCATCATGTTACCACCAGCATTCAGAATTCCCCGCAGCGCATCCTGCAATCCCATCCGATTTTTCGTTTCACGCCGAATTTCGATATCGGCATTGAAGCAAAACAGCGCACCGCCCCAGTAGGTTCGTGCCCAGGTATGTGTGCGGTCGAGTCCTTCATCTCCCGGACCGGGAAGTCCTTTGGGCATGTCACGAACGAGATCCGCCCACATTGATTTCGCATCCACTTGGCCAGCTTGAATTCGCGCGATGGGCTCGACGTAGGTGGCGATTCCTTCCTCGATCCAGTGATGCTGTTCGGGGACGTCCGGAAATGTCAGGTGCACCATTTCGTGAGTCATCATCCAATCGTCTGCCAAATCCTGCACGGTGGTTTCGCTCCCAACGGCGATTCGAATCAAGCCTCCGCGACGAGCAAAAGTCTTTCCGCTGCGGACGCCTTTGCCGCTGAACGGATTCACTTGGATTTCCAAGTGCGAGACGGGAAACCGTCCGTAGTAAGTGATCACGGCTTCGGCTGCGTTCCTGATCCAGTGAGTCAGTTCGGCTTCTGAGATCGCCAGCGTACCGTCATTCAAGGTCGCCTCAATTTGCGCACCTTTGATTTCGATCCGGATTTTCGATTCGGCCTGGCCCGGCTGCGACAACGCCAGACAGAGCAGGCCTAGAAAACTGAGTCGCTCGAAGATGGCATGAATGAAAACCTGAAATTTCAAGAAGCGCTCCAGATTCTTACCGCGAGCATTATCAGTTCTCGCCCTAGGATGCACCGACAGTATGCGGGTACAGCGGCGCACGACAAATGAAGAATTAGGATGCAAATCCCTAGCGGAATTTTGCTTGTTTATGAGGGAACTGGACGTGAAGTACCGAAAATCGCTGACTGAGGGACGATTTGGTGGACGTGACAGGGATCGAACCTGCGACCTCATGCTTGCAAAGCACGCGCTCTCCCAGCTGAGCTACACGCCCACTACACCTGCTATTTTAGTCCAGTTTCGCCGCTAGCGGAAATCGTCCTGGTTCGCGGGTTTCCGGACCTAAACGCCGGTGGCGGTCGCTCTGTTTTAGACCAGCGGTGCTCGCGATTGCTGCCGCTTGAAAAAGCAAGGACTGCGGCCCATTCGAGAACCATATTGGTCTTTGCTTTCTCCCCAACTCATCCTTTGCTATACTTAACACTCTGCAATATCAATCTACCGGAATAGGATTTCGGGGTTTGTTTCATTTACCCTGAATTAACAGGAAAGCATCATGGCAATGAAGTGTGAATACTGCGGCAAGGCTCCGAGCTACGGGAACGTGGTGAGCCACGCAAACAATACCAAGCGCCGCCGCTGGAATCCGAATCTGAAGTCCGTGCGCGCCCTGATTTCCGGCGCACGCAAGCGAGTGAAGGTCTGCACTGCGTGCATCCGCGCGGGCAAGGTCAAGAAAGCCGCTTAAGCGGGACGAGATCCATTGCAAACTCTGCGCCTGAATCCTGTTGCAAAGCGCAACTCTGCCGCAAGACTTCTTCTGCTTGCTGCGCCGCTGCTGTTTTCCGTGGCGGTTCTTTCCTTGAGTGGCTGCAAGAGTAATGTTGCGCCCGCGGCCGACGTGTGGGCGGTGGTTAACGGCAAGGAAATCAAACGCGACGAAGTGGAAAAATACTATCGGACTCGCATCAGTCCGGAGGGTCAGGAGCCCTCGCAGGAAGAAGCGCTTTCGCTGCAGCTCAATGTGATCGACGAGCTGATCAATAACGAAATTTTGCTGGAGCGCGCCAAAAAGCTGAATCTGGAAGCCAGCGACGGTGAAGTGGAAGACAAGTTTACCGGCATCAAGAGCCCGTACACCGAAGATGAATTTCAACGCCAGTTGAAAGACCGCGGCGTTACGGTAGCGGACCTGAAAGACACGCTGCGGCGCGAACTTTCCATCCAGAAACTAATTAACCGGGAAGTGGTCTCAAAGGTTACGATTTCCGATCAGGACATCAACGATTTTTATAACGCGAACAAAGCGCAGTTCAATGTGGCCGAGCCGCAGTATCGCATCGCACAAATCGTAGTGACTCCGCGCAAAGAACCGCAGATCCGCAACCGCAAAAATGACGATGCCACCAACGAGGCCGAAACGCAGCGCAAAGTCAAAATGCTGGTTGACCGGCTCAACAGCGGGGCGGATTTCGCTCAGCTCGCCATGGACTATTCAGAGGACATGAATTCGGCAGCCACCGGCGGCGACCTGGGCTATGTTCCAGAGTCGGCACTGAATCAATCGGATCCCGCGCTGAAGAAGCTGGTACTCGGACTCAAGGCCGGTCAAGTCAGCCAGCCGATCGTTTTGAAAGACAGCGTCCGTATTCTGAAATTGGTCACGCGCGAAGCGCCCGGGCTGCGCGGCCTTTCCGACCCGCAGGTACAGCAAACGATCCGCGACACGCTGCGTAATCGCAAGGAACAACTGCTTCGCGCCGCTTATCTTGCGGTAGCACGCGATGAATCCCGCGTAACGAATTATCTCGCGCAGCAGGTACTCGAATCGAACGGCAAACTTCCGACCGCAACCAAGGGTTCGCTGCCTAGCAGACCCGTTGTTCCGCAGAACTAGGTTCCTAGTTTCTAATTTGTTTCAGCTTCTGCCTCGTTGTTAACCCTCGATTTCACAGGGACGAGCAGCTATTCCACCCAAGCGAGCACATCGCCGGCGTTCACGGCTTGGCCTTCTTTCGCCAATAATTTTTCCACCTTGCCACTTTTGGGCGAGCGAATTTCGTTCTGCATTTTCATCGCTTCGACCACCATCAAACCCTGGCCTGCTTCGACCGCGTCGCCCTGCCCGACCAGCACCTTCACGATCTTTCCCGGCATAGGAGCGGTGATTTGCTGTCTGCCTTCTACTTCGAGTGCGCCGTGTTTTCGCCCGCGCCACAACCGCGGATCGATTACTTCGGTTTGATATTCGGTGAGCGCCGTGTGGAGGGTCAGCGATCCGTCCGGCCGCGGTGCAATTCGTATCTGGTGCGATTCACCGTTCAGCAGCACGCTGAATGTATTTGGCGCGACTTCCAGTACATCGGCATCGAGTTCAACTCCGTCGAGTGAAATTTTCCATGCATCCTCGACGCGAGCCAATTCCACTGCGCGTAGCTTCCCCGCGATCCGCACTTCGTACTTCACGAGAGCCGCTCCAGTTGGCGCCGCCGGCCGTCACGCTTCCATTCGGACCCGCCGAGTGAGTCAACACTTTTGCCTGCGCCGCCAGACGCAGCGCCGTTATGCGTGGCCTGCCACACGGCGGCGGCAATAGCAGCAGCGTCCTCTCCCGCGCTGTCCACCCGCTTTGCGGTTTGTGGTCGCTGCAACAATTCATCCAGCCATTTGGTGTGAATCTCCGCTTTCAGAAAATCGGGCTCAGAGAGAATCCGGCGAAACAGGCCGGAATTCGTTTTGATACCGGTGATCGAATACTCTTCGAGTGCCCGTCGCAACCTGGCGATAGTTTCTTCGCGGCTGTTTCCCCAAGCAATCAATTTGCTGAGCAACGGATCGTAGTCCATGGGGACGGTCCAACCTTCGTAGACGCCTTCGTCGATGCGAATTCCCGGACCGCTTGGCGCATGGCGCGAAAGGATTTTCCCTGGCGACGGAAAGAAATTATTTTCTGGATCCTCCGCATATAAGCGAACTTCCATGGCGTGTCCGCGCGGAGTGATGGTTTCCCACGCAAACGGCAGCCTGTGGCCTGCTGCGATCGCGATTTGCAATTTCACCAGGTCAAGACCGGTGACTTGCTCGGTTACGGGATGTTCGACCTGCAGGCGCGTATTCACTTCCAGAAAATAAAAGTTGTAGCTGGCATCGACCAGGAATTCCACCGTGCCGGCATTTGTATAGCCGCCAGCGCGGGCCAAGCGCACTGCTGCGTCGCCCATGCGCTTTCGCAACTCGGGAGTCATGATCGGCGAAGGCGCTTCTTCGATCACTTTCTGATGGCGCCGCTGAACGGAGCATTCGCGCTCGCCAAGAGACACCACGCGACCGTGGGTATCGGCCAAGATTTGGATTTCAATGTGTCGCGGCCGTTCCAGATATTTTTCCAGATAGACGCTGGCGTTTCCGAAGGCGTTTAGCGCTTCGGAGGATGCGTCGCGAAAGGCCCCGGAAAATTCCGAGTCGCTATGTACCAAGCGCATGCCTTTACCACCGCCACCGGCTACGGCCTTCAAGAGCACTGGATAGCCCATCTTTCGCGCAAGTTCTTGTGCCTGCGCGAGATCTTCAATGGCATCGTCGGTGCCGGGAACGGTTGGAACTTCCGCCCGGCGAGCAAGTTGACGCCCCGCAGTCTTTGCGCCAAGCGCTTCCATGGCCTCGGCGGTTGGGCCGATGAAGTTAACACCCGCTTCGGCGCAGGTGCGCGCGAGTGCGGCGTTTTCCGCGAGGAAGCCGTAACCCGGATGAATCGCGTCGCAGGCCGCGCGGCGCGCCACATCCATAATCTTGTCAATGCGCAGATAGCTTTCACGAGAAGGCGCGGGCCCTACCGGATAGGCTTCGTCGGCCAGCCGAACGTGCAACGATCCGCGGTCCACTTCGCTGAAGACCACCGCGGTGCGGATTCCCAGTTCCCGGCAGGCGCGAAGGATGCGAACGGCGATTTCGCCGCGATTGGCGATGAGAATTTTTCGGAACATGGCTAACCCGGAATGCAGCGAAATTCTAGCATGCACCTCGCATCGGGAATTCGCGGCATTTCGCTTGCGTGTCCAATTGTTTCGGGTATAACGGAGGTCTTCGCAATTTCTTTGGAGACCGAGCCATGATTCGAATTGTTCTGAAGCATCTTGTGATTTGCAGCTCAATGCTGCTGGAAAGCAGCGCGGTACTGCACGCACAGGAAGCGGCGATCACTCCGCCGGAAAGCATTGTTGCCGACGGCGTACCTAAGGTTCCAGCATCGCTAGCCGCGACAGCCGGACGCTATGGCGCGTATCGCAGCGCGAGCCTCGCCGACTGGAATCCGGCAAAGCGCGAAATGTTGATCGCGACACGATTCGGCGATACGCCTCAACTGCATCTCGTGAGCGCGCCTGGCGGTGATCGGCATCAGCTCACGTTTTTTCCAGATGCAGTGACGACTGGCCGCTTTCATCCAAATGGCGGAGACTACATGGTCTTCAGCAAGGATATCGGCGGGGGCGAATGGTACCAGCTTTATCGCTACGATTTGAAGACAGGCGATGTGACGTTGCTCACGGACGGCAAGGCGCGAAACCTTCTAGGACCGTGGTCGTCAAAAGGCGACGAGATCGCATACATCTCAACCCGGCGCACCGGCAAAGATACGGATTTGTGGGTGATGAATCCCGCCGACCTGAAAACGGATCGACTGCTGACGAAACTCGAAGGTGGCGGATGGGAACCGCTCGATTGGTCTCCGGACGACAAGCACATCCTGCTGAAAGAGGATCTTTCGATCAATGAGTCGTATCTTTGGCTGGTGGACACCGCCAGCGGTGAGAAAACTGCGATTACTCCACGCGATGCCAAAGAAAAAGTTTCATACGGAGACGGAGAATTCGCAAAAGACGGAAATGGGTTGTACGTAACGACCGATAAAGATTCCGAATTCCTGCGATTGGCATATTTCGATCTGGCATCGAAGAAGCCAAGGTATCTCACGACAGGCATTCCTTGGGATGTTGATGGTTTCCGTCTTTCGCAGGACGGTAGGCGGCTCGCTTTCCTGACAAATGAGGCAGGGGTAAACGTTCTGCATGTGCGAGCAGGCACTTTCGACAAGGACCTTCCTCTGGCGAAAATTCCGACGGGAGTGATTGGCGGACTACGCTGGCATAGAAACAGCCGTGATCTCGGATTCAGCGTAACCAATGCGCGTGGACCGGGCGACCCCTACTCCATTGACGTTACGACCGGAAAAGTTGAACGGTGGGTGTCCAGCGAGACTGCCGTGAAAACCGATACGTTTCCGGAAGCGGAGCTCGTGAAGTGGAAGAGTTTCGACGGTAAAGAAATTAGCGGATTTTTGTACCGGCCTTCGGCCGCAAAATTTCCAGGCAAGCGTCCGGTTCTTGTCGTGATTCACGGCGGACCGGAAGGACAGTCGCAGCCGATTTTTCTGGGTCGCGGAAACTATTATCTGAACGAACTGGGAATTGCCCTGATCTATCCGAACGTGCGCGGCTCGACCGGCTACGGAAAAACGTTTTCCCTGCTCGACAACGGCTTCCGGCGCGAAGACACCTACAAGGATATCAATTCCCTGTTCGATTGGATTAGCGCACAGCAGGATCTGGACACGGGTCGAATCTGCGTGACGGGCGGCAGCTACGGCGGGCACATGACCTTAGCGATCTCCACGTTTTATAGCGACCGAATCAAGTGTTCGGTGGACATTGTCGGGATGTCAAACCTCGTGACCTTCCTGGAGCACACGGAAGCCTACCGTCGCGATCTGCGCCGCGTGGAATATGGCGACGAGCGCGACGCGAAGATGCACGACTTCCTGGAGAAAATTGCGCCAATGAACAACATCGAGAAGATCAAGAAGCCGATGTTGGTTGTTGCGGGGAAAAATGACCCGCGCGTACCGGTGAGCGAAAGCGAGCAGATTGCGGACGCGCTGAAAAAGCAGGGAACGCCGGTGTGGTTTCTGATCGGAAAAGACGAAGGGCATGGTTTCCGCAAGAAAGTGAATCAGGACTTCCAGTTCTACGCGACTGTGGAATTCCTGAAAGAATATTTGCTGAAATAGCGCCATTCGCGGATCGCGATGTTCAGTTCAATCTGTGTGGCCTTGGGGAAAGCCGCGTGGAACGACGAAAGCGCTCGCCAGACGCGGAGTATCCAAGAGCAGACTCATCATTTTGTTCAACAAGAGCGGATCCATCAGATAGCGCGCCGTGAGTGCATTCGGCGCCGGCTGGCCCTGCACGTTTACCGCATTCGCAGTGATGCTGTGCTTGAATTTAGTGCCGACAACGATTCCCGCCAGGTCGTTCAGGTTTTCTTTCTGCATTCCGGTGAATTTCAGCCGCTCCTGCAGATACTCGTCCCGGGAATATCCTCGAAAGCGAAATTGCAAGGGCTTCGAGTGGGGGTAGCTTCAGAGTAGCTTACCGCGCGATTTTCGCTGTCGCGAAACAGCAACGTATAGAAACGCTCAAGCTCACAGCGGAATGTTGCCGTGTTTCTTGCGCGGATTGATATCTCGCTTATTTTCGAGCGAGCGTAACGCGGTGATAACGCGAGTCCGCGTTTCCGCGGGCTCGATGACGGCATCAATGTAGCCACGTTCCGCGGCAACGAACGGATTAGCGAACCGTTCACGGAACTCCGTGATTTTTTCCTGACGCAACTTTTCCCGCTCACTCTCCGGCGCCCTCTCAAGTTCTCGCTTATAGACGATGTTGACTGCACTCTCCGGTCCCATGACAGCAATCTCAGCCATAGGCCACGCAAAATTTGCGTCAGTGCGGATGTGCTTCGACGCCATAACACAATACGCACCGCCGTACGCTTTGCGGGTTATTACAGTGATTTTCGGTACGGTAGCTTCTGCGTAGGCGTACAACAGTTTTGCGCCGTGCCGGATGATTCCACCGAACTCCTGTTGAGTGCCCGGCAAAAACCCCGGGACGTCTTCAAAGGTGACGAGCGGAATATTGAACGCATCGCAAAAACGCACGAAGCGGGCGCCCTTTACCGAAGCGTTTATGTCCAAAACTCCGGCGAGAAATGCCGGCTGGTTCGCCACTATTCCGATGGGACGGCCGTCCATGCGGGCAAAGCCAACCACGATATTCTTCGCAAAGTGCTCGTGCACTTCGAAGAAATATTCGTCGTCAACCACCGAGTGAATCGCGTCCTTGATGTCATAGGGTTTCAGTGGATCGGCAGGAACCAGCGAGTTCAGCGCGGCGTCGCGGCGCGTTGCGGGATCGTTGCTGGGTTTGCGCGGCGGATCTTCCAGATTGTTCGACGGCAAAAACCCGAGAAGTTCGCGAATCATCGCGCAGCCATCGGCATCGTCCCGGGAAATGAAGTGCGCGACTCCGCTTTTCTCGTTATGGGTCATCGCGCCGCCCAACTCCTGTTTGGTCACTTCTTCGTGCGTCACCGTCTTGATGACGTCCGGACCGGTAACGAACATGTACGATGTCTCGCGCGTCATAAAAATAAAATCGGTGATGGCAGGCGAATAGACCGCACCTCCCGCGCACGGCCCCATGATCGCGCTGATTTGTGGAATTACTCCGCTGGCTAGCGTATTGCGCAGAAAAATTTCAGCATAACCCGCAAGCGACATGACGCCTTCCTGAATCCGCGCGCCGCCGGAATCGTTCAGGCCCACCACTGGCGCGCCGTTGCGCATCGCCAGGTCCATAATCTTGCAAATTTTCTGCGCGTTCGATTCGGAAAGCGAACCGCCGAATACCGTGAAATCCTGCGCGTAAACATAAACCAGGCGCCCATCGATGCGGCCAAATCCGGTTACAAATCCGTCGCCCGCGGGCCGCTGCGCTTCCATTCCGAAATCCGTGCAGTGATGACGTACAAATTTGTCGAGTTCTTCGAATGTCCCTTCATCGAGAAGCAAGTTGATACGTTCGCGCGCGGTAAGCTTTCCGGCTTTGTGTTCACGTTCGCGCCTGTCCAGCCCTCCACCAGCTTCCGCTTCCCGGCTGCGTTGGCGTAGTTCTTCGATTCGCCCTTGCGTTACATTGGCGGGCACGGATTTCTTTTCAGGCAAGCGGGCCTCCGCCAGTCACGGGATCGTCAACTCTTTCCGCTACACGAAATATTCGAACGGCGAGATGGGTCGCGAGCCACACGGTACCGAGAAGCAACACGATTCCAAGCACCAGTTCCGCAGCGATAGCTCCGGCACGTTTTAACGGCGACTCGATGGCAGTGACTTCAAGTGTGGTGGCAACGAGAACAAACATCGCGGCCAACGTCATCGCAATGATGAGCAGTGTCGTCAGAATGGAGGCAATGATTCGAACCATGAAGAGTTCTCTGCGGCGATCCCGAATCGCAGGCGCTCTAGCTTAGCGCAATCCCGACCAATCGTCGGCAACCAGTATCGAATCGGTTGGGTTCGCAGGATCGTACTTGATGCTGGCGGGTTGGCCGGCGACCAGCCGCTCCAGGCGTACCTGACTTTCCAGACCGGTAATATCCTGTGCGGTGTGATACGTCACACCGGAGATCGCGTAACTGTAGGAAACGAGATGCCGCGGCGCGAGCGACACCAGCGGCTGCGCCTTGGCCTTGTTCCCGAACACTCCGCGCGAAACTTGCTTCGCTTCTGCCGCATGCTCGGCAAGTTCGACGACCTGCCCCTCGGCGATGCGGCCAATTTGATTCAAGTGAAGTCTGCGCTTCCGCTCCGCCTCTTCCGGGTCAACCGCCGGTCGGAAAAATGCATACGCGATCATAGCCACTCCGGCAATGGCCGCACCGACCACCGCCGCCACCATCTTCCAATCCGCAAGCAAGCTGTTCAACGTTCCCGCCCTCAGTTACTTATTGCCAGGAAAATCCGCACCCGGGGAGAAAAACACCCTTCTCCGCAAATCGATTTGGGATTTCGCCGGCGAGTCTATTTTAACCAATCCGGGCAGCGGATTTGAAACTACACGCTTCGGGAATGCACCGGATTGCGCAACATGCCAATCCCTTCAATTCGAACGTCAACGGTATCTCCATTGACCAGCGGTCCCACTCCGGACGGTGTTCCGGTGGCAATCAAGTCGCCCGGTTCGAGCGTCATCATCCGCGAAATCCAGCGCACCAGAAAAGCCGGAGGGAAAACCATCAGCGAAGTTTTTCCCGATTGCCTCACTTGTCCGTTTACCAACGCTTCGACCAGCAAGTGGTCCGGTTTCAATTCCGTTTCGATGTGCGGACCTACGGGGCAAAAAGTGTCGAAGCCTTTCGCTCGTGTGAATTGCACATCCGCTTTCTGCAAATCACGCGCGGTCACATCATTGACGCATGTATATCCGAGAACGTAGCTCAGCGCGTCGCCCTCGTCACGCAAATGGGCACAAGTCTTGCCGATCACTAAACCTAGTTCGGCCTCATGTTCGACGCGCTGCGAATATTTCGGAAGCACGATCGGCTCATGGGGCCCGACAATCGACGTCGACGGCTTCAGGAAAATCATCGGCTCTTTTGGGACGTCGTTTCCCAGTTCCGCGGCATGCGCGGAGTAATTTCGTCCCACGCATACAATTTTCTTCGGCTCAACGGGAGCCACGAAGCGTACCGATGACACCGGAAAGGAATGTCCGGTATTGCTCCAGCTCATCCAAGGAGCCGCTGAAATCTCCAGCACCTGGTGGCTGTCGAGAACTCCAAATCGCAGGGATTGTGTGGTCTCAGTGGTAGGAACGAATCGGCAGAATTTCATCGCTCGACAGTGTACCAGCTCAGTGATTTACGTGGGTGTGGCGGGCCGTTTCTCGAACTCGCCATATCAACGCGCCCATCCAGGCCACCGTTGCAGAAATCAGATAGAAAAGAACTCCCAACATCAGAACTTGCGTCGGTGTGCGTACGTTGATCAATCCCGGAAAAAACATGCAGAGCAGCTTGTACACAAAACTGAGAATCGCCCAGCCCACCAGTCCGGAAAGCAACAACGACCGCGGCGAGCTCATATAGCGAAGAACCGGTATCAGCGCAAATAAGCCGATCAAGGTGGTAGCGGCCAAATTCCTCTCGCGGTCGAAAGGTTCGAGAAATGAAACGCGGTTTGCCACAATGATCCATGCAGTAAGTACAACCGAAAGCGCCACTCCGATATACACGCCGATTCGGAATGCCGCGTTGGCAGGAGCGCCAAGCCTCTGCGTTTCGGTTTTCATTTCATCGATCAGCATCAGTGTCAATTCAGGCGGTGCGGAGTGCCTCAATTTTCAGTCGTTCGCATCTACGGCAACGGCTTAGTCAGATCCGCGAGTGCGGCCTCTGAAGGTGTGCTTTCGTTCCCTGCACGGTCCACCGCCGTCACCAGGTACCAATATTTGCCGCCGGCTTTCACCTCAGTATCACGATACGCCGGTGAGACCAGCAACTCCATAGTGATCGACTGACCGCGCTCGCCCAACTTTTCCGATCGATAGACACGGTAGCCGGCAAGATCGGTTTCCAGATTGATGGACCACGACAGGTCCACGCTGACCGCTCCGCTCTCACCAGGGACTTGCGCCGCAACCAGACTGCGCGGAGCCGCCGGAGGAAAACTGTCGCGGGGCGTGACCATCGCCGGAGCCGAGTCGTCTGACTCAATCGGATTTCCGTCGGCAATCACCAGGCTTCGTACTTGATACACGTACGTCTTGCCAAAATCGAATAGCGAGTCGCTGTAAGAATCGCTTTGCGTCGGCGCTAGCAAAATCGGCTGCGACTTCCATTTTGCCTGCGAAAGATCTCCCGAATTCGGCGCCGGCGAAGCGGAATCGAGTTCGCCGCGATACACGTGGTAGCCCGCCAGCGTTTCATTTGCCCCTGGCTTCGGTGCAGCCCACGAAAGCTCGATAGATGACTGTGTGACTCGCGCGTTTATAGCACCGATGCGCTCGGCCACCGGATAAACTTTTGCGGTCACTGTGTTCGAATCAGCCGAATCCTTCTTCTTCGAAGCGCGCGTGCGCACGCGATACCCGTAAATCGCGCCGGGATGTTCACTTAAGTCCGCCGCAGGCAATGGATCGGTGAATTGAATTTTACCTTGCGATGCGTAAACATCGGCCAGCGCACCGGGAATCGTGTAAACGAGCTTGAACGATTTGTTGTCCGGCGATCCGTTCGACTTGATCGCTCCCCGGAAGATTTCCATAGCGGGAGGTTCGGCCAGTCGATCGCCGGCGACGGTCCGTCCCGGGAGCGTAAACACCAGTTGCACTCCGTTACCCTGCTGGTGCGCGGTTAAGTCCGTAATCGCCGTGGGAATCGGCGGTGAAGGAGGAACAGGTTCGCCGGGAGCTCCGCAGCCGCTTAGGAAACCCAGAAATAGCAGAACAACCGGAATCGTTTTCGGAAGAAAGTTTGCGGGAGGGCGCGCCACTTTTCCATTTTTCATTTTCAATTTTCGGTCTTGGTTTCTCGTCAAAGCACGGCCAAGCTTACAGAATATACCGGCTCAAATCCTGGTTTTTCACGATGTCCGCAAGTTGCTTGTTTACATAGGCTGCGTCGACCTTCACTTGCTTTTTCTTCAGGTCCGGCGCTTCGAACGACAGTTCATCCAGCACTTTTTCCATAATGGTGTGCAGACGGCGCGCGCCGATATTCTCGGTCTGTTCGTTCACGGTTGTCGCAAAGCGCGCGATCGTCTCTACCGCGTCGTCCGTAATGTTGAGTTTGATTCCTTCGGTTTCCAGCAGCGCCACATACTGTTTGATCAACGCGTTCTTCGGCTCCGTCAAAATCCGCACAAAATCTTCTTCTTTCAGCGATTGTAGCTCCACCCGGATCGGCAGCCGTCCTTGCAATTCCGGAATGAGGTCCGAAGGTTTGGTCACGTGAAAAGCTCCGGCCGCGACAAATAAGATGTGATCGGTTCGAATCATTCCGTAGCGCGTATTAACCGTCGTGCCTTCGATGATCGGCAAAATGTCGCGTTGCACGCCTTCCCGGCTTACGTCCGGCCCGTGACCGGACTCGCGCCCTGCTACCTTATCGATTTCGTCGATAAAAATAATTCCCATCTGCTCAGCGCGCTCTACGGCAATTCGCGTCACCTGCTCCATGTCCAGTAGTTTGCCTTCTTCTTCCTGGATCAGGTATTCGAACGCGTCGGCAACGCTCATTTTCCGCTTTTTCTTTTGCTGGCCAAACATGCCGCTCAGCATTTCCTTGAAGTTGACATCCATCTCCTCGACACCTTGATTGGAGATGACTTCGAACGACGGCATCATCCGTTCGCGTACTTCGATGTCCACCATGCGTTGATCGAGCTTTCCTTCCCGCAGTTGTGCGCGCAGTTTTTCGCGCGTGCGCTGATTCGCTTCACGCTGAGTAGCCAGCTCGCTCTCCGGCGTCCCCGACGCCGGCGGTGGAGGCGGCGGCAGCAACACGTCCAGTATCCGCTCTTCAGCGGACTGCTCGGCACGCTCCGCAACTTCGTCCAGTTTTTCTTCGCGCACCATGTCGATCGACATTTCCACCAGGTCGCGTACCATCGATTCCACATCGCGTCCCACGTAGCCGACTTCCGTGTATTTCGACGCTTCCACCTTCACGAACGGGCAGCCCGCCAACCGGGCCAACCTGCGCGCAATTTCGGTCTTGCCGACGCCGGTTGGACCGATCATCAAAATATTTTTGGGCAAAATATCTTCCGCGATTTCCGGCGGAAGTTTCTGCCGCCGCACGCGGTTCCGCAAGGCCACCGCTACCGCGCGCTTGGCCGCATTCTGGCCCACGATATATTTATCGAGTTCCGCCACGATCTCCCGTGGCGTCATATCGTCCAGAGCGGGCAAAAACTCTTCGCCTTCCGGCGCAGCGCCGTTGGTATTCGTGCCGCTCGGCATCAAAATCACTTCTTTGTCTGACTTGCTTGCCATAAAAAGTTTTCGCTAACCGTTCCCTTATCCCAATTCTTCCATCGTGAAATTCGCGTTGGTGTAAATGCAAATCTCGCTCGCGATGCGCATCGCTTCCAACGCCAGATCCTTCGCGTTCAGCTTTGAGTGTTTCATCAGCGCGCGTGCCGCCGCAAGCGCATACGACCCGCCGGAACCGATCGCCACGATCCCGTCGTCCGGTTCGATGACGTCACCATTGCCGGACAATATGAATGTCGCCTTGCTGTCCGCGACGATCAACAGCGCTTCCAGATGGCGAAGTGCGCGGTCTTTCCGCCATTCCTTCGCCAGTTCCACCGCCGCTTTCTGTAAATTCCCGGAAAATTCCTGCAGCTTGCCTTCAAAACGTTCGAACAACGAAATCGCATCCGCCGTCGAGCCCGCGAACCCGGCAATTACCTTGTCTTGATAGAGCCGTCGCGTTTTGCGAGCTGTGTGCTTCATCACCTGATCGCCCACCGTCACCTGCCCGTCGGCAATCAGCACCACCTTCGACTCTTTGCGCACGCACAGCACCGTCGTACCATGCATTCCACTGTGTCCCTGCGCTCTATTTTGTCCAATTGGCATTTCACCATTATACCCTCGCGCGCGATGAGTCGCCAAAAACTCAGAGTTGCCAGCCGCGCCCATTTGTCGCATGTGCGCTCGAAATGGGTCTTCCAATGCTTAAAATAAATACTTAAGTTTTCACTTGACAATTAATCGGACCGACTCGATACTTTAGCAAGCACTTAACAATTGCAGTGGAAAGGATTTCCACCATGCCTAAAGCCACCATCAATCACGGAACCTTCGTTATCGAACGCAGTTACCCCTTCGGCCCCGACCGCGTCTTCGCCGCCTTCTCCGATCCGGCCAAGAAGCGCCGCTGGTTTGCCGAGGGCGAAAGCAGCTCGGTCGAATCGTATCAGTTGGATTTTCGCGTTGGCGGCATCGAACGCACCGTACGTCGATTCAAAGAAGGTACGCCGTTCCCTGGCGTCGCGCTTGTCAACGACACTACCTATCAAGACATCGTGCCGAATCGCCGCGTTGTTTTCGCTTACACCATGACGATCGGCGATAACCGCATGTCTGCTTCCCTTGCCACGGTCGAGCTCGTGCCCACGGCCAAGGGCACCGACCTGATCTACACGGATCAGGGAGCATTTTTCGAGGGTTCCGACGGAGAGAAAATGCGCGAACACGGTTGGGGCGTGCTGCTCGATGGGCTGGGGAAAGAACTGGCCCGCTAGTGCTCCCGGAAACAAGAAGGCGCAGTTCGCAGATGCCGGGTCAAAGAATAAATATCGACCGCGTTTTCCATGCGCTCGGCGATCCCACCCGCCGGGCAATTGTGGAACGCCTGAGCGAGCGGCCGCTCTCGGTATCGCTGCTTGCGAAACCGCTGGATATTTCCCTGGCCGCAGTTATTCAGCACCTCGAGATTCTGGAAAAGAGCGGGCTGGTGCACTCAGAAAAAATCGGCCGCGTGCGCACCTGCAGCATTCAGCCAGCCGGCCTTTCCGTTGCCGAGCAATGGATTGACGATCTCCGCAATCTTTGGGAGCGCCGACTAGATCGTCTTGGCGATTTGCTTGCCGAGCACGACGACGGAAAGAAAATCTGAACGAGAAGGAGAAAAATCATGAGCTTGGCTTTTTTTGGTTGGGTTCGCATTCGCCCGAGCGCAGTCGCAAGGCCCGTCGAGGTCAAAAAGACGTCGCAAACGGCCGTTGATTCGCTCTGCTACTGGCAGCTTCAATTGGACCGGTTGAGCGAGTTCCTCGCCCGTCCCGCGCAGAATTGACCTTGCCGCTGTCGAGCAGCACAAAGTTGGAGCATTTTGCGTCGCACCCTTCGCGCCCGCGCGATGAGCGCATGAATAGTATGGCTTGTCATTTTCATTAAACAAGCGTTTAATGAAAACAGGAGCTATCACCCATGCCAGAACTCGCCGGACCCAAACTCCAATACGGCCGTGCCGTCGCGAACTTTGTGCTTGCCTATGTCGTCGTAACGATTCTCGCGGTAGCGCTTTCGCTGGCGATCGGCGCAGCGATCCACGCGCCGGAAACTGCCGAGCCCATGCAGAACAAAGGTTATCTGCTGTCGGAAAGATTTCTGCCGTTTCTCAACTTGTTGGTCTGGACCGCGTTCGCCGCAATTTATTTCAGGCGACCGCAGAGTCCGTCGGCGTCGCGAAAGGAAGCAGTCGCGTTGGGAGCCTTCTGGCTCGCGCTCGCACTGGTGGTTGACTACGTCGGTTTTGTTCTGATCAAAAACCCCATCTCGCTTTCTCCGCATGACTTCTACATCGGCCAATTCCCCTGGATCTATCTCATCTACATCGTCGTATTCATCAGTCCGTTGTGCTATACAGCTTTGGCCAACGCTCGCAGGAAAAAAGCTCTGGCCTGATCCGCCACTCCGAATCTTGAGGAAAAGTCAGAAGGAGCATGCGCAAGGAGCAAAGCGAGCTTACGCGGCAGCGGCTACTTGATGCTAGCCTCGAACTATTTGTCCACCGCGGTTATCCCGGCACCTCCGTTCGCGACATTGCCAAAGCCGCCAAGGTTAGCCCCGGCTTAATGTTTCACTATTTCCCTTCCAAATTGGCCCTCCTGGAAGAACACATAGAGATCGTAGACCGCGGGATTACCTCTGTCTCGGATCTTTTGCGGTCCTCGAAAGAGCCGCTGGAAGCGTTTCGAACGGTGGCGACCATGATTCTGGAGTCGCTCAAGGACAACTACACCCGCAATCTGTTCCTGCTTGCCAATCAGGTGCTTTCACTGGAATCGATTCCGCTCGTTGCGAAGCGGCGCGTGAGTGCTTCGAAATCGATTCAGACGAGTGTGCCGCTGATCGTTCTCGGTCAACGCAAGCACGAAATCAGAAAAGGCGATCCGCTGGCATTGGCTGTGGCTTTCTGGGGAGCGTTGCAGGGAATTCCGGAAGTACTCGTCTGGAATCCCGACGCGCCGATTCCCGATCCTGACGATGTCGTTTCCATACTGAAGGCTTAGGTCTTACGCTTTCCCAGCCAGCACTGTGGCATTACGGTGGGCGATCGCTTCAATCGAAATCATGGGGTTGACTCCGGAAGCGCTTGGAAACGAAGAACCGTCCATCACATATAAATTCCTCATCTCCCAGGTTTCGCCATCCGGATTTGTCGCCGAAATATCGGGCGAGTCTCCCATACGAGCCGTCCCCATGATGTGAAACGAAAATAGCGCCAACTGCGCGTTCCCCCAACCAGCCGCGTCCATATCGTCCACAAACGTTTCGATCGATCCATTTTTCCCCGGCTCATACGAACACAATTTCGCGTGCGGCGAATAAATCCGCATTGCGCCAGCCGACTCCAGAATTTCCGCTGCGCCGCGGAATCCGCGCCGTAAATGTCTCCGATCAAAATCGGAAAGCTCGTAGCTCGAAACGGGATGGCCCTCGCGGTCCGTCTTCACGCGGCCTTCGCCGCGATCTCGCAGCAGGACGCCGATCGCCGAAGTATTCTTCAATTGCGCCATGCGCGCGTGAAAATCATCGGGCTCTCGCCAAGGCATCACCGCCATCGCGATCACCGGTTGTAGTGCGGTGGTCTCGTACTTCACCCCGTAATTCCCGGTCAGGCGACGGTGCTCGTCTGAATAGATTGCCTGCATCGTTCCTTCCCACGGGCAAACTTCTTCATCGAAAATTCCGCAAACGTTCGACACCGGATGCAAGTGCAGGTGCCGCCCGATGTGATCGTTTTCCAGTCCCGATCGGCAAAGCAGCGCCGCCGTTCGGATCGCACCGCAGGCCACCACCACCTTTTTGCACTTCACGACGACCCGATCGCCTTTCGCGTTGCGCGCTTCAACTCCTGTTGCCACTCCGCGCTCGGAGCGAATTCTTTCCGCGCGCGTCTCCACCAGGATTTTCGCGCCGTGACTCTGCGCATCCTCCAGCCAGGTCTTCACAACCGATTGTTTCGCCCCGATCGGACATCCGTGCCCGCAGTACCCGCAAACTTTTCCTTGGTCGCACCCGATTACATTGCGCGGCATCGTATCCACGTGCCACCCCAGCCGCTTCAGTCCGCGTCCGAACAATTCCTCCCGCTGGGAAAGGCGATTATGCGATTGATTCACTCCGAGCCGCGCGCACACCGCGTCCAGACTTTGCGTGTACTCCGCTTCGCGTATCCACGGCACTCCCGCGCTCGCCCACTCCTCGCGCACATCGTCCGGAGTTCGAAACGATGTCGTGTAATTCACTACGGTTCCACCACCTAGACATTCACCTGCGAGAAATCCGACACTGTGGTCGCGCGTGGACGCAAATCCCGCTTCCATGTACAGCCGCTGATATCCGGTGAACTCTGCACCGTCAAAATCGGCATCGTCAAAATATCCGCCGGCCTCCATCACAATCACTTCGCGCCCTGCCGCCGCCAGCACAGCCGTCGCCACTCCCCCGCCCGCGCCAGAACCAATCACGCAAACATCGCACGATAGCGTCATCTCTTTATCCGGCACGATCACGTTTAATTTTTTCTGCGCTTGCGGACGTTGCACTCCTATCGGCCCGGGATATCCCAGCTTTTGCCATACCGGATTCGCTTGTCCCACCGCTCCCGGCAGCATCACGTACAAAAATCCCGCCGCCTTGCGCAGCGCTTGAAATGCAGCTCGGCGCAGGGCTAGCCGGCTGTCGGACCACGCCAGCATCACTTTTGCTTTGCTTTCTTTCGAAAGTTCCGAGAACGGATTCCAGTGCCCGGTTTCAATGAAGGAATGCAGCGAGAAGTCCCACACATCCAGAAGATTCATGAATTCCCAGCGGTCGATCGTTCGCGGATTCAAATCGAGCGCCGCTGCCAAGGCCTGCGGCACGCCTCGTTCGCTCGCCGACGGCCACCCCGGCGCAGCCGGCAAAAACGTATCGCAAATCGAACTTAGAGCCCGATGCTGGCGCGGCGTCAATTCCATTTCGGCCTTAGCCTATCAGCTTGGCCTCGTTCCCGAAAAACATTTCGCATTCGAGCAATCGTCGCGCCGTTTTATACCGGGATGTTGGTATTAGAGGAGCCGTTAACTCGCCGGGCGTAGGCGAAACAGCGCCACTTCCGGCCGGCAATTGAATCGCACTCGCAACAAATGCCCCACGCCGCGGCTGATGTACATTTTTCGATTTCCATTCAGTTCAAATGCGCCCGCCGTGTACCGCCGGTTCGCCACTGGTAGCAGCGGCGGCGGCAAAAACGGCGGCTTGCATTGACCTCCGTGCGTATGACCGGCCAAAATCCATCCGCCGTACTCGCTCCACACCGGCTTGTCGGCCGCATCCGGATTATGGCAAAGCACAATGGTCGAAGCGTCTGTTCCACGCTCCGCCAATAATTTCTCCGGACCGAATCGCGGCCCCCACAAATCATCCAGCCCCACGAACTGCAATCCGGCAATCGTCGCAGCCTCGTTCCGCAGCAACGTCACGCCATTAGCGCGCACAATCTTCGAAACCTCATCGGCCACGCCGGTCATTCGCCAGTTAGATCCGTAATCGTGATTCCCAAGAATTCCGATCGTGCCCAATTTCCCGTGCGGCACGTGTTCCAGCACTCGCTTCAGTTGCTCGTATTGCGCCGCGCTTCGGTAGGTAATCCAGTCTCCCGTGAAAACCACGAAATCCGGCCCATGATCCCGCACACGCTGAAACGTTTCCACGATATAGTCATCGTCCACTTTCGGGCCAATGTGCAAATCGCTTAATTGCGCCAGCGTTTTCCCATCAAGCTCCGCAGCCAAACCTGTAACTGGCAATTCCGATTCTGTAATCTCCAGCCAGTGCGGCTCCATCCGCCACGTATAGAGACCAACCACTGCCGCGCCGCCGCTCGTCCACGCCAGCGTTTGCAAAACTTTTCGTCGAGTGAATCGCTTCGCCATTTTTCGATTGTGACCGGGCCATCCTCTGTTCCGCCCCAGTGTGGCTGCGGCGTTGCAAGCCGTCACTTGCAATTACTGTCTGCGGTGCCGAACCTGATAGTATTTCTTCCCACCAATTATGGAGCACGGAGGTTTTTCGTGACCGCAAAATTGCAACTCACTCTCGCCACGATCGCGCTTATGCTGTTTGCAATGTCAACCCCGGCGCAAGAGGCATCCGGCCCCGCCAAACAAACCAACGGCAGCAAAATTGCGCCCGATGGCACCGCTTACGTCACACGGATGGTCCCAGTCCCAAATACCGTTAGCCCCGAAGCGCAGAAAATGCTCGCTCGCGTCGAATCCGACGCCAACGTGCCCACCACCCTCGAACAACGCCGCACCGGCACCGACAAATGGCAAGCTGGCGTCGGTGAAGAATTCAAGAAACTATTCCCCGTCGACATTTCTTCAGACACCATCGCCGGCGTTCCCGTTCGAATCATTTCTCCGCTCAACATCGCTCCCGACAAAGGCAACCGGGTCCTCATCAATCTTCACGGCGGCGGCTTCAACTCCGATTCCGGCTCGCTAAGCGAAACCATTCCGATCGCCAACCTCTCCGGCATAAAAGTTGTCGCCGTCCTCTATCGCTTGGCGCCAGAGCATCCCTTCCCTGCCGGCCTCGACGACGCCATCGCCGTTTACAAGGAACTCCTCAAGACCTACAAGCCCGAGCACATCGGAATCTACGGCACGTCCGCGGGCGCAATCCTCACCGCCGAAGTCACTTCGAAGTTACAGCGGCTTCATCTGCCGTTTCCCGCCGCCACGGGAATTTTTTCCGGTCTCGGCGATCTCGGCCGCGCTGGCGACTCCATCGCTCTCTTCGCGCTCAACGGTTTCTCCGGCTATCTTGCTGATCCCAATCCCAACGATCGCGGCAGCAAGGAATACACCGGCTCAACTGATCTCAAGGATCCAGTTCTCTCGCCGCTCTACGCCGACCAATCCGGCTTTCCGCCTACTCTTTTCGTCACCAGCGGCCGCGATTTGCTTCTCAGCGGCACAACCATTCTTCATCGCTCCTATCTCCGCTCCGGGGTTGACGCGCAACTCGTCGTATTCGAAGCGTTGCCCCACGCTTTCTGGAACAATCCGGCGCTCCCGGAAACCCTCGAAGCCAATAGACTCATGGCCGCCTTCTTCAACAGATATCTGGCAAAGTAGGTTCACCTGATTTCAATCATTGGTGACCCGCTCCGCTGACGGCGCTGCGAACCGTTCGTTCTGGTATTATGCGTTGACGAACTTTCTTGTTTTCTCCTGCGCCGGCCCGAGTTGTTTCCTTCCTGTAAACGGAAATCCCACTTGCCCCTTTATCCCGTCCCCAATATCATCGTTCCGCCCTGGCCCTACGCCGTTCGATCCGAGGTGAGCGATGAAGCGTTTCGCAATCGTTGCAGCCGCACTGATAGCAATCTTGTTGGGAGTTCAAACCGCCGCCGCGCAGGAGTGGTCGCAAGCCTGGGCTCGCGAACGCATCGCCAAATCTCCGCGCCACAGCGAATGGGTCACTGTCAAGCACGATGGCCGCAACGTCGAAACGCTCATCGTCTATCCTGAAACGAAAGACAAGCGGCCCGTCGTCCTCATCATTCACGAAATTTTTGGACTCAGCGATTGGGCCCAGGAACTTGCCGACGAAGTCGCTGCTGCCGGCTACGTAGCCGTCGCGCCCGATCTTCTCAGCGGCATGGGACCGAATGGCGGCCGCACTAAAGATTTTGCTACCGGTGGCATAATGGAAGCCGTCAGCAAGCTTCCTCCGGATCAAGTTACCGCGGACCTCAACGCTGTCGCTGACTACAGCCTCAAACTTCCCGTCTCGAGTGGAAAACTCTTCGTCGGTGGCTTCTGCTGGGGCGGTGGACAAACCTTCCGCTTCGCCACCAATCGCGCGGGAATTTCCGGCGCTTTCGTTTTCTACGGCCCGCCGCCTGCCAAAGATGCCATGGCGAAAATTACCGCGCCGGTTTACGGCTTTTACGGCGGAAATGACGCGCGCATCAACGCCACCATCCCCGATACGGTCGCCGCGATGAAAGCTGCTGGAAAAACCTACGACCCGGTCACCTACGACGGCGCCGGCCACGGCTTCATGCGCGCCGGAGAAACTCCCGACGATACCAATCCAGCCAACGCCAAAGCCCGCGAAGCAGCTTGGGTCCGCTGGAAAGAGCTACTCGCAAAATAGCTTTTGATTAAGCTGCGGTAACCAGATTTCGCCCGGTCTTGCGGGATTTGGCCGCGCGTATCAATATTTCTACGTTACTGAAACCTTGGGTTGGTTCACATTCAAACGGCGCGCTGCGGCCGCCTGCGTCAATTTCCGCAGCATCAAGAATTTGGTTGATCGCAAATGCCAGGCGTGCTTTCGTCTGAAGTTCTTCCGCATTGTTCAAACCGAGATCGGCAAACACATCGCTGGCTCGCCGGACCTACCCGCCGATCCGCTTCCCAAAATACGCCTTCCAATCTTCCGGCACCGACTCAATTTCCATAATTCGCTTCAGCACACCCAAGTCTTTTGCGCCGTACCGTCTCGCGATATATAGCCGCGTAATCTCCGTTACCGGCACCTCGCCGGCATCTCGCGAGATCACCTTGATTTCGTCGCCAACGCCTACTTTGCCCTCGCGCGCCACAGCCAGATAAAATCCGCTCCGCCCGCTCGCCAAAAACTTTTTCACCATGTCGTCCGCGCCAAACTTCACGCCCAGCTTGTAGCAAGGCAGCCGCGGCTGCGTCACCGCCACTTCCGCCGTTCCTACCGAAAATCGATCGCCAAGATGTGCGTCGCTTTCCAGAATCCCTTCCGTCGTAAAATTTTCTCCAAACATCCCGAAAGGCAGCTCTCGCCCGTGCAGTTCTTTCCGCCAGTATTCGTAATGCTCCACCGGATAACAGTACACCGCCTTGAACTCCCCGCCATGTACCGTCAAATCCGCCTGCCGGTCTCCATCCAGATTCAATTTCCTGAGCGCTACGCGCCCGACGATCGGGTCCTTGAAAATCCCCGTCGTCACAATTTGTCCGTGCCACTCGACTTCCCGCGGCATACCAACATTTAGGGACACGATTTTCATTTTTGCACCGGAAATTACTCGTCCCGTCTGCGCTTTACGCCACACAATCTGTCGCATTCGGTCGCTTGACTCTAATTTCTACTAAATAAACGGAGTCGGCCGAAACCCGTGGTAGGACCTGAGCATCGAACTCCATCATGCCCACAAAAATCGATCTCAAAGCTACAGACGGCCACCAGTTCAGGGCCTACCTCGCCAAACCTTCCGGAGCTGCGCGCGGCGCTATCGTCGTCATCCAGGAAATCTTTGGTGTGAACAGTCACATCCGCTCCGTCGCCGATGGCTATGCCCGCGACGGTTACTTCGCCATCGCACCCGCACTTTTCGATCGGGTCGAGCGCAATGTCGAACTAAAGTACGAAGGCCCTGACCTCGAGAAAGGCATGAAAATCGCGAAAGAAATTTCCATGGAGAATGCTCTCCTCGACGTAGGAGCCTCGATGACTCACGCTGCGCAGGAAACCGTCGGCCTGAAAACGGGAGTTCTTGGTTTCTGCTGGGGCGGCACTCTGGCTTGGCTTTCCGCAACTCGATTGAGTCCCACCGCGGCCGTTGGTTATTACGGCGGCCAAATTTCCAAATATGCCCAAGAAAAGCCGACCTGCCCAGTCCTGCTCCACTTCGGCGAAAAAGATGCCCACATCCCGCCCAGCGAAATCGAAAAAATCCGCAAAGCGCACCCCGATCTTCCCATCTTTACCTACGACGCCGGCCACGGCTTCAATTGCGATCAACGGAAAGACTTCAATTCCGAAGCTGCCGCTATCGCCCGCCAGCGCACCCTCGACTTCTTTAATAAAAATTTGCAGCTATAACATTTGCAAAAGGTTTCTCCTGCCAGCATCTAAAGCGTCACTGCGAATAGTGGACTCCGCTGCCGCCACTTTCTAAGATGCTCGCTGCCACTTCTTCGCCCTTGGAGTTTCTCTATGCAATCTTCCGCGGCACCGAATGTTGAACTTCTGCACCGCTACCTTCAGGCATTTAATTCGCTCAGCTCGCCGGCAATCATTGCCAGCTTCTTTGCGCCAGACGTGGTGGTTCAGGAGTTTCCGAACCGGATCGCCCCGCACGGCCAGATCCGGCGCTCGGCGGAACTTCGCCCAGCCTACGAGCAAGGCTTAAAAATTCTTCGCTCGCAAACCTACAAAATAATGCGCGTTCTCGATTCCGGCGATGATGTCGTTGCAGAATTGGAATGGTCCGGCATTTTGGCCGTACCCGTGATAGACCTCCCGGCGGGAACGGAAATCAAGGCTTTCGTCGCGATGTTCGTCACTTTTCGCAACGGCAAGATCATTTCACAGCGCAATTACGATTGCTACCCGCCTTTTGCTGCGCAGCCCGCTCCACCGGCCTCTTGATGGAATTTCGCCATGCCAACCGCGACAAATCGCGTTCTGGGCTGCGTCTTTTCTGGTTGTGTCGCTTTTTCAGTCGTGTTGATGTTCGCCTGCAACCAGCAGCGTCCGGAGAAAAACATGGCCACCTTACCACCCCTTGCCGCTGAGATTGAGGCTCTCAAAAAAGCCTATGCCGCATTCAACCGGAACGACATTGCCGCGACCGTCGAGGCCATGGACTCCCAAATTGAATGGACCGAGCCAGCCGAATTTCCAGGTGGCGGTACCTACCACGGCCACCTGGGAGTTCAAGCTTACTTATCGCAATCGCGCGCGAACTGGGCCGAAGGGAGCAGCCAGCCGGAACGCTTCATCGTGGCCGGAGACAAGATCATCGTGTTTGTTCACGCCAGGGTTCGGCTGAAGGACAGCAGCGAGTGGCATGAAATTCGGTTGGCCGACGTGTTCACGTTTCGCAACGGTAAGGCCATTCAGATGCGCGCCTTCGCCGACCGGCAACAAGCCCTCGTATGGGCCGGGGCCGAAGTTCCGCTCGAACCCTAGCCTGACGACCGGTGCAACTGCCGTTTCGAGAATCGTTGAAAGGTAGGAAAGGTTTGCGGCTTCGTCCCCGCGATCAAAAATTGTCATTCATCGAAGTGTCTACTTCTGCGGCGACAAATGCACGGCCACCAGCTTCCAGCCCTCGCTCCGGTGAACGTAGATGAACGTCGCATTCAGCAGGTGACTCGGATCAATTCTGGCCTTCAACCGTGCCATTTCTACCGCCGTATCCTTATAGACGCGTACGGTGGGCTCCTCCACATCGAAGGCTGGCAGCTTCTGCAAATCCTGTGACAGATCGTCCGGCACCAATTGCTCCTTCGTCAAAAGGTCGCCGCCTGGCACCGTGGCAATCAGCGCTGGATCCATGATCGAATTCAGCCCGGTTCGGTCGCCGGTGTTTGAATAGTTCAGCCACTTTCGGGTGACTTCCTGAACCGCTTCTTCCGGTTTCTGCTGCGCTGGAAGCAGCGTCACCAGCAGCGCCGCCGCTACCAGTACCAACCCGCTTCCCGCAATCGATCGCGTCTTCATCATCCTAACCTCCACTATGCCAATCTAGGCCGCGCGGCACACCCGCCCACGACCTTAGACACCGCTTCGTTCGAATTGTTCCCTGCCTGGTTGCGCACTTCCGGCCGTCGAGGCCGTTCGAATGAGGTGCGTAAGACAGGGGAGCGGGGATGCCTTCTAGTTTACTTTCTATCGCTGCCCCTAGAAGTTCGGGCGGAAAAGCGATCGCTCGATTTATCGGACTAGCTAGGAACGCAATACTGCAAATCCGCACCCTACAGGCAACCACGAGGACGCCATAAACGGTAGCATGCGCAGTGTCGATACGTCGGGCGACAGCCGGACGCTTTGCGCTATCAAAATCAGCACAAAATAGATACCGATCACAGCCAAGAAGCGAACTGCGGGTTGACTGCGTACCGGCATTTCATTCCTTCCTCGCAACATCGATAGAGCCAGCACCAGCACAAAAAAACCGCTCACTAGGAAGAGGCTCTGCGAAAGGCGAATTACGAAACGGACGAACTCGTACCCGCCGTAGTCGCTGGTAACGTAGTTGAACAGCGCGGCCGCCAAGAGCGCTCCCGTCGCCCATCGAATAAAGCGATGGCGCGGTATCCTGTCCTTCCGAAGGCGCAATCCGACCTCACAAACGCTGAGAAACAAAAACCCTGTCAACACCCCGTCGGAACAGTAGTAAAAGTACGCATATTCTTTCGACGTAAATCCGAAATGGAACAAGCAATAAAGCCGGCCGGCGCTGACTGTTGTGCAAATCAACAGGAACGTAGTGAACAGTGGGAATTCGCGGAAAATTTTGCGCAAAACAAACAAAGCAAGCACGAAGATCTCGATCGTCAATGTCACGAACCAGATTGAATAGTCGGAAAGAGCAATCATTTAGGTCAACATACCGCCGGTTTATCTGCCGGACTCCGTGGATTGTCCAGAGTATGGCGCATGAGGAAATCCACGGATTGCCTCTGCGCTCACAAAGTAATCCTGTGGTTATCCAAACTTATCATGCTAGGGCGTCGCGCGTGTCGTCGGATATGGATGGAAAAGGCGAAACAATCTAGTGACGGGAAACAAGCGCAGCATAACGGAGGCCAATCGGTGCCGGTTCAGAATCAGGAAAGAGGGCGGTTGGGGGACAAAAGACGGAAACGAAAGAAACTCGATGAAGGGGTTTAGGCCGTGTGCAAAAAATCGCGACTACTGGCTCAATTGGCTTTCGCGGCTTTTTTCTTGTCCGCACGGCTGCCTACTTCCTGGAACCGCTGCTCCAGCGCGGCTTTCGTAAAAAAATTCGCTTCCAGATTCGGTTTGTACGTGCAGGTATCGTAAAACGCCTGGAAAACTTTGCGATCGTTGCGGGTGCGCGCCACTTGCAGCGGAGTCTGCACGCCGTCGATCGGATGGTAGTTTGCGTATGAGGTAATTTCGTCGTTAAGTTCGCGGTCCACTTTGTCTTCGGTGGTTACTTTGAAGCGCACCAGCATGTGATTGTCGCGTTGCACGGCAATTCTGTAGCGATGATCTTCGCGATCGGTCAGTTCAACCCAGTCCACCGGCCGGAGGTCGATCAGATCTTCTCCGCCGTACCGGAACATCATGCCCGGTTCCTTCAGGCGGTATCGTACGACTTGTTCTGCCGACTTGAGCAGCCGGTCCTGAAACTCATCGATTTTGTCGGCAGGCTCATCGCTCACCCCCCCATGGTCCATGGTCCAGCCTTCTTTCCCACTGAACACATCCACGATGTTTCCTTTTTTGCCGTACTCGATGCGGTGCTTGTCGGGAAAGCGCCAGTAATCCCTGAACTCGATATACGCGGTCATATCGCCGCTATGGCCAAAGTTGGAAAGTCTTCCGCTGCACTGCATTTCACGGGCGTTCATGTAGGCCTGGCCGCCCATGGCTTCAATCATCTGCGCCAGCAACTGTTTCGCTTTCGCAGCGCTGGCTTCCGGCATCATAGTGTCGGGATTTTGCGCCGCGGTGCGTGGCGTAAAATCCGCAAATCCAAAAAACACCAGCAGCGCGATTGCTGTCGCGCGCGCGCAAAACGCAACACTCCATTTGTGGGCAAACTTCATCCGCAAAGCACCGAACCCCCATTTACATTGATGATTTCTCCGGTCATGAAGTTGGCCAGATCGGAAGCCAAGAACAAAATTGGCCCGGCAATTTCTTCCGCCGTCGCCGGACGGCCCAGCGGAATCGCCGCGGCCGCCATTTTTTGCCCAGCTTTGGTATCTAACACCGGGTTGGACATGTCCGTGGCCACCCACCCAGGCGCCACCGAATTCACCAAAATGTTGTGCCGCGAAAGTTCCGTCGCCAGGCCCTTCGTCAAGCTGATGACTGCGCCTTTGGTTGCGCCGTAGTGCGTGTGGAAAGATTCGCCGCGCTGGCCGGCAGTGGAACTGATGGGAATGATTTTTCCCGATTTTTGCTTGATCATTTGCGCCGTCGCGAAGTGGATTACCGAGTAAACGCTTTTAAGGTTGATACGAATCATGTCGTCCCACTGCTTTTCGGTCATTTTTTCGATGGGCTGATCGTCCACGTTCCAGACGCCGGCGTTAACCACGAGAATATCGATGCGGCCAAGGCGTTCAATCGTTTGGTCAACCAGTTTCTTGTTGTCCGTATGCTTGCTGACATCCGCTTTGAACGCTTCAACGCGGGTGCCATGCTTGCGCGCTTCCGACTCGACATGGGCGGCAGCATCTTTCGCTTTGTTGTAATTGAACACCACGTCCGCGCCAGCCTGCGCGAACAGTTTCACGGCGGCCGCGCCAATGCCCCGCGAGCCCCCGGTAATGAGTGCAGCTTTCCCCGCCAAAGAAATCATGATTCCCCCAAGTCGAAACTAAAAAAACTTTTTTGCGCCAATCACATTTCGGCCGCTGTGCCGGTTCAGTGCTTTGCTGTTTGCAAGGGCGCTTTGCGTGCCGCGCCGACAAAATCGGCAAACAGTTTTTGCGCGAACCCATCTTCCGGCATGCGCTCGGGATGCCACTGCACTCCGATCACCCAGTCTTCCGCCGATTGGAGTTCTACTCCTTCGATAATCCCGTCCGTGCCGCGCGCGCTGACCTTCAGGTTCTCTCCCGGCCGGTCAATCGCTTGATGATGGCTGCTGTTGATTACGACGTTCGTATTGCCAGCGAGTTTCTGGAGTTGACTACCCGCGACCAGCGTCGCTTCGTGTTCCAGATCTTTACTGTTGGCATTTGCGGCTTGATCCGTTTTTCCGTGCGCCGCAGTTCCGGGCTTTTCGGACGGAATATCCTGCACCAGCGAGCCACCCTGGTGGACATTCAGAATCTGGCAGCCATAGCAAATCGCCAGCACCGGTTTGTGAGCCGAGAGTGCGTGATCGAGAATGGCGGAGTCGGTGCGATCGCGGTTTGCATCGATGGTGCTGGTCTTCTCATGCTGTGGTTCGGCGTAACGCGCCGGATCGACGTCGGCAGGACTGCCGGGCAGCACAAAGGCGTCCAGCGTCCCCATCTGCCGCTTCAGTTCGGTTTCTGAGAGGGCAAGCGATACGTGCTCCGGTTCGCCGCCTGCACGCCGTACGGCATCGAAGTAATAGTCTAGCTTCTCGACGTTGCGCTGGCGCTCTTCTTCGCTGGTACGCCAGGGAATGCCGACGCGCGGTTTGCTTTGAGTTGCAAGGGGCATGAAGGACGCAAAATCCTAGCATTCGCGGTTCAAGGCGGCAACCACGGAGCGTTAACCGACGTCGACTATTACTTAACTAGTTTATTTTCTGCAGTTTAGCGCGGTATCAGAGATCGTTCGGCAGGCAGTATTCTTCGCGGCGGAAAAACCGGGGAAGCTGCTCGAAGCGTTCTCTCAGAAGCTTCGCGGAATCGGCCCGCAGCGTTACGTGCCCAACTTTACGGCCCGGACGGAGCGATTTGCCGTAAACGTGGAGGTGGGCGTTGGTCACAGCGAGTAACTCAGAAGAGTCGGGCAGCTCGCCGATCAGATTCAGCATGGCGAAATGGCCTAGTGTCGCGGTCGATCCAAGCGGCAAGCCCGAAACCGCGCGCAGATGATTCTCAAACTGGCTGGTGACGGCACCCTCGATACTCCAATGGCCGGAATTGTGGACGCGCGGGGCCATTTCGTTCGCAAGCAGACGGCCGTCGCATTCAAATAGTTCGATGGCCAGAACGCCGACATAGTCCAAAGATTCAAGAACCTGCCTAGCAGCGGCTTCGGCTTGCGTCTGAAGCACGCGGGTAAGGTTCGGAGCGGGAGCGAGCGACAGGCGAAGAATTCCGCCGCGATGGTGATTTTCGACGAGCGGGTAAAACGCGGTGTCGCCGGAGCGGGAGCGGACCGCAAGAATGGAAAGCTCGCGCGAGAAACGAATTAGTTTTTCAAGTATCAGACCAGCCGATGGAATTTCTTTTTTCGCGCGAGCAACATCTTCCTGGGTGCGCAGGACCCACTGGCCTTTGCCGTCGTAGCCGAGGCGGCAAGTTTTCAGAATTGCGGGCAGACCGATTTTCGCGACGGCGAGGTCCAAATCTTTCGCGGAATTTACAGCCTCGAATTGCGTCGTGGAGATTCCAAGTTTTTGGAAAAGGGCTTTTTCCGCGAGGCGATCCTGTGCGGTTTCCAGTGCTTGCGGTGACGGGTAAACCGGAACAATTTTCTGTAGAAAGCGGGCGGCGGCAACGGGAACATTTTCAAATTCGTAAGTGACGAGGGCGAGACCGTGGGCAAATTTCTCGAGAGCGTCGAAGTCCGTGTATTCGGCGGTGACGCGAGGAGCGATGCGCCCTACCGGCGCTTGCGGCGAAGGATCGAGAAAACGGAAATGCATGTCGAGGGGATAGCCCGCCAGGGCGAGCATGTAGCCAAGCTGACCACCGCCGAGAATCCCGATGGTCACTTGCGCTTTCCTTTTTTGCGTTTTGCAGCAGCAGCGGTAAGGCGTGTTTTTGCGGGGTCAGGAACTGCGAGTACCTTTTTTGTCTGAGACGAACGAAATTTGCGGAGGGATTCGCGAATGGCCGGATATTTATTGCCCAGCGCGGCCGCAGCCAATAGCGCGGCGTTGATTGCGCCGGCTTTGCCGATCGCGAGCGTACCAACCGGAATTCCGCCGGGCATTTGTGCGATGGAAAGAAGCGAATCCAATCCTTTGAGCGCTTTGGACTCCACGGGGACTCCGAAAACGGGAAGGACGGTCTTTGCCGCAGTCATTCCGGGGAGGTGAGCGGCGCCGCCGGCTCCTGCGACGATGACTTCAATACCGCGTTTTTCGGCTTCGGAAGCGTAAGTGAAAAGTAGGTCTGGAGTGCGGTGAGCGGAGACCACGCGAGTTTCGTGCGGGACGCCGAGATTTTCCAGGGTGTGCGCGACGTGACTCATGGTTTCCCAATCGGAAGTGGAGCCCATGATGATGCCAACGAGCGGTTTCTGTCGTTTGGGGCTGGTCTTCGCTGGCATGCGGTAATCCTCGGCTGCAGGGCACGCCTGGGCGGCCCAAGAGATTGAACAGTTTATCGCGCAGGGCGATGATTTGGAAAATTATGAAGCGTAGGCCGCAGTTCCGCACCGGAGGCAAAAGCGAACCTGATCCGAAATTAACGACCTTCGGCCTGTGCTCCGCGCAAGACCAGACAGGTTGAATTCGATTTCGCGATGAGTTTGCCGTCTTGATTTGTAACTTCGCACTCCACATAGCCGACTGTACGTCCACGCTGAACCACGCGGCCTTCGGCGCGCAATGTGCCTTCGCGAACCGGGCGCAGGTAATTGATCTTGAGTTCGACGGTGGTAAAGGATTCGCCGGGCGCGAGGGTGCTGGCGAAAGCGATGCCCATGGCGGCATCCGCGATGTCGCAGAGAATTCCTCCGTGAAGCGTCCCCATGGGATTCACATGCCGAAGTCCGGCTTGCAGAGTAACGACGGTGCGGCCGTCGCCAGCTTCGGCGACTTCAAATCCGATCAGATCGGCAGCAGGAAAGCGCTGCTGCATGATGCGCTGGAACAACGTGGACGGGCCCTTGGGAAGTTGGTCTGACATGAATAGAGGCCTCCGGGAATTTTGGGCGGTTGGATAGAGCGGAATGGATACGGTGGACATTGAAAATTATCAGCGTGCGCCGGCGCGGGTTGCGGATTGCCAGTGATGGCGCAGTTGTCCTAACAAGTACAACGAGCCAGTGATTACGATGACATCGCTAGGAGAAACTTGCGCCAGAGCGGCACCGAGAGCGGTTTCAGCGTTGGGGATGACTTCGAAGTGAGCAGCGTGGTGGCCGGCAATTTCCGAGAGTTGCAAAGCGGAGATAGAGCGCGGAGTGGCGGGCTCTGTAAGAATCACTGTGGCGGCCAGAGGGAAGAGGATGCCCGCGATTTCGTCCACGGCTTTATCGCGAAGTGCGCCAAAAACGATAACGATTTTTTTGCCGCGGACATTTTCTTCGAGAAAGAGAGCCAGTTCGCGGGCTGCGGACGGATTGTGGGCGCCGTCAAGATAGATATCCGGACTGGAATGAACTTTTTCAATGCGGCCCGGCCATTCAGCGGACGCAATTCCCCGCTCGATGTTTAGCTTATCGATTGCGGTTCCTTGCGACTGCAGGACGCGCGAAGCGGCGACGGCGTTCAAGGCGTTTTGCAATTGAAAACGACCGGCAAGCTGCGGGGCGATGGTGAACCGCTCGCCTGAAGAGATTTCGCGAGCGGTTTCGCGGACACGGCCTTGCAACATTTCCTGTAATTCAGTTTCGTATGCCGACGCGGTTTCAATTACCGGCGAATCGAGCTCACTGGCTTTTTTCAGCAAGACTTCGCGAGCTTCAGAGCGCTGGCCGGCGATCACGACCGGAACGCCGGGCTTGATGATTCCAGCTTTCTCGGCGGCAATTTCCTGAAGCGAGTGGCCGAGAAAATTTTCGTGATCGTAGTCGATGCGAGTAATGATGCTGACGCGCGGCGTGACGATGTTGGTGGAATCGAGGCGACCGCCCAAGCCGGTCTCAAAAATTGCAAATTCAACGCTGGCGTCCGCGAAGTGCGCGAACGCCAGGGCGGTGATGCATTCGAAAAAAGTGGGATGGGCGCGGAGAGTGCCATCGGCCAGTAACTCTTCGATGTCGCGATGGATGCGGGTGAACACGGACGCAAAAAGGTCATCGGAGATTTCCTGACCGTTGACGCGAATGCGTTCGTTGATGCGCTCCAAGTGAGGCGAAGTGTAAAGGCCGGTACGGTAGCCGGACGAGCGGAGAATCGATTCAAGAAATGCGGCGGTGGAACCTTTGCCGTTGGTACCGGCGATGTGCACGGAGGAATATTTGCGTTCGGGATTGCCAAGCCGGGTGGCGAGAATCTTAATGTTCTCGAGGTTGAATTTTACGGCGGACGCCTGGGTGGGGGCGGCGAGTTCACGGCCGAGCGAGAAAAGATACTGGACCGATTCCTGAAAGTTCATTTCAGTTCATCAACAGGTCTAGTGTGGATGCGAGGAAGGATTTCAATTCCTTGCGCGGCACGATGGCGTCGAGGAAACCGTGTTCTAAAAGAAATTCCGAGCGCTGAAATCCTTCCGGAAGCTTCTGGCGAATGGTTTGTTCGATGACTCGAGGGCCGGCGAACCCGATGAGCGCACCAGGTTCAGCGATATTCAAATCGCCAAGCATCGCGAAACTGGCGGTGACGCCACCGGTGGTGGGGTCGGTGAGAATCGAGATGTAGGGAAGCTTGGCTTCGTCGAGGCGAGCGAGCGCGGCGGAAACTTTTGCAAGCTGCATTAGGCTGATGGTGCCTTCCATCATGCGGGCGCCACCGGAACAGGACACGACAATAAGCGGCTGGCGCGTGTCCATGGCAAGTTCCACGCCGCGAGTCACTTTTTCGCCGACTACCGCGCCCATGGAACCGCCGATAAATCCGAACTCCATCGCACAGATGACGACGGGCCGGCCATTCAGTTGCCCTTCGGCGGTGATGACTGCGTCGTTCATGCCAAGCTTTTTGCGAGCGTCTTTCAAGCGAGTGGCGTAGGCCTTGTTGTCTACGAATTTGAGCGGGTCGGTGGAAGTCATGCCAGCGTCGTGTTCGTTCCAGCGGCCGTCGAAAAGCATTTCAAGTCGCTGCTTGGCGCCCATTTTGAAGTGGAACTGGCACTTGGGGCAGACGAAAAGATTTTCTTCGAGATCTTTGCGGAAAGTGATGGTGCGGCAGTTTTCGCACTTGGTCCATAATCCTTCGGTGCGGACGCGGCGCTCCTCGGGCGGAGTCGCCTGATCAATCGACTTTTTGTCGCGCTTAAACCAAGCCATTTTGCGTTCTTTTTTTCCTGCGGACATTGCTTGCACCCAAGCCAGCCGACGCAGTCGCCAAGATGCCGTGTGTCATTGGAAATGTACCGAGGTCCCCGGGCACCAGTTCAATAGTCTATACCACGCTGGGCGAGAATGCCCTTGCTGTAGGGATGCTTCACTTCTTTCATTTCAGTGACAAGATCGGCGAGCTCGACGAGTTTAGGATGGGCGTTACGGCCGGTACAGATAACGTGAACGCGCTCGGGTCGTTTGCTCAGCGCCTCCACAATCGTTTCGGCTTCGAGCATTTTGTAGCTGATGACGTAATTTATTTCGTCGAGGATCACCAGATCATATTTTTCGGAGTAGATGGCGTCCCGTCCGGTCTGCCAGCACTCTTCGGCTAGCTTTATGTCCTGCGGATCGGTTTCCGCGCCGCCAATTTTGACGAAGCCGCGGCCCATGGGGCGAATTTCAAATTTGTCGTCGCCCAACATTTTGGCGGAATCGAGTTCGCCGTAATGCCAGGAACCTTTGATGAATTGGACCATCAACACGCGGAGGCCCTGGCCAACCGCGCGAAATGCGGCGCCGAGAGCGCAGGTGGTTTTCCCTTTGCCTGGCCCGGTGTAAACGATCAAAAGCCCATTTTCTTCCGGCATGTGGCCTCAACGAGAGTTTCGTTACGAAAGTGGATTTGCGAGAACGTGAAACGAGTGTGCGAGCGAAAAAGCAAAACGTCAACTTGCTGCGCGATTGGCAGCGAACGACTTCGATTTTAGGCAATGTCCATGCGCTTGGCGAATTCTTCGGCGTACTCCTTGACACGCCCCAGAAGCGCCGGAGAGAGCGGTTGGTTGAGCTGGACGTGATTGTCTTTCAGCACGATCCAAAGACCGGGACGGTATACTTCGCCGCCGGTGCAGATAGCGCCGGTGAGTTGCGTGATTTCCATGGGGTGAGGAGTTTCTGGCGTGAGATCAAGATCGGTCATTTTGGGATCGGCGTCGGTGATGCTCTTGTGGTGTTCGCAAAGAACGTCGAGCAGAACGCCGCGAGCGTCGTCCACGAGATCGCGAAATCCTTGCGAGACGAGAATGCCGTCCACTTCGCGAGGAGTTGGCAACTCGAGATTCTCGAGATCGTAATCGGGAAGCGATTTTTCCAGCGGAATTTCAATGGCGACCGACGGCTTGTCCGCGTCGGGAATAATTTTGATGGGCATAGTTAGGTTCTACACTACACAGGTCATTTCGGGTAGGGGCTTCCGGACAGTATGGCGAGCGCGCGATAAAGCTGCTCAGCGAGCATGACGCGAGCGAGTTCGTGGGAGTAAGTCATGGGACTGAGGGAAAGTTTTTGCGTTACGCGCTTACGAAGCACTTCAGGGAAACCGTCAGCGTCGCCGCAGAGAAAAATAATTTCGCGGGTGCCGCGATCGCGCTGTCCGGCGAGCCAGCCGGCGAGAGCTCCGGAGTCCTGCGGCTTACCGCCCGCGTCCAGCAGCAGGACGGTGGCGGCGCGGTCGGCGTCCAGACGCTTCAGCGCGGCATCCTCGTCACGCACTTCGTTTACTTCAACCGGCATGGCGCGAGCAATGCGTTTGACGTAATCGTCGATTACCGCGCGAAGCTCCGGGCGGCGAGTCTTTCCAAGCATGAGGAGGCGAAGTTTCATCAGTGAGACGACTATAACTTCTCAATGGAGACGTAGATGGGACCGGCGCCGAAAACGACGAGCAGGAAGCGCGAAAATTGTCCCGCAACGCTCTTAGTGCGGAAGCGCAGATTTTCTCCGCCTGCGATCTCGAGGGCCAGGTCTTGGTGATTCCAGGTGTTATCGACACGAAGGGTGTGCGGACCGGGAGCGACCGTAAGCGTAATGGAATCGCCAAACATCAATTCCGCTTTGCGTAGTCCATCGAGCGAGACGACGATCTGGCGGACCTGGACGTCATCGGGAGAATCACGAGTAACAACTATTTTTGCAGCGCCGCCGGAGTCGTTCGATGAAATTTGCGGCGGCATGGCAGCGCGATCAGGAGTGATCGCCGGAGGCGCGCAATTGCGGCTCGTCGTAGCCGGAAAAAACGGTGTCTGGCGAATCGGCAATATCGTAACGCGGAACATTGCGCCAGAGGCGTTCGAGGTCGTAGAAGCGGCGCGCCTGCTCGCTGAAGACGTGCACGATAAAACTACCGAAATCGAGCAGCGCCCAATCGGCGGAACGGCGGCCCTCGCGATGCGCAGGCTCGCGCTTCAATTCCTTATAGAGTTGTTCTTCGACCGCGGTACAGATCGCTTGCACTTGAGGCGTGCTGTGTCCAGTACACAACACGAAATATTCAGTAAAAGTGCCGATGCCACTGAGGTCGAGCACCGTGATGGCAGAAGCTTTTTTGTTCTGCATGGCTTCAACTACAAGACGAACTGCCTGGGGAAGATTTTTCACTTTCACCGGTATAGGCCCTGTTTATGAATGTATTCCTCGACGCGAGCGGACACAAGTCCATGAATAGCTTGACCTTTGTGCGCACGACGCCGTATATCCGTGGCTGAGATGTCGCTGCAAACGTTTTCGAGCAAGTAAACGTTGCTGCGGCGAAGCTGCGCGATGAGCTGGGATGGCGGAGGATCGGGATCGCGCTTGGCGTTCGCGGGCGCCATCAGGTCCGGAGGGATGACGAGCTTCAGCGCTTCGGCACGGATTCCAGGACGATTGGCGATGATAAAGTCGCAGGAATCGAGAAGGGTTTCGTATTCCTTCCACATGGGAATATCGAGAAACGCGTCGGCGCCAATGATGAAATAAATCCTGTCGCCGTGCCCGTGGTAAGTATGGCGGAAATAGCGGACGGTATCGATGCTGTAGTGAAGCTGCGAACCGGAAAAATCTTCGCCGGCTTCGGCGAGCGACGGAATGAAGTGCGGATGTTCGGTGGACGCGAGCGTAACCATTGAGAAGCGGTGAGGAAATGGAGCGAGATGCTGCTTGAGTTTGTGCGGTGGGCGGCTGGCCGGAATGAAATGAATTTCGTCGAAATTGAAGCGGCGATCGGCAGCCCGCGCGACGGCGAGATGTCCGTTGTGGATGGGGTCGAAAGAGCCGCCAAAAAGCGCGATGCGGCGAGGATGATGTTTTGCGGCCGTGCGGTGGGCTTGCGCGGTGGTCAATGATGCTCCTGAGCGAGACTGCGAGTATTTTCTCACGAAAGCCGGCGGCTCGCAGTTGAAAGTTCAAAGACAAAAGAATTGCCACAGCGACAGCGAGGCGCAGAAAGAAGAGCGAAGCAGAGCGAACGAGGCTCAGAGCAGCTCGAGCAGCTCGAGAGGAGTTCAGCTAAACGCTTGCGTGGTACGAGTCGTGCGGCTCGTCGTCGGGATGCGGGAGAGTGGACTTGGGGATCTTGTCGAGCGCATCGGCCATTGCGATCACCAGGTCGCGAACACCTTCACCGGTGGCGGCGGATATTGCGTAGAACGGAAGTTTGCGTTCGGCACAAAACGCACGGAGTTCAGCGAGATGCGTTCGGTCGGACGTAGCGTCCAGTTTTGACGCAATGACGATCATCGGCTTTTCGCCAAGTGCTGGGCTGAACGCCAGCAGCTCGCCGTTAATCACTTCGAATGAATGAACCGGATCGGCGTCAGTGAAGTCGCTGGTGTCGATCAAGTGGACGAGCAGGCGGGTGCGTTCGACGTGCTTCAGAAAACGAACGCCGAGGCCAGCGCCTTCGTGCGCGCCTTCGATGAGACCTGGCAAATCAGCAACCACGAATGACCGGCCGAGTTCGCGATTTTCGATTCCGGTACCGCCGGTTGCGGAATTCGCTTTGGGCATGCCATCCGCGCTGACGACGCCGAGATTTGGCTCGAGCGTAGTGAAGGGATAGTTGGCGATTTTCGGACGCGCCGCGGAAATCACGGAAATCAGCGTGGACTTTCCCGCGTTCGGATATCCGACCAGGCCGACATCCGCAAGCAATTTCAGTTCGAGACGAATGTGATGTTCTTCACCGGGCTGACCATCTTCGTGTTCGCGCGGAGCCTGGTGCCATGGCTTGGCAAAGTGTTGATTACCGCGTCCGCCGCGTCCGCCATGCGCAATCAAAACGCGCTGACCCGGGGTGGCGAGATCAGCGATGGTCGCGCCAGTTTTTTCGTCGTAGGCCATGGTGCCGACAGGAACAAGCAAAATCATGTCGTCGCCAGAATGGCCGGTGCAGTTAGAGCCTTCGCCATGGCGTCCGCGGTCGGCCTTAAATTCGCGATTGTAGCGGTAGCGAAGAAGTGTGTTGTCGTTCGGGTTGGCTTCGAGGAAAATGCTGCCGCCGTTGCCGCCGTCGCCGCCCGCAGGGCCGCCACGCGGAACGTATTTTTCGCGGCGGAAGGCGACGCAGCCATTGCCGCCGTCGCCGGCTTTTACGAGAATCTTTGCTTCGTCAACGAACATGGTTGGTCAGCCTAAAGCCCGCTTTCTGAAAGCGGGTCCTACAATACAAAAGCAAAGAACATCGCCAGGACTCGGCGCTACAAAAAACGCTTTGCAGCGTGAATTGTAGAATGAGTTTGCGCGGAACGCAGCGCAGAAAAAAACGGCCCGGATGACCGGGCCGCGGATTGCCGAGTGTCAACTGCCTTACAACTACAGATTCAGAAAAGCCGACGCGATTCGCCGATCGCAACGATCTGCGGGGAGAACGAGCGGTTACGTCCGTTAGTTGGCGGCTTTGGCTGCGGCTTCAGCCGGGGTAACGCTGATGAATCGCCCGTGACGTCCGCGGTCTTCAAACTTGACGTGCCCAGTTACGAGCGCGAAAAGCGTGTCGTCTTTGCCGAGTCCAACGTTTTCGCCCGCCTGATGCTTGGTGCCGCGCTGGCGAACCAGAATGGTACCTGCGTTCACCAATTGGCCGCCGAAGCGCTTTACTCCAAGCCGTTGGCCGTGAGAATCGCGGCCGTTTGTTGAGGAGCCGCCACCTTTTTTGTGTGCCATGATGCAATTCCCTTCCGAGATTCGAAATTCTCTGCAACTTTCGATTCCAGGCGCTTCAGGAGGCGTCATGACGCGCAGGGCGGACCAGAAAAGAAAGGGCACAGGCAGAATTGCCTGTGCGATTTTACAGCTTGATGTCGCTGACCTGAACGGCGGTGTAGTTTTGCCGATGGCCACGCTGAATCTTATACTGGTTTGTTTTCTTGAACTTAAGGACGGTGAGCTTCTTACCGCGACCCTGTTCAACAATTTTGCCGGTAACGGTGGCCTTGGAGGCGTCGTTGCCAGTCAGAATTTTCTGATCATCGGTATGCACAGACAGGATCGAACCAAACTTGACCTGCTCGCCTACTTCGCCAGAAACGCTTTCCACACGAATGGTGTCGCCGGGAGCGACACGGTACTGCTTTCCCCCGGACTTGATTACGGCGTACATCACTCCTCCAGAGCTAAAGGCAAACAAGAATTATACGGGGTGAATGGCGGGAGCGTCAACGCGTTTCACATGCGGCTGTTAGATGAAACCGGGATTAATTCGCCAAAAAAAACTGGCCCATCCTCGCGGACGGGCCAATTTTCAAACGATATTGACTTTCAAGACGCCGGGCAATTACGCCTTGGCGGTCTTGCGGCGGATCGCGCCGAGGCCAGCCAGAGCTGTGCCCAGCATCAAGATGCTGGACGGTTCTGGTGTACCAACCGGCCCACCACCGCCACCATCCGGAGGGTTGATTGGAACGCCACCGACAGTGACGCCGTCGAGTGCCAAGCCGGACTGAAAAGCCGTGTCGTCCCAGTTCACCGTACCGACTTTGAGAAAGTAGTTGCCGGAGGTTGCGATAGTGAAGCTCGATTGTACCCAGCCCGTCGAGCCGCATCCCTGACCCACGGCGATGAAGCAGGAACCGGACGAGCTGCCCAGCGGCGACCAAGTGGTCTGACCTGGGTTGATGGAAACGGTGGCAGGGTTCAACGTGGCCACCGGCAAAGGAACGCCGAAGCCCGGTACAGTTACACCGCTCGGAGTGGTACGAGCCGTAAATAGCAATGCTGCGAGATCGTTCGTCGGCGCATTGAAAAGACCGGCCCATGCATAGTCAGCAAATGAAGCACCATCCGATGAAGTGTAGTTAAAGAAGAAACCTAACGCCTGGCCTGCCGTCGCGGCAAATGCCGTGGTGGTTAGGGTTGAACCGTTCGTTTCGCCACCGAGAGCGCCGGTCGGAAGAACTCCGACGCCATTGAGACCCTGATTCGTTGAAACGAACTGGTAAGATGCGTTCCCAGTCGGGGACAGGGTAACGACCCCGTCCGCGCCTAGCGAGCCGCAATTACCGCTGCAAGTCCAGCCGGCCGGCACTGGGTCGGCAAGCGTCCCACTCGGCATGAACAACGTGAGGGCGAGAACCAAAGCTGCCGTTGCACCCACAATCAAACGGCAAGCTGTCTTTGCATTCTTCATAAGTTTTGCTCGTACCTTTCGTTACTGCCACCACTAGAGATAGCAAACTCTGCATGATAGAAAGTGCAATCAGCGTGCCAACCCCAGGCACCTTCAGTGAAATCTGGTATGGCCAGGACTACGATTTAAACGCTTTGTATTTAGTGGGTTAGACCAGGTGCAGGCGTGCAAACGGAGTGCCCAAGTTTGTAGCTGAATGACCTGGCCAGAATTGTGCAACTGTGTTCTCACACTTCGCAATTCACTTCTGTAATACGCCGACGTAGCTTGCGCAAACATCCTTCTTGCTGCTGTGAGTACCGGGACTGACCTGGGTTCGGCAACCGACAGAACTTTGCCTAGAACGAAACGAACTTTCATGTTCCCATGCAAGCCGATGAGACCTTCCTAATCGCAAATCAGGGGACACGAGATGAGCGCAAAAGCTTCCAGCATTTTTTTCGACGGGATCTCCCGCCGGAAAACGATTGTCAGCGCGGCGGTGGCCATGGCAGGGCTGGCGCTCGGTTCGCCCGCAATGTCGGCGACGCTGCAGGAAGATATCTCGAAGAGCGCGGAAGCGATTCACCAAGAACCCATGTTCAAAGCATCGCGGCAACGCGTGTATGAAGCGCTGACAGCCGCGGCGCAATTTGACAAAGTCGTGCATCTTGGCGAAGCGATGAGCGGGAATACTTCAGCGTCGCTGCCACCAACACAGATCGACCGCGAGGTCGGCGGCACGTTTACGATTTTTGGCGGGCACATTACCGGACGTCATCTGGAACTGCTTCGGAACGAACGGATCGTACAGGCATGGCGCGTGGTGGATTGGAAACCGGGTATTTTTTCCATCGCCAGATTCCAGCTTGCGGACGAAGGAGTTGGCACAAAGTTATTTTTCGATCACACCGGGTTTCCGAAAGGGCTAGCGGAACATCTCGCTTCCGGCTGGCGGGGCAATTATTGGGAGCCACTGGCAAAGTTTCTCTCGTCGTGACAGATTGTCGCGCCTATCTCGGTGCTACAGGGTGGGCGAGTTATCGCCGAGCATGGCTTTGCGAACGACCGCGATCGGCGGAAAGCCCTGGCTCATGAAGTCGTCGTGGAATTTATTAAGGGAAAACGCGGCACCCTGTTTTTTGCGGACATCCTCGCGCAGCTTGAGAATTTGCAACTTGCCAAGCGTGTAGTAGAGGTATGTCGGGTCTGAAGTGCCGCGCTTGGTTTCAATTTCCGCGATTTTCGGCGACTGAAATCCTTCTTTCACGAAAAATTCCTGCGCCTGCTCGATCGAGAATTTTCCGCGGTGCATCTGGATGCCACACACGAATCGGGCATCGCGCAATAGGGCATCCTGCAGCTGGCCAAGGTGAATGAGCCGAGCCTCGCGCGCGTCTTTCGCGCCGGTTCCGGGCTGTGCATAGCCTTCTTCCAGCATCATTTGCTCGGTGTAGTGCGCCCAACCTTCCACATTGGTGTTCGCGGACACTACGTGACGCAATTTTGATGGAGCGCGATATTCCCATAAATATTGCGTAAAATGGCCGGGAAAAGCTTCGTGAACGGAGGTGCTGACAATGGTTCCGACGTTGAAGCCGGCAAGAAGGCCAGCAATTTCTTGCGGCGAGTCGCCCGGGGCCGGCAGGGTGACATTGAAATAGGCTTCGGTGGCAACTTTTTCAAACGGGCCAGGCGTATCCATGGAAGCAGTCGTGGTGGCGCGCTGGAACGGCGGAGTTTCCTGCAGCGTGGGGCGACGGTCGCTAGGGAGCGTGATGATGTGATGCGCATTGACGAACGCGATCAAGCCTGTAAAAGTGTCGCGAAACGCCTGCAAAAGATCGTTCGCGGCGGGATGCATCAATTGCAATTCCTTCAAGACTTCAGTGGCGGATTTATTGGCATCGACTTCTTTCGCCACCCGCTGAAACTCCGCTTGATTCTTGTGAAGATCAGCCATGCCGATTTCGAGTAAGCGATCGAGCGGCGTGGTGACCATGTCGTCGTAAAGAAGTTTTTTGGAGTAGGTCGCTTCGCCAATCCGGAAATCGCCGTTGGAGCGAGGCAGCAGATCCGTTTGCAACCACTTCTGAAAGTCTTTCAAGGTAGCAATCGCTCGAGCGTTCGATTCGGCGAAGGCCGCTTTTGTCCCCGGGTCTTTCGCTGCGGCGAACGCCAGCGGAACATCCTTTTCAAAAAAGCTGATGGTACCGGGCAGTTGCTCGAGCGCGATTTCGGTATAAATTTTCGGGACGTCTTTCAGATTGCTGCGAGCGGTTGCGAAATATTTCGGGAAATGGTTTTCGCGGGCAATGACCGAGCGCAAACGATCATCCGGCGGAGCGAACTTGCGGCTCATGATCACATAAATGCTGTTCGCCGCGCCGCCGGTATAAGTGTCGGGATCTTTTTCCCAGCCGCGAATCGTTTCGAGCTCGAGCAGCGTGCCGCGAATTGAGTTCAACAGCATTTCCCTGTCGGCAGTCTCGATCGCGCTTAGACCTTCGGGATCAAAAGATGCTGTGCGCTTCTCAAATTTTTTCAACGTGCTGATTTGCCTTTCGATGCCGGCAAGCGAGAGGTCCTCCAGTTCCGCGTCGCGCTGGTGCAAGCCCGCGTTCGTCGAGTAGGTGGGATTGAAAGCAAAGAGCGCCTGATCGATATATTCGTCAACCAAAGTGTTCCAGGAATCGGATGGCGACTGTGCAGATGGCGAAGCAAAATCAATCCCGGCAAAAACTAGACACGCAATAAGTACGAAGAAAAATCCGCGGCGGCTGGGCATCAAGACTCCTTGAGAGCGATAAATAGAGTACATTGTGCGCCTGCGCTTGGCGAACATGCTGTTTCTCTCTGCGAACCCGTGAGCTTTCGAAAATGCGGCTTCCGCTCTTCTAATGTTAGGATGTCGCGAATGGACCAACTCATAAAGAGTCTCATCCTTATTGCGATGACAGTGGGTGTGGCCGTAACTCCGTTGTCTCCAGCGGAAGGCGAACAAACCGCATTGCAAGATAGGTACGATCACGCGCGAAGCCAGTCGGAAATAAGGGGCAGCAATATGCCAGGATTTCTGATCCGCGGCGATGTACACATTCGACTAAAGAAAGATTCCGCGATCGATGGAAAATATCTTCTCGCGTGGAGCCCCGACGGACGGTGGAAAGAGCAATACGCATTTCCCGGCTATCGACGAACGCGCATTGGCAATCGTGACAATTTTTGGCAAGTTCGATCCACTGAGCGTGAAAGCGCCTACATGCTCGAACTTGGTGGCTTGATCGGTCAGCAGCGGCCGCCTGCGATTTCCCACGAAGAGAAATTGGAAAAGACCCGGCCTGAAAATGTGCAGGGTGTAGATGCTGAATGCATGTTTCGCCGATCCAAGAGTAACGACATAAGAAGCGAATACTGTTTTGATCCGAAAACCGGCGACCTTTTGAAATCGGAGGGACCGAAGGAGACCGCTCCGGTTGCCTGGATGATTCCACGGAAGGAATATTCGAATTTTCAGGTCTGGAACCAAAAACGGATTCCGAAAACGATGAAGGGGTTCAACGGCAAGGCCACCGTTTTAGAGGTCGAAATTCAGACCATAGAGCCATTGCCTGCGCTTCCGCCTGATTATTTTACGCCGCCCAAGGAAGCGGCCGTTTGGATGGAATGCACCGACGGTTCTGCGTGGAAATTGCACGATCACGCCGTTCCGGAATATCCACACTCGGCACGCCTGCAAGGCCGCCAGGGGACCGTTACGCTCTATGCCGTGATCGGCGAGGACGGCAAGATAGCGGAATTGAGCATTGCGAATTCAGCTTGGCCGGAGCTGGATGAATCCGCCCTGCGCGCCGTCGCGCTATGGCGCTACGAACGATCTGCTTCCTGCGCCTCGGCGACTGGACGGAGCGAGACGTTGATCGACGTTATATTTTCGCTGCATTGAACGGAGATCCAGGTGTCATAGATGCACGGAATTCATGCGTGCGGGTGTGCTTTGTCGTAAATGTCCATCAACTGGCGGATAGAGGCGTGCGTATATTTTTGCGTGGTGGAAAGCGATTGGTGGCCGAGCAGCTCCTGAATGGCACGCAGATCGGCGCCATCAGCGAGTAGATGAGTAGCAAAAGCGTGGCGCAGTGAATGAGGATGCAAATCCCAATTCATGTTGGCGAGGCGAACGTACTTTTTTACGATACGGCCTACCGAGCGCTGCGTGAGGCGGCGGCCGGCATAGTTCAGAAAAATCGCTTCGCTATGGGCAGGACCGTTACGCCGGCGGCCGGGGCCGCGTTGCAGGAGCAATTGCTCGCGCACCGGCCAGTACGCTTCGAGCGCCTGCTGCGCTTTTCCGCCGTATGGCACGATGCGTTCCTTATTTCCTTTGCCGCGGACGCGCAACATTTTCTCCTTGCGATCCATATCGGCAAGATTCAGTCCGGTGAGTTCGCTTACGCGAAGGCCGGCGGCGTAGAGCAGTTCCAGCAGCGCGCGATCGCGCTTCAACAATAGTCCTTCCTCGTCCGATGTGCTGCGTTTCGCGGGGCGAGTATCCGCCGCCAACTTTCGGGATGCGCCAGAAACCGCTCCGCCACTTGCGAGTGGCTCCGCAAGCTGATTGAGAAAGCCGTTCATCTCTTCGGCGGAAAGAACGGAAGGAATACGCTTGGGCAATTTTGGTGTCGGCACCAGTCGAGCGGGGTTTTCCTTCAAGTGCCCTTCGCGCACGCAATACTTGAAAAAGGAACGTAGCGACGCAAGCTTGCGCGCAATGGAACTTTTCTGAAGTCCTTGCGAATGCATGTGCCCGACAAATTCACGAATAATCTGGTGTGTAACTTTATTCAGAGCGGGAACATCTTCACCCGGAGGTGAAAGATAGACGACAAATTGCTGCAAATCGTTTCCGTAGTTGAGAATGGTGTGAGGCGAGGAATTTCTTACCGACCGCAAATACTCAAGATATTTTCGAATAGCTTCGTTCATGTTGAATCGTGACAGCCCCCGGGTCTGTACGACAAGTATAGGTTTTTTTCCTGAATGGCGGGGCAAGAGCACGTGGCTGGTTGCTTTCCGACTGATACCGTTCTGTGCAATCATAAACTCCGTAACGGGAACGGTGCCACGCTCGTCCGATCCGCAATAACCGGGCGGATGCAGATTCAATACGCGAGGAGTGCTCTGACCTTCTCACGCTCGTCCGCCTGGCGTTGCAACTGGAGAATTCCGATGCGACGCCAGCTCGCTTTTCTGCCCTTTTCATTTGTGGCTGCGCGAGCTTCGTTTGCGTCGGATCAGCACTCAGCCTGCGACTACGGCCACGCCTGCACCCGCGGTAGACGTTCCGGCGAAGCCTGCAGATATTCCTGCGGGCGCGGCGACAAGGTTGTTTCGAAGTAAGGTACCGACGTAAGTCTTAAATTCGCGCAGGACCTGAGGTTCGTGGACGAGAACTACAAAATTCCTGTCAACAAGTGAACGAGGATTAGGATTTTGCGCCGACCGGCGCGACCACTTCTTCGGGCTTGGCTTGCGGCGCCGGTTCGTCAACCAGCTTTTCCCAATCGCAGCCTTCTTTAATGCAAGTGCGCACGGTGCCGATTTTCGATTTTTTCTCGACTATGAACTCCGCGCCGCACTTCGGGCACGGATCCGCAATCGGCATATTGGGCGTCGTAAAGTCGCAATCCGGGTAGCGCGAGCAGCCGTAGAAAATACGGGGACGTCCACCGCGCCCTGCGCTGCCCCGGCGTACAAATTCTCCTTCGTGGCACTTCGGGCATTTGATGCCCATGGTGATCGGCCGAGTGTACTTGCACTTCGGATACCCAGAACAGCCGATGAATTCGCCGAAGCGTCCGTGTTTTTTCACGAGACCTTCGCCGCAAGTCGGGCACTTCTCGTCCAGCGGCTCATCCGGCTGCCGAGCGATGCGCGTGCCTTCGACCAAGCGCCGCGTCGTTTTGCAATCCGGATATCCGGTGCAGGCGAGGAACACGCCAAAACGGCCACGCTTGATTGCCATTTCTTTGCCGCAGTTGTCGCAATATTCGACTTTGTCTTCGTCGCTGCCTTCGCCCAGCTCCGGCGAAAGATCCTGAATGAAATCGCAATCCGGATAGCGCGAGCAGCCTAGGAAAAATCCGTGCCGGCTGATCCGTTCCAGCAATTCGCCCTGGCCGCACTTTTCGCAAGTCTTGCCGGTGGCGATGCCCGCTTTGTATGAGAGCATCTCGTCGCCAGCACGATCGAGGTCGACGATAAATTTTTCCCAGAACTCCTTCACCGCTTCACGCCAGTGCAGTTTGCCATCTTCGATTTCGTCGAGTTCTTCTTCCAGGCGCGCTGTGAACGTTACGTCGAATACGTCTTCGAAACTCTTCACCAGCAGCACGCTCACACGTTCGCCCAACATGGTGGGCGTGAACCGCCCCTGGTCCTTCTTTACGTACTCGCGCTCGACAATCGTCGAAATAATGGAAGCGTACGTTGACGGGCGCCCGATCCCCTTCTCTTCCAAATCCTTGACCAGCGTCGCTTCCGTGTAGCGCGGAGGCGGCTCGGTAAAATGTTGCTCCGGCCGCACTGAATCGAGCTTCAACAATTGGCCTTCGGTCACGCGCGGTAGCGCATTGCCCTCGCCTTCGTCACTCTTTTCGTCGTCGTCGCGGTCGGCGTTCGCCGCAGGCAGCTGGTAAACGCGCAGATAACCATCGAACTTTTGCACCGAGCCCGTCGCGCGGAACGTGTAGTCGGCAGCTGAAATATCGATCGTGGTCTGATCGAAAATCGCCGACAACATCTGCGAAGCCACAAAGCGTTGCCAGATCAATTGATAGAGCTTGAAAAGATCGTCATCCAGATATTTGCGAACGTCTTCCGGCGTGCGCGAAACGTCGGTTGGACGTACCGCTTCGTGCGCTTCCTGCGCATCTTTTTTTGATTTGTAGTAATTCGGTTTTTCCGGCAAATAATTCGAACCGAACCGTTCCGGTATCAGTTCGCGAACCTGTGCCAGGGCGTCCTGCGATACGTTCACAGAATCCGTACGCATGTAAGTGATCAGCGCGACGGAACCTTCCGCGCCAAACTCAACGCCTTCATACAAACGCTGCGCCAGCGCCATTGTGCGCTTCGCTGTGTACCGCAAACGGTTGTATGCCGCCTGCTGCAACTTCGAAGTCGTGAACGGTGGCGGCGGATTGCGGCGTTTCTCTTTTTGCGTGACCGAAGCGACTTGCCATTTCGCTTTATTGACAGCGGCCAGAACAGCGTCCGCGCCTTCCTGATTGTTGATCTCTATGTCTTCGCCCTTGTATTTCGAAAGCTTCGCTTCGAACAACGGCGGCTCGCCAGCATCCAGCATTGCGTGAATCGACCAATACTCTTGCGGAATGAACGCGCGGATCTCCTGCTCGCGTTCTACAATCAACCGCAGCGCAACCGTTTGCACGCGCCCGGCGGAAAGTCCGCGCCGCACTTTGTCCCACAGCAATGGCGAAATCTTGTAACCGACAATGCGGTCCAGCACGCGACGTGCCTGTTGCGCGTCCACGAGGCTGGTATTCACCTGCCGCGGATGATCGAACGCCGCACGAACGGCCTTCTGCGTAATTTCGTTGAACGTAACGCGAAAGATTTTTTTCGGGTCCGTCGCCGGAATCTCTTTTTTCGGTGCAGCTTCTTCTTTTTCTTCGACAACAGGAGCCGGCTTGGCGTTCTTTTTCTTCCAGCGCGGCGCCGTGGCTTCTTGCTCCACAAACTTCGAAGGCTTCGACAGCACCATCGCCAGGTGCGCGGAGATCGCCTCTCCTTCGCGGTCCGGGTCGCCCGCCAGATAAATGGCGTCCGCGGAGTTCGCTGCCTTCCGCAGGTCGTTTACAACCTTCATCTTGCCGTTGATTATCTGCAGCGTCGGCTCAAAAATCTTTTCATCGTCCAGCGTCACCGGCTTTCGTACTGGCTTGACCTTTACTTTTTTCGCGCCTTTTTTTGCGCGTACCTTTTTCTTCGGCGCTTCCTGTTCGTCCTGCTCGTCGGGCAAACGGATACCAATCTGCTTTTTAGGAAGGTCCAGTACGTGGCCGATTGAGGCTTTGACCACGAAGTCCTTACCTAAATATTTGTTAATGGTCTTCGCCTTGGCCGGCGATTCCACGATGACAAGCGAACGTGCCATTTAGCTGTTTTAACTCCTGATCTCTTTGTTGGGAGACCTTGCGGCGAGGCGTGTGCCCTTCTCGCTAACTTACATGAAGATGCGCGAAGTGGTTGTAATGTTTCAAGTCGAAGTTCGTTGACTGGTTAAATTCACTGTAATCAGTTACTTCCAAGGCGCATTTTCAGTTTTGAATTTCGCCTTAGAAGCGAATTTGCTTCGCGCGCCGCCCGCTCAGGTCTTGCTCATCGCAGTATTTTGCTGAATTGCTTGCTCCGAAAGCTGCCTTAGGAACCCCTTCATTTCCAGTTCGAATAGCGTGGCCAGCCCGTCCAAGGAGGTTTGCCTGGTCTGTTCCACAATATCGTCCATCGATTGCGGCTCGTCCGAGCCTAAGCATCGAATAGACCTTCTGGCCGCTGCCGGTAAGCGATTCCGCTATTAAAAGGCAGCCTTCGCGTCCGTTGATCCAGTTTTCGACTAACTCATATAGAAAAGACACGGGAGGCCACGTCAGGGCTGTGCCGGATCTTCCTGCAGAATCTCCGCAAGGGTTGAGGAGAACAATGCCGCATCAGCCGCAGAGAAAATCAATGGGGGCCGCAGCTTGATTACGTTGTGGTGCGGCCCATCCGTGCCGGCTAGAATTCCCTCTTCCCGCAACCGGTTCACGACATAAGAAGCCTGCTGCGCAGCCGGTTCGCGAGTTTCCACAGAGTGAACCAGATCCAAACCAAGAAATAGCCCCGAGCCGCGCACATCGCCAATCAGCGGAAACTTTCGCTGCATTTCCTGTAGCTGGAGAATCCAGTCTCTTCCAATGCGCAGAGCGTTCAACTGCAATTCTTCATCGCGAACAACATCCAGCACCGCCAGCCCGACAACGCACGATACGGGATTCCCCCCGAAGGTGCTGAAGAATTCCATTCCGTTGTTGAACGATTCCGCGATCGCTCTGGTCGTCACGACCGCGGCCAGCGGAAAGGCGTTTCCGATCGGTTTCCCAAGCACGACGATATCCGGCACTACGCCTTGCGTTTCAAATCCCCAGAAGTGCGTGCCGAGTCGTCCAAACCCGACCTGCACTTCGTCGGCGACGCACACGCCGCCCGCCGCTCGGACCTGGCGATAAACCTCAGCCAGATATTCCGGCGGGAATATGATCTGCCCGCCCACGCTTGGCAACGTTTCTGCTATGAACGTCGGCCGCTTTCCCTCCGTTTGCAGTTCCCTACAAATCTCGCCCACATGCCGCGCAAATTTTTGCCCGAGTTGCTGTTCACCCCGGCGATAGATTCCTCGATAGTCGTCTGCCAGCGGCGCAACATGCACCCAAGGCTTTTTTCCGCCTCCGCCCGGCCCACCGAATTTGTACGGACTGATATCAATCAGCGTACTGGTGTGGCCGTGATAGGCGTGCTCCAGAACGATCGTGTCTTCGCTGCGTGTTTGCGCTCGCGCCAGCCGCAAAGCCAGTTCGTTAGCTTCGCTTCCGGAATTAACGATGAAACAAACTTGCAGCGGCGCGGGCATCAATGATGTCAGCCGCTGCGCGTAGCTCAAAATATTCTCGTGCAAGTACCGCGTGTTGGTATTTAGCAACGCAAGCTGTTCCTGCGCCGCCTTCACCACGCGCGGATGCGAATGCCCCACCAGCGGCACGTTGTTATACACATCCAGATACGCCCGTCCGGTTTCGTCGTACAGATGTTGCCGCCACCCGCGAACGATCTTTAAAGGCTTGGCATACGAAACACTCAGGCTGCCGCCAAGCAATTGTTTCCGTTGCGCCAAGGACTGCTCCGCCGACTTTTCGGCGGCTGGAAATTTTTCCGTGGGAATTCCCAATAGCAAATTCGGATCAGGCGAAAGACTCGTCCAGATCGCGCGCTCGGAAGCCCGAGCAACCCCTGGAAAATCCGCACCTCGATCCAACAAGTCCAGAATAATTTGCAAGTGCAGGTGCGGCGCCCAGCCACCATTTTCATGGAGCGTGCCGACCCGCGCGAAAAATTCGCCTTTGCCGATCGCCTGTCCGGGTTTCAACCGTTGCAGCGTATCCCGCGTCAAGTGGCCGTAGAGCGTAAAGAACTCTTCTTCGCCGCAGTTTTCCGATTGCGGGACGGCGTGACGAAGAACTACCAACGGCCCGTAGTCCAGCGCTGCCGTATTTTCCGCAAGGAAGTGGACCGTGCCATCAAAAGGCGCGCAAACAGCCGTTCCGGGCTCGAGGAAAAGATCCAGGCCGAGATGAACAGTTCGCCGTTCTTCCGCAGGCGCTGTTTCCGAACCGAAAAGCGCCGAACTGTAAAACAATCTCGCTTCGCTATAACGGCCGACTCCTATGCTCACCCGAGCATCTTCCATTTTCCCGAAGATGGTTTTCGTGAGGGCATGCACCTCGCCACTTGCCGGATCGGCGCCCAGCAGCGTGCTGCTCGCGCTGAGATCGAACACCACGAGCGGAGCTGTGCGCACGTCGGCTTCGATGACATTGCAGCCAAGTTTTTCTTGCTCGCGCAGCCAGTTCGCTACTCTTCCGCCTTTTGCGACAACCGGAAACCCGCAAGCTTCGCGCAGCGAATACTCGGCCAACCGTGGATGAATTTTTGCCAGTCGCGCCAGCGCGTCCCAGGCGCCGCTCTCACTAACGATTGCGTAATCGTCCCGCGGTTTTTGCTCCTTGCGGATCGCGGAATTGACTACGCTGACCGCCAGGCGCATTCCGATCAACGGAAACACCGCGCTGATTTCTGGTTCTTTCAAGGGATACGCGCGATGGAATCCCCTGACGATATGCCGCATCACCGCCAACGGATCGACTTTGTCCAGAATGGCGTAAGCCGCCGCAATCGCCGCCTCGCTGACGATCCACCCATGATGCATATCGCCAAAGTCGATCACGCCCGCGATGGTTCGCGGTTGTGGCCACGGCGCGCTTACCAGCACGTTATGGTCGTTGGCGTCTCCGTAAATCACGCCTTTGCGCAGACGGTCTTTTGCCGGGTCGATCTGTTCCCGGTAGAGCGAAATGAAATACTCAACGAGAGCGCGGCGCTGCGGATCAGAAATCTTATCTAGATGCGAACAAATCCAGTTGGCGCGCGACGCATCCCACTTCAATTCGCGATGCGCCGCGTCATGACGAAAAGAGACCAGCGCGGAATCCAGCTGACCCAAGAATTCTCCCAACTCAGTAAGAAGCTCCGCCGAGTGCGGATGCACGTTTACGAGGGTATTGCCGTGAACGTAGCCAAGCATCCACACGAACCGCGATAGCCCAGACTCGTCTGTAGTGGCCGCGAACGATTCGCCTCTTTTGTTTTGCAACACGCGCGGGAGCGGAAGTTTTGCCGCGTGCTTCGCCAGATGCTGCAAGGCAGCACACTGCATGTCAATGAACGAGTTTTCCCGCGCAGGGTGCATGCATTTCAGCACGAACTCGCGCCCATCGTTGGCATGCAAATGAAAATTGGAATCGTACTCGCCAGGAAGCGCAGTTACAGAGGCCGTTAGACCATAGAGTTCACGAGCGAGCCCTTCGGCTTCGCTGGTCGTGATGGCGGAAACAACGCGCTCTTCCAGAAACATGCTGAGAATGGTATCGGCAACTCGCCGGCGCGTCCATCCGCAACCGTACAGCAAAGGACGACGCCGTCTTCTTGCCGATTCCCAAGGCAATGACGCGAAAAAAGAGCGCCCGGTTTCTCACTGGGCGCTCTCGTCCTCGACCAAACCGTCTTATTTTGCCGGCCGTCTTAACGAACGCTGACCGGTCCGTTCACCGTCGAAACACGCACCAGCGTCGGGCCGGAACCGAATTCGATGCGCTTGTGCTCGTCGTCCCATGTTTTGCGGCCTTCGTTGCATACGCTGGCATGGCAACTGAACGGCCCGTTGCCGTCAGATTCCAGCACCACGCCCGATTGATAGCCGGACGGAACGCGCAACGTTACCGGCCCATTCGAAGCGTGTGCTTCAAGCCCTTCGCCAGTCCATGCGCTTCCCCCAAGATCGATCGTAATCGGACCGTTTTGCGTAACCACTTTCTGCTTACCGCTGTTTTCATCCAACGTGATCGGACCGTTCTCGGCGGAAAGATCCAGACTGCCTGTGCAACCGCGAACCGAAACCGGCCCGTTAACCGCGCGGAGTTTCAGGCTACCGTCGACTTTATAGACGCTCATCGGCCCATTGTTCACGCGCAGGTCCATCGCGGCCGCTCGCGGCGCTTTGATCAGCAGGTGCGCCGTCCAGTTGTTGTGCGAACTTGGCCCGCTGACGCCCAGCGTGCCGCCGGAAAAATTCATTTTGATTTGGTTCAGCACGTTTTCGACGTCGCTGCCCTGTTCGGCCGCCTTGCACAGCGTCACGGAATACGTATCTTTATCCCATCCCTGCACTTGCACACCGCCGTTGGCCTCAGCGTTCACATGAAACGTCGGCGCTTCGGCTTTCGTGATTATCTTTTCTTCGGAGCGAACCACCGCGTCGTGCCGGTCAAATCGAATATGCAGGTCGGAGCAGCTTTCCGCCGGAAAATCGCTGCTTTCGGAAATACTGATCGAATTCACTTCGCTGCCGCTGGCGGCTGTCGTCGAAAAATGGCGTGAAATCGCGCGCGGCGCCGCGGTTACCAAGACCGCCGTCCACACCGTGATGCCGATCGTCGAAAGTACTGTGCGTGAAACCATGGACCTCACCTCCAGCCTTATAGACGACACACAAGCCGAACGGTCAGGACAATTCGAAACATTTTTCAATCAATTCGGGAAGCCGGAAAAGTTCTCGTCATCCCCAATCGGAGGACCGTCCGGCGGCTCGGCTGGCGGCGTCATGTCCAGCTTCTTCGGATCTTTCTGAAACTGCTCGACTTGCGCCGCAGCGTAAGCGATATGTGCCTGTTGGCCGGGGTCACCCGCGCCTTTGTGGGCATTAAGCCAACCTTTCAATTGATCCGCTTCACGCGAAGCCACCGCCCGCACCTCTGTCGCCGCGTGGTCGTTCTGTGCCAGCATCAGCAGGTCATACAGCACTACGTTGTCCACTGTCCGCGCAACTTCGCCCACATAACCCGACCCATGCGGTGCCTTCCATGTGGCCGCAACGATCGCATCCAGCACTTCCTGCAATCCCGGATTCCGCGCGTCCCGAGCGTGAAACTCTACCAGCCGTGCCGCACGCTCCGGATTAAATAAAAACTGAAGCGTCTGCTGCGCAGCTTCTTCCGCCGGAGCCAAGGCGTCGAACGCTGGACTCGTATGCGCCTTGAAATGTTCTCGTCCGCGCTCGTAGTCCGGAGGCCGCGGCGGAATCATTTGCAGCAGCGGCTCTGGCAACTCCAGCGCCGCCGGTTTCACCGTTGCCAACACTGCCGCCAGTGCGCGCCGCTGCTCCGCCGGCGCCACAATCTTGGTCGGGACCTGCCCGTCTCGACGAACCGCGAACGTATAATCCATCCCGCCTACAAGACTCGCCGCTGCCTCCGCCTGGTACCGGTGCAACATGTAAATCGGCACCAGCGAATCCTCGATGGTCGCTAGCGGAGCACCCTCGCGAATATTGTTTTCGCCGAATCTTTTCAACGCCGCTGCTCTCACTTGCATCAGCCGGTTCAATTCGTCCACGGCGTTCGAACCGGAATCCCACAAATGCGCCACGCTGCTCGAACTGCCCGGCGGCCGCGCGTCCTGATCTGTCAGGAACCGCAATCCCTTTCCATAGCCTTCCATCAAGATTTTGTTCAACGCCGCATGTTCGTCTGTTCCGGCTGGAAAATCCGAATAGCCGAATGCGATCGACACTTTGTCCCATTCGCCGATTCCTGTCGCGTACGCATCCGACAAGTCAATCGAGCCGTCCTCCGCCAATTTCGTAACCGGCGGTGGATAATCCATCACCGACGAACGATTCACGGTGCTCGCCGAATAGTTGTGCATTAATCCCAGCGTATGGCCAACTTCGTGCGCCGCTAGTTGCCGCAATCGCGCCAGCGCCATCTCCTGCATCTTTGGCGAGACCGGTTTGCCTTTTTCGTACGGCGCCAACAATCCTTCCGCGATCATGAAATCCTGCCGCACGCGCAGCGACCCTAGCGTCACCTGCCCTTTGATGATTTCTCCCGTACGCGGATCGATCACTCCGCCGCCATATGACCATCCCCGCGTCGCGCGATGCACCCACTGGATCACGTTGTAGCGCAGGTCCATCATGTCCGCGCCTTCCGGCAGCAGCTCCACGCGAAACGCATTCTGGTACCCCGCCGCTTCGAAGGCCTGATTCCACCATCGCGCTCCGTCCAGCAGCGCCGAACGAATCGGCTCCGGCGCACCGCGATCCAGGTAGTAAACGATCGGTTGCACCGGTTCGCTCACCGCCGCACGCGGATCTTTTTTCTCCAGCCGGTGTCTGGCAGTGAGCCGCTTCACGATCGGTTCGCTGATCGGCGTCGCATAGTCCATGTAGGAAATCCCGTAGAAACTCGATCGCACATCGTATTCACGCGGCTTGTAGCCCGGCGGCGGCAACTGCACGAACGAGTGATGCTCGCGAACAGTAATCGCCGAAGGATCGGGCGTCACGTCGCGCACCCAGCGCCCCGGTTCGTCGCCGGTAAACGTCAGCGTCGCTTCGACTTCGGTGTTCAATGGAAAATTTTTCGTATTCGCGAGATAAATCGCGCTGCGCGAACTATCCAGCCGGAATGCGCCTTGTTTCGTTCGCCGCAACGCATTCGTCACGCCGTGAGCGTCACGCAAGCAAAAATCCGTCGCATCCACCAGCACGTGGCCGTTCTCTTCCGCAGTCGCGGTAAATCCCCACAAGATGGACTCTGCGAACGAGTCATGCACCGCGCGCTTTTCATCCGCATCGTTCGTCACCGCTCGAAAATTCAAATTCTCCTGTACCAACAAAACTTTCGGCCCGCTCCTTTCAAATCGCACCACTCGCCCGTCACCCACCTGCCCGCGATCCAGTCCGATGTCGTTCGAACCAACTCCTGCAGGCAGTGACACGATGTACAGAAATTCCGTTTCCCACTTATCGACTTCGAGCCAGAGCTTCCCGGCCTTCGCATCCCAGTAAAAATTGAAGTAGCCGGCGAACTTCTGCGCGTCCTTGGTCTTTTCTGCAATCGTCGGCGTGCCGTCCGCCGCCGCAGTCCTCGTCAACACCCCCAGCGCAGCAACCGCCATCACTATTCCAAAAATCGCACGGCACACCCGTTTCGACATTTTCGATTCCCCCAGAAGGAACAAACCTTTTACACCATTACGCAGGACGCAGCGGACTATTTTTCTGTCTGCTATAATTCCGTTTTGTAGCGGCCGCCTTCTGAGGCGGGCGTCTCTCGTTCCGTGAATAAACTCCGCATCTCGGTCGTGCAGTACCTCAACACCGCGCCGCTCGTCCGCGGTTTCACCCACGGCCCGCTCTACGGCAAATACGATCTGTCCTTCACCGTGCCTGCTCAATGCGCCGAAGCCCTCCGAACCGGATCGGCCGACGTCGCCATCATTCCCGCCATCGAATATCAGCGCATTCCGAATCTCGTCATCCTTCCCGACCTCTCCATCGCTTCGAAAGAGCGTGTGCGCAGTTTGCTCATCGTCTCGAAGACTCCGATTCGCGCAGCGCACCGCATCGCGCTGGACACCAGTTCCCGGAGCACACAAGCACTCACAAGAATTCTTTGCGACGCACGCTGGCTCATCGCTCCAGAATTTTCCGAGGCCGCTCCCGACCTTGCCGGGATGCTCGCGCAATCCGACGCCGCTCTACTAATCGGCGACCCCGCTCTTCGCCTCGCCATCGAAGCCGAAAAACAAGTCAAGCCCGGCGCGGACGGCGAATGGCTCTGCTCCGGTTCGCGACTCGGCCTCCGGCAGTTTCCGCAGCTTCATCTCTATGATGTGGTTCACGAATGGTGGCAACTCACTGAAAAGCCAGCCGTGCTCGCTGTCTGGGCCGCCCGCCCCGAAGTTGCAACTCCCGAAGTCGTCGCCGACTTTTCCTCTTCACTCGCTTTCGGCCTGGCGCAACTCCCCGAAATTTGCGCCGAAGCCTCGCGCGAACTCAACCTCCCCGAAAAAGAACTCGCGCTTTACCTCCGCACCAACATCGACTTCTCTCTGGACGCGCAAAATCTCAAAGGCCTCGCCGAATACTACTCCCGCGCCGTAAGGCTCGGCCTGATTCCCCAAGTTTCGCCAATCCACATCGCCGGCTCCGCCAACCAACCCGCCATCCACGCCGGCTTCATCACCGCAAAACGTTTCGCCTGAGCTTTTTTACTCCCATTTGTCATAACCGGCGTCGCAAGCTGGACATCCATACGGAGCGACACACAACAGGCGCGCATGAATCGGGGCTCACCATGGGAAAGCTGGACGGAAAAGTAGCGGTCATCACTGGCGGTAACAGCGGCATCGGATTAGCCACCGCGCAGCGCTTGGTCAAGGAAGGCGCTTACGTTTTCATCACCGGTCGCCGCCAGGCCGAACTCGATGCGGCAGTAAAACTCATCGGTCAGAATGTCACCGCTGTCCGCGGCGACGTCGCGAATCTCGACGATCTCGATCGTCTCTACGCCACGGTCAAGAAAGAAAAAGGCCACATCGACATCGTTTTCGCCAATGCAGGTACCGGCGCATTCGCCCCACTTGGCTCCATCACCGAAGAGCACTACCACAAAATATTCGACACCAATGTGAAAGGACTTCTCTTTACTGTACAAAAGTCGCTTCCGTTGCTGAAAGACGGCGGTGCGGTCATCCTCAATGCATCCATCGTTTCCATCATGGGCCCGCCGGCGTTCAGCGTTTACAGCGCGTCAAAAGCCGCTATACGTTCCTTCGCGCGCGGCTGGTCCGTTGATCTGAAGGACCGCAAGATCCGCGTCAATGCCGTCAGCCCCGGCACGATTCCATCTCCCGGTTACAAAAACTCTCTCGGCCTCACCGACGAACAAATCAAGCAGTTCACCGATGGCGCCATCAGCGGAATTCCATCCGGCAGGGTCGGTGAACTCGATGAAATCGCTAAAGCCGTGGTCTTCCTCGCTTCCGACGACAGCAGTTACGTCAACGCCGTCGAACTCTTCGTCGATGGCGGCCAAGCCCAAATCTAGTCCATAGTTTCGATTTTCACGTTTCTCGTGTTTCTGTGACCGCGTCAACCCCGCATAGTCGGGGTGGCAAATCTTCTCTTCTGCCTTAACCTTCTGCCTACGTCCAAGCGCTATCTCAACGTCTCCCAGAACTTCTTTTCTTATCCCTTTTCACTTCCTTGTGTGTCTCTGTGGGAGATTTTTCGTCTCGCGCATCTTGTTCTCCAGTTCCTCCAGCGTCCGTGGCCAATCCTCCTTCAACAAACGCGAAAACGCCCGGTCCGCCAGTAACTTCCCGCCCGTCTGGCAGGTCGTGCAATAATTCGTCTCATTCGAAGCGTACTTGATTCGCTGAATCTTGCTCCCGCACCGCTTGCACGGCTGCCCGAACTTTCCATGCACTGCCATCTCCGGCCGGAAGGCCGTCACGTTTTCCGGAAATCCTTCGCCCGTTTCCGCGCGCAACCTTTCTACCCACTCCGTCAACGTCGCCCGCGTGGCTTCAAGCAATTGCGCAACAGCGTCATCGCTCATTTTTTGCGTGAGCGCCGTCGGCGACATTTTCGCGGTCCACAAAATCTCATCCGAGTACGCATTCCCGATTCCGCTGAACCATCTCGGATCGGTCAACGACCGTTTCAGCGTGTGATTTTCCGACCGCAACACGTCCGTGAATTCGCCGACGCTGCATTCCAGCACTTCCACTCCGCCTGGATCGAGTTCCCGCAGCCCTTCTTCGCCCGCCGCCAGGTGCAACGAAGCGCGCTTCTGCGTGCCCGCCTCCGTCCACACCAGTGTTCCATTCTCAAATTCAAACGCGGCAAGATTTTGTCGGCCACCGAGCTTCACGGTTTTCCCCGCGGCCTTTTCATACCAATGCAGCCGCCCAGCAATCATCAAATGCAGCACCAGCCAAACTTCGCCTTCCACGCGAAGACAAATCCGCTTTCCCAGCCGCCGCAACTCCAGAACTCTCTTCCCCTCGGCGCTCGTCACTGCCGGCTCGACCGTCCTCAGCAGAAACGGCCCCAAAATCCGCAAGCGCTCCAGCCGCCGCCCCAGAATCCGCTTCTGCAGCGCGTCCAAATACACCGTAATGTCCGGCAGCTCCGGCATGATTTACTTTTTCTCGTAGTGCCCGCCTTCTGAGGCGGGCGCATTTCCTTCGCAAGCTGTCTAAGGTTTTCTACGGATTACAACGGTTTCGAAGCTATAGTCGTCGCCATCTCGCGATATGCGCACAACGCATTTGCAAGCTGCATCTGACGCGGGGTCCGGCACTCCGGCTCAAACAGTTTCGCACTGCCCACCACAATCACCGCCGACATCGCCCGCGAAGTCGCTACGTTCAGCCGGTTCAAGCTATACAAAAACTCCATTCCCCGCGGCGCATCCTCGGGCGACGAAGTGGTCAACGAATAGATAACTACCGGCGCTTCCTGCCCTTGAAACTTATCTACGGTCCCAACTCGTGTTCCCGGCAGCCGCCCGAGTAAATCCGAAACCTGCGCGTTATACGGCGCCACAACCAAAATATCGTCGGTCGTTAAGTTCCTGCTCTCTGTCCCGCGAAAGAACCTCACGTTAGATGCCACCAAACTCTTCACGATTTTTGTGATCGCTTCAACTTCCTGCGCCGAGGAATTTCGATTCCCTTCATGCTCCACCGGCACGAACCATAATCCCGCGCCCTGCACCCAGGGATGCCCTTCGATTACATGTCCACTCAATACGTCGCGCGACTTCAATCGCCCCTCATAAAACAGCTCCGACGTGAACCGGCAAATGTTCGGGTGTAGCCGCCACGTCTCCGGTAAAAGTAATCCCATTTCCGGCAAAATCGTTTTGTGCTCGTCCAATAAATGCTCCAGCGCCGATTTTTCTGCTCCTTCCGGATGACTCCCCTTCAGCGGCCGCTCCAGTTGCTGGGGATCGCCAATCAGCACCAAATTTTTCGCCGCATGCGCCACCGAAATCACATCCGCCAACGCCATCTGCCCCGCTTCATCGATGAACAGCACATCCAGCGCATCCGCCATCTCGGTGCGCGACCACAAGAAAGACGTGCCGCCAATCACGCTCGCGCTCCGTGCACGTAACGCCGCAAAAATCTCTTCGTTCTTTTTCGCGACAGCAATCCCCTGCTCTGGCTCTCCCTCGTTCCAACGTTGTATGCAACGCATCTCGTGTACTGCTTTCTCCGAGGCGGCTTTCACCACCTCTTGCAACAGTTTGCGCACCACTTTGTGACTCAGCGCCGCCACACCAATTCTTTTCCCTCGTTTCACCAGGTCGCAGATCATCCGCGCGCCTGTGAACGTTTTCCCCGCGCCGGGCGGCCCTTGAATCGCGAATGTCGTCGCATTCATCGCGCGACCAATCCTGCATGCGGTTTCTTCAGTCAATTCGCCTGGCAATACACCTATCGTTTCAGCGTTGCTCAACCGCGGCGCTCTCCGCAGCATAAGATCACGCGCTGCCTGAAACTCGCCTTCTTTTTCGATTCCGTTTGCTTCAACCGATTCCCCAACCCGCAGCAGCGCATCCGCTTGCTGCGTCACATTCAATGGCGGATCCCACACATAAACTCCCTCCGCATGCCATCCCGCCGACTTCTTCGTTTTCTTCACATCCACCGTCCGCGCCGCGAAATCCACCGCAACCACCGCCCCGAATTTTTCTCCTTTGCAGTACAGCTCTTTCTCTTCGCGCACTTCCGTCTCCTGCTTCTCAAACCTGTACCGCTCGACGGGAATGCTTTTTCTCTCCGTTTGCAGGGTCTTCACATGCTGCAGTCCGCCTAGCCCCGAACGCTCCTCCAGTAGTTCATCCTCATCCAGTTCCGCCAGCCGAAATCCTTCCCACCATGTCGCCTTATCCTCGCGCCGGTGCCAGTCCAGCAACTGTGCCAGCAACCACTGCGCCTGTTGCGCATCCGATCGCTCCGCGCGATGCACCGGCAAATCCTTGGTCAGTCTTTCGACCAGTTCCGCCACTCGCTTCTGCCGTTCGCTCAACTCTACCGCCGGCTCCGGATCTTTCATCTCCGGCCGCGTGATCTTCTCACCCGTCGCAATCAACTTCGCCCGCTCTGCCTCTAACCAATCCCGCAGCGCCGCCGTTGACTCGCAATCCTCCCGGTTATACCCCTCCATCGCCTCGCGCATGTCATCCCGCAGCGTCTCGTCCCTCCATCCCAGCTCTAGATGATGCTCGATGTACCGCATTGCCGCCCGCGACAAATCCAGAGAAGTCTTTCGCTCAAATCCGCAAAACGCTTCCATCTTCTTCAGCGAATACTCTTCCACGCTCGCGCGCACTCCCTGTTTCACCACGCGATGCAAATCCACAAACTTTCCCCCGCGCAGCATCCGGTCCATCTCTTCTTCCCGCGTCGCGTACTGCCCCATCAATCTTTTGAACGCACTTGGTTCATTCGCGCCGTAGTGATAAACGTGCATCCCCGGCTCTTCCGACCACCTCCGCACAATTTCGTCCATCAGCCATTCGAAGCCGCTCTTCTCCTCCTCCGCCGTCAACGCCCAGCGCTTTTCATAGAAGAGTTCTCCATTCGCCTCGCGTGCCGACAACCCAAACAAATATTGTTGCCCCTGCGTCCCCGCGAACGGATCGCCTTCCAGATCCACGAAGACGTCCAGGCGGTTCGGTTCCGGCAGCCGGCAAAATCCCATTCCTTCAGCCACCGGCAAGATTGCCTCATGAACCGGTTTGTTCTCTTCTCGACCCGCCACCTGCACGCGCGCCTGTTCTCTCACTCTTTCGTATCCGTCGCGCGAACCGTATTTCGGTTTCTCTTTGATCGGCACCGGCACCTTCGCCAGTTCTGCCACCGTCCCTACCTTCCACTCTTTCAGTTGTTCACGCTGCTGCGTCCGGATTCCCGCGACCAGCGAAAGGTGATCGTCTTTTCTCCGCAGCTCCCCGCATTCCTTGAACCATCGGCAAACATTGCAATGTTCCACTGGCTCCGGATACGTCGCATTTCCGCTTTCGGTCGCCCTCATCATCTCCCGTTTCACGTACCGGAAATACGCCGCATACTCCGCCACGCGATAGCGCTCGCCCGCATATCCTGCCGCGGGGGTAATCACCCACATACACTCCGGAGCTTTACCTTGTGCCAGTTCCAGCAATTCTGAATAAACCGACAATTGCAAAATCGTCGTGGCCTTGGTCTCCTTGGCCAACTTGGTGTCCTGCACTTCGTAGGACCACTTCCATTTCCCGCTCGGCGTGCCCACTTTCAGCAAAACATCCGGCCGGCCAAACCAATGCCCTTCCTGCAGCGCTCCCTGCGCAATCACGTCCACGCCTTCCGCCATCAGCAGCAAAGTTTCCTCGATCAGTTCCGTATCCGCGCCGTGCTCTACCAGCCGCACTACTCTTAATTTCTTCTCTTCCTCCAGATACTTCAGGTACGCTGCCTCGTGCCGTTTCCCCAGTTCCTGAATCACCTTTAAGTCCGGTGCTGCCCAATCTGGCGCAGACCTCTCCCCACGCGCTGCCTGCAAATCCAGTTGCGTCAAATGCCGGCACGCCAGGTGATTGCTCACATCCGTCGCCGACAGCCGCAAATTTCCGCCCAGTAGTTTCATCTCACGTCCAGCTCCGCCGATTCATTTGCGCAATTCAGCAATCCGTTCATTTCCTCAGCGAACATCGATTCCGTGCAGTGAGGGAGCATATCGAGGCCGCTCCATCTGCCATTCTTTCCGCATTCCCGGCGTAATCCAAAACACGTTTGCGCCCAACGCCCGCACCGAGTCCATCGCGAACACCACATTCCTCGAAGACTGCATTGTTATCCGCTTCGATATAGACGGTCCACTCCACTCGCCGACTCAGCGCAGGACCGATCATCGCCGGCTTTTTCGGCGGCATGTCCTTCAGTCTAGTTAGACTCCGTCATTCGCCCCCATGTTCGCTGTCAGTGACGTGCCCAAAATGCACTTGGCATTGCGCGATTATCCTCTCGCCTATGGCAATCTCATTGGAACTTGCGCCCCCTCACTTCGACCCCCATCCCCGCGATTGGTTCAAAGTTGGAACTAGTCCGGAGTTTGGGTGTCTATCTCCACGTCCGTGCTCGCCCTCACCTCAAAGGTTGCAAGTTTTCGCCGCGGGCCCGTTCTACGCAAGGGAGGCAAGCTCATGAAATCCGTTCTCGCACCCGTAGCTGCAACTCTGTTCGCGTTCGCGCTGAATAGTTGTTCAGTTGGGTCCAACAACAGTTTCCCACCTGGGAATGGGGACGTGGTCCTGACGGCGGAAGCATCGCCGAAGAAAACTCTGCGTCCGTTTCGTTCAGAGCAAGAGTTCACGCAATACCTTCGCAAGCTGGCAGAAAGGCAAGCGCGGAAACGTAAATCGCAAATGGATATGTATTCTTTGCCCTTGGCATCTAAGACGGTCGAGGCGGTCGAGGTTAGCGCCGGCGCGGCCGCAAAGCCGGAATCGATAACCAACGTTCAACACGCGGGTGTTGACGAAGGGGGGATCGTCAAACTCCACGGGGATCATTTGGTCATACTGCGGCGCGGCCGCCTGTTCACCATCTCGCTCTCCGATGGGCTCACACCAATCTCCAGTGCCGACGCATTTTCTCCGGATGTCGACCCGCGCAATACCTGGTACGACGAAATGCTGATCTCCGGCGACACGATTGTCGTTATCGGCTATAGCTATGAAAGGGGCGGCACGGAAGCCAGTCTGTTTCAAATCAATTCTGCTGGTCAACTCAACTATCGAGCGACCTACCAGCTTCGCTCGGACGATTACTACTCGTCGCGCAACTACTCCAGCCGACTCATTGGGACCAAACTTATTTTCTACGCGCCTCTCTATTTCGGCTGGAATGGCAGCAACCTGACCGGTCTTCCGGCAGTACGAAAATGGCATAAAGGCGCCAAGCCTGCCGAATTTCGACGAATTATTTCCGCAACGGAAATCTACCGGACGCCACAATTTAGATCCGATGACGACGCAGCGTTGCACACCGTTACGACGTGTGAACTGGCGCAAGGCGATTTCGACTGCAAAGCCACGTCCGTGCTCGGCCCCTCCGGTCGAGTGTTCTATGTTTCCCCGAACTCAGTCTACGTTTGGACTACCGACTGGCCCGATGAGCGAAAAAAGCGTGCTATATCGACACTCTATCGCATGCCGCTCGATGGCTCCGCGCCGACTGCGATTCGTGTTTCGGGTAGTCCCGTCGATCAGTTTTCTTTTCTCGAGTCCGAGGAAGGGCAGCTCAATGTCCTGGTTCGTTCCGATTCTGCAGGGGACGGTATGTGGAGAGCCGAGGTTGCCGCTGGTGAAATCGCGCTGCTGCGTGTGCCGTTGGCCAATTTTTCTGACGGAAGCTCGGCTGTCCCGTCATCTGACTACCTGCCCTTGCCGAAAGTCGAAGGCTATGATTTGCAGAATCGGTTTGTGGCCGACTACCTTCTCTACGGCTCGGGAAACGGATGGGGCTACCCGAAAAAGACGCTTGGTTCTCCTCTGTTCCTGGTTCGTTGGACTGACGGCGCAACTTCTAAGCTCGTGCTCTCTCATGGGACCGATCGCATCGAGCAAATGGGACGGGACGCGGTTGTGATTGGATCGGACGGAAGGAATTTGCACTTTACGTCAGTGCATCTTGGTGACTCACCGGTAATTTTAGATGACTACCTGAGGAAAGAAGCATCTCAGGGCGAGCTTCGCAGCCAAGGATTCTTTTATAAGTCGAACAGCGAAGATACGGGTACTTTGGGACTGCCCATCAGCACCCCCGGCCGGCCGGGATATCGCCATCTTTTCGAGCATTCTGCCGCGATTCTTTTTCTACGCAACGTTGCCGGTCATCTCTCCGAAACGGGAGAGCTTGCGGCGCAGCCGGAAAAAACCACCGATGACAAATGCCGCGCCTCTTGTGTCGATTGGTACGGAAACGCGCGGGCCTTATTTATCCGAGACCGCATCATCGCACTACTCGGTTACGAATTGGTCGAAGGTCGGCGCGAGGGCGACCGAATCGAGGAAATTCGCCGCGTGAACTACTCTCCCGAACAACGTCGCGCGGATTCCATAGTCTTGAAATGAGAGTCGAATCGCTGCTGTGTTTGCAGCTCTGGCCAGATTACTTTGTTTCTCATACTTACCACAAAGAGGGGATGGGGTGCCCTCCGCGGCTGGCAGCGTTTCGCCAAGACCACCAAGGCCCCTTGAAGCCAGAAAATTCCCTACTTTCCGAATCCAACTCCTTTTCAGTCGGCGCCCGTTCTCAGTTAGAATGAAAGACGGAACGAGAAAACACCCAAGTGGCACTAAGCAAACAGCAAGCCCTCGAAATGCTCGAATCCGATGACCTCATCGGCATCGGCATGGCTGCGCACCAGCTTCGCCTCAAAAAGAACGACCCGCGCATCGCCACCTATCAGATCGATCGCAATATCAATTACACCAATTTCTGCACCGAATACTGTTCCTTCTGCGCTTTCTACCGTCCGATCGGCGCCAAGGACGGCTACATCCTCAGCCACGAAGAAATTTTCAAGAAGATCGAAGAGATGCTCGAACTCGGCGGTAACGGCGTCCTGCTCCAGGGCGGCCTTCACCCCGACTTGCAGATCGACTACTACGAAAATCTCCTGCGCGCGATCAAACTGAAATTTCCGACCGTGCATCTGCACTGCTTTTCCGCGCCGGAAATTCTTTGCATCGCGGAAGTCAGCGAACTCTCCGTCGAAGACACCATCAAGCGCCTGATGGACGCCGGTCTGCAGTCCATTCCCGGCGGCGGCGCGGAAATTCTCGATGACGAAGTCCGCGGCAAAATCGCGCGCCTCAAGTGCACCAGCGACGATTGGGAAAATATGCACCGCACCGCGCACAAGCTCGGCCTGCGCACCACCGCCACCATGATGTTTGGCCACAGCGAAGAGCTGCGCCATCGCGTCAACCATCTCGAACGCGTCCGTCGGATTCAGGAAGACACTGGCGGCTTCACCGCATTCATTCCGTGGATTTTCGCTTCGGACAATACGCCGCTCGGCAAAAAAGTTCAGGAAACCACCGCTGTCGATTATCTGAAGACGCTCGCCGTCAGCCGCCTTTATCTCGACAATATCGATCACATCCAATCCAGCTGGCTCACGCCTGGCATTAAAGTCTGTCAGGTCGGCCTGCAGTTCGGCGCCGATGACGTTGGCAGCATTCTCATCGAAGAAAATGTCGTGTACGCCGCCGGCGTCCGCAACCGCACCAACGAGAGCGAACTCCGCCGCGTCATTTCCGATGCCGGTTTCATTCCCGCCCAGCGCGACACCCTTTACCGTTCCTACGCCCTGAAATGACCGGTCCCAAAAAGGCTGTGATTGAAGTCCACTCTGGCAGAAAGCGGAAATAATGAGTCAGAAAATTGCGCCTTTTCTTTGGTTTGATACGCAGGCGGAGGAAGCGGCAAATTTCTATGTCAGCGTTTTCAAGAATTCCAAAATCACGAAAGTCGTGCGCTGGCCGGAAGGCAGTCCCGCTCCCGCAGGCTCCGTACTTACCATTTCCTTCATCCTTGATGGACAGGAGGTCACGGCGCTGAACGGGGGCCCCAAATTCAAATTCTCCGAAGCTTTTTCGTTCGTGATTTCCTGCAGCAATCAGGAAGAAGTGGATTACTACTGGAACAAACTCACTGCGGATGGCGGACTGGAATCCATGTGCGGCTGGCTGAAAGACAAATACGGTTTTTCCTGGCAGGTGTTTCCAGAGGCGCTCGGCGCGATGATGGCTGACAAGGACTCATCGAAAGTGCAGCGCGTCGTACAAGCATTCATGAAAATGAAGAAATTCGATATCGCCACGCTGCAACGCTCTTTCGACGGAAAGTAATCGCAAATGTTCCGCGCGAAGCCGAAATCGTTATTTCGGTTTGGCGCGCAGCAGAATTTCGACTTCAGTTCCGTCGGGAAGGTTGATGTCCTCCAGCGGATAGAGCACGCCGCTGCGAAAGCGCGCCAGCACTTTGATTGTTTCGCTGCGTGCAGCAGCCGAGCCTGCTTCAGCGTAACCACGAAGCTTGTGACTGCCTCGACTGAATTCTTGCTCTTGATTCAGGTCGGAAGCTGAGAGTTTTTTTCCGTCGAAAAAACTAGGCCGGTCTTCGGTTGACGCGCTGCTTTTTCCGGAGACTTCGTCCATCGCTTCGTTCGCGAGGGCGTCGGCTTCCTTATTCTGCGCGCGATAAACGTGCTCGATGCGGAAGTTCGCAATCGTTTGTGACATTTTCTTCGCGCGTTCGTAGAGCGGCTTCAGATCTTCGCTCTTCACTTTGTATTGGCCGCGCATCTGCTTGACCATCAACTCCGAATCGCTTTCGATGCGCAGTGCGCGGATGTTCTGCGATTGCGCATAGTCCAGCGCGGCGATCAGTCCGTAGTATTCGGCGACGTTGTTGGTGGTTCGCCCGATGTACTTCTTCAGACGTGCGACGATTTCGCCTTGCGGATTGCGAATCACCACGCCGTAGGAAGCGGGTCCGGGATTGCCACGCGAGCCTCCATCAATATTGGCGCGCCAGGCTGCCGCCGCGGTGGGTTTCGTCTCCGCCTCGGAGTCGCCGAAGAGCCCGGTACCGCGGTTGAGAGGGACGCGCCGGACCATTACGATGCGGAGGCAGCGGAGGGATTGGAATCAAGCGCAGGGGGCGGGACGGCTTCCACCGCGTACAGAACGCAACCGCACGTCTCGCAGGTCTGAATTTCGTGGCTGAGCGGATTGCGGACTTCCTGATACATGTGGGGGAGGAGCCGCATGCCGCAGCCGCGGCACTGTTCGTTCACGGCTTCGGCGAGTCCGACGCCGTGATGGCGTTTTGCGGCGCGCGTGTACACGTTCAGAACTTCTTCGGGAATTTGCGCGGCAAGTTTTTCGCGAGCGGAAATATCAGCGAGCATTTTGCGATTCACTTCGCGCGCGCGATTTTCAATTTCCTTTCTCTCGGCGGTGATCGTGCTTTCGGATTCTTTCAGCGCGGCTTCCGCGGCTTTCAGCTCTTTTTCCGCTTCTTCGACGGACATCATCTGTTCGAGTTGCACGTCTTCCAGTTTCGCGATTTCCGCTTCAGCATTGGCAATTTCGTGCAGCAACGCTTTGTACGCTTCGTTGGTTTTTACGGCGGAAGTTTGCCCGCGGAATTTCTTGGCGCGTTCGCGCCACTCGGAAACGTCAAACTCGGTTTTCTTGCGCACGGTCACGAGTTGCGCGAGCGCTTGTTTCGCGGCGGTTACGGCGGCGCGCGTGACGTTTAGCCGGGCTTCGTTTTCCCGGATGCGCTTCGGCGCCGTTTCCAGATTTGCGCGGAGTGCCGCGATTTCGTTGTCGTTCTTTTGCAGCTCGAGCAGAAGAGGAATCGCGGGATGCATCCACAGGAGTTTAGCAAGGATGCGAGAAAGAGAGAAGGAACGAAAGCAGCGGAGCAAGGAAGTAACGAAGTAAAGACGCACTGCAGTCTGAAGAGCGACAGTCAGCTTTACTTCGCTATCTCGTTACATCGCTAGGTCGCAAATTCCGTGATTCGACCTAAGTGCGGGCTTCGTTGCGGCTCAGTGTGAAATCCAGGAAGTAGCCGATACCGACGGAAAGAGGAATCAAGCCGAAGGCAGCGGCGGACCAGACGTCCGGATCTCGTTCGACCATGGCGATGACACCGAAGGTTGCCATGTAACCGATCGCGCCGCAGACCAGGAGAATTCCGTACTTGCGTGATTTCGCGGTAGGCGTAACTTCCGCCGCAAACGGGACCGAGACGCCGCGCGCAACTGCCGCGATGCGCTCATCGGTGTGCAGCTTTTTCACCCGGTAGTAGGTGTACATCGCTGCCATTGGAATTCCGAGAGAAAGAACTACAGCCGCCAAGCCGATCAAGCTGCCCATGTCGCTCATGTTTATCTCCACTCTTTTGCGAGCCCGTTTATCAGGCTGGCCAACGTAGCGTAAATGTCGCGCCCATCGCGAGGATCTGTTCTGCAATAAGAAACGAAAGGTTTAGGAAAAAGTTCCCGAAACTTCAGCGCGGTATGGGGGCAGAGAGGCCAAAAGCGGAGATGAGGAGGTAGAATCGGCCAGCTGGCGGCAGGACTTGATTCTAAGCAAGCGAGGCGAAAGTGAAGCACTATCTGCTGTTCTATGAAGTCGGCGAAGACTATGCAACGAAACGACTTCGCTACCGTGACGCGCATTTGGAGAGGGCTTGGGCCGCCAGCGAACGTGGCGAACTTGTTCTTGGAGGCGCGCTTGCAGATCCGGTGGATGGCGCGGTGCTTTTATTTTCCGGCGAGTCTCCTGAAGTGGCCGAGAAATTCGCAAGAGCGGATCCGTATGTAAATAGTGGAACGGTGAAACGCTGGTACGTGAGGGAATGGACGACAGTGGCGGGAAAGGATGCCGCGACGCCGGTATTTCCGCGCAAGCCGATCGCTTAGGCTAGTGGGTTATTGCCGCTTAGCGGAACTTAAAGACCATTGGCCCACCGGCCGCGACCGAATGTTTGCAAAGGCCCCGAGTTCTACTGGGCTTCGCTGACTTGCATGTTCTGGTCGATCGTAAGGGTGGGGTAACGAATCGGAGAATCGGGCAAAGCGGGAGCGTGATTGGCGATGACGCTAAATTCGCTGCCGCTGCCGCAGCGAATTTCGTAGGTGTAGCCGTCGCGCCCGGTGCGCGAAAGATTCATGGTGCCGGAGCTGGAAAGTTCGTCGAGAGACGCGCAGTGGGTGTTGGAAGCGAGGAAGGTGCGTTCGGACTGAGCGATTTGCATCAAGTCCATGCGAACTCCGGTAAGACTGATGGCCTGGGTGGACGCAGTTCCAGGATCGGAGGTCGGCATCTTTTTTATATAGAAGTAATAGATGCCGCCGACGATGGCTGCGACGACGAGCAGTGACAAGAAAGCGCGCATGGGTCGAGTGTCGCGCCAAGGAACAGGCCAGGCAAGGGGATGGGAACGCCCGGTGCGCTACCGGATAACTGGCCCCAACGGCAGGAAGCCAAGCAATAAAATCAAGACGAATTGAGGACGCGAAAAGGGCAAGTGGCGCTACGGAAACCATAATAGGGATTCAAATTGACACTCGCGGGGGGCTCCCGTAACAAGGATAGTAAGAGAAATTTGCTCAGGAGAGTCCCTGATGAAGACTGTGCATACCACGCGCGCCTGCGTCCTGACGATTTGCATGTCCGCACTATTGTGCATACCGAAGGAAATGGTTGCGGCACCCGACACGCCAACGCCAAGAGCTGGCGAAGTTTCACGTGTGATTCCGTCGGTGAATATTGCACGCGGCGGCAAGACATTGAACGCATCGGCGAAAACCGTGGTGGACTGGGCGGATGTGGTCAGCACGCAGGCCAGCGCACGGGCGCGCATTGCGCTGGATGACGGATCGGTGCTCAACGTGGGATCGGATTCGTCGATCAAGGTGACAAAACACGATGGCGCGGCTCAGCAAACGGAATTGGAAGTGGCCTACGGAAAAATCCGCACACAAGCGCAGAAGATCACGAAAGCAGATGGCAAATTTGAAGTGAAGACGCCGGCCGGCGTTGCTGGCGTGGTAGGCACGGATTTTTTTGTGGCGTACGACAACTCCACTGGGACAATGAACGTGATTGTGTTTGAAGGACTGGTGAAGGTTTGCAACCTGGCGGGAGTCTGCGTGATTGTAAAAGCCGGGCAGATGACCAACGTTCGCTCGAATGACAGCGCCGGTCCACAAACCCCGGTGCAGGCTTCGCTTGATTTGCTTACAGATGCAGGAACCACCACCAACGTCAGCGGCGGACCGGGAGTGCAAAACGTCGGCCACCATATGGGAAAAGGCGGCTGGATTACGCTGGGACTTTTAGCGGCGATTCCGGCCATCGTGATTCCGGTGGTTGCGACGCACGGGAACAACGGAGCGCCGGCGCCGCCAGTGACGGGCTGCTCGCCGAACAACCCGAAAGCCTGCTAAAAGAAAACGGAAGATCGAAGAGTGAAGATAGCAGCGGCGGAGCGTCGGTAGTCTTAATTTTTAGCGGGAAGCGCGAACGCGACGTAGACTCCGCCTGGTTTTGATTTCGGATCTTTGCCGCCGCCGGCGGCGATCACGACAAATTGACGGCCATTGACGGAATAGGTTGCGGGCGTAGCATTGCCGGAAAACGGCAAGAGCGTTTCCCACAAAAGTGTTCCCGTCGAACTATCGTAAGCGTGAAATTTTCTGTCGTAGTTGGTCGCGCCGATGAACAGCAGTCCGCCCGCGGTGACGACCGGCCCGCCGTAGTTTTCGGTGCCGGTATTTTTCATTCCTGCCGCAGCAAGTTCGGGATACTCACCGAACGGGATTTTCCAGAGAAATTCTCCGGTGTCGAGATTTATGGCGTTGAGCGTACCCCACGGAGGCGCAACGGCAGGATAGCCGTCGGGGTCAAGAAAGCGGTTGTAGCCGGTAAGGTGATACTTCATCGCGGGAGGCATTGGACCAGCGCTCGCCAACTCTTTCTGGCCCGCATGGGTGTCTTGCCCATTGGATAGAAAATCGGCGATGGCATTGGTCTGTTCATCGCTAAGGTTCGGGAAGCCGGGCATACGCCCCTTTCCGTTGCGGATCGTGGAGACGATTTGCAGGAAGTTGAGGCGACGGGCGATCCCCACGAGCGAAGGAAACGAAGGAGGAGAGCCAGCGAGTTTGTCGCCGTGACAAACGGCGCACTGACTGATGTAGAGGGCGCGAGCGCCTTTTTCGTTGCCGTTGGCGGCAAGCGCTCCGGTCCATGCGATGTCATTCGAATTCACGTAGATGACGGAACTGTTCGGATCGACCGCCGCGCCGCCCCATTCCGCGCCGCCATCGTAGCCGGGGAAGACCACCGTTTCGGTGCCGACGGAAAATGGAACAAATTGACCGTTGCTGCGGAATTTCTTGAATGCGTCGACAGCCCACTTGTGAATTTCCGGAGTGCGCGATGTGAGTAAATCTTCCGTGAGGAGCTGGCGCGCAAATGGAGGAGGAGTTGTCGGGAGAGCTTGTTCTTTTGCGGTGACTTCACCATCGACGCCGCTCGCAGCATAAGACTTTGTTTCAAGCGGAAACAGAGGCTCACCGGTGACGCGATCAAAAAGATAGACGAAGCCCTGTTTCGAGGTTTGCGCAACTGCGTCCACGGGATGACCATGGCGTTGAACGGTGACGAGGACGGGAGGAGCGGGAAAATCGCGGTCCCAAATGTCGTGATGAACACCTTGAAAATGCCATATGCGTTTTCCGGTGCGGGCGTCCAAGGCCAGCAAACAATTTGCGAAGAGATCATCGCCGGCACGGTCTGCGCCGTAGAAATCGAACGCGGCTGAACCTGTAGGAACGTAAACAATTCCACGAGCGGTATCAAGCGACATTCCGGTCCAGTTGTTGGCGGCACCGCTGGTTTTCCAAGCGTCCTTCGGCCAGGTTTGGTAGCCGAATTCTCCCGGCCGTGGGATGGTGTGAAAACTCCAGCGCAGTTTTCCAGTGCGCACATCGAAGGCGCGGATGTCGCCGGGCGGAGCAGGAAGCGTTTCCGGATTGCGGCCACCGACGATGACGAGATCTTCGAACACCAAGCCGGGGCTGGTCATATAGATGGAATTTGCAGAGGCCGGTTCGCGGCCAAGATTTTCGCGCAAGTCGATACGGCCAGCAGTGCCAAATTCTGCGACCGGTTTTCCGGTGGCAGCATCGAGCGCGTAGAGATAATTCATGACGCCAACGAGAACCCGAGCGCTAGAGGCGTCTTGCGTGTTTTCAGGAGAACCCCAGTAAGCGAGACCGCGATCGGGCTGAGTACCTTTTACGCCGGAATCAAATTTCCAGAGCAGTTTTCCGGTTTCGGCGTTGAGCGCAAAGATTTTTTGCGTGGGAGTAATGCCGTAGAGAACTCCGGCAACGATGAGCGGATTCGTTTGCAAGACACCTTCTTCGTCGGTATCGAATTGCCACGCAACTTTGAGTTTGTCGACATTTTCGCGATTGATTTGAGAGAGCCGAGAATAGTGATTGTTTTCGGCATTGCCGCCATAGCGGGGCCAATCCAGAGAAGTACTTGAAGCGGTTTGCGCGACGGCTTGCGGCGAGGAAGCCGCCAAACGCAGCGCGAGGATGGATGTGGCGAGAACTGCCAGCCCGAGCAGCGAAGCGCAGGCGGCACGGCGGCGAACGAGCGGAGTCAAGAATCCTCCTGGGCGCGAAAGAAGAAGTCGCGACGGATGCGTCGAACCGAAAGGAGTGTAGCGCAGGCCAGCGAAAGAATGGGAAGTTGGGCGAGACGAGGAAGGCCGCAGCACGATTTTTCGCCTGAAATAGTAGAAATAAAGGGCACCGCGGCGTGCAACGAAAAGCGCGAAAAAGCCGTCGAAGTAGTGTTGGCCGGGAAGGCGCCCGCGTTGTATGCCTGCCGAATAGTGACGTACACTGGCTTACTTAGCTCATAGCACTTAATCGAACCGTGAGGACTCCTTTGCGTAAATCGACTCGTATTTCCGCCGCATTGCTGGTGCCGGCAATCGCTGTGGCGCTTGCGGCGACATTTCAACCGGTAGCGACTTTTGCGGGCCCGCCGGACACGCCAGCGACAGCGAAGGCGTCGCCGCTGGTCGCAGCGATGCAGGGCGAGCTGGACCGCTCATTCAAAGTACTGGGCGCGCAGGAGCCGCCCGCGTATTTCATGGGCTACACCATTACGGATACGCAGCGGGCGGAAGTATCCGGCTCGAACGGAGCGCTGCTCTCGAGCGGCGAGAATCGCAACCGGTGGCTGCAGGTATCGGTTCGCGTAGGGACAAACACGCTGGACAACACACATAAGGTGGGCGAGCGGCAAATGCCGAGCGGTGGTCCGGGCAGCGGCGTGCCAGTAGACGACGACGAGCAGGTGGTGCGGCGAGCAATCTGGCTGGAAACGGATGATCAATACCGCGCAGCAGTGGAAGCGCTGACCAAGATTCGTTCGAGCAAGGAAGTGAAAGCGGATACCGCGGAAGGAAAAGCGCCGGATTTTTCACACGAAGCGCCGCACAAATCGTTTGGGCCGGAAGTTTCGTTCAAGCTGGACCGCACGCCGTGGGAGGCGAAGGTTCGCGCATACACAAAAACATTCCGCGAATCGTCGGACATCCTGAATTCCATCGTGACGTTTTCGGCGCTGGCGCAAAACTCGTACCAGGTGAATACGGAAGGGACGCAACTGCAATTCGGGCAGATTCGTTACCGGCTGGAACTTTTCATCCAAGGCAAAGCGACGGATGGAATGAATATCGAGCGCTATTACAACTTTGACTGGGTGGACCCGAAGGATGCACCGAGCGACAAGGATGTGGCGACGGCAAGCGCAACGCTGCGCAAGGAAATGGAAGGATTGGTGAAGGCGCCGCTGAACGAGCCGAGCGTAGGGCCAGCATTGTTGACCGGCAGAGCGGCGGCGGTTTTCTTCCACGAAGTTTTCGGGCACCGGGCGGAAGGCCATCGGCAGAAAGACATCACGGAAGGACAGACGTTCGCGAAGAAAGTGGGCGAGCCGATCCTGCCAGATTTTCTGAGCATCGTGGATGACGCGACGATGAAGAAATTGGGCAATGAGGATCTGCTGGGCTACTACCAGTTTGACGACGAAGGCGTGAACGCCGAAGCAGTGACGCTGGTGGACCACGGAGTATTGAAAACTTTTGAGATGTCGCGTTCGCCGCTGGTGGAGATTCCGCATTCGAACGGCCACGGCAGACGGCAACTGGGCGCGGTTCCGGTTTCGCGGCAGGGCAACCTGATCGTGAAGAGCAACAAAACGGTGACCAACGCACAACTACGCGCGAAATTGATTGAGCTGGTGAAAGCACAGAACAAACAATACGGGTTGTTGATCGACGATATCGCCGGAGGATTTACGTTCACCGGGCGCGGGCAGCCGCAAGCGTTTCAAGTGCAGCCGCTGGTGGTTTACAAGGTGTATGTGGACGGACGGCCGGATGAACTGGTGCGCGGGGTGGACATTGTGGGAACACCGCTGGCCGCGCTGACGAAAATTGTGGCAACCGGCGATACGCCGGAAGTGTTCAACGGATATTGCGGAGCGGAATCGGGATCGGTGCCAGTGTCGGCGGCGGCTCCGGCGATTCTGACTTCGGAATTGGAAGTACAAAAGAAACAGGCGGACACGGATGCTCCGCCAATATTGCCGCCTCCAGCGCACGACCTGAAATCGACGAAAGCGAATACCGCACCTGCAACCACGGGAGGTGCGCAATGAAGATTTCTCTACGAGCTGCGGTTGCGATGTTGGCCATTGCGAGTGGCATGATTCCGGCAACGTTTGCGCAGGACAAGTCCGCTGACGGCGATCACACGCTGCAAGCAATGCGTGACGAGATGGGGCGTGCGAAGGACCGGCTGGAACTGAAATTTCCGGGCACGGATAAACCAGTGCGGCCTTATTACATCGAGTACCGCCTGCTGGACCTGGAAGTGCGGGAAGTGGTGGCGCAATTCGGCGCATTGATGACCACGGCGCACACGCGGAACAGATTCATGAACGTGGAAGCGCGCGTCGGGGACTACAAGTCAGACAGTTCGAATTTTGTGAGCGACGAAGGTTTCCGCGGATTTATCGGATCGACGGGCACGGTGGGAATCGACCGCGACTACGATTCGCTGCGGCAAGATTTGTGGATTGCGACGGATCAGGCGTTCAAAGAAGCGGTGGAAACATATTCGCGAAAGAGAGCTTATTTGAATAGTTTGGCGCGGCAGACGGATATCGACGATTTTTCGAAAGCGGCGCCGGTGAAGAGCATCGCACCGCTGGTTACGCCCGACTGGAGCAGCCGCAACTGGGAGCAGGAGGCTCGGGAAACTTCGGCGGCGCTGCGAGCGTTTCCGGAAATACAGGAATCGCGTGTGACTTATTATTTGGTATACGCGACGGAATATTTGCTGACCAGCGAGGGCACGGAGATTCGCGCGAACCGAAGCTTCGCAGCGGTGGAAGCGGGGTTGAGTACGCTGGCGAACGACGGGATGCAGGTAAATCATTTTTACGCGTCGTACGCACCGAAACCGGCGGACTTGGCCAGCGTGGATGCGGTGAAGGCCGGACTGAATGTGACGGGCAGCGAATTGATCGCGCTGCGGATGTCGCGGCCGGCGACGGACTACACGGGGCCGGTGCTGTTCGAAGCGCGGGCAGCGGCGCCGCTGGTGGCGCAAGTGCTGAGTCCGGCGCTGAATGGAGCGCGGCCGCCGGTAGCGTTTCAACCGGTGATGGAGCAGTTTTTGAGCAACGTCGGAGGAAGAAGCGATTGGGTGACCCGCACGGGGGCGCGAGTGCTACCGGCGAGCGTGACAGTGGTTGACGATCCCGCCGCAAAAGACTTTGCCGGGAAGCCGCTGATCGGCGGGTACAACGTTGACGACGAGGGGGTGTCCGCGGAAAAAGTGACCGCGGTTGAAAATGGAATGCTCAAGAGCCTGCTGATGTCGAGGCGTCCGGGGCCGGACTCAGACAAATCGAACGGGCACGGACGGTCGGCATTTTTGAACGACGCAAAGCCGACGCCGAGCAATCTGTTTTTTACTTCCACGGAAACGGTTTCGCCTGCGGATCTGCGAAAGAAATTTCTGGATATCTGCAAGCAGAACAAGCAGGAATACTGCCTAGTTGTGAAGGAGATGGATAATCCGGCGGTGAGTTTGCTGCACCAGGATGATTTCAGCGAACTACTGGCGAGCTACGGTGGAGGCGCGGGAAACGGCGACCGCTTGCCGCTGCTGGTGTACAAAGTGTATCCGGCGGACGGACATGAAGAAATTATTCGTGGATCGCGGATTACCGGATTGAACACGCGGGTGTTACGAAACGTGACCGCGATTGGGAATGATCCGTACGTTTTCAACTACATGCAAACGCAAGTGGCGGGATTTGCGGGCACGGCGCTGGGCGCGTTCGGCTCGGCACAGAATGGATTGCCATCGTCGGTGGTCGCGCCATCGCTGCTGTTTGAAGAACTGGACGTGCGCGGGGCGCGCGGCGAACCGAAGCGGCCACCGCTGATACCGGCGCCGGCGCTGACAGCGAAGTAAGCGGTCTGAAGGCAAGACGCGAGGATTTCCAGAAAGAGAAGGTATGAACGAACTGACCCGGCGCGGGTTGATTTTCGGAGCCGCGGCTCTGGCGGCTGCAGGTGTGTTTGCTGGCGTGAATCGCGTTGCAAGCAAGGCTTTCGTGGAAGATGAGCCGGCAAGTCCGCCGGAGGCGACGGTTGAGATCGTGGAGTTCGACGACAACGGAAAGCGAACGGGAAAAGTTGCGCTACGCAAGGTGCTAAAGACGAAAGAAGAGTGGCGGAGAATTCTGACTGCGCCACAATTTGCTGTGACCAGGCAGGGCGGCACGGAAATTCCGGGTACGGGCGATTTGCTGAACGAACACCGCGCGGGAATTTTTCGGTGCGCGGATTGCGGCACAGCGATTTTTGATGCGAAGACGAAGTTCGAATCGGGAACGGGCTGGCCGAGTTTTTGGGCACCGATCGCAAAAGAAAATGTGCTTGAGAAAATCGACTTGAGCATGGGAATCGTGCGCCGAGAAGTGAAATGCGCACGGTGCAACGCTCATCTGGGGCATGTTTTTGATGACGGTCCCGAGCCGACGGGATTGCGGTACTGCATGAATTCGGCGGCGCTGAAATTCGCGCCAAGACGCGAATCGTAAGCGATCTGTTGCGGACATTCCTTCCTCGCTGTTCTCGACATTCTCGCTCGACCTTCCTCGGGCGGTCATGTGAAAAATCGGAAATGGAGTGTGGTGGCCTAGTGCGGGAGATAAGGTAGTCTAGGCGTGGCCATGGAAACAGTTCTGCCCGGCGAGACCAAGGAAAAGAAGCGAGCGGCGCTTTTAAGCGTTGCTTCGGCGATGGTGCTGGTTTCGCTAAAAACGTTTCTGGTAGTGCGCACGGGCAGTTTGGGCGTTTTGAGCGAAGCGCTGCATTCCGGGCTGGATTTTATCGCCGCGGTGATTACTTTTCTGTCGATTCGAGTATCGGATCGGCCCGCCGACCACCGCCATCCCTACGGGCACGGTAAGTTCGAAAACTTTTCAGCATTCGTGGAAACCGGGCTGCTGGTATTGACGGCGCTCTACGTCATTTACGAAGCGTTTGACCGCCTATTTTTTCACAGCGTGCATATTCAACCAAGTTGGCTGGCGATCGTAGTGCTGCTGGTGGCGTTATCGATCGATATCACACGCGCGCGAAAACTTTCGCACGTCGCGCGGAAATACTCGAGCGAAGCGCTGGAAGCGGACGCGCTGCATTTTTCGACGGACGTGTGGAGCACGATGGTCGTCATAGCGGGAATCGGACTGGTGTGGGCGGGCGAAAAATGGAACATGCCGTGGATGGTGTACGCGGACGCGCTGGCCGGATTGATCGTAGCGGCAATTATTTTGTGGGTTGGCTCGCGGCTCGGAAGAAGAACTCTGGATGCACTGCTCGATGCCGCTCCCGAGGGACTTCTTGAGCAGATCACCGGCGCGGTCAGCAAGATGGATGGAGTCCTGGCGGTGCAACGATTACGACTGCGGCGAGCGGGCAACCGATACTTCGTGGACGCGACGGTGAGCGTGCCGCGCACAGCGAGCCTCGAACAGGTACACGCGTGGAGTGACGCGATTGAGCAGCGCGTGGGAGAAATCGTGCCATCGGATGTGGTGGTACATGCGGAACCGCGCGCACCGCAGGGCGAGCCATTTTTCGATTCGATTCGAGCGGTGGCGCAGCGGCGCGGGCTGGCGATTCATGATTTGTCGGCGCAGCAGAACGATGGGCGGCTGTTTGTGGAATTGCATCTTGAGGTTGATCCACATTTGAGCTTGAAAGAAGCGCATCAGCAGGCGACGGCGCTGGAGAATGAGATTCGCGATTTGCGGCAGGAACCGACCGAGGTAAATATACACATCGAACCACTGGGGACGGCCATCAGCTTATCGGACGCCGGAGCGGGAAATCTGCGCGGACTGGCGCAATCAATCGAGGGGTTTCTGAATTCGCTTCCGGCGGAATACCACGAACTGATCAGCAGTCATGCAGTGCTGGCGCGGCAAGTGGATCACCACATCCTGGCGTCATGCCATTGTGTGATGAAGAGTGAACTGCCGATCACGGAAGTACACGATGTAACGGCGGCACTGGAAGACCGGGTGAAGGAAAAATTTCCGCAGATTTACCGAGTGACGATCCATCCGGAGCCGCAAGAAGATCAGCGATAAGTGTCTGAAGCTTTACCTGGCATGAAAGCGTTGGCGGCGAGCGCAATAATCGCGGGAAAACAGACCAAAACGTAACGGGGCTCCGGCGTTTCGATGGTCGTGAGAAACAACGTCCTTAGAAGCACAAAGGCAGCGAGCAGGACAATTGCAGCGCGCGCTTCCTTCGATCGGCTCCAAAGCAAAAATGCACCCCAAAGAGCCAGCGCGACATAAAAAATATTCAAAAAGAAATATCCAATTGTAATGCACATGTCTGGACGATCGGTGTCCCAGGCATGAGCGAGCGGAAAGACGTCGCCAGAAATTGGCAGTTGTTCGATTCGCGGCGTGAACCACAGTGTGACGACACGTTGCAATGGCACCCAAAGATAGGTGCGGAGCGGATGCCGGGCGGTGCGGGCTTGCGCGATTTCGCCGAACTGAATATCTTCTTCAGCGGTCAGACTTAAATCGCGATTGTACTGTTCGAGGATTGCGGCTACGTGCTGACGCTCTTCGGGGGAATCGAAAGCGCGCGCGGGAAGCTGGTCAATGTCGATCGCTTCGTCGTTCAACTTCCATGGCACAAGGAAGACTTCGCGGAAGCGGTAAAGCCAAGTGCGCTCCCAGTTCATGAAGCCGCGGGGAACCACTTCGCCGGGCATGGTGGTGTATTTCGGAGTAAGGGGCTGGAATTTGTGAAGTGTGATGGCGTTGCGAACGGTCCAGGGCACAAGGATCAGTAGGCAAGCGGCGGTGGCGAGTATCGAAGCGCGAATACCTTTTTCAAGCTGGCCGCGGCGAAAAGCCAACCACATGGCCACCGGAAGACAAGCGATGAGCACGAGCGGGGCTTCGGGACGAATCAGGGTTCCAACGCCAGTCCAGAAACCCGCGACCGCCGCATTTTTGAAGTATCCAGAACTTTTGGGAAATATTCGCAAATGCGGGAAGCCGGCTGCCGGCTGCTCGGGGTTGACTAAGGGAAGCAGTGCCGAGAGCGCGAGGGCGGTGGTAAGGATTGCGAAGGTCTCGGTTAGTGGAACTGCCGTGTAATTCGCGGTGAACGGGCAAAGAGCGGCGAGCCAGAGAGCGGCAAGAAAGACTCGAGACGAGTTTTGAGTTCGACCGCAGCAGCGGACCGCAAGTCCGGCGATGATTACACAGGCAAGTAAATCCAGACAGACTTGTCCGAACATCACCCACAGGCGGGCGGTCTCGGCGGTGCGACCGGTAATCGCCTGGAAAAAAGCCAGGTATGCAGGATATCCGGGCATGCGGATGTCGAGCGGCGTTAGGACTCCATCGACCGCGACGCCAAAGATGTGATGCTGCAGCCAGTTGGACGACAAGGATTCGTAGAGAGGGGTATCACCCGAGGAACTGGGAAGGCAGAAGACGAAAAAGAGCCGGAGTAAGAGCCCGATGACCAGCGCGGATACAGGATGCGAGAAAACTCGCTTCATAGGTTTTGTGCATCTTACAATAGTTAGAGTACTTCAGTGAGAAGAAGCGCGGGTTTACGGACGATCCGCGCATACGGCTGCCCAGCCACAACGAAAAATGAAAGAACGAAGTCCCATATTTTACGATGTGGAAAAGGTGCGCTGGCGGCGGACGCGGCGCGCTCTGGAAATCAGCGGAGCGTTGCTGACGCTGCTGCTGGTGTATTTCTTTTTCAGTCTTGCAGCAAGCGTGGACCTGCCCGCGGCGCTTTTGCCGGACGCAAAATCTTCCTACCGTGCGCTGAAGTCAAAGCCGAAAAATACCAAGTTGGTGCCGCAACGCGAAGGGCGGCACCGACGCATCGCCAACATTGGAAAGATTCCGGCCAGCTACGATCCGCTGCGCGTCGGGTTCTACGTTAGCTATGACGCTAACAGCCTGGCGACTCTAAAAAAGCATTACAAAGACCTGGACTTGGTGGTTTCAGAAGAGTTGCACGGTGTGACGCCGGATGGCGGACTGACCATCGTGGACTATGAACGGTACCAGACGGTGCAAGCTTCGCCGGAAGAAGCCATTTCGATTATTCGCGACGACAAATTGCATCAATGGATGCGCAGCGCGAACGTAGAAATTCCATTGATGGGCATGCTGAACAATTACGATGGAGGCCAGTGGCGTGTACCGGAGATGGTGCAGATGCTGGCCAATCCTGAAGCTCGCGCCAATCTGGTTCGTGAAACGGTGCAATTCGCGATCGAGGCGCAAGAACTGGGTATCGTCGTGGATTTCGAGGAGGTCCCGGAAACCAGCCAGGGACATCTAAAAGAATTCGTGGCGGAATTGGGTCCAGCGTTACACGCAGTGGGCTTGAAGATCATGATTTCGCTGCCCGCCCAAGACGACGCCTTTGACTACGGCTACTACGGAAAACAGTGCGACGCAGTGGTGGTGATGAATTATGACCAGCACTGGCCTACGTCCGGCCCCGGACCAATCGCCTCACAAGAATGGTTCATGGACAACCTGCACGAACTGCTGAAAGTCATTCCAGCGCAAAAAATCGTCGTGGGTATCGCGAACTACGGTTACGACTGGCCCGAGCCTGACAAGAAATCGCACCCGCCGGCGAAAGATTTAAGCGTGCAGGAGGCGTTGCTGCACGCATACGAGTCGGAAGCAGATGTGGAATTGGATCCCGCGTCGCTGAATCCGCACTATTCGTACCGGGACGACAGTGATCGCGTACACCAGGTGTGGTTTCTCGATGCAGTCACAGCCTACAACCAGATGCGAGCGGCCGAGCGGCTCGGTGTTCAAGGCACGGCGTTGTGGAGGTTGGGTTCGGCGGACAGTTCCATCTGGAGAATCTGGGATGCGACGCGGCCGGATGATAAAACTAGAGAACTGCTGAAGGACGTGCCTCCCGGCCCGGACCTGATCCTGGAAGGTAATGGAGATATCTGGCGAATCGCGGACAAACCAAAGCGTGGAGTGCGCTCGTTTGAATACGACCCTGACACCGACTTGATTACCGACGAGACTTACGAAAGCTACCCGCTGTCGTATGAAATCGATCAACTGGGAGCCGTTCCCAAGAAAATCGCGATCAGCTTTGACGACGGCCCGGATCCCCGCTGGACGCCGAAAATTCTGGATATTCTGAAAGAGAAAAAGGTACCGGGCGCGTTTTTCGTGATCGGGGAGGAAGCTGCGAAGTCACCGGGAATTCTGCGGCGGGCGTACGCCGAAGGTCACTCCATCGGAAATCACACCTACTCGCATCAGGTATTGGACGAAATCTCGCCGACACAATTGCGCTGGGAATTAAACCTCACGCAGCGACTGATTGAGAGCACCCTGGGTGTTAAATCAATTTTGTTCCGGCCACCATACGGCATCGACCACCAGCCGGAATATGCGGAAGAAGTAGCCCAGCTACCCGCCGTACAGGACATGGGATATCTGATTGTTGGGCAGAAAATCGATCCGCACGACTGGCAGCAGCCTTACGGCAAACAGATTCCAGCGCAGGAGATTATTGACGGGGTGATGCGACAAGCCGGGTCTGGAAATATTGTTTTGTTTCACGATGGCGGCGGAGATCGCAGCCAGACCGTGGCGGCCTTGCCGGCCATCATCGATCAACTGCGTGCACGAGGATTTGAATTCGTCGGAGTGCCCGAGCTGGTAAGCAAGACCCGCGCGGAAGTGATGGTTCCTTTGACAGGTAGGGAGTGGCTGGAAGCCAAGGCGGACGGCTTTATTTTCGGACTGTATCACTGGTTCACTGTGAGTATCGGCTGGACGTTCCTACTTGGAATTGTGTTGGTGAGCGGACGAGCCCTGATCATTGGAATTCTGGCGCTGATTGAGAAATTCCGAGCGGACCACGACCAGCCTCCGAATCCGTTGCCGAGCGTGACGGTGCTGATCCCCGCACACAATGAAGAGGGCGTGATCGTGCAGACGGTAACGTCCGTGCTGGCATCGGACTATCCGGCGATGCACGTCATCGTAGTGAACGATGGATCGACCGACGACACGCGGATGCTGCTGGACTCACACTTCGGCGACGACAATCGTGTCCAGATCATTCATCAGGTAAATCGCGGGAAGGCCGCAGCGCTGAACAACGCGATGTCGCAAGCACAAACTGAAATTGTGGTGACCATCGATGCCGACACGGAGATTGAGTCCGATGCCATCCGGCAATTGATGCGGCACTTCTCTGATCCGAAAATCGGCGCAGTTGCCGGAAACGTAAAAGTGGGAAACCGTTCGCGCTGGCTGACGCGCTGGCAGGCTTTGGAATACATCACCAGCCAGAACATGGAAAAGCGGGCATTCGATTTGTTGAACTGCATCACGGTGGTGCCGGGAGCGCTGGGGGCGTGGCGCAAAGCAGCGATTGCGGCGGCGGGCGGAATCACGGCAGATACGGTCGCAGAAGACGCCGACCTCACAATCGCGATCCGGCGGCTGGGATGGCGGGTGTGCTACGAGGAGCGCGCCATCGCGTGGACGGAAGCTCCCGAGACGGCGAGCATATTGATTCGGCAGAGATTTCGGTGGACGTTTGGCACGCTGCAGGCGTTCTGGAAACACCGCGACACACTGTTGCGACCAAAGTACGGCACCCTCGGATGGGTGGCGCTGCCGAATATTTTCGTGTTTCAACTGGTGTTGCCGCTCATCTCACCGATTATCGATTTGATGTTCTTCGGTTCCGTTCTGGTGTGGGGCCTGATGCAATTGCATATTTCCTGGATGCCGCAGATGACATTTGTGACGGCAAACCTTGAACGATCGGTTTTATTCTTTCTGGGATTTCTGCTGATTGACATCCTTACCTGCGTGGTCGCCTTTGCACTGGAACGTGACGAAGACTGGACGCTACTAGTCCCGGTTTTGCTGCAACGCTTTTACTACCGGCAGTTGATGTACGTGGTCTTGTTCCGCTCGGTGAAGGAAGCGGTGAGCGGACGCCCGGTTGGCTGGCGAGGAGTGGAACCGGAACCGCCGCATGTGCCACCGAAAACGCCCGAGGTTGCTCACGCCTGAGGGCGAGCCGCGTCTGACAAGGCGTAAAGGCGCTTTGGGGTAAAACTGTACGCCTTTTCGCATAAAGGCATCTTGAGTTAGGATGGTGACGTCGATACTCGGCTCGCGCGGAGGCTGCTATGCCAGTTACTTTTACCCTCAACGGAAAATCACAAACGGTGGACGTTGACCCGCAAATGCCGCTGCTGTGGGTTTTGCGCGACACCCTTGCGATGACCGGCACGAAATTCGGTTGCGGAATGGCGCTGTGTGGCGCGTGCACGGTACACGTCAATGGAGAAGCCACGCGTTCGTGCAGCACTCCGATTTCGACCGTGGCGGGAAAATCGATCACGACCATCGAAGGTCTCTCGGCGGATGGAAACCATCCCGTACAGCAGGCGTGGATCGAAGTCGATGTGCCGCAGTGCGGCTATTGTCAATGCGGGCAGATTATGTCCGCGGCGGCGTTACTGGCAAGAAAACCGGCTCCGAGCGACTCCGACATTGACGATTTTATGAGCGGAAACATTTGCCGTTGCGGAACCTACCAGCGCATCCGTAAGGCAATCCACCGCGCGGCGGAAATTCAATCCGGCCACGCGAAGTCGGCTTAGTTTTCAAGAAGTGTTTTTCCCACTCGAGGTGTCCCATGAGCACGCTGACTCTCGATCGTCGCGCGTTTCTTAAAACTGGAACCGCTGTCGGAACCGGTCTGATGATCGGCTTTCACTTGCCTGCGTTGGCCGAACAAGATCCCGCGGAAAAACAGGAAAAGAAAACTCCCAACCCGCTCAATGCCTGGGTGCATATCACGCCGGACAATCGCGTGACTTTGATTCTGGAGAAATCGGAGATGGGCCAAGGAATCATGACGGCACTGCCGATGATTCTGGCGGAAGAATTGTGCGTGGACTGGAAGATGGTGTCGATTGCACAGGCGCCGACCAATCCGGAAGTCTATAACCACGGAACCGGAGGCAGTGGAAGCGTAGCAAGTTGTTGGCTCCCGATGCGGCAAGCAGGAGCGGCGGCGAGAGAAATGTTAGTGGCGGCCGCGGCGGCGCGCTGGAATGTGAATCCGAATACGTGCGTGGCGCAGGATGGCGGAGTGCTGCACGGTTCGCGCAAGAATTTTCTGAAGTATGGAGAACTGGCGGAAGACGCGGCAAAGCAGCCCATACCGAACTTGCATACGGTGCCACTGAAGAACGTCAACGATTTCAAAATTGTTGGGCATGGAATGCCCCGGTGGGAAGGCGCTGCAAAGACCAACGGCACGGCGAAATTCGGCATTGATGCCCGAGTTCCGGGAATACAGTTTGCGGTGGTGGAGCGGTGCCCGATATTTGGCGGAAAACTAAAATCCTTCGATGCGACGAAAGCGAAAGCGGTGCGGGGAGTAGGCGAAGTATTCGCGATCGAACCCGTGGGTACAGGCGCATTCACGGCGGGCGGGGTGGCGATCGTTGCAGACAACTCCTGGGCCGCGATGCAAGGCCGGAAAGCGCTGCAGGTGGAATGGGAACCGGGTCCGCACGGCAGTGAATCCTCGGAAGGACTACACGAACAATTTTTGGCAAATGCCGCGAAGCCGGGAAAGGTAGTTCGCAATGACGGAAATGCGGACGCGGCAGTCAGTTCAGCGGCGAAAACAGTGGAAGCAACGTACGAATTTCCTTTCGCGGCTCACGCCACGATGGAGCCGATGAATTGCACGGTGGATATTCGATCGGACAGCGCAGAAGCTTGGGTGCCGACGCAAGCTCCGCAGTGGGCTCAAGATGTGATCGCGAGCGTATCCAAACTGCCGAAAGACAAAATCACGGTGCACACGACGTTGATGGGCGGAGGATTTGGGCGCCGCTACATGGGCGATTTCGTGATGGAGGCGGCGCAGATCTCGCAGCGGACTGGCAGACCGGTGATGGTTTTGTGGACGCGAGAAGATGATATGCAACACGATTTTTATCGTCCTGCGTCGTTTCACAAATTCTCGGGCGCGATCGACGAAAAGGGAAACATCGCAGCGTGGAAACATTTTCAGACGTCCACATCGATCGACGCTATGTGGAGCGAAAAAGGCAAAGCGACTCCGGAGAATTCTGAGTTTGCGACAGCGCTGTTTATTCCGTACCAGACGCCCAATTATCGAGTGGAATATACGCTGGCGGAATCGGGAGTACCGCGCGCGTGGTGGCGCTCTGTGGAGCATTCCTCGAGCGGATTTGTTGTGGAATGCTTCGCGGACGAACTGGCCGCGGCAGCGGGAGCGGATCCGCTGGAATTTCGTCTACGGGCGATCGGGAGCGACCGAAAAATTCCCGTCTTTGACGATCCGGTCCGTGGAAAGCCGTTGGATACGGCGCGACTGAAAAGCGTACTGAAACTGGCGGCGGAAAAAGCCGGTTGGGGATCACCTTTGCCGAAAGGCGTGGCGCGCGGCATCGCTGGATATTACTCGTTCGAATCCTACACCGCGGCGGTGGCGGAAGTTTCCGTTAAAGATGGCGCGGTAAAAGTGCAGCGGCTCTTTTACGCTGTGGATTGCGGGCGTGCGGTGAATCCCGAGGGGATTCGCGCGCAGGTCGAAGGCGCAGCGATTTACGGCTTGTCGGCGACATTGCATGACGCGATCACCATTAATGGTGGTCGAGTGGTTCAATCGAACTTTCACGATTATCAGATGCCTCGGATCGCTGAGACCCCGAAGACCGAGATCTTTATTGTGGATAGCAAGGAAGCGCCAACCGGAATCGGCGAACCCGGGCTACCGGTCGTAGCCGCTTCGGTATGCAACGCGATCTACGCGCTTAACAAGAAGCGAATCCGCCGCCTGCCGATTCGCAAAGAAGACCTGGCTTAGCTAACCTGTTTGTTGATGCTACAAATCCTTTCCCTGCTGACATTCGTCATCTGGCTGGTGATCTTTTTTCTATGGGGACAATTCTGGCGCGTTTGGGAATTCGACGCGGGCCGCGCGCGCTTCCCTTCTCGTGATCGTTGGCCAACTGTCGCGGCAGTAGTTCCAGCGAGAAACGAAGCCGAGACGATTGGCGCAGTGCTGCGAGGACTGGCGGCACAGGATTACAGCGGCGAGTTTTCCATCGTAATAGTTGACGACCATAGCCGCGACGGCACGGCAGAGATTGCTCGCCGCACGGCAGAGGAAGCGGGAGTGGCATCGAGAACAATCATTGTACGAGCATCGGAATTGCAACCCGGATGGACGGGCAAATTGTGGTCGTTAAACCTCGGAGCGAATGTAGCCGCCGATATGACGCCAGAGTTTTTGTGGTTCACAGACGCGGACATCATGCATTCCACTGACACACTGCGAAATCTGGTCAGCAATGCGGAATCCGGAAAACTTGACCTTACGTCGTTGATGGTTTTGTTGAAGGCGGAATCGTTTGTGGAGCGGCTACTGATTCCTCCATTTGTTTATTTTTTTCTGATGCTGTACCCGCCGCGATGGATCGCAGACTCGAAATCAAAGACGGCCGGTGCCGCGGGAGGTTGCATTTTGTTGCGCCGGAGCTCACTAGAACGCGCTGGCGGACTGGCTGCAATTCGCGGCGAAGTGATCGACGATTGCGCTCTGGCCCGCATCGTCAAAAAATCCGGTGGAAAAATCTGGATGGGATTAACACGTTCTAGCCGGAGCTTGCGTGCTTACACCACCTTATCTGAAATCCGCGACGTGATTGCGCGTACCGCGTTTACGCAGCTTCGCTATTCCGCGCTTAACCTTCTGGGAACCTTGCTCGGACTCGGCGTCACGTTTTTAGTTCCTTTCGTGCTGACGTTTTCTTCCAATATTCACGTGTGGCCTTTTGCGTTGGCAGCGTGGTGTCTGATGACCGCTTCGTTCCTCCCAGCCGTGACACTCTATCGCTTGAGTCCGGTCTGGGCGCCCCTACTTCCCTTCTCGGCACTCTTTTACGCATTCGCAACCTGCCTTTCCGCTGTGCGCTACTGGCTAGGCCGAGGCGGGCAATGGAAAGGGCGAGCCCAAGCTAGCAAACCGATTTCGCAATAAAAAAGTGGGTGAAGACGTATGGCCTCATCCGATGGAGCAGTTCCGTGGCGAATTACGGGAATTTCTGCTACGATTTTTGCAGGTACAGGGCTGCATCTTGCAGGCAGAGAGCGGCACCGGAGTTTTAGATGAGTGTTCCCTCCCATTTTCGCGATGGCAAGATTACCGTGCCATCGCTCCTCGAACGGAAGATTTTTCGCTCCGAAAACGTGAGCAAGATCACCAGCTTGACGGCGTATGACTATCCGACCGCTCGCCTGTTGGACGAAGCCGGCGTTGATATCCTGCTGGTCGGCGATTCACTAGGCATGGTGATGCTGGGCCACGAATCGACACTTCCCGTGACCGTGGAGGAAATGCTGCACCATACGAGAGCGGTGCGCAAAGGAACGCGGCGCGCGCTGGTCGTAGCGGACATGCCCTTTGGCAGCTACCACGCGGAGATTGGCGAATCCGTTCGCAATGCCGTGCGTTTCGTAAAGGAAGCGGGCGCGGAAGCGGTAAAGGTCGAAGGTGGCGAGCGCCGGTTGGAACTAATTGCGCGTCTCACTGAGTCTGAAATCCCAGTAATGGGCCACGTGGGTCTGACGCCGCAGTCCCTTCACGCAATGGGCGGATTCAAGGTGCAAGGTAAGACCCCGGACGCAGCGGAACAATTGGTGCGCGATGCTCGCGCGGTGGAAGCAGCAGGGGCATTTGCAATCGTTCTGGAAGGAATTCCGCGGGAATTGGCTGCGCTGATTACGCGAGAATTGCGAATTCCGACGATTGGAATTGGAGCAGGTCCGGAGTGCGACGGGCAGATTCTGGTGGTCAACGATTTGCTTGGGCTGACATTTGGGCCGGTGCCAAGATTCGCGCGGCAATATACCAACTTGAGCGAAATTATTTCTAGCGCGGTACGCGAGTATTGCTCGGATGTTCGCCGCGGAAGTTTTCCGGCCGATGGCGAGTCTTATCACATGGCGGAACCCAAAACGAGCCGCAAAGACATCAACTTCGACGTCGAACTGACCGACTGACTCTCGGCCTCACAAATTCCGCAAAGGAGCGCATCGTGACATCCGAAGAGATTCGCATGTTGTTCGACTACAACGACTGGGCCAACCGGCGTTCTCTCGAAGCCGCAGGGCAACTCTCCGACGAACAATTTACAAAACCGCTGGGCTCCAGTTTTTCTTCGGTCCGCGACACTCTTGCGCATATCTGCGGAGCGGAATCGGTTTGGCTAGAGCGCTGTCTTGGCCGCACGCCGGCTTCGCTACCCACCGTCGACGAACTACAAACAGTTGCTGCTTTGCGCCAACATTGGGCGCCGCAAGCGGAGCAGTTACTTGCATTCGTCTATGGGTTGACGCAAGCGGATCTAGACCGTGTGATGGAATACAAGACGTTCAAATTCGGCGTATACCAAAATCCTCTGTGGCAATCGCTACAGCATGTCGCCAACCATGGCAGCTATCATCGTGGGCAGGTGTGCACTCTGCTCCGGCAATTGGGAGCCACGCCAATCCTCACTGACCTGATGCACTATTATCGCGAGCGGGCGGCTGCGGCTTCGGCATGACGACAAACCTACCTTTCACTTCGATATTGCCCTGAGCTGATACACTTTTCCCGGCTGATGGAAATCATTCGAACAATTTCCTGGATGAAAGAAACCGTGCGCAAGGCACGGGAGGAAAATCACGTCACCGGGTTCGTTCCGACAATGGGTGCGCTTCACGAAGGGCATTTATCCTTGATCCGCCGCGCGCGCATGGATGGTTCACGAGTGTATGCCTCAATCTTCGTAAACCCGACGCAATTCGGTCCGAACGAGGATCTCTCGAAATACCCACGCACGTTTGAGGCGGACGTTGAACAGTTGAGAGCCGCCGGCGTGGATGTGCTGTTCGCCCCGGACGCAAAAGAAATCTATCCGGCGGGATTCAGGACATTTGTAAACGTAGAAGGCATCAGCGAACGGCTGGAAGGCAGATCGCGGCCGGGCCATTTTCGCGGTGTGGCGACAGTGGTGCTAAAACTTTTCGAAATCGTGCAGCCGCATTATGCATATTTTGGAAGAAAAGACGCGCAGCAGGTTCGCATCCTGCAGCAAATGGCTTTGGACCTGAATATGAACTCTGAAATCGTCGTCCAACCGATTGTACGCGAGGCCGACGGACTGGCGCTTTCCTCCCGCAATGCATATCTAAATCCGGAAGAAAGGCAGTCGGCGACGGCCCTGTACCGCGCGCTCGTGGCTGCGAAACTTGCCGCTGATACTGGGACGCTTGACGCCGCTCAGCTCCGGTCTTCAGCGGTCACAATTCTCTCGCAGGAACGGTCAGTGCGCCTGGATTATGCCGAAGTTGTGGACGCGGAAACTTTCGAACCGCTCGTCAGAATCGGCGCGCGCACCGCATATTTGTTATTGGCAGCTTTCGTGGGAAAGACCCGCTTGATCGACAATCTACTGATCGAGCCGGCGGCTAATTCAGGCGCGGTTCACAGTTCGCTCTAGCGAAAATACAATCCGCCACCGGGACGGAATTACTCCTCAACCTTTTCGAATACTTCTGCGGCATGGCCTTTCGCGCTGACTGGATCCCAGATTTCCTCAATCTTGCCGTCCGGACCGATCAAAAATGTACTGCGGACGATTCCTTTAAAGGACCGGCCCATAAATTTCTTCATGCGCCAGACTCCGTACTCCTTGAGCACTTTGCGCAAAGGGTCGCCAAGCAGCAGGAAATTGAGATTCTGCTTCTTCTTGAAATTCGCGAGCGCTTTTTGCGGATCGGCGCTGACTCCAAGTACAACTACATTCTGTTTTTCAAACTTGGGGCGCAGGTCCCTGAATTCGCAGGCCTCGATTGTGCAGCCGGGAGTGCCGGCCTTCGGGTAGAAATAGAGCACCACACGCTTTCCTTTAAAGTCTTTTAGAGAAATGCTGGCTCCCGAATCACTTTCCAGCGTGAAATCCGGCGCTTTTTGTCCAACTTTCAGCATGAACAATCCTTGGAGAAGAAGGTTCTCAGTCCATTTTGCTTCAGTGCTTCAGTAATCTTTTGTGCTTAGCCAGGTCGCGATTTGTTCGCTGACCCCAAATTTCTCTGACGCCAAGTACCGATCGGTAAGCGCGATCGCAATCATCTCCAGCGGAATATCCTGATGGACGAAGCCGCATTCGGCGAATCCGCGAACGTACGCGGCAGCAAATCGCGAAACACCCAACCTGCGGTACTGTTCGGCGTGCACCAGTTCGTGGAATAGCAAATCCATCGTCAATGGCGACTGATTTAGCAAGACGCAATTGTCGAACGTAATTCCTGTGGCGTTCGTGAAATCAAAGGTAATTCGCATGCCAACGAAGGAGAGTTGGCTGCGGAGCCCTTCGTAGAACGGAGGCTTTTCGATTTGGGAAACTTCCTTAAGACGGATGGCGTCAAGCAGCTCGGCCTCAAAATAATTTTCCAGAATCTCCCGTTCGTTTTGCCGCAAGGATCGCGCAACAGGCCGATGGCGATCACGCATCTGGTTGATCCAGTTTTCCGTCTTGGCAACTGCTGCGGGCAGAAATGCTTCAACCAGACTCAATTCTCGCCTGCCAGAATCTTCTTGAGGATGTCATTCACCGACTGCGGATTGGCTTGCCCGCGCGTGGCTTTGATTACCTGGCCGACAAAAAATTTGAAGACGCCTTCGTTACCAGATTTGTATTTCGCGACATTATCCAGATTTTTCTCGATAACTTCGCGAGCGATCTGTTCAATAGCGTTGCTACTAACTTGCGTTCCCAATCCTTCGGCTTCGATGATCTGCGCCGCGCTCTGGCCCGTTTCAAACATTTTCGGAAATACTTTTTTGCCGACCGCCGCTGTGATCTTGGTCGATTCGACCAGATTGATCAATTCGGCCAGCGCCGGAGCCGCGACTGGACTCGCGATGATTTCCTTGCCGCTGTCGTTCAACCGGCGGAGCAACTCGGTCTGCATCCAGTTCGCAGCAGCTTTGCCGGGCGCACCCGCTTTGACTACTTGCTCAAAATAATCCGCTAGCTCTTGTGAAGCGGTCAGGACACCAGCATCGTAAGACGTGATTCCGTACGCGCTGACGAAACGGTTGCGCTTCGCCTCCGGCAATTCCGGCAAGCCTTTTTTGACAGCATGGCGCCAAGCGACACTTACGTGCACCGGCAGGAGATCCGGTTCAGGAAAATAACGATAATCGTGCGCCTTCTCTTTTGAGCGCATCGAGGCGGTGTAACTCTCGGCCTGATTCCATAGCCGCGTCTCTTGCGAAATTCTTCCGCCGCTTTGCAACACACCGATGTGCCGCTCAATTTCGAATTCGATCGCCTTTTGTAGAAAGCGGAAGGAGTTGAGATTCTTCACTTCAACTTTGGTGCCGAATTCCTTGGCACCACGCAGACGCACGCTGACGTTTGCGTCGCAACGCAGCGAACCCTCTTCCATGTTGCAATCACTTACACCCGTATAGAGCAGAATCTGCCTTAGCGTCGTGACGTAGGCATACGCCTCCTCTGCCGTGCGCATGTCCGGCTCGCTTACGATTTCCGCAAGCGGCGATCCGCAGCGATTGTAGTCAACGTAGCCTTTCGTTGCGGAATCCTTGAAGCCTTCGTGCAAGTTTTTCGCTGCGTCTTCTTCCAGATGCAGGCGCGTAATGCCAACCCGCTTTCGTGCGCCGGCAATTTCTATTTCGATGTGTCCCTCGGTGGCCAACGGAAGCTCGTACTGCGAAATCTGATAGCCCTTCGGCAAATCGGGATAAAAGTAATTCTTGCGAGCAAAGCGAGAATGCTCGTGCACCGTGCAATTCAACGCCAGCGCCGCCTGCATGCCCAGTTCGACCGCGCGCCTATTGAGAACTGGAAGCGCACCGGGCAAACCCAGACACACGGGACATGTATTTACGTTTGGGGCGTCGCCAAATTGCGTGGAACAACCGCAGAAGATTTTCGTCTTCGTGAGCAGCTGAACGTGGACTTCGAGCCCTATTACGGCCTCATACTTGGCGAATACTTCGGGGCTTACACTGCTCTCGGTCGCGATTTTGCCACTCATCTTGTTACAATTATAGCATCAGCTCAGGACTGACTGGCACAGCACCAAACTAACGGGCTGCAACGGATTCGTTGCGCGCGAGACGCAACACAGGAACAAGTCTTTCCGCCAGCGCGAATCCTCCGAACAAAACCAGCGCATAGCAGGCGTCGCCGGCGAGCGTGTTCCAGAAATATGGAACGCCATTCGCAAAGCATCTGGTCAGCCCCGCTGCTGTCTTTGGATAAAAATCACTGAATGCCCACACTGCCGAGTTTGTGACCACGAAAAATTGCAACGAGCCGAGCAAGACGGCTCCGCCAATGTGTACAACGGTTCGGTTCTCGCCTAGCCATCTGCCAATCGCCACGCTGACCGCAAAACTCGCGTAAACAACGATCATCAATTTGTAAAAGCCGACAAAAATATCGCCAACGAATAAACTAGTGAGGGGCAACAAGAATGCCGCCCAGCGATTCCTAAACATTGCACCGGAAAACAACGCCATTGCGCCAATCGGTGTGAGATTCCATGGATGTGGCATGGCCCGCAGGACCGCGGCCAGCACAATCATTGCCGCCACCACTCCGCCACGTACTAGCAGTGAGCGTTTTTCGTCAGATAATTTCATTCCGCCTTCTCCTTCAAATCGCAAAAGTAAAATCCATCCCGTTCAACCACTTCGCCTCGTTCTACCGCCAAGGCCTTCTTGAAAATCGGACCGTCATAAACGAACGAATGGAACTCACCGTTTTCTCCGCAGATATCCACTTCTTTCGGGAGGTCCTCAAAAAACGATTGGTCAATTTCGCGGCCGGCGAACTCTCGCCCGAGTCTTGTGGAATCGATGCACACTGCGATGGCGCGAAACCCGTTCTGGCAAAAAGCTTGTGCCAGTTCACGCGAGTCTCTCTTCCAGATCGGGAATCGCGCCGACATTCCGATCTGTGCGAGGTTTTTTTCCCGATATTCCCGCAAATCCTGCAAATAAATGTCACCGAATCCGACCTCCCTGACGCCGTCCGCCCGTAAGGCAAGAAGCGCTTCACGCATTCGCTCTTCGTAAATCGAATTGATGCACGGCTTGGGAATGCGCACCTCGTAAAGCGGTAATCCAGTCGCAAGCGATTGCTGCAGTAACAGCGATCGTCTGACTCCATGCATGCTGATGCGCTCGTAGCCTTCTGTTACGGTGGTCAGCAAACCAGCCACTTTCACATTTTTGTCGCGAAGCAGCACATGCAGAGCCATCGCACTGTCTTTTCCGCCACTCCAGCAGAAAAGCACTGGAGTAGCGGCGGTGCCTGCTGCATTCGGATTGAATGATTGAGTCGAGACGTTCATGGTATCCCGTAAGATTTCGGCGTCAGTTTTTTCCGGCAAAGCGATAGCTCACACCCACGCGCACGTCGCGTCCAAGCCCTGGATAACCAAGAGCGTCTTCGTACGACTTGTCGAACAGGTTGGTAGCACGGACATACGTTGAAATTCCTCGCCACAACTCGTAGCTTGTCGCGAAGTCGACGCGGCCGTAGCCGGCGGTATGTGTCAGTCCAAGGCCGAGAAAGTCGCTGTCGGTGCGCTGTCCACTGAGATAACTCGAGAGCGACACACTTGCTCTGCGCCACGCGGCAACGGCGGCAATAGTTCCGGAATTCACCGGGCGCCGTGCCAGTCGATTCCCGGGAATTTGTGTGGGATCGAAAACGTTCGGCGCAGCCTGCACCAGACTGTCGTCGTAGGTATAGGTTCCTGCAAGGCTGAGCCAGCGAACGATTTTCACTTCGGCAGTGATGTTCGTTCCGCGTGCGCGAGCGCGGTCGGTGTTGAAGAAAAATCCGAAGCTCGGCGGTGCGCCCGGAATCACCAAGCCGCAACTGTTGCCAGTGTCGGGCGGCGGCAACGCGGAGCAGAACGCGAAGCTGATGATGTCGTAGTAGCGATTGGAGAAATATTCCCCGCTCAAGGTAACGCGGCTATCCCACAGCTTTTGCTCGAGGCCGGCGCTCCAAGTCTTACTCGTCTCCGGTTTCAGGTTGGGGTTGCCGAGGTCGCCGAATTGATCGTCAAACAATTGGTCGAAGCGTGGCTCTTTAATTCCCTGCCCGTAAAAGGCTCGGAATCGTGTTGCTCCCCAGAAACCGCGGCCCTGCAGCAGCATTACAGATGCGCCGACACGAGGCACAACTCGTGTCCCGAAGTAGCCGTTCGCCTCGGCCCGTGTGCCAAAACTTAGTGAAGCGCGAGGATGCGGCGAGTAACGGAAATCCAGGAATCCGCCTTGATTGTTGCGGCGGACATGTCCCTGCGCAAGAAATGGCAGCGAGCCGTTCTCAACTTCGTACTGATAGCCGGCCGTACCTGCAAAATTTTGCAGGACGTAGCTCGATTGCGCGTTGATGCTGGCCCGGTTGTATTGATATCGGCTACCTGGATCCGTGAAATCGCAGAAGTCGGCGGTCGCCACCGCGTTCGCATCCGATTGCGGGCAGAACGCGAATGGATCGGTCGCAAAGAAACTCTGTACCGGATTTGCACTGAACTGGCGATTGTAGGATTCCGCGCCCATTAACTGGTGATGCCAGTGCTTACCGGTCGCAAAGTCCCATCGTGCATTGGCGCTGAAGAAATGATAGTCGGTATGCGAGTCCGGACTCGGCGGCTCAAGCAAAACCTGCCCGGGCGTCTGCGCGCTGCTGGTGTTGTTACGCAGTGAAAGTCTGAGTTGGTTGTCTTCGCCGAGCCGATAGCCAAAGTTTCCAGAGAGCGTGCGGTTAATGAAACGGTTGATGTCATCGGGACCGTCGGCAGAAAAATACGACGCAGCTCCCGAATAATCGAATGCGCCAATTAAACCGCTCAACTGTGCCCCGCCTCGGCCTGAGGCAAAACTGCCACCTTCCGCGAAAACGTTCACCGTAGGAATCCTCGTCGTGCCGCGATGAGTGATTACTTGCACGACGCCCGACATAGCGTCCGTTCCGTAAAGGGCACTTTCGGCACCGCGTACTACTTCTATCTTATCGATGTTGTCGAGCGTGAAATTGGCGAAGTCCACCGCGTTGCCCGGCTCGTTTACTGGCCGTTCCATCTACCAGCACTTTGGTGTAACTGGAATTGCCGCCGTTCAGAAAAATCGATGTGCTGCCGCCTTCCGGTCCGGTGCGGCCAACGGCAACGCCGGGGACATACAGCAGCGCATCTGGAAGCGACACAAATTGCCGCTGATCGATCTCTCGGCGGTCAATCACCGTGACGGACGCGGGCGTCTGCTGAATCTGCTGCGGCTCGGCCTCCGCAGTGACTAGCACGCTGTCGGAGACGCGATCCAGTTCCAAGCGCAGATCAAGAATCTTCGGTGCGCCGGAGTCCACTGACAAATCGAACTCGCGCGTCGCGAACGGCTTACGTTGAAACGTAACGTGATAGGTTCCGGCAGGAAGCGTTAGCACATACTCACCGTCGGTGGTGCTGACGCCTTTCCACAATTGCGGATTCGCGTCGCCCCTGATCTGAGCGGTGATTTGCACACCTCCTACTCCGGCTCCGCTCGAGTCAAGCAGCGTGCCTTTCAGTTGAGCATCGGAAGACCTTGTTTGCGCGCTTGATAGATTCGCCGCAGAGATAAAAAGAAGTGAAGCGATAACGCTACGAAGCAGTGTGGGTTTCATTTTTCTCCTCCGCTCCCTCACGCGCGGGAGTTGAAGGCTGTCCCGTTTTTCCGCTCAGAACGATGATGAAGAATTTCTGAAGGGAAAAAACTGGATTGCGGACCTCGCCGGTCTCCTGGCTTGGCGGCGTTGCGTGCAAGCGGCCTTCCCGTGCTGCTCGAAACAAACGAGCGGCGCAGTGGCTTTGATCTTTCGGGGCTCGTTCAGCGAACCACCGAAGTCGCTTGCGATTCTCCGCCTTACAGTCGCGCGGCGGCGACGGCTGGCGTTCCTTTGCTGAATTTCGCAAAGGGCGCTCCGTCTTCCCGAGCACGAAGTCCGCGATGATTGTCGAGGGGCGACAACGCCCGCTGTTGGTTACAGGAAGCCGCGATCATTCCGCGGCGCGATAAAAACAAAGCTACTGTCCAGAAAAAATGTTCACTCGCGGACGGCCATTCGAACCGGCCTCCACAGTGAGTTGCGTCTGGAAAACCTGCTCTAGCAAATCGCGTTGAAATACACTGGCCGGAGTCCCCACGCGCAAACACCGGCCTTTTTGCAAAAGTACGACTTGGTCCGCATACTCACCCACCAGGTTCAATTCGTGCGTGACGATCACTACGGTGTAGCGATTGGTCGCAGCCAGGCGTCGCAAATTGTCCAGCAAGTCCACTTGCGCGCCAATGTCCAGATGCAGCGTCGGCTCGTCCAGCAATAACAGCAGCGGCTGCTGCGCCAGAGCGCGGGCGAGAATCACCCGCTGCTTCTCGCCGCCGGAAATCTGGTCCATCCAGCGATCGCTCAAATAATCTGCCCCCACTTGAGCCAACGCGTTTTTCGCGATCGTCACGTCGTCATCCGTCTCAAAACGCAGCGATCGCCCATAAGGATGGCGGCCCTGCATCACGAATTCCCACGCCTTTGAAGGAAACAACAACTGGCTTTCCTGCTGCACCATCGCGATTCGCTGGCCGCGAGTCCGCGGCTCCAGATCGTGCGTCACAAAACCGTTAAGTAGCACGCGGCCGGAAAGCGGTTGCAGCGCTCCGGAAATGATCTGGAGCAAGGTCGACTTGCCGCTCGCGTTGGGGCCGAGAATCGCGACAACTTCTCCGGCTTTGGCCTGAAAGCTCGTTGCTTCAAGCGTGAAAAGTGGCGCCTGCTGCGGATTCGGCGCGTACGCATAGCTTACTTGCTCCACGCTAAGACGTGGCTCATTCAAGACGCGACTCGAATCGCTCGCCGGCCGCGCTGACGATGATCTGGTCGCGGCCATCACGCAATCTTCTTTCGCAACAAATAGATGAACAGCGGTGCACCCGCGATCGCCGTGATCGCGCCAACGGGAAGTTCTGCAGGCGCAGCGATCGTTCTGGCCAGCGTGTCTGCGATTACCAGCACGATTGCGCCCCCAAGCGCAGACGCGGGAATTAGCACGCGATGGTCGGAGCCAAAAATCATGCGCATCACGTGCGGCACCAGAAGTCCTACGTAACCAATCGATCCGCTCATGGCCACGGCCAAACCGGTCAACCCGGAAGCTGCGATATAGACAACGAGCCGCACACGCTTGACATCCACACCAAGATGCATCGCTTCTTTTTCGCCGGAAAGTAGCAGATTCAAATCCGACGCGGTCATATATACAACGACAGCGGCGATTGCGAATCCTACGCGCAAGACCCAAGCCAGCGGTCTTGATGGTACGGCTGTCAGTTCGCCCATCAACCAGTACGCCATGCCGCGAATATTGCTGCTGGGAAGCATGGTGAGCAGCAGAATGATGACTGCGGACAGCAGCGAGGCCGTGATGACACCACCCAGTAACAAGGTGTTGCTGTCGATTCGCCCCTCGCGCCTCCCGAGAAAATAAACGGCGGTGATCGCAATGCCCGCTCCAATAAATCCGCCGAGTGGCGTAAAGATCGAAGCAATTTCCGGCGAAAGTGCAAGGTGCGGCTCCAGCAACAGCGCCGCGATAGCGCCGACCGCCGCGCCGTTCGAAACTCCTAGCACGTACGGGTCGGCCAGCGGATTTCTTAGCAGGGCCTGAAAACTCGTGCCCGCGATGGAAAGAGAAGCGCCCACCAGCACGCTCAACATGATCCGCGGCAAACGTAAATTCAGAATCAAACTGTAGTCGCTGGAAATTTCCGTGCTCTTGCCCATCAATACGCGCAGTAAATCGCGACCCAATCCGTAAAGCGATACGTGCACTGCCCCGAATTTCAGCGCCAGTACCATCACGCAAAAAAGAATCGCCAGCAGAATTCCGCACTGCAATAGCAGCCGGCTGAGCGTGAGCGGTCGCATCAATTATTCACCTGCGCCACGGGTTCCATTTGGAGCGAGCCTACCGGCGCGCTCTTGGTCTCGGCAAAAGCTTCAGGATGAAGTTGCCGAGCCAGATCTTCCACCGCCGAGAAAAGTCGCGGAGCCGGGCGATTTACGGCATCACTGATCACCGCGAAGCGGCGCTTCTTTACCGCGTCCAGCAAATCCCAGCCAGGACGTTTCGCAAGTGCGTCCACGTCACGCGAGATGGTCTCCGAGTGACTCGCCGCGAACACCAGCACTTCCGGCTGCAATCGCACCATCTCTTCGAGACTCATTTGCGGCCAGTCCTGTGAGGAATCGACGACTGACACCGCGCCGGCATGCGCGAGAGCGTCCGCAATGAAAGTATGTTTGCCAATCGAGATCAGCGGATCCGTCCAGACCACGAAAAGCACTCGTTTCGCCGCCGCCCCGTGCAGCCGCCCCTGCAAGATGGATTCTTGCTTGCGCAACTTCTCATCCAGTGCAATTCCCGCGCCGGAATTTCCCAACACATCGGCCAGTCGGGCGACGGAAACGCGAATCTCGTCCATGGTGTTTGGGGCGGTTGCATAAGCCGCAATTCCCAGACGCTCCAGCGCTTGCACCGTCTCTAACCGGTTCAAACTTTTCGTCACCAGCACTACGTCCGGCTTTAGCGAGGCAATCTCTTCCAGGCTAGGATTGGTCGCGCCACCAACCTTGTGAATTTTCGTCGCAGCGGCGGGATAGTCACAAAAATCCGTGTCGCCTACCAGCAACTCTTCCATGCCCAGCGCGTAGATCGATTCTGTCAAACTTGGCGCCAGTGAGACGACTCTTCGAACCGGCATCGGAATACGAACGCTGCGGCCAGTCTCGTCCGAAACTGTCCTGAACGAGGAACTCGTCACCGCCGCACTCTGACCCGGTTCCGCGCCCAGCGACGTCCCTGGCATCGCGCCGCACAGCAGCACGGTGAAAGCGGCCATCTGAACGCGCAAATTTTTGCCGCTAAACCTCAAGCTTTGTACTCCGAAACTGAACTTCTGTCTTTTTGTGCAAGCCGGTCAAAAACAAAAATGCCCCGCGAGTTTCGTGGGGCAAACACGCAACTCCTTCTCGCGAAGAGTTCCGCAAACTGCGGCGCGGGAGGGTAGCCTGGCTTACGGCGTTTTGGCCGATTACAGTGGCGGGACCGCGGCCGATTTTCACGGCCTTCCCCACTTCCCTTGCCTGCAAATTGTGAAATGAGTGTAAGCCGTGCAGGCAACTCTCGTCAAACCACCGCGGCTCTGTTCGATCTCCCACATTATTTGAACTAACGTTAGAGGACGCTTGCTGTTACCGGTTTTTCCAGCTCGGCTTCCGTTTTTCCACCAGGGCCTGCAGCCCTTCCTGCGAATCTTCCAGCCGGTACAATTCATTGAGAAAAATATTCATCGAATGCTTTAGGCCGTCACGCAAAGAAAGCCCCATTCCGCCCAGGATCGCCTTCTTCGCCATCGTCAGCACTGCGCCAGAATGGCCGGTCATGCGCGACACAAGATCTTTCACCGTCGCGTCCAATTGCGCTTCAGGCACCAGCCTGTTCACCAATCCCAGTTCCAGCGCGCGTTCTGCAGTTACCGGTTCTCCCGTCAGTACCAGCTCCAGCGCCGTTTTCGGCCCCACCAGATACGGCAAGATCGTCGACGCCAGAGGCGGGAACATCCCAATCGTAATTTCCGGCTGGGCGAATCGCGCTTTCGGCGTGGCGATCACCAGATCTCCGAACGCCGCCAGCTCCGCGCCGCCGCCGATCGCCGGACCATTCACCACACATATCACCGGCTTTGCAACATCCACCATTGCCGCAAACGCCGCATGAAACGCATCCAGCATCTGGAACACCCGTTGCGACGTATATTCGCCAACTTCAATGCCGCCGCAAAAAACTTTCTGCGCGGAGTCCAGCATGATCAGCTTGATCTCTTCGCGTGAGCCAACGTATTCAATGCCTTCGGCAAGTTCCCGAAGCATCGTCTCATTCAAAAGATTGTGCTCGGGCCGGCTCAGCGTCATCCGCGCCACGCCTCCGCTCAACTTCACCTTCACAAATTCGTAGTCTTCGATTTTTTTCTTCTGCTGTTGAGTGAGATATTCTTCGGGATTTGCCGCTTCCACCATTGCCGCCTCCGCGGAGCGCCGTTTTTCCGCCCACATTTCGCTATTTTCCGATGCTAGCACGCCGCTTCTCCTCGTTTGGTTCTTGCGCAATTGGCGGTGCGCAAAGAGTCTGCACTCCGCGCCGATTCCGTTATGCTGTTTTCGGCATGGAACAACCCATATACACCGCAAATACGGTGGTGGCGGCGCAAATCGCATTGCCACTCGATTCGGACGGCTTCCCGTCTGAGAAAGATTGGCAGCGCGCGTCGCCGATTCGTTTTGCCACCGATTGGCAAGGTAAGAATTCGGACGAACTGCGCGAGACGGTAGTTCGAACGCTTTGGTCACCGGGATTTCTCTTTCTGAAATATCGCTGCCGCTACCGTACCATCACCGTTTTCGCCGATTGTGATCCCAGCGGCCGCCGCGACGAATTGTGGGACCGCGACGTTGCTGAAGTTTTCCTCCAGCCTGACCCTTCGCAGCCTCGGCGCTACTTCGAATTCGAAATCGCGCCAAACGGGATGTGGATCGATCTGGACATCGCGGCTGAGGCCAAATCCGACCCAAAAAGCGGTATGAAATCTCGCACCCGAAAGAATCATGATGAAAAGATCTGGAGCGCCGAGTTGGCTCTTCCTTTGCGCTCTCTGACCCAGCACTTTGATCCGTCCGCTGCGTGGAGGGCGAATTTTTTCCGTGTGGAAGGCGCATCTGAACCAAGGTTTTATTCCGCATGGCAGCCCACCCATACTCCACAACCAAATTTTCATGTTCCAGAAGTTTTTGGCACGCTGCGCTTTGAAAGCAGTCGATGAGACTGGCTTCCGCCCGCCGGTCTCCTTCGCGGTTCCGCAATTTGCACTGTATCTTGTTGTCTCGTTTTCACTATTCTTTCAGAGATATGAGATTGCTTCGGTTTCTGCCTGGGATCTTTTTTCTAGTGCTCGCTCTGTCCGCGCAGACCTTTGCTTCTCCGCAGACCGCTGCCACCGAAAACGCTCCGGCCATCACAAAAATCGAACCGCCTAACTGGTGGGTCGGCTTTACGCCAGACTTGATGTTGCTGCTCTCGGGCCATGGCCTGCAGGCCAACAAGGTTTCCTGCAACCTTCCCGATGTGGTTGTGGTTCGGACGCAGGCAACCCAAGGCGGCGACTATCTCTTTATTTGGTTGAAGTTCGGATCTAACCTTCGCTCCGGCACGGTTGTTTGCCGCGCGGTCACTCCAACCGGCGAAGCTTCCTTCGAACTGCCCATCTCTAATCGCGAGCCCACCGCGCAGCGTTTCCACGGACTCAGTTCCGACGACGTTTTGTACCTGATCATGCCGGACCGATTCGCAAATGGCGATCCAACCAACGACCAGCCCGCCGAATTTCCGGGCTCGCACGACCGCGCAAAGTCTATTTCCTGGCATGGCGGTGACCTCCGCGGAATTCGCGATCATGTCCTCTATCTCAAAAATCTTGGCGTCACCTCCCTGTGGCTAACGCCAGTCGTCAAAAACGGCGGCCAACGCGATTATCACGGCTATGGAGCTGTCGATCTCTATGCGGTCGATCCGCACTTGGGGTCGCTCAGCGAGTACAAGGAATTGGCCTCCACGCTTCATCGGCAACGTATGAAGCTTTTCTTCGATGCGGTGCCCAACCACGTCGGCCCGGCACATCCCTGGGCCGCCAAGCCGCCGCTGCCCGACTGGTTTCACGGTACGGCCCAAGATCATCTGGATTCGGCCGCCGCAATAAAATCCTCATTCTACGGGATGTCAGTAAACAGGAATATTGCGAACGATCCTTTTGAAGCGCTCGTTGATCCTCACGGTTCACCCGCGACGCGACGCAATCTCACCGAGGGCTGGTTTTTCGGAATTCTTCCCGACCTCAATACTGAAAATCCCATCGTTGCGAAATATCTTTTGCAGAATTCCATGTGGTGGGTGGAATCGGCCGGACTTGATGGCCTTCGTCTTGATACCTTTCCATACGTTTCACGCGCTTTTTGGCGGCAGTGGCACGCTGGATTGCGTCGCCTATATCCGAACCTGACTACCATCGGCGAAATTTTTCATCCCGACCCGACCGTCACTTCCTTTTTCGTTGGCGGACGGAAGGAATGGGACGGCATCGATTCCGGTCTATCCACGGTCTTTGACTTTCCCATGTTTTTCACGATTCGCGATGTGCTTCTGCGCGGTGCTCCCGCCGGACGCATCGCCAATATTCTTCGTCAAGACGGGCTTTACCTGCATCCCGACTGGCTGGTCCCATTTTTTGCGAATCACGACGTACCGCGCTTCGCCAGCGAACCCGGCAGCTCTCCGCAGAAAATCCTCTGCGCGTTTGGATTAATTCTGACCCTTCGCGGGATTCCACAACTCTATTACGGCGACGAAATCGCTATGCCCGGTGGGGCCGATCCCGACAATCGACGCGACTTTCCGGGAGGCTGGATAGGAGACAAGCAGAACGGTTTCGAAGAGAGCGGACGCACAGCGGAGCAGCAAAATTTATTTTCCGCGGTTCAAAGTCTATTGAAACTTCGTCGCGAGCACGAAGCGCTCCGCGACGGCAAACTCCTGCACATTTTTTCTGACGACGATTCTTATGTTTTCCTTCGCCAGTCCGAGGATGAGCGGCTGGTGGTCGTTTTCAACAACTCATTGAAGGCGCGCGCGCTTGCCCTGCCCCAGCCCAACACTCCTCTGGCCGATGCGCTGCGTTCTGCTTCGATGTATGGTGCAGCGACCGCGCAAATCGACGGCGTTCAGATGAAAATCTCCGCGCCGCCGCAGTCCGTGTCGATTTTTTCCATTTATTAGCCGCGCTAGAACAGCAGTTCCGCGGTCCAATTATTCTTCGCTTCCGGAATCATCAGCACCACCGCGTGCTGCGTGGCATCGTATCGCCATTCATGAATCGTCGCGTCACCCATCCGGACCGATTTGGGTGCGGCGTCCGCGCCGTAAACGGTGACTTCCGCGGCGCTCCACCACGGTTTGTAACCGTCTTTATCGACAGTACTTATGATCTTCACGCCGTTCGCGCCGGCCTGGCAGGTGTAACTCACTCTTAAGAACTCACCGCGCTCGTAATTCAGCGAGTGCCCGTCATCCTGGTATAGCGACCCTTTGCAGTCCGCTCCCGGATACACCCGCAACTCCAGCGGTCCTTTCGGCGTTTCGCTGGTACTTTGCACCAGCGGCTGCCGCGGAATAATCGCGCCTGCACGCACGTACACCGGCATCTGATCGAGCGCCGGTGTCAGCTTCTTCAATTCCTTGTCCGAACTCTTTTCTCCAGTCCAGTAATCAAACCAGGTTCCCGGCGGCAATTGGATCGCTTTCACATCGAGCAATTCGGTAGTCACCGGCGAAACAAAAATGTCGTGTCCGAACATGAATTCGCGATCGTCGTCGAAAAATTCCGGAGATTGCGGGTACTCCAGAAAAAGCGGCCGCATCAAGGGTATTCCGGTCCGCGACATTTCTTCTACATTCGTATAGACGTACGGCAGGAGTCGGTAGCGTTCTTCAATGAAGCGTTTGCGAATCGCTTCATGTACCGGGCCATGCACCCATGGCTCTTGATCTCCCGAGCCCTTGGTCGTGTGGTCGCGATAAATCGGATTGAACGCACCAACCTCAATCCATCGCGTCAGCAAATCCGCTGTCGGCGTTCCCGCAAACCCGCCGATGTCATCACCTACCAATCCGTACCCTGAAATCCCCATGCTTAACAGCATCGGTGTGCTCATATTCAAATGATTCCAGGTGCTGACGTTGTCGCCCGTCCACGTCGCGGCATATCGCTGCGCTCCGGCATAGGCGGCGCGCGTCAACACAAACGGCCGCTCGTTCGGGCGCAACTTCATCAGCCCGTCGTACGTCGCGCGTACATTCTCCATGCCGAAGACGTTGTGAATCGCCAGGTGGGGCAGCGTCGTTCCGTCATCCAGTCGGTGCTGCACATCCAACGGCATCGTTTTTGAAGCCGTCAAAAATACTGACGGCTCGTTCATGTCGTTCCAGAATCCGGAAACGCCCATGTCCACAAAGTCTTTGTAAAGCCCTCCCCACCAATCGCGCGCTTTAGTGAGCGTAAAATCTCCGAACACGCTGTCCCCGGGCCAGACCGCTCCCACGAAGGTCGTGCCGTCCGCGCGTTTCACAAAGACGTCTTCTTTGGTTCCGATGTCGTACGGCGCATATCCGGGAGCCGAAGTTTTTTTGATGTGCAAGTCGGTGATCAGCACCGTATGAAAACCCTGGCCAGTCAAATCCGAAATCATTTTTTCGAACGTCGGAAACTTGGTGTGGTTCACGGTGAACGGCGCATTCCCGTCCTGATAATCGATGTCCAGATAAATCGCGTCGGCCGGGATCTTCTTGTCGCGATAGGTTTTCGCAATTTCGTACACCCGCTCTTCCGGTTCATAGCTGTAACGCGATTGCTGAAATCCCAGCGTCCACAACGGCGGCAGCTTGGTGTAACCGGTCAACGCCGAAAAATCCTTGACGATTTTTGCCGGCGTCGGCCCCGCAAACACGTAGTAGTTGATTTCCCCGCCCTCTGCGCCGAACGAATAAAAGTCGTGCCCTTCCTTGCCGAAATCAAAGCTGCTGCGCCAGGTGTTATCAAAAAAAATTCCGTAAGCGAGGCCTTTCCGCAATCCCATAAAGAACGGAATTGTTTTATAGAGTGGATCCGTCGATTCTTGCCACGCGTACATGTCTGAATTCCACATGGTGAACGCGCGGTTCCGCCGGTTCATTGGGCCGGCCTTGTCGCCCAATCCGTAGTAGCCCTCTTCTTCGGGCATTTTTTTCCAAACCTGCACTCGTCCGTTTTCCCACGCCATCGGCAGGTTCGGATTGTCCTCCACCAGCACATCTCCGACGTCGCGCAAAAAGTCGATCAGCAATGGCGACTTCTTGATTCGTACCACGGTCGTCTGCGATTGCATCCGCACTTCATCTTTCGAATCGGAAATCACCACCGCCGGAGGCTGCGGAGCCTCGATCACAGCCCATGAAAAATCCTTGCCGAAGGTCCCAGTCGGCGCCACGCGCACCCGGAAGATTCCCTCGCGAAACGCAGTCACGCGCACCTTTGCCTTGCCCGCCGTCAACTCCACGCCATCCGGCATTTTCTCCACCTTCTGAACATTGCCAATGTGCTGCCAGCCTTGCGCAATCAGGAATGTTGGCGAAAGCAGCGCGATCGCTGCAAGCAGCGCGAATCGATTTGAATGGCGATGCAAAGTGCGGTGCATGGTTCCTCCGGAAAAAATCGTCTTCCTTCGGCGGGTATTCAGGCGGCCAGCCACTGCTCAAACAATGCGGAAGCTTTCGCGCCTTCGATGCGGCGCCGCACTGCGTCCAGCACGCGGCAGCGCAGATCTTCGCGCGTTCCGTAAAATCCCAGCCAGTACGGCAAATGTATCTCGCCCGGAAGCAATTCCGTTTCTAGTTTGATTTTTCTGATTTTGAAAAATCCTTGCTGAAAAATCACGCGTAATACTTTGTCTCTTAGGATTTCTTCCGAACGCATCTCCGGCAGCGTCGGTGCCGGATGATTACGCGTCGTCACCAACATCGTCTCGGCGTCCCCTGGGGGCGAGGAAAATTCGAACAAATCAAGTGAGCCATCCACTGCATCCAGTGCGAATAGGTGCGTGTGCGTTGCTCTGGCCATTGGATATCGTACCCTGTAAATCCGGAATGGAATGTATGCGTCCGCAACACGCTGCAGCGAACCTCCACTGCGCAATTTCCAGTAAAGAGAAGCCGGGCCGGCCGCTGTAAACGTCTGGATCGCTTCTTCCCTGGTCACGTTAGGTCGCAAACTTCGGATTACCCTGGCTTCCATGGTCTTGCAATCACCTTGTCCGGGCACTACCTGAAATAGACCCACAAGCTCAGCACTAGCACCAACAGTACGCAGGTGAACACGATGTTCGCTTTGCGTTCCGTCGGAGTTTCTCGAGCCAGATGCGCTACGGTCACTCCGGTCGTCTCGATCTTATCGTCCACCGTTGCGAACGTCAGTCCTGCCAGCTTTTTCCGCTCCGGCGCTGGATACATGTAACTGACACCAATCAGGACCAGCGTGCACACCACGAACATGAAGATCGCGTAGTGCAGGAAGTTCATATCCACCAGCCAGCGAATCGCGCCGGAATCGTAATGCCGCGTCTTGTCCAGAACTTCGAACACAAACCGCAACGTACCCAGCACAAATCCAGCCAGCAGCGAACTGATTGCTCCCTGCCCGTTCACGCGCGTCCACAAGATTCCAAAAATAAAACACACCGCGATGGGCGGGCTGATGTAGGCCTGCACGCTCTGCAAATAAATCCAGAGTTGCGCGCTCAGCAGATGGATGAACGGCACCCACAAAATTCCTAGCACCACCATCACGCCGGTCGCAATCCGTCCGAACGTCACCAATTGCTTTTCTGTCGCACTTGGGCTGAACTTTTTGTAAAAGTCCAAAGTCACCATGGTGGACGCCGAATTAAATACCGAACTCATCGCGCCCATCAATGCCGCAAGCAACGCTGCGATCATCAATCCCACAAGTCCCGTTGGCAGCAACCGCACCACCATTTCCGGATACGCGATGTCGCCGTTGGTCACGTTTCCGCCGACCACGTTGAACAATTTCGGATACAGTCCGAACGCGATCATTCCCGGCAGCACCAGCACGAATACCGGCAACACTTTCAAAAACCCCGCGAAAATCGTTCCCGCCTTGGCGTGCCCTTCATCTTTCGCCGACAGCACGCGCTGCACAATCACTTGGTCGGTGCACCAATACCAGATGCCCAAGATAGGCGCGCCTAGAAAAATTCCTGTCCACGGGTACGATGGATCGGATATCGGCTTGATCATGTGAAAATATTCAGGCGGTACCGCGGCTCGCAGTCCCGCAAATCCGCCGATCTTGTCCAAGCCGATGAAAGTCAGAGCAAACGCGCCGGCCAACAAAATAATCGTTTGCACCAGGTCCGTATAAATGACCGCCGCCAGTCCGCCCGCAATCGTGTAAATTCCGGTCGCAACCACCAGGATCACCGCCGCGGTCATCGGACTCCATCCAACCACGCGCTCCAGCACGACTCCCGCCGCGTACAAGTGCACGGAAATTTTTGTGAAAATGTAGGCAATCACCGAAATCGATGCCAGATAAGTCGCGCAGTTCCGGTTGAATCGTCGCTCCAGAAATTCCGGCATCGTAAACACGTTCGAACGCAAATAGAACGGCACGAATACCCAGCCCAGCAGCAACAAGATCAGCACGGCCAGCCACTCGTAGTGCCCCGGCGCGAGCCCTGAAGTCGCTCCCGATCCCGCCAGCCCAATAAAATGTTCTGTCGAAATATTCGATACGAACAGCGACGCGCCGATCGCGAACCATCCGATATTCCGGCTGGCCAGAAAATAATCCTCGCTGGTTCGCTCTTTGCGCGAAAAATAAAATCCAATCCCGAAGATCACCACGAAGTAAAATCCGATAATGGCCAGGTCGATCGGCGCGAGCGTGCGATGCGTCACCCCTTGCACCTGCATCATCGCGGCCAGAACATTCAGACTAGCGAAGCCCATTCAGGCCTCCTTCAAGTGAGGAACCGCGCAGCGTTGGGCCGCAAAACGGCCAGCGCATGACTTTCCCGGATGACTTCGAGAGAGTTGTCCCAAGAAAAACTTTGCCAGCCCTTAGGATTTTTGCGATACCCCGCTCCATCCCGAGCCGCCCTGAAACCTCTGTAACGCTACAGAAAAAACGACCTGCGGAGTGTATAACACGGCTCCAGCCTGCTCAATCCCGGATTCACCCCCACTTGCAGTTCCTCGGAAAATCCCGGATATCGCAGCAGAATACCGCCGGTTTCAACCGTGAAAAACTCATCGACACGCCCTTCCCGGCGACAATTCTGAGACATTTGCTCAATTCGCCGAATCAGCGTAAAACTAAAACTGTAAATCGAGGTTAAAACGATGCGCAAACTTCTGACTGCACTTCTGCTCCTGGGAACGGTGGCTATGGCCGGCGAAAAATCTGTTTACGACTTCACCATGAAATCCATCGACGGCGAGCCTACGCCGCTCTCCAAGTATCAGGGCAAAGTCGTTCTGCTGGTCAACGTCGCCAGCCGCTGCGGCTTCACTCCTCAATACTCAGCGCTGGAAAAAATTTACGAAAAGTACAAGGACCAGGGCTTCGTCATCGTGGGTATCCCCGCCAACAATTTCGGCGGACAAGAACCCGGCAGCGATCAGGAGATCAAAACCTTCTGTTCCGCCAAGTACAACGTCACCTTTCCGATGATGTCCAAGGTCTCCGTCAAAGGTGACGACGAAACGCCGCTCTACCAATATCTGACCGACAAGACCGCTAACCCCAAAGTCGCCGGCGAAATTAAGTGGAACTTCACCAAGTTCCTGGTCGGCCCCGACGGCAAGCCCGTCGCTCGCTTCGAGCCCGACACTACTCCCGACGCGCCGCAAGTCACTGCGGCCATCGAAAAAGAACTCGCGTCGCTAAAAAAATAATCGTTCGGCAAAGTCCGCGCCCGCGTACCTTGCCTTTCACGCTCACAGACGGGACTTCCGCTCGATGGCGTTGGTTGAACTCCGCAATGTCGTCAAAGACTATTTAACCGAGGGCCAAAAAGTCCGCGCCCTCGACGGCGTTTCGCTTTCCGTCTTGCCGGGCGAACTCGTCGCGCTCGTCGGCCGCAGCGGTTGTGGTAAATCCACTCTTCTCAATCTTGCCGGAGCCATGGATTTTCCCACCGCCGGCGAAGTTCTCATCGACGCCGTTCCAACCTCCCTCGCCAACGACGACCAACTCACGCAACTCCGCCGCGAAAAAGTTGGCTTCATCTTCCAATCCTTCCAGCTTCTTCACACGCTCTCCGCTGTCGAAAACGTCGAACTCCCACTCCTCCTCGCGTCCACATCAAATCCGCGCACCAACGCCCGCGACTCCGCACTCGCCCGTCTCTACGCTGTCGGCCTCGAAAATCTCGAGCATCGCCTTCCGCACCAGCTCTCCGGCGGACAAATGCAGCGCATCGCCATCGCCCGCGCGCTCGTCAGCTCTCCAAAAGTCCTTCTCGCCGATGAGCCCACCGGCAATCTGGACACCGCCACCGGCAACGCCATCCTGGCACTTCTCCTTCGCCTCACCCGCGAACAGAACACCGCCACGCTCATGGCCACGCACAGTGCGGATGCCGCTGCCATCGCGGACGTGCTGGTCAGCATGCGCGACGGCAAAATCGCTGAAGTAAAACGCAAATGATTCTCGCGCGTGCAAAACTTTTTTGGCGCTTGCTGCTCAAGCCGCTAGCCGTCGAGCCGGTCCGCACTGCGCTCACCATTTTTGCCGTAGCTCTCGGCGTCGCCGTAGTTCTCGCTATGGACCTCGCAGGCACTTCCGCTACCGGCTCGTTTCGCTCTTCCCTCGAAACCCTTTCCGGCGAACAGAATTTCGAAATCACTGCGATCGGCGGCGTCTCGGAAAATCTCGTCGGCCAGCTCACTTCTCAGCCTTTCGCCTGGCGCGTCACTCCGCGCATGGAAGATTTCGCTGTTCTCCCCCACTTGAAAAAAACTCTTCCGCTCATCGGACTCGATCTCATCGCCGAGTCCAATCGCCTCGCTCTGGAAAATTCCGCTGCAGCCGCAACCTCCGCCTCAACACAAAACATCGCAACCGTTGCCGTCACCTCCCTCGAGCATCTCACCTCTCGCGATTCCATCTGGGTCGGCCAATCGCTCGGCATCCGCACCGGCGAAAAAATACAGCTCGTCATCAACGATCGCCCCGCCTTCTACACCGTCCGCGGCACTTTTCCTGATGCCAATGGCAACGAGTCCGCCATCGTCATGGACATCGCCGCGACGCAACTCGCTCTCAATCGCACCGGTCGCGTCGATCGCATCTACATCCGTCTCCCTCGGCAAGCCTCGACATCTTCAGCCACCGCCTCGCCTGAGGAATGGCGGCACCGCGTCGAACAACTTCTCCCCGCAGGCGCGCAACTCCGTCCTGCCGGCGCTTCTACCAGCGAAAATCGCAAAATGCTCGCGGCATTTCGCTGGAATCTCCGGCTCCTCAGTTACATCGCGCTCATCGTCGGCGCTTTTCTTATTTACAACACCATTTCCGTCTCCGTCGTCCGCCGTCGCGCGGAAATCGGCATTGCTCGCGCGCTCGGCGCTAGTCGCCGTCAAATCCTCCTCGCATTTCTCGGTGAAGCGGCCTTCATCGGATTCATCGGCGCGAGCCTCGGCATTCCTCTCGGACGTCTCATGGCCAGCGCCGCGGTAAAACTCATGGGTACGACCATCAGCATGCTCTACGTCACCAGCCGCCCCGGCGAGATCGCCTTCACTCCGTGGTCCGTGGCCCTCGCACTCGTTATCGGTGTTGGCGTGACGCTTTTCTCTGCCTGGTCGCCCGCGCGCGAAGCCTCAAAGGTCTCGCCGGTCGAAGCTATGGCGCGAGGCCGTCGCGAATTCGAAATCCGCGTGGCAAAAGCTTCCGGATTGTGGCTGGCCCTGGTCGCCGCCATCGCCGCAACCGTCGCTTCCAGAATTCCTCCCATTGGCGGCAAACCCATTTTCGGCTACGCGGCAACGCTTCTCGCTGTTGCCGCCGGTGTTTTCGCGATTCCTGCGTTCGTTGACGCCGCCACCCGTGCTACTTCGCATCTCCTCCAGAAAATTCTCGGCGTCGAAGCCCTCCTCGCTGCGCGCAGTCTTGCCGGCTCGCTTCGCCGCACGTCCGTTCTCGTCGCCGCCCTGTGCACCGCGGTCGCCATGATGACCGCGGTCGGCATCATGGTCGGCAGTTTTCGCCAGACCATCGTCACTTGGATGGATTCTGAACTCCCGGCGGATCTCTATCTCCGCCCCGCAGGTAATCCCTCCGCCGACCAGCACCCCACCATCTCGCCGGAACTGTCCGACACCATCGCCCGACTTCCGGGTATTCGCGCCGTGCAGCGTCTTCGCGCCTATGAAATCAGTTTCGAAGGCATGCCCGCCACGCTCGGCTCTATCGACCTCAACAGCGTCCAGATCTATCGCACCACCGATTTTTTTTCCGGACGTCCGACCGAAACAGTTCTATCCGAGTTGCGCAATGCCAACTCTGTTATTGTCAGCGAGCCGTTCACCTACAAACATCACGTAAAACGCGGCGATTCGCTCCAGCTCGCGCTTGGTTCATCTCGCGAATCCTTCCGCATCGCCGACGTATATTACGACTACGCCAGCGAACGCGGCATGGTCCTCATGGATCGCAATGTCATGCTGAAATATCTTCCCGATCCCGCGCCGTCTAATATCGCCGTCTTTGTCCAGCCCGGAGCAAACGTTTTAGCGGTCCGTAAGGAAATCGAGGCGGCCGCCGCAAACTATCGCGTACTGATTTTTGCCAACGGCGATCTCCGCGCCCAAGCCGTACAAATCTTTGACCGCACTTTTGCCATCACCTACGCGCTCGAAGCCGTCGCTGTTCTCGTAGCCGTTATGGGCGTTGCCGGCGCTCTCCTCGCTCTCGTCATCGATCGCCGTCGCGAACTCGGTCTGCTTCGCTATCTTGGCGCCTCCAGCGCGCAGCTTCGCAAGCTGATCCTCACTGAAGCCGGTCTTCTTGGCTTGCTCGCCAATTTTTCCGGGGTCGTGCTCGGTTTTTTTCTTTCGCTCATTCTGATTTTCGTCATCAACAAACAATCTTTTGGTTGGACCATTCGTCTCCACTGGCCCGTCGCGATTCTTCTCGCCGCGACCACGGTCATATTCCTCGCCACCCTTCTTGCCGGTTACTACCCTGCCCGCATCGCCGTGCGCCTCAATCCTCTTGAGGTCGTCCATGAAGAGTAGCCTCAAGCCATTCGCGGCTCTCGCTCTTGTATTGTCATTCGTATGGCAGCCGCTCCTCGCTCAATACCAGACTGCTCTTCCCGGCTACCGTTACGAATTCCCGCGGGATTTTTTCAGCCACCCCGCCTATCAAACTGAATGGTGGTACTACACTGGAAACCTGCAAGCCGCCGACGGCCACAAATTCGGCTTCGAACTCACATTCTTCCGTTCCGCCGTATCTCGCGATAATTCGAAATCTTCCCCGTGGGACGTTCGCGACCTCTACTTTGCGCATTTCGCCGTCAGCGATCTCGATGGAAAAAAATTCTTCCACACCGAACGCACCAATCGCTCTGGACCCGGAATCGCCGGTGCCGATGAGACTCAACAAAGAGTGTGGAATGGAAATTGGAGCGTCGTCTGGAAGGACAATTCAAAACATCTGACCGCGCTTGCCTATCAATTTTCAATCCAGTTGTCTCTGCGATCGCAAAAACCTCCGGTCATTCACGGTGAAAACGGCGTGAGCCAGAAATCACCCGGGGAAGGCCGCGCTTCCCACTATTTTTCTGAAACCAGATTGCGCGCCGCCGGCGCCATCGAAATCGAATCGAAAAAATACGATGTCACCGGCCTGGCCTGGATGGACCACGAATTTTTCACCGAACAGCTCGCGCCTGATCAAGTCGGCTGGGATTGGCTCAGCCTGCAACTGAGCGACAACACCGAGTTGATGCTTTTTCACATTCGCAGGAAGGACGGATCAATCGATCCCTATTCGGCGGGGACGTTCGTGGACACGCAAGGCCGCTCTCGCCATCTCAAGTCCAGCGATTTTCAGCTCGAACCCGCTGGCGAATTCTGGACCAGCCCGGTCACCGGCGCGAAGTACCCTATTCACTGGAAGATTCGCGTTCCTTCTCTCGGAATCGCGCTCGAAACGTCCACTCCACTCGCCAGCCAAGAGCTGGCCGGTTCAGGCGCCGCAAACGCAAAACTCTCCCCCAATTACTGGGAAGGAGCGATTTTTCTAATCGGGAAAAAAGCCGCGGAAGAACTCCGGGGCTCTGGGTATCTTGAAATGACCGGTTACGACCGGCCAGTCGCTCTGCAGTGAAGCGGGTTTCGCACTAAAAAACGAACCTAGCGCAGGCGAATCGCCTGCGCTACTGATGCCGAGCTGCCAGCAAACTCAGGTTCAATCGATTACTTTTCGGCCTTGAATCACGCGGATTAGCACCACCGCGATCGCCACCAGCAACAAGATATGGATGTACCCGCCCAAGGTGTAGGACGAAACCATTCCAAGCAGCCACAAGACCAGCAGAATTACAAAAATTGTCCAAAGCACTGTTTTGCTCCTTTATCTATCCTGAATTTCTACGCGGCCCTTTTCTTATTGCAGTTTAAAAAGGGGCTCTTCCAGGCTAGACCCCTTCTCGGTTCCGTTCGACGAGGCGCTTGCCGTCAGGATTGTCCCGCTCGCCGCGCTTTGTCAGTCCGCTCCGTATCCGTCGCCGTGTCTTCGTTGATCGACGAAAAGTAATCGTCAACCTGCTTCTGCGCTTCTTCCTTGGCGATTCCGTACCGTTCCTGAATCTTGCCGATCAGTTGATCGCGTTTTCCGTGAATTACTTCCATGTCGCTGTCCGTCAGCTTCCCCCACTTTTCGCGGACCTTCCCCGCATACTGCTTCCACTTGCCTTCCACTTGTTCCCAGTTCATAGCGGCCTCCCGGTATTGCAATTTGGGCATCGCATGCCTCGCACCAGCCATGCGTAAGTCTGTCCACTGCCTCATCTGAACATGCCCCACCACTCGGAGAAATACTGCGAATGCCGCAGTACCGCCGGGAACAAGATGTAGCTGCGGGGTAGCCGCTTACGCACGACCGCCCGCTCGATCCGTCAGCGCAGCAGCATTGTCGCGGAACATAAATTCACGATGAAAAAAAAGACTGTGCGGCGGCGCACAGTCTTTCGCGATGTAAACGGAACTGCGATTACGCTTCGATGATTTTGTTGCGAATTGCGTAGCGCACTAGCTCGCTCACTGAATGGCAATCGAGCCTTCTCATGATGTTCGCGCGGTGCGTTTCCGCTGTTTTCACGCTCAGCCTCAGCGCTACCGCCACTTCCTTGCTGCTCTTGCCTTCTGCCAGCAATTGCACAATCTCTCTTTGTCGTGGAGTCAGTCTGGTGGCCGGAACATCTTCAGTTGCAGCCTTCGGCTTCTTGTCCAGGTAACCGTCGAGCACCATTTGTGCCACGCGAGCTGTAAAAAATGTTTTGTTGCGGCGAATTGCGTCAACGGCGGTCACCAAATCCCGGCTGGCATCTGACTTCAGCAGATATCCTCTCGCGCCAGCATCCAGCACTTCGCGGATCAGCGGATCCGATTCGTGCATCGTCAAGATCAACACCTTCGTTTCCGGCTCATTCCGCAACATCTGCCGTGTTGCTTCCAGGCCGTTTAGTCCCGGCATGCTCACGTCCAGTACCGAAACATCCGGCTTCAGCGCTTTGGCCTTATCCACTGCTTCGCGTCCGTCGCTCGCCTCCCCCGCAATCTCCCAGCCGGGCTGTTCCTCCAGAATGCTGCGCAGTCCTTTCCTTACGATTTCGTGATCGTCAGCGACCAACACTCTCAGTGTTCCCATGGTTTTCCCCCATTAGTGGAAATGTGACTCTGATTTTGGTGCCCGGTTTCATTGCCAGAAATTCGATGCTTCCGCCCAACTGCCGCACGCGTTCGCGCATTCCTGTGATTCCAACCCCCAGCCCGTCCACGCCGCTTTGCCGGTTACGCAGGCGTTCCGGATCGATACCTTTCCCGTTGTCGCTGATTTCCAGCACTACTTTTTCTTCATCTCCGCGAAGATGAATCTTCGCCTGCTTGCTGTTTGCATGCTTATGAATGTTGACGAGCCCCTCTTGAATAATTCGGTACAGAGCGGTGTTCAGTTCCATGGAGATCGCCCGGCTCGGCTCGGCAATTTCTCGCGTCACCTGAATCCCGCTTCGCTCGCTGAATCCGGACAAATACCACTCCACCGCCGGAAGCAGACCAACCTCGTCCAGTAATGGCGGGTGCAACAGGTAGGAAATCGTGCGGATGTCCGCAGTGCAGGTCCGGCAAATTTCCACCGCTTCCCGGAGTGAACCCCTCGCTTTCGCCGGAAGTTTGGGTGCCGCCGCCGTAATTGCATCCAGGTGCATTCCGAGCGCCGCCAGGCACTGCCCGGTGCTGTCATGCAGTTCGCGCGCGATCCGTCGCCGCTCGTCGTCCTGCAGGCGCATCAGCCGATGCGACAACAGCCTGAGCGAATCTTCCGCCTCGCGCCGTCCGGTCATGTCGCTGATCGTGACCAGATGTCGGCCCGGCAAGATGTTCGCCCGCGCTGAATAATTGACCACTCGCGACGACTCCGCCGCGCCTCTCAATGCCATCTCTCCGCGCTTGCTGCCCTCTTTCAAAAAGGTCTTCCAGCGTTCTTCGACTTCTGCAAGCTTCATTGGTGGAATCAGTGAATCCCACCGGAGTTTCCGCATTTCCTCGATGGTAAATCCGAAAAGTTCCAGAGCGGCTTCGTTCGCGTCCAGCACTCTGCGTTCGTTGTCGAGAAGAATCATCGAATCCAATGCGTTTTCGAACATCGCCCGAAGCTGGCTTTCGCTGTCTCGCAGTGCTAGCTCTGTCTTCATCCGTTCCGCCAGATCCAGAAGCAGGTGGCGATTCGCTTCTCGTAGTTCTTCGGTCTTGGTTTGCACCTGCTGCTCCAGATCGCTCTTTAGCTGCGCCATTTCTTCCCGCAGTTGCGCGCGATCCGTCACATCAAACTGAAATCCTGCATAAACATGAACTTCGCCTTCCGCGTTTTGCAGCGGCGCGCCGCGGCTCAGCAGGTATCGAACTTCCCCGCTCTTGCTGACGACTCGGAACTCGCAGTCCCAGGGAATCCTCGCGGCCACCGCCTCTTTCCAGAGTTGCGCTACGCGCTTGCGGTCTTCAGGATGTATGAGATTGAACCAGGCAGTTTTCATGGCGGACTCTTTCGTCGCGCCAATCAGCTCAAGGTAGGACTTGCTGACTTGTTGCGTCGTTCCGTCCAGCTCATAAATCCATGCACCGAAAGGAATAGATTCGCTGATGGTGTTGAACCGCGCTTCGACATCCTTGCAGCGCTTCGTTTCCGCAAGCAGCTCTTCGTTCGCGCTCGCCAATTCTTTCGCGCGTTCTGCTACTCGTTCCTCCAAGACCCGATAGGATCGCTGCAGCTCGGCCTCCGCGGCCCTTCCGCGCGCTAATTCCTGTTCCATCTCGCGCCGGGCTATCCTCTGTGGAATCAGGTTCGATTGGGTAAGACGCTGAAATACGCCCAGCAACTCTTCCTCCCGTGAACTTTCTCGAACATTTCAACAAAGCGGCAGCGAAGCTTGTTTGATACCAAGACGTCTTCCAAAGCGGTAGCGGTACAGGAAACGCACGGTGCTGGCCAAAGTGACAGGGAACGGCTACATCCATGTAGGAAAAGGCTTTATCCCTGACAATGGGTTCTAGTACCCATTCCGTTTCTTGCCCGACTCGCGCACTTTTTACACGTGCGCCGGGAAATTAATCACGGTTTTGTCTATACCTTTCCAGCATCCGCGTACTGGATTCATATCGCAGTACGATATATCTTGCGATCATCCGTGTTGGCTTCCTCGGTTTGGGCCTTTGCTTTGTTCACCTTATCGATGCGCAGTACATTTCTTCACCTACAACTTAGGTAGAGCGCTGTATAGCCTTGGCACCTCTCGTGCTCCACACTCCTTCAAGCAGATCGCAGATCTCGCCCGAATCGGCGATTGATTTCTAGATACACATTCATCGCCGCATTCCTACTTCGCAATGGGGAGGATCGAACAATGTTGCGCTGGGCTCTCATCTTCTTCGTAGTGGCGCTGATCGCTGGCGTCCTGGGCTTCACTGGTGTCGCGCTCGCGGCCGCTGGCGTTGCCAAAATTCTTTTCTTTATTTTTGTGATCCTGTTCGTGCTCTCGCTTCTCGGCCACGTTGCTCGTAGGCCTTGAGAAATCGCAAAAAAGAAGAACTACAACATTTCCTGAATTTGTTCGCAATGGCAGTCCGGGCCGAGTTCCTGCAAAACGGAGGAAACAAAGATGAGAAGTGGAACCATGATCGGCTTGGTCCTAGTGGTGCTGGGCGTTCTTGCTCTGGCCTACCAGGGAATCAGCTACACGAAGAAAAAAGACATCGTGGACATCGGGCCCATTCACGCGCAAGCCGATGAACACAAAACCATTCCGCTTCCGCCGGTTGTCGGCGCGGTCGCATTGATTGCTGGAATTGTGCTGATCGCGCGCGACCGCAAATAACGAACACCGCCAACATTGGCAACATTTTTTTGCAGGAACGAAATAATTTTTCCTGCACTACTTTTGTAAATGACCAAAAACAAATATGGAGAGTGAAAAAATGCATCTTTCAAAATACCTAGCGGTGGGATTACTTTTGATTTCGCCAGCCACGTTTGCGGCGCCCGTACCCGCGCCTGCGGACGACAAAAATGAAATCGATCGCCTGGAAAACGCCGGGACCGTGCTCGACGAAATTCTGAACATCCCCGACGACATTCCGCAGGACCTGCTGGACAAAGCCCGCTGCGTCATCGTGTTGCCCCGGGTCATCAAAGCCGCGTTCATCGTGGGCGGCGAAGGCGGCCGTGGCGCAATGGTGTGCCGCACCGGAGCTAGTTTCAAAGGCAAGTGGGGTGCCCCGGCCATGTACGCTCTGGAAGGAGCCAGCTTCGGGTTCCAGATCGGCGGCCAAGGCATCGACTTTGTGATCCTAGTGATGAACGATCGCGGCGCATCGAGCTTGCTGAAGAGCAAGGTGAAGCTTGGCGGCGATGCTTCCATCGCAGCCGGTCCCAAAGGACGCGACGCTCAGGCGAACACCGACGCGTTCATGCGCGCCGAAATGCTGAGCTACTCACGGTCACAGGGCGTGTTCGCCGGAATCTCGCTGGAAGGTTCGACGCTTCGTCCGGACAACGGCGCGAACAAAAAGGTGTACGGCAAAGACGCGACCGCGGCGGAAATCATCACAGAATCGAAGTTTCAAGCACCTGCAGCGGGACGAAAAATGGTGGACCGCCTGCAGAAAGCTTCACCGGTTCTGAAACCCTAAGTTCGTCCAACAAACGGCCGAGAAATTCGGCAACCTCAAATTCGGGGGCGGGAAGTTTCCGCTCCCTTTTTCTTTTTTGCCGGCAACGCAGCAAACCTGAGAGCCAGCAATTCCCTTTCTCGCCTTTCCCTTCCGCTCTCAATGCTTCGTTGTCTTCGCCTTAGCTATGCCTCCGTTTAATTTTTGGTTTCGGTACAAATTTTCACCACTAAGCACGATGCCAACTTTTTCCGCTATGGATGCGCGATACGCGGAAGATTCCAATTGAAATGAACCGCGACGACGCGTAGCGCGAAGCAACAGATGCCCCCGGCAATCGCAGCGCCGGTTGGAGAGACGCCGAGCTTGCGGTTGACGATCAGGACGATCGCTCCCGCCAGCGCGGCGGTTGCGTAAATGTCCACTTGCAGGACCCGCGGAACACGGGCGAGGAAGATATCGCGAATGGTGCCGCCGCCGACTCCGGTAATGGTGCCCAGGAGAGCCGCCATAAAGGGATGAATCTTGAAGTCGAGAGCTTTTTCGGTGCCGGCGACGGCGAAGAGCGCGAGACCGGCCGCGTCCAAAACCATCATCAAGCCCGCAGGAAAAGCTTCGACGAAGTGATAGAAGAAAAACGTAATGAGCGCAGCGGTTAAGGCCGTGGCTGCGTAGCGCCAGTCGCGGATCGCTCCCGGGGGGACAGCGCCGATCAAGAGATCGCGGACCACGCCTCCAGCAAGAGCGGTGGCGAAGGCAAGAACCATCAGTCCAAGAAGATCAAGGTTGCCGCGAATAGCGGCGTCGGCGCCTTCGATGCCGAAAAGGAAGGTGCCGGCGATGTCCACGGCGAGGAGGAGTTTTCGTGAATCGTATTTCATGCGATTCCCTGGTCGTTTGGCGCCGTTGTCGATCGCCGCGGTTGTCCGTAGCGATCGATCGTTGCGGTTGATGGTCGCGAACGAAGCAGCGAGAGGTACCAGTGCCGGGAAACGCCCGCGACGAGAACCGAGCCTATCAAATCCGACGAACTCTCTTCCGGTCAAAATTTGATGACAGAAGGATTGATGTTCAGTCCGTTTTCAGCCTCCGGCGCGCTTCCCCTATTTTTTCGTGAGTATTCATTCTAAGGAAGGTAGAATCGGGGCCCTGGTAAGCACTGATTTTGAAGGACTTGGCGAAAAGCAGGAGCGATTCTTCCTTTTGCCAGATACGACCTTAGATTATTTAGTCTTGTTGCGCGCACCTATGGTCTATCCGGGCTGATTCCACGATTTTGCAAATCTTGCGGGTAGGGAGGAGACGAAAATGAAAATCAGCAAATTCGGGGCCGGGGCGCTGTTCTTCACAATGTTGGCAGTGATCTGCGTGCACGCGGCAGATTCGGCGAAAACCGTGAAAGGATATGTACTCGATTCGGCGTGTGCATTTACCAAAGGGCTGAGCAAGCCAATCAGCAAGGAATGCGCGACTTCCTGCGCGAATGCGGGGTCACAACTGGTGATCCTTGCCGATGACGGAACGATTTACTGGCCGATCGCAGAGACCACGCCGTCCAGCGGACAAAATCCCAAGTTGCTGCCGTACGCGGGAGAGAAAGTGACAGCGACCGGGAAAATTTACCAGCGTGGCGGTTCGAAGGCGATCGTGATCGACAAGATCGAAAAACAATAAAGGCTGGAAGGCGTCGCGAAGACTAGGAACTTCCGCGAAGCAGGTTGATGGGATCAGCAACAGCGTCACGCGAACGGCCGTTGCCCTGCACTGTGCCTTCTTCGGCGGTAGGCTTGGGATCGCCTTCGCCGGGCGCGAGGAACAGATTGGTTTCGAGGCCATGCTGGCGGGTGTACAGATCGTAGTAGCGACCGTTGAGCGCATAGAGCGACTGGTGAGTGCCGCATTCAATGATGCGTCCGCCTTCAACGACAAGAATTTGTTCCGCGCGGCGAATGGTAGAGAGACGGTGCGCGATGACGAAGGTGGTGCGGCCGCGCATTAAGTAACGCAAGCCCTCCTGAATGAGCGCTTCGGATTCCGAGTCCAGGCTGGATGTGGCTTCATCAAGGATGAGAATGCGCGGGTCGGCAAGAATTGCGCGCGCGATGGAGACGCGCTGTTTCTGTCCGCCGGAAAGTTTGACGCCGCGCTCACCAACGACGGTGTCGTATTTTTTCTCGAAGCCTTCGGCGAATTCATCGACGCGCGCAATGCGGCAGGATTCCATGATTTCTTCTTCGCTGGCATCAGGCCGCGCAAAAGCGACGTTTTCGCGGATGGTGCCGTCGAAAAGAAATGTGTCCTGAAGGACTAGGCCGAGTTGGGTACGATAGCTGCTGAGTTTTATGGTGGCGAGATCGACGCCATCGACCAGGATGCGGCCGAGTTCGGGTTTATAGAACGCAGCGATCAAGCCGATGATGGTAGATTTGCCCGCGCCAGACGGCCCTACTAGCGCGGTGACAGTGCCGGGCTGCGAAACAAGATTGATATCGAACAGAATCTGTTTTCCGGGTTCGTAAGAAAAATCCACATTTTCAAAAACGACTTCGCCGGTGACGCGGCCGATGGAGGCTACGCGGCCATCGTCTTCATCTTCCATTTTGAGGCGGAGGATTTCGCGCGTGCGTTCGAGGCCGGTGATGGCTTCGGTCAGCTGCGTGCCGATGGCCACGATCTGAAAAACCGGAGCGACCAGCATCGCGAGAAACGCGGAGTACATGAAGAACATGCCGGTGGTCATGCTGCCGGCGATGATGCGGTGCGCGCTGATGTACATGACGATGGCGGAAACGATGCCGATCAGCGTGGTGCCGGAAAGACTCATCAAGGAAGTGGCAGTGAGCGTCTTGAGTACGTTGTCCAGCAAGCGCTGTACGCCGACCCCGAAAACTCTTTCTTCGCGCTCTTCGGCGTGGTAGCCCTTGACGACGCGCACGCCACCGAGAGATTCCGTGAGGCGGCCGGTAACTTCGGCGTTGATTTTGGGGCGAGCGCGGAAAATAGGGCGAATCGTGGCGAAGGCTTTGCTGATGAGCAGACCGAAGGCCAGCAGAATGCCGAAGGCGACGATGGTCATCACGGTGCTGATTTTGAGAAGGATGATCAACGCGAGCACGGCGGTCATCAGACCGCCGAGAAATTCCACGAGGCCAGTACCGATCAGATTGCGAATACCTTCGACGTCGCTCATGATGCGCGAAACGAGTTCGCCGGTTTTGTGGGAGTCGTAATAGGAGACGGAAAGTTTGCCGATGTGGGCCTGAACGCGCTGGCGCATTTCAGAAATCATGCGTTGCGCGGATTTGGAGAGAAGTTGTGTGAGCGTGAACGAAGAGAGGCCTTGAATTAAGGTTGCGGCGATGACGGAAAGCACGATGGGAGTCAAATACTGGAGCTGATGCTTGGTGAAAACGTTGTCGACAAGATATTTGGTGGAGGCGGGAAGGACCAGGCCGCACAGGCGGTTTATGGTCATCAGCACAAAGCCGAGGATGAGGACGCCTTTTCTGGGATGGAGAAGTTCCCAGATTTCGGGCAGCGCTTTCCAAGTTTCGGCCGCGGATTTTTTGGTCTTGCCACCTTCGGCGGCGGGTCCCATGGACGCGGAGCGAGGCGAAGCCTTTTCTGAGTGGCCGATGTGATTGGGGCTTCCAGGAAGTTTAGGCACGATACTCTTTCGATGCGGCGAACCAGAGTAAGACTATAACCCAGCAACGCGCGGGGCCACGAACCGGTTTGCGGTCAGGCTGATGATCGCTTGCGCGACCCGGACCGGCGCGCAAGAACTTCGGCCAGGAATTTGCGTTTGTCTTTGCGGATGCGGCGGACGAGCGGTTGATTGCCGGTATCTTCGTGTGCCGCGGCCCATAAAACCATTTCGGTAAGAACCGGCGCGAGGCCCAGGCCTTTGGGCGTGAGGGAGTAAATCAGTTTGCGGCCGTCGGAGGGATCGGGCGCGGAGGAGATAATGCCGAATTTTTCCAGTCGGCGCAGGCGGTCGGCAAGAATGTTGGAAGCAATGCCTTCGCGAGAATTCAAAAATTGCTTGAAGCTGCGATAACCGAGCAGCATCATGTCGCGGATGATGAGCAAGGACCAGCGGTCACCCAGCATTTCAACGGAGGCATTGAGAGGACACCCTGAGCGGCGAGTTGGGGCGGGTTGCACTGGGGGCATGCGAGAAATGTAACCAATTCACTTGCAAATCACAAGTGAGATTGGCAGACTGAAGCACTTGCGCAGCGGATGCGCGTCGTGGGGTTGCCGGAGGAATGAGATGAGTACTGTGCGACTGCTGGTGGGAACAAAAAAAGGCGCGTTCGTGCTGACATCGGATGGGAAGCGCGAGAAGTGGGAGGTAAGCGGACCGCACTTTGCGGGCTGGGAGATTTATCACGCGAAAGGATCGCCGGCCGATCCAAACCGGATTTATGTTTCGCAAACGAGCGGCTGGTTTGGACAAGTCATTCAACGCTCGGACGATGGCGGGAAGACGTGGTTTCAGCCTGGAACGCCAGCGGGAGAATCGACTACCGGGCCCGATGGAATGCTCAAGGGCGAGAGCAACAAATTCATGTACGACACTTCCGCGGAATCCGGCGCACCGCTGACGACACACCAGTTTTATGACGGGACGCAACACCCGTGGGAATTCAAGCGGGTGTGGCATCTGGAACCTTCGCTGACGGATCCGGACACGCTGTACGCGGGAGTGGAGGACGCGGCGCTGTTTCGTTCGACGAATGGCGGCAAGACCTGGGAGGAACTTTCTGGATTGCGCGGGCACGGCACCGGTCCGAACTGGCAGCCAGGCGCCGGGGGAATGTGCTTGCACACGATCTTGCTCGATCCAAAGAATGCGGGGCGAATATTTGTTGCGATTTCGGCGGCGGGTGCGTTTCGCAGCGACGACGGCGGAAAATCATGGAAGCCGATCAACAAAGGGCTGAAGTCGCAGTACATTCCAAATCCGGAAGCGGAGGTGGGACATTGCGTTCATCGCATCGCGCAACCGAAGTCACGCCCGGATTTGCTGTACATGCAAAAACACTGGGACGTCATGCGCTCGTTCGATGCGGGCGATACCTGGACGGAAGTCAGCGGCAATCTGCCGACGGACTTCGGCTTTGTGATCGACGTTCACGCCCATGAGCCGGAAACGATTTACGTGGTGCCGATCAAAAGTGACGGCGAGCATTTTCCGCTGGACGGGAAACTTCGCGTTTATCGCAGCAAGACCGGCGGGAATGAATGGGAGGAGATGACCAAGGGTTTGCCGCAAAAGGACTGCTACGTGAACGTGCTTCGCGATGCGATGGCGGTCGATTCGCTGGACAAATGCGGCGTCTATTTCGGGACGACCGGCGGCCAGGTTTATTGTTCGGCGGATGCAGGTGATTCATGGGAGCCGATCGTGCGCGACTTGCCGGCGGTGTATTCGGTTGAAGTGCAGACTCTGCCGTAAGTTTGTGGAGTAGGAAATTGTATTGCTGAGGTCGCGGGTATGATTCGCGTGGAATTGCCGGGGCACTTGCGTGCGCTGGCGCATGTAAAGAACGAAATTGCAGTCGAGGTAGCGGGCACGGTGTCCGTGCTTTCGGTATTGGACGCGCTGGAGGCTCAGTATCCGATGTTGCGCGGGACCATCCGGGATCACGTAACGCGGCAGCGACGCCCGTTTCTGCGATTCTTTGCGTGCGGCGAAGATTTGACGCACGAGCCCGCGGACCGGCCATTGCCAGAGGAAGTGGTAAGCGGCAAGGAGCCACTGTTGGTGGTAGGAGCAATCGCGGGCGGTTAGCAGTGCAGCTCAGATTCGAGACTTTTGCAATTTCCATCGAACAGGAATAATTGTGGAGAAACGAAGCAACTGAGTCCTAACATCTTGTTCCATGGAGACTGCCAAGAAGCGTTCAAGTTCTGCGAAAAGGTGTTGAACGGAAAAAGCGAAATGATGCAGACGCACGGCGAATCGCCGATGGCGGACAAAGGAACGGCGGAAAGGCGAAACGGGTCGACAACGTCTTGATGGGCTCGGACGTGCCGACGGAACATTGCTCCGCGCCGCAGGGATTTTCGGCTTCGCTAGGCATATAAGAACCGGCCGAAGCCGAACCTATGCTTCAATGAATCGGCCACGGGCGAAAAAGTGCAACTGGCGATAGTGCTAACGTCCTGGTCAGTGAAGTTTCCGATGCTGACGGATCGATTTGGAATACCGTGGATGGTGAATTGCACGGAAGTGGCGCCGTGACATGGTGAAGTGCCGGGCAACAAATGAAAATACCGCGGAGGAAAAATGCAGGCTGGAGCTGAAACGATTTCGGTTTCGAAAGGCCAGTTATGGGCGGGGCGAGTGCTCAGCGGATTAGGAGTGGCATTTTTGTTGATGGACGGAGTGATGAAACTCTTCAAACCGAAAGTGGTGACTGACGCATTTGAAAAGCTCGGCTATCCGCAGACCGAGGTTGTCGGAATTGGAGTTTTGTTGCTGGTGTGCGTGGTGATTTACGTGATTCCGCGAACTTCAACATTTGGCGCAATTCTGCTGACAGGATTTTTGGGCGGAGCAGTCGCGACACACGTGCGCGTCGGCGATCCATGGTTCTCGCACATACTCTTCCCGACTTACCTAGGTCTGCTGTTGTGGATCGGATTGTATTTGCGGGAGCCGCGACTTCGCGTGCTAGTACCGCTGAAAAGCTAGCGACTGGCGTTTTGTACCGCCGGTGATATTGATGAAGGCGATGTGGGAATTCAGGACACGCCGCCAAAGCAAAGATATTTCAGCTCTAGATAATCTTCGATTCCGTATTTCGAGCCTTCGCGGCCGATTCCGGATTGCTTGATGCCGCCGAATGGCGCGACTTCCGTTGAAATAATTCCGGTGTTGATGCCAACGATGCCGTACTCAAGCGCTTCGGCGACGCGCCAGATGCGCGCAATATCTTTGCCGTAAAAATAGGAAGCAAGGCCGAATTCGGTGGCGTTCGCAAGCGCGATGGCTTCGGCTTCGGTTTTGAATCGGAAAAGCGGCGCAACGGGACCGAAAGTCTCCTCGCGTGCGACGGCCATTGCGGGAGTGACTTCGGTGAGAACCGTCGGCTCAAAAAATCTGCCGCCAAGCGCGTGTTTTTTCCCGCCAAGCAAGATCTTCGCGCCTTTTTTCTGAGCGTCGCTGATATGGCTTTCGACTTTCGCGACGGCAGCGTCGTCGATGAGCGGACCTTGCGTCGCGCCCGGTTCGAGGCCTTGCGCCGGCTTTAGCGCTTTCACCGCGATTGCAAATTTTTCCGCGAACGCGTCGTAAATCTGGTCCTGAACCAGCAAACGATTTGCGCAAACGCACGTCTGTCCGCTGTTACGGTATTTGGACATGACGGCGCCTTCAACGGCGGCATCAAGATCGGCGTCCTCGAACACGATGAACGGCGCATTACCGCCCAGTTCCAGCGAAAGTTTTTTCACCGTACCGGCGGATTGCCGCATCAGCAGTTTTCCGACTTCGGTCGAGCCGGTGAAGGAAACTTTTTTGACGATGGGGTTCGACGTAAGCTCGGCGCCGATTTCTTTCGGCGAACCGGTGATGACGTTGAACACGCCTTTTGGAACGCCTGCACGTTCGGCAAGTTCAGCAAGCGCCAGCGCGGAAAACGGAGTTTGTTCGGCTGGCTTCAAGACCACGGTGCAACCAGCGCCGACCGCTGGAGCGGCCTTGCGTGTGATCATGGCGAGCGGAAAGTTCCACGGTGTGATGCACGCGACGACTCCGATGGGCTGCTTGATGACCAGGATGCGCTTGTCGGCCTGGTGCCCGGGGATGGTGTCGCCGTAAACACGCTTCGCTTCTTCGCCGAACCATTCAAAAAAAGAAGCAGCGTATGCAACTTCTCCTTTTGCTTCCGCGAGGGGCTTGCCTTGCTCGAGCGTCATCAGTCGCGCCAGGTCTTCCTGATTTTCCATCATCAAGTCGAACCAACGGCGAAGAACGATGGCACGTTCTTTAGCGGTCTTTTTGCTCCAAGCTGGGAAGGCCTTTTGCGCGGCGTCGATCGCTGTTCGAGTTTCCGCAGCACCGAGATTCGGAACGTTGCCGAGAATTTCACCGGTTGCGGGGTTGTCCACGCTAATCGTCGCGTCTGCTTTGTGGGCGGCAAGCCACGCGCCGTCGATGTAACACGCCTCTCGAAACAAGCGCGAATCTTTTAGCGTGACTCCTGTCGCGGCAGGCTGAGCGGTGGTATTCGCCATGGCAGTGCTCCTACCGGTTCGATGTCACAAGCAGCGGTTGCGGTGCAGTGGTTGAAACGTGGGCGAAAGCGGCTTCAAGGACGTCGAGCCCTTCGTCGAATTGTGCGTCAGTCACCACGAGAGGCACGAGAATTCGCATCACGTTGCCGTAGGTGCCAGCGGTGATGGTGATCAATCCGTGTTCGTAACAATATTGTGCGAGTTTTTTCGTTTCGTCGGCCGCCGGTTGACGCGTTGCGGCGTCTTTCACCAACTCAATGGCGCACATGCCACCCATACCGCGGACTTCGCCGACCAGCACAAATTTCTGCTTCCACTCTTTGCCGCGCTCTGCGAATTTCTTTCCCAGATGAGTGGAGCGCGCCAGCAGCCCATCTTTTTCGATAATGTCGAGCGCCGCGAGCGCGGCGGCGCAGGAAAGTGGGTTTCCGCCAAACGTTCCGCCCAATCCGCCGACTCCAGCCGCATCCATGATTTCCGCACGGCCAGTGACGGCAGCGAGCGGCAATCCGCCACCGAGTGACTTCGCCGAGGTAATCAGATCGGGCTCGACGCCGTAGTGTTCGATGGCAAACATCTTTCCTGTCCGGCCAATTCCGGACTGCACTTCGTCCGCGATCAAGAGAATTCCGTGCTTGCGGCAAATTTCCTGCAGCACCGAATAAAATTCATTCGGAGGCGCGACGAAGCCGCCTTCCCCTAACACAGGTTCGGCAATGACGGCCGCCACCGATTCCGGCGAAACAATTCGTTTGAAGGCGTCTTCGAGCGCGTGCGCGCAAGCCATTTTGCAGCTGGGATAGGTCAGGCCATACGAGCAACGGTAGCAATACGCGTAGGGCAAGCGAGAGACATCGCCGGGAAACGGCTCGAAACCAGCCTTGTAGGGATGCGTCTTGCTGGTCAAAGACAGCGCCATCATGGTGCGGCCGTGAAACGCATCGTTGAAGGCAATAATCCCGGGCCGTTTGGTGTAAACTCTGGCAATCTTCACGGCATTTTCGACGGCTTCGGCTCCGCTATTCACCAGTAGCGTCTTCTTGGCAAATTTGCCCGGCGCGAGCGCATTCAATTTTTCAGCAACCGCGACGTAACCCTCGTACGGCGTAACGCTGAAGCATAGGTGAAGATATTTTTCGAGTTGCTGGCGAACAGCGGACGTAATTTGTTCCGCCCGATGACCGGTGTTGAGGCAACCGATACCACCGGCGAAATCGAGGAACGAGTTGCCGTCAACATCCTCGATGATCGCTCCTTCTGACCGTGCAGCAAAGATCGGAGTTGCGTGATAAGGGCCGCGCGGCACCGCGGCTTCGCGACGCTTCATCAATGCTTTCGACTTCGGTCCGGGCACTTCCGTTCTTAGCTGAATGCTCTTCATGTCGTTCTTTCTCTGCGCGGTGTTTCAGAACTTTTCTAATACCAGCCGATCGGCGCTTCGTCCAGATTCACGAACACCTGCTTGGTCTCGAGATACTCTTCGAGGCCCCAGGGACCAAGTTCGCGTCCGAAACCGGATTGTTTATAACCACCCCAGGGCGCTTCGACGTACGTCGGCTGCATATGGTTGACCCAAATGATCCCAGCGCGGAGAGCTTTCACAACGCGGAACGCTTTATAAATATCGCGGGTCCATACAGCGCCGGCCAATCCGTAAGGCGTATCGTTGGCGATGCGAATCGCGTCCGGCTCGCCTTCAAACGGAATCACCGAGGCCACCGGGCCGAAAATTTCTTCGCGTGAAATGCGCGCATTGTTATCGACGTCGAAGAAAATGGTGGGCTCAAGGTAGAAGCCTTTGCCGATCTGCTTCGGCCGGCCGCCACCAATCGCGGTCTTCGCTTCCTTCTTGCCGAGCTCGAGATATGAGCTGACGCGGTCATATTGCTCCTTGCTGACCAACGGCCCCATCTTCGTTTCGCGTTCCATCGGCGGACCAAGCTTGATGCGCTTGGCTTTTTCCGTCATGGCTTCCACGAACTTGGAATAAATTTTCTTTTCCACCAGAATGCGGCTTCCCGCAGAGCAGACTTCGCCTTGATTAATGAACACACCGAATAGCGCGCCATCCACCGCGGCTTCCCAGTCGGCGTCCGCGAAAAATATGTTCGGCGACTTGCCGCCCAGTTCAAGTGTCACGCGTTTCAACGTGTCGGCCGCAGACTTGACGACGATTTTCCCCACTGCGGCACTGCCGGTAAACGCAATTTTATCCACGCCGGGATGCGCAACGAGAGCCGAGCCGGCTGTTTCGCCGAATCCATTAACGATGTTCACGACACCGGGAGGCAATCCTGCTTCCTCAAAATAATTGGCGAATTCCAGCGCGGTGAGCGGAGTCTGCTCCGCGGGCTTCAGCACGCAGCAGCAACCCGCGGCGATCGCGGGAGCCAGCTTCCACGCGGCCATCAGCAACGGGTAGTTCCACGGAATGATTTGGCCGGCGACACCAACCGGCTTCTCGCATGGTGAAACTCAGCGCGTTAGCAGGAACGGGATTGACGTGGCCGGTGACCTTGTTGGCCAGGCCTCCATAATATTCAAAACAGGTGGCGACGTCTGTGATGTCGTATTCAGCTTCGACGATCGGTTTGCCGGTGTTGCGGCACTCAAGTTCCGCAAGAGCAGCGGCGTTCTGCCGAATCTTTTCCGCTAGCTTGAATAAAATTCTTCCGCGATCCTGTGCGGTGGTTTGCGGCCACGGCCCGGAATCGAATGCGGCACTCGCAGATTTTACCGCGCGGTCAACGTCCGCGGCGTCTGCGGCGGCGACCTGCGCAATTACTTCTTCGGTGGAGGGTCGTAAACCGGAAATGTTTTTCCAGACGACGCACTCTCCCATTTGCCGTTTACAAAATTCTGATAGCTACGAACTCCGGTTGTTGCTCCGCTGGACATCTCAACCTCCTGCCTGCACTACTACAAATTTCCCACAGCCGCCGTCTTTGAGCGCGGCCTTCCGCCGGCCATAAACAAAAAAGAAAAATGCCGCGGATCCCATAAAGAAGAGCGTGCCGGACCGACCATCCAGATTTCATAAGACAAGAGCGAGGTAATCTGCTGCGCCGGAAAAAATGCCAGACCAATTCCAAGAGTGGTGGTCACCAGCCCGCTCGCTCCCGGCAAAAATCAGCGTCGCCTTGCTGTACCGTACCCGCTGAAAATCCGGCGCCAGCGCCATTTTCAGCAACGCAGCAAACATATAAAGAAACGGAATCAACTGCAATACGACCGCCAGCGAAAGCAAGCGCTGAAAAGCTTCCTGCACTCCGGCGCGCCAGAAATTCATCAGCACCAGCGATCAGCGACACGCCGGCATGGACCGATAGCGCGGCATACGGCGTGCGATATTTCGAGTGAATGCTGCCCAACCAGCGGGGCATGTAAGAATCCAGGCCGGCGACAAACGGAATGCGCGCCGAACCGCCAAGCCACGCCGAACCGATGCCGGCAATGGACAAGCTCAGCAGAAACGCAAACGGCGCGACAATCCATGGAACGCCGACGCGGGAAGCCATATGCGTCACAGCCTGCACGATTCCCTGCAACACGCTGATGTCTGTCTTTGCTGACGGCGATGAGAAGTGTCAGCGTCGCACCAATATACAGCGCCCAGACAACACGCCGCCCCATGCCACTGCGCCGGGCAAAGTTTTCTTCGGAGTCCTTGATTTCGTCGCCCATGATGGAGGCAAGTTCCAGCCCGACCAGGCCGAAGCAAATTACGCCGAACGAATTCAGAACGGAGCGCGGGATTTTCCGGAATCTTGAAGTCGGTCCAGGTGACCGATGTTCCGAAACGCGTCCATACGATCAATCCCAGCCCCATCAAAAGTCGCGGCAGCGATAAACGTGCCGATTCCGCCGATGTTGTTGATCCATTTGCCGACGCCGAGGCCGACGATATTCAGGATACCAGCAGTGCCAGCAACACGATGCATGCACTGAGCGCGAACACTTTGTTGTCCGCAAGATGTTCGTGCCCGGGGCCGAGCGCAAAAACCGAAACGCCGACGAAATACAAAAGCACGGTGGGCACGTACATCATGTTGTTCGTCCAATAGCACCAGCCGGACAGAAAACCATGGAAGTCGCCGAAAACTTCCTTGGCCCACAAATAAACGCCGCCTTCACCGGGATAACGTTGTGCGAGTTCGATCACGGCAATTCCCTGCGGCCAGAAAAATAAAGCAAGGAAATGATCCACAGCCAGATGGTGACTCCGCCGTTTGCAGCGATTGACGGCACACATTCAAATTGAAGACCGCCACGACGAAGAGCAAAACCAGGTCTCGCTGGCCGAGAACCCGCTTAGGTCCGGCTGATTTTCCGCGGTGTTTAGGCCGTCGCTTCACATCAGAATTCAACGTACGTCTCGCTAAATCCGGCGGCTAGCGGCGACGGCCCGGCTGTTGCGCCCCAGCCGGGAAATGCCTTGCGTCACAGAATCGTCAGTGCCCTGCGGCCACGGTCACCATGCCGCGCTCGGACTGCGCTTTCGCCAAGCCCGGCGCAATTTCTTCAAACACTGCGAGGTGCTTATCGATGTCCGCCTCCGTGTGCTGCACGGAAATGGTCCACTGCTCGTCCCACCAATAGGGCTGAGCGAGCACACCGCGATTCACCATCGCGAACCAGTAGTGCCGCCACAAATCGACATCGATTTTTGTCCAGTCGCGATAGTTCTTGATCTCTTTCGGATAAAGCATCAGCGCACCGTTTACTCCGGCGCTTGCGACGTACGCTTTCAAGCCAACTTTTTCGACGATCGTACCGTAACCTTCAGTCAATTTTTTGCTGAGTTTGCCAACGTGAGCGTAATTTTCGCGCGTCAGCACTTCGCGGAACGTCGCAAGACCCGCCGCCATGGCGACGCGATTGGTGTTGTAAGTTCCGCCGTGAAAAACTTTGTGGTCAGAGATCAAGGCCCATGACTTTTTTGCTCGCGCCAAACGCGCCGAGCGGCAATCCGCCGCCGATCGATTTCGCAAGGCAAATCATGTCGGGCTTCACGCCGAAATAGTCGCTGGCGCCGCCCCACGCCAGTTTCGCGCCGGTTTTCACTTCGTCGAAAATCAGCAGCGCGCCATTGGCGTCGCAGAGTTTGCGCAGGCCTTCGAGAAAGCCCGGGGCCGGAATGCACAGACCGACGTTCATCAGAATCGGTTCGAGAATGATTGCGGCAATCTGGCCGGAATATTGCTTGAAGCGATTCTCCACGCTCTTCAAGTTATTGAAGCTAGCGATCAGTACATTGTCGATGGCCGCTTTGCGGAACTCCACCGCCGCCCGCGACGGAATTTGGCGCATCTTCATCGCCGTATTCGGTTTCTTTCGGCTTTACGCTGACCAGTGCAGTGTCATGCAACCCGTGATAGGAGCCTTCGAACTTAATGATCTTGTCGCGAGCAGTTGCGGCACGCGCAATTCTGCAAGCGTGCATGGTCACTTCGGTGCCGCTCGAACCAAACCGTACCATCTCCACCGGATAACGCGCGCAAATTTCTTCGGCCAGCTCCCATTCGCCTTCATGCGGCATGCCGAAAGTGGTGCCCTCGTTTAGTTTCGCTGTGACGGCCTTCACCACTGCCGGATGGCAATGCCCCGCCATCAGCGCGCCAAAACAAAGGTTGTGATCGATGTATTCGTTGCCGTCGATATCGTGAATCCTGCTGCCCTTGCCGTCCTTTACAAAAATCGGATAGGGCTCGTAATGGCGGTAATTGCTGGCGACGCCCAGTGGAATGCGCTGTTCCGCCCTCTTGTGCGCAACCGCCGATTTCGGCGTCCGCTTTTCATAAGCGCGATTTCCTTGTTGAGTGCTTCGTACGACATGATGCTTCTCCGAACCAGGCCTGCCGTTCTTGCGGCGAGCCCTTCGCAGGTCTCTTCCCTGCCGTCAGTGTGCTGCAAGAATCATTTTCACATACGCGCTGAAGCGCGGCCCATTCGAGCCGCGTCGCCGTCTTCTCGGGTTTCCAAATCGCGTCAGAAGTAAAGCTTCAAGGCGAACTGCATTAAGCGCGGATCGCGCGCGCGCTTGACTCGGCCGAAATCACTGCCGTCTGTGACATTGCCGTCCGGCTGAAAGAATTGCGCATAGTTGAACAGGTTGTAAATTTCGCCGCGAAACTGCAGCCGGAAGCGTTCCCCGATCATCGTGTTCTTCAAGATCCCGATGTCCGTCTGGAACTCGCCGGGACCGCAGCAAATCGTTCGCGGCGCGTTGCCGATCGTGCCGAGCACTACGCCGCCAGGTTCGTTGGAGCACAGAGCTTGATCGTTGGCGGTGTCCGCAGGATCGATACAGCCGGTGCTGAAAGAGCTTGGATCAAAACCGAGATTCCCGTCGCCGCGCGGATTGAGCTTTTTGAACGGCGCAATCAGGTTAGGCTGGCCGGACGTTTCGAAGTCGAAGCTGGAATAGAGTTCATTGTCGTCCTGCTCGGTGATGCGGATCGGGAATCCGGTCTGCACGGTGGTCGTACCCGAGAGCGACCAGCCGTTGAGAATCTTGCCGGCGAATCCGTGTGCTTGGGGATCGGCAGTTCCCAGTAGTAACTGAAGACAAAACGGTGCCGCGCATCAAAGAATGACGGCGACCGCCCGATCCGCGGATCAAACGGATTTACCAAGCTTTCGAAGGTTGAGGCATAGTCCAGCGATTTGCCGAAAGTATAGGCGCCGGTGAATTGCAAGCCGTGCGAGAAACGCTTTTCCAAGCTGGCTTGCAGCGCGTTGTACGCAGAACTGGAAATCGTTCCCTGCTGAAAGATGCTGGAGAATATGGGGAGGCTGTCCGACGGGCACCCCGTGGCTGTGCTGGGATCGCAATTGGGGGAGGAAAACGGCCGTAGTCCAACCAGACGTAATTCCGCTTGCGCCCATCACGGTCCCTGCCGGGAGGACCTTGTTCGGCCCATAGGGAAGATGCAAATCCACTTTGAGAACGGTACCTGCGATCAATAAAGTACGAACTATCGGCGCCGAACTGACCGCAAGTCACGCCATCACCAAGAATTGAGTTCAAGTCCAAACAGGTTTGCGGATTTCCAGGATTGATTTCCTGTGTCGCCAGGAGCCGATGGCCCTGACGTCCCACATACGCGATTTGGAGAACCAAGTCCTTGGCCACTTCACGCTGAATGGTCAAATTATACTGCTCGGCATATTGCGATCGAATGTCGGGCGCCGCTTGCCCGTAAAGTAGAATCGGACGAAACATTGACCAATCAACGGGTTGCCCCCTCGGAGGATTGAGAATCCCGTTAAACGGATTGGGCGCTGTCGAACCGTCTTGATATTGGAACGGCAGGTTGAACATCGTGTTGTAGATGCTGGAACTTCCGCCGAAAGGCGGCTCGGCGCTGAACTGTTCCATCACCAGCTGTTCGATGGGATTGTAAAAGATGCCGAAACCTGCTCGAATACTGGTCTTACCCGGCCCGCCAAACAACGCGCCCAGTACTCCGTCTGTCGCGCTGGGACTCCACGCCAAGCCGATGCGCGGCGCGAACGATTTATAGTAAGTGGATGTCAGACCGACGGGCACGCCTTTGTCGCCAGCCACGACCAAACCTGTCGGAACCATTCCCGCTGCCGCGCAATCGCTGCCAAATGTGGCGAACAATGGATTGTTCGGCCCAATTTCGCAAGGATAAATGGTGGTGTTCTGGCCGGGGCGGTAGGTCTGCACCTTCTTTCCGATGTCCGCCATCGGTGTGTTTAATTCCCAGCGCAGCCCGTAGTTAAAAGTCAGGTTGGACCGCAATTTCCAACTGTCCTGCGCGAATAGATATACTGCCTTCGAGCGGATCAATTCATCCTGTGCGGAACCCTGAATGTAGTTGTCGTTCAAGCCCAATAGATAGTCGCCGAACAGATTGTCGGAAACTGTATCGTTCGGACCGCCCCCGTAGAGGTAGTAGGATCCGTTGATATTGAAATACAAACGCTGATCAAACTGGTTGTCGCGGTAGTCCGCGCCGAATTTCAAACTGTGGTTGCCAATCACTTTTCCATAGCTTTCTGAAATCTGGTAGGTATTGCCTTTTTGTGGAAGCTCACCCTCGAAGTTGTTCCCCAGCGAAAATCCGCCGGCAGATATTTACGTATGGAACTCCCTCCCTGCTTGCTCCCAGATTGGGATGTATGCCGAGGTCCGGGTTATTGGGATCCGCGAAAGCAATCGCTCGCCGGCACAGTCGAGCATGAATCCTGCACCAGTGCGGTATTTTGCGGATGCAGGAACGTCCCTTGCCCTTCACGGAAAATATGTAAACCGGATTTCATTGACTGCCGTCGAACCCAGAGTCCACGTATGAGCGATGTTTACTTGCTGGATCCGTTCATCCGTCAAATCGCCAAAATCCGGCAAGGTCGCGCCGCCGGCCTGGAATCGCGCGAAGGGCTTAGCCAAATAGTGCTGGTCGAAATAGTAATAGCCGGTGAGATGCTGATTCTTGGTCAGCTCATGATCTATTTTTACCGTGAATTGATTGCTCCGTTCGTGCCCCAGCGGAACGCCTTGAAATGTGCCGTCCGCGCGATTGGCTTGCGGCACGTACTTGTTGAGCAGGTCCAGCGCAGTCTGGTCCATGCAATTTTGCGGTATCACGCTTCCAGGAAAAATGTCCGAGTAGGGAACCATTCCATCCGCCGTCGTGGACGGCATTGGAATATTCAATCCGCAGCGGCTATTCAGGGTTTGCGCGAAGAAATCGGTAGTGACGCCTCCCTGAAACGGAGTCGCCGAAAAATCTCCCAGTCTTTCATCAGCCGACGGCACCGTAACCGTGTCCGACGAAGTACCCTTGCGCAAGCGGTCGCCTTCATAGGTCACAAAGAAAAAGGTCTTGTCCTTGCGGATGGGTCCGCCTAACGTCGCGCCAAACTGATTTTGCAGATAGTCCAGCTTGGAGGAATCGAAAAAGCCTTTGGCATTCAAATCCTGATTGCGGAAAAATTCGTAGAGATTCCCATGCAGCGAGTTCGAACCAGATTTGGTGACCACATTGATTACCGCGCCGGAGTTGCGCCCATACTCGGCATCGAAAGTATTCGTCAGTACGCGAAACTCCTCGATGCTGTCCGGCGATGGCTGGATCGCCGGAAGGTTTGCAAACTGATCGTTTCCGTCGCCGCCGTTCACCGTGAAGTTGTTGTCGCGGCCGCGACCGCCGTTCACACTGACAACACCAGCGCGATCGCTCCCATACAGATTGTCGACGCCTAATTGCGATTGCACGCCCGGCTGCAACTGTAGCAACTGATAGGTGTCACGTTGCGCCAGCGGCAATTCGCTCACGGCTCGCGCTCCCACCACCGCGCCCAGTTGCGTAGAAGTCGTGTCGACCAGAGGCGGTGCCCCCGTGACTTCGACCGTCTCTGACGAGCCGCCCACTTGAAGCGATATGTCAATTCCTACTATCTGGTTCAAGTCGACAATCACACTCTTGCGCAAGTATTTCTTGAAGCCGGTTTGATTTACCTCGATGGTGTACGTTCCCACGGGTACTTCCAGGAAAATGTACTCGCCGTTGGAGCCCGTTTCCGTGTCGCGCTGCGTTCCGTTCGCTTCGTTGGCGATGACCACTTTGGCGCCGATCACCGCGCCGCCGCTCTGAATCCGTCACCGTGCCGCGAATTCGTCCGCCCGTGCTTTGCGCCGAACTGAAACTTGCGTTCATCGCCATCGCCAGGGCCCCAACAAACATCAACGAAACATACTTCCACATGATTGCGCGGAATGACTGCTTCGAATTCATGAACTCACCCCTGAGCCCCGAAAGTTCTGGAATTGCACGCGCTTTCGAGGTTGCTGTGCCCCGGAAACCTTACTATAATCCTGCAAACTTATGGAATGCTCGCGGTGATGTCAAGAAGAAAGAATTCATCGAAGCAATCAATTTCCCGCACAGATGCAGCAACGCTGCGCATCAGCGAAGTAGCACAGCGCGTCGGTATTTCTTCCTCGGCTTTGCGCGCCTGGGAAGCGTTGGGGTTGGTGGCTCCGCTGCGAACCCGCAGCCGCTATCGTTTATATAAAGAGGAAGACGTTAGACTTCTAAAGCGCGCCATTTTTATGCGTCGCGCGCGCGGACTCAATCCCGCCGCCATCGTTCACATCCTCAAACGCCAAGGCGTGGTCTCAATTCCCGCGGAGTCCACTATATCTCCCGGCGTTCGCTTCCGGCGGCTGCGCCAGCGCCGCGGACTGTCCCTGGCGCAGGTGGCACAAGCCACGGAAGTTTCCGTGGGATTCCTCAGCGCGCTCGAGCGCGGCCAGATGCGCGCATCCATCGCCACGCTGCGCCGCATCGCCCGCTACTACGGCACCAACATTCTTTCCTTCTTCGAGCCCGCAAAAGACAATTCACGCCTGGTCAGTCCGCGGGAACGCAAAGTACTTGAAACCACCAAAGGCGTTCGCATGGAACTTCTCGCTTGGGGCAACACTGCAATGGAGCCGCACCTGTTCCGCATCAAGCCCGGCGGCAGTAGCGGCGAATCCTACACCCATGAAGGCGAAGAGTTTCTGCACATTCTGCGCGGCGAGTTTGAAATCTGGCTCAGCAATGACGAGCACTACCGCATGAAGTCCGGTGATAGCCTCTATTTCCAGAGTTCCACTCCCCATCGCTGGAAAAATCCCGGCAAAACGGAGTCTTGGCTGCTCTGGATCAATACTCCGCCAACATTTTAGACGTGCCGCAAGTTCGTTTTGTTTTGAAAGCGCTCAAGCTTAACGATTGTTTGCGACTTAAACTTTGGAGGAGCTTCGGATGAAGTTTCGCTTACTGTTCACGCTATCTGCACTGCTACTTGCGAATTTTCTGCACACATGTCCGTTGGTCGCGCAGAAAAAGAATTCGTACGCCGACACTGTCGTTCTGCACGGCAAAGTTTATACGCTCAATCCGAAGCAGCCTTGGGCCGAGGCCATCGCCATTCGCGGAGATCGTATCGTCGCCGTCGGTTCCGACGTGGACATCATCAAGCTGCAATCCAAGGACAGCAAAGTCATCGACGCCAAGGGGCGGCTGGTTCTTCCCGGCTTCGTCGATTGCCACATACATTTTCTTGACGGATCGTTCAGCCTCAGCCGCGTCGACCTTGCCGGCGCCGCTGGCGAGGCAGACATCAAGCAGCGCCTGACCGAGTACGGAGCAAAGCATCCGGGTAGCGACTGGATTCTCGGACGCGGATGGGACTACGCCATGTTTCCAAGTGCCCTGCCCGACAAGAAACTACTCGACGAGGTTTTCCCGAACCGTCCCGCCTACCTCGAGGGCTACGACGGCCACACTTACTGGGCGAACTCAAAAGCGCTAGAGCTGGCGCATATCACAAAAGACACCCCGAATCCACATAACGGAATTATCGTTCGCGATCCAAAAACCGGCGAAGCGACAGGCGCGTTGAAAGAATCCGCTCATCGCTTGGTCGGCAATGTCATCCCCGTTCCGAATCGCGCCGAAAAACTTGCCGCGCTCCGCGCCGGCATCAAGTGGGCCAACGAGAATGGACTTACGCGCGTTCACAGCGCTGGCGGTGACTTTGAAGAATTCGATTTGTACGACGAACTCCTGCGCCACGATGAGCTTACGCTTCGCTTCTACATTGCCTATTTCCAGAATCCGCCCGAACTTCGTCCTCAAGATATTTCCTCAATTGAAGACGCGCGAAAAAAGTACACCGGCGACTGGCTCTCCGCCGGAGCCGTGAAATTCATGATCGACGGCGTCATCGAATCGCACACCGCTGGAATGCTGGAGCCTTATACCGATGATCCTTCTTTGAAGGGAAAGCTTTTCTGGGATCCCGAAAAATACAACGCTGCCGTCGCCGAACTCGACAAGCGCAACCTCCAGCTCTTCACGCACGCCATCGGTGATTACGGCATTCGCGCAGCTCTAGACGGCTATGAGAACGCCGCGAAGCTGAATCACACTTCGGGAAAACGTCCGCGCATCGAACACATCGAATCCGCTTCATCCGCGGACGTTTCGCGCTTTGGAAAACTCGGCGTCATCGCCAGCATGCAACCGCTTCACTCCTATCCCAACGAGGACACGCTCACGGTTTGGGCCCGCAATATCGGTCCGGATCGCGCCGGCCGCGCCTGGGTCTGGAAAAGTATTTCAAATGATGGCGGCCAGCTTGCCTTCGGCAGCGATTGGCCCGTGGTCACGCTCAATCCCTTTAAAGGAATTCAAACAGCGGTCACTCGACAGACCCACGAGGGCACGCCGGAGGCGGGCTTCGTTCCCTCGCAGCGTCTTACCGTCGCCGAAGCCATTCGCGGCTACACGCTCGGCGCCGCATTCGCGGGGTTCCGCGAAAAAACCGAAGGTTCGCTCGAACCCGGCAAGCTCGCCGACATCATCATTCTTTCCCAGAATCTCTTTGAGATTGACCCGCACAAAATTGACGAAACAAAAGTTTTGACTACCATTGCAGGCGGTCGCGTAGTATTTCAGGCACCATAGTCTCGGTACAGGGGCGGCGCGGTTTCCGTGTCGCAAGCTAATTCCTGGCGTCGTTCCCGATTCACCGGAGGTTCGATGAAACGTACGACTTTCATCATTTCGTTTTTTTCTGTGTCTGCTCTCGTTGCCGGCTTGCAAAGCACCTTTACCCACGCTGAGCCTGCTGGTGTGGGAAGGTTATGCCGATCCATCCTTCATCCACGAATTCGAGCTTGCGCACAACTGCAGGATTACGGCTTCCTACATGGGCTCGAGCGATGAGCTCGTAGCCAAGCTCCGGGGCGGCAGCGCTTCCAACTACGACGTCATATCGCCTTCCAGTGACGTCGCGGCTTCCATCGTCAAAGCAAACCTCGCCGCTCCGCTGGATCTTTCCAGAATGCCGTCCTACATGCAGCTTTCCGCAAAACTTCGCGATTCGTCTCTGGTTCGCTCAAACGGCCAGGTTTTCGGCGTTCCCTTCATGTGGGGACCGAATCCGCTTCTTTATGACACCACTGCGTTTTCAAAACCTCCCGATTCATGGACGATTTTGTGGGATCCGAAATATCGCGGCAAGGTTGCTCTTTGGGATGAACTTTCGAGCATCTACCTGGCCGCGCAGATTCTCGGCTACGACAAACCGGATCCCAGCCAGCTTTACAATCTTTCCGACGATCAGCTCGAAGCAGTAAAGAAAAAGCTTCTCGAACTGAAGCCCAACGTCCGCAAATTCTGGTCGACAGGGGGCGAACTTACCAATCTTTTCCAGAATCACGAAATTGTGCTGGCCATGGGCTGGCCTTTGAATACCGCACAACTTCGCAAGGTCAATTTTCCCATCGGCGAAACTATCCCGAAAGAAAACACTACTGGATGGATAGACCACATGATGATTACTTCCGCCAGCAAACAAAAAGATCTCGCCGCTGAATTTCTCGCCTACATGATCGACGCCAAGACTCAAAAACTCGTCAGCGACGTCACCCACTACACTCCCGCCAATCCCGGCGCGGCCGGCTATCTCTCCGATGCCGAACGCAATTCGCTCCATCTCGACGATCCCGATGCTTACATGCAGAGCATCTATTTCTGGCAGGACGTTCCGCGCCGCGCCAAATACAACGAGATCTGGAATGAAGTGAAAGCGGCGCAATGACCGGAAGTTTGCCATCCGTCGCACCGACCGTGGCCGTCGCCCCTGCCGCCGGTGCGACGTTGCTCGAAGTGCGCGCCGTCAGCAAGAAATTCGGCGCGCGGGAAGTCCTCAAAACACTTTCGCTCAAGGTTGCCACCGGAGAATTTCTTAACTTTGCTCGGAGAAAGTGGTTCAGGCAAAACCACTCTGCTTCGCCTGATCGCCGGGTTCGAACTGCCCACGGCCGGCGAAATCTGGATGCAGGGAACTCGGCTCGATACCCTGCCCCCTTACAAACGTCGCGTCAATACGGTGTTTCAGCAGTACGCGCTCTTCCCCCACCTCAACGTGAGCGAAAACGTGGCTTACGGACTTCATGCCGCGAAAACGCCGAAAGCTGAAATCGCCGCCCGTGTGAAGGGAGCTCTGGCCATGGTTCGCATGGAGGAATTCACTCAGTCCAAGCCCAACAAGCTTTCTGGCGGCCAGCAGCAACGCGTCGCACTGGCTCGCGCGCTCGTCAATCGACCGCAACTTCTGCTCCTTGACGAACCGCTTTCCGCGCTTGATGCCAACCTCCGCAAAGATATGCAGTCGGAATTGAAATCCCTGCAGCGCGAAGTCGGCATCACTTTTCTGTTCGTAACCCACGACCAGGATGAAGCGATGGCCCTTTCCGATCGCATTGCCTTGTTGCGCAACGGCACGCTTGAACAAGTAGCGTCACCGCGCGAAATTTACGCGAATCCTGCCACCTCCTATACCGCGCAATTCATCGGCCAGACGAATTTACTTCGCGCCACCATCAGAAACGAAATCGCCGATTGTGGCGCGTTTCAGTTTGCTTACTCTTGCGCCGACGGCCCCGCCCTTTTTTCTTTGCGGCCGGAAGCCATCGGATTCGCTGCGGACTCCGCACACTTCGGCAACATTGTTCGCTTCACCGCTACGATCCGCCAGCAAATCTATTCCGGCGCAACGGAACTTCTGGAGTTACAGACACCCGGCGGGGCAATCCTACGCGCGCGCATCGCGTCTCGCTCTCCACTTTCCGGCTCGCACGAATTTGTTTTTGATTCTGCCGACGCCGTGGCGGTCCACGAATGAGCAAACTTTTCCAGACCGTCCCTGTTCGCCGCAAGATGACACTAGCTCGCGAGCAGCCACCGGTTGGAAATCGCTGATCATGTACTCCCGCACCTACAAATTCCTAATCTCGCTACCACCGATCCTTTGGGTTGCAACGTTCCTTCTACTCCCATACCTATTGATGTTTCTGAACAGCTTCTGGACCGTTCGCGACGGCACGATTCTTCATCACTGGAACCTGAGCAACTACGCCACGCTCTTCAAAAACCCGCTTTACGTGCAAGTACTTTTTCGCACGGTACGCATCGCCGCCGGCGTTACGATGGCGTCTCTCTTACTCGGCTATCCGCTGGCATATTTTTTGTCGTTCCACGCCGGGCCGCGCAAAGAACTCCTCTATCAACTTGTAATCGTTCCTCTCTGGGTCAGCTATCTGGTTCGTGGTTACGCTTGGAAAACAATCCTCGGCAGCGACGGCGTGCTCAACGGCTTTCTGCAATTCCTTCACGTGACGCACGAACCGGTTTCCGCTTTGCTCTACAGCCCATTCGCCGTGGTGCTCATGCTGACGCACATTTACACGCCCTTCGTTTTTCTTCCTGTTTACGCCTCGCTTGAGCACATCCCCCGACCGCTCATCGAAGCCTCGCAGGATCTCGGCGCATCTTCAGAGAGAACTTTTTTCCGTGTGATCTTCCCGCTCTCCGTTCCCGGGCTGCTGGCCGGCGCCACCTTCGCTTTCGTTCTGGCGCTCGGAGATTTTCTCGCTCCGCTGCTCGTCGGCGGCCCTTCCGGAACCATGATCGCCAATCTTGTTCAATCGCTCTTCGGTGCCGCGTATGACTGGCCGCTCGGCGCAGCGATCTCCGTCTTCATCCTGATTCTTACGCTCGCGGTTGCTCGCCCTAACGCAGCGCGTTGAAAAGCGTTGGTCGTTCGAATGAACTCCGTCTCGCAAGCTCGGCGCCCTTTCCTGTTGACGCTGTACGCCGCGCTGGTCTTCGCGTTCATCTATCTTCCGATCGTCGTACTCGTCGTTTACTCCTTTAACCGCGACGGCGTCGGAGGATTTCCTCCCCGCCATTTCACGATTGATTGGTATCGCCAGCTCTTGGCCGATTCCGCGATTTGGGATTCTGTGTTGAACAGCCTCATTGTCGCCGCCGGAGCCGTCGCACTTTCTCTCGCGTTCGGCCTGCTCGCGGCCCTAGCTCTCGATCGTGCCGATTTCCCCGGTAAATCTTTTTTTCGCCGTCTGGTTCTTCTTCCGCTGATTCTTCCCGGCATCATCACGGGCCTTTCTCTCTTGCTATTCGTCAATCGCGTTGGCAGCGAACTCAGCCTGGTCACGATTTTTCTCGGTCACGGCACTGCGCTTATCTCTGTCGCCACCACGGAAATTTTCGCCGGCCTCCAGAAAATGGACCGTCGCCAGGAGGAAGCATCTCTCGATCTTGGAGCAACTCCCTGGCGCACTTTCTGGCGCGTCACTTTACCGAACCTTAGGCTCTCGCTCATCGCCGCGGGCCTTCTAATCTTCACGCTTTCCATGGACGAAATTGCCGTCACCTTTTTTCTCTACGGTCGCGACTACACTCTGCCGCTCGAAATCTGGGGCCGTCTGCGCCGCGGCATCACTCCCGAGATCAACGCGATTTCCACTTTGATTCTCGTGGTCTCCATCGTTCTCATCACCGTCTCCTACCATCTCCGCACCCGTACCGAGCGCTCTTGAAACAATGCCTTTGCTCTTTCTGGCACCGCGTTCGGATCAAGTTGCGCAGCTTTTCGGTTTTGATAGCACAGGCCTCAGCCGACCTGCGCAGGCGGGTCTGTGCGCGGTGCCTCCCGCGTTACAATCGTGTCGGCCGATCGCAGCTCGCAGCGTCGAAAATATTTTTTACCAAGGATGAATGAATGAACTTCTCTCGCCGCATAGCCGCAATCTGTTTCTTCCTGTTCGTCATCGCAATCGCCGCCCCACTCGCCTTCCACGCCTCGCCGCAAACCTCGCCTACGTCTATCCTCATCGTCAACGCGCAACTCGCCGACGGCTCCGGCACTCCGCTCGTCTCCGGTGCTCTGCGCATTCGCGGCAATCGCATCGCTTCCGTTGGCAAACTCTCGCCCATGCCCGGCGAAACCGTCATTGATGCTCACGGCCTCGTTCTCGCTCCCGGCTTCATCGACATTCACAACCACTCTCTCGAAGGGCTCGACACCGACCCTCTCGCCGAAACCCAAATCGCGCAGGGCATCACCACCGCCGTGCAAGGACCGGACGGCGGATCACCATGGCCGATCAACTATTGGATTGAAGCGCGCCGCAAGAAACCGGCCGCGATGAACGTCGCGGTCTTCGCCGGCCACGCCACCATTCGCGAACAAGTAATGGGAAAAGATTTCAAGCGCGTCGCCACGCCGCAGGAAATTGACAAGATGGCGCAGCTCACCTGGCAAGCCATGAACGAAGGCGCCGTGGGCCTTTCCAGCGGACTCGAGTACGAAGTCGGCAGCTACAGCAACACCGCCGAACTCATTGCCATGGCTCGCAGCGCCGCGGAGCACGGCGGCATCTACAGCACCCACATTCGCGATGAAGCCGACAAAGCCTTTACCGCGTTGCTCGAAGAAATCGAAATCGCCGAACAATCCCACATTCCGGTCGATCACTCGCATATCAAGCTAGGGACTGTCGGCGTTCAGGGCCAGGCTGCGGAATATATTCACGTCATTGAAGAAGCGCGCAGCCGCGGCGTCGATTTTCTCGCGGACTGCTATCCCTACGAAGCGTGGCATTCAAATATCAAAGTCATCATGCCGGATAAGCAGTACGAAAATCCCGCGAGCGTGCAGAAAGCCATCGCCGATCTCGGTGGCCCCGAGCATCTCGCCATCACCGCATTCGAACCGAACCATTCTTACGAAGGACATTCGCTCGCCGAAATAGCGAAAACAAATAAGGTCACCCCTGTTCAAATGTACATCCGCATCATTCGCGAAGGCGACGCCGCCAAGACCGAAGCCGAAGTTATCGGCCACACCATGATCGAAAAGGACGTAAAAATGTTTTACCAGCAGCCGTGGGTCATGGTGGCCAGCGACGGCGGGATTGGATCGGAACATCCGCGCGGCGCTGGGACTTTCCCACGCGTGCTCGGCCGCTTCGTCCGCGAAAATCACTGGTTCCCATTGCCGGAAGCCATCCGCAAAATGACTTCGTTGCCCGCTCACCGGCTCAACTGGAAAGATCGCGGTGTCCTCCGGGAAGGCGCATTCGCCGACCTGGTTCTCTTCGATCCTGCCACCGTGATCGACCGCTCCACTTTCGCCAAGCCGCAGGAACTTCCCGTCGGCATCGAAAAGGTTTTCGTCAACGGAACGCTGGTCTGGTCCGATGCCAAATCCACCGGTGCAACTCCCGGCGTAGTCATCACCCGCTAGCCGTAGCTGCGCTTTCTGCTGCCCCAAAGTAAATTCTGGTTTTCCTAGCACAAACTTCAGTCTGTGCCCGGTGCAGCCCACGCCGAAAACCTCGACACTCGACCCAACACAATCCGGCCTGCTCCTGCCAACCTTTGCTACCCCCGCCCGTTCAAAGTTGTCTGTACAATATTCCCGTCGTACCATCGGGCTGCACTTCAAGGAGACTCACATGATCCGCAAGTTCATCGCTCTCGTGGCGCTCGTTGCCGCGCCTACTCTCAGCGTCGCGCAGACCGCTGCGGCTCCGCCCGCATCGGCTTCTCCGGTCAGCGACGCAATCCGGGCCATTCTCGGCCGCCGCATGAAAGCCGTCTCCGCCGCGGCCGACGCCATGCCTGCCGACAAATTTTCATTCAAGCCCACCGCCGACCAGATCACCTTCGCTCATCTCACGCTTCACATCGCCGAGTCCAACACGCTGTTTTGCTCAAAGATTTCCGGCGCGGAGCCGCCCGCCGATCCGAAACTCACCGACACGGATTCCAAAGACAAGCTCGTCGCCAACCTCAAAGCTTCCTTCGAATACTGCACCACCGTCCTCGCCAAAGTGGACGACTCGCATCTGGGCGATTCCGTCACACTTGGTAACGGTCCGGCGGTCACCCGTGCCGCGGTTAACTTTTTCCTCGCCAGTTCCCTGGCCGACCACTACGCCGCGCAAGCTTTTTATCTCCGCATGAACGGTATCTTGCCGCCGTCGGCTCAACCACCGAAACCCTGATTTGTTCTCTTTTCGAAATTCTGCATCTCGGCTTTGAAACAAAGCGCCCGGTAGCGCGATGGCTCCGCCGGGCGCTTGTACTTTCAACTTTCCCAACTCCGTACGCTTTTCTCCTTTCTCTAGGCCGGCTGCCGCACAAACTTCTCCGTCCACCGGATCCGGCCCGTCATCTGCATCACCACAAACAACGTCAGGATCGCTCCAATCGTCACCGCCAGTCCCGTGAACCCTTCGAAGAAAAATGCATACGAGAACAGCACCAAATAAATCAGCTGCGCCAACCCCGCATCCACCACAGCGAACCGCACATTCACTACCAGTCGTAGGTACGTCACCACCAACAAAATTGATACCGCCGAAGCAATCGCAAACGCCGCGTGAATCGAAATGTGATCGCATAGATATGCCAGCAGCAGATGGAAGGCGAAGAACGCCGCAGCCAGGAAAAAATAGTTCATCGGATGCATATCGATCCCGCGCAGCGTGGACAGAATGAATACCAGAAAGAAAAAGAAAAAAAGTGACACCGGCGCAAAGTACGAAATCCGCGCCGCCAGTGGCCCAGGCTGCAACCTTTGCGGCATCCGCAGCGCAATATTGAAGCCGGAAACCAGGTTCTGGTAATCCCACTTCATTTCCCAGCCCCGTGCGGTTTCATTTTTCTCCGTAGGCGACAGCGTGTTTTCTGGAAAGTCGAATCCGCCGAAATCCGTCTTCATCGCTACGTGTACATCCTTCGCGCGCGCTACTTCCTCACCCGCCGCGAATTTGTAGCTCCAGTTGTCTTGCCCCTGCGAACGGTAGACCGCCCGCACCACGCCCTTCGCATTTGCCGCCAGTTTCCCGCGAGCCGTCACGTCGCTCCCGGCAAAGTCGAGTGGCAGGGGCACACCATCCAGTGATATCTCCACTCCGTCATACACCGCTTGCTTGGCCGGCAACGGCAACTTGATCGTGAACATTTTCTCTTGCGCCGTTGGATTCTCGATCGCGTAATTTCCCGCAAAGCCCACAGTGTACGTGCTGAACCACAGCAATCCTTTTTGCCGGTAGTCGATGTGGAAGTCCGCCGCAACCCTGCTGGAATCGAGTGGCACTGGGTTGAACACATCTCGCGTCACCGATTTTTGGACCTTCTTTCCGTTCTCTTCTACCTCAACCACTTTCGTCTCCATGGTGTAGTAACCCACCGATGGCGGATGCTGTTCCTGCGCCGCGCCCCAGGTAGAAGCTACTCGACCGGAAAGCTGCGATCCCGCGCTTTCCGTCCGCAAAAAAATCGAAGTTCCTAGAACCATCCACGCCGCGCTCGCGCACATGAAAATGGCGATGATCGCCAGAATTCGTTTCACCATGTCAGTTCGTTCCTCTGGGCCTTCTCCGCCGCTGCTTTTAACTATAACAAAGTAATTCCTTACGTCAAGTACTTTATAATATAAAGTCACGCAACGTTTCTATCCTTTTCCCACTGCCTTCGTCCAAACCCTCAGTTCCACATCTTCAGCTCATATTGAAATGCGCTTGCCGCTCGCGCTTCTCCGGAGGAAACTGCCTTTCATGCGCTCAACCGGCTTCCGTTCCCGCCTCCCGCTCTTGGCGTTTTTTTTGACGGCAATTTTCTTGGCGCCGATTCGCGCCGCTGCACTTCCCGCTCAGGCCGAAGCCGCGGATACTCCAGCCGCACTGCAATTTCGCGCTTGGCTCGACGCTTTCGACTCCGGCGACCGCGCCAAACTTCTCGCCTTTCTCGAAAAGAATGATCCCTCCGAAGCCAAAGACGTGGACGGACTGCTGCGCTTCCACGCCATGACCGGCGGCTTTGAGTTCAAGAAAACCGATAAGTCCGAGTCCACAAAATATTCCGCAATCGTCAAAGAAAAAAATTCCGACCAGTTTGCCCGGGTCGAGATTGAACTCGAATCCGCCACATCCAACAAAATCAAGGGGGTCGGTATCGAAGCCATTCCAACTCCCGCTGAATTTGCTCTCGCTCGGCTATCGGAATCCGATCTCGTCGCGGCGGTTCGCGCCGAACTCGACAAGCAGGTCGCCGCGGACCATTTCGCAGGTGCCGTAATGCTCGCCAAAAACGGTAAAACGGCTTTTTCCGGTGCCTACGGCCTCGCCGATCGCGACAGAAAAATCAAAAACGAATTGAACACCCGCTTCCGCATCGGCTCCATGAACAAAATGTTCACCGCGGTGTCCACTCTTCAGTTGGTTCAGGCCGGCAAACTAAAACTCACCACCACCGTCGGCGAAGTTCTACCCGACTACCCCAACAAAGACGTCGCATCGAAAGTAACGATTCACCATCTGCTCACGCATACCGGCGGAACCGGCGATTTCTTCGGCCCCGAATTTGATGCGCACCGCCTCGAACTCCGCACGCTGCAGGATTACGTCAACCTCTACGGCAAGCGCGGCCTGGCGTTCGAGCCCGGCTCCAAGTGGGAGTACAGCAATTACGGATTTCTTCTTCTTGGCGTAATCGTGCAAAAAGTCAGCGGCGAAGATTATTACGACTACGTTCGCACGCACGTTTTCTCGCCCGCCGGAATGACTTCCTCCGGTTCTCTTCCGGAAGACCAGAACGTCGCGCAACGCTCCGTCGGCTACACAAAATCGGATGGCGGAGCTTGGCAGCCAAACGCCTCCACGCTTCCCTATCGCGGCACTTCCGCCGGTGGCGGTTATTCCACAGTCGAAGATTTGCAGCACTTCGCAGAAGCCTTGCTGAATCACAAATTGCTGAACGCCGAATACACCGACCTGCTCACCACCGGCAAACAGGACACCGGCCGCGGCAACAAATACGCATACGGCTTTATGGAGCAGACAGAAGGCGGAATTCGCAGCTTCGGCCACGGCGGCGGCGCTCCCGGCATGAACGGAGATCTCACGATTTTCCCGCTAAGCGGCTATGTCATCGCCGTCCTAGCCAACATCGACCCGCCCGCCGCCGGTCGCGTCTCCAATTTCATCAGCAACCGCCTGCCGGTGAAATGAAGTTTTTCTTGCGAAAGCGTCCCGCCGGGCCGACGCGCGCTTTTTTTTAACGCACCGGTTGAGCCAACAGGATGTCGCTCTGTTCGTCGTCGGTCTGTGTGTACAGCAGCCATTTGCCGTCGGGCGAAATTGCCAAGCCGATGCTGAGATTTCTTCGTGGAAGAACCCTCACGCAAGCTCCTACGCCCGCGGAACCGCGCGCCTCAATAAATCCTTTCCACACCTAGGGTCGATGCTAGAGCATCAACTCTGGGACTCGTTTTGTGAGGAATGTGATTGATGCTTTTAGCGGCGGCGTCAACCTCACCGATTCCGTCGTGCGGCTCTCGCTTTAAGAGCCTGATTCTATAAAAGCGATGATCTGAAATAGGTTCGCGCTCACTAGTTCCCTGTTTCGACGTTTCATTACTTCTTGACTTCGCTCCGTCCCTCCTTCCTTGCGTCGTCTTCTCCATTTCCATCATCAAAATGCTACGCTCGAAGCTCGATCGTTCATTCCACGGATACGGGAGCAGCCATGTCGGACAGTCTTGAAGACTTTCAGAAAACGCGCACGGACCTCAACGAGGAGGTCCTCGGCTGCGACCATCTGGGCATGAAGCGCTTCTTCGCCCTCGATCATCAGGCTTACGAGCCTGGCCCGCTCGGCACTAAAACCAAGGAACTGCTCGGACTCGTCGCCAGCACCGTACTTCGGTGCGACGATTGCATTACCTATCATCTGGTTCGAGCCGCGGAAGAAGGCTGGAACCGCGACGAAGTGATTGACGCGCTCAACGTTGCCCTGGTCGTCGGCGGTTCCATCACCATTCCTCACGTTCGCCGCGCTTTTGGCCGCATGCGAGAAATTGAGGGTCTAAAGCCAAAGGGCTGAGCATTTTGCAGCCGTGGAAAGCCGAAGAATCAACGAGATGAGATCAAGCAAGGGGGTTTCGGGACAGCAAAGCTGAAAAGAAATACGAGTTAGGAACCGTTAGACATTTGGATAAGGGAGCTATCTAATTTCAATTTTCCAATGCCAATTTTCTCGGGCGACCTGATAGTATAGCCGGGTGTCAGGGTTCGGGGCTTGTACTTACAAGACCTGAGTTGAAAAAGGCGTACTTGCAAACCCTGAACACAAAAAATCTCTCTCCCACTAAAGTATGAGCACGCATTCGACACCTCCTATTCTCCCCGGCGATATGCCGCCAGCCGAAGCTCTGTCTTCTGTCGCAAAGTTTCGTGAATCGGTCGCCGATTCGCTCTTCTTCGTCTCAAAAACTTTTCCGAAAGTCTTGAAGTTTCGCTCCACTCCGCAAGCCTGGACCGGATTTCGCATCATGCTCGGAGTCGCGGGTGCCGCCCTGGTGGTCCTTCCGCTCAGCCTGTGGAACGCCTGGGCCTTTGCGCCCGTCGGTCTAGCTTTGTTTCTGCTCGCCGTGCTGCTCCCGCCTCTGCAACAGGATCGCGGCACCGCGCAGGCGGTAGAACAGCTGGGCGCGTACCTTGTGCTCGACGCCGGACGCTTTTCTGCAAACCCGCAAGACCGCCCGAGCGAAGGTAGCGCGCAAGATTCCCCTATGCAGATTTCCGTTGAGCCGGAATTGGCTCCGGTGAATTTCTATTTGACTCCCACGCGCGTATGGGCTCTTGACAGTCAGCTTCGTCCCGCGGCGGTAATTCCCGCGAAAGAAATCACCATGGCCACCGCTTTCCCTTCGCACAACGATTGGATTCTCCGCGTGCGCTGGAAAGATAATTCTGCCGAATTTATTTTTGACGGCCTTTTCGCGGAACGCCGCGCGCGTATCGCCGAAGCCGGATTGCGCCATCTGGTTCAGCAAGCGGAAGTCGCGGGAGAAAAACCGCGCACTCGCTCTAAAGCCGCCGGCGCCTGACACTCGTCTACCTGTTGCGGCGTTTGCGTGATTTGGTTACTGCATTCTGAATATCGCCCGCAGTTACTAAGCGATATTCAGATGCGCAACGGCAATTGATTCTGATTTTCCGCCGTTGCCGCAAAATGTGGCACAATTTAAGCATGGCAAGGGGCTGGGAGAGCAAAGACGTAGAGTCTCAGGTAGCGAACAGGGAAAGCATGGCGGCACCAGGCAAAGCACAGAAAGCAAAGGACCAATTGGAAAAAGACCGCGAACGCGCGAATATCGAACTCTCTCGCAAGCACATCGTCAACGATCTGGAAACTGCCACCAATCCAAATCACAAAAAGCAACTCGAAGCGGCGCTGGCTCACCTCGATCAAAAATTGCAGGATATGAAGTAGCTTTTCTACTTATTTCATTTAGACAGACGCGAACAAGAATATCTCCCGCCACAAATTCCGCACCACTGTGTTCGCAAAGATTTCAGAAATCGTTTTGCAGATTATTTTTCTAAACTTTCAAATCAACGCTCTCGCAATATTTTCCGAAAACATCCGCAGCGATACTCGCTAAACATTTCTCAGAATATTTTTCTGAAATGGATTTTGAAAACTACTCTGTGAAGACCACACCGACCGAGCTGTGCCCTTTTTCTTCGCTGGCATCGATGCGCACCACGTAGCCGCGCAACTTCATGGTCTGATTGCCTTCCGGCCCGGGAGTTTCCATCGTTACCTGCAGTTCCGATTGCAGTTCCGGACAGTGCGCCAGAGAAATCAGCGCGCCCTGCAACGCCAGGTCCCGCACCATGGTTTCTTCTTCAAACGGCTGGCCGGCATTGGTGATTCCGCTGACCCGCGCGCGGAACTGCGCTTCGCGGCGCATCGTCGAACGGGTCGATGGCATGTGCGCGTCCAGCCTGCCGTCGGTAGAGCCGAGCGCGATCACCATGCCTTCACTCGCGGCAAAAACCGAATCGAACTCCTCGCGGGCCTCGCGCAGCAATCCATCCACAATCCGGTCGGTGGAATCGGGGTCGTGGTGAAACAAAACCAAGGTTTTTGCGCCGACTTCCCGTGCGATTTTTACACCTTCGCGCCAGGAGGAGTGGCCCCAGCCTTTGCGAGTGCTGGCAAGCTGCTCCGGGGTGTACTGCGCGTCATTGATAAAAATGTCGGCGCCGGCGGCCAGTTCGCGAATTTCCTGGTCCAATTGAGTATCGCCAGGTTCGTTGTCGGTTGCGTAAACAACGATGCCGGCGGGAGTTTCGATACGGAATCCAAGACAGCCCTGAGGGTGATTCAGATGGCGGGCGGTAATTTTATTTTCCCCGACCAAGAACGTGTCGGCGCCGCTCACTTCCATGAATTTCTTCTTTGCGGTCATGGCGGACATGTTGACGGGAAAATACGGCATGGCCATCTGGGTTTCGAACACCTGCTTCAGGCTGTCGCGACCCAAATGCTTGGAGCGGAAACTATAAAAGTGAAAAGCGTTATTTTCAGCGTAGAGCGGCGCGAAAAATGGAATGCCCTGAATGTGGTCCCAGTGATAATGCGTGACGAGAATGTGCGTTTCTGAATTGCGTTCGGGCGATGCTGGCGCAGTCCAGCGACTGCCGAGAACGCGCAGACCGGTTCCGCAATCCAAAATAAATTGTGTTCCGTCGGGAGCAGTAAGCTCAAGGCAAGGCGTATTTCCGCCGTACCGCCAGGTGGCAGGGTCAACGGTGGGCGTGGAACCGCGAACGCCCCAGAAACTGAGTTTTGTGACGGGCCCGCTCATTTTTCGGTCGCGCGTATCCTCAAAGGCAGAAAGGCCCCTCTACCGAATTCCCAGGTCGTTACGCTCTTCATTGATACTCGCAGTGGCTGGGGGGAGCGTCAATTGATTCGGGAAGTCGAGGTGTCAAAGTGCGTAATAAGGATTACTGAAAACATAAAGGCACCTGCCGAGTTGCAAGCACGGACACCACAGCAGGGGTATAGTGGAAAAGTGACGCAACCCTCTGACAAAGAGAAATTTACGAACGGACAAGCGCGCGAGCACGGCGACGCGGTGAACTGCCGGCCTGCTCGGTCCGATATGATTCACGCTGATCCAGCAGCGCAAAGTCACTCGCAGGAACATTCGCATGAGCATGGCGGATTTTTTCATAGCCATGGCCACGATCACGGCGGTCATGCCGGTCATGTGCATCCGCCGATGGCGCCTTCGGTGCTGGCCTGGGCAATGGCAGCAACATTGGGATTGGTCGTTGCAGAAATTTTTGGCGGTTTGCTCGGTCACTCCGTCGCTTTGCTGAACGACGCGGTACACAATTTGTCGGATGTTCCTGCGCTCGGAATATCCTGGCTGGCGATGCGCTGGGCGCAAAAGCCGGCTGACAGCGAGAAAACCTACGGGTATCGGCGCGCCGGAGTTTTGGCGGCGTTTACGAATGCGGTTTGCCTGGTGCTGCTCTCGTTATGGCTAGGGTGGGAAGCGATTGAACGGCTGCGCTCTCCGGTGAATGTAATCGAGTCCTGGATGATCTGGACGTCGATTGCAGCGCTGGCGGTGAACGGCGGAATTACACTGGCGCTGGTGCGCGGCAAGAACGATCTGAATCTGCGGAGCGTCCTGGTTCACAACTTCGGCGACGCACTTTCAAACATTGCGATCATCGTCGGCGCGATTGCCATTGGCTACACCGGCTGGCGCTGGATCGATCCGGTGCTGGGCTTGGCGATCGGTCTGCTGGTGCTGTGGTCGAGCATTGGGATTTTGCGCGAGTCTGCGCACATTCTACTGGAAGGCCGTCCGAAAGCGGTGGCAGTGGAAGATGTGGCGCGCGCGATGTTGAAAGTGGAAGGCGTGATGGAAGTACACGACGTGCATATCTGGTCGTTGGGCGGCGATGAGATTGCGATGTCCTGCCACGCGCGGGTTCCGGACATGCATCTGGATAAATGCGAAAGTCTGTTGACTGCGATCAAGCAGACTCTGGCCAAGGACTTTTCCATTGGCCATGTGACGGTGCAACTCGAGCGTGCTGGTCTGCCGGCGAAGTCAGGTTACGTGATGCCAGAACCGGCAAAGCAATAAAGCCCCGGACAATCGGTAGTTCCGCCTCACCAACCAGCTAGGTTCGCACTCCGCTCTTTGGCGTGAAGGCGCGGGCTCCAAAAACATCGAAAATACATCACGAGCGGGAAACGCTTTTCCGTAAGTTCGCAAACGGGCAAGATAAATTAGTCCAGCGGCAGTAGTTTATTTTCAATAACTATCGAATTATCACGTGTTTCTGCGTTAACCTGGACCCACATTTCATTGGAATCCCAATTGCATGCAAATGGTGGGGCATCCCGTTCACTTCTCAAGATTCTGTAGAGGCTGAAATGATCAGGCTCCAGGTACTGGTTCGTTCGCTTTGCATTGTTGCGGGTTGTTCCGCGGTTTTCCTATCGCTGGGAGCGGAACCAGCCCGTTCCCAGACGACCTGGAACGGGGGAACGGGCAACTGGAGCAATCCGCTCAACTGGAGCAACGGGCTCCCAAGCGGAAATTCCAGCGCCGCCATCGGAAACGGGAACTCTCCGAACCCGGTCGCCGTTCTCGACATCAATGCGACGACCAGCGGAGTTAGTCTCAATTCCGCTGGTGTCCTCATCGCCTCGGGCAATTCTCTGACAACCGATAATCTCGTTCTGTCCGGCACGAACAGTTTTGTCACCGGTGCTACAGGCGCGGAGACTCTGACCGCATTTAACATTTCTGGCAACGGCGACATCCACAACGTGAATTTGGGCTCGAGTAATCTAAGCGCGACAGGAGGGACGCTCAACGTCTCCGTTAACAATCCGTCAAATTCTGCAAACTTCAGCTTTTTTGTGGATGCCGGGAGCACGCTTAACTTTAGCGGGCAGATAGGAAATTCCATTCGGGGCGGAGACGTGGAAGGCTCTCTAAAATTCGACGACGCAACGATAACAAGTATCACCAGTGGAGGCTCCCTGGTGCTGGACGGACTGAACGCCCAAATCATCAACAAGTCAGGCACGAATCCTTTCGCTTCGGGACTGGCAATTCAGCCAGGGAGCGTATTCGACATGTTTAACGGCGCGAAACTTACAACCGGTGACTTCTCGCTTCGCAGCGCGCAGCCGAGTTCTGATCTTTGGGGCGGAAGCACACTGACCACGGCAAACATGCTAATGGGGAAAGATTTGGGAGTTCACGCGAGCACTCTGAATGTCAATGGCGATTTGATGATCGGTCAATGGGGAGAAAACGCCGGTATCGGGCTGAGCAACGGGAGCGTGCTCAATGTTGCCGGAAATCTCATTTTAGATCGCTTCGCTGGTTCGCCCGCGTTGAACATGTCTATTTTCGCCGACGCCAGCATCGCGACGATCGACGGCGATTTGATTATGGCTAACACTAGCAATCACGACTTGTGCCCGCGTATCCATTTGTCTAACGCAAGCGCCATGACCATTAAGGGCGACGTGAATATGAGTGGCTTTGGCCTGATAAACCTTACCGATGGCAGCGTCCTGACCGTTCAAAAAAACATTGTGATCGTCCCCGTTCCAGATGGCAGCGGCGGCAGTATCGGAGGCGTCGTTACACTCGCTAACGGCAGCACCGCGACCGTCAACGGCTCAGTTCTCAACAACGGCGGCTCCATCCAAATCGATAACTCTTCTGTACTGACAGCAAAATCCGGACTCACCCAGAGTTCTGGCAGCACGCTCGTCGACGGCTTGGCAAACGTCGGTGCGACCGGGATGCAGATTCATGGCGGCAGCCTTTCCGGGACCGGAGTCATCAACGGAAACGTCATTATGGGTGGCACGCTGACGCCCGGCGATCCAACCGGCGCCATGACCATCATCGGAAACTACACGCAAACTTCCACCGGAACGCTTGTCGAGCAAGTCGGATGGATCAGTGGATTTTCGAACAACCCGCTTTTTGTGGTGGGCAATGCAAAACTCGACGGAACGCTCGATATCCAGTCGATGTTGGGATATTTTCCCGAACTCGGTGATTCCTTTATCCTGATGCTGTTCAATTCGAGCACCGGGAAATTCTCAAATCTGGAAGGTCTTGATTTCGGTGGCGGCATTGGATTTGAAGTGGAATACGATCAGCACGACGTGAAGCTGGTCGCCAAAGAAGTTCCGGAACCGGGAGCACTGGCTCTGTTCACTGCCGGATTGCTGGCGCTTGCCGCGGCTCTCTGCAAAAACAACTACAGGCGGCTTGCCTGCAGACCCTGAAGCTTCCGGAGGCACTGCTTGAAAAACTTCACCCTGGGTTTGGTCCTCGGCGGATTGATCGCTTTGGGAATCACGCACCTGATTCATGGCCGCCATTCATCTCGGGCATTCAATACACCGTTCCAGGCTGTGCTTCTCGATGACAATCAGGTTTTTTACGGGAAGCTTTCCGGGCTCGACGGCAACTATCCAATCCTGGACGAAGTCTTCTACATCAAAACGGGTGTGGATCCACAATCCAAAGAGACCAAAAGCGTGTTGGTGAAACGTGGCAAAGAACTGCACAGCCCGGACCGCATGTACCTTAATTCGCGGCATATCGTGCTGATCGAACCCGTTGGCGCTTCGTCGCAGGTAGCCAAACTGATTGAACAAGCCAAAACCGAATAGCATTCTTCAGAAGCTTGCTGCTTAGTCATTTCCGAGGATTTTCACATCCATATTCTCGAACGACGTCTCTATCCCTCTAAATCGCATCCCTAAACAAAAAATGGGCTAGCCGTTTGAACAGGGTGCAGCGCGAAAAGTTCATTTGCGGCTCCACGCACAAACAGTCGGGAACATCATCGTTGCGTAACCGGCGGCGGACATGGCCATGCGCAGAAGTTGAGGAAGGACGGCGGGATCGAGCGCATCGGGAGACACCATGCCGTATTTTTCGGCAGCAGGTAGAAGGCTTAAATAGGAGTCAGCGAAGAGCTGATGAAGCGGTGAGTCTTCGCTGGGGTCCAACACGCCTTCGTAGCGCATTTGCGGCTGCGGCAGGCCGGCCTCGCGGAAGACGTGGTGCAGTCGAGCACCCTGGTCGATGCGGGCTCCGGAACATTTCATCGTCTCCATGATCGTCACGGCAACTTGCTGTAGCGGATTGGGCGGGCCCTGAGGGAGCGTGAGCCAGGGTTCGAGAAAGGCGACGATGCCACCGGGGCCACCGGACCCGCCTGGACCGCCGGGGCGTAAACGCTTGGCAAGGCGAGCCAGTGTCAAGCCCGGATCCGCTAAGTACAAAAGGATGTAGCGGCCGACGATGGCGTCATAGCTGGTGTCCAAGGCGAGCTGTGAAATGTCGGCTTGCACAAAAGAAATGTTGGCAACGCCGGCCGCAGCGGCTCGCGCTTGCGAAAATTCGATGGCGGCGGGATCGACGTCGATGGATGTCACGCTGCCGGAAGGGCCGACGAGTTGGCTGAGCAGAAGCGCAACATCGCCGGAACCGGAGCCGAGGTCCAAGACGTTTGTTCCCGGCCGGATGCCGGCTTCTTCAAATAGCCGGCGGGTCATGGACTCAAGGGCTTGGCCTTGCCGAATCAGACGGTCAAATTCGTGCGGAGAGGAGCCGAGGACGTAGGTGCGGTTGGATTCTGGCTGCGATGGATGCATTTGTTCTCCCTGTGCGCGGGGCGAGCCGACGCGACGAATGGACTAGATTGAGGCACTACAGCAGCCCCGACGAGGAGTGCTGGTAGCGGCCTCACCTTTAATTATATCACATACAGATGATATTGTCAAATAGTAATTCCAAAAGGAGGACTAGTAGCCCCCAAGGCCCGGGCGGCCAGATCAGGGCCACCGCATTCGCTGGCAGCGCTTTACGCCGGAGGGATAGATCCGGGCACGACTAAGACTTGGGGGGATTGCCCGGCTACCCGGTTTTGGCCGGTTGTGCTATAACGGTGCCGCCGTGAAACAAGGCGTGAAGCCAATCAGTGCAGCACCAGATGTTGAGAACAGGGACGTTGAGGAAAGCCGCAGCATTCCCTCGCACCCTGGATTGGTCCCCGCAGGGAAGACAACGCACGACGATGCTTCGCGGTTCTGCCCGGTCTGCTCGCAGCGGCTGGAATCGCGGCACTGCAAGCTGGTCTGTGATGTCTGCGGTTATTACATGTCGTGCGCGGACTTCTACTAAGTAATGATATGCTTTTGGGCTCCGGAACAGCTTGCCGCCGGACCCGCTTTGAGATTGTTGTCAGGGTTTGTAAGTACCAACCCTGAACCCGTGAGGAGGAAACAAACGTGGCATTGAAACTAAGTCAACGCGAAGTGGACGGCGTGACGGTGGTCGCACTGGACGGGCGCATCGTGCTGGGCGATGAAAGCAACGCGCTCCGCGAAAAAGTGAAGAGCCTGCTGGCCGAAGGCAAGAAAAAGATTGTGCTGAACATGGACAACATCACGTTCATTGACAGCGCGGGGCTGGGCACGCTGGTGGCCTCGCATCACACGGCGAAAAAGGATGGAGCATCGTTGCGGCTGTGCCACTTGGGGAGCAAGTTCCAGGAAGTGCTGCAGATCACGAAATTGCTGACGGTGTTTGAAGTTTACGACACGGAAGCCGCGGCGGTTTCCAGCTTTTCGAAGTAGTTCCGCGATTTAAACGGGAAAACAAAAAGAGGCGTGCGATTGCACGCCTCTTTTTGTTTTTTTGCTACTTAAGGCTCGATGCGATAGAGAGTAATGCCGCTGAGCAGCTTCGGGTAGAAGTCGGTGGACTTTTGCGGCATGACTTCGTTGGCGGTGGCGATTTCGACCACCTTTTCAACGTCCACAGGATTCAGGAAGAACGTGACTTGCGCGCGACCCGCGTCAACAGCGGCGATTCCGGCCGAGGCTTCGCGCTCGTAAGTGAGGTTGGTTTCCTTGGTGGCCGCTTGCAGCGTGATGCCGAGAGCGGGTTCGAGAATTCCTTCGTGCAGAAGAACGACGTCGAGTTCACGTTGGAGTTTGGCGACGTTCGGGAGAAGCTGGCTCAAATCTGCGCCTGGGCGAAGCGTGAAGAGATAAAAAGATTGCTGGCCGGCCGGGGCAGCGGGATAAGCGCCGATAGAGCGTTGCTTGGCGGTGGCAGCGAGGCGCGCGAGAAATTTCGCAGCGGCTTGCGATTTTTCAGAATCGTTTGCGAACGGAAAAGCTTCGGTGGAGAACCACGGTTCGAGATAGCGGCGAACGGCGGCCCAAGAAAAATCGTGAACGTTGGCGACAACGCGATGACCGGCGAGGATCACGAGGTCCTGGCTGCGGGTGTTGATGAAGGTCATCATGGAGCGCTCATAGTCAGCGTTGAGTTCGGAGGAAGCAGCTTTCGTGCGGCGTTCGTTGCGATAGTTGAGCGCGGTTTCGTAGCGGTGATGGCCGTCGGCGATGACCAGTTTTTGATCGGCCATTCCCTGCTGGATGGCTTGAACCTGTTTGGGTTCGGAAATGAGCCAGAGGCGGTGAATGACTCCGTACTCGTCGGCGAGTTCGGTGACGGGCGCGGAGGACGACGCGACCTGAGTGAGAATCTCGTCCACTTTTTTTTGCGGATCGGAATAAATCATGAAGAGCTGACCGGTGTGGGTGCGCGTGTTGCGGAGGAGTTCGAGGCGATCGGCTTTGGGGCCGGAGAGTGTGTGCTCGTGGCGGAAAACTACGCCCGCGGAATATTCTTCGAGGCGCCCGGCGCCAATAAAGCCGCGGCGAGTACGCTTTTCGTTTGTACCGGGCACGATAAATTCTTGCGTATAGCCGTAGAAGGCCGGGACGGGATCCTGCAACAAGACGTGATCGCGAACCCATTCGTCCACTTTCGCGGCGGCGCGAGTGTAAACATTGTCTTGCGGCGAATCCGACGGCGAAGTGCGGCCCTTTTCGACGGCGATCAGGTTGTGCGGGTGCATTGCGTAGTATTCGGCCTGACGCTCGGGAGAGATTTTGTCGTACGGCTGCGTGAGGACTTTGTCGAATGGTGCGACTTGCGGATTGAAGCGATACGCGCGAAACGGGAATACCTGGGCCATGATGTCTCCGGTGCTCTCCAATAGGGGAATCGAATCTATTAGTTTACGCGAAGCGGCGCGAGGAATGCGACGCGCGTATTAAAATAAAAACATATGACTGAGAAATTTCGCGGCCGGTTGAAGGCGCTGGTATTCGATCTGGATGGGACACTGATTGATTCAAAAAAGGACTTGGTGATTTCGGTGAACGCTACGTTGCGAGAGATGCGGCGGGCGGAGTTGCCGGAAGAATTGGTGGCGAGTTATGTGGGATCGGGAGCGCCGGTTTTAATCGCAAAAGCGTTGGGTGGAGCGCCGGCTCCGGAAGAACTGCAACGGGCGCTGAAATTTTTTCTGGCGCACTATGAACAGCACAAACTGGATTACACGAAAGAATATCCAGGCGTGCGCGAGACGCTGGAGAGATTGCGCGGAGTGCCGATGGCGGTCTTGACGAACAAACCGGTGAATATCAGCGTGCGCATTCTGGAAGAACTGGGCCTGGCACAATTCTTTGACCAGATTTGTGGCGGGAACAGTTTCGCGACGAAAAAACCGGACCCATTTGGAGCGAAGGCGCTCCTGAACGAGATGGGCGTCGCTGCGGCGGACGCAGCGATGGTGGGCGATTCAGAGGTGGATGTGCAGACGGCGCGCAACGCGGGAATGATTTCGGCAATCGTGAATTTCGGATTTGGAACGCACGACCGTAAAGCGCATCCAGCGGATGTTTACCTCGACCGGATGGAAGAACTTATTCCGATGGTTGCTCCGGAGCGGAAGTAGCGGGCGGCGAAAAGCTCAACAGTGTTTTTTTCACGTCGAGAATGTAACTTTCCTGATGGCTGGTAAGGACTAGGAGACGGTCGCCATGTTCAGAGAAGTGCGTGTAGGCTATGTTGTCTGGAAACTTGAAGTCGCCAAGTTTCGCGCCGGATGCGAGGTCGAAGAAGGTGAGCTTTCCTGCCTCATCCACCACAAAAACTTTTGCTTCGGCGCTGGCCGCCGGATGCTGACCGCGCACCCTGGTCACCAGCAGCCCGGTTTGAAGATCGAATAACGCCACGCGGTAGAGATCTTTTGTCACGAACAGTGCGTTGCCACAGGAGAAAGCGGAATCAAAATTCGCAGGCCCGCTTCCGAAGCGGACAAGAACACCGCCAATCGTAGTTCCCTTCGCCGCATCGAGAATTTCAAAAAACGAGTCCACGTCTTGGGCCTTCTGGGTCTTGTATGCCTTCTTGGCGGAAGGAAAATGCTTCGCGATTCCGTAAGCAGAACCGGAATTTGCCGGCCAGCCTATTACCAAGCGGTCGCCTTGCGGGTCGTCAAACGGAACTGGCGCATCCATTCCGTAAGAATGTTTCCAGAGTTCGCGCCCCGAGGAAGGATCCAGGCCACGCAACTTTAGATTGACACCGATATTGAACCTGCGATTTGGGTGAGCGTCCAAGAAAGAATATTCCAGAAAGCTTGCCGAACCCGGGAAGAGGCGGGAACCTGAGGTGGAGGTCCACTGGCGAAGGAATGCAGCGGCGTCCGCTGTTTTCGCGGTGGTCCAGGAGGACACGGAATGCGGTTCGGAGCCGTCCCTGGAGTCAATCAAGAAAGCGGAGCTGGGCGAAGCGAAAGATGCACCGTCGAATTTCGGCAGACTTGCCAGGCGATTGCCTGTAGTGAGATCGAAGATGGCGCCGGCATCTTTGTGGGAAACTGCGAGAGTGGAGAGTGAAGGATCGACGAGAGCAGAACGAAGGCGCGGCAGATCGTTGAGAGGCAGTCGTTTCCGGAGGAACGGTTGGGACTCGCCGAGATGATAGAACTGCAGAACACCGTCGGAGGTAAAAAGCGCAAGCGTGTCCGCGAAGATGTCCACGTCCAGGTTCGGCGGAAGATCCAACAGCTTGTATTCCTGCAAATCGAAGAGGGCCGTGCTGACTGCATCGTATTTCGAGACCAGGGCGTAACGCGGATTCGAAGAAATACCTTGTGAAGTCAAAGAGGGTGGGAGAGCTGCGATGGATTCACCTGTCGTTAGCGAAACAAGGGATAGGGGGGAAGAAGGCTTCTTGTCGGCGAGAAGGACTCGATCGGCTGAGAATACGCTGAGAATGCCGCTGGCTTGTTTGTGGAGCAAGTCGGGGAGATTCGACTTCTGAAAACCTGGAAGACTGAGACGGATGGGGGCTTGTTCGGTACGCAACAGGACGAAGCTGCCATCGGGGGAAAAAACGGCCGGAAAACGGAAGACCTTTCGATTGGCGAGGCGATTCAGGGAATCGGAGAGAGTGAACCCGAACGGCTCGGAAAATGCGGATTGGAAGTTCAGCCGAACCGGCACAGGAGAACCGGAGTTGGGAAGAATACCGACATGCTGCGAGAAGGCCAGAGAGAGGTCGGCGGACTTGTAGAAATCGAGAATCATGGCGGGGCTGAGACAGGCAATCCATTGCGCGCCCGGAGCAAGTTCTGCGTTGAGACATCCGTAGGGAGGTCTTAGTTCGCGGCGGGCAATATTTTTTCCATCAGGGAGCCGCCAGGTGGCCAGTACAAATTCGTTAGAAAGAAGCGAAACAGTTTCGGAATCGTTTGAGAAACGAGCGGGGTAAGCGTCGGGTGCGTCAATGTATCGAAGGACGCCGAGCGGTTCGCGGGTAAGGATGAAGAGGCCTGCGTCGTCCTGGAGGAGCAGGAAACGGCCGTCCGGGCTGAAACGAATCGTTGCCGAACCGCGAAGAGGCGGATTCAACAGTTGATGGGAGATAACCGAAGACGAGAGTTGCGGCGAGGATTCGAAATGGGACGTTCGAACCGTAAGTTCCTGCGAAAAAGCGGAACCGACCAAAATGAGACACACGCAAAAAAAGTTGAGGGCTGAGATGTTATGGCGTTGGGACATTCCGGTTTTCGACGACAGATTAGCACTCGATAATGAACATGGGAACTGAGCAACAAACAGCGATGAATTGTGAAGAGTATCGGAAGAGCTTGAAAAGGAACGCAGCACAAGGCAGACTCTGCGCGTGCTGATTGGACTGTTTCCTGAGCTGGACGCCGCCGGCGGAGTGCAACGCGCAGGGCGGCACCTTGCGTCGGTGCTGACGGAATTTGCGGCGAGCAGGGGCATGGAATGCCGCATTTTGAGTTTGAATGACGGGCCGGAACTGAAAAGGCTGACAGTGGCGGGACGGGAGATTGTGTTCACAGGAAGCGAGCGAGCGAAAGGCAGATTTGTGGCAGCGGCAATCCGCGCTGCGCGGCGGAGGCCGGCCAAAGGCAAAAACAGTCCGAAGCTGGTAGTTGCGGGACACCCAAATCTGGCGCCAGTGGTGCGCGCGATGAAGCTGGCGGCTCCAAAGTTGAAATCGATTATCTGCACACACGGAGTGGAAGTGTGGGAACCGATGCCGCGTATGCGACGGAATGCACTGCGACGGGCAAACGTCGTACTGGCACCGAGCAAGTACACGGCGGACCACGTGGTCGGAGATCAAGGAGTGGAGGCGAAAAAAGTTCGCGTGCTGCCGTGGGCACTCGATCCGCAGTTTGAATCGCTGGCGGTGAATGCGGCTACGAGTCCGGCTCCGGCTGGCTTTCCCAAAGGGCGAGTGATTTTGACGGTGGGCAGGTGGCGGACGGACGAGCGCTACAAAGGAACGGACACGCTAATCACTGCGCTACCGCGGCTGCTGATGAACTGGCCGGATTTGCAACTGGTGGCCGTGGGAGAAGGCAACGATCGCGACTGGCTGGAGGACATGGTGAAGGAAAGTGGAGTGAGCCGGCACGTGCATTTTCTTTCGAAATTGAGTTATGCGGAGCTGGCCGCCTGCTACGGACACTGCGAAGTGTTCGCAATGCCAAGCCGAGGAGAAGGATTTGGACTGGTGTATCTGGAAGCGATGGCCTGCGGTAAACCGGTGATTGGCGGAGCGCACGGCGGAGCGCCGGAAGTAATCGACGACGGCCGAACGGGCTACCTGGTGCAGCACGGCGACGCGGTGCAACTGGCCATGGCAATCGAAACGATGCTGCAAAATCCAAGGCTGGAAGAAGAAATGGGGCGACGCGGAAAGCAACGCGTTGAGAATGAATTCCGGTTCAATATATTTGCCAAGTCCTTCAAGAAAATCCTGCGCGAGTTATGCGAATCCTGAGTGTTACCCAGTCTTACGCACCGTTTTATGAATTTGGCGGACCGCCGGTAAAAGTGGAAGCGCTGGCGAACGGGTTGGCGAAGCGCGGGCACAACGTGACGGTGCTAACGGCGGATTTGGGATTTGAAGAAAGGCGAGGAGCGGCGGGGGGCGCTGCGAACGATAAGCGATCGCCATTTGGCTGGACGCGCGAAGTGAACGGCGTGCAGAGCGTATACATCCCGACGTGGCTGCGGTATCGAGCCGCGAGTTGGAATCCAGCGGTTTGGCGATACTGCCGATCGAGGCTTATTGGATTTGACGTCGCGCATATCTTCGGGCTTTACGACATGATGGGGCCGGCCGTGGCGAGGGAATGCCAGAAACTGGAAGTCCCGTACGTGGTTGAACCGATCGGAATGTTTGTGCCGATTGTGCGAAATCTTTTTTTGAAGCGCGTGTATCACAGCGTTTGGGGAAAAAGAATGCTGGATGGCGCGGCGAAAGTGATTGCGACGGCCGAGCAGGAAGTGGAAGAACTGGTAGCGGGAGGAATTGCCCGCGAGAAAATAGTCCTGCGGCGAAACGGAGTGGCCGTTCCTCGCGAAATACCAAGTGGCGGAGAATTCCGGAAGAAGTATGGAATCGCTCTGAATGCGTTATTGGTGTTGTTTCTTGGCCGGCTCTCAGAGAAGAAAAGCCCCGAGATGCTGCTCGAGGCGATCGCGCAATTGCCGAGTGAGATCGATGGACGAGCGGTCTGGCTGACGTTTGCAGGGCCGGACGAGGCTGGCATGCGGGCGAGGCTTGAACACTTAGCGGCAGCGCGAGGAATGCAAGCGCGCGTGGTATTCACTGGAACAATCATCGGCGATGAGAAATGGGCAGCCTACGCGACGGCGGACGTATTCGTCTTGCCATCACAAAATGAAAATTTCGGAAACACGGCGGCGGAAGCCGCGGCTTGCGGGACTGCGGTGGTGGTCACAGAAAATTGTGGAGTGGCGCCGCTGCTGGGAGGAGTTGCCGGAATCGTGGTGTCGCATGAAACGAGAGCCATCGCCAGCGCCGTCAAACAAATACTTAGTGACGGGGAGCAAAGACTAAAATTCTCAGAGGGCGGCAAACAGGCCGCTGCCAAGCTCGGTTGGGACCAGCCAGTGAGGGCAATGGAGCAGTTATACACGGAGCTTGCGGCGTTGCGGCCAGCCGATAGACAATCTCGGGTAAGGATTGAAGGGTGTTGACGGCAGGTCAAAGACTTTTTCGGATTTTGTGGCTGGGGGTAAACGTCGCGCTGGTGGCGTCAACCCTGGCGCTGGTGTATTCGGCTGGCTGGGAATACTCGGTACGGCGCTATCTGGACGGATTTGACGACGCCATCATTCCAGCAAATGCAAGCGCCGAAGGAAAAGTGGACGCAATTCTGGAGTGGATGCGAAAAGGCCCACCGCGCTCCGCAGACCCCACACCGACGGGACTAGCGATTCGCGATCCGGAAACGACGCTGAACTACCAACAATTGCTGAGCGTATGCGGAACGGCAACGAATGCGTTCCTGAATCTGGCCCGCAGCGCTGATTTACAGGTGCGACGATTGTTGCTGCTTACTCCGGAACGCAACACCAAGCATGTAGTGGCGGAAGTCTGGCTGGGCGGGCGATGGATTGTGGTAGACCCGACGTATCGTGAGGTGCTGCGAAATGCCAACGGCGAAATGGTGACGCGGAAGGATCTGCAAGATTCGGCAATCTTCGCTGCAGCGGCTGCAAGAATTCCCGGATACCCGACGAGCTACAACTACGAATCGTTTGCGCACGTAAGAGTGGCGCGGCTTCCACTGGACGGAATGCGTCTGCGTCCCCTGCTGGAAAAGATTTTTCCGGGGTGGGACGAAAAACTGGACTGGAGTTTGCTGCTGGAGCGCGAATCGTTTTTTGCATTATCCGGCGCGACGTTTGCGACGGTCTTTTTTTTGCTGTTGAGGATATTCCTAGCGTGGTTCGCCGACCGGCGACTGAAGATACCGAGATTCCACCTTCGAGCACATCTGATCCGCGCTGGCGCTGCATTCTTCACGACGCCAGAGATAAAATAACCGCGTGTGCGGAATCTGCGGCGTCGCATTTCTGAGCAGCAGCGGTGAAGCCGAGTCACGAGTTCGTGCGATGGCCGCCTGCATGCAACATCGCGGGCCCGACGGCGAAGGAATTCTTGCGAATGATTCGCGGGCGCCGGGAGTGGCGCTGGCGATGCGCCGGCTCAGCATCATCGACCTGCCTGGCGGACAACAACCCATCTGGAATGAAGCGCGCGACGTGGCCGTGGTTTTTAACGGCGAACTCTACAACTATCGCGAGTTGCGCGAGCGCCTAGCGCGCAGCGGACACCGCTTTGCAACACAATCGGACACAGAAATTCTGGTGCATGCGTGGGAAGAGTGGGGCGAGGAGTGCCTTAGCGAGTTGCGCGGAATGTTCGCGTTCGCGATTATCGATTTCCGGAAACACTTTACCTCCGGTCCAGTGATGTTTCTTGCCCGCGATCCGCTGGGAATCAAGCCGCTTTACTACACGCAGACGGAAAAGGGATTTGCCTTCGCATCGGAAGTGGGCGCGCTGATGCAGAGCGGAGTGGCATCGAAGAAAATTTCGCAGGACGCGGTGACGTCGTTCCTGCTTTTCGGCAGCGTGAGCGAGCCGGTGACGATGTATGAAGGAGTTTTCTCGCTGCCACCGGGACACCGCGTGTTGCTGTACATTCCGGACCGGCGAAGATTGCCGCGGCCGCATCCTTGGTGGGACCCGCGGAGAAGTCCAGCGGCGAAAGATCCGCGGAGGCCACGGACTTTTGCCGAAGCGACCAAGCGGCTGCGGCCGCTGTTGGAAGACAGTGTGCGAGCGCATTTGATCGCCGATGTGCCGGTGGGATTATTTTTGTCTAGCGGGCTGGATTCGGGAGCGATCGCTGCGCTGGCGGCGCGGGAGCATGCGGGGATTCAGAGTTTTACGCTGACCTTCCCGGGAACGGCATACGACGAATCGGAGTTGACGCGAGTTGTGGCGCAACGATGCGGGACCAAGCATGCGGAGATTCCGCTGCAAGGAGATGCGATACCTGCGCGTTTAGGTGAAGCGCTACGAGCGCTGGACCAGCCATCGATGGATGGCATTAACACTTATTTTGTTTCCTGGGCAGCGCGCGAAGTTGGTTTGAAAGTGGCACTTTCGGGATTGGGCGGCGACGAATTGTTCGCGGGATATTCCACGTTCGCCGACACGCCCAGACTGGCGCGGCTGGCGGCGTTGGCCAAATTTCTTCCGGCAGCGCTGCGCCGAGCGACTGCAGGAATGTTGCAAAGGATTTTTGCTATCGGGCGGACATCAGACGCGGCGGCGAAGGCCGCAGCCGTATGGAGAGCCCCGGAGCGGCTGCCGCATCCGTATTTTTTCGGACGGACACTGTTTCCGCCGGGCCAGATCGAAAAGCTGATTGAGCCGCGATTCAGGCCTAGTACGCTGGCAGCGGACGGATATACGCTGCAACCGACATGGCTGGGCTGGCTACAGCTGACCACGGATGAAGCGCGGCGAATGGACCCGGTGGCGGCGATTAGTTGGCTGGAAATGCGGAATTACATGGCGAGCACTTTGTTACGAGACACAGATTCAGTGAGCATGGCGCGATCACTGGAAGTGCGCGTGCCGCTGCTCGATACGCCGCTGGTGGAGTTCGTGAAAGCGCTGCCGCACGAAGCACGGTGCAATGTCGGCGTGCAAAAAGCGCTGCTGGTGGAAGCAATGGGCGATTTGTTGCCGGCGGACATCAGGTCACAAAAAAAGCGAACGTTTACGTTGCCGTGGGAGCAATGGTTGCGTGGACCGTTGAAAGCACAGATGGAAGAAAGTTTTTCTTCAATCGCGCCGCCGCTAGATTCGTTGTTGAATAAACAGGGCCTGCGGACTGTGTGGGGGTCGTTCCTCGATGGTAAAACGTCGTGGTCACGTCCTTGGGCGCTCTTCGTGCTAGGCGAATGGGCGAGAAGACAGAATTTGAATGCGTAGCAACGCGGAGACTCGCGGAGTCGATGCGGGTCTTCCTGTACACTCGCGGACCACTTCCCTGACCTGCGCTACACTTTAAATCCAACAACATGAACATACTTGGGATCAACGCATACCACGGCAATGCATCGGCTGCGATTCTGTGCGACGGGCAACTCGTAGCGGCAGTGGAAGAAGAACGATTCAATCGCGTGAAGTACGCTGCGGGATTTCCTGTGGCCGCGATTCGCTATTGCCTGAAGACCGCGGGGATAACCCTTGCGCAAGTAGATCATGTGGCGGTGCCGCGAAATCCGTATGCGCGACTGGGCACGAAATTTTTTTACGCGCTGCAGATGCCGTCCTTCGCGCGAGAGCGCGCCAAGGTATTGGCGAAATTCACGGGAATTCCGCAAGCGCTGGCCGCGGCATTCGATCTGGATCCGAAGAGCATCCCGGCACAATTTCATCGCGTGGAGCACCACGTGGCGCATCTGGCCAGCACATTCTTCTGCTCGCCATTTGAGGATGCTGCCTTACTTTCCGCGGACGGGCTGGGCGATTTCGCGAGTTCGATGTGGGGCGTGGGATTCGGGCGGCGAATGAACATTCATGGATCGATTGCGTTTCCGCACTCACTGGGACTTTTCTACAGCGCGGTGACACAGTATTTGGGATTTCTGAAATTCGGCGACGAATACAAGGTGATGGGGCTGGGCGCTTACGGCACGCCTGAATTTCTGCCCGAGTTTCAAGATATTGTTCAATCGAACGGAATTGGATTTCGGCTGGGTCTGGAATACTTCACGCATCACAAAACGGGGCCGGAGATGACGTGGGCGGACGCGGACAAAACCCCGGTGCTCGGGAAAATGTACTCGAAACGAATGGCGGAGAAACTGGGGCCAGTGCGCGATGCTTCGGCACCGATCGAGCAGCGGCACAAGAATCTTGCGTGCTCGCTGCAGGCAAGGCTTGAGGAAGTTTATCTGGGGATGTTGCGAAACCTGGCAAAGCAGACGGGCAAGAAATCCGTGTGCCTAGCTGGTGGCGTCGCGTTTAATTGTGTGGCGAACGGAAAAATTCCCGAGAATACGGGTTTTGAAAATGTTTACGTGCATCCTGCAGCCGGCGATGCGGGATTAGCGGTTGGAGCGGCGCAATATGTCTGGCACCAGGTGCTTGGGAATCCGCGCGGATTCAAGATGGACAGCGCGTATTGGGGGCCGGAATATTCACGCGAAGAAATACGCGCGGCAGTGACAGCTGCACGGATGTCGGAAGGCGGTTGCACGGTAAACGAACTCGGCGAAGACGAATTGTTGAAGCAGACGGCGAGCATCATCGCAGATGGAAAAATTCTTGGCTGGTTTCAGGGACGGGCGGAGTGGGGACCGCGAGCATTGGGGAATCGCAGCATCGTTGCCGATCCGCGACGCCCGGAGATGAAAGAGGTTCTGAATCGCCGGATCAAGCACCGGGAAATCTTCCGGCCGTTCGCGCCGTCGATTCTTGCCGAAAAAACCGGAGAGTGGTTCGAACAATCGCATCCTTCGCCGTTCATGACGATGGCGTATGCGGTGAAAAAAGAGATGCGCGACAAAATTCCGGCACCGACACACGTGGATGGAACGGGCCGCCTGCAAACGGTGACGGAGAATGCAAACCCGCGCTACTGGAGATTGATCCGCGCGTTCGAAGCACAGACCGGCGTGCCAGTAGTGCTCAATACTTCGTTTAACGATAATGAGCCGATTGTCTGCAAACCACAGGAAGCGATCGATTGCTTTCAGCGCACACAGATGGACGCCCTGGTACTCGGTGATTTTCTGATCGCCCGGTTGTAACGAACGAAATTCTCGAAGCGAATGTTGCGATAACCCACGCATCCGGGATGGAAATCTTGCCCAAGGTCCGCCGCAGGTGTTGGTTATTCTGCAGCATCGAGGCAAGCAAATACTTGGGACTGGTCGAAAAAAATAAGGCAAATTCGATGATGGTAGTATGAAAGAGAAGACATCTATCACACTATCAAGGGACCTGCTGGCGGAGATCGACCGGCTTGCCGGATCGAAGCATTCGCGATCCGCGTTTATAGAGCAAGTGCTCAGGAAGTTTCTTCGAGCGAGAGCTCGGGCTGCGGTGCACGCCCGAGATTTATCATTGATCAACCGCGCCGCGGACCGCTTAAACCGTGAGGCCTTCGATTCGCTGGAATTTCAGTCGGTCGAGGATTGATGCCGGTGCCGCAATGAGACCGAAAATAGAAGCCGTTCCTGCGAAATCCCGATGAAGCGCGGGGAACTTTACCGAGTTCACAAACCCGGAGGGGATCCGAAGGAGCAACGTATATTTGTAGTGGTCAGCCGACAAATATTGATCGAATCAAGATTTTCGAGGGCGATCTGCGCGCCAGTTTTTGCGAAGGGCGAAGGACTCTCCACACAAATTGAAATCGGAACTGCCGAAGGGCTCAAGCATCAAAGCTGGATCATGTGCGACAACCTGGTCAGTTTGCGCAAAACGGACTTAACGAATTACGTGGGTGCACTTTCGGCAGCAAAACTCGTTGAACTGAAGCGTGCGTTAAAAATGGCATTGGACCTGCCTTAGATGAAGATTCTGCTGCTGAACCTCTACTACCCGCCGGATACGTCCGCGACTGCAAAAATGGCGGAGACGGTTGTAAACGCGCTGGCGCGCGAGAACGAAGTGACCATCCTTTGTGGGAGGCCTTCCTACGATCCGTCCGAGCGGAGGGGCTGGCGACTTTTTCAAACGGAAAAGATCGCGTCGCAGGAATCGGTTCGAATTGTGCGTGTCGGCTCGACGGACTATCCCCGCTTCAACATGAAAAAACGTGTACTGAATTATCTAACGTACACGGCGCTAGTGATTCCACGTGCGCTTTTCACGACTTGCGATGTTGTGGTTGCAATGACTGACCCGCCGTTCGAGGGAATCGTCGGAGCATTCGTGGCAGCTCTGAAAAGCAAGCCGTATTTCTACAATATTCGCGACATGTATCCGGATATGGCGGTCGGCGGCTCGATTGTCCCGCCGGGATTGTTCGCGCGCGTTTGGGAAACATTGCACCGCTGGGCGCTGAGACGGGCGACAAAAGTGATTGTTCTTGGCGAGGACATGCGCTACCGGATCTTGGCCAAGGGCGTTCGCGCGGAACGAATTGAAATCGTGCGCGATGGAACCGAAATTCCGGGGGCTGAGAGTCCGAAGCCGCAACTTGACCAAGAAGTGATTCGCAAGATCCGTGACGGATTTCGTTTCGTGCTGCTGCACGCGGGCAATATCGGATTTTACGGAGCGTGGAAAACGCTGGTGGCCGCGGCCAAGAAATTATCAGGCGAGGAAATCGGCCTAGTCTTTGTGGGGGAGGGCGCGCAACTTGAAGAGGTGAAAGGAATGGCCGACGGAGCGGCCAACGTCCGCTTCTTACCATTTTTCCCGGGGAACAAGATTCCGTCAGTGCTGGCGGCGGGCGATGCGCATTTGATTACGGTAAAACGCGGACTCGAGGGAGTGGTGGTGCCCAGTAAGATGTATGGAATCATCGCGGCGGGAAAACCCATTGTGGCAGTGGCACCGCGCGAGACGGATGCAGTGGCGCTTGGCGAGAAGGACGGGTACAGCCTGGGCGCGGATCCGGACCGTCCGGAGGAATTGGTGCACGTGATTCGCAAGCTGGTTGGCGATCCGGCACGAGTGGAACGGATGGGCAGAGCGGCGCTGGCCGCAGCTCCTGCCTATGATAGAGTGAAAGAGCTGCAAAAATTCGTGAAAATTGTCACGCGCACCCGGCCGCGGTGACTTGAACAACAGGATGGAAAGCGTGAAGCCTGCGGAAACTTTCTGGACAGGGAAAAGAGTTTTAGTCACAGGCGGGGCTTCATTTATCGGCTCGACGCTGACCGATCAATTGCTGGCGCGCGGTGCGAAAGTTCGCATCGTTGACGATTTGACCAGCGGCCAGCTCGATAATTTGCGCGAACCGCTGGCCAAGGGAACGGTCGATTTTATTCAGGCGGACCTGCGTGAACCGGGCGTAACGCGCGCGGCGATGAACGGCATGGATACAGTGTTCCATCTTGCGGCGGACCACGGCGGACGCGGCTACGTGGATCTGCATCAAGCTGGGCCGGCTTCGAATTTCTTCTTGGATGGACTGGTTTTTTCCGAAGCGTTGCGAGCGAAGGCCAAAAAAGTAGTCTTCGCGTCGTCAGGCTGCGTGTATCCGAATTTTTTGCAGTCCGACGTGAACAAGGTGCTGTATCTCACCGAAGATCTCACCAACGGCCCGAATGACGCGGACAACACGTACGGCTGGGCTAAGTTGATGGCGGAAATTACTTTGAAGGCGTACCACAAGGAGCACGGCCTCGGCGCAGCGTCTTGCCGGTACTTCACGGTTTATGGACCGCGCGGCGTGGAAAACCATGCGGTAATCGCGATGATCGCTCGAGCCTTTATTCATCAGACGCCCTTTGAAGTGTGGGGAGACGGAACACAAATTCGAAACTGGACTTACATTGACGATATCGTGGAAGGAACGATTCTCGCCGGGGAAAAAATTGACGATGGCACACCGGTGAATTTGGGAACGATGGAACGCATCAAGGTAATCGATGCGGTGAACCTGGTCTGCGAAAACACCGGACACAAGGCCGAAATCAAGCTGCGCAAGGACATGCCGACTGGTCCGCTGAACCGGGTTGCTGACAACTCACTGGCCAAGAAGCTGCTCAACTGGGAGCCGAAAGTGGCATTCAAAGACGGCTTGAAGAAAACCATCGACTGGTATTACCAGACCAAGGATCGCGAGGAAGTAAAACGGATATTCGCCCGCATGCTAACCGAACGTTAACATCGGTTAATCACTGTATTACTGCAGGGTTAACGGTTTCGCCAATCGCGACAGCGATCGAACTTTTCTTGTGGATTGCATCGTATGTACGCGCTATCGTAAATGCGCTGCGAGGGGCAGTTCGTTGATTCGCCAGGAATCAACGTTTTGTCTTTCACTTGGGATCCGGATACCCCACTCCGGAAGTGAGTCGCGTGTTTCGCCGGCTGCGCCGCCTCGGTCGGATCCGTTACTCTGAAATTTGAGGTTGAATGGCCGCCGGCCTGATCGCATTTTTCATCGCACTACTCGCCTCTCTAACGTTGACCGTTCCCGTGCGCGCTCTGGCTTTGCGGGTTGGCATGGTAGATCGTCCCGGTCCACGTAAAGTTCATTTGCAGCCAATTCCGCTCCTCGGCGGTTTGGCAATGTATGCTGGAGTCGTACTGGGCGTCATCTTCTTGTTCAACGGACCGGCGCGCGCGCAGATCGAAGGAATTCTGGCCGGCGCCACGCTGATTGCAGCGGTCGGAATTCTCGATGATCGCGGACTACTTCATCACCAGATTAAACTTTTCGTTGGAATGCCGGTGGCTGCAGGAATTCTGCTGCTCAGCGGGGTGCGCGCTCAAGTTTTCAGCACGCTGCTCGGCGGACGCGCCGGGGACGTACTGGATGTCGTCCTCACGATCGTGTGGGTGGTGGGAATCACCGCTTCGTTCAGTATCCTGGACCACATGGACGGACTTTGCGCCGGTATCGCGGCCATGGCGTCAGCATTTTTCGCGTTGCTCGCCTATCTGAACGGTCAAACGCTGGTGACGGTCCTGGCCGCAGCGGTACTCGGCGCCGCGGCGGGATTTCTGCGCTGGAATTTCAAGCCCGCGAAGATTTTTATGGGCGACGGTGGCGCAATGTTTCTGGGATTTCTGATGGCTGCGCTCGGGCTAAAACTGCGACTAGGGCATCCCAACTTGCTTTCGTCGTGGATTGTGCCGGTACTGGTATTGGGAGCGACGATTTTCGATACTACATTGGTCACCATTTCGCGCAGCCGCAGAGGCTTGCTGCCGTTTGCAACGCCGGGGAAAGACCATTCGGCGCACCGGTTGGCGAATCTGGGGCTCGGACAGCGCGGCGCCGTTCTCGCCATGTATATTGTGGGAGCCGTTTCCGGTTCGCTTGCGATCCTCATAACCTACTTGTCAATCCCCGTTTCGCTGGTGGTCCTAGCGGTGGCATTGCTGCTAGTGGCGGCGGGAATTGTGTTTCTGGAACGCGCGCCTTACGAGCGGCAGCGGCCGAAAGCCGCGCCAGCTATCGACTGATTGCACTCCGCCGAAATTTCCCCGCCAACCGCGAATTCGCTATACTTCTTTGCTATTCATCGAGCTTTCCGCACATTGCAGGGTATCACTGGTGTTTCGTGACTGCGGCGACTGGGCATACTTCCTTTGGGATCGTCCGGTCAGCAAATCGGACGAATGGGTATGATTGGACGAAATCGAAGCGTGATCGACAACCGGAAGAATGGATCGGCGAACGGCAGGGACGGCAGCGTAACCGTTGTGGGAAGTTCCGCCGCTGGATTGCTGACGGCAGCCAAAGTGGCGGCTGGAGGCCGCGACGTCCGGGTTCTCGACGCGAAGTCGGGACTTGACCCTGCTCCCCGCTCGCTGATTGTTACTCACCATTTTCGCGAACAACTACAGGAAGTCGCCGCAAGCAGCATCGTAAACGAAATTCGGCGGTTCGAGCTGTTTACTGACGGACGGTCGGCGGAAATTGCATTGCGCCGTTCCGATTTGATTATTGAGCGGGCGCGATTGATCCCCGCGCTGGCACAAGAAGCAAGAAAGGCCGGGGCCAATCTCAATTTTGACACGCGGTTTTTGGGACTGGGCCCGAATTCGCGCGGCTTACGGCTGGAAGTGGAAACAGGAGGCCGCAAGGAAGAATTGCATGCCGATCATGTAGTTGGCGCGGATGGTGCGACAACGCGGGTTGGGCGCTCGGCCGGATGGCCGCCCATTGAAACCGTGCCGCTGGTCCAAGCGATCGTGCGGTTGCCGAAAGATTGCCGACCCGATACCACGCGCGTGTGGTTTGTGCCGGATGACACACCTTATTTTTATTGGTTGATTCCAGAGAACGAATCGCGCGGCGCGCTGGGAATCATCGGCGAAGGCAGCGGGCAGGAAACAAAAAAACGCATCGAGCGCTTCCTGGAAAAAAAGCAGATGGAACCACTCGAGTGGCAAGGCGCGCGCATTCCGGTATACCGGCGCTGGGTCCCGGTAGAACGCCGCGTGGGAAATGGCAGGGTGTTTCTGGTGGGCGACGCGGCCGCGCAAGTAAAGGTTTCGACGGTCGGAGGCATCGTTACCGGATTTCGTGGAGCACAAGGAGTGGCCGACGCGTTGCTTGGCGCGGGCGAGGGAACCGAATTACGGGCGCTACGCCGGGAATTGGATACACACTGGCTGATTCGAAAGACATTGCATCATTTCCAGCAAAAGGATTATTCCTACCTGGTGGATATCCTGAATTCTGCGACCCGCGAATCGTTGGGTGAAATTCATCGCGATCATTCGACACGACTATTATGGAACGTGATTCGTAAACAGCCGAAGCTGGTGCTGCTTGGTTTGCGCGGATTGTTGATGGGCAAGAAGCCGCAGTAAATTCGTTCAGCATATTATTTCGTTAAGCTGCGTGTTGTTCGTGCCGGCAATTTGCTTCAGGGGGGACTCGACTTGCGCTTATCGGTGATTGGTTGCGGGTATGTTGGTCTGGTAACGGGTGCCTGCCTCGCGGAAGCCGGGCACGAAGTGATGTGTACAGATATCGACGCGGGTCGAATTGCACAACTGAAGGCCGGTAAAGTTCCCATTTTCGAAGAACATCTGGACAAGATTCTGGTTTCGGCCGGGAAGTCCGGAAAAATTTCGTACACGGCAGACGCCGGAGAAGCGATTCGCGGTGGTGACGCAATTTTTATTTGCGTGGGTACTCCGCCCCGTTTTGATGGCAGCGCCGATCTCTCGGCGATCGACCATGTCGCGCAACAGATCGCAGCGGAAGCGCGTTCGCCGAAGCTGGTGGTAGAAAAGAGCACGGTGCCGGCGCGTACCGGAATCGAGCTGCAGCGGGTGCTCTCTGCATACAGCCGCGGTGAAAACAGTCTTCGTGTGGCGTCCAATCCGGAATTTCTGCGCGAAGGAACCGCGGTTGAGGACTTTTTTCATCCTGACCGGATTGTTGTGGGCGTGGAAAATCCAACGGATGCAGAGATGCTGCGCGAAATCTACCGGCCGATTCTGGAACGTAGATTCGATTGCCCGATTCACAACGGAAAATGCCCCGACACGCATAAAGCGGAATTTCTGGTAACCACGATCAGCAGCGCGGAATTGATCAAACATGCGTCGAATTCGTTTCTCGCATTGAAAATCAGTTACGCGAATGCGGTGGCCGACCTTTGTGAAAAGCTGGGAGCCAATGTGGAAGAAGTGACGCATGCGATTGGTCTCGATCCCCGGATTGGCACACAATTTCTGAAGGCCGGACTGGGATTCGGTGGCTTCTGCTTTCCGAAGGACATTCAAGCGTTCATCAGTCTGGCGGCCACGGTTGGCGTTGATTTTGAAATTTTGAAAGCGGCCGAGCGCGTGAACAAACAGCGCATTGATCGCTTCATGGAGAAAATCAGCAAGGCACTGTGGGTGGTGAAAGGCAAGCGCGTGGCACTGCTCGGTCTTGCGTTCAAGGCGAACACGGACGACATTCGGTTTGCTCCCGCGCTGGAGGTGATGAAACGGCTGCTTGACGAAGGCGCGGAAGTGCACGCTTGCGATCCGGAAGCGCTGGAGAGAGCGAAAAAACAGTATCCTCAAGCGCAGTATCACGAAGATCCGTACAAGGCTCTCGAAGGCGCGCACGCGGCGTTGATTTGCACGGAGTGGGATGCATATAAAAAGTTGGATTGGGAACGTGCCGGAAAATTGATGGCCCGGAAACTCGTGGTGGACGGACGAAATCTCTATTCGCCAGCGAAGATGAAAGAACTCGGATTCGAGTACGTTTCGTTTGGCCGTGAATAGTAGGTGAACTACGCGCACAGCGGGCGCAAATGCGTAGCCGGCGTTACTTGGCAGTCTGCTCTGAATACTGTTTCTGAAAATATTCGATCGTCGTTTGCAGGCCGTCCGCCAGATTGACCTTTGGCTCCCAGCCTAGCAGGCGCTTCGCCTTGCGAATGTCCGGGCAGCGACGTTTCGGATCGTCCTGCGGAAGCGATTCAAAAATAATCGGCTCCGCTTTCGGAAAACGCGCTCTCACACGTTCGGCGAATTCCAGAATTGTGATTTCCATAGGGTTGCCGATATTGACGGGCAAGTGTTCGTCGGAAAGCATCAACCGATAAATTCCATCGATTAAGTCTGAGACATAGCAAAAACTCCGCGTTTGTTTTCCGTCGCCGTACACGGTGATGGGCTTTCCGCTTAACGCTTGAAAGACGAAATTGGGCAGAGCGCGGCCGTCATTCAGTCGCATGCGCGGGCCATAGGTATTAAAAATTCTCACAATATGCGTGTCGAGGCCATAATGCCGGTGGTATCCCATGGTGAGAGCTTCCGAAAATCGTTTGGCTTCGTCGTACACGCTGCGCGGACCGACAGAATTCACATGACCCCAATACTCTTCATGTTGTGGCGAAATTTCCGGGTCTCCGTAGCATTCGCTGGTGGACGCGATAAAAAACTTGGCGCCTTTGGCGCGAGCGAGTTCGAGGGCGTTTTGCGTGCCGACTGAACCGACGCGCATGGTCTCTATCGGGTGCCGAAGATAATCTGGGGGGCTTGCCGGTGAAGCAAAATGCAAGACGTAAGCAACGTCCCCCGTGACGTTCAAAGGGTCACAAACGTCCGCTTGCTCAAACGCGAATTGAGAGTTGCCCTGCAGGTGCGCCAAATTTTCTTTGCGACCGGTAATAAAATTATCCAGCCCAAGAACCGACCAGCCTTCCGCCAACAACCGGTCGCATAAATGAGAACCTAGAAATCCGGCTGCTCCTGTTACAACGGCCCGCATGAAACCTCCCGAAAGATGGCTCTGTTCAGTGTATCTTCGCTAGCGACGATTGACCACCAAGGACGCGCGGAATTAGCATTTGCTTGGCAAGATGAGCGACCCCTCTTTAGATATTTCAAAAGTGAAGACTGCACGCCGGACAATCATTGTCTGCTTGTTGGTCGCATTCGCGATGCTGCTTTTGGGCGTTTTTGCCTTCCGCCACGCGGGTACCTGGCTGGTCCGTGAAGATACCCTCGTTAAGTCAAAAGCTCTCGTTATTCTGAGCGGCGGACTGCCGGACCGCGCCATTGCGGCTGCTGAAATTTACCGGAAAGGATACGCCGAAGAAGTTTGGTTGACGAAACCGCTGCAGCCGAGCGCGTCGATGGAGGAACTTCACCTGCCCTACGCCGGAGAGGAACAATACAACCGAATGGTTTTGATTGCGAAAGGTGTCGATCCGGCAAAGATTCGCATCCTGGAACCTCGCATCCTGAATACGGCAGATGAACTTCACGCGGTGGCCGACGAACTGACGAAGCAGCCCGGCGCGACGGTGATCGTGGTTACCTCAAGCGCGCATACTCGCCGGGTGCATACGCTTTGGAACGGAATCAACAAAGAAAATCCAAACGGGCATCTGTTGGTTGCAGCAGCACATGAAGAATATTCCGACGTGGAGCACTGGTGGCGATCGACGCCGGACGCTTTAGCTGTTGTCCGCGAGTATCTTGGGTTGTTGAACGCCTGGGCAGGACTGCCGCTGGGACACGCGCACTGAACCCGCCAATCAGAAAAAGAGAAATCGCTTTTTCTTTGTTGGCTCTTCGTTAATTTCGGGGACGTGCGGCAACGGGCGGCCTTCGAATGCGGCCAGCGGATTTTCCACAAACAGCGCGTCGGCTTTTTCATTGCCAAATTCGGAACACACAACGTCATACGCCGCTTTGAGCTTGTGCGGACGAGTGGTCGTGTTGTGGGCGTCGCTGGAAATAAAATGCACAAGTCCGCGGGCAATCCAGTTCAGGGAAACCTGTTGTAAACCCGGACCGAATGCCCCGGTCAACGCTCCACCCGTCACTTGCGCATAGCAACCGTTGCGTAGCCATTTTTCCAGGCGCTCTGGTTGCGAGCGGATAATTCCGTTTCGTTCGGGATGCGTGATGATGGGCCTTATCGCCGATAGTTGGATCTCGTAAAGCGTCTGCTCCATCGCCGGCGGGATGGAAAATTCGTTAAACTCCACCAGCAGATAGTTTTTCTGGTGGATGCAAAATGGCGACGAGTTTTTCTTCAACGCCTGTAGATTCTCCACATTCAAGTGAAAATCGCAGCCGGTCGCGAGTTGCAAACGGTCGCCGACTGCATTGCGCAATTCGGAAACCGCACGCTGAACTGCAGCGTAGTCAAAACGGTAGGCGTCGCTCGAATGCGGTGTTGCGACAACGTGGGTGATGCCATCGGCGATAGCCATCTCGGCCATGGCCAATGAATCTTCGACGGTTTTCGCGCCGTCGTCCAGCCCGCTCAAGATGTGGCAGTGCAAGTCAACCATTAGGTAGCGACCGTTATTTCCGCAAAGAACCAATCACTTGCGAGAGTCCCAGCAAGAACATCAGCAACGCAAAAATGCGCCGCATGTTGGCGGCAGGAATTCGCTTGGCAAGATCGCCGCCGGCGATGCCACCCAGAAAAACTCCGGGGATCAAAAGCAATCCCGTTTTCCACGAAACGTATCCGGCATTTGCGTACGTCATCACCGCCAAAATACCGGTCGGCGGAATCAAGGCAACCAGGCTGGTACCTTGCGCGCGATGCTGGCTGAACCCGAGTAGCAGCCCGAGAATTGGCACCATGATGACGCCGCCGCCGATTCCAAACATTCCGGACGCTGCTCCGCCAACGATACCCGTCAACAGCACTCCCGCATCGAGCAGCGTTTGCCGGCTCAAGCCTGGCCTTCCTTTAATGGCGCTGCAGCGGATTGCGCGGGCTTGGCTTTGAACCACAGAAGGACGGCTGAAAACATCAAGAATGCGCCGAATAGTCCCTTGAGCAACTGAGTCGGCATCGGCACTGCAATTTTTCCGCCGATCAATGCCCCGAGTATCATTCCCACAGCGCAAAGTATTCCCGCCCGCAAGTCGACATTTCCCGACTTCCAATATTGACGGAGCGCTCCAAGACCGATCGGGAATAGCAGAATGAACAATGAAGTGCCCTGAGCCAAGTGCTGGTCCATGTGCAGGAGGTGAACCATGGCGGGCACCATCACGATGCCTCCCCCGATGCCGAGCAAGCCAACCATGACGCCGGCCAGCAGGCCCAACAGCACAACCAGCAAAATTGTCACGCTTTTACTCCGTAGCAGAGTCGCCGCTTGCGCTCGCGGACGCATTTCCACTGGGCAATCGATTTCTGAGACATTGGCATTTTCGCCGCACGCCGTGTGCGAAGCAACGCTACGCATCGTAAACAACGCGTAACATGCACCTAACCCCGCCCACGGGACGTTCTTGCTAACCTGCTATATTGGTAGTGGAAGGTTTCGCGCCTTTTGCGCCAGCTTTTTCAATTTTAATCCTTCAGCGAGTGAGGAGAGTCTACAAGTCAGATGCCTACCGATCGGAAGCCAGAATTCTTTAAGGGTGCGCAGTTAAAAGTCGGAATTATCGGCTGCGGATATGTTGGTCTGCCGCTGGCGCTTCGCTTTGCCGAAGCCGGCCATAAAGTTACGGGATTTGACACCGATCCCGCCAAGATTTCCATGCTCAACGCCGGAAAGTCTTATATCGAGCATATTCCACAGACCAAAATTCAGCAGTTCGTGAATAGCAAGCACTTCGGCGCGACAACCGATTTTTCGAAACTGAAAGACACCGATGCGATTCTGATCTGCGTACCGACCCCGTTGGACGAACGGCGCGAACCGGACCTCAGTTTTGTAGAACAGACCGCGATTTCGATTCAACCGCACCTGCAGAAGGGTCAACTGGTGGTGCTGGAATCGACGACCTACCCTGGCACGACCGAGGAACTGGTTCTGCCGATTCTGGAAAAGAGCGGGTTGCGTTGCCCAATCACCTCAGGACCCGACAGCGAGAATATTCCGACCGATTTTTTCCTGGCGTTCTCGCCCGAACGGGAAGATCCGGGCAACAAACAATACGGCCTGGCGCAGATTCCTAAGGTTGTAGGCGGAACCAATCCACCGAGTAGCCGGGCGGCGCTCGCTTTGTACGCGCAAGTCGTCGCGAGAGTGGTTCCGGTCAGCTCGACCCGTGCCGCCGAAATGTCCAAGCTACTTGAAAACATTTTCCGCTGCGTGAACATCGCACTGGTCAACGAGCTGAAACTGCTTTCCGCGCGCATGAACATCGATATTTGGGAAGTGATCGATGCTGCGGCCACCAAACCATTCGGTTTTATGCCCTTTTATCCGGGCCCAGGTCTCGGCGGGCACTGCATCCCGGTCGATCCTTTCTATCTTTCTTGGAAGGCGCGCGAGTACGATTTTGCGGCGCGGTTTATCGAGCTGGCGGGCGAAATCAACACTTCAATGCCTTATCACGTCGTGGATTCTGTCGCGACCGCATTGAACAGCCACAAGAAGAGCTTGAACGGATCGAAGGTGCTGGTGCTCGGCGTTGCGTACAAGAAGGACGTCGACGATCTGCGCGAATCCCCTTCGCTGAAGATCATGCAGTTGCTTCAGCAGCGCGGCGCCAACCTGGACTACAATGATCCCTACTTCCCGCAAATGCACAAAATGCGGCACTACAATTTCGAGAATATGAAGTCCGTGCCGATATCGGCCGAAGCGCTCGGAAAATATGACGTTGCAATCATCGCAACGGACCATTCGAGCTACGATTACCATGCAATCGTTGACGGCTCCAAAGTCGTTGTGGATACGCGCAACGCCACTCGCCGCGTTACACGCAACCGCAACCGCATCGTTGCATGCTAACTGCCTGCTACGTTTCCGGCAGCGGGCTTAAAGGAAACGCTAGGAACGATGTCGTCACTCGTTGAGCAGATCCGCCAGCAACTCGCGGAAAGTGCGCGGGTGAAGCAGTCGTTCTCAACGGAATTAATCCAGCGCATTGCAGCCTTCGCGGAGAAATCCGCGGCATCGCTCAACCAAGGCGGAAAAATCATTTTTTTCGGAAACGGGGGCAGCGCCTCCGACGCCTTGCATCTTTCCGCTGAGTTGGTGGTGCGGCTCCGCGCCACGCGAGCCGGACTAGCCTCGCTTGCGCTGACCGCAAACCCGTCCGTCCTCACCGCGGCGGCAAACGATTTCGGCTTCGAACAAATCTTTGCGCGCCAAATCGAATCGCTTGTTTCGCCTCATGACATTCTGGTTGCGCTATCGACCAGCGGAGACAGTCCCAATGTTCTGCGCGGAGTTGAAGTCGGGCGTTCTCGCGGAGCGTATCTCGTGGCTTTTACGGGAGAATCGGGCGGTGCGCTGGGGTCCAAGGTCGATCTTTTGTTGAATGTCCCATCGCGGGACGCTCAACGCATTCAGGAAAGCCACATAACCATCGGACACATTTCATGTTCGCTAATCGAGCAGCGACTTTTCCCAAATTTACAGTAGCTGCTTTTTCTTGAATTACTGTTTTTTTGTCAGCTCAACACGCGCCGCAGCGAATGGCAGTATCGCTTCGAGCAGGACGGGCGTCCGCGCCGCATCTTTCGCCAAATAAAGAGTGAAGTGCGCATCTTTCATTTCTGCGCCATTGTCGAAAACTTTGATTTCCACCGTCGAAGTCGAAAACTTTCCTGCCGGCACTTCCACTTCCGCCGAACCTATTTTTTTCGCGTGGACTTCGTATAATTTGCGCCCATCGTAAACGGGTCCGCGAACTTCCGCAGTCTTTGCCCAATCAACCGATCGAAGGTATTGCATCATCCCGAGCGGATCGCGCGTTCCGGGCAGCACGCGAGCGGTGGTTATTCCGGCCGGCGCTACATCGTGGCCCGTCGGAGTCATACGCTGAATCGATTGCACTTTTTGTCCGCGTTCGCTCAGGTGCATCTCGTATTGCACGCTCGCGAAATCCCCCGACGTGCTGTAGGAATCAAATTGATCGTCTAGTTCGAACACCATGCGCAGCGGACTCTGCGTATGCGCGAACGCCTGCAGATGCCACGCGTCCTTACCTGCGATTTGCTTCTTTCCATTTACGACCAACTTCAAGCTCGCGACATTGCTGACTTTAGCCACGCTCCCGGAAAACTCCAGAACCTCTCCGGCGACAGGGGCAAATCCTGGCTCGGGTGCAGGTGAAGGCGCAGTGACTGCGTCCGTTTTGGGCGTGGCGGCGGGCGCCGTTCCATTTTTTGCCGCCGGCTCGGGTACGGCTGCCGGTCGATCGTTTGTGCCTGTGGGATCGGGCGTGAAGTGGACCACGGCCTGGTCCTGGCCTCCGGCACGCAGCCACACAAAAGCTGTCGCCGCGCAGACGAGCGCGAAAACGGCGATAAGAATTCCTATGACGCGGCGGCTCATTGAGGTCCTGTCTTGAGGCCTTTCTCAGAGTACAAGTAACCGGCAGCTTGATGGCAATCGGTCGCGCATCCTCAGGTTACCAGAAGGATTTTCGTGCGTCTCGCGAGAGAGAACCGGAATGTCCGCCCGGGGTACAGAGCGAACTAAAAATAAAGAGCGAGGAGTTGTTCTCCCCGCTCTTGTTTCTGTTGGAGGTTAGCTACCTTCGTCAGGGTTGGGCGGTCTTGCCGTATTGCAATGGTTCCCCAACTTTCGGGACGTCGTAGTTGTTCCAGAACCAGAGCGGTTCGAGCTTCTTCTGTTCCGGCCACACTTCGTTGAGCGTATCGCCTTCGTACATCACGCCGTTTTGCACAACCCAGTGAATGGTGCTGGTGTTGTGGATGTCGTCGAGCGGGCTCTTGTCGAAAATCAACAAGTCCGCCAATTTTCCCTGTTCGATTGTGCCTAGCTCGTCCGGTCGGCCAACGATTTTTGAACCGTTGACAGTCGCGCACTTGAGCACTTCGAGCGGCGTCATGCCTCCGCTCGCGAGCATCCACAGTTCCCAGTGATAGCCAAGGCCTTGTAGCTGACCGTGGCTGCCAACGCCAACCAGACCGCCGGCGCGCGCTAGCTTCGCCATCTGCGCCGCCAGCTTTGGAAATTCAAATTCATCCTGCCGGAACCAAGCGGGACGGCGTTTGGTTCGCTGGTCGATGATTCTGTGTGGGATGAATTTATTGAGCTTGGCGTTGTCGTGGACATTGCTGTACTCATACCAGTAGTCCTCGCCGAAGGGGCCGCCGTAATTCACGATTAGCGTCGGAGTTTCAGCGATTCCAGACTGCGCGAACATTTGGATCACGTCTTTGTAGAGCGGAGTAATTGGCAGCGTGTGTTCGTTTCCGTGGAAGCCGTCGATAACGTGCGTGAGATCGAGCTTCAGATCCAGCGCACCTTCGGTCGTCGGCATCATTTGCAGTTCTTTTGCGGCCTGCACCATGTATTGCCGCTGCTTGCGTTCGCCAACGATGTAACTCTTGATGTTATGCGTGCCGTAGTACTTCTGATATTTCGTCAGCACGCCCTTTACTTCTTCCATGGACTGGAAATTGTTGTCGGAGAAAACGCCGGGTCCGGTTGAGAATGCGCGCTGGCCGAGAATATCGCCGGTATCGACCAGATCCTGGTAACCGAACATATCGTTCGATCCGGTTTGCACGTCGAGCCCTGCGGTAACGCCGAACGCCAGATTCGCAAGGAACGCCCAGTTTTGCGTATCGAGGATGCCGCGTTTGATTTCCGACCAGTGCGCGTGAGTATCGATAAATCCCGGCGTAATGGTTTTGCCCTTCACATCGAAGATTTTTGCGCCCGATGGAACGCTGCCTCGCGCACCAACCCGCGTGATGCGGTTATTTTCAATAACCACGTCCGCGTCCTTCAGGACTTCGTCGCCCTTCATGGTGGCGACGGTTGCCCCACGAAGGACGATCGTGCCCTTAGGAGTCTTGCGCGGAAGTTCGAGGTCAATCGCAATTTCTGTGACGTCCTTTTCCTGCTCCTTGAATTTCTGCGGTTTCTTTTCGTCTTTCTTGTCGTCTTTCTTTGCATCGGCGGCGTCTTTCTTGTCCTTATCCGCGCCTTGGGCGTCGCCATCCTTCTTGTCCTTGTCGCCGTCTTTCTTCTCGTCTTTTGGCGGTTCGAAAGTAATAGAGCTAAATGGTTGCCGGAAGTAGCTGGCCCCGACCGCCCAGGCAACGGTTTTGCCGCCATCGGCCCACGCAAAATAATCCGCCCCAATGTCCGTCAGTCTTTTCAGGGGAACGGCCGGCCCGCTAACGCTGATCGTCGGGGCTTCGCCGCCCACGGGAGGCATGGCCGTGATGTAGAGTTGATTCTGAATATGGGCGAGCACCCATTGTCCGTCGGGACTCGGCACGATATCGTCGGCAGGAATTGGTTCTTCAAAGAAATAAAGTCCCTGCCCTTTGATTTGAATATGCGTGCGGCGATCCGTTCCGTCGTAGCGCAACGAAATCAGACCGCCCGGAGTGTAAATGTAGATGCGATCTTTTTCATTGGTGAAGTGCGGGCCGCCTGCGCCACGTGCGGGAAGAATCAGATTTGGCTCGCCACCATCGGACGAAATCCAGACGAGATCGTCGTTGCTGGTCTGACCGCCGTCGAATTCGCTGTTCTCGCGGTCGTACGCATTTCCGCGCAACAGCACGATTTTTGTACTGTCAGGCGACCACGCCGGGTTGCTGTATACCGCGAGCGACTTCGAGAGTTGAACCGGTTCTCCGCCTGTCGCGGAAATTTTCCAAAGCTGGCCGCCGTCACCGGACCACGATACGTACGCAATCCATTTCCCGTCCGGAGACCAAGCCGGCTGAAATTCCGTGCTTTTACCGGTGGTAAGCCGTTGTGGTTTTCCGCCGGGCAAATCCAGCGTGTAAAGATGGGTCATCGCGGAGAATGCGAGTTTTTTCCCGTCCGGCGATTCCGCGGGATCGTTGATCAGACGAACCTTGACCGGACCCTGATCAACCTTTTGCGGAAAATCGAGCTTGGGGCCAAGATCTTGCGCAACTTCCGCGCTGAACGGGATCACCGATTCCGCGCCCGAATCCAGATTTAGCCGGCGAATCTTTCCATCCTGGTTGTAAACAATTTCCTTTCCGCTCGGCAGAAACGCATATCCGGGAAACAAATCGCGGGAGAAAATCGCTTCCTGATCGTCGCGCGTAACCGGATAGCGCACCCAATGATCTTCGCCGGTAGCCAGATTGCGCAAGCGCAGTCCTGTTTCGGTCTCATGACGTGTTACGTACAGCAGGAATTTCCCGTCGGGTGACAACAACGGGCGCATCGCACTGCGAGGCTGTTCGATGATTGTGTCTTCGTCGCCGGTTTTGCGATCCTTGCGCTTGATCTGCCAGAGCGGAAACATCGAATTGTAAGAAAAGTCGCGTTTGCGCTCCGCGTAGTAAAGGTATTTTCCGTCAGGAGATGCCACAACTCCCATATCGCTCAGACGCTCGCTGCGCGGCGTTGTGGGAGAAGCCTTCGATTTTGTGATTTGAATGCCGGTGCCGCCGTCCACGTGATACATCCAGATTTCGCGTGGCCCAATTCCGAATCGCGTTTTGGACGTATAGATGTATTTTCCGTTGGGATCCCAGTTGGGCGACGCAAATTCGCTGCTGGGATCCTTCGACACCTGCTTTGCGCCAGTGCCGTCCGGATGCATGATCCAGATGTTTTCGCTCCCTTCGCGGTCGGAGAGAAATGCGATCCACTGACCGTCGGGCGAAAATCTGGGTTGACTATCGAACGCCATGCCGCCGTCGATCAGCTTGGCCTTGCCGCCGTCGATCGGGAGCGTGTAGATGTCGCCGACCAGTTCGAAAACAATGGTCTTGCCATCAGGCGAGACATCGAGCGACAGCCACGTGCCTTCATCCGTGGTGAAAGAAATCTTGCGATCGGATTTGAGCGGTAGTCCCTTTTTTTCGTCTTTTTTCTCGTCTTTCTTTTCATCCTTCTTGTCTTTATCCTGCACCGCGTCCTGCGTCACTTGCTCTACAACGCTTTGCGGCAAATTTTGAGGGACATCCTGGGCCAACACTCGCGAGGCCCCATTCAGGCCAGAAAAACCCGCGCCCAACGACAGCAGACACACCAACAGCGACCATCGGTTAACCTGCATACCGTTCATGCTTCTCTCCTTCAAATTGTCCGTCTGTGAGAAATCTGAGAAAACCCCTGCCTGCAGCAGTCTGAATCCTACGGCCCACACCCACACTTATGGAGCTTAGACGCGCAGCCCTAAAAATGGTTTCTGAACCTTCAGCCCAGCGAACAGCCGGAAGCGTGCACTTAGCAGTAGCCGCCGGCGGGCTGGGCATCATACCGCGACGGAGCACTTCCCGGCAGCAAATGATTTGCTAACAAGACGAAACCGAGAAATTTTGGCACTTGCACCCAAAATCACGATTCGTCAGCCGTCTCACTTACCGATCCACGCCAATCGAGCAGCTCGCTGCTGGCCTTTAGCAATGCTCACAACCCACGCAACCTGAGCCGCATGCTAAGCTATCCAACTGTTTTTTACTCGAACGCATGCCGCGCATTCAACCGACACTTTTCCTGACAAGAATTTCCATCCGTACGACTCTGTCCATATTGATCTTGCTGGTGCTGTTCGGCTGTTTTTCGGCAGAGGCCCAGCAAGTGCGGCTTCCCTCCGGCCAGGGCCGGTACGCGGAATTATCGTCCGAGGGAGCGCAGTCGCGAAAAGGCGATCTCTTCATCGCCGACAAGAATGTCGACCTTCAATACGCGGGGATGCGGCTGCGCGCCGAGCACCTTGAATACAACGATCGAACTCACGATGCCTCCGCGCAAGGACGCGTGCAGTTCGACTACGAAAATCAACACCTGGAAGCTGACGAAGCGCACTACAACTTCACCACCGGCGCAGGGACTTTCACAAATGTCCATGGTGAAATAAGAATTGTCCGGCGGCCAAATCCGCAAGTGCTGATTTCTGAGAATCCGCTCTATTTTGAAGCGCGCCTGGTCGAAAGATTTGCCGACGACACCTTTGTTGTGCATCAGGCGTGGATCACCATCTGCGATCAGGAGCGCCCAACCTGGCAGATGTTCGCGCCGCGGGCAAAAATCAAGCTCAACAAATCGGTCGCGTTGGTGAATGCCAATTTCAGACTGTACAAAGTCCCGCTCATTTGGCTGCCGTATGCGACCGCTCCGGCCGGGCAGCGAGTCCGGCAGACAGGATTCTTGATTCCTGACGTCGGCCATAGTTCGACCAAGGGCTATGTCTTCGGCGACGCTCTATATCTGGCGCCACTAACCTGGGCTGATGCGACGCTGGGCGCTCAATACCTGAGCGAACGGGGGTCTTCGCAACGCGCGGAAATTCGCATGCGGCCTTCAGAAAACACGTCACTCCTGTACACCTACTACGGCGTAATCGATCGCGGCATAACGAATTCCGATGGTGTGCTGCAAAAACAAGGAGGCCATCAGCAGCAACTCGAAATTCAATCGTTACTGCCGCAAGGCTGGCGGTTCGTCGCGGACTTCAACCAGTTGTCCTCGCTAACGTTCCGGCTCGCTTTCGCCGATGCTTACGGCGACGCCATCAACTCCGAAGTCCGCAGCTCGATTTTCTTGACCAACAATTTTCGCGGATTCAGCCTGAATTTTGCCGGGTTGAACGACAAAAGCTTTCTCACCATCAATCCCGAGACCAGTGTGTCGCTGCGAAACCTGCCAGAAGCGCGATTCGGATCGGTGGAACAGGCTCCGTGGGAAAAGCTCCCGATCTATTTCAGTTTCGATTCATTCATTGGTGCTGTACATCGTCAAGATGTGGATCTCGATACGCCTGCAGCCGTACAACGCACGGAATTTGCTCCTAAAGTCACCGTCCCTCTGCATTTTGGACCGTGGCTCGGCTTGACCGCGTCCGGCGCTGTGCGTACGACGCGGTACGGCGCGTCACTCGACACGCAAGGTAACCTTAGCGTTCAGCCCGTCACGCGCAATGATGGCGAATTTACGTTGGAGATCCGTCCCCCGACCTTGGAGAGATATTTCAACCGGCCCAAGTCGAAGCGAAAATACAAACACACCATCGAGCCGGAGATTACCTATCGATACGTCTCCGGAATCAACGATTTCGAGCGCTTCATCCGTTTCGATTCCGACGCGACACTTTCCAATACCAACGAAGTCCAGTACGGCGTAACGCAACGACTTTTCGTAAAAAATGGAGAAGATCAGCCGAATGAATTCATGTCGTGGACGGTTGTGCAGAAATACTATTTCGACCGCACTTTTGGCGGCGCAATTGTGGATGGCGAGCGCAACGTATTGCAGGCACTGAACTCCATCACGCCGTTCGCGTTCGCCACTGGCGCGCGTACTTGGTCGCCCATCGTCAGCGATTTCAAAATTACGCCGGGAGGGAAATATGACGCCGAGCAAATCATTGAATACGATCCGCAACTGAATAAAATCGTGGCGGAAGGAACGTTGGTAAAAGTGAAGCCGTACAGCGAGTTCTTCGCCACCGTGGCCCACTTCCACATTCAGGACGACCCAATCCTTCAGCCGTTATCCAACCAGATTCGCGCGCTGATCGGCTATGGCAGTTTTAATCGCAAGGGTTTTAATTTCACCGGCGGCGTCAGCTACGACATACAAAACGGCGCGTTGCAGAATCAGATCGCGCAAGTTACTTATAACGGGAGTTGCTGCGGGCTGTCGTTCGAATATCGGCGTATCGCCCTCGGCCAGGTACGTACGGAAAATCAGTTCCGAGTCGCGTTCACCATTGCCAACATCGGAACTTTCGGCAATCTTCGCCGCCAGGAAAGAATCTTTTAGACGGTCTTGTTTCGTCTGCCCGAGATATTGATTCATTTCGAGAAGGCCACAACAATGCGAACTTTAAACCTGCCGCTGCTTTCCTGCTTTCTGCTGGTCGCTAACTTTTCGACGAGTGCGCAAACTCCGCTGAAAACTCTCGCCGAAAAACTCGGTTACCCGTCAGACGCAAAGCTCCTCATCGTCCATGGCGACGACCTTGGCGTGACACATTCCGTCAACGCCGCGTCCATCAAGGGACTCGAAACCGGCGCGATCAATTCCGCCAGCATCATGGTTCCCTGCCCATGGTTCCCGGAGATCGCGGACTACGCCAAAAATCACCCGGACGCCGACTTCGGCTTGCATCTCACGCTGACCAGCGAACGAATCTACTACCGCTGGGGACCAGTGGCTCCCGCAGACAAAGTCCGTAGTCTGCTTGATGAAAATGGATATTTGCGGCACGACTGGACGCCGGACACGCACATCAATCCGCGCCAAGCCGAAATCGAGTTGCGCGCGCAAATCGAACGCGCACTGGCGATGGGCGTCCGGCCGACTCACCTCGATTCGCATCAATATCGTCTCGACAGCACCAACAAAGAGCTGTTCCAAGTTGCGCTTCGACTTTCGCATGAATTCAAACTGCCGTTTTTCGTGTCGCGCGATTGGTTTGCCGACTACCCGTATCTCGAGTCCGCTCTGGCTCCGAACGATGTGGTCATCGACCACACCATCACGATAGGTCCGGAAATCGCGCCTGAAAAATGGGCGGACTTCTACCAGGACACCATCCGAAAGATGAAGCCGGGCGTAACGGAGTTGGTGATTCATTTCGGCTACGACGACACCGAAATGCGCGCCGCGACACGTGAACGTGCCACTTGGGGCGCCGCCTGGCGTCAACGCGATTTTGACTTTTTCACCAGTGCCGAATTTCGCAGGCTGCTTGAGGAACAAGACATCAAGCTGGTCACCTGGCGCGAAATCGCGCGCACTTTTCGGCAAGACTAATCGGTAATCCCCGTTCGCGTTAGGCAGTTGCGCTCATCAGCCGCGAAGTGGGTTACGCGCGTTCGGGAATCGGTTCCACCACGGCGCCGCGACGTTTCATGATCCACGAACCAATCAGGTAGCCGAGCGTGCCCGTAATGATTCCGGCAAAAATGTCCGCGACGTAGTGATAGCGTCCCCAAATCGTGGAAACGCACATTGCCGCTACCAGCGGCAGCATCACCCGGAATAGCCACCGCCGGTGACGCCACGCGCCCCATAACGCGGCGACCGATCCGGCCACGTGTTCTGAAGGAAATGCCGCCCCGCGAACCCGTCCGTAGCTCTCAATAAAATTGATTGTGGCAGTGAACGGACCGCCATGCAGTTCGCCGTGCCACATCCCGGCCATCGCGAACCACGGGCTCTCTATCGGAAATACGGCGGCAATCACGTAACCGATCGCGTATGCGACCGCCGAATACGTCATCACCGACCAATACGCGCTCCATTCCCTGCGGTAATAAAGAATTCCGCCCAGCACCAGCAAGTAAACGAAGTACGTGAGGTAGGCAAGCTGGAAAAGATCGTTGCGCAGCGGCGTTGCGAATTGCTCCAACCACACAGCGGGGTGAACTCCGAACATCCAACGGTCGAAAGCTATCAATTTCCCATCCTGCCAATTCGCATTCATCAGATGAACAAGGTATGCAAGCTCTTCGAAGCAGAAAAGAAAAAACAGGTGCGGATACCAGTGCCGCCAGAAATGCCAAAAGCGACTGCTGACGCTAACGCCGTTGCGTTCCGCATTTGCCTCTGCGCGCGATCCAACCGTACACAACGAAAAAATGATCGTCGCGACAATTGTCTGGGCTCCGATCAATTTCCAGGGATGCGCAAGATTTTTTGAAAATACGAAAATCATCACACTCGAAAATGTAAGGTATGCAAGCGCGACCCATTCAAACGCTCCCAGCGTTTCCCACATTCGGGCCATGACGTTCCGGATCATGTGCACCAACTGTATCGAATTTGCTCTTGGCGAAAACGCCTGGACGGTGTGAGGTTCCATTTTCCCAAAGTTGCCGTTCGGCAATGCCATCACCGTTTCTCTCGCGCTCGGCTTCCGTTGCTGCGGCCTGCTCATCGTCAATCCCGGCCTTTCCGCTGGATAATTTCAACTTCAAATGAAGTTCGGCTCTTCGCAGCGCGCTGCGCTTGCGGTGGGGTAGGTTCTTCCGTCTGGCTAGCAGATTCCTTGTGGTTCCAATCGAGCGTCCGCCAACCGCGATCACTCGCGATGCGCCGCAATCGTCGCGTCGGATTCACTGCATGCGCATTTCCCACCGATTCCAGCATCCACCGGTCCTGCGAGGAATCGCCATAGGCACTGCATCGCGACAATGAAATTCCGCGGGCCGCGGCGAAATCCCAGATGGCAAACGCCTTCGCTTCGCCGAACATCGGCGCGCCGACCATCCTCCCGGTCCAACATCCGCTCTCCTGTTCAAGCTGCGTCGCAAGAATGTCGATTTTCGCTTCCACTCCCCGATATAACAGTTCCCGTTCAAGAGCAAATTTGACGATTCGGGCCAACGGCTCGAGCGAGCCCGTCGCCAATACGATCGCGTCTCCGCAGATTGCATGCCGCCAGATGCTCTGCACAGCGTTAGGAAAAAGTTTTGGAAATGTCCCGGCCAAATCCAACATTGAAATTTCAGACAAAATATCTGCGCGCACCCCGCGAAGATAATTTTTGCTCCGCTGGGCCGCTGACCGGAACCCGCTTCCCGAATCCCTCAGTGCTTCGGCCGCCCAAAGAAAATAGTTAGCTGAGGGAATCTTTCCTCGTCGATGCAGATCCCAGAAAAATCGTAGTTCCAGCGAAGGCTTCGCCAGTAACGTTCCATCGACGTCGAAGAATGCGATATTCATGCCGCTCCGGCCGAAGTCTTGCGTGTTCGAACTTCGACGGCCTCGCTTGCGAAAAATCGCCACCCTGCAACGAACACCGGAACTCCGCGAACCAGGCAAAATATCGCCGTCACCCAAGTCAAGATTTGAGCGACGGCGCGAATCGTCAGATGCGTTTCGTTGGCGATGCTTCCGATTAGCGCAAACGGTCCCCGCGTCAATGCCAGCTCAAGACCCAAAGAACAAAAGCACGCACATTTCAGCACGGCATAAAGTCCGCGGCTCCAGCGCGAACTCACCAGAGCGCGCCCCCACCCGGTTCGCAATAAAGCATTGGCGCCCCAACCGGCATATCCTGCCTTTAACGCCATGCCGCGCAAGAAATCCGTGGCGGCACCCCGCGCAAAAAACATCACCGGGAGCCACAGCGAAACCATTCCGACCACCGCAAAATAAGTGAAAAACATATTTTCAATCATGCGGTCGCCAAGGATGTCCAGTTGTGCCCCCAGAGGCGTCGCCATTTGTTTTTTTCTTGCAATATGGCCATCCAACGCATCCAGCGCAATCGCGGCGACAGTAAAAATCACCCCAAGAAGATTCGCCCACATTCCATGCCCGAACAGCGCGACCGCCGCGAAGCCTACCAGTACGCGAAGCGCGGTCACTTTATTAGGTGTCCAGTGCATGCCGTTTTGGCCTCAGCATGATGAAAGCAATCTGCGCTCCCAGACGGCGACGGCTTAAAGCTCTTGTTTACAAACACTTGAACGGCAGAGTCATTACTGCCACATTCCCGGATTGCCGCATTCCCCTTTCAGGTGTCGCCACCAGCGCGCGGACCCAATCTATGCCAGAATGTTCTAGGCGATTTCGGCAACCCCCGCCGCGTTAATCGCTTCTCATGACACTTCTCGCGATTCTGCACATCGAATGTTTTTCGGAGCCAGCCACGAATGAATTCTGACGTTTCTCTCGCCGCCGCATTCCTCGCAGGTTTGGTTTCGTTCCTTTCGCCGTGCGTGCTGCCGCTTGTTCCCGGCTATGTCTCCATGCTCAGCGGCATTGGTATGGAGCAGCTGCGCCAGGGTCAACAGCCCAAAGGCAGTCTCTTTTCCTCAGCGCTGGCATTCGTCGTCGGATTTTCTGTCGTGTTTATTTCATTTGGCGCATCGGCAAGCGCCGTCGGCTCATTTCTCAGCCACAATCGGAACACTCTGGCACCGATCGCCGGAGCCCTGATCATCTTGTTCGGACTTCACTTGATTGGCGCGCTTGCCAAACTGAATCTCCGCTCCGGAATGATTTTGGGAGTTGTGCTCGTAGGCCTGGGAGTCGCCTGCTTGGTGCATCACGGGCCGCTATTTGCCGGACTCGGTGCAGCGCATTTCTTCTCGCTCTCCATCATTGGATTTTTCGGACCAACCCTTGCCCGGTGGCTGAACCGCGACGTTCACCTCCGCAATACCAGTACGCAACCCGGCATCTGGAGCGGCTTTCTGCTCGGCTTCGCGTTCGCATTCGGTTGGACTCCGTGCATCGGACCGATCCTGGCCACGGTCCTGGCACTCGCCTCGCAGCAAGGCACCATTGCGCGCGGCGTACTGCTCCTCGCCATCTATTCGGCGGGCCTTGCCGTTCCCTTTCTCCTCGCGGCCGTCGGCATCGGCCAATTTTTGAAGTTCTATCAGCGCTTTCGCAAGTATCTCCACGCCGTCGAACTCTTTAGCGGCTTCTTGCTGCTCTTTGTGGGTGGCCTCGTCTTTGTCAACAAATTGACCTGGCTCGCGGGCAAGCTCAGCTTCCTGAACGGCATTACTCTCGGGTTGGAGAAGCTGCTGACAGGCGGAAAATAAGCGCCAGCGTTATACTGAAATCATCCACATCGCTTATGTGATTGGGAGAAGTTGAGGCAGGCTATGAAAAAAACCATCTGGATACTAATCATCGTCGCTGCGGCAACCGCAGCCGTGTACTGGGCCGATAAAGCCACTCGCGTGCATACCAACGCCGCCGCTCGGCCGGCCAATCCCGTAGCAGGCGGCCCTGCCCCTGACGTTGTAATCAAGGATTTGAACGACAAGGACATCACGATCGCCGACTACAAAGGCAAAGTGGTTCTCGTAAATTTCTGGGCCACCTGGTGCGATCCTTGCCGCGTGGAAATTCCTTGGCTGATTGAAATGCAGGACAAGTACGGTCCCAAGGGTTTCACCGTCTTGGGAGTTGCGATGGATGAAGAAGGAAAGTCCATCGTGGCGCCATTCGTAGCTAAAGAACGTTATAACGTCAACGGTCAGAAATTGCCGATGAACTATCCGATCGTAATTGGCACCGACAACGTCGCGGAAAAATTCGGTGGCTTGCTCGGCTACCCCACCAGCGTGCTCATCTCCCGCGACGGCAAACAGATCAAGCGCATCACCGGACTCATTAGCTACGAAGATATTTCGAAAGAGATCGAAGGCGCGCTCTAGTTTTATGCCATTGCTCGATGAACGGGAATTCCAGAAAAAGAGTGACGCTGCCTTCGAAGAACTGAAGCGGCGAATGCTGGACGCCGGTGACGCCCATGGCTTCGACGTCGAAGGCCAAAGCGGCAAGCTCGAAGTAATTTTCGAAGACCCACAGCCCGCGAAATTTGTTATTTCTCCGAACGCGCCAGTGCGCGAAATCTGGATCTCCGCGCTTTCCACCAGCTTTAAACTCGGCTGGTCGGAAGCTAAAAACGCGTTCGTGCTGGACAAAACCGGCGAAAATATTTTTCAGGTAATGAGCCGCGTGATTTCTCAGCAATTGGGCAGCGAGGTCCAAGTATGACGCGCTTTCTTCGAACAGCGGTCCTCGTCTCGGCCTGCAGCGCCACGGCAGTTCTTATCGCGGCGTTTGGCCTCTTCGCGCAAATTCCTTCCGCACGTGATGTCGTCAAGGCCTCCGCCTTCGCCTCTTTCGAACCGGTGGCCCGCGGCAAGCAAATGGAAATCGCGGTGGTCATGAAAATTCGCGACGGCTACCACGTCAACGCCCGGGAGACGACTTTCGACTATCTGATTCCCACCGATCTGAAATCTGATGCATCCGCAGGATTTATAACCGGCGACGTTGTCTATCCCCAGGGCACACTTCACAAGTTTAATTTCACCAAAGACAAGCCTCTGAACGTTTACGCCGACACAGTCGTCCTCCGGTTGCCGGTTACCGTCGCAACCAACGCTCCGCTCGGCGAGCAGCACATCGCGATGAAGCTGCGCTACCAGGCCTGTAGCACTGATGTCTGCCTGCCGCCCGTTACCCTCCCGGTGGATGCAGTAATCCATGTATCTGAGAAAAAATCTTCCCCTACTCACGCCGAATTGTTCTCTAAGCAGTAGCTTAGCGCTCGCGACATCTGCGAAACTGCACGCATGATTTCATCCAGATTGAAAAAAGCCCTGTTGATCTGTGTGTCTAGTGTGCTTGTGTTGTTGGTCGCGGTATTTGGTTACGCACTCTCCAAAAAGCGCGACGCCGAACTCAAAACCCGCGACTGGATCGTTCAAGTCCTCGAAGACCGCTTCCAGAGCGAAGTTGATTTGCAGGATTTCCACGTCAAGGTTTTTCCGAAAATGGAAGTCACCGGCGAAGGCCTGGCACTTCAATACCGCAACGTCGCCAGCGCTCCTCCCCTGATTCGAATTGAAAAATTCTCTTTCGAGCTTGGCTTCCTGGGAATTTTTCGCGTGCCCCATCGCATCGCGCGCGTACACCTTCAACGTATGACTATTACGATCCCTCCGCGCGAACAGCGTATACCCTCGCCGCCCAAGCAGGACCGGACCAAGATTCCGCAAGTAACCATCACCGAAATTCAGTGCGACGACACTGAACTACTGACGCTCTCCAACAAGCCGGGAAAAGAACCGCTCGATTGGGAAATTCACAATCTCGTTCTGCACGAAGTCGGCGCAAACAAGCCGTTTAACTTTCATGGCACCCTGACCAACGCGAAGCCGAAAGGTGAAATCGATACACACGGCCAGTTCGGCCCTTGGGACAGCGAGGACCCGGGCGCAACTCCTGTTGATGGAACCTACGCTTTTGACAACGCCGATCTCGGCCCGTTCCCTGGTATCGCGGGGATTTTGGCGTCCACCGGGAACTACAAAGGTCAGTTGGACACTCTTGAAACCTCGGGAGTCACCGACACACCGGATTTTTCGCTCGATAAAGTCGGCAAACCCGTTCCTCTGCACACCGATTTTTCCGCCACCGTCGACGGTACCAACGGCGACACCAAGCTACATCCGGTACGCGCGCTTCTCGGTCAATCTGTAATTATTGCTGTCGGTAGCGTCATTAAAGTTCCCGAAAAAAAAGGGCACTTGATCACCCTTGATGTGACTACCCCAACTGCCCGCTTTGAGGACATTCTTCAACTCGCGGTAAACTCCGATAAGCCGTTCTTGCGCGGCCCCGTGGACATCAAGGCCAAACTTTCCATTCCTCCCGGTAAAGTAAAAGTGATCGAGAAAATGATTTTGGACGGAACCTTCGCCATCTCCAACGGCCGCTGGGCCAGCACTGAAGTGCGCGACAAACTCGAGAGTTTCAGCCGTCACGCCGAAGGCCAGCCCGAGGACCAGGAAGCCGGCAGCGCCGTCACCAACCTAAAAGGACATTTCGTCCTGAAAGCTGCGGTTATCACTTTTTCGCAACTGACGTTCTCGGTTCCCGGCGCGGGTATCGAGCTGGCGGGCACCTACGACATTCACAGCCAACAAATCGACATGCAGGGCAAGCTTAAAATGCAGGCGAAGCTTTCGCAGACCGTTACCGGCGCAAAATCATTTTTCCTGAAAGCCATCGACCCGCTCTTCGCTAAAAACGGTAATGGCACCGAACTGCCGATCTCCATCACCGGCACTCGCGAGGAGCCGGTAATCGGCCTCTCGGTATTTCACAAGAAAATTGAAAAGAAAATCGGAGCCACCCCGGACTCCGACAAAAAGTAATTTCCGCGTCGAGCTACGTCGTCAGTCGGTCCTTCGAAATCGCACCCAGTTGCCACACGCTTAATCCATCAATCTGGGTAGAAGGTGCGGGACCTGCTCCGATTCTGAGGGCTCCATTGGGCTTTCTGTAAATGCGCGACGTAACTGCGTGCTTATCGTTGCAGATCAATTCCGCGACCGATCCATCCAATATCAGATCCATCGCAATACGCTTATTTGCTGCTGCCGGTATTTCAATCGCTTTTCCATTCACCGACAGCTTCGCTGTGGCACTAGCGATGGGTTCCAAGCGCATGGATATCCACGGGCCACTGTCATCCTGCAGCGTAAACTCTCCGCTTGGTGCGACAAAATTCCAGCGAGCCCTGGCAGCCACATTTTCAAAACTCGCACTTCGCAAAATGCGTGCCACCACATCCGGCGAGGCGGACTCTAGGGTCGCTGGCGTCTCGTAAGCTCTCACTACCAGTGTCGAAAGTTGCGGCACAAAGCGCATTTCCAGATCGCCATCTTTTGAGAGCGACAGGATTCTCGGCAACGCCATGCATCCAGCCCAGCCCGCTGCGCGGTACTCCGCCTCTGGACGCTTCTCCGTTATCCAGCCCCACAAGATTCGGTTTCCCTTGGCGTCGAGTTGTGTCTTTTGCGCGTAGTACGCTCCATGATCGAGTACGCCACTTCGTTGTGGATGAAACACCAGCTCTTTAGAATCGAGTTCTCCACTTTCCCAAACTACTTTCCCTGCCGTCGAATATAGCAGCACGTGTTTTCCGTCCAGCGCAAAAAAATCCGGACACTCCCACATCTCTCCCGAGTCGACAGGATTGCTACCTTCGCGTTCGGTCCACTTTCCCGACGCCAGCGGATGCAAATAATCCCAGTTCCGCAAATCTTTCGAGCGGTATAACAAAATCCGTCCGCCGACTTTTTGAAGGCCCGACGCGACTCCCAGATACCAGACATCGCCGTCTTGCCACAGAAAGGGATCGCGGAAACCCGTCAGCAGCGGGTCTTTCGGCGGCTCAATAATGGGCGTCGACCATTTTTTCCACATGCGAAGCTGCGAATCGACTGAAGTCGCCAAACATTGCACTTCACGATAGTTGTGATTGCCGTCGCGCAGCGTGGCCATTTCCGGCGTTGCCGATTTCACACCGGTATAAATGATCGTAGCCTTTCCCTGATCGTCTACCGCGCTCCCGGTAAAGCAACCGTCCGCATCCGCCCAGCCCGGCGTTGGCGTCAGGGCGATCTGCAAGTGCCTCCAATGAATCATGTCCAAGCTCACTGCGTGCGCCCAGTGCATGTCGCCCCACACCGCGGCGCCCGGGTTGTACTGGTAAAACATGTGGTAAATGCCTTTCCAGAAAATCGGCCCATTCGGATCGTTCATCCAGTTTTTTGCGGGAAGCAGGTGAAATTGCGGACGCAGCGGATCGGCGGCGAGGCGCGCGCTCAACACGTCCGCTGAGAAGAAATCTATCGCACGGGAAATTGAAGAATGTGGAGCTACAACCAGAGGGGCGGCCAGCATCTTGCCCAGAAATTCACGTCGCGAACCAGCCATTCGCACCTCCCGATCCAATCGATCGGCGTCACTCATGAAGCGTTATCCCAGTTCGGCCACGCCTTCACGCAAACGTCGCACCACGCGCTCTGGTCCCAATACCACCATGGTGTCGAAAAGCGGCGGCGCCACCGCCTGTCCTACAATCGCCACGCGAATTGCGTTGATAAGCAGTCCGGCCTTTACGCCTCCGGCTTCCGCCACCGCGCGCGACGCGTGATCGCACGCGTCATGATTCCATTCCGGCAACGCTGCCAGCGCGTCCGCGGTCTTGGTAAGCAGCTCTTTGATTTTTTCCGGCTCTTTCCAGAATTTTTCTTTTGCAGCGGGGTCGCGCAGAAAATCATCTGTAAAGAATGCTCGAGACCACGTCGCAAAATCAGGCAGCAGCCTTACTCGCGGTCGCAACAAATCCACAGTCTTCGAAAACCACTCGTGCCCCGCGCCTGACGCCCATTCGTCTTTCCATAGCTTGCTGGACTTCAATTGCGCTTCCACTTCCGGCAGCAGTTCCTCAATAGGCAGCTTCTGCAGATACTGGGTGTTGAACCATTCCAGCTTCGGCCGGTCGAACACCGCGTTGGTGCGGCTGACGCTCTGCAATGAAAACTTTTCCAACAGTTGCGCCGTGCGCATGAACTCTTCGTCGCCGCCTGGAGCCCACCCCAGCAGCGCCAGAAAATTCCGGAACGCCTCCGGCAAAAATCCTTCCGTGCGGTACATGTTTACGTCCGTAGCGCCATGCCGCTTTGAAAGTCGCGATTTATCCGCTCCCAGAATCAGCGGCAAGTGTGCGAACAGGGGAATCTCCGCGCCCAGCGCTCGATACAACAACACCTGCTTGGGCGTATTTGAAATGTGATCCGCGCCGCGAATCACGTGCGTGATTCGCATGTCGATGTCATCCACCACGGCGCTCATCTGGTACATCGCCTGGCCGAACTCTTCGTCGCCTTTTCCTGAACGTACCAGCACAAAGTCTTCGATTTCGTCGTTCGAAAACTCGCGCTCCCCAAACACTGCATCCATGAACTTCGTCGTACCGCCGAGCGGTACTTTGAATCGCACCGCCGGCTTCACGCCGGGGGTTGATGGCTGGCCATCGCGGCATGAACATCTGGAAATCTTGCGAACTTTAACTGCTTCTGCCCCTTCGTCCGCATGGTCCCCGCCCGCATACCTTTCCGCGGCGCAGTAGCATAAAAATGCCGTGCCATTCGCGAGGCACTTTTTCGCGGACTCCAGGTACAAGGCGGTCCGTTGCGACTGGTAAAACGGCCCTTCATCCCAGTCCACGCCCAGCCATTTCAGTCCATCCAAAATTCCGTCCACCAACTGCGGCTTGTTGCGCTCAGCATCGGTATCCTCAATGCGCAAAATCATGGTTCCGCGTTTTCCGCGTGCAAACAGCCAGTTGAACAGGGCCGTCCGCGCTCCCCCAACGTGAAGATATCCGGTCGGCGAAGGCGCAAAACGCACTCGAATGCCGGAATTTCCGCGAACTGCATTCTCAGACATGGTTATTTCTTGACCCTTTTTGCGAAGTTGGAATATCCCAGTGTAATGGATGCGCCGCTGCACCGTCCAACCCGCCCCTCCGGCCCCTTTAAGATCCCCCTACTATCACTTACGCCACCAGTACTGCGGTACGCTTGCGCGCCTAATTTTTCCTGTCTCATAATCGCAAGTACTTTGTTTTGTGCACAAAGTCGGTACAGCAAGGGTTCACCCGAGTCCCCGAGCGAGTGGAAAAATGCGCCGAAACTGCACGCGTCGATCCGCTCGATTTAGCGGCGGAATTGACCCGTCCGTTCTCGAACTGAACGGAGAGAAGCGATAGCTTGTTAATCAATCTTAGTTTTATTTCGTTGGCGCTGCTTGTCGCGACCGCTCTGGTCGCTGGCTATTTCGCCTACGTTTACAACTTAAAGCGCCAGTCCTACTTGCTCCATTGGACGGCTGGCTGGTGCCTGCTGGCGCTCCACTACCTCGGCACTGGGTTGGCCGGGGCCGCTTTCGACTCTTTCTCGCGCGCTTCGAGCGTGCCTCTCGCCATCGGCCAGGGACTCTTCGCTGGCGCCGGCATTTTCTTTTTCCTCGGTGCACGCCAGTATGCCCAGCGGCCGTCAAAAACTTCAGCGGCCGTTGCAGCCGGTGCGCTAGTCCTCGTTTGCACTGTGATCTCCGCCCTCGGCTACACCAGCGCCCCTATCATCGTCGTCAGCACCATCATCTACGCCGCGATTGGAATGGAATTCTGGATCGAAAGTCGCCGTCAGGAAACACTTGCAGACTGGCTGCTCGCAATCGTTTTCTTTGGCTGGGCAGCTCTCGGACTGATTTTCTTTTTTTTCCAGAATCCTCTCGCAGCTCGGAATATCACCCTCGATCCGATCTCCGCGCTCCCTGCCACCTTCGCCGCCATGCTCATGGTCATGGCGCTCTATGAAGAAGAAAAGCGCCGCATCGAGCGCAACATGCTCGCGCTCTCCAATCTCAATCTTGCCGCATCCAGTTTTGCCGGTGGAGAAATTCACCGCATGCTGTCGCAAGCTTTGGATCGCGTCCTCAGCGTGGTTCGCTTGCCGGCCGGAGCTCTGTTCCTCCATCACGGCGATCCCCAGGGGCCCACTTCCGTCGTCGCCGTGGGACTGAAAGATGAATTTTGCCGCGTCGTACAGGAACAGGGGCTCGACGACTATCTGGTCACTTTGGTTTCCCGCCTGGGCGGCCTGATGGGCTTTCGCGATTTGCGCGACGATTCCCTCATGGCGCTCGAAAAAGAAGAACAGATTCGGCACTTCCGTAAGCTCGCTCTTGATCAACACCTCCGCAGCATGGTGGCCATCAGCCTCCAGGCGAAAGAACAAGCCTTCGGCGTTTTGCTTCTCGGTTCGCCGGACGCGCGCCGCTTCACTCCCGCCGAATTGCGTTTGCTTCTCGCTCTCGGCCACCAGATCGGCATGGCCGTCGAGAACAGTTTGCTCATCCAGCAGACTTCCCGCCGCTCCGAAGAATTGCACGTATTAAACGAAATCGGCCGCGCGCTCAGCTCTACGCTCAACAAGGAAGATTTGCTCCGTAAAATCTGGGAGGAACTGCGCCGCCTCTTCGACGTGGAAAATTTCTATATCGCTTCGCTCGATCCCGTTCGCGACGAAATGCATTTCGACCTAGAAATCATCGAAGGCGCTCGCATTCCCAAACGCACCCGCCCCGCCGGCAATTTCCTCACGGAATACGTCATCCGTACTCGTCAACCGGTATTGATTCGCGAAGGCTTCCTGGACGAAGTTCGCAAACTCGGCGTCGACCCCATTCGTACTCAGGGTTGTTTCTGCTGCGTTCCGCTTGTCGCCTACGATCGCGCCATCGGCGCCATGGCTGTGTTCTCCAATCAGGATCGCGCGTTCGACGAAGGCCATCTCGAACTGCTTCGCGTCCTCGCCAGCGAAGCCAGTATCGCCATTGAAAATGCGCGCCTCTTTCAGGAAGAACGCACCAAAGCTCGCCACCTCACGCTCCTCAACACCATTTCGCGGCACGCCATCGGCACGCTCAATCCCGACGAAATGCTGGCCAAGATGACGGAAGAGCTCGAAACTGGCCTGACCTACGACCACATCGGTATCGCCGTCCTCGATTACTCCACCCGTGAAATCGTTATCCAAGCTGAAGCAGGCAAGCGCCGCGGTGCTCTCGGACAGCGCATTCCTCTCGGCGCTGGCCTCATCGGCAACGTCGCCCGCAACGGCAACATGGCCACGTTCCGGGCTAGCCAGAATAACGACTCGGCTCTTAAGCCCATGATGGCCGACACCATGTCCGCCACCGGCCTTCCGATATTTTTCGCCGAACAGTTACACGGTGTTCTCTACGTCGAATCCACCGAACACATCGATTTTTCCGAAGAAGAAGTTCTGCTTCTCGGCACTCTTGCCGACTTGATCGCCGGTGCCTTGCACAACGCACTCAGCTTCCAGAAGGCCCAGGAGCAAGCCATCACCGACGGTCTCACCGGGGTCAAAACTCACCGCTTCTTCATGGAAGCGCTCTCCGCAGAATGGAAGCGCTCCACTCGCGCCGGCCGCGCTTTTGCATTGGTGCTGATGGACCTCGACCGCTTCAAATTCGTCAACGATTTCTACGGTCACCTCGAAGGCGACCTCGTCCTGCAGCGTGTCGGTCACATTCTCGAAACCAATTGCCGCCGCTCCGACGTTGTTGCCCGCTACGGTGGCGACGAATTCGTCATCCTCATGCCCGAAACTTCCATGGAGCAGGCCCGCCAACTCGCTTCGAAATTACGCAGCTGGGTTTGCGCGGACACCCTGCTCCGCGAAAAAAATGTCTCCGCCAGTTTCGGTATCGCCTGCTATCCACTGCACGGCTCTTCGCCACAGGAACTGATCCAGGTCGCCGACGCTTCCATGTATCTGTCGAAGCATCAAGGCGGCAACGCCGTTTCCACCGCCGATCATTTCGATCCGGGTGAAGCGAAAAAATGGAAGAAGGACGTCCTAGAAGCCTATCTAGGCGTCACTCTAAAACGCTTGTTCTCTACTGGACCGGAAGCATTCGAAGAAATTTACCAGCGCCTCAAACAATTTACGGAATCGCTTGCCGCGACCGAAGCCGGCGACGGAATCACCGTCGCTCCTGAATTAACGGAAAACGCCGGCCCGCAATCTTTGCCTCAGGCCGTTCTCGATACCGTCACTTCACTGGCATTCGCCATCGATGCCAAGGACCACTACACCCAGGGCCACTCGCAAAAAGTCTCTGCTTACGCCGCATTGATCGCGGAAGCCATGGAAATGAGCGATGCCGAAATTGAGGAAATTCGTCTCGGCGCGATTCTTCATGACATCGGCAAAGTCGGAATTCCCGAGCACATCCTCAACAAATCCGGCCCCCTAAATCCTGACGAATGGGAAACCATGAAGTCCCACGTTATCTTTGGCGCCAAAATCCTCGAACCGCTCACTCCGCTTGCTCGCATTCGCGAAATGGTTCATCACCATCACGAATATTTCGACGGCTCCGGCTACCCGCACGCCCTCACCGCAGAAAATATTCCTCTCGGCGCCCGCATCATCGCCGTAGCCGACGCCTACGACACCATCACCAGCGACCGCACCTACAAGAAAGCTCGCACCGCTTCTGACGCGCTCTCCGAACTCGAACGCTGCGCCAACGCGCAATTCGACGGCCGCATCGTGGAAGTCTTCGTCCGTGTCATGCGTCAACAATCCAATCCCATCATTGAAATCGCTTCCCTCACGCAAAGCCGAAATAGCTAACTCCCAATTCTCTACCTCCCCTCAATAACCCGCTCTGTGGCTTCGCATCTTCCGTCCGCAACACTGTTATCCTGAATCGATTCCCACGGAGACTTATGATGCAAACCGCGAAAGTTCAATGGATCGGCGAACAAAAGTTTCTAGCGGTCAGCCCGTCCGGGCACGCTCTGGCCATCGACTCCGACCGCACTTCCAACACTGCTCCCGGCCCGATGGAACTGCTCCTCCTCGCGCTTGGCGCCTGCACCGCCACCGATATCGTCATCATCCTCGGGAAAAAACGCCAAAAACTCGAATCGCTTGAAGTAATTTGTTCCGGTGAGCGCGCCCCGGACCCTCCGCAAGTCTGGACCAGACTCGAAATCCTTTTCCGCCTTCGCGGCCGCCTCGAGGAATCCGGCGTGAAGCAGGCCATCGAACTCAGCGAAGAAAAATATTGCTCGGTCTCCGCTACGCTCAAAAAAACCGCCGAACTCACCTGGCGCTACGAAATTCTCCCCCAAAATTCAGCTCCGAGAGCGGGGCAGTTTGAAATTTCGCTGAATGACGCAAAATTGCAGACTTAAATGGCTAACAGCTCTCAGCATCCATAACTTGTGCCCGGTGCGCGGCATCGCATAAACTTCATTTCTCCCTGTTGTTGTTTCACTCTGCTAGGAGCGTTATGCCTCATCGCATTGCAGCCAAAATTACCGGTGTAGCCGGCTACCTTCCGCCCCGGGTCATGACCAACGCCGACATGGAAAAAATCGTCGATACCAATGACGAATGGATCCGCACCCGCACCGGCATCCGCGAACGTCACTTCGCCGACAAAGGCATCGCCTCCTCCCATCTTGCAACCGAAGCCGCAAAACTGTTCTCGCCAAGACCAACACCAACCCCGCCGGACATCGACATGATCATCGTCGCCACCGTTACGCCGGACATGCTTTTCCCCGCTACTGCCTGTCTCGTCAAGACCGCCTCGGCGCAAAAAAAGCCTGGGGCTTCGATCTTTCCGCCGCGTGTTCCGGATTTGCGTACGCGCTCACCGTCGGCGCGCAATTTGTCGGCTCCGGCGCGCACAAAAAAGTTATCGCTATTGGCAGCGACACGATGACCTCCATCTTGAACTACGAAGACCGCGCCACTTGCGTCCTCTTTGGTGATGGCGCAGGCGCCGTTCTGCTCGAACCCGCCGCCGACGGCGAAGGCATTCTTGATTTCGAGCACGACATCGACGGCTCTGGCGGCCAGTATCTCTATATGCCTGCCGGTGGCTCTCTGAATCCTCCTACGCACGAAACCGTCGACAAAAACATGCACTACGTCCACCAGGAAGGTTCACAAGTTTTTAAATACGCGGTGCGCCGCATGGCCGAACAAGCCGCGCACATGGTCGAACGCAACGGCTTCAAGAGTGAAGACATCTCGCTCGTTGTTCCCCATCAAGCCAATCTCCGCATCATCCGCGCCATGCAGGAGCGCCTCGGCCTGCCCGACAATAAAGTCATGGTCAATATCGACCGCTACGGAAACACCACCGGGGGCACCATCCCCCTCGGACTCCGCGACGCGGTTGACGAAGGCAAACTAAAAAAGGGCGACCTGGTACTGCTCATGGCCGTGGGCGCCGGCTACACCACCGGCTCCATCCTCCTCCGCTGGGCCTACTAACTCCCAATAAACGCGCGCACCACTCGCAGCCGCTTCGGACCCGAACCATTTTTTGTTTGTCATTCCCAGCAGAGCAAATCGACTTATCCTTCCCGTCCGGGAGTGAAAGTCGGCTGCGGGAGTGGCCCGCTTCTTAATTTGTCTTTCCGAGCGCAGTGGCTCGGCCTTTCCTTGCATTCGCGAAGCGCATACCGGGCTTGCGAAGCCGGGCGAGGGCTGTACCTGCGGCCCGGCAATATTGAGGAATCAAGGCGAAATTGACGGGACGCATGAAAAACTTTTGCGCCGGCACGGCTGGTATTCCCTTTGGCCGCCGTGCATGGAACGTAAGAATCTCTCGGGCGCGCTATTGCTCGGCAAAACTCCTGCCTCTAGCATTCGCGCTTCTTCTCCCGTTCTTCTTCTGCAACCCTCCATGCTCTCCGCCAGAACAATTTTTTCCCGAACGTGTAATCTGAGAGCACCATCGACCACCGAGGCCACGTCATGACTCCAACGCAGCGCCAACTTCTCGAAACCCTGAAAAAATTCGCAGCCTCCGCACCCAACGGCGAGTCCCTCATGAAGCACATCGCCGACACCCTCCACGAGAAAATGACCCGCTACAATTGGGTCGGCTTCTACCTGGTCGATCCCGCCGATTCTCACTATCTCGTCGTCGGCCCCTTCGCCGGAAGTTTTACACCCAATGCCCGCATCCCTTTAAACACCGGACTCTGCGGCGCGGCCGCCACCACCGGAAAAGTAGTCGTCGTGCAGGACGTCACCGCCGATCCTCGCTACCTCCCCGGCTCTTCCATGGTCAAATCCGAAGTCGTCGTCCCCATTTTCGTGAAAAAAGTTTTGGCGGCTGAACTCGACGTAGAAAGCTATTTCGCCAATACTTTCGCCGCCGCCGAACAGGAATTCATCGAGGCATCCGCCGCGATCGTCGCCGCCTATCTTCACGCAAAGTAATAACGGCCACTTGGATCGGCTGGGAATGTCAGCCTTGGATGAGTCTAGGACACGCAGTGCACGTTAGCGACTCACGCCTGTCCGGGTAGGACTTTCAGGTTTGGCAGCGAAAGAATTCTGGAGGCACCGAACCTTTTTAAACTTCGCTTTTCACTCGCAAGCAAGGCGGTTGTTTCTCAGACTTACTGAGACGCGCGCTTTTCATTTGGAATCGCGCTCTGCAAGCCCCTTTTAGAATCCATGCGCTATCGTCTAAACCTTTTAAAATGAATACTTAGCAAGGAACAAGGGAGGGAGTAGGCTGCCGCGCTAGCTGACTAAAAAAGCGCAGCCCCGCACATAGGAATGCAGAACTGCGCCATTCATCTCTCAAGCTCGTGCGCGGAAGCGCCCCTACTCCGGAATTACCAACTCTTGCCCCACCTTGATTTTATCCGGATCGGCCAGCTTGTCCTTGTTCGCCTCGAAGATCTTCATGTACTGTCCGGCATTCCCGTAAACAGTTTTGGCAATCTTCGAAAGCGAATCCCCCGCCGCCACCGTATACGTCTTCACTTTCGGCGCCGGCGCAGGTGCCAGCGATGGATCCACCGTCAAGTCGCAGGTGATGTCATTCGCCGACGGATTCACCAGCTTGATCTGATCCCAGATCCGGTTCTTAATTTCTTCCGAACCCGCCGCTCCCTGTATGAATAGTTTGTCGTCCTGGATATGGATGTGCGACAGCCGCACCCCCGCCTGATTGATCAAATTCAGCACCGAGGCATACTTCTGCTTCAATTGCTCGAGATCGGCCATAAACTTTCTCCTTGCGATTAGGACTTTCGGCGTGGGAGCAGAGTGTAGCACCGGGCCACGCCCCCCGGTGTGAGCAATTTTCGTAAAACCGCGTGCGCACAGAAAATCTGCTAATCAAACGCAAAGTCCAACCGCGAGGCGCCACCATAGCAGCAGAAAAAGCTCCACAGCAAAAAATACTCCCGCGACTTTCCAGCTGGCACCAAGGGCCCTAAGGGCCTAGCCCGAAAAGCACGGTTGCTTCCGCTTGAATCGATGAAAGCAGAACGCCGCTTCGCCGGCGTATCACGCTTTGCGATTCTCTGGTTCCACTCCTAAAAATCTCCAGCGAAACATCCACGGTTTCTTCCGCAGGACGAAGCCAATTCCAACACCCGCGATCGCGACGGCGGACAATGCGATGACCAGAATCCGTTCCGCGTGCATTTCAGCTGGCTTGATAAGGTAAGGCGTAGCGTTTGCACTCTGCTTGTATTCGTTTTTTAGGGATGTCAGTTTCGGCCTATGGAGTCACGCGATAACGGCGCGCATGGTTCTGCTCCGCGCCCTATCAAGGCGCAAGCCCAGATCGATTGAATTGTTCAAGGAATTCTGTCGACGCGAACCGGCCAAATTATCCGGATTAGCAGGAGCGGATCGAAGCGGCCATTGCCAGATTTGATTGCAGTCTGCGATCGATCTGCACTGCGGCGTAACGCGCGCAAAGTACGCGTTCGTTCTCGGCCCATTCGGCCAGCGCCGCAACGCGACCCGCTGCCATTTTCCCGACCGCATGGATCAGCTTGAAGTACAGCGGAACCAATCCGAGCCCGGAAGTTTGCGCCGCAAGGTCCGGCGTCAGATTGTGCAGTTCAGCCAAAGAGCGGAAGTCCTCTCCACTGAGTTCGCTCCGCTTCACCCGCGCCGCCGCAAACACCTGTTCGGAAACCGGTTGCACGGCTACGCCAGCGACGATTGCTCGCCAGTAGTAGACAGCGAACTGGGCGAGTGCCACGGTCGAGATCGCAAGTAGCATTGCGGAGAACATCCTTAGCCTCACGAATATTCTGAGCTTCGCTTCTTCCAGCGCCTATAGTTCCGGCGTACTATCGCGGTAGTCCCAGTAGCCGTAACCGACTGAGTACAAAGTACCGCCGGCAGCCCGGCGGCCAAAACGAGGTTCACATGCACGTCTCCCGGCCGATGACGAAAGCGCGACTGTTCCTGTCACCCAGCTCGGCAGCACTCTTGCGAAGCGCCATGGCGGTGATCATGGCCGTTGTGTGCCTGGCGCCGTTCGCCACCCACTTCGGCAGGGCCCACGCCAGCAACCAAGCCGACGACCCCAAGCAGGCGCTCATCGCCATCCTGACGGAACAGCAGGCCTCCTGGAACCGCGCCGACATCCCGGCCTTCGTCGCGGGCTACTGGAATTCACCGGATCTGACCTTCTCTGGCACTTCCGGCATTACCCGCGGCTACGCCGGCGTTCTCGAGCGCTACCGCAAGTCCTATCCGGACAAGGCTGCCATGGGGGAGCTCCAGTTCTCGGACCTGGAAGTCACACAACTAGGCCCCGGGGCGGCCCTGGTGCTCGGCCACTGGCACTTAAAACGCTCTTCCGGCGACATTGGCGGAGTTTTTACTCTTGTTTTCCGCAGATTTTCCGAAGGATGGAGAATTATCCACGACCATACAAGTGTCCAGAGCCCGACCCCCTAAACTGCCGTAATCTACTGAAAATTAGCCAGTTAATTCAGACGCGCCGGAATTGGTTGCGGCGGAAATCCGAAGAGAGTTCCGGTGACCGTCTTCCGATTTTGTAAGTTACTGAAAAGATTAGTATTTATCCCTTAGATGTTCACGCCTGCCGAAGCCTGAAGCTGGCGATGGCAAAGATTCTGGCGCGGTTCGGATATCGCGCGGTGCTGGTTTCGAACACGATCATCATCGGGCAGTTCATACACGAGCATGAACACGCTGGTGTATGCGGAGGTGACGGAAGAGCAGGCGACAGATGTCGATCAGCTTTGGCGTGGCGACAGCTTCACTGGTGACGGCGTTTTTCGTGCCGGACCGGCATAGTTCGAGTGCGACGGACTTCATTCAAGGAATTCATCGCGCGTATTTTGTGCTGGGGGCGCTGACGATATTTTCAACGATCGTGTTCCGCAAGTTGAAACGCAGGGATGGAGACGCGGTGAGTCAGCGGAAGGAGTTGCAGGGTTGAGGCGATTGCGAGTGCAGTGCGGAGCACGAGCGCGGAAAGAAAAAGCAGATCCCTCGCTGTGCTGGGGGACAAACTGGGCAGGGCGGCCTGCCTGGGCAGGCTGGCTCGGGACGACGACGGAGAAACACGCTACAAAATTTCCAGGATTTCTTCGTAGCGCTTGAACGGGGGAATCAGGTAAGCGCCGGCTAGTTCGGTGCGGGACCAGGCCAGCATTTCGCGGGCAACTTCGAAGCCGCGATCGCGCGCCGCCGTGCCGGCGGCATCGAGAGATTTTAGGAGCGGCTCGGGAATGACGATGCCGGGAACTTCGTTGTTGAGGCGAAGCGCCTGTTTGAAACTATTGAGCGGCCAGATGCCGATGAGCACGGGAATGGGACATTTGCCGCCGAGTTTTTTGACGAAGGCGAGCCAGTGCTGCGGATCGAAAAGTGGCTGAGTCATGGCGAAGTGCGCGCCAGCTTCGATTTTGGCGCGGAAGCGGGCGATCTCGTCATCGAGATTATCGGCGACGGGATTGACGGCGACGCCGATGGTGAAATTGGTTGCGCCGCCGAGGGTTTTGCCGGACCAGTCGGTACCCTGATTCAGTCGGTAGAGAACTTTGACCAGGCCGACGGAATCGACCTCGTAGACGCCGCTGGTTTCGGGATAGTCGCCAACGGAAGGCGGATCGCCGGTGATGCCGAGAATGTTGCGCACTCCGCCGACGGTCCATGCGCCGAGCAGAGCGGCTTGCAGACCGATGATGTTTTGATCGCGCGTGGTGAGATGCGGAATGGTTTCGACGCCGCGAGCTTCGAGAGCGCCGGCGACGACGAGAGCGTCCATGCCGACGCGAGCCATGGCGCCGGAGTTGATGTCGATGGCGTCGACTTTGCCGGACGCCATAATTTTTTCGACCTGTTCGTAAACGCGATCGAGCGCAATACCTTTTGGCGGATCGATTTCCACGCTGACCTGAAATTTTTTGGCTTGGATATTTTTCCAGAGCTTGGATTCAGGAGCGCGAGCGAGAACCGGCGCGGGTTTGGCGACGGCTTCGACAGATGCGCCGGAGGAAACTGCTTTTGTGGGTCGGAGGGATTTGACGGCCTCGGCCATGGCGCGAATGTGCGCAGGCGTGGTGCCGCAACAGCCGCCGAGGATGCGGACGCCGGAAGCAGCGGCTTCGCGAGCAAAGAGCGCGAAATATTCGGGCGAGGATTTTGGATAGACGATGCGATCGCCTTCGCGCTTTGGAAAACCGGCGTTGGGCATGCCGCTGACGCGAAGATCGTCGACGGAAGTGAGTTCCTGCAAAATCGGGAGAAGGACCTGCGGGCCGATGCTGCAGTTGGCGCCGACGACTTGGACGTTTTTATTTTTGAGTTGTGCGGCGGCTTCACGCGGGCGGAGATCGCCGTAAGCGGTGCCTTCTTCGGAGTAAGTGAGCTGCGCAATGATCGGCAAACCGGAAAAAGAGCGAATAGCGTCAATGGCGAGCAGCATTTCTTCGATGTAGGTGAAAGTTTCGAGGATGAAGAGATCGACGCCGCGTTCTTCGAGGGCTTGCGCTTGTTCACGAAATACTTCGAGAATTTCCTGCGGCTCGGGATGACGCGCCTGGACGCCGAGTCCGAGCGGGCCCATAGAGCCGGCGATGAGAACTTCACGAGCGGCGGCTTCGCGCGCTTCGCGGGCGATTTTCACGCCGCGGGAATTGAGGCGCTGGACTTCCTCGCCGAGGCCGAGATGCGCGAGCTTGAAACGGTTGGCGCCGAAGGTGTTGGTCTCGATGATTTGCGCGCCGGCTTCGATGTAAGCCTGGTGCACGCGGAAGACGGCTTCAGGCTCCGTGGAGTTGAGTTCATCGAAGCAACGCTGCGCGCCGACCGCTTCATGCAGAAAGGAACCCATAGCGCCGTCGGCGACGAGGATGGAATTTTTGAGGCGTTCGTTGAAGTCCTGAATTTTCAAGTTACGTGCACCTGGAATTTATTTTTTCGAACAAGCACGAAACGACTAGCGTTTCTGTTCCATCATGGAGGCGACGGTGCTCATCAAATCGTATTTGGTGAGGATTTCGAAGCGGGTGTCGTCCATTTCGACAAACACCGCGGGATTTTCGTGGCTCAGGATGTGAGTGACGCGTTCGACGGGAGCGGACTTGGCGATTTTCGGCATGGGCTTGCTCATCACTTCGCGAATGACCAGCTTGCGAAGATCTTTCCCCTGCAGCGCGAGGACCAGGATCTGATCTTCGTACACGGTGCCAATGGGAATATTTTCTTCGAAGACGGGAATTTGCGAGATGTCCTGCTCCTGCATGGTTTTGAGCGCGTGAAAAACGGTTTGATACGGGCGGACAATGATAAGTTCGCGGACTTTGCCGGCTTTGTGCTTGGCATTGACGACTTCGCCGGCGGTGATGGCCATGGACGAGTCCACGTAACCGCGCTCGCGTATCCATTCTTCGTTGTAAACCTTGCTGAGATAACGCATGCCGGTATCGGGCATGAAGGCGACGATGAACGCTTTTTCGTCGAGATTCTTTGCCAGGCGCAGCGCAGCGGAGAGACAACCGCCGCCGCTGCCGCCGGTGAAAATACCTTCTTGTTTGACGAGACGGCGGGCGACGATGAAGCATTCTTCGTCGTTGACCTGAATGACGTCGTCCAGAATTTTCATGTTCATCGTGGACGGAAAGAAATCTTCGCCGATGCCTTCGACCACGTACGTACGGGCTTTGGCAATTTCGCCGGTCTTGTGAAAGTCGTAGTAGAGCGAGCCTTCGGGGTCGACGCCGACGATCTGAATCTTGGGATTTTTTTCTTTCAGATACTTGCCGGCTCCGCTGATGGTGCCGCCAGTGCCCATGCCGCAGACGAAGTGGGTGATTTTGCCTTCGGTGTCTTCCCAGATTTCCGGACCAGTGGTTTGGTAGTGGGCTTCCGGATTCATCGGGTTGTCGTACTGGTTGGGATAGAAAGAGTTTGGAATTTCGCGCGCGAGTTTTTTGGCGACGGAATAATAGCTGCGCGGATCTTCGGGCTCGACGGCGGTGGGGCAGACGATGACTTCGGCGCCGAGCGCTTTGAGCAAGTCTACTTTTTCCTTGGATTGCTTGTCCGTGATGGTGAAGACCATTTTGTAGCCGCGGACGGCGGCGACGAGTGCCAGTCCCATGCCGGTATTGCCGGAAGTGCCTTCAATGATGGTGCCGCCGGGTTTGAGCAGACCTTTTTTTTCGGCGTCGTCAATCATGGTAACGCCGATGCGGTCTTTCACGGAGCCGCCGGGATTGATGAAATCGGCTTTGACGTAGATCTGCGGCTTGAGGCCCTGATTGATGCGATTGAGCCGGACAAGCGGAGTGCGGCCGATGGCATCGAGAATGTTATTACAGCGCATGTTGCTTCTAGTTTAGCACGCGAGGCGGAATGGGCCGGGAGCGTGCGGCCTCGATGGCAATATGCGAATGCCAAGCACAACGCTTCAAGGTATAAGGTGCAAGTGGGTCGATTTGCCGGAATATGGCTGGCCGGAGGAAATGTGAAGATGGCACGAAAAAATATTGCGAGCGCGACGACTTGGGAGCCGATCGTGGGGTATTCGCGGGCGGTGCGCGTGGGAAATATGGTGAGTGTGTCGGGAACGACTGCGACGGGTCCGGACGGGAAGATTGTTGGCGTGGGCGATGCAGCGGCGCAGACCATGCAGATTATCCGCAATATCGAATGGGCACTGAAGCAGGCAGGAGCTTCGCTAAAGGATGTGGTGCGAACTAGGATTTTTGTCACGAACATTGCGGAATGGGAAAAAATTGGGCGAGTGCATGGAGAGTTTTTTGCAGAGATACGTCCGGCGACGAGCATGGTGCAGGTGAGCGCGCTGATTTCGCCGGAACTTTTGGTGGAGATTGAGGCGGATGCGATTGTAAAAAGAATGTCATCTAAGGAAGTAAGGAAATAGCGAGGCAATGAAAAACAAAGGGCACCCGTCTCAGGTGCCCTTTGGGGATTTTTGATTAGAGCACCAACAGCCTACCACTTCGCGCGGATGCGATATTTCAGAACGGAAGTTCCATTCGCGGCCACGGGAACGTGGAATTGCGCGGCGAAGGCTGCGGTCTTGGTGAATTTGAAGGACGAGTTGAGCATTTCCCAATCGCCGCCGATGGGTTCGTTCACTTCGACGGTGATGGGCGTGTCCTTGTGGTTGCGCAAGGTGATTTCGAATTCCATTTCCCAGACGTGCGTATCGATGCGCTTGTAGTCGGTCTGCTTGCGTTCGCTCACAACATCGAAGGCGTTGCCGATGTGAATGTTGAGGTCTTCGTCTTTCGGCGTGTGGTCAATACGATCTTCGCCGACGAAGAGAATGTTCCCCTTTGCGTCTTTCTGATAGACGCGAACGTTTCCTGCGGGCATCGGCATGCCGAGGCCGGATTTCTGCTCGTTCTTGAATTTATAAAACACCATCACGTTGTCTTTGATCGGCGAGCCGGGATTCTGTTGCGAGCGGTAGTAATAATTCTGACCGTTCACGACGAAGCGCTTTTCTACCGGGACGCCGCTGCCCTGCAGCAAGCTGATCTGCTTGGTTTCCTTATCTTCGACGGAAGTTTTGCGGCCCAGCGAGTAAAGGTGATATTCGCTGAAATTTTCCTGAACGAATTGTTCAGCGCGACTTGCTTTCAAGGCGGGCGCGGCAGCATCCATTGCCAACCTGCCGTTGAGTGCGGGCTGAATACGATTAAGGTCACCGGCGACGAGCTGCAGCTTGGCGTTGTGAAACGCGGTACCGCTGTTGTTGACCAGCGTCACCCAGCCATCGAGGTCGGCGGCTTTGTCGTCGCGGGCAACCGTCAAAACGTAATCGGAATTCCAGGATAGATTCCCGGCGAGATATGACGCTTCGATCTGTTGCTTGTGCGCACCGGAATTCTCGAGCGACATCAGCAGCGTGGGGCGATCGAAGAGATTTCCAGGGACTTCGGGAAAGCGATAAGACTCGGCGTAGCCGCCCGTGACAATATCATTGCCGATTTTCCAGACGGGGCCGTTGTTGTCGGCGAGCAGCGTGGCTTTAATTTCCTCGCGCTTTGTGGTGCCGTTGTCCAGGTACGAGCGGACCAGCGTGACTTCTTTGCCGACGTATTTGTGGAGAAGTTTTGCCGGTTCGAGCAGGTCGTACTCGTAATTCTGTTCGAGAACGTCGAGCTTGTCGGGCTCGTTGAGCGAACGGAAATGCACGGTGGCGGGATTGACAGTGGCGGCGATGTCCATCAACTTCAGGTGGAACTGGCCGCTGGGCAAAGTGAGATTTCTAACGTCGCGCACGAGCGCGATGTTGGAATTGTAGACAGTTACGGAAAGTTCGGTCTGATCGGCGAGCGTGGTTGACGGACTGTTCGCCGCGGGTTGCGATGCATCTTTTTCTTGTGCTGCGGTTTCGTGATTCGCACGGGGAGCTGCGTACAGCGCGGCTGCGCCAGCGAACAGTGCCGCTGCTGCTCCTAAACTCAATGCCGTTTTCTGCTTCGTGGAACTCGCTCTGTGCACCATCTCTATCTCCTTGGGTACTTGCTGCGGTATGTGATTAGAACGGTCCCAGGCAAATTTCTTGCACGAAGATTTGCTCCATATATTGCGGCTACTCGTTGGCGGTCTTTCTCCAGGTTATGCCGCCGTCAGATGTTTCGTACGCCAGTTTGTTCGGGACATCCCAGATCGTGGCGTGCAATCCGTCCGCGGCATGCACACCTCCGAGATCACCGGCGATTGGCGTGAAAACAATTTTCCAGGTTTCGCCGCTATCCGTTGTGCGCAAAAGCGTGCCGGACGCTCCCGCAATCCAACAGATTTTTTCGGAAGGAGCGGAGGCGGCGGTAAGCTTGCTCTCGACCGGAGAGACTTGCGCGACGTAGGTCTGGCCGCCATCGGCGGTGTGCGCAATCACTCCGCCGTCGCCGAATTTCCAGGCATGCGAATGATCGGGCGCGGCCACGCTGTTTGGAAGAAATGCAAAACTGTCCGTTGCGTACCTGTAATTGGCACTTTGCGTTTCGTTCTGTTGAGCCGGAGCTACCGGCGCGGCTTTTGCTTTGCTCAAGCTTTTCTGATTTTGCATCGCACCAGAGGCACGGGCCGGAGCCGAAACTCCGGGCGGAGGCGGCGGAGGCTGCACATTGCCGCCGAGCACCATTGATTGCGCAGCCGATTTTTTCAGCGCGTCACGTTCTTTCGCTGCGGAACCCGCATCCGTGCGTGTCTTCATTTCTTCCAGAACCAGGGCGTCGGCGTTAGCGTCCGCGTCCGGCGGTTTCGGAGCCGGCGCGGGGGCAACCGAAGGCGCAACATCCGCGGCGGTGACTTCCACCGAATTCGATGATTCCCGCCGGCTGGGCTGATCCTTCCTAACGCCTGGCGAGAGCAACTCAGCCGGCGGCGCCGACTTCTTGCGCGCGTCCGGTTCCTCCCGCAATGCCGAATCGCTTTTTCCTTTGTCCTTCAATTTGCTTTCGCTTTTCGGCTCGCGCGAAAGCGCTGGCGGCGCCGCGGGAACAGTTTGACCGGCGATCTCTCGACCAGCTTGCGCGCCATTTTCTGCGATTTCGATTTTTGCCGCGGCCATGCGCTGCTCGTGGGATTCGCGGATGCCCACCCAGAGCAATAGCGTCGCAGCGATTGCGCCGGCGGGTACCGCCCACTTCAGCGCGGAATATTTTTTCCTGGGAATTTCCCGGACGAGGGCGCGTGAAGCGTTCGCCGCTATGGGCGATTCAGCCGGCGCGTGCGCAGCTGAGGCCATCACATGTGAAACCGCGGCTATCTCCTTGCCGCGCGCGTCGGTCGATCGGCCCAACCTGGCGCGCTCCTGGTATTCCGGAATTTCCTGCGTCATTTCCAGTTGCGCCAGAATTTCCTGGCAACGCGCGCAAGTTGCGACATGGCTTTTCGCCGAAATCATTTCTTCATCGCAGAGCAATCGTTCGTGATAGGTGGCCAGGGTTTCCGCGTCGAGACATGCAGATTCACGCGTACCGGCGGCTTCGTCGCGGAGATGCCGCGCCAGCGCCTGTTCGAACTGCCGATCGCGATCTTCAGAAGCCATACGCCACTCTCAGGTTAGAACGGTGCAACTCCGGGTTCTTGCGCAGCAAGTTTTTCGCCATATTTTTCGCAATTTTTCGCGCACTCATGGATCGGCCACCCTATCCGTGCCGGGCAAATCTGTTTTGTCCCGCGACGCAAATAGTTTGTCCAGATCGATTCCGGCATCTTCGCCGGCATATTGAATACAGAGCGCGATTTGCGCGTCGTCCATTCCCGGCCTTTTAGGTCCGCCGTTCGCGGCCGCCTTACCCGCACGCAATAGGCCTTCTACGGTTTCCCGCAATTGCTTGCGGATGCGATCGAGGTTGCGCGAAACGCTTGATTCGTGTTCGCACAATTCCCTGCCGATTTCCGCGAGTGTACAGTCTTGCGCATAGTAAAGCCGCAAGCGTTTGCGGTCGCGCGCCTCAAGCGAGGCCAACGCAAGAGAGAGCGCTTCGCGAAATTTTTGCAGATAACTTTCGCGATGCGGGTCCGTGGGCGAATCGACAGTCGCGAGTTCCAGCGGGCGGCGCGTTTCGCCGTCATCTTCGCTGGTATCGAGCGAATCGAATTTCCTTCCCGCCCGGAGCAAATCGATGTGGCGCTGCGCAATCACGGCCCGCAGCCAGGTTTTCAATGAGCTTCGTCCGTGAAAATAGCGAAACAACGAGCGGCGGCCGGCCTGGCCCTCGGTCAATCCGTAGAGCTCGGCAAACAGCGAGTCGGCCAGATCCCTGACGGCCGGGTCCGCCGCTGGCCTTTTCATGACGGCTGCAGCCGCCATTACCAGGTAATCGCGATATTCGCGGACAAAATCGTTCCAAGCGGCGTGCGAACCTTCCGCACAAGCGCACGCCAAGGCCAGGTCGCGGGCATGCAGGGTTGCAAAATATTCCTGAAAGCGTTCGATGGGTGCAGTCGACTCGGCGAAACGCTTTGCGGCCCCGCGCGTCAATGCAGCCAGAAATGTTTGGTAAGAAAGTTCCCAGCGTTCGGCTGAGGTTTCTGAGAAAAGTTGATGGACCATCGGGGAGCAGGCGTCTGGCATACGCCAGTCGCGCGGCTCGTTGCTGTTCGTTGGCTGGTTTTTGCCCGAATCCATCTTTTACTTAGACGCTAAAACCGTCCCGCGCCGAACTGGACGCCACAATTTGGAACTCACTGCCAGTTTGAACTTTCCTGTGTGTCAATACCGTTTTCCCTTGGCACCGCGTTTCTACCGGACCGCATCCTAGAGCATAGACCCGGTGGTGTCAGTTTGAAATGGCCCCGCAATTCCAGGTTCCCAGAACCCCGGTTTGCGGTATGCTCTTAGGGGAGCCCCCAAGCCCGCACCCCCTGCGCCTCGTCGGGAAACTTCGAAAGGGGAGCTTGCACGGTGCGCTCGCAGAAGCATTAGCGACTTCGCGTCGTTGGTACGAAAGTCCTATTCGATAGAATCCAGCCTCATTAGTACGCTGGTACCGTGACAGCGAACGTCCTGCATTCCTAGAGAGAAAAGGCCGGAAGTGTCGGCGAATTTTCCTCCGAAGTGGACGGAAACTCTCATTGAGGCGGCAAGCGGATGACCACCATGATTTCAGAATCCCCGAGCGGTACCCGGATCGGCGTTGGCTTTGAAGCCAATCGCCGCGCTACGCCTGAAAAAGAGGCCGCCTGGAAGAAGAACATAGGCACCAAGTCGATCCCCGCCCGCCTAGCTATGCTTCCAGAAGGTGAGTCGCGGATGAAGCGCGTTGGAGTGAGCGCGATCGTCCAGATTGCTTTTGTCACATTTTTGCTGGTGATTCCGCTGGTTTTCCCGGACCAGATGAAAACGGCGTTGAAGTATTCCTATACCGAAGTGGCTCAGCCGATCACCGAGATTCCGGTTGCCCCGCCGCCTCCTCCTCCGAAAATTGCGAAAGTGAAAGCCCCAGATCCGGTGCCGGAACCGGTGGTGCAGCCAGTTCTTTCTCCGAAGCAGCCGCACATATTCATGGCGCCCAAAGCGGTGCAGCCGAAGGTAGAGAAGATTGAAGCCAAAGCTCCCGAACTGAATCCGGTGTTTGAAGCGGCCAAGATCGAAACCGCGCAGCCGAACCAGCCGAAGCGTCCGAAAGAAGACGTAAAGACCGGCACGATGAGCAGCGGCAATGCGACTCCCGCAACGGTGAAGGCTCCGATTGAAAAAGTGCAGACGGGCGGATTTGGTGATACCTCCGGACTGCCGGGCAAAGGCAATCCGAATGCTCACTTGATCGTGAACGCGCAGGGTTTGCCGACGCTTCCGGGCGGCCCGGGCTACGGCAATGGCACCGGCGGCGACAAAGGAATCAAGGGAACGGTTTCAAGCGGTGGATTTGGAAACGGAACCGCCACTCCGCCACCGAGCGGCGGCAAAAAAGGCAGCGTGCAGGCCGGAGGATTCGGCGACGCTTCTGTCGTTGCGGAAGCTCCCAAAAAGAAAGCTGCGAATGACGGACCCGCAGACACGGCTGTTGTCGTGCTGGACAAGCCGAAGCCTGAATACACTGCGGAAGGCCGTAGGATGAAATTGGAAGGCGACGTCGTTCTCGATGTCGTGTTTCTGACTAGCGGACGCGTTCAAGTGAACCGCGTCGTGAGCGGCTTGGGACACGGGCTCGATGAGTCCGCGCAAAAAGCTGCACTGCAAATCAAATTCAAGCCGGCCCTGCGCGAGGGCCAGCCTGTCGACTACCCGGCGCGCGTTCGGATTGAGTTCCGTTTGGCATACTGAGGAGAAGGACGATGCGTAAGTTTGTTTTTGGATTGTTGCTTTTCGCAGCCGGCAGCGCCGCAGCGTTTGCCGAGGACACGCCAAAGGTCTCTGCAGACCAGCCCCGCACGATGGAAGAGGTTGTTGACCGCGTCGTGAACAACGAAAATCACCTGTACGGAAAGATCAGAGAGTTTTCTCCTCTGGTCGAAACCTACATCCAGAATCTGAAACCGGATAAGGAACTGGGCATCGTCCCAGCCGGCGACAAATATTTTCTGGGTAAGGCCGATTTCGCCAAAGGCGTCAACCTGGTTCCGCTTTCGGACACCAGTAGCAAAGGCAAAAAAATCTTCTCGGGCTTCACGAACTTCTTTTCTTTTGAATATTTGCCGGACGGCTTCCTGCAGATGATTTTCATCGACACCGCGGGCTTCGATACGCAGCACTACAAATTCGACTACGTGAAACGCGAATTTCTGGGCGAAGTGCGGTGCCTGGTGTTCGACGTCACCCCGCGGCAGAAGAACGCCAAAGGCAAATTCCTTGGCCGCATCTGGGTGGAAGATCAGGACTTCAACGTGGTTCGCTTTAACGGCGGATACGGCGGGGGCGGACGCTCCAGCTGGTATTTCCACTTTGATAGCTGGCGCTCCAACGTGCAGCCCGGCTTGTGGTTGCCAACCTTCGTTTACAGCGAAGAAAAAGATCTGCACTACGCGCTGACCAAGAAGCTGGAATTCAAGGCGCAGACCCGCCTGTGGGGCTACAACCTCGGCCACGCAGCTCAGGAACAGGAACTCAGCAAGCTGCTGATCGAGAGCCCGGTGAACGACGAAACCACGACCGCCAACGACCTTTCCCCGATTCAGGCGCAACGCACCTGGGACCATCAAGCCGAAGACAACGTGATGGACCGCCTGCAGCGCCTGGGTTTGATTGCGCCCAAGGGCGAAGTCGATAAGATTCTGGAAACCGTCGTCAACAACCTGGAAGTCACGAACAACATAGACGTCGAGCCGGAAGTTCGCTGCCGCGTGATGACCACCACCACGCTCGAGTCCTACACCCTCGGCCACACCATCGTACTGAGCCGCGGAATCATCGACGTTCTTCCCGATGAAGCCAGCCTGGCCACCATTCTTGCGCACGAACTAAGCCACGTGGTCCTCGGCCATCGCCTTGACTCGCAGTACGCGTTCTTTGATCAGTTGCTGGTCGACGACAAGGACACCTTCCGTCACTTCGGTTTTGCGCGAACCCCGGACGAAGAAAAGCAAGCCGACGATAAAGCCATGCAATTGCTGGCGAATTCGCCTTACAAGAACCAACTGGGCAATGCCGGACTCTTCCTGCAAGCGCTGCAATCGCGCCAGAAAGAAGTCCCCAACCTGATCAGTGCGCACCTTGGCAATCGCGTTCCGACCATGCCGAACCTGCAATCGACGGCGCCGGTGGCAGCAGCGGATCCGAAACAGCCACCTTCACAGAAAATTGCAGCACTGCCCATCGGCGGACGCGTGAAGATGGATCCCTGGAACGACAAGCTTGAAATGATCAAGAGCAAACCCATTGGCACTGTCGCAGAGCGCGAAAAGATGCCGTTTGAAGTTACTCCCGTTCATGCCGTACCTGACGCGCTATGGCGTCGGGGCAACTGCGGCGAGCGCCACGATTCCTGCAGACGCATCGAAACCTGCCGAAGCACCTGCAGCAAAGCCCTGAAGACAGCTAACCGCTGCTCAAGAAGCCTGGAAGAGGAACTTCTCTTCCAGGCTTCTTTCTTTGGTGCGAAGAGCTTAGCGAATTCGATTGCTACTAATTTTTAGAAGACAGGTTTCGCACCAGGCGGTACGTAACTCCTACTCCATCGTCGAAGTCCTTCACTCCCACGCGTTCGTCCTTGCCGTGCGCGCGCGTGTCGTTCACGTCAAAGAACATGCAGGCGATGCCGTAAGTAGGGATTCCGGCGATGCGGAGATAGCGGCCGTCGGACGCACCCGTTGACATGGTCGGTACGACCGGCAATCCCGGCCAGAAATGCTGCACGGTTTCCGTCTCGGCCTGAATCACTTCCGGAAGCAATGGCGATGGTGGAACTCCTACCGCAGGAATTATTTCGCCGTTGGAGTCTTTCACCGGAACAATCGTTACAACTACCTTTGGATCGGCTGCAACCTTTTCCAGCGTTGTTCGAATTGTTTGCGGATCTTCTCCGGGAAAAATCCGGCAGTTGACGTTCGCGCGCGCCATTTGCGGCAAAGCGTTCGGCGCATGCCCGCCGGTGAGCATGGTGGCGACGCAGGTGGTGTGCAGCAGCGAATTGAAATACGCAGATTGCGAAAGCCGTGCAATGGCTGCAGGGTCGGGAGGCTCCTTGGCCACCGCCCGTAAATCATCGGCAGTTTGGCCGGAGGAGAGCGCCGCAGTTTTCAGAAAATAGTTACGGGTGATTTCGTTCATGTTCACCGGAAAAGAAAAACTGCGCAAGCGGGCGAGCGCGTCCGAGAGGTGGTAAATCGCATTGTCCGGCGAGGGCAGCGAGCTGTGACCTCCCGGATTCAGCGACTCAAATTGGTAATCAACGTAGACTTTTTCGCTGGCTTGCAACCCGGCCAACAGGCGCCGGTTTTTGTCTTTTTCAAATTCGCCGCCATCGAGATTGATGGAATATTCCGCGTCGATCCAGTCGCGATGCGTTTTCAATAGCCAGTCGATGCCGTTGGCGGTACCGCCTTCTTCGTCGGAGGTCAGGGCGAGAATCAAGTCGCGGTCTGGAACGTAACCTTCCTGTTTCAATCGGATGAACGTCGTCACCAGCAAGGCGTCGCCGGCCTTCATGTCCTCGCTGCCGCGTCCGTAGAAATAGCCATCCTTTTGCAGAAAGACAAAAGGATCGCTCGACCAGTCCTCACGCCGCGCTTCGACCACGTCTAGATGGCCGATAAACAGCACCGGTTTGCGCGAACCGCTGCCGTGATAGCGCAGGACGAGATTCTTCTTGTTGTCCCGCGGGCCGGCAATACGAATGTCTATTTCTGCAAACCCCGCTTCGCGCAGCCGTTTTGCCATCGCCTCTGATGCCATGGTGATATTGCCCACAGAATCGGTGGTATTGATTTCAATCAGTTGTTTGAGGATTTCACGCGCGAGTTTTTGGTAGTCTTCCGTCGCTCGCGCCGGAGAAATATCGGCCGCCAGCAGGGCCCACAATAGCATCGCAATGAATCGCATCCGAAAGACTCCTCCGTCACAAAAGCTTTGCGTATTGGCGAACTAATTCTGATTTGGCAGTGGCGCCGCAAGTGCCCGCTGCAGAAAAGTTGAAATTACGGTGCATGCGTAAAACATCATGGCCACTCCGAGTGCCGGATCGATCAACGCTCGACTAACCAGCGAAGCAAGGATGATTACGCCGATGGTCCATCGCCTCAGCGGCTTCTCTGGCAGCCGGAAATTAACGAATTCGGCGATCCCCGCGGGCCATCGAAAAATCCAATAGATAAAATAAATTGGAATAAAGTGAAACCACACCGCGCGGGCTGGAGAGATGGGATGCTTCAAGCCGGGCACGTTGGCCAGAACTACGTGGTACTTGTGAACGCAAACCAGCCAATAAACAAGCGCAACGAAGGTGGGCAGAAAAATCTCAAGCGGAGGAATACCGAACTCCACGTGTTTCGCGAGGTCGGGATTGCGCGCGTAGGCGATCCCTTCGCCGAGCGCGGTAGCGATCGCCAGCAGATAACCAATCCAGATTTTCGGTAAATACTGAATCAGAGCCTCAGGCGACCCGACTCGAGCGGAGGACGGCCCGTCTATCGGCGCGTCCACGAAGATCCCAGCGAAACTGTTGCAATTTTCATCTACAGAAAGAGTATCCGCGCGCAATCACCGCGTCAAACCGCGCTGTTCGCTAGTTTTGCATCATGCTTGGCGCATGATTCCAAACCTGCGGCGAAGCACCGCATCAGCCATGCGATCGCTCAGCAAACGTTTAGCCCATTTCACCAGCGTCGCCGTTGGCGTCACGCCGTAACGTGGAAGAGGGTTGCTCGTTTCAATGGAATGCAGAATCACGCGCGCGCAATCTTCTGGCGAAGTCTTCGAACCGCTGCGTTGCCGATTTGCGCTTGCCCAGGCGCCCTCGTATATTTTTGCGTACGGGCTTTGTTTTGCGCTCTCCGCGTAGGACTGCGCCAGATCCGTAGCTGTCTGCTGAAAATTTGTGCGGATATATCCGGGCTCGATCAGAATCACTGCGATGCGGAAAGGATAAAGTTCCACGCGCAGCGCGTTGCTCAGCCCTTCCAGGGCGTGTTTGCTGCTGCTGTAAGCGCCGTAAGTCGGAGGCGTGACGAGCCCCGCCACGCTGCTGAGCATCACGATGCGTCCGCTCCGCCGCACCCGCATTCCCGGCAGCACCGCCTGCGTTACGCGCAACACTCCGAATAAATTGGTCTCGAATTGCTGCTTGAGGTCCTCCATTTTCAATTCTTCCACCACGGCCATGTAGCCGACGCCCGCGTTGTTTACGAGCACATCGATGTGCCCGTACTCGGCTAGTACTCTCTGTACCGCAGCATTTACGGAGGCATCGCCGCAAACGTCAAGCTCAACGGTAGCGAGCGGCAGACTCCTTGATTTTGCATAGGCTCCGAGTTCATCCCGTTTCACGGCGGAACGGCCCGCCGCGATCACTCGATAACCACGCTCTGCCAGCAGGATGGCGGCCGCTTTGCCCAACCCGTCTGTCCCGCCCGTAATCAGCACTACTTTCCGCGTATCTTTGTCGGGCATTCACGTCCCCCTGTCTTTGTAAAAAGTTTTGCTCCGGCTTCTCGCACCCTTGCGTTCCGCGTCTTGAACATTCACACTTTCTGCACATTTTCGAGTGTTGGTCTTCGCATGTGGATTCGTAAACCAGGTTCCCGGAAGCTTACCGGCTTGCTACCGGCAGTGGGGCTCGCGGCGGCTTATTTCCTGATGCCATCGGCCGCCGAACCACAGGGCCGCCCGGCTCCTCAGCCGGTCGTCGGATTCGGCAGCTCCAGCGATACCTCGTCGCTAGTGGTCGTAGTCCAGGCCGCCAACCGTACACCGCTCGCAGTGCCCGCCCAAATCATTATCTACGCCGAAAATCATCAACGCTACACGGAGATCAGTTCCACCAACGGCAACAACCGCTTTGATCGCATTCCTCTTGGCAACTATACCGTTGAGGTATCTGCCGAGGGATATTTGCAGGAGAGCGAGCCTGTTGACGTCATGATGCCGAACCAGCAGCAGCAGATCACCATCTCTCTGCGCTCGCTGCGAGATCCGGTCGGGAAAGCAGTCGTTGCGCAGCCGCCGCTCCTCGCGCCAAAAGCTCAAAAAGAACTGCAAAAAGGCTTGGCAGAGTTGCGCGCAGGCCGTGATGACGAGGCTCGCAAGCATTTGCTCAACGCCCTGCGTTTAGCGCCGGCCAATCCGGACGTGAACTACCTTCTGGGCGTGCTGGCTGCAAAGTCTGGAGACAACAGCGCGGCCACGCAATACTGGGAAAAGGGTCTTTCGCAATTTCCCAACCATGTTTATTGCCTGCTCGCGCTGGGTGGCGCGAGATATACGCAAAACGATCTGAAAGGCGCCAAGGATTACCTCAGTCGCGCTACCACTGCTGATTCCAGTTTATGGCGCGCTTACGAACTTCTCGCGCGGATCGATCTGCAAATCGGCGAATATCCGGAAGCACAGCGGGAAGCCGAACAAGCCGTGAGACTCGGCAAAGAGCAAGCGCGCGAAGCTCGCATCCTGCTTGCGAAAGCGCTGATCCTACAGAACAAACGTGATGATGCTGTAACGGTCTTGCAGCCTCTGCTGAGCACCGAACCTCCCGATGCCGCCGCAGCTTCCGCAAAACAGTTGGTGACAGCGATTGCCGCCGCAAAAACAGCCAATGCTAGCCGGAAAATATCAGAGCCATCTGCCGCACATTCCGGCTCACTCGAAAAGGCGCCAAGCCTTGCGCCGCCGCTGCCACCGCCCCTGAAGTGGATTCCGGACGATGTCGATCACGCCGTCCCTCCGGTGGAAGCCGGTGTCGCCTGCCATCTTGACGAAATTCTTCCAGCCGTTGAAAAGAAAGTGGTTCGTTTCGCTCATCTGTTGGACCGCTTTACCGCCACGGAACATCTCGAAGATCAGAGAATCAACGACCAGGGGATCGCCTCGGCCGCAGCTTCGCGAAATTTCAACTACCTGGTGTCGATGCGCGAAATCGCGCCCGGCGTACTCGACGTGCAGGAATACAGAAACGGCAGTGACAGTCTTGCAATTTTTCCGGACGGAATTGCCACCAACGGTCTGCCCTCCGTAATTCTGATGTTTCATCCTGTGAATCGCGATGAATACGAAATGCAGTGCGAAGGCCTCGGCGCGGCGCGCGGCATTCCGTCCTGGCAGATCCATTTTCGCCAGAAAGAAACTGGGCAAGCCCGGCTCCGCACCTATCGCGTCGGGGGAATGGTCTATACGGCTCCGTTGAAGGGCCGCGCGTGGATTTCGCGCGATAGTTTTCAGGTGGTTCGTATTGAAACCGATCTTGTAGGACAAATTCCGCAGATCAAGCTCTTCGGCGAACATCAGCAAATTGACTACGGTCCGGTGCGCTTCCCCTCGCGGCACACCGAGTTATGGCTTCCGGCAATCACCGATTACTATACGGATTTTCGCGGCAAACGCATCCACCGCCGGTTGACGTATACCGACTACGCTCTGTTTTCCGTTGATGACTCGCAGGTTATCAGTAAGCCTCCGCCTGCAAAGGACGAGTTATAACGGCTTGGTGCGTCTGAGGAATTATGGTGAGCTCCCCATCTCGGCTTTCGGCGGCAATTCATTTGCTCTGCCTGGCGTCATCCTGCGGTCTCGCGCTTTTTCTGAGCGCTGCGACAGTCGTCGCGGGAGCGCAATCAGGCCAACCTGCCTCCGGCGTCAGTAGCGAAGTCGGTGTCATCTCCGTCAATGTGACCGGACCCAGCGGCTCAACGTTTGATGAGATGGCAAGTATTTCGGTCTACACACAGACGCACCAGCTCTATTCCTCCGCTACCGCCGGACGTGCCACCGTCCGCATCGACGGCGTTCCTCTTGGAACCTACGTCGTGCAAGTCTCCGCTCCTGGATACCTTACCGCTGAAGAACGAGTGGAAATCATGATGCGCAACGCCCAACAAACGGTAAGTATTTCAATGCGGTTGGCGTCGGATCCCAACGCCAAGCCGGTCTCCACGAAACCTCCTCTGCTTGCTCCCAAAGCGCAAAAAGAATTGTCGAAAGGATTGGATGAACTGCGCGCGAATCGATCAGAAGAAGCGCACAAGCATCTGCAGAACGCGGCGCGCCTCGCGCCCTCTGATCCGGACGTCAACTATCTTCTCGGCGTGCTGTCATCGCAAAGCGGGGATAGCACGCGTGCCATGACTTACTGGGAAAAAGCGCTTGCCTTCGATCCCAATCACGCCTTTTCGCTGGTGGCCCTGGCTTCTGCAAAAATGTCGCAGCAAGACTGGAAGGCCTCGGCCGAATATCTGGATCGTGCGGTAGTCGCTTCGCCAACTTCCTGGCGCGCCCATGCACTTCTCGCGCAAGTCCATCTGCAATCCGGCAAATATCCCGAAGCGCAAAATGAAGCGGAGCAGGCGGTGGCGCTTGGCAAAGAACAGGCCAACGAAGCGCGACTCGATTTGGCAAAAGCTCTGATGCTTCAGGAAAAAGACGCGGAAGCTGGCACGACGCTTCAGGAATTGTTGGATGCAAAGCCCGCTGCCACCAGCGAATCGGCTGCTCGGCAACTCCTCGAAATACTCGATCGCGGGAAAAATACATCGAGCCAATCGGCCTCGGCTCCAATCGAAATCGCATCGGTTTCTCCAGTGCGATTGCCGGCCCCGGCACCTGAACCCGCAACGACCGTCACGACGGTAGCGCTGGTTGCGACACCGCTCTTGCCCCCACCTCTCAGCTGGATTCCGCCCGACGTCGATCAGCTGGTTCCTCCTGCTAAAGAAGGCGAGTCCTGCCAGCTCGACGAAATTCTGCCCAATATCCAAAAAAAAGTAGTCAGGTTCACGGACTTGCTCGACCGCTTCACCGCCACCGAACATCTGGAAGACCGGATCGTCAACGCAGATGGGCTTCCCGCCAAGGGAAAGTCGCTTCAGTTCAATTACATGGTTTCGATGCGCGAAATTCGGCCAGGTCTGATGGATGTCGACGAGTACAGGGACGGCTCGCTCGATCTGGAAGTCTTTCCCAACGGCATCGCGACCAAAGGGTTACCGTCCGTGATTCTGATCTTTCATCCCGCTAACCGCGATGAATACGATCTTCAGTGCGAAGGATCAAGCTCTTGGCGCGAAGTGCCGGTGTGGCAAATTCATTTTCGCCAGCGCGAGAGCGGGCAGGCCAGACTGCGAATTTTCCGCGTGCACGGAAAGAGCTATCCGGCTCCGCTCAAGGGACGCGCTTGGGTTTCGCGCGATACCTTCCAGGTTCTGAGAATCGAAACGGATCTGGTCAGGCAGATTCCGGAAATCAAGCTTTTCGCGGAACATCAGGTGATCGATTATGGGCCGGTGCGTTTCCCGGTTCGCCAGACGGAACTCTGGTTGCCCGCGTCCACCGACTACTACACGGACTTTCGCAACAAGCGCCTGCATCGGCGCCTGAGCTATGCGGATTACACTTTGTTTTCGGTTGACGACACACAGAGCATCAGCGCTCCGCTCAGTAAAGCCGCGCCGTAAGACGCACACCCTTAGCGCTGCGAATTATTCTTGCAGGAAAAGTACGTTAGTGAACTTAGAAAGAAACGCCCCAGAAGGACGCGTCCGGCTTGGCTAGTTCGAAACCCGTATCCCACGCTTCATGATCGCGCCAAACCACTAGCGCTTCCGCTCGGCGGCCACTCTCTGGGTGAATTAACTTAACTTGCTTATGTAATGGCAGTGGCGCGCCAACGATGGCCATGCAACCAGAATGGCTCACGTCCACTGTGACTGCATTGGCTCTCTGCTTTTGCGAATCTTCTTCCCACTCGACCATGAACTTCACGCGCGAAATCACACGCTTGTGAGTGCGCATGCGTGTCCAGCGGTCTTCCAGACTGTCGATTGGCTTTTTCAAGTTATTGATGGCCACGGCGAACCTCGTTGCGAGTCTATTTCGTCCGGGGGCTAAGGGGTACTTGCGAAAGTAGTCTCCTGATTTGCGCGGGTCAATGGTACTTTTTCAAAAAATTCCGTCCGGAGTTCCTTCTCGCAAGTGGCCGTATCTACAGGATTTTGAGGGTTTCTCAGTGATATTTCGGGACGGGCTTGCCTTCGATTTTCAGAATCGCTTCGCGCGCCGGAGCGGTCAGCCTCGGTCTACGCGAAATCTGCTCTAGCTCGGGGATCGCGGCCTTGGCGTCCGCGCCGATATCTCCGAGTGCATAAATCGCGCTGTCCAGAACATAATTTGGCCCCGGGTCGGCCCGCAATCGTTCAATCAATGCCGGTACCGCGTCTTGACTCGCTGGGCCGATCGCTCCCAAGGCATCCGCTGCTCCGGCGCGAACGTAAGGCACGGAATCGCCGAGCGCGCGTGTCAATTCCGGGACTGCCGCTCTAGATTTCGCTCCCATCGATTTCAATGCGAGCGCAGCCTGACAGCGAATCCGCGGCGAAGCGTCGGAAAGCAATTTCGTTAGAGCGGAAACCGCACCGGATGCTGGCGGACCGATTTGCGAGAGCGCGTTCGCGGCAGCTGCTCGAACTTCGTCATCGGAAGCGTTGAGCAATTTTGTCAAATTTTCTGTAGCGGGCCCAGCGTCGCTTCCAAAACTTCCGATCGCGCGAAGTATCGCGGGCTGAGCGCCGGCGCTCGCTTTCGTCAGATTCGCCAAATAGAACCTCAGCGGCCGCCCACGATAAACAGCATCTGCCAGCCTTACGTTCGAAGGTGGCAATGCAGGTGCATCGTTTGCAGGGGCCGAATCCGGCTGCACGCGCTCGAGCACAACTTCCTGCACCCCAAAATTGTATCCGGCCGAGCGCGGATCCTTTCCCACACCGACAAACGTCAAAATATGGCGGCCTTTACTGAGCTGAAACATGCCCAGAGGACGGTCTTTAGCCACGTAAACTTCCGGCAAATAGTTGTGAAAAATTTCCGGGCCGGGAAACGGAATCTCCGAAGTTGCCGCCTGCCGGGTGTCCAGATTCGTCGGCTCTCCGTCCAGCAACGCCAGATAGTCGCCGTAGTCGGGAGCTTGCGCAATCATCGCGATCATTTCGTACTGGCCCGCTTCGGCAATATCGATCGGAATATTTATTTTTGCGCCGGCTCCCTTTGCTTCGAGAAAGAGTAAATCCTTGGCCCAGTCCACTTCCCTTTGCACGGACACTTTTCCGTTTTCTGTTGTGACGTCCGCGAGCGAATCCTCGACCGCGATTTGCATCGCGTTTCCGAAAGGCAGCCGCCCCGCACCGTACGGAATTTCCGGAAGGCCTTCCTGCACGCCCTGCTGATACCAGAAAGCCGTGCTGGAAAAATAATCTGGCCGCTCTTCGAATGCCGCGCGCACCGAACCGTCCTCGTTCGCAGTCCATCCGGCGTGCTCAATTCCCGCCCATAGCGAATTCTTGAATGCAATAGGGTCAGGAACGTGCCAACGGTATGCACTCAGCCGCGAGCCAAGCCGCTCGCCTTCCGCCATTGGTGTACCTGCCCATGGTCCATCCGAATCGCGCAGGCCCCATGCATCGTTGAAATAATCCTCCGAGCCGGTGCCATAAATCTGCGGTTGCTTCGCGCCGTCGATGTAGAAAAGATCGTCGCCCTCGCCAAACCAGGAAAGCTGTGTCTGCACCACGCCTAGCACGGTGCCCACGTAATGACCGCGACCAGTGATGTTGAGAAATTCATAGTGGCGACCGGCGCGCGCGGGGCGCTCCTGGCGGTAGTACGCGTGAAAATATCCGGTGTCCGCGGGCAGCGCCGCATATTTTCGATAATCCACGTGGTAGTAGAACATCGGCACAATGCGATTGCCTTCGTTTGTCACCGTGATCCGGCAGGACTTTCGATACGGCATCGGCCAGTAGCTGTTGCGCGCGCGGCCCAGCGAACTATCGTGAATCATCAAGGAGTTCAAGTCACGCTCAGAGCCGTGTGCCACGCCGAAAAAATCTCCCAATGGTACGTCCACGCTTGGCGTTTTGTGCCCGTCGTAGTAAACGCGTAGGCGCAGCAGCCGCGGCCAGGCAAACTCATTGTTGGCCACCGTCAGCCAGATGTGCGTAATCATGCCGGCGCCGGAAACGTCGGCCATCACCAGCGTTTCTCCGGGGAGAATGCGTTTGCTGTCATCGTTGCTGGCCACGTAACGATTCCCGCTCGAAACGCGGTGGCTCGAATAGTTTTTGATCCGCGCGAGCCCCAGCCCGTCGAGATATTCGTCAGTAGGTTTTTGCGCGGCAGCGGCAGATACCACGATTAACGTCAGCAACGCCGTCGCCATAATTTTCATCAGTATCGCTCTCCCGGAGAGCGAACATGGTAGTTCGCGAGCGCGAAAAAGAGAACCACGGATCGCAGGACTCTTACGGGTGTGAGCATGCAACTTTTCCGTTGAACCAAAATAGCGTGCACGTAGCAAAAAGCCGGTCTGAGTAACCAGACCGGCTCCTACTTCTTCTACCCAGGATCAGGGAGGAATGAGGTCGCCTATAGCGAGTTCAGGAAGCTAATCAGTTGATTCTTTTCCTGCTCAGACAGATTCATCTGGAACCGCAGGTTGTAAAAGTTCACAAGTTCCTTCAGGTTTTGCGCGGCTCCGTTATGGAAATACGGCGCGCGCGCAGCCAGCCCGCGAAGGATCGGACCCTTGATGCGATTAACGTCGCTGCAAAATCCAGTCAACAGGCCCTTGCCGGGATCGGTCGTATAAATCGTGACCGTTTGCGGCGTCGTTCCCGGAGCTGGAAATGGATCGGGGCATCCGGTAATTTCAAACACCGGAAGATCCGGCATGTCCAATTGCGCCAGGCCGCTGGCGATCAGCGCGTCAGATTCCTTCGCCGGATCGTGTCCCGTGCTGATATCGAGCGGCAACGGAAGCGAATGATTACCCACGTTGGGCGTGTCGTGGCAAGTCGTGCAATTTCCCATGATCACTGCGGGCTTACCGAGTGCAGCGTTGTCATTCAATCCGCGGACGTTTGTGATCGAAAGCGGGCGCGAATTGAAAATCGCCTGGCCGGCTGCGATATCTCTACGAGCGGCGGCGAGTTGCGCGGGATAGCCCGACGCGTTCTCCCACGTATCGAAAAGCGTCATTCCAACGGGATTAAAAGTATCCCCGGAAGGGTCGGCTCCGAGCGAATCGTTCATGCCGGGATAGTAATTCTCTTTCGACAGATGTATCGGATCGCCTTGCGCTCCATAATCGGAAAGAAGCCCGGCTCGCAAATCGAGCACCTGCGTGCTGAACAGCCCCAACTCAAAATTGACAATTGCGGTTTGCTGTTCGTCCGTTGGCGGGACGGTAGCCTGGGCATGGCCAATGGTCGCATCCACCGCCTGCTGCTTCAGGTCGGCGATCAGATTGGTCATGAAAGTCGATTGACTGTTCAGCGGAAGCGTGGCGCTCTCGCGGCCGTCAAACATGATGGCGCTGAGAAACCGCAGATTGGTGGTAGGAAGCGGGCGGCGATATACGGAGACTGTGGTTGTTCCGGTACCCGGATCCGTGACCATAGCGCATCCGTACGGGTCGCGCACCACGGAAATCTGGAATTGTGGTGTCGCGCTCATGGTAATCGGAATGCGAATCAATCCGGACTTCAGCAAGAGGCTGTGCGCCGCGGCATCATACGGTGCCGGCGAATTCGGGCAATTCGCTCCATCAAAATCCGCGAAGAGCGGATCGTGTCCATGCGTGCGTACAAATCTCTCCTGAATATTTTGCAGACTCAGGCCCATACCGTTTCCGGCGATGTGGCAAGTACCGCAATTGCGGCCATTCGATCCCAGGTTTTCGAAAAAAGGATTCTTCTGAGACTCGTTGATCGGGCCGGCGGTATTGAAGGTAGCGACCAATCCCGTCGCATCAAGGAACGGAAAAAGATTTGGAATGATCGTGGCCGACGCAACGCAAGAAAATACCAAAAGCAGGGCTACGGCCAGCCACCGTCTATTTCCCAGACATGACAATATTGAAGCAAACTTCCACTGCATGAGAATTCCTCCCGGCTTTCGCCCGGCAAACCTCTCCGGCCGCAAAAGCCCCTCTTTTTCTCTAATTTGTCCTGCTGAAACGTACCAGACCGGAATCCCCATCCGTGCCGGCCGCCTGAAGACAATCTGAAAAACTCCGTTTCGCATCAAATGCCACACTTACCAGCCTGCAATCAATGCTTGGCCGATAAAATTGCTATCGCACAAAGGTGCATGTCCAACTCATTCATTCCACTGCTTTTGTGGTAATCTCTGGCCCTGGAAAAGAGCTAGCGTCCCCTTCGCTCCCCGTTAGACATGACTGCTACCATTCGCATTTTTCGGTTCGGCGCGTTTGAGCTTCGCCCTCGAACCAAAGAACTCTATCGCTCCGGCGTGCGCCTGAGGTTGCGGCCACAGCCCTTTCAGGTGCTGGAAATCTTGCTTCAGAATCCCGGCGAAGTGATCAGCCGGGATGACTTGCACAAACGGCTATGGCCATCCGACACCTTTGTGGACTTCGAGCATGGTCTGAATTCCTCGGTAAAAGATCTGCGGGCAGTGCTCGGCGATTCCGCCCAGGAACCGCGATACATCGAAACGCTTTACAAGGTGGGTTACCGGTTTGTTGCGCCAGTCGAAGTCGAGCGTGAAGTTGCCACCGAACCAAACCCATGGCCACAGCCAACGACGCCCGTTATCACCGTGTCGGAGGAATCACACGAAGAGGTCTCGGGCGTTCACGCCGAATCAACAGTTCTTGCTTCAGCCGCGACCGGCCACGGATTCTTTCGGCGCCACGCAACGGTCTTGTTCTCGCTCGGTGCAATCGCTGTCATCGCCGTGATTGCCGGCGCTACACATCAATGGCCAACTTCGAAAACGCAACGAAGTTCCATTTCTGGTCACCTCCGGCTCGCGGTCTTGCCCTTCGAAAACCAAACCAATGATTCCGGCCAGAATTTTGTGACCGACGGATTGACCGACGAAATCATCGCGCGACTAGGCCGCGTCGATCCTGAACACCTGAGCGTCATTGCACGGACGTCAGTGATGCGGTTGGAGCCATCCCTCGATCCTCTCGACAACGCCGGCCGCGAACTCGGCGTACAGTACGTTCTTCGCGGCTCCGTCCGGCGTGATGGAGGTCAGCTTCACATCGCTACTGAATTGCTCCACTTGCCGGATAAGACGCGCTTGTGGTCTCACGAATACGCTCGCAGCGAAGAGAGCTTACTGGAAATTCAGGAGGAAATCGGGCAGGAAACTGCCGACGCCATTTTACTGGCGCTTGGAGAAAGCAAGCGGAGCGAACCATCTCGTCTCGCGACATTATCGAATCACAGCAATTCCGACGCGTATCTGCACTATCTGAAAGGCCGGTTTTTCTGGAACCAACGGAACGAAAAAGGTTTTGAGCTGGCAATCCGCGAATTTCAAAGCGCGATCGACAAAGATCCGAAATACGCGCAAGCTTACGCCGGGCTGGCGGACGCCTATAACCTCAGCAGCAGTTATGGCTTGCTGGCTCCCAAGGAATTCATGCCGAAAGCCCGTGCGGCCGCGCTACGCGCTCTCGAACTCGACGACACGCTGGCCGAAGCTCACACCTCTCTTGCATCCATCGCGCAGAGCTTTGATTGGGATTGGCCGACAGCAGAAAAAGAATATCGCCGCGCCATCGAACTCAATGCAAACTATGCCACCGCTCATCACTGGCTCGCGGAATGTTTGGCGCTGCAGGGCCGTTTCGATGAATCGTTCGAAGAAATTGCAAAAGCGCGCGAACTGGACCCGTTGTCGCTGATCATCGCGGCCGACTACGGGTCGATTCTCTATTTCTCTAGGCAGTACGGCGCGGCAATCGCACAGTTCCACGCTGTGCTTGAAATGGATTCGACATTTCCCCGCGCCCACATGATTACCTACGCCTACGTGCAGGAAGGCCGCTTTCCGGAAGCTCTTGAAGTCGTAGAAAAATGGAACAATGAACAGCACGCTGCCTGGGCCAGGCCGATGATGGCCTATGTTTACGGGCGCTGGGGAAAGAGGCAGGAAGCACAAAACACTCTGGACGAAATGTTCCGGCAAAACCCCAAAACCAAAATGGAAGCTGCCGCCATGGTGATTTTAAACATCGGCGAAGGCAACAACAAGGAAGCGCTGGACTGGCTGGAAAAAGCTCGTGACGAACGCGCGGCGGCCATCACTGCGATCAAGGTGGATCCCATCTACGACCCGTTACGAAATGAACCGCGCTTTCACGCCGTACTGAAACAACTCAATCTCGAGAAATAGCCGGACGAATTATTTCCCCTGCCTGCGAAAATTCCTCACTCGCCCGGGAACCCTTTCACGCCGCGCGCACCAGGCATGTTCAGCGGCGATACCCAAATGAAAGCGGAAAGATTCCAACTGCATCGAAGGTAGCGACGAAAAATTCTTTGCATGATTTCAGGATTTCTGTTTGGCATAAAAAAGGTCCGCAGCCCCGCTCAGGATTGGCAGGTTTGCGAAGGCAAATTTGCGTCGTGCACAAAAAACAGAAAGGCCGGTCTGAGATTCCTCTCAAACCGGCCTTTTGATTTTGCGATCGCACGATGCGATCGACTTAAATAATCCCGGCGGTGACCTACGTTCCCACACAGTTGCCCGTGCAGTATCATCGGCTCAGCGAGGCTTAACTACCGTGTTCGGGATGGGAACGGGTGTGACCCTCGCGATATGACCACCGGAAACTGGTAACGCGTGTGATTCTTGGCTCACGCGCTGACAACAGAAAGTGTGACCGCGTCTTGCGATCAATCTTCTCCGGCGACTGCGCGATGCAGTCGCAAGAGATTGGCTGGCATTACAAGTTCGGCTCATGCCGAACGTACTGCAGAAGCTATACAAGGTAACTCATGGTCGGAGTTACTTGCGAACTTACCATGTGCGATCACAAAGTGATCGACGGTTTGGGTAAGTTTTATGATTAAGCCGAACGGGCGATTAGTACTGGTCAGCTCCACACGTTGCCGTGCTTCCACCTCCAGCCTATCAAAGTCGTAGTCTTCGACTGCCCTTCTTAGGAATTGTTTCCTTGGGAAACCTTATCTTGAGGCGAGCTTCTTGCTTAGATGCATTCAGCAATTATCTCTTCCAGACTTCGCTACCGAGCGGTGCCCCTGGCGGGACAGCTCGTACACAAGGGGTCTGTTCATCCCGGTCCTCTCGTACTAGGGACAACTCCTCTCAAGTTTCCTGCGCCCACACCAGATAGGGACCGAACTGTCTCGCGACGTTCTGAACCCAGCTCACGTACCGCTTTAATAGGCGAACAGCCTAACCCTTGGGACCTTCTACAGCCCCAGGATGCGATGAGCCGACATCGAGGTGCCAAACCTAAGCGTCGATGTGAACTCTTGGCTTAGATCAGCCTGTTATCCCCGGCGTACCTTTTATCCGTTGAGCGATGGCCCTTCCACGCGGGACCACCGGATCACTAGATCCAACTTTCGTTCCTGCTCGACTTGTAGGTCTCACAGTCAAACCGGCTTATGCTCTTGCACTCCACAGCGGGTTTCCAATCCGCTTGAGCCGATCTTTGAGCGCCTCCGTTACAATTTAGGAGGCGACCGCCCCAGTCAAACTACCCGTCTGGCCGTGTCTCCCCACCCGTCACGGGTGGTAGGTTAGAGCGACAGTTCAAGCAGGGTAGTATTTCACTGATGCCTCCCCCCAAGCCAAAACCCGGGGTTCACAGGCTCCTACCTATGCTACGCAGATCGAACCGTTACTCATGACCAGAGTGCAGTTAAGGTGCACGGGGTCTTTCCGTCTAGATGCGGGCATCCGGCGTCTTCACCGGAACCACAAATTCGCCGAGCCGCTTGCCAAGACAGTCGCTCTATCATTCCACCATTCGTGCAGGTCGGAACTTACCCGACAAGGAATTTCGCTACCTTAGGACCGTTATAGTTACGGCCGCCGTTCACCGGGGCTTCAGTTCGAGCCTTCGCCCTTGCGGGCTGAGCCCTTGCTTTAACCTTCCGGCACCGGGCAGGTGTCACCCCCTATACGTCGTATTCGACTTTGCAGAGAGCTGTGTTTTTGTTAAACAGTTGCAGAGCGCGATTCACTGCGACCGCTTCGGGCTATAAACCCTACAGCGGCGCCCCTTCTCCCGAAGTTACGGGGCTAATGTGCCTAGTTCCTGAGCAAGCGTTCTCTCGAGCGCCTGTGGATATTCACCTCGTCTACCTGTGTCGGTTTGTGGTACGGGCACCTGGTTAACTCCTTAGAGGTTTTTCCTGGCAGCGTGAAATCGGAGACTTGTCGGCCGTAAGGCCACGAGCCGAGTCTGACCGTTGAATGCCCCCGCGGATTTGCCTACGGGAACCGGCTTGCACTCGTCTACCGCCACTTCCATCCGGCGGATCTCTTATCCTTCTGCGTCACCCCATCGTCAAACGTTACCAGGCGGGACAGGAATATTAACCTGTTGGCCATCAGCTACGCCTTTCGGCCTCGCCTTAGGACCCGCCTAACCCTGAGCGGATTAACCTTCCTCAGGAATCCTTAGACTTTCGGCGACACGAGTTCTCATCGTGTTTATCGCTACTTATGCCGGCAGGGTCTCTTGTGTAGTGTTCAGTAGTCCTCTCGGTCTACCTTCAGACTCCACGCAATGCTCCCCTACCAAAAAACATTTCCGAAGAAATGTTCATTTCGCAGCTTCGGTCATGTGCTTGAGCCCCGTTGGATTGTTGGTGCATATCCGCTTGACCAGTGAGCTGTTACGCTTTCTTTAAAGGATGGCTGCTTCTAAGCCAACCTCCTGGCTGTCCGAGCGAATACACTTCCTTTACCACTTAGCACATAGTTAGGGACCTTAGCTGGCGATCTGGGCTGTTTCCCTTTTGACCACGAAGCTTATCCCTCGTAGTCTCACTCCCGCATATTTGTCCACGGCATTCGAAGTTTGATTGGATTTGATAGCCTGAGTTGGCCTCTAGTCCATTCAGAGCTCTACCACCGTGGCAATTCATGCAAGGCTGTCCCTAAAGACATTTCGGGGAGAACGAGCTATCACGGAATTTGATTAGCCTTTCACCCCTACCCTCAACTCATCAGAGCGATTTTCAACTCACACCTGTTCGGTCCTCCAGTCGCGGTTAGGCGACCTTCAACCTGGTCAAGGGTAGATCATCCCGCTTCGCGTCTATTCCAACGTACTTGTCGCCCTATTCGGACTCGCTTTCGCTACGGCTCGCTTGCGCTTAACCTTGCACGTTAGAATAACTAGCCGGCTCATTAAGCAAGAGGCACGCCGTCAGGCTTTCATGGACCGAAGTCCATGCATGGCCCTCCGACTGCTTGTAAGCATACGGTTTCAGGTTCTATTTCACTCCCCTAGCAGGGGTGCTTTTCGCCTTTCCCTCACGGTACTGGTTCACTATCGGTCGCCAGAGAGTATTTAGCCTTGGAGAGTGGTCTCCCCAGTTTCCCACGAGATTACACGTGTCTCGTAGTACTCAGGATACCGCTTCGAGTCCGGTTTGCTTTCTGCTACGTGACTCTCACACTCTATGGTCCCGCTTTCCAGCAGGTTCGCATAGCAACCGGTTTGGTAACTCTACTTACGCGGTCCTACAACCCCCAAATGTAAACAAATGGGTTTGGGCTGTTCCGATTTCGCTCGCCGCTACTATCGGAATCTCTGTGATTTATTTTCCTCCAGGTACTGAGATGGTTCACTTCCCTGGGTTAGCTCATACCCGCCTATGTATTCAGCGGGCTGTAACGAGAGTTCATCTCGTTGGATTTCTCCATTCGGAAATCCCCGGATCAAAGCCTGCTTGCGGCTCCCCGAGGCTTATCGCAGCTTGCCACGTCCTTCATCGCCTTCTGGCGCCAAGGCATCCACCGTACGCTCTTAGTAGCTTAATCATAAAACTCACCCAACTCGTCGATTTCGCAGGATTGCTACTGCCCTGACCTTTTCCAGTCAGAGTTTGTAGAACAAATCCTGAAACCCACGCACTGTGTTTCGCAGTTCCATACATCCCGCGCATGCGATTGGGTAAACCGCACATTCGGGCTTTCGACACCGCGACTTGCAGACACGAGATTCCAGCCGATCCAGAAGCTTCACCGAGGAACGAGGAACAGATAGTTCCTCCTTTGCGGTGAGGGATTTGGAAGTCCGGTTGGCTCGTCGTTGGATAAATTCGCCTTGTATATCTATCCACAGTACTGCTCAACTCGAGCAGAACTTGTAATAATCCACGCCATGGCACCCCTCCCGACCGTAATCAGGATCGAGGTTATCGGCGTGAACTTGCCAGCCTTTCTGTTGTCAAAGAACTTTTTCTTCCGAGTCCATCGGAATGCCCCAGGATCTCTGGGACTTTGGTTAGGATTAGGGTTTGTAATTCAAACCATGAAACCCTAAAACCAGCCTGGCGGGACTTACCCGGTTGCGTTGCGCAACCTAGCCTTCCAGTGAATCTTCTGAAGCTTCGAAAAGCGTCCAGAAAATAAAAAACCCGGCGTCGAGCGCCGGGCACAACCACCTAGGATGCGGTGGTTCCGCGCGAAGCTCGACAGTATGCTACCCAGTGCTCGTAGGTACCTCACTCTAGGATCTGGTTATTGCCCTGCAGACCCGACTGTGAATCCCCTGATTGGCTGGCGCATTTGGCAATGCCCCGAACCATTTGTAATTATACAGAAACTTCCCTAAGCGTCAAGCCCCTGCAAAAACTTTTTTAGAAGAAAATCCACATGGGTGTGGATGATGTGGAAAAGCCGCGAATCCCAGGAAAAAAATCCGGCTAAATTTCCCTGGGTAAGGTGTTCGTTGTAAGCTAAGCGGCAGAACTGCAAATCTCGAAGTCGCCTCTATCCAACTGTAAATAAAGCGCTTACAAGATACTCCGGTGGTACATCGGTACCACTTGGGTGTGTCTCGGGTTCCATTGGGGCCGACATTCAAGATTTCTTAATCTTTTCTACGCGACAAACATTGCGGATCAGTTGAACGCCCTTCAGGCTGAAATTTTTGCGACTCAGAACGGTGAAAGCATGCAAGTGCAAAACGTGATCGCAACGGAGCAATTCGCGCCGGGAAAGGTCCTGCTGGCGGAGAGCTCCGAGCAACTCGCCTCGATCCGTGTTTCTGAGTTGATCTCAGCACTTTCCTTTGCGCCGGACTTGACCGAAGGGCGGCCGATGGGCCACTCCGTTCGACGCTGCATCATTGGGATGCGGATCGCGCACGAGCTGCGCATGCCGATCGAGAACTATCGAGATCGGCCACAAGGCCCATCACGATGGAAGCCATCAAGGGAGTTACCAGCGCAATCAGCCAGAATCTGCGGCGTTGCTCATAGCCGACAATCACACAGGTCAGAAGCCCGATCAGAACAAGCATGATCCACACCGGGAAAGGAATGCGGTTTTCCAGTGCGGAGATGCGACGTTCGCTCAGTGCCATCACTTCATTGAGCGAATTGCCGGGCGGATCGTGGACCGAGTGACGACTTAACGTTTGGTCTTACGGTTCGGTTTGCGACTGGAGCTGGATTTTGTTTTTGATTTTGCCCGGGCAAGCGGACGCATGTTGGTGGAACTTAGAGGCTGGTTGCGATTCAGCGTTTTTGCCTCGAGTATCAATTGCTTCAGATTGGCGTCGTGGACTTGAGCGACTTCGCGCAGTTTGACGTGGCGAAGATTCTTGCCAGTACCTTCGAGAAGTTTGGCGGAATCCTGCAGTGCAGCGCCGCGCGGAAAACCGAAGGTGACGTGCTTTTTGCCGATCATCACGTAAGCAACCGGACCGTTCCATTCGAAAGTGGGAATGCCCCAGGGATTGATGGATTCACGCGATTTGGGAAGCGCTTTTCTGACGAGGGCGCGCAAGGCATCGGTCACGGGTTTGAGCCTGGGATTTCTTTTTTCGACGTAAGCGTCGAATGCTGCTCCGGTCTTGGCTTCTCCGCGCATCGCTGTATCTCCCACAGTTCGATAAGGTACGCCGCAAACTAAATTTTGCGAAAGTAACAAGACATCAGTTCGATGGACCAGGCCGGTTCGCGGATTTCTCCGCGCGGCGCGAAACCTTGGAGGTACGGTTTTACATCGAGAACGGGTGTGCCGTCCACGGCATCGAGTTCGCGGACACGAATGGTGAGGCCGTCGACGCTTTCCAGTTGGCAGGTGGTAATGCCAATGCGATTGGGGCGATTCTTGGCGCGATGAGCAAAGATTCCCATTTTCGGCCAGTCCTGGCGATCGCGAGGATGGCGCGAGCCGGTTTCGATTTTGTCGATTGGGATGCGATCCAGGAAGAAAATTATTTCGACGTGAGAATACTGATCGAGGCCACGAGTACATTCCGGCGAAAACTGCTCGGAATCGAGCTCGACGGTTGAGACCAGTTGGCCCCAACAATCGTCGGCCGGTTCCGTGATGGAGGAGCGAACTACGCCGATGGGATGTAGCACGATGGGTTCTTGTGGCGTCACGGCGTTACCTCGGGGTCCAGGAAATTTTCGAAAACATATTAGCGCGGCGCGTGGAACGTTGGATGGCGAATTTTTGGGTGCAGAGCAGTGCGAGGGTGCGAGAGGTAGCTTGACCGCAGGCCGGAGCAGTCCTACGATGCGCACTCCGGAGGAGTGGAGTCATGACGCGTCTGGTGTGCCGATCGATTTTGCTGCTGGTAGCAGGAATAATTCTTGTTTGCGGAAAGGCCATCGATCCGGTTGTGGCGCAATCCGCGGCGCCGACTTCGATTGCGGCGCAGAAGTATGAAGTTAGGTTCGAGCATGGCGTCGAAGCGAAGATGCGGGACGGGGTGATTCTGCGCGCGGATATTTACCGGCCGAAGGCGGAAGGAAAATTTCCGGTGCTGCTGGAGCGAACTCCGTATGACAAGAATGGCGGGCGCGATTTCGCAATGCGCGCGGCGGCACGCGGCTACGTGGTGGTGATTCAGGACACTCGGGGACGCTACACGAGCGACGGCGAATTCTATACGTTCAAGAACGAACCGAACGATGGTTACGACACAGTGGAGTGGGTGGCGGCGCTTCCGTATGCGAACGGAACAGTTGGGATGTTCGGCGGGTCGTATGTGGGCGCGACACAATTTCTGGCGGCGATTATGCATCCGCCGCATCTGGCGGGAATCGCGCCGAATGTGACTGCTTCGAATTATCACGATGGTTGGACTTACCAAGGCGGAGCGTTCGAGCAGTGGTTCAACGAGAGCTGGGCTTCGGGACTGGCGGAAGATACGCTGCGGCGAAAATCGGGCGACGTGACTGATCCGGTGCAATGGAAAACGGTGTTGCCGCTGGCGGAGTATCCATTGCGCGCGGTGCCGGCGAATCTGAAAACGCTGGCGCCATATTTTTATGATTGGCTGGCGCATCCGAACGATGACGAGTACTGGAAAAATCTTTCGATTGAGGAGCATTACTCGCAAATCCAGGTTCCGGTTTTGAACATTGCGGATTGGTACGACATTTTTCTGGGCGGATCGCTGCGGAACTATCAATTGCTAAAAAGCCAGGGCGGAAGCGAAGCGGCGCGAAGCGGGCAGCGGTTGTTTATCGGCTTGGGCGGGCACGCTGGCGGATCGGAACAGCGGAAAATTGGCGACGTGGATTTTGCAGAAAAAGCACCGTGGGATACGGACGGAATTACGCTCGATTGGTATGACGCGATTTTTTACGGAGTGAAGAATGCATTTTCGCCGGGCACCAAGCCGGTGCGGCTTTTTGTGATGGGCCGCAACGAATGGCGCGATGAAGATGATTGGCCGTTAGCAAGAGCGAAGGCTACAAAGTATTTTCTGCAATCGGGCGGGAAGGCGAATTCTTCGGCGGGAGATGGCATTCTCACGGTAACCGCTGCGACCGGAAAAATCGCGGACGGCCAGACGAAGGATGTATTCGTATACGATCCGGCGGATGCGGTGCCGACGATTGGAGGACCGCTATGCTGCCGGGGAGATTTGTTGAAGCCGGGGCCGTTCGATCAAAGCGCGGCGGAAAAACGAAATGATGTGCTGGTGTATTCGACGGCAGCGCTTGAGCACGATGTTGAAGTGACGGGGCCAGTGAGAGCGGAACTCTACGTAACGACGTCGGCAACCGACACCGATTTTACAGCAAAGCTGGTGGATGTTTGGCCGAACGGATTTGTACAGAATTTGACGGAAGGTATCGTGCGAATGCGCTACAAGGATTCGCAGCAGAAGCCGGAGTTGGTGAAGCCGGGGACGGTGTACCGAATCTCGGTGGATTTGTGGGCCACCAGCAATGTGTTTCGTGCCGGGCACAAGATTCGCGTGGAAATATCGAGCAGCAACTTTCCGCGGTTCGATCGAAACTTAAACACCGGCGAAGAGCAAGCACATGCAAGCCGCATGGAGAAAGCTACCAATACGGTGCTGCATGATAAAGAGCATCCTTCGGCGATCATCTTGCCGATCGTCCCCTGAAGTCACCCGCGGGCCCGTTCCTGCATCAAAGTCTGACCGTAGCCGCTTCTGGCTACGACAGGTTTGCGACCGGTGAGCGCGAGTAAAGCGGCCATGCAGTTTGCTGCGCGGTCTTTGCATGTTCGTCCGCACGATATATGCAGGAACTGCCTTACTTGACACTCCGGACAATGCAGCCTAGACTACGGAGTTTTTAGATGCCCCAAATTCAAGGCAGTAGCATTCAAGACAGAGGGCGCGGGACCCAAATGGACAAGAAAAGGCTCGACTATTACAAAAAGAAATTGCTGACGCGACGGGAAGAGTTGATGAGGACGATCGCCCGCACGGCGGAAGAAGGCCGGCTAGCGGACGAAGATCAGACGGTGGACCTTTCTGATAAAGCGGCAAACTCCTACACAAAGGAGTTTCTCTTCGGCATGACCAATGCTGACCGAACGATTCTGAACATGATCGAAGCGGCGCTGAAGCGCATTCAAAGCGACGAATATGGCGTGTGCGCGAATTGCCAGGATGAAATGCAGCAAAAGCGGCTGGAAGCGGTGCCCTGGGCGAAGCATTGCATCACTTGTCAGGAAAAAGCCGAAAAGGGCCAGTTGTAAGCATCTTCTCCTAGAGTAACTGTTCGAATACATTTACCAGTGATTATTTTACGGTGAAGGATATGCGCTTGCCGCGGGCAAACCCGTGCCAGGAGCTGCTCCGTTCACTCTTGGACGGGTTCGCGGATGGCTCAGCGCGCAGACGACGCTCTGGCGAGCATATCCTTGCCGGCGGTTTGCCGCCGGACTCAGTTGCACCTTGGATGGACACCGAGGTAACGACGATCCTGCCGGGTGAGCGAATCTCGCTTCGATGCGACGAGAAAGTTTCGAAAGCATGAAGAGTCACTGGTACGCGCGGATGTTCAAATTTGCGGAAATGGAACCGCGGGCGGACCGTTGGCCAACCGGTTAGCGGAGGTAGTGCGGGCGAACGCGGAAGTGCTCGGTGCGGATGTCGTCGTGCCGGTGCCAGTGCACAGCAATTCCGCCTGGTTAAACCTACGCTCTCGCGCCCGCACTTCAGAAATGAGCGCTGCTGGTCAGGAAGCCGCGGCGGGATAGGAATTGGCTCACTTTTGCGGGAGCGTTGCGAACCGGTTCGTGGTGCTTTTGCCACACGTCCGGGCAGCCAAGTTGACAAGCGGCGCGTCTTACTGGTAGATCATGTTATGACGACTGGCGCGACGCTAGATGCGTGTGCGAAGGCGTTGCGCGAGGCGGGTGCTAGTACGGTAGTCGGGTTGACGGTTGCCCGGGGCCGTGCGAACTTCGCTAAAGGTCAGCCGGTAAGGTTCGACTGAGGTACGCGCGATGAGCGCATTGCGAAAAGAAGGTGTGTACTCACGCCGTTTCGCTGCTTCGAATGCGGCCAGTTCTGTTGCGCCCCCCAACGAAATTCCCGCCGATAGTAGATTCCACAACCCGATAGCACCACGGCGTGCGTCTTTGATGCAGGAGCCGGTGTTGGTGTTGAATGCCACCTACGAGCCGATCAATGTGACGGCAGTACGTCGGGCCATGGTGCTGCTGCTGAAAGGCGTGGCCCAGGCAGAAGAGATGCACAATGCCGAAGTGCATTCGGCAGCGAACGCACATAAGGTTCCGTCGGTGATTCGCTTGTTGGCGTACCGGCATATTCCCCAGCAGAGCCGGGCTCTTTCACGTAAGAATATTCTGTTGCGCGACCGGAATACCTGCCAGTTTTGCGGCCGGGTTTTCCCCAGTTCGGAATTGACGCTGGACCATGTTGTGCCGCGTTCGCGGGGCGGGCGTTCATCTTGGGAAAATCTCGTCGCCTGCTGCTATCGCTGCAACAACAGCAAAGGCGACCGAACCCCCGAAGAAGCAGGGTTCAAACTGGCGCGGCGTCCCAGGCCATTCACGCTGCATACATCGCGGCAACTGATGCGAATGATTGGACATCGCGACGAGCGGTGGCGTAAGTATCTGTTTTATTAAGATTTTGGCGCATACCGCATTTCCCTGACAAATATTTTCGCTTTCAGGAAACCTTTTTCGCTAGAGTACATCTAACTATACAAAACCACTTCGAGGACACACCCCGGGAGGCAGTTAGGGTTCACACCCTAACTGCTTCTCTCCTTTTCGGCCTGTTTTCCCAGTGAAGTAATCAATCCTGTAGGGCAGAACAATTTGCGCGCGAATCGCAACGATGCAAAAACGCGCGATCGAAGATTTCTGAACGAACAGGAAATCCGCAAGGGTTCGAGCACTTGAAAATTTGCGGGAACTAATCGCAGAAAAAGCCGGAACAGATTTTCGAAGCTGATTTGCTAGGCCTGATTTTGCGGGGCGGGAAAACTATTCAGAGCGGACTGTTCGTCGGGAAATTCTTGAAACACCTGTGACAGGTGCGTGATCTTCAGCACTTCTTCTACTTTCGGGGTGAGGCCGATGACTTTCATCACGCCGCCCTGCTTCACGACCCCAACATAAATGCGAGCGAGCTCTCCGATGCCGGAGCTGTCGAGATACATCAAGGCGCTGAGATTGAGTAGAATATTTTTGCGCCGTTCTTTCACGAGATTCTGAATGGAATCGCGCAGAGCGCCTACTTCAAAAAACGTCAAATGGCCGGAAACATCGACGAGCGCCACCTGACCCTGCTGACGAATTCTTACCGAGAAGTTCACGAGGAACAACCTTTCATGCCGCATGCGAATTATAACCCGTGGACGCGGGAAAGGTTGTAGTCGAAATCTTTGTGGAGCAGGCTTAGTGGCCAAAATCCAAGCAAATAGCGCTGCGCCAGGATTCCGCGAGCCCGACGCGAACGATTTCCATTTTGGGGATTCAGGCCAGGGCGCAAGGGACTGCTGGCGCAATGAAGACGCCGGGCGAGAGTCACCAGATAAACCAGCGGCGGCGATTACTACCGGCCAGAAGCATCAAAGCGCAGCCCCGAAACCTGCACCGAAGGAAGTTGCCGATTCCAGGATGGGGGAATGTGATCGAACGAAATCTGAAAGTGCGCGGTTTTTCCGGGGGGCAGTTGCGCCGTCGGCCCAAATAAAACCGGCCGCGTTTCGCGCAACGCAATTTGTTTCATGTCGTCCTGAAATTCAATGATTGCCTCGATGCCGGAAAGAGTGCGGTCGCCGGAGTTGAGCACATCACCGGCGAGATACGTCACCTGCTGATTCAAAAAATTTTCGGCCTGACTCATTTCAAAATTATCGAACTTCAATTTGGGCGCGTACGATTTTTCCGCTTCGCCAAACGGCAACCGGGTTTGCGCGACCGATTGCGACGGGGACGGCGCGGGACCGCGGAAAAAAAGCAAATACACGGCGGCAAGCGCCAAGAGCGTGGCGACGGCGATGACCGCCGGATGGCGAAAAATTCCGCCTGATTCTTTCTCCGGCGCCGGCAATGGGGATTCGAATCCGTCCTGCATGATCTCGTCCGATCTTAGCGACCCATAGTTAGACGCTGGATCAAAGGCTCCGGCAGGCTGGCTTCATGCATGCGTGCCTGCACTTCAGAAATATCATACGGCACGCGCCAGAATTCCACGATCTTGTGATCGAAATCGGCGATGGCAAAGGCGGCGCGCGGATCGCCGTCGCGAGGTTGTCCAATCGAACCGGGGTTCAACAAATATTTGCGGCCCGGTTCCAGATGCAGCGCGGTAAATGATTCCAGCGGACGGGGGCGAACTTGCAAAACCTCGATGTCGTTTTCGTGATAGGAAAATCCGCCCTGATGATGGGTGTGGCCGAAGAAACTCAGAATGGTGCTGGAATCAAGCAAACCTTCCAGGGCTTGCGCAGGCGTGAAAACGTACTCATCTTCATCCTGAAAAGCGCCGTGGATAAGAACGACTCCGTGAGAGGTTCGAGGCCCAGCAGGAAGCGCCGCCAGCCATTCCAGCAGCTCGGCCGGAAGTTGATCGCGCGTCCAATCCACAGCCAATTTCGCTACGGGATTAAAATCGTCTGAAGACATGATTCCCGAAACTGCTTTGTCGTGATTGCCGCGAATTACGTCTTTCGTAATGCCTTGTAATTTTTGCGAGACAACTGTGGGATCGGGCCCATAGCCAACAATATCGCCGAGACATACGGCGGCGTCCCAGCGTCCGGCGGCAGTGGCGAGGGCTGCGTCGAGAGCGGTCAAATTGGCATGGAGATCGCTAAGGATCAGAAGTCGCATTCAACGGGTCCGCCGGAGCGTTCATGAGTATAGTGGAACGTACACCGCGATGCATCAAAGGAACTTGGAGTGGTTCGGTTTGAGTGGTTTTCAGACGCGCGAAAGAGCAATTTGCCGTCAAATTGCTACGGAATTTAGAAATAATTCAGGGCCGCCTGTAATGTGACATAGGTTACTACGCTGCAATCGTTCCAATTGCCGAATTTTTTCCGTGTACCAAGAAACTTTCATCAGAAAGTTTTCGCATCTGGCGAAACATTCGTGCAGGGTCACTCGTCTATACGGGTGCGGCCGATTTTGGGGCTGTACAAGTTTGAGACAGAAAAAACCCCGCGGTTGCAGCCGCGGGGCCAAATGACACGCACATTTTTCCGGCGGTTAGTCCAGAAACTTTGGTGTCGAGGCGAGACTACTCGCACCGATTCCGCGTGTCAACTGTCCTCGAATGCCATCCCCCGACGGCTCATTTTTATACTGAGCGAAAGGGACTAGGTGACACGCATGAGAATCAATTCGACGAAACGCATCGCGGGACTTTTCGTGGCATTAGCCATCGCAACGCCCGTATTTGCCAAGCCGTTTACCAAGACCATCAGCATTTCGCAATCTGCGAAATTCGGCAAGGCGGCCGTTCAGGCCGGCGAATATCGCCTGTCGATTGATGGAAACAAGGCTACCGTGCAAAAAGGCAAGAACACTGTGGCAGAGAGCGAAGGCCGTTGGGAAGATCGCGATACCAAATCGCAATATACCGCAGTTCTATTGGGCGAAAATGGGCAAGTGCGCGAAGTCCGCTTTGCCGGCGAAAAGAAAGTTTTCGTCTTCAACGAATAGCACGCAGAGCTCACAGTCGTGCCTCGCTTGAAACGGGAGACTGCGCTGCGGCGCAGTTTCCTCTTTTTTCCCCGCAAGACATTTCTGTCCGGTCACAGCTCTACTCGTGGTGTGCAAATCTAGCCGAGAGTTTTCCTAGCGAATCAACATGCAGTCGCCGTAACTGTAAAACCGGTAGCCCGCTTGCACGGCGTGCCGGTAAGCCGCGAGAACTTGTTCGCGACCGGCAAATGCGCAGACCAGCGCCAGCAGCGTGGAACGCGGCAAGTGGAAGTTGGTAAGCAACACATCCACGACGCGAAAATCGTGGCCAGGCGTGATGAAAATGCTAGCTTCGGATCGGCCGGCGACGAGCAGATTGCTGCTTCCCGGTTGGCAGGCTTGCTGCGCCGACGCTTCCAGGGCACGAACCACAGTCGTTCCAATTGCAACGATCGGACGTTTTTGTTGACGCGCTTCGGAAATGGTTTTAGCGGTGGGGTGCGGAATTTCGTAGGCTTCGCTGTGCATCACGTGCTCTTCCAAATTTTCGGAGTGAATCGGCTGAAATGTGCCGAGGCCGACATCCAGAGTGAGTTCGCAGGTTTCGATTCCCTTCTCGCGAATTCGCGTCAGTATTCCGGGTGAAAAATGCAGCCCCGCCGTGGGAGCAGCGACGGCGCCGGGATTTTTTGCAAAAACTGTTTGGTAGCGATCGCGATCTGCGAGTTCGTCCTCGCGTTCAATGTACGGCGGCAGGGGAATGTGTCCGAGTCGCTCGAGTTGACTGGCGATCGATTCTCCGCTCCTGCTCGTGAACCGAACTGTTCGCAGACCGAGTTCACCTCGCGCGAGAATTTCCGCTTCCAGCTTCCCGCTCCCAAAAAGGATCCGTTCACCCACTGGCAATTTACGGCCGGGACGAACCAGCGATTCCCACGTGTCGCCGGAGATGCGCCGCGTCAGGAAAACTTCGACGGTGCCGCTGAGGTGCTCCCTTTCACTCGCATGCGAGGGCCTTTGCGAGTGAACCCCGGCGCGTTTGCCAAACAGCCTTGCCGGAATGACGCGAGCGTTATTGAAGACCAACAATTCATCGCCGCGAAGCAGGTCGGGAAAGCTTCGGAAATCTGCGTCGTTCAGGGAACCAGACTCACGGTCCAGCACAAGCATCCGAGACCGTTCACGAGCCTCGAGTGGACGTTGCGCTATTTGACCCTTGGGCAGGTCGTAGTCGAAGTCTTCTATTCGCACGATGCTCGAAGTCTAGCGAACTTGTGAAGTATATGAAAACAGGCGATTTGCAATGAGACAGGGCTCCTCGGGTGACCTGGGAGGCAAGGAATGGCCGTTTGGCCGAGCGAGAGTATCCCAGTAAGCTACTGTAATGATTATACTTAGTCTCAAATCATTCGCTTCTAATTTTATACTTGACAGTGATGCACGCAGATTATATTATTTCGTTGTTGTTATCTATTCGGAGGTGCCAAGCAATGGCAACTTTAGATCGTTTTGAACCCTTTCGCGGAGCTACCGTGGACTCTCAACTGAACCGTTTGTTCAGCGATTTCTTCGGTCGCGTTTCTCAGGATCAGAACCTGACGACGTGGTCCCCCGCGGTTGATATTCACGAGAATGAGCACGAACTCATCGTGAAAGCAGACGTGCCGGGAGTGAAGCCGGAAGAGCTGGATATTCGCGTCGAGAACAACATCTTGACGATTCGCGGCGAGCGCAAGTTTGCGAAAAAGACGGACGAAAAGAACTACCTGCGGGTTGAACGCACTTATGGTTCTTTCGCTCGCAGCTTCTCGCTTGCCAACACCGTGAACACGGAAGCCATAAAGGCCGACTACAAGGATGGCGTGTTGACGCTGGTGGTACCGAAGCGCGAAGAAGCGAAGCCGAAGCAGATCAAGGTGAGCGTGGGCGACGATGTCACGTCAGCCGCTGCTGCTGCTTAATCTGCTGGCCAACTGAATTCGCCCCTTGCGGCTTGGTCCGATTCGGGCGAATTCACGAAATAGAGTCTGAGGAGTAGCATGGGGCTGGCCGCGCGCCGGCCCTTTTCTTCAGACCTACCACAAACTTAATGGAGTGCATTGCCCATGCTGAGATTCGAAAAACTTACCGTAAAGGCGCAGGAGGCGCTCGGGAACGCGCAGGAGATCGCCGCGCGTCATGAAAATCAGGAAGTGGCACCGCTGCATTTGTTAGCGGCGCTGGCCAACCAGGCGGACGGCGTAGTGCCTCCGTTGCTGGCGCGACTCGGCGTGCGCAAAGAAGCGCTGATTGCGGATGTTGACCGAGAAATCGGGCGGCTGCCAAAAGTAACTGGCTTTTCCGAGCAGCGGCTGGGTCGCGCCTTAAACGACACGCTGGAGCGTGCGTTCCAGGAAGCCGACAAATTCAAGGATGACTACGTATCGACCGAACATTTGTTCCTAGCGATCGCCGGTTCGGACCGCGACGCGGCAGGACAGATCCTGAAAAGAATTGGCGCTTCGCACGAAGCGATTTTACAGGCGCTCACCGGCGTGCGCGGGTCGCAGCGTGTCACTTCGCAGAATCCGGAAGCGACATACGAAGCGCTGGAAAAGTACGCGCGCGATTTGACCGAGCTGGCGCGGAAATCGAAGCTGGATCCGGTAATTGGCCGCGATGAAGAGATTCGCCGCGTCATGCAAATATTGGCGCGACGCACCAAGAATAATCCGGTGCTGATCGGCGAACCGGGAGTCGGCAAGACCGCCATCGTCGAAGGACTCGCGCAGCGAATTGTTTCCGGTGACGTTCCCGATGTGCTGAAAACCAAGAGGCTGATCGCGCTCGATTTGGCTTCGCTGATCGCTGGCGCAAAATTTCGTGGGGAATTCGAAGATCGTCTGAAGGCTGTGCTCAAAGAGATTTCCCAGTCGGACGGGCAGATTATTCTTTTTATCGACGAGTTGCATACGCTGGTGGGAGCAGGTGCGTCCGAGGGCGCGATGGACGCTTCCAACATGCTGAAACCGGCGCTGGCTCGCGGCGAACTGCGTGCCGTCGGCGCAACCACGCTGAACGAGTACAAAAAATACATCGAGAAGGATCCTGCGCTCGAACGCCGCTTCCAACCGGTGCTGGTTAATGAGCCGACAGTGGAAGACACGGTTTCGATCCTGCGCGGACTGAAAGAGCGTTACGAAGTACACCACGGAGTGCGCATCAAAGACGCCGCCATTCTTGCCGCCGCGACGCTTTCCCACCGCTACATCTCCGACCGCTTTCTGCCGGATAAGGCGATCGACTTGGTTGACGAGGCCGCGGCAAGTCTGCGCATGCAGATCGATTCTCTACCCACCGAAATCGACGAGATCGAGCGGCGCATCATGCAACTTGAAATCGAGCGGCAGGCGCTGCTGAAAGAGACCGACGCGCATTCGAAAGAACGCCGGGCACAAATCGAAAAAGAGTTGGGCGCGCTCAAGGAAGATTCCAGTGCGCGGAAGGCGCGTTGGCAATCAGAGAAAAATGCCATCGGCAATATTCGCAAGCTGAAAGAACGAATCGAGCAGCTCAAAGCCGAAGAGCAGCGCTATGAACGCGCTGGCGAACTGGCGAAAGTTGCGGAAATTCGTTATGGCCAAATTTCCGCTGCCGAAGCGGAGTTAAGAAAAGCGGAGCAGACTTTTGCAGCGATGCAAAAAGACGCTCCGATGCTCAAGGAAGAAGTAGACGAAGAGGACATCGCGAAACTTGTCAGCAAGTGGACGGGAATTCCCGCGGGCCGGCTAATGGAAGCCGAAGCGCAGAAGCTCGTCAAGATGGAAACCCGGTTGCGCGATCGCGTTGTCGGCCAGGACGAAGCTCTGGCACGCGTTTCGAACGCAGTACGTCGCAGCCGTGCCGGACTTTCCGACACGAAGCGTCCCATCGGGTCATTTATTTTCCTGGGACCCACGGGTGTCGGCAAAACAGAACTCGCTCGCGCTCTGGCCGAATTTCTTTTCGACGACGAAAAGCTGATGATTCGCATCGACATGAGCGAATACATGGAGAAACACAGCGTGTCGCGCTTGATCGGCGCGCCCCCGGGCTATGTCGGCTACGAAGAAGGCGGACAGCTTACCGAGCAAGTGCGCCGTCATCCGTACTCAGTGGTGCTTTTCGACGAAATCGAAAAAGCACACCCGGACGTTTTCAACGTGCTGCTGCAAATTCTGGAAGACGGGCGGCTCACCGACGGAAAAGGCCGCACCGTGGATTTCCGCAACACCGTGCTGGTGATGACCAGCAACGTCGGCTCGTCGGCGATCTTTGAACTTTCCGCCAAGGATCCTGAGCGCGCACGGAAGGAAGCGATGGACGCCTTGCGCGCGGCATTCCGGCCGGAGTTCATCAACCGGATCGATGAAATTGTAATCTTCAATCCACTTGGCAAGGCGCAGCTGGAGGGCATCGTAAAATTGCTGCTGAAGCACGTGGAGCAGCTTTTGGAAGAGCGGAAAATTACGCTGGTATTGACTCCGGCTGCGTATTCGCTGCTGCTCGAAGAAGGCTACGATCCGGCATACGGCGCGCGGCCCTTGCGGCGCACCATTCAACGCTTGATACAGGATCCGCTGGCCTTGCAGATCCTTGAAGGGAAAGTACTTCCAGGCGATCGCATAAAAGTGGATCGCGACGGCGGCAAGGATTTCATGCGCTTCGAACGAATTGCGGCGCAAAAGCAGGAGAAGCAACCGGCCGCTGCAGCCGGAATCTAACTAAGCAGCACGCGCGGCGGGCCAAGGGAACGCGGCTCCGCCGCAGCCTGAGTTTCGTTTGAAGTTATCAGGGTGAATCAAAATGAAAGTCTTGCGAACGGCATTTCTGCTGACCGCTCTGACGCTGGTCTTGATCACGTTGGGCGGCATGTTTGGCGGGCCGAACGGGATGAAAATCGCGCTGGGCTTTGCCATCGTTGGCAACGCGTTCGCTTATTTCTTTTCCGACAAGATTGCGCTGTGGTCGAGCGGAGCAAAACCAGTTTCGCGCGAAGAGTTGCCGCGTCTTTACGAAGTGATGGATCGCCTGGCCGGCAAAGCAAACTTGCCTGTGCCGAAGCTGTACATCGTTCCGGAAGCTGCGCCAAACGCATTCGCTACCGGCCGCAGTCCCCGCCACGCTTCCGTCGCGGTAACGCAGGGCTTGCTGCAAGTGATGAACGACGATGAACTCGAAGGCGTGATTGCGCACGAGCTTTCGCATGTCCGCAACTACGACATACTGATCAGCTCGATCGCGGCGACCCTAGCCGGTGCAATCACCTACATGGCTCACATGGGCCAGCTGGCGAACATTTTCGGCTACGGCGGAAACCGGGGCAACGATCGCGAAGGCGGCGGATTATCGGCCATTCTGATGCTCATTCTTGCGCCGCTTGCCGCGATGCTTCTGCAGCTCGGTATCTCCAGGCAACGAGAGTACGCCGCTGACCAGACCGGGGTAAAGATGGTTGGCCAGCCTTACGGCCTGATCAGTGCCCTGCAAAAACTGGGGGCCTATAACCAGCGCATTCCGAGCAATATTCCACAGACAACCTCGGCGCTCTGCATCGTCAAGCCGCTCTTTGGCGGCGGCTCCATCTTCTCGTCGCTTTTCAGCACTCACCCGCCGCTTGAAGATCGCATCGCCGCGCTGCGCGAGATGACGGTGACCCGGCCAGGCTAGATTATGCTGGCTGCCTGGTCGTCAGGTAAAGTTGGCTCGTTACTTTTTGCCGTCATCTTCCGTTGCCGATTTAGCGTCATTTGTTTCAACGACTTGCATGAAGGCCATCGGCGAAACACTTTGGCTACGCAACTGCATCGTTAAAGCCAGGATTTTGGAGCGCCGCATATCCGTTTAGGAAGGGCCGCATGAGCTGTAAAGACACTATCCATCTGATTTGTTGGTACTTAGAGGGCAAGCTTTCACCCGCCGTATCGCACGACATTGAAGAGCATCTTCACGACTGCTCGAATTGTCAGGTGGTGTTGAAGGCCGCCACGAGCACGCTGGACCAATATTTCACTCCGGTTCGAGCTGAGACCAGCATTCAAGCCGCTTGATTCGCACTTATAAATCTATATAAGTAAAAGACTTGAGAGGACCGACAAAGGTCCTCTTTTTCTTTTGAAGCCTCACGCGGCCTCTGAAGGGCGAGATGTCTCAGATCTATGAAATTTCAGAAAAATTTACAGAGATAGCTGTAAGAACGTAAAATTTACTAGTTCTGGTACCTGAAAAGCGGTCTTGCCGCTTCCCGTCTATATAGCTTAACTCGAACCTGGCCCGTGACTTAGCCTGAGTTTGCCCATTGGGTTTGGGTTGGTGTTGGGGGTGCACTTTTCAGGGCCAACGGGGCGAGAACGCCCAAAGGAGAACTGACTTTTATGAGTGAATACCAGGAATCGAATCCCACGATTACGGCGGCCACGCCTCGGTGGGTAGGCCTGGCAGTAGCCGTGCTCGCTGCGCTGTCTTTGGCGGGCCTAGGCGTGGGCTGGAGCGCCCTGAACCACGCTAACAGCATCGACAAATCGACTCAGACTGCCCTGAAACAGCAAACGGACACGCTTAGCCAACGCCTCTCAAAAGCGGAGGACGAAAATCAACAACTGGAAAGCGACTTGAAGGTCGTTACTGACAAATTGAACGTGACACAAGCGGATCTAGTTGCGGCGCGTAAACAGAACAAAGCGGCCGCCGCGACTTACAGCAAGAAATTGGACGAACTGGGAACCAACGTAAATGCACAACTTGCCAGCAAAGCAGCTAGCGAAGACGTGAGCAAACTCGGTGGCGACGTGAGCGGAGTGAAGACCGATCTGGACGCCACAAAGAACAGCATCCAGATGGCACGCAGCGAGATGGGTACTTTGATCGCTCGCAATCACGACGAGATCGACCAACTTCGCCGCATGGGGCAGCGCGATTACTATGAATTTACGGTAACTCGCAAAGCCGGCGCCCAGAAAGTTGGATCGGTTCAAGTCGAATTGAAAGACACCAACACCAAGAAGAACCAGTTCACGATCAACGTACTGGCCGATGACAAGAGCTTCGAAAAGAAGAACCGCTCGGTAAATGAGCCGATTTTCTTCTACACCGGTGGAAGCCGCCAGGCGGTGGAACTGGTGATCAACAAGGTCAGCAAAACTACCGCTGCAGGATACCTGAGCGTGCCGAAAGCCGCTGGAGCCACCACGGCGAATTCGAATACCGGCTCCGGCCAGTAATCGAGCTCGGCGCAACGGCCAGAAACAACATCGTCCTGAGACGCGTGACACGCGGGAGGTTCGCAAGAACCTCCCGCTTTCAATTTCGGCTCACGGAACTGTCTCAAACCTGTAACAAATGGAGGTGCTTCTGGACACTGTCGGAGCGCTGTGCCAAGCTAGGCGCAACTCGTCAGGCAGAGCCTGAAGGCAGAGCGACTCGAAGGAGAATCATATGAAGCTTCGCATAGCGACGATCGCAGCAGCGACATTATTTACCGCGGCCATGACCATGGGCGCTGAGGGAAGTTGGACAGGCTGGATTTCCGACAGCCAGTGCGGCGCAAAGGGTGCAAACGCCGGCGCCGCTGAATGCACCGCCAAGTGCATAAAGGGCGGCGCGAAATACGTTTTCGTGAACGACGCCGACAAGAAAGTCTACGTGGTGGACGCACAAGACAAAGTCGCGGCACATTCCGGCCATCACGTCACAGTAAAAGGTTCGGTCGAAGGCGACACACTGAAACTCAGCAGCATCGACATGGCGCCCGAAGCCAGCAAGTAACACTGCGTTCTTTGCAAACTTGCGACGGGCAGGGCTTCGCAGCTCTGCCCGTTTTTCTTTGCATGGACACAGCAGGTCGTCGCTTCGTTTCGTTTTGCGGGCGTTTCGGATTCGGCTACGATTACAATTATCCATGGCCACCACACTTCTGCACGCGGGCAAGGCAATCACTCCAAAAGGCGAAATCCCCGACGCGGGAATCCTGATTCGGGACGGCGAAATTGAAACCGTAGGTCCGCGTTCGTCCATGCAATTGCCGGCCGGCGCTGCAGAAATCAGCGCAGCGGATTGCACCGCGGTTCCAGGCTTCGTGGACGTTCACATTCACGGTGCAGGCGGCCGCGATGTGATGGAGGCGGATGATTCTGCGCTGGCGGTCATCACAGCCAGGCTGGCGAAATTCGGCACGACTTCGCTGCTGGCGACTACGGTCACCGCCAGTGCCGACGATACGGTTCGCGCCGTCGAAGGAATTGCCAAATTTATTTCCAAACAATTTCAGACGGACGAAGCACGCGCCGAAATTCTGGGCATACATTTTGAAGGGCCGTTCCTCAGCAAAGAGCGTCGCGGAGTACATTTGCCGGAATTCCTGCAACTTCCATCGGCGGAAGTGTTGCAGCGTTTTTTACACGCGGCATCCGGGAATGCGCGCATTCTTACCATCGCTCCGGAATTGATGGGCGCGATGCCGTGCATCGATGCGGCGCGCAGCTTAGGCATGGTGGTTTCGATCGGCCATACCGATGCAACTTACGAACAGGCCCGTGCCGCGATCGCACACGGCGCACGGCACGCGACTCACGTTTACAATGCCATGCGTCCATTTTCACATCGCGATCCCGGCGTCATTGGCGCAGTGCTCACAACTCCCGAAGTCACAGCCGAGTTGATCGCCGACGGCGTCCATGTAGACGAAATCGCGATGAAAATCCTGCTGCAATCGAAAGATCCGGAACACGTCATTCTGATCAGCGATGGAATGGCCGCGACCGGAATGCCTGACGGAAAATATCAGCTTGGCGGAATCGAAGTGACAGTCAGCGGGGGAATTTGCCGCAATGCGGAAGGGCGGCTCGCCGGCAGCACACTTACGCTCGATCGCGCGCTGCGCAACATCGTAAACCTGGGTACTCCGCTGGAAAACGCAGTGCGAATGCTTACGCTCAATCCCGCCACGCTGCTGGGCATCGAATTCAAAAAAGGCGCGCTGCGAACGGGCGCAGATGCGGACATTGTTCTGTTGAATGAAGGGTTAGAAATCGCGAGCGTTTACGCGCGCGGGACGGCCGTTCAGTAGAACGATTACCTGCAGCGTTCGCTTCCCATCAGGAATTCAGGGCAATATTCAATTCAGCCGCGAGCTTGACCGGATTGTAAGGACTGCAGGCGAAAAACCGTTCGCCGATCTGAATGGTGGGTACTCTTCGTTTGCCGTGATTTACGCGAATGACCAGATCTTCCGCATCCGGGTCGTTCTCAATATTCACTTCGCGAAAATCTACGCCGCGACTTTTCATGAACGATTTCGCGCGCACGCAGTCCGGGCACCAGTTCGTGCTGTAAACAGTGATGGGTTCCATGGTCTTGCCCGTCATTTAGATTTAGATGCGCCGGTGGCGCGCGCATGCATAAGTCGAGCTACGAGCGGACGGTCGCGATATTGATGCCTTGGTGTTTCGTAACGACCTGAATGCGCACCAGCGCGCGTGCCAGCGACGCGGACGCGCGATCCCAATCCACATTCTCGTCACCTTGGGTGATTCGCGCTTGCGCGCGCTGCAATGCCTCTTGGGCCCGATTCAAGTCGATGTCTTCGGCGCGTTCCGCAATTTCCGCCAGCACGGAAACGCGGTCCGGCAATACTTCCGCAAAGCCGCGAATGATGGCCAGCAGCCCGGTCTGACCACTCGCTGTGCGATAGCTCAACTCGCCGATGCCTAATTCGGTGATCAGCGGAGCGTGGTGCGGTAGCACACCGAGGTAACCATCCGCTCCAGGAAGCTGCACTTCAGCCACAGCTTCGTTCAGAAGCTGGCGCTCCGGAGTGACGACCACGAGCTGGATGGAATCGCCGGCCATAAATTTACGCGACGCCTGCCTTCATCTTTTCCGACTTCTCCAGCGCCTCTTCAATGGTACCGACCATGTAGAAAGCCTGTTCTGGAATGTCGTCGTACTTGCCTTCGACGATTTCGCGGAAACTGCGAACTGTGTCTTCGATCTTGACGTACTTGCCTTCGAGGCCGGTGAACTGAGCGGCGACGAACATCGGCTGCGAAAGAAACTTTTCGATTTTGCGGGCGCGAGCGACGGTGCGCTTGTCTTCGTCGGAAAGCTCTTCGATACCGAGAATGGCGATGATGTCCTGCAGATCCTTGTAGCGCTGGAGAATCGATTTCACCGAACGCGCGACGGCGTAATGCTCTGCGCCGACCACGCGCGGATCAAGAATGCGCGAATAGCTAGCCAGAGGATCGACGGCGGGATAAATTCCGCGTTCGACGATCTGCCGCGAAAGGTTGGTGGTAGCGTCAAGGTGAGTAAACGTCGCGGCCGGAGCGGGGTCCGTATAGTCGTCAGCGGGTACGTAAATCGCCTGAACCGAAGTGATGGAGCCGGACTTGGTCGAAGTGATGCGTTCCTGCAATTCGCCAATTTCCGTATTGAGGTTCGGCTGGTAACCGACGGCGGAGGGCATGCGGCCGAGCAAAGCGGAAACTTCCGCTCCAGCCTGCACGAAACGAAAAATGTTGTCGATGAAGAGCAGTACGTCCAGTTTTTCCTGATCGCGGAAATATTCGGCAACGGTAAGACCAGTAAGACCGACGCGCAGACGCGATCCGGGCGGTTCCGTCATCTGTCCGTAAACCAGCGCGCAACGTGATTTCTCCGTGTTGCCCGGCGTGATGACGCCGCCTTCGGACATTTCCAGCCAGAGGTCGTTGCCCTCGCGAGTGCGTTCGCCGACGCCCGCGAATACGGAAAGTCCGCCGTGCTTCATGGCCACGTTGTGAATCAACTCAAGAATCAAAACCGTTTTGCCGACTCCCGCGCCGCCGAACAGTCCGATCTTGCCGCCCTTTACGTACGGCTCCATCAGGTCAACGACCTTGATGCCCGTTTCGAACATTTCAAGTGACGTGGACTGTTCGTCGAGTTTCGGAGCTTCACGGTGAATCGGAAGATAATCCTTCGCATTGATCGGACCAAGTTGGTCCACCGGTTTGCCAAGTACGTTCATCACGCGGCCGAGAGTCGGACGTCCGACCGGCACCTTGATATATTCGCCGGAATCGATCGCTTTCATGCCGCGAACCATTCCTTCAATCGGCTCCATTGCGACCGCACGCACGCGGCCTTCGCCCAGGTGCTGTTGCACTTCGACTGTAATATCCAGCGGTTCAGGAACGTTGTAGCCTTCGCTGGTAACGCGCACCGCGTTGTAAATCGCAGGGAGATGTCCTTCTTCAAATTGAATGTCGAGCACAGGTCCGATGACCTGTACGACGTGGCCGATGCGTTCTTTTTGGTCCGGCATTTTCTATTTCTCTCCCCTTACGCGCCGTGAGAGGCGCCGCTAACAATTTCAATAATTTCTTTAGTGATTGCCGCCTGACGAACCTTGTTCATGTGCAAGGTTAGCGCCTGAATCACTTCGCCGGCGTTGCGTGTAGCGGATTCCATGGCCGCCATGCGCGCAGCGTATTCAGAAGCGGAAGATTCCAGCATCGCGCGAAGCAATTGCGCTTCGACATATTTCGGAAGCAGTGCACCAAGTAACTGTTCGGGCGGCTGCTCGTAGATATAGTCGACCTGATTCGCCCCTTCCTTCGGCTGGTCAGTTCCGGGTTCGTCGATTTCAGGTTCCACCGGCAGAAGCTTTTGCACTTTCAGATTTGCCGCGATCACCGATTTGAATTCGCTGAAAATCAGGTATACCGCGTCGATTTCGTCGTTCGCGTAAAGATCTGCCACAATCTTCGCGATTTCGCGCGCTGTTGCAAATTCCACCTTTGCCAGCACATTGATGTATTCCGCTGCAAACTTAAATCCGGCGCGCTTCAGCGAGTCGCGCCCTTTCTTTCCGACGGGAATGAGCGAAAGCTTCTTGCCACGATGCGCGCGCAGGAATTCATTGGCCTTGCGCAGGATGTTGGCGTTGAACGCGCCCGCCAACCCGCGTTCGCCGGTCAGCACAATCGCGAGTATCCGCTCTTCCGACCGCTTCGCCAGCAGCGGATGCTGTGGCTCATCAATGCGCGCCGCAGTCGAGCGCAGAATCCGCGCAAGCTCGTTGGCGTAAGGTCTTGCCGCAATCGCAGCTTCTTGCGCGCGACGCAACCTGGCCGCGGCGACAAACTTCATCGCGCGGGTAATCTGCTGGGTGTTTTTCACCGAGCGGATGCGGCGCCGGAAATCGAGAAGTGATGGCATGTGTTATTACTTCGCCGTTGGCGTGAAGCGCTCCTTGAAGGATTCCGCGGCCTTCTTGATTTCCGCTTTGATCGAATCGTCCAAAGCTTTTTTCTCGCTGATGCTCTTGAGAATTCCCGGCTGGCTCGTTTCCACAAACTGCAAGAATTCCAGTTCGAACCGGCCGACATCCGGCACGGGAATGCTGTCCACCAATCCGCTGGTGGCGACAAAGAGGCTGAGCACCTGTTTTTCCACTGACAGCGGAGCGTATTGCCCCTGCTTCAGTGTTTCCGTTAAACGCTGCCCGCGCGCGAGTTGTGCCTGCGTGACTTTGTCGAGCTGATCCGCGCCGAACTGCGCGAACGCCGCCAGCTCGCGGTACTGCGCCATGTCCAACCGCAAAGTCCCGGCAACCTGGCGCATGGCCTTGATTTGCGCGTTGCCGCCGACACGGCTGACTGAAATGCCGACGTTGATGGCAGGGCGGATGCCGCTGTTGAAAAGATCAGCTTCCAGGTATATCTGGCCGTCCGTAATCGAAATGACGTTGGTCGGAATGTAGGCGGAAACGTCGCCGGCCTGCGTTTCAATCACCGGCAGGGACGTCAGCGAGCCAGCGCCCAGCTTGTCGTTCAGCTTTGCCGCGCGTTCCAGCAGGCGCGAGTGAAGATAGAACACGTCGCCCGGAAACGCTTCGCGTCCAGGTGGACGACGCAACAGCAAGGAAATTTCGCGGTAGGCCTGGGCGTGCTTTGAAAGGTCGTCGTAAAAAGTAACGGCGTGCTTTTTGTTGTCGCGGAAATATTCGCCGATCGCGCATGCCGCGTACGGCGCGATGTATTGCACTGAAGCGGGCTCGGACGCCGAAGAGGCGACGACGATGGTGTAATCCATCGCACCGGCATCGGTAAGAGTCTTCACGACCTGCGCAACCGTCGAACGCTTTTGTCCGATCGCGCAGTAAATGCAGATCATCCCCTGGCCCTTCTGATTGATGATGGTGTCGAGAATAACGGCAGTCTTTCCGGTCTGGCGGTCGCCGATGATCAGCTCACGCTGCCCGCGGCCGATCGGAATCATGGCGTCGATGGCCTTGATACCCGTCTGAAGAGGCTCACGTACCGGTTGGCGGTCGAGAACGCCCGGCGCAATACGCTCCAGCGGATTGCGTTGCGTCGAAGCGATCGGGCCTTTGTCGTCGAGCGGTTCACCCAGCGGATTCACCACGCGGCCAATCAGCGCTTCGCCCACTGGCACGGACATGATCGTGTTGGTGCGCTTGACGGTGTCGCCTTCTTTGATCGCGGTGTACTCGCCCAACAGCACGGCGCCGACTTCATCTTCTTCGAGGTTGAGCGCGATTCCGAAAACGTTATGCGGGAACGCGATCATCTCGCCGGACATCACCTTCTCGAGCCCGTGAAGGCGTGCGATGCCGTCGCCGACGCTGATGACCGAGCCGACTTCCTCGACTGCCACCGTATGCTCATAATTTTCGATCTGCTCGCGCAGAATCTTGCTGATTTCGTCTGCCTTGATATTCGCCATTCCTGCTCCAGCTCTTTGCTAAATCGGAATCTGTACCGCTTTGCAATCTCCGTAATGCCCGTCGTGAAATGCCCCGCCTATTCGACGGAAAGCCGCTCGCGCAGCCCTTCCAGGCGGCTGCGGAGCGATCCGTCATAAATCGTGTCGCCAACTCGAACCAACACGCCACCCAGCAAACTGGCATCGAGTTTGAACTTGGCCTCGATTTTTTTGCCGGTTACGCGCTCTAGCGTTTGCGTCAATTCGTTCTGTTGCGGTTCGGTCAAAGCGCTCGCGGAGTAAACTTTTGCTTCCGCGATTCCCTGCCGCTCGCGCAGCACTTCTTGAAACGTTAGGAACATCTCGGGAAGTAAATGTGCCCGCTGGTGGTCAATCACCAGCATCAGGAAATTGCGCACGATCTTGCTAGCGCCAAGCTGTGCCGCAATCTTTTCCGTGACCTTGCGCTTTTCTTCCTTTGCCACCGCCGGGCTTGCCAGCACGTTCCGTAATTCCGCGGAACCCGCATACGCCGCGCTGAAATCGCCCAACTGCTGAATAACGGGAGCAGCGGCTCCCTGAGCGAGAGCGACATCCGCGAGCGCATTCGCGTACTGCAGACTGGCGGACCTCAATTCGGGCTTCCCTTCAGGCTTTTTACAAATCCGCTGATCAACGCTGCTTGCGATTGCGGCGTCAATTGCTTGGCCAGCAAGGACCCGGCGCCGTCCACTGCGAGGCTCGCGGCCAGGGCTTTCAGCTCCAAGCGCGCAGAGCGTTCCGCTGCTTCAATTTCGGCTTTCGCTGCAATCCCGATTTTTTCCGCGTCGAATTTGGCCAACGCTTTGATACGTTCTGCCTCGGCAGCCGCTTCGCGTTCCGCTTCTTCTCGGAATCCGCGGACTTCCTGCTGCAATTTGGCCAGTCGCTGCTCTGCGTCCTGCAATTTTCGTTCGGCTTCCGCTTTCGCGGCCGTTGCTTTCGTGATCCCGGACGAGATGCTCTCGGAATTTTGTTTGAAGAACGGCACTGCCGTGGACTTGAAAAACCACACAATCAAGCCCGCAATGATGGCGAAATTGATCCACTTGAAAATATCGGCGGAGCCCGCGCTTGCTGCCTCGGCGCCTTCTTCCGCGGCGCGCGCGCCCGCAACGAACAGCAACATGCCGCACACAAAGAGCGCAGTAACCATGGACTTCCGTAATTTCATCGGACCTCTCGGGAAGGGCTTGCAGGCGACCGCAAGACTCTGGCAGCGATTTCACCAGCGAGCTGCGCGGTACCGGCTTCCACTTCGCGCTTCGCCGAAGCAAATTCCGCGGCAACCCGCTCCTTGGCTTTGGTCACTTCGTCTTGAGCCTTGATGCGAACTTCTTTGAGCAGCGCCGCGCGTTCATCGAGCATCTTCTTCCGGCCGGCTTCCTGCTCGGCATAGAGCTTGGCGCGCGCCTGCTTCAGCGCATCCTGGTACTGCTTCACTTTTTCCGCGGCAGCCGCTTGCGCTGTTTCAGCGGCCTTTTGTGCGCCAATCGAACGTGCTTCCCGCTCTGCCATCACTGCCAGCAAGGGCTTGAAAAACAAGGACTTGAGAATGAAATAGAAAATAAGAATGAGCAGGACTGTGGGCACAGCCCCGAGGAAGAGTTCGCCTAGTTGGTGAACAATCGCCATATCAAAAAAGTTTTTCTAGCCTGGACTAAGGCTGGCAGCCACTTCGCGCACGTACCCCAAACGACACACGGAGGGCTCAGAGCCGCCGACTCGGAACTAGAAGACTAGCATCGCAGCATATTTCCGTCAACGCGCACGGATTGTGGAAATGTGAGCAAAAATCCGGCGGAAATCAACTTTGCAATTGCATCTACGACCCCGGTTTGGGGCTCTGTTTCGCAGGTTGCACCAGATCATAAACATATCGAATCGAAATCTCTGTGTTGTTCCTGCCGACTTTCAACAACAGCGTTTCGCGCAATTGCTGGTTCCCTTCCAGCACCTCGTACGATCGCTGATATTTGTTTCCGCGCGGGTCTTTGCCTTCAGCGTTCAGCCGGAATTCGTCCCACTTCGCATCCATCTCTTGATTCGTCTGATCTTTCGACTTTTCAATCTTGCGGCCGTCCGTGTACAGCACGACTTTCCGGTCTGCATCATCAGTCACATCGACTTCCGGTTCTTTCTGCGAGATCGTTAGTTGTTGAGCCGGCTGCAGGAACGCAGCCATTTTCTGACGGTCTTCATTACTTTCTCCGCCGCCGCGGCCTCCGTATCCGCCATGGCCTCCTCCAGGCCAGCCCCCTCCGCCCATTGCAACGGTCGGACGCCCACCGCCCTGGCCTCCTCTGCCGGAGCCGTGCGCTTGCTGCAGCTTCTTTCGCGGATCGTCGCTGTCTTCCGTGTTCAGTCGCCAGGTCCCCGCCATCGATTTGCTGCGCGGAACATTCGCCGCCGGTGCTTTTGTTTGTGAAGCTGCTGGCGCGTCTTGCGACGGAGTTGCTGGCAATGGCCCTGGAGCTGCTTGGGCCGCAGACCTGGCTGGAATCATGCAGACTCCGGCCAGCAGTGCGGCAAATGCTAAAAAGCGATACCTGTTCAATTCACCAAATCTCACGCGATGCCCCTGTTACAACTTCCTCGGGCTTCCTGAAATGGTTCCCGCGGTTGAAAAATTCCGCAGCAAGGAATTCAACCCGGTTATCGATGCCGTAGTCTTAGCGATTCCCAGCTTCCATCCGCAGTCCACCCGCCATCCACCGCCAGCGCATGTCCGTTAATGAACCCACTCATCTCTTCGTCGGCAAGAAACGCGATGGCCCGCGCGATATCGTCCGGCGAGGCGAACCGTCCCATCGGCACCCGCCCCGTGATATCGTCGTCCGTGTAGCCGCCGCCTGCCTGATCCGATACATCCATTTCCGTTTTCACCCAGCCCGGGCACACAGCATTCACACGAACCCCTCGCCCGCCCCACTCTGCCGCCAATGTCCGCGTCAATCCAATCAGCCCATGTTTCGAAGCGTTGTACGCCGCGCGATCCGCCACTCCCACCAACCCCGCAACCGACGCCACATTCACAATCGAACCTTTTTTCGCCGCCAACATTTTCATGCCAAATTTCTGCGCCAGCAAAAACGGAGCCACCAGGTTCACCTCCAACACGCGGCGATAATCCTTCGCCGCAATTTTTTCCGCCGGCGAAATAAGACTGATTCCCGCATTGTTCACCAGAACATCCACGCGTCCCCAACGTTGCTCGACAGCGGCGGAAAATTCCGCAACTACTCTTTCCTCGCTGATGTCCCCCGAAAATCCTATCGCATCCGCTCCGCTGGCCTTCAGCGCGGCCAACGTCTCCTCCGGGTCGCGCAAATCGCTCAGCGCCAGCCGATAGCCCCGCTCTGCCAACACTTCCGCCGTTCGCCGCCCAATACCCTGCGCCGCTCCAGTAACCACCGCTACCTTCATCGCACCCGCCTTCCGGCAGCCAAAACGCTAGCCATTCCAAAAAATGTATCGTATTCGAACTGTCCGTTCCCGCGCTCCCAAATCATCTATTTCGCCGATACGTTCTGCTGGTTTTTTAAATACCCGGTGCTATACTCCGCCCAAGAGTGCCGTCTTACCCCTTGGCAGTCCACCTGGGCCAACCCAGAGACTCTGCCACCGCGGTTCGGTTCCAACGGGAGGTCATTTACCATGGAATCAACGCTTACGGGGCCTATCTTCTACCTCCTCATTGCTTGGGGCATCGTTACCGCTGTGTTTCTGGTGCTCCTGCTGTGGCGGAGTCTGCTTGAAGGCCACGAGGACGATCAGCTTTTTCTCGAAGCCGGGGAAGAGAATATGGCCAAAGATCAGCGTGAACTTGTCGCCAAAATCAACACGCTCTCGCGTCCCATTATGACCAGCGGCATCACCGCAGGGGCTTTGCTCCTGGTCATTGCAGGGCTTTGGCTATACGAAGGTCTGAAGCACTTCTGAGTTGGTGGTTGCCTAGTTGGCTGGTTTCGGAGGTGCTGCTGCGCCCGCCGGATTTGAGTTGCCCGGAGCTTGCGGCTGCACGGTCTGGGCGACCGAGGTGTGGTCGTGGGCGATCAGCCAGCGGTTGTCCTTTTTGATCATCACGTACGTGGTTTGCCCCCGGGCCGCCGACGGCGCGTCGTTAATCACTGCGGCGAACTCCCACTGGTAACAAGCCCACGCCGTAGTTCCAACTACCTTGATGTAGGTGTTGCTGCGGTCCATTCGCACTTGCTTCATCTGTGCCCGCTGCTGTTTGTACAAGGTCTCGTAGTTCGTCCAACCCATAATCGGCGGCGCCCATCCGCCATTCACGACCGATACGTCGTCGGAATAGTTCTTGTGCATGCGCTCGGAATCGCCGATCTGCCAGGCGCCCAACACTTCTGAAATCATGTAGTCGATTTGCTGTTCGTCGGTCAGCGGAATTATTGGATTCGAACTGTTGTTATCTACTACTGGCGGAGTTTTCTTGTTTTTCTTGTCCTTCTGTTGCGCGTTGGTAGGCGCGGTGAACGCAATCAGCATCGCGACGCTCAACAGCAGCGTAATCACTCGCAACATGTCGCGGCGTGCAGGAGCGCAATTCATTGAACTCACCTCGGTAAAAGCGTTCCGGGAAATTTTGCATTTAGCCCGTACTGGAATCGTACTTCATTGCGCACTAATGTGATCGGGAAGCGCTGAGTAGGTTCACAAAGAGCCGATAGGCCCCCGGTACGCCTTCCGGCAACTGCCGGAAGAATGCCAGGCCCGTGTAGATGTAGGTTCCTCTGCCATACTTGGTATAGACCAAAGACCCGTTTAGATCTTTTTCACCCGGATCGTGCATTGCCAACAGCGGTGTGTATTTCGGGTCGAAGTCTGTCCAGTAGTAAAGACCTCGCTCCTGAATCCATCCGTCGAAATCCTTTGCCATGATTTTGTTCGGAGTGTTTAGCAGCGGATCATCAGGCTTCAGAAAGGTGACCGTGGCATTTTCGTCCGTTGTGCGCGGCAACGGCTCGCCCGGCTTGTTGCTGTTAATCGTCGCAGGATACGGCGCGTAGTTTTTTCCGTCCCACGCGAATTCACGCTCGTACTGCACTACCAGCGTCCCTCCACTCGAAACGTAATCCAATAATCTTTGGTTGGCTCCGGCCAGATCGCTTCGCAATTCATACGAACGAATGCCTACTACAATCGCGTCGTATTTGGACAGATCGCTGAACGCCAGCGCCGCCGGGCCCAGTATATCCACCTGAATTCCCATTTTTCTTAGCAAATCTGAAATCGGTTCGCTCTCCGCCGCCACATACCCCACTCGCAAATTCTTTGGCACGTTGACATCGAAGGAATGTACGAAGCACTGCGCCGGCTCTTCCCACAACAGTGTCGGCAAGGAAGGCAACGGTTCAATGGACGAGGTGAACTTTTCTTCCCCGCGTTTCGCAAACGCCGCAAGCGTCAAGTTCCCTTCCTTCAGATTGCCTGGAGGCCTCACCTTCAGCTTCGCGTAACGTTCACCCATGCCGTCAAACTTCACTTCCACGGTTCCACTGTTACTCCACCCGCTCGGTACATCCAGGCCGACCGTTACCGTCGCCGGTTTTGTGGCATACGAATGCACTTTCAACAGCACGTCCACCGGCTCATTTTTTCCGCCGGGAATCTCTATCAAACTTTTTGGCTCAATCGCCAGCGTGTAGCTGGGTACGATTCTCAGTGGAACGAGATTGGCGTGCGTCGAATTCAAATCAAAAAATTTCACCAGCTCTCGTGCCACGTATTCCCTTCCCGCTAGATTGAAATTCACCCAGATCTGCGGCCCATCGGCTTGCGACACAAAATAAGCCGAAATCGGTCCACTGGAATTTCCCAAAAACGACCCTGCGGGCTTGGCATCGCTATCGACTAGAATTGTGTAGCTCTGTCCCTTGTCCAAAGACCCTTCGCGTTTTTCTTGCGTCAGACTCCACACCGCCACAAACTTTCCCTCACCCAGCTTGCAACCTGCTTCTTGCCGGCATCGTGCCCGCGCCGCTACGTGAAACTCCTCGCCAGCAGTCAGATCGTTTCGATCCGCAATCGCTGTCACGTTCATGCCCGCCACCGCAGCTGCGGCCCGTTCGATTCGATTGCTCGTTCCGCTGCGGTCGAGTTGCTGCTCCCAGGCCTCTTCTCTCTGAATTGTCGGCGTCGCTCCGCATTTTTTGGGCGCCTCATCTACATATTCCGCGGCGCGGCTCACTTTCTCTCCGGCGTCCTTCCACTCCAGTTGCAGCACATCGGCTCTGGCAGCCAGCAGCTCGCGATCGGCTTTCTCCATCGGTTCGCAATTCTTGAATCGTTCCCTCAAGTTGACGGCCAGACTTTTCGGGTCGACCGGCTGCCCATCCTCGCGTACCAGAGAAATCGGTCGCAGGAAAAAAGGTGAACTCAGAAAATTGGTGATTCCTTGCGTGCGGTGATTGGCGAACGCATCGAGGCCCATCTGCCGGTAGGTGCGTCCATAAAGTGGTGATATATCGTCGAGCGGAAGAATGTAGCCTTTGGGGTGCTCGCTTCCCCGTTCCATATTCAACGTCAGCGCCGTCTTCCACGGACCGCAATCTTCGCAACTGGTTTTCGTCTTGTACGATTCATCCGCCGCCAGTGCAATCGCCTTCGGCGTCAATATTCCCGCGGCCTGATGATGTCCGTGCCCGCCATGCACGCCCCCCCAATTGTTGATCACGATGTTCGGCCGGAACGTCCGGATCAAATACACCATGTCGTCCAGCACGCCGTCGCCCCAGATCTTCTCCGTCTCTTCCGGCGTTTTCGAGAATCCAAAATCTCTGGCACGCGTGAAATAAAGTTTCACTCCGTATCCGCGCGTCGCCGCCAGCAATTCCTGCGTCCGAATCAGCCCAAGCTGTGCGCCCTGCTCCGAGCCCAAGGCATTTTGGCCGCCTTCCCCGTGCGTTAGGGAAAGCAGCGCCACGTCCGCGTGCAAACCGCGCGCCAGATACGTCAACACCGATGCGCTTTCATCGTCGGGATGGGCCGTAATGTACAGAATTCGTGTGGTCACGCGAGCGCTATCGATGGCCTCAATCGTTTCCGGTAGCCCGGGGCCGGTTCCTGGCGCCGGCGGAAATTGTGCTCGCAACGTAGGGCAGGCAACCGCCATCGACACCATGGCCAGCAAAACAGCGCGGCAGATTTTCAATGCTTCCTCCAAACCTGGTGCATATTCGACTGCGAATTCTGCAGTTCGGTTACTTGGGCGATCCACTCTCGGCCGCTGCGGACTTCTCGAACGGCCATTGTTTCATTGTTGCGGTCCAAACCAGAAACGCCGTCACGCCCAGCGCAATTTCCAGCAATCCCCATTTCCGCGCCGCTCCCGTGTGCCAGAAGAGCCAGGCCCATCCGATCATCGTCAACACTGCCGGTACAGGATACAGCCACATTTTGAACGGCAACCGCTCCGTCCCTAATCTCTTCCTCAACAGCATCACTCCCACCGCTTGCCCGATGAACTGTACAATCAGCCGCACCGCCAGGATTCCCGCAATCGAAGTTTCCAGATCCAGCTTGATGCTGAAGAAAAACGCCAGCGTGCCCAGCGCCAGCAGCGAGATATGCGGAAACTTTTTTGTCGGATGCAGCTTGCCGAAAATCGGGAAGAAATTTCCGTCCAGCGCTGCTGAGTACGGCACGCGCGAATATCCCAGTAGCACGGAAAAGACGGAAGCCAGCGCGATCCACAGCACCATCCCCGTTGCCACTGACGCCGCTGTATGACCGTAAAGACGTTCGAAAAATGTACTCACGATAAATTCGGAATTCTGCGCCTCACGCCACGGAATCACTCCCAAAATGCTTATCTGCATCGCCATGTACAACGCCGCAATGCCCAGGATCGAAAGAAAAATTCCGCGCGGAATATTTTTCTCGGGATCTTTGATCTCCCCGCCCAAATTGCAGATGTTGTAGTAGCCCCAGTAGCTGTAGATTGTGCTCACCATTGCCGATCCAAGCCCCGCAAACCACAGCGACGAAAACGAAAATGCATTCGGCGGAAAATCGAAAGCCACTTTCGCGTTGAAGTGAGTAGCCCCGCCCCAGATCAGCCACAGTAGCGTCCCAATCACTCCCGCCCACAGCAGCAGCGAAATTTTTCCAATCGTCGTAATTTTCCGGTACAGCAAAACCACCAGCAGAATCACCAGCCCGCCGGAAACTGCTTTGGCCTGCCACTTCGTAAGCGCATGTAAATATCCGACGTATTTCGTAAATCCGATTGAAGCCGACGCAATCGACAGCGGCGCCTGCACGAACGTCTGCCACACGAACAGGAACGACATCAGCCGTCCCCATTTTCCCGGCCCGTAGGCTTCGCGCAAGAACACGTACGAGCCGCCCGCTTTCGGCATCGCCGCGCCCAGTTCCGACCACACAAATCCATCGAGCGTCGCCAGTGCCGCGCCGGCCAGCCACGCCAACAAAGCTTGCGGCCCGCCCATCTTGTGAATGACTGTCGCGCTGACCACGAACGGACCGATTCCCACGATTTCGATCATATTGATCGCAACCGCTTCTTTCAGGCCCAGCCCGCGCTCCAGCCCCTCCGCGCTTTCCCGCCCGCGCTCCATTTTGTCTTTCCTTAGTTTCATCGCGTCGCTGAGAATAGCAGTTGCCACCTTTCGAGACACTCTGCAATTCGCCGCTGCAAGCCACAGGCCTGCTAGTCGCGTGCTGTTACTCCCTGCCCTGTTCCCATATCGAAAGACGCCACTCCTTGGATTCGTAAGCCTCCCGAAACTCCATTCTTGCGGCTGATCTCCCGCCCTCGCCTCATTGACGTTTCCCTGTCCTCAATGAAATGATACTGAAGCAGAGTTTTGAGGATGCATCCGTCAGGGTTTCGCTGGCGCGGTTTTTTCTCTGGACATGTTCGGACCATTTTAGGTGCGACCGCCAAGCGGTAGGCCGTTTGTGTGACCGCGAAGCGGTCAACGCGCCAGGCGGTTCTCGCATCTCACCTCGGCATGGCCGCATCGCGGCCGCACTAGATTCACTCTGGCTCGGCGGTTTCCCGCTGTACGCCCGTGGACATAAAGGGAGTTCTCATGAAGCGGTTTTGGGCAGCGTGCGCACTTGCGTTCGCGGTGATTTGTTTGACAGCCGGATGCAACGATTACGGCAACACGTTTCAGGGCAATACTGGCGGAGTTCTGACTTCGCTGTCGCCCAATAACGCCAGTGCGGGCGGCGCCGATTTCGTCATCACACTTTTCGGTGGTCCTTTCGTTGCCAAGACCGTGGTCCAATGGAACGGCAAAAACCTCACAACCACCCCCGTGATGGACGCCAATTCCAACGTTCTCTACATTACGGCGGTCGTCCCTGCGGCGCTCACTGCAACTCCTGGCAGCGCTCTCGTCAACTATCTAAGTCCGCATTCCGGAAGTCAGAACAACGGTCTCTCCAACTCCATTGCTTTCATCATTAACCCGCCGCCCAATCCTCTGCCTGTTCTTTCTTCGATCACGCCGACTTCGGCCGCCCCGAACGGCGGGGCCGTTACGCTTACCATTTCCGGTTCCAGCTTTATTCCCAGCTCCGATCCCACGGGCGGCTCGCTCGTTCACTGGACCAGCAACGGCACGCAAACTACTCTCTCCACCTCCGGTGTGACCGCCTCGCAAATCTCCGCTACGGTCGATGCGAATCTTCTGACCGCGCAAGGCTGCGCTCTAGTTTCCGTTTTTAATCCACCCGCCATCGCCACCCCTGCTCCCAGCGGCGTCAGCAATCCTTACGTCGGCGGCGGCGGCACCAGCGCCAGCACTCCCGGATTCGCCATTTCCACGGACTCTACCTTCATTCAGACCTGTAACACCACAGGCGCGAATTCCAACGCCGCCAAATCTTCCGCGCTCTCTGTCGCGGAAGAAACTCCCGCACTCGGAGCAGACGGCCGTTTCGTCGCCTACACCGCCACGCAAAATGGCCACGCGCAAATTTTCCTGCGCGACACTTGCACCGGCGCCGGATCCGATTGCCAGCCGCACACTGCGTTGCTTTCTGCTGCCAGCGACACTTCTCCCGCCAACAACGACAGCAACACACCTTCGATATCCGCCGACGGCCGCTTCATCGCGTTCAGTTCTGCCGCCACCAACCTCGTCGCCAACTCGCCTGCGGGCCGCCAGATTTATCTGCGCGACACTTGCGCCGGCGCCACCACGCAGTGCACGCCGCAAACCACGCTCGTCTCCACCGACGATACCAGCTCCATCGCCGGCAACGACAATCTCCTCCCCTCCGTCAGCTCGTCCGGACGCTTCATCGCGTTCCTTTCCGTAACACCTTCGAAATATCCGGAGAAAGCCACTGGCACACCCAACAGTGGCGTCCGCCAGATTCTCGTGCACGACACCTGCTTCGGCGTCACTACCGCATGCACACCCAAGACGACGCGCCTCTCGCTCATGCCGGGCGACAGCAACTCGCTTCCCGCTGGTAAGCCTGCAGGCCCGGCCATCTCCAGCTCCGCGCAGGCCGTCGGCATCACCGCATCTTCCACGCCAACGCACTTCACTCCCACCGTTCCCGTGGACGATTCCGTTTTTCTCGCCATCACCAAACAAAATCAGAAATAGTTCTGAAATCGAGAGCGCCAAACAAAAAAGAGCAGACCGCACAAGCGATCCGCTCTTTGCTCTTTCCCGGTTCCTATATTCAAGCTTCCATTTTCTTTCTCTGTTTATTTGCCTCGCTACTTTATTTCTTCAAATATTTCTCGGGAATCGGATTGTCCGCCCGCTCTTCATCCCAATAAATCTGCACGCACCACCACCGCTGCCCGTCGTTGAAAAACTCCATGCTGTTGATTCCGCGCGCGAAGGGTTTTGCGTCTTTCGTCTCGCGTGATTCATAGGTCGTGTAAATGTGCGTCATGTGTCCGAAAGAATCCGTCTTCCGACTCACTTCGCTCTCGAAAAACCCTTTTTCCAGAAAAAATTTGCCCGCTCGCTCTTCATATCCTTTCGGAGTCATCACGAACAGCGTCGGTTTGCCACCATCCTTCGGTACCCGCACCGCTATCAACTTGGCGTCCGGCGCAAACAGCGAATTAAAGCGGTTCCAGTCGCGCGGACCTGGCGGCCCGGAGATCACGTTGTAGATCGCCACCACTATCGCATCCAGACTCTCCACATCTTTCGGATTTGCTGCGGGCGGATTTGCTGCGGGAGCTTCTGCAGCCGGTGCCTGCGCTGTCGCAGGCTGCACCATCCCCTTCTTTTCTCGCCGCGCCGCTGACGCCGAGAGCATACCGGCCATCACCATAACCGCTAACGCTACACCCAGGCCTGCTGCCCTAAACCTTTTCACTGGACATCCCCTTTCACGGCAATCGCCGGCTTTCCTGCCACACTTTGACTCGCGAGAAACATTTTCGTGAGTTCGCTTTTTCAATTTCGCTTTGCGACTCACCGCGAACGTCAGCCCGCAAAATGCTATTTCATCCCCCTTCTATACCTCAATGGTTTTTTCTGTTTTGCTTTCTCTGTGACGCAGGGGCCAATCCTGTCTTTCTTCTCCGCTGTTACCGGTGCTGGCTAACCGACAACACATTCCCATCGGGATCCTTGAACCACGCCACTTTATCCCCGCCCGGCGTCACCCAAATTCCGTTCTCTTGGTCTTCCACCCACGGATATCTCTCAGTCGCCGCTCCCTGTCCTTTCAGCCATTCCACCGTTGCCGATACATCCGCCACTTCCCATCCCAGCACGGTACTCTCTAACGGCACAAAATCAGCCACCTTCACGATCCGAAGCAGGTTCTCGCCCGCTCGCATCACCAGCGCAAACTGATTCAGCATCACGAACGTAAATCCCAGTTTCCCCTCATAGAACGCCCGCGCCGCCTCATAATCCTTGGTCAAAATAAATCCGACCATCTTTCCCGTTTTCAGCATCACTTCCTCCGCGTACTCTCTGAATTCCCGTTCCCTACATCTGCCTGTCAACCTTCCGCTTTCGCAATCCGTTCCGCACCGCTAACTTCTACAATAAATTCGAGCCAAGCTCGCGCACCGCGATCCATTCGCTCAACTAAATTTCCTATTCGTGCTTCCATCGCGGCGAATTGAGTGATCATGGCCCATATCAGGCTCGCGGATAGCTCCGACCTCCAGTCTCTAGCCGAGCTGCGCACTGCACTGTGGCCGGAATCTACGCAAGACGACCACGCGCGAGAACTCGCTGCAATTCTAGACGGATCCGCCAGGCGTGTCTTGCCGTGCCTTTCTCGAAGTGACCTTCCGGCCTTCCGCTCCTCCGGCGCCGATGGCTGCGACGAATCGCGCCCAGTTGGCTACGGCGAAGGCTGGTACGTCGCAGAACAATTTCGCTGCCAGGGAATCGGGACCGCCGCAATCGAAAGCCAACTCTCGCAGCGCGTCCATGAATCTTCTGGCTTCACGGTCACCGCTCGCCGTGTCCTCTACCGAAAGGCCCTGTAACGGCAACCATTTCAGCCCGGGCCTCGCGTTTTTTTCTTAGTCTCCTAAATCTAAATCTCCAGCCCCTGGGGTTTTTCCTCTATTTCGATGCATCCTTACTTCGTTACTTTCCAACTTCTTTTCTCTTACAATCTCTTCATGATCGAAACCCACAAATTCCTGCTCTTCTTCGCTGCCGCACTTCTCCTCGCCATCACTCCCGGCCCGGGCATCTTCTACGTTCTCGCCCGCACGCTTGCCGGAGGACGCCGGGAAGGCTTTCTCTCTTCGTTCGGCACATTTTTCGGTGGACTCATCCATGTCTTCGCCGCAGCGCTTGGCATCTCCGCGATCCTCGCCTCCTCGGCAGTGGCCTTCCATACCGTGAAGTACGCCGGCGCCGCCTATCTCGTTTTTCTCGGCGTCAAAATGATTCGCTCGCGCAATGTCCCGATGGATGAATCCGCAACCGGCACTGCGCCCACGCCTTCCGCCAAGGCATTTCGCCAGGGAATACTGACCGAAGCACTAAATCCGAAAACCGCGTTATTTTTTCTGTCTTTCATTCCGCAATTCATTGCGCCCGATCGCGGTCACGTCTTTCTCCAGTTCGTTATCCTCGGCATTCTCTCGGTTTCGCTCAACACCGCCGCCGATATCCTCGTCGTGGCCCTTGCTGCCCCGCTCGAACGCAAACTCAAATCCAGCCTCTCTTTCCGCCGCGGCCAACGCACCGCCTCCGGCCTCGGCATGATCGGACTCGGCGCCTACTTGGTCCTCTCCGACGCCAAGTAACCGGAAACGTGTTTAAAGCTTTTGTAATGAATACGGCTGTGGGCAATGTCGATATAGCGGCGGCATTTGGATTCGTCGCCGAAAACCATCCATTACAATAAACTTAGAGCTTAGATACCGGCTGAACGGCGATGAGCAAAACCGAAATCGTCGAGCGCAGCGGATTCCGTTAGCGTGTCAGACCGATTGCAGAGGAAGTAGCGAGTCGCCGGACGCCGTTCACCAGCCAGTGCGGTAGTCCCTCTTTAGGAAGGCGTTTGCCGATGCTATGTTCGTCACCTGCATCTGCGCGCCGTCGTAGCTAATCTGCTTCCCGGCATTCAATGCCACGATGCCCAGCAGCATCACTTCGGTGAGCTTTGCTGCGTACTCGAACGGGCACGAGGCTTCGGCTTTTCCCTTTGCTGCGTTCACCCAGTTCATTTCGTGGTGCTCGTTTGGAATGCGCGGCAACTTCTTCGCTGGCTCGCCAAAGGAATCGTGCAGCGATTTCGGCAGCAGCCGCGGATTTCTTCCGTACGTCTCGTAAAGAAGTTTTCCTTTGCTGCCGATCAGCAACGCGCCGCCGTCCTTGCTCAGCTCTTCGTCGCCCAGCTCTTCCGGTTTCGGAGGCATCAGCCCGCCGTCGTACCAGGTGAGTTTCACCGGCGGCATTTTCCCAGTTGCGCCATCGCGCGCGGGAAATTCGTAGATGGTCATCGTCGCGTCCGGATAGGAAGCGTGATTGAACGGAGTCGATATGGTTTCGATCGTGGTTGGATAGCCCAGGTTCAACGCCCACATGGAGTGATCGATCAAGTGCGCGCCCATATCTCCGATCGGACCCATTCCCCAATCCACCCACCCGCGCCAGTTGAACGGGTGATAGATCGGGTGATAGTCCACCTTCGGCCCGACTCCGAGAAACAGGTCCCACGCCAATCCGTCCGGCAAGGGATAGTTTCCGGCCATGGCATTCGCCAGCCGCGCCTCCACGCCCGGTCCGTTCCAGCGCATCGTATCGATCGGTTCGCTCGGCTTGAGCGGACGGGGCACCCCCTGCGGCCAGAATCCGAGCGGCCGGTTGGTCCACACGTGCACTTCGCGGACGTCGCCGATCGCTCCGGCCCAAACGTATTCCACGGCTTTCCGCGCGTCGTCGAGAGAATGTCCCTGGTTGCCCATTTGCGTTGCGACTTTCGTTTCTTTTGCGCGTTTCGCCAGTTGCCGCGCTTCCCCGACGCACCACGTCAGCGGCTTCTGCACGTAAACGTGTTTGCCCAGTTCCATCGCAGCCAGCGCAATCGGCGCGTGCATATGATCAGGAGTCGCCACCATCACCGCTTCAATGTCTTTCTGTTTGTCCAGCATTTCGCGGTAATCGGTGTAGCGTCTGGCTTTCGGTACTCCGACGTCTTTCAACCGCTCGATGTCCGCCAGGCGTTGCCTGGCCAGTTCACGGTTGAACGGCATGGCTGATCGCCCGGGTTGCGGAGCTGGATCCGGGCCTTCGATGCGTCGGCGCAAACTTTCCACCGAATTGCCGAGTTGCGCGAACCCTTTGTCGGCGTAGCCCCAGTCCACGTCGCAGAGCGCCACGATGTTCTGGCTGCCCAGATTCATCAAGTTGGTGCGGCCCATACCTCCCACTCCCACCGCGGCGATATTCAACAAGTCGCTCGGCGGCGTAAATCCTCTGCCGAGCACGCTCCGTGGCACAATCGTCAGACCGGCAGTGGCCGCCGCGGCAGCCATCGCCGCGTCTTTCACAAATTCGCGCCGCGTTATTTCTTTTTTGCCCCTCATCCATCCTCCAGGTCCCCAAAGAGTTGCCAGCTCGCACCGTTCATTCTTATTGACACAGCCGGATGCCGTCACCAAGAATCTTCAAATACTTTTTCGAAGAAAGAGACGACGAATGTTCATCCACATGTTCCTATTTCGGTTGAAGGCAGGAGTGACGGAAGCGCAGAAAGATCGCATGGTCAGCGAAATCGCCGCGCTGCAAAAACACATCCCACAAGTTCTGGATTCATACGTCGGAAGAAATGTTTCACCCCGCGCGCAAGGATATGAACTCGGCGGTGCAATGAAATTTGCAGATCAGCCTGCATTCGAGGAGTACAACGCCCACCCGGTGCACCAGGAATTGTTGAAGTGGCTGCTGCCGCTGATCGATCCAATCGAACTTGATTTTCCCGTCGCCTAACTCTGCCCAAGAAAATGATTTCGGGGGTGGACTCCCAGCACGGTCTCGACGACCCGGTCGGTGAGATTGTCGCAATTGCTGTTTCTCTCTGCCTAGGTGCTATTGCGGCTACTACCCTGCGGTGTTACTGTCCTGCTCAAGCGACTTCTTTCCAGGCCAGGAGGCACCGGTGCAAACCAGCCGCTCCGGAATTTTCTGTTTTCTTCGAAGTGTGTTGCAGATTATTTTGATTCTCGCGATCGCTGCGAGAATGGCGCCCGCGCAACAAGCATGTCCGCCAGTGCACGTCACTCCGCCGGATCCCCGGCTGAATATTTTCACCGACCGGCAAGAGATGGATCTCGGCGACGCCATCGCGGAGCAGGTGCAGCGCGATTTCCTGGTAATTGACGATGAAGATTACACCGGGTACCTGCAACGTGTCGGAAAACGTCTGCTGGCGCAGGCCCCGCCTACGGATTTGAAGATTCAGTTTTTTCTTTCTGATCTACCGGTCGCGAATGCGCTGAGTCTTCCCGGGGGACGCGTTTACGTCTCGCGCAAAATTGTAGCTCTGGCCAAAAATGAGGACGAAATCGCCGGCGTGTTGGGGCATGAACTGGGCCACGTGCTGACACACCAACCCGCGATGACTGTAACCATGATGTTTCGCGGAGCGCTGGGGGTTACGGAACCGGGAACGCGAGAGGAAATTTTCAAGAACTACGAACAACTCGAGGACAGCCTGGTGCGCAAACGAAAAGTCTTTGCTCACTCTGGCGGCGACGAAAAACAAGACCAGTTGATTGCCGATCAGATCGGAATGCAACTCATCGCGAATGCCGGGTACTCTCCGCAGGCGTTTCCCGATATTTTCGACCGCATCGCAGACACCAGAGGAAGAACCGGAAGCTGGCTTTCGGATATGTTCGGGGCGACCAGCTCGGAATCGAAGCGGCTGCGTGAAATTCTGAAGCAAACCCCATCACTAAACTGCGGTCGCGCCATTGCATCGAACCGGGAAGAGTTTCAGAAATGGCAGGCGTCCGTGATCAACTACACCGGACTGGGCCACAAAGAGCGATTGAACGGAGTAATTTCAAAAGTGACATTGAACCCGTCGCTGCGATCGGACATCCGCAAAATCCGATACAGCCCGGACGGCAAGTACCTCTTCGCTCAGGATGAATCGACGATCTTTGTGATGAACGCCGCCACGTTTACTTCCAAATTTGCTATTTATGCGCCGGAAGCCTTCGACGCTTCATTTTCTCCGGATTCCCGGTCGATCGTGTTTCACAATCCGAGTTTGCGCGTGGAGTCATGGTCTGTCGGCGATGAAACACGCAGTTCGGCAAGCGAAGTTGTGGTTCCGCGCGGGTGCATGCAAACACTGCTTTCTCCTGATGGAAAATATCTAGCTTGCTATGGCAAGGAATTTGATTTGAGCCTCTACGACGTGCAGTCAAATTCCCGGCTGTTTCAAAAGAAAGATTTTTACGAGCCTCGATTTGTCGACTTTTTCATCCTTTATCTGGCCAAGATTCTTGGCGAAGACAATGTTTCGCTGCTGCACATGCGGTTTTCTCCGGACGCACGCTTTCTGGTGGCGCATTCTTCAGGAGAAGAGTCACTGGTTCTGAACCTCGACGACTTTCATCCTGTGTCGGTCCCCGGTAGTGTACGCTCTCTGCTATCGCGCGATTTTTCATTCATCGGTCCGGACAAGATTGTTGGAGTGGACGCGGGGAACTACAAGAATTCCGGCATCGTGACATTTCCGAGCGGCGAATCGGTGAAAAAAATCGCGCTTGGCAAGCAGTCAATTGAGACGGCCACGAATCCTCGTTATCTTCTGTTGCGACCAATCGTGGATCACGCCGTTGGTGTAATGGATTTGCAGACTGACAAAATTATTTTGGCCTCAGAACAACCCGCTGCGGATGCATCGGGAAGTACCTACGTGCGTGAACGCATCGACGGCGACATCGCCATGTTCGATATAGAAAAAGCGGGGAGCGAATTGAAGCGGGCCAGACTGCCGGTAGGGCAACTCGGCCGTCTGCAGGCCTTCGCGGTATCTCCGGATCTGCACTGGCTTGCAATTTCGAGTAAATCGCGCGGCGCGGTTTGGAATCTGCTGCACAATGAACGCGCGTTTTACGTTCGAGGATTTAACGGCGCGGTCGTCAGCAACGCGGGGGTGGTGGACGCGGACATTGCAAAATTCGACAAAAGCACTCGACATCTGGTTCATCTAGATTCCCCCAATAGACGAGTGGAAACGGGAATGGACTTGGACAAAACGCAGGCCATTCAGTTCGGATCGGTGCTGCTTCGCACTACGCCTCAAGGCAAGGACGAGTCGAGTGAACGCAATATTCTTTTCGAAGCGCTCGATGTGTCAGCTGGAAAAGTCAAGTGGTCGCGCACATATGCAAAGAACGCTCCGGACGTGGTCAGCCGCCGTAAGGACGAGAACCTGGTGCTTTCCTGGCCAGCGAATTCCGAAGGCGCAAAAATTGAAATACGGAGCAATGCCGTGCTAAGCCAGCGGTGGCCCAAAGTGGATGCGGATGGCAACGACTATTTTCTTGAAGCGATCGATCCGACAACCGGGAAAATTCTTGGAGCGACAATCGTCCGGACCGGCAAGGGCTCGTTCCGTATCGGTTCGGCCGAGTCCGCGGGTGATTGGCTGGTCGCGGAGGATGGATCGAACCGGCTACACGTGATTTCCCTGCAAACCGGAGAACAGAAAGGACTGCTGTTCGGGCGGCGTCCAGCGCTTTCCGGCAGCTCAGGATTACTTGCGGCCGAAAATGAACGGGGCGAGTTATCGCTCTATGATTTGAAAAATATGACCCGACGTGAACAGTACATTTTTACCAAGCCCATCACTTACGTACATTTCGCAGCGGATAACCGACGGATGCTGGTGCTTACGGGCGATCAAACGGTTTTTTTCCTGGCGCTACCCAGAGAGAATGCCGCGACGAACTGAAGGCGGTAACGCGCCTGCAGCAACAAGCGCTTAGTGCGACGTGCCGCGCTGCAGCGGTTGAATTACGGCGTTGACGAGGAAGGGATCGTTGAACTCGGTGGTGTCGCCCGGTCCTTTCCCCTTTACCGGAAGCAAGCGCGCGGAAAGCGGCTTGTGCCACTTGAAGGCCAGCGTGGCGACGTCACCCAAAATCAAGTCGAGTTGTTCGACGGTGACATCGCCGGGGAGAGGAATGGTATCGAGGCCGGTTCCGCAAACGGCGGAATAGGAGAGCAAGCCTTCGAGCGAGATACGGCCTTCGCTCCAGCGTTGCGCAAGGCGAGAATCTTCCAGAATCGGCAGCATCAGGCCGTTGTAGCCGGTTTGCTTCACCTGAACGTTTTTGATTGCGGCGGTAATGGTTGCGGCAGCGGTAAGAGTTCCGCTGGAACCGAATGCCTGGTCAATTAGTTCTTCGATCGCTGCGCCGATGGAAATTTCCTTGAGCGGCGCGGGAGAAAGATCCATCCCCATGTAGCGCCATCCGGTTTCGGAATCGACACGGCTGGCGTTCCGTTCGATCTCGCTGGCTTGTTCGGTCAACATATCGTCAAGTTTGTCGCGTGCCGACGCGAGATCGGGAGCGCCTTTGAACGCGGCTTCGACCACGTTGGCGGATTCAAGACCGATGGCGAACTGGTGACCGAAGCCGGTGTGATACGCCGCGGTGAAAAATGGCGAATATGGCGGGACCATGGCGATGGCGCCGAGATTGAAATTACCCTGGCTGTGCTCGGTTTCGTCTTCGAGTTTTTTGATGGCGCGCGCCGTTGCACCAACCGCTTTCCAGCGGACACCGTCGTCGCCGGCGATCACGATGCTGCCGCGAATGCGTTTTGTTGCGGCAAGAATTTCGGCGAGCGTGTCGGCCTGCGATTCTGGATCGTCAGGATGCAACATGGCCGGACCGATCGCCGGATTGAATTTTTCCTTTTCCGCAAGATCGTCGTACTTTTTGAAAAAGTCGACAATCTGTTGTTTGGTCATTCCCTTCGTGTATTCCGGAAAAGGCTGCGTGGCGATGCGGATGGTTTGCACTTCGTAGCCGCGCGATTCGAAAATTGTTTTTGCGCGGCGCAGCATTGCTAGGGCGTCAGCCACTTCCTGCTGGTAGCCGTCGGTGGAGAGATTGATGAACGCGGTGATGGTGCGGATCCTGGGTTTCACTGCAGAAGCAGCGGCAGGGGGAGTCGTGGCCGCCGCGGCGCTGCCGGGCTTGGCGGGTGGGGCAGCTTGCTGCGCAATCGATGGAAACGCAGCGGCAAAAATCGCTGCCATCAGGAGCAAAGATTTATTGGTGCGTGAAAATGCATTGCGCATGGCGAATCTCCAGGAGCGCGGACAGAATCGCGTGCTCACAGCTTACAAGATTCGCAGCGACTAGATACGGTTGCTTGCGTGCTGCCGAGGGACTAGACGTAGGCGGCGATGCCGGTGATTTTTTCGCCGATCACGAGTTTGTGGATGTCGTTGGTGCCTTCGTAGGTGAAGACGCTTTCAAGATTGTTCATGTGGCGCATGATGCAGTAATCGTCGACGATGCCGTTGGCGCCGAGAATGTCGCGGGACTTTCTCGCGATGTCCAGGGCAATGCCAACGTTGTTCATCTTCAGCATAGAAATGTGCGAGGGATCGACTTTGCCTGCGTCTTTGACTTTGCCGACGTGCAGGGCGAGCAACTGGCCCTTGACGATTTCCGTAATCATCCAAGCAAGTTTTTCCTGAACCAGCTGGTGCGAAGCGATGGGCCTATTGGCAAATTGCTTGCGAGTTTTTGCGTACTGCAACGCGGTGTCGTAGCAGGCCATGGCAGCGCCGAGCGCGCCCCAGCCGATGCCGTAGCGCGCTTGATTGAGGCAACTGAGAGGGCCTTTCAGGCCGACGACACCAGGGAGCAAATTCTCTTCTGGGATTTCGCAGTCGCCGAATGCGAGACCGCTGGTGACGGACGCCCGCAGCGACCACTTGCCGTGGACGTCCCAGGCCTTGAAGCCGGGCGTGCCTTTTTCCACGAGAAAGCCGCGAATTTTTTCGTCTTCGCATTTGGCCCAGACGACTGCGACGTCGGCGATGGAGCCGCTGGTGATCCACATTTTTTCGCCGTTGAGGACGTACTTGTTCCCTTTTTTTACGGCGCGGGTGAGCATGCCACCGGGATTGGAACCGAATTGCGGTTCGGTCAGACCGAAGCAGCCGATTTTTTTGCCCTGCTGCAGTTGCGGAAGCCATTTATCTTTTTGCGCGTCGCTGCCGAATGTGTAGATCGGATACATGACCAGCGCGGATTGCACCGAGACAAAGCTGCGGATTCCGGAATCGCCGCGTTCGAGTTCTTGGGTCATTAATCCGTAGGCGACGCTGGACATGCCGGCGCAGCCATAGCCGTGGAGACTGGCACCGAAAAAACCGAGTTCGCCAAGCTGCGGGACCAGATGCATGGGGAACGTGGCTTCGCGGCTGTGTCTTTCGATGATGGGGACAATCTCGTTTTCCACGAATTCGCGCGCGGTCTGGCGAACGAGTTTTTCTTCGTCGTTAAGTTGCGAATCGAAATCGATGAAGTCCACTCCGCCGTACTTGGCCATACATTTCTCCTTCACTATCAGGTGCTATCAGGCAGGCCCGAACCAGTCGAGGCTGACCCTTGCGAAAACGTTTTCGCGGGATTCTTCCCTGGATTCGCGGAAATTGGGGTTTCGCAGGGAGACACAGCAGGCGCCGTCCCGTAGTTCCACCCAAACGGCTCGGCACTAGAACTAAAATTCTATCAGGGAATCAGGCAATGCGCTGCTGTGGTCGGAACGAGGACTCAAGTTCGGCAGAATTCAGTTGGCAATTTCCTTGAAGGCAAGGACTTTCATGCCCGCGACTTGCTGCGCTTTGCTGGTCCAGCAACTGCTGGAATAGATTCCGTTGCCGGTGCCGGCGCCGCCGCCGTTTGAAAGATCGTAAACGACGTTGCCAAAATTTGAGAGCAGGTTGCCGGAAGCGTCTTTGATGGTGGCAACGAAAACACTGCCGTCGAATTCGTTCGCGGCACCGCTACCGGGACCGGAATTGGCAAATGTGGCGGTGCCCTTGCCGGCAACGACGACGATGCCTTTCCAACCGGAATCGCCTGTGTAGGTCAGATTTCCGGTGACAATCAGCAGACCGTATCCGGTGTAGGCGTTGGTGAGATTGAAATTTCCATTGACCACTATGGTCATCGGACTAGCGGCGGACATTCCGCTGGGAATATCGGTGGTGGTGGCGTCATGGTTGATTACGAGATCAGCGTTGTTGGAAACCTGTTGAATCATCTGATTGATGCTGGCGGGCGATTGCAGGCTGCCTGGTAGCGAAATGCTGTCGGAAATACTGGGAGTGGGTAGTCCGCCACCGAGGTAGTTGTTGTAGTTGGTGACGGGCGGTGCGGGAATTCCGGAGATGAAGGCGTTTTTGTTGGCGTTGCCGCCGGAAGGTTCCGTAACTCCTACGGCAGGAATGGAACCGATGCCGGTACCGCAACCGCCGGCGGGCGGCGCGACACCAACACCATCGATCCCGCTTATTTTGAAGGCTGGATTGGAATTGGGACCGGCAAAAGTGACGTTGTTGGCGGGGACGGTCATGGCGGTCGAGAGATTCAAGTTCGGGTTTTGCGAAGCGACCAAATATTGCTCCATCCGCCTGCCGCCGCCGAGTGAAACCGCCATGGAAGTGACGGTAAAAACCTGACTGGAATTCCCCGGGCAGGCCGAAGGGCTGCCCTGAAAAACTTGAGTGCCATCAAAGCAGAGAAGATTATTTGGATCTTTGTATCCGGTGACGTTGCCATCGATGTTCGAGGAATATTCGGTGGTGGCGGTGATGCGAACCCACTTGTAAGGCGCGTTAGGTGTTCCCGAAAGCGACGCCACGGATGAGACGTATGGCTTCACGGTGCTGGTGCTGAGCGGGTGATTCCACTCGGAAGCGTACTGGTTGTCAGCATAAGTGGAGGAGAGGTTTTGCGGATCAACGGTTTCGCTGGATTCGGGATTGGTGATGTACCAGACTTCGTTGGCCAAGAGAGTATTGGGAAATCCGAGAGCGGAAAGCGGGTTTGGATTGCCGCCAAAAAGCCGGCCGCGGCCTTCTTCCAGGCCAGCTTTGCCGTTGTAAAAAGCCTGCAGAGAACTTTTGTAATTGGCGCTGATGGAATTTTGCGTAAGCGACATCATGATCAGGCCGATGGCGACGGCTCCGATCAAAAGAAGAGTGAAGATAGCAATGAGCAGCGCGGAGCCATTCTGGCTGCGACGGTTCTTCGGCGAAAGTTTCGTGATTTTGCTCATCATTCCTAGTTCACTCGCTCAACTCACTCACGTGACTCACTGATACGGATTCACTGTGGAAGCCTGTCCGGTAAAAATCGCAATACGCGCGCCTTGGGTTTGCATATCCACATTGGCGGCCTGAACAATCAAGCAGATATTGATGTTGTGAATATTCGGCGGCGCCTGAGGCAGTCCGGCATATTGGGGAAAGGTGAAAACGGGAACCGGGTTGCCGCCCGGAAATGTTCCTGGAAATGAAGTCGTGATCAACGCGATTTGTGCCGGACTGGCGTTGTTCATAACATTTTCCAGATACGGCACGAGCTCGGGATCGGTCGTGGTCACGGGATCGCTGCCAGCGAGTTTACGTACGACCGCGCGATACAAAACGGTGCCCACGAGCTTATAGCGGATCCATTGAACGCCAGCGCCCATGTCTTCTTCCAGGATCAAGTCGAAAGGACCAGGCGAAGTGCAAGAACCGATGACGCACGCAGTGTTTGGATAGCTGGGGGACCAGGCAACGGGAAGCGCATAGGAGCCAGCGTTGGCAAGGTTGGACTGGGTTAGGGTGGTGTAAGTCATTTTCGGGGGATACCCGGCGCCGTGGATATCGTGAGTGATTTGATCGATGGCGACGTTGGCCTGTTGAAACGCGCCCATGAATTCCTTTTCCGTCTTGAAGCGGGCCTGCGCGGCGATCAGCACGGCAAAGACGACGCCGGTAATCACAACGAACAGCATGGTGGCAACGATCAACTCCAGCAGGGTGAACCCTGCGCATTTCCTGCGCGAATTGTGTCGTCGATGTCGCACTTGAATTCGTTCTTTCCGCTTCAAGCTCCCTATTTTTGAACTGTCGTATCCAGATTTACCGGCTGAACGTAGGTATCCTGCGGCTGCTTCCACGCGCCGACAATGAAGCGTTTGGAAGTGGGCCGCGCGCCGTTCAAAGTGGTGATGACGGCCCAGCGGACGTCGTACGTGGCACTCTGCGAGTCGTTGGGGTCAACGTAGGTCATGCTGTAACCGGTGACTTTCGAAGCGGTGAAATCGATGGTGGCAGTTCCGGTAATTAACGGACTGCCGGCCACGGTTCCTGACGAAGTGAGGTCGCCGAGATTCATGGCGTTGCCGTCAGAATCGAGAAAGGCGGGAGAAATCAGAGGCTGCAAAGCCATTTGCTCTAGCTCCCGCTGGGCAATGACGGTGGCGATGGTGTCCTGACGATTGCCGTTGTTGTTGCGAATGGCGCGCGGGACGAGTTCAGCGACTGCAACCACGCCGAACAACAGCACTACGATGGCAATGGCAAGCTCAATGAACGTAAAGCCGCGTTCTTTTTTGGAGATACGCTTGGTTCGCGCGCAATTTAATGGCGTCATAACAGTGCTCCTTTCCGCTAAGAAGTCGGCATCCAAGTTCCGCCAGCGTCTCCGATCCAAACTCGAACTTCGCCCATTGGCGTGACGGTGACGGCACGATAGCCGTATTTCGAGCCGCTGGCGAACGTGACAACGATCAAATAGGGGGCGGATGCGCTCGGGTAGTTCACGGTGCCATTGGCGTTGAACATGATCCCGCTGGTGGGGATGGGAATTGTAGTGGTATAGGGCGTGCCCATGCTGGTGGAGCTAGGCATATCCGCCGGAGGACTGGTGCCAGCACCGATGAGGAGAATATCAGCGGGTAGCATGACCTGGGGATCGGTAGAATCGAGAACGCCGGTTTTTTTGGCGTCAATGAAAAGAACGGTGTTTGCGCCGACGGTGATGGGATAGAGCGAGAGCTGGGTGTTCTTGCGGACGGCGTTGAAACGGAGCAAATCGAGTTGGCCGGCAATCAGGGTGGCCTGCGTGCCGAGGCGATAGTGACTGTATGCGGTGATAATGCTCGGAATGGCGATTGCCGAGAGAATCAGAGCAATGAAAATGGCGACGACCAGTTCAATTAGAGAGAAACCGCACGCGGCTAGCGATGAGTGGGCCTGGAGCGTCCTATGCGTAAGACTTTTCATAGTTTTCCTGGCAACACAAGCACTACACAATCGCGGCCGCGGCCGACTGTAGCTGGGGACAATCTGGCGCAAACAGCGGCTTGGCTCACAATCCAAGCAAATTCTAACCTTATGGTAATAAAGATTGTATCGCTCCCAAGCGATTGTAGGAACGAGGTTTCCAAGAGAGAATGGGTACCACATTGCAGGGAAAGCCAAGAAAAGTGCGAAAAACCCCGGCCCAACACAGAAATGTACGCAATCGTACCGTAAATCCAGAGATACTAATTTTTGATGTGGACGGCGTGCTGGTGGACGTGCAGCAGACGTATTGGCGTTCGGCGATTGAGACCGTTTTCCATTTGACCGGGAAGCGAGTAACGCACGCGGAGCTGCATCGCTGGAAAAGCAAGCCGGGGAATAACGACGACTGGCGAATGGTGTCGAGATGGGCGACGGCGCTGGGACGGAAAACGACGTACCAGCAGGCGCAAGAGGCGTTTGGGAAGTTTTACTGGGGAGCGGACGGCGCGCCTGGAAATGTACGACGGGAAAGAATAATCATTACCGCGACGCAACTGGGGCGCTGGGCGAAGCGCTATGAATTGAATCTGTTTACGGGCCGTAACCGGCGGGAATTTGAATATACGTTCGCGAAGTGGCCCGGCCGGAGATTTTTCCGGACGGTGGTGACGATGGACGATGTGAAGCGAATGAAGCCGAGCCCAGAGGGACTCTACAAGATTCTGGGCAAGCGAGAACCGGGGAAGGCGCTCTATCTGGGCGACAACATTGATGACGCGCTCGCGGCGCGGGAAGCAGGAGTACCGTTTGCGGCGATTATCGCTCCGGGCGAACACAACTACCGGAAAAGAGCGGCGGCGTTTCGAAAGCTTGGTGCCATCGCGCTGCTGCCGCGGGCGGCGGACGTAAACAAATTGCTGAAGTAGCCGGGTAAGTCGCGCTGCGTGATTGTGCAAATAGGGCTGAAACGACCGAATTCGCGGCGATTCATTGACAAGCGGAGAGCTGGCGAGAGAAAATTGCAGAACTGCTGTATTTACCTCACTTGTGCCCAAGTGGCGGAACTGGCAGACGCGCTAGCTTCAGGAGCTAGTGGCCGCAAGGTCGTGGAGGTTCGAGTCCTCTCTTGGGCACCAAACTTTCCCCGCAATTTTACGTGATCAATTCCAGTTACAAGTCGTGACGCGTCACAAGGAAAACGTCGTGATTTCAGGCGCGCGCGACGCGAGGATTCTTCTCGGCTTTGCGCTCGGTGGATTGCCGGATGACCAGTTTGGGCTCCAAAAGAATGAGCTGAGGCGGAACAGGTTCTCCGGTTTCGATCAGTTGCAGAGCGAGGCGCCCGGCTTTTTCACCGATGGACATGGTTTGCTGATCGACGCTGGTGAGAGGAATTTTCAAGAATTTGTTGTACATGATGTTGCCGCAGCCGACGATGGCGACATCTTCCGGGACGCGGAGCCCCGCGTCGAGAACGGCGGCAATGGCGCCGTAGGCGATGGCGTCGTTGTAGCAAAAAATTCCGTCAGGGCGCGGATTGAGCTGCAACAGCTTTTTTGTTGCGGCGTAGCCGGTGGCGTCGCCGATTTCTTCCACGTGCTCGACGTTGTGAATCAATTCCGGATCTACTCCCAATCCCATTTTTGTGAGCGAACGCTTGTAGCCTTCCATGCGGCCCATTACCGGGCTGAGACCGCCGCCGCCGATGTGCGCGATGCGCTTGCATCCGATTTCGGCCAGGTGCCGAGTGGCGAGTGCGCCGACCTCTTCATCATTAACGCCGACGAAATGGGCCGCGAGTCCGGCGAAACTGCGATCGATGAGGATGTAGGGAATGCCGGCTTCTTCCACGCGGCGAAACATTTCGACGGTCCACTGGGTGGAGGCGACGAGGAGCACGTCCACGCGGCGGGCGATGAGTTGTTCGACAGCCTGCTTTTCGAGCTTGGGATCTTGTTCGGACGAGGTGGTGACCAAGGTATAGCCGGTACCCTGGAGGGCGAGCGAGACACCTCGCACGATTTCCGAGAAAAAGGAGTGGAGAAGCTCCGGGACAACGAAACCGAGCAAATTCGTGCGGCCAGTGACCAGGGCGCGCGCCGCGAGGTTCGGGCGGTAGTTCATTTCCTTGACGCGCTTGAGGACGCGGGCTTTGGTTTCCTGACTTATGTCGGAATGGTCGCGGAGGGCTTTGGAGACGGTGATCACGGAGACGCCGAGGTCCCGCGCGATGTCTTTCAATCTGACAGCCATAGAGGATTTTACCATGAATCTGGTAGAGGGAGCAGGAAGGGCGCGGGAGAGAACGGGGCGAGGTCAGAATTCACTGGGATTTCAAGTGATATAGCCGAAATCGCGTTGACAATGGAGCGTGAGTGCTCTTTAATCGTCGCGTCGTAAACGTTCACGCTTACGATGGTTTTGTTCGCCCAACCCATGCGGAAGAAAGCAACGCTGTTCGACATCGCAGACGCGCTCGGGATTTCCACCGGCACCGTGCACCGGGCGCTGCACAACAATCCGGGAGTAAGCGCCGCGACGCGCAATCGGGTGTTGGAAGTGTCCGAGTCGCTCGGATACCGGCCGAATCTGGCGGCAAGATTCCTTTCACAAAAAACGGACTTCCGGATGTCCATCAACACGCTGATGGGCACGACTTCATTCTGGGATGAGGTACGAAGCGGGATTGCAGAAGGTGCGCGAGCGCTGGGGCTAGACAACGTCGAACTGGATTTTCGCAACTACCCGCTAGTCGGCAATGGAGAAGAAGAAGCATTTAACGCGGCGCTTGAATCGAAAGCGAATGGCGTGATTGTTTTTCCGAGCCAACCGAAAAGTTTGCGCACATGGATGAAGCGAGCTACGCGAGCGAAAATTCCGGTGGTGTGTGTTTCGACCGATGCGCCGGATACGGACCGGGTGGCGGTGGTTTCAATCGATACGATGGCGAGCGGATCGCTGGCGGCGGACTTGTTGGGACGATTCTGCGGAGGAACTGGAACTGTCGCGGCTACCTTAAGCGCGCTTTCGATAAACGAGCACGCGGAAAAGATCAGGGCGTTTCAATCGACGCAGAAGAAACTTTATCCGGAGATGAGACTTCTGGAACCAGTGGAAGATCACGATATCGAATCGGAAGCGTATGACAAGTGCCGGAAACTTTTTGCGGCACATCCGGAGCTGCGCGCGCTGTACATCACTACCGAGGCGTCCATTCCCGTGATTGAAGCGGCGCGGGATGCGGGAATGCTGGGACAACTTTCCATCATTGCGACAGACCTTTTTCCAAAATTGGCGGAAGAACTGCGCGCAGGAAATGTGGCTGCGACCATTTATCAGCGGCCACGTTCACAAGGTCGGCTGGCGTTTCAGGTGCTGTACGACTATCTGGTGGAAGGGCGCTGCGCGAATCCGCAGGTGACACTGGCGCCGCATCTGGTGATGCGCGGCAACCTGGATTTCTTTTTGCAGCGGCAGCCGGGGAGCGGGCGCGCGAAATCAGCGGCGGCAGGAATCCACGCCGCGAACGGAGCCAATGGAAGTGGTATCGACGGCGCAGCGGACGGAATCGACACGTTGGACTGAGAATCCTTGAAGATTTGCCTTCATAAAACGCGCTAGACGGAGAACGCATATTCATTTTCTAGGCATCGACGTGGGGACCGGCGGAACTCGAGCGCTGGTGATGGACGAGAGCGGGCGAGTGGTTGCCTCCGGAACAGCGGAGCATGTGGGGTTCGCTTCGCCGCAGCCAGGATGGGCAGAGCAGGATCCGCGCGACTGGTGGCGAGCGTGCGGTCTGGCGGTAGGGAAAGCGCTGCAGAAGTCTGCAATCGCACCGGAGGCCATTGCGTGCGTGGGATTTTCCGGGCAGATGCACGGCGCGGTGCTGCTGGATGAAAAGGGCGAAGTGGTGCGGCCGGCGCTGATCTGGTGCGACCAGCGAACGGAGAAACAGTCACGCGAGCTTTCCGAGAAATTCACGACGGAAAAACTGATTCAACTGACCTGTAACCCGCCGCTGACGAATTTTACGTTGACGAAGATTTTGTGGGTGCGCGAGAACGAGCCGCAACTGTGGGCGCGCGTGCGGCACATCATGCTGCCGAAGGATTATGTTCGGTTCAGGCTGACCGGGGATCGCGCCATCGATCAGGCGGATGCATCGGGCACGCTGATGCTCGACGTGACGCATCGTAAATGGTCGGATACAGTTCTTTCCGGGACCGGAATCGACAAAAACTTTTTGCCTGCGTTGTATGAATCGCCGGACGTTTGCGGAAAGTTGAACGCAGAAGGCGCGGCTGCGACCGGATTGAAAGTGGGAACGCCGGTGGTTGCTGGAGCGGGCGATCAGGCGGCGGGCGCGGTGGGAATGGGAATTGTGCGCGCGGGAGTGGTGAGCGCGACGATTGGAACGTCTGGAGTTGTGTTTGCGGCGACGGACCGGCCCGCACTCGATCCGAAAGGGCGGCTGCACACGTTTTGCCATGCCATTCCCGGGAGATGGCACGTGATGGGCGTTACGCAGGCTGCGGGGCTTTCGCTCCGATGGTTTCGCGATACGTTTGGAGTAGCAACAGAAGCGAGCCTGGGCAAGAATCGCGATCCTTATGAATTTCTGTCTGAAGAAGCTGCAGCTGCGCTGCCGGGAGCGGAAGGTTTGCTGTGGGCGCCGTACTTGATGGGTGAACGCACGCCGCATCTTGATCCGAATGCGCGGGGGGCTCTGGTTGGGATTACGCCGTCGCACCATCGCGGCCATATTATTCGAGCGATTCTGGAGGGGGTGGCGTACAGCCTGAAAGATTCGTTTTCGATTTTTGAGGAGATGCGCGTTCCGGTGACGCAGATTCGATTGGGCGGAGGTGGCGCACGATCGCCTTTATGGCGGCAGATTCAGGCCGACGTTTACGCGCATGAAGTGGAGTTGGTCGAGGCCGAAGAAGGCGCGGCGTACGGAGCTGCGATTCTTGCGGCGGTTGGAGCGCGGCATTTTGCTTCCGTGGACGAAGCTTGCGATGCGGTGATTAAGGTTGCGACGCGGGTTGCGCCGAAGGCGGCGGATTCCGCGCTGTTGCAGAAAAATTATGCGACGTTCCGGCGGTTGTACCCGGCGCTGCATTCGGTCTAATTTTTATTTTCTTCATAGTTTCACAATATTCATAAAATTCGCTTTTCCGGTCGCGGCATGTGATTGCGATAGGCTATTGGCCAAATGCTATTTCTACGGCGACCTACCGATAGGAAGATCCGCGAGTTGTTGGACCGTCACGGGGCAATGCCGTTTTCGTACGCAGAAGTTGGTGCGACGCGGTCGAGTCCGCCGACCGGATATCGGATCAATCACATGCGAGCGCGCGTCGGTAACGGAAAAGATGTGCACGGTCGCGCGGTAAAGGCGCTGTTTGAATGGCAATTACTCGGTGTCGGAGGAATCGAAGCATTTCCGGCGGACGCGCCGGTGCGGCCGGGAACGAAGGTCGCGATGCTGTCGCGGCACTTTGGGCTTTGGTCGCTGGATTTTTGCCGCGTGATTTACGTGCTGAACCGCGAGCAGGAAAGGCATGGTGCCATTGAGCGGACCGGGTTTGCGTATGGCACGTTACCCGGGCACGCTGTTCGGGGGGAAGAGATTTTCTCCATCGAGTGGCATCCGGCCAGCTGCGAAGTCTGGTACGAGATTTTTTCGTTCTCGCAGCCGGCAAATCTCCTGATTCGGCTGGCGAGCCCGCTCGCTCGCAGAGCGCAACGGCGATTCGCCGCGGCGTCGCTCCGTGCCGCGCAAGAATCCGGTTCGCAGGAATAGGTTAAGCGTCGCGCATCGTCGCGCGGAACCGCAAATCACCGCATTCACGCTTAGCTGTCGTCTGCTAGGAGTGCAGGTAGGTTTTCCAGCCGAGATAATTGTTGGCGGCTTCGTGGAGCGCGCCGGCGACGGATGAGAAGTTTGCGGCTACGTGATGTTCGTAGCCGTTTTCGCAAATGTAGCGAAGAAGTTTCTGCATTTCCGGAATTTCAACGACGCCCGCGCCGCCGAACGTTTCCAGAGAATCGTCGGTAAATTTGCCCTCACCGACATAGCCGCGAATGACACCTTCACGATCAATGGTGGAGAAGCGAGAGAAGCTCATACCGCCGCTTTTTACTTTGCCAACAGCGGTGCCGAAAGTATTTTCCTTGCCGACCGTGCCAGCGATGATTTCCTGGAAGTCCATGCGGACTTCGCGGAAGAAATGTTTCGGGAGATTACTGCAGTGGAAGCAGACAGCTTTGTTGGGATCGGCGCCGTAGTTGTTGTTCCAGTCCAGAAGGGCGCTGGGAGTGCCGCTGGCGAGAGCCAGCATGTGCATGCTGAGGACGCCGCAGACGTCGACTTCGCAGGCGCTGGAAAGCAGGTTGTCGCTCATCATGCTCATGATGGTGCAGGGGACGACGCCGAGATTTTCTTCGAGCGAGGTCCAGCACTGAACCGCGCTGACGGCTACGTCGGCCTGTTTCATCCACTGTTCGGTAACGACGCCAAGCTTGGCCATTTTTATAAGCGCCAGATCGGGCACGCCTCCGGTGGGCATGTATTTTTTGATCGCAGCGAGCTTTGCCGCGACGGCGTCGTCGGTGTCTTTGAGGCGACCAATGCGGCCAAGAACCTCGCTGAGGTCGAGTGTTTCAATGGAGATGCCGCTGGCTTCCATCAATTTTTCGCTATAGCGGACGGTGTTGAACGCCGCGGGGCGGGCACCGATGGCGCCAATGCGCAAATTTTTCAGACCGCGAACGACGCGGCAAACCTGCGCGAAATTTTCCAAGTCTTTGGCAAATTCAGGCGAATCAAGAGCGACGGTGTGCAGCTTGGTAAGCGAGTACGGAATGCCGTACTGCTTCAGGTTGTTGCAAGCGGACATCTTTCCGCAGAAGCTGTCGCGGCGATGCGAAATGGTCATTTTGGAAGGAGCGTCAGGCGTGGCTTGCACCAGAACAGGTACGCCGAGACGGGCGAGCCGCAGCGTATCGGCGATGGCGCGTTCGTCACCGAAGTTCGGCAAGGTAACGATGACACCGTCGATTTCCTTTTCGTGCTTGCGGAAGAGTTCGGCGCAGCGCTTAGCTTCTTCGTGTGTTTCGACGGCGCCGTATTTGCTGTCAGCGATGCCAAGAGCGATGGCGTTGATGCCGTACTTTGCCAGCACGGCCAGAATTTCCTCGCGACCGCTTTTTGCCAGGTGATCGGGAAAAAATCCGCGATTCCCGACAATCACGCCCATCGTCATTTTCTTTTCGTTTGCCATGACCGACTTTCGACCTTACTTTCCGGGCGAATTTACGGAGGCCCGCCTGGAGCAGATGTCAAACGCTCGAACGTTCTCAAAATCTTTCCTAAGCTTTGTTTCGGCCCGGGCGGAAGGCCCTGCAATAAACAACGCCAAGAACGATCAAGAGGCCGCCCCACCATACCGGAGCGTGCAAGTTAGCCAAAACGGTATTCGGCGGATGCGACCACTCCGCCAAACCGCTGCCGAAGATCAATACGCCGTAAATCAAAAAGAGCACGCCGACAAAAAACCAAACCGGAATGATTTCGTGTTTTTCGCTCATTTTTTCACCAAAAAATAATTTGCAGAATAATCAGAATCGCGAGCGCTACCAAGCCCCAGAAAATCGGCCGCCGGAGTAGTCCGACTTTTTCTTCCTTAGCTTTTTCAGTCAGGCTGTAAACCAGGCCAACCAGTTCGGAATCCGGCCGCGGCTTGGTGACCATCGTAACGAGTAGCGTTACCACCACGCATGTCACGCAGGACCAGAGCGACTGATACATGTCCTGCGCCAGACCTTGCGCTTGCGGAGAAAGTGCGAAGAGAGAGATCCACTGTTCGCTGGTCCGGCCGAACATCGGCAATTTTCCATGCATCAGCAAAAACATGGTTACGGAAGAGACGGTTCCAGCCAGCAATCCCCAGAAGCCAGCGGCTTTAGTCACGCGCTTCCACATCATTCCCAACAAGACCGTTCCGAACAGCGGCGCGATGAAAAATCCGAAGAGCGCCTGCACGTAGTCCATGATGCTGGCGAAACCCATCACCAGATATGCGGTGCCGATGCTGATGAATACACCGATTAGCGTGCACCAGCGGCCCATGGAAACGTAGTGTTGATCGGGCGCATCCTTGCGGATAAACGGGCGATACAGATCGTATGTCCACACCGTGGCGAAAGCGCTGACGTTGCCAGCCATTCCGGCCATGAACCCGGCGACGAGTGCCGTGATGCCAAGACCGAGCAACCCCGGACCACAGTAGCGCGCGAGCATCAGAGGCAATACTTCGTTGTAAGTAAATTGCCCGGCTTGCGCCTGACTTGCGGGAACCAGGTGCATCGGCAGAACCGCCAAGCCGAGCAAGCCCGGAAGAATCACAATTAACGGGACCGCCATCTTGAAAAATGAACCGAGTACAGGAGCAAGCTTGGCCGAGCGAATATCTCTTGCGGAAAGCACGCGCTGCACAACCAAGAAGTCGGTGGTCCAGTAGCCCATGGCCTGCACCATACCCAGACCGAAGACAATTCCAGTCCAGTGCATGCCCATCGGGTTGTCTTTGAAGTGGCCCATGTTGCTCCACATGTGCGTGAAGTCCTGGTTTGGGAAATTCTGCTGAATGCGCGCGACCATTCCCTTCCAGCCGCCCGTTTCTATCAAACCGAGAATCGGAATGAGCAGCGCGCCGAACCAGATCAGAAAGAATTGCAGCACTTCGTTGAAGATTGCCGAGAACAGGCCGCCGGCAGCCACGTAAATTGCGACGGTGACCGATGAAACGAAAATACTGAAGTTCAAATCCCAGCCAAGAACGACCTTCATGACGACCGCCATGGCGTACATGTTCACGCCGGACATCAGAATGGTCATGATGGCGAACGTAATCGCGCTCAATCCGCTGGCTCCGGTGCCGTAACGCAGTTGCAAGTATCCCGGGACAGAGTGCGTTTTCGAAATGTAATAAAACGGCATCATCACCAGGCCGAGGAACAGCATGGCGGGTATGGCGCCAATCCAATACCAATGCGCGGCGAGAATTCCGTATTGATAAGAGGATCCAGCCCAACCGAGAAGTTCAAGGGAGCCGAGGTTGGCGGAGACGAAGGCAAGACCGGCGACCCAAGCTGTCATTTCGCGCCCAGCCATGAAAAAGTCTTCGCCGGTTTTCGCGAAACGCTTGAGGTAGAATCCGATTACCAGGACCAACGCGAAATAAATGACTATGATCGCGAGGTCTACGGGCGCGAGCTTGACCAGCCGCTCCGTCTGCAGCATTGCGAAGATTGCCGTCATCGTTGCCTTCCCGCTACATAAGTCGTGGTGTCGAAAGAATGCAATCGCGTACCCGCACAGCCTTATTCGCTACATCGAAAGTCCAACTCGCAAGAGCTTTTGGGCGCTTTGAGGCGCCGCTATGATTGACGAAACTGGCCGCAAGTTACAAGACAAATATCGAACCGATTCCCTGTTGCCAAACCGGACGACCTGGACACAAATTGGTCACGTGAGAGTCGTAGGAAAGCAGGACTCGCGGTATTTGATTGCGAGAAAATCCGGCGAAAAGATCCGCTGCAGAATTTCATACTCCAAAGAACTACGCAGGGGCCGCTCCCCGGTGAACTTCTGGGGTGGGGGAACAGCCCGAGCGGTGGACAATAACCTGTAACCGGTGAAGGGGACAGGCGATTGAGAGAAGGAGGTCGGAATCGAGGAAACTAGGGGGTTCATCGAGACCGTAAACGCTTACGCTCCTGAGGAATACGTTTACTCTGAAAAGTGGCAAGTGTCAAGCGAAGGCCTGTGTAAACGTGTGCATGAGGAGAACAGGTGCGAATTGAAAGTGGACGCCGCAGCAATCGAGCATGGCTTCGCGAATTGCCAACATCAGGGTGGGAGTAGCAAAAAAAGACGCGCCGCTAAGAGCGCGTCTTTTCCCTCGCCGATTCAAAGTTGAATGAATACGAAAAACGAGCTATTTCGCCGAGAACTTGTAGATGGTTTCGGTCTGATAGTCTTTGCCGGGACGAACCACGGTTGATGGAAAATTGGAATGGTTCGGGGAATCCGGAAAGTGCTGCGTTTCCAGGCAAAGCGCGCCGAATTTCTGGTAAGCGCCGCCGACGCCCTGGATCGAACCGTCCAGCCCAAGACTGACATAGAGCTGAACCCCAGGTTCGCTAGTCCAGATTTCCATTTCGCGGCCGGACGCGGGATCGGAAACTTTGCCGATTTTGCGTAGCTTGCCAGCGGGACCGTTCAAAACAAAATTGTGATCGTATCCTGCGATTCCCGGAATCTGGGAGTTGCGCTCACCGATTGGAGTGGGTTTGCGGAAATCGAAGGGTGTACCGTCGACGGATTTCAATTCCCCCGTGGGGATCAGTGTGGAGTCAACGGGCGTGTAACGATCGGCATCGAGCTGAAGAACTTCTTTCAGGATGTCACCGCTGCCGGCGCCGGAAAGATTGAAGTAGCTGTGATTGGTGAGATTGACGACCGTCGGTTTATCGGTGGAGGCTTGATAGGAAATTTTCAGAGCGTTGTCGTCAGAGAGCTCGTAGGTGACATGAACGGTTAGTGTGCCGGGATAGCCTTCTTCGCCATCGGCGCTTACGTAGGTGAGTCTAACGGATGAGCCATGCTTGGAATCCACCGGTTCCGCCGTCCAAATCTTGCGGTTGAAACCAACTTTGCCGCCGTGGAGAGAGTTCGGGCCGTTATTCAAAAAGAGCGAATATTCCTTGCCGTCGATTGAGAATTTTCCTTTGGCAATGCGGTTGCCGTAGCGGCCAACGGTTGCGCCGAAAAAGGGATGATCGCCCGCGTAGCTCGCGAGATTATCGAAGCCGAGGACGACGTCGACCTTCTTGCCGGCTTTATCGGGCATCCACAGTTCGGCGAGAGTCGCGCCGTAGGTGATTACTTTCGCGACCGCACCTTTCGAGTTGCTGAGGGTGTATTGCTCAATTTCAGTTCCATCCGGCAATTTACCGAAAGAAGTTTTCTGCACCTTTTCCTGCTTCCCCGCATCGCCTGCTTCCGCCCGCAACGCTACTGGAACTACGATGATTGCGAGCAACACCAGCAGAGCTAAGCTCCTGGATTTTATTCTACCGTTCATTTTTTACGATCCTCCTCGACTATGGTTCCACGAAAGGGTACTACGCTTCCGGCGTGAGCGCAGAATCGTATGCGGGAATGCAGTAATTTTCAGCTCGGTGCGACGCACACGCTCTCGCTAACTCTGTCCAAATCCGTTGTCGCTGATCACTTTGCTGGAGGGAGTCGGTCGCCGGACCATTTTAGCTCGTACGGCCGGCCGTCAAACGCGATCGTTGATTCCTCCGTTCGGGTCTGCTCCACTCCAGTTCCGTGGTCCGTCCTCACAAATACGACTCGGAACGTTTGGGTCTTCGACATGCCAGCATATTCTCCATGCCGTTCTCCGATCATCAGTATGTGCGTCGATTCGTTCCAGTGAATCGGAATTGTGGAATAGGCGCCTTTTTCGTAGTTGTAGTTATCGCCTTCGTCGCTGTACAGCGTGAAGTCGCCGTCCGCGCCGGTGTAGATGCGCAGTTCAATCGGTTCGCCGGGCTGTTGCGCGTACTCGATCGGTGAACCGAGAGGGAGAATTGTGCCAGCGCGAACGAAGAGTGGCATGCGATCAATCGGAGCCGGGGTATCGATGGCGCGACCACCGTCGAGCGCATCGCCGGTCCAGAAGTCATACCATTTTACTTTCGGAAGATAGAGGTGACGCGAAGTTGCGCCGGGTTCAGTTACGGGATTTACCAGCAGCGACGGACCGAAAAGAAACTGGTCGCCAATATTCCAAACGCGCGGGTCCTCGCGAAAGTCCATGACCAGCGCGCGCATCGGCGTGTAGTTCTCCTCGGTCGTCTTCCACGCGACGGAATAGATGTATGGCATGAGGCGATAACGCAGGCGATCGTATCGCGTAAGGATCGTCTGCATCTGCGAGCCGTACGACCAGATTTCGTTTTGGTTCGTGGTGCGCGTGCCGTGTGCACGGAAAATTGGATTGAATGCGCCGAATTCGAACCAGCGCGCGTAGAGTTCGCGGTATGCGGGATCGTCCGGGTTGGCAACAACGAAGCCGCCGATGTCGGTCGTCCAGTAAGGATTGCCGGACATGGAGTAGTTCAAGCCCGCGGGAATCTGGCGGCGGAACGTCTCCCAGTTGGGATCGACGTCTCCGGACCAGACTGCGGCGGCATTGCGCTGCGATCCGGCAAATGCGGAGCGCGACAGAATGAAGACGCGTTTCTGATCGCTGGCTGCGCGCTGACCTTGGTAGACAGCAGAGGTCGTCATGAGCGGAAAAAGATCTGCATACCGCGCGCCGCTGCCGATTCCCACTTTGTTGCGCAAGAGAACTGATTCCTCGCGGCCTTCGGTTTCAGGTTCGGTCGTGTCGAGCCACCAGGCATCGACGCCGATCTTGAAGAGCGCGTTGTCCATCAAGTTCCAATAATATTTTCGCGCTTCGGGATTATAAGCGTCATAGAGCGCCATACCAGCGGGATGAAAGCCGGTGACCTTCGTTTTGTCGATGAAGAATCCCTTTTTCGCCATGTCATCGTAAACCGGCGAGCCGGGCCGGAAAAACGGCCACACGGAAACCATCAGGTGGACGTTTTCTTTGTGAAGTTCGTCCACCATGCCTTTTGCATCGGGATAGTTCTTGTTCCAGACGGGCTCGCCCATGGTGTTCCACCAGAACCAGTCCTGGACGATGTTATCGAGCGGAATCTTTTCCGAGCGATAGCGCTTTGCGATTTGGAGAATTTCCGCCTGCGAATCGTAGCGATTCTTGCACTGCCAGTAGCCGTACGCCCATTTGCCAAAAAGCGGAACTGTGCCCGTCAGTTCGCGATAGACGGAAATGATGCGATCGAAATCCGGTCCGTAGATGAAGTAGTAGTCCATCTGGTCGGCAACTTCAGAGCTGATGAAAAAAGCATGGACGAAGCGATTGTTGAAACGGCTGCGCGACGGATTGTTCCAGAAAATGCCGTAGCCGCTGCTGGAGACAAGCAGCGGAATGGAAATATTGGTGTTGTCCTGGCTGATGTCCACGGACTCGCCGCGCCAACTGAGCACTCCAGCCTGATGCTGACCAAGGCCGTAGAAGGCTTCCTGGGTGTCCCACATGTTGGTGAAGCGTTCGAGGTGAAATGTTTTTTCCCCGTTCACTTCGACGGGAGTGAGGCTGCGATCGTTTTCCTGTGTGAGCTTTTTCCCGGCGGCGTCGTAGAAAACGATGACGCTGTCCTTTTTTGTGACGACAAGCTTCAGCTTTCCGGTGCTAAGCGTGAAATCGTCAGCTGATTCGCGGACGTCGAATGGCGTCGCAGGCCAATCGGATTTGATGACGACGTATTCAGTGACTTTCGGGAATTCGCGCTCGGGCGAGTACAGAACTCGAACGATGGAATCGGAACAGACCTGTAAGCGCAGCGCGCCTTTTTCCAGAAAAAGCGTGAGGCCGTCGCTGTGTTTTTGCGAGGAACGAACGGGATTGAGGTCGTTCCACTGAGCAAAGGAAGAAGCGGAAATCGCGGCGGAAACTAGAAGAAGGAACGACGACGCGCGAAAAAATCGGAACATGCAACCTCACGAGAAAGCGAAAAAAGCCAATCGTAATCGTTTACGGAACTGGGCGGAACAACCGCCCGGAACTGTCGCACCCCGCAACTGGACTTGTCAACCTGCTATGCTGCGCTTTTTCATAGTTCCGCTACTTCCCTGTTGCGTAGCCGTTCGGATGCGCTTTCCGCCAGTCCCAAGCGGAGCGGACAATGCTTTCTAGGTCGGCGTACTTCGGCTTCCAGCCGAGCTCGCTCTTTATTTTTTCCGAGCTGGCGACAAGAACGGCAGGATCGCCGGGCCGGCGCGGCGACTCTTTGGCGGGAATTGCGTGGCCAGTGACCTGGCGAACGGTTTCTATAACCTGGCGAACGCTGAAGCCTTGACCGTTGCCGAGGTTGTAGACGAGGCGATCTTTTTCCTGGAGCGCTTCGAGCACCAGGAGATGAGCAGTCGCAAGATCTGCGACGTGGACATAATCGCGAACGCAGGTTCCGTCCGCTGTGGGATAGTCCGTGCCGAAAATCGAAATTGCCTTACGCGCGCCGAGAGCTACCTGGAGCGCGAGCGGGATCAGATGCGATTCGGGGTGGTGGTCTTCCCCTTGCGCTCCGGCCGCTCCGGCGGCGTTGAAGTAGCGCAAGCACGCGTAACGCAGTCCGTGAATCCGGTGCAGCCACGCCAGCATTTGTTCGACCAGCAGCTTCGATTCGCCGTAGGCGTTGGTGGGCTGCAGCTTTGCGGATTCTTCGATCGGCGTTTTTTCCGGGGTGCCGTAAAGTGCAGCGGTGGAGGAAAAAACAAAGCGCTTCACGTTGTGCGCCAGCATCGCTTCGAGCAGCGTCAAGGCGTTTGCAGTGTTGTTGCGGAAGAAGCGCTCCGGAAACTGCATGGATTCGCCGGCTTCAATAAAGGCGGCGAAATGCATGACGGCTTGCGGCTGGTATTCCGAGAACACTTTCTCCAGAGCCACGCGGTCGGCGATATCGCCAACAATCAATTTGGCGCTGGGCGCTAAAGCCGAGCGATGGCCATGTGAGAGATCATCAAAGACGATGGGTTCGTACCCGCGTTCGAGAAGTTGCGCGACCACGACGCTACCGATATACCCCGCGCCGCCTGTGACCAGAATTCTCTCCGCCATGCCGGTGCCGGCCTCTCTTCAGGAAAAATTTGTGGAGCGATGAGTTGCGAACAAAGAATGCGGCTCGCGCCGCTCATCATTGTAATATGCGAGGCGGACGGAATTTGGCGAATCCGCTTCCAGCAAATGCATTGAACAATCTTTTGGAGGAAGAAAAAATAGAGAGAGGCGGGCCAGGTCTTCCCGCCTCCCTATTTCCCCTTTCGGGGATCCGGCTGACTTGACGGAGGGTGGTCAGCCGGTCGTGTGTTGGCCTAGCTATTAAACCCCAAAAATGGGAAAAGGGTTTCGGTTGAATTGAAAAAAAGTTTAAAATCCTAACGAAATCTTTATGGATACCGAGAAAGCAGTATAAAAAATCCAAAATGCACCGACCCACCTCCCTTAGCGTCGATAACATCCTGCGTTTTCTACAAATTACAGGTAATGGAGCCTCTTTATGGGATTTGCAACGCGGACTGAACCTGAAGAAAAGCGACCGGCGGCCGCTGCTGCAGATGCTGGCTAAGCTAAAGAAAAGAAAAGCGATAGATGAGTTATCGGGTGGCAAATTTGTGCTTGCCTCTAAGAATCGCGAAAGAGGCGTCGAAAACCAAGCGGACGCCCGGGGATTGACGCGACTTGGCCGATCCGGAGCCGGGAACTCGCTTTCGGGTAAATTAATTCTCCACCAAGACGGGTACGGGTTCGTGGTCCCTGACAAGCCGACGCCGCAGATCGAGCGCGACATCTTTATACCGCGCGATGCCATCGGCGACGGAATGCACGGAGATCATGTCGAGTTCGAGGTCGGACGGGTATCGCCTGGACGAGACGGCCAGCGAGTGGAAGGGCGAATCGTTCGAATCCTCAATCGCGCTCATCCGACGGTGGTCGGACTTTTTCAATATGGCCCGCGCGGAAATGTTGTACTTCCCTACGACAACAGAATTCAACATCGAGTGGAAATTCCACCCGGCGATGAACTTACGCCCGTTTTGAAAGAAAAAATGCGGCTCGGCGATGCGGAAGTGGTAGCGCGGTCGCGGCGATTTGGAAGGCTCGAAGAGCTGGATGGCGCTGTGGTGAACGTGGAACTCACGCGGTATCCACGCGGCGGAGTGGCGCCAGTCGGAAAAGTGATCGAGATTCTGGGTAAGCCGGGCGACCTCGGCGTGGATACGGAAATCATTATTCGCAAGCATCACTTGCCCCACGAGTTTTCGCATGCGGTCTTGCAAGAAGCCGAGCGGCGAGCGACATCTGTGACGGAAGCGGAGCTTGCTAGGCGCGAGGATTTCAGAAAACTGCCAATCGTTACTATCGACGGAGAAACTGCCCGCGATTTCGACGATGCGGTTTACGTAGAACGGCGGGTAGACGGCGGATGGCACCTGCAGGTGCACATTGCGGATGTGGCGCACTACGTTCGAACGGCGACGGTGCTGGACAAGGAAGCGCGGTTACGCGGCACCTCTGTTTATTTCATCGATCGAGCGGTGCCGATGCTTCCGGAGTCTCTTTCGAACGGAGTCTGTTCTCTGAAGCCGCAGGAAGACCGGCTGGTGATGAGTTGTCTGATGGAACTCGACGCGACGGGGACAATGACTGCGTCGCGGATGACGGCGGGAGTGATTCGTTCGGCGGAGCGGATGACGTACACGAACGTCAACAAGGTTCTGGAAGGCGATGCGGAGATGAGCGCACGTTACGCGGCGCTGACGCATCATTTTCAAGACATGAAGACACTGGCGCTGCTTCTGAACGCGCGGCGCAACGAAAACGGGTCGATCGATTTCGATTTGCCGGAGCCGGTGATCGAATTTGATTCTGACCAGAAGATGACGAATATTTCGCGGAGCGAGCGAAACATCGCGCACCGTTTGATTGAAGAGTTCATGCTGGCGGCGAATCGCGCGGTGGCGAGTTATTTGCTGCGGCGAGGGCTAGAGACCTTGCAGCGCGTACATGAGAAGCCCGACGCGAAAAAAGTCTTGGAATTCGAAGAGATGGCGAAGGCCTTTGGCTACACGTTGGGCGTTGCCGATCTGCACCGCCAAGAAATTGCAGTAAAACACGGACGAGTTCCAGCGCCGGCAAAAACCGGGAGGCCGGACTCTTACGGGCACGGACGAGAGCGCGGAATGAAAATCTCGCTGGCGGGTACGGAAGAGCTGAGCATCACTCCGCATCATTACCAGCGCTTGGTGAAAAAACTGGCTGGAAAACCGGAAGAGCGGATCGTTTCGTATTTGATGCTGCGCTCGCTGAAGCAGGCGCGATACGCGGCGGATGCCCTGGGACATTTCGCACTGGGATTTGACGAGTATGCGCATTTCACTTCGCCGATTCGCCGTTACCCGGATCTGCTAGTCCACCGCACGCTGAAATGGGCACTGGCGCACCCGAATCAAAGCGCGCCGGGCGATCCGCATCCGGCGCGAGACGCGGAGGCGGTTGTTTATGGTCACAAGGAATTGGAAGAGCTCGGCGTCGAAACATCCGAAGCGGAGCGGCGCGCAGCGTCGGCGGAACGCGAGCTGCGGGACTGGAAGACCGCGCAGTTCATGGAGCAGCATCTCGGCGACGAATTCGAAGGACTGATTATTTCCGTGCAGAAATACGGATGCTTCGTGGAACTCTTTGAGATTTTCGTGGAAGGAATTCTGCCGATCAACGCGCTGGAGGATGCGGCGGGCACGCGTTGTATATATCGCGAGCGGGATCATTCAATCGTAGCAATCGGCGGTCCGGAGCGTTCACGGAGCGGCCGCGGAGCGGCGAAATCGAAACAGCGGACTTGGTCGTTGGGAGATCGCGTGAAAGTTCGAGCAGAGCGAATTGATCCGATGAGGCACCGCGCGGAGTTTGCACTGATCGAGTAGTCTGCACTCGGCTGTGGACGCAACCTTTTGCGGCGCGGCTAAGTACGCGGCCAAGGCGCCCCGCCCGCCAGCACTTGCTGCTTTGCGTCATCGAACGTGACCCGCTGGCCTGATTGAATGGCGGCGATGGTCATGCAGAGCGCGATCGAGTGGCTGTAACCTGCGTCGATGTGCGCGTTCGGGGTTTTGCGGCTGCGCACACATTCCATCCAGTTGAGGAGGTTCGCGCTGGTAGCTTCATCGACTCCAGCGTTGGCCCCGCTTTGCACTCCGGCTGATTTGGCTGCGAGCGGCTGCGACTTCAACTGATTCGCTTTCATGCCCATTGCTTCGGCATAGGATTTTTCGAGACCGCCTTCGTCTGTGATCATATTCTTATCGAGGTCGAGCGTTCCACCATTCGAACGATAGAGTTCCTTCACCTCGCCGGCGGAATTGGTTTGCCGCGACGAGTACACGACCTGAAATCCCTTTGCAGGATCGTTGAGCGGACCGTAATCGAAAACGGCGGTCATGGTGTCCCAATTTTTTCTGCCGTCTTTCCAAACGTAAACTCCGCCGTTGGCAACGACACTGCGGGGATGCGGTAAATCCGCAAACCAGTGAACCGTGTCGATCTGATGGACCATCCACTGATCGGGAATTCCGGACGAGTACGGCCAGAAAAGGCGGAACTCAAGGTACTTGCGCGGATCGAATGGTTCGAACGGGCGGTTACCGAGCCATAACTTCCAGTCGGTGTCTTCCTGTCTCAATTTTTCGACGAGTGCGGGGCGCCGCCAACGCCCCGGCTGATTCACGTTCCAGGTCATTTCGACACTAACGATGTCGCCGAATTGACCGGAGGCGATAAATTCTTTCGCGCGCTGATAATTGGCCGCGCTGCGACGCTGAGTTCCGATCTGCACAATTTTTCCGGTTTCATGGACGGCGCGGCGAATGTCTTGCGCGTCGGACATGGTGTTGGCCAGCGGCTTTTCGATGTAGGCATCGCGGCCTGCGCCAACGGCAGCGACACCGTGTTGCGCATGCTGGAAATCCGAAGTGGCGACGATGACCGCGTCCAGGTCTTTGCGGTCCAGCAATTCCGCATTGTTGCGCGTGCCGACGACGTCTTTGCCGGTAATTTTTTTCAAGTGTGCGATGCCATCGGCACGGCGCAAACTCCAGATATCGCTGAGTGCGACAATCTCAAAATTCGTCGCGGCGGCATGTTGTTGAAATGCGGGAAGTAACGCATCGCGAAAGCGCTCTGAAAAGCCGAGGATGCCGACGCGCACACGGTCGTTGGCGCCAACAATTCGCGCGTAGCTGGCGGCGCTGGTGCTTAACGCAAGGCCAGTCCCGGCGAATTTCAGGAACGTACGACGCGAAGAATTTGTGGGACCGATTGCAAAGCCTTCTAGTTCGTCGCTCATTTTAGTGCTCCCGCCTTGCGAAGGAGAGCTTTTGTGCCGGCCATGGCTTGGCGCGTAGACTCTTCCATATTTCCGGTGCCGTTCCAGTGCGTTTCAAGACTCATGGTGCCGCGATAGCCGTCTTTGAGCATGGCGCGGAACTGCGCTTCGTAATCGATGATGCCGCGGCCCATGCATTCCCAGTCGTAGGTTCCGTCGTCTTTTTTCTTCACGTCTTTCAGATGCATATGACCGATGCGGTCTTTGGGAAGTAGCGCGTAGCCTTCGGGAAATGCTTTATCGCCCAATCGCGCGGCGTTGCCGGGGTCCCAGTTGAGAAAGAAATTTTTGTTAGGGACAGCGGCGAGGGTACGCGCGGATTCCGGACCGGTGGCAGTGTTGCATTCGTACTCGTTTTCGAGAATGAGAATGATGCTCTGCTTCGCTGCCTTCTCGGAAATTTCGCGCAGCCTTCCGTCCATATCCTTGCGGTACGGTTTGTCGTCTTCGAGGCGCCAGAAGTCGAAAAGCCGGACGCGGTTAGTGCCGAAAGCATTGGCCATGTTGGCGGCACGTTCGAGAACTTCTTCTTGCTGATCGAACGAGAAGCTTGCGCCGTATGAGGAACCTTTCGGGCTGTACTTCGATTTTGGAGCGCCGGGCCAATCCACTTTAAAAAGCGGGCTCGCGATGTCGGTGACCTTCAACTCATATTTTGCGAGAAGCTTCTTGGCTTCGGCAACTTCAGCTTCATCGAGGGAGACGATGTTCTTGTTCCACAAGCCACGCAGCTCGACAAAACCCAAGCCAAATTCCTTGGCCGCCACGGCCAGAGCGCGCTCGAAGTCCTGCGTGATTTCGTCGGTGATTACGGAAAGTTGGAACGCACATTCCATTTTTAGCTCCGGCCAGTAGAACTTATTTACGTATGGCAGCGCCAAGGCGCCGGCCGCGGCTGCACCCTTTTGCACAAATTCCCGTCGTTTCATCGCGTGTCCCCTCAGGGGCGAGATTTTACTAAAACAGCGAGTCTTCATTTTTCTCAAACCAAGTCCAGAGCTTTCGTTTGTCTTGTCGCGCGCCAATATCTGGTAAATGGCTTGAACATTACAAGGGTCATCATAAGCCCGAACACGCACCTCCATGGCATGGAATGTTCCCGTTTTGCCGCAATCCGAAATCGTCCTGACGCTATCGGTCTCATAGGACGCTTGTCAATGAAAACCAAACTTTATGCCGCGTCCCACGGCCTTCGTGACATTCTGATATTCTGTAGGGCTGACTAGAAGAGTGCAGCTTGAGTGGGGCGGGCTACTTCAAAAGTCACAGAGAGGAAATCAGGCTCGTGTCTTCAACCAGTGTTTCGGCTCCCGCAACAAAACGTGTTTTCAATTTCAATGCAGGGCCCAGCGCCTTGCCGCTTTCAGTACTCGAGCGCGTTCGACAAGAGCTGCTTGATTGGCGCGGCTCCGGCATGTCCGTGATGGAAATGAGCCACCGCTCGCCGGAATTCGAAAGTATCAACGCAGCCGCCGAAGCCGGCTTGCGCAAGCATTTGGCGATTCCCGACGAATACGCGGTGATTTTCCTGCAAGGGGGCGGCAGCACGCAGTTCACGCTCGCGCCGATGAACCTTTGCCTACCGAACAAGCCGGTGGATTTGCTGCACACGGGAACCTGGACCGCGAAGGCTCTCACCGAGCTGAAAAAAGGGATTCCGCACAAGATCGCGGCGACCACGGAACCGGTGAAGTTCACACGTGTGCCGCGCAAAGACGAAATTTCGCTTTCGCCCGACGCTTCGTATGTTCACATGTGCACCAACAACACGATTGAAGGCACGCAATATCATTCGCTGCCGGAAACTGGGGAATTGCCCCTGGTCGCGGATATGTCTTCAGACATCGCTTCACGGCCGCTGGACATAGGGAAGTTCGGGTTGATTTTCGCCGGGGCGCAAAAAAACCTCGGGCCATCCGGGGCCACGGTCGTAATCGTCCGCAAAGATCTGGCCGAACGAGCGGACAAGAATCTGCCGACCATTTTTCAGTACCGCACGCACATCAAAGAAAAATCGCTCTACCACACGCCGCCGGCGTTTGCGATTTACATCATCGGTCTGATGATGGAATGGATCGATTCGCTCGGCGGGCTCGCGGGAATCCAGAAGCGCAACGACGCGAAGGCGAAGGCTCTGTACGACGCGATTGATGCGAGCAGCGGCTTCTATCACTGCCCGGTCGAAAAAGATTCGCGTTCGCAAATGAACGTGGTCTTTCGCGTGGCAGGCGCGAATGGACAATCCGCGGCAACCCATCCCGACGAAGCCGCGGAAAAAGAGTTTGGCAAGCAAGCGGCCGCCGCGGGGCTGGCAGGTACGCCCGGCCACCGCTCGGTCGGCGGCATGCGCATCTCTCTTTACAATGCGGTTGAGCCGGCAGCGGTCGAAGCGCTGACCAGCTTCATGAAAGAGTTCCAGCGCAAGCGCGGGTAGGCCGACCGGCTGCAGGAACACAGTTCAATCGGCGGGCGCATTACGAAGTAATTGAAATTTTTCGCGCGTTCGCCGCGTACTTCTTTTCGATCCGGGCAAAATCCAGGTTTCGGAGCGTTCGATGACTGTTTTTACCGCCGTGCTGTTTCTCCATCTCGCGGGCGCGCTGTGTCTTTTTATCGGCTACGGAATTGAATGGACTGCGTCCGCACTTTTCCGCAACGCAACTTCCACGGAACAAGTGCGCGCGTGGTTGCGCGTATTCAAGGTATCGCCGCCGCTTTCGGGCGCCGGCCTTGCTGTTCTGCTGCTTTCGGGCGGACATCTTGCCTACACTTCGGGCGCCATGAAGCAGGGCTGGATTCCTGCCACGCTGCTGGGCATTTTTGTCGCGCTCGGGCTTGGCTTTGCGCTGATCCTGCCGCGGATGAACCGTATTCGAAAGTCCTTGCCATCGTTGAATGAACCGGTCTCCGCGCCGCTTCGCGAAAAGCTTTCCGATCCGGTGCTGCTTACCGCGATTCGTACTCGCGTAATGCTAGCGGCGGGAATCGTTTACTTGATGGCTGCGAAGCAATCGCTGGACGTCAGCTTGATTGCGTTGGCAATCGCGCTTGGCGTGGGCCTGCTGGTTTCCATTCCCGTATGGAGCCGTCCGAAAGCGGCGTGACCAAACTGAGGAAAGAAAAAAGCCCGGCGCGAAAATTGCAGCCGGGCTTTTTTTCGATCATTCAATTTGTCCCAACAGCTTACGCCAGGTCAAAGAGCAGCACTTCCGATTCCTTGACGCCTTTCAGCTCCAGCGCCTTCTCCTCGGAAATTTCGGCTCCATCACCGACTTCGAGCGGCTTGCCGTTCAGCGTGATACTGCCTTTGGCCACTTGCACGTAGGCATGGCGTTGCGGCTTCAGTTCGTGCTTGACCGTGTCCCCAGCGCCGAGAATCGTCGCGTACAGATCGTTGTCCTGGCGAATTTTCACCGAGCCGTCGCGCCCGTCAGAGGAAATGACCAGCCGCAGCTTGCCGCGCTTTTCCGCTTGGGAAAAATTCTTCTGGTCGTACGCCGGCTTGTGCCCGGTTTTGTCCGGGAACATCCAGATCTGATAAAGGTGCACCGGCTCAGTTTGCGAAGCATTGAACTCTGAATGCGCCACGCCCGTGCCGGCGCTCATGTATTGAACGTCGCCCGGCTTGATGACCGAGCCGTTACCCATGCTGTCCTTGTGCGCAAGCGCGCCTTCGAGGACGTATGTGACGATTTCCATGTCGCGGTGCGGATGGGTGGGGAAACCGCCACCACCGGCGACGCGGTCATCGTTCATTACGCGCAGGGTGCGGAATTGGACGTGCTTTTCGTCGAAATAGTCTGCGAATGAAAAGGTGAAGCGAGTGTTGAGCCAGCCGTGGTCGGCGTGGCCGCGTTCGTCGCTTTTGCGAATGTTGATCATGATGGCCTCCAGAACTGCACAGATTATACTTGTTATAACGACTATTGTCAAGAGGCATATCAAGACCGTCGGGTGCCGGCTCTAAGTCTTTTCTTTTCTGTTGCCACCCAGCCGAAATCGATGCTGGCGCTCGGCGCAGTTCCGCACTTCTCTGCTTTGGTGTAAAGTGACTTGTTGCGAGGTTTGTTGAATGGATTCCGTCACTTCCACTGCCAAGAACCAGAAGACCGAGGCCGCTTCCATGTCCCGCGAGACGCTGAGCATTACCGACAATCGAACCGGCAAGAGCTACGAGGTGCCGATCACCAACGGGACGATTAAGGCCATGGACCTGCGCCAGATCAAGAATGGCGCGGACGACTTCGGGATGATGAGTTACGACCCGGCGTTCAATAACACAGCAAGCTGCGTCAGCCGGATTACCTACATCGACGGCGACAAAGGAATTTTGCGGTATCGCGGGCATCCGATCGAAGAACTCGCTGAAAAAAGCACGTATCTTGAAACGGCCTACCTGATTTTGAACGGCGAGTTGCCCAACGAAACGCAGTTGAAAGACTGGTCCTGGCACATCAGCCATCACACGTTCATCCACGAAAGCATCAAGAAATTCCTCGACGGCTTTCATTATGACGCCCACCCGATGGGAATGATGATTTCGACGATTGCGGCGCTCTCGACCTTTTATCACGACGCAAAAGACATCCTGAACGAGGAATCGCGCCGCAAGCAGACGTACCGCCTGATCGGGAAGATGCCGACCATCGCGGCGTTCGCTTACCGGCACACGCTGGGCATGCCGTTTGTTTACCCGGACAACGAGCTGAGTTACCCCGGAAATTTCTTGAACATGCTGTTCCGCACGACCGAGACGCGCTATCGGCCGAATCCGACGCTGGAGCGCGCTCTGGATATTTTGTTCATTCTGCATGCGGACCACGAGCAGAACTGTTCGGCAAACGTGATTCGCGGAGTCGGCAGTTCCCATGTGGATCCGTATTCGGCGACGGCGGCGGCAATCGCGGCCTTGTACGGGCCTTTGCACGGCGGTGCCAACGAAGAAGTACTGCGCATGCTGCTGGAAATCGGTTCGGTGCAAAAGGTACCGGACTTTATCAAGCGCGTGAAAGCGGGCGAAACGAAGCTGATGGGCTTCGGCCACCGTATCTACAAGAACTACGATCCCCGGGCGCGAATTATTAAGCGCGTGGCCTACGAAGTATTCGATTTGATGGGCAAGAATCCGTTGCTGGAAATCGCACTGGAGTGCGAACGCATCGCGCTCGAGGACGAATACTTCGTCAAGCGCAAGCTTTACCCGAACGTGGACTTCTACACCGGACTCATTTACCAATCGATGGGATTTCCGATGACGATGTTTCCGGTGTTGTTCGCGATTCCGCGGACTTCTGGCTGGCTTGCGCAGTGGCAGGAAATGCTGACCGATCCCGAGCAAAAGATTGCGCGTCCTCGGCAAATTTACCTGGGACATGACACTCGCGATTACGTTCCGATGGATCAGCGAAGCTAGATTTCAGCGTAGGAATAAACCTCTGCGCGGTTTGAATCATCAAAGATACATCCGCTGTGTTTACTTTTAACCCGCATCGGGCGTAGGCAGTCCGGCGTGTGCGGTATAGTCATAAGAGCGAGCACCGAGAATGTCCCAACCGACGAGTAGCAATCCGAATCAACCGCCGAGAAGGCGTAGCCATCGCGTATTGATGCAGGTTTCCGTTCGAATTTCCGGAAACGATTCGCTGGGGACTGCTTTTTCTGAAGAAGCAGAGACCCTGGCCATCAACGCGCACGGTGCGCTGATTCTGCTGCAGGCAAGGGTTACCAGCGGGAGTTTGCTGACGCTGGTGAACAATACGACCAAGGAAGAGCAGGAGTGCCACGTGGCGTTCCTGGGTCCGGTGCGAGGCAACAAAGCGGAGGTAGGATTGGAGTTTTCAGCGCGGCGTCCACAGTTCTGGCGCGTGGCGTTTCCGCCGGAAGACTGGTCTCCGAAAAATCCCGAAGCCAAGACTGCTCAACAGAAAAACCCCGTTCAAAAATAAGTCCTAGGATCGATTAAAGATCAATACAGGTGGACGTAGCCGTCTGACTTTTGCAGGCGAACGTGCACGCCGAAAAGTGCGCGTAGATTTTCTTCAGTAAGCACTTTGTCTTTCGGCCCGTCGGCGAGAATGCGTCCGGCGCGCAGGAGGATGACCCGGTCGATTTCGGGAATGATTTCGCTCACATGATGTGTGACCAGCAGAATGGCGAGCCCGGAGCGAGCCAGGTCGCGCATTGTTTCGCGCAGATAAAATTGTGCGGCGATGTCCAGCGCATTGCATGGCTCGTCGAAGAGCAGCGTTTCGGGATCGTGCACCAGTGCGCGAGCAATCAGTGTGCGCTTCGCTTCGCCAGAGGACATTTGCAGCAACGGGCGGTCAGCCAGATGTGAAATCCCCAGCCGAGCGAGCGCCGCTTCGGTGCGTGCGAGATGTTCCGCTCCGGGACGGTGGTGCGGGAAAATTCGCGTGCTACTGAAGAATCCGGACAGCACGACGTCGCGACCGGTGGAGTCAGTTGTGCAGGTAGCAAGAAGATCGGGCGAGACAATGCCGAGGTGAGCGCGCAATTCAAAAATGTCCCAGCGTTCGCGGCCCAGAATGCGCATTGAGGAACTGTCGCGCGCCAGCGGATAGCATTCGCGAGTGATCGTTTTAATTAACGTGGACTTGCCGCAACCATTAGGGCCGAGAATACAGACGTGTTCGCCGGATTCGATTCGCAGATTGAGTTCGCTTAGCGCAGGTCGATCGCCACGGACAACCGTGACGTTTTCAAGTTCGAGGAGCGGAGGCACGCCTTAGTGTAGCGTCCGGCGCAACTTCTGACGAAACAGGATTAACCTGCCGCTCCGACTTTTTCCTTGCATGCAAAAACCTGACGCACAAGTCGACCTAGATTTTTCGGGCCATACCGTTTCTGCAGATAGGATCCCTGTGGAAAGGCGAAAACCTTATCGGGTCGTACCGTCAGTTTTGCGGAGAATCACTGCTACCAGTCCGGAAGTCAGGCCGCCAGCAATGATGATCCCTTCCCATGCGAGGCCTGCCGCTAAAACCAGAGAACTGGATGCCCCAAAAGGCAGCAGTAGCGCGACTAACACCGCTTCGCGAACGCCAATTCCACCCTGCGTGAGAGGGAGCACCGCCGCCAGCTTCGCCAGCGGCCAAGCGAAAAGCCATACTCGGAAAGGTTGGATCAATCCGCAAGACATCGCCAACAACGCATTCAGTACGATGAACGTGCTTTGAATGGTCACGCCGAGCAACCAGCCAGTTACAAGAACGTGAGGACGTTGTCGTACGGAGCGCAATGCATGTCGGAGTCGTGCGAGCTTCCGCAGGAACCGGCGAGAGCGCCCGGCAAAAAGCATTTCTCGCAACCCCAGGGCTATAACTACCGCTATAGCGATGATGATCGCCAAGATAAGAAAAAACTTAAGAGCGACGGCTCGCAATTGTGGCGGGAGCGATCCGGGCAGCAGGATGAGACCGATTCCAACAAGTGTGGCCTGAGCGATGACATCCAAAAAGCGATCCACTACGTTTCCAGCCAATACTGCCGCCGGGCGTGGACTCTTTCGCAGTCCGACCGCGATGCGGACCACGTCGCCTCCAATGATGGATGGAAGAAAAAGCGTTCCGAATAACCCGCCGAGGTAGCATTGTGCGCTGGTTGCAACGTCCAACTGAGAACCAGCGGCATTTACGACCATGCGCCACTTGGCGATTCCCACGGCGTGTGCACATAAATAAACGACCAGCACGATCGCAAAGCGAGCGGGCGGAACACTTGCGATTGCGGCTTTCAGGGGAGCCGAAGGGAGAAAATGGAAAAGAATTCCCAATACCAGCAACGCTGCCAGCCAGCGAGCCGCCGAAAGCATCCAGGCTCTGCTTTTTGATTGGGGCTGGTGGGCACCGATCATTGGCCGCCGATCGCGCGGGCGTGAGTTTTGCAGCTAGCAGTTTGAGGAAAAATCATGTTCCGGAAGTCGCGCGACTCGCGCTCTGTGCTTCAAATATCTCCTCGATCTTTTCCGCAAGCACGAAATCCAGATCGCTGATGCCTTTCACGCTGTGCGTCACCAGATCAAACGCCACCTTGTTCCAGACATTGGACCATTCGGGATGGTGGTTCATGGCTTCAGCGATCAATGCCACGCGGGTCATATTGCCGAATGCCGCGTTGAAATCCTTGCACTCATATTGCTTATGCAGTTTGCCGCCTACCGCGCGCCAGCCCGGCATGCGGCTGAGCAGCTTTGTGATTTCATCATCGGCGAGCTTTCTTGCAGGCATTGCGCACCTCCTGAGTGCTTGACCGAGCCTCAACAAATGTAGGCCGGACGGGGCGTTACGGAGTCCTCGACATTATGAATCTGCGGGACGGCAGTGCGCCAGCGTTTGTAATGCATTTGTTTTTCATTTCCCGATTTATGGTAAAAGAAAACCCGCACGCATACTTCGAATCGTTTGCCTGAGCAAGCCGAATCCTTTATCTTAGAGGTTTCGTTGCACGAAAAATTTTGGCACTGAGCGGCAAGCAGCAAGGAGTTGCCTTCGCGTTTCTGCGAGGACGGAGAATCGGTGAAAAAGAAAATCAAAGCGATTCAGTACGGGATTGGACCAATCGGCGCGTCCATTGCCAAGTTGCTGCGCGAGAAAAAATCGATCGAAATCTGCGGCGCCATCGACAAAGATCCGGCGAAAGTCGGGCGCGACCTGGGCGAAGTCGTTGGCGCAAGCGACGCGCCGTGGGGCGTGAAAATTTCTGACAATGCCGAAGAAGTATTGTCGCAGGCCGCGGACATCGTGATGCACACCACTTCTTCTTCCCTTGAGAAAGTGGCCGATCAATTGATTGAATGTCTTAAGGCAGGCTCCTGCGTGGTTTCCACCTGCGAAGAGCTTTCTTATCCCTACCGCACAAATCCCGAGCTTGCGACGAAAATCGATAAGGAAGCGAAAGACTGGGGAGTTGCGCTCGTGGGTACGGGTGTAAATCCCGGATTTGTGATGGACAAACTGCTCATCACCTTGGCCGCAGTTTCGCAACGAATTGAACACGCAAAAGCTCTCCGCATCGTGGACGCTTCGAAGCGTCGCCTGCCGCTGCAGAAAAAAATCGGGGCAGGCATGTCGGTCGAAGAGTTTCGCGCGAAGGTGGCCGAAGGGGTGATCAAACACGTTGGCTTGCCCGAATCCGTGGCGATGGTGGCCGACAGTCTGGGACTTGCAGTGGACGAAATTGCCGAAACCATCGAACCGAAAGTCGCGACGGAGCGGGTGCAAACAGAATTTCTAACCGTCGAAGTGGGTCAAGCGGCAGGCGTTCACCAGATTGCGCGGGGACTTTCCGGCGGCAGGGAACTTATCTACATGGAGTTGCAGATGTACGTCGGTGCAAAGGATCCGGCCGACACCATCACCCTTACCGGACATCCCAACATTAGCTTGACGATTCCTGGCGGTTCACATGGCGACATCGCAACCGCTTCCGTCGCGGTCAATTCCATTCCGGTGATTCTCGATGCTCCTGCAGGATTGCGAACGGCGCGCGACCTTCCGATCGGCTTTTTCTCGCCGGACGCCAAACCATAGTCACACTGGCTTGAAGAATTTTGCTTCGCGACGGGCCGCTGACAGTAGCGGCCCTTTTTGTTTTTGGATTCACAGGCGAACCAGCGAACAAACCCGGTGGACCGTGCTGTAGGATGTACGGCTGTGAGGTAACCGCGATGCGTCATCGGCCGCAGTTCCATTTGTTTGCACGGCTTGCGAAATGCCTATTCGCTGGCGCCATATGTATGCTCGCGCCAAGCATCGCGCAGAGTGCGGGCACACCTGCCAAGAACTGGGCCGCGCAATGGATTACCGCTCCTGATGCCCCTCAGCGGGACTTCGTCGTGCTCCACTTTCGGAAAGTGATTGAAACCGACGCGAGCAGCGGACAATTCCTGCTGGATGTAAGTGCTGACAATCAATTTATTTTTTACGTGAACGGCCGCGAAACCGGCCGAGGACCGAGCCGCGGCGACCTGCACCACTGGCGCTATGAAACTTATGACATCGCTCCGCTCTTGCACCCCGGAAAAAATACATTGTCCGCGATTGTGTGGCAGTTCGGGACGCGCGCGGCCATCGCTCAAATCAGCGAGCGGGCCGGATTCCTTGTTCACGGGCATGGAGAAGCGGAACGATCATGCGATACCGACGCGTCGTGGGAAGTGCAAGTTGAACATGCAGTTCAGCTGCTAAGGCCGCAAGTCCACGGCTACTACGCCGCCGAACCGGGTGAGCGTTTCGATGGCAGCAAAACAGATTGGGCCTGGCAGGACGTCGCCGCATCAGGTGATTCATCACATTGGTTGAATGCAGTGACCCTTGGGCGCGGATCGCGAAAAGGCGAAACCGATGCGCCAAACAATTGGCAGTTGATCACTGATCCTTTGCCGCCGATGGAAATGACCGAAGAACGATCGGGAAACGTAGTACGTGCAACGGGCGTTTCTTCCGTCGCGCTATTTCCAAACGCAAGCTTTCGAGTTGAACCGCATTCAAAGGCCAGCGTCTTGATCGACCATGGACAACTTACCACCGGATTTCCTGTATTTTCGGTTCGGGAAGGCAGCGGCGCAACGATTCGAGTGACTTACGCGGAAGCACTGGTCGATGCAAAAGGCGAAAAAGGAAACCGAAATCAGCTTGATGGCAAACACATCGAAGGATTGCAGGACGAATTCTTGCCGAACGGTGGTCCGACGCGCGAGGAATTTTCGCCACTGAGCTGGAGGGCCTGGAGATTTCTGCAGATCGATGTGGAAACCGGGGAGCAGCCATTGCAGATCGATGGAGTTCGCACGGTTTTCAGCGCGTACCCATTCAATGAGAAGGGATACTTCCGCTCCAACGACGCCTCGCTCGATGCAATCTGGAAAATCGGCTGGCGCACGGCGCGGCTCGATGCTCATGACACCTACATGGACACGCCATACTGGGAGCGCTTGCAATACATCGGAGACACACGAATTCAGGCCCTAATATCCTATACCGTGGCTGGTGACGACAGGCTCGCACGCCAGGCGATCGAAGCGTTCAACAATTCCCGCGTTGCCGAAGGACCGACGCAAAGCCGCTACCCTTCCTCGCTGGTGCAAATGATTCCGACATTTTCGCTGTTGTGGGTCGGGATGGTTCACGATTTCTGGATGTATCGGCAAGACCAGGCATTCGTGAAAGCGCAAATTCCCGGCACACGAACAGTCCTCGAATGGTTTTTGCTGCGGCAAAGAAACGACGGTTTGCTTGGTCGGCTGCCCTGGTGGCCATTTGTGGATTGGGGTGAAGATTTTGCGTCGGGAATGCCGCCACAGGACGAAGATGGCGGTTCGGCGGCAATGACGCTGCAATTTGTGGAAGCGCTTCGTTACGCCGCAGATCTCGAAGAACGATTCGGAGATAAATCCCTGGCGGCGAGCTATCGCGATAGAGCGGAGCACGCTAGCACCGCCGTGTGGAAGCTTTGCTGGAATGAAAAATACGGATTGATCGCCGACACACCGGCTCAGGCGCATTTCAGTCAACACGCCAACATTCTCGCCGTCTGGCTGGATGCCATTCCCGAAGCGCACCAGAAAAAGGTACTGAAGACGATTCTTGCGGACCGTTACGCAGCGACGCCGGCAATTCCTAAAATGACGGCGGCGACATATTATTTCCGCTTTTACCTGGCGCGTGCGCTGCAGCACGCCGGAATGGGTGAGGAGTATCTAAAGCAGCTTGGTCCGTGGCACGAGATGATTTCGCTCGGCCTCACAACCTGGGCGGAGTCGCCGGAACCAACACGTTCCGATTCACACGCCTGGAGTTCTCACCCGAACTACGATTTTCTGACCATCGTTGCCGGAATCCGACCGGCGTCGGATGGGTTCAAGCGCGTCGAAATCGAACCGCAGATGGGGATTCTACAAACTGTCCACGCTGGAATGCCAGTTCCGCAGGGATTGATCAAAGTAGATTACGAAAAAACTGGAGCCGGCTTGGACGCGAAAGTTGAAATGCCTGGGAACATCGAGGGAGACATTGTTTGGAAAGGAAAACGAATTCCTCTGCACCAGGGACAGCAAGAGATTCACTTGCCTTGATCATGCTGCCCGTTTCTCGGGCCGTCGAGCTCGCTCAGCGATTCCAGTATTTGAAGACCGCCGCGTAGTCGAGATCCTCTTTCGACGAACCTTTGACAGCGTTGTAGGTTTCGCGCGCTGCGGCAGCCGCAGGAAGCGGCACTCCGAGCTGATTGCCCAGGTCAAGCGCGAGGCTCAAATCCTTGTGCATCAGGCGCAACGGAAAGCTTGGAGTGTAGTCGGCTTTCAGCATGGCCGGGCCCTTCACATCGAGCACCCCTGAACGCGCCATGCTCGATTGCATCACGTCGATCAGTTTTTTCCCGTCGAGTCCGGCACCGGTGACCAGTGCCAGGGATTCCGCAAATGCGTCCACCTGCAATGCCAGCAACAGGTTCATGGCGAGTTTGATGGTCTGCCCTGCGCCGTTCGGTCCAAGATGAAAAATCTTCTTGCCCATCGCAGAAATCACCGGACGTGCGGCTTCAAGGTCTGCTTCATTTCCGCCAACCATAAAGAGCAATTCGCCCTTTTCCGCGCCCCAGGTACCTCCCGTGACGGGAGCGTCAAGGAATCGAACTCCTGTAGCCTTTGCAGCCTCAGAAATTTTCCGAGCCAGCGCCGGTGAGACCGTACTCGAATCCAGGTAAATCGCGCCTCTTTTCAGCGACGCGAATGCGCCTCCTATTTTTTCCTCGCCGCCCCACAAAATCTGCTCCAGCGCTGGAGGATCGCTGACAATTGTGATCAAAACGTCGGCAGCGGCAGCGGCCTCTTTCGGCGAAGCGGCCAGCCGCGCTCCGGCGGCCACCAGCGAATCTGCGCGCGAAGGCGTGCGGTTCCAGACCACTAGCGGAAATCCCGCTTTCAACACGTTATGCCCCATAGGCTTTCCCATGAGACCGAGGCCGATCAGACTGACGGTTGGTTGCGCCACAATTTCCTCCGGAGAACTTGAACTTTGCACCAGACTCACGCCACAAGGCACAAGTCTAGCGCAGCGACCCATTTAAGCGCAGTCCGGCTTGTGCTGAACGATGTGCAGTTCGTCGACAATTTCCGATTTCTTGGAAGGGTTGGTAGGGATCAGGACAAAACTAGGCGGTCTTGGTGCGATGAACGAACCGGAGCAATCCTGCGGGCCCGCCGGCGTGCGCCGCAGTTGCGCGCAATTGGCTTGGAACGGATTGCTCAGCCGTGAGCGTGCCTACCTCAACCGGAATCCCAGCCGACGTCGCGGCGTCAGATTCTTCCAGTCGCACGATGCACTGGTAAGGAATCTCCCAACGGAAATTTTTCGGCTGGCCGCGCTGTTCGTAATGTTGCTCGAGAAAGATGGAGCGGCCGGAATCGCCGACAAACGTGCCCGACGCGGGAAGGCAAATATCTCCGGCGCGGTACTGCACTTCAACCGCATGACCCAAAAAGGCGGAATAACGAGCCATGCATCGAGTCTCCTCACGGAGAGTTCCATCGTCAATAGTACGAATGGTCTGATTCAGGAAATTTGTGGATAACTGCCAGCGTAAAAAAGCACAGTCTGCTACTAGCAAGTTCTTGCTCTAGAATCTCTCTTTTTTCCCGGCTCGAACCGCGATTCCTTCACTGGCAGCAGCTTTTCATTTCGCGCGGAATTATATGTATGGGAACCGTAGATTTCTTGTGACGTTCTTCGAAGCCGCTCCGCGCACTTTTCCGAACCAGCGACTCCCACCGACGATGAGAACATCATTCTGACAATTCTTCAAATAGCTCCAGAATTTCTTGAGGATCTTTCCTTGCATGGACGCCGAGGAATATTTCGCCCTCGACGATCCAGATATCAGTTCCCTTCGAATACGTACTTTCGGGTTCTAGTTTGCGTTCCAGCGAACCGCTTTCAGAACAATCTTTCCGCAATGCAATTGATTTGCAAAAAAGGTTGACTGGCAGAGACAGATATACGACCATTTAAGTCTCATATTCGCAGTTCAATCGCGAAATCGAGCCGTTTAAGTTGGTTCAGTTGACAGTAGTTTGCAGATAGGAGAACCTGTCCACATCAGTTGCAAATGTATTGCAACTAGAATTGGCAGGATCGTCCGCGTCAAGCGTGGTTTGCGAAGTCGGACTCTCAAAGTGGCCGCAGGGAAATTATTCCGGAGGACGAAGTGGCACGCAAGGCTCGACAAGTAGAGAATGAGATTTCCGATCGTTGGCCCGTGACGTATCGCTGGATGGCGATGGGCACGCTCGTCGCCTATTCCGCATTAGGCGCGACCAAGGTGGCGGTTGGCCACCCAATTGGCGAGAGATTTCCTTCCAAGAAAAATTCCAACGGCCAGCAGGCCTTGGTTGTGCGCCGCTTTTCGATTGATGCGGGCTCGCTCGAGGAAACGCTGGATGCCTTCGCTAGAGTTACAGGCATCTCCGTGACATTCGCAGACGAAGGCCTGAAAAAGCTTCCGTCCAAGGGCGTAACTGGCATTTACGCGCCGGAGCAAGCTCTGAAAATACTTCTTGCGGACACCGGTGCTGGCTATCGCTTCAGCTCCGCGGATTCTGTGACGATTCAACTGGCGAGTGTTGCAACTTCTGTGGAAGTTTCCGCGGACATGCCGCAAGTTGTCGCGTCCGCGAAGTACACCGAACTGCTTCGAGACACACCGCAGACCATCACCGTGTTGAGCGAGAAGACCCTGCAGGAGCAGGGCGTAACCACTCTGCGCGACGCGCTGCGAAACGTTTCAGGCATCAGCCTGGCGGCAGGCGAAGGCGGCGCGCAAGGCGATAACCTCACGATTCGCGGCTTTACCGCGCGCAACGACATTTTCCTGGATGGAATGCGCGACTTCGGCAGCTACTACCGCGATCCTTTCGACTACCAGAGTGTTGATGTGCTGCAAGGACCCACTTCGGCGTCGTTTGGCCGGGGGTCCACCGGTGGCATCGTGAATCAGGAGAGCAAGTCGCCTCAAATCGGACATTTCATCAGTGGCACCCTGCAGTTCGGTAGCGACGCAACGAAGCGCATCACCGCGGATATTGATGAGCAGCTTGGCCAAACGGCGGCTTTCCGGCTCAATCTCATGGGCCATGACGCCGGAGTCGCCGACCGCGATATCGCCCACACCCGTAGATTCGGTGTCGCACCGTCGCTTGCATTCGGTCTCGGCACCACGACCCGCCTGACACTCAGCTATCTTCACTTGCAGTCGGACGACAATCCTGACTATGGCATTCCGTGGCTGTTCAATGGCCCGGCGCCAGTCGATCGCAGCAACTACTATGGTTTTGAACACGGAAACTATCTGCGAACTGACGTAGACGTCGCGTCTGCCAGGCTTGATCACGATTTCAATAGTTCGGTTTCACTGCGCAATCAGGTGCGCTACGGCCACTATGGCCGCGCCGCGCAAATTACCGAAGCCAAGATCGCCGGAACAGTCACACCCGCAACCCCGCTCGAAGACATCGACGTCACGCGCAACCAGATCGCGGTAGAAAGCCTGGAAACATTGCTGGACGACCAGCTCGACCTCACCTTGCGTTTCAAGACGGGCCCCGTGGAACACACTCTCGTAACCGGTGTTGAAGGCGGCCGCGAAACTTCTTCGCCCACACGGTTCGCATGGAGCGGCGTACCAGGAACAAGCCTCCTCAATCCGGACGAGAGCCAGGCATTCGCGGGAACTTCCCTACCCTCTTCCAACGTTGATACGCTCGCAATCAGCTTCGGCGCATACGCGGTGGATACCGTCAAGCTGAATCGTCAGTGGAATCTCGTCGGTGGTATTCGCTGGGATCGTTTTGACACCAGCTACAACCAGTCAATCGCGCCGATTCAGTCCTTCACGCGCGTCGACCAGCAGCCAAGCTACCGCGCGGCGGTCGTTTACAAGCCGAAGGCGTTCGGAAGCATTTATTTCGAATACGGCACGTCGTTTAACCCTTCTGCAGAGACGCTTTCGCTCAGTGCTGCCAACGCCAATCTTCCTCCGGAGAAGAACCGCACATTCGAAGCGGGAACCAAGTGGGATTTCCCGTCGCGCCGTCTGTCTGTGGAAGCCGCGGTGTTCCGAACGACAAAATTGAATGCGCGCGAGCCTGACCCAGACAATCCGCTGCTGAACGTTTTGTCCGGCGAGCAGCGTGTCAACGGAGTTCAGCTTTCGGTTACCGGCCGCATTTCCGACAAGTGGCAGGTTCTGTCCAGCTACGCGTATTTGGACGGCAAGCTGATCAGCTCGCAATTCTTTCCGACGGCGGTCGGCGCGCAGCTCGCCAACGTACCGAACAACACCTTCAATCTGTGGACGACGTACGCTTTGCCATGGAAATTTACGGCTGGCGGTGGTTCGCAGTTCGTTGATTGGCGCACGGCAAGCACTACCGCGCCGCTCGACCCCACGACCGGCTTGGTGAAAAAAGTCCCCAGCTATTGGGTATTCAACGCCATGGCCAGCCATCCACTTGGCGAACGTCTGGACCTGCAAGTGAACTTCTATAACCTTGCCAATCGCTACTATATTGACCAGGTTCATCCTGCGCACATTGTTCCGGGAGCGGGTTTCACCGCCCTGGTCGGCTTGAACTTCAAATTCTGATTACTGCATTTTGAAATTTGGAAATGGACGGACTGTAGAAAATGCTACTCGCAATTCCCGATGTGTTGTCAGCCGAGCAGGTTTCGCATGCCCGCAAGGTGCTGGACGCCGCTGAATGGGTGGACGGTAAAGTGACGGCGGGCCATCAATCCGCGCAAGCGAAAAACAATCAGCAATTGCCGGAAGGAAGTTCTGCCGCACAACAGCTCGGCGAAATGATTCTGAACGCGCTCGGGCAAAGCCCGCTCTTCATTTCCTCTGCGCTTCCACAACGCGTCTTTCCGCCGCTCTTTAATAGATACACCGGCGGTCAGTCGTTCGGCACGCATGTGGATAATGCGATCCGTCAAATTCCGGGAACCGGCCACCGCATTCGAACCGACCTTTCGGCGACTCTCTTTTTCGCGCAACCGGACGAATATGACGGCGGCGAACTCGTTGTGGAAGATACCTACGGCGTGCATAGCGTAAAGCTGCCCGCTGGCCACCTTGTGCTCTACCCTTCCACAAGTCTCCACCACGTTCGCCCGGTCACTCGTGGTGCGCGCATTGCGTCATTCTTCTGGATCCAAAGTATGATTCGCGAAGATGCCGAGCGTGCCCTGCTTTTCGATCTCGATGTCGCCATCCAGAAGCTCAATCGCGACCATCCGCAAGATCCCACCACTGTTCAACTCACCGGCATCTACCACAACCTGATGCGCCGCTGGGCGGACGCTTAGTCTTCTTCGACCGCGCCACCATGTCGATCCGAAAAGTTTTCTTCTGGATGCACCTGACCGCCGGCAGCCTCGCCGGAATCGTCATCTTCATCATGTGCGTGACAGGAGTTCTGCTCGCGTTCGAACGCCAGATCACCGACTGGTCCGAACGCGACGTTCGCCATGTTGCCGTTCCGTCCGGCGCCCGGCGTCTGCCCTTGGAGGCTATGCTTCCTCTCGCGTTGGCAAACGAGTCAGCCTCGCCAACAAACATTGCGTGGCACCCGGAACGCGATTCAAGCGTTGAAATAGGTTTTGGTCGCGACCGCACGATCTTCATCAATCCTTACAACGGCGGTCGGCTGGGCGAGGGTTCCAGGCGGCTTCGCGCTTTTTTCGCAAACGTCGAAGGCTGGCATCGCTGGCTAGGCGCCAACATTAATGCGCGGCCGGCCTTTCGCAATATCACCGCCGCGGCAAATCTGCTGTTTCTATTCCTGGCGTGCAGCGGCCTCTATCTCTGGTGGCCGCGCACTTGGACGAAGAGCTCGCTGACCACCAGCTTGACGTTGCGCGGCGAATTGAAAGGCCGGCCACGTAAATTCAATCAGCACAACGCCATCGGGTTCTGGAGCAGCATTCCGTTGATCATTCTCGTTTCATGCTCCGTCGTCATGTCCTACCGCTGGGCGAACGATCTCGTCTACAAAGCTGGCGGAACTCCAGTGCCGCCGCCGAATGCCCAGGCGCGCCCCAATGAGCCACGGCAAGGAAAGCAAAAGCCGCTCGATCTCAGCGGATTGAATGCACTGTCGGCTCGCGCGGAGAACAAAAAACCGGACTGGCGCAGCATCAACTTGAAGATTCCATCTGCGAACGAGCAAAGCGCACAATTTACAATCGATTCCGGCAATGGCGGCCAGCCAGATAAACGTTCCCAGCTCACTCTGAATCGCGAATCCGGCGATGAGTTGAAGTGGGAGCCATTTTCTAGCAATCCGCGTGGCCGCCGCTGGCGTATCATGATGCGCTTTACGCACACCGGCGAAGCATTCGGCCTCTTCGGTCAGACCATTGCGGCTCTCGCGTCGCTCGGCGGAGCATTTCTGGTTTACACTGGGATTACGCTGGCGATTCGCCGCTTTCTGGCGTGGCGCGACCGCTCAAAAGAATCCTGAATACTCAGAATAGTTGAAATACCGCTGGCGCAAAACGGGAATACCGGTGGGCAAGCGGCAAAACATTCTAGCGGGCCAGATCGGCAAGGACCGCTTCCGCTGCGCGCCGTCCGCTCATCATCGCGCCATGGATGGACGCGTTATCGCGATGATCGCCGCACAAATAGATTCCCGGACGAATGCGCACCGGTCGTTGCGGTGGCTCGAGCGCCCCTGGATACTGCTGCGGCTGCGCGTGCGGAATGCGGTAGCTCTTGAGGTAGCGCCACGAAGATGCGATGGGACCGAACCAGTTCTTCATTTGAGCGATGATAAATCCGCCCAATTGCTGGTCTGTGAGTTTTTGCGTTCCCAGCACGGTTACCGATACCAGTGACTTTCCCGGCGGAGCATAGCTGGGCGCAACCTGACTCATCACGACAAAATTGTTCACCGGCCCCGCTCCATCTCCGTTCAAAACCAACATCGGGTGCGGGATCGGCGGTTCGTCCGTGGAAAAATAAAAACAACTGACGCTGCGCGAAGCTGGCTCTGCTTCTCCCACAAGATGCGCAGCGGCCGGTCCATCGGCGGCGACGACAATCGCTCGAGCGCGTAGCGTTTCGCCTCCGGTCAACGTCACTTCGTTTTCATGCAACGACTCGGCGTGAGTATTCAGGCGGACCGCATTTTCTGGCAAGTGCGATGCCAATTGCGCGGCAATCGCCCCCATGCCACGGGCGGGCACGACCGTATCGCCTTCAGATAACATCTTGAAAACAAATTCAAACATGCGACTTGAGGACTTGAGTTCGCCGTCCAACAAGATGCCGCCGAAGAAAGGTCGAAAAAAGCGGTGAATGAATTCCTCGGAAAATCCTCCGCTCGACAGAGCATCTTTGGTTGACCGTTCCGGCCGCTGAAAAATCTGTTCGATGGAGTTTCCACGAAGTCGCGAGCGCAATCTCAGGATGCGCAACTTGTCCAGGAACCCGCCGAAATCCGAACGGAGCGCTTCGCTCCACCCTCCCGGCGTACGCCAGGGATCCACCAACTTATTCATGCGGCCCGCAAACCAGGAAAACGCGCCCGGCGCAAATTTCTTCAATTCCAATGCATGGTAGTCAAGCGTTCGCTGGGCTTCCGGATATGCCGTGAGCAAGACCTGGAATCCGCGATCGAGCAGAAAACCCTCAAACTCATCCGTTCGAACCCGTCCCCCGATTCCATCTGACGCCTCAATAACTTGGAACGAAACTCCCGCGTCTGCCAAATGGCGGCCGCAAGCGAGGCCAGCTAGGCCCGCGCCAATAATCAACACATCCGGACTGGTGGACATTCCCTGCGTTTCCCCCGATAACGCCTGCAACGTGCGCCTGCATTACTCCCCCTACGGTGTGGGCGAAGTGAATATCGTGCGGCATTTCGGCGGCTTGGCGCAAGCGAAGGTTGGTTGCTTGGCAGGATACAGCGGAATCCCGGCAGTTACGAAGGTTGGAGATCTAGTCGCGTTTCCGGGCGCGCGATGCAAATTCCGCAATCGTCGTTTGGTGCCGCCAGGTGAATAACCGCTTCAACCGCCGGTGCGTCCAGCCACCGGCGACTAGTTTTCCTAACCATCCCAGCGGCAATTCGTACCGGATACGGTCTTCAATCCAGCTCGATTCCGGATCGTCAGGGTCTTGCAAGAATAGATGCGAGTGTTCCCATTGACGAAACGGACCTCGAATCATCATGTCGCGAAACATTTGCCCCGGCTCGCAGGCTACATGCTCTGCAACCCAATTCAGTTTGATCGGACCGATGGAGATTTGAATGGTTACTTGCGAACCAAAATCTTCAATTCCTCCGGTTTGCCCGATCACCTTGGCTTTTTCCCAAGGCGGCTGCAATCGCTGGAGCGCTTCTGGCTCCGCGTACCAACTGTAGACTTCTTGAGCGGGCGCGGAAATCCGGCTCCGAAATCGAATTTTCGTCAAACCGTCGCTGTTATCCATCAATGAAGGGAGGTCCCAGAATCACCGCGCCAATTTTACAGCAAGCTGCGTCACCTGCGGCGAAGGGGGCCAGGAAGGTGCTCAAAAACAAATTACGAAATGGAAGTGCTTACTTGCTGAGGAACGCGAAACTGCCTGGATTCGAAGTGTAAACGATAATTCCGCCCAGCAAAATACTGAGAACCGCGATCAAGAGGATATTGGTTATCTTGCGGAACCGCCGCCGTCTGGCCAGATAGTCGCGTGGAATTGCAGGAAACAACCCTCCGAAGAAGGATCGAGAATGGTGGACCTTGGTACTCATGGAAAAGCTCCGTGGGTACTGCGTATGTAGTTGGCGAGCTGTGCGGCGGTTACGGGGAGCGTTTGAAAGGGATGGGTGGGCTTTCCCTAGCTGAGGCAAACTCCCTATTGCAGCTCGGGGGAATTCTAGCAAAATTCTAATCGTTTAGGGAGCCATTCTTTGCATTCCTGACAGAGGTACGCTAGCGTACCTTAACGGATTCCTAAAAATTGCGTTCCGTCTGTTCTGGAACCTTATAGGGGTCTCTCCGGGACATGCTTTTTCCCCGATAACGTGCGCGTAGTGGCTTGCAAACTCATGCAGCGAACCACGCCGAAAATCGGGCCCTGTGCAAAACACCCCGATTACCTTGACATTTTCGGCTGACACGCTATTTTGAGCGTTCGTATTTTCGCGTCACTTGGAGGCCACTGCAATGATTCGCAAGTCCTTTCTAACGATCGCCGCGGCGCTGTTGTCGTGCGGCTTCGCGGCCATGGCTGCCATGGCTCAGCAAAAAGCCGCGCCGAAATCGTACGTCCTCAAAGCTGCGCGCATGTTCGACGGCAAGAGCAACTCGCTGCTCACGCCGGGACTTGTGGTCGTCACCGATGGCAAAATCGTAAGCGTTGGATCCGCCGCAAGCGCTCCCTCCGACGCCGAAGTGATTGATCTCGGCGATGCAACACTTCTGCCGGGATTCATCGACGCCCACACCCATCTCACCATGATGTATAGCGAGGACTATGCCAGAGCCGCGCTCGATGGCCTCCGCAAACCGATCCCGGAAATGGCACTCGATGCCAGCGTGAATGCGCGTATCACCTTGCTGGCCGGCTTCACGACGGTCCGCGATGTTGGCTCCACCGAATATCTTGACGCCGGACTCCGCAACGCGATCAATCGGGGGGTCGTTCCCGGCCCGCGCATGCTGGTCGCGGTTCATGCCATCGGTGCAACCGGCGGTCACTGCGATGAGACCGGCTATCGCGAAGGCGCGCTCGGAAAGGAAACCGGTCCCGAAGTGGGTGTAATTAATGGAGCTGACGAAGCGCGCCGCGCCGTGCGCCTCGCCCACAAATACGGCGCCACCGTTATCAAAACTTGCGCAACCGGCGGAGTGCTTTCACTCGCCGACGCTGTGGACACACCGCAGCTTACGCAAGCCGAACTTGACGCCATCGTGGACGAAGCGCACGCGCTGCGATTGAAGACCGCCGCCCATGCGCACGGTGCCGAAGGCGCCAAGCGCGCCATCCGCGCGGGCATTGACTCCATCGAGCACGGATCCTTCCTCGACGAAGAAGCTCTCAACTTGATGAAAGCGAAAGGCACCTACTACGTGCCAACCCTCATGGCCGTCCAGGGACTCTCCGAACAAATTCAAAAAGGCGTTCCGATTCCGCCTGCAATCAAAGTAAAAGCTGACGCGGCCATCGCTGCAGTTCACCAGACATTCAAGAACGCCATCGCGAAAAACATAAAGATCGGATTGGGCACCGACGCCGCTGTTTATCCGCACGGACGCAACGCGGAAGAGTTCCATCAGATGGTCGATCTTGGAATGAAGCCGGTGGATGCCTTGAAAGCTGGCACTTCGAACGACGCCGACCTGCTGGGCCTGGCCGACAAGATCGGCACGCTCGAAGCTGGCAAGCTGGCCGACCTGGTCGCAGTGCCCGGCGATCCGACCCAGAACATCCGGCAGACCGAACACGTCTTCTTCGTCATGAAGGAAGGCGTTATTTACAAGAACGGAAAGCCAAACTAAAGCCTCGCTTCCGGTAAGCTTGTTTGCGGAGAATATCGTGAGCGAACTCTCTCAAGTCATCGCCAAGGATCTCGTTTCGTACTACGAGATGATTCGCGCGCAGACGCATCGTTGGGTCGATCCACTTAACGACGAACAGCTTTGGCGGAATCCGTTCGAACATGGCAACTCCGCCGGACATCTGCTTCTGCATATGACCGGCAACTTGAATTACTACATCGGCGCGCGCGTCGCCGACACCGACTACGTCCGTGACCGTGATCGCGAATTCACCGAACCGCAACCCAAATCAAAAACTGAGGTGCTCGCCGCTTTCGACCGCGTGATCGACCTCGTAATCGAAACCATTGGTAAGCAGTCCGCCGGTGACTGGCTCAAGCCGTACTCCGCCATGCGCGAAGAAGAGTGCAAGGAGCGATTCGCTATTTTTCTGCGCTGCGCCGGCCACGCTTATCACCACGTCGGCCAGTTAATCCATATTTCTCGCGAACTCGCAAAATAAGTGCTGCCTTTCGCTCACCTCGGTTCTTCGTGCGACGCGAAGTCGCTCAACGAATTCCCTTCCAGTTACAATCTCTTGCATAACCGATGAGCGATTCTCCCTCTTCCTCTTTTGCAAATTCACAAGCTCGACCGCGCGAATGGACCTTAGCGGCCGGTGTCTCGCTGCTCGTGTCCCTGGCGGTGCTCGCTCCGTTCTTTAAACTCGGCATTGCATCCGGCCACGACGTCGCATTTCACATGGCGTCCTGGCTCGACGTTGCCGGCCAATGGAAGCAAGGCGTACTTTTCCCGCGCTGGGCCGAGTGGGCCAATTTTGGCTTCGGCGAACCTCGCTTCGTTTTTTATCCGCCGCTTTCCTGGCTTTTCGGCGCGCTGCTCGGAACAATTTTCCCGTGGCAAAGTGTCGTGGTCATTTTCATCGTGTGCACGCAGACTTTTGCGGGACTTTCCGCCTATTCGCTCACTCGACGCCTGACCGACTCGCGCTTCGCCGCGCTTTTCGGAGCCGCTTGTTTCGTCGCGAATCCCTACGCATTGCTGATCATCTACGTTCGCAGCGACTTCGCCGAACTTCTCGCGCTCGCATTCTTCCCAATCCTTCTGTTAGCGACAATGCGTTTGACCGCGCGCTTCGAGCACACCGAACAGCCCTTCTTCAAAAAAATATTTCTGTTCTCGCTTTGTTATTCCGCAATTTGGCTCTCCAATGCGCCTGCCGCCGTCATCGCTTCGTACAGCGTTGCTCTTCTGATGCTAGTCGCAGCGCTTCAACAACGTTCCCTCCGCCCAGCCATGAATGGCGCCGCAGGAATCGCGCTGGGATTTGGCCTTGCCGCTTTCTATCTGATCCCCGCCATCTACGAGCAGCGCTGGGTCAATATCAACGGAGCCCTCGCTGCCGGACTTACTCCGGCAGAAAATTTTCTCTACTCTCACACCTCGGACGCCGATCACGACGCCTTCAACCACGTCGCTTCGCACCTCGCCGTATTTCTTATCTTGTGGGCAATTGTTGCCGCAACCGCCGCATGGCGCTTAGAAAGCCACCAGGAAAAATCCCCCTGCGATTCTTCCCTCTTTGTTTCCTGCGCTTCTCTGGCAACGACAGCAAGCGCACTCATGCTTCCATGCACGCTCATTTTTTGGCGATTTTTACCCGAACTTCGCTTCATTCAATTTCCGTGGCGCTGGATGTCCGTCCTCGCGCTTTGCGCGATTGCCTTTACAGTCCGGTCCGCTCGCGGGCTCCTGCGCTGGGCCTGGCTCGTTTTAGCCTTAGTGGCAATCACGGTTTCCGCTGGCTACCTTGTGAAGAAAACCTGGTGGGACGCCGACGATATGCCGACTCTGCAAACCGCAATTCAAACCGGAGCCGGATTCGAAGGCACCGACGAGTACGATCCCATCGGCGACGATCGCACCGACCTTCCGCAAAAACCCAGCCGCGCTCAATTCTATTCTGACAAATATGGGTTGCTGATGGGCGACATCGGTCAGCTTCGAGTGGAGAAGTGGGACGCGGAGCACAGAGTCTTGATCGTCGGATCTAATTCCGACGCCAAGGTCGCCATCCGTCTATTGAACTACCCTGCTTGGCGCGTCATGGTAAACGGCTCTCCGGTTTCAGCGCAGCACGCAAGGGGAACCGGTCAGATGGTTTTGCCCGTTCCGGCAGGCCGCTCCACGATTCGCATCGACTTTACGCGCACACCGGATCGCACACTCGGAGGATGGATTTCCATCTTTACCTTGAGCACTTCCTTGTCGATGCTGTTTTGGAAACGTAGCAGAAAAATTCCGCAACTCGCGAACACTTAGCGCCTAACGCCGGTCCACGGCAGGATGCCGCACGTCCTGCCCTTGCACGATGTAAATCACGTCCTCCGCGATATTTGTCGCATGATCGCCGATGCGCTCGAGATTCTTGGCCACCAGAATCAGTTCGAACGCCGGAAACACCACACTGGAATCCCCCATCATGTAGGTCAGCAGTTCGCGAAAAATTTGATCGCGGTAGTGATCGACTTTGTCATCGCTTTCCAGAACTTTACGCGCCAGATCCACGTCGCGTCGAACCACTGCGTTCAACGCGTCCCGCACCATTTCCTCCGCCACTTCGCTCATGCGCGGCAAATCTACGTACGGCTTCACGCGCGGGTGCCGCAAAATTCGCAGCGCTCCCTGCGCCACGTTTACTGCCTGATCCCCGATGCGTTCCAAATCATTGTTAATGCGAGAAACCGCCAGCACAAACCGCAAATCCATTGCCATCAATTGATGCAGCGCCAGCAACTGCACCACGCGGTCGTCAATCTCCAGTTGCAGCTCATTGATCGCGCCTTCTTCTTCCAGCACGCGCTTTGCGAGTTGCTCGTCCGAATCGAGCACAGCATGCACCGACTGGTGCACGGCGCGCTCCGCCAGGCTGCCCATCCACAGCAGCCTCTCCTTCAACTCGTTCAAATCTCTCTCAAAATGGCGTTCCATAAAGTCCTCGTCCCGCAAATTTGCTCAAGCGCTGATAAAACTCGTCAGCCCGGCCAGTACAGGCTCGATCTCATCCAAATCGCCCGGTGATATACGCTTCCGTTCTCGGATCGCCTGGCGTCGTAAACAGTTGCGGCGTCGGATTGAACTCAACCAATTGACCAACCAACAGGAACGCCGTGTAGTCGCTCACTCGCGCTGCCTGTTGCATATTGTGCGTGACGATGGCAATCGTGCAGGAATCTTTCAACTGCACCAGCAACTCTTCGATTTTTGCCGTGCTGATCGGATCGAGCGCCGAGCATGGCTCATCGAGCAACAGAACCTCCGGCTCGACGGCAAGCCCACGCGCGATGCACAGCCGCTGCTGCTGTCCCCCGGAAAGCTCATACGCCGACTTGTGCAGATGATCCTTCACTTCGTCCCACAATGCGGCACGGCGAAGGCTCTTCTCGACAACCTCTGCGAGCGGTGTCTTGGTGCCGTTGACCTTCGGGCCGTAGGCCACATTTTCGAATATCGACTTGGGAAAGGGATTTGGCCGCTGAAATACCATCCCTACGCGCCGGCGCAATTGGGTCACGTCCTGCGAAAGGATATTTTGCCCGTCCAGCAGAATCTGCCCCTCCAGACGCGCGTTGCTCACCGTCTCGTGCATGCGGTTGAAGGTTCGCAGTAGCGTGGACTTGCCGCATCCTGAAGGCCCAATAAGGGCGGTTATACGGTTCGTGGCAATACCCAGGTTGATATCAAACAGTGTTTGTTTGGTGCCATAGAAAAAATTAACCTTCGAAATATCCATGCGCATGGAACTCGGCGCAGAGATCTCACGGCTGGTATTTGCTATGCCGGTTGGTGTCAGGTTAACGGACAATGCTGGCCTCGACGAAGCTTGCATATTCACGACCTCGGTACCGCAACTCCGCGGGACAAAATCACTCGCGCCACAATATTCACCATCAAAATCAATCCCAACAGAACCAATCCCGCCGCCCATGCCTGCCGGTGCCAATCGTCATACGGCGAAATCGCATAGGTAAAAATCATTACCGGAAGTGAAGCCGTCGGCTGATTGAATCCCGGGCTCCAATACCGGTTGCTGAAAGCGGTAAACAACAGCGGTGCGGTTTCTCCTGCCACGCGGGCTAGCGCCAGCAGGATTGCCGTGGCAATTCCGCGATAAGCCGCCGGAACCACCACTCTCATAATTGTCTTCCATTTGCTCGCGCCCAACGCCATGGATCCTTCGCGCAGCGCGCGTGGTACTCCATTCAAGAATTCTTCGGTGCTTCGCAGTGTGATCGGAATCATCATCAATCCCAATCCGAACGCGCCGGCCAGCGTTGAAAAATGTTTGAACGGCAGCACCACCAGGGCGTAAGCGAAAATCCCGATGACAATCGACGGTACGCCGTTCAGCAAATCTGCCGCGTACCGCACCACAAATGCCACTTTGTTCCCGCTGAACTCCGCCAGATGAATCCCGCCGAAAAATCCGATGGGAACACCAAACAACGAAGCCAGTAAGAGCAATTTTGCGCTGCCAATGATTGCGTTCGCCATTCCACCGCCGGCTTCGCCCACCGGTGTCGGCAATTTCGTGAAGAAGTCCCAATTAATCGACGATCCGCCATGATACACAAGATATCCGAGGATGAAGAACAAAACCGACACCGCTATCAGCGCACACACACCGGTCATGGTCAGCATAAAATTGCTTACCAATTTGCGCCATCGCAGTCGCGGACTCACGTGTGCCCCATTCCGCTGCCTCGCCGCGTTGTAAGCAGCATCAGCAGCCGCGCCAGCCCGTTCAAGATGAACGTCAGAAGGAACAGCACCAATCCCAATTCAATCAACGCGCTCAGATACATGTCGCCGGTAGCTTCCGTAAACTCGTTCGCAATCACGGCCGCAATCGAATATCCCGGCGAAAATAACGAGGCGCTGATCGTCGGCGTGTTGCCGATCACCATCGTCACCGCCATCGTCTCGCCCAGTGCTCGCGCCAGAGCCAGAAAAATCGAGCCCATGATGCCGGTCTTCGCGAAGGGCACCACCACTCTCCAGGTTGACTCCCAGCGGGTCGAGCCCAACGCCAGGGCCGCTTCTCGCTGGTCCCGCGGCACCGACATCAACACTTCGCGCGACACGGAAATAATGTACGGGATGACCATGATCGCCAGTACCAATCCCGCCGTAAAGAATCCTACGCCGTATGCCGGGCCCTGAAATAGCGGCAGAAATCCGAGAGTATTTTTCAGCGCCGGTTGAATCCACTCGCGCATCAGCGGAATCAGGATGAACACCCCCAATAGCCCATAAATGACGCTGGGCACCGCCGCCAGCAAATCGATAAAGAACTGCAATGTGTCGGAGATTTTTTGCGGTGCCAATTCCGCGAGAAAAATTGCGGCTCCGATTCCCAGCGGCACTGCCAACACCAACGCAACCGTCGCCGTTACCAGCGTTCCATAAATAAACGGCAGAGCGCCAAAGTCTTCCGCGATGGGATCCCAGACTCTGGTGAAGAAAAAACTGAGGCCAAATTTGTGGCGGGGCAAAGCCGAACCGACCCACAATTCGAATACCAGCATCAGCGTGATGAGCACCACGGTCATCGCGAACAGAAACGTAATCAACCGCGCGATCTCGTCACCGCTACGCAGCCGTGAAATAAACGAACGCGAGCCCGCAACGGGACCCGCGCCCGGGACGTTAATGGATGTGCTTGCCACGCTTGCTTACTGTACTTTGCTCAGAGCTTTCAGCTCTTTTTCGACAACTTCCTTCGGCAGTTTCGCGTAAGAAAGATTCTCCGCGAATCCCTGACCGTCGGTGATCGCCCAGTTCACAAACTTCTTCATCGCGTCACGCTTCGCTGTATCCTTGAATTTCTCGGGAATCAGCAGCCACGTGAAGCTGGCGATTGGATAAGCCGTCTTTCCGGGAGCATTGGTAATCGACACCCGGAAATCTTCTGGCATGGTTTTCACCGCACCTGCCGCCGCTTCCGTTACTCCGGCCAGTTCCGCCTTTACAAACGCTCCCGCCGAGTTCTTTACGCTTCCATAGGGAATTTTGTTCTGCGCGGCATAAATAAGTTCCACGTAACCGATCGCGTTCGGCGTCTGCTTGATTAGACCAGTCACACCTTCGTTGCCCTTACCGCCCAGTCCCACCGGCCAATTCACCGATGTTCCCTTGCTCACTTTGTCTTTCCAATCCGGATTTACCTTCGAAAGATAGTCGGTGAAGATGTAGGTCGTTCCGCTTCCGTCCGAGCGGTGAATCACCACGATATCGTTCGCAGGCAGGTTCACGCCCTTATTCGCGCCGGCAATCGCCGGATCGTTCCACTTTGTAATTCGTCCGAGGAAAATTCCCGAGAGCGCTTCTGGAGTAAAATTCAGCGACTCACTCACACCGGGAATGTTGTAGGTTGGAACCACTGCGCCCAGCACGGTTGGAAAGTGCAGAATTCCGCTGCCGTTTTTCGTCTTATAGGCCTTGATCTGTTCGTCGTTCATCGGCCCATCGGATGCCCCGAAATCTACTGTGCCTTCTGTGACTTGCTTAATCCCTGCCCCTGAGCCCACCGACTGGTAGTTGATCTGCGTTCCGTTTGCTTTATGAAATTCGTCGAACCATTTCGAATAAATTGGGTACGGGAAGGTCGCTCCCGCGCCGTTAATCAGGAGTGCGTTCTGCGCCCATGCAATTCCACCGAGCGCCAGAACGGCCGTAAGCAATCCTGCAAGTCGTTTCATTAGAGTTTCTCTCCACACGAGTGCCCGCCAGATGGCTACTCATCAGTTGAACTGGGTTCCTGTCCGTCGCAGCCATTCTCGGTGGGAAGTGTTACGGAATTGTTACAGACGGTTCAGAGTTGGTTGAATCCGCAAACTTCTTGATTCCGTTGACCTTGTACGGTCGTTACAGGTCCTTTACATCGCTTCCGCCTCTCTAAAATGACAAAGGCGACGCTTTTCCGCGCCGCCTTTGGTTTTTCGCTCCCAGGGGAGGGGCGAACCGCTTTTTACATTCCTTTTACGGAATGTAGTAGCGGAAAGAGGTGAAGAACATGTTGTCGTTGGCCTTCGGTCCGATGGCAGGATTGCCGGCAGTTACGCCGCCGGTGCCAGACCAGGCGTTCTTGGTCAAATACGAATATTGCACGCCGAACTGAACGCGGCCCTTCGGTCCCTGGTAGAACTTGTACCAGAAGCCGATCGTCGGTTCCTGAATCGACCGAATATCGCCCGCGCAATTCGAGCCGTTCGACGGGTTGAATTGGTTTATCGGCACGCCTTCTGTTGCGCAGCCGGAGTTGTTGGCTGCGACGTTTCCGTAGCCGCCAATCGCATTCAGAGAGAACGTTGTCGTCGTGGTCGCAGGAATAGCCGGAGTTCCCAGTGGATTGGTCGCCGTCGGAGGTGTCGCTGGAATGGCGGCGGTCTTTAGCACCGTCACGGCGTTGTATCCCTGGTATCCCGCGCGCCATCCGTACTCCACACCCCAGTAGGCATACAGGTCGAGTTTTGGCGTCGCATGCCATTCGAGTCGCGCCAGTCCTTGTCCGCTGCGAATCAACGCCAGCGAACCGTCCGGCCGAGCGGTCGCATCCGCGATCTGCGCCGAACCGTAACGGCCGATTCCGTCGCCGCCGAGGACCTTCAACCCAACTTCAACTTTCTTGTTGAAAAGGGTCCACAATCCGCTAACACCGATGCCGCCGCCCGTGGTGTTTTCGTTATGCGCACCAAAGCTGCTCACAACTGTCGGAGTTGGCGACAAGCAGTTTGCAGTCAGATCCGTAGGAGTTACCGGCGGTGCAGTGTCCTTCGAGTTCGTTCCCACCACGCCGCAAGGATAAACGCGGTCGCGGAAGAAGCTCACGATTCCGAACAATTCGTAGTGACCAAATCCTGGATCCGCTGCAGCCTTGAGGATCAAGTCCGGCGCTTTGTTCACCGTGTAGCCATTGGCGTCGAATGCGTTATAGAGACCACCGCCCGAACCAGGCGCGTTGATGAAGAAGTTGCTGGTAACGGACGTGGTCGTTCCCGACGTCACGATCACCGCGGGAGCCGCGGCGCCGTTAATTGTAGTGACAGTTGAGAAGCCGCGGCCGCCAATGGTGGACTGTGGAGATTCCACTGCAAACGCCAGCGCGAATTTGTCGTGGAAATTCTTTACAACTCGGAAGCCAGGCTGCCGCGCCCAGGTGTAGCCAACCACGTATTGCGGATCGATCTGCAAGGGGTTGGACTCTTGCCGGTTGTTGATGCCTTTTCTGTTTTCCGTCGCGAGTGTCCACATCTGGCCGCCGGTCACTTGCCAGCCGTCGTCCCACGTGACCTGGCCAAAAGCTTGACGCGTTCTCCACGTGTAGCTGTTGCTCTGTCGGTTGTTTGATGTTGTTCCCGCACTCAGGAAGTCAGCTTCGTAGTAGCCGCCAATTTTCGCGCTCGCCAATCTGCCTTCCACCAGCAAGCTCAACCGGCTCTGCCGTGCGCTGAGATTCGTTTCGCTAACGTGGTCCAGGTCGGCCGCGCCGAACGGATCGGCCGTAAACGGCGTATTAATGTCCGCGCTCATGCCGCGCGTCCTTGTAACCGTCGCCATTTCCAGGAATCCGCCGGGCGTAATGTTGACTCCCTTGTAGTGGATGGTCGCAGGAGTCTCCGCCGCCAGAATTTTCTTCTGTGCGTCCTGCACTGCACCCTTCAGGGCTTCGTTGCTGAGCTTCAGGTCGGAGACGTCGGAGTTCAGCGCCGTTGCCGAAGACTTTGCGTCCGCTGCGCTGGCGGCCGCGGCTGCTGCCTTCGCATCTGCCGCACTTGCCTTTGCATCCGCCGCTGCCGCCGCGCTATTCGCGTCGCCGGACTGCGCGTTACGTCTCGCCAGCTCGTCCTGCAGCAACTTGATCTGGGCCTGTTGCGCCTCCAGGGTCTGGCGCAACGCTTCGATCTGCTCCGCCAGGTCGGTCGTCGCAGACTTTGCGGGTTTTGTGGTCTTCTTTGCCGTGTCCGCCGGTTGCGCATCACCATCTTTCGGTGTGTCCGCAAACGCCGTTCCCGACATCAGGAATAGCGACAATACGATTGCTGCTGTTTTTCTCATTTCCTCTCTCATTGACCGCTTCGCGGTCATCCTTCCGTTTGTTACTGCCGTTTGAAAATTAGAAAATACCGGTGAGTCTGCGTGCCTACCCGCAGGTAAACCTAGGGCCAGCGTCTTACTGGCACGTCAATCGAATGTTAATATCCTGTAACACAGATTGTTACGGACGAACTCGCTGACGTGATGGAGCTTACGCTCGAGTGGTGGGCTTAACGACAACACGTAATGGCATTCGCCGTCCGGGGAAGTGGCTCCCAGTTTTTGGCTCCGGCGTTTGCGTTTCGCGTGTTGATACCCATTCGAGGTTCGCTCCGAAGGCTGTCTCAGCGTTCCAGGTCGAGAAGGTCGCTTACTTCGGCCCCTAAATCCTATGAGTCGATCCCCTGAGAGGTCAAGTGGGTAGGCAGCAAGATCGGTCCGTTTACACTGAATTGACTTGCAATGCCTGTGCGGCCCTCGATTGACGCACTCATCTCGGAGCTCCAACGGTATAAGCCAGTGCCAGCCGCGTCATCCGGTATTGATATTGCGCATCCGTGTCGGCTATGTCCGCTTCTGTCTTTTGCAACTCTGCCTGCCCCAGTTCCACAATCGATCCCAATCCCAGGTTGTAGCGGGACTGTGCGAGATTCAACGCCAACCCGGCCTGCTCCCTCAGCTGCTTCGTCACTCCCAACCGTTCGAACGCCTGGTCTGACTGCTGCCACGCAGTCCGAACGTCTCTCGCCACATTGTTCCGCGCATCCATCAACTTCTGTTTCGCCGCTTCGGTCTGCAAGTCCGCAGTCTTGGCACGCGCGTCATTCATGAATCCGTTAAACACCGGAATATTCACGTTCACTCCCACCGCTCCGTACCAGTGCGGCAAATTCTCGTTTCGAACCGGCACGATACCCGCCGACCCCAGCGCGCTCACCGACGGCTTCCACAAATCGTGCTCGGCGTTCCCGAATTTCTCTGCCGCTGTCACCTGGTCCTGCAACGCCTGCAGCTCCGGCCTCTGCCGCAGCGCCTCCAGAATCAACGGCGCAACGTCCGCCGCCGGTTGCTCCGGCTCGCTCCCGCTTTCGGCCAGCTCGAAGGGTTGTTGATCCGGATATCCCAGAATGGCTGACAATGCGGCTAGCGCCGCGGCGTAATTATTCTTCGTCTCCAGTTGCAGCAACTTTGCTTTTGCCAAATCCACGTTGGCAAAGCTCAAGTCCAGGTCCGACTTTAGATTCGCTTTCGTCAACGCGCCGATCTTGTCTGACGTCCATTGCCTCGCCTGAATCGTCTGCTCCGCCACTTGCAATAGCGCGCGACTCTCCAGCGCGTTGTAAAACGCTTGGTCCACGGCCAGCACAATCTGCGCCGTTGTCGCCGCTGAATTTTCGTCCTCTGCCTTGGCCGACGACTTCGCGCTCGACAACAAATTCGTGGTCCGGCCGAAATCCGTGATCAATTGACTAACCGTTGCGCCCGCCGCCGCTCGCGGAAAAATAATTGGATTGTTCAGCCCGCCTGCAGCGATACGCGCTCCGTCGCTAGCGTCCGCCGCCGTTAAACTCATATACGCTGTTGGCAACAGCGCTGAACGCTGCTCTCTCACGAATTGCCCGGCCGCTAGCGCTCTTAGTTTTCCAATCGTGATCTGCGGATTGTTTTTCAGCGCAATCGCTTCCGCCTGCTTTCGCGTCAACGACGTTCCCGCCGGAGGCGAAACCGGAGCGGGCGCGGTTTGCGCAGGTGCTCGTCCCGCTGCAAAGAAACTCACCCCAATCGCAAACATCGCCTGAGTCATCGCGCGCATCTTCATGCCGTTACCTCTGCGCCCGACTCTTCATTCCCGCGATGCACGATCAAGTACGCCGCTGGCACTAGGTACACCGTCACCACCACCGATACCAGCAGCCCGCCGATAATCGCCCGCGCCAACGGAGCGTACTGCTCGCTGCCCGCTTCGATTCCCAGCGCCATCGGAATCAATCCCAGCAGCGTCGCCAGCGACGTCATCAGCACCGGCCGCAAGCGCAAGCGCGACGCGACCGATACCGCTTCCTTCAACGGCTTCCCTTCGTGATGCAAATGCCGCGCAAACTCCACGATCAAAATGCTGTTCGATACCACGATTCCCACCATCATTACCACGCCCATCAGCGACATCACGTTCAGCGTCGTGTGCGTCACCAGCAAAAACAGCAGCACGCCCGCCAGACCCGGCGGCACTGCCAGCAAAATGATCAGCGGATCCATCCACGATGCGAATTGCGCCACCAGAACTAGATACACCAGCACCACCGAAAGAATCAGTCCGATGCCAAAGCTCTTGAACGACGCCTGCATTCCCTGCACTGACCCGCGCAACGTTACGCGCGCGCCTTCCGGCACCTTCGTTTCCTGCAAAATTTTTTCGATCTGCGGCGTGATCGTCCTCAGATTTTCCGTTTTCGGCGACACGTACAAATCAATCACGCGAAATAATTGGTAGTGATCCACTTCCGTCGGCGAAGCAACCGTTTTCACTTTCACCACGTTATCCAGAAACGTCGGCTGCGAACTTTTCACACCTCGCAGCGGAATCTGCTTCAAGTCGGTGAGCGTGCTCACTGCGCTTTCCGGGTACTGCACCGTCAACAAATATGGGTTCCCGCTCTTCGGGTCGATCCAATAATTCGGCGCGATCATCGCGTTCGACGTCAACGAAGTGATCACGTTGTACACGACCTCCTTCTGCGAAAGCCCCAGTTGGCTCGCCTTTTCTCGGTCTACTTCCAATTGCAGAGCCGGGTAATCGATGTCCTGCGGGATCAGCACATCGCTCACGCCTTTTAATTGCCGAATTTTCTTGGCCATCTCCGCCGCAACTGCGTATGTCTGGTTCATATCGCTTCCACTCACCTGCACGTCGATCGGCGCCGGCAATCCCAAGTTAAGCACTGCGTCCACCAATCCGCCCGACTGAAAGTAAGTTGTGAGCTGCGGCAAATCCCGTGCCACCCGCTCGCGTACTCGCCTCATGTATTCGTAACTTCCGGTTTTATGCCCTTCCTTCAAACTCGCCTGCACGAACGCCGTGTGCGGCGCCGCATTCGATGTATAGATCGCGGAAAAATCCGGTGTAACTCCGATATTCGCCACGATGATCTGCATTTCGTCTTTCGGCACAACCTCCCGCACAATCTCTTCCAGTTTCTTCACGTACTCTTCTGTCAGTTCAACGCGCGAACCAGTCGGCGCTTTCAGGTTGATCACGAACTGTCCCGGATCGGTCCGCGGGAAAAACGAAACTCCAAGCATCGGGTACAGCGCCAGACACAGCAGCGAAACGCCCGTCAATCCGACCACTGTCGCCGCCGGCTTCATCAACGACGTCGCCAGCGTCCGGTCGTATTTCCCCAACAGCTTCGCGAAATATCCGTCGAACTTTTTCGTCACCACTCCCAACCGCGCCGAGATCGATCCTGATCCCACCTCTTCATCCGCTTGATGTTTCTTGATTAACTTCGCGCAGAACAGCGGCACCACCGTCATCGCCACCACATAGGACGCAAACAGCGCCAAAATCACCGCCGTCGCCAGTGCCACAAACAAAAATCGGCTCACTCCGTATAAAAAGACCACGGGAAAAAATACGATGGACGTCGCAATGGTCGCCGCCAGCACTGCCAGCGCGACCTCGCCTCCGCCTTTTTCAGCCGCGACTTCCGGCGACTCGCCCATTTCGAGGTGGCGAAAAATGTTCTCCAGCACAATCACCGAGTTGTCGATCAACCGCGAAAACGCCAGCGCCAGCCCGCCCAGCACCATGGTGTTCACCGTGCCGCCGCCTGCACCAATCGCCAAAAAAGCCGCCAGCGCCGAAAGTGGAATCGACAAAAACACCGCCGCCGTCGCTCGCAGGCTTCCCAAAAACAGCAAAATCATCAATCCCGTCAGCACCAATCCGATTCCGCCTTCGCGCACCAGATTGTCGATCGCCGTCCGCACGAAAATCGATTGGTCGAACACTACTCGGGTCTTCAACTGTTTTGGAATATCCACCAGATGTTTCAGGCCGTCCTTAATTCCTTCCACCACCGCGATCGTGTTGGTATCGCCGCCCTGCTTCAGAATCGGCAAGTACACCGACGCCTGTCCGTCCACGCGCACGATGTTCGTCTGAATCGCCTGCGCGTCCACCGCTTTTCCGATGTCCGCAACCATCACCGACGATTGCCCCACCGTTTTGAGCGGCATTGAATTGATCGCATTCGGTGTCGAAGCCTGACTGTTGGAATACAAGTTGTAGTCAAACGGCCCGATCTTCACGTCGCCCGCCGGCAAAATCAGGTTGCTCTCATTCAGTTGCCGCACCACGTCCATCGGACTCAACTGGTGAGCCTGCAATTTCAGCGGGTCGACGTACACCATGATTTGCCGGTAGCGCCCGCCGAACGGTTGCGGTACCGAGGCTCCCGGCACGTTCGCGATTTGATTGCGAACGCTGTACCGCCCCAAATCCTGCAACTGCGTTTCGTTTAATCCTTCGCCCTTCAGCGTGATCAAGCACACAGGCAAGCTCGATGCATCGAATTTCAAAACTACCGGCGGCAGCGTTCCCGGAGGCAATCGCCGCAAGTCCGCCATCGCCAGATTCGAAATCGAGCTCAAGTCGGCATCGCCATTCGTCCCCGGCTGAAAATAAATTTTGATCAAGCTCACGCCCGGCAGCGATCGCGATTCGATGTGATCCACTCCGCTCGCCAAGGTAAAGAACCTCTCAAACGGATTGGTGATATTCGTTTCCACCTGTTCTGGCGGCATCCCGGAATAAAACGTCGCCACCACCACCACCGGAATGTTGATCGGCGGAAAAAGGTCCACCGGCATTCGCACCACTGTCACTGTTCCTACGATCGCGATCATCAGGCAACAGACCATGATGAAAAATGGATTTCGAATCGAGAAGCCGGACATTAGTTCGCTCCTCCGTCATTTGCGCTCAAGGGTGTAACTTCCTTCGGCTGCACTTTGTCGCCGTCGCGGTACTGGCTGCGATTCCCGATCACCACCCGGTCCCCTTCACTCAATCCAGAAACAATCTCGATTCGCGTTTTTCCCTGAATTCCTGTCACCACTTTTCGTTCTTCAATGGTGTTCTGCGCGCTCACAATCAGCACTGTCGCTCCGTTCGCACCCTGCGCCACCGCTTCCTGCGGCACGTTCAGCGCGTTTGGTTTCGCAGACAAAACCAACTGTGTCTCCGTAAACATCCCTGAAATCAATTTTCCGTCGCGATTATCAAAATCAATCTCTGTCGGCATCGTCCGCGTCTGCAGATCCAGCGAATCCGCAAATCTTGAAACTTTTCCCGTGATGTCGCAGTTCAGCGCCTGCACTCGCACCTTCACCGGATCGCCCAGATGAACCTGCGCCGCAACCGATTCTGGAATCGGCAGCACCAGCCGCAATTTTGAAATTTCCGCAATCCGTACCACCGGGATCGCCTGCGTGCTTGACGACGTGCCCGCCGCCACCAGCGAACCAGTGTCCGCATAGCGCATCGTCACCACTCCGCTGAACGGCGCGACGATTTGCATGTAGTCCGTCATCGCCGTGTACTGCTTCTGATTCGCCTCCGCCATTTCTTGCTGCTGTTGCGCTGCTGCGAGTGCCGCTTGCGCGCTGGAAACCTGCGCTTCCGATTCCAGATCTTTCGCTTGCGCGTCATCCACTTCCTGCTGTGCCACCAGTCCTTTCTGCTGTTCGCTGGCCTGCCTTAATCTCTCGTACATCGAATGCGCAGCGGCGTGCGCCGACTCCGCTCTCCGCACATCGCCCTGCTCGCGCCGAATCTCTTCCTTTGATCGCCGCACTGCCGCATCCGCGCCTCCCAATTGCGCCGCTAGCTCGGGTACTTCGAGAATCGCCAAGGTTTGCCCCTGCTTCACGTGATCACCCACATCCACGTAAATTTTCTTGATGTAGCCCGCAATTTTGGCGTGCACGTCCACATCCTGAAAGGGCTTGAATTCACCCGTGATGGTCAGCGTGTTTTCGATTGGTCCGCGATGTAGGCGCGCGACGGCCGCAACTACCGTGTCGCTCCCTGCTCGTTCGGCATCTTCGGCTTCCGTTGCCGAGTGTCCGCTCTGTCTCCACGCGACAATCGCGATCAACAAAATCGCCGCGACGATCCCAATCATCTTTTTGCGTGACATCGTTTTTTCCGTTTCGCTTGGTGGCTTCCCAGCCCTTGGTCCGCGCCTTAAGACACCACCAGAATTTTCTCGAGCCCAAAAAATCGAAAACAGCTTCCGGTTTCCACCGGATCGGCTTTTTCACCCAACTTGAAATGGAAAATTAAACGGTAGGAGGAGGACGAAACCGCAGGCTCGAGGAAAATCCCGCCAGCGGCACTACAACTTTTTCTTCGATATCCCTTGCCGGCGCCGAATCGCTCGTCGCCACTTGCAAAATCAGGATTTCTGCATCGGTCACTGCGGGGAGCAGCGCTCTCGCGCTGATATCCGATTGCCGGAATTGCTCGAGTTCAGAGGAACCGACAGTCGCGCGATGGCTGGCCGGATGTCCTACGATCAAATTTCCGGTCGCACAGGTCGCGCCCAGAAACGGGTTATATAGAAATAGTCCCGCCAGCAAAATGCACGTAAGAATCCGCCAGAGCGGCATGCTGGCGCGGCGAGTTGGAAGATTTGCCAGATTCACGTGTGCGGCCTGATCCTTCCACACTAGTTTGAAGGCCCGTTCGGGTCAAGAGGATGCCTTCCTGTATTTTTCCAGAGTAGCGACAAAGCTCAACAAAACCGGGCGGGAGGAGGAAGGGGATCATCGCCAGGGGAGCGATGATCCCCAGGGTAGGTTCGAGCACTGAAGTTCAAGCAGACTCATTGTCGTTTTCCGCGGTCACACTCGAATAAAGGCCGTATGAATCTTCCGTGACCTCCGGCATCCCCGCGTTTCCATCTCTTTCCACCGGTGAAATCCCCAGCCCGCGTCCGTGCCGCACGTCCAGCCCACGTACCCAATAAATGATGTCTTCCGCAGATATTCGTCGCGTGGTCGGCAATCCGCTCCAGGTGCCGCGTCGCTAGAATGAATTGCATGCTCGGCGCTACATGCGCCGTCTGGCGAGTCATCTTGTCCATCAGCTGTTCGAAGATTCGGTCGCGATATTGATCCACTACGTCGTCGCTCTCCAGCACCCTCGCCGCCATCGTCGCGTTCTTGAAAATCAGCGCACCCAGGCTTTTCGTCATCATTGCTTTTACCGCGGCGGACATCGGCTCCAGCTCTTCCGGCGCGCTCGATCCTGGCATCTCGCGCAAACTGGTAACGCACTGCGCCAGATTTACCGCCAGGTCGCCGATGCGTTCCAGATCGTTGGTGATTTTCAGTGCCGCCACCATCAGGCGCATTTCGTCGTCGCTGAATCCGCCGCGACGCAGCAGACGGATGGCATGCTCGTCGATCACAATTTCCATCTCGTTGATGCGTGGCTCCAGCAGAAACACTTCGCCCACCAGCGCTGCCGCTTTGGGATCGTCCACACTGACGATCGCGTCCAGCGCCCGGTTCATCGCGCCCTCAACCGTGCGCGCCATCGAAATCAGGTAATTCACCAGTGTTTCGTACAAAACGGTTTCGGTCAGTCCAGCAGGCGTCGCCATGGATTGTCCTCTCCAGCCGAAAATCTTTCTCCGCTCGTAGTCTTACCCTCGCATTTCCTTGGTTACGCCATGATGAGCAGAAAATGAATCGTTAAAGAGAGTTACGCCTTAGCCGCGAGGAACTAACCGATCAAGCCTTGGCCATCTTTGCTGCCGCCGTTGGCGCTGTTGCGGGACGACCCACGCTCCGGGTCAAAAATCGGCACGGAAAAATGGAATTGCGAACCCTGGCCCACTTCGCTTTCCACCCAGATTCTGCCGCCATGCCCTTCCACCAAATGCTTTGCGATCGAAAGACCAAGCCCGGTACCGCCTACCTCGCGCGATCGCGCCACATCTACGCGGTAAAACCGCTCAAAAATGCGCGGCTGTTCCGCTTGAGGAATTCCAATCCCGGTATCGGAAACCGTGAACACCACTTCCGGACCCGCCACGCTGGCGCTCACCATGATTTGTCCGCCTGCCGGCGTGTATTGAATCGCGTTGTCGATTAGATTTTGCAACACTTCCGTCAATCTCCGGCGATCACCCGCAATGTCGGGAACATTATCCGGCTTGTTCACGGACAGCCGCAGGTCTTTATCGCGTGCGCGCGGTGTCGCCGTCTCAATGCAGCTTTCGATGAACGCACTTACCGGGAATTTCCGGGTCTCGAATTCCAGCCGGTCCGCGTCCATCTTCGAAAGCATCAACAAATCTTCGGTCAGCCGCGCCAGCCGCCGCGAGTGCTCTACGATAATTTCCAGGAACCTGCCGCGATTCTGTGGGTCGTCCATCGCACCGGCCAGCAGCGTTTCCGCGAATCCCTGAATCGCGGTGAGCGGCGTGCGGAATTCGTGCGACACATTGGCGACGAAGTCGCGCCGCACCCGCTCCAGTTTTCTCAAGTCCGTGATGTCATGAAGCACCAGCACTGCGCCGTCCGTTCCTGTCGCTCGCACCGAAGCTACTGTCGCCCCGAAAAAATGTTGCCGCAAGGTTCCAGTTACGATTTCCGATTGCACGCGTGGCTCGCCCGCCAGCACCTTGCGCACTGCTTCGATCAATTCCGTCTGCCGCACGCCTTCCACCAGCCCGCTGCCTGACTGCGGCGGCACATTCAATCCAAGTATTTCCGCGAAACTGTGATTGGCGAATACCACTCGCTCGGCCGCATTCACCACCAGCACGCCTTCCACCATGCTGGCGAGAATCGCCGACGAAAGATTTCTCTCCTCGGTAAGTGTGCGAATTGTTCGATCCAGCCGTGTCGCCGTCTGGTTCAGCGAATCGCTTAAGACATCCAAAGCGTCGCCGGTTCCATCCGACGACTGCGCGCGGAAATCCCCCTCGGCCACCCGCTGCGAAAACGCGGTCAGCCGCTCGATGCGGTCGGAAAAATTTCTGGAGACGAACACCACCACGATTCCGGCGAGCAACAGAATCAGCGCCGACGCAATCCACAAACTTTTCCGGAACGGCCACAGCACTTGCCCCACTGTTTCCACAGGAAGAGCGAATCGTAAAATGTAAGGTTTTGCTCCGGCTGTATTTCCGGAAAGATTCTGCCGAACCGCCAGATAAACCAGATCACGATTAATCGTCGCACTGTGGCGGATGGAGCGGCCGCTGCCTTGCGCCAGTGCCTGCACGATTTCCGGCCTTCCCGCATGGTTTTCCATGGTTTGCGGGTCGGATTCCGAATCGGCGAGAACCAATCCATCCGCGGCTACCACTGTTACGCGCGTGCCGCTCGCGGAAATTTGTTGTGTCCATTTTTGCAGGGAGGAAAGCTCTTCTGATTTTTGCGGAGGAATCGCAGACAGTTGCGGAGGATTGGCCTGCGCGATGCGCGCGATCGACAACAATTGTTCGAAGCCGGTGTGTTCAAAATCGCGCCGTAACGCGCGCTCGGCGAAAAAATCCACCGCAAGCAGCACGCAGAGCAGAAGCGCGAAAAACGCCGCCGCGAGTTTTGTGAAAAGGTTACGCCGCACGAGTTTCGAACAAGTAGCCCGCGCCGCGAACCGTTTTCAGATGGAGCGGGTTCTCAGGATCGGGTTCGATCTTCTCACGGAGCCGCCGTACGTACACGTCTACACTGCGCGGGGTCACGAAGCGGTCGGTGCCCCACACCGCATCGAGCAGCTGATCTCGGGTGAAAACGCGATTCGGCCGTGAAGCAAGGTAATACAGAAGACGGAATTCCAGCGTGCTGAGCGGAACGGTTTTTCCTGAATAACTAACTCGGTAGGAGGCCGGGTCGATAGACAATTTTCCCATTTCAATCGTGCGCGGTGAATCTGCCGGCGGCTCGGCCCTGCGCAAAAGCGCCTTTACGCGCGCAATCAACTCTCGCGGGCTGAACGGTTTCGTGACGTAATCGTCCGCACCCATTTCCAATCCCACCACGCGATCCGCTTCGTCGCCGCGGGCAGTGAGCATCAGAATGGGCAAGCGGTTCAGGGATTCGTCTTTCCGCACTTCGCGGCAAATTTCCAGGCCGGAAAGTTTCGGCAACATCAAATCCAGCAGCAGCAAATCGGGCGGAGATTTCTTCAGCGTGGAAAGGCCGGTAGCGCCGTCGTTCGCGCCGTTTACTTGAAATCCTTCGTTCGCCAGGTTGTAACGAACCAATTCCACGATGTCGCGGTCGTCTTCAATAATAAGGATGCGTTTCATTCGGGTAGAGCGTACCGGTCGCTGGCTGGGCTGGAGTGTACCGTAGCCGGGCGAAATGCGGTAGGCAGCTTTCGGATTTGAGATCCCGTGAACGGGTTTTAACACGAGGTAAGTCTCGCAAGTCTCGTGTAACCAGACGTTTACATACATGTGAATGAATGATGAATATGTCAGGGCTGACTGGAAGGTTCCTTCTCTCTTTCCGGACAGTTCGAATTGCGTTGTTACAAATTGGTTTAATCGCCAAATAGGCGCGCGGCGACCGGCACGAGATTAGTCGCCGGAGGTGGTAGTGAAGGCCAACGAGAGCAAAGTTTTTTGCTCGAGTTCGTGGGCTTTGGCCGAGCCGGTAGCGGGGCTGGCGCTCGAGGAGCGTTTCACCGACCGCAGACTGAGGTCGAGGTCTTGCACAAGTTGCGCGAGGCGCGGCATGACGTAGAAGAACGGGCCCATGTTGCGCGGCTCTTCCTGAACCCAGACAACTTCGCGGGCATTGCGGTGAGCAGAAATTGCGGCGACGAGTTCCGGCCGTGGCAACGGATAGAGCTGATCGAGGAACAGAATCGCGGTACTTGAATCCTTGCGCTTGCGGCGTTCGGCTTTCAGTTCGTGGCCAACTTTCCCGCTGGCAATCAGGATGTGTTTGGCGTCGGTAACTTCGTGATCTGGGACGACGGGCTGAAATTGTGGCAGCGCGAAAGCTTCCAGTTTCGAAGAGGCTTCGGGATGGCGCAGCATGCTTTTCGGTGTGAAGACCACCAGCGGTTTGCGCCATGGGCGCAGCGCCTGCCGGCGCAGCATGTGAAAATACTGCGCGGCATTAGATGGCTGGCAAATCTGAATATTTTCTTCGGCCGCCAATTGCAGAAACCTTTCCATGCGGGCGCTGGAATGCTCCGGGCCTTGGCCTTCAAATCCATGTGGGAGCAACAGAACCACGCCGGATGGCAGATCCCATTTGTCTTCGCCGGCGCTGATGAACTGGTCGATGATGACCTGCGCGCCGTTCACGAAATCGCCGAATTGAGCTTCCCAAAGCACGAGCGCTTCGGGATAGTCGCGGCTGAAGCCATACTCAAATCCCAGGCAGCCGGCTTCCGAGAGCGGAGAATTGAAAATTTCGCAGAACGGCTGGCCTGGAGCAAGGTTCGCAAGCGGAACGTAGGTTTCTTCGGATTCGGTATCGACCAGAACAGCATGGCGCTGATTGAAAGTGCCGCGTTGCGAGTCCTGACCGGTGAGGCGAAGCGGTGTGCCTGCTTCAAGAAGCGAAGCGAAAGCAATGGCTTCGGCGGCGCCGTAATCGAAAGCACGTTTGCCGTGGCCCATCTCCGCGCGCTGTTCAAGGAGTTTCACGATTTTCGGATGAACGTGAAAACCCTGGGGAACGCGGACAAGCGAGTCGGCGAGTTCGCCGATTTTTTCCGCGGACAATCCGGTTTCGACTTCGTACTCAGGGCGAAATTTTCCGCGGTGAAATGCGGACCAATAGTCCGGCAGTTGACGCAGATGGGGAATTTTCTTAACTTGCTGGGCTTTCGTTTGCTCGATTTCGTATTCGGCGCGAACGGCTTCGACGGTTTTTGTCGCGTCGACATTGACCCGTTTGGCGTAGAGTTTCCAGAGCGGCGGATGATTCTTGATACGCTCGTAAAGTTTTGGTTGGGTGATGGTGGGGTCATCGACTTCACTGTGGCCGTGGCGTCGATAGCCAATCAGGTCCACGACGACGTCACTGCCGAAAGTGGCGCGATAGTCGGCAGCGATTTGCCCGACGCGAACCACGGCGTCTGGATCTTCCGCATTTACGTGGAAAATCGGAACATTCTGGCGCTTCGCTAAATCGGCCGCGAATCGCGCGGAGTGCTCCTGCACTGGCCGCGTAGTGAAGCCAATCAAATTGTTGACGATGATTTGTATCGTGCCGCCGACGGTGTAGGCGTTGAGGTCGGCGAAATTCAAGGTTTCCGCAAAAATTCCCTGCCCCGCAAACGCGGCGTCGCCGTGCATGACGATGGGAACCACTTTGTTTGTATCGAATTTGGTGGAGCCGCCGGCATAACGGGTGAGTTTTGCGCGGGCGCGGCCCACAGCGACCGGATCCACGGCCTCCAGGTGACTTGGGTTCGATACAAGATGGATTTCGATATCTTTGCCATGCGCGGTGACGAAAGTGCCGGTTGCGCCGACGTGATATTTGACGTCGCCTGCACCTAGCACGCTGCGCGGATCGACATCTTCAAAGCCCGCGACGACTTCGTGCGGAGTTTTGCATGCAGTGTGAACCATTACGTTGAGGCGACCGCGATGGCTCATGGCCATGACGGATTCGATGGCGCCATGTTCACCCGCTGCGTCGAGTATCGAATCGAGTAGCGGGATCAGCGAAGTAACGCCTTCGAGCGAAAAACGTTTGGTGCCGAGATAGCGCGACTGAAGAACCTGTTCAAAAAGATCGGCGCGAACCAGGCGCGCGAGAATAGCGTGGCGATCGTTTTCGGGAGTTTCGGATTCAAGGCGATCGGCAATCCATTTGCGGCGTTCAGGCTGCACCAGGTGCATGAAGTCCGCGCCGATGGTGCCGGAATAAATTCTACGCGCAGCGTCGGCATCGGGACCGGAAAAATCCAGATCTTCGGACTTGAGGGCTTTGAGAAAGCCAAGCGGGTCGAGGTCGGCTTCGAGGTAGCCCCAACGACGGAAAGCTTCGAAGATTCGTTCGCGATCGGCTGAAGGAGCAGTCCCATTGCCGGATTTCTTTGCGGACTTTGCTGGTTTCACGGGACGTTCGACTTCGAGCGCGGTTCTGGGTGCCATGGGGTCAGACCTTCAACCAACAATTGTGCCATAGAACGGAGGGACGTTCCGGCGCGGTGAGCGAGAGAGTGAACAGGTTAGAGCAAATGGCGGAATGAAATTTTCGACAAAATTAACGAGAGAGATGCAAATCCCGGCTGTAGAGCCCTGATTGGAGTTACAGCAGCAGCGTCTGTAAGTGAGCCAAAATACGTGGGTTATGTTCGCGATTTTTACTGCAAGGGCAGTGCTCTTGGATGTGTGGATCTGATTGAGCTTGCAGCGGCTAGGTTCTCGGCGAATTGAGCAAAAGCATGGCTGGGGCGGATTAGCGACAGCGTAAACACTGGCATGTGTACCATAGAGATAACATTCTGTCAAGAGAGGAGCATATTCGTAGGCTCTGCGAGCGCGGTAACATCTGAAGACGGCGTCCCAAAATGGAGCTTTTGCTCAGGGCGTAGCGGAACACACTGCGGGAATGAGAAATGAAGACTCGGGCGTGCAGGTCCGATTGGTTGGGCGCGAGGAAGCGGCTGCGGCGTTCCAGCTGGTGAGCGAGTATTACGAAACAATCGGGGTCGAGGTGCGGGAGGATGAAACGGGATTCCTCGAAGAATATTTCGGCGAGAGACGTGGATTTTGGCTGGCGCAAGTAAATGGCGAATTGGCAGGATGCCTGGCTTTGCGAGCATTACCAGCACCGCAGGGTGAAAAGAGAGCGAAATCCAGGTGCGGGGAAATCAAGAGGATGTATCTGCGGGAAAAATGGCGGGGACGCGGAATCGCGCAGAAATTGCTGGAGGCAGCGGAGCAGTTTGCGCGCGACGCCCGGTACGAGTGGATTTTTCTAGATACGGCTCCCGGAATGAATGCAGCCGCGCGACTCTATGAGAGCAACGGTTACGAGCGGTGTGAACGGTACAACGACAACCGGCAAGCGACGATTTTCATGAAGAAGAGGATTTCAGTGTACGATGACGCGCGCTGATTGAGCGCGGGCGGCAGAGGAGTTTTGCAGCAGGCGCTGCGAGAGGAAACCGGACAAACTGGATTCACGAACAATCTTGCTAAAACCGGGCAGCCTTGCTTCCCACGGCAAGCGAAGAACAGTGCTTACAGTGCTTAATGAAGAAAAGACAGGAGCGGCGAAAGCCGCAATAGATATGACAAGCGGGACGAACGGTTTGAAGGTGCTGGTAATCGACGTGGGCGGAACGCACATCAAGTTGCTCTCGACGGGACAGAAAGAGCCGGTGAAGGAAATTTCCGGACCGACGATGACGCCAGCGAAGATGGTGGCGTTGGTGAAGCAGAAGACCAAGGGCTGGAACTATGATTGCGTATCGCTTGGATACCCGGGACCGATCATCAACAACCGTCCCCTGCGCGAGCCGCACAACCTGGGCCGCGGCTGGGTCGGATTCAATTTCGCGAGAGCTCTCGGTTGTCCTGTAAAGATAATGAACGATGCGGCGATGCAGGCGCTGGGAAGCTACAAGGGAAAGCGCATGTTGTTTCTGGGATTGGGGACAGGATTGGGATCAGCCATGATTGTGGACGGAACGCTGCAGCCGATGGAGTTGGCGCATCTTTCCTACAAAAAGGGAAGGACGTATGAGGACTACATTGGGTTGCGCGGGCTGCAGCGAATGGGAAAGAAAAAATGGCGGAAGCACGTGCAGGCGATCACGGAGCGGCTGATGGCGGCGCTGGCAGCTGATTACGTGGTGCTGGGTGGAGGAAACAGCAAGAAGCTGAAGAAATTGCCGCCGGGAGCGGTGCTGGGAGCGAATGATAATGCGTTTGTGGGGGGATTCAGAATGTGGGAGAAGCCGGTGGGGACTTGATGGAGCCTAGAGAAAGAGGAGCTTGCCACCGAGGCACAGAGAGTAAAGAGTGGATTTGGCGAGGATTCGGAAATCATTACTTAAGTTCGGTTGCGCTGATCACTGCGAATTTTTGTTGCCACGCTGCCCTTCTTTCACTGCTAGTGACTTTTCGCATGAACGGTGTACGCGCACTCGTTAGTCCATTTCGGAAACCGACTCCACTTCAAAATATTTACACGAATTGGTGGCGCTGATTACAGCGGGCACCCACTGGGGTCTGTGTTGCTGCCGGCGGAATTTTGACGCCACCTTGATGGCCTGCCCGCAATGAAGAGTTGCAATTCTCGGCGAAGTTGAATCCCCTTCATTCCAAAAGCAGCAGAGCATCACCCTCTAGGAAGAGGCGGGCGCACAGAGAGAGCGAACTTATGGTTCCGCGCGTGCGACAAAAGTTTGCTGACAAAAGACATCTAAAGGATTTGTGGTAGCGCAACACCATCGTTATTTGCGGTAGAAGATGGTGGCCGGAGTTTTGCGAAGAACGCGAACGAAACAAAGTTTGGCAATAGCGGAGGAAAATGTGAGTGTCAGTCTGAAACGCGGAGCGTCGAGAGGGATTCTGCCGGAATTGCTGGGGATTACGCTAAGCGCGGTGCTTTGCGGCTGCAGCGGGAACAGCAGCACGGTGATGCCGCCTACCTCGCCACCCAGTTCGGCAACATTTGAGCTGGTGCCGGTGGCTTCGGGCTTTGCAAGCCCCGAAGACTTGCAACAGCCGAACGACGGCAGCGGAAGACTGTTTGTGGTGGAGCAAAGCGGCAGGATTCAGATCATCGACAGCACAGGGGCGCGCGAAGCGTCGCCGTTTCTGGATGTGACCGGGCGAAGCGGATTCGTCAGCGGAGGCGAGACGGGATTGCTGGGGCTGGCGTTCCATCCGGTGTATTCGCAAAACGGAAAGTTTTATGTGAACTATACGCGCAACCACAGCGGGCAATTGCAGACGGTGATTGCGGAATTTACGGCTTCGCCGTCCAACGCGAATTTCAGCGATCCCAATTCGGAAAATATTTTGCTGACGGTGGATCAGCCGGCTTCGAATCACAAAGGAGGCGGGCTGGCATTCGGTAAGGACGGATTTTTGTACATCGGGTTGGGAGACGGAGGGGGCGAAGGGGATCCGAATTGCAACGGGCAGAATATCAACACGCTGCTGGGCAAAATATTGCGCATCGATGTGGATTCAACGCACACCAGCGGTTTGAATTACGCGATTCCGCCCGACAACCCGTTCCTCGGACAAAACGCGCGCGCTGAAATCTGGCTGTACGGGCTGAGGAATCCATTCCGGTTCTCGTTCGACAGCGCAAACGGCAATTTGTGGATTGGAGACGTGGGGCAAAACAGTTTCGAGGAAGTGGACATGCTGACTCCTTCGCAGGGCGGCGCAAACATGGGATGGAATATTCGCGAAGGCGCGCATGCGTTTACATCGAGCTGCACGCAGACAGGTTCGACGTTGACGGATCCGATTTTCGACTACGACCACTCGCAGGGTGACGTGACGGTGATTGGCGGATTTGTGTATCACGGAACAAAGATGCCGACGCTGGCAGGAGAATATGTATTCGGAGATTTCAGCAGCGGGCGAGTGTGGTCGTTGAGCGGGAGCGGGACGAGTCTTACCAGGGCGAATTTGCTGACGGTTGGGCAAGGAGATTTGGCCGCGTTTGGCGAAGATCAGGCGGGAGAGTTGTATGTGGTGCGGTACTCGAGCGGAACGATTGAGCGGCTCCACCAAGCTGCACAGCCGTAAAACGCGTTACAGGTTTTCGATCATCGCTTGTAATTGCGCGGCAATTTCTTGGGGCGGGGTGCTGGACGGGAACGTCACGGGTGCGGCGATGTGGACGGTGATTTCGTTGCGATGCGCTAGGCGGCGACGCTCCTGCTTCATTTGCCAGACGCCGGCGAGACGAATGGAAATGATTGGCAGCGCTAGATTTTCAGCGAGCAGGCCGATGCCGGGCTGAAATGGAGCCATGCGGCCATCGGCGGAATTATTAACGTCACCTTCCGGAAAAATCAGGACGGAGTAACCGCGGTCGGCAGACTCGCCGGCGAAGCGGAAGCTTTGGCGGAATCCGGAGAGTTGCGGAAGCGGAAAAACGTTGAAGAGCGCGGTGACGAGCCAGTAGCCGAACTGGTAGGCGAAGCGTTTTGCGAAGAACCAATGGCGCGGAGGAGTGCGCATGTTGAGAAGCGTTTCACCACCCATGGCGGTCGCGAGACGATGGCGGAAACGCGCGGGAAGTGCGGCCAGAATGAGGCCGATGTCGGCGCGGCGCGTGATGTGGTTGGAAACGACGATGAACGGGCCGCGGAGATTCTTGAGGTGTTCGCGGCCGACGACTTTTGGATGCGCGAGGATTTGCGTGGCGGGCCAGACGAGTGCGTAGTAGACGAAAAGGCGGAAGAGACGGATCAGTTCGTATTGTGCCCAGCGTGGGTAGTGATATTTCGAGGCACGAGCAACTTCGGTACGAGAATTTTCTGCGGTGCAGGATTGTGCAGCGACATTGGTTTGCGGTTGAGCGATTAACTTTTGCAGGTCCGCTACGGATTTTGCTTCGGAAAAGGCGGATTCGTTGATTTCGATGTTGTAACGGTGTTCGAGGGCGGAGAGGAGTTCGACACGGTCGAGGGAGGACAAGGAGTCGAGCGAACCGGAAGAGACAACCCTGGCTAGCGGATCGAATTGAGATGTCGATACCGCCGAAGATACCGGGCTAAGGCCCGGCACCACAGAAAGAAGTTCGGCGGCGCGGGCGGCGATTGCGGCCAGGCGAGGTTTCCCGGTGGCGGTGCGGGGAAAATCCAGGTCCGGCCACACGATGTGGGAGCGGATCTGTTGATATTCGGCGAGTGCGGAGTTGGCGGAGGCGATGGCGGCTTCCACGCCATCGGCAAGTTGGGAAGAGAGATTCCTCTTTGCGTTCGGAATGACGCTGGCAGACGCTAGGGGCAATAAAACGGCGCAGGGTTCGGCGTTACCGTTCGAATGGATGGGAATAACGACGGCATCGCGGATGGTTGGCTGCTTCTTTAGCGCAGCTTCCAGATCTTCGGGATAAATGTTTAGGCCGGCGGCGGTGACGATAACATTTTTCTTACGGCCGCGAAATTTGAGATTGCCGTTCGAATCGAGTTCGCCGAGATCGCCAGTGCGAAGCCAGCCGCCGTTTTCCTGCGAAGAATCCTGAAGACTTCCCTTCTCCCAGTAACCGCTCGAGACATTTTCACCGCGAACGAGGATTTCTCCGTCTTCGGCGATTTTGAATTCGCGGCCGGGGAGAATCTTCCCGACGGAGCCTTCGGCGGCGCTGAAGGGATGGTTGAGACTGATGAGCGAAGCGGTTTCCGTCATACCGTAGCCTTGTACCACCGCGTAACCGAGGCGCTTGAAAAAAGACTCGGTTTCGGAACTGAGCGCGGCTCCGCCGGAGATGAATGCCCAGAAGCGAAAACCGAGAAGGCGGTGAATGCGGCGGAAGCGCCAGGCGCGGTGAAGGAAAGGTTGCGATTCTGCGGCGGAATAATTTCTTTCGAACCAATTGCCCCAGCCGCGCGAATCGATTTCGCGTTCGAGAGCGGAACGGACTAGATCGAGCATGCGAGGAACGGCGACGAGAACGGTGGCGCGTTCGCGTTTGATGGTGCGAAGAATTTCGGCGGGATTGGGAGAATTTTCAAAGACGATGGTTGCGCCGAGGAGTGACGGAACGAAGAGCGCCATGAATTGACCGAAAACATGGCTGAGCGGAACGAGCGAAACAAAACGCAGCGGATGGAGGAAGCGTTCGTACTTCAGATAGGGCTTGATGCCCTGCTCGATGGGTTCGAGGTTGGCGAGAAAATTTCCGTGGGTGAGAGCAACACCGCGCGGTTCGGCGGTGGTGCCGGAGGTGAAGAGAATTTCGGCGATGTCAGTGCGCGCGGAGGAATCGCCGGGGGCAGGCGGAGTGTCGGCAGGGACGCTATGCAAGAGAGATTCGGCGTGAAAATCGTTGAGGACCAGAGAAGGCGTGGCGCCGGGTTCAGGTTGAGCGCGATCGCGAAGAACTAATTTTACGGCGGATTGTTGAATGGTGCGAAGAACGAAGTCGAGATTGGCGGCGGAGTCCATGGGAACCGCGACCGCTCCGCGAAGAAGAATCGCCCAGAAGGCAGCCAGCCATTCGGCGGAGTTTGGCCCCCAGAGGAGCACGCGATTGCCAGGGCCGATGTCGTGGGCGGCAAGAACGTGACTGGCAGCGAGTGCGGCAGCGGAGAGTTCAGAATATGTCTGCGATCGCCGACGGTAGCCGAGGGTTTGCACGACAGCGGGATCGGAGCTGTTTTTGCGAAAATCGTCGAAGAGCGAAATGAGGTTGTTGCGAGTCATTTCAAGGAGATACGGCCGAGTTGATAGTACTCCGATGGGCGATTGGGTGATGGGTTCGGGATGGAGTACGGCGCCGATGGGTCGGAAATGAGGCACGTTGCGGGCCAGGAAATTGAAGGTATCCGGGTGCGGGCAATCGCATCAAAACTAGAGACAGATGGTTCGATTGGAAATGCTGCGGGAATTCAGGAAGGAAAAAGCAGGTTCCTTCAGGTAAAATATGGGTGGCTGGGGGCCGTCGGCGGTTCTGCGTCTAATCCCTATCCGAATGAGTTTGCAGAGGTTGCAGGAGCGAGATGCCAGTACCAATTTCACAGATGTGGACGGTTGCGACGTACCTGCTGAAGCAGAAAGTGGCGGGCAGAAAGAAATATCCGTTTGTGTTGATGCTGGAGCCATTGTTCCGGTGCAATCTGGCGTGCGCGGGCTGCGGGAAGATCCAGTACCCGGCGCACATTCTGAAGCAAGAGCTTTCGCCGGAAGAATGTTTCAAAGCGGTGGATGAGTGTGGGACGCCGATGGTATCGATTCCGGGCGGCGAGCCACTGATGCACGCGCAGATCGACAAGATTGTGGAAGGTCTGGTTGCGCGAAAAAAATATATTTATCTCTGCACGAACGCGCTGCTGCTGAAAGAAAAACTCGATCTATTCAAGCCGAGCAAGTACTTGACGTTTTCCGTTCACGTCGACGGGCAGAAAGAACATCACGACTTTTCAGTTTGCCGCGAAGGCGGATACGAGCAGGCGACCGAAGGAATTCGCGAAGCAATCAAGCGGGGATTCCGCGTAACGACGAACACGACGCTCTTCGATGGCGCCGATCCAAAGAGTGTTCGGGGATTTTTCGATGAGATGATGGAACTTGGCGTGGAAGGAATGATGCTTTCGCCGGGCTATTCGTACGAAAAAGCGCCGGACCAGAAGCATTTCCTGGGACGCGCGAGGACCAGGAGACTGTTTCGGGCAATTCTTTCGAACCGCAAGAAGAGCTGGCAGTTCAACCAGTCGAAGCTCTTTCTGGAATTCCTGATGGGCAAGCGGAATTACGAGTGCACGCCATGGGGCATGCCGACCTACAACGTATTCGGCTGGCAGAAGCCGTGTTATTTGCTACAAGACGGTTACGCGGATACCTTCCAGGAGTTGATGGATTCTGTGGAGTGGAAGAACTACGGAACCGAATCGGGCAATGCGAAGTGCGCGAACTGCATGGTGCATAGTGGATATGAAGCCTCGGCTGTGGACCACACGTTCAGCGGAATTGGCGGTATTTGGGCAACGATTAAATCCGGATTGAATTCGAAGTATGCAGATGCGGATGCGCTGGAAATGCTGAACGAGCCGGTCAAGCCGGTGCATGCGTTCAATCCGCTGGTGCAGATAGAAGCGAGCAAGTCACAGATGGAAGAGACTCGGGCGTGAGTGTACCGACACATTTTGACCGGCAAGACACACCCGGATTGGGCGGCTTCGATCCAAATAAGTTGGAAGTAGCGCCGGGCAGACAGAGAGAAGGGCTGGAAGGCTGGATCCCCGAGCTGGCGACGGAAGCGGAAATTCGCGCGGCGCTCGAAAAGGCGTTCGACTACCGCGGCGACGTGACCCTGACCAGAAAAAGCGGCAGCAAGATTGAGGGCTACATTTTTGACCGAGTAACCGGTGCGGCGCTAAGTGACTCATTTGTAAGGATTTTGCCGAAGACGGGCGGCGGACGCATCAAAATTGCGTACTCTGACATCGCCGCTCTGGCGTTTAGCGGGCGCGATCCAGCGGCCGGCAAGAGCTGGGAAGCGTGGGTAAAGAAGTACTGGGAAAAGAAGGAAACGGGCGGAGAAGGCGCCAGCCTTCACCCGGATATGGGCGAATAGGGGCACCGCAGGCACCCGGGTCACGGCATTCCACGCAGTAACTCCAATCCAATCAGGTACTTAAGTGCAACCGGGCCGCGGAATGGCCGTGGACAGGGCAGGTCAAGTGTGTTACTCTCTTACTGTAGCGTTTGTTGCTCTTGTAATACCTTTTGATTTGTTCAGGAGGGCTGCAAGGGAAATTTTGCAGTCTTTTTTTTGTGCGCTGAAGACCAAGCGACGCAAAAATCGGAACCGGCAAGCCAGAAAATCCGCCGAGCAAGAAATACAACGCGAAGAACTACCCTTCAATCCCAGTTCTGCTGAGCAGCAAACCGAAAAGCATCAAGTCGAGCGACGGCCAAGGAGGAAGTCGTGCAAGCAATGCAGGAAGGCCAGACAATCAAGCATGATGTGTACGGGTTGGGAATCGTGACCTCTTCGGATGGAGAGCGCACGGCGGTGGATTTTGACGATCACGGGCCGAAGCTGTTCGTGACGAGCATCATGACCGCGGAACTCATCGGCGAAGCGCCCGCTACACCGCCAAAGACCAAGCGCCGGCGGAAGGCTTCGACAGCCGCAAAGGCAGCGAAGAAGGCTGCGGCTGCTGCTTCACGCGCGTAATTTTTAAGAAATAGAAATTGGACGCCTGTACTTACTTGTACAGGCGTTTTTGCTTTTGCAATCAATCGGATTGCACCAGCCGTTACCGGATAGCGGATTCGGCTTGATCGAAGGCGTGGTAGGAAGAGCGAACCAGCGGGCCGGCTTCGACGTGTTTGAACCCCATCTGCTCGCCCAGATCTCTATATTCAGCAAACTCATCGGGATGGACATAACGAACGATCGCTAGATGTTCGCGCGTGGGCTGGAGATATTGGCCGAGCGTGAGGATGTCGGTGCCTTGCGCGGCAAGATCCTGCATAGTGGAAAGCACTTCGTGTTTTTCTTCCCCGAGGCCAAGCATTAAACCGGTCTTGGTCGGGACATCGGGATGCGTTTTCTTGGCACGGTTCAGGAGTTCGAGTGAGCGCTCGTAGACGGCGCCTTTGCGGACCTGGCGGTAGAGACGCGGCACGGTTTCGGTGTTGTGATTGAGAACGTCGGGGCGAACGGCGAGTACGCGGTTGAGAGCTTCCCAATTCCCGCGGAAATCAGGTATCAAAACTTCGACTTTGCAGCCGGGAACGCGATTGCGAATTTCGACGATGGTACGGGCAAAAATTTCGGAGCCGCCATCGGGCTGGTCATCACGATTGACACTGGTGACGACCGCGTAGCGAAGTCCCATGCGGGCGACGGCTTCGGCGACGCGCAGCGGTTCTTCTTTATCGGGAGGGCCGACGGGTTTGCCGGAAGGGACGGCGCAAAAGCCGCAGGCACGCGTGCAAATATCGCCAAGAATCATGAAGGTTGCGGTGCCATGCTCCCAGCACTCGCCCATGTTGGGGCAGCGAGCGGATTCGCAGACGGTGTGGAGATCGAGGGTGCGCATGGTGCGCTTGAGGTGCTGATAGCGTTCGCCGCCCGGGAATTTGACGCGAAGCCATTCGGGGCGCGGGTGAGCGTTAGGCGACGGCGTGGGATTCGAGATGATGTTGAATGGGGAGGCCATGGCTAGTTCGGCTGCAGGACCTCTCTAGTTTACCTGCGCCGCCACGCGGTGACAAATCGCAGCATTTGCTGTACATCCTTGATAGGTACGTATCGCTGCTATAAACTCCCGCCAGCTTTCAGTCGATACGAAATGCTGCGACCATCCCTATTTCGAAGTCTGTTGATGTGTCTCGCGGCGGCTCACGCATCGCCAGTCTTCGCCTCCCAGGCACCTGGATCTTCGCAGCCACAGCCCCCTGCAAAAGCCAATCCAGAAAAACCAGAGACCTGCAGAATCGCCGGCACCGTTGTGAAAGCGGTCGATGGCGCTGCACTGAAGAATGCGACGGTGTTGCTGGAAAATAATGAAGACCAAAAGCACAAGATTGCAGCAAAAACCAGCAGTGATGGCCGTTTCGAATTGCGGAACATTCCGTCCGGCCGCTATTTCTTGACGGTTTACAGGAACGGCTATGTCGATTTGAGCTACGGGCAAAAGAAGGCTAGCGACCCAGGTGCGGTTTTTGCGTTGTCGCCAGGCGAGACAAAAACGGATTTGCTGTTCAAAATGCTGCCTGCCGCAGTAATTTCCGGGCACATCCTGGATGAAGACGGAGAACCCGCTTCCGAGATAACGGTAGTGGCAGCGCGGGAGACTTATCGCGATGGAAAGAAGGTACCGGGCCGGAACTACCGCGCCACGACCGATGATTTGGGAACTTACCGTCTCTACGGACTACCTCCCGGAAAATATTTTGTGAGCGCAATCCAGCCGCAATGGATGGAAGTCGTAGGCGACAAAGAATTTGCCGGCAGTTCCTCGCAAGCCGAACCCGAGCTGGGATACGCGGAAACTTACTATCCCGGGACCATCGATGTTTCGCGTGCGACGCCCATCAGGGTGAAAGAAGGAGACGAATTTCCGGGCACTGACTTCAGTTTGAAAAAAGTGCGCGTACACCGGGTGCGCGGGAAGGTCATCAACTCGTTGGCGGCTACGTCGCAAACGCAAAATTCGGAAGTTTATCTGGTGTCGCGAAGCAAAACTCGTAGCAGCGCCGCTATTGCCTTTTCGCTGGTTAGAGGACCAGATGGCACATTCGATATTCCGAATGTAGAACCGGGATCGTACACGTTGGTGGCAGAGTGGTTTGACGGATCCGATCAAAGGAATTTTCGAGGAACGCAAAGGATTGAGGTCGCAGATACGGATGTGGAGGGAGTGTCGGTAGTAATCGGCCCGGGACTTGCAATTTCCGGTCGAATTCTGTGGGACGGCAAGCCAAGTTCGGATGGCAACGAGGCAACTGTGTACGCGCAACTGGCTGGCGACGGCTCGCAGATGCATGCAGGTCGCGGACATGTGGAAGCGAATCAGCAGTTCGTTCTCAAAGGCGCAATTGAAGGCGATCTGTACATCGAAATGAGCGGGATATCGAAGGATTGTTACGTGAAGCAGATAACGTTCGGGCAAACTTTCGTCAAGGATGACGTCATCAGCGTGGCGAAGGGCGGGAATCCGCCGTTGGAGATTACCATCAGTTCGCGCGGCGCACGCGTAGCGGGAGGCGTCGTGGACCAAGACGGCTTGCCGGCGGCAGGAGTATGGGTGGTGGCGGTGCCGGACGAAGCGCGGCGTTCGACGAGGCGATTGTTCAAAAAGCAAACTACGGATCAGTACGGAAAGTTTGATTTACATGGATTGGCGCCGGGCGAATACAAGCTTTACTCCTGGGACGGAGCGGAAGATGGCGCATGGGAAGACGCAGATTTTCTTAAACCGTTCGAAGCGCAAGGCGTGAAAATAGAAGTGCGAGATGATGAAGCAAAAGAGGTGAACCTGACAGTAATCGCAATGAGGCAGACGGCGAGCGACTAGTTCAGCGTTGCAATTCTCGTAGAGAAATTTATCAAAACAAGTTCAAAGCGGGTGCCGGGACGAGCGGATGAATTCGCGGAGAACCGTCACGTTGGGGCCGTAGACCCCGATGCGGCCAGCATCGACGGGAAGGCCGAGGCGTTCGGCCAGATCGAGATCGACTCCGGCGTCATCGAGTTCAGACAAGCTGTAACCCTGCGCGGGCGCGACACGATTGAGGCCCGACGAGTACACCGGCCGGGGCGGCCGATGACGGCGCCAGGGACGACGAGCCAGTTCGTAAAATTGCTGCCAGTCGCGTTTTTGCCAAGTGGTCATGGCGATTAGGGTAGTTGAGCCGAAGTCCATGGATTCGTCCATTCTTTCGGGAGCGGATCCCTCTTCTGGTTTACGGCTCTTTCGTAACATTGGATGCCAAGCTTTCTTAAAAGGTTCCGACCGGATTTTCCGAAACGCGACGAAAACCGAAATCGTCGCAAGCGCAACCTTACTTCAGAACAAGGCCGGGGAGCGACATTCTTGTCCTGATGTTCCAAACACGTAAATAAGGTGAATGTTGCACAAAATGCAAGAGCATGCGGGCGAAAGCGGCCGGTAAGAAATAAGACTGACTCTTTACGAAGTTTATACAAGCAACCGGCCAGAGATGGGCTAGATCGGAGGCGCTACGTTCAGGGGCGTTCCCTGGGGCAAAACGCTAGGGCTGTGGACAGAGCTATCGCAAGCGAGAAATGCAGGAGGGTGAGAAGCGACGCCAGCCGGGAACAGCGTCGCTAGCAAAAGAAACCGAAGGACTTACCAGCGGTTGCCACGATCACCGCGATCTCCGCCGCCGCCACGATCTCCACGATCGCCACCGCGGCCGCCACCACCGCCTCCACGCCCACCGCCGCCACCACCGTGACCACCACGGCCGCCGCCGAATCCGCCGCGACCACCGCCACCGCCGCCACGCTGTTCCTGCGGACGCGCTTCATTGACCACAAGATTGCGGCCACCGAAGTTTTGCCCGTTCAGTGTGTTGATGGCGCGATCGGCTTCTTCATCGTTGGAAATTTCAACGAAGGAGAAACCGCGAGATTGGCCCGTAAAACGATCGCGGATGAGATTGACTGCCGAAGGGGTTACACCGGCCTGGGAAAAAAACTCATGCAAAGTATCTTCTGTGGCGGAAAACGGAAGGTTACCAACGTAAAGCTTCTTCACTTACGGACTCCTTTTGCCCGGAACCGAAAAACATGTCGCGGAGCGCGCTGGAGACCCTGAAAAATCCTTGCGGGCATCCGGAAGTCCGAAGCCACATTGGTATTCAGGGTGTGAGTACAAGCCCTGAAACCTGGGACAGAAAACAGGCATTCCAGCGGTCAGAGGCATCGTCGCGGAAATTGACCCTTTTTGCAATGAGAATCTGGGGTACATCAAGAGGAGTAGCGGAAGAAGGCCCTTACAAATCCGAAGGATGCAAAATAGTGATAGCGCGCGCATTATTAGCTCAGAGTTTGTAAGTACAAACCCTGACCCCGGGCGCGGAGGAATTGATGCGCGGCACGATGATGGATTTTCCGCTGACCCTTACCGCGATTCTGAAGCGAGCCGAAAAACAATTTCCGAAAGTAGAAATCGTTTCGCGACGGCCGGACCGCTCGATCGTTCGAACGAACTATTGTGCGTGGGCAAAACGAGCCCGACGGCTGGCTTGTGCGCTGACGAATTTGGGATTGCAGAGTGGGGACCGTGTGGCATCGATGATGTGGAACCACACGGGTCACCTGGAAGCATTCTTTGGAGTGCCGTGCGCGGGCGGAATTCTACATACGCTGAATCTGCGGCTGCATCCATCGGAAATTGCAGAGATTGCGAAACACGCCGGTGACCGATTCTTGATCGTTGATGATGTGCTGCTGCCCGTTTACGAAAAATTCAAAGAGAAAGTGGCGTTCGAAAAAGTGATTGTGGTGCCGTACGGCTGCGACCGGGCTCCAGAAGGTTATTTAAACTACGAAGAATTGCTGGAAGCGGCTGATCCGGAATTTGTGCTGCCGCAAATCGATGAGAACGATGGCGCGACCATGTGTTTCACGTCGGGCACGACGGGATTTTCAAAAGGCGTAATTTATTCGCACCGCGCGCTGGTGCTGCATTCGATGGCTGAGTGCGCTGTGGATGCATTTGGAGTGAGCCACCACGACACCGTTTTACCGGTCGCGCCGATGTTTCACGCGAATGCGTGGGGAATTCCGTTCACGTGCGCTATGGCAGGATCTAAGTTACTTCTGAGCGGGCCAAACGTGGAAGCGGAGGGCTTGCTTGACTGGATGATCACCGAAAAAGTGACGATGTCGAGCGGAGTGCCGACAGTGTGGATCGGCGTCCTGGATACTTTGGAGAAGAATCCGGGACGATGGATATTCAAGCGGCCGCTGCGGGTGATTTGCGGAGGAACAGCGCCGCCTTTGGAGTTGATTCGAAAGCTGGACGGACACGGAATTCGCATCCTGCATCTTTGGGGAATGACCGAGACCACGCCCCTGGCCACGGCCGGGCAGCTAAAGTCCCATATGAGTGACTGGAACCAAGAGGAAAAGTATCACGCGCGCTCGAAACAAGGATGGCCGGTGCCATTTGTGGAATTGAGAATTACGCGTCCGAGCGAAAATAGCGAAGCAAACGTGGAAGCGCCGTGGGATGGCGAAACTCCGGGAGAACTGGAAGTACGCGGACCATGGGTGGCTTCGCACTATTACGAGTCGCCGGATCAGGCACACCGGTGGACGGAAGATGGCTGGTTCAAGACGGGCGACGTCGCTTTGATAGACGAAGATGGGATCGTGAAACTGGTTGACCGCGCGAAGGATTTAGTGAAGTCCGGTGGAGAATGGATCAGTTCGGTAGATTTGGAAAATGCGTTGATGGGTCATCCGGCGGTGAAGGAAGCGTGCGTGGTAGGAATCGCGCATCCGAAATGGCAGGAGCGGCCGCTGGCGGCGGTGGTGTTGAAGGACGGCGCGAGCGCGACGTGCGCGGAACTGCGCTGCTATCTTGCTGCGAAATTTGCGAAGTGGCAATTGCCGGATGCCTTTGTATTTGTGGATGCGATCCCGCGGACGAGCGTGGGTAAATTCAAGAAGACCGCGCTGCGCGAGCAGTTCGCGAACTGGAATTGGGACGAGCCGGAGCAATCTTGAAAGCGCGCCATGCTGCGCCGATGGAACGTTACGTGCGGTAGCTGGCGTTGATGCGAACGTATTCGGCTGTGAAATCGCAAGTCCAGTAACGAGCGCGCGATTTTCCTGCGTGCAAATCCACGACAATTGGAACGTGATCGGCGAGCAAACGATTCGAAGCGGCGCGTTCGTTGAAATCGAGTGGCTGGCCTTTGCGCAGAACTTTGATTCCCGCCATGGTGATTTCTACGAGCGATGCATCGAATTTGACGCCGGAGCGTCCGGCCGCGGCGAAGATGCGGCCCCAATTGGGATCGCCGCCGGCGAAAGCTGTCTTGACGAGCGGAGATGTGGCGATGGTTTCGGCGATTTTGCGGGCGGAAGCTTCGGTTTTTGCGCCGCGAACTTCGATTTCGATGACGCGCTGCGCGCCTTCGCCGTCGGCGACGATTTGTCGCGCGAGACTGCCACAGACATTTTCAAGGGCAGCGGTAAACGAACGGTGGGCTTTGCTGTTAATCGAGATGGACGGAGCGCCGGCAGCGCCGTTGGCGAGAACGAGCAGAGTGTCGTTGGTGGAAGTGTCGCCGTCCACACTGATGGAATTAAAGGTGCGGGAAGTAACTTCGCGAAGAGTTTTTTGCAGCAGCGAAGGCGAAATGGCGGCGTCGGTGACGACGAATGCGAGCGTGGTGGCCATATTCGGGTGAATCATGCCGGCACCTTTGGCGCAGCCGAGAACGTGAATCCGTTTACCGGACATCTTGAACAACGCGGAGGCGGTTTTGGGGCGTGTGTCCGTGGTGCAAATGGCGAGTGATAGCTCCGCAAAGGAACGTGCGGAAGAGCGACGATTGCGAGCGAGGGACGGGAGCGCGCGGAGAATTTTCTCGACGGGAAGCCGGACACCGATAACGCCGGTAGAGCAGACGAACAGTTCCGCAGGAGCGAGGAGCATGCGCTTGGCGGCTTCTTCGTTGGTGCGTTGTGCAACGGAATCGCCTTCGAGGCCGGTAGCGCAATTGGCGTTGCCGGCATTGACCACGACGGCGCGCATGCGGCCCTTTGAGGATTGCAGATTTTTCTTGGAAAGCGTAACGGGAGCGGCTACGACAAGATTTTGAGTGAAAACCGCCGCGGCGGAAGCCGGAACGTCGCTTGAAATCAGCGCGAGATCGAGCGCGCCGGTTTTCTTGAGGCCGCAGGCGGTGGCCGCGAAGCGGAAACCCTTTGGGAGTGCGGATTCTGGAGGCGACTGGGTCATTTCGCGGAAGCTTCTTTCGGTAGGCGCGCTTCGAGTTCAGCGATCGCGGCGCGTACGGAGTCGATTGCGGTGCCTCCGGGAACGTTTTTTGCGGCGAGCGCCGCTTCCACAGAAAGACTTCTTGTGAAATCCGAATCAAAGGTCGGAGAAATTTTGCGAAGTTCTTGGAGCGAAAGCTCGGTCCATATTTTTTGCTGGCGCTCTGCTTCTTGCAGAAGCTTTCCGACAAGATCGTGCGCCTGCCGAAACGGAATTCCCTTGCGGACGAGATAGTCCGCAGCTTCCGTTGCCAGCAAAGCGGGATTGGAGGCGGCGGAGCCAAGACGGTCGTCACGATAACTGGTCGTTTGGATCGCACCCGTAGCAACGGACAGCATGTCGGCAACTTGATCGTGCGCCGAGAAGAGCGCTTCCTTGTCTTCTTGCAGATCGCGTTGATAGCTGGTTGGAAGCCCTTTGAGAGTGGTCAGCAGGGCGACCAGCGCACCGGTGATGCGGCCAGTTTTTCCGCGGATCAATTCCCAGCAATCAGGATTTTTCTTCTGCGGCATAAGGCTACTGCCGGTCGAATATTCGTCAGGAAGAATAACGTATGAAAATTCCTGCGACGCGAAGAGTACGAAATCCTCGGCGAGGCGAGAAAGATGCGTGGCGATTCCGGAGAGCGCGAAGAGATAGTCAAGCGCGAAGTCGCGATCGCTGACAGCGTCGAGGCTGTTGGCGGTGATTTTCGAAAAGCCGAGATCCCGCGCGATGGCGGCGCGATCGATGGCAAAGGAATTTCCGGCGAGTGCTCCAGAACCCATTGGGCACGCATCGGCGCCGGCCGCTGCGGATTGCAGGCGCGTGACGTCGCGTGCGAACGCTTCGGCGTGCGCAAGCAAGAAATGCGATAACAAGATCGGTTGCGCATGCTGCATGTGCGTCGTGCCGGCCATGGGTACACCGAGCTTCGTCTTGGCTTGAGCGAGCAGCGCGCGGATGAGAGCGAGCAGTCCACGTTTGATTTCGGACGCTACATCAATGACAAAGAGCCGGAAATCGGTCGCGACGAGTTCGTTGCGGCTGCGGCCGGTGTGCAGCTTCCAACCCAGCGGCCCCAACTCTTCCACCAGCGCTTTTTCGACGAAGTGATGAACGTCTTCCGCGTCGGCGCCGAAGGAGTCGACCCACGCGGGATCGCTTTGCGCGCGCTCGGCGATTTTGTCCAGCGCTGCGAGCGTTTGCTTTACTTCCGTCGCGGTAAAGATGCCGATCGGTTCGAGAGCTTTTGCCCAGGCACGATCGACAGCGATTTCGTAGGGCAATAGGCGTCGATCGAACGCGAATGAGCGCTGGAACGCATCGAAGCGTGCGTCGGGCGCGCGTTCGAAGCGGCCGCCCCAGAGTTTGTTGTCTTTGCGATCCGTCATAGGTTGTCGTTCGAAAATATCGAAGAGAGATTCCTCACTTCGTTCGGAATGACGAGTCGAAATTCCGGCTCACGGGTTGCCGCCTTCGGCTTTCGCTTTGGGACGAACAGTGATCGGAAGCGCGAAAAGATTGATGAAGCCTTCGGCGTCCTTCGGGTTATAGCGGCCCATGGTGAAACTGGCGAGATCCGCGCGATATAGGGAGAAGGGCGATTTGCGGCTGATCGCGGTGTGAGTTCCCTTCCAAAGTTTCAGCGTGACGGTTCCGGTGACGCGCTGCTGCGAGACGTTGAAAAAGCCGTCGAGGGCTTCGCGCTGTGCGGAGAACCAGACGCCGTTGTAAACCAGTTCGGCGTAGCGAACGGCGAGGGTTTGCTGCAAGTGCGCGGTTTCTCGGTCGATGGTGAGACGCTCAAGTTCGCGATGCGCGGTGACAAGCAGCGTGCCGCCGGGAGTTTCGTACGCACCGCGCGACTTCATGCCGACCAGGCGGTTTTCGACGAGGTCGGTGCGGCCAACGCCGTGGCGGGCAGCGATTTCGTTCAGAGTGTTGAGAAGTTCGATTGGACCGAGCTTTGCGCCGTTAGCGGAGACCGGTGTACCGCTTTCGAAAGCAATTTCAACTTCTTCGGCCTTATCCGGAGCTTTTTCCGGCGAAACGGTCCACTGCCACATGGCTTCGTTGGGTGCGTTCGCAGGGTCTTCAAGCTCTCCGCCTTCGTGACTGAGGTGCCAAATGTTGCGGTCGCGGCTGTAAATATTCTTTTTGCTCTGCTCGATGGGAATGTTGTGCTTATCCGCGTAAGCAATGGCGTCTTCGCGGGAGTCGATGTCCCACTCGCGCCACGGAGCAATGATTTGAAGCTTTGGCGCGATAGCTTTGTAAGCGAGTTCGAATCGAACCTGATCGTTGCCCTTTCCGGTACAACCGTGGGAAAGGCCGTCGGCGCCGAGTCTTAATGCCAGTTCCGCCTGGCGCTTGCCAAGAACCGGGCGCGCCATCGAAGTGCCAAGAAGGTAGGTATGTTCATACACTGCGCCGGCGCGCAGCGTCGGCCAGATATAGTCGCGAATAAATTCCTCGCGAAGATCTTCGACGTAAACGGAGGAAGCGCCAGTTGCGAGCGCTTTCTTGCGTGCAGCTTCCAGATCTTCCTGCTGGCCCACGTCGCCAATCATGGCGATCACTTCGCAATCGTAGTTTTCCTTGAGCCAGGTGATGATGATGGAGGTATCGAGCCCTCCGGAATAGGCAAGAACCACTTTTTTTGGCTTCGGTGCAGGCGTTTTCACAGTTCCTCTCTCTATTTGTAAAGATTCGTCGTCAAAGGATTGCGTTCTTTTCGCGGCCGCGCGTGCTCCGCCGCGCGAAACTTTTGCTGCATTTTGTCTAACGGAACAGGGTGTGCAAGATCGCCTTCTGCACGTACATGCGGTTTTCCGATTGATCAAGCACGACAGATTGCGCGCCATCGAGAACTTCCGGCGTAACTTCGTACCCGCGGTGTGCGGGCAGGCAGTGCATGAAGACAGCGCCGCGATCGGCAAGCGCCATCAATTTGCGATTGACCTGATACGGCTTGAATACTTCGCTGCGCACTTTTTCCTCCGCTTCGAAGCCCATGCTGGTCCAGGAATCGGTATAAACGGCCTGGACGTCTTCGACCGCTTCGCGCGGATCGGTGAAAAGTTCAACCTTGGCTTTGGTTTCCTTGGCGACGCGCTTTGCGTCGGCGATGACGTCGGCGTCGGGAGCGTAATTTGCCGGAGTCGCCACGCGCAGATGAACGCCGAGGCGCGCCGCAAGATAAATAAGCGAGTGGCTGACGTTGTTCCCGTCGCCGACGTAGGCAAGCTTGAATCCCTTGAGCGAGCCGAATTTTTCTTCGAGCGTGAAATAGTCGGCAAGCGCCTGGCACGGATGGAATTTGTCGGAGAGCGCGTTGATGACCGGAATATCGGTAGTGGCAGCCATTTCATCGAGCACGCGCTGTTCGTACACGCGCGCAACGATTCCGTGCACCCAGCGCTCAAGGTTACGCGCGACGTCCGCGATGGATTCGCGTTCGCCGAGGCGCGCTTGCGTGTGATCGAGAAATACAACGTGGCCGCCCATGCTCTGGATGCCGACTTCGAACGTGACGCGGGTCCGCAGCGACGGCTTTTCAAAAATCAGCGCTAGAAATTTGCCGCGAAGAGTTTCCGCGTAGCGTGCGGGATTGGATTTGATGTCGGCCGTGAGTGCAAGGAGTTCGCGCGAGTGCGCGGGGCTCCACTCGCCTCCCGTGAGGAGATCATTTGTTTCCCGAACTGGAATCGCCAGCGTAGTCGTTGCCATTTATTACCTCTTAGGAGACACCCGCGACCCTGGCCGCCGGCAGCGAAATCTTCGATGAAGAGGACTTCGCCGCCGGGACCACTCGCGGGGTGTTAGTGAGAACTTTTTCGAACAGTTGCAGAAATTCGCGCACTTGCGCCTTTGTGATGAGAAAAGGTGGAAGCAGCCGAATCGTAAAATCGTGCGTGCAATTGATAAGCAAGCCGCGCTTGAGCGCTTCGGCGACGAACGGGCCGCCTTCGATCGAAAATTCCACACCGAGCATGCAGCCTTCGCCGCGGATTTCCTTGATGAAGTCAAATTTCGATTTGAGTTTTTCGAGGCCGGCGAAGAGCTCTTCGCCGCGCGCGCGAACGTTCGCGAGCAGTTTCTGATCTTCGACGATTTTCAGAAATTCGAGCGCGACGGCGCAAATCATCGGGCCGCCACCAAATGTTGTGCCATGAAGTCCGGGAGAAACCCGCGAAGCAACCGCTGCGTTGGTGATGATGGCGCCAAGCGGAAGCCCTGCGGCCAGCGGCTTGGCTACAACCAGAATGTCGGGCTTAGAAGAAAATTGCTGGTAAACAAAGTTGCGGCCGGTTCGGCCAAGGCCACACTGAATTTCGTCCGCGATGAGCAAGGCGCCATGTTTTGTAGCAAGCCCACGAGCGCAGTCCCAAAAAGCTTTTGTAGCGGAGTAGATGCCACCTTCGCCCTGAATCGTTTCGAAGATGACGGCGCACACGGAATCGTCAAATTTTGCTTCGAGGTCAGCGACATCATTGAACTTGACGAATTCGACGCCGGGAACGAGCGGCTCGAACGGCGACCGATATTTTTCGGTTGCGGTGACGCTGAGCGCACCGAAGGTGCGACCGTGGAACGAATTGGTCATGGCCAGGATGCGGGTTTTGGCCGGTGTGGAAGCACTCGTGCCATTCGCCGCACGGCCGCAGAGGCGTGCGAGTTTCAGCGCCCCGTCGATGGCTTCGGTGCCACTGTTTGCAAAGAAAACGCGACCCAGGCCGGACCATTCCGCCAGCTTTCGCGCGAGCGGCCCCTGAAATTCATTGTGAAAAAGATTCGAGTAATGGATCGCCCGCGCTGATTCGCGGCGAATGGTCTTGACGATGCGTGGGTGGGCGTGGCCAAGCGCGTTAACGGCGATGCCGCCAAGAAAATCGAGATATTTCTTGCCGGCGGAATCGAAAACGTAGTTACCCCGGCCGTGTGTTAGCACGATCGACGAACGCTTGTAGGTCGGCAGCAGAAACTGATCCGCATCGCGCAGCGCGCCGGGGACAGCCACCCCGCTTGCGGCAGGCGAACGCTTGTGCGCTTTCAACGATCCAGACGCACGTATCCGAGTTGGTTTCGATTTGCTCATCATGCGGCGGACAACGCGGCAGGCGCAGCGATTGCGATTGGTTCGCGCGAGACTCGCGTTCCGGGAATCGCAGCAAACATGGTCGGCGATTTTGATTCGGCGGCGCGCACAGCGGCCAACAATCCTTCAGGAATCGTGCCGCCAACAATATGCACTCCACGTACACCGCCTTCGAGGGCGCGCTTCGCTGCTTCCAGTTTCAACACCATCCCGCCCGTCACCATTTTCTTCTGGACCAGGCTGCCGATTTCATCGCATACAACGTTGGCAAGAACCTTGTCTCCGTCGAGTACGCCGTGGACATCGGTGAGATAAATCAGATGATCGGCCTGAATGTATTCAGCACAGGCGGCGGCCATATGGTCGGCGTTGATGTTGTAAAGTTCGCCGTCGGCCCCAAGCCCCAGGCACGGGGCAACGGGAACAATGCCTTCGTTCCAGAACGAGGCGAGCAGTTCTGCGTTGGCTCCGGTGAGGTAACCGACGAAGCCGAGGCTACCGGAAACGTCATTGTGGACGAGAGGTTCAGCGCGGAATGCATTTGCGTCGGCTGCGGAGATGCCAACCGCTGGCTGTCCAGCCGCGGTGATTGCGGCGCAGAGCTGTTTGTTCAACAGTCCGGCAAACACCATCACGGCAACGTCGCGCGTTTCGCGGTCGGTGACGCGAAGTCCGGCAACGAATTTACTTTCGATGCCGAAGCGCGTAAGCATGGCAGTGAAGGTTCTACCACCGCCGTGCACGACCAGGATTTCATGGCCCTGTTTGCCGAGCGACGCGACCTGTGTGGCAAGAGATTGCACAGTGGAAGAGTCTTCCAGCAACGCGCCGGCGAATTTAATTACAAGTCTCATTGCAGTCCCGTTTGCTCCTCGATTCCCAGTGAAAGATTGAAATTCTGTACAGCCTGCCCCGCAGCGCCTTTGCCGAGATTGTCCAGACAAGAAACGAGAATGAGCCGCCGGCCGGATGCATCGAGTACAAATCCGATGTCGGCAAAATTCGTATGCACGACGTGCTGCAATTCAGGAAGCGTACCGGCTTTCCAGATGCGCACCATCGGCCGGCCGGCGTAAGTCTTGCGAAAAAGCGCTTCGACCCTTTCGGGCGTTTGGGTTTTCGCAAGCGCGACATAAATCGTGGAAAGAATGCCGCGCGCCACAGGAAGCAAATGCGTCGAAAACATGATTCGATTTTCGGGCAAACCGGTGTGTTCCGTGATTTCTGGAGTGTGACGGTGAGAAAAAAGATTGTAGGCCTTGAAATTCTCGTCCAGTTCGGAAAATTGTAGGTCGTGACGAGGCTCTTTGCCCGCGCCGGAAGCTCCGGACTTGCAGTCGCAAATGACACTGGAATCTTCCGAAATCCAGCCGGCGTCCGCCAGCGGCTTCACTGCGAGAATTACGCTGGTAGCGTAACAGCCGGGGTTCGCGACCAAGCCTGCGCCAGCGATTTCATTCGCGTAAAACTCCGGCAATCCGTACACCGCTTCATCGAGAAACGCCGCGTGCGGAGTTGACAATTCATACCAGCGAGAGAAGGTTGCGCCGTCACGAAAGCGGAATGCGCCGCTCAGATCGACCACTCGCACTCCGGCCTGGAGAAGTTGCGGCCCCAGCTCGGAGGATACGTCGTGAGGCGTCGCGAGAAACGCGCTACCCGCGCCGCTTTCTAGGATGGCCGCAACCGACAGCGAACGAACGGGAGCTTGGCCCCAGCCACGCAGTCGCGGGAAAAGTTCGGTCATGCAACGTGCGCCCTTGGTATCGCGGACATAAAACGTAAGCGAATTCGCCTCAGGGTGGCGCAATAGTATTTTCGCCAGCTCAAAACCCGTATAGCCGGAGACACCTACCACCGCAATGTTTCTGGGATCTTTCATTTTATGAGGCGCGGCTGCGCAGCGGGCGGCCAACGAAGGATTCGATCTTGTGTTGCAGCGATTCGCGCTGGCGGCGATTCGGCGTGATGATCAGCACGGTGTCGTCTCCGGCGATGGTGCCGGCAATCTCCGGGAATTTCGCCGCGTCCACCGCGGCGGCTAGAGGTTGCGCGCCACTTGGAGGCGTTTTCAGAACCAGCATGTTTTCCGCGGGGCGAATGTCTACCAGAAATTCGCCGAGCGCGCGTGCCAAAGGCGGCATGGGCGCTACCTCTTCCACCAATGTGGCAGCGGGGCGGTATCCTTCCGGTGTTTTAACCAACTTCAACTCCTGCAAATCGCGAGAAAGCGTAGCCTGCGTAACGCGCAAACGTTGCGAAGAAAGCCGGCGGCGCAATTCTTCCTGATTGGCGATGCGCTCGGAAGTCACGAGCCGCAGGATTTGACCGTGGCGGAATTTTTTCGCGATAGCCATTGTGCTTTGCCCGGCTTTCGCCCGACTGTATAAAAATACACTCGAATGAATAAAACTGTCAACGCTTATCTGCGACATGCGGGCTAGGCATCGGTTCGCCAGCCGAAAGTACAGCTGACGCCATGCGCACACGCACTGCGAACCGTGCTGGCTTTTCTATGGTGGGTGTTGTTACCTATCTAATAGACAAAAAAGATGCCGATCCCCTGCCAAATTGCAGGTTGCAAGAGCACCACGCCCGCGGCTCTCGACGAGCAGAAGCTGTGCGTGTTGCATTACACGCTTTCGCTGGAAGCGAGTTGCTCCGAAATGCGGCGCGAAACTGCGTTGGGAAATGCTCCGCACGATCGTCAACGCGAGATCATGCGGTTTATCACAGAAAGCGGCGAGCGTTTAGCGCGTGTGGCAACAAGCGGAATGCCCCTGACCGACGATTTGAAAGCGCGCATCTTGAGTACATTCCTGACGCTGATGAATCTGCGCGAAAACCTGGATCGTGCGAATATGCGATCTTCTCCAGGCCGTACCGGGGTCCTTCGCTAGGCTGCTTCCACTCAAACCTTTTGGATTCCAGCCTTTGCCAACTATGAGCCGATGTACCGCGCATAGATTGAACGCGCAACAGCTGGGTCCGTCGAGCCCTTGAGAATTGCGCGGCCATCTTCGAAGACCGTCATCTCATACGGCGGCACAGTGAACTTCAGCAAGAAATCGTTCTTTTTCACGGTGATACCGGTGGCGGAAAGATTCTCGCCAAGTGCAGAAAGATTCAGCGAACGGTTGCGTTCGTGAATTTGCACCGAGTCGCGGCCGCACATCGTGATATGCGGTTGGGATTCACCGTGGAGATAGGAATATTCGTGCCGGACGCATGCGCGACAATTCGGATTGCGCGATACGGCAATAGACTGCATCCGGCCGGTCCAAATGTCGCAAGACAGTAGCCGGCCGTGGAGCGCACCTGAACGGCCAGAAAGAATTTTTAGCCCTTCGGCTCCTTCCAGCGAAGCGACAAGGCTCACAACCGGGCCGAGAACTCCAATCGTGTCACAAGTTTCTTCCAGACCAGGCGAGGCATCCGGCGTTTCGAGAAGGCACGCGAGACATGCCGTTTGCCCTGGGCGAATCGTAAAAGTCAGACCATAGCTGCCGACTGCTGCGGCATAAATCCAGGGCCGATTTGAGCGAAGGGCGAAATCGTTCAGCAGGAATCGCGTTTCAAAATTGTCAGTTCCGTCAAGAATCAGGTCAAATCCGCGCAAAAGTTCATCCACGTTGCTTGGGGTAACGTCCGATACCACCCCTTCAATCTCGATTCCGGAATTTAGCTGGCGGAGTTTTCTCTCAGCCGCGACGGCTTTGGGTAGCGCCTCGCGAGCGTCGGTCTCGTCGAAAAGGGCCTGGCGTTGCAGGTTCGATGACTCGACGAAGTCTCGATCGATCACTCGAATACGACCTACACCCGCGCGCGCCAACAATTGGGCAGTGGTCGCGCCAATTGCGCCGCAGCCTACGATGACTGCGCTCGACGCAAGAAGGTGGCGCTGCCCTTCTTCGCCCATACCGGCGAAGAGTATTTGGCGAGAATATCTTTCAAAGTCGGGGTTAAATGCCAGGACGGTAACCTCTGCGGAGCGGGCGTTGTGCTCTAATTAATGATAGCGCCAAAGAGCGAAAGGCGGGCAACGCGCCTGTGCTAGGCTTCGTCTGAGCGAATGGGCGGCATGAGGGCGGATGGCTTGAGAAGGCTAGGCGGGTTATTGCTCGCGGCGTTCCTCTGCGGAGGAGTGCCTCGAGCCTTTTGCGGACAAGAACCCAGCCAAATCCAACAGAACGATTCTCATAGCGCGCCGAATGCGGACGAACAACTTTCTGTGACCGATATCCGCATCGTCAGTGCGGACGGCAAGGTACTCAAAAGCGGTGACAAAGCAATTTCTGTGGAAGCAGGTAAACCTCTGAGCCGTGACCAAGTCGCCGTCACGCTCAAAGCTCTGTATCGAACCGGAAGATATTCCGATATTCGTGCTGTGGCGACTCGCGTTGGGGATGGAATCCACCTGGATTTCATCGTGGAAGAAAATCTCTATTTCAATCAAATCATTCTACAAGGCATAAAGCAGCCTCCGAGTGATGCTTCTGCAGCGTCGGCCATGCAGTTAACGTTAGGTGAGGTTTACCGGCGGGAGGCGCTCGATGAGGCGCTGGAGCGATTGAAGACTCGGTTGCAGGAAGAGGGTTTGTATGCGGCAAAAGTCGATGCGGAACTGCGGCCAATTCCTGCGGATCACGCAATGGATATCATCGTAAAGGTTCAGCCGGGTCTGCGCGCGCGCATTGGCGAAGTGCACCTGACAAACAATACGGAATATTCAAACACCGACATAATTTCGCGGTTGAAAATGAAGCCAGGCTCACCCGTCACCAGCGAGAAAATCCAGAACGGAACGAACCGCATACGAAAATTTCTGATCAAGAAAGGCCATCTGAGCGGTCGCGCAGCGGTTCGTCGCGGCGCCTACGACGCAGCTAAGAACATGATCGACCTCACGCTGGATGTTTCCGAAGGAGCACGCGTGGACCTGGAGGTAGTCGGAGCGAAGATTTCCCGCGGTGACCTTAAGAAGATGGTTCCGATTTATCAGGAGGGATCTGTCGATTCGGACTTGCTCGAAGAGGGCAAGAGAAACATCCGTGAGCGGTTGGAGCGCGAAGGTTATTTCGATTCGAGCGTGGAATTCAAGACGGCAATGCGCGATGTGCAAAGCAAGAAGTGGAGTGGGCAGGAACAAGTCATTACCTACACGATCGAACGCGGAGACCGTCACAAATTGATCGGAATTGAAATCACCGGCAATCATTATTTCGACAAGGAAACGCTCGCGAGCCGCTTGCAAATCTACAAAGCGGCCTTTGGCTCACGCGGCAGATTCAGTCGGCGACTTCTCGAAGGCGACCGGCAGTCCATGGAGAACGTCTACATTCAGAACGGATTCCCATCGGCAACCGTAGCCGCGCAAGTGGAGGATAACTACGACAAAAAAACTGGTGATCTGCTCATCAGGTTTGTGATCAACGAGGGCGTGCAGACGCGCGTCGCCAGCCTAAAGATTGAAGGGATACAGGAATTCGGGCAGGAAGAGTTGCTGAACCGTGTTCAGTCCAATGCGGGACAGCCATATTCCGAGGCAAACGTTGCGACCGACCGAGCAAATATTCTGGCGATCTACTACAACGCAGGATTTCCCGAAGCGACGTTTGAAGCGGATGTTCAGCCAGTGGGCGAGCAGCCACCTGCCAGCGACGCGGTTCCCGCCGACAAAAAGCTGCAGGACAAGACCACCGGGACGCGCGAAGACAGAAAGGTCGCTCCAGTAGCTCCAAACGAAGTCCGGCTGGTCTACAAGATTCACGAAGGCCCCCAAGTGCATGTCCGGCGACTTTTGCTGACCGGTTACAACCATACCCGCCAGAGAGTGATTCGGCGCGAGGTGCAAGTGCAGCCGAATCAACCATTGCGCGAGCAGCAGGTAGTGGATTCGCAGCGGCGGCTATACAACCTGGGAGTCTTCAATCGCGTGACGATTTCGCCGCAAAATCCGGCGGGAACCGATCCCGACAAGGACATCGTAGTGCTCGTGGAGGAGGCGAAACGCTACACCATTGCCTACGGCGGCGGCTTCGAAGTGCAGCGTCTGGCGAGTACCACCAATCCGACGGAGGGCGAAGTACAGGCAGCGCCCCGCGGAATTTTCGAAGTTACAAAACTTAATCTTACTGGCCGAGCGGACTCGCTCTCGCTGAAATTGCGTGGCAGTACCCTGCAAGGTCGCGCACTACTCGGATACACCGTTCCTAATACGTTCAACGACCAAAATCTGAGTTTTCAAGCCACAGCTTTCGCGGAGAAAACTCAGGACATCAATACTTTCACGGAAACCCGATATGAGGGAGCCATTCAGCTAACCGACCAGTTTTCGCCGCGTACTACGATTCTTTACAGGTACAGCTTCCGAAAGGTATTTGTCTCCAATCTAAATATTCCGCCAGAAGAGATTCCTCTGTTCCAGCAGCCGACTCGTGTTTCCCAGATTGGCTTTTCGTGGGTGCGCGATTACCGTGACAACCCTGCCGACGCGAGCAAAGGCTGGCTGAATAGCGCAGACTTCTCGATCGCCGACACCAAAATCGGCTCAAGCGCCAGTTTTGCGCGTTTTCTGTATCAGAATTCTTCGTATCACCCTCTGAAGAAGCGCTTCAGCTTTGCGCGGTCAGTGCGCGTCGGAATTCTCGTGCCGTACCGCGAAACAATCTCGCTAACTTTCCCCGCGCCGACGCAGGAACCTCTCCCCCAGGTAATCCCGCTGCCGGAAAGGTTGTTCGGAGGAGGCGGCACTTCTCTCCGTGGGTTTGCGTTAAACCAGGCCGGTCCGCGCGATTCTGTCACAGGGTTTCCTGTGGGTGGGCAAGCGCTACTGATCTTCAATCAGGAATTCCGGTTTCCGATGCGGCTTCCTTTCGTAGGCACGAAATTGGGCGGAACGCTTTTTTATGATGGCGGCAACGTGTTTAGCAAAGTCGATCGAATCACACTGCGTTGGAGCCCGCCCAAACCCATCTTCGACCCAGCGAATCCGCTGCAGTGTCAATTTAACTGCACGAACGAACTAAACTATTTCTCGCACACCGTAGGCGTAGGGGTTCGCTATGCAACGCCGGTTGGGCCGATCCGCGTAGATCTGGGCTATCAGCTGAATCGTCCGTACTTCGTGGTGCCCATTCAGTGTCCCAGCGGCAGTACCCCCACTTCATGCCCAACCGGGTCGCTGGGATTTGAGAACGGGCGGCTCCCGCGGCTTCAGATATTCTTCAGCTTAGGATCATCATTCTGATGGCGAATCGATCTCAGCTTCGCCGGCTGATTTTTCTTGCCGGGTTGTGCCTTTTGTCCAGCGCTTCGAACGCTGCGCAAGAAGTGATTGACCGGGTGGTGGCACGTATCGAAAAAGATGTAATCCTGTTGAGCGATGTTCAACTACTCTCCCGCTATCAATTGCTCGTGGAAGGAAAATCGGAGAATGAAGCGGAAATTCTGGACCGCCTGATAGACCAGTGGATCGTACGAAACGAAGCGGTCGTCGCGCGAACGCCGCAACCCTCAGACGCGGAGGTCGACCGCGCACTGCAACGGCTGAAACGAAGCTTTGCTTCCGAACAAGACTATCAAGCACGCCGGAAACTGGCTGGACTAACCGAAGCGGAAGTTCGGGATTTGACGATCGACCAGATTTATTTGAACAGCTATCTAGACTCGCGATTCAGGCCTTCGGTGCAAGTGGATGAAAAGGCAGTGCAGGATTTTTACGAAAATGCCGTTTTACCCAGGGCCAAAGCGCGTGGCCAGGAGCCGCCATCGCTCGATTCTGCTCATGACTACATTCAGGAAGCCTTGGTGCAGCGGGGTATCAACGACCAGGCCGACCGCTGGCTGAAAGAAGGTCATGCTCGCATACATGTGACAAAAATGCTTGAGGAGAATCATCCGTGAGCGAAGGAACCATCCGCAGAAAATGGCGGTGGCTGCGCCACTTGGCCTGGGTTCTTGGTACTAACCTCGCGTTGGTTCTGATCGCGCTAGTCGTGTTTTTTGGCAGCGGCGCCGGAAATCCGTTGATCCGGCGAGTGCTGATTCGAAACATAAATGCGGCGACCGGCGGCCAGGCGGAAATCCGCAGCCTGTCAATCCAGTGGCTTTGGCGAAAAGCCTCGGTAAAAGGGCTGGTAATTCACGGCAAAGAACGGCCCGGTACCCAACCTTTATTCGAAGCGGAAGAAGTTCGTGTCGGGTTGCGAATCGACTCCTATTTTGGACGGCGGGTTTCGTTCACGGAAGTCGTCATTCGCGAACCGCACCTCCATGTGCAAGTCGAAAAAAATGGCGCAACGAATCTCCCGCAGACTCGCCGCAAGTCCGATAAGTCCATGCGCGACACACTTTTCGATTTGCGAATTCGCCGTGTTGAGTTGACCGATGGATGGCTGCTCTACAATGACCTCAAGACTCCGCTCTCGCTCGAGGGACGCGATCTCCATCTGACGCTCGATGCGGGAGGCAGTATCGAGCATCCCTTGTATGCCGGAAACCTTGAGTGGAAAGACTTGACGTTTACCGACCAGAAGTTTCTCCCGCTCCCGCTGAACGCTTCCGCAAAGTTCACGCTCTGGCGGGACGGTTTCACCATTGAGCAGGGACAGTTCGGAGTAGGAACCTCGCGATTCGACCTGCAGGCGGAAATGTCCGATTTCAATGCGCCGCTATGGAAGTATCGCTACCGCGCATGGATAAATTTGATCGACTTCAAGAAAACTCTTCGGGCACCGCTGACGCCCACCGGCAAAGTCGACGTTCGTGGCGAAGGAACCCTTTTAAATGGCGCACTGAAAGGCGCCGGAAGCTTTTCTGGCACCGAAGTGAACCTGCGTTACGAAGACTTCCATCAGGACGGGATTCGTGCCTCCGGAACTTATCGCTTTGATAGGAATGGCGTGGAAATACCGGATCTCGTAGCAGTGGCATTCGGTGGGAGTGTCAAGGGCCGGGTTTCGATGAAGTTACCCAACTACGATTTTCGAGCGCAAACGCGGGTCGAAGGAGTTCGCGTCTCGCAACTTCTTCCCGCGATCGATCATCGCGGATTTCCCGTAGATCGCTTGCATTGGGATTCCATTCTTGCCGCAGATACGCTGGAAACCTGGAAAGGCCCATTTGAGCATTTCGAAATTTCCGGGCAGACCACCTGGAATCCACCCGATGAAATCGCTCCTGGGCACATACCGGTGACGGCCGCAGCAAAATTTTCTTACAAAGATGATCCAACAATATTGACGCTCGATTCGGCTGAATTCGACACGCCATCGAACAGCATTCGCGTCAATGGAATGCTTGGCCACAGTGACTCAATGCTTGAATTGAGTCTGAAATGCAGTGAGCTCGATTCCCTTAACGACTTCATTCGATCCATTTCAGAAGTCGTGCCAGGTACTCCCGAGGAGCTAGCGCCGCGCATCCATGGTGCGGTCACTTGGGAAGGCAGAATGACCGGTCCGGTCGGAAGTCCAACGTTTACGGGACACGTTCGCGGCGAACGAATTGTCTACGGCAAAGTAAAGTTTGATTTGCTCGATGGCGACATCGCATATTCCCCTTCCGAACTGTCGGTCAACCGAGGTCACCTAAGCTACGGCGATATGCATTCCGACTTCGACGGCAACCTGGATTTGGATCGTTGGAGTTTTCGCCCGGAAAATGAGTGGACTGCAGAAGCGAATCTGGAAAAAGTTCCCGTGCAGAGCTTGCTTTCGCTGGCGGGCGAAGCATATCCAGTGGAAGGCGCGCTTACCGGTCAATTCCACGGTCACGGCACGCGCGCGCGACCGGCCCTCACTGGTTTATTCGATCTCGCGGACGGAAAAGTATATGGTTTGGCGTTTAACCGTTTGCGCGGTCAGCTAAACGTGCAACCCGATGAAGCCCGCGTTAACGATGCAGAGCTGCGGGTGTTTGCACCCGGAAAGGAAATGGGCCGTGGAGCTGGTATTGTTACTGGCTCCGCCAGCTACCAATTTTCGAACAAGAACATCACCGCAGAACTGGTTGGCGCTGCGCTCCCGCTGCAAAATATTGAGAAACTTCAATCGCAACGATTCCCAATCGCGGGGCAGATGACTTTCCGGCTGAAGGCGTCCGGCCCGTACAACGCACCCGTAGGCGAGGGCAGCATTCGTGTCGTGGATTTGCGCGTCGGGCAGGAAATCATTGGTAGCTTCAATGGAGAGTTAAATTCCGACGGCAAGCGCGCCAAACTTGAGCTAAATTCCGCGATGACCGGTGGGGGCATATCGGGCGGCTACACGCTCGGTCTATCCGATCCCTATCCTCTCCAAGGAAAAGTAAGTCTACGGAACATCGCGCTCGATCCATTCCTGCTGACCGCGTTGCATATGGAACATCTCACCGGTCATGGCGAGGCTGACGGCGAAATCGCAGTCGATGGAAACCTAAAGCACCCGGAGAGTCTCCTTGTCGACGCACAGTTCACACGGCTTTTGATGAACTACGCAAACGTCCAACTGGAAAATTCCGGACCTGTTCATTTCCGCTCTTCGAAGGACGAAATCAACATCGACTCCGCCACATTTCACGGAACCGATACAAACTTGCAGATCGTCGGCAGCGTGCGGTTTACTGGGCGGCGCAACATAAATCTGAATTTGAACGGCGCGCTGGATCTGCGCTTGCTTAGCGGTTTCATTCCGGATCTGGACGCGCGCGGCCCTGCCCAAATCAACGCCGCGTTTGAAGGCACTTTAGATCGCCCTCGCATCACCGGGAAAGTGCACATTGAGAATGCACAAGCGCGAGCGATAGATTTCCCGACCGGCTTGAACGGCATTAAGGGAGATTTGATTTTTGACGCCTCCCGTTTAACCTTCGAGAATGTCACCGCGCAGGTTGGCGGTGGGACACTCGGCGTAAGCGGCAGCGTGTATTACGCCGACCGCCCTATTCGTTTCGATATTTCGACTCATACCGACGGCGTGCGAATTCGCTATCCGGAAGGAATGAGCTGGCAAGCTCTGGGAAACTTGCGCCTCACGGGTACGCCAGACGGAGGCCTGATATCCGGTCGCGTACAAATTCAGCGGGTGAACATGAATGGAGGCCTGGAGACTGCTGGCGAATTGATCGGTGGCAGCCAGGGAGCGGCCACGACTTCGAAGTTTCTGCGCAATCTGCAATTTGATATCGAGGCCATTTCGACGCCCGATGCGCGCATGGAGTGGCCTAACGCGGAGCTTGAAGCCGATGCGAATCTGCGAGTGCGTGGTAGTTGGGAGCATCCCATTTTGCTGGGTCACATTCACGTGCTTTCCGGTGATCTGTATTTCCACGGCAGTCGCTATCGCGTGGCACGAGGCGATTTGAACTTTGCCAATCCGTTCCAGCTAAATCCGGAAATCAATGTCGAGGCAACAACCACCATTCAGCAGTATGAAATCACGCTGAACTTCACTGGACCCGCGAATAAGCTCTCCCTTTCCTATCGCTCCGATCCGCCGCTGCCCAGTAATGACATCATCGCCTTGCTGGCGTTGGGCCAAACCAGCTCGGAATCGGAAGTGCGAAGCGGCGGCACTGGCGCCGGCGCGCAGAGTGCCACGTCGGGAGCGTCGGCTCTGCTCTCGGAAGCCATTTCGAGCCAACTCGGTGGACGGCTCGAACGGCTGTTTGGAATTACGCGCTTTCGCGTTGACCCGGGCCTGGCGGGAGTAGGCTCTACCGGTTCTGAACAGAACGCCGCTGCCCGCATCACCGTCGAGCAGCAGATTACGCGCGACCTTACGATCACCTACGTCAGTAACGTAAGTTCAACGCAGCAGCAGGTGATTCAGGTGGAGTACAACGTAAATCGCAATGTCTCGATCGTGGCGCTGCGCGATCAGAACGGGACCTTCGGTATCGATTTGAAGATCAAGAAGCGTTTTCCCTAGCCCGGACGAATGCAGAATTACGGCTGTTGTGAGTCGGCAGAGATCTGCTGCGCACCGGTCCGTTGTTGTCCGGCGGTATTCGCCCCAAGTCCACGGTGGCGCAGTCCCGCTCCGCGAACGCCTTCCCCCGCATTCGGATATTCGGCTCGCAAGTCCTGCCACGCCAGCCGAGCAGCATGGCTCGTTGCGTTCCGGGTCGTCTGCTGCACTTCGCGCGCGATCTTCGGCATTTCCGCGGCGACTTTCTGGCCGAGCGGCGAGCCATAAAATTCCAGCATTCCTTTGATCTCTTCGTCGGTGAAATGCTGGTCGTAAACTCCCACAAGCTGGCCAGTCACTGCTTCCGCATCAAATTTTTTCTGAAATTCAGCAAAGTACGCGTTTGTGACGGCCTGCGCGCGATCGTTGTTCGCGGCGCCTTCTACAACTTTCTGCCGGTATTGCTCGGTCGCAGCGCTGGCCGATTCCTGAATCGCGTCTTTCGCGCCAACCAGCTCCAGTAACGAGCGAACGTCTTTCTCTTTAACAGGATCGATGGAGCCAGCTTGATGTTCCTGCACAGTACTTTGCGCGGCGGCCTCCAGCGGCGAATTGGACGCTCCCTGAATTGCCACCAGGAACGTTCCGATATAAATTACGATCAACGCGAGTACGGCCTTCATGACTTCTTTCCTCCGTGCCTGCGCAACTCTGAGTTGCCGGCACCGGATAATTGTTGCGGATTCGCGCGTTGTTGGGAATTTGGACTGAAGTACAGCCGTATTGCAGCGGTGACTGTCCCTACGTGCAGGTGTTTTCAGCTAAAACCGAGTGGCTGTGTGTGGCTGGGTTCCTGGCGAACTTGAATTTCAGCGAGTCTTCGTTTTGTGTTGAACGCGCTCCACTTGCGCCGCGACACCGTTGAACAAATCGAAGATGTCAACGTTCTCGTCCTCGGTCATGATCCATCCCATCTTCAGCTCTTGGACCAATGCAGAATTGCTCGAATTGTTCCCAACTTTCCGGCCGCGCCCAGGTACTTCTTTCGCGAGTCGTCGTCGATTAAGAACCTCTTCTACGGCTGGCCGCTCTCTGCTCGGCCAGCCGCTTCCGGTTGGCATCACAAAGCGCGTAATTCTTTGCGGAGTTTCGGTCATCGGTCGCAAATCACTTTGTCCCGATGGTTGCTCGCAGGCGCGCAGAAAAACATTTCGCGGCCACCATTGCCATCGCCAGTAAACACTTCTTCGTCAAGCTTCCGCTCGTCGCGGTTCGCTTAGGTCTACTTCTGGCGATCGAGCTGAAACGCTGCTGCATGAAAATCACCGCGCAGATCGAGTTGAATTCCATGCTTCGCCCACCACGCGCCGGAAGCAGTCACCGGAGTATCCGGCCGGGCTTTGCCTTCGATCCAGCTCAGTTTGTACTCGGCCTCGGGGTCAAGGCCTTGCAACTGCAGCAGCGGGAATCCGCGGACCTTTTGCGTCGAATGCGCAAATGCAAAAACGACAGCCTGACTCTTATCCTGCGAAACCGTTTCCGTTGCGGAAAACTCGCTGCCGTCGCGCGGGCTGATCAAACGATACAAATCGCCACGAACGATGGTGCGTTGCACCGCGTGGTAGGAAGCAATCAGCCTTTTCGCCGTCGCAAAATCTTCCTCGGTCCACTTATTAAGATTTGCACCAATCCCCAGCGATCCTTGCATTGAACTCAACATCCGGTAAACAAGCGAGGTGGTTCTTCCGGCCTGCCAGTGCGGCGAATCCGTCACCCACGCCATCATCACTTGTGGCGTGTAGGCGTAGGAAAATCCATCCTGCATGGCCAGCCGGTCGAACGGATCGGTGTTGTCCGACGGCCAGACTTCGTCGGTGTAGCGCAAGATCCCCAGGTCCACTCGTCCGCCGCCGCCTGAACAGGATTCGATTTCCACATTTGGATGTTTCTTCCGCAAATTCGCAAGAATCGAATACAGATTGCGGATGAACTCGACGTAAATCTTTTTTTGTTCGTCCACTGGAACCTGATCCCAGCCCGGCTCCGACCAGTTGCGGTTGTAATCCCATTTCAAAAACGCGATGTCATTTTCGGTCAAGATCTTGTCCAAAAATCCTTCTACGTAGTCACGCACATCCGGCCTCGCCAGATTCAGCACGAGCTGGTTTCGCGATTCCGAACGCGGCCGCCCGGGAAAATTCAGCACCCAGTCGGGATGCTTGCGATACAAATCCGAATCCGGATTGACCATTTCCGGCTCGACCCACAAGCCGAAATCCATTTTCAGCGCGTGGACCTTGTCGATCAGCGGCTTCAGTCCGTTCGGAAACTTCTCCTTGTTCACATACCAGTCGCCGAGCCCTGCGTGATCCGTCTTCCGCTGGCCGAACCAGCCGTCGTCCATCACCACGCGGTCCACTCCGATCGCGGCCGCTTTCTCCGCCAAGGCGACTTGCCCCGGCTCGTCCACGTTGAATTCCGTCGCTTCCCACGAGTTGTAAATCACAGGCCGCAGTTTCGGTTCGGGCGCTCCCGGCAAGATATGCGCCAGCTCGAAACGATGCAGCAGTCGCGACGCTCCGCCAAGTCCGTGATTCGAATACCCGCCGTAAAAAATCGGCGTCTCCAGTCTTTCTCCTGGCTTCAACTTGTATCCGAAATCGAACGGATTGAATCCGCCGGTCACGCGCACCGAATCGAGCTGATCGTGCTCGACTGTAATTCGCCATGAACCTGACCACGCCAGCGCGCCGAACCAAACTTCGCCATGTTCTTCGCCGGCAACTGGAGTTCTGGTCGTGCTCTGGCTGTCGTCGCGCGAAATCGCAAACCACGGATTGGCCTGATGACCAGTCGTGCCACGACGGCTCTCCATCACTCGTTCGCCGCCGATCAGCGGTTCCTGGTTCAAAGTCCATTCGCCCGCCCATCGGCCCGTCAAATAGCTCAGCGTGTAACGCGCGGGCGGAAGCGTCCACTGTGCGGCAGCCGCTTGTTCGATCACCACTGGCTGCTTCTCTTTGTTCTCGATAGTCGCGGAGCGTGCCAAAATTCCGCTCTCGGCGTCGATCGAGTAGCGCAAGGTCACGTAAATTTCCCGCGAAATGTCTTTCAGCAAGATTTCCATCGGTTGCGCGCCGCTAGGCGTCGCCTTGACGAAATGCAGAACCAGATCGCGATTACCATCGGCAAACGTAATTTTCAGCGCTGGCTCTGTAAAGAGTCCCGCTCCCCAAGCGGCATACTCTTGCGGCGTCGTCGTGTACGGCGAATCGAACGAGGCCATCTCCGGATTCGAATGCGCGCCCGCAATCGCGTCGTGCGCGCTTAGTCGGCCGCCCCAATACAGCGTTTGCAACTGGCCTTTTTCATTCACGCCGAATGCGTAGGTGGCATTCCCGCCATCCAGCCGAAAAACTTGGCCAGTGTTCGGTGTAACCGAAGTACCTGGGGCTTGCGCCGAGGCCGAAATTGCGAACAGTAAGCCGAGCGCCGATAACAACACAAAATTCAGCCAAGTATATCTTTGCAATGTGGTTTTCATTTCGCCGTATCCTAGCACTGGGCGAGTGAAGTTGTCTTCTTACAGGAACTCCGTCGATTTGGCGACAAATGATCCGGTTCGCCAGGGCATTCGCCTTTTCCTCAGTCCGTTTGCTACGATGCACCGCCATGTCGCAACAACCGCAATCCCCGCATCCCGGTTCGCGAAATCTTCAAGCTGAAGCTGTGGCGAAAAAAGAAGCCGGCCTGCACAAAAAGCTTTCCTCACCTCAGGTGGCGATGATCGGCCTCGGTTGCACGATCGGCACGGGATTGTTCTTGGGCAGCGCCATCAGCGTAAAACTCGCCGGCCCTGCCGTACTTCTGAGCTTTTTGGCGGGTGCCGTAATCGCGCTTACCGTAATGTGGGCACTTGCGGAAATGGCCGTCGAGCAACCCGCCGCCGGCTCGTTCGGCCTCTATGCCGAAATATACCTCCACCCCTGGGCCGGCTTTGCCACCCGCTACACTTACTGGCTCTGCCTGGTCATGGTCATCGGCAGCGAAGTGGTTGCAGCCGCAATCTATTGCGAATTTTGGTTCCCGCACGCTCCCGCGTGGATTTGGATCGCGCTATTTTCGGTCGTGCTGGTTGTGATCAATACAATGAGCATCGAAAATTTCGGCTCCTTCGAATACTGGTTCGCGATGATTAAGGTAGTCACGATCTTCGCATTTCTCATTCTCGGCTCGATGCTCCTGTTCGGAATCGGCTTTCCACGCATCGGCTTCACGAACTTCACAGCCCACGGCGGATTTTCTCCGCATGGATGGTCCGGCGTCGGACTCGGAGTCGTGATGGCCATTTTCAGTTTTCTTGGGCTCGAAATCGTTGGCGTCACCGCCGGCGAAGCCGCCGATCCGAAAACCGCCGTCCCGCGGGCGCTGGGCCGCACACTCGGCTTCCTCGCGCTCTTCTACCTCGGCGGGCTCGCGCTGGTCGTCGGCATCGTTCCCTGGACAGAAATTGGACTCGGCCAAAGTCCCTTCGTCCGTGTATTTGAACGCGTGGGCATTCCCGCCGCCAGCCACGTCATGAATTTCGTGGTGCTCACGGCTGCGCTTTCCAGTGCGCTCGCCAACCTCTATTTCACTGCGCGTCTGCTTTTCTCTCTTTCGCGCAGCGGCTACGCTCCAGTCACTGTCGGCAAACTCAGCAAGAAAGGAATGCCGGTCTCGGCCGTCCTTGCGTCTAGCATCGGCATGGCGCTCGCGCTCGTCCTCTCGCAAATCTTCAAAGAGACGGCGTTCGTCTTTCTGATTGGCGTCGCGTTCTTCGGTGGACCGTTCATCTGGCTCATCACCTTGGTCACGCACATTGCTTTTCGCCGTCGCATGGCGCAGGAAGATCGCGAATTCGTTCGCATCGCGCCCCGCGGCTACTGGAGTTCGGTTCTTGGCATCGTCGCTTTACTCGGAGTGCTCGCTTCCACCTGGTGGATGCCCGATTTCCACGTCGCTCTGCTCGCCGGTCCGCCTTGGCTCGTTTTCCTGACCGTGTGCTATTTTATTTGGAGAAAGTTCAATCCCGCCAAGCTCGCGGATGGACCTGGTTCCCATGGCTGAAACGTCCGATGAATTGCTGAAATGGCGCGCCGAATTCCCGATTCTCGGCCGCAGCACCTATTTGATTAGCAATTCCCTCGGTGCCATGCCCCGCGGCGTCTATGATTCGCTGCACGGTTACGCTGACACTTGGGCCGAACGCGGAGTCCGCGCCTGGGAAGAGAGTTGGTGGGATCTGGCCGGCCGCATCGCCGACAAGGTTTCTCCGCTGATCGGCGCCGGCCCTGGCGAAATATCGCTGCACCAGAACGTCACCACCACTCAAGCCGTCATCACTTCCTGCTTCGATTTTCGCGGTCCGCGCAACAAAGTGGTGATGACCGAGCTTGAATTTCCTTCCGTGCAATATTTCTATCATGAGCAACGCCGCCACGGCGCTCGCGTCGAGCTCGTCCCCAGCGGCAATTCCGTTCGTTTCGACCTCGAGCCCTTCCTCTCCGCCATCGACGAAACCACGCTACTCGTTCCGATTTCGCTCGTGCTTTTCCGCAGCGCCTTCATCGTCAACGCCCAAGCCATCATTGAAAAAGCGCATCGCGTCGGCGCTCACGTCGTCCTCGACGTCTTTCAAGCCACCGGAACCGTTCCCTTCGCCGTTGGTGCGCTCGGCGCCGACTTCGCCACCGGCGGCGTGTTGAAATGGCTTTGCGGTGGGCCCGGTGTCGCCTATCTCTACGTCCGCGAAGACTTGCGCCACAAACTCCTCCCGGCGCTTACCGGTTGGATGGCGCATCGCCGTCCATTTCAGTTCGAACCCGGCGCCATCGAACCGCGAGACGATTCCTACCGCTTTCTAAACGGCACCACTCACATCCCCGCTATGTACGCCGCGGAACCCGGCCTCGACATCCTGAACAAAGTCGGCCTCGCCGCCATTCGTCAGAAATCCATGCGCATGACTGCCCGCCTTTTCGAAAGTGCGCGCCATCGCGGTTGGCTCGTCAATACTGCCGAAAATCCTGCCGAGCGGGGCGGAACCGTCTCCATCGATTGTCCCCACGCGTATGAAGTTTGCCGGGAATTGCTCGCCCGCGAAATTCTGGTGGACTACCGTCCGCGCGCCGGAATCCGTCTCTCACCGCATTTTTACAATACCCAGGAAGAATGCGACTTCGCTCTTTCGCAAATTGATGAAATTCTGAAATCGAACGCTTGGGAGAAGCATGCTCTCGCCTCCAGCAGCCGAGCCTGAAGCCGTGACCGCCTCCGGCCATTGTGGCGATTCATCCCTCCTCGCTCTCTCCATCATCGTCCCGTCGTATAACGAAGAGCTCCGGCTGCCGGCTTCGCTCGAGCAAATCGCAAAATACGCGAACGCGTCGCAGCGCCGCACCGAGGTTCTTGTCGTTGACGACGGCTCCACAGACAAAACCGCCGAAGTCGCCTTGGCGTTCGCTGACCGCATCCCGAATTTACGCGTCCTGAAAAATGGCGTTAATCGCGGCAAAGGTTACAGCGTCCGCCACGGCATGCTGGAAGCGAGAGGCGAAATCGTGCTTTTCACCGATGCCGATCTTTCCGCGCCCATCGAGCAGGCGGACCTGTTAATCGCAGCCCTGAAGAATTTCGACGTTGCCATCGGCTCCCGTGCCGTCGATCGCAGCCTCATCGCAGTGCACGAATCACATTTCCGTGAATTCGCCGGGATTATTTTCAACCGCATCGTGCGTATCGTACTTCGTTTGCCGTTTGTTGATACCCAATGCGGATTCAAGGCATTCCGTCGCGAACGATGCCGCATCATTTTTGAACTCCAGACGATCGAGCGATTCGGTTTTGACCCGGAACTTCTCTTTCTCGCCCGCCGCAATGGACTGAGCGCTGTCGAAATTCCCGTTCGTTGGTCGCATTCTCCCGCCACCAAAATCAACATGATGCGCGACAGCATCGGGATGTTCATTGACGTATTCACAATCCGCTTTAACGCCATCCTGGGACGCTATCGCCACAGCAGATAGGTCCTTGTCCAGCCGCTTACTTTGTAATATAAAGTACTTGACAAAAATCGCCTGACGCGCTATTATTCCCGGGTGCCGTTGCCCCGCCCACTTCGTTCTTCGCCCCGCGTGCCAATCCCCATCGACGCGCGCGCTGCCGACCATCTTCGCTACATTCGCGAAACCATGGAAAGTGCGGCGGAGTTCACCGCGGTTCCCGGCTGGGGCGGCGTGGCCATGGGCGTTACGGCTCTGGTCGCGACCTACATCGCGTCGCGCCAGTTGACGGCGCAACGATGGCTAACGATTTGGCTGGTCGAAGCGTTCGTCGCGGTCGCCATTGCCGCGCCGGCCGCCGCCACCAAGGCTCATCGCGCCAACGCGAAACTTTTTTCCGGTCCCGGCCGCAAATTTCTGCTCAGCTTTGCTCCTCCCGTCGTTGTCGGAGGACTTCTGACGTACGCTCTTGCGCATGCCGGACTTCATGCAATACTTCCCGGCATGTGGTTGTTGCTGTACGGAACCGCAATTCTTACTGCCGGATCCTTTTCCGTGCGCGCGGTTCCCATCATGGGTTTTTGCTTGATGTTGTTCGGCGCGGCCGCGCTTTTTGTGCCTCGCAGCATGGGCGACCTGTTCATGGCGCTCGGTTTTGGTTTCGTCCAGATCGGATTCGGAATCTGGATTGCCCGCCGGTACGGCGGTTAAAGGAATTCGTATGTCGAAGTCATCTACAATTCGTAACGATCACGTTGCGCGCGAGCGCTCTGGCCCTCTCAGCTCGGTAAAAGGCCACGCGCGCGAAGCCGTTTCCACCGACCTCGATCGCCTGATTCACGAGCGCATTCGTCTCGGCATCGTCAGCGCGCTGGCTGTCAACCGGTCACTAACCTTCAACGAACTGAAGGCCTTGCTGAAAACCACGGACGGAAATCTAAGCGTGCACGCTCGCCGTCTTGAAGAAGCCGACTATATCGTTTGCGCCAAATCTTTCGACGGCCGCTTGCCCAAAACCGAATACCGCCTCACTACCGCCGGGCGCAAAGCTCTCGAACGCTATTTGAACCACATGGAGGCATTGATTCGCGCCACGCGCGAAGGCTAAAAAAATTTGTCCATGTACTTTGTAATACAAAGTTATTTATGAAGCTTTTCCCCGCGGCGGAGAAGGAACAACTAGGAACATCACCATGACGATGCAACACGTTATCCTGCAGCACATTCTCAACGCGCCTCCGGTGGCTCCCGCAACATCCCTGCATGTCGCCATCATCACCGACGGCAACGGACGCTGGGCCACTCATCGCGGCTTGCCGCGCTCGGCTGGACATCGTGCCGGCGCTGAGGCCAGTCGGTCCATTATCGAAGCCGCTCCGGACCTCGGCATTCACACCCTGACGCTTTTTGCGCTCTCTTCCGCCAACTGGAAGCGGCCTCCCGCCGAAGTGAATGCCATCCTTCGCCTGCTCCACGAGTATTTGCTTACAGAAACCACTCGCTGCGTTGAAAACGGAGTTCGCATCAGCATCATTGGACGTCGCGATCGCATTCCAATGACGCTGCGCCAGACGATCGCCGACGCTGAAGCCGCCACCGCGCGTGGCGCTCACCTTCACTTGCGCCTCGCCATCGATTACTCCGCACGCGAAGCCATCTATCTCGCAGCCTGCCGCTATTACAAAGCCACCGAACTTTCCCCGGAAACGTTCTCCGATGTCCTTTCGGAAATTTCACGCGGCGGTTCCACCGACGTCGACCTCTTGATCCGCACCGGCGGCGAACAGCGCCTCTCCGATTTCCTACTTTGGGAATGCGCCTTCGCCGAACTCGTTTTCCTCGAAAAGCGCTGGCCCGATTTCACGGTGGCCGATCTTCGCGCGGCTATCGATGAATTTGCTCGACGAGAGCGCACCCGCGGCGGCTTGCCACTAGACCTGGCTCCTCCGAATTCCTAGCCTGAGACGGCGGACTCGCATAAAGCGCGCATTTTCTTGGCTTTCCCGCGCATCTAGCGCGCTCATCGCACCCTGACATTTCCCTCCGCTCCGGCGTCTATAGCTTAGGAGACGCAGATGGGAACCATGCGACTTGCGCTGCCCTGGGAGGCTAGAATCTCTTCTCAGCCGATCCATCGGGCCGATAACCACAGGGAGAGCAGCGTGCATAAATCGGGCTTTTCGCAGGATGAGGGAACGCCTGCGGCCGATTTGTCCGCCCACAAGCTCGAAGACGAAGCCTTGGCCTGCGCTTGTCAGGCTGGCGATCTTCGCGCATTCGAACGCTTCTATCGGCTCCACGGCTCTCGCATGAAAAGCATCGCGCGAAATCTCCTCGGCACCGCTGCCGATGCAGAAGACGCGGTGCAGGACACCTTCCTGAAAATTCAACGCAGCATCGCCAGCTTTCGTGGTCAGTCCAGCTTCGCCACCTGGTCGTTCCGTATTCTCATCAACACCTGCTACGACGCGCGCCGTAGCCGATTGCGCAAGAAAGAAGTCGCGAACGAAGAACCCGACGAATCGCCGCGCCCCGAACCGCGTGCCGCGTCCGCACATCCCGCTCTTCGTCTCGCTCTCGATCGCGCCCTCGCTCAACTCTCGCGTCAGCAACGCGACGTTTTTCTGCTCTATGAAGTGGAAGGTTTCCGCCACTCCGAAATTGCTTCTGTTCTGGAAATCAGCGAGACCGCTTCGAAGAACACTCTTTTTCAAGCCAAGAAGAATCTTCGGCAAATGCTCGAAGCGCCGCGTAGTAGCGCTGCGGAGGCCAGGTAGCCGTCATGAACATTCATTGCAACGATCGCGAACGGATTTTTGCCGATGGCACACCAGAAGAATGGACCTCGCTTGAATTGCACGCGGCTAACTGTGCCGCTTGCGCTGAAGAAATTCGCGCCTGGAAGAATCTCTCAGTGGCTGCTGCCGATCTTCATCAGGAATGGGATTCTCCTGCTCTCTGGCAGCGCATTGCAGAAGCGCTCGCACAGCAATCTCCTGCTCCACACTCCTGGATTCAAAAACTTTTCGGCAGCTGGAATCTTGGTTCATTGCAATGGCAGAGTGCCGCCGCTGCCCTGCTTCTTATCGCACTGACCGGTTTCGCTGTCTGGTACGGCGGGGATCGCGGCAGACGCGATATTCCCGCCGATCAGGCACTCCTCAAGGATCGTGCAGTAAGTGACGTGGAACGAGCCGAAGCCGCTTACGAGCAGGCCATCGATAAACTCGACCTACAGGCGCGCCCGCAACTCGAAAATTCCGCTTCGCCGCTGGTCGCGAATTACCGCGAAAAACTTCTCGTCCTGGACAGCGCGATCGCTGACCTCAAAGCCCAGTCCGGCGTCAACCCCGCTAACGGCCATCTGCGCCGCGAACTGCTCGCCATGTATCAGGAAAAGCAGGACACACTCGAACAGGTTTTGGAGGCAAAAAAGTGAATTCCCCACCATTCACACGCTCGCAAGTAGGAACGCGCCGCAGCTCGCTGATTCGCTCTGCCGCAGTGCTGTTAGGGGCGGGGCTGCTGCTCGCTGCGGCTTCTTTCGCTTCTCCCAATACGCCGGCGCAGGAAGAAGTCACGCGTGAATTCAATAAGACCTTCACGCTCTCCGGCAGCCAAGGCCTGAGCCTCGATCACAAACTGGGCCAGGTCAGAATCCACGGCGTGCCCGGACACGAATTGAAAATTTCTGCATTGATTCACGTCCAGGATCGCAACAGCGCCGACGCCAATGACTTCGCCAACAAGATCCAGATTGACGTTCGCGAAGCTGGCGACGGCGTCCACGTTCGTACTATCTATCCTGAACGGAATTTCCCCGGCATTCGCATCGGCGGCCGGACTTCTTATTCGGTCGACTATGAAATCTCTATGCCCGCAGATGCGCCGCTCTGGCTGCGCAACGATTTTGGTAACTCGGAAATCACCGGAGTCCGCGGCTGGGGCGACATTTCGAACGGACATGGTGTATTGACCGTCCGCGATTCCGGCGGCGTGAAACTTGCCAACTCTTTCGGAAAAATCGAACTGTCGAACGCCGGCGGCAACTCCACCATCACCAACAACAACGGTGCCGTCACCGTCTTGAATGTGAAAGGAACTCTGGACGTCCGCAATCGCTTCGGCGAAATCGAAGTGTCGCAAATCTCCGGTGGCGCCACCATTTCCGGCGGCAACGGAGCTGTCAGTCTTACTAACTCCGGCGGGAATTCCACTATCAACAACTCCTTTGGTGAAGTCACCGCTCGCACCATCAATGGAAATCTCTCCGTCTCCAACAGCAACGGTAAAATCGATGCTTCGGACATTACCGGGACTGCCGAACTGAGAACCAGTTTCGGCGCAGTCGAAGCCGCGCGCATCGGTGGCGCGCTCACCGTCAATAGCAGCAATGGCGCCACTCATCTCAACGAAGTCCACGGATTCGTTACCGCCAACACCAGCTTCGGCGCGGTGACCGGCGGCCGTTTCTATAAAGGCGCAAACATCGTCACTGGCAACGGCGCGATCGAACTAAGCAACATCGAAGGCGACGTCTACGCAAAGACTTCTTTTGGCTCCATCCACGTTGAAAATGTAAAGGGCAAACTTACCGCGCAGGATTCCAACGGCGCCGTCACCGCTCGTGCTATCGACGGCGACGCCAGCGTGGACACTTCCTTCTCCGGGGTTACTTTGGATGGAATCGGCGGAAAGATTCGCGTGGACAATCAGAACGGCGCCATCGAAGTTTCTGCAAAGCCCGGCTCACCTTGCCATGACATCACTCTGAAGACTTCTTTCTCGCACCTCTCCGTGCGCATCCCCGCCAATGCCGGCTACAAAGTTTCTGCGCACACTTCCTTCGGCCACGTCTCCACCGAACTGCCGATCACTGCCACCGGCACCATGGGCGGCGATTCGCTCAACGGCACCATCGGCGACGGCGCTTGCACCTTGGGCCTCAACAATTCCAACGGCAACATCGAAATCGGCCGCGCCCAGTAGTTCCTGGCGGCCGATTTCATCCGCTCTCTTTGTGACGGTTTCTCACTACCTGCGGCACTAGCCGAGTGCTTTACTTTCTCCCTCGCGCCATTGAAAAGGCCTTCCGAATCACCCGCGTCGCCGTGGGTGTGAGCGCAAATCGCTCCAGATCGTCTTCGCCCGCCCACGCTACGTCAATTACATCTCCTCCAGCCACCGGCTTGCCCGAAATCCGCTCGCACAAATAATCCACAATCACAAAATGAAATCGCGGCCGCCTTCTTTCCTCTTGCGTCGTCCAAGTCTCATCAGCGCCACGCCCAAAATTAATCCGTTCGAACACTTCGATGATTTCCATCACGCTCACTTCCAGTCCCGTCTCTTCTTTCAACTCGCGCGCTGTTCCTTCCACCATCGTTTCGCCCAATTCCAGGGTCCCTCCCGGTATCGACCATTGCCCGATCAGCGGCTCGTTGCCGCGCCGGATCAACAGCACCTGGCCATCTTCGATCACCACTCCGCCCACTCCCACAATCGGCCGCTCTGGATACTCTCTCCACGAACTCATTGCGCCCGCTTTCTTATTTGTTACATTAATTCAACTGCGACTGGCGATACCAACACGCCGCATTTTCATCTGCGGGTTGACTTCTACGTTCGCGGTATATAATACGACGGTCGGTGGCGGTTCCCGACTTTCTCCCGCCACGCGAATTTTTGTACGGAGGATCGTGCCGTGATTCGCTGCCCCGATTGTGGCGCCGAACTTGATGTGGACGAAGACGAAGTCGAGGAGGGCGAAATCTTGAGCTGCCCAGAGTGTGAAGTCGAACTCGAAGTCACGCAGACGCACCCCGTGCATCTGAATCCTATTTCTGACGATCTCGACGATGACGAGGACGAAGAAGAGGATGAAGACGAAGAAGATGACGAGGACGAAGTCGAAGAAGAAGCTGACGAAGACGATGAAGACGAAGCCGACGACGATCCTGAAGAAGAAGAGGAAGAAGAGGTCTAAACCTCGTTTCCCGGGGTACATCGGTTTCCCCGTTTTCGGCATCTATTATTATTCGTGGATACTCTCAGTTTGTTATCTGAAAAAATTCACTCCATGCCAGCCAACCTCCGCTATTTGACGATTCTGGCCGGAGCGGTCGTCGCTTTTTCCATTCCGATTGCCGCGCAGGAACCGTCCCCACCCGCGCCCGCGTCTCAGCCAGCCTCGCAACAGCCTCCGCCTTCGAGCGAATCCACCTCGAAGCAAAAGGCCAACAAAAGCTCCGAGAAGCACTCTGACGATTTTCTCGTCCGCGGCACCGTTTTCACCGCCGAAGGTTTCGGCTTCCCCGGTGCGGAGCTCAGAATTCGTAGAGCTTCGGAAAAAAAAATCCGCTGGGAAACCGTCTCCAATTCCCGCGGGGATTTCGCCGTTCGCGTTAAAATGGGTACGGACTACCAAGTCACCGTCCGCGCCAAGGGTTTTCAGGAGCAGACCGTTCCTGTCGACGCCAAGACCGGCGAGCGCTACAAAGACCTCGTCTTCCGCATGGAGCGCGAGGGAGGCAAAAAATAATGGACTCACGCTATCGCATCGCGCTTTCGTCTTTCCTGTTGTTCTTGCTGGTCATCGTAGTCGGCGCCCAGAATCCCAAGCACGAATCTCCGCTCAAAACCGTGCGCGGCGTGGTCATCGACAAAGGCGACAATCCGGTTCCAGGTGGCGTAGTTTTTCTAAAAAATATGCGCTCCAACCAGATCCGCAGCAACATCGCGGATAACCAGGGACAATACCGCTTCAGCGGTCTCGATCCCAATTCCGAATACGAATTGCACGCCGAAAAAGACGGCGCAAAGTCGCAAACTCGCAGTGTCTCCAGCTTCGATAGCCGCATGGACATCGTTCTCAATTTGAAGTTGGAAAAGAAAAAAGACTGACCCACGAACCGGTGTTCGCCTTTAGTCCTCGCGTTCATTCGCGCATTCGTTCCGTAACCTTGGTAAATCGGTGACTCTGGCTGCCACCGTCGCAAATCGACCTGGAAAGGGATTTCTTTGTATCGTCTTCTACGAATCTATAGCTGTGTTCTGATCTTTCTCGCACTCGCAGCATCCGTCGCCACTCTCCATGCGCAACAGCCCGCGACGCAACCGGCCGCTCCCCAGCAGTATCCACCCGACGCGCCACCATCTAAATCAGACCCCCAGCAAGGCCCCGTGCTGCCCGCCGGCACGGAAACTACCGGCAAAAGCAAACTCGAAAAAGAAACCGGCACTATTAACGACCGTATCTTCGAAGTCATGCCCAACTACGGCACGGTGGAAAATGCCGACAGCCTTCCTCCCATGACCACCGGGCAAAAGTTTCGCACCGCCACTGCCAGCGTCTTTGATTACTTCGCATTTCCGTTCAACGCAGCTCTTGCCGGCATCGCCCAGGCCAATAATTCCCCGGAATCTTGGGGCCAGGGTTGGGGTGCCTACGGCAAACGTTACGGCTCGTCTTTCGCCGACAATTCCATAGGCACCTACATGACGGTTGCGATTTTTCCATCCATTCTGAAGGAGGATCCGCGCTACTACCAGATGGGCAAAGGTGGCTTCAAAAAACGCGCCTGGCACGGAGTCAATCGCCTCTTCGTCACCCGCACCGATGCTGGCGATACGCGCTTCAACTATTCCGAAGCTCTTGGCAACGCCACCGCCGCAGCATTCTCCAACGTCTATCACGCTCCGGAAGACCGAACCGTCGGAAGTAACTTTAAAACCTACGGGATGCTCTATATGTGGGATGGCTTGTCCAACGAAATGAAAGAATTCTGGCCCGACATCCGGCGCAAGGTTTTCCGCAAAAAAGATCCCCCGCCGGCTCCATAGATCGCGCTGGCTTCACTGCCGGCGCTTTCAGGGCACAATCACTCGCAAGGCCTTTGCCAGGACTTCAATTTCCACGGGAACTTTTCCCAGCAGCTCGCCGTCTCCCTGAAACCAGCAGCCTTCACCGGCGCTGAGCGATACTTTTCCGACCCGCACTTTGCAAATTGGTTTCGCTCTCAACTCCCCTGTCAACACCAGCCGCGGCAGCAGCGCAAGCACTTCGCGCGCAGTCAACATTTCGAGCAGCACCATCTCCAGCAACCCATCGTCAAGATCCGCTTTCGGCGCAAGCCGCAGTCCTCCCCCAAATGTCGCCGTATTCATCGCCACTGCCACTAGCACTTTCTTCTCGATTCGACTCAACTCGCTGCCCGGAAATTCAATCTTCACATTTACGCCCGCAAATCCCCGCAATGCCGTGATCGCTGAGGCCACATATCGCAATCTTCCCGGCCAGTTCCGGAACCTCCCGCTCGCCAGTTTCACCGCTTCCACGTCCAGCCCGACTCCTCCACCGCCAACATAAATCGCGCGCTCTCCGTTTGCGAATTTAGCGCTCACCACATCCACTTCTCGCGTCCGCCCTCTCACAATTGTTTCAACCGCATCCTCCAGCTTTCTGCCGATCCCCACTGCCACCGCGAAATCGTTTCCTCCACCCACCGGAATCACGCCCACTTTTACGTCATGCCCGATCGCTTCGCGTACCAGCAGCTGAAGCGTTCCGTCTCCGCCCATCGCAATTAGCGTTTGGCGCCCGCCGTCAATCGCCGCTCGCGCTCGCGCTTGAAAATCCGCCGCCGAAACTGTTTCGCTCAGCTCAATCGGATAATTCTTCTTCGCAAATGCTTCGCGAACCCGCGCAGTTTTGCGCGCAGCTCCGCCGCCTCCCGCTGACGGGTTCAGGAAAACAATTGCCGGCATCGCACGATTCATCGCGCCTCGCGTCAGAGCTCTTCAGGTTCATGTGGACTGGAATTTCGGGCCCTGATGCGCGCGCAGTCTGTCACATTCGTCTGGCGCAGAACAAGCACGCCCTCCGCGCGCTGATTACTGCTTCGAATTCGCCACAAAACCGGCCAATTCCATGCCTTTTTCAACTTCCGGATTCTTCGCGAACTGTTCCCACACAAATCCGGTCCGCGCATTCTCTGCCATCAGCATGGTGATTCCCGCATCGATTCCCAAAACGTCCAGGCTCGCCCAGCCCGTCAGCGGGTTGAACGCATCTACGAATCCGTATTTTTTCCACGCGCGCTTCCCGAATTTTTCGCGGATGTTCTGTAATACCCGGATGCATTCCTTCGGCATAAACACCAGCGATCCGCCTGTCGCGCACGGCACCACGCTGCCGTCGATTCTTCCCATCGCCGGTGGTCCGCCCCACACCGCGTAGCCGTGCTCTGAATCGGAAGCCGTAATTCCCCACAAATCTTCCGAGTAATCCGGGAATCGGTCCGCCAGCTCCAGGCACCACATCTTGTGAATTTTCGTTGCCACGATCGAATTTGCGAAATAGTCCGCAAATTTGTCATGCACGCCGCGCAGGTTAAACCAGGCATGCGAATACTGGTGCGCAAAAAGCGGAGCATGCGCTCCAATGTAGGGAATGTCGTTGAACTCGAATCGCGGCCGCGCCCATGCATTCCACACCGCCGGCGGCAGCGGATGCGTGCGCGACGCCATTCCCAGCATGTACATCATCATCAATTCGCTGTAGCTGTCCCATCGCGACTTCAGAAATCCCAGGTCCGGCACCCAGCCCATCGATAGCGTTTGTCCGCCGTGCAAAATCCAGTTCCAGTCGATTCGATCGTAAAGTTCCGTCGCCAGACCTTGAATTTCCTTGTCGTCGAAATAAGCGCGGCAAGTAAGCGCCCCGCAAAGAAACAGGCACGTATCGATCGGCGAAACTTCCGAATTCAACGCGCGCTGTCCCGTCTCTCCGCTGATGAAGTGGTAGAGAAATCCGTGCTGGTTCTGGATATTTCGCACCGCAAATCCCAGCGTCAGCCTTACACGGTCTCGCACCACGGCATCTTCTTCCCAGCCTCGGTGCGCGGCGATGCACATCGCCGTCAATCCAAATCCGGTCGCCGCAATGCTCGAGGCATTTCTCGGCGCTCCGCCATCGGCCGATCCGCGGTCCTCGATTTGCCCGGTCTTTGGATTTGCCTGTTCCCAGAAATAGAGGAAGGAAGCCTGTTGTACTTCTTCGAGGAAGGCTTCTTCATCCGCGGTAAATCGATAAAGCGACGGGTCGAACGAGAAGAGCTTAGGAGGCAATCCCTCAATTGCTTCCCTGGGGACGCTTTCCTTCAGTTGGGGCTCTTGGAATAAACGGAGTATCGGATGGGCCGACAGGCTGATCGGAGTCGCTCCCGCTGCCGAGAGCAGGCTCGCCTTCTTCAGCCATTCCCGCCTGCTAAGATTACGTGGGCTCACGCCGCAAGCCTCGGTTTTCGCCGCTCATCTTTGTCCACCGGTCTTGCTTGAGCCTACTATGCTCGCGGCGCGTCATCGTACCTTTTAACCCCTGCAGTTCCCAGCAGTTAATCCCTACTAAACCGTTTTACTTGCTCTTGTGCTCGTAATCTTTTCGCTGCTTTCAATCCGTTGGCTCGTCGCTTTTCTGGGGGAATTCGTTAGGAAGTTCTGGTGCCGGCGGGGGGAATCGAACCCACGGCCTAGGGATTATGAGACCCTCGCTCTACCACTGAGCTACGCCGGCAAAAGCAGCCTTTTATCCTACGAACTCCCTTCCAATCCAGTCAAGTCCTCTTCGAACCGGTTCTCATTCCCAGCAAATCGTTCCCGGCCCTTAGGCTAGTTATAGTACTACTGTACTGTTGTAGAACGCATTCCTTAGCCCTAATCTTCTCGTGTCGGTAATGACTTTCTCTTGGCTGTGGGGTTTCAAACGCCCTCGTCCAGGAATCTGAGGCTTTTCCGACAAAAACCACAGGTCCGCATCTGGGACTTCTTGACATTGGTGTTTAAAAAGGTACAGTACCTCCGGTATATTTCTGTTCCCCGGAGGCATAATGTCAAAGTCCCTTTCAGTTGTTGCTTTGTCGATGCTCGTCCTGCTCGGTGCGATGGGCCTTAAGACCGCCGCTTCAGACAAAGATGGCGGAGTCGTAATCATGGCAAACGGCGGAGCACCTGCGCCTCCGACGCCATGGAAGATGAAGAATGGTGGAGCACCGGCACCTCCAACGCCGTGGAAAAACGGTGGAGCGCCTGCGCCTCCAACACCTTGGAAGATGAAGAACGGTGGAGCGCCTGCGCCTCCGACGCCTTGGAAGAATGGCGGAGCGCCTGCACCTCCAACGCCCTGGAAGTAAGTGGCCTGAACTCAGTTCTTTGAACTGAGTCGGTCGGCCGGGGCGTAGACGGGATCATACGTGCCTGGGCCACTGGAAATCTTCGTTTCGTGCGTATGCTTCTTATTTGAAGTAGCCGTGCTGGTGTGCGCGTTTCGCTCGAAAGTATTTCGTCGTTACCTTCCTCTTAATTTGTACATGGCAGCCTCTGCCATCATCGATATCCTTCGCTACAAGATTCTCTTTAGCTCCGGCTTCAGTTCTCCTCAGTACGTCTACTTCTATTACTACTCCGATGCACTCCTCACGATCGTCTTGTATCTGGCCCTGATCAGTTTGTTTGTCCACGTCTTTAAGGAAATGCACGCGGAAAAGTACGTGCTCTTCGGCGCCTGCTTGCTGCTTGCTGGAACCTCACTCTTTTCTTATTTGGTGATTCAGCAATCCTCCTCCATGCTCGTCACTCGCTTTGTCGTAACGCTCTCGCAGAATCTGTATTTCGTCGGACTGGTCCTCACCTACGTCCTGTGGGGCGCAATCCTGAAATTGCGCGAAACTCGCGCCCAACTGGTGCAATTGGTTCTATCTCTGGGCGTCTATTTCAGCCTCTTCGCCGCCAATTACGCGATCCGCAACCTTTATCCGCCCGTCAGTCCGATCGCCATCGCCTTGCTTCAATTCATCGGATGCTTCCTACCTATGGCCTGGGCGTACGCCTTCTATAAGCTGCCGAAAGATGCTCGCCTCGAGCCGGCTACTTTGGTGGTGAACCCACGATGATGGCCGCCGTCATTCTCGTTTGCTCCTTGGTTTTCCTGCTGCAGTTCTTTATTTCCTACTGCCGCTCGATCATCGCTGCTTCTGCCAAAGAGACTCTTTCCGTCGAAGTGCAGGAAGTCACCGGAATTCAACGCACTGCCGCTCCGGAAGATTTCACGCGTGTCGTGCAACTCCTGCATCTTTGCCCCGATCGGCCGGAAGAACGCGGTCAACTTCGCGCCGTAGGCGCCTACTACGGAATCCTTGGTTTCGTCCGCTCCACCATCGCTAGGGTAGCGCCCTCGGTAAAGTCGTGGGCAGATCGCGAACGCGCGCAGTGTACCTATTTCGCCGCTGTCGCTCTGGGCAAGCGTATCGCTTTCAGTCGCGAACTTCTCGCTCAGCAGATGCTCCCGTAAGCACCACCTCGTTCACTTTTCGCCACTTCCTTCGCACATTTTTTCTGCAACTCTTTATCGCCGTGTTATTCTGCAATCTGATTCACTCCTCGCCGGAGTGGAAGCGTCCGCAGCGCAAAAACACCGGTGAATAAAACATGCTTGCAGTGTGGCTCGATACTCCCTTCGGGAGTTCGTGCCTGTAGTTTTTGTGATTCACAATTTGTCGCCGATTCTTCGGCCGCATCCCCCGCGCACCAGACTCGCGGAAACCTCACGCTCGAACGCGACGCCGACCCTGTATGGCGCAGCGAAGTCGCTCAACGTGTGGCTTGCTATCGCGCGCGCAGGCGTAAATCGTCCGGCCACGATGACCAGCCAGACCTTCCCTTCGAGCAGCCCACTCAAACTCCGTCGCAATTTCCTTCGATCGCGCTCACGGAATCTCCGGCGGAAAGGGCCCCGCGGCACGACACCGTCGTAACTGCGTCTGCTCCTTCTCCCGAGGAAGACTTTTCGTTCACAATCGCCATCGGCCGCACTGCCAATCGTCGTTCGAACGATGACGCACAGATGTTCATCGACGTCTCCTTGCCGGTGGGTCAATCGCCCTCGGCTGCCGCCCCCCCACAATCGCTTGCCGTCTCACCGCTGGAAAGCGAGCAGCATGCCGGACTCTACCCCGTCGCTTCCATGGAAGAACGCCGCGTCTGCGGTTTCATCGACGCAGTCTGTTTGCTTTTTGCCTGCGGCGGATTTCTCACGCTCTTCGGATCGCTCGGCGGCCACTTCGCACTCAGTAAGTTGAGCTTTGCGGTTTACGCCTTGTCGTTCGCCATCGTTTACCTGCAATATTTTTCGCTGTTCACCGTTTTTGGTGGCACTACTCCCGGCATGATGCTGCGCGGCGTCCGCGTCGTCGATTTCTCCGGTGAAGATCCGTCGCCTCGCCAGCTTCTCCTGCGCGCCGCAGGCTATATGCTTTCTGCCGGCACGTTTTTTCTCGGCTTTCTGTGGTCACAATGGGACGAAGACGAACTCACTTGGCACGACCGTATCTCGCGGACCTATTTGAGTTCCGCTCCCAGCATCGCCGATTCCGAATTGACCGGCGCTGCCCACACTCACTAGCTGACATTGTTCGCTATTTAATCCGCCGCTTCGCGTAAAATAACTTTCCATTCTGCGCGTGGCGGCGGTTTTTTGTGGCCGGAGCAAAATATGAATTTACAACTCTCGATTGCCTGTTTAATTCTTTTTTTCCATCTGTTTGTACTGCCCGCTCCTCTGGTACAAAATTCCACTTCGCATTCGACTTCCGCAAAAAAGGAATCCGTCACCATGAGTCATGCCAAAGGCACGTTTGAAGTGAAACTTGCTCCGCTCGCCACCAGCGATACCACCGCAGGCTCACCGCTCGGCCGCATGTCTCTCGATAAGAAATTCAGCGGCGATCTTGCAGGCACCAGCAAAGGAGAAATGCTGACGGGAGGCACCAGCGTCAAGGGCTCTGGCGTCTACGTAGCGGTTGAAAATGTCACCTGCACTCTCAACGGCCGCTCAGGTTCTTTTCTTTTTCGTCACGTCGGCGTGATGACCCGCGGAGCTCCCGATCTCTCGGTTGTCGTAGTTCCCGATTCCGGCACCGGCCAACTCACCGGCATCACCGGAAAGATGAACATCGTCATCAACGACGGCAAACACTCGTACGAATTCGATTACTCGTTGCCCGAAGAAACGAAGTAATCTTTCGTTCAATATCGCAGATCGGCGCAGCGCCTTTCACGGCTAGACTCGATTGCAACCATCCTATTTTCCGTTACCAAGTTGGATATCTTGCATGTGGTTGGTATGTTGCCATCCGCTGTATGTAGCTATATTCGTCGTTCTGATACGCCGTTAGTGTAGACAGATGTCTTGTATCGACAAGATCCTTCAGCGCCTCTCGCACTCGCTCGCGCCATTTGCTTCGTTACCTCGCCGCAAAATTCTCTCGAGCGGTCTTATTCCTACGGCCTCCATGAATGCGCAACCCGCAGGTTGCGGTTCTGGGAGCCCCGGAAAATGCCCGATTCCCGCAGGTCTTCCGCAAATTACGGAGAGCGCAATTCCCGGGTTCTGCCTCTGGAACCCGGTCACCGTTTTTCCCTCGGCGATTCTATGGCCCTCGCGTCGGCCGCCTCCTCGACGTTGGTTGCGGAACTGGAAATTTCCCTTCCGCAGGTTCCGCGGCCGCGCAATTCGCCTCCAAATTCCGTCCAGCGCAACCGCGTGTTTCCCCTCCTCCTGCAACAATTCCGCATCCACTACCCCGACGAGCAGTTTGATGTGGTGACGGGTTTGAGGTGCTGGAGCACCAAGCGGGGGGTTCGTGGCGCTGAACGTCCCCAATCGCGAGCGGTGGCACACCTCGCAGGACGCTCTGGACGTCCTACGCTAGAGCCCGGCGTCACTGCAAGCCACGCTGAAGGCGCATGGGAATGGCGGGCAAGCTTCGGCGTTCAATGCGTGGATTCCGGAACGTCGAGGCGACGTTATTGTGTTTCCGGATGGAGACGATTGGTGGGTGCAGGGAAAACTGCGAAGCGTAGCGGAGATGTTCGCTGCGGACAGCGGGGCCGGTGTTGGAAATCGTGGAAGCGGAAGCGGCGTAACTGCGGCTGATGCTGGACGGCGGCCGGCCGTGGGAAACGATCCGGACGGAGCGGACGATTTATCGCGTACAGAACGGCGACGCGGGAACGAAGAGCAAGAATTTTCGGACGCTATCGATGGTTCCGGCTCTTGCGTTACCTCCAAAATGGTTAGGCCGAAAATGGCTTGGCGCGCAGAGCTGCTACAAAGGAACCAGAGCCAAGACAGTGCCGATGCCGGGATTTGCGATGGTAGCAGAACGCAGGTAACGAAGATCCGGAGCGTTGAAAAGGGACGAGCGTTTTATGCATAGATTCTAAAGAAGTTAGATGAGGATATAGGGGTAGGGCAAAAGATGCCGTCATTTGCGACAATACGAATGGTCGCGAGCGCGTTGTAAGCGGACCGCGCACTACGAATAATATAAACATTATTAATATTAAGTAAGCGTTAAGTGCTAGGCGACCAAACGGGCCGCAAGGTTTGCCGGACAGCGCCGCTAGCGCAGATTGCATTACACACATAGATCGCAGCAGAGGAAGGCCGCCAGAAACGATGCCTGAGATACCCATTCCCGCAGTCCCGGCGGCAGACACTCCCGCAAAAGAACCTGCGCTAAGTTTGGGAGCGCGCGTATTTCAGAATACGGCAGCGCAGCTCGGTGGACGGGTGATTGGGATTTTCTTCTCGGCTGGGACGTCGATCCTGTTAGCACGTTTTCTGGGGAAAGAAAAACTAGGCGAGTACGGCGCAATTTATGCATACCTGGCGCTGTACGGATTCTTCGCGACGTTTTGCCTGGAGCAAATCCTGGCACGAGAGATTTCGGTAAGACGCCAGCAGGCAGGCGAAATCTTCCGCACCGGCTTCCTGACCGCTCTGGTATTTTCAGTTATTGGCATGGTGGTGGCCATCGCCGCCGCACCGCTTTTCGGTTACCCCGGGGCGATGCGTTGGCTGATCGCGATTGCTGCGGTGGATTTGTTGCTCCTTCCTCCATTCCGTTTTCGTGGAATCATTTTTCAAGTGGAGATGCGGCTCTGGTACAACGTGGCGACCAGCTTAGTTCGACAGGCGCTGTGGCTCGCCGCAGTTGTGTTACTGGCAATGAAACGAGCGGAATTCTACGAAGTCATTTTGGCAAGAACGGTTGTCGGAATTTTTGAAGTACTCCTTTTACTTTGGACCGTAAAGCGAGTGAATCTTGTTCAAGGCAAGAGCCAATTCGTGTTATGAACGAAGCTTGGATGATGCTTCGCGAAGGCCTCCCGCTCGTACTTACAACACTTGCGATTGGGATATACCACCGGATTGACCAGGTAATGCTGCACAAGATGAGTGGAGATCAAGTGCTCGGTCCGTATGTAATTGCAGTTCAATTGACTGAGCTTTTTAGCGCCTTGCCAGTTGCGCTGATGATATCGCTATTCCCGGCGCTGGCTCAGAGCGCCAAAGACGAGATCAGGTTCAATCGATATCTGAGTGAAACGTACCGGTTTCTTTTGGTGATTGTGTTCGCGGCCTGCGCGCTCATCGCCCCGATCGCAGTACCAATCGTCGAGCTGTTTTATCGAAAGCAGTTCCTCTCAACGGCCGGCCTTTTGATCGTTTTGATCTGGTCTGAAGTTCCGATCTTTTTCGGAGTGGCATTAGGAAACGCAATGATAACGAAAGGACTTCAAAAATACGGCCCGATTGGAGCAGTTGTTGGCGCAGCAATGAATATATTCTAAATCTCGCGCTGATTCCCCGGTATGGAGCTCTCGGGTCCGCCTGGGCGACGGTTGCAAGCTACAGCGTGGCGGGCATTTTTTTCCTTCTGTTCATCCGCAACGTGAGGCAAATGGTATTAGTCGGACTTCGTGCCGCGATATGGCCGTTCGTATTTGCCGTGGGCATCACTGCATTGCTTCATTATCTGTACATTCCCATTTGGTGTAAGCTGGCGATTGCTTTGTTCTTGTATTCAGCGGGAGTGTGGTTTACGGGAACCGTACAGAAAACTGACATTGAGCGAGTTTGAAGTATGTTCCGGAAACGTCTTGATCATGTCTAACGCCTCGTACGGGAAGACGGAGCCCGAAAATTCGTCGATAGCAGCGAGCGAAAACTCAAATACGAACTGCTTAGGCCCGACTTGTAAAATATTGGAACGACCAGGAAAACGAGCGCGACGTCGGTCTGGACAAGGTGGCGGCCGGCCTGCCGATACGCGGACGCGTCGCATCATTCCTGCCAATTGGGGCACGCATTCTCGATGTCGCCTGCGGGACGGCGGCCAACGCGGAATGGTTCAAGCCCAAAGGCCCCTACTTCGGAACCGACATCACTCTTGGGTTTCTCCGGCTGGCGAAGACGCCGGAGAAACGTCTGACGTGCAGACGCAGAGAAGCTTCCATTCCTTGATGAGAGCTTTGGCGCAGCAACGTTGACATTCTCGCTTGAACACGCTGTCAACCCGGTGGACACTTATACAAATGTGCCGGGTTGTAGAAAAAAGTGGCAGATATTTTGCTTGGCCCTTCATGGGATTTGTCCTTCGTATCCCAATGCCCTCGCCAGCCGACGGCAACAAAAAGGTTGGTTACTGAAGTACTCGTTTTCACGACTGGCGGGACAGTTACGTGGGTGGGCTTTGGGGAACTTGCCTTTCGTAATCGTGACAGAACCGGATGCATTTAATCGTGAATTCGAGGCCGATGCGGACGCCGTTTACGTGGTCTGGTCCTACGAAGTAATTCGACAGATGAAGCGATGGGGGTTTCGGCTTCTGCATTCGGAAGTGGACGACCGACTATTGGGTTCAAACTGGGGAGTGAGGAATCTGAAACGCTTGCTGTACTTGCTTCCAATTTACCGACTCGCTGGAAGTACCGTATTGATGGTATTTGAGCGAGAGTAGGAGGGTGTATTCGCAGTGCTATTCGATGAAGTGAGGCGCACCTGCAAAAAATGAAGTGCGACAAGGAGCGAACCGAGTGACTGGGCCGAGGATTTTCGACGCAGAGCATTATGCAAGTTTGAATGCCACGCGTGAGGAAGCGCTATCCGCGGTGCTGAAAAGCCTAAGTTGGCAACCGCCGCTGCGAAGCGCGATCGATGTCGGATGCGGCACCGGGTACTTTTCCAAATACTGGAGTCGCAGGAATTTGAAATCACAGCGGTGGATGGGCGCGAAGAAAATGTTGCGGACACGAATAAGAGGGTTCCCAACGCGCGGGTGGCGACGATAATGCGGAAGATCCGCGGCTGAGCGAATTGGGGAAATCCGATTTAGTTTTGTGCTTGGACTCTTGTACCACCTGGAAAATCCATTTCGCACAATTCGCTCGCTGCACGAGATGACGAAACATCTTCTGCTGGTGGAAGGCGTAATATTCCCGGGCGAAGAAATGATTATGGGGCTGGTGGACGAAGGGCACGGCGACGACCAGGGGCTGAACTATGTGGCATTCTATCCGACTGAATCGTGTCTGATCAAAATGGTATACCGCGCCGGATTCCGGCACGTTTACAAATTTAGAGAAATGCCGAAACATCCGGATTTCCGCCCGCCACGCGATGCGCGAAGAGTGAGGACGATGCTGGCGGCCTCCGAAGTGGAATTGAAACCGGACTTGCTGAAACGAGTGGCTGAACCTGAGACTTCCGAGGCACCGTGGATCAATTCCCCCCGGCCAAGGGGAATCCTAGGAACGTCAAACGGTTCGCAGCGAAGCCGATGGCTGAGAAGATAAAAATTGCAAAGAGAGTGGCTGGACTAGAGGGACCGAAAAGCGGCAAGAAGCCATAGGTGATGACATATCGATGATCAGGGTCAATTTACCTATCTATGTACCGAAGGCACTTCATGAATTCCTGAGAAAGACGAAGGCGGGAGTGCGGAAGCGTGTCGGAAATCGAATCGACTTGCACGGCGATCGCGAGATCGAATGGTCGTTCATCATTTCACGATTGTCGCAAGGACCGGGCGAGGTTCTGGATTTCGGCGCCAGCTTTGGAAATCTGAGTATCGCGGCGGCGCATCACGGATTTCATGTGCTGGCACTGGACCTGGGCTGCGAGCGATTTCCGTGGAAGCATCCGAATGTGGATTTTCTGCAGGCCGACTTGCTGCAGGCGGAACTGCCGAAACGCCATTTCGATTTCATCCTTAATTGCTCTTCCATCGAGCATGTCGGGCTACAAGGAAGATACGGAGTGGCGGCTGAAGAAACTGACGGCGACCTGACGGCGATGGCGCGTTTCGCGGAATTGCTCAGGGAATCGGGAAATATGCTGCTGACAATTCCGTGCGGGCAGGATGCAGCGATCGCGCCGTGGCACCGAGTGTACGGCGAGAAGCGATTGCCGAAATTGTTGAAGGGATATGAAGTTGTCGAGGAAGAATTTTGGGTAAAGCACGCTGACAATCGCTGGTACCCGTGCGACCGCGCGACGCAATTTCCTTCATGCCAACGGGGCATCCATCCGATCCCACACTTTGCTCGTATGCACTGGGCTGCTTTGTCCTGAAGCTGGGAACCTAGCCAATGATTACGTTTTTTACGACGGCCAAGCCATTTACCGGGCACAACGGAGTGATTCAGCGAAATGCACTGAAGAGCTGGACGCTGGCCGCTCGTGATGCGGAAGTGATTTTGTTCGGAGATGAAGAGGGCGCGTCGGAGGCAGCGCGAGAAATCGGAATTGCACACGTCGCGAACGTCGAACGGTCCGTTCTCAGCTCAGGGTTTGTAAGTACAAACCCTGAAACCCAGGGTCCAAAAATACTGCGTTCTTTTTTTGACGAGGCGCAGCGGATGGCACAGTACGAAACGGTTTGCTATGTGAATTGCGACATCATTCTGATGGAAGATTTTGCGGCAGCGACGGCGAAGTTGCGGACCGCGACCTCGGAATATCTGATGGTGGGCCGGCGATGGGACACCGATGTGACGGAGCCGATCGCTTTTGAAAAATCGAGCTGGAAAGAGGAAATACGGGAAAGAGCGCGGACGAAGGATCAACGGCGATCGGGCGACTGGATCGACTACTTTGCGTTCCGAAAAGGATTTTACCTGGGGAAAATGCCGGAGATGGTGATTGGGCGAGTGTTCTGGGATCAATGGCTGGTATGGAAGGCGCTGCGCGAAGGCGCCGCGGTGGTTGACGCGACGGAAGCAGTGATGGCGATCCATCAGAATCACGACTACGGATATCATCCAGCGGGCAAGACGGGCGTTTGGACGGACGAGCTTTCGAAACGGAATTACAAACTGGCGGGCGGCCGGTGGCATTTGCGCGCGATTGACGATGCGACGCACGTGCTGGATGCGGACGGTTTGAAGATCAATCCAGTACGCGCGAAAAGGGCGGCGGCGCGGTTTTTTCGTACGGCGAAAGAGGCAGCGTGGACGACGGCGATGGATTGGACGCGTCCAGCGCGGCGAGCGATTGGGTTGGGAAAGCGCGAGAGTTAGTTCGCGAAAGAGAGATTGCCCCCGACTGGGTCGGGGTAAACAGCGGCACAGAGACCGGGAAGATTTCGAGGGCGGTCAGAAGTTGAGGCGAGTGGTTGGGTCTTGATATGGGCAAGGATGAACCATCCTAGCTTGTTTGCGACTGCACGTTTTCAGTCGTGCGCTTGCAACTGCACAATTCAAGTGCGCGTTTTACAACTGCACGTTCTCTAGCGTGCGCTTACCACTGCACATTCGGGTAGAGGCTGCCGATGCGGGTGGCGCGATAGGCGTACTGGCCGGAGATCTGCATGGACCAGACGGTGGTGGGCGGCGTGGTCTTGGTGACCTCAAAGACCTGGGAACTATTGTTGTTCAATGGGCCAAAGCCACATTCGTCGAATTCGATGTTGCCGTTGCTGAGCTGGCGGGCGGAGCCGCCGAAGAAGGAAAAGACCGGCGCGAGTTTATCGATCCAGGTGATGTCGGCGGTTTTAGCGGTTTCGTCGAGGTGGAGAATCGGGACGCGGCTATCGCACGGAGTGGTGGTGGGGCCGCAAAGCGTCAATGGGCTGGCCTGCAGGATACGCTGGTTGCCATTATCAAAAAGCAGCACGTCAATCATGCCAGAGGTGTTGGTGCTGATGATATTGGCATCGTGCTGGGCATTGAACCAATCGACGGGATCGACCGCATTGGTGCTTCCGGCCTGAAGAGCAAAATCACCCTGATAACCGAGCTTCCAAATGAGGCTGCCGTCGCCAGCGCCGTCGTTGTAATTGATTTTGAGAACCCAAGCCTGATGGCGAACGGAAAGCACCAAGGATTTGTCGTCCGGCGAATAGACTACAGAGTTGGAGTGGGTCCAATCAGGAAACTGCATGGGGCGACGATTGATGTCGAGATGATCGAAAGCATTCCAGAGCCAGACCGGATTGTGGTTGGTGTCGAAATCGATGAGGACGTCGCCGGTAACGAGGGTGGAGGAAACGGTCTGCTGAGTGGAAACGAGGAAGACGATGTGGCCATTGGGAAGCACGGCGAAGTCATGATGAAAACCGATTACGGTAATGTTGCAACCAGCGCAAGTGGCCGCAGCGAGCGCGGAATTGAGCTGAGCGGAATTCATGGACCAAACCACAGTGCCGGCAAGATCCACTTCCTGGACCAGAGAATTTATTCCGTCGGGATTGACGCCGCTATAAACGATCAAGAAATGGCCGTTGGGAAGGAGCTTGATGGGGTTGGGAATTGAGCCGGGAGCCATGGCGGTACCTGGATCATACGCCCATAAAAGATTTCCGCTGAGATCGGTGACCGCAGCCGTGAGGCGAGTGCCGCCAGTGGTACTGAGCAGGTCGAGGAGTTCGACTCCGGGTTGCGGAGTCTGACCCGGCGCGATGGTTGCGGTGATTACCGGAAGATTCGCGGCGGGGAAGGACGTGGTGGTGAAAGTGTGGTCAGCGTCACTGAAAACGTTGTTGGTGGTGCCGGTGGCCTGAAAAACCGCGCGCATGTGGTAGGGAGTATTGCCCTTCATGCCGGCGACGAGAATGGGAACGGCGCCGCCGCCTGTTGGAGCAGGGATGGAAGAGGTGAAGAGATTGTAGGAGGTGTCGGTGCTGAACTGGACGAAAGCTGAGAAGCCGTCGGGAACGGAGATGGTGTAGAGGGCGACCTGAGGGTTGGCAGTAGTGGCGACAACGCCGGCAGCGATGATGTTAACGGTGGCGGAAGCAGTCACGGCGGGATCGCTCATGCTGGTTGCGGTGACAGTTGCGGTGGTGTTTTGCGTAACGGCAGGAGCGGTGTATACGCCTTGAGCGTTGATGGTGCCACCGGAGGAACCGGACACGGTCCAATTGACGGCCGAGCCAGTGATGTTGGTGGTGAATTGCAAAGTCTGCCCAGCGCCGACGACCGCGGGTTGAGGAGAAACGGCTGGAGTAGGAGGGGGCGGAGTGGGATTGTCACTGGAACCACAGCCTGCAAACAGCAAAAAAGACATGACAAAGCAGAAAAGAGGGAAGAATTTTCTAATCTTCATGAATTTGTCCCGCGAACGAGATTTAGGTGGGCTGGACCCTAGAACTTTCTAACACAACTTTGAGGTAAAAGAGGGGAAATAGTTTAAACTTCCTAATGTTTATATTGTAGTTACTTAAAGAAGCGGAGGTCTCTTAGATTGGTATTACCCACGGCGGACAACAGTAGAACACTGTATATGGACCCGCAGGCGCATGGAAACGAGAGTTTAACCAGATCCGATGTATCGCAGCTAGAAGTGGAAGACTACGCCGGCGCCCACCTGAAAATTATTTTGGGAACTGGAGTAGAGCATGGTGTGGATATAGTCGACTTCACCGCGGAACGACATGCGCGGATTGAAGCGAAAGTCTGCGCCGCCGCCGGCTTGAAGTGCAAAACCATTTTTGCTTTCGTTAGCGGTTTGCGGATTTACGCGAACGCCGCCGACGAGCGCGTGAACCCACGGCGCCCAGCGACGACGTTCGAGTTTCCATCCAAAACGGCCGCCGCCCGTGTACATGACGAATCTGGCTTGCTCGCCGCCGAGAACATCGCCGCCGAAAGCGGAGACGAGGCTGCCTTCCAAAGCGAAATAATCATTTATGTTGTAGGCCGCCGCGGTGTGGAACCCGAAAAGGTTGGTGTCGAAAGGACCGGACTGGAAGTGCACGTACTCAAAACCGGCGGCAAGTTCCCAACGATAAGTGGGCTCGTTCAAAGCGCCGGTTTGCGGAGGCGCCGGGGCATTTGGCAAAGCCGGCTTCGGCGCCGGAAAGGCGGCGGGCGCAGCTGGAGGCGCGAGTTCCGGGAAAAGATACGAGTCGGAGGTGCTGGTCAGGTGCAAAGACGAATTTGAAGAGTTAACCGAAAAAAGACCAGTCTGCTGGGCGGGAAGCGAAGCGCAGGTCCCTAAAGCGAGAAATGCGGCAGTAACAAGCCTGTTCATTTGGCAATCCTTAGAGGGCAGACCCAAAAGTGATACTGGCCACCGTAATTACGGTAAACAAGAGTTGGGGCATTTGTCTATGGCGATTCCTAAATGGGAAGCAGAAAAGGAAACGCTCGCAAGCGGGCGACGATGGATGTGAAGGCCGGAAGCGAACGTCCCATCTGCCGGGGGCGGATTGAGCCCAGCATGAGCGATTGGAATCGGCGCTAGCGGCCGTGACGGAGATAGTCGTCAGTTTGGTTGAGCCAGTCAGCGCGGGGCGGCGTGAAGACATCAAGATCGAGCGTGTCTTCAAGAGCCCACGCCTCGTGGGGCATGTTGGAAGGGATGCAGAGAACTTCGCCGGCTTTGACGACGATTTCTTTTCCATCGATTGCAAATTTCAAAGCGCCTTCGAGGATGTAAGTCACTTGCTCGTTGACGTGATGATGGAGCGGAACGTGGCCGTCTTTTTTGATGAAGACGCGGGCCAGCATGATTTCCTGGCCGACGACCATTTCGCGATCGATGAGAGGATTTAATTTTTCCCGCGTGACATCGTTCCACGAAAGATATTTCAGTGCGGGTTTCATTTCGGGTGCGGAGCTCACTTTGCGCCTCCATAAAGTTTTGCTGCATTGTCGTGCAGGTAGAGTCGGGCGAGTTCGAGGGCTTTGTCTTCGCTGATGGCGTGTTCGCTGACGAGTTCGGCGAGTGCGCCGGCGAGAGCAGTGCGCGTGGTGTGCGCGGCGAGCCAGAAACTTTCTTCCGCGCCGAGCGCTTCGTTATAAGGAAACGAATCGGAGCCATACATCATTTTGTCCGGAAAGAGAGTGAGTAATTGCTTGAGCACGGGTTTGAATTGCGAAGGATAGAGAATTTCGGATTGGAAAGAAGTGTCGAGGTAAACGTTCTTGACGGCGGTGAGCAGCGCGGCTTCGCGTTCGTAGGGCCAGCCGCCATGGACCAGGACGAAGGTCGTGTTTTTGTAGCGGGCATCACGGAGAACATTTTCCAGATTCAGAACGTTGCCCTGGCGGAGGCTGAAATAGTCGCCGATACCGACGGCGGTGTGGAAATGCATCGGGAGTTTCAGCTTGCCGGCTTGATCGACCATGACGCGGAAGATGTAGTCCTGGAAGAGGCGGTATTCGTCGGCGGAAGGAACGCCGCCGGAGCGGTACTTCGAGTAGATGGCTTCAGCCTTTTCGCGCGGAGGATCGGTGAAATAGAGTGAGCGGAAGTATGCTGCTTCGTACTTGATGGCCACGCCGCCGTGCTTCTGGTTGTCGGCCATGGTGTCGCGGACGAATTTTTCGTAGCCGGCGAGATCGGCGGGCAGCGAACCCAAGTTCTCTTGCTTTTTGTAGCGGGCGAGCATTTTTTCCTGTAGCGGAACGTACACGCCCATGTCTGGAGTGCTGGCGGTTTGATCCTGGTTATCGAAAGGATAGAAGAAGGAATCGCCGAAGAATACCCAGTGGAAGCGTTTGGGGTCGAGGTAAGGCGCCATGAACGCGCGGTTGGCGAGACAGATATCGACGTTGAGCTTGTCGAGGATGCCGTCGAAATATTTGGTATCGCCCGAAGCTTGCGCGGCCTTCTTCTTGTCGGCGAGCCACTTGGCGTGTTCCGGCTTGAAATCGTCGTAGGGGTAACCGAAGAGAGATTTTGCGGCAGTGATGAATTCGGGATTGTCATCGCGGATGCGAAAGGCGTTGCTTTCGTCGGGCGGGGCGGCCATGGCGTCCACGTCGGTATCATCGGCGAATCCCGGGTGAGCGTGATGGTCATAGAGCGGGATGGTATTGATTTTGCTGAGAAGCCTTTCATACGTTTTCGATAGGTCGTTCGAGGGATAAGGAGAGGACTGAGCGCTCAGGCTGGTGGCGGCGCCCAAGAGCAAAGCCAGGGCTGCGAGCGTATGCAACAAACGTTTCATTTTTCGTCCCTTCGAAAAAGTTCGAGTTGTGTTCCGCAAGTTAGAGGAAAAGAAACCGGTCTGCCTGACGGTGACCGACCGTAAACCGTTAAGCGTTCACGGCACGCCATTTTACCGATACTCGGCGAATGCGGTCGAGGGCCTCTTCGAGAAGATTGCGCGCGCTAACGAGCGAGAAGCGAAGATAGTTTTTTCCGTGCACGCCGAACGCCGCGCCCGCAATCGCCGCGACGCCAGCCTCTTCCAGCAGGAGTTTCTGAACTTCTTCAGCGGAAAGGCCGGTGTCATCGATATTCACCCACGCATAAAATGCGCCTTCCGGAGAATGGCAGCGGAATCCGGGAATCTTTGCGAGCGATTGCACGAAGAGATCGCGGCGGAGTTTGTATTCGGCGACCATGGCGTCTACGGCATTCGTGGGGTCGCGCAAAGCTTCGATGGCGGCGACCTGGGTAAATTCGGCGGCGCAGGTGAAGGTGTTCAAAACGAGAAGGTCCATCGCATCGATGACGTGAACCGGAGCGACCGCGTAACCGAGCCGCCAGCCGGTCATCGCAAAACTTTTTGAGAAGCCATCGATGATGACGGTGCGTTCCGCCATGCCGGGAAGCGCCCAAATGGATTGATACTCGCCATTAAACAGAATGCGCGCGTAGATTTCGTCGGTAAGGATCCAGAGATCGTGCTTGCGGGCGAGTTCGGCAATGCCTTCGATGGCCCTCGGATGAAAAACCGTGCCGGTCGGATTGTTCGGCGAATTGAAAATGAGAACGCTGGTTTTCGGCGTGATTTTTGAAGCGATTTCGTCGAGGTCCGGCTGAAATTGATTTTCCTCGATGAGCGCGAAGGGGACTGCTTTCGCTCCGAGGCCACGAGTGAACGAGGGATAGATCGGAAAACCCGGATCGGGATAGAGAACTTCGTCACCGGGTTCGATCAGCGCCAGCATGGCGAGCGAGAGAGCCATCTTGCAGCCGGGAGCGACGAGAACCTGTTCAGGCTGGATGGAAAGCTTTCTGGTGCGCCCGAGATAGTGCGCGATTTCTTCACGCAGAGCGGGAATTCCGCGCGTGCCGCAGTAGCGGTCGCGGCCGGAAGCGACGGCGTTGCGGACCGAGTCCACGACCGGAGCAGCCGGATGAAAATCAGGTTCGCCAAGTTCGAGATGGATGATGGAGCGGCCCTGGCGTTCGAGTTCCTTGGCACGAGAGAAAACCGCGAGCGCGCCTTCGCCGTTCAGTTGTGAAACACGGGTTGCGATTCGTCTTTGATTCATGGGTGGAAGTTTATCACTTCGGGCCCGGAGGCGGCGTGACCGGGATGCGGAGGCCGTCAACAAAACGGGGAAACATTTCAAATGCGGCGGCGGTGAGAAACAGCTCGACGAGTTCAGGGTCGGTGAAAGAAGTTTTCAGCGAGGAGTAGAAAGCATCGTCCACGGCTTCTGGTCCGCGGTGCAGGCGATCGGCGAGGCGGAAGCCAAGTTTTTCTTTTTCAGAGTACGGCCCGGTCTCAAAGTTTTCGACACCGGCGATTTGTGGTTCAGAAGCACCTTTCTGGCGCGCGGAAATACTGTGTGCGCGAATGGCGTAGGTACTCTTCATTTGACCAGAAATGCGGACCGCGACGAGTTCCTTGTAGAAACCGGGAAGAGCGCCGTCGGCGAGTAGGGGCTTGAGAAAACCGGCGACCCCCGCAGCGATTTCCGGACGGTAGCCGAGGACTTTAAACATGTTGGGAACGACGCCGCGAGCGGCGAGGAGAGCGTCGTAAATTTTTTGGGAATCAGGCGAAGCGGAATCGCGTTCAAGAAGCGGAATGCGAGAAACATCGGACATGAACAGGTCTCCTGCGAAGAAGAATACAAGAAAGCGCAGTGGGTAGGAAAACGACGCGGAGGAACAAAAGATTCCTCACGTTGATGATACCCGTCCGATGTAGGGACGGGATGCGACTTGCATCGAGATCGCACACAGGTTGCGCTGCCGCAATAGATTGTCTCGGCACGATCTCATGAAGTGCGCGCGGATGAAAAAAGGGCGCGATTTTCATCGCGCCCTTTGCAGAAAGCGGAAAAGTGATTTGGTTGCTAGAAGGAGTAGCGCAGCGAGAACTGAATGAGCCGCGGCACGCCCTTGGTGCTGGTGATGAAGCCGAAGTTGCCGGCGCTTTCTACGTCCGTGGCGACCGGGTTGGCAAAATTGGCGTGGTTCCAGATGTTGAAGAAGTCCGCGGTGAAGCGGAGGTTCTGGCGTTCGGTGATGTGGAAATTCTTGATGAGCGAGAAATCCCAGTTCTGCTGATAAGGACCGCGATAGATGTTGCGACCAAGGTCGCCGAATCCGGTGGTGCAGAAATTGGAATCGGTGAGGCATTCCGTCGGATAAAGCTGCGGAGCGGTGGTGAAGTTGTTGATGTTCACATAGCCGTTGAGGCGGTCGCGAACATTTCCGCTGGTATAGCCACCCGCGATGCTTGCGCCCGGAGCCAGGCTGGCGCCGAGTAGCGGTGTGCTGCCGGCGCCGAGAAACGCGGTGCCCGCACCTGAATCGAAGATGGAGAACGGCAAACCGGATTGAATGATGGTTACGCCGCTGACCGCCCATCCACCGAGGACCTTGCCGGCAAAGCCCTGCGAGTGCGCGAAGAAGGGCAGATCGTAAACGTAGCTGACGGCGAGGCGATGCGTGCGGTCAAAGTCAGAAAGACCGCGCGAGGCGTTGATATCGCTCTGGTCGTTGTAAGCGGTGTTAAACGCAGTATTACCGGTCGAAGTGGAATCCGTGGAGCGCGACCAGGTGTAAGCGGCCTGGAAGTAGCCCTTGCTCCAACGGCGCGAAACGGTGGACTGCAGCGAGTGATAGTGAGAGTACGCGTCGTTCGCGAACAACTGGTAGCCGGAGTAACCGTTGAGGCCCGGCGTGGGAGTGCGAGCGATGGCATTCGCAAAAGTATTTGCGGTAATCGGGAGCACCGTTCCGTCTGCCAGCTTGACGTTTACGGGATTCGCCGGAGTGGCGTTGAGCGCCTGGATAGCGTCGCGCGTTTCGCGAAGATGAATGGCGTGCGTCCCGACATAACCCACTTCGAGCACCCAATTTTTACCGAGCGAGTGCTGGAGGGTCAGGTTCCACTGCTGCGTGTTCGGAACCTTGAAGTTGCGCGGAACTTCGAGGGCAAACAGTCCGACGGTTGTACCGTCATACACCGGAGTCAGGTTCGTATTGGTCGTAGGATTTCCGAGTCCGTCCACGAATCCCTGCAAGTGCGAGAAAGTAGGGATGAACGACGGATCGAGCGTGCCGGCCGGAGGAAGCGCGTTGGGCGGCGTAACGAAAAAGTTGCTCAAGCTGCCGGGACCGCCGCCACCAAATGCGATGGGCAGGAACGGTGCCTGGAAGCTCATCTGGTCAACCGCGCCAACGTCCTCGCGAACGAAATAAATGCCGTAGCCCGCGCGCAGCGTGGTGCTGTGCTTGCCGAAGAGATCATAGGCCATGCCAATACGGGGACCGAGGCCGGTCGAATAGCGGTTGTGAAACGTGGTGTTGTCAGCGGAGCCGCTGAGGCCGGGAACACCAAGATTATTTACGCACCCGGGATAGACCAGCGGGTCCTGGTCCTGCAGGGTCAGCGCGGAATCGATGTTGCCGATATGGCAGAGACCGTCGGTCCATGCGCCCATGAATTCAGTGCGGAGGCCAAGGTTCAAAGTGAGGTTCTTGGTGGCTTTCCAATCGTCCTGCACGAAGACCGCGAAGTCATTCTGGCGATACTGATGATTGAAGAGACCGCCGCCGCCAAAACTGAAATCGGGAGCGCCGACGAGCAGGCGTTGCCAATCGGTGAGGGCATCCGGGTCAGTGCCACCGGCGCCCAAATCGTTCACGAAGAACAGCTGTCCGTTGAAAACCTGCGGAAAGAGCTTGTCGAGATTGACGAAATCGATTTCGCCGCCGAAACGGATGATGTGCGAACCGTGCACCCAGGATACGGTGTCCAGAAACGTGTAGTTGTTCTGGAGGTTCGAAGTATTCGCCTGCGGAGTTGGGCCGATCTGAAAGCCGGAGCTGCCGAGCGTGAACTTGTAGATGCTGCTGGTCAGATTGCTGGTGGCGCGATCGATTCCCAGGTCGCCCACGGTGACGGGATCGTTGTTGATTGCGGAATTGTTGATGTGGTTGAAGCCGAAGCGAAACTCGTTCACAAGCGTTGGAGAAAAGAGGTGAGTTTCCGTGAAGTTCAGAAAACGGCTGCGCACGGGCAGGGTGTAAGGAAAGTTGAGGTCGGATGCCGCGATGCTGCCACCAAGAGACGCCTGAAGGCCGCCCGCACCGAATGGCTCGAAAGTGGAAGAATTGGAATAGAAAAAGCGGAATCCGATTTTATCGCTGCCGCCATTGAATTCGCGGTCCCAGTTTGTGGTGAATTGATCTTCAGAAAAGGTTCCGGGCGAGCTGAAGGTGAAAGTGCCGGAACCGGTGCCGTCATCGGGAACGCTGGGAATCAAGAAGCCGTTCGAAGCGCCGCCAAATTGATTGCTCTTGAAATTCAAAAGCGCGAGGGTGACGGGATCGAGGCCAGTAACGCCGGCAGGCAAGCCCAGCGGAAAGAATGTGGAAATCAGCGAAGCTTCGGAGCGATCGAGCGGAATGGCCGGAATGCGCGTGCTGATGAAGGTTCCGGGCGCCTCACCGCTATGCTGGCGATTGCCCTGGTAATTCACGAAGAAATAGCCGAGTTTTTCCGAACCGACCGGACCACCAAGACTGCCGCCGAAAATGTTTTGCTTGAGCACCGGACGATTCTGTCCGCTGGCGTTGAGAAAGAAATCGTTGGCGTTCAGCGCATCGTTGCGGAAAAACTCGTACACGTCGCCGTGATACTGGCGTGTGCCGGATTTGAGAACCGCGTTGACATTGCCGCCGCCGTTGCGGCCCTGGCTGGCGTCGTAGAGCGAGGTTTGGACCTTGAATTCCTGGATGACGTCGGGATTGGGAAGGGGCGTGTTGGTGAGCTCCGCGACGTTGTAGTCGGTGGCGGAAATACCTTCGATGGAATAGTTGTTGTTGTCTTCGCGCTGGCCGTTGACGATGATGCGAACGTCACCGCGGCCGAGACCGGTCGAGTTGTTCAGTTCGCTCTGCGCGCCGGCGGAAAGAGTGAGCAACTGTTGAAAGTTCTGCGTGGCCAGTGGAAGGGTGCGAACGGTATTCGAACCGATGGACTGTCCGGTGGTGGCGTTGGTGGTTTCAACGTTGGTAACTTCCGCAGTGATTTCCACTTTTTCAGAAACCGAGCCGGGCTTGAGCGAAATCGTGACCTTGGTAGTTTCGGTCACGCGAACGTCAATTCCTTCCGCCTTGGCCTGGGAAAATCCGGATTTGTTTACGACGACGTAGTAGGTTCCCGGCGGAAGAAGCGTGGCGACGAAGAAACCGTCGCTGCCCGTCGGGAGTTTGCGGACGAGTGTCTCCGTCGCGGAGTTGATGATTTGCACTTCAGCATCCGCGACGCTCGATCCCGAGGTATCAACGACGTCACCACTGATTGCACCTGTGGCACCGCCCTGCGCGCGAGCGACGTTGGCAGAACTAAAGTTTAAAACGGCAAGCAAAAACACCCCAACCACAAGCTTAAAACCACGAAGCATGATTTTCCCCCAGCGAAATATGACTGCACTGAAACCAAAAGTGATCTTCCCCATTCGCCAGCGGCATTTGGTTGACCAAACGTAGCGCGGACAAAACAGATCACCGGACACAGCGAGGAGGACAAACCAATCCCCCTGTTAATGAAACTAGTGTTTCACTTGAGGAGTGTCAACATTCCTTGGACGCAAAATTTCCATCCCGTACATCCAGGAAAATGCACCATTTAGACGGCTTGCAGGGAGCGAGGTTAGTTACATTTTGGAGATGATGCGGTGGCTTCGCAGAGGGTTTAACGCTTGACCACCCCGCCGCAACGGCACACTATCGAGTGGCCAGGTTGAGGGGGAGTTGGAAACCGAGTTGGTTCGGTAGCCGTCCTACTTTATGCACATAGATGGAGCGTCCCCGCCAGGGGGTGAGCAATGACCAGTCTTCGGCGTTCGCTTTCAATTCTTTCCGTTTTCTTACTTATCGCAGGATTCAGTGCCGGAACCGCATCCGCGGACTCGAGCCATGCCCGTATTGTGCGGGTGAGTTACGTGCAAGGAGATGTGCGCTTCGCACGCGACGTAAAAGGCGATCCGCTTTCCGATTCCCGTGGCAACTGGGAAAACGCCGTGCTGAATCTGCCAATACGGCAGGGCTATGTCCTGGCAACAGACGACGGGCGCGCGGAGATTGAATTTGAAGATGGCGCGCGGGCATTCCTGGCGGAGAACACGGTTCTGGAGTTCTACGATCTTTCAAGCGAAGACGGCGGCTTCACAACGCGGCTGGTGCTGCGGCAAGGTTCTGCGGAGTTTTACGTAAATCCTGGCCGTGGCGATTTTTTCAGCGTGACGGGCGGAGACTTCAGCGTGCAGGCGGAGACCAAGGTCACGTTCCGCATCAATAATTTCGACGACGGAAGCAACGTTAGTGTGTTGCGCGGGCATTTGACGGCGTTGACGAATGGAAAGAGCACGCCGCTGGCGAAGGAGCAATCGCTTTCGTTGAAGGCGGGCGAACCGGAGTCGGCGATCGTGGAACAGGCTCCCGCGATTGACGATTTTGATCAGTGGGCATCGTCAAGAATTGACGCGGCAAATGTGGCGACGACGGCGGGGGTGCAGTACACGTCCGGATACAACGGCTACACATCGGGCTTCGGTGATCTCTACACCTATGGTGCATGGTTTCCCGTGGCGGGCTATGGCTATTGCTGGCGACCGTACGGAGTGGGATTTGGCTGGTCGCCATTCGACGCTGGCAGTTGGTACTTTGATCCCTTCTTTGGCTGGGGATTCAGCGGCTCGCAGCCCTGGGGCTGGTTGCCGTATCACTATGGCGGATGGCTTTTCCGGCCCGGCGTGGGATGGGTTTGGAATCCCGGCGGGTCATTCAACGCAACCGGAGTCGGCCGTTGGAAGCCGGTAACGGGCACCTGGGTGCGATCTGGAGGAACGGTTGGAATCGTGCCGACTCATCCGCTGGATAGCAAAGGCAAGACGCCACTGAATTTTTCTTCAGGAGTGTATGCGGTCACGCCGCGTGGTGTCTCCGGACGCGTTCCGGTGGAAAGCGCTGAACGCTGGAAAGTCGAAGGCAAGCCGGCACGCGACGTACTGCAGAACCAGCTTGCACAGACTTCAGCTCCAGCGCGGGTCTCGCGTTCGATGAGCAACGTCGAGAATGGATTGCGAACAGCAACGGGCGAAGCGGGAGCGGGAATCGTGTATGACCGAGCCGAGGGCCGGTTCGTGAATGGCAGTGGAAACGGCGCCGCGGGTGGATCGGGTAATACCGGCGGGCAGTCCGCGATGCAGCAAAATGGCACCGCAGTGGAAGGCTCTCAGGTGCAGGGACGAGCAGCCCAGACACCTCCGCGGACCGTCAATGGCGCGTCAACGGTGCCTCCAGCTTCCGGCCGGATGACGGGACATGAGAGTGGCCGAGCGTCAGTACCGTCAGGCGCGCGGTCGACAGCTCCGCCACGAGTGCCTGCAGCGCCGCCCAGCGTTCCGCGCTCGGTGGTGAATGAGCGCGTGTACAACGGTGGCGGAGGAGGCAGCAGTGTGGGCGGGGCTGGGCGTAGCGGATCGAGCGGCGGAAGTTCGGCCGGCGCTTCCTCCGGGAGGAGTTCATCGGGGTCATCCGCGAGTTCCGGTTCGTCGGCATCGAGCGGACGATCTTCCACCGGAAGCAGTGGTAGTAGCGGCGGCAGTGGTGGGGGCCGGCCACATTGATTCGCTGAGAGAATAATTCAAGTAACAATTCGATCGTTTTATGGAAAGGCCTCGGATCTGAGGCCTTTCTTTTTTTGTGCGAAGGAAATCGTCAGTGCGGAAAAATTGCCGCGAATAGAAATTCTAGACTGCAGAAATCAGATGAAGATTTGAGAAAAATCGCGGAGAGAAAAAATCAAATGGGCTTGGACGGTTTGCCCTTGAAGCCCACGGCTTTCTTGGCCTCGGAGTCGAGAATCACCGTGACTTTGTCGCCGTATTGATAGCCACCTTTGTTGATGATGTCGAGCATTTTGGCGGAGGCTTCGGGGGTCAGCGGGAAAGTCTGGAGTGCATTTTCATTGCCTTTGGCGCGAACCGTAATTTGCACCGTGGTGGCATTGACGAAAGTTCCTTCAAACTTGGGAGCCTGGGGCCCGTTCTTGTGAACGGCAGCTGCGACGGTGTTGACGATGATAGGAACCGCGGTGTCTAAAACGATGGGAGGCGGCATCTGTGCGTTCGCGGCGCCGGCCGCCAGCACGACGACGCCAGCCGCAACAGCGGCACGAATCAGCGCGGGTTTCAGCATACGGTTCATTCCATTTCGTCAGTGGCGATACGGAGCGACTTCAGAAACCGAATATCTTGCGGCGTCATGGTCAGCCGGCCGACTGCTTTCTTTTCCAGCTCCGGTTCGTTAAACGAATCCTGATCGACTTGAATCCGCAGCGATTCAAGGAAGCGGCGATCCAGTGTGGTCAGCCGCGAATCCTGATTGCCGGCCGCATCGCGGCGAGCAAGTCCGATGGTGGCGTCAAGCTTCAGCACGATGTCATAGCCGTGGGCGCGAACACCAGCGATAGCTCCGGTGATGCGGTCAGACTCCGAGACGGTATCGTTGATGGCGTGCCCCAGTTCGCGGAGCAGGTTTTTCAAATGATCGTCAAGTTGCAAGGCTGGTTCTCCCATACCGCAAAAGCGATTGTAGGACTGCTATAAGTTGGATACAAGGGCGAGTGCAAGTGTTGTCTCTAAAGGGTTCACAGGCCATCGGTACAGGCAGTCTGGCCCGTCAACCGCAGGCGATGACAGTACGTTAAGATGAGTATATGGCGGCAACGGATCTAGTATCGAGAGGCCAAAGCGAGACTGTGTCGAAGCCGAAAACGGGCTTCGCGCGTTTCTGGAATACGCTCAAACAAATCTTCCACGAAGCGATTGGCGCAGTGTTTGCCGTGCTGGCGCTGGCCTGGATACAAAGCGGAATTCGCGCCTGGACTCGCGATGTCTCGCACTGGCTGATTTACGCGGCGTTCGCTTTCGCGGTATTGCTGATGTTTTTTGCGTGGACGTCTTTCCGCCGAGCGCGACAGTTGCGCCAAGAAGTTCGATGAGCGATCCCAATTCAAAGAAATCCGGCGAACGGAAGGCAGAATTTAAGACCCTTTCCGGTTTACCCGTGGAACGTCTCTATACGGAGCAAAATCTCAAGGGTAATGAGGCAGCAGAGCATCCGGGTTTTCCTGGCCAGTTTCCGTACACGCGAGGGATTTATCCGACCATGTACCGCAGCCGCTTGTGGACCATGCGACAGTACGCGGGCTTCGGAACCGCGGCGGAATCGAACCAGCGCTATCGCTACTTGATGAGCAAAGGGCAGATGGGCTTGTCCGTTGCGTTCGATCTGCCGACACAGATCGGAATGGATTCGGATCACGCTCTGGCTTTGGGCGAAGTGGGCAAAGTCGGCGTGGCCATCGATTCCCTTGCGGATATGGAAACGTTGTTCGACGGAATTCCCCTCGACAAAGTCTCCACTTCGATGACGATCAATGCCACGGCGGCGATACTGCTTTGCCTCTATGTTGCGGTAGCGAAAAAGCAGGGCGCATCGCTGCAGAAACTTGCAGGAACAATTCAGAACGACATCTTGAAGGAATATATCGCGCGCGGAACATATATCTATCCGGTGCGTCCCGCGATGCGCATCGTCACCGATATTTTTGCCTGGTGCAGAGACTCGCTGCCACGCTGGAACACCATCTCGATTTCCGGGTATCACATCCGCGAAGCGGGTTCGACTGCGGTGCAGGAAGTCGCCTTCACGCTGGCAGACGGAATTGCGTACGTGCAGGCCGCGCTGGATGCCGGCTTGGCTGTGGATGAGTTCGCACCACAGCTTTCGTTTTTCTTCAATTCACATAACGATCTGTTGGAGGAAATTTCCAAATTTCGCGCCGCGCGACGTTTGTGGGCGCACATTATGAAAGAGCGGTTTGCCGCAAAGGATGCGCGCTCGCTCACGTTGCGATTCCACGCACAGACTGCGGGCTCTTCGCTTACGGCGCAGCAACCGGAAAACAATATGGTGCGAGTCAGCATTCAAGCGCTGGCGGCAGTACTGGGCGGCTGCCAATCGCTGCATACGAATTCGCTCGACGAGGCGCTGGCGCTGCCCACGGAAGACTCCGCGCTGATTGCGCTGCGCACCCAACAGATCATCGCGCACGAAACGGGCGTGGCGAACACGATCGACCCGGTAGCGGGTTCCTACGCTATAGAATCGCTCACCAGCGAGATCGAACGCGGCGCGCTGACGTACTTGGAAAAAATCGATGCGCTGGGCGGAATGCTGCAGGCGATTGACGCCGGTTTTGTGCAAAAGGAGATTCAGAAGGCGGCCTTCGAATATCAGCGCGCGGTAGAGAAAAACGAACAGATTGTTGTTGGCGTCAATGAATTTCAAGTCGAAGAAGAGCGCCAAATTCCGACATTGCAGATCGAACCAGCGCTGGAACGAGAGCAGGTGGCGCGATTGCACGCGTTGCGCGCGCGACGCGATTCGGCGAAAACGAAGGTGGCGCTTGCCGAACTGGAACGCCGCGCTTGCACGAACGAAAATCTGTTGCCGGCAATTTTGCATGCCGTGGAGAATTTCGCGACGGTCGGCGAAATTTCCGATGCTCTGCGCCATGTCTTCGGCGAATACCAGGAATCGGTCGTTCTCTAGAGGCCCCGAGAGCTGCACTTCGACGTGCTACTTCCATTCGAACGAACAAGGTGTACCTCAAGAACTGCTGTAGTATCCTTCCGGCAGAAACCATGAAACTGATACTTGCGTCCGCATCGCCGCGACGCGCAGAACTTTTGCGCAGCGCAGGAATTCCGTTTACGGTTATGTCGTCAGCTGTGGATGAGACGCCGCTTCCCGGCGAACTGCCGCACGATCTGGTGCGCAGGCTGGCGGCCGCAAAAGCAGATTTGGTTGCAGCACGAGCTGTTGGTCCGGCAATTGTGCTGGCAGCGGACACGGTCGTGGCTCTTGAGAGCGCGGTCTTCGGCAAACCGCGAACCTCAGAAGACGCTCGACAAATGCTGGAAAAACTTTCCGGCCGTACGCACTCCGTGATAACCGGCGTGGCAATGATCCGCTTGCCGGATATCGAAAAACGCGAATTCACGGAAGCGACGCAAGTGCACTTCGCGCAAATTTCAAAGGACGAGATCGTGAAGTATCTGTCTTCCGGCGAGCCATTCGACAAGGCGGGCTCGTACGCGATTCAAGGACTGGGCGGACGCTTTATTCCACGGATCGATGGCTGCTACTTCAACGTGGTGGGATTGCCGCTGTCACGCGTCTGCAAAGAATTGGCCCTGCTGGGTTGGTCGGAAGATTCATCGCAGGAATAATTGACCGCGTAGTTCGGCAAAAAGGGCTTCAGCAAAAAAAGCCCGTCATTCGAACGAAAAGAGATCGCTCGCTTCGCTCGGAATGACGGACGGTTTCGTTTGGCGCGCAGTTTTTGGATCTACTTCTTCACACCGCCTTGCGTCTTGGTGTTGTGCTTCTTGTTGTAGATATTCTTCGAAGCTTTGTTCTGTTCGTGATTGACCTGCGCTTTTTCACCCGACGTCAGCTTGCCGCCGTTCGCTGCGCGATCCGCCTTCACCTGCTGGTTGATCGCCTTCTGCTGATTTTCCAGCTTGGCGGTTTCACCGGCCGTGAGTTGGCCGCTCTTTACGCCTTGCGCGATGCGATTCTGCTGGTTTTCCTTGCGCTGGCCAACTTCGCCGGTGCCATTGTGCTGCACGTTAGCGTTGTGCTTATCGTCATAAATCTGTTTCGACAAATGATCCTGCTGGCGATTAATTCTTGCTTTCTCCGCTGGAGTCAGCTTTCCGCCATTCGCGGCGCGATCCGCGCGGGTTTCGCCGTTGATCGCAGCCTCCTTGGTTTCTAGCTTTGACGTTTCACCGGCAGTCAGTTGGCCGCTCTTGATTCCGTTGGCGATGCGGTCCTGCTGATTCTCCTTGCGCTGGTCGATTTCTGTCTGGACTTTGGGGTCGGTGGTTGATGTGGGTGACGGATCCTGGGCGAAGGCTACGGTTCCAGCCATCAGCACCGCTACAGGCAGAATGCTCCACTTCTTCGATTGAAAATTCATGTTTCTCTCCTACTTCCGTTTGCCAGATTTGATTGGTCGTGCACATCCCCGGGGCTACTCCGTCGAACCCAAGCGTGTCGAGAAAGTTTCGCAACGGCTGTAGATCGGTGGGAAGCGCTGTACCAGAAATCCGAAGTAAGTTGAGTACGAACGTTCCCTCCGCTCCGTTTTTATGGCGAAGCTAAAGCGAACAGATGAAAGCGTCAATTTCGTGCGCCTTGGCAGGAAAAGAGAAAAAGGGCGGCTGAGAGCCGCCCCGGATAAAATTTAATTCCGATGGAGTGCGAAGACTAACTACGACTGAGGCTTGTCTTCGGCTGGTTTGTCTGCGGGAGCAGTAGGCGCTGGGGTGCTGCTCTTGGCCTGATTGTTGCCAGACATACCTTCCTTGAAACCGCGAACGCCTTCGCCCAGCCCGCGCATCAGCTCGGGGATTTTACGGCCGCCAAAAAGAATCAGCACGACGACCAGAATAATCAGCCAGTGCATTGGGAATTCCATGAAGCCTCCTACCGGTCCTGACTCTAGCATGCCCCATGTCGAGGGCTGCGCAGGAAAAAACACGCGAAATCAAAGTATAACACGTTCATCGCCTTGCCTGCGGGTGACGCGCTCGCGGTCAAGAAACTCCAGCAAGGGGATGGCGTATTTCCGGGTGATGCCGGTTAACTCCTTAAAGGCCGGCACGGAGATCCGCTCGCCCCTCGTCTTCTTGAAAGCCGCCAGCTTTGTGCGAAGTTCCGCCAGGGCGTCGCAATGAAAAATGAGTTCCGGCGATACGCGTTGCAGAGATTTTTCGCGAAGGAGAATTTGTAGCAGTTTTTCGGCGCGGCGCGTTTCGACGGCGAGGCTTGCCAGCACCTCCTTTACCGAAGGGACGGCGAGCCCGCTTTTCGCAAATGCGGATTCGATCTGATCCTTGGCTTTGAGTTCCTCGGGCAGTAGCGAAATTTGCAAACCGGCACGTTTGACGAGTTCGGCCTGCAGTTCGATCTTTTTCTGAGCGGCAAGGTCATCAAGCGCCGAGCGAAAAACCTCGGGCCGCAAACGTCTCGCAAGCGCCGCGCGCAATTCTTCACGTGGGATTCCTGGCTGCAGGGGATTTTCTTTGTGAAATTGCTCGACGCGATCGCTTATTTTTTTCAGAAGCTCTGTGAACGAAGCAGCGGCAAAAAGCACCGGCGATTCCGCAGAGATGATGCGAACGCGTTTCGCAGTCGTGAGCGATTGCACGGCTTCGCGAATTTCAGGCTGTGTCCAGCCAGTGCGCGCGGATATTTCCGATTGCGGCAACCCGAAAATCGAACGGTCGGTGAGCCGCGCAAGAATTTCCGGCTTGTCACCGCGTTCTGCAGCCTGAAGAAATTCCCCGCGGGAAATTTCCTTCGCGCGCGAACGGCGAGGAAACGGATCGAGTATCTGGCCACCGCCGATCGTGATGAGCGGCGAAGATTGCCGAATGATGAAACGGTCACCGGGCAGCAAAAGGACGCTTTGCTTCAAGCGCAGCTGCGCGAAAGCCTCTTCGCCGGCAAGCAGTTCGCTGCGTTCGAACAGCGCAATCTCCGCCATGCTATCAAACGAGCCGGAATGGAAATGGGCGGTGGCGTGATGCTTGAGCTTGCGCACGCCGGGCAAGAGTTGCAGCTTGACGTCAACGCGGCGCGTCGCACGGAACCGCGCAGGAGCGGCCAGTGACATCCCACGTTTCAAATCATGGTGATCAATTCCTGCGAGGTTGATGGCGGTACGTTGTCCGGCATCGGCACGCGAAACACTCTTGCCGCCGGACTGCACTCCGCGAACACGCAATTTCACGCCCGACGGAAAGAGTTCCACTTCGTCTTCGGGTGCGACATGCCCGCCGATCAGAGTTCCAGTAACAACGCTGCCAAATCCCTTCACCGCAAACGCGCGATCAATCGGAAGACGGAATTCGCGCTGCGAATCTTTTCCGGGAAGTTGCCGCGCTTGCTCCAACAAAACGTTTCTCAGCTCATCGAGCCCTGCGCGAGTCTTCGCGCTGACCGCCATGATCGGGGCGTTTTCCAGAAAACTGCCGCGAAGGAAATCTTCGAGCTCCAGGCGAACGAGATCGAGCGTATCGCGATCGACAAGGTCCGATTTTGTGAGCACCACAACTCCCCGCTGAATCCCGAGTAAGCGGCAAATATCGAAATGCTCGCGCGTTTGCGGCTTGATGGATTCGTCGGCGCCAATCACAAGCAGTACCAGATCAATTCCGGCGGCGCCCGCCAGCATGTTGCCGACGAATCGTTCATGGCCAGGCACATCGACAAAACCAATCCGGATATCTCCTTCTTCCAGAAATGCAAAACCGAGATCGATGGTGATACCGCGACGTTTTTCTTCTTCCAGACGATCGGGATGAGTGCCGGTCAGCGCTTCTAAGAGCGATGACTTGCCATGATCGATATGGCCGGCGGTGCCGACGATGATGCTTTTGCCGCGATCAGACATGGTGGAATGGAAGACTCTTTTGCATGCTAGGAGAACCGCGGCGAAGCGTCAATTCGTGGAACGGGGAGGCTAGATTGCCGAATGGAGGTGAACTATTTTGCTGCGGCGATCTCTTCGACTATGGCTTGCGCCGCGCCGCGCGGATCGTCCGCGGCAATGATCGGGCGGCCAACGACGATGTAGTCAGCGCCGGCTTTGATCGCTTGCGCCGGCGTTGCGGTACGAGCTTGATCGTCCGCTTTCTTTTCGCCGGATTTTTCGTTCGGGCGAACTCCCGGCGTGACGATTAGAAAATCGCGTCCGCACGCTTTGCGAATTGCTTTGGCTTCCTGTACCGAAGCGACCACGCCATCCACTCCACATTTCTTCGTGAGTTGCGCGAGTTTCACGGCGCGCGTAAGCGGAGTACCGCCAATTCCGGATTCGCGCATGGCTTTCTGGTCCATGCTGGTAAGGATGGTGACAGCGATCAGGCGAGTGCGGTCCGCGCCCATGGGCACTCCGGCACTCACCGCTTGAGCCGCCGCTTTTAGCATTGCAGTGCCACCGAGAGCGTGAACATTCACCAGCTGCACGCCGGGCATCGCAGCAGCCGAAAGGACGGCACCAGCCACGGTGTTGGGTATGTCGTGAAATTTCAGATCGAGGAAAATCCCGTTGCCTAGCGCGGCAACCTGCTTCACCGCTTCCGGACCAGCGCTGGTAAAGAGCTGGTTGCCGATCTTAAACATGCCGACAACGTCGGAGAGTTTTTGCGCAAGCTTCAGCGCGGATGACAATGAATCAAAGTCGAGAGCTACGATCAGACTGCTGCGCGGATGGGCGTCGAAGGTCACTTTTTTGCTAACCCCGGCGGTCCTGGGCGGGGTCAGTGTTTTTTGGGTACTTGCAAAAGCTCCAGCCGGACCTGGCTGACGCCCGAGTTGATCAAGCCAATCTTTCGGGCTACGCGATAGGATACATCAATTTCGCGTCCTTCCTGATACGGACCACGATCATTGATGCGAACCAGTTCGAATTTGCCATTACGGCGGTTCACAACGCGAACGACAGAACCAAAGGGCAGGTTTGGGTGAGCGGCAGTGAGGGACTCGCAGTCGAACCGCTCGCCATTGGCCGTCTTGCGGCCGTTAAACTCGGTGCCATACCAGCTGGCATTTCCAACCCAGGTCTTGATCGGCTTTACCGGATCGCTCCTGTAGGCGACAAGCGGGGCTTCCATCACCGGAGCGATCAGGAACATCAGCGGCACCCAACGAACTGCAGCCCAAATCATGAAGAGTGGTTTTTTCATAAGTGTTGTCTTTTTGCTACAAACATCCAGAAAAGTGTAGCGTAAAGTGGTCGTTATGTCAACCAATTTCGGAGAGAAATTTTCCTCTTAACTCATTGATAGTAGACATTTTAGCATCGAAAAAGGCCGTTCGGACATCAGCCGCGATCTTCTCACTGGCCCTCGGGTCAGAGAAGCTGGCCGTCCCAACCTGTACAGCTGTCGCTCCCATGAGGATGTAGTCAAGCACATCGGTTGCCGTCTCAACGCCCCCGAGGCCAACTACAGGAATCTTCACGACTTTGCACGCTTCCCAAACCAGCCGGAGGGTGATTGGCTTAATGGCCGGGCCGCTGAGGCCGCCCGTTGGGTTCCCCAAACGGGACTTTCGGGTGCGTTGGTCGACCGCCATCGCAGGGTAGGTGTTCGCCACTGTGATGGCGTCCGCGCCCTCTGCCTCCACCGCTTTGGCCATAAGTCCAATGTCCGCAACGAGAGGGGAGAGCTTTACCCACAAGGGCCGTTTCGCCGCAGCTTTGCGGGCAGCACGGGTCACTTCGGCAGCCATGGCCGGGTCGCTTCCGAACTGGAGGCCGCCCTTCTTCACGTTCGGGCACGAGATGTTCAGTTCATAGCCGGCCAGCCCCTCGGCGTCTTCCAGGACCCGTATCACTTCTACGTAGTCTTCCTGACAATAACCAAAGACATTGGCCAACATTAGTACGTCGAACTTGCGCAGGGCGGGGAGTTTTTGCTCAACGAAGGCCCTGACGCCTACGTTTTCTAGCCCGATGGCATTAAGCATGCCGCCGGGGGTTTCGCAAAGGCGGGGCGCCGGCGCACCGTCCATTGGTTCGAGCGAAAGGCCCTTGGTTACAAAGCCGCCGAGCCGATTTAGATCAATCAGGTGGGCGAATTCAAGGCCGTAACCAAAAGTACCGCTGGCTGCCAGAATTGGATTACGAAAGCGGAGCGAGCCAATGGCGACGCTCAGGTCAACATCAGCCGGGAATCGGCCGGAGTTGGCAGCGCTTGAGGAAGTCACTTCGGGCATGAGGATAGCACGAAGATGGAGGTTATTGTGGCGGCGCCGCGGCCGACTTGGCGGGCACAGACGATTTCAGAGCCTGAGCCAGGACGTGGCCATCGCGCGTTGACAGTGTTATTCCGCAAAGGGACGCCAGGGTTGGGGCAATGTCGGCAGGCGTGATATTGCCGTGATACTGGCCCGGCTGAATTCCCCAGCCCATAAACAAAACCGGGACGTGCTGATCGTAGTTGTAAGGCGTTCCGTGACCAGTTCCGTAATCGCGGCCTTTCCCTGCTGGAGCGCCGGAAACCAACCAATATGCATTGGGAACGATCAACAAATCTCCGCTGCGTCCCGCGAAGTAGCTAGCCGCTTCGGCATTACGAAATGGGCTTTGTGTCGCGGGACGATCTTGTACTTCTTCCGCGCGATAGACTTCTGCCACTCCCGGAACTGAGCGAATTGCATCAAGAGTGGCACGCATCGCGGCCGGATCGGTTTTCAGGCGATCATAAATCCCGGTTGAGAAATAAACGTCGGTGTTGGCGATGCGCGCGACGACCGGCTTGCTGTAGTTAAAAGTGTCGAGGGTTTTTTCGATTTTTTCCTGCACCTCGGGAATATGCAATACACCGGCGTCCAGACCGGCTTTTTGCGAATCCTCCGGAACCGGAACAACGCCGTGATCGGCGCTCAACGCAACTACATAATTGCCACGGCCAACTTCGTCATCCAGGTGTGCGAACAGTTCACCGAGGTCGCGATCCAGCCTGAAGAGTATGTCCTGAATTTCCCAACTGCGGGGCCCATAGCTGTGCCCAACATAATCCGGCGAAGAATAGCTGATGCCCAGAAAATCGGTTCCTCCGCTCTTGCCAAGCCCGAGTTGATCAACGCTCAACTCCGCGAGTTTCGTCAGGTAAGTGTCGGCGTACGGACTGGTCTCCCACTGCTGGTAGAAATCGTCGTCCGGCGCGCTGCTGCCTGCTTTCCCGCTCAACTTGTGCGGAAAATTCAGGTCCCAACCTTCCGGACCTACAGCGCCCGTCGCTTGCTGGTCATAAAAATAAGAACTCTTCGGCATCGAAAGTTCCCACACTTTGCCGTAGTCCGATTTCATATCGTTGGCTTTCACGTAGTTCTCGATGTACGGCATGGTTCCGTAGGGACTTGAGGTCACCCACGAACCGTTATCAAACCAGGTGACCGCATCCGCTTTGTGGCCGCCAAGGCCAATCGCCGCACGGGCTTTCAGCGACAAAGTAACCACGCGGGTCGCGCCACCGCTCTGAAAACGGAGTTCATCGGAGAATGTCGGCACGCGAAAGCGCCATGCGGAGTCTCCGCCTTTGCTTGTTCCTCCAGCGTAAGCGGTGTTTTTTGCGTTTGGATCGGATGTGCACGTCACCATTTTCTGCGAATCACGGTCCCACCAGGCATTCGCAACGATTCCGGACGTCGCAGGAAATGCTCCAGTCGAAATCGTCGCGTGGCCCACGCAAGTTTCCGTTGCTGCATAGGGATAAGCCGCATCGCGGAACCACGCGCCCTCTTGAACGAGCCGCTTCAATCCGCCGCTCCACTGTCCCTTGAACTTATCCACGTAGTCGCCGCGCATTTGGTCCACGACGATGATGACCACAAGCTTGGGGCGAGGATTTTTCGCCGTGGAAGGAGCTGCGGCCGATTTCGCGGCAGCCTTCGGCCGTGGTGCAGATTGGGGAGCTTGCGAACTTGCGGGGCGAAGCGCAAAAAGTGAAACGATGCCGAAAACCAGAAGGAATTTTGGCGAACGCATGAGTCTGCCTTTCAGGTAATCGTGCAGTCTAACACGGGTCGGAAATGAGGTCGGCGCTTGCTGACGGAGAAAGCTCAATTGCACGCGGCTGTGCTAGAATTCCGCGAATGAAAATCGTCGAAAAAGCGCAATTGATGTCCGCGGCGGAGATTGACCGCACGCTACAGCGGTTGGCGCACGAAATCGTTGAGAAAAGCGGCGGCACCAAGCATCTTGCGCTGATCGGGATCCGCCGGCGCGGCGTTCCACTTGCGCAAAGAATCGCGCAAGCGATGCGCGGAATCGACGGTGTGGAAGTTCCAGTGGGCACGTTGGACATCACGCTTTATCGCGATGACCTTTCGAAGGTTGCGCCGCAAGCCGTGTTGCAATCCTCCCACATAAGTTTTGGTGTCGATGGCATGGACCTGGTTCTCGTGGACGACGTGCTCTACACCGGACGCACCATCCGTGCAGCAATGAATGGCCTGTTCGACTTGGGCCGCCCGCGGCGCGTGACCCTATGCGCGCTGATCGATCGCGGACATCGCGAAATGCCGATCGAATCTCAATACACGGGACGCGTGGTGCAAACCAGCGACACCGAGATTATCGAAGTCCGGCTGCGCGAAATCGACAATGAAGAGCGCGTGGTACTGGTTGACCGGGTAGAATAGACGTAACAGCAAAGTTTCTTGTTTGGAAGGCAGTACCAACGGACCAAACGGATTTCAGGGTTCCCGATTGCAAACCCTGAGGTAAAGGAATGTGACCTACAGATTCCGTGATCTCCTGGCTCTTGAGCCGCTCTCTGCGGCCGAACTTACTTTTCTTCTCGATCAAAGCAAGCCTTTCCAGGAAATTCAGCGCCATCCCTTAAAGAAGCTGGCGACACTGCGCGGAAAGACCGTGGCGTTGGCATTTTTCGAAACTTCCACGCGCACCCGCATCAGCTTCAGCACCGCCGCTTCGCGCCTCGGCGCGGACACTATGAATTTGCAAGCGGAAGCCTCCAGCCTGAAAAAAGGCGAAACGCTACTGGACACTGCCTTCAACCTGAATGCAATGAAGCCGGACTGTCTCGTGATGCGGCACGCGGCGTCTGGCGCGCCCGATTACGTTTCTCGCCATCTCGACATTCCCGTGGTAAACGCAGGAGACGGCACGCACGAACATCCGTCGCAGGGTTTGCTGGATGCACTGACCATTCGCGATCGCAAGGGCACCATCGAAAATCTCAATGTCACAATTCTCGGCGATCTTTCCCACTCGCGCGTAGCTCGTTCGAATATTCACCTACTCGGCAAATTCGGCTGTAAATTCACGCTGTGCGGCCCGGCAATGTGGGTTCCGCGGGAACTTGAGAAAATCGCCCCGGGCACTCCGATCCGCAGCGTGTACAAAATTGAAGAAGCTCTCGAAGGTGCGGACGTGATTATCATGTTGCGCGTGCAGACCGAACGACAGCACGAGCCTTCGATTTCCACGAATGACTATATCCACGGCTATCAACTGAATGCCGAACGCCTCAAGCGCGCTAAGCCCGATGCGCTGGTATTGCATCCCGGCCCTATGAATCGCGGCATCGAAATTACGCCGGACGTAGCCGACGGTCCGCAATCCTGTGTGCTCGAGCAAGTGACAAACGGAGTGGCGGTACGAATGGCCATCTTGTATCTGCTGATTACCGGCGATCCCGGCGACGGCACACATCCAGCCGCAGAATCGCAGAAGCCGCCTGCGCATAACCGCCGCGCCACTGATCAAGCTGCGCAAAATCCGGCTTTGAAGGAGAAGAACTCCTAGCATGCTGCTGATCACGAATGGCCGAGTGATTGACCCCGCTTCCAAGACGGACGCCGCGATGGATGTGCTGCTGGATGGCGAAACGGTGAAAGAGGTCGCGACCCCTGGAAAATTTGCTTCATTGAAAGATGCGGAAATCTTCGACGCCAGCGGCATGATCGTGGCGCCGGGATTTATCGATCTTCACGTGCACTTGCGCGAGCCGGGCCAGGAATCTTCTGAAACGATTGAGACCGGTACCAAATCCGCGGCGCGTGGCGGCTTTACCGCCGTCTGCTGCATGCCCAACACCAGGCCGGTGCACGACAACGCCTCGATCACGCGTTTCATCGTGGACAAAGCACAGAGCGTGGGCGCAACGCGCGTCTGGCCAATCGGCGCGGCAAGTGTGGGAAGCCAGGGCGAGGCGATCGCCGAAATCGCCGCGATGAAAGAAGCGGGAATCGTGGCGGTATCCGACGATGGAAAACCAATCGCCACCGCTCGACTCACGCGGCAGGTTATGGAATATTGCCGCTCGCTCGATCTTCCCGTGATTGAGCATTCAGAAGACGTTTCGCTGGCCGCCGGCGCCGTGATGCGCGAAGGCGTCACTTCTACCCGGCTCGGATTGCGCGGCATGCCCGGCGCAGCGGAGTCCGTGTGCGTCGCGCGGGATGTGCAACTTGCGCAGCTCACCGGCGCGCGGCTGCACGTGGCGCATCTATCGGCAAAAGGTTCGCTCGATCAGGTACGCTGGGCAAAATCGCAAGGACTGCGCGTCACGTGTGAAGTTACGCCGCATCATTTCACTTTGATAGACGAAGACGTGAAATACGATTCGCGCTACAAAATGAATCCGCCGCTCGCTTCACGCGAAGATCGCGACGCATTGATCGCCGGACTGGCCGACGGCGCGGTGGACGTTATTGCCACCGATCACGCGCCGCACGAGCCCGCGTTGAAAGATGTCGAATTTGACCGCGCGCCCTTCGGCATTCTGGGATTCGAAACGGCCATCGCCCTGACGGTGGAAGCGCTGGTGAGTAAACAGAAGATTTCGCTCGCCCGAATGATCGAACTTTTCACGACCGGCCCGGCGCGCGTGCTTGGCCGGGAACGCAAACTTGCCGCGGGTCAGCCCGCCGACGTGACGATTTTCTCCACCACGCACGAATGGACGTACAACGTAAACGATTCGCCGAGCAAATCGCGCAATTCTCCGTTCGACGGCCGTAAATTCAAAGGCGCGCCCATGGCCACCGTCGTTGGCGGGAAGATTGCCTACCGGCGTTAGACTCGCTCCGGCCTTGTCCTCAATCGTCCAATAACCGAAACAGCGCGCAGAGCGTCGCGACCTGCTTCCATCACCGTTTTGCTCCTAGCATGGGAAATAGCCAGTGGTGGCTGCAAAACCGTGCGCCGTATGGTTCAAATCTTCGCTGCAATTCTGCTGCTGTGTGCCGCCGCTCCGCGTACGCATGCACAAACCGAACGCATTCGCGATTTTCACAGCGACATCCGGCTGCTTGACGACGGCACGCTCCTCGTTAAAGAAACCATCACCGTAGTCAGCGCCGGGAACCAAATCAGGCACGGCATCTACCGCGACTTTCCCACGCGCTACAAAGATCTTCTGGGAAACAACTACGTCGTCGGATTTGTCTGGAACGGCGCGGCTCGCGACGGCCAGCCGGAGAGTTCGCACGTCGAAAACGTCTCCAACGGAAAACGCATCTATCTCGGCGATAAAGATAGTTATGTCTCGCTAGGCGAGCACCTCTATGAGCTCAGTTACTCCACAAATCGGCAACTTGGGTTTTTCAAGGATCGCGACGAACTCTACTGGAACGTGACCGGAAACGGTTGGGGGTTTCCGATCGAGGAGGTCACAGCCACCGTTACGCTTCCGCCGGCAATTGCCAATTCCGGCGCCACTCTTAACGGTTTTACCGGATTGCAGGGCTCGCACGAAACAAGCCTGACGCATACAGCCCTGCCGAATGGGCAGTTTCAGTTCGTAGCAACCCGGCAGCTGAGACCGCGCGAAGGACTCTCGATCGTCCTGTCTTTCAAGAAAGGTTTCATTGCGGAGCCGACACGGCAGGAAAAGCTGAACTACTTCCTGACCGACAATCGCGATGCGCTTTTCGCAGTTGCCGGGCTCCTCCTGCTCCTTCTTTACTACTTCATGGTCTGGTCCGCTGTCGGCCGCGACCCCGCTCCGGGCGTGATCATGCCGCTCTACGAGCCGCCCGCGAATCTTTCTCCGGCTGCAATGCGCTATCTGGTTCGCATGGGCTTCGATAACAAATGTTTTACCGCGGCAATTCTCGACATGGCGACGCGCGGCTTTCTGAAAATTAAGGAGCAAGCCGGCTCCTACACGATCTATCGGACCAAAGTCGACAATCGCGTTCTGGCACCGGAAGAGAATGGAATCGCGCAATCGATGCTAGGCGAACGTGACCAGCTCTGGCTTCACAATGAAAATCACAAGGAAGTAAGCGCGGGAATCACTTCGCTGAAAAAATCACTGAAAGCCGCGGAAGACAAAATCTATTTCTTCGCCAATGGCCGCTACCTTATTCCCGGCATCGTGTTCAGTTCTTTGCTGACGGTGTGGATCGTCTATACCCAAGCCCCGGTTAAAGTGCTGGTGCTGTTGTTCCTGGTGTTCTGGCTTTCCATTTGGACGCTTGGAGTCTCCGGTTTGCTGATCGGCGCGTCCATGGCGTGGAAGGAAGCCATCACGACTCGGTCGCCAAGCGCCATAGTTTGGGGAAAAGCGATTTTGTTCTCCATTTTCGCGGTGCCATTTGTCGCCGCCGAGTGCTTCGCAATTTTCGCTTTTGCCGGCCTGACATCTCTTTCTGTGGTGCTGTTGGTCATCGCCAGCATCGCCGTCCACGTGCTGTTCCACTATTTGCTCAGAGCGCCTACGATGGCCGGCCGCCGGTTGCTCGATCAAGTCGAAGGCTTCAAATTATTCTTGGGTGCAGTGGACGAAGACCGCTTGAACCGCGCGATGCCGCCCAATCAGACCCCGGAAACTTTTGAGAAGTTTCTCCCATACGCATTGGCGCTCGATCTTGAACAGGCCTGGTCGCGAAAGTTTGCCGGAGTGCTCGACGTCGCGAGCCAGGCTCCGGGAAGCGATCGATCAAGTTACACGCCGACCTTTCTTGATGGAGGAAGCTTGAGCGCTTTTAGCGGCGCCGCGTTTGCCAGCGGATTCTCGAACAGCTTCGACAGCGCGATTTCATCTTCGGCGTCCGCGCCGGGTTCAGACGGGGGCTCGGGCGGATCCGGAGGCGGTGGTGGAGGCGGAGGAGGCGGCGGCTGGTGAGATAAACTATTACGCCATAGAGGAGGGAGCAAAATGGCCAAGTACGTAATCACCAGCAACCAAGGCGTTCCGCCGCAGGGAGCCTATTCCCAGGGCTGGCGCGCGGGAGATTTTATTTTTGTGAGCGGGACCGGACCGCTTGACCCCACCACTGGAAAATTAGTCGGCGATACGATTGAAGCGCAAACCAATTTGACCATCGACAATCTCTTGTCGGTTCTGGAAGCGGGCAAAGCGACGCTCGCCGACGTAGTGAAAGTTACCGTTCATCTCAGCGACACGCGGCTCTTCTCGCGCTACAACGCCGTCTATGCGCAGCGATTCTCGAAGCCCTTTCCCGTTCGAACAACCGTCGGCAGCGATCTGGGGCATACGCCCGGAATGATGGTCGAAATCGATTGCATCGCCTACAAGCCGGAAAAGAAAGCGGCAAAGCGGACAGCACCTGCGGAAAAGAGGCTCCGCCGACGCGGACGATAGAACGCATTCGTCGCACATAACGTTACAATTAGGTTTTGCAGTGGGCCGATTGTCGACTCGCAAGCCGAAGCGGAGCTTCACGCCCGCGCGCGGAAACTTTTTCGACCGATTTCACTTCGCCATCGCTCACGATTAAAGCGCTGTCAAAAAGATTGACCGTCGGGCAAATGTGGCGCGGCAAGAGACAAAGAATTTCGCCCACACGCGGGGCTGCGGCGCCATCGGCCACCGCAAACGGCAAGTGCTCTTCGCTCGGTCCCGTCCCCATCAATTCCTGATGACCGAGCGCAATGCATGTGGGAACGCCTGCATCAGCCGAAACCGCTTTGTGGCCGGCGTCGCAAGTAATCGTTCCGGGACGCGGATGGCTGACGACTCGCGCCAATACAAGCGCCGCCGGTTGCAGGCCGAATTCGGCGGGAAGTTGCGCCAGACATGTCGCATCGCAATACACAATTGTCCCGGGCGAAATGCGATGCACGAATTTTGCAACGCGAAACTTTTCGTACGACAGCGAGCACGGAAACGTCGGCGTCCCGGCGGTGACAATCTCTTGAACTGCAATTCCGCTTTGTTCGAGCGCGCCAGCGATCTGCAACAACTGGTCGTAACCGGCGTGAGTCGCCGCGGTTCGTTCCGGCTCCGACGAAGCACCGTACTGCCCGTCGTAATAGTGAAGCCCGAGAAATGCCAGCCCGTTCGAAACGATGGCCTTCGCTAGCTCTAGCACTTCATGGTGATGGGCCTGCTCAATGCCGGTGCGGTTCATGCCCGGATTGACGTCAATGAAAATCCCGACGCGACTGCCTCGCCATTCCCGCACCTGCTCCGGGTTTTCCGCAAGCACAGAAATCCTGACATCGGGAAATTGGTCGGCGATTTCTCGTACCCGGCGCGCGTTGGCCCCCACCAGCGGATAGGCAACCAGTACGTCCTTTGCGCCCACCTCGCACGCAACCAGAAGTTCCAGCGTCGTTGCGCACTTGAAGTTTGCGATGCCCCGCTCGACCAGCATGCGAACGGTGAAGCCGAGCTTTGCGGTTTTAATGTGAACGCGCCAACGATTTGCGTCGCCGGCGAGCAATTTCAACGTCGCGTCGATATTGCTCGAAACAACGTCCGGGTAGATGACCAGAGCGGGCGTGAGCACCTCTTCCGTTGACGAAAGTCGGTAGCGGTGGTTCCAGGCGAACTCTGGCAACATGAATTTGTGCGAAGCCATAATGTTGACGATGATAGCGCGTAAATGAAATTCGCGACGAGCGAAGACTATCGAATCCCGCTCCGGTAAACATCTGGCTCGCTGCAACTTTGGTTGACCTGCTCAAAAGCAGATAGTAGGCTCACTCGACTTTCGTGAGCATAATCGACAAAAATTCGGCGCACGATTCGAATCGGTCTGTACTCATTCGCGGACTGACCTTGTGGACGGCGGCGGCCGTCGTAATTGGCGACACCATCGGCACTGGAATTTTTCTCGTAACCAGCGATATGGCTCGCTCGGTGGGCTCAGCTGTGCTGGTTTTCGCGGCTTGGGTTGTCGGCGGATTGGTCGTGCTCTGCGGCGCATTTTGTTACGCGGAACTTGGCGCGGCATTTCCCAAAGCCGGCGGAGGCTACGTATATCTCAATCGTGGCCTCGGTCCACTTTGGGGATTTCTTTTTGGCTGGATGGCGTCCTTTCTCGATCGGCCCGTCGCGATGGCTACGCTCGCTGCGGGATTTCTTCGCTTCCTCGCATTTTTATTCCCAGTCGTTGGCACGCCGCTCTTCACCTATCATCTCGGCCACTCGGAATTTACGTTTACGGCGGCGCAACCTTTGGCGGCAGCGGTCGTGATTGCAGTGACAGCGGTCAACTATTTGAGCGTACGTGTAGGCGGCGCGATTCAGATGCTTCTGACGATTCTAAAGATGAGCACAATCCTGGCGATCGTCGTTGGCGGCGTACTTTTCGCAAGACCTTCCGCAGCGGCGGTCGAAGCCGCGCCTCATGCGATTCATTTCGACTGGGCATCGCTCAGCGGATTCTTGACGGCGCTGGTTCCGGCGATGTGGGCCTACAACGGCTTCAATGACCTCGGCGATCTGGGCGAGGAAATCGTTTCACCGGAAAAAAATATTCCTCGTTCCATTCTTCTCGGACTTTCTACAGTCGCCGTCCTCTATCTTTTGGCCAATCTGGTTTATTTCCATACGTTGCCGTTCTCGCAGATCGCCCAGTCGCAGCATGTCGCGTCCGACGTCGTGCGTTCGTTCGCAGGAGCGAGCGGTGCGGTCTGGTTGACGGTTGCCATGGCGATCTCAGCTTTGGGCGCTCTTCACGTAACGGTGCTAACTGGAGCGCGAATCCCGTATGCCATGGCTCGCGACGGCGTGTTCTTCCGCTTCGCGAATCGTCTCCAGCCGAAATTTCGCACGCCCAGCGGCGCGCTCATTTTTCTCGGAACGGTCTCGACGTTGCTCGCGCTTTCTGGAACCTACGAAGAGCTGTACTCGTTGTTTGTCTTTGCCGGCTGGATTTTCTTCGCGCTGACCGCGGTTGCGCTGTTCCGGCTTCGTTCGAAAGAGCCAAATCTGCCGCGGCCGTATCGCGCCTGGGGTTATCCGTTTACACCCGCAATATTCTTGATCGCGGCGATCGCGCTCACGGTGAATTTGTGGATCGTTCGGCCCGCGCGGTCCACGCTCGGACTCGCCGTAATCCTCGCGGGCATTCCATTTTACTACCGGTGGCGCGAAACCGCGCCCGATTCAAGGGCTGAAGACCAAGTCAAATAGCCGCGATGCTGAAACGAGGGCGTCGCAAGTTTTCGGTAAATTGCTACGATTGGTCTAGTGTCCGGATTCGGCGGGATGCATCCCATGCGTCGGCAATTCGTGCGTGCCGCGCGTCAGCGGTTCAATCTTCAAGCGATAAAAATGATCGAGCGGAACTCGGCCTTTGCCGATCGCGTATCCCTTTTCAATTGCCTTGGTTACATAGGCTTTCGATAAGGTGGCGGCCTCAATCAAGCTGCGCCCGGCGGCAAGATGTGCAGTTAGAGCGGACGCGAATGTGCAGCCAGTTCCGTGCGTGTTCTCGATTTTTACTTTGTCGCCGCCCAGTTGCACCATTTCGTTGCCGTCAAACACGACGTCCACTGCGCGGTCCATGTGGCCGCCCTTGACGATCACCGCCCGGGCACCCAGTTCCACGATTTTCCGCGCGGCAGCTTCCATCGCGGCCACGTCTTTGATTTCAATTCCGGCCAGCAACTCTGCTTCCGGAACGTTCGGCGTAATCACGCTTGCCCGTTTCATCAGTTCGCCCGCGACGTATTTCACGCCGCCGGCATCGAGCAGTTCCGTTCCGGAAGACGACTTCATCACCGGATCGTGAATCACATGTTCGAATTTGTGCGCATCCAGAAATTCGCCAACCACCACAGCGTTCCCGCGGTTGCCCAGCATGCCGATTTTCACGGCGGCAATTTCACAATCCTTCGCCAGAACCTCCAGTTGCTCGCGCAATTCCGCGCTCGGCGTATTGTGAACCGCTTCCACGCCCTGTGTGTTCTGCACGGTCAGCGAAGTGATTGCCGCGACGCCATAGCAGCCGTGCGCAGCAAAAGTTTTCAGATCCGCCACCGTTCCTGCGCCGCAGCTCGGATCAAATCCCGCGATTGTCAGAAGAATCGGCGGCGCTGCGTTTCCATTCGTGCCCATCGTTGGTCTGATTTCCTGTCCTGTGAAGAAAATAGCCGGTCACGTTCCACGAACGGCTGAAACGTACCGGCAATTGCGAATGTACGCGTTGAATTTTCCTAGCGCAAGAAGAAAGTTAGAGAACAGTCCAACGGAGTCATTTCACGGAGCTGAATTGCGAACCCACGCCAGGCAGGAGCAGATAGAGAATGCTTAGCGCGCTTGCAATGCATGGCGCTACGCAACAAGTTTGGTCCCAAATCGCGTCGCCTGTTTGAAGTTCCACAAATGAAGCGATTGACGCGGCAAGAAAAATCGTCACCATCGCGGTTATCGTCGGCGAACGCCCTCGCGAACGCGTCGATATCAAATCGCTTCCCGCTACCAACGAGATTGCCGCCAACGCTAGGATGCCCACAAAGAAAGCGTAAGCAGAAAATAAGCGACCAGAAACGGAAAGGGCTCCACACTGAATCTGGAGAACTGGTAGTTTCTCGATGCAGCAAAGTGGGAACGTAGGGATTGCACTGCGCCAGTTGCGAGCGCAAGCGAAGCGGCGAAAGCGACAAACGCTATTAGCGATACTCCGGCAGCCGCTTTGCGCCGCTCACTTCAGCTTCGCCGCGAGGCTGTGGCTCAGGGGAAGAGTCCGCGCACCAAAGTCGCTTCAGCGACACGGTTCACGGCGAGAATCATCGCTCCAGCGCGTGGCGGTACGTGATGTTTGCGCATCGTTTCCACCATTTCGTTAAATCCGCGCACCATGATTTTCTGCAGGCGCAGATTCACTTCGTCGGAATCCCACAGTAGGCCTTCCTGGTTCTGCACCCATTCGAAATAGCTGACAGTCACGCCGCCCGCATTGCTCAAAATATCCGGCAGGACGGTGATTCCCCGGCGCGCTAGAATTTCATCGGCGTGCGGCGTCGTCGGGCCGTTGGCCGCTTCCGCAACGATGCGCGCCTTCACGGCTTCGGCGTTGTTTAGCGTAATCACATTTTCGAGCGCGGCGGGTACCAGGATGTCGCACTTCATCGTGAGCAGATCGTCATTCGATATGCGCGAAGCCCCCGGCATGCCGACCACCGTGCCGGAACGCTCCTTGTAGCGCAGCGCTTTGATCGGATCGATACCGCGTGGATTCGTAACTCCGCCTCGCGTATCGCTGAGCGCCACGATCTTTGCTTTTTTCTCGAAGAGCAGCCGCGCCGCGGTCGCTCCCGCATTTCCGAATCCCTGAATCGCCACGCTCGCTCCGCGCAGCGGAATCTTTTTCAGCTTGCACGCTTCTTCCACCACATAAACAAGTCCGCGCGCGGTCGCTTCTGACCGTCCCAGCGAGCCGCCAATCGAAATCGGCTTCCCCGTAACGACTCCGGGCACTGTGTGGCCCTGCATCATGGAGTACGTATCCATAATCCACGCCATCGTTTGCGAATCGGTGTAAACATCCGGCGCCGGAATATCCTGATCCGGCCCGATCAGCGGAAGAATTTCGCTGGCGTAGCGGCGCGTCATTCTTTCCAGTTCGCTCTTGGACATGCGCTTCGGATCGCAGATGATTCCGCCTTTCGCGCCTCCGAACGGAACATTCACCACGGCCGTCTTCCACGTCATCCACGCCGCCAGCGCCTTTACTTCGTCCAGCGTTACGTTCGGATGGTAGCGAATGCCGCCTTTGCCTGGTCCGCGAGAAACGTTGTGCTGTACGCGAAACCCGGTCATGACGCGAAGCTGCCCGTTGTCCATCTTCGTTGGCAGCGAAACTTCCAGAATGCGCTTCGGCGTACGCAGCACTTGCCTGAGGCCCGGATCCAGCTTCAGGAACTCCGCCGCCATATCGAATTGAATTTGTGCGATACGGAACGGGTTCAGATCCTCGCGCGGGGCAATCCGCGGCACGAGGGGTGGGGCTGCTGGCTTTACGACCGTGGCCATTGGCGTCGGTCCTTTCATCTACTCGTAGTTTTCAGATCTTTTGTTGCAACGTCTCTTTGTTTCTTGTTTCTGCTGCAGGCCCATCCACAAAAATTGCCACTGCTACAAAATCGCTCTCACCGGTTTGCCGTCGGAGTTCTAGGCGTTCGCGACCCGCCGCAATACGCTGCTCTGAAATTTCGCGCGGCACTCTTCCGAACAAAAGTATTGCAGCTCGCCGTCTGCGCTTGCCGGCAGAGCAAGTTCTTCCGCGATATGTACCCCGCAGATCGGATCTTTTACCAGGCGCTTGCCTCTCAATTTGGGAGTTTCGTCCGCCTGCCTGGTCGGCTCACTTGAAGCATCATCGCGCTTCATCCCGCCGATAGCGCGCCCCAGCAGTTTCACCGCCCATGAAACGATCAGCACCCAGAACAGAAACCTGATAATTCGACCTAGAAAACCCATGTTCCTTGAAGCGCTTGCCTGCGCCTCCTCCTTAAACGTCTGAAATCAACCACGTAATATAGATAAGACGCGGCGAGGCGAGTGTATGCAAGCAGAAAAGCGCCCGTCAAACGAAATTGTGTGGTTTCAACAGGTTGCGCGGCGTGAGTGGCACGCCGGAATCGGTTCGAAAAGGCCTATCTGAAGTTAAGTCCATTATTTTGTGATAGATACGAATTTAACGCCGAGCCCAGTCTTCGACTGTCTTTTTTCCTAATTCAAAGCCGGAATCCGGTCAATTCCCATGTAAGGACGCAGTACTTCTGGCACCAGGATCGACCCGTCCGCCTGCTGGTAGTTTTCGACCACCGCAATCCAGGTTCGCCCGACGGCCAACCCTGAGCCGTTCAATGTGTGAACAAACTCGCTCTTTCCTCCGGCTTTCGGCTTGAACCGAATCCCGGCCCGGCGCGCCTGAAACGCCTCGCAATTCGAACACGATGAAATCTCGCGAAACTCCTTGCTCGATGGCAGCCACACCTCCAGGTCATAAGTCTTCGTGGAAGCAAAGCCCATATCGCCCGAGCACAGCAGCATCGTGCGGTAATGTAATCCAAGCTTTTGCAAAATCGTCTCGGCATTCCGAACCAGCGCCTCGTGCTCGTCATAGCTCTTGTCCGGAAGGGTAAACTTGAACAGTTCCACTTTCTGAAACTGGTGCTGCCGTAAAATCCCGCGCGTATCCTTGCCGGCTGCTCCCGCTTCTGATCGAAAGCACGCTGTCCATGCCGTCACAAAAATCGGCAGCTTTTCTTCTCCCACCGTTTCATCACGGTAGAGATTGTGCAGCTCCACTTCGCTCGTCGGCGTTAACCAGAAATCCGTGTTTTCAATTTTAAAAAGATCCGCGGCAAATTTCGGCAGCTGCCCCGCGCCCATCAGCGACGCGGTATTCACCAGGAATGGCGGCAGTATTTCCGTGTAGCCGTGTTCGCGTGTGTGCACATCCAGAAAAAAGTTCGCTAGCGCGCGCTCCAGCCGCGCTCCCCATCCTTTGTAAACCGCAAACCGCGCACCCGTCACTTTGGTTGCGGCCGGCAAATCCAGTATTCCCGCCCGCTCTCCTACTTCCCAGTGCGGTTTCGGTTCAAAATCAAACGCCGGAGCTTTCCCCCATCTGCGGACTTCCACGTTATCTTCCGCGCCCTTACCTGCGGGCACAGACGAGTGTGGAATGTTTGGGATCGTCAGCAACAGTTCGCGCTGCGTGGCATCCAATTCTGTAATCCGCTCGTCGGACTGCTTGATCTGCTCCGAGACTCGCTTCATCTCAGCAATAATCGAATCCGCGCTTTGCTTTTCTTTTTTCCGACGCGCAATTTCGTCGCTGGCCTTATTGCGCTGCGCCTTCCGCTGCTCGTTTGCGGTAATAAGCTCGCGCCGTTCCTTGTCGAGCGCGCGAAATCCGTCCAGATCTAACGTCAGGTTCCGGCGCTTCGCCATTTCGGCGAACATTTCCAGATTGTCTCGAAAATAGCTAAGGTCATGCATGTTGAGTCGCAACAGTCTCCATAAACAAAATGCTTCAGGTAATCAGCATACCGTATCGCACTACCCGACGTATTTCGCCGCAAACTTTAGCGCAAAACGAACCATTTCATCATCCTGATCGGTTCGGTGTGCCTCTCGTTCTCACTGCTGTTGATTTTAGTTTTGCTGCAGGAACGCCGCTAACGCGCGGCTCAAGCTCGCGGAATTGCGGGCAAATATTTTTCTTCGAGGATGCGTCGGTGATGCAATTCATGGCCGGCGATAATATAGGCCAGAGCGCGTACGGTCACTTCGTTTTTGTTCGCAGTGCCACGCCGTTCCCAGGCTTCGCCGTCGAGTCCATGCAGCAGCGCCAGCGTCGCGCTGCGCACCTGGGAAAACTCTTCGGCGATGTCGTTCAGCTTGCGCTCGTTAAACCCGCCGTTCTTCACATAGTCGTCCTGCTCGAAGCCTTCCACCGGCGTCTTGTCGCCCCGGGAGAATCGCAACGCTCGGTATGAGAACACGCGCTCGGCATCGGTGACGTGGCCGATAACTTCCTTCAACGTCCATTTATCCGCGGCATACCGAAAATTTCCTTCGCGTTCGCTGCGTGCGCCCAGCAACTGCGACATCACCAGTTGCTGCGCCTCCAGAATTGCCAGAATATCCGTACCGGTAATCAGCGACACATATTTTTCGTAGTACGCAGCGTAATCCGTCGCCAGCGGTCGCACTTGGGCAACTTGTTTCGCACACATGCACGACATTATAGCGCCACTCCGCTGCTTCCAGCACGCAACTGTAAGTTCTCCGGCGGCCCGGCTCAGCCTCCGCCCTTGCTTCTCTCCCAACCCCATTCGCCGGCTCTCGCTGGTTTGCTTCTTTCCTCTAAACCGTTATAACTATGAAGCTTCCATGGCCACTCCCGCGAAACCCCTGGCCCGTGTTGCTTTCCAGGGCGAACACGGCGCCTTCAGCGAAGCCGCCGCCATCCAGCTCTTGGGCGAGAACATCGCCACCGTTCCACGTGCAACATTCGATTCGGCCTTCCGCGCCATCGCCGAAGGCGCTGCCGAAGCGCTCCTGGCGCCCGTGGAAAATAGCCTCGCCGGCTCCGTGGTTCGCGTCTACGACCTCCTCCTTGAAAGCAATCTGGGCATCGTCGCCGAAACCATCCTTCCAATCGAGCACCACTTGATCGCATGCCCGGGCGCAACGCTCGATGGCTTACGATCCGTCGCGTCCCACCCAATGGCGCTCGCTCAATGCGAAAAGTTTTTTCTCGCGCACCCAGCACTCAAGCGCGTTCCCGCCGAGGATACTGCGGGCAGCGTTCGCGACGTGCTCGCCAGCGGCGACAAGTCCGCCGCCGGAATCGCCGGCCGGCAAGCTGCCATTCGCTACGGCGGCGTCATTCTCTCCGAAGCGATCCAGGACAACGCCGAAAACTTCACACGCTTCGTCTTGCTGGTTCCAAATGACTCTGCCAATCCACTTCTGGCGCCTCGGATGGCTGGTAAAATTCTGAAGGCTTCTCTGGCGATGCGCTTGGCGCACGTACCTGGCGCGCTGCTGGCCGCTCTGCGACCTTTCGCGGATCACGGCGTGAATCTTCTGAAAATTGAGAGCCGCCCCATTCACGGCCGTCCTTGGGAATACCAGTTTTTTCTTGACGTTCAGACCGAGGAGCCCGCGAAGCTTCACGAAGCACTGCACGAGGTGAAAGCGGCCACCAGCTTTTTCCATGTGCTGGGACGGTACGCTCCAGCCCGTCCAGCAGAATAGCGGCTGCCGCTCGCGGTCTGGTCGATATCCTCGTCGCGCATTTCAGCGAATACGCAACGATGAACGCGAAATTCCCGGTCGAACACACCGCGCGACGTTTGAGACAAAAACAAAACAGGCCGGCAATATCGCCGGCCTGTTGATTGTTCCCTTTTTCTTTACTTCCTTATTTCCGCGCTTCGTTATTTCACTCCGTCAGCAGTAGCTGCACTCTGGATCGGCCATGCCGCCGCCCGTCATTCCGTCCTTCATTCTCTTCAGACGCCGACCCAGCCGCTCCGCCATCTGATGACGTGCGCGCCACAGCCGCGCCTTCAGCGTGTTCTCGGTCACCCCGAGCTTCTTCGCCGCTTCGCCCGTTGAATAGCCCTGCACTTCGCGCAGCACGAATGCCGTGCGCAACAGCGGCGAAAGTTCGTCCAGGTTCTGGTTGATCATTTCGCGCAATTCCGTTCCCGCGTACACCTGCTCCGGGTTCGGCGAATTGTCCGCAAACCGCTCGCTTGCCGGCAATTCATCTTCGCGTGGAGTTTCATCCAGCGAAACCGCCGGGCGCGACTTCGCACTCCTCCGCCGCATCAACGCCGCATTGATGACAATGCGTGTCAGCCACGTGGAAAATTGCGAGCGCCCTTCGAACCGCTTTAAGTTGCGATACGCGGAAAGCAGCCCGTCCTGCAGAGCGTCTTCTGCGTCTTCGGCATTCCCCAACACGCGAAGCGCGGTCTGAAACAACGGACGCTGGTAGCGGCGAAATAATGTTTCCACCGCCTGCGCATCGCCCCGTTGCCCCGCGCGGATCAGCTTCGTTTCGTTCAGCTCTGTTCCCACTGCCACTTGAGTTGCCATCGTTGCCCCCATTTACGTAGAAACTCGACCAAGAAACCCGTTGAAAAAACTCGGCGCGAAACCTCTCAAAAATCCTTGCTAGTGAACCGGAGCGCTCGCTCCCTTCGGTGGACGCTTCAACAGCATCAGCACCGGAATCACAAAGAAAAATACGATCCCCAGTAGATGAAAGTTGTCGATGAACGACAGCATCACCGCTTGCCGCTGTACGGTGTTGTAAACCATATTCGTTGCTTGTGCCGCCGCATCATGTGCGTTCGATCCGGCTAAAATAAACTTGCTCTGCATTCCCGCGATCATGTTGTGATAGGCAGCGCTTAGAGCATTCACGCGCTCCATCAACTGCGACTGGTGATGCTGCGTGCGCCTTTCCAAGAGCGTCGTCACGGTCGCGATTCCGACACTGGCTCCAACATTCCGCGCCAGGTTGATGATCCCCGTTCCCATGTTGGTCTTCTCTTTCGGTACGAACGCGAACGCCGACACGTTGATCGGAATGAACAGAAACGCCAAACCGAAACTCTGCATCATGCGCGCCAACACCGCGTGCCGGTAATCGATGCTCAACGTCCATCCGGCCATCACAAACAGCGACAAAGCGGAAACCGTACAACCAAACGCAATCAAATATTTGGTATTGACCCGCGAGACCAGAAAACCAACCACCGGCATCATGAACATGATCACGGCGCCACCCGGAGACAGCGCCAACCCCGCCAGTTCCGCCGTGTATCCCATCATTTGCTGCAGGAATTGCGGAATCAGAACCGTGCTGGCATAAAGTACGAATCCCAGAAAAAACATGGCCAGAGTCGCTACGGCGAAGTTGCGGTCTTTTAACATCCGCAAATCCACCACCGGGTCTTTGTGCCGGAGTTCCCACACGATTCCAGCGATAATCCCGATCAGCATCAATACAAAGAACACCTGAATAAATCCGCTGGACAGCCAGTCGTCCCGCTGGCCCTTGTCGAGAATTATCTGCATGCTGCCCAGGCCCAGGCTGATCAACCCAATCCCGATGTAGTCGATTCGGAAGCCTTGCTTCAATTTCGCGCGCTTCATGTGCGGCGGATCGCTCACCAGCCAGTTCGTCAACAACAGCGAAACAATGCCCACCGGCACGTTGATGTAGAAAATCCAGCGCCATGAAAAGTTGTCGGTAATCCATCCGCCCAGCCACGGCCCGATCGTCGGCGCCACCACCACCGCGATTCCATATACCGCGAACGCCATACCGCGTTTTTCAATTGCGAACGTGTCATTCAGAATTGCCTGTTCGCTTGGCTGCAAACCGCCGCCGCCCGCGCCCTGCAAGATGCGAAACAGCACCAGAACTCCCAGGCTGGGCGCCAATCCGCACAGGAATGAACTCACCGTGAACAAGGCCACGCACGACATGTAAAACCGCTTGCGGCCAAGCAATCCCGAAAGCCAACCGGAGAGTGGCAGCACAATCGCGTTTGAAACCAGGTACGAAGTCAGCACCCAGGTCGATTCATCCGCGCCCGCCGACAAATTTCCCGAAATATGCGGCAACGCCACGTTTGCGATGGATGTGTCGAGCACTTCCATGAACGTTGCGAGGGTTACCGTCACGGCGATCACCCAGGGGTTGACCGAGCCGTCCGGCATCCGCAATTTCGATAGCAGCCTGTGTTTCACCTTGCGATCTGCTCCTTTCAAAGGGTCACTAATAGAGTCGGCCTTGGCTATTCGGTTACAACCGTCGCCACCACATTCATTCCAGGCCGCAAAATCGCCTGATCTTGCGGAATCGGGTCGAGCACGATCTTTACCGGCACCCGTTGCACGACTTTCACGTAGTTTCCCGTCGCATTCTCCGGCGGAAGCAAGCTCAACATCGCGCCGGTCGCTCCTGCGATTGAATCCACATGCCCGGAAAATGTCTTACCGTAGGTATCGACCTTGACCTCCGCCTTCTGGCCATGTTTCATCGCGCGCAGTTGCGTCTCTTTGAAATTCGCGGTGATCCACACGTCCTGCAGTGGCACCACCACCATCAACCCTTGCCCCTGCTGCACAATCTGTCCCACTTCCACGGATTTGTGCGTCGCCACGCCGTCCACCGGCGCGACTACCGTTGTGTATTCCAGATTCAACTGAGCCGCTTCCACTTGCGCGCGCGCTTGTTGCACCTTCGCTATCTTTCCCTGCGAGTCCGCTTCACGCATTGCGATCTGCCTGGTATCCGCCTTTGCGGAAACCACGCCGGCCTGCGCCTGCTGCACTTTGGCTTTCGCCGCATCGAGCTGCGCTTTGGCGATGTCCACACTGCGTTCCGCTTGCGCCAGTTTTTCCTGATCGGCTTTCAGCGAACTTGCCGAGGCATCGGCATTCGCTTTGGCCGCGTCATATTGCTGCTTTGAAATCTCGCCTTTTTGCATCAGCGGCGTGTAGCGCTCCAAGTCCGCTTGTGCCAACTGCGCATTTGCTTTGCTCTTTTCGATGTTCGCCTGCGCGAATGCCAGATCCGAAGTACGCGCCTGGTCATACGTTGCTTGCACGCGCATCACGTCGGCTTGCGAACCCAACAGCGTCGCGTCGGCGCTCGAAGTTCCGCTTTGTACATTCAGTTGCGTTCTCGGAACGTCCACGCCCGCGGACTTCGCTTCCGCCTCGGCCAGCGTCAGTTGCGCTCTTGCCTGATCGAGCGCCGCTTGGTAATCCCGCGGATCCAGCTTCACCAGCACTTGTCCCGCTTTCACTTGTTGGTTGTCGTTCACCAGCACTTCCGCCACGCGGCCGTACACTTTCGACGAAATTTGCGTGATGTGTCCGTCCACCTGCGCGTCGTCCGTGCTCTCGCGATTCCGGTAATACAGGAAAAGTCCGATGATTACAGCCAGCAGCACAATTCCGCCGATAATCAGCAGACGCCGCGTTTTGGGATTCGCGAATCCCTTGGGTCTAGGCTCCAGTCTCAGTTCTTCGGTGGTCGGCTTTACTTTCGCCGCATTTTCCAGCCCGATTTCCATCTCAACGCTCATGCCCCGGTCCTCTCTCCGCTTCTTCGATAAGAATTACTTGGCGTAAACCTTTTCCATCTGGCCGATCGAACGCGCATAATCCGCGCGCGCCTGATTGAATCGATACAGCGCTGCGATCTCATTGTCATTCGCGCGCGCCAGCGCATCCTGCGCCTGAATCACTTCGATGTTGTTCGCTACACCCGCTTTGAACCGGTCTCGCGCTTGATCCACTTCTTCCTTTGCCAATTGCACACCCAACGTGGTCACTTCCACTTGATTGCGGGCCGACTTCAGATTCAGCAGCGCCGTTTTCACGTCCAGTGAAATCTGATTTCGCAAATCCGCTTTCTGCTCGTCCAGCACTTTCAACTGCAAATTCGATTTCGCAACTTCCGCGCGTGTCCGCCCGCCGGTAAATAACGGCAAATCCAGCGTGGCCTGGTAGTTGTAAACAGGAATTCCGTTGTTCAAACGGGTGCCTTGATAAGACCAGTCTCCGTCCGCGCGCACCGTCGGCAACCGCAGCGCCTCCGAAGCCTTTTTGTCGTGCTGCGCAGCTTTCACCTGCTGATCGAGTTGCTTCCACTCCTGCCGTTCCGCCAGCGCTTCGTCCATGCTCGCGTTCACGTCAGGTTGCGGCGTGTCGAAAAAACTCAGCGAGTCGGCCAAGGTAATTTCCTGGTGCGGATCCAGATTCAATAGCCGGCTCAATCCAAATAGCGAAGAATCTCGATCCGCCTGCGCCACCAGCAGTGCCTGCTTTTCGTTCTGCAGTTCCACATTCGCGCGCAAGGTATCGATGCCTGTGCCAACTCCTTCTTTTTGCAGGTCCGCCGCTTGGTCATAAAGCGCTTGCGCCAGATCCACGCGCGATTGCGAGGCTTCCACATTCGCCACTGCTCGCAACGTTCCGATGTATTGCGAAACCACCAGCAGAATCACTTGCTCTCGGGTGGACAGGCTGTTCGCCTTGCTGGCATTCGCCGTATCCTGTGCCGACCGGTATCGGTTCCACAGCGTCAAATCAAAAACCGGCATTCCAAACGTCGGTCCCGCGTTGAAAATATTCACTGGTCCGATGTGTTGCGGAAATCCCGGAATTCGTGCGCCAAACTGCGCTTCAATGTTTGAACGGCGCACTGCGTCGTAAACCTGCAAATCCGCTTTCGGCAGCAATTCCGATCGCGCGATGTTTTTGTCTTGAACCGCTTGCGCCGCTTGCAGCACCGCAATCTGTGCCGTCGGATTTTGTTTCAGTGCCAGTCCTACCGCTTTATCGAGCGTCAATTTCAGCGGCTCGCTCGAAACCTGGGCGGTCGTTGCCGCCGCTGGCGCCTCTTGCGACTGCACCCCGCTTGCCCCCAGCAGCAAACTCAGCAGCACCACGTAGAAAATAATCGGCGTTCCCTTGCCATCCTTGGGGTCTTCGCTGCGCCCTTCGGACTTCTCGTGCCCGCAAATCTCTTTTACGATCGCTTGGTTCAAACAACCCTGTGCCACCAACTGCCCTCCCTGGTGGTACATCTCTTTCAGCAGCATTTTTCCCGCTCCGTCGATAAAACTCACTCCGCACAAGTTCACGTAGAATCTCTCTTGTGGGGAAGCCGCTTTCAGCTCTCTCCAGCACTGCTCAAGCGTCGCAACCAATGGCCCGGCCAAACGGCCCTCTACACTAAGGACTGTTTTGGACTTCTTTTTTTCCGTCGTAATTCTCAACATAAGATTCAGTAGCCTTCGGGTTGGATTAGGTGCATGAATTGCCCCAAACATTGCTAATTTTAGGTTATTTAATAACCTGTTTTTATTCATAGACTTAAGAGGATCGAGGCTCATGAGGAACGCTCAACACATGACTATATTTGGTCATATGCCTGATTTACGACACTAATTATTTGCCCATATATCGGCTTTCCTACAGAAATCTTCAGCCAATCATCTTCTGTGAGGAATCTTCGATTCTGCTTTTTTGCCAACCGGAAGTCGGCGGGCAGACCGGCCACTCAAATTTTCGATGGCTGGTACCTAATTCTCTCTACTGCTTTCTTTTGCGACTTGCCTCACAATACTCGTCCTGCCAGTGCGGCAGAATTTAAGGATAGAAAGCAAAGCGCCCTTGTTTCGAAAATACCTGGCCCTGGTTGTCCGATTCTCGTCGATATTCCTATCTCTCGCCTTAGCCGGAACGCTCACATTGGCGCAAGCGCCAGAAAAGCCGGACGCTCCATCCGCTCCGCAAGGCCCGGCGGACGACAATCTGAGAACGATCGCTGCGCGCGCGCCGTACACTCCCATGACCGGCAAGCAACGCGTTGAATGGACATTGCTGCAAACCTTCGGCCCGGAAAGTTTGCTGGTCGGAACATTTTCCGCAGGAATTGGTACCGCGAAAGATACGCCTTTCGAGTATGGCCCTCATTGGGATGGCTTTGCTAAACGCTACGGCATGCGCTTCACTGGTATCGCTTCCGGCAACCTCATTGAAGCTTCCCTGGGCGCAATTTGGGGAGAAGATCCGCGTTATGTCCGGAATCCAAATCTCACGTTTAAGCGCCGCATCGGAAACGTATTCGTATATTCCTTTGTCGCCCGTAATCGCCAAGGCAAAAACATGCCGGCCTACGCACGCTACATCGCGATTCCCGGCAACAACTTTCTCTCCAACACCTGGCGCGTGCACAGCGAAGCTGACGTCAGCTCGGCGCTAGCACGTACCGGTTATGGCGTGCTAAGTGAAATCGCCGGCAATGCCTGGAGCGAATTCTGGCCCGACGTGAAGAAACACGTCTTCAAAAAGTAGCCCTTTATTTCCGGAAATTTCACCGGCTGGTGCGCAGTTGCGAGATTCTTCGCAGCAATGCGAACGCCAGCAATAGGGCACTAATCCCTAAGTAAACAAGTCCCGTCCGCGCGGCTGTCGCTCCGCCATGGCTTCCAATAAAATCGAAACCCGGCGCGTGATTCATCGGCCCCACGTACCACAGCACCGTATAAAGTCCTTCAAAGAATTTGCTCGCCCCGCTCCACACTCCCAGTGTCAAGGCCAGCGTCGGTACAAATACCGCTCCTCCCAGCCATGCAATCCATCCCGACGATTCACCGGAATAAATCAGCCGCATCCCCGCGCCTGCGCCGCACAACATCGCAATCAAAATTCCCGCTAGCCAGGAAGCAGGGAATTGCCGCCGCAAAATTGCGGAGCACGAAAATATTACCTGCTGCGTACTGCGGCTCTGTTCTCTCGTTCCCAGTCCAGACCAAATCAGCGCGGGCCACAACCACGCCACCGCAAGAATCGGCCCGCGCACTGCATGCAGCGGTGAAACGAATTGCGCGATCAGTAGTCCGATAGCCACCGCGTACCACCACCAGCGCTGTCCTTTCAACCCCAACCTCAGCTCTGCAATCACCATTTGCGAAAACGCACTAGCGAAGTCCGCCGATCTTGCTGGCGTTAAGCGCACGCTCAAATGCATCGAAGTCGGAATCGTTGCCGCTGTGCTCGCGATGCCATTTACAACGCTTGCATTCTTCTTTCGTCTGTCGCTTGTCGGCAATTTCATGCTGTCAAACCGGTCGAACACCAGCGAAGCTACGAACAACATTCCCAGAACCACAACAAACCACACCAGCCTCAGCGCGATCGTGTTCCAGCCCCAGTCGATCCCGCCCCAATGCAATCCTTCCGCCAGTCGAATCGGTCGTGCTCCCTGAATCGTAAACGCGATTCCGTGCTGGTATCCCGGAATGTGCATGCGCGCGGCGGATTCGAGCGATTTCATCACTGCAACAAATCCGATTGGATCGGCCCACGGCGCGTCCTTGATCATTGGAAACGAAAGTAAAAAACTCCACACAAAAAACCACAGCACATTGCCCGCTCCTCCGCGCAATCCCGGCAGCATCTCAAACAACAGTGCAAACGCCGCGGTCACCGCCATGGCCGGCAACGCCAGAAACAAAAACGGCGCAAGTAGCGCCCACAAATCCAGGTGTGGATCTTCGGCAGAAACAAATTGCATGGCCACCGCGGCAACCGCCAGAATCACAACGATCGCGCTCAACACTGTGAAATTGCTCAGCCATTTTCCCGTCGCATAGGCAATCTTCGAAAGCGGAGTAGCCGCCAAAATCGCACCAACGCCCGTCGCGCGGTCGCGTTCCACGCTGTTCTTCACGATGTAAAACCCGATCAGCGAAACGAAGCTGCCGATCACCATTGCCATGAGCGTGCCGATCCATCCCGACGTGTACACTCCTCGGTATTCATCCAGTTGAATCAGAATTCTTCCGGTTGCCGTTTCATATCCCAGAAACACCGCGAACAGCAGCGTCACCAGAAAGCTGTAGCGCCGCGTGCGCTCCCGAAAATCGGCGCGCGCAATTCCCCAGATGGCTTGCGTGCTCATGCTCGTGCTTCCGTAACGGCGTTCCCGCGGTGCAACGACAGCGCCGCCAGATATGCGTCTTCAAGCGACGGCTCTAGCAGTTTCACAGCTCCCACTGGAGCAACTTCAGAAACCACTCGCGCATGAACTCCATCGCTGCGGTGCGCGGTACTGCTCACCAAGTGCGCTTGTTTGAGCGCCGGAAGCTGCGCGCTCGGCGTCAGCACGTCCCAGACTTTTCCCTCTACTGCCGCCAGTAGTTTTTCTGGCGATCCGTGCACCACAAGATTTCCGTGCGCGATCAAGGCGATGCTTGTCGCCACCGCTTCTACGTCCGAAACGATGTGCGTAGAAAGAATCACGATTCGCTCGCCCGACAATTCCGAAAGCAGATTTCGAAACCGCACCCGCTCTTCGGGATCGAGGCCGGCCGTCGGCTCATCGACAATCAGCAATTTCGGATCGTTCAACAGCGCTTGAGCAATTCCTACGCGCTGCTTCATCCCGCCGGAATACCCGCCCAGCGGACGCTTCGCCACTTCCGTCAAATTCACCAGTTCCAGCAGTTCGCCAATTCGCGCTTTTGCGCTGCGCGCCTCCAGCCCTTTCACCGCGGCTAGATATTCCAGAAATTCCAGCGCGCTCAAATGCGGATACACGCCAAAATCCTGCGGCAAATATCCGAGCACGTTTCGCAGCTGATCCGGACTCTCAGCGATGTCCGCGCCATTCCATAAAACGCGCCCCGAACTGGCACGCGTAATCGTCGCCAAAATTCGCATCAGCGTGGACTTTCCTGCGCCGTTCGGTCCCAACAAGCCCAGCACGCCCGGATTCAACTCCAGTTGAAAATCGCTCAGGGCGCGCACACCACCGCGATAAACCTTGGAAACTCGTTCCAATACGAGCTGCATCGTTTTTCTCCGCTAGACCGAAAGGGAACACCGCTGCGTAGGAATACGTATCAAAGCTAGGAAAAGTTTACGAGGAATTTAGTTTTACTCGACCGCAAGTCGCTGCTTAGCGCAACTGGCGAAACCTGCTCGGTCATTGATCGCGAGTTACGCCGCGCTCTATCTAGCGTTTCACGGCGATCGCCTGAAGCTCAAAATGTCCGCCGCGCAGCAGCGCCGCCGCTCCCACGAATTCCCGCGCCGGGAATTCCTTAGTGAAATACGTTTTGTAAATCCCATTGAATTTGTCGAATAGCGATAGATCCGTGCACGAAATCTGTACATACACCAAGTCGTCCATCGTCATTCCAGCCTGTGCCAGCACATCTTTCTCGCCATCGAGCAAAATCTTGATCTCCTCCTCAATTTTGTCCGGCGCTTTTCCGGTTTTCGGATCCAGTCCAAGCCGCCCCGCAAGGTACAACGTGTTCCCCGCAAGAATGGCGTCGCTGAACGGCGCTTGCACGCTTTTGCCAGGCAAGTCGATCGCTTTGCGCGTCGTTTGCGGCGTAGGTTGCGAAAATGAACCTTGCACTGCCGTAAGAATTCCGGCCACCAGCAAAACTGCGAGCACAATTCCTACTCGGCGATTCATCGGTGAAGCTCCTTCAGCGCGGCCCCTCAAGAAAAGGCCCGCCTGACTGCTCCGAGTGTAGTGTGGCCTGTCCGATTACCGCAAGAGCGAAGCAGCGTTGCCAACCGTCATTCCGCAGATTCAATCGATTCGGAATCCAGCTACAGCGCGATCCAGCCATTCCGGATGAAATACAGCGAAGTAACGCCCACCAGAATCCATAGCAGTACGCCCTGCGCCAGCGGCCGCCATCCCACTTCTCTCAGCGTTGCGCGCGAAATTCCGGTTCCGATCAAAAATAAAGTCACCGTCAATCCCAGCCGTCCCAACTGAAAAAACATTTGCGAAAGTCGCGGCTCCTGCGGACCGTAAGTATTGATCACAGCCGCCAAACAAAATAAAAAGATGAACCACGGAATTGTCACTTTCGATTTGCTGTGTTTGAACGCCGCGGTCGCTAGCGCTAGCGGAACAATCCACAACGCCCGCGCCAGTTTTACTGTCGTAGCAATCACCAACGCTTCATTCCCGTACCGCGAAGCCGCTCCCACTACCGAACTCGTGTCATGGATCGCCAGCGCTGCCCACAATCCGAATTGCGATTGCGAAAGATCCAGTCCTGCACCGATCGAAGGAAAAATCAGCAGCGCGATCGAATTCAGAATAAATACCGTTCCCAGTGACACCGCCATCTCTTCATCGCCCGCCTGCAGTATCGGTCCGATGGCCGCAATCGCGCTCCCTCCGCAAATCGCCGTACCCGCTGAAATCAAATACGAAATCTTGCCGCGCACTGAAAGAACTTTGCCGATCAGAAATCCAAACAGTAGCGCGAAGCTGATTCCTGCCGCGGTATACAGAAATCCGCTCCGCCCGGCTTTCAGCACTTCGTGCAGATTCATGCCAAATCCCAGCGCGACCACCGAAGCCTGCAGCAAAAATTTTGCCAGCGCACGGCTGTCTGCCGCGAAAGGGTGCGCCACCGCCAATCCGAAAATAATTCCGGCGCACAGCGCAATCGGGGGCGAAATAAATCCCGTCGCGCTCAGAATCAGCAGCAGAAAGAAAATTGTTTTCGTATTCATGCGGTCAGGAGAATTTCATGCGCAACGGCGACGCGCGTGATAGATTGCTGCCAAAACGTACCTGGAGGCAAGACCAAATGTCCGGCAGTCTGCCGAATCTTTCCGGCAATCCATCCATTCCCGCGGGAAACCGCGCAGCCCCCCTGCAGAAGCGTCGCGGGTGCGGTTGCTTTTCGTCCGTCTCTGGCGCACTGTTTCTGGTCGTCGTCGTCATGCTCATCATCAAGCCGTGGTCGGTTCACATTGGTGGCCGCTGGACGCCTGCTCTGACCTGGCACGGTGCGGGAAAATTGCAATCAACAACCGGCGCGAGCTACGACCTGTTCATGGAAGTTTCCGTCGCAATGGAGCGCAAGAGTCGGCTCGATTTCTCCGGCACCGCAAAAATCTGCACTCCTCAACACGAAGTCTATCCAGTGGCCGTTCAGGGATATCTGAAGGATGCTTGGCTCGATGTTGACGGAAAACAAGTCACGTTTTATTTGCGCAACGCCAAAGACGTTAAGCCGCGCATCAATTTCACGCTGGTCGGCGCATGGCAAGGGCAGCAGCTAAATCTCGACGACAAAAGCTCCATGGAGATGTCCTTCGCAACAGACGGTCGCGCCAAAGGCTATCTCGTCGGCTCAAATTCACCGGCCCAAACCACCACTGGAAGCCTGCACTACGCTACCGAAGCCGAATTCGCGGCCGCCTGCGGAGCCAAAAGCGGCAACAGTTTCTGACTTATTGTTTTGGAAAATCCGCCGAACTACTTTTGCGGTGCTGCAGGTGCGGCTTTCGCAGGAGTTTTTGCGACGCCCGGATTCCTCACCTGCGCCACCACCTTCGCCGCCAGCGCCATGCTGACTCCACACCGCGAATCGTTGATTCTGCATTGCGCCAGCGTCAATTTGCAGCCGCAGTTGCACCCGTTCGCGTTCAGCTTTTTCAGCGCAGCCGTTTTCTGTTCGGCCGTTAGCTTCGAAAAATCCACGCCGGGCAATTCCGTAGCGCGCTCCGCATTCTTCAGAAAAATCTGCCCGTCATCTTCAAAATATTCCACTTTCGCTTCCACCGGCAGACCCAGCATCGCCTTTACTTCCAGTTCATAAATCGTCGGGTCGTTCAGCCCCACGTGTTTCTGCACCACCCGGCCTTGCGAATCGATCACGAACGAGGTCGGCAACGCCGCCACTCCGCCATACTTGATCCGCACTTCGTCGGTCGCCATCGCCACTCGATAGTTGATTCCGGACTTCAGCACGAACCGCCGCACTTCATCCGCATCGTCCTCATCCGTCGCTAGCGCGATAATTTCCAGCTTGTCCGCATACCGTTTCTGCAAATCCACCAGGTCCGGAATTTCCGCGCGGCACGGTCCGCACCACGTCGCCCAAAAATTCAGCAGAACAATTTTCCCTTTGGCTTCTTCCAGCGAAATCGGCTTGCCGTCCAGATCATTTAGCGAAAAAGTCGGCGCTGCGTCCGGATTCTTCACCAGCCGCACCACACTCGCGTCTGGCGCTTCTTGCAAATCCAACCCAGTCTCTGCCGCCGCTTCATTGGATTTAGCTTCCTCACGCTTCGCATCCGCGTGTTTCAAATCCGCATGCGCGGTCTGTGCTCGGCCACACCCGCCCGCCCAAATCGCCGCCAAAGTTAGAGAAATCGGGAGTACGATGCGGATCACCGAGTTTTGACCGCGGTTCATGACTCTCTAAGTGTAACCCAGCATCAATCCAATTCGCCCAAAGTACGCTCTTCCGAACAGTTGCCTGCGAACTTTCAACCGGGACTGTCAACTCGATGGTAGTGATTCCAGAGTCGAACCAATCGAACAGCCGCGATCAACAGTCCGAGCGCTAAGGTTGTGAGAATCGAAAAGACTACGCCCAGCGAGAACGTCGAGACCGCGAATCTGTCAGTCTTTCCCGGCCCGCTACAAAAGCAATCCCGCAGGAAATCAGGCCTGCGCAGCCGACGAGCAGGTTGTATAACATTCCCCGCAATTCCCAGCAGCCGATCGTATCCCAAGCAGTCGCGCATGCTTGTTCCCGCCGGAAAGACGGACCAAATCTTAGATTTTCTAAGCAACGGGTGCCTGAGTTCCGCAAATCCACCCGTCCTCTTTTGTGCGTTCAGATCCACGCAACAACGCAACTATTCTGGCATTTTATTTCTTGTCGCATAATCATTCCGAGGTCTAGAGTCTCCTCGATGAAAACCCGGACCATCACCGCCAGCTATTTCTGTGCGCACTTCGGCCAAATAATCCGACAAGTTCAATTTACGTCTCAGGTTTTCATTGTCACCAAGAGCGGATAGTCATTGGTAAAACTAGCGCCTGTTGTCGAGGAGCGCGATTCAATTTCGGACATAGAAGGTAAAGGTAGACTCGCAGGAAATATCATTTCTCCGATAATTCCACTTAGAGCATGGAAACGTCTCAGGTAACGTACGCGTAGGGGATTTCAGCTTGTGTGGAGGTATGTGCGGCGTAGGAAAACTTACGTCGAGTAATTCAAATTGCGCTTTTTACGGAACTTGCGCCAAAGCTTTTTAAGCAGCCAGATCGCGAGCCACAGTGCAATGAGCCACGGCAAAACCGCGACCACGAACATGATCAGCATCGCGACGCTCTCTCCGAGATTCGAACCGGAATCACGGAAAGCATTCCAAATCGGCGCGAATGCGCTTCCGCTGTGCGACGGTCGCTCTACTAAAAATATGATCTCGACCGCGACCTTTTCCGTCTCGTTCGCCAGAATTTTTCTGCTCGCTGTTTCGCCATCCAGCTCCGACTGCACTTCCGTCAGTTTTTCCTGAATTTCCACCAGATCCTGAATCTTGGCGCCGGATTTGCCGAGCATCGCGCGCAAGCTGTCTCGATATGCGGTACGATTTTTCAGCTTGGCGTCCGTATCCAGAACATTCGAAGTTTTGTCCTCGCTGGATGTGACGTGCTGCACCATCGTGCCTTGCTTCTGCACATCGCTGAATAATTTTGCAAAATCCCGCGGTTCCACGCGTAGAGAAATATTTCCGGACGCCGGGTTGTCGCGAGTGTGCGCCGTCAGGCTCGACGCCAGCACTTCGCACTTGATGCTCTCGCAAAATTGGATCGTGGCTTCAAATGCTTTTGGAAGTTCGGTTTCGGTCGTCTGGATTTCCAGCCGGTGGCGGACGGCGATATACCTGTCCGAAACAATTGCGCCTCCCACGCTTCCTGCGCCGGCCCCGACTAGCCCGGCAATTGCATACTCGCGCTGCGAAGAAGAACGAGGCGGACCTGAATACAAACTCATCATCTGAGGGTCGTTCGTTTCTGCGCGGTCCACAGACGCATTTTTGTGCGCCATCTGGCAACCACTGAAAACTATGGACGCTGCGGCAAAACACAAAACCGCCAGGTTGTGTTTCATGGTCTGGGAGCCTCCACGCAATCGGAACTATGCGAAAACGTAGAAATGCAGTCAACTAATCGAGTTATTACATATCACGTATGGACACCGGAAAGAGAGTGAAAGTTCCGGAAAGTCAGGAAGTGCGGAGTTGCGCGCTTACGGAAGTTTCCAAGGCGTGAACGATTCTTGCGGAGCAGTCCGAAATTTGCACTTCGGTAAGCGTCGCTTCGCGGCTTTGGAACGTCACGCGCACCATCAGCGAATATTTTCCCGCCGGCACGTTTTTTCCGCGGAATAAATCCGCCGCTTCGATGGAATCGACTTCAGGAATATTCAGTCCGCGAATCGCTTTCGCTACGTCTGCGAAGTGCGTGGAATCCGAAAGCAGCAGCGAAAAATCGCGTTGTACTGCGGGGAACCGCGGAACCGCTTCGTAGCGCCGCGCTTCTTTCACGCCATAGTATTTGCAATAGAACGGACCGAGAACCAGCTCTGCGAGAAAAACGTCTTGCCGTATTTTGAGTTTCTCCGCGACCTTGCGGGAAAGCGGCCCGGCGGCACCGAGTTCGTTTTCGCCAAGCAGAATGCGGCCGCGCTTCGCGGAATTCAGCCAATCCGGTCCGCCGTCTTTCCACTGAATGCCGCCGCTGAGTGCACCGATCGCTTCTAGGTCGCCCTTTAAATCCGCAAATGTGAATGCCCGCGCGGAATCGTACAGTCCTTGCGCGCGCGCTTCACCCGTTGCGCCAAGCGTAAGAAATACGGTTTCCACCGGCGCCAAGGCGGAGTCGCCGGACTTTTTCGAAACTGCAAAGCGATAGTGACGGCCAATTTCAAACAAACGAACGTCGCGCTGGCCGTGATTCAAATTCCATTCAATCGCGCCGGCCATGGAAACCGTTCCATTCGATCGCAGCAAGCCCGCTTCTTCGGAAAGCGGATTGGCGAGCCGCGCTGGAATCGCATCCGCCGGGCGGAACATCGCGTCGCGATCTTCCGCAACGTGCGGGATTGTCACAATTTCTCGGTAACCGAGCCCGATCAATCTTTCGCGCAGCCGCGATTCCGCTTCATACTGTGGAAGTCGCGCGGCTCCACTGCGGGCTGCGGGCAAGCGCGGAGGAAATTTTTCGGTGCCGTAAACGCGCGAAACTTCTTCGATCAGATCGATTTCGCGTTCCACGTCCGCGCGCCATGAAGGTTGCGTGCACTCCCAGGCAGCAAGAATCGAGCCGGCCTGGCCGCGATTTTGATCCACACGCACCGGAGCGAAGCCCAGCGCGCTGAGAATCGCTTCCACTTCTTTATCCGGAATGTCTGCTCCCATCACGCGCAGAATTTCCGCGCGAGTGATGGTGATTTTTCTTGCCGCTCGCTTGCCTGGATACACATCTACGACGCCAGCCAGCAGTTCGCCTCCGGCCAACTGCAGAATAATTTCCGCGCAGCGGCGTGACGCGAGTTCCGCCATTTCCATATCCGCGCCGCGGCTGAAGCGCGTGGACGCTTCGGTATGCAATTTCAGAAAACGCGTTGCGCGGCGAATCGACACCGGCTCAAACCACGCACATTCCAGTAAGATGCTTTTCGTCGAAAAAGAAATTTCGGTGCTGGCTCCGCCCATCACGCCGCTGCCAATCGCGCGCGAGCCATCTCCATCGCAGACCAGCGGCATTCCCGCACTCACTTCGCGTTCGGCGCCGTCGAGCGTGGTCATCTTTTCTTTCGGCTTTGCCGCTCGCACCACAATCCGGTGATCGCGCACTTTGTCGTAGTCAAACGCGTGCATCGGATTGCCGAGTTCCATCATCACGTAGTTGGTCGCGTCAACAACGTTATTGATAGACGATACGCCCGCCGCTTCCAGCCGCTCGCGCAGCCATGCCGGTGACGGTTGAATCTTCACGCCGCGAATCACACGGGCGGTGTAGCGCGCACAAAGTTCCGGCGATTCAATTTTTACGGCAATCGCATCGCTGGCTTTCGCGGTGGCAGATTCGGCGGGTTTTGCCGTCACTGCTTTTAGCGGAAGTTTGTAAATGGCGCTCACTTCGCGCGCGATTCCGTACACCGCGAGACAGTCGGCGCGATTCGACGTAACTTCGGCGTCAATCACTCCGCCGAGCGGTTGCCATTCGACGCTGGCGATGTTGGTTCCGGCGAGCGCCAGTCGCGACGCAAGATCCTGCGGCGTCGCCGTCACCTCCACAAAATCCTTCAGCCAGTCATAAACGACCTTCATACCTCATTCCTCGCCCGGTCCAACTGGCCCAAATACATTTGCGTGGCGTAGTCCATGCGCACGCGGCCGAATTTTTGCGTTGCGTCAAACAATTTACGCAGCGCAGCCATCATGGGCTCATAATTTTCCTGGCCTTCTTTCGGCGCGTACGAACTGCTGCGTACTCTCCCGGCCAGGCCCGCAAAATCGAATTCCTGAAAATTCGGCAACTCGCGCCGCTCGAACTTTTCTTTTCCGAAAAATTGTTCCATACCCTGCATTTCCGGATAGGCTTCTTTCACCCGCGCGTAATCTGTTCCGTAGCGCACCAACAAATCTTCATAGGCGCGGCCGAACGCCGTTTCAGAAAGTTTGCGATCGTTCCAGATAATTGCGGCCCAGCCGCCCGGTTTCAGAATGCGTGCAAATTCGCGGCGCGTGGCGTCCGGTTCAAACCAGTGAAACGCCTGCCCGGCGGTGACGAAATCGACACTCCCATCCGCAAGCGTGGTCGCTTCGGCGGAACCGGAGACGCTTTGGAATTTCGGATATGCAACAAGAAATTCCGCGCCCGCATCGCGCATTTCCTGGTTCGGTTCCACTCCCCAAACGGAATTCCCGTTTTGCAAAAACAGTTTGCTGAGAATTCCCGTTCCCGAACCAATGTCCGCAATCTGGTGATAGCTCTGCAAGCCGCATTCCTGGTGCAGCAAATCGGTCAGCGCAGGCGGATAGCCCGGCCGGTAGCGAACGTAGTCCGCCACGCGATTCGAGAAACGTTGTTTGGCATCAACAAACGTCATGGAAATTGTTTCAGGAAGCGGACATCGTTTTGGAAAAATGCCTGGATGTCGTCGATGCCGTACTTGAGCATCGCCAGGCGATCCATGCCCATTCCGAAAGCGAAGCCGCTTACCTTTTTTGCGTCGTAATTCACAAAGCCGTACACCGCCGGATCCACCATACCTGCGCCGAATAGTTCGATCCAGCCGGAACCTTTGCATTTTCCGCACATCGCGCCGCTAGAGCCGGTTCCGCTGCCGCCGCAAAAAATACAAGAGACGTCGAATTCGACGGATGGCTCCGTAAACGGAAAGTAACTCGGCCGGAACCGTGTCTTCACGCCCGGTCCGAAGTATTGCTTCACGAAGTATTCGATGGTGCCAGTGAAATCGCAGAAGGTGATGTCGGTATCGACGGCCAGACCTTCAATCTGGTGAAACATGAAGGAGTGCGTGGCGTCAGGATTATCGCGGCGATAAACTTTTCCGGGAACAATCACGCGCACCGGAGGTTGCCGTTTTTCCATGGTGCGAATCTGTACGGGAGAAGTGTGCGTTCGCAAAAGCAAAGATCCCGGCGCAGTTTTTTCGCCCGTTTCGTTCTGCGCTTCCACGTAAAACGTATCCATGTCGTCGCGGACGGGATGGAATTCCGGAATATTCAGCGCTTCAAAATTGTAATAGGGCGATTCAATTTCCGGACCTTCGACCACGGAAAATCCGATGGAAAAGAAAATATCTTCGATTTCCTGAAACACCTGCCGGATCAAATGCCGCGAACCGATTGGCCGCACCACGCCCGGTAGCGAGAGATCAACTCTTTCTTTTGCTGCAGCAGCTTCTTCCGTACCGGATTCAATCGCAGCGCGGCGCGCTTCGATTTGCGCATCGACGTGCGCGCGAAGTTCGTTGAGGCCGGCACCGACGGCGCGTTTTAATTCCGGTGTAGCGGGTTTCAACCAGTTGTCGGTGATTCCGGCGAGCACGCCGGATTTTCTGCCAAGCCACTCGTCGCGAAATTGTTTGAAGGAATTTTCGTCGCAAACGGCGCCCGATTCGGAATCAAAGCGCGCGCGAATTTCCGCGAACAGCGCAGCAAGCTGCTGCGCCTGCGTTACACCGAGAGTTGCGAGAGTTTTTTCGTGCGAACCGTCAATGGTCGGCATGATGTGAGAACAAGAATACATCGCAGGAGCACGAAGAATCGCGCTCCTGCGAGAAAAATTTCCGCGCTGGCAAAAGCGCGGCTACAGGACTTAAGCGAAATTACTTCGCGGCTTTTTTCGCTGACGGTTTCGGCGCGAACGCCCGGGCTTTTTCGGCGAGCACCGTGAAGCCGGCGGCGTCCTTCACCGCGATGTCAGCGAGCACTTTGCGGTCGAGTTCGATTCCGGCGGACTTCAGGCCGTGAATCAATTGACCGTAGGTGATGCCGTTGGCGCGAGCGGCTGCGCCGATACGCTGAATCCAAAGGCGGCGATACTGGCGCTTCTTTACACGGCGATCGCGGAATGCATAACGATCGGCGCGATTGGCGGCTTCCTGCGCTGACTGGTACAACTTGCTCTTGGTGAGGAAGAAGCCCTTTGTGCGCTTGAGATATTTTTTGCGCCGTGCACGGCGCTTGGTACCGCGTTTTACGCGAGCCATGGGTTTGTTTCTCCTTTAAATTCCGAGCGGCACGACTGAAGAGAAGGGATGTGGAGAATTTCAGAAAGCGAAAATCGCCAGTCCCTGCGCTGCAAATTCGAATCGCGCTTGGGCGTTGCAGTTTTCCAGGGAAACAAACGAGGTTGCGGCGGCGCGAAAAATCGCGACGCGCAACGGGTTTATTTCCGAGGTGGCTCAATTACTTGAGCCGGAGCAGCGAAATAAATCGCTGCATTTTTCGGCCGGCAGGCACCCGTGTAGCACTGCCTGGCGCGAAATGCCGCTCATGGACAAAATTCCCCAGAGCAGCTTGCGGAACATTCATCAGCGGCTTCTTACAGCCACCGAAAGTTACTGCTGTTCCGATTTCCGCGAAGCGTTAAGAAGCGCTTCGCAAAACTTTTTGACAGCACGCAATTTTTCGTTGCTCTCTATGGTAGCGATAAACGAATGCGCGCTTGAAGCCGAACAATCCCGCCGGCTCAGAGACCGTAGGGGAGCATCTGCATGGTCTTGGCTTTGTCGGCCTTGTTGACCTGGGTAATTTTCTTGAGCTTGCGCATACGCCCGGACGCTTTGGTGCCGAGGAGGTGGCGCTTGCCGGAGTGCATGCGGAGAATTTTTCCGGTTCCGGTGATCTTGAAGCGTTTGGCGGCGCCGCGATGGGTTTTGAGCTTCTTCTTGGGCTTCGATCGATTGCGTGGCATTGCGTAAATCCTCATTTCTAGTTAGCACCGCAGGGGTGCGATATAGCAAGCGGTAATCAGCCGCAAACTGCTGAAATCAAGCTCGTTACGCGGAAAGAGGAACGATAGTCCCTTCTTTTTGGCGAAGAAAACCGACCTGCTTTCGGTTTGCTTGTGCCGATTTCGGGGGAGGTTAGGCCTTTGCCGGAGCGGCGGCTGCGCCTTTTTTGGGGGCGAGCAACGCTACGAGGACGTTACCTTCCATGCGCGGCATGGTCTCGATGGAGCCGGCGTCGCCAATTTCTCCCAACAAACGAGTCATCTTGGCACGGCCAACTTCCTGGTGAGCCATTTCGCGTCCGCGGTGAAAAATCATGGCGCGCACTTTGTGACCTTCACCGAGGAAGCGGATAATCTGATTCTTGCGAACCTGAAAATCATGCTCTGCGGTAGCCGGCCGGAACTTCACTTCTTTCAACGCGGAGCCACGGCTGCTTTTGCGTTGTTCGTGGGCCTTCTTGCTTTGTTGATAGAGAAACTTGCCGTAATCGGTGATCTTGCAAACCGGTGGATCCGCCGTCGGCGAGATTTCCACCAAGTCCAGTCCACGTTCGCGAGCCATGCGAAGTGCTTCAAATGGCTGCATTACCCCGAGTTGGCCGCCCTCTTCGTCAATCACCCGGATTTCGCGAGCGCGAATCCGATCGTTCACACGGACTCTGTCGCTCACTTGCCGGAAATTCCGCTCTGCGATAAATCCCCCTCAGACTGATAAAAGCACCAGAGGACACGAATAGCTGGCCCTGGGCCCGAATCGACCGCTTCGTGGTTTTGCCAACACACGATCCACTTGAACGGCTGAAAGCCGTTGTCCGTGGGCTTAAAAGTATAGCACGCGAGCTACATGAGGCGGCAAGAGGGAAACGGAAATCGAAATTGAGAATGCCGCCTCTCGAACCTGAAAAAAAAAGCGGGGGGCATGAGCCAGAGTTTGGTGACCGCAGCCTCCAGCATGCCCCCGTGCGCCTTCAACCCAAGAATCAATTTAAGGAGACTCTGCCCCTGAGTTGGTGGTGCGAAAGAGTAGTGTGGAGAACAGCGAAATCGTTTCATTTCGGAGACCTGGTTGGAATACCAACCAAGAAGGCCGCGCTAGCGCCCGAACAGGGTGCCCGGAACGAACTTCAGGATGAGGCCGAGTGCGACCATGAGAGCAGGGTAAAGGATGGCGATGCGGGAGCTGGGAACGGCGGGGAGATCCTTCGTATAGAGACGCCATATCGCTGATCCCGCGATCAAAAAGAAAGTGCCTTCCTGAAAGCCGACTGCGCATAGGAGTGCGCCGACCGCGACGATCCAACGGCCGGTGCGGTCCAGCGCGGCTGTTGCGCCCGAACCGTCAAGCACCCACAAGGGAATGAGATTCATCACGTTGAGCCACGCGCCTGCGCGCGCGAGGCCAGCCCAAAGGGGATCACCGGTTTTCCAATAAATAGTGAGACAAACCAGAGCAGCGATGGCTCCGGCAAAGGGCCCCGCAAGACTGACCATGGCTCTGGTTTCCAGCGAGACGCCCAGTGCCTGCCAGCGGACGTATGCGCCAAACCCAGGAAGAAATACCGGCATGTCCGCGGGGAGACCACGTCTGCGAATTTCAAGGTAATGCCCCATCTCGTGGACGAGAATGGCAACGGCAAAACCCAACCCGAACTTCCAGCCCCAAATGGACCAGTAGAGCAGAAAGAAGGCGCCAAGGCTGAAAAGGAACTTGAATTTGAAAAGCGCGAACAGCCATTTGGCTTTTGCGAGAAAAATTGCAATTGGGGCCAACGGTCCGAGTTTTTTTGCCCAGGCATTTTTCGGTTTAGGGGGAGCGACGGCTTGGGCAACCGCCAGGCGCTTGATGTGTTGCCGGACCCACTCGGTTTGATTTGCGGCGGGTGGGAGCATCGGCAACGCTTTGTTCCATTCGGCAAGCGCACTCGGAATATCATCGGCCGCCTCGAATTGATTGGCGCGAGCCGACAACACCGTGAGCGCCTCTGCATGAACCAGCGTGTGGCATCTGGGGCAGACGAGTTCAGCTGAGCCAAGATCAGCGGCACACGCAAGGCACTTGCGAGGAGACAGAAGCAACGGAGGTGACGAGCCCACTCTAGACGGATTCCTTTATAACGACGCCGGCGGCGCGGGGATAACGGCAGGGGCTGTTACTGGAAATGGGCCGAGAATTTCGAGCGGAGGCGACGAAGTGATTTTCCAGGCGATGCGAATTCCGACGAAGAGGATCACCAATCCGATGATGCCCGGCAGACCTTCCTGTAGCTCGGAGAACGGCGCCGTGACACCCAGAAACAAGAGTTTACCGATGACCGAGCCAAGAGCCGGAGCGGTCGTTTCTTGTGCCGGCGATGCGGTTGAGGCCGACGAGCTGGAAGCTTGTGCCGTGCCGCTAGTTCCGGCGGTTGAAGGCGCTGCAGCGGACTGGCTCGTTTTCTGTTCTTTCATGTATGCGGAAATGCCGATGGGGATTGCTGAGAAAGAAACGGCAAGGTAAGTAAGCGCGACCGCAGCAATCTGATAGCGGCGGCCACCGATGCCCTTTGAACCTTTTTTGATTGCCATTCCTACCAACCAGCCGACAGCGAGGGCGACATAGCCGATTTCGAGACCGGTGATGATTCCGAAAGCGGAATAGATAATTAATCCGGCGATTGCGCCGCCAATTCCGAAAATAATTCCCCGAACCAAGGCCGCGTGCGAATCTTTCGGCTGTTGCGTTTTGACCTGTTCCGCGCAACTTTCGCAAGCAAGGGAGCCGTTGATTCGGTAGTAAGAATTGCTGATGGCTTGCTGACAACTGGCACAACGTTCGCTTCCAGGCGCGGATGCGTACTCCGCGGTATTGAACTGAGGGGCGCTGGGCATGAGTCCTCCGAGAGTTCGAGGACAGTATCATATTCGGGACGTAGCCGGGAAATAGGCAAGTGGTACTACGTTCGCGAACAGTTCAGGATTACGTCGTCAATTCCAGTGGCAGGTGGGAAGGCGAGGCAATGACAGCGCGGAGTTGGGCGGCGGGGCCTTCGGAGATGGGGACGTCAAGGCTGAGGTGCGCGCTGATTCTGGAGAGAGTATTGGGGTCGGTTGAGATGAGTTCGAAGCTGGCGAGCGTGCAGCCCGATGGCGCGTCGACAGAAGGGTGAACGGAGTATTCCGACCATTGAATGAAAAACGGCAACAGGCCGGAAAGGTCGTCAGTAAGGTTGAGGGTTTGCCAGTTGAGCGTTTTGCCGTCAGGGCGTTTTCGAGAGCCGGGGTTGGGGCCTTCGAATGCGATCGCTGCGGCTTTGAGTCGCGCCACAAGCGCGGCCATGTTGCCGGTATTTGCAGCCCACCTGACGAGCCGAGGCTCCGATATGCCTTTCAATTTGGTTGCGATGGGATCGTCAGCGTGTTGCTGCGGGTCCGGAGCGAGGATCTCAAGATAGCGGCGGGTGCCGAGCGAGAGAAGAGCGTTTTGCGTGCCGCGGCCGGGATGGACTCCACCGAAGGCGGCGCGAACGCCGGTGTGCTGTTCGACGAAATCGATGCCGTGCTGAAGATTGTTACAGCCGAGAAGAATGTGGTCGAGCATCGGAAGCTCCCTTGCGAGTGTTGCAAAGCTCGGCGGGACGCACAACGCAGCACCGGTCATTGCGAGAAAGGAACGACGAGGGATGCTCACGTGATTCTCTCCAAGGAGATTATGCAGCGGATCGGCCCAATGAAAAAGCACCGGTCTGAAGACCGGCCACTACGTTTTTCGCTCGATATCAAGAACTTGGCTGTGTTTGCGCCGCTACGCAGACTGAAAGTCTGTGTTACGGGTGGCATTGGCGCCAGTCGAGGGCGCGGAGTACGCTGCGTGGAAGGCGGCGTTCGAGGAGCCGCGCTGCAAAAGGCAAAATCAGGAGATGCAGCGGTCGTCGGATTCCTTGCGAAGGGATTCGACCAGTTCGAGGAGTGGCTTGGGGCCGAGATCGCCTTTGGCGCGATGGCGGACGCTGACCGTGCCGGCTTCGGCTTCTTTGGGGCCGAGGACCAGCATGTAGGGGATTTTTTGCATTTGCGCATCGCGAATTTTTGCGGGCAATTTTTCGTTGCGATCGTCGAGATGGACGCGGACGCCGTGGTTTTTCAGAGTTTCGTAAACGTGCCTGGAGTAGTCAGCCACTTTGTCGCTGACGGGACAAATTTCAACTTGTACGGGCGCGAGCCACAGCGGAAATGCGCCGGCGTAGTGTTCGACGAGGATGCCGAAGAAGCGTTCGACGGAGCCTAGCAGCGCGCGGTGAACCATGAGCGGCTGATGGCGCGCGCCATCGTCGCCGACATATTCGAGTTTGAAACGCGCGGGAAGATTGAAATCAAACTGGACGGTGGTGAGCTGCCAGGAGCGGCCGATGGCGTCGATGAGCTTGACGTCGATCTTGGGGCCGTAGAATGCGGCTTCGCCTGACATTTTCTTGTAAGGAATTTTCAGGCGGTCCATGGTGTTGCCAAGAGCAGCGGTCGCGCGCGCCCAGTCTTCAGGTCGACCGGCGTAATTTTCCGGATGCTTGGGATCCCAATCGGAAAGTTCCACTTCAAATTTGTCGAAGCCGAAATTTTTCATGACGGCGTAGGCGAAGTCGATGCAGGCTTCGACTTCGGATTCGATCTGCGAGGGCATGCAGAAGATGTGCGCGTCGTCCTGGGTGAAGCCGCGGACACGGAGCAGACCGTGAAGCACGCCGCTGCGTTCGTAACGATACACGGTGCCGAGTTCGGCGAGACGCACGGGAAGATCGCGATAGCTGCGCATGCGGGATTTGTAGATCAGGATGTGGCCCGGGCAGTTCATGGGCTTCAACTGGTAATCGGCTTTTTCGACTTCGATGGGGCCGAACATATTTTCTTGGTAGAAGCCGGCGTGGCCGGAAGTTTTCCAGAGTTCGCGCAGCATGATGTGCGGGGTGTAAACGAGATCGTAGCCGCGCTTTTGCAGTTCGTCGCGCAGCCAGTTTTCAATGATGTTGCGGATGAAACCGCCTTTGGCGTGCCAGAAAATCAGGCCGGGGCCAGCTTCTTCCTGAATGCTGAACAGATCGAGTTCGGGGCCGAGTTTGCGGTGATCGCGGCGTTTGGCTTCTTCGAGACGGTGGAGGTAGGCGTCGAGTTCTTTTTGTGTGAAGAAAGCCGCGGCGTAGATGCGCTGGAGTTGCGGATTACCTTCCTGACCTTTCCAGTAAGCACCGGCGACGGACATCAGTTTGAAAGCTTGAATGCGTTTGGTGGACGGGATGTGCGGGCCGCGGCAAAAGTCGATGAACTTTCCGGTGGTGTAGAAGGAGACCATCGGGTCGGTGACTTTTTCTTCGACGAGTTCACACTTAAAAATCTGGTTCGATTTTTTGTAAAGCTCAAGAGCTTCAGGCTTGGGAATGTACTTGCGCTCGTTCTTCAGGTCCTGGTCAGCGAGCTCGTGCATTTTCTTTTCGATTTTTTCGAGGTCTTCGGGAGTGAACGGTTGTTCGCGAAGAAATTCGTAGAAGAATCCGTTTTCAACCGGAGGACCGATACCGAGCTTTACGTTCGGATAGAGTTCCATCACCGCCGCGGCGAGCAGATGCGCTGCGGAATGGCGGAAAACGAAAAGGGCGTCGGGATCTTTGTCGGTGAGAATTTTGAGCTTGAGATCCTGCTCGAGCGGCCGGCGAAGATCGATCAAGTAGCCGCCATCATCGACGGGATCGCCGAAATTGGCGAGGGCAGGGTCGCTGGAATAGACCTTGGCGGCAAAAGCGGCGTCGGCAAGACGCGGAGAGATGCCGCGCGCGATGTCGTCGGCGGTGGTGCCTTTGGGGACGTCCTTTACGCTGCCGTCGGGCAAAGTGATGTGAATCGTTTCCATTTTTGACCTCAGGGTTGGCAGGGCGAACCCTGAAAGGCTCCTGACTGATCTGAGAAACCAATAGCTTATCGGCGGGAGAAAAGTGGGTCAAGGCGAGGGAAAAGCGGAATAGAAAAAGCTTGATGATCAGAGCGGAGCGGACGCTGTGGCCAGCGACCGAAATTCCGGCGAGGAACGGAAGCGCTCGAAGGTGGGCTCCTGCTGGAGCCAATCCATGAAGCCGGGCGGATCTTTGCTGTGGGAGCGAGCGGAGGCTAGAGCTTCGAGTGCGCCTTTCCTGTCGCCGGAAAGGGCGCGAGCGACGGCGAGGTTGCGGAAGGCCCATTCGGAATCGGGATTGGCCTCGGTGGCGCAGGCAAAAAGGCGGGCAGCGCGGGCGTAGTCTTTTTTGTCGAGCGCGTTGCTGCCGGATTCGAGCGAGCCGATGAAGACTCCGGCGAGAGCGCGCTTGTAAACCAGGATGCGTTCCGGTTTTCTTTCGCGGTTGGCGCGATTGCGAAGTTCCCTGGTGAGAGCCGGAGCAGAAGCTGCGGAATCGGTCTGGGGAAGTTCGGCTCGTTGTTGAACGGGAGGCTGACTGGAACCGTTTTGATCGGAAGTTTGACTGGGGGGAGAGCTGAAAGCGGCGGCGAAGACTTCATTGCCGAGGCGGTCCTGCTCTTCGAAATCGCTGTGTTCGCGTTTCAGTGCGTCGCGAACTTCTTTGCTCTTTTCCTGTTGCGAGGCGCGAGTACGAACAGCCGAGATGTCCGCTAGCGTTTCATAGGTTTCCGCGATTTGGCGATTTTCGCGCCACGCAGCGAGGGGCTGGGCGGAATTCTCAAACGCGGAGACGCGCGCCTGGGCCGCGGAGAATTGCGCCGCGATGAATGCTTCGTCGCCTGGTTCGCGTTGCAATTTCATGGATTGCATGCGCAGCCATGCAAGCGCTTCGTCCATCACGTTGGGCGGAGCCCACTCATGCGGGCCGTCAAAAACGCGAAGCCAGTGTGGCAGGGAAACCTTTCCAAGCGCGTCCTGCAGCGGGATGATTTCGCTGTAGTTGAAGTCGGCATTGCCCACGGCGGAAAAAACGGCGAACTTCGGATCGGGCGACGGTGGCGAGCCAGTGGAAAAACCCGCACCGCTGAGAATGACGCCAGCAGCACATTTGCAGAGTTGCGCCAATTGCGAGGCGACGCGCGCGCCACCGGAAAATCCTGCGAAGTAAATCCGCTTTTGATCGATTGTGAAGCGCTGGCGCGTGTCGTTGAGAACGGCGTCGGCCGCTTGAGCCTCCGGCGCCCACGGGCCGTTGCGGGAGTTGTTGGAGGCCGCGACGATGTAGCCGTGGAGTTCGGCGGAGTGCTGAAATTGGGCGAGAGCGAGCGGGCCGCGAGCGAGTGGGTCGAAAACGTATACGACCGGCCAGGCACGGTCGTCGGAATATTTTGCCGGAAGATAAAGCGCGTAGCTTTGCTGCGGGTCGGCGACGGTGGTTACTTTGGGAATGGCCACGCCGAGGGGAAATGCTTCGCGAGCATCTGAGCGAGTGGCTGCGGAGGGCGGAGCGAACGTTGGAAGCGCAGTGAGGCAGGCCACTGAGAGAAGAATCGCGAGGAACATGCCACGAGTATACCTTGCCGCGGAATGGAGTTTTGACGTCGCAGGTTAGGGATTCGTGTGATGGAGCAGGTACAATTTGAGTTTTGCATCTCGAGAAAATCGTGACCGAAAGGGTCTCGGATGAAACGTATTCTTGTGAGTTTTCTTATGGCGCTGGCTGGATTTGCGGGCATTGAGGCGCAAGCACAGACGGCGGCGGCGCCGGTACAAACGATCAAGGCACCGGACGAGCGGTTGAAGGTGGATATCTTGGTGGTGGTGGCGCACCCGGATGATGAAGGAGGAGTGACTCCGTACCTGGCGCGAGCGATCTACGATGAGCACAAGCGCGTGGCAGTGGTGTACGGGACTCGCGGGGGAAGCGGCGGGAACGACTACTCGCGCGAGCACGGGCCGGCGCTGGCGGATATTCGCGAGCAGGAAGCACGAGCGGCTTGCGCGAAATTGGGAATTACGAACGTGTGGTTCTTGGGCGGGAAGGATACGGCTTCGCAGAATGTGTTGAACTCGCTGGCGAACTGGGGGCACGGTGCGAGTCTGGAAGAGCTGGTGAGAATTGTGAGGCTGACGCGGCCGGAAGTAATCATCAGTTGGCTGCCGGGAATTTTTATTGGCGAGAATCACGGCGATCACCAGGCGGCGGGAGTGCTGGCGACGGAAGCGTTCGATATTGCGAACGATCCGACGGAATTTCCTTCGCAAGTTACGGGAGCCACGAAGCGGCTGGAACTGTATTTGGAGAATTTGACGCCGTGGCAGCCGAAGAAACTTTATTTTTTCAGCGATGCCGACGACCAAACACAATTCGATGGATCGGGACCGACGTATTCGATCAAGGAAATTTCGCCTTCGCAGAAAAAACCGTACTGGCGGCTGGCGCTGGATGCAGCGGCGGCGCACTTGACGCAATTTCCGGAGGCCTTTCCGCTGCCGAAGATGAGCGACGCGGAACTGGAAAAAATGATGAACGACCCGAAGTCGGCGTGGTGGCCGGAGCCGATGACGCTAATTTTTGGGAAGGCGACAGATGGAAGTGGATCGACGGCAGCTGTTTTTCCGGGCAGCGAAACTCAGCCGACGAAAGGCGGTGTGCGAATCAAAGGGCGTCAATATCCAGTCTTGGATAATGGGAAGCTGAAATTGGCCGGGCCGTGGGGCTACTACGTAGATTTCCGGCGAGCGCATCATCTGGCACATTTGCCAACGTCAGCAGAGCCCGAGATTGCTGTGAAGAGCGGTTCGCTGTTGCAGATTCCATTGATGCTTGCGCACGATGCGTCAGGGTCGCAGGAGTTTTCGATAAGCGCGCCGATGCCCGAAGGATGGAAAGCCTCGAGCGGCACTGGCAAGTTTTTACTGCCAAGCGAGTGGAGCACGGCGCTTCGCGTGGAGATTCAGACGCCGGAAGCGATTTCGGCAAACTCACCCGGCAAAAATATCGAAATCACCGTTGAACATGACGGGAGCCTGGTCGGCTCGGTTCGCCTGATTGTTCTGTTGAAGAAGAGCGGGTTGCCCGAATAGCAGCGCAGGAAACGAGCCGGCCTCGGAAGGCGGGCGCTACAAAACAGTTCATTCCATACACGAAAAGCAGGGTCGGCGCGGACAAAGGGCGCCGCGCTATTTCTTAGCACGGGCAGATTCCATCTTTTCCCAGGCGGATTCGGGAAGCATGAGCAGGTCGTTGAATTCGCCGGCGCCTTGCAGCCAGCGGCCGCCATCAATCACAACACATTCTCCGTTGATGAATTGCGCCATATCGCTGATGAGAAAAGCGGCGAGGTTGGTGAGTTCTTCGTGACGGCCGAATCGCTTCATGGGATTGGCATTGCGCGAGTGCTCTTCAAATTCTTTAGAGGGAATGAGCCGCGACCAGGCTCCTTCGGTGGGGAACGGGCCGGGAGCGATGGCGTTCAGACGAATGTTGTATTTGGCCCATTCGACGGCGAGCGAAGTGGTCATGGCCAGGACGCCGGCTTTGGCGCAGGCCGATGGGACCACGAAGCCGGAGCCGCAATTCGCAGCGGCGTAAGTGGTGGTGATGCTCAAAACGTTGCCGGGCTCTTTCTGCGCGATCCATTTGCGCGCAAAGGCTTGGGTACAATGGAAGCTACCGTTGAGCACGATACTTACGACGGTGTCGAAAGCGTTGGGAGAAAGCTTTTCGCTGCGCGCCATGAAGTTGCCGGCGGCATTGTTGATAACCGTGTCGATGCGGCCGAATTCGGCGCTGGCTTTGTCGGCGGCGGCTTCGACGGCGGCGAAATCGCGGACGTCACAGGTGGTGTAGGCGGCGGTGCCACCGGTTTTGCGGATTGCTTCGCAGGTTTCTTTCAGGAGTTCTTCGCGGCGGCCGACGATAAACATTTTTGCGCCGAGAGATGCGAAGTGCAGGGCCATGGAGCGACCCAAGCCGGAGCCGCCGCCGCTGAGAAAAATAGCGCGGTCTTTCAGAAGAGATTTTTCGAACATTCGCTACACCTCGCAGGGAGAGCGTGAATATATCGTGCCGACGGCATTATAGGGAAGCGGGGGAAGTCACTGGGAGGTGCCAGAAAAAACCGCAGGAGGAATTGCCACAGAATCACAGAGCGCACCGAGGTGGGAGCTAGAGGTAAGCCGCGAACAGAAAAAGGCTGTCCGTGCCAACCAGCGAAGACACAGGAACGCCTGTGCCGCGAAGTGGTGGCGGCAGCGGCGGTGCAGAAATCGTTAGCTACTTTAGGAACGCAGAATCAAAACAGACCGGGAATAAAACGGGGTTTGGGGCCCATAGTGGCGGCGTAATCGGGATTGGCTAGGAGCACGCGCTCTTCGGTGGAGAGGCGAAGGGAGAGTACGACGACGTGGGCGATGGTTCCGACGAGGGCGGTGATCCACGCAGTGTGAATCAGAGGCAGGGCAATCATTTCGACGAACACGGCGGCGTAGTTTGGATGGCGGACGTAACGGAAGGGGCCGGTGGTGATTACGCCGAGGCGAGTCGAATCCATGACCTGAACATTCCAATGCTGGCCGAGTGTGCGAATAACCCACCAGCGAACAATGTTGGCAAGGATGAAGAGCACGATCATGGGAACCGCGAGCGCGGGAATGAAAGGTCGATGTAGAAAAACGACTTCGACGGCTGCACCAATGAGGACCAGGGTGTGGAACATCGCCATCCACTGGAAATGCGGGTCTTTGACTCTTTCCGCTCCCCGGGAAGCGAGTGCATCGCGATGGCGCTTGGAGATGCGCAGTTCGAAGATGCGCATGGCACCGACGGCGAGCAGCAGAGCGATGTAGAGTTTGACGCTCAGTTCCATTGAATCAGAAGAAATTCCGCGCTGAAGCCGGGGCCGAAGGCGGCGGCCATCGCGACGTCGCCGGGATTGAGCGGACGCTTTTCCAGCCACTCCTGAAGAATGAACAATATTGTTGCGCTCGAAAGATTGCCAACGCTGCCGAGCACGTCCCAGGAAGGCTGCGTGTCGGTCTTGGCAAGGCTGAGAGCTTTTTCGACGTTGCCCAGCAAACGGGAGCCGCCGGGGTGCAGGATCCAACCTTTAATGTCGGAACGAGTCTGCCCGTGACGCGACAAGAAGCCGTCAACGAGGCCTTCGATTTTTTCGCCGATCATTTCCGGAACGTCCTTGGAGAGCAGGATGTGGAAGCCGGAATCTTTGAGATCGAAACCCATCGCGCAGAGTGAATCTGGAAAGGTATAGGTTTCCGAGACAAGAATGCGCGGACCTTTCGCTTGCGACTTATTGCTGACAATCACTGCTGCGGCGCCGTCACCGAACAAAATGGAGGAAATGAGGTTGGCCTGGGAAATATCTTTTCGCTGGAAGGTGAGCGAAGGAAGTTCGACAGCGACGATCAATGCGGTTCCTTCGGTGCGTGATTGCAAATAGTCCGAAGCGCGGCCGAGAGCCATGGCGCCGGCGGCGCAACCGAGTTCGGTGAAAGGCATACGGCGAACGTCTGAGCGGAAGCCCATCTGGTTGATGAGGTGGGCGTCGAGCGAAGGAATCATGAAACCGGTGCAGGAAACGGTGATGATGAGATCGATGTCCTGCGGAGTCATGTTGGCGCGCTTGAGGCATTCTTCGGCAGCCTGACGGCCAAGTTTGATAGCGTGCTCGATGTACTCGTTGTTGGTCTGTTCGAGAGAGCGAGGCTGAATGGTGTAATCAACCGGGAAGATCATGTGCCGGCTGTTGACATTGGCGTTGTCAACAATGGACATCATTGCTTCCAGGCGGCGATCAGGAATATCGAAGACGCGGCCGAGATAATATTTCAGGTCATCGCGGGTGATGATATTCGGCGGCACCGCAGTGGCGGTGGCGACGATGGCGCAAGGCGATTGATAGCCATTCTTGGCGGCGGGGGTATTCACGAGTTATTTACATCTTTCCGATGCGGGAGTAGGCGCAAGGAAGCAAAGACGGGGCGGGTGCTCAGCCTGGATCACGGCCCCCTGAAGAGCGTGCTTCTCGCGTATAGGTGACTTTAACTGATTTATCGAATGTTTGCATCTCTGTCATGTGGAGCGGATGTGTTGCGGTAATCTACTGCAGGTATGAATACTCATAAAAATAAAATGCTGACCCGACGTGGAATGTTCCGGTTTTTCCTGCTGTTAACTATGGTTTTGACGGCCAAGGCGATGCTGCCTGTAGCCGTCGGGGCCCAAGAAAAAACTCCACTAATCGTGATGATTTCGGTGGACGGCTTGCGGCCGGACTATGTGACGCACGCCGACGAGCACGGAGCGAAGATTCCGAATCTGCGAAAATTCCTGAAAGAGGGAACTTTCGCTGAAGGCGTGCAGGGTGTGATTCCGACAGTGACGTACCCGAGTCATACGACTCTGGTGACCGGAGTGTGGCCCATCAAGCACAACATTCTGGCGAATACGACGTTCGATCCGCTGCAGAAGAACTATCAAGGCTGGTATTGGTACGCGGAAGACATTCACTCGCCGACATTGTGGGAAGCGGCGACGCAGGCCGGAAGAAATACGGCGAGCATCCAGTGGCCGGTGACGGTAGGCGCGCGAATCGGCTGGTTGATTCCCGAATTCTGGCGCGCCGGTACGGCCGAAGATGCGAAATTAGTACGAGTGGTTACAACGCCGGGTCTGATGGCGGAAGCCACGCCAGAATTAGGAGAATACAAGGGAGGGATCGACACTTCGGCGGAAGCGGATGAATCGCGCGCGAAATACGCGAGTTGGATACTGGAGAAAAAACATCCGGGACTGTTGCTGCTGCATCTGTCGTCGCTCGATCATACCGAGCACGAATTCGCGCCGTTCAGCCCGGAGGCGATTGCAGTGCTCGAGAAAATTGATGCCGACATTGCACGGGTGCGGGAAGCGGCGGAAAAGATTGCGCCGGGCCGCGCGTTTATCGCGGTGGTTTCCGATCACGGATTCGTGAAAGTGGACCAGCAATTGAATTTGTTTCCGGCATTTGTGGATGCGAAGCTGATTACGGCGAACGAAAAGGGCGCAATCACCGATTGGAAAGCGATGCCGTGGGAGACCGGCGGCTCAGCGGCGATCGTATTGAAAGATCCGAATGATGCGGAGACTGCCAGAGTTGTGCGCGAGCTCTTGGCGAAACTTGCCGCCGATCCGGCGAACGGAATCGATCGCGTGTTGGACGCCGAGGAATTGCACAAACGCGGCGGATATCCGACCGCGGCTTTTTTTGTTGGGTTAAAACCTGGATGGAGAACTACGTTCGGCTTGAATGGTCCGGTGGTGAGCAAAATGGCTCGACCGGGCGGAACGCATGGCGCACTGCCGGACCTGCCGGAATTGCGGGCGTCGTTTTTCTTGGTGGGACCAGGTGTACCCGCGGGAAAGAATCTTGGCGTCATTGATATGCGCAGCATCGCGCCGACGATGGCAAAACTTGGCGGGCTGCCATTACCGAGCGCGGATTTGAAACCATTGTTGCCTTAGGAGACTAGATGAAGAGCGGGTTGCGTGGAGCGGTGATGATGGCGGCAGCGACCATCTGTCTTGGCAGGACGTTGTGTGCTCAGGAATTGAAGCCGCAGCAAGGGGACTACGTTGCGAAGAATTTCACTTTCAAAGATGGCGAGAAACTGGCCGAGCTTAAATTGCACTACATGACGCTGGGCAAACCAGTGCAAGATGCGCAAGGACGCGTGACAAACGCCGTGTTGATCATGCATGGCACGGGTGGCTCCGGCGAACAGTTCCTGGGAAAGATTTTTGCCGGAGAGCTATTCGGCCCGGGTCAACTGCTGGACGCGAACAAATATTTCATTATTCTGCGCGATGCCATTGGGCACGGGAAATCGTCGAAACCTAGCGACGGTTTGCACATGAAGTTTCCGAAGTACGACTACGACGACATGGTCGCCGCGGATCACCTGCTGCTAACGGAAGGGCTTGGCGTAAATCATCTGCGGCTGGTGATGGGGACGTCGATGGGCTGCATGCACTCGTTCGTGTGGATCGAGACGTATCCCGACTTTATGGATGCGGCGATGCCGATGGCGTGCCTGCCGGTGCAGATTGCGGGGCGAAATCGGTTGTGGAGACAAATGGCCATGCACGCAATCACGAGCGATCCGGAATGGAAGGGCGGCGAGTACAGCGAGGAGCCGAAGCAGGCCATGCAGACATGGCTCGATTTTCTGCTGATTGCGGGGGGCGCGCCGATCCAGATGCAGAAGTCGATGCCGACGCGCGACGCGGCGGACAAATTTCTAGAGGAAGCGTACGCGACCCGGACCAAGGGACTGGACGCGAATAATATTCTCTACCAGGTGGCGTCTTCGCGTAACTACGATCCGTCCGGTCAATTAGACAAAATTAAAGTGCCGGTAATGTGGATTAATTCAGCGGACGATTTTATTAATCCACCGGAGTTGGAAATCGCGGAAGAAAAAGTGAAGCAGATCAAGAATGCGAAATTCATTGTGATACCGGCGAGCGATCACACATACGGACACGGGACACATACGCACGCAGAGGTGTGGAAGCAGTATTTGCAGGAATTGCTGGAAGAGTCGGTGCATTAGGCCGCGCCCTACAAAAGCGAAACAAAGCCGCGGTCTAACAAGCAGACCGAGCAAATGCAAAGAACGACTGTTGTGAGTTAGTTGGAAGCTTCCTGGCTGGCGCGGATTTCTTGCCAGCGGCGCGGGCGCTTGTTGTATTGCAAAACTTTCTTGCGCAAGCGGATGGATTTCGGAGTGATTTCGACGAACTCATCATCGGCGATAAATTCGATGGCTTGTTCGAGGCTGAGTTCGCGATGCGGAATCAAGCGAATGGCTTCGTCGGCGCTGGACGAACGCATGTTGGTGAGCTTCTTTTCGCGCGTGACGTTCACTTCCATGTCCTGCTCGCGCGAATTTTCTCCGACCACCATTCCTTCGTAAATATCCACGCCGGGTCCGATGAAGAGTTCACCGCGTTCCTGAATGTTCCAGAGAGCGTAGGCGGTGGAAACTCCGGCACGATCGGCGCACAGCGCGCCCGTCGGACGCAGCGCCATTTCGCCACCGTACTCAATCCATCCTTCGAAGATGGAGTGAATCAGCGCGGTACCGCGCGTGTCGGTAAGCAACTGGCTGCGCAGTCCAATCAAACCGCGCGAAGGGATGCGAAAATCCATGCGGACGCGGCCGGAGCCGTGATTGCTCATCTTGACCATCTCGCCCCGGCGGCTGCCGAGCGTTTCCATGATGATGCCGATGAAATTGTCGGCGACGTCGATGACGACGCGCTCCTGCGGTTCGAGTTTCTTGCCATTTTCGCTGCGCACGACGATTTCCGGTTTGCCGACCATTAATTCAAAGCCTTCGCGGCGCATGGTTTCAATCAAGATTGCCAACTGCAATTCGCCGCGGCCGAGCACGCGAAATGATTCGGGCGTGTCGGTATCTTCGACGCGAATCGAAACGTTGGTGAGGAGTTCTCTCGCGAGACGGTCGCGCAAATCGCGCGACGTAAGGTAGCTGCCTTCGCGCCCGGAAAGCGGGCTGGAGTTGACGGTGAAGATCATGGCGAGCGTTGGCTCGTCAATGATCAGCGGCTCGAGCGGCAGGGGATTCGCAAGATCGGTGATGCTTTCGCCGATCTGAATACCTTCGACGCCCGCGATTGCGACGATGTCTCCGGCGACGACCTTTTCAGCTTCGTCGCGATCGAGTCCGCGGAAGGTGTAGAGCTTCGTAATCTTTGTGGGCTGCAGTTTGCCGTCAAGTTTGCTGATGCCGACTTCTTCGCCGCGGGTCATGGTGCCATTGAAAACACGCGCGATGGCGATGCGGCCGAGAAATTCGCTGTAGTCGAGGTTCATGACTTGGAGCTGCAAGGTGGCGGCGGGATCGCCGGGCGGCGCGGGAATTCTTTCGACGATGGTTTCGAACAGAGGAAGCAAATCCTTCGAATCGTCGCCCGGATTGCGGTGCGCGACGCCGTCGCGCGCGTTGGTGTAAATCACAGGGAAGTCGAGCTGGTCTTCGGTGGCGTCGAGGTCGATGAACAGGTCGTAGATTTCGTCGAGGACTTCCTTGGGGCGAGCGTCTGCGCGATCGATTTTGTTGAGCACGACCACCGGAGGCAGCTTGGCCGCGAGGGCTTTCTGCAAAACGTAGCGGGTTTGCGGCAGCGGGCCTTCGCTGGCGTCCACGAGCATGACGACGCCATCGACCATGCGGAGGGCGCGTTCCACTTCGCCGCCGAAGTCGCTGTGACCCGGTGTGTCCACGATGTTGATTTTGGTCTCGTGAAAAAAGAGGGCGGTATTTTTGGCAAGAATCGTGATGCCGCGCTCGCGTTCGAGGTCGTTCGAATCCATGACGCGCTCGACGACCGCTTCATTGGCGCGAAAAATGCCGCTCTGCCGGAGCATGGCGTCGACGAGGGTGGTCTTGCCGTGGTCAACGTGGGCGATGATGGCGATGTTGCGTACGTTTTGGCTCATAACTCCGCTTTCGATGTCGTTAAAGACAAAAATAGCTGCTGGAACAACCAGCAGCCCGTGTAGATCTTCCTTCGTATTTCTTGGCGATTCGGAAGTGCCGAATCAGGAATTCTCAGGTGTGGCGTTGCAAGGATAGTTTAGCAAAGGATGGGGATTCCGGCCAGCGTAACGCGGTCGATGTCAACAGTCGTTTCCACTTGAATCGACGTGTCGAAGGCACTTCCGACTTACCTCGGTGCGAGTGTGGCAAAGCCGTGCGTATCCAAATCAAACGAAACTGCGTTACTGGCGAGCGATTTCGTTTCGTGAACTCCACCGCCGTAGCCGACCATGAATTGATATTGACCCGGAGGAACCTTCAACGCGATGCGGAAATCGACCGATTGGCCAGGAGCTATTTGCAACTGCAGAGGCAACGGCGTCTTCGGATCCACCTTGAAAGAACTGACGTCCGTTGAGCCGCCGAAGGTGTCGCCATTTGTGGAGCGGTCGACGAGATCCTGGCGTGTAATCCACGCTTGTGAAGCGCCGTCTGACGGAGAAAGAGCTGTCTCTCGATTCACGCCGATCAACGTGGGCCCGAAGTTCGCACTGCTGATCCGGACGATCTCGCTTCCCTGATTGCCGACTCGGAGTTCAAATGTGGGCCGATGATCCGGTCCGAAGGCGTCCTTTACCTGCAAGACTAGGTCGCGAGGGTTTGCAGCCGGACCTATGATCTGAAATTTTTTGATCAGCGCGTCGCCTGGATTTCTGGGCTGTAAAACTTCCGATGCGTCAATTTGAATTGCGGTACCCAGGTACGGTCTTAATTCTTCCTTGGCGCTTTCCGAAATGTACGTAATGAAATGCCCGCTCAAGAGAAAGCAGGTTCCCCAGCGGTCGAATATCACAACGCCGCAATACTTTCCGGGTCCACGAATGCCGGCCTGCGCTGTCAGGCACAGCACAGCCGTTAACGTACAGACCAACAGCGCCAACCAAGCGGATTTGCTTCGGGGTATTCGCATCTCGGCAGTTGGAGCGAGCTATTTTCGCTAACTTCCTGCCTAAGTATACTCTTCACCGTGCGCAACCGGCGCGAATCACAAGAATTGCATTCGGATTGAACTCGCCGCACGTCGCAGATCGCAACTCAGGGCCGTGATATTCTTGCGCGGCTTGCCGAATAGACTTTCTTCATTCCTAAAGGAGCCTTCATGCTCTTGGCCAATCGCCGCGCGATTCAAACGTGTCGCTTCATACTGATGATTGCGATAGTGGGGGCGCTGGCGTCAATTGCTTCCGCGCAGCAGGATAAGCGCGCGGAGCTGGCGAAGATGTTCGACAAGCGCGAGGTGATGATCGAGGCGCGCGACGGCGTGAAACTGCACACGGAAATTTACACGCCGAAGGACGCGAAAGAGCCGCTGCCAATCCTTTTCGAGCGCACGCCCTACGGAATTTCCGCGAAAGACAAGGGCATGAGCTACAGCCTGTTTCGTTATCAGGACATGTTCGCCGACGGCTACATTTTTGTGTTTCAGGACATTCGCGGGCGGTACGGCTCCGAAGGCAAATTTGAAATGCTGCACACCGCGCCGGACGAAAATAGCAAAGGCGTGGATGAGAGCACCGACACCTACGACACGATCGAATGGCTGATGAAAAATGTCCCGAACAACAATGGCAAGGTCGGCATGAACGGCATTTCCTATCCCGGCTATCTGGTGACGATGGGCATGGTAAATCCGCATCCGGCGCTGAAAGCGGTTTCCGAGCAGGCCTGCATGGGCGATACGTGGTTGGGCGACGATTTTTTTCATAACGGCGCGTTTCGGCTGACCTACGGATTCGAATACACGGCGCTGTTGGAAAATTCCAACGAGAATTACAGTTTTCCGTTCGACCGGTTCGACATGTTCGACTGGTATTTGCGGTTAGGCGCGCTATCGAACGCCAACGAGAGATATTTTCACAAGAATATTCCGACGTGGAACAACTTCGTGAATCACAGCAGCTACGACGATTTCTGGAAGAGGCACGCGGTGGCGTACACGCTGCATGAACCGACGGTGCCGAACCTGAACGTGGCCGGATGGTGGGACCAGGAAGATTTTTTCGGGCCGATGATGACGTACGAGCGGCTGGAAAAATCGGACAAGAAAAATTACAACTTCCTGGTAGTCGGTCCGTGGAATCACGGCGGCTGGGGACGCGGCCCGGGAAAATCGCTGGGCGATATTCCGTTTCACAGCGAGACGGGCGTTTATTTCCGGCAGAAGATCGAGGCGCCGTGGTTCGCTTATTGGCTGCACGGCAAAGGCACTTTGCCCGTCCAGGAAGCGACGCTCTTCCAGACCGGCAGCGACACCTGGACCTCATTTGATTCGTGGCCGCCGAAGGATGCGCTGACCAAGAATCTCTATTTTCAGGCTGACGGCGGACTTTCGTTCGAACCGCCGCAGACAGATGCAAAGGATGCGGCGGACAGTTACGCCAGCGATCCGGCACATCCGGTGCCGTATCGGCGGCGGCCGGTGGACATGACTTATCCGGAAGACCATCCGGGCGGTTGGTACACGTGGCTGGTTCAGGACCAGCGGTTCGTGGATGGGCGGCCGGACGTGCTGACCTGGCAGACGGGTGAGTTGAAAGATGACGTGACCGTGGCGGGCAACGTCACGGCGAAGCTTTTTGCTTCAACGACGGGCAGCGATGCGGACTGGATCGTGAAGCTGATCGATGTGTATCCGGAAAAGGTGGCAGAGGACTGGAAGCTTTCCGGCTATGAGTTGATGATCGCGGACGAGATTTTCCGCGGGCGTTACTACAAGTCGTTCGAAAAGCCGGAAGCGATAACACCAAACCAGGTGACACCGTTCACGGTAAGCCTGCACTCCGCGAATCATGTTTTTAAAAAAGGCCACCGCATCATGGTGCAGGTGCAAAGTACGTGGTTCCCGCTTTACGACCGCAACCCGCAGAAATTTGTTGCAAACATTTTTGAAGCGAAGGATACGGACTACCAGAAGGCGACGCAGACGATTTACCGTTCGAAGCAATATCCGTCGAGCGTGGAAGTGATGGTGACGCCCGCAGGCAAGTGAAGCTTACTTCCTGCGGATGTAGGTGAAGTCGTATTCCGGCGTCCACGATGTTGCGCGAACAGACGGCTCTCTGCAGCTTGATGGATTTGGGCGCAAATTTCGCTACCAGAGCCTGCACAGAAAGGAGCGGGGGAATCCGTGAGAATTCCCCCGCTCCGCTTTCAATCAGCTAATGCCCGTCAACCTAGAACTGCAACCGCACACCAAGTTGCATGGTTCTGCTGCCGCCGTTGAAGATTTTGTTGTTCAGGAATGAACTGCCGGAAGTAACAAAAATATATCCGGCATTCAACGGATTGGTGTTGGTGGTGGCGTCGAGGCTGCCATTGTTGGTAGGCAATCCAATCACAAAGTTGCGGTGATTGAAGGTGTCGTAGGTTTCCGCGCGGAATTGCAGCATGAACCGCTCGGTGAGCTTGGTGTTCTTGAATACTCCCATATTCCAGATGTTCAGGGCGGGAGTGTTGACCGTGTTGCGTCCGGTGTTGGCGAAAGCGCCCACTTCGGCTTGGACAAAGCGGCCAGTTGGATCAAGCGCGACATAGCCAACGATGTTGCTGTCGTCCTGGCTGCCGCAAGCCCAACTGCCAGTGACTGCGTCTCGTCCCACGATGCTGGTCGCTCCGCCGGGTCCGGCGTTGCAGACAGCGTTCACGCCGCTTGCGGTGAGTCCGACACCGGCTGGATTCAGAATGGTGCGGTCGCCTGCGGCATCGCCGTTGGCGTTGGCATCCGTTCCAGAAAGCGGAGTAACCGGCTGGCCGCTCTCCCAAATGTAGGAGCCGTTCCACTGCCAGCCGTGCGCCAGAACTCTTACGAATCCGTTGTCCGTGTGCACGTTGGGAATGTCATAGACCCAGACCATGGCGAATTTGTGATTGATGTCCAGAGCGGAACGTCCGCGCTCGTTCGGGAAGTCGAAACCATCCTGAGCGCGACGCGGATTCACGTAGCTGCTGAACAATTCGTTGGTGGAGTTGTCTATGTTCTTCGAGAAGGTGTAGTTGGTGCGGAAATACAGACCCCGCGAGAAGCGGTGCTGGAAGTCCGCTGACACCGCGTTATAGGTGTTCTGGCCAACCGACGGGAAGGTGGTCAGGTTTCCGAAAAATCCATCCACGGAATACGGCTGTGGATTGAAATTATCGAAGCTCTGCAGCGTGCTGGCAGGAGCAACCACGGTGGTTGGAACATCGCTCGGATTCAAGTATGTCGGAAGCGGAGCAATTCCTCCACCCGTAACATTGGGGTCGAACGCCGAGGCCGAGTTCAGGCGCATTTGCACCGGCAAGCTGACGCCGCGCGTGCCGACGTAACGAACCTCAACGCTGGAGTTGCGGAACAATTCGTGTTGCACGCCCAACGACCACGTCATGACTTTCGGAGAAACGTGATCCGGAATGAGGTTTGCAGTTGCGGCGCGTGCTTCAGCCTGCGTGGTTGGAGGAACGTTTTCCTGAAGCAGCCCACCGCCTAGCAAAAAGTCCTGGCCGGTAGCGCACCATGACGGAGGAGTTGGAGACGCGCAAGAAACTGTTGGGCTCTGCTCGGTTTGCAGTTGTGGTGGCGGGCTGTTGGTGGCGAAATTGTTCGGCACCACGTCGAAGGCGATTTGCCCACCGCCGCGTATCGACCACTTACCGCTGCCGGTTGGATCCCAGGCAAATCCCACGTGTGGGCCGAAGTTATTTTTGTCCGTGAGCGGTTTGCGGAAAAACAGGCCAAGCGCCGGATCGTCGGAAATAGCATTCAATGCCTGCAACCCTTCGTCGCGCGGGACGCCGTTGTATTCATAGCGCAGCCCGAGATTGAGGGTGAGGCGATTGGTGACTTTCCAATCGTCTTGAGCAAACCAATAAACGGAATTGTAGTTATCCGCGACGAAGCCGCTACCGGCTCCGCGTAGCGCGCCGTTTGCGCCGTCAGGGATTTGATCGTTGATGAACGTATTCAAACTTGCGTAATCCCACTCACCGCGAGCCCGCTGCAGCACATCCGTCGGTGCGATGTAATCACGGAATTCCATGCCGAATTTGAAGGAATGTCTGCCATGGATGTAAGTCACCGCATCGGAAAGCTGATAAATATTCTGAGTGTAGGTTTGCGGTGCCAAGCTGTAAGGTCCGACGTTGCTGCCGAATTCATCAATTTCCACGTTCGGGAAATTGGAGAACTGGGTTGGGGTCAGGCTGTTGGGGCCTGCCAAGCGCGAATAAGACGCCCGGAAATCGTTAATCAAGGCTGGAGTAATGCTCCAGGCGTCGGTGAAAATAAACTTGCGGACGTCGGTCGCCTGCGTTCCGGTAAATTGCGGTTGCGGTTGCACCGGATTGACGAGTGGCAACCGGAGACGGTCGTAAAGGAAGCGAGCACGAAGTTGATGTTTGCCAAGGTTGGCATCGCCGTTGATCGAGAAGTCGTGCTGGTTGGAATAAGAAGGCGCGGTGGATTGGAAGTTGCCGACCTCGATGGCTTGTCCATTGACGCACGCCAAACTTGCGATCGGATCGCTGGTTCCCGTGTTGCAATGAGCCGCTCCGTTGGAAGTTGGCGCGAGCGGAAATTGCGCGAGGATTTCGCTGACCGCCGAGTTCGGATTCATCGCCTGCAATTGCGCGAGGCCAGCCGCCGTCGGCATGGTTACTGATGCGCCCGCTGAGGCGAGACCTTCGTTCTGAAACTCGTACGCTCCGTAGATGAACAGCTTGTCTTTCTTGATTGGTCCGCCGATCGAAGCTCCGAACCGGTTGTAGTCAAATCGATCCAGGCCGGTGGCTGTGCCATCCGCGATGCGTTGCTTCTGCTGGTTGTCCGCAGCGTTGTAGTTGCGGTTGCGGTTGAATTCCCACGCCGATCCGTGCCAGTTGTTGGTTCCGGATTTCGTAATGATGTTGAAAATTCCACCCGCAGAGTGTCCGTATTCGGCGCTGAATTGGTTGGTGAGCAGCGTGAATTCGGCGACCGATTCCTGAATGACCGGTTGAATTGGTCCATTCACGTCCAAGCGATTGTCATCGACGCCGTCAATCGAAAATCCGTTGAAGCGCGGACGAGTTCCACCGATCGAACCGCCTGAACCCTGCACACCAGCTTGCTGCGTGGTAGTGCCGGGTACGAAAACCGCAAATTCCTTTACGTCGCCGCCGAGCGTGTTTACAGGAAGATCCGCGACGGCTTTTCCGCTGAAGGTGGCGCCCAGTTCGGAAGAATCCGTTTTCACCAGGTCCGCACCCGCTTCAACTTCGACGGTGGAGGATACTTCGCCCAGCTCGAGTTCCAGTTTGACTTCCGCCACCTGGTTGGATTCGACGATCACATTCTTATTGATCGCTTTTTTGAATCCATCCTTTTCCACGGACACGGTGTAGGTTCCCACCAGCAGGTTCGGGAACACGTACGTTCCTGAACTCGAAGAGGACGTTTCGTTGGTGACACCCGTGGCGTTGTTGGCTACGGTGACTTTCGCGTCTTCCACACTGGCTTGGCTCTTGTCTGAAACGGTCACACGAAGCGAACCGTCCAGACGCTGCGCCCACGCCGAACTGCCAAGCAGTAAACACACGAAAGCTGCCAGCGCCATTACCATCAATCTGCGCATTGCGTTTATCTCCTTCTGATTTCCTTTGTGCAATGCCGCGCTTGAGTTCCGCCCGACTCTTGAGCAGTCGATTTCACGAGCCGCTGCGCCGCACAAATTGGTTGCCAACTGAATGGCACCCCAGCGGCCAGCAGAGCCAACTTGTCTCTCAATTTCGCCTTGCGCGTGCCTTAGCCGCTATGTGACGCGGAAATAGGGCGTTGGGGGGCGGATATGGCGGAAAACCAGAAATGTTACCTGGGCGAGTTACATAAATTTTAGAAACTCGGCTTTACAGCTCGTTCAAATTCATACTGTTTTTTCAAGCCCCTACAGTCTTCCGTAACATGTTTTTGACTTTGGCTCGCCGGGGAAACATTTCTACAAAGACTTTCGTACCTTCTCTAAACGCTTTCTCGTTTTCTGCGTCTATAGAGCCAAGGGCGTGTGTATGACTCCGAACTTTACATCAACCGCTGACCATTTTATGGACCAAGCATCCCCACAGGAGTTCGCCAACACGGCACGATATGTTCGTTTTGGGCCGTTCCAGATCGACCAGCAGCGGCAACAGGTGTTTCGGGCCGGAAGCCGGCTGCGGCTGCAGGGTAAGGTCTATCAAGTGCTCATTGTTTTGTTGCAGAAACAGGGCGAAGTGGTGACGCGCGAGGCGTTAAAGCAGGCATTGTGGCCTGCGGACACCCACGTCAACTACGATGCTAACGTAAATACAACAGTAAACAAACTTCGCCAGGCCTTGGGCGAATCAACCGACAAACCTCTCTATATCGAAACGATTCCGCGCAAAGGCTACAGCTTCATCAGCACGGCGGAATTTTCCGAGATTCCATTCCCATCGGCTGCGGCTGCGAAGGCTGAAGGCGAAGTGGCGCGTGGCTTTATGGGTTCCGACGATGCCGCGGGCGAGTCTCCGAGGAAAAATCGCTGGCTCACCGTAGCCATCGTGGTGCTTATCCTGGCGGGAATGATTCTTGGCGCGGGAGTGGCGACGTTCTGGATATCACACTTCGCGCCGCAAATGCGGCATCAGGCATTGCATGCAAGCTCGTGTGCGCATGCCAGCGCAGATTGTTGATCGTCGTTTGCTAATTTTTGCGGAAGACCAGCCCCTTCGTCCGTCCTGCGTCCAGTTTGAATCCGTTTACTTTTCTGTTGGCGTCGCGTTCGAATTGGAATTGCAATCCTTCGTCGTCCACGGCGAAAGTGTCCACATCGACGGCTCGCAGCGTTAGCGGTTGCGATGAATGAATGAATCCGTCGCCGCTCCGAATGCTGTTAAGGATTAGTCCATCATTTGTCGCTTTCAGCGCGTATGTGGCGACAAGTTCGTCACTGGAAAAATTACCTTCATACTCTTTTGTTTTCTCAGCGGAAATCTGCACGGTCTCTCTTCGCGCAAGGTCTTCCGGATCCGGTTTCGGAGCAGGCGGTGGTTCTTTCATTTCGTTCGTCAGGAAAATGCCGGCTACGCGGTCGGCGCGTTTTCCCGGATCGGCGTTGCCAACATTACATAAGCAGGCGACGGAGAAATGTTGGTCGGGAAAGCGCAACAATTGCGCACGGTATCCGCCCCACGACCCGCCGTGGCTCACGGCTTTCAGTCCACGATAGGAGCCAACAACCAATCCCTTCGAATAGGCTTCAGTCTTGCCGCTGTTTAGTTTTGCCGGAAGCTGTAGTTCTTCGAGAAAGTCTTTTCCGCCAACCTTGGCAGAATAGAAATTCTCATCCCATTTCAAAATGTCTTCGACAGAAGTGTGCACGGCGCCATCACCGGTCTGCTCGAAGTAGGAAACATCAAGCGTGTAACCTGGTTCAGACTTTTTTGGTTCGTACGCGAGAGCGCGGTTCGCAACAAGTTGTGTGTGCTCGTTGCGATAGACGGTGTGATTCATTTCAAGCGGCGCAAAAATATTTTCAGCGGCGAATTCCCGCAGCGTTTTTCCGCTTACTCGCCTGACGATTACCGACAACAGAAAATATCCTGAATTGCTGTACAACCAGTCGCTGCCGGGTTCGAAATTGAGCGCTTTCTGCCGGGCGATGATTGCCAATGCATCGTCGTCGGTGGTTACGCTGTCGGTGTTCACACCGGCCAATTCGAATAGGGTCAGATAGTCGCGCAGTCCGCTGGTGTGGTTCAGCATGTGAAGAATGGTGATTTTGTGGCCGTAGTCCGGCATTTCCGGAAGATATTTTCGGATATCGTCGTTAACGGAGAGCTTTCCCTGCTTTTCCAACAATAGAATACTCGCCGCTGTAAATTGCTTGGACGTCGATCCAATATCGAAAATACTTTGTGGAGTGATGTCAACGTTCTGTTCGATGTTCGCAAGGCCATAGCCTTTTTCGTAGATAATCTTGCCGGCGCGCGCCACTGCCAGCGCGCAGCCGGGCGAACCTTCCTTTGCCAGGTCGGCGAAGATTTCATCGACCGCCTTTCCCTGTTTTTCCTGCGCGTTTGTCGAGATAACCGCGACTGCCTGAATCGCGAATCCCAAAATTACTGCGGCCGCTATTTTGCGTGAACCCATTCGTTCCGCTCCCCGTTCGAATGCCCGCGAGTCTATTCATTGATAGGCTGGTGCGCAATCGCTTTCCGCACGGCCTGTTCCTCTGATAAATTTTCACTCCATGCTCACCGCGATCACTCGTGCTGTCAGTCCCGGTCTGGCCAACTGTGAACTTAGTTTTGTTCCGCGCCAGGCAATCGATCTTGAGAAAGCAAATGCCCAGCATCATTCCTACCAAGAGCTTTTGGCTTCGCTCGGCGCGCGCGTGGTGTCGCTTCCGGCTGAGCCCGAGCTGCCGGACTCCATGTTCGTGGAAGATCCAGCGCTGGTGCTCGATGAACTGGCAGTGATTTTTCCTTTGGGCACGGAAACGCGCCGACGTGAAGCGCCCTCGATTGCCGCTGCTCTTAAGCCATACCGCGAACTGGCGTACGTGCAACTTCCGGGCACGGTCGAAGGCGGCGATATTTTGAGACTGGGACGCAAAATGTTTGTCGGCTTGACAGCCCGCAGTAACGCCGAAGGAATCGCCCAGCTATCGCGAATCCTTGCGCCGCACGATTACGAAGTCATCGGTGTTCCGGTGACCGGGTGTCTGCACCTGAAATCCGCCGTGACATCGCTTGACGAGAAAACACTTCTCGCAAATCGTGCGTGGCTCGATTGGAGTTTTTTGCAGGCATACGACTGGGTGGACGTAGATCCAGCGGAACCTCACGCCGGCAATGCTTTGACGATTGGGGACACCGTGATTTTTCCGTCGTCGTTCGAACGGACGCGAGCCAGAATTGCGGCGCGCGGTTTTCGCATCACATCTCTGGATATTTCTGAATTACAGAAAGCGGAGTCCGGTCTGACGTGCTCCAGTCTGCTGTTCGACGCAAGATAAAATCTAGAGCATCGCCTGTGGTTTTTTGATTAGCGGCGTATTTTGTTCGATGCTTCCTACAACCAATTCGGTTTTCACTTCGGTCTCTTGATCTGCCAGCAAATCTATGGTGGTATCAAACGTCCGGTAACCGGGCAATTCCACCCGCACGCGATGTTTTCCCGGGCTGATTTTCATGGAGCGAAATTTTCCGCCAAATTGCGAAGCATGGCCGACATATTTCTCGTCCAGAAAAACGGCGGCTCGGTCCGGCTTGATGTGCAGTTTCAGCGTAGCGGTTACGTCTGGAACTGTGGCGCGCGGCGCCAAATGCATTGACACGACTACTAGGCGCTTTTCTCCCGGCTCGACGATTACTTTTTGAACGTAATCGGTATAGCCGGACTGCCGCACGATGACTTCGTGGCTTCCGGGCAACAGCATCACTTTCTTGCTGCCTTTCAATTCCTTCAAGTAGCCAACATAATTGCCGTCGATCCATACCCCGGAATCACGCTCCACTTTCGTTTTCCCTTCCAACTCCAGCTCGCCCATCACTTTGTTTTGCGCCAGGACCGGCCGGCTACCGCTGAATAGAACAATGACCGACACCAACAGACTGACAATCTGTCGCAAATAATCCCTGTTCTTACGAATCGTAGATAACATTTCGCCTCCCTGTTGACCTGTGTCCGCCGACTGGGTACGTCGCCGAGAGACTTTATCCGCCGCTTTAGAGAGCATTCACTTCGCCAAAATGCAGAGCGAGAAGAGCCGCCTATCTTTAACGTTTTCAGTGTGTTGAAATGATACAGGCTATCCCTTAGCAGTCTGAAAAGTAGGTGCGGCGTGCACAATTTACGCGGCGGCCGATTCCTACGCTGCGCTTTGCTCTGTACAGCTAACTTTTTCGCTATGAACTGCCTACCGTTCCTGCGTTCGCACTTCCGAATGAACGACTCGTGTGGTAGTCTTTGGCCGTGAATCTGTCTCTCGCCATTTCGAAGCTCGCCCCGCTTGCGATGTCGTCCATTTCGACGACGTCGTCCACGACCATTATTACGACTACGATTAGCACTACGGGCGCTTCCGGCGAGGTCAGAAACAGCTAGCAAGACAAGCAAAGTTTCCAACCCACCGCCTGAAGCGACCTGGCGGTGGGTTTCTGCTTTTAACCCTACCGCAAGACGCTTCACTGGTGGCAAAACTCAACAGGAGTTGTTGCCATGAATCCGGAAGAGCCACACAAGGAATTTGCCCAGGAAGACTCGGTCAGATCATTTTTGCAAGTCAGCAAAACGAATTCAGCTACGGAACAGCGCGAAATCGTCGCCTTCAAATTTGGCGGGAGTTCGCTGCTTGGAGCCGAACGTATGCTGCACGCAGCGGCGCTGGTGCGCGACGCGGCAGGGAACAAAAATGTAGCGGTGGTCGTTTCCGCGATGAAGGGAGTAACGGACCGCTTACTCGCGATCGCCCGCTCGTTGGCAGCCGGATGCCGCACGGATGCCCGACGCGACGCCGAATACGTATTCCTCCAACACACTCAGGTTCTTCGCGATCTCAGTCTTGATTCGCAGGAACACGAGCGCGTGTCGCGTGATCTTCACTTGCTTGGCGGAGACTTGTTGCACGATGCTTCGCCTGATGTTCAACCGGTGGCCGGCCTTCTGGGCGCGCTACAGGATCGCGTCGCCTCGTACGGAGAAAGAATGGCGGCGCGATTGTTTGCGGCGGCACTGAAGAAGTCGGGCGTTGACGCCGTGCCTGTCAGTTCATCGGAATTTGTATTGACGTGCGACACGTTTCGAGACGCACGTCCGCAAATGGCGGAAACCCGCCGGCGCGGACGCGAGATTCTCCTGCCGCTGTTTCACGATGGACTAGTTCCGGTGGTGACGGGATTTATTGGCGCAACGAGCGACGGAAGAGTGACCACACTGGGAAGAAATAGCTCCGATTTTTCTGGCGCGCTGATTGCGCATGTAATCGAGGCCGACGAGCTGGTCATTTGGACCGACGTTGACGGCATCTATACAGTGAATCCGCACGAATCGGAGGAAGCCAAGTTGTTGCACGAACTTTCCTATGACCAGGCGCACGCGCTGGCCTCGGCAGGCGCCAAAGTGATTCACGCGAAGGTGTTCCCGCTGGCGGCGGAAACCGAAATGATCGTCTGGGTGCGAAATACTTTTAAGCCGCAGCTTCGCGGCACGCGCATCGGCCCGTGCACGGCTGGCAAGGGTGCGCAGAATTCTTCGGTCGCCGCTCCGCGCGGCTGCCATAATTCAAACAGTCGAGGTGCAGCGTGAGTCCGGCCGGAAAATCATCGCAACCGCCCTTTCGAAAGAAATTTCGCGCGGGCATTTTAGGAGCGACCGGAATTGTCGGTCAACGCCTGGTGCAATTGCTGGCGGAACATCCGTGGTTCGAGTTGACTGAACTTGCCGCGTCGGAGCGGTCTTCCGGCAAGAAATATTCAGAGGCGGTCAAATGGCATCTGCAAGAGCCAATCCCGGCAGCCGCAACGGATCTAGTGGTGAAAACGCTTGAGCCCACGCTTGATTGCGATTTCGTTTTTTCCGCGCTGGATTCTTCCGTGGCCGGTCCGGCCGAGGAAGCTTTCGCAAGTGCGGGCTACCCTGTGGTGAGCAATTCAAAAAATCATCGAATGTCGCCCGACGTCCCGTTGCTGATTCCAGAAGTAAACGCGGATCATTTGGACGCGATTCCCACGCAACAAAAAAATCGCGGTTTCGGAACCGGATTTATCGTCACTAATCCGAATTGTTCCACGGCCGGATTGGTGCTGGTTCTGAAACCGCTCGCCGATGCGTTCGGACTGGAACGAATGTTCGTGGTTACGATGCAAGCGATTTCCGGCGCGGGCTACCCGGGAGTTCCTTCGCTCGATATTCTTGGCAACGTCGTACCTTTCATCAGCGGAGAAGAAGAAAAGATGGAAGAAGAACCCCAGAAATTGCTGGGTAAATGGGACGGTTCACGTTTCGTCGAAGCAGGTCTTGGGATCAGCGCTCACTGCAATCGCGTGCCGGTGGAAAATGGCCACCTAGAATGTGTATCGCTGAGCTTGAAGAAAATCGCGACACTCTCTGAAGTCCGCGAAGCGCTGCGCAGCTTCGCAGTCAGTGATGAACTCGCCGCGCTACCGACTGCGGTAAGGAATCCCGTAATTGTTCTCGACGAAGACAATCGTCCGCAACCCCGGCGCGATGTGGAGGCCGGACATGGCATGGCTGCGGCCGTAGGGCGTGTTCGCGAGTGTCCGCTGCTCGATGTAAAGCTGACTTTGCTTTCGCACAATTTGCTTCGTGGAGCCGCTGGCGCGGCTCTGCTCAACGCCGAACTGCTCGCTTCCCGCGGCTTTATCAGCCGAACGCGTGTTGCTTCCGGCGAAACAGCACAAACGCAGCCGGTGTTGTAGCAGTTCTCACGGCAATTTGTTACGAAGACCAAAGCGTCTCTAATTTTTAGCTGACGATTCTGGTTTCGATACTTCGCGCAGAGCAATGCACCTCGAGCAATTCTTGCATTCGTTTGGTCGCTTGCTGCAAAGCGTTTGATCCGCCAAAGGACACAATAATCGCAATAATTCTTGTCGTTGATTCCGTCACCATCGTGCGTTCGGAGTCGCTGGTCGCGCTGCCGTGAGGCCCTTTCGCATCGGCGAAGAGAGGCAAATCTTCCAGGTTCAAATCGTATTTTCCGATTCCTTTGTACGTTTCGCCAGCGCGGCCGGCACGGAACTCGATCGCACCCTCGACGTGGGCTAGATCGTAAAGGCCTACCGGTAATTTATTTTCAGCCGAGACCAGATTAATTACATCGACGACATTGCTGATGCGGGGTAATCCTTTGCCAGAAATCGCGCGACGCAGCAGGGCTTCTGCCGAACCACGATACCGCGCAGGATCTTTTCCCAACGCTTTGTATCCCGAGCGCGTCGTCTCGATCGCGGCTGATTCGAGAGTCGCCCGAGGCTCCAATAATTTCGCGATTCTTTCCTCAAATCCACGCAGCGCTGCGTCGAGTTCCAGTGGCGTAGGACCGCACCGCACTTCGCCTTCGACGCAACCTAGGGCGACGTTTCGGCACTTCGACTTCAGGTCCGGCGAAATATTGACTTCGGTCAATTGCAAGGCTCGCATTTCTGGTGCGATTCGGATCGAGAAATGAAGCATAATCCGGCACCCGGTCGCAAAAGCAGAAAAGTAGCTTGGCTTGATTACGGTCCTGTACGTCTTAGTACTTCAATGACTGGGCGATTTTCCGCGGTGATCCACTTTACCATTCGTTGTATAAAGTTTTGCACACTGACGTCCCAGTACCGAAATGAGCTTGAGTTTCGCGCTGATAATACAGCACTTATCCGACACTTGCGAGCAGGCTGTTTGGCACTCAATGTGCACGAATGTACGTGGTAGGAGTCACCCAAGGGGGGTGTGCATTGAAATTTTCTCGGATTATTCTTGCGTTCGCGCTAGCGGGCTTCGCGACTTCGGTCGCGATGGCAGATGCTGTGGATCCAACCGTGATCATCCGCCGGGTTGACCCAGCCTTTACGCCGATCTTCTCGGTCGATCAAATCCTGATTGTCACGGCGACCGCACAGAACCCCATTTTCTCGTTTCAGAACGACACCGGCTTCCTCCTTACCTCGATGACGCTGCAATTCTCGAGCAACGGCGGCACGCTGGCGTTCTCCTGCGGGGAAAACCCGGGCGCAGATATCTTCCAAAACTGCTCCGAGACCTCCGGGCCGAACGGCACGAACATTGTGACTTTCAATGGTGTGGGCGGGAGTTTCAGCGGTCTTGAATCCGGCGTTTGCACGTCGGACGATGAGAACTTTCCGAACGGCAACGCATTTGGTTGGCCTAACAACCATCCGAAGGCGCCGACATGCGAAGGCGGAATCTTTTCTCTGGAATTCGGACAGATTCCTGCAAACACGACGATCATGGGCACGGCCACCTTTGCAACGCCTGAACCGATGACAGCCGTCATGCTGATCAGCGGCTTGGCCGGTTTAGCGGGACTTCGTAAGCGCCGCACAGTTTAATCCCAGTCATTACGTTTCTCCCTGTGGGGGCAGATTTATCTGCCCCCAATTTTTTTTCCCCGTCGTCCTTCATCGCCCGGTCGCTCCACGCTACTCTTGTTGAACCAGCCGGAAGTTGGCACTCATGACGGCATCTGGTTGAAGTGAGCAACGTCTCCTCGGCACCGGGGCTGCGTAGTTGAGGCATCCGACGCATATCGAGGCCACCAAGCGGCTTGTCGCGTCATGGGTAGGTTAGCGCCCCAGGCTGGGAGCGAAGTCTCGCATCGCGGGATGAAATTTACTTCGTAGCCTTGGCGCTAAATTCCTTGATCATCGCCTGATACTCCGGAGCTAGCCGCAACGGTGCAAATTCCGGCTCGGACTCGACTTCGCCGACTGAGAATCCCTTCTGTAGCGCCGTGCGTAGCGAGGCGATCGCCGGCTTCGGTTGGTTGGCGATCGTATCGACAACCGCTGAAATATACAGCGAATACACATCCGAAGGATCGATGCTGCGCGCCCGGTTGATGAATTCCTTGGCTTTGGTCGAATCGCCCTTCTTCGCGTAGTACAGCGCCATCAGCCCCATCGTCTGGGCATCGCGCGGATTCACCTGCAGTTGCTTGTAGGCCAAGCCGATCGCTTTGTCGTACGCGGCGTTGGCTTTGTCTTTCTGGCCAGCCCAGCGGTAAGCGTCGGCCAGATTACCCGCAACAGCGGCGTCGCCGGGATTCATCTCTGCAGCTTTTTCGAACATCTGGACGGCTTCCGGATACTTTTTCAAGTAGAAGTAGGCCGTGGCCAGGTTCGAATAGGTCGTTGCGTATGGCTGGATCTGCAGCGCCTGCTGGTAGGCCCCGATGCTGTCCTGGTATTTGCCCATGCGCGAGTACACCGAGCCCATGTTGTCGTAACCGGCCGCGTTTTGCGGCTCGAGCTGAGTCACGCTCTGGAATTGCTTCAGCGCCTTTTCGTAGTCGCCAAATTCGAAGTATGCAGTCCCTAAAGCGTTCTGGTTCACCCAATAATAGGGATTGAGGTCCGCGGCTTTCTGCAGTGCCTGGATGGCAGGATCTTTCTGGCCGATATCGGCGTATGCATTTCCCAGCCGGCGGTACGCTTCATCCGAATTTGGCGCGAGTGCAAGAGCCTTCTTAAGTTCGGCAATCGCTTCGGTGGTCTGTCCGGTCGCGCTGAACGCGCTGCCCAAGGAAAAGTGCACTTCCGGCAACTTGGTATTGAGCCGTTCGGCCTGTTTCGCCGCAGCAATTCCGCGTTCTGACCAGAAGCGATCCTTCTTTTCGCGATACATCAACATGCTGGCGTCGGACAATCCGGTATAAGCGAGCGCGAAATTGTTGTCCATCTTGATGGCTTGTTCGAACAAATCGATCGCAGATTGAATATTCTTGGGATCCTGCTGCCCGCGTAGCGCGTTTCTGCCGCGCAAATAAATATCGTAAGCCGCGACGTTTTCTGTGGGGTGCGCTGCCGCCACGCTCATTTCGCCCGGGGTCGCTTTCACTTTCAGCGCGTCCACAAGCTTCGCGTAAATTTGATCTTCCAGCGTCAGCAAGTCACCACTCATGCCCCTGAATTCCTGGCTCCACTGCAACTGGTTGGTTTCCATATTCTCCAGTTGCACCACAATGCGAAGTTGATTGCCAGCGCCCTGCACGTGTCCGTGCACGATCATGTTGACGCCAAGATCTTTTGCAATTTGCGGCAGTGGGGTTTTGGAATCATTGGATTTCTGTGCCGCGTTTGTGGACGCGATGCGCACGTCGTTTAGTTGAAACAGCTTTGCCGTAAGCGCTTCGCCCAGTCCATCGGCCACGTAATTCAGGGAATTATCATTGCCCAACACCCTGAACGGCAGAATTGCCACATACTTTCCCGCCGAAAGCGGCGGCAATCCTGGTCTCTCCGCAGCGCCGCCGGTGGTCGCCGGCCCTGGGCGGAATACCCAATGTCTGGTCGTCGGAATCGCGAAAAACGCGATGACTAATGCCAGCACTGCGATCAGCGCGGACCCCGTCCACTTTGCCTGCTTCTGCGAAAACGGCAACACGACGCTATGCGAATGCGACGACGGGCTGCGGTGAGTATCAATGTCCGCGATAATTTCTGTCGCCGTCTGATAACGCTGCGCGGGATTTTTCTCCAGGCAATGCATGATGATGCGCGCAACCCAGTCCGGCAGATCCGGCTTGATCAGTTTGGGATCTTTGGGCTTTTCTTTGACTCGCTGGTACATCACCTGCCATGTAGATTCGCCGGCGAATGGCACTTCGCCAGTCACCATTTCGTAAATCACCAGGCCCAGCGAATAGAGGTCGGTGCGCTGATCCACCGTGCCGCCTTCCACCTGTTCCGGCGACATGTATTTCGGCGTGCCAACAAACGCGCCGCTGCGCGTCATGCCCATTTTTGCTGTTTCGAACGAAGTTGCCAGTCCGAAATCCGATACGTACACGTGATCGTTCTTGCCCACCAGGACGTTGTGCGGCTTGAAGTCGCGATGCACGACGCCTTCCGCGTGCGCCGCGGCCAGCGCGTCGCAAAGTTGTCGCGCAAACTTCATGCATCTTTCCAGCGGAAGCGGGTGCTCGGTCTTCAAGACTTGATTCAAGTCTTTGCCTTCAACGTAGGCCATGGTGATGAATTTCACGCCGTCAGCTTCGCTCAAATCATGAATGCGCAAAATGTTTTTGTGAGAAATGCGGCTGGCAAGGAGTAGTTCGTGTTTAAAACGTTGGATGACTTGCGCGTCGTTGGTTAGTTCGGAGAGGAGCACTTTAATCGCAATGACCCGGCCCAGTTCGCGGTCGGTCGCTTTGTACACGCGGCCCATGCCGCCTTCCCCGAGCAAATCGTCAATCTGGAACCGCGAGCCGAGTTCGTCTCCGGGCTCCAGCACTCTCGATCGCTGGCCAGAAGCATTTGCACTCTTGCTCTGTGACGGTGAGTGCCCGCTCGGAGTCCGCACCATCGACGCTTTGTCATTTCCAGACTCTGCGCGGGAAGGTTGCGCGCTTCCGGCGCCGCTTGGGTGTGCAGGAGCGTCCATCGTCCGATCATCGGGAGAGGCATGTAGCTGGGCGCGGCATTGGCTGCACCGCACAGCGGAATCCGGATTTTCACGGCCGCAAGAAGGGCATTTCATGGTTGAGGGCTGATTGGTCCGTAGCCGGAACTCGGATTATCCTGTACGAAACAAACGCCTACAAGCGAATTCTCGGCCGTGGTGCCTCGCGTCCAGCAGACTTGGTTTGAGCGGCAAATCGGCACGTGAAATCGCTGCTCTGTCAAACCAAACCGGAACACCCAGACCACCCTTTCGCATGCTAAACTAATTAAATTGTAGGCTCGTAGCTCAGTTGGTTAGAGCGCCACCTTGACACGGTGGAGGTCTGGGGTTCGAGTCCCCACGAGCCTACCACTGCTTCTTATTGACCTGCCTTGGCTTGCGGCTTTTTTCCAAACGATGACTTCCTCGATTTTTTCCGGCATGTAGCGGATTTTGTAGCGGGTATGAATATTGATTTGTTTTGACCTACCCAAAAGACCGGTTGAATCAGCCCAAATCGAAAAACCGGTGCACCTAACAATCGCGTTCGGCTCAGGCGGGTCTCCTCGTCGTACATTGAGAAAGGCGGTGAACTTAAATCACAACTGACGGTCATAGGGGAAGCAAAACTTGCTCATCGAGATCGAAATGGCTCGCAGTATTGCCACGATTACTTTGCCCATCAACGCGTCTTGGGGATAGGGGATAGGCTAGAGCAAAAGTGCCCTTTTTCCACTTTACCGGTTAGCGCGTTAATCGGGACCTTGCCAACTAACGGACGACAATCCGCGACTATTGCTATAACTTCCAGCAAGTCGCACGATATGTCTAATGCTAAGCATTCGCGCTCTCCTATGCCCGCTGATGGCGTTAACGGTACAGTTTTCCGTAAGGGCCCAGGCGCCACAAGTGGAGTCCGCATCCGCTGATGTCTACGAAGCGGTCGTTCGTTATCAAATCAAATCGTGGGACCTTGCTGCCAATTCCTATTGCATCTCAGTCGAAGGAAAAGATGCGACAAAGGACTTCCTCAAACGTTTCAATCCACTTCCAGTAACAGTTGGGTCGAATTGTATCAAGCAGGCGAAGCAAAAATTCCCCATGCAGGTGGTTGACAAGAAGACCGGCAAACGTTCGGTAATCTTCGACGTTGAGGCAATCCACTGGTTGACAAAAGACGAAGCCGAAGTGGAGGGCGGCTACGTGTGTGGAAGTTTGTGCATGGCCGGAGGCAAGTACCACGTCAGTCGTGACGGAATGCAATGGGTGGTTACGCGCTATGAGGTCCAGATACAGTCGTAACCGGCGTTCGATTTCTCGCTAACGCCTGACAGTCGGGTAACCGGACTTTTGATTTTCGGTCGATACCACTTCTCCGGTTTCTGCGTTTACCGGGACTTGAGATTGCCTGATAACATTTTGGGCTCGGTCTGCGTCCTTGATATTGAAGCATCTGCATGCGATTGCGGCTCGTTTGAGAAGGTAGACGGAACGGTCAGTACCCGATGATTCTGCCTTGATAACTTCGGACGATAGTGGAATTCTCTCGTCAGATTCCATACAACTTAGCAGAGAGAGGCTATGACATCCCACAAGTCAAGTTGCGTCAAAAAGCGACAAAGTAATCTCGGCATAGTGATTTCGTTTCAGGCAGCAGTCCTAAGTTTGGTTGCAGGACCACAGACCATTGCGGCACAGGATAAGCAGGACGTGGCGCCTTCTCCATTGTGGGTCACGACGCAGGGTTTGTCGGAACTCGATAGAGGGTGTAAGGCGGGCGAGGGCCTGATTGTTCAGTTGCACTACGCGGGAGAAAAGGCCCTTCGAGGGTACGTGTTGAGGTTTGATAGCCCCTACCAAAGAGCGGGAAAACCTATAAATGGTGAAATCCTCGAAGAGGCGCGAGGGTTGCGCGACCCGGTGATTCTTAGCGGGCAAGAGTGGACGCGAATTATCTGTAGTGTGCCGAAGAAAACAGTGGGAGACCCTACGACGTTAAGTGCGAAGATTGACGTTCTTAAATTTGCGGATGGCTCCACCTGGGGACCAGCGGTGCTGCGCGAATCGCACCAGCTTATCGGCAAACTTGACGGCATGGGCTTCATCGAGAAAGCAACTGAGTTAAGAAAGTTTGTGTCTCCGATACCGCCCGAACAGGGACCTCTTCCCGATGCGAACGTCGAATCTCAGACGATTGGTCCTCTAAGGTTTGATTCAGGTATTTGGCGCGACGAACGCGGGCAGGACAAGCTAGCGGTCGAAGTAACCAACGAGAGTGCTACTCCAATCCGCGGCTATTTGTTCACAACGACATTTTTCAACCCCCAAAATGGGACGACCATTCGTCGAGTGTCCACCAAGGAACTGGAAACCCAGGGAAATCCATCCGGATACTTGGGTCCTGGGCGAACGTGGGTTGCCGACCCACGGAAGTTTTCGTATCTACCCGATGGCTCTCTGGCCAGCTATAAAATCACACTCGACCTAGTCGTTTTTGCTGACGGTTCAATTTTTGGGCCGATGCACTCTCTAGAATCAGATGAGGTTTTGGGCATGCTCGCCGGAATAGATGATGCCAAACGCATGAGGCAAGACTCCACCGTGAATTAAGAGCGCCAAACGGACCGGCGGCGGAATTTTCCAAAGATGTTCAAGTGAACAAACCATCGCGCCACGCGACCAAGTCCTGATTTGTCGGCTAACCGGAGAAGTCAATTCAAATGGACGGTAAGTGCGTTAATCAGGACTTGATGACTCGAATGAATATTTGGAACACTCTGATGAGAGAGAGCGTACATGAGCCGCGTTTTTATCACTGGCAGCACGGATGGGCTAGGTTTCGCTGCGGCACGAGCGCTCATCGATGACGGCCATGAAGTTGTTTTGCACGCCCGCTCGCGGGAACGTGCGGTTGCGCTCGCGGATTTGGCTAAGAAATCTCTTGGCATCGTCCTCGGAGACCTTAGCAGTTCTGTCGATACACATCAGATCGCCGAACAGGTCAACGCAATTGGCAGGATGGATGCGGTCATCCACAACGCGGGCATTTACCGCGTAGCGAGCCGGAGTTCCACAACCGAAGGTCACGCGAAAACTCTCGCGGTGAACACTTTAGCGCCCTACATTCTCACAGCACTCATGCCGCAGTTCGGCTCAGATGGATTACAACAATGATTTTAAGAACTGGGGATCGCCGGTTCTAGGAAAGCCGGGCATTCGGAGCGGTCCAGCAAATCAGATGGAGCAAATGAAAAACAGATTGCAGCGCGAAAACGAGCAGTGTGACAGGAATTTTCCCAAGGGCATTAGTTGGTAGAGACGCCGCGAAAAAAGGGACCACCCACCCCCCGCCTGATTGCGCCAAATCGCAGCTAGCCACGCACTATTGAATTCTCCAAAGAGACTTCTCATTAGGTTCAACCGAGAAGTGCACCTCTATGGGAGGCTAGAGAATTTACGATTAAACCGGTTACCAAGAGGCTGCCGAAGACTTGGAGGCAGACAAGACGGCCAAACGCCGGAGAAAGCTGAGCCGCTATGTCGAGAGCGTTTCAGTGCCGGTAGGAACGGCCGCAGGAGCTACGCCAGCGTCATTCCGGACCGAGGCAACCGCACCCTTTTGGCGCAAGCGGCGGATAATGCGGCGGCCCAAATCGATGCCGGGAGCTTCGACCGTACGGTACGCAACGAGCGCCAAGGCAATGACGAGAATTGCGAGAACTGGAAGCAGGTAAAGGGGGAGGGGGCCACTGGGAGGCGCTGCGGGCGAGAGAGCACGTTCATAGCAACGTAGAGAACGATCCCGTGAAGTAGATAAATGCCATAGCTGATTTCTCCAAGCACGATACTGCCCGTGCGGGAAATCGCGCCAAAATAGGAATTGCCCGCGGCGGCGGGCGCAAAAAATATCCCCAGCAGCACAGGCTGCCATGCGCCCAATGCGGTGGGAAATAAGAATGCTTCAGCGAGAAGCACGGCAATTCCAACCGCACTGGCCCACGGTGTACGAAGAAGCGCGACGACTTTCACATTACGAATGGATTCGGCGACGAGGAAGACCGACGGCAAACAAAATGTAATATTGCGGGCCAACGTAGTGGCGGATAATGGCCCATTCAAAAAAGATAAAAGCACAGAAAAGTATTGGCAACGGGCTTATACGTTTGCGAAACGCGTAGAGAAAATAGGAAAACGCGGGGAGAAAAACATAAAAGCCCCATTCATAGGTGAGACTCCACGTAACGCTGGCAATAATTCGTTCGGAGTCCGGCTGGCCGAAAAGATCCGGAGTCCCGACAAAAAACAGCCACTTCAAGAGCGCGATGATTTCCGAAGCGAGTCCGGTCGCCAGGCGAAGCCCGTGCGATGCGAAAATCACTGCCGCCACAATGGCGGTGGCCAGCCACAACAGCGGAGTCAACCGAAAAATTCGAGAAATGAAGTGAGCAATCCATTCCACGTCGGAAAGGCGGCGAGTGATTTTCGGATAGAAGAGGACCGCAGTGATCATAAAGAAGACCGCCACGCTACCTTGCCCCATGTTGGCATGGAAATTTCCCTTGGGGCTGTGCCAACCGCCCGTTTGCAGAAAATGGCGCCAAACAAAAAAGTGATGAATGAAGACGAAGAGCGCGAGATAACCACGCAGTCCATCAATGCAACCGATTCGCCGAGTCGCGTCTGGAGTGGCGATCCAACCGAGGCGATGCGCGCCGCTGGCTAGAAGCGCGGACCAGATAACCGTAAATATGATAATGCCGCCGACGGACAACCCAGTTACTCCGGATTGATAGTAGCGGCATATCGGCGCAACTAGCGGTTCGAATCGCACTCCGATGACTGGGCAATTACTGTTCGGAAGGTCAGTAAGCGTTGTGCAAAAAAGTCACCGAAGCGTTACGTTTGGAAAAGTACGCCATTAATCCTGCCGTCTCACCAGACGGCAAATCTTTGATCTATGTCCAAATCGACCAGAACGACCGCACAATAATGCTCGTCAATCATTTTCATTGATTCGAGTTCCCAGGAGCGGAAACAAGAACTCTCTTACTGTCGTTAGTCGATGGCGAAACGCAGGGCGGCACTGCCATCGCTCGCAAAGTCTTGACTAAGGCGAATGCCGGTAGAGCGCGTCAGCCCGACTCCAGTCGAGTTCCACGCGGGTTGTAGCGGAAATTGTAGCGAGTACGAGTTTTTCCGACTATTGATGAGTATTGACGAATTTTCAGCAACCCGAAACAGGTCAATACGATGCGGAATAGATCGAGAGTCTTCAATAGGGCTAGCTTACCTTGACACGGTGGAGGTCTGGGGTTCGAGTCCCCACGAGCCTACCACTCCTTCTTATTGACCTGCCTAGGTTTAGGTCATATCCAGTTGGCGACAATAATTGGTAAAAACATATCTGTAGCGGATTTCGAAGCGGGTATGGTTCTCGACCGAAATTGATTTCGTAAGCATCGGCTCAGAGTCACCGCTAAACTTCCGGGAAGCGACAGAACCCACAAACTCGATCGAATTACACATCCGCTTCAGCCTGCGAGTCTGGCCGTTTGTCGGACCAAGCCTCGCCGTCAGAATTGTAGTTTTTCCGCCTCAATGGAGAGCGTCGGAACCGGCAGCGTTAATCGGGCGCTAAGGCCATTTGCGAGCCATGCGAGTCCTCCTCGATGGCCTCAACGATTCGTCTTCCCGCTGCGCGTCCCGCATGACGGAATGCCCACCACGACGAATCAACTTCGTGGTACCAGACTTCTTCTAAGACGATAGAGATCTTGTAAAGTGGACCGGATTTCGTGAACATCAACACGTCGAGTAATCCAAAGATTGCGGGGTCTGGCCAACCCACTCCTAATTTCTCAAGCTCGTTCTTTTCGGCAACACGGTCTACAACTTCAAACGAGTCCCAAGGGCGAACCGTTAACTTCACTTTTGCAAATTCAGATCTGGACCAAGCGGTTTTATCTGCTCGCCGATAACAGTAATTGGCGCAGACAAAAGTCGGGAGGGTTGTTTTGGCAACTCGTCTGCCCAACTGCGTAGATAATCCTTCGTCATCTGTCTCTTCGACTGCCGATTGACCTCAGAACCGAGCACAAAAATATCATATCCGTACTAGGTCCCGATAAGCCCCGACTGCATCTTCGAAGCGTCGCTAGTGCCAGGAACTTGGCTAGACTGTTTTGTTGATTCGACAGGGGTTATGATCCAAGTTCCTGGAGAGTCGGGTAATCGGAAAAGTGAAATTCCACTTGTACAGTTTGCGCGTTTACCGGGACTTAGGCGATTACTTCTGGTTTGCCAACCACGCACGGAAGAGACCTGGCCAGCATAGTGAGCGCAGTGGCGATTTGCCGCCAAGCGCTGCCCGCCCAGCTAGAATATCCCCCGTGACTAGAGAACGGTGGGCTCAGATAGGAATCACGGCTCAATTCCTCATCGTGGTAAGGACACTAGGTGAGTTCTTCCGGCTCAGGCACGTCCTTGGCACCAGCTTCTCGGCCGCAGTCGCTGCGCCGTATGTTGGGGGCGCCTTAATAGCTGCTTGCTTCTGCTGGGCAGGCGTGACCTTGTACTTCTTCCGACGCTACACGGTGTCCGTCTGGATCGCGCTGGCGGACGTAGTCATTCTGCTCGTGTACAAAATTGCTGTGATTGGTTGGTGAGGATTGCCGGGCGTTAAGGTCGCAGTTTCCGATTACCGTCTACCAGGCACGATCAGAAAGAAGGATTATTGACGCAGAGCGGCGCGAGTGTCGGGTAATGTTTTTCTGTCACTGCTTCATGTAATGAAGCGCAACACATCCTGATTTAAAAAACTTTGACTCAATAAGTTTCAATTGTAATTTCTCCGGCAGGCTAATACCTTCCAACAACCGTCGCCCTTCTCCTGCAACTATTGGCTGAACGACAAAATGATATTCATCAACTAGACCAAGCTCTATAAGTTGTGAAGGGATCGCTACACCACCGATTAAAATATTTTTGCCTTGTTCTTGTTTCAATTTAAGTATTTCGTCTCGAAGCTTCGTACGAACAATTCTCGTATCGTTTCCGTCAGCACTTTCTAATGATTGTGAGAAAACAATTCTGTGGATGGAGTCGAATGTTCGAGCAAATTCGTTCTCTGCTTTTGACTCGGACTGACTTTTTGCGATATCAGGCCAATAAGGAACCATCAATTGATAGGTTTTACGCCCAAAGACGAGCAGGTCAACATCTCGCATGAGCTGCGTAAAATATTCGTGTATTTCTTCGTCGGCAATCATTTTGGTGTGGTCGCAGCAACCATCTAGGGTGATGTTGATTGCGAAGATTACGTTTCTCATTTTCGCCTCGGATGTCCTTCGTTCCTATTTTCAAATAGGGTAGCGCAAAAGTTCCTTTGTGCCTGGTTTGTCGGGTAATCGAAACTTGAAATCCTCTTGTCTACTTTGCGCGTTAATCAGCCTTCTGGTGTCGCCGTTTATTTCTCTACAAATTCAGTGCGGAATTTTTCGCTTCCGCTTAGCTGAACGATGACGGCACTTTCCATCGCCGCGATGAAATGCGGGAGGCCAGCCGGAATCAGAACAAAACTCCCTGCGGGGTAGCCCTTTAGCTTTGCCGGATCGTACTTATCTCCTGCGCCGACATACCAAGTACCGTCGATTACTGTAACCAGCTCGTCCTGCGGGTGAGTGTGGGCGGCGACATGCTTTCCCGCCGGTATCTTGACGCGATCGATCCACGGCCCGCCCTGGTTGGAATCGCCATATAGCTGCGCCCGCTGTCGGCCATCAGTGTAATAGGGCGGCGTGAACCATTGCACTTGCCCCGGCATCACTCCAACAATATCTTTTTGGCCCTTTTGACCCCTGATTAGGGCGGGCGCGATGGCCACCAGAACAATGAGCGTTGCGGGCAGAAATGTCATTCTCATACCTCTCCCCTTGGTTACTGAAAACATCTTAGTGCCGCCGTGGCCGGAATCGAACGAAGAATGAATCGGCGGTGTATTGCTTTTGACGCTGGCATGCTGTGGTCGCCTCAACCCGCTTCAACATCGGTTTCCAGCCGGCTCGAACTGGCGTCCGAATCATCGGCTACTTGGAGCTTGTCATCGGACTTCGCGGCTAGGTCCCGGTAAGTTCTATAAAAGGGGAAGTCAAGAAAAAACACTCCTCCATCGGCCGGAGTTTTTCTTGCTTCCCAGCCCACTTGATGGAGCAGGATCTGTGCTGAATGGCCGCGCCATGCGCTCGGATGCTGGCTATTTTGGTCCAGCGATTGGGGTTTTCTCTACCAGCGGTTTTCATCGCTTCTTCGCAACGAAGCCTGTCAGTTCCGAAACCAGCAAAGCAGAACGTGGTCCATTTGGCGACCATGGTTCTATTGGGGACTCGTGGCCCATAGCTTTTTCTGGTTATCCGAGAGGGCCTAGGGTCGGGTGGGAGACTAGGTGCCCGCAGCACACAGCGCCTAACTTACCAGCTGAGACTCGCTCTCGAACCAGAGTGTCTCGAGAACCCGACGGCCACCGCCAGAGAAAATTCCCAGAGATGGAGCGGACTCGATCAGCGACACTCAAGCTGTTTGTGGTTTCAGATATTGGGCGTCGAAGCACACTCCTCTCTTCCATACGATCAGTACGATCGTGGCAATCTTTCTGGCCAAAGTCAGGCGCGCCATCTCTGGCCTCATACCCTTGGCAACTAAAGCCGTGTAGAACTCCTGGAAGGGGCCAGGCTTGCTGCAAGCCACGGCGGCCGCACCCTTAAACAGGTTCTTCAGATCGTGATTGCAGTTTCGGTTGAGGCCCCGAACCAAGACGTTCTTCCGGCATCGTTGCAGTTGTCCGTTGACCTTGCGGTGATCGGCGCTGCTGTGCATCTCGATGGCTAAACCACCGTAATTCCACAACGGCCGCTTGGTGCGAAAACGATGGGGCGTCTGCAGGATGCCCAGCAACACCGCCGCCCGGATCGGACCAATCGAGGGAATCTCACAAAGCCGTTTCCAGACCTTCTGTTTCTTGCTCTCGGCGAGCAGATCTCTGCGCACTTCCTGGCGCACCACTCGCAATGCATCGAGTTGTTGGTAATAAAATTCCGCCCGCCGGTGCACCCCGGGTTCGTTGATCTTCCCGAGCCACTCGGCACGATGACGCCGCGCATAAACCTGTTTGCCGCTACAAGGAATGGCCCAACTGCGATAGATGGCTTTCACCCGCGACATGACCCGGGTGAGATCTTTGGTCACGGTGAGATAAGTGCGTACCAACTCCTTCAGGGTTCGTAGGCCATGTTCACCGTGATAAACCGGAGTCGTACAGCCAGGCGGCCGAAGTTCCTTGTTCAAAGGTGACCTGCAAATCTCCACGCAGCCCGCCGATAAATTGCAGAATCATGCTCGCTTTCGTCTCGATGATGCATTCCATCACGATCTTTCCTACACCATTCATCACCGCAATCGAAATGCTTTCCTTGTGTACATCCATGCCGATATACTTTTTGCGATCCATTGAGGGCGTTCCTTTCTGTAGGGATTGAGGCAAGCACCCAAACCCTACTCCAAAAGGGGCGCCCTTTTAAATTGCGTCGGGTAACCGGAGAAGTTCCTCCCAGTAGCCGTATGAACGGTTTTGTACACGGCTCATTCCTGTACCTTAATGGGCGGATGGTCGTATAAATAATTGAGTGCCTTTGAGTGTCCAGGAGGAAAGATGGTTTCGGACCAGGATCGGATGGATCGGCTTGCACGTGCGCAGGAACTCAAGCGTCGCGGTGAGTCGGCGCGACGCAGCGATGGCCCCATGGCCCGATTATGTTATGAGGAAGCCGTGGTGTTATTTCGCGAGGCTGGCGAACCTCTGGTGCTGGCGCACACCATCAGGCATCTGGGCGATGTCTATCTTGAGCAGGGACGGCCAGATTTAGCGGAGCCTTGTTACCACGAGGCACTTGGACTTTATCGGAGTCATGAAGACGATTCGTCGTTAGATTTGGCGAATGCCGTTCGGAGTCTCGCGGTTCTCAGATGGGAACAAACGAGAGCGCTATGGGAAGAGGTGCTTGAGCTCTACACAAGTTTGAGCCTCGAGGCAGGAATCAAGGAGAGCACGGCTCGAGTGGCGGCCCTTTCAACCCGATAAAAGGTTCCGGCGGCAGCAGCACGGCATCCTCCAACTCTAGGCCCCCTGCTCCTCGTCCATTTTGAGGGGAGAAGTCAATTCAAATAGACAGTAACCCCGTTTACCGGGACTTGAGCATTAGTTTCGACTTGCCCGTCAACTGTCCGCAATCGTAGGCCCATAACCCGAACGTCACCCTGCAAATGGGAGGGAGGTCCACTGAAAGCGGGCTATGACGTAAATACTGAGAAAGTACTAGAAGTCAACCATGCGATTCGAAAAAGACGGTTAGAGGTACGTACCGCAGCGACTTCAAAATCGGCGTCAGTGAGCGGGTTAGCCTCACCTGTAAGAATTACCAGTTGTGGACGTTGGCGTGTTTGATCAGTCTTTACGCCTTCTGTAAAAACTCTCGATAGACGGAGGCACTTGATGTCGGAACCGATTGTTTTCTCTACACGACGGCTTAGCCCACGGTTCGAGGCTGAAGGCATCTGGGTCTATTGGCATTGTGATGGGCACGCCGAAACCTCCACAGTTCTGAATATCGGCCTTCGTGGTGTGTTTCTCGAAACTGGAAAGGCAAGGCCCATCGATTCCATAGCGCAGGTTAACTTTTTAGTTCGCAAAGGACAGATCCGGGTCGAAGGTGTAGTGCGGCACGTGGCGGGTGGCCGTGGAGTGGGACTGAGATTCACTGCAATACAGGTTGGAGATCGTCGAAACCTTCTGCAGTTGCTGGATCAACTCGGCAGAGTCCGCGCTGTTTCCAGTCCCCTCCCTCTCAGCCTTGCATGGACCTGAACGCTAAGTTGGTGTCAGACATGTCTCCGACGAGCCTTCACAATCATCAGAATCGCATGTTCATTTCCCCTGAATAATTCCGGCAGCCGGTGAGTTCAATTCGGCCTCACTTGTACGTCGAATCAGCAAATCAAAAACCGACACACTTCTGAAGTTTTCTAGGTGGCCGTTCTACTTCAATCGGTTCCGCAACTCTTTCGCTTGAGCGTTTTGCGTACGGTCGCGATGGTACTTGCATTTAACGCCGGTCGGAGCAAGCTCCGCCCTCAAGTTCGTGCCTTGTAACTCGGCGGAAAGTCATTCGAACTCGATAAACTCTCGTACTTCGATTTCGGTCTCCTGGTCCGGACCGTTCGGCGCCAATGGAGATCGCTTCGCCCACTCGATCGCTTCTTCAAGCGACTTCACCTGGATAATCCAATAGCCGGCGACCAGTTCCTTCGACTCGGTGAATGGTCCATCGATCACCGTTTTCTTTCCGCCGGGTGCGAATCTGACTCGCGCGCCGTTTTTGGAACTGGGGTACAGACCCGCCGCATCGACCAGAATTCCCGCTTTGGCCTGCTCTTGGTTGTACTTCACCATCGCGGCGATCGATTCCTCGCTCGGCATCTTGCCGGCTTCGGAATCTTTGGTCGACTTTAGAATCAGCATGAATTTCATCGTCTTTCTCCTGAGTCAGTTTCAGCGGCCGATTGAATTCAATTCCCCGCCTCACTTCTACGTCGAACCGCAAACGCCAAAATCGACATCCGCCGACGAATTCCCCAACAAAATTCGTCCGGCGCTCTAATCTACTGCAATTGCGGAGGTTACACCTGAGATCGCGACCTGAATCAATTGAAACGCTGCCAAATCTTTCCCGCTTTCGCGGAGCTGTCCTTCATTCATGTGCCAGGCATGAACCGAGACTGGCGAACCCGCAAATTACGCCACCAACCAGGGAAAAGTTTCGAAGCGGGGAAGATTCAAGAGCACCTGAGAGAAGTCATCCGTGGCATCGCGGTGGCTTCCGCCACGCTGACAGGAACGCGAACGTTTATCTCGGTGCCAGACTGGAGCTTCGATGTTACCGAAATTGTGCCCTTCACCAGCCTAACTCGCTCCTGCATGCTGATGAGTCCCAGTCCTTGAGACTCCCTTTGCAATTCGGGGTCAAAACCTACGCCTGAATCGCGCACGGTGAGCCGAATCTCCGTAGGCGATCCGCGCAACTTCACCTCAAAGAATTTCACACCGCTATGCTTCAGAGCGTTGTGCAGCCCTTCTTGCATAATTCGAAACAAGCATAGTGAAATCTCTGGCGGCACACTAGGTGGCATTCCCTCGCTATCAAAAGCAACCTCCACCTTGTGCCTGTCGCGGAAATCCCTACAAAAGCCTTTCATCGCCGAAACTAGACCAAGATATTCGAGCCTCGATGGGTGCAACTCATGCGACAGATCTTGGACGTCCTTCGAGATTTCCAACGTCTCTTTATGGATTTCGTCCAATCGGACGCGAACATCCGCGATCTGATTGGGGACGGCGTTCATAAGCGCTTCGATCCCGACTGCCAATATTGTGAGACGCTGGTTGGTGTTGTCGTGAAGCTCTCTCGCGATCCGTTTTCGCTCCACCTCTTGTGCCTCAAGAAGTTTTCGGCTCAGGCCTGCGAGGTTCTCTTCCGCCAGCTTGCGGTCGGTGATGTCACGGGAAATTGTCGATGCTCCGATAATATTACCTTCGGGATCAAATATCGGAGAAATCGTCAGCGACACTTCAACGCGCGCCCCTTCTTTCTTCTGCCGCACGGTCTCGAAATGTTTGACCAGTTCGCCGCCCCTGATCTTCCTCATGATTTCTGCAACTTCATTAGCGCGATCAAGCGGCAGAAGAAGAGAAATCGGCTTGCCAACTACTTCAACAGCCGAGTAGCCATAAAGTCGCACCGCCCCGTTGTTCCAATCCGTAATAATTCCATTTATATCCTTGGCGATAATCGCGTCGTCAGACGATTCGACAATGGCTGCAAGTCGGAGCCGGGCCTGCGTCGCCGTCTGCTCACGGACGTGCGGCTTTCGGTTCCTTTTAGGTTGTTCTCTAGGTTGTTTTCGGAATTTTGCCATGTGGTGTCCGCCCTGAGCAGCATTACGCGTCATTGCAGAAGACCGACGCCGCTACGCGAGCGAGGAAATCGCCGATCAATTACACAAGACGCGAAGCGCCAAACTTATCCTTGTTGGGAATCCAGGGGTTGACTGCCCGACTGACTGATAACGTACACCTACCCCGATCAGCATTCAATGCTCCAGTCGCGGTAGTCGTACAGTTTGGCGGATGCGATAGCAAGGTTCGCAACTGTCTAGCAATCATGAGCGGCTGGAACTACATAGTGCGCTTGTATCGACCCCGACCAGAGATACTCAATGGTAGTTGGATTTTTCCCGGAGCTCACCCTGCGCAGTAAACGGTGCTCTTCGCTGATGAAGCCTGAGACGATGCAAATGGAGAGATAACGTGCTGAACGTATGTCGTTCAGTACGGCACACTCCTTGCTTACATTCAAGTTATCGCTACGAAAAACGCCCGCAGATGGCAGCATAACTGGCAGGATGCCTATTGCACGACAATTCTCACGCACCTCGACACGAGCAGACCTTAGTTGATAGGCTCGGGATAATGGAGCCGGAGATCAGTTCCTAGTCGGGGATTCACTGCGGTAACCTCGTCGTGTACTGCTGCAGTGCTTTTGCGGTCACAATCGTCGGTTTCGATGAAGATTCATTCCAACTTACGATGGCTTTCTGCCACTGGTCTTTGCGGACTGGTGATCTTTGCGGCTGTGGCGTTCGCTGCCTTATTGCAAATCGAGGTAAACGGACCGATCTATAAGCGCATTTCTTTGAGCAAAGATCTGATTTCTGCCTACGTACCACCGTCGCAGAGCCTTCTTCAGGCAGCGCTGATTTGCGGCATGATGGGAAAAGCGTCCGATCCGGCAGAACTTCAGCGATACGAGAACCAGTTCGATGCGGCCCGGGAGGATTTCGAGACGCAACATGCCGATTACATGCGTCGCGTACCGGAGGGAAAACTCAAAGAGCTGATGCGCGGCACAGCCTTTCAGTCCGGCGAACAATACTTCCAGATTGCACATCAGACGTACATTCCGCTGATCCTGCGAGGCAAGCATGAAGAGGCACAGAATGTACTGCTCTCGCGTCTAAAGCCTCTTTACGACGCCCATGCGGCAGCGGTTGATGAGATTGTGAGGGTCGCCAGTCAACAGGCACTAGATGGTGAAGCCCTGGCGGCGAGAAACGTACGGTTTTACACCGGAATCATGGCGGCATTTGGTGCCCTGATCCTGTTGATCGGAGGATCGCTTTCGTTCGCGATGGCTCGGGGAATTTCCGAACAAACCGAGGAACTGCAGGCATCTCTTGTCCAATTGAGGGCGCTCGCAGCACGATTGCAGAGCATCCGAGAAGAGGAAAGGACAAGAGTTGCGCGTGAAATTCACGATCAACTGGGCCAGGCTTTGACGGCCATCAAGCTGGACGTGAGTTCGTTGGTAAGCGAGTTGGCGACAGGACAAAGAAAAGAATCAAACAGAGTCCCGTCGATTTTGAAACTGGTGGACGAAACGATTCAGACGGTGCGTCGAATCGCAACGGAGCTGAGACCAGGAATGCTGGATGATTTGGGATTGGTTGCCACAATTGAATGGGCCGGAGAAGAATTTGAGGCGCGCACTGGGACAAAATGCTTTCTGGAACTTCCGCCGGACGATATCGTCCTAGATCAAGTGAAGGCCACGGCCATTTTCCGCATATTTCAGGAGACCTTAACGAATATAGCGCGGCATGCAGGCGCGAATGAAGTAAAAGCGCGACTTGCCGCAGAAGATGGCAATGTTACGTTGGAAGTCCGTGACAACGGTCGGGGAATCCGCGAGGAAAGACTTCATAAGGGTGTATCTCTTGGAATCCTTGGGATGCGGGAGAGGGTCGCGCTGCTCGGAGGTGATTTGACTATCACGAGCAGCCCCGGAAACGGCACTTCGGTGTTAGTGCGGATTCCGCGGAGTCCTGGCGACTAGGAGGGAGCGAAGCGATGATCAGAGTTTTGGTTTCCGATGACCACGCGGTGCTCCGCGCGGGCGCAAAAGAGATCGTGTTGCGGGGATTTCCAGATGCGATCTGTGGCGAAGCCGAGAATGGCGAGCAGGTTCTCGAGCAGGTGAAAAAGCAGAAATGGGACTTGGTCATACTGGACGTCACGATGCCTGGGCGGAGTGGCGTAGAGATTCTTGGTGAACTGAAGCGCCAGCAGCCAAAGCTTCCAGTGCTGGTTCTAAGCATGCATCCCGAGGACCAGTACGGTAAGCGTATGTTGCGGGCGGGTGCTTCCGGCTACATGAACAAAGACGCGGCGCCCGAAGAATTGATCAGCGCGATTCGCAAGGTGCTCGCCGGCGGAAGGTACGTCAGCCCAACACTGGCTGAAAGGCTGGCCATGGATTTGAATACAAGAGACACGGGACGGCCGCCGCATGAGTCGCTGTCGGAGCGCGAGTTTGAGGTGCTGCGCATGATTGCCTCAGGCAAAGCGGTAAGCGACATCGCGGAGGAGATCCATCTAAGTGTCGCGACAGTCAGTACATACCGCGCTCGGATATTGCTGAAGATGAGCATGAACACTACTGCAGAATTAATTCGCTACGCGATCGAGAACCGCTTGGTAGTTTAGGGCCAGCCTTCACCTAGCCTCCAACTTCAATCCATGCTCTTTCCTCAAAGGGAGCCGCAGCCGGCTCACTCCATTTCATACTCACGGCCAGGGATGTCATACAGACAATGACATCGTCGCCATGAGTAATTCGACTGAAGAATCACATCTTTACTGATAGTGTCTGGCATCCCGAAGGGAAGATGATACCGCCAGACCTATGAGGGTACTAATTGCGGATGACTCGGAATTGATTGTGCAGCGTCTGACGGCGATGTTGGCGCATGTCAGGGGTGTAGAGATCGTCGATCAAGTTGGCACTGTTGAGGAAACCAGGCAGGCCATGCGGAGGTTTAGACCCGATGCGGTGATTCTCGACATGCAAATGCCCGGCGGGAGCGGCATTGACGTTCTGGAAAGCATGAAGAAAGAACGGCTAGTTTCGACAGTTATCGTGCTGACGAACCATCCTTATGCGCCGTACCGGAAGAAGTGCCTTCAGATCGGCGCGAAATTCTTTCTGGACAAGTCAAACGAATTTGAAAGGGTTGGCGAAGTGCTGCAAGAGCTGATTCGCGAGGAGGATCTGAAGACCGAGCCAGGCTGTCGCGACCACGATGAGGTGTAGAGATGCAAATGCGAATCATTTTTTCGCCGACAAGCGCGCCGAGGTGCTCATGGCCGAACAAGTCTTAGGCAACGAGGACGCTGATCCTTCAAGGGGTACGACTTCTGGAACACGCTGACTGTCGTCGCTGTGAGGCCGAAAGTCTGCGATAGCTGCGAGCTAGAGTGCAGTGAGGGAGGTGGGAATGGCATGTCTGTCGTGTGGTTCAAAGAAGCGAGCTGAATTTCCTGCTGAGATGATTATTCATTTCGGCGGCATCAAGAATATTGACAAACCCGGCGTCTGGGTATTCCCAAAGCTGTTAGTGTGCCTGGACTGCGGATTTTTTCAATCGACAATCCCAGCTCCCGAGCTAGCATCGCTTGCCGCAGGTATGCCGGAAATCGAACGAATCTTGCGGTTGTATGACGACAACCTACCCCTGCGAATTGAATTAGACGGAAAGTGAAATGACGGCCTAAAAGCTGTTGACCAACCGCGTTCCCGAAATAACAGCTTCGACGACAGCAAGTAGTTGGCTTGCGGCTTTTGCCTTCACAACGTAGGCCCATGCCCCAGTGCTAAGGGCTTCCTCTATTACGTCAGCAGAAGACTCCTGACTCACGAAGACTATTTTGGATTCTGGGGCAAGCTTGCTAATCCGTCGAGCGACCTCGATTCCGTGTATTGTGGGGAGCCCGATGTCCAGCAAAATCAAATCTGGTTTTAGCTCTACCGCTTTCTGTACTGCTTCTAATCCATCGGACACTTCCGCAACGACTCGCAAATCGAGTCTCGCCGCAAGCGTCGAGCAGATGAATCTTCGAAAATGTGGGAAATCTTCCACGATGAGAATTCGTGCGACTGGTAACACATTGCCGCTCAAGGTTTCCAATGAGTCCCCACCTTAATCACGGTCGGGCTGCGTTCAGCACAAAAGAAATTGTGGCCTGATTCTATCGACAGAGGGTTTGGCGCGCAACTGTCAGAGTTGATAGTGCTAACCTGCCACAACGGGCATCGAAGCACAGACTTGTCCGTGTAACTTACTGATACATGTCATATTCCTGTAGTAAACATAAATGGAGCAGTGACTGATGTCGTCAATTCGTATTCCAATGGCCGATGATTTTAAAGATTGGCGAACAAGTTCGAAACCTGTTTCAGGCACGACCGCAATGGCAAATTATAGCCGAGGCGTCTGACGGGTCAGAAGCCGGAGCTGACTGCCTGAGCGAGAAGATAGATATGCACCAAACGTCTCACTTCTCCTTTTTTACGGTTCTGATGCTTCTGATTTCGTTAGTTAATTTGGGCTGCGCTGGCATTGCGCTGGCGAAACGGGCCTTCGTATCAGGCACGAACCCGAACGATATGGGTGAGCTGCGGGGTAGGTTTGACCTGGCAGCTTTGGCGACGAGCCAATTAAATGCTCAACCTAATTTGGCCGCTCTGGTGCCAAATCTTTTTAAGCTGGTAATTTTGCCAGTGTACAGGTCGCCGGATGATTTGAGATTAATATTCACGAACGGGTGGTTGGATTTGCGGCGCGGCGCTCAATTGACAAATTGAGAAGAATTCAGCCACCTGTTTCTTTTCTGTCGCCTCGGCTATGAACTTGTCAAGCACGTTTAGATTCTAGTTCGAGGTTAACCCCACCGAAGTCGCTCTACCTACCAACGTACATACATCCATTCCGAACGGGTGTATAGTCCCCTCAGCCTGTTTGACTAGGTCATAGCGACGCGCCCGGCGGTTCTCCCACGCGTCGGGAACCGCCCCCTCTAGTAAACACTCTTGCCTAAGTTGCAAATTCGAAATCGGCAAACTTACCTTGCCCGGCGACCCAATATTCCTGCCAGACCGTCGGCTCCGTGGCATTGCTGCGCGAATCGATAAGAGCAGGAAAGGCCTGATTCAGCTTCGCGAGTTGCTGCCTTTATCTCCGATCGATTTGAAACAATCTGATTTGCTTTAGTGTGTTCTCTCCGAGTGTCTGCGATTGGAAGGAAGAAACGAACCCGGAGTGATGTAGCTAAGTCTTAGAACTCTTATTCACGGTTGTCGCGGTGCTGGACTTAGGGAGAAGAAGAGAGCAAAGACTGCGCCACCCGCCAACACTGTCCATTTTGGCTTTTCCGTGGCGCTGTTTGTCATCGCGACTTTCATTCATAGGCGAAAGTTCATTCGCATAAGCCCATGGCCTCTACAACGACCTTAGTCAGGAATTCCCTTTTAGATGGTCTAGCCAGAGATTGATCTCAGTTCCGCAATTGACTAGGCCCCTTAAAAAAAGAAAAGAGCACGATCCAGCTCGAGGGCTGGATCGTGCTTTCGTTTGAGCGCTGAACGCCATGTGTCCGATTGCGACTTAGTGCGCCGTGTTAGCGGCCAACACAAACTCGCCGGACTTGTCGCCATTCTTGGCCAGTTGCACTTCTATCTTAGACTTTGGAAGTTCACGGCCTTGGTCATAGCCCGCGGTCCAGACTTGATACAAGTAGTAACGGCCACCCATGGTATGGAAGACCAGTTTCGTTTTGTCCGAGGGCCGGGACGATGAACAACCAAATGCCGTGGCAAACTTCGCCGCCTTGTTGTCGCTTGACCGGATCAGAATGACCTGGCGTGACGAACCTTCTGGAGTGACAACGTATTCGCCAGCGGGCAGCACTTCATTTCCCGCGACGAAATCGAACGGGATGTTCGCTTTCACGGCTTCCTGCGCGTGAGCAGCGGAAACTGCGAGAAGCAATCCCAAACCAAAGAGAGTAAATCGTGAGCACTTCATAGAGCCTCCTTCAAATACGGCGAAGAGAAGGCCGTGCCAGCCCCGGCCTTCGGGATGCCTGCAGACGCTGCTTTCGTCGTTCTGATGTTTGTCGGTGGCTTTGATAACCAAGGACGATTAGACAGATTGCAGTTCGAGGGCCAGCCAAGGAATGGAACGTGTTGCTCTGCGCCGAGAATCTGCCCTACTGAATACAAGGCAGTTAACTAAATTCTGATGTATTAACTTCATTTTCGAAACGCGACAGCATTGGTTTTGCAAACCCAATGGTTAATGACGCCCGCCACTCGGTTAGCGGGCAGTGCCGCCACCCACGAACTCACAAAGTGTGCCAAACCTGCCAAGGAGGCACGGCTATGAATCCGCGGCTGATCGGAGTCTCCGACCCGTTGCAAGGGATGCTGTTTACCTTGCCCGGACCGCACTAAATTCTCATACTGTTTCTCTTCCAGATTCAGTTCAATCCTCTGACTTTCCGCCACGGTTTCGCCCTCCGCGTTTCGTTGCACAAAATACAAGTCCAGTGCGCGAAACGGCTCCAAAAGTCTGGGGAACCATGAAGACTTCCGCGTATAAGGTCAAGACGAAAGCACCTAGCCACAGAATTGATCTTCCCGGACGAGGCCAATGGGGCTGAATGATCGCGCCCAGAACCTGAACAGAGGCGACGAGCAAGAATGGTGGTCCAAACGACAGATTTCCGCACGTCCAGAAAGCAATCCAGCGGCTAAGGTAAGTCCACGTACCCTAATTGGAATAATCTCGACGGCCGAATCAGGTTATCGATTTTCTCGCAAAAATATCCCTCCACAGTCGATCTGAGCTAATTTCCGCAACAGGTTGCGGCAAACACTCCCATATTCGCATTGCCACTATCAAAAAGGGTAAACGGTCCGATATTCCGATCTAGGGTGGTTGCAAATGTCTGGAGCATAGTTGCTTGCTTTTGCGAATTGACCACAAAACTTCGGAATTAGGGAAAGCATCCCGGTACAGGTGTCCGCTGTAACATTGAGTCCCAGCAAGCTGGCCCACCACATCTAAATTTCGTGGCAATGTCCAGAGCACCGAGAACCAGCGGATTTGAACCGGCAATTTCGATGTGTAAATTGCCGTTATTGGACGCCGCAGTAATTTTGGGATGTGCGGTCGACGATACGCGCCAATGCGCTCGGCCCGAACTGTTGGACTGTTATTCTCCGGCGATCACTGCGCACTAGGGATATCCCTAGTTGTGTGGGAGCGTGCCTGGGTCTACAAGCACAGATAACTCGTCCTGTCCGAATTTGAACAGGCAAACGCGCTTTAACTACATAAGCTTTGCGAACGGAGTTTTGCGATAGACCTGTCATTTGACGCCCGCCATCTTTTTTCCGGAATCGATCCCAAGATCGACGCGGGAAACACCTGGTAGATGATGCTCCTGTAGATGACGAGTATGTGAAAGGTCTAACGACTGGAAGGATAGAGAACACCATGCACTACAAACAAATCAGAATCACAGTAGGGCTGCTGGCAATATGCTTTGTGGCACTGCTCTCGGCTTATGCACAGGGCGAAAAGACGAAGGTTAAGGGGTTGATCACCGGTCGTACTGGCGACGCGATCATCTTAAAGACTACCGACGGTAGCACCATAACCGTTACTCTCGATGACGACACCAAGGTGCAACAACCCAAGGGTCTCGGCATTCGCAAAAAGCAAATGTCTGCGGCCGTGCTGATTCCCGGCCTTAAGGTTTCGGTTGACGGCACAAGCCAGGATTCCACGCACGTCCTCGCCAAATCCATTACCTACAATGGAGACGATTTAGAAACAGCCGAGATGATCCAGGCCGGTCTAAGTCCCACCCAACAATCAGTAGGCTCCAATCAGCGGAACATTGAAAAAAACAAGCAAAACATCGCTGCCAACAAGGCGACGATTGACGCTAACGCTGCCGAAATCGCGGAAACCAGCAAGCGCTTCTCGGAGTTGAGCGAATATGACACTAAGGCCCAACTGGATGTCCACTTTATCAGCGGCAGCACCGAGGTCTCCGAGGATGATCGAGAGGCCCTAAAGAAACTAGCCCAAAATGCGGGCAACCTGAAGGGGTACATCATCCAGGTTAAGGGCTTCGCGGATTCCAGCGGCAACGCGGCAATGAACCAGCAGTTGAGTATGGAGCGCGCGCAAAACGTAATGGCCTTCTTGCTTGAGAGTTGTAATGTGCCGGCTCGGCACATTGTGGCGCCGGGAGCTATGGGGGAAGCTGCACCACTCGCCTCGAATGAGACCGCCGCCGGACGCGCAGAAAACCGCCGTGTAGAGGTCAAGGTTCTGTTGAACAAAGGGATAGCCGGTGACTAACAGTCAGTGTTTGAAAGAATAAGCGCGGGTATGACAGCCACCGTTATTTCTTTTTCCTGAGGGCTCAAATCCTTGGTCATCTTCTGGTAAGTCCTAAAGAGGAGCTCACGAAAAACGCAGCCCGCGGGAATGAGCAAGCCTTGTTCTGACTCTCCGCTCCCCTTGTTTCGCTGCTGTTCAGCAACCAAGCAGAGTGCGATAATTTTGCTCACACGGGGGTTTTCGATGTTGGACCAAGGTGTTTGGGCCGAAGTCAAAGTAGGTGGAGAACACCTGAAGTTGTTCTCAGAACAGAATGCGCTTGGAGTACAGGCGTCTGTCTACAACGTAAATGCGAAAAACTGGGTCGCCCCCTCTGAGATTGTGGATGATATCGAACAGGGGAAGGACCGGGCCGTAAGGCACGCGACGGAGTATCTGCGCCGTGTCTGCAATGCAAAATTGCCACCATTGAACTGGAAAAAATCCCGATCCGTCTAGCCAATGGCGGGGATAGCACACGGCAATGGTGGAGGATTGTCGGTTTCCAATAATCCGTGCCGGCTCAGACGGTCGATGCAACACCCGCTAATCATTTGATTGACGATACTTCCCTTGGAGAACCGAGCTGCTGGCCTTGCCGTCAAAGAGTCCCAGGGCTCTGGGCGTTTAGAACTACGAATCGGTTCAAAGCAGAAACCGCCGCGAACTGCTATCAAAACGCAGCTTACCGGCCGATCAACGCATTATAAAAGGGCGGCCCTTTGGAGTTCTAATCGTTCGCAAAGTTGAATCAATGCCGATGAAGACGCGAGCAGTGCAAACTCAGCGGGAGCCGAATACCACTTCGGAACTACTAGGGATTTCCCTAGTTGTCCTGGATCTGCAATCAGCGTACACAGAAACCTAGAGTTTAAGTCGAGTCGTTTGCAGGACGTCTCAACTGGACTGAATTGCCTCAGCATTTCGCCGCCGAACTCCGGGAAGGAAGTATTCCGATGAGAGCCAAGATGATCACCTCGATTCTCGCCCTGGCGACGCTGTCCGCCGCTATGTGCATGGCCGCAGATGGCAACGATGAAAAGAGGCAGAAAACCCGCAAGATGGCGGCCGAGGCCTTGCCGGATTTGTACAAGCTGGAACCCACTTCCCAAGCAGCTATCCAGAAAGCGGCGGGATACGCCGTCTTCGACAACATGGGGGTGAACGTATTGCTGTTGAGCACGGCACGCGGTTCAGGACTGGCCGTCAACAACAAGACCAAGCAAGAAACCTTCATGAAGATGGCTTCGGCCGGAGCCGGTCTGGGCATGGGAGTGAAAGACTATGTCGTGGTGTTCGTCTTCGAGAACGAAAAGGCGCTTGCGCAATTTCTGGACTCCGGCTGGTCCGGTTCAGGGCAGGCGGACGCTGCCGCCAAAGCGGGCGAGAAAGGCGGAGCTTACTCGGGAGCGGCTGAAGTTGCCCCGGGAGTATGGGCCTACCAGATCACCAAGAATGGCCTCGCACTTCAGTTGACCCTGCAGGGTACGAAGTACTACAAGGACGACGACCTGAATAAAACGGCGAAATCGTAGCAGTGGGTCACCAAACCAGGGTTCGCTACTGTGAGCCCGTACATTATCGGAGGAGAATCGAACATGATTTCACGCAAAGGTTGGCTACGCATCGCAAGTAGCCTGTCCGGGGTGGGCATTCTTTGCATCACCTTGGCGTTTTCCGCAAATTCGCAAGTAAAAACAGAAGCGAAGGTCGAAGAGGGCATGGCTTCTCAAACTGTCAAGATCGAGACCGCCGAGGTCGTGTATGTTTCCGGCAGCGATCTCGTCGTCAAGACCGACGACGGGGAGCTTCGACATTTCCCGAATGTTTCAGACGACAAAACCGTGACTGTCGCCGGCAAGGAATTGACGGTTCGCGATCTCAAACCTGGCATGAAGCTGCAGCGGACCACGATCACGAGCACCACACCGAGAATGATCACCACGGTAAAGACCGTGACCGGTAAAGTCTGGCGCGTCAATCCACCGAACTCCGTCATTCTCACCTTGGAAGATGGTACGAACCAGTCCTTTAACATTCCCAAGGGCCAGAAATTCAATGTCGACGGCCAGGAAACCGACGCTTGGGGCCTTAAACAAGGAATGAGCATTTCGGCAACCGCCGTCACCGAAACACCTGAAACTGTCGTGTCACAAGAGGTGGTGCGTACGGGCACAGCGCCACCTCCGAAGCCTGACCCGCCAAAACAAGGTGCCACATTGCTGATCATATTTGTTCCGGCTAAGTAGCTGGCGTCGCCCCTCACTTGCCGGCCGAAAACGAAGACCGTTTTACCGAAGTAGCCTAGGTGTTCCCATTGGCGACGTTCGGAGCGGAGTGGAATTCAATCGTCGATATCGACGACCAGGACCCAGAAGTACCTGGGGTTCTCGTGTTACTCCTCACGGCGCCGCAAGGTTTCGCCATTCGCGCTTGCTCTGCAAAGAAGACGCCGAACGGCGACATTCCGGTATGTCAGCGAACGGCGACACAGGGCTTTAAATGACTGAGACCAGGGCAATACGTGTGGGTTAGTTCGATCATGCCGAGTAATCTTCCACTTTGGGGCAACCACGCTGCAGGGCGGCTACCGACGATGGTGGCTAGAAATTGTGACGCACTTTGTGCCGTAACCCCGGGGCTTCCATGCACCAGAACGCACGTTCGAGCTGGTGCAGCTCCATGCGCAGAGCGGGAAGCCCAACGCCTATCAAGTCCGATGCTCGAGTGCAGTTTGCTGCTCTTTCTTGCGAGACCGTGCTACTTGAGTCGCGGAATTGACACGGTGGATGCCTGGGGTTCGAGTCGCCTACCGTTCCTCATTGTTCCAGCTGAGGATGCGGGTTCTTGCTGCTCTACATCCGTCGGGATCGAAGTTTTCTTCCTAAGCTAGTTTGTCCACCCAGGACCGCGGAGTGCGCGTCCCGCGTTCACGCCTGTGAGGGAACCGTGTTCGAACTCAATCTGCCCATTCACGAGAACTGTGTCAATCCCTTCGGATAGCTTTGTTGACTCCGTGTATGTAGCCCGATCGATGACTGCTGGCCGGATCGAATATGGCTGATGTCTGCAAAATAGCCGACTTGGATCTGCCCGCGACCGACAAGATGTTGGCGCTGCGCGGGCATTGACGTGATCTTTCGGACCGCTTCAGTCGACGGCATGAGCTTCTGGTCGCGAACGTAACGGCCCGAGAAAGCGGGGCATGGAACCGAACGCGCGAGGATGACCTTGCGGCTCATACAGCGGCCCCTCGAGGGGCGACTCGCTGGCGTCAAGTCCAATGGAGTCCATGGCTGCTTTAGCCCATTGAGTCAGATCCTCCTCGCTAGCCATGAAATAGAGCGCCCCGGTTTGTGCGTTGTCCTTCAGACAAAATCAAAAAGGCGTCGAGTTCCTCTTTGTTCTCTGCTTTTGCCATTTCTGCGACGGTCTTGCCGTTGTATTTCTTGAGTTCCGGATTCACTACGCCGGCAATCAGAATTCCAGCCCCTCCCCCGCAATCATAATAAAGGTTTTCCCAATCCGCGTGATCGGTAGCCATTTCATTTTTGATTCGCGCCCGGACGTTGGGGTCCTGAAGGCGCTCAAGAAGCTTTGTAACACCGCCGTCGGCAACCCAAGGCGGAAGCGAGGAGCTAAGCGCCGTCCCACCTGCCACATATGGATACTGATTGGCGCGGATATCCAAGCCCGGAATCCCTGGCAGCCTGGATCTTCTCGACGATCTTCACCATCGCGCCCCATCGGGGCTTACCGCTAACTTTAAGGTGGAAGATTTCAACCGGCAGTCCGGCTTCCCGGCCGATTCGAATCGCCTCGTCGACAGCCGCCATTTCCGAAGCACCTTCGCTCCGCATATGCGTGGCGTAAAGTCCCACCGTAGCGCGCTGAAACCTTTGCAAGTTCGATCAGCTCCTCCGTCTTTGCGTAGTGGCCCGGCGGATAGATCAAAGCCGTCGAAATTCCGAAAGCGCCGTCTTTCATTGCCTGCTCGACGAGCGCTTTCATTTGGTCGAGTTCAGCAGGAGTAGGTGGGCGATCGTCATCGCCGATAACTGCTTCACGAACTTGCGCCGCGCCAACGTACGTTCCTATGTTTAGAGGAGTACCCTGCTTTTCCAGCCGGCGGAAATAGCCATCAAGCGTTGTCCAGTCCACTTTGAGCTTGTAATGGTCCAGCACCGGGCTTCATCGGAGAAATTGTCTTTTCGTTTTGCGGAGCGATGGAACCGCCTTCGCCGGTAATTTCCGTTGTGATTCCCTGCGACAATTTGCTCAGAGCCCGACTATCGATCAAGCAGCGCCATTTCGGACTGGCCTAGCGTGTCGATAAAGCCAGGCGCCACGATTTTTCCCGCAGCATCGATTGTTTTTTTCCTGGTTGCACTGGAGAGTTTGCCGATCGCGACGATTCGATCGCCGCGAATACCTAAATCGGCGGAATACCAGGGATTCCCGGTGCCATCCAGAATCCTTCCCGTTCTTGATGAGAATGTCGAAGGACTGAGATCCGGCTGGCTGCTGCCCCGCAGGAATATCGACCAGCACCCAAACGCGAGCGTGATCGTCACAACAATCCCGATACAAACGCTGCGCAACGAAATTTCACGAAGTCCCCTGCCGGATTGGATTAGACGGCCAAAACGGAAGCCTGACTCTTTGTCGAAAACGTTTCGGACCTCACCGTGAGCTTTTCTATGCGATCACGAGCGGACTTGTAGCCGATCCCCGGAGCCGTCGGGACTCTGATTGTTCCGTTTCCGCTGACTTCCACTTCAGGCTCGATGATGTCCTCATCCCAATAGCGGCTGCTCGCCGAAACGTCTCCGGGAAGAGTGAATCCGGGGAGAGTGGACACGGCAATGTTGTGAGCACGGCCGATTCCGGACTCAAGCATTCCTCCGCACCACACGGGTATGCCGCGCTCTCGGCAGACCTTTTGCAGCAATCGGGCCTCAGTGTGGCCGCCGACGCGGCCAACCTTTATGTTGATAATCCGGCAGGCATTTAGTTCGATTGCCGCCAACGCATGTCTGGTATTGTGGATGCATTCATCGAGACAAATCGGCGATTTGATCCGTGGCTGCAGCTTTCATGGGCATAGATGTCGTCCCAATCAAGCGGCTGCTCCATCATCAGCAGATCAAATTCGTCGAACGCTTGCGAGGTGTTCGGCATCTTCGAGCCGGTACGCGGAATTCGCATCTACGGAAAGAAGGATTTTGGGAAACGCTCGGCGAACTGCCTTTACAAAGTCGTAGTCTTTTCCCGGCTTGATCTTCAATTTTATTCGCTGATATCCCGTTGCGGAGTTCCTCTTCGACCCTTGGCCAACAGAGATTGCGGATTCTCGCGAATGCCGAGCGAAACACCGCAATCAATCTCTTGTTTCCCGCCTCCAAAAGACTGCGAGAGGGGAATTCCGGCTAGTTTGGCTTCCGCATCCCAAAGAGCATTTTCGACGCCGCTCTTGGCCATTTCGTGGCCGCGAATATTGGCGAAGAGCTCGGGGAAACTCGGAGCGCTGGCGAGGGATGTGCCCTGAAGCAAATGGCCCAATGAAACCGGAAATGACGTGCCACGCGGTATCAGTGGTCTCTGCATTGTAACCCGGCGTCTCGCCAGCAGTGACCTCGCCCCAACCGCTGACGCCGTCTGCCACGATCTCCACCAACAGGATCCTGCGATTCTGTACCGTTCCAAAGCTGGTTTCGAACGGCGACTTCAACTGCATATGAATTTCGCGGACTACTATGGATTCGATCTTCATAGATTCCCGTGACCGCCACGTCATCTAGAAATGGACGTTGAAGTTCATGAGTTTCCAGTAGAGCAAAACCACACGAGCCCTACGCACGCGAATGCCAGGATCATGTCGTGTAGCTTTGGCCCAGATCCACTTGCCTGCGGTGCGCCAGCTGCGCAACGCATTTATCACAACGGGAATCGTTCCGAGAGACACACGAGTGCATCCGACGCATCCCGAAAATTACGACCCAGCGCGGCAGTGAGTTTATGGCGGCGATGTCATCGGTCGCTGAAAGCACCGCAGCCCAACCAATGAACAGGATAGAAAGAAAACGCAGACCATACGCACGTACAACCTTCGGCGGCGCTCTGGCGGCTGCCAAGGCCAAGGGACGTCGCGTAATGTTTGCGCGATCAGGGCTCCGACCGGCCAAAGCAGAACCGTCAATGGAACCACGGACAACCCGAAGATACAGGATCACGAAATTGAAGTACTTGTTTTCGAGCACGCCGCCTGCTGGAAAATGAACACCGGAATCTCTACCTGAAACTGCCAGTTGTCCGTCCGAGTCTTTTTGAATGCGACTTCGTCCTGGCCGTGGACTTCGCGATAGTGGAACGGCTCGATCTTCTTCGAATTTGCGAAGCTCACCGCTGGGCCCTTTAACGCGATCGATGCTGATGGTTCCGTCGGCATTTGGTATGACCTTCATCTGCCCCAAACAGCGTAACAATTTAAGGAATGACGACTCGAACCTTCGGCTGTTTTGTATAGCCCGGCAATCGCGGCCGAGTCAGCTTTTGCATTTTCGATTTTGCCGCGGCTGGACGGGTCCTGGGGAAAATAGCGATCAAGAAACTTGTCGAACAAAATGCCGCGACGCGCTGACTTCTCCTCTGCCAGCGCTGTTGTAAGACACAAACAAACCGACGTTTTCGCGAGTATCAGGTGAAGGTCGCTGTGAAAGAGCTCCGTGTCTCCGCCGTGGCCGATAATGCGTTGCCGTTGCGTGACTCCTCGTAGAACCCGAGGGCCATGCCGTTGAGGCGGTCGTCGGAGCCGAATGTACGCGCGTGCATGAGTTTTGCCGTTTCGGGACGAAGGATCTGCTTGTCGCCGAATTTGCCGTCCTGTAAATGCGCAATCATGAAATTCGGCCATGTCCCTGCGCCGTGGTTGCAGACGCTGCCCGCCGGAAACGCTTCGACAAACTCAAAAGGCTGGGGTTTGTCGGAAGCCTTGCGATAGCCCTTGAGACATGAGGGCTTTGATGTTCGGCGGGAGCGGCTGCACGAACGTCGTGCGCTTCATCTCCAGCGGAGTAAAAATATTCTCCGCGACATATTGCTCGAATGGTTTGCCCGAAACCCGCTGCACGATGTAGCCGGCAAGAGCAGTCGCATAGTTGGAATAAGCGGGAACCTCAAAAGGCGGGAAAATCCTCTGGGGCAGATGCTGCTTCAAGTATTGGTCGAGCGGCGTCAGGTGCTGTGCATCGGCCACGAATAAGTCTCTGCGCGGCTCTCTTCAAATCCGGCAGTGTGTGTCATGATGTCGCGCAAAGTGATGGGTTTACCATAAGCCGGCGGAATCTGTGAAATCGATGTAGCTGTTCACGTCCTTGTCCAGGTCCAGTTTGCCTTGTTCGACCAGTTGCATGACCGAGGTCCACGTGAAAAGTTTGGAGATCGAGCCCGGACGAAATAGAGTCGCGTCGGGGTGACCGGCTGACGCTTTTCCATATCCGAATACCCGTAGCCTTTCGCGAAGAGCAGTTTGCCATCCTTTGACCACGGCAATTACCGCACCAGCGATGTCCTCGCGCTCGAGTTGCGCCGGCATCATGCCGTCAAGGAAGGCCTCCAGGTCGGCGCGGTCAGTTCATGCGCTGTCGTCAGAATGGTGGAGGCCACTGCTATTTGAGTGGGCGTTCGGTGGACTGGTGGGCTTTTTGGGCGCTTATGTACGGCCGACGACGCACAGCGCGAGGATACAACGCACTGATCATCGCAGTCCGCAAAAATCGAACAAAAGACTGATTCACTAATCTTCGGATTGATCCGTTTCTGCTCATCTGCTATCCTCCTCCAACGTGTTACGGAAGTGCGGTCTAACCAATCACTCTAAAACGAAAGCTTCAAAGCAAATTGCAACACACGGGGATTCACCATGGTCGAAGAGATTTGCCCGAAAGTCGGACCCCCAAATGCGATGTCCGGATCGTTGAACTGGGCATGGTTGAAAGCATTGAAGAATTCGGTGCGGAATTCGAGGCCAAAGACCTCCTTGTTCGAAGAGAACCTGAACTTTTTGAGCAGTGCCATGTCCCAGTTGTTCTGGCCCGGACCAGTAATGATGCCTACGCTGGAGTTCCCGAAACCGAGCGCAGTGGGATCATCTGCACTAAATACCGCGGGAGTGGTGAAACAAGACGTGTTGATATAGTCCGAAAGGTGCGAGCTGACACCGCCGGAAGCAACGTAGTGCCCGGGCTGGCAAGTCCCCGAAAGGCTGGCTCGATCGTTGGTGATTCCGAACACATTGGTTCCGTTTGTAAAACTGACCGTGAGATGTCGTCCCGACTGGACTGTCGTTACGCCAGCCACCGACCAACCGCCGAGTGCCTGCCGTGCGAGAGCATTGTCCTTAAATGGCGTGGGAAAATCATAGGTGAAATTAATGATGAAGCGGTGTTCACGGATGAATTGGTCTGGGCCGTAGCGCTGGGAGGGATCGTTCTGGTCGCCGATCGCAGACACCACCGTTCGGACCGGTGCTAGTAGTCGAGTCCGTGGCGAGTTCCTCTGGCAAATGTATAAGAAGCCTGAAATTGGAGGCCGCGACTGAGCTGCTTCGAGAGACTGATGAGGAGGGCGTTGTACCAAGAAGCCCCGCCCGATTCGATCTGCTGCATGTTTGCCGAATTCCAGCCTTGGAATGGAACCCGCAGCGGAATATTAAGCACAGTATTGGTGGTCTCACCGCGGATTGGATCGGAGGAGCTGGCAACCTCCGCCTGATTGATCGAGCGCTGACGAATGAGATGAAGACCGCGCGCTCCGGAATAGCCAACTTCCAGAACCAGGCCACGGGCGAGTTCGGTTTGCAGACCGAGACTATATTGCTGCGTAATCGGAGGACGGAAGTGTGGGTCGAAGACGGTAATAGTATTGTCTGGTCGTCAGGGGAATAGGGAACGAAAGCGGGAAACGTAGGAACATTCAGATCAAAAGGGACCTGGTTGCTCGCGGCCGCATTTCCCGGACCGACCAGCTGGCGGATTTGTGCAAAGGGCGGAGCAGTAAGCAGTTGGATGAAATGGCTGGCCGGTATACCGCGAGTGGTAGACTCCGTAGCCGCCTCGCAAAACAAATCGGTTGCTATGAGGGATCCGCCACGCAAACCCTAGGCGAGGGTTCCAAGTGTTCTGGCCGTCGCCATTCATGCCGAAATCGGTGTCCAACTTTGTTACGCCATGCGGGTATAGCGCCGCCAGAATAATTCGATGGAACAGTAGTTCCGGCGAGAGTACCTCCTACCGGAGGGTCCCTCTCAGCGAGAGATGCGTCGAACGACGAATTTCGTCCCTTGCTATCGGCAAGATCGCCGATCCGGTCGTATCGCAGCCCAAGGTTAACCGAGAAGCCGCGACGTAACCTTGAAGTCGTCCTGCACATAAGGTTGCCTTCCCAGACCCGGTATGCGCGGTCAAAAACTCCCGGCAGATCGATGGAACCGAAAACGTTGCTGATTACGCCTGTGCCGTTATCCGGGCCTCACAACCCGAGCATAAAATCGGCCCAGCTCAAGTAAATTTCCCCGCCCACGTAGTGGAAGCCCACGTTGTTGAGCTGCTCGCGCGCAATGCCACCACCGAATCGGAAGGAATGGCGACCGTGGGTCCACGAGAGTGAGTCCTGGAAATTGTAGTTATTCTGCGCAATCTGGATGGTCTGGCCGTTTCCGCCAAGGGTAAGCCCGGTAGCCGCGGGGAAATCGATCGCAATTTCGGGAATCGTGTCGTCGAATTCGGGAACCGTCGCGCCAATTTCGGAGTAGCTGAACACCTTTGACTGCTCGAAGATGGCGAAGGTGCGATGAAAGCCCAGCGTCGCTTGGTTCACCAGTCGTGGGGCTGAACACATAGCTATGCGTGAGAGTGAAATTGCGAAAGTTGTTCGTGACACCAACCGGAAAGTTTGGCGCCGTACCACCGCCGAAGTTAGCTTGCGGAAGCGAATAGACGGCGTCGCTATTTGCGAAGAAGAAGCGGGCAGCTAGTTTGCTTTTTTCGTTGATCTGCCAATCTCCGTTGGTCATGAACTGATCTTCGGTGTAAGGGCAAGGGGTACTGAATGCGGAGAAGCCTTGACTGTCGAAAGGAAGCGAGGCATCGACCGACTGTGGCGTCGGAATGAGGTATTGGCCGTTGGCAGCCTTGAGTTGTAGAAGAGCAAGAGCGACCGGGCTGATATTTGAGCCGTCCGCGGCGATTGCAGGGCCGACACCACCGAAGGCGTCTTGAAATACGCCGCGCTGACCGGCGAAAAGAGCCCCGAGCGCAGCAGCAGAACGATCATCAGTAAAGGCCGGAGTGTTTGTGGAACTAGAGCAATTGATGTCAATACCGTTGCGCTGGCGAGTGCCTTGGTAAGACGTGAAGAAAAACAATTTCTCTTTACGCACGGGACCGCCAAGATCGAAACCGAATTGATTCTGCTTCAGGACTGGCGTGGGTTGCCCAGTCTTGTTGCGGAAAAACGTGTTCGCGTTCAAGTCGTCGTTGCGAAAAAATTCCCAGAGTGCTCCATGAAAGGCATTGCCGCCACCTTTCGTGACCAACTCAACGTTCGCGCCAGCGTTGCGACCGTACGAAGCGTCATACTGACCGGTTTGCACTTTAAATTCCTGGATGGTGTCGGGATTCGGAATTGCCACACCGCCACTAAACGTGCCGCTGCTTTGCAAGTCGTTGATAGCCGCCCCATTCATTTGCACGTTGTTGTCGTTCCATGAACCGCCGTTGGCAACGATAGGAGCGCCGCCATTTCCCATAGCGCCACGCCCCAACGCACCGGCATCTGTCACATCGGACGCGACTCCCGGATTAAGGGAGATGATTTGCGTGTAGTTGCGCATCGCAAGTGGGAGTGTTCGGACTTGCTCACCAGTCGTTACACGGCCCAGCGTGCTTGATTCGGTCTGCAACTGCTGTTCGTAAGCCTCGACCATTACGCGTTCCGAAATCTGGCCGACTTCCAGGCGCAGTGTGAGAGCCGTTGTTTCAGCGATAGATACTCTGACGTCGGGGATGCTTAGCGTCTTGAAGCCGTCTTTCGATATCTCGACGCGATACAACTGAGGCTGGAGCGTCGAAACCAAGAACCCGCCACGGTCGTCCGTCATCACGGATCGGGCCTCACCGGTGGCCTGACTGGTGACGACGACCTTGGCCCCGGCCACTGTTCCGCCCCGGGCGTCCAATACCGACCCGGATAGCGCTCCGGTTCCGGCAGTTTGGGCGCCAGCTGACTGAATGAGTGTCAGCAACGCAATTACTCCTAGCATCGACACATGCCGGCGGGTAATGAACGCAAGATAGAAGCGCATGTTCCTGTTCATGTTTCCCCCTGAAGACGCGTTCGAGCGAATTCACTTCGATCTCACTTACTCATCTTGGTTGAATCTCTTTCGGCGTTGTACCAGCGATGATCCTCTCGGTCCTCTTCTTCACTGCGCCGCAGCAGTTCCAGTGCGCGCGCAGTCTGCGTATGCGCGCAGGCCGTCAATATCGCGCCCAGCAAAGAAAATGGCGCGACATAAGAACCCACGAACGAGGGACTGGCTATGGAGGCAAAGCAAGCTTCGTCGCAAATCTGCGCAAGCGGCGAAGTTTCAGTGTCGGTAATTGCGAAGGTAAGAACACCCTGTTTTTTAGCCCGCTGCGCAGCTTCGACCGTGTCGCGCAGGCATTTGCCAAAACTAATGGCGATAAGCAGGTCCCGTCCTGTCAGTGTCCGCACCCGCCGTTGCAAGTTGCCGGTACTTCCCACGGGAGCTTCGGCCGCAAATCCTAGGGTCATCAGGCCGTATGCGAGGTACCACGACAGGGACGCAGCCAAATCGATCCCGACAACAAGAATACGGCGAGCCTTTTTTACTCGCCGTGACAGAACGCTGATGCGTTCTGAATCCACGGTGGCTTGCAGGGACTGCAGATTGCGCAGGTCCAGCTCGATATTGTGGCGGAGGCGATCGGCGACGGTGCGCTTTTCCTCCGAAGCCGCCTTCAAGACGCTATAGGGAGTGATGCGCGTGACAAAGTGGGAACGCAGGTCGGCAAGAAATTCCGAAAACTTCCGGTAACCCAACACCTGTATGGTGCGCACAATCGTCGCGGCGTCGACGTCATAACGCTTGGCCAGTTCGCGCGAGGAAAGGTAGTAAGTGTCCTCAGGTTTCTCCAATATCATTCGCAACAGCTTCCGGCGGCTGGGATTCAACCTTGATTGGGCGCTGGCGAAGCGCTTGTCCAGTGCGGTCTGCCGATCGGAAGTACCTTCGCGATCGGAATCTTGAGCCAAAGTCCGGTTGGAATGATTCACAATGCCCCGCGCAGCGCGGGCGCCGGGTAATACCCGGCGCCCCTAAACTGAGTCTAGGCAAATACAACGATTGTTGCATCGTGTCAAGAAGTTTCAATATTTGTTGCACGCAAGCGATCAAGTTCGATAGTATTCCGCTGCTCGCAGCGACAAAACGAGAATAGCTATCCGTGTGCTGATTTACGGCAACCCGGGTGGCCTTAGACATCGGGGAGGACAAACCCAATGCGCGTTTCCAGAATGGCTTTTGTGGCTTTACTCTGCGCCGTCCCCGCCGCAAGCCAGCAGCAGCCGGCAACGCAACCGATTTTCAGTTACCAGGAGGTTATGATTCCCGTCCGCGACGGCGTGCGCCTGCAAACTGTAGTACTGGCTCCGACGAACGCGGCGAAACCGTTGCCCATCCTCTTCCGGCGCACACCCTATGGAATCCCGGAGAAGGCGCCCGAGCAGATGCCTTCTTCATGGAAGGAGCTCGCCCAGGACGGCTACATCTTCGTGATCCAGAATTTGCGCGGACGATTTAAGTCGGAAGGCTATTTTAAACTCTCGTCCCAAGTGGACCTGAACGATCCCAAAGCCACCAACGAAACTACGGACGCGTACGATTCGATTGAGTGGCTGGTCAAAAATGTTCCCAACAACAACGGCAAGGTGGGAATGTACGGCGTCTCCTACGATGGGTTGACCACCGCCCTCGCGCTTCTGCATCCTCATCCCGCGTTGAAAGCCATCAGCGAACAAGCTTCGCCGGTCGACCAATGGATGAATGATGATTTCCATCGTTACGGCGCACTGCGTGAGAGTTATGCGTTCGAGTACGCGGTGATGGAACAGTCTGACAAAAACAAGAACACACATTTCGAGTTCGAGAAATACGACACGTTCGACTGGTACCTGGCTTTGGGTCCCTTGTCTGGTATTAACGAGAAATATCTTCAGGGCAAAATTCCTGCATGGAACGACATCGTCGAGCATCCGGACTACGACGTGTACTGGAAGAGCGAAGCGTGGGTTCGTCAACTGCACTCATCCGCGGTTCCCAACCTTAACGTAGCCGGTTTCTGGGATCAGGAGGATCCTTGGGGCCCGTGGCAGATTTTCCGCCATGCTGGCGAGCAGGATCCCGACCACACGAACTTTATCGTCGCTGGTCCGTGGTTCCACGGCCAATGGCAAACTCCCAAAGGCGACTCTATCGGGATCATTCCATTCGGAGGGCACGAAACTTCGCGCGAGTTTCGCGAAAATATTGAGGCTCCTTTCTTTCGTTACTACCTCCACGGCTCTGGAGACAAACCGGCTTGGCAAGCAAGTACGTTTCAGAGCGGTTCCAATAATTGGCGCACCTATTCAGCTTGGCCACCTAAGGAGGCCAAGCTCACGAAGTTGTATTTCCACCACGACGGCACGCTGTCGTTTTCGGCGCCGGACAAGGCTGATTCGAATGCAGCGTACCGCGAGTACGTTTCCGATCCTGCCAATCCTGTCCCCTACCGGCAGCGGCCAATTTCGCCGACGTACCCCGGTGGCGACTGGAGAACCTGGGAAGTCGCTGATCAGCGCTTCGCGGAACATCGTCCCGATGTACTAACGTACGTAAGTTCGCCACTCGATCGTGATCTGATCGTGACCGGTTCGCTCTCGGCCGAACTGTTTGCATCCACCTCTGGAACCGACGCCGATTTCATCGTTAAGTTGATCGATGTTTATCCTGAGAATGCCGTAAAGTCGGATTGGAATCCGGAAGAGGGACCGAAGGCCGGTCAATATGCGCAGTCTCTGAATGGATATGAGCTTCCGGTGGCGATGGAAGTTCGCCGCGGACGCTACTTACATAGCTTCGAACAGCCTCACGCGCTGGTGCCGAATCAACCTGAAAAATGGGATGTGTCATTGCGTGACCACGATTACGTTTTCCTGCAAGGACACCGAATCATGGTTCAAGTGCAGTCTACCTGGTTTCCTGTGATTGACCGCAACCCGCAAATATTCGTCCCTAGTATTTACAAGGCACAGGCACGTGACTTCCAACCCGCCACTCAGCGCATCTATTCCAATTCCGAAATGCCGTCGCATCTGAATCTGCCAGTCATGCCGTAGACCACAGATTCGCGCTTCAATCGTAAACGAACAAGAAAAAACCGGCGGAGGTACGATGGTAACGCAAGAAAACTCCTGGAGAAAAATCGCGACGTATCTGTTACTCGTCTTCGGCTTCAGTTCGGTCTTCTACTTTCTTGTGTTGAAGGCGCACACGCTCGGCGCGGCCGGCGGTCTCTATGTGCTAGGCCTCATGTGGTGTCCCGCGCTCGCGGGAATGGCGACCCTTAAACTCAATGGCAGAAACCTCAGCGAACTCGGCTGGAAGTGGCCTGCAAGAGGTTACGCGGCGAAAAGCTGGTTGATCCCGCTGCTCTATGCGTCCATTGCTTACGTTGCTGTTTGGATTACGAGGCTTGGTGGATTCCCGAATCATGACTTTATGGCGCAACTGGTTCCGCGTATGGGCTTGCCTCTGTCGCCTGTGGGCGCCACGGCTCTTTACATACTGCTCGGCGGTACTTTCGGGGCAGTTAGAGGCTTGGCCAGCGCTCTCGGAGAAGAAATTGGCTGGCGGGGTTTTCTCGTCCCGGAACTCTCAAAGAAAATTAGTTTCACCGGCACCGCGCTCCTCAGCGGTGCGGTGTGGTCTTGCTGGCACTATCCTCTGTTGATCTGGGGCGACTATAACAGCGGCACTCCCACCTGGTATGGCCTCAGCTGTTTCACTGCCCTGGTCATTTCGATCTCATTTGTATTCGCTTGGATGCGATTGAAATCCGGAAGTCTCTGGACCGGCGCATTGCTCCACGCGAGTCACAACCTTTACATCCAGGGGTTTTTCACTCCACTAACCCGCGACACAGGCAAGACCGCTTGGTTTATCGACGAGTTCGGTGCTCTCCTGCCAATCGTGACTATCGGTTTTGCAGTGTATTTCTGGACCAGACGAGGCGAACTCCCGCAGGTCGCCCAGCATTTGTCCGGGCCCGCTGATTGATTGACCGCAATGGTGTAGCGAAGACGAAGTCTGCGAAGTTTAAGCAGGTCAATAGGATAGGGATTCCGTGATCGGCACCGGCTTTGTCTTCGGACTCGCTCACAGCTGGTGCAATTTGATCAGAAGCTTTCGACTGGTTCGACGAGATGGCATGATCGCTTTACGCGACAAACGCGTGGAGAGCCATGAAGATCGACATTGACGGACTGAGCGAGGACGAACCAAGCGAGCTGAATCAAAATGTCGTCGCACGATTGCGCTTCTTGAGAAAGCTGCGGTCGCACGTTAGTAGTTCGAATGCAGCTGTAGGTGAGTGATACGGGCAATGCGTGAGAAATCTTGATCGACCGTGAAAAGAACGGCCCGATGATCAAGAGCAATGGCAGCAATAAGCGTGTCGATGGTGGTCAAAGAGAACCCTTTGGCGCGACCGATGCGGAAAATAGCAGCCGCTTCGCGGTACGTGGAGTAGCCGAGAGGCTCGAGCATGTCCCACTGCGAAAGATGACGCTCGATTTGCTCGGCGTCGCGTCTGAGACCTTGCAAGATTTCACAAACGATGACGCCTGAAAGCGCAAAGGGTTCTGCATCGGCTATCATCCGGCGCAGCTCATTCCCAGCGAGACTCGGCGAGGGACTGAAGAAGTCGACCCAAACAGAGGTATCGACCAGAATCAAACGCGATTTCTCCGAGCCAACTTGTAGTTCCCTTTCCAGATGCCACTGCCATGGTAATGGAGAATACTTTTGCGATCCTCCGAACGGACAAGCAACTCCAAAGCTCTATCCACGATTTCGCGCTTTGTTTTCAGGCGTGTGAGTTTTCGCGCCTTGCGAATCAGGGTTTCGTTAATGTTGATGTTAGTGCGAGCCATGCAGTCATTATACACCAATTCTGGCGGAATTGGTGTATCCACGAGAGAAACTACGGCGACTGCAGGCAAGGAACCACCCGGCATCTTGCATTCGCGATGTTGGGGGGGAACAATTTAACCACGGAGTGGCCAGTGGCAACCCGGAGATTGTCGCTCATCTCTAGCCCTGGTGCGACTGTGAAGAGCGCAGTTGCTCGTCTAACTCCATCACCGGGCTTCAAATCTCACCATACGCTACGTGAATCGCAACTGTTAGGCTTCCGCAGTGTTTCGGGCTTCGAAGGAGTCGCCGGAAATTGTGGTTGTCGCCGGCTAACGTGCTTCGCGGTGCCCTGAATTTGAGGTTCGAGCTACACCTCAGCCGGCTTTCAGCGCAAGTTCCACCGAATCCAAATCTTGTGTCGTCTCCGGGCGCCACGCCCCTCCCAATTTTCGCAGGGCCATGGCAATTTCTTCGAATGGCAGTGGTTTGAGCGATTCGCGCCAAGCGTTCCATTCTTTCCGGACCGCTGCGATTTCATGTTCGCTTGCGTCCTGACAAAACGCTTTCGCAGCCTCCGCCGCCGAACCATACTCGTCGGCAAAGTCCTGGTGCAGATAACCCGAAACGAATTCCCGAAGAGCAGGGAACTCAGGCGCTCGATTCGCTTTATCCTTTTTCTGTTTGCCGTTCATTCCCGCGCCTCCGGATACGTCGTCAGCACATAAAATCCGTCACCGTCGGCGCGTAGCACAACGACCGCCTCGGTGCACGGTACTGCCTGCGACGCGCCGCGAATCAAACTCCGCCCAATTTCTCGTCCAGCGTAGAAATGCAACGCCAGATTCGGTCGCCGTTCGCCGCGCTGTGTCCACTTTTCGATCTTTCCGCGTTCGGCGTGCAACGCCGCTTGAACCGTCTCTTCCGCTGCAGTGCGGTCGGTCCAGGTGGATGCCGCGGAAATATTCCGTTCCTGTTGCAAGCGCTGCCGCAACTGATCGTCCGTGCGACCCACGTGCTTTCGCAGCGTGTGTCCGCCGCGTTCCTCATCTTTCGACAAGTCGTAGCGCTCGTCACTGTGCGTCGCCGGCACCCCGGCATCTTTCGTTTCGTGCGGCCGCTCGCTAGATGACTCCGATGGCTGCTTTTGCCCACAACCGAGAAGCAGAGCGCTGCAGCACAGCGCCAGAACTGCTGTGCAAAACTTCATGGTTCACTCTTTCCGGTCAGCGCCATAACAATCGTCCAAGGATAGTCAGAAGTGCCTTACTTTAGTGACCTTATTCTGACCCATTCGCGCCTGACGGCATTTTTCCCGGGAACGGGTGGTGTAAAATCCCTTCGTGAATTCGCTCGATCTTTCTCCCGAACAGTTTCAGATAGTGTCCGAACAGATTGTCGCCATCGCCACAGACTTTCTGAAGTCCCTCGATTCTCGGGTAATTTCGCCTCAGGTTTCCGGCGAAGAAGCCAATCGTCGTTTCAAGATTCCGCTGCCGGAAGTTGGCCTGCATGAGCAAGCCATACAACAACTCGGCGAAGTCGTACACAACTCACGCGCACAGAACGGACGGTTTTTCGGCTACGTTCTTGGCTCGGGCGAACCTGTCGCCGCCGCTGCGGATTTGCTTTGCAGCGTGTTGAATCAAAATGTAACTGCTTGGCGGTCCTCTCCAGCGGGCGCAGCCATCGAGCAGACAGTGGTGGGTTGGCTGGCGCAATCGCTCTTGTGCGCCGAATTTCGTGGAGTTTTCTGCGGCGGTGGCTCCGCTGCAAACTTGATGGGCCTCGCTATGGCGAGGGAGGCGAAAGCGCCCGCCAACAAGAGCGGAATTCAATCTGCTCCCAGGCTCGCGGTTTACGCCTCCAGTCAAGTTCACATGTCGATCCCCAAGGCGCTGGCCTTGTTGGGCATCGGCCGCGACAATTTGCGTCTCATTCCCGTGGACGATTCGTTCCGCATGATTCCGGCGGAACTCGAGCGCCAAATCCAGAGTGACACTGCGCAAGGAATCATTCCCATCGCAGTGGTTTCGACGGCAGGCACTGTCAGCACTGGCGCTATTGATCCGCTGCCGGAAATCGCTGACGTCGCGCGGAAATTTCACGCATGGCTGCACGTGGACGGATCGTACGGCGCGCTCGCGGCCATCGCAAAACCAGAAAGCTTCCCAGGCTTGAACACTGCCGATTCCATTTCGCTCGATCCTCACAAGTGGCTTTACCAGCCCATTGATTGCGGCTGTCTCTTGTACAAAGATTCCGCCGCCGCGCGCAGCGCTTTTTCCTACAGCGGCGAATACGTTCGTGCGCTGAGCACCGATCCCATCGAGAGCTTCACCTTCTTCGATGAAACGGTAGAACTGTCGCGCAGGTTCCGGGCTTTGAAACTCTGGCTGTCTTTCCGCTATCACGGCTTCGCGGCGTTCCGGCAATCCATTGTCAAAGATCTCGCGCACGCGCAACGGCTTGCGGCAACGATCGAAAAATCGCCGGCACTCGAATTGCTGGCGCCGGTCTCGCTAAGCGCCGTTTGTTTTCGCTATGTCGGTGACGGAATTAATTCCCCGGAAGAACTGAATCGCTTGAACTCTGAAATTCTTCGCCGGGTCCTGCAACGAGGCAAGATTTACCTTTCGAACGCCGCACTGCGATCGGCGTTCAGTCTTCGTGCCTGCATTGTCAATCACCGCACAACGGACGACGATATCGATGCCATTTGCAGGGAAGTCCTCGCCTCGGCCCGCGAAATAGGCGGAAAAACGGGCCTTTGATCGCCTTATATTGAGCCACTTTCCGCGCGGTGCTATTCTGCCTTCATGGCGGACCCTACGATTTCTCCGCCGGAGCTGCTCTCGCTCCCGGTGCCTGATCACTCCCGGCGTCAATTGGAAGCCCTGCTCGACGTCAGCAAAATCATTGCGCAGCACCGCGACCTGAAGACCCTTTTTCACGAACTTGCCGATCGCCTTCAACCTGTAGTGGAATCCGATTTCCTGGCGCTGGTGCTGCATGATTCATCCAAAAACGTCATGCGCCTTCATGTGCTTGAAACCCGCGAAGAACACCACAAGCCCGTCGGCACGGAAACGCCAGTGGACGGCAATCCTTCTGGCTGGGTTTGGCAAACGCAGCAGCCATTTATTTCCGATGATATTTTGACGGAATCGCGCTTTCCGGAATTTTTGCCGCGCTTGCGCGAATCCGGCGTTCGTTCTTTCGCCACTCTTCCGCTCACCACCGCGCAACGCCGCCTCGGCGCCATCGGCTTCGGCCGCCTGTTGCCCAAGGCGATTTCCGATTCGGACATCAAATTCATGCAACGCGTTGCCGCGCAAGTCGCCGTCGCCGTGGACAATGCGCTTAATTTCGAATCCGCTCAGGCCTATCAGCTCGAACTTGCCGAGCAGCGCGATCGTCTGCAGGTCCTACTCGACATCAACAACGTCTTGGTCACCAGCCGGGAACTGGTCGATCTTTTCCGTGGCATCGTTTCTGCGCTCACTCGCGTCATGCACCACGACTACACCAGCCTGGCCCTTCTTGACACCAACACCAATCTGCTCAAAATTCACGCGCTCGATTTTGATGGCTCCGATGCGCTCGCCGCCGGCAAGGAAATCACCGTGCCTCTCGATCAGTCTCCGGCCGGCCGCTGCATGCTGTCCGCCCAGCCTGCGGTTTTTCACGGCGTGGAACTCGATCAGTTTCCGGCGGAAATCGTGCGCATCCTGCGCGGCAAAGGTCTTACTTCCGTTTGCTGCGTTCCGCTGGTTACCAAGGGCCGCGCGTTCGGCACCCTCAATCTCGCCAGCCGCCGCGTCGACGCGTTCACTGACGCCGACGCCGAACTTCTGAACCGTGTTGCCGCGCAAATCGCTATCGCCGTCGAAAACGCGCTCGCTTTCAAAGAAATTGATTCCCTGAAGGATAAGCTCGCAGTCGAAAAGCTCTATCTCGAGGAAGAAATTCGCAGCGAATTCAATTTTGAAGAAATCGTCGGGGAAAGCGCGGTCATCAAGCGCGCGCTCGCTCAGGTGGAACTCGCCGCTCCTGGCAATACCACCGTATTGGTCCTCGGCGAAACCGGCACCGGAAAAGAACTGATCGCGCGCGCCATTCATAATCTCAGCCCGCGCCGTGAGCGCACTTTCGTCAAAATCAATTGTGCCGCAATACCTTCCGGCCTGCTCGAAAGTGAACTCTTCGGCCACGAGCGCGGCGCATTTACCGGCGCCATCGCGCAAAAGGTCGGCCGCTTTGAACTAGCCGACCGCGGCACCATCTTTCTCGACGAAGTAGGTGACATCCCGCTCGAACTTCAACCGAAGCTGCTTCGCGTTTTGCAAGAACAGGAATTTGAACGTCTCGGCGCCACGCGTACCATTCGCGTCGACGCCCGTGTGGTCGCCGCCACCAACGCGGATCTAAGTCGACTGGTGGCCGAACGCGCTTTCCGCAGCGATCTCTATTACCGCTTAAATGTTTTCCCGATTCAGATTCCGCCGCTGCGCGATCGCCGTGAAGATATTCCCTTGCTCGTTCGCTACTTCGTTCAGAAATTCAGCCGCCGCCTCAATAAAACCGTGCACTTCGTTCCCGCCGATGCCATGGACGCGCTCGTCTCGTATTCGTGGCCCGGAAATATTCGCGAACTCGAGAATTTGCTGGAGCGCGCAGTAATTCTTTCTCCGGGCAAGGAACTTCGGGTTCCGCTCGCGGAGCTGCGCAACTCCGCGGTAACTTCAGCCAACGACGACATTCGAGCGATCGCAAATCCTGGAACTCCGGTCGCCACTCTTGAAGAAGCCGAGCGCCAACACATTCTCCGCGCGCTTCGACAAACGCAGTGGCGCATCGCCGGTCCGCGCGGTGCCGCAAACATGCTCGGCATGAAACGCACCACTCTGCAAGCGCGCATCCGCAAACTAGGCATCCGCCGTCCCATCTAATTTCAGGAATTCTTTGTGTACCGGCTTGCCAAGGCGTTTGCGTATCGGCCTTACTTCAACTCGTTATTCAAAAGATTCGCCAAACGTGCTCCCGCCAGTTCCACGCGTTGTTTCGCCAATGTACCCGCTTTTTTCTTGTATGCCGTCGTCAAAGTGAACGGTCCATTCCCCGCGCCCACCGGCGGCGCATATACCGTTGATTGAGTTTCCTGAAAACTTTCCGCGATCCAATCTTTCTCATCTGTTTTGCTGGCGAGTGCGGCTGGGGCTTTCGGCAATTTCCGCGCGGCTTTCACTGTAGTTCTCAGATTGCTCGACGTTCCCAACAAGTCGTCCCAAAACGCATGCAGCTCGCATCTTGTGCAATCCAGCTTCACGGTGTTGCCGCCGGCATCCCCGTCCGGATCGGTAGCGCTCACGCGCGTTGAAGCATGCAGCGGCTGGTGAATGTCTCCAACCAGATGGAGCAGCCACACCAGGTCGTAGGATTTCAGCGGATCACCACTGGTTGACGCCAGCACTTGCCGGAACAGGGCGATTCGCTCCTGCGCGTTCGGCGTCGGGATCGCCGGCAGCGCGGTTCCGTCCGTCGAAAATGGCGTGTCAATGAAGTGCCAATACTTGTGCATCAGCATGTCGTCGTAACCGGTGTTTTTGCCCGGATCAGGACTTCCATCGGGCCGGTTCCCGTTTTGCGCGCCATCCTTTGTGTAGTTCGAATCTCCCTTAATCTTGTCCGCCCAGGTCGCCGCAATCATGAATAGCAGCATTTTGCGGTCGTCGGCCGAAGCGTTTGGCCACTCTTTATCAACCGTCGCTCCCCAATCCGCAAATTTCGGATTCAGGGCCAGCAGTGCATCGACGCGCGTGCGCGTTGTGGGAGTCAACTGCTTGTACGCGATATACGCCACGGTCATGTGCCCGCGGTCGTTCCATCCGTAAGTAGCGCTTGCCAAGCCCGCAAGCAATACCACTCCCAGCACAGCGCCAAGCGCTCTGATTTTCAGCCTCACCAAACCCTCCTGCACTCGTTGAGATAGTGACCACAGTCCGCCGATCGCTTCATTAAATTCCTATAAATCCTGCTCGCCGGTTGGACGTCCCGCACTTTCTCTCCGGTTTCGTTCCATCTCCGTGTAAAATTGTCAGTTCGAATCCACCCATAAAGGCTCACACATGGCAAACGTCAGCAAAAACAAAGGCACCATCGGCATCCTCACCGGAGGAGGAGACGTTCCCGGTCTCAATCCCGCCATTCGCGGCGTCACCATGCGAGCGATTCGCGAAGGCTACAAGGTCATTGGCATTCGCCACGGTTGGGGCGGACTGATCGACATTGTCCGCGACAAAGTCTACGACAACTCAAACAATTTCATTTCGCTTGACCAGGATGTCGTCAATCGCGCTGGCCGCACTGGAGGCACTTTTCTCCACTCCTCGCGCACCAACCCCGCCAAAACCAGCAAGTCCAGCATTCCCGATCATCTCAAGTCCCAATACAACGCCGAAAAAAACGATCTCACTCCTGAAGTCCTGAAAAATCTCGAGTGGCTCGGCATTGAGTACATGATTCCCATCGGCGGTGACGACACGCTCAGCTACGGCGTTCGTCTCGACAAAGAAGGGGTCAACGTCGTCGCCATTCCCAAAACCATGGACAACGACGTCCCCGGCACTGACTACTGCATCGGCTTCAGCACCTGCGTCTCACGCACCATCGAATTCACCAACCAGATCCGCACTTCTGCCGGCTCTCACGAACGTTTCTTAATTCTCGAAGTTTTCGGCCGCTACGCCGGTTACACCGCCATGCTTCCCACGCTGGCCGGCGCCGCCGATCGCTGCGTCATCCCCGAATACAAATTCAACATTGATAACCTCACCGAGCGTCTCGTTTCCGATCGCGCCAAAAACCCCAGTCGCTACGCTGTCGCCATGGTTTCCGAAGGCGCCATGTTCGAAGGCGGTGAAATGGTCTTCGAAGGCGAAGCAGCCGACGCTTACGGCCACAAGAAACTCGGCGGCATCGGCGATCTGGTCGCCAACGAAATCAAGGAGCGCTCAGCCAAATTCAACAACGGCAAAAAAATCGAAGTCATCAACCAGAAGCTCGGCTACCTCGTGCGCTCCGGCGATCCCGACGCTGTCGATTCCATCGCGCCGATGGCGTACGGCAATCTGGCGCTCGATCTCGTCCTCAGCAAGAATTTCGGCAAACTAGTCGTCCTCAAAGACGGCCGCTATGGCAACATCCGCATCGCCGACATTGCGGGCGTAAAAAAAGTAGTCAACGTTGCTGACCAGTACGACACCGAACGCCTTCGCCCCCGCTACGACAACTTTGCCAACAAGCCCCTCTTCCTTATGGGCTCGTAACACAAGAATTCTGGATTTTTGGCATCTCGCGCCCGCCTGCCGCAGACAGGCGCGGCGAGGGATCTGCTTTTTCCGTCGCCCGACCAACTGCCTTCTTCTGCCCGGATGTATCGGGAAGGCGGGTCGCTTTTCCTCACGCACCGCGCTCCGCACCCTATCCGCCACCTCTCTACTGCATTCCCCTCTTTTCTTTCCCGCTCATCCCATTCACAATCGACTCAAGCCTCCCCGGCCTTGGCGTTCAAGCTTCACGCTTGCGCGCGCAGCGGTTCCCTGTTTCATGATTCCTCCGCACGCTACTTCGCGCGCGGACCGGCGGTGCTCTATGCCAGACACAGCGCAACATCTTCTCGGCCAGCTCGCGGACGGCCGCTTCCCCCTCCGCAAGCTTCTCGGCGTCTCGCCCAATTCCGCCGTCTTCCTGACTTCCGTCACTCCCGCTCGTCCGAGCGACCCCGCTCCCGACGCCGCCATCAAACTCATCCCCGAAGATCCCGCCACTTCCGACAATCGTCTCGCTCGCTGGCGCTCCGTCGCCGTACTGGCGCATCCCGGCATCCTGAAAATTCTTCATTCCGGACGTTGCATTATTGGCGGCTCGCCGTGTCTCTACGTCGTTACCGAATTTGCGGACGAAGATCTCGGCCAACTCCTTCCGCAGCGCGCGCTCACGCCCGACGAAACCCGCGGTATGCTCGGTACCGTTCTCGCCGCTCTCGATTTTCTCCACGAAACCGGCCTGGTACACGCCGGCTTGAAACCTTCCAACATTCACGCCATTGGCGACATTCTGAAACTTTCTCCCGACCGCATCTGCCCCGCCGGCGAAACCGCATCCGCCTGGCCTCTCGCTGCTCCTTACGCCGCGCCCGAAGCCATTCTATTTCCCGCGTCCGACGTCTGGTCCCTTGGCATCACGCTCTGCGAAACGCTCACCAAAACTTTGCCCGTGCGCGACGAAGCCAACCACTTCATGCTCCCTGACCTTCCAGCGCCATTTCCCGAAGTTGTCCGCGCCGCGCTCGTCGACGATCCCACTCTGCGCGCCACGCTCGACAACGTACGCTCATTCCTCGATCCTTCGTTCGTTTCCAAACGCAAACTCGCTCCTCCCGCTTCCATCGCCGCCATCGCTGCAGGTCCTGGCGACGACTCTGTGCACTCAGAAAATTTCTCTGAGCAGCATGCAGACGCGCACGGCGATCCCGGCAGCATCACCGAAACCAACGAGGACGCCGCGTACGCTTACGGCGGAACCGACGCAGCCGATACCGCCTCCATCATTCAGGAAATCGAGTCGCCCCATTCTGCAAACGTCTCCGCAGCCGCACGCGCCGCGCAAGTCACCGCAACTCAGCCCAACGCTAGCGAAACTCGCATCGCCGCCGAACAATCCCGCGCAGCAGCCGCGGCCGCAGGTTCCCCCGCGCAAACTTCACAGCGCGCGACGCGTACTCAAATCGATCCGCTTCCCCAAATCGACCCGCTCTCTGTTCCGCTTTCTCCCGTTTCGCCCAACGCGGCCGCTCCCGCCAAGGGTTCGCGTATTCCCGTCACGTCTCTTCCGCAAGTCAACGCCACCATCGGCATTCCGCGTCGCGTCATCTCGCCCAATCCCGCGCCGCGCTCCAACAAACTATTTCTTGCCAGTGTCGTCGCCGTTCTCGTTCTTACCGTCGCTTTCCTGGTGCCGCGCTACCTTCGCCAGTCCGAGCCTTCCTCCACTTCGGCCTCCAATTCAACCTCGGCGCCGGCTACTGCCGCTCCCGATAACTCCTCGGCTTCCAACCCGGCAGTTTCCAGCTCCGCTTCGCCAAACGCAAATTCTTCCAATTCGCCGAGTTCGTCCTCTCCTGCGCCTGATAAGAACTCATCTTTGTCCGCCTCGCCGTCCGACACCGCGCCTTTATCCAAATCAAATTCATCCGCGGCCAAAACTCCTGCAGCCTCCAACAAAAATTCGGCTGCTTCCGATGCCGCTCCTGTAACCGCAGCCCCGACAAAAAAATCCGCCTCAGCCGATTCTTCAGCCGCAAAATCTCCGTCTTCTGCCAACCTCGCCATCGTCAATCAGGTCATCCCCGAAGTTTCCGCCAAAGCTCGCTCCACCATTCGCGGCAACGTTCGCGTCAACGTCCGCGTGCAAATCAACCCCGACGGCACCGTCTCCACCGCCGCCCTCGAGGGACCAGCCTCCAGCCAATTTTTCGCCAACGCCGCCCTCAAAGCCGCCCGCCAGTGGCGCTTCACTCCCGCTCCGCCCAACTCTTCCACCCCCTCCACCATCATCCGCTTCGACTTCTCTCAATCCTCCACCAACGCCTACTTGCCGTAGGGTCGAGAGCGGGCTCTCCTTGGAACCCGCCATTCAGACAGACCGGACCCACTTTTTTTTCGACTCTAGCGCCGGGCTTAGCCCGGCGGTTGTCGGTGGTCTAATCGCCGCGTGGAACTGCACCCTGCCGGTCGACAGTCTCTGCCTCCCGCATTTTCCGACTTCTCGTCTGCGCCCCTGCCCCCTTCGCCACCCGCAATTTTTGTGCTAACTTTCCTTTCTGCCGCCCGCGTCGGCGCGTCACATGCCCTCGACCAAAGTCCAGATCTTCGGCCAGACTTATTCCATCGCAGGCGAACTCGCACCCGCCTACGTGCAGAAACTCGCTGCCTATGTCGATGAAAAAATGCGCGCCATCGCCGACGCCACCAGCACCGTGGACACCCAGAAAGCGGCCGTCCTCGCCGCCCTGGCCATCGCCGATGAACTTCACGCCGGACTTCGCGATCGCGGCGAACACGAAGAGCTTCTGCGCGAACAGGCCGAGCGCTGCCTCACCCTCGTCGAGCACGCTCTCAAGCAAACCGCCTAAGCACTCCACGCTACTGCCGCGCCACCATGACATCCAGTTTTCGGTCCAGCCGCTCCAGTTGGTCCTGCAATTCCGCCAATTTTCCCAGTTCCAGCCGCAGCGTGTTCGCGGTCTCGGCTTCCTTCGCGCGGATTTCCCCCTCCGACTCTTGCGTCTTCTCATACCATCTCTTCATGTCGGCGATCTGCTGTTCCACTTGTTGCTGTCCCGCCGCGTCCTGCGCTCGCTCCAGGCGATCCTGCCATTGTTTGGACTGTTCGATGTAGGCGTCTTGTTCCTGTTGGAGTTGTTGTACCTGGAATTGCGCTCGATCGTGCTGCCCGCGGGCGTCGAAAACCACTTCCATCTGCGTTCGTATGCGGTACAGCAATATTTGGATTCGCTGCACCGTCGTGGCCGTCGTCTGCAAATCGCGGCGCAAATTCCTGATCTCTTCCAGCACGCTTTGCATTGTTTTCGAGTCTGTCGCGGCAGCCTGCGCTGGTCCCTGCAGCTGTACTCGCGCCACGCATCGAGCCGGCTCGCAAACACACATAAGCGCGACGGCCATCAGAATTCGCTTTCGCATTTGCACACCTCCACGCAGTCCCAATCGGATTTTGCGGAAAGTCCTGCGTCGAGCGCGGCATCCGTTCTTTCTCTCCTCCGGTGCGCGCCTGGATATTAGGGGCCGCGGGAGCACAAAAAGTTCCCGGCTTTGCTGTCGCGAAGAGTGCTCCATTTTCGAAGGAATCGGCCTAAAATGGTCAGCAAATATTTTCCGCCGCCTGTCGAAATCCTGGCTTCCCCGGCGTCATGGTAATAGCAGAGCAAAATGCTCGCACAATCCACTGGAGGATTCACATGCAATACCTGTTGATGCTTTACTCGGACGAAGCTGGCTGGGGAAAATTGAGCAAAGAGCAGCAGCAACAAGGCGTCGCTGCCTACATGGCTTATTCAGAGGCACTGAAAAAAGCGGGCGTGCTCGCGGGCTCCAATCGGTTGCAGCCGGTATCTTCTGCAACCACCGTGCGCGTTGCTGACGGCAAATCGCAGGTACTTGACGGCCCGTATCTGGAATCGAAAGAGCAGCTCGGCGGCTACTACCTGATCGACGTTCCGGATCTCGATTCCGCCTTGTCCTGGGCCGCTCGGTGCCCCGGCGCCAGTCATGGCACCATCGAAGTTCGTCCCGTTTGGAAAATGTGAATCCCGCGCTTCTGGTCAAATACCGCGCGACAGCGCGCAACGAAAAGCAGATGGATGGGTGGCCCTAGATAACAGAAAAGATGCCGAACCAGATCGAACAACGCGAGGTCGAATCGCAGGTCCGCGCGACAGTGGACGCTGTCGCGCGGCGCAGTTACGGCAAGCTCGTCGCGTTTCTTGCCGCTCGTACGCATGATGTCGCCGCGGCCGAAGACGCGCTTTCCGAAGCGTTTGCTTCCGCTCTTGCGCACTGGCCTGCCACTGGCTCGCCGGAAAATCCGGAAGCCTGGCTGCTCACCGTGGCGCGCAGAAAAAGCATTGACGCGCTGCGCGGAAAAAATCGCGACGAGTTCGCGGCAACAGAAATAAGAATATTGGCCGAAGGCCTCGAAGCCGCCGCGGCAGAAACCGAAATTCCCGATCAGCGCCTGGCGCTGATGTTTGTTTGCGCTCATCCTGCAATTGAGGCCGCCATTCGCGCTCCCCTGATGCTGCAAGTCGTGCTCGGACTCGACGCCGCCTCGATCGCTTCCGCATTTCTGGTTTCACCCGCGACCATGGGCCAGCGGTTGGTGCGCGCAAAAAGCAAAATCCGTCAAGCCGGAATTCCTTTCCTAATTCCGGAGCGCGATGAACTCAGAGACCGGCTGGACACCGTGCTCGACGCAATTTACGCCGCGTTCGCGGAAGGTTGGACCGATGCTTCGGCGACCGATGCCGCCCGGCGCGATCTCGCGCAGGAAGCGATTTTTCTTTGTCGCCTGGTGACGGAGCTTTTGCCGGAAGAGCCAGAAGCGCTCGGACTGCTCGCTCTGATGCTGCACGCGGAAGCGCGCAGTCGTGCGCGGCGTGGTCCCGGCGGTGACTACGTTCCGCTAGCCGAGCAAGACTTGGAATTATGGAATTGGAATTCGATTCAGGAAGCGGAAACCATACTGCTTCGCGCCAGCAACCTTTCATCGCCCGGACGGTATCAACTGGAAGCCGCATTGCAATCGGCGCACGTCGATCGCTGTAAGACCGGCCGCGCCAACTGGAACGAAATTGTTCAGCTCTACGATGCGCTGCTGGCCATTTCCCAATCGCCGGTAATTGCCATCAATCGCGCCGTAGCGCTGGCCGAAACGCGCGGCGCCCAGGCCGGCCTCCAGGTCTTGCAAGAATTAAGTTCCGATCCGCGCATCGCCCAGTATCAACCGTACTGGGCGGCGCGCGCGGCACTCTTGGCGCGGACGGATGCGCGCAAGAGCGCTCGCGAAGCTTACGACATGGCTATCGGCCTGGAACGCGATCCCGCGGTCCGCACGTTTTTGCAGAATCGCCAATCCGCAATTTTGCCATGAAGAAATTTGCGTTTTAGGCTTTCACGAAAATAAGTTTCCGACCTTGGGTCAGGAGTCGGAAAAGTCTTGGCAACGGTTCAACTCGGATCATTGAATTTGCGGTTCCAGCGATGCTTGCGCAATTCCGCAAGCAGTTCGGCGGAAAGCACTCCTTTGTCGCTCGCCGCGACGTTCGCTTCCACATTGCGGATTTTGCGCATTCCGGGAATTGCGGTGGCAATATCCGGGTTGCTCAAAATAAATCGCAGGGACAGTTCCGCAAGTGTCATGCCGTCGTGCAGCAGCGGCTTGAGTGCTTCGACCCGCGCCAATGTTTTCACTAAATTTCCACCGCCAAAATATCGATTGCGGAAATCGCCTTCCGGCCACTTGGTCTCCGCGTTCAACATTCCGGTCAGCGAACCTTCATCGAACGGAACCCGCGCAATCACCGCGACATTTCTTTCGCGGCAAGCGGCAAACAATTCATCTTCCGGATTCTGGTCGAAAATGTTGTACACCACCTGCACCGCATGCACCAAGCCGGCGCGTACCGCTTTCACTCCATTCCACGGCTGCCAGCGATTCAAACTGATTCCCACTGCGCGAACTTTTCCACTCGCTTTCAAGTTTTCAATGACTTCTGCGGTACGGGGATTTTCCAGCCAAGCGTCGTTCCACGTATGGAATTGGATCAAGTCCATCGTGTCGAGTCCGAGATTCTGCAAACTTCTTTCCACGAATTCTGTGACGTGCTCTGCTGGATAATTTTCGTCAAGTGGAGATTGGTCCGGCGCCGGCCACGTCATGTTTTTCGGTGGCACTTTGGTCGCGACAAATATTTTCTTCGCAGCGTTCGTTTGCAACAGTCGCCCGAGAAGCTTTTCGCTGTGCCCGTCGCCGTACACCCACGCGGTATCAAAAAAATTACAACCCAGATCGATCGCCCGCTGCAGCGATTCCATCGACTCTGAATCTTCAGAGCCGGACCAGGCGCCCATGCCCCACATTCCGTAGCCGATGTCTCCGACTTGCCAGCCGGTGCGGCCAAATTTTCGGTAGTTCATCCTTTTGCTCCAACATCCGTCCGCGAAAATATACTGACTGTCCTTATTGGCTCCATGCGGTTGGTTCGCGATCCCAGCGGTGTTTTTGCAATTCGGAATGGAGCGCGGAAGGCAGCGGACCTTTGTCGCTGGCGGCACTATTGGCTTCGACGTTCTTTATTTTGCGCATCCCGGGAATAATTGTACTGACGTCCGGATTATTGAGAATAAATCGCAGCGCCATTTCCGCCATGTTGGATCCTGACGGAATTAGCGGCTTGAGCGCATCGGCGTGTTCCACGCTCGAATGCAAATTTTCCGGAACAAAATAGGTGCTGCGCCAGTCTTCTTTTGGCCACGTACTTTGCCAGGTGAGGGTTCCGGTGAGCGAACCTTCATCGAAGGGAACGCGAGCAATCACGGCAACATTGTTTTCGCGGCAAGCGGGAAACAATTCATCTTCGGGGTTTTGATCGAAAATGTTGTAAATGACTTGCACCGCGTCGATGAGTCCGGATTTCACGGCGCGAATTCCGTTCCACGGTTCCCATCGGTTGACGCTGATTCCCACGGCGCGTACTTTCCCGCTCGCGCGCATTTCCTCGATGGTGCGGATGGTGCGATCGTCATCGAGCCATTTGTCTTCCCAAGTGTGATACTGAATCAGGTCGAGAGAATCGGCGCCGAGATTTTGCAAACTTTTGTCAACGTACTCGGAAAAATATTCCGGCGGATAGGATTCATCGAGAGAAAATTCTCGCTGCGACGGCCAGCGGCGATTTTTCGGCGGCACCTTCGTAGCTACATATAGACGTTTGCCGGGATTGGCGCGCAATGCTTTTCCAAGAAGCTCTTCGCTGTGGCCATCGCCGTAGGCGAATGCGGTGTCGAAGAAATTGCAGCCGAGATCGATCGAGCGCTGCAACGATGCCAAGGACTCTGCATCCTCGGAGCCGGTCCACCCGGCCATGCCCCACATACCGTAGCCAATTTCGCTGACTTGCCATCCGCTGCGACCGAATTTTCGAAGCTTCATCTGAGATCGTCTCCTAATTTACGAACGTCATTATAGGTTGTACGCCGGAAAGTTGCTTATGACTGTTGCGCGGCAACTGTACTTCCGTACAGTCGGGAAAGATGCTAGCCCGCTGTTAGCATCAAAAGTACTCAAAGAAGTTGTTACTTCGGAGATGCTTTTCGATGAAGCGGTGGTGCACAATTTTGACGATTCTGGTTTTCGCGGCATTGCTTTACGCGGCGGAGCCGTTGGCGTCGGTTTCCGCGCAAAACCCGGGGCACAAAAATCCAGCGAATGCTGCGGCAAGCGCAAAGCCGGTTTCGCGGCCGATGCGGCTGAGTGCGACCTCGGAAGGGACGCAGGCAAGGTTCGGAGAAGCGATCACGCTGAGCGGAAATTACCGTTTGGATGAATGCCTGAAAACATTGCGATGGGCGGTGGCGGAGGATCCGGATTTTGCGGCAGCGTGGAGTTTGCTGGCTTACTACGCGACGGATTCCCACGAAGCGTCCAGCGCGCTGGAGCGTGCGCAGAAAACGGTCGGGAAAGCTTCGCCGAGTGAAATGCTTTTTGTTCGCTGGATAGTGGCACTGAAGAAAAATGACCAGATCGCGGCGATTTCAAATCTGAACGATTTGGTGCACAGCGAGCCGGGCGACAAGTATGTCTTGTATTTGGCGGGCCGTTGGTTTCTGGATCAGAAAAATCAGCAGCGTGCGATTCCACTGTTCGAAAGAGTGCTGGTGCTCGATCCACAATTCACGCCTGTTCTGAACCGATTGGGTTACGCGTACGCGGCGGCGGGTGATCTGGCACAAGCAGAAGCCCTGATGCAACGATACGTCGCGGCCATGCCAACGGATCCGAATCCGGAAGATTCTTACGGCGACATTTTATTCAAAGCCGGCAAGTACCACGAAGCGAAAGCGCACTTCGAAGCGGCGCTCGAGAAAGATGCGACTTTTGGGCCATCGCAACACGAATTGGGCGACGTATTTGCGTTGCTGGGAAATCAGGATGAAGCGCGGGAAGCTTACCGCAAGTCCGCGTTGCTAGCGGCGAACCCTCGGCGCAGCCTGGAATACCGATCGTCAGTTGCGCTGAGTTACGTGCGCCAGAATCAATATCTCGCTGCCGATAAGGAGTACAGCGCGCTGGCTGCCGAGGCCAAGGCGGAAAAATTTACGGACCTGGAAAGCAGCTTCCACGAAGCGATGGCACTGTATCAACTGGATGATCTGGCAGCGATGAAGCACCTGGATAACGCGGAAGAAGCGATTCGTGGCGATGTGGAGCTGGCGTTACTGACGCGGGATGAGCACATGGCAGTGATTCGACGGTGGCGCGGAGTGCGTTCGTTGCATGAGGGAAATCCGGCGATGGCAGAAGTTTGCTTGCGCGTAATGCAGGAGAAATACGAATCCACGGAGAACGAGTTTATCGGAGACCAGTTGCACGCACTGCGCGGAGCGTTGTTGGCGGAGCAGAGGAAGTATAAGGATGCGATCGGCGAACTGCAGCAGGTAACCGACGATCCGTTTTCACTGGAGTTGCTGGCGAAGGCGAAGCGAGAGTCGGGAGACGCCCCGGGAGCAGATGCTACCCTGCAACAACTGCTGGCAATTCACGCATCGACGATCGATTCAGTGTTAGTGGTTGAGCCTGCCCGTGCGAAACTGAGCGCGATGAATACGAAATAATTCAACGTTCATTCAAGAAACGGATCGCGGAGCGGCGGGTTTTTATTCAAGCAACAGCGATTTGACGCGTTTGACCTGTCCTTCGATTGCAGGGCGATCGGGATGACCCGGGCGGAGCATCTTTCAAGCGCTTCTCGGTATGCGGCCAAAGCTTCGCTGCGCGAACCGCGAGCCAACGCGAGATTCCCAATTTCAATGTGAATGAAATATGCCCGCGGATCAGGTTCGAGCCGAGAGACGGAACAGACGCTCGGCTTAGACGGGATCAGGATGCTGCGCGTAGAGTTTCCATCGCGACGCGAAGCAGCGAGCGACGGGAGCGGCAGCGCGCTCAAGTCCCAGTAGGGTTTTTTTGCTGAGAGACCAGCCACCGGCGAAGACGGTTCCGGTGACCAGGGAATTTTCGCAGCGGGCAGCGTCGCGTTTCGAAATCGAGACCGACCCAATCGACGTGGCTGGCGGAAGTTAGCACAGGAACGGCTATTCCTTGAGTTTTAGTTTGCCGGCGGATTTTTGTTCTTCGAGGAATTTTTTGAGTTCATCGGAGGCGCCGAGGAGACGTGTCCATTGTTCGTAATAGAGCGTGACAGGGAAACGGCCGAGGCCGTAGACGCTGACGCCGCCTTTTTCACCGACGCGGAAATCGAGCGTGCCGGATCGTTTGGAGCCGGATTGTTTCTGGAGTTCGGCGAGTTGGGCTTTCAGTTCTTCGTAGCTTGGTTCTGACATGGGTCGAGCCTCCGCGGTGGTGGGCGCAAAGAATTTAACACAGGAAGCGAAAGAAGAATTGCCACAGAGTCACAGAGGAAAAGATTCGACCGGGAGGCGCGGTCTGTGCTTGCGCGAACGGTAGAAATCGTTGGTGTGCTGGTTGTATCGCGCACAGCCCAGAGTGGCTGTGCCACAGGTGCCAAGGGAGATAGGTCAGAAAAGACTTTTGCGGCGAGGTTGAGTTGCCGGGATGATTTTCTAGTGCAGATTACACTGCGCACTTACGGAAGTCTGTGCTAGGAAGAAACAGCAAACGAACGAAACAGACGCAGAGAGCGCAGAGGAAGCGTGAGACGAAGCAGTAACGAGGGTCAAAACCGAAGAGCAAGACCCAAGACAAACCCTAGAGCAAAACGAAGAGCCGGCTAGACCTGGAGGCGGTCGCCTTCGCGCGCGGCTACTTCGTAGAGGACGGGATTGACGAAGAAGCCGAGGACCAGGCGGGAGATGAGTCCGGCGACAACGACAATGGCGAAGGGCTTTTGCGTGTCGCTGCCGACCCCGCTGGACATGGCGGCGGGGAGAAGGCCGAGGCAGGCGACGAGCGCGGTCATCATGATGGGACGAAGGCGGAGAAGAGCGGCTTCGCGGGTGGCTTCGCGAATGGAGCGGCCCTCGAGGCGAAGTTTGTTGATGTAGCTGACGAGAATGACCGCGGTCTGCACGGAAACGCCGAGCAACGCGAGCAAGCCGAGAAAACTGGAAACGCTGAGCGGCGTGTGGGTGAGCTTGAGGGCAATGAGCGCACCCACGGGTTCGGTGAGGATAACGCCGAGTGCGATGGAAACCGGGAATTTCAAATTGCCGTAGAGAGCGAAGAGAATCATGAAAATCAAAAACACGGCGAGAGGGCCGATGAGGTAGAGCTGTTCTTTGGCTTCGAGGAGTTCGCTGTACTCGCCGCCCCATTCCATGCGATAGCCCTCGGGAAGCTGCACTTTTTTGGCGACGTTCTGCTGGCCTTCCTTGACGATGCCTTCGAGATTGCGGCCTTCGACGGAAAACTGAATACCGATGTAGCGCGAATTATTTTCTCGATAGATGAAGGATGCGCCGGAAGCCTGGCGAATGTCGGCGAGTTCGGAGAGAGGAATTTGCTGGCCGCCGGGGGCGGGGACGAGTAGATTGCCGATGTCGCGCGCGTTCGAACGAAATTGCGGCTCCATACGGACGACCATGTCAAAAAGTTTTTCCCCCTGGATGACTTGCGTGGCGGTTTGACCGCCGACAGCGGCTTGAATGACGGCTTCGACGTCGTTGACATTGATGCCGTAGCGAGCGATTTTGGCGCGGTCGGCGTCGATGATGAGGCTGGGCTGGCCGAGTTCGCGAACCACGGTGAGTTCTTTGAAGCCGTCGGTGTGAGCGAGAACGTTGCGAATTTCGACGGCTTTCTTTTCAAGGACCTCAAGATCGGGGCCGAACACTTTTACGGCGAGCGCGGACTTCAGGCCGGTCAGGGCTTCGTCAACAGCGTCTTCGGCGGGTTGGGTGTAGTTGAAAATAACGCCTGGATACGAATCGAGTTTTTTCTGGATGTCTTTTTCCAGGTCGGCTTTATTGCGGACGGAAGTCTTGCTCCAGGATTCGTCGCTGTAGGGTTTGAGGCCGACGTAGAATTCGCAGTTGAAAAACCCAGTGGGATCGGTGCCGTCATCGGGGCGACCTAATTCGGACGCGACGACGGTAACCATCGGATATTGGTTGAGGACCTTGCGGATTTCTGGAGCGAACTTGGCAGCGTCTTCGAAAGAAATAGTGTACGGCATGGTGGCGCGGACCCAGAGTGCGCCTTCGTCAAGGTGAGGAAGAAATTCGCCGCCGATAAACGGAATGAGGAACAGAGTGGCGGCAAAAATTAATGTGCAAACAAGGATAGTGAGTTTCGGATGATCCAGACACCATTCGAGACGGCCTGAGTACTGATCGCGAATCCAGTTGAAGATGCGATTTTCTTTTTCCTTCACGCCGTTCTTGAACCAGTAGGAAGCGAGAACCGGGACCAAAGTGAGAGTGATGAGGAGAGCGCCAATGAGCGCGAAGGCCATGGTGTCAGCCATGGGGTGAAAAAGCTTTCCAGCCGGACCGCTGAGCGCGTAAATCGGAAGGTATCCGGCGATGATGACGGCGACAGAATAAAAAATGGGTCGGTCAACGTCGCGCGCTGCGTGAAGAAGGACTTCGTGGAGCTTGTAATCCTGGCCGTGACGCTCGCTGAGCTCGCGATAGATGTTTTCGACCATGACGATAGTGCCGTCAATGATGATTCCAAAGTCGATGGCACCGATCGATAGAAGATTGGCGGCTTCACCGGTGAGATGCAGAAAAATGAATGCGAAGAGAAGCGCGAGCGGAATGGTGAGCGCGGTGATGACGGCGGCGCGAACGCTGACCAGGAAGAAAATCAGAACGATCAGCACGAAAATCATTCCGCGGATGAGATTGCCTTCGACGGTGTCGGTGGTGATTTTGACCAGATCGCTGCGGTCGTAATACGGCCGGATGCGAACATCGCGCGGCAACATGGTCTTGTTGATCTCTTCGGTTTTTTGCTCGACGCCTTTTAGGACGTTTTGCGTTTGCTCGCCGCGGCGCATGAGGATGACGCCTTCGACGGCGTCGTCGTTGTTCTTGGTTTTGTCCTGAAAGCCGAAGATGCCGAGCCGCGGAGCGTGGCCGATTTCGACGCGGCCGATGTCTTTAATGCGAACGGGCGCACCGTTGTTGCTGGCGACGACGACTTCGCCGATGTCATCGGTGGATTTCACGAGGCCGAGGCCGCGAACGTAGTAGAACTGGCCGCCTTGCGAATAGAAACCGCCGCCGGTATTGGAGTTGTTGGACTGGAGCGCGTTGACGACCTGCACGACGGGGATATGGAAATTGTAGAGACGCGCGGGATCGAGGAGGACGTGATACTCCATGGTTGGGCCGCCAAAGCCGGAATCGTCGGCGACGCCGGGAACGCTGCGGTAGGCGCGTTCGATGATCCAGTCTTCGAAGGTGTGAAGTTCCTGCGGCGTGCGATCGGGACTTTCGATGACGTAACGATAGACGAGGCCGCTGGGGCTAAAGAGCGGAGACATGCTGGGAACGACGCCTTGTGGGAGCGTTGCGTCGCTGAGGCGCTGGAAGACGAGCTGGCGCGCGAAGTAGGGATCGACGCCTTCATCGAACGTGAGGCGAACTTCGGACAGACCGTAAAGCGAGATCGAGCGCATCACTTGAAGATGCGGAGTGCCGTTCATTGCGAGTTCGAGCGGAAGAGTGGCCAGGCGCTCGACTTCTTCAGCTGCGTGGCCGGGCCACTGAGTGACCAGTTCGACGATGGGAGGAGAGAGATCGGGGTAAGCGTCGACCGGCATCTGGCGGAAGGACCAAGCTCCGGCGATCACCATGAGCACGGTGACCATGAGGACGAGAAAGCGCTGACGAAGCGCGAAATGTACGATGCGATGGATCATCGCTGGTTACCGTGGCTCCCCTGGTGCCTAGTGCTGCAACGAATTCATGAACTGCAAAAAGAGGCTGCCGTGAGCGGCGACACGTTCGCCTTCCTTGAGGCCGGACTTGATCTGGACGCGGCCGTTGGCGGCATCGCCGAGAGTGACCTGGCGGCGAGCGAATTCGGTGTTGTTGGCTTGCACGTAGACGAACGGCTCGTTTTCAGTGTCGCGGAGAATTGAGTCATCGGAAACGGTGAGGACGTTTTGCAGCGCGGCGGCGCGCACGATGGCGTTGACGTACATGTCTTTCTTTAATTTTTTGCCGGGATTTTGCGCGACGATGCGCGCCTGCAGAGTGCGGGTGGTGGCGTCGAGCGCGGGCGCGATGTAGGAAATTCTTCCGTGAAAGGTGTCGGGGTAAGTGTCGGTGGAGATTTCGACGTCTTCGCCGGAACGGATCGAGGCGAGATCGCTCTGATAGACGTTGACGAGTACCCAGACGGTGTCGGTGTTGGAGATGGTAAAGCACTGGGTTGCGCCCGCTTGAAGAAGCTGGCCGGGACCGACGAGACGTTCGACAACTTCGCCGTTGATGGGAGCGATGACGGGAATTTCGGCGGTGGCTTTGACGGTGGTTCTCGCGACGGTTTCAGGATCGGTCAGACCGAGGCTGCGGAGCGCGTCAGTTGCAGAAGCGAGATCGGCGTGAGCCTGGGCTTGCGCGAGTTCGGCTTGCTGGAGGTCAGCTTCGGAGACGGCGCCGTGGTCGAAGAGATCTTTCGAACGAGCGTAGAGTTTATCGGCGAGGGCGGAAGCGTCACGAGCTTTGATGTATGCGGAGCGCGAGACGGAAAAATCGGGACTGGTCACGAGGAGTAGAGGCTGGCCGCGATGAACGATCTGGCCGGGTGTGGCGAGAATTTGTTGCACCGGACCGCCGATGGGAGAAAAAACAGGAGCAGTCTCAAAGGCGTTGTAAGCGACGGCGCCGGTAAGACGCAAGGTGCGCGGAAGATTTTCCTTTGCAACGGGTACGACTTGAATGTGATTGAGCTGGTCGGGCGTGATCTGAAAAGTCTGCGCGGAGTCAGTGGGCTTTTCGCTGGCGGTGTAGGAGGTCATCTTGGATTCGCTGGCACTGGGACTGCAGCCGGCTAGCGCGAGAGGAATCGCGAGCGCGCAAAGGAGGTACGCGAGCGGAGCGGCGAAATTTAATTTCGGATTGGATTGCACGGGATTTTTCAAATGTGAGGTCATGGGAGATTCCTTGTGCCGACGGCCTGGCGCAACTGTTCGAGAGCGAGCATGTAATTTGCGAGAGCCTGGCGATAGGCGAGCTGGTTGGAGCGATAGGTACGTTCTGAATCGAGATAGTCGAGAAGACTAGCGGCGCCGCGGTGGTAGGCGTATTCAGAGATGTCGCGGGATTTTTTGGCTTGATCGACGTAACCACCGCGATAGAGCTGAATAATCTGATCGTTGCTGTGGAGATTTTCGTAAGCTTCAACGACGTCAGTACTCACTTGCTGCGCGGTTTCGCTGGCCTGTTCCTGGGCCTGGGTGATGGCGTACCCGGTGCGGGCGATTTCGCCCTGATTCTTGTCAAAGACCGCGAGCGGAATGTTGAAGAGCACGGCGATAGAACTGATGCCCGCGGTGTGAGTGTAGTTGGCGCCGGCGGTAAGGTCCTGCTTGCCGTTGGCGCGAGCTAGCGCTTCCTGGCTGCGCGCGGCGGTGACGGATTGCTGGGCGGCGATGAGGTCGGGTCGAGAGTGCGACGCTAAAGCTTTCAAGTCGGTGACGGTTGCCGAAACCGGCTGATAGTCGAGATCGCCAGTGACATCGTAATCGTCGGGAACGGATTCGAAACCGAGGAACTGGCGAAGGTCGGAGAGCGCTTGAATGCGAGCGAGGCGGGCGCCGGAGACGTCGCTCTGAAATTGCAGGAGCTGCAATCTGATCTTGAGATAGTCGCCTTCGCTCATGTCGCCGGCTTTAAAGCGAGATTCGCTGATGCCGACGGTTTTCTGGAAGCTGTCAAGATCCTGCTGCGCGAAATCGAGCGAGGACTCAGCGAGAAGGACGTTCACGAACTGCTGAGAGACGTTAAAGGAAAGTAGGCGCTCGGCATCGCTCACTTGCGAGCGAACAACGGAAGTGGCGTCCTGCGCGGCAGCCAGGCGATGCTGGCGCTTTTTCCCGCGTTCAATGAGGTAGCTGAGGCCGGCGTCGAATTGGGCGTTGTTATCGATGTAATCGTTGGTGAACTGGCTGGGATGGAAGATCGGCAGAAATTGCGCGTCCCAGTTGAGAACGGGGTTGGGACGGAGATTGGCCGTGGTCTCCATCGCTTGGTTCTGCAGGATGGTGGTGCGAAGGGCTAGGAGAGCGTGGTTATGCTGCGCGGCGAGGCGAAGCGCGTCGTCGAGCGTAATACGGATGGAGGGTGGCGTGGCTTGGTTCGCGGTTGCAGGCGCGGGGCCAGCGGGCGCTTGCTGAGCCGAAGCGGCCGTCACCAGGGCCACGAGGCCCAAGGCGAGAGCTGAAATAATCCTCATTATGAAGAAACCTCTTAGATCCGGGCAAAGGCCGCGGACAGAAAGAAATTACGAACGGGTCATCAGTAGATGGAAACGGACTTCAGAGAGACGGGGGAGCGCGGGGCGAAGTAACCTTGAAGGAAAGCGAAGAGAGGAAAACCTGATATGACGCAGATTCAACTCGGGAGACTTCTGGAGAAAAATCCGCGATCAGAGCCTGAGAAACGACTGCGTGGCCAGCGGTAGCGCAAACCTGACAAACGTGGGAGCCGGAGTTGCCCGAGCCAAAATCCGCACAGAAGTGGAATTGCGCGCCGACGATGAGGAGCGCGATACAGAGAGCAGCCAGCCGGATGAGTTTGCTAGAGCTACGCATAGAACTACGCATATAGCATAGGCAGGAAAGCGGGTGGGGTCAAGAAGCGCTAGTCGAGCCGAGTCGGACTGTTCACTACCGGCAAAAATCTGGCTACTAGAGCGATACGCATTCACTGGCTGGACATCGGTGCCTGCGAAAGTCGTCCGACTAATCGCCCAATGCACGGGATAATGGGCAATTAGGCTTTCAATAGACAGGACCATGACTCCAATTCGCTCAGCAATTTGCAAAATCGTTTTGTTTGAACTCGGGAGCATAGCTTCCAGTCGAAATTTGCGTCGGTGGTTGCGGCAATCAGCCCCCGCGTGGGTGTTGTTGCTTGCATCGATTCCAGTACTCGGACAAACGGCGCCGGCGAACGACGAAAAAGCGGGGCTTGCCTCGATTCACGGGACGATTACGACGACACAAGCGGACGCCTCCGGTGGAATGGCGGGGATCGCCGTACAGTTGAGCGGGAAAAAGCCCGAGAGTGGCGCGGTCACAGCGGAAACCGACGACGCTGGGCACTACGAATTCAAGGATCTGCGGCCGGGAATATTTACGATTTCCATCAGCCAAGCGGGATTCGCTACGTTCACAAAGTCGATCGAACTGAAACCGGGGGACGCGGCGGTCGTTGACGTCCGTTTAGAGATTCAAACAGTTTCGGAGCAGGTGGAAGTCAACGAAACACCTCTGTCCGTAGCGACCGAGGACGCCGCGCCTCCAAGCGTCTCGCTTACCCAGCATGAATTGATTTCACTGCCGACGGCACAAGAAAAGATTCGGGAGGTCCTTCCGGTGACGCCTGGCGTGGTGAAAACGATGGACGGAAAGCTGAACTTCAAAGGGTCGGATGAGAGCGAGAGTTTGCTAGTGGTGAATTCGGCGCGAACGACCGATCCGGTAACGGGAGTGTTTGCGGTGCCGGTGCCCACCGATGCGGTGCAATCCTTCAATATTTATAAGACTGCGTACGACGCCGGAGCAGGAAGTTTCACCGGTGGACTGGTGCAGGTACAAACCAAACCGCCCGACGATGGCTTTAGCTTCCGTTTGAAGAGTTTCATTCCGTCGGTGCTGGGCAAAAACGGCAGCATGGTTGGCTTACAGGAGGCCACACCTGGAGTGGACTTCAGCGTTCCGATCATCAAACACAAACTGCTGTTTTCAGAAATTTTTCAGTACGACATGAAAAAGCGGACGGTGCGCGGATTGCCGTGGCCGGACGACATCAGTAAGAAGCAGGGATTCAGCACGTTTTCTACGCTGGAAGCCATTCTGTCGGAACACCACGTGGTCACGCTGACCGTGAACGCGTATCCGCTGCGCATTCAGCACGCCGATATCAATGCGTTGGTTCCGCAACCGGCGTCAAATGATCTGAACCAGGACGGCATCACGTTGGGATTGACTGACCGATACCAATTCAGCTCGGGCGCGATCTTGAGCACCATCGGGCAGTACACCCGATTCGACAGCAATGCGCACGGTCAGGGCTTTGCGGACATGCTGATCACGCCGGAAGGCTACGGCGGAAATTACTTCAATCGCTGGGAGCGAGAAGGCAAGGAATTCCAGTTGGTGTCTGCCTACCAGTTCCCGGAGCAGCAGTGGCTGGGCCGGCACGAACTGCATGTGGGTATTGATTTCGATCATCGCTCGTTTAACGGAACCAGCACGGCGAACCCGATTCAAATTCTGAATCAAGACGGAACGCTGGCGGAAAAGATTGACTTTATTCCTGGGGCACCTCTGCATGGATCGGACAACGCAGTGGCCGAATACATCCAGGATCATTGGGTGATGAATTCCCATTGGGCGGCAGATTGGGGAGCGCGCTTTTCCACCGAGAGCAATGGCTGGGCCGGAGCGGTCGCTCCGCGCGCAGGGTTGGCGTACTCTCCGGGCGAGGACGGCAAGACCGCGATTCGAGCTGGAATTGGTTTGTTCTACAGTTTGTTGCCACTGCTGGCCAGCGATTACGCGGCAAATCCTACTCAAGTGGTGACGCCGATCGGTCCCGGCGGAATTCCAAGCGGCCCGACGATCACTTACACCAATGCCTACGTTGGCGGGCAAAATCCCCTGTCTGCGAGCGAATTGCCGAACAGCACGGACACTTCGCCACGCAACCTGACCTGGAACGTCCAGTTCGAGCGCGAGGTACGCAATAATGTTTTCTTGCGCGTGGGCTACCTCGACAGCCACACATCATTTCTGTTTGCCGTGGATCCACTGACCGCTGCGGCCGGAGAACAATCGTTCCTGGCGCTGACCAACACCGGCTCGTCACATTATCGTGAGCTGGAAAGCACGGTGCATTTTACGCTTCGCAAACGCCATGAAGTCAGCGTGTCGTACATTCGAAGCAAGACGCGCGGGGACTTGAACAGTCTTTCCAGCGTGTACATACCGTTCCAGCAGCCGGTGATTCGGCCCAATGTTTACGGGATCCTGCCGTACGACATTCCGAACCGTCTGGTGGCATGGGGAATTTTTTCGCTACCGATAAAACTAAAGTTCAGTCCGATTATCGATTGGCACTCCGGCCAGCCATATTCCAATATCGACACCTTGCAAAACTATGTGGGAACACCGAACGGGCAGCGCTTTGCCACGTTCTTCACGTTGGACGTGAAAATCTACCGGCAATTTCGAATTCCTTTCACCGGTGTAGATCGCGGAAACGGAAAAAGCAAAGCGCACCACGTTCGACTTGGCTTCTACTCGTTGAATGTCACGAATCATGGCAACTACAACGCGGTATTCAACAACGTGACCGCGCCGAACTTTGGGCAATTCGTCGGATTTATGGATCGTCGCGAAGGAGCAGTGATTGATTTTGTGGATTGAAACCGCTTGAGAATTGCGGCGTGAAGCGAAAAGAGGCGCTCGGCGAACTCACAAGCGCCTCTCTAATGCACTAACGTAAACCGTACCTCACTGGATCACCTCCTTCTCGGCGAAGGCGCCGATATCGACGGGAATGTCGATTGGGTGGAGTATAGCGCGGGATGGGGCGGCTGTCAGGTCAAACCCATCCACCACGCTAGAGAGACGGTTCACCCTCCCAAATTCCTCCCCCCAAAAAAAATCCGCATCAAGGCGCGCTGAACCGGACTACGTTGACTCCAAGAAAGCAGGACGATTGGGAGCTGGTCCCATTCCTTATCGAACTAAATGATCGATTTGCAACGAAAATGCTGAGTGGGGCGTCTAAGGTGGCAAGCTTGGGTGTAAGCTGTACTTAGCCAATGGAAGATTGGGCCACCACTTCGGATACGGTAGAGGCAGGAAAGCTGCGACTCCGCCAAATTGGCGCCGCGCTGATCTGCCTGGCGCTGCTCTATTTTGCGGGCGGCGGCAGCCTGCTGCACCAACACAAAAGCGGTCCTGATCCAGTTTGCCACGTCTGCCAGTCGCTGCACGCGCCTGCGTTAGCTGCTTCTTTCAGCGGAATTGCTGCCGCGCCGGAAACTTCGGCATGGTTCACTTCGCGCGACGAGTTTTCACCCACGCTTGATGAGTTTTCCCTACTTCGTTCCGGTCGCGCTCCTCCCTCCATTTCGTAAATTCTTCGCAAAGTAAACGGCAATTCCCAGTCCTCCGTCGGGCGTTCAAGCCGCGGAAGGCGCGCCGTCACATTTCCCGAGTTGCGGAGCCGTCCGAATTTATTCCCTGGGCGAAGAACCGTACTTTCCGGAAACGGCACTGATTCACCCCCTACATATCGCCCATTGGGCGCGGAGAACATCATGTTGAAGCGGTTGCAAAGTTTGGCGTTTCTGGCTCTTGTTTTGAGCTTGGGTTTTGCCGGGATTCCAGCGAGAGCACAGTTGGGCAACTCGGGATCGATCGAAGGTGTGGTAAAGGACGCATCAGGAGGTGTGGTGGAGGGGGCAAGAATTGAGGTAGCGAATGCAGTTAGCCGGTTCCGCCGCGAAGCAGTCACGGCCAGCGATGGAAGCTTCCGTTTTACGAACGTACCATTTAATCCATATCACTTAGTCGTCACTTTGGCAGGGTTCGCGTCGTACACGCAGGACGTTGATGTACGGTCGACGGTTCCCACAACGATTCAGATTACTCTGAAGGTCGGTACAGCGGCGACGAGCATTACGGTGGAAGCAACTGGCGCGGACTTGTTGGAAAAAGATCCGACGCCTCATACGGACGTGGATCGCGGACTCTTTGACAAGTTGCCACTGGAAAACCCCTCGTCTTCGGTCAGTTCGTTGGTGACGTTGGCATCGCCAGGCGTGGTGGCCGATTCCAACGGACTTTTCCACGGGCTGGGTGATCACGCGGAGAATTCGTTTTCGGTGGATGGGCAGCCGATCACGGATCAGCAGAGCAAGGTCTTCTCGAACCAGATTCCAGTAGAGTCCATTCAATCGCTCGAAGTGATATCAGGAGCGCCACCAGCGGAGTTCGGCGATAAGACGAGTCTGGTGATCAAGGTGACGACGCGTTCTGGACTTGGACAGGCCACCCCGACGGGCAGTGTCAGGGCGTCCTACGGATCCTTTGGCACCTCGACAGTGGGCTTCGATCTAGCGTACGGCGGAGAAAAGTGGGGCAACTTCGTCTCGGCGAGCGGCCTGCAGACAGGGCGTTTTCTTGACCCACCAGAATTCGAGGTGATGCACGACAAGGGAAATCAGCAAAATATTTTTGACCGCGTGGATCTTCAAGTGAGCCAAGCAGACACGATTCACTTCAATGCGGGCTACACCCGTTCGTGGTTCCAGAATCCCAATTCGTTCGACGCGCAGCTTCATTTGTGCCCGCCCGGACTGGGCTTCGATTGCGATGCCACCGGTACGGTTCTGGTGAATCCGGTGAGCGGCGATCCTCTGGGTCCCAGCGATCAGCGCTCACAAATTAAAACCTACAACCTAGCTCCTAGCTGGACTCACCTTTTCGGGACGTCGACACTGCTAACGGTGGGAGTTTTCTGGCGGCACGACCATTACAATTTTTATCCAAGCGGCAACCCGTTCGACGACTTCAGCCCGCTGCTACAAAGCGAGACGATCGCACAAGACCGCACACTCGGCAACCTCGGTTTTCGCTCCGATATTTCATACGTGAAGGGACACCACAACATAAAGGGTGGCATCACCTTTCAACATACGTTCCTAACGGAAAAGGACAATCTGGGAATTGTCGATTCTACATTTATTCCTTCGCTGACGGACGAGAATGGCGATCCTTGCTTTGCGGGCGGCGTGGCGTTGGCTGCTCCGTGCACGACGCTGCTCCCGCTTGACTTGACGCGTGGCGGCACTCTTTTTGGTTTTCGCGGGCATGCCGACATCAAGGAGATAGGCCTTTATCTGCAAGACACCATCACCGCGGGCGATTGGTCGTTTAACCTAGGCTTGCGCGGGGATATTTATCGTGGAATCGAAAGCAACGACAACCAGGTAGAACCACGGTTGGGCGTCGCCTATAACATTAAACCCACGAATACGGTTCTTCGGGTTTCCTACGCTCGCGTTATGGAGACCCCTTTCAACGAAAATCTCGTGGTCGGAAGTCTGGGAGATCCAACCGGAGTCTTCTCCAGCGTTCTTGGCCAACCGAGTCCGATTCGCTCCGGTCAGCGCAACGAGTTTCACGCCGGGTTCCAGCAGGCTTTCGGAAGGCACTTGGTCATCGACGGCGATTATTTGTGGAAATACACGCACAACGCTTTCGACTTCGGCGTGCTTTTCAACACACCAATCACGTTTCCTATCAATTGGCACAACTCCAAGATCAGCGGGTTTTCGATACGTGCGAGTGTGCCGGATTATCACGGCCTGACGGCATTTGTGGTAATGAGTGGTGTAAATTCGCGCTTCTTCAATCCGCAGGTCGGTGGGCTGGGCACCGATTTCACGACGGAAGGAGTCTTCCGCATCGACCACGATCAGAAGTTTCAGCAAACCACACACCTGCAATATCAGCCGAAAAAGGCGTGGCCGTGGATCGCGTTTAACTGGCGGTACGACAATGGGTTGGTTGCAGGCGCAGTGCCGGTGGCTGACGTAGGAGTTCCTGTGGACTTGACTGGTATCACTGCGGACCAACAAATTCAGGCGGGCTTGTTTTGCGGATCTCAAGTCCCGACGTTAACGGCGCCGCTCACGAGTTGCGATCCGTCTTTGTATGGGTCGACACGGATCAGCCTGCCGGCTCCAGGAACCGAGAATGACGATCACAATCCTCCACGCATTGCGCCTCGGAATCTATTTGACGTAAGCGTGGGCCACGACAATCTGTTTCACGGCGACCGCTACAAGTGGAGTGCGCGCTTCACGGTGATTAATTTGACGAACGAAACAGCCCTTTACAACTTCCTCTCAACGTTCAGCGGCACACACTTTGTCACGCCGCGTACGTACACAGGTGAACTCGGATTTCACTTCTAGACCACCTTTTCCAGGGTGTAGTAAAGAGGGACCGCTCCGCAGCGGTCCCTCTTTTTTGTTCGAGGACACTAGAAGGTTAGGTGTGGTTATATGTAACGAAAATGTGGCGTGCCTCACTACTTATCTCAGGAACTCGGTTGACGGCTTTTGCGAAAGCGACATTCCGGGAGGAGCTCTGATGGAAACCGAAATTCAAGAGAGAGCATCCACAAATCTCGGGCGCATCGCGGATGTCCTAAAAGCGGAAAAGGCAGAGATCCAACGGCTGCGCAAACTGCGCAAACTGGACGGGCCGGCAGATGCACCGACGGTGGGGCTGGCTTTTTCTGGCGGCGGCATTCGCAGCGCGACAATCAACTTGGGAATTCTGCAAGCGCTTGCGAAATACAAATTACTTAAACGCATCGATTACCTTTCAACAGTTTCGGGCGGCGGATACATCGGGAGCTGGTTGACGCGTTGGATTCACGAGTGCGGAATTGACCACGTCCAGGAGAAATTGGGCGAGACGACAAAAGAAGCCGACCAAATTACATTTTTGAGGGAATACAGCAACTACATGACTCCGAAGCTCGGACTGTTCGGGGCGGATACGTGGGCGGCGATTGCGACGTACTTGCGGAATGTACTCTTGAATCAGGCAATCCTGGTCGCGTTTCTGAGCGCAGTGCTGTGTCTCCCATGGATTTTGGGAGTTGCGTTCGGAAAAGCGCGATTTTCGCTGGAAGTGCTGACCAATGGCGGCGTGGCGGCGGTTTTAATTATTTTTGCGGTAGCCATGGGGGTGGTGAATACCAGCACCTGCGCGGGAAGCAGCGTGCGCGCGACCATGAAGTGGACATCGCAACGAAATGTGTTGCTGTTGGTTGTGCTGCCGTTGTTCGCGGGCGCTTTTTTCTTGAATTATGCAATCTGGTCAAACACTTCAGTGTGGACCTCGCGCGTTTGTTTTTGGGGCGGATTAATCGTCTATACCGCGGGGCATCTGGTGGGATGGTTGGCGTCCAAATGGAAATTCGGCACTGATCCGAACGCGGTTCCTTCGATTCAGAATGTGTTGTGGGCGCTGCCGTGCGGGGCGTTGGCTGGGTTTGAAGTTCACATACTGAAAATGCTGGCGCTGAAATGGGGCGAGGATGCGGCGCGCGGATATTGGAACGCAGTGAGCTGGGGACCACCATTGTTCGTGTTGTCGTTTTTGCTGATCGGCGGTTTGCATATTGGCGTCGCGAAGTTCGCGCTGCGAAACGAAATATATGAATGGTGGTCGCGGTTGGGAGGCTGGCTGCTGCTGTGGGGAGTGTTTTGGGCCGTGCTGTTTGGATTGACGATTTTTGTGCCGTGGTTCGTTCATTTGCTGACAGCGTACACGTCGCGCTTCGCAAGCGGATTGAAATGGACGGCGGTGGCTGGTTGGATCGTGCACAGCGCGTTGGGCGCGAAGCTGGGGTGGAGCAGCAACACGAACGGAAAGCCCAGCCATCAAACGATTAAAGAAATCGTCGCCAAGGCAGCACCATTTGTATTCGTGGGCGGATTACTGATTCTGCTGGCGACATGTGTGCATGATTTGGGGTTGATCGCGGGCAAGGATTATCTGGGCAAGTCGACAGATTGGTGGGTTCGCATAGGCGACGTACCGTTGAAGACGTTCGCGTTGCTGGCGGCAGTGTTTGGAGCTTTGGCAGCTTTTCTTTCCTGGCGAATCGATATCAACCGCTTCTCAATGAACATGCTGTACAAGAACCGACTGGTGCGGTGTTATCTGGGGGCCTCGAACGAAGCGCGAGACGGGCAGCAATTTACTGGTTTCGACCCCGCGGATGACATAAAGCTGACGTGCTTTACCGATCCGAAAGAGCGCACTCCCGAAGAAGCGAAAGTATGTGAAATCGACAGCAAGAGCGAACGCACCTATGACGGGCCGTATCCGATCCTGAATGCGACATTGAATGTGACCAGAGGAACACGGCTGGCGTGGCAAGAACGCAAGGCGGAGTCGTTTATTTTTACGCCGATGTATTGCGGATTTGACTATCCAGAACTTCATCACAAGACGAATGAGAAGTTGGCGATGGCGAAAGGCGCGGAGTCGAGCGGCTACCATCGGACGAAAGATTGGGCGATGCCCAGCCTGGGAGTGACGCTGGGGACGGCAGTGGCGATTTCAGGAGCGGCCGTGAGCCCGAATATGGGCTTCCACACCTATCCGCCGCTGGCGTTTTTAATGACCGTTTTCGATGTTCGGCTAGGAGTCTGGTTTGCGAATCCGCGATTTGAAAACGATCAGGTGGTGGCTCCGGTTTCAGATTTGATCGCGGGCTTGAAAAAACTGAAGGGAGCGGCAGCGAAATGGCTGAGCGCCGCGCTACAGAAGATGATGAGTACGCCGGAGGGCGGGCCCAGGACTTCACTGCTATACCTATTGTGCGAATTATTCGGAACGACGACGGACACTGCGAAGTTTGTATACCTGACCGACGGCGCGCACTTTGAAAATTTAGCGTTGTACGAACTGATCCGGCGAGAGTGCGATTTTATTATCGCCAGCGACGCCGGCGAGGACAGCCAGTGCACATTTTCCGAGCTTTCGAATGCGATACGAAAGTGCCGAACGGACCTGGGAGCCGAAGTGATATTGAATCTGGCGCCGGTTACAACCGATCCCGAGACAGGGAACGCAAAGGCGCACTCGGTGCTCGGAGAGATTTATTATCGCAGCGGAAAAATCGGTCAGATTTTGTATTTCAAGACTTGCCTCACCGGTGCGGAACCGAATGACGTGAAGGACTACCGACGACTGCATCCGGAATTTCCGCAGCAGAGTACCGCAGACCAGTGGTTCGACGAATCGCAATTTGAGAGCTATCGCGAGTTGGGGTTGTTCGCAGCGAACAGCGGGCTTTCGCGGGCAGCGCACCCGAATAGCGCGGGCCCTTCCATCAACAATGTGTTTGACCCTGCACCAATCGAATAGTGCGGCGAAGAAATAGGGAAATGCGCGAGGAGGAGAAACGGCTGCATTTGGCGCGACCGGGCGCGAGGACTACAATTGAGTCGGAGCGGTTCTTCAAGGCAGGTGAGAGAGCGAAAGCCGTTTGAACCGTAATGAATCTCTGGGGTGCTGCGGACAGACAGCCTGTGTGCACGGCCTGTCCCCTTGGCAGGCTTTTTGTGAAGGCGTGCGAAGGGGGCAGGAAAGCCTAATGGTTGGCTCGTGGTGCCCACCTAATTCAGAGGTTCACGGCCTAGTTCTCCACGGCCAAGCAGTCCGCTCCATGATTCAGTTCACAGTAGTCAGCGAACAGTTTTCGGTGAAGAACTCTCCGGAGAGTCTGGCAGCCAATACCGCCGTTCGGATTGCTATCCTTCATTAGCCCAAAATCATATTTGCGAAACATCGAAGGGAAGCGGGGCGCGCTCTTCTCAGGCAACTGAAAACTGGAAATTGGACGCTCAACCTATGCGGGTACTTTTTATTGGAGACATCGTGGGATCGCCGGGGCGCGAAATTGTGCGCGAGCGGCTGGCGGACCTGGTGTCGCACAAGAAGATCGATCTGGTGATTGCAAACGGGGAGAATTCCGCATCGGGATTTGGAATCACGCCGAAGATCGTGGATGAACTGCTGCGATGCGGCGTGGAAGTGATCAGCGGTGGGAATCACAGCTGGGACCGGCGGGAGATTATGGAGTTCATGCCGCACGAGACGCGGCTGCTGCGGCCGGCGAATTTTCCGGACGGCAATCCGGGAAGCGGCCTGTATGTGGGAACGGCGAAAAACGGAATAAAGTATGCGGTGATTAATCTGCAGGGGCGAGTATTTCTGCCGGCGATTGACGATCCATTCAAGAAAGCGGATGAATTGCTGGCGAGCTTGATGGCGGATGTGGCATTTGTGCTGGTGGATATGCACGCGGAGACGACCAGCGAAAAGATTGCCATGGGCTGGTATCTGGACGGGCGGGCGACGGCGGTAGTAGGAACCCATACGCACGTTGCAACGGCGGACGAGCATGTACTGCCGGAAGGCACGGCGTTCATTACCGATGTTGGCATGACCGGACCGCATGGCGGCGTGATTGGGATGGATAAGACCGCGATTATCAAGAAATTTCTAGATGCACTGCCGACGCGATTTGAGGTGGCGCAGGGGGACGTGCAGATGAATGCGGTGTTGATTGAGGCGGATGAGGACGGTCCGAGGAACAACGGGGGCCGGCTAAAGGCGACGGGCATTGAAAGAGTGCGGCTACGGATCGATTGATTTGAGGTAAATACCGGTCCCGGGTGGACATTTTAGACACTCCGGGACTTATCAATCGCCAAAACAAAGCAACCAAAAGGCTTATTCGGCAGTCTCACCAAACGAAGATGAGCGGGAGCACCCCAGCCTTGAAACTTTTTGCGATTTTGTGTCTTTTTTTGAGTGCGGCGGACGCGGCAAGCGCGCAAATTGATGCCGACATGGTGGCCAAACGACGGCTATTCTCGCCGGTAGGACCGGGACTCAAACAGATCAGAGAAGGTGCGGACGGGAAAATCTACGTCTTGGCATCGCCATCACCGGGCCTGGTGGTGTATTCGCCGGAGGCGCGGCGGCTGCTGACGATGCGCGAAGCTTCGGGACTGCCGGAAGCTGCGCTGGCGGAGGCCAAGGCTTCGGGCGAAATTCTGGTTGAGTTCGGCGAGGACTGCGACGTCGACTCCGAAGGCCGCATCTACATCGCCGATCGCGCCGCGAATAACATTCAAGTTTATTCAAAAGAAGGAAAACATTTGCGAACGATGCCGGTGAACGAGCCGGTGACAGTGGCGGCGTTGCCGGAAGGCGAAATTGCGGTCGGTACCATGCGCAAAGAATCGCTGGTAACAGTCTTCGATCAGAATGGCCGGCTGGTGCGAGAATTTGGCGAGCCGGAAACAATTTCCGAGCGAAAAGACTTGAACCGATTTTTGAATTTGGGCGAAATGGCGAGCGACGGTCTGGGGCATTTGTATTACGGCTTTAAATATTTCCCGGAGCCGACGGTAAGGCAGTTCGACCGGTTTGGTTATGCCGGGGACGATTTACGCTATACGGCGATTGACGCGATGCAAGAAGCGGCGGCCGTGCGGCGGGAGATCGAGAAGCAGGAAAGGCGCGGCGGAACGCCACAGTTCAAGCAGGTGATGACGGCAATGGGAGTGGATAAGCAGACGGGCGAAGTGTGGATTGCCATGGGCAATACCCTGTTGCGATTCGATAAAGAAGGAAACCGGCGCGCAACGTTCCGATTGTACACGCATGATGAGCGGAGGCTGGAGGCCGTAGCGATTGTGGTGGAAAAGGACAGATTGATCATCGGCGGCGACCCAATCGGAGTGTACGAATTCGAGCGGCCGGACACAAAATAAATTCTTTTGCAAAAAAATCCCGATGCGCATGAGAAGTCAAGAGCGAAAAGGGATAAAAAGCGCGGACGACAAAAATTTTCCATATCTGTTTGTTTTTCCACAGAGCAAAAGTTGAATTTGCGGCGGAAGTGAGGGCAAATTCCGAGCGCCAAGCGTACACGTAAAATTTTTTCTTGAACAAATGCATAGAGTTGCAGGGTTCTCGCGGCAAGTAACGCGATTTTGAACCCTGTGGAAAAACTGTGTATGCTATGTGAACGCGGGCACGTATGGCACCACAAATTTTGCTTGCCGAGTCCGCTTCAATCGGAGAGAATCCCGCGCTGACTCAGACAGGCGGTTCGGCGGTCGAGAGACAGAAAGGGCGCGCGCGGAACACAGGGGCAAGCTAGTGTTCGCGCTCGGGCAGCCTTCCCGCACCAACCAGTAATCCAGAGGGCGAAAAAGGTCTTTCCACAGGTTATGCACATCTGTGGAAATAGCGAGGATTTGGATTTTTGTTCAAATGACGACGGCTACCCAAATTAGCAAAGAAAACGAAACCGCGAACCTCTGGGACAAGTTCCTGGAGCGAGTGAAATCCCGCGTAAGCATCAATACATTTAATACCTGGTTCCAGCCGACAAGACTAAATCGGGCGGAAGCCGATGTGGTGTATGTGCAGATCCCAACCACCGTGTTTCGACAGGTCTTGACGCGGACGTATGGCGAAATTGTTAAAGCCGTTTTTCACGAGCTAGGCGTTCCCAACACGCGCGTGCAATACGTTTGCACAGAAGAAGAACCGGTGGCGGCGCCCCCGGCGGTGGCGAGCTCCTCAACAAAACAATCCAAGCTGGACTTTGAAAGTAGCGATCATCAGTTGAATACGCGGTACACCTTCGACAGCTTCGTGGTCGGCAAATCGAATGAATTCGCACATGCAGCTTCGCGCGCGGTGGCCGAGCAGCCATCGAAGGCGTACAACCCGCTGTTCCTTTACGGCGGAGTGGGAATGGGCAAGACGCACTTGATGCATGCGATCGGACACACCATCAAGCAGAGAAATCCGGCGGCGCGGCTGAGCTACGTGAGCGCGGAAAAGTTCACGATCGAAGTCATCAACTCGTTGCGGTTTGACAAAATGTTCAGTTTCCGCGAACGGTTCCATACGGTGGATGTGCTGCTAGTGGACGATATTCAATTCATCGCCGGCAAAGAGCGGACTCAGGAAGAGTTCTTTCACACGTTCAATGCGCTGTATGAACAACACAAACAGATTGTGATTTCGTCGGACTGTCTGCCGAAAGATATCAATTCGATCGAAGAGCGGTTGCGTTCGCGATTTGAATGGGGATTGATTGCGGATATCCAACCGCCCGATCTTGAAACGAAGATTGCGATTTTGCAGAAGAAGGCGGAGAACGACCGGTTTGGATTGCCTGATGACGTGGCGGAATACATTGCGCGGGCGATCAAATCGAACGTGCGCGAACTGGAAGGCGCACTGACGCGATTGATGGCATACGCCTCGTTGACTGGCGCGATCGTATCGCTGGCGACCGCGCAGCAGGTGCTGCGCAACATCATTGCGTCGCAGGAAAAGCGCGTGACGATCGATCTGATCCAGAAACGCGTGAGCGAGCACTACAACCTGCGCGAACAGGATCTGAAGGTGCGGAGCAATACGCGAGCGATTGCGTTCCCGCGGCAAGTGGCGATGTACATCGTGAAACAGTTGACTACGGCTTCCTTACCAGAGATTGGCCGGCAATTCGGCGGCAAACATCACACGACGGTGCTGCACTCGATCAACAAGATCGAAGAGCTGCGGCGATCGGATAAAGAACTGAACAGGACGATCACGCGGTTGATGGACGCGCTGCAATAGTTCCCTGATCCAGAAAAACTGAAGTAAAACGCCTGCCAGCAAGGGTTACGCCTTGTAGCCCAGAAATATTGGGAAAATATTCATTCCGCCGGCATCCAGGATTTTTTCCTGCAGACATCGTGACGCGTTGTGATTGTGCGGGCTTTGAACCGCCCGGTCACGATGTGTTGCACATGGGAGGTCAGGAATGGGTTGTGAAGATCGATTGGACAAGCTGGGGATAATTTGTTGAAGGTTGAGGATGAAATGGAGTGTGCGAGTTTAAATTTATGGTTCGAGAGTGAATTTTCCGAATTCAGCACAGCGCATGCACAATTTGCAGCGTGTGCAATGTGATGAGTGAGCTGGACTTGGCGAGCTTTCCACAGATTCACAGGACTCATCATCATCACAAGAGTTAAAATTAGTTTTTGGAGAAGATTGAAAAGGCATCCGGTGTTGACAGTGGTGGTTGTGAATTTCTGGCATTGTGGCAAAAGTTTCGGCAAACACCCTAAACACAAGTTTCAAAGTGAATAGGAGTTTCCCACCGATTTCCACACCAGGAGTACCACGAAGTGTGTTCGTCAGGCTTTCGCCCAACGCGAAAAACGAGTAAAGTACGCTGCTAGCGGAAGTCTGTCCCCGAGGATTTCAGGGCTTGTTTTATGCAAACTCTGAGATGAAAGAGGAAGGCAAAAATGTCTGCAACCGGAACCGCACGCGAGGAAAGCCAATCGATGGAATTCAGCGTAACGAAAACGGCTTTGTTGAATGAGTTGACGATGACGCAAGGCGTGGTGGAAAGAAAGACCACGATTCCAATTCTATCGAATTTGCTGGTGGAAGCTCGCGACGGCCGGGTGACGATCACGGCAACGGACCTGGAGTTGAGTGTTCGCACTTCATGCGAAGCGAAGGTAAAAAGAGAGGGCGCCGGGACGATTCCTGCGAAGAAGCTACTGGAACTGGTGCGGTTGCTGCCGGAAGGCGAAATTAGGTTCAAGCTACTCGACAATCACTGGATTGAAATCGTCAGCGACAAGAAAAAATACAAGCTCGTCGGGATGGCGAAAGAAAATTTTCCTGCGCTGCCGGCGATGCCACATGTGCTGGTGAAGATTCCTGCGGCGGCGCTGGAAGGGTTGATCTCCAAAACAAAATTTGCGATTTCGATGGAGGAGTCGCGCTATACCCTGAACGGCGGATTGCTGATCCTGAAACCGGATACGGTTGCGATGGTGGCGACGGATGGCCACCGACTGGCGTTGGCGGAAACGGATCAAAAGCTTGCCGGGTTAAACGGTGAAGTGAAAGTGCTCGTTCCGAAAAAAGCGATGGACGAGGTGGAAAAACTTTCGAGCGCGGCCGGCTCCGACGCGAAGTTGGATTTTGCCAAGGACGAGAGCCACCTGTTCTTCCAAGTGGGCCACAGACTGCTGATTTCGCGCATTCTGACCGGACAATTCCCAAACTACGAGGCGGTATTGCCACGTGACAACAACAAGTCGGTCGTAATCGAACGGGCAGAGTTGAGCGATGCGGTGCGGCGCGTTTCGCAGTTAGCGGATCAACGTTCGCATGCAGTGAAACTGGCGGTTTCGAAAGAAGGCATTGAGATTTCGGCGTCCAGTCCGGAATACGGTGAAGCGAAAGAAAATATCGAAAAAGAATATGCCGGCGATCCGATTTCGATCGGATTCAATTCCAGCTACGTGCTGGATTTTCTCGCGGCTGCCGCAGATGGACCGATCAGCATTGAATTGAAAGATGAACAAAGCGCCGGGCAGATGCGACCGCTCGCGGATGAATCGTACCGCTACCGGTACATCATCATGCCCATGCGGATCTGAGTTAACCCCACGAAGTACCCGCAAGTTAGAAAATCCCGCCAAAAGCGGGATTTTTTTGCCTCCGATCACCTGCCCGCGAGCTGAAGGAAAATGACTCGCAAACGAACCGATTCATTGCTCTGGTTGAGCCTTACCAACACTTGTGTAACTGTAAGAAACTAAACCTATTACATAGCCCCAGACGTCGCTTTGCAACTTGAGAAATGAGCAGTATTCGGCTATACTTTGCTGGTCGTCGATTCGCAGAAAAAACCTACAAATCGACACGTCCACCGGGAATTGCGGGCCTTGCAAGAACGTTCAAAATCAGCCCTGCCAGAGGCGGGTTTTGGCCGAAAGGTCTGCAAACTCAGGTAAACGAACCTGCGAATTTGCAGGGAATGGTCTTCGCCGCGTCCCAATGTGTGGGACGGGATGAAGCAGGAACCCTACGAGCCGCGGCGCCGAAAAGAACGGCAACGATGGTCAAAGGGTAAGGCGTCGGCAAAGCGGAATTTCCGCTTGCCGCACGGGACGAAATTCAATCCTTCCGCTTACGCGCCGATCTTGCTTTAATTCTGAATTTTGCTTTTTTAGAAGCAGCCGCGATTCGTGAACGAACGCGCGCAGCGCTGGAATTCTGCATGAAGAGATTTAGTGTGAATTTTTTGTTCGCTGGGAGATGAGGATAAATGGGCGATAAAGAAAAAGAATCCGCGGGCGGAAAAGCAGTGTCCGGCCACCAGTACGACGCAAAGTCGATCAAGGTGTTAGGCGGACTGGAAGCGGTTCGGTTGCGTCCGGCAATGTACATCGGATCGACGGGTGAAATGGGCTTACATCACCTGGTGTGGGAAGTGGTCGACAACTCGGTCGACGAGGCGATGGCGGGCCATGCGGATGAAGTGAACGTCACGGTGCACGAAGACAACTCTGTCACGGTGGTGGACAACGGGCGCGGAATTCCTGTCGACATGCATGCGACGGAAAAGCGTCCCGCGGCGGAAGTGGTGCTGACGGTGCTGCACGCAGGCGGAAAATTCGATAGCGACACTTACAAAGTGTCGGGCGGACTGCATGGAGTCGGCGTGTCGGTAGTGAACGCGCTTTCCGATTGGCTGGAGCTGGAAATTCAGCGCGATGGCGCGGTGTGGGAGCAAACCTACGAGAAAGGCAAGCCGACTTCGAAGCTGAAGCAGACGGGTAAAACGCGGAAGACCGGAACGAAAGTTACCTTCCATCCTGATCCGACGATTTTCGACAAAACGGTTTTCAGCTACGACACGCTGGCGACTAGGCTGCGCGAATATGCGTTTCTGAACAAGGGCTTGAAAGTTACGCTCACCGACGAACGCACCGAAAAATCGGCCGAATTTCGCTTTACCGGCGGCATCGCGGAGTTTGTGAAGCACATTAACCGCGGCAAGACGACTTTGCATGATTCGCCGATCTACATGGAAGGCAAAAAAGGCAATGTGGAGATCGAAATCGCGTTGCAATACAACGACACCTACGGCGAGAACGTGTTCGCGTTCGCGAACACTATCAATACGGTGGATGGCGGAACGCACCTTTCCGGATTTCGCTCTGCGTTGACGCGAACGATTAACAACTTCGCATCGAATGCCGGAATGTTGAAGGAACAGAAAGACGAAGTGAGTATTTCCGGCGACGACGTGCGGGAAGGCTTGGTGGCAGTGGTGAGTGTGCGCTTACCGCAGCCGCAATTTGAAGGGCAGACCAAAGGCAAGCTGAACAGCGACATCAAAGGCGACGTCGAACAACTGGTGAACGAAAAGCTTGGCGAATGGTTCGACAAGCACTCGACGGTGGCGCGGCGGATTATCGGCAAGTGCATCGACGCGGCGCGCGCGCGCGAGGCGGCTCGCAAGGCACGCGAGTTGACACGACGAAAGTCCGCGTTGGACTCCAGCGGATTGCCGGGAAAGCTGGCGGATTGCCAGGAACGCGATCCGGCCCGCTGCGAACTGTTTGTGGTCGAGGGCGAATCGGCGGGTGGTTCGGCGAAGCAAGGCCGCGACCGAAAATACCAGGCAATTCTGCCGCTCAAAGGCAAAATTCTAAACGTTGAAAAAGCGCGCTACGACAAAATGCTGGGCCATGAAGAAATTCGCGCCATCATTACGGCGCTGGGAACGGGCATCGGCAAAGACGACTTCGATGCCGGCAAGCTGCGCTACCACAAAGTGATTCTGATGACCGACGCGGACGTAGACGGTTCGCACATTCGGACGCTACTGCTTACCTTTTTCTTCCGGCACATGAAAGAGCTGATCGATCGTGGGCATATTTACATTGCGCAGCCGCCCCTTTATCGCGTGAAGCGTGGGAAAAGCGAACGCTACATTCGCGACGAACGCGATTTTGCGCGCGAGTTGATGAAGCGCGCGACCGAAGACCACGTCGTAAAGGCGAAGGAAGGTGTCAACCTGGAAGGCGCGGGCCTGACGACGTTCCTGCTGAACGTGCAGGAATATGAAGCGGTCGCGGCGAAGTTGGCGCGGCGATTGAAAGATGCGCGGCTGGTCGAAGTGCTGGCTGACAGCGGCCTCGAGAAAAAAACTGATTTCGAAGAGAAAAAGCCGGTTGAAAAGCTACTAAAAGAGGTTGAAAAGCTAAAACTAAAGGTGGACGCAGAAGTGGTGTTCGATGAAGAGCACAGCCTGTATGAGCTGCATCTTGGCGCGCCCAACAATCAGAAAATCAACTGGGCGCTGGCGGCGTCAGCCGATTACAAGAAGCTACGCGCGCTTGCCAAGCAAACGGAAGATTACAACAAGCCGCCATTCACGATCACCCGCAACGGCGACAAAGTTGTGAAGGAAAAAGCGGGCGAAGTGTTGGGCTATGTGATGGACGACGCGAAGAAGGATTTCACGATTACGCGATTTAAGGGTCTCGGCGAAATGAATCCCACGCAGTTGTGGGAAACCACTATGAATGCGGATACGCGAACGCTGCTGAAAGTGCGGCTTGAAGACGTGGTGGAAGCCGAAAAGATTTTCACGACGTTGATGGGAGAGAACGTCGAGGATCGCCGCAAGTTTATCGAGGAAAATGCTCTGGACGTGGTGAACCTGGATATTTGATGCGGTTCGGCCTGACTTGCGAAAACGTATCTCGAATTGCGGAACATGATCTATCAGCTAGGTTGGACGACATTGCCGGGGTTGGGCGGATTGAGTGTGAGCGAATTTCGCGCGGCGGCGACGGATAGTCCGGATACGCAACGTGGAGTGGCGGTTGAATTTCCGAGTGAAGCCGAGCGCGACCTGTTCTTAGAGACAGCGGAAGCGGAATTCGAAACGCGGCGGTTTACGAATGCGGCGGACGCGTTCGATACGGTAAAAGCGTACGTGCTGGAACGAATAGCGCAGCGATAGCTTCTTGCAATTTGTAAAAAAGTCTCGTAGTTAGCGAGGGGAAATGGCGGACGAACAGAACCTGTCGGTAATGGTGCCGGTAGATATCGAAACGGAAATGCGGAAGTCATATCTTGACTACGCCATGTCCGTGATCATCGGGCGCGCGCTGCCGGATGTGCGCGACGGATTGAAGCCGGTGCACCGCCGGATTTTGTTCGGCATGTACGAGCTGGGGCTGACATCCACCAAGGCGTACCGCAAGTGCGCGAAAATCGTCGGCGAAGTGCTCGGCAAGTATCACCCGCACGGCGACACCCCGGTGTATGACGCGCTGGTGCGCATGGCGCAGGATTTCAACATGCGTTATCCGCTGGTGGACGGCCAGGGCAACTTCGGCTCGGTTGACGGCGACATGCCTGCGGCGATGCGGTACACGGAAGCTCGCCTGGCGAAGATTGCGGAAGAGCTCCTCGCGGATATTGAGAAAGAGACTGTCGACCACGTTCCGAACTTCGACGAAACGGAAAAAGAACCGACTGTCATGCCAACGCGGGTGCCCAACCTGCTGGTAAACGGCGCAAGTGGCATCGCAGTGGGAATGGCGACGAACATCCCGCCACACAATTTGCGCGAAGTGGTGGAAGCGGCGGTGTTGTTGCTGGAAAAACCGGATACGTCGCTACGCGAAATTCTGAAGCTGGTACCGGGTCCGGATTTTCCGACGGGCGGCTACATCGCGGGACGCGAAGGAATCGAAGCGGCATATAAATCGGGCCGCGGCAGCTTCACGATGCGCGCAAAAGCGGCGATTGAAGAGGCCGGCAAAGATCGCGAGAACATCGTGGTGACGGAAATTCCGTACCAGGTGAACAAAGCGCGTTTGATTGAGCGCATCGCCGACCTGGTCCAAAACAAGAAGATTGAAGGCATCAGCGACGTGCGCGACGAAAGCGATCGCGACGGCATGCGCATCGTAATCGAGCTAAAGCGCGGCGAAGAATCGCAACTCATCCTCAACAATCTTTTCAAGCACACGCAGATGCAGGAATCGTTCCACATGATCCTGCTGGCCATCGTTGCGGGGCAACCGCGCGAAATGGGCCTGATCGAAATTATCCGGCTGTTCCTGGAGCACCGCCGGGATGTGGTACAGCGACGGACGCGATTCGACCTGCGCAAGGCGCGCGAACGCGAGCACATCCTCACCGGCTACCAGGTTGCGCTGGATCACCTGGACGAAGTGATTCGCATTATTCGCGGATCTTCGGGGCGGGCGGAAGCAAAAGAGAATTTGCTGAAATTCTTCTCCGAAGAGACCGTCACGATCACGGAAGGCGGCAAGTCCAAAAAGATCGAAGGCGTGAAACTGGACGGCCGCAAGTACAAACTGGGCGGCATTGAAGGCGAAACAGCGCGCGCGGCGACCGGCGGACTAACACCGATTCAAGTGGACGCGATTCTCGAACTGCAACTCCACCGCCTGACGCAGCTTTCCGTTGACGAAATCTTGAAGGAATTGAAAGCGATCCGCGAACGAATCGTGGAGCTGGAAGAAATACTTTCAAGCGAGAAGAAACTAAAGTCGGTGATAGCCGCGGAGCTACGCGAAGTGCAGAAAGCATTTGGCGACGATCGGCGTACGCAGATCGTGGACAAAGTGGACGAGATCAAGCTGGAAGATTTGATCGCGGACACCGAGATGCTGATTACGGTGAGCCACGCCGGTTACATCAAGCGGACTTCGACTGATACCTACCGTCACCAGTCGCGCGGAGGCAAAGGCCGTATCGGTGCGAAGACGAAGGAAGAAGATTTCGTTGAGCACATGTTCGTAGCGTCGGCGCACAGTTACATCCTGCTGTTTACGTCGAAGGGGCGCGTGTACTGGCTGAAGGTTTATGAATTGCCGGAAGCGGCGGCAGCGACGCGGGGGAAAGCGATCAATAACCTCGTTAAGCTGCAGGAAGACGAAAAGCTGACAGCGTTGGTCGCCGCAACCGACCTGGAAGCCGCCGATAAATTCGTCTTCATGGCCACGAAAAACGGCACGGTGAAAAAGTCAGCGCTGGTGGAATTCTCAAATCCGCGTTCAACGGGCATCATCGCGATCAGTCTGGACTCCAACGATGAATTGATCGGAGCCAAGCTGACCGACGGCAAACAGATGATTTTCCTGGCCAGCCACGAAGGGCAGGCGATTCTGTTCCGCGAGACGGAAGTGCGCGGAATGGGTCGCAACGCCGGCGGCGTGAACGGCATGGACCTGGACAAGGACGACTATGTCGTTTCAATGGACGCGGTGCAGCCCGACTTCGAAATCATCGCGAAGGAACGGAAGAAGACGACGCAGAACCTGGAAGAACTCGAGAACGAAGACATCAAGGATTCGCTGACAACCTTGATGCTGACCGTAGCGGAGAAAGGCTTCGGCAAGCGTACGGCGCTGGCGGAATACCGGATTACGTCGCGCGGCGGCAAAGGCGTGGTCAATATGAAGACCACAGAGCGCAACGGCTCGGTTGTCGCTACCTTGCAGGTTACCGAAGAGTCCGATGTGATGATCATCACGGAACACGGAAAAGTGATCCGCGTGCACGCCAACGAGATACGCGAAGCCGGCCGCTCCACGCAGGGCGTGCGCTTGCTGAAGCTCGACGGCGACGATTCAGTTGCCGCTTCGGCCGTACTGCAGGAAGAAGACGAAGAAGAAAAGAAGTAGTCATTTAACGCGATGGATGAGGCGCGTGTCTGGCGTCTGGTCCATCGCGATTCTTTAACCGCCAGCGCACGGCGCCGCCCGCCGAGTCAATTCACTCACCACGTTTCCGTGCCCTTCAACAGTGTTTTTGCGCAGATTCGCTATCCCATGGCTTTCCGGGGGTGCTAGAATTTGCGCGCCATGAAAAACTTTCGCCGCGTCGTCTCAACAGCAATTTTATTTTTCACTCCCGTGATGCTATTCGCGGGCAGGAGTAAACAACCAGTGCCAGCGAGCAAGCACTACATCGCCTACGTCGGAACTTACACCACGAAAACCGATAGCAAAGGGATTTATTCGTTCCGCTTGGACACAACGGACGGAAAAATGACCAGCCTGGAATTAGCCGGCGCTGCGAAAGATCCGTCGTGGGTGGTGGTGCATCCTAGCGGAAGATATTTGTACGCAGCGAATGAAATGGGCGACGGAAGCACGGTGAGCGCTTTTTCGATCGACCATGCGAGCGGAAAGCTGACGCTGCTGAACGCGACGCCGGCACTGGGTAAAGATCCGTGCCACCTGTCGTTTGACCACACCGGAAAATTTCTGCTGGTGGCGAACTATACTAGCGGCAACGTGGTGGTATTTCCGATCGGCGCCGATGGAAAGCTCGGCGAACACACTGCCGCGGTGACAAACGTAGGCAAAACCGGTCCGGATGAAAAGCGCCAAGACGGGCCGCACGCACACTGGGTTCGAGAGTTGTGGGGAATGGTGTTTGTCGCTGATTTAGGGCTCGATCGTATTCTTGTCTACAAATTCGACTCATCGAAAGGAACGCTTGCAGCAATGCCCGACGCTGGTTCAAAAAACGTCCGGCCGCAGCATCCGATTACGCTTGGTCCAGGCACCGGCCCACGTCACGTAGCAATTAGCGAGAAGCCGAATCAAGATTTTGCCGTCAACATGTATGTTCTGGGTGAACTGGATTCGACCGTAACCGTTTTTGGCGCCACGAAAGAAGGCACCTTCGACGGGCCTGGCCAGACGGTCCCAATGCTGCCAAAAAGTTTCTCAGGACGGAATGATGCTGCGGAAATCGAGCTGCATCCCAGCGGAAAATTTCTCTACGCTTCGAACCGCGGGCACGATTCGATCGTCGTGTATGCAATCGATGCTAGGACAGGCAAGCTGACGGAAGTCGAAGACGTTCCGACCGGCGGAAAAGAGCCGCGGCATTTTGCGATCGATCCCAGCGGACAGTTTCTTCTTGCTGAAAATCAGAACACGAATTCCATCGTGGAATTTCGAATCGATCAGGCAACCGGCAAGTTGAAGCCAACGGGCGAAACGCTTACGGCGCCTTCACCGATCTGCATCTCGTTCTTGCCGATGCAGTAAAAAACTGTACCAGAACACTTCTCTTCCTACGTCCAACTGGTTTAGAATCCGCCTTCTTTCCGATAGACAGGAGACGTCATGAATCGTCTGCATTGGTCGAAGCTTGTACTGCTCGCCATTTTCTGCAGCGTGTTTGCCGCACACGCATTCGCCGATGGCGAAACGCAACCCGGGCGCGATCCGAAGCAAGCGGTGGACGAGGCCTACACCGCGAAGATGAAGAAGTACACGACGGAGCCGTTTTTCACTTCGCCGCTGGTGAACTATCTGCCAGCCTCGAAAAATGTGCCGACGCCGGAAGCAGTGCTGGGCGATGTAGCGGGCGCTCCGGGAATCCTGCCCTACGCGGAGGATGTCTACAAATACATGCGCATGCTGGAGAAGGCCAGCCCGCGCGTAAAAGTTTTCTCGATCGGAACGACCGAAGAAGGCCGCGAGATGATCGCAGTGGCGGTGTCGTCAGAAGAAAATCTGAAAAAACTGGATGAGAATCGCGCAAAGCTGGCGAAACTGGCTGATCCGCGCCTGCTGAAGATGGACGACGCCGAAGCCGACAAAATCGTCGCCCAGGCAATCCCGATCTATTACATCACCGGAACGATTCATTCGCCGGAAACTGGCGCGCCCACGGCGCTGATGGAGCTTGCCTACCGTTTGGCGGTGGACGAAAGCCCTTACATCAAGGAAGTCCGCGATGGAACGATTACGCTGATCACGCCGGTCATCGAAGTCGACGGGCGCGACCGCATGGTGGATATCTACAAATGGCATCTTGCGAACCCGGGAAAGTTTTATCCCAATCTTGTGTACTGGGGAAAATACGTTGCGCACGACAATAATCGCGACGCGATGGGCGTCACGCTAAAGCTGACGCAAAACGTGATGAACACGTATGCGCAGTGGAATCCGCAAGTCCTTCACGATTTGCATGAGTCGGTGCCGTACCTTTATGACAACACGGTCGGCGATGGTCCGTACAACGCGTGGATCGATCCGATTCTGGCGGATGAGTGGCAACTGATCAGCGCACGCAACGTTGCGGAAATGACCAAATTCGGAATGCCCGGTGTTTTTGCGCACGGCGACTTTGACACATGGTCCCCGGGCTATTTGATGTTCATCGCGGCGCTGCACAACGGCATCAGTCGGTTGTACGAGACGTTTGGCAACGGCGGCGCGGATACGGAGGAGCGCACCCTCGATCCGGAAGAGTATGCGCGCACCTGGTACAAGCAGAATCCGCCGCTGCCGAAAACGATGTGGTCGCAACGTGACAATAACAATTACGAAGAGACCGGCTTGCTGGTTTCGCTGCATTACTTTAACGAGAACCAGCGGATGTTTCTGAAGAATTTTTATCTGAAGGCGAAGCGCTCGATTGAAAAGCCAAACGGCGAAGGCCCCGCGGCTTACGTTTTGCCAGCAGACGAAATGCGCCCGACGCTGCAGTTGGAATTGCTGAAGGTGATGCAGAAGCAGCACGTGGAAATTTCTCGTGCGACGGCGGCGATTACCGTTGCGCTTCCGCCAAAAAAGGAAAAGAAAGCCTCGAAATCCGCTGACCAGGGCAAGAAAGAAGCGAAGAAAGACGAGAAGCCGGAGCCGACGACGAAAACTTTTCCCGCCGGAAGCTACATCATTCGCATGGATCAGCCCTATTCCCGCATCGCCGATGCGTTGCTCGACCACCAATACTGGAGCCCGGACGATCCGCAGAAGACACCGTACGACGATACAGGGTGGACGTTTGGCGAACTCTACGGCGTGCAGGTGACGCGCGTGACCGATGCAAAGATCTTGCAGGCTCCGATGGAGCGCGTGACGGAGCCGACCGTGCCGGGCGGAGTAAAGGGCCAGGGAAAGGTTTTCGCGATTGAAAATCACGCGGAGCCGGCGCTGGCCTCGCTGCGTTACAAACTGAAGGATGCGGACATGCAAGTGGCAGAGGAAGCGTTCGAAGCGGGAGGCAAGAAGTTTGCCGCAGGAACGGTTGTGGTAAATGGCGCGGACCGCGGGCAGCTCGACGCTGCGGCAAAGGAGTTGGGTTTGCAGACGATCGCTCTAGGCGGCGCACCGAGCGCAAAGCTGCATTCGCTGCGCGCGGCGAGAATCCTTGTGCTTCATACCTGGCTGAGCACACAGACAGAAGGTTGGTGGCGGCTGACGCTGGACAAGCTACAAATTCCCTACGACTACATCAGTACGCAGACCATCGCAAAAGTTCCCGATCTGCGCGAAAAGTACGACGTCATTTTGTTTCCGCCAGTTGGCTGGGGCGGGAGCTTGAATAATGTCATTAACGGACTGCCGACATCCTGGGGCAATCCGCTGCCGTGGCAGAACACTCCGCTCACGCCAAACCTGGTCGGCAAGAACGACTCGACAGACGATATGCGGCCTGGACTTGGCTGGGATGGCGTGGCCAAACTACAGAAGTTCGTCAGCGACGGCGGGGTCCTGCTGACTGTGATGGACACGGCGCAGTTCGCGGCGGGCACCGGGATGGCGACCGGGGTGAGCGCGGCAACTTCCGACAAACTGAAAATTGTTGGATCAGTTGTTGGCACGCGACTCGTCGATGCCGCGAGCCCGATTGCCTACGGTTACGACGAGAAAGTCGCAGCCTATTGCGACAACGGGCCGGTGTTTTCGTTAACGAGCATTACCGGCTCACGCAGACGGAGAAGACTCGGACCGGAAATGGGGGCTCGGCCGACTGGTCGCGGATCAAAAGATGACCCGGACTTTGCTGTTGGACGCAACGGCGCCGATGCACCTGACCAACCGGAAACTGAGGTCTGGGAGAATCCCGCCATCACGCCGGAGCAGATGCGCAACAATGTCCGTGTGATTCCTGCGGCCATGCGCGCGCGTGTGGTGCTCCGTTACGCGGATGCGAAGGACCTGTTGATTTCAGGTTTGGTCGAAGGCGGCGGAGAAATTGCCCAGCACCCGGCCGTGGTGGACACATCGCTCGGCAAAGGCCATGTGGTGATGTTCTCGATCAATCCGGTGTGGCGCGGCGAAACGCAGGGCACCTACTCGCTAGTGCTGAACACGGTGATGAATTTCGACAGTCTGAACGCGGGCCGCAAGGACGACACCAAGTAGGCTAGGCCGGTGAGCGGCCGGACAGCAGCTAAACTCGGGGGGCCTTGCCAATGAGGGCAGTTGGAGTACAATCCCGCCCATTAACGAGGGCGCCCCTATCATGGCCAAAAAGAAGACGAAGCGGGCCGTTTCCAGAAAAAAGACCCGGCGAAGCAACAACGGGCGAAATGACGGCAAATTGCCCAAAGACGCCGTAACGCTGGCGGTGATTCTGCGCCCGCGCGATGGCCAAGACCTGTTACTCGAAGCGGAGCTGCGGGCCCTGATTGCTCCCACTCGCAAGGAAGAAGGGTGCTTGCGGTACGATTTGCACCGTTCGGCGGAGGGTCCGGGTGCATTTTTGCTCCATGAAATCTGGGAGACGCGCGAGCACCATACGGCGCACACCAAGACCGACCACTTCTTGCGGTGGAATGCGCGAAAAGACGCGCTACTCGCTTCACGGGAAGTCGGCTACTGGAAGCAGATTGCTTGATACAATTCCCCACAGTCGGTTTGGACCAACCATGAAAATAAAATTGATCGCCGCTGCCATCGCCGTCGCTTGCTGTCTCACGCCTTTTTGCTTTTCACAGGAGCCTGAGCAACATCATCATCACGACTCGACAGAAAGCCTTGGTAGCGTCAACTTTCCGGTGTCCTGTGCTGCTTCCGTCCAGCCGGAATTTGCTCGCGGCATGGCGCTGCTCTACTCCTTCGAGTACGAAGCAGCGCAGCAATCCTTTCAGAAAGTGGCGGCAGCCGACCATAAATGCGCCATGGCCTATTGGGGCCAGGCCATGAGTCTCTACCACCAGCTTTGGGAGCCTCCTTCCAAAGCTAATCTGCAACGCGGAGCAAAATTGCTTGCGGAAGCGTCCAAATTGAAAGCACCAACCGCTCGCGAACAGGAATACATCGGGGCATTGAAGATCTTTTACACCGATAGCGACAAATTGGATCAAGAAAAGCGCGCGGTTGCCTATTCCGATGCCATGCGCAAGGTGTATGAACATAATCCGGAGGACCAGGAAGCCGCAGTGCTTTACGCACTATCGTTACTCGGTTCCGCGCCGCAGAATGATACCGAGCACATCAACGACAAAGCTGCCGTCGCGATTCTGCTCAAGCTTTTTGAAGAACAGCCCACGCATCCCGGGGTCGCTCACTACATCATTCATAGTTGCGACAATCCCGCGATGGCCGGCCTTGCGCTGGCGGCGGCTCGCAAATATGCGAGTATTGCTCCGGCTTCAGCTCACGCAGTTCATATGCCTTCGCACATTTTTGCCCGCCTCGGTTTGTGGCAGGACGACATTCAATCGAATCTGGCGGCAATTCAGATTGCCGACAAGATGACCGATATGAAATTGCATGTGATGCACCACAAGATGCACTCCATGGATTTTCTGGAGTCTGCCTATTTGCAGATCGGCGATGACGCGAACGCGGAAGCGCAAGTGAAGGCGATGCGGGCTGTTCCCAAGTCCGCTGTAGATCCGGAATTTGAAGACTACTACCAAAGCCACCGCGCTTCGTTTCCTGCGATCTATCTGATCGAGCGCCGCCAGTGGAAAGAGGCGCTGCAACTGCAGCCTGATAAGGATTCCATCCCATACGCGCAAGCCCATGCATATTGGGCACGCGGCGTTGCAGCGGGGCACCTTCATGACGCAGGCGCCGCAAACGATGCGTGGAAACATTTCGAGGAACAAGTCGATGCGACGCGAAAAGGTCCTAAACCCTATGTCGCCGAATACATGAAAAACGGCCGCGATGAAGTTCAGGCCTGGGCCGATTTCGCCAACGGAAAATCCAACGAAGCACTAGCGCTGATGCGCTCCGTGGCCGATAGGCAAGACCAGGTCGGTAAAGGCGAAACGGAACTACCCGCGCGCGAAATGCTGGCCGATATGTATATGGACCTCGAGCGGCCGGCGGAGGCCTTGGTCGAATACGAAATCGCCCTTAAGACCGATCCCAATCGCTTTAATGGACTTTACGGCGCTGCGCAGGCCGCTACGCAAGCCCAGCAAAAAGACAAAGCGGCCACATACTACGCGCAGTTGTTGAAGAATTGCGCAGGCGTTCATTCCGACCGCGCCGAACTTGTCCAGGCCAAAACGCTCCTTGCAGCGAACTAGTTCTCAGATAGCGTCAGATTTTGCCATTCGCATCACTAGTAAAACTTCGCCATTGTGTAGCGGGATGTCGATTCGCTCGATTGTTTTGTAGCCTCTCGCGAGATACAGCGGAACTCCGGTCAGCGTCGCGCCCATCTCGAAACGAGTGAATCCAGCCGCACGGGCCGCGGCTTCGCAAGCTTCAAGAATACCGCTGCCCAATCCTCGCCGCGCCCAATCCGGATGGATGAAAAACGCTCGGATTTTTGCAGCGTCGATGGCGGGATCGAGAAAAGCATTTTCTCTTACCGCGGCATGGTCGCTGCCGAACAACGTCTTGCGATTGCTCCAGCCGCCGCAACCGACAAGCATCTCTAGGCCTTCAGAACCCTTCGCCTCGAGAACAAAATAGGTACCGTCGGCGACCAGTTGCGTGTCGAGCCCGAGCGCGGTTCCGAGCGCGCCTTCAATCTGCGCCGGCGTGTAGTCGCCGGTTTGTAGGCCGCGGACAGAAGCTTCGATCAACGCGTGCAAAGCAGGGATATCTCTTGGCGTTGCCAGTCGAAGCTGCGGCGATGGATCGCAATCCACCATAAATTCGCGTGCGCACCTCGCACCAAAAATCCTAACGCGAAAAGTGTATTTACCCGAGACTATTTCCACGCCGGGGCTGGAATGTAATAGCCTGGACGTGTGGAAATTTTCTTCCCTTGTGCTTTCTCCGGGACCAGCGAAATCGAAATCTCGTGATAGCCGAAATCGCTGCCATCGTCCGAACGTGGCGGCGTATAGCTAATGAAATATTGCGCGTGCAACTCTCCGCCGATTTTGTCAACGGCGCTTTGAATACTCCGTCCCCGGTAAGTGGAGTAGTAAGCACCACCGGTGGCGGCCGCGCCGATTTCCAGGGAATGCTTGGTGGCGGCGCTCTTGGTTTGTTCGATGAGTACTTGCCCTAGGGCGATCAGGTCGATGCCTTCGGGTTGGCCGGCGCCGGGAGTGGGCGGGACGCCCGGAGGCGGGGGCATGCCGGAGATGCCAGGTGGTGTAATGGGCGCCGGTGCGTTCTCGCGAGACCTAGATTGCAGTTCGGAGCGCGTCGTGGAAAGCCCAACGCTGAAAATGGTGATGTTTTCGAGTTGAGCGCGGCGGAGAATTTCTCCGAGATGCGCTGCGCTGCCTTTGTCGAGCGATTCGGACAGGATCAAGAGAACGCGACGGCCGGGGACAGGCGTTTCCGCGGTCGGCTTGCGGCGTCCGGTCAACATTTCCACGCCTGCATCCATCGCGTCGAATAGGTGCATTCCTGGGTAGCCGGTTTTGAGCGAAGCAAAGGCGGACTCGATGGAGTCGTGGCTGCGAGTGAATCCTTGCAGCACGTTTACGGAATCGTCGAAGCCGATCACCGCGGCTTCCGCGTCCGGTCCTATTACCTGTTCGGCAAGCAGAATACCAGTCTTACGGATCTCTGAGACGAAAGGATCGATGCGCGAACTCGTCTCGACTACGATCACGAGCGAGATAGGGTCGCCGCCAACCTCAAAGTGAGTTATTTTTTGCGGCACTCCATTGTCCATGACGCGAAAATCCTGCGCGTCGAGATTGTGGATCATCGCGCCTTCTGCGTCGCGGACGGTCACCGGTGCGTTCACGATCGTTACACGAGCCGTCAATTTTTTGAGTGCCTCGGGCGGAGTAGCCTGAATTGTCGCACCGGGAGTAGGAGGCATCGGGCCTTCAGACGTTTGGGCGTAGGCCGAACACGAAATGCTAAAAACAAAGATAGCGACGCAAAGAACTCTCGCCGGGGTTGCAGTCATTGGGTGGCCTTTAATCTAAGCCTGTCTCGGGCGGCCCGCTCGCCAGACCTCGATCTAGTTGCCGATCAAAGAGCCGTGACCGGAGTGTACCCAATTCGACGCAGGTTCGGGTTGTGGCGTTGCCGCGGGGGCATGGGCTTCCTACAATAGAAGTTCAAATAAGTGTCATAGAAGAGTATGTGGAGATGGGAAATGCCAGCCAAGCAAGCGAAACCGAAGCCGCAGCACGCGCCGAAAGCACCTCACGAAGATCCGAAATTTCTGGAGAGCACCCCTGCGCGCCCGCTGCGAATCCTTGCGGAATACATTGATCCGCTTGCCAGACTGAAACGCGAAGGCATCGGCGACACCATCGTAATGTTCGGCTCGGCGCGAATTCATTCAAGAGAAGACACGCTCGCGCGTCTGGAGCGGTTGAAGCGAGCAAAAGCCGGCAAGACAGAGAAAGCCAAAGCGAAGAGGCGGGAGGAGATCAAATCGGCGAAGGCGGCGCTGGAAATGTCCCGCTATTACGAAGAAGCACGCGCTCTTTCGCACAAGATCACGACGTGGGCAATGTCGCTCGGCCCGCGCCCTCGGCGATTTGTCGTCTGCTCCGGCGGCGGTCCGGGAATTATGGAAGCCGCTAACCGGGGTGCATACGAAGCAGGCGGAAAATCGATTGGGCTGTCCATCGAGCTTCCACACGAACAGTTCTCGAATCCGTACATCAGTCCCGAGCTAAGCCTGAACTTCCACTATTTCTTTATGCGCAAGTTGTGGTTCGCACAGATCGCCAAGGCGCTCATCGTTTTCCCGGGCGGTTTCGGCACGATGGATGAGTTGTGGGAGATGATGACGCTATCGCAAACAGGCAAGCTGCCAAGAAACAATCTCATCCTCATCTACGGAAGAAAATATTGGGACGACGTGATGAACCTGAAATCCATGGTTCGTTGGGGCACGATCAATGAATCGGAGTACAAATTGATTCAATACGCGGACACAGTGGACGAGGCGTTCGAGTTGATCCGCGCCGACCTCGAGAAATACCACATGGAAGTCGACACTTTTCTTCAAGCATATTAAGAAGGCTCTTTTTTCGAACCCCTCGATCTTTTTTCTGAAGTGAATCCCTTACCGCGATTCATCGCGGCAGTTACGGTCACGGCCGTATGGCCCTCGATCACCCTGCCATCCTAGTCTCAAATCGCCTGGTTAGCATGAAGGACGATTAACGATTAACGATTGAGGAGAGGAAAATGCGACATCGCAGCAACTCTGGCAAAAGAATCGCAAATTGGAAATCGGGCTTGGGAACGGCTGCTCTTGCAGCGGGCTTCCTGATGTTCACGGCGTCGCCTGGCGCGAAAGCCGAAGATTGTCAGGAACGTCTGATGCACGCCGACCATAAACTCCACGAGGCAATCGACCATCATGGAGTGGAAAGCAAGCAGGCTGACAAAGCCCGGCACGAACTGCACGACGCGCGCGAATATTGCTGGACGCACGAACACCGCTGGTGGGACGTAGAAGGCAATCGTTGGCACACCGATCGCGATTGGGATGAACACGACCACGATCACCATCCGTGAGCGAGTTGAAATTCTCCGCTGAACTTGGATTGCGCAAAAGCCCCGAGAAATCGGGGCTCTTGCTCTGCGATTCCCGGCTTTCACTCCGCGAGCCGCGAACAAGCGAATAGCCTATGTTCATCTGGCAACATGCGGGCCGGAACATTTTGCCTCGCAACGTGTTTCATAGAGCAGGACGTAGGAGGCGAAAATGAAACTCTTTGAGAAATTAGGAACCAATGTCGTGAGAAAAGCCGTGCTGGCAACTGCTCTGATGGGCGGAGTTTTCGCATTCTTCGGAGCGAGCTCTGCGTCAGCCGCCCCGCGAGTGATCGTAAGTATCGGCGGGCCGGTCCTAGTGCATCGCGGATACTACGCGCCGCCGGTTCGATACTACGGTCCGGCCTACGTTGCGCCACGCTTCGGCTACGTGTACTACCACGGTCCGCGCGCGCGCTACTGGGATGCTCGCTTTCACTGCTGGCGTTACCGCTAAGCAGCACGACTGAAAATCGAAAAACAAGAAAGCGCCCTCCAATGATTCGGGGCGCTTTCTTGTTCTGTGATCTCGATGTTAAATTCTGAAGCTTTTCAGCTTGCGATGCTTAGTGGTTCTTCTTCAAAGACTGCGGCGAACCGCCGAGTCTCGTCCTGATCATGCAGCAGAACAATCGGAACCACGCGCAGATATTTCTTGCAGGAGTGGCACTGCGTCACTTCTCCCTGCAAGTCCTGCATGAAGCCGTCTGTAAATCGGTAAAGAGTGCGCTCGCGGCGAGCATTTTTCTGGTCACGGTGGCCGCAGTGCGGACAGACGAATTCAACGGTGTCCTGCTGCGGATCGCGGTCCAGAGCCGCCCAGCCAGTGCGGCGCACCCCGATCGTTTCGGGATTATGCCGTTCCATGGAAAGCCCTCCGTGACCGTTGTGCGGTCACTCATGAATTGGATCCACGTCCTCGTAGAAAGATGCGTCAGGCGACGAAAACGTTACAATAGGCGCTTAATTCGCTGAAAAGACTGGTTTTTAAGCACAAAATAATCGCTGCGACGGCGCCGCAGCTCCTGTTCGGGGTAGTACTCATTTCGGAAGTTTCGAATCTGGCAACGCAGAAAAAGAATCGTTCGAAAACCGGGGAACCGCAGCACCCTCCCGGTGTCCAAGAGAATGAGGACGCGCGCACCTCACATCCCTGCGAGAGTCGCGCCGGCAGCTGCAAGGCAACCTGCAATTGTCGGCGCGGCAAATTTCACAACCCGCAGAGAAGATTTTCGGAGGTGTGTGATGTCCAGTGAAGAGCGGGTGAAGGCGGAGCCTTGCGCGGGAACTCTGAGCGGGTGCTTGGTCGATGGCAACGCGGAAGTGAATGCGCGGGAGAAAAAAGTGAAACGCGGCGCGTTGGCGATTTCCGTCGCGCTGCAAACTGCGGGTTTGGCAGTGTTGGTGATGGCGCCGCTATTCGCAAAGCAGCCGGAACCGGTCGGACGCAACGCGATGCCGATTCCACCGTACACGCATCATGCGGCGCAGAGAGTGGTATCTCGTAGCGTTGAGCGAGCGCGAGTTATTCAAACAGCGATTCATTTCCCGACCACCATCCCGCCGACAATTCAGACTCATGACGATCGCCAGCAAACAAGCCAGATCTTGGATGAGGGAATCAATCTCGATTCAACTGGAAACGATGACGCTGTCGGCCAGTTAAACGCGCTCGATTCCCGAGTTCAACCGGCTCGCCCGGACGAGCCGCCGCGCACCAAACAGCGCATTCACGAAACACACGTCGACCCCGCTCTTCTGACACGGCGAATTGAGCCGCTATATCCACCGCTTGCGCGGCAAACTCGCCGAAGCGGCAAAGTGGAATTGCACGCCATTATCGGCACCGATGGCGCCATTCAATCTCTGGAAGTCGTCAGCGGCGACCAGCTCTTCATCAGTTCAGCGCTGGAAGCGGTTCGTCAGTGGCGATACAAACCGACTTACCTGAACGGTCAGCCAGTGGAAATCGACACGTACATTTCGGTGATCTACACGCTTAACCAATAATAGTTTCCCGACAGAGCGCCGCAACTGAACGCAGTTGCAGCATGCACAACGGTGCGAAAGGGCTCATGTTCAAACGTGGGCCCTTTTTATTTCGCTCGGCGCCGCAAATCGGTTAGGAAATTTCCCTACGATCACGAGGTGGGGTCTGTCAGCAGCGTTCGATGACTAAACCAGCGACTCTCCCGAGTGCTGCGCAATCACTTCGCGCGATTGATCGCGCAAGCGAACCACTTCATGCCAATCCGAAGAATCGTTGGCAATGGTCTTGGGAATTAACGGGGTGGAAAGCGTGATCGTCACCGAACTTGGCCGGGCAAGGATCGTGCCGTCGCGAAGGAAGTGTCGCGAGCCCGCAATCGAAATAGGAACGATGGGTGCTCCGGTAGCGACCGCCGCGTTATACGCGCCAAGCTGAAATGGACGGACACCGGCTTCCGGAACAAATGTGCCCTCGGGGAAAACTAGAACCGAGCGACCGTCACGAATGCTTTTTTCAATTTGCTGCACGGCTTCGCGCCGCGAATCCGCGTCGCTGCGCACGAACCAGAGATGATCCATCTTGCGCAGAAAAGTACCGATGAACGGCATCTTGTGAACTTCGCTTTTGGCCACGAAGCGGTACGGAACGCCGAGCCCCATCATTAGGGCCAGCACATCGAAGAAACCGGTGTGATTTGAAACGTAAATTTTTGCGCCCGGCGTTTCCATGAATTCCTTGCCAACGACTCGGACCTGAACTCCTGCCAGAAAAAACAGAATTTTGAGCGCGACGGACGTGTATCGGCCGGCGGCGCGCGAATCGCGGAAGAACAAAACGCCAATCCAGGAGGGAACAATCCACGCAAAAAACAGCGCGATGAAATAGACGCCGTAGGCCATTTCCAGCGTCCTTCGAACGCCGGCAATCGCGCCGTGCGCCCAATTTTTCAGCGTGCCGGAAGCTCCCAGTCGCGCAATCTGCAGCCACGCCGGCGCTTTCTTGTTGCTCAGCGTTCCAGCAACGTAAAGTTGCCGCGTTTCCTCTCGCCGCAATTTCCCGCTGGAGGTTTTCGGAATACTGCCCGGCGGAATCAACTCCACGCGATCCGGGGGTAATCCGAGTCCCTGTGAAATTTCCTGTGTGACGGCGGCCGCAATCGCCGAACGGCGCGCCACTTCCGTTTCGCGCGACTCTGCAACGACTACCAATTTTTCCGTGCCACTGCTTCGATCTTTCAGCCCGAACGCGACGATGCAGCCCTTGCGAATGCCTTCTGCGCGCCCGGCAAGTTCTTCCACTTCGTGCGGGTAAAGATTTCGGCCGCCCTTGATGATGATGTCCTTCACGCGGCCGGTCACGAAAATTTCGTCATCGGCGCGATACGCCCGATCGCCCGTATTCACCCACGGAAATTCATCATTGGCCGCCGCGCCCGCGGGAAACAATTGTTCGGTCGCTGCTGCGTTGTTGTAGTAGCCGCTCGTCGCCGAAGGTCCGCGAAACCAGAGAAATCCTTCGACGCGGTCGGTAACTTCGGCGCCTCGCTCGTCCACGATCCGCACTTCGTGATTGGGAACGGACATTCCGGACGAGACGAACGCAATCGCGTTGGGATCATCGACGACCGGGCTGGCGCGTCCTTGCGCAGTAAAGGTTTCGCGATCGATAAAATCAACGCGCGGGCCGCGATTGAGCGGCGGAAATGTCACGGCGAGCGAAGCTTCCGCCAGCCCGTAAACTGGTAACTGCGCTTCGCGGCGAAATCCGTATTTCGCAAAGCGCTGTTCGAATCGCGTCAGCGTTTCCGGATTCACCGGCTCTGCGCCATTCAGCGCCGCGCGCAACGAACTTAAATCCACCCCTTCGATATCTTTGTCGGCGATTTTGCGGACGCAAAGTTCGTAGGCGAAGTTCGGCGCTGCTGTGATGGTGCCGCGATGCTTGTGGAATGCCTGCAGCCACTTCTCCGGTCTGGTGAGAAAAGCGAGCGGCGACATTACGTGCAATGGCGTGCCGTAGTGCAGCGGGGTGAACCAGGCGCCAATCAATCCCATATCGTGATAAAGCGGCAACCAGCTGATGCCAACATCCTCAGATGTCATTTGCACCGCTTCGCCGATTGCGCGAATGTTTGCCAATAGATTCGAGTGTGTCAGCACCACGCCTTTGGGATCGCCGGTAGAGCCCGATGTGTATTGCAGCAACGCGATGTCGTTTCCTTTACGCACGCGGCTGCCGGAAAGGTGCGCCGGCAACGCGCCCGGAGCGGGCGGCTTCGCTTTGTCGGCTGCTTCTAGGAATAATTCCGCGTCTGCAACGGCTTCGAGCGAACGAACTCGCGGTTTCATTAATTTAGCGACAGATTCCGCACGACGAAACGTCAGCAGCAGGCAAACACCCGCATTGTTAAGAATCGCAGCCTGTCGCTCGGCGTATTCTTCGATGCGATCCGCGCGAAATGGAGGGTAGATGGGAACAGGGATCGCTCCCGCCAAAAGAATTCCCGCATAGGAAACGAAAAATGCCCGAGAAGTCGGCAACATCAGGGAAACGCGGCCACCCGGCGGCACACCGCGCCTCGCCAGTTCCGCTGCGCATCGCTGTGCGGCGTCGTAAAGCTCGGCAAAAGTAAGCGTGGAGATCTTTTCGCCGGCTTCTGAATCTTCTGTGATGTTCAGGTGTACGCGTTCCGCGTCATTTTGCGCTCGATAGCGCAGCACATCGATCAAAGTCTGCGCTGCGAAGACGCCTGTGTCTTGCGCGGCGCGGTGCAAACCCTGGCCCGTCGCAGCCGCGCGCACTGCCGAAGGCACGTTGTCCTGAACTAGATTCGTCGCAGGCGCAGCAATCACTGCGATTGCTAGCTCGTCCGGCGAATTCACCTCCGCCGCGACGCGGTCCGGTAGCCGAACTGCAAATTCATTTTCGAGGCGCGCGAGTAGTTCGACCCGCTCCAGGCTGCCCAATCCCAGATCCCGATCGAGTTGCGACGACGGACCAAGAATTGGCAGCGCACCTTCGCTGCCCAATTCCATCAAAAGTGCTCGCAGAACTTCCTGCACGCGTTCGCGCACGGCGGTCCGGTCGAGTTGTGCGCTGGGTGTGGCCACGAAACTCCGGTGAGAACTGAGCGTGAGGCTATCACGCGCTCTTGCTGCTGGCTAGCTGGCGCAGTCGGAAACCGCTCTTACGCGGATTTGCTTGCTTCACGCAGCGGTTTGTAATTCTTCGGCATCAGCGTGGTCGAAAGGTCCACGCCGGAAAGATCCGCGCCGGAAATATCCGTTTCGCGCAGAATCGTGACGCCCATATCCGCGCCGGAGAATTTCGCGCCGTTCACATTGGCTTGACGGAAATTCGCGTTACGCAGCAACGCACGCTGGAAGTTTGCATTTGAGAGGTCGCAGCGAAAAAACTCCACTCCGCTGGCCTGCGCCTCTTCCAGATTCGCGCCCGGAAGAATTGCCTCGGTCATATCCGTATTGCGGAGATCGCTTTTGCGCAGATTGGCGTCAGACAGATCCACGCTTGCCAACTTCGCTTTCCGCAGATCTGAGCCTTCCAGATTGGCACCCTTCAAAATCGCGCCGCTAAAGTTAAGCTTGCTCAAATCCGCGCCGCTAAGGTTCGCGCCGCTCAGGTCAGCGCGAACGCCGCCGTCTTTTCCCGCGAAAAAAAGCTCGTGCGCTGCCAGGATATCGCTGACGCGCTTTCCGCCGTGCCTGATGTTCTTCGTGTTCTTAAGTCCCATTAACGCTCTTTCCCTCGCTTGGGTTTGCTCTTTATTTTACCGGAAGCAGCAGCTCCGGGAAACCTCCCCCGCCCGATTCGCCCCCTGCCGTTTCTCCTGCAATTCCGCACTCTGACCATGCTCCCTGGAGTAAACTGGAGCCGATGCGCCAGGCAAATTGCTCTTCGCGATTTTTTGACTCTGGTTTTTCCTGCCAATTCGGCCTGCTGATTCTACTCTTGGCCGCAATGTTTTGCGCCGCATCGCCCGCGGCCGCTCAAGATCAAGACGACGAGATCGTTGCATCTTTGGCGGGCGGCCGAGTCATCGTTCATGCCACCCGGGAAAGCATCACGTTCATCGCGATTGATGAACCGATCGAGACCGGATCCGTTCCTCCTCGAATATTGAGTCTCGATGGCCACCACATCGGCGTGCTGTTGGGCGCAACTGAGTGGCGCATTCCAGCCGACCCAACGCCAATTCGGCTCGACAAAGGTCTAACCCGTATAAGCGGTCAGGATCAGCGATATGCGGGGACCTACGGTGAGTCCGAGGCAGACCTTGAAACAATGGGTGTCGCATTTCTCGAAAAGCTTACTCCGCTAGCCGCACGGCTACACCACAAGCTGGACTTCCCGTCTGACCAACCGCTCTTCGAAATAGTGATTGTCGGATTTGGGCCGCGCGACTACGGACCCGAAGTATGGACAGCACAATTTCACATGACCCAGACCTCAGTTGCGGCGCGCGGCGACTACTGGCAGACACGCGTACTACGGCCGCGATTCGAACAGATCTATCCGCCCGACAAGAAGGCGGCAAAGAAGATGATTGAGACTTGCTATCCCGGAACTTGCAAGGGTCCGACCATCCAACAACTGCTCGAAGGCAATGAGCCCGATCTGGAAAAACTGGCCGGCTCTAATCCAAAATTCCTCAAGGCCGTCGATGTGATCAGCAAAGGGCAGGCGCAGAAAGCGGTCGCTGAAGATGCTGCCGCTTATCTGCGCGCTGCCGTGCCGCTGCTATATCCGAACCGCAAATTTGTGATGGGGACCTTTGAAGAGCAACACGGTTTCGACTGGATTGTTCCTCCAGACGAGCCCGTCGAAAAAGCGAAGAAGAACGACAAGGACGACAAAGACCACCCCACCGAGGCACCCACATTGCGCCGTAGAGCCGACCCTCCTCAATAGGACGCGCTCTTGGGTTTCAGGAGCATGTCCGCCCGTTTACCCTCAATCCCGCTGTCGAACGTGTTTTCCCGGGATCATGTCCGATCCAATTACATCGCACCGAGCGTTTCCTGATCGACCAGTGACAACTGGCGCTTCCCGTTCCGGCTTGCGTGAGCGCCATCGCGGAAACCCAGTTCGGTTATGGGCTTCCAGCCAATCGACTTCTAGTCTCGGGCCGATTTTGCTTTCCCTAGCCCTGCCACCGCCAATGTCGCTCCGGTAGTGCATGCCTTCAAAGCGAATTTTCGCAGCAGCTCCGTAGGATTCTGTGAGCGCGAAAGCAAGGTCTGGGCCGAAAGCAGTCACTCCAAGTACTCGCCCACCACTCGTGACGATTCCTTCGTCTTGTCGCCTGGTGCCGGCGTGTAGGATCTTTACACCTGAATCTGGTGGTATATCGGTTAGTCCACTGATAACACGCCCGGTCTCGAACCTTCCGGGATACCCCCCGGAAGCGATTACAATGCAAGCACTTGCACCGGATTTCCATTTCCATTCGTCGGGGTTAAACCGTCTTGTGGCCAGATGGAGCAGTGCCTCTGCCAAATCGAAATCCACTCTCGCCAATATCGATTGTGTCTCGGGATCGCCTAACCGGCAATTGAACTCTAATACCTTCGGCCCGTTGGTCGTCAGCATCAGTCCGATAAACAGAAATCCCTGATAACGAATTCCGTCTGCGATTAATCCACGCAGCGTCGGCTCGACGATCGTTTGTTCAATCATCTTCCGCAAATTCGCAGACATCAGGCTGTCGGCCGAGTACGTCCCCATGCCGCCCGTATTCGGTCCCCGGTCGCCATCGAATGCGCGCTTATGATCGCGAGTCGGAGCCAGCACCGCGTACTTGTCACCGTCTGTGACGATAATGAATGACAACTCGTCACCTTCGAGAGTTTCCTCCAGCATGATCCGTTTTCCGGCGGCCCCGAATTCTTGAATCAGCATGGCTCGCGTGATGAAATCGCGCGCTTCGCCCGCAGATTGCGCCAGCAGCACTCCTTTGCCAGCGCACAAGCCATCGGCCTTCACGACCAGCGGATAAGGAACCTTGGCAAGTGCGGCATACGCTTCATCCGGCGAGGAGTAGTCGCCGTACATTTCCGCCGTGGGAATGGAGTGCCTGGCCAGGAAATTCTTCGTGAAAACTTTGCTGCCTTCCAGCTGTGACGCAATCTGCGAAGGTCCAACAACCGCAAGGTTTCTGGCGCGTAGGGCGTCGCTTAGTCCGTTCACGAGCGGCAATTCCGGCCCGATCACCGTCAAATCCGGCCGCAGCTTTTCGGCGATCGCTACCAGTCCGTCGACGTCACCTGATTCGACAGGCAGGCATGTTGCATCATCTGCGATCCCGCCGTTTCCAGGCGCACACCAGATTTTCTCCACACGCGGGCTCTCACGCAGTTTCCAGACCAACGCATGCTCGCGCCCGCCGCCACCGATGACCAGAATTTTCACGGAATTTTGTTTTGTCCCTTTGAAAAGCGCTGCATCGTCGACGATAGTCGCGACCCTCGCTGGTGTCAATCCCGCCTGAAATTGCCGCCAGCAAATTGCCTGCACAATTGACGCAAAGCGGGCTATGCCACTACGATGCCGTCCGAGCATGAAAAAGCCCGGCCGCAAGCAATCTTTCACTTCCAACACTCCTGGAAAAGGGAAAGTTGAAACTGGCCGAGAATCTTCCTCTCCATTATTGCTGCTCCAGATTTGTTTTTTCCTTTCGGGGGCTGCTGGCCTCATCGACCAGGTCGTCTGGACAAAAATGCTTGGCCAGCTCTTCGGCTATTCCGCATACGCCGTCGCCACCGTTCTCGCAGTTTTTATGGGCGGGTTGGCGCTCGGTAGTCTGCTCTTTGCGCGCTGGCGCCCCGCGAACACACGTGGAATTGCGCTTTATGCCTGGCTCGAACTCGGAATAGCAATCACCGCCTCATTTTCACTGGCGGGGATCGCGCTGGTCCGCCAAATTTATTTCGCAACCTACTGGCACGCGGGCGGCTCATGGTTTCTTTTGCTCGCTCTTCGCTTCGTTGGTACTGCGCTCGTGCTCGCGCTTCCCACAATTTTGATGGGTGCGACTTTCCCCGTGTTGCTCGGCGGAATCGCCCGCAACCCTGGCGAGCTCGGGATTCGCACCGGGCGATTCTACGCGATCAACACTGCCGGTGCCGTTGCCGGCGCGCTTGCCGCCGGATTTGTTCTTGTTCCGTGGATTGGTTTGCGTGCAACGTTGATTGCCGCTGTGCTGTTGAATGCGATCGCTGGCGCTATCGGTTTCAACATCGCTCGACGCTCCGCGTCCGCTGCTGAACAGGATGCAGATGTCGCAGAAACAAACGCAGCCACTGCCGCTCCGAGAAATGAATGGCTCTATCTCGTCTGCTTTGGCGGTGTCGGCGCGACTGCAATTGCGTACGAACTCAGTTGGACGAGGTTGCTCGCCACGCCGCTTGGCAGTTCAACCTACGCATTCAGCCTGATGCTGGCCACATTCTTATGCGGCCTGGCCATCGGCAGCGCAATTTTCGAAAGCTGGTTTCGTAAAAAACGACAAGCGTCTGCCAGCTTATTCGCCGCTACCCAACTCGCTATCGCCGCCGCGGTTCTGTTTTCTCTCTGGATCTATCGCGAAATTCCCGAAATTCTCCTGAGACTGCTGCGTTCGTTCGGACCAGAATTTTCCTCGCTTCTTCTTGCGCAAACTCTAACCTGTGCGGTCGCGTTGCTTCCAATCACCATCCTCTTCGGATTCAACTTTCCCACCGTGCTCGCGCTGCTCTCGAAGCGCACTGTGGAATCGGACGACAGAGGTTTATCAACCGGAATCGGTCGTGGTGTAGCCGCCAACACTGCTGGAGCAATTGTAGCGGCCGTTCTCGGCGGATTCGTTTTGCTCCCACTGATCGGTGGCTTCCGTCTGGCTGCATTAGCCGGATGCCTCAACATTTTGCTCGCGATCATACTTTTTCTTGTGGCGTCTCGACGCGCCTGGAAACAACTCTTGATTTCCTCCGCACTTCTTGCGGCCATCGGTTGGACCGCATGGTCGCCAACATTTTTTGGTCAGGCCACAGCCGCCTTCGGGGTCGTTCTCTACAGCAATTATCACAACTCCGCCCTTACTGCCCGCGAAATGGCCGACACCGAAGACGTAGTATTTTTTAAGGACGGAATTAACGCCAGCATCGCAGTAACTCGCGCTGAAAATTATGTCGCGCTGAAGACCAACGGCAAAGTGGACGCCAGCAATTTGGATGAAAACACGCAACTGCTTCTCGGAGATCTTGGTGCCGTGTTTCACGCCAGTCCTCGCCGCATTCTGATTATCGGTTTTGGCGGCGGTATGACCGCATCGGCCGTTTCGCGTTTTCCAGAAGTGGAGCGAATCGATTGCGTAGAAATCGAACCCGGTGTCGTCGAAGCCGCCAAACATCTCGAACGCCTGCATCGCGGTGTGCTCAGCGATCCGCGATTGCACATTTATTTTGATGACGCCCGAAATTTCCTGCAGACCAGCCGCGATCAATACGACTTGATCATCTCCGAACCGTCCAATCCGTGGATCGCCGGAATCGCCGCGCTTTACACCGACGAATTTTTCACTGTGGTGCGCTCACATCTGGCCCCCGGCGGAAATTTCGTTCAGTGGATTCAAGCGTACGGAATGAAGTTGGACGACTTCGCAATGATTCTTGGCGGAATTGAGCGCCAGTTTCCCGAAATCTCGCTCTGGAAAAGCGCCGGTCGCGATTTCCTGGTCCTCGGCCGAACTTCGACAGAACCTTTGTCGTTCGATCGTTCGCGAAAACTTTGGAGCAACGAACTGCTCCGCGATGACTTTGCTGCGCTTCACCTCACACGCCCCGAGAGCTGGCCTGCCTATTTCCGTCTTGGCAAAGTGGAAATTCAGCGGCTCACGGCCGGCGCGCATCGGAATACAGATGACCGAACTCTGCTCGAATATTCGGCCGCCATCCACCTTCGAGCGGAAGCTCTCACGGAAGAGCTGGAGCGAACGTTATCGGGCTGCGAACTAAGCCCGCTTCCTGCGGGAATTTCAGACATCGACAAAGAGCCCTCGGCCATCGCGTCGGCAGAGACAAGTTTGGAAATCAGTCCCGGCCGCACCAACAAATTTCTGAGCCAGATCGTCGAAACGCGGAGGGATGTGGAGGTTAGAATCTTGGGTGCACGCAGCAAAATTGCGGCGAAAATGCTTGCAGAAGCCATCCCTGAACTCGAATCGGATTCAAAAAAGATTGCTAACCAATTTAACGCCGAATATTGGTTAGCTTTTGCCCAGCACAGTGCCGGACTCCGAAGCCAAGCCGAATCTACGCTCGACTCCCTGCTGGCTAACGAACCGACTCACCAGCTTGCCCTTGAATTAAAAGTCGACGTGGCCAGCGAGCGGAAAGACTGGCAAACAGCGGCGGAAGTTCAAGCGAAGTTGGCTGCACTGCGGCCGCACAAGGCGACCGAGCAGTGCGAACTCGGCGATCTCCACCTGCGAGCCAATGATCGAGCGCCAGCAATCGCACCGCTTCGCCGCGGTCTGGACCTCGACCCCTACGCATTCCTTTGTCATCGGGATCTTGGGGAACTCGAACGCGCGGCCGGGAGAACTGCCGACGCAATCAATGAGCTGCAATGGGTCGTTAAATATTTTCCGGAGAGCGATGCAAAAGTTTACGTTTCACTGGCGCTCGCTTACCAGGCTGCCGGCAAGCGCGCCAATGCCCAAGCTGCGCTCGACAAAGGAAAGCGAATCTTCCCAAGTAACCAACTTCTGCAAAAATTTAGCTTACGGAACTAGCTTTAGTTGTAAGCGAGAATCTCCGCCGGCCAAACTCATGCGCGACTAAGCGCTTGAATCGGAATCGTCACGCTGGTCGAATTGTCCGACGACGCCAGCATGTGGCAGCGGCCATCGAAAATCCCGCCCGGGTCAATCACCAGGCATGGCGAGTGCACTTCGCCCGTGACAACTCCCTTAGCCTGAATCTCTACGCGGCCTTTCGCAAAAATGACGCCATCGTAGCGGCCAGCGATCACTACGCGATTTCCTTCGATTTGGCCTTCGACTCTGGCGTTCTCGCCAAGAATTAAAGTCTGCTCAGAAATAATATTTCCCTTCACGTTTCCATCGATGCGGAACGTTCCGGTAAGCTGTAGTGTTCCTTCCATCGTCACGCCTTGATCGATGAAACCTGTCCACTCTTCGCTGGTGCCGTTAGATGAACTGCCGGGCCACTTCCACGCCATTGATTTCCCCAAGTCTCCAGAGATGGAGACACTGTCACTTTAGCCTGTGGTACGCGCAAGTCAACGCGCGCGATGAAGGGAGTTGTCGAATGCAGCGCCTGAACCAATGGACAGTTACTAAAATTTTTCTAAAAGGCTTCTTGCGGTGAATCGGCGCCGCCGCAACGCTACTTCATCAAGCGATCGTACAGCCCCATCAACTGCGCGTCTTCGTAATATTCCAGCACCAGTTGTCCTGGGCGAAGCTTCGTCCTCTGCCGCAAGTAAATCTTCGTACCCAGGTGCCGCTGCAATTCCTCCACGGCTTCCCTTATATTCGGATCCATCGCCGCTTCGACTTTTTCCTTTCGCCCGCGTGCATGACGCGAAGCGAGCCGTTCAATCTGCCGCACGGTCAATCCGCCGCGTGACGCTCGCTGTGCGTAGCGCATGCGCAGTTGTGGATCGCTAACAGCCAGCAAGGCCCGGCCTGCGCCCGCGCTCAACTTCCCTTCTTCGATCCAGTCCTGAATCGTCGGCTCCAGCTTCAACAATCGAATCGCGTTCGCAACTGTGGCCCGGTCTTTTCCCGTGCGTTCCGCCACCGATTCCTGCGTCAACTGAAACTCATCCATTAGCCGCTCGAAGGCGCGTGCGGCCTCGATCGCGTTCAAATCTTCGCGCTGGATGTTTTCTACCAACGTCATTTCCAATGCCAGTTCGTCCGCGACTTGCCGGACAATTGCCGACACTTTTTTTAATCCCGCACGTTGTGCAGCCCGCCACCGGCGCTCTCCTGCGATTAGCTGAAATCGGCTGCCAATCGGTCGAACCACAATTGGCTGAATGATGCCGCTGGCTTGAATAGAACGCGCCAGCTCATCGAGAGCTTCTTCGCGAAAGCGCGTGCGAGGCTGGTACGGACTTGGATCAACAAGATCAATGTCGATCTCCTGCGGACCCATACTGACCGGTTCGCGCGCAGGTGCTGCAGCCGCTCCGCTGCTGGTCACGGCAGTCGGAGCAGGATTGTACGTTTCTGCGGCAGGAGCCGCGGGAGCTTCAGGCTCCCGAATGAGCGCTCCGAGCCCCCGTCCCAAGGCGTTTCTCGGCATTGGCAATTACCTCCTGGGCGAGCTGCGTGTAGCCCTCGGCCCCCTTACTGTGTATATCATAGAAAATAATAGGCTTACCGAAGCTCGGCGCTTCCGCCAGCCGTACCGTTCTCGGGATCACACTTTGAAACACCTGTGTCCCGAAGAAACTGCGCAAATCTGTCGCTACTTGACGCGACAATGTCGTCCGCTCATCGAACATTGTCAGGAGAATTCCCTCGATCTCGAGACTTGGGTTCAGCGTACGACGAATTCGCATCAACGTATCGAGCAGTTCAGAAACGCCTTCAAGCGCCAAGTATTCGCACTGAATCGGTACGAGCACAGAATTTGCGCAAACGAGCGCATTCAGCGTAAGCAGATCAAGGGCTGGCGGACAATCGAGAACAACAAATTTGTACTGCGACAGCAGCGGAGCCAGGAACGCTTGCAGCCGATACTCACGATTTTCTGAGGTCACGAGCTCCACAGCGGCACCGGCTAGGTTTTTGTCGGCGGGGACGACATCGAGCGCTGCCACTTGCGATTTTTGCAGAATTCTCTCTGCAGGTTCGTTCAAGATGAGCGCATGATAAAGCGTCCGGCGCGAAGGGTCCTTCGCAAATCCTATCGCAGACGTAGCGTTGGCCTGTGAGTCACAGTCGACAAGAAGTGTAGGTTGGTCGGCGGCAGCCAAACAGGCTGCGAGATTGACGGCAGTCGTAGTCTTTCCTACTCCGCCTTTTTGATTCGCAACCGCAATAATTCGTGCCAAAATTCCCCCAACCGCAATTCGTGGCGAAAATCTAGCAAAGTACTATTCTTCGCGCAAGCTGTTTCACGTGAAACAATTCGTATCTGTGGAAGATTCTGTTTCTCAGTTGTTTCACGTGGAACACTGGCTCGACATAACACCCTGAAAACGCCAAAGCCTGGCACCAATTTGTTCCACGTGGAACGAATTCTAGAAAAAAATCAGTCCCCGATCTTCATTTGTGTTCCACGTGAAACATTCGGCAGCAATGCTTGGTTACCCGGTTTGGTCCCCCCTGGAAACGTCATCCACGCGGGATTGAAACCATCGTCGTTGTGCCAATGCCCGCAAAGCAGGTCCTTTGTTTCACGTGGAACAGAATTCAACAGGAAATCGGAAACTGCAATCCGATTACACGAATCTGTCGCTCGCTTTCGATCCTGCTCCAGGCGCGAGAATCTGGGCGCCTTTCGGTCGGCCGACCGACATCTAACCACCATATTATCAATATGTTACAGAGAATCTTTAGAGGGCACGTTCTGCAAGAGATCGCTCGTTCAGAAAGCAGACTCAAACGATGCACGCAGGGAAGATTCCGAGCCAATTCAACGAGAACTCCACAATTCGTTCAAAATAAGCCCTCCGACGGATAGCAAGACTCCAAGTGGAACAAGGACTTGAGTCAACTCAATTAAAATAGGAGGGATCGCTCTGCGTTGTCGAGAGGTGAAAATTACTCGGCTTTGGACGCCAGCAATAAATATCGCTGCAAGGACTTCGGAACCGGCTTCGCCTCGCCCCAGGTCCAACCGGGAATTGCGCGAACCTCATCCATATCCCGGCCACCGAGCCAAAGCAGGGCATTCCGGGCCCCGACTTGCGGGGAACCCGCCCATCCCAGAAATCCGGAAAACCCCCCAAGAGCCCGGGAACACACCACATCGAGCGGCGCAACCTCTTCACCCAGCTCCTCAAACCGGCTCACCAGCACCCGTGTGTCCGTAAGTCCAAGTTCTCTAACGACTTCCGCAAGGAACGTGGCCTTCTTTACGTTCGATTCGACTAGGAAAACTTGCAAATCCGGCCGGATAATCTTCAGCGGGATGCCTGGAAAGCCTCCTCCAGAACCAACGTCGGCCAGCCGACAGTTTTCCACAGGCAATAGAGAAGCTCCGAACATCGACTCGCAGAAATGACGATATAGTATCTCCAAGGGGTCACGAATCGCGGTGAGATTTATTTTCTCATTCCAAGCCAGCAAGCTCCTTGTATATTGTTGAATTTGCAAGACTTGTTGCTCATTCACGGCAAGCCCGAACTCGCCCGTCGCCCGTTCGATGGCCTTCGCCGAGATTCCCGGAGAACCACTAGTTGTCATAAGAGTAACTAGGCCCGAATTCCTTCTGACGGCTCGACTGCCGTCGTTTCCACCGGATCTTGCGCCAGATACCTGGGCCCCACAAGTCCAGCTACCAGGTCCAACGCCGTGTGCCAGACTGTCACAGGCAGCAAGCTATCGTACGCGATTCTCGCAATTCCGAAAGCGATTCCTAGCACGCCCGTTCCGACAATGCCACGCCGGCCCTGATAGAGATGCGCAAATCCAAACATTGCTGACGAAATGAGAACCGTCAGCCATGCCGAAACTCCGGCGTGCGTCAGCGCCGCCAACACGAATCCACGAAAAATGAACTCTTCGCATACTCCCGCCGTCAGAGCCAAAAAGCAAAACACCGCAATCTCACGTCGCGTAGCCGGGAAGAGCCGTGCCGCCATTTTCCTGAATCTCTGCGCCGCGGGAATGTCCAGGCTGCCGAGCTTGCGCAAGTTGAGCCAGTGCAAGCTGGCGATTACCGCCGTGCCCACCACCGTGAACAGGATGACTCCGCTGCCGAAGTCGCTTGAAATCCCTAGTTCGGCCCGGGTTAATCCTCGCGCGAGCGCTCGCCAGGCGATAAGAACCGTCAGCACCCACTGAAAAAAGATTGCCGGAATGTAGAGGCGGAGCCGGTCCTTCGAAGTGACTTTCTCGAGCGACATGATCGGTCGCATGCGCCGCCGCCCGCGCCACGGCATGAACGTCGCCAGAAACAAGAGAATGAGCCAGAAGTCCCACGGCATCTTGTGATGAAAACACGGCGGGGAAGCAAAGAGCAAATTCCTGCGCGCTTACGAGTTCGAGGCGTGACGCGCAAACTTTTTCTATCCTCTATAAGTATAATGTCAGAGCATCTTCGCGGAGGTTGCGTGTCCGAGCAGGCCAAACTCACATCCATGGCGAAAGCCGCGGGCTGCGCGGCAAAGCTCGCGCCCGGAACGCTCGACGCCGTCTTGCGCCAACTACCGAAACAATTCGACGCCAATGTTCTGGTTGGATTTGAAACCAGTGACGATGCCGGCGTTTACCAGCTGAGCGAAGATACCGCGCTGGTGCACACCGTCGATTTCTTCACTCCAATTGTGGATGATCCGCACACCTTCGGAGAAATCGCAGCCACCAATGCGCTCAGCGACATCTATGCGATGGGCGGTCGTCCGATTTCCGCGCTCACGATCGTGGGCTTTCCGGAAAGAGGCGATCCCGAATGGTTGGCGCAGATCATGCAGGGCGGCCTTGCAAAAATGATCGAAGCGAATTGCACGGTTCTGGGCGGACATTCCATTCGCAATGACGATGTCCTGTTCGGCTACGCCGTCACCGGACTAATCAATCCGAAAAAAATTTGGAAGAATGTCGGCGTGCACACCGACGACATATTGATTTTCACCAAAGCCCTAGGAACCGGAGTGATTTCCACTGCGATCAAAAAAGAAAAAGCACCCTCGGAATCGATCGCCGCTGCCATTCAATCCATGACCACTCTCAATCGTGACGCCGCCGATGCGCTCCACGAAATCGAGTCGCAGCCAGAGTGGAGCAACGCAATTCATGCGGTCACCGACGTCACCGGCTTCAGCCTGCTCGGCCACGCGCGCGAAATGGCGCTCGGCAATCCGCAGCAGGGAATCGAGCCCGCAAGTCTTGCGATCGACCACGCCGCATTCAACTATATTTCCGGCGCGGTCGAAGCCGCGAAAAATGGATTTCTCCCCGGCGGACTCAAAAATAACCGCGATTTCATTGGCGATTGCGTGGAGTTCGCTCCGGCCGTTCGGCAAGAATTCCGCGACCTGCTGTTCGATCCGCAAACCGCCGGCGGCTTGCTTCTTTCCATCGCACCGGACGCCGCTTCCGCTGCTCTCGCCGCACTCGAACGCCACAGCATCGCCGCCACCCGCGTCGGCATCGTGCACGCAAAAAAATCTCCGTTAATTTATGTCGTGTAATTGGGTGAGTCGCAGTTAAAATCGCGCACGTCAATCGGACCAACTCCGCAAATGGACACAATCACACACGGCATCGCAGGCGCGCTCATCGCAAAGGCTCTCGCCAACGGCGAAGACATGCTCCCGCCCAGACCGCTGAGCCACGGCCGCATCGTTACTTGGTCGCTGATGCTCGGCGCAATTTTCCCGGACAGCGACGTGTTCCGCGACCTGCTTTCGAGCAATCCGATGCTGATGATCACCTGGCATCGCAGCATCACGCATTCCCTTCTGTTGATGCCGATTTTCGCGCTGCTGCTCGCCGCGCTTACTCGCTGGATCTCAGCCAAATTCAAGTGGGATGCGCCGTCCTACGCAACGCTCACCATCGTTTACGGAGTCGGAATCCTAAGCCACATCCTGCTCGACCTGGTCACCACTTTCGGCACCATGATCTGGTCGCCGCTAGCCTGGTCGCGCCCGGCGTGGGATTTAATTTTCATTGTGGATTTCGCATTCACCGCGATTTTGCTGATTCCGCAGCTACTCGCATGGGTCCATCGCGATTCCAAGCGAGCTCCCAGCCGCTCCGTGATGATGTGGATGCTGGCCGTCGTTCTTACATTTTCCGTGGCGGCGCTTGCCCGCATCCTCGGCGTTCCCATCTCCAACGCAGCAATTTTTGTGATCATTCTGATTGTGTCCGCGCTGTTCCTCGTCCCAGCGTTTCGCGGGGCCGGTTCGCGCGTGAAACTCGCCACTTGGAATCGCCTGGGATTGGTCGCGGCATGTGTATACATCGCGCTAGCCGTCGTCGCGCATCATCAAGCGCTCGAACGGATGAAAAAATTCGCCGCGTTTCAGGGAATTCGCTCGGAATCGATCGCAGCGCTCCCATTTCCGCCGTCGCTGTGGAATTGGGATGGCCTGGTCCGTGCCCAGCGAGGTGTCTATGAGGTCCGCATGGACCTCAGTCAGCCGTCTGGAATTCCGGAAAGTGCCGCGGCTGCGGCGGTTCCATCAAACGCAACGCTCAGCTACAAATACTTTCCGGACGCGCCGGACAACACCGCGATCCAGCTCGCGAAGTCCCTGCCTGAAGTGCAAAAGGTTTTATGGTTTGATCGTTTTCCCGTCACACGTTTTCATAAGGAGGGCACAGAATCCGTTGTGGAAATTCTGGATTTGCGTTTTCCGCAAGTACGGGCGGATCGCCCGGCTTCCTTCACCTATCGCGTCCGCTTTGACGCGGCGAACACCGTGATTTCACAAGGCTGGGCGCGCGAATAATGTGAAGCTTCTCAAAATGCAGGATTATTTCGCTGGCTTGAAGTCCGCGGGATAAATCACCACTTGCCGTCTTTCGCCGACGCCTTCACTTTCCGTTTTGACTCCGGCGATTTCCTGCAGCGCCAGATGTACGATTCGCCGTTCGCGCGCATTCATCGGATTCAACTTGAACGGTTGCTTCGAAGTTTGTACTCGCTCCGCCGCCACCCGCGCCGTCATTCTCAATTCTTCAATACGAATCGCACGGTAGCCGCCGCAATCGAGAAGGACTTTTTCCTGCCACGGCGGCTCCAGCCGCAACGCACGCAAAGCCAGATGCTCGATCGATTGCAGCAATTCCGCGCCGCGCTCCAGCAGCAAATCCTTGTCGCGCCCGCTTAGATCCGCAAACACTTCGGCGCCGCCGGCTTCGGCAATCGCGCCGGTTCCGAGCGTCGTCACCTGAATTGTCAGATCGAGTTTACTGGCGCTTACCGTTGCCTGCAGAAATTCCTGCAGCCATTCCGCAGCGGCGGAGCGATTCAGTTGGCCATTTTCAATCAAGTTCCGAGTCATCGGGGACGTAGAGCGTGCCCACTATCCTACGACAGCTTAGCCCCTGCGGTTCAGGATTTCTTGCCGCGCCCGTTTTTTGCCGGCACCACGGCAGTCACTGGATGGGTCTTATTCAAATACCACTGTTGCGCGATGCCCACCAGGCTGCTCGTCAAAATGTACACAGCCAGTCCGCTCGAAATCGGAAACACGATAAACATTGCCGCAAACGAAAGCGGCATGAATTTCATCATCATCTGTTGCTGCGGATCGGTGGTGGTTACCGGCGTCATCTTTGACACCAAATACATCGATCCCGCCATGACCACCGGCAAAATGTAAAACGGATCCTTCGACGAAAGATCCGTAATCCATCCGAACCACGGAGCATGCCGCATTTCGATCGCCGAGCTCAACGTCCTGTTCAACCCGAACCAGATCGGCATCTGCGGCAACATCTGCAAACATCCGCCCAGCGGATTGATGCCCTCGCGCGAATAAACCGCCATCACTTCCTTGTTCATTTCTGCTTTGCGCGGGTCGTTCAGTTTGTACTTCTTATATTTTTCCTGAATCGCTTTCACTTCCGGCCCGACGCGCTGCATCTTCATGGTCGTCTTGTAGCTGGAAATACGCAGCGGAAACAACAGCATATTGATGACCAGCGTCAATATGACGATGGCCCATCCCCAGTTCGGAACGTAATTGTGAATCCACTTCAGCGCGTGGAATAGCGGGTCCGCCACAATTTCCAGCCAGCCAAAATTCACCAGCGATTGCAGCGGCGGATTCATGTGCTTCAGGTCGTCGTAGTCTTTTGGCCCCACGTACAGCCGCATCACACCGGGTTGCGCGGACGCAGCCACCGCGACTTGCGGAACAGGCTCTGCTTTGTCTTCCTGTTTCCCCGAATTGTCGACCTTGATCGTGTGCCAGGTTTTCCAATAACGCGTTTCAATCGCGCCCGGCGCTGCTCCCACCGGCGAAAGGAAAACTGCCGCAAAGTAGCGATCTTCGATTCCCGCCCAATCTTTTCCGCCTTGCCATACCGCGGGGCCCCACTTGCCGCCATCTTCCAATTTTTTGTGAACGAAATCGTTCAGCTTGCCGCCTTCGCTGTAAAACGTGCTTGTCGTTTCCACCGCAACCGGATTCTGCACCGTGTTGTCGCCAAATCCGCCCAACCACGTAAGCCCGGCCGTAACCGGCTTCCCGTCCAGCTTCGCGGTAACTTCCGTCTGCACCACATAGCTGTGGTCGAATTTGAAGCGTTTGATAACTTCCAGGTGCCCATCGCTCCACGTGAAATTCAGTTCGGCTGGCGCGCTGACCGTCGCCGGAGCGCTGGCGCCGCCCTGTGACGTCACCTGAAACAATCCACCCGCCGCCGTTTGATCCAGATTTGGATCGCTCAGCGAAACACTTAGCGGCCATCCGTTCAACTCTTGCGAAGCTTCCGGATGCACCACGTCCAGCACGCGCGGTGGTTTGGCGTCATCCTTGTATTTTTTGAGTTGCCAACTTTTCACCACGCCGCCGCGGTTGGAAAATTCCACGCGGTACAAACTGTTTTCGACCACTACGGTACGTTCCTGCGAGTCGCTTTTCACCGCTGCTGACGCAACCGCGGACGGCGCAACACTCGTCGCCGCTGGCTTTCCGCCCGGTGCCGTCACGTTAGGAGTTGTGCTGGAAGGAGGTTGCCCCGCAACTGCCGGCGCCGATGCTGCGGGCTTGTTGGTTTGCGGTGTAGGCGTAGGCGCTTTCGGAGCAAAAAATTTCGCCCACGCCACGATCACTGCCATCGATAACAACGACGCAACCAAAATGCGGAGTTCCGGGCGCAGGCCCTTGCTTTTTTGCGGCTCGCTCACAAACGTATCCCGTCCTTAGTGGCGTAAGGTCTGCAAGCGCAAACCCTACAAACCTTTGACTGCCGCAGAACGGTCTACCACTTGATTCGCCGCTGCGTGATTTGCTTTCATTTTTTGATGCGTGCCTGCGAAATCTCGTTCGTTCGCTGCGAACGTTTCCGGCACCGGGTCATGACCGAATTTTCCAGAAAGCGGGTGGCAATGCAGCAGCCGTTTGCTTCCCAGCCACACACCGCGCAACACTCCGAATCGCTCAATCGCCTGGTACGCATATTGCGAACACGTCGGTTCGAACCGGCACGTTCCCGCAAACAGCACCGACAAATACGCCTTGTAACAGCGCAACGCAAAAAGTGCCGCGCTCACGGCGATGCTTTTCTTCGCGGCCGGTTCCACGGTCACGCCTTCAACAGCCGCAGCAGGTCGCTCGCCAGCGCTGCAAACTCCGCACTCGCCACGTTCGCTTTCGGGTGTATGACGAAATCCCATCCTGCGGAAATCTCCTCGCAACGGAGCCGGACCATTTCTCGCATCCGCCTTCTCATACGATTGCGCACCACCGCGCCGCCTAGCGCTCGCTTGATGCTGAACCCAAAGCGGCTCTGCGGCAGGTCGTTCGCTTTCAGAAACACGGTGAAGTGTGAGCTCGAGCGGCGTTTCCCGTTGCGGTAAACAGCGTCGAAGTCCGCTTTGCGCGTCAATTTGCCGGAAATTTTCTTCGCTTTTCGCGTACGGCCCGGCCGAGCGCTGCGCGGCTCTTCCTGCTCGGTTTTACTCGGGCGTGAGGCGATGACGGCCCTTCTTGCGGCGCGCCGCAAGTACTCTCCGGCCGCCTACGGACTTCATGCGCGATCGAAACCCGTGCGTCTTGGCGCGGCGTCTCTTGCGCGGTTGATATGTGCGCTTTGGCAAAACAATCCCCCTTCAATTCACGGCGTGTCGCTTCGCCCTTCGCTCGCCCAATAGCGAACGCTTGCTCCGCAAACACACGGACCGCTCACGCGGCTTAATTCCGAACTATCAAGTGTACTTGCCCTCACGCAGAAGGGTCAAGAATCCGCCGGGGTAGCTTACAGAGCGGGGAAAAGTGATACACCCCTGTGTGATGTGGGCACGGCGAACGCAAAAACAAATTGTACTGCTATGACGTGCTTGGAATGTGATTACGGATCGCATTAAGCACATAGTTAACTTCTTAGATATCTGCTCATATGGCTTCCAACTTATCTTTCGGGTCGCCAGGTACCATTCCGTTAGGATTGTTGACTGCGATTACGTGGCTTGTAAAGAAGACCCTCAATCTCACGACCTGAGAGGAGATGGTTGCCGCAGCAAGGGTGGTGATTACCAATCGGCTCTGAGCGATCTCGAAAGTAAAATGGACGATCTAGATGGTCGACTGCGTACGGTACAGAACTCGTGCGGATATGAAATTCTCGATAAACCGAATGTCCTCGTTGGAAGCGGCTAAGCGAAGGCAGGTAGTCGCAGAGGGTCGACTATGCGCCTCCTACAAAGCACTGATTGGTTCAGGAGCGGGAGCTGGCAACGTCTTGCAAGTGTGCAAGTCGAATATGGGTGAGGCGTGGTGCAATGTGTGTCTCGGTTTGAAGTAAAACCAATTGTCCGGTAACCCGACTCTCCAGAAACTTCTTAATTGTTAGTTTGGGAAATTACTTTTGTGACCTGTAGGCCGAAGTGGGCAGCCTTCTTTCTCAGGAGCTCGATCTGTTGTTGGCGATTTCTTTGTTCGTAGTATTCGGCACCTTTGTCGACGTAGTGCTGACCATCCTTCAGCATTCGGTAGACTAGTCGGGCGAGCCGTTGTGCCGCGGCGCTGAGGTTGCTTGCCGGGCGTCCACCGGTAAGAGATTCCTGCAATTTCCGATCCGGCGGGGACACAGAGAAGAAGGAAGAGAGCGGGGTCTCCCCTGCTCTCTATATAGCGGCTGAATTGGTTTCGAGTGACAACTTCCTTTGGTTCGAGCCTCGACAGAGCTTGTGCGACATAGGCCGCAATGGCCATTACTCTCGCCCGACGGCGGCGGTCACAACGGTGCCGTTGGAGAGGACACGAACGACTTCCGGTTGCCGGGCTGGAATCTTGTCGGTCAGCATCTTCTCTTTGTTTGACCGCTCCAAGTCATAGGTTGATTGCCACGATCCGTTGGATATTGTCGTTAGGAAGTATGCCCCTCCGTAGCGGTGAAAGACGGCTATCGCCCGCCCGTCCGCTTCCTTTTTGGAACCGGTAGGCTGCACATGCTCGAATGCGGATGCCTGGTTCTCCACATTGCGCAAAGCGAGGATGAAGGCGCCCGGTTGCGTGACCTCATATTCGCCTGGCGCGAACGTCGTGTTCTGGACGCTGAACGCAAACGGAACATGGAAGCGGAGCCTCAGGTTACTACTCTGGGCATACGCTGCTGTGGCTATAAGACAAATCGCGACGGTTGCTGCTGCAAAATGTGGAATGTGTTTCATACTGCCTCCTCAAGCTCGGGGCCCTGGTTGAGTTCCGCCGGTTCGGCGATTCTTGCCCCGGCGAGTGGCAGAATGATCCTGGTCGCAAATGGGATCAATGGAATGGGGCTGTCATCCAAGAGAGTTGCGGCTAACGCCATAACCTGTTGAGCGAGCTGAGGCTTACAACCGCCTATGAGCGAGGCGATCCATCTATGGACCCGAGCAGGAGTGCTACAATCGAGCCGCTTTGTATCAAGGAAGGGTAATGATCGTGAAGGCTTCCAGTTCAGTTACGCCGACCCTCCGCTTTGGCGTGTTCGAGCTCGATCCGAAAGCCGGGGAACTCCGCAAAAAGGGGATGAAGATCAGGCTGCAAGGGCAGCCGGTCGACATCCTGGTCATGCTGCTGCAGCGTCCGGGCGAGACTGTCACCAGGGAAGAACTGCAAAAGAACCTTTGGCCTGCCGACACGTTTGTGGACTTTGAACAGGGACTGAACAATGCCATGAAGAGGCTGAGGGCGGCGCTGGACGACGACGCCGAGAGTCCCCACTTCATTGAAACCCTGCCACGGCGGGGATACAGATTCATTGGACAAGTGGAGAGGGCCGAACAAGCAAATTCGAGCGAATCTCAGATCTCAGTAAACGGGCAAAGAAACCGAATTGCTGGCCGCGGTTGGAAAACTGGAATCGCAGTCGGATCAGTGATTTTACTAATCGCCTCGGGTTTGCTGTTCTCTCCCATCGCCCGCCACTGGCTCATCAGCTTGTTCACCCACCAATCTCATCCACAACCACTCGAGGCAGTTCCCGCTGACCGCCCTCCGCGGTCAGGAGATTTCGCCCAGTTTCTCACCGGATGGTAGCCAGGTAGCCTTTGGATGGGACGGCGAAACCAATGGCGCGGGGTTCGATCTATACGTCAAAGTTATCGGCACGGATAAGCCGCTACGGTTGACGAATCATCCGGCCCATGGCTCGGCGTGGCGTGGTCGCCCGATGGGCGTCATATCGCTATGCGCCGGGTGGCCACGGAAGACCCGGGTATTTTCCTGGTTCCGGCCCTGGGCGGGCCGGAACGAAAACTTGCTTCCACGAATAACTTTGCGCTCTGGGCTCCTGACGCGGCTCTTTCCTGGTCACCTGACGGGAAGCAACTCGCCTTCGTGGATCACTCTCCTTTGGTAGGGTACTCAACACAAATCTTCTTACTCTCGCTTGATACGCTGGAGAAGAAGCGGATGGAAACCGGTTGTGACTGGACCTTTGGGCCTGGGCTTTCCCCGCTTGGGGACTCGCTCGCCTATATCTGTCTCCGAGACGATGGGGATTTCTCTTTGAATTTGCTAGAGCTGCGGGGAGGCAAGAACAAACGACTTTTCGCCGGACTGCTGAGGATTCGGAATCCCACGTGGACCCGCGACGGCGCGCGGATTATTTTCTCTTACGGTTCTGGGTTCACGCCTTTCGCAGGCGTAGGCGGGAACCTGTGGCAGATTACGCCCGGACGGACTGAATCGTCCGGAAAAAATGCCCGTCGGGCACGATGCCACTGCTCCTGCAATCGTCAGTTTATCCGGCAATCGGCTGGCTTACGTGCAGACCCAGATCAACGGAAATATCTGGCGGGTGGACTTGGATGGCGCAAAGGCTAAGGCCCGTATCCTGGTGACCTCAACGCGAGAGCAATATGACCCCATCTATTTCGCCGGATGGCAGAAGGATCGTCTTCGCGTTCGAACCGCTCCGGCAGTGACGAAATATGGGTATGTGACAGTGATGGCTCCAATGCTCAGCAGCTGACCTCATTTGGCGGCGCGCTGACGGGAACACCCCGCTGGTCGCCTGATGGCAAGCAGATCGTCTTTGACTCACGGGTTGGAGGAGAGGCCAACGTGTATGTCATCGACGCGGACGGCGGAGTCCCCAGGAAATTAGAAACCGGAACCCGGATGAATTCCTTGCCCAGTTGGTCGCATGATGGGAAGTGGATTTATTTCGCGAGTGGTTTGACCCATTCGAATCTCACGCTCTGGCGGGTGGCTGCGACCGGTGGACGCGCGGTACAACTCACCAAGAAAGCCTCAATCATGCCCATCGAATCGCCCGATGGACAATATGTTTATTTCGTCCGCTTCACGGAAGGAAAGTTCCGGTTATGGCGCATACGGCCTGACGGGTCCGGTGAAAGCATGGTGAATGCAATGCCGCCCCTGAACTCAGACGGCTACGAATGGTGGCCTTTTGAATCCGGCATTTATTTTTACGCGTACAAAGACGGTAACGCGGAGATTGATTTACTTGATCTCCGTACCTCGCGTGTTCGTCGAATCAGCACACTCGATAAACCACCTAGCCCCCTGGCTGGGCGGGCTTTCTGTTTCACCCGACGGCAAGTGGTTTTTATATTCACGGATTGATGAAGACGGCCAGCGATTTGATGCTGGTGGAGAACTTTCATTGAACCTCGCGTTTCGGCTATTTGATCCTCATTACGAAGGTCGGAGTATAAACCCTCAGTCCCTAGAGTCCTCTAGGTTTCGATTTTTTACTTTATTTATTCCTACACGCTAGAGGGTCAACACAAAGGGTACGGGTAGTGAAATTGGGGTGTATCACTTTTCCCCTCTCTGTAAGCTACCCCGTCAAGAATCCGCCGAATTCATCCGCGAAGCGCAAGACGATATACCTTGGATCCGCGGACCGAATTCCAGTCGTTACCGATAACCTATGTGGAGGCTGCCTGGACTTTTGTGCCATAAACAAGGCTGGCGGACCAATTGCCGCGACCTTGCGGAGTGAGGTCGAGAAAGTGCCACATGGGAGCGAGCAAGTCGATGCCACGCTCGGCGATCTCGGGACCCATCCGAGGATGCGCGGAGTAGAAGTGGCGCACGGTCCCATCAGCGTCACGCGTGAAAACGGAAACGGTAGAGTCTTGCTGGCCCTCTCGGTCCTCGCTGCCCAAGTCGTATTTGAAGGTGCTGTTGGCCGCACTAAGCAGGCGCAGCTTGTCCCATCCGCGCGCCCGCGCGTGAGCGCGCAAAGTGGCAACGTCAGCAGCGGCGACCACTGCGAAATCGAGATTCTGATCGAGGTGATGAGCCACGCCGTTGGCGCCGTCGAGCCAAGCAGTGCACATTGGACAAGCGCTGGTCTGTCGCTTTCCATACATGAGGTGGTAGATGATGAGCGGGCGATCAGGCTTGCTGAAAAGTTCGCTGAGCCGAGTGGTCTGCACGGGCGCGTTACCAGCGCTTAAGTTGCGCGGGCCTTCTTCAAACTGATAGTCCTGAACAGCGGCGCCCTGCGGAAGATGACGACGCAGTTCAGCGACGCGTTCGCGCCGCCGCATGAGTTCGATTTCGGCCTGGCGAAGCTCCTCGCGCTTGCTTAGATACTCGGAAGATTCGTTGGTCAGATTGGTTTGCCGAAACGTTCCGTCCACGATTGTGTTTACCATCGCTCGTTGCCTCCTCGTGTTATCTCCCATCTGAGCTGTAAAGCGGTGCAACCGGCATGTCGTGCTCGGGCAACTCGCGGCCTCTCGAATTCTTAGAAAACCCTAAGAGTTCTGACTCGTTTTGGGTCTCTAATTGTCCGCTTAGCGCGATAGTCGGGAGTAGATTCTGTTTCTGTCTCGCAAATTCCCTGTAAACCTTCGGTCACTCCGATGAGTATGTATTTCAAAAGTCATCCGGGAAACGTAGGTTCATCCACCAGAAATCGATCGGGTAAACGCGCTTTCTCCGTTGATCCGACTAGTAGCTCAAACGCTTTTCCAGATTTGGCGCTGCGTCTTCGTAGATTCGCTGACGACGTTTAAAGAACGGTTTTAGGCGAAAATAAAATCTTCGATCGCAGCAAGCGCATCGAAACGGTGTCAAGCCGAAAAGCCATACAAACCCACGCTCACTCGCCCGAACCCTCGAACGTCGCAGGAAATAGTCGTCACAATATTTGCAGGTGAGGTTTCTCATGGCGTGCTTCGAAGCTACCCGCTTAGCTGGGCCATTGTGTTCTCAAGACGCTCGTCCATGCACAAGGGCAGTTGATCCGGCGCAAGAGCTGTTCCCAGTCGCAGGTAAAAATATTCGCCGCACTGCAAACAACGAAATACACTCAATCCCAGTAATGAAATGAAAGTTCTTTTCAGCAATTCGGGCCGCGATTTATATACGTACCGGCTGCCACAATGATTGCAAGTAATCCTTTTGGTTTCCATCGCATCGATGGCCGGGGTCCTCTGAACCTCCTCAAGAAATGTACGCTCTAGAAAAATGCACGCTCGGCTTTCATCGCCGTAGCAGCTAAAGCATAAATAAGTGCGGCGACTGGGCGCTATAAGGCGTAAATGGTAGGGGTTATACGTACAGCTGAACACGGAGTTCTTGATCTTTATTCAACGCTTCGGGTTTGTCGTTGGCACAATTCCATAATCGTGGGCACCAGTTCTTCAGCGAGATTCACCTGGTCTAGGAATTTCGTGACTGCTAGCTTCTGCGACACTACCTCCGTCTCTTTGTCAGAGCAGATTGAAATTCCGATGATGTCGCATTGATATTCGGCATGGGCACTTAAGTCGTAGGGCTCAGCGGTTGCGGAAATCTTTCAAATAAATATCGAGAAGAATGATTCGCGGTTTTAGGATCGGCACAAGCCGAATGCTTTCCGCGAATGTTTCGGTCTCCCCCAACAATCTCGAAATCCGGGTGTGCTGATAAACGCAAGCAAATTGCGTGACGAACGACTTCAGAGTCGTCAGCTAAAAAAATACCTTGCACGGCACGGCGGCCCGCAGGATGTGAAGCGTCGCATGAAATAGGACCAGTTCGTGTTCAAGGGGTTCAGAAAAGTGCAATCGTACTTAGGGCTTGCGGCGGTAAAGCGGTATCGATCGGGACTAGAAGCGATCCAGAGTCCTGTAAGCGGACTAGTCGGGTGGCTAAAGCCGTTCAGACCGTGACACAGCTCGCAGTCTGAAGAACATCGTGGTGATTTGACGCAGAGTAGCGACGTCACCATCCCAGGATCGCAGCCGTGATCCTCTGCCACCACTGAGGATTGATTCTCCAGGCGTAAATCGCCACAGCCTGCACCAGGACTAACGAGGGCAGCGCATAGTGATACACCTTTTGAACGCGCCTATCCAACACCCAATCACGCAGCATGCCGAGCACAATCAGACAGTCTAAGGCGGGGTAGAAAAGATTGTGGTTGAACATGAATTCGGATCGGCCGATAGCAGCGTCCATGAGTTGGCAAGTCGCAATGAAAACGAGGCGCCGATGGTATTCCGGCTTCTTTTTCCAGTAGATTGCCATCGCGATGCACACGCCAAAGATGATCATGTCTGCGAACGGGACCGACAAGAAGGCATCTACGCCCTGCTGATGTAGCACAACGCCGTCGAACCGGGCCATCACCACGGCGATTGCCAAGCCCAATACCACCATCAGCGCAGCTAGTCCCGCTCCAAACCAGCCGAGCAAACGGTGCACGCTGACTTTGTGGGTGCGCACCAGAGCCGACTGAGTGATAAAGAAGACCATCCACGCTGAAAAGGCCGCACCGTGTATCCACAAGAGCAGCGGCCGTGGCGGCGCAGCGTGGAACAGGTTGGCGTTAGCCGTGCGGCTGAAGCCCAAAATGACGAGCGCGGCCAACACCAGCGACATGCATAGATAGAAATACCGGCCCAAGAATGTCTTGAACTGCGTCGCTGTCCCGGTTTCCTTTTCAATGCGAGCAGCCAGCCCAACGTTGCCAATGGTCACAGGACTTTGCCTCCTGAGGACGCTGCAAATTTCCGTCTTTACGCGATTCTGAGAAAAGGGCCCGGCATGCGAATTGCGGAGTGTGGCGGCACTATAGTGGCGCCATGGCAGACTGTCAAGAAAAGGCGCTAAAATCCTGATGAACACGATTGTCGGACAAGTGTCGATCACGAGATTCCGCATGTCCCGTAATACTTAACTGATCGTTTTATTGTGCTTCCATGGGAGAGCCTTCCTGGTGTATCTGAATCAGCGTCCGCGTCCGCTGAGTTCAGCCCTCCTACACCATGCGCTCCTCCTTCGACTCTTACCTTAACTTCGTCGAACTTTCGCTGACCCAGGACAGACTCGTGCTGGCAAAGGAAGACCGTTCCGGCAGCATCTGGGTCCTAGACAACGCGGACCGCTAGCGGGCGTAAATCTCAGTGGCTGTAAACGCGATGCATTCGAGTGGTGGGTGCGATATTTCATTCGCTATACCCGTTACGCATCTTTCGTAATACCATGGCTCTGTCGTTGCATCGCATCGGCCGGATGATTGCGGCCAGCAACAGCAATCCCGGCCCGTACGTTCGGAATCTCTCCGGCGCGAGGTGCTTCCGTGTCCCCTTTCACACGACGTGAATTCCTGAAAACCAGTTTGTCCGCCGGCGCGCTCGCAGTCGGTGTCGGCCTTCCGCTCCCTTCCACGAAACAATACGCAACCGACTGGGTAAGGCTCGGAAAATCGAACGTCAAAGTCACCCGGCTCGCTCTAGGCACCGGCAGTGTCAGCGGCCAGGTGCAACGTGATCTCGGCCAGGAAGGTTTCACTCGACTCGTGCGTTATGCCTACGACCAAGGCATCCGCTTTTTCGAAACCGCCGAGTCCTACTCCAACATGCACCAGATGCTCGGTGTCGCACTCAAAGGCCTTCCGCGTGATAGCTACCGCATCATGTCCAAAGTCACTACCCGACCGGGCGTGGATCCAAAAGCGAAATTTGACGAGCTACGCAAGCTAGCCAACACGGACTATTTCGACATCATGCTTCTGCATTGGCAGCATACGGCGAGCTGGCCCGTCGATACCGAACGTTGGCAGGATGGGATTCTCGAAGCCGAATCGAAACAAGCCATCGTCAGTCACGGCGCATCCGTTCACGGATTACCGGCACTGCGGCAAGTTCCCGAGAACCAGTGGCTCGACGTCGCCATGATTCGCGTGAATCACAAAGGCACTCGTATGGATGCTGAAGACTACAACACCGACGGGCTTGGCAATGTTCCTGAAGTCGTCAGTCGCGTTCAGCAGACCCGCAAGGCCGGAATGGGTGTAATCAGCATGAAGCTTTGCGGCGAAGGATCGTTCAATCGCGAAGACCGCCAGGCCGCGATGAAGTTTGCATTCCGCAATGCAGGCGTCGATTGCGTAACGGTAGGTTACAAGAACACTTTCGAGATCGACGAAGCCATCGAGAATCTGAATCTCGCGCTGGCATGATTTTTGCCGCGCACCTTCACGCGCGCCATTCTACGATTGCCACCAACGCATTACCCCGTAAAGCCCGGAGGGTATTCCACCGACTCGGCCTTCCGACCGATTCCAGTCGAAAAAAAGTCTTCCCACGATATTCGTACTCGAGCATCCAGCGGCCACTTAAGTCCTGCTTCGCCTGCAGTAGTTCGATAGCGTCTTGCAGTCGGAGGTCCCGCGGAGCTTCGACAAACTGAAAATAATCCAGCGCGCGCAAAATGTCGTAGTGCCACCGCGGAGGATAGGCGAGCCGCAGAAATTCGGGCTTGATGATTTTTCCTGTGCGATGAGAGCGGAACAGCTTGTGCTCAAGCAGAAATTCCCGGCCTCTTCGTTGCGCGGAGCGAATTGCCGGCCGCTGTTTCGCCGGGCACACGTTCTGTTCATAGTGATGAAGTCCTTCAAGCACACTGATGGTCGTGTTCATCGAAGAGTGTGTGGCTCCGGTGTAACGCCGGCAATTCCATCCCCCATCCTCCATCTGCTGCTCGAGAACATGCTTCGCGACAAGATGCAGCCGCGAATCGCTATGGCGAAAATACGAAAGCAGCGACAAAACCATGCCGGTCACGCAGGTTTCCCCGCGGCGAGTCCACTTCGCCCATGTTCCGTAGTCGATGCCGCCGTCTGGTTTCAGTCCGGAATCGAGCAGCAGCGCACACGCTTTTCGCGCATTTTCATTCTCGGCCTCCAGGCCAAAATCGCGAAGCAGCAGCATCGTGTACGTCGTCGAGATCCACTTCGGAGTGTACAGGCCTGAATCGTCGTCCGCGCGCCGGCTCCCCCATCGCCCATCACGGGCCTGTTTTGCAAGTAGCCGCGCGCCCCATCCTATGCGGGCGACCTTCTTTCGTTCACGGTTTACGGCGAGCCTCGGCGCGCGAGTCAAATCTCGCAGAACCTGCCAACGAATTGCCGGATCGCCTGTGAGCAACCAGTCGATGGTTGCTTTCGGAATTGAGAAGGTCTTGCGGTTCCTCATGCGACTTGCTCTTGCGGAGGGTGCTATGCGCTCTTCGTTTTTCGAAATTCGTCGTACGCCGCCAGAAACCGGTCCACATCCCTGCGCAGCAAATAATATGGCGTCGAAAGCCGGATTTTCGATGGCGCTCCGCCGCGAATCCTGATTTTTTTCGTCTTCCACATCCAATTTTCAATCTCGGCAATTTGTATCGGAGGAACGTTTACAGAGACGATCGCGCACCGCAGCGCCGGGTCTGGCGACGCCCATGATTCCGCGCCGCGCTTCACCATTTCTGCCAAAATGTAATTCGCGGTAGCTCGATGTCGTTTTTCGATGCGATCCATTCCAATATCGTTCGCCAACTTCACCGCCGCCCGCATTCCCCACAGCGAAGGCACATTCGAGCTGCCGATTCGCTGAAGTCTTTCCGCGCGCAATTTTGGTTCATCCCACCCGGCGGTCACGATCGTGTTCCACAGCCGGTCAATCACTTCGTCGCGGACATAAATAAATCCGCTGCCTTTCGGCGCTTGCAGCCACTTGTGCGGGCTCGAGGTGTACATGTCGCAACCTAGATCGCGCACGTTCAGCTTCATCATGCCGACCACGTGCGCCCCATCCACTGCCGACAAAATTCCTTTCGATCGCGCCAGCGCGCACAATTCTTTCGCCGGCAACACTACTCCGGTCACCGTGGTGATGTGGCTGAAGAAAATAATTTTTGTCCGCGGCGTGATCGCTTCGTTGAAAAGATTAAGTACCGTCGCCGTATCCGGCACCGGTTTCGGCAGTGTGATTTTTTTCACGACGGTTCCGTAGCGCTTCGCTCGCAAATTCCACGGCTGTTCGCCGCCGGGATGCTCCTGGTCCGTCATCAGCACTTCGTCGCCCGGTTTCATATCCAGCCCGTTTGCGATATAGCTGTTTCCTTCCGTCGCGTTGCGCACCAACGCCAGTTCGTCTCGCGTGCACCCGATGAATTCCGCCAGCGGATCGCGAAACTCGTTCCACGATCCATATCCCCAGATCGGATAATCTTCTGGATCGCTCTGCGCCATTTTTTCCGTCTCGTGATAGCCGTCAAAAACCGCGCGCAGCACCGGCATCGGTGAAGATCCCACCGTCCCGTTGTTCAAATAAACTTCATCTTCGGGAATCAAGAATTGTTTCCGCATCGCCGCCCAGTACGCTTCCTCATCTCTCGCGTAAAGCGTCGCGTCGGGCAGGGCAGGCGTTTCTTGCTGCCCCTCTTTTTCAAGCAAACTGGCGATCGGTAGTCCAGCAGCTGCGGCAACTGCGCTGAACGTTGATAAAAATCCGCGGCGATCAAGCATGGGGCGCCTCCACAGGTTTTCTTAGCGCGGATTCTATGCGTTTCTCCGCATATCAACAACTCTTTGTGCCGGCGATCGTACTTTTTCCATCACCGCTTGCTTTTTTTCCCGGCTACAAACTTCTCTCGCTTGCGCCTTAGCTCCGCCTCGCACTATCGTACGTAGGCCCTTTTTCGCTTTCGTTTTCCTTGTCAGGAGACAGTTCATGATTCGTCGCGCCGCTTCATTTCTCGTTTTTGCCGCAATATCGTCTTCCGCGTCGATCTTCGCGCAACAAACAACTCCTCCTCCCGCAACGCCGCCTACCGTGCGAGACAATACTTCCAAGCAAGCGGTCGAAAAACGTTTAAACGACGTCGAGAAAGAAAAAGTTTCGCCCGCCATCGAGCAAGCCATCAAATCCGTCAATGCGGCGGCCTCGTTCAACCAAGTCGCACTTTCTCCGAACGGCAAGAGAGTCGCCTGGGTTGAAGCGCTCCGCGGCAAATCTGGCGCCGACTCTGGCAACTCCGCCATTTTCGTTCGTGCGCTGGACGGAAAAACTCCCGCCCGCAAAGTTACCGCTTCCGCATCGCCTCGCGCGGAAAGCGACATTGCCTGGTCTCCGGACAGCAGTCGCATCGCTTTTCTTTCTGACGCCGCCAAACCTGGCCAGTCGCAACTGTACTTGCAGTCAGCTCCCGGAGGGCCGGCGAAGCGTCTGACCAACGTCAAAGGTTTTCTCGCTTCGCCCAAATTTTCTTCTGACGGAAAGACCATCGCCATCCTCTTCACTGAAAACGCTACGCGCGCTGCCGGACCGCTCGTTGCCGAAACTCCCGAAACCGGCGAAATCAAAGACGCCTTCTTCGAACAACGTCTCGCACTCATTGACGTCGCCACCGGAAAGCTTCGCCAAATCTCTCCCGCCGACAGTTACGTTTACGAATTCGATTGGTCGCCCGACAATCTCCACCTCGTCGTCACCTCCGCGCTCGGCAATGGCGACAACAACTGGTGGATCGCGGAACTTTCCGTAATCGACGCCACCACCGGCCTGATGAAATCCATCTATAAGCCGTCACTGCAAATTAATTTTCCCGGATGGTCGCCCGACGGCAAATCCATCGTTTTCATCGAAGGGTTGATGAGCGATTTCGGCGCAGTCGGCGGCGACATCTTCGTAATTCCCGCTGACGGCGGCAATCCGAAAAACCTCACGCCGGATCGTAAATCCTCCGCCAGTTCGTTGGCCTGGACCGGCGACGGAAAAGTGATCGCTGGCGAATATGTGCAGGGAAATTCCGCGCTGATATTGCTCGATCCCGCGACCGCGCAAATCTCTTCGCTCTATAACGGAGCGGACCACATCTCGATGGGCACCTGGGGGCCGTCCATTTCGATTTCCGCCGACGGAAGAATTTCCGCTGCCGTGCGAAGTTCATTCTCCGCCGCGCCGGAAGTTTGGGCTGGCGCAACCGGCAACTGGAAACAAATCACGCAAACCAACAAAGGCATCTCGCCGGCCTGGGGCGAAGCGAAAAGCGTCAATTGGAAATCCGATGCGTACAACGTTCAGGGCTGGCTCATCTATCCTGCGAATTTCGATCCATCAAAGAAATATCCGCTCATCGTCCAGGTCCACGGCGGACCGAGCGCCGCAGTTCTCTCCAGTTGGCCCGGCAACGGCGATATCGCCATGGCCCTGGCTGCTTCCGGCTATTTTGTACTTCAACCAAATCCTCGCGGCAGTTTCGGCAACGGCGAAGCCTTCACCCGCGCCAACGTCCGCGATTTCGGTTACGGCGATTTGCGCGACATTCTTTCCGGCGTCGATGAAGCCAGCAAAGTCGCGCCCATCGATTCCAATCGCGTCGGCATCACCGGCTGGAGTTACGGCGGCTACATGACCATGTTCGCCGTCACGCAAACCAATCGCTTCAAAGCTGCCATGGCCGGAGCCGGCATCGCCAATTTGCAGAGCTACTACGGCCAGAACAAAATTGATCAATGGATGATTCCTTTTTTCGGCAAATCCGTTTACGACGATCCCGAAATCTACGCGAAGAGTTCACCCATATCATTCATAAAGAAGACAAAAACGCCGACGCTCGTCATCGTCGGCGATAGCGACGGCGAATGCCCCACTCCTCAGTCCTACGAATTCTGGCACGCCTTAAAAACCCTAGGCGTCGAAACCCAACTCGTCGTTTACGAACACGAAGGCCACCACTTCGCCAAACCCGAACACCTCAGCGATCGCATCCGCCGCACCGTAGCCTGGTTCGACGCGCACCTCCGCCCGTAATTTCTGGGTCAGAGTGGGGAAACATCTCGTTGACGCAATTTGAATCCCAAACTCGAATTGCTTCAATGTCGCCGACTGTGCCACGCACCAAGCCTGAAGTTCCTATCCCCCGTCACTCGTTCGCGACGGTTTTCGCGCCATCGTTTGACCACCCGACTCCCCGCGCCTAAAATGAATATGTCCAGTCGCATCGCAACTCGCAGCTCGAATCGTCGAAGACTGAATTCTGATCACGGGCTTCTGAAAACTTTCTCTCATGTTTGAAAACCTTACAGAAAAGCTGCAACGCACATTCAAGAATCTTCGCGGCCAGGGCAAGCTCACCGAAGAGCACCTGGACGCCGCGCTCGCTGAAATTCGCGAAGCTCTGCTCGAAGGCGACGTCGCTCTTCCCGTCGTCGACGAACTTCTCTCTAATATTCGCGGCCAGGCTCTCGGCAGCGAAGTCATGCTCCAACTCTCGCCCGACCAGCAAGTCATCAAACTCGTTCGCGATGAACTCACCACCATTCTCGGCAAGCACGCCAAGCCACTTTTCGCTTCCAAGCCTCCTTCCGTCTGGATGATTGTCGGCCTGCAAGGCTCAGGTAAGACCACCACTACCGGCAAACTCGCAAAATGGCTCACGCAACACGGCCATCGCCCGATCGTGGTTTCCACCGACGTCTACCGTCCCGCCGCGCGCGAACAGCTCGCGCAGGTCGCAAAATCCATCGGCGCAAATCTCTGGCCCGGCGTTGGAACCGATAAGCCGCTCGAAATTGTTCGCGGCGCAATCAAAGAAGCCAAACTTTCCGCCAGCGACGTCATCATCGTGGACACCGCCGGCCGCCTCCACATTGACGATGAGTTGATGAACGAACTCACCCATCTCAAGAAAGAGTTGCAGCCAAGCGAACTTCTCTTCGTCGCCGACGCCATGATCGGTCAGGACGCGGTCCGCTCCGCCGGAGAATTTCACAAGCGCCTCGGCCTCACCGGCGTCATTCTCACCAAACTTGACGGCGATGCCCGCGGCGGCGCGGCGCTTTCCATCGCCAAAGTTTCCGGCGCTCCCGTAAAGTTCGTCGGCCTTGGCGAAAAATACGACGCCCTCGAAGGTTTCTATCCCGAGCGCATCGTCTCGCGCATTCTCGGTATGGGCGACATCATGTCGCTCATCGAACGCGCCGAGCAGTCCGTTGACAAGAAAGCCGCGCTCGAGCTCGAACGCAAGCTCCGCAAAGAAGAATTTACGCTGGAAGATTTTCGCGATCAGCTTCGCCAGATCCGCAAAATGGGCCCGCTCGAACAACTCGTGGACATGCTCCCCAAAGTCGGCCCGCTGCAAAATATTCCCAAGGACGCCAAGGTTGACGAAAGTCGCCTTAAGCAAGTTGAAGCCATAATCAACTCCATGACCAATTCCGAACGCCGCGATCACAATCTGATCGACGGCAAGCGCCGCAAGCGCATCGCCGCGGGCAGCGGCACCTCGGTTCAGGACGTCAACGCCGTCATTAAGCAGTACATGCAGATGCGCACCATGATGAAGCAATACGGCGCCATGGCCGCTCGCGCAAAAATGAAAGGCCTCGGCAAACTCGCTGGCCTCTCCTGAAAATTGCCAATTCCAACCTCGATTGCAGGTAGCCGATGTTGCGCATTTGGCCGCGGCGCCGGTTTTGGCTTGGTTAAGAATCACGCTTTCCTGAACGGCAACAAACGAATCGCCTTCATCGCGACGGGCCTCTTTTTGCGCCCCAATGGTTGGCGTTTGAAAAAGCAACGATTGGACGAAATTCAGATGATGCTCAAGCTCGCTGGAGGAGAAATTTCAGAAGAAGAATTCGCCAGCTGGAACCGCGCAAACCGCGATAAGTACCTTCGTGACAGCTAATTCCCAGATAGGAATAGCCTCGCGGCCTTCAACGCAATCTCCCCTTGATCGATATCCGTGCGGTTCGCTAGAAAAATCACCGTCACATCGTCTTTCGAGTAACGCAGGATCGCCGTCTTGAAACCGATTGTTTCCCCGTAATGCCACGACATTGGGTGCACCGTATTCGGATCGAGGAACCATCCGAAACCGTACGCTACCGCCTGCCGCCGCATCGAATTGGGCACGTCATCGGCAAGTTTTTCCTCGGCGTTCGGTGGCAGCTTCGGCGCAGTTAGCGCCGGCGCGAATTCCTTCTCGCTCAGCAGCGTATGCTTTCTCAGCGCGTCGTCCCATTTCGATAAATCTTCCAGGTTGGAATAAATCCCGCCATCGCCCTGGGTCGCAGATGTCGAACTCTGATCCGTCTCATTAAAGCTCAAAGAATCTCGAGACCCGCGATCGGTCGCGATGGCGGTATGTCCGAACGCACGATTCGCAACTTCATTCTTCCCTTTTTCAAACGCCAGCGTGTGCTCCATTTTCAGCGGCGAAAAAATCCGCTCGCGCAGAAACTCACCAAAGCTTTTACCGGAACGCTTTGCCACAATCAGCCCAAGCACCACGTATCCCGAATTGCTGTACTCCCATTTCATTCCCGGCGCGAATTTTCCCGCCGATTCCTTCTCAAGTAATTGCAGAACTTCCGGATCCTGGATCTGATTTTCCGCCGTCCAGATCGGCCCCTTGCTCTTTTCCGCTTTTTCCATCAACTCTTCGTAATCCGGCAATCCTGAAGTGTGGTTCAGCAGATTGCGAATCGTAATGTTCTTTCCATATTCCGGAAATTCAGGAAAAATGCCCGTCAGCGCTTCGTCGTATTTCACTTTTCCGTCATGCTCCAGCAGCATGATCGCCATCGCCGTGAACTGCTTTGTGCACGACGCTAGCCTGAAATTTGTCTGCGCTGTAATTGGCGATTTTGACCGAAGATCGCCAGATCCGAGCCCTTCTTCAAAAACGACGATTTGTTTTTTCTTTACGAGGATCGCGAAACCGGGCGAACCACCCTGAGGATTTTTAGAAAAATGCGTTTGCAATTCCTTTTTCAGCTGTGCCGTCGCCGAATCCTCGGACGTAGCCGAACTGGTTCCCGATGGTAAGGAACTATCGTGCAAATGTATGTCCGATCCAAATCCAGTCGACGTCCCCACCACCAACAAACCAATTACCACCTGCGTAGGCGCTCGCAAGAAAACTCCTTGTGCGGAGGATTCTACTGCCTCCGCTTTCATCCCGCTGTAACAAAAATTCCGCCACACTGTCAGCTCGCTAAAAGCGCTCTGGATATGATGCCATGCCAAAACAATTGCTAGACGATCCGCGCTATTATCTGAACCGCCATGTGCAGTGGCTTCAGTTTAACCGCCGCGTTCTGGAAGAAGCGCGCGATCCCGCCAATCCGCTCCTGGAGCGCGTGAAGTTTCTCGCCATCACCGCCAACAATCTCGATGAGTTCGTCGAAGTGCGCGTTTCCAGTTTTCTGCAACGCATCGAACACGGTTCCAGCGAGTGCAGTCCTGACGGCCACTCTACCCAGCAAGAACTCGACCTCGTCACGCAGGAAATGCACACGCTGGTCCGCGATCAGTACAACTGCCTGAACAACGAATTGCTACCGCAACTCGCCAAAGAAGCAATTCGTATTTTGCGCTTCTCGGAACTGGACCTAAAAGCGCAACAGTTCGCAAAAAAGTTCTACAACCGCCGGGTTGCGCCGATGCTCACGCCCGTGACCGTCGATCCTTCGCATCCTTTTCCTCACGTTTTGAACAAGGCGCTATGCATTTCGTTTCTGTTGCGACGCAAGCGTGGCGGCAACGGCAAACCCTTCTTTGGAGTGCTTACCGTACCTCGCGCGCTGCCTCGCTTGCTGCGCGTCCCATCCGCGGCAAACGCGATTCACTATGTTCCGCTGCAGGAAATTATTTCTGAGTACGCGCCGCAGCTTTATCGCGGCTACGAAATCCTCTCCTCCGCTCCCTTTCGCATCACCCGTAACAGCAACCTTTATCTGGAAGAAGAAGAAGCCCGCAATCTCCTCGATGCCATCGACTCCCAGGTCGCGCAACGCAGAAAAGGTTGGGCCGTCCGACTTGAAATTGAAGCAGGCGCTCAGTCGGAAATCGTGCAGCGTTTGGTTACCACATTCGAACTGGATGACCCATTGGTATTCCGCGTGCCCGGCATGGTGAACCTCCAGCGCTTGTTCCATCTTTATGAAGAAACTCCCCGCCCGGATCTGAAGTTTTCGCCGTTCGTTCCCAAGCAGGTGCGCATCGGACACGACGCCGATTCGCTCTTCGCCAGTCTCCGCCAGCGTGACGTCCTGATACACCATCCGTACGAATCCTACGACCCCGTCGTCAATTTTCTGGAAACAGCGGCGCGCGATCCGCGGGTTCTTTCCATGAAACAGACTCTCTACCGTACCAATTCCGATTCGCCGATTGCGCGGGCATTGCTCGAAGCGGCTTCAAAAAAAGAAGTCACCGTCGTCGTGGAACTGAAAGCCAGTTTTGATGAAGCTTCCAACATCCGCTGGGCGCGCAGCTTGGAAGATGCCGGCGTCCAGGTCTTCCACGGTCTCGTTGGATTGAAGACCCACGCGAAACTCGCGCTTGTCGTTCGCGAGGATCCTGACGGGAAAATCCGCCGCTACGCGCATCTGGGAACCGGAAACTACAATCCCTCTACCGCGCGCTACTACACGGATTTCAGTTTGTTCACCTGCGACGAAGCCATCACCGCTGCCGCCAACAATGTTTTCAACTTTCTAACCGCGTATGCGGAACAACCCAACTACAAACCGCTGTTTGTGGCACCGCGCGACCTCGCGAAAAATTGCATCGCATTGATCGAGCGCGAAACACGCAACGCCAAGCGCGGCAAAACCGCACGCATCATGGTAAAAGTGAATGCGCTCGTCGATCCTCCAGTGATTCAAGCGCTCTACCGCGCGTCGCAAGCCGGAGTTGAAATTGATTTGATCGTGCGCGGCCAGTGCGCGCTGGTTCCCGGACTGCGAGGCATCAGCAGCAAGATCCGCGTGCGCAGCATTGTCGGAAGGTTTCTAGAACACAGCCGCATTTTTTATTTCGAAAATGCCGGCGATCCGGAAATCTATTTGGGAAGCGCGGACTGGATGCAACGAAATCTTTACGAACGCGTGGAAGTCTTGTTTCCGCTGAAAGACCCCGAACTGCGCAATCGAATCGTCAAAGAAGTCCTCCCGGCGTACCTGGAGGACACACGCACCGCGCGAATTCTCGGTTCCGACGGAGTATTTTCTCGACCGCGCTCGGCGCGCAACGGCCACGGAATTTCCGTGCAGGAACGCTTGATGCGTGCGGCACACCAGGCTGCTTCGGCATTCGACGCGCATGGCGCAAAGGCCAAGAGCAAAACAAACGGAGCGGTCTATACCGCTGCTGCTGGCAGTACCGCCCCCGACGACCCCACGGACAATTCCGCCGCGCAGGATTCGCTAAATGCAATCGTATGATCTGGTAGTGATCGGTTCCGGCCCGGGCGGCCAGCGTGCCGCCATTCAGGCTGCGAAATCAGGCAAAAAAGTTGCCGTGATTGAGAAGCGCTCCACCGTGGGCGGAGTGTGCATCAACACTGGAACCATCCCCAGCAAAACCATGCGCGAAGCCGTGCTCCATCTTTCCGGCTTCTACTATCAGAATTTCTACGGCGCCAATTATCACGTAAAAGAAAACGTGCGCATGGAAGATTTAATTTACCGCGTGCAACGCGTGATCGAAAACGAAGTCGCGGTGATCCATGGGCAACTGCAACGCAACGGCGTGGAATTGATGCACGGCACGGGAAGCTTTCTGGATGCACACCGCATCCAGGTGGAAAACGGAAACGGCGTCAACCAACTGGAAGCCGCAAACGTCATTATTGCCACGGGAACCAAGCCGGCCGCGAATCCGAAAGTTCCGGTAAACGGCAGAACCATCATCAACAGCGATCAAATTTTGACGATGGCGCAAATGCCCAAAACGTTGATCGTGGTGGGCGGCGGAGTGATCGGCGTCGAATACGCCTGCATGTTTGCCACGCTGGGCGTGCGCGTCACGATTGTGGAAAAACGTCCCCGGTTGCTGGAATTTGCCGACACCGAAATGGTGGAAGCGCTGACCTACAACATGCGCGACCGCCGCGTGACCATGCGCCTGAATGAAGAAGTGGACAGCGTGGAAGAATTGCCGGACGGCCGGGTGGCGGCGATGCTGGTCAGCAACAAGCGGCTGACTGGCGACGCGCTTCTCTACGCAGTTGGCCGCCAGGGCAGCGTCGATGGGCTCAATCTGACCGCGGCCGGGGTGACAGCGGATAACCGGGGACGCATTCAAGTCGATTCGGAATATCGCACGGCGCAGCCGCACATTTTTGCGGTTGGAGACGTGATTGGATTTCCCAGCCTGGCCTCGGTTTCGATGGAACAGGGACGCATCGCGGCCGGCCATGCTTTCAGAATGAAAGTGCTGAGCGATCCCGCGACGTACCCTTACGGGATCTACACCATTCCGCAAATTTCCTTTATCGGAAAAACCGAAGAGCAATTGACGGAAGAGGATGTGCCGTACGAAGTCGGCATGGCTTACTACCGCGAAATTGCGCGGGGACAGATCTCCGGGCAGACCGAAGGGCGGCTGAAGCTCCTGTTTCACCGTGAGACGCTGGAACTCCTGGGCGTTCACATCTATGGCGAAGAAGCTGCCGAGCTGCTCCACATTGGTCAGGCGGTGTTTACGCTGAAAGGTAAAGTTACCTATTTTGTGGACACCGTTTTCAACTATCCGACGCTTGCCGAATGCTATAAAGCCGCCGTGTTCAACGGCTTGAATCGGCTGGGCTAGATGCGCCTGCGGGCGTAGTCGGCGAAGGAGCCGGTGGGTTCGAGCTTGGTGTAGGCAATGAAGTGTTCGCGGGCTTCGTCTCTGGCGTTTAGTTTTTCGCAGACCACGGCGAGATTGTAGTGGGCGCCGGCGTGGGACGGATCGAAGCGAGTGGCCAGGCGAAGATGTTGGCGAGCTTCGGGGAGCTGGCCGAGGTCATCGAGGACGCTGCCGAGATTGAATAGGGCGATGGCGTTGTCAGGCTCGGCATCGACGGCGCGTCGGAAAAAGTCGGCGGCATTTTCCAGGTCGCCTTTTTCGTAGGCAATGGTGCCGCGGTTCAGTAAAGCCGCAACGTGCGTCGGTTCGAGGTGCAAAACGCGGTCGTAGGTGGCGGCAGCTTTTTCGCGATTGGAGCCGTCTGCGTCGTATTCCAGCGCGAGAGAGAAAACCGCATCGGGATTTTCCGGCATGGTAAAAACTTTTTCGCTCAGCTCTTTGGTTTTGAAGGTCATTACGAATTGGCCGGACAGTGGTTCTAGTTGCGAGCCGCCGGAATGTTCGACAATGACGTCCTTACCGTTGGCGGTGATGCGGAGTTCGTTGAGCGGAGCATGCACTTCGGTGAGTTTTTCGCTGAGAGCGCGAAGCGAGCGGCGCAGGCGGTCCGGTGAGACGCCGTTTTCGATCAATTGTTTTGCGGTGCGAACGGCAATCAGATCGCGAAAATCGTAGTGGTCTTTCCGCGCCACAAACTCCAGCTTTTCCCACTGGCTGAGCCGCTTTTCAGAGAGATTCAGGATGCGTATGAGATCTGCACGAGTAAATTGTTCAGACGTACGCATGAACGGATACTACGCTTTTTTGGCTTTTTTCGCTTCCTTGACTACGGCAATGGCACGGACTGGAGGTTTTTTGGGAGCGGCCACGACGTTCTTTTCGAGACTCTTCTTCAGGGCGTCCATTAAATCGATGACCGGAGCGCGGGTCGGATGAGTGACCGCGGCGATTTCTTTACCTTGCTGCTTGGCTGCGATTAGCGCGCGCATGCTGTCCTGGTAGGCGTCGTGGTATTTTTCCGGCTCAAATTTGGCGGCCAGATTTTCAATCAACTGGACAGCGAGCTTCTTTTCGGCGGGCTTTACTTCCGCGTTGCTAGGCTTGTGGTATTCCGCCTCGCGAATCTCGTTTTGATAGTACATGGTGTGCAGCGTCAGGCCACCCTTGGCTTTTTTCTGCGGGCGAATTATGACGGTATGTTCGCGCTGGTGCATGGTCAGCTTGCCGATGGCCGAGTAGCCGGACTCGTCCATGGCGTCGAGGAGCAAATTGTAGGCTTTGGTGCCGCCTTCGTCGGGCGCCAGGTGATAGGAGGCGTCGAGGTAGAGCGGATCGATTTCGTCAAACTTGACGAATTCCAGGATTTCCAGGGAACGGCTGGATTCCGGCTCGATATCGTCCAATTCCTTTTCGTCGAACAGGACGTATTGATCCTTGTCGTACTCGTAGCCCTTGACGATTTCAGAACGTTCGACTTTGCGATCGCAGGTGGGGCAGAAGAGCGGCATCTTGATGCGCGATTTGCAGACGGCGTGGAGTTGATTCAGCGAGATGCGCTCGGAACGAGCGGCGGAAAACAGTCGAACCGGGATCGACAGGAGGCCAAAAGTGATGAAGCCCTTCCAAACAGAGGTCGCCATGTTAGCTCCCAAAAGCTGACTTTATGCGCCAGAGGTTAGCCCGCAACGAGCGTACTACACATCTCTAGGATGGACTAGCATAGGTTGTAAGTCGCTGTAGGAATGAATAGTTGTGCCGTTATTGAAAACCCGCCGCATCCGTGATTGCAAAGGTTCGCGGCTGGAAAGGTTGCAGGGCGGTTTACGAGCGCGGCGGGAACGGTTTAGGATAGGGGTGGCGTTCATAGATGCCCTTGAGTAAGCCGAAAGTGTGCAACCCGCCTGAAATCACACGAAACCGGTTGAACGAACGAAAATAAACGAAGAGAAAGAAGGCAAAGGATGAATACGTACAACGTGTCGTTGCGCTATGAAGACCGCAAAGGCGGACCGGAAGGCCGGACCATTAAGGTGGAGGCGTCGTCAATTGCGGGAGCGATTGGCAAGGCGACCAGAGAGTTTGTGAAGAGCCTGGACCGGAAGCAACGGTTCGACATGAATAAGGGTCTGAAGATTGAAGCGTTGCGAGTTGGGAGCGTCGAGAAAGGCGGGGAGCCTGAGGCGGCGGAAGCGGCCAGCGCGTAGTTCATTAGAAGTAGAAATTAGGGAAGTTGGAGCCCTGTTCTTGTGAGCCTGCGGTTGGCAGGCAGAACGAGAGCGGGGCTTGGTTTTTTTGGTGGTCGGAAGAACTGCGAGGAGATTGCCGTGCCTTACAGCTGATGCGATTCAAGACAGTCACAACCTCAACAACCTTGCGGGCGAAGTTGCCAGATGCGGGCGAGGTGGTGGTCGTCGTGTTCGGCGACGAAGAAGAGGTGATCGACCAGACGCATGGGTTGTTGGAGGCGCGGGTGGAGCAATGTGCGGGATAGCGCCGAGCCGGAGAGATCCTTCAGGCGGTCGAGAAGCGTGAGGCGTTCTAGGCGGAAATTTTTCAGGATTCCAGCGATGGGTTGCGAATTGTGATTGGCTTCGTGGGTTTTGCGGTTGGTGAGGTCGGCGGGAGTGAGAGTGTTGCTGCCGCCGACAAAGTCGACGGTACGAGCGATCCAGAGGGATTCGAGGTCGAGCAGGTGGCCGGCGTGTTCCTGCGCGGACCATTTTTCAACTTTGCGCTGATCGGAGGCTTCGCTGGGGCGCGCGGTAAGGATTTTTGGGTCGACGCCGTGGGTAAACTCTTCAAGACGAGCCGGAGTGCCGCGGAGGCGGATGCAGAGGTTGGGGAAGAGTTCGACGGGGAATGAGAAGTCGAATTTGCGTTCGAACCACATGGGGGCTTGCGGAGTTTCGGGAGACGGTGACGGCTGGCTCATGGTTGTGATCCTGTTTGATCGGAGTTCGTGCCGATGGAGGTCTAAGATACGGCTTACGCTAAGAAGTAGATAGCGCCGAATTGGCGGGGGAAGCAGGTGGATTACACTAAAATGGCTGAAGCGCAGGCGGAGCGCCAAAACCCCAACCGGGAGATGGTAAGTATCCGATAAGCGCGTTCGGCAAGTGATTTTTCGCAAATCGATGGCTCGATTTGAACGCAGTTCTTCCACGCTAGATTGCGGCACATCAGGACTACGAAGGGCGTCGATGCTGATTAAGTCGAAGTATTGCAAACTAGCCGTCCTCAGACTCAGTCTGGAATGCGTTGCTCAAAGGGGCGGTGAGCTTGTACAATGGAAGGTTCAGGAGGAGTGTTTTTGTGCTAACGATTCGTCTGTCCAGATTTGGCAAGAGAAAGAAGCCGTTTTACCGCGTGGTGGTGATTGAGAGCAGCAAGGCGCGGAACGGACGTGTTGTGGAGTCCGTGGGAACGTATGACCCACTCAAGAAGCCAGCGGAAGTAAAGTTGGATGCCGACCGCGTGAAGTACTGGCTTGGGACGGGTGCTCAGCCGAGCGACACCGTGAAAAGTTTTATTCGGGCGCAAAAGATCGCGTAGTAAAGCCGCGTAACGTAAGCGATATCCTCGCATCGCATCGTTGATCCGCATTTTGTCCAAAATGTCGGCCCCCCGCGGTTCGGGGGGTTCTGCATCTAAGGAATGGTTCCTCGGGGAATTATTCCTGTGGATTCCCGGAAGTGGGAATAGGAGGTGCCGGTATGAAAGAACTGGTGGAATACATCGCCAGGGCACTCGTAGACCACCCGGACGACGTAAAGGTGGCGACCATCGAGGGCCCGCAGGCGACGGTGGTGGAATTGCGGGTGCATCCCGAGGATTTGGGCAAAGTGATTGGCAAGCAAGGGCGCACGGCAAAGGCGCTGCGCACGCTGCTGGGTGCTTCCGGAATGAAGCTGCACAAGCGGTTTACGCTGGAAATTCTGGAACAGTAAGTTCCTCCCGCGAATGAGTTCTCCCTCAGAACAGAAATATGTGACGGTGGCGCGAGTGTTGCGCGCGCGTGGAAACAAAGGCGAAGTAGCGGCAGAGTTGTTGACGGACTTTCCTGAAAGACTCCCGGAAATCAAAGAAATGTTCTTGACGTCGGCGAATGGCGCGCGGCGCGGCATTGTGCTGCGCGAATTCTGGGCGGATCGGAATCATCCAGGGTATGGCGTATTTCATTTTGAGGGCGTCAACTCGATTGATGATGCGGAGAAGTTGCGCGGGCTGGAAGTGCAGATTCCGTTTGAGAAGCGCGCCGAATTGCCCAGCGGGAAATATTTTGTAACGGATCTGATCGGGTGCGCGGTGTTCGAGGTTTTTGCGGGCGAGGCGGCGGTGGAATCGTCGCCATGTTCGTTGGCTGAAGCTCCGGTGCTGCTGGGAAAAGTGCAGGATGTATATTTTCCTGGCGACGGGCAGCCAGGAACGCCGCTGCTGGCGGTGCAAACTTCGCGTGGCGAATTGTTGGTGCCGCTGGCGGAGGATATCTGCAAGCGTATCGATGTGGCGGCGCGGCGAATCGAAGTAGAGTTGCCGGAAGGGCTTAAGGAACTTTAGTTTTGTATCTCTCGATGAACTGATATGAAATTCGATCTGATTACCATATTTCCGGAATTTTTTGCGGGGCCGCTGGCGCACGGAATTGTGCGCAAAGCGCGTGAAGCAGGCTTGATCGAAATCAACGTGCAGGACCTGCGGCAATTTACAAAGGACAAGCACCGAACCGTGGATGACCGGCCGTTCGGAGGCGGCGAAGGAATGGTGCTGAAGCCGGAGCCGCTTTTTGAGGCGGTGGAATTTTTGCTGGGCGAGCCGCTGGGCGATGCCAGCGGAAAACGCGCGTTGAGCGAGAAAACGTCGATCGTGCTGCTCTCGGCGGCCGGAAAACGATTTGATCAAGAAACGGCGCGGCGCTATGCGGCGCAAGAGCGCGTCCTGTTTATCTGCGGGCGATATGAAGGTGTGGACGAACGTGTGGCTGAACATCTGGCGACCGAAGAAGTGTCGATCGGGGATTTTGTGTTGTCAGGCGGAGAGCTTCCGGCGGCGCTGATTCTGGACGCGGTTACGCGGCTGCTGCCGGGAGCGCTGGGTAACGAGGCGTCATCGCAAAACGAATCCTTCAGTTTGCTGGAGCGCGCGGAAAAATCGGAAGCGGGCGCGATGCACCGGGCACTCTCAGCCAGCCGCACACTGCTGGACTATCCGCACTACACGCGACCGGCGGATTTTCGCGGGTGGAAAGTGCCGGAAGTACTGATCGGCGGAAATCACGCGGATGTGGCGAAATGGCGGCGCATGCAGGCTCTAGAAAAGACGCTGCGCAACAGGCCGGATCTGTGCGGTCCGGAATTTGCGCTGTCGGATTGATCTGACCGCGGACGAAGTTGCGGAGGGTTCAGGCGATTTCTGTAGGCCTGCGACAGGAAGCGGTTTTTGGCGATTTTGTGACAAATACAGAGGCAATTTCTGCAATGATTTACGGGGAATGATGGTTGAGTGAGGGCCAATGAGCGGCGTGAACAACCAAGGCCGGCGGGAATTGCGGCGGCCGATTGCGATCTACTACGAGCATCCGGACTGGTTTCGTCCGCTGTTTCAGCAATTAGGCGAACGCGGGGTGAACTGGAAAAAAATTGAAGCGCAGAATCATTCCTATAATGCGGGATCGAAAGAGCGCGAGTACTCATTGCTGTTCAACCGGATGAGTCCCTCGGCGTGGCAGCGCGGCCTGGGCCATTGCATTTTCTATACCGTCGACTACCTGGCACACCTGGAAGGGCAAGGCGTGCGTGTGGTGAATGGTTCTCGCGGTTTCGCGCATGAAATCTCTAAAGCGCGGCAACTTACGAATCTGGAAAAGCTCGGACTTCCCTATCCGAAAGCGCATGTGATCAATCATCCTTCGCAAGCTATCCAAGCGGCCGAAGCGATTGGCTATCCGGTGGTGATCAAACCGAACATCGGCGGCAGCGGCGCCGGCGTGGAGAAATTTTCATCGCCTGAACCATTGCGCGCGGCGGTGGAAGAAAATCGTTTGTACTTCGGGATCGATTCGACCGCGCTGATCCAGGAAGCGTTCACGCCGCGGGACGGCGTGATCACGCGTGTGGAAGTGCTGGGTGGAAAATATTTGTACGCAATCAAGATTCACACGACGGGGGAAAGCTTTAATCTATGCCCGGCGGATATTTGCCAGAGTACGCGGGGCGAGGAACTGACGCGGATTGCGTGCGCCATGGACGCGCCGAAAACCGGGATGACAGTCGAAGCCTACGACGCTCCGGCCAAAGTGATCGAAGATGTCGAGCGGATCATGGAGCTAGCCGGAGTCGAGGTGGGCGGCATCGAGTACGTGACGGACGACGCAACGGGAAGACAGCTGTACTACGACGTGAATGCACTTTCGAATTTCGTGGCGGATCCGATGCGGATTATCGGCTTCAATCCATATGCACGCCTGGCTGATTTTCTGATCGCCGAAGCGACGCGGCATGAAGAGAACGAAGAAGAAAACGTCGGAGCGGGCGCAACGACAAGCGCGGCAGTGACCAGGACGGCGCGATGAGATACGGCTACTGGATGCCGGTGTTTGGCGGATGGCTGCGCAATGTTGAGGACGAAAACATGCAGCCGACGTGGAGTTACGTGAAGAAACTAGCGCAACGCAGCGAAGAAGTTGGCTTCGATCTGACACTGGTTGCGGAGCTGAACCTGAATGATATCAAGGGAGTGGAAGCGCCGTCGCTGGACGCATGGTCCACCGCGGCGGCCTTGGCCGCCGTTACCGAAAAAATAGAAATCATGGTTGCGGTGCGGCCGACGTTTCATTTGCCGGCGCTGCTGGCGAAGCAAGCGGCGAACATCGATCACATCAGCAACGGGCGGCTGACATTGAATGTTGTTTCGTCCTGGTGGTCGGAAGAAGCGAAAAAGTACGGGGTACATTTTGAGCAGCACGATGACCGTTACGCGCGGACGAGCGAGTGGCTGGATGTTCTCGCTGGCGTGTGGAAGCAAGATCATTTTTCCTTCTCGGGAAGATACTATCGGGTGGACGACAACGTGCTGGAGCCGAAGCCGGTTTCGAAACCGCGGCCAACGATTTATGCGGGAGGAGAATCTCCGGCGGCGAAAGAGTTAATCGCGGAAAAGTGCGACGCATATCTGATGCACGGCGACTCGCCGGAGCGCGTCGGCGAAAAGATCAAGGACTTGAGCGAGCGTCGCGCAAAACACAAATTGCCTCCGATGAAATTCGGTGTGGCTGGTTACGCGATTGTGCGCGAAACGGAGAAGGAAGCGCAGGACGAAGTGAAACGCATTACAGACGTGCACCAATCGGCGGCGGGCTACGCCAACTACAATCAGTGGCTCGCAGGAACGCAACTGGAACAGAAAGTATCGCTAGAAGACTACTCAGTTTCGAATCGCGGGCTACGGTCGGGTTTGGTCGGTACGGCCGAGCAAGTTTCCAAACGTTTGGCGGAGTTCGAAAAAGTTGGCGTGGATCTGGTGCTGATGCAGTTCAGCCCGCAACTGGAAGAGATGGAGCGGTTCGCGAAGGCGGTCATCAATCGCGGCGTGCCGTCCTGAGATTTGCTGCGGCTAGATCGGTATCGACCGTGGCGTTAGTTCAGAACCTTGATCCACGCTAAGTCGCCGCTTTTCGCCAAATTGGCGACAAGATTCTTGCCATCCGCGCCCCACAGTTTCCAAAAAGTCCGCTGCGGAGCACTGCCTTGCAGTGGATTGGCGCTGGCAGTTCCCGCGACGGCGAGCCAACGGCCGATCGGGTTGCCGGTGATGGTCTTGATTTCGTACAAACCACGCTGAATTGTTTGCTGTTCGTCACCCATATCGAAATAGATGCTCGCGAATACGCGACCGTCATCGGTCACTGCGAATCCAGTTACGGAGCCGTCCGGGAATGCTGACATGTCCATTTTCCAGCGTAGTATTTCCGCCGAGTTCTCGTTTATTTCCACGTACTCATTTGTCTGCGTAATGTAGAGCCGGACGCGGTCCTTTTTGCAGTCAAGATAGTTCCCGTGTGAGCCAGGCCCCGCCGCGATGCCGTTAGGCTGCAGGGCGACGGAATTGCGGGGAAGCACGCCGCGAATTAGCCCTTGCCCGAAAACATATTCGCGAAGCATCGGATAGTCGGCATTCGGCATTTGATCATCCGTCATCGCGCGGCCCAGGACCCAAACCTCGTTTTCGTTGCTTCCGCAGATTCGCATCGGCCAGAAATCGCCCAGCTCCAGCCTTTCGACTTCCTCGCCATTTCGATCGGTCCTGGCCACGAACAGGGCAACGGTCTCCTTGGTGCTGGCCATTCCCGCGCCCAGGATGATCCCATTCGGTGTGACAGCGGCGTCGGTCAGGCTAATTTCCGAAGCTCCCGGATATGTAATTCTTCCCTGCGGACCGAGATTGCCTCTGGCGTCGTACAGCGGAACATTGACCTCGCCCGATACCACTCGATTTACGGGGCGGACTAGATATCCATTCATCCAGACGGGCACAGGCCCACTTGTTTGAAAGGTTTGTGGATACCACTGCACGCGATAAGGGTCGGAAACGGTGGTCCCTGGGGATTCTTCAGTTCCGGGCGGCGGTACGACCTGGGCTCGGACGAACGGAACAAGACAAAGCGACAAAAGCGCCGCCCTTCCAATAATTATCGACACGGCGTGCATATTTCGACGAGGGCTCCCGACGGATTCTGCGCATCGGCATCGGATCGTGTCAATGCCCATGCAGTGCCCGATTCGAAGTAACCAGCAATGACCATGATGGCGCGGGGAATGCTATGAAAACAGCCGCGATTAGGCTACAATTGGAGTTTGTCTTAGAAGAGCTGGCCCCGCCTGAGTGGGTCTGCAGGGAATAAGGAACATGAATCCGGTAATTCGTAAATTGCATGACGCGCAATTGCGCAAAGATTTGCCCGAATTCCGTCCGGGCGACACCGTTAAGGTGAACGTACGCCTGCAGGAAGGCGAAGGCGAAAAGGCCAAGGAACGCATCCAGGTATTCGAAGGCGTGGTGATTTCGAAGAAGGGTCGCGCGTCGAGCGCAACCTTCACTGTCCGCCGCGTTAGCTTCGGCACCGGCGTGGAGCGTATTTTCCCGCTGCACTCGCCATCGATTTCGTCCATCGAAGTCACCGGCAAGGGCAATGTTCGCCGCGCGCGGCTCTATTATCTGCGTGACCTCCGCGGTAAAGCAGCGCGCATCAAGCGCGCCAGCCGGGCGCAGGAACAGGCTGCAACCGCAAGCACTGACGCGAAAGCGTAAGCCTCGAGGGCGACTTAGCCGCGCCAACAAAACGATTCAGAAGGGCCTCTTCACGCAAAATGAAGAGGCTTTTTCTTTTTGGTCAAGCCCACTTCGTGATGCATTGCCAGGAAAACAACGGGTTGCTTCGAAACGAGGCCAGAAGAGTTCGACCAGCGTGCTAGAATTCCCGTGACCTGCATATGGCGCGGCAATGCTCATCCCGTTTCGAGCGCGCGGCGCGGCAAATGGGCTGGACGCGAATCGCCGGCATTGACGAAGCCGGACGGGGCGCTCTGTTTGGTCCGGTGGTAGCCGCGGCCGTCATACTCAACCCAAAACGAAGAATCGTCGGTTTGGACGATTCAAAAAAGCTCACTCCGGAGCGCCGGATGGAACTTGCTCCGCGCATCCAGGAACATGCCATTGCCTGGGCGGTGGCGGAAGTGGACGCATCGCGGATCGATGCTTGGAACATTTATCAGGCCAGCCGCCAAGCGATGACCGCCGCACTGCAGCAGTTGCTGGTTGCGCCGGATTACTTGCTGATCGATGCCATGCAACTGGACGTGTTGATCGAGCAGAAATCGCTGATTAAGGGCGACGCAAAGAGTGTTTCGATTGCGGCAGCCTCGATCCTTGCCAAGACTCACCGGGATACCCGGCTGCAGGAATGGGACGCGGTTTACTGCGGATACGGCCTCGCGCAGCACAAAGGCTATGGCACCCCCGAACATCTCGAAGCACTGAAGCGGCTTGGACCGACGCCATTGCACCGCTATTCGTTTGCCCCCGTGCGCCAGGCCTCTTGTTGGTGCACCGGGGCCACCCAAACTGCGCTCCCTATCTTTTAGCAAGCAGGGTATAAGCACCGGGCGACAATCGCCCGCCCGGTGAAAAGTCACCAATACGCCACGGGGATAACTGCATGCTCACACCCTGCGCCACCTTCGTTGACTCGCCTATCCCCCGCCTGTAGCTTACGAAGAGTGGCGTGCTGTCGAATTTCGGCAGTGCGCTTATGGTGATTGGAATTGTGGGCGTCCGCGAGTCGTCCACATTGACGTCGCAACAAAGTTGTCTGCCCAGCCGCGACACGACTGAGGAGAAAGTCTTGGAGGCGCTCACTTCAATCCGATTGAGGATTGAGGGAAAAACGGGCGCGATCCGGGTTTACGCATGGCCTTTAACAAGAGCAAATTCGTCGAAAACGCGCAGAAGCTGCTGAACCAGGGCAAGGTCCCGCAAGCCATTGCGGAGTACCAGCAAATCTTGAGATTCGAGCCGAAGGATCAGGTCACGCTGATGACCGTCGGCGAGTTGTACATCCGGCAGGGCGAGACGTTTCAGGCCATCGAATATTTCGAACGGCTGGCGCAGATTTTCGTCGGCGACGGATTTCTGACCAAGGCGATCGCGGTTTACAAGCGCATCGCAAAACTTGCTCCCGAAGAGATCAAACCGCTCGAACGGCTTGCTGATTTGTATGTGCAGCAGGGCGTGATGAGCGAAGCGCGGCCGCTGTTTCTGCAGCTTGCGGAAATTCACCTGAAGCATAACCGGCAGACAGAAGCAGTAGCGCTGTTGAAGAAGTTGCTGCTCGCGGAGCCGGACAACCTGCGCATCCAGATTCGCCTGGCGGATTTGTATTTGGCGATGGGCAAGCAGGGCGACGCGCTGGAGACCTACGTTTTGGCGGCGCAGCGAGCACTGGCGCGCGGGGATCATGCGGAATCTGAAAAGCAGGCCGATAAGGCGCTGAAACTGGACGCAGCGAATGTGGCTGCGCTGACGGTAAAGGCGCGTTCGGCATCTTCGCAGGGAAAGTTCGCAGAAGCTGCCGGCTTCCTTAAGAATCTGCCGGGGCTCGACAAGGGCGGCGAACAAAGCGAATTTCTGCTCGACCTGTACATCAAGAATGGAAATTGGGACGACGCGAGCGCCTTGGCGCTGAACGTTTTTGAAGACGACGAGAAGAATTTCGGGTTGGCGCAGAAAGTTGCGGAAGCGTTGATTGAAACGGACCACACCGACCGCGCTCTGGCTTTCGTCTCGAAGCTGCGCATTCCGATGCTGGACGCGGGTGAACACGAAGCCGTCACGCGATTGTTGAATGATCTTGCGGCCAAGATGCCGGGCCGGCTGGAGCCGCTTGAATGGCTGGTGGATTCCTACGGACGGACGAGCGATTCGTTTCGTTTGCCGGATGCACTGGCGCAACTTGGTGACGCGCTGGTGGCTTTGAAACAATTGCAGCGCGCCAAAGAAACTTTCGAACAGCTGGTGGATCGTCAGCCGGAAAGCGATTCTGCAAAACGCAAACTGAACGATGTGTTGCGCAGGATGGGACTGAAGGCACCGGTAGAAGAGCCGATTCCCGCTAGCGAGAATTTGCAGGCGGAAATTCCGCAGCCTGATGCACCTAAGGTGCGCCCAGCGGTTTCCACTCCACCGGAACAGCGAGTGGCGGCGGCCACATCGACCGTCATGGATGAGCAGCCGGATGAAGAAACACAAAAGTTCATCGCGCAGTCGCTGACCGACGTGGATTTGTTCGCAAGCTACGGGCTGACGCAAAAAGCGATTGGACTGCTGGAAGCAATTTTGCGGCGCGCGCCGAATCATACGCCGACATTGGAAAAGCTTTTGGACTTCGTGCTCGGAGCCGGCGACGACCGCCGCACCGCGGAACTAGCCGCGCAGCTTGAGCGGATTCATCGCGAACGCGGAGACGCGCCGGGCGCTGAACGGTTTGAAGAATTGCGGCGGCGATTCCAGCGGGCTGCGGGCTTGTCGGATGAAGAGATGGCGGCCGCGGCAAACCCGTCGGCGACAAAAGCAGCGGCGGATGCGATCGCCGCAGCCGAACCCGCGCAGGCGGAAGAGGTTCTCGAACAGCTTCGAGTTCCTGCACCGGAAGAAGCCTCCATCGAAATTATTGAAGAAGAAAAAGTCGCGCCGCCACAACCGGTTCAGGAAGTCGATCTGTCGGATGAATGGGCGTCGATGTTGGACAGCGGTTCGGCAACCGCGCCGCCGCCGGCAGCTTCACAAGTTGCACTACCGGTCGCAAAGGAAGTTGCTCCGCCGCCTCCACCACCACCTCCTCCCGCCAGGCGTTGCGACGCCGCAAGCCGAGCTTCCTTCGATTGACGAGCTACTGCCGGTTCCCACGCCGCCACCCGCGCCGGCTGCACCGCAGGAAATTGAGATTTCGGAATTTGAGATTCCCGTGGACGAAGCGGCCGTGAAAGAGAAGGGAGCTGCATCATCCTTTGCCGAGATTTCGGCTGAAATTCCCCAAGAAATTTCAGCTCCCCCGCCGAAGGCCGCCGCGCCTACCGTCGCTAAGATGGCGGAAGAGATCCTGGAATTTGTGCCGGTAGAACCGGAGCCAGTAAAGGCTGAAGTCCCACCGCCACCGCCGCCTCCTCCGCCGCCGGCGGTTGCGCCTCCTCGGACTGCCAAAGTCGAACCGCCCACCGCGCCCAAGTCGGAGCCCCCGGTCCAGGAAATCGAGCTCGATCAGGAATACGAATTGGTTTTGTCGCCGGAGCCCGAACCGGAAGCGCTTTCGCCGATCGTTCCCCCAGCTCCGGAAAAAACCCCGGCTCATGCAGCATCGCAAGCGCTTGCGTCGGATCAGTTTCTTGCCGATCTGGCGAACGAAATCGATCAGCTCGGAATCGACCAGCTGACTCCGTCCTATTCAGAACCAAGCAAAGATCACGCGCCGGTCGCGGCGTTGAAATCCGAAGTGGCCCCGGCTCCCGGCGAACACGAGCCGCTGAAGGAAGTATTCGACGAATTCCGCGCCGAGCTTGGCGAAATGGGTGCGGAAGACGAAGACCTGGAGACGCACTACAATCTGGGAATCGCATTCCGCGAAATGGGTTTGCTGGAAGAAGCGATCAGCGAATTCCAAAAAGTTGCCAAAGCCAACGAAAAGGGCAAGGCATTTCGTTACGCCATGCAGTGCTGCACTTTGCTGGGGCTGGCATTTATGGAAAAGGGACAGCCCTCCATCGCCGCGATTTGGTACGAACGCGCATTGCGCACCCCGGGCGTCGACGCAGAAAGTACGCTGGCCTTGCGGTATGATTTAGGAGTGGCCCAGGAATCCGCGAACGACTTGGATGCCGCGCTGAAGAGTTTCTCCCAGGTATACGCGGTGAATATCGATTATCGCGGTGTGGCGGATCGAATCGCCGCTCTTCAGAAAACTACGCGCTGATCTGGTTCCATACGACAGCGTTTTCAGAAAATCAGTCTTCATTCATGAACAAAGCTTTGCGGGCGATCGTAATTGTGTTGTGCTTTGAGATGGGAGCGCTGCTCCTGTATCTGCCGTGGTCTAACTTCTGGGAACGGAATTATTTCCTCCACCATTTCCCGACGCTGATGTCGTTTGCGTTGCATCCTTCGGTGCGCGGGCTGGTAAGTGGGCTTGGCGTGCTGGATATTTTTGTCGCGATTGGCTTGCTTCAGTCGCGCCCGGAACCTCCTCGTGTCACACCTCGTTAGGCCGACGCGGCCGATTCTTTGCTATGTCACCGACCGGAGAAGTCTGCCGCTTTCGACGTCTGGCGACGCGCAGCGCTTATTGCTACAAAGCGTCGAAAACGCCGCACTCGCCGGCGCGGACTGGATTCAATTGCGCGAGAAAGACTATTCGGGCAGTCAGTGGGCAAGCCTGCTCGGTGAAGCGCTGGTTGCCGTCAAGAAGGCTAAGGCGCCAGCCCGCATTTTCATCAACGACCGGCTCGATGTGGCGCTGGCGTGTGGAGCGGGCGGCGTGCACTTGAGTGAGAATGGAATTCCGGTGGCGGACGCTTGCCTGCTACGAGCTGAGTTCTTCGCTGAACGAAAGCGCGAGCCGGATTTTCTGATTGGAGTTTCATGCCACTCGCTCGGCTCGGCGCTCGGAGCGGCGCGAAGCGGCGCGGACTACATTTACTTCAGCCCTATTTTTCACACGCCATCCAAAGCGAACTACGGGCCGCCGCAAGGTCTGGACCGGCTGGCGCACATATGCCGAGCGGTGCATGTTCCGGTGATCGCCATCGGTGGAATTTCCGGCGAAAACGCCGCGAGATGCTTAGATTCCGGCGCCGCTGGAGTGGCGGCCATTCGGCTCTTTCAGGAACCCCTGAAATTGGCGGAAACTCTGGCCACCCTGCACAACCACACCGTGGTTCCTCTGCACTGAGTCTTGGCCGGGTCTATTTCCCCTGAAGTCGGCGCAGCAGCCGAATCTGCCCGGCGTGATAAATATCGTGAAACGCGACACCCCACAAGATCCGCTCAAGTTTTGCGGTAAGCGGCTTGCTTCGCCGCGCACCAATTGCCGCGCGCAATCGTTCGTGCTCGTTTCGCAAAATCGCCTTATCCGACTTCCAGTCGGCTTCCGTACTTTTTCCGTCCTCCGGCCGGCGAAAAAAATTGCTTCCGTTCAGGATGAATGAGCCGCGCTTGCCATTTTCCAGAATGCGCCGCACATGGTACTTCCAGTACGCAGCATGCAGCGCTTCTTCCCAGATATTGTGTCGGTTGGCAGCAGGCCTCCATGCCGCTTGCTTCGCTGTCACTCCCTTCAACGATTGCCAGAGATTTGGACCATGCCAAGCCTTGCGGTCAAAAGCCTCGTCGAAGATCGCGAGCAAAACGGAAGTCTGATCCATTGCCAACTCCTTAAATGGAAATGATGAGAATCCGCTCAGCGTGTGGAAGTGTCAACCGTTTCCGAATGGGAACCGTCAAATTGCAACGACCACAGCCGCCCCGAACCTGTGCGTTATCTGCAATTAATGGGAGTCAGCTCGCACCACTTGCAGCGGCAGTTTACGCGCTGAGCCAGCGGCCAATCGGTTTCCATGATTCGGTGTGATCGCAAACCACACGCAGCGTTGCGGTGATCGGTATGGCCAGCAGCAGTCCCATGCCGCCCCACACCCATCCCCAAAAAAGAAGCGAAATCGTAATCGCCACGGCATTCAGCCGCAAACGCCGGCCCACGAGCTGTGGCGCAATCAGGTTCAAAGCGAAAATGTGAATGCCGGTCAGCACTCCGGCGATCAGCAGGAACCAACTAATCGACTGCCACTTGCTCAGCGCCAGCATAAAGGCAGGAAGCCACGCCAGCACTGCGCCAATATACGGCACCATGTTCAGCAAACCGGAAACAATTCCCGTCAGGACCGGATAATCGAGCCCAATCACCCAGAAAAAGAAGCTGCTGAAGGCGATCACCATCATCGTGACGACGGTCATCCACAGTACGTAATCACGCAGCACGATTCGCAGATCTTCGAGCATTTCCTTCACTTGCGTGCGCCGCGACGCGGCAAAAAGCTGCAATGTGCCGTGCCACACTTCCCGTTTCCCCGCGAGCATGAAGAAAACCAAGAAAGGAACGAAAGTCACTTCCAGGAATAGTGCGTAGATGGATCCCATGCCGCGGACAATCAGACCCCGGACAATTCCGCTATCGCGCGGCTGTTCGTTTTGCAGAGCGGCACCGCTGCCCGGCGCCGGGGTTGGCGCGCCGGAAACATCGTGCTCGATTCCGCTGATTTTCTTTTCCACGGAGGAAGCAGTCTGCCGCCACACGCCGCTGTACTTCGGCCAGCTATCGGCAAAATCAGAAACACGCGTCCACATCCCGTAGATCACGCCGCCGACCAGCGCTCCCAGTACCAGCACCATCACCATGGAACCGATGGTCCGGGGAATGTGCCAGCGCTCCAGGAACTCCACGACCGGGTCCAAGCAATAGGCCAGCAGGATGGAAAGAACCAGGGTGATGACTACGCCTTGCGCGTAGTAAACGAAAAGCAGAATCACCGCCGCCGCGATAATCTTAAAACTTACGTTGGAGCCCACCAGCCGTATTTGCTCCCGGGGAGGCGGTTTTTCAGTTTCGGTCGTGCGGGCTTCCGGCATTTTCTTGGTCTCCAAGATAACACACGGCGCCAGCCCGATTTTTCCCACGTAATCCGGTGTTTCTCTCGCCGAACCAGCCCGATTCACGTGGCGGAAGGCCGGAATCGCTGTGCTAGACTTTTTGAGAGAACGCGCACCTGCTGCAGCTCTTTCTCCAGCCAATGGCCAAACAATATTTCGGGACGGATGGAATTCGTGGAGTTCCCGGCACTCCGCCGCTCGACGACGCAACGTTGCACGCGGTCGGTCGCGCCGTCGGCGCTTTCCTGCACCAGGAACACCAAACGCCTCACGCCTTGATCGGCATGGATACCCGCGAATCGGGCATGCACATCGCGGAGATTCTTGCCGCGGGGTTGCGGGAATCCGCCGTGGACGTGACGCTTGCCGGAGTGCTGACGACGCCCGGCGTCGCCTGTCTGGTTCGCCAGAACGATTTCGACGCCGGAGTGGTCATCTCCGCCTCACACAATCCCTTCCACGACAATGGCGTAAAACTGTTTTCGCACGCCGGCATGAAGTTCCCGGATGCGGTCGAAGAAAGAATTGAAGCAGGAATTCCGCAATTTGCGAAAAAAAGCGCTCGTTCTGGCGCGGCACAACTTGCGACGGACGAATCGCTTCATTCGCAGTATCTGGCTTTTCTCCGCAGCAAAGTGTTGGATGGCGCTCTTGCGAAGTTAAAGGGATTGCGAATCGTCCTCGATTGCGCCAACGGCGCGGCCTACAAGCTGGGGCCGGCGCTGTTCCGCTCACTGGGATGCGACGTTGTGGCCATTGGGACCGAACCGGACGGACGAAATATCAACGCAGGCTGCGGTTCGCTTCATTTGGAAAAACTGCAGCAGCGCGTTCCGGCGGAAAAAGCGGCGCTTGGCGTGGCATTTGATGGCGACGCCGACCGTGCGCTGTTCGTAACTGCGTCCGGAAAAATTGTGAATGGCGACGGAATTCTGCTGGCCGTGGCGCGCTATTTGAAAAAAGCGGGAAAGCTGCCAGGCGATCGCGTCGTTGCAACTTCCATGTCCAATCTGGGTCTGGAGAGAGTGCTCGCGGCCGAAGGCATCGCAATGGCCCGCACCAACGTCGGAGATCGTTACGTACTGGAAGAAATGCTGAAAAGTGGCAACGCCCTCGGTGGCGAACAGTCCGGCCACGTGATTTTTCTGGAAGATTCCCCCGCCGGAGACGGGTTACTTACGGCGGTGAAAGTTGCCTCGCTGGCTGCGATGAATGGAAGCCTGGACGCGCTGGTGTCTGGTTTCAAAGATTACCCGCAGACCATCGTGAACGTTAAAGTGAAAACCAAACCGGCGCTCGAAAGCCTGCCCGAAGTGGCAAAGGCGTTAAACGATGCGGAGATCACGCTGGGCGCAAACGGCCGAATCGTGCTCCGCTATTCCGGCACAGAACCTTTGGCCCGCGTGATGGTCGAAGCCGAGCATGAAGCGGACGTGCAGCGATTCAGCCAGTCCATCGCTTCCGCCATTCGCGCGACGATTGGACAATAGTTTCGTGTGGCCGCGGTTCCCTGCCTGATTGGTTTCAGCTAATTCGCAACATTTTCAGCGAACAGCCCTCGGTGATTTCAGATCGCAATCTGGCAACTTCGTAAACTGAAGCTCGCGCAACCCTCCATTTGCAAGAATTGTCGGGCGCCACCGTTCTAGTTCGATAGATGAGGTGCAATGCCATGTCTGAGAGTGCAGAATTCTCGAAAGAGTCACGGTCTGAAATTACCATGGACGCCGCAACCCCAATACGTGCCATCCCCGCGTTGACCGCGATTCGCGCCGTACTTACCGATCGAAGAATGCTGAACAAACTGGCCGCGCTTTTGCTGGCGGCAGCGGCTGGTCTGGTCACGATCATTCTTGTCGTCAGGTGGTTGGTTCGAAGCGGCAACTCCGACACCATAGCAACGCCAGCGACTGCAAGCGGTTACCTCGCATTCCAGGCGATGGACTCGCGGCAGCGCCCAAGATTACTCGAAGCCAAAGCCTTGGATGCGCTGGGAACGGCCGCAAAGGAACTGCAAGAGCCGCGGCCTATCCCGGGCGAAGCTGTGCTGCCTTCGATCGCGCCTATGATTGCGCGTAACGCCGAGCTCTCGATGGTAGTGAAGAGAGTCGATAGCGCCCGCTCAGACCTCGATGGGATTTTGGTGCGCTACCGTGGCTACGTCGGCCAATTGAGCGAAGCCAGCGGCTCCGACGGCGGAAAATCGCTGCAGGCCACCATTCACATCCCGGCGCAAAGCCTGGACTCCGCCTTGGTTGAATTGCGCAAGCTGGGCGTAGTGACGCAGGAATCGCAATCTGGCGAAGACGTCACCATGCAACACGCCGATCTCGTGGCCCGGTTAACCAACGCGCGCGAAACCGAACGCCGGCTGCTGGAAATTTTGCGGACACGAACCGGGAAAGTCGCCGACGTGCTGGAAGTGGAAGAGAAAATCTCCGCCACGCGCGAGCAAATCGAACAGATGGAAGCGGGCCAGAAAGCGTTGCAAGGTCGCGTTTCGTTTGCGACGGTGACGCTTGGCTTGGCCCAAGACTTTCGCGCCCCAATCGGTTCTACTTCATCGGCCGGTTCGCGGTTACGCAATGCATTCGTCGCTGGAATCCGTGACGCCCGCGAAATGCTGCTCTCCATATCGACTGGGGCCATCGCGCTTGCACCTTCCGCGTTCGTCTGGCTGCTGATTTTGTTCTTCCCGCTGCGTTGGGGATTGCGGAAATGGCGCTGGGCGCTGGCTAGGAGTTGAGTAATAGAACTCGTTCCCTTGGAGAGAATGTGAGTTTTGAATGGAACGAGCGAATCGCCCAATGCTCCCAAAGAATGGAGAGCGGCCTGCGCGTACCTGTGAGAATTTGTAGGATTAAGACGTTAGAAACAGAAGACAAGATTTTTACACCAACTTAACCCTTTTTGTTTCAATCGGATGGCTCGTCAGCAACGAAATTGTCGAGGCTGGCATACGACTTGCAACCTATACACGCAAATACAAGATTGGCTTCCCGGGGTGGCCGGAACACAACCTCGACTGTGTCCGGTTTTGGGGGGTCGATTAACAAGAGGGGGCTTGCACCGGCCCCCTTTTTTATTTCCCAAACTAGTTTTCCTTGCGGGCCAAACCTACGACGCCTCCCATCGATAAATGCGCGCGGTCGGGCATGCTTCCTCGCCTTTCTATCTCGCCGCAAGTCGTTGCTCGCTCCTGCCCTCTCTAGTGCTTCCGTCGCCGCTCCACAAAAGTTCCGCAAAGGCGCGCCAGAATCCGGAAAACAGTACAGCTAACTGGTAGGAAATGGACCGGCAAAAAATCGGCGTCCGGCCATTTCGCAAGCAAGCGGTCGCGGTTATTATGTCGCTAAGTCCCCTGAAGCTACCTAACTTTCGCATGTCGGGCGAGGGCTGCGTTCGCTCTGAGCTCGCCCCGGGCACGCGCTGTTCGAGTAGTTGAATCTGATCGCGTCGCTTCACGGCAAGCAAATGATTTCGTCAAGGGAGCTTATGACCCAGTCCATCGACCCGCAGTTGGAAAGTCGCGATGCCAGTTCAGCACCAAGTGACGCAACGGCTTCCCCTTCGTTCACAAGATTCAGCATGCGCCGCGTCGCTTTGTTCATTGCCGTTTGTCTTGTGGTTTTTCTTGTCTCGGCATCACAATCTTTCGCGGACACCATCACTGGAACCGTTACGGATCCTTCCGGCGCCGTGGTAGCCGGCGCACAGGTGGAAATCAGCGGCAACATGTTGCCGCAAAAATTAGTTCTAACCACCGACGCCGCCGGGAAATTTGCCGCAGCGAACCTCGCTGCCGGCAAATACTCTGTGCGCGTTTCAAGAGCGGGATTCGACGACAGCGTTCAGACGATTGACCTAAAAGACAAAGCGGATATTCAGTTGACGATGACCCTTGCGGCGCAACAAACCAGCGTCAACGTCTCGGCGCAAAGCCTGGCCTTCGCCAATTCAGACAGTGCCTACCGCCAGCTTCGCCAATTGGGGCTCGGTAATACCTACAAATGCGAAAACTTCACGCTGACTATGGACGTCGGCACGTTCGAACTGAAATCCGGAACTGTCACCTTTCTCGGGCTGGTGAATCGCTTCCAAACTGGAGCGATTTTCGTTGGGCAAGGGCATTTCACGCTGAAGGCCGTCACGCGACCGGACAAGCTCGAGTTGAGCCGGCGCAGCGGTGGCGAGGTCGTTGAAGAAGATATTTCGGAGGCTATGTTCCGCTTCACCGGAAAAGTCTATGCGCAGTTCGCGCAAGTGATGGGCAGCAAGGTCGATACGCCGCCGCAAGCCGCCGCGGCCTTTGAGCACTGGAAAAACAAACTACGTCATCGCAACGAAGTGCCGGAAGGCATGACGCAAGCATTGCTGGAAAGTGAAAGCATCGATAACGTGGACGCTGACGTCCTTGCTGCCATCTACAATCCGAAACATCCGGCATTCTTCAACGCCTACATGGCTGGAAGCCCTCATAAGGATTTGCGATTTTTTGTCCGCGCTCGTGTCGGCGCCATTCAACAGATCGACTCTCCCGAAGAAGTGGCGCTGATCAACTGCAATGGCGGCGGCATGGACGATGGCATCTGGTACTCGCAACACTTTCTTGCCGAATTGAAGGCGCAGACCGCCAGCTCCAGCGAAGACCGCAGGCTTTACGCGGTACACCGCTACAACATCGAAACGGTCATCGCCAAAAACAATCACATGTTCAGCAAGGCCAAAATTACCTTCGCCGCGCTGGTCGATGGTGAACGCGTGATGAAGTTCGGCTTGCTGCCGACGCTGCGTGTCTCACGCGTAACGAGTGAGAACGGGAAAGATCTGCACTTCATTCAGGAAGACAAAAAGAGCGACGGCTCCTTTTATGCGGTGCTCGATGAACCTGCGGAAATCGGCAAAGAACGCTTCATCACCGTCGAATATGGCGGCGACAAAGTTCTCGAAAATGCGGGTGACGGCAGTTACTACATCGGGGCGCGTGAATCATGGTATCCGAATCTGAATGGTGGTGGCTTCGGCGAGAAGGCAATTTACGATTTAACGTTCAAGATCCCGCATTCCAATACGCTGATAAGCGTTGGCAAGCTTGAAGGGGAGTCCACGGAAGCAGGATTCGCTGTCACCCACTGGGTCACGCCCGTCCCGGTGGCTGTGGCAGGGTTTAACTACGGCCAATACAAGAAAACCGATGTCCAAGACTCCATCACGCACTACAACATTTCCGGATACTACCTCACTGAAATACCGAACGCTCTTAAGGACTACGTAAATACAACTTATCCAGGCGACGATAACACCTTGAAACACCATGCGTTGGAGGCGATGTCCCCCGGTGCAATGACCAAGTACGCGCTCGATCAGACGCGCGCGCAGATGCAACTCTGTACATTTTATTTCGGCAAAGCACCATACGAGAACGTCGCCATCACCGAACAGCCGAATTTCAATTTTGGTCAATCCTGGCCCAGCCTCGTATATTTGCCGATTTCCGCCTACATCGACTCCACGCAGCGATGGATGCTGTTCAATCACATCGACACTAATTTCACTGGATTCGTGCAGGAGGTAACTCCGCACGAAGTTGCACACCAGTGGTTCGGCCACGGCGTCGGCTGGGCTTCGTATCACGATCAGTGGCTCTCGGAAGGCTTTGCGGATTTTGCCGCCGGCCTTTTCCTCGAAGAGGCCGTAGGTCCGAAGTGGCAGAAAGACTATCTCGAGTACTGGCATCGCCAACACCAACGCATTGTCGAGAAAAACAATTTCGGCATTGCACCCAACGATGCCGGGCCGTTGTGGCTTGGCATCCGGCTGGTTTCGCCCAAGTCGCCGCAGGCTTATCAGGGCGTTACCTATTCGAAAGGCGCATATATCTTGCAGATGCTTCGTTCACTGATGTACGACGATCAGGCGGAAAACGGCAAGCACGATCAGGCCTTCATCGACATGATGCATGACTTCATGGACAGTCATAAAGACAAGCCGGCTTCGACCGAGTCATTCAAAGCCATCGTTGAGAAACACATCACCAAGCGCATGGATCTCCAGCATAACGGCCGACTCGATTGGTTTTTCGATGAATGGGTCTACGGCACCCACGTTCCGCGCTATGCCTTCAAATACGAAATGCAACCGGGCAAAGACGGCAAGCAAAAGATTCATTGCGAAGTGACGCAAAGCGAGGTGGACGACCATTTCGCCATGCTGGTCCCCGTCTTCGCGGACTTCGGTGAGGGGCTGGGGCGTATGGGCCAGGTGGGAATAGTCGGAAACTCCACGCGCTCCTTTGATTTCATCGTGGATCGTGCGCCAAAGAAAGTCGCACTGAACGCCTACAAAGACGTCCTTGAGCGCTGATTAGCCGCTCGAACCTGAACACCACTTACGCGACGGTGCGTACATATGTGTGCAAAAAATTGAGCCGCCAGTGGGGGCACTGGCGGCTCGGGCGTGGGTATGGAGGGAACAACTCTGAAGATCTAGTGTGCGCGGCGTTTGGCCAGCACTTTCTGCGCATCCGGCTCTCTTGCAGCGCTCAGAAGCACCAGCAGGATGCAAAGTACGAAACCGGCTACGACCATTTTGAACTCCACTGCGGAGAGCCAGCGCGAGTTATCTACTTGGGCTCCCTTTGCCAGTTACAGTTTCCGTTTCGCGCTCGTCGCAGTCACTGGACCGGTGGGTTTATTTTGAGAGGTACCCGGGGACAGTACCGAGGTACTGACACCGGTGCTGACAAGGCCGTCTCGCGCGAACCGCAACGCCGTGACCGATTCCGCGTCAAGCCCCGACGAGCGCCGAATTTTGCCCCCGCTTTGGGCCAAATTGGCCTCGGAAACCCGGGTCCAGCCCGAGTTGCGGAGGCCTGCTGCCGCTGCTAAAATCCCTGTTTTGGCGGGACTTGGCGGCCGAATCCGTATACGGCCAGCCCAGGAAGACCAGTAAGCCCGCCAGGAAGGCAACCTCCAAAGCTCAAGGCGAAGCCGAACAAGGGTTCTCGCCAAGGCAGCGAATCGCCGGAAAACTTCCGAACATTCAGTTTCCAAGCTGCGAAATCGAGCGGCTGAATTCGGGCTGCCAAGCTGCAGCCTGCGGTACCACCTAAAAGTGGAAAGAGAGGGCGCGTGGCTAAGTACGACGTAGCGATTATCGGTAGCGGGCCGGGCGGTTATGTAGCGGCAATTCGCGCGGGCGAACTCGGATTGAAAACCGTCGTAGTCGAAAAAGATCCTTTTCTTGGCGGCACCTGCCTGCACGTCGGCTGTATCCCTACCAAAGTTCTGCTGCATCACGCCGACATTTACGATCATTTCAAAAACGGCGAAGAGTTGGGATTTGAAGTCAGCGGCCTGAAAGTGAATTGGGCCAATGTCATGGGCCGCAAGGACAAGATCGTCAAGAAACACGCCAAGGGCATCGAGTTCCTGTTCAAGAAGAACAAAGTCGAATTTGTGCAGGGCTGGGGACGTTACGAAGGACCGGGGAAAATCAGCGTCGAAAAAGACGGCAAAAAAACCACCATCGAAGCGTCGAACATTTTGCTGGTCAGCGGAAGCGAAGCGCGCGCTCTGCCCGGAATCGAACCCGATCACAAAACGATTCTGACCAACCGCTCCATCCTCGAACTTCCCAACATTCCTAAAACCTTAATCGTCGTCGGCGCCGGAGCCGTCGGTGTCGAGTTCGCCTCCATCTACAACTCCTTCGGCACCCAGGTAACTATTCTCGAAGCGCTTCCTCGCGTCGTGCCGGTCGAAGACGAAGAAATTTCGGCCGAGCTGGAAAAATCCTTCAAGAAGAAAAACATTCAGATCCAGACCGGCTGCAAAGTGGACAGTGTGAAGAAAGACGCTAAAGGCGTCACCGTTTCCTTCACCGACAAAGACGGCAAGAAGCAAACGCTGCAAGCAGAAAAACTTCTCCTCGCCGTCGGCCGCATGCCACTCACGGAAAATTGCGGACTGGAAAAATCAAAAGCCAAGCTGGAGCGCGGCTTCGTTCAGGTTGGCCCCAACATGGAAACGGCCGAAAAAGGTCTCTACGCCATCGGCGACATCGTCGCCGGAATGCCGCAACTCGCGCACGCCGCGATGATGGAAGGCATCATCGCCGTCACGCACATCGCTGGCAAACCGACCCAGCAACTGCGCAAAGACCGTATTCCAAACGCGACCTACTGCGAACCGCAGATCGGCTCCATCGGCCTGACGGAAAAGCAGGCGCGTGACGCCGGCCACGCGGCGAAAGTCGGAAAATTTCCGTTCGTTGGCAACAGCAAAGCCACCATTCTCGGCAATCACGGCGGCTTCATTAAAGTTGTCAGCGACGAAAAATACGGCGAAGTCCTCGGTATTCACATCATCGGTCCGCTGGCCACGGAAATTCTCGCCGAAGCCGCGGCCGTGCTGAATCTCGAAGGTACCATCGACGATCTGATGAACATGGTTCACGCGCACCCCACTGTTTGGGAAGCGATGGGCGATGCGTTCGCCTCCGTGCGCGGTTTGCAGATCAACGTTTAGTTTTTTGGATTTCGTCGGCTCGGTTTTGCGTTTACCTGCATTTACGGTTGCATTTGCATTTGCGTTTAGAAGATGAGCGAACTTACCGTAATCGATTTGGGGCTGATCGCCTACGCAGAAGCGTGGGAGCTGCAGAAGCGCGTGGTTGCGGCGCGGAAATCCGGCGCGATCAACGACGTTCTGTTGTTCTGCGAGCACCCGCACGCGATTACGCTGGGCCGCAGCGGCAAGCGCGCGAATCTTCTGGCCAGCGAAAATGTGTTGCGCCAAAAAGGAGTCGAGTATTTTGAAACGACACGCGGCGGCGACATTACCTATCACGGGCCAGGGCAAATTGTAGGCTACCCGATTCTGAATCTGGGCGCGATCCGCCGCGACGTCGTCTGGTATGTGCGTTCGCTCGAAGAGGCTATGATTCGCGCCACGGCGGATTTGCGAATTGCAGCGCGCCGCGTCGAAGGCAAAACGGGTATCTGGACCGGCGAAGCCGGCGTGGAAGAAAAGCTTGCGGCCATCGGGGTCCACATCAGCCGCTGGGTCACCTCGCACGGTTTTGCCTACAACGTGGCGACCGACTTGCGTTATTTCGAGTTAATCGTGCCGTGCGGAATAGCCGACCGCAAGGCGACGTCGCTCGAAAAGTTATTGCAGCGGACTGTCTCGCTCGGCGAAGTCCGGCCGTTGCTGGCCAAGCAGGTCGGGGAAGTGTTTGGCTTGACGGTTCGCAGCGCGCCGCGCGAAGAACTGTTCGCGAAGCTCGAAGAATCCGACCAAGCGTTGCCGGCTTCAGCATAAAGTTTTTCGCGCATGATTTTTCTGCGCGCAGGTTTCGGGAGTGCGAATGAAGAAAGAACTGACCAAGCAGCAATATCTCGACCTGTATTACTTCATGCGGCTGAATCGCGCCGTCGAAGACACCATGGTCAAGCTGTTCCGCCAGAATAAAATCGTCGGCGGTCTTTACAGCAGCCTCGGCCAGGAAGCCGTCTCGGTCGGCACCGCCTACGCGCTCGAGAAAAAAGACTGGCTCGCGCCGATGATCCGCAACATCGGGGCACTGCTGGTGAAGGGCGTTCCGCCGCGCGATGTCTTCATGCAACACATGGCGAAATACGATTCGCCTACCAAGGGCAAGGACGGCACCAGCCACTTCGGCGACCTGGAGAATCTGCACATCGTTTCTCCGATTTCCATGCTCGGCGATCTGATTCCCGTGATGACCGGCGTCGCCATCGCCGGCCGCTACCTCGGGCAAAAAATCGTCGCGATGACCTGGATCGGCGACGGCGGCAGCTCCACCGGAGTATTTCACGAAGGTCTGAATTTCGCCGCGGTGCAGAAAGCGCCGTTCGTTCTTATTCTCGAAAATAACCAGTGGGCTTATTCGACGCCGGTGAAGCGGCAAGTGCCGCTCGAGAATCTCGCCGACCGCGCCAAAGCGTATGGAATTCCCAGCTACGTCGTAAACGGCAACGATGTCGTAGCCGTTTACACCACCGCTAAGGAAGCGGTCGAACGCGCGCGCAAAGGCGAAGGGCCGATCCTGATCGAAGTCAAAACGTTCCGCCGCCAGGGCCACGCGCAGCACGATCCCGCCGAATACGTTCCAAAAGAAATGCGTGCCTACTGGGAAGCGCGCGATCCCATCGCGCTGTACGAAAAATTCCTTACCGGCAAAAAAATACTCGACGGCAAAGGCAAAAAAGAGATCGAGGAAAAAATCGAGAAGCTGCTTTCCGCCGAACGCGATTTTGCGGAAAATTCGCCGATGCCGCCGCCGGAATTTGCCACGCACGGCGTCTATTGCACCGGCGACGATTGCCACAAGGTCGCGCCGAAGTGGGAGCGGCCGATTTCAGAAGTCACGCCGCCTAAGTCCAGCGTTGCTGCGGTCTGGACCGTGAAAGGTTTCGGCAGTGGAAAAGGTAGCGGCGGTCGATTGGCCCCGATTCATTTTGGTGATACGCAATCGCAGGAAGCGAGCAGCAAGCACGAAGAGAAGAACAAAGACACCGAAGTTCCGGAAGCCGTAGCGGAAACGATCGTATCGAAAGGCAAAATTCGCACCGTGAAATCCACCGTAAAGAAATTGCCCAAGCCCGCTGCGAAACCGGCGTCGAGAAAGGCACGGCGATGACCATGGCCAAGAACGGACAAGCCGCCGCTGGCACGCAAATCACTTTTCTCGAAGCCATCAAACAAGCCATGTACGAAGAGATGGAACGCGACCCCTCCGTCGTGCTCATCGGCGAAGACATCGGCGTTTACGGCGGAGCGTTCAAGACCAGCGAAGGCTTGCTGGAAAAATTCGGCTGGGAGCGTGTGATCGATACGCCCATCAGCGAATCGGCCATCGTCGGTGCCGCCTGCGGCATGAGCTATCTTGGACTTCGTCCGATCGCGGAAATGCAGTTCATCGATTTCATCGTTTGCGCCTTCAACCAGATCACCAATTTCGTCGCCAAGGGCCATTACCTCTGGAACGCGCCCGCACCAATCGTCATTCGCGGGCCGTCGGGCGGCGGAGTTCACGGCGGGCCGTTTCATTCCGCCAACCCGGAAATGTATTTCGTGCACACGCCCGGGTTGAAAGTCATCTATCCCTCGACGCCATACGACGCCAAGGGTTTATTGAAAGCGGCCATTCGCGACAACAATCCGGTGCTCTTTTTCGAGCACAAATTTCTTTACCGTCGCATCAAAGAAGAGATCCCGGCCGGGGACTACACTGTGCCCATCGGCAAAGCCATCGTTCGCCGCGAAGGCAAACACCTCACCATTATTTCCTACGCGGCCATGATGCACACATCACTTGAAGCCGCGGCGGAACTGGAAAAAGAAGGCATCGAAGCGGAAGTCATTGACCTGCGCACGCTGCTGCCGCTCGATGAAGAGACCATCCTTACGTCTTTAAAGAAAACCAATAAGTGCCTGGTGGTGCACGAAGACACAAAAACGGGCGGTATTGCCGGTGAAATTGCGGCGATACTTTGTGAACGCGCCTTTGGCGACCTCGATGGCCCGCTGATGCGTGTCACCGCGCTCGATACGCCGGTGCCGTATTCGCCGCCGCTCGAAGAATTTTTTCTCCCCAACAAGGAGAAAGTGCTCCACGCAGCGCGCCAGCTCGCGAAGTACTGAAGAAGACTTGGCGATTTCGAAATTTTGCAGCGTCCGGTTAGAGGAGACAACATGGCAGCCGATGTCGTAATGCCCCAGATGGGGGAAAGCATTTTTGAAGGCACGATTACCAAGTGGCTGAAAAAGCCCGGCGATAAGGTGGAGCGCGACGAACCGCTCTTTGAAATTTCGACCGACAAGGTGGACGCGGAAATTCCGTCGCCCACCGCCGGCGTGCTCAAAGACATCAAGGTCAAAGAAGGGCAGACCGTGCCCATCAACACCGTGGTGGCCACCATCGACGGTGCGGGCGGCGCTGCCGCTGGGGCACCGGCGCCCGCTTCGGCGCCGGCACCTGCGAAAGCAGAAGCTCAGAAGCCGGCCGCCGCCGCTCCTGCGCCCACTCCGCCGGCCAAGCCTGCGCCAGCAGCAGCTCCTGCTCCTGCCGCGCAAGCTGCTCCCGTAACGAGTGCGTCGTCCGCAAAAGAAGGCGTGCGGATTCACAGCTCGCCACTAGTGCGCCGCATGGCTAAGGAACACGGCATCGATCTCACGAGCGTCGAGGGCACCGGCGCTGGCGGACGCATCAGCAAGCAGGATATTGAAGCGGTCATCTCCGGAAGCGCAGGCTCCGCCACTTCGTCGCAAGCCGACGGAAGTTCGTCCGGCAGCGCGGCCGTTTATTCGGAACCGACTGCCCCGCCCACTCCCGCTCCGGCACGATCTGCCGCTCCACCACCGGCTCCCGTCGCACCGGCTCCGATAGCCGGCGGTGGCGGACCTGCCGCGCACGGTACGCAATACGTTCCCGCGCTGCAGCTGGGCGTCCCGCGCGAGCGCTTGTACTTTGGCAACTACGAAGTTGAACCGCTTTCCACCATGCGCATGAAAATTGCCGAACACATGGTCGCGTCAAAACACGTTTCTCCGCACGTGTACTCGGTCGATGAAATCGACATGACCAAAGTCGCCACACTGCGCGCCAAATCAAAGGACAATTTCGAAAAGCAATACGGCACCAAGCTGACTTTCATGCCGTTCTTTGTGAAGGCCGCCGTCGCCGGCTTGCGTGCTTTTCCCACGCTCAATGCTTCGCTCGATGGCACCAACGTGGTCCTGCACAAAGAAATCAACGTCGGTATCGCAGTGGCTCTCGATTGGGGCTTGATTGTGCCGGTGGTGAAAAACGCCGACGAGAAAAATATTCTAGGCATCCAGCGCACCCTGAACGATCTCGCGGAACGCGCCCGCTCCAAAAAACTGCGTCCGGAAGAAGTTCAGGAAGGTACTTTCTCCATCACCAATCCCGGCGTATTCGGCGGTCTCTTCGGCATGCCGGTGATCAGCCAGCCCAACGTGGGCATCCTCGGCCTCGGCGCCATTGAAAAGCGGCCGGTGGTCATCAACGATTCCATCGCCATCCGTTCCATGTGCTACGTCACGCTCAGCTACGACCATCGCGTCGTGGACGGCGCGGTAGCCCACCAGTTCCTGCACAAGGTGAAAGACACGCTGGAAAACTGGTCGGAACCACTGGTCTGAGAAAAAGTATTCAGCCGTCAGTGGTCAGCTTCCAGTTTTCTTTGAGAAAAATTGGCCAGCTTCCGCAAAATGCAGTGCACATGGTCATCGGTTTCAGCTTCGCCGCGCACACTGCGGATCCTTCGAGCGCAACGGTAGCCTTCCCGTTCCCCGATCGCGCCAAAAAAAGAGCCGGCGCGGTCGTTGGACCGCACCAGCTCTGTTTCTAATCGAATTGCTGATTGCTACCGCTTCTTCTTTTTCTTGGCCGGCTTCTTGGCGGCTTTCTTCGGTTTGCTTTTTTTCGCGGCTTTCTTCTTCGGAGCCGCCTTTTTCTTGACCGGTTTCTTGGCCGTTGCCTTGGCAACAGCTGCCGCTTTCTTTACCGCGGCTTTTGCGGCCGGTTTTGCGGCCGGAGCGGCTTCTTCATCGTCGCCGTCCTCTGCAATCAGCAGTTCCTCTTCTTCCGTTTCCACAATCTCGTCGGTCTCTCCGCCCAGTTCCTCGTCTTCCAGCGGAGACAGTTCCGTTTCGTCCTCAAAGTTATCCTTCTCGAAATCCATTCCATCCTCCCCTGGGGGAATCTTGCCCGACGAATCGGGGCGGGCATGGCGCCATACTCGATACCTGCCCTGCAGACTGCTTTCGCGTTCGTACCGTATTCAGACGACGATGTCAAGGCTTCTAAGGTGTTGGCGCGAAAATCCGTTTTGCGAGGGAATATTTTTTCCAAATTGATAGATTTTGCCAAGCTGAACGACATCATTCGCTGCAGCGTCCCGCGGATACGGAGGGAAATTCCCGCTTCAGGGCGACTTCTGGGCGGATTCCGAAGAGGATGCCGTGCTCAGGCCAGAGCTCTTCTTTTTCTTGGCTGCAGTCGCCGAGCGCTTGCGGGCAGGGGTGGTCTCTGGAGCTCCGCCAATGGTATAGACCCGCAGCACCATGCCCCGGCTGACGCGAGCCGACTTGAGACTATTCCACTTGCGAAGGTCTTGCGGAGTTACGCTGAACTGGTCGGCAATGCCGCCCAGCGTGTCGCCTTTACGCACCCGGTAACGCACCAGCCGGCTCTTGGTTTCACTGACCGGTTGCGAGGCCGGAATGATCAATTTGTCACCAGGAGTAAGTGCGTCTTTTGGCCCCAGGCTGTTCGCCGCGGCAATCGCGGGCGCCGTTACGTGGTATTTCTTGGCGAGCGAGAAAAGCGATTCACCCGCTTCCACGCGGTGCCGCCGCCAGCTCACCCATTTCTCCGGCGGTATGTCTGCGATTTCTGCCGAGAATTTTCCCGCAGAGCCCTTCGGCAAGTGCAGTTCAAATGACGCGTCATCCGGAGTAGCCATTCGTAGCAGAGCAGGATTCAGCGATCGCAGCGTATCCACGTCCACGTCGATGGTTTCCGCCACCAGGCGTAGATCGATTGCCCGGCCGGGCTTGACCAGATCAGACGGCACCGGCTGGTCCAGCTCGGTCTGCACGCCATAGTGCGCAGCGTCCTTGGCAATCAAGGTCAGGGCCACGATAATCGGCACGTAGTTCTTGGTTTCGCGCGGAAGTACATTGCGGCGGTATAGCTGCCAGAAGTCGGCGTAGCCGGTGCGTTCAATCCCTTTTTGCACGTTGCCCGGGCCGCAATTGTACGCAGCCATTGCCAGATACCAGTCGCCGAAGAGGCCATACAAATCACGCAAGTGTTGCGCGGCGGCGCGTGTGGCTTTTTCCGGATCCTGCCGCTCGTCTACCCACCAGGTGCGTTTCAAACCGTATTCATTGCCACGCCACGGCACGAATTGCCAGATGCCGCGCGCTCCCGCGCGCGAAAGAGCCAGCGGCTGGAAGGCGCTCTCCGCTTGTGCCAAATAGATCAGGTCCTGCGGTACGCCTTCTTCACGCAGCACCCGCGAAATCATCTCGCGGTACTTGCCGGAACGGCGCAGTCCCGTTTCTACGATGGATTTGCCGCGCGGCGTCTGGAAGAAATTCAGGAACGAAAGTACTTCGTCGTTTACGGTAAGCGGGAGATCGTGCGAAATGCTTTTGGCCGCTTGCTCCGCGCGATCCTTCAGGCGAGGGTCGACGGGAAAAGTCATTTCGGCGACTTCGTCGATGGGGGCGGGTACGGCCGGGATTTCCTGGAAGCCGTCACCGGCACGGAACGCCTGCAACTCGTAGGTGTAAACCGTGTCCACGACATGTTGGAACAGCTCGCTGAGCCTGGGGTCGGCATTGAGGTCGTAGCCGCTTTCGAGCAGCCAGTCCACGGCGTCGTTGAAGTCGCGGCGGGCGGCGTCGAGATGGCCGGCCTTGAAGTTCTGCTCGCCCGATTTGAACTTGGCCTCGACTCTGGCGATGAGGGCAGACTTGTTGTCCTGATTGGATTGCAGCAGGGAAATTGGCGGCGGATTGCCGCCCGTCCAGAGCGGGAGAGAAGGCAGAGATTGCGCGCCTGTGGAACTGGAAGATGTGGAGTTGGCTTTCGCGGTTGCCGATTGCGCCGTCTGCGGCTGCGCTGTGTCCGGTTGCAGAGCGGGAACGCGGGCGGCGACAGGTTTCTTCGCACCGTCGTCGCAGCCTGCGGCCATCGCGGAAACGAGTACAACGGCGAGCAGCGATGAGCGCATAGACGGCATTCAGTTATGGTACGGAGGCATCGCGTAGCGGGTCAACGCATTCGGGCTTGAGGAGTTCTTCCAGCGCTACAGAGCTTCGTGACGACGTTTAGCAGATGGATTCGAGAACCAACCTGGTGAATCGATTACGCGATGCAAAGGGTTGGAATGGCTAAGCAGGCGGAGGGTTGCTCGGCAGGCAGAACAGATTCGCCGCGAGTGGAAGGCAGTTGAATGAGGAGAAAATGGACTTGAATTGCGAGAGCGGATGGCAAAGGGCAGGGTGAAAAGAAAAAGAGCGACCTGATTGCTCAGATCGCTCTTTTGAACAGAATCTGTTCTGTTTCAGACTTGCTTGCGCAAGCGCTGAAACCCGAGTGGTTTACAGAGGTTGAACGTTCGAGGCCTGCAGGCCCTTGGGGCCGCGGACGACTTCGAATTCGACCGCTTGGCCGTCGTTCAACGACTTGTAGCCATCCGCCTGGATCGCGGAAAAGTGTACGAATACATCTTCTCCGGTCTGGCGCTGGATGAAACCAAAGCCTTTGCTGGCGTTAAACCACTTCACTGTTCCTTGTTCTTTGCTCACTTCGTTATACTCTTTTCGTTAAAAAAGCTATCTGGTGCTTCGTGCACCGGAACCACAGTTCCTCGTCTTACTGGCGAGAAACCTAGACCCGGCCGTCTCTAGCTGCGTCTTTGTGACTGAAAACAGGCACAAAAAAAGGCCGCGAGTTTTTACCCGCGACCGCTTCACAACTACAAAGGCGATACAAGAGCAACAAACGCGAAACAAATGTAGCACCGGTTGGAAAGAAAAGCAAGAGGATTCTTAGGCGGATTTCCTGGGAATGGCAACTCATTGGCTGAAATGGCGTAGGAAAACTTTCCGTCTGTCGCGCAATTTCTTGTGCCGCAATTTCCTTGGTTGGTCTGTCCCGCAGTTCCCCCCAGACTGCAGCAGCGCTCCTTTCACGAGTATCTGTCGAAGAATCAAAATCTTGCGGACCCTCTCTTGACACGGCCGACTTCGTCAGACATGTCCCCCAGTTTCGGCTGTGCCTTAACCTAGACCTTTTGCACGAATGAAACCGCCTTGCCGCTCGGTTCTATGATGGGTTCGTAGATCGCGCGCTCTCCAGCCCAGGGGAGCGTGGAGCACAGCCATCCAGTTCAGCCACTCTGCTAGCTCGTCCTCGTCTGGACCTTCCCAGTCGTCCACCGGCCTTACCGGCCACTTCTCTGATTCCAAAGAAACTCGGGGGCGCGGGAGAGATTTTAAGGTGGAGGAGGTTAAAAGGCTAGAGTTCGGATTCGAATTGGCGAAAGCGATCCTCGAGTTGCCATTGTTGTTGGGCTTTGGGGCTGGAGTTGAGGAAGGCAGAGCACGCGGAGGTGGGTTTGTCGGAGCCGAGGGTGTCGTGGGCGCAGGCGGGTGCGGGTTGCGTGAATTTATCGGGCGCGGCCCAAAGGCTTTGGCCAGGGAGGAATGTGTGCTCTATACCGGTGCGGACTAGCTGCTTTAGATCGGGATAGTGCAGGTCGTAGGTTTGCACGGCGCGGACGTATTCATGGGTTAGGTCGATGCGGGAGACGCCTTCGTCGTCGGTCGAGAGAGCGAGGGGGACGCCGAATTTTCTGTAAACGTTAAAAGGATGATCGTTGCCGGCGATGCCGAGGATGGCGTCATTGCTGGTGAGATTGATTTCGACCATGACGTGTTTCGCGGCCATTTCCTTCAACAATTGGTGCGGGCGATTTTCGAACATGACGTCCACGCCGTGGCCGATACGTTCGGCTGAGGCTTGTTCGACGGCGAGGCGGATGTGGCAGCAGAGGCCTTCGTAGGGAACCAGACCGGGCGCGATTTCTCCGGCATGCAGGCTGATGTGAACCTTCGGATAAAGCTTGTGAAGAAATTCGACCATGCGCATCTGCAGCGCGTAGTCGGTCATGGAGATGTAGCCGTCTTCCGGCATTACGAAATTAACGCCGACGAAGCGCGGATCGGCGGAAGCGAGCTCGAAGCACATGATGGTCTGCGCGAAGACTTGTTGTTTGGGGAAACCGCGCAAGACCTGGCAGAGGTAACGGATTTGCACGCCGCAAGCTGAGGATGCGTCGGGTTGGCCGCAGCGCTCGAGCTTGGCGCGGTCGGCTTCGGCGGCGTCCATGGCTTCTTTGGCGGTGGAAAGGTCCTGCGTGATTCCTCTGGCGAGAAGCGCGTCTCGGAATTTTGCGAGATCGATTTGCCAACCGATCTCGTAGCCGGCTTTTGCGGACGCGCCGAAACCGGGCGTGTGCATGATTTCAAGGTATTGCTCGTTCTGGTGGTCGGCGCGAGTGGCGAGTTCGTCGAGCCATTGACCGAGATGTTTTTCGGAGACTCCGTTGAAGCGGGCGAAGGTGTTGAAGAAATGATCGTGGGCGGTGACGCCCGGCGAAGGGAGGAATCCGCGCATGGAGAAAGCGTCGATGAGTTGGTCATAGAGACGCTGGTCTTTGTAGATGTCGGAAGCGGGAATTTTTCCGCCGGCGCAAAGCGCAGAAGATTTAAGATCCGGCGCGGAAAAAACTTCCTGGGTTCCGCGAACCGCAGACGGATCGAGGCACATGTCGTCGGCGACGGCATCGCGAATCCAGGATTCGGCGTAAAGAGCGCCGTAAAGATGATTGTGGAGGTCGGCGCCCTTGGGCATTTTGAGAAGGAGATTGCGGAGTTCGAGCGGGCTGTTGCGGACGGAGTTGATGGAGAGTTCGGCGCGCCTTTCAAGCGGCGTCATCGCCGGGGATGCGGCCGGTGCGGCGGCGGGCTTGGTTTGCGCGGCGACGGAGATGGAAAAGGCCAGCAAGATAGCAACGCCTGAGAACAACTTGAAGACGAACGACATATGGAAACGGCTCCTGAAAACTGAAGGAAAGGAAAAGAGCATATCAGGGGCAGCGGGTACTGCGAAGGGGATGCGGCTAGGAAAAAGAGGCGACGGCCGAGTCCTGGTCTTCGAAAACTTCGAAGAGGCTGAGGACGCGGACGAGCTTGAGAGTTTGCACAGCCACCTTCGAAGGGTTTAGGAGTTTTAATGAGCCGCCGCGTTGTTTTGCAGCGGTGAGGTAACGAACGAGAAGACCGATGCCGCTGGAATCGAGCATGGCAAGTTCCTGAAGGTCGAGGAGGAGGCGCGCATCGCCGGCGTTTAAGAGATCTTTCATGGTGTCATTGGTGCGGTCGAGAGCCGGGCCGAGATTGAGCTTTCCGCGCAGCTTGACGATTTTGACTTGATCTTGTGTGCGGACGTCGATTTCCAAGGGCCGATCCTCTCTGTTGCGTGGCGAATCAAAATTGGCCGATACGGTATGTTGCGGATACTTGCGCGAGCGTTTTGCGTCTGTTAGAGTGCGCGCTCAAATTAGAAGAACGGCGGCAAATTTGCAAGCCGGCCGTCCCGTCCCGAATCGTTTGACCGGCGTCCTGGGCCGGCTGAGCAGAGATTCCAATTGAAGATCGACCTGACGAAATTCTCCGCCGAGCTTCTCGCGGTTCACGAAATTCATCCGCGAGCGAAGGTGATTGCGCGAGCGGTGGCGGGAGCATTTCCGGGGGCGTCGGTGATTGTGTACACGGCCGGATTGATGGATGGCGAGGAAGCGTGGATTCCGCAGACCGTGAACGGGGAACGGAACGTTCAAGTGACGCCAGTGGCGGCGGGCGAAGGAACGCTGGGTAAAGTGGCGATCGGGCGAGAGCCGATTGTGTTTGCGGGAAGCGAGCTGACGCGGGAAGACTTTGCGCACCTGGATATTCGAAGGACGCTACGCTCGCTGGCATGTTTGCCGCTGGAGAGCGACGGCGAACTGCTGGGCGTGGTGGAAATTCTCAGTTTTGAAAATGAAATCAAAACGACGGGGCTGAAGGACGCGGAGAGTTTTACGGAAGTTGCCGCGGCCGGACTGCAAAGCGCGTTCAAATACGAAAGCGAACGGAACGATGCGCTGGCGTCCATTTCACGTTTGACGCAACTTTACGATTTGGAAAAATCATTTTCGTCCACGCTGGAAATGGATGAGCTGCTGCCGATCATCGGCGAGAAATTTCGCGAAGTGCTGGAGTGCGAAGCGATCAATGTGTGGCTGCTGCGTGGAGATGAAAGTCTGGAGTTGATGCACCAGGCGGGTACGGACCCGACGACATTGGCAGGAACGGTGCAGAAGCCGGGTGAAGGGATACCGGGCGATGTATCGGACAGCGGCGAAGCGGTGGTGATCGGAAGCGCCGATGACGAGAGGTTGGGGATTCGTAGCGCGACGAATGTGGAGGGAGGAGTTTCGTCGTTACTGGCGACGCCGATTATGGATCGCGGTTCGCTGGTGGGCGTGGTGGAGGCGGTGAACAAGCTGGATGGGACGCCGTTTGACGATGACGATTTGTTCGCGCTTACGAATGTGACGGAAACGGCTTCGACGGCACTGCACAACGCCAGCCTGCTGATGGCGGAGCGCAAGGTGGAGATTCTGGAGACGCTGGTCACGGTCAGCCACGAAATTACTTCGACGCTCAATCTGGAACGAATGCTGCAGACGATTGTGAGCGCGCCGCAAGCGGTGATTCCCTACGAGCGAGCGGCGATTGCGTTGGAGCAGGGCGGAAGATTCAAACTGAGTGCGGTAACTGGAACGACGCAAGTGCACACGGACGCTCCGGAGATTGCGCCGCTGAACAGTATTTTGCAATGGGCGGCGCTGGCGGAAGGGATTGTGAATGTAAGGCAGCATGGGGAGGAGATTGATTCGGAGCGGGAAGAAACGCGCGCGAAGTTTCAAAAATATTTTGAACAGTCCGGTATGCGGGGATTTTATGCGCTGCCGCTCAATGACGATACCGGCCGAGTGGGGATTTTGAGCTTGGAAAGCAGCGATCCGGATTTTCTTTCGCCGATTCATATCGAGATGTTGCAGGTGTTGGCGAGCCAAGCCACGGTGGCACTGCGAAATGCGCAGATGTACAAGGAAGTGCCGTTCATTTCCGTGCTGGAGCCGGTATTGGACCGGAAGCGGCGGTTCATGGCGCTGGAAAAAACGCGGCGTGTCGCCATTACGGCCGGAGTGATCGCGGCGCTGATTTTTCTGCTGATCTTTCCGCTGCCCATGCGGCTGGACGGAGATGCTTCGGCGGCGCCGGTGCATCGCGCGCTGGTACAGCCGGAATTTGAAGGGCAAGTGGCTAAAGTATTTGTGCACGAAGGCGAAGCAGTGAAGCAAGGACAGATCCTGGCGGAGATGGATGCGTGGGAACGGCGCTCCGCAGTGGCAGCAGCCGAGGCGAAATATCAGGCGGCGCTGCTGCAGATGAATCACGCGCTGGCAACGAATGATGGAGGGGAAGCGGGAGTACAGCGGGTACAGGCGGATTTGTGGAAAGGGGAGTTGGCGCACGAGGAGGAGTTACTGGGGCGAGCGCTGCTGCGCGCGCCGATCGATGGGGTAATTGCGACTCCGCATGTAGATACGTTCGTGGGGCGGCGATTGCAGTTTGGGGAAACGTTCGCGGAAATTGTGGATACGTCGAGTGCGATGGTGGATGTGGCGATTGAAGATTCGGAAGTTAGTTTGTTGCGAGTCGGGCAGGGTGCGGCGATCAAGTTGAATAGTTACCCCATGCGAACTTTCCATGGAAGCGTGGCGCTGGTAAGTCCGAAAGGGCAAGCGGACGGCGAATCGCGAGTATTTTTTGCGCGAGTGGCGGTACCGAATCAGGATGGAGCGATTCGGGCAGGGATGGAAGGACGAGGAAAAATTTCGGCGGGATGGAAAATTTCCGGATATGTGTTTTTCAGAAAGCCGGCGGTGTGGTTGTATTCGCGGGTTTGGGATTGGATTGGCTGGTGAGGATGAAATCCATGAAGCGCTGGAGAAAATTGCCGATGGCGGCGTTGGGCGTGATGGCGTTCGTCGGATCGGGCTGCGGCGAAACGAAATCGGAAACCGCAGCGACGATTCCGGCTCCCGTAGCTGCGCCTCCGGGGCCGGCAACGGCGACAACGAGTACGAAAAGCGTTTCAAACGACGACATGCTGACAATCACCGGTCCGTTGATTGTGGAACACCAAGTGGATGTGACGGCGCAGCGAGAAGGAATTATCGCGAAAGTAACCGCGGACTCGGGCGCGCGGGTGAGCGCCGGGACGGTGTTGGCGCGGATGGACGATAGGCAGTTAAGCGCAAATCTGGAAGCAGCGCGGGCCAAGACTCGGAGTATCGCGGCGGATCTGAAAAATTGGGAAGCAGAAGCGGAAGTGCTGAAGGCCGATTACGCGCGGGCGCAGCGGCTCTTTAACGAAAAACTCATCGCGGAAGAACAGTTGCAGCACGCGAAATACAAAGCCGAATCGGATCAGTGGGACATCCTTCGCGTAAAGGAACAGCTCAATACCTCCAAGCAGGAAGAAAACTCGCTGGAACTGGAACTGGAAAAGACCCGGGTGATGGCGCCGTTCGGCGGACTGGTGGCGCGGCGGTATGTGCGAGAAGGGCAATCGGTGGCGAGGGGTGACCGATTGTTCTGGGTGACGGCGGAAGGTCCGCTGCGAGTGCGATTTACGCTGCCGGAAAAATATCTGGGCCACGTGAAAAAGGGGCTGGAATTTACCCTGACTTCGCCGGACGTACCGGGTGAAAGGCATCCAGCGAAAGTTGTGGAAGTGAGTCCGGTCGTCGATCCTTCGAGCGGGACGATGGAAGTACTTGCCGAAGTTATTGGAGCACGCGGCGAATTCCGTCCGGGCATGACCGTCGGTTTGCGCATACCGAATCTGAAATGAATCTGACGCGAGCACTGGACGTTGCGCTGCCGGAAATTCCGGCACGAAGTTTATCGCAGCGGTTGCCGCGCATGGATCCCGGCGTTACGTTTCGCGAACACATCGAGGACGGTTCACCGATCGTCCGAGTTTATAACCCGAGCACCGGTTTGATGTTCAAGTTGTCGCCAGCGCAGTGGACACTGGCGCAACTCTTTGATGGAACGCGCTCGTACGCAGAGATCGCGGAACTGTACACGGAAAAAACGGGGGAGTATTACGACCAACAAACGGTCACTGAATTCGGAGCTGACCTGGAAACGGCGGGATTCTGGTACCAAACGGCCCAGGAAAAAAATGTACTGCTGTTGCTGCAAAGCAAGGAAGAGCGCCGAAAAAACCTGAAGGCGAAAAACCGTTTTTCTGACTTGTCAGTGATTATTTTTCCGGCATTCAATCCGGACCGGTTCCTGACGTGGTTTTATTCAAAGACTACATTTATTTATACCAAGTGGTTCACCATACTCACGGTGATTGGATTTGCTTTTACCTTGGGGCTCACCATCAGTCACTGGCCGGAAATCGGACGAGACACTGCGCAGTTCTACAATTTTTCCGACAAAACGTTTGCGGATGTGGCGATCCTTTACGTCTTGGGGATTTTCGTGGTGGCAGTCCACGAATTCGCGCACGCGCATGCGTGCAAGCACTGCGGCGGGCGGGTGCCGGCGATGGGCTTCGCACTGATTTTTCTGACGCCGGCGTTTTATACGGATACAACCGAGGGCGCGGTAATGGGAACGCGCTACGACCGGCTGATTATTGCGCTGGCGGGAATCTGGTCTGAGCTGATGGTGTGCTCCATCGCGACGCCCATCTGGTGGCTGAGCGATCCGGGAACCTTGCTTCACGACGGGGCCTATTTCCTGATGATGCTGACGGGAATTGTGTCGCTGGTGGTGAACTGGAATCCGCTGATGAAGCTCGACGGTTACCACATGTTGTGCGAAATCATCGGCATCGCGGACCTGAAGGAAGACTCGACTGCGTACCTTTCGGCTTGGGTGAAACGGCATGTGTGGCGGTTGCCGGTGGAAGTGCCGTATGTGCCGAAGAAGCGACGGCTGGGGTTCGCAATTTATGCGCTGCTGTCCGGGGCTTACAGCTACACGGTGCTGACAGTGGTGGCAAGGTTTGCGGGAAACGTATCGCGAAATTTCAGTCCGGAATGGGCATTTATTCCGGAAGTTGGCGTGGCTTTTCTGGTATTCAAATCACGGATCCGGCTTTTGGTGAATTTCATGAAACTGGTTTACTTGGACAAGAAAGACAGACTGCTGGCATGGTTCCGTTCGCGTTGGGCGCTGATCGCGGGTGTGACCGCGATTGTGGTTTTGCTGGTGCCGTTCTGGCATGAATCGACGTCCGGCCGTTTTGTGCTGGAGCCGGCCAATCGTCGCGTGATCAGGGTGGAAGTGCCCGGAGTCGTAGAAAGGGTGCTGGTGAAGGAGGGGATGACGGTCGTTGAGGGCGAGCCGCTGCTGAAGATGAGAAATTTGTCGCTCCAGTCGGACGCGGCGGAAGCAAAAGCGAATTATGTGGTGGCGTCGGCGCGAGCGGGTGCGGCTTCGGAACATTACGAGAATTACGGGGCGGCGCTGCAAGAGCGGGAGAAGCTGGCGAAACAGACTGAACAGATGAATTTGAAAATAGCGAATCTCGACATCCAGAGTCCAATGTCCGGAACGGTGGTGACACCTGGGGTCGAGGACCGTATCGGAGAATATTTGACGGAAGGAACGGAAGTTGTTGAGATTGCCGACCTCGAAACCCTTCGCGCGCGAATTTATGTTTCGGAGTACGACATGTACAAAGTACGTGAGGGAGCAGAAGCCCGCATGCAGGTGGAAGGGGTGGCGAAGGTTTGGAAGTCGCGCGCTACGGCGATTACTCCGGTCTCGCAGAACATCGACTCTGCCTTGAGCAGCGAGACGAAGTTCAAAGGGCTCCATCCGCCACAATTCTATCTGGTAGAGCTTCTGGTTCACGAAACGAACCGACGGCTGAAACCGGGGATGAAGGGAGTGGCCCGGGTGTATGGAAAGAGGATGAGCCTGGCGGGGCTAATGGTGGAGGAACTGAGAGTGGTGTTGGGCCGGAAGATCTGGTGAAAGAATAAGGCGAGGAGACTTGAGAGTCTGCCTCGCCTTAGCTTCAGCAGTCCGGGCTGGGACTGAAATTATTGGCTGATGGCGCGAGTGGAGGAAACGCTGCGGGCTGAAGCGTGCTTGGCACTCAGCAACTTCTTGGCGCTGACCTGTTTGTTGCTGACCATCTTGTTGCTGACCATTTTCTTGCTGCTGAGATGGCGCATGGACGAGACCTTGGCGCCTTTCCCGTCAACGTCATGCGCTGCGGCAACATTGGCCTTCTTCGCGGTCTTCAAAGTGCTGATCAAGGATTTCTTCTGGATGGACACGACTCGATTCCCCCGTCTTTCTTAATTTTTGTCTTTGTTTCAGACAGCATTTACGTATGCAACAGTCATGCCAATCTCCGACTGTGGAGCGAGGAGCGAAGCAGGAACGAAGAATACAGCACTTACGGCAAAAGTAAGGAAGAAAGCCGAGTGCCATGCGGGGGCGGAGAGTGAAAGATTAACCGCAACGGTTAATTTTTCACCCATCATGGGTTAAAAGTTAACCATTTTAGAGCTTCAGTTTGCGGCAAAGGTATTTCATGCGCTGTGAATCAAGCTTCAGGAGCGAGGCCGCGGCGGTTTTTTTGCCACCGGTGCGCCGCAAAGCAGCGGTCAGGTAGGCGATTTCGATGCGCTCCATTTCGGCGTCGAAATCGACGCCTTCCTCCGGAATGAGGATGGCTTCCTGGCCGCTCGCGCTGTGCTGAAGGAGGTTCTGCGGCAAGTGTTCGGCCGTAATGTTCAGACCGCTCACCATCACTACCAAACGCTGGATGAGATTCTCCAGCTCTCTGACGTTTCCAGGCCAGGGATAGTCTTCGAGAATTCCGAGAACCTCGGGCTGAATGGTCTTGAGCGGCCTTTTTGCGGAAGCGCAGTAGATTCTCAGGAAATGGTCCATCAGAAGGGGAAGGTCACCATCGCGATCGCGCAAGGGAGGGACGGAAATAGGGACGACGTTGATGCGGTAGTAGAGGTCCTCGCGGAACTGCCCTTTGCGGACCAGGTCCTCGAGATCGTCGTTGCTGGCACAGATCAAGCGGAAGTCGATTTTCTTGGTGGCGCGGCCACCGAGCCGCTGCACGGTACGCTCCTGAAGAACGCGCAGAAGCTTCGTTTGCAAACCTGGATTCAGGGTGGTGATTTCGTCCAGGAAGAGAGTGCCGTTTTGCGCGGATTCGATCAATCCAGCGCGCGAAGAGTCGGCCCCGGTAAACGCGCCTTTTTCGTAGCCGAAGAGTTCAGATTCAATCAGGGAGTCAGGCAGCGCGGAGCAGTTCAGGCAGATATAGGGTTCATGGGCGCGCGCGCTCGATTGCACGATGGCGCTGGCAATCAGTTCTTTTCCGGTGCCGCTTTCGCCGCGCAAGACGACAGTCGTATTGCTGTCGGCCACAGCCTGAATCGTTTGATAAAGGCGCTGCATGGCAGTGCTAGCGCCGATCAAGGAGCAAAACGCCGAACGGCTTTCTGCTTGCTGGACGACGCGCCGGCCCTGGAGTTCATGGGCGCGCTTTTCGATGGCGCGAGCCAGGACCGACTGTAGTTCTTCGAAATTGACGGGTGCCAGGAGAAATTCGTCGGCTCCGGCCTGACTGGCGCGAAGAGGGATGCTGTGGTCGCGAGAGCGAGTCATCGCGACGAGAACAACGTCGTCGCGAATTGCGCGGATCTCCTGAAGAACTTCGACGCCGTCGCGGGCACCGTCGCCGATACTGTCGAGATCAAAAAGGATTGCGTGGAGCGCCCGGTCTTCTACGGCCTCTTTGATGAGTTGTTCATTGTTGGCGAGCGTGGCACGGAATGCCGGCGAAAGTCCGCGACGCAACTCCGGAAAGATTTCGGCTTCATCGATCACGATGGCTACTGAATAGATTTCGCCCTGCAGTGGGTTGGCGTCCGGTGACATTGGTAGAGAGGCGGGATTATAGACGAATTTCGCGAAGAAAGAGATCAAGCGTTTAGCAGAAGATCAAGCACAGCGCGATTTGCGTTAAACATTTTCGCGGCTCAGGGAGCGGACAAATACTCTTCGCGCTGCAGCGCGACCGGTACATTGCCGTTGCTCCACAAAAAATCGTGAAATTTGCGCAGGCTGAACTGGTCGCCGTCTTTGCGCCGGGCGTCGGCGAGAAATTGCATGATCTGGATTTTGCCGACTTGATAGGAGATTGCCTGGCCGGGAGTCGTCGAGAACATGGTGGCCTCCGCCATGGCGGTTTCGTGGTCCATGGGCACAGTGTTTTCGAGATAGGCGGCGGCTTGCTGCAATGTAAATTGGCCGAGTGCGAGCTTGACGTCCACTTCGACACGCAAAGCGCGAAGACGCATGAAGTGATAGATGATTTCGCGGGTGTGAGGACTGTCGTCGAAGAGCCCGGCCTGCAGCGTCATTTCTTCCGCGTAGAATCCGATGCCTTCGTTGGCGCCGGAGTCGTAGTAATAACGGCGAATCGGATCCGGATTGCGCCAGGAAACAACCAACTGAAAATAGTGTCCGGGTACGCCTTCATGCACGGTGATGGGACGAGGGTCTTGCGCCGTGGCGAGCCAGAAGAATCCCATTTTTTCCGAAGGCGGATTGACGTAACGAACGCAACTTTCATCGAGCCGGGAAGGGCCGGTGAAATCGTCGGTTTCACCGAAAGCGCTGACCGCGCGGAGATAGTCCGGCATTGCCCGCAACGTGTAATGCCGAACATTTTGCGGGACGGTCAGAAGATCGTTCGCTTCCAGAAACTCGCGAATGGAGTTCTCATCGGCAGCAGCCGTACGAATCCAAGTGCCGGTGTCGGGAATAATCCTCAGCGGGGGAATATTGCGGTCGCGAAGATTTTCGATCGCTTCAAAGGAAACGGTACGAGCCCATTCCTGTTTGCTCATTTCAAGCAGTTGTTCTGGCGAGTATGGAATGAGCGCCACATTTTTCAGAAAGAAGCGATAAGCGTCGGCTCCGAGCGCAGTCTGTTGCGGAAGTGTGGGTAACTTTGACTGAAGCCAGGATCGGTACTGCTCGAGCGCGGTTCCGGCTACTTCGAGAGCGGAGGTCAGTTGGTCGGATTTGAGAGTGGTGACGGGTGCGAGCGACGGCGTCATACCTGCTAGTTTCCCCTTCACGCCTTCAAGCGAATCAATCGCGACTTTGGCGAATGGAGACGGCGGATTTTGCAGATTCGCCTCGGCGCTCTTTAGAATTCCCGGGATATTCTGAATGCGCTCGAGGAGTTCCTGACTTCGTTTTTCGTCAAACGGCGGCGGCACATTCAGCGCTTCGGTGACAGGCGTGAGCGATTGCTCGATGTAAAAAGTCGGATCGCGTTTCCAGCGCGCATTCCAATCCAATTCCCAGCGGACACGGGCGAGCGCCGAGCCCATGAGTTGGTAGTCGACGCGCTGCGCGACGTGTGCGTTTGCCGGCTCGAGTTTTTTCCACTGAGCCTCGAATTGCGCAATCTGCTCGCGCTGCCTGGAAATTGCGGCAAGAGACCAATCGCGCTCGCCGCCGGGCCGTTCGATGCGCGGGATGTCGTCGGAAGAAAAAGGCTGTGTGGCTGCGCGCCACGTCCAGAATTCCACAGCGAATTTTTGCAACGGGTCGGCGGCCGAAGGAGATTGCGCGCAAGTCCTTAACGGCAGACAGAACAACATTGCGAGCAGAATCAACCCAAGCAAAAGGCGCTTCATGAATGGTCCCTCGATTAGGGAAAGTGCGGAGAGTTTGGCAGAGTCGAATCGCGAAGCAAAGCGAAAACGGGACCAGGGGCGGAGGTTGGCGCCGCAAACTTTTGATTTATTGGCTGCATTTTGTGATTCTGTTGAGGATCGAATTGAGGACCGGCCCGGCAAGGATGGATGATGATTTCCGAGAACCAACCGCCGCAAAAGAGCCCGTTGAAGAATCCCTACGTTTATTCCTCGCTGCTGATCTTGGCAGTTGCGATATACGTTGGATGGATTCTGTACTCGCGACATTCGGACACGCGCGCCTACGAGCAGCGTGCCGCCGACGCACAGGCAAAAAAACAGCACGAAGCGGATCAGGCGGCGATTGAGCAGTTGGGCGGAAGTGAGCTAGCAATTCAGATGTTGTATGCGACACCGGCGATCAAGCGTGGAGAAGCCGCGCAGGTGTGTTTCGGGGTGGCCAACGCAAAGTCCGTTACTCTGCAGCCGCAGAGCAATGCGGTTTGGCCGTCGCACAATTTGTGCGTGGACGTAAAGCCAGTTAAAACAACGACTTATACATTGACTGCGACCGGTGCTGACGGCAAAACGGTAACGCAGGATGTGACGGTGACCGTGCATTGATACGGTAAAAAGGGAGCTTGTTCCCGCAATTTCTCCGCATCTATACTAAGTGTGCGCGGGGGCGGCAGAATCGAATCTCTCCCCCGCGAGTTCTTTTTGGTGAAGGCATAATGTTGGATCCAATCGCAAAAGTAAAAAAGAAGTTGCAGGATGAAATTGACCAGCTCGATCACGAGCTGAACGTGGACCTGCCGAAGGAAATTGCCGTCGCGCGCGCACACGGGGATCTGTCGGAAAACGCGGAGTATAAGTACGCAAAAGAGCGGCAAGGATTTGTGAACGCACGGATTGCGCAATTGAAAAAGCGCATGGGCGACCTTGGAATGCTGAACCTCAGCAATATTCCGACCGACCGTTCGGGCTATGGCTCAAAAATCATCGTACTGGATGTGCAAAAAGACGTTCGCGTCGAGTATCACCTGGTCAGCAGCGAAGAAGCTGACGTCGAAAAGGGACAAATCTCCACCACTTCACCGATCGGCAAGGCGCTTTTGAATCGCAAGGTCGGCGATGAAGTGAAAGTAACGACGCCGGCCGGCAGCAAAGAGTTTGAAGTGGTCGAACTTCAGACCATTCACCAACTCGAATAGGCGATTTCCTGGAAACCAAAGCCGCAGTCCAGCCGTTTCAAGACCAGCGGCATCTTACGTCACCACAAACTTGTACTCTCTAACCGCACATTCGGTTGTTCCCCTGGAATCCCTCACGCGATGAAACCCTCACTTATCGTCCACGGTGGCGCGTGGGATATTCCCGACGAAGCGGTCGATGCTTGCAAACAGGGCTGCCATCGGGCGCTTGCGGCCGGATGGAGCGTGCTGGCTCCGGGTGGTTCAGCGCTCGATGCGGTAGAAGCGGCAGTAGTCGTTCTCGAGGACGATCCAGTGTTTGATGCCGGCTACGGTTCGCATTTGAATGCCGCGGGAAAAGTGGAATGCGACGCGATCGTGATGAATGGAGCGAGTTTGCGCGTTGGAGCCGCAGCGGGATTGCAGCGATTGAAAAACCCGATTCGCCTAGCCCGCAAGATTTTAGAAGAGTGCCCGCACATGATGTTGATTGCGAAGGGCGCTGAGCGATTTGCGAAATCGTCCGGTTTAAAACTCTGCAGGCCGGAGGAGTTGGTAAGTGAGGCAGAGTGGGAAGCGTTTTTGCGCTGCAGCAAAGACGAGCATGCTGCAATTCACCACCGCGGACACGAGCAAGGAACCGTAGGCGCGGTAGCGATGGATCGCGAGGGCCGATTGTTCGCCGCGACATCAACGGGCGGAACTTGCTGCAAGCTGCCCGGGCGCGTGGGCGATTCGCCGCTGATCGGTTGCGGCTGCTACGCGGATTTGGAAGCAGGGGGAATTTCCTGCACCGGTTACGGCGAAGCGATCATGAAGATCGTGATGGCGAAGAGCACGGCCGATTTTCTGTGCCGCACGCCGATAGAAGACGAAACGGAAGTGCAGTTTGCAAAGCGCGCAGCAGACGATGCCGTGGCACTTCTTGCGGCACGCGGCAAAGGAACCGGTGGCCTGATACTTCTGGACTCGAATGGAACACCGGCAGTTGCGTTCAATACGCCGCGCATGGCGCATGGCTATGTAACCCCGGACGAACCATTTTTTGTTTCAGTGTGATGCGGACTGCATCTTGCCACAGGTTTTGTCTGTGATTGACCGCGAGCGAACCGCTACTTACGATTGAGTTGCGTACTGGATCGCAGAGGATTTTCAGCTTATGTTCTCCCGCACTTACTTACTTGCTGTTCTCGCCGCAATTTTGTTAGCCACTGCCATTGCGCCTGCTCCGCAAACACCTTCGATCACCGCCGAAGAGCTGGTCAAGAAGGCGCTGGACGCGCGTGGGGGGTCCGCGCGGATCAAGGCGGTACAATCTGAGAAAATTACCGGCACGATTTCCTTCGGCCCGGGACTGGGTGGACCGTTTTTTGTGGAGCTAAAACGTCCCCTAAAAATGCACATGGAAATGAACGTCCAGAATCAGACGATTGTGCGTGTTTACGATGGCCGCGGTTCGGGCTGGATGGTAAATCCATTCGCGGAAGATAAGGGAGCGGTCGCGATGTCCGGCGGGGAATTGAAAAATATCACCGACGAATCCGATTTTGATGGGCCGCTGGTGGACTACCAGGCGAAAGGCAATCGAGTCGAATATCTCGGGAAGGACGACATCGATGGAAAGCCCGCGGAGAAACTGAAGTTGACGGTAAAGTCCGGAGAAGTGCGAACCTACTTTCTGGATGCGACCACGTTTCTGCTGCTGAAGTGGGAGGGTGTCAGGGAGACCCCCGACGGGGCCATGCCGATTTCATCGTTCTTCCGGGACTATCGCGACGTAAACGGATTGAAATTCGCATTTCAGGTCGACTCCGGCTCGCCGAAAGGCGCGCAGATACAACAGTTGACGATTGAAAAGATCGAATTGAATCCCGCGATTGACGATGCCCGTTTCACGAAACCCGCCGTAGCCGCCGCAACTGCTCCGACGAATTGAACGTCAGGGCGACTTTTGCTTTTGCGCGGCGTGGCGATGGTAAATATCTCCCACCGAATAAGTGATTCCGCTGAAAAATGTGACTCTTGGCAGATTGCCGTAAGCCGCGACGTAAATACCGGTATCGACAATGAAGCGCCTTGACACGCTATAGGTAGCTGCTCCCATAAGAGTCATCGTCGCCGGGATTGCGGGATTTATCCGGCTGAACCCGGCGATTTCGGAGGTAAAGCCCCATTTTCCGGCAATAGGATGAGAATAGGCGAGGGCCGTGAAATAGTTACGGTCAAATCCGCTGGCATTCGGCCGTCCCAGCCACTGCGCCGTCTCATTAAAGTCAAAATGATGTTTGCCGTAATCCTTGCTTGCCAGAATTCCCGCCGAGTGCCCGGTGGCACCAACGCCTACGCCAGCGGTCGCAGTTGGAATAATGAAGGTGTAGATAACGGAAAAAGTGGGCCACCAATTTTTCTGTTCGACCAATTTGTACTTAAAGCCGGCACCGGAGTCTCCGAATCCTGCGATACCAGATTCGCGTTGAATCGGATTATTTCCAAAGCGAAGCTCGAGATTTTTGCTCAAGCCAAATTTAAGCAGGCCGTTTATGTTCTGGCGGCCGTCACCGACCTCGAAGCCGTACTCGATTTCAAAAACGCCGGCCTGAACGCATTCGGCAGAAGTGGAAAACGTGGGACGATTAGGGACGGCGAAAATATCGTCCGGTGGCGCAGGACTAGACTGGCTGGCGGGTTGTTGAGGAGTCCCAGAAGAATCGGCATTCGATTGCGCCGTGGCGACCGGTAAGGCGAATGACGGCAAAAAAACCGACGAACAGAGCAGGCCGCCTAGGCAGCGCAGAAACACGGACGAGATTTTCATGGAAGCTGAGCTTCCATGGCGGACGAACTAGCAGGGTCGAACGTTGATTGAGAGAAAAAGTTAACCATAGTTAAGACCGTGAGTAAACTATGCTTAATATAAAAACAAGTCAAGAAGTATTTTGGGTGCTGGTACTGCGTACTGCAGACGTGAAAAGATGATGGAAAAGGCAATGGAAAAGGCAATGGAGAACACCGGACTGTGCGCGCAGTGCGTCCATGTCCGCTGGATCGAATCAAGCAAGGGATCGGTTTTTGTGTTCTGCGAACTCAGCAAGACCGACTCCACGTTTCCGAAGTACCCGCGTTTGCCTGTCTTTACTTGTCCTGGCTACGAGAAGGACAGCGAAACCAGAACGAGACCGCAGTAAACTAGGTAGCAATGTGCGAGCAAGAAGTACGGTAACGATCCCAGGCGGAAGCCGCAAAGCCCGAGTAAGTCTCTTCGTCCACATAGCAATTCATTGGCGTAAGTTGCGCGTTGTGCTAGCATCCGCGCGTGTTGGCGGCCAAGGCCGCCAGCACCAGAGGAGAACGGACCAGGGGTAGTTTCGATTGTCCTTCGCCTCGCGGTGATGTTCGAGATTCTCTCGCACTGCACAGCGAGACCCAGGTAAGCAGCGAGAAATTTGTTGAGGCGAATTTCGCGCTGCGTAGCAAGAGGCCACGCTCTCCTTCCCCGGCAAAAACAACTCATCCAGGCGCAGGCCCGCGCCTGCCACTGACAGGACGGACCTGGCCTGCACGCCATGAGCGGCGCAGAACGGGAGGTCTGTATGAAGACGTATCTCACCAAGGACATTCGAAACGTGGGCATTGTCGGCCACGGCGGCACAGGGAAAACGCAACTCGTGTCGTCGTTGCTCTATACGGCTGGAATGACGCCGCGATGGGGAAAAGTTGCGGAAGGAACGGCGACGACCGATTTTGATGAAGAAGAAATTGCGCGAAAAATATCAACGCAAACGGGAATTGCGCACGCCGAGTGGCCCTGCACGCTCTGCAACAACAGCAACGTAAAAATCAATTTTCTGGATTTGCCGGGCTACGGAACCTTTATCAACGAAACAAAAGCTTCACTAATCGCGGCAGACTGCGCGTTGATCGCCGTGGACGCGCACGTCGGCGCACAAGTAACCACGGAAAAGGATTGGGATTTCTGCCTGGAATACGACATTCCACGCGCGTTTGTACTGACCTGGATGGACCGCGACTTGGCCAGCTTCGAACGCTCGATGGAATCACTCACGCAGGCGTTCGGCCGTAGCGTGGTGGCGCTGCAATTACCGATTGGGTCGGAGCGTGGATTTCGCGGAGTAATTGACCTGGTTGCGATGAAGGCTCATTTTTATGCGCCGGACGGAGACGGCAAATCGAAGATCGACGAAATTCCTGCCGCGCTGGCCGAAGATGCCAAAGAGGCGCATGAGCGGTTGGTAGAGATGGTGGCCGAAGGCGACGATGAGTTGATGGAGGAGTTCTTTCGCGAGGGGACGATTCCCATCAAGGATCTGATTCCCGGCGTGCGCAAGGCGATCGTCTCGGAAAAGATTGTTCCGGTGCTGATGATTTCGGCTGCACATAATATCGGGAACAGTAGCCTGCTGACATTCCTTGCCGATGTTTTTCCCCATCCGGATGAGCATGCCGAAGAGGGTTACGCAGAGCCGGGAGGCAAAGGCGAACGTGTGGAACGGAAATATAACGACGCGCAGCCGCTTTCACTTTTTGTGTTCAAGACCATGGCTGACCCGTTTGCCGGACGAATCAACTATTTCAAAGTAAAAAGCGGGGTGCTGAAGAATGACGCAACGGTCACGAATTTCGTTCGCGGTGCGCAGGAACGCATGCAGCATATCCAAGTCGTGCAAGGGAAGATGCTGATGGAGGTTGGAGAGCTGCACGCGGGCGATATTGGCGCCATCGCGAAATTAAAGGACACGGTCACCGGCGACACGCTTGGCGAAAAAAGTGCTCCGGTCTTCTATCGCCCGGCGCAGATTCCCGAGCCGGCGATCACGTTCGCTGTCGAACCGAAGACGCGCGCCGACGAAGACAAGATCGGCGTGGCGATTCACAAAATATTGGAAGAAGATTCGGCGCTGCGATTTTCTCGTGATCCGCAGACAAAAGAGTTTTTGCTCGCGGGTTCAGGCCAACAACATATCGAAGTCGTCGTCGCGAAACTGCACAAGCGCTACCACGTCGATCTAACACTGAAGCCACCGAAGGTCCCCTATCGCGAGACGATTCGCGGGAAGGCGGACGCAGAAGGCAAACACAAGAAACAGTCCGGCGGGCACGGGCAATTCGGCGTTTGCCGCGTGAAGTTTGAACCGGCCGAGCGAAACAAAGGCATTGAGTTTGTCGACGACGTATTCGGTGGAGCGATTCCGCGCAACTGGATTCCCTCCGTGGAGCGCGGGATTCGCGAAGCTGCCGCACGCGGATTTCTGGCTGGCTTCCCGATGACGGATTTTCGCGCCACGCTCTACGACGGCAAATATCATGATGTCGATTCCTCAGACATTGCATTCAAGATTGCCGGGTCGCTGGCATTTAAGGAAGCGATGAAGCAAGCGCGACCGGCGTTGCTCGAACCGGTGATGCACGTCGAAGTTTATGCCCCCGACCAATACTCAGGAGATTTGATGGGCGATTTGAGTGCGCGTCGCGGCCGCATCGCAGGCAGCGAAGCGCGTGGACACGGTGTGGTGATCAAGGCACAGGTTCCGCTTGCGGAAATGCTTTCATACGCCACGGATTTAACGTCCATGACGCAGGCCCGCGCGAGTTATTCAATGGAATTCTCGCACTACGACGTCGTTCCCAGCGAGCTGGCGGAAAAGGTAATCGCGGCTCACAAATTGGCACACGGCGAACAACTTGTGGAAGAAGAAGCGTAGCTGCTTCCCACTTGAAGATTGAAGTCAACCGAAGCGCGGGAGAAACATTCCAGTACTGCGGCGATGTTCGGCGAACAGATCGCCGAATTCTTGCGACAGGAACGACTCTTCGCGGCGCGCTTTGCGATATAGCGACCAGAGGACGAGCGCAAAACCCAGCAATGCTCTTGGCGTTCCCTGTGTAACCACTGCTCCGGCGAGTGCCGCCAGCAGGCCGGTATATATAGGATGACGGATCCAACGATAAGGTCCTCGGCGGATGAGCTGATGGTCCTTTTTAATTGTGACGGTGCCGCTCCAATTGTTGCCAAGAACGAAGCGCGCCCAAAAGGTAAAAAGCAGGCCGCAGATCGTCAGCGCCACGCACAGCAGAAGTAAAACCGTCCCCGGGACGATGGAAGGTGACGTGAGCCAGCCGCCAAAGTAGTGGTCCCAGAAAACCAAAATGAAGCCGATGAAAGAAGGCAGGAGGTGTTCGAACCGCTGCACTTGGCTTTCTCGGCGCTTCGTTGATTTGCTGAAAACTGCCAGCGCCAGCCAGCAGAGGATCCAACCAAACCACAATTGTTTTTCGAGTACGAGTGCTACCTGTGGTGCCAGGACCAGTTCAGCGGGAGGCATTAGAAACATGAGCGTCATTGACGGCATGGTGCATTCAATTATGCCTGTTTGGGCAATCAGCAAGGTCGCCTCCGGCGGGGTTGTCAGGTTTGGCCGGACGTTTGGTTAACAGATCGTGCCGGACGCGCCCTTGACCCACTACTATTTGATACGTCGGCCCTGAATTTTTCTTTCGATATTCGAACCAAGTTTGAAATGTAGAACGGCTGCGCCAAATTGGTGCTTGCCGCTTGCAGGACGTCAAACAGAATGGACTGACCATGAAGCCCTCCAAACCTCTAAAAGCGCTTACAAATGCTGCTCCACAAACGAAAGCCATTCATGCGGGAGAACCGCGACGCCACGGCGTCGCGGCACCAGTCGCAACCGCAATTACTCGTTCCTCCACGTTTACGTTTTCATCGACTGCCGAAATGAAGCGCTGGGCGGAAGGAAAAAGCAAAGCGTACATCTATACGCGCTACGGAAATCCAACGCTGCGAGTGGCAGAAGAAAAAATTGCCGCGCTTGAGGGAGCTGAAGCCGCGGTAGTGACATCGAGTGGTATGGCGGCAATTTCCTCGGCGTTACTGGGAGCACTGAAGCAGGGCGACGAACTCATCTCAACCGCTCATCTTTACGGTGGAACTTATCGTTTGATGCGCGACGTGTTTCCGGATATGGGAATTACCGTTCGTCACGTTGGCACTTCGCTCGAAGGAATCGAAAGTCTTGCCACGCCACGGAGCAGGGTGTTGTATGTCGAAACGCCGACGAATCCGACGCTGCGGCTGGTCAATCTTGAGAAGGCGATCGCTTTCGCCAAAAAGCACAAACTGGTTTCCATCATCGACAACACTTTTGCGACACCTTTTCTGCAGCGACCCTTGTCACTCGGATTCGATATGGTTGTTCACAGTGCCACGAAATATCTTGGCGGCCATTCCGACATCATCGCCGGTGCCGCTGCCGGAAGCGCAAAGTGGATGGAGCGAATCCAGCACATGGTGATTTATCTTGGGGGTTCGATGGACCCCGGCGCTGCTTACTTGCTGATTCGCGGAATGAAAACCATGGGAGTTCGCATTGAGCGGCAGGGCGCAAATGCCATGAAGGTCGCGACTTTCCTTGAGAAACATCCTAAGGTCGCGCGCGTTCACTACCCCGGGCTAAAATCACACCCGGATCACGCTCTGGCAAAAAAGCAGATGAAGGGATTCGGCTCCATGCTGGCATTCGATCTGAAGGGAGGCTTGCCTGCAGCGCGGAAATTTTGCGACCACGTGCAACTGTTCCTTCTGGCGGCAAGTTTAGGCGGCGTTGAATCGCTGGTAGTGCTGCCTGCTTTCAGTTCGCATTACCGAATGAGCGTGAAAGAATTGCAGACGGCCGGTCTCACTCCGGGAACAGTGCGCGTGTCTATCGGCCTTGAAGACGCCGATGATCTGATCGCAGACTTGAAGCAAGCACTGGCATAACGGTTGGTGGCGAACAAACAAGGCGCTAGAAATAACTCGCTATCGGGCGGATGATTGGAGCGAGCCTCGTAGATGAAGGAAGGTGCATCATGCGGGAATGGCGGATTGTGCTTTTGGCGATTTTGATTTCTGCGGCCGGCGTGCTGTCTAAAGCGGCGGCGCATTCGGACTCGGCGTTCGAGAATCTTAAAGGCCTGGTAGGCGAATGGGAGAGCACCGGCCAGACGGGACAAACGAAGGCCGTGTACACGCTCGTGGCTGGCGGCAAGACATTAATGGAGCGGCTCGAGCCGGCGAATGAGCCGGAAATGATAACCATGTATTCGGCTGATGGCGAGCAAATCTCTGTAGCACACTATTGCAATTCGGGGAATCAACCACAGATGAAGACGGTTGCCATCAGCGCCAGCGAGCAAAAACTATCGTTCACCGTAATTCGAGTAAACGGTTTGAAAACTCCGCTGGAAGGGCACATGACCGGGCTCACGCTAATTCTCGTGGACCACGACCATCTCATTCAGGAATGGACATATCTTGAAAATGGAAAGTCTTCTACGCACACGATACGATTCACAAGAAAAGCGGAGAAGCCGGCCAGAATAACGCCGGCCTAGTCGACAGTCCTTATTCCCCTGTAAGCGATCCGGTTAATGAAAAATCTTAGCCCAATTGCGTCGCTGCGTACCGCTCTGCGTTCGAACGCAACGTCGCCGCCGCAAATCGCAAGCGAGTCATTAGCGAGAGCAAATCGAAACGCAAACCATAGCGTGTACATCACGCTGCACCCTGAATGGACGTTGACAGAAGCGAATCGTGCGGCGCAACAATCGCCAGAGTTGAGCCGCGCGCCGCTTTTTGCCTTGCCGGTCTCATTGAAAGACTGCTTTGACCTGAAGGGTTTCAAGACGACTGCGGGAACTCGCTTTTACTCTGAAAAAGGCACTATTGCGCAGGAAGACTCGGCGGTTGCAAAGCGACTCCGAAGCCAGGGCGCGATCATAACGGGCAAAACAAATCTACATCCGCTTGCTTACGGAATTACGGGAGAGAATCCCGATTTTGGCGATTGTTTGCAACCAGCAAACCCATCTTTATTAACTGGTGGCTCGACGAGCGGAGGTGCGGCCACTGTTCAGGAAGGTTCGGCTGTCGCCGCAATTGGAACCGACACTGGTGGGTCCATCCGAGTTCCAGCAGCGTTGTGTGGTCTGGCAGGTTATCGCGCTTCGATCGGCTTAGCTCACGATCTTGGGTTGTGGGCCGGTGGGATTCACCTTGCGCAAACTTTTGACACGCTGGGTTGGGTATTTCGCGATTTGCGCGACGGACCGTTGCTGGGTGAAGGATTATTCGGCTTAGAAGTGCCAGCGGTGCTTTACTCGCACATTGGAATCGGATTTGTGGCGGGAGAATTTCTGCACGACTGCGATGAAAATGTGCGGCAGGCATTCGAGACTTGCAAACAAATTCTCGGGAAATCCGGAGCTGAGCTTTTCTCGTTCGCAGCGAATCATTGGGACGACGCTGCCTCGATCTATGCGCCAATCCAGGCCAGCGAAGCGGCAGCAATTCACGCAAAAGTAACCGGTGGCGATTTTTCCGTTTTTCCCGCTCCAATCAATGAGCGACTCGCCTGGGGAGCCTCGCTAAAAAGAGCGGAACTTGAGTTGCAGCGAGCGAGACACTCCGAATTTCGATCGCGAGTGGAATCCTTGTTTGCATCGTTCGATTTTCTGATTCTTCCGTGCGCCCCGATGAGCAGGCTGGAAGCAGGAAAAGATCACGCCACCACTCGGACCAGGATTCTTCGCTACACAATCCCACTCAGTCTGGCGGGAACGCCGGTCGTTACCATTCCGTTTTCTGGCGGAGCCGGCGTTCAACTTGCCGCGCCCCGGGGAGAAGACGCTCGGTTGTTGGCGTATGCGGCGGCGCTCGCAGAATTATTGCCGGCACAGTATTAACCCACCGAACGAAAAGCTCATTCGCCCGCCATCAGGTGCAAGGTTTCACCACAAAAAAATTCGCCGAATGTGATTAACGAGCCACCCGCTCGAACATTGCCCCCATTCTGTCCTTCCGACCAGTAGCGTCCCGGTCCCTGCTTCTCTATTCTCCGTTTACCCAGTTAGCCCGAATTAATCGAACCACAAATTCGAACGGAACTCAGCGACCAATTGCTACAGCTCCCTTCGGACTTGGAAGATTTGTCCGCTGCGAGGAGGGAGTCGCCATGAAAAACAAGTTCGCAAGTTTGTTTCTCGTCGCTGCGCTCGCTCTTGCCGGATGCTCGGGCCTGAACGATCTCAAACACACTGAGACAGGTCAGCCGCAACAAACCCAAGCTCTTGCGATTTCTCCTGCAGCCATCACCCTTCGCGGCGGTACCTCGCAGGCATTTGCAGCAACGCTGAACGGTTCGGCAGAAACCGTTACCTGGAGTGTTAACGGTACGGCCGGCGGTAACGCGACGATAGGAACGATTTCGGTAGCGGGAGTTTTTACCGCACCGGAATTTCCTTCGTCCGGTTCTGCGGTCCTGATCGGCGCAACCGACGTCGCCGATGCAACGAAAACCGCCAGCGCCGGAGTCGTTCTACAAAATCCTGTCCCGACCGTCACCTCTGTCAATCCGCCCTCAATCTCGGTAGGTTCATACACTCTCACCGTAAATGGCGCGCACTTTGCTCCGGGCGCCACAGCCAGTTTGGCCGGTTCGCCGCTGGTGACAACACGAGTGTCTTCGACGCAATTGACCGCAACCGGCACCGCAACCAGTTCACAGGTTGGCAGCGTCCTTGTTTCCGTAAAAAACCCTGATCCCGGATCTACTTTGTCCGCGTCGCAAACCGTTCAGATCACGAACGCCACGAAGGTCAGCGTGCAAGTCACTCCCCACGCTTCGAACGTCCTTGCTGGAGGCACGGTTGCGCTCACTGCGACTGTAACCGGCTCAGCGAATACCGCCGTCGCCTGGTCGATCAATGGTGGTGCCGGAAGCGCGACGACCGGCAGCATCAGTGCGCTAGGAATGTATTCCGCCCCTTCTTCAGTTCCCAATCCGAATACCGTCACCGTCACCGCCACCAGCGTTGCCGATCCTTCAAAATCCGCCAGCGCAGTTCTCACTATCACCGGCGCGACACCAGCGATTGCTTCGATTAATCCGTCGAGTGTCGGAGTTGGCGCGTTCATGATGACAGTTTCCGGATCAAACTTTGTGAATGGCAGCGTCGTAAAGTTCGGCGGCCAATCGTTAACGACGATGTTCGTTTCATCGACGGAACTTACCGCAACCGGCACAGCAACTTCCGCACAAGCCGGAACGGTCCAGGTTACGGTGTCGAATCCGAGTCCGAATGCGGGAACTTCTGCGCCGGTGGCTGAGCAAGTTGTGAATGCCGCTCCGCAGGTTACTTCGGCGGCTGCAGTGCGTTTCCTTGAACAATCTTCGTTCGGCCCGAATACCGAATCCGTTAATCAAGTTCGACAGGCCGGCTTCGACGGCTTTCTCGCGTCGCAATTCGGCGCGCCCGTAACTCCTTACCCCACGCCTGCCGCAACCGACACCAGTTTGAACAATGTTCAGAATGCATTCTTTTTGAACGCGGTGACCGGTCAGGACCAACTTCGCCAGCGGGTAGGATTTGCTCTCAGCGAACTTTGGGTGGTGTCTTCGAATAAAGTCGGTGATCCGGTTGGCTACACCAACTACATGGCCACTCTGAATCACGATGCGCTGGGCAACTACTACGACGTGATGAAGGACGTCACGCTGACCCCGGCGATGGGCCACATGCTGGACATGGTGAATAACGACAAACCCGCGAGCGGCCAGCACGCGAATGAAAATTACGCGCGCGAATTAATGCAGTTGTTCACGCTCGGCTTGCGCAAAATGAATCCTGACGGAACGTCCGTCCTTGACTCCACCGGCAATCCGGCACCGACCTACACGCAGGACGACGTGATGGCGCTCGGCCGTTCGTTGACGGGATGGACCTTTCCGACCCAGCCGGGAATGCCGCTCTACAAGCACAATCCATCATTCTATGGCGGACCGATGGTAGTCGGTGCCGAAACCAACCATGACAGCGGCGCAAAAACTTTTCTTGGCCAGTCAGTTTCCGCCGGGCAGACGGCGGAACAGGAACTCGATTCCGTCCTGACCATCATTTTCAATCATCCGAATCTGCCGCCGTTCGTTTCGAAGCAATTGATCGAAAAGCTGGTCACCAGCAATCCGAGCCCGGCCTACATTCAGCGGGTTGCTCAAGCCTTCAGCAACGGCAAGTACAATGCTTATGGTTCGGGCAAGCGCGGAGACATGCAGGCCACGCTTGCTGCAATTCTTTTCGATCAGGAAGCACGCCGCGGGGACCTTGCGGGTTCCGCTGCCGCGTCCGACGGAAAACTCCGCGAGCCAATTGTAATGGTGATCTCCATTGCGCGCGCTTTTCACGCCACAACGGACGGCACCGGATTCAACAACTGGGCTTCCAACATGTCGCAGGGCCTGTTTAATTCGCCTAGCGTATTCAATTTCTTCCCGCCAGATTCGTTGATTCCGCAAACCACGCTGAACGGCCCGGAATTCGCCATTCTGAATACCAATACCAGCTTGGCGCGCGTGAATTTCATCAACTCGATTGTTTATGGCTCGATCAGTGGAACCAGCAAACTTGATTTCACTCCGGTAAGTACTGCTGGTACACCGGGGCAAATGGTGGAATGGCTGAACACACTTTTCCTCCACGGCTCGATGTCGGACTCGATGAAGCAGAGCATTACGACTGCTGTCAGTGCGGTGAGCGCAACGGATACCAAGAATCAGGCGAAGGCCGCCATCTATCTTGTAGCTTCGTCTTCGCAATATCAGGTACAGCGCTAAACACGCTGGTATGGAGAAATATCATGACGCCTCACACACGCAGAGACTTCCTCCGGCTGGCATGCTGCTCGGCGGCGACGGCTTCCATTGTCGGAGGATTGAGCAAATTTGGCCTGGTCAGCGCAATGGCGCAAGGCACCACGGAATATAAAGCGCTTGTGTGCATTTTCTTTTTCGGCGGAAACGATTCGAACAACATGATTGTGCCATTTGACACGGCGGGCTACGGAAACTACCAATCCGTCAGAGCCAATCTGGCACTGCCGCAGGCGTCATTGCTGCCGTTGCAAATTGGGAATCAGGCAAATTTTGCGATGCACCCGAACCTTCCTGAGTTGCAGTCACTCTTCAACGGCGATAAAGCGTTGGCCGTTCTCGCCAACGTTGGAACGCTCGTTCAGCCGACCAACCGCACGCAATACCAAAAATACCAAAACCTGCCGCAAAATCTTTTTTCACACTCCGATCAGCAAGACCAGTGGCAGAGCACTCAGCTTTCCGGATTGCCGAACGCCGGCTGGGCCGGTAAAGTAGCCGACAAACTTTCTCCGACGTTCAATCCCAACGCGCAATTTCCGCCCATTCTTTCGGTAGCGGGAAGCCCGATTTTTTGCACTGGTGACTCAACCCGACCTTTTGCCATGAATCCGGGCAGCACGCCGGGGCTGCAAGGATTCGATTCTTCGACCGCAGGTCAGGCGAGATTTCAGGCGACGCAACAACTCCTGACTTTTGACACAGGCTTGTCACTGGTGCAATCGGCAAGCAACGTGACAGGGCAGGCGATTCAGGAAGGCATCGTTCTGGCAAACGCCTTGAAGACTATTCCAGCGATGCAAACCGTTTTTCCGGCCAAAAATGGATTGGCAAACCAGCTCAGGCAAGTGGCGCAGGTGATTGCTGCGCGCGGCGCACTCGGCATTAACCGCCAGATTTTCTTCTGTTCTGTAGGCGGTTTTGATACCCATAGCGACCAGCTTGCCACACAAGTTTCGCTCTATTCCCAATTCAGTCCGGCGATCGCGGCTTTCTACCAGGCAACGAAAGAACTCGGCGTTGTGAACAACGTGACTACGTTTACGCTTTCCGAATTCAGCAGAACTTTCCAGCCTGGTTCGACTGGCGGGACGGATCACGCCTGGGGCGGGCATCAGATGACGATTGGCGGAGCGGTCAAAGGAAATTCCATTTACGGAACCTTCCCCACGCTTGCTCCTGGTGGCCCCGACGACACTGGCAGCAACGGTCGCTGGATTCCTTCGACGTCGGTCGATCAATACGCGGCTACGCTGGCGTCGTGGTTTGGGGTTTCGAACGCCGATCTTCCCACGATCTTCCCGAACCTTGGCAACTTCCAAACACAGAATTTGGGATTTCTCAGCTAGCACCGGATTTGTTCGAACGGATGGTTTCAAGCAGACCCGAGCCGTGAATGTCCATTGTTTCTCGGCAAACGTTTGGCGGGAAATATTTGAAACCCCGGCCTCTCACGCAAACTGGCTTCTACTGGCGCATCAGTTCAACCTGCAAATTCCCGTCCGAAAAATGAGTTAACATGTCTCGCCCCGATATTGGGAGCACTGACAACGATGAATCCGTCGGCAAAATCTTTAGCTTCGCCCCGGGTGGTGAACATAGCAGACTTGCGCCAGATTGCTATGCGGCGTCTTCCGAAAGCGATATTCGATTACCTCGATGGCGGCGCCGACGACGAAGTTACTCTGCTCGAAAACTGTCGCAGCTTCGACGACTTCACGTTTCGCCCGCGCCAGGCCGTAAAGTTTCCCGAATACGATTTGCGCACCACGGTCGTCGGCGCAGAAATTTCTTTTCCCGCGTTTCTCGCTCCGGTCGGTTACAGCCGGCTCATGCACCCGGGCGGAGAAGTGGCCGCAGCCGCTGCGGCGGGAGCTGCCGGCACTGGCTACACACTCTCCACAATTTCAGGTCACAAACTCGAAAACGTGCGCGCGGCCACGAAAGGTCCTGCCTGGTACCAACTCTATCTCGTTGGTGGACGAGCCGCAGCGGAGCATACGCTGGAGCGCGCGCGGAAGTCCGGATTCGACGCACTCGTGGTCACGGTAGATACTCCTGTCGCCGGCATGCGCGAAAGAGACTATCGAAATGGAATGAACGAGATGCTTGTCGGTACCGTCTTCGAGAAGCTGGAGTACGTGCATGATTTTCTCGGACATCCCGGCTGGCTCGCGGCATTTTTGCTGGATGGCGGAACGCCGCCTCTTGAAAACATTATCGTCCCGGGGAAAGGACCGATGCCGTTGGTCGATGTTCGTTCGGCGCTTTCTCGTTCAGCGCTGACCTGGGAAGACTTGAAGTGGATTCGTGAAGCCTGGAAAGGCCCAATCATTATCAAAGGCATTTTAATCGGCGACGACGCGAGACGCGCTGCGGATGAGGGCGCGGCTGCGGTCGTCGTTTCGAATCACGGTGGCCGCCAGTTGGATTGTGTTGCGGCTTCGCTGCGCGCGTTGCCTGAGATCGTTGCGGCTGCCAATGGCCGCGTCGAAGTATTGATGGACGGCGGCGTGCGCCGCGGAAGTGACATCGTGAAAGCGCTGTGTCTCGGTGCTCGCGCAGTTCTGATCGGTCGCGCTTATGCCTATGGACTGGCTGCTGCGGGGCGACCAGGCGTGGCTCGCGCTCTCGAAATTCTACGCGCCGATGTAGACCGCACCATGAAACTGTTGGGTTGTCCGAATGTGGGCTCGCTGGATGCAAGTTACTTGAATTTTCCACGCGCCTGAAACTTCGCGAATCAGCGCGTGACTCAGTAAATGCCGCTGGCCCGGCCGCGCGAACTCACTGCTCCGTCTTTGACATTGAGAACATACGCATCGCCGTTCCCGCGCCAAGCTTTCACGTGGAAAATCTTTCCCGGCGCAATTTTCTGAACTTCGATCGGCGAGAACGAAAGCGGTTTCTTATACGCACATTGCTCAGGAGCTCGGTTTGCCTCCATGAAATATGCGGGGCCCTCGCCAACCACATTTGCAGTGCCGTCTGGCTCCAGCAACACCGCCGCATTTTCTTCGACTGCGATCGCGCGCACGCGCTTCGACCACCCATCCTGCAAAATTCGCGCCATAAAGACGAGTGAGCGTCCCAATCGGTCACGTTTTGCAAAATGTGTATCCGTAATCACATCTGCGAGCAAAGGTATGCGCAAAAAATCTCGCGAAATCGTAACTTCGTTTCCGTAAGGGTTCGCTAGTGCGTCGGGCGAATGAATGGTATCGATCATGGACGAGAATGAGTACTCGCCCAGAATCGCCAGGCCCGCGCTTGAACCGCCGATCGGTTTTCCGGCAGCGATGTGCCGGTTCAGCGCTTCCTGTACCGGAGTGTCCTGCCAAAACCGCACGTAATTCGATTGGTCTCCTCCCGCAAAAAAGATCACCTCCGCCTTCTCGATAATTTCCACCACTTTCGGATCGTCGGAATCCTCGCGGCTGGCAAACACAATCGTCGCTGCAGAATTCAGCGGGCATATCGTGAGAATTTCTTCATCCACCTTCTTGGCGTAGTCATCTTCCGTGTCCGCGCGCAAAATCAGGAAATCGCCTCGATTGGCATGCTCGCAAAGGTACTTGTAGGCAGCATCCTGTTTTGCTCCGCCCCCCATGAGCGCAAAGCCAGCGCGCGGCTGCGATTTGGCGTCATCGGCATTGCCGCTTCGAAAATATTTCCATGTCGCTGCTGAAGAGACGGGACTCAAGCTTGCAAGAACGATAAGTGAAACGATTGAAGCGAACCATTTGGCGGGTTGGTGAATTTGCATCTGTGGATTATAGGACCCTTGTCAAATCGGCCGGAAACCGGACGCCTGGTATAAATTAAATCTCAATCGTCCGACAAAATCCCATTGAAGCATTGATTTCGTGGCGGAAACAATGCGGGAAATGATCGCTCGAACATTCTCGGCCCTCCGTCGGCTGTGAAGTTCCATGAAGATCAATCATTTGAGCTATCCGATCCGGACAGCCCGGCTTGCGTCAATGCCGTGCACGCTGACCCAGGGTTGATCGCTGCTCTGGAAGCGAACGGTGGTTGCTAGGACATCAACGGAACGATTCTCTATCCAAATGCTCCCGGCACCTTTGGCAACATGGGGCGGAATATTTTCCGTGGCTTCGGCTTTTACAATTGGGATGCATCCGTCGGGAAGAGCTGGAGTCTGTCAGAAAAACTTAAGCTGCAGTTCCGCGGCGAAGTGTTTAACGTCCTCAACCATCCGCACTTTTCCACCAGTTCCATCCAAAAGAATCTGTTCTCCAGTTCTTTTGGCGCCGTTCGCGGCACGCCTGACGTTTGGGCTTCCAATCCGGTCATCGGCTCCGGAGGGTCGCGCCACATTCAACTCGGCCTGAAATTGATCTGGTAGTTTAGGCACCGCAGGAAAAAAGAACGGGCAAGCCTACAATTTGGCTCGCCCGTTCTTCTTGTTTGCGTTCCCGAAGGCTGAGGAATGGTCTTGCTAGTTTGTTGAAGGCGCGTTATCGAGTTCTTGCATCGTTTCATCCGTTAGGTCCACCGCAGCCGCGACGACATTTTCTTCCAGGTGGTCCACTCGCGAAGTCCCAGGGATCGGCAGCATGACTGCTGAACGTTTCAGCAACCAGGCCAGGGCCAACTGCGACGTCGAAACTTTGAGTTCCTTGGCGGCCCGCCCTAGCGCGTTTCCCGCCGTAGACACTTTTCCTGCTGCCAGCGGGAACCACGGGATAAATCCGATTTTCGAGGTCTCGCAATAACCCAACACATCCTCAGCGGCCCGATCCACAACGCTGTAGCGATTCTGCACCGAAACGATGGAAACCAGTTTCTGCGCGAGCTTGATTTGCTCGACGCTTACTTCCGACAACCCGATGTGCTTGATCTTCCCTTGCGATTGAAGCTCCTTCAACGTACCGAGTTGCTCCTCCGCAGGAACAGCCGCATCGATTCGATGCAATTGAAATAAATCGATACGTTCCTTCCGCAGCCGGCGTAGGCTGCCTTCGCAAGCCGAACGTAAATGCTCGGGCCGCCCATTCGCTACCCACTGGTCTGGGCCTGTACGCTCAAATCCAGCTTTTGTCGCGATCACCAAATCTTTCGGATACGGATGCAGGGCCTCGGCAATAATTTCCTCACTTACGTACGGCCCGTAGGAATCGGCCGTGTCGATGAAATTGATTCCCAACTCTACGGCTCTGCGAAGAACCCTGATTGCCTCATTGCGATCCTTCGGTTCGCCCCAGATTCCCTTGCCCGTGATTCTCATCGCTCCAAAGCCCAGGCGATTTACTTCAAGATCGCCTCCAATCCGGAAATGGCCGGATCTTGCCGCTGGAAGTGCTCCACTGGTTCCCATTGCTGTGCCACTGTTCATAGCCATGCTCCTCGTTGTCGGGGCGGGCTGGTTCACTAGGTCAGATGCTTCACACCGCTAAACGATAGATCGGCGAATCGTACCCGATCATGGAGGCCAAGACAGGCAACCTCGGGCAATTTCGCAGAAAATTTGATTTTTTCGATGCTGGTTCTAAGCCGATTGCAAAGCTTTGCTGCGGACATTCTTTGCCGCCAGAATCGTTAGAATGACAAAGAACAGGAGAGCCACGCCCTGTGCAGCCTTGAATGGTGCTTCGGACTGGGTCGGAGCGAGCGCCTTTAACGCCGGAACTTTTCTAAACGACTGAGCAATCAGCACGAAAAAATTCAGATATTGCGCAATAGCCGCCGTTACCACAAAGATCTTTGCCCACGCCCCTATCGTTTTGCCGGCATAAAGTGCATAAAACGAAATTGCCAATACGACCACCGAGATAATCCCGAGGATAATCCCCGGCGTAACTCCCTTATAGGGGAACATGAATCCGGTCACACTGGTAAGCAATGTGGTCCACAGGAATATCTTGATGAAAACGTCGTTCCACTTTGCACCGATGAATCCAAACAACATCACAAAACCCGTTAGTATCCCGATCAAGCTCAATGCAACGTGAAAAAGCGTAAACGCTTGTGAATTCATGACGACTATTCCTTTTCTGTTAAGTCATGTTCTCGGACCACGCCCTTATACATCAATTCCCGCGTTTCGTAACGTAATATCGCTATTCAGCGAATGGAAAAAATAGGCGGCTCCGCGTCGGGCACCTTCACTGAAACAACCCGAGGTCGATCTTCTCTGCCATTGCTCTCAGGCCGGCATCATTCGGATGCAGATGGTCGCCGCAGTCAAACTCCGCGCGCATCCGCGTCGGGTGCTCCGGATCCCGTATTGCCTCTTCGAAATCGATTACGGCGTCAAACGCACCGCTCCTCCGGATCCACTGATTCACTTTCTGCCGGATCTCCTCCTTGGCGGGTGAGTAGAAATTTGCTAGCGTCGTATTCTCAAAAGGGGTCAGCGTTCCCCCGTACACTCGAATCCCTTTCTCGTGCGCTCTCGCAATTACCTGCAGATAGCCGGCAATAATTTCCTCGGCACTCACGGTTTCTGAGACCGGCGCGGGGCCACCGGGATGGCCGATATCATTAATTCCCAGCAGGACCACCAGGTATCTCACGCCCGCTTGGCTCAGTACGTCCCGGTCGAATCGAGCCAACCCTGCCGGCGCAAACAGGTTTCCGAAAGCGCTTTCCGAGGGATGCAGCAGGCGGTTCCCGATGACACCCACGTTCAGGACGGCAACGTTTTGTCCCCCCTCGCTGTGCTGCAATCTCTCCGCCAGCGCATCTGGCCAACGATGATTCGCGCTTTTTTCGGAATTGCCGCCGTCCGTAATGGAATCGCCGAACGCCACGATCGCCCGTTCGCTCCTGCTACGCTCGACGTCGATTCCGGTCAGAAAGTCCCAGACCGTCGTCGGCATACTCTCTTTCAATTCAATCGCCGCTGTCTCGTCACCCTCTTTTTTCCCGGCGTAGCTGCGCTGTAGCGCGTTGAAGTGCGTGGTGGTCGCAGCAGATTTTTGTGGCAGATAAATACTGACCGCCAAGTCGCTCAGCGGCGCGACTTTCAGTTCTATCGGGTCGCTGAGTACCATCGCTCCGGCGGGAATCGTGAACGATTTGTTTCCGCTGAAGGTTACGCTGCGATCTGAGTCCGCCACGATCTTCGAACTTTTGTCAGCGGAAATCGCGACGTGCGCTGCACCAATCGTCAGCGGCTCCATGCCAAAGGTATTCGAAATGCGAATCCGTACTCGCTCCCCGCCTGCACTCAGATGTACGATCAGCCGCAATGTTTGGTTCGCAAATTCGGTCGGGTCTTTCGCCGGTCCCGCTTGTCCCGTCGCCCAGCTTCCCACCCAGTGCCCGCCCAGTCCGGTTCCGAGATACCTGCTCGCAAATTGCAAAAACGTCGGCCAATTCGGTCCTGCAGTGTGTCCACCACTGTGCTGCCGAAAAGCGATGTCGCCGTCGAAAAGTCCCGTTTCCATTGGCGGGAACTCGGTTGTCCCCAAATCCCTTTTTCCGAGAAGTTTATAGACCGGCCCAGCGCCAACCGCACCGAGAAACATTCCCTTCCCGTCAATCCAGCCGCCTTCCACTTGCAACGATCCACTACTGACAAATACCGGTCTCGGCGCGCACAGCGCAATCAGCTCGTGTGCATCCACTGGAAGATCATTCGGCGTCAGCGGCCCCGCGTATTTCAGAAAATTTCCGTCCATCCAGTGATACTCGGAAATCGCAGCAAGGTTCTCTACCTGCTCGCCAAAATTGCGCCGCAGGATTTTTGCGCCGCCTTCGCCGGAGGACGCGATAAACCCGATCGCGAATCGCGGATCATAAGCCATAGCTACCAGCGCCGCTTTTCCATAGCGCGAGAGCCCTTCAACTCCGACCCGCTTCGCGTCCACCGCCTTGTCAGTTTCTAGATAGTCGAGTGCGCGGCTCGCTCCCCAAGCCCACGCCTTCAACACGCCCCAGTCTTCCAGCTTTCGCGGCTGACCTTTATTCACCAGCCCGATAATTCCTTGCGTCAACCCTTCGCCGTTGTCCGCCTGCACGCTGGTCGGAAGATAAATCGCATATCCCCATCCTTTGGCGAGCACCTGTTCCTGCCAGGTCGGTCCGGCTCCCTGAAAAGCTTTCCACTGTTCCGCCGTCATCCGGCCTTTGATCATCGCCAGAATTTCCGGGCTGATCGAAAGCTCCATCATGGCCGGAACCGGTCCGGTCGCATTCGCAGGAACTGTGACCGCAAGTTGAATATCCACTTGGACCAGCGGATACGCCGAATTGTCCACGTGCCCAAGAAGCTTTTTGGTGATCGCCGCCACACTGCCGATGGTTTCGCGCGTCGTGCTCAGCACTTCCCAATCTACGTTCGGCGTATTCGCCGGTATCCTCCCAAATACCTCGCGGTCGAAATCTTCCACAATCTCGGGACGCCGCTCTTCCCACCAGACCGTTGCCGTTTCCACTTTCTTTCCGTTTTTCAAAATCAGCGGGTCAGGCAGCTTCCGCGTCGTATCGACTTTCGATTCATCCACGTTCGCCGCATTCGGCGATTTCGGATCGCCGTCCGGTCCGCGCCGCAGCGAATCAATGTGTAGCAGGCCAAGCATCCGCTGATGATCCTGCTCTGACGTTAAATGCACTGGCGCCGGTAATTTTCCTGCCGATTGCGCGGCTCTCGCCGCACTGGGCGCGCATTGTCCGTGTGCACCCGCGCCACACATCAGCGCCGCCGCAAGCGCGGTCGCTGCCAAGCCAATAAATGCGAATAACCTCGCCCAACGCTGCACACACACCTCCCTACACTGCCATTTAACGCCGCTAACTATATCTTTGAATCGCTTCAGAAGTTACATCGGAAGGAACTACCACGGATGGTGCAATCCTGGAAGGAAATCTGGCAGAGAGGGGGGTGTAACCCTGGTTGTTGAGAAGGAGGCGAAGGTTGGTGCGTGTCCAACCTACGGTCGTGGTTCGCTTTTGGTCGCTTTCAGTCGAATCTGACGGCTCAGCGATGCGGCGGGAACGCGGTTCGGCAATTCCAATCGCTCGTCTTGCTTGGGTTTCTGAAACAGTTCGGGATCAACGTGAAAAACCGGCGGGCCCGCTACCGTGATCGAATCCCCAGCACATGCAGGTCTGTGCGCGTCTCCTTCCCCTCTGTGGTCTATGTAAAATGAGGGGGGCTTTGTCTCAGAGGGCGCACGTAGGCGAGGTTCATGTGCCGCTCTGGCTCAACAGGGGCGTTGACTGCCGGTTCGTAGTGGCGGAGACGAGCTAATCCAGTAAGCTCTATAGCTCACAACCGTGGCATAATGTGAGCGATAGAAAGGTCGTCTATCGCTCATGAGTTGGAACTGGGAAAGGGCCGACTGGCCAAATTTTGCCTGGGATCAAGCACGCCTTGCAAAGGCCGAGCAACAATTTCTGCTGAGTGGAGGTGTCCTGGTTGGAACGGTGAAGCACTTGTCCGAAGCAGATCGGGAGCAACTGACGGTTGAGGCGATGAGCACGGAAGCGGTAACGACTTCCGAAATCGAAGGGGAGATTCTCGATCGCGCCAGCGTCCAGTCGTCGATTTGCAAACAGCTTGGATTGACCTCGGACCAGCGTCGCGTTCGACCTGCCGAGCACGGCATCGCTGAAATGATGGTTGATTTGTATCGTTCGTTCTCCGAAACGCTGTCGAAGGAAATGTTATTCCGATGGCATGAAATGATTGTTTCCGGCAGACGCGATCTGAAGGATGTTGGACGATTCCGAACGGGCACGGAACCAATGCAGGTTGTTTCGGGAAGAATTGACGCGCCACGCATATATTTTGAAGCGCCGCCCGCGTCGCGAGTGATTTCGGAAATGAAGCAATTTCTCGAATGGTTCGCGCGAACAGGCAAGGACGGACAGCAGCCGCTTTCGGCACTGACGCGCGCAGCCATCGCGCATCTTTATTTTGAAAGCGTTCATCCTTTCGAGGACGGAAACGGGCGAATCGGTCGTGCCATCGCGGAAAAGTCACTGGCGGAGAGCCTTGGGCAGCCGATGTTGATTACGTTGGCGGCCACGATACTCCTGCGGCGAAAAGCCTACTACGAAGCGTTAGAAGCGGCGAACAAACACAACGAGATCACAAACTGGGTGGCATGGTTTGCCGGAATTACGATTGAGGCACAACGACGCACCATTGCGCTCGTTGAGTTCCTCATCGACAAGACAAAGTTGCTTGATCGCTTAAAAGGCGAGTTGAACGAAAGACAGACAAAGGTGCTGCTCCAATTGATCCGCGAGGGCCCGGAGGGCTTTAAGGGTGACCTAAGCGCGGGAAAGTATATGACGATCGCCGGCTCATCGCCTGCAACTACAACACGTGATCTGTCGGACCTCGTCTCGAAGGGGGCTTTGACCCGGGACGGAGAGCTACGCCACGCGCGGTATGGCCTGAATGTTCCGCTTCGCGTGGTTGGCCAGATCAACGTTAGTGAACAAGGCGAGGTCGTGGAAGGATGAATAAACCTCGATGCTGGACCTGGATCAACTCACTGCACACTGAAAGAACGCGGCATTGATGTTTGAGCGTAGTTTTTCCGAGTCGGTGACGCCAAGATAGATCATCGTCGTTTCAAGTGAAAATGTGGGTGAAGGCTGTTACTACATTTTTAATACAATCGGATGGCTTGCCGGTCCGAGGAGGATCGAGATTAAGATTTTTGATTTGATGCTAACGGAATGAAATCTAAAGATATAGCGGAGAGCGACACGCACAAATATATTCTATTATATGTTTAATCGATGTAAATTGACACTAAAGTAATAGAAAGGTGCTAAAACCCGCATAAACATTGGGTGTTTTTGCTATGGCGGAGAGGGGGGATTGAAGCCTTTGTTGTTGAGCGGGAGGCGGCGGTTGGTGAGCGTTGGTATGTCCCTTGTTTTCAACGTGGCCATACGATTAGATGAAATCGCCAATGTTGGTGCGAGCGTGGCACTGATTAGCAGCAGGATGGGCGGCTAGTCAGTTCGCATTGTTGCCGCTGTCGCATACGCCCATGCGATCTTCGTCCGCGGCTTGGCGCTCGACAAGATCACCTCCGGTGGTCTCGCTCCGCATACAGAAATCCGTGGAATGATGCTTACCGAAGCTGTCGTCATATTCGACGCGGCCCCAGAAATACAGGCGCAGTTGATTTTGCATAAGACGGCTGCGCACTTCGTTAGACACGGGATTTCTGTCCCCTCGCTGAACATTGAAACTGATTCCGGGAGCGATTAGTCCGTAGTTCTCATCCTTACAGCCTTCGGAATCCAGCGAGCCGTCCTGCGGGTCCGATTGTTTGATTTGGGTGCAAAACCGACCATTGACCTTGTAGGCTGGCGTCTTTCCGATATTCCGAAATCTTACTGTAGCAACCGCAATCTTAGCCTTGGTTTCGGTGAATCCCCAATCAGTCCTCTCGACGTATATACCCGCTCGCTGGTCTACGATTGCTGAACTCCGCATCTGTTCAAGCTGTCGGTAGGCCATGTACGCATAGACGGTTACGGCAATCAGAGCAAGTGCAGCTACTATGGCGCCTGTCGCCGTCCACTTCTTGAGCTGTCTGGCTATGCGTATCTGATCGGGTTCCTGTTGCGACATGCCGGGATGTTAGCAGAAATTCGATCGTTAATTAGATCATCCAGCGCCGATTGACAGAATGTAAAATCTTTGACAATGAAAACTTCTGCGCGATGGCTGCTATTCGAATACAAAGATGTTGAACCTGCCACGTTATCGAAGCTCGCCCAAGACTTGGTTAGCTGCTACCGGGTCCGCAGTTCGCAGGGACCTTCGCGGCCCGAATTGATCCACATCACCGGCGCTTTAATCTTTTCGAGTTGCGGAGACGGATCGTAGTTCCGCGATGGGTTCACCTGGTAGAGGAGATCGTTGGCATCTAGCCCGCTAATTCGATCGTAAAAGTATCGGTCCAGGTATCTGTTGGCGTCCGTCGCGTGTCGGCATGCTCTTTTGCATCGGCTGCGGAGCACTTCCGGCGATGATACGAAAGTCGAGCGCGATGCGAAGGCCCTGTGGCGGCTCCGTCATGTAGTCGCCGCCTTTCCACTCAGGATCGTTTCGAAAATGAGCCGCAGGTGGTTCACGCCGAGGCCGTCGTTGAGCAGCCTGTAGTGGATCGCAACCCTGTCGTCGTAATCGTACCGCGGAAAATGCGCGTGCAAGCCATCGCTCGGTTTCGACGACTGCCCGTGGCTGACTCCGTCCGGCAGAACAATAAAGTAACGCCTTGCGTCTAGGGGTTGTCCGGGACCAAATAGTTCGCCCGCAAAATCGGCGCCAGAAATTGATGGCCGCTGCCGACCGTGCCATGCAAGATCAGCACGGCATTCGTCGTGCGGCCTTGAGCGTCCCGGGCCGGTTTCCCCAGCGTCGTGTAGTGAAGCCGCACCTCCGACAATGATTCGCCGGAGTGAAACTTGAAATTGTGAACGACGAACTCCCCATCCGTCGTTACCGGCGCAGTCATCTGCGGGCGTGCGGAAGCCACCGTAACAAGGAAAACTCGCGCCAAACATGGCGTCGCAAAAACGAAAAGAAGGATCGAATCGTCAGTCACCTCGGTGGCGAAAAATCTATCACAACGCGATTCAAAGATTGTCCCGTCGTTTCTCGCACCGCGTCGCACCCTTGTTTTCAAGCTTCGACGTGAATAGACTGCGTCACGCCAGCGCTATCTGTGAAGTTTTGGAGACTCCATGAGCAAGTTCTCGTTCCCGCTTCTATGTTTCATCCTGCTTCCTTCTCTCGTTTGGTCGCAAGCCGCCTCGCAGCTCTCGCCGCGCGTGCGCCCGTTCGTGCGCGAAGACGCGCCTAAAATCGCGCTCACGCACGTCCGCGTAATTGACGGAACCGGCACCGCCGCGCGAGCAGATCAAACACTGTTGATCGAAGATGGAAAAATCGCTGCAGTGGGAGACGCCGCAACCACGAAAATTCCCTACGGCACGAAAATCATCGACCTAACCGATCGCACGGTCATCCCCGGCCTCGTCGGCATGCACGATCACATGTACTATCCCTCGCCCGGAAGATCGCTTCCGCTTTATCCGGAACACGCGTCAAGCTTCCCGCGCCTGTACCTCGCCGCCGGTGTCACTTCCATTCGCACAACGGGCAGCATCGAAACGTACACGGACCTCGAACTCAAGCTAGCCATCGACCAGGGAAAAATGGCCGGCCCCAAGATTCACGTCACTGGGCCATATCTGGAAGGCAAGGGCTCGTTCACCCCGCAAATGCGCCAACTCACAGACGCCGAGGACGCTCGGCGCACCGTCGAATATTGGATCTCGGAAGGTGCAACATCTTTTAAAGCCTACATGAACATTACGCCTGACGAACTCGCAGCGGCGGTCAAAGCCGCGCATGCTCGTGGGCTCAAGGTCACTGGCCATCTCTGCTCCATCGGTTTCCGCGAGGCCGTTGCTCTGGGCATCGACGATCTGGAACACGGCCTATTCGTCGACACCGAATTTTTCCCCGGCAAGAAACCCGGTCAGTGCCCCGATCCCTCCGCTGCCGAGAAATCCCTTCTCGATCTCGACATCGTTGCCGGGCCAGTTCAAGATATGATCCGCGATCTCGTCGCTCATCACGTCGCTATCACATCGACCCTGCCGGTGTTCGAAACCTTTGTTCCCAATCGTGCACCGCTAGACGCACGCGTCCTCGACGCGATGCTTCCCGAAAGTCGCATCGAATACCTGGAGCGGCGCTCCTCGATCTCCGATCGCGCCGCCACTTCGTTTTGGCCCGCGCTCTTTAAGAAGGAACTCGAGTTCGAACGCGAATTCGTCAAACGCGGCGGTTTGCTTCTCGCGGGACTCGATCCCACAGGATACGGCGGCGTGATCGCCGGATTCGGCGACCAGCGTGAAGTGGAACTTCTCGTCCAGGCAGGCTTCACGCCGCTCGAGGCCATTCACATCGCCACTTCGAACGGCGCCGAATTCCTTGGCGAGCTCGACAAAATTGGCACGCTGGCTCCCGGCAAAGCAGCCGACATCGTCGTGCTGCAAGGGGACCCCTCCGCCGACATTAAAGACATCGAAAAGGTTGACATCGTCTTCAAGGACGGCGTCGGCTACGACTCCGCGAAACTCATCGAATCCGTGCGTGGCCAGGTCGGCCTTTACTGAGCCGCCGAACGCGACTCTCGGATTGTCGCCAAACCTGACACCTGCTGATGGAAGTTGAAAATTGTGAGAGAGAGGCTAAATGCAAGCGCACGGAAAACCTGGGGCCCCTCGTCGGCAAAGCAGTAGACGATCATTAGAAGTCGCGGTTGCGTGTTGGAAAAACCTGAAACCCTCATGTTTGAACTGCGGCAAGTCGTTTTTGGTTTTGGTTGGCGGACGACCGCTCGAGGTTGAAGGGAGACAGGCCCAGGAGAAGGAGACGATTGTCAGCTTATCTGTCCTCCATGCCGAAATCACCACTGACGCCAACCCGGTACCGAACAATCACCGAGCGTGCACCAATGTATAATATGATTCGAAGCTGCGTGCCCGCCGCGCGAAGGAATTACCCGAACCCCCGGCCTATGTGCGACTTTTCTGAGGGAGAATCGTTATTGTGAATCCCCCCAAAGGTAATCTCGAAGAACCGCGACTAGTTTTACGACGCGTTGTCATCGAGAATCTGGCGCCGGAAATTGATGGCGGAAAATATCCTATCAAACGTACGGTGGGGGAGCAGGTCGTGGTTGAGGCGGACATTCACACTGATGGCCATGATGTTCTCAGCGCCGTAGTTTTGTACCGGCCGGATCGAGAAAGCGCATGGCTTGAAGCGGTTATGCGCCCGCTCGTGAATGACCGTTGGCAAGGACAATTTTATGTGGAGAGCCTGGGATCTTACTTCTACACCGTCCAAGCCTGGGTAGATGGATTTCAAAGCTGGAGTCGCGATACCGTCAAAAAATTCGAAGCAGGTCAAGATATTTCCATGGCTGCGGCTATGGGAGCACGCTTGATCCAGTCCACCGTAGACCGAGCGCAAGGAAGCGACTCACAGAAATTGGCTGCCCAATTCGCGGCGGAGCTAGAGAGCCTTTCGCGTGCAGGCGGCGAGGCGGTAGCAAAGCTTGCGCGGAACCCTGAATTGGCGGCACTGATGCGCCGTTATACTGATCGCAGCCGAGCGACGACGTATGACAAACAGCTCAGTGTCACGGTAGATCGCGAGAAAGCGCGCTACAGCACGTGGTACGAGATGTTCCCGCGTTCGTCCACGATGGCCGCAAACAAGCATGGGACCTTTCGTGACTGCATTCAGCGGCTTGGATATGTTTCTCAGATGGGATTCGAAGTCCTCTATTTCCCGCCGATTCATCCGATTGGCCGCATCCACCGCAAAGGAAAGAACAACACCACGCAACCATCGCCGGACGATCCTGGAAGTCCTTGGGCAATTGGCGCCAAAGAAGGCGGACACATGGCCATTCATCCGGCGCTTGGCACCATCGAGGAACTCAAGCAGCTTCAAACCAAGGCAAGAGAGTTGGGCATCGAGATAGCTCTGGACTTAGCATTTCAATGTTCGCCGGACCATCCGTACGTCAAAGAACACAAAGAATGGTTCCTCCAACGGCCCGATGGTTCTGTGCAATACGCAGAAAATCCGCCAAAGAAATATGAGGACATTTATCCATTTTACTTTGAGAGTGAATACGCTACCGAGCTCTGCGATGAGCTAAAGAGAGTCGTTTTCTACTGGATCGAGCAGGGTATCCGTATCTTCCGGGTTGATAATCCACACACGAAGCCGTTTGATTTCTGGGAGTGGTTGATTAAAGAAGTGCGGCGGAAACATCCAGACGTGATTTTCCTATCCGAAGCATTCACGCGTCCGAAAGTGATGCAAAGGCTGGCAAAGCTGGGGTTCACACAATCCTATACGTATTTCGCTTGGAGGAATACCAAATGGGAGCTAACCCAATATTTCACAGAGCTTACTCAGACACCGGTACGGGAATATATGCGACCGAACGTTTGGCCGAACACTCCAGACATCCTCACTGAGTTTCTGCAGTATGGAGGCCGGCCGGCGTTTATGGCGCGCCTGGTCTTGGCAGCCACTCTCAGTGCGAATTACGGTGTTTACGGCCCTGCTTTCGAGCTATGCGAGAACAGGGCACTACGCCAGGGCAGCGAAGAGTATTTGGATTCGGAAAAGTATCAGCTACGAGCGTGGGACATTGACAGTCCTGAGAGCTTAAAAGGATTGATCTCGCGCGTGAACCAGATTCGGCGGGAGAATCGTGCCCTGCAGAGCGATTGGAGCTTGCGATTCCACCGGCTTGACAATGACCAACTCATTGCCTATAGCAAGGCCACCGACGATCTGTCCGATATTATTCTCGTAATCGTAAATCTGGATCCTCGATACAAGCAGTCGGGCTGGGTCGAGGTTCCGCTGGCAGATTTCCAACTTGCTCCGGATCAGTCATACCAGGTACACGACCTGCTGACCGAAGCGCGGTACCTTTGGCACGGCGCCTGGAATTACGTTGAACTGAACCCTGCGGTCCTGCCGGCGCATATCTTCAAAGTGCGGCGACGAGTGCGTACGGAACGAGATTTCGACTACTTCTTGTAGCATAGTTGCTTGGATTTCGAAGTCGAGAGGAGAGTCGAACATTGTCAGGGTCCCCGGAAACTCTCTGGTACAAAGATGCCATCATTTACCAACTTCATGTCCGCACGTTTTGCGACAGCAACGGCGACGGTATTGGAGATTTCCCGGGCCTGATGCAGAAGCTGGACTATCTGCAAGAGCTGGGGGTCAATGCCATCTGGTTGCTGCCGTTCTTTCCCTCGCCGTTACGCGACGATGGCTACGACATTTCAGACTACACGGCCGTCCATCCGGCCTATGGCACGCTGGAAAATTTCAAGGCGTTCCTCGCCGCAGCCCACGATAAAGGGATGCGGATCATAATCGAGCTCGTTCTCAACCACACTTCCGACCAGCATTCCTGGTTCCATGAATCGCGGAGCTCTCGTGACAATCCGAAGCGGGATTGGTACGTCTGGTGTGAGACCGATGACCATTACCAAGGAGTCCGAATCATTTTTTTGGACACCGAAAGGTCCAATTGGGCTTGGGACCCGCTCTCGAAATCCTATTACTGGCATCGATTCTTCAGCCATCAGCCTGACCTGAATTACGACAACCCTGCGGTCTTCGAAGCGATGTGGAACGTTATGAAGTTCTGGCTGGAGCTTGGTGTGGACGGATTTCGATTGGACGCCGTCCCATATTTGGTCGAACGCGAAGGAACATCTTGCGAGAACTTGCCCGAAACGCATGCCATCATCCGCGAGTTGAGGAGACGAGTCGACCAGGAGTATCCGGGCAAGATGCTTCTGGCCGAGGCAAACCAGTGGCCATCGGAGGTCTGCTCGTACTTCGGCGACTCCAATGAGTTTCACATGGCGTTCCATTTCCCGCTGATGCCAAGGATGTTCATGGCCGTGCAGCTTGAGGACCGCAAGCCGATCGTCGAAATACTCGAACAAACCCCTCAGATTCCTGACAGTTGCCAGTGGTGCCTGTTTCTTCGCAACCATGACGAGCTGACGCTGGAAATGGTGACCGACATCGAGCGGGACTACATGTATGACGAGTACGCAAAAGACAAGGGGATGCGATTGAATCTCGGGATCCGGCGCCGCCTGTCGCCGATGATGGAGAACGACAGGTGGCGAATTCAACTTCTGAACGGATTGCTGATGTCCATGCCGGGAACTCCGATCATCTACTATGGCGACGAAATCGGCATGGGGGACAACGTGTACCTCGGCGACCGCAACGGCGTACGCACCCCGATGCAATGGAGTGGCGGCTGGAACGCAGGATTCTCGGCGGCCGATCCTGAACGCTTGTACTCACCCTTGATTTCAAATCCAGTGTACGGCTATCAGGCGATCAACGTGGAATCGCAAAGGCGATCGCAGCATTCTCTCCTCTCCTGGATGAAGCGCATGATTCATGTGCGCAAAACCTCTAGCGTCCTTAGCCGCGGGTCGATTGAATTTCTGAAGCCTTCGAATCACAGAGTGCTGGCTTACGTCCGGCAATTGGCAGGAGAAAAGATTCTGGTTGTTAACAATCTTTCGAAGTCCGCGCAGGCTGTGGAGTTGGACCTGCGGCAGTACAAGGGAAGCGTTCCCATCGAAATGTTCGGCGGGAATCTTTTTCCGCGGATTGGCGAACTATACTACCTGCTGACTCTTGGCCCGTACCAGTTTTTTTGGTTTCGTTTGCGCCGGTTTTAAATACTCCTCGCCCGATAACGGTGGCAACGGTAGGTACTCTAGATAGATGCGAGGACCAACATTGGAGACCTTATTGGCCGAAGAAACCTTTCTCGATGACGATTTCCTTCGCCAACTGATGAGCGTGGGGGAAGTAGACCTTCTGGTCGGGATTCCGTCCCACAACAATGCAAAATCCATCAGCCAGACGGTGACAACGATTGAGGAATGTTTTCAGCAGAACTTTGTGCGCGACAGGGTGGTCATCGTAAATGTCGACGGAGGATCGCGAGATGGCACCTCCGAAGCAGTATTGAACACCCCATTTGCCAAGAGTCAAAATTCGCGAGGCTTGAGCTCTCTTCGTACCTTGCACCGAATCACGACGCGTTACGGCAATCAGCCTTCGCAAGGCGCTGCACTCCGGGCAATTCTAGCGGCCGTAGATTTGTTGCGGGCAAGGGCCTGCGCAATCATCTCGCCGGAAACCTCCAACTTCACGCCCGCCTGGGTCAAGAGCTTGCTCCAGCCTGCCTATCGGGAGAGCTTCGATTTTGTAGCGCCACTCTACAGCCGCCATAAGAACGAAGGTTTGTTGGCGCGAAACCTGGTGTATCCGATGGTCCGAGCGGTCTTTGGTCGAAGGATCCGGGAACTCAATTCCGGTGAATTTGGCTTCTCTGGAAGGCTTGCCGGTCATTGCCTGAACCTGGATGTGTGGCGCGAGGAAGCTGTGCGCACGTCGCCAGAGGCTTGGATGGCCAGTAGCGCAATCTGCTCGGGCTTTCGATGTTGCCAGTCCTTCCTGGGTCCCAAGGTGCATTCGCTCACGAGCTCGGGAACAGATATCGTTACCTTAGTCCGCCAGACCGTGGGAACTCTGTTCTGGTGCCTGGAGTCCCAACAATCCTTCTGGATGGAACGAACTGGATCCGAGCCAGTACCAACATTTGGGCCAGAACACGAGCTAACCTCGGAACCGGTTCGTGTAAATCGAAAGAGAATCTTTGACTTGTTCCTAAGCGGCGCTGCGGAGCTGTCGGAGGTCTTGAAGTCGATACTCCTCGTGGAGACTCACGCAGAACTCCAACGGATCGCAACCGAGGATGACCGGACGTTCCGTTACAAAGACGAACTCTGGGTAAAAACACTCTACGAATTTGCGGCGTCCTATCATCGCGCAGCTATCGACCGCGACCACCTGGTTCAGGCACTGGTGCCCCTCTATCGCGGAAGAATTTATTCCTTTTTGCAGGAGCATCACGATTCGTCCCCGGAAGATATCGAGGCGCACTCAGAAAATCTCTGTCTGGAATTCGAACGCCAGAAGCCATACCTGGTCGAAAGATGGAACGCCAAATGAATGAGGTGACGCCATGAAAGAAATGATCCTGCGAGGACTACAGCAAGCCTACGAAAACACGGTGCACATGATTGCCGAATTTCTCCCGCGGTTTGTGGTCATGTTCATCATTATGTTGTTCGGGTTGCTGGTCGCTTTGCTCTTGAAATACCTAGTGCGGGCCGTCCTTCATTTGACGAAGCTGGATCGAATCTCCGAAGAGTCCGGCGCATCGCAGGTGCTGCGAAAGGCGGCCTTGCCTACCATCTCTGAGCTTCTGAGCCGGGCGTTCTTTTGGGTCACATGGGCGGGTTTCACCTTGGTCGGAATCAGCGTCCTCGGCATCCCGGTACTGCATGAACAAATTTCCCGCTTATTCCAACTTCTGCCCGAAGTGTTCATCGCCATCCTGATTCTTTTCGTGGGAGTGCTCGTGGCGAACTTCCTTTCCCGTGCGGCTCTACTTTCCGCTGTAAACGCGGGCTATCGCTCGCCGCGATTGTGGAGCGGACTTGTTCGCTTTGTTATTTGGATTCTGGCGATCACCATGGCTCTGGAACAGATCGGTTTGGCCAAGGAAACGGTGATCACAGCGTTTTCAATCTTTTTCGGCGCTGTGATGTTGGCGCTAGCCGTCTCTTTTGGCATAGGCGGGCGGGATCTTGCTCGACAGGTTCTCGAGAGACACCTCGGTGACAAGGACAAGCATGAAAGTGAGAAGGAACAAGAGCCATCGCCTCTGTAGAGGACGCGAAGCGTGGCGGATTCCGTGGAGAATCCACGGGCCACTTCACTGGGCGAGAGGAAGGGCGTTATGAGCGCACCACACCGGGCGAAAGAAATCTATCAAGAGTTGCGAACGGCGTTGCCTCCGCTATTGCCCGGTTATCTTGCCACGCAGCGCTGGTTTGGCGGGAAAGCACGCCAGATCCGTTCCGCGGAAATCACCGATATTGTTCCCTTGACCAAAACTCGCTTCGGAGCATTCGTGCTGCTAGTACGCCTCGAGTACACAACCGGACCAGGCGAGATGTATGTATTACCTCTTATATGGACCGAGCAACCGATGGCGGAGAGCGCTTCCACCGACTTGAAGGTGCACAGCGTGGTGCGTGGCACAGACTTACATCTACGAAATGCGCTTACTGACGACGAGTTCCTGCGAAGCCTTCTCGATGCGATTGAAAAGAAAGCGGTGTTTAGCGGCTCCGAAGGCGAGATCCGCGCGTCGTACACGAGCGTATTCCCTGCTCTCTGTGGGACCACTGCAAGCGTCTTACAGCCGAGGCCGATCAAGGCAGAACAGAGCAACAGTTCGATCATCTACGGTGATCGTGCAGTTTTGAAGTTTTTCCGGCGCACTGCAGAAGGCGAAAATCCGGACTTGGAAATAGGACGCTTTCTGACGGAAGAGAGGGATTTCCCGCACATCCCCGCGGTTGCTGGCTGGATCGAGTACAAAGGCAAGGACGACAGCGAGATGAGTCTGGGAATTCTGCAGGCGTTTGTCCCTAACGTTGGGGATGCTTGGCAGTTCACGTTGAAGGCTTTGTCCAGTTTCTGGACAGAAGCAGAAAAGTACTCCCAACTGCATCCTGGGGCCATGCTTCAAAATCAAGGTCCCGTCGCTGATGACAGGCAGAATCTGCCGGCGCCAATCATCAATCACATCAGTCCGTATCTTGATGCAGTGTCTCGGCTTGGAAAGAGGACCGCCGAACTCCATCTGGCGCTAGGTGCGGAATCGACCGACCCACGCTTTGTGCCTGAACCGTATACGACTTCGTTTCAGAGAGAGTTCAAAGAGGCGCTTCAGGCGCTGGCCGAACGAAATTTTGCGCTCCTGGCAATGAAGCTGAAAGAGTTGCCTGCGGAATTGCGCGACAAAGCAAACGACTTGATTGCTCGGCAAGAGGAGATCTTGCGAGGATATGACAGAGTGCTCGGTAACCCGATCCGCGCGATGCGGACACGTATTCATGGTGACTATCATCTGGGACAGGTTCTTTGCACCGGATCCGATTTTGTGATTATCGACTTCGAAGGAGAGCCAGCGCGGCCGTTATCGGAACGGCGAACCAAGCGCAGTCCGCTTCAGGACGTCGCCGGAATGTTGCGGTCCTTTCACTACGCTGCATTTTCCTTTCGTTTGGCCTCGCCGGACGGAGCGACAGCGGATGAAATAAAGTCCCACGATGTGAGGTCGTGGGCAGAGAGATGGTACGCGTGCGTTTCCGAGCGGTTTCTAAACGCGTATTTCGAGAATGTCGTCGGAGCGGCCTTTATTCCGCCCGACCATGACGAACTTTTTTCACTGCTGCGGCTTCACCTACTTGAGAAGGCTGTGTATGAGCTCGGCTATGAACTAAACAATCGCCCGGCCTGGGTCGCGATTCCATTGGAGGGGATTTCGCAACTCCTGAATTCATGATTCTTATGCGTGTGATGGTTTTCTCAGTAGAAGAGGTTGGCATACTGTGACTGCGCAGCCTGAACGACCTCTCGGTGCTGTCTGGTCGCCAGAGGGTGCATGCGGCTTTCTGCTCTGGGCGCCAAAAGCTGAGAAGGTTGACGTTCACCTTGTTCACCCTGCGGATCGGGTGATCGCGATGCAGCCTGTGGACGGAAGCTGCTTTACGTCCGCCGTGGAGGAAATCGCTCCCGGTGCTCTCTATCTGTACTGTTTGGAAGGCCAAACCGAGCGATCAGATCCGGCTCGCGAGCCTCACGGAGCGCATGGTATTTCCGAAGTAGTCGATTCAGACTTCGCCTGGACCGACAATGGTTGGTTCGGCATCCCCTTGGAACAGTATGTCCTCTACGAACTTCACGTGGGAACATTCATGCCACACGGTACGTTCGACGCAATCATTCCCAGAATTAGTGAAGAGGAAGTCAAGGTTGCTGACGTTTTGGTTTCACCCGGAGAGGTGCAGATGTCTCTAAGTCCGTAGGCTGTTGCTGTGCACGCAGAAATGTCGTCAGGCGAAAAATAGGTGTGATCAGCAGTTTAGCGAAGAAACGTTATCGCTGATAACTGCCAAGCCAATCAAAGGCAAATATAGTTCATGGATACGAACTTGCCGCAACCGGTTAGGCGATAGACATTAAGCTAAACGCAAGTTTCTAAGCGATGCTCGTGCTGCACCACTCCTAATGTCAGGTACGATCATCAATTCAAGCGCCTTTACTCCCGGGATTTCGACAGCGTAGTCCTCTGTCTCCCGTACTGCATCGGGCGGGCTAAAATTCCACTGTTGGCGTACGATTTCTCGAAAAGAATGTTCGGTGTCCACAGACCATCGCAGCACGAACTCTTGCGTGCGCGTGTTCTCTGCTTCCTCGAAAACCAGCCAAATGCGCTTGATCTTTTGCGGTTCATCGAAAATTAGCCTTATGATCTGGGTCCCGGCATTCGCAGCACGCCACCCCCTCTTTTCGCCCCCCAGCAGCGCGGATTCGATCGGATAGCCTTCCTCTTCCGACGTAACCTCCACCGAAGCCAAGCGATCCACGTTCAACCAGTCTTGAGCAGAAAATCCAGGACTCGGCAGAATTTGCGAAATCAGTCGCTTGCGCACGTCATGCCTACTTTAACCCCATTTTGCGGTGCTGAACAACGATCGATACCCAGACGGCATATTGTGCTGTGCATCGTGGACTTCATGCGACGGCTCTACAACGGTGTTTGAAACCGTTGCAGGGAAAACTGCTGCCTCCCAAACAGGCTATAAGTTTCAATACACAAACGAACAAACCAGAAGCGTCGAAGTAAGTTTGTAGAGACGAAGGTATCGTCGCGACTTTGGCACTAATCAGCCAGACGAGTTGCAGTTTGCCCGGCGTCCGGAGAGTCGAGAAAGTTACGAATCAGCACCACTGTTTCCGCAGGACGCTCTTCCATCAGCCAATGCCCGGAGCCAGTGACGACCGCCTCTCGAACATTGGTCGCCACGTGGCGCATGATCACCGCTTGCAGTGAACCAAACGACTTCTCTCCGCCCACAGCCAGTACGGGCATAGTCAACTTCACTTGCTCGAAGATTTTGTTGTCCTTCGCATCCTGAGAAAAAGCGGTGAACTGGGCGAACCCAGCCCGCATCCCACCCGGCTGCGCATAGGTGGCCGCAAAAAAGTTTCTGGTGGCCTCGTCCGGCTTGGAGGGATCGCCTGTGAAATCATTCCATATCCGATCGAAGTAGATGCGCTCACGACCGGCCACAAGCCGTTCGGCGTCGGGCCCGTGAAAGTTGAAATGCCAAACTCCGGGGTTTAGAAGAATCTCATTCCAAGGCTCGATGCCTGGAATCGGTGCATCCATTACGACCAGCCGCTCAACCTTGTCCGGATACATTGCAGCGTAGGCGTAAGCCACCATATTGCCGATGTCGTGTGCGACAACGAAGGTCTTGTCATATCCCAGCCCGGTCACGACTGCGCGAATGTCCTTAGCCTGCGTCTTCTTGTCATACCCAGATTCAGGCTTCGATGACTTCCCAATTCCGCGAAGGTCCGGCACCACAACGGTGTGATCCTTCATGAGATCCGCGGCCAGAGGAGCCCAGGAGTCGCTGTTCTCCGCATATCCGTGAATGAGCACGACGACCGGCCCCTTTCCTCCCCAGCGCACGAAGATGTCCGCTGCTTCCGGGCTGTGAATGGTCTTTGCCTGAAAACTGGATGGCAAAGACGCCTGCGCGTGACTGAACGTCGCGCCGATAGCAAGAAGAGAGATGGCGAGAAAACGTCGAATCATGATTCCTCCGCAGTCAGTAAACTGCAGATCGGAAACGGACTTGTGCAGATTTCCGCTGGGATGGTCGAAATCTTGCTACATTCATGCAAACAGAGGCAGGACTCTAGCGAATTACAATCAGTTTGAGGCCTGTCTCAGGCCGTCTTGAATGAGATGATGCCTGCGCGTCAGCAAGAGATAAATAACAGCCAGCAGCATCACCATAAGAGCATCGACAAAGAACAAACCATATCCCAACACGAAAATGTGGCTGAGAAGTACGGCAATCATCCACACAACCGTCAATCGCGCTCCATATCTGGCTGTCTTCGGGATCAGGAGCAGGACCGCTATCACCGTCTCGAAGACTCCTGACCCGAGCCGAAATACCGGCTGAGATACCAATCCGTGGACCGTTTGCGACATCTCCGTGAACAGGGCGACCGAGTCTGGCACCCCTGCAAACTTGAGAAAGATCGCAGCATAGAGGAGGTTCATCGACACAAACAAACGAATTGCAAGTAGTGCGAGTTTCCTACCCATAAAACCTTGGCTCCTTGACCACTGTGAACCGGCCAATGCTTCGCGAATGGCCGTACTCACTTCTGCCTCTTCACGAACTGACCTACGACCGCCGCAATTTCATCTGCTCTGGTATCCAGAGCGAAGTGCCCCGCGTCGACAATGTGAACCTTAGCGTTCGGTACATCCAGGCGATAAGCCTCCGGCTCCGAAAGGTCGAATGAGGGGTCATACGTGCCCCAAATCACCAGCAGCCGCGGTTGTCTCTCGCGCATCCATGCCTGCCACTTGGGATAGGAGTTGACGTTCGTGCGGTAGTCATAGAAGAGGTCGCTTTGAATATCCACCTGGCCCGGCTGACTAAGAAAGGCAAATTCATCGGTCCAAAGATCCGGCGCGTAGCCCTCGACATTAGGGTCGCTCCCTACGTGGCGCGTCCGCGTGGTCGCGAGTGACAGGAGGTTTGCGCGAAGCGCACCCTCGTTGGC
>CAWAFN010000003.1:0-1901912 GCA_963781385.1 uncultured Acidobacteriota bacterium | reverse complement strand
CCCGGTTTTGGCTTAACTTGTTTTGCCACGTTTGCAGCAGAAATCAATTTTCTAGAGTCCTCAATGTGACTGACTGGCATTTTTTGCGCTAAATCTTAACTGCGTAATTCAGGTGGTGGAGCAACGTCCAGGAATCTGTATAAATGCAGACGACGGATAATATCATCTAGTAAAACATACTCTGCGACTCGTGAGTTTCCGTCCAGTCGGCTGATCTTGCATTTACCGTATCTCTCATTTTGTCCGATAAAGAACCATTTCCGTCGAAGCTCGTAGAATTTCACAATGTGAAAGAAAGGTGTCGATGGTGAAATTCCTTATGTTCGATGCCGAGACGCCGAATAAGTCTAAAGCTTTCGGATTCGCGTAAACCAGACGACGATCACCGTTCGTCACAACGGTTGCATAGTCGAAGTTTTGCAAACACTTTCGGAAATCATCCTCTTTTGTGCGACGCGCCTGTAGTCTTCCGGGTTTGTCGATGACACTCCTCCCCAGCCTGGTGAGCGTTTTCTGCGCGCTGTGAAGGTGCACCGTCATTTTTTCCAAGGCGACAAAAAGTTGTTCCAACGCGATAGAGGCTTGCGATTTGAATTTGATTTCCATAACACGGAATCCTGGCGGAAAATCTTTGCAGTGAATCAGGAGTGGAGCGAGGCTGAAACGATGTGCATGTCACCCATCTCGAAGATTCTCAGGCAACCAAGGATAGGGCGGCACTAATCCCGAAACACCGTTCACGCTACGCCCGCGCCTTCGCTGTGTCAACCGCTGATTAATCTGTAACCAGACAACCGGTGGCTAGTACCCAATTTACTGGCATCCCGACTTATCGGGACTTAGCCCGCTCAAACGCCCTAAACAGTCTCCGCTTATGCAGTTGCGCCAATTCGACGCTGCGATTGCTTCGCCGTTTCGTTAGGTGTCTACCCGTCAACGGGTACCAGCGCGATAGCCCCTCGGCAAATCCTGATAAACGCCGTAATCGGAAAAGTGAAAATGGCGCGACTTATCGGGAGTTATGCTGTCTCTGCTAGCATCACAAATTCGGATGAACTAGTGGAAAGAGTAGCCGCTTTTTTCGAAGACTATTCATCCCCTCCCGGTTGGCGTTTCCCGAACGGGCTGACGAGTGGATTCGGCATAGAAGTAGATTCTGACGTCGCGAACTTTTCGTCAAGCGCCGCCGCGTCGGTGAAGTTTACAAATGCCGCCATCTGGCAAGCATACACTACGAGGATGAATTTCCGGTTGCTCTCGGGATGGGCGCGATGTCGAACCTTCGCAGACTCTGCCGGAGTTCGGCTTGGCAGGGTTGCACTGCTTCGATGACGGCTCAACGGCCCGTCTAAGAAGTTGTTGTTTACTTGCGGCGGCGGAAGTACGGAACGCCGATAAGGCCCGAAACCAGTAATATCAGCGAGGCTGGCTCGGGAGTCGAAGTCGGAGTGCCTGTTGACGCAAATCCGGTCACTTGCGCCCCGTTACTTGCATCAGCTGGCGAACTTGTTACAAAGATGTGGGCGGCCACAGACTGTCCCGAGGCATTAGCGGTGAGCACGCTCGATGAGTCCGCCCAAGTGCCGCTCGTGTTTGTCAGAGTGAAGCTAATAGTATCAGACGAGTGAGTGAATCCATCGAACGTATTGATCGTTTGATTAAAGGATCCGAAACCGTCCTCGTTGCCAGCCCCTCCGTCGCTGAATGGACCGCCAGAAGTAAAACCAGTGCCTGCGTTCGATCCCGTAATACTCCCGAGGGTCCAGGAAGTAGCATTGACGTTAACTCCTGCCGTACCGCCGTCGCCGAACAGGTAGATGTTTCCCCCAACAGTATTACTGGTAAAGGTGATGGTGGCCATCGTCGAGCTACTCAGATTCACGTCTACAAATCCGAAGGGTCCGGTGAAACCCGAGAGGGCGCTATTCCCGAGGTTGAGATCGTAGACTGTGTCCGCAAAACTCGGGGTACACAGTAGGGCGAGCGCAGACCCGATCACGACCAAGGACAAAGCAATTCTCTTAAGCATTCTTCCTCCTATTGCTATCGTTCGCTAGTAACTTCGTTATCAGCGCGGCGCAGACTACTTCGGATGTTATCCGTGCAATCTGGGCGCCATAATTCCCTAGGTGACAGAAGTTTTCCACATTCCATCACAATGCCAATATAAGATTTAGTTTCTGCCCAAAATGAGGCTACATGCACTGTTGGACAGGGTGTGCAAAAGATTGCCATAGGTTCGCAGAAGATTAGTACCGACTGGACCTGGTCTTGTTTGTGGATCTCCCGAAATATTACTCGGTGAATCCCCTTTTGCGGGACTTCGCGAACAGAGGCGGTTTTTGGCCGAGTCGAAGGAACTTCCTTCTAGCAATTTCTAACAATTGGATCGGGGGACGGCCGGTAACGCCTTCTGCCAGCAAGACTAGTGCAAGTCATCGGGACTTAGTGGATGTTCTTCGGGCGAGAAATCAAAACGCGGCCAGTGCCAAAAGCATCTGACTCCAATTGACTCCAATTGGAACTAGGCGGAAGCCGCAACGTCATCATTCGCCGCGACTTGGGAATCGAAAGTTTGGGTTCGACTCCCACACGCTTCCGCCAAATGCCCGTTGAAACGATTGCCTTTGCAATGCGGGTACTAAAGTTCAGAGTTCAATCTACCTCGGTTTTGTTCCCATTCTGTTCCCAACCATTCGTCACTTGCTAAACGGATGCGAGCAACTTGGCCCGTTACACCAAAATCAGCTTCCTGTGAAGTCTGTGTGCGAACGAAGCAAGATTCTGAATTTTAGGAATCCTAAGACGACCTGAGATGACGATACCGTGCACGTACCTTAGCGATGAGCTCTTGAGCCATCGCGACGGTGACGAACGCTCGTGATGTGTTTCGCTCGACTCCGCGCCTTCTAGAGAAATTCGAAGCTGTGACCGAATCGCGACGGCTTCCCGAGACAATGGCGGGCGGAATTCGACCGTAATTCAGGTCGATTTGTTCCCGGACTTAAGTGTGGCCAGGGCGCGAAAGTAATGCTCTTCCTTTGTTTGCAGCACCTCTTCCACCGGCATTTGCAGTCCATGGCATTAAGCAGAGTCACGATTTGCGTCACCGAATGTCCTCCCTAGGCATCGAAGAGTTCTCCGGGAAAATCGCAATTCCACCGAGCGATTGCATTGCGCCAAGCAAGGAAGTGCAACGGCATGAGTCGGCGACTGTTCCGTCACAATCGAACAGGTAGGCCCGGAAGTCTCCGGGGGCAGCCGCAATGTCAAGGAATGGGAACTCCTTTCAAAGGAAAAGTTGCATCTCGCGCTGCCAGCGGGGTAACGCTGGCAGATCACCTTGACCAATCCGCAGGCGTAGCGACGTAAGCCGAACTCAAAGTGGCGACCGTTTGACAACCGAGGAGACGGAGAGTTCTTTCCAGATCGGTTCGCAAGATCGAGACGGCGCGCTCGATTCCTGGATATCCCGCCGCGGCCATGCCATAGGCGTAAGCGCGGCCGATGAGCACGGCTCGTGCGCCAAGACACAGGGCTTTGATGATGTCGCCGCCACGCCGAATGCCGCCGTCCATAATCACTTCCGTTTGATGTCCCACTGCGGCCACAACTTCCGGTAGCGCACGAATCGTCAGGAATACGGAATCCAGCTGACGGCCTCCGTGATTAGAGACAACCACGGCCGCCGCTCCCACGTCGACGGCGCGCTTTGAGTCCTCGGCGGTCAGAATCCCTTTCGGTGGGCTATCCCACACAGTTCCCCTCAGTTTCCATGGTGGACTGGAATGATGGGTCTCCAAATCCGCGCTTTCGCGTGTTGCAATTGCTCCACGATAATTTTGGCCCAGGAGATAAAGTTGTCGAATCTGAAGGAGGATTCTTCTCCTCGAACCCATTCGTTTATTCGTTACCAGTCGTCACCAAGGATGGGAAAAAGCGAATCTTGCTGGTGAACAAGCGCGACCGGGCCGTGAAGGTCAATATCCCCGGTGCCAGAAGCGGTGAACAGACTTATGCTGACCAGACCACAGGCTCCAAACTTCCCGCTACTACGAAATTGAGTAGCGATGAGGTGACGTTGAATGGATATTCCGTGTCAGTGGTCACGCTTCCTTAAGAGTGCGAATCAACAGGGAAGCGCTCAATACGAAGAGTTTTCCCAGAAAACAGCCAAATGGCCCCACGGATGAATCGCGGATTCTGGTCAATCTCCTGTTCGGTCAGTTCGGAGGGAGAATTGTTCACTTCCAGACTTTCCGGACGGTATCCACAACGAGCTTTAGTTTGTCCCATTGCTGTTCTTCCGTCATAAGATTGCCTTCGCAAGTAGAAGCGAATCCGCATTGTGGACTAAGTGCGAGATGGTCGAGCGGGACGTACCGGGAGGCTTCGTCGATTCGTTTCGCTAGCAGTTCTGAATTTTCCATGCGCGGCAGCTTGGAACTGATGAGCCCAAGCACTACCGTCTTGTCCTTTGGGACAAAACGCAGAGGTTCGAAAGTTCCCGAGCGCTCATCGTCGTATTCGAGCAGGAAACGATCGACTTCGAGCGTTCCAAACAGTTTTTCGGCAATCGCGTCGTAGCCGCCTTCGGCATACCAATGGCTGCGGTTGTTCCCGCGACAAAGATGTATGCCGAGGACTACGCCCTCGCGTCGGGCAGCACGCAGGCAAGCATTGTCTGCCAATAGCGCCTCATCCAGCGCAGCGTCCGGGTCGGTTTGTAGCTCCGTTCGAATCCAGGAACGCCACTTCGGATCGAGGTAATAACTGTAACGTGGCGCGTCGATCTGGATGTACGCCACCCCATCGGAAGAGAGCTGTGAAAGCTCCGATTTCATGATCTCAACCACATCCCTAAGCAGCGCTGAAGGATTCGGGTAAACCTGGTCGGTTACGCCGAGCTTGAAGGCAATGGCTGGAAATTGAGTGGGACTGGGAAGAGTCATTTTGATCGGGAGTGGGCTATGAGCTGTTAAGAATGGAAGTTCGAGGCCCGTGAGGGAACGAACCTGCCGGAGCTTTTGCGTGACAATCCCGGTGACACTGCTGACTGACGCAGCGGCAGCTTGTCCGGCGTTCCAGGTTCGGCCGACGGCGTCGCCGAGGTCGAACCCTTCGACCGCATCGGTAAAATCGCTCATGAAGTTTCGGCGGCGGAACTCGCCATCGGTGGCGAGTTCAAATCCAATTTCTTTTTGGACAGCAAGAATTTTACGGATGTGCTGGTCCTCGAGAGCTTGTAATTCTTCCATGCTTGCGTTGTTGCGCGCTTCAAGGATCTCGGCGGGGCGGAGAAAACTTCCGATATGGTCGGCCCGATATGGCGGGTTCATGATTTCAAAGACTAGAGGAGATATTCGACGAGAGCAATCTGGAAATGACTTCGGCTTGAGCCGGCTTTGATGTGATTCGCCTTCGATATATCCCGCTTTCAGATTTGGTCAATAACCGATTGAAGGATTCTGGAAAATGAGCCTACCCGGAGCGACAAATGGATGGTGTTCACCTTCTCATCCTCTGAAAGAGGAATGTGGCTACCCGGAAGTAACTCCACTTGCCGGGTTAGTCGAGTTATCGGCGAGGAATCCATTCATCGCGCGATCCTTTCTTCGACCGTACCCAGCAGCTGTTTCGTTACTTGTCGCTCTAGGACAACTGCTTCGGGTACACGACGGTCTCCACGTCCCTGATTTTCTAGTACGACTTTGAGGCTGCTACGACTATTCCTTGAGCATCGTCACCTTCATCACGTGAATCTGGCCTTTGTCCGCGTACACATGAGCGCTCAGTTGGACATGGTGTCCCGCGTGGTCCTTTAAAGTTTCAGGATTGACGACATTCCAGGACTTTCCATCGGAATCGGCAACGAAGGTAATCTTGTCGCCATCCGCCTTCACCGTGCCCTTGATGTCCATTAACTTCGGCTTTGGTTCTTCATGCTTCATTTCTTGGGGTTGTCCGAGCGCGACTACCGGTATCCCAATCGTCGCTACGGACAGTGCCAGTGCTAGAACCGATAGCTTTTTCATTTGCTGCCTCCAGAAGTTAGATCGGGAGAGAACACACTGGGCGAGCGAGCGAACCCTACGTTCAGCAGTGGCAACCATAAAATTTAATAGATTGTAATTGCACTGCCTGCCGGATGGTCGCATTACAGACGGCGCGGCCCATATACGGTGTTCACTGGGATTCCATCAGTGGTACCGCGTAGAAATGGAGGACGAACCAAGGTCAAACCTGCTGCGCCGTCGCCGGAAAAGCCTCACTGGAGAAAAGGATGCACGGAAAGTACTAGCAAAAACAATTTGCGGACAATCGGGGAAACGCTTTGCGGCAATACTCAAAACGCAGCCTGCGCGATCATGAAACTCCGACTATTCCCAATCGGGATAACCTAGCTTGAGCTTTTGGATGCGTCGCAAATCCGAAACCGCCTTTTGCAGTTCTGGGTTCCGAGTCCCGGAATGGTCTTCTGAACCTGTTCCATTTCCCAGTTGTAAGAACAACAAGTCTTCCATGCTTTGGACGATGGCCGCCAAGCGGGCTGGATCGTTTTCGACTTCCGCCTCGCTCAAAAGTCCCTGCCACTCGCTGCTATGTGATTTTTCGCCGTTCATCTCACTCACGCCTAAGGATGCTCCAAGCATTTCGCTGCCTCCTTGATGGGATGACGGTCAGCGAAGTTGGACTAAGAGACCACCTCACTAGCATCCGATCTTGATTCATTTCCCGCTTAATATTTCCAGCCCGGATTGGCCAAGAAAATTGCACCAACCGGTATTCACTTCAGGACGGGAATCTTCTTAACGCTTCTCCGTGCTCGTCGCTTAATCACGAGCGCTCTCTTTGCAGGCGGGGCGGGCGTCGCCGGCACAGGCTCAATTCCCTCCAGGATCGCTCTGATCCTCGCTAGAGGCACCTGTTCGAAATGCGGTTTGCGGCCGATCATCATCGGTTCCTCCAGACAACTTGAAGCTACCAAGAACAAGTCGATACGGGTCAAATCTTTAAAGAATTCTTTTTGATGAATTTGGAACTCCAATCGTTCACGCCAACATAGTTGAACGTCTCGATTAGCGACTTCCGATGGGTACGCGTCGGTGGGGGTAGGCTTTCTGATCGGTGGTATTTAGGCTGCCGAAAGTTTTGCTTGCGTTCAGTCTTACGTTCCGGATACGATAACGCATCGTTAGATTAACGTAAGGAGAGGGAGTATGCCCAGAAAATCGGAAAAAGCAAACGTCATGCATTTTCAGACTATGGGGCGCTCGGATTTGCCCAGCGGCCGTAACGGGAAACACAAGGAAATCGTCACGGTTATCCTTAAGGACCTTGATAATCTTGTTGCGGGTTCGGCCCTCAAAGTTCCGTTGACCGAGTTAGCGGAGTCAAAAGAGAAAGTACGCTCGGCACTAAACCGAGCTACTCGCAAAGTGGGAAGGCGAGTAATTACGGCGAGCGATGCCAAGTTCCTGTACGTTTGGAATGGCGAGTAGGCCCGAAGAACGACCATCGCAGCGATACGCGTACATGCACCAGCTTGAAAATCTATGCAAAATGGCTTCTTCGCTTGCACGAAGGTTGCGACACAAACGGGTACGAGTCGTGCTACCACCGCTCGATCTCGAGTTGCCTGTTGTGGAAGTACTTTCAGAGTGGGTTAAAGAAGACGGATGACTGAGGTCTTCTCAATTTGTCAATTGAGCGCCGCGCCGCAACCCCAGCCATCCGATAACGGGATTTATCTCAAACGCTGGGTTTCTGCGTAACTGTCAAAACTAACAGCATTGAAAAAATTCGTAATCCTTAGTTGGATATTCATACAAATACCACAGTCAACGTTACCTAAGCCCAATTAGCTCTATGGGAACCTAGTTGGTCTGATGGTGACTGTCAAAATGCAGTGGCAGCCGTCGCGAGTGGCTGTTTCAAAACCCGTGGTTCGAGGAAAGTCAGAATGGCTTGCAGTTCAGTTCCGGAGCCTGGCGTTGAAACGATACGAAGTTCGCCGCCTATGGAGCGGACCCGCTCCCGCATCCCGATCAAGCCTATTCCGTCGCATTGATCGCTGCTATTGAAGCCAACGCCGTTGTCGGCGACAGACAGCATGGCGTGCATCTCGGAGAATGAGAGAAGCACTTTGACTCGGCCTGCATGGCTGTGGCGCGCCGCGTTGTTCAGCGCTTCCTGGGCGACCCTGAATAATGCCAGCGCTTCGTCTTCTGTTAGATTCGGTTTTTGCTCCGCGCAACCGAACTCGATAGCCAGCCCATGTGTTTCTGAAATGAGGCTGCAGAATTCCCGGACTGCTGCCGGTAGACCGAGATACTTGAGTTTGGAAGAATGCAGGGAATGCGAAATCTGATGAATATCGGAACCAATTTCCTCCGCTGAGAACTGCGCTCTTGCCACGCGATCGCGCACCCTTTCATTCCCGTTCAATTGTTGTTGCACCAAGTCCAACTCGATTGCTAGTAGCGCAACTCGTTGCCCGATATCGTCGTGAAGTTCCAAGCTAATACGCTTGCGTTCCTCTTCCTGAGCCTGCATCAGACGCTTCGCCAATTGCTGCAACTCAACTTGCGCGCGCTTCAAGTGGGAAATGTCCATCGTTACGCCGACAATTTTGGGATGAGCGTCCGGAGACTTCTGATACAACTGTCCCTTTCCCAGCATCCAGCGAATTGTGCCGTCTCTGCCAATCATGCGAAATTCTGTTGAAAAAATTCCCCCTGTCTGCAACATGCTTTTAATAAGCGCCCGCAGCAAAGCCCAATCATCTGGCACCACGTGCTGCAAAATATTAGAGAAGTACTCAGATCGCGGAGCTTCTGTGGTTTTCGCGGTATTTCGATTGCGATCGAACCAGTTCATGACGTCGGTGTGGGGATCATATTCCCAGGCAACGGTGCGAGACGCATCCAAGGCCATCGTCAGCATGTGCTTGCTTTGTTCAAGCTGTTCCCGCGTGGCCATCGATTCTGTGACGTCTTCGACCATCGCCATGACGAATCGTTCGGTCCCAGTCTTCCCGCCAGCCATGGAAAGAGTGACTCGCCCCCAGGTTGCGGAACCATCTTTTCGTAGGAATTTGCGTTCTACTTGACGAATCTCGCGTACGCCCGCGAGGAGTTCCTGTAAGTGAAGCCAGACTTGAGGTATTTCCGACGGTACTGTCAGCCCAAAGATGCTTTGCGCGGAAAGTTCAACGACGGTTCGGCCCAAAAAGCGCGCGAGCGCGTTGTTGGCAACCCGGATCTGTCCTGTCGAATCCAGAAGAGCCAACCCCAACGGCGAATCTTCAAACAAATGTCGGAACCGCGACTCGCTTTCGCCACCCGCGACCTCTGCGAGCTCTCTAGCCTTGGCGTTTGCAAAGACCGAGGCCAGCACCGAAAGCTGTTCGATCACTTTTCTGTCCCACGAAATTTCCTTGCTAAATGAAGTAAGCACCAGCGCATTCGCGCCGCAGAGACCGCCCCTCGAGGGAATCACCGCGAGCGATTTGATGCCTCCACATTGCAAAATCTGTCGTTCCTTCGCAGCTTCCGGCGGCAAATCATTGATATTGCGGAGGTGTACGGGCACACCTTGAAGAAGCTGCTCCGAAATCCAGGGAGAAATCGAGACCAAAAAACTCTCGTTGACTGCAACGTATGAACTGTCGAGCGAGTACTGCAAGCGCTTATAGCTCTGGCCCGACTCCGAACGCTGGAACCAGGAGACACCATCAATATTCAACATTTCGCGGATCGCGCACAGCTCGCGGCGCAATCCGTGCTCAAGTTCATCCGGCCGCATGCTTACGATCCGCCCAGACGCCATGCTGATAGCCCGTTGCATGGAGTTCATCCGTCCTATGGCGGCTTCCGCGCGGCGCCGTCTCGGTAATTCTTGCCAGAAGCAGCACAAGAGAAATGCCTCGATACATAGCAGAAGGACTAGCGCATATGTGACCGCGATCGTTCTGTCGATTTCCAGAAACATTCGAAAGAAAAGTGCGAGAAGCGGCGACGTAACGAAGAAAAGCACGCTGGTTCCAACCAGCAAAGCGGCGAACCAGTCGAACTTCGCCGATGGAAACGGCCACCAATGCCGCCATGCGGCTCGGACAAAGAGCGAGCGGGACATAAAACACCCTTTTTGCCAGAGCACCGGTGCAAACGGTCGAGGGCTGTAGACCGAACTTTGGTTCAATCCCTGAAGTGTGGAAAGCTTACAATCAAGGAACGCTCGATTACAAGCATTACGGTAGACAAAAAAGGGCAAGCAATGGTTTGGTTAGCCTAATCGTCATCAGTTATCATCAAGTATAGCCCCACTGTCAACTAATTAACCTTTGCTTTAGGGCGAATCTCAGAAGGTCAGAATTCGTCTTTAAATTGAAGTCTTCCATAATCTTGTATTTGTGGAAAGCCACGGTCCGCGGAGTCACTTGAAGGACGTCAGCGGCTTCTTTCATCGTGCGACCCTCCGCCAAAAGCTGTAGAACTTCTCGCTGGCGTGGCGTCAGCGTTTTTGCATTGTGAATCTTTGGGTCTCTCACGAATTTATCAAGCAAGTTTTGCGTCATGTGAGTGGTGATGTAGCTCCTGCCCTTGAGAACTTCCTGAATCGCCTTAACCAGTTCTGCACTCGCTGATTTCTTGAGCAGAAATCCGGAGGCCCAGCCGCGCAGGACATCAGCCGCCACCTCGGTGTCTTCTGTCGCAGTCAGAACCAATAACTTGGCGTTGGGCAGTAATTTCTTCAACCGTTCGCCGGCTTCGAACCCGTTGAGAACTGGCATGCTCAGGTCGAGCACAATGACGTCCGGCCGCAGCTCCTCTGCTTTTTCCAGAAGAACTCGGCCATCAGCAGCGGTGCCAACGACTTGGAAATGAGGTTCCAATAATTTTGTGAACGCTTCAACGACCAGAGTGTGGTCATCGGCCAACAATATTCTGGGTTTGCCCATCCGCCGACTCCGTTCAATGGTCTGGCCTGATCACTGGCGACCATGGGAACTTCGGAATGCGAGCACGCTTCACTGGGAGTAGGGGCGGCGAACCGATATCAGCGAAACGCAACCTAAAGAATCGCAATCCGTACGGTACAAGCTTGTTCGCAGACTGTACCAAAAAATGTGCCCTATGCGTCTTATTCTTGGCACTATTTAGTGGGTGCGGCAACACCAGCCAGCGAGTGGCTATCTCATAAACCGGTTCGCCTCTGGATCAATCAACATGGGACTGTATAAAAAACTGTGCTGGTTATCGCTCTACGCCAGCGTATTTGCATTCGCGCCCGTGCCATCCGACGCCTCGGATTTGTCCCAACAGGCTCCAGTTGCGGTGGCGCGTATCGTCGGCACCTTGCAGGCGATAAACGGAAAATCGCTAACGGTACTCTCCGACGCCGGTGCTTCCACACCTGTTGCAGTTGAAGACGGAACGAAAATGCTCCAAATCGAGCCCGGCAAGACCGACCTCAAGGAAGCCACGCCCCTGGCATTCGCAGATCTCCAAACCGGCGATCGAGTGCTGGTTCGAGGGAGCCTCGCCGAAGACGGCAAGACCATTCGCGCAGCCTCTGTAATTGCAGTCAAGAAAGCCGCGATTGCCGAAAAGCAGGCTCGGGAACGATCTGAGTGGCAACACGGAATAGGTGGCTTAGTAAAGTCCATCGATGCAACGGCCGGAACCTTGCTGTTGACCACCAACAGTCCCGGCGCGAACAAGGAAGTTACAGTGCATTTTACGAAAGACGCGATTCTTCGCCGGTATTCAGCGGACTCAACTCGGTTTGACGCTGCTAAAATCGCTGACCGCTCAGAAATTCAAGTCGGAGATCAGTTGCGGGCGCGCGGAACTCGTTCTGCCACCGCCTCCGAATTCGACGCCGTGGAAATGGTGTCAGGTACATTTCGCAGCATCGCAGGTACGGTGTCCAGCATCGACGCCGCGAACAATACGCTCGTGGTGCAGGACTTGGCCTCGAAGTCTGCTGTCACGCTGAAGATTTCGGCCGAATCTCAAATGAGAAAATTGCCGCCGCAATTTGCAGAAGGACTCGCGGCCCGTTTGCGTAACCAGACAGGAGGCACTCCGTCTTCCGGACAGCAACCGCCCTCGTCGGCTGCAGCAACTTCGCCTGCACCAAACGGAGCCTCGACGGAGCCTGTAGCAAGTTCCGCGGGACCACAAGGTCAGCAGGGCGCGCGGGGCGCTTCCGGCGACTTCCAGCAAATGATTGCGCGCATGCCTGCTGCGACACTTTCAGATTTGCAGAAAGGCGATGCCGTAATGGTCGTCACCACACAAGGCAACGGCAAAGACCCTTTGACGATCATTACCCTGCTTGGTGGGGTCGAGGCGATTCTTCGGGCCTCGCCGAAGGGTAGCCAGGACATGATTCTTTCTCCCTGGAGTTTGGGCGGCGGCGAACCTGCCGGGAATTGACGTCGAAAGTGCGGAAATTCAGAGGAGATTGAATGAGTCGGGTGTTCAAGTTTCTTCGTAGGCGTTTGGTGTTGGCGACCGTGATTTTTCTTGCGGTCGTAGTGACCGCGGCAGGGCAGACCGCGCCTTCCGGCAGTTTGCGCGGACAAGTCACCGATCCCTCAAGCGCAGCGGTATCTGGCGCCACGGTGCTCGTACTTTCTTCCGAAGGCGCGTCCTTCACCGCAGTCACGAATCGCGACGGAAATTACGAGGTAAAGGCTCTCACTCCGGGCACCTACACGGTCCAAGTCTTCGCGACCGGATTTGCGCCTTTTGAAGTCAAGCCGGTTACGATCTCTGCGAATCCGCCGACAGTTCTAAACGCAAAGTTGAGCATCGAAGTGCAACAGGAAAAAGTGGTAGTGACCGACTCTTCGACGCAACTGGATACTAGCGCTGGCAGCAACGCCAATTCCTTGACGCTGAAGGGTAAAGACCTCGACGCACTTTCAGATGACCCGGACGAACTGCAGGATGAACTTACCGCACTTGCTGGTCCTTCCGCGGGTCCGAACGGTGGCCAGATTTACATCGATGGATTCACCGCCGGACAGCTTCCTCCCAAATCCTCAATTCGCGAAATTCGCCTGAATCAGAACCCCTTTTCTGCCGAATACGACAAACTTGGATACGGTCGCATCGAGATTCTCACCAAACCCGGTACGGACAAATTGCATGGCCAGTTCATGATCAACGGCAATGCGTCCGCTTTGAACGCCAGAAATCCCTTTGAAGGCGAGGCGGACCAACCGGCGTACCACTCGGTGCTCTACAGCGGCAACATCGGCGGAGCCATCAACAAGAAAGCATCTTTCTTTTTCAACCTCGATCGCCGCAACATCGATGAAATCGCCGTGGTGAACACTCCTGCGCTCGATGCAAATTTCAATCCGATTCAGTTTACCGATGCAGTTCCGAATCCGCGCACCCGCACCAACCTCACGCCTCGCGTCGACTACCAGCTTTCGTCCACGAACACGCTTACCGCGCGATACCAATATTTCCGTGAAAACGAAATCAACAACGGTGTTGGCCAGTTCAGCTTGCCAAGCCAGGGTTTTAACGAACTGAACACCGAACACACTCTGCAGATCAGCGACACACAAACCTTGAGTGAGCGGGTCATAAACGAAACGCGATTTCAGTACGTCCGTTCCGGGAGTACCCAAACGGTCGTGGATGGTACCCCTACAGTCAACGTCGGCGGCGCTTTCATTGGCGGAGGAAACTCGCAAGGCAACCTGGAACAAACCACCAATGGTTTTGAGATCCAAAATTACACTTCGATTTTGGCTGCGAAACATTTCATTAAATTTGGTGTCCGCGCTCGCATCGATCGCGATTCGCTCGATAAAACAAACGGCTTCAATGGCTCATTCACGTTCGATTCGTTAACCTCGTATCAAATTACCGAACAAGATCTCGCTGCCGGCTTCACGCCCGATGAAATTCGCGCTGACTGCCGCGGCGTTGATTCCACGGGAACACCAATCTGCGGTGGCTCCAGCCTTTTCGGGATTACCACTGGAAATTCCGCGGTGCACAACGACTATTACGATCTTGGCTTCTACATTCAGGACGAATGGCGCCTCCGCCCCAACATTACGGTGAATCTCGGCCTGCGGTTCGAACATCAGAACCAAATCGGCGACGACGGCGGCGTGGCCCCACGTCTTGGTCTCGCTTGGGGCATTGGAAAAACCAAGCAGGGAACCCCCAAGGCCGTTTTGCGCGCAGGCTTTGGAATATTCTATGACCGCTTCCAGCAGCAATATCTCGAGCAGGCACAACTGCTCAACGGCGTCACGCAGAAGCGTTTCATCGTCACAGATCCCGACTTCTTCCCTAATTTGCCCACCGCGGCGGAACTCGCTCTCGCACAGACTTCACCGACGATTTACCAACTCGACCCGCACCTGAAGACGCCGTACACGATGCAGTCCGGCGTCACTCTCGAAAAACAGATCAACAAGAGCGCTAACATCGCGTTTACCTACCTGAATTCGCGTGGCGTGCACGCCTTTCTCACCCGCAACATCAACGCGCCGCTGCCGCCTGATTTTGATCCCGCAAACCGTCCGCTCGGTGGGACCGACAACATTTATCAGTACGAATCGGGTGGCGACTTCAAGCAGAACCAGTTCATCGTCAATGGAACTGTCCGCGTTGGAACGCGCGTTTCGCTCTTCAGCTATTACACCTTGAACTACGCCAACAGCGACACCTCGGGCGTTACGACATTCCCGTCCAATCAGTACGATCTCGATCTGGACTATGGCCGCGCGACGTTCGATATCCGCCAGCGACTTTTCGTCGGCGGTTCCGTCGCTCTCCCTTACAAATTCCGCATCAGTCCATTCATGATTGCCAGTTCCGGTGTTCCATTCAATGTGACCACCGGTCTTGATTCGAATGGCGACTCGATTTTTAACGACAGACCTACCCTGGGTCAGCTTCAATCAGCGTTAGCGACTGCAGTCATTCCAGGTGACGTCAGTTTTCATTGTCAACCATCAGACGGACAGCTCACGACCGAGATCCCTATCAACTGTGGACTTAGCCCGGCGAGGTTTTCGTTGAATATGCGTTTGAGCAAGACGTTTGGATTCGGCGCAAAATCACAAGCTCGCGCAGCAGCAGGTGGTCCTGGCGCAGGTGGGACTTTTGGCCGCGGACCCGGGGGGCCTGGCGGTCCCGGCGGCGGTGGTGGCGGTGGGGGAAATCGAGGCGGCGGTGGTGGCGGAGGAATGTTCGGCGGTGGCGACTCGTCCGGACAGCGCTACAGCCTTACCTTTGGAATATCGGCTCGTAACATTTTCAACCACGTCAATGAGGCCACGCCAGTTGGCGTCATCAGCTCGCCAATCTTCGGCCAGGCTAATGCACTCGCCGGTGGGCCGTACGGCAATCAGACGTCCAACCGCCGAATCGACCTGCAAGTCACCTTCAATTTCTAGTTTTGCTCCCATCCATCGCAAATCGGCAAACGATTGGTGTAGCATTCCCTTCCGGAACCTCTTAAATCATGAAAAAGAAGAGAAAAAAGTTAGACAAGGGCACGGAAGCGCGACGGCTTGCGCGGAGTGTCGCAGCGAAACCTGCTTCCACTCGGGTCATCCTGGACAAACGCAAGAAACCTGAAAAACACAAACAGAAACTGATCGACCTCGATTAGCGAAATTCCGCAGACTCCAATCGCTTCGTTGACTTTGCCGCGGCGGAGTAACTTAGCGCGATTCACACCCAACTAGCGCTGTCTAATGCCTTAGGTCCAGACCGGACCTAGTTCTTCGATCCTCAACCAGGGCGGTGCGCTGGCACCGATTCGTCCGCTCGAAACACAGGCGCATGCGGCACCTGCTGTCGATCGGCGAGTTGGTCGGCGATGGCCTCTAGTTCCGCCTTACCAAAGCCTACGCTCGCGACCACTACCGTCCCGTCTTCGTCGATCAAAAAATACGTCGGGACATTCGTGAGTCCGTAAGCATTCGATGCCGGATAGCCGGCCTCATCTATTACGATCGGAAATGTAATCCCGTATTCCTTAGCGAACTCCTGTGCGCCTTTCGCGTCGTTCTGCGAAACCCCGACGAAACCGACATTGCCCGCTCCATATTTTTTGTAAAGCCGCTCCAGAAAGGGGAATGTGAACTGGCAAACCGGACATCCCCTTTTGTAGAAGGCCACGACGACCGGCCCTCGCCGCAGCGCATTCGAAAGCACAAACTGCTTTCCATTCAGATCTTTCAGGGAAAAATTTGGCGCGACACTCCCTTGGACAATACTCGACATGGTCCCTTCCGCTCCCAGCCAGGCCATAAAACGCCGATAGATGGACATAGGTCTAGTTTATCCGCGCATTCGCGCTTCCGCAAAATTGGATGGTCGCAGAACGATTCACGTGACGCCCCAATTCTACTTCTTCAGCCAGCCTTGTAGCTCCAACCAATCGGCGAATCTGTCGATCCAGTGATCGGTGGGGAAGTTCTGCTTTCGCATTCCGAATCCGTGGCCGCCCTTCGCGTACATATGCAGCTCCGCTGGTTTGTGAGCGTCGGTCCATTTTTGGTACAGCGCAATACTGTCCGGTGCCAGCCCTAGTTGATCATCCGTCGCCGCTGCAATGAACATCGGCGGCGCATCGGCCGGAACGGTGGCATCTTTCAATCGTCCGGCCGCCGCATAGATCGGCGCCACAAACGCCGGTCGTCCATCAGCCGCATAGCGGAAAGCAACGCCCGAAGCTACCGTGCCACCCGCGGAAAATCCAATAATTCCAACTCGGTCTGGTGAAATCATCCATTGCGAAGCGTGCTGGCGAACGTAGCTGACGGCCGCTAACCCGTCTGCGATCGCCAGCGGAATTACACTACCGATTGTCTGCTCGAATTTCGGCCTGTCGGCAAACAGCTCCGCGAATTCTTGTGTTGCATCCTCGCCCGTGTGCGCCACGCGGTACTTCAGGACGAAAGCAGTCACGCCTTTGTCGGCCAGATATTTGGCGACGTCGATGCCCTCGCTGTTGATGGACAGCGCCATGAATCCGCCGCCCGGGCAAACCACAACTGCGGTGCCGTTTGCCGTCTCCGACGACGGCTTGAAAACCGTCAGCGTCGGCTTCGTCACGTTGCTGACGACTTCCGTGTTCCAGATCTTCGAGAAGTATTCTTTTTCCGGATAGCTTGCCGGCGGCGTTCCCGTGTACAGAGAAATTACGTCTTGAGCTGCTGCGAGGCTCGCCGTGAACAGAACTAAACACAACGTTCGAAGGAGGAGTGTTTTCATGGCCGCATAGTCTAGCAGAGAGTCGTAATGAAAAGTTCGGGTGCCATTCTCGATAGGTAGGGGGCGAAGATGACGAGCGAGTAGTCGGCGGCCAGCATGAAGATGTTGAACATGATTTAGCGGCGTAGCCAGAGGCGGGACGGAAGTCAAAGCGAATGCGGAGAAGGTCTGTTCTGGCCCCGGCTTCCCCCAACAGAAACAAAAGGCCCGATTGGGAAATCGGGCCTTCCGTGCTTTTGGCTGAATGAAACTGGTTACCGTACGGCTGCTACGGCTTTGGTTTTGCCGAGCTCCTGGACGACGCCGAGTTGCTGCATCATGCCGAGAGCGTCCCAGTTGACCCAACCTTCCACCATCTTGCCGCTGCTGAAGCGGACAACGCTGATTCCGGAAATGGTGATCTGCTTACCGGTTGGAGCGATCCCGTTGAGTTCGGCTTTATGGGTACCACGGCAGGACCAGCGAGCGGTGACGGATTCGCCTTCGGCAATGAGATCCTCGACATTGAAACGAAGGTCGGGAAAGGCATTGCGGTAGAGAGTTACACGTTTCTTTTCGCCATCGGGGCCGCGCCCAACCTCAGGCGTAGAAGAGTCATGATGCGTGTAGTTCGCGGCGAAAAGCTCATCGGCAACCTGCTGATGGCCTTTGTTCCAAATTTCGTCGAATAACCGACGGACAATATTTTTGTTTGAGTCAGACATAAGTAATTCTCCCTTTTTAGAAAATGCGGATTCCTACTCGCGCGAAGCGAGTAGGGTTTGAGTGGTGTGGCTTGTGACCGCTGGCGTTTTGTGTGTGTCGGCCTGTACGTCGGACAGGAAGTCGGGCTCCGCGAGGGGGAACAAAAAGGAACCGAGGGGGTCTGTCCTCTTTAGCGCCTGATGCGGGCTTGGCCTTTATAGAAACTGCGTTTGGACTATGAAGCGGGAGTTTCGCCTCAAACGGCGAAACAACAACATGAGCTTGTTCTTATTGAGCAGAGGAGTCAAGGACCATCGGAAGATTCTTTTGCGAAAGAAGAATGAAACGTCCCAACGTTTCAATGGATGTGACGGGTCTTGCGCTGCATGAAATCCATCAGGAGATACTGGCCGAGGTTCTGCGGGGTGGTAAAGTACGCCTTGCCGCGGCACATTTGCGTAATCTTCTGGACAAAATTCACCAGCGAATAGTCCGTCGCCAGCATAAACGTATTGATCATAATGTTCGCGCGCTTGCACTTGTTCACTTCTTCCAGCGTTTCGCCGACTACGAACGGGTCCAATCCAAATGCATTCTTGTAGATGCGTCCGTCGTCCAAGGTCAGCGCAGAGGGCTTGCCGTCTGTAATCATGATGATTTGCCGCATGTCTTTTCTCTGACGCAATAGGATTCGCTGCGCCATGCGCAATCCTTCACGGGTATTCGTGTAGAACGGTCCCACCTGTACTCGCGCCAGTTCATTCACGGGAACTTCTTCCGCACTGTCGTGGAAAAGCACCAGATGCAGCGTATCGCCGGGGAATTGCGTTCGGATCAGGTGGGACAAGGCCATCGCTACGCGTTTGGCCGGCGTGAACCGGTCCTCGCCATACAGAATCATGCTGTGTGAACAATCCAGCATCACCACCGTCGCGCACGACGACTGGTATTCGCACTGATTCACCATCAAGTCTTCATATTCAAGTTCGATCGGAACCTTCGCGCCGTCGCGCCGTACCGCGTTGAAGAGCGTCTCGCTGACGTCCATGTTCAACGTGTCGCCGAATTCATAAGGCCGCGAAACGCCGTTCGCCTCTACGCCGGTGGCCAAATCGCGTGTGTCGTGGCGTCCAAAGCTGCTTCGCCCCAGCGATCCCAGCAAGTCGCGCAGCGTCTTGAATCCCAGAAAATCGATGGTTTTATCCGTGATTTCAAAACGCGCTTCGGTCTTCCGTTCTTGCGGATCACCGACCGATCCGCGTGCCGACATTTTGTTCGGCGGAGTGATCTGCGGCTGCTGTTGCGGATTGATGAAACCCTCATTCCCCAATCGCTCCACCAACTTATCGAGCAGGTCCTGAATTTCCTGGTTGTTCGCTGCATCCGAGCGGTTCAGTAGCCTGCGCAACTCTTTGCTCATTTTGTCGTTCGACAGCAAATCCCCATCCTGCAACGCCCGTAAAATCGCTTCCCGCAGCGCTTCCATCGATCGGTCCGGATCAAACTCCGAGATTCCGTAGTACTGCGATTCGAACCCGCTCTGCAAAAAAAAGTCGCCGAGCCGCTTGACCAATTCTTCTAGGTCCACTCCATCCGCCGGTTCGCCCGTATACTTCGTAAACTTTGTAAATTTCATTCGTGCCCCTGGTGAATCCTACGCACCGCGCAATCTGCGATTCGAACGCTAGTTGTAGCTCCGCCGCGGTGGCCGGTTGCCGCCTTCTGATGGTTCTTGCCGCTTCGGCTTTTCAGCGAAAAATCCGCGTTCTTCGCTTCGCCCGATTCGTCTGTGCGCCCACAGTCCCTCCAGAATCAATTCCGCCGCCGCTGAAGCCTGCGCGTGATCCGTCTTATCCGTGACTCCCAGCCGCTCCACGTGGTCCAGCAAGTCCTTGATATTTCCAAGTTGTTTGTATCGCTCCGAAGTCGATGCAACCTCCGCAATCTTCAGTTCGCCGCCCAGTTCGAACCACTGCACGACCGGCTGAAAGTTCACATCTGCGAATCGCTTGGAAAAAATTCGTCCAATCGAATTGCGAATGAGCTCTCGTGCAATAGCATCCGCGCCTTTCAGCTCGCCTTCGTACTCCAGTTCCAGCTTGCCGGTTACCGACGGCAGCGCCGCGTAAATATCAGCCACTCGCGCCACTGAAATTTTCTCTCCCGTTCGCGCCGCTCTTTGTTCAGCACTGCTCACTACGCTTTCCAGCACCGAAATCGGCAATCGCTGGCTCACACCCGACCGCTTATCCACTCGCTTGTCGTCCCGCGCTTGGAACGCTATCTCTTCAACCAACTCACGCAAATAATCGGGCACGTCCACCCGGTAAGCCGAATCCCTGCCGGTCCACGCTTCCTGTTTCGTAATCGAAATACCTTCTTGCACGGTTGCAGGATAGTGCGTGCGAATTTCCGCGCCAATTCTGTCCTTCAGCGGCGTAATGATTTTTCCTCGTGCTGTGTAGTCCTCCGGATTCGCCGAAAACACCAGCAACACATCGAGCGGCAAGCGCAGCGGATAACCCTTAATCTGAATGTCACCTTCTTGCATGATGTTGAACAGCCCTACCTGGATCTTTCCCGCCAAGTCGGGCAGTTCGTTAATCGCAAATATTCCGCGATTGGCTCGTGGCAACAGCCCATAGTGAATCGTCAACTCATCTGACAGGTCTCTACCGCCCCGCGCCGCGCGAATCGGATCAACATCGCCAATAATGTCTGCAATCGTCACGTCCGGCGTCGCCAGCTTCTCCACATAGCGATTTTCCCGCAGCATCCAGGCGATCGCAGTGTTGTCGCCGTCGCTCTTGATCCGGTCCCTGCACGCGCGGCAAATCGGGTTCAATGGATCGTCATTGATCTCGCATCCGGCCACGACCGGAATTTCCGAGTCCAGCAGATTCGCCAGTCCTCGCAAAATTCTGCTCTTCGCCTGTCCCCGCAATCCCAACAATATAAAATTGTGCCGCGACAGCAGCGCATTCACGATTTGCGGAATCACCGTGTCTTCATATCCCTGCACTCCAGGGAACAGTGGCTCGCCGCGTTCGATCAACCGCAATAAGTTGCCGCGCATCTCGTCTTTCACCGAGCGAGACGCCCACCTCGCGTCAAAATCCGGGATTCTCTTCAACTCGCCAAGCGTCGCTGGTTTAGATCGTCCGCCGGTTCCTCCAGAGTGTGCTGTCTGTAAAGCAGTCATCAAGCCCCCAAAAGCCGCGTCCGCCGCAGCTACTTCGTGTTTAGATGCGGGCGCCTTCAATTCGTACAACTGCAAAGCAAAAAATCAGTTCAGTCCGTGCCCGCCGCCAGCAGCCTGCGAACGTGCCGCTTCTGCCCTCTGCAGGTGTGGTGCCCATCCCCGCAGATACGCCACCAGCCGTTCCTGACGTTCGGCCTCGGTGCGTAGCTCCAGTATCCTCTGCTTCCAAAGCAAATCCATCGGAAGCCTCGCCGCGATACGGTAGGAAAACGCGGTTTCTTCCACCTCTTCCGCGTCGCGAGGGTAATCGTCAAAAATTAGCGTATGACACGTTTCGTACAAATCCACCAGCTCGCGCAAGATCTTGGTGTTCACCGGCGACGCTTGATCGTCTAGAAAATCCACTTCTCCGCGCATCAGCGGCTCATCATTGAAGAGTTCTACCACCCGGAACGGCTCTCTCCCTACGGTGATGATGTCGCACCGGCCGTCTTCATACCGCTTCGTAACTTCCAAGATTTCGGCAGTGCATCCCGTTCCCGCCACACCATTTGGTAATGCCAGCAGCATCCCGAATGAAGTCTTCGTCTCCATACACTCGCGTACCATCAGCCGGTATCGCGGTTCGAAAATGTGCAGGGGCATATCGGCGCCGGGAAGAAGAACGACGTTCAGTGGGAAAAGCGGTAGCCGAACCGGTGCCATGGTGACTTCCAGCTCAAAGCATAGCAGAGCCATCGCAGGAGGCAAATCGCTCTAAAAATCGCGCTTAAAATTTCGTTTCAAACGAAATTAGAGTTCGCTTAGCAGCGACTCCATCTCAGACAACGCATGCCCATTGCCCGCCTGCGATGCGGCCGTAATTCCGGTGTTCAACACTTCTCGCGCTTCTTCTTGACGCAACTCTTTCACCAGCATTTGCGCGAACATTAGGTAGGCCGGTACGTAATCCGCATTCCGCGTGAGTAACTCCCTGAACTGTGTCTCCGCCGCCACCGTGTCGCCCGAATTCAGGCATTCCATCGCCAAACCGTACCGGCTAAACGCGTCGTCCGGTTTCTGCGCAACAAAATTCTCCAACAATTCTCGTCGGGTTTTCTTTTGGTCTGTCATGGTCTGCAGGTAGTATAGCGGCTGCGAACGACGCTCCCAACTCCCGAGTAGCCGAGGAATGAATGCCGAAAATCAGTCGAAAATCGAACAATGCCTCTCAGCCCCAACTCAAAGGCAAACCGGTGAGTGCATCGCGTTCGGAAATGGCTGAAGTCGTTCTCCCCGCTAATACCAACCCGCTCGGAAAACTCCTTGGCGGTCACGTCATGCACCTGGTTGACGTGGCCGCCGCAATGGCCGCCAGCCGCCATTCGAACAGTTACGTAGTCACCGCCTCCGTCGACTACATCGACTTTCGCAATCAAGTGGGCATTGGTGAAATCGTCGTTCTCAAATCCCAAGTCAATCGCGTCTTCAATACTTCGATGGAAGTCGGCGTGAAAGTCTTCTCGGAAAACGCGCTCACCGGTGAGCGCAAACACACTACCACTGCTTACTTAACGTTTGTAGCTTTGGATTCGGTGACTCGCGCTCCGAAAACCGCCGCGCCTTTAATCATTAAGACTGCCGAAGAAAAACGGCGCTGGCGCGAAGCGGGTGAACGGCGCAAAGCGCGTCTCGCCCTGCGCTACAGGAAAAACCGCAGCAAAGACTAGTGCGTGCGCAGCTGTAATGTTTTATTGGGCCATGCGCTTCTTGCACAATTGCTCCGCGCCTATTTACCCGCGACTGCCCCTACCCAGATCGGCGTTGTCGTCGGCTGCGGACTTCCGCCTTCGGGCTCTTCAGTAATTGCCAGCGCTTTTGTTCCGCCTTGCGAATCCGGCGGGTTCGCCACCAGCAAATCAAATTTTCCATTCGCATCAGGCCGCAGAGTCAGGGAAGGAACCGGCTTCGCTCCCGGTTTGCTGGGTATCAGCCACAACTGCAACGTGCGATTTTCTGCTGGCACCGGCAACTGTTGTCCGTTTACGACGATTCCGAGCGTCTGATGCCACATCGCTTGTAAGATCGGCAATCTCTTGTCTCCGGCCGCCATCGCAATCTTCACCGAGTTCGGGTCCGTCAAAATCAACGCTTCTCGCCGCGCCAGCTCAAGCTCTTGCGCCGTCCGCAGTTGGGTTTGAATCTGTGCCGTCAATGCTTCTTGCGTGCTTTGGATTCGCTGCTCCAGCTTTCTCTCTTCATTCACGTTATACAACGCGAACAACAATGCTGCCGCTACGGCTCCCCACATCCAGAAGGGAATTGCCGACCCTCCTTTTCCGCTGTTCGATACCCTTTCCGCTGCGGTTTCCTCGCGGACCGTCCTGGTCAGCCGCGCGCGCAGCATCTCCGACGGCTGCGCTTGCACACCCGCTTCACCGCCCGTTCCAGGCGCAAGATACGCCAACTGGCTCACGAGCCATAGCGACTCGCCCAGTGCCGCGTTGCATCCCTGGCATCCTGTTGCCAGATGGGCCGCAACGGACGCGCGCTCCTCCGGATCGAGCGTGCCCAATGCGTAGGCTTCGATCAGTTCGCGAAATTGATCAGCGGTGCTCACGACGTTGCGTGCAATCCTTCCTTCAATCGCAATAACCCGTTCCGAATCCAGCTCTTGACTGTCCCCAAAGGCTCCTGCAACGCGCTGGCGATCTCTGAATGACTCAGTCCCTCGAAATAAGCCAGTTCGATGGCCCGCTTTTGCTGCGGATTCAGGGAATCAATCAGTTCGCGCACCTTGCTCGCACGCCGCCGCTCATCCAAGTCTCCTTCAAAATTCGGCATGCTTACCGCCGATGGAAGTTCTTCCGCCTGGTCTTCGCGCCGCCGCTGCCGCTCGCTTTTCAACCGCAAATGATCCAACGCACGGTTCCTGGCCATCGTCAGCAGCCACGGCAGAAACGGGCCACGCTTCGCATCGTATCGCGCGGCGTTCCGCCATACTTGCAGAAAAACATCCTGCACTACTTCTTCGCTTGTCGATGCTTGTTGAAGTATGCGTAGGACGAGCGCATACACCACACGGGAATGGCGGTCGTAGAGTTCTTCGAAAGCGCCCACGTCCCGTTGAAGAAGCCGCTGCAACAGCGTCGCGTCTGGCGACACTTCGCTATTTTCCGAAGGTGTGAAAACCGCTAGGAACACGTTCGGCTTGCTTCATCTCCTGCAGGATATACGGTACTTTTGCCTGTCTGGATGAGGTGGGCTGGCACTCACAGCCTTGCCACTGTTTTATCCCATTCGAATTCGGTCGGCAACCGTGTGCGCCCGCTCCACACAAGCACCAACCGAGGGACCTTCCCAATAATTGCCGATCACGTACAATCCGGATACCGCTTTGAGTGCTTCAGATGCGCTGCGGAGCAAATCCAAATGCCCTAAATTGTATTGAGGTATTGCCTTGGAGTAGCTCGTGACGCGGCTCGTAGCCGGATTACCCGTAATGCCCAATACCGGCGCGATTTCGCGATGAACAAGCGCCGCGAGCGCGTCGTTTGAAAGGGAAGAAACTTCGGGGTCAGTTGCTCCGCCGACAAAACTTGTCAACAAGACTCGTCCCTGCGGTGCGCGCCCGGGAAAAAGCGATGAGTTCCACACGCTTCCTAACGTTCGAATGCTTGCCGATCGCGGCACCAGAAACCCAAAGCCTTGCAAGGGTCGTCGAACCTGCTCGGCCTGATAGCCCAGCGAAACCACGCTCATTGGTGCGTACATGACCTTGCGCAGGGCGCAGCTGGCATCAGGTGCAACGCCATCAAGAATTCTGGCTGTGGCTTCGGTCGGCGTGGCCAGAACTACCCGTTTACAGGCAATTTCCTCGATCCCGTTCGCGATTGCTGCCACGACCACAAACCCCTCGCCGGTAAGCCGCAATCCGCTGACCGCGGTGTTGCGTCGCAATGATTCGCCGAGTGCTGTGGTGAGCGCGCTGCTGAGCGTCCCATTTCCAGCCTTGAAGGAAACTATCCCCGGTCGCCGCTTCGATTGCCTAACCGGCTGCGCCGTGCCTCCGGAAGCCGTACTCAACGAGCCTCGCAATACTCCGCCCTTCGCAAGTTCTGCCTTGTATATTTTGGGGAATGCCGCTCGCAGACTAAGTCGCTCCGGATCACCTGCGTATATTCCAGAAACGAACGGCCCGACCAACCTCTCCAGTAGTTCGGGTGTGAACTTGCGCCGCATGAATGCCGCGATGGATTCATCTCGATCCGGAGGTTTCGTCTTCCCAAACAGGTCTTTCAAAATCGAAAGCTTGGTACTCCAGCCTACGAGCCCCGACATAAAAAACGCCAGCGGCGAGAGCGGCACACTCTGCAATTTGCCCTCGATCAATACGTATCGCGAAGCTCCATGCGGCGCTTCTACAATTTCATCCGCGATTCCCAGCCGGAAACACAATTCATCCAGTGCCGCTGCCGAACTAAAACTTTGTGGTCCAAGTTCGAACAGATATCCGTCTTCCGCAACAGATTGAATCGCACCGCCGGCACGTGCCGAAGCCTCAAGCAGCAGAACATTTCCGCCGGCGTTCTTCAGGGCGTACGCGCAGGCAAGCCCGGAAACCCCGGCGCCGATAACGATCGTGAGCGGAGCGGCGGTCACGGTTTACAAAGTCTTTGAGAAAAGTGGTTTGGCAGCAAGTTGCTGTTGTTCCAGATAGGGGTCAAATAGCATTGCCAGATTGCGGATGAAGATTCTACCCAGCCAGGTCGCCCGGATTTCGTCGCGGTCCATTGTGAGCAGCCCATCTTCGCGCGGCGATTCCAGACGTTGCAGTTCCGGTGCGAAATGTTCGTCGAAATCGATCTCAAATGTTTCGCTGATCTCAAGTTTTGGAATCACGGTATGGCAGAGCAGTCTGCTGATGACATCGCGCCGCAATCGATCTTCGTCGGAAAGATGATATCCGCGCATCGTAGCGATTCCGCGTTCATTAACCGCCTTTTCCCACGTGGGAAGGTCGCGGAAATTCTGCGCATACGCATCGTGGAACCCGCTGATCGCCGTGACTCCCATTCCGTAAAGATCGGCTCCGGCTTTCGTCGTATACCCTTGGAAGTTTCTGTGCAATGTTCGGTTGGCCTGAGCGGTCGCCAATTCGTCGCCCGGCTTCGCGAAGTGGTCCATCCCGATATACAAATATCCGGCTTCCACAAACTTCAGCATGCCGGTTCGAAAAATTTCGAATTTCTGCATGCCTTCGGGCAAATATATGGCGAACGCGCCTTGCTGCTTTTTAAGCCACGGCACATGTGCATAACTGAAAAGTGCAATCCGGTCCGGCGCCAGCCCAATAATTTGCTCGACTGTATGAGCGAACGTTTCTGCCGTCTGGTGCGGCAATCCGTAAATCAAATCGACATTGATGCTGTCAAAACCAAGTGCTCGCGCCGCCAGAACTAAATCGCGCGTCGTCTCATAGGGCTGCACACGGTGAATCGCCTGTTGCACCGGTGCATGGAAATCCTGAATCCCCATACTCAGCCGGTTGAAGCCCAATTTTCGCAAAGTCTCCAGATGCGCGCGCGATGTCACCCGTGGATCGACTTCTATCCCCAGTTCGGCATCCGCCGAAAATGTGAATCGGTCCTTCGTGAACCTAAAAAGCTCCTCCAACTGGGCCGGACTCGAATACGTTGGTGTTCCCCCACCCCAATGAAACTGCACCACTTCGCGCTCACCAGAAACCGCTTCGCTTACCCGTGTAATTTCCTTCTTCAAAACTTCGAAGTAGGGAATGGAAACGCTTTTGTCTTTTTGGATGATGACGTTGCAGGCGCAAAACAGGCACAGGCTCTCGCAAAATGGTAAATGCATATACAGCGAAACGGGAGTTTTCGCCGCATCCGCCGCATTGTGAACGGACTCCAGATCTTTCGGACCAAACGAGTCGTTCCATACCGGGGCCGTCGGATAGCTCGTATATCTTGGCCCCGGCCGGTTATAGCGCGCCAGAAACTCTTCGCTCACGCGAAGTTCCTCGCGCATCTGCTCGAATGTTGGTTGCGGAATCATCTCCGGCGGTACCGTCGTCCCATTCTAGCAGGCCATGACGTACGACTTCACCTTGTTCGCCGATCTGGGCTTAGAAGTGGAACACGATCCCGCCAACGAAATTTCCGCGCTTTTGGTAGTTCGAGACTTCCGCCGTGTAGCAACCGAAAAATGGATCGCAATACGTGGCCAGCGACGAGTTCGCATATGTCGGCATGTAGCGCGCGTCGCCACGCAGCGCGATGTGCTGGGTGAGGGCGTACTTCAATCCGCCGCCGATGCTGTATGCAAAATCGGTACGGGTTGGATTGCCGCCGCTGTTAGATTCGTGCGTAAACCCCAGACTGCCTGCGGCGTAGGGCCGCCATTTGTGATCCGGTCCCAGAAACATATACAGGATTCCAAACTGATATTGGTCCACGTCCGAGTTGAAAGATTTTATATACGGAGCGCCCGGAAACTGCTGCACGCTGTAAGAAGTCGGATTTCGATCCCACATGAATTCAGTCTGAAAATTCGGCGTTAGAGAAAAGTCGATGAATGTCCCGAAACTTATGGCCCCATTGACGCGCAGATCGTTGACGTTCACTCCAATCGTTTGCGTGTTGAGCGGAAATGAGCCGTCCGTTTCATATCCGACGAATGGAGTTACTTCCCACCTTCCTCGTCCGTATTGTGCACTCGCAGGTACGCAGGTGAACAGGCAAAACATTCCAGCGAATAGCAAAATTTCCCGAAGCCGCATAGAAATCCTCTCCAAAACTAGAATGTGCGACCACGCGCATCCGAGGACTGTGTTTCTTGAGATGCGTATTTGCCGTGATTCGTTTCCAGCCATCAGGATTTTGAACTAGGTGATCGCGCGCCTTATGGTGATTGAAGAGATGGTGGGGAGCTTATACCTACCAGCCTTCAGGTATATGACATGCGTTTGCTCACCGGCCGAAGGAAAACCCCTGGCCCGTGGTTATGAACGTCTGCGCATTTTCAACGCAAGTTCCCGGAAGAATCCCATGCCCCAAATTCAGGATGTGTCCAACGCCGTCTAATTCTCGCAGGATTGTTTCCGTGGTCCGCTCAATATGTTCCTTCGGCGCAAACAGCACCGCCGGATCCAAATTTCCTTGGATTCCAACCTTCGGCCCCGCAAGCTTTCTAAGTTCGCCGAGGTTTACCCGCCAGTCGCAACTGAGAACATCCGCTCCCGCTTTCACCACGGCCGGCAGCAAATGATGCGATGCCTTCGTGTAGTAAATCACGGGCACCGTTCCGCGTACCCCCGCAATGACCTTCTGCACCGCAGGCAGCACGAACTCCTGATAGTCCGCCAGCGTCAACTCCCCGCACCACGTATCAAATAGTTGTACCGCTGCCGCACCCGCCGCTATTTGCGCCTTCAAATATCCAATCGTCGTTTCCGCAATCCTGTCCAGCAGCTCACGAAAGACTTGCGGCTCCTCATACAAAAACTCTTTCACCTTCGCGAAGCCATCCTTCGTTTTTCCCTCCACCATGTAACACGCTAATGTCCACGGCGACGCCGCGAATCCCAACACTGGCACTTCCGGTCCAACACTCTTCACAATTCGCCGGATCGCTTCCATCAAGAATCCTGTTTCCATCTCCGGGTCAAAGGTCCGCAATTTGTTCACTGCCTCTGCCGACCGCACCGGCGCCGGCAAATTTGGTCCTGCATCTCCTAATTCCAGCGGTAGCCCCATGGCCTCAGCGGGAATCAAAATGTCTGAAAAAACAATAATCGCGTCCACGCCAAGTCGCCGGAATGGCTGCAGCGAAACCTCCACCGCTAAATCCGGCGTCTTGCAAACCTCCAGAAACGCATGTTTCGCGCGAAGCTCCCGGTACTCCGGCAAATATCGTCCCGCTTGCCGCATCATCCACACCGGTACGCGCGGCAATGCCTCTCCGCGGCACGCGCGCAAAAACAACTCTTTTCGATTCAATGAAACGTCGGTCGTCGTCATAGATTTCTTTGCACACGAGCATACCAAATTGCGCTAGCGCTCGCCGTCACCGGCACCGTGGCTTTGCTGTTCGAATGCCCAATCTCCGCCATTTGATCCCCCCCACTCGCATTTTCATTACTGATCAGCCTCCCGCGATGCGCCGTGAAATTGCCTAGGCTATACTCAAGGCAGGGTTCAGCGAACGAAGCGCGTTCCAAGCCTCTCTTGGCAATTCTTCCGACGCCGCTTCGCCGTCCCCCTGCTTGAAACACTCATGAGCCATCTTTACTTCACGCTAACTCTCATCGCCTATGTCGGCAGCTTGGCCACCTATCTGGACTTCCTCATCTCCGGCCGTGAGTGGTCTGGCCGCCTGGGATCTCTTCTTCTCGCTGCGGGCCTAGCCGCCCACTACTTCGCGCTCCTTGAACGTGCTCGTGGCCTGCACACCGTTCCCTACCATGACCTCTCCGGCTCGATGTCTTTATTCGGCTGGCTGCTTGCTCTGACCTACCTCAGCCTCGAACTCTTCCACCGCCAGCGCTCCGTCGGCGCATTCGTCCTGCCGTTCGTTCTTGCATTTTTCACTGTGTCGCAGCTCGCTCCCGCCGACCGCCTCGCCGCGCCTCCTGCCACCGGCGTCGTTTTCGCCTTTCACGTAACGTTGAGCATCCTCGCCTACGCCGCTTTCGGCCTTTCTTGCGTACTCAGTCTGATCTATCTCGCCCAGCAGCGACTTCTCCACAACCGCAAAGGCGGCGATGTTCTCTGGCGTCTCCCATCCCTCGATCTTCTCGATCGCATGAGTCAGAGCAGCGTCCTCGTAGGACTCATCTCCATCACCATTGGTACCATTCTCGGCTTCGTCTGGGTCGATCGCCTGACCGGCAACTTCTGGCATTACGACCCGAAATACGTCGTCACACTTCTGGTGCTCGTCGCCTACATTTTCTACTTGCGGCTCGCACGCAATCCCGGATGGCGAGGCGCACGCGCTTCCCAGCTTTGTATTTTCAATTTCGCAATCGTGATTTTTAGTTTCACCGTCGTAAATTTATTTTTTTCGCGCGCGCATCGCTATTTTTAGATTCAATTGGTTTTTGACAGCAGCACAGGAGCCGGCACCGCCGTCATGGAAATTGTCCTCGTCGGATTAAACCACCTCTCTGCGCCCGTCGAAGTGCGCGAGCGGGTGTCTTTCTCCATCGATCAGGCGCGCCAAGCCGCCGCAGAACTTCGCGCCCGCGGCATACTGCACGAAACGCTGGTCCTCTCCACCTGCAATCGCAGTGAAGTTTACGGCGTTCCGCCTGAATCTGCGCACCAATCCGCCGCCGCGCTTTCCAATTACCTCAGCAGCTTTCACTCCGTCCAACTCGATCTGCTCACTCCATCTCTCTATCACCGGTACGATCGCAACGCAGTCCGCCATCTTTTTCGCGTCGCCTCCGGTCTCGATTCCATGATGCTCGGCGAAGCCGAAATCCTCGGCCAGGTTCGCGATGCCTACCGCGTCGCTCACGAACACGGCGCCACTGGCCCCGTCCTCAATCGACTTTTTCAAGGTGCGCTTGAAGTTGGCAAACGCGTCCGCTCCGAAACCGAACTCGGCACCCGCCCAATGTCTGTCGCGTCCGCTGGAGTCAGACTTGCCGAACGCATCTTCGGCAAACTCCGCGAACGCTCCGCGCTCGTCCTGGGCGCCGGTACTATCAGCGAACGAGTTGTCGCTCACCTCCGTGATCGCGAAATTGCTCGCCTCTTCGTGATGAATCGCTCGTTCGACCGCGCCGACGCGCTCGCCCGTCAATTCGCCGGCAAAGTCATCGCGTGGGACGATTGGGAATCGGCTCTCACCCTTCCCGATGTCATCGTCTCCAGCGTCTCCGCCGAAGAGCCTGTATTGCTGCGCGCCGCTCTACAGCAGGCCATGACGGCTCGCGGCAATCGCCCGCTCTTCGTCATGGATCTCGGATTACCCCGAAATGTCGAACCCACCGCAGCTGACCTTTATAATCTTTATCTCTACAACATCGACGACCTCACGCAAATCGTTCAGCAGAATCGCGGCGCCCGCGAAAGCGAAGTCCCCCGCGCGGAACTCATCGTTGACGAACACGTCGGGAAGTTTCTTACCTGGCAGGCTAGCGTCGAACTGATCGGCGTCGTGGATGCTCTCCGCAATAAACTGAAGGAAGATCGCGCTGCGTTTTTCCGTGAGCGTGCGGCGCGTGTTCCCGGCCTCACGGCCGAGCAACACACTGAAGTCGAAGCCATGGTTGATGAGCTTCTCGAGAGAATGCTGCTCGATCCCGCTCGCCGCATGCAGGGAGAAAAAGATTTGCGCCGCAAAATTCAGAACGTCGAAGCCATTCGCGATCTTTTCCTTCCTGACAAGGATCGCCAGTGAAGCCTATCCGCATCGGCACTCGCGGTAGCATGCTTGCCAAATGGCAAGCCGATTTCGTCCGCAAAAAAATTCTCGAAGCCACCGGAATCGACGCCGAAATTGTCATCATTAAGACCACCGGTGACAGGCTTGCGCAGTCGCCGTTTTCGCAAATCGGCGGCCAGGGCGTTTTCACCAAAGAGTTGCAAGAAGCCCTGCTCGACGAACAAATTGATCTCGCCGTGCATAGCGTCAAGGATATTCCCACCGACGTGCCCTCCCGCCTTTGCTTTCCGGTAATTTGCCGCCGCGAAGATACTCGCGATTGCCTCGTCTCCACCAAAGGAGAATCGCTCTCTACACTTCGTCCCGGCGCCCGTGTCGGCACCAGCAGCCTTCGCCGTCGCTCGCAAATTCTCCACGCCCGACCCGATTTTGATGTCCGCGATCTCCGCGGCAATGTTGACACCCGACTCCGCAAAGTCGAAAGCGGGGAATACGACGCCATCCTTCTTGCCAAAGCCGGTCTGGACCGCCTCGGCTGGAGCAATCGCATCAGCGAAGTGCTGTCTCCCGGAGTATGCATGCCCGCGGTCGGCCAGGGCGCGCTCGGCGTTCAGGCGCGCTTGAAAGATACCGAACTCTCGGACGCTCTCGCCCCCATCGACGATTTCGAAACGCGCCAATCCATCGTGGCCGAACGCGCTCTGCTCGGCGCACTCGAAGGCGGTTGCCAGGTACCGCTTGGCGCATGGGCTCGCTTCGAGCGCGGTGAACTCGTTCTCGACGCTGTTGTCTGTTCCCCCGATGGCGTCCAATGCGTTCGCCAGCGTGCGACCTCGGCTCCGGACCAGGCCCGCGATCTCGGTCTTCGCGTCGCCCAGCTTCTCGCCGAATCTGGCGCTCGCGAAATCCTCGCAGAGGTTTACCGTCAGCGTGGATAATCTTTCGCCATCTCCGCTCGCCGGCAAGCGCGTGGTCGTGACGCGTCCGGAACTGCAATCCGCTTCGCTTGCGAACAAGCTGAAAATTCGACACTCCAGCGTCATCTTCCTGCCGCTAATTCAAATTCTTCCGCCCGCGGACTCAGCTCCTCTCGACGCTGCCGCTGCCAACCTCTCTGCTTTCGACTGGATTATCTTCACCAGTCAAAATGCTGTCGCCTCCATTCAGGAGCGCCTGGCATCTCGCGGTGGGTTCGCGGGCAATCTCCCCGTTGCTCCGCGCATCGCCGCCGTTGGCGAAGCCACAGCCGAAGCTGCTCAGCGCGCGGGTTTTGCTGTCACTTACACCGGACAAGGCGGAACCGCAGCCACCCTTGTACACGAGCTCGCCAGCCAGCTTTCCGGTAAACGCGTTCTCCTTCCGAGAAGCGACCGTGCCGCAGCCGATCTCGTTCCGCGCCTGCAAAGATTTGCAGCCGTCGTCACCGACGTGATTGCTTACCGCACCGTCGATGTCGCCAGCATTGATCCAGCCAGCAGGGAAGCAGTGGCTCATTCCGACGCACTTCTTTTTTTTAGTCCTTCCGCCGTCCACTCCTTCGTCACGCTGCAAAAAGCCAATCAGCTTGCCGCCCTGTCAGATACCATCGTCGTTGGTGCCGTCGGTCCCGTCACTTCCGTGGCTTTGCGCAACGTCGGCCTCCGCTGCGATTTTCAATCCTCCGACCCGTCGGTGGACGAAATTGTCGCCACTTTGGCAGTACACTTTGAAACCCTAAAAACCCAATCTGCTTCAGGAGCCAATCCCTGATGAGCTTTCCAGTTCACCGTCCGCGCCGGCTGCGCAAGACCGAACGTCTCCGCAATCTCGTCCGCGAGACACGTCTCTCGGCGGCGAACTTCATCTATCCCCTTTTCGTCTGTCCTGGAAGCAACATCCGCACGGAAGTCGCTTCGATGCCGGGCGTTTTCCAGCAATCGGCCGATAAAATCGTGGAAGACTGTCGAGAAGTGGAAACCCTTGGCATCCCCGGCGTCATTCTCTTTGGTTTGCCCGAAACGAAAGATGCGCGCGGAACAAGTTCACTGCAAAAAGACGGCGTGGTTCAGCGCGCCATCGAATCGATTCGCAAAGCCCAGCTCAACCTCGTCGTCATCACCGATGTTTGCCTGTGCGAATACACCGATCACGGGCATTGTGGTGTCATCGAAGACGGCGATGTTGCCAACGACCCCACGCTCGAAATTCTTGCCCAACAATCTCTTTCCCACGCTCGCGCCGGCGCTGACATCGTCGCTCCCTCCGACATGATGGATGGCCGCGTCGCTGCGATTCGCAAAAAGCTCGACGAAAATAATTTCCAGGATCTGCCGATTCTTTCCTACAGCGCAAAATACTGCTCTGGATTTTACGGCCCGTTCCGCGAAGCCGCCGACTCCACCCCCCAGTTTGGCGACCGCCGCAGCTACCAGATGGATCCTGCAAATTCCCGCGAAGCTTTGAAGGAAGTCGCGCTCGATCTTGAGGAAGGCGCCGACATGATTATGGTCAAGCCCGCCCTCGCCTATCTCGACATCATTCGCCGCGTAAAAGATGAATTCTCAGTGCCCGTGGCCGCCTACAATGTCAGTGGCGAGTACGCAATGGTCAGAGCCGCCGCCCAAAAAGGCTGGCTCGACGAAAAACGCGTCGCCCTCGAAATCCTCACCAGCATTCAACGCGCCGGCGCCGACATCGTACTCACCTACCACGCCAAAGACGCCGCCCGCTGGCTCAAATAATTTTCGAGGCTTCTCTTCATGAGTGCCCCGTGCTCGTTTTTTGCGGGCGGGTCCGGACTTTGCTTCGAGTGGCTCATGCTTCAGCCTGTGCCTAGACTGTTCCACTACAACACTCCAGCCATCAACGCCACCTTTATCTTGGTTTCCTCCGTGACCATGTGGCGATCTTTTCTGGTCTTTCCGCTCATGCAAACTTTCCCGATCTCCCCGCGTTTGCTATAAAAGTATCCGTACGAAAACAAACGCCATGACCGCACCCCAAACCTCGTCCCGCGGCAGCCGTCGCTCCCGCGAAATCTTCGCCGAAGCCGAAACCGTCCTCGTCGGCGGCGTCAATTCTCCCGTCCGCGCTTTTCGCTCCGTAGGCGGCCAACCACTCATCATCGAACGCGGCCTCGGCCAGCATCTCTACGACGCCGACGGCAATCAACTCCTCGATTTCGTCTGCTCCTGGGGAGCCATGCTTCTCGGCCACGCTCACCCGGCCGTGGCTTCCGCAATCGCCGATCAAGCGCAAAAGGGAACCAGCTACGGCGTCACCACCGAGCTCGAAGTACGCCTCGCGCAAAAAATACGCGCCGCAATTCCTTTCATGGAGAAAATCCGCTTCGTTTCCAGTGGCACCGAAGCCACTATGAGCGCGCTTCGCCTGGCCCGCGGTTTCACCGGACGCGACCTGCTGATTAAATTCGAAGGTTGCTATCATGGCCACGCCGACAGCTTTCTCTCGCAAGCCGGCTCCGGTCTCGCCACTTTGGGTATCGCCGAATGCCCCGGAGTCCCGCAATCCCTCGCGCAGCTCACTCTAAACGCTCCCTACAACGATCTCGTCGCAACTGAAAAACTTTTTGAGGCCCACCCCAATAAAATTGCTGCCGTCATCGTCGAACCCGTCGCTGCCAACATGGGCGTCGTCCTTCCCGCTCCCGGTTTCTTAAAGGGTCTCCGCGAGCTCACGAAAAAACACGGCGCGCTCCTCATCGTTGATGAAGTCATCACCGGATTCCGCCTCCGCAACGGTTCCGTACAGAGTCTTTTTGGCATCGCAGCCGACCTAACCACGCTTGGCAAAATCATCGGCGGCGGACTTCCTGTAGCCTCCTACGGAGGTAGCGCGGAAATCATGGACCGTGTAGCTCCTCTCGGTCCGGTCTACCAGGCAGGCACTCTCGCGGGAAATCCGCTAGCCATGCGCGCTGGCATCGCGACTCTCGACCAGCTCAGCGCTCCGGGCCTGTACGAACGAATTGAAAAGCTGGCAGCGACCTTGGTCGGCAAGATTCGCAAAACGATTCAAGCGGAAAAAATTCCTGCGCAAATCAATTCCATCGGCTCGCTCGCCACGCTTTTCTTCACGCCGAATCCCGTCAACAATTACACCGACGCGAAAACTTGCGACACCAAACGCTACACCCAATATTTCCGTGGCATGCTCGAACAGGGTGTCTTTCTCGCTCCCTCCCAATTTGAAGCCTCTTTTGTCTCCGTCGCCCACACCGAATCCGACATCGACTTTGCGGCAAAAGCTGCACAACACAGCCTCCACCAAATCGCTAATCCTTAAGGAGAAACAAATCGATGCACGAAGTCGCCGGGCATCACAGCCACGAAGCTCATGGAGACACCAAACTCGTTGTTCCTGTGTCGGTCACACTGTCCATTCTTGCAGTGCTAGTAGCCGCAGCTACGTTAATGGGCCACCGCGCCCATACCGAAGAATTGCTGCTTCAGGCTCAAGCCAGTGATCAATGGAACTACTTTCAGGCGAAGAACATTCGTTTGAACGCCACGAAAGTCGTGGTCGATTCGCTCGACGTGCTTCAAGCCAGGGATTCCGAGAAAGCCGAACTTACCCGCGAAAAGTATCAGAAAGAAGTCGAACGCTACGAGGGAGAAAAGGACGCAATCAGCGATCAGGCCAAAGACCTGGAAAAAGAGCGCGATCTTTATCGCAAACGCGCCGATCACTTCGATACCGCAGAAGTAATCTTGGAAATCGGACTGATCATGTGTTCGCTGACGCTACTCGCCAACAAAAAAATCTTCTGGTTTTCTGGAATTGCTATCGCGGGTATCGGTGTTGTTGTCGCGGCGATAGCGTTTCTGACCCGTGTCTAGAAAAATGAATGTTTTCACTTTATGCCTTAGCGGTCGGCTCCGCGCCTTGCAATTTCGCAATCTCCGTCATCAATTGATCTATGCGCTTCATCATCTCCTGGTGCCGCGATTCATCCGTTCCCGGCTTTTTCCCGATAAACGAAATCGTACCGCCTGGCTCCAGAACGCACTGATCCACTTCGCTCAACGAATCAAATCCCTGTTTTCGGGCCGCCGCTTCCAGTTGCGCGATGGTGATCAGTTCTTTTTTCAGGCGTTGCGTCTTTACCTTTCCGCCTTCAATCAAAATGTCTGCGTGACCTTCCACCATTTGGTCTAGCGATCGATGGCCGTATAGAAAGCGCACCACCAGGTAATTGACCACCAGCAGGGAAGTCGCTCCAATCACGCCGCCCGTCACGCTGTTGTCATCGCCAATAATTGCGTTCTGCACGGTATTCGACAACGTCAGCAATACCACCAGGTCAAACGGATTCAACTGCACCAACTCTCGTTTTCCAGAAAGTCGCAAGCTCACAATCAGAAACACATACACAAAAATAGGTCGCAGAATTTTCTCCGCGATCGGTAACGCCACGTAAAACATATCTTTCCAGATTCCATGCATCGCTTTCCCTCCTCAGGTCTGAGGTGCCAGAGTCGATTGCAGGAGCGCACTTCCTAAGCTCCGTTGACTCAAGAGGTTAGCACGCTCTTTCTTCAGGAAACATGAAAGCGACTGTCCCGATGGACAGTCCTGATTGCGCAACAAATCGTTATTCCTGGCCCAAATTCCCGCCAAATTCGTATATTCTGACTTCTGTTCGCCTTAATTGATCGCGGGTACGGTTCGGCTTCGGCCTTTCCCATGCATTTGCACGCCGGTTTCAGGGCTAGTTCGCCCCGGAAGTCCTTGAAATCGCTTTCGCAGTAGTCACAGGACTATGCCCAAGAGTTTGTTGCCAGACCGCTCGATCGACTCCTCTGAATCGCAAGCCAGAGCGCTGCTTTCACTCACCCGCGAGCTGCTGGCCATCGTTTCTCGCGGTGGTGATTTTCGCTTTGTGAACGAAAGTTTCTCCCGCGTGCTCGGTTATTCCTCTGAAGAGCTGCTCGGCAAGCCTCTTACCTGGCTGCATCCGCCCTCCGAAGTCCGTTCCATGAGCCAGAAATTTGCCGCACTGGTCGCAGAAGACGGCGCAACGATTTCATCGCGTTGTAGTCTTCGCGCCAAATCTGGCCAGTGGCGCTGGTTTGATATCGTTGCGCAAAATCGACTCAGCGATCCGAACGCGCAGGGCATCCTCCTCAGCTATCAGGACGTTACCGAATTTCACCGCATGGAAGGGCAACGCATGGTGCTTTCCAACGTTGTCCATGCGTTGAATCAAACGTCAAATCTTGATGAACTTTTGCACCAGATTCACTCCGCTCTCAAGAAAGTCGTTTACTCGGAAAACTTTTTCGTCGCCCTTTACGATCCGCAAACAGAGATGTTCCATTTTCCGTTTTTCGTCGATCAATTTGACCCGCCGCCCCCGCCGCAAAAGGTTGCCCGCACCTGCATGGCTTACGTTTTCCGTACCGGAAGTTCCGCTTTGATCCCGCAGTCGGAATTCGACCGTCTCGCCGCCGAAGGCGAAGTGGAGTTGGTCGGCTCCGCATCTCCCGCTTGGCTCGGCGTTCCTCTCAAAACTCCCAACGCGACGATTGGCGTTCTGGTAGTTCAGCACTACCAAAATGAAAACGCTTACGACCAGCGCGACCTCGAATTTCTCGATTCCGCCGGCGCTCACATCGCCCTCGCCATCGAACGGGTCCGTGCGGAGGAAGCCGTTCGCAAAAGCGAATCCATGTTTCGTCTGCTTTTTTCCCACACTCCACTGCCCATGTGGGTGTTCGACACTGAAACTCTTCGCTTCTTGCAGGTCAACGAAGCCGCCAGCAAGCAATACGGGTACAGCGAGTGCGAATTCCGCGGCATGACCGTCCGCGATATTCGTCCGGACGGAAACGAGCCCGGATTTCAGGCTCACGTGGACGAGTGGCGGAACGGAGGCCGGCACCACGGCCACTGGCTTCACAGAAACAAGGCAGGCAAATCCTTTGCAGTCGATGTTGTATCTCACAAATTGGAATATGCAGGACGCTCCGTGCGCCTGGTGGTTGCGCAGGACGTCAGCGAACGCCAATTGCTTGAAGGCCAGTTGCGCCAAGCCCAGAAAATGGAAGCGATCGGCCGGCTTGCCGGCGGGGTTGCCCATGATTTCAACAATCTCCTGATGGTAATCAAAGGCCACACCGAACTGCTCCTCAACGTCCTGCCTCCCGCCGATCACGTCACCCGCAAAATCGAACAGATTGACCGCTCCGCGGATCGCGCGACGGCGCTCACCCGGCAACTTCTTGCCTTTAGCCGCATGCAACTTTTGCAACCGCGCGCGCTTAACCTGAATTCCGTCGTGGACGAAATGGGCAAACTGATTCCGCGGCTGATCGGCGAAGACATTGAATTAATCGTCCGCAATTCCGCCGATCTGGGAACCATCCGCGCCGACGCCAGCCAGATGGAACAGGTCATCATGAATCTCGCGGTGAACGCGAGAGATGCGATGCCGAACGGCGGGAACCTGATCATTGAGACCGCGAACATCGAACTCGACAGCTACTACCGCGAAGCGCATCCCATTGTGCAACCGGGAAAGTACGTGCTGCTCTCGGTGTCGGACACCGGAACGGGGATGGACGCGGAAACGCAGGCGCACATTTTCGAGCCTTTCTTCACCACCAAAGAACTGGGCAAAGGCACGGGTTTGGGACTGGCGACTGTGTATGGTGTAGTAAAACAGAGCGGCGGGTTCATCTGGGTGTACAGCGAAGTCGGAAAAGGCACGACGTTCAAAATTTACTTACCGCGTGTGGACGAGCCGCGTTCTGCCCATCGGCCACCTTCCCGCGCCAACCCAGGTCTTGCGCGGCACGGAAACCGTTCTGCTTGCCGAAGACGAGCAGGATGTGCGCGAAGTCGCGCGCGAATTCTCTGGAGTCCGCAGGGTACACCGTGCTGCAAGCTCCCGGCGGCGAAGCCGCGCTCAAAATCGCAGAAGGGCATTCCGGCTCGATCGACCTACTGATCACCGACATGGTGATGCCTGGAATGAGCGGGCAAGAACTCGCGAGAAAAATGCGCGCGCTGCGTGACGGCATCCGCGTGATTTATATGTCCGGATACAGCGAACACGCCGCGGAGCAGGCCGCCAAGGGCGATGCTTCCGCGGTGGTACTGACCAAACCATTCAGCCGCAGCGCTCTGTTGCGCACCGCCCGCGAAGTCCTGCAAGCTACAAACTCATAAAGTTTTCAGTCATCTGTTCTCAGTCTTCTGTATTCGATCCGCGCTATTTCGCTCGAGATAACTGGCTTTTTGTTTCCTGCATTCAGTTCTGCATCGTGCACAACGCTCGCCGGAATTGTTCATTTTAGTTTCGGGTGTTTGCGATGCCAGTCGGTGTGCTGCTGAAAGGTTTTTGCGGCGCGAATAACCGCTGCGTCGTTGCCGGCACTTTCGACGAATTGCAAGCCAACGGGAAGGTTCTGGTCGGAGAATCCGCAGGGAACAGAAAGCGCAGGCAGTCCGCAGAGATTGCCGATGGCGCCGAGTGGATCCGGAAACAACAATCAGTTTCGAGATTAGTGTCGAGTGGCGTTGGCGGCAATCGGCTGCGACGCGGCGACCAGCACGTCGAAGCTGTCGAACATCTCGGTGATTTTCTGCTGCAATATTTCGCGGATTTGCAGTGCGCGAACATAGTCCGCGGCTTCGATGTTCGCTGACGTAACCGTTAATCTGGCCAAGCGGATCGGTGAGCTGAGCTACTTTTCCGGAGCGAATGAGATCGCGGAAAGAAGAAGCGCCTTCGACACCCATGATGACGTCTGCGGAATCTTCCCACGGCCCTTCGGGAAGCAGCGCGGACTTGCTGCCGGCAAAAAGTTTTGTTGACGACACTCAGGCTGCCTGCACCTGTTTTTTCCATGTGCGGGTCGAGGTTTTTCCACGCATTGGTAAGACATTCCGAGGCGCAGCGGCTTCGCCGAAAGCTCCAGCGAAGGTGAATAGGTAAAAGCCGCTTTATCGATGGGGAGCGTGCCGCGGTCCTTGAAGTCGTGACCCGCAATCGCGGCAAAAATGTGCGCACAATCTTCCGCGGAACGAGCCATCGGTCCGATTTTGTCCATTGAATACGCCAAGGCCATGGCGCCGTAACGGCTGACGCGGCCGTAAGTGGGCCGCAGTCCGCTGACACCGCAATAAGCGGAAGGACAAACGATCGAGCCCCAGGTTTCCGTGCCAATAGCGAATCCGGCGAGGCCGGCTGCGACAATCGCACCCGAGCCGGAAGAGGAGCCGCAAGTCCAGCAATTGGTGTCCCATGGATTTTTCGCTGGCCCCTGCAGCGATGCGGAGGCAAAGCGATAGTTCATGCCGCCGGCGAGTTCGATCATGGCCGCTTTGCCGATCAGAATTGCGCCGACGCGGCGCAGGTGTTCGATCACGGTCGCGTCGTAATCGAAGACTTGGTTTTCGTATGGTCTGGCGCCCCAGGTGGTGGGTACACCTTTTGTCGCGAGCAAATCTTTTGCGGCGTAGGGAATGCCGTGGAGCGGGCCGCGGTAATGTCCGCGCTTGATTTCTTTTTCGGCTGCGTCGGCTTGGGCGAGAGCGGTTTCTGGAGTTAGACGGGCGTAAGCGTTCAGCTGCGGGCCGAGCTTTTCGGAGCGGTCGAGATAGGCTTTGGTGAGGTCGACAGGAGAAATCGCTTTGGACTGAATGCGCTTGGCGAGCTCGCTGACCGGTAGATGGAGGATTTCTGCAGTGATTGGCATGGTCGTTGTGGGGAAAAGGGCAACCTCAGGGCTTCGCTTTCGCGCCGTCAGTCGTGTTCGCGGGCTTTCCCGACGAAGATGGCGAGGTGGGCTTCTTGTCGCGGTCGACCAATGGTTTGAGGAAGACCGCCGGAAGACTGCTGTTGGAAATGGGATAGGCGCGAATGCGATCGAGAGATGGCTGCACGAAAATAGAGAGACGATGCAGATCGGATTTCTGTGCTTCGGAAAAGCGGTCTCCGTATTGCGCGAGAATGGATTGCCAGCGCGCTTCGGCTTCGGCTTGACTCTGCGGCGAGAGATTGGGTGCGTTCGGCGGAGCTACTTGAAGCGGTGCACCAGCAGTAGAGTCCGCGGAGCCTGCTTCGGGACGCACAAGCAAGCCGACGGCTCCGAGAGCGGTGCGACGGGCAAATTCGCGTCTAGATACGGACTTTTCAAATGGAGGCATAGAGGTCACCGGCAAGCTCAGAGAATGGCAGCACAGGGAGGCTACAGAAACAAGGGAAGCGGGTCAACTTGGACGTGGGATAGGGGATAGGCTAGAGCGAAACTGCCCTCTTCGAGCCGCATAGCCCGTTTGATTGTCCGGTTAGCACGTGCTCCAGCGAAAGTTATAATGTTAAAGAGGGATGTTCGGATGGATACCGGAACTATTGCCTGTCCGAAGTGCCGACATAAGGCGGTCGAGCCGATTCCAACTGACCGTTGCTTATTTTTCTATCAATGCTTGGGATGCGGAGTAGTGCTCAAGCCTAAACCTGGCGACTGCTGTGTGTTCTGCTCGTACTCCGAAACTCGATGTCCGTCGAGGCAATAAGCATTCAATTTGCCGGACTGATGAACAGGTCATGACCGAAGCTATTTGGGAACGCACGACAATACTGCGACGGGGACGAAGGCTCGAATACTTCACTATCGCTTGGAATCTCTTAGAGGGCTTGGTTGCCGTCATTGCTGGCGTAATTGCTGGCAGCATCTCGCTTGTGGGCTTTGGCGTGGATAGTTTCATCGAAGTTACATCCGGCGCGGTCTTGCTGTGGCGGATGTCCGTTGATTCCGATGTACACCGCAGGGAACTGAATGAGAAGCGTGCGCTGAAAGCAGTGGGAATCTGTTTCCTTTCGCTGGCGGCGTACGTCATCTACGAATCCTTAGGTGATCTGTGGTCCAAGCGGATTCCTGAACATAGTGTGCCCGGCATTGTTCTCGCTTTGATCTCGCTAGTCGTGATGCCGATGCTTTCAAGAGCGAAGCGCAAAGTCGGGACTGCAATAGGTAGCTCCGCGATGCATGCTGACGCCAAGCAAACCGAGTTTTGCACTTATCTATCCGCGATTCTTCTCGGCGGCCTGTTGTTGAGTGCGGTCTTCGGCCTGTGGTGGGCCGACCCATTGGCCGCATTGGTCATGGCTCCCATCATCGCTAAAGAGGGAGTGGACGGAGTTCGCGGAAAAGCTTGCCGAGATTGCATTACAGCAGCGGCTTAATCTCCGATTCGATGACATCTGTGTATTCGAATCCCACGATTCTTTTCCGCAGTTTCCCTTGCGGTCGCAGCGCGTAAGATAGAGGGGCATCGGGCGCGAGGCGCTTAAGGTCGTGAATCTATGGTTGGTTCAGGGAGCAGCGTCTTAACCACATCCACCAACCTCTCCATGCCGTCGAACTTTGATAGCACCGCGTCGAAGTATTTGGTGGCCAGCAACTGCTCCTTAAAGTCAGCGTCCCTGACGAGACCAGAAAAAACCACAATCTTCACCTGAGGCAACTTCCGGCGCAGTATTGCTGCCGTTTCTACACCGTTCAGGTTTGGCATATTCAAATCGAGAAGGACCAATTCGCAGTGGTTTTCTTCGGCAGTCCGAATGCCGGACAAACCATCATTGGCCTCGTCACACCGGTAGCGGGTTTCGGTTTCAAAAAAGTTGCGAATGGCACCGCGCACGGCGGCACTGTCGTCAACGACTAGGATTCAGGTCCTGCGCGACGATGGCATAGAGGTGCAGACTACTCCTGACCTGCGTCAGACACAATACGGATTTGCGTATTTTTTCCATCTTAAAACTAAGTATTCGCCGTTCCAATTAACGATTAACGATAAACGGACAAATGTTCAGAAAGATTGGTAAGGGAATAATCTGGGGCGAGCGGAAATTCTCACCCAGCCGCCTGAGAACGGTGCTCCAACCCAAAGGGCACATGAACATGGACAGTGGTTCCACCGACGGGCTTCGATTCAATCACAATTGTCCCATTTACCAGTCGAACGCGCTCGCGCATGCTGGTAAGACCTAGACCTTTACCTGCTAATGCTGCTTCGACATCGTAGCCTTTACCCAAATCACTGACGATGAGGTGAATCTCTCCGGAATCCTCACGCAGTTGCACTTTAGCCTGCCTTACCCCGCTGTGCTTGATAACGTTGTGCAGGGCCTCCTGTAAGACTCGAAATAGGGGCACTCCAACTTCTAGGGGGAGGGCGCTGGAAACATTACTGTTGAAGTCGATCTGCATTCTGTGGCGCTCACCGAATTCCTTGCACCAACTCTTTATGCCAGCAGCGACACCCAAATATTCCAACTTTGACGAATGCAAATCGTGCGACATCGCCTGCACGTCGCTAGAAATCTCGGTCATCCGTTTTTGGACTTCTCGCACAAGGGGTTTTACATCAGAAGGAGTGTCGTGAATTTGGTCTAGTTCCAACGCCAACATCGCGAGTCGTTGGGTGACGTCGTCGTGTAGCTCTCTCCCGATCCGGGTTCGTTCCTGCTCTTGCGCCTCAATCAACCCTCTGGGAATTTCCAAGAGCGCCTCTTCCATCTGCTTGCGACGGGTAATGTCCTCTGCAAAGATGAGAATTCCTCCCACAATACCTTCAGGGGTGTGCCAAGGGCGAACTTCCCAACGCGCCCAATGAGGGCCGTCGTGACCATCCCAATGGTCTTCGTCAGCTCGCAGGGTTTCTCCTTGAAGGCCGCGGCGGTGAACCTCCTTCCAACGCTCAGGCATGTCTGGAAAAACCTCATAGTGCGAACGCCCTAGTATCTGCGTTCTGCCACGCAAGTAATCAGTACACCATCGGTCGCTGACTTGCAGATAACGCATGTCACGGTCGAGCATCGCGACCGCAGCGGGTACATGCTTAACGAAGATTTGCAGCAGTTCCTCACGGGCGTGGAGTGCTTGTTCAGCTTGCTTTTGCTTGGTCACATCCATATTGACGCCGAACACCCGTAAAGGCTCCCCAGATTCGTCCATAACAACCTGCCAGCGTCCAGCTATCCAATGAACACTCCCGTCAGGCCAGACAACGCGCCATTCTCCCTCCGTCCGTCGTCCCGTTTTCAACCCCTCTTGGATCAAATGTGCGACTCGTTCCCTGTCCTCGGGATGAATTAGATCTCTGAAGAAAGCAGTTGTCTTTCCCTCAAGGCTGCCGGGTGGCATACCGTAAAGTGATTCTAGTCCTGCTGCCCAAGTGACACGTCCCGTCCGAACATCGCGTTCAAACGTTCCTAGGCGAGCAGCTTGTTGTGCTAATCGCAGCCGTTCCTCGCTCTCGCGTACTACCTCGTCTGCCAGCTTGCGTTCCGTCACATCTATGTTGACGCCGATCATCTTTGAAGGCTCGCCAGACGCATCCATGAAAACTTGCCAGCACCCTGCGATCCAATGAATGCTCCCGTCAGCCCAGACCACCCGCCATTCACCCTTAGTTGGTTGTCCGCTTTTCATCGCGGCGTCATTCAACTTGCTGACTCCTGCGCGGTCATCGGGGTGAACGAGATTCTCGAATGCAGTCTGTGTCCCGCCAAACCCCCCCGGCGGCAAGCCGTACATTGCCTCCAGTTCCGGCGTCCAAGTATTCACTCCACTCCGAATATTCCAGTCAAAAGTTCCAATGCGAGCCGCCTGCTGTGCCAATCTCAACCGCTCTTCGCTCTCACGTAGGGCCTCATCGGCGCGAAGACGCGCTTCCATTGCCGCTTGTTTACTTACGACGTGCTGTCGCTCGCGCTCGGTATTCTCACGTTCGGCGATCACCGCCGCCAGAGTCATACCCGACACGGAAAGCACCGCAAAGAACACATCTAACAAAACCGCGTTTACGAATGGGCTGTTCCGTGCGAACGGTCCGGAACCAAGTGCGGTCTCTAGAGTCGCAATCGTGGCGACCAAGAAAGTCGCCAACGCCGCTCCGCCTGCTCCAAAACGGATCGCCGCCCACATGATGAACGGGAGGACCACGAAAGCAAGAACGTGCAGCTCAACGTCGAATAGGGGACGGCTTGGCAAAGACAATGAAGCAGATCGCCGCGAGAATGAGTAGAAGGGCGGAAAATTCTGCGATGCTTGCCCAGGGGCGGCCTTTCAGGAGGCGGGGGAAGGTTAACACGAGGGGAGTCACCAATAGCACTCCCGTGCTGTCTCCAAGCCAATAGATGAGCCAAGCAGAACCGAGTCCGGAATACGCCTGTACGTGGGTTGCGTATAGAACCGAAACTCCGACTGAGGCGCTCACCAGGGCACTGCCCAGGGCACCGAAAACAATCAGGGCGAGCGCATCGCGCAAGCGTGACAACGAAGGGTCGAAGCGAGAAATGCGGTGCAGGAGAAAAGCACCGGTCAACGCGGCCACCGTAGCTCCGGCCGCCTGACCAGCGGCAGCAATGTGAGGCACGGGACTCGATAACGCAACGAGAAAAGCCGCACCCGCGATCCCGATCCAAACTCGATAGCCACAAAGTAATAGCGCTGCAACAGCGACTCCGTAGGCAGGCCACACAGGCCCGAGGTTACTGCTTCTGATGTTGCTAGTGGCTTGGCCGAGTTTGCCCGCGACAAAATAAGCTAAGAAGACAATTGCGACGTACGAAAGGTAGTTCCGGAGCGCACGGGGTGCGACACCCAGTCTCTCTACAGATTCGGTCATCTCATATCGTCCACACACTTCAGTTTCAGAATGAGGGGCAGCGCGCCAAAATAGGCGACTGAGACAGGCGCCAAGTGCAACCTTACACTTGTTTTGGATCGGCAGTGCAACGAATTCGGATTCCTCCCATATTCGGCCATTCGAAGCTATACCTGCGAACGGAAGTTCCTCTTCCAAAGGGACCGGGATGTGGAGGCTAGTGCGCGTTTCCGGTCGGGGGCGAAAAGCGTCTCTCATAGGAAACCAAACCTTTTTAGGATTGATTTGAGTAATTCCTGTGTTTTGCGATGGGGCTTCTTCTTCCTGCCCGCCCGCAAAGTTAAAATCGCTCGCTAGATTAAGTTAGCCGAATCTCTAGCCTGGCTAGGTTTTTGCCGAGTACAGCGAAATAGATCGGTTCTCTCTGGGAAGTATCGACAGATCAACGGATTAGATGGTGTTGCATCGACCGTCTGAACCGGCACGGCTTACCGGACAAGTGGTTTGGAGCTGATTTCGGCGATAGAAAGGAATATTCTTCGTCGTGCTCACTTTTGCTTTCGATGCAGGTGGCGACCGTGAAACTCCAACCCTCACCGTGGCAGGATTTGCATCCAGTGCAGACGATTGGGACAAATTTGCTTTGGCCTCTAGCGAGGAGGAAAAAATGCCAAGAAGCGAGCGGTAGTGGCGGTGGCGCGAAAGTTGGCGGTACTGCTGCATCGCTTGTGGGTAAGCGGAGAGGTGTACGAACCATTGCGCAATAGCCAAAAAGCGATGCGCGCTGTGGCCTAGAGAGTTTCGGTCCGAACAGCTGAGCTCGACCGCCGAGTCCAGGTGACTGCGACCAACTCCTGGGGCCCAACTCCCACGAAAAGGTAGGAGCAGAGGTCGATTATCAGGTAGCAGCACCTACTGAACGAGAACACCCACCTTGCACCGAGCGAAGATCGCTCACAAAGAGTGCGAATGGAAGGATGGCGACAGGGGCGGCTTAGCTGAATTGGAACAGACTGAAAGAAAGAAGAAGGAAAAAGTGTGCCTTGACATCAACCGGCCTTCTCATGGAAGGACTTATGGCCGGGGATACGGCTCGGCACAAGCAAATCCAAGTTCAGATCTGCTTGAGCCGACCATTCTTTGCTGTTCTTGTACTAACCGCGGGCGATGTGCTGGGTCTAATCCGAGGCAGGACACCCATGCCGAATCGCCGTAACTTCACAATTCTTGCCAAGAGCCTCTTTGCTTTGGCACTGCTTGGCAACGCCAGTGGGTCGTTAACTCAAACGCAGTCGGGCAGGAGCACACACGACATTTCAACACAGGATAAGAAACGACTGGAGCGTTTCGAGAAACAAGTCGATGATCTCCGGGCGCGTCTCAAGATTCCCGGCCTGTCGGCCGTCGTTCTCAAGGATCAAAAGGTCGTCTGGATCAAAGGATTCGGTTTCGCGGACCTCGAGAACAAAATTCCTACAACGCCAGACACGCTATTTCACCTTGCCTCGATAACCAAGACGTTCGCGTCGACCCTGATAATGCAGCTTGTCGAGCAGGGCAAGCTGGACCTCGACGAGCCGATGTCGCACTACTCGACTGACTTCAAGGATGATTCAGTCAAGATCAAGCACCTACTTAGCCACACGTCGAGTGGAACCCCTGGAGAACGCTTCCAGTACGACGGGAATCGCTATGACTACCTGACTGCGGTAATCGAGAAGAAGACGGGCAAACGATTTGGCGAGGTCGTTGTCGAAACCTTCTTCGATCCTTTGGGGATGTCGAGCAGCGTTCCGTATCACCACATCGTGGTCGATGAAGACAAGTGGACCGCTTCGCTGGGGAAAGAACACCTCAATCGCTACAAGAAGAGCCTGGAGACGCTGGCCCAGCCTTACACCTACTACGGCAACGGAGAGATCATTCACGACACGTATCCCTATCCGGATTTCATTGGCGCGGCCGCCGGACTGCTTTCGACCGTACGGGACATGGCTCAGTACGACATCGCGATAGACCGGCACGCGTTTATCAAGAAAGAAACGCAGGAACAAGCGTGGACGCCGTTCGTTTCGAATAGCGGCAAGCGACTTCCTTACGGGCTCGGCTGGTTCGTAATGGACCACCACGGAACCAATCTCATCTGGCATACCGGAGACTGGGGCGGCGGATTCTCAGCGTTTTACCTCAAAGTGCCCGAGAAAAATCTTTCCCTCATTATGCTTGCCAACAGCGAGGTACTCGTCGAGCACCAATATTCGATTGGCGAGGTGATGGTGGACGACGCAGTTAGAAATGTATTCGTTTGTAGCTTCCTGAGCGCCTGGGAACTTGCATACGGATGTGAAAAGGACTCCCGAGCTGCCATGTCCAAGTTTATCGAGCAGCGCCGCGCGAGTGGGAAGGTCGCTATCCACGTTTCGCTGAAGGTCCTCGAGTCCTATGTCGGCAAGTACCAATTCGAGACCCTGAATAACCGGATCTTCACCGTCACGTGCGAGGGCGACAAGCTATTCGTCGAAGAGACTGGTGGGACAAGGTTCCAGGTATTCGCCGAGTCAGAGACTAAATACTTTGTGAAGGGCAGGACGTGGATGCTTGTGTTCACGAAACGCGAAGGCCAAGCCGCCGAGCTGAGCATCGGCGAAGGTAAGTACACCTTCCCCTCAAAGAGAATCAAATAGGAATCTCCCTAGACGCCATTGGCGCGGGCTGTACAGAAAGGAAACGTACGGAAACGCGGTACGCGTATTCCGGTATGGGAACTTCAGTGGTGGGCAGATTGCATCAAACATACGAGAATCCCGCTCACGATTCTTGCTGTACACCGCGTGATTCCACACCGCCTCGTCCATCTCCATTCCTACAAACCAGCGGAACAGCAGCTTGTACTGCAGTTGCTCAATCAGCATGCGTTCGCTGCGTACCGAATAGAAGATCTGCAACAGCAGGGACCGAAACAGCCGCTCGGGTGCTATCGATGGCCTCCCCACGTCCGAGTACAACTTCGCAAACCGCGGCGACAGGTCCTGCAGAATCTCATCCACCATCTTGCGCATCGGTCGCAACGGATGATCCGCCGGGACTCGCTTTTCTGGAGAAACGTAGCTGAACATTCCTTCTTGCTGGTTATCGTCTCCGCGCATTCGCTCGTCTCCTTGACCCTCTTTACTTCAGACGAGTTTTTTAAACTAAAGTTGCAGAAGAAGTGGGTTTTTCAACAAGCTGTTAGTCGACTCTGGGCGTTCTTAAAAGAAGACGAGTTGTTTGAGAATCGATTCGAGCAATTCCTGGGTCTTTCGATGCGGCTTTTTACGACCGGCCCGCAACTCGATGATTTCCCGCCGAGACAAACGGTTTCCGCACGCTTTGACAATGTCGATTAGCGGAAGTTTTTTCAACGCAGGTTGAATTTTGATTACCCACTTGCTGCGTTTGGGTTCTGAGTACCCGGTTTTAATGTCTTTGTCGGAATGAACCATTCCTTCGTCAACGCTTTCTGAGCTGTTAGATTCTTTACCGATAAACTTGATTTCGGCGACCTCGATGTGCCGCCTTTGCAGTGGACCAGTCGATTGACGACCGCAGGAGTTTCCAGACTCATCTTCCGTGGAAAGCACATTAACGGACGCCAGTCCAGTTTTCACCTTCCGGTAAAGGCGTTAATTAGAATTGGCAGGAAAAGCTTTTCAAATGAGAGTCCGTGGTATAGCATGCCGACAGAATCGACGGTAACGTTGAGCTGTCCCGCCTGCCTACTCAACGTCAAGACTATCTCCTTTCGGTGACACGATCCCGATTCGTCATTTGTGTATCTAGACCTGAGACCCCTCTGGCAATGCCGTTTGCGGTTTTTGAATCTGCACTCCGGAGAAATGCCCCGCGTCAAATCCGTCCGGAAACGGCTCACTTAAGGAGGCCATCAATGACCGTCAGAACGAACGCAACCATTACCGGCGCGATGGAGACGCCTGCTGAACTCGGCGCGAAGCACATCCGATGAGGGCTTCGGCTATTCCTCTTCGGGCTCGTGTTCGGGCTCATCCCGTTAGCGCGCTATATGCACGGCTCGATGGAGGAAGTGGGCGAGGCGTTCCTCAAAAATGTCACGTTATGGTGGGGTTGCGCGTTCGCGTTGGCAGTCGACGTCGCGCAGATAGGCGGACTCGCCATGATCGCGATAGGCCTTTGCTATGTGGTCCTTCATCGCCATCCGCTTGTCGACATACCAGCCGCGCGGTGCCGCATTTGGGGGAGCCCTTCGCCGCTTTACGTCGCGTCAAACCCGTCGAGGCAAGTCCTCGGCGGATACTTTGTTAACGGAGAATTATGAATATGTCCTTAATGCCAGATCCAACTTTTTACCCTTCGCCGCAAATGGCGATGCAGGCCCCGCCAGAACGCTTTGCTTATGTGGCACTGCTCAACGACGGCAAGAATGGAGAGCACGACCGCATGGGCGTCATCGACCTTGATCCCGATTCGTCCGAGTATGGCCGGCTCGTCGGGCAGGTGGATTTTGGCCGCGGTGATAATGAGCTGCATCACTTCGGCTGGAACGCGTGCAGCGCGTGTCTCTGCCCGCACACTCCGCATGCACACATGGAACGCCGCTACCTGATCGTCCCTGGCATCGGGTCATCCCGGATCTACATCCTGGATACGAAGCCGAATCCCAAGCAGCCAAAGATTGTGAAGGTGATCGAGCCCGAAGAGTTTATAGAGAAGACCGGCTATACGGCGCCTCATACATTTCATTGTGGACCAGACGGCATCTACGGGAGCGCCCTCGGGTCGGCTAGCGGAGATGGCCCGGGTGGCATCTTCCTGATGGACGCGAACACGTTTGACCTGAAGGGCCCCTGGGAACAAGATCGTGGCCCACAGCAACTGGCTTACGACTTCTGGTGGCATCTGGGACACGACAGGATGATTACGTCCGAATGGGGCACGCCGAACATGGTAAAAAACGGTGTCAACCCGGAGTTGTTGCTGGCCGGCAAGTACGGCCACAAGATCCATGTCTGGGACCTAGACAGGCGGTGTCATCTGCAGGAATTGGACCTGGGTGCGGAGCAGCAGTGGGTGCTCGAACTGCGACCCTCTCACGATCCTAATAAGACTTACGGTTTCGTCAGCGTGGGCATTTCGCTCAAAGACCTTTCAGCGTCGATTTGGATGTGGTATCGGGAGGAAGGCGGCAAGAACCGTAAATGGGCCGTCCGCAAGGTGATTGAAATTCCCGCCGAGCCGGCTGATCCGGAAAATCTACCGCCATTGCTGAAGGGCTTTAAGGCAGTGCCGCCGCTAATAACAGACATCAACCTGTCGCTCGACGACCGCTTCCTCTATGTTTCGTGCTGGGGAACCGGGGAGTTTATCCAGTACGACGTCTCCGATCCGGCCAACCCGAAGAAGACCGGCTCGGTCCATCTCGGCGGGATCGTGCGCCGTGCGGCTCACCCGAACAAACCCAAGCATGCACTCAACGGCGGTCCGCAGATGGTGGAGATTAGCCGCGACGGCAAGCGTGTCTATTTCACCAACTCGCTCTACTCTCCGTGGGACGAGCAGATTTATCCCGACGGGTTGAAGAGCTGGATGGTGAAGCTCGACGTGGACTCGAAGGGTGGAATGAAGCTCGATGAAAAATTCTTCGTCGAGTTCGACGGACTGCGAGCGCACCAGGTTCGGCTGGATGGCGGGGACGCCTCATCTGATTCCTACTGCTACTCGGACGCGAAATGACACACGCCGAGATCGGCTCAACAGCGTTGTGGCTGATGCTGCTCCTCGGTGCCTACCACGGAGTCAACCCCGGGATGGGGTGGCTCTTCGCGGTAGCGCTGGGGATGCAAGAGCGGAAGGGAAGTGCGGTAGCAAGAGCGCTTGTCCCGATCGCAGTGGGTCATGCCTTGGCCATCGGCAGTGTTGTGATGGCTGCTGCGGTTCTCGGCATGGCGCTGCAACCAGAGACGATCCGCTACACCGTCGCTGCAATCCTGTTCGTCTTGGGGATCTTCTCCCTGACACGGCATTATCACCCCCGCTGGGTCCGCATGCAGGTGGGCTTCCGAGACCTGACGATCTGGTCGTTTCTGATGGCCACGGCACACGGCGCAGGTCTGATGGTGCTGCCGGTACTGCTGGGAAGCAGCACGGCCGAAGCTCAGGGCCACGTGGCGGGCCATAATCACATGTCTCCGGCTGCCAACCCGGTAGCCGGGTTGCTCGCGACGGGAATCCATACGATCGGCTATCTAGCGGTCACAGGATTGCTCGCGTGGGCGGTCTATCGCAAGCTCGGCCTTTCGCTTCTCGGTAAGACGTGGTTCAACTTTAACTTGGTCTGGGGAGCTGCGCTCGTGGCCACAAGTCTATTCACTCTCCTCATGTAACAGCAACCGTACTGGACATTCCGATTCCGAAGTACTTCCACTTTCCTGATAAGTCGTGCTGGACATTTGATTTCAGGTGATTTCAGGGTTTTTCGACCCTGATTGTTACCGAAACCGGAGAAGTGAAATCGACCATTTCGGCGGCATCAAGAATATTGATACGCCTGGCGTCTGGGTGTTCCCGAAATTGTTGATCTGCTTGGATTGTGGATTTTTACAGTCGATAGTTCCAGCAGCCGAGTTAGCGTTGCTTGCGTTGCCGGTATCCCGATAAGATTCGGGAGGACCGCTGGGGTTTGACGAATAACGCATCCCTGTATCGCTCGCGAGATGAAGGTGAAGCGTGAAACAGCAGGTTGCCTAGTCGGAATTTGACCTTTGCAGCACTCCTCCACTACGTCAGCAGAAGTTTCCTGACTCAAAAAGATTATTTTAGACTCCGGAACAAGTTCGCGAATTGGCCCGCGCCGCTCCCGGCGATAATTTGCCATTGCGGGCGTGCAGTGGCAATTAGCAGCCAGTACCTATAACGACTTAGCAATTGGATTTGACTTCGTTGACACGCCTTTTGTTCGCAACCTACCTGAGTGTTGCCTGTTAGAAGTAACAATGGTTTCTTGCGGGTGCTGTGCCATGCTTTGCCGAACAGTACGCAAGTCTGGTACTCAGATCGTTAAGTGTCATCGTCGTTCCTACGAACATGAGCTCTACCGTGCTTGCGTAAGAGGTGGCCCGTTCGCCTCGGGAGGAAAGCAGCATGAAACTATCAAGCTATTTCACATTTGCAGTCCTTGTGTTCGGTTTTGTCTCAAGTACAAGTGCACAGGAGAACTCAACACAGGTAACCGTTTCGTCGGTCGTTACCTGCGTTTCGACAGGTGATCAGCGTCAACACTGTCCAACAAACACTAGCGCCGGCGTGGTCATCTTGCGCCAAAGCAGCGAAACCAATTGCCTGCTTGGCAGAAATTGGGGATACGACGCGCAGGGAGTCTGGGTGTCGGAAGGCTGTGGCGGCGAGTTCGCCACCGGCAGCACATCGCGCTCAGCCGCCGTACCCGGCCAAGCGAATGCGTATGTCGAGCCCGTGGACCAGAAGGCGGAGATGCTTACCGTCACAACCGGCACCAATCCCGAACTGCACTACATCGGCATGTTTAATCCTTACGGAAGCATCCGTAACATTGTCAGCATTTCGGACACCGGGGCAGAGGTGCAGGACGATGCCAGCCGTTTGGGTATCAATTTCAGCACCTTCGGGCCCATCAAGGTGTTTGGCACGGCGGAGTGGGGAGTGAATCTGGTTCAAAGCGAGACCACGTTCAACGCCGGCGCCACCACGACGTCAGGGTTCGGCGTGATCAATCAGGCGACGCAACCCGTTTTCGGCGCACGCCTTGGTTTCATCGGCGTGGACTTCGGAGCGTTCGGACGCATCGCTTTCGGTAAACAGAACTCTACACATTACGACATAACGGATTACACGACGGATCGCTTCAATGTCTTCGGTGGCCAGTCCACCGCAACCTATGTGGCCGGGACGGATGGCGGTCAATCCGGTACTGGACGCGCTGACCAAATCATTCTGTACCACCTGAAATTCGCCAAGATCTTCGACTTTGGCGCGCAGGGACAGCTACGCACGGGCGCCACCTCGCAGGCCTTCAACGGCTTCGGCTTTTCGTTGCAGGCGACGGTGCTTCCAGGGTTGACGATTGGCGGAGCCTACAACAAGACCTACTTCAACCCGCAGTTTACGCAGGTGATATTCAACGGTAGTGGCACGGATTACTGGACCGTTGGCGCGAAAGGCGAATGGCGCAACTTAGAATGGGGCGCCGTCTGGGTGCGACAAAACAGTGGCGACATAGCGTTCGTTCCCGACCCGGCAGGGGGCCCGGAACCTATAGCCATGGGATTCTCCGCCAGTGGAATCGAGCTCTATTCCAGACTGAAGTTCGGGAAGTTCGCAGCCATCTTCGGATTCGATGACTATATACCTCGCGATCTCAGTCCCCTTATCGACTCCAACTTTAAAACCAGGTACGCCATCCTCGGTGCCGAATGGCACTTCTCGAAGTCTGGCTACGCGTTCGTCGAAACGAGGCTCGGCGACTCCGTGGATGCGCGGGGAAAGAATGTCTCCGACGCCGCGGCCATCGGCTTCCGTTACGACTTTAGCTGGAAGACCCCACATACCGAGTAAACTGCGCGTCCAGGCCGAGGTACGCGAATCTGCAGTAGTTTTTCGTGAAACTGTGCGCTCCGATGCGTGCGTTTACCAGGCACTGACGACTGCCCCGAACATTAAATCGGTCGACTGGCCAGCACTTGACGAGTCTCGGACTCTTCGTTCTTCCGAATGGATCCGGGGCCTCGTTGCGATACTATTGGGCGATGGCATCCCCGGATTCCCGGGCAAGTTCTCGCAGCGCGACTTCAGGCTGCCGCAAAAAGCAAAAAGAGCCACGCATCCTAAGAACATGTGAATGGTCATGGTTGACATGCGCGTTTGAGTCGGCAACTTGCCACTGAAAACGCCCGCGAAGACTACTACCATCAACACAAGCCAAGTTGCTAAAAGAAGCCATGCAATTCTTATGCTCGCCGTTGCGAGGGAAAAGGCGAACTTTGCGGAGTTGGGAGACCACGCACGCGTTGAGTCACTCTGCATTTATCCTCTTGGTCTAGCCTTCTCGCCGGGGACAAGGTCCACGATTTGTCCGGGCTAATCTATCCTAGCTTTTCTTGTTTATTTAAGAACCTGACGGGCGGGGCAGGCAACGCGCAGGAGTCAACTCCCGGTAAGCACAAGTGATTTTTTTGGGCTGATTTCCACTTCTGTAGAGGCTTCCGCCAGGTTTCGATGACCGGCCGCACCGAGTTCAATTAGTGCTTAGCGTGGACAACATGAACACCAAGGTGTCCGGGCGCGAATCCTTGAACGGCGCGGCCGAACCTGGATGCGATCTCCTGGAAATTGATGTCTTCGATGGCACAAAATCCGTGCGAGCGAAGAATCGCTGCAATGCCAGCCGGCTCGAAACGGCTGACCGAACGTTCATCGATTTTCTTAAGCTGTTCGGTCCGCTCCGTTTCTAATTGCCTTAGCTCTTCGGAGAATGCCTCGGGAGCTTCCATGTAGTCGAACACCACCTCCGAGTTTTGGATTGACGACATGTAGTCCAGAGTGCGGCCGATAGCGTCCTGTGTCAGATATGGCACAACCCCGAGCCAAGTGAAAAACGCGGGCGAGTTCTGTTGAAAGCCTGCGGCGACGAGCTTCTCTCCCACATCGTCTCGCTCGAAATCGACTGGCACGAGAATAAGCCATGGCGGAAGTGCGATTTGAGCTTCAGTCAAGCGCTGGCGTTTCCATGCCTGCGTCGCGGGGTGGTCCACCTCATAGATACGGATCTGTCGTGCGCCATGGGGATTCCGAAGAGCGAAAGTGTCGAGTCCGGCGCCAAGGATGACGATCTGCCGAGTCCCTCTTTCGACGGCTCTTGACAAAGCATCTTCCGCAATCCGGCTTCGCGCGGTGGTGATCAGACATCCGATGCTGGCCAAGGGGTGTCCGTTCGCAAATTGAAGCACTTCCTTTTCGTCTTCACGCAGAATCTTCATGGCAAATGGGTCATAGAGGATTGAGCCATGATCGAGCACCTGATGGGCAGCTCGTTGTCGGGCGATCATCAGGGCTGTCCGGCTGGGTTCATTAGGTTTCATGTTCGAGGTCTCCGTTCTCATCAACAGCTGATCGCACGACTTGTCGTGTGCGCGATTAGCGCCGTGCACACTAATATCTTCCGCATTGACGACCTTGATCGTAGTGAACTTCAGAAGAATTGACGGGCAACTCGGAAGTAGTCGCTCCGAGGATTCCGATTCTACATGCCTGATGTCCGGCGTTAATCGGGACCTAGCTACCTTCGAGGCGGAGCCGGCGCCATGGACGCCGAGAACGCGCCCACCGCGCCTTGGAAATCGCTGCGCGATTTCCACAAGCACCCAAGGCCCCTCTTCTGGTGATGAATTTAAGAATGGGCGAAAGACGCCGTGCTTGCGCACGACTAGAACTTACGCGATACTCACAGCCCCTGCCGCTGGCTGGTTGTCAAACGTTCGGTAACACTTCGTTCCGGAAGACCACGAATCCATGAAACCACCATCGAACGTCAAGACGCCAGCGCAATACCTCGCCTCACTCCCCGCCGATCGTGCGAAGACGATCGCGACGGTGCGCGCACTTGTGAACAAGCACATTCCGCGTGGCTACGAAGAGTGCCTCGTCTGGGGCACCATCGGCTGGACGATCCCCCTGTCTCGATATCCAGACACTTACAACAAGCAGCCGATCTGCTACGTCGCGCTCTCGTCGCAGAAGAACTACTGCTCGCTGTACCTGATGGGCGCGTTTTGGAGCGCGAGTCAGCTCGAGCAGTTGAAGGCGGCGTTCAAGGCGGCGGGTAAGAAGCTCGACATGGGAAAGTGTTGCGTTCATTTCGAGTCGCCGGACAATTTGCCGCTCGAAGCGATTGGTAAGCTGATCTCGGCGATTTCGAGCGAGAAGTGGATCGAGATGTACGAACAATCGCGCCTGATGACTAAGGCGGGGCAGGCGCAGATGGCGAAGCAAGGCGCCCCATCGACGAGCAATGTGGCCGCTAAGCGCGTCGACACAAAGCGTCGGCGGTAAACTTTCCCAGCATGACTTGCCGCGGGATTTTTTGTGCAACTTCAACTTGCACAATGGAACTCACGTTAACGCGCATGACTGAACAAGCACGCCACGATTACACCCCGGAACTCTTCGAGAAGATGACCGGTCTCTGAATGGAAACGAATTCACGGGAGCGCAATGCCTAAATGGCCTGCAACTCGGAAGTGATTCCACCGGAAAAGTGGATTTCGTGCGATTTCACTTCTCCGGTATCGGTTAATCAGGCATGAGAATTTTTTTCCGAGTACGAAGTTACTGGTCAAGCGATCACCGATCCGCGATGCGAAGACGTGGCGGTCCCTGTCCTGCCGCAACGAATCGATATACTAGGTTCATGAAAATGCTGCCGCTACCAATGTCCATCACGGACTGGACTCAAGTGATTCCATCCGAGCACCCTGGCGACCAAGGACGAGCACTCTGGAGGACTCGCACATTTGACGATATCCGCGTCCGTATGGTCGAGTACACCCCGGGATATGTTGCCGATCACTGGTGTTCCAAAGGACATGTCATCCTTTGCCTGAGCGGGTTCCTCGACATTGAATTGGGAGATGGGTCTCGGCTCTGCCTTAGGCCAGGGCAGTCCTACTATGTTGGTGATGGCGACCCGCCTCACCGCTCGTCGGCACCGGAAGGCGCAAACCTGTTCATTGTGGACTAGCTCCCGCACTTCTCCAATTGATGCGCGTTAATCAGGCATTGTCGGATTCCACTCGGAGCTTGCTCTAATTGTTGAGAGTGATGGAATACTCAGAAGTAATTCGATTCTACTTGGCATGTTCAAAATTTTTCAGAGTATTTCGTGAGCGATCAACCAGGCTTCTGCCGGGGCGCCGCGAGCCGTTGAAATTAATTACTGGAAGTCCCCGCGAGTCTGGCCTTAACGTGAGCGGACTTGGCGCAGCAGCCTCATGAAAATGTCACGTTTATCAGGGCCCAGCCCAATTCCGCCGTATGCCAATTCGATAAGCGGAACATTTTTCCTCTGCCGGTCCAGAACAAACGGAAACGGACTCGGCGAACCTATCGCTAAGAAGAAATCCGCCTGTGCGCCCTGCAATTCATCGGGCAAGTCGAAGTGGTCCACCGTCGCCAGATCGAGCTCCCTACGTCCCTGCGCCTCAAACACGTAAAACGTCAGCCCGTTCGCCTCCACTTTTTCCATCGGCGCCAGATAAAACTCCGGATAAATCCCGCTCGCGCGCTCCACCCCGTTCGTAAATTGAAACGTGATGCCCGGGCTCAACTCTCTTGAATAAAAATCCGCCAACGTGGGTGCGTGTTTGCAATACGTCGGAATATTCAGGTCCAGGGAAACCGCCTGGTCCGGAGTTCCCGCCTGGCTCTTCGCCTTTATGAAGGCTTCCGAACCCCCGTCCAGGCAGTCCCTCGCGGGCGAAAAGAAAAAGTAGAATAGATAATCCGCGAGACTATTCCCCGAACCCCCGGCGCTGTGCATCTGCGTATCCAGAGCAACCTCATCACCTCCGAGGAATGAATTGGTTGTCGTTGCGATCCGCAACACCGAATGCATTCTCGGATTTTCCAGCGCCGAAAATTCCAGGAACGTCACGTGCGGCGCGAACGGCGCTAGTCGCGGCGAAGGCGGGAGCGGCATCTGCTCGCGCTCGATCCAGTCCGAGGCGACATCAATCGACGTTCCGCCCAAGAGGGAAATATGGTTCAACTCCACCTGCGACTGCGCTTGCGAGGACCGTGAACTTTGTTCCGCCCCATCCGCAAGCGATGGCGGACTCTGCGGTGACACCTGCGCCGCCACTCCTGACGCCAGGAACCCAAGCAGAGTCATTCCGACGATTCCATCTAGCGTCATGCGCACCATCCTCATCATATTCGTCACGATTCCATTGGATGCACGGGCCTCGGCATCGGCGCTACGGCTATTCCCGCTGGCTGCCAGCCGCTTGCTGCACACTTTTCAAAATTGAATGGTGAAAACGAAGCTGAGTTGCGGAATGTTTGCCCGGAAGTCGTTAAAATAACTCCACTTACACCTTTTTTCTAGTGTAAAACGATGCATTCTGCTCGGTAAGAAGATAATCGCCTTTTACGCGCAAGCTCCCGTGAAAACGTATTTAAGCGGACCGCAATCCAGTATTCACTTCTCCTGTGAGCGCGTTTACCAGCCATTGGTTTTTCACAGTTCCGCTGTTTCGCGTTTCCTAAGAACGAAGACAAATCATCATTATCGAGGAGGGGCAAACCGGAGTCCGGGCAACGTGCGCTTTGGTAACCTCCGAAAAATCGGATTGTTCAGGGCAACCAAATTGTCGATGCTGATCTCCGTTAAACGACGATAAGATGTGGAGGGTTCGGCCCCGCGAAAGTCGCGAAGGTCCAGCGTCGTGCGAAGGCGGGGCGAAACCGAGACTGGAAACTGCGGGCACCACAGTTCAGGAAAATCAATCCAAGGAAAAGGAGCAAGAATCATGGGATCAAAACCGACGCATGAACAAGCGCAACTTCACCTACAAGTCTACGATCAGCGGAGGGAAGCCAAATTACGCCAGGCACGTGACTGGTTCGGCAAAAACTACATCGTGAATAATATCGACGATGCTATGCGGATCGCGCCGATGGGAAGCGAAACCGGAGCGTATGTCGGAATGGTGATCGGCTACTGGGAGCAAGCCTGCGCGTTGCTCAACTACGGACTACTACACGAGGATCTCTTCTTTGAGACCAGTGGCGAGTTCTTCGGAGTGTGGGAGGCACTTAAACCCGTCGTTCCGACGTTCCGCGAGCGTTTTGTCAACAAGCAGATCCTTGTGCACCTCGAAGAGGCGGCGAAGCGCTATGAGGTGTGGTCCGAACACCGCAACCCGGGTCATATTGCCGCGATGCGGCAATTCATGCAACAGATGCGCGGTCAGGCAGCATCAGCGGCCAAAGCCTGATTCGAGCGCCGATTCGAATTGATGTACTGGCGGGACGCTCCGGGTAGCCGGGGCCGTCCCGCCTTTTTTTGCATCGAGGGGCACATGATTGCATAACAATCTCGGCCCATCTCGACGCGATCAGACTTTTGTTGATAGCCCTCGGGAGGAGCGCTCGCCCACGGTATTTCGCTGCTGGATGCCCACCAATAGACTTCGAGCAAGTGTTGCGTCGACCCGTTGAGGCCACCGCGTCAATCGTCCAAGTGCTTGTTTCTGGAGACGGTGCCGAGCCAAAAGACTCGCGATGCTTCCATAATCAACCTGTACCATCGGCCAAGTTTGTAATGCGCCACCGAGTGTGGATGATGCATGGCAATGGTCACTATTCCTAGTTACGCTCAAAGAAACAGCCCTCGACTGGAGGAGCCAATGAAATTCAAGAATTGGACCGTTGCCGTTGCGATGGGTGCGTTTCTGCTGAGCGTAAATCCCGCGACCTCACGCGCACAAGGAAACGGCAATGGACACGGGAAAGGCCACAACAAGCACGACAATGACGGCGAGGACGACCGGGCCGGACATTATTACAAGCACCGCGATCAAGACGCTGCCCAAGGCTGGTATTACGAGAATGCAAAGCATCTCCCGCCAGGGCTCGCGAAAAAAGATCGGCTTTCCCCAGGATTGGAAAAGCAACTCGTGCGCCGGGGCTCGCTTCCCCCTGGGCTCCAGAAACGTATCCAGCCGTGTCCCCAGGAATTAGAACGCCGTCTGCCTCCTCCTCCAGCTGACTGCGTCAACATCCTGATAGGTGGACACGTCGTTCTGTTGAACCGTAAGACAAACATCGTCGTGGATATCTTTCACTTTGAAGTGAATTACATGTCTGCTAACGATTTGCAATAATCCCAGCCAGTGACGCTTTCAACGCTGGCTCACTCCTTTACGAGGCGACTTTGCCGTGTGTAAGTGACGCTCGATGATCCAAAGAAACAAACCCTTGCAACCAGGGAGGCAACGTTCCGTACGACGCTGCCCGCTTGTCGCTTCTGCGGAGGTGATCGAGCTACACTCCGGGGCGCGACTCTCAGCACGCACTTCGGAACTTGGCCTTGGGGGCTGCTATGTCGACGCGTTGAATCCGTTCCCTGAGGGGACGCTAGTCGGGTTGCGGATTCTCAGGGATCAGGGCGTCTTCGAGACACAGGCAAAGGTGGTTTACTGCGACCCGAGATTCGGGATGGGCCTTGCATTTACAGAGATGAAGTCCGACCAGCGGTCTCTACTAGAAACCTGGCTAGCCGAGATCATTTGCCAACTCAAGCCAGTTTCGTAGGTTCCGCAACGCGACTTCAAAACTCTCCTTAGTCTCTTCAATCCAAAATCCGCTTTTCCCATGTTACTGATAGGCGTAGATTATCACCCGAGCTTTTCAGACGATTGCATTTTTAATGGAAGAGACTGGTGCGTGTGAGAAGCGACGAGAAAGGCTATCACTTTGAACCGTTTGGCAAAATGGAACTCGGAGATTCCGTCGTCCGATCCATTGGCCGAGATCTCCTGAATTTTCTTCCTGCAGCAGACTTATTGCTCATCCAACGGGTGACGCGGGCGGATGACGGACCATTCGTAAGTAATTCCACCTTCTTGGCAGTTGCACTACCGGACGAAGCTCCGCTTGGCGTAATCCTGTTGAATTGGGGATTTGAGAGAATAATTCAGCATTCCACGAGACTGATGGATTCGCGGCGAAGCGGGAGATTATCGCGATTTTTTCCGTTTTACGTTCAATTTGTTCTTGTTCTCGGTGACGCGAGTTTTGACCAATTTTTTGATGAGCGCGGTGGGAAGAGGTTTGTCCTTCGGAAAACGAATAGTGCCTTTTGCGGTGGCGTAGGGTTTCAACTCGGCGGCAAATTTCTTGATAAGTCCGGCATTGCAGGGGAAAAGGCTGCAATGTTCGGTGAACGCGGCACAGCCGACTAGCATGCCGTTTAGTTTGAACATGGGAATTCCGTAGCTGATAGTTTCGACCGTCCGAGAGGGAACGTTGGAGCGGATGACGGCGAGGATTTTCTTCAGAGTGGTGCGAGCGGGTTCGGGAGTTTTGGCGACATATCCGGAGATGGTCTTTGCGGATGTAATTTTCATAAAGGCTCCTTGGCGAAGACGGTATCGGAGAGGATTTTTTCAAGACCGGCGCTCTGTGCGATCGTTGTCGCGCTCAAAAAATGGGCGAATGGGATCAGGATTGCGCCAGCGTATGCGAAGCAGTCAGCCACTCGTGAAGTTTAGCGCCGAACCAGGATTGCGGGAGGGCGAGCACGACGAGTGCGATAGGGTACCAGTGCGGCCCGAATGCGCGGCCATTGTTCCAGGTGACGATGGTGCCGAGAAGGGCGACGAGCAAGCCCAGCACGCCAGCAATCATGACGTGGAACATCGGTCGGTTGGGAGCGAGCCAAGCGATCAACCAAGCGGCGAGAATGCCGTAGATCGTGCGATAAGCTGTAGCGAGTAGAAAAAGGCTGTTCGACATGGACTGGCCGATCGGCGGAAAAATACCGGAGCGATGCAGCACAAAGTCAGTCGCCAGCGTGATCCCCACGCCAAAAACAATGCCTGCGAGGACCGCGAGAAAACTGCGAGGAATATTTCTGGTCATGGAGCGATGGTCCGCCTTCTCCAGGTCCCTGAGAACGAAGAATGTTGAACGGTCCGGAAAATACTACAACCGGATGAGAAAAATACGGAGAGAATATTTTCGGAAGGCTAAATGGAAGGAAGGAATCGGGGGAATGAGGATCGTGGAGCAGAGATGAGCGCAAAGAAAAGGGCGCGGGATGAAAGCGAATCGCTATTTGGTCCACTGGGCATGGTCGAACCCGGGGAGGATCGACGCGATGGCGGGATGAAGGATTTTTCGCCCGAACAAGAGCCGCTGAAACGCTTAGGAAGCAAGAATGGAGTGATGGTGGGAACCGCAGCGTTCGCGCGGGCGGGAGAAGCGGGGGATCTGTATCCAAAGGGAGCGAAGCCGGGAGACTATATAAGGCACTACTCGCGAGTGTTTCCGACGGTAGAGATTGATTCGACGTTTTATGCGACACCGGCAGCGACGACGGTGCGGGGATGGTACGAAAAAACGCCGCGGGATTTTGTGTTCGCAGCGAAGGTTCCGCGGGTGATTACGCACGACAAAGTGCTGGTGGATTGCGATGAAGAGTTTTCGCAATTTGTAAACTCGATGGAAGTACTGGACGAAAAACTGGGACCGATGCTGCTGCAATTTGGGTTCTTTAACCGGAATATTTTTAGAGACGGAAGAGAGTTTTTGCGCAGGCTGGAACCGTTTCTGAAGAACCTGCCCGCTGGGCACAGATTTGCCGTGGAGATTCGGAACAAAGGCTGGTTGGATGAGAGGTTTATCGACGTGTTGCGCGAAAACCGGGTGGCGCTGGCGCTAATCGATCAATCGTGGGTGCCTCGGCCATGGGAGATGAAAGATTTGGGGATGGATCTGGTGACGACGGATTTTGCATATGTAAGGTGGCTGGGAGACCGCAAAGGGATTGAAGAAATGACGACTACGTGGGACAAAACCATCGTGGACCGGCGTGAAGATATGCTGGAGTGGGTAAAGATTTTCAAGGATTTGGTGAGGCGAAATTTGAAAGTGTACGCGTACGCGAACAATCACTATGCGGGAAACGGTCCGGGTACGGTGAAATTGTTTTGGGATTTGTTTGAGGAGGATAGGAACACAGGAGAGAGCGTGCGTTGAACAACTCGAGAGTGCGTTACGTGTTGTTGGGATTGCTTTTGCTAGCGGCATTGGTGTGGTGGCGCGTGTCCATGCCGAAATCGGCTGCGATGGGAGCAACGCCTGTGATCGAAAAGCTGCCGACTACCGTCGAGACGCACACGTTCGATCCGTTGTTGCCTCCGATGAATATGCCGCCACTATCCGCGATGGAAGCGGCGGTGACGGATTCGAATTTCATCTCGAATGCGAGCGTGCTGGGGGAAAGTGAGCGCGTAGATGCGGCGCATGCGACTGTTACCGTGACGGGAGTGAGAGTGACGCTGCAACTGAAGATCAATATCTGGGTGCCGACCGGAGCGACGCAACATGTGGTCGAGCACGAAGAGGGGCACCGACAAATTTCGGAGTATTACTATCGCAGCGCGGACAAAATTGCGACGCAGATTGCGGCGGGCCACATCGGAAAGAAATTCCAGATAAGCGGTGCGGACCTGGATGGCGAAGTCACGAAACTGCTGCAGAAGTTAGGGGCGGACATCACGGGGGAGTACAACGACAAGGTAAGTCCCGGCGTAGCGCAGCAGGCTTTCGACGACATCACCGACCACAGCCGGAATGATGTGGCAGCGAGCGCTGCGGTGGCGCAGGCCTTGAGAGGCCACTGAGATCTCCGGCGAATTTGTTTCCGCTGTAGTTCTAGTCGAGCGCGGTCAAAGATTTTACGTGCAGTCTCGAGGGCTTGATTGTACTGGCGCTCGATCTGCAGTTCTGTTTGCAGTTTTTTGATGAGTAGTTCGAGGCGCGAGATTTCCGTTTTCAATTTTTGGATGTCGGTGGCGCTGGCTTGCGGTCGGTTGGGCGTGGCGAGGTTGAAATTGTGAGCGGGCGAGTTCGCCGGTGCGGAGTTGTACGGTTGCGAATGTGACGCTGGTGAAACCTGCGAAAGCGAATGCGGTTGCGGAGTGAACGCGTCGCTGAGCGCACGGGGCCAGGCCGATTCAGCACGCGTTTCAGCATGTGCGACGGGAACGAGCGACGGTGAAACCGGCGGTTGCACGGGTTGCGGCGCAAAAAGACTGTTGAGCGATGCAGACGAAGTTGCGCGCGGAGTTGGCGTGGACGGAGTTGCAGGCTGCTCGGATTTAGGCTCAAGAAAACTTTTTACACGTGCGATGAGTTCCTGCGGCTGGAACGGCTTGCGGATGAGTTCGTCAGCGCCGACGGAGACAGCTTTGTCGGCGACATTCTTGTTCACCACACCTGACATCAAGATGACGGGAGTCGCGCTGAATTGCGGATGCTGCTTGATCTGGCTGCAGACGGAATAGCCGTCCTGATCGGGCATGATGACGTCGGTGATGACGGCGTCGGGCGGAGTCTGTTCGAACTGCGAAATTGCGGATGCGGCGTCGCCGGCGGTAATGACGGTGATGTTTTCGCGGCGGAAAGCGATTTTGATGACTTCGCGCATGGTGGCGCTATCGTCAATGAAATAGACGGTGGGAGTGCGCTTTGCGGGCGCTTCGGAGTCCGTGGTGACGGGTGGGAACGGCATGGTTTCGCTCATAGCGTTTCCTTTAAGTGAGAAAATTCCTGATTTTCGGCAGGCTGCGAATTGTCGGAGTGTTGTTGCTCGTTGAGATCGGTTGACGCTGGCGGCGCGGTGACATCGCGTTGCTGATCGTTGTCATGATTGCCGAGATTTGCGAGCGGGTCAGAAAAATCCTGCTGCGAACCGGAGGGAGTGCCTGGATTAGCATCGGAGGAAACTTCGCCGTTGCCGTTCTGAGATGACTCGTCGAATTCGCGCATGGCGTCGAGCATGAGATCGGTGGCAGAGCGAAGTACGGTGCGCTGCTGCGAAGCTGAACCGTACACGAATTTGTAAACACCAGAATTATTCTGGACGCAACTCTTGAGAATGTGGATGACCGCTTCGTCGCCGAAGAGGGTGCCGCACTCGGCGTGAGTGATTTCGCCGGCGTCGAAGAAGAGCAGAGCGTCGGTATTGCCGGAATTGATGTGGAGCGCGCCGGTTTGGTGCGCGTGTCCAAGCATCTGCATAACGCCGGGGAGATCGTGGTGCGTGAGGCTGCCGCTGAGGCTGGTGTCGGCTTGCGCGAGCATTTGCGTAGGCTGAAAGCCTTCGGCCTTGCTGACGATAATATTTTTCACGTGCGTGGCGATGACGGCGGGAGGACGTTGGCGATCAATGTAGTCGTCGCAGCCGGCCTGGAAAGCTTCCATAAGAGCGCGTTGGCTGCCGTCGCCGAGAGCGATGATTGGCAAAGCGGAATTCTTGCTGTCCGCACGGACGAGGCGGGCGATTTCGAGCGCGCCCATTTCCCGCATGTTGGTGGAGCAGACGATCGCGGCAGGCAAGTCGTACTCGAGCGTGGTGAGCGCGAATGAAGGCTGGGTGCTGGCGGTTACCTCGAAGCCTTCGCGTTTCAAAGCGTCGCCGAGACGCTTCGAGAAATAGACGTTGGTGTCGATCAACAGAATCTTGGCGGGGCGGCCGGTAACCATCATGACCGTGCCTCCGCGAGAGTATGCGGCGCGACTTGCGAAAGCGGTTCGGCGGGGCCGGGAGTGAGGGCCGAGAGGCGCAGAACTTCGATGACTTCGCCTCCATGTGATAGGAAGCCTTCGACGTGTGCGGCGTCGTTTGCACCGGCCGCCATCATTTCAACGTTGATGAGTTCGCATTCACCGCTGACGGGGACGGCGATCCAGTCGAGTTGGCCGCCGTATTTGCGGGTAGCGAGCAAGTAGAAGCGGCGCGTATCCAGTTTTTTGCCGGTCAGACGTTCAGCGATGTCGCAAACTGCGATCATGCGGCCGCGTCGGAGGATCACGCCTTCGAGTGCAGGAGATTTATGCGGAAAGCGAAAAATCCGGCTCGGAGCAACAAGTTCAGCAACCTGCGACGCGTGCAAAGAGAAGCGGCGCTCGCCAAGGCGCAGGAGAACAAACGATTCGACGAGCACTTCGGCAACGCGCGCTCATGATGCGTGCGCTCCCAAAGTGTCGGTGGTGAAAGCCTGAGCGTCGGCGGAAAATTGCGCGGTTTCGAGCAAGGTGAGTTCTTCGAGCGACAAAAATCCTTCGGGCTGAACAACGGGAATTACAGTTTGATCGAGGGTGGTGAGGCCACGATACCAGGCACGCTCTTCGCCCTGAAACGCCAGCGACAACGCCTGCAGGCGCGACATGGTGGTCATCTTTTCGATCCCGTCGATGAGCAATGCGGTACGCGTGCGGCGAAGAAAAAATACGAGCGAAGCTGGCTGCGGCTGCAGACCGAAATGAATCGCGGCGTTGACGATGTACAGCGTGCGATCAGCGCGGCGAATACTGTGGCGAACTTTTTTCAAATGGCTATCGGGAAGCTCGCGAGCCATGCCGGCGATGTTGTCCACGCTACGGACTTCCTGCACGGAAGCGGAAGAAATGGCGAATTGCTGGCCGCTAACTCGGAACAGAATTATCTGTTCGGTGCGAGGCTGGCTGGATTTATCGCTCGCTGGAAAATTCATCAGCGTGCTCCGACCGGAGTGGCCCGAGTGAGTGCGATGACGCGCTTTTCGATTGCCGCGTAGATGTCGTCAAGCCCGAGAATCTGATCGACCGCTTGCGCTTTGATGGCTTCAGCCGGCATTCCGAAAATCACGGAAGTGGCTTCGTCTTGCGCGATGACGTGGCCGCCGGCCTTCTTGATCGCTTTCGCACCCTTCGCGCCGTCCGCGCCCATGCCCGTCAGAACGACTCCGATGGATTGCGATCCGCCAAACGCCGCGACAGTTTCCATGGTGACGTCGATATTCGGAAGATAGCCGTCGATGCGGCCGCTGGTGGCGTCCAGCTGAATGCGGCCCAATGGGCTGACTCGAAGGTGTTGAGCGCCAGGGCAGATATAAAGCGTGCCCGGCTGCAACGTGTCGCCATTGTCGGCTTCCTTCACGCGGATTTCGGTGAACTCGGCAAGCTGCGCCGCAAATTGCGTGGTGAACGCGGCGGGCATGTGCTGCACCAGAATGACGGCAGCGGGAAATTCCTTGGTGAAGCCGGGCGCCAGGCGCATCACGGTTGCGGGGCCACCGGTGGATGCCGCAAGAACGACTACGGGAAAGCGTTGGTCGGGATTCGACGACGGGCGCTCGACAACGGGAGCAAGGCGATGCGCGGCCGCAGTGGGGGCCGGAGATGGAGCTTGCAAGGCTGCGGCCAGGCGCGAAGCTGTTCGGACAACACGTACTTTTGCGGCCATTTTGACTTTGCGCAGAAGATCTTCGCGAATGCTCTGCATGTCCAGATCGATTGCACCAGATGGTTTTGCGATGAATTCGATGGCGCCGAGTTCGAGCGCTTTTAAAGTGCTGGCCGCGCCGTCGCGCGATTCTGAACTGACGACGACGATCGGCCGCGGGTTGGTGGTCATGATGTGGGCGGTCGCTTGCAGGCCGTCCATGTGAGGCATGTTGATGTCCATGGTGATGACATCGGGTTTCAGAGATTCGGCGAGCGCGATGGCTTCACGGCCGTCTTTGGCGTGTCCGGCAACTTGCAGTTGAGGATCAGCGTTGAAAATGGTCTCGAGAACTTTGCGCATGAACGTGGAATCGTCCACGATCAGCACACGCGACTTTGTTGGAAGCGGTATTCACCATGGACGGTTACGCGACTGGCTGCGGCGCCTCCGTTCCGATGAGTTGTTCCACGGCTTCGGTGAGCTGATCTTCCTGCACCGGTTTGGTAAGGAATGCAACGGCGCCTTCCTTCATGGCTCGGTCGCGATGTTTTGCTCCAGCGCGTGAAGTGACGACCATAACCGGAATGCGGCGCGTAGAAGGGCTCTGACGCAGTTGCGCCATTAATTCGTAGCCGGTCATGCGCGGCATTTCGAGGTCGGTGATGACGAGGTGGCAGCCGTGCTGGGTGATGAGTTCCGCGGCTTCGAGACCGTCGGAAGCAAGAATCACGCGGTAACCGTTTTTCTCAAGCATGCGACCGACAAATTTGCGGACGCTGATCGAGTCGTCGGCGACGACGATGACGCGTTCATGGTGCACGCGATCGATGGCGTCGCTCGGAATACTGCCTTTGGCGATCGCGGCGGAGCCGGGCGCAAAGATGCGCGCTGCGCTCGAGGAGGCCTGGATCGATTTGCGTTCGCTCGGTTCGGTGGCAATCATGCGATTGAGATCGAGCAGCATGATCAAGCTGCCATCGGGAGCGATAGTAGTACCGGGGAAAAGTTTGACGCGGCGGAGGTATTCGCCGAGGCTTTTGATTACGATTTCGTCCTTGCCGAGTACTTCTTCGACGACCAGGCCAACCTGACGATTGTCGGCGTTGGCCACGACCATCCGGAAGTAACCATTGATCGGTTCGAGCGGCGGGAGGCCGAGATACGAATCGAGGCGGACCACTTCCGTCACCACGTCGCGAACTTTTGTCAGGAGCTTGCCACCGATGTCTTCAATTTCGTCTGGACGTATGCGGCGAATTTCTTCGACGACTGCAAGCGGAATTGCGAAATGCGATTGTCCGCAGCGAACGAAAAGCGCCGGAGAGATGATGAGCGTGAGAGGAACTTTCAGAATGAATTTGGTTCCTGCGCCCGGGGTGCTTTGAATTTCAATTTCGCCGTTGAGGGTATTCAGATTGGCGCGGACGACGTCGAGACCCACGCCACGGCCGGCGAGTTCTGTCTTGATGGCGGCAGTAGAAAAGCCGGGGTGAAACAGCATGTCACGAAGTTCGCGCTCGGTCAGCCGGCTGGCGGTTTCATGGGAGACGAGACCGCGTTCCACTGCGCTTTGCTTGACGCGCTCGTAATCGATGCCGCGACCGTCGTCTTCGACTTCAATGTAGATGTGATTGCCGCGGTGATAGGCGCGAAGGGTGACACGACCGAGTTCCGCTTTCCCGTTTTCCCTGCGAACCTCGGGCATTTCGATGCCGTGGGCCACAGAGTTGCGAACCAGGTGAACGAGCGGATCGGAAATTTGCTGAATGATGTTGTTGTCAAGTTCAGTTTCACTTCCGGAGAGATCGAGTTCGACCTGTTTTCCGGTCGATTGCGCCGCGTCACGCACCGCGCGTGATAAGCGCGAATAAAGCGTGCCGATGGGAACCATGCGCGCGGCGGTGATTTCGTCCTGTAGGTGGTGAGCAAGTTTTGTGAACTCGTCGATGTCGCCTTCGACTCGGCCTATGAATCCGCCCATCTGCGAGAGGACTTCGTTGACGTCGGCAGAAATTTCCGTCATGGAACGGGAAAGAATGTTGACGTCGTCGTAGCGGTCCATTTCGAGTTCGCTGAATTCGGACCAGAACGAAGTGTCGCCCGCTGCAGCGCTGGTCAACATTTGCGGCGTCGGAGTGGTCGAGGGCGTGAGCGGACCGCGCGCGGAATTGATGCGATTGAATTCGTACTTTTCCTGGAACTCGGCGACTTTGCCTTGGAGACGTTCTTTGGAGAATCCGAGCGTGTCGCGGAGCCGCTCGAGTTCTGTGACGCGCCCCAGCATGCGAGTACGGTTGATGACCAGCTCGCCGACCGTGTTCATCATGCGGTCGAGACGGGAAAGCGCGATGCGCACGGACTTAACCGCGGCAGCACCGGCAATTTTTCCGGATTTCGGAGCGTTGTTCGCAACCGCCGCGCTTCCGGATGCGATGGCGTCCGGATTCGCAATGGGCTCGGCTATTGCTGATTCGTCGGCTTCCATCGGTGCGACTTCGGCGATTTTGTTGAGCAGGGAATCGACGCCCGTGCGCATTTCCGATTCGTCAGCCCATTGTTTGTGTAGGGTCTTCTTCAGGACATCGACTGACTCAAGGCAGAGATCGATGATACTGGGCGTCGGATCGATTTCGCCATCGCGAAGGCGGCCGATGAGATCTTCGACGCGATGGGCGATGGCTCCCAGACGCTTGAGGCCGACTTGCGCCGCGGAGCCTTTAACGGTGTGGATGGCACGGAAAAGCTTGTTGATTTCTTCCGGGCTGTGGTTGGCTTCGAGCGAAAGCAAACAGTCGCTGACGATTTGTAGATGCTCTTCCGCTTCCGGCTGAAAGAATTCCAGAATTTCCGCGGGGACTTCGTCATCTTCCGGAAGCGCGTCGAAATAGGAACCAGTCGCCGCGGAGACGACGGCCGAGGGTTCCGGATCGAATGCAGCGTGACGCTCCGCGGGAGTCGGGTAGTTCAGCGGCGCGGGCTCAACCTGGAACGCGAAACGATACCGTTCCTTGAAAGCCGAGATGTCGTCGACGAGTTCCTTGCCGGTGTCGCTGATTTCGAGCAAATCGGATTCGAGCAGGGAAATGCCATCCGAAAGGAATTCGGTTAGCGGCCCGTGCAGGTCTTCGCCGAGAGAAGCGTTCATGGCGTATTGAAAAACGTGTGCGAGCTTGCCCGCGATTTCTGAAAAGCGCGGAAAGCCGTAACTGGCCGACGTGCCGCCGAGGGTGTGAGCGGAAATGTAGAGGCGCTCCAGATCTTCGCGGCGCGGCGCGATTTCCTGAAGCACGCCAATGTATTCCCGCAAGTACTGCAAGTGCTCGGAGGCTTCCTGGAGGAAGAGTTCGACGGCTTCGTGGTCGGGCATGGTCATGCGCGGCCCTCCGTCACGAGTTCAGCCTTCTGAACTTCTTCCGCCGTAGGCTTTCGGTACAAAATGCAGTCGTTCAAAACGATGGCTTGGAACTTCACCGGCATTTTGGAAATGGATTCGGAATGGCCGAGAAACAAATAACCGCCCGGTTCGAGAGCGGAATAAAAGTGTTGCACGAGCTCGCGCCGGCGTTCCTCAGAGAAGTAGATGAGCACGTTCATGCAGAAGATGACGTCCATTTTGCCGACGTAAACGCCGTTATTCAGGTTCATCTGGACGAAGCTAACCATTTTGCGAAGCCGCGGACGAACCTGCTGCGCAGAGTCCGCCGGCTGAAAGTGGGTTGCGAGCTGTTTTTCGTTGACGCTGGCGATGCTGCGGCCGGAATAGACGCCGCGTTCGGCGATGGCGAGCGCTTGACGACCGATGTCGGTTGCGAGAATTTCGACATTCCACGCGTCGGAGAAATTGAGAGCGTCAGCGACGGTGATGGCGATCGAGTACGGCTCTTCCCCAGTGGAGCAGCCGGCGCTCCAGATGCGAAGAGAGCGGGGATTCTTCCAGAATTTGCGAATGTGAAGTTCCGGAAGAATGCGTTTTTCGAATGCTTCGAAAACGCCCGGATACCGGAAGAACGAAGTCTCTTGTGTTAGCAGCGATTCCAGCATTTCCTGAAATTCGAAATTAGTCTTCTTCACGCTGCGGAGCAGATCGATGCCGCGGGCATGGCCTTTCCGCGCCATGTGCTCGCGCACACGCGTGGAGAAGAACCGCTCGCGCGATTCATCGAACCGGATGCTTGTACGCTCCTCAATCAGCATGCGGAGTTCACTCAATTCGTGTTCAGTCAGACTCACTGGTTCGCCCTGGCGCTTGCTCATCGCTCTCGATTCAATTCATGACAACTGCTTCGCCTTGCGTGTGCTGCGCGTTGACTAGCGAACACCCGCCGGAACCAGCCGCTCGGCTTCTTCGGATGCCTGATTGGCCTGTTTATTGGCGGCGCGGAATTGCGAGAGCGCTTCGTTGAGCTGATCGGAAAGTTTTACCAGCTGGCTAACGGTTGCCACGGTGCCGCGGGTGCCTTGCGATGTCTGCCGAGTGATGTTGGAAATAATCTGCATGGCGTGCGCGACGCCCTCGGTTCCGCGCACCTGCTGTTTGGAAGCGAGTGAAATTTCCTGAACGAGTTCTGCGGACTGGCGAACGACGCTGGAAATTGCATCGAGTGCGCGTCCGGCCTGATCGGCCAAGGTTGCGCCGGATTCCACTTCCTTGGTGCCTTCTTCCATGACCACGACCGCTTCGTTTGTCTCGGCCTGAATCGCCTTGATCAGGGCCGCAATGTCTTTCGTAGCGCTGCGCGAGTGTTCTGCGAGTTTGCGGACTTCGTCGGCAACGACTGCGAAACCGCGGCCAGCTTCACCTGCGCGGGCGGCTTCGATGGCTGCGTTCAACGCAAGGAGGTTGGTCTGTTCGGTGATGTCATTGATGACGTTGATGATTTCCGAAATTTCCAGCGAACGATCGCCGAGCGACTTGATCTTTTTCGCGGTGGCTTGCACGGAAGCGCGAATGCGCTGCATGCCGTCGAGAGTATCGCGCACGGCGCGGTTGCCTTGTTCTGCGGCGTCCAGAGCGCGGCGCGCAGCTTCGGCGCTGGCCTCGGCGTTGTTCGAAACTTGCTTCATGGAAACGGTAAGTTCTTCGACGGCGCTGGAGGTGTTGGTGATTTCCTGGTCCTGCTGGGTGGCACCGGCCTGCATTTCGTCGGCGGCAACGAGAATGTTGTTCGAGCACGCGGTGACTTCCATGGCAGCCTTGCGGACACGCTCGAGAACCTTGGTGAAGTTGTCGAGCATGTAGTTGATGGAGTCGGTTACGTTGCCGAGCGCGTCGTTGGTGACCTTGCCGCGCAGCGCGAGTTCGCCACGGGCCACCTGGTTGATGACGGCGAGCAGCTCGGTGATGCTGCGTTGCAGCGCGTCGCTGGCTTCCTGGTTGCTGTTGGCTTTCGAGACTTTGGCGACGGCGCGATTCAGATTTTCGGAAATGTAGCCGAGCTCGTCGCTCGAGTGCACTTCGACGCGTGCGCGAGGATCGCCGGCGGCAATGCGCTCGGAAAATTCCGCGAGCTGCTGCACCGGCGTGATGACGGCGCTGCCCAGCCGCCAGGCGAGAAAACCGCCGACGCCCAGCGAGAGCAGTACGGCGAAAAAGATGCCGCTGCTTGCGCCGCTCGGCAGGGAGCCGAAGTCGAAGAGGGAATAGTCCTTCGCTTCGCGACCGGCGTGGAATGCCAGGCCGATGACGATGAAGAGCGCTAGTCCGTTCACAAAGACCAGCGTCCAGATAGTTGAACTCAATCGCGATTTCATTACTTCCTCCAAATTGCTTCCTGCGGAGCGGCCGTTGCTGCCCGCATCGTTCCGCAAATCTCGTTACAAACAATCAAATCGACGGCCCGGGAAAAACTTCCAGCAGCCGTGGTAAATCCAAAACAAGAGCGAGGCGGTCGTCGTGGCGCAGCATGCCGATGCAGTGCGGTACGTTTTCGGGCGCCTGGCGCAGCATGTCGTCCGAAGTGACCGAGTAGGTGCCAACGACTTCGTCCGAAGCGATGCCGATGCGAATGTCTTCGTGCGTCCCGTCACTGCGTAAGGAGGCAACGACTACGTGTTTCGGCAAAAGGCCAGGACGCCGGCCTTCGGTCATGGCGATATCGATGAGCGGAATAATTCCGCCGCGCAAATTAAAAATTCCCATGAGGTAGCCGGGACCGAGCGGGAGCTTGGTCACGATCGGCCACTCAAGCACTTCTTCAACATCCAAAACCGGCAAGCAAAAGCGTTCGCGGCCGCTGCGAAAAACGCAGTACTGCGATTCGGCGGGACGCTCTTCGAGAGGTCCGATGGCCTCCAGCATTTCTGCGGTGTCGGCATCGGGAGGCAGCGGCGCGAGTTGGAAGTCGTCATTCATCGATTGGTCTCGGGAGAATTCCTATGCGAAGCGGCGGACGGCCCGCAGCAGCTCCTCGCGTGTAAATGGTTTTGTGACGTAGGCGTCGGCGCCTTGCTGCTCGCCCCAGTACTTGTCGCTGGCAGTGTCTTTCGACGTAACGAGAATTACGGGAATGGAACTGAACTGGGAGCTGCCTTTCAGTTCGCGGCAGACTTGGAAGCCATTGCGATCCGGCATCACGACGTCGAGCAGAATGAGGCTCGGCTGAAAACTGCTGATAGTCTCTTCGACCCGCAGCGGATCATTCAGGCCAAAAGGCTGGTAGCCCTCGTGTTCGAGGAAGCCTTGCATCAGCTTTACCTGTGCCGGTGAGTCGTCCACGATGAGTACTTTTTTCAGAACCACAAATTTCTCCACAGTTATCCGAGGTCTAGAGGTGCACGTCTGCGGCCATGTTTGGGCTCGAACCCGGCTTTGTTTCAACGGCTGAGAAGGGCAGTAGATTCAAGTGCTTACGGTGAGAAGGGCGATAATTATTTGCGGCTGGAAAGCGTGGATGCGGCTTCTTCCGTCTCAGGCTGAGATTCATTCTCAGACTCTCGCATCTCGCTTGCGAGCGATGAGAATCGCTGCATTATTTCGTTGATGCGCAAAGTCATGTTGTGGACGGTCTTGATCTGATGGAGAGACTGGGCGGAAAGCTGTCCGGGCTCGAGAAGCAGCAATTCGGCGTTGCCCAGGATCGAGGTAAGCGCATTGTTCACGCTGTGCTTCATTTCCAGCATGTAGCGGCCGAGGGTAGCGTCGCGTTCGTTTTGCACTGCGCGTGAGATGGCCTGTTTCACCTGGCGGCCGGCCTGCACACGCCGCAGTGATTCGCCGGCGACCAGCACCAGAGTCTGCGTCCAATCCTCACGCAGCGGTACGTGCAACAAGCGCGGGTAGCGGGAACGAAGTTGCTGCATTTCGCGAGAGTCCGCTGGCACACACAAAATCACGGCGACGTTGGGAGCAAGCGTGCCAAGAATCTTGGAATGGCGGTATTCACTAACGGGGCCAAGCACTACCAGGTCGTGAGCTTCCGCGTCCTGCACTTTCCACAACGCACTGTTCAGCACAGTGATCGACGGAGCGTGAATCTCTGTTCGCCAACAGGAGCTGAGAAGGCGGGCAAACTCGCTGTCATCGGTGAGGATCAAAACGTTCGCGTTTTTCAAGAGTTCCCGCTCCGGCAAATTTCGCAGCTCGTTCGTAATTGCGCTTACAGCTTTTCTGCTTCGTCGATCGCAGACACCAGCCGCTTCGCGCTGATGCCCAGATTTACGGCGGCTTCGGTGTCCTTCGCCTGCTTTGCGACGTCAACGCGTTCCAGTAATCGAGTTACTTCGACGCGAGCAACGTTTAGCGCGCGATCGAGCGTGGTAGCATTGCCCGTTTCGCGAGTGGACTCGGTGGCAGCAGCAACCAATGCGCGCGCGACGACTGCGCGGCGCAAGTCCTCGGCGGACGGATCATCTTTGCTAACGAACGCTCCGACTTCCCACGACGAAAGCAAAATCCGTGCAGCGCCCAGGCGGATGGTGGTCATAGAACGTCCGCGAGTTGGCGGAACCGCAATGAGCTGCTCCCAGATCTGCTCCATGCAGGACTCGAAGTCGAGCGACGAAGGGATAGCTGTGCCAGTTGAAGTCTGTGGCTGCGAAGGAGCGTGATTGCCTGCGCCAGCGGTTGTTTTTGAAGGGCTGCCGTGCGTGCCTTGTTCCACACCAGCTTTGGGCGCGATTTTCTCGAGAGCCTTTTCGATGTCTGCGCGAAGTCCCAAAAGCTTCTCAAAAGCCTGACTGACGGTGCGCTCGGTATATTCCCGTTGGAACGGTTGTTTCCATTCTTCCGCGACCTGCTTGATTTTGGTGATGGACTCGTTTGCAGAAAATCCTCCGTGCGTACAGTCGAGAAAACGTATGCCGGAAGTTTCGAGTTGCGCGATGCCGGATCGAATAGCGATTAAGTCTGCGTGCATCAATTCGATAAGCGTACGGCGCAGCAAAAAGTTAAAACGGATGAACGCCAGCAGAGCCGTCGGGTCGTAAAACATTCCTCCCGCGGATTCTTTTACGCGGCGGCCCTGCTCAATGAAGTTGGTTTTGAGAATTTCCCGCAGGCTGCGGAATCCCTTCAACGACTCAATCATTTTTTCCAGCGGTTCGCACCACGCCAGCGGGGAACTGTCGGCTTCGCCGAGAACCGGTTGCATCACGATGGCCGCATCGGACAATTCAATTTGCTTGTGATAAATCTTGGCCGGAGCGCACAGCGCAAAATATTGCACGAGCAGGAAGTCAATTTTGTCGCGGTCGATGGTGTTTTTGGTGGTCTTGCGTAGGTGGCGAAGAATTAACGAGCGAAGGCCGCTTTCGCTGGCATTCAGCGTGGTCATCTGCAGCAGGTGGCGCAGCTGATGAACCATTACGCGCTGGTCCATGGAATCAACCCAAGTTTTCACCTGGCTGAAAAGGTCGGAGTCAGCGTTGATCGGAAGCGCGCGGCGATCTGGACCGAAAGGAATCTCAAATTCAAGTTGTTTCGCCAGCGCGAGGTAAATCGGGAATACCGAGCGAAGTTCTTCCCATTGTTCCGCGCGGACGAGCTCGCCCTTCACGGCGGTCGGAATCTTCAATGTTGTAAGCGGATTGTTCACGGCCTTTTCACCCAAGCACCCTGTCCGTTGGCGAACTGGACGGCGACTGCGATACGCCCTTCGTGAAACTGTACGGCTACCACTTTCGCGTCAGATTGATTGCTGCCATCCGCGGGTTCCAGCCGGACCCGATCGTCAAACTCCAGCGGGTACGCCGCACTAAAGATGGCTTTTTCCGCGCCTGCGAATTCCACGATTACGGGTTCGCGGACGCCGCTCGAGCCGTTGCCAAGCGGTGTAAGTGTGGCGGCAATTCGTACGCGTTCGGCATCAGGAAAAAATCGCGCTAAAAGATCAGTGCAACCCAATTCGCAATCCGCGAGATTCGAGCTGTCCTGACCGGCCACCGCTTTCGCCTCACGCTTCCTGCCGCCGGAGTTTCGCTGAGAAAAGACACCCAGACAGAACTCCGCACACAACGAGCAGAGTGAAGGTATGCAAGAGAACCTCCAAAGAGATGAAGATCTATTGAGGTGTGAAGGTCTTCAAAACAAATGGCTTAAAAAATTCCGGCAGTACTGAAGCGGCTCAATTGTCTCAGCGTGACACGTTTGCGTCTCAGTTCGCTTGACGCTTCACGTCAGTTTCCGCCTTCAAATCAATCTCGAGACGCACTCAATGAGAAGCAGCCGAAGCAGTTTCGCTGGCCGAACGGGCAGTGATGTTGTAGCGCTTCAATTTGCGGTAAAGAGTCGCGCGACTGATTCCCAGCATGCGTCCGGCCAGGGCTTTGTCGCCGTGCGCTTGCTCGAACACTTTCAAAATCGTCATGCGCTCCATTTCCGCAAGAGCAGTAGTTGAGACGGAGGCTGCGCCTTCGGCGGACTGGCTCTGCGCGGCCTCGGTTCCTTCGGAGCGAATCGCGGGAGGCAGGTCGCTCACGTCAATCGTCTGGCGATCGCCCAGTGTCACTGCTCGCGCGATGCAATTTTCCAGTTCGCGAACGTTTCCCGGCCACTCGTACTGCAGCAGACTCTTCATGGCGGCCGGAGTAACCTGAAGATTGGTGCCGGGCGCGTAGCGATTCAGGAAATGGTGCACAAGCATTGGGATGTCGGAGCGGCGCTCACGAAGTGATGGCAGATGCACGGTGACAACGTTGAGGCGGAAGTACAGGTCCTTGCGGAATGTGCCGTCGCGATATGCCGCCTCCAGGTCGCGATTGGTAGCTGCGATCACACGGACGTCCACATTGTAGCGTTCGTTGCTGCCGACCGGGCGGACTTCCCGCTCTTGCAGCACGCGCAGCAGTTTTGCCTGCATTTCGAGGGGAAGCTCGCCAATTTCGTCCAGAAAAATCGTGCCGCCGTTGGCTGCTTGAAAAAGTCCCGCTTTGGATTTAATCGCGCCGGTAAAAGCACCTTTTTCGTACCCGAAAAGCTCGCTTTCCATCAAAGTAGGCACCAGCGAGCCGCAATCAACGGCTACGAATGGAGCCTTTGCCAGCGCGCCGCGGAAATGAATCGCACGCGCTACCAATTCTTTTCCCGTACCGCTTTCGCCGGAAACCAGTACAGGTGTACGCGCATCTTTCAGCCGGGTGATCATCCGCAGCACGTCTTGAATGTTCGCCGATGCGCCTACAATGCCATCAAGATTGTCTTCGGTGTTCACGCGCTCGCGCAGAAACTCATTTTCCGTAACCAAACGAACTTTTTCCGCCATGCGCTGCAGTAACAAGCGCATCTTTTCCACACGGAACGGCTTTTCGATGTAGTCGTACGCGCCCAGTTTCATGGCGTCCACAGCGGATTCGATGGAGCCGTGACCGGTCATGATGGCAACTTCGGCGCGCGGCAGAATCGCCTTCGCTTGCCGAAGAAGTTCGACGCCGGATTGAGTCGGCAACTTGAGGTCGGTCAGAATCAAATCCGGCGATTCCTGCTCGATTTTGGCTACAGCGGTCTCGGCGCTTTCGGCTTCGCTGCACGAATAGCCAAGCGAACTGCCGATGGTCATGCACAATTTGCGGATGCTTTGCTCGTCGTCTACAACCAGCAGCCTGACTTTGATAGCGTCGCTCATGGTTTCCCGAAGGTGCTCTCCACAACAGAAATTAGTTTTTCAACGCGAAACGGTTTCTCGATAAATGGAACGCCGCTGTTGGCCAACAGTGCCTGCGTTTTGCTGTTGGCGGTGTCTCCGCTGATCAGAATCATGCGGTCGCTCAATTCCGGTTTATTCGCGCGGATCCATTCGTGCACGTCCGCGCCATTTACCGCACCCGGCATGCGGATATCGGAAATGACTCCGCCGAATGATTTTTCATTCAGCCGCTCGAGACCTTCAGCTCCGGACGCGGCAGAAACCACCGAGTAGCCGTTGCGTTCAAGAGCAGCCCGCACGAAGGCTGTCACCGAAGGCTCGTCTTCAATCAACAGGATGGCGTTGGCGGGCTTGCTCATCGGGTTCTCACCGTCCTGCTTCCTTCGCGTTGGCGCTGCTGTTCTCAGAAGCTACGGGAATTCGAATCGAAAACGTACTGCCTTCGCCGTTTGCGTTGTTCCAGCACTGAATTTCGCCGCCGTGCGCGCGAACAATTCCGTAGCAAATACTCAGACCGAGCCCGGTGCCTTTGCCGGTCTGTTTCGTTGTGTAAAAAGGATCGAAAATACGTTCGACGTCGGTGATTCCGGTGCCGTTGTCTCTAAGCTTCACTTCGATTGCCTGAGCGTGATGTTCGGTCTTGAGATAGATCTTCCCTCGCCGCCCTGATTCCTCAATTGCGTCATACGCGTTGTTAAGGATGTTCAGAAAAACTTGCTGCAGTTGTTGTGCATCGCCCATTACGGAGGGGAGATTCTCGTCGTAGTCCTCAATCACTTCGACGCCGTGACTGTGAAAATCATAGCTGCGCAGCTTGGTGGTCTGCTTGAGGATGAGTCCGACCTGCACAAGTTCCCGTTTCACCGGACGTTGTCGCGCGAAGCTGAGCAAATCCTGGACAATATCTTTAGTCCGTTGGGTTTCCTGCAGGATGATTTGCAAGTCCTCCCGCGCGTTATCGGGAACGCCAGGATTTTCTAGCAGCAGATCGGTGAATCCCAAGAATTGCGGCAAGCGGGTTGTTCACTTCATGCGCCACGCCAGAAACCAGCCGGCCTAAGGTTGCCATACGCTCGGAGTGGGCGAGTTTCGCCTGCATCAGCGCGGCGTCCGTGATGTCCGTCATCACCACCACAACGCTATTCACGGCGTTCTGTTCGTCGCGCATCGGACTCAAGCTGATGGAAAAATGACCGAGCGTGCCGTCACTACGCCTTGCGCGGAGTTCCAGATTTTCGACTTGATGCCCATGCGCGGTGGTTTCAAGCGCCGCTTCGAAATCCTTCCGCTGCCCGGCGTCAACTAGATCCACAAGACGTTGTCCGATCATCTCTTCCTGTTTGTAGCCCGCTTCGTAGCAGCGCCTGTTCGCATAGCTGATCAGCCCCGCTGTATCGAGCACCAGAATCATGCTTTGCGTGGCGTTCAGGATTTTCTGGTTGAAGTCGCGCTCGCGCTGCAATTGCGCTTGAAATGTCTTTTGGTCGGTGACGTCCAGCATCAACCCGCGGAACTGCTTGATTTTTCCGTGCGCGTCGCGAACCGCAGTAATGTTCTGCAGCGTATGCAGCAGGGTGCCGTCACGGCGGCGCAGGGACTCCTCGTGATTTCGCAAGACACCGGTCTTGCGCATGGTTGCCAGCAGCCGACCACGGGCAGTCGGTTCCGGGTAAAGGAACGAGCCAACGTCATCGCGCAACAGTTCTTCGCGCGAGGCATAGCCAAGCATGCGAACCATGGCGTCGTTCACATCCAGAAATCTGCCGTCGGGTGTGGCGAAGAAAAGGCCTTCCTGAATGCTGTCGTAAAGTTCGCGATAACGCCGTTCGGCTTCGCGCCGGTCGGTGATGTCCTTCAGCACGTGAATCGTGCGCGTATCGTCTTCTGTCGCGCCACTCGCTCGGGAAGTGGAAACCAGGTAAATTTTTTCTGCCGAGGAAATGGTGTGTTCTTCCTTGCTAAGGCCGGTGTCCAGGCAGAACGGACAGGGAAGCGTCCCATCGCCTTCGGCAAGTTGCCGCAAACTGCTGACAGCTTCTCCCACCAACGCGACGGGCGGCAGCCCCAAATAGTCAGCCAGCGAGCGGTTGGTTCGAACGATTTTCCACGTGCGATCGTGCACCACAATGAAGTCGCTGATCGCGTCGATATCCTGTACCCACTGACGCTTCGATCGTTCGAGTTGCGAAAACCGTCGAAAATTTTCCAGTGAGAGTGCGGCGTGGCTAGCCAGCGCGTGCAGGAACTTTCGCTCATTTCTGACAATGTCCGGTGCCGCTCCGTAAACACAAATCGCGCCCAACGCCTCGCCATCGCTAGCGCGGACCGGCACGATCACCAGGTCGGAGTTCTTCTCGTTTCCGAGATCCGCGGCCGGAACTGTCTGAACATCCTTGAAGCGGCTGGCGTCTCGAGATTTCTGGACGATTTCCTCGCTATTCAGGCCGGCTTCGCGTATTCCTTTGCCGCATTCAAGTTCAGCGACGTTTCCATGGATGACCACAACGCCGCACCATGCTGCCGGAAGCATCCGCGCGACTCGTTCGCAGAAGTGACTCAGGAATTGGGCGAGATCGCGGGACTGCGCCGCGTCCGTGGCCAGTTCCATCAATTCAGCCGCTCGCTGCAGTCCGGGGCGAGGCCGCGTTCGAACGGCAGTTGCCGACGGCGCTTTAGCGCCTGCTTTGGATTTTGGTCGTCTCATGGCAGAAACATGGAGCTATTCGTCTCAAGATGAGCATTCCACGCACTTCCACGCTAATCGCCAATCTCATTCTGAGTCAACCAGGGAAGCAGACGAGGGTGCTCATGACGCCACGGAGGTGTCGCGGTCGAAGCCTGAAAAATCTCAGCGTGAGACCTGCCGCTGCGTATATCGAGGACCGTGAGACGAAAACATTGGCAGGGCGCTCGCCGAGGAATTCTGCGCTAATCCGTAAGTTCATTCATCACAGCAAGTTACCTGATATCTTCAGCGCAAAATAATCCAACCGATAAAGTTCCAGTACTGGCATCACACGTGCCTTTCCTACTGCGGGGTACTGTCATCTCTGAGGAGGATTTGCAATGAGATTCCGTTGGTCCCAGCTCGCCATCTTCACCCTGGCTGCGACCCTTTTCGCTTCGGGCGCTTCCGCACAAAGTGCGTCCACCGATGAAGGCAAACGCAAGGTTAAGTCGAAAACGTCGCCAGCATATCCAGAACTTGCAAGGCGAATGAGCGTGAGCGGCAAGGTCAAGATTGAAGTCATCATCACGCCCGACGGGCGTGTGCGCAGCACTCGCGTAATTGGAGGACATCCGCTGCTGGTGCAGTCTTGCCAGGACGCAGTCAAGGAATGGAAGTTCTTTCCAGCACCGGAAGAAACCACGCAGGTTGTGGAATTCGATTTTCATGGCGCCAGCTAAGCGCGTCTAGCAGTTTCATTCATTTTTCGCCCGCTCGCGGGCTTTGTGGGGAAGCGGAGGGGTTTTGCAATGAGTATCGGCAAGAAACTTTATGCAGGCTTTGGTCTGGTCCTGGCCATTCTCTTCGGACTGTTCCTGGTGAACACCTTTGCGACCATGCGGGGAAGCACGGCGCGCTCGGATCCTCAGCGGCGCTGGATAGCGTGAGAACGATTGAAACCGTTCGCCTCCAGATCATGCTCAATCGCCTGAATCTGGACAATTTCCTTTTGAGCGGCGATCCGCGCGATGAGGAAAAAGTTAATAAGGGCATGACCGACCTTTCCGACTTGCTAAAGCGCGGCCAGGCACAGACTGCTTCGGACACGCTTCGCACCGCTCTGATTCAAGTTGAGAGCACCGAAACGAACTGGTCCGACAACTTCGCGAAACCGCTTCTGGCAAAGCGTCACCAAGTCGATTCCGGCGACTCCACTGTGTCGGATCTGCAGATTTTCTATTTACAGAAGGATCCGGCTTCGTGGCTCGTGAAATCCTCCTCCGTGCTCGATCAGACCACCCAGGACATTACCAAGGCCTTCGACGAGAGCAAGACTTCCGCAGACAGGGCTGCAAAAATCACGTCGGTTGGCACCACCATTGGCACCTTGCTCGCACTCTTGCTTGGCATTGGCGTCGCCTACTACACGGCGCGGTCGATCACGCAACCGCTCACCCACCTCATCACCGTGGCCCGGGAAATCGGCGACTCCGGCGACCTGAACCAGAACATCGATATTCACCGCAACGACGAAATCGGCGCACTCGCCACAACATTCAACAATCTCGTCGCATATTTGCGCGAAATGGCTGGCGTTTCGATGGCTGTCGCTGAAGGCGATTTGACCGTCGAAGTTGTGCCGCGTTCGAAGCGCGACACGCTCGGAAACGCGTTCCTGCGTATGGCACACGGTTTACAGGAAATCGTTCGCACCACGCGCGACTCCGCCGGACAGGTTTCCGCCGGTTCCAATCAGGTGGCTGGGGCCGCTGACGAATCTGCCAAAGTCAGCGTGCAGGCTTCCTCCGCTATTGAAGAAGTCACCAGCACCATGCACGAGATGAGCATCAACGTGCAAAACGTCGTGAAGAACACTCAGGTGCAGGCATCGAGCGTGGCGGAAACGTCTGCGTCGATCGACCAGATGGTGACTTCGATCCAGCGCGTCGCCGACACCGCAAAAGTGTTGCTCGATATCGCCAACCGCTCGCGCGAAGAAGTCGTCGTCGGCATCCAGACGATGGAAAAGACCACCGACGGCCTCAACCGCACCAACAAAGCCATTCAGTCGTCTGCGGAAATCATCAACGTTCTCGGTCATCGCGCCGATGACATCGGCCGCATCATCGAGGTCATTGACGACCTTGCCGAACAGACCAACTTGCTCGCATTGAACGCAGCCATTGAAGCGGCGCGAGCTGGAGAACACGGGCTTGGTTTCGCAGTCGTCGCCGACGAAGTCCGCAAGCTCGCGGAAAAGTCCACGCAATCCACCAAGGAAATCGCCGACCTGATCTCCAGCATTCAGCGCGAAGCTCGCCAGGCCGTTGAAAACATGGAGCGCAGCACGCGCATTGTTGAAGAAGGCTTGAGCCTAGGCAACGATCTCGGCACTGCTCTCCACAAAATTTCCAACGTCGTGACCGAAGTGTACAAATTCTCGCAGGAAATTGGCGCGGCCACCAACGAACAGTCCGTCGGCTCTTCGCAGATCGCGAAAGCTACCAGCCGCCTCACCGAAATCACGCAAGAGATCAATTCCGCCGTCGAAGAGCAGGCCTCCGGTGCGCAAGCCGTCGTTCGCGCAATGGACAAAATGCGAGAACTCGTTCAGCAATCGGCGTCGAGCTCAACCGAACTCTCCGCCGCCGCCGAACAGATGCTCAAGCTTTCGCGCAACCTACTCGACAGCATGGATCGCTTTGTGCTCGACCGCTCGGCGCAGCAAAAACCAAGCGGGACAACTATGGGTCGCGTCGGCAATCCGATCAGGATTCTCCGCGCGAATATGAATATTCAGAAATGGTCCGTTCCTAAGCACCTGGAGATCGCGCAATGGAAAAGGAACTTCAGGTCGTTGGCTTCCGCATCGGTGAGGAAACGTTCGGAGTGCGTATCGGCTCCGTGCGCGAGATCGTGCGCGTGCCGGAAATTACTTCCGTTCCAAACGCGCCGGACACCATCGAAGGCGTCATCAATCTGCGTGGGAAAATCATTCCCGTGATGGATCTGCGCAAACGATTCGGCCATTCCGAAATTCAGCAAGACAAAAAGAATCGCATCCTGGTCGTCGAGCTCGACAACAAACTAGTCGGCTTAATCGTCAACTCTGCTTCCGAGGTGCTGAAAATTCCCCCGTCGGAAATCGAATCGCCCGGCTCCGTGTTCGCAGATAGCGAATCCAGCTACGTCACAGGCGTTGGCAAGCTCAATGGCCGACTGATCATTCTTTTGGACATTACCAAGCTGCTGCATCGTCCCGAATATAAGAAACTCGAGGAGGCCGCGGAAACTGTCGCCTCCGTGAGATAGCAGCACTCTCCGGCCCGGTGCCGCCACGCGCATTCGAATGGGAACGCTTACTGTACCGATTCAACTGACCGACGCAGAACTAAAGTTGCTGCAGACGTTGGTCTACCAGGAATGCGGAATGTTCTTCGATGAACGCCGCTCGCATTTTCTTAAGGATCGCCTGCAACGCCGGCTGAAAGCCTGCCAGCTCGATTCGTTTTACAGCTACTACCGTCTTTTGACCAGCCGCGAAGGTCGCGCTGAATTGGCGCTGCTGCTAGAGAATTTAACGGTCAACGAAACCAGCTTTTTCCGTAACAAGCCGCAACTCGATCTCTTGCAAAAAACGGTTTTGGAAGAACTGCTTCGCAAAAAACAGGAACGCCGCGATTGGACTCTCCGCGTCTGGAGCGCCGGTTGCTCTTCCGGCCAGGAAGCCTATTCCGTCGCCATTCTTATTTGCGATGCGCTCGCTTACTACTACCTTCGCAATCCGCTTCCGTTTGACATGCCTTCACCGAAGCCGCTGATTCCACCGCCATGGAAGCTCGAAATCCTCGCGTCGGACATCAGCTACGCTAGCTTGCGCGCCGGGCAGGAAGGCCTTTACACCGAACAGCAGATGGAGCCGGTCGACTACACTTGCCGGCTTCGCTACTTCGAAAAAAATGCCGACAAATATGGCGTGAAGGCGCAGCTCAAAGAACTGGTGAGCTTCGATTTTCACAATCTCAAGACCGAATTCTTGCCGCGCCGCAACGACATGATCCTTTGCCGCAACGTCATGATTTATTTCGATGAAGCCGAACAAAAGCGCCTTATCGACAAGTTCTACAACTGCTTGAATCCCGGCGGCTATCTTTTCGTTGGGCACGCCGAGAGTCTCTTCGGCCTCACGCAAAAATTCAAAATGGTTCACAAGGACAACGGCACCGCATACCAGCGTCTCGAGGTGAATAGTTGAGCTTTACCCCCGAGGATCGCAACGCCGAGCTTCGTGGCCTCTTTTTTGAGAGCGCCAACGAACTCCTCCAGTCTCTCAATGAGTCTGGGTTGGAACTCGAAGCTCGTCCCGCGGACGAAGAAATTATCCGCAGCGTCCGCCGCGTGGTGCATACGCTCAAGGGTGATTCGGCGGCTTGCGGCTTCACCAAGCTCAGCGAAATTTCTCACGAACTGGAAGATGTCCTCACGCCGCAAATGGGCGCAGCGCACGGATTGAAGTTCGCGGAAGTTGTGCTGGTTGCCGCGGACACTTTTGAAGCCATGCTCTCGGCATATCAACGTGGTGTTGCTCCGCCGAGCGCGGATCCTCTCCGACTTCTAATCCGCCAAATGCTTGACGCCCCCGTTCAGGATGGAATGGCCGTCCCGTCCATCGCCACGCTGCCCGCGCGATTCGAATGGAGCGAATACGAGCAGTTGATGATCTCCGAAGCGATTCACCGCGGCGAAATGGTCTTCAACGTCGCGCTGCGCATTGACCAGAACAGCGGCATGCGCGCGGCAGCTTTTCAACTAATACGCAACGTCTTGCACGGTTGCGGAACAGTTATTGCCCTCCATCCGGAAGACAACACCGCCGCCGCCAACGTGGAGATCGTTGAAGCCGCGCTCGCGACAAAAAGTTCCCAGGAGCACATCGAGCTTCGCTGCCGCATTCCGGCCATCGTTGCGCAAGTTTGGGTGGAAGAATCGTCGCAAGCCAATACTGCCGAGCACGAACTGCTCGGCGATCTCTTGGACGCGCAAGCTGCGCAGGTCAACGCGGCGATTGCAGACCCGGCGGAAAACACGGCCGCATCCAAGGCGGGTGCGCTGGGCTCGGCCGTCGCTGCCGTCGCGGAAAGTACCTTGCGCGTGGACGCAGCGCGCATCGACTCCGTCATGAATCTCGTCGGCGAGCTGATTATCGGCAAATCGATGCTCAATCGCGCTCTCACCGAGTTCGACCAGAAATTCTCGCGCGATCCGATTCGTGCCAAGTTGGTAGACGCGCTTTCCTTTCAAGCGCGCGTGCTCGACGAACTGCATAAGTCCGTCTTGAAGATCCGCATGGTCCCGGTCGAACAGTTGTTCCGCCGCTTCCCGCGCGTGGTTCGCGATGTGGCAAAACACTGCGGTAAAGATGTTGCGCTCGAAGTTGCCGGACAGAACACCGACCTCGACAAGGGAATTCTCGACGCTCTAGCCGAACCGCTCACTCACTTGGTTCGCAACGCCGTCGATCACGGAATCGAATCAAGCGAGGACCGAATCGCCGCCGGAAAGGGCGCACGCGGCACGATTTTCCTGAATGCGTACCATCAGGGGACTCAGGTCGTAATCGAGGTTCGCGACGACGGCCGCGGTGTCGATCTGGAAAATGTTCGCCAGCAGGCCGTGAAAAAGGGCTTGCTGAAACCTGAAGAAGCGAAGCGCTTGCTTGATTCGGAAATCACCAATCTGATCTTCGAGCCCGGCTTCAGCACTGCCAGGGAAGTTACCGAAGTTTCCGGCCGCGGAGTCGGCATGGACGTTGTTCGCACTGTGCTCGATCGTCTGAAAGGCACCGTTCACGTAATCAGCCAGTCTGGAAAGGGAACCACCATCCAGCTTCGTGCACCGCTGACTCTTGCCAGCATTCAAACCCTATTGTTCCGTGTCGGTGGCCGCTTGTTCGCCGTGCCCATCTCTTCGGTAGTCGAGATCACGCGTATCTCGACTCAAGATATCCATCGCGTCGATCAACGCGAAGTCTTGCGCCTGCGCAATCAGGTGCTCACGCTGGTGCGCCTCGGCGGACTCAAAGGAATTCACCCCGTCGATTCGCCGAAAGCTTCGAAGAAAAGCTTTGTGATCGTGATTGGCGCCGCGGAAAAGCGTTTTGGTCTCGTCGTCGATCAACTTGTTGGCGAAGAAGAGCTCGTCATCAAGGCCTTGCCCGCCGACATCGTCGCCAGCGACCTCGTCAGCGGCGCATCGATTCTCGGCGACGGTACCGTCGTTCTGATTCTGAACGTTCCTGCAGTTTTGTCGCGTCTATCCCGCGCAGTTCCGCTTGAGGCCATCGCATGAGCGAACGCGTTCGAGTGCTCGTAGTCGACGATTCCGCTTTGATGCGGAAGTTGATTCCCAATATCCTCGCGCGCGATCCCATGATCGACGTGGTTGGCACGGCGATGGATGGCGCCTTCGCTCTTAAAAAAATCGAAGAGCTGCAACCGGACGTCGTCACCCTCGATCTCGAAATGCCGCGCATGGACGGCATGGAGACGCTGCGCTTGATCATGCGGCGTGCTCCGCTCCCCGTAATTCTCGTGAGCACGCATTCGAAAGAGGGAGCGTACGCGACCTTCAAAGCCTTGGCTCTCGGTGCGATCGATTTCGTCGCCAAGCCCAAAGAAGCTTCCTCTGGGCATCTCGACGCTATTGCCAGCCAACTGATCGAGAAAATCAAAGTCGCCAAGCGCGCTGCGGGTACGCGTCTTTCGCCGCAACCGCTGCAAGAGTCTCCGAAAGCCGTCAAAAAAACAGCTCGCGTAGCCGCCCTTGCGCCGAACCGTATCATCGCGATCGGCGTTTCCACCGGCGGCCCGAACGCGCTGCAGTTTGTTCTTTCGCAGATCCCCGCCGACTTTGCCGGGTCATTGCTCATCGTGCAGCACATGCCGGAAGGGTTTACGGAAATGTTCGCGCGCCGGCTCGACGAGTGTTGTGCCCTGGAGGTTCAGGAAGCGAAATCCGGCGACCTGCTTCTTGCCGGCCGTGCGCTTATCTGCCCGGGCAACCGCCACATGATGGTGCGGCGCATGCCGCGTGGAGACATGGCCGTGCTGAGTGATTCACCGCACGTCAACGGTCACCGCCCGTCGGTGGACGTCTTGTTCCATTCAGTTGCCCAGGAATTTGGTCCGATGGCGGTTGGTGTCTTGATGACTGGCATGGGCGAAGACGGAGCAGAAGGTCTTGGCGCAATCAAAGCCGCTGGCGGTCCGACGGTTGCCCAAAGCGAAGAAACCTGCGTCGTGCCGGGAATGCCGCGCGCCGCAATCGTAAAAGGTTACGCCAACAGAATTATTCCGCTTGATTCGATCGGAGCGCATCTCGTCACGCAGTATGGCGGGGACCGCGTTGCCGAGCGCATGGAACGTGGTGAGCGCGAAAAGTTCGATCGTTCCGACAAGTCAGATAAGAACGACCGGGACGACAAGTCCGACAAGAATGAAAAAAATGAAAGGATGCCTGCATCCACAAACCGTTCTTGAACGGGGACCAGGAATCCGGGTTTGGGTTGCGCAGTCACAATCCGGCCCACAAGGAGACGTTATGCCGCAGTTCGCAGCTCTACTCAGGAAAGACGATCGGCCCGTCCGCTATCTCGTGGTGGACGATTCCGTCTTCGCGCGCAAAAACATCATCAAGATGGTCGAACTCTTCGGCGGCGAAGTTGCCGGCGAAGCCGGCGACGGCCTCACCGCCATCGCAGAGTTCAACCGCACCAAGCCCGATATCGTGCTCATGGACATCACCATGCCGCAGATGGAAGGCATCGAAGCGGTCGAACGCATTGTGCGCCAGCATCCCGACGCGCGCATCGTGATGGTCTCGTCTGTCGGCTACCAGGAAAATATTCTTGCTGCCCTGCAAAAGGGGGCGAAACATTTTGTGCAAAAGCCTGTCAAGCCCGAAGTGTTGTACGAAATCCTTCGCTACGTCCTGAGTGACGATCCGACGCTTGCTGGCGGTCCCGTCGCTCTTGCCGGGGAGCATCGCTCATGAGAATGGATTTGATTCAACCGTTTATAAATGCCGCCGACGCCGTGTTTGCCGAATCGTTGCAAGGCCCGACAAAAATCGGCGATCTCACCATGGACGAAGACGCTTATCGCCGTAAAGGTGTCGCAGCCTTAATCGCAATTAAGGGCGATATCGAAGGCCGCATTATTCTCGACATCGCCCCGGAAGTTGCCGTGAAAGTTGCAAGCATTCTCGCAGGGGAAGAAATTGTCGCCAGCGAGCAGGTTGTCCGTGAGACCGTATGCGAGCTCGCCAACATGGTCATCGGAAATTCCGTCACGCTTTTGAACGATCAGGGTTATCGCTTCAAAGTTTTTCCGCCGGAAATTCACGACAACGAAACCGGCCTCGCAAGTTCGCAAGACACCGAAGCCATGGTGCTCTCCATTGAAACCAGTTGCGGCCCGATCTTTCTGAACATTGCCATGCACCATCTCGTGCGTCGCCGTCAGGACCGCGATGCCGTAGGCATCACTCGTTAGTCCGCGCCGTTAGTGCTATCCTCTCGCGCTTGATGCAGCTCTAGTGGGGGAGGATCCGTTGCACTCAACAAAACTGTTCGTTGCGCTATCAATTCTTTCGAGCGCGTTTTTCGCTATTCCGGCATCTTCGGTGCCAGCCCCGCAACAATCTGGGCCGTCTCCTGCCAAAACCAAAGTCATCCTCGATACCGATATTGGGGACGATGTTGATGACGCCTTCGCGCTGGCTCTCGTTCTACGCAGCCCGGAAATCGAACTCCTTGGTATCACCACGGCTTGGGGCGACACCGAACTGCGTGCCAGGTTAGCAGAGCGATTCTTGAAGGAGACTGCCGCGCCACCGATTCCGGTTCTAGCCGGAATCAAGACCAAATCCGCAGCACAATTTTCGCAAGAGCGATGGGCACGGGATAGCTCTCGTTTCGAAAACAAAGGTGATGCGATTGATTTCTTGTTGAATCAGGCGCGCAAAGATCCTTCTAAAATTACGCTCATCGCCATTGGGCCGCTTAGCAACATTGGCTCTGCCATCGACCGCGATCCTGCCGCCTTCAAAATGTTCAAGCGCGTGGTCATCATGGGCGGCTCGATTCGTCGCGGCTATGGCGATCTCGGTTACGCTCCTGACCGCGGTCCACAGCCCGAGTACAACATCTACAGCGACATCCCCGCGGCGCGAAAACTTTTTTCCAGCGGTGTCCCGATTTTCGTGATGCCGCTCGATTCCACTCAGCTTCTCCTTGATGAAGTAAAAAGGAATATTCTCTTCAGCGCAGGAAATACGCTGACCAATTCATTAGCTGCCCTGTATTTCCAGTGGGTGGAACGGAATCGCACTCCTACTGCCACTCTGTTTGACGCTATGGCCGTGGCCTACGTCGCCAATCCTGCACTTTGTCCCGTAGAGCCGTTTCACATAACCATCGATGATCGGGGAATGACCGTGCCTTCGCCGGGTACTCCGAACGTTTCGGCTTGTCTATCCTCCGACTCCGAACAATTTTTCCATTTCCTGCTGCCGCGGCTAACGGCGAACGAAAAATACCGCGACGGGCAAATCAAACGGCCGTAAACGTTTTCGACTTTCCTAAAAATGCTCGTTGGCTTAGCTTTGTACAGTAATCGCCCGATTGTGTCGTCGGAACTTCGATTTTAATCTGTGTTTTGACGAATGCTTCTCCGAAGAGGAGGGCGTGCCGGCTTTGACCCCGCGCCCTCTGTCCAATCTCAGGTTTACCTACTCACCTAGCGCCATTAGGCTTCGCGACAGGCTTCGGCGCGCGATTTAAGCAGCGTTTGCTCGCGCGAGTTTTTCGTGAGTGTCGCTGCTCGCTCGAACTCCGCTCTGGCCTCTTTCCATCGCCCAAGCTTTTGCAAAAGGTCGCCTCGAACACTCGGCAGTAAATGATAGGACTTCAACGCGGGATCCGAACTGATCTTGTCCACCAATTCCAATCCAGCTTCCGGCCCATTCGCCATGGCAACCGCCACGGCTCGATTGAGTTCAATGATAGGCGACGGCGACTGTTGCGCAAGTTCGCTATACAGTGCAGCGATTCGTCCCCAGTCTGTCTCGGAAGCAACACTCACTTTGGCGTGACATGCCGCGATCGCAGCCTGCAATGCATACGGACCGGCATCGCCCGCCAATCGTTCAGAACGCCCCAGCGCTGCCAGCCCGCGGCGAATCAGAACTCGGTCCCAGCGCGTGCGATCCTGCTCGAGCAGCAGAATCGGTTCGCCGTTGGTTCCAACTCGCGCACGCGAACGGGACGCTTGAATTTCCATCAGTGCGACCAGTCCGTGTACTTCCGCTTCGTTCGGCACCAATTCCGCAAGGATCCGTCCCATGCGCAGTGCGTCTTCGCAAAGCGCGGGCCGCATCCAGTCATCGCCCGCAGTCGCGGAATAACCTTCGTTGAAAATCAGGTAAATTACTTCCAATACCGACGACAATCTTTGCTGCAGTTCCGTCCCGCCGGGAACTTCAAATGGCACTTTCGCGTCGGATAGCGCGCGCTTGGCCCGCACGATGCGCTGCGCGATTGTCGACTCAGGAACCAGAAATGCCCGCGCAATCTCTGGAGTAGTCAGGCCTCCAAGCAATCGCAGAGTCAATGCCACACGGGCTTCCGTGGTCAGGACCGGGTGGCAGGAAACAAAAATCAGTCGCAACAAGTCGTCGCCAAAATCTTGCTGCAACACATCATCGAAAGTTGCCACGGCTGCTTCCTGCTGCGACTGCAATTCGCGCCCGACTTCGCCATGCTTTAGCTCGATCATTTTGCTGCGGCGAAAATGATCCATCGCGCGATTTTTGGCCGTAGCCATCAGCCAGGCGCCCGGATTTTCCGGAATTCCTTTTTCCGGCCACTGTTCCAGCGCCGCAACCAACGCGTCTTGCGCCAATTCTTCGGCAAGTCCCACGTCTCGCACCATGCGCGCAAGCGCAGCGATAATCCTGGCGGACTCGATCCGCCACACCGCGTCGATTGCGCGATTTGTATCACTGGGAATCACGGCGACGATCTAACTTACGCTAGAAATTGCGCAAGGAAAAGCGCCGCCGCAATGGAAAGAATTACTTCGTGAAAATCTACTGGTGCTCGCTACGCGTGCGCCGCATTTTCGGCGCCTTCCGGCTGTTCGAATAATTGCCGCAGCTCGCATTCGCCGGTGCCCACCGCCTTGAGGAAATCTTTAACATGCCGCACGGCTTCCTCTTTGGAGTTGGCTTTGATCACCGCCAGCCCGCCAACCAGCTCTTTCGCTTCCGTGAATGGTCCATCGGTCACGGTGTAGTTGCCGTTCGTAATGCGCACTCGTGCTCCCGTCGCGCTGGGCATGCATCCTTCGACTGACAGCAGCCAACCTGCTTTCATTCCTTCCTCGATCAATTTCCCCATGATGTCGATCTCTGCTTGTGACGGCGGTGCATTCCGTTCGACAGTCTTGTACATGCTTAGAAATTTCATGTCTTCCTCCCCTTTATGGATTCACAGCAAATTCTGCAAATATTCAACTAGGCCCTAACACGCAATTTACTTGTTGCTTGCCAGTTTCTTCCCGACCTCCTTGTGGCGCTCCACTGCCTCGCTCTCGCCAAAATCTTCCATCTCGAAGAATTGCCGCACCTCGACCTCGCTGTCTTGAAACTCGTGCGGCGCGGGAATTCGCTTCGACCATTCCATCGCTTCTTCGCGCGATTTCACCTGGATCACCCAGTAGCCGGCGATCAGCTCTTTCGTCTCTGCAAAGGGACCATCGATGATCGTCGGCTTGCCGGCGCCCAGTCGAACCCGCCATCCCTGCGAACTTTCTTTCAGTCCTGCTGCATCTAGCAGCACTCCTGCTTTCATCAATTCCTCGTTGTATTTTGCCATCGCCGAGAGCAACTTCTCACTCGGCATTTTCCCTGCCTCCGAATCTTTGCTGGCCTTTACAATCATCATGAACTTCATTTTTTTGTCCGCCTTTCGATTGGAATTCTTAGAATTACAAATTTTTCAAAAGCTGGCCGGGCTGAATGCGTTTCACTTCACAAACCCTCATTTTTTCGCTGGTTCGCTCGCCGCCAAAAATCCTGCTGCCACCGTCGGCAGTAACGGTGAGGAGAAGATTGTGTAGTGCGTCGTTCCGGGCAATATCGCTAACTGCGCTTTCGAAATTCCCGAACCGTCCCATCCGCCGTCTTTCAGTCCGCCGCCCATCAACTCGAAGAACGCTGCCGCGTGTGCCGGTCCTATGGCGTCCGCGTCACCGAACGCCAGCAACGTCGGCGCCGCAATTCCGAGGATTTCATCTGACCAGTCGTAATCCTTGCGGAGAAGATCGCCTACTTTCGCCAGCAGCACCGGCCAATCTTCCGGTCTCGGCGCCAGCTTTTCGTACGTCTGGTACATCGGAGTCTGCTTCATCGGCTCGGCCGACGCCGCGCTGATCTGCGACATTCCTTGCCGGATTTCTGGAAACCAGCCGTCGCGGGCAAACGCAAACGACACCGCAAGCAATTTGTCTACGATCTCCGGATGTCGAATCGCCGTTCGCAGCGCAACTCCCGCCCCCAGCGAATATCCCATCGCGTCGATTTTTCCCAGTTCCAGGTATTTCGCCAGCCCCGCGATATCATCCGCCATAGAATCAAACGCCAGGGGCCGCTCAATATCTGCCGTGCGTCCATGCCCTTGCAAATCCACGGCGATCACGGTTCGCGCTTTGCCAAGTTGCGGGAGGATTGGCGCAAACATCGCTCCCGCGCCGAGCCCTCCGTGAATCAAAATCATCGGCTTCCCAGTCCCGTGAATTTCGTAATAAAACTTCAATCCGTTCACCGGCGCGAACCCTGATTTCGTCGGCGTTCCAACCCGAGGGCCTGACTGGTCACCACGGTTTTGCGCAAAGACCACGGTCGAAGCTGCGAGCGTCAGCGAAGCCACGGAATTCACGATAAATTTCCTGCGTTCCAGCATTGTCATTTCTCCTTCATTCATACGTCGAAGGAATAGGGAAGAAATCGACACGCTCGCCCATTTTTTTTCCGGATTATTTGGAAGCTGGCTAAATAAATAGAGTCATTAGACTTACCTGAAATGACTGCTAGCTCGGCTTCAGCGCGGCCAGCAGTTTTGTTCCATCTGGACTCCCAAGCCCGGTGCACGCGTCCCAACCTTTGCTCGCGGAGAATGCCCCGTTGTTCCCAGCCACGATGTCGTTCAGGGTATTTGGCGACTCGCCGTACAATACAGGATTCAGAAATCCCAGCGGTTTGCCAATCGCCTGATTCAACCGCGCCACCAGCCCGGCCCACAGCGGAGCCACCGCGCTGGTCCCTCCAAACACCTGTTGCGCGCCATCCACAAAAATCTGGTAGCCGCTCTGCGGGTCCGCGTCGCCAGCGACATCCGGCACTCCACGGAACTTTTGCGTCACCACACCTGTCTGAAAATCCGGCGCCGCAAAAAATGTACTGAATCCACCTCCAGTCGATCCGCCGCTCGCTCCGTTGTTCCATACGCTTTCGGACGAAATCTTCGTTCCTGATGCCTGCAACGTGGTCCCCCCGCAGCCCGTCACATGCGGACTCGACGATGGGAAATCCACGTGATTCGCGCCGTCCGCAACTCCATCCGACGACCCGTTATCCCCTGACGCCGCGCAAACCGTAACATTCATCGCCGCCGCCACCTGAAACGCGCTGTCGAACGACTGCATCGCCTGCTGCGTCCACGAAGACTCCGGCCCGCCCCAACTGATCGAAATAATGTTCGGCTTGTTAGTGTCGTCGTGAATCGCGGCGTTGATCGCGTCCAGAAATCCCCGATCCGTATTAGGCGCAAAATAAACCACGATCTTCGCGCTGGGCGCCAACGCCCCAGCAACTTCGATATCCAACACCACTTCTCCATCCGGACCGTCCGCGCTTCCCGTCGGCGCGTTCCCAACGCCATCCACTGCCACTGCCGTTACCGATGGCTCGGCGATCCCCAGTTGCCGAAAATAGGTTTGCAAGTCCGACGTGTTAAATCCTCCGCCCAATTCAATCAGCGCAATGCACTGTCCGGCGCCATTTTGCGCAGCAGGGAATTGGTAGAGTTGCCCCAACTGCACGGGCGTAAAAGAACTCGGGCTCGCCTGCGCCCGAATACTGGACTCCGCCGTCTTCCTCCTCCGAAAATGCGTCTTGGCCTGTGGACGATCATCCAGCCCCAGCACGCTTTCCACGTCGTTCTTTAACTCCTCCGGAATTTCCAGCGGCCCGGTCCTCCCCCGATACCACTCGGTCTGCTTCTCGTAGCGCCGCAAGTCCGTCGAAAACGCCGCGTTGAAATCTTTCACGGTTCCGGAAAGTACCACGGCTCGTTTCACCGCATCCGCGCTTAACACCGTCAAATTGCTGCTTTTCGCAAATTGCGTCACGCGATTCACGCACTCTTCTGACGCAGCACACTCCCGCTGCACCGCATTTCGGTCTGGCTCCTTGCGCGCCGCGAACTCTTTCGCGCTCAATGGTTTCCGGTTAACTGCCACCGGGGCCTTCGGCTTCAACGTAACTGTAATCTCGATTTTCTCATTCGGATCGCTCGGCGCGGCCGCTTGAAAGCCGCTCAACGGAATTCGCTCGCTTCCGGGTAGGACTATCTTTTTTTTTGCTGTGTCTGCCATCTCGGTCACCTTGGTGGAGTGGAGTCGTCGAGGACGGGGAATCAAATCTTAGCTTGCGGCAAACACCAGAGGAAGGGTAATACTGGGGAAAAATCAGGCAGGACCAAATGTTACGCATCGCGAAATTTCGCAACGGCATTTCACCGTTGCCTGCAAAACCAACTACTCGGGCGGCTTCAAATAAGCCGCGCCATGCCGGAATAATCCCGCTGACGGAATGGGTTGAGAAAACACAATCCGGATTGGCACAAAAATCGCCCCGCTACCCGGCGTAAACGGAACAGCCACTTCCACGCGTGTCCCTTCTGGATATTGGTTGCGACTCCTGAACGCAATCCCGCCTTTCGATAAATCTTCACAAACCGCCACTTCTTCCTGAAAGCCACGTCGCCGTATGCACGCCAGCACTCTCGCTTTTACCCGGGTACGGTTCCGCCGCGGCAGCACTCGTTCATCTTCAAGTCCGCGCGCATTCGCGCCATCTGCCGCCGTCTCCGACTGCGCTTCCACCCAAATTGACGGCGCATCGCAAACCTTGCAAATTCGCGCCACGCACTTGCGCGCTTCGAACGACTTCAACTCCAGCTCGTTCAGATACACTACCTCGCGGCGCCAACAGAAACTGCATTCCATCAACATCCGCGCCAGCGCCTCTTCTGCTTTCTGCGGCGTCGGAAATTCGATGTCCCAGAAATCCGCTCGCGGCTCCAGGATGTGTACCGCGTACAGAATTCCTTCGGGCTCCTTGTCGATCTCGGCCACCACTCTGGCCCGCGCCGTTTTTATCCCGTCGCCTTCTAGCGGCCGCCGGAGAGAAACTTCCTGGCCCGTGGATAGTTTCTGCGCCAGTCGAATGACTCCGCCATTCCGGCTAACCAATAGAGTCTGCACCACCTCGCGATGCACCATTCCGGAACTGTCCATCCATGAAGCTTCCACCGGCATTCGGAGCGACACCCGGTCGCTTTGTCGCAGCGTTTCTGTGCGTGTCGAGGTCATGAGAGGAGCTTTGCCGCCCTGTTTCTCAGTTTAGCAAGCGCCTCTCGTGGCGAACTTCCTGCCGCCAGCTCGATTGTCGTAGCCACTAATAACCCATGCTGCGGTCAGCCTTCTGGCTGTTATCTCTTTGGCGAGACTGGTCAACAGGCCAGTTTTTCTGCCCGGAACTTCCCTTAAAATAAGGGTGTTACCGCGCCCGAACGCTAACAATTCGCTCGGACGGGTTCTCAGCCGCCGTGAAGAACGTGATCTCTATGGATGACCATCTCAGCAAGGCCGCGGCGCGCAGTCTCGCTGTGCGCGATCGCCGCTATTCGATTCGTCACCCTTTTGCCGCAGACGTCGAATTCCTCGATTTGGAAAGCGGAGTTTCCGGCAGTGGCGTGACTTCGGACCTCTCCATGGGCGGGTGTTTCGTTTGTACCAGCAAGACCCTCATGCTCGCTTCACGCACCAAAATTACCCTGACCCGCAAAGACAGCACGGTGCAAGCTCTGGCGGTGGTGCGAATTGTGAAACCCCGTATCGGCATGGGACTAGAATTTTTGGATGTCGAAGAAAAGCATCAGCCCACGCTTGAGCGTTGGCTAGAACAACTTCGCCGCTCGCGCTAATTAGCGCTTGCGAATCTCTTGCTTTGATTTCCGCCTGGAACTGAATACGGGTTACCAACAACTATTTCTCACTGCTTCGTATCCAGCGGATGTGTAATCTTTTCAAAAAACTCATTCTGCAATTTTAGGCTCGCTGTATCCGCTTTCACTGCCTTGATTGCATCCTGAATGGTCGCAATCCATAGTTTCATATCCGCTTCGCCGATCTCTTTCTTCGCAATGGAGCCGTCGCCAGAGTAGTGATCCGGAAATCGCGCGTACCACCAGATGCCTGTGTACACCGTTTCGGGCAAAGGATCGTGCTTCTGGTCCGCTCCAGACTCTTGATTCACTCTGTCCATGTGCACTAGTTCAGGATGCGTCACCATGACGTTTGACGTTTCGGACTGGCCCGCGTGCATGTCCAGCTTGTCGTTCTTCATCGCCTTCAGCGACGAGCCATCGAATCCCCATTGCACATACACAACGTAGTCGTGCGGCTTGTCCAGTTGCGTCTGTGCGAAGTAGGGCAGCAGGCTCTCATTTCCCCCGTGCCCGTTCACGATCAGCACCTTCTTGCACCCATTCCGCGCCATCTCATCGGTCGTTTCCTGCAGCAAGTTCAGTTGGATTCCGCGACTGTACGCCACCGTTCCCGGCTCATGCTTTGCCTCAAAAATTTGTCCGAAATAATATTCGGGGAAAACCACCGCGTACTCAGCCTCGGCCGCATGCAGCGCCGCGTACCTCACGTTCAACAAATCCGTGCCAAGCGGAAGGTGTGGGCCGTGTTTTTCCATAATTCCGATGGGAAGGATACACGTGCCCTTCGCCTGTTCAATCGCATGCCGGAAATCGTCCGCCGTGAGTTCCTCCCAGTGCACGGAAAGCTTCTGCTGTGGGGAAACGGTCGCGGCGGCAAGAATGCAAATCGCAAAGAGAATGCAGAGTCGGCGCATGAAAAACTCCTGAAATGGAAAAACTTCCGCTGCGCATTGTACTGCGAGAGTCGCGCATATGTCAGGTTTAAATCGGTTTTATATCGAAGTTTTCTCTAGCAGCGCTTTGCCGTGAACTCTCGCCATCAACCACGCCGCTGCGATAACTGTCAGCAACACCAGCAACGGATCGATCGGATGTCGGTATCGCAACGAAGTGTGCGTCACGTAATAAATTAGCGGATAGAGGGCGGGGGACACCGCCAGAGGAAAGGTAAACGGGTTCTTGGCTTTGGCCAGAAGCACCACGGCCAGAATCGTGCCAAGTGTCAGCATCAGGTTGCAAACAATCACGGCTCGCGCCAGTTGCGATTCCGTCCTGAAAAAATCCGCAAATGGATGCTCGGTCCCGGCCCATGTCGCAATGATTTTTCTGCCCGTCAGACGCAGAAACAAGCCCGGTTTCGCGCTCACAAAAGCGTTCGCGCGATTCCTTTTTTCATCCAGGTACGCGGTTTCACCTAGCTCCGCATACCTGCGGGCCTCCTCAAATCGCGTTATGCGCTGCCTTCCGCCCGTGGCATGCTCGTCAAAAATGTCGTTGTTTCCGATCCAGAATTCAAACGGCAAACTCGACCGCAGCGGAATCCAGCGATGGAACTGCGCATAATTCCGCGCCGTCCATGGAACACAACACAAAATCACTAGCGCGAATGCAGCCGCTGGCGTGCGCCAGGGAACCTGCGCGGTCTCCTTTGCGCGCGCTGCCGCCCACAAAAACAGAAACGGAAGTGCCACTCCTAACACGGGATTTGTCATCAGCGCTAACGCCCACGCCAGCGCGTACCACATCCAATCCTTAAGTTTTGACGACTCTGAAATTCGCAGTGTCATCCACACCAGCGTGGTAGCCAGCAACACCGAAAGTGACGTGTCCCATATCCACTCAAACGGCATGAGCACGCCCGCTGGCAAGAATACCCAGATCCACCCGGCCGCGACCGCCACGCCTGGTCCGCCAACGCGTTTCGCGAGGTCGTAAAGCGGAAACGTCACCGCAGCGGAGAACAGCGTGTTCAGGATTGCCGCCGCAAAAAAACTCGCCAGCGTAAACGCGCCGAACATTCTGAATATCAGCGAAAGTAAAAATGGATAAACAGGCGTCAGCCACGCCGTTGGCCCCGTTTCTTGCCGGAACAAATTGCTAAACCCGCGTCCCTCGGCCAGCGCCCACGCGGTGTTCCCCGCCTCCTGATCGAACGGCACCGTCGCCAGAGCCTGATGGGGAACCTGCGATTGCTGGTACCACGTAAACGCCAGTCGCGTTCCCAGCGCCGCCGCCGCGATGAACCACACGCTGGCCAGCAATATTGCGGCACGACGCCTACGCATCGGCTTGGAAGAAGTCTTAGTCACGTTGGCAGTGAGATTCTCTCTCTTTCTGCTCTGATTCACCAAAAATGCCTTGCTCTAGGACAGCGCGATTCAGCGCGGCGCGCAGTTTGGCGCTAGAATGCGAAACGTGAAAGAGTTATCGCGCATTCTTCGCAAAATTGCTCCAGTAGCCTTTGCGCTCTTGGCAATATCCCGGCTTGAGGTCGCATCCACGCGCGCACAATCTTCATCGCGTATCGAAGGCAAAGTCAAAGCCCAAGACGGCCAGACGGTTTCCGGCGTGTCCGTACAGCTTAATGAGAATGATGCCGCCGCCACTCCGGTCAAAGCGATGACAGACTCTGCTGGAGCGTACCGCTTCGAGGTCTCGCAGCCTGGGCGCTACCGTGTTAGCGCACAAAAAGATGGATATCAGAAAGCAAGGTCCGAAATCGTGGATTTGGCTGCGGGCGAAAGCAAGCGGGTGGACATCGTCCTGCAAAAAACCGTTGTTTCGTCGCAAGGGGTATCGGACGGTATGCAATTCTCCGATGAACCGAACTTCACCGTGGCAGGTGTCACCGATTGGAGCAACGTTGGCCTTCACGGCTCTGATACCAACGTCCGCACCGGTGAAACCCTCGCGAAAGAAACCGCCGCGCTCAAATCCGATGCGCCCACCGGCAAATCCGCCAACTCCGATGAAGCCGACGCCCACCGCCTCTCCGGCGACGCCAAAGAAAAATCCGGCGATCCCGTCGCTGCCGTCAACGAATACGCCAAAGCCGTTCAACTCGATCCCAGTGAAGCGAACTATTTCGCCTGGGGCGCGGAACTTCTTTTGCATCGCGGTGGCGCAGCAACTATTGAAGTATTTACAAAAGGCGCCGAGGCGCATCCGCAATCCGCGCGAATGTTTGCCGGCCTCGGCGCTGCCTACTACTTCGATGGAGAATTTCCTAAAGCTGCGGAAACATTCTGCGTGGCATCGGACCTTCAGCCTCGCGATCCGTCGCCCTACGTATTCCTCGGACGAATGGAGAAGAGCTCATCCGAAACTTTTCCCTGCGCGGAGCAACGCCTGCGCCGCTTCGCGAACGACCAGCCCCAGAATGCCTCAGCCAACTACTACTACGGCGTGGTTCTCTGGAAAAAAGCACGAAAATCGCAAGCTCCGCGTGATTTCCAGGACGCTGAAAAATCTCTGAAAAATGCCGCGGCTCTCGAACCGGGCAACGGCGAAGTTTACGTCCAACTCGGGATGTTGTATAACGCGCGGGGAGAAAAAACGGCGGCGCTCGAAAGTTTTCAGAGGGCGGTTGCCGTCAATCCGAAACTCGCCGACGGACACTATCAACTGAGCATTGCTTATCGTCAGTCTGGCTCGCTCGATAAGGCCGAAAGCGAAATGAAAACCTATCAGGAACTCAAGAAAGCGGACGACGCTGAATTGCAGAAACAGCGAAAAGCGTCGCAACAGTTCGTCACCATTCTGAAAGGCGCAAACGATTCCGCGCCGAAATAGTCAATAACGAATTTCCGTACGACAAAAATGCCGGGATAACTCGGGAGGCTGGGAATGAAAAAAGTGTTGCATGCCGCATGCAGGATAACATTGGCCGTATTTTCGATCGTTGCATTCACAATCGTGGCCTCAGCCGAAACCGACTACACCCTCAAATCTCCCGACGATCGCATTGAAGTCACCATCCACGCCGCAAACAAGCTTACCTACGACCTCTCCGTAAATGGCAAGCAACTCATGAAGGATTCCGGCCTGGCTCTCACTATCGAAAACAAGACCCTGGGTGAAAATCCGCACGTGCAATCCACAAAGAAAGATAGCGTCGACAAAGTTCTCGAGCCGGTGGTCAAACAAAAGTCAGCAAAAATTCACGAGCACTACAACCAACTCCGTCTTGAAATGGACGGCGGCTACGCCGTGGTTTTTCGCGCCTATCCGGAGGGCGTTGCCTACCGCTTTGAAACCTCCCTTGGCGGTGAACATGTAAAGGTTTATAAGGAACTTGCCGCATTCCGCTTCACTGATAACTACACCTCGTTCTATCCAGAAGAAGAGTCGCTGTTCTCCCACAACGAACGCCACTATCTTCCGCATCCAATGGCAGAAATTTCCGACAAGAAATTCGCTTCTATGCCCGTCGTCGTTGATGCTGGCTCCGCAAAAATCGCCATCGCGGAATCAGATCTAGACGAGTACGCCGGTATGTGGCTGCAAGGCACTGGAGCGAACGGTTTCGATGCGATCTTCGCGGCTTACCCGCTGAAAGAAGAGTTGTCGAAAGACCGCGATTTCAAAGTCACCGAACGCGCCGACTACATCGCCATCACCAAAGGCACGCGCACGTTTCCCTGGCGCGTCCTCGGAGTCGTCGAGCACGATTCTGACCTGCTCACCAACCCGATTGTCTGGTTGCTCGAAAAACCGTCGCTCGTTCATGACACTTCCTGGATCAAGCCCGGCAAAGTTTCCTGGGATTGGTGGAACGCCAACAATATTTACGGCGTGGATTTTAAGGCTGGCATCAACACCGAAACCTACAAGTACTACATCGATTTCGCCGCAAAAAATAAACTCGACTACATCATTCTCGACGAAGGTTGGTACGAACTCGGCAACGTGTTGAAAGTCGTTCCAGAGATCAACATGGAAGAACTTTCCGCCTACGCCAAACAAAAAAACGTCGGCATCATCTTGTGGGTCGTCTGGAAAACGCTCGACGATCAATTGATTCCTGCGCTTGACCTCTTCGCAAAATGGGACGTGAAGGGAATCAAAGTTGATTTCATGCAGCGCGATGACCAGAAGCTCATCGAGTACTATTACAAGGTCAGCAGTGAAGCGGCCAAGCGCCACATGCTGGTCGATTTTCACGGCGGACAGAAGCCCGCCACCATGACCCGCACCTGGCCCAACCTCATCAGTACCGAAGGCGTCCGCGGCATGGAATGGAGCAAGTGGAGCGCCGTTGTCGAACCGAAGCACAATGTTACGCTTCCGTTCACCAGAATGTTTCTCGGTCCGATGGATTTCACTCCCGGCGCCATGCTCAACGCCACGCAAAAGACGTTCGCTCCCATCATGACCCACCCGATGGCTCTGGGCACGCGCTGCCACCAGCTCGCCATGTACGTCGTGTACGAAAGCCCGTTGCAGATGCTTTCGGACAGTCCGTCAAATTACGAACGCGAGCCCGAATCGCTCGCATTTCTCCGCGAAGTCCCCACGACTTGGGACGAATCGAAACCTCTCGCCGGAAAAATCTCGGATTACGTCGCGATTGCGCGCCGCCGCGGAAACGATTGGTACATCGGCGCAATGTCCGATTGGACTGCGCGCGATCTGGAAATCGATTTCTCCTTCTTGCCTGCCGGAAATTTCACGCTCGATGCTTTCCAAGACGGCGTAAACGCGGATCGCATGGCCGGCGATTATAAAAAGATCTCCATGCAAGTGACCAAAGCCAGCAAACTGAAGATTCACATGGCTCCCGGTGGCGGCTGGGCCGCTCGCATTCATCCCTAAAATATCTCGGCGCAAAAATCGCAGTCGCGATACTCTCGACACCGCGCAATTCTCTGTGCCGGAATCCGGCGCAGTTGAAATTGTCCGAGTAAGATTCGCGCGGTAAATCTACGCACCGCGAATTAGACAATCGCGAATCCAGCAAGCAATATTTCCGGAGCAGCCGGCAAAAACTTGGCCTTCAACGATTCCAGTTCAAGAATAAGCATTCCTCGGCGCCGGTGGGGAATTGCCGTTCTGCTCGGTTTCGGCATCTTGGTAAATTATTTCGACCGCGTGAATCTTTCCGTTTCGCGCGATGCGCTGCGCGACGCGTTCGGAATCTCCACGGTGACTTTCGGTTTCCTTCTCAGCGCCTACAACTGGCCGTACATGCTGCTGCAACTTCCGTCGGGTTTGCTGCTCGATCGTTTTGGCGTGCGTCGCGTCGGCATCGTCAGCACTATCATCTGGAGTATCGCTTCTTTCGTCGGAGCCGCTGCGACCGGCATTAGCGGACTGTTCGGATCGCGCTTCCTGCTGGGCATTGGCGAGGCGCCGACTTTTCCTGGCAATTCCAAGGCAGTTGGCTATTGGTTCCCGAAAAGCGAGCGCAGTCTGGCCACGGCAACTTTCGATTCCATGGCGAAATTTTCTTCCGCGATCGGAGTTCCTCTCCTCGGTCTGGTTCTTTTGCATTTCGGTTGGCGTTGGAATTTCGCGGCCACCGGCATCATCAGCCTGGTATTTTTCGCGCTCTTCTATGCTTTCTATAAAAATCCCAGCCAGGATGCAAAGCTCACAGCAATTGAGCGCGAGCACATTCGCGCCGGCGGAGCGCAACCGGAAGACGCGGTGCGCGCCGCCGCCGGAGCTCCCCTGGGATACCTGATCACGCAGCCGAAAGTGATCGGCTTGGCTCTGGGGTACGGTTCGTACAATTACGTTTTTTATCTTCTGCTCACCTGGCTGCCGACTTTCTTGCACGATGCGCATCATCTCGATCTAACGCATTCCGTGTTTTACACCAGCGTGCCGTGGCTTTGCGCCACCGTCGCAGAATTGATTGTCGGCGGCTGGCTGGTAGATTCACTCATCCAGCGCGGCTGGAATGCCGTTGGTGTGCGGCAAACGGTTCTGGTTTCGGGCATGGCGCTGGGCCTCGGAATTTTCGGCGTTGCCTACGCCACTTCCGCGCGGGCGGCGGTGTTCTGGATCGCCGTCTCCATCACCGGGCTTTCGGTTGCAGCGCCGGTAGGATGGTCCATGCCGTCACTGATTTCTCCGCGGGAAAGTGTTGGCACGGTCGGCGGCATCATGAATCTGAGCAATCAGATTGCGGGAATCACCGCGCCAATCGTGACTGGCTTCATCGTCGCGCGTACGCAATCCTATTCTGCTGCATTCATCACTGCCGCTGCGTTTCTGCTACTCGGCATTGCGGCTTACGTTTTTCTCCTAGGCAACATGGCGCCGATTCCCGAGCCTGACTCTGACCTCAGGGAGCTAACTAGATAGCGCTCCGGCGGCACTTCGACGACCCCGGACATTATTCCCTGCTCGGCGTTGCCACGGCCAACTCCTTTGACTCCTTCGTACGCGAGTTGTACACGGTAAAACTCCGGTCGGGTTTCACGGTTAGCTTTAGATAGGCTCCAGTTTCTGTCCCCTTTGGGTTCGCAATGTATTGGGCTGGTGCGTTATGCGAATCTCCGGATTCATCGGAATAATGCAACTGCCACATTCCCGCGAGTCCCGGTGAGGACTTTATGGTGTCGAGTACTGATGGACTGCCGCCTTTTTTTGCGCCATTGTCAACGATCGCGACTCGGGGAGAAATAGCGTGAACGAGAACTGCGCTATCGCTCGATTCCGTGCCGTGATGTGAAGCGATGAAGATGTCGATTTTGCCGAGGCGGTTGTTCGGGCACATCAGGTCCCGTTCTTTCTCGGCGGTAAGATCACCAAGATCGAGGATTCGTGTCTGGCCGAATGTGATGAGCGTGCCGAGCGAACGTGGGTTTTCCGTTTTGTCAGCAGGTGGCACTGGCGTGGACGCACAGTAGGGATTCGGTTGGCCAGCTCCGGGAAGCGGCGCTTGTAGAACCGCTCCGTCGGCGGAGATTACTAAAACGTTGAGACCGGGAATCGGAAGTTTGTCGCCGGGTTTTGGCGTGATGTGCTGGTATTTTCCGGTGGCGAGAACTTGCTGGTATGCGCCGTAAACATTTTTGCTGAAATTGCCTTCGGGTTCGCTATTTGCGCCGTGGTCGATGAAGGTGCCGACAGGAATGCGTTGCACGAGCTGCGGAACGCCGCCGACGTGGTCGTCGTGATAGTGCGTGATGATGACGTAGTCAATTTTCTGGATGCCTGCGTCGTGGGCAGCGGCGGCGATGCGATCGGCGTCGCGAAAATCGTTGCCCGGCCAGCCGGCGTCGATTAGCAGGGAATGGCCGTCCGGAGTAACGAACAGAGTGGATTGGCCGCCTTCGACGTCGACGAAGTAAATCTGGAGGGGTTTGGAATCTGCGGGATCGGCTGCGTAGGTCAGAGACGCGCCGACAGCTAGTAATAGGGCCAGTACGGCTACCGCGATCAGTGGGAGGCGGCGCTGAAACCGCACACAGGCCCCGGCCAGTTCGGGGCGGGCAAAAGTGGCTGCGCGACCGTAGCCGACTACCTGCGCTTGCCGATTTTGAAACTCCATTGCGGTTCCTCCGAAAAGCTGACTACTGCAAAATTCTTACGACGGATCGCTGATGGACGCGGCGGATTTGCGCATGGCGCGGACGGCACCAGTGGAAATTCCGCCATCAACGAGGAGCGTTTGACCGGTAACGTAGCGGCTGGACTCCGATGCGAGGAAGACGACTGCACCGTCGAGATCATGCGGTTCGCCGGGACGTTTTACCGGAATGCGATCTTTCAAATATTCGACCCAATCCGAATCCTCGTACATGACGGCGTTTTGCGCGGTTTTAAACCAGCCGGGCGCGAGGCAATTTACTGTGACGCCGAATTTTCCCCAATCGTCAGCAAGGCTCATTGTGAGCTGGCGAATCCCGCCGCGACTCGCACCGTACGGGCCAAGTCCCGCGTAACCGGCAACGCTGGTGACGGAGCCGATGTTGATGATGCGGCCGTAACCGCGCGCGACCATGCCGCGAGCGATGACCTGCGCGACAAAAAAGCTTCCGCGAAGATTCGTGTCGAGAATCAGGTTCCAGTCTTCCCAGGTGACTTCGAGCGCGGGCTTGCGCACGTTACAGCCGGCATTGTTGACCAGGATGTCTATGTGGCCGAAGGCTTTTTCGGCGTCGTTGGCCATTTGCTCGATGCTGTGCTGGTAGCGAACGTCGAGTTCGAGCGAAAGTGTTTTGCGGCCGAGCGCCTGGATTTCTTTTTCAAAGTCGGCGAGATGTTCGCGCTTGCGGCTGGTGAGGACGAGGTCGGCGCCGGCTTGGGCGAGAGCGCGAGCGAGGTATTGGCCGAGACCGCGGCTGGTTCCGGTGACGATGGCGACTTTACCAGTGAGGTCGAAAAGATTTTCGTTAGGCATAGCTAGCCTCGAGTCCGGAGCGATCGATGCCTGAATTGTGGATCGCGCTGAGATTCCTCGACTGCGCAGTCCGGCACTTGCTGCGCGAGTGGCGTAAAACCGGCCTGCTCCCCTCGGAATGACCACTGATTGAATATTCGCACTGGTTTAGGCTTTGCTTGGTTTGCCGGGCCGCAGATGCTCGCGATGGCGGCTGAGTAGCCAATTCCGCGTGGTTAGTAGTTGAACGGATGGTCCGCGCCACAAACGAACGGAATGACGATTCTTTGCGTTGCGTGAAAAGCCGAGGCAAGGCTTCGCTTGCCGATACCGAGCAGTCTCGGAATGACAAGTTCAGAGTAGTGTTCCACATGAATACCATGGTCATGACGCTTTTCCAGGAGTCAGAACAACTTTGAGCAAATTAGGTTCGCGGTTATAGAGGCGGGCGAACCATGACGCGCCTTCTTCGAGCGGAGCAATTGCCGAGATGAGCGGTTTCACTTTGATTGTGCCGGAAGCCATTAATTCGATGGCGCGCGGATATTCGCCGGAAGAAGCGCAGGAGCCTTGCAGGCGGATCTGACGCGAAACGACTTTCTGCAGCGGCAAATCTACGTTGGGGGTGATGTTGCCAACGAGGACGACAGTTCCGCCTTTGCGGGTGGCGTCGATGGCGGCGGCGATGGTTTCAGTGCGGCCAACACATTCGAGCGCAACGTCTACGCCCTGATTGGAGGTGAGCTGCAGAATTTGCGCAAGCAGATTTTCGCCGGAGAGGAACGTTTCTGTGGCACCGAGTTGTTTGGCGAGTTTTAGGCGGTCTTGATCGACGTCTGTGATGAAAACTTTTTTGCACCCGGCGGCGAGCAGCGCTTGCAACGCGAGCACACCGATGGTGCCCGCGCCGATGACGAGTGCCGAGTCATTTGGTTGCAGGTGCGCGAGATTGACGCCGTGAATGGCAACGGCGACTGCTTCGAGCATGGCGGCTTCGGCAAAGGCGAAGTTTTCCGGTAAACGATAAAGGATGCGGGCGGGAACGGCGACGAATTCCGCGAAGGCTCCGGCACGGCGATAGTCACCGCAAGAGACGCCGAGGACCTGGCGGTTGTCGCAAAGATTGATGTCGCCGCGGAGGCAATTGCGGCACGCTCCGCAGTAAACGGTGGAGTCGAAAGTGACGCGGTCGCCAAGAGAGAAATTCTTGACCAATGGACCTACCGATTCGACCACGCCGGCGGCTTCGTGCCCCATGACGATGGGAGGGATGCGCCGGCCGGAGCCGCCGTCATAGCCGTGAACGTCGCTGCCGCAGATGCCGCAGGCGGCGACGCGGATTAGGACTTCGTCGGGGCCGGGCGAGGGGATGGGCAGGTCGGCCAGTTCAAGGTTCTTGTAGCTGCTGAGGAGGAGAGCTTTCATGGTCTGGAAAACTTTATCACTGTTGGAAGGAGTTGGCTGGCCGCAGTTGAAAGTCGAGAGGGCCGGGAGAAAAGGGAACCCTGACGTTGTCGCAATTATTTTAGCTTCGGTTTAACGCTCGAGACGATGCCGGAGCCTTCGCGGATGGTAAGGATTTGGTTGGCAGCGACCTTGGTGAAGCGCTCGATTTTTTGTGTGGTGGGCCACTTTACTTCGATGGCGTCGATGGTTTGAATCTTGCCGAGGCCGAAGTGGAGGCGGAGATCGGACTGAGACATGACGGATGAGCCGGAGTGGACTTCGTCCATCTGGATATGCGAGCCGGTGATGACGCGGACGCGCGCGCCGATTGCGGTGCGGTTGCAGACGGAGCCGATAAGCTTGAGCTTGATCCAGTTTTGCGCGTTGCCGCCATCGTTTCGTAAAAGGGAAGGCAAGTCGCCGAGATTGAGGATTACGGCGTCAATGTCGCCATCGTTGTCGTAATCGCCGAAAGCCGCACCGCGACTGGAAAATCTCTGTGAAATGCCAGAACCCATTTGCGCCGAGACGTCAGTGAAGCGTCCGTTGCCCATATTGCGGTAAACCAGACGAGGATTTTTGTAGGTCTGGCCGACAGCATGGCCTTCGATCTCCGGATAGACGTGCCCGTTGACCTGCATGATATCCGGCCAACCATCGTTGTCGTAATCGAGAAAGCCGCAGCCCCACGCGACATAACCATTGTTGATGCCGATGCCGGATGAGAACGTGACGTCGGTGAACGACCCGTCGCCATTGTTGTGGTAGAGGTTGCAGGTATCGTCTGCGAAATTAGTTTTGAAGATGTCGAGCGATCCGTCGCAATCGTAGTCTGCGACGCCAACACCCATCCCGGCCTGTTCGTGACCGTTGTCGCTGTAAGCGACTCCGGCCAGGACGGCGACATCGGTAAACGTGCCGTCGTGATTGTTGCGGAACAGGATGCTTGGCTGAGAGTCGACGGCGACGTAGATGTCGGGCCAGCCGTCGTTATCGAAATCGTAGGAGACGGCTGTGATGGAATAGCGCGCGCCGGGCTTTAGAATGCCAGCTTTTTCGGTGACGTCAGTAAAAGTGCCGTCACCATTATTTTTGTAGAGGACGTTGGTGTCACCGGTAAGGCCGCGCGGGCCGCACATCACGGGGATTCCTTTCCATTGGCATTGCGCGGGACCGTTGGGATCGGGATTTTTCGCCGGGTCGAGTTTGATGTAATTGCAGACGAAAAGATCGAGAAAGCCGTCGCGGTTATAGTCGAGAAAAGTGCAGCCCGCTCCCCAGCGAACCTCTTCGTTGAACACACCGGCTTTTTTGGTGACGTCGGTGAACGTGCCGTCGCCGTTGTTGCGGAAGAGAATGTTGTGTCCCCAGAAGCAGCAGAACAGGTCGTCGAAGCCGTCGTTATTGTAATCGCCGACGCAGACGCCGGTTTGCCAGCCGGTGCGCGCGAGGCCGGATTTTTCAGTGACGTCAGTGAAAGTTCCGTCGCGATTGTTTTTGTAGAGATGCGAAGTAGGCGCTTGGCCGGCGGGCCATTCTTTGCCGAGCTGTGTGCCGTTGGTCAGGTAAATATCGAGCCAGCCGTCGTGATCGAAGTCGAAGAAGGCCAGGCCGGAGCCTTTGGCTTCAATGATGTATTGCTTGTGGTCGGGATTGCCCCAGACGTTGGGCGAATTGAGGCCGGCTTCGCGGGCCACGTCGATGAATTGCACGGGCGAAGATTGTGGCGCGGCGGTTTGCGGGATTGTGGCGGCCTGCAGAATTGTGCCGGGCTTCCACTTCCAGAGCGGCGTGGCGAGGGCCTCGAGAAGTCCGGCGCCGAGGACGGTTCCAGAGTTGGAGAGAAATTCGCGGCGGTTTTTCATGCGAAGCACCTGCAGGTGAGGCGTGCGCCGGTCCCATCGCCTTCTAGTACGTTTTCAGTTCTGCCAAGGTCGCTCGACTCCGCTCGGGATGACAAAAAGAGGAAAGAGGCAACGCAAAGTTTGCAGAAATCAGAACGGAGAGTGCGCGGAGAATTTCTGGTGAATGTCGAAATTGCCGATGTCATTTGCTGGGGACCTTCGGGAAGGGATGAGGCACGATGCCGGCGCCTTCCTTGATGGCGACAATTTTGTCTATCGGAACATCTTTCAGCTTATCGATCTGGCCGCTGGGCCACGTGATTTCTAACAGATCGATTTTGCTGCGCTTGCCAAGGCCGAAAATGATGCGTGGATCGCTGGCGGACATGTAGCTCATGCCGCCTTTGGATTGTTCGATGTGGGTCCAGTCGCCGGAAGTGATTTTGAGTGAAGCGCCGATGCCGTCGCGATTGGATTTGGTGCCGATGAGCAGCACTTCGAGGAAATGATTGGAGTCGGGGCCGCCGTCGTGAGCTTGATCGTTGCGGAGGAGCATCGGATAGTCACCGCGATTGTTGATGGCGAAGTCGATGTCACCGTCGTTGTCGAAGTCGGCGGAAGCGATGCCGCGTCCAGCAATCGGAACGGAGAAATCGGGACCGAGAGTGCCGTCCGGGATTTTTTCGAAAATTCCCTTGCCGAGATTGCGGAACATGAGCAGCGGTTCTTTGTAGGAGACTTCGCTGTGATAGAGATGAACGTTGTCCACCATTGCGCCGTTGAGTTGAACGATGTCCGGCCAGCCATCGTTATCATAATCGATAAATTTCATGGAGACGCCGCTGAAGAGGATGGCTTTGTTGCCGATGCCGGAGCTGAAAGTGGCGTCGGTGAAAGTGCCGTCGTTGTTGTTGTGATAAAGGCGGTTGAGTTCGAAATCGAGATGCGTGATGTAGATGTCCTGCGCGCCGTCGTTGTCCACGTCGGCGGCGTCGATGCCCATACCGGCTTCGTAGCGGCCGTCTTCGCTAGCGGCGATTCCGGAGATGAAGGAGACGTCCTGGAATGTGCCGTCGTGTTTGTTGATGAAAAGAAAATTCGGCCAGGAATCGTTGGCGATGGCGATGTCGGGCCAGCCGTCGTTGTTGAAGTCGGCGGTCACGACGCCCATGCCTTTTGCTTCGGGTTTGCCGACGCCGGATGAATCGCTCACATCAGTGAAGGTGCCGTCGTGATTGTTGTGGTAGAGCTTGATGCGCTGGCCTTTGTAATTTCCGGGATGGCAGTAAGAGCGATAGCCGGGGCGGTGTTCGCCGCACCAGAGATTATTTTTGGGCGACCAGTCGATGTAGTTGGTGACGACTAAGTCGAGGTAGCCGTCCTTGTCGTAGTCGAACCATGCGGCGCTGGTGGACCAGTTGCCTTCGTCGGCGACGCCGGCTTTTTTGGTGACGTCGGTGAAAGTGCCGTTGCCATTGTTGTGATAAAGGATGGCGGAGTTGTAGCCGGTGATGTAGAGGTCGGGGAAGCCGTCGTTATCGTAGTCCCCGACAGCGACGCCCTGGCCGTAGTGGTTTTCGGCGGCGACGCCGGCTTTTGCCGTGACGTCGGTGAAGGTGCCATCGCCATTGTTGCGATAGAGCGCGGAACGCATCGGATGGTCAGGCTTGTAGAGATCGGTGGGGCCGGACTGGACGAAATAGAGATCCATCAGGCCGTCCTGATCGTAGTCGAGCCAGGCGACGCCGGTGCCCATGGTCTCCAAATAATATTTTTCCTCGGTCTGCGTGGAGTCCTGAAGAAACGTGATGCCGGCTTGTTTGCGGATGTCGGTGAATCTTACGGGGATGCCGGGGGCGGGATTTTTCGGGGCGGGTGCTGGTGTTGCGGCGGGCGCGGGAGTTTGCGTTGGTTTTGCGGATTGAGAGTGTAGCGATTGGTTGAAGCTTGTGCCGATGGTGACGAGCAAGAAGAACTGTAACGCGCGGCTGAGAAGTTGGTGGTAACGGTGCGCGATCATAGAGTGCGGTCCGCGAGAGAAAGCGCGATTTGCAGGAACTGCTGGCGAGCGGCAGCGGGAAGCGGCTGAGCGCTGGCAGCGGAAGTTTGCGGCGCATTGGCGAGCGCTTGTTCGATGCGGCTGGTGTCGAAGCCGCCGGTGGAGTGCGTGCCTTTGAAGCGGGACAACACTTCGCGGGCTTTGTCGTACTGGCCAGTTTGGTAATAGAAAACGCCGAGCGTCGAGTAACCGCCGGGCCATTCGGGAAGAAGATCGACAGCGCGCTCAAGACGCTCGGAAGCTTGTTCAGAATTGCCGTGAAGCGCGGAGATAACGCCCAGGCCCCAAAGGATTTTTCCGGAACTGGGGACACGCTCAAGTCCTTTGGAAAGAGTTGATTCCGCGGCCGAGAGATTGTTGGCGCGAAGTTCGGTAAGGCTCAGCGACAAATAGTATTGATCGTTGTCAGGATTGCGCTTGATGGCGTCCTGAAAAATTTGCGTGGCTTTCGCGGAGTCGCCAGTGTGGGAGTAGATGTCAGCGAGGAGCGCAAGATACGCATCATCTTTCTGGCCGACGGGCGAAACGGAAAGAGCGGCATCGAGCGCGGGTTTGTACTGGCCTTTGCGGAAAAGTGCGTCGGCGAGATCGAACTTGACGTCGTCAGAGTCGGGATTGAGTTGAGCGGCATTCTGGAAGTGGCGAATCGCGTCATCGTAGAGGTGATAGCTGGCGAGCAGAGCGCCTGTTCCCGCTTGCATGCGGAAGTCCTGCGAGCTCATTTCGTCGAGCTGCGCGACAGCGGCGCGTGCTTCGTCCAATCTTCCCAATTTTAAATTGGCTTCGGCGAGGAGGTAGAGATCCTGAGGGCGGCCGGGATGCACTTTGATTTGCTCTGCGAGTTCCTGGACGTCGAGCTGCGTGCGCTGTTGGGGCGTAAGCGTGGAGCGATTGTCCAGGTAGTCGAAAAGATGCTGGTAGGGATAAGGGCCCGGAGAAGAATTTTTCGAGAGTGTTTGAAAAACGCTGAGGTCGCGCTGCGCGGCGTCGAACTGCTTTAGGTTGCGTTCGACCATAGCGAGTTTGTAGTAACCGGCGGCGGGACTGCGGCTGACTTTTACATATTTGCGAAGAAGTTCGGCGGCTTCAGTAAAATTCTTGGTGTTGATGCGGAGATCCGCCAGCTCGAGCAGCGCGTCTGGATAGTTCGGATTGATTTTTAGCGCGCGCTGAAAATATTCTTCGGCCTTTGCGGGGTTACCCTGGCGGCCTTCGATGTACCCGATGTTAAAAAGACACGAAACGTTTTTCGGATCGAGCTTGAGGCCTTCTTCAAAATATTTGCGCGCTTCATCGAACCGGCCGAGATGGCGGTAAGAGAGTCCCGCAAAGGCGTAGGACGAAGCGGAGGTGTCAATCTTGATTAACTGATTGAAGGTTTCAAGCGCTTTGTCGGCCTTACCGGACATGAAATAACTCTCGCCCAGCGCTGAATAGAGATCGGCGCGCTGCGGAGCGAGTTTTACTCCGGATTCGAGAAGCGGAATCGCGTCTTCAAAATAGTTTTGCGTCATGCTGACGCGCGCCAAAAGAAAAATGATGTCGGTGTCTTCCGGCGCGAGCTTGTGGGCGCGGACGAGGAGTTCGAGGGCGTCCACTGGCCGAGATCGCTTCGAATATATCTGAGCGAGCAAGTACAGCGCTTGCGGCGAATCGGGCTTGATGGTTTGCGCGCGCTTTAGCACGAGCTCAGCTTTTTTCAAATCGCCGGTGCGAACATAGCTCGCACCGAGGTTGAACAGAAATTCGAAAGTTTCCGGTTGCAGCGAATTGGCTTTTTCAAATTCAATTTGCGCAGCGCGATTCTGGTCGTGCGAAGCGAGAAGGATGCCGAGCGATTCGTGCAGGTTTGCGTCCTTAGGATTTTGCGCGGAGAGGTCTTCTGAAAGCTTTACTGCCTGGGTTGACTGGCGTTGCTTGAAGAGACGTTCGATTTCTTTCAATTTCGCTGCGGATTTGGAAGCAGCCTGCGCGCTTGCCGGTTCGGAAGTTTGACCGGAAACCGCGGACCAAGGTACCGGCGTAAGAATCGCAGTGAGCAGCACAGAGATCGCCGCAGGCCGGCGATAACGATTCGTTAGGAATGTTGCCAAAGGCGGCATAGAGCTGCGGCGCGAATCCTTAAAGATGGAACAAAAGTTATGCGAACAGTTTCAATTTAGCATCCCCAAAGCTTGCTGAGCTAATTTGTGCTGCGGCTGCAGTTTGAGTAGCGCTTGCAGCACGGCCCGAGCTTGTTCTTTTTCGTTTGCAAGCATGTAAAGCTGCGCGAGATTGAGATAGGCTTGATCGAAACTAGGAACAACTTCGATGCACTGTTTGAATTGTGCTTCGGCCTCGGTGTTGCGACCGGCGCGAACGTAGAGGACGCCCAAATTGTTCTGCGCGTCGGCGTAGTCAGGGCGAATGCGCACGGCTTTTTGCAACAGCTCGATGGCGTGAGCGGAATCGTTTTGTCGGGCGTAAAGCATGCCTAGGCTGTAGATGGCTTCAGCATTTTCCGGTTCGAGCGCGAGCGCCTTGTCGAATAGATCGGATGCTTCCGTCACGTTGCCCTGGCGGCGATAAATATTCCCGAGATTGACGAGCGCGACGGTGTAATCCGGGCGTTGCGACAATGATTGTTTGAACTTGCGAATCGCGTCGTCGGGACGATTTTGTTGCCCGGCAATCATTCCAAGATTGTTCCAGGCTTCGGGATATTCGGGACGAAGTTTGACGGTCTGTTCCAGATATTTCTGCGCTTCCGCGAGATCGTTCTTACGCAGATAAAGTGTACCGAGGTTGTAATACGCTTCAGCGCTGTCCGGCTTGGCTGCGACCACTTGTTGGAAAGAGGCCGCGGCCTGGTCGTAGTAACCGCGCTGAAAGAGTGCAACGCCGTAGGTGAAATCATTGCGCACAAACGTGCCGTTTATGAGCGCTCCGGGAAAAGGAAGTGCCACTCGCAATCGCTCTTCAGCGCTACGCGGAATTTTTGCGGCGTCCTCGACAAATTGCTGCGCGCGGAGAATTCCTTGGTACGCCTTTACGATTGCGCCATTCTCATCGAGCAAGAATGAGCAAGGCAGCGGCAAATCTCTACGCCGATCGAAAAGATAGCGGTAGAGAATGTCATAGATACCTGCGATTTCCGGGGTAGCGAATAGCACCGGTATCGAAATTCCTTCCTTCGCAACGAGAGAACGCGCTGTAAGCAGATTTTCCGGCTGGTCCACGTTGACGCAAAAAAGAGGTAAAGATTTCGATTCGAAAACGGTGCGGGTTCGTTGAAAGGCGACCAACTGTTCAGTGCTGGCCGCGGCCTGTGCAGCCCAGAAATTCAGAAGCAGTGGCTTGCCACGGAGGGGCGTAAGACTGACATTCTTGCCATTTATATCGGGAAGGGAAAAGTCTGGGGCCGCAAGCGGCTCGATCAGCCATGTCTCGATCGACTGGGAATTTCCAGTAAGTCTAGCGGCACTGCCTTGTGGCGAATGCTCATATGCGGAACCGCCAAATTCTTTTGAATGGACTTGAGAGTTTCCTTCTTCGATTGAGATGCGATGGTTGAGCGGCAAGTGTTCGAATGATTGCGTGAGTCCGTTAGGCCAACGGACGGATGCGCTGATATTCACTGCCGAAGGAGTGATTTTGCCCAGACCGAAGAACAGTTCCTTCGAGTGCTGCGAGAGAAAGCCAGAACCGGCCTGCAGGTATTTGGTTTGGCGCAGTTTGCCCGCCTGAACGGTAACCGCAGCTCCGATGGCGTCGCGATTTGATTTTGTTCCGCGCAGTCGAAATGAAATAGCGTCGCCGATTTCTGACATCGCATTGTGAAGGACACGGATCTGGGGAGCGTTACGATTCTTTAGGAGGACTTCGAGGCGCCCATCGCGATCGATGTCAGCGAGTGCGAAGGCGCGGCTGTCGTCGAGAAAATCCAGTCCCGCGATTCCGGATGCTTCCGAAAATGTGCCATTGCGATTGTTGAGATAGAGCGTGTTTCGTTCGTAGCCGCTCCAAGTGCTGTCCGAGCGGATCAATTCATTGATGGCGTTCCAGCCGCGTTCGTACAGGGGAGACGGCGCAGGGGTCGGGGGCGAATTGCCTACGACTTGCCGCCAAAAGAAGCTGCCGAGGTCGCTGCGATCAGGCCCGGAGATATATCCGTTGGCGATGTACAAATCGCAATAACCGTCGTGGTCGAAATCCCAACTGTCGGCAGACCACGCCCAGCGGCCCATTTCGACGCCTGCGAGGGCACTGATGTTTTTGAACTTGCCGCTACCGGAATTTTTGTAGAGCGAATTCCCTCGCGCGTGGCGTTGGTAGAGCGAACGAATGTCCGCGGAATCGCCAGCGTGAAAGATTGGCTGAGAGGAAACGCGCTGGCCTGCGGCGGACCACATATTTGATACGTAGATGTCCTGTTTGCCGCTGTTGTCGAAATCCGACCAGCACGCACTCATTCCCGCGCCTGGATCGTTTACGCCCGCAGCCTCTGAGATCGCTTCAAACGTTCCGTCTCCGCGATTGCGATAGAGATTGCTACGCCCGAAATCGTTGGCGACATAGAGGTCAGGCCAGCCGTTGGAAGTGCTATCACCCCACGCGCAGGCAAAGCTGAAGCGGTCGTTTTCCGCGTTCAGTCTGGCGGCCGCAGTTCGATCGACGAAATTTGCACCACCTTCGTTGTGAAACAAAAAATTGGGAGGGCCGTTGCGAGCATCGAAGTAAGGCGAAGGATAGTGATACTGATCGAGGCCGAGGTAGTAGCTGTACAGGCAAAAATAAATGTCGAGGCGGCCATCGTGGTCATAGTCGGCGACCGCAGCGTGCGTGAATGTGCCCTGGGGGGGAGTTGCAAAGTTGAAGGCATCGCGTTTCAGCTCGAATTTGCCATTGCCTTGGTTGAGGAAAAGCAACGGACCTGACGCGCAGACCACCAGTAAATCCTGCAGTCCCTTGTTTTCAAAATCCGCAAAGACGGCGCAAGCGGTCGCGTCTAGTACACCCACTCCGGATTTCTCGGTGACATCCTCAAATGTTCCGTCGCCTCTGTTTCGGTACAGCCGGTTTGGCAGGCCCGAGGGCTGACAGATATAGAAATCGTCCCACCCATCTTCGTCGAAGTCGCCCGCCGCGATTCCGTTGTTTCCGTACACATCGATGCCGCACGCGCCGTCCAAGACCGAGCGCCAATGGTCAAGCCCAAAGCGAAGCTGATCGCGATAGGAAGGAAGGTGTCCAAGAGCGGATTCGGTGACATCGCGAAATAGCGGCGCAGGGCTTTGGCCTGCCACCTCATCGCCAAACAACCAGCGGGTTACCGTCCACGTCTTTTCTGGAGTTTGCGTCCAGGTCATTTTCCAGGTGCCGGTGCGCTCTTCAGTCGCATTCGAAGAGACCGTGCCGACAAAGCAGTAGTCGATTTCAATATCAACGTTTGCTGAAGACAACGCTTGGCTCTTGATTCCTACAATCTGCATTTCCGCTGTACTTAATTGCTGGAACGGCTGGAAATATTTCTCGATGATTGCGACCAACTCCGCTTTGCCCCTGCGTTGGTCACCGCGATAGGTCCTTTTCTCAACCCTGAGACCGCCGGAATTGCGGATCAGGGAATTTGAGGAGCCTTCAACGGTATTGAAAGCGATGGTTGCAGACAGAATATTTGAAATTGGGTTCGAAGATAGAGGCACGGCGAGAAGCGCCTTGCTCCAAGAATCGAGTACTGCGGAAAGGTCGGCCGCGTATTTTTCAGTTATGAAGGCATCGGAGCCAGCGGGAACGAGTTTGAGGATTCCGTCCAAAGGGGATTGCGCCGGAAAATGCGGGGTTAGTCGAGTTTCAAAAAACACCGACGGATCGAAAACCGCGAATGGTGAGGCCTCGAGAGATCTTGGGAAGCACCGATACTGGAACGGAGCCGGTAGGAACAGCGCGGGTGCCCAACGGATGCGGCCAAAAAAATTGCGTCGAGAGAGTGGGCGCGATTCCATTTCAATCGGAGCTTGGACCTTTTCGTCGTGAGACGGGAATTCCGGCAACAGCAATTAATCCTAGCATCGTTACAGTTCGAGTGCGGCGGGCGAGTGCTAGTGCAAACGTTATCACTTATCTTTAAGTTGGCGGGAGCCTAGGAGCTGACAGCAACACTGTTGGTATGCGCGAACGAAAACGCTCTTGCGGGCAGGGCAGCGACCGGAAAAGTACCGAAATTGGCGGGATTTCCGAAGCTGCTAGGGGAAAAAGTGATGGCCAGCAGAAAAATACTTGACAGAGCAAAAAGGGGCATGTTATTTCCTTACGCAAGGTTTCATAGGTTCGTTGTAGGGGTGCAGTAAAGGGTAAGCGTTTACATTGATCTGTAGCGCTTTAGTTCGAAAAAATTGGGGCCGTGACGCAGCTCATGCTGCAGCTTTGTTTTGCTAGGCGCTTGCCAAGTAAGCGATTACTCAGAGGTGCTTCTGGGATTCGCGCAGCCGCAATCCGCAATGCGAGCAAAGTTTTCCGGTGGTAGCGAAGTCACAGGGTGGTTCTTAGGAGGATATGGTCATGGAACGAACGACCGTTCGAAATTGGGGTGGACGGCTGTTAGTGATGACGGCGGCTTGCCTGGGTTTTTTGCTGATGGGCGCTGGTTCGTCGTTTGCACAAATTGATACTGGATCAGTTTTGGGAACAATTTCAGACTCGTCGGGTGCGCGCGTAAGCGGCGCTACGGTGACGCTGACCAACGAAGGAACGAACGCCGAAGTCGCTACGACAACGGGTGATGAGGGAGCTTACAAGTTTACGCCAGTCAGAATCGGCACGTATAAGCTCACCGTGACGATGACAGGCTTTCAAACATCGACGCAGCGCGGAATCGTAGTGAACGTCGGTGAAAGCATCGTTTCCGATTTCGCGCTGAAACCGGGCGCGGTCACGGAAACGGTTGAAGTAACGGGCAGCGCTCCAGTGCTGCAATCGCAAGACGCTTCGGTCGGCCAAGTAATCGATTCAAAGAGCGTCAACGACCTTCCTCTGAACGGCCGCAATTTTACGTTCCTTGCGCAGCTTGTCTGCCGGCGTCAACACGCCGCAAGCGGACACCCGCGGTAACGCCGCCACCGGCGCATTCTCCGCCAACGGCAATCGTCCCGCGCAGAATAACTACCTTCTAGACGGCATCGACAACAACTCCGACACGGTGGACTTCCTCAACGGCACCAACTTTGTTGTGCTGCCTCCGGTCGATGCGATTCAGGAATTCAAAGTTCAGACCTCGAACTTCAGCGCGGAATTTGGCCGCTCTGGCGCAGCGGTTCTGAACGCAACGATCAAATCCGGTACGAATAGCTTCCACGGTTCGGCTTGGGAATTTTTCCGCAACGATGTCCTCGATGCAGCGGACTTCTTTGAGAATGCTGGTGGCGTGCCCAAGGGCGCTCTTCGCCAGAACCAGTTTGGTGTGACCATCGGCGGTCCAGTGATCAAGAACAAATTGTTCTTTTTCGCAGACTACGAAGGACTGCGCCGAGTACAGGGCACGATTCTTACCGGCACGGTTCCAACGGACGCGGAACGCGCGAGCGGATATACTGACTTTCAAGACCTACTGGTGGGCGGAACGCATACGGATGCGTTGGGCCGCGTGATTCCGGTGGGAACTGTTCTTGATCCGGCGACGACTCGGCAAGTTTCTCCAGGCGTGTTTGTTCGGGAGCCGTTCGGCACTTGCCAGAACGCGCCCGCGGGTTTCGTATATACCGCTGCGGCTTGTGGACTCAACTTGATTCCGGCCAGTCGGTTGGATCCGAACGCGATTGCACTTCTAAATCTGTACCCATCGCCAACAAACGGTTCAATTGCATCCAACTTCGCGACTTCGCCGAAATTGTTCGAGCATCGCAATTCCTTCGACGCCCGCATGGACGCCAACATCAATGAGAAGAACCAGCTGTTCTTCCGATTTAGCTTGGTTGACGATCCTCAGTTCATTCCAGGTATTTTCGGTGGCGTGGCGGACGGCGGCGGTTTCCAACAGGGAACTCAGACCGCAAACGCGCAGCAAAGCGCGTTCAGCTACACGCACACGTTCTCGCCAACCTTGATCAACGTGGCGCGCGCAGGCTTGAACTACCTGCACACGACCCGCGTTTCGCCTTCGGCGAATGACCTGAGCGATATTCCGTCGCAGTTCGGAATTCAGGCTATTCCGCAGTTGCCGGAAAACGGCGGTTTGCCGGCATTCGGCATCGGTGGTCTGCAGACGTTGGGCAGCAACGCGTTCTTGCCCTCGGACGAAGTCAGCTCCACGTTCCAACTGACCGACGACGTCACAAAGATCATGGGCAAGCACACCTTCAAGATGGGCTTTGAATGGCAACACGTGAAATTCTCCACGTTGCAGCCACCCTGGTCGCGCGGTGAGTTCGACTATAACGGTGATTACACGGACGTTCCGAACAGCAACGTTGGCAACACCGGCCGCGTTCAGTTCCTGTTGACTCCTTGCACAGCAGGCGACCCGACGGGAGCTTGCCCGACAGCGGTCAATACAGGCGGCGCCAATGCTGTCAATTTCCTTGGTGGTGCAACGGATATCCGTGCATCCAACATCGCGCTGACCGACAACGGCAAGAACTATTGGGGCGGTTACGTAAATGACGACTTCAAGGTCTCTGACAAACTGACTTTGAACCTTGGGTTGCGCTACGACTTCTTCGGCTTGGTCTATGAACACCACGGAGCACAGGCCAACTTTGTGCCCGCGGGAAGCGGACCATTCACGAATCCAACTTATTTGCTGCCCGCCGGCACCGACCTAAGTTTACTCTCGCCGAGCTTCCCAGCCTTGACGGCGGCCGGATGGAATCGATGTCATTGCCAGCGACAAATACGGCAAAGGCTTGGGCTATTCTCAGAGAAGCACAACTTCGCACCGCGCGTCGGCTTTGCTTACCAGGCGAACAACAAGCTTAGTTGTCCGCGGCGGCTGGGGTATGTTCTATAACGGGTTTGAGAACCGTGGATACTCGCCGAACATCGGTGAAAACTATCCGTTCCAGTTCCAATTCAACTTCCCGGAACCGAACCCCAATACGCCGATTACGTTCCCAGGTTGCCCCACGGCTGGCCCGGGCTTCACTGGCACATTCGAAACTGGTTTCTCCTGCACTCCGCTCGATCCTACGGTCGTGAACGCCAATGGATTGGGCCTGCTGGGTATCCAGTTCGACTACATTACGCCATACACGATGAGCGGCAACTTGACCCTGCAATATCAGATTGCCCGTTCGATGTCGGTTCAGTTGGCATACGTAAGCTCGCTGGCGCGGCACTTGGAAGTGTTCCCTGGCAATAACCAGGTCACCACCATCCTTCCAGCGAACGCAGACCCGCAGGCGCAGGATTCGCTCGGGAATCCGACCGCAGGCCAATGTCCCGGACTGGGTTTCAAAGGCAACGCTGCATACCGTTCCCGGATTTCGGGCGCAACACCAGCTACGCGGCCACGGAAGGCAACAGCAGCTACAACGGGTTGCAGGCCAAAGTCGAAAAGCAATATGACAACGGCCTCAACTTCCTGTTCACTTACACGTTCTCAAAGGTGCTGACGGACGCCAGAGACCTTCTCAACGGCGGCAGCGTTGCCGGAGTACTTCGCGCGCCTTACGTTCCGGGCTTTGGGATCCAGGAGGACTATGCCTTGGCTCCTTTCGACATCCGCAATGTGTTCCACTTCAGTGGCGGTTATGAGCTTCCATTCGGTAAGGGCAAGCACTTCATGACCGACGCGAGCGGCTTCGTGGACAAACTGATTGGCGGTTGGAGCGTCAACTGGAGCGCGACATTCCAGGGCGGCCAGCCGATTTCAATCGGTTGCCCATCGGCCACTACTGCTGGAACGAATTGCGGCGCACTCTACACGGGCCAGCCTCTCGACCTCGGTTTGCACGACGATGCAAATGGCAAACTGGCATGGTACGGAAATCCGGGAGCGTTCACACAGCCTTGCGTTCTCGGCGCGGGCGGCGTGCCTGATCCGAGCATCTCTCCCGCTGGCTGCGTGTCCTTGACTGGCACTGATGCCCTCGGCGGCATCACCCAGGTCCCGGGCCCCGGCTTCAAGCGCGTGGACCTGTCCTTCTTCAAGGACATTCCAATCAACGAACGTTTCCGCCTGCAGTTCCGGACGGAATTTTTCAACATCGCCAATCACCCGAACTTCAACGCACCGGGTTTTGGCGGCAACGGCGTTGTGGCCATTTCGAACTCCGGCAACTTCAACAGCAACACCTTCGGCGAAATCGGCTCTACCCGCGATGCTCCTTACGATCCGCGGCAGATCCAGTTTGCTCTTAAGTTGTATTTTTAGCCGCACCAACCACCCCAACGGGGAGGCGCTTCGAAAGAAGCTCCTCCCCGTATTTTTTTGCCGGAAACTTTCCGGATTGCCAGTGCTAACATCTAGCTAAAATGATGTCACTCTCACGCCACCATCTGATTTGCGTGACGCTTCTGCTGTCGGCTTTCCGGATTTCGAACGCGCAGACTCTTACGGACGCCGAAAAGGACCGGCTCTTCCGGGCTGGAGCTAGCCAGTACGAAGCGGGCCGTTATGCGGAAGCGGTTGCTCCCTTGGAGAAACTAGTGCAGGTAGCGCCGGAGACCTTCGAGGTGCAGGAATTGCTTGGACTGGTTTATGCCGCGCAAGCGCAGGATGCGAAGGCCAATGCGCATTTGGCGAAGGCCGTACGCTTGAAACCAGACTCGGGCGCCGCAAGATCGAATCTCGCCGCGAGCTTTATCCGCCTCGGTAAGATCGATCTGGCCATCGAACAGTTCAGCAAAGCTGTGGAACTTGAACCCATGAGTTTTGAAGCGAATCACAATTTGGGCGAAGCTTACGTGCACGCAGGAAACCTGGCGAAAGCCGTTCCGTATCTGGAAAAAGCCCAGCACATCGACGCTTCCTCGTACGAAAACTCATACGATCTTTCACTGGCTTATCTGCTGACCGGACGAACGAAAGACGCCCGCCAGCTCGTGCAGACGCTTCTCGCAAAAAAGGACACGGCCGAATTGCACAATCTTTTGGCACAGATTGAAGAGAAGGACGGCCAGTTCGTCGCCGCGGCGAATCAATATGAACTCGCGGCCCATATGGAGCCGAGCGAGAATAACCTTTTCGATTGGGCCAGCGAACTTCTGCTGCATCGCACACTCGATCCCGCAGTAGCTGTCTTTGAAGACGGTGCAAGGCGCTACCCCGACTCACAGCGGATGATGGTTGGTCTCGGTATGGCTTATTACGCGCGTGGGAACTACGACGATGCAGTCAAAGTGTTTCTGCGTGGTGCGGATTTGAATCCATCCGACCCGCGCTGTTACAAATTTCTCGCGCGAGCCTATGATAGCTCGCCCAGCCAGGCCACCGAAGTAATTGAGCGTTTCAAACGTTTCGCGGAATTGCAGCCCCATAATGGTCAGGCGCTTTACTACTACGCGATGAGTTTGTGGAAAGGGAAGCGCGCACAGGATCCCGACTTAAATCTCAAACAGATCGAGTCGCTGTTGCAGGGCGCGATTGCTGCTGATCCGAAGCTCCCTGAAGCCCATCTGCAGCTTGGTAATCTGAATTCCGATCAGGGAAAATTTGCGGAAGCGATTCCTGAATACAAGCGGGCTCTCGAACTGAACGACGATCTCGCCGACGCGCACTATCGTCTCGGTCAAGCTTACGTCCGAACCGGACAAAAAGATCTGGCACAGGACCAATTGCAGGTGTATCAAAGGCTGCGAGCAGAGCATTTGGCGGATTTGGACAAGCAACGCGCAGAAATCCGGCAATTTGTGTATTCATCGAAAGAAGCGCCTGCAAGCAAGCAACCGGAGCAGCGTCATGAGTAGCAGACCTTACCAGGTTTTCGCATGAGTCGAGCGTTCTCCATCAAGTCGACTACTGAGCTAGATCGCCTGCTCATGCAAAAATCCGCCTCGCCGCGCGAAATGAGCCAAAATCTGGCATGGAATCGCCGCGAATTTTTACGAACGGCTGCCGGAGTAACCCTGGGTTCCACCCTGGGCTCAGCGGGCTCGCTTGCGCGCGCGGCGGCATTTCCTAAAGATAAAAAAGTTGTAGTTGTAACGTTCGGCGGAGGTGCGCGTGATCAGGAAACGTTCGCGCCCGAAGGCCAGGAAAATATCCCGCACCTGCTGAGCGAACTAATTCCGCAATCTTCATTTTTCACGCAAGTGGTTAACCGCGGCATCCTTGGGCACTACGTCGCAACGGCCAGCCTGGCCACCGGCGCCTACGAAACTTTCAACAACTTCGCTGCTGTGTCGCCGCAGAATCCCACCGTGTTCGAATATTTCCGCAAGGATTTGAAGCGCCCCGCCAGCGATGCGTGGGTCGTCGCGCCGAGCAACGGCTTCAACCGCATCGGGGAAAGCAGCCATCGCCTCTACGGCGCAGGAATGGGCGCGCATGTCATCCTGCCGAAACATTTGCTCACGGCGGCGAATGCCGGCGGCATGGACTACGAGCATCTGCTTCGCGATAACTACGAGACTCCGCTCTACGCTCCGGCGCTCAGCGGCAACGATTTCGAATTACAGCAGCTTGAAGACCTGCTGAAACTTTCCATGGACGACTTCAAATCGCACGCATTATCCCTTTCGAGTCCGGACGAATTGTCGGTCTACATCGCGCGCCGCTTGATGCGTCAGGTTGCGCCCAGCCTGCTTTGGATTACGCTTCACGACATCGATATCGCGCACGCCGGCGCGTTCTCGCTCTACATTGACGGAATCCGACGTACTGACCGGCTCTGCGCGGAAATCTGGAAAACGATTCAGAGTGAACCGGAATACGCGGGCAAGACTACGATGTTCATTCTTCCAGACTTCGGCCGCGACTCCGACGAGGAAGCCGGCGGTAACGGATTTCAGCACCATCGCACCGGAGACGCGCTTTCCCGCACCACTTGGCTGATGGCGCTCGGCCCTGGAATCCGCCAGGGCGTGGTTCACGACCGCGCCGTGCAGTCTACCGATCTGGTTCCTACAATTGGCTCGCTGATGGGATTTTCCGCCCCGCTCTCGCAAGGGAAACCGATCGAGGAGCTAACCTAGCCGTCATGCTTCCACGTGATCTCAAGCCGGAAAATTTCAGCGGCTACCCGCCGCTCGCGAAAAAACTGGTCACAGTGAATCTGGACGTCCTTCGCTCTCTGCCCTTGAGCATGTTGCCCAATCTTCTCCGAGAAGCGATTGATTTTGACTTCAAGTTTCACCCGGAGCGGCGTTCGATCGAGCTGGAAATCTCCGCGTTGAAGTCGCTGCCTCCCGAATCACGCACTGCCTGGCTCGGCGCGTTCGAGGATATTCAGCTTTCTCCCGCGTTGGAACGTATGGATTGGGTCAACCAGCCTGGCCTTTTTGTGGAACAACTCTCCGCACATCTATGGTCCACGCACCAACAGGATGCGTTTCGTAAGGCCGCAATTGACTACGGCAACCGTTTGCATGCTGCGGTACCGCCTGAAGTGCCCACCATGCCGCGTCTCGGCGTCAGCATCATCGGCCAGGGCGTTACTTCAAATACGCTTCCGCTGTTTCGGAAATTGCGCCCGCACGGAACGTATTACACGAACGTAGATCCCGAAAGCGGCGTGCGCCAGGTGCTAGACTATTCCGCTTCGCGCGCGAAAAGGCACAATTCGCCGCACCTCCATTGGTACATCGACGGCGGACAGGAAAGCGCTTTCGATCCGATGCTGACCTGCGTTTCCTATCGCGCGTTGCAGCCGGCGCGTGCCGCGCTTCTAGCCAGAATGGAAAAGCAGCGTTCGCAACCCGGCACCGGCCCGGAAGCGCTGCGCACCACCATGTCGCAATTGCGCCCGTCTGACTTAGGACTTGAGAATGCCGCAGACCCGATTCTTTCCCGCTACCAGCTAAAAGTTCTGACCGAAGGCTCCGGCACGCAAATCTTCGCAACCACGTTTGCACAGTGGGCGGCCCGGGAAGCGTTGCGACGGGCGCAACCATGGACGCTGGTCGTGCGTTTTGCGCCGCGCCAACGCCAGCGCCCGATGAACGAATTGCTTCTAGGCGAAAAGGCTGACGCCGAACTTGATCCGGACGGCTCGCTGGTTGACGGCGACATGGGGGCTTACTACAACTGGCTCAATCAGCAGCGGCTGCCGGGAGCGGAACACTCTGGGTTCGTCGCGTGGTTTGAAGGTCACAAGGAAGCGGTCGCCATTGGCCCTGGAATTCCTCGCGGGACGGTCTCCAACTCTGCGACCGATCTGAATCAAATCTTAAAATGGGCTGTTTCCTGAGGACCGTTACGCGCTGACTTTGTCCTCGGGAACTGCAAATCTCACTTTGTTGAGCGGGTATCCGGCACAGCGCGTAAACGCTCCGCGCTGGTTTCCGCCGTGATATCACGCTGCGGCATTCCAAGCAATTCGAATCCCACCATGAATTTACGTACCGTCGCTGAACGCAACAGTGGCGGAAAAAAGTGCGCGTGGAAATGCCACTCGGAGTGCGGTTCGCCATCCGTTGGCCGCTGGTGGAATCCCATGGAGTAGGGAAAGGAAGTGTGAAACAGATTGTCGTAACGCGTCGTGAGGCGCTTCAGAATGTCGCTGAGCGCATCGCGCTCCGGTGAAGCTAATTCGTCTATCGCGCCCACATGGCGCTTCGACAAAATCATCGTCTCATATGGCCACACTGCCCAATAGGGAACGACTGCAAGGAAATGTTCGTTTTGCACCACTACGCGTTCCTGCGACTTTGCTTCCAGTTGGTAATAGTCGCAGAGCAGGCACGAACCCTTCTCTTTCCGATAAGCGGCCAACGATGCTTGCTCAATTCTTGGAATATTCGGGATGCTTTCGCTGGACCAGACCTGGCAATGCGGATGCGGATTGCTGGCGCCCATCATTGCGCCGCGGTTCTCGAAAATTTGTACGTATCGGATCCCGGGATTCGCTCCCAATTCGACGAATTGATTTGCCCAGCAATCTACTACGGCGCGGATGTCCGCCTGTTCCATCCCCGAAAGCGTCAAATCGTGCTTTGGAGAAAAACACATCACGCGGCAGATCCCCGATTCAGTCTCCGCGATGAGCAGATCCCTGTCGTTGATGTTCGCTGGCTGGCCTTCAGGCAGCAGGGCGGGGAAGTCGTTGTCAAAGACGAAGACATTCTTGTAGTTCGGATTCACATGCCCTGTGGAACGTTGGTTTCCGGGGCACATGTAGCATTCGGGGTCATATTCGAGCCGCGTGCCTGCCGTCGTCGCTTCAACTTGCCCTTGCCAGGGCCGCTGCGTGCGGTGCGGCGAAACCAGAATCCATTCGCGCGTCAATAAATTGAATCGCCGGTGCGGGTGTTTTGTGCCATCGAAGCCGGTCATCGCTTTACTTTGTCACTCCGATTTCCATGACGCCGGCTCCGGCCTTCGAAACATAAATCTCGGCATCGATTCCGGTTTCTCGTTTGTAATCCGCCGCAGTTTTCTGACGGAATTGTTCGACCGCTTCCGTCTTAACCAGATTGATGGTGCAACCGCCGAATCCCCCGCCAGTCATTCGCGAACCAACCACGCCTTCACGCTCTGCTGCCAGGTCCACCATGATGTCGAGTTCACGACAGCTGATCTCGTAATCGTTTTTCATGCTCAGATGCGAATCGGCCATGCACTTGCCGACTGTGGCGAGATCGTCCTTCCGCAGCGCTTCGGAAAAGAGCACAACTCGATCGTCTTCACTGATCACGTGGTGGCACCGGCGGTAAGTCAACTCCGGCAAGTCTGCCGCGTGCGCTTCCAATTGCGCCAGCGACACGTCGCGGAGCGCTTTGATCGACGGGAAATGTCGTTTCAACAATCGCACGCCCTCTTCGCACTGTGCTCGTCGATCGTTGTATTCGCCGCCGGAATGCTCGTGCTTGACCATGGTATTGCAAATTACCATTGCCAGGCTGGGCGGCAATGGCAATCGATTGAACTCGAGCGACCTGCAGTCCAGAAGGATCGCGTGATCGACACTTCCAAAGCATGACGCGAATTGATCCATGATACCGACTCGCGCGCCTACAAATTCATTTTCGGCTTGCTGGCAAAGCTTGGCCACGTCGGTGAGCGGGAGCGATTGCCCACTTAGAGCAAGTAGGCGCTGGCCATGGACACCTCCAGCGCTGCCGATGAACTCAATCCCGCGCCGCTCGGCACGTTGCTGTAGATGGCAATATTTGCGCCGCGCACTGCGACGCCCCGCCTTTGCAGCATCACAGCGACGCCGTGGACATAGTCCGACCAATGATCTCTGGGCTGGGGGTTGGAATCCGCCAAGTCGACTATGGCTGATTCGTTCAGATTTTCCGAAAACACGCGAAGTGTCCGGTCACTGCTCGGAGCGATCGCGATCCAGGTATACAAATCAATCGCTGCTGGCAGCACGAAGCCGTCGTTGTAGTCGGTGTGTTCACCGATCAGGTTCACGCGCCCAGGCGCTCGGAAAATACGCGCGTCTCCACCAAAACGCTCTGCGAAATTCTTTGCGAGGTTCTTCGTCGCCGTCATCGTTGTGGGCGTTAAGGTCATGCGAGCCGTGTGATAAATGTTCGCGTTCTCGTTCCACAAAGAAAGCTGATGCCAAGTGCGCGAATCTTTCGATTCAAGCGGGCACGCCACCGGACCTCTTCCAGGAATGAAAATAGTGCCGGCAATTTTTCAAAGGACAAACAGCCTGGGAGAGTGAAGCGCACTCGCTCACCGTTTTCGGAATTCTGGATACCGGCGAGATATCTCGCTGGTGTTCGGACTAAGCTGCGTAGAACCACCGCGATCATTTGGGAGCAGACGGAGTGCGCATCGGGCGAAAAACGGCCAGAAACTGCAATCGTTTACACTAGCCAATATTTGGCTACATGACCCCAAACTTACCCTTCATATTCTTTCAGCCTTACTGGTTTGTCAAGCCCCATGCCCTTTGGAATCAAAGAGTTCGGGTGGACCCGCGCATCATCAGGTGGGTTGTAATTGTGTAATCGGCTCTTTCCCGTCCTCCCTGCGGATCAGCTTCTCCAGCGCCGCAAACGCAGTAATTGCCAGTTGCGACCGGGAAAGCCGAATCGTGGTTAGAGGCGGCTGCGTAAGATGAGCGAAGGAAATTCATCGAATCCGATCAGCGACATGTCGCGTGGAACTTCGAGGCCGGCGTCGTGGATGGTACCGAGCGCGCCGATCGCGGTCAGATCATTGGAGGTAATGACCGCAGTCGGCCGCCTGGGAAGTCGCAGGAGATTGCGCATCGCGTACATACCGCCTTCAATTCGATGGTCGCCCTTTTCGATCAATTCGTCGCCGATTTCAATGCCGCGCGATTTCATGCCGGCGATGAATGCGTCGAGGCGGCGATGTGCCGAATGCAAATTCAATGGGCCGGAGATGAACGCGATGCGCTGGTGGTTCAGCGAAAACAGATGCTGCAGTGCTTCCTGAATTCCTTGGAAGTAATCGATGATGATGTTGGCGCTGTGCGCGGTGTTTTTGCCGGTGTCCATGAAGACGGTGGGAATGTTGCGGCGAGTGAGATCCGCCACCATTGACGGATCGGCTTCCGAAGTCATGATCGCTGCGCCGTCCACTTTGCGCTCGACCATGCGGCGAATGCACTCGCCATGCGTTTGGGCTTGTAGTCCGTGTTGGCGATGATGACTTCGAGGCCCTTTTGCACGGCTTGATCTTCGAAATGTTTCACGAGTTCCGGGAAGAATGGATTCGTAATATCGGAAATGATCAGACCGAGCATGCGGCTGCGCCCTGAAACCAGCGTTCGCGCGTGAGTGTTGGGGTAGAAATTCAGTTCTTTGATGGCCTTTTGAACGCGCTCGGCCGTCCGCGCACTTACCTTGTCCGAGCCATTGATCGTGCGGGATACGGTGGCGGTGGAAACTTTGGCGAGCTTTGCGACTTCCTTGATGTTCATGACGTGTTTGAGGACCGCTTGGCGACGTCTGCCGCGCTCCGGGACCGGGGAACGTTCCGCGAGGGGGCTGCCGCATCTTAGCGCGAATCACACGAATATCACAAAATCACTAGATGCGATTTGTGAACCCCGGCCGCTAGCGGAGTTGCTGCGCTAGCGGCCAGTGACCATGAGGCGCGGCGCCGCATGGAAGCCTAATGCTGTACCCACTTCACGCCCGGCAATTTCATGTCATGGCCCGTATCTCTTGCCCATCCGGGCGGTCGGGAAGAGATAGGTTTCACGCGCATTCTCTCCATCTCCTCCGGACTTCGGGGGCCTCGCGGATTTGCGGGCTCGGATTCACCGGCGGTTCAAGGAGAGCTGATGCGCTGGTTCGGGATCGCCTTGCCATTCGGCGTGCAGGGTCTGCGGCTGATCCATATCTGGCAGATCGAACTCGCCTTGGCGAAGAAGTTTGTTATCGCGATCACGCAACTCCCAGTGCAGCTTGTAATCCTTGAGTGGGTAGGAAGGCAATTCGCTGATCGGCCTTCGTCCCGCTGGCCACTTCGAAGCCGCCGATTTGTACCACTTTCCGTACTTCCACTTGGCGTTTCAGCACAGCCGGCGAGTTGCGATTCTCCCACTCGAAGAACGACGGCCGGCGCTGGCGGTATTCATCCACCACGCCGTGGTCCACGTACCCTTCGATTTGACCGGGCCAAAGATTGCGGTGGGATTTGTAGTCCTGATAACACCAGAACATCGCGCCGGCGATCCAATCGTATTTTGCGAAGAGATCCAGCTGATATTGCAGGGTGTGCACGCGCAGCTTGTCGGATTCGATCGCGCTCCGTCGCAAATACGCCTGGCGTACCGAATTCGGAGATGATGAACATCTTGGTCGGGGAACTGCTTGCCCGCGTGTTCGAGCATCGTCACCAGTCCCTCTTCCGGGCCGTTCCAGGCACCGTAATATTGGTTCATCATGATGAAGTCGGCGTCGTTTGCGGCTTCTTGCTTCGGGTCCGCGCCATAGGAGATGTCGTTATCGGCGAAAGTAACGAAACGCGGGATCGAGCTGAATGACCAGCGCCTTGATCTGCTTGAAGTACAGCCGGCCATCGTCGGTGCTCATGTCGCTTTCGTTGAAACGCTCCAGGCGAAGATCGCCGGATGATTGCCGCTCTGCTCGATCATCTCGGCGATCATCTGTCGGGCCAGCGCGATGCACTTGGGATTTGAGAGCTGGTCTGCGCGCGCAAACTGCCACACTCGGAATTTCCGGAACGAACAGAATTCCGTGGGTGTCGGCGTATTCGAGCACCTGTTCATGCTGCGGGTAGTGAACGGGCCGGGTCAGAGTGGTATGCAGAATTTTGAGGTCGTCGTAGTCGTGCTTGATTGTGCCGGCAGTTTCCGCGAGGCCTTCCCAAGGAGATTCTTCGTGGCGGGTCATGCCGGTGAGGCGGACCTGCTCGCCGTTGAGTAATAGATGCCGATCGTGGATTTCGATTTTGCGGTTGCCGAAGTGATCGGAATTTTGAGTCGAGCAGGTGGCCGGAGTCGCTGACGTTGCACGAATCGCATAAAGTTGGCGTGGTCGAGGTCCCAGAGTTTGCATTCGTCGATGCTGAAAGCAAACTCTACCGTCTGCTTTGCACCCGGGAACAGTGACGGATTGCGTTTTGTTGCCAAGACGGAGCCATTCGGGGCGAAGAGTTGCGCGATGACGGTGAGTTTTTGCGGTTTGGCGCCGGGATTTTCCAGATGTAGACGGCGTCCTTGACTCTGCGCCTGATTCTTCGCGAATCCACTCCGAGCGGATCTGCTGGCGGCGGATCACAATTCCTTCGTTCTCGGCGAGCCAAACGTCGCGAACTATCCCGCCGTAGTGCCACCAGTCGTACCAGATGTTGCCGCCGGGCTTCAGCTTTAAGCGCCAAGCCCGGGATGCTGGTTTCGGTGGGTCGGTTGTCGAGTTCGACAGCGATCGTGTTTTGCCTGGGTTGACGAACTTCGTGATGGCAAAGAAATATTCCGTGTGGCCGCCTTCATGGGTCCCGCCGGAGCGCCGTTCACCCATACGTGCGATTTATAAAACGTTGCGGCGAAATGAAGTTCCACATGTTGCGCAGAGGCAGAGCGGGGAACTCAAAATTCCGGAAATACCACGCAATCCCCTCATAGTCGTCGTACTTGCCGATATTCCAGGTGTGTGGGACGCGTACGATCTCTGTTCCGTCGGGCGCGGTCTTGCTCCATCCTGCCGTTTCGCCCTCGGATTTCGGGTCAATCCGAAATCGCCAGTCGCCGTTCAAATCCACTTTCTCGGTCGCGCGAGCCGACAATGGGAGAAATATCGCTAAGCAAAAAAATAGCGCCAGTAGGCGCGAAATGCGTGCGAGCGGGCTGGTTTGCTTCATGAACTCCCCCGGAAAACGGCGGTATACGCGAAGAATGTAAACGCTATCATAGCGCCGCTCCCTATCCCGTTCAATCGCAAACTACGGGTGTATTCACGTACTTGGCTGGGCTTTTGCTTTGCGCGATTGTCGGAACTACAGCGTCCTTTACCGGCGCGACCGACTGGCTTTTAGGCGAACGCTCGTTTCCAGATACTCGTCCAGATGCTGCCGCATATTTCGCAAGGGCTCGCGGTCTTTTTGCAAACGGCTCACCAGGAGCGCTCCCTCAAGCGAGCTGATGATTAATTGTGCCAGCTTCTCGGAGTCAGTGGTGCTGATGATTTCGTCCCGCGCAATGCCGGCTGCCGTTATTTTCGCAATGCGCGACACCCAACCTTGCAGGGCCTTCTTCGCGCGGCCGCGCAGGATCGCATTGCCGTCGTCTGATTCAACTCCAGTATTCATCAGCGGACATCCGCCCGGGACCAGGCCGGCGCGCACTTCCACGAAGTTTCCAATCATCTGTTTCAGCCGATCCACCGAGTTGCTGATCTCTTCGACGCCGTCCAGCCGACCGCGAACCGCTCGGTCCCACGCATAATCAAACGCTTCGCCTGCCAGCTCTTCCTTGCTCAAGAAATGCCGGTAAATTCCGCCCTTTTGCAGTCCGGTCGCAGCCATCAGGTCGGACAGGGAAGTCCCTTCGTAACCCTTCTGATTAAAGATTGGCGCCGCTTTTTCCACGATTTCGCGCCGCGTCTGCTCACCTTTACTCATAGCTGACCTCCCGGTCCAGTCACAGGACTCGTCTCAAATATGAGACCAACCGGTCTTTTGCACAAGAACACTATAACATAAATGCGACCGAACGGTCTCATCGGCATCCAATCGTTCAAGACAGCCTAAGCTCCATGAGTCAAGCACTCAATCCGGTCTCTGCCATGAGTCTCCCGGCGCCCCGCGTAGCGATCAACCCTTGGTTCATCGCCGTCACTGTTACGCTCGCAACCTTTATGGAGCTGCTCGACACGGCCATCGCCAATGTCGCACTCCCGCACATCGCTGGCGGTCTCGCCGTGAGTGCAGACGAAAGCACCTGGGTGCTCACCAGCTATCTCGTTTCAAACGCCGTCGTCTTACCGCTCTCCGCTTGGCTGAGCCGACTCTTCGGCCGCAAACGCTATTACATGATCTGCGTAGCGATCTTCACTGTGAGTTCGCTTCTTTGCGGATTCGCGCCCAGCCTGGGCGCCCTCATCTTTTTTCGTGTGTTGCAGGGAATCGGCGGCGGAGGCCTCGCGCCCGTTGAACAGGCGATTCTCGTGGACACATTTCCCGCCAAAAAACGCGCCGCGGCTTTCGCGCTCTACAGCATGGCGATCGTCACCGCGCCCGCCATTGGACCGCCGCTTGGCGGCTGGATTACCGACCATTGGAGTTGGCGCTGGGTCTTCTTCATCAACATCCCGATCGGCATCGTGTCATTACTGCTCACCAGCAGGTTACTGTCTGACCCGCCAGAATTCACTCGGGAAGTGCAAGCCGCCCGTAAGGACGGCAAGCTCAAGATCGACGGCTGGGGAATTTTTTCGGTCGCGATGGCGTTTGCCTGCCTCGAAGTGGTCCTCGACCGCGGCCAGACCGAAGACTGGTTCGAAAGCAATTTCATTATCCTGTTCTTCGCGATCGCCATGGTCGCTCTCGTGTTTGCGATTATTTGGGAATGGCGCCATCCTGACCCGGTCGTCGAAATCCGGCTGCTCGCTGATCGCAATTTCGCGCTCGCCAATATTTTCTATTTTATTTTTGGATTCACGCTCTACGGTTCAACCGTTCTGATCCCGCAAATGCTCCAGCGTCTCTACGGCTACACCGCAACGGATGCAGGGCTGGTGCTGGGCCCCGGAGCGTTCGTCATCGTCATGCTAGCGCCGGTGGTTGTACGCATTCTCCCCAAAGTCGGGGTGAAGCTCCTCATCGGTTTTGGTTACTTGGTCTTTGCGCTGGCCATGTGGTACTTCGCCAGCTTCACGCTGGACACCAACTACAGCCACGAAGCCTGGGCGCGGGGCTTGCAGGGTCTCGGCATCGCCACGCTTTTCGTCCCGGTCAGCCAGCTCGCCTATTCCAACCTGCCGAAAAGTAAGAATAACAAAGCCTCCAGTCTCACCAATCTCTTCCGAAATCAGGGTGGGAGCTTCGGCATCGCCTTTGTCACCACGCTGCTTGCTCGCCGCTCGCAATATCACCAATCGGTGCTCGTTGCCCACGCCACTCCGCTCGACGGTCCCTACCGCCAGTTTCTTGCCAACTTGACGTCGTATTTCGCGACGCACGGCCTCTCCTCCGCCGATGCAGCCGTCCGCGCCCAAGCGCAGGCATTTGCGCTCCTTCAACGCCAGGCCACCTTCCTTGCCTTCCTCGACTGCTTTGCCGCGCTTGGCTGGTTCGTAGCGATAGGCGTTCCGCTGGTCTTTCTGATCCGCAAATTCCGGGCGACCACCTCAGCCGAAAATCACTGATCTCCCGAAGGAAGGCAACCGTTTGAATGCGCAATCGAAGCCAAATAGTGGAATCATATTAGAGACACGAGCCTTCGCGATGTTTATGGTCTTGAGTGATCGGCATTCGAAGCTGCCGTGAGCCGCATCCAAAAGCTATCCTGGGAGCCGGAGTTCCAAGTCTCAGAAAGAATCGCAGTGACTTTTTGCAAGTTTGCCGGAGCCACGCCATGAGACGTCGCGAGTTTTTGCGTACCGCCGGAATAGCCTCAGCAACGTTCGCATTTCCCAAGCCAGATCGAATATTCGCCTCAAGCCCGGCCGCCAGCGACTGGCGCACGTTTGAGATTACGACTCGCGTCGAAGTGCTGAAGCCTGCTGGAGTTACGCGCATCTGGATCCCCGCCGCACTCCTCGGCGAAACGCCGTTTCAGAAAACCTACTCGAACACGTTCACTGCAGACGGCGGCGCCGCAAAACTCATCGAGAGCAAAACTGATTCGCTCGGAATCGTCTCCGCGGAATTTCCCGCAGGTGCTTCACCCGTTGTCACCGCCACCAGTAGAATCGCAACGAGAGACATCTCCGTTGACCTCGCCACTCCGAAAAATCCGTCGCAGCCAACCCGCGCGGAACTCGACCATTTCCTTCGCCCCACCAAACTCATTCCGGTCGACGGCGTCGTTAAAGAAACCGCTGCCCAGATCACAGCCGGATCGAAAACCGACATCGAGAAAGCTCGCACCATCTACGAATGGATCGTTGAAAACACATTTCGCAACCCGAAAACTCGCGGTTGCGGCGTCGGCGACATTCGCTTCATGTTGGAAACGAAAGATTTTGGCGGAAAGTGCGCCGATCTGAACGCTCTCTACGTCGGACTGGCGCGTGCGTCAGATCTCCCTGCACGCGACGTTTACGGAATTCGCATCGCGAAGTCCGAGCTAGGCTACAAGAGTCTTGGAGCGTCTTCGGAAAAAATCACCAAGTCACAGCACTGCCGCGCCGAAGTCTATTTAAAGGATTTTGGCTGGGTGCCGGTCGATCCGGCTGACGTCCGCAAAGTAGTTCTCGAAGAACCGCCCGGCAAGCTTACTCTGATCGATGATCGGGCCAAAAAAGCCCGTGCCAGGCTGTTCGGTTCGTGGGAAATGAATTGGATGGCGTTCAATTTCGCGCACGACGTGGCGCTTCCAGGATCTTCGCTCGCGCCGCTCGCGTTCCTCATGTATCCGCAGGCCGAAACAGCCGCTGGGCGTCTGGATTGCCTCGATCCCGACAATTTCAAATACGAAATCACTTCGCGCGAAATCACAGCGTAAACGGGGAAGGCGCGTCGCTAGATCGCTCAGTCCGGATCGGGTGCGTACGTCGGCTTTTGCGGCCAGCCTTCGGGCGAATCTTCCCAATCTTCCTGTCGTCCATACGGCGTTCTGTCCAACAACGCGTAGCTGTCGGACGTGCATTCATTTCCGCGCTCGAACGAAGTATAAGTGTGGAATACATCATCGCCGACGCGAAAGAAAACACTCAGCCCGTGCTGCTCTTGGATTTTGACGTCGGCGCCGGTATGCCCGGACTTCTCGCTTGGCCACGAATTGAAATCGTTCTTAGTCGCCTCCGAGTCCAGAGACACCCGGTAGTCAAAATTGAAGTCGCTTCCGTACGAGGAATACCAGGGCCGATCCCAAACGCGCTCTGTCTTGTATTTCTCAAGCTTCGCTATCGGCGCGCGCGAAATCAGCACGAACCTCGAGTTGCGTTTTTTCAACATCGACAAGTTTCCTAGTGCATCGACGAAATCCGTGCAACCCGGGCAGCCTTTTTCCCATGCCGGATCGAACATGAAGTGATACACAATCAACTGCCGTTGACCCTCAAATAGGTCCAGCAGCGTCCTTTTGCCCTCCGGCCCTTCAAACCGATAATCCTTATCGACTTTTACCATCGGCAATCGTCGCCGCTGCGCGCTGACGCTATCGTAAAGTTTCGTCAGCTCTTTCTCGCGTGCCAGCAACTCCTTGCGAGCCTTCAGCCACTGTTCGCGCGAAACGAACTCCGGATGTCCCGTTCCACTTGAAGGAGAAAGTTTGCTGGTCGCCATGTGCACCTCTGCTGCTCTTTGCCGAGCCCGATCTTTATTACGCCACCAAGCATATCCTGAACTGTAGCGTTGCGCATTCAATCAGATAAAGGCAGTAGGGAACTCATGAAATGATCGCAACTTCGAGTCCCGCTTGCACTTTACGCGACGATTTTCCTCTCCCACGGCGGAGGTACTCTCACCGAAGCCATCCCCGCTGCCTTCGCCGCTTGTATGCCCATGTCCGTATCCTCGAACACGAGGCACGACGCCGGAGCGACTCCCAACCGTGCCGCCGCCGTCACAAACGGCTCCGGATCAGGCTTACTCTTCGAATAGTCCTCCGCGCAGACCAGAGTGTCGAACCGGTCCAGCAAATTCAGGATCGTCAGCGTCTTCACCACCGACTCGCGCTCGCCTCCTGAAACCACCGCGAAGGGGATGGTTCCGTGTCGCGCATCAATGTGCTCCAGCACTTCCGGAATCACTTTCAGCTGCGGCAAAATGTCGTAAAAAAACTGTTCCTTCCGCCTCGCCACATCGGCTACGGGCATCGCCAATCCCTGCTCGAGATTGAGCGCAGTCACAATCTCTTGTGTGGGGCGTCCGCCCCACGCGTAAAACGTCTCCTCGCTGAACTTACAGCCGAATTCCGAAAAAATCTTGTTCCATGCCACGTAATGCAGCGGCATCGAATCCGCGATCGTTCCGTCGCAATCAAACAGGTACGCCTTAAAATCTCCTGCCGGGATTTTTAGTTTCATAGCTTCTATTTTCCCGTCTTCCGCTGCAAATGCAAAATCCCTTCTGGAAGCCATCGCCTGCCGATAAATATTTTCGCCGTGTGGATTAATTCTGCCGCGAGTTGCTGCTCAACTCTTGTTCATCCCAGAGTCACACGCCTGTCACTTTCGACCAATACCATCCCGAGGTGATCTTGCTGCGCACACCTCGCGCTCCCAAGCATCCGCCGCCACATGCTCCGTTCCTGGTTCATTCTCGAACGCGATCGCGAATTGCTATTCACTCGCATCGCGGCCCGCATGATGCTATTTCCCCTCACCTTCCTCTGCGCGTTCTCACTCGCGCAGTCCGTGCTCGCACAAGATTCGAGTCCTTCGCCTTGCGTCCGTCCCCAGATTGGAAGCATCGTGATGGACTCAGAGAATCTCCGCAGCGCAAATGGAGTCCTCGCCGTGGACCTGGCAGTCCGGAATTTCAAACAAACCGATGGCTCCCTACGCTACTGTTATGTCCTTGCAAATGGAAGCCAGTCTCCCACTCTGCGCCTTCACCCTGGCGATCTCCTTATTCTTCGTTTGAAGAATCAACTCACGGATTTCAACGGCGAAACCGCTCTAACCTCCAAACATTCTCATCAGCGGGTTTCTGACACTCGCGAGCCCGATCCTTGCGCTAGCGGAAAAATGAGTCTGACGTCCGCCAATCTCCATTTCCATGGATTGACCATTCCTTCCATCTGCCATCAGGATGAAGTCTTGAAGACATCCATCCAGCCTGGCGCCGCGCCGTTCGAGTACCGGTTTCGCATTCCCGCCCATCAGCCGCCCGGTCTCTATTGGTATCACCCCCACATCCACGGATTCAGCAAGGCACAGGTCCTTGGCGGCGCTTCCGGGGCTTTAATCGTCGAAGGAATCGAACGAGCCAACCATGAAGTTGCAGGATTGCCGGAACGCGTGTTGGTAATTCGCGATCAGGACTTGCTCAACCCCGATGCTCCGCCGTCCAAATCCGAACCCGTCGTTCCTGCGATGCTTCTCGATCGCGATGGCGACTCGGCAAACAATGGCACCGGATTCGGCAAGCCCGCCAAAGATCTCTCCATCAATTTTGTTCCCGTTCCGTATCCTGACTACCCTCCTGCCTTGGTCAGAATGCGGAGCGGCGAACGGCAGCTCTGGCGCGTGCTGAATGCGTCTGCGATCACCTATTTGAATCTCGCCTTAATCTTGGGTCGTACGCCGCAGAAGCTAGGAATCGTTGCGATGGATGGCATTCCAACCAATGAGAACGGCGACTCCGCAAACTCGGTCGAATGGCAGGACCACATTGGGCTCCCGCCTGGTGCGCGAGCGGAGTTCATCGTAAACGGTCCGCCTCAAGGTCAACCGGCTCTCTTCGTAACTCGCACTGTGGACACCGGCCCGGGTGGTGAAAATGATCCGAATCGGGCACTCGCCACGGTCGTATCAATACCAGAGGCATCGGACTCACGCTCTGCGCTTTCGGAATCTTTTGAACGCCTTCCGCACCCGGCGTTGGCTTGGCTTGGCAGTGTCACCCCGACTCGAATGCGTAGGCTGTATTTTTCAGAGAAGCTGGACGATCCAAACAATCCGAACAGCGCAACTACCTTCTTCATCACCGTGGACGGCCAGGCGCCGGTCGCTTTCGACCCAACTTCCGGCGTACCCGACATCGTCGTGAAGCAAGGCGACGTGGAGGACTGGATCATCGAAAACCGCTCGCAGGAGCTCCACGCATTCCATATTCATCAGTTGCATTTTCTGCTGCTTGCCTGGTCCGGGGTAGCTGTGAACGAACCATTTCTTCGCGACACCGTAAACGTCCCTTACTTCAACGGCAGAACTCTGCAATATCCAAGTGTCCGCCTCAGAATGGATTTCCGCGATCCCGAAACCGTCGGCACATTTCCTTACCATTGCCACCTTCTCGAACATGAGGACAACGGAATGATGGGCCTGGTTCGCGTCGAGCCGGCATCTGCTGCTTCGGTAAAGTCTTCTTCGCGCTCCTCGGGAACACATTAGCCTTCAGAAAACTCTCACCCGCTTTTTCGCGGATTCTTCATCGTGAAAAATGTCTTTACCCTCCATTGCCTTCAACTTTTGTTCGCTTGTTAACCAACGCAACATGTAGTTGCAACACCTTTCGCATACAACCGTCACACCAGGTCCGTTCGTTCAAAAAAAGGGAGAGATGTAGATGAAATTAAAAAACTTTGGCAAAAACGCGCTCCATTGTGTTCGCACCGGTCTGGCGGCGATTGCTCTTTTGCAATTCGCCATCGGTGCCCCAGTGATCAGCGCAAACGATGATCATGATCACGACCACGGAAAAGATCATGGAGATGACCTCGAAAACGGTGACACGCGAACTCCAATTAAACATGTCATCGTCATCATCGGAGAAAATCGCAGCTTTGATCACGTCTTCGCAACTTACAAACCCAGCCGCGGTGAGAAAGTATGGAATTTGCTCTCCGAAGGAATTGTGAACGACGACGGAACACCCGGCCCCAATTTCAAGAAGGCGCAGCAGCTCTCCGCCAAGGATGGCGGCACCGACCCTTTCCTCCTCAGCCCCAAAAAGTCTGAATTCCCCGACGACAAGCTTCCGGTTCCCCTTGCCGGCGGCCCCATCGTTCCCTTCATTCCTTCGATCGCTGTCGGCCAGGCTGTCGAGAATGGACTTGCTCCGGATTATTATCAATTTCTGATCACTGGCGGCACGGGTCTCAACCCCGCGACTCCGGACACGCGCATTCTTAACGTTAGCTCGCTTCCCGCTGGGCCATTTCAGTTGACCCCAGGCGTTCCCTACGACGCCTACGCTGCAAGTCCTGTCCACCGCTTTTATCAGATGTGGCAGCAACTCAACTGCAGCCGCGACAATGCCACCAGAAAAAATCCTTCCGGCTGCGACTCCAAGCTCTTCTCTTGGGTTGAAGTCACCGTCGGCGCGGGAACTAACGGCCAAAAGCAGCCTGCGAATTTCAGCACCGATTATTCGACCTCGACCGTCACCACCGGCGAAGGTTCTACTGCGCTGGGCTTCTATAACGTCCAACAGGGCGACGTCCCGTACTTCAAGAGCCTCGCCGATGATTACGCGATGAGCGACAACTTCCACCAGTCCGTTCAGGGCGGCACTGGCGCCAACCACATCATGCTTGGCCACGGTGATGCGCTTTGGTTCAGCGACGGAGAAGGCCACCCGCTCGCGCCTCCTCACAAGGTGGATGTCGCGCAGGGAACTCTGAATGAAGGCGTCGTCGACGAAATCGAAAATCCCAATCCTGCTCCCGGTACCAACAACTGGTACACGGAAGACGGATACGGCGGCGGCTCTGCGGGAACTGCATCTTTCGGCGGCGGCTCTTACAGCGCCTGCGCTGACTCCTCGCAGCCCGGCGTTGCGCCCGTCGTAAAATATCTTCGCTCACTGCCGCGTCCGGTTAACCCGAACTGCGAGCCTCATCACTACTATTTGCTCAACAACTACAATCCCGGCTACTTCGCAAACGGTGCGAACGCCTTCATCGACGCCAATCGCCACAACACTGTCTTTACCATTCCTCCCAGTTCGGTTCGCAGCATTGGCGACGAGCTGCTCGAGAAGAAAATCTCCTGGAAATACTACGGCGACCATTGGAATCTTTCCGTCGACCGATCCTTATTTCCAAAATCCGTCAGACATCTACTGCAACATCTGCAATCCGTTTCAGTACGACACTTCGATCATGACCAACCCCGAGATTCGCGATGCGCATCTCCAGGACACTACGAATCTCTACGCGGATATCGCCTCCGGCAATCTTCCGGCCGTGTCCTTCGTCAAACCCAGCGGCATCGTCGATGGTCACCCTGCTTCATCGAAGCTGAATCTCTTTGAAGGCTTTACGAAAAAGATAGTCGATGCCGTGAAGGCCAATCCGAGTCTGTGGAAAGACACGGCAATCCTGATCACCTTCGACGAAGGCGGTGGTTACTACGATTCGGGCTATGTTCAGCCGCTGGACTTTTTCGGCGATGGCACCCGCATTCCCATGATTGTGGTCTCCCAATTCACCAAGCCCGGCCATATCTCACACGATTACACCGACCACGTTTCGATCCTGAAATTCATCGAACGCAACTGGCGGCTGAACCCTGTCACGCATCGCAGCCGGGATAACTTTCCCAACCCAATCACCGATGACGAAAATCCCTATGTGCCGCTCAACTCACCCGCTATTGGCGACCTGTTCGACCTCTTCCAATTCAATAGCGGTCACGGCCACTGATGACCACAGTTCTCGAAAATTGAACAGACCGGGGGGCATGCCTGAATGGCAGCCCCCGGTTTCACTTTGCGGGCGCGTTCTTACGTAGTCATCTGAACTTTTGGCAGCGCCATATTCAGGAATTCCTGAACGTTTCTTCTGATTTCGTCTCGCACACTTCGCAATCGCGTTTTTCGCTCATCTTCCGAGTGGGCTTCTTTTTCCGGGTCAATTAGATTCCAATGAATGATGTTTTGCGTAAACGGCCAGATAGGGAATCGCTCTTTCGATGCATCGCAAACGGTAATCACAAAAGAAAAGTGTTCCTTGAAAAGTTCCGCGATCGGTTTCACCTCCTGACTTGCAATCTCGACTCCGACTTCTTTCATTACTTCGCCCGTCATCGGATCTGTTGCGGTAGATTCCACTGCTGTACTCACGACGGCCAGTTTTTCGCCCGCCATAGTGCGCAGAAATCCTTGTGCCATTTGGCTGCGCGTCGCATCGCCCGTGGAGAATAGAAGCACCTGTGGTTTGTGTTCCATGGACATGCCTCCTTCTGCCGCCACGGTAGTTTTCGGTAGGGGCCAGTTCCATCGGGCTAATCACGTATTTGCTGGTGAGACACTTTGGCTCTAGGTATGCAAAAGACTCGGCCGGGAAAATACTCGCGAGAGCACCGTAGTCGCAAATATAAAAACGGCGAAGCCTCGGACAGCAAAGCCTCGCCGTGGGGTGTACGAACGCTTGGGGAAGCGCCCGACAAATCAAGCTGCAATGCTGGAAAGAAGGGGTCTACTACAGAGCAGATATATAGCACCTGTTTCGGCATCACGTCAAATGAAAATATCGTTATTCTCCGGAGCTAATCAACGATTTCTTCCTCCCCGGGGTTCCCGCTTCTCAGCCCGTCGAGTCTCTTTGTGTTAATCTACCCTTCGACGATTTGCTGTGTGCCTGCTGTGCGGTAGCCGCCCGTCGAGGGACTTTGCCGCCGCTCTAAATTCGCCTGGAGGCTGCATGTCTGATCGCCGGTTTTCGCTTCGGATTTTTCTTTTTTCCTTCTTTGCTACTGCCTTCATTTTTCCGGTCCAAGCACAAGAACCGGCTCCGCCTGAAGTCAAATTTCCTCAAGATGATCCCGGCCTGAACTCGCTTCCCGCGCGCAAGAAAGCCCAGATGGATGCCGTGGGCCAGTTCAAAGTCTTTTATCAGTTTCATTTCACGGATCAATTGAAGCAGAGCGGCATCACATTCCGTAATCGCGCCGTGCCGTATGCCACCAGTCTTTACATGCCCGTTCACTACGACCACGGCACCGGTATTTCCGTGGCAGACGTGGACGGCGACGGCCTTTATGATATTTATTTCGTAAATCAACTTGGCGGCAATGAACTCTGGCGCAATCTCGGCAACGGAAAATTTGAGAACATTACCGAGCGAGCCGGCGTCGGTCTGAAAGATCGCGTCAGCGTTGCCGCCGCTTTCGGCGACGTAAATAATTCCGGCCACCAGGATCTTTTCGTTACCAGCGTAAACGAAGGCAACGTTCTCTTGCAAAACGACGGCAAGGGACATTTCAAGGATATTTCGCGCGAAGCCGGCGTTGACCTCTCCGCCCACTCTTCCGGTGCTTTTTTCTTCGACTACGACAACGACGGCTTGCCTGAGCTGCTGGTTTGCAATGTCGGAATCTACACCAGCAACGAGAAAGGGCCGGAAGGGGCATACGTCGGGATGAAGGATGCTTTCGCCGGCCACCTCCATGCCGAACGATTTGAGTACCCAGTTTTATATAAGAATCTTGGTAACTATAAGTTCCGGGATGTCACTAAGGAAGTGGGGCTCGACCCGCATGGCTGGTGTGGGGACGCCACTTTCGCCGACCTGAACGGGGACGGCTATCCGGGAATCTATTTTTTGAACATGCAAGGCTCCAACCACTACTACGAAAATATCGGCGGAAAAAAGTTTGTGGAGAAAACGCCCCAATATTTTCCGAAAACCCCATGGGGAGCCATGGGCGTGAAGTTTTTCGATTTTGACAACGACGGTAAAATGGATTTGTTGGTTACCGACATGCATTCCGACATGATGGAAGCGCAAACGCCGGAGCAGGAAAAACAAAAAATAAGAAATCATCCTCCCGACGAGCAGCTTGGCGGATCTTCCGATAAATTTATTTTCGGCAACGCTTTTTACCATAATCTTGGCAACGGAAAGTTCGAGGAAATTTCCGACAAAATCGGCGTCGAGCAACTGTGGCCCTGGGGGGTAAGCGTGGGCGACCTGAACGCCGACGGCTACGAGGATTTGTTCATCACCGCAGGCATGAATTTTCCCTTCCGCTACGGGATCAATTCCTTGCTGCTGAACAATCGGGGGGAGAAATTTCTGGAGGCGGAGTTTTTGACCGGGGCGGAGCCGCGGGCGACCCCGTACACCCCCTGGTTCGTGATGGACTGCACGGACGCGTCGGTGCTGGGTCCCCTCGGTAAGGTGGTCTGTGCTGGTCAGACGCAGAAGGTGATGATAACCGTGCCGAAGGCTAGCCGGTCCTCGGTGATGTTCGACCTCGATAACGACGGCGACCTGGACATTGTGACCAACGACTTCAACTCTGAGCCCATGGTGCTGGTCAGCGACCTGGCGCAACAGAAGAAGATTCACTGGCTGAAGATCGTGCTGCAGGGCACGAAGTCCAACCGCAACGGGCTGGGCGCGACGGTGAAGGTTCGCGCGAACGGTCAGACCTACACTCGCTATAACGATGGGAAATCGGGCTACCTCTCGCAAAGCGTGTTGCCGTTGTACTTCGGACTTGGCGAGAGCTCCAAGATCGACAGCATTGAAATTGCATGGCCTTCAGGCCGGAAGCAACTGATGACGAAGGATTTACACGAGAATCAAACGCTTCAAATCACGGAACCAGATAAGTGAACATGGGGTCGGGTACCCTCCTCGCCGTTTTTGTAAGTTTTGCATCAAAAGTCCTAAAAGGTCCGTAAGGTTCATTCTAAGAACTCGCATAGGGCGCGATCGCCTCACTCCCCCGCGAGTGGAGTGCTTGCGTTTGCCGCGACGGTTGAAACTGAATCCTGCGTGAAAATAGAGACAGAAGGCACCGAGGGCAAGCCGGGATTACACGTGCTCCAGTAAACTTTAGCGGCGAAGTGATTAGTATTTGCGGTCGGCTAGAACGTTACGGGCGCTCCATGGGTCTGGGGACGGTGGATGCGCGGTTCCTGGCTTTCAGTTCCTTGTAGATTTGCAATTCGCGATCGGCGTCAGCGATGCGGGAGTCTTTGCGATAGGCGGCCTGAAGCTGGTAGTGGACATAGTCTGTTTGCGGAAGGGCGCGAGCTGCGAGTTCTAGATGCAGAACGGCTTCCTGAATCTTCCCGCCATCGAGCAAAAGTTTGCCGAGCTGATAGTGGGCATTGCCGTTTTCAGGGTGCGTTGCGATGACGGAACGAAACTGTTCAATGGCTTCGGAGTTCTTGGCCTGCTGCAAGTAGATATAACCAATGCCAATTTTTGCGTCTGGATCGTCGGGAGCGAGCTTTAACGCGGTATTGAATTCTTCTAGCGCTTCGCCAAGGTGGTTCCAGTGAAGTTGCGAGAGACCGGCGAAATAGTGCGCCCTTTCGTTTGCGGGATCGCGTTGGATGACGCGTTTGAATGCATCGACGGCATGAGCGTAGTCCGCCATGTCCATCCAAAGCTGGCCAACCAACATGTTCGCGTCCGGCGAGAGGTCAAGCTTTTCATATTCCTGCAGGATTTGCGTTGCGGGCTTCAACTCACCAATCCGAGCTAACGATGCAGCCCAAGCGTAGCCGAGGGTTGGATCGTGAATCGCGCGGTCGCCGAGCGGCTCAATGGTGTTGGCCGCGTCGCGATACTGGTCGAGTGCGAAATAGGACGAGCCGAGCATGGCGCGCGCGGAGGCATCATTCGGATTGGCGACCACAGCCTTAGCCAGGGCGTGCGCCGACTCCTGGTAGTTCTGGACGCGGAATGCAGCCACTCCGAGATTGCGCATTAAGCCGGGGATATCGGCATTCCAGCGCTCGGCCTCCTGATAATGACTCAGGGCTGCAGGGAATTCGCGGCGAATGGCTTCGGACGTGGCCAGGTCGTTGAAGCTGGTGGCGATCATGGTACGTAGTTGCGCTTCCTCGTCCGCCGCAGCTTTCTTGCGTTCATCCGTCATACCCGAACGGGCAATGGTGGCGGGTGAGAGCGGCAGCGTGGGATCGACGGGTCGATTCGAAACGGCGAGCGGGCGGTCCTCTTCTTTATTCAGTAAGGCGACGACTGCCGCGGGGGAGATGGATCCTTCGTCGGACGCCTTCCCCGCCACTTGCTGCTGGGCCTCGGCCAGCGACTGTTTCTGAAATTCGCGCGCCTTTTCTAGGTACGGAGCGGCTTCGCTTGCGCGACCGCTGGCGGTGAGTATGCGTCCCAAGGTGATGTAGGCACGGCGCACCTGGTAGTTGCCGCGAGACTCGTCCGTTCCAGTGAGTTCGATGGTTTTACGCAGAAACTTTTCCGACTGTGCCATGTCGCCCTGGGCGTAGGCGTTCAAGCCAAGGAACAGCCACGGCTCGGGCCAAGTCGGATCGATTTCGGTAGCTGCTTTCAAGTGAACGTTCGCCTGGTCGTATCGATGGTCGTTCGAATCAAGATAGCCGAGAAAATAGTTCGCAAGAAAATCCTTGGGATAGTTTTTCCGTTCGGTTTCAAATTCCTGCAGAATTTCCGGCGTGTCGGTCCACTCATTTTTCCAGAGGAGGGAAAGGCCGAGGAAATAGTGGGCGTGCGGTGTCCTGGTGTCGAGTGCGACGGCGCGGCGCAGTTCACGAATGGAGTCGTCCTGCATTTCGGCGTCGCGGTAGGCGCGGCCAAAAAGAACGTGCAGCGAACCAGAGTCGCCGACGGACTGCACAATCATTTCGAAGACTTGCGCGGCTTTCTGTTTGCTCTCGGGATCTTTCAGTGAAAGCAGGGAGACGCCAAGAGCGTAGGCCGATTCAAATTCCGGATGAATTTCAACCGACCGCTGCAGCGATGCGACGGCTTTTCGATAGTCGCGTTTTTTCATCCAGGCCTTGCCTTGAATGTTAAAGCCGCGAGCACTGTTGGGGTCGAGCAGCAGCGCTTTGGAGGCTTCGATGAGTGATTCGTCGGGGAGATCTTCATAGAGATAGCAGATCGCCAAGCCAACATGAGTTTCGGCGGAATCCTCCCAGATGAGAGAACGACGGTAAAGTTCGGCAGCTTCCGGGAATGCGCTTTGCGCGATACGAACATTGCCAAGCTGACGGTAGGCGATTGCAAGAACAGGATAGTTTGCGCGGGTGACCTCTGCCGAATTGCCGGATTCACGCGCGGCGGCTGCGGCTTTAAGGCGCTTTGCCAATTCCTCCGCGTTGGTCGGCGGCTGCAGCTCTTTTGGCGCGCCTTGTGGGGCGGCGGCAGACGACACTGGCGCTTGAGCGTAGGTGAGAGAGTAACCGGCACATGGTAAGAGCAGAGCGCCGATTGCTGCGAGGCGTGCCGAGCGAAAGAGGTGCGATACGGCATTCCGTAATCGAAAAGCGATATACAAAAGGGAAGTACTCCTTAGAAATTTTAGCAACAAACGCCGGACGTGGCGGGCGAACTTTCCACGAGAGGACTGGTTCGCGCCACGTTTGCCCACAAAAAACGGCGGGGCCCGGTACAGCAGGCCCCGCCGAGGAATTGCTCGAACGCCTAAAGGCTGCGCTCGTTAGAAGGTTAGTTTCAGCCCGTACTGGAGTTCGCGAGCGTTCTTGGTGCCGTTCGCGATTCCGAAAACGCCGTTGGCGCCATTGCCGGCAGCATTGACGTTGCCGTAGGCACTGATGACGTTGTTGGTGTTGCTGCAAGGTTGATAGAAGCCGCTGGCGTTCTGCGGACCGCAGTACACGCCGCTGCCGTTGTAGAAGAAGCCAGACTGGTTGCCGACGCCCTGCACGGAGTTGGCGTCGAAGTTGGTATGGTTAAAGGCATTGAAGAAGTCCATGCTGAAGCGCAGGTTGAACCTCTCCTTGAAGTGGAAGTTCTTGTAGAGACCGAAGTCGGCGTTGACGTAATGCGGCCCTTCGCAGACTCCACGGCCCGCATTGCCGATCGAGCCGAGCTGGAAACCGATCAACGTAAACGCGTTCTGGTTCACGATGTTCGGTCCATTCTGGCCAGAGTTGCAGCTGACGCCGGGAACGACGTTGGGACGCTGGTTGTTGTTATAACCGGTGCCCGACAGCGAGTTCACCGTGCACGGGAAGCCGACGCCATTGACGACGCAATTCACCGGGCTGGCAGTTGGGTCGAGCAGTGCGGTCGCCGGCGACACGCCGTTCTGATAAACGGTCATGGAGTTGCCGTTTTCGGCGGTGAAGATGGTATTGAACTCCCATCCACCGATAGTGTTTTTCACGAAGGCGTTGCTCTTGTCAAGTTTAGGCAGATAGAACACTTCGTTGAATACGAAGATGTTCGGCCGGTTGATGGTGGCGTTACCGCGGTCCAAGCCAATGTTTCCGATATCCGTAAAGCTGCCCTGGCTGGCGCCGCCGTTCGCCGCATCCTCTTCGATGTTGGCGATGGTGTGCGACCAGGTGTACGCAGCCTGGATCGTTGAGAAATTGCTCAGCTTCGATCGGAACATCACCTGAAGCGCGTTGTAGTTGGCGTGTCCATCGCGGCTGAAGAAGTTGATTGCGCCGAAGTTGCCTGCCGGCCGCAACGAGTTGATGCTCGGCGCGGTGTAGCTGCAGGTAGGCGTGGAATTGGGGGTAGAGAAACTGCCACCGGATGGGCAGGCGGCGCCCACTGGGCCCGCAGGACCGGTGGTAAACGTCGAGGTTGCGGCGCTGCCACCGAGGAATGCACCTTCGACGAAATCAGTGTTGGGAACCTGGTTGATGTCGTAGGTGCTGGTCTGGTGGATCGCTGTGTTTCCGACGTAACCGACGCTGATAACCGTGTTCCGCGCCAATTGTTGTTCGATGGACAGGTTCCACTGCCAGGTGTTCGGCGTAATGCCACGATCAGACCTTCCTCCCGAAGGAGAGGTAGACGCGCCGGACAAAGGAACTGCAGTGTCGAACGGACGATTTACGCCGCCCGCGGTGATCGAGAAAGGAGCAGTGTTGGACAGACCAACTTGCGGGCTGACGCGTTCCCGTTGATAGAACTGACCTCCGCCGACACGCAGGGCGGTCCTGCCGGTTCCGAAAACGTCCCAGGCAACGCCGAGGCGCGGAGCGATGTTGTGGTTGTTGTTGTGAACGAGTGCGCGGTTGACGCCGGGGGTTCCAGCGCTCAACGGTAGGCCGGTCGTTGCGGCGGCTTGCGAGCAGAAGTCCGTGCCGGGCACGAGGATGACGCCGTTGCAAGCGTCGTTTGGATCTCCAGCTGGGTTGTACGCTGCCAAGCTGAATGAGGCCATCTGGTTGGTTGCATCGTACGGTTCGCGGAGGAACGACCAGCGGAAGCCGTAGTTCAAAGTTACACGGCGGCTGATCTTCCAGGTATCGGCTGCGTACCATTCGATGTCATGCCAACGACCCTGGTCGACTGGGTTGACGTTGGTCTCGCCAACGCCACGAATCACCTGAGGGCAACCAGCAACGTTGGGCGCACCATTGTTAGCCACGTCGAGGCAAGCAGGATCGTTGTATGCCAGCGGCGTTCCGCTGCCTGGCAGCAAAACGTTTGCTAGAGCGTTGCCGGTCGAGATCGTCTGACCCCAGCCGGTGTTGCCGACGCCAAATTGTGGGCGATCTGCTCCGCCGAACTGGTTTTCCTGTTTAATGTTGTGGCTAACGAGGGCGCCGAACTTCCAGACGTGGTTGTTGTGAATCTTGGTGATGTTGTCCTGCCATGTGAACAGATCCATGTGGTTGCCATATCCAACGATGGCCCACATCGAAGCGAAGTTGCCGTAGTTCTGCAAGCCGCCCCAAACAGTGGGGAGGCCGCCGGCAGTCTTACCGGCAGCAGGCCAAACGGGAGGCATGGCCGCATCAAATTGCGCCCCAAGCGTTGGGTTGGTGCCGCCGGGGGTAATAATGATAGCGTTGTGCGAATAGCCGAATTCGAAGTCGTTGATCAGAGTGCTGCTGATCTGGGAGGAAATCTTTCCCATGATGCTCTTGGCTGGTTGATCCCAATTGCCTTGATACGTTGCGAAGTTGGTGTCGCCCCAGCCGAAAGCATTGTTCGGTGCGGGGAAGCTCCACGCGTCCTGCGTGTAGCGGAAGCTGATGCGGTTCTTCTTGTTCAGGTCGAAGTCGATGCGAGCGTTTTCTTCGCGCCACGGAACGCGACCGCTCTGGTTCTCAGCGAAGTTGAAGTTGGTACCGGGAACGTTGCTCGAGAGGTTCGGAAGCGGATAGTAAGCCGCAAGGAGCTGACCAGCCGGATCAGGGTTCGCGACTGCATACGGATTGCCCGCCGCCTGGAATCCAACCGGAATGTTCGAGGTCGCTGTCCAAACGCCGCCTGCGCCTTGCGTGAAGGTTGCGGGAGCGGGTGCATTGCAAGTGGTTGTCGCAGTGGCCGACCCACCTGAATTCAGGGATGCAAGGGCATTGCTCACGTCAGCGCTGAAGTCGCCGCCGCGCTCTGCAGCTGTGGGCATGCAGTTTTGCACGAGCACGCCGCGGATATCGCGGTTCCATTCCTGGTTCCACCAGAAGAACAGCTTGTCCTTCTTAATAGGACCGGCAAAGTAATAGCCCCAGTCGTTGCGGCGCAGTGGTGGCTTGGAAACGCCGGCTGCGTTGTTGAAGAAGTTGTTGGCGTTTAGCGCGTCGTTTCGGCCTTCGTAGAATACGCCGCCATGAAACTGGTTTTCACCGGAGCGAGTGGTGATGCTGATGATCGCGCCCGACGCCTGGCCGTATTCCGGGCCATAGGAGTTGGTGAGCATCTTGAATTCAGCGATGGCATCGACCGAGGGGTAAATCAAAATGGTGCGGTTCGAACCGACGTCGTTGTTGTTCACGCCGTCGATCAGGAAAAGGTTGTTGGTCGAAGGATTCCCGTTTACCGAGAAGTCCGAGCCGCCCTGCAAACCCTTGTCCTTCGAATTGAAATTATTGTTGGCGGAGACGCCGGGTTGAAGCTGCGTCAACTGCATGAAGTTGCGGCCGTTCAGAGGAAGTTCGCGCACCTGAGTGCCTTCGATAACCGCGCCGACTTCCGCGCTGGTGGTCTGCACCTGGATGTCACTGGCTTCGACGGTTACCACGTCGCTGGATGAGCCCAATGTAAGCTTGGCGTCAACAATCGCGGGAGTCGATACGTGGACATCCACGCTCTTCACCACGAATTCTTTGAAGCTGCCAGCCTTTACTGTCAATTCATAAACGCCGACGTTCACCACCGGGAATGCATAGGATCCCAGATCCGTCGTCGTTGCTTCGAGTGTAGCGTTGTTGCCGATGTCACGGAGTGTAACGGTGGCGCCGGAAACTGCCGCGCCGCTTGGATCCGTCACCGTGCCGCGAACCGAACCAGCATAGTTCTGCGCACTGGCTGCGAGCGGCGAGAGCAGAAGGAGGAATGTGAACAACATTCCGGCCAAACAGCTCAGCAAACCACTGGCGGCCTTTCGATTTTCAATCTTCATTCAATTACACCTCAAGGAAGTATTTTTTCACCCGACATCGCTCGATGATTTCTATGTGAAAAAGTCGTCACAATAAAATCAATTGGCAATGCCACCCCATTAAAAATACGGAAGACCGAACTGGACTAGGCTCCTGACCGTGAGAGCCTAGTGCTTTTCCACTATCGCTATATATCACTGTATCGATACAGGCTGTCAAGCAGAAATCACGATTTTCCTCAGAAAAATAATGTTATTCTAGAGCAGTAAAAGCTTATGATTTTCGGGATTTGCGGCGTTTCCGCCTATCTGCTTGCCACTTTTTGTCACCCTTTCGTTACTTGGGTTTGCGGGATTTTGCTGTAGGGATCTTCAGGACAATACGGAAATGCGTAGGGAATATGGTTTGACGTTTCTGCCGGGAAATTGCGATGCTCTGCCGCGTTTGACTCAAATAATCCCATGTGGGCGAGTCTCGCCGCGGGCTTATAGCCGAGAACCTGCCGATTTACCGTTGGTCCAAGTGATATAAATTGTCGGTACTCACAAAGCGGGTACTGTAAATAATTTTGCGTTGGTTTTGAGGAAGTTCATTTGTGGTTCAATCGGCCGGGGGAATCGGATTGCTAGGTGGTTCGGGCGCGGACTTTGCGTCTTTCGCTTCTTTTGCCTTCATCTGGTTGTAAAGATCAAGTTCAGTTTTTGCTTTGTCCGGGTCGCCAGAGCGCGAGTAGAAAAGCGCGAGTTGATAATGATGCTGCGATTCGTTGGGTGCGATTTTTACGGCTTCTTCCAGGGCGGTCTTGGCGCACGGCATATCGCCGGATTGCACACACAGGGCTCCGAGGGCGCCCTGGGCTTCGCCATTTTTAGGGTTGGCTCCGACACTCTTTTTTAAATATTGAATGGCGCCGGGAACGTCGCCGTCCATTTTCTGGATCATGCCGAGGTAGTAGAGTGCGCCAGGGTCGGAAGGGTTTTGCGCCATGACGACGTTGGCATATTTTTTCGCGAGCGGGAGATTGCGTTCGCTAGTCATGGCCACTTCGACCAGGACCAGGTTCATTTCGCGATCATTGGGGTGCTCGGCGAGGACTTTTAGCGCGTAGGGCTTGGCTTCGTCCCACTTGCGCAGGCCGGAAAGCGCGAGGGCGAGAAGATAGGTTGAGCGAAGATCGTCGGGGGCAAGCGCGTGGAGCTTTTGCGCGTTTTGCAGAGCGAGTTCGGGTTTGTTGGCGTAGAGCTGGGCGCGGACCAGACCGTAAAGAATGTCAGGACGGCTGGGTGATAATTTTTGCGCTAGCAGAAATGCTTGTTCGGCTGATGCGTAGTCCTGCTGCTTGGTGGCGACCTGGCCGGCGGCGACGAAGGCGTCGATGGATTCAGGGCTTCGCGCGAGCACAGTTTCGAGATTTTTCTGGGCGTTGTCTAGTTGACCGAGGGCGGCTTGGGTGCGAGCGAGGTCGATGAGAAAGCGGTCGGTGTTGGGCTGCTTTGATTGAGCCAGCGTGAGCAATTGTTGGGCGCTCTCGAAGTCTTCATGAGCCAGAAAAAATTCCGCGAGTTCAGGGACGAGATCGGGTTCGTTTTGCGCGACTGCAAGCATGGCTTGAATTTCGAGGTTGGCTTTGGCCTGATCGCGCAGGCCGAGGTAGTCGGCGGCGAGCGTTGGAAGCAGTTCGGCGGTGCGCTGGACTTCGGGAATGTTGCCGGCGGCGGCGATGGATTTTGCAAAATCGCCGCGCGCCAGGTAGAGCTTGGCCAAGGCGATGTTTGCACGGGGATCGGTAGGAGAGATTTTCGCCGCGGCTTGGTATTCGGCGAGCGCGAGGTCGACTTTGGCTTGCGCCAGGTAGGCGTCGCCCAAATTCAGATGCGGATCGAGGGTGTTTGGAGCGTCGGCGATTGCGCGTTGCAGAAATTTTTCGGCGCCGGGGAAATTGCCTTCGCGGAGGTATAGCGAGCCGAGGAGATTATTGGCTTTCGCTGAGTGCGGAGCCCTAGAAAGATACTTGAGGAGAGCGGATTCGGCGTCGTCGAGCTTTCCTTGTTGGATGAGGGCGGAGATGCGGGTGAGTTCGGCGGCGGGAGTCTTCTGGGCGGCGGCGCGGGCTGCGAATTGAGAAAGGCACATTAACAGGAAGAGCGCGCGGCAGACTGCTAGGAAATATTTTCGGGGCGCGCGCGAAGGGAGTTGCGGTCGATCGCTGAAGATTGGATGAGAAAAGTGCAAAGCCGCCCTCTAGGTGAAATGCATTTTGCTGAGGTGTAGTGTACTGAAACACACAAGAAATCTTAGCCCACTGATTCGAAACAAACTAGGAAGGGGAGCTTACCCTTTTACGATAAGGCACTTTCCCCTAGAATCGAACGGGGCTCTAGAAATCTCCAGCCATGCGGTTGTTATTCACCACACTTTTTCTGCTCTGTCCTACGGCGATTGTTTCTGCGCAAAACTCTCCTATTCATTTTCGCGAAATTAGCAAAGAGGCAGGACTCAACAAGGTTCCGAACAGCTCGATGAAGCAGCGCTACGTTGTTGAAACAATTTCCGGTGGAGTGGCGCTGTCTGACTGCGACAACGACGGAAAGCTGGACATTCTAGTCGTGAATGACTCGACGATCGAACAATACCAGGCCGGCGGCGTGCCGATGGTGACGCTCTATCATCAGGGCGAAAATCTGAAATTTACAGACATTACCAAAGAAGCTGGACTGACGCGGAAAGGCTGGGGCATGGGTATCGCCGTCGGGGATTACGATAACGACGGACTTCCCGATATTTATGTAACGGGTTACGGAGGCAACGCGCTCTATCACAATCTGGGGAACTGCAGGTTTGAAGATGTAACCGAGAAAGCCGGTGTGACGGCTGGCGGATTCAGCGCCGGTGCGGCCTGGGCTGACTATGATCGTGACGGCCATCTGGATTTATTTGTTTCGCGATACGTTCACACCGATCTAAATCATTTGCCGACGCCGGAACATCCGTCGAAGAATTTCTTCCACAAAGGATTACCCGTCGAGAATCCCTGGACCATGGACGGCGAATCCGATCTCTTGTTCCACAATCGAGGCGACGGCACGTTTGAAGAAGTGTCGAAAAAAGCCGGCGTGAACGACTCCGCGATGCATTTCGGGCTGGGAGCGGTGTGGGGCGACTACAACAATGATGGTTGGCCGAGCCTGCTGGTGGCCAACGATTCGGGACCGAACTACCTCTATCGAAACAAGCACGACGGCACTTTCGAAGAAGTGGCCATGCTTTCTGGCGTCGCGTTAAGTCCTGAAGGCCTGGAATCAGGAAATATGGGCGTGGATATGGGCGACTTTGATCGAGACGGAAAGCTCGATTTTGTAATTACAAATTATGCTGACCAGCCGAAGGCGCTATTTCTCAATCGAGGGGCGCAAGGCTTTGAAAATCTCACTTACACTGCCAAAATCGCGCAGACATCGCTGCCGTACGTTTCCTGGGGAACGGGATTCGAGGATTTGGACAATGACGGGTTGCCCGATGTGTTGGTGGCCAGCGGTCATATTTATCCGGGCGTCGACACCATTCCAGGCAACGTGAAGTATCGCCAGCCGCTTTTGCTTTACCGCAACAAGGGAGACCGCGCCTTCGAGGAGATTGCCGATCTCGCGGGATTGAATAGTGGACCCATGCAGTCGCGTCGCGGTGTGGCGTTCGGAGATGTCAACAATGACGGCAACATCGATATGGTCATTTTCAATGTGGGAGCGCCGCCGTCACTTTTCATCAATGATACGAAAAACCAGAATCACCGCGCCCTATTCAAACTGGTAGGGACGAAAAGTAATCGCGGGGCCGCCGGCGCGCGCATCACAGTGACTTCCGCGTCGCGCACGCAAATTGAAGAAGTCAAAGCCGGCTCCAGCTACATTTCAACCAATGACCCGCGTGTGCATTTTGGTCTGGCGACCGACACAATTATGACCAAAGTGGAAATTCGCTGGCCGAACGGCAACGTCGAAACTCTGCAGAATGTTCCGGCTGATTGTATCTACACCATTGTCGAAGGTCAGGGAATCAAAAGCACGATCAAGCTACCGCCGCCTCATTGATCAGTTTGTTCAAGACACCTGTGTTCGAATTTCAACGAGCAGGTACAAAAACTAATATTTAGCGTGTTGAGCTTAAAAAACGCGAGTTATTTCAGTTCAAGCTTTGCGCAAGGCTGATCAAGTTGTGCGGCTGTACGACGATTACGCCTCGACGAGGACTATCAATATCCGCTATTAGAAAAAACGCAATTCCCAGCAAAATGGGAAGCACGAGAAGCGGAACCAAATCAGATTGCTTGCTGCGCATTCCGTAACCGACCAGCGCGTTGGCGCAGATCGCCACCACCACCATGAGCAACCAAGCGCCTACCGGGATGCGATTCCACCAAGCTGCTTGTGTATAGCCTTGAGAGTTCAGAACGTCGTTCATACCTGCAACCACGAGCGCCATTAAGGGCGAGGGTTGCCTGGTTGCGGGATCCCGAGCTGCAGTCCAAAGCTCGGACTGCAGTTGCATGGTGCGGGCATTAATTTGATCGATCTCCTGAGCACCGCGGGCTTCGTAAAACGAAATTCGCTGCCGGAGGTACTCTTTAAGGAGTGTGCGCACTTTTGCAGCATCGGCGGCTGGCAGAATGTCCGCCCGGAGGTATTCGGTGCCAATCGCATTCGCTTCCGCCTCTTCGTATAGCTTGCGCTGATCGTAACGGTTGGTGGCCATGGAAAAGCTGAATCCGATGATCAGGCCCAGCAAGGTCAGTGTGGCAGCCACCACCAGGTCAAGATCCTGGTGTGTGCTGTCTTCCATCTGCCGATGCCGCTTCCCGACGGCGCGCCCAATACGCCCGGATACCAGCATCAAGAGGAGCGAGGCGACGAACACAAACACGGGATATCTCATGAGAGGGTCCATGCAACAGAATCTATCATTGTTTTTCGTTGACCGGCGTAGGAGACCGCGTTGCAGTTTGTAAACTAAGACAAATCTCTGGAGATAGAGGGAATCAGTCCAACATCGCGCAGAATCCAGGACGCGAGGGCCATCAGAAACAAAGTGGCAGCGATCCATAGGGAATTGTGAGCGACTACGTTCACCGCGGCTTCGATCGAGTTGTGAAAGCCGAACAGTCGATCCGCAAGCCAGCCCAAGGATGCGAAAACCGCAAAGAGTGCTCCGCAGATTCTCAGTCCAGGGTACGCGCGGGTGCGGCTTAAGAGGATAAGGGACGGCATGGTCGCGGCGACTACTATCAACTGCATCGTTTCAATGCCAAGATTGAACGCAAGAATTCCAGCCACGCGCTCCCAGCGGCCGAGTCCCAACTCCCCGAGAGTTGCGGCGAATGCAAGACCGTGAACGAGGCCAAAGAATCCGGCAATTCGAGTTTCGCGTCCCGGGAATATGGGGCGCAATGCATGGAGCGCGGAGAAAAAAATCGAAACTGCAATGAGGACTTCGACTGGACGGGCAGGGATGTCTACCGCCCCTAAAGCGGCTAACGCGAGAGTGATCGAATGTCCGACGGTAAATGCCGTGACAATTTTCAGAATTCGCAAAAGACTATGCCGGACTCCAGCGAATCCGGCCCAACGCGATCCAATGACAAGAAGCGGCGCCGGCAAGAGCAGAGCCAACAGGAAGAGAAGGTGATCCGTACCTTCGGCGATATGCCGCATGCCGAGACGGAATAAGCTTCTGAAGCCTGCTCCGCCGCTCCATCGGCCAACTGTCAGCCACCAGGGGAGAAACGCAGTGTCGGAGCTTTGCACTGAGCTTCCACCCGCTTGTGCAATATCAAGCTGGTAGATAGATTGTGTTTCGTTTCTATTTTGCGCGAGGATTCGAATCCCGGGATCGCGCGGGACCAAACAATTCACTAGGTATGCGGAGATCGTGTTCTGGTGATGGTTCTCAAAAACGATTTTCCGGTTTTTCAAGTCAGCTGAAAGATTTACGGTGAACTCCATCTGAATTTCACCGAGTCCTTCCTTAATTTCTTCTGCAGCCGGAAATTTCTGCGAAACGAGCTGAGGGACGGTCTGCTTTCCATCCACGGTGATCGAAAGATCCCGCAGCACCTGCTCGGCATACGCAGATTGCTCCGCCTGCGAAAGGACACCGTCGTGATTGGTGTCAATGGCCTCAAGAATCCTGGAAGAAACTGCGACGCCCGGGACAAGTCGCATCGAGACGTGCAGCTGGTTTTGCTCGACGCAGATGATGGTTGCTTGCAGATACTCATCCAGCCGGTGCGCGCATGCCGCCGCCCCAAGCAACAGTAGAATTGCCGCCGCGGCTGCCAATCTCTTTTTCATTTCGTTGTCAGCGCGCGTCCGTAATCATTCGTCGGGTCGCGATACATAGTGTGGATGTGCATCGCCGGGTCGCCGCCGAGTGTTTGCGGCGCATATTCGATGACCACATGCGGCCCTTGAATTCGATAGTAAGCCGCGACGTTTTTTCCCGGAGCGGCGGTAATTGGTCCGCTCCAGGCGAACCAGGTTTCGTTGATGTCGGCTCTCAATTCGGCCATGCGCGCTGCAGCCGCGCTTTCGTGAATGATTCCCGCCCACTCAGAGATGGTGTCCAGCAACATTTCGCGCTGTCGCTCGGTCATTGAGGAAGCTTTCAGTCCTTCAGGCTGAATGGTCTTGCCGTCTTGCCCGGGGCCAAGTACCAGGTCGGCCAAACGAAAACCGAGAATGGCTTGTTTGCGCTGGCCGTCGTCGAAAGCGTCGAGCAATGCAAGCGCCTTGTCGCTCTCCCCGGCGAGGGGGCGCACAGTTTTTCCGTTGCTGGTGAAGAGTGCCGGCTGCGCTCCGGTCAGCGTCGGAGTGAGTACGCCGCGTTCGCCGGCAATCGTAATGTTGAGGGCCAGGTGATGCCCGCCGAACTGCAGCATCCACGGCTCTTTTTCTGACGGTTTACCGAGAATTGAAATGTAGTAGAGATCTTTTCCGAACATCGCGCCTCCCGCAGGTCCACCACCCTGCGGGCTACCGCGTTGTGGGCCGTTGCCTTCTCCTAGCGGCGGACCGCTACGAATTCCGGGAGGCGGTTGAGTGTCGGTCGTTTTGTTGACCTCGTCACCTTCCATGATTTGCTCGACTTTTTCGAATCCCTTTGGGCTCAGGGCCGACGCGACGAATGCCATGGCCGCGGTTCGCTGAGCAGAATTCATTTCCTTCAAGCCAAGACCGCCGCGAGGAACCATCGCAACAGGGAAGTTGGACCAGTTGGCCCGCTGCTTTGCGTCGTCGAACGCATAGAGCACTCTTTGCCGCTGCTTTTCATCGAGTGTCGAAAGAAATTTGTTCGCGGCTTTTACGATCTTCGAGGTCGCGGTCTCCGGTGCGGCCGCAGTCGCGAAGGAACACGTCAACACCAGCACTCCGGCACTCCGGAATGTCCTCGACAAGAAAACGCGCATGACCTGTTCTCCTTTTGGCCGTACCCACACAGGTGCTAGTTATAGTTACTTCCCGGGATGCGGCTTAACTGTTCCCGAAATTCCTCATGGAAGTGCTTTATCGAAGGGACGGCGCGGAGAAAATGAGAACGACTTACTTCCGGTACCGCTGGTCGCTGACCTGTTCCATCCACTCGACGACTTTCCCGTCCAGTTTTTCCTGAATGGCGATGTGGGTCATGGCCGTGGTTGGGGTTGCGCCATGCCAATGCTTCTCTCCGGGCGAGAACCACACCACGTCACCGGGACGAATCTCTTCAATTTGTCCGCCGTCGCGTTGCGCCCAGCCGCAGCCGGCAGTCACGATCAACGTCTGGCCGAGCGGATGCGTATGCCATGCAGTGCGTGCGCCCGGTTCGAAAGTGACGCTCGCGCCTTGAACCAAGGCCGGATCGGGCGCTTGAAATAGCGGGTCAATCCGCACCGTGCCGGTGAACCACTCGGATGGCCCCTTTGCTGATGGCTGTGAACCAACTCGTTTGATTTCCATTTTGTTCGTCCTTTACTGCGTGCTTTCAGCCCTTGGTCTCGCGAGGAGTTATCTTGATGGTCGCGGCGCGCGCTTTTGCGCCAATCATCGGGCTCAAGTACGGGCTGCCATGGTACTTCGCGCGATAAGCATCGTCGACGCTGTCGTTGGCGGGTCCTTTCACCGGTTCGAACCTCACTTCTTTCGTTAAACCCGCGGCAATGATCCGTCCCGCTTTCTGGCGCAATGCTGCTTGGTACCATGTGGATTTCTGCCCGTTGTAGGCGCGCACGTAAAGCGCATCATCGACGGCGACGGACCAAATCCACGTGGCAGTGCCGTAAGTTGCGCCGTCATCGCGAAACGGTGCGATGTGCAGGTCATCCGCTTCGGCAATCTCGCGCAGTTCTTGTTTTGGCCATGCAGTCATCGCGTCGTCTCCACAGCATCCGCACTTTATTTTCCGAACGACGAAATTCGTGTGAATCGTCCGGCGGTTCACTAGTGCTCCCAGACCACTTTCCAGTGTTCGTCAGGGTTAGCTGACTTTACGATGAGTTGCTTGCCCGAAATTTCGTAAACGCGCTTCAGATCCTTGCCCACCAGCGCTCGCACCAGCGCACCTTCAACGTGGAAAGTGAATATGTGCGCATTCTCGTCGACTACATAGGTACCGAACGACGCTTCGTAGCCGCCCTGCGAATACTGCAACGGCGCAGCGTTGGCCGCTGCCGGCGGCGGGTTTTTGAACATCACTTGCACCGCCAAATGACCGTCGCGCGTAAACACAAACTGCCCGGCGCAGTCAGTCTTCTGAATTCTTCCGTCGGAGATTTCTTCTTCTAGAGATACCAACCGCCAAGCGCCGACAAACTGTGCCCGAGCATCATCGGAATTCGCGCGATTGTCGTTAGCAAACAGTGTCGTTGCGATTAGGCCTACAAATAGCGACACCACGACCAGGGAAATTGTTTTCTTCATATTCGATTCCTCGCGTATCGGTTAGGTTTTCAAAAGCGCCTGCACGTAAGCGTGTTTCAAGGGAAGACGCCGCAGAGTTTTTCCTGTGGCGTCATGAAGAGCGGCTGCGATCGCCGGAGCCGCGAGTGCGTTCGCCGCTTCCGACCCGCCACCATAGCTGCCGACTTTGGGATTGTGAATCAGTACAACTTTTATCTCCGGAAGGTCCGCCATCTTCAGAATCGGATAGGTATTCCAGTCTCGCGAAGTTATAGCGCTTTCGTCGAACATCGCTTCTTCGAGCAGCGCTTGGCTGATTCCCATCACGGCTCCGCCTTCGACTTGCCGCTTCAACTGCAGCGGGTTCACGACGATGCCGGGATCCACGGCGATCGTATATTTTTCAACGACGATTGCCCCGGTGGTTGGCGTAACGGCAATTTCGCAGACACAGGCCCAGTAAGTTCCCGACCGGAACATCGCAGAAACGCCGCGGCCACGTACCGGATTCGTGCCGGCAGCGCTGGCATTGGGCCGCGGTGACGGGCGCGTTTCCCATCCAGAAGCGTCGCGAACTTCTTTGAGCACGGCGATCAGCCGTTCTTCTTTTGCATGGTCGAGCCGGAACTGGACGGCATCGGCGCCGGCGAGCGCTGCCGCTTCGCTGATTGCCAGCTCGCGCGGATAGTTTTGTTGAAACTGACCAGGCGTGCGCATGCTGTGATCACGCAGGCCGACAGCGATAGGCGAAGCCTTTTGTCCAACCTGGAACGTGCCGTGGCCGCGTTCGATTACATTCGGGATTTGGTCGTAAAACCATGGATCGGAAAGTCCGTTGACCGTAGATGTCACGGACTTCGATTCCACCTGCGGAGCAGGCATGGTCGGCAAACCGGCAATCACCGCGCCTATCGGGCGATCATCCTGCATCGCAGGCATGTAATGATCAATCTGGTAGCCAGCGATTTTGCCTTTTTCGTCGAGAGCAATTTCGACATCGGAAAATGCAGCCGATGATTGCGTGGACCATTGCAAATCTTCGTCGCGCATCCACTGAACACGCACCGGCTTTCCCACAGCTTGCGACAAGATTACTGCCTCGTCTTCCGCACCTGCGTTTCCGCCATTGGATCTTCCGTAGTGCCCGGCACCGGGGTGCGTGTGCACGATGACGTGATCGGGAGAAGTTCCCAACATGGTGGCAATTTCGCCGCGCAGCGCCTGCGGGTTTTGCGTATGCGTGTGAATCTGCACGGTGCCGTCGACTTTGACGTCGGCGACGGCCATCGTCGGGCCAATCGGCGCATGCTTCATGTAAGCGAATTGATAGGTTGCAGAAAGCTTTTTGTGCGCGGATGCCAATGCCGTTCTAACGTCTCCGGAATTCGCTTTGCTATTGCTGACGGGCGCACTCGTCCAGTCAGCTTCTTTCCTCAGGTAGTCGTAAAGTTTTGGGCTGCCGGGCAAACCTTTCCAGTCGGTCCATTTTGTGGCGGCTGCTACTTGTTGGGAGGCTTGAATCGCTTCCCACTCGTTGGGCGCGACCACGCCCACAAGATTGCCTTTCACGATCACTTGTGAATTCGGAAATTTGGTCTTGTCGAGTTGTCCAGCAGAAACCAGAGTGGAGCCGAGTGTTTTCGGATGAACCATGCGGGCATGCAGCATTCCCGGCAGACGAACATCGGTGGTCCAAACTTCTTTCGCGGTCACTTTGGAAGTGATGATGGAATTCGGAAACGATTTTCCGATAATGCTGTATTCGCTCACCGCCTTCATCGGCGGATCGCCCTCGACTCGCAATCCAAAGATGCTGGTGAGATCTCCGCTGACCGGAATCGTAAGCTTTAGCTGCTGGTCTTTCACAAGTTCGCCGTAGGAAATACTCTTGCCGCCCCCGGATACGACGCCCTCTTTCGCGGTGAGCTGGTCCTTCGAAACGCCAAGACGCTCCGATGCCAGATCGAGGACTGCCTGGTAGGTGTACGCTGCGGCTTTGCGAATGTTTGGGGTGCCGCGTCCGAGAAAATCGAAAGCGCCGCTTCCGTCTGGCGTGCGGTCGGTGTCGCCTGCTACGACCGTGGTGATCGCTTCAAACGGCACGCTCAGTTCGTCGGCGACGATTTGACGATAGGCTGTAAACGTTGTGCCTTGTCCGAAGTCGCTCTTGCCAGTGCGAATCAGCACCGTGTTGTCGGGGTGAATTTCAATCCAGGAGTTCGGCAGACTCGGATCGAGCGAATTTTTGAACACGGCGCCATTGGCGCGAGGGGATTTTAGGAGTTCCGATCCAACGAAGCTGACACCGACCACCAGAGCGCCGCCGGCCTTGACGAATTGCCGGCGTGAAAGCGTCGCTCCGCAAACATTCATTGGTTTTCCGGCGGCGATTTCCATCACTTGCCTCCCTTGGCCATGATTGCGGCAGCATGTTTTACGGCGTCGATGATGGCGTTGTAGCTTCCGCATCTGCACAGATGTGGCGACGGACCCGCCGTGGTGAAGGCCGCTTTGATTTGTGTGACGGAAGGACTTGGATTTTTTTCGAGCAGCTCCGTCGCGACCATCATCATTCCGCTTTGGCAGAATCCGCACAGAGGCGTCTGCTCTTCGATCCATGCTTGTTGCACGGGGTGAAGCGTCTTCTGGGCTTCCTCCGGAGACAAACCTTTCAGCTTCGCCCATCTTGCGGGAAGCCCCTCAAGCGTCGTGATCTCCCGGTTCGCGACGGTCGAAACCGGCGTAACACACGAGCGTACTTCCTTGCCATCAATGAGAACCGAGCATGCTCCGCACTGCGCCAACCCACAGCCGAATTGCGGGCCGCTCAGTTCAAGATCGTTTCGCAGCACGTAGAGAAGTGGTGTGTCATCTGGCGCCTGGACCTTGCGCTGTACTCCATTCACCGTAATCGTGACCATTGAGTTCTCCTTCTAACGCCGCTTCCAAGTCCGATTCTACTCCGCAAAACGTTCAAACTGGCCAAATCCTGGCTGATCGCAATTTCACGGTGGCATCAGGTCGCGGTCTCTTCTGATCGTCTTCAGCGGCCCACCAGTTTCTGCAATGCTTCCGGATATCGCGCTCCTTCCACCGCGATCTTTGAAACGGCGTTGCCGATCTGGCGGAGCTCTTCCGTTGACAATTCTACGGACGCCGCACCGATATTTTCCTCAAGGCGATGTAACTTGGTCGTTCCCGGAATTGGAACTATCCACGATTTTTGTGCCAGGAGCCACGCGAGCGCTACTTGAGCAGGCGTCGCCTTTTTTCCTTCGGCAAGTTCGCCGAGAACATCAACCACAGCCTGATTGGCTTTTCTGGCCTCCGGCGTAAATCGCGGAACGATATTTCGAAAATCGTTTTTGTCGAACTTTGTATCCTCGTCGATCTTTCCGGTAAGAAAACCCTTGCCAAGAGGGCTGAACGGAACGAATCCGATCCCGAGCTCTTCCAGTGTCGGTATCACCTCGGCTTCGGGCTCTCTCCACCAGAGTGAATATTCGCTCTGGAGCGCTGTAACCGGCTGGACGGCGTGTGCCCGTCGAATCGTTTTCACTCCAGCTTCGGAAAGCCCAAAGTGTTTCACTTTGCCTTGCTGAATCAAATCTTTCACCGCTCCTGCGACATCTTCAATAGGCACTTCTGGATCGACCCGATGCTGATAGAACAGATCGATGACCTCGGTCCTGAGGCGCTTCAGCGACGCATCCGCGACTTCTTTGATATGTTGCGGATGGCTATCGAGCCCCGCTTGCTTGCCTGTTTCCGGATCAAGTGTGAATCCGAATTTCGTTGCGATGACCACTTGCTTGCGGAACGGTTCGAGCGCTTCGCCCACCAGTTCTTCGTTCGTGAACGGGCCGTACACCTCCGCTGTATCGAAGAAGGTGACGCCGCGTTCCACGGCCGCTCGAATCAGCGCGATCCCATCTTTCTTTTCCACTGCCGGCCCGTAGCCAAAGCTCAGTCCCATGCAGCCGAGGCCAAGTGCTGAAACTTCCAGATTGCTTTTACCAAGTTTGCGCTTTTGCATTGTTATTCTCCGCGCCTTCCTTTCGCAAAGAGTAGGCCGACGCACACCGAGAACGGTAGCCTGATTCTTCCGATTTATTGCCTATTCCGCTCGCATACTTAAAAAAGATTGCTAGAATCCGAATCGCGCGTTTATCTTAGCCGGAGAGGGAACAGAGTTCGTGATGGCGAAAAAGCCAAGCAAAATCAACGCTTCTGCAACCCGACGAATAGTCGAGTTGCGATCAGAGCTCGCTCGCAAGATTGCCTCGTTTATTGGAGCAGAACAGAATCAGGCAACGGCGATTGCTGGCATGACATTCCATCGCCGCATTGCACCCACGTCTCCGTGCTCCATGACTTATCAGCCCGGCATCACCGTCATGGCGCAAGGGCGTAAACGCGTTGAACTCGGCCGCACAACATTCATCTACGGAGAATCGCGTTACCTGCTGACGGCAGTGGATCTGCCGATCGTAAGTCAAATTCTTGAGGCCAGCGCCGAATCTCCTTGTCTTGCGATGTCACTGAAATTGGAATTGCCCATGGTTCGCGAACTACTCAGCAAGGAAGAGCTTCACCTCGCCGAGGTATCTGCTGATAAGCCGGCGATGGCTACGGGTGAACTCACGATCGAATTCCTGGATGCCTGCTGCCGGCTTGTGAATCTTCTTGACACCCCGCGCGACATTCCGTTTCTCAGCGATCTGATTCAGCGTGAAATCATTTACCGAATACTTCGCGGACCTGAAGGCACACGCCTCCGCGCGATCGCGACGCTCGGAGACCAAAGCCACCGAACTGCGAAAGCCATCGCCTGGATTAGGGAAAACTACTCGCAACCACTCCGCGTCGAATCTCTTGCACAAATTGCGGGCATGGGTTCGTCCACGCTTCACCATCATTTCCGCGCGATGACCGCGATGAGTCCACTGCAATACCAAAAGCAGCTTCGACTCCAGGCAGCGCGAGCGCGCATGCTGCTGGATGGTGTCGATGCTGCCAGTGCGGCTTTCGAAGTCGGCTACGAAAGCGCCAGTCAATTCAATCGCGAATACGCACGCTTTTTTGGCCAGCCGCCCATGCGCGACATCCGCACGCTTCTATCGCCCGGCGCTCTTGCGATGGAGTCTGTCGGCACTGGTCAAAACGCACGTTAAAGTTTGTTCGAATATGCGACCGACCAAACTATCGGTTCATTAGAACTGGCCGCGGAAGAATCGTAATTCACGAATTGCCTTTCACAAATTCAGTATCAATTGGCCCGCAGGGCGATCATTGGATCGACACGCGAAGCTCTTCGTGCTGGAATATAACCAGCAACCAGAGCAGCCGCACACAGAAGCAAAATCACGAATGTGAACACTACAGGATCGGTCGGTGTGGTGCCGAACAACATGGACTCAATCCATTTTGTTAATAGGAATGAGGCAAAAATTCCGATTGCCGCCCCGATGAGAGCGAGTCGCAGAGTTTTCATTAGAACTCCTCGCTGCACCATCCACTCACTTGCTCCAAGCGCCATACATAAACCAATCTCTCTGGTGCGCCTGCTCACCGAATACGAAATCAGCGCGTAAATCCCAAGCGACGCAAGCAATAACGCAAAAGCTGCAAATCCCGTGAGCAGCATTACCAGGAATCGCCGTGGCGACAGCACTTTGTCGACCAAGCTGTTGAATGTTTGAAATGTGCCGACGGGAAGATTCGAATCGATTGGCCGCAGAGCCGTTCGAGTGCCCGCCGCTAGACCGCCCGGCGGGAGTGTGGTCCTCACAACCAACTCCATTTCGGGGTAGTCCCTGGTTTGTCGCATCGGGATATACATTTCCGATCCGCCCAATCTTTCTGGCCCTCCGTGATGAACATCGCCTACTACACCGATAACCCGCCGGCCTCCGTCCTGCGTCATGAATTGTCCAATCGGATCCTGCCCCGGCCACAAAGTGCGAGCCAAGGTTTCGTTTACGATCACCACCGGCTCGCTCAACGCTCGATCGCTCTCCGCGAATTCTCTGCCCAGCTTCAACGGAATTCCCAACGCCTCGAAATATCCGTCGCTCACGACCCGGACATACGCCTCAGGATGATTGTTCTTATCGTAGACCTGTCCTTTGGCGCCGACTTGCCAACCGCGATCGCCGTAAAGCGGCAAGACGTCGGCGAGCCCGGCGGATGCGATACCGGGAATGGCACGAGTGCGATGCAAGACATCGTCGATAAAGGAATTCTGTTGCGCGAGATTTGAAATCTGAAAACTGGGATCGATCCTCATCGCCGCCGCGCGTCCAGGCTGAAATCCCAGATTTACGTCCATCACCCGCAAAAAACTCTGAATGAGGAGCGCCGCGCCAACCAGCAGTACGCAAGCGAGAGCGAACTCCGAGACCACCAGCCCGTCGCGCAACCAACCACGCCGGCTGCTGCCGTGCGACTCGCGGTCCGCATCTTGCAGGTCTTCGCGTAGCTTGAACGCCCGAACCTGCAGCGCGGGTGCCAGGCCAAAGAGCACGCCCGAAGCGATCGCCGCGACTAAAGCGAAACCAAGTGTGCTTCCGTCCACTCGGATACTTCCCAGAAGCGGAAGATTAAACGCATCAAGATGGGCCAGTGCACGCGTGCCAACTACGGCGAGCACGAGGCCAAGCGCTGCGCCACAAAACGAGAGCATCGCGCTCTCGGTCAGCATCTGTCTCATCAAACGAAAACGCCCCGCACCTAGCGCCGACCGTATTGCCATTTCTTTTTGTCGCGTGCCCATTCTCGCCATTTGCAGATGCGAAAGATTCGCGCACACAATCAACATCACCGCGCCCACAGCGCACATCAACACTACCAGCGCTGGACGCACCATTCCGCTCACGTGGCGTTCGAGCGGCGCGAGGCTAGGCTTCACTGGATTCCGTTCCGGGTGCTGGCTCTCAAGCTGTTTCGCCAATTCGGTGAACTCAGCCTGCGCACTCTGCACGGTCGCGCCCGGCTTGAGCCGTCCGATGAGCTGCATCGTGTTTCCGTTGGGTTTCGTCTTGTCTGCGAGCGGCCAGGGAATGAATACATCCACCGGAGTTCCCGGAGCAAAGACGCTCGCAAAATCAAACGAAGCAGGCAGCACGCCGACGACCATCACAGGTTGATTGTCCAACACCAATTTCTGGCCGACGACATTCGGGTCTGAAGCGAATCGCCTCCGCCAAAAGTTGTGACTCAATACCATCGCTGGAGGCGCCGAATACTTCCCTTGGAATTCTTCGTTCGTAAATGACCGTCCGATTGCAGGCTCCACTCCCAGCAACGAGAAGAAGTTTTCGCTAACTGGAACGCTCGTCAGACGCTCCGGCTCGCCGCTTCCTGTGAATCTTTTGTCTCCCGCGCGATAGAATCCCGACCAACCCGCCAGGTCGCTGAATGACTGGTTCTGATCGCGTAGGTCGGCATAGTGTTCGGCCTGTGTGCTGTAATTTTCCCCGTTGGAAATCCATACCAGTTGACCGGGATCGCGGAAAGGGAGCGGACGCAGGAGTAACGCGTTGACTACGCTGAAGACTGTCGAAGCACCACCAATACCGACACCGGCGATGAGAATCGCAAGCGCAGTGGTACCCAGATCCCGGCGCATTCCACGAACTCCGTAACGTAAATCCTGCCCTAACTGATGCAACGGGCCCCATCCCCAGGTCTCGATCGTTTTTTCTTTGAGAAAGGTGCGGTTGCCGAAAGATCGCATCGCGGCGCGGCGAGCTTCTTCCGGATCCATGCCCGCCGCGATGTATTCGGCGGTCTGCTCGTCCAGATGAAACTGCATTTCGTCGTCCAGTTGTTCCACGACTCGACGGCGCGTGAAAAGCGCTTGTATCCGAAGCCGAAGGCCTTGCACCCACCACATGAGCATCGCTCCTAACTTGATTCGATAACGATGTTGATTGCGCCGGAGAGCCGGCTCCAGTTCGCGGTTTCGATCTCGAGCTGCGCCCGACCTGCAGCCGTGAGCGAGTAGTACTTTGCTTTGCGTCCGGTTTCGCTTTCTGCCCATTTCGCCTTGATCCACAATTTCTGTTCGAGGCGATGCAGAGCAGGGTAGAGCGAACCTTGCTGCACTTGCAGCACGTCACCGGAAATTTGTTCGATTCGCTTGGCAATCGCCCATCCATGTTTGGGTTCAAGCGAAATGGTTTTGAGAATCAACAGGTCAAGCGTTCCTTGCACCAGGTCGTTAGGTCTTCCCATACTATGACTATCTACAATACGTATTGTAGATAGTCAAGGCATCGTTCTGACTAGACGAACGAATGCGGATCTAGTCCTTACGAAGGGAAGTCGCGGTGGAAAATTATCAAAATCACTTTGTATCGCGATTGGTGTGGTTTCTTCTGAGAGAAGAGAGTAGCGGGCAGCGTATCGAGCGCGTCCGCGGCAATCAAAAACTGCGTGCCTGGGCGGACGTAGCGACGTCCCTCGATGTTGGAAAAACTGGATCGAGTTCCATAGCCGGTAAACCAGAATTTTTTCGTGGTGATAATTTTCCATGCCCGCAGTTCCGAAGTCGACTGCCGAGTTGGGAGGACTCGCTGTCACCGATTTAGAAGTTCCAGATTCTTGCGCGCGCGAGTCGGATCGAGGGGGCCATCGTCGCGCCGTTTCCTCGGTCACAGCCGGCAGCACACACATGTAAGACTTTGAGATGGTCCGTTCCCTGAACTTTTTCAGCGGAGGCTTGTGTTGCTAACTCGTTTTCTTGCGCTGCCAGCACGGAAACTCCGCTCCCGGCCACGATGCCAACCAGAAGGACGAGCGCATTGCGACAAACCGGCGCCGGAGCTGGGCGAAGCTTCTTCCTGCGATGCGGACAACACTTCTTTCACGGAGCAAGAAGCGAAACAACGGCCACGGCGCGCTTTGCAAATGCCAGCAAATTTGCGACATTGCTTTTTATATGCCTTGACACGTATATGCTTAGTGGAGTATATACAAAGCATGGAATCTGCTTTCGAAATCATTGCGGAGCCAAACCGTCGCGCCATACTGGGCCTGTTGGTCTCGTCACAGCAATCGGTGGGAGAGATCGAGCGTTGCCTTCGCATGTCCCAGCCGGCCGTCTCCAAGCACCTGCGCGTGCTTCGCGACGCCGGTTTCGTGGAATCCACGGTGGACGCACAGCGCCGTCTTTACCGGCTGAAACCCCAGCCGTTTCAGGAGGTAGATGTGTGGCTGGCTCAGTTTCGTAAGTTTTGGTCCGCGCACGTAGATGCTCTCGAACGCCACCTCGACCGGATGGAACAGTCGACACCATCGAAAGGGAAGCCAAGGAGAAGACAGCGCGGCCCTAACCGCGAACGTCTTAAGGGAGAAACGAAATGAAAATTAAAATGACCAGCGTGTACGTAGACGACCAGGATAAAGCCCTGCGCTTCTACACGGAGGTGTTGGGATTTGCCAAGAAGGCCGATTTCAGTCAGGGCCCATATCGCTGGCTGACCGTGGCCTCGCCCGAGGAGCCGGACGGAACTCAATTGCAGCTAGCGCTAAACAACAACCCCGCAGCCAAAGCGTACCAGCAGGCAATGTTTCAGCAGGGCCAGCCCGCGGCCATGTTCTTCACCGATGACGTCAAGGGTGACTACGAACGAAGCAAAGCTCACGGCGCGGAGTTCACTATGCCACCCACCGACGTGACCGGATCAACGATCGCGATGCTGAAGGACACCTGCGGAAACCTCATTCAACTTACGCAGTTGACGCGCTATTCAGGGTAAGGAGGCTACGGTGAACGAACGCGAGCAATACACACCGGGTCCGGCCTATGGGGCGCAAGTAGGAAAGGACGGCGAGAAATGGACTCTCGTTCTCGTCAGAGAACTACGCCACTCGCCGGAAAAAGTATGGAAGGCATTGACCGACCCGGCGCAACTCCGTGAGTGGGCTCCTTTTGAATCCGATGGGAGCCTCGCTACGGCTGGGACCACGGTGAAGCTCAGCACCGTAGGAGCGCCCACGCCGCATGTTACCGAAACAAGAGTGACGCGAGCCGATGCTACCAAGCTGCTTGAGTACAACTGGGGTGACCACGATATGCGATGGCAGCTGGAAGCTCTTGAAGGTGGCACGCGGTTGACGTTGTGGACCAACATTGGTCGCCGCTTCATCGCAATGGGTGCTGCCGGGTGGCACATCGCATTCGATGTGCTGGATCATCTTCTCAACGGAACTCCCCTCGGCCGCCTGGTCGGCCCTGAGGCCGTGAAGTTCGGCGGCTGGCAGCGATTGAACGCCGAGTATGCGAAGCTGTTCGGCATCGAAACGCCCAACTTGCCGACACAAGCGGCGCAAAAGTCGTGAATCGAGGTGGATGATGAGCCAAGGTACAAAACGCTGGGTTTTTCGTACGATTCACATCGTCTTCAGCATTCCAATCATCGGCTATATCTATAGTCCGTTTGACCAAATTCCAAACTACGCCCCGGCTACTCGGTTTATTTTCGTTCCTGTACTTGTCCTTTCGGGATTATGGATGTGGAAAGGCCATGTACTTCGACGACTAATTGCGAAGAGATCGGAGAGTGGCACAGGTTCGTACTCGAACCTATGATCTCCGGCCCGCCAATGACAACGCTCGGAACGGTGCGCTGGACGAACGGTTGCGGTAGTTGCAAGTTAATCTGAGCGCGGCTAAATTTGCTGCGAGAGCAGGAGCGATACATGAATAAGCCAGCTGCGGGGGAATCCGCCTCTGCATTGATCGATGAACGAATTAAAGAACTTGGTGACTGGCGCGGAAAGACGCTCGCGAAAATGCGCGGAATCATTCACGACGCCGACCCCGAGATCGTCGAAGAATGGAAGTGGATGGGGACTCCGGTCTTTTCCCATGGCGGAATCGTTTGCACTGGAGAGACCTACAAGAGCGTCGTGAAGTTGACCTTCGCGAAGGGAGCTGCGTTGAAGGATCCTTCAGGTCTATTCAACTCCAGTCTCGACGGGAATGTAAGGCGCGCTATCGACATCCACGAGAGCGACAAGATCGATGAGGCGGCATTGAAGAATCTGATTCGCGCGGCTGTGGCGCTCAATCTCCATCTAAAGGGCAAGCTAGAGCCGAAGCCCCGGCGAGCGAGCGGCAGGCGAACCAACTAGCTTCGTGTCAGTTCGCAAAACAATTCGTCAAGCCCCCTCTCGGAGGAAACCAAGATTCGCTTCGGTCGAGGAATATTTCGCATCGCTGAATGACCGTACGAAAGAACGGACCCTCAGGACGGTAGTTGATTTCATTCTTTCCGAATTTCCGGACCTGGAGTGCAAAATTTCCTGGAACGTACCTACCATCCACCGGAAAGGGAAGTACGTAGCCGGCATTTGTGCCTACAAGCACCACTTAACATTTTCGCCTTGGAGTCCTCGTGTAATGAAAGAGCTTAAGGTGAGATTGGGAAAGTTCGTTGTTTTCAAGACCTGTTTCCAGATACCTGTGGATTGGGAAATCGATAAAAAAATAGTGAAGGATCTAGTCACGGCCAGACTAGCCGAACTGGATTGAGAATATCCTCGAACCGAACCGCGCTCGCATCGCCTACGCTCAATCCGCGTGTTGCGGACGTCTCCTTAGCGCGCCCATTCGAGATTCGGAATCAGCTCGTCCTTTCCGGCTGTTTCTCGCAGGATCCGGAAAGCGTACGTGTCGATGTCGAACAGAAACGTAAAAGTTTCGTCGCTGGTCTTCGAAAAATAGATAGTCCAGGTTTGTGGATACAATTCTCGCTTCGGCCGTCCATCCTCGATGACCGAAAGATGATCTCCCTCCGCCGCGACCGTAAACGCCGCAGTCTGCATGCCGTAGCGTCCGGATAACAGGCCCAGAAACGCAGGAGGAACCTGCACGGTTGAGTGATCCGAGAGTGGTTTTCGCGGGGCAAGCTGGTCATAGGGAGTAAGGACTTCCCAGTCGATCGGATTCCAGGTGTCACCCAGCACGCCCTTTAGCAAAGCGCTGTATATGCCCTCGCCGTTGCTGCTGTTCGTCATGATTACCATGCAAGTTGCTTGATCTTCATGGCAGACGACGTAAGTTCTCCATCCCTCATCGTGACCCTCTTTGAAGAACGCCCACCCGTGCGGCGTGTGGTACAAGCCCACGCCCAAGCCATACGACAACTGAATGTTCTTGTATTCATCCGTCGCGTCCGGCAATCCCGCCGGAAATTCGAATTTCGAAACGATCGGAATCTGCACACTCAACATCTGCGTGTGGCTCTCTTTGCTAAGGCCGCGTCCGGAGAGGACCGCTTGGGTGAATTTCGCGTAGTCGCTAATTGTCGTCTGCATTGAACCAGCCGCGTCAGCGCTCTTGCGCCTTTGAATTCCGAGCAAACGCCCATATTCATCGTAGCCATTCGCGTGATCGGACTCCCATGCGCTCTGCCAGACCAGACTCGATCGTGTCATTCCCAGCGGCCGGAACACGCGCTCCTGCATAAGCTCTTCGATGGGGTTTTTTGTGATGGACTCTACGACCAGCTGTAACAAGCGGAAGCCTTCGCTGCCGTAGTCATACCGCGACTTGGGATCATGGAGAATCACGAGCTTATGCCCGGGATCGAAGTAACGAGAATTGGGAAGTCCGGCCGTGTGACTCAGCAACATACGCGCCGTGATCAACTTGGATCGCGGGTCGTCGGCGATGTCTTTCCACGCAGGATAGTCCGATAACGGCCGAGGCAAGTATTCGTAAACGGGTTTATCTAAATCAATCGCATGCTCGTCGACGAGCTTCATTACGAGGTAGGCGAACGCGACCTTCGTCAGCGACCCTGCAACCATGACGGAGTTCACCGTCAGTGGTTCTTTTGGCGACATGTTCTTGACTCCATACGCTTTCAGATACGCGACCTTGCCGCGATTGATCAAGGCAAGCGCCACGCCAGGAACCTCCGCACCCTTTATTACGTGAGCAATGGTCGCGTCGATTTCAGCAGGCGTACGGACACGCTCGTCAATTCCCACGAACGCCGACTGGGCGTTCGCTTGTAACGGCAGTAGGACGGTCGTAGCGATCAGGAGTGTCAGGAGTCGGCGGTGCAGTTTCGAACCTCCAAAATCAAGTTTTGTGAGTCTGAGCCAGATTTTTTCAAACATTCCAGGCGAATAGTCCGAACAGTTAGGCTGTACACCGCCCGGGCGGCCGTCGCATGCCGGTCGGCACCAACAGATACGCCGACAGCGGGGCAAAGGTTCCTGTGAATTGTCTTGCCGATTCAAGATCGCCACCTCTCTCAGGATGTGGCAAAGGTTGCTATTCGGTTCTTCCAGAACGAACTCCAACGGCATCATTGGGACATCTTTGTAGTCGATCCCCCATCAGTTGCGGAGCGGGAGCGAGGTGTCGTCCATCCCGGCTGCGTACTGTGCCGGAAGGTTTTCAACACGACGCCGGAATTTCTAGATCACCTTCGCCGTGATCTCATTCCGAAGTTGATTGAAGGAGTGTAATAGCAGATCGAAGCTGTTCGTTCGGCGTGCTCTGAGAATCAGAGGTTGTTAAGCGATGCGCTGATGCAACTGGTTAGTGCTTAACATGCAACCAGATGTATTTAGGGCGCTCGCTTTGCGTGAATGTTTGCATCTGCCAGATTCGACTCGCGAACGCAGCAAAATAGAAGTCTGAATAGAAAGTTGGGGCGCTGGTCCGCGCCAACGGAAGCACCCCTATTGCGCTGAAGCTGTCTTCAAAAATTTAGGCGCATCAGCCATTAGCCTTTGCGCCCTTCGAGGATGGGATACAGCGTTGCGGGGATAATACGCCTGCGATTCGCGAGTTCAAACAAGTAAAGGAAATAGCTCTGACTCATACTGTCATTCAGTACGGCATCGTACTTACACTCAAGAAAGAATAGTGTAAAACCGTTGTGCTATGAATTTTCCGGCTATGCCCATGTCTCTCGAAATGACCCTAATTTCCGTTTGGGAAGAGACTCTGCTGGATAGGAAACGGTTCGTGGAACTCGACGGGTATGCGTTTCCGGTCACTCTGACTTCTCGCAAGAAACTCAAGCAAGTTGACTTCAAATTCCAAGGCAGGCGATTGCGCGGCGTTGAGCAGAATCCCGAGACGAATTCTCGGTGGGCAAAAATAGCGAAAGCGGGAAAGAAAGTAATGCAGTTTGTAGAAAACGGGAAATACATCGCGGTCGTCGCTGACGGAAAGATTCATATTTACAAAAAATAAAAGGACTCGCTCTTGTTCGAGTCCTCCCAGTTAGTGGTCCCGGTTGAATCGGACGACCCGTCGTCGCCCGACCCAACGCCCTAAACATGCGCGCATGTTCCAACGAATAAAATCCAAAACAAAGCAGACCCGTTTCCGAGCCCTCGGAGGGTGTTGTATTTGTGCATGAGTTTTTCGAGGGCGCACTCCTTATGAAGGTTGCCCTGTTTTGAACTCAGCGTTGGAACTTTGGGTATATCTGGGCCACCTCGGCTTCAACCAGCTGCAGCGGGCTGCCAAAGCTCGACACGATTTCCTTCTGGATCGGTCAACCAGCCAAACTTTCCGAAGTCATAGCTTTCGCGTTTTGGATCGACGGTGACACCTTCGTCTATCAAACGGTCCAGCAAACCATCCAGGTCGTCCACCTGGAGATTGATCATTGCTTTCTGTGCTGGAGGGAAGTATGCATTGTCTTGTTTGAAAAATGCGAAGATGACCTGAGGGCGTTGCGTCGAGGCAGGAAAAGCGAAAGATCCGTCGGACTTCAACAGACCGAGATGCTGCTCGTACCATTGATACAGGGCTTTCGGATCATCCGCTCGCAAAAATATACCGCCAAAGCCAGTAATTGAAGCCATGCAGTCTCCCCTGGAAAACGGTCGTCCATAGCTTACGCCAAAAGAATTACAGTGCGAGCGTGAATCTAGCGTCGTTGACTAGTCCTGCGAAACGGTCTTATGACTGTCTTCAAGAGGAAGCCTCGATCGCGAGTGATTCTGGGCGAACGCTCACAAGCGGAGTCGAACGCGACTACATTCGCAAGTTGGGAAAACCGTTTTTGCAGAACCGATTCTTTTTGCCGTGGATGATAAAAAGCGGCGCAAACATTGGCGAAAAGAGTGGCGGGTATGACGAGACTCGAACTCGCGACCGCTGACGTGACAGCGTAGCCGTAGTCGGTTTTACAACAACTTAGAACAACGCGGTGACTGCCAAACTACGCGTAAGCCGTACCAGACCACAGGAATTGTGGGTTGGATTGTCGGTTGGAAAAAAGCACAAGCCCAGGCCTCTGCCTTGCCTTTCTAGCGGGCGGGCGGAAACTGCGAAGCACCGGCCGGAACATTTCTTGGACGCCTTTTCGAATTCCGGTCCGGCCGTTCGACCATATAGTGAAGGCAGCGTAACCGACCCACCCGAAGACCGTTACAGGAGACTGTCATGACGCAATTTTTGGTTGCTATTCACCATCCCGACGACTACGACCTATCCCCAGAGGACGAAGCGATGTCCCGCGACATCGACGCGCTCAACGACGAGATGAAGACTGCTCGTGTCAGGATTTTCGTTGGCGGCCTCCCCCGGCCAGGAGCGCAAGGTCGCTACGGGCGCCCGCCAGGCTCCGGTCGAGGTACGCCCGTTTAACTGACGGGGAACCCGGTGCAAGGTCCAGTGTTCGCGCGCCATAACTCCTCCCCATCGCGATCCTCATTGACTAGCTTACCGCTTGTCGTACTCATCGTGGCGACGCCACCAGTGCCCCGTCTCATTTCGTCCCTTGGGAGCGCGGTCGAGCCATTGCCACATGCCCCAAAGGGCGTCCACTCCGCGAGCATAGGTCGAATAGGTGTGGTAGACGACACCGTCCTCGAGAACGAAGGCGCTCATGCCCGGCCTTTCGCGCACGAACGTGGCCCGATCGACTCCGGTCCCCCATACGTTTTGGTCAGAGGGGCTGGAAGGCTTCAACGCGTCCTCGCGATGATAGTTGTATTCGACGCCGCCCTCGCGCTGCTGCTCCTCCGTGAAACCGACGCTGTAGTCAAAGTTGAAATCGCCGCCGAACGACGAGGCCCACGGGAAGGTCCAGCCCATCCGCCGCTTGTACCCCTGGAGCTTGGCGAGCGGCGCTCGCGATGCCGCCCAGAGCATCACGTCGTGGTTGGCCAAATGAATCTGGAAGCCATTGAACCCGTCCGCTATCGCCGAGCAGGACGGACAGGCGGCGGAGTAGTCGGGGCCGAACATCAGGTGATAAATAAGGAGCTGCGAGCGCCCTCGAAAGAGGTCCGAAAGAGCAGCCTTCCCCTCGTCGGTTTCAAATCGATAGTCTTTGTCAACCCGAACCCACGGCAACTCCTGCCGCATCAGCGCAAGCTCGTCCCCGCGCCGCGTGTGTTCCTTTTCTGCCTTGAGCAGCTTGAGCCGCGCCGCGAGCCACTCCTCACGCGCTCCTACCTTATGCTTTTCAGTCTTCGAATTCTTCTTCATACCGATGTTCTCCTCTTTAGCAACTCGTGCGAGCGCCCAGAGCCCGCCGCCTGAGGTTGCGGTCGCAGCCACGATCGCTGCCAAACACACTGGACACACAGCGATCACCTCCCCTCTGTCGTTCTTCTTACTAACTACGGTGGCTCTTATCTGGTTTCGCCGGGGTGATAGCCCGTGTTGGCGGTTGCCAACGGAAGTCGCTTCTCAGGCTGTTCCAGGAAATGTTTGATGATGGGGATCACCCTCTCTTGTTCCGAAGATAAGGCGAAGTGGCTCGCATCCGGGATCACCGCAAGCTTGGCGCGCGGGATAAGCTTGACTGTTTCAACAGAGTGCTCGAGGCGAACGAAATCGTGATCTCCCTGAAGGATGAGAAACGGCACTCTGACCGAAGCCAACTCTTCTTTCGAAAAGCCCTTCCACTGAATGCTGCCAACCTTCTCATAAATCTTGGGCCAGTAATTTGGATCGGGCGCCACTTTCTTGTAGCCTTCTCTTTGAAATTGGATGTCTCTGGTCTCAGCGGTAGGCGGTTGATCATAGTGCGTGGTCTCCGTATTTAAGGTGTCCGGAGGCGGGGCAAAAGTTGCAGAATAGGTCACCACACGACCGACGAACTCGGGATAGCGAACTGCGATCACAGCCGCTGTGTCGCCACCGTAGCTTTCACCCAGGAAGTCGGCCTTCGAGATTCCAAGATATTTCAGAAGTTCAACCACGTCTCTGGCGTATTGCTCGATGGAGATCGGGCGATCCGGGATATCCGCCGTGCGACCATTTCCTTGGAGATCGACCGTAATGACCGAATGATTTTGAACCAGCGCAGGAAATGATTCCCGCCCGGCAAATCCGAAAGCTGGTGGAATAAAAACGAGCGGGTCGCCGGTTCCCTCGATTTCGTAATACATCTTCAGTCCGTTGACTGGCGCGTATCCATTGATTTTCTTTGGATCGCCGTTGCGTGCGTTCATAACAGTTCCTTTCGATTTGGTCTGAGTGTGTGCTTGGTCGGGGCCATTTCCTCCGATCGCTTGGGAAGCCACGAGCAGTGGCACCAGCATTGCACCCCAAAATCGGCGAATTCCGCTTACCTTGAGGTAGCTCATTTTTTCGTTGCCTCTTTTGGATGAGCATCTTCCCAGCGGTATTCCTTGCGTGAGCCACTTCCAAATTGCTCACGAAAAATTCCCAGAAAGTATTTCCAGCCTCGCTCATGGCCTCTCGCTTCGTCGGTGTCCGGAAGGTCGGAATGCACGAGGGTCATCAGGGTGTCTTCTCCCTGTTTCTTGAAGGTCACAGTAACCGTCGATTCTTGTCCCAATGTATTCGGAGACACCCAGGTATGCTGAATCCGCCCCGGTCGTTCTACCCTCGTGAATCGTCCGTAATGGGCTGTTCCTTTCAAGAGCCAGTAGAAGAGCCCGTCTACTTTTGCATCTAAAATAAACTTTTCGGCTGCATTCCAGGGATTGCCAGGGATCTTTGGATTGAGCCACCCATCGAACACCTCGTCCAGCGAAGCAAGGATTGTTCGTTCAACCTTAATTTCAATGGTCTTCGCCGATTTCTTCATTACTTCTTCTCCTTCTTCCGTTTGTCCTTAAAATACTGTTCATACTCGTCGAGGCGCTGGTTCCAGAACCGCTCGTACTCATGAACCCATCCCGCCACCTGTCGAAGTGGTTCCCCTCGAAAAGATATGAAGACTTCCCGGCCCTGTTTCCTGCGTTCGATAAGCCCTGCTCTTTCGAGCAGCTTCAGGTGTTTCGTCACCGCGTTTAAAGCGGTGTCAAACGGCTTTGCGACATCCAGGAAACGAGCAGGCCCGTTTGCCAATTGCCCAATAATCGCCCGCCGGGTTGGGTGCGAAATCGCAGTCAATACGTCTGTCAATTGATCCATAATAACATTACACCATAAGGTGTAATGTTATGACAAGCACAGTTTTCAAGAGCACGACTCGCACACCAGAGGAGTCAGTTAGCGGGACAGATTAACGGTTACCCCACGCGCGAAGAGTTGACCATTTGCAAGCACGAGAGGTTGCCATAAAGAATAGTCCTTCGATGGTCTTGAAACTGCTGGTTGACTCATTGCTTGTCCGACTTCGGGCCAGTGTCTTTGAGAGTCCATCCTGGGCATAACTTCCTGGTTGCCCGTGACTCGGGAGCAGCTGGTTCGCTCAGGTCGTCGTCATGTCCGTGCGCTCCACAAGCAGATAAGCGAATTGCTCGACTCCCTTTATCTGTGGATTCAGGACGTCCTGGCGAATTTTTCCGCTTTTTGTGATTTTGATCTTGCCGAGGAGGCGATGCACGAAGCCTTTGCGGCTGCGCTGAGCCTGTGGCCGAGGAGTGGAGTACCCAGCAGCACTTTGGCAATCACTGGCGCACGAAGAATCAACAGGTTGGGTGTGCGCTAGTTGGCGACCGTTGGCTGCATCGGGCAGGGCAGGGAAGCTTCTGTTCAACGTTTGTTCAACGTTGGAAGAGTATGCCGACCACGACCGCGTGGCGGTTTTACGAGCCGGCCGCAATCTCTCTGAAGAGCTTTCGTCGATAACCCGTCGATTCGATGCCGCTCAGTTGCTGTTCGGTGAGTAGTCAAGAAAAAGGGACTCACGCCTTCCCACGTGAGTCCCTAACGGCGCTCAAAGCACTAATAAGTGCGTCGACAGAGTATCCGAAGTTCATGTGACATCACAATGCTCTGGAGCAATAACCGAGTCTGAATCCTTGTTATAGGTTATAGCTGATTTTCGTCACGCGCATCGATGCTATGATGCCCTTCCAGTTGCTCACCCGGAGCAACACTTTGAATCCCGAGAAGAAGCAAGCCCTTATCCAATATCTTCAAAAAGAAATCCAGCGGCATCATTCAGACACCTTCGTCGTCGATCGGCCGTCGATCGCAGCCGGCGGGAAGGGTGTGGTCTATCCTGGCTGCATACTGTGCCGGAAGGTTATCAACACTACGCCGGAGTTTCTGAATCATCTTTGCCGGGATGTGATTCCGAAATTGATTGAGCGACTAGGGTAAGTCGTATTTGGTAGGCTTCCCACGCCCGGGGCCGCGACTGCCGGAATTACTATGCGTACGTCGCAGTTTCAAAGTTCAAGACGAAAGACTCGGAGTCGCTTCGCTCGGTCGATAGTCGTGCTAAGCGCGGTTGGGTAAGTCGTTCTGGCGGATTGGTTTCACTGAAAATACACGTTGCCGCCAATTCGGATTCATGCCGCTCAAGGCAAAATTTCCTCGCTACATCAAAGTGGGAGCTGGGTCTGAGTGAGCCAGCGCTCATTCAGGTCCAGCGCCCGTCCAGTCGGGCTTAACGGGCCGAAACATTCCGGAAGAACCCGCGACGATTCACGCAACGAACGGAGAGGGCGCAAGCTAGCGCTCGCGCCCCTCTTTCGACTCACTTACTTCTTAACACCCGGAACAACTAGCGCAGCAATCCTCAGATGCGCAGCAACCTGCCTGCGCAGCCGAGGCCGCTCCTGTCAGACCAAGTGTGATTACTGCCAGCAACAACGCTACTTTTATCGCCTTCATGATTTTTCTCCATTTAGAAATAGTTGTTGTTTCGCGGATAGAATCCGCGCGAAGAGCCCGTGGGACTGGTTTTATTTCTAAATGCGAAGAACGTGAGCTTGCAGGAGTACATCTCGTCCGAGGTGAATGACAATTGGGATGGCTGCGGAGACGCTTGCGGAAAGCTCAAACGAATTAGGTGCTGACGGTGCCAACGTAGCGATGAACGAGTCGGTCTGCAGGGGCGACACGCCGTCTTGTTTTTGAATTAGAGTGGCATCCGACGGACAGCACGACGCGTCCCGGCCCGATTGTTTGTTCTTTGAAGCCTCGCGGCTGTGATGGCAGCACGACCCGTCATCCGCGGCCTCTGTCTTACATTCAGAGATTTGCATGCGGTGTGTCGGATCCCCGGAGGCAAGCGCAGGCTGAGCGCAACCCATAACACACGCTAAGGCACCGAGCCATAGCGAAAGTGAAATTGCGGTCAGGGGTTTGAGCAACGAAGTGTTCATCTTGCGACCGATCTCAATTCTAACAGTATTCGGACGCAAGGGCGCGATTAGAAAGGCAACGAAAGCAGAGGGAGGCTCAATCACAGCAAGTCTTGGCGCGTAACCCGTCTACGCCTTCTTTCGCAATTATTGGAACCATAACCAAGGCGGCCAACGGATCCGCCCACCACAGGTCATAGACCATGTTGAGAAGTAAACCACCGAGCAGAATGGCTGATAGATAGGTGCAAAACTCTGTCTGCTTGGCATCTGCATTCATCGCCGCACTCTTCAGGTGCGTTCCTACTCGGCGTTTAGCACGAGAAAGCAGGGGCATCACGACGAGCGAAACGCAGGCAAGAATAATTCCGGGAAGGCTATGTTCAGGAGCCCTTCTGCCAATCAAGTTGCTGGCAGCTTCGTAGCCAACGTAGGCCGCCAACGCGATGAAACAAGCGCCCACAATCCTGAGCGTTTTTCGCTCGATGCGCTCTCGGCGGTGTTCCTCGGCGTCAACGGACATGCGCCACAGCAGCGCAGCTCCCGACGTAACTTCGATGAAGCTGTCCACTCCAAAACCGACAAGAGAGATGCTGCCTGCGAGTATTCCGGAGATAACTGCAATGATTCCTTCGAGACTGTTCCAAGCGATGGTGAAATACTCCAACCGCTTTCCGCGCTGAACAGACACACTCCGATCCAAGACCAGCTCAACCATACGCACGAGAGTATCAGGCTTTAAGCGCCTCAGTACGCGTCTTCAATTCGACGCTGCGGCGATGCTATCCTTTCGATTCCCAACCTCTGCCACTTCTTGAAGGAGTGGCGCATTGAATCCGGAAAAGCAGCAAGCACTCATCCTCTTTCTTTAAAGTGAAATCCAACGGCACTATTGGGATACGTTCGTTGTGGAGCCACCGTCAGTGGCGGATGGCGGAAAGGGTGTGGTCTATCCGGGCTGTATACTGTGCCGGAAGGTTATCAACGCTACTCCGGAGTATCTGAAACACCTTTGCCAAGATGTGATTCCGAAGTTGATTGGACGACTGTAGGTCCATGTACTAGGTTTTAACTACCAGGCTGCGTGCCGTTCTGATCTAGAACAAGGGTAGATGCCTTTGTCGATAATCGATAATGAACGGAGACGAAATGCCAATCACCTCTCACGTCATCGCATTGATTTTCGATTTTGACGACCCTCTAACCGACGACTCACCTCGGCGCTTCTGAGGATGTGCCTGAAAAAACCCAATCTGCCATGAATTTGGTTGGAAACGATGTTCAACGGCGGGTACGACGAGACTCGAACTCGCGACCTCTGCCGTGACAGCGCTGCGTGAAATGGTTTTACAACAACTTACACATACGCGGGGACTGCCACACGCCGCGCAAGTCGCATAAGGCTACACGAATTGTGGGTTGGGTTGCGGGTTGGAAATTCGTCTTTCCATACAACCAAGGGGATCAGCCCTTTACCCGAATTGGCCTTTTCTCTTCTGGGTGGATAATTTCCAGTTTGCCCGTGATCCGCACCGAGTAAGCGCTATTCGGGAGCGATCTCTCAGGCTCCACGTGGCGCTCGTGCTTCGGCGTTGCAAAAAGGGTTCGTTGCTAGATTAGACGACACCTTGTAGATTGGACACGTGGCGCTCAAACGGATGGACAACGTAGGAATCGTCGTCGAAGACCTCGAAGGGACGATTGATTTCTTTCGCGAGCTCGGCCTCGAGCTCGAAGGGCGGGCCACGATCGAAGGAGAATGGGCAGGACGTGTCACTGGACTGGGCGATCAGCGCGTCGAGATTGCCATGATGCGCACGCCGGACGGCCACGGCCGGCTCGAGCTCTCCCGCTTTCTCGCGCCGCCTGCCATCGCGGATCACCGCAACGCCCCCGTGAACGCTCTAGGCTACCTCCGCGTCATGTTCGCCGTGGACGACATCGACGAGACGCTTGAAAGGCTCCGCAAGCGCGGCGCGCAGCTCGTAGGCGACGTAGTCCAGTATAAAGACGCGTATCGGCTCTGCTACATCCGCGGGCCTGAAGGGCTTCTCATCGGACTCGCCCAAGAACTCAGCTGAGCGCAATTGTGAAGACAATGACGAAGAGCGACCAATGTGAGCGAGCGCGTCTCACAGAGGGTAAGTTTTGAAACGGCACCGGAGCTCAATAAAATCAGCGGTTCGGACGTCGCAGATGTCAGCCGCAAATTGATCGTGACGGTTTAACCTTCCGGCGAACTCCGCAAACCATCCGCAGGCCCGTTTGCGGGCTCGGGACAGTAACTGAGCGAAAGCGCAAATGTCTGCTGCAAAAGGACGCCGTCAATTTGTCATGGTTGACCGGCCGGCGGCACTGGCTGGCAGACCGGCGGACTGGCGAGAAACATCGTTGCGACCGCCGCTTTCAGCTACCGATTGGATCGTCGGCTAACCGGACGTGATCACCGCCTCCTGACCGTTTTTAGCGGAACAATGTTGCCGCCGCAGGCAATTCACTTGACTGGTTTCGCCAGCCCCTGCCCTTCGGCTTCATGTCTGAAGATTCTTCTACGCCGCAACGACGCGTAGGAGGATTAGGATGCAACGCGGATGTATGCAACGAAACAGTCGCAAAGAAGGCCCTGATGTCTGGCAGTTTCGCTGGTCTGAGACCAGGCTTGACGGCAAGCGTCTCTACCACAGGAAAATCCTCGGCACCGTCGAGCAATACCCTGATGAAGATGCTGCGCGCCGCTCCGTAGTGGGGTTGGTCTCAGAACTCAACACCGATGGCCGACCAACGAATTCCGGCGCAATGACCGTTGCTCAACTCTGTGACCATTTCGCACAGCGAGAACTCTCGAAAGAAAGTAGCTGGCGCAGCGATGCTACAAAGAAAATCTATCAGGCGTACTTCAGCCGCTGGATTCGCCCTCATTGGCAGAAACACGGACTTGCCGAGGTTAGAACGATACAAGTCGAGTCTTGGCTTTGCGGATTGCCTTTAGCAAAAAGCAGCTGCGCCAAAATCCGAAACCTAATGTCTGTTCTTTTCAATCACGCCTGCCGGTATGAGGTGCTTTACCGCAACCCAATCCATCTCGTTCGTCAGAGCGCGAAACGCCGAACAGTGCCCTCCGTTCTGGAACCCGCCGAAATCAAGGCACTGATCGTCGGTCTTGCAATTCGAGAACGAACATTAGTCCTTCTTGCCGCATCAACCGGGTTGCGGCAGAGCGAGATATTCGGATTGAAGTGGCGACGATATCGACTTCGAGCGAGGCACGATGAGCGTTATCCGTTCCATCGTGTACGGAGTGGTAGGCCCGTGCAAGACCGAATCATCGCAAAAGCCTGTGCCAATGCATCCGACTCTCGCGGATGCTCTGATGAAGTGGAGAAAACGTTGTATATACATCAAGCCCGAAGACTGGGTTTTTGCAAGCAAGCGCTATCGGGGCCGAAGACCATACTGGGGACAAGAGATCTTGCGTAAATACATACGCCCAGCGGCGCAACGAGCCGGTATTCAGAAGCGATTTGGATGGCATACGTTCCGGCACACCTACTCGAGATCGGCGCAAATTCTTTGGAAAGAATGGCGGGGACGACGAGACTCGCGAACTCGCGACCTCTGCCGTGACAGGCGCGATTTTTTGGTAACTGTTTGAAACTACGCGGCACGGATGGCTATCAAGACCGCGCTTTGGAACCCCAAGTGACAAATATTGGACCACGAATGGACCAAGAAATGGACTGCAACTCATTTCGCGCGATCAAGGACGGCGGCTGGTCCAGTTCTGGAGCTTAAGTCCCGGGACGCGCTTGAAGTCGCGTTCATTGTTGGTGACGAGAGTGAGCCCCGCGGATTTGGCGTGAGCAGCAATCCAGAGATCGTTGCCACCGATCTTCTCACCGCGGGACTCCAACGCTGCGCGAATCTCGCCGTAGGCTGTCGCCGCTTCCCCCGGCAAGGGAACCACAGGCAAAAGAGATACAAGGCGCCCGAGAGATTCCAGAGCATGTGTGCGCTGCTGGCTTCGCTCTGCGCCATAATGTAGCTCGCCATAGGTAATCACCGATATAACGGCGTCGCCATGCTGCATTTGGCGGAATCGCGTGGTCACTTCCGGGGGGCGGTTCTGCCGCAAATAGATGCAGATATTGGTGTCGAGCATATAGCGGGCGCTCATCAGAGACCTTTGCGGCGCTGTGGATGAGGGTCTTTGCGCTTCTTAGGGAACATGTCCGACGGCAACTCAGCTAGCAAATCCAGTACGCGGACCATTCCGCCGGCTTTCTCACGTAATACGATTTCGTCGCCGCGCCGGAAAATCTCAACTTCCGAGCTTTTGACGCGAAACTTTTTTGGCAGCCTTACAGCTTGGCTGTTCCCAGACTTGAATACGCGAGCGATGGCCATGCTTTGCCTCCCGGATATATATACATAAATGTATATACATTTGCAAGCGCCAATTCCCGAGCTCTGGACCGAGCAGAGGTCGAGAAGGAAGCAATCACGAAACGAATCGGCTGGCATACTTTTCGCTACACCTATTCGACGCTGCTTCGATTTACTGGCGCGGAACTGAAGACTATACAGACTGCTGCGTCACTCCAGGATTTGCGTGACGCTCGATACGTATACGCAAGCGGGCACAGCCGAAAAGCGCAAGGCGCCGGAGGCCGTGGTCGCGCTTTTGTTCCCAGGAAAAACGCAAGAAAGGTGAGCTCTGTCTAGGCGGACTCCCATCGGGTGTACCCATTTTGTGCCTTTTTGTGCCGACGGGAAAAAGAGGAATTCTGGCAAGTCTTTGAAAGGAATGGCGGGGACGACGAGCCTCGAACTCGCGACCTCTGCCGTGACAGTCCAGCGTCCAGAGGTACCTGGTTGTAATTTCACGGCACCGATCGCCACTCTCGGCGCCCCAAGGAATCCTCGGGAAGTCTTATTGACCCTGATTGCACCCAGATTCGCCGATTCTCGGTCCGTGTTGTAGAGCTCTTATATTGACGCCAACGGCGTCGGAGCAATCCGATTCAGAAAGCTGTTCAGTCACCGACCAAGGATGATATCATGATATCGCGTGTGAAGGAGGAGATGTGGCCCAGTTTGTCGTACGAAATATCGAGAAAGACGTTAAGGTACGGCTGCAGCGGCGCGCAGCGCGGCATGGTCGAAGCATGGAGGAAGAAGTCCGGGACATTCTCCGAAATGCTGTAAATGAACAAGATGCTGCTGCAGGAGGTCTTGGCACGGAGATCGCCTCGTTGTTCGCCAAGGTTGGACTCGAAGAAGACCTCCCTGAACTCCGTGGATACCAGACCAAACCTGCGCGCTTTGATCGATGATCGTTCTCGATACCAACGTTCTCTCTGCGCTCATGCGGCACCCGGCTGACACGGGTGTTGTCGAATGGCTCGACAAGCAACCTCGCACATCCATTTGGACAACTTCCATCACGATCCTTGAAATTCGTTACGGATTGCATATTCTGCCGGTTGGGAAGCGACGCTCGGCTTTGCTTCAGGCATTCGAGAGAGTCCTTGTTGAGAAGATCGAGAATCGTGTCGCTCCTTTTGATATAGCCGCCGCGCAACAGGCTGGGGATCTGATGGCGGTGCGTCATAAGAAGGGACGTCCAGGTGAATTGCGCGACACCATGATTGCCGGCATAGTGCTTGCTTCGCACGCAAAGCTCGCAACACGAAACACATCGCATTTTGTGGATCTTTCGGTTCCGGTAGTCAACCCTTGGTCTAGCTAAGCTAAACTGATGATACGCGGGCTGAACGCCGCGCTCCTGCTCGGGAGTGCCAAGCGTATTCGCTGAGGAAATGGCGGGGACGACGAGACTCGAACTCGCGACCTCTGCCGTGACAGCGCAGCAGATTGATGTAACTAATTGATATCAAACGGTGTCGGCGGACATCGTTTGATAGGTACCCAATGTCACTTCTTATCGTCCCCTTATTGTACCCAGATTTCACGACCGCCCCTTCAGCGATGAATTCTGTCTTTTTCTGACAATCGGTATTGAATCTAGCCCCGACGCTCCTGGCTGTTAGCCGCAAAGACGCTCTGAGCCCACCCATAGTTGAGCCAGATCTCTGAGGTTGTCTTTGTATGTGCGCGTTACCAAATATTCTTTCCCACCTTTTACACGCAGCCGGTACTCTCCCGTAGCTAAAGGTTGGATCTCCTCCACGGCCGAAATATTCACGACGACCGAGCGGTGGATGCGAATAAAACCGTAGGGCTTGAGCTTCTCCGCCATGGACGAGAGAGATTCGCGCAGCAAATAGGGATTGGGCCGGTGTCGCAGCGAAACGTAATTACCCTCGGCTTGCACTGCCACGATCTCAGCTAGATCCACGAATAAGATTCTACCTTTTGCCTTGAACGCGATTCGTGGTGCCTGTCGTTTTGCTATAACCCCCAACTGCTGTAAGGCTCGGATGAGGTTTGCAACATCAACCCGAGTTACGGGAAGCAATGATGTGTCTGCAGGTTCATAGAACCTATCTTCTGCCTTCGATTCAAGAGTGTAGTCCCGTCTACTCTTGATGGAGCAAATCGTATCCCCTGGCAGTGGGCTAGCTGAAACGTCCCCATTAGCGCGAGCAGCTTGTTGAACAAACATCTCACGTGCAATGGCCTTCTGGTCCTGAATCTTGGGGCCGCTCATGATGGGACCTCGCAATGCCGTTTTGTTCCGACTTCGCGCTACTCGAAGCGACTGACGAGTGCGCTGCTTCTACCTGAAATGGTCCTACATGGCCGGAGCAGCCGGCCCATAGGTCACTTCCGCCCAGTGCTTACTGCTGACGGAAAGCTGGATTGTGCTCCGAAATAACACTCAATAGATTCCAACTGTCCGTTCTTGATGCGGAGATACTCCACGTTCCGGAAAGATTTGCCGTTCTTGGTGTGGCAAAGATACTTCACAAAAGCATCCTCCGCGCCAGTAGTGACTCGCTCGAGGTCAAAGTGTTCAATGAAATCAACTTGTGTGTCCCAACATTGCGTTTTGAAAGTGCTCTTGCTGATGTGGTCGTCGCCGGCCGCGCTCGTAAAGGTGAAGTTGTCGGCGAGCAGCATATTGAACGTGCCCAAATCCTTCTTTTCCCACGCCGCGTACCACTTACGGATGGTCTCCTCATTCGTTAAGTCAGGCCCTCCCAATGCGCTGGCCCTTGCCGGTCCTGGTAGGGTTACCGCGCCGACCAGCGCGCCGGCTCCCGTTGCGAGCAGATTCCTGCGCGGCATTGTGATCCTTGTCATTGTTCGTTCTCCTTTCATGATGTAGTTTGAAACGCTCAGCCCGATCGCGATAGCGGTCAGCCCCGCTTGTAGTTGTCCGGCGGCCGAAGAGACCTCAGCCATCCCACGACATTTCTGATTCCCGCTTTCCACACCTTCGCATCTTGAGCATTCTTTGCTAACGTGGCGTAGCCCTCGACCGTTGCGATCAAAAAGCTGGCAGCCTCGCCTGGATTCAGGTCGCGGCGAACTGTTCCTTGGAATTTGCCCCTCCGCAAAAGCGTTGCAACACCTTCCTGCCAGTCAAGGAATATCCTCTCCAGTCGCTTGCGGAATTGCTCGTCCAGCGGAGACATCTCCTGTGACAAAAGCAGCAGCGGACAACCGGCGCGAACGTCTTGGGGCCCAGCTGGTATCCGCCGGACAACGCCGATCAAAATGTCGATGGGTTCCCCTTCGCTCTGCATAGGACGCAACCACCTGTCGCGCGTAAGTTTTGCGATCTTCTCTTCGACGACGGCATAGCCTAGGGCTTCCTTGCTCTCGAAGTGGTGATAGAGCGCCCCCTTGGTGACGTTAGTGGCGGCGAGGATTGTATCGATGCTGGCACTCTGAAAGCCCGATCTGTGGATCTCCCGAAAGGCCGCCTGCAGTAAGCGTTCCCGCGTACGCTCCGGATCACGGGTCCTTCGCTTCTTCTCGTGAGCAACTAGCATACCAACTAGTATGTATGTTAGGCCATTTGAAAATCAATCGAAATGATCTGTCTGACTCTTGGCCGCTCGGTGTTCTCGAATTTCGTAACCTCTCGCCAGTTTGTGTATGAGAAGTTGGAGAAAAGGTCGCTCTGGTCTTTTGTGGGTCGTCCCAGGAGATTGTTAATCCGCCACTCGTCTTCGAACTCTGAAGTGCTGGGCTTGTTGTGTCACGTAATCGTCGTGAACGTGGAACACCACATGCTTCCTCAGTTGTCACTCAGCAGGACTTTGTGGAGTTGTGAGCCAATTCTGCCCTGAACTGCTAGAGCGCCGAGTGGTACGTGACGTAAATCGCCAGTCATCTCGGCACGGCGACTTTCATCGGAGGAAAAGAGGAGATATGAACATGATGAGACAATTGGGGAATTTCCGGATACTGTGGGTTGCGACGATTGTTCTGGCTTGTTCCAGCAATGTGTTCGCTCAAAAGAGCTACAAGATTACCGATATGGGCCTTAACCACAGCACGGACAACTTCAGCATGGTCATGGGACTCAATAATGAAGGCTGGGCGGAGAACATGGATGGGTTTGTAAACCCGCCCATCAAGTCGACCTCCACGACCATTGCAAGTGGCCGCGCGGTAATAAACGCCCACGGACGCAACATCGACCTCGGCACGCTTGGAGGAAAGAACAGCTGGACCAACTATGGCGGAATCAACGATCGCGGGGAAGCCGTCGGTTTGGCCGAAACATCTGTTCCAGATCCAGACGGTGAAGACATGTGCGCCTTTGGCACAAAACTTACGTGTCGTCCGTTTCTTTGGCGAGACGGCCACATGATGGCTCTCCCGACGCTGGGCGGAAATAACGGGCAGGCCAGCGCTATCAATAACCGCGGACAAATAGTAGGCATTTCGGAAACGACGGTCCAGGACTCCGGATGCTCGCCTAGCAAGCCTGGAAAGATTATTTCGCCGGTATTTTGGAAAAGAGGCGAAGTCCGAGCTCTACCTACGGTGGCTGGCGACCCAGACGGCTTCGTACAAGGCATCAACGATCAGGGCCAGGCCGTAGGCTCCTCGGGAACCTGCACCAACATAGCGACCCACGCCGTATTGTGGGAAAACGACAATGCCTTCGAGCTTCCAAACCTCGGACACGATGGAAATGACGCCTACGCCATTAATGACCACGGCCAAGCTGTTGGGTATGTCTCGACCACTGACGGCACAACCATCGTTGCCTCTCTTTGGCCGAACGGCGTACACAGCGCAGTCACAAACCTCGGCATTCTGCCGGGAGATGGTGCCGCCTTTGCCACAGGCATCAACAACCGGGGCCAGGTGGTGGGAAGCACCTTCAATTCCGCGGGCTGGTCCCGCGGCTTCATCTGGCAAGACAATGTGATGACCGACCTGAACACGCTCATTCCCGGAGATTCCAACCTCTTCATAATCGCGGCTAGCAATATCAACGAGCGCGGACAAATCTCAGGCATGGCAACGGTCATGAGCGGGCCGGATGAGGGCAAGATCCATGCCATTCTGTTAACCCCTGTAGACGAGAGCATAGGCGAGTCGGTTGCCGATGTCGCACGTACACGCCCGGGATCCATGGTGCCCGCGGGTGTTTGCAGCCACCATTTGCCGAGATTCGTCCCCGGCCAACTCCAGCAATAAGGGGCATTTTTCGGAGCTTTCCGTGCCATCCAGCCCTATGTTCCGGTGCGCAAGGCCGGAGATTGTGCGAGACAACATGGGTCACGTCGAATATCGGCGTGACCCAGAATTGCCAGCAACCGAAGGAGAAACCCCAATATTCATCGAAACCCCGCACTCCAGCTAGAGCCAGATAGCGCCGGAACCATCACGTCGTGCATCTTTTTCTTGACGAATTTGATTGGCAGGATATGACGAATGGTCTCGCAATCATGGATCTGGAACTAGATATTAATTGGGCATCACAAAAGCTGCATGGAAAGGATTCGAGGAGAGAACCGGATGAAACGAGAGACAGTTAAGATATGGCATCGTGGGCCTTGGCGCTGGCTCTTTCGATGAGTACAGCCCGGAACGCCCAGGCACAGGACGCCAAGAATCCGTATCCGAGCATGGCTCCGATTGAAAAATATCTGATGGATCGAGACGCCGAGATCGCCTTGGCGCGAAGCGCGGCGCCTTCATCCATTTCCCGTGATGCCACGGTTGTAATCCTGGGGAAAAATGGCTACGAACCGGCGGTCGAAGGCAAGAACGGCTTTATCTACATTGTAGAGCGCGGTTGGATGAATTCATTCAACAGCCCAGAGTTTTGGAGCCCTAAGACTCGCGGCGCGGAGTGCTTCAATCCCCCGGCCGCGCGTACGGTCGTGCCGTACACCTACTTCAGGACAAAATTAGTCTTGGCGGGAAAATCGAAAGCTGAGATCAAGGAAAGTATTAAGGCCGCGATGGAAAAAAGAATTGCCCGTTCTCGAGGCCGGGGCGATATGCTTCATGATGTCGAAAGATGCATATCTTAATGATGGTGGTGGGCACAACATGGCTCATCTCATGTTTTACACGCCGCTCATGGACGGTGCAGTATGGGGCGCAAATTCGATAGACGACTCAAACCATGTCTCGTTTAAATTCCCGAACTCTCCGATATTTATAACTCCACAGTTCCTGGGTGACCCGGAACCGATGGACAATTTCGTCGTTCACACCGGCGTGTGGTCGGATGGAACTCCGGATCGGATGTAAGGCGGGCCGCCTTCGAGACGACGACCATGTCCGATGATTCCACCGGTAAAACGTCTCTCAAGCGCAAGACCTCATGATTTGCTTCTCGTATGGTTTGAACGGTGGAGTTCGAGACGCAGTGGTCAGCCAAGAACCGCAGGGCCATCAGACGACGGCCTCAAATTCGGCCAGTTCGCGGGCATAGTCCAAACATGCGGCGATTTGGTCGCGTGTGAGATCGGGAAATTCCGCGATAATGTCTTCAGCGGTTTTGCCAGCGGCCAGGTACCCGAGCACAAGTCCTACAGGAATACGTGTTCCTTTTAGGCGTGGTTTGCCACGCAGAATCTCTGGGTTGCTTGCGACGTGGTTTTTCCAGCCAACTGGCATGGCCTGATACTAACGCGTTCCTATAGCAAAGGCAAAGCAGGGAAGAGTGACGAAAAGCAATAAGAGCAACAACCGAACCTGCAGATCGTTTGAGGAATATGGCGGGGACGACGAGACTCGAACTCGCGACCTCTGCCGTGACAGTTTAGCCAGGATAGGTTTTACAACAACTTACAAGAACGCGGGGACTGCCAAAATACTTGTAAGTCGTACAAGACCACACGAATTGTGGGTTGGGTTGTGGGTTGGAAAACTCAGTGTCAGGGTCCCTGCCCCAGATCGGCAGCGGTGACTTTCTGACGATCTCCTACCAGGCGAGCGGCTACAGCACTCCGACTGAAGTATTGTGTATCTATGGATTACTCGTATAATCCAATAGAGAGGTGCCATGCGCTACGAACCGGAACACAAGACCCACACCCGCGACCGCATCGTGCGAAACACCGCTAAGAAGCTCCGCGCAGAAGGGCTGAATGGTCCTGGTGTCGCCAGCGTGATGAAGGCCTCGGGCCTGACCGTGGGTGGCTTTTACAAGCATTTCCGCAGCAAGGATGAGCTTTTCGTCGAAGCCATTACACAGGCGTTCTCCGACAGCGAGCAGTTCTATGCCTCCCTGCAAAACGTGCCGCGTGAGGAAAGATGGAAGGAGGTTGTCCGATTGTATCTTTCGCCCGGGCACTGCGATCATCCCGATACCGGCTGCCCGGTTGCCGCATTGGCGCCGGAGATTGCTCGCGCCAAACTTACGGTCAGGAAACGAATTTCCAGCGTGATGAAAGAGCGTGCGGCGCGGTGGGTGGAGTTCATGCCGGGTGCGACCGCACCAGAGCGGGAACGAAATTTCTTTCTTATTTTCAGTGCGATGGCGGGCGCCGTGTCCGTTGCCCGTCTGCTTACCGAGCCTGCCGACCGGCAGAAGGTGTTGGCAAGCATGCGGGATCATCTTTTGCACAGCTTCTGAGATTTTTCTTGTAACCATAGGATTATCGTTGTAATCTAATGAAATATGCGAGACCGGAAGATGGCTCATGAGCGCTCAAAACCTTCCGCCCCGCCAGAATTCAAACGCGTTTACATGGGCAGTGGTCACGAAAGGGATTTCTATGAAACTGACTGGTCGCACCATCCTTATTACCGGGGGCTCCGCGGGCATCGGCCTTGCCTTTGCCCTCAAGTTTGTTGAACTCGGCAACGAGGTCATCGTGACGGGCCGGCGCCAGGCGGTGCTCGACAAGGTGAAGGCGAAGCACCCGAAGATTCACACCATCCAGAGCGACGTAGCGGATTCCGCTCAGATAGCCGCGCTTGCGGCGCGCGTGAAACAGGATTTCCCCAGGCTCGATGCACTGATGAACAACGCGGGCATCATGCTCTATAAGAACCTTAGGGCTCCGGCGGCCGACCCGGCCGGGTTAACCGCGGAGATGAACGTCAACGTGGGCGGCGTAATCGGCATGACCTCCGCGTTCATCGACATCCTCACCGCCAAAAAGGGTACCGTTCTCAACGTGTCATCAGCGCTCGCCTTTGTACCACTGCCAGCGGCGCCCATCTACTCCGCCACGAAGGCGGCGATCCACTCCTACACGCAGTCGCTGCGATTCCAGCTGGAAGAGACCGGCGTGGAAGTCATCGAGATCATGCCGCCGGGAGTGAAAACCGATATGACGGCAGAGCTTTCCGAGAGCGGCACCAGCCTGATCACCACGGATGAGCTGGTGAAACAATCCTTTGCGTCGCTGAAGGCGGGCGCCCTCGAAATCCGGCCTGGGCAGTCAAAAACCCTCGCGTGGATGCGCCGGATCGCCCCCGATTTCATCAACACGCAACTCTGGAAGGCATCCAAGAAGCTCGTCCCGGCCGTGGCGTAATCGATGCAATTCCGGCGTATCAATCTTCGTGAGTCCACTCCGGTCCGACGCAGCGGGGCGGCCTGCCCCGCCTTAATCCTTAAAGCAGGAAACGAATAATGAGAGCACTCGTCTTCAAACGCTATGGCCGGGCCGATCAGATTGCGTTCGCCGACATTCCCCAGCCTACGCCGGGGCCGGAAGAAATTCTCGTTCAGGTCCACGCCGTCGGCCTCAATCCAATCGATAACATGATCCCGAAAGGAACATTCAAACCCATCCTCCGGTTTCAGCTACCGGCCACGCTGGGAAGCGATTTGGCGGGTGTCGTGGTCGAGGTGGGAAGCCGCGTGACCCGCTTCAAGCCAGGCGATGCCGTCTTCGCGAGTATCTTCGACCTGGGCAGCGGCGCACTCGCTGAATTCGCAGTCGTACCCGAGAACGCCGCCGCGCTCAAACCGGAAAATCTGGACTTCGTGCAGGCGGCCTCGATCCCGATGGTCGGACTCACATCGTGGCAAGCGCTCAAAGAGCGTGCGCACCTCAAGCTCGGACAAAAACTGTTCATCCCCGCAGGCTCCGGCGGCATCGGCACGTTTGCCATCCAGCTCGCGAAATACCTCGGCGCAAAGGTGGGAACGACGACGAGTACGGGTAACGTGGATCTGGTGCGGAGCTTAGGCGCCGACGAGGTGATTGACTACAAGCAGCAGGAATTCGAGGAGGTGCTGCGGGACTACGATGCCGTGCTGGGCACCGTCAGGGGCGATGCACTCGAAAAATCCCTCCGTATTTTGAAGCCAAGGAGCACCGTCGTCTCGCTCATCGGGCCACCGGATGCGGCGTTCGCGCGCGCGCGCCGCATGAACTTTTTCATGGTGTTCGTGTTCGGATTGCTGAGTCGTAAGATGATTCGCAACGCCAGGAAACGCAGCGCCGAGTATTCATTCCTGTTCGTGCGTCCAGACGGTCAGCAACTTGCCGAGATCGGTGAGCTCCTCAAGTTGGGGCGCATCCGGCCGGTGATCGACAGAGTGTTTCCGTTCGAGCAAGCAAAGGATGGCCTTGCGTATCTGGAAAAGGGCCGGTCAAAAGGCAAGGTCGTCGTCAAAGTGAGATAACGGGGTTTTACTTCAGGGCCCTTTACTGGTTTTGCCCCCTGCCCTTCGCGCTATCGGCAGTGGCGGCGTGACAGGTTCTTACATCGGCACCGCGCCGATTTGCTGCAACAACGCGAGCAGATCAGGCTGGCCGCGCTCCTCGACAAATTGCCCATCAGACAACCGATAGAAATTCATCGCCTGCACGGCGATCTTCTTGCCTGTTGGCGGAACGCCAAAGAATGTGCCTTGGTGTGTGCCGCGCATGGTGAAGCGCGCAGCCACTTTGTCACCTTCGGCAATCGTCTCTTCCAGCGTCCATTGGATATCGGGAAAACCGCCTCGCATCATTCCAATGATTTCGAGATACCCAGCCGGACCCTGCAGGGGCTCGGGTCTTCCCGGAACATGGAATACCGCGCTCGGCGAAATAAGCTCGGCGGCCAGTTTCTCACTGGCGGTGTTGATGAAGTCCGTGAAACGCTGCATGGTGCGCTTGTTCGCTTCGATGGTCATGCTGATCTCCTTTCAAGATTACCCAGTTTCGTTAAGGGAATGCGGAGCAACAGCCCCTGCCCTACACAAAAACGCGTTACGTCGTTTGATCAACTACTTTCATTTGTTGTTCATTCATCCGCCCACCGTGCACGGTGATTATAGACAGAGCAGCTTCGATCTCACCAAGATCCGCAGGCGTCAGCTGAACGTTGACCGCTCCCAGGTTCTCGTTCAAGTGATCGATATTGCGCGTGCCGGGAATCGGAACAATCCACGGGTTTTGCGCGAGCAGCCAGGCCAGTGAGATTTGAGCCGTAGTTGCCTTCTTTTTGTCGGCTATCCGCTTAATCAAATCAACAATCGGCGCATTCGCCGCGATGTTTTCAGCCGAAAACCGGGGAAACCCGGCTCGCATATCCTTTTGGGGGTCGAACTTCGTTCCCGTGTCGATTTTTTGCGTGAGATACCCCTGCCCGACCGGGCCCCAGGGGACGAAGCCTATTCCCAGCTCCTCACACGTTGCGAGCACGCCGTTCTTTTCGGGGTCTCTCTGCATCACCGAATATTCCGTCTGGATCGCGGTAACGGGCTGGACAGCGTGCGCCCGGCGGATGGTTCTGGCGCTCGCCTCCGACAGACCGAAGTGCAGGACCTTTCCTTCTTTAATCAACTCTTTGACTGTATTTGCCACATCTTCGATTGGCACATTCGGATCGACTCTGTGCTGGTAGTAGAGGTCAATGCGGTCGGTTCTGAGGCGCTTCAGTGATTCCTCAACTACTTTCCTGATGTGCTTTGGCTGACTATTAAGGATGCCGCCATTCTCGTTGTCGAAACCAAATTTGCTTGCGATAACGACTTTGTCGCGGAATGGCGCGAGCGCTTCCCCGACAAGCTCTTCGTTCGTATATGGGCCGTACACTTCGGCCGTATCGAAGAACGTGACACCCTTTTCATGGGCCGCTCGGATGACTTTAATCCCCTGACTTTTGTCGGCGGCGGGGCCGTAGTTTGCGCTGATGCTCATGCAGCCGAAGCCAAGAGCCGAGACTTGCAGATTTCCCAGTTTGCGTTTCTCCATTGTTGCGTCCTCCCGAATTGTTTTCTCATTCGGAGCTTAGGTTCAAATGCCCTGGAGGCGGTAGCCAGATCCTTTCGATTTCTTGCCTATTCCTCTCATGAGTGAACGAAGCATTGGCGCATCCGGGAACGTGACGCTATTCTTGGACGAGGGATAAGGAAACCAGCCATTGAATAAAACAAGCAAAAGCATCGCTCCGCCGCCGGATCGATTCCACGAATTGCGCACCAGGTTGGCCGTTGGCATTGCCTCTCATATTCACTCCCAAGAGAATCTGACCACCGACATCCCCGGCTTGCAGATGTTCCGGCGGACCGCCCCTACGGCACCGGCCACGGCGACCTACGAGCCGAGCCTCGCCGTGGTCGCGCAGGGACGGAAACGCGCAGACCTTGGCCGGACAACTTTTATCTTTGACGAATCGCGATTTCTGCTGACATCGCTCGATTTGCCGGTCATCAGCCAGGTGATTGAAGCAAGTGAGGAAAAGCCGTATCTCTGCTTCTTCCTCAAGCTCGAAATACCCGTCGTCCGGGAACTTCTGAGCGGTCAGGAGATTCAGGCAGTGCCGTCCGACGATCCCGCCATGGCAACGGGTGCGACCACGCCAGAGTTGCTCGATGCCTGTTGCCGGCTTGTGGACCTGCTCAACACACCGCAGGACATTCCGGTTCTGAGCGGCCTGATTGAGCGCGAGATCATCTACCGAATCCTCCGCGGACCCGAGGGCGCGCGCCTTCGCGCGATTGCCACACTGGGAGATCAGAGTCACCGGACGGCAAAGGCCATTGCCTGGGTCAGGGCAAACTACGCGAAGCCGCTACGCGTGGAAGATCTGGCAAAGATCGCGGGCATGGGCGTCTCCACGCTACACCGACATTTCCGGGAGCTAACCGCGATGAGCCCTCTTCAGTATCAGAAGCAACTCCGGCTGCATTCCGCAAGGGAGCGCATGCTCATGGATGATATTGATGCTGCAACTGCGGCTTTTGAGGTTGGATACGAAAGCGCCAGCCAGTTCAACCGCGAATACAATCGCCTCTTCGGCCAACCGCCCAAGCGGGATATTCAGACTCTCCGCTCGCCAGCCGCTTTGCCCCTGGAGCCGGTCGGTAATCGGCAGAGCGCTGGCTGAGCGAGTTGCCAACAAGCACGCCATGCCATGGCGATTCTCAAAGGATAATGGGCAACGCGGAAGTCCTGAGCATTGCCGCCGCGAAGCAATTCACTGGACCGATTGCGCCCTCCCCCGCCTCGCCATTCGCCTCCATGCCTGAAGATTCTTCTGCGCCGCAACGGCGGCACGGGAGGATAGGATGCAACGCGGATGTATGCAACGAAACAGTCGCAAAGAAGGCCCTGACGTCTGGCAGTTTCGCTGGTCTGAGACCAGACTCGACGGCAAGCGTCTTTACCACAAGAAAATTATCGGCACTGTCGAGCAATACCCTGATGAAGATGCTGCGCGACGCTCCGTAGTGGGGTTGGTCTCAGAACTCAACACGGATGGCCGACCAACGAATTCCGGCACAATGACAGTTGCTCAAATCTGTGATCACTTCGTGCAACGCGAACTCGCAACGGAAAACACTTGGCGCAGTCACGCGACCAAGAAAATCTATAAGGCGTACTTGACCCGCTGGATTCGTCCTCATTGGAAGAAATACCAGCTAGCTGAGGTTAGAACCATACAGGTCGAGTCCTGGCTTCGCGGATTGCCATTAGCAAAGAGCAGTTGTGCCAAAATCCGAAACCTGATGTCCGTTCTTTTTAATCACGCCTGCCGATATGAGTTGTTTGACCGCAACCCAATTTTTCTCGTTCGCCAAAGCGCTAAACGCCGAACACCACCAGCCACTCTGGAGCCCGCCGAAATCAAGGCGCTGATCGACGGTCTGGCACTTCGAGAACGCACGTTAGTCCTTCTTGCCGCATCAACCGGGTTGCGGCAGAGCGAGATATTCGGCTTAAAGTGGGGCGATATCGACTTCGAGCGAGGCACGATGAGTGTCATCCGTTCCATCGTGTACGGAGTGGTAGGCCCGTGTAAGACCGAATCATCGCAAAAGCCTGTGCCGATGCATCCGACTCTCGCGGATGCTCTAACGCAGTGGAGAAAACGTTGTACCTACATCAAGCTGGAGGACTGGGTTTTTGCAAGCAAGCGCTATCGAGGCCGAAGACCGTACTGGGGCCAGGCGATCTTGCACAAATACATACGTCCTGCAGCGCAACGAGTCGGAATTCAAAAGCGATTCGGATGGCATACGTTCCGGCACAGCTACTCGACCCTGCTGCGAAGCGTGGGGACTGAGTTCAAGGTGATGCAGGAGCTGCTGCGGCATTCGTCGTTTCGCTCTACGCTGGACGTTTACACGCAGGCAGTAACGCCCGCGAAGCATGCAGCGCAGGCGGCGGTAATCTCGCTGGTTTTTTCTTCCGACAAAGATGAACCGGCGCTCGTTGCTGGATAGCTGGATAAAAGACTGTGGATCACCACAAATGGGCACAAAAAGGGCGCGGAACGCGCCCTTTTCGCGCCCTCGATGGTTTCAATGAAATCCGCTTAAGTGCTTTAGAAAGAATGGCGGGGACGACGAGACTCGAACTCGCGACCTCTGCCGTGACAGGGCAGCGTTCTAACCAACTGAACTACGTCCCCACATCATTTGCACAGAACCAAATTGTTGCGGTGTCTGTAGCGGTCGCCGTGCTTCTGTCACGAAAAACTCACAACGCACGACTCACAAATTATAGCTTGCCCGTCTGTCTCCTGCAACCGATTCAAATCAACGCCAAATCGGCATCAACCCCACTCCGTGATATAAATCATCGCTCGGCTTCGTACCATCTACGAACCCCCGATCGCGATGCATCCTGTCATTCACGTTTCCGGCATACGCAAAACTTACGGCCCCACAGTGGCTGTCGACGAAGTATCGTTCGAAGTAGCTGACGGCGAAATATTTGGCCTCATCGGTCCCAACGGCGCCGGCAAAACCACCACCATGGAGTGCATCGAAGGCCTTCGCAAGCCTGACCACGGCTTGATTACTGTTCTCGGATTCGATCCTTTCCGTGACGTTTACAAACTGCAGGAACGAATCGGCGTACAACTCCAGCAAGCGCAATTGCAGAAGCGCATCAAAGTTTGGGAAGCCGTGGACCTCTGGGCTTCTCTTTACAAGAAAAAAGCCATCGACGGCGAGCACTTACTCGCTCAGCTCGGCCTCGCCGACAAACGCAACGCCTGGTTCATGAACCTTTCCGGCGGTCAAAAGCAACGCCTGTTCATCGCGCTCGCTCTGATTAACGATCCAGAAGTCGTGTTTCTTGACGAGCTGACCACCGGCCTCGACCCGCAGTCGCGGCGCGCCATCTGGGATTTGGTTCGCGGCATCCGCGATCGTGGCAAGACGGTCTTCCTGACCACCCATCTGATGGAAGAAGCGGAACGCTTGTGCGATCGTGTCGCGATTATCGAACACGGTCGCATCATCGATATCGATACGCCGGACCGTCTCGCCGCCCGCCATTGTCCGCAGCGCACCGTTTTTCTCACAACCGAAGATCCGATTGCCGAAGAACGTTTCCGCTCGATTCCTGGAATCGAATCCGTCCTTTGCACGGATTTCAAATTTACGATTCGCGGCAACGGCGACGATCTAGTCACCGAAGTGATTCGTTGTATTTCAGAGAACCGTATCCGAGTCACCGATTTCCGCACCATTCTCCCGAATCTGGAAGATGTTTTTCTGAAACTGACCGGTCACTCCATTCGCGAATAGTTTTTTCGAACAGGTTGAAAAATGATGCTGCGTGGACTCTGGAAATTAACTTGGATCGAAATCAAAGTATTCATGCGCGAACCACTGGGCGCAATCGGCACCATTGTTATCCCTGTGATTATTTTCGTGGTGCTGGGTCGCATCATCGGTGGCAGGCTCACTGCCTCCGCGCTCGCTGCCAACACTTTCATCAATCTGGGGCTGCCGGTTCTTACAGCAATTCTCATCATCTTCAGTGCGGTGCTGTCCTTAATCACCATTATCTCGATCTATCGCGAAGGCGGCATCCTCAAGCGGCTGCGCGCCACTCCATTGCGCCCGCAGACCATTCTTACCTCCCATGTCATCGTGAAACTTTTGCTGACTGCAGCAACGCTCGCTCTGATGATTTTAGCGGGGAAGCGCTACTATCCCGTTGGCGTGCACGTTCCGTTTTTTCCCTTCACCATCGCCCTGCTGATCAGTACTTGGAGCATTCTCTCGATCGGCTTTCTCATCGCCAGCGTCGTTCCCACTGCGCGTTTCGCTCAGCCCATTGGCGCAATCATTCTCTATCCGATGATTGGTATCTCCGGACTTTTCTCGCCAATCGGCGCGCTGCCTCCGCTACTGAAATGGATCGCACGAGCACTGCCGCTGGGCTACGCGGTTCCTCTACTTCGAGGAGTTTGGAACGGCGATTCGCTGTTAGCCCACACCTCCGACATCGCCGCACTCACGGCGATATTCCTCGTTTTCATGGCTCTCTCGGCTAAAGTTTTCCGCTGGGAATAGAAATTGCAACTTGCGATCATTGGCGTTTGATCGCGTTTCGTCGGCGAAATAATCCTAGGATACCCACATGAATAAAATGCTTGTAATCGGCGGCACTGGCACTGTCGGAGGCCAGGTGGTTTCCCAGTTGACCGCCGCGGGTGTGAACGTTCGCGCACTCGTGCGCAACCCAGCAGCGGCTCGTTTCCCGGATTCGGTCGATGTTTGTTGCGGTGACCTCACTGTTCCGCAAACACTCGACCCCGCCTTCGCTGGCATCGATGCCGTATTTCTCGTTTGGACCGCTCCTCCGTCCGCAATTGCGCCGGCTTTGCAGCGCATTACCAGACTCGCCCCGCGCATCGTCTTTCTTTCCGCTCCGATCAAAACGGCACATCCACTTTTTCAGCAGCCCAATCCGCTACGCGTCATGGTCGAGCAAATCGAAAAACTCATCGAGACTTCCGGCGTTTCGTGGACATTCCTTCGACCCGGCATGTTTGCCGCAAACGCTCTAAGTTGGTGGGTGCCGCAGATTCGCGCCGGCAATGTCGTGCGCTGGCCGCACCTAGCTGTACCGACCGCTCCCATCGACGAGCGCGACATCGCTGCTGTCGCGGTTCGCGCTCTGTGCGAAGACGGCCACTCCGGAGCAGAGTACGTTCTCACTGGACCTGAATCGCTTAGCCAATTCGAACAAATCTCCACGATCGCTCGTGTCACCGGCCGCTCTCTTCGTATCGAGGAAATTTCTCCCGAAGAAGCGCAGCGTGAATTAATCAGCAGTATGCCGCTGCCAGCCGTGAATATGCTTCTGCAGGCTTGGTCCGCGGCTGCCGGACATCCGGCGCACGTGACTTCGACGTTCAACAAAATTATTGGCGCAGCGCCGCGCTCTTTCCGGGATTGGGCGACCGATCACTCGGAAGCATTTCGTCCGAATCGGCCGTAGCCGTGTCGATGTCATGTTCCTCACACCGATCGCGTATGCCAGTGATCGTGAATTTATGAAATTCAAAGATTGCACTCCCGAAAGTCGCGCCCGAAGGAAATGATCCCGAGCAGAATTTGGCGAAAGGTCTCGATACTTGCCGCGAGGCCAAAACGCTTGGAGCGGACTTGCGCTGTCCCCCCGGAGCTGTGGAACGTCGCTTTTGCGCCTCGCCCGTTAACGACGGAGGCCCGGCAAGCCTGGATCAGTTCCGCCGTCGACCAGCGCAGCGCGTTCGCGGTACTGGCTCCGGCAACTGCAGTGAACATCGCGATTACCGTTCCCAACGCTCGCTGCTGCGACGAACTGCGAACCCCTGGGTTGAAAACAAGAGCGTTCGAAAATCTCGTGGGAATCGCCATGGTCAACTACCCGCATCCACTGAACAACGGCCATTCTTAGGCTATACCTGCGCAGCTCGGAAAAATGCGTCCCGGTCGACACATTGATCGCTGCGGCCGGTAAAGGAGAAAAAATTCTGCTGTCACCTTCGATGTTGGTGCTATTCGCAGATTCAAAACCGCCGAATCATGGCGAATGAACCATTGCTTGGCGAAAGTGAGGTCCAATGGCCGTAAGCAAAAGTGGTTTGAAATTACCGTGTTCGTCACATCGCTGGCGCAGGAGTTCCGTCCGACCATTTGCCCACCGGAATCAACAGTAGCGTCAACCGGTTATCTATATCCTGAAATCCGATAATCGGCGAACCGGCCTTCCCAACGCCCCACTCCGCCAAATCCGCTTTCTGCACAAAAAACATCAAATGCGGATGCCATTTGCCGTTCTCGTCGCTTAGATAACCCTGGCTTGACATCATGTAGCACATTGAATTTGCTTCCGGTACCGACAATTCTTTCTTATCGAACGCAACCTGTAAGCGCTTGAACATCTCGTCTTTCGTGCTCCCTGCGAGAATAAACTCCGTCCTGCGAAGCACGATAGGCAGGTATGTTCTTGAGGCTGGCGGATTGAAACAGATCGGCGCGCGCAGCTGGGGATTCCAGAAATCCGGATCTTCCGAGCCGGCCGCCCACGATCGTTGTACTAGACAAACAAAACCGTTCTTGCCCTTGCCAGTGCTTTCGTACCCGTGCCGTCCGAGCACGAATATCTCGGCATCCCGAGAAATCGAAGCTGGCGCTGCGCTCTGCGCCATCGCGATTTCTGCTTCACGCTCCATTAAATATTGTGCGAGCGGCGCCATCTTTGGATATTTTGTTTTTACCTCCTGAGATCTCGACTGCCGCGACGCACAGAGCACTAGCGCCACTACAAGCATTCTCACAGCAAATGTGCGAGCCAAATTTCGGTTCATCGTACTCTCCGGTTCGTAATAGTTGGACTTTCCCAAACGTAACTCTTAGGACGTCGTGCTTTCGAATACGGTACTACTCAAATTTCGCGCTCGTAGGGAATTCTATCACTGCCGTTCCGTACGCGGAGGGTGCGGGCAGAGAAGCTCGGATAGCATTGCCGTACCTTTGTTCGTATCGCCGCGTTGACGAATGGAAGAAAAGCGACAATACTGTCGGTCGGCAGTTCTAAATACTCTGGCATCCTCAGCGTCAAGCGGCTCGACCAGTTGATATCAAACCGATACACCACGACCTGTCTGAAATCTTGTCTGAGAAACGGCCTGCTGTTCGCCGCAAGCACTTCCATATTTATTTTCTCGCCATCTTCTATGAACGCCCAGCAGTCCGCGCCCTCGCCACCTTCGTCCTCCGCGGCCGCACCGCCCGTAATCGTCCAGCCGGGCGCACCTGGGCAGCCAAGCAAAGCGCTTCCTCGTTCGACGCGCGCCAGTCTTCCGCCTCGCTCCCAAGCTGACGTCGAGTTCATGCAGGGCATGATCATGCACCATTCCCAAGCCATCGAAATGACTGCGCTCATCGTCTCCCACACCGAAAACAAGGACTTGCGCTCGCTGGGCGCGCGCATCAGCAGTTCGCAATTGGATGAGATTCAGTTCATGCAGCGCTGGCTGTTCACTCGCGGCGAGCCCATCTCGATAGCGTCGCAGGATACGGCGGATATGCGAAACATGCCTGATATGAAATCCGCGCCCGGCAAAGTTGAACTGATGCCCGGAATGCTCACTGCCGAACAAATGGACGCGCTGCGTAAAGCGAAAGGCGCCGACTTCGATCGCTTGTTCCTGACCGGAATGATTCAGCATCACAATGGCGCACTCACCATGGTGAAAGATTTGTTCGACACTGCCGGTGCCGGCCAGGATGCCGAAATGTTCGACTTTGCTACGGATGCGGACAATTCGCAGCGCGCAGAAATCAGGATTATGCAGAATATGTTGGAGAAGCAATTCCCAGAGGAGAAACGATGATCCGAGTGCCCAGCGTTGCTTGTCGTATCGCGGTCGCAGCTGTCTTCTCGTTTTTCAGCCTAGGCCGTACGCAGCTGCACGCGCAGGAACCTGTCCCTCCAAAACAAGATGCGACGAAGCAAGAACCTGCCAAGCAGGGGCCCGTGAAAGAAAAGGAAGACGACGAGGAAGAAGGCAATCCGTTCGCCCCAAAGCCCGCTCCGCCTCTGCCACCAGGCATGACTGGCTCGAACGCCGACGATCCCCGCGCCAAGCTCACACCCGGTCTCTACGACGCCGGTGAAATATCGATGGGTCTCAAGCATCTTCAGCTTCTGAAAAAGCCTGACGCCTTCCAACTCGGTTCCGCTGATCCCGATGATCCGAAAGTGCAAAAGACCATCGCTCAGCTCGGTATTGGCAGCCCTGCGAAAATGCCCAAGCCGCTGCAATTGGTGATCGCCCAACTCGCTTTCGCCAACTCCGACTTCGCTTTCCAGGGCAACCACTTGTTTCAGGGGAATTTTTACGGCGTAAATATTTTTGACATCTCGAATCCCGGCAACAGCACTTTGCTTACTTCGCTCGTCTGTCCCGGCGGCCAGGGCGACGTCTCTGTTTACAAGAATCTTCTCTTCATGTCGGTCGAAATGCCTAATGGCCGCGTAGATTGCGGCACTCAGGGATTTCCGCCGGAACCTCCTCCACCGGCCACCGAAGAAAAAGAAAAAAAGCGCCGTCTACCCGCTGCGCAAAAAGATCGCTTCCGCGGCGTGCGAGTTTTCGACATTTCCGACATCAAGAACCCGAAGCAGGTCGCTGCGGTGCAAACCTGCCGTGGATCGCACACGCACACGCTCGTCACCGATCCCAACGACAAAGACAATATTTATGTCTACGTTTCCGGAACTTCGTTTGTTCGTCAAGCACAAGAACTTGCCGGCTGTTCCGGGGAAGCCCCCGACAAAGATCCGAACACCGCGCTATTTCGCATCGACGTAATCAAAGTTCCCGTCGCCTCTCCCCAGGACGCAAAAATTGTCTCCAGTCCCCGGGTATTTATTGACCCGCGCACTGGCGCACTCAACGGCCTCAACAACGGCGGCAGCCACGGCAAAGGCAACGAAAAGCCCGAAGACACCAATCAGTGCCACGACATCACGGTCTATTCCGCAATCGGCCTCGCGGCAGGGGCCTGTTCCGGTAATGGCATCTTGCTCGACATCAAAGACCCCGTCCACCCCAAGCGTGTGGACGCCGTTAACGATCCCAATTATTCCTACTGGCACTCAGCTTCCTTCTCTAACGATGGCTCCAAAGTCATTTTCACGGATGAGTGGGGCGGCGGACTGGGCGCGCGCTGCCGTCAGAATGACCCCAACAAGTGGGGCGCCGATGCCATCTTCCGTCTGAAAGACAACAAGCTCACCTTTGCCAACTATTACAAACTTCCCGCCGCTCAGGGCGACACCGAAAATTGCGTCGCGCACAACGGCTCGCTGGTTCCCGTTCCCGGCCGCGATATAGTGGTTCAGGCTTGGTACCAGGGCGGCGTCTCCGTTATGGATTTCACCGACCCCGCTCAGCCCTTCGAAATCGCCTATTTCGACCGCGGCCCCATCGATCCCAAAATGCTCGTGCTCGGCGGCGATTGGTCCGCTTACTGGTACAACGGCGTCATCTACGCTTCAGAAATTGCTCGCGGCCTTGACATCTTCGAACTCACTCCAACTAAATTCCTAACGCAAAACGAAATTGACGCTGCAAAAGCCGCTCGTGTGAGCGAACTCAATGTCCAGAACCAGCAAAAAATTGACTGGCCCGCGGATCCACAATCACAATTGCTGGTGGCAAAAGCCTACATCGACCAGTTGTCGCGCTCGCAAGCGCTAACACCCAAACAATTTGCCGACCTGCAAAAGGGAATTAAGAACGTCGAAACTTCGCACATGAACAAAGGGAAGCTCGCGAGACTCAAGAAAATGTCGCCGTCGCTCGAAAAAAGTGCGGCCGCCGCCAAGACTCCGACCGACGCCAGCCGCCTCCATGCCCTAGCCGACGTTTTCAACCGCTTCTGAACCTAGCGGCGGGCGAAGTCCGGCTCGAGTTCATTTCTCGGCCGCGACCACAAGATGGAAGAAGCTAGTCGATGAGATGAAACGAAAAAACCGGATTCGAGAATCGAGAAAGCTTAGCTCCGGAAGCGTAGCGCCGAGGATGCCAAAATATGTCGAGAATCAGCTATTCCGCGAAATGGCGCTCAACTGCAATCATGGAATCTACCGCAGCCGCTAGTTCGCCACCTCGGCTTTATCGTCTTTGCACAATTCCAATATCGTCGGAATTAACTCTTCGCCGAGATTAATTTTGTCGATTAATTTCACTACACCCAACTTTTTCGCTAGGATTTCGGTCTCTACGTCGGTAAAGATCGAAATCCCGATTACCTCACAATGCGGTTCCACCTGGGCGCAAAAGTCGTAAGGGCTAACTGTGGCGAAATCCTTCAGGTGAATATCCAGCACCACGATCCGTGGTTTCAGGATCTTCACCAGGCGAAGCGTTTCTGCGAATGTCTCTGTCTCCCCGACGACTTCGAATCCCGGTTGCGACGATAGCCGCGAGCGGATCGCTCGTCGAACCACCTCAGAATCGTCAGCCAGTAGCACTTTACAAGACATTCCGTCCTCGACCGTGCGGAGATTCGATTACCGTCTCCACTTGTTGGGTTTCGATTCTAAGTGTAAAAAGATTTTGCTTTCCCGGCAACTTCTCCCGGCTTTGGCCGGGCTCGTTACGCCGCCGCGAAATTGTGCTGCATCATCAGTTCAAAAATCGTCGGCAGCAGCGTTTCGCTCAGATTGGCTTTATCCAGCAGCGCCAGCGCGCCAACTTGTTTCGAAATCGCTTCGGAGTGCTCATCCATATAAACCGAAATTCCGACAACTCGCGAGTGCGCCCTTAGTTTTTCGCAAAACTGGCTTGCGCTGAAAACGTGCACATCGGGTAAGTGCATATCCAGAATAACGACCTCGGGTTTCAACTCTTCCGCCATCCGCAGAGTTTCCCCGAATGAACGAGCTTCTCCCACTAGTTGAATTCGCGGGTGAGCCAGGATGGTGGAACGAAGTGCGCGGCGGATAATTTCAGAATTGTCCGCTAAAAGAACCGTGCAAGGCATGATGATGTACCTCACTAGCGGGGTTGATTCGTAGCTGCTGCTTTCCGGGATCCCCATACACTCAGCTCAGAGGAAAGTAGCGCCCACTGATTTATACGGCGGTGCTTATGCTTTGTCGGTACGAAACCGTACGGAGTTAATTCCTATGTGAAATAAATACGTAGGGGATCGTTAGCGGTGATGGCATAGGTCCGAAATGCTTACAGCCCCCGGGCCGGTGAGGTCATTCAAAAGTGATGCGATCGTGGACGGGAGCGAAGTACACCAATCGACCCTAAAATTGCGAATGCACAAAAATTCCGGAGCGCGCCAATTGCCCCTTACGCTGCAAACTGCGACCGAAGAGTAAGGCCGGAATCTCGCAAGCGAGCCTTACCCAACTGATCGATCAATCGAATTCTACGCCTTCCGGCGCGGTGCTGGTGGCAACTGTCTTAGCGCGCTGGCGATCAATTTGTCCGCATAAGTCGCGGCCTTCTTTTTCCATTCTTCTTCTTGGCGTCGACGCTCTTCCAGAGAAGGCTCGATCGTTTCTCCGCGCGCGGCGGCAAACTCACTTGAAATTTTGAATTTCAATTCTTCGAGGTAGTTGGAGCGCATTTTCCCCTCCGGGCGCATCTGCCTCTTGGCTCTCGCACCGTTGCTGGGTTGCACGGTTGCGGCGGACGTTGTCCGACTCGGGATGCGAATGAACGATACCACAATCTACCAGTTGCCGAAACTATTCTTGCCAGTGATACGATGCGCTTTAGGAGACGGCGCAATGGCGTGGTTCTACGAAATTCGAGACGCAAACGGCGAAGTTTTCCAGACCAAAGGCGGTTTCACTACCGAACGCGACGCGATGATAGCCGCAGTAAAAGAACAAGATCGCCTCAATGCTTCAGGAAAAATCCCCGAAATCGGCTTCGGTAAAATCACCTCTGGCCAGGACGAGCAGGAGCCTTGGCAATAGGGGGAAGTCGCGCATATCCCAGGCTATTTCAGGAATTTTGAAGTGGTGGGCAGTGCAGGACTTGAACCTGCGACCCCCTGCTTGTAAGGCAGGTGCTCTAACCAACTGAGCTAACCGCCCACTCTGTCTAATAATTCTACGCTATCGACCGAACGAATTTCTATGAAGTTTCACATTCATTGCACGGCTTGCTTCGCCATGCGCGAATTGTCAGCTGCAATTCGCATTGTGCGGGCTTCCTTGAAGTTTTTCGCTTCACCCGATACACTCGATTGTTCACAATTTCCGCCAATTTACCGTCTTGCTGGATGGAGCTGAATGCTGATTAATCGCGATTTTGTCGGCTACATGGCCACCGAAGTCATCAAAAAAATCACCGAAGCCGAACTGGTTGAAATTAAAAACGCTCCTGCCGTCACCTTGAAACTTCGTCAGGCCATGATGGATGAAATCACCGTCGAAGATCGCATCAACGAAGAAGCGCGCAATATTTTGACGCAGCACCAGGACGCCATGCGAAGTACGGGCGTTTCGTACCAGGAAATGTTCAAGAAAGTGAAGTCGCAGTTGGCGCGCGACCGCAAACTGATTCTACGGTAGCGCAGGAACGCAGCAGCGCGAACGAACTTCGCGCAAATTCAAAGCGCGCGAAAAACTGCCTGCGAATTGAAGACGAAATGCAAGTTTGTTACGCAAAAGTTTTGCAACCATTCAGAAAGGCCAGGGGATGAGGATTAGCCGGGAAAAAATCGTTCGCTTGTCGCACAAAATGATGGATGTGCTGGTCGCCAGCGACGACGTGGAATTTATTGAGGATCGCGACACCATTCGCCAGCAGATCGTAACTTTTCTGACAGAAACTTTGCGCGAAGAAGAAAAAGCCGACGCCGAAGTCCGCAAAAAAATTACTTCGCAGAAGAAAGAAATTCTGGAAGGCAGCGAAGAGTGGGACGTCCTTTACCGCAAGTATTACACCGAAGAAATGCGCCGCATGGGCGTGCAAGCCGCACCGGAAGATCAGCGCGAACAACACCGCCGCTAAGCAAAGCCAGGCAAGTTACCAAGCAGGGCAGTTCGTTCATGAGCTTCGTACCGAAATCCTCGAATAGAAACCCCAGGTCACAAGAAACGCTGTGAAGACCGGCCACTGCAAGGAAAAATCGCAGTCGGGTTAAAAACCCGCAGTAATCGAACACAACACAAAACGACCCAGCGCAGGACAAGCACGGACACTAGGCAAATGCGGAACTATCAGGGGTTGTCGGTGCGGCGCTTTAGAGTTGGGCGATCGTCGTCAGAAGACGGATCAGCCGGGGCTTGCGTTTTCTGTTTGTCAGTTTGCTCGGTCCGGGTGCGGAGCGTGGGTTTATTCGGTCCGTTGTCCACCGCTTTGCGGGCAAACATGATGTTGCGGAGCCGGCTTTTGACGGAATCGAATTCCGAAGAGGTGACGATATATTCATTGCGCGCAGGGAGAATCTTTGCGATTTCCTTCTGGGTGTTTTCGATGCGCTCGTTGGATGGCGGATGCGTCGAGAAAGCCTTGCTGATGGTGCCGGGGCGCCGCTTTTCGTCAGCTTGAATGCGCTCAAAGAAAGTGACGTAAGCGTTTGGATCGTAGCCGGCTTTGTACATGTATTGCAGACCGAGGAAGTCCGCTTCGCGTTCGGCATCGCGCGAAAACTTCAAGAACGTCATCGGGATCAGGAAGTTGGCGCCTTGCATTGCGGCGTAACCGGCCCAACCGTAAGGAATCAGAATCATGGCGGGAATGGAAGCAAGCTGCACGATGTCGCCTTTGGTGGCTTGCTTGGTTCCATGACGAGCGGCAACGTGCGCAATTTCGTGCGACATAACGCCGGCGAGTTCAGATTCTTCTTGAGCGCGCAGGATCAGTCCGCTGTTGACGTAGAAGAAGCCGCCGGGGAGAGCGAAAGCGTTCACTTCGTCCGAGTCGATCACTTTGATGGTGAAAGGAACTCTCGCGTCGGAATTGCGGACCAGGTTCTGGCCAACGCGATTGACATACTCGGTGACGACAGGATCATCGATCAGTTTTGAGGAGCGCTCTACTTCCTGAGCGAGGCCTTTGCCAAGGGCGATTTCCTTCTCCAGTGAGTAGAAGTTGACTCCCTTGCCGACATTGCGATTGCCAATGGCTTCGACATCGTCTTTGGAATTCTTGGGGGTGACCGAGTCCTGCTGCGCGACGGGAGCGCTCTGGCCGGGCTGACCCTGCTTGCTGGCCTTCGGTTTTTCCTGCGGCAGCGCGGGAGGAGCCGTGTCCTGCGGGTCCGGGGCAGGCGGGTGATCGGCGACAGGTGGCGGAGGAGGAGTGGACTGACCTGCGGGATCCTGGGTCTGGGCGAGAGCGGCGCCGGAGAAGAGTAGCGCAGCAAAAAGTGCGCTCAGAAACCGTGGCGAAGTGGGTTGCATGATTTGCCTCCCGAGACCCGAGTATACACCCGGTTATGAGATAAGACGGACCGGAATCTCTGGTCCTTATGATGTTGGGTGGCTGGAGAAGGTTTCTTTGGGCACAGGCCGCCACGGTCAACAATTTGTATCGCAGGCTGCGGTCGTTTTGCAGCGCGAGCTATAGATTCACTCGCCGCATCTGCCGCATCCCTATCCTTCATAGTCCTGTGTGATGCGGTTTACAAGCGTCATTTGCACCCTATCGGATCGCGGTCGGCGCCGATTGTGGCGATTTCCGCAGAGGTGACGGTTGGGGGCTGAAGTTGAGGCGGTTGCGTGCCTGGAGCTTGCGGCGGCGCGGGCGACAAGGGAAACCGGGTCGGACAATTGATTGCCTGGTTTGGCGCGCAACAGGTTGTTCTTTCACTGGTCCCGAGGCGTTGTGAGTTTGATTTTCGCTGATCCACCAGAAGCGCGTCAGATCCTGCCATAGTTCAGCCAGCTACTTTCCTTCACAGCTCCGCTGCGGTCGGTTCAGCCTTTGTCTGCGGCGTACCGGTCGGGCCAGGTCTTGCAAAGGTTTGATCTAGTCCGACGGCACCAATATGGGAGCGCCTTTGTCCTTCACGAAGAACACGACGAATTTCGCCGGATTGGTTTGGCTGGCGTTTCGTCCCACGACGTGAACGTCAGAGGGACCTTCATAGAAGGTCTGGCCGGGTGTCAGAGTTACTTCCTTTCCACCCTTTACCTGCATCACGATCGAGCCCTCCAGCACATAAATAAATCCATGTGCATTGTGTCGATGGATTGGGTCCGTGCTGCCCGGCGGATACTCCACGATGAGCATCACGCCTTCCTTGCCGGGATACTCCGTCAGGTCTTTCGACAGGAGTGGTGTCACCTTCGCCTCTTTGGTGTCCAGCGGGAGGGACGCAAGACATACGAGCATCAAAATCAGTTTTGTAATCGGCATAAGCAAACCTTTCGTTTGAGCGAGAACATTAAGATTCCATTGGCTGAATGCGTTGGTGCTTCAGCTACGCGTAGCAGCCTCACCGATCTGCGTTTACAACGCCACACTAGTGAGCGGCTGCCGCCATTTTCGCAGCGGGCAGAGTGACCCAGGTTTCGAAACGGGTCTCGCCAAGTCGGGCATCCTTGCCGGGGACTAGTGTTCGCTCATCAACCTTCGCGCCGGAATAACGCGCGTTCGGGTCGGTGATGACCTCTCGAGTGTCATTGAGCTGTGACAAGCGCCGCCGGACGAGTTCATCCATGCGAAACTGCTCCGGCCCACCGATTTCCACCGTGCCATTTACCGGTGCTTCTTCGGCGACTCTGGCGACGGCAGTCGCGACATCGTCGGCTGCCATCGGCTGGAAAAGCACAGCTGGCAAACGCACCTTCTCGCCGTCGACGGAAACGTCGGCAATGCCCTTTACGAATTCGAAGAACTGCGTCGCTCGGACAATCGAATAGGGGATGGGGGAGGCCTTGATCAAGTTTTCCTGGGCGATTTTTGCACGGAAGTAGCCACTTTCCACTAGATTCTCAGATCCTACGACGGACAGCGCAACGTGATGCCCCACGCCGGCCGACGCTTCATAGGAGAGGAGATTGCGGGTTGCCGTCTCGAAGAAATTCATCACTGCCGCGTCTTCCCACGAGGGAGAGTTCGATACGTCAACAACTACAGATGCACCCTTCATGGCTTCGGCCAGTCCCTCGCCGGTGAGAGAATTGACACCGGAATTGGGAGATGCGGCCACTGCTTGGTGCCCGTGCTCGCGCAACTTGGTAACGAGCTTTGACCCGATCAGTCCACTGCCGCCGATCACTACGATATTCATGATTGCCACCTCTGCCTTCCGTGTACCTCCATTCGCGTCTTCCGTCAAGCGAACGAATGCGATTCCTTAGCATCGGGCTGGATGTGTAAGCCAACGAATGCGTTCAGGACGGCAGCCGAACCGGCTTGGCGTCCGGCAAGGCCAACTGGCAAGGCTTCGGCGCGCAGTCGCGGACCACATGGGATTAGATCCTCAACTGAGTCTTGGCAGGCGCTGCGCGACGAGATTGCGCATAATTGCGAACAATGCATTTGACCTGGGCAGGAGACGATCATGCGGCGCGTACGATATTCGGTTGTGATGAGTTTGGACGGCTATATCGCAGGGCCAAAAGGCGAAGCCGATTGGATAACCACGGACCCGGAATTCGATTTCGCTGCGTTATTCAGTCAGTTTGACACCATCTTGGTCGGACGCAGGACATTTGAGGCGATGGTGAAGGCCGAACGTACCTCACTTCCAGGCATGAAGACCATGGTTTTTTCCAGAACGCTCAGGCAAGAAGATTATCCGGAAGTGGCTATTGTGATGGAAAGCCATCGAGAAGCCTTGGCTGCACTGAAAACCGCCCCTGGAAAAGATATCTGGTTGTTTGGCGGTGGCTTGCTCTTTCAAAGCCTGGTGCAAGACGGGCTGGTCGACACTGTGGAAGTCGGCATTGTTCCGATCCTCCTGGGTGGGGGAATTCCGCTGCTGCCGAGTCTCGAGAAACGGATCAAACTATCGCTCACAGGTCACCAGGTCCGCCAAACGGGCATGATCTCTCTGGAATACGCGATCACCTGCTGAGTTCACCGCCCGTTAGATTCCAGAGCACATCAAAGTTGCGCCACTAAGTCGAAGCACTGGAAATCAACCAGTGAAGGAATTCTATTTGTAGCCGAGCGCCGAACTTTTGCACCTTTCCGAGGAGGGCGAGCGCTGGGTTCATTCACGAGCAAGCTCTCTAACCAAAAAGCCGGCCTAAACATTGCATGCGAATGGCGCCGGAAGTACATTAGCTTCCGGCCGGAACTTGGCAATGCGAATTCGGCGAATGGTTTTCTCCCCATCCGGGCGCGGGAACCCAATTTTTTTAGAGATGAGAGTACAGAGGGAGAATCCCGTGAAACGATCGCGGATTTCGATGGCATTGAAGTTTGTGCTGCCGGCTGTCGCTATCACGCTGATGTGGAATTGCGGCGCCGGCTCCGCAAGCAACGCACGCACACCAAGTGAATCTTCCGCAAAGCCGTTTGCCTTGCCTCAGCAACTGAGTGCTGAGGGGCAAAGTTCGTTGCGGACCATTATCCAGAAGGGAAATCTTGCGGACTTGCGCTGGCCCGATTTCAGCGATTACGAAAAACACTTGCAGAAATTTTACGAGTCGTATGGTTATTCGCTGCCGTGGGTAAGGGGCTCGGAGCCAACCGCGCAGGCGCAGCAAATAATCGAGCTGCTATTGCAAGCGGAACAAAAAGGATTGGCGGCGGAGGATTACGACGGGCCGCGTTGGAGCGCGCGGCTGGCGAAACTCAAGCCCGCGACGGCGCAGGCGTCCGAAGCGGACGCGGTGCAGTTTGATGTCGCGCTTACTGTTTGCGTGATGCGATATGTCTCGGATCTTCACATTGGCAAAGTGAATCCAAAACATTTTGACTTTGGTCTGGATGCCGAGACCAAGAAATACGACTTGCCCGAATTCCTGAAAGAGCATGTTGTGGATTCAACCGATGTTGCTGGCGTGGTAGCGAAAGTGGAACCTCCTTACCCGGGATACCGGCGTACGATTCAAGCTCTGCATGATTACGTGAAATACGCTAAGGAATATGAGGGGAGTCCGTTTCCTGCCATACAAAAAACAATCGCACCGGGCGACTCCTATGCGGGCGTTCCGCAACTGTTTCGCTTTCTCCGACTGGTGGGCGACCTTCCGAAGGACGCAAATGTTGCAAGCGATGGATTGGTGTATCAAGCTCCGCTGGTGGACGCAGTCAAGAGTTTTCAGCGCCGGCACGGCCGGATTGCAGATGGACGAATCACCACACAAACTTTGGCCGATTTGAACGTGCCTCTTACTGCGCGAGTGCGGCAGATGCAACTGACACTGGAGCGCTGGCGATGGTTACCGGCGTCCTATCAAAAGTCGCCGGTTGTCGCGAATATCCCGGAGTTTCGACTGCGCGTTTACGACGAAAACTTCAAAATCACGATGTCCATGAATGTCGTGGTAGGCAAAGCGTATGACCACGATACGCCAGTATTCAGCGACAACATGCAGTACGCTGGTATTCCGGCCGTATTGGAGTGTTCCCTATTCCATTGCCAAAGCTGAATTCCTCCCGCGCATCGCCCGCGATCCCGACTACCTGGAGAAGAAAGGATTTGAAGTCGTGAACAGCCGACAGGAGGTGGTCAGCTCAGGAACAGTCACGAGTGATACTCTCGCACAGCTTCGAGCGGGCAAGCTGTTCATCCGACAATTGCCGGGGCCCAATAACTCGCTCGGACTCGTTAAATTTATCTTCCCAAATAGCTTCAACGTGTACATGCACGATACGCCTGCGCAGGAATTCTTCGGGAAATCCCGGCGGGATTTCAGCCACGGTTGCATTCGCCTGTCAGAACCGGCCCAGCTAGCGGTGTGGGTGCTGCGTGACAATCCAGGTTGGGACATGGATCGCGTGCGCGCGGCCATGAATGGGACCGCAAATAATCAAGTGAATCTTGCGCATCCCATTCCGGTACTTATCCTTTATGCCACCGTCATCGTGAGTGAGGATGGAGTCGTTCATTTTTATGATGACATCTACGGGCACGACGCCGTTCTCGAAAAAGTCCTTGCAAAGGGATACCCGTATCCGGGTTAGTCGATCTAGGCTAATCGCCGGCGATCAAGTTGCCCGGGCAGTCGAAACACCATTGGCGAACGCGGCCGACGTCAACATGGATGAAGTCCGAATGAGGATAGTAGCCCACGCCACCGCGATGCAGCGCGAGAGCCGCTCGGCGTAGCTTTAGCGTGTCGAAGCCCGGAATACGCAAGTCGATTGCTTCAGCCTGAATGTGAAGGCTGTTCTTGGCGACTCCTGTGGTGCGAGCGCGTAGAGACTCGTTCGTGGAGGGAGTGCGGTAGCCACAGATGATGTCAATCTCGGCGCCGGAACGTCCCACTGACGATGCCAGATCGAAGAGGATATCGTACAAACGCGGATCGAAATGGCGCAGGTCGCCAGTGCGATGGTCGCGGAGGAAATAATCGAGTTGCGCGAGCGCTTCTGGAACGTACTGCCCATCACTCCGGTAGACGACATCGATCCGCTGAGCGGTATGGGTGTTGTATAGAAGCAGACGATGAGGCTGATCCTGGTGAGAGGAAGCGTGTTGAGAACCCGCCACTGGCGACTGAGCCGGTGCCGCACTCGGCGGGCCCATGACGAGCACCGTGCTCGCGAGCAATACCCAAGACGGAATTTTTGCAAATCTGTGCACTGTTATTTGCTCAACTTATTTTAGAACAAATGTGCGCTTAGCGCGTTGCTCCGGATCAACTAGCAACCATCATTGGATGGAGACTATGAAATGTAGGGAGGCTGTGCAATCAAGCGAGGCCGGTCCGGAAATACGGTAATGAGTGGATCAAGCGGCTAGTTGCGAGTTGCTCTAACTACCGGCGCGGGCGCCCAGCTTCAGTGGGTCTCGAGGTTGCGGTGAAATTCCAATGAGAGTTCCATCGGTTCCTGGTGGAGGCGACAGAGGGCCTGCTGATCCTGATTTGCGATCACGGCGTTGCGAGCGTTTGCGGCCGATATTGATAGACGCCTGGAAAATGCTGCCGACGGGAATGACGCCTGCCAATTTGTGGTCGGCGATCGCGGCCAAACCCATGGACGCGATGCAGCCGCAGGAACTGCAATCGGGATTTCCGCCAAATTGACACGGGGTGATTTTGGTTTTGAGGTCGGCAGACAAAGTTTGTGTGGTCAGCGCAAAAACACAGTCTTCCGGGCGGGAAGGCGGAGCCGCGAACTGGCGAATTACCGATTCGGGCATATCAAGTTTCGGAAAACGTCTGCGCAACTCAAGCATGTCCGCGATCACGCGAGTGCGTTCGTCGGGACTTAGGATTTCTGGCAGCACATCGCCGACCTGCGGAGTGAAAAGACTGAACCAGACTTTTTTGATTTCGGGACGAGGCGTCCAAAATTCCAAGAACTGCGCCAAGTAACCTGGAGTCTTCATCATTTGCGCGGTCACGGTGCAGTGCACGGTCACTTTTTGGTCGGCGATGTTTTTCAGAATGCGTTCGTAAGTGGCGGGCGCACGGCGAAGATCGTGTTCCGGCTGCAGTCCGTCGATAGAAACGACAATGTAGAGATTCTCAAGACTGGCCCAGGTTGGGCCCATGGTGCGGAAGGCGCTGGTGACGACCTGAACGTGGACTCCGCGTTGCAGCAACAGAGGGATCAGGATTTCGAGTTCGCGGAAGCGCACCAGCGGATCGCCACCGACGATGGATAGGTGCAACGGCTTCAGACGGTCAACTACTTCCAACACCCCATCGACCAGCGATTGGCCTCTGCGGTCATTCAATTCACGGAGGGTGCCTTGACCACCCAGGTGAGCATCGTCATAGGCATAGCAGCCCGGACATTTCAGGGGACATTCTTTAGTGATTTCGATCGAGAGCGAAGGATGCTCGCCACGGAGAATCTTGCCCCACGCTTGAAAAATCTGAGAAGTCCGCACAGTTAATGGTCCTTTTGCGATTCCGACCGAACGAAAATTGCCGTCCACTCAAGCAAACCAATTTCCGATCTACGTCGACGTCGCGATCGTTTAACCATAGCACTTGAGAAGGGCGCGAGATAGGGTCAGCGAGGATGGCAGGCGGCACCGGGAGAGTTTGCGCGCGGCGCAGGATGCCGCAGGCTTCTTAGGCAAGCAATTTTTCAGTGTATAATCCGGGCAATTCAGTTTTGTAACGGCAGACGTGAGCAGGTTCTTGAGAAGGCTGGCGCGTTCAGAATACAGAGAGATCTTCAAAGCCTTGAACGTTTGACGAAGTTGGGCAAGGTTCAGGTGCCCTCACTTAACGACGGAAAAGTTTGCCGCGGTCTGACGTAGCTCTCCGCTTTTGAACGAGTGGGGCTCAGCGATGATTGACGAGACCATCTCTCACTTTCGCATCCTGGAAAAATTAGGCGCTGGCGGAATGGGCGTGGTGTATAAGGCCATCGACACCCGGCTGGATCGCCCGGTTGCATTGAAGTTCCTGCCTGAGAACGTGGCGCAAGACTCGCTGGCGCTGGAGCGGTTTCGCCGCGAGGCGAGAGCCGCATCGGCGCTGAATCATCCGGGCATTTGTACGATCTACGACGTCGGCGAGCAGAACGGCCGCTCATTTATCGCCATGGAATTTATCGATGGCGAAACGCTGCGCAGCCACATTCGTGGCAAGGCGCTTGCGTTGGAAGAAGTTCTGAATCTTGGTATCCAGATCGCGGAAGCGTTAGATGCGGCGCATGCGCAAGGAATCATTCACCGAGACATCAAACCAACGAATATCTTTGTGACCAAGCGTGGGCAAGCGAAGGTGCTTGATTTTGGTCTGGCGAAACTTGTTCCCAAAGGCGTTTCAGTAGGGGATCCGGATTCCGACGACGGAAATTCCGATTCCACTTCGATCGTGGGAATTATCAGCGGGACTCCTTCCTACATGTCGCCGGAGCAGGTACGTGGAGATGATCTGGACCCACGTACCGACATTTTTTCGCTGGGTCTGGTGTTGTATGAAATGGCGACGGGGCGACAGGCATTTAGCGGTGGCACCGGCGGAGTGATTATCGAAGCTGTACTGACCCGGTCTCCCACTCCAGTGCGAAGCATCAACCCCGAGATTCCGGCAAGGCTCGAAGAAATCATAAACAAGATATTGAACAAGGATCGCAACCAGCGTTACCAACACGCGGCGGAAATCCGAGCTGACTTGCAACGACTGGAGAGAGAGGCCGATTCCGGCTCGCGGGGCGCGGGAGGAATGACGGAATCCTCCCAGATAACGATACCAGGTAATTTGGACTCGACTGGAACGCGAACGTCACGGAATCCGCCATCGCAAACAGGAATTGTTCGCCAAGAACGCGTCTCGAAGGTGATCGACTCTCTGGCAGTTTTGTCTTTCGAAAATGCGAGTCGCGATCAGGAGCACGAATATCTCAGCGACGGAATTTCCGGGAGTCTGATTAACAATCTGGCTACGATCCCGAAGCTGCGAGTTATGGCTCAGAGCACGGTTTTTCGGTACAAAGGGCGGGGAATCGATCCACAAGTGATCGGTCGCGAGCTAAATGTGCGGGCCGTGCTCACCGGAAGAATCATGCAGAGCGGCGGTTCTTTGCGGATTGGCACGGAACTCGTCGATGTGGCAACGGGGACGCAGTTGTGGGGCGCGCAATACGACCGCAAACCTGGCGACATTTTTGCCATCCAGGACGAAATCTCCCACGAGATTTCGGAAAAATTGCGGCTGAAGCTCACGCGGGCGGAAAAAAAGCGGCTCACCAAACGGCAAACCGACGATGCCGAAGCTTACCGGCTTTACTTAAAAGGCCGTCACCACTGGAACCAATGGACGGAGGACGGATTTTACAAAGCGATCGAATATTTTCAGCAAGCTGTGGACAAGGATCCGGGCTACGCGCTGGCTTATGTTGGCTTGGCTGATTCGTATGTGCTGCTTGGGTGGAACAGTTATCTGCCGCCGAAAGATGCTTTTCCGCAAGGCAAAATGGCCGCGTTGGCGGCACTGCGGCTCGATTCGAATCTGGGAGAAGCGCACACGCCGATGGCAGCGGTGTTCTGGCTCTACGATTGGCAATGGCAAGAGGCGCAGTTGGAATTCAAGCGCAGCATTTCGCTGAGCCCCGCTCATCCAACCGCCACTCATTGGTACGCCGAATGTTTGATGACCATGGGACGGCATGCGGAAGCGATCGCGACCATGAAGAAGAGCCAAGAGCTTGATCCGCTTTCGCTGATTATCAGCGTGGCCATCGGATGGGCGTACTACATGGCTCGAAGGTACAACGAAGCGCTCGAACAATTGCAGCGAACGGTCGAATTGGATCCAAATTACCCGGTGACCTACTGGATTCTGGGCTTGGTACTCAGAAAAATGGGTCAGTATGCACGAGCCATTGCTGAGGGCGAGAAGGGAGTGAAGCTGTCCGGAGGAAGTCCCCTGATAAATGCGGCGTTGGCGCAAACCCTGGCCACCGCCGGTGAGAAAATCAAGGCAGTACAAATTCTTGATGATCTGACGAAGCTTGCAAAACAGAAATACGTCGCGCCGTATTTCTTCGCCGGGATTTACGTGGGCTTGGGAGAAGACCAGCGCGCGCTGGAATATCTGGAAAAGTCCTACGAGGAACATTCCCACTGGCTCATTTACCTCCACCTTGATCCGAGCATGGACGGAGTGCGGCCCAGTCCGCGTTTTCACACACTTCTTCGGCAAGTCGGCCTGCCACTAGCAGGGGCAGACCCTACCTAAAAAAAGCGCAAAGGCACGAGCAAGAGATTCTTGCGATACAGCGGTCGGCGAAAATGCAAATGATAATGAATGCTTTCAGCTTGCCGCGAAAATTGCTGTAGTACATCGATTAATCGGCTCCCGATGCTTGAGCAGCCGAGCGTGAATGTTATTTAATTCTTAGTTAATGTTTTTCCGTTGTACCGTAAATACTTTAGACCTATACTCCGCATGCCGCCGCACAGCAGTCCACGTAAACCACAGGAATTCGAAAATACCTAACTCTGGCACCGACTCGCTTCAAAGGGAGATCAACCTTGAATTGGAATATCAGAATTGCCGTGCAGGCGCTTGCACTTTCGATAGCACTGGCGGGAACGGCCAGTGCGCAAACAAAACTGGACCGCATTGTGCTTCCGATTCCCGAACCGAACTACCCGCTCAGCACGGTGCTTGACGCTCGCGATGCCACGCCGCCACCGCGCTTCCAGATCACTGCGCCTGAAGGCGCACCGAACGTAATGATTGTGTTGATCGACGACATGGGCTTCGGAATGTCGAGTTCCTTCGGCGGTCCGATCCACATGCCGACCGCAGAGATGCTTGCTAGCCAGGGCCTGCGCTTCTCCCAGTTTCACACCACGGCTCTGTGCTCTCCAACGCGAACAGCGCTTCTCTCGGGTCGAAATCATCACATGAACAACATGGGAGGCATCACCGAGATTGCCACGGCATTTCCCGGCAACACCGGGCAACGACCGGACAACGTCGCCCCGCTGGCCGAGATGCTGCGCTTGAATGGGTATAGCACCGGAATGTTCGGCAAAAATCACGAAACGGCGGCTTGGGAGGTCAGCCCTTCCGGTCCAACGAACCGTTGGCCGACGCGCTCAGGATTTGACGAGTTTTACGGCTTCATCGGCGGTGAGACAGACCAATGGTCGCCAAGCCTCTACGAAGGCTTGGACCGGATCAAGACTCCGCACTATCCCGGTTACAACTTCATGACCGACATGACCAACCACGCGATTGCGTGGATGAAGTTTCAGAAGTCTCTGACTCCGAACAAACCATTTTTCATGTACTTCGCCCCCGGCGCCACGCACGCACCGCACCATGTGCCGGCCGAGTGGAGCGCCAAGTACAAAGGTAAGTTTGACGGCGGCTGGGACAAGATGCGGGAAGAGACGCTGGCTCGGCAGATCGCGCTCGGAGTGGTTCCGGCCGGTACGAAGTTGGCTCCCAAACCAGAGGCGATCAAAGACTGGGACAAACTGACCGCCGACGAGAAAAAACTCTTTGCCCGCCAGATGGAGGTTTACGCCGGTTTTGGAGAGTACTGCGACGATGAAATCGGACGCCTTTTTGCCGGCCTCAAAGAAACCGGTCAGTTCGACAACACTCTGATTTTTTATATCATCGGGGACAACGGGACCAGCGCCGAAGGCGGCATGGTGGGCATGTTCAACGAAATGACTTATTTCAATGGCGTGCAAGAAACGGTGCAAGAACAACTGACACACTACGACGAGTGGGGCGGTCCGAGCACCTATCCTCACATGGCCGCCGGCTGGGCCGTTGCTGGCGATACGCCATTCATGTGGACCAAGCAGATTCCCTCCAACTACGGTGGCACGCGCAACCCGATCATTGTTTCGTGGCCAAAGCACATCACGTCGATCAATCAGGTGCGCACGCAATGGCACCACGTCATCGACATTGCTCCCACCGTGCTTGAAGCGGCGCACTTGCCCGAGCCGACCAGCGTTAACGGCACGGTCCAGTCTCCAATCGAAGGCGTCAGCATGTTGTACAGTTTTGAAAATCCAAAAGCGGAGAGTCCGCATAAAACCCAGTATTTTGAAATCATGGGCAACCGCGGCATTTACCATGACGGATGGTTCGCGGGAACGATCCACCGTGCGCCGTGGGAGCAACTGCCGCGAAGGAAGCTACAGGACGACATTTGGGAACTTTACGACACGCGCACCGACTTTAGCCTGGTGAACGATTTGGCCAAATCCAATCCAGCAAAACTGAAAGAGCTGCAGGATTTATTTATTCAAGAGGCGATCAAGAATCGAGTCCTTCCAATCGATGACCGCGTCCTGGAACGCGTCAACGCGGCAGCGGCCGGGCGCCCTGATCTGATGGAAGGCCGCACGTCGCTTACGCTGTCAGAAGGTATGGCAGGTATGAGCGAAAATGTGTTCATCAACATAAAAAACCGCTCGCTTTCGATTACGGCGGACGTACAAGTGCCGCAAGGCGGTGCCAATGGCGTAATTCTGGCTCAGGGTGGAAGGTTCGGCGGATGGAGCCTCTATTTCAAGGACGGCAAGCCTACCTATTCCTACAATTTGCTGGGCCTGCGAGAATACCAGGTCAGGGCGCCTCAGGCCTTAGCTGCTGGCAAGGCCACCATACGAATGAATTTCGACTATGACGGCGGTGGCGTGGGCAAAGGCGGCACAGCCACGCTTCTGGTCAACGGTGAGAAAGTAGCCACAGGCCGAATTGAACGTACGCAAGGAATGATCTTCTCAGCCGACGAAACTGCGGATGTGGGCCTTGACGGGGCTACCCCGGTATCAACCGATTACAAAGAAGGCGACAACGCCTTCACTGGCAAAATCCTCAAGGTTGTCGTTGACGTAAAACCGGTGGGTGCTGCGGAAAGAGCAGAGGCGGAAAACGCTGAACGAGACGCTAAAGTCAAAAAGGCGGTCTCCGACTAGTTTTACCTTTCCTGAGCTGGGGGTCCTGAGCTGGGGGCCACGGTGGCTTTTCTTAAGGTTACCTGTGGCAATCGGCAGCGGTAGGAAAGTTGAGATACGCAAAAAATTAAGGGCACATGGACCTTGCGGTCTTTGTGCCCTTTTCAATTGATCCGTGAAGGTTTAGTTTCTCGGCCCAATCTAAAGCGAGAATAGGCCCTGCGCGGCGAAGGAACAATCAGGGAAAGCATGTAAGTGGAAAAGCCTGTGGATAAAAGCCTTCGAATGAGTTGTCCCAACGCCAAGGGGTCCTGCGGGGAATTGCGCTTCCTAGGCTGTCTGCCGAGGAATAGAATCCCGCTTGGCACTGCGGTACTTATATTGCAATTGTCTAGCGCCAGTGAATCGGAGGTTGCGATGCGTAATCGACGGCATGGCTTGGTGAGGTTTTGGATTGTGACTGGAGTGGCTTTTGCGATTGCTTCGCTCGGGCTGGCTAAAGATAAAAAAACGTTGCCGACGATGGTATTGAAGGCCCGGACGGTGTGCGTGCTGATCGATCCGAATGCGGGAACACCCGTCGATGATCCCCTAGCAAACAAGAAAGCGCAGGAAGATGTGGAGAAGGCGCTCATGAAGTGGGGACGATTTCAGCCAATCATGGAGCCGGGCAACGCGGACTTGATCATTGTGATACGAACGGGAAACGGAAAAATCGTTCGGCCCACGGTGGGCGGAGTGAACACCAACGACCGTCCTGTTATTGTGCAGCCTACGGACAACGGGATACGGCTGGGCGGGAAACGTGGCCAGCCGCCGGGGGATACGCAACAGGCTCCGCAAGACACGAATCCGCACCCACAGATGGAGATGGGGCCCACGGAAGATACGTTTCTCGTGTATGAGGGGAAGTCGGGGACGATCGATCCGACAGAGCGAGCGCCACTTTGGAGGTTACAAGCGAAGAAGGCGCTGAAGTCGCCGGACGTGCCAGCAGTGGCGGAGTTTAAGAAAGCGGTGGACGAGGCGGAGAAACAGCAGAAGGCGCAGCAGCAGGGAAAGCCGTAGCGAAGCTTCAGAAAGGGAAAAATAAAATCGCGCCGAATGATGAAAGTTTGTTTTGGTGCGCAAGTCTCATTGCGACGGTAGGCGAAGCTGGTGTTGCCGCTACAGCGCCGGGTTCGGTGCAAAGCGCGAAAAATCCCGCCAACAGAGCCAGTGCAAAGAGCAGAAGGGTCCGTTCGGAAGGCCCGGCCGCCGAAGTCTTACGGCAAAATTTCAATGTCTATGACGTGGTAGGGAAGCTTGCCGGCGCTACGGACGCGATGGGTGTAGGGCTGTCCGACGGCTTTGTGGAATGCGGCGCGTCCGTGCACGACATCGCCTGCCGGTTGCCATTCGCCGCCCATTGGTTGCGCTTGCGATTTATCGCCACTGAGATCGATGCTGACGTTGTCATTCGAATGGGTGTGAAACAGGGACGGCTCGCCGGCCGACATGGTGACATCGAGGACGCGAACGAACTGATTTTGAAAAACGAAATGGTGATGCGGTTCGAACTGAACCGGGACCGGTTCTTTGGTGGTGGGCTTTTCGGCAGCTACGGCTATGGCCGGAACCGTCGCCGGCTTTACTTCGAGCTCGATCGTTTCATACGGAGAGTCGGCTAGATTTTCTACTTGGTGGACCATCGGGTCGTGCCAGACAATCTCGCCGGACTTTCCTACCGCCGTTCTCGTGGTGCCGTCGGCGGAAGTTGAGGAACGGTTGGCATCTGTTAGCAATAGGACTACACGGCCGGGATGGCCGTGCAGGGGCATCTTCTGATGCGGCCCGTACTGCACTCGCAGGACGCGGATCTGATCATTTTCAAATTCAACTTTCACCATAGCGGGAGCAACAGTGACTGGATCCTGCGAAATAGGCAGCGCCGAAAACGGAAAAGCCAGTATCACCAACAACAGCGAGCGAAGCATTGAGTGGCGCCTTTCGGAAACAGTGATTCAAGAACAGCAGCATAGTTGCGAAGGAGACGAAGCACAAGAAGCGAAACAAAGCTCGCTTCGAAATTAGCGCGAGCAAATTTTGCGCAAGCCGCGCAAAAATTGGGTACGCAAAAACATATCGGCCATTACAAAGGAAACCGTATGGGCTGGGGAGTTGCACGTTTGGTACGGTTGCGCACGAACGGTGAAACGTTTATCCCCCGAAGGTGTTTAACCAAGTGAGCCGCCCGCCACTGTTGAAGACCGAGCCTCTACGACGGAAGAAGTAGAAAGCAGGCTAAGTCGAAGCAAGACCTGGACGGAAAGACAGTCGGGCAGAAAGAAGCACAATGCGACTGACAAAGATGGGGCCAAACACAAAGGTGCAGCGAGTGAGGAAGAGTGGAGTAGGAGTAGTGTTGGTTGCGGTAGCGATGCTGGTATCGCTGGCGCTTCCAGGTTTGACAAAATCCAGCGCGACAAACGCGCAAGTGAGCATCGGTATTTCGGTGGGATTTGCGCCGCCGGAATTGCCGGTGTACGAACAGCCGATTTGCCCGGACGACGGGTACATCTGGACACCAGGATATTGGGCGTGGGATGGCGACGATTATTACTGGGTGCCCGGCACCTGGGTGCAACCTCCGCAAGTTGGATTTTTTTGGACTCCGGCTTATTGGGGATGGGGCGGAAGCGCGTTCGTCTTTCATGAAGGTTATTGGGGACCGCGCGTGGGATTCTACGGCGGGATCAATTATGGCTACGGATACGGCGGCCGCGGTTATGACGGCGGACGTTGGGATGGCGGACGTTTCTATTACAACCGCGCGGTGAACAACGTGAACGTGACCGTAGTCAGAAACGTTTATGAAACGAAAGTAGTGAACAACTACAACGTGACGCGCGTGAGCTATAACGGCGGGAACGGCGGCGTCAACTATCGTGCAACTCGGCAGGAAGAAGAAGCCGCGCGCGAGCGACACGTAGGTGAAGTAGCCGCTCAGAGGCAGCACGACGAACAGGCCCGCAACGACCGTCAACTACGAGCATCGGAAAACCATGGCAAGCCGCCGATCGCGGCCACTGCGCGTCCGGCCAACTTCCAGGGTGGCGTTGCCGCACAACAGGGCGGACATTACAACGCGCCGGCAAACCGCGGCAATGGCAATGGAAACGTGGGAGCTCCGAATAACAACAACGCCGAACACAACAATGTGCGGCCCAACGCGGAAAACAACGCCGCGCGCAATGCCAATAACAACACGTACGTACATCCGAAGGAGCTGCCGCCGACGAACCGGCCGGACCGTCCGAATACGGGAAATCCGAAGACGGATCAGAAATACCAGCAGCAGCAGGAGAAGCTGTACCAGAAGCAAGACCAGGATCACCGGAAGCTCCAGCAGCAGCAGGACCAGCAGCACCAGAAGGATCTGCAGCAGCAACAGAAGCAACAGCAGAAACTGCAACAGCAGAAAGCGGACGACGCCCGCAAGCAACAATTGGACCAGCAGAACAAACAGCGGCAACAGCAAATGGAGCAGCAACACCAGCGCCAGACGCAGCAGATGGAACAAAAACACACTCAACAACAACAGAAGATGGAACAGCGACAACAGCCGAAGCCGCAATCCCAGCCAAAGCCGCAGTCGCAGCCAAAACAGCAGCCGAAACCGAACAACGAAAAGCCGCACTAACGTAGCGAAACTGAGAAATAGGCAGCAAAAAACGAGCAAACGGCCGGATGACCAGTCCGGCCGTTTGCTCGTTTTGGGGCGGGCGTGAAGACCGAACGATGAGACCGATTGATGACGTGATGGTGAGGGTGACAGGTCGGGAAAGCCTAATTGACACGACTGGGCGAGGACCATAGAGTCGAGTAGATGGCTACCAGCGTTGCAAAAATACAAATTGGGCAATTGTGGAAGAAAGACGGAACGGATGACACCTACCTGGTGACCAGGGTGTATTCGGAGGCGCTCAGCACCGTCGCCACCTTGCGAAAATCCGGTTCGGAAACGGAAGCATTGGTAAGGGTAAAAGTGGAAAGAACGCCGGACGGGCAAACCTTGCAGGGATTTTCGCCCGCGCAGGAACACGAGCGATTCTGAAGTAGGGCGACGTCGATTCGATTTTGTTGAGCGGAGGCGAAACGCCTCCTTTTTTATTGCTGGCTATGACTTTTATGCTCCTAAAACGAACGGACCGGAAGCCTTAGTACGTCGTCAACTTGAATAAACTCCTTTTGCAGGAACGGCTCGCCGTACTTCACGCCGATCTGGTTGCCGAAATGACGAGCCAGCAGGTTCATGTCGTCTTCGAGCGTGTCCAGCGGAATGAAAACTTTGCTCTTCTTGGCGGCGACAGTTGGGCGGAATTGCGAGGAGTAGGAAAGAATCGCGTTGCGGCGCTGCACAAAAAAAGGCGTGATGTCCACAATGAAGGTCGGGCGAACATCGGCGAAGAGCGTGGAATAGAGTACTTTGAACGGACGAAACGGCTCGCCCTCAAGTGGAAGCGCTTTGAGCCCGGCCAGGAAGCACCCTTCGTAAGCAAGACTTGAAGCGTTGTAGTGATCCGGATGCCGCGCGTCCCAGTAAGGAATAATGACCGTACGCGGGCGAAGCTGACGTATGACTCTTGCCAGAGCGAGTTTGTGTCGACGCGAGGGTTGGACATCGGAGTCGGGCACGCCAAGATTTCCGCGCCAATCCACTTTCAGGATTTTGGCGGCGCGTGCGGCTTCTTTGGCGCGAAGTTCAGGAGTGCCGCGCGTCCCCATTTCTCCTGCCGTAAGGTCAAGGATGCCGGTCATGTAGCCTTGTTTCCGGGATTTGAGAAGTGTGCCGCCGCAAGTGAGTTCCACATCGTCAGGATGTGCGGCAATGGCGAGAAGGTCGAGAGTCATGAGCGCTCCGGAAACGGTCGTTTGCGAACTGGAACGAGAGAAATCTTAACAGGGGATGTGCTAAGTTTGCGCATCTAAGGAATTCAGCTCCGCTGAAGAATTGAACTCGCATGAGTGACGAAAGAAAATTCCTGGGAAAAGTGGCACTGGTGACCGGCGCAGGAAAGAGACTTGGCCGCGCGATCGCACTTCGGCTGGCGGAAGAAGGCGCCGATGTCGTTGTGCACTACGGAAATTCAGCAAAAGACGCTGCCGACGTGGTGGGGCGGATTGAGGAGATGGGCCAGAAAGCGGTTGCCTTACAGGCTAATCTTCAGGACGTGAACGAAATTCGCAAACTGTTTTTGGATGCAGGAAATGAATTAGGCAAGCTGGATTTGCTAGTAAACAGCGCAGCCAATTTCTTGCCGGGAAGTGTCATTTCGACGACGGAAGAAATCTGGGACGCTTCGCTCGATACCAACGTGAAAGCTCCGTTTTTCTGTTCGCAAGCGGCGGCTCCCATGTTGCGGCGTTCAAAAGGCGCAGTTGTAAATTTCGCGGACACTGGCGGGCTCATCGGCTGGCCGGGATTCTTGCCGCATTCAGTTTCGAAAGCCGGCGTCGTGATGCTGACCAAATGCTTGGCCAAGGCGCTGGCCCCGGAAGTGAGAGTGAATGCCATCGCGCCCGGAACGATTACGATGCCAGGCGATCCCCCGGAGTGGGAAAGCGACTTCGTAAAGCTGGCGCCACTCAGTAGAACCGGGAAGCCGTCTGACATTGCCGATGCGGTGGTGTACTTGGCCACAGCGGAATTTCTGACGGGTCAGGTGCTGGTAGTGGATGGCGGCCGAACCGCCTAATTGTTTACAAAATTAAACTTGCTTGACGCCATTTTCCGGCCTAGACTCCGGGCACTATCTGGCTCATCGCAGTTCCGCCCTGCTAGCCAAAGTACGGAGAAGACCAATGAAACCCAGGTTCGTATTACTCGCTGCATTTTTGTGCTTTGCATCAATCATTGCGACGTCCACAAAAGCCGACCAGCTCTACAACAATTTGACGCCGAATAGTTCGATCGGACTGGCATCGCAGACAGATATGAGTCCCGGCGGAGAAGTGGAAGCTGCCGACGATTTTATTTTTACAACTCCGACCACCATCAACTCGGCTTCCTTCACCGGACTGATTTCTGCCGGCACATTCGGAGTTCCAACGATCGCGGGCGTAACGATTGAAATCTATCGCGTATTTCCATTTGATTCCGACACGAACCGGACTCCCAACGTTGTTACTCGAGCGAATTCGCCTTCGGACGTGGCGTTTGCTTCGCGCACCAGTTCCTCTCCCGGCGACCTCACCTTCAGCACTGCGACCCAAGCTTCATCTTTCACGACGCTCAATAGCGTGCAAGTTGGCGGAATTAATCCCAAGCCGAACCAGACCACTGGCGGCAATGGCCCTGTCACCGGACAAGAGGTCCAGTTCGACGTAACTTTCACCAAGCCGTTCGACTTGCCGGCTGATCACTATTTCCTCGTGGCCCAAGTGGACCTGACAAATGGAGGGAGCTTCTACTGGCTGTCCGGATCGCGGCCGATCAGCGGAGCAGGAACCACACCTTTTGCTCCGGATCTGCAGGCTTGGATTCGCGACGAAAATCTGGATCCCGACTGGTCGCGAGCGGGAACGGACATCGTCGGCGGAACGACCCCACCGCACGTTCAATCTGGCGTTCTCACTGGACGGGAAAGCGGACAACGTTCCGGAGCCGGCAAGCAGCGCCTTGGTTCTGGCGGGAATGGCGTTCGTTGCGGTTTTCAGAAAGCGCATGACGAAAGCCTAACTTCAGAGAAGCGCAGAACGCGATTCTCACAACTTAAAAAGAACATCAACGACCTTGGAGATCAAGTCTCTGAGGTCGTTTTTTTTACGGGAACGAATCAAGCACTTCTTTAGTGCACAATCTTTCCGAGACCTTGCGACAATTTTGCCGTCGGCAAATGTTCGTCTGCCCATCGCGACAATCCGCCTTGAATATCCGCAAGAAGTGCGAGAAAGCGCGCAGCAGTGTATTCTATTTAGCTTATGCCGCGATAAGAACCGCGGATGGCGAGATCGATTTTAGCGGGCGAAAGGAAATTCGCCGAGCACGATTGCCGAGGAATAAGGGGAACCATGGATAACGAGACGTACGCTCAGCCGCACCACATCGAAGATGTGGAGATTCAAGAGTGGCTGGAATCGCTCGATTCAGTGCTGGAGTCGAGCGGACCGGAAGTGGCTACAGAGATCTTAGAGCGGCTACGCGCTCACGCGAAAGTCAGCGGAATTAACTTGCCGTTCACGGCGAATACGCCTTACGCCAATACCATTCCGCAGCGGCTGGAGCCGCTTTTTCCTGGCGATCAGGAACTCGAGCGTCGCATCAAATCGCTGATCCGGTGGAACGCGCTGGCGATGGTGGTGCGCGCGAACCGCGAAGAAAACGGAATCGGCGGCCACATTTCGACCTACGCCTCGGCAGCAACGTTGTACGAAGTCGGCTTCAACCACTTTTTCAGAGCGCGTACACCCGAATTCGAAGGCGATACGATTTATTTTCAGGGCCACGCCGCACCGGGAATCTACGCGCGCGCGTTTATGGAAGGGCGCATCAGCGTTCAACAGCTGGAAAATTTCCGGCGCGAACTGAAGGCCGGCGGCGGACTTTCATCCTATCCGCATCCCTGGCTGATGCCGGACTTCTGGGAGTTTCCGACAGTTTCCATGGGCCTCGGCCCGCTGATGGCGATTTACCAGGCGCGCTTCAACCGCTATCTGGAAAATCGCGGACTCAAGCAGCCGACCGACGCGAAAGTTTGGGCGTTTTTGGGCGATGGCGAAACGGACGAGCCGGAATCGCTGGGCGCGATCACGCTTGCCTCGCGCGAAAATCTTGACAACTTGATCTTTGTCATCAACTGCAATTTGCAGCGCCTCGACGGTCCGGTACGTGGCAACGGCCAGATTATTCAGGAGCTGGAGTCGGCGTTCCGCGGCGCGCGCTGGAACGTGATCAAAGTCCTATGGGGCAGCGAGTGGGATCCAATTCTCGAGCGCGACACCGAAGGCTTGCTGGTCAAGCGCATGGGCGAGCTGGTGGACGGCGAGTATCAGAAGTTGGTGGTTTCCTCCGGCGCGTATGTGCGCCAGCATTTCTTTGGAAATGATGAACGACTATTGAGACTTGTCGAGCCGTTGCCTGATGAAGCGCTGCGGCGTCTGCGGTTGGGTGGTCACGATCCGCGCAAGGTATACGCGGCGTACAAAGCGGCGACCGAGCACAAGGGAGGACCGACCGTCATCCTGGCGCGTACGATCAAGGGTTATGGACTGGGCGAAGCGGGCGAAGGCAAGAACGTCACGCACCAGCAGAAAAAGTTGAACGAAGAAGAGTTGAAAGAATTCCGCTCGCGATTTGGAATCCCTTTGAACGACGAAGACTGCGCGACATTGCCGTTCTACAGGCCATCGGAAGACAGCATCGAGATTCAATATTTGCGGAACAAACGGGAATCGCTGGGCGGCTACACGCCGACGCGCAGCGTGCGCTCGCAGCCGATCGAAGCGGCACACGACGAACTATTCAAAGAATTTTCGGAAGGCAGCGATGGCCGCGAAGTCTCGACGACCATGGCGTTCGTGGGCATGCTACGTAAAATGTTGAAAGATCGGGAAATTGGAAAGCTGATCGTGCCGATCGTCCCGGACGAGGCGCGCACCTTCGGTATGGAATCGTTGTTCCGCACTGTTGGCATCTACGCCAGCGGCGGGCAGAAGTACGAGCCGGTGGACATGAATACGCTGCTGCTCTACAAGGAGCAGAAAGACGGCCAGATTCTGGAAGAGGGAATCACCGAAGCCGGGTCAATGGCTTCCTTCATTTCCGCAGGAAGCGCGTACGCCACGCACGGCATCAACACCATTCCGTTCTTTATTTATTACTCGATGTTCGGATTCCAGCGCATCGGAGATTTTATCTGGGCAGCCGCAGATATGCGGACTCGTGGTTTCCTGCTGGGGGGAACCGCGGGGAGAACAACGCTGGCAGGCGAAGGGTTGCAGCACCAGGACGGCAACAGCCACATTCTGGCGCTGCCGGTTCCGAACCTGAAGGCATACGACCCTGCGTTCGCTTACGAAATCGCCGTCATCATTCAGGACGGCATTCGCCGCATGTACAAAGACGGCGAAAACATTTTTTACTACATCACGGTGATGAACGAGCAGTACGCGATGCCGCCGATGCCGGAAGGTGTGCGCGAAGGCATTTTGAAGGGCATGTACAAATACCGCAGCGCCACAAACAAGAAAGCCAAGCTCAAGGCGCAGTTGTTCGGCAGTGGCGCGATTCTGAACGAAGTGTTGCGCGCGCAGGAAATTCTCGAGCAGAAATATTCCGTCGCGGCCGACGTGTGGAGCGTGACCAGCTATAAGGAACTCTACATGGACGCAATTGAAGCGGAGCGTGTGAACCGCTTGCACCCGGGCGATAAGCCACGCGTGCCTTACGTTTCGCAATGCCTGGCCGACTCGCAAGGCGTGTTGGTGGCGGCTTCCGACTATTTGAAGACACTGCCGAACATGATCAGCAAATGGATGCCGCGTCGTCTGGCCGCGCTGGGTACAGATGGATTCGGCCGAAGCGAAGGCCGCACATCGCTGCGCGATTTTTTTGAAGTGGACGCAAAGTTCATTGTGTTGGCCACGTTGCACGAATTGAGTGTGGATGGAAAGATCGAAGCAAAGGCCGTGGAAAAGGCCATGGAAGAACTGGGTATCGCATCGGATAAACCGAACCCGGTTACTCGTTAGATGTTTACCCTCAGTGCGTGAACACCAGGCTCTTGCCGCTGGCGATTCCGTCAAGCCGCTGTTGCGCTTCGCGGAATGTCGGCGAGAGTCGTAGAGTGTCCTTGTAGGCGCTGGTTGCGCCCTGAACATCGCCAAGCGCTTCGCGGCACCGGCCAATCCAGAAAATGGCTTGTGGCGTAAGTTGAATGGACGCAGCTTTCTCGAAGTCAGACTGGGCGGCGGAATATTCGTTCAACCGAAAGCTAACCATCCCGCGCGCCAGGTAAGAATTTTCTTTCTCGGTGTCCACCGCCAGCGCCGCTGTCAGTTCCTTCCGCGCAGCTTCCAGTTGATTTTGTTCGAATAGCGCGATGCCCAGGTTGTGATGTGCCTGCGCGATTTCCACTGGATCGCCAGCGTATTGGATAGCCAGCTCGAACTCACGTTGCGCGGCAGCCAGGTCATTGTGTTCGCGAAAGCCCAAGCCAAGATTGTAGTGGGCTACGGCAAATTTCGGGCGGAGGCGAACCGCTTCCTGAAAATGTCGAAACGCCAACTCCGACTGCCCAATTTCAGAATAAGCCATGCCTAGATTGTTCTCGGCCATATAGTTATTTTTTGTGACGGCCAGCGCGCGCGAGAACAGAGAAATGCTGTCGTGCCAGAAAGTAGTTTGCCAATAAGTGAGCCCGGCGAAGCACAGCACGGAAATTGCAGCAATCGGGACCAACATTTTGGAGATAGCTGGAATTGTTTCGGCAGATTCAGCCAGCCACCAAACGACCATCACGAACAATCCAATGAACGGCAGGTACGCGTAACGATCGGCGAGTGCCTGTCGCCCGACTTGAACGATGCCAATTACGGGAACCAGCGTGCCCAGATACCACAGCCAACCTGAGATCAGGTAACGCTTTTCCCGGAAGCGAAAAACAAGAATCGCAACGGCAATCAGAAAAAGTGCAGCGACGACGGGCTTCCAGATCGCCAGAGAATCCTCTGGATGCGGATAGAACACTGCGAGCCGCACCGGCCACAATCCTTTCACGATGTAAGCGAAGTAGGAATAAACAGCATTGGGAATGCGTTGGGAGAACGGCAAACCTGCGGACGTCGCCACGGCGCCGCTCGCACCTTGTGCGTAAATCGTGATCCAACCGCTCGCGACGACCAACAGAAACAACGGGGATTTTTCGAGGACCAATCGGCCAAATGCCCGCCAAAAAGATCGTGCCGATTCGCGAACCGGCGGAACAGGAAGCCGCTGCAGCGGCCAGTAATCGACGAGCAACAGCAAAAACGGAAACGTAATCACCATCGGTTTCGATGCAAGTCCCAATGCGAACAGCGCCGCAACAGAAAGGTAGCGCCCGATCCCAGGCTTCTTCACGTACCAGGCGTACGCAAAGAACGCGAGAAAAAGAAACGTGGTGCTGAGCAGAGATTTGCGCTCGGAAATCCATGCCACGCATTCCACGTTGAGGGGTTGTACAGCAAACAGCGCCGCGACCACGGCAGATCGCCAACGATAGCCAGTGGCGGAATCAAGTAGCATAAATAGCAGCAGCACATTCAGACAGTGCAGCGCCAGGCTGATCGCGTGATGACCGGCAGCATGGAACCCGAAGACCTGCACATCCGCCATATGCGAAATCCACGTGAGCGGATGCCAGTTTGCTTCGGTCGTCGCACGAAACGCGTGGCCAACATTCGCCGGCGCTAGTCCCTTCGCGACCAGCGGGTTCTGCGTGACGTACCGCGGATCGTCGTAGTTGACGAACCCGTTCGAAAATGTCGGCCAGTAGGCAGCGACACACAGAACAACCAGAAAAGCGCAAAAAAGTATTTTTGCAGGGATCGCCTGCGCGGAGGAAGTAATGAAGTCGTCTTTAGGCTCGGAAATCGAGCCTGAAGGAACGCTCACTCTTTCACCATCACGTAATAGTCAGGTAGAAGTTTGTGGCCTTCGGGGCTGAAAATGCTGAAATTGGCGAGTCCCCATTTTTGCAAACGAAACTGCATTGCGGTAACGAGACATTCGAGACCGTATTTCACACTGCGCGAAAAATTAATGCTCGAAGCTTCCGGAAAATACCGCGTTGGGCAGGAAACTTCTCCCATCCGATAGCCGAAGAAAATAATCTGCGCGAGCATCTGATTATCGAACGCGAAGTCGTCAGTGTTGGCTTCCAGCGGCAGCGCGTCCAACACCGTGCGTGAGAACGCGCGATAGCCGGTGTGATATTCCGAGAGTTTGTACTTCATCAGAAAATTTTGAAAAAGTGTCAGAAAGCGATTGGCAATGTACTTCCAGATCGGCATGCCGCCCTTCAACGCGCCAACGCCAAGAATGCGCGAGCCCAAGGCCACGTCGTACTCACCAAATGCGATCATCCCGGCCAGCGACACAATCAAGTTCGGCGAATACTGATAATCCGGATGCAGCATGATAACGATATCCGCCCCACGGCGCAGCGCTTCGCGGTAGCAAGTTTTTTGATTGCGGCCGTAACCCAGGTTTTGCCGGTGAACGAATGTCGTCAGTCCGAGTTCCGCCGCTACTTTCGCGGTCTCGTCGCGGCTGCCGTCATCCACCAAAATAATCTCGTCCACGAAGTCCTTGGGAACTTCGCGATAGGTTTGCTCGAGCGTCTTGGCGGCATTATAGGCCGGCATGACCACGAGGATGCGTTTACCGTTGAGCATTCGAGAGAGGGCGCAAAAGCACGCGTCAGAGTTCGCTTTTCGGGCTGCAAAGTACGCGCAGGCGCGGTGTTCAAGCAGCGCTGCGCGGCAGTCGCCCGCGTAAACAAAATAGTATGTGGCGCGAAAACCCGCAATAGCCGATAGCCGGAGCGTTTCGAGAGCGCTAATGGCTCTCAGGAGGAGATGCGGAATCGTGCGCCGCGAGGATTTCGGCTGGTTTGATCCGCCCGGTGGCCAACTCCGCAACCAGTCGCCGGTTCGCCGACAAAAAATCGTAGTCGCCGAGTTCGCGCGGCAATACCCACTGCACTTGTTCGAACGGCCCCGGATGCAACTCGCTCTCCAGAATCGACGCGGCAAAAAATGTGACTGAAAACGAATCGCCCGGACCGTACTCCTGTTCCACACGCGAAACCGGAACGCAGCGAACTAGCGTGACGCCCAGCTCTTCGCGGATTTCGCGAGCCAGCGCCTGTTCATCGGATTCGCCGGTTTTCACCTTGCCGCCCGGAAATTCCCATTTTAGCGGAGACGAATCCCCCTTTCGGCGTTGGCCGATCAGGATGCGGCGATCTTCGCGTTCAATAATGGCGGTGACGACCTGGACGTGCATCACAAGTCTTTCGCGTTTGCGTAAGCTTTCAGAATACGCGAGATGTCTCGCGCCCCTTCAACCAGAGGTACCGCGGGGGTGTTCAATCGTTCGTCGCGCACCACGAAGACTTGTTTGTTGCGTATGGCCGGAACGGTTTTCCAGTGCGGGTTCGCCATCGTTTTTTGGGGATTGGCGCGCTCTCCCGTAGCAGCCCACGCCAGAAGAATGATGTCGGGCCGCGCAGCCGCGACGGATTCGTCGGACACCTTCGCCCCCGGCAGGCACACCATTTTTGCGCCGCACAACTCAATTAGCTCCGCCACCCAGGGCGGGGAACTGATTCTCGGGTTCGGCCAGGCTTCGGAGTAAATGCGCGGTTTGCGTTTAAATCTTAGCGAAGCATTTCTAGTTGCTTCGAGTTCGCGACGCATTTCTGCCACTAGCGCGGTCCCCGCGGAAGTTCGATTGGCAATTCGTCCTAGCGTCATGATGTCCGCTTCGACGTCAGCCAGCGAACGCGGGTTGAGCGCAAGAAACTGGGCCGGGACTGTCAGAATTTTTGCCACGGTGTCCGGGTGAAAGGGAACCGAGCCGACGATCAGCGTTGGGCGCAGCCGTGTGATTTGTTCGATCGACTTAAGCCGCCAGCAATCGCCAATCGCAGGCAGATGACCTACGGGAGCTATGTCCGTGCACCACGGCGTCACCGAAACAAGAAATCGCGTTGCGCCAATCGCGTGAAGGATTGAGGTGCAAGACGGCGCGAGCGAAACGATCCGGAGCGCCGAAGCAGTACGTCGGTTCTTGCGAAGAGCCATGTGCCAGCAGAATAGCAAACGCAAGGGCGTTTCGGGAGCACGGCAGGACAACGACAATTGCGGATGATGAGAATGAGCGGAGCGAACTGCGATGCGAAGTGACCTACGGCCTGACGCGCCGTCACTTGATGTAGCGATGCAGAATTTCCACCAGGTCTTCCGCCGCGCGCGCTTCCCGCGAATCCACTTTCGCGGTTTTGCTCAGCACGTGATAGCGGATTTCTCCGTCAATGATTTCCACCAGCAGGCTATTGATGGCGCCGCGGCACGCGGCAATCTGCTGCAGTACGGTAGCGCATTCGCGGTCCTGCTCAAGAGCCGTGCGAATGCTTTTTACCTGGCCTTCGATGCGGTTCACGCGGGCTAGCAGTTTGCGCCGTTCTTGCGAGGTGTGGGCCAAGAGCCCTCCGTTGACATACTATACTCAGTATAGTATAAGACTGGCACTGTTACAAGCCGTTGATATTGTTCAGGTCCAATAGTCCAATCGGCAGGCATGTGGAGGGATTCGGCGGAAACCTTGCGTGCCGGCAGCGTAGCGTTTCTCAAGAGACGGATACGCTGCCGTGAACGCGCGCGTGGGTGTCTTTGCGCGTTTTATTTGTGTTGCCAGCAACACGGGATATCGCCTGGAGCGAGAGGTCCTTCATGAACGCGACAAGAGTGATCGCGGCGCTTGCTTACGCCGCGATTTGCGCCAACGCTGCCGGCTGCGGCGGCGACAAGAGCGATCCAAAAGCTGAAGCTCCTCCCCCCGCAAAAATCGAAAACGTTACCGACCGCGATGTTTTCGAAGTCGCAAGGCCGGAACAATTTCCGCTGGCTACCGTCGAGCAGCACCTGGCGGCCCGACTTCTGAAAGTGACCGGAACCGTTGCGCCGGATATTTCCCGCAGCGTTCCCGTCGTCTCGCTGGCGATTGGCCGCGTGGTGGGAGTAGAGGCTCGGCTCGGCGATTCCGTAAAAAAAGGTCAGGTGCTCCTGCGCGTGCAAAGCGCGGACTTGTCGGGCGCATTTTCCGATTACCGGAAAGCGGTGGCGGATGAGCAGCTGGCGCGCACACAAGCCGAACGCGCCAAGCAGCTCTACGATAACGGAGCATTTGCGCTCAAAGATGTGCAAGTGGCCGACGACGCCGAGGAAAAAGCCAAAGTTGACGTTGAAAATACCGCCGAAAAAGTGCGCGTGCTGGGCGGCAGCGTCGATCACCCGTCTCCGATTGTTGAAATTCGCGCGCCGATTTCCGGAGTGATTACCGATCAGCAGGTGACCAACGCCGCTGGCGTTGCGGGACTGGGCTCGCCAAATCCTTTCACCATTTCGGATTTAAGCTCCGTTTGGATTTTGTGCGACGTGTTTGAAAACGATTTGAGCAATGTGCGCCTGGGTGAAAAAGCGGAGATTCGGCTTAACGCATACCCCGAAAAAGTGTTCACCGGAGTCGTCGGAAATATTGGGGCGGTGCTCGACCCGAATTTGCGCTCCGCCAAAGTGCGCGTGGAAGTCAAGAACGGCGGCTTGATGCGGCCTGGAATGTTCGTCAGTGCGGTGTTTCGCGGGAAGACTGAAGAAGCGCGCACCAGCGTCCCTGCCACAGCAGTTCTGCATTTGCACGACCGGGATTGGGTTTACCTTCCCGCAGGCGCCAAAACATTTCGCCGCGTGGAGGTCACCAGCGGCGAAATGCTCGCTGGCGGCATGCAAGAAGTTGCAGGCGGCCTCAACGCTGGGCAAAAGGTTGTCGCCAATGCGCTCGAGTTCCAGAACATGGCGGAGCAGTAATGATCCGCCTGCTGATCGAGCGCGCGCTCGATAATCGCTTCATCGTGCTGAGCGTGGCGGCGCTTCTGTTTTTGTGGGGCGTCATCGCGTTCCAGCAACTCCCGGTCGAAGCTTATCCCGACGTTGCCAACACTTGGGTACAGGTAATCACGCAGTGGCCCGGACGCGCCGCAGAAGAAGTCGAACAGCAGATCACCATTCCCGTGGAAATTCAGATGAACGGGATTCCGCACCTGCAGCATGTGCGTTCGTCATCGCTTGCCGGCTTGTCGGTCGTAAACCTGATTTTCGATGACGATTCCGTCAACGACGTAGATCGGCAAAAAGTTATCGAACGCCTGGCGCAGGTTACTTTGCCCGCCAACGTAACTGCTCAAGTCGGGCCCGACTTCAGTCCCATCGGCTCGATTTATTGGTACACCATTCGCAGCACCAATCCCGCCTATGACACCATGGAACTAAAGTCGCTGCAGGACTGGGTCATCAGCAAATATATGAAGTCGGTGCCGGATGTGGTGGACGACTCGTCCTTTGGGGGAATAACCCGCGAGTATCAAGTCAAACTCGATCCCGACAAGCTGATTGCCTATGGACTCAGCCTTGCCCAGGTCGAACAACAAATCGCAAATGCCAACGCTAACGCCGGCGGCAGTTTCATCGAACAAGGCTCGCAGCAGATCAACGTTCGCGCCGTCGGACTGGTCCGCTCCGTAGAAGATATCGAAAAGACCGTTCTGAAAACGCAGAGTGGCGCTCCCGTTCGCGTAAAGGATGTTGCGACGGTTGGGCAAGGTCCGAAAATCCGGCTCGGGCAAATTGGAAAAGCAGTTCATCGATTGGATGGAGTCGTCGCCGACGACGATGACATGGTCGAAGGAATCGTATTTCTCCGCAAGGGCGCGGACACCGCCGCGACGCTCGACGCCATCCACGCCATGGTCGATCGCCTCAACACGCAAATCCTGCCGAAGGGCGTGAAAATCGTTCCGTATCTGGATCGCGACGACCTCGTCCATTACACCACGCACACGGTGCTGCACAATCTGGCGGAAGGAATGATTCTCGTCGTGATCATTCTTTTTGTATTTCTGGGAAATGCGCGCGGAGCATTCATCGTCGCGCTGACCATTCCGTTTTCATTGCTGTTCGCTTCCATCTGCCTTGACTTGCGCCACATTTCCGCCAATCTCCTCTCATTGGGCGCGCTCGATTTCGGAATGGTGGTGGACGGCGCCGTGGTCATGGTGGAAAACATCGTCCGCCACGTGAATCGCCACGAAAGAGATCAAACTACGATCCTAGAGCAGGTGCGCGTCGCCGCCCGCGAAGTGCAGCGTCCGGTCTTCTACGCGATCGCGATTATCATCACCGCGTACCTCCCGATTTTTACCCTGCAAAGAGTGGAAGGAAAGTTGTTCAAGCCCATGGCCTGGACGGTGGTGTTCGCGTTGCTGGGCGCGCTCCTGTTCTCAATGTTCGTCGCCCCGGCGCTCGCAAGCTTTCTGTTTCGCAAAGGACAAAAAAGCTGGCAGAACCCGGCCATGACCTTCCTCGCTCAGAAGTATCGCGCCGGAGTGACCTGGGCCATTCGCAGGCAAAAAATAACGTTTGCCGCCGCTGTGGCGGTTTTCGCGTTCACACTTTTTCTCGCCTTCAGTGGGGTGATTGGCTCGGAGTTCTTGCCGCACCTCGATGAAGGCGCGATTTGGGTTCGCGGCACGTTGGCTCCCAGCACCGGTCCTACCGAGAGTTCTCGCGTCGCCGAGCGGGCTCGTCAGGTGCTCGCATCGTTCCCGGAAGTGCCGCAAGTCGTTACGCAGATCGGCCGGCCAGACGATGGCACCGACACCACCGGATTTTTCGACACCGAGTATTACGTGGACTTGCTGCCCAAGGAAAAATGGCGGCCGGTATTTCACGAAGACAAGGAACGGTTGATCGCGGCGATGAATCGCGAGTTGGACAGGATTCCTGGCGTCCTCTGGAATTTCTCCCAGCCCATTTCTGACAACCTGGAAGAAGCGGTCAGCGGAGTCAAAGGCGCGCTCGCAGTGAAATTGTACGGCGACGATTTGCGAACGCTGGAAGGGAAGGCGGACGAAATCCTCGCAGTGATGAAAAACGTGCGTGGCGTCGAAGATCTTGGCGTCTTCCGCGTCATTGGCCAGCCCAACCTGAATTTCGAAGTGGACCGCGAGCAAGCTGCGCGCTACGGACTGAATGTTTCGGACCTACAGGATGCGATTCAGACCGCCGTTGGCGGAAATGCGCTCACGCAGGTGCTGGTCGGCGAACAGCGCTACGATTTGGTGCTCCGCTACCAATCGGAATTTCGTGATACCAGGGAAGCCATCGAACGAATCCGTTTGCTTGCACCGTCCGGCGAACGCGTTTCCCTCGCCCAATTGACCAAAGTCAGCACCGTGGACGGCGCCTCGCAAATCTATCGCGAAGCGAACTCGCGCTATGTTGCTATCAAATACAGCGTTCGTGGCCGCGATTTGGGAAGCACTGTCGAAGAAGCCATCAAAAAAGTGACCGCGAACGTAAAATTGCCGCAGGGCTATACGATTGACTGGGCGGGAGAGTACGAAAGCCAAAAACGATCGCAACGCCGCTTGCTAACCGTGTTGCCCATCACCTTGCTGCTCATTTTCATGATCCTATACACCATGTTCAAATCCTTCAAATGGGCGTTGCTGATCTTGTCCAGCGTGGCGCTTGCGCCCGTCGGGGGAATGACCGCACTCCTCTCAACAGGAACAAATTTCAGCGTCTCGTCCGGAGTTGGATTTCTCGCGCTGTTCGGCGTTTCCGTCCAGACCGGCGTTATCATGCTCGAGTACATCAATCAGTTGCGTGCGCGAGGCTATTCGATTGAGGAGGCGGCGATCGAGGGTGCCGTATTGCGCTTGCGGCCGATTATGATGACCATGCTGGTGGCAACCATCGGTTTGTTGCCCGCGGCAATTTCGCACGGTATCGGATCGGATTCCCAGCGACCGTTTGCGATCGTGATTGTCGGCGGACTGGTTGGCGCTTTGCTCTTGAGCGTATTCCTGCTGCCGACTCTATATGTTTGGGTGGCGCGCGAAGGCGACTTGCTGCCGGAAACCGACGGCGAAGAGATGTAATTACGCTTGCCAGCATGCAGGCGAGCGTGAGACCAAGGCGGATTGATGAATCGCAAAAATGTGTGCGCTGCAATTCACGATGTCGGAGTCATCCCCGCGATTCGTGTATCGTCCGCGGACGATGCCCACTTTGCTTCCGAAGCAGTCGCTGGCGGCGGAATTCCGATCGTCGAAATCACCATGACTGTTCCTGGCGCGATGGAAGTGATTGCGCACCTCGTGAAACACCACACCAAGATGATTGTCGGCGCGGGGACCGTTCTGGATCTTGACACGGCGAAAAAATGTGTCGATGCGGGAGCACACTTTTTGACCGCGCCGGGATTCGACGGCGAAATTATTTCGTTTGCGGCCAAGCAGGATGTGGCGGTGCTGCCAGGTGCTTTGACTCCAACGGAAGTGATTACCGCGTGGCGCGCCGGTGCGGACCTGGTGAAAGTATTTCCCGCGGTGCAGGTTGGCGGAGATGCCTACGTTCGCGCGTTAAATCGATCGTTGCCGCACGTCCCCTTGATTGCAGCGGGCGGAGTGAATCAGCAAAACGCGGAAGCATTTATTCTTGCGGGGGCGACTGCGATCGGTGTTGGTACGCAATTGATTCCCACCGAATCGATTGAAAAGCGCCAGGCGAAACGAATTCATGAGCTGGCGCTGCGCTTTACGAAGTTTGTGCGCGAAGCGCGTTTGCGTGTGCCTCCCGCGCCGGAAGTTGCCGCTTCCGCCACGCATATCACCGCGGCGAAGTGCGACACTCCGTAGTCCCGTGAATGTGTAGTTGCCCGGGTTGACTGCGGTGCGCGTGTGTGTTCGACTCTCAAACGGAAATCTACGGTTTGAGAGGAATCAAATGATCCTGCGCCTGTTTGCACTCCTGCTGATTTGCGCGACAACCATCTGCGCGCAAAATAATACGACCGGAAAAGAAGATGTGGTGCGGTACAAAGCCACCATCGACAACGTGAAATACGTCTACGGTGTGGCCCCGCCGGTTGCCAACGTGAAGCCCGGAAACATTCTGGAAGCCAATTCGCTGGATTGTTTCGGCAATGCATTGCAAAAACCGGGCGACCCTTTTTCGTTGGTGAAGGGCGACAATCCGCTAACCGGCCCGTTCTACATCGAAGGCGCCGAGCCGGGCGACACGCTGGTCGTGCACATTCTGGATTTGCAGATCGACGGCAAGCAGGGAGTTGGCACCTTCGCGCCAGGATTTGGCGCGGCGAACGCTACGCACTACACGCCGATGATCGAGACCAAACCGCTCGAAGAAAAAATGTGGTTCTATCCGGTCGATGCCGAGAAAAATACGGCGACGTTTCAGGCGCTCGATTCCGATTTCAAAGTAAGTTTTCCGCTCCATCCTTTTCTCGGCTGTATCGGTGTGGCGCCCGCAAACGGCGAGGCGCGTAGTTCCATTGTTCCTGCCGAATTCGGGGGAAATATGGACGCGCCGGAAGTGAGCAAAGGAAACACATTGTATTTACCTGTGAACGTTGCAGGCGCACTTTTTTATTTTGGCGATGGTCACGGCGCGATGGGCGATGGCGAAGTGGCGGGAAGCGCAGTGGAAGTGCCGATGCGCGCGCGGCTGAAATTGGATCTTCTGAAAAAGAAAACAATTGCATGGCCGCGGCTGGAAAATGAAAAAGAAATCATGACCACCGGGAGCTACCGCCCCGTAGATGACGCAGTGCGCATCGCAGTAACCGAACTGGTGCACTGGATTCACGCCGACTACGGCCTCTCCGACCTCGATGCCTACGAACTGTTCTCGAAAGTCGGCAAGCTGCATCTGACGGAGATGGTCGATCCGAATTACGTGATCGTTGCTTCGATCGAAAAAAAATACTTACCAGCGAAACGCTAAGTCGTCTTGCTGAGTTGCGCGGCCAGGGTCGTTCTGATTTGCGACTTCCAGCGACGCGACTCATACTCGAATAATGTTTTCGAAAGAACTGCTGGATCATTTTCAGAGTCCGCGGAATGCCGGGGAGTTGCCGGAGGCCGCGGCTACCGTGGAAGTGAGCAATCCGGTTTGCGGCGACGTGCTGCGAATCGGTGTCCGCCTGGATGACGGAAAGATTGTCGAAGCGAAATTTCTTTGCAAGGGCTGCACGACCTCAATTGCATGCGCATCGCGGCTGACAGAGTTGCTGATTGGAAGTCAAACGCGAGACTTGCAAAAAATCGACGCGAAGGTTGTTGCGTCCGCTTTCGGCGAATTGCCGGCGGAAACTTTCCACGGAGCGCATCTCGCCGCCGACGCCGCACAAGCGTTGTTTGCAAAATTGAAATCGTCGTGAGCGCTTTTAGAAATCAGTGAAACTTTGCGCGCTCCGCGGGAAGTTCTTCGTTGGGTGCCCTCAAAATGTCCTTTTCAATTTGATTTAGAAATGTCACTGAACTCATTTAAGTTTTGAGAGCGCGTTCGGGTCGTTCAGATTCAGGACGCAGCCTTCCTCGGTGGTGGGCACGTCGTGAACTTCAGATTTGTGTGCCCACACGACGGCGCGCGCGCCTTTGTCCATCGGCGCGTGCAAAAGTTCGTCGTACACTTTCGCAGAAAAGATGACGGGGTGGCCCCGGCGTCCCTCGAACAGGGGCACCACCACCGGCGCTCGGGTCGCGAGAAACGCGTCGAGGAGGCTGGCGACAAGCACGGCGCTGACCAGGGGATGGTCCACCGGCCAGAGCAGCATGCCTTCGGTGCCGGACGGCAAGGTCTTGAGCGCTGCGTGAATGGAACTAAGCTGGCCTTCTTCCCAATTCTGGTTGATGACGATTTCATCTGGTGCGAGAGCGACACTGCTGGTAATTTCTTCGGCGTCGGGTCCGAGCACCACGCGGCGGACTCCGATGGCGGGATGAGTGGTGACAGTGAGCAAATGTTCGAGGAACGGCCGGCCCTGATATGGCACCAGAGCTTTGGGGGAGCCCATGCGGCGCGATGCGCCGCCTGAAAGGATTACGGCGGCCAGCATAGAATTTTGTTCAGCGCGATCCGCGAGAAACAGAGGCGACGGCCTCGTGGATTTCCCGCTGCAATTTTTTGTGCTGCGCGGACTGCGCATTGCGGCGCACCGCGATCAATTCGGCGGTGATGCTCATGGCGATTTCTTCGGGCGATAACGCGCCAATTTCGAGACCCATCGGAGCAAACACGCGGGAGAACTCTTCAGGCGAATAGCCTTCTTTTTCAAGAGCCCGGTACACGGAGAGAACTTTGCGGCGGCTGCCGATCATGCCGATGTATTTTGCGGAGGTGCGGACGCCCCAGGCCAGGACGCGCATGTCATCGCGGTGGCCGCGAGTCACGATAATGAGGTACGACGAAACGTTCGGCTGAACCTGCTCGAAGGCTTGTTCGTAGCTGGTGAAGAGTTCTTGCGCCATCGGGAAGCGATCTTTGTTGGCGAACTGTTCGCGGTCGTCGATGACGACGATGGCGAAGCCGGCGGCGCTGGCGGACTTGGCGAGGGCGGTGGAGATGTGGCCGCCGCCAAAAATGTAAGCGACCGGCTGGGGAAGTATTGGCTCGAGGAAAACTTCCAATGTGCCGCCGCAGATCAGGCCATTGTCGTAGCTGGCTTCGTTGTTCAACTGAAAAGTCATTTTGCGGGGAGTTTCTTTCGACATGACGTCTTTGGCGGCGGCCCAGACGTCGGCCTCGACACAGCCACCCCCGATGGTTCCGGCGATGGAGCCGTCTTCGCGCACGAGCATGCGGGAGCTTTCAAAGCTGGGAATGGAGCCGTTGGTGTGAACGATAGTCGCCAGCGCGCCGCGGAGGCCGGCTTTGCGCATGCGGACGATTTCTTCGAAGATGTCCATGGGTTGGCTGGCTTCAGCGTAAGGCGGGCGTCGGCTCCTGTCAACGCGAGTGATGTGAGTGTTCAGTACCGATTCGGAATGGTTCCGAGCCACCTCGTAAGTAGGGGACTTACGAGCGGCCTTGCTCAACATTTGCGCTACGGTTTTCAGAAGTCAGAGGAGAGGCCAAAGCCAGTGCCACGAAAACCTATCCCTCTTTTTGTTTTTGCGTAACTGCAGATGATAAAGGGTTTGCCGAGGCGCGATTTTGTAGTGGCCGATCCGTGCCCAGCTGACTGCAAGGACGCACTTCGTCTACCAACTATATGCCTATTATGTTCGACGATGGCTTATGGATGGGTGCAAGGCAGTATTTTTTCCAAGCTTGAAGCGGAGGCAATCGCGATTGCGAATGTTGGGTGTGCGGAGTAGGGTGTTTTCGGCGTGGGAGAGGCATGGCGATGAAAGCGATCATTTTTGAGAAGCACGGCGGACCAGACGTATTGAGGTACACGCAGGTGGCGGAGCCGGAGATGCGAGCGGGCGAAGTGCTGGTTCGTGTCCATGCGTGCGCGCTGAATCATCTGGATTTGTGGGTGCGCGGGGGAATTCCGGGAGTGCCGTTTCCGCTGCCGCATATTCCGGGGAGCGACGTGGCGGGAGTGGTGGAGAAAATCGGTCCGGGTGTTTCGAACGTGAAGGTTGGGCAGCGAGTGCTGCTGGCGCCGGGAGTGAGCTGTGGGAAGTGTGCGGCGTGTCTGGCGGGGAACGACAACTTCTGTCCGCAATTTACGAATCTGGGCTACATGATTGATGGCGGCTGCGCGGAATTTGTGCGGTGCCCGGAAGTAAACTGTTTTCCGTATCCGGAGAATCTGCCGTTCGAACAAGCTGCGGCGGTGCCGCTGGTATTTCAGACGGCATGGCACATGCTGATTGGAAGGGCGAAGTTGCAGGCAGCCGAGGAGGTGTTGATTCTCGGTGCGGGAAGCGGAGTAGGCTCAGCGGCGATTCAGATCGCGAAAATGTATGGTTGCCAGGTGATTGCGACTGGCGGCAGCGAAGCAAAGCTAGAGAAGGCGAAGGAACTGGGCGCGGACGAAGTCATCAATCACAAGACGCACAAGATCAAAGACGAGGTCCGGAAGTTGACGGGGAAGCGCGGAGTGGACGTGGTGTTCGAACACGTGGGGACGGCGACGTGGGACGACAGCGTGGCGAGTCTCGCGCGCGGCGGGCGGTTGGTGACGTGCGGCGCGACGACCGGATTCGACGCGAAAATTGATTTGCGATTTTTGTTTACGCGGCAGCTTTCGATTCTAGGTTCGTACATGGGGACGAAGGCGGAATTTGCCACGGTGTTAAAGCTGGTGGCAGACGGCAGATTGAGGCCGGTGGTGGATCGGACGTTTCCTTTAAAAGAATGCCGGTTGGCGCATGAATATCTGGCCGCGGGGGAACAGTTTGGAAAAGTAGTATTGCGGGTGGATTAGCGATGGATGCCTCGAGATGCGATGGTCTGAGTCCGGGTTTCAAGAGAGTTCAAGGAAGTAACGGCCGCTTGGTAAAAAACGAAGGCATCCCTGTAGACAAGCAAGCTTCGATTTTCTGCTGTCAATCGGAGGGCCGTAGCGTCCAAACGACCGCGATCAGAGTGGGGCTCGTAGTCCCAACCCTTTTCGTCAACATTGCTTCAAATATTACGGATGGCCATAGGACTTCAGACCGCTGTGCTACCGTCATCATCGATGCATCCGACCTTTTCTGTCCTTACGTACAGTTGGCCGGTACTGGCGGCTTCATCAGACTATGAAGTATGTGGCGGGCTCGGTTGTGGAGTCGGTTGTACCGCGCGCGTGGAACTAAAGGCGCAGGCGTCATCGTACTGAACGCGGTGATGCTTCCTTTCCTAGCCGGCGGCTGTGCATCGGGGAAAACCACTGCTCCTTCAAAGCCTGCCTCACCTCCACAAAATTCCTCGGTGACCGTTTCGGTAAGCCCAACCGCGGCAATTTTGCGGGTGGGAGAATCACAGACATTTACGGCTACGGTGACGGGAAACTCGAACACCGCGGTTTTGTGGTCAGTGAACGGGACGGCTGGCGGCTCCGCCGCGCTCGGGCTAATCAGCGCGTCCGGCGTGTACACCGCGCCGGCAACGCTGCCGTCGGCAAATCCATTGAATGTGACCGCAACCAGCGCTGCGGATTCCTCCGTCAAATCTTCCGGAAGTATTACGGTGTTTAACCCGACTCCGGTGCTGAACAGCATTTCCCCGTCATCGGTGAATACCGGCGTATACAAGTTGACGATGACCGGAAGCAAATTCGTTTCAGGCGCGAAGGTGCTGGTGAACGGTTCGGCGATTACGACGACACTTGTCTCGGCGACACAACTTACCGCGGCAGGGAACGCGGAATCGGCGGGAACGTTTTCGGTAGTCGTGCAGAATCCAGATCCAGGAAGCAGCAAATCGTCTGCTCTTAGCTTGCAGGTTAATGGATCGCAACCGCCGCAGTCGTCAAGTTGCGGACAGATGGCGCTGGGGCAAGGTTCGGCACTGAATGGATTCCTGCCATTCCCGAGCAACAGCCTTTGGAACACGGATATTTCCACGGCGCCGGTAGATACAAACTCTCTGGCGACGATTAACTACATCGGCGGGACGATTGGACTACATGCAGACTTTGGAGCAGGGCAATATCAGAATTCCTACATCGGAATTCCGTACACGGTAGTGGACAGCTCGCAGGCTCCGGTGGTGGTGACGTACAACGCCTACGGCGATGAGAGCGACGCCGGACCGATGCCGATACCACTTTCCGCGCCGGTAGAAGGTTATCCGAATCCGGGGAATGGCGACCGGCACGTGCTGGTACTGGACCGGACGAACTGTTTTCTGTACGAGCTTTACGGGGCGACGACGCAATCTGGGACCTGGACGGCGGGCTCGGGCGCGATCTGGGATTTGCTGGTGAATTCGCAGCGGCCGTATGGTTGGACGAGCGCGGACGCCGCAGGACTGCCGATTTTTCCGGGGTTGATTCGCTACGACGAAGTGGCGTCCGGCGCGATCAACCACGCGATTCGGTTTACGCTGCAGAATTCGCGGGCGGCGATTGTACCGCCGGCTTCACACTTTGCTTCCACAACGTCGAATGCGAATGCTGCGCCGATGGGGATGAAGCTGCGGCTGAAGAGCAGCTTTAATGTTTCGGGATTTTCGGCTGCGAACCAGGTGATCCTGAATGCGATGAAGAAATACGGGTTGATCATGGCGGACAACGGATCGTCGATGTATATCTCTGGCGCTCCGGACGAGCGCTGGGACAACGACGATCTACATGATTTGGCAAGCGTGAAGGCTTCGGACTTTGAAGTGGTGCAGATGCCGCTGGTTTATACCGCGGCGAATATGCCGACAGGAGTTGCTCCGGCGATTTCGCAATTTACTGCGAACAGCATGAGCGTTGTGTCCGGCAGTTCGGTGACGCTGTCTTGGCAGGTTACCGGCGCGTCGGTGGTGATTGTTTCGCCGGAAGTTGGTGCGGTGCGGGGAAATTCGGTGGCGGTTACACCGTCAACGACGACGAAGTACACGCTATACGCCACGAATGCGTTTGGGCAGTCGAAGGCAACGGTTACGATCACCGTTCATTGATCGATCGAGGAAGGCCTCACTGCAGCTACGGAATTTTCCACTTAGCTCTTCGCTTCTGACGCCGTGAGCTATCAGCAACTCCTAAAACAGCCTGAAAATAGATGCATCCGCCGTTTGTTCCGGTCGATCTGCTGCTCAAGACCTGGCGACTTATTAAGCGCATATTGGGGCCGGACCACCGGATGTAATTGCGATACACTCGGGCAGCCCGCCAGCGTTACTGCGAATGGAAGGAGAATGCGATATGGGCAAGATTACGGTGAAGGACGGAACGGAGATTTATTACAAGGATTGGGGCAAAGGGCAGCCGATTGTTTTCTCGCACGGCTGGCCGCTTTCTGCGGATGATTGGGACAATCAGATGATGTTTTTTCTCAATCACGGATATCGCGTGATTGCGCATGACCGACGAGGGCACGGGCGCTCGACGCAAACGGCTGATGGGCACGACATGGATCACTATGCGGATGATCTGGCGGAGCTGACGGCGCATCTCGATTTGAAGGACGCGGTGCATATCGGGCACTCGACAGGCGGAGGAGAAGTGGCGCACTACATCGGGCGGCATGGTGAAAGCCGAGTGGCGAAAGCTGTGTTAATCAGCTCGGTACCGCCGCTGATGGTGAAGACTGCGGCAAATCCCGGTGGTTTGCCGAAAGAAGTGTTCGACGATTTGCAAAAACAGCTTGCCGCCAACCGTTCGCAGTTTTATATGGATTTGCCGACCGGACCGTTTTACGGTTACAACCGGCCCGGCGCGAAAGTATCGCAATCCAACATTCAGAGTTGGTGGCGGCAGGGAATGATGGGTGGAGCGAAGGCGCACTACGACGGAATCGTGGCGTTTTCGCAGACGGATTTCACCGAGGACCTGAAGAAGTTCACCGTGCCGACGATGGTGATGCATGGTGACGATGATCAAATTGTTCCGTACGCCGACTCGGCTCCGCTGAGCGCGAAGCTGGTGAAGGGCGCAATTTTGAAAACATATAAGGGATTTCCGCACGGAATGCCGACGACGAACGCGGACGAGATCAATGCGGATTTGCTGGCGTTTATCGCTGGGAAGTCGAGCGTTGCAACGGCGTAGAGTGATTGCGAGGCTCCGGTCTTCGGTGTTTGCGAGGGCCGGGTCTTCGAATTGCATCTCTAGCTGAATCTCATCAGAGAAGCGGCGAAGTGCTCCTCGAAGGCCCAAAGGTGTTTTTAGATTCGGATCGAATCGTCATGCAGATGCTGGTGCCTCCTGCGATGTCCGTCGCAGTCTTCTAGATGGGCAGGAATGTTCTGAATTCGGAGCATCTTTCCGGCATCATAAGCGAGCGCTGAAGGAGATTCCTCTGCGCCACAGTTTCTGTGCTTTTGATAGTTTGTAGGGGATAGCTTTCAAGTGCGAACTCCGTGAGCATCCGCCGGTTGCTGCACTAGTCCAATTTTTTAACGCGGCATTCGCCGTCAGGCGAGTGTCCAAGTGACGTTCAAATGCGATATCGAAACTGATTAGCTCGCTCCATGATCGACGATTTGTCTCGTATTGCGGACTGTGACAAAATACGGGTGAGGCGACGATGAGCACATCCCTGGGTAGGCACGTCACACTGACTAAGCCGGACGATTTCGGCAAGCTCCTCGAAGACGAAGGAATCATATTCACGACGCTGGACAAGGCCGTGAACTGGGCACGGCGCAGCTCGATCTGGCCGCTGGGATTCGGATTGGCGTGCTGCGCGATCGAAATGATGTCGATGGCGGCGGCGCGGTTTGACGTGGCGCGATTCGGCGCGGAAGTGTTTCGACCATCGCCGCGGCAAGCTGACTTGATGATTGTGGCCGGGCGGCTTTCGCAGAAGATGGCGCCGGTGGTTCGTCAGCTTTACGACCAAATGCCGGAGCCGAAGTGGGTGATTTCGATGGGCGCGTGCGCGACGTCGGGCGGCGTGTTCAACAATTACGCGATCGTGCAAGGATGCAATCAGGTGCTACCGATCGACGTGTACGTGCCGGGATGCCCGCCGCGGCCGGAAGCGCTGTTGTACGCGATCCTGCAATTGCAGAAAAAGATTGACGGCGAAAAGGGATCGTTTAAGCGCGCGCTGAACATTGACTAATTTTTTTCCTAATTTATTTTCGTCCCCTCTAATTGCATTTCATCGGATAATTTCGATCAGCCATGCGAATGCTCACCGCAGTGACCGCTAGCCTTGCGTTGTTGATGGCGACGAGTTGCGGAGGCGGAGCGGTGGCCACTCCACCGGTGATGCCGCCAAGTAGCGGTTACGTCTTGACCTGGTCGGACGATTTTTCTGGCGCGGATGGATCGACGCCGGATGCGACGAAGTGGGCTTACGATTTGGGCGGAGGAGGCTGGGGCAATCAGGAGCTGGAGACGTACACGTCGCGCGCACAGAACGCGCAGATCAAGGGCGGCAATCTGGTGATTACCGCGCAGCAGGAGACGTTCACGGGAACGGACGGGATTACCCGGAACTACACGTCGGCGCGATTGAAGACGCAGGATTTATTCAAGCAGGCTTACGGCAGATTTGAAGCGCGGATCAAGATTCCGAAAGGGCAAGGAATCTGGCCGGCGTTCTGGATGCTTGGCAACGATATCAGTACGGTGAGCTGGCCGAAGTGCGGCGAGATCGACATCATGGAAAATATCGGGCGCGAGCCGGGGATCAATCACGGTTCGCTGCACGGGCCGAGCACGACGGCGCCGACGTCGGATATGACTTCGACGATTTCGTTGCCAGCGGGGCCAGCGTATGGCGACGATTTTCATGTGTACGCGATTGAGTGGGAGCCGGGGACGGTGCGGTTTTACGTTGATGCAAATAATTATGCGACGTTCACGCAGGCGCAGTGGCCGGCGGGCGGGCAATGGGTGTTCGACAAACCGTTTTTTATTTTGCTGAACGTGGCGGTGGGCGGAAGCTGGCCGGGCAGTCCGGATGCGACGACGCAATTTCCGCAGCAGATGCTGGTGGATTACCTGCGGGTGTACACGAAGCAGTAGCGCGGGAATTATTTTGTTGCGAGCGGTGCGGCGATAACGGTGGCCATCGATGTGCCGCACTCCAAAATGGTGCCAATTTCACTTTTTTCCCGGCGAACGTAGCCCATGGCTATGGGTGCGTTCAGCGCGGGGGAAAATGCTGCGCGCGTGAGGTGGCCGGCTTCTTTGCCGTCGGCGAGGAGCGGCGTGCCAGCGGCTGGCGGTTCGTTGGCGGAAATTTGGAATAGCGTGCGGACGCGATTGACCTGGCCGCGCGAGCGAACGCGTTCGACAATTTCCTGACCGGTGTAGCAACCTTTTGTGTAGCTGATGTGCGAGTCCTGGAGGCCGGCTTCGTGCGGGATTTGTTTGTCGCCGAAGTCGTAGCCGAACCAGGGGATGTTTTGTTCGAGGCGGAGAGCGTTCAATGCGTTGTAGCCGGCTGCGCGGCCGTCGGCGGATTTTGCGGCGTTGAGTAAGGCGGTCCAGAGTTTTGCAAGGTCGGATTTGTTGACGAGAAATTCTGCGCCGGCAATACCGCCGGGCGAACGGCGAATGAGTTTGCAGGCGATGCCGGCGACGGAGATTTCGCTAAAGGAAAAATCGCGAGTGGCGAGAAGATCGACGTTAGCCAATTTCGCGACGAGATTGGCGGCGCCTGGGCCTTCGAGTGCGAGCGTGCCAAAGTGTTCGGATTCGTCGGCGAGCGTGACGTCATCCATGATGATGAATTTGTCGAGAGCGGGGATGAGTTGTTCGCGAATCATCGCGTAGGAAATGCAGAAGAGTGCGTCGGGCTCGGCGTAGGTTTCAATTTCAGCCTGGATGCGGCCCTGCGGGTTAAGAAAAAGGGAAGGAACGCCGAGGCCAGTGGCCAGGTCTTTTACGTTGTTGGTGAGAATAGCGTTGAGGTAGCGAACGCGGTCGGGGCCGGTGAAGCGGAGATAGGCGCGATAATTTTTCTCGATGAGCGCGACGCTTTCACGGAGGGCGCGGTACTCGGCGAGCCAATCGCCGAAATCGTCAGGCAGCGCGCAGCTGAACCAGTTACCGATTTGCGCGCCAGAGTCTCTTTCAAGGCTCAAGAGCGGCGACTCGATTTGCGAATTTGTGCTGAGTTCGGTCATTTAGCGTTACGTCCAGTGTAACAAACGGCCGGTGGCGTACGGGTTTGACTCGATGAAAACGCGGGCACGCGAATGTTATAATGCGGCGCATGGCGAATGCTTTTCCCACGCAAACACCGCAAAACCTGCTGCACTTCACGATGCCGGTCGGTCTGCTGCAATGCAACTGCTCGATCATTGGCGATCCGATTTCGCGCGAAGCGCTGGTGCTCGATCCGGGCGACGAAATCCACCGCATCATGGATTTGCTAGGCCGGCACCGGCTTACCGTAAAAGCGATCGTCAGTACGCACTCGCACATCGATCACGTCGGTGGACTAAAGAAACTTCACGACTACACCGGCGCACCTGTTTTGATGCACCGCGACGATGTGCCGCTATATCAGGCGATGGAGATGCAAGCTTCGTTTCTGGGAATCGAAGCGCCGCCGCTGGTGGAGATTCATCAATTTTTGCGCGAAGGTGACACCCTGCAATGGGGCGGGTTACAGGCGCAGGTGATTCATACGCCGGGGCACACGCCGGGGAGTTCTTGTCTGTTTATGCCGCCGGACGCAGGCAAAGTGACCATAGCGGCTCCGCAGCTTTTCGCCGGTGACACACTTTTTGCGGGAAGCATTGGCCGAACCGATTTGTGGGGCGGTTCGATGGAAAAAATTATGGATTCGCTGGTCACGAAATTAATGGCGCTACCGGATGAGACGGTTGTCTATCCAGGACACGGCTTGACCACGACCATCGGCGAAGAGCGGGAGCGGAATCCGTATCTCAGCATCAAGTAGCAACATCCTACTTTGCAGCTTCGTGCTGGGTTTTTCGAATTTCTTCCATAACAGATTGCACGAGTTCCTTGGCGTGCGTAAGTTCCTGCGCGATCATGCGAATGTCCATTGCCGGCAGAGTGGGATTGCGCTGACTGGTGCAGTAAACGCCGTGCTGGCCGACGAGAACCAGCGCGTTGGTGATGCGATCGAGTCCTACCGCGAGCCGTCCGCGTTCTTTGCCGAACATCTGTTCGTAATGCTCTAGTTCGTCTTTGTGATCCGTGAATGCGGACATCTTTTCACCTTTTAGCGCTGCGCAAAGCGGCGTACGCGACCGAGCGTCTGAAGAAGGGCCGTGCCGCATCGGGCACAGCGCTGTTCCTCCAAACTTTACCCTAACGATTTCGCAGAACATAATCGGGTTCGCCCTTGATTTTCACCGTTGACGGAGAACCCGCACCTTCCGTTCACGAATTGCCCGTTTCAGGTCACTTGGGAGAGACGGGCCGGAGCAGCTTGAACATGCGACGTTCGGACTTGGTTCAGCACAAGGAAAAAGAAAAAGGTACGACCACCCGCACCTCGCAGATCGTTTTCGGCGAGAGGCAGCATCTGCTTCGCGTGCTTGATTCGTTGGAGGGCACGGATTTGCCGATCGCACGTGCCCAGCAGGAGCGGCGGTCACTGGAAGAATTGATTCACGCTCGGACACGCGAACTGAATCAAATCAACACGGCGTGGGACGAGAAAATCGGACTGGTTTTGAGCGCGGACGCCAAGCCGGAAATGCTGGAAAAACTGGTGAAGCAGGCTCCGGAAGAGGATTTCTATCTGCTGCGTTTGATCAGCGAGCATCCCCGTTCGAACGCGAAGACGTTGCAGCGCCTGGGGCGGCATCCGTACGGAGCAATTCGGGAAAATGTTGCGCGCCACCCGAATGCGGACGCTACGACTCTGACCTATCTCAGCAAGGATCGCAGCCAGCCACTGTGGTATCTGGTGGCATTTAATCCCAACACACCCAGCACCTTGCAGCGGCGCTTGCGTGATCGGCTGAAGCGGTTGGGCGAGAATCACGTCGTCCGCTAGAAATTTTTAGTAAACCGCAAAGCAAAGTTCACCAGATCGAAAATCGGAGAGGCGCGTGGTCTTCGGCTGCGCTTCGGCTATCCGTGTAGAATGCTTCCGGAGCCGACCTCTGCATGCCATCCGCGCCACTCGCCCGGCCTTCAACTGAATTTGCGATGCGAGCGCTGGCGCGTTTTTTTCGTGAGCATGGCGCGGCTTTCGCTCTGATCTCTGCCGTGCTTCTCATTCCTTGCTTCTGGCATGCGCACATTCAAGCGGGTGATTTGGGTAGCCACGTTTACAATGCCTGGCTCGCTCAGCTTATCGAACGTCATCAAGTTTCCGGACTGGCCATCGCCGGCCAGTGGAACAACATCCTGTTCGATTTGATGTTGCTCCGTGCGGGCGACCTGTTTGGCTTTTTGATCGCGGAAAAAATCTGCGTTTCCGTCGCGGTCCTGGTTTTTTTCTGGGGAAGTTTTTCGTTTCTGGCGGTGATCTCCGATCGGCTCCCGTGGAGCGTCTCGCCATTGTTGGCGGTTCTTACCTACGGCTACGTGTTCCACATGGGATTTATGAATTTCTATCTTTCCCTGGGATTGGCGTTCTTCGCGCTGTCGCTAGTATGGCGAGGCGGGGAGGGGAACTGGATCGTCGCGCTGGCCGTGGCGGCGTTCGCGCTGCTCGCCCATCCGATTGGATTTTCGCTGATCGTGGTTTTGTCGGTGTATTTGGTCTCATCGCGGGCTCTGAAAGGTTGGAACAAATTACTCCTTCCGGTGCTGCCGCTTATCGCGATGCCAGTTCTGCGAATTTATGTGCAACGGCACGAAGAGTTTCAGGCGGATTGGGGCGCTGCGAACATCTTTCGCCTTCTCGGTCAGGATCAATTGAATGTGTTTGGCGCGCCGTACCGATTCCTGGCGACTGCAATGATTCTGTGGGCGGCTCTTTGCTTCCTGGCGGCAATTTACGATTGGATCTTCCGTGCACAAGTGCCGGCGCGTTCGCTGCGGCTGGCTGTTGAACTCTTCCTGCTGGCGGCGTATGCCACCGTGTTCATCCCGGAAAATTTCCGGGTCAGTTTGTATGCGGGATGGATCGGTCTGCTGGTTTCCCGGCTGACGCTGGTCACCGCAATTTTGTTGCTGCTGGTTCTGAGTTCGGTCCGATTGCCGCGGTCGTCTGTGTACGGGTTTTCAGTCATTGCAATTTTGTTTTTCGGGTTTCTCTATCGAGATACCGGCAAATTGAACCGCCTGGAAGCCAGCGCACGCGCAGCCATCCAAGCACTGGCACCAGGAACGCGGGTGGCTGCGGTGGCGAATGCGCCGTCGGACTGGCGTTCGATCTTCATCCACCACTCGGCCGAACGCGCATGCATCGGGCGCTGCTTCAGCTTCGCCAATTACGAGCCATCTTCTTTGCAGTTCCGAGTCCGAGCGTTGCCGGGAAATTACTATGTTACCGACTCGGCCGACACGGCAGAGTCGATGTCCAGCGGCGACTATGTTGTGCAATCGAGCGACCTGCCACTGACGTCTCTCTACCAGTGTGACGACTCCGACTTCACCCGGATTTGCGCGCTTCCCCTCAGGGCAGGGCAGAAGACTGAAGACCCGGAGAGCGCTCCGGCCGCCGCCGATCGACCCCTTCCTCCTTCGAAATAATAAACTCCTTTTGGGGCCAGCCGATGAGGGAGTCCGGACAAGTGCTTTGCTTTCAAATCCTGCGAAAAAACAGCGAAAATGGCGGCAGAGACAAATTGGCTCTTGCGCCAGTCCAATGCCTGCTACAATTGACTCTTTGGGAGAGACAATGCTGCCCGTACATCTCCAGCCGGAAAGTCACGTTCCCCTCTACATACAACTGCGCGATCAACTTCGTGCCCTGGTGCACGCCGGAGATTTACGGCCCGGCGATCGCATTCCTGCCAGCCGCGAGCTTGCGGCGGTGCTCGGCGTCCATCGCACCACCGTGGCCAACGCCTATGCCGAGCTTGAATCGGAAGGATTGATTCAGGGCCACGTCGGACGCGGCACTTTTATTCAAGGGAACGGCAGCGGCTTGAAACTGACTCCGGCTCCTCCGTCGCTGGTGGGGAATGGCGATGGGCTGCGATGGGAATTGCTGTTCGCAGATGAACGCGGCGAAGAAATTCTTAGCCGGTTGACGGCCAGTGCTCCGGAAGACGCTTTGTCGTTTGTGATGGCTCGTCCGGCGGCCGATCATTTTCCGATCGAAGAATTACAGCTATGCGTGAACGCGGTTCTGCGCCGCGAGGCGACCGAAGTTTTGAACCTGGGCTCGTCCGACGGTTACGCGCCGCTGAAAGAAGCGCTGCTGGATGTTTTGCGGCAAGATGGCATTTCTGCTAAGGATGAAAATCTACTTATCACAGATGGATGTCAGCAGGCGCTTGATTTGATCAGCAAGGCATTTGTGCGGCCTGGTGATTGCGTTGTGCTGGAGAATCCAACATACCCCGGAGCCGGAGCGATTTTTAACGGGGCGCGAGCGCGCTGCCTCGGAGTTCCTGTAAACACGCACGCAGAGCCGGGCAAGCCGCTTGGCATGGATCTGGAAGCATTGGAAGCAACGCTGGCGGCAAACCGCGTGAAGCTGATCGTCCTGACTCCGGACTTCCAAAATCCTACTGGTACGTCGATGCCGTTGGCTTCGCGGCGAAAACTGATTGATTTGGCTTCGCGCCATCAGGTGCCTGTCGTCGAGGATCACATTTATGCGCGGTTGCATGCGCGTGACGAGCGAGTGCCGTCGCTTAAGCAGCTAGATCGCTCGAATCTGGTTATTCACATCGATAGTTTTTCGAAAGTCGCGTTTCCCGGTCTGCGTGTGGGCTGGATTGTTGCGCCCGCAGCGGCCATTGAACGACTCCGCCTGGTGAAACAGACGACCGACTTGCACACAGACCAACTTGCGCAGGCCACACTCGCGGAATTTCTGCGGCGCGGGCATTTCGCAAAACACCTAACCAAGATGCGCAAACTTTATGCCACGCGGATGAATGTGCTCGATGAAGCGCTGCGCAAGAACATGCCAGAACAAACGCGATGGACGAGGCCGGAAGGCGGAATGTGCCTGTGGCTGGAACTGCCGCTGGGCTTTGACGCCAGCGAGTTGCTGATTCATGCCAAAGAGCGCGGCTTGCTCTTCGCCCCGGGACGCTATTTCTACGTGCAGTCGCCGCTGCCCAATACGTTGCGGCTCGGGTTCGCCGACTTGAACGAAAAGGAATTGGCTCGCGGCGCAGCAACCCTTGCGGATCTTCTTCGCGTGGAAATGCGCAAGCGGCAGCGTGGAGTGCGGCGTGCGGAGCGTAGCCGCGTGGCTTTGGTCTGAATTGATGAGCGCAAAGATGATTCTGGATCCGAATCCAGCAAACGGATGCTTTGGTTGCGGCGGCGCGAACGAATCCGGAATGAAATTGACTTTTGCACTGGATACCGAAGAACGGCGGGCATCGGGGAAATTTGTACTGGGAAAGCGCTACGCTGGAGGCGCGGGATTCGCGCACGGTGGCGTAATTGCAATTTTGCTGGACGAAGCGATGGGCAAAATTTCAAAGCTCACTGATGAGCGCGCAGTTACCGCCGAATTGAATATCGAGTACAAGAAGCCGGTGCCGGTGGATTCGGAAATTCTGGTGGAGGGCTGGCAAGTCAACGCGGAAGGCCGCAACAGATTTCGCGTGGCAGAAATTCGTGATATGCGGGGAAATTTGCTGGCGCGCGGTAACGGCCGATTCGTGGATTTGACGCCACCGGCAATCGGTCAAACGTCGCAAGCTTAAACCGTTTGATCTTGGCGGGATTTGGCGATCGGTACTCATTCAGTTATTGCGATTTTGAGGAGAGAGTTATGGACACAAAGAAAGTAAACGGCAGCGGAAACGGTTCGGGCTCCAACGAGTGGCGCGTGAAGGTTGGCCTGGCGGAAATGCTCAAAGGCGGCGTGATTATGGACGTCACCACCGCGGAGCAAGCCGAAATCGCGGAGAAAGCCGGCGCGTGCGCGGTGATGGCGCTGGAGCGCGTGCCATCCGACATTCGCAAAGAAGGCGGAGTCGCGCGCATGGCCTCGATCAAAGTGATTCGCGAAATCATGAAAACCGTCACGATTCCGGTGATGGCCAAGGTACGCATCGGCCATTTTGCCGAGGCGGAAGTTCTGCAGGCGCTGGAAGTCGATTTCATCGACGAGAGCGAAGTGCTGACGCCGGCCGACGAAGAGAATCACATCTGGAAGCACGATTATCGCATTCCATTCGTTTGCGGCGCGCGAAATCTGGGTGAAGCCCTGCGCCGGATTGGCGAAGGCGCGGCGATGATTCGCACCAAGGGCGAAGCCGGCTCGGGCAACGTGGTGGAAGCGGTTCGCCACATGCGCACGATTGTTGCCCAGATGAAAAAGCTGACGACCTTGCGCGATGACGAACTGATGCGCGAGGCGAAAGAACTGGGCGCTCCGCTGGAACTGATTCGCCACGTAGCGAAAACAGGAAAGTTGCCGGTCCCGAATTTTTCCGCGGGCGGAATTGCAACGCCGGCTGACGCGGCACTGGTGCGCAGCCTGGGCGCAGAAGCAGTGTTCGTCGGCTCGGGGATTTTCAAGTCCAGTGATCCGGAAGCGCGCGCCAAGGCCGTGGTCAAAGCAACGACCCACTTCGAAGATGCAAAGGCAGTGCTGGAAGCCAGCGAAGAACTGGGCGAGGCGATGACGGGCCTGGATGTTCGCCAGATGCTCGAGAAAGACATGCTCTCAACGCGCGGCTGGTAAATGCTGCTGCACAATTGATGACGCAAAAACCAAAAATTGGAATTCTGGCGATTCAAGGGGACTTCGCTGCGCACGCCGCGATGTTGCAGTCCCTCGGCGCAGAAACGCTGGAAGTTCGCACGCTTGTGGACTTGCGGCAATGCGGCGCGCTGGTGCTGCCGGGCGGCGAAAGTACCACTCAACTGAAATTCCTGCAGGACGAAGGCCTGTTTGAAGAGATCCAGAAATTTGCCAAACAAAACAAGCCAGTCTTCGGAACCTGCGCGGGCGCGATCTTGCTGGCGTCTAAAGTTGAGAATCCCCTGCAAGCTTCGCTTGGACTTCTCGATGCGACGATTCTCCGCAACGGCTATGGGCGCCAATTGGCCAGCGATGTTTTTTTCGCGCCGACCAAGCTGAAACCTGAACCCATCGAAATGGTTTTTATTCGCGGACCGATTATTGAGCATGTCGGTCCCGGCGTTGAAGTTCTCGGCGAATACGCGGGAAAGCCTGCACTTGTTCAACAGGGCGAAATTCTGGCCGCTACTTTCCACCCTGAACTCACCGCCGATACTACCGTTCACCGCCATTTTCTTGACCTGGTCCGACAGAGCGACGCAAGAAAAGGAGTGTTAGCAGGCCATTCCGCTTTACATCCGAAATGACCAGGCCAGCCAAACAAAACACACTACCCAGATTTCGCGTGCTCTTCGTGTGCATCGGAAATTCCTGTCGCAGTCCGATGGCGGAAGCCATCGCCAACAAAGAAGCGGCGGAGTTCATCGAAATTTCCAGCGCCGGACTCTCGCCTTTAGGCGTGGTTCAAAAAGAGACACTGCAAACGATTGAACTGAATGGCTATCCGGTGGAAGGGCTGTACTCCAAGCCGATCCTCGCGGACGACTGGGCGAAGGCCGATCTGGTCGTCAACATGAGCGGCTATAACAAGGAGAGGGCGTTTCCTCGCAGCGAGTGGCCGAAGGTCGAGGACTGGGATATTGCAGACCCGTACGGCTGCAATTCTGCCGTGTACCAGCGAACTTTCGATGACATTCGGTCTAGAATAAGAGAAATGATTGCGCGGCTGCACGAAACTCGTTGGTGAGTGTGCAATTTAATCGCAACGCTCTGCAACTTTTTAAAGCTCGGACTTGAATATTAAATGCGTGAAAAAACCAGCGTTTCTCAGGAAGACTATCTAAAAGCAATCTGGGAGCTTGTCGAAGAAGGTCACACTCCCATCAGCGCGCGGCTTGCGGAAGAATTGAGCGTCACACCGCCGGCGGTTACTGCCGCTCTTAAGCGTATGCGCCGCGACGATCTGGTGTCGGTTGCGCGCGATGGCCGCATCGACCTCACTCGTAAAGGCCGCGCGGTCGCCGAGCGGATGGCTCTGCGCCACCAACTCGCTGAAATGCTGCTGACGGACGTGATTGGCTTGCCGTGGTCCAAAGCTCACGACGAAGCAGAGCGTTTGGAACATGCAATTTCTCCCGAAGTAGAAGCGCTTCTTCTGAAACGATTTTCCGACAAGAAATCTTGTCCGCATGGGCTTCCGCTTCGCGGTGGCGTTACTCAGCTTCGCAAACAAGGCGCAGTGCTACTCTCTGACCTGGCTGCTAAAGATCGCGCGGAAGTGGTTTGCGTGTACGAAAAAGACGCTCGATTTCTGCAATTTCTCGATGAGCTGCACCTTCACCCAGGCACGCAAGTCTCTGTGGTGAAACGCGAGTATGATGAAACACTGACACTGCGCGTCGATGGCCGTACGCTTCATCTCGGGAAGCCAGCTACCTCGCGCATTTGGGTTCGCCGCCTCTCGGCGTGATTTAGGATTCCCGAAAAATCGTCGCCGCATTTCTGCGGCCATCGCTTAATCATCTTGCGGCGCTACGCCGTGCCTCGTTTCCGTCTTATAATTCCGTGCATGGCCACGGCCCAGGCACCGTCCGCAGTTCCATTCCTCAGCATTCACGCCGTGCGGGTATTCGTGCGCGACGTCGATCGCAGCCTGCGCTTTTACGTTGACCAGCTTGGTTTTCGATTGGTCATTGACACTCGCCTGCAGTCCGGTGAACGGTGGGTGGCCGTTTCTCCGCCTGACGGCACCACCACTCTGGCCCTCGTCGTCCCCAAAACCAACACTATCGAATACAAACTGATCGGCCGTTCCACGCAAATCGTTCTGGTTACTTCTGACGTTGCGGCGAAATTCCATGAGTGGTCGAAAAACGGTGTTCGATTTATCGGTACGCCACGACTTCGGCGCATCAAGTATGACGCGCAATCAACTTCTTCACCTTCGCACGGCAGCAAACTCCTCGGCGAAGAAACGCCGATCTGGGGAAACGTTTCGGTGAAGTTCCGCGATATCGACGGCAACACCTTTTCTCTTGTCAGCTTTGATGAACTTACGCACGCGGTGGAAGCGCAACGTCGCGCGTCGGCCGAGAAACTGGAATCCGAGCGCCGCTCCGCTCAGGAACTGGTGATTGCTAAGGAAGTGCAGGTACGGCTTTTTCCAAGAATGTCGCCGCAACTCAGTTCGCTCGAGTACGCGGGAGCCTGCATTCCGGCGCGCGCCGTTGGCGGCGATTACTATGACTTCCTCAGCTTGGGCCCGGATCGTCTGGGGTTCGTGATCGCGGACGTCGCCGGCAAGGGAATCGCGGCAGCGCTCTTGATGGCCAATCTTCAGGCTAACCTGCGCAGTCAATTTGCGCTCGCGTTGGAGCAACCGCAACGCTTACTGCAAAAAGTGAACCGGCTTTTTTGTGACAACACGCCCGACGGCGGCTTCGCCACCATGTTTTTTGGCGACTACGACGATTCGTCAGGATTTCTGCGCTACGTCAACTGCGGTCACCTGTGTGCGCTTCTGCTTCGTCGCAATGGCTCGCTCGAACGTTTGGAGTCAACTTCGACCGTCCTGGGAATTTTTAAGGAGTGGGCATGCGATGTTGCCGAATGCACCTTGCGCTCCGGCGATTTGCTCGCTCTGTACACCGATGGAATCACGGAATCGCTAAACCACGGCGATGAAGAATTCGGAGAGGAACGGTTGGTGGAAGCGCTGAGGAAGCACCGACATCAAACACCGCAAGCGCTGTTAACATCCGTCGTGGAAGAAGTTCGGTCCTACAGTCCGTACGAGCAGCATGACGACATTACGATGATCGTTGCGAAAAGACGGCCGAGCTAGGTAGTTGTTAGACGTCTTATTCAGAAAGGTGTCGCCAATGAAGAAGTATCGGTTATTCGCAATCTTTCTTGCAGCCACCCTGCTGGTATTCTCATCCACCTGCGCGAGGGCCCAGGATGCGCCAATACCAGAGGCGAGCAAGCAGGCCGCGACCCAGGAATTAGTGCTACGCGGCAAACTTGCTCGGGCGATGGCCATGGGCGGCGAATCTACCGGATGGACTCTGGAGTTTGCTAAAGAAAAAACTGTTGGTGGCAAGAAATTGAGTTCGATTGAAATCAGCGGAACACAGAAACGTCTTGAAAAACTTGCCGATCAGAACGTCAAAGTCCGTGGAACCCTGAAGCACATGCATACGGTGGAACGCGGCGAATGGATGGTACTGGTCGTCAATTCGATTCAGCCATCGGATAAACCCGCAACTCCGCAAAACTGAAATTCGTCTCGAGCTTTATTCGCGCTCGTCCAGCAAGGCCTGAAGCCTGCTATAGCCGGCGCGGCTTACCGGCAATTTCGCCCCGTTTGAAAGTACTGCAATGCGGCTGTCTTTTCCGTACGGCTCGATACGGCTGACGCGTTCAATGTTCACGACGTATGAGCGATGAATGCGCACAAATAATTTCGGATCCAACGCTGCCTCCAGGCTCGCGATGGTTTGCTGCTTTAAATGTTTCTGTCCTTCGGTTGCCAGCGCCACATAGTCGTCTTGCGCTTCCGCGTAATCGAGTTTCGCGATCGGGATGATGGTCACGCGGGTTCCGTCCTTCACTACCAATCGTTCGGCGAATTGCCCGGCGGGCCGGGCCGCGGCGGTGAGTTCCGTGGGAGCCGGGGTCTTTTCGTTTCTGCGCTTGATCACGCGCTGCAACGCCGCTCCCAGCCGCTCCTTTCCGACGGGCTTCAACAAATAGTCGACGGCGTGGACTTCGAACGCCTTCATCGCGTATTCGTCGTATGCCGTAACAAAAATGACCGGCACTTCCGTGCCAACCAGTTCCAGCACGTCGAATCCCGTCAACTTCGGCATCTGCACATCCAGAAATAGCAGGTCGGGCTTGAGTTCGGCGACGGCCTTCACCGCTTCCAGGCCATTCCTGCATTCCGCCACGACTTCCACTTCTTCGTGGCCGCTGAGCAATTCGCGGAGCACTCTTCGCGCCAGTTCTTCGTCATCCACCACAATCGTTCTTATTTTTTTTGTCTCGGACTTGCTCACGTGGCTTCCCCATATTCAGCGGGCAATGACAAGCTTACGCTGAACTTGTCCTCTTCGGCGTCCGCTCGCATCGACGCTTCTTTTCCATAGCGCGCTTCCAGTCTGCTTCGCACGTTCTTCAGACCCACTCCGTTCGTTTTGCGAGCGGGTGCTTCGTCGTCCCGGTCATTTTGCACCAGCACTCCGAGTCTGCCGTTTTGCACTCGCGCTTCCAGCCTGATCAGCCCGCCATCCTCCATGGACGCAATTCCATGACTCACGGCATTTTCCAGCAGCGGCTGCAGCAGCAGCGCAGGGATCAGGCAGCGTTTGGCGTCCTCTTGAATTTCTTCTTCCATGCGCAGCCGGTCTCCAAACCGGACTTTTTCAATCGCCAGAAATTTTTCCAGAAGTTCCAATTCCTCGGAAAACGGTATGACCGACTTTTCGCCCATTCCCAACGTCAGCCGCAGGAAGTCAGCCAAGAGCAGACACATCTCGCGCGCTCGGGCTCCGTCGATGCTGGTAAGCGCGCTGATCGAATTCAAACTGTTGAACAGAAAGTGCGGATTGATTTGCGCCCGCAGCGCTCGCAACTCTGCGTCGCGGGCCAGCACGCTAGTTTGCATCGCCTGCATCTCCACCTCGCGGGCGTTTTCCTGCGCCATCGCCACGTAATGAAACGCGGCCGCGAAAAGATACAGCAGGATTCCAGTGACGTACACAATCCACCGATCCGAAGCGAATTGTTTATCGAGTCCGTTCAGCTGGGGAAAAAAAGCCATCGCACGCGAGAATGGACTCGCAAGCATGGTCCAAATAAAACTCAATACTTGCGCGCCGGTTAGGTGTGTCAGGGCAATCCGCCACCACGCGGTTTTTCCCAACGGCGTAAATCGGCAGGTGAATCCCGCGGCAACCGGAATGAACAGAGAGAAGAGCGCCAGCGGTATTCCCAGCAGCGCGCTGGTTTGCCAGGATAGATGTCCCAGCGTTCCAAGCGCTAACGTGAGAACCAGCGCGACCGGCACCCAAGTGAGCTTGTGCACTCGGCCCGAATACGGTTTCCGGCGTTCCGTGGAGTTCATCATTCACAAGCTCAGTTGCGGATTTCTACTCCGCCGAAGACTGCCATGCCCATCACGATCAGGGTCTTCTTAGGCTTGTCCGTGTCGGTGACGGGAACGTTGTAGCGGGTTGAATCGGAAAATCCTCCAAAAATTCCTTGTCCGCGCGCAGCGACAAACCAGTTGTCCGGCACGCGAATCTCGATTCCTCCAAAGATCGCGTTGGCGTAGAGTACGGCCTCGCTTTCCGCTATATCAGCGTCCCGCAGATCGATTTCGATTCCGCCGAAAATCGATTGCAATTGCCCGCCGCGGAATTCTTTTCCGTTCAACCGTTTCTCGACGCCACCGAAAATGGCGTTCTCATTCAAGGTCGTGCGCAGGTCGCCGCCATCGTCGTGCAATTTTTCCGTCATGCGCCGCGCCTGAATTGCGCTCCACATGGCCATCGCGCCCGCAGCGATCAACAACAACGGCCACAACTGGCCCCAGGTAAATCTTCCAATCCCTAGTCCATTCAACTGCAGCAAAATTCCCAGAATCAGCAGGATTACGCCCCATGCCCGGCGAGCGGGATCGAAAAGTTTCGCGATTCCCGCGAAAATAAGAATCACTGGCCAGAATTGCCAAAAATGTATGGCGCGGAAAATTCCGAAATTGCTCAGCAGAAAAATCAACCCAATGGCCAGTATCACGGCGCCCGGAACCACTCCGCTGTAGCGGTCCCGCCGCTTCATGTCCCTGGCAATGCGATCGCGGATTTCTTGATCGAGGCCGCGCCTGTCTTTGTCGTCGAATCCCATATTTTCCTCAATCGGCTTTTCGGGCGATTACGATTCCAGCGACCATCATTACTACCGGCCAGCATAGTAGCAGGACCTTCGTTAAGCTAAGCAAAATCCCATTTGGGTTCCAGGCGATAAAGTCCACCACTTGCAGCGCCGCCATTCCCAAGGCGCCTATCCAGCCCCATGATTCTCGCGCTCCATGCGTGAATGCGGCGCCGGCTTCCAGCCATAGCGCCCAAATCTGTAGAACAAATGCCGCTCCGCCGATGCCCAGCAGGATCCGTCCTGCTTGCTGCTTCCGTGTCCCTCTGGCTTCGAAGACCGCGACCATGATTTCCTCCATTCCCGCTGCTCCTTGCGGGCATGCACAGACTAAAGCCCGCCCGAGAGCGGGGCACCAGCGTTTCGGCGGATGGCGTTTAGTTACCGGCGGATGGCGGTTTCTCTCCGGCCTGCGAAGCAGCGAAAAATCCCATCTTTCGCAGTCACAGCGTCGTTTCCCGATTTCTTGATATTGCTTGCAAAATCTTCGGCTTCCCATTACGGTATGCAGCACATTACAGGTTTCAAGTTCCTTAGCCCACGCCTCTCAGGAGAACTTGAAGATGAGTTTTGCCAGGCCGCTGCCGTTTTCGATTCGTTCCTACCGTTGGCGATGGATTTTGTATGTTGTGCTCGCGCTGTGCGGCGGCTTGGTCACTTTTGTCGGAGCATTCGCCCAACAAAAGGCCTCCGAAGAAGCTACTTTCCGCAAACTTATCGACAGCTATTGCGCCGCGTGGAGCACCGGCAATCCCGACAATCCTGCAAAATACTACGCAAAAGACGGCGGCCTGGTTTTTTACGACATCGCGCCATTTTCCTACCACGGTTGGAAGGAATATCACGAAGGCGTAAAAAAAGAATTCTTCGATAACGCCAACTCCGTCAAATTGACCGCCGCGAAAGAATTGAAAGTTACGCGCCGCGGCAACATCGCGTGGATGACTGTTCCCATGCATATCTCTTCCGCCGGCAAAGATGGCAAAACAAGTGACCTCGATATCCGTTACACTGGAATTTGGGAGCGACGGGGATCCAACTGGCTGATTGTGCATGAGCACCTTTCAGCTCCGGCGCACTAGTCCGATCTTCAAATGGGGTACGCGGGCTGTTCCGGGCAGCTCCGTGAAAGACCAATGTTCGCTCTCCCGGTCAGGGCGGACGAGCAAGGTCAGACAGCAATGTGGAATTCGCTTGGGTATTTCTGGATTGCGGCGCGTGGTTATCGCTTCCATCCGTGGGACAGTCCCTATCTCCGCTGGCGTCTGGAAACTTTCTTGGGTAAAGAGGCGCAGAATCTCACTGCCTCAAGATTCATGAAAATTCTCTGGAAGTATCGCCAGCACATGCAGAACTTTGTCGACTGGGCCGCCGAACGCCGCCGCGTACAAGCAAAACTGCGCTCGGCGCGCTAGCTGCGGTCGAACTCAAATTGGCGTCGCCTCACCAATCCCGGTGGCCCATGTTCGCCGATGCTAATTTTTCGCGGTTAACGAAATTTTGCTGCGGATGGTGTCTTCGATCTGGTCCCACACCTGCGGGTCGCACTCGATCTCCCCGTGCGTGCGAGCAACAGTCGTCTCGTAAAACGGATAGTCCGGACACGCCACCGGATGGTTTCTATAGTCCATGTGGAAGTTCCCGATAATTCTGGTGTGTTTTGGATCTTCCGCGCGAATCTTCGATCGCCCGCGCAGCGTACCGTAGCGTTGAAAATAATTTACCGCCTCCAGCACGTTCGACGGAATCACGCCATCGTGCTCGCCGATTTTCGTGACGCTATCGACTTGTGCCGTGTACAGCACCGGAATTCCCTCTTTTTTCAGTTGCCGCGCCAGCGCAATCGCTTCCGAAGCGCCCCAGCTGTGACCGTAAATCACAATGCGCGCTTGCGCTTTCACTTCATCCGACAATGTCCCCTCATGCTGCGGATTCAACTCGCGCATGATCAACGCGTGCGCTTGCCCGCCTTTGTAATGCTCGAACACCGCTGTAACTACCGTGTCCGGGTAATCGCGGCGCAAATGCTCGGACAGTTTGACTTCGCTTCGCCGCGTGTCGTCGTGCTTCAGAATCCATCCGACGAATCCAATCACGATCATTCTGTTTTGTGCCGTAATCGCCGGAGAATTCGCGACGATGCTTTGCGCACTCAAGGAAAAGGGTATAACCAATGTGGAGAACAGCGATATTGCGATGGACAAATACAAAATCCGCGATGCCGTCGTGCGTACAGCAGAGGCCCTACAGGAGAATCCTGGCTTCATCCACGCTCCGAACAGCGCGTACGTAAAAATACTATGATGTAAGTGTACCGCTCATCATTTAATTTAGGGACTGTGATGCCGGGTAAACTACATCGCGTGATCATCCTTGGAGGCGGCTTTGGTGGACTCGCCGCCGCGAAAAAACTGAAACGCGCCCCGGTGCAAGTAACGCTCTTCGACCGCCGCAACTTCCATCTTTTCCAGCCGCTCATGTACCAGGTCGCCACCGGTTCGCTTTCGCCTGCGGAAATCGCCGCTCCGCTGCGCAGCGTGCTTCGCCGACAAAAAAACACCGAAGTGTTGCTCGGCGAAGCTTCCGATATCGACCCGTTAAACAAGAAACTGATCCTGCAGGACGGCGGTGTCTTCGACTACGACTCCTTGATCGTCGCTACCGGCTCGATGACTTCCTATTACGGCAACGACGCATGGCGCGACGTCGCGCCAAGTCTCAAGACCGTCGAAGAAGCCACCAAGATTCGTCAAAAAATTCTCGTGGCATTTGAACACGCTGAGCGCGCTGCCACACCAGAAGAAGCCCGTGCTTGGCTCACGTTCGTAATCATCGGCGCTGGCGCTACCGGACTGGAACTTGCCGGTGCGCTCGCCGAAATCGCCAACGAAACTCTAAAACACGATTTCCGCCGCATCGATCCGACGCAAGCGCAAATACTTCTCTTTGAAGGCGGCCCGCGCGTTCTCCCCGCCTTTCCCGAAGATTTGTCCACAAAGGCCGAAAAATTGGTAACCGGCCTCGGCGTGAAAGTCCGCAAGGGGATCAAAGTTACGGATGTTCACGCTGACGGCATTACTTATCAAAGCGCCACCGAAAGCAAATCCATTCCGGCAAAAACGGTCTTGTGGGCCGGAGGCGTCACCACCAATCAATTCGGTCGCGCACTGGCCGCGCGCACGCAAGCGCCCACCGATCGCAGCGGCCGCATCATCGTCACTCCTGAACTCACCGTCCCCAACTCTTCGGATATTTTCGTCGTCGGCGATCTCGCCATGAGCCAGGACAAAACCGGCAGACAACTTCCCGGCGTCGCGCAAGTCGCCATTCAGGGCGGTGCCTACGCAGCAAAAGTTGTTCGCGCACGAGTGGAAGGGAAGCCCGCTCCGCCTCCGTTTCATTATTTTGACAAGGGCGACATGGCGGTCATCGGTCGCGCTGCCGCCGTCGCCAATATTTTCGGTTTTCATATTTCCGGATTGCCCGCGTGGCTCGTCTGGCTTTTCATCCACCTGATGTACATCGTCGAATTCCAGAGCCGCGTCCTCGTCTTCATCCAGTGGGGATTCGAATATCTAACGTTCAGCCGCGGCGCAAGACTCATCACTGGAGACGAAGAAAAACCTCCCCGCGGCGCCTCCTGATTGGTGTACTAAAAGCCAACATCCAGTACCATTCCTTGATGGTACATCGGTCCCTGTAGTACTGATTTTCGCTGAAATCTCATCTTCTGATTGCCTCACCCGGGCTCCTCGCTTAGAATTCACCTTGGCATCCCGCCCGCCACTTCAGGGTGTTACTGTGACCAATACGGGTGCATCTACGATCTACAACGACCTATTCCGTTCCTTCGGATTGCGAGAAAACCCGTTTCACGTCTCTCCGGACCTGCGCTTCCACTTTTCCAGCCCGGCCTATGAAACTGCGATTGCCGAACTCATGTTCGGAATCGAGGGGCATAGGGGACTTCTGGTCCTAACCGGAGAAGCGGGCACGGGAAAAACCACGCTCATGCGCCATTTTTTGCGCTGGCTCGGCGATCGCAAGTACTCCAGTGCCTACATCTTCCATTCCCATCTCGAATCTGCGGAACTGTTCGAATTTATTTTGCGGGACTTCGGCGTTCCGGTTGAATCCACCAAAAAGACCGACCTTCTGGCCACGCTCCACCACTGGCTGCACGGTCGCCACGCCGACGGCGATACTCCCGTTGTGATCATTGATGAAGCGCAGGCACTCTCATTGCGCACGCTCAGCGAATTGACCTCGCTTCTGAATTTAGAGAATTCCAACGGAAAACTGGTTCAAGTAGTGCTCGCCGGCCAGCCGGAACTTGAAGAAAAGCTTCGCCGTCCGGAATTGCGCGCATTGCGTCAGCGCATCATGGTTCGTTGCCGCTTGCCGCTGCTCACACTGGAAGAAACGTCAGACTACATCACCGCTCGCATGCGCGGTGCGGGTGCGGCGGATGGCAGCGCTTTTCCCGCTGACACCGTGCAGAGCATTTATTCCTACGCGCGCGGCATTCCTCGTGTCGTCAACCTGCTTTGTGAGCACGCCCTAATCGGCGCCTACGCCGATCGCCATACCGTAGTCACTCCCACCAATATTCGCAGGGTGGCAGCGGATTTCGATATGACCGGTGAGCCATTCGCTGCGACGCCGTTTGACATGCCGATCAATCCGCGAAATTCAATTCGCTACGAACCGCAGAAGACCGCTATCGATGAAGTTTTCCCGATGTCCCCTGCCGCGCCGATTGCTCCGCCAGCGGGAACCGAAGCTCAACCCGCCGTTGTGAATCAAATCGTGAATGAAATTGTTTTTACGCCGCCGCCGGCCCCGTCCTTCCCGCCGTTCTTGTCGACAGCCGCAGCCGCAACCGCCGCCCAGCGCGCCGAGTCTAGTCCGATCGATGCTGCGGAAGCGAATCCTGCCGCGAACCTCCCTGTGCCGGCCCATCCCTTTGAGGATCGGCCTGAAGTTCACTCAGTAGATGCTGCTTTTCCTGAACCGCACCAGCCCGCTGCACGACCGGTTGATCATTCCGAACCCGAAACGTCTCGCGAGGCAGGCTGGCGAAAGCAGCGTTCAGAAAGCGCGTTTCGCCGCTACTGGCGAGAAGTCGCGCAATCCTTTCTGCGCGATATGCGCGCGTTTCTTCGGCCGATTAGCGCCAGGTCTAGCTCAATTTCCGCTAAACCGTGGGCGGAAGCATCCAGCCCGGCGTCGGCAAACATTCAACAAAAAGCGGAAGCTGTCAGAGATTGGTTGCGGAAGCCAATTTAGTTGTTGCGCGGGCATTCGGCTGCAGATTCCTCGCCAGGCACAGATTCTGAACGCCTGCGTTTACAATTCCTTCGGTTTGGCTTTTCTCTAGAATCCCGCTGGCCGCTCAGCCGCAACGCCAAATGCCTTTTCCAGCGCAATACCCGCTTGCGCCAGCACTCCTTCGCCAAATAATTTTCCAATCAGAGTGACGCCGTGCGGCACGCGCCTCGGCGGCGAAAATTTCGGCAACGGGTGCCGAGGATCAGGCGCCCAATCGCTGCGTGCCTGCGAAACTTCCACAAAACCGGCTCGCAGCGTAAGCGAAGGATGCCCGGTGAAATTCGTAATCGTCAGAATTTCATCGCGCAACGAAGGCACCAGCAGTAAATCCACTTCAGAAAAAATTCTCGACATTTCGATTGCCACTTTTCGCCGCATGCGGTCTGCTTGCACAAAATCCACCGCGGAAAGGAATCGCGCTTGCCGAAAAAGATTTGGCCATGCGTCATAAGTCTGCATTTTCAATTCGTCCAGTCCGTGAGAAAGCGTCAGTTCTTCAAAGGCCGCCGCGCCTTCCGCGAACAGAATCAGTTGCAGTGAACCGTAAGGCCAGTCCGGCAACGAAACTTCTACCGGTTTCATGCCTATTTTCATTACCGTTTCCAGCGCCGCGCGGTCCACTTCCGTCGCCGGATTTTGTTTCATCCAGGCAGGGAAGTAGCCAACCCGCAACCCGCTCACGCTTGCGCTACCGTCAAAATCCAGCTTGCTCGGAACGCTGTTCACGTCGCCGCCATCGGGTCCAGAGATTGCTTCCAGCACCAGCAGCGCGTCTTCTACGCCGCGCGTCATCGGTCCTAGCTTGTCGAGTGACCAGCACAGCGTCATTGCCCCGGTCCGCGCGACTTTTCCATACGTGGGGCGCAGTCCGGTAACTCCGCACCGCATCGCTGGGGAAACGATGCTTCCTCCTGTTTCGCTTCCGATTGAAAAGCCAACCAGTCCAGCAGCGGTTGCAGCGCCAGGTCCCGCGCTCGATCCCGAAGCTCCTTCTTCCGGCAACCATGGATTCACCGTTTGCCCGCCAAACCAGATGTCGTTCAGCGCCAGCGAGCCCAGGCTGAGCTTCGCAACCAGCACTGCACCGGCTTCATTCAGTTTTCGCACCACCGCCGCATCGTCTTTCGGCACGCGGTTACGAAATGGCTCTGCTCCGTAGGTCGTCGCAATTCCCGCCGTATCCAGCAAATCCTTTCCGCCCCAGGGAATTCCGTGCAGTGGCCCGCGATACTTTCCCGCCGCAATTTCCGCGTCTGCTTTCTTCGCTTGCGCCAGCGCGTGTTCTTTGGTCAGCGTAATCACGCAGCGCAGCGTCGGATTGAATTGCTCCAATCTCTTCAAATAAATATTGGTCAATCGTTCTGATGTGAGTTTTTTCGTCTCGATCCAGCGCGAAAGCTGCGTGACTGTTGCAAACGCAATGTCTTCGTCCTTCGCGGGTAGCGCAATCGCATCCGATTTGCTTCGTATCACCCGATTCCGCTCGGGCCCTGCCTTGGTCCCCGGCAGTATCGGATCCCACCGCGACCACGGTGCCAATCCGTCCGGCAATTCCATTTTGCGCGGCCCGGTCCGCATCTCGTACAGCGGCGCCATGTTCACTCGCCAGCTCTGTGCCACTTGTTTCAAATCTTTCGGGCTATTCTCGATTTGCACCAACTTCTGCGCTTCCGAGAATGTTTCCGGTGTTACTACCGGTCCTACGGGTTTTGCCGTACCGAAAGCGGGTGGCATCCCGGCTGGTTCTTGCGTTGGCGCCTGATTCATTTCTTCGAATTCCACACCGCTCAAATTCAACGCGGCTTCCGGTGAAGCTGCCGCTCCCGCCAGCCCAAGTCCCGCCACCGCAAGAAATTCCCGTCTCGTTTTCACTGTTGCTCCTTCGCGGCACATAGTTTAACCGCTTCGCCTGGAAACGAATGGGCAGGCCGCAAGATTTGACAGGGAAATGACCTCATTCTCGACTCTACAGTTTCACCGCAAATTTGCCCGCACATGGCGCCAACTCAGGGAAGCACACTTCCTGCTTCTCAGCGCATCTAACTTTTTTCGCTCCCGCCCGAGCCGTCCTGTAGCATATTTTCAGGAGGCCGACCTGCTCAGTGGACAATTCCGCTTCCAATCCGGATTCCGCGGTCAAACTCTTTCACCCTGCTGTCAGCGAATGGTTTACCGCTGTATTCGAGCGCGCCACTCGGCCGCAACTTTCAGGTTGGCCCGCCATCGCGCGTGGCGAATCCACGCTCATTCTTGCTCCGACCGGCACCGGCAAAACCCTCGCGGCTTTTCTCTGGTGCATCGACCGTCTGATGTTCGCGCCGCCTCCTGCGGAAAATGCTCGCTGCCGCGTCCTGTACATTTCTCCCATCAAAGCGCTTGCCGTGGACGTCGAGCGCAATTTGCGCGCTCCTCTCGTCGGCATCGCGCAGGTCGCGCAGCGTACCGGAGTTCCATTTCACCGGCCTTCCATCCACATCCGCACCGGCGACACTCCGCCAATCGAGCGCGCGCGCTTCCTTCGCCATCCGTCGGACATTCTCATCACCACGCCCGAGTCGCTCTATCTTCTCCTTACCTCCAACGCCCGCGATCTTCTTCGCTCGATCGAAGCGGTCATTGTGGACGAAATTCACGCCATCGTTCCCACCAAGCGCGGTTCGCATCTGGCTCTTTCTCTCGAGCGCCTTGAAAACCTTACCGGAAGCAAGCTACAGCGCATCGGATTGTCCGCCACACAGCGTCCACTCGAAGAGGTCGCGCGATTTCTGGGCGGTGCTGATACTTCAGCAAGCGCGTCATCACCGTCCGAGCTCGCTAATACAGCGGAACAAGAAGCCGGCGGACAAGCGCTGGGCGAATTTGAATCTTCATCGATTACTCCAGTTTTTCGTCCTGTCACCGTCGTCGATGCCGGCGAGCCGAAGCGTCTCGATCTTCGCGTCGAAGTTCCCGCCGAAGACATGGCGCGCCTTGACGACATTGATCCTTTGCCCAGCGGCGCCGCCTCGCAAGGCCCTTCGCGAAACTCCATCTGGAGTACCATTCACCCGAAACTGCTCGCGCTCATTCGCACTCACCGCTCAACTCTGATCTTCGTCAACAATCGCCGCTTGGCCGAACGCATTTCCGGCGCAATCAACGATCTTGCCGGAGAAGTTCTGGTCCGCGCGCATCACGGCAGCGTCGCTGTCGCTCAACGCAAGGAAATCGAAGACCGTCTAAAACTCGGTTCGATTCGCGGACTAGTCGCAACCTCTTCTCTCGAACTTGGCATCGACATGGGCGCGATTGATCTTGTCATCCAGATCGAATCGCCGCCGTCCGTCGCCAGCGGCATGCAACGCGTGGGACGCGCGAGTCACCACGTCGGCGCCGTCAGCAACGCGATTCTGTTCCCAAAATATCGCGCAGATCTGGTTGCCTGCGCCGCGATTACCCGCGCCATGTACGAAGGACAAGTGGAAGCCGTGCACTATCCGCGTAATCCGCTCGATGTTCTGGCTCAACAAATTGTCGCGACGGTCTCGTTCGATGCCTGGACCGTGGATTCGCTATTTAGCATGGTGCGTGCCTCCGCGCCGTTCGCTGCGCTGACCCGCTCGGTGTTCGAGAGCGTGCTCGACATGCTTGCCGGCCGCTATCCTTCCGACGAATTTTCCGAACTTCGTCCGCGCATCACCTGGGACCGCTTGACCAATCGCCTCACTCCCCGACAAAGTTCTCGCCGTGTTGCCGTGATCAATGGCGGCACCATTCCCGATCGCGGTTTGTATGGAGTTTTTCTCGCGGGTGCAGCAAAAGGCGCGCGCGTTGGCGAACTCGATGAAGAAATGATTTTCGAAAGCCGCACCGGCGACACCATCATTCTTGGAGCGAGTACTTGGCGAATCGAAGAAATCTCGCACGACCGCGTGCTGGTTTCACCCGCCCCCGGCGAACCCGGCAAAATGCCGTTCTGGCGCGGCGATACGGTTGGCCGGCCCGCGGAGTTCGGCAGAAAGATCGGCGCGATGACGCGTGCATTGGTTGCGCTGCCGCGTCCGGTGGCATTCACGAAGCTGGTCGAATCACACAGCCTGGACGCGAATGCCGCGGAAAATCTTCTGCGCTACTTGGAAGAGCAGGCGATTGCCACCACGCGAATTCCCAGCGACCAAGACGTAGTTATCGAAATTTGCCGCGACGAACTGGGCGATCGCCGCATTTGTGTTTTGACTCCGTTCGGGTCGAGCGTGCATGCGCCGTGGTGCATGGCTGTCACCGCGAAATTGCGCAAGGAGCGCGCCATCGAAGTGGAATCGATGTGGACGGACGACGGCTTTGTTCTGCGCATCCCTGACAACGAAGCTTCTTTCCCAACAGAAGACTTCCTGCCAACGCCGGCGGAGTTCCATCAACTCGTCATCGGACAATTGGGGTCGACTGCGTTGTTCGCCGCAAAATTCCGCGAAGCTGCGGGCCGGGCGTTGCTTTTGCCTCGCAGGCGCGCAGGCTTGCGTACTCCACTCTGGCAGCAGCGCAAACGCGCTTCCGATTTGCTTGCGGTTGCCGCGCGATTTTCTTCGTTCCCGATTCTTTTGGAGGCGTATCGCGAATGCATCCGCGATGTTTTCGATTTGCCAGCGACAGTGGGAGTTCTTTCTGAGATTCAACGCGGGGCCATTCGCGTCACCACCGTTCGATCGGAGAAACCTTCGCCGTTTGCGTCTTCGCTTTTATTCACATATGTTGCCAATTTTATTTACGAAGGAGATGCGCCGCTTGCTGAGCGTCGTGCGCAGGCACTTTCGATCGATCAATCGCAACTGCAGGAAATTCTCGGCGATGCGGATTTGCGCGAACTGCTCGATCCCGCCGCGCTCGACGAAGTCGAATCCCGCTTGCAGTCGCTCGATCCGGAATTCCATGCGCGCCATGCGGACGGCTTGCACGATTTGCTCTTGAAACTTGGAGATTTGACGGAAGCGGAAATTGCCGCGCGCACCGTTTCTCCGGAAGTTGCTGCAGCCATCACGGAACTGACGAATTCGCGGCGCGCCGTCCGCGTGCGCATTGCTTCCGAAACGCGATTCGTTCCGGTCGAGTACGCGGCAAAATACCGCGACGCGCTGGGCACTCCGCTAACACCGGGGCTTGCCGAAGTTTTCCTTGAGCCGAGCAGCGATCCGCTTGGAGAATTGGTTCGCCGCTATGCGCGCACGCACGGACCGTTTACGACCGTAGAAGTTGCTGCACGGTTTGCGCTGCAACCTGCTGCGGCGGATGCAATTCTGCAGGCCATGCATGGGCGCGGAAAATTGCTGCAAGGTGAATTCCGTCCGCGTGGCCAGCACCAAGAGTGGTGCGACCCGGAAATTCTGCAGCAGATTCGCAGAAAAAGTCTGGCGCGGTTGCGCCGGGAAATCGAACCGGTGGAGCAGGAAATCTTTGCGCGATTCGCCACGCGCTGGCAGGGAATCGCGGTGCGGCGGCGCGGAATCGATGCGCTGCTGGACGCGGTTGAAAATCTGCAAGGCGCGGCGGTGCTGGCTTCGGAACTGGAGCGAGAAATTCTGCCGGCACGTCTTGCCGATTACCGCGCCGGCGATCTGGACCGAGTCATCGCCGCGGGCGAAGTGCAATGGATCGGGATCGCACAGGTCGGCGATCGCGACGGACGCATCGCACTGTATTTGACGGAATCGCTGCCGCATCTCTTGCCTCCGCAGGAATTGCAGACAGAAAAAAGGGGTTTGCCGGAAAAACCGGAGCAGGAACTTTCTGAAAAAGCCAAACAGATCCTCGATTTCCTCGCGAAAAGCGGAGCTTCGTTTTTCTCGAATATTCTTGCGGCGACCGGGGGCGGGTTCCCCGGCGAAACGCGCGACGCGCTGTGGGAACTGGTGTGGGCCGGGAAAATCACCAACGATACCTTCCAACCGGTTCGCGATTTGTTGCGTTCCGCCGCAACCGCGCGCGAACGCAACGCGGAGGCGGAAAGCAGCCCTGGCTCTCCGGATTTTTTGCGGCGCTTGCGATCGCGAAAGACGGGTGGGGGCCCTGCGCAAGGCCGGTGGTCGGTGCTGAGTTCGCTTGGCGCTGCTCCGGTTACGGTCACGCAGTGGAGCGCGAACCTCGCGCAGCAACTGCTGACGCGCAACGGAATTGTGATGCGCGAAACGGCGGCTGCGGAAAATGTGCCCGGCGGGTACAACACGGTGTACCCGGCGCTGAAGTCGATGGAAGAAAACGGCTGGGTGCGGCGAGGCATGTTTGTGGCAGGAATGGGCGCAGCGCAATTCGCCGCGACTTCCGCGATCGACATGTTGCGCAGCCTACGCGCGGAACCGGCTACTCCGGAAGCGGTGTTTCTCACCGCAAGCGACCCGGCGAACCCCTACGGGACGCTGTTGCCGTGGCCGCGATTGGAAAATGCCGGAGGGGAGGCGACGCACCATGCGATGTCACGAACGCGCGGCGCCGGCGTGGTTCTGGTCAACGGTGCGTTGACTGCCTTTGTGCGCAGGCAGAACCCATCGATCAAGGTATTTCTGCCCGAGAACGAACCTGGCCGAACGGCGTATGCGCGCGAATTGGCGAGGAAGCTGGCGGAACTCGCGGTGCGCTGGCAAACGCGGCGCAGCGGTTTGCTGATCGGCGAGATCAATGATGCTCCGCTCGATGGACACTTTCTTGCGCGCTTTCTGGAGGAATCGGGATTCGTCAAAACGGTGTTGGGATTCCAGATGCGGAGAGTGACTCCGATGATTTCCGGCCGCGACGCCGTCCGTGAGCAAGCGAGCGAGACTGGACGGTACGCGGAAGAAGATTCGGATGAAACCGAGCAGGATATTTCGGAGTCCGCGTAATGCCGGAAGGCGACACAATTTTCCGGGCGGCGCGGACGCTGCATCGCGCGTTGGCGGGGCAGGTGGTGACTGGCTTTCAGAGCGTGCTGCCGAGGCTGGAGCGCGTGGAGTTTGATTCCGGAGTTACCGGAAGAACCATCGAAAAAGTGGAAGCGAACGGAAAATGGATGCTCATTTACTTCTCCGGTGATTTTGTTTTGCTGAGTCACATGCTGATGAGTGGAAGCTGGCACATTTACCGCCCAGGAGAAAAATGGAGACGACGCAGGTTCGATATGCGAGTGCTGATACACACGGCAAAGTTCGATGCCGTGGGATTCAATGTGCCGATTGCGGAATTTCACACGTCCGATTCGCTGAGGCGAAGAAGGAATTTCAATCAGCTCGGTCCGCAGGTGCTGGCAGCAGACTTTGATGATGCGGAAGTGCTGCGGCGACTGCGCAGCCAGCCGGAGCAGGAAGTTGGTCCCGCGCTGCTGTTGCAATCGAACCTTGCGGGACTCGGAAATGTGTTCAAGTCCGAAGTGTGCTTTGCGTGCGGCATTCATCCATTCCGAAAAATTGCGACGCTGAGTATTCAGGAACTCTCCTGCGTGGTGGCGACGGCGCGGAAATTTCTCCTGGCAAACGTGACAGAGACGTCGGGCGAACAGATTGTGACGTACACGGGACTGCGGCGAACGACCGGGCGAACGGACCGGGAGGCGGCGTTGTGGGTGTACGGGCGGCGCGGAGAGCAGTGCCGGAGATGCGGGACGGCGATCGAATCGCGGAAGCAGGGAATGGATGCGCGGACGTCGTTCTGGTGCCCGGTGTGCCAGCCGGCGGAGGTCTCGGAGGCGCGCAGGGCGACGTAGCGCGAGCGCGTCTGGTGTGAGCGGATTTGTCGGGCGGTGGAGCGATTCTATTTTGGAACTGCGAAATTGGTGGGCGACCCCTTACAGTCGCTGTTTGTCGCCACTTGCGTAGTGGGCGGTACGGCAATTGGGAGTGCTGGTGCGTCTTCCAAGCAACCTTTTCGACCCGGTTTCAACGCGATGACAATGCCTTCGCTCTTGTCGATGCCACCCGGAGCGGCCGCGGATCGCCAGTCGGGGATATTTTCCGGTGGCCGCGGTGAGCACATGGGATCGGAAAGAGGAGGCGGATGGATGCGGGCCACCCGCGAGAGTCTCACTCAACGGCTAAGCTGACCCGTTTGGCTTCCTGGTCAAAGAGTTTGTGTTCCTCGGCACTCATGGATGCTGGCTTCAAATTTACCGTCAGTTTGATGAGTTTTCCAGTAAAGCGGAACGGCGGCTGATAGTCGTTGTCGTCCACTCCCGTACGCGTATCTACTCCGACATCGAAGGTCTCATCGACGGGCACGAGAGCAGGGATAGTGTGAGGTATCGTCGTGCGGGCACTTTCCTTGCCGTCCACCGACAAGACGCCAGTGCCGCCCTTTGCCATGCCAGGACCGTCGTACTTGAAGTCAAACACGATCGTGTGTCTGCCCGGCGCGAGCGCGTCCTTGCCTTCCCAGCGGAATCGCTCCAGCCCTAGGAAATTGTAAGTGAAAATTGGTTTGCCCTTCAGCACATAAAGGCCGTAGCCACCGAAGCGGCCTCCGATCGTATTGAGCATGCCCCCCGCATCGGCCGATGGAATCTCCACCTCTGCGCTGATCGAATAGGACTTGCCGAGAGTGTTGGGTGCGCTGCCAATGGGCAGGCCGGGAACTTCGCCTGTGTAAGTGAACTCTGTACGGCCAGCGGTCGAGCTTGGCCGTTCGGCAAGCCCGCGCTCAAGGACGGTATTGTCCAGCGGGAACACCTGATATTTCTGCGCCTCCACCAGGAAGAGTTGCTGCAGTTCCTTCAGCTTGTCGGGAAACTTGGCCGCGAGGTCATTATTCTCGGTAAAATCTTCCGCGATATTATAAAGCTCCCACTTATAGCCATTGAGCACCTCAGGCATTTTGGCCGTACCCATGAGCCACGGGGGTTGCGGAGGCGGTGTGGCGGCGACCCAGCCATCGTGATAGATGGCGCGGTTGCCGAACATCTCGAAGTATTGCGTGCCGCGCTTGGACGGCGCTTTCGCGTTCGCTGCGTCGAATGTGTAAGCCATACTAACGCCTTCGATCGGTTTCTGGCCGATGCCGTTGACCATCACCGGTGCCGGGATGCCCGTGACTTCAAGGATGGTAGGCACAATATCAATCATGTGGTGGAACTGGGCACGAGTGCCGCCCACATCCTTGATGTGGCTCGGCCATGACACGACCATGCCCTGCCGGGTACCTCCGAAGAACGAGGCCACCTGCTTGGTCCACTTGAACGGCGTATCAAAGGCCCACGACCACGCTACCGACATGTGCGGGGTGGTGTGGTCCGAACCCCAGGCATCGTAGAATTTCAATTGGGTATCGACGGGAATATCGACCGCTTGAATCGCTGCCATGTCGAACGGCGTGCCGAGCGTGGAGCCCTCGGCGCTGGTGCCGTTGTCACCGCTGATGTATATGATGAGCGTGTTATCTAGCTTTCCTAAGTCTTCCACGGTCTTGATCACTCTTCCGATCTCGTGGTCCGTGTAGGCTGCGTAGGCGGCGAAGATATCCGCTTGGCGTACAAACAACTTCTTCTCATTGGCATTGAGCGTATCCCACTTCCGCAGACTGTCCGGCCAGGGAGTGAGTTGCGCGTTTGCCGGGATCACGCCAAGTTTCTTCTGGTTGGCGAAGATCGTTTCTCGCAGATCGTTCCAGCCTTTGTCGAAAAGGTGCATCTCGCTGATCTTCTTGATCCATTCCGGTGTCGGGTGATGCGGGGCGTGCGTGCCACCGGGCACGTAGTAAAGAAAGAAAGGCTTCTCAGGAGCGGCGGCATTCAAACTCTTCATGTAACTGATCGCCTCGTCGGCCATGTCCGTGGTCAGGTTGTAATCCGGTTTTCCGAGCCACGGATAAATCTGGGTATGATCGCGGAAAAGATAGGGCTCCCACTGGTTGGTCTCGCCACCCATGAAGCCGTAGAAATACTCGAAGCCCATCCCGCTGGGCCACTGGTCATACGGACCAGCCAGGCTATAGAGATAGGTGGGAGTGTTGTGGTTCTTGCCGAACCACGACGTCGCATAGCCATTGTCCCTGAGGATCGTGCCAATGGTTGCCTTATCCTTGGCGATGACACTGTCGTAGCCGGGATATCCCGTTGCTAGTTCGCCGATAACGCCAGAGCCCACCGAGTGATGGTTGCGGCCGGTGATGAGCGCCGCACGCGTCGGCGAGCAGAGCGCAGTGGAGTGGAACTGCGTGTAGCGCAGTCCTGCTTTGGCCAGCCGATCCATAGTCGGCGTCGGGATGACACCGCCAAAGGTGCTGGTGACGCCGTAGCCCTGATCGTCCGTCATGATGAGCAGCACGTTGGGAGCGCCCTTAGGTGGCACCACAGTCGGCGGCCAACAAGGCTTGGAATCCGTCGCGCTTAGATTAATAGTTCCGCCAAATTCGGGCGGCGGGGACGGCACATACTTACCATCGACTGTCGTTGTGGCGCTGGCGGAACAGGTTGCGCCGGGTGCCTGTTGCGCACTAGCAGATGTCGCAGATAAAAGCAGCGAAACTACTGTGGCCAATCCAATCAGCTTGGACCACTCTCCGGTCTTCGTAGTGCGGCTCATCGATGTGCACCTCATTGCGCGTATTGCTTCAGATCACTTAGGGAGTAGCGCCGGCCAATCTAGTTGGAACTGTGCGGTCTGGCGCGGGCTTCGCTATCGCGACAGCACATATAAATAGAGGGAGGCCGTATTCTGCATAACTGTTAAAACTGACGGCTCTCGATGTCGCGAGCCGCGTGCGTAAGGTCGAAGCCAAATCCCGACGACTTTATCGCGAGACAAATGGGCTACTGGCCGGATTATCTGACTAGGCCAGGAGCCGTCTTGGCATGAGTTCAGAACGCTGGCGCTACTTGACGACGACGATGTCGATTTCGCCGGTGGCTTCGTTGACGGCGGCTGCACCGCATTCGGTGGGATTGCCACTGGCGTCAAAGCGGCAACCGAATGTCTTGGATTCAGTTGAAGCGCATTTTCCCTTGTCAACGTTCACGAGATACCATCCGGAACCGACTGGTTTCCCGGCCTTGTTATCCTTGGCGTAGAGGCCGGTGAGGATGCTGCCGCTTTCCGGATTTCCGTTTTGGCAGAGGAAGTCGTCTTCGCGGTAGCTGAAGAGCATGCCGCGCTGAGCATCGAAAAGAAAATCAGAAGTTTCGACGGCCCCATCGTCATCGACGTCGACTTCTTCAGACCAGAAGGACGAAGGCTGCGTGGTCTTGATCGATGTCGCGCCCTTGCCGAGGGAAGACTTGGTGCCGGAATTCTTGGCGGTTGCGCCGGGAGCGGGGGCACCGGCTTTGGCCGTCATGGCCGGAGCAACTTTGACTTTTGGCGCTGGCGCCGGAGTTTGCGGTTGTATGGCACCGAAGATGGCGAAACTTGCAAGAGCTATTACCAGTTCTGTGGTCTTCATATTGCGATCTCCTCTTCGAATTTGTCCGTCAACTGCACTGCGGACGCGGCGGCAAAAAGATGAAAATTGCGAAGCCAGAGAAACGAATTCGGCCAAGTGCGGTTTACTTCTTGTTTTTCTTTTTGTTCCAGTCGATGACGTCGATCAACTTCCAAGGGTTCTGGTAGTTTTCGATTTCCAGTTCATTGGTTTTCTTGTTGATTTTGAATTCGCAGGCGGGGAGCAGGGTGCCGTCGGTCTTGTCCTTGGTAGCGACCAGGTCAAATTCGAGCGCGGACAAGTTGTAGTCCATCGATTGGCTGTCGGTCCAGGCTTCGCCAAAGGTGATCGGCCGACTGGTTAGAACGCGAATTTTGACGCCGTCGGCGGTGGGAAGTTTTCGAGCAAAGCTGATGTCGTAGCCGAGGGTTCCGGTGATGGCAATGTGGCCCTTGGACTTCATCTTGTTGAGGGCGTTGTAGAGTCCATGAGAGCCGGCTTTATCGAACGCTTCGACAAGCACTTGACGATCCTCGGGCGAGGAATACTCCTCGATCAGGACGGTCACGTTAAAGGTTTGCCCCATCTGGGTGGACTGGCCCATCGCCTGCGCCTGATATTCCTCTTGTTGCATTTTTTCCTGGGCATTTCCCAAGCCGAGCGTCAAAAGGACTACGGCGATCACCGGCACAGCTACGCGAACAACCGAACCAAGTTTGTTGAACATAGATACTCCTTTGTTGCTTCCATAAAGGCAGTAGTCTCGGATAGGTTCGGGGGTGAAGAGCGGCGGTTTCCAACCCAGAGTCATTCTCGATTTGGGGATAATGACCAAAGCGCGCTGCCAAGTGAACCGTCAGAACTAACGGGTGGGAGAGGGCGGCGGGAATGTACCGATGAACCCGAAAATGGCAGGGAAGCAGTGCACAAGCGGACCAAGCCATGTTGTGGTGGCTATCCCCGCACCTCCTGTACTCAAGCACAGGTACTTTTTAGGGTCAACGGTCGGCACAAGTGGTTGTCGTGCGACGGGCGGCACTTATAGTGGAATAGAGATTCCCCATAAGTCTATCGCGAGGTTCAAATGAAAAAACACGTGTGGATGCTATCCTGCGCCCTGCTGGCTATGCCTGCGTTGTGTTCTGCCCAGGATGCGCAACCCAAGACGATTCAGAAAAAGGGTTCCAGTTCGTCGAGTAAGACTGCCAAGACCGCGAACACGGCCAATGTGGCGCCGAAACCGCCGGACCCACCGATGAAGAGTAAATATGCGGAGCTGACGATCGGCGAATTGATTGCGGAGGATGCGAACCGGTGGTCGGACAAGATGTCGTCGCACGCGGCAGTGGGCGGATTTGTTACGCAGGTGGCGAAAGGAACGGACGGCGACACCGACATTCGCATCTGCGAAAACCCCAAGATTGATGGCATGGACCGCGCGCGGTGCATCGTGGCCAAGTGCATCCCGAAATTGCCTTGTGACGTGCCGCAAGTGGGGCGGCCGATTACGGTGAAGGGCATTACGCGCTACGACGCGAAAGTCGGTACGCACTGGTGGGAAATCCATCCGGTGGAAGAGATTGAGAAGTAGATAGAGCGAACTATTCGCGCGACCGGTATATACCGGCGCGAATGCACTCTTAGCCCACGCACGCTTGGCTTTTCACGCCACATGGACGGAAGTACTTCGCGTACTCTTCGCGCCCATGCGGTTTTTGCCCCTCGCTAGCTGCCTGCCTGCTACTCGCGCGCGGATCGGTCCGGCTTGCCGCTCAAATCGCAGTGCCGCAAACGCACGTTGTTACTGGAGACATTCGGTTCCGTTTGCGCTCGACCACGTGGCGACAAGTATTGCGGCGCGCCCAATTACCGTGAAATTCAAGACGAAAGGCGAAAAACTCGACTTCCGAGTTGATGCAAAGGACGTGCTTTGGGCGAAACAGATCAGTTCTGTGTGGCCTTCATCGGGTTTTTTCGGCACCGTACAGACCGGCGAATATGATCTGCAATTAGTTTTGGACACAGGACATGGCCTAGCGCAATCCTCAAAGCTACATATCTGGTGGACGCTGCCAAGCCAGTGAAGGAATAAGTGCAGGCGAAGCCAGCGCGTCAGAAGAACTGCAAGACGATCCGTCGGCGCGAAATGTGGTCAACGCAAAGTCGGCACGAAGTCGATGTCGAGCAGAACACAGGGCTGAGTTGAGAGCGATCGAAGGGAAGCGGGCTGTGCTATGTTCGGCGTAAATCTGGAGGATAAAGTCTTGAACAAAGCCCGGTGCAGGCAAGCGGCGGTGTATGCCGCGTTCGCGATTTTTTTGAGTGGCCAAGTAGCGAAGGCGCAGGAAGCCAAGGCGAAAATTGGATTTTCGTTTGAGGCCATGAAGGGCGAGCGGTGGCAGACGGACTTGAGTTCGTTCGAGAAACGCGCGAAAGAATTGGGCGCGGAGGTGATTTCCAAAGATGCGGGCGGAGACGACGATCGTCAGCTTGAGCAAGTGAAGGAGATGATTAAGGGTGGGATCCAAGTGCTGGTCCTGCTGCCGCACGATACGACGACCGCGAGCCGCATCGTGGACGCTGCAAAGTTGGCCAATGTGAAAGTGATCAGCTACGACCGGTTGGTGTTGGACAGCGCCGTGGACTTGTACGTGAGTTTTGATCGCGAGGAGATTGGCAAGCTGCAAGCGGAATCGCTGATGAAGCAGGCACCGAAGGGGAACTACGTGTTGGTAGCGGGTTCTCCCCACGATGAAGGCGCGAAAATTCTGCACGATGCGCAGATAAAAGTGTTACGGCCGCACATAGTTCATGGCGACATCACGGTGGTGGCGGACGGATACACCAAGGACTGGTTGCCGTCGGAGGCGTATCTTTTTACGCTGAATGCGATTGATGCCACGAAGGGAAATATTGCGGCGGTATTGGCGTCGAATGACGGATTGGCAGGAGGAGCGATTCAGGCGCTACGCGAACACAACCTTGCCGGCAAGGTGGCGGTTTCTGGCCAAGACGCGGATTTGGCGGCGGTGATTTGCGTTGCCGACGGTTCGCAGACGATGACCGTGTACAAGCCGGTGGCGCATGAAGCGGTGCGCGCGGCGGAGGAAGCAGTACGGCTGGCGAAGGGCGAGAAGCCGCATGCGGACGCAACTGTGAACAATGGAAAAGCAAAAGTGCCAGCGATCCTGCTAAAGCCGGTGGTGGTGACGAAGGAGAATATCAAGTCCACCGTGGTAAGTGACGGATTTCAGACGCTGCAGAGCATCAACCGGGGATTGCCGGAAGATCAGAAAATAAAGTAGAGCCAGCAGAAACAAAACACACGACTAGGCTTGCTTGCACTCGCGGGTTGCTGTGAGCAGGCTACCGTTGCGTTATGGCTCAGCCAAGATTTGGCGAGTGGGGTTGCAGTTGACGCCGCCTGTGCTTTAGCGATTGCAGCGTCATGACCACAAGAAGAATTGCTCCTGCGACGAGGGCCAAGCTGGATGGTTCAGGAATGGCAGTCGCGGTGTAGGTAACGTCGTAGGGCGAGTTCACCCCAATATTTGGAGCGAACTGGTTGAAGCACTCGCCGGAACAGCTAAAGAGAAACGCGGCGCCGACAATCGGAGGCGGAGGGACGCTATCAGAGTTGAACATGGATACATCGAGATCCATTTCACCGGCGAATCCAGCCATGGGTATGTAGGTTCCGGGGCCGCAGCAAAGGATTTGGCCATTGCTAAGAAAAGTCATGGGACCCGCTGCCAGGGTTCCGGACTCGGTAGCCTGGAACGAACCTGGGACCAAAGAACCGTAGTTGCCCGTACCGAATAATCCGCTGCGATTAATCCATTCGAAAGTAAAAGAGAAATTGACCGTTTCAACGCACGGTCCGCCGCAGTTGTTGGTGCCATTGAAGATGATAGTGCCATCGACGGAATAAGCCGGACCCACCACGGTATCGGCTTGAGCAGTTGCAGCGAAATACAACAATGCCAAAGCGGTAACGAACAACCATTTCATAGAGGCCTCCCCACGCAGCAAAAGCGTATATCACGGGTGCGCCAAACTGCAATGGAACCGGTGATTGGCCGGAAGTCCCGTGGGGAGGGGGAGTACTTTAGCCAAGGACGGTCCGAACCATTAAAAATGCGAGACAAGGTTTGGCAAAGGAGCCATTTGAATACTTGACTTTGGTAAAGATAGAAAGTAAAAGAAAGAAAGCGTAACAACTCGTAAGTGTCCTGTTTTGCGGTATATTGTAAAAAAATCTTGGAGGTTTGCATGTCACGCTCCTTTCGCAAGCTTCTCCTGCACTCCTATTCAATTCTGATGATGATCTTGCTGGCGGTGATTTTCCCGGCGGTGTCGCGCGGGCAATACAGCGCGCAGCTTTCCGGCGTGGTAACGGACGCCAGCGGCGGCGCGGTGGCGGATGCAACGGTTTCGCTGGTGGACGAAGCCACGGGGATCGCGCGAACCACGGTGACGGATAGCCGCGGCTTCTACGCATTCACGGGCGTGCGGCCGACTTCGTATACGATTCGCCTGGAATCCGCGAGTTTTGGGACGCAAGAGCGGAAAGGATTGACGCTGGCGGTGAGCCAACAGGCGAGCGTGGACTTCAGCCTAACGCCGCGGACGGTGACCGAGAAAGTTGTGGTGACGGAACAAGCGCCTTTGCTCGATACGGGGAACGCGGCGCTGGGGACCGATGTTACGAACGAGTATGTGCGGGACATTCCACTGGTGAACCGGAGTTTCTTCAGCTTGGTGTTTCTGGCAGGAGGCGTGACGGAGACGGCGGGGCAGGGCACGGACGATTCGTATCCGGCGGGAACAAACTTCGTCTCGAACGGACAGCGCAACTCGACGGCAGAAGTGCGCGTAGATGGAGCGTTGACCAGCGCTCCCGAGCAGGGTGAAGGGGCGACGACGAACGTTTATTACCAGCCGTCGGTGGAAATCGTTCAAGAGTTCAAGGTTGAGAACAACAGTTTTTCGGCGGAATATGGGAGCAATGGCGGAACTGTTGTAAACATCGTGCTGAAGGAAGGAACGAATAAGTTTCATGGTAGCGGCTGGTGGTTTGGGCAGCGATCGGCGTTGGATGCGAACGAATTTTTCCGCAACAAATTTGATATTCCGAATCCGGATCACGCCCGTGACCAGTACGGTTTCGCGCTAGGCGGACCGATCAAGAAAGAAAAGACGTTCTTCTTTATCGATTTTGAAAAGACGCGGCAGAACGACCCTGTAAACATCGACGCGTTTGTGCCGACGGCGCTGGAACGCGCCGGGGATTTCCGCAATACGCTGATTCCGTGTTCCGACGCGGGGACAGGGTGCAATCCAGGCGATCCCATCCAGCAGCGAATCTTCAATCCCAAGAATGCCACGTTCGACGGGAGCGGGAACCTGGTGCGGCAAGACTTCGCGGTGCCGAACCTGATTGACGCTGGTCTGATTGATCCTATCGGTCAGGCAATCATCAATCTATATCCGCAACCGACGGTGAGCGACGCTGGTCCGGGAGATATGAACTACCACAATGCGGTGCTCTCGAAATTTTCAGCGAGACAATTTGACGTGAAAATCGACCATCACTTCAACGATAAGAACAAACTTTCCGGGCGCTACAGCAATCACCATGACGATGGAAGTGTTCCTACGATCTTCGGAGACGGCGATTTCAACGACGGATTTTTCTTTTCGACCGACGTACAAAACTTTGTAATTGAGGACAACTGGAGCCCGAAGCCAACTCTCGTTGTGACCAGCAAGTTTTCCGTGGACCGGGCAGTTGCTCCGGTAACGGAAGATTACCCGACGCTGGAGAGTGTGGGATTTCCGTCGGTGCTTGCGAGCGGGAATGGAATCTCGCGCATCCCGGTGATTCAGATGGATAACAACGCGAGTTCGTTGTTTAACCAGTGCTGCACGGATACGCGTTTCGCGCACACATTGTATTCCTACGGTTCAGCTCTTTCCTGGGTGAAAGGAAGGCAAATCTGGAAATTTGGCTTCGAGCAGCGGCTATTCTTTAACAATTTCTCGCAGCCCAATCCGCCAACGGGCTTTTTTCACTTTTCACCGGGCGTGACGGAGCAAGTAGTCGGAGGCGGCGATACAGACCAGGGCAATTCGTTTGCGGGGTTGTTGCTTGGATATGGAGACACCGATTCGTTCTACGCGACTAACCCGTCCGTGGCGAACAAATCCAAAGAAACGTCTTTCTATTTTCAGGATGACTGGAAAGTGACTTCCAAGCTGACCGTGAACCTGGGATTGCGTTACGAATGGAGTACTCCGTACACAGAGCGGCATAATCACATCCAGTTCAGCGATTTTTCTGGAGCTAGCGGAATTTCAGTGCCAATTGATGTTCCGGGAGTGTTGAGCACGGACGGCGCGACAACTGGAACGACCGTGTTTCCAACGTCCGGTGACCGGCACTCGCCGGTGGACTGGAACAATCTGGCGCCACGTGTCGGGTTCGCGTATGCAGTAAACCCGGAAACGGTGATTCGCGGCGGTGCGGGCGTCTATTATGGATTGAATCCTGAGACGAACTTTCAGTTTACGGGCACGGCCTTCGGAAACTTCACGCCGATCCGGTTCACGAAAGATAATTTCGAGTCGCAATTCGCAACGCTTGCCGATCCGTTCCCATCAGGATTGCCGCAGCCGCAAGGTGAAAAATACGGCGACCTGGCATTATGGGGATTTCCGAATAACAACAGCCTGGATCAGGCGACTGTCCGTAATGCCGAGATTTACCAGTGGAACCTGGGCGTGCAGCATTTGTTCAAAGGCGACTTCGTCATCGGGATCGATTATTCGGCAAGCCGTAGCACGCACCTGCCGTACAGCTCGTTCTCGGGAACGGCGAATCGAAACTTCTTACCCTCTTCGGTGCGGAATCAACTGGTTGCGGACATGAATCCTACGCATGACCCGTCCAACACGGACGTCTCAAACTTTTTGAATGGATTGAGCCCAAACCCATTTCAACCACTGTTTCAGGGACCGGGGGCAACGTTTAACGAGCCGGATTCCATTTACAACGACGACGAAATTCCGACGATCAACTTGCTGCGGCCGTTTGCGCAATTCGATGGGGCGTTCAGCGGGCTAACGCGGCTGAGCGCCAGCTCGATCTATAACTCGCTGCAAGTGCGGTTTCAGAAGCGGCCGAGTCACTACGTCAGTTTCGAAGGCAACTACACTTTTTCAAAATTGATCGATGATTCCTCGGCGGGAGCAAACTCGTTTATCACGACCAGCCTCAGTTCGGGCAATCCCCAGGAGTTGGATAATCTGAAAGCGGAGCGCTCGATCAGCGCAAACGATGCGACGCATCGGTTCGTGATGGCGATGATCGTGGATGTCCCGGTGGGACGAAATCGTTGGATTGGGAAAGATATGAATCGAGTAGTGGATGCGTTCATCGGCGGCTGGTCGATATCGACGATTCTGACTTTCCAAACGGGCACGCCGATCAGCATCGGACTTGCAGATCCACGGCTTGCGGATGGCAATCAACGGCCGGACATTCTGTGCCATCAGGTAGCGTCGGGTGTTTCGTATCACCAGGCCGCCTCAAACGACACTTCGGTGTTTAACTCTAGCTGCTTCGGCGATCCGGGAGATCAAATCGCAGGAAACGCTCCGCGCTATTTTTCGAATCTGCGCAGCGACGGAATTCACAATGTGGACTTGTCGGTGAGCAAGGAATTTACGATACGCGAGGGAATGAAGCTGCAGGTGCGCGGAGAATTCTTCAATTTCACGAACACGCCGCGTTTTGCTCTCCCGAATACCGCGTTCGGAGATTCGCAGTTCGGGCAGGTGACGAGCACGCTGGGATCGCCCAGACGCACGCAAATAGGCGCCCGGTTCGAGTTTTAAGGCCAATCGACAATGCGCGCATGGAAAATCACGTTGGCAGTGTGCGTGCTGCTGCTTGCCGGGGCGGTGAAGAGCGGCGAGCCCGAGCAGAATTGGACCAATTACGTCCGCATCGGCGCGTATGGGCTCGCCAAGAATGATGCGGATGCAATTGTTAAGGATGCGCAAGCAAGCCATGTGTTCGGGATCGAAGTCGATAACGATATACCGGGACGCTACGAAAGTTTTCTCGACCCTACGGAAAAGTTGGGCGCGATTCGCGCTGTGGCAAAGAAGGCGCACGCCGCCGGAAACAAAGCGTTTGTCTATATCGCAGGAACGGAATGCATCACCGCGAACGCCGATCAGGCGCAGCATTCCGTAGTGAAAGACCACCCGGACTGGCTGCAAAGGAAAATAACAGGTGAGCCCGCGGTGTTTTCGGCAGAGGCAGCGTTCTGGATCCGGAAGGGCGATGAGGATGTCTGGATCAGTCCCTACGCTCAGCCGTGGCGCAAGATTTATATGGAGCGCGTCCGGCAAATAGCCAGCACCGGAATCGACGGGATCTACGTGGATATTCCGTATTGGATGACGCATTTCGATGGTTGGGAAAATACCTGGGCCAGCTTTGACGATTTCACGGTGGATGCATTCCGCAAGAAAACCGGACTCGACGCACGGAAGGATTTGAAGCTTGGCGACACTTCCGATGCCAATTTTCGCAAGTGGATGGATTTTCGTATCGATACGCTGACGGAATTCATGAAGGAAATACGCGAGAATGCACGGGCGGTAAATCCATCCGCAGTGGTCATACCGGAAATCTATCCGGGAATCGAAGCAGAAGTACCGCGAGTAGGCGCAGACGTTTTTGCAATGTACGGAGTGGTGGACGCGATCGCGCACGAGTATGAATTTGGCGAAGGCGATCACATGGCGTCGTCGCGGACGCAATTGGATTGGCTGCTGTACCAAGCGGGAATGCTGTCATTCCGCGCGTTCGCAGAGGGCAAGGCCACGTGGATACTGAATTATTCGTGGGACGGAGACAAGGCGGTTGATCCGAAAGAAGCGATGAGGACGTTAGCGGCCTCGCAAGTGATGGTGGGCGCAAATTTCTGGGATGCGCCGGGACACACCATGGCAGGTTCGAACGATCCTGCGACCAGAAAGGAAATTTTTCAGTGGATCGCGAAGAACGAAAAGACGCTTTACAGGCCGCGCATCCCGATGCATCCAATCGGAGTGTACTTTTCTCCCTCGTCCCGCAATTTTGATGGCGCACGATTTTTGCCGTCGTACCGCGGGATATTGTTGCTCTTGCTGCAAAAGCATATTGAGTTTCAAATTGTGACTCCGCGGACGTTGGCTACATTTCGCGGTGCGCAGCTGGTGCTTCCGGATGTGACGTTTCTTGCCGAATCTGAAATCTCGCATTTAAAAAGCTTCGTAGATGGCGGAGGCAAGCTCATCGTCAATGGCGCCGTTGGCAGCGGAGTGTCCGATTCTTGGGTGGCTGCACACTTCCAAGAGTCGCCGGGCGTGAGCTATCTGTCGGGACTGGAAAAAAATGTGGAGGAAGGCTCGAAGCGAGCGCCAGAAGAGTTTTTGGCATCGTTGAAAACAAATCGCGAGTTCATAGTTGAAGCCGGGCCACTGGTGGCGACGAACGTCGGTTTGGTGGATGGCAAGCCGCACGCGTTTTTCGTGAATTTCGCCGGGCTCGTGCCGCACAAGAATCTGGTTCCGGCGCAAGAAACGCGAGCACGCGTCAGCGTATCAAACTGTCGCAAATGTGAACTGGAGTTTCTTCCGTTTCTCGGAGAATCGCGACGGGTCAGCGGTAAGCAAGAAGGTGACCAGTTCGTTTTCGAATTGCCGCCATTCGATCGAGGCGCAGTGGCCTGGATCGAGGAACTGAAGTAGAAGTATTCGGAACGAATAGGGAAGTGCGGAGAACATTTTGGCGCTTTCAGCGGGAAAACAAAAGGGACTGGAAGCCGTATCCGATCGGCGCGGGATAATTGCCGCGTTGGCAATCGATCAGCGCAGCGCGCTTCGTGGACTTTTCTCGAAGGCATCTGGATTGGCGCCGAAAGACGTGAATCCTGAATGGATCATCCGTTTTAAGGAGGCGGTGAGCCGGATACTTACGCCTTATGCCAGTGCAATCTTGCTGGATCCGGAATTTGGTCTGCCAGCCGCGGCACAGCGAGCAACGAATGCCGGCTTATTGTTGGCGTATGAAAAAACCGGATACGACAAGACTGTAAAAGGCCGGCTCCCGGCGGTGCTGGACGGATTTTCCGTGAAACGGCTACGGCAGGAAGGCGCCGACTGCATTAAAGTGTTGCTATATTACTCCCCGTTCAGCGCGATGGAAATTAACAGCGTGAAGCACGATTGGGTAGAGCGTGTGGGAGCGGAGTGCGCTAACGCGGATATACCTTTTTTTCTGGAAATCGTGAGCTATCACGATGAGATGGACGAAAAAGGGGCTGAATTCGCGCGGATCAAACCGCAGTCGGTGACTTGCGCGATCGAAGAGTTCTGCAAGCCGCGCTACAAAGTGGATGTAGTGAAGGTCGGAGTTCCGGTGAATTTGATGTTTGTGGAAGGACAAAATCAGTCCGGAACCGACGCGATTTACACACGGCAACAGGCGATCGGGCATTTTCTTCAAGCGTCGCAGGTAGCAACGTTGCCGTTCATCTATCTTTCAGAGGGCGTCAGCAACGAAACATTTCGATTTGCGCTGGAACTGGCAGAGGAAGCAGGTGCGAAATTCTCTGGAGTGTTGTGCGGACGCGCGAACTGGAAGGACGGAGTGCCAGTTTTTGTGAAAGAGGGACTTCCCGCACTGGAGGCATGGCTAAGGGACGAGGGAGTGCGAAATATTCAAACTGTGAATCGCGGACTCGCTGCAGCACGTCCATGGTTTGAGCAACATTCGATGGCGGGTTCCGAGCCGCGAAAGATCTAGGGCGAACACTGCGCGATGAAATACTTGTGCGTAAGCGCAAATCCGGCGATCGACAAGCAATTGCTGCTCGGTGAATTGAAACCGGGCGAAGTCCATCGCGTAAAGGACGCCCGCCCGCACGCAGGAGGCAAAGCGGCACACGTCGCGATGGTTCTGCGTACGTTAGGTGAAACGCCGCTGTGGATTGGTTTTGCAGGAGGAGAAGCGGGCGAAGATCTTCTCGCTGGACTGCAGGATCTGGGAATCCGTACGCATGCTTGCGCGACGAAACAGCGGACGCGTGTGAACCTGGAAATCATCGAGGATGGCGGCCGTGTGACGGAAATACTGGAAGCGGGCGGAACGCCTTCACCGTTGGAAGTTGCCGAATTTAGGAAAAGCTGCGAAGCCGCGTTCGCGCAAGAGAGAGAACAGTTGACGGTTATCTTTTCCGGAAGCTTACCGAGCGGGATTGAAGAGAACTTTTACGCGACACTGATCGGCAGGGCGAACTCCTACGGCTGCCGTACGCTTCTGGACACGAGCGGTGAAGCGCTGCGTCTGGGACTGGGTGCCTCGCCCGGGTTCGTCAAACCGAATCGCCAGGAAGCGGAAAGATTGGTGGGTTGGAGCGTGAACGGTTTGGCGCAGGCGGCCTGTGCCGCGCGGCAATTGATTAACTGGGGCGCTCGCAGCGCCGCAGTCAGTTTGGGCGACGAAGGTTTGTTGTGGTGCCCTGGAAATGGTGAGCCGGTATATCACGCAAAGGCCGTACCGGTGAAAGCGCGTTCGACGGTGGGAAGCGGAGATGCGACGGTTGCTGCGTTTGCGTTCGCGGCAGGTCAAGGATTGGGAATGGACGATACGCTGCGACTCGCGGTTGCCTGCGGTGCAGCGAATTGCCTTGCCGATTCGCCCGGAGCGGCGCTGATGAGAGATATTGACGATTTCAGGAAACAGGTCCTGGTGGAAATGTTTCTAGAAGCCGCGTGACGCACGATCGTTTCTCTTTGTGAACAGGAACAGAGGAAAGAAAGCAGAGATTTGAAACCATGTTGAACGAAGAACGGCGGCGTCAGATTCTCGAACTCATGCAAAGCGAGGGACGCGTTTTGGTGCGCGACCTGTCGAAGCATTTCCACACGTCGCTGATTACGATTCGCAAGGATTTGGAATTTCTGCACCACCAAGGGCAGTTGGAGCGGACTCACGGTGGGGCGCTGCCGGTCCGCACAGGAGCACTCAAGGACCGCTCGCTACAGGAGAAAGAGCGACTGTTCCGGCAAGAGAAACTCCGAATTGCTGCGGCGGCCGCAAAAATGATCAGGCCGGGCCAAGTAATCATTCTGGATTCGGGTACGACGACGTCCGCGATCGCGAGAGCGTGTTCGCACTTCAAGAGTTTGACGATTATTACCAACGCGACAAATATCGCGGCTGAAATGGCCGGAACAGCGGTGGAAGTGATTTTGACTGGTGGCACGCTGAGAAAGAATTCGTTTTCGCTGGTTGGACCGTTGGCGGAAGAAACGTTGCGGCGGCTTAGCGCTGACCTGCTGTTCCTGGCGGTGGATGGATTCGACGTTCGCTACGGCCTGACCACGCCGAATTTGCTGGAGGCGAGAGTGAACCGGGCGATGGCCGAATCGGCGCGGCGCACGATCGTGGTGTGCGACTCGAGCAAGTTTGGACGACGGAGTCTGTCGCTGATCATGCCGACATCGGCGGTGCACGAAACCATCACCGACCGAAAGATAGCGAAATCGCAGTTGAAGGCGCTGCGAGACGCCGACGTCGAGGTGACGTTGGTCTAGAGAAGCGTAAATTGCGTGGAAACATAGAAATTTGTTTCGTCGAGGAAATTGAGCGATGCCAACCGGAAGCGTTCCGCTACAGAATTCACACACACTGACCGAGATTCTTTCTCAGCCCGAGATCTGGCTAGGGGCGTGCGAGCAGGCGAAATCAAGCGCTGCATTTCAATCCGCCGTGACGCGAATGCGCGATGCCCGCGAGATCCTGTTTCTTGGCTGTGGCACGAGTTTTTATCTGGCAGAGGCGGCAGCCGCGACATGGACTCTGTTCACTGGAAAGCTCGCGCGGGCGCTGCCTGCATCGGAGCCGATGTTGTTTCCGAAACTTGCGTTACTGCAATCGCCGGGGACGCAGGCGGTGGTGATTTCGCGATCGGGTCAGACCTCAGAAGCGGTTCGAGCAGCGGAGATCCTAACGCGCGATTACAAAATATCGACGTTGGGAATTACTTGTGCAGCAGGCTCGCAACTTGCGCGGGCCTGCGGTTCGACAATTGAGCTGACGACTTCGGATGAAAAAAGCACGGTGATGACCAGGTCGTTCACGTCGATGCTGCTGGTGCTGCAAAGTCTTGCCGCCGCGTACGGCGAGGGAGGGAACGCCGGCGGCGCGGTTCCTGCCATTTCTGCGACGCTGGCATCGAAGATTCACGAGTTCAGCGAACGCATCGAAGGGTTCGTGGCTGGACGCAGTTTTGCGGACTACGTGTTCCTGGCGCAAGGACCGTTTTTTGCGATCGGGCGCGAAGCGGGGCTGAAAGTTATGGAGATGTCGTGCTCATACGGGCAGACCTATCACACACTGGAATTCAGGCACGGACCAAAAGCGATCGTGGCTGCGGAGACGTGCCTTACATTTTTTCTGAGCGAGAGCGGCTACGAGGCGGAAGTGGAAGTGCTGCGCGAAATGAAAGAGCTGGGCGGAACAATTATCGCTGTGTGCAATCGCGCGAGCGGCGCCGTTCGCGATTCGAGTGACCTGGTAATCGAACTGGGCGCAACGGTGCCGGAGCCGTGGTTACTCTCACCATACATCGCACCAGCGCAGCTGCTGGGATTTCACAGCGGAATCAAAAAGGGGCTGAACCCAGATGAACCGCGCAACCTAACCCGCGTTGTGATTCTGGACTGAGCGGGCGCACGAATATTCATGAGCGCAGAACATCAGGCCCAGAGCAAGTTCGACCTCAGCGTGGTGGGCGAACTCAATCTCGACCTCATCTTGTACGGACTCCCCGATAAGCTCGAGCTAGATCGCGAGCATCTGGCTAACGGACTTGGACTTACCCTTGGGAGTTCGTCGGCGATTTTCGCGCACAATTTTTCACTGCTGGGCAATCGAGTCGGGTTCACTTCGGCGGTCGGCGACGATCCACTGGGCGAGTTGTGCGTAAACAGATTAGCGGAAAGTGGCGTCGAGACTTCGCGGGTTCGGAAATACGCCGGACAGCAAACCGGTCTCACGGTCATCATTCCGCGGCCGCAAAAGCGCTACATTCTCACGTATGCGGGTGTGATGGCGGAAATGCGTTTTGAAGACCTTGATTTGGAATTTGTGTTTGCCGCCCGGCATTTGCATTTTTGCTCTTATTTTCTACAGCGTGCCATGCGGCCCAGTGTTCCAGAACTATATCGACGAGCAAAACAGGCTGGACTGACGACTTCACTTGATACCAATGACGACCCTGATGGGCGATGGGAGCGAGACGTTCTGGACACGCTGAAATATGTGGACGTCCTGTTGCCGAATGAGGACGAAGCCTGCCGGCTTGCGGGTAACGATGATCCGCTGATTGCGCTGGAAATGCTCTCGAGAAAAGTTCCGCTGGTGGTGATGAAGCGAGGAGCAAAAGGTGTGCTGGCTCGCAAGGGCAACGAATCGTTCGAAGTGGCGGCCTTAGGAGTTGAGCCGATCGACACGATCGGAGCAGGCGACAGTTTTGACGGCGGGTTTCTGCATCAATTCATTCGCGGAGCGAAATTGCAAGAGTGTTTGCGATACGGAAATCTTGCCGGAGCGCTTTCAACGACACGGCAAGGCGGCACCGAGGCGTTCCGCGACGCCGCGCATCGGACTGCATTTCTGAATCGCCAGACAAGTTCGTAAATTTGGCAAGCGGAATTCGGATTTAGTGTAGCCCCGCTGTCGCCTCGAGAAGCAAACTACCCTTGAAATCAACTTTGAGTTTTGCGGTTGGTCCAGTGACGGTGCCGTAATCCACGTTGTTAACGTAGTCCGTGATCTTATAGGGTCTCGGTTCCAGGCCACGCAACTCAATCTCGCCACTATATGTGCCGGTTTTGCCGCCGGTTTTGCCGGCGGGCTCGGGCGCATAAAACGCAAAGTACATGGCTCCGTCTTTGGAAATTGCGTACGCTTCCGGAGAATCAAAGCCATAAACATAAAGATTCAGGAATGTTCCCTTGGAAAGCATTTTCTGGTTATAGAGGGCGATCCACTTTTTCCAGTCGGGTTCTTTTTCTGGACTGAGAAAAACGTTTTTGAGCTTTGGACCGTAGTCCGGCCAGGTAAACTTTGTGCCGAGGACTCCGCCGGTGCCGAGGGTGGAAGCAAAATCGCTGCCGGTGTCTTGCTCGTCGCCGCCGTTCGGAATGGAGATTTCGGTAAGCTCGACGTGATCTCCGTAAATCGCGGCGCTCGGGCCGAGCAGCGCCTTGTACATTTTCATGCGGCGGCGAACCTGCACCGAGCCAACGGGATCCGCAGTGACAGCTTGATCCATGTAGCGGAACCAGGCCAGGCTGGGAGGAGTGCCGCACGGACAACTTTGCGTCACGCTGTCTGATTTCAGACCACGAGTTGTCTCAAAAATGATCTTGTACACTTCGCCCATGGCATTTACGGAGTCCAGCGGCGATTTGTGGTGATGTTTGGGGTTGTAGCAGCGCGGCACGGAATAAATGTTGTCAAGCTTATGGCCGTCAAAATCCCAATCTTTGATGAAGCGCTCCGTAAGATCCTTGTAGTACTGCTGAACGCCGGGGACGGCGGGGCAGAGAGCCGCCAAGTTGCGCGTCATACGTGCGGGCTTGCCATGCTCGTCGAGAATAAGCCAATCCGGATGCTGTTTCACAACGTCGGATAGCTCGTACTTGTGATCGCCGTATTTGAAGTTCCCGTCTTCCACCGCTAGCGGCAGCCACCAAAGCTGCACTTTCACGCCTTGCGCGTGAAAATCTTTAACCATTTTCTGAATCGTGTCGCCCCCGAAGGTATCTTTGCGGGGTTGCCAGTCGCCGTAATTGTTGAACCAGCGGTCGTCGAGTGTGGCCCAGTGGATTCCCAATTCCTTTAACTTGGGAATGGTGTCGGTCATTTGTTTAGCCGTTACATTGGATTCGTAACCCCAGCCGCACCAGCTCACAGCGTAGTTTTCTTCATTATTCTTGGGGCGAGCCAATCCTTCGCGTTCAATGGCTTCGGACCAGGTGTGGAGCGGTTCGTAATAATCGCCCGCGTACACGTCGACAAATGTGCGCGGGGTGGTAAATGTTTCGCCTGGCTTGAGGGTTACGCCGGCCGGCACATTGACGACGGCTTCGACGCGGCCGTCGGTTGAAGTGTTCACTGGAATGGAAACGGGAAGCGGAAGAGTTTCCAAATGACCGATCGCGAGGCCGGTGTTGCGCGTCCAGAAAGCGACGACGGGAATGCCGCCCCCAACGCTACCCAAGTCGCCCGGAGTCTTTACAGGTGTTCCAAAGGGATTGTCTTGAGAGAATTTTGCCGGAATCGCAAATACGTCGTCTTTTCCCCATTTCAAGCTGGAGCCGAAGAAGGCCAACATCTCGTGAGGTTTAGATTTGCTGTCGGATTCGGCTGCGCTTAGTTTGTGTTTCTGCAAAGAGACCTCTCCGAGCGCTACGTCGCGAGCGCTGGCGTTCCGGTAACTTGCCGACAGTAGCGCCAGAGAAGGGAAGTCGTCGTAAATTTCGAAGACCAGAGTTTCTTCGATGCCGGTGCTGGCGCTTTTTCCTTTTATTTCAATGCGTTTGCCGAGGCGGCCAAGTTTTCCGGAAGCATTTTGGATATCCGGGTGCGAGAGATCACGGACGAAGTCCGATACCTTCTTTCTTCCGACAGTTATTTCTAATGGAGCAGCCGATTCATCGAGGGTGAGCCTCTGGGTTCCCTGAACGCGAGTAGTTTGAATGTTTCCCGTCGGAAGTAAGCGAAATTCGGCGGTCTTCGAAGTCACCGTCACACGATCGGCCGCGGACTGAACCTGGAGAGCGCTTTCAGTCGCCGGAGGAGCCGTGGCTGTTGAGGATGACTCGGGTTTTTTGCAGCCGACCAGAGTGCAGATGGCTAGAATCGTCAACGGAAGATATCGCAATGCGGTTGCCCTCATATTCATTTCCCTCCGTCGAATTGCGCAAAAATCTTCTCAGCGTTCGCGTGATAGACCTTTTCCAAAACAGAATCTGGCAACGCCATCCCGTAGATCTCCCAACGGCCCTGGCCAGGATAATCCCAGTAAGGGAAATATTCATCGTCGCTTTCCAGCCAGCGAAAATAATTTGCGTACTTTTCAGGCCTCGGCTCGGCGTCAGTACCAACGTGGTTGTGGACATCGATTACATAAAATTTTGCTCGCGGCCTTTCATGAGTTTCGGAATGGAGCATGGACTTAGGCTCCCAGTCCTTCAGGAGCAGTGTCATGTTCTTGCGTGCGTCGGGATCGGGCCCATATTTGATTTCCTGCGCGCTTGCTGTCATTGCGAGCAGCGGAACAGCGACCAGAAACCACCTGGCATAAACGTTAGAGCGCGGACTGAAATCCATCAAGTTACCTCGCGTCAAAAGCCGTGGCGGGAGTGTACAGCTAACCGTAGCAAAACGAAAGTAAAAGTAGCAAAGCGAAAGTTGACTGCGGGGGAGAGAAATGGGCTGTGATTGGAATGGATTTTGGCGCCGGTGCGAACGCTCGGGAAAACTGAGGGCTTTGCCAGCCCGGGAAGGCGACCGCCAGTCCGTAACGGAGAAGCTATGCTGATTCTACAAATCCTCAAAGTCGAGAAACTAACTGATTGGGACTCTTGAGGCGTTGCCTGTTGGAGCGACGTAGGCTTCAAGAAGTCATTCAGGATTGCGCAAATACGTCGTCTATCGTCTTGAGCAAATCACGCGACAAGTCGGACTTGGCTACGTAAGCCGCCGCGCCGACATCTCGCCGCCGGATTACTGCCAGTTCGTTCTGGCTCACGATGATTATTTTTGCCGACGGAACCTGTTTCAGGATTCGCCTGGTCGCTTCCACGCCGTTCATTTCCGGCATCGTGATGTCCATCAACACCAGGTCTGGCTGCAACTCCTCGGCTTTCAAGACGCCTTCCTTGCCATTCGCAGCTTCTCCGCAAACCTGCCACTCCGGACGGGAACCCAACAGGAATTTCAGGACCCGCCGGATCATCTCGTGATCGTCGACCACAAGAATCCGGAGCCGCGGCATCTAAAAACTCTCCTGGAAAAGAGTAGCGAAAAATGTCTGGAGGTGCTTAGAAACATTATGAAAACATGGACACATAGCGGCGTACATACACGATTTGCTGTAAGGTAGCACGGGGCCTTCTGTGATATCCATTTCCTTCACCAATCGCAAAGCAGACCTGCCGACACAATATCGATTACCAATGCGCGGAACGCGAAGAATGATTCAGGGAGCGTAGCATGAAGCGTAACAATCGTGGTCTGTCAGCCTCGCCTTCAGCCTCATCGTCGACCACGGCGGTGTTGTCGGGCGTAGGCAATCCTGCTTCTTCCACGGAGTCGTTGTCGGGTGCCGATTTGGCCGTTGTTCTTTCCAGTTTGCAGACGATGCGGGACGGCGACTTTTCCGTGCGGTTGCCCGGAGCGTGGACGGGATTAGCGGGAAAGTTAGCGGATACCTTTAACGAGATCGTCAAAGCCAACCAGCAAATGGCCAGCGACCTGAAGAGAATTGGGAACGTGGTCGGTAAGGAAGGCCGGACCAGGGAACGAGCACGTTTTCAGCAATCGAAAGGCGCTTGGGGCGATATGGAAGTTTCCGTCAACACTCTGGTTGACGATCTGCTGCGCCCAACCACCGAAGTCACTCGAGCAATCGCGGGCGTGGCGCAGGGAAATCTCACACAAACCGTTCGGCTGGACGTGGATGGCCGCCCATTGGAAGGTGAATTTCTCCGTTCCGCCACGATCGTCAACACCATGATTCAGCAGCTAAGTGTTTTCACCGCAGAAGTGACCCGCGTGGCAAGAGAAGTTGGGACGGACGGCAAACTAGGAGGCCAGGCGCAAGTTCCGGGTGTGGCCGGAACATGGAAGGACTTGACCGACTCCGTCAATTTCATGGCCAGCAATTTGACCGAGCAAGTTCGAAACATTGCTGAAGTGGCTACGGCAGTCGCCAGCGGAGACCTCTCCCGCAAGATTACCGTCGACGTTAGAGGAGAAATCCTTCAGCTAAAAGAGGCCATCAATACGATGGTTGATCAGTTGCGCTCTTTCGCTTCGGAAGTAACGCGCGTCGCGCGCGAGGTGGGAACTGACGGAAAACTGGGTGGCCAGGCCGTGGTGCCGGGCGTTGCAGGAACCTGGAAAGATTTGACAGACTCCGTCAACGCCATGGCCGGAAATTTGACATCGCAAGTTCGCAACATTGCCGAAGTGACGACTGCCGTCGCACGCGGAGACCTCTCCCGCAAGATTACCGTAGACGTCAAAGGTGAAATCCTGGCGCTTAAGGACACCATCAACACGATGGTGGACCAGTTGAATGGATTCGCCGGGGAAGTGACGCGTGTTGCGAGGGAAGTTGGGACCGAAGGCAAACTCGGCGGACAGGCGCAAGTGCCGGGTATCGGAGGCACCTGGAAGGACCTGACGGACAACGTCAATTCGATGGCCAGCAATTTGACCAATCAAGTGCGCAACATTGCTGAAGTTGCGACTGCGATTGCCAGCGGCGACTTGTCTCGCAAGATCACTGTGGACGTGCGTGGCGAGATTCTGCAGCTCAAAGAAACGCTCAACACCATGGTGGACCAACTCAACCGGTTCGCCGGCGAAGTAACCCGCGTCGCGCGCGAGGTAGGCAGCGAAGGGCGATTGGGAGGTCAGGCCAACGTACCCGGCGTCGCCGGGACGTGGAAAGATTTGACGGACTCCGTCAACTCCATGGCCGGCAATCTCACCGACCAGGTCCGCAACATCGCGGAAGTAACTACCGCCGTGGCGCGCGGGGACTTGTCGCGCAAAATCACGGTCGACGTGAAGGGCGAAATCCTCGAGCTGAAAAACACCATTAACACCATGGTGGACCAGTTGAACGCATTCGCTGGAGAAGTCACGCGCGTGGCGCGCGAGGTCGGCACGGAAGGAAAGCTTGGCGGTCAAGCTCAGGTACCCGGCGCTGGAACTTGGAAGGATTTGACCGACAACGTCAACTTCATGGCGAATAACTTGACGAGCCAGGTGCGAAATATCGCCGAAGTCGCCACTGCCGTCGCGCGCGGTGACTTGTCGCGCAAAATCACCGTTGATGTAAAAGGCGAAATTCTGGAACTAAAAGACACGCTCAATACCATGGTTGACCAGTTGCGCTCTTTCGCGTCTGAAGTAACGCGTGTGGCACGCGAAGTCGGAACGGACGGAAAACTCGGCGGACAAGCGCAAGTTCCTGGAGTCGCCGGAACCTGGAAGGACCTTACCGACTCTGTAAACTCCATGGCCAGCAACTTAACTGGTCAGGTTAGAAATATCGCCGACGTTGCGACGGCCATCGCGAGCGGTGACCTTTCCAAGAAAATTACGGTCGACGTGAGCGGGGAAATTCTGTTGCTCAAAGACACCATCAACACCATGGTGGACCAGTTGAACGCGTTCGCCGGCGAAGTCACCCGCGTCGCGCGCGAAGTCGGAACGGACGGAAAACTGGGCGGACAAGCCAAAGTCCCGGGAGTGGCCGGAACCTGGAAGGATTTGACGGACAACGTGAACTCGATGGCCGGAAATCTCACGGCCCAGGTGCGCAACATCGCGGAAGTAACTACCGCCGTGGCGCGCGGGGACTTGTCGCGCAAAATCACGGTCGACGTGAAGGGCGAAATCCTCGAGCTGAAAAACACTATTAACACCATGGTGGACCAGCTGAACGCATTCGCTGGCGAAGTCACGCGCGTGGCTCGCGAAGTCGGTACCGAAGGAAAGCTTGGTGGTCAGGCGGAAGTCCCGGGAGTCGGTGGAACATGGAAAGACCTCACCGATAACGTCAACTTCATGGCCTTCAACCTTACCGGCCAGGTTCGCAACATCGCGGAAGTTGCGACTGCGATTGCCAGCGGAGACCTTTCCAGAAAAATTACCGTGGACGTTCGCGGAGAAATTTTGCAGCTGAAGGAAACGCTGAACACGATGGTCGAGCAACTCCGCTCGTTCGCGGCCGAGGTCACTCGTGTCGCTCGCGAAGTGGGCAGCGAGGGCCGCCTTGGCGGGCAGGCCAACGTACCCGGCGTCGCAGGCACCTGGAAAGATTTGACGGACTCGGTGAACGCGATGGCTGGAAACCTCACCGGGCAGGTGCGAAATATTGCGGAAGTTACTACCGCGGTCGCGCGCGGCGACCTTTCCCGCAAAATTACGGTCGATGTGAAAGGCGAAATTCTCGAACTAAAAAACACCATCAATACGATGGTGGACCAGCTCAACGCCTTCACCACCGAAGTCACGCGCGTGGCTCGAGAAGTCGGCACCGACGGAAACCTAGGTGGCCAGGCTAAAGTTCCCGGTGTGGCCGGCACCTGGAAAGATTTGACGGACAACGTCAACGTAATGGCGGCCAACCTGACTGAACAAGTTCGCGGAATCGTCAAAGTGGTCACGGCCGTCGCAAACGGCGAGCTCACCAAAAAACTTACCGTTAACGCCAAAGGCGAAGTAGCCGCTCTCGCCGAAACCATCAACAACATGACGGATACGCTCGCCACTTTCGCCGATCAGGTGACAACCGTTGCGCGCGAAGTCGGCGTCGAAGGAAGACTTGGCGGACAGGCCAACGTTCCGGGCGCCGCCGGGACTTGGAAAGACTTGACTGGAAACGTCAACCTGCTCGCTGATAACTTGACCAACCAGGTGCGAGCGATCGCCGAAGTTGCGACCGCCGTGACCAAAGGCGATTTGACGCGCTCAGTTCAGGTGGAAGCCAAAGGAGAAGTCGCGGAACTAAAAGACTCGATCAACACCATGATCGACAATCTGCGGCTCACAACAGATCAGAACAAGGAACAAGACTGGCTGAAGACCAATCTTGCACGCTTCACCGGAATGTTGCAGGGCCAACGAGACTTGAGCACGGTCGGAAGCATGCTGTTGACCGAGTTGGTCCCACTCGTGAAAGCTCAGCAGGGCGTCATCTATCAAATGGAGGCCGACAAAACCAGCGAGCTGATCATGCTGTCTGCGTTTGCTGACGCCGGTAACAACGGGCATCGTGCGCGCCTTCGCCTGGGTGAAGGTCTGGTGGGCCAGTGCGCGGCCGAAAAGCGGCGAATGCTGATCACCAATCTGCCCGCTCACGCCGTTCCCATCCGGTCGAGTCTTTTTCAATCGGTACCGAAAAATGTGATTGTTCTGCCGATTCTTTTCGAGGACCGCGTTAAGGCGGTTATTGAGCTTGGCTCATTGTCTGAATTTACCGAATCGCATCTTTCGTTTCTCGAACAGCTAACTGCAAGTATTGGCATCGTTTTGAACAGTATTGAAGCCACCATGCAAACGGAAGGATTGCTCAAACAATCGCAGCAGTTGGCGACTGAATTGCAAATTCAGCAGACTGAACTTCAACAAACGAACGAACAGCTCGCCCAAAAAGCGCAGCAACTCGCCGAACAGAACGTTGAAGTCGAACGGAAGAATCAGGAAATCGAACAGGCTCGGCGTGCCGTGGAAGAAAAAGCCAAGGAATTGGCGCTTACGTCCAAATACAAATCGGAATTTCTGGCGAACATGTCGCACGAGCTGCGCACGCCCCTCAACAGCATCCTGGTGTTAGGGCAGCAATTGACTGACAACCCCGACGGGAATCTGACCGTAAAACAAGTCGAGTTCGCAAGGACCATCCACGGAGCAGGAACTGATCTCTTGAATCTCATCACCGATATTTTGGATCTTTCCAAGATTGAATCGGGCACTGTTTCCGTTGAAGCCGACGAGGTTTATTTCACTAGTCTGCTCGAAATGATTGCTCGGCCTTTCCGCCACGAAGCAGAACACCGCCGTCTGACTTTTGAAATCAAGACCGGTCAGGAATTAATGCGAAGTATGGTCACCGATTCAAAACGCCTACAGCAGGTGTTGAAGAATCTCCTCTCCAACGCATTTAAGTTCACTGAGCAGGGAAGCGTGCAGTTATCGGTATCGATCGCCGACCGTGGCTGGGGCGAAAATCATCCGATTCTGAGCCGCGCCGCGTCGGTCATCGCGTTTGAAGTTACCGACAGCGGAATTGGTATCCCGCCAGAGAAACAGCGAATTATTTTCGAGGCGTTTCAACAGGCCGACGCCGGAACCAGCCGCAAATACGGCGGCACGGGGCTCGGCCTTGCCATCAGCCGCGAGTTGGCCGGTCTCTTGGGCGGTGAAATCCAACTTCGCAGCACCGTCGGACAGGGGAGTATCTTCACGCTTTATCTGCCGCAGACCTACGTTGGTCCTTCGAACACTTCCAGTTTTGCCGACCGCCGTTCGGCGCAACCACCGGCGAGCCTCCAGCTGGTTACAGCTGGAACAGTCGAACATGTTCACGAACGCGTGCCCGACGATCGTCACGACTTGCAGCCCGACAATATCGTCCTACTGATCGTCGAAGACGACCCTCACTATGCTCGAGTTTTGTGCGACTTGGCACACGAGAAAGGATTCAAGGTTCTGGTTGCGGCTACAGGTACCGAAGCGCTGGCGCTGGCACGCGAGTTTCGCCCGAGTGCTGTTTCGCTCGACGTCTTTTTGCCGGATATGTTGGGTTGGACCGTCTTAAATCACATGAAGCAAGATCCCAGAACCCGGCACATACCGGTCCAGATCCTCACTTCCGACGAGGACCGCCAGCACGGTCTGTCGCGCGGCGCATTCTCTTTCCTCACAAAGCCAACGACGCCCCAGGGTTTGGAGCAAGCCTTCGCGCGAATGAAAAATTTCGCGATGCCTCGCGTGAAAGAGCTTCTGGTTGTCGAGGACAACGCTGCGGAACAACTTAGCATTCGCGAACTCCTCGGCAGCCGAGACATCAACATTTCGGTTGCTGCTACTGGCGGGGAGGCGTTGGCGGCGCTCACCGCCGGACAGTATGACTGTATGGTCTTGGATTTGCGCTTGCCCGATATGTCCGGATTCGAAGTGCTCGAACGCCTGCGCGATAGTCAGACTTTAGCGGACCTGCCAGTTGTTGTTTTCACCGGCAAAGATTTGTCGACGGAAGAAGATTTACGCTTGCATTCTCTGGCTCGCAGCGTTGTGGTTAAGGGCGTCGAGTCTCCGGAACGCTTGCTCGATGAGACCTCGCTTTTCTTGCATCGCGTGGTCAGTGATCTCCCGCCGGAAAAGCAAAAAATGCTTGAATGGCTCCACAAGTCTGACGATGCACTGGTGGGCAAACAGGTACTAGTGGTCGACGACGACGTTCGGAATATTTTTGCGTTGAGCAGTGTTTTAGAAAGAAGAGGCATGGTGGTGCTTGCCGCCGGAACCGGACGAGAAGCCATTGAACTTATTGAAGCCACGCCAGATCTGGCCATCGTCCTGATGGATATTATGATGCCGGAGATGGATGGTTACGAAACCATGCAGGTGATCCGTCAAAATCCACGCTTCCGGCGCCTTCCGATCATTGCGTTAACCGCGAAAGCCATGAAAGGAGACCGCGAAAAATGTTTGGAAGCAGGCGCTTCCGAGTATTTGGCAAAACCGGTAAATACCGAACAGCTTCTGTCGGCTCTGAGGATGTGGTTGCATCGTTGATTCGCACGCAAGGCTTCGGCCGATGTAAAAAAGACCGCAGCAACAGAACGGATGGGGCATGAAGATGGGTTCCGAGCCAGTAAACATTTTGATGGTTGACGATCAGCCGGGGAAATTGCTCAGCTACGAAGTAATTCTTAGTAGCCTCGGCGAAAACCTCCTCAAGGCGCATTCCGGCCGCGAAGCGCTCGATTGTCTTTTGCGAACGGACGTCGCCGTGGTCTTGATGGACGTAAGCATGCCTGAACTCGACGGTTTTGAGCTTGCAGACTTGATCCGGCAGCATCCCCGATTTCAGGAAACGGCTATTATTTTTATCTCCGCCGTTCATTTATCCGACGTCGATCGCCTGCAAGGTTACGAACGTGGAGCGGTCGATTACATCGCCGTTCCGGTTGTTCCTGAACTCTTGCGCGCCAAGGTAAGTGTATTCGCCGACCGCTACCGTAAGACCCGCCTGTTGAAGTCGCTGAATCAGGAACTGCGCTCGCTCTCGGCCAGTCTCATCGCTGCGCAGGATAATGAACGTCGGCGGATCGCGCGCGAACTTCACGACGGACTGGGACAGGAATTGACCGCCGCCAAAATCATGGCGGACGCCATCTTGCGGGAAGATCAAACCGAAGATGCAAAAAAGCGTGCCGCGTCCGAATGCAGTACGCTGATTAACGGAGCAATACAGCAAGTCCGCACAATTTCGCATCTGCTTCATCCGCCGCTGCTCGACGAAGTCGGTCTTCAATCAGCCCTGCAGTTTTATGTAGAAGGAATTTCTGAACGAAGCGCCATTACAGCCAGCCTGGAAACCGACTCCGGCGATCTTCCCCGGCTCGCACCGGAACTGGAAACCGCCGTTTTCCGGATTGCCCAAGAAGCCCTGACGAATGTATTGCGGCATTCCAAAGCCACCGACGCCAAAGTCAGAATCAATATCCGCCACGGCAAATTGATTTTGGAAGTTCAGGACAACGGTTGCGGCGTGAGCAACGATGTTGTCTCGCAGCGGCCTGGAAGTGTCGGTATTGGTATCGCCGGTATGAGACAAAGGGTGAAGGAATTCGGCGGTCAAATCCACATTGCCAACGCCAATCCAGGCTGCCGAATCGAAACGATGATTCCGTTGCCGGCTTCGGTGCTACAGCAAAACCCCGGACAGAACTAGATCGCCTGCCGCAAAATGTGTTGAGTTCTATTGGATCGCTCGCGGAAGGGAAGCCACTGTGTTCTCGATTACTTTCACCAGGTCCCATGCCTGTGCTTTCGAAACGATCGCTGCAATGCCTGCTTCGCGCGCTCTTTTCTGTAGCCCGTCGACATCCAGTATCGTGAACAGGATTAGCGGAACCTTCGAATTGATCATCGACATTTGCTTGGCGGTTTCAATGCCATTGATATCGGGCATAGCCAAATCGATCAGCACTAAATCCGGCAGCAGTTCCTTGAATTTCGCAATCCCCTCAACTCCCGAATTTGCTTCACCGCAAATTGTCCATTCGTGCGAGTGAACAATCGCGCGAATAATGCGCCGCGTGGTTTCCGAATCATCGACGATGAGGATATTCAATTTCATGTGTGTCCGAGCAATGCCCGGAACATATTTGTACACAATTTGGGTGATGAAAATGAATACAGCGTTTTACCCAGTCCGCCGGAGCTGCTTAGAACCTGCTCCGACGAACAGAGGACAATTTCAGCCTACCACCTGTCGTTGTCCTCCCACATCTCACGGTTATGATTGCAGTCGTGACGCTCGTCATGTGCGGGCGATAGTGGAAAGCCTAACTATCGCTACACGAAACGATTGATTTCTTTGCGGATACAGTGATGACGAGAACGGGTAATGTACGGACCGGTGTTGGGGACCATCTGCCGGAAGAACAGATGGAGTGCCTCCGGATCGCGAGAGAATTGCACGCTCGGATAAAAATCCGGCCAGGCGCCTAGCCGGAAGATGCCGAACCGGAGCGTTGCTCTGGTTGGTCTCTTGAGCCTTCGCTGATGTAGAAAGACAAGCCGTAATCAGCCAGAGCGCGATGAAATAGCTCTGCTCTTTCATAAATTCTTCTTCGCGACGCTGAGGTCCAAGTTGCCCAACTGAGGAAGTATCCAAAAGACGTAAGCGGTTGCAGCACCGCGTATTATGAATTTATTTACCTCGTTCGCAACGAGGAGGTCAATCGCTGCGTCATGCCGCAATCGGTAGAATGAGCAAGTAGGCGCGAACCGTTTCAATCGGTCCTCCCCAGCTGTCCGGTTGCGCGTTAACCAAGCCTTTGCCACGAATCGCCTGTCAGTTCTCCCAGTTGCGTCTTGCTTGTGGGCGTGAAAGAACGTCCACAAAGAGTTCTCCGTTTTCCAACCTGGCGGGTCAATTAAACACAAAAAAAGGCGGACGCAATGAAACCTCGATCCCAAGCAATGCGGTTGGTAGGCTTTGCTCTTTGTGCAAGTCTGTCTGTTGGCGCGCAAAATGGCCATTCACAACAAAAACCGCAAGAGATTCCTACTGGACTGGTGACGCCAGACCGAGTCGAAACACAGATCGGCCGGCTGGAGTTCAAAGATGGCGCACCCACCACGGCGACGGTGCAGAAGGTTTACGACAGCTTGTACTTTGTTCGTGGCGTGGACGCGTTCTTGAATAGCTTTTCTGGAGCGTCGGCGTTTGCAATCCGCAAGGGGTTTCACAGTATCGGCGCTGAAGACAACACGGTGATTGTGTTTTCCGAGTTGATGGACTCAAATTCTCTTTTTCTCACGGCCAATGCCGACACCATTTATACGATGGCGGTCCTGGACCTGACCAAAGGACCGTTGGTGGTTGAAGTGCCGCCGATGGCGCTAGGCACGCTGAATGATATGTGGTTCGGGTGGATTGTTGATATCGGCGCTCCCGGTCCCGACCGTGGAGAGGGTGGGAAATACTTAGTCGTTCCGCCGGGCTATGAAGGTCCGCTTCCCGATAGCGGTTTTCACCTGGGACGGTCGAAAACAAATCACGTGCTGTACGCGGTGCGGGCGTTTATGGACAACAACGATCCGAAGCCTGCGGTGGCGTTAATCAAGAAGTCGTTGAAAATATATCCGTATGCACCGGGAGGATACGGGACGAGCATCGCAACTGCACTAGGTGGAAGGGTGCGACTGGCAGGCAATCCACCGGTGCCGGAGACGAAGTTTATTGAGGGAAGCGGAAAATCGTTCAACACGATTCCACCAAACGATTTTTCTTATTTCGAGATGCTCAACGAAGTGGTGCAACTGGAACCGGCGACTTCTTTTGCGCCGGAACTGCTAGGGCAACTGGCGGCAATCGGCATTGTAAAAGGCAAGCCCTTCAATCCCGATGCGCGAATGCGCAAAATTTTGACCGACGCGGCGGCAGTGGGAAACGCCGCGGGCAGAGCTTTCAACTGGCGAGCCGCCGAGTATCCCGGATGGGCGTTCTATCCGGGGTCAATGTGGGCGAACATGCTGTGGCAAGGTGGGTTTGACTTCGAGACTCCGCCGCCGAACATAACAAAAGAGGGTTATTTCAGCCCGTCGCCTTCAAGTGGCGCTCGGACACTCGACTCGCGAGCAGCGTTTTATTACGGCTATACGATGGACTCGCCGGGCATGATCATGCGGCTGCCGAATGTTGGTTCGCAGTATTTGATGGGCTTTCAAGATGCGCAGAAAAGCGATCTCGACGGTGGCAAGACCTACAAAGTGACGCTGCCTGCAAATATTCCCGCGGGAAAATTCTGGTCATTCACGTTGTATGACAACCAGACTCGTTCCATGCTGCAGACTCCGCAGCGTTTTCCGCGGGCAGGGAGCCAAACCTATCCGACACCAGCAGCCGTACCCAATGCGGACGGGTCCACGACAATTTATTTCGGTCCGACTAAGCCAGCCGATGCCAAAGAAGGTAACTGGATCCAGACCATGCCGGGCAAAGGATGGTTTACGCTGCTCCGGCTTTACAGTCCGAAAGAATCTTTCTTCGATAGAAGCTGGCGTTTGAGTGAAATCGAATTGATGAAATAAGGGCGGCTTAGGATGATGCAACTGTGACGGTTTGACTCGTTCGGAAAGCAGATTTCCTGGCTCAAGCTTGAACTCGTTTCGGTATACCGGCCGAGAATTGGATTTGGAGTCAAACCTTTACTTCTATAGAGCGAGATACGTCCTGGAGTCAGAAGGAAATCAGGCATCCCAAACAACGCTCTTTCATTTGGCCAAATGCCCCGCATGGCGTTGGGCAATCCTCACATACGTCTCGTATTCCCTACCTCGGTTGCGGTCAGCAAGCGGACTTTGTACTGAGCGGGTTTGAGGACTTGTCAACAAGCTGCATGACTGCTGGACATTCGACAAAGAAGAGGGATTCCTAGATTTCGCCAACTACGATCCTTTCTGGCATCACAGCAAAGGATTAGAGCCAGTCCCATAATCCCGATAATCCGGACATGCGTTGTTCGCTCACTCAGTCAAAATCTTTGTTGGCAGTTCAAGTCGTGTCTAGAACCGAAACGTCAAGCCCGCGGTAGCGTCGAATTCCTGAAGAAAATGGCTGTCCCCCTGGGCCCAGCAACCACCCCAGAACGGATCACACCAGTAACCCGTGGTAGTGGTAGTGATGTAGGTAGGCGACCACTTCGCCTGAAGACGCAATCCAAGATGTTTGCTGAAATTATATTTTGCCCCGCCACCGAGCGCCCATGCAAAGCGAGTAATGCTTTTTACGTTATTTCGGTCGGGAGAAAGATTCGAGACGCCACCGCCAAGAAGGACGAATGGCCGCAGTCGGCTTTCGCGGTTCTTGAAGTGCAGCACAAAGTCTCCAAGATATTGGTTGTTGTTGAGGCTGAAAACCTTCTGGTCGGCGCCTCCGCTTCTGGGCTGAGCCAAAGTGTCGGCTTGGTTGTGGTTCCAGATGAATTCGACGGCTCCGTAATTACCGATCAAGTAGCCCGCGCTGACCCCATAGTTCAACCCGTTTTGGACATTGATACGATCGAAAAGGGCAGTCGAGATATCTAAGCCACCGTTGGTTTGTACGCCGATGAACGGCGTGATTTCGATGCCCTTTTGGGCCCATGCTGTTGGTGCCCCTACCAAGCTACAAACTATTGCTACCAACAGCAGATTCGTTTTCATTTTCGTCCCTTCTTCCGCACTCTTATTCCGGACACAAACTGTGGCTCAATCTGCGATTCCCAGAAACCCCTGAGGAGTCAAACGCGTGGGAGCATCCGCTATGCCGTTGATAAGACGGCCTGAAGGCAACCATAATTTTTCGCGAATATATGAACAACTAGGGGAATCCCTAGGAGCGTCAGGAAGTTACGTCGGTTGCAAACACAGTTCAACCGCGAGTGGCCAATCGCGATGACCGACAGTAAGCATGGTCCATTGCTCCCGCAATCTGCTAAATACCTGCGGTTCCGCTTCTACGCCGTGCACCATAGAGATCAAACGCAGTGGTGGCAGCGCCGAATCAACCTTACTAGGGATTCCCCTAGTAGTTTGGGAACGGCGCTACGTTTAAGTATTAGGCAGTGGTCACGCGGGAGCGGTTACTGTTTGCAGTTGTAACTGTGGTGAAGGAGCATGAAATGGCACCAGGAGCAGCAGTCGAAAAGGCTACGCATTCTATTAGCGCGTATGGCCCAGCGAGAACATCCGTTGCAGGAGCACCTCTCAACGCCGAAGATTTGCGTAAGACCCATGCTTACTGGCGGGCGTGCAACTATCTGATGCTCGGGATGATTTACCTGCAAGAGAACCCTCTCCTGAAAGAACCTCTGAAGGCCGAGCACATCAAGGAACGGCTACTAGGACACTGGGGAGCAAGTCCTGGACTGGCGTTTACTTACATCCATTTAAACCGGCTTATCAAAAAATACGACTTAGACATGATCTTCTTGGCAGGACCGGGCCATGGCGCTCCTGGCGTTTTAGCGCCGGTTTACCTAGAAGGAGCCTACTCAGAAATCTATACGGACAAGAGCGAAGACGAAGAGGGCCTGCTGGCGTTTTTCAAACAGTTTTCCTTCCCAGGGGGCATCGGGAGTCATTGCACACCGGAAACGCCCGGTTCAATCCATGAAGGAGGCGAGCTTGGATACGTGCTCTCGCATGCCTGCGGAGCCGCGTTCGATAATCCGGATTTGATAGTCGCGGCGGTAGTCGGAGACGGCGAAGCGGAGACCGGGCCTCTGGCAACTTCCTGGCACATCAACAAATTCCTTAATCCTGTGCGAGACGGCGCGGTCCTGCCGGTACTTCATCTCAACGGCTACAAAATCAATAATCCCACACTGCTCGCGCGCATTAGTCACGATGAGCTAGAAAGCATCTTCCGGGGCTACGGATGGACACCGTACTTTGTCGAGGGTTCTGATCCGGAAAGCATGCACCAAGCAATGGCGGCCACGACAGAGAAATGCATCTCAGAAATCAGGGAGTGTCAGCAGGAAGCTCGCAAGACAGGAGTGGCGAAGCGCCCTCGCTGGCCCATGATTGTATTGCGGACTCCAAAGGGGTGGACTGCACCGAAAGAGGTTGATGGCCACAGGCTGGAAGGTTTTTGGCGGGCGCATCAGGTTCCTATGGCCGACGTCAAAAAGAATCCGGAACGCCTTCGTCAGCTCGAGAGCTGGATGCGCGCTTACAAACCAGAAGAGCTCTTTGATCAAAGCGGGAAGCTAATCCCGGGGCTGAAAGAACTCGCACCGACTGGCGGGCGAAGAATGGGCGCCAACCCTCACGCGAACGGAGGACGCTTGAAGAAAGCTTTGCGCCTTCCGGACTTCAAGCAGTACGCCTTGAAAATCGATAAACCCGGAGCGGTTCGAGCAGAAAACACCCGACCGCTAGGCGCGTTCCTGCGCGATGTAATGAAATTAAACATGAAGAACTTTCGCGTCTTTGGTCCCGATGAAAACACTTCCAACAAGTTGAATGACATCTATAAGGTTAGCAAGAAGTTTTGGATTGCTGACTACTTTGAGGAAGACTCCGATGGCGGAGAACTGGCACCTGATGGCCGAGTTATAGAGATGCTCAGTGAGCATACCGTCGAGGGCATGCTCGAAGGTTATCTGCTCACAGGACGCCATGGTTTCATTTCATCCTATGAGGCGTTTATCCATGTAATAGACTCGATGTTCAATCAACACGCCAAGTGGCTTTCCATCTGTAATCACCTCTCGTGGCGTGAAAAGATCGCCTCTCTCAACATCTTAGTCACCTCTACGGTCTGGCGGCAGGACCACAATGGATTTACGCACCAGGATCCCGGCTTTCTGGATGTCGTGGTCAACAAGAGCTCCGCAGTCACTCGCATCTACCTTCCCCCCGACGTCAATTCTCTCCTTTCCGTGGCGAATCATTGTCTAAAGAGCGAAAACTACGTCAACGTGATCGTCTGCGACAAACAGTTGCACCTTCAATATATGGACATGGACGCGGCAATCGCGCACTGCACCAAGGGAATCGGCATGTGGGATCGGGCCTGCAATGACCAAGGGAGCGAGCCGGATGTGGTGATGGCGTCTGCCGGGGACGTACCTACACAGGAGGCTCTAGCGGCCATTGTGCTGTTGAGGGAGGAGTTCCCTGATCTCAAGATCCGCTACGTCAATGTGGTTGATCTATTCAAATTGCAGCCGAGCACGGAGCATCCTCACGGATTGTCCGACGGAGACTTTGATGCGCTCTTCACAGTCGATAAGCCGATTATTTTCAATTTCCACGGATACCCATGGCTCATCCATCGATTGGCATACCGTCGCACAAACCACAAGAACATGCACGTCCGTGGATACAAGGAGCAAGGAAACATCAATACACCTTTGGAGTTAGCGATCGAAAATGAAATCGATCGTTTCAGTCTCGCGATGGACGTCATCAAACGTGTCCCCAGACTACAGCGAATCGGCGCGCACGCCATGGAGAAATTCCTCAATGAGCAGATTGCGTGCCGGAACTACGCCTACGAGCACGGCACTGATAAGCCGGACGTTGCCGGCTGGAAATGGCCGCAATAGATACCCAGACCTCGTGGTCGTGCTGAACTCAATTCCGAATTCATGGCGCTGCACGAGCAGGAACGATCGATAAGGTGTCGATGAACGTTCTCGTACTCAACTCGGGGAGTTCTAGTCTGAAGTTCCAGCTGATCGCCACCGAAGGGGAAACGACGCATTGAAGAACGAACTTTCCATAGCCTATCTGGCGAGACACGGTGAAACCGCATGGACCTTGTCGTGTCAGCACACCGGGCTTACTGACCTCCCGCTGACTGAACACGGCGAGCACGCCGCTCGGCGACTCGGTGAACGTCTCGAAAGGGTGACTTTCGCAAAAGTTTTCACCGGCCCATCACAGCGGACTGGTGAACTGTCAGGGGTTGGCCCAGTGGCCGATCCCGACTTAGTCGAGTGGAACTACGGCAAGTACGAAGTCTGCCGGCGTGACGAAATCCGCGCGGAGCGCCCGGATTGGAACTTGTTCTGCGACAGCTGCCTTGGAGGCGAAACGCCCCGGCAAGTCAGCGCCCGCGCGGACCGCATCACTACCACCCGAGTGCGCGCGATTCCTGGAAACATCCTGCTTTATACGAGCGGACATTTCATGCGGGTATTGGCGTCGCGGTGACTTGGGATCGAAGCGGCTAACGGCAGATATTTCATCTTGAGCACGGAGAGCCTCAGTGCCCTGGGGCCACGAAAACGATTTTTCCCGACCGGTGATTCGGTTTTGCAACGATACCCGTCACGTGGACACTGAGCCTGAATTAACGGCGCACGCGAATCCGTGAGGATCGCGACGCCAAAAGATCCGATGCAGATGGCTGGCGAACTTCAGAAAGGAAGACTTCGATGAGCACAAAAAGTGTTATGGCAACAGGGGCTAAAGCGGTGCAGGAGGATGCCGGGAAACTTCTCAATCAATACGGGTGCGGCCCCGTTCAGTTTACCGGAACCGACGGGCTGTACGAACGGCATCTTTACTTCGATAATGCCATCGACGAGAAGTTGATTGGCCCGCGCGAGCGGTTTGAGGCTGTCGCGCGATCCATCCGAGATGTCCTTTCGCAGCGATGGGTGCTCACCGAAAAAACTTACGAACAAGAAAATCCTAAGCGCGTCTACTACCTTTCCATGGAGTTTCTCCTCGGCCGCTCGCTGGCCAACAATATCACCAACCTTCTGCTTGAACCGCTCGTGACGGAAACTGCGAAACAGAAGGACGTTGATTTGCTCTCCCTGCTGATGGAAGAACCCGACGCAGGGCTGGGAAACGGAGGACTGGGGCGGCTGGCAGCGTGCTTCCTTGACTCCATGGCTACGATGCAACTTCCAGCTATGGGCTACGGCCTGCGATACGATTACGGCATTTTTAAGCAGATTATCCAAGACGGCTGGCAATACGAGCAGCCGGATAACTGGCTGCGGCAACCGGATCCGTGGGAGGTCGTCCGCCCACACGAGAAAGTGGAGATCAAGCTGAACTGCTCTTTCGAGCTGCATGGCGGAACTTTGCGTGCGGTTCCCGGCAAGCCATCCACGTTGTACGGTATCCCTTTCGATCGCCCTATCGTGGGCTATGGCGGTAAGACCGTCAACACGCTCCGGCTGTGGGCGGCGGTAAGTCCCGATTATTTTGATTTCCAGCGGTTTAGCAGCGGCGACTTCGTCGCTGCACTCACCGAGACTCTCGCAGCGGAAAGTCTAACGCGAGTGCTGTATCCCGACGACAGTACGAGCATGGGCCGAGCCTTGCGCCTAGTGCAGGAGTACGTTCTCGTGGCATGTTCGCTTGCAGACCTCGTGCGGCGTTTCCGCCACAGCAACTCAGATTGGAACGCTCTGCCGGAAAAAGTCGCCATTCAGCTGAATGATACCCACCCGACCCTGGCGGTCCCGGAACTGATGCGCATTCTGCTCGATGAAGCGCACCTTGAATGGAACCAGGCCTGGGATCTCACCCAGCAGACGCTCGCTTACACGAACCACACGCTACTCCCGGAGGCTCTTGAGAAGTGGCCCGTTGCATGGTTCGAGACAATGCTGCCGCGTCACCTGGAAATCATTTACGAGATTAATCGTCGCTTCCTTGATTCAGTCCGCGACCGCTTTCCCGGCGACGAAGAACGCGTTGCGCGCATGAGTCTGGTTGAAGAAGGCCCACAGCGCAACATTCGCATGGCCAATCTAGCGATCGTCGGATCGCACAGCACCAACGGCGTCGCCGCGATTCATTCCGGATTGCTGCGCACGATGACGGTCAAGGACCTGGCCGAGATGTTTCCCGAGCGTTTCAACAACAAGACGAACGGTGTGACGCCGCGGCGCTGGCTACTTCTCGCTAATCCCCCGCTGGCTGCCACGATCACCGAAGCCATCGGCGGTGGGTGGATCACTGATATGGCTGAATTGAACAAACTCAAGCGGCTTGCGGACGACCACGGCTTTCGTGACGCACTGCGCCAAGCGAAACGCAAAGCCAAGGTGCAGTTCGCCAATTATCTCAAGGTAACGACGCAACAGGCCGTGGACCCGGAAACCATCTTTGATTGCCAGGTTAAGCGGATCCACGAGTACAAGCGGCAGTTGCTCAACGCCCTGCGAGTCGTCGTGCTCTACAACCGGTTGAGGGAAAACCCGAATCTGGAGATGGCGCCTCGCACTTTCCTGTTCGCCGGCAAGGCCGCACCCGCCTACGGGCTGGCCAAGCTGATCATTAAGTTCATCAACAATCTTGGCTGCACAATTGATGGTGACTCGGCGGTGCGTGGCCGTCTGAAGGTGCTGTTTCTGCCGGATTACTGCGTCTCCCTCGCAGAGCGGCTGATTCCTGCGAGCGATGTGTCCAATCAGATCTCCACTGCCGGCTATGAAGCCAGCGGCACGAGCAACATGAAGTTCATGATGAATGGCGCGCTGACGATCGGCACGAGAGACGGCGCGACCATTGAGATGGCGGAGGAAGGAGGCGAGGAGAATTTCTTCCTGTTCGGTCTAACAGCCGCGCAAGTGGTCGGCAGCCGTGGCTGGTACCACCCACGCTGGCACTACGAAAATGAACCGGAAACGCGCGCGGCACTGGATATGATTTTCTCTGACCACTTCAGCCGCAATGAGACCGGTGTTTTCGAACCGCTGCGCGACACGCTGCTGACTGGCGGAGACCACTACATGCACCTGGCGGACCTTCAGTCGTATCTCAAAGCGGACCAACGGTTGTGCGAGTTGTATGCCAATCCGAGTGCGTGGGCTCGCACCGCCATTTTGAATGTTGCGAATTCGGGCAAGTTCTCGAGCGACCGAACGATCAAGGAGTACGCGGCCGACATCTGGAAGGCGGAACCATGTCCGGTGGTGTAAGTGCGAAATCATCAAGCGGTGAACTGCACAGAAAAAGGACGGTCTCCCCTCTCGCGGGAAATGAAAGCCACAAAATTATTAGACCATTTAGGCCGGTGCATCTGGCCCGACAATGCCACGCGCGAACCCGACAGCGGCACACTCCAGCGCTCCATCGACGCACTGTAGCTGACGGGACTGATCTCGAACCCCACGAATTTCAATCTACAAAAGCCCCCACGGCATTCGACGTTCTGTACGTCAAAGCGCTTGCTGCGCCTTTCACAATGGAAACGAGACGAAGATGGCCCAACCTATCAAACGCATAGCCAAATTTGAGGAGTCGACGGCCAGTAGTGGCGCGCAACGAAACCATCAGGCGGCCATGGTTCCTGCCCAGGACATCGGACGAGGCGCTCCTCTCGGCGCAACGGTCGGCTACGGCGGCGTGAACTTCAGTTTGTACTCACGTGATGCTTCGAGGATCGAACTGCTGTTTTTCGACCGCGAAGACGACGTGCGGCCCGCCCGCGTGATCCTTTTGGATCCGTCTGTCAACCGTACCTACCACTACTGGCATGTGTTCGTCCCTGGCCTGCAGGCAGGGCAGCTCTACGGATATCGGGTTCATGGGCCGTTTGATCCCATTCAAGGGATTCGGTTTGACGCTACCAAAGTCTTGCTCGACCCATATGGTCGCGGGGTCGTAGTCCCTAAAAACTACTCTCGGAAGGCAGCCCAGGAAAAAGGCGATACCTGCGCGACAGCGATGAAGAGCGTGATTGTAGATTCACGATCGTATAACTGGGAAGGCGACACACCACTTGGCCTGCCATCCTCCCATTCGATCGTTTACGAGTTACACGTTAAAGGACTTACGCGGCATCCGAGCTCGGGCGTCTCAGTTGAGACCCGCGGAACTTTTCGCGGACTCATCGAGAAGATTCCGTACCTTAAGGATCTAGGCATCTCGGCTATCGAACTTCTTCCCGTGTTCCAGTTTGATCCCCAGGATTGCCCGACAGGCCTCGTTAACTATTGGGGTTACGCACCGATCTCGTTTTTCGCACCGCACCAAGCGTACAGCTCTCGACAAGATTCTCTGGGTCCCGTGGACGAGTTTCGCGACATGGTCAAGGCTCTGCATCGAGCGGGAATCGAGGTAATCCTTGACGTTGTCTTCAATCATACCGCCGAAGGCAATCACTCTGGACCAACGCTCAGTTTTCGTGGCCTCGATAATAACGCTTACTACGTCTTGGAACACGACCGCTCGCACTATGCAAACTACAGTGGTACTGGAAACACCCTCAATACCAATCATCCCATCGTTCGCCGGATGATTCTGGATAGCATCCGCTATTGGGTGGAAGAGATGCATGTGGATGGTTTCCGTTTTGATCTCGCTTCGATCCTCGCGCGCGATTCCAACGGCCACGTGATGCCTAATCCCCCTGTCCTCTTGGATATTGAATCGGATCCAGTTCTTGCCGGGACAAAGATGATCGCTGAAGCTTGGGACGCCGCCGGACTGTATCAGGTGGGCAGTTTCGTTGGAGACAGCTGGAAGGAATGGAACGGACGTTTTCGTGACGACATAAGGGGCTTCTTTCGCGGCGACCCCGGCTCGTTGCGGCCCTTCGCAGACCGATTGCTTGGCAGCCACGAGATCTATCGCCACAAGGAGCGCGAAGCGGAACAGAGCGTGAACTTCGTTACATGTCACGACGGATTCACGCTAAACGACCTAGTCTCTTACAACCAGAAACACAACGAGGCCAACGGCGAAAACAACCGCGACGGCGGAGACGATAATCGAAGTTGGAACTGCGGTATCGAGGGTCCTACCAATGATCCCGCAATCGAAAGACTCCGGAACCGTCAGGTGAAAAATTTCTTCACCGTCACAACACTTTCTCTTGGTTTGCCGATGTTCGCGATGGGCGATGAGGTTCGGCGAACGCAACATGGCAATAACAATGCCTATTGTCAAGACGACGAAGCCAATTGGTTCGATTGGTCACTGATCGCGAAGCATGCTGACGTGCATCGGTTTGTGAAACTACTCATCGCGAGACGACTGTTGCGAGATACCGGCCCCGAGCGCGAGAGGATGACTTTGACCCAATTGATCGGCGGGGCGACCAAAAACTGGCATGGAGTGAAACTCAATCATCCTGACTGGAGCGACCAATCTCACAGTGTCGCGTTTAGTGCGGAGTTAAAAAGGGAAGGTCTTCTGGTCTACTTCATCTTCAACGCTTATTCGCAGCCTCTGGAGTTTGAGCTTCCCCGGGCAGCGGAGACGAGGAGAGGTTCCTGGAAGCGCTGGATCGACACTTTTCTAGAGGCGCCTCAGGACATCGTACCATGGCAAGAAGCACCCTCGGTTTCTGACGACATGTATCACGCAGGCCCCCGATCTGTGGTCGTTCTTTGGGCAGGTCTTGACGAGAGAGCACTCTGAGGATCTGACTAGGAAGGGAAGAAGGCCAGAGAGTGGGCGATGGAGCAAATGGTCTCAGTTACGCCTAATTGGCATCCGAAGCTCAAGCGCCACACCAGAATCGCACCGGGGCCGCCCAAAGTTCCCGCAGCATTCCGGGAAGGACTGAGAGGTGTCGGCAAGTAGAATCTTCAATACTCTGCTAAAGGTTTACGGCGTCGAGTAGTTTTGGTTGATTTGTGGCGAAAACGAATGAGACCAGAACTTCAGAGCAATCGTTACAGATCAAACCGCGCCCGCATCCCTCGGATGAAATGGAAGTAAGGCTGGCTCGACCCCGCGGCCAATTGTGATTGCCTAGGGAATTTCCTAGGTGTGTCAGCGTTGGCGCAGTGCTAGGTTCGTGGCACGTCGGAACCTGAGGTTTTATCAGATTGTTCATGGAGCCGAGTGAATGCCCAAGGAGACTAGTCCACCGGTAAAACTCTAAGCGTGGGAGAAGATCATGATTACGGCGGAGCAACAACGGTTGGTTGATACGCGACTAGGAAAATTTTCTTGGAAGAAATGGGGGCCCTATCTCAGTGAGCGGCAATGGGGCACAGTGCGAGAAGACTACAGCGAGAATGGTGATGCCTGGAATTTCTTCACCCACGACCACGCCCGATCACGTGCCTACCGCTGGGGCGAGGACGGCATCGCAGGAATTTCGGATGACAAACAGCGCCTTTGCTTCGCGCTGGTCTTGTGGAACGGCAAGGATGCGATCCTCAAGGAGCGGCTCTTCGGATTGACCAACAGCGAGGGCAACCACGGAGAGGATGTGAAGGAGTACTACTTCTACCTCGACAGCACGCCAACTCACTCGTACATGAAGTATCTCTACAAGTACCCGCACGCCGCCTATCCCTACGTCGATCTGCTGGAGACGAACTGCCGTCGTTCTAAAGACGAAATGGAATATGAACTCCTCGACACTGGTGTCTTCGGGGAGGATCGGTATTTCGACATTTTCGTGGAATACGCCAAGGACGGCCCTGAAGACATCCTTGTGCGAATCAGTGCAGCTAATCGCGGGCCGGAGGCGGCAGAATTGCATCTGTTGCCGACGCTGTGGTTCCGTAACGACTGGTCAAAGTGGATTGCCGCATCCAACAGGGCTGCCGAGAGACCAATCCTCCAACAGATCGAAGCCGCGGCGGATACGAGCGCAGTCGCGGCTGCGCATCCGCTACTTGGCAAATATGTCCTTTCCTGCGAAGGCGAGGTACCGCTGCTGTTCACTGAGAACGAAACAAACCACGAGCGACTGTTTCCCGGGCAAAAGAACGAGAGTCTCTACGTCAAAGATGGCATCAACGACTGCGTAGTACAGGACAACCAGGGCGCGGTGAATCCCGATAAGACGGGCACCAAGGTCGCGGCGCACTACCGGATCAACGTAGGCGCCTTTCAAACCAAAGTGATTCGCCTGCGGCTCTCAAGCAGTTCTCTGGACCAGAAAAGCAAATCCTTCGGAAAACAATTTGATGAGGTCTTCGCTGACCGGCTTCGTGAAGCCGATGACTTTTACAAGTCGGTCACGCCGCCATCGGTGGGTGAAGACACGGCCAAGGTGATGCGCCAGGCCCTCGCCGGCATGCTCTGGAGTAAGCAGTTTTTCTTCTTCGATGGCGACAACTGGTTGGACGAGCACCACTCCAATCCGCTCCATACCGGATATCGAAATTCCCGGAACTCGGAGTGGTTCCACATGCTGAACCAGGACATTATCTCCATGCCCGACAAGTGGGAGTATCCCTGGTACGCGGCCTGGGATCTGGCCTTCCACACGCTCCCGCTCTCAATCGTGGATCCCGAGTTCGCCAAGGGACAGATGGAGTTAATGCTCCGCGCCGCTTATCTACACCCCAACGGCCAGATGCCTGCGTACGAGTGGAACTTCAGTGATGTGAACCCCCCGGTCCACGCCTTTGCCACTCTCTTTCTGCACCGCATCGAACAGGCCCTGCGCGGCGTGGCGGACGTGGCGTTTCTCAAGTCCACATTTAACAAGCTGCTGCTGAACTTCACCTGGTGGGTGAATCGCAAAGACCGCTTCGGCAAGAACGTTTTCGAAGGAGGCTTCCTCGGACTCGACAACATCGGCGTCTTCGACCGCAGCGCTCCGCTCCCCACCGGCGGCCACTTGGAGCAAGCGGACGGCACGGCCTGGATGGCTCTGTTCAGCCAGAACATGATGGAACTCGCATGCGAGATTACTGCCCACGACCCCATCTACGAGCCCATGATCATCAAGTTCGCCGAGCACTTCTACTACATCGCTTCGGCCATGAACAGACCCGGGCAGGACGGCATGTGGGACGAGGAGGACGGTTTCTACTACGATTTGCTACGGCTCCCCGACGGCAGCTTTCAAAGACTCAAGGTGCGCTCGATGGTAGGGCTCCTGCCCCTATGTGCCACGACAGTTTTCGAAAAGAGCATGCGAGAGCGAATTCCGCAGACGTTGGCTCGGATGCATGAACGCATGCGCCGGATTCCCGAACTCATGGAGACCATCCACCCCACGGGCCCGGGACACTATGGGGTAGCCGAGTGCGGGATCATGGCCCTGGTCAACCCAGAACGGCTGCGCCGGATCCTGACCAAGATGCTCGACGAGAACGAGTTCCTCAGTCCCTACGGTATCCGCTCGCTCTCCAAGTTCCACGAGCAGCACCCGTACGTTCTAAACATAGGCGGCCAGGAGCACCGCGTGGACTACTTGCCGGCGGAGTCGAACACCGGCATGTTTGGCGGCAACTCCAACTGGCGGGGACCGGTTTGGATGCCGGTGAACGCGCTCATCATCCGGGCGCTGCTGAACTTCTATTTGTACTACGGCGACAATTTCAAAATCGAATGCCCAACGGGATCCGGCAAGCTCATGAATCTCTTTGAAGTGAGCAAGGAGATATCGGATCGCCTGATCCGGATCTTCCAACGCGACGAGCGTGGCCGGCGACCCGTTTATGGCGGCGCGGAAAAGTTCCAGAGTGATCCATTCTGGCGCGACAACATCTGCTTTTTTGAATACTTCCACGGTGACAATGGTGCCGGGCTGGGCGCCAGCCACCAGACCGGCTGGACCGGTCTCGTTGCCAAGCTCATTGAGCTCTACGGCTACCTCGATGCCAAGCGGATACTGGAAGTAGGTCGTCAGGCCGCGTTCAAAGGGAAGGCCAGCGCCGCTGGGTAGAGACCGGAGGAATGAGCCGATGCGGGAGCGCGGCGCGCACCCTGAGGACGACAATTTTGCAGCTGCGACGCGACACTATCGTGCCATTGCTGGCGTTTCTTGTAATCGCGGTGGCGTTACCGTTTGCGATTGTGGATACCATCGAAACGGGTCGCGTGTACGTGTTCTCGAGGCAGTTCCTCGAGGAATTGCCGCAGCGATTCACAGGGCCCGGGCGCCTGCGCTTTATCCTGCAGCCAATCCTCGCAATCGTGCTGGGGATTCGGGGAGGCCTCGCCGACTGCAAAGCGGGAAATCCACCCTATCTGTTCGTGCTGCTCTTGGGAGCTGGACGCAGAAAAGAATCGTTGCGAACCGGCGCCGAGGCCATCGGAACTCTGCTCGCCATGGGGATAATCCTAGACGTCGTCTTCCAACTGGTTATCTACCACTCCGTGCATCCAGGCGCGGCCGTAGCGATTGGACCGATTCTGATTTGCTTCCCGTACGCACTCTCCCGCGAACTCGCAACACGCGCGGCGCGGAAGATCGGGAAAACATAAGAATGTCGCACGACGCTCTCTGGTTTCAATACGAGAAGATTTGTGATCATCTCCATTGGCAAGAATTGACTTCCATTTAGCTGCCAAGAAAGCGCGCGGTCAATCTTTGTGGTTGTTGGGTCATTCCCAGCGGTTTGGACCCTTCAATATTGTTCCGGAATGAAGCGACGGCCCTTGACGGTTTTTTGATCGTCGTAGCCTTTTTTCTTTGAGCGCTTCGGCAATTTGACTTTTTCGCGTGGAACTTTTTTGTAGGGAATCATGCTCAGCAAATGCGAAATACAATTCAGACGTGCTCTACGCTTGTCATCTGAGCGAACCAGATACCACGGCGCATGTTTAGAATCGGTCGCTTCGAGCATCATGTCTCGGGCACGCGAATATTCATACCATCGGCCGAAAGATTCCATATCCATCGGACTGAGTTTCCACTGGCGAAGAGGATCCTGAATGCGGGCCTCGAAACGGCGCTGTTGTTCCTTCTTTCCAACTTCGAGCCAGTACTTGATGAGAATTATTCCCGCATCCACAATATATTTTTCGACAGTCGGGCAGAGTCTGAGGAATTCTCGGTGCTGCTCTTTGCTGCAAAAGCCCATAACGTATTCTACCCCGGCCCGGTTGTACCAACTTCGATCGAAGATGACGACTTCGCCGGACGCAGGAAAATGCTGCATATAGCGCTGCAGGTACATCTGAGACTTCTCCCGGTCTGAGGGAGCCGGTGCCGCGACCAAGCGAAAAACGCGCGGACTGAGCCGCTCCGTAATCGCGCGGATTGTGCCGCCCTTGCCGGCGGCGTCGCGTCCTTCAAAGACGACGATGGCACGCAGTCCTTTGTATTTCACCCAATCCTGCAATCTACAGAGTTCAGTCTGCAGCCGTCGCAGTTCTTTCTCGTATTGTTTTCGTTTCAGAGATTTTTCTTCCTGTGACGCATTGTGTTTAGCCATTTGTGAGCAACGCCTCCAGCGCAAATATGAACTTCGTGTCGAGCCGAATCGTGAATCAGAGGATGATGACCTCCATGAATTCATCCTATGATCTGAGTGCTAGTTCCAGACATAGTTCACCGACCAGCCGCTCGTGAAGGCACTTATGGTGTTTGCGGCTGTGCTGGCGCAGGTGTCCCACTGTCGGCAGTCCACTGCGAATCACTTAGATTCGAGCGGCCACCGAACGATCGATACGGATTTGACGAGAGCCGCCTTGCGGCCAAGGTCATAGATAGTTGCCGACCTCTCGGCCGGATACATTCGGATCTGAGCATCGATGATCAAACTGCTTGCCGAGCACGCTGAAATCTATCATCGAGTTGAAATGTAACGCACCTAGGGGAATCCCTAGGCAGAGCCTGCGTGTTCAGTTTTGCGTAACCGAACCTAAGGCATCTTGCGCGTCTGCCGGCCAATTATCGTTCGTGGGCTGCCAGGATTTGTCGGGATTGTAGAGTTCCATTTCCTTGAAGATCTTCAGCGTGTCCGGGCCCAAGTCTTTCTGATATACAATCCCGTTAAAACCGACGATGAAGCTTTTTACGCCGGTGACGCGATAATCTGCAGGGGCGGCAGCAAGTGCGAAACCGCCGATCATTGCGCCTTCTACAACAAAATCCATTTTGCCCAGTGGAGCAGCAGGACCCTGCGCTTTGAGAATCTTAAAGAAGTACCCGTGGAACGGCTTTGCCTTATCGGTGTAGCCCTGTTGCAGAGCATCCGCAACGCCTTCTGATATTGGTCCGCCAAGACTGCCGTCTGCATTGCGCCACGCCAGGCCGTCTTGCTTTCCTGGCGTGCTGAGAACGCGCTGCGCATATTGGTTCACTTCGGAGTTGTCGTGTTTGGTTAAAGCATACTCATGCTGGGCTTCCACATAACCACGGCAAAGTTCAATCGCATCGAGTTCGTTAGAACCGACGCGCCGGTAAAGAATCTCCCGCAAGCCAGCCTTAGTGTCGAACATCCATTTTCCATTTCGCTTGACGATAGGGATTTCCAATGGCCAGTTGTCCTTTCCGACAAGCAACGTAGCGCGATTGCTGTTATTCGCGTCGATTTGAATCGAGTTCTGTTGCTGCGCCTTTGCGGCAAATGCAAGGGCGATATTTTTGTCTAGGACGGTATCTTGCGATGCCACTAAGACTTCAGATTCTGGTCCGAGAATCTGTTTCAGCTTTGGCACATCGAAGCTGCCGGACGCTTCGATTAGTGCGGCAGCGGCTAATTGAGGCGTGACAAAAGTTTTTTCTGGTGCCGATTTGGCGGAGCCGGCTGGCTCTTGCCCAGAGGCATGGCCTGTCAGAATCAGCAAGGTCACAACGGTCGAAGCGAATCGAATTAATTTTGCGCTGCGCAATGTAATTATGGTTCTCGATCTCATTTGTTTTTCCTTCATGATCTTGCTACCTGCGCCGTCCACCACCACCGCCGCGTGAACCCATACTGGAACCACCGCGTGAGCTACTGGCACGTGCCGAGCTGCCGTTCATACCACTACTGGACCTCGAGCTTGCACCCGAGGAAGCACTTCGATTACCGCCGCGATCTCCGCCACCTGCGGAGGATGAACGATTTGCGCTTCCAGAACTGCGGTCGTTCGCACGAGGCTGTTGCCCACCCGCGCCGGATTGGCCTCTATTCCCAGCGTTCGCCTGATTCTGACGCGCATTAGCCTGGCGGTCGGATGTGGAGGCTCCTCGACTTGTGCCACCGTATTTGCTGGCAGTCGATCGATCCGAGTAAGGCGTACCGCCGCGGTGCTGCGGGTTGTGCTGCCAATTGCTTCCGCCGGCGTTACCGCCGCGATTGCCTTGGCCATTGTTGACACGATCGCCGCCGTTTATGTTGGTGCGGTTGCCGCCGTTCACATTGCTGTTGCGGTTGAAATTATTGTTGTTGTTGATGGTGATGTCATTATTGCCGCCCCAGCCGCAGCCATAACCCCAGCCTCCACCCCACGCCGCTCCCATGGCGAGGCCGACACCGAATGAAATCGCCACGCCCGCCGCATAGTATCCGGGCGGGGGATAGTAAATGGGGGGATAGGGGTACACAGCAGCCCCGTAGACGACGGTCGGATTGTAGCTGGGAACATAAACAACCTGCGGATTGGCCTGCTCGATTACAATGACTTGTTTCGATTCCACAACCTTCGTTTCTACTTTCTGCTGTTCACTGGATTTCAAGTTGCCCGAACTCTGCGCCTTCTTGCGCATCCGTTGCACAGCTTCCATGGTGTCGTTTTGCTGCGTCAAGAACGCGTTCCCCAGATCAGTCGTCCACTGGATGTCGTCTGCCAAGCGCTTAACCACTTCCGGAAGCGCAGCCATAGATTGAACACTTGGGTCCCAGGGTTGCTTTTGCACGGCATCCGCCAGAGCCTTATCCTTCAAAGTGTTGTTTTTCTCCAGCCATTGTTGCAGTTGAACAAGTTCCAATGGATACGTCGAGGCGGCGAGCACTTGAGCGAGCATCGGGTCCGGGTACAGAGCAATGGGAGCCACAAGCGAATCAAGCTGCTCGGGCGATATCTTGACCGCGGCTGGTTCCTGGTCCGACGGGGTACTGGCTTGTTTCGGGATTGGGCTGTCGGGCTTCTCTTGGGTTTGAGCAGCCAGCGAAGGGTCCATCTGCAAAAGTAGAAAGGAACACAGAACAGCCAGACCGTTTTGAGCTAATTTACTGAGCAGTTTCGATAGTAGAGTTTTTGTTGTCATAATTCGACTTTCCCGCAGAATAAGAACAAGCCTCGCGTGGATCATCGGTGCACTTCCATCGGCTCTTGATGGAGTGAATCCTGTGCTGCCTATCTATCTACGCTGATTCGGTCAAGCCTACAACTAGGGAAATCCCTAATTGCAGAATTCGCGGAATAACCTTGCGAGTTGAGGAAGACTAGTTGGATTTGAGCGGCGAAACATAAGGCAAGTCCTCGAGCACTGCGTTGATCGCCGGGATCAAGTGAGACTTCATTTGAGATTTCCAGACGTAGCCCCGGGCGCCCGCACTCAGGCAGGCTTTCACAAATTCCTCCCCAGTATTAATCGTCAGAAATACAAATTTGGCAGTGGAGCCGGATTCGAGTAATTTACGAACTGCGTCGATGCCATTCATGAATGGCATTGTGATATCGACCACAACAACATCCGGCCGGAGACGCGGCACTTCAGCAACCAGCGAAGCGCCGTCGGCGGCTGTGCCTACCAGATCAAAATGGGGGCGCAGGAGCGTGACCTCGGCCTCCAAAAATTCCCGGTTGTCATCTGCCAGGAGTACGCGTGGGCGAATCAATGTTCGCCTCCCTCCAATTCGCACTGCACGCACATTTGTTGCCCTTGCGAGCCGCGGTGCAATATCAAATCTGGACCAGATGTTAGGGGCCGCGAAGGGATTGCGCTACTGGGGAAATCCCTAGGCCGGTGATTCGCGATCGTAGAGAGTTTTGGGCACCTTAGTGATCGAGTTCGCCATGTTCAAACGGCTCGGCATTTGCGCAGATCAGTCCCCGTCTCAAGGCAAACAGGATCAACTCTGCATTACTCTTCACGTTGAAAGCTTCCATAATGTGGTGCTTGTGGAATTCGACAGTCTTTTCGCTTAGGTTGAGCAGCCCCGCGATTTCCTTCATAGGCCGCCCTTCGGCAAACAACTGAACGACCTCCCGCTGCCGTGGCGTCAATTGTTTGGCGAACTGACGCGCCCGAGCTCTCGCGGTGACCCAATCGCCGGACCTCAGCTTGGGAGATAAATAGGGTTTTCCACGCAGAACATTTTCAATCGCCTCGAGTAGCTCCGTTCCCGTTGCATGCTTCAGGACGAAGGCGATCGGCCCAAGTTCAAGCGCCGCAGCCGCCAGGTTTGGATCGACTTGCATGGTGAGAAAAATGAATTTGATTGCAGGAGAAAGCTCTCTAATTCTTCGGGCAGCGTCCAATCCATTTAGGATTGGCATGGCAATATCAACAATAATGACCTCGGGCTTAAGCCGAAGGGCAGTTTCGATCAAAGCCCGGCCATCGGAAACGATGCCAACCACGGAGTACATCCGCATAAGATATAACTTTAGAGATTCGGCGAAGATGGCATGATCGTCTGCGATGAGGAACCGAGTGTGGGAATTACCGGCGGATTCAGTTTTCATGACGTGCCTTCCTTTCAAAGTCCACAGAGCTTGTCATCCCCACCGTATCCAAAGAGCGTTGCAACTTCAGTCCGCGCAGGAACTACTAAAACTTCCTGGTCGTAGAATCCCTTTATCGCATGTGACCCACACGGTGACATCCGTCACAGGATAAATCCCGCCTAAGACCGGCCCAATCCATTACTAGACCTTACTATCCGTGCTTCAGGATTGAGAGGAACCCACGCGGCAAGGGTTGTCCCTTTTCCAGCTTCCGAATGAATTTGGAATTTGCCTCCCAGGGAGCGCACCCGCTCTTCCATACTCCGGATACCTAGCCCCTCATTATGGTGCGACTCTCCCAGGTTGAATCCGCAACCTTTGTCCTTCACGGAAACTTCCAATCTCTTGCCTGTCATTCTCAACTCCACCTCCGCCCGGTCCGCGCCGCTGTGCTTTTTCAGATTCCGGAGTCCTTCTTGAACGATACGAAACAAGCAAAGGGCGCAGTCGGGGGAAAGCGATCGGGGAATCTCATCGGATGCAAACTCGATTCTAATATCCTGCTGAGCTGCCAGTTCGTTGCAGAGCGCAGCGATAGCGGGAACAAGACCCAGGCTTTCGAGCGTGGAAGAATAGAGTCTGTGAGATAGAGTGTGCAGATCGGTACCCAGTTCGCCCGTTGAATTTACAAGTTGCCGCAATTGCCTGTGGATATCCGCGAACTCAGAGGGCGTTGCTTCATCCACATTCTCCAAACCAAGCGCGATGATCGCCAGTCTCTGGCTAAAATCATCATGAAGTTCCGAGGCTATCCGGCGGCGCTCATGCTCTTCTGCATTGATCAGCATGCCGCTGAGCTGCTCTTGTCTCTCTCTGGCGGATTTCAACTGCTTTCGGCTGAATTGCAGGTAGGCGGCAAATAGGGAAAGCGCCAGTAAGGCCAGAAATGTTGTGGCCCACACCCATTTAGTGCGCTCCCAAAAATTTGGTTCGCGAAACAGTATGATACTTCCCGAAGGAAGTCTGCTTTCTGGAATTTGCCAACGCTTCAATTCCTTCCAATCGAACATGAACATACTAGAAAGGGTCTCTATCGGAATATCTCCGGGCCTCTTCCCATCGAGGAGTTCTGAAACGATCCGGGCCGTCAACTTACCCTGTTCCTGAAAGTTCATCATTGCGCCGCCAACGATTCCATGACCCAAGTACGTGTCCGAAATCCCAAACACCGGGGCGTTGGCAGCAGACGTGACCATGGGGAGTGCCTTGGTCGCATTGAGGAACCTGTTTCCAGTGGAATCCTGCGAAAAAGAGGTATAAAACACCATGGAGTTCTCAGGTAGATTGTGAAGCTGTTCGAGTAATTTCTTCATTTCCATGTCGACAAGATAAGAGAATTCCGCTTTTGTGTGGAAAGAGCTGAGGAATTTTCTTGTGGCCGCCATTATCACCCGGTCAAAAGCCGAACTTCCTCCAACCACGAACACATGACGGGTATTAGGAAATAGGCGCAACGCGGCTTCGAGTGTTTTCCCGGGTTCGAGTTTTTGCCACGTTCCCGTAAATCGGGAATCGAAATTCGGATTTCCCGCCTGGTCCTCGGAACTCCCACAAATGACGATGGGAACATCCACGAACAAGGTATCCTTATAATTCGAGACAAAGTTAATGGTCTCTGGGCCTACGGCCACGACAACTTCCAATTCATCGCCATATTTCTTGGCAAGCCAATCCTTCATTTCAAGAAGCGACGGGTGGTCAGAAGAGTTAAGTGAGTTAAGTGCGTCCAGGCTTTCCGAGTAAAACTCAACGTGGCGGCCCGGCCTCTCCGCTACTCCGGTGACAATTTCTCGGTTCATGACATTGATCAGCGCATGTGAAAGGCTCGCCTCGTTGAGAATCAAGACATCTTTCTTCAAAGGCACCTGAGCTGAAATCCCGGAAACACTCAATAGCATGAAAGTGATAAGTAATGGCAGGAAGGGAATCCGCGGCGCCCGCAGACATTTTCGCGAGATTAGGGTTCGGTGACCTGAGAGCCGACCGTTTTCGGCAAGCATTCGACTGCGTACGCGCTCTGGCATTGATTAAACCCGGGACATCACTGAACTCGATCGGAATCGGACCTAAATCTCCGATTTCTTAAATTGATCGAGAACCTTGGAATAGGGAGTCCGAGCGAATGATGAAGGGCGCGTATGCAACATCAAACGTCTATCTCAAGCTGATGATAACACTTGCAGCTAAGTTCTGAGATCTTTTGTTACTACCCGAGAAGGTGCCACTAGGTAATTCCCTAGGTGCTTTTGAGAAATTTAGTTTGTTAGCATCCGACTCTGAAGGGGATCAGCACTCTGATTTGGTCCTACCTTTTCTGTCAAAGCCTCAGGATTCTTGAGAGGGAATAGTGTCGCGTGATCGGCAGAGCCACGGCTATCTCTCGGTCTTGGACTGGTTGTTCAACTACCAGAAGGATTGGTTACGACCGGATCTCATTGCTGGTTTAACTGCGGCCGCCGTTGTTATTCCCAAAGCGATGGCCTACGCAACGATCGCGGGCCTCCCGGTGCAGGTCGGGATCTACACAGCCATGGTCCCTATGGTGATTTACGCGCTTCTGGGAACCTCTCGCCCACTAAGCGTAAGCACTACCACGACTATCGCCGTACTGACCGCCACGCAGCTCAGCCAGGTGGTACCTGGTGGAGACCCGTCCATTCTCCTTAATGCAACCGCAGTGTTGACGTTACTGGTCGGCGGTTTCCTTGTTCTCGCATCGCTCTTGCGAATGGGCTTTGTCGCCAATTTCATTTCCGAGCCGGTCTTAATCGGGTTTAAAGCGGGAATTGGCGTCGTCATCGTACTGGATCAGGTTCCAAAGATTCTCGGTATCCACTTCCCCCGTGGCACATTCTTGCAAAACTTACTGGCGATCGCGCGCGGCATTCCCGAAACATCGCTCGCGACCCTGGCCGTCGGAATAGCGATGATCGTGCTGTTAGTGGGATTCGAAAGATTTTTTCCGCGGATGCCGGCTCCTCTAATCGCCGTAGCTGCAGGGGTAATAGGCGCGCGAGTGTTGGGACTGCAGCTGCACGGAGTGGAGTTGATTGGCCCGATTCCTCAAGGCCTACCAACGTTTACACTTCCGAAATTCTCCCTCGTGCAAGAACTGTGGCCCGGTGCGTTAGGCATAGCGCTCATGAGTTTTACCGAGACCATTGCTGCCGGTCGAGCCTTTGCCAAAAGTGAGGAGCCGCCACTGCGAGCGAATCGCGAGCTACTGGCTACTGGCATGGCAAATATCGGAGGCTCGTTCCTTGGAGCGATGCCGGCTGGTGGAGGTACCACGCAGACGGCCGTAAACCGGCTCGCAGGCGCGCGCAGCCAGTTTTCGGAGTTAGTTACGGCCTCCGTCAGTCTGGCCACAATTATTTTTCTGGCACCGCTTCTAGCGCTGATGCCTCAGGCGACGCTCGCGGCTATCGTCATCGTCTATTCGATTGGATTGATAAAACCGGCTGAGTTTTGGGCGATCCTGGAAATCCGACGAACAGAGTTTACCTGGGCCCTGACTGCCTTTGCCGGTGTGGTTTTATTTGGAACTCTGAAGGGGATTATCGTCGCGATCATCTTATCACTGGTGGCGTTAGCATATCAGGTAGCTGATCCACCGGTGCACCTGCTCGGTCGTAAACCGGGAACCAATGTGTTCCGGCCACGGTCTAAAGAGCATCCAGAGGACGAGTGCTTTCCCGGGCTATTGCTGCTGCGACTTGAAGGACGCGTTTTCTTTGCCAACGCTGAGCATATCGGCCAGAAGATAAGGCTCCTAGTGAACGAAGCTCAACCCAAGGTAGTTGCACTCGATCTCAGTGCTGTGCCCGACCTTGAATATTCGGCGTTGAAAGCACTGACCGAGGGCGAGAAACGGCAACGTGAGCTTGGCGTGTCCACATGGCTGGTGGGTCTGAACCCCGGAGTACTAGAAATGGTCCGGAGATCGGCTCTAAGTAAGGCCCTAGGGCACGAGAAGATGCACTTCAGTCTCGAGGTGGCGGTCGCGAAATATTTGGAATTGTCCTCCAAATTGAGCGCACGTGGTGAAGATCCACCGAACGTTCTCTCGCAATAACACATTTGCTTCGCACGATCTGGTCAATGAAATCACGACAGAGCCTAAGAGGCAAAGAATACACAACCTCTTAAAACCCCTTCCTAGGCACAAATTGCATTACCTCATTGCGTTGACTACTACGGTCTGAGACTAGAGCAACCCGGCAAGAGATCCTCTGCTGGAGGCCAGGACTCGGGGCGATATTTGGGGTGTGAGGGGCCCCCGAGTCCTGCCGCATGTTCCGGGTCTGCGGACTTGCCCCGACCGCTACTAGGTGGTCTTGCTTTACGTTCTAGACGGAGCACCGTTTCCCGAACAACTAGGGATTCCCCTAGTTGAGAGAGTTCTTGCCAAAAGCTATAACGCAGCCTGTTTGAATGACCATGAAACGTGCGAAGACTTCAGGTTTCTCGAAGTCGTTCGAAGAGGAGAAGTACTTAGTGGTGAAAACCGCGTTCCAACGTTGGTTGTGGTTGGTGATGGTGTTGCCTGCCAGCGCCGATTGGCGAGGAGCCGAAGCATGGCCTTCCGCAATCCGCTGTCGGAATCGAAAATTGGGGCGGCTTCATTACTAACTCCATGGTAGTCAGCTGGATTGTCGCCATCGGCTTAATCATCTTCGCCAGAATTGCGACGCGCGACATGAAGGGTGTCCCGGGCGGGGCGCAGAACTTCCTGGAATGGCTAATTGAGGGTCTATACGGATTTCTTGGAGAGCATCATTGGCCCGCATTTGGTGAAACGGACATTTTGGTTTCTGGCAACTATTTTTATTTTCATTTTGTCGGCAAATTGGCTCGGTCTCATTCCCGGAGTTGGCACGATTGGATGGGGACACCAGACTCCGAACGGTTTCGCGGTTGACCAACCACTGTTCCGCGGCGCGAATGCCGATCTGAATCTGACGTTCGCCATGGCGATAATTTTTTTCGTTTGTTGGATTTTCTGGGCGCTTGCAGGAGCTTGGGCCGATCGGATTCGTCAAAGAATTATTTGCGCCGAAGGGCGAGACAACCGGGCTTCTGAAAGTACTGATGTTCGTCGTGTTTTTTGCGTCCGGCTGTCTGGAAATCATCTCCATTCATGTTTCGGCCGATCTCACTTAGTTTTCGCCTCTACGGCAACGTATTTGCCGGAGAAACCATGCTGGAAACCATGGCCGGTTTGAAGCCCGGCTTCGGCTGGTTGCTGCCCATTCCGTTTTATTTCATGGAATTGCTGGTGGGCTTGGTGCAAGCGCTGGTTTTCATGTTGTTATGCGCCGTGTTTACTCTGCTGATTTGTCAACACGAGGAAGCAGTACCGGCCGACGGAACCCAAGACGCTAATGATGAATTCCGCCAGCTCTGCCCGTGTTCCATCGCGGGAGCCGGCGAGATAGCAAAGGAAGGTACGGCATATGTTCGCATTCATGTTGGCAGCGGAGTTAAGCGGAAGTCTCCACGTTGGTTTGGCCGCGTTGGGCGCAGCGCATGGCCGTGGGATTGATCGGCATGAAAGCTTCTGAAGCGGTGGGACGCAATCCCGGCGCATCCACGAAGGTTATGGTCCAGGCGATCCTGGCCATCGCGTTCGCGGAAGCAATCGTGTTCTATGCCTTGTTCCTAGTGAAACAGTAAAGGCCGGGAGGGCCAGAGCCATGCATGCTTATATTTTTTTGGCTCGCCGCCGAGAGCGATGGCCAGATCACGGAAGTCGCCCGTACTTTCGGCGTCGACTGGCCACATTTTGGAGCGCAAGATCATCAGTTTCTCGATCGTGTGCGCCGTCCTCTACAAGTTCGCCTATCGGCGCATTCTCGCGATGCTGGAACAGCGGCGTCAACAAATCGCGCTTGGGCATCGCCAACGCCGAAAAAATCAAAGCGGAATTAGATAAGACGGAAAGTCAGCGGCTAGAAGTGATAGCGCAGGCCCACGCCCAAGGGTCTAAATTCATCGAAGAAGCCCGAGCTGCAGCGGCCCGCGTGCAGCAAGAGGAAACCAACAAAGCTATTGCCGCCGCCGAACAGATCATGAAAAAGGCGCACGAAGCCGCTGGTCAGGACCACGATCGAATGCTTGCCGAACTCAAACGGGAAGTCGGCAATCTAGTGGTCCAGGCCACGACAACGGTCACTGGCAAGATTCTGACTGCGGAAGATCAGCGACGCTTGGCTGAAGAGACTTCCAAACAGATTGCGGTCTAACGATGAAAATCACCAAGAAATCGAAACGCGAAGCCAAGAAACTGTACCGTTTTTGCTTGTTGAATGGGTTGCTCGACCAAAACCGTGCTCGGCAAGTTGTGCAACTCGTCGTCGCGAGGGGTGAGCGGGATTGCCTGCCCATCCTCAGCCATTTTCTGCGGTTGGTAAAACTCGACTGTGGGCAGCACACTGCCACGATCGAAAGCGCCGCCCCACTACCGCCCGATCTACGGACGATTGTGCAAACCGAGTTGGCGCGTCGCTACGGACCAGGATTGACTATGGCGTTCGCACAACGCCCGGAGTTGATTGGCGGAATGCGGATTCAGGTGGGATGCGATGTTTATGACGGCAGCGTGCGGGCCGGACTGGAAGCGCTGCAGAAAAGTTTCTGAAGCAAGGTGACTATGACTGACCTACTAAAAGAAATCCAAGCGCAAATCACCGGTGCTAAGACCACGGCCGCCAAGCAGAACGTGGGTGTCATCCGCGAGATTGGCGACGGTGTCGCAAAGATTGAAGGCTTGAGCGATGCCATGCTCAACGAGATGATCGACTTCGGTAATGGCGTTACCGGCCTGGCATTGAATCTCGACGAGACCGAAGTTGGCGTCGTGATTCTCGGGGACTACACGAAACTCAGAGAAGGGCGACGAAGTCCGCACCACCGGCAAGGTTTTACAAGTGCCGGTAGGCAAGGGCTTGCTGGGTCGCGTCGTGAATTTGCTGGGCGAACCTATCGATGGCAAAGGGCCGATCAAGAGCGACAAATCCTATCCGGTGGAAAAGACCGCACCCGGTATTATCCGTCGCCGCTCGGTCAGCCAACCGGTGCAAACCGGGATCATGTCGATTGATGCGATGATTCCTATTGGCCGCGGTCAACGCGAATTGATCATCGGTGATCGTGGTACCGGTAAGACGACGATCTGCATCGACACGATTATCAGCCAGGCTCGATTAAACAAAGCCGCCGAACTCAGTGGCGACAAGGACTATCGGCCGCTCTACTGCATCTACGTCGCGATTGGCCAAAAGCAATCCACTATCGCGCGCGTTATCGCAGATCTCGAAAAAGAAAACGCGATGCCGTACACGATCATTGTGGCGTCCCCGGCCTCGGAATCCGCCGCCAACCAGTATCTCGCGCCATTTGCAGGCGCAGCGATGGGCGAGTGGTTTATGGATAACGGCATGGACGCGTTGATTGTTTACGACGACTTGTCCAAGCAGGCTGTGGCATACCGGCAAGTGTCGCTCCTGTTGAAGCGCCCGTCAGGTCGCGAGGCGTATCCCGGCGATGTGTTCTACCTGCACAGTCGCTTGCTCGAACGCGCGGCGCGAGTTGGCGAGAAGTATGGCAACGGTTCGCTCACGGCTCTGCCGATCATAGAAACCCAGGCCGGCGACGTTTCCGCCTACATTCCGACCAACGTTATCTCGATTACCGACGGACAGATCTTTCTAGAAACCGATTTGTTTCATCAAGGCGTGCGGCCGGCCATCAACGTCGGCATCTCGGTCTCGCGCGTCGGCTCAGCGGCACAACTGAAGGCTATAAAGCAAGTGGCCGGACAACTCAAGGGCGATCTTGCTCAGTTCCGTGAACTCGCGGCGTTCGCGCAGTTCGGTTCGGACCTCGACGCCAAGACGCAAGCGCAGATCGACCGCGGCCAGCGGATCATGGAGATTTTCAAGCAGCGACAATACAGCCCGATTCCAGTGGAGATCCAGGTGGTCGTGATCTGGGCCGCGCAAAACGGCTATCTGGATCAAGTACCTGTTCCGCGGGTCAAGGAGTTCCAAAACAAGTTGACGGAATATTTCACCACCCGCAAAGGCCCGTTGCTCGCTGAGATCCGAAGAGAAAAGGCGCTCAGCGACCCATTGAAGGCCGAGTTGAAGGCGGCTGCCGAAGAATTTAAGCAAACCTGGAAATGACCACTTGCATGGTGAGAAATGCTTAGCCCACGTGAACTTCGCCGACGCATCAGGTCGATCAGCAGCACCGCCCAGATTACCCGCGCGATGCAAATGGTAGCAGCGTCGAAGATGCGTAAGGCGCAACAGACCACGCTGATGACGCGGCCGTTCGCGCGACTGCTGTATCGTATCCAGCGCTACGCCATAACTCACGCCGCGGACTTCACTCATCCTCTGCTGGAAGTGCGTGCAGTTCGTAAGCGCGCGGTGATCCTTATCGGCACTGACAAAGGGTTATGCGGGGCGCTCAATACCAACCTATTTCGAGTGGCAGCGCAATTTGATCCGGCGACGACCGTATTCATCGCAGCCGGCAAGCGCGCCGCGCAGTTCGTCGCGCGCACCCACCGCCAGTTGGCGGCCGAGTTTGCGTTCGGGGACTCGCCGCGATTCGACGAAGCCCGGCCGATTGCCAACTTTGCTCGCGATCTATTCTTGAAGGGCGAGGTGGATGAAGTGAAGGTCGTCGCGACGCTATTCATCAACACTCTGTCACAGAAGGCCAGTATGGTGGAGTTTTTGCCGATTGGCGAAATCAAAGGACTGAAGATCCCTGGTGCGGCATCCGAAGCCGACTTGGCCTCTGACACACCCGAGGTCCTTTTTGACCCAAGCCCGGAGGAGGTTCTCTCCTTTCTCTTGGGGCATTACCTAAACATTTTTATCTACAGAGCCTTGTTGGAAGCCAAAGCCAGTGAACAAAGCGCCCGCATGGTGGGAATGAAGAATGCCACCGACAGTGCCACCGGTCTGGCCAAAGATTTAACTCTTGAATACAACAAGCTGCGGCAAGGCAATATCACTAAGGAACTGCTCGAAATTGCTGGCGGCCAGCTTGGAAATGAGTAACGAAAGAGTGCCACATGAATAAGGGCAAAATTGTTCAAGCCGTTGGTCCGGTTGTGGATGTCGAATTCACGGAAGATCTGCCGGCCATATACAACGCGTTGACTGTCGAATTTAAAGTCGACAACGAGCCGTACAAACTGACACTCGAAGTACAGCAGCATCTCGGTGATCACTGGGTGCGGTCCATCTCCATGTCCGGCACCGAAGGCCTCAAACGCGGCTACGAGGTCATCGATACCGGCGGTCCCATTTCCGTGCCCGTTGGGGAAGGCGTGATGGGACGCATGTTCGATGTGTGCGGCAACCCAGTCGACGAACGAGGTCCGGTCAAGGCGGAAAAATATTACCCGATCCACCGCCCGGCGCCAAAGCTCGAGGATCAATCGCCCTCACCTCAAGTTCTTCCCACCGGCATAAAGGTACTCGACTTGATTTGTCCTTTCCTGAAGGGTGGCAAGGTCGGCGCATTCGGCGGTGCCGGTACTGGCAAGACCGTAATTATCATGGAACTGATCAACAACATCGCCAAACTCCACGGTGGAGTGTCGGTATTCGCAGGAGTCGGCGAGCGCTCCCGCGAAGGGAACGATCTCTATAGAGAAATGTCTGAGGCGGGGGTCATCAAGCAAGACAACCTCGGCGGGTCGAAAATCGCGCTCGTGTACGGCCAAATGAACGAACCACCCGGCGCGCGCCTCCGCGTCGCTCTGTCCGGCCTTGCCATGACCGAGTATTTCCGCGACGAGAAGAATCAGGATGTGCTCCTTTTTATCGACAACATCTTTCGGTTTTCTCAAGCTGGATCCGAAGTGTCGGCCTTGCTCGGCCGCACTGCCAGCGCCGTGGGTTACCAGCCGACGCTTGCCGCTGAAATGGGCGTGCTCCAGGAACGTATTACCTCAACCAAGAAGGGCTCGATTACCTCGTTTCAGGCGGTGTACGTACCTGCCGACGACCTGACAGATCCGGCGCCGGCCACCACGTTCGCGCATTTGGACGCGACCATCGTTTTAGAACGCTCGATTGCGGAGTTGGGTATATACCCGGCGGTTGATCCACTCGCCTCCACTTCCCGGGCGCTCGCGCCGGAAATTGTCGGCCAGGAACACTACGATGTTGCGCTTGGCGTACAGCGCGTCCTGCAGCGTTACAAGGATCTCCAAGACATCATCGCGATTCTCGGTATGGACGAACTGTCGCCCGAGGACAAGACTGCGGTATTGCGCGCCCGCAAGATTCAACGCTTCCTGAGCCAGCCCTTTACCGTGGCTGCGGTTTTTAGCGGCCATGAGGGCAAACAAGTCGCTGTGGCCGAAACGGTACGCGGTTTCAAGGAGATTCTCGAGGGCAAACACGACGCCGTGTCGGAAGGTGACTTTTATATGAAGGGCGGAATTAACGAAGTCAACCCAAGTTGAAATATGGCCAACACGTTAAAATTTGAAATCGTCACCGCCGAGGGCCCGGTGTACTCCGAGGAAGTGGAAATGGTCACATTGCCGGGCGTAACCGGCCAATTCGGGGTGTACCCACAACACGTCCCCCTTATTACACAGATGGTGCCGGGTGAAATCATCGTCCGAAAGGATGGCCGTGACAGCTTCTTCGCGACCGGCGCTGGACTCATCGAAGTCACGGCCACCGGCGTCGCGGTCCTCACCGACCTGGCGATTCAAGCCGACAAGATTGACGAAGCTAAGGCCGAAGAAGCCCGACAACGCGCCGAAGCACGGCTCAAAGATAAACTCTCCGACGAAGAAGTCGCTCATATCAACGCTTCGCTGGCTCGCTCTTTGGCCCAGTTGCGAGTCAAGCGCCGGCAGCACCGATGAAGCTCCCCAGCAGATTTCAGCACGCCGAGCGGCTTGCTCTGCCATCGGACGCCTTCGACTATAGCGACCCGTGCCTTGATCTCATGCGCAGCAACTCTACGGCCAGATCGGATACGTCTCCGAAAATCAGGAAATTCCTGAGTGGATGAAAGTCGGAGCGCTTCCTGAATATCTCCACGAGTTTTATCCCACTTGGGACACTGCGCTCGAACCATCTCTCGTCAAGCAATTCGACTTGCCTCTCGATCGCAAAATCAAGGCTCTTTCTCGTGGCGTGAGAATGAAACTCACTCTCGCCGGAGCCCTCGCCTTTTACCGCCGCCTCATCGTCCTGGGTGAGCCCTTCGGCGGCCTCGATCCTCGTGTTCGCGATCAGTTGATCGAAAGCCTCCTCGAAGGTGCCACCGAATCCCCCGTCTTCCTTTCCTCCCGCGACCCTCGCTGAAATTGAAAGTTTCGCCAGCCATGTTGCAAGTTCTGAAACGTCTAGTGTGAATCTCACCCTGACGATGTACGTACTAGCCGTGGTTTCTTCGTTTCAGGGCTGTACGATACCTTGTCGTACCGCGTAGCGCACCAAGCTCGCGATCTCGTGGATGCCCAGCTTGTGCATCAGTCTCGTGCGGTGAGATTCGACTGTCTTCACACTGATGCCGAGTAAAGATGCGATGTCTTTGGTGGATTTCCCTTCGGCGATCAACTGAAGTACTTGTCTCTCCCTCAGCGTCAGAGGATTCTTGGATTTCTCCGACTTGAAGCGATACGCCTCCATAACGGCGCTAGATACGCCGGGACTCAAGTAAACCTGGCCGCGCGAAACCTGGCCGAGGGCGAGCAGCAAATCGCTGGCGACCTGGTTTTTCAGCACGTAACCTTTCACGCCTGCGTCCAGCGCGTCGGAGATGTACTGACCTTCGTCATGTTGGGTCAGCAGAATGGTCTTGGTCTTCCTAGCAGTTCGGCTAATTTCCCGTGCGGCATTTAATCCATTCAATATCGGCATGCTGATGTCCATCACAGCGATATCGGGCTGAAGCGACGCCACCAGGCGAAGAGCTTCTTGCCCATCGGAGGCTTCCCCAACGACTTGAAATCCTTCCCGCTCGAGTAGTGACTTCAGACTTTGACGGACGAGGACATGGTCGTCAGCGAGCACGATGCGAACTGGCATTCGAAGCCTCCGCTGGAAGCCGGATCAAGATTTTGGTTCCCCGTCCGGGTTCCGAGTCTATCGAAAGGGTTCCTCCGATCGCGCTCAAACGCTCCTGCATGCCGATCAGTCCCAGGCCTCTGCTCTTGCAATCCGACCGGACTGCCGTAACATCAAAGCCCACGCCATCGTCTTCGATGGAGCAACAAAATATGCGATTTTTTCGGCCGATCCGGATCCACACTCGGCTCGCCTTCGAATGTTTCGCCGCGTTAGTCAGCGCTTCCTGAACAATGCGATACATGGCTGTTTCGGCGGGTCCAGGAAGCCTGCCCGCGATTGTCGTCTTGATCTGAATCACGAAATTGGCGCGCTTTGAGACGCCTTCGGCCAAGAAACGGATCGCAGGAATCCAGCCAAGGTCATCCAACACCGTCGGTCTGAGTTCATGAGAATACCGCCGCAGCTGCTTTTCGACCTGATTGAGCAATTCTCCGATCCGTGCAACCCTTTCTTTTTGATGTTCAGGCAATTCGCTTGCGAGGTCTGCGAGCGCGATGTGCACGGCCACCAGAAGCTGTCCCGCTTCGTCGTGCACGGCATAGGCGATCCGTTTTATTTCTTCCTCGAGAGTCTCATTGAATTGCCGAAGAGCCGCAATCGCATCTTGCACTCCACGGTGAGCCATTTCATACGGGGAAAGTGTCTCCGCCAAGAAATCGGCCGCAGATGTCAGCAATTCTTCTTGGTTCGCCATTTCCTGAGTGTCGGCCCATATCGCATGGAGAGCTTGATGATGCAGGGAGGAGAATTCCATAAGGCTCTTTTTCTCAGCAATGGCGTACCGCCCAAGCTCATAGGCGCGGCGCAACGCGGACTCCCCACCACGTTGCGCGTATTCAGCAAACGCCGAACGATATTCTTCTGCAAAAGTTGATGGCGACTTCGTTTTCCGTTTGCTTGCCGCTTTCATGCGCCAACTCCGGTTAGCTGCACCACTAAAACGAGCGCGTCATCATTCCCGCGACAATGCCGTGCCAGGATCTTGTCTGCGGCTCGTTGCGGAGATCCCAGGAAGGAAAAATCTTCGGCAAATCCGCCTCGAACCCCATCCGTGACAAAAACCAGGGTATCCCCGTTCGCAATCGGAAGCACAGCGGCTTGAAGGGCAGGCAATTGCGAGCCGACGACACCGGCGCGCAAGAGCAGAAATTCCTGGCAGGTTACCTTTTCGGATCCAGCGCGGATCAATACTGCTTGTACATTTCCAACGCCCAGCCACGTCATCATGCCACGAACCGTGTCAATCGAAGCGAGGCTCAGTACCACCCCGCGCGTGGAGCGGAGTTCTTCGTGGCAGCGCTCCACCAGAGAAATGATCGGTTCATCTGCTCCCGCTGTGAGGATGGAAACCGCCGCTTTCGCTGCGCTAGCAGCTTCCTCCCCATGCCCGATTCCATCGAGAGCGGCAACTAGAATTCCGACTTGGTTACAGCAAATCAGATGGCGATCGCCCGATTCAACTTGGCCCGGGAGAACGAATTCCGCCACGCCATACTTCACCAGTGGCGCGCCTATTGCTTCCACTTTTTCACCGTCACGATCGTCCCCCGGCCTGATTTGGAGGTGATTTCAAATTCGTCCATCAGCCGCCGCACTCCTGGTAGTCCGAGGCCAAGGCTTCCCGAAGTCGAGAAACCGTCTCGCATCGCTTGTGCGATGTCCCGAATTCCTGGGCCTTCATCGGAAGCGATGATCGAGATTCCCTGGCGGATTGCGGCATGGACTATTTTCAAGGTGATTTCGCCTCTGCGGGCATAGGATACGATGTTGCGCGCAAGTTCAGAAATAGAAGTGGCAATGAGTGTGGCGTCGCCTGTGGAGAAACCAAGTTCGATTGCCAGAGCTCGGCCTTTCTGACGGGCTGTTACGATATCTTGGTCCGAGTTGATCGACACCCGGATTTCTCCAGCCCTCACTGTGCGTCTCTCAGTCTATGTTCTTGAATTTTTGAATCAAGTAAGCAAGACCTTCTTCTAGGTCCAGCGCCGTCGCAACCCCCTCTAGTGTCAGCCCCAGCTGAACCATTGCAAAAGCCACTTCGGGCTGAATCCCTACGATGACTGTTTCCGCGCCGCGCAGCCGAATCATGTGAGCGATCTCACGCAACGTCCGTGAGGCGAACGAGTCCATCACATCCATCGCGGTAACATCGACGATAACCGCACGAGAACGAAACTTAACAACTTGCTGAACTAGACCCATGCGCAGTTGGTTGAGGTCTGCGTCGGAGAGAGCTGCCTGAAAGGTTGCGATAAGAAACGCTCCCTGCTTGAGAATCGGGACTTCCACGTTGCCCTTCCTCCGCCCTTACCTAGCGTGGCTCCGCTAGCGTCACCACTTTGTATCCCAGCAATCTTTCGGCTTGTTCGATGCCGCCTTGCAGGTCGCCCACCGTGTTCATCTTGCCCAAATCCACGCCGATCGTCACCAAGGTCTGCGCAATCTCCGGTGAAAGGCCGGTGACGATGACCGTCGCGCCTAGTAACCGAGAAGCTTCCACCGTTTGCACCAAGTGGTTCGCAACTGTAACGTCCATGGCCGCCACACCGGTAATGTCTATAACCACAACTTTCGCGCGGTTGGTGCGGATTCCCCGCAGCAGTTGTTCCGTCAACTGCCGGGCGCGCTGTGGGTCGATCACGCCGATGATGGGCAGAATCAGCAAGCGCTCACGAACCTGCAGCACCGGCGTGGAGAGTTCGCGGATCGCTTCCTGTTGTTGGCGAATGACGCGCTCGCGCTCCTGCACGAAACCAACGGCCACGGTGTTCGCGATTCGGTTGGCGGCCGGCTCATACGCATCCAAGATCCGATTCAACTTCTTGAAATCAGTCTGGTACTTTGCGAACAGAGAGCGCGCCAAGACGTCGCGTAGCAGGAGAACGATTCCGACGACTTCGTGCGTCTCGACTCCTCGCGGAATAATGCGCTCGGAAAGGTTGCGCGCATAAGCTTGCAGCGCTTCGAATGCTTCGGTTTCCAGAGCCTCCACGTAGCTGTCGTACACCGAGGTTGCTTCCGCGAAGATCTCTTCCTTGGTCATGGCCGTGAGAAGCCGCGTCTCGGAGATGCGCAATACCCATTCTTCGCGTAGCTGCGTGCGATTCTGCCGAAGGTGCGCCACGAGTTCACGAAGAAGCTCTGAAGACGCTTCACTCCGGACTAGACCTACGCCTAGATTGCTCCGTGCACCTGAGTCCTTAGAAGTGCTTTCACGTTTGGACATGAATCGATTCTCCTTGCTCTGAACGGCACCCACCGCTTCGACAGAGGTCTGGTTCCTATGTAGCTGAAATACCATGATTTCCCCCGCTACCTCAATCAGGCAAACTCCTGCGAGTGACATCGGGTAAAAACCCGAGTCAAACGCCTAAATTAGTGTCAGTGTTGAAGAACTGTTCTCTTCACCAAAGTCTTCAAGCTGCTTACCACACCCCGGCCCTAGTGGAATTACCTGTACCAACTATACGGTCCTCGCCTGCTTGTCGGCTATCCAGATAAATGGAACGATCTGTTCTTCACGAGGTAGCTAATCGTATTCGTCGGCAGGAGGGACAATGCCATGCAAGAACTACGGACCGAAGACGGTGAGCAGGCTGCTTGTTTGAGGTCTGGTTTGCCGAAACAGACATCCAACCGCAAGATTCTCGCCATACGTCGGAGGAACGGCCCAACTGAAAAAGGCCTTGAAGAGATTCTGTCCTATTCGCTGCAAGTCGCTGACGATGAGCTGGGTCAGATCGTGCATGAAGTTGACGAGATTTCTAAATCTCTCAAGTCGGATACTCCGGACGCGCAGACTCTCAGGGCCGCAGCTCACCCCGCGGTTTGGAGCGCCGTTAAGCAAGCCATTTTGGACAGAGAGCTGCGTCTATTGGCTGTCACCGATGAACTCACCTGCCTTTATAACCGGCGCGGGTTTCTTGCTGTGGCGGCGCAACAGCTCAAGTTGGCGAGCCGCAATTCCCATAGTCTTTTGTTGTTGTTTTGCGACCTTAACAACCTGAAGAAGATCAATGACTCCTATGGGCACCGGGAGGGAGATCTGGCATTGATTCGGACTGCAGACGCTTTGGAACAGACATTTCGGGATTCCGATGTCCTGGCTCGCCTCGGAGGAGATGAATTCGTCGTATTGGCATCGCAAGCGTCCAGCCAGAGCAAAGATGTCCTTCTCCGCCGATTGGAAAGGAATCTGAAAAAGTCGAGTGCAAATGAATCTCGTTACGAACTATCGCTCAGTGTTGGCGTAGCGCGATTCGATCCGAAGTGTGATCTCTCGCTCGGTGAACTTATGGCGAAAGCGGACGAGGCCATGTATGAACAAAAGAAACGGAACCATCAGAAATCTTGCAAGGGAAACAATTGAACGGCGAAGCCCTGCCCGGGCTTGCGAAAAGGATAGTTCTGAAAAAAGTCCTAATTTAATGCCTCTAGATGGAAGAATTGAGAAGCGCATCCCCATGGCGGTTCCAGTCGACCTTGTGATGGCGGAAGAGATGCTCGTCGCCGAGAGGGTGGTAACGGTCAACGTAAGTCCCCACGGCGCCCGCGTGGTGACCAAGCGGCGCTGGCGGGCTGGGGAGCAGCCTTGGCTAGCTTCATTGACCAGTTATTTTCGACTGCAAGGGTGCGTGGTTTATTGTCAGCCCCACACCAATGGGGATTTCTGTGTGGGACTGAAATTTCGAGCGAGTGCCATAGACTGGGGAGATAGGCTCTGGGGATAGCCGTTCCCTAGCTGCGATCTTTGCCGGTGTGCAAATGCCACTCCGACAGGCGGCTCGGCTTGCCATTATTAGACAAGCGAGTTGAGGGACTGGAATGTAAGGTCTTTTCGCATCCGGCCCCTTTGTGTTCGAGATATTGAGGTTGCGCGGATTGTGTAACCGCGTCAAATGGTCTCGGGTCGTTTAACCGTTCAAGTTGCAGCGACAGCGGCTGCAACCCGCTCAGAGCTGGCATTAACAATGACCTTGTCGCCTTCTACGCCCACGAGGTCGGGGATGCTTTGCCATGACCTGCTTTATTCAATCGGACTTCGCACGGCGCTGGACCGCCGGTGCCAGAAGGGGGTTCGCTGCCACCGTTTCTCATGATCATAGAATCTGTCCCGCATATTAAGATATCGGTCGAAAGACTCGATTGTCTCATTGGCATAGCTCGGCAGTGCGGTGCTGTCACCCAGAAGGAGTCTTTGAATGGTTCCTGCCGCACAAACTCCGGATTCCAGCGCGCGGTAAACGCCCTGTCCGGAGAGCGGATCGAAAGCGACCGCCGCATCTCCCACCGCCAACCAATTCTTGCCCCCAAATCGGCTTAGCCTCGAGCTGTTCGCTGCGACCACGAAGGGGCCGGACATCGGCGTGCGAGAACGAATGAGGGTTTTTAAATGAGTGGTCCTGCAGAGCTGTTCTCGCCAGTACTGAATTGAACGGTTGGCCGCCTTCTCATGCAGGTCGGCGTCGGTCATATAGGCGACCACGGTGCGAGAATTTGGTAGTGGCGCCGAATACCACCATCCGTCTTCGACGGCCTCCACAAAAGTACAATTGCCAAGAGTATCTCTGCTTGTGGTCGGAAGAAAAACGACAATACCGATCAAACGGTCAAAAAGAAGTCTTCGAACAGAACAGCTCCGCGCAAGAGCGGATGCACGCCCGCTTGCATCAACCAAGAATTTGGCACGAATGACAAACCGTTTGTTGTCCGTAGTTCCGTAAACTTCCCAGAAGTCATCTGCATCTTTACACCAGGAAATCCTTGGAGCTGCCGTGAGTACGTGCACACCAGCCGTTTCGGCCATCCGCGCAAGCATTGCGTCGAATCGCGCCCGGTCGATGTGCCATCCGGCTTCGTAGGGATTGAAAATAGAACTGCTCTCGAGCACATCTCTTCTGCCCCAAGCGAAGCGAATTCCCGCGCAGGCGCCAGGTGAATCTCGCAGAAACTGTTCCCAAAGCCCCAATGTTTGTAGCGATGCTTTGACTTCGGGAGGCAGGGTTTCTCCGAAGCGAACATTGAGATAGTTCGAGCGTTCGATCAACGCAACGATGAGACCCTTTTGCCCCAATGCCAAGGCGGTTGCACAGCCCGCCGGGCCGCCGCCCAAGATGGCGACGTCCACGCTTCTCGTTAGCGAATTCGCGATCATTTCAGCCTTGCTCTGTCCAGGCACAAAGAGGCGGAGGTCCCTGTCCCTATTTGCGTCTTTCGATATAGATCCCGCCCTCCTTGATCACGAAACCCAGCTTGTGCCATCGCGCGATCATGTCTCTCCCGCTGCCAACGAGCCCGCGAGTCCACGGAACCTGCTTTTCCTTCTTTTCGGGGAAGACATCGTCGGGGCGGGTTGCTGGCCACCAGGCAAGACTTCCATCAAGAGCGCAGTCGTAGAAGTCTGTTTGCCAAGGTACCGCCATTTGCTTGGTCACATCCCCTGCACTCAGAAAAGTGTGATCCAGGCGGAACGGCTCGGAAAAAGCGTAGATGTCACGCAACATCCAACCGGCTTCGATGCCAGGAAAAAGCGCACCGCCAACACATGCTTCGAGGGCGGCGCGGTCCAGTCCGTCAGGCGAGATTTCGGTCGGGACGTCTGGGGGGCCCGCCCAATCGTCAATGAAGTTTCCATCCTTCCATTTGCTCAAGGCGTTGTACTGTGATTTCGTGAGGGGCTGACTGGAATCGTGGCCTGCGGTGTCGTAGATGTCAGACCAAATCATGGGCATGTCGCCATCACTCGGTTGGCCCAGCGGAAGGTTTGGGTCTCTGAGCCTCTCGAAAATGGCCTGCCGATCCGCAGGACCCGTAGAGGGAATCTCTTCCGACAACGTCGAATGGTGGGGAGCCGCCATGGCACTAACCCACTTCGCATGGATCGCCCGAATCAAAATGGGATAGATGTCGTTTGTGAAAGAAGGCGGTTCAGGCTCAGAAAGCCATCCATTCACGACGGCTTTCTGAAACAGAGTGTCGTACAAGGTGATGATGCTGAGGATTGGAGGGGCGAACTTTGGTGGAGCACAGATCACCCAGGCCGGTATGGCATGGATGGGTCGGTCCATTCCGTTTAGCTTGACGATCGCAGTCACAGGCCCGTCGGATACGTCGTCATGCCACCCATCATTGTTCGCCCAATGTACGATCCTGGCATTCTTAGGCGAGCCCGACTTACCAAACCCACCCAAAACGAGTAAGCGACCATCCTGATCCGTGCTGATCTCTCCTAGCGGTACGGCCTTCCCAAGAAATTTCCCCGTGTCGAAATGGGCTGTCTTTTTTTTTCCGCGGAGCGTCCGAGGTCCTGGGTCAATAATTAAGCTCGAGCGGTTTCTGGTGTTTGGATTTCTGCGCAGGCTCGTATTCGTCTGCCCTTCCGGACCCTGAAACTGAACCCACTCGGCCTTCTTGTTGGCTAGGTGAACCATCCATTCGATAGAGGCGTCTAAAGCAGTGATCTCCTTCACCAATGCGTTATTCTGATCGTAGCCAAACAACCGAAATTGGGCCGCTTGACGCTTGATGCGATGGCTCCCGTCTTTGTACCCCCCATTGGGAGGTCTGCTTTCCCCGGGTATCTCGGGGCCAACGAAGAACTCTTTGGGACTGTTGCCCACCCGTGCAATGCCGATGGCTGGATAGATCTTGATCTTCGTGATGGCCATGCCGATGCTCCTTGACGAGCTTTCTTGATTCGCACGCAATGATGAAGTCGTGCTCTGTCTATCTCACGGCGTTAAGCGAATCCATTTCGCCATCGAGGGCACACGATCGTGGTCCACTAGGAAGAGGAGGTAATATCCGGGCGGCGCAATAGTTCCGTTCGGAGGCGCTGTCACATCAATCGAATTCGCTGATGTACCGCTGATTACGCAGCCGACGTACCTCTGGTTCTGGTTGAAGGCGTGCGTGACTGCACCCGGAGTCATGAGCACCACTTCTGCTATGGTGGCCGGAGTAGCGGTCTGAACGGAGAACGCAGCGCCATGCGCGACGGCAGCGGGGGAACCCGTGATCGTCGGACGTGCCTTAAAGAAATACGCGGGCCGATACCGTTCGTTCGGTGTGCTGCCCCCGTTCGGATCGCCGCCCATGATGACGCTGCCGTCTGGGAGCAGTATCGCCGCGGAGTGGTACCCGCGGATATGCTGCATGTTTGGCCCAAGGAGAAATCCTGACGCTGGATCTTCGGGATCAAAAATCTCCACGGGTCCGCCGTCGGGGAGCGTCTCAATGCCGCCAGCGACCATCACGCGACCGTCGGGGAGCAGAACCGAGTTCACTTTATCGCGCGGTACGTTGAGATTGGGAAGTGCTTGCCATTGTGGGTTAACCACGGACAGATCGATCCATTCTGCGGTTTGCTGCGCGTCGGCCGCACTTCCTCCCAAAATGAGAATGCGTGGCTCGTAGTTTGGTGGCTTTAGCGGGAGTAAAACCGCTGTGCCGTCCATGTTCACGCCTCGCTGAGAAGAGATTTGGTTGTACTGTATCGCTGGGTTGTCGACGATCGGCGTCGCTGTTGGGTCGAAACGGCGGGCCGGTTTCTGCGGTCCAGCAATGAAAAGGTCCCCGCCGGGCAGGAGAAACGTCCAGGGATAATAAAAGTAATTGAACGGAACCGACTTTGGAGCACTCCAGGCTCCAGCACCGCCTGGAGTGAAAATCTCAAGCGTTTGAACGGCCGCACCCGGCGCGTTTGCGTGGTCCTCTCCAAATAGCGTCAGCGCGGTACCATTAGCCAGCGTGACTGTGGTTGGATAGAAGCGTCCCGTGTGCAGGTTGGAAGCGGCTGTGAAGGCGTTCGTGGTTGGGTCGAAAAGGAAGGCCCGACGCTCGGTGTTGGCACTGACACCGCCGCCCGTCATGAATCCGCCGTGAGCGAGGACCGTTCCCGGCGCATCATTCAAATGCGCATGCGCTCCTGACCAAAGGTTTTCGTCAGGTGCAATTGCAATCGGTTGGTTGGTCGGCTGAGTATAGAGACCCGTCGCCTGGTCCCAGAGTCGGGACTGGTCGGCACGCTGCCCGTAGCCCCAATAAAGCAATCGAGAAGAGTTCGGCAGTAGTACAGCATGCATAAAGGTGATCTCCGGCAATCCGGGAAGTTCCTCCCAGCGTCCGCCTATCAAGTTTGCGCAACGGTCGAGCTGGACCGCCGGACACGAATTATTGCCAGGATCGAGGGCTAGTCCGACTTGTGCTCCGAGCTGGTGCGCCTCGTGGGGCGTAAGATGAACAGTCTGGTGAGAGCGCAAGAGAGCAACAAGCCCCTGCATCATGTGCATTTCTACGTGGCAGTGAACTAGGAAGTCACCGCGCAAATGGTATTCCTTGGCACCCTTGTGTGGATGGTGGCAGTGCTCGAAATCCTCCGGCAGCAACAATACCGGAGGAGCTGCGGTCTCGACCATGAACGACTCAGCGGGTCCAATGCTACGCGCGTCGATCATCTGATCGGCGAAGCGCCAGCGCTGTGCGTGAGGATGAAAGTTGTGCCAATTCATTCCAAGATCTAGATTGAACACGTACCAGCAGATTTTCTGCCCGGCATGCGCCACGATCGTAGGCGTATTGCCCACGAAGGAGCGACCGTTGAAGCAATAGGAGGGCAGGTTGTCCCCACCCGCCTCGACGACACTGTGTTGACTTGGGCCACTGTTGGTCCAAACGACTTGTCCTCCGATCCCTACAGTGACGCTCGGCGGATTGAAAGCGAAGTCGACGATCGAAACGCTCGCTGTGCTCGGGCCACCGGGTTGCACAGTCACTGAGCCGGACATGGAAGCGCCGTGTATGCCGCAGATGTAGTGATAAGTGGCACCGACCGTAAACACGGGCGAGGCAAACGATACCCCGGGGTTAAGTGGCGCACTCTGGAACACAGGAGTCCCGCGAAAGCCACTCATCTGATGGAAGAACAGCGGCACGTGCAAGGAATGGTCTCGTGGCGGAAGTGGTTGTGGGGCATGCGCCAGTTCGTCAAGCGTGACCAGGTAAGTAACAAGTTCCGGGGGGACTTCGCTGAGGTCGAGTCCGTGAACCTGCGTTTGGCCGCCTCCGGGCATCGGCATTGCTCCAGGCATGGGTGCTGGCATTGGACCGCCCATCGCCATCATCGGGGTCACTACCATCTTCGCTCCTCCGCAACACTGCCTATCTACGCCTTGAGCCTTCCTTGAATGGCGCGGCTTGCCTTCTAACTTCTTGACCGCCTTATGCAAATCATTCTCGAGATCGCCGGGGTACGGAAACTTGGGAAGATGCTCGTGCTCTTTGTCCGGCAGCACGACGAGCCCGCCAAATAGCCCCAAGTTCACATACGTCCCGATATTGCGGCAGTGGTCATGGAAAGGCCAAACCCCGATCGTCTCTTTCGTAACTTCATATGTGTAGGTCCACGCTTGGCCCGGACAGATTTCGTCAGACCTACGCCCGTCGTTGCTTTGCGTACCGAAAGGCCAAGAACCATCCGAATCGATCCCGTAACGCACTCCATGAACGTGAAAGCTATGCGGCGCGCTGTCCCCATTTTTGACGTGGATATACAGCCAATCGCCAGGCTTTGCATAAATGACTGTGCCGGGAACGCGGCGCGTAAAAGCCGGTTCGTTTACGTCTGCAGCGATAAGCTTGTCAGGCTTTGGGATAAGATATTGTGAGTCCAGATATTCCCGGTAAATCAGGGCTGTCAGCCGTCGCGCGGCCACCTCGTCGGCAGGAATTGTGCCATCCTCATGGCCCATGTTGCGCATGCAGTCACGGCGATATTGAATCGGTGGTGAGACGTGATCGTCAGGCTCGACGGGTGAGTAACCAAAGATTTTTTCGATCTTCAGATAGATATTTCGGATGGCCACGGGAGCACCTCGCTAAATTCAAACAAAAGCGACTGTTCAGAACTGGGGCTCGGCCTGAATCCCGAGGCCATCGCTAAATACAACGCCGCAATGCTTGGGAAGTAGGTTCTTTTCAAGCTGGCGGAAACTTCACGTTATGTTGGCGTCGTAAATCCATGTGAAGGCTGATTCGGAAAGGACCTCGATACTTAGGGAGAATGCGGAAGGGTAGGCAGAAAAAGAAGGCACGGCAATAGCCGAAGAGTAGAGTAGATCCCTCCCCACAAAGGCTGGGTATGCCTAAGTTACTTGACAAGAGTATCTCAGGCTCTCATAGTGTTTTTCCCCAGGGTTGTTCGGTGCTTCGCTCTAACCGAGTCTTTTCGGCGATCACTCTGCGACCCCTCGCCAAAAAGGTTGGAGCATGTCTCGCGCCACCCCACGAACGTCCCTCCAAGTTTGCTGCGTCACGCAGAACTGCCTGGCGGAACTCTACCTTAAGCAATTGTTGCGCGCGGATCCTCGCATTTTGCCCCTGAATTTACGGGAGTACTCTCAATTAGGTTCAAGGCGCCTAAGGAACGTCATTTATGTTACGGATATTTGCGGACTGGAAATTCCCTGGCGTGAGTGTTTACGGCAGTTGCGTGATCTTTCCTCGGATGCGAAATTTCTGATCCTGGACGATCGAAAATCGAAGGACGAGATTCTGAAATTTCTCACATGGGGAGCCCACGGATATGTTTCCCATACAGATGCGCCGCGCGTACTGGTTCGCGCAGTCTTGTGTATCGCGAACAACCAGGCATGGATTCCGCCCGACCTGCTCCCGGAAGTTCTTCTTGAGGTAAGTTGCGCACTATGTAAAAAGGATCAAGCCCGAAAACCAACCACGCCTCGCGAAGACGAGATTCTAGAACTCGTGAGCAGGCGCCTTTCGAACAGGGAAATCGCCGACCTCCTGCAGATCCGCGTGAGCACCGTGAAGTTTCACCTTTCGAACATCCTTTCGAAATTCCATGTGAGCAACCGACGTGAGCTCACAGGTTTTGGTTCACAAAATCAATGGAAGTTGCCTCTGGGGCGGCCCATGGCGACTTACGCCAAACGATGACCGCAAAAACGCGTTGAATCTCGCGCATTTCATCCTCATGAGATTTGCCAGTGTCACAATCCCGCACCTGAAACGATTTGTAAGCGCACACCAGAACTCATACAACATCCGCAGAACCCTAACTGGCGTGCGCGGAGATTGCGAAACATGTCGAAGGGATTACGCTTTCGCGAGAGGAAAAATCTATGATTGCTTCAGGAACATGGAACTTGCTCGATCGTGGCTGTTATGGTGGCGCCGGCGAAAAGCACTACGGAAATCTCTTACTTTGCCTCGCGGTGGAACACAGTACCAAGCCACTAGAGCTCCAACAATCAAGCCTATTCCATAAAACAACTTGGCCTGTGCCGCGTACACCTGCTGCAATACAAATGCGGGAGCAAGCGATACAAGCAGGTTGTCAACCGATCCGTAACGAATGATCGCTTTCTGTAACGGCGGCTTGGAACACAGCATCGAATCGTGGTGATTCCGTTTTCTATCCTCGATCTCTCGCCTATTCCTCAAGGGGCGACCGCCGTCGTGGCTTTTCGCAACTCTCTCGATCTGGCGCGACACGCGGAAGTCTGGGGCTACAAACGGTTTTGGCTGGCAGAACATCACAACATGCCCGGCATCGCCAGCGCAGCCACGTCTGTCGTCATCGGCCACGTCGCTGGAGGCACCAAGACCATCCGTGTCGGCGCCGGCGGCATCATGCTGCCGAATCATTCGCCTCTAGTCATCGCCGAACAATTCGGGACGCTGGCTTCGCTCTACCCAGACCGTATCGATCTCGGACTGGGCCGCGCTCCTGGGACAGATCAGCCCACTGCTCGCGCCCTTCGGCGCAACATCGCCTCTGCTTCGGACAACTTTCCTCAAGACGTTGAGGAATTGCAATCCTATTTCGAGCCGCATGCACGGAATCAACGGATTCACGCCGTTCCCGGTTCGGGCCTTCGCGTCCCTATTTGGCTACTCGGATCGAGTCTCTTCAGTGCGCAACTTGCAGCCGAACTCGGTCTCCCCTTTGCATTCGCATCGCATTTCGCGCCCGCGGACATGATGCAGGCTTTGCAGCTCTATCGCACACACTTCAAACCATCGCGGCAACTCGACCGCCCATACGCCATGCTGGGCCTGAACGCGATCGTCGCCGAAACGGACGCCCAGGCGCGCTTTCTTTTCACTTCGGTCCAGCAAGCCTTCACAAATCTTCGACGCGGCACCCCCGGCCAGGTTCCGCCACCCATTGCAGACATCGATTCGTACTGGTCACCGGCGGAGAAAGCCTCCGCCAGCATGACCCTCTTGTGCTCCGCCGTGGGTTCTCCGAATACAGTGGAACGCAGCCTGCTCAAATTCATCGAAGTCACGCAGCCCGACGAGATCCTCACAACCGCGCACATCTATGATCATGGAGCGCGCCTCCGCTCCTTCGAACTCCTAGGGGAAATTCGCAGCCGGCTTGTGTCGTCCGAGCTACAACACGCTACATCTGCGGCTTCCTTAGCCGAGCTTGCTTAGGATTTATTGCGCTAGACTTCCGCGACAGTCGTACTCCGCTTGCAGAAAAGGCTCGCAGTTGTTCAACAAATCCTGCGGGAAAGAGCCGGAGGTCACTCCTTCCTCCCCTCTGACAAAAAACCACGGTTTTCACCCGCTGTGGCCACAGACCGCTACCTAATTAAGAGTAGCGCTGAGGATCACGGTAGCGAACGTGGGTCACCGATGATCCGCCCGTTAGTGGCCACTAGCGCGTTTGTCTGGTACTAATCCGAAAGAGGAACCGATAACCTCCGAGTTGCCCGTGAATCCGGGTACGATCGCCAACGTAAGAGGAGCCAGATCTTCAGCATTTCATCGGCTCATGGATATCCTGCGGCTCGCTTTTACAACTTTTTACAAACCTTTGCGATGACTTGACAACTCGTCGTTACAGGACTCTATAGTCTTGCTTCTGTACGGGAAGCAGGCGATCTGACGAGGCTGAGAATGTCTAAGAAGTGGCGATTGACGGACCGCACCAGAACGCTCCTGACGCTGGAGTTGGCCATCGTGCTCCCTGCAGCAGCATTGATGGGCTTCAGCATCTGGAACCTGAAACATATCCAGCGCGATAAGGCCGTCGAAGCAGCCATCCAGCGCGACTTCCAATACGTGCTGAAGATCGCGGAAAAGAAAACCTGGCATCAGGCGAACGACCTGATTACGCCTGTCCGAAAGGAATTCCCCAACCCTGACGATGGCCCTCAAATCAAAGCCAAGCTCGAGCGCCTGTTGCTGGCGCATCCCGAGTATGCGTTTGCAGCTTTGTACGACAAGAAGAACAACTTGCTAGTCACCCGCATGCAGCCGGGCCGCGATCAGGACCAGGTCTTCTGCGGATTCACGCAAGAGGATATCAACATGCTCGGAAGTTGGCTGCCTTCAGAAGCTGCCACCACGGTGAAGCATCTCCGTCAGATGAAGGAAGAAGAGCCGTGGGGCCTATATGGCGGGTGGACGCTTCACGCAAATCAGCATGCGTATTGGAATGTCGCCTATTTTATTCCGGTGGGTGTTTCACCAGATCGTGTTGCCCTGGGGATGGTCGCTTTTGATCAAGACTATCTGCGCAAATCCTTTTTCCCGGCCGTCGTAAAGGACGTCTTGACTAGCAAGAGCACTGTGCTGAAGGCAGATGCCAATTTGCCGGTCATGATGATCCATGCGCCGAAGGATTCCACGCCGTGGGTAGCTTCGGCAGATTGGGATGGAGGCGGCCCAGAGGAGGAGCGCCGTTTTGCAGATGTTTTCCCGGATCTAATCTTCGCGATGAAATACCAAGGTACGACCATCGCGGACATCGGAACTCGATTTCTCCGATATAACTACATCGTTTTGGGAGCACTCTCTACACTCATGATGGGTGGAATTTGGCTTACCTACCGCAATGTTTCCAGGGAAATGAATCTGGCCAGACTAAAGTCCGACTTCGTTGCCAACGTCTCCCATGAATTACGGACGCCGCTGGCTTTGATCCGCCTCTATGCCGAGACTTTGGAGCTTGGGCGACTCACGACGAAGGAGAAATACCAGGAATATTTTCGCATCATTCGCGAGGAGAGCGAACGCCTGACGGCACTCATCAACAATATCCTTGACTTCTCTCGGATCGAAGCAGGACGCAAGGAATACGAGTTCAAGGAAACCAATCTGGCCGATCTGGTGCGGTCGACCCTAGACTCCTACCGGTTCCAGATAGAACAAAACGGCTTCTCCTTCGAGGAGAACATCTCCGGTGATATTCCACCGGTAAGTGTGGACCGCGAAGCCATCGCGCGCTCGTTGCTCAACCTGGTCAATAACGCACTGAAGTACTCCAAAGACCAGAAATACATCGGTGTGAGCTTGTACCGTACGAACGGCCGCGTGAATCTGGAAGTCCGGGACCGCGGAATTGGCATCCCACCGAACGAGCAGGAGAAAATTTTCGAGAAGTTTTACCGCTGTGGGGATCCGCTGGTACACAACGTCAAGGGGTCAGGATTAGGACTCTCGCTCGTGCGGCACATTGCGCGAGCGCACGGCGGGGACGTGCTGGTCGAAAGCATCCCCCAGAAAGGGAGTACCTTCACGATTGCGTTGCCGTTGGATCCTGTTTTACGAGCTACACAGGCAGCCGCATGAAAGGGCCCGCAGGTTCGAGTGGTGACACGCGCCGGGGAAAGCCCAAGGGAGAGGTCATGGGAACGACGAAAATTCTGATCGTCGAGGACGAGCCGAACATGGTCGCAGGGCTCCGCGATAATTTCGAGTACGAGGGATTTCAAGTAATCACGGCACTCGACGGAGTGGAAGGGCTCGATCGGGCTCTGGCGGAATCACCCGACCTGATTGTCCTCGACGTGATGATGCCACGAATGAGCGGGCTGGATGTTTGCAAGCACCTAAAGGCGAAGCGCCCTTCGATACCCATCATCATGCTTACGGCGCGCGGCCAAGAAGTGGACAAGGTTGTGGGTCTCGAACTCGGCGCGGACGACTACGTCACCAAACCCTTCTCGATCCGAGAGCTGCTCGCTCGCGTGAAGGCCGTTCTGCGACGGGCAAAGACACTTCCGAAAGAGCAGGATCGCTATTCCTTTGGGGATGTCGACGTGAACCTTCGTAGCTACCAGGTCCTGCGTGGTGGTAAGCCGGTGGAATTTTCGAGCAAGGAATTCGAGCTGCTAAAGCATTTTCTGTGTCATTCGGGTGAGACCCTGAGCCGCGACCGGTTGCTCGACGAGGTCTGGGGTTATGAGAACTTTCCAACGACCCGGACAGTGGACGCTCACATTGTAAGGATTCGCCAGAAACTCGAACAGGTTCCGGAGCACCCTCGGTTTTTTCTAACGGTGCACGGAGTGGGCTACAAATTCGTAGGATGAGATGAACATGATGACGTCGACTGAAGTAATGCAGGACCTCAGGCAAAAAGCGCTCGGGAACGGCCTAGAGCGGAAGACGAAACGCGAAGGGAACATGAGTCGAGCCTTGCCCGCGGTGGCGAGAAGCCATACGTCGGGTGTCCAGTTGGTGAAGCAGCAACTGGATGGAGTGCGACGTGAACAAGCCAAACTGCAACAAGCTGTTTATGAGGCGGCCCAGATTCAACGGAACCTCTGCGCCCCCCGTGAACTCGTCTGGGGCGATTACGAGATCGCCGGCGAAATTTTCCCCGTGCGCCATCTATCGGGAGACTTTTTCAAGGTGATGGAACTCGACTCTGTCCTTGGATTGACCGTGGGCGATATCGCCGGCAAAGGGCTGTCAGCAGGAATTTGGCAGGCCCATCTGCTGGGTCTGATCCGACGTTGTGGTCGAATGCATTCGGACCCAGCTGTTGCCATTGCCGAGGTCAACGCGGAACTGTGCCAGGATCAGGATGCGCCGCCGATCACGGCCTTATTTTTTGCCCGACTCGATCCATTGGAGAATGAACTTGTGTACTGTAACGCTGGCCTGCCAGCCCCGCTGATTCTGAGACACGACAAGGCCGTGGAACGACTGGAGAAAGGTGGACCGATGCTAGGTGCCCTTCAAGGAGCGGCGTACAACACAGGGAGCGTGCGACTGAATCCCGGCGATATGTTGCTCGCTTACTCCGACGGCGTGACGGAGTGCCGGAATTCCGAAGACCAGGAGTTTGAGACGGGACGACTATCGGCGGCGGCCAGTGCGGTCGCCGGCGCTTGCGCGAATCAAGTTCTCTTCTCCACGCTTGGGGCGGTGCTCGACTTCGCTGACGGGTTTTCACCGGAGGACGACTTAACACTTCTGGTCATTCGCCGCCGCGAGAGCATCATGACCGGGCCGTCCCTTTCGCGCGGTAAGGATTTTTCGGCGTCTCAACGTAAGCCAACTTCGGTTGTGGGACCGAAGAAGGCTGAACGGAGAGGAAATCGTTTTAAATAGCTGAAGTCAAGTACAACCGAGCTCCCCAAGTTGGATAGCGCCCGGAACTGACGGGTGTGCCCAAATTCCAGACCAGGAACTGGCGATGGCTACGAGAGCGACTTCAATGTTCATGCAAGAAAAAGCGCCCTGCGCGGCGTTGAACCGACCCCTGCAACCCTACCCCGAGGTGTTAAGCACAATCTACGTAACTCATTATCGCCATGTGCTGCGGGTCTGCCGGCATTTCTTTCGGCAGCGGGAAGATGCCGAGGATGCGGCCGCAGAGGTATTTTTGAAGCTGCACAGGGTCCTCGAGACAAAAAATGAGGAGGTGCCCTTCCTGCCTTGGGTGTCGCAAGTGGCAGGCCGGCATTGCATCGATAAGCTGCGACGACGAAAACGCGAGAAAGGTTCGGGCGCCGATGGAGCCTACCTTAGTGACGTTCCCGACCATTCGACTCCTTCGCCGCTCTCCCAAGTTCTGCGCAACGAAGAACAGCTCGAAGTGAGGGAACAGTTGATCCGCCTGCCCCAGAAATTCAAGGTGGCACTCGTGCTGCGCTATTACAAACAAATGAGTTACTCCGAGATCGCGTGCGCACTGAAAACGCGGATTCCTGCGGTCAGGATGTTGATCTTTCGAGCCAAAGATCAATTGCGCCGCAATTTGCGACGCGACCCGTGTACCAAGAACTAGCCAACTCGGCTGCTGGTATTTGCCACCGGTTCCTTGAAAAAGCTTGGCGGTGTGTGGTGGGTCCGCTCGTTATCGGTGAGTCTTCACGTGTTTTTCTAGAGAGCGATCCTCAGGTTGGGAACGAGCGCAGAAGAGTGTTTGGTAATTGAAGATTCCCTAAATGGCATTCTGGCAGCAAAAGCTGCTGGATGCATTGCCGCGGCAATCCCTACTTCCTTCACAAAGCAAGAACTCGCACGTTCTGGTGCGGATTTTGTCGTCGACAACTTTGAACAACTCCGGGCTCTGATCGAAACTCGTGAAGGCGGCTGCAAGTCCCGGTAAGTCGGCTAGCGGACACCAATTTCTACGCCTGCTCCTCACGAGGGCGCATCCGGCTCCCTGATTCATTCTCACAGACGAGCTAGGCGCAAACAGTTCGGCAGATTTTCGAACGATATGCCGCTGGCCACTCGCTGAAACGTATCGCGATTGACCTTAACCGCATAGGCATAGTCTCTCCGCAACCGCAGAAGGGAAGAGTCGCGCAGAGTTGGTGTCCGTCATCGGTGCGGCACATCTTGCACAACGAACGCTACCGGGGGTTGTCGTATGGGGCAGGACGCGGAAGGTCCGATCCCTCGAAACGGGGAAAAGGATCTATCGGCGAATGGCTGCGAGCCAGTGGCGCAGAAAGGAAATTCCAGAGCAACGAATCATTTCCGATGAGCAGTGGAACACGGTGCAGGAGCAAACGGCATCGGTGAATCAGCTTTGCAGCCTAGACGCCCGGCGCCCGGGAATCTTGCGAGCTCGCGCCGTCAGTTCGCCTTACATTTTCTCGGGCTTGCTGAAATGCGCTCTCTGCGGCGCGAGTGTGACTATTGTTTCGGGATGTTCTCGGAAGCGACAAGACGTGCGTTACGGTTGCTCGTTGCACTACAACCGCGGGCGTGGTGCGTGCGCAAATACTCTTCTGATTGCGAGGCGCAATCTCGAAGAGCAACTTCTCTCGGGCTTGCAGGAAAAAGTTCTTCAGCCGCACATTGTCGAGTACACGCTGGCTCGCTTCGAAGTGGAGCTGCAGCGCGCTCTCGATTAGCATCGTGGCTGAAGGATTTGCGATCGCTCTTCAGCGCTGAAGCGGTGACAGTACGTGCCGAGATTGCAAAACACGCTCAGAAAATTGTGCTTATGCCCGACGGCAGAACTTATATCGCTTCTGGAACCTGGGATCTACTAACGTGGCAGCATGGATGGTGCCGGGGGCCCGATTCAATCCGTCCGCGCATACGCATTTGTTTTACGCCGTGCCCGCAATGGGCGCGGACGAATCAGCAAACCGCGTTCACGCATCACGCGCAGAACCCGTTTTCCGTTTACGTACAGCTGTTTTTCCCGCTGCATCCACCACGCGATGCGGCGATAACCGTAGGAAGTTTTCTCACCGCACGCTGCAATGATCTGTTCATCGTAGCTGCGATCCGCTCGGCTGCGTTGTGGACACTTCCGGTAATACAGACTGGAGCGGCTGATCATCAGCGTGTTGGCCACCAACGTCGTGGCGTAACCCTGCCTGACTAGTTCTCGTGCCTGGGAGTGCGCCATGCCGCAGCTCACTCCCCCAACACGTTTTTTAGGATTTCGATCTCCAGTTGTTTGCGCCCCAACATGCGTTCGAGTTGCTTGACGCGCTTGGCTTGCTCTTCGTCCACGCCGCCCGCAGCGCTTCTCCCCCCAAGCGCTGCCTTTGCTCCCTGTTCCGCTTCATCTTTCCAGCGATACCCGAGATTCGCAGCTATCCCATACTTGCGGCAGGTCTCGGAAATATTCCCACTCCGCAGACCTTCCTGGAGAATCTCCCACTTCTCTTCCGGACTTCGTTTCACCTGCGCTTTACGACCCATACTGCTCCTCGTTCGGAGGCTCCTATCCTACACTTGGCAGGCGTTCAGATTTTGAAGGGTGCAGTACACCATCCGACTTTTTAGCCCGCTTAATAGCTGTCCAATTTTGAACAGCTTTCATACGTCGAAACCAGTAGCTTGTCCCCGGTGCTCTCCAGCTCAATGGCTGTCACCGTGATGGCTGCCGGACGGTGGCTGTTGAAGGCCAGCCCATGACCTCAGTTCTTCTCGTAGACGATTCACCAATCATTTTGAAAGTAGTTCGAAAGATGCTGCTCCAGTATCCCGACATCAATGTAGTCGAAGCAGTTCTAACTCTCGATGACGCGATTCGTGTAAATGAGGAGTTCCATCCGAATGTTACCGTGCTGGACTTGGGTATGACCGAAGGTGAGGAAGCCAAGCGGCAGGCGGATGAGCTAGTCGGGAACAGCAAGACCGTTGTGCTAATGACCTTGCTGCCAGAGCAGGATATGAAGCCTTTGCTCGAGGCAATCGGCGTGGCGAGTTGCATCGACAAGATGAACCTTTACACTGAGCTGCCGAAGTTTATCCGCGAAGCCAACCAGGTCTCTAGCAGCTGTTAAGTCGCCGGGTAAGGGTGTACTGCCTGAGAGGCCAAAATCACGCCTGCAAGTCCTTCGACAACCGCCGTTGCCCGGTCCAACGGGCGGAATATACGCGCATGTTTCGACGAGTACAATCCAATCAAAAAGAGGACCCGTTGCCGAGTCCTCTGAAGGGTGTGTATCAATTATCCGAGGGCGCACTCCTCATGAAGGTTGCACCCAACCGAGCGTTGGAACTTTGGGTTCCGTTCGGCTCAGTCTGATCCCAAAATAATCTGGATGAGTCGAGCGGTCAATTGGGAGAAAACTTTAGCCCTAAGGACTGGCTGCCGGACAGGTTCGTACTGGCCCTAAGTGAAGTGGTATGATGCTGTCTCCCACTCCTCCTGCCGAAGCCAATCAAATAGGGTTGCCGCCCGCGCAGTATTTCACTTGAATAACGACCCCACCGGAGACTTATGGTTAAAGAATTGAAACTGAAACGGGACGAAGCAAAGAAGGCGTGGGAAAGCGCCACCATCGTAATGCAGAAGGCGAAGAAGGCCGACTATATGGGTTCAAAGAAGGCACACGACGAAGCTGAAAAACTGCGCGTCGAGTATTTGAAGGCGGAAACAGCGTCCGAGACTGACACTGACGATTGTGAAAGCAGGATGACGATGACCGCTCACAGGTAAATTGGAGGGCTTGGATGTCTAAACTCCGAGAGATAATTCGAGAATTTCTCAATCGATACTTCGAAGTTAAATATACGAGCGTCCCGTACTGGCGTCCGTGGAGCGATTTCTAGGTCGCATTGAATAAAAAGGGACTCACGCCTTCCCACGTGAGTCCCTAACGGCGCTCAAAGCACTAATAAGTGCGCCGACAGAGTATCTGAGGTTCGTGCGGTAAACAATGCTCTGGAGCAACCTGCGCTGAATCCCCGATGATATGATGTCCTTCCCGTTGCTCACCCCGAGCGACACTTGAGCCCTGAAAGGAAGCAAGCACTCATCCAATATCTTCAGAAAGAAATCCAACGCCATCATTGGGACACATTCGTCATCGACCCGCCATCAATGGCGGAGGGCAGAAAAGGTGTGGTCTATCCGGGCTGCATTACGTGCCGGAAAGTCATCAACACGACCCCGGAGTTCTTGAACCATCTTTGTCTCGATGTGATTCCGAAATTGATTGAACAGCTTTAGAGAATTCGGGTCATGGGAACGCTCGGTGAAGAGCTACCCGCGAAGGTAACATCGCGCCCTTATGACGTTCCTCGGGATGTTGTTTCAGATAACCTACACCGAAGTTCTCTGTTCAACAAAACCAAACGGGAGAGACTTCAATCTACGCGCGGTCTTTCTCGGCCATCCCGAAGACGTCCCAATCTTCTACCAAGTCCTACGCTCCGCCACCCAAGACTAAGCACCGTTTGTCATCCCGAGGGCAGCGAGGGATCTGCTGTTCGGGTGGTCGGTTGCACCGTCCTCGATTTCCGAGGGCGGTTTTTTTTAATTTCGGTTTCGTAGTGGCGGGTCTTCAGACCCGTTCTTCTTACGATCGCGCCTCTTGATAGCTAAATATCCATGAAGCTTCGCGAATCGCCCCCCCTTGAAAACAAAAAGGCGCACACCGCGATCACGCGGTGTGCGCCTTGCAAATTTTAAGTGCAGCTCTGGACGCCGCTCAACAACCTAAGCCTTCCTCCTCCTCAACGCACCCGCTCCCAATGCTCCTGCCAATAGCAACGCCAGCGACGCCGGCTCCGGCGTCGCCACAGTCGGTTTCGCGTCCACAAAAATCGGCGTCGTAGAGTTCGACACGACGAAAGACGTCACAGACCAGCTGTTCTCCATAGCCGCATACGTCACTCCATTTACGCTAAACACCAGCGACGTGAGTGTCCCCGCAACTGTGACCGAATCCGCCCCAATAGCACCACTCGATTCATACAGAAGCGCCGTCATGCCTGGGATCCAAACGCTTGGATTGTCGAAGTGAACTCCGTTGGTAAAGTCCAAGGTCGCAAGCTGTAACGGAATGTCCGTTGAATTCGTGAGCGAACCTTTCGCATCGAAAAAGCCGGGCGAGAAAGGCGAAAGTATCGTGAAACTCGTAGTGAGCTCACCGATCTGAATCTGGTCTGCCTTCGCCGCACTGCCGAACCCAAGCAACAGCAACGCCAACAGCAAAACCTTAAAAGTCCGCACAATTCCTCCAGGTGAATAATGCCGAAAGCCTGCCGGCGAACTCTACAAGACGGCTAACAATCCGGTCAAGCGGACCGACAAAGAGGAGTTCGTTCCCTTAGTTGTGACGAGAGTTGATTAAACGGTTAAAGTCCGGGCGCGCGGTGAACTATTCAAAAAGAGCCGCTCGCTAAGTTGTGGCCTGTCAACGAACGTTCCTCATCGGTTGCAGGAGTGTTTGCTCGTGGCCAACTGGTGGCCGAAACAAGCTGATATAGGGGTCTTTTACTGGGTTGGAGCGGCGTAAGCGCAGTGGATTCAGCAAGACTTAGTGATTGTCCTACAATTCGATCCCCACCGCCCCTAAAAAGCATTAGGCTCACGCTCGTGCAAAGGCCCCGCTGCCAGAGAACATCTGCAACAATCTGCGGCAAGTGATTAGATGAAAATGCGGCGAGTAAGGGAGGTATGTTCATAGATTGCCATATCGTGAACATGCGTGCTATGCTGAAAATGGGAGGACGAGCGTATGGCACTAGCTAGGACGAGATCCCACAAGCATTTTCAATTAGATGCAGGAAAGCTCAAGCGCGCCCAGAGGGCACTGAAGGCAAAGACAGAAACGGAAACTATCGAGCGTGCGCTCGATGTCGTCATCACCGAACACATGCGAAACCAGTTGGCGGTCGAAGCCAACGATCGCTTTGTCAAAAGCGGAGTGGATATAAGGGACGCATACGGCACATTGGACAAGTAGATGCAGCCGGTCCTCTTCGACTCTTCCATTTACATTACCGCTCTACGAACTGGAGACGGGGCCGCCCTGTCGCTAAGGCGGTTGGCAGTCGACTCGCCGATTTGGCTGAGTGCGGTCGTACTCGAAGAGCTATACGCCGGAATTGCCCCTCGCGGTCGGCATGTGCTGGAACGATTCGAGCGTGACTTCGAGAAGGCGAGGCGAATTCTAGTACCGAACCTAAACGACTGGACCCAGACCGGCAAAGTACTCGCCCGTTTGGCAGCCAAGTACGATTACGAGAAAATTGGACAAGGCCGACTGACGAATGACGCGCTGATTGCAATGAGCGCTGGTCGCCTGGGTATTACTGTGATCACCGCGAACGCGCGGGACTTCATGCGACTTGCTGAGTTCCGTCCTTTTCAATGGAAAGTCCACGATTTTCGCAGCAGCTAACACTATCCACATGCTCCAGTGTCGTAGTCACAAAAGCGCTCCACCTCCCGCACGGGGCACGACGGAAACTAAGTCTCGTCGGCAACAATTTCTGCGTACTTGGTGATCAGGCGGATTTGACACCATTTGACACCAATTGGAAGAAAGCAGCGGTGCTACACCTCTAACAACCCAGGACTTGTGAAAGTAGATGCAATTTTCGATCCCCACCGCCCCTACCAGTATTCTTATTCTTTACAAAGGACTTGCTAATTCTGCGAGGCAGCAAAAGGCAGCAATACGAGCGAAGAGCGTCGGCCAGTAGCAGATGAAGCTTGCGGTACGGATGGCAAGCCGACGAATTAATCCTCGCACCCGCGCTACATGTCTCCAATTGTTCGCAGAAAGTTGCGGCGAATTCCTGGGCTGGCACTTTTGGAGGCGCAGACGATGTCACACGTGTAACCGGTCAGAAGGTCGCTTCTAACAATTTCAAATCTGCCGCTCGGGTCAGACCGTGAATTTACTCGATACGCAGATCGGTCTGGTGGATGCGGAGGAAGGCGAAACAGGACCTCTGCATGGGCGGCCTTCTTTGGATCGCTGATTTCCTGCAACGGGTCCCAACGCTAATGTGGGCTTGCCGTCCGCATTCATCTTGCGTTTCACGGTCGCCTCCATCGCAATTACGCAGATGCTCTAGAATTTGTAACCAGCCCATAGCGCCCAGTAATTGAGGTTGCGGGCTGGCTGACTCTCTTTGACAAATTTGCCAGCATAAAAAATTCCGTAGTCGGCTTGAAACCACAGATGTCGATTCGCCTGCCAGTGCACTTCCGTGCCCGGACGGTTTCCAACAAAACGCGCGTTACTTTTTCCTGCAGGAACAATCAGGTCTAAGTTTGGATACCGTGTTGAGCGATCGGTGAGCGCGAAGAGGAGCTGCGCTCTATCACTGACAGGCTGTTGGAACCACGGCCCGGATCGTTGCGAGCGAAGCTGGACGAGTTGCGGAATTTCGCGGTATCGCGGCTAACAAAAATTCGGGAGCTACTGGCGCATCCCGAGGATGTCGAGAAAGCGCATAAAGCCATCGCCGAGCGCGTTGGCCAGTTGACGCTAGAGGCTACGAACGAGAACGGAAAGCGGACGTATCTCGCTCACGGCAAAGTAGATTTCTTCGGTGAAGAGGATTTGGCGCATTCCGGTGGTGCCCGGGGGCCCGGCATGGACCGAACGTCCGCTCGTTCATTTCGGTTGGGTGGCTCGCGCAGCGTGAACTTGCCGCCTTTTGCCATCCATCGGGCCTCGCCTTGGGTTTGTCGCAAGCTCACACAGAGACGTTCCGATCCTGGGCTCATGCCGACTGAGTGTCCTTTACTGCTGACAAGGCGCGCCGCATGGGATAACCTTGGGACAAGCCAAGGTCACCTCAGGTTGTCGTGACAATGATGATGGGCTGTCCTCCCCCAGCCTAGTTGACCGGTCGCTCCTGTCCCCTTGTACCCAAGGAGGATTCCACAGGCTACGGCCCTGCGCTGGATTTGTAAGCGCGCCTCAATCGAGTGGCAGTTTCTGCACTCCACGGTCACAAGTACAGTACATGTCGATGCCTACCCCTCGTGGTATCCAATTTTTCTGCGAGGCTATCTATGCTCCGAACTCTGATTCGTTTTTTCTTTTGTACGGTTTTTCCTTTGATAGTCCCGGCATTGAACAGCGCCACCGTTCTGACAACGGACGTAACACGCATCGGGAATCCCAATGCAATGAAGGACGCCGCGTTCGGAACCAGTGTGGCCGGAATCGGTGACGTGAACGGCGACGGCATCGGCGACCTACTCGTAAGTGCTCCCGGTCTCGACAAGGTATCCATCATCTCGGGCAAGGATCAAAGCGTCCTCCGGACCGTCGGAGATCCAGACGGCCTCGCTGGATACCAGTTCGGATTTTCGGTCGTTGACGTTGGCGACTGGGATGGTGACGGCGTTGACGATTTCGCCGTCGGTGCTCCCGGCGTGCCCGGCGTGGTGCTACTGCCGTGTGTGATGCAACCATGCCACGCGGACCCGCAGTGGGGACGAGCATTCGTAATCTCTGGAGCGTCCGGGATGTTGATCAAGAAGTTCGAGCCACCAGAGGAGACTTTGGAATTCGGCTATGCGACGGCTTCGCTGGGAGACATCAACGGCGATGGCAAACCTGATTTGGCAGTGGGGTCGCCGGTGCTGACGAGCTCCGTTGGTCGTGTTTACGCGCTTTCCGGCACAGACGGAACACAGATCTGGAAGGCTACTGAGTCGGGAGCTGGCCTAAGCCTGAAGCAACCGATCGCATCGTTAGGAGCGACGTTGGCGGCTCTGAGGGACATCAACGGTGACGGAAGGATCGATCTCGTCGTAGCTGCGCCTTTCCATGATGACGGCATCGGAAAATTCTCGGGTGCGGCTTACGTACTGTCGGGTTCCGATGGTGCGCTGATCCGCTCACACGCTCCCCTTCAACTATCGACAGAAAATCGGTTTGGCGTCTCCGTGACGGATATCGGCGACCAGAACGGCGACGGTAAAGACGATTACATGATTGGCGATTCAAAAGCTTCCATGGTGTATTTATTCAGCGGCGCTGACGGGGCTTTTCTCGGCGCGATTGCTTCTCCACAACTGAATGATTCGTTTGGCTTCGCCGCGGCAAGCACGAGCGACTACGACGGCGATGGCAAGAAAGACTTCTGGATCGCGGCGCCCGATAGCGACCGTGTGTACCTGATGAACTCGGCAGGAACGCAACTGTTAGACGTGGCCGACCCGGTAAACGGAGACAAGACTTTCGGACGCTCACTGACGACGACAAAAGACCTCGCTGGGACCGAGGGACTGGACCTGGTGGTTGGCGCATCAGGCGAGGTCAACGGATCGGGCGCTGCGTACCTGGTTACGGTGCGCGAGGACAAGCCGGTGGCGGATGCCGGAGCTGATCAGATCATCGAATGCGACCGCAACGGCAACGTCACACTCGATGGATCTTCTTCGTACGACCCGGATGGCGATCCGATTACCTCTGCGTGGAAAGAGGTCTCCGGCACGCCTGTGAACTTGACGGTCTCGGGAGCAAAGGCGGCGTTTAAGGCGGCGCCCCCGGGAGTCTACGAATTCCAGCTGACCGTTACCGATGACAAGGGTGCGAGCGCCACTGACAATGTCGTTGTGACTATCCGCGACACAATGCCACCAAATCTGCTGGTCAGCCTGAGTCCCAACAGCCTGTGGCCGCCGAACCATAATATGGTGGACATCACGGCGAACCCCACCGTAACGGATGCCTGTGATGCCAAGCCGACGGTGAACCTCACGGCTATCACGAGCAGCGAGCCTGTGAACAGCACGGGCGACGGCAACACATCGCCGGACATCGCCGGCGCGACATATGGAACTGACGACCGCACTTTCCAACTGCGAGCTGAGAGGAAAGGCAATGGGAACGGGCGCGTTTACACCGTGACTTATCTTGCGCAAGATGCATCCGGCAACACCCAAGAACAAAGCGGTACGGTGAACGTACCGCACGACCAAGGTGCCGGCGCGGCCGACTATAAAGTGGAAGCGTTCCCAACCTCCGCGACCATCAAGCAGGGAAAATCCGCCACATTCACGTTGATCGTGACGCCGACCAACGGCTTTAGCGAAGCGGTCGCGTTTGCCTGTACCGGGCTGCCAGCAGTAGCAAGCTGTTCATTTACGCCTGCCTCGGTCACACCGAATGGTGGTCCAGCCACGACAACTCTCACGGTGACGACAATGGCGCCTTCGATGCAGGCCCGGCACTTTGTGCCATTAAACTGGCCTTGGACCCAGGGCGGGGTGTTCGCTGTAGCCGTGCTCCTGTTTCCTGGCGTGCTTCGGAGAAATGTAGACAGGCGCAAGGGGTTCGCCGTTACTCTGATGCTACTTCTAAGTCTCTCGCTCATCATCGCGTACGGAGGCGGCTGCAGTTCGGGAAGTTCTGGGAGCGGGACTACCGGTGCTTCATTCCTTGGCACGCCAGTTGGCAATTCGATCGTGACAGTTTCCGCCACGACGAGCTCATCTGGCTCGACCAGCGCCCACGGTGTAAGCATCTCTATAGTAGTCACGAAGTAAGCAAAAGGAGCTAACGAAATTTTGGCACTTTTGGGGACCTACGGGGGAATCGAAGCGCCTCAATTACCATGTTGTTGTTGATTGTGCGGAGGCGCGCATCTCGCGTCGGGAGAGTGGGATTTGCTCGGAATGGACGCCGTGGCTGTCGAGCGGGAGTTGGTGCCGCTTGAGCCGGACTATCGTCGCGGTTTCATAGGCGTACACCTGGTGGTCTTCAATCGAAATACCGGAATCATTGTGGACGTGCTTCACGACGTCTACTGAAGTCGGGCAGCTTCAGGTCACACCACATAAACAAACCCCGCTGAACTGGTGCCGAGCCGGCGGGTAGAAGTCGCGTAGATTCAGACGCCAAATTTGGCGTGACCCCGGTTCCGAAAACAACTCTTTTCCGAACCCTGACTGCCCGCTTTAGGTGGCCTGGTGAATCAACGGCCTGCAGGTGGGGCTTTTCGGAACCCAGTTCCGCAATGCCTTCCGGGTTCCCAGCGTGGCGGCGCGCAGGCTATTGTTGCTGCGAACTTCCACGGTCAGGAGCTATCGCCTCGGCCATGCGAAATACGGCCGCAAGTACTTCGAGGATGACCCGACAGTAGAGCATCCAGAGAAAATACCCGACCAAGGCGGCGAGCAGCGCGACCAATCCCTGCACTGGGGCCCGTTGGAACGCCAGCACGACCCAGGCAACCCCGGCGATAAGTCCCACCAGTAAGTGGAGCGCGTACAGAAATTTCAACATCCTTGGAGTTGCGTACACACGGAAGGAAAAATCCATCAAGCCTTCCAACACTCCTTTGGCTTCGGGCATCCGTGCCTCCTAATGACTGACTAGAAACTCCGAGAAAGATGCTATTCCTTCAGCGATACGGGATCGGACTCGTTCTTGGGCGACTGCTTGTCCAACATTGAGACTAATTCGCGGCCAGAGGCGGGGATGCCTACCTTACCTTGGCGGACAATCTCTTTTGCGGTGAGATCGCGTCCATACAGTTTCTTGTTGGCGCTGCCGTCAGACCGAAGCGTCGAACCCTTCGAGCGAGATCCCGGCAAATAGTCCACGTGAGCGGGAATAGGTCAGTACTTCCGCCCTCATCACGATGTCGGTAGCTGCCGCCGCTGTACGCCCTTTGGGTCCCGCCGCCGCAGCAGCGTCGGCACCGAGCTTCACTTTGCTGCTCATGATGGAATTCGCCCCTTTGGGATTCATCACCAAAAGAACGAAGTCCGTGGCCTGGCCTCCTAACTGGAATCCGATGTTTGCGCCTTCGAGTGCGAACAGGGCGGGGGCGCTCCAACGACCGGTAAAATGTTCGCCGGTGCGACACGTGATCGCACCCCGGCCGAAGTCGCCTCCGATGCCAATCGCGAACTTCAGGACAGACGGAATCACTATGACGCATTCGGCCTTGTTGAGCAGATCCTTCGGGATTCCATCGGGGATGTTCATGATTTCCTTCATTACCTGGCCGCACGTTTCGAGCCGCTTTTGTTCCCTGCTTTCATTCGCTGCGAAAGTGGGACACGCTAGGAACATGGCGACGATTAGAACACCGGTTTTTCTCATGACACGCCCCCCAGGCATCTACTTCATTCTCATGTCGGCATAGGCAGATCACAACTGCCCTACTGGCCAGCCTTGTCCCAAATGGAAACGGATGGTTTCCCGGTGGTGGTTGACGGCCAGGCGGTAGACCCGTGGGTCGGTGAACGCACAGGACGGTTGACACTGGCACTACTCGGGTTTGGGCAATCGATAGATTTTGAAAACCTTATTCTCATATCGCGAAAATCTGTCAACTTAACACTTGGTTGACGCCAAGAGAAGGTGAAGAAATGCGACAAAAATGCCACCCGCAGACCATCAAGCGAATTCGGCAGATGACCGAGGCGCTCCATATTCGGGCGACCGGTGTTTCCTTCGCGTGCGTAGGAAAGTCCTTAAATCCATCCGTGTCGCGGCAACGCGCCTGGAAGATTGTCACAACTGCGCACAGAGAAGCGGAGGCGGCGGAATTGAAGAGGGAAGAACTCGCACATTTTCGACTCTTGACAGTTTACCGACTCGAACGACAGATTCGGGCGCTCGACGCCAAGTTGCCCGATGTTAACGCGGCGCACCAGCGCGAGGTTTCCATCTGCACGAATTCACTGCTCGTTCGACGCGATGAACTCGAAGAGAGCTTGTTGCGCGGCCTGTCTGAGTCTGTTCTGCGAACGGAGGTGATCGACTTCGCCGTCGAAAAGATGGAAGAGGCTTTGAGCGCGCAATTCGCCGGCATCGACGCTGAGCTTGCATGTCTGCGTCAGAGAAAACAGGCTCTCGATTCCGAATTGAAACACCTGACAGACGCCCTGGCGCAAGGGAGGCAATCGCAGAGCATCATGGCTGCGATCGGTGAACGCGAAGAGGAGCTGCGCTCTATCACTGACAGGCTGTTGGAACCACGGCCCGGATCGTTGCGAGCGAAGCTGGACGAGTTGCGGACTTTCGCGGTGTCGCGGCAAAAAAAATTCGGGAGCTACTGGCGCATCCCGAGGATGTCGAGAAAGCGCATAAAGCCATCGCCGAGCGCGTTGGCCAGTTGACGCTAGAGGCTACGAACGAGAACGGAAAGCGGACGTATCTCGCTCACGGCAACGTAGATTTCTTCGGTGAAGAGGATTTGGCGCATTCCGGTGGTGCCGGGGGCCAGAATCGAACTGGCTACGCCCGCCTTTTCAGGGCGGCGCTCTACCACTGAGCTACCCCGGCAGTGGAAGATATGACCTGATTATTTTAGAGAGCGCGCCGCGCTGAGTCAAACACTTAGCGCGGCGCGTGGGAAAGGTTTAGTTGACTGTGCAGCCAGGAGGATACGGGTAACAGCACAGTGTGAGCGACGCCGAGATCACGGGACCTCTGCCTCAACCTGAGACGAGAATGCGCTCTCGGAGCCATTTGAACTCACAGCGGTCACCACGTAATAGTAGGTGGCTCCGGAAGTCACCGCCCCGTCGGTATATTTCGTCCCGGTGATCGCCGCCGAAGTGACTCGCGAATAAGAGCCTCCCGATCTGGTGGACCGGTAGACCTGATAGCCGATGCCGCCGGAACTCGGGTTCCAGCTCAGCGATACCGAGTGGGCCACGCTGCTCACGCCGGTTCCGCTGACTGCAATAGAAGCAGGCGAATTCGAAGCGTTGCTAACAATGCCGACCGTGCCGGAAACCCCTCCGGAGGCCCTAGGCGTGAACACCACGTTCAATTGCGCTGTTTGCCCTGCCGCGATGGTTGCGCCCGCTACGCCGCCCTGAACGCTGAATCCGGTGCCACTCACGTTGATTTGCGAAACGGTCAGGCTCGTATTTCCGGTGTTTTTTACGGCAACGCCGAGAGTGGTTCCAACACCGACCTTTTCGTTTCCGAAATTCAGACTCGACGTTGACAAAGAAATAATTCGTGTCGCTCCCCCGCCATTACCGCTCAGCGGAATCGTTAAAGTCGAGTTCGTTGCGGTCCAGAATGTTGCGCTGCCTGACATTCCACCCGAAGCCGTCGGCGTATAGGCAATCGTGAAAGTCTCGGTCTGACCGGGTGCCATTGGTCGAGGGATCGTCAGATCACCGATCCGAAGTCCGCTGCCACTCAGCGCCACACTCGCGAGAGTTATGGTTGCGCTTCCCGTGTTTTTGAGAACGAAAGTTTGGGTGTTCGTTGTTCCCGTTGCGACAGTTCCAAAATTGGCGCTCGCTGGTGTTGAGATTAGCGTGCCAGACGTTGACGTTTGGCTGGAACTGGTGCTCACTCCCGTACCGTTCACAGAAAACCAACTCGTCAAACTGCCTGTAAACGAGTACACGCCCGAAGCAAAACCGGAACTGCGCGGCGCAAATCTGACTGCCAGCGCAATACTTTGACCCGGTGACAGTGTGTACGGAACCGACATTCCCGTATAGCTATAGCCAACCGGATTTGCAGAGTGCCCCGTGATCGAGACAGGCCCCGTGCCGACGTTTTTCATGGTCACGGTGATGGTCTTACTTGATCCGACCGTTACATTTCCAAAGCTGACAGACGAAAGACTAAATGCAATTGCACCTCTAGACTGGGCCGAAGCGATTGCTCCATTTCCAGCCAACATAATTGCGATAAAACTTAAATATACAAAAAACCGGCGGGTTGGGGACCGGTGCAGGTTTTTGTTCGAAATGGCCTCTGGGAAAGCCGCGGACAATTTCAGATTTAGATATGGCCGTAGCCCATGGAAATTCATACCGCATTCAGGCTACGTGTGCCGAGACCTTGAATCTACTGAACAGGAGCAGTGATTACGTCCAAGGTCTTCCTTAGACCGGATGGACGGCAGGAACCTGTACCCAGGTACAGGATGCGAAGATTAAAGAATTGTTACCGTAGAAAAACGTTTTTGTGACAGCAGATTTCATTGGCAAATTCAAGCTGCTATTGTGCCGACTCGTCAAATTCCTTCATCCAGCTTTTTCCCTTCAGAACTTCGCGTGGGCGCGTGCCGTCAGGCGGACCGACAATGCCGTCTTTTTCCATGATATCGATGAGATGAGCGGCGCGCCCGTAACCGATACGCAAGCGGCGCTGCAGAGTGGAAGTGGATGCGCGTCCCATCTCACAGACTACTCGCACGGCGTCTTGATACAAGACGTCGTCCACTTCTTCGCCGCCTGTTTCGCCATGGGCGTTGTTGCCGCCTTCGGGTTTGCCGTTTTCGTCCTTAGGCGCTTCGAGCAATTGCGCGTTGTATTTCGCTTGTGCTTGCTGGCGCCAGAAATCGCAAACGCTAACGATTTCATCTTCGCTCACCAGCGGCCCGTGGATGCGGTGCAGTCGGGCCGAACCTGCCGGCAAATAAAGCATGTCGCCGCGGCCAAGCAATGACTCCGAACCGTTGGTATCGAGAATCGTACGCGAATCCACTTTGCTGGCCACGCGGAACGAAATACGAGCAGGGAAGTTAGCTTTGATCAAGCCAGTGATGACGTCGACGCTAGGGCGCTGCGTTGCCAGGATTAGGTGGATGCCGACCGCGCGGGCCATTTGCGCCAGGCGCGTAATGGATTCTTCCACGTTGTTGGTGTCCACCATCATCAAGTCCGCCAATTCGTCGATGATGATCACCAGATAGGGAAGCGGTTTGTGTTCGCTCTCTTCCACATTCTCAAATAGCGAAAGGGACTGCTGTTTCTGAAACGTCCGGTTGTACTGCTCGATATTGCGAACACCCTTTTGCGCGAGCAGTTTCAAGCGGCTTTCCATTTCGCGCGTGGCGTTTCGCAATACGTTCGAGGCGATTTTCGGGTCAGTCACGACCGGAGCAATCAAGTGTGGAATGCCCTCGTACAAATTCAATTCCAGTCGCTTCGGATCGACCAGCACCATCTTCACGTCGTCCGGCGTAGCTTTGTAAAGAATCGACATCATCAGCGAGTTGATGAATACGCTCTTACCCGTGCCAGTCGAACCCGCAATCAGCAAGTGCGGCATGCTGGCCAGGTCCGTCACGCGAATCCGTCCATGCAAGTCGCGGCCCATGGCCAGCGTAAGTTTGCTGGGTGAACCAACGAATTCCTGCGCTTCCACGATTTCACGCAGCGCAATGGTCTGGCGGTTCAGGTTCGGTACTTCGATGCCAATCGTGGATTTTCCGGGAATGCGCTCGATCAAAATGGATTCTGCCTGGAGTGCGAGGCACAGATCCTCGGTCAGGCCGATAATCCGGCTGTACTTGATTCCTGCCTCCGGCTTGAACTCGAACGTCGTTACGACCGGACCTGGATTGATTTGCGTTACCCGGCCTTGTACGTCGAACTCCATACACTTTTCTTCAATTGCTCGCGCCCGCTCTTTCAGCTCTTCTTCATCGAGCTTTTGCGAGCGTTCGCCCTCACGCAGCATCGACACCGGCGGCAGTTTGTAATTTGGATTTTCTTTTGTAATCTTGGCTTCGGAGGTTTTTCTCGCTGCCTTCTCTGGTTTCTCCTGATTCAGGAACATGATCGGAGCTCTGTGCGGCGCGCTCTTGCGATCTTCTTCCTCTTCCTCGTCTTCCTGCGCAGTCTTGCCTTTAAAAACGTCGCTTTCATCCGCCAAGTGAATGGTTTTCGGCGCCTCGATTGGAGTCGCAGCCTTTCCTACCGGTTTGCGACCTTCGAGTCGGTTCGCCTCGACGCGGCGCCGGTTACGGTCTTGTTCACGCTGGGCCTGCCAGTCGTGCCATTTGGCCTGCGCACGCTGGAAGATGCCCAGCTTGTCCATCGCACCGATCGGTCCCTTTGGCCCCGTCACCCAGGCGTGGGATCCGCTGAAGGAAAAGCTAGTGGTCAAAAATGTTGCAGTCGTAATCAGGGCGAGCGTAACAATTAGGGCGCCTATTTTGTTGAATCCCGCGAGGAGCGCGCCGGCCAACAGCTTTCCAAGCATGCCGCCGGCAGGGATCGCGCCCCGCACATCAGGGAACGAAATCAAGCTCAAAAGCGCTGGCAGCGTCAGGAGCAGGAGGGCATAGCCGATGAGCGTCGCCTTCTGCGATTCGATTGCGCGGCTGCGGAACCACTTGATCCCTAACCACAACAATGCCATCGGCAAAAGAAACGCTGGATACCCGAATAACTGGAACATCAGATCAGAGCTATAGGCTCCAACTGCGCCGATTACGTTGTGCGGCTGGCCGCCACTGGCGGGCGTTGCCGCTACGTTGAAGCAGGTATCGGCAGGCCAGTAGGTGAATAGCGATGCAGCGATTAGCAGTGCCAGGGTCAGGCACAAAAATCCTATCAGCTCATTGAGCCGCTTATTTCCGGTAGGGGTCAGAAAACGCACGAGATCTCCTCAGCTTTTTGGGGAAGGCTGAGTGCGACAAACGGTTTGGCGCCATCGACCGCTTGCCTGGAGGAACCACTAGACAAACGAAATGATACCAGAGGTGGGCTGAGTATCAAGGAATCGTTCCTTCCAATTGTTCAACCGTATAGCCGCCTGCCCTAGGCTTTGGCCATTCGAACGCCCGGGCGCGGTGCCGCTGCTATTTCAGATAGCCCAGCGCCCAGACCAGGACCGCGCTTCCTACGATAATACGGTATATGGCAAACGGCGCGAAACCGCGACGCCGTACCCAGGAGAGGAACCAGGCCACCGCCGCGTACGCGACGATAAACGACACCACAAACCCTATCCCGAGCACGACCCACCCGTGCGAATCGATATGGGCCACGCCAATGGCGTTTTCACCTTTACCGCGAAGCGACTTCAGCAGGTCATAGCAAGTAGCAACGACCATGGTCGGAATCGACACGAAGAACGAAAACTCCAGCGCTGACGCCCGCGACATTCCGGCGAGTTGCCCAGCGGCAATCGTTGACATCGAGCGCGAAGTCCCTGGGAATACCGCAGAAAGTATCTGGCATGCCCCAATCCAGATGGCCTGTCCAACCCTCATGGAGTCCATTCGCCAGGTATGGATCAACGAATTGGGCGCACCTTCGCCGGCTGCTTCAGACTTGGCGTTGCGAGCGTCCACTAGCCACATCACGATTCCGCCGATTAACAGCGAGCTGCCCATGATGGCCAGGCTTTCCAGGTGTTTGCCAATGACTTTCGTGAACAGGAAGGCGGGAATCGCGGTAACGACGAAAGCAATCAAGGCCAGGCTCAGCGGATGAGTCAAAATCGTCCGATCGCCTTTCTCGCCACTCGGAAACGTCGAGAGGAGTTTCGCAATCCTCTCGCGAAAATAAACCGGCAAACAGAGTATTGCGCCGAGTTGAATGACGATCGTGTACATCTTCCAATAGCCGCTGGTGAGATCGACATGCAGAAGCGCTTCTGCGATTCGTAAGTGTGCAGTGGAACTGACGGGAAGAAATTCGGTTAATCCTTCAATGATGCCCAAGATTACAGACAGCAAGTAATCGTTCAATTCATTCTCCGGAAGATGGCGCCGTTTTTCACCCTGACCTGGGTTTTGCGCTTAACCGCTTGCGCATTTCAAAGGCGTCTAGGCGGCCGGGATAGTAGTTCTTAACGACAGCTTCCCTACGGTAGCCGTGCCGCTCCCAGAACGCAATCCCGGCTTCGTTGGTGATTGCAGTTTCAATCAGTACCGTGCGCACGCCGCGAAACTGCATGTTTGCTTCATTCTCGCTGAGCAGGTCGGTTCCGACTCCTTGGCGCCGGTGAGATTTCGCCACGTCGAGAGTGACGATGTGGCCAAGCGTTGAGTTCTCTTCGCTAAGAATGAATCCGACCATTTGTTTTCCATCCACTGCCACCAGGCATTCCGCGCCGGGCAGCGTGATGAAATACTTCAACATCGTTTTCGAGTACGCGATGCCCGGCGGGAAACATGCCTGGTCTAGCTTCAGTAGAGCAGGGAAATCCTTCGGCTCGTATGGGCGAACGGTGACGGACACGCATGAATTCTAGAAATAGTTTGATGCGATGTCGAATTAATTTCCGAATCTGGGGGTTTCTGCTACTCTTCTCTTCAGAATTTGCAGCTTCTAAGTCCACTTCTGCCTAGGAGGCGCCTGTGCGAACCGAATGCTCCCCCGCGGGAAGAACGCGTCTCTGTGTCGGTTCTCGCGACTAGCTCTTCCACGACCTTTTCGAGTTTTTGCCTCTGCCGCATTGTTGCGGCTGCTTCCGTTCGGCTGAACGCCGGACGCGCCTTGCATATACGAAACGTTCATGCGAGAAGGCCATTCCGGAATCGCAAGCCGTTGGCGCTTGCCAGTCCCGAGATCGGCAAAGGAGATTTGCAGTGTACGCATTGGAAAAATTAGGCTGGTCCGATTTTTTCTCTTCGCAGCTGGCAGCAATTGAACTCGAAGAAGGCCTGGCGCCGGCGAGAGTGGCGGAAGAGAACCGCGAAATGTACCGGTTGCTTTCCGAGTCCGGCGAATTCATGGCAGAAGTCAGCGGAAAATTCCGGCACGAGATTACTAGCCGTTCCGACTTACCCGCAGTTGGTGACTGGGTTCTTGCCAGCACTCGCCAGAAGGAAGGCCGCGCGACAATCCACCGCGTTTTTGACCGCAAGAGCAAATTCTCCCGGAAAATTGCCGGCAAAAAAACCGAAGAGCAGATCGTCGCGGCGAACATCGACATCGTCTTCCTGGTGAGTTCGCTCAACAGCGAATTCAACCTCCGCCGCCTAGAGCGCTACGTCACGCTTGCTTGGGAAAGCGGCGCACAACCCGTGATCGTCTTGAACAAGAGCGACCTGAGCGAAAGCGCGGAAGATCTGCGCCGCCAGGCCGAAGCTGCCGCGATCGGTGTCCGGGTAATTGTCGCCAGCGCCTTCCGCGGCGACGGCATCGCAGAACTTCGTGAAATGATGCAGCCTGCCGGTTCGGGCTCATCAGCCAGTGTGACTGCGGCGTTGCTGGGCTCATCCGGCGTAGGAAAGTCCTCGTTGATCAACGCCGTTCTTGGCATCGACCTGCTGGATACGGGCTCGGTGCGCACCAGCGATGATAAAGGCCGCCACACCACCACGACGCGCCACTTGCTGCTCGCTCCGGCCGGAGGAATTCTGATCGACACGCCGGGCATGCGGGAGTTGCAACTCTGGGATGCGGCCGAAGGAATCGAACAAGCGTTCACCGACATTGAAGATCTTGCCGCGAACTGTAAGTTCCGCGATTGCAAACACGAAAGCGAACCGGGCTGTGCCGTTCGTGCCGCGGTGGAAGCGGGAACACTCAACGAAGACCGACTGGAAAGTTTTCACAAACTAGGTCGCGAAGAGAAATTCGTAGCTGCCAAGCAGGATGCCGCCGTCCGCGCTGCGCAGACCAGAGCCGTGAAGGGAATCATGAAAGAACAAAATCGCTTCTACCGCAAACGCGGCCACTGAATTCGAGTGATCGCCTATGGAAAAGGGCACGGCGTACCGTGCCCCTGCCAGAGATTACAGAAAAAAGTTCGCGTCAGAGTTTGACGGTGACGGTTTTGACCTCGGTATAATTCGCCAGACCGTATTCGCCCAGCTCGCGTCCGATGCCGGACTGTTTGAATCCGCCAAACGGGGCCGCGGCGTCGAACACGTCGTAGCAGTTCACCCACACCGTACCTGCGCGCACGCCATCGGCAATTGCGTGCGCCTTGGTGATATCCTGCGTCCACACGGCTGCCGCAAGCCCGTAAATATTGCGGTTGGCCCGTTCAACCACTTCATTGATGTCCTTGAATTTCAGAATGGACATGACCGGCCCAAAAATTTCTTCCTGCGCGATCTTCATGTTGTCCTGAACGTCGACAAAAACCGTGGGCTCGATAAAATAGCCTTTGTTGCCCACGCGGTTTCCGCCAGCGAGCAGTTTGGCTTTTTCGCTCTTGCCCGATTCGATGTAGCCCATTACTTTGTCGAATTGGTCCTGATCGACTTGCGGGCCTTGCTCGGTATTCTTGTCGAACGGATTTCCCACCGTTCGCGCTTTGGCCCGGGCCACCGATTTCTCCACGAATTCGTCGTAGCACTTTTCTTCAACGAACGTACGCGACCCCGCACAGCAGCATTGGCCTTGATTGAAGAACAGCGCAAAGTGCGAGCCTTCAATCGCTTTTTCCAAATCCGAATCCGCAAAAACAATGTTGGGGCTCTTGCCGCCAAGTTCCAGCGTAACGCGTTTCAGATTCGTGTCAGCCGCACTGCGCATGATGATTTTTCCAACTTCGGTCGAACCCGTGAATGCGACTTTGTCCACGTCCATATGCCGTGCCAGTGCCGCGCCTGCCGTCGGCCCGTATCCCGGCAGGAGATTGACCACGCCTTCCGGGAAGCCCGCTTCCATAATCAGCTCGCCCACGCGCAGTGCCGAGAGCGGCGTTTGCTCTGCTGGCTTCATCACCACCGTGCAGCCGGTCGCCAGCGCCGGACCCAGCTTCCAAGCCTGCATCAGCAATGGAAAATTCCACGGAATAATTTGCCCGACTACCCCCACCGGCTCATGCTTGGTGTAACAAAAATATTTTCCTTGAACCGGAATCGTTTTTCCCTGGACCTTGTCGGCCCATCCAGCGTAGTAACGGTAGCAGGCAATCGTCAGCGGTAGATCTGCCGCGCGCGCGACTGCGTACGGCTTGCCGTTGTCGAGCGCTTCAAGTTGCGCGAGTTCATCCGCATGCTTCTCGATCAAGTCAGCGAGCTTATAAAGAAGATTACCGCGCGCGGAGGCCGTTAATTTTTTGCGCCAAGGGCCCTGATCAAATGCGGCGCGCGCCGCGGCGACTGCCTTGTCCACATCGGCCGCGTCAGACTCGGCAACTTGCGTAATCACGTCGCCTGTTGCTGGATTGATTGTCGGGAAGCTTTTGCCTGAAGCGGCCTCCACCCATTTTCCATTGATCAACAATTTGTTCGCAGAGACTTTTACTGTTGGTTCGAATACGCTCGTTGCCGTAGCCATTGCCGTTTCCTCCCTGACAAATCCAAGCAAGCCTACTCCCGTGCCGGAAGGGAAGCAACCGCTTAGGATGCTTCGCAAGAAGTTTGAGAGGGCAATCGGCGACAAATCCACCTCTCGAAAAATGTTCCGATTTTGCACGAGGAAGATCAGGCGAATTTGATGGCATCTCTGCCCCCGTTGCAGCGCTCTATATCGAATCAAATTGTGCTGTGCGATTCAGAACTCATTCATTCCAATTGGGTTAGCCAGTCAGGTTCCAGTACGAACGCATCAAAATCGACCTAGTCCTTCCGTTGCTTCGATTTGAACCACTGGTCTATGGGACAGGTCAGCCTTTCCGCACACACTGGTCATACGGACAGGTTGCACGTCGAGAGGGACAGTTAGTGAAGCAGTGCCTTCACCGACTCGCACACCGGTACAGCCGTCAGTTCAGGAGCAATATTCGCCGTGAAAATCTTCCTCGCACTCACGCTCTCGACCTTCGCATTCTTTTTTGAGCAACCGAAATCCTACGTCGATTCGCTCCGATCCTTCGACGGCAAGCCGTACCTGCAAGAAAACTGTTCCGCACTGATTTGCGATGCGCACGATCGCATCTCAAAAGCAAAAGCGCATTGCACGGCGCAGGAATTGTGGGAAGGCTGCCAGGGAAATCTCCACGAGGTAACCGAAGTTGCGGCATTGTCTGAAATCAATTGGAACGACGTGAAAGCCGGCGACGTGATCACCGTCAACGGCGTTCACGTGGTGGCCTACCTCGGAAATGGCGAGTGCATCGACTCTGATCCTCTGCAGGGCGGTGTCCAAGAGAGGTCCGTGGCCTCTTTGCTCGCGCGAAAAAATGATGCGTGGTTTGCCGGACCGGTGCGAGTGCAGCGCTGGGTCCGCTGAGCCGCAGCCTTTCAACTGAATGAGTTCGGCCTGCTTTTGACGATAGCCCCGGCATGAAACTTTCGAAGTTGTGAAGCGCGCCTGTGGAAATCTGTCGGAGACAGCGTGGATTTTTATCCGATTTTAGAGGGCAATTCTCCCGTAAATACTTTAAGTAACTGAAAACAAGTTACTTGCAGGTGTAGGTGGCAGGAAGGCACTGTCCTAAGTACATACCTAACCTGTTCCGAATAGGGACTTTCGTACCATAGGTGAATAGAAAGGTACGTTGTATTTGTATTGAGTCGGTAGGATGCGTTCCCGCAACATCACGACTTACGGGAGCGCCGGGGTCTGCCGCCATTTCCTGTCGGGGGCCATTCCCAATGAAGAAGTTTTTGCCATTGGCTGTTTCTGTAGTGACGCTTGCGTTTGCCCATCCCAGAAACTACATCGACGCACTCCGCTCCTATACCGGTAGCCGTTATCTGGACGTAACGTGTTCGGCGCTGATCTGCAAGGCGCATAATCGCGTTTCTACAACTCAAGCCAATTGCACAGCTGAGGAATTGTGGGACGGCTGTGAAGGCGAGCTGGGCGATGTGGCAGCGTCTGAGAACTTGGCGTTGCTCGATTGGAGCCGGATGCAGGCTGGTGACATCGTGGACATCAACGGAATCCACGTGCTCGCATATTTAGGCGATGGCAAATGCATTACTTCCGACCCGATGCTGGGAGGGGTGAACGAGATCACGGTCTCCAAAGTGGTTGAAAAAAAGAACGACCAGTGGTTTTCCGGACCGGTGCGCGTCAAGCGCTGGAACCGTTGAGCACAATCAAAAAACAAAAAGGGGTCTCGCTACCAGAGGCATCCACCGAGGCCTAACAGTGTTGAGTGTCATCGGTCAGTGTCCATTTGAATGTGCAAACCACGCCGTCGCTTGAGAGTTTTCCTACGCATAGCCGGGAAGTGTGCCATCCGGGACCATATTCAGAGCAATTCTTCCGCGGCCCCGGTCTTCGCCTTGCTTCAACATCTGCGCCCTGCCGACGCACGGCATATACAGCAAAGCCGGACAGACTTTTCATCACAAGTAATCCACTTCATCGCTTTCTCGTATTGAGTTTCTTGCTCTGCGTTGCACTCGTTTGTATCGCGCAACCGGAGACCGTGCTATGCTCCTGCAGCTTCAGGCTCGATCAGGCCACTCGTTTAAACCCTTCCACTGTTTCCGGTGCAAGAAAAATCGTTCGAGGAGAATACATGAAGAAAAGAACTATTCTGTTTAGTCTAGTAGCAGCAATGTTTGTTTTTGCCGCGGTGTGCTTCGCTGCCGATGACGCGAATATGGGTAGCTGGAAGTTGGACGAAGCGAAATCTAAGCTAACTGCCGGAACTCCCAAGAACACGTCCGTGGTGTACGAAGCGGCCGGCGATAGCGTGAAAGTCATCGTAGACGGCGTCGGAGCCGATGGCAAAGCGACGCACAATGAATGGACAGGCAAATTCGACGGGAAGGATTATGCAGTTACCGGCGATCCGACCGCGGATTCGCGTTCCTACAAAAAGGTCGACGATCGCACCCTAACGCTTACCAACAAAAAGGACGGCAAAGTTACACTTACCGGTACCGTGAAAGTGTCGGCAGACGGTAAGTCTCGGACCGTGACAATTGCCGGCAAAGATGCCGACGGCAAGAAAATCACCGGCACCGCTGTATACAACAAGCAGTAACCGGAAAACCGATCGCTCAAGAAAAAGGCCGCGGGAATTTTTGCGGCCTTTTTTAGTTTGTCCTTCTTCATGCCCTCATGCGTGGTGTCGAGAACTACCAGCCGGCCTACATCCGCTTGGTCTCAGCAAGAAAATCTGCGGCGATTATTTCGAAGAATCCATTTCTCTTCGCGGTACACTTTCGAAATTAACACTCTGGCGCCAAACTTCATTCGCGATACTGGTGCTGCCTTTTCAAGAGGAATAAATGAAATTCCGATTCTCGATGTGTTCCGAAGACCCGAATATCCTGAGTGGACGAACAATTTCCCACTATTCTTCCTGGCGAACCGGAAGAAATGCTTCGCGTTTGCTGCTTGCTTGCCTGCTGTTTGTAACTCTTGGTTCGTTTCCAAGCCTGGCGCAATCGATTGCGAGCGACGGATGGCCAACTTACGGCGGCGACGAAGGCGGAAAACGATATTCAACCGCCACACAGATTAATCGAAAAAACGTAAACCAGCTCAAAGTAGCTTGGACTTTTCGCACCGGCGCAATGGACGTGCAGACCGACCTGGTGCATAAAGCCGCCTTCGAAACCACGCCGATTCTCGTCAACGGCAAGCTTTACTTGACGACTCCATACAACGTCGTCATCGCGCTCGACCCCGCAACCGGTACGAAATTCTGGGAATACGATGCGAAAGTGAATCTGAAGATCGGCCGCTCGGAAGTGACATCTCGCGGAGTTTCTGCCTGGTTCGACGATAAGGCGAAGCCAGGCTCCGCTTGCAAATTACGAATTTTTCTCGGGACGTTGGACGCGCGGCTGATAGCTCTAGATGGGGAAACAGGGAAGCCTTGCGCGGACTTCGGCGAAAACGGATCGATTGATCTTAATCGCGACGCTGCGACGCAAACGGAGTGGGTCGGCGGCTACCAAGTAACGTCGCCTCCAGCGATCGTGGACGGCTTGGTGATCGTCGGTTCATCAATCGCCGACAACTGGAAAGTCGATACCGGTCGCGGGATCGTTCGCGCTTTTGACGCCGTCTCCGGAAAGCTTCGTTGGACCTGGGACCCCATACCTTGGGCCAATGACACCAGGCCACGCACCGGCGCGGGAAATGCCTGGGGCGTTTTGTCCGTTGACCGTGAACACGACTTGGTATTTGTTCCAACCGGAAGCGCTGCTCCTGATTATTTTGGCGGACTTCGTAAAGGCGATAACAAGTGGGCAAATTCGGTAGTCGCTTTGCGCGCCTCAACCGGTGAATTGGTGTGGGGATTTCAAGTGGTACATCACGATTTGTGGGATTACGACGTCGCCGCTCAGCCAACACTCTTCACGTGGAAGGACAACACTCCCGCCGTCGTCATCAACACGAAAATGGGGCACGTGTTTGTCTTAAACCGTTTGACGGGCGCTCCCTTGTTTCCCGTTGAAGAGCGCGCAGTACCGAAGAGCGACATCGATGGGGAGCAAAGCTGGCCAACTCAGCCATTTTCGACCATTTCGCTTGTTCCGGAAAAATTTGCTCCGAGCGACGCCTGGGGGCCAAGTCCCGAAGATGCAAAATGGTGCGCCGATAAAATCAAAGCGTCGCGAGCGGAGGGCATTTTCACTCCGCCCAGCGTGCGCGGCTCCGTAATCGTCCCCGGAAACGTCGGTGGAGTGAACTGGGGAAGCGCGGCCTACGATCCCCAGCGACATTTGATGGTAGTGAATACCAACCGCCTCGTTGCTTGGGCTAAGCTGATTCCACGCGCCGAATTCCAGTCCGAAAACAAAAAAGATCAGGACAATCGTATCTTCGGTGAATTTGCAGAGCAGGACCCGTCCAGTTTTGGCATGTACCGGACGTTCATGTTTTCTCCCAGCAAGTTGCCATGCACCGCACCACCCTGGGGAACGACAGCAGCCGTTGACCTACACACCGGAAAAATTGCTTGGGACGTTCCACTCGGGTCGCTGATCCCCGGCAAATCGACTGGCTCCATAAATCTTGGTGGGCCGATGATGACCGCCGGCGGTTTGGTATTTACCTCGGCGACCATCGATCCGCACATTCGCGCGTTTGACTCCGAGACTGGCGAAGAAATCTGGACCTACGAACTGCCTGCGTCCGCGCAAGCCACGCCCATGAGCTACACCTGGAAAGGGAAGCAATACATCGTCACCGCCGCCGGGGGACACGGAAAACTCGGCTCAAAGCAGGGCGACTACGTCATCGCTTTTGCCCTGCCCTGAGCATTTGAGAACCGCAAATTTTTTTGCTGCGCAAAGAATCTACTTCGCGCCAGCGGACTTTGCTTTGAGCGATTCTTTCCCCGTCGCCGGACTGTCCGCCTTCACCAGCGGCACGTCCACCAAATGTTCTGACAGGAACCAGACCTGAAGCTCATTGGTTCGGAGCACATCGCTAACCAGCAGATCGTTGGTTCCGTCATCCCCCGAGTCACCGGCTTGCTTGGCCATCGCACGCGCTTCCTTCAGGATCATTTCGTGCGCTTCGAGCAAGCGTGAAAGCTGCACTGGCACTTCTTCGCGTCCGCGTGGCGGCCTCGGAATGATGGTAGTTTCCGCAACGTCCGCAGCCATGGCAATGCTGATTCCGCCCAGCAACTGCACTCGCTCGGCGAGCGTATCCACCAGTTCATTCTGTTCCTCGTAGTGCTTATCGAAGAGCAGATGGATCTGATAAAACGTGTGGCCGGCAACCTGCCAATGGTGCTTTTTGTAGAGATCGCGCAAGGTGATTGTGTCCGCCAGAACTTGATTCAGATTTTCCACGCTTTCTGAACACACATTTTCATCCAATGCGATCGGCAGCTTGGCAATTTTGCCGTAAGGCTGAATCTCCCTTGCATGCTGGTGAAGAATTGGCCGGGAACGCTCGGTTCCGGCCTGCGGATTGGATTTGGATTCTTTTGCCATATGAAGCTCCTTAACGATTAGCGGTGAGAACCGTAACCGCTTGGATGCTAAAAGGTTGTCATCGGGTAGGCATGAAAAATTACAGCCAGACGCTGGCTCGCACTTACCGAATTCGACTAGGCTTCGGTGGGCGCTATTGGTTGGCTCACAGACGACCCGCGATAGGCTCGTGCAACAAACGCGGCGATCACAAACGACAAAAACAAGAGGAACGCCGCGAGAAAATACGGTGAACCAGGTAGGTGCATGGTTGTCGCCGGCGCGATGGAGTACGCAAACACCTGTGAAAACAGCGGAGGTCCAGCCATACCGGTAATCGACCGCAGCGAATTGATAGCGCCTTGTAGTTTGCCCTGCGATGACGGATCAACGCGCTGCGACATCAGCGATTGCATGGCCGGTCCCGCAAAGCCCCACAGCGCGATAAACGGAATCGCCGCCAGAAAGAGCCGGCCACGCGGCGCAAGGGCGAATCCCGCAAATCCAGTTACACCAAACAGCAATCCCGAGAGCAGACTGAATCGTTCGCCAAACTTTTTTACGTACGGCCCGACCAGCGCTCCTGAAACCGCAGCCGCGCAGATGCCTACGACCGCCAGCGCGATTCCAACGTCCTTTTCATTCCAGGCATAACGGTATTCTGTGTACAGCACGAAAACCGATGGCAACGCGGTGTGCGCCAGGTAAAAGAGCGTTGCGACCATGGCCAATCCCGCAAGCTCTGGGTGCGTTGCCAGCAATGAGAACGACGCAAACGGATTCGCCATTTTCCAGGCGGACTTCGCGCGTCGCTCCGGCGGAAGCGATTCCGGCAGGATGAAAAATCCATAACTGGCGTTGGCCAGGCTCAGTGCGGCAGCGATCCAGAACGGCATCCGCAGACTGTGTGCGCCCAGCAGTCCGCCTACCGCGGGTCCAATGACAAACCCCAATCCGAATGCCGCGCCTAGCATGCCGAATTTTTTTGCGCGCTCCGCGGGTTCGGTCACGTCCGTGATGTAGGCAAACGCTGTCGAAACATTTGACGTCGTAATTCCCGAAATTAGCCTGCCAACGAACAACCAGCTCAACGAAGGCGCCAGCGCCATCAGTATGTAATCGAACCCAAGGCCAAAGCAGGAAAGCAGAATCACCGGTCTCCGGCCGAATCGATCGGAAAGTGCGCCCAGCACTGGGGAGAACAGGAACTGCATTGCCGACCACGCAAATGCGAACCATCCGGTGATCACAGCTGTACGCGCCATGTTGCCGGACTCAAATTGCAAAATCAGGTTCGGAAGTACGGGCGCGATGATCCCGAAAGCCAGAAAATCAAACGCCACCGTGATGATGATGAAGTAAAATGCCGCTTTCGATGGTTGAACAGCGCCGGAAGGTGGCGTTGGGGTTTGTGACGACGACAAAGGCGGCTCCTGAACGTCTTCGATTGTAACTGCCAATCGCAGCGACTACCAACGACAGGCACTCCTGCATGCCCTGCAAGAGCAGCATGCATCCAATCGCTTTCCGTCGTCTTGTAGGAATTTTACCTGGAGCGAAAAAAAAGACGTCCTCGCACGCGGGTAACATGCGAGGACGTGTGGGGTGATCCGCGGGGAGAGTTCCGCGGATCGATTGGAGGAGTTCGAACTTACTTGTTGCCTGCGGTGGCCGCTGCTGCCTGCGCTGCGGCGGACTGCTGATCAAGGTTCAAGGAGTACTTCTTGCCGGCGAAGAAAACAGTTGTGATCGACCTCGATCCGTCGCCTTCCTTTCGGGTTGAGTATCCGGTGCTCGCTGGCGCAGTTTTCGATTCTTCGATCTGACCCGCAACCGTCGTGATCGTTTCCTTGCCCTGATGAACCGTCACTTGCACGTTTGCTCCGGAGCCTTCCCAGGTCAGGTCATATTTGCCTGCTGGCAACGTCTTGCCGTTCACCTTCACTTCTTCATAGACCTTCACAGTTGCCTTTTCTCCCGCGAATGCCGCGGATGCAAGAAACAGTGAAGCTCCAAGTGCAAGGCCTTTTGCGATTTTGCTGGTGTTCATAAGATCTCCTTTGTTTTTCCGAACGTGTCGTCTGTTTCTGCAGGTGCGTTGAATGAGCCTCTGCCGATAACAGGAATCTGAACTCACTAGCTTGGACGGAATTATCGGCGAGAAGTTACTGGAATAAACGGAAATCTAAGGTACCGCTAAAGTAATCTTTATGAACAAATCCAATGCGCCGGATGAAAAATATTTGTGTAACCGAAAAACGCACTACTGTATCGAATAAAGTAGCGCAGAGATTTTAGAAACGAATTGTCAGGCGAAGTTAGACTTCCAGAATCACGGGCAGGATCAGCGGCCGCTTGGAAGTCTGTTTATTGATGTAACGTTTCAAATCCACGCGAATCTTCTCTTTAATTACCGACCAGTCCGCGCGCTCTTCCGGATTCGATTCATTGATGGTGCGCAGGACGATGTCCCGCGCTCCCGTAACCAGATCACTCCCGTTGTCGCTCATAAATCCGCGTGTAACAATTTCAGGCTGCGATTCCAGCTTACCGGTGTGCTTGTCGATTGCGATGATTGGCACCACCACCCCGTCTTCCGATAAATGTTTCCGGTCGCGCACCACCACTTCTTCAATCTCTTCCAGCGAACCCGAATCCACCAGCACTCGCCCGGCCGCCACTGGATCGCGCCGATGATAGCCATCCTCCGTAAATTCCAGGCAGTGCCCATCTTCCGCCAGAATAATTTCGCCGCTCACTACTCCCAGTTGATGCGCCAGCGCCGCGTGCCGGAATAGATGTCGGAATTCGCCGTGAACCGGAATGAAATATTTCGGCTTGACTAGTTGCAGCACCAGTTTTTGCTCTTCCTGGCTGGCGTGCCCTGAAACGTGAATCAGTCCCGCTGAATTGTCATAATAAACCAGCGCCCTCCGCCGGAACATGTGGTCCAGCATCCGGAAGATCGCTTTTTCATTTCCAGGAATAATGCGCGAAGACAAAATCACGGTGTCATTTTCATCGACCGAAACAAATCTATGGTTGTCCACCGCGATGCGCGAAAGCGAGGACATTGGCTCCGCCTGCGAACCCGACGCAAGCACGATGATTCTCCGCGGATCGAACGAACGAATGTCCTGCGAACGCACCACCATTCCGTCCGGAATCCGCAAATATCCAAGGTCGTGCGCGATTTCAACGTTATCGACCATGCTGCGCCCGACGAATGCCACCTTGCGTCCTACCCGCGATGCAATATCGATCACTTGTTGAATGCGGTGGATCGACGACGCGAAGCAAGACAAAATCACTCGCCGTGGCGCTGAGCGCGATAGCTCTTCCAGTCGCGGCACAACCGCCCGTTCCGACGGTGTAATACCGGGCCGCTCCACATTCGTCGAATCCGAGAATAGCGCCAGCACGCCTTCATTTCCGTACCGTGCGAATGTGTGAATGTCGAATCCCGCGCCTCCCACCGGCGTGTGGTCAATCTTGAAATCGCCCGTGTGAATAATCACCCCGACCGGCGTCCGCACCGCCAGCGCGACGCAATCGATCGTGCTGTGCGTCACAGGAATAAATTCAATCTCGTATGGCCCAACTTCAACTCGCCGCCCCGGCACAACCTCACGCAATGTCGTGGAATCAAGCAGTCCCGCTTCGCCCAGTCTTTTTTTCACCAGCGCCAACGTAAATCTCGTCCCGTAAACTGGCACATTCAGGTCGCGCAAAATGTACGGCAGCGCGCCGATATGATCTTCGTGGCCGTGTGTCAGCACAATCGCGCGTAGATGCTGGCGATTCTGCTTTAGGTACGTAATGTCGGGGATGACTAGGTCGACGCCCAGCAGCTCCGATTCGGGAAACATCATTCCGGCATCGATCACAATGATGTCGTCGCCGCTTCGCAGCGCCATCATGTTCATGCCAAACTCACCCAAACCGCCGAGAGGAATTACAAAAAGGGATTGCAGAGGCTTGCTCAACGAAATGTCAGCTCCAGTAGGTGCAAGGGAAGAGTATCACAGTGGGCTTTCGCCGACTGTCTTGCGATCAACGCGCACCGAATCAAAAAACGCGCCGCGCAAATCAGTCTTTCGATCCGCCTGTGAACAAATGTGCGATGGAAACAAGAATCACGGCGCCAACTGTCGCCGCTGCGAGCGAAAACCAAAATCCGCCGCCAAAAATTCCCAGCTTCGTGAACACCCAGCCACCCACGACCGAACCAATCAGCCCGAGCACGATATCCGTGATGCAGCCGAATCCGCGGCCCCTAGCCAGTTTTCCGGCGAGCCAACCGGCCAGCAGTCCGAGCAACAGCCACGCAATAATCCCGCGCGGCCACCACTCGATGACGACTACCTTTTCCTGCAGCAAAATCAGCGACGTGAGCATACACGCTCCAGAGTTGGTTTTGATCTGATGCGAGTGTAGCAAAAAGTAGGCCGAAAGTAGGCCAGTGCAAATTTCTCCCGCACTGCATTATTTCGCAGAATCAGGAAGCTGTTGTGTCATGCAGTGAATCGTACCGAGACCGAGCACCAGATCGCGGCAATAGATTCCGACCACTTCGCGCTCCGGAAACAATTTCGCCAGCGTATTCAGTGCCACCCGATCATTCGCATCATTAAACGTTGGAACCAGGACCATCTTGTTTGCAATGTAAAAATTCGCGTAGCTCGCAGGCAGCCGCTGTCCATCAAAATGGATTGGCGCCGGCATGGGCAGCGTCTCCACCCGCAATGCCTTTCCGTCCTGGTCCTTCATCGAATTCAGCAGCGAAAGGTTTTCTTGCAGCGCCGCGTAGTTCGCATCTGAAGAATTTTCTTCGACAATCGTCACCACCGTCGTCGCATTCACAAATCGCGACAAGTCGTCCACGTGCCCGTGCGTGTCGTCGCCCGCGATCCCGTTTTTTAACCACAACACATTTGTCGCGCCCAAATATTCGCGGAACATCTCTTCGTAATCGCGTTTCGTGAATCCCGGATTCCTCTCTTGTACTTTACTCTGCAAACATTCTTCGGTCGTCAGTAGTGTCCCCAGCCCATTCACATCAATCGAGCCGCCTTCCAGCACAACCCTTCGCCCGTTGTGCGTCGGCAAAAATACCTTTCGTCGCAAACTCTTGTTCGCTCGCCTAACGACCTGGGCGTCCTTCTTGTGATTCGTGTACTTCGCCCAGCCATTGAACACGAAATGGTTGAACGCAACCACTCCGGAATCACCCTTCACGGAAATCGGTCCCGAATCGCGCATCCATCCGCGATCCGTCGGCACTTTCAAGAAATGCACCGCTTCCAGATTTACGTGCGATTGTTTTAGCATGCTTTTCACACGCGATTGCGCCGCTGCATTCTCAACCAGCAGAAATACTTTCTCCACGCGCGCCAGATGTCGCACGATTTCTGCAAACGCCCAGGGAATCGGCGCGAATTTTCTCGGCCAATCCGATAATTCATGCGGCCAGCCGAGAAAGGTACCTTCGTGTGGCGCCCATTCAGCGGGCATGCGAAATTTCAGCGACTTCGGCGTGGCAGAGTTTGCCATCAACGCTTCTCCGATCAAAATGTTTCAGGGTTTGAAAAGAAAATTCAGTCGCCGAGCCAGCGGTTCAGGATCGGCTGGTACGCATCAATTCTCCGGTCACGCAGAAACGGCCAGTTCCGCCGCGTCTCTTCGCTCTTTGCCGGATCGCATTCCACCACTAGAATCTCTTCCTTTTCGCTACCTGCCTGCGAAATCACTTGCCCAAACGGATCGGCCACAAACGAATTTCCCCAAAATTCAAGACCCGCATCGCCGGCAGCCGGATCGCCTTCATATCCCACCCGATTCACCACCGCAACGAAAGTTCCGTTCGCAATGGCATGGGCCCGTTGAATGGTTTTCCACGCATCCAGTTGCGCCGCACCGAACTCCGCTTTTTCCTTCGGGTGCCAGCCAATACTGGTCGGATAGAAAATTACCTGCGCGCCTTTCAGCGCGGTCAGTCGCGATCCTTCCGGATACCACTGATCCCAACAAATTTGAATTCCGATTCGCCCAAACTTGGTATCGAAATTCGGAAATCCTAAATCCCCTGGCGTAAAATAGAATTTTTCATAGTAAAGCGGATCGTCCGGAATGTGCATCTTCCGGTATTTGCCGAGGAAGGATCCGTCCGCGTCAATCACCGCGCAGGAATTGTGATAAACGCCCGCCGCTCGCCGCTCGAATAGGGAAGCGACGACCGCCACTTTGCTTTCTTTCGCGACCGCCGCAATGGTGTGCGTCGCAGGCCCTGGAATCGCCTCCGCCAGATCAAATAACGCGGTATCTTCTGTCCGGCAGAAATATTCGCCGCGGAAAAGTTCGTCCATGCAGATAATTTGTGCGCCGCGCTTCGCTGCTTCGCGAATCTTTGTAATCGCGTTTGCCAAGTTTTCGTCCGCGTTCTTCGTCGAACGCATCTGAATCAGGCCAACTGTGAATTTGTCCGCCATGTCAACAATCGTATCACGCGCTCACCGCAAAAATTATTAATGATGAACGGATCTTCACGCGAAAAAATCGAGAAGTTCTTTGACTGACCTTGCGCAGAATAAGTAAGATGCCTCACACGCGAAGTGTGTTGGCAAACTCATTCGCTGGAAATAATTCCGTAACCGGACACTCATTTCGATCAGCGGAGGAGCGAGATGGCAAAGGCAAAAAAGAAGGCAGAGCCTGCGAAGACCGTAACCGGTCGCGTGCTGCACGATCCCGTGAAGGACAAATTGCGGCCGATTTTTCCGCTCGATCTTTCGAAGTGCCGCAGTATCGACGAGCTGGTCCGCGCCATGGGCGACACCGCATACACCGCGCGTCAGGTCGGCGACGCCGCCGATGTTCTTGAGGCCATGGCTCGCGACAAGGATTGTTTTGTCGTGATGACGCTCGCTGGTGCGCTTACCGTTGGCAAGATGGGTTTGGTTTTCTGCGACCTCATTGAAAGCGGCATCGTCAACGCCATCGTCTCCACCGGCGCATTGATGGCTCACGGCCTGGTTGAAGCCACCGGCCTTTCGCATTTTCGCTACGACCCTTCAAAAATGGACGACAACGAACTCTTTCAGGCGGGGTACAACCGCGTTTACGATTCGCTCGAGCCGGAAACTAACCTCGATCACGTCGAACAAGTAGTTGACGGCATTCTTGACGAGTGGGACGAAGACGAAATCGTCTGCAGTTGGAAACTTCATCGTCGCATCGGCGAGTACCTTGTCAAGCAAACCAAAGGCCGCGGAATTCTCCGCTCCGCCTACGAACACAACGTTCCTGTATTCGTACCTGCCTTTTCCGATTCTGAACTCGGCATCGATTTCGCCCTTCACAAATACGCTCGCACTCGCGACAATCGTCCACTTTTGCGGTTTGATCCGTTTGAGGACTTCGAAAAATTTGCCGATACCATGATGGCCACGAAAAAAATGGGAATTTTCACGGTCGGCGGCGGCGTTCCACGCAACTGGTCGCAGCAATTCGGCGTCTATGCTGAACTAATGGCCCGCCGCGGCTACAAAAAGCTGCCACTGAAACGCTACAACTACGGCTTGCGTATCTGCCCCGAGCCTGTGCATTGGGGCGGTTTGAGCGGCAGCACCTACACGGAAGCCGTTTCCTGGGGAAAATTTGTTCCGCCGGAAGAAGGCGGACAATTCGCGGAAGTTTTTGAAGACGCCACCGTCGCGCTACCGCTGGTCGTCGGCGCTGTGCTCGAACGCATTGGCTATTTCAAACGCTAACGCTCACAGCCGCGACGATTTCGCCACAAAACCATTCTAAATGGCGGTCAGCTGCGGCGATTTATTTTTTGGCGGTGAAACATGGCTCCTGCATCTAAAAAATCCATCAAGTCCATTTATGGCGTTCATCCCGGCATAGCAATGGTCCAGAAATGGATCGCCGAACTCAAACCGAAAACCGGACGTTCATTGGAAGAATGGATTACGCTGGTAAAAAAGGAAGGACCGAGGTCCGAAGCCGATCGCCGCGAGTGGTTGAAGTCGAAACACAAGCACGGCACCAACAGCGCTTGGTGGATTGCGGCGCGCGCCGACGGAAAAGATACCGACGAAGACACGCCGGAAAAATACCTCGCCATCGCTCCAAAATACGTGGACGAGCAATATTCAGGAAAGAAGGAACCGCTGCGCCCGATTTACGACGAATTGTTGCAACTTGCCGCGAAACTCGGCTCAGATGTGAAAGCCTGCCCCGGAAAAACGATCGTTCCGATTTACCGTGCCCACGTTTTTGCGCAAATCAGGCCAACCACCAACACGCGCGTGGATCTTGGCCTCGCGCTCACGCACTACCAGGGAAAATTTCCAAAGCGAGTCGTCGATACCGGCGGTCTTGCGAAAAAAGATCGCATCACTCACCGCATCGAATTAAAAAATGCCGCTGACCTCGATCAGGAAGTAGAGCACTGGCTGAAAATAGCGTACGATCTGGACGAAAAGTAGAAAGTAGCTACGATTCACCAGTAGTGCGCTTTTGAATTTAAGCTTTAGACTTTTTACCTACGACTTGGGACCGCAGTTATCAGTCGTCTTCGCCGATAAGAATCGCCGCGCCAAGCACTGTAGTCCACAATCCACGCTTGTCGCCGACTGCCGATTGCGTCACGTTCAGCGTGCGCACGATCTTGTTCGAAATCCGATAGACTTCTTTCTTTTCGTCCCACGAAAGATCCGGATCGAATTCCACGTTTAAGGTAGTAGCCAGCATTTCTGCCGCAAGTTCTTCCGCGTACTCGCCGGCAATCTCTTCGCTCTCACCAAAAGAATGATGCTCCGACAAATATCCGTACATGGTTTTATCGCTCGGCAGCGCCAGGCCGATGCTCGCCGCAATCAGGCGATGCGGTTCCTTTGTTGAATTCTCGCTGATCACGGTGAAAGCGACTTGCCCCGGCTTGATGTGCTTCAAGCCTTCACTGCGCGAAATCAATTTGCAGTTCGGAGGAAAAATCGAAGAAACGCGAACGATGTTGCACGCTGCAATGCCCGCATTGCGCAAGGCTAGCTCAAAACTGGATAGCCGCTCGCGATGTTTACCGACACCTTTGGTCAAAAAAATCTTCTTAGCGACAAACGCCATAGTGCCGGTACGCGGCCTCCGTGTTTTTGAAGTGAAGAAGCGGAAAAAGTTTCCCGCTGTGGAAAAGTAACAAGAAGGATATCGAGTGTCAACGCTAAACCTGACAGAAATCTAGAATTAACGCGACGGTAACGGGCGAATTCATTCCGCAACGAGATGTTTGATCAATTTTCCCAGCGGTTTGCTGATCGCAACCACTTTATTCAAGTCCTCGCGCGTAAAATCCGGCCCTCCTTCTGCCGGAGTTGGCGCTTTGCGGCTGATTTGAATCACGCCCATCACCTTTCCATCAGAGATAATCGGTGCGCTGATGATTTTCTGGATTGCCGTGGCGTTCAGTGATTCCGCTTTCACTCCTTCAAAGACGCTCGCGTGCCGCACGGTAGAAAAATTGTTTTCAATGTCCGCTTTCTTCTCACGTGCAGTTTTCGCGGCAAGTGCCGAAGTGCTCGAAAGCGGGATGTGTCCAACATTGCGTAACGCGTGCGGCACCAGAAAATAAAGATGCCGCCATTTCTCAGAGATCGCCAGAATCGCCACTTCATCCGTTTTCACATGCAAGTGTTTCGCGATTCTCTCGCCGAGCGTTGTCAGCGACAGGTGCTCCGTTCCCGGCGTTTCCGATTTCAAGCCGTCTGCGAGAAGTTCAAGTTCGGCGACGAGATTCTTGCTCATTTGTTTTCTGAAAACGGTATGAGGTTTTGCCCTGGCGCGAACAAATTGGTCTAATCCGACAGCAGTTCAACATACCAGCACGGTAGCGGTTTCTGACGCTCAAATTTGTTTACAAGTTTCAAAGAAGTTGACAGCCCCGAAATTGCGTCCGTTTTGCATCGTTAACGACAACTGTTATACTGGCTGTGCTGCCGCTAAAAATTATTCCTCACAAAGTTAAAGTAGCAAACGGCGCAGATCAACAGCAGCGGAGAGGGCATGTCCGCAACGACAACCCGGCCTGACAGCAGTTATCTCCTCAGAAAACTTCATTCATTGAGCGGTTTAGTTCCAGTTGGCGCGTTTCTCGCCGAACATTTCTGGTCGAACAGCGCGATTCTCGTCAGCGCAATAAAATACGACGAAGTTTCTCGCGAATTGCAGACCATTCCGTTCCGGCCTTTCGTTGAACTTTTCGCGATTATCCTTCCCATCCTCTTTCACGGCGGTTATGGCGTATATATCTGGCTCAGCGGCAAATCGAACGTTTCTGAGTATCCTTGGGTCAAGAATTGGCTCTACACTCTGCAGCGTTACACCGGCCTAATTGCTTTCGTTTATATCGGCTGGCATCTTTACACCGAACGGTGGCTCACTCACGGCCGTTCCACTGCTACTACCGTCACGCAAGATTTGCTGAATCCCTGGTACTTCGCTTTTTTCGTGATTGGAATTCTCGCCTCATCCTTCCATCTTGGCGTGGGTATCTGGAATTTTCTTTGCAAGTGGGGACTCGCCGCGACTGTCCGCGCGCAACGCGCCGCGGGCCAGCTGGGAGTTCTTGTCGGCCTCACGTTCAGTCTTGTCGGAATTCTAATTTTGATCGGCTTCCGATTTAACTGGCATCCTTTCGCCTGGTACGTGACCAAACAATGAAGCATCCGAAAATTATCGTCGTCGGTGGCGGCCTCGCAGGTCTCATGGCCACGATTCGCGTCGCCGAAACCGGCGTCCCGGTCGATCTATTCTCCATCGTTCCCGTAAAACGTTCGCACTCGGTCTGTGCCCAGGGCGGCATCAACGCCGCAAAAAATCAAAAAGGCGAAGGCGACACCACCGCAAAGCATTTTGACGACACTATTTACGGCGGCGATTTCCTGGCCAACCAGCCGCTCGTCAATCGCATGTGTCAAGCTGCTCCCGGTATTATCGATCTTCTCGATCGTATGGGCGTTATGTTCAACCGCACGCCCGAAGGTTTGCTCGATTACCGCCGATTCGGCGGCACGCTCTATCACCGTACCGCGTTCGCCGGAGCAACCACCGGCCAGCAACTTCTCTACGCGCTCGACGAACAAGTTCGCCGCCACGAATCCGAAGGCAAAGTAAAAAAATACGAAGGTTTCACTTTTCTTTCCGCGGTCCTCGATGATTCCGGAATTTGCCGCGGCATCTGCGCCATGGATTTGCGCTCCATGGAAGTAAAAACATTTCCCGCCGACGCCGTCATTTTCTGCACCGGCGGCATAGGCGCAATTTTCGGACGATCCACCAACTCCGTCGTCTGCACCGGCTCCGCACAATCCGCTCTTTTCCAACAAGGTGTTGACTACGCGAACGGCGAATTCATTCAAGTTCACCCCACGGCCATCCCCGGCGAAGACAAACTCCGCCTGATGAGTGAATCCGCCCGCGGCGAAGGCGGCCGCGTCTGGGTTCCGAAAAAATCCGGCGATACTCGTCCCGCGAAAAGCATTCCCGAAAACGAACGCTTCTATTTTCTCGAAGAGTGGTATCCCAAATACGGCAATCTCGTTCCGCGTGACATCGCCACCCGCGCCATTCATCGCATCGTCTATCAGGAAAGACTTGGCCTCGCCGGACAAGCCGCCGTGTACCTCGACGTCAGCCACATCCCGCGCGAAACGCTCGACCGCAAACTTGAGGGCATCCTTGAAATTTACGAAAAATTCCTCGGCGTCGATCCCCGCGTCGAGCCCATGAAAGTTTTTCCCGCCATGCACTACACCATGGGTGGCATGTGGGTGAACGCCGAGGACCAGGCCACCAACGTCCCCGGCATCTACGCCGCGGGCGAATGCGAATATCAATACCACGGCGCAAATCGCCTCGGCGCGAACTCGCTCGTCTCCTGCATTTTTGGCGGCGGTCTGGCCGGTCCAGCGGCCACAAAGTACGCGCGCAATCTCGAACACGGCTCTGATTCCGTCCCCTCCACAATTTTCGATCGCGAACGCCAGCGCCAGGAATCCCTGAATCAAGCGCTCATTTCGCAGGACGGTTCCGAAAACATCATGGCCATCTGGCGCGAACTCGGCGATACCATGACCGAGCATGTCACCGTCACTCGCATCAACAAAAATCTCGAAACCGCCTACAGCCAATTGCAGGAACTTGAGCAGCGCTTCCGCAAAGTGAATCTCAGCGACCGCACCAAGTGGTCCAATCAAACGCTGAACTTTGCTCGCGAACTCGGCAACATGCTCATTCTTGCGCGCGTCATCACCATGGGCGCCCACGCCCGCAACGAATCGCGTGGCGCTCATTACAAACCCGATTTCCCGGATCGGGACGATGCCAACTGGCTCAAGACCACTCGCGCCAAATGGGTCAACGGAGAAATTCAGTTGCACTACGAAGCTGTCGACATTTCGCAAATCACTCCGCGCCCTCGTCGTTATGACGCCGCGAAGTGACGATGCGCAAAACAGCGTCATCCCGACGGGCATCGCGACCAGGGATCTAGTTACCGGCGCGGCGAACGATTTGATTCTCGTCCGCAGAGGACTTATGGCTGAAAAAAAAGTCATTGTAAGAGTAAAACGCCAGTCGAGCCCGCTAAGCTCTCCCTACTGGGAAGAATTCGCTCTCGCTTGGCGGCCGGCCATGAACGTCATCATCTGCCTGCGCGATATCGCTGAAAATCCCGTCACACGCGACGGAAAAAAGACCACTCCCATCTCCTACGATTCCAATTGCCTTGAAGAAGTCTGCGGCTCCTGCGCCATGCTCATCAACGGTAAAGCCCGCATGGCCTGTTCCGCGCTCGTCGAAAAACTCGAACAGCCCATTCGCCTGGAACCGTTCTCCAAATTTCCTGTCGTTCGCGATCTCGCCGTCGACCGTCAATTCATGTTTGAAAGTCTCAAACGCGTGAAAGCCTGGATTCCCATCGACGGTACCTACGATCTCGGCGAAGGTCCGCGCATGGCTCCCGAAACTCAGGAGAAGGCCTACAAACTCTCCACCTGCATCTCCTGCGGCAGTTGTCTCGAAGTCTGTCCGCAAATCACAGATACCAAGCCGGGCGCATTCGTCGGCGCCGCAATCGTCAGCCAGGTTCGCCTCTTCAACATGCATCCCACAGGCGAAATGCATGCCAAGGAACGCATCAACGCTCTGATGCAACCCGGTGGCATCCAGGATTGCGCCAACGCGCAGAATTGCGTCAAAGCTTGTCCGAAAGAAATTCCTCTCACTGAATCGCTGGCGGAAATAAATCGCGCTGCGTGGAAACAAGCCATGCTCGGCTGGCTGATAGGGTAGAATCTCCCCTCAACAATTCATCGCCGGGCCGCCGCTCAGCCCAAGGAGCATCTTTTGAATCGATACCCGCGCTATTTCCGCGTCTGCTTGTCGCTTTTCGTTTTCGCGTTTGCAACTTCGCCTCTCATCGCTCCGGCCAGCGGCGACGAAATAGCCGACCGTGCGCGCAAACTTCATTTTTCCACCATCGTGCTCGACACTCACGATGACACGACGCAGCGCTTTTTCTCCAAAGACTTCGATATCGCCAAGCGTAATTCCGACGGCAGCATCGACATCCCACGCATGCGCGAAGGCGGCATGAACTCCATTTTCTTTTCCATCTGGATTGACGGCCGCACCATGGGCCCGCCTGCCATTCAGAAAGCGCTCGATCAAATCGACGCCGTTCACGAAAATGTTCGCAGGAATTCCAAAGACATGGCTTTCTGCCGTACCGCCGCCGAAATTCGTCAAGCCCACAAAGACGGCAAAATTGCCGCGCTCATGGGCGTCGAAGGCGGCCACATGATCGGCAATGACATCCGCATGGTACGCATCTTCGGCGATCTCGGCGTCCGCTACATGACACTCTCGCATTTCTACGCGACCGAATGGTCTGACTCTTCCACGGACAAGCCGCAGCACAACGGTCTCACCGACTTTGGCAAGGACATCGTCCGCGAAATGAACAAGCAGGGAATTGTGGTGGACATTTCTCACGTCGCCGACAAAACTTTCTACGACGCTCTCGAAGTCAGCAAGGCCCCGCTCATCGCCTCGCACTCTTCCTGCCGCGCCATTTGCAATCATCCGCGCGATATGTCCGACGACATGATCAAAGCCCTCGCAGCAAAAGGCGGCGTCATCCAGATCAATTACGAAAAAAGCTTCATCGACCAGGCCTACAAAGACGCTGCCGATAAAGTCTCTGGCGGAGTCGTGGCGCAACTGGATTTCCTCAAGAAAGAATGCGGCGACGATGAAGACTGCGTCGGCAAGAAAATGCTGGAGATGGAAAAGAAAGCCGTCGCCGAAGGCAAGCTGCCGCACGTCACCTGGGAAAAGATCATTGATCACATCGACCACGTCGTGAAACTGGTGGGCGCCGATCACGTCGGCCTCGGTTCAGATTTCGACGGTGCCAACATGCCCGAAGGCATGGAAGACGCTTCCAAGCTCCCGAAAATTACCGAAGCCCTCATGCGCAAGGGCTACTCCGACGACGACATCCGCAAAATTCTCGGCGGCAACATTCTCCGCGTCATGGAGCAGAATGAAAAAGTCGCCCGCGAGCTGAACGCCCGATGAAAATAGGATCTCACGCAACCTTGCCGTTTCGGCGTCGCCATCGCAAAGTGATTTCATTCCGAGCGGAGCGTAGCGCAGCGAGGAATCTGCTTATTCTTTCGGTCATTGGCATCGGAGGACTCCTGGTGGCAACCACTCTCGCAAGCGACGGCGTTTCCGACAAAGCCAAAAATCTCCATTTCTCCTCCATCGTCGTGGACACGCACGACGACACCACCCAACTGCTTCTCGATCCCAAATTCGATCTCGGCGTCCGCCACACCACCGGCAGCATCGACATCCCGCGCATGCGCGAAGGCGGCATGAGCGCTATTTTTTTCTCCATCTGGATGCCTAGCAAAGTCACTGGCCCGGTTGCCGTAGCAAAAGCCCTCGAACAAATTGACGCAGTTCGCCGGCAGATCGATTCCCATCCCAAAGACCTGGTCCTCGCCACCACCGCCGCCGATATTCGCCAGACCCGCAAGGACGGCAAAATCGCGGCGCTCATGGGCGTCGAAGGCGGCCACATGATTAACAGTGACTTGGCCGTCCTCCGCAAATTCGCCGGACTCGGCGTGCGTTACATGACGCTCACCCACAGCGGCAACGACGAATGGGCCGATTCGTCCACCGACAAAGCTGTCCACAACGGCCTCACCGATTTCGGCAAAAACGTCGTCCGCGAAATGAACCGCCTCGGGGTCATCGTGGACATCTCGCACGTCAGCGACAAAACCTTTTACGACGCGCTCGAAGTAAGCACAGCGCCGGTCTTCGCTTCACACTCCAGTTGCCGCGCCATCTGCGATGCTCCCCGCAATATGACCGACCAGATGATGAAAGACCTCGCCGCGAAAAACGGCGTCATTCAGATCAACTATCACGTCGGCTTTCTCAGCCAAGAATTTCGCAACGCTGAAAAAGCCGATCCGAAAATCAACGAAGCCATCTCAAAAGAAGTTACCGCTCGTTGCGGCGCCGAGGCCAATGAAGGCTGCATGCTTCTCGAAGGCGACCGCATCACCCGCGAATATGTCGCCAAAGGTGTACTTCCGAAAGTGGACTACAGCAAAATCATCGAGCACATTGATCACGCCGTGAAGGTTGCCGGTATCGATCACGTCGGCCTCGGCTCCGATTTCGACGGTGCTAACATGCCCTATGGAATGGAAGACGCCAGCATGCTCCCCAAAATCACCGAAGCACTCCTGCAAAAAGGTTATTCCGAAGGTGACGTAAAGAAAATTCTGGGCGAAAATACGTTGCGGGTCATGGCCGACGTCGAACGTGTCAGCCGCGAATTGCAGTCGCAGAAATAATTCGAACATCGAAGAGGCGGAGATTGGAATGACAACGAAAAAGAAATCGATTCGTTTTGCCGCGGTATTTTTTGCAGCAGCAATTCTTTTCGCGGGCTGCAAGAAAGACGAAAAGCCTGCTGAGTCCGCTGCCACTCCTCCCCCTGCCGGCGCACCCGCACCCGCCGATGATCCGGCCCTCGCGATGAAGGCTCAACCCAAGCCTGCGGAACCCGATACCACAATGGCGATGAAAGCGAAGCCGCCCGCTTCGGCCAAAACCGGCGCAGCCGCCGCTCACGATTACGTCAAGGAACTTACTTCACCTTCTAAACTCACGGAAAAGGCGCCTGACACTTACAAAGTGAAATTCGATACCACTCGAGGAACTTTCGCCCTTACCGTCACGCGCGCTTGGGCTCCACTCGAAGCCGACCGATTCTACAATCTCGTGAAACATCATTTTTATGATGGCGCTGCCTTCTTCCGCGTCGTTCCCGGATTCGTCGTCCAATTCGGCATCAGCGCCAATCCGGCGGTCACTTCGGCGTGGAACAACGTCAAAATGAAAGACGATCCGGTCGTGCAATCCAACAAGCGCGGCACCATCACTTTCGCGCAGACCGGTGCTCCGAATTCGCGCGGAACCCAGGTCTTTATCAATCTGAAAGACAATGCGCGCCTCGATCATTCGGGGCAGGGATTCGCTCCGTTCGGCATCGTCGATGGCGATGGCATGAATGTCGTCGAAATGATGTACGAAGGCTATGGCGATAACGGGCCCGATCAGGACCAGATCGAAAAACACGGGACTCCCTATCTGCAAAAGGGATTCCCCAAGCTCGACTACATCAAATCCGCAACGCTGGTGCAGTAGTTCGCAGCGGTATCATTTTCCCCGCCAGCGGCATACTTGAACCAGCCGTCATTCCGAACGAAGTGAGGAATCTCTCTTCGCTTGATGCAACTCCACGAAAACGAAACTGTCGAAGCGCGCGACCCGCTCGCGCGCTCCGTTTACATTCTGGCCGCGCTCGCCGTATTCATCCATTTTCTTTTCAATCGCCAGTACGGCTATTTCCGCGACGAACTCTACTATGCGGCCTGCGGTGAACACCTCGCCTGGGGCTACGTGGACCACGCGCCGCTCGTCGCCTTCGCCTCCTGGATCTCCCGCGCGCTCTTTGGTGATTCACTCTTCGCGCTGCGTTTGTTGCCCGCGCTTTCTGCCGCTCCAAAAGTCTGGCTCGCAGGCTGGATCGCTCGCGAAATCCGTGGCGCAAAATTCTCGCAATTCTTCGCCGCGCTTCTGGTTCTGCTCGCGCCCATCTATCTGACTTTCGACAACTTCCTCTCCATGAACGCTTTCGAGCCCGTTTTCTGGATGGCCTGCGCCGCAATCGTCCTCAGAATCATAAATGGGGGCAGGCCGCGCCTGTGGCTCCTTTTCGGCTTGGTGTCCGGAGTCGGCATTCTCAACAAGCATTCCATGCTCTTTTTTGGTTCCGGCATTGCCGTCGGCCTCTTGCTTACTTCCGCTCGAAAACAATTTGCGCGCATTGAAATCTGGGCCGCTCTTTTCATCGCATTTCTAATCTTTCTGCCCAATCTCCTTTACGAAATTCAAAACGGTTATCCCACCATCGCTCTGCTTCACACCGTCATCGGCACCAAGTACGCTACCGTCTCGCCCCTTTCCTTCATAAGCGAACAATTTCTTCTCGTGAATCCGCTCGCCGCTCCCATCTGGCTCTCAGGTTTGTATTTCTTCCTGTTCGACAAGCATGGACGCAAATACGCTGTCCTTGGAATCGCTTATCTTGTTGTTCTATTGGAAATGATATTTCTTCACGGAAAAATCTATTATCTCGCTCCCGCTTACATCATGTTGCTATCCGCTGGTGCCGTTTTCTGGGAACAAAAAGTATTTTCGCGCGCCGGCGCGTGGCTAAAGCCCGCCGTTATCGCGCCGCTCGTCATTTCTGGGATTATCGCCGCTCCGCTCGCCATGCCCATTCTTCCGGTTGCCGCCGCCGTAAAATACAATTCGTTTTTCGACGTGCAAGCCGTCAAAGTCGAAAACGTTCCACTCAACTCGCTTCCGCAACTCTTCGGCGACATGTTCGGCTGGCCCGAACAGGTACAAGCAGTTTCGCGTGCGTACAATTCGCTGTCGCCAGAGGAAAAATCCCATGCCGCCATCCTCGCCTACAACTACGGCGAAGCCGGAGCCATCGATTACCTAGGCAAACATTACGGAGTGCCCAAAGCTATCAGCGGTCACAATCACTACGGCGTCTGGGGACCGCGAGGCGCCACCGGAGAAGTAGTCATCGTCATCGGTTTTCCAAAAGATCGTCTCGAGCGCGCTTTTAACCTGGTAACGCCCTTTGAAACCATCAGTCCGCCTTACGCCCTCCCCGAAGAGTCCGGCCTCGGGCTATATATATGTCGCCAGCCAAAGCGGAACCTTTCCGCTTCCTGGAAGGAGTGGATGTACCTCGATTAGCCTTCCTACCGTGGTCCCGAACGGGTCCCTCTGAGACTATCGTCCCGAGCCTGCTTGCCGCAGGGAGGGTCAGCGAAGGATCGGCGTTTCGAAGCCAAACTCGCGCTTCGACAAGCGGGCAACCTTGTTTGTAACGTGCACCAGCATCGCTGCATCCAAAAAATTACTGCAACTCATCGGAATTTCCGAATCGATGGTTAGTTGACAGTAATTCGGTGGCGACGTACTCTTCTGAGGTAATGAAAATGTGCTGCCAGACCGTGTGTTGTTGCTGCGACTGCTGTACCTGTCGCGAACAATACATTTCTGGCTTGAGGCTGCCGCGGACCTAGAACCGCCGCTAACAAAGAAATTCCAAAGCCCACGTGCCAGAAAATCTGGTCACGTGGGTTTTTTGTTTTTGTGGCCAATTTGTTTTAACCGAAGGACAACGGGAAATGTCGGACGTTAAAGAAACAAAGGCTCAGAAAGTCGAACGCCTCAAGCGCGAAAAGCTCGCTTGGGACCATCTCGATGAAATTCGTGAATTCGCGAAGAATGGCCGCGGATCGGTTCCGCCAGAGTGGCTTGGCACATACTTCCGATCTTGGGGAATCTACACCCAGGGCGACGGCGTCGGCGTCGTCGGTGGCAAAAATGGCGAGGGCAACGCCACTGAATTTTTCATGGTCCGTATTCGTATCCCCAACGGCATTTTGACCAGCAATCAGGTTCGCGTCATCGCCGGACTTTCCGAAGACTATGGTCGCGGCGTCGCCGACATCACGGTTCGCCAGAACGTTCAGCTCCACTGGGTCACCATCGAAGCCATTCCCGATCTCATCGAAAAACTGCAATCAGTGGGACTGACCACCACCGGAGCGTGCGGCGACGTCGTCCGTAACGTCACCGGCTGCCCCGTCGCCGGACTCGCTGCCGGAGAACATTTTGACGCCTCGCCCTTTGCGCTTGCGGTTGATCGCGCGCTCGGCGGCAATCGCGAATTTTACAATCTCCCGCGCAAATTCAAGATGACGGTCACTGGCTGCCACACCTGGTGCAGCTATCCCGAAATCAACGATGTCGCCTTCACTCCCTCGCGCCGCGAACGCAACGGAATTATCGAAAACGGTTTTTCCGTCCGCATTGGCGGCGGGCTTTCGACCGAACCGCACATCGCCGTGAAACTCGACGCCTTTATTCCCGAGGATCAGATCGTCGCAGTCGCCCGCGGCGTCGCGGAGATTTTCCGGGCCAGCGAAGTTCTTCGCCAAAGCCGCGACCAGGCTCGCCTAAAATATCTTTTCCTGAAGCACGGTTGGACAGCGGAAAGTTTTCTCGCTGAACTGAATCGCGTAATCGGATTCACGCTTGATCCCGCCGGACACGAAGAAATTCCATCGGACCTGCACCGCGACCACACCGGGATTCATCGCCAGAAACAACCCGGACTTGCCTTCGTAGGCGCTTCCGTTCTGCGCGGAAGAATCACTCCCGAGCAATTGCGCCGTGCCGCCGAACTCGCCGATCAGTATGGCGACGGCAGCTTGCGCGCCACCGTTCAGCAGAATTTGTTGCTCGCGAATATTCGCGAAGAACACGCCATCACCGTCGCCAACGAACTCAGTAAAGCCGGATTGCCGGTGCACGTTCCTGCTTTTGCACGCGGCACCGTGGCTTGCACCGGTTCCGAATTTTGTAAACTCGCACTCACTGAAACAAAAGGGTTCGCGCGCTGGCTCTCGACTGAACTCGACGACCGGCTCCCCGGATTTGCCGAACAGATAAAGCTGCACATCACTGGCTGCCCGAACAGTTGCGGACAGCATTGGATCGCCGACATCGGCATCGAAGGCAAGAAAATAAAATCGAACGGAAAAATGGTCGACGCCTACTATTTCTGCGTCGGAGGAAGCGTTGGCCAATTTACTTCCATTGCGCGGCCTGTCGGCTACCGCTGCGCCGCAACCGACGTTCCCGATGCGATTGAACGCTTGCTTTTGAATTTTCAGGAAGAGCGTCACGCCAATGAAAATCTGCGCGCATTTCTCGCGCGAAATTCCAATGAACAGATTCGCACGATTCTGGCGGGCGAAACGGTACTTGCGGTGGAACGCGATTTGCCCGCGGGCAGAACCCCGGCCGCGGTGGAGGGCTAACCGATGACGCTGTTTCCCATGTTCGTGAAACTCGAAGGCAAATTGGTTGTCGTTGTCGGCGGAGGAGAAATTGCCGCGGGGAAAATCGATGGACTGCTTCGTGCCGGCGCAAGAATTCGCGTCGTCGCTCCCGAAGTTGTTCCCGCATTCGTGGAACCCATTCGCGGTAGAGAAGTCGAATGGATTCCGCGAAAGTTTGAGGCGAGGGATCTGGACGGGGCCACACTCGCGATTGCGGCGACTTCCGCACCCGGCGTGAACGCTGCGGTGTTTCGCGAAGCGGAAGCGCGTGGAATTTTCTGTAACGCGGTGGACGACATCGAAAATTGCCATTTCTACTACGGCTCGATTGTGCAACGCGGGGACTTGCAGATTGCAATTTCGACCAACGGAAAGAGCCCGGCCCTGGCCCAGCGATTGCGGCAGGAACTCGAAAAACAGTTCGGCCCGGAATACGAAGTGTGGCTGGAGTGGCTGGGGGCGGCGCGCGAACTTTTGCGGGTGGCGGACGGCGGCACGGGGAGCACCAAGCAGATGCTGCATCACCTGGCTAGCAAACCGATGTACGAGCAGTTTGTGAAAGAAGCGCGGAAGGAACCGTCGCGGCAGGGTGTGGCGTGAGCGGAAAAGTCTATCTGGTGGGAGCGGGTCCGGGTGACCCAGAGCTGCTTACGGTGAAAGCGGCGCGGCTGCTGGCCAGCGCGGACGTCGTGCTGCATGACTCCCTGGTGAGCTACGAAATTCTCGCCACCGTTTCACCTAACGCGGAAATCGTCGATGTCGGCAAGCGAGCAGGGAAGAAGCTGCTGACGCAAGAGGAAATCAACCGCCTACTGGTGAACTACTCCGGCCGCCACGAAATGGTTGTGCGCTTGAAGGGTGGCGATCCGCTGCTTTTTGGCCGCGCCGGAGAAGAAATCGACGCGCTGCGCACTGCGCAAATTGATTTCGAAATTGTTCCGGGCATTACTGCGGCGATTGGAGCGGCTGCCGGCGCCGGAATTTCGCTCACCGACCGGCGTGTTGCGACGCAAGTCTTGTTCACCACGTTTTCGCGAGGCGAAGAAAAGAACTGGATCAACTGGGCGGCAGTAACTCCGGAGACGACGATTGCGATCTACATGCCGGGTACGCACTATGGCGAAGTGGCCGCGCGGCTGACCGAAAACGGTTTGTCGGCCGAGACGCCCTGCGTCGTGGTTTCGCACGCCACACGCGCGGAGCAGCAGATTCGCTGGTCGAATCTCGCAGCACTTGGCAACGAAGCGCAGTTGCCTGCCCCGTCGATTCTGATTGTCGGTCGCGTAGCGTCGCAGCTTGGCGCGAGTGCGATCGACGAATGGAGTTCGCGGTTATTACCGGGGGTTTTTCCATCCGGCATCAGCCGCGATGTGTTCATGAGCGGGTCGCGGAAAAATTGAAAGTGTTTTTAGTCTTAGAGTGTTTTGCACCGAATTCAAAAGCGAAAGGAGAAATGAAATGAGTCAACAAGTGGAAGCGACGGCGCCCGTAACAACGTCGGCGCCGGCAGCGAAGAGCGGCTGGTCGACTGACGCGTGGGCGGTGTTGCTGGCGTTTGTGCTGGCGGCGCTGGTTCGCGCCGGCGTGTTCAAGCACATCCCGTGGTGAACCTGACGAGCAGAAAAAAAAGTGTCGTCTGGAACTTGAGCGAGCCTCGGCTTTTTGCAGATGAACAGATCTGAGCCACTAAAAGTATCCAATTCAACGGCACGGGTCTGAAGCCTCGCCACTACGCGGACCAGAATTAAAGGCAACGACACGACGGAGAAGAGGTGAAGGATGGCGAGTTCGGTAGTAATACCACAGGTGCGACCGGTAAATCCGGCGCTGCAATTTCTGAAAGTGATTCCGGGAGTACTGCTGCTGGCGGCGGTGGGTTACGCCGGCAAACTGCTGGAAGCAAATGTTAGCGGATATGCGAAAGCGCATCACTGGACGTTTCCAAATATCGAGTACGTGTTGTGGGCGATTCTGCTCGGCTTGTTGATTTCAAATACGGTTGGTGTGCCGGAGATTTTTAGGCCTGGCGTCGCGACGTATGAGTTCTGGCTGAAGGCTGGAATCGTTTTGCTGGGCGCGCGGTTTCTTCTTGGCGATGTCTTGAAGCTGGGCGGCACCAGCCTGGCGCTCGTCGGAATCGAGATCGCGGGTGCGATTGCGTTCATGACGTTTCTCGGAAAAGCATTTGGACTGAAGCCCAAGCTGACGTCGCTGCTCGCGGTTGGGTCGGCGGTTTGCGGCGTGAGCGCGATCATCGCGACGCAAGGCGCAATTGACGCCGACGACGAAGACTCATCCTTCGCGATTGCGGCGATTCTTGCGCTTGGCGCGCTCTCGCTCTTCACGTTTCCTCTGATTGGGCACGCGTTGCACCTGAGCGATCACGCGTACGGCGTGTGGTCCGGCTTAGCGGTGGACAATACGGCGGAAGCCGCCGCGGCGGGTGCGCTGTACTCCGACGCCGCCGGAAAGCTTGCGGTGCTGACGAAGACCACGCGCAACGCGCTGATCGGTTTCGTCGTGCTGGCGTACGCGATCTACTGGGCGAATAAGGGCCAGGCGCAGGCTGTAGGCAACAAGGCTGCTTTCCTCTGGAAGAAGTTCCCGAAGTTTGTGCTGGGCTTTCTGCTGATTTCCGTGCTGGCGACGGCGGCGTTTTTCAGCAAAGAGCAGATCGGCGCGCTGGCGAATTTGTCGCGTTGGGCGTTTCTGCTGACGTTTGCCGGAGTCGGCCTGCGCACCAATTTCAAGGCTCTCTCAAAGCAAGGACTCAAACCGTTCGCGGTTGGCGCGATTGGGGAAGTGGTGATTGCCGCGTTCACGTTGGCGCTAGTGTTTGCCGCTCAGTACGTTTTCCACTGGTAGCAGTAGCGAAATCACGACACAACTGGAATCAACTAAGAGGAGGGGTGCCCCCCTCCTCTTTTTTTGTACGTATCATTTCCACGGGACTTACAGAACCAGAGTGCCTAAGTATTGAATTCAAAGAAGTTAGCTGTACCTTCGAGCGCCAGAAGTTTTCTTGCTCCGCTCTGGCACACAAAACCCGCTGCTTGCAACAAAACGATGAAACAGGGATCGGGCTGCCATTCACGACGCGTCGATCGAAATTTGGTGGTTCGAGACGCTCGCGACAAAAGATTTTAGGCTAAGGGGCGGAAGTATTTGGCGGCGGCTCCGGAGAAGAGGAAATAGGTGACGGCAACTAGCAGGACGGCGTGAGCTGTGGATTCAGAAGCAGAGTGGAACGCACTGACGATAACGTGAAAGGCGAGCCATAGGACGACCAGCCAGCGTGCCCAGGCTTTGCCGAGGAGCAGGAAGACTCCGCCGACGATAGCCAGGATTCGAACGAAGGAAACGAGGACGATGCCTTGCTCCAGAGGGCGGGCCGACAGGTGGTAAACCAGGCCGACGAGTCCGGCGACGATGAATAGACAGCCCAGGAATGTGACGGTAAACGGACGCTTCATTTAGATGCATTACATTCCGCCTCAAAAGATTTGTCAAACAAGTCGTCCGGCGATCCGAGCAGCAGCTAACGGGATCATTTTGCAGAACGGCTCGAAAGTATCGAATGGTCCGCGCTCGAGTATCAGTCAACGGAGCGAAGCGTTTCCCCCGAATATTAGTACGAGAGTGCATGGGCTTGAAGAATTCGAACAAGTCAATTTGCCTCTGCGAAGGAGTTTGGCGTCGGTGGCATCTGCAAAAGGATTGGGCAGTTCCACAGTCGCCAAGTCCGCAGTGAATGGGCGCAAGGACTCGTCACCACTGATAAATTTCACTGCGCTAACCTTTGGGCCGGTAACAAGCAATAGCCAAAACTCAGCCACGCCAACCGCGTCGTGCGCATCCTTAGATCTCCGGCGTGCGACTCTTCATGAGATTCGAACGGGCTTCGTGCGTCAAACGGTTGACATCAGCGTCGCTGCCCAGAAGTGCGGCGATCCGGGCGCGCGTGGGCATTGCATTCGGCTGGTCGGAGCGAGTAGGTTGCGCCCTTCTTTCATTTTGAGCATCTATACCCTTTGATCCTAGACCGCGTTTTTCGGTAATCGTTTAGAATAAAGCTGTGACGAATACCATATGCGCAAGCTCAATTCTTCCGTTCAATTCGCCGACGACGTCTGACTTTCTCGAGCCTCTGGCAAACATTACTTTTCTGGGAATCGAGGCACCCGTCTGGACTTTGATTCTTTTTGCGATGCTGCTGTTCGGGATTCCTCACCTGCGGCTTGCGCTTAGATTTCGAGCGCTTCCTAGCTGGCCAACCACAACTGCAATCGTCACGCACGTGTCGCCTGGTCGCGCAACGCCCGCAGGTGGTTCGAGTAAATCTTCGGCGCGAATCGGCCAGTGCGTGGTTTCGTATGAATACAGCGTGCGAGGAGTAAGTTACACCGGCTGGTTTGCAGTCATCACCGGCGAGGATAGGAGTGGCTCCACGGCAGCGGCGACAGAGATATCGCAGGAGCAAGTTGTAGTCCGCTATGATCCGCAGAATCCCAAGGATTCAGTCCCGGCACAAAGTGAATTGCTCGGGCGGAAGGTATTGCAAGAACAAAACTGGCTGAATCCAAAGGCGTGGTGATGGCAGGGTGAAATTAATTAAGTCGCGCTGCGACATTGCTTCTTACCGTGGTTGGCCCATTCGAGTAATTTTCGACTTAATGATTGGTTTCCTGCGGAATCACTGGCGAAAGACTTTCGAGCAATCTGTGACGATTTCCATTTATACGAGCTTGGTTCTTTCATTCAGAGTGCTAAGGAATTCTGTAGTCCAGCCCGTGGCGAACGTTTCCATTATTGCGATTGATGGGCTCGGGTGGGCGCTCATCATCCTTACAACACTTTCGCTAGGAATCCCTTATCTGCGGTTTGCTTTGCGAGCTCGGGCCATTCCAAATCGGCCAACCGTGACTGCTAGGGTGACAAATACGTCCGCTTGGTAACGCGACGCACCGCTCGTACTTGCCAAATTCAACAAACCTAACCCGGTTCTGCGCCCAATGCTGAGCGACCATGTGAGTCGTTGTCCGCTTTCTATTTTGATTTCATCAAAAAGTAAAAGTTTCTGCCTTGACGCAAAGTTCAACACTGATTAACCGCGCATTCACAGACAACGAATAGTTTGACGAGCGGTGTGTCGCCGCGCGCATTCGATTCGGCGTTCCGGAACGGCAGCGGTGTGCATGCATTTCTGCAATCAAACGGGAGGAAATACCGAATCATGAAGAATCAGGCAGTACGAGCAGTCCAACTCTGGCTGGTTTGCATGTTTTTTCTGGCGGCCGGCGCGAACGCCCAAGTGTCTTTGATCGCCAAAGGCACGCTGACAACTTCGCGCGCGGGTTTTTATCACGACCTTTCCGGATTGCACGAGACTTTGGAAAATGGCGCGGCTGCCGATTTGCTTGGCGGCTTGGGTTCGGGCATGACGTGGGTTTCCGGCAATACATTTCTAGCGGTTCCGGACCGCGGGCCGAACGCGATTCCGTTTAATCCGGGAATCGACGATACCGTCGGCTACATCAACCGGTTCCACACGATCACGATGGAGTTGAAGGAAAACCACGGCGCCGGATTGCCGTTCACGATCACGCCCCGGCTTGAAGACACGACCCTGTTGCACTCACTGCTGCCGCTGGCGTACGGAAGCGGAAAAGATTTCGATGTGCCGCCGGGCGCGCCGAAGGAAAACAATCTGCTTCGCCACTTTTTCACAGGACGCTCGGACAACTTCACGCCGAAACAGAATTCGGGATTTCCGTTCGATGGACGGTTCGATCCGGAAAGCATCCGTGTTTCGCGCGACGAGCAGACGGTGTTCATTTCAGACGAATACGGTCCGTACATCTATCAATTTCTGCGAGCGAACGGCGAGCGGGTGCGCACGTTTACGCTACCCGACGAGTTTTACGTTCAAACGCCGAACACGACCACGACCAGCGAACAGAACGGCAATTCGTCCGGCCGCGTGCCGAACAAAGGAATGGAAGGACTGGCGATTACTCCGGACGGACGGCGGCTGGTGGGAATCATGCAGAATGCACTGATTCAGGACGCGAACGAGGGCGCCGCCGCGGTGAACTTGCTGCGAATGGTGGTGATCGACATTCCCTCCGGCCGGACGATTCATCAATTTGCATATTTGCTCACGACGGGAAGCGGCGTCAGCGATATTACCGCGCTGAACGATCACGAATTCCTGGTGGATGAACGCGACGGCAAGGGCTTGGGCGACGGCAGCAAAGCGAAGGTCAAACAGCTTTTCAAAATCGACCTGAAGAATGCTGTGGATATTTCCAACATGTCCGGCACGGAAGCGGCGACGCACGGCGTTCCGAAGACGTTGTTCCTGGACATGGTGCAGGTGCTGAACGCGAACGGAATCACGAACGATCAGATTCCTGCGAAGATCGAGGGCATCACGCTGGGGCCGGACGTAAACCTGAAGCACGGCCAGAAGATGCACACGATCTGGATCGCAAATGACAACGACTTCGAACAGGATTTCGGCGGAGTTGCGAATTCGAATCCTAATCAGTTTTTCGTTTTCGGATTCACGGACGCTGATCTTGCGGGGTCGAAACTTGAACCGCAGGAACATTCCGGCGGATTCGACTTCGATTTCTTCTTCTGAGTCGTATTGGTTTCGATTGCGGTACTAGATGGCTCTGCGTAAAACGAGAATGCTCCAGCTGTCACTGGAGCATTTTTCGATTGCGGGGTTCATAACCTTTAGAATTCGGAGCGCTCGTAAACTCGCGCGGAATTGCGAGCGAGAAGCGCCCGGGACCTTTTGGCCGGCTGCCATCGGTTAAACGCGCGGTCACGTCACTTGGAAGCGTGATCTGGCCTTGTGCGCCAAGCCATTCGATCTCGATTGGCCCGCGGTCGGTCGGAACCGATCCTTTGACCCAATCGAGTCCACAAGGTTGCGGCGCGATCATGCATTCGCTGTATCCAGGTTGCAGCGGTTCAATGCCTAAAACGCCGCGGGACATTGCCATCACTGGAGCGGCTCCCGCCCATGCGTGACACAGACTGGCGGCATATTTTCTGCCGTACATCCCGAGTTGCGCGGTTGCGTCTTTCGCAGGCTCGATGTCTTCGAAAAATCTACGATAACCGGCGCGAAGCATGGGAAGCCATGCCGATTTGAGCCTTTTGATGGCTTGAGGGGTGCGACCGGCCTTCGCGTACGCAGTGAGTTCCACAACTTGGCTCAAGCTGTAGTGCGCCGGGCGAGCTGATTCGTTGTCGAGAAATCGAAAGAGCGCTTGGTATTCGTTCGGTTTGGCGATGTCGTACGCGATTGCGAACGCTTGCGCGAAGGAAGTAGTGCGTGAATCCAGTTTTCCGTTCCGGTCTAAACCGTTCGAGTACAAACCGTCGGATGCTCGCAGAAAAGAGCCGCGAATCGCGCTCTGCAAGTTCTTGGCCGCCGCCTGGTAGCGAGCGCCCGCAGGAGCGTCACCCCAGGCACGAGCAAGACGGGCCCCGGAAGAGAATGCGGCTGCCAGGAGCATCTGACCGTATGCGGGTGTGCCGTGACCGTCGGGGCCGGATTGTTCTGTGGCCGACCAATCGGGGAAAAATCCGTATGGTTCCACATTCGCGGCGTTCACGAAGCCTTGTTCATTCTGCAGGGATGCGTAGAAGCGCAAAATGTCTTCGATTCGATCGCGAAACATTCGTGAGAAGCCAGCGTCCCCACGGGCGAGATATTCGCGCTCAAATCCGATGACATCGTACATTTGCGAATCGATGATGCCGACGTCTCGAATTGACGGATGTTCAGGGAGCGTTTCTCCGATCAGAGTTTGCCGTGAGAGGTCGGCATCAAAGAAAACGCGTTCGTAGGCATCGAGCGTTAGCGGACCATCGTGCCAGAGCAGCCCGTCTCGGCGAATTCCATCAAGATAAAAATCATGCATGTTGGAGCGGAGCGTGGCGACTGCCGTGGTCCAAATGGCGTTGAGGTCCGGGTCGCTCGATTCGAAACGGCCTTTTTCTCCCGTCGGCCACATGCTTGCGTCGAAGCGAACATTTTTCAGTTCGGCTTGGCCGGACGTCTCGAATCGAACAAATCGCAACGTTCTTTGCGGAAGAACGATGCCTTGCGGCTGATCGTTCAACGAAATTGGTGGGAGCGGGAACTGCTCAAAATAGCGGACGTCCGGATCGCGAACTTCCGGAATTGATTCGCCGACCTGAACCGTAAGTGTCCCTTGTCCGCGAGCGTCGAATCTCAGAGCGCCGAGCTCGGTTTCGTAAAAATCGAGCAGTAGATCTTTTTCAGAAGTAATTGCGTAACTGGTCTTAACTTCTCCGGCCGGTTCGACAATGCGATAAACCGGCAGCGCTACGGTGATTTCTCGTTCGGCATCCGGAAGGCCAGCGGGATTTCCACCTGCGCCCGTTTCGGCGCGAACCCAATGTTCACCGTCCAGACTCGCTTCCCAATCGGCGCCCGTCGAAAAACCTTCACCTTGCAGCAAGAAGCAGGGAAGGCTTTCGGCAAAGTCGATCTGAACTTTGATTCCTGATTGGCCGGTGCGCATCACACCATGGCGGGTGGTGATGTCTCCGCCGCGGCCGCCAATGGTAGTGCGGATCCGGCCAACGGGACCGGTCCAGCGCAAATCCACATCGCGATTGGCGGTGCCTGACTTGCGGAAATAAGCTTGCGTGATGGGCTGGCGGAAATTGGCTGGATAGCCAATGAACGCGCAACGCGTCGTCGCCAGGCGCACGCGGCGCAGGTGTCGGTAGGCAGCGAGCTGGCCGGGATACCAGATCCACTGCGCGTTCCACGCGTTATCGGCCTCGCAGGCGAGCTCGATCGCCCGCAGGTGAGCAGAGGCGAGGCTCCCTCCGCTAAGGATAAGAAATTCTCGACGGTCCAGTGGCATCACTATTATTTGGTCAGCGCGGCTTTTCGCTAGGAGTAGTCCAAGCGGATCGAACGCGAAGATTCCGCAATTCCGCGTGTGCGATTTTGAAAGCCAGCCAAATCTATCATGAGATTGTGCAGAAACCGGCACTAGGCTCGCAAAAGCCGCTGGAATGCGGAAAAAAGCCCGGAATTTGCCTGGCGCGGCGGGCTGAGATAAACTTCACGGCCAATGAGCGATAATTCTGCGATTGTTGGCCGGACGATTTCCCATTACAGCGTGATTGAAAGGCTTGGCGGCGGCGGGATGGGCGTCGTTTACAAGGTGAAGGACACGCGGCTCGGGCGCAACGTTGCTCTGAAGTTTCTTCCTGACGATATTTCCGGCGATCCACAGGCGATTGAACGGTTTCGGCGCGAAGCGCGCGCGGCGTCTTCGCTGAACCATCCGAATATCTGCACGATTCATGACATTGGCGAGTTCGAAGGGCGTCCTTTTATCGCGATGGAGTTGCTGGAAGGGCAAACGTTGAAGCACCGCATCGCAGAAAAGCCGATCGGCGTGTCGGAGTTGCTGGAAACGGCGATTCAGATTGCGGATGGACTGGAAGCGGCGCATGTGAAGGGGATCGTTCATCGTGACATCAAGCCGGCAAATATTTTTCTGGTGAACCGTGGACCGGCAAAGATTCTGGATTTCGGGCTGGCGAAGCTGGCGGCGTCGTTAAAATCGGCGGGAGAAACGTCGGCGGGGACTGCGATTGGAATAGGCGGCGGCGTTGGCGCGGAAACGGCGATGCAGACGCGCTTGGAAGGCGAAGAATTTTTGACGAGTCCAGGAAGTTCGATGGGCACGGTGATGTACATGTCGCCGGAACAGGCGCGTGGAGCGGAACTGGACTTGCGGTCGGATTTATTTTCGCTAGGTGTCGTGCTGTACGAAATGTCGACGGGGATTGTGCCGTTTTCCGGCGCGACGATGGCCTTGATTTTTGAAGGGATTTTGCATTCGGAAGCGCGGCCGGCAACAGCGGTAAATGCAAGATTGCCGCTGGCGATCGACAACATTTTCAGCAAGGCCCTGGAGAAGGACAAGGATTTGCGTTACCAGACGGCGGCGGAGCTGCGCGCGGATCTGAAACGGCTGAAACGGGATCTCGATTCGAATCGGAAGACTGGTTCGGAAAAAGGCGACTCCGCAAAAGTGCTATCGGCAAGCGGCGTGGCGGCGAAGAAGTCGGTGGCGGTGCTGTACTTCGAAAACCAGGGCGGCGGAAAAGAGGATGAGTATTTCCGCGACGGAATGACCGAAGACATCATCACCGAGCTTTCAAAGATTGCGCAACTGCAGATTTTTCCGCGGTCGGAGATGCTAGCGTTCCGCGACAAGCCGACGAATGCACCGCAAGTGGGGCAGCAATTAAGCGCGACGTTCGTGCTGGAAGGCACAATTCGAAGATCGGGGAACCGGCTGCGGATTACGGCGCAACTGGTGGAAGTTGCGACGCGGCATTCGGTGTGGGCCGAGAGGTACGACCGGCAGATTGAAGACGTTTTCGCGATTCAGGATGAAATTGCGCGCAGTATCGCGCAGGCATTGCGAATTACGCTGACTCCGCAAGAAGAAAAAATCATCGGGATCAAGCCGACGGAGAATACGCAAGCATACGATTTCTACTTGCGCGGACGCAGCTATACGCGGCGCGAGAACATGGACTACGCGCTGCAGATGTTCGAACAGGCGATCAAGCTGGATCGGAATTTTGCGCTGGCGTACGCGGGGATCGCGCACCTATGCGGAATGATTTACGAATTGCGCGAGCAGAACCAGACGTGGATTACTCGAGGAATCGATGCGTGCGACCGCGCCATGGCGCTGGCGCCGGAATTGCCGGAAGTGATGGTGGCGCGCGCTCGATTGTTCTATGCACAGACCAAATTCGACGAATCGGAATTGATGGCGCGGCGAGCGATTGAGCGGAAGCCGGACTGCGATGGTTCGTGGAATATTCTGGGGCGGGCGCTGCTGTCGCAAGGGAAGTACGCGGAAGCTGCGGCGCTGGCTGAGAAAGCGCTGGAAGCAAACGGCGACGACTACAACACATATATTCCATTTGGATTGTGTATTGATCGTGTCGCGTCGAGAGAAGAGTCGAATCGATTCCGGGAGCGGATGACCGCAGTCCTGCGGCAACAATTGGAGACGGTACCGGAAGACGTGCGGGCGCGCATTTTGCTGGCGACAAATCTAGCGAATGGTGGCGAAGCAGAAGAGAGCATCCGGCACTTGCAGACTGCAGTGGCGCTGAGGCCGAACGACGGAAATACGCTGTACAACGCGGCGTGCACCTATGGAGCGCTGGGTCGGAAGCCGGAAGCGCTGGAAACGCTGAAGAAAGCGATTGCGGCGGGTTACGGAAATTTGAACTGGGCGGCCAGGGACTACGATCTGGAATGTTTGCGGGACAATCCGGAGTTTCGAAAGCTTGTGGGCCTTGGCGAATCGGCCGCTTCGTGATTTTACGTCGAGTGCGCGAACAGTTCGTTAATCGCAAGAATACTGTTCGTTGACTTGCGCGCGGCGTTCCACCTAACATGACCAATCCGAATGATTGACGAAACAATTCTGCACTACCGCATCGTGGAACGGCTCGGCGGCGGCGGGATGGGTGTCGTCTACAAGGCGCAGGACACGCGCCTGGAGCGATTCGTAGCGTTGAAATTCCTGCCGGATGCGCTGGCCAAAGACGCGCACGCCCTCGAACGTTTTCGCCGGGAAGCGAAAGCGGCCTCCGCCCTGAATCATCCCAACATCTGCACGATTTATGACATCGGCGAAGACAACGGACGCGCGTTCATCGCCATGGAATTTCTGGACGGTGCGACACTGAAGCAGAAAATTGCCGGCCGGGCACTGGAGACGGAGACGCTGCTCGCGCTGGGGATCGAAATTGCCGATGGGCTGGCGGCGGCGCACGTGAAGGGAATCGTTCACCGCGATATCAAGCCTGCGAATATTTTTGTGACGACGCTGGGCCATGCGAAGATTTTGGATTTTGGGCTGGCAAAGGTTGCGAGCGCGGAAAGTTCTTCGGGCTCAGACAACACCATGACACGGACCGTGGACGCCGAGCATTTGACCAGCCCGGGCTCGACGCTGGGCACGGTGGCGTATATGTCGCCGGAACAGGCGCGCGCAAAAGAATTGGATGCTCGGAGCGACCTATTTTCATTTGGCGCAGTGCTTTATGAGATGGCGACGGGCACGCTGGCGTTTCGCGGCGAGAGCACCGCGGTGATTTTTAAAGCGATTCTGGACGAGACACCGGTTTCGCCGCTGCGGCTGAATCCGGAATTGCCATCGGGCATCGAGCCGATTCTTCACAAGGCGATGGAAAAGGATCGCAACCTGCGCTATCAAAGCGCGGCGGATCTTCGCACGGATTTGACGCGGCTGAAAAGGGATCTGGATTCGGGACGGTCTGGCAGTGCCGTGGCTTCAGCGAGCGTTCCCGTTTTAACGGCGAGTACATCGGCGGCGGGTGCGGCTAGCGTATCGTCTGCCGCCACTTCTGGTGCTGACGCTGCTGCGGCATCCGCAAGCAACGTGGTGGGGACGAACGCATCCAGAAAATATCTGGTCGGGGGCGCGATTGCAGCACTTCTTATCGTCGTCGGAGCGGCAGGCTGGTTATTCACACGCGAAAAGGCGAGCACACCGAAGGTAACGTCCATAGCAGTGCTACCTTTCGTGAACGCGACCGGCGATGCGAACAACGAATATTTGAGCGACGGTTTGACGGAGAGTCTGATCGGAACCCTCTCGCAACTGCCGAACTTCAAGGTGATGGCGCGCAGTACGGTATTTCGCTTCAAGGGAAATCAGGACGATCCACAGAAAATTGGTCAGACGCTGCAGGTAGGCGCGGTATTGATGGGCCGCGTGACGCAGCACGGTGACGAACTGGGCGTACAAGCCGACTTGGTGAACACGGCGGATGGAACGGAACTTTGGGGCTCGCACTATTCACGCAAACTTGCGGACATAACGCAGGTGCAGAGCGACATCACGAAAGACGTTTCGAGCAAGCTGCAGGTAAACGTGACGGGTGTAGATCAGCAAAGAATTGGCCGAGCGGGCACAACGAATCCCGAAGCGTACCGGCTCTATCTGGAAGGCCGGCAACAGTGGTACGGACGCACGCCGCAGGGATTGTTGAAGAGCGTCGATCTCTTCCAGCGCGCAATCGTGGCGGATCCGAACTATGCGATGGCGTACGCCGGTCTGGCGGACACCTATAGCGTCGCGACCGGCTACGGCGTGGTGATCCAGCCCAAGCAGGCGATCGCGCTCGCGGATGAAGCTTCGCGCAAGGCTGTTGCGCTGGACGGTTCGCTACCCGAAGCGCGGACAGCGCGCGGGTGCTCCCTTATCAGCTTGTACAAATGGAGCGAAGCGGAAGCGGAGTTTCAGCGAGCGATACAGCTGAATCCGAACGACGCTACGGCGCACTATTTCTATGCGTTTCTTTTCCTGATGCCGCAGAATCGCATCGAAGAGTCTCTACAAGAACTCCGAAAAGCTTTGTCGCTGGACCCGCTTTCAGGAATCATGAACGTGAACTACGGATTGACGTTGCTGATTGCGCATCGCGATTCAGAAGCGATCGCTCAGATTCAGAAAGCAATTGAACGCGATCCGAATTTCAGCCCGGCGCATTTCTACTTGTCGCAGGTTTACGTAGGCTTGGGGCGCTATCCAGAAGCGGTAAGCGAGCTACTGAAAACGAATTTGGCCAAGGACAAAGGAATTATGGTCAGTCCGGACTTCCAGGGGTACCTTCGCGCGCTTTCAGAGAACACCAAGTTTGGTCCGCCGGCGAACATTGCTGTCACTTATGCTGCCATGGGCAATCGCGAAAGAACTTTGGAATATTTGGAAAGGTCGCTCGCAGAGCAGGATTCGGAATTGATGGCGGTTATCCGGTTTCCGGTCTTCGATCCATACCGGGGCGATCCGCGATTCAAGGCGCTCATGCGCAAGCTGGGGTTGCCGGACTAATCCTAACTGGCACTGCGTTCGCGTCAGTCCATTGTGGTTTCATTCGTGCCGTTCAACATTACGATCGCTTGTTATATTTAGATGATGAGCGACGTGTTGCAGACCAAGAGGCTGATCCTGCGACCACTGCAGCTCGCGGATGAGGCGCGGACGCAAGAGTTATTTCCGCGTTGGGAAATCGTCAAATATCTGAACGCGACTGTGCCGTGGCCCTATCCTTCCGATGGAGCGCTTACTTACTATCGCGATGTTGCGTTGCCGGCAATCGCACGAGGGAACGAATGGCACTGGACGCTGCGACTGAAGGAATCTGTGGAAGAACATATCGGCGCGGTATGTTTGTGCAAGGGTGATCAGGATAATCGCGGCTTCTGGATCGGACTGCCGTGGCAGCGGCAAGGACTCACAACGGAAGCGGTGGTGGCAGTAACCGACTATTGGTTCGACGTTCTGGGATTCGAAGTGCTGCGTGCGCCGAAAGCGATCGCGAACGAAGCGTCGCGCAAGATTTCAGCGAGAACTGGAATGCGCGTCGTTTCGATGCAGGAGCGGGACTACGTTTCTGGTCGTCTGATGAGCGAGATTTGGGAACTTACCGCCTACCAGTGGCATGCGTGGAAGAAGGGAAGCGCGGGCTAGCTGACTTCGGCATTGGCATTTTTGTCGGGCGGTTGACGCCGAAGATCAAAAAACAGGCCAGACGCACTGAGGGAGCGCTGGCCTGTTTTTCGTCTTACCACTACGAAACTTCGTTGTGCTTAGTGATGATTCGGGCCGTCGTTGCCGCGGTCATCGTTGGCGTCATTGTCGTCATCGTCGTTGTCCTGCGCGTTCTTTGCGAGGCCAGTGGCGGCGATGAAGGCCGTTGGTGCCGGTAGCGGAGCATTGTTAACACCGGCTACGCGCACTAGAACAATGGCGCCGATGCACGGAGAAGGAATAGCAAGCCTGGCGTTGATGTCGGCGTTGCCCGTGTTGGTGAGGTTGACGGCCTTGGTGGTAGCGGCAACAGCGTTCGAGCAAACGACGCTGGCCGCGACTTGAGTGATGGGGCCGGCGTTACCGACGCTCGGCAGAATCAGTCCGCGAACGTCCACGCGCAGGCGGCCTTCGTTGGTGAGGATGGCGCTACCGCGGCGAACCGTCCAGGGAGCGCCGCCGCTGGGAACTCCGGCAATGGTGATGCCGGGGTTGGAGCCGACGACGGGCGCGAGGAACAGGAAATCGTCGGCAAAAGTTGCGACCGAAAACACCGCAGCCAACAACACGGCGAGAGCAATCGTTGAAAATGCTTTGCGATTCATAAGCGAGAAGCCTCCGTTAATTTAGGTGCCAGAGGTCGGCAGAAACCGCGAGCCAAAGCTGAAGTGGGACAAGGGCAACCGAGCCGACCTGGATTGAAACGAGCTTACTGGAAGCGCGTGTTTCTTTCCTTGTGTAGAGGTTAGGGATGCGAACAAGCGCTGTTGTCTCGCGTGGGTAAAAAGAATGTATTCAGTAATGCGGGGCCAGAGACTGTGGCCGCCATCACAATGCGCACTGTCGAATCAAGTTGAATACTTGCCAGTGCAGCGAATGGATTTTTTATGCTTGTGCTCATGTGAGTAGCGAATTTCGGCCCAGTATTGTTCGCGGAAGTCGTCGCCCGTTTCGATCATACCCGAATACTGACCGTCGCCTCCGCGCTTCTTGCAACCATGCCAAACATTGCCGACCACTCGATTGCCGCGTCGAGATTTCTGATGCCGACCTAGATCGGCTGCAAGGCGAAGAATGGTTTGGCGCCAAACATGAAGGCTTTGCGAACTACAGCCCGAGCACGGTGACGAGTTCTCGGACCGACGCAGATGATTTTTGCAGTGCGGCGTTTTCGTCGGCCGTGAGCTTGATTTCGACGATTTCTTCCGCGCCCTTGGAACCCAGTTTCACCGGCACACCAACGAACAATCCCTTGATCCCGTATTCGCCTTCGAGATACACGGCGCAGGGCAGAATCTTCTTTTTGTCTTTCAAAATGGCTTCGACCATTTCAACCGCCGCCGCGGATGGAGCGTAATACGCCGAGCCGGTCTTGAGTAGATTGACGATTTCCGCGCCGCCTTTGCGCGTGCGCTCGACGATGGCATCGATTCGTTCTTTCGGCAGCAGGTCGGGAAGGGGAATGCCCGCGACGTTTGAATAGCGCGGCAGGGGAACCATGTCGTCGCCGTGGCCACCGAGCACGAACGAATGCACATTTTCGACGCTGACTTTACATTCCATCGCGACGAACGCGCTCATGCGCGCGGAGTCCAGCACGCCGGCCATGCCGAGCACGCGCTGCTTGGGGAATCCGCTGACTTTGAAGGCGGCTTGTGCCATCGCGTCGAGCGGATTGGTAACGACGATGATGATGCAGTTGGGCGAGTGCTTGACGATCTGTTCGACGACGGCTTTGACCACGTCGTAATTCGCTTTCAGAAGATCGTCGCGGCTCATGCCGGGCTTGCGCGGAAAACCGGCGGTGATCACCACGATGTCGCTATTGGCGGTGCCGGAGTAGTCGCCAGAAGCCGTGGAAAGTCCTGTGGCGAAGGCGTCCGTCTTGGTGATCGGGCGCCGATTCAACCATGTCCAGCGCTTTGCCGGCGGGCGGTCCGTCCAGAATGTCGGTCAAGACGACATCGGCGAGTTCCATGTCCACGATGCGCTGCGCGGTGGTCGAGCCGACAAACCCGCTGCCTACGACGGTTACTTTTTTTCTGCTCATTTTCGTTAGATCTCCGATGTCAAAATGATCCAAAGCTCAACTGCAACAGCAGATTCCTCGTTGCACCTGCCTTCGCAGGCAGGCTCGGAAGGACAATTTTCAGCGAGCCCTTAACCCGCTGCGGCCATGCCTTTCATGTTGTCGATGATCGCGGTCGCGAATGCCGAGGTGCTGACCTTCGTGGCGCCGGGCATCATCCGTTCGAGATCGTAGGTGACTTTTTTCTGTTGAATGGTGCGCGCAATGCCTTGCTCGATTAGCTTCGACGCTTGGTGCCAGCCAAGAAATTCGAACATCATCGCGCCGGACAGCATTACCGAGCCGGGATTGATGACGTCCTTGTCCGCGTACTTCGGCGCCGTACCGTGCGTCGCTTCAAACACCCCGAAACCATCACCGATGTTGGAGCCGGGAGCCATGCCGAGTCCGCCGACCTGCGCGGCGCACGCGTCGGAAAGATAATCGCCGTTTAAGTTGGATGTCGCGAGCACGCTGTATTCATCCGGCCGCATCAGAACCTGCTGGAAACACTGAATCGGCAATGCGATCGTTAATCATTAGTTTTTGCTTCCACTGACCTTTGCCGTGCGTCGAGTAGATCGAGTCAAGCGTGTGTTTCACTTCGCCGTAAACGACTTCCTTGAACGCGAGAGTCGCTTGATCGAGACCCGGCTCAATAGCAGCCGCGTTTTGTTCAATGGTGAGCGCGGGATTCTTGTCGAGGTTGTCGATGATCCAGCTCTCACGCTCAGTCACGGTTTGCGCGCGGAATTCGTGCTGCGCCAGCTCGTAACCCCAGTCGCGGAATCCACCTTCCGTGAATTTCTGGATATTGCCCTTGTGAACGAGCGTAACGGACTTGCGCTTGTGTGCGAGCGCGTACTTGACGGCGCGGCGAACCAGACGCTTGGTGCCGGTCGGAGAAATGGGCTTGATGCCGACGCCGGAATCCCAGCGAATCTGTTTTTTGCCGTCCTTCAACATGTCGTTGTTCAGAAATTCCAAAAGTTTTTTCGCCTCGGGCGACCCAGACTTCCACTCGATGCCGATGTACACGTCTTCCGTATTTTCGCGAAAAATGAAAACGTCAAGTTTTTCCGGATGCTTGACGGGCGAGGGAACACCTTCGAAATAGCGAACGGGCCGTTCGCAGGAGTAAAGATCAAGAATCTGGCGCAGCGCGACGTTCAGCGAACGAATGCCGCCGCCGACAGGAGTAGTAAGCGGACCTTTGATTGCGACCCGAAAATCTCTGATCGCTTCGACCGTGTCGTTCGGCAGCCATTCCTTGAAAGTGTTAAACGCTTTTTCGCCGGCGAAAACTTCGTACCACGCAACTTTGCGCTTGCCGCCGTACGCATGCTCGACCGCAGCATCAAAAACGCGCCGCGAAGCTTTCCAGATGTCGCGGCCCGTGCCGTCTCCTTCGATGAATGGAATGATCGGGTTGTGCGGCACCTGCAGTTCGCCGCCGCTGTAGTCGATCGGCGTTCCGTCCGTCGGAACCGTCAGACCGTTATAAGTGCTCTTCATGTTGCACGACCCCCGATGATAGTAAGCGTTGCGCGAAATCGCTGCGCTTCTGCTGCAAGGTGCGACTGCAAGCTTCGGCGCGTGTGGCCGAATTTCAAACGATATCATAAGCCGCGTTCCCGCCGAAATTGACGTACGCGGAAAAAATGGCACAGACAACCACAGAGACGGCGTACACTCTGTGCGCTCGATGTGGAGTGAAGGCGACTGACTTTTAAGACCTGGAGAACAAGACATGATGTTTGATTGGAATGAGTACAAGAAGGAGTTGACGGCAGGAGTCGGCGAACTTTCCAAGCTTTCGCCGGATACGGTGCGAGGTTATACGACGCTGACCAACGCCAACGCTCACAACACGCTACTTGGTGAGAAGACGCGCCAGCTGATTTCGTTGGCGGTAGCCGTCACGACGCGCTGCGACGGCTGCATTACCTTTCACGCGGACCTGGCATTAAAGGCCGGAGCGAGCAGGGAAGAGATCAGCGAGGCTTTGGGAGTCGCCGTGGCGATGAATGCGGGAGCGGCGCTGGTTTACTCCGTCAGAGCGCTCGACGCCGTAGCGCAAAAGACCACGTAAAGAAGTAACGATGTAACCAAGCGAGGAACGGAAACCGGCAGCACGATTCGGGAGTAAAGAGGGGAGGAAAAAATAAAAAGGGCACCTGGCAATTCCGCGGAGTGCCCTTTTGTTATTTCCAAGATAAACAAAAAACTAGTCGTAGTATTCTTGCCCCAGGTGCGTGATCAGGTCTTCGCCCATCATCCAACGCAACGTGTTCTTCAGTTTCATCGATTGGATGAACAAGTCGTGTTCAGGATAAAGATCTGGGCTGGTCATCGGCGACTTGAAATAGAAGCTGAGCCATTCCTGAATTCCACGGAATCCGGCGCGCTGCGCCAAATCGAGGAACAGCACCAGGTCGAGAACAATCGGCGCGGCAAGAATCGAATCGCGGCAGAGGAAGTCCACCTTGATCTGCATCTTGTAGCCAAGCCAACCAAAAATATCGATGTTGTCCCAGCCCTCTTTGTTGTCGCCGCGTGGTGGGTAGTAGTTGATGCGGACTTTGTGGTGAATGTGCCCGTAGAGTTCAGGGTAAAGCTGCGGCTGCAAAATATATTCAAGCGCGCCGAGCTTCGATTCTTCCTTGGTCTTGAACGAACCGGGATCGTCCAGCACCTCGCCATCGCGATTACCGAGAATATTTGTCGAGTACCAGCCTTCGAGCCCGAGCATGCGCGCTTTAAATCCGGGCGCGAGAATCGTCTTCATCAGCGTCTGGCCCGTCTTGAAATCTTTGCCGCAGAGCGCGACGTTATGTTCCTGCGCAAGCTTGGTGATTGCCGGAATATCCACGGTTAGATTCGGCGCTCCGTTCGCGAAAGGAACTCCGCTCGTCACCGAAGCCCACGCGTATAGCATGGAAGGCGCGATCGCCGGGTGATTGTTTTTCATCGCTTCAATAAATTTTTCCGGCGTCGAGTGCACTTCTTCTGGCTTAATGAAAACTTCCGTCGAACCGCACCAGCACGTCACCAGTCGCGTCGCGCGCGAAGTCTTTCTGAAATTCGCGATGTCGTCTTTCAATTGCAACGCCAGCTCGTACTTATTCTTCGCTTTCTTAACGTATGTGCCGTCGAGCCGCTTCACGTATTCCTTGTCGAACGCGGCCTTCATCGGCTTGATCTTTGAAAGGAACGGCTTCACCTTCAAAAGATCTTCTTTGCTCAAGACGCCCGCATTGGAAGCGGCTTCGTACGCGTTGTCCTTGAAAATATCCCATCCACCGAACACCAGATCGTCCAGATCCGCCAGCGGCACGAATTTTTTGATCGGCGGCGACGTGTTTTCGGTACGCTTGCCGAGGCGAATGGTACCGAGCTGTGTGAGCGAGCCGACCGGATGCGACTTGCCCTTGCGGACTAGTTCCACTCCCGCCATAAACGTTGTGGCGACTGCACCCATGCCTGGCAGCAGAATTCCGAGTTTTCCCTTTGCCGGCGCAATCTTTCCTGGCTTTTCCATTCAACTCCCCTGTATTAGAGCGATTTCACTGCGGACGAAGCCGATGGCTCCGAAAATTTGCCTACACACAAACTAGTAGTATCGCGCAGAGCGGTGCGCGGTTGCAAATTTCCAGCTGATTTTTCCAGGGACGAGTTGCAGAAACTTTGGTTGCCGCCGGATCAGCAGAAGTTCATCCGAAGGATTGGCGAAGCCCAATTCTAGTTACAACCGACGGCGATCGGATTCAAAAATGGAACTGATCAGTGAAACGACGGCAATGGTGGCAACACCGAAGAGCAGAGCGTACACGATCACGAAGGCCTCCCCCGAAAGCAAAGATAAAGAAGGGAGCAAGTCTCATTCCAAACGCGGCGCGAGTGTTTTCAACAAGTTACAACTGGAGTAAGGGAGCCGAACGTCACTAGAAGCCGCCATCCGTTCCCTTGTGCGGGCTATTTTTTTCGCAGACACTTTTTGCGGTTATAGGAAGGAAGTTCTAGTATCGCCGGGCGAACGGGAACGAAAGCAAAAGGGGAGCCAAGCGAAGTCGGCTCCCCTTTTTATTGGGTGTAATGGTCCGGAGCCTCGACGCCCCGGTTCCTGCTTGGTACAACTCCCCGCAAAAACTTTAGGTCTTGCTCAAATGGATCGAGCCGTCGCCGGTGTGAATCGTTAGCGGAGCGCCTCCGCCGTTCATCTTGCCGTGAATTTGTGACGTACTGAACGTCCCTTCAACGGTGACCGGGATGCCCAAGCTGATTCGACCGTCATTGGTACTGGCCTCGATATTGGCTTGCAGGTCGCCCGGCAGCGTCATCTCCACGCTTCCGTCGCCCGTGTGAACGCTCCAGCCGTTTTCCAGCTTGGATCCGTGACTAGCATGTGCGGTGATGCTGCCGTCGCCGGTCTTGATGTTCAGCGCGTCGAAGCGCCCGTCTACCGTGATGTGGCCGTCGCCAGATGTGGCTTCCAGCCGGCCATCAAGGTCTCGGCCTTCGATGCTGCCGTCACCGGTACGTAGGCGAATTTGCCCTTTTGCGCCTTCGACACGGATGTGGCCATCGCCCGTGTGAATGTCCAGATTGCCGGCAATCGCTTCCGCTTCGACGGAGCCATCGCCCGTATCCACGTTTAGATCGGCGTTGCGCGGCATGTGGACTTCAATCCGCAGCGAGCGGTGCGTGCTCCAACCCCAGCTCATTCCGTTGCGGATGCGCGCGCTGACTTCGACCGAATCGCCATTCTGATTCGAAGTAACGTTCAGGTCCTTACTGACGGTATAGCCCTGGTAGGTCACTCGAAATTCAACGTTCTTCGAATCGCCCGTGGTGATGCGGACGGACCCGTCGTTCGTGTCCACGTGGACTTTCGCTGTACCGCTTACGGTGTAGGTCTTGGTCCACTCCTCAGCGCCGGCCGTACCTGCCCCGAGAGAAACCGACCCGAGCGCCAGAGCTGCCAACCCACCCAGAAGGCCCAATGTTTTCATAGAGAAAGGACGGGAGTCCATCGTTTGTGTGCCTCGGTTTGGCGTTTCATACCTGCTGCTGTAAGAAGTTACGAGAGGTACTCGAAAAAGGTTCCGTTAATGCCTATTGGGGACAAGGGGTTAGCGGCCTTTGCCGGCTGGCTTGGCCTTGGCGGCTCCAGGTTTGGGGCGAAGTGACTTCAGAAATTGCTCCGGAGCAAGGGTATTCAGGACATCGGCCTTCGTCAGCCAGCCTCGGCGTGCGGTCAGCACTCCGTACGTGATGAACGCGAGATTGGTGGTGACGTGCGAGTCGGTGGAAATGACGACCTTAACGCCGCGGTCCTTACACATGCGCAGGTGGACGTCCTTGAGGTCAAGTCGATCGGGGTAAGAGTTGCACTCCATCGCCACGCCGTGTTTTGCACAGGCATCCAGCACTTTCTCCATGTCATACGGGAAGGCCTCGCGGCGAAGCAGCAGACGCCCCGTGGGATGCGCGATGATCTGTGTATAGGGATTCTCTATGGCGGAGAGCAGCCTGTCGGTCATGGCCGCGCTATCGAGATTCATGTAGGAATGCACCGAGCAGACGGCGACGTCGAGTTGGGCCAGAATCTCGTCAGAGTAGTCGAGCGATCCGTCTTTCAGAATATCGACTTCCGCACCGACGAACACGCGGATGCCCAGGTTTTTCTTGTCCGCGGCGCGCAATTTTTTGATGTGCTCGGCCATACGTGCTTCGTTCAGCCCGTTCGCCACGGTTACGGCCTTCGAATGATCAGTAATCGCAATGTAGGTGTGTCCCAGCGCTTTTGCCGCCGCTGCCATTTCCTCGATGGAGTTTTTGCCGTCGCTCGCGGTGGTGTGCATTTGCAAATCGCCTTGCACGTCCGAGCGCTCGATCAATTTCGGCAATTTGTGAGTTTCCGCGGCTTCGATTTCGCCGGTATTCTCGCGAAGTTCAGGTGGCACGTAGTCCAGCTTCAGCTTCGCGTAGATTTCTTCTTCGGTGCGTCCGGCTACATGTTTCTCCGCCTTCAGCGTGGCCAACTGATATTCGTTAAGCGTGTAGCCCATTTCGTTGGCACGGCCGCGAAGGCGCACGTTGTGTTCCTTCGAACCGGTGAAATAGAGCAGGGCAGCGCCGAAATTTTCCTTCTGGAGCATTCGCACATCGACCTGCAGAGAATTCTTCAGCGTGAAGCTCACCTTGTTTTCGCCGTGCGCCAGCTTCTGGTCGATATCTGGAAACTTCAGAATGTGTTCGGCAAGCGCATCTACATGCTTCTGGGCAGTGAAGGCATCGGCCATGGTTACCAGTAAATCCAGGTCGCCGACCGTTTCCTTTCCGCGGCGCAGCGATCCCGCGGGCGTTACGCTTTCGACGGACTTTCCCGCCTTCTCAATGTGCCTCCGCAACTGCGCAGCGGCAAGTTCGGCGGTGCTGATCAGAAAGCGTCCAGTCGAGCGGCCAAAAACTTCCACCGCCTTCAGAATGTTTTGCTCGCTCTTTTCGCCGAACCCTTCCAGATCGCGAAGCTTGCCCTCCTTCGCCAACTTTTCGACATCCGCAACGGTCGCGGCTTTGAATTTTCGAAACAGGAACGCTACTTTCTTGGGGCCGAGCGACTGCAGCAGCAGCAAATCCAGGATCGTTGCGGGATATTTTTTGAGCAGCTTTGCGCGCAACGCGTAATCGCCGGTAGCAAGAATTTCATTTAGGTGCTCGACCATGCGGTCGCCGATGCCGGGAAGCTCTTTCAGCTTCGCGGGATCTTTCGCGAGCTGCTCGATGGATTCCGGCATTCCAGCGATCAATTCCGCGGCCTTTTCGTAAGTGCGGTAGCGCCCGATGATGGCGCCGTCAATTTCCAGGAGCTGCGCGGTCTCGCGCAGGATGCGTGCGATCTGCTGATTGTCCATGGGAGATTATAGGCAAGAAGCGCTTCGGAATTGAACCCCGGCGAAGCTCGAACCTAAAATAAAAAAGGCCGGCAAGGGGGCGTCCCCTGCCGGCCGCATGATTGCATGGGTCCCTAGACTGCTTTTTTGACCTCTGATGCTTGTGGCCCTTTCGGGCCCTGTACAATTTCGAAATCCACTGCATCGCCTTCTTGCAGTGTACGATAGCCTTCACCGGTAATCGCCGAGTAGTGGACAAATACGTCCGGGCCATCGTCGCGACCGATAAAACCGTATCCTTTCGAATTGTTGAACCACTTTACCGTACCTTGCACCTGGTTCGTCCTCCCTGAATTAAAACGAATGGTACAAATGTATCCAGCCGCGCAAGTTTGGCGCGGTAAACCTCCCAAAACGCACACGACCGGAATTTTTGCAGTGTACCAGAATGAGACGGGCAGTCAATAGAACTGGCCTGAGGATTTCGTCGCGAATATACGATTTTGGCCGATTAAAATCGTTTCAATACGTTATTCACTTACTTATTGCTGCCTTTTCGTAGGAAAGTGAAATAGTACAAAAGGCCCGCTATGGTCTTCGAATCACGCAGTTTTCCCGTGCGCATCATTTGTTCCAGTTCGCTGCGGGTGTACGCGGCCACGACAATTTTCTCGTCTTCTTCTGGCTGCGCCTTGCCGAGCGTCAATCCTTCGGCGAGCAGGATGTACATCCGTTCTTCGAGGAACCCCGGGGTGGGGAACACGTCCAGGAAAACGGAAATTTCCTTCGCACGGTAGCCCGTTTCTTCAATCAGCTCGCGAGCCGCGCCGTTTTTGGGATTTTCGCCCTTTTCCATCCGTCCGGCGACCAGCTCCCACAAATATTGGCGAGTCGCATGGCGATACTGCCGTACCAGCACGATCCGCCCATCGGGCAGTACTGGCAGCACCACCACGGAGCCGGGATGGGTGACGACTTCACGCACCGTGCGCACGCCTGTCGGCTCAATCAATTCATCGCGGCGAACCCCGAAAGCCTTGCCTTCATAAATCACCTTGCTCTTCAAAATCTTGGCTTTTTTGTTCGGCTGCTTGACGACGGTTTTTATTGCCGGCTTCGGTGCCTTTGCCACGGTTGCTCCAATTCCAGTTCAAATTCTGTTTTCTGGTTCGCCCGAACGATGATAATGGATTTTCGCGAGTGTCGCTGGATGCAAGATGCGTGCTTCACGGTTGGCGCGGGGGTCGAGCCGCTATCGATTGCGGCGATTCGCCGCCCGCGCCTATACTGGTGCTCGGTGCTCGATTTGAAAATTCTCCATGCCGATTAACACCCTCATCGTTGACGACGAAAAGCCCGCGCGCGAAGAACTCGCGTTTCTGCTCAAGGGTTTTCCCGATGTGCATCTGGTCGCGCAGGGAAAGAATGGTCTCGAAGCAGTCTCGCTGATCAAAGAACACGCGCCGGATCTTGTCTTTCTCGATGTGCAGATGCCTGGCCTTGACGGCTTCGGCGTTTTGCAAAAACTGGTCGAGCGAAAGATGAAAGTCCCGCATGTGGTCTTTGCCACGGCATTCGATCACTACGCCGTGCAGGCGTTCGACGTCAACGCTGTGGACTACGTACTAAAGCCATTCGACAAAGCGCGTATCGCCAAAGCTATCCAACGCGCGCGCCGCGAAATCGAATCGGAAATTTCGCCTACCGACAAGCTCGAACAGCTCGTCAGCCGACTCGGAGCCGTCCAGAACGGCGCAGCCAAAGCGCCCGCGGCAGCTCCTTCAAAAGTTCTAGTCAATGCTCAGCAACGCTTGTTGCTCGTGGATGCTGAAGACATGATTTTCGCCACCATCGACGGCGGTCTCATCTCCATCATCGCGCGCGACATGGAAGGCAGTTCAAATTACCGCACGCTCGATGAACTCGAAGACGCGCTCGCCTCGGAATCTTTCTGGCGCGCGCATCGCTCCTTTCTCGTCAACATTCACCACATCAAGGAAGTCGTGCCTTGGTTCAAGTCCAGCTACATGCTAAAAATGAACGACAAAAAGCAGACCGAAATCCCCGTAAGCCGCCAGCAAACCAAACGCCTCCGCGAACTCTTCAAGCTATGACCCGAAAACTGAAACTTCCCGTCTTTACTTTTATTTTGGCGAATGACGGATTCACCTCGATCTCGCAGTTCTCGGGCGCTAATGTTTCAGGTGCTTTTTCATCGTGGAGAGACTCGATGGCTAAGATCTCTTCCCTGGATTTGCCGAAGAAAATAAACGCGCTCTCGAAAAGTTTTGACGATGAAAAACCCAGTTCCGGTTGACACTGTGCGAAATGTTTGGTGCGTCTCGACATCGTTCAGAAGCCTGCGCTCCTCAATATTGTGCGCACGTCCGTCTGACGGGGCTGCGTGTGTTGGCGTTCGCTGTCATGAAGATCGGAAGGAAATCTCGCCCCGACGTCGAAGGGTCGCTCATGTCAAACGACTACGAGTGGGGGCGCAGAGTCTGGTCCGTCAGCACGTTAAATCTGGATCGTCGTTGGCTGACGAACTAATCGCGGAACGCCGGCGAGCCGAACTGCAGGAGTAAGATCGCCTCGGGTTTGTGCTAGCATTTTGTCGCGTACTACACGATGGATTTCTCCTTCACCGACCACCAGAAACTCATTCGCGACACCGTCCGCCAATTCATGGACACGGAAGTTCGTCCCGTCGTCAAAGACCTCGAACGCGCTGAAGAATTTCCGCTCGACGTGCTGAAAAAAATCGCTGAACTGGGCTGCTGCGGCATGCTCACGCCGGAAGAATGGGGCGGTCCCGGCCTCGACACGCTTTCCTACGTCCTGATGATTGAAGAAGTCGCTCGCGTTTACACCGCGATGTCCACCGCGCTCTCCGTCACCAACTCCGCCGTACAAATTCCGCTCTACGAATTCGGCAGCGACGCGCAAAAACAGAAATATCTAAAGCGCCTAGCGAGCGGCGAAATTCTCGGCTCCTTTTGCCTCACTGAAGCCGCCGCCGGCTCCGACGCCGCGGGAATCCAAGCGACCGCTAAACGCGACGGCGAAATCTACAAACTCAGCGGTGCAAAAACCTGGGTCACCAACGGCAGCGTCGCCGGCCTCTTCATTATCTTTGCCAAGACTAATCCCGAAGCCGGCGGAGTCGACCGCTCCGCTGTCGCAGGTAAGAACGCGATCACCGCCTTCCTCGTTGAGCCAAGCTTCAAAGGCTTCCAAGTCGGCCGTCACGAAGACAAAATGGGCCAGCGCTCATCGCCCTCCGTCGAAATTCTCTTGAACGATTGCGAAGTTCCCGTCGCAAACCGCCTCGGCGAAGAAGGCCAAGGCCTCAAAATCGCACTCAGCGCGCTCGATGGCGGCCGCATCGGCATCGCCGCCCAAGCCGTCGGCCTCGCGCAAGGAGCGCTCGATGAGTCCATCAAGTACGCCAAGCAGCGCCGCGCCTTCGGTAAAACCATCTCCGATTTTCAGGCGATTCAATGGATGATCGCGGACATGCAGACCGAACTCGAAGCCGCCCGCGGCCTCGTCTATCACGCGGCATGCCTTGAGGATTCCGGCAAGCCCATGGGCTCCGCTGCATCGAAAGCAAAACTCTACGCTAGCGAAATGGTCAATCGCGTCGCCTACAGAGCCGTGCAAATCCACGGCAGCCTAGGCTACTCCCGAGAAACCGATGTCGAACGCATGTACCGCGACGCCCGCGTCATCACAATCTACGAAGGTACCAGCGAAGTACAGCGCATGATCATCGCCCGCGACCTCTTGAAGTAATTTATTTCTTGTCATTCCGAGCGAAGCGAGGAATCTACTTTTCTTGCCCGACCGGCGCCACCATCAACTGAGCAACACTCTTCTCCGTGAACCCTGCGCCCCCTGCGCTAAAACGGATGGTAAACGGAGCACCGCAACGTTATAGGAATCTCAATTTCCGATACTCTCTTTTTTCCCCTCCAACCTCAGTGTCTCCGTAACTCTGTGGTATTCCTTTTCTTTGCTTTTCGGCTGCGCCAACTGGCGCAATCCCAAAAAAACTTATAACTTATTAGCGACAACTTAAAACTCTTCTTACAGGGAAACTTTGACCACTAAGAAAAACCGAGTCCTCAGCGGCATGCGGCCGACAGGGAAGCTCCACATCGGCCACTACTTCGGCGCACTCCAGAATTGGGTCCGCCTCCAGGGCGACCCCGCCTACGATTGCTTCTATTTTGTCGCCGATTGGCACGCGCTCACCAGCGATTATGCCGACACTTCCGCCGTCGCGCAAAACACCATCGAAATCGTCACCGACTATCTTGCGTCCGGCCTCGACCCCGCCAATTCCGTAATATTTCAGCAGTCGCTCATCCCAGAGCACGCCGAACTTTTCCTCCTCCTCGGTATGGTCACGCCGCTCAGTTGGCTCGAACGAGTCCCAACCTACAAAGAACAAATTGAAAACGTCACCAGCAAAGACCTCCACACCTACGGATTCCTAGGCTATCCCGCTCTCCAAACCGCCGACATCGTGATGTACTCGGAACCCGGAACTCCGCTCTACGTCCCCGTCGGTGAAGACCAGGTTTCTCACGTCGAGCTGAGCCGCGAAATCGTCCGCAAATTTAATTTTGATATGGGAAAGATTCGCATCGACAGATCAATTGAAAAGCCCGAGCATCGCGATCATCAGAAACGTCTAGAGTCGGCAGTTTTGGATGTCAAAAACGCCGCGGCGCTTCTGGGACTTTCAGGACTGAGCCCAAACGCTCCCGCTTTCGAGCGGATAAGCGTTCTCGGAAGCAGCCTTGCAAAAGAAATTGGTTACGAGAATTTCCTGCAGAAGATCGGATCTGCGCGAACATTCGTAATAACTGAGTCGTTTCTCGTCGAGCCTGATGTGTTACTCACCAAAACGCCGAAAATCCCAGGCCTAGACGGCCGCAAAATGTCCAAATCCTACGGCAACGCCATCACTCTCTCCGAATCCGACGATGACATCCGCAAAAAAACCAAAGTCATGGTTACCGACCCCGCGCGCAAGCGCCGCACCGACCCTGGAAATCCGGACGTGTGTCCGGTGTACGATTGGCATAAACTCTTCTCCACGCCGGAGACGCTCCAATGGGCGGCGGAAGGTTGCCGCTCGGCGGGCATCGGCTGTATCGAGTGCAAAGCGAAAATGGCCGACGGTTTGATTCAGTGGATCGCGCCAATTCGCGAGCGCCGTGTCGAGTACGAGAAGCATCCGCAGCGCGTGCTCGAAGTTATCGACGCCGGCTCAACAAAGGCGCGCGGCGTCGCAAAAGTTACCATGGAGCGCGTCCGCGAAGCCGTCTTCGGCTGGCATAAAAAGCGCACCGAGATTCAAACGCTTTCGCACGAGGTCCACGACACGCACGACTGATCGGTTCGCTTTTGTAGGGCCGGTCGTTTTTGCGGTGACGATTCTCGACGTCGATTTTCGCAGTGGCCGGTCGTTAGACCGGTGCTTTTTCCGAAAACTGATGACTGAGGACTGATAACTGGCAACTAAAAAAATGGCCTCTCCCTACAAAATCAATATCCCGATGTACGAAGGTCCCCTCGACCTGCTTCTCGATCTCATCAAGAAGCAGGAGATGAACATCCACGACATTCAAATCTCCAAAATCACTTCGCAATATCTCGACTACCTCCACAAGCTCGAAGAACTCAACGTCGACGTCTCCTCCGAATTCATCTACATGGCTGCTTCGCTCATCTACATCAAATCGAAAATGTTGTTGCCGCCCGATCCGCTTGCATCCGCCGAAGAACAAAACTCCGATCCGCGCGAAGAACTCGTGCAGCGCCTGATCGAGCACGAAAAATTCAAAAACGCCGCGCAACTCCTTTACCAGCGCCAGCAAATCGAAGAAAACGTCTGGTCCAAGCCCGACAAATCGCTCTACAACGACGAAGGCACCGAAGGCGAACTGGTCGTTTCGCTCGTCGATCTCGTCAAAGTTTTTCAGCAGGTCCTCGAGCGCCGCAAGGAAGTCTCGCGCATCGAACTCCGCCACGAATCTTTCACTGTCGCGCAAATGATCCTGCAGCTTCGCGGCCAGATTCTTGCCAGCGATGAATCCAGCGTCAACCTCGTCAAATTCTTCGAAGCTTGCCCTTCGCGCCACGCCATGATCGTCGCGTTCCTCGCCGTACTCGAAATGGTCAAGCTGCAAGCCGTGGCCATAGTGCAGGACAAACAGTTCGGCGAAATCCTGTTGCGCAAGGGCAAATCCTTCGATTCCGTTTTCGACGAAAAAGGCGAAATTCGCCTCATCGACGAAGAATACAAATAGTTTTGCGCTGCGAATTGTCTCGGCGAACTTTTTGCTTTGAACTGTAAACGGCGAGCTCTAAACGGTAAAATGCTCATATGACCAACGAAGAACGTAAAGCAGCCCTCGAAGCCATTATCTACGCCGCCGATGAGCCCGCCACCATCGATCAGCTCGCTGCGGCGCTCGGCGAAGAAAAAATCGCCGTGCAAACTTCGCTCGATGAACTTGTCGCGAGCTACGCGGTCGAAGAACGCGGCATTGAAGTTCGCGCCGTCGCTGGCGGCTACAAGATGTACACCAAGCCGCAGCATCACGACGTCGTTCGCCGCTTCATCAAAAGCCTTCGCCCGCCGCTGCGTCTTTCAATGCCCGCGCTAGAAACGCTTGCCGTTATCGCTTACAAGCAACCCGTTACCGGCCCCGAAATTTCCGAAATTCGCGGCGTCAACAGCTCTGGCGTCCTGGCTACGCTTCTCGATAAGCGCCTCATCACCACCGCCGGCCGCAAAGAAGTCATGGGCCGTCCAATTCTTTACAAATCTTCGAAAGAATTTCTCATGCGCTTCGGCCTCAGCGATCTGCAGGAATTGCCGAGCCTTAAGGAATTCGAAGCACTCGCCCGCGAAGCACTCGGCAGCGACATGGGCGTCGCTCCCAGCACTGAAGAAGAAATGCTTGCGCAGCCAAATGCCGACACCGTCGAAAATCTCGTTGCTTCCGATTCCTCGTCTGTAACCGAATCAGTTTCTGAAGCCGACTTATCTCCGTCCGATTCCGAATTTCTTCGCGAAGAAGAAGTCGTCGCCACCAACGAAGGCATGCCCAGCGGCCAACTCGACGAAGAACCTCCGAAAGCTGAATCGAAAGCTGCCGGTGAGTAGTCAGCGCTTCGCGCGGCAGGTCAGAGAATCTACTGGCGGAAGGTCGATAGACCTCGGTATGGATGAGATTTCACATATTCGACGTAGATCCGCGCTTTCTGGTTTTGCTGTCACCCTTGGGATCGTGGCGCTGCAGGTTGCGTCGAACAGTTCGCCTGAACCCCGGGCTGCCTAGTGCCCCGCGTCGGTTCTATCGCTTCCGATTTGGGTTTTGATGTTCGGGGCAGCCAAAACCGGCACGTCTGTTTGTTTTTGCAATTTGGTTTTTTGCCGGCACCATAAACGCGGCGATTTACGCCGCAATCGTAGCGAAATTGGTCTTCTTCCGAAGAACGCTTCGGCAAGCTGGCTCCCACTAAATCGTTGCTTTGCGAACACGATTCGGCGATTTCGGCTACCATAGACATCCATGCAAGAACGCTTACAAAAAATTATTGCGCGCGCGGGTGTTGCTTCGCGGCGCCGTGCGGAGCAACTCATCTCGAGCGGCCAGGTGAAAGTGAATGGCCAGGTCGTCCGCGAACTCGGCTCCAAAGCCGACTCCGCAACCGACAAAATCGAAGTCTCCGGCCGGAAGATCGAAGAACGGGACCGCAAAGTGTACCTGCTGATGAATAAGCCGCCGGAAATCGTTTCAACACTTTCCGATCCCGAAGGCCGCAAAACGCTCGTCAATCTGCTGCGCGGATTTCCGGAGCGCGTCTATCCGGTCGGAAATCTGGAATATTCCGCGTCGGGCCTGGTTTTTCTGACCAACGACGGCGATTACGCTGCCGATATGCTGCGCAATTGGGGAAACATCGAGCAGATTTATCACGTCAAAGTCAAAGGCATGCTCACCCGCCTCGACCTCGACCGCCTCGGCAAGGAAATCGGCGCGAAAATGCAAACGTTGCGCCAGCCTGACGCCACCCGCGGCAAGACCGCGAACTATTGGTATGAAGTGCGCATGCGCAGCTCGAAAAAAGAAGAAATGCGCAAGGTTCTCTTTAAGGAACGGCATCCAGTGGAAAAAGTGAAGCGCGTTGCGATGGGCATGCTCACCGTCGAAGGAATTCCGCGCGGCCGGTACCGCTTGCTGAACAACAAAGAAGCGGAATTGTTCCGCAACGAGATGAAAGGTATCAAGGACGCACGCGCAAAGCCGCCACACGCCGCGCATCCTCAGGCCAGACAGTTTCGCGCCAAACCTGCTCACGCCAGGCAGGTGAAGCGTTCAGATACGAAAGACGAGCGCGGCCGCTAGAAGCTCGATTGCTTGCCGGGTGCGCCCGGCCGAATTAACCTGCCAGGAGTTTTGATTTCGTGCCAGCGGAACGACTGCAAAAAATTATGGCGGCGGCGGGAGTCGCTTCGCGACGCAAGGCCGAAGAATTTATCGCCGCCGGCCGCGTCACGCTAAACGGAAAAGTCGTCACCGAGCAGGGAACCAAGGCCGATCCCGAAGTTGATGAAATCTGCGTAGATGGAAAGCCACTCAAGTCCGCCGAACAACTTCTCTACTTCATGCTCAACAAGCCAAAAGGCTATGTCACGACGGTCAGCGATCCCGAAGGCCGCCCAACCGTCATGGAATTCGTCTCTTATCGTAAAGAGCGGCTCTATCCCGTCGGTCGCCTCGATTACGCGAGCGAAGGCTTGCTGCTCATGACCAACGATGGCGAACTCGCCCAAAAACTGACCAAAGCCGGCTCGCACGTTCCGAAAACCTATCACGTTAAGATTAGCGGCCGTCCCGATGAACGCGCCGTCGAAAAATTGCGTCGTGGCATCATGATTACGCTCGAAGACGGCCAAAGAGTGAAAACATCTCCGGCGAAAGTCAGGCTGCTCGAAGACGCGGCCAATCCATGGTATGAAGTGGTGCTGATCGAAGGGCGCAACCGGCAAATTCGCCGCATGTTTCAGCACGTCGGTTTTCTGGTGGAAAAGATCAAGCGCGTGCAACTCGGTCCGTTGAAGCTCGATGTGCCGCCGGGAAAAGTTCGCCCGTTAACCATTCGGGAAGTAGCGCTGCTAAAAAGTTTGACGTCCTAGCGCTCGCTGCTCCTTTGCTTTCGTAGTGGTTGGTCTTAGACCGGTGCTTTTGAATTTTCTTGACCTTCGGAGAAAAAATTGAAACTCATCTCTTGCTCGTTTGTAGCAATCGCGTTGTTCGCAGGTAGTATCGCAACCGCCGCTGACGATTGGGACGCAAAAGGGAAAGCCTGGTGGGCGCACATTCAATATCTCGCTGACGACAAGCTCGAAGGCCGCGGCACCGGCACGGAAGGTTTCGCGAAAGCTGCAGCCTATGTCACCGACCAGTTTCAAAAAGCCGGCTTGCAACCAGCCGGCGTCAATGGATACGTCCAGCCGGTTGAATTCAGCGTGTTGCAACTCGACGAAGAAAAATCTTCGCTCGAAATCGTGCGCGACGGAAAAGCCGAACCGTTTAAGTTTGGCGAAGAAGGCTATCTCGTGCCGACGGCAAAATCCGGAACGGTCGATGCGCAAGCGGTTTTTATCGGTTACGGATTGAATATTCCGGAAGCAAAAGTGGACGACTTCGCGGGCCTCGACCTGAAAGGAAAGATCGCGGTGTATATCACCGGCGGGCCGAAAGCGGTACCGACCTCGGTGAAAGCCCATTTTCAATCAGGAGAAGAGCGGCGAAAGAATCTGGCGGCCGTCGGAGCGATTGGGATGGTGGTGATTCCCAATCCCGATTCGCAGGAAGTGCCGTGGTCCCGCTCGGCCGGCGCGCGGTTTTCGCAAAAAATGGAACTGAAGAGCGCGGCCAACGGCGCGCATTCGCCGCAATTCGCGATGGTGCTGAATCCAGTTCATGCGGAGAAGTGTTTTGCGGGAAGCGGGCATAGCTTTCAGGAAATTATGACGTCGCTCCGCGAAGACAAGCCGCTGCCGCACTTCCCTTTGGCCATCACGATTCGCGCTAAGACCGGCGTGAAATCCGCCACGGCTCGTTCGCAAAATCTTGCCGGCCTGCTGCCCGGCAGCGATCCGGTGCTGAAGAACGAATACGTCGTCATCAGCGCGCATCTCGATCATCTCGGTATCGGCGAAGCCGTGGACGGCGACAAAATTTATAACGGCGCTATGGATGACGCCTCCGGAATCGCATCGGTTATCGAAGTCGCAAAAGCCATGACCGAATCCGGCATAAAGCCTAAGCGTTCCATTCTTTTCCTGGCTGTCACTGCGGAAGAAAAAGGATTGCTCGGCTCGCAGGCGTTCGCCAGCAATCCCACAGTGAAGGGAACCATCATCGCCGACCTGAACATGGATATGTATCTACCGCTCTTTCCGCTGAAATTTCTGGAAGTGCAGGGCTTGGGCGAATCTACGCTCGGCGACGACGTTACCGCTGTCGCCAAAGAAGCGGGCGTCACCGTGCAGGCCGATAAGCAACCCGACCATGTCCGCTTCATTCGCAGCGATCAATATAGTTTCATCAAAACCGGCGTGCCTTCGCTGGCTTTTAAATTTGGCTGGCTGCCCGGAACTCCGGAAGAAAAACAATTCAACGATTGGTACAAGGATCGCTACCACGGCGTGAAGGATGATCTTTCTCAACCGGTTGATGCCGAGGCCGCCGCGCAATTTGACACCATTCTTGAAAAACTCGCGCTTCGCGTGGCCGACGCGGACGCGCGCCCGACCTGGAAATCCGACAGCTTCTTCAAACGATTCGCAACCGCAAAGTAACCGCACATGCGCTCCGTTTGACTTGCTCCAATCGCTGACCTAGTATCCCTTCCATTCTTTTCCCCGAGGGACAAACGGATGAGCGAGTGGATTTATATTCAAGCGGAGCCGTACGAGCTTCTGACCCAGTATCACTATTTCTCCATCGTGAAGCGCCAGCCCTCCGGCGACGCCGAGTTCCGGGTCACGGTGAAAGAATTTGCCGTTCCGCCGCCGGGGCAGCGTGTGCGCTTCTATGCTGAATCCGACAAACCCGTGAATCAGAAAACCGCCTCGTTCGTGCCCTGCGGCTGGGGCAACACACTTTTTTCCGCGTTGGGCGACTGCGTCCGCTTGATCCGGCAATTTCCCTGCGAAGAAAGCGATGGAGCCAATTCATGATTCTGCAATTTTCAACGCGGAAGATTCAGCCGGGCATGAGCGCACTTGAAATCAAAGGCAGCATTCACTGTGGGCCGGAATGCGTGCGTCTTGAGCGTCAAGTCGATGATTTGATCGGCGCGCGTGAAACGCGCGTAATTTTCGATATGGCTGGAGTGACACACTTGGACAGCGCCGCCATCGGCGCGGTCGTTCGCTGCCTGACCAAGCTGAAAAAAGCTGGCGGCGGAATGTGCATCGCTTCCGCGCAGCCGATGATCGACTACAGCCTGAAACTGACAAAGCTCGACAAACTAATTCCGAGTTACAAGACGGTTGACGAAGCCGCGGCGGGATTTGCGTCAATCGGAACTGCTGACGCGTAGATTTTCTTCCTTGGTTGCTGCGCAGCAATCGCGACCAAGGTCAGTGGGGCGGGAGCGGAAAGAGCAGCAGGTTGCGCTTTCCCGGCGGGATGACCCCCAGCGTGCTGCCATTCGGCGAAATCGCAAAATCCCGAAAAGTAAGGCCGTGCAAAATTGGCATCGGTTCCGGCTGCGTTACCGGTACCGCGTCGGTGTGGCCGCCTTTCACCGTGGTCAGTTCTGGAAGTTGTACCCAGACCAGATCGCCGGATTTGCGTTCCGGCGAACGCTTCACCATTAGATAAGTTTCATCCGCTGACCATTGAATCGATCCAAGTCCGATGCGCACGCGAGCGACGCGATCCGGTTTTTCCGTGTCGCGAATTTCCAGTACTTCCTTGTCGATAAAATATGCGACGCGTTTGCCCGATGGCGAAACGGATAAACCCGTTTCGTAACCGTCGAGCGTGGCCAGCTCCTTGTCGTCCTGCGAGAGAAGTTCTAACCGTTGCAGGCGCGGCGGTCCGGAAAGATTTTTGTCGCGTTCGATGGCGAGCGCCAGATTGCTGTGCGGAACGGGCGCCGTTGCGATGAACGTGCGGCCCTCAAACGCCGGACCGGCCGGACCGGTTTTGACGTTCGCGTACTTGTAGGAAAACAGAACGTTGGGCTTGATGACTTCCGTCAGATAGACGATGGTCGCGTTGTCCGTGAGCCAGGTCGCGTCTTTCGAGTCGTGAATCACCGCGTTGTCCCCGCTCAGTTTGATTTCCCGGCCAGATTCATCGAGCACCAGCGTCATGCGCTCGTCAGTTGCGTGATTCGATTCATCGTTGATGGTGCTGGTCAGCAGTTGCACCAGAACCATCTTGCCATTGGGCGAAAAATCGAAACTTTCGATGATGTAGGTAAACGGCGGCGTGATTGGCTTGTCTTTGTCTTCTTTGCTTTTCTTTTTCTTGCCTTTTTCGTCCACATCGTCGGAATCGTCTTTCGCCACCGGCGCAATCGGCTTCAGCACCGTGAAGTGTTCGCCCTGAAAGATCCGTTTGCGCTTGCCGTTATCGTCGATCCAGATGTCGTCACGTTGCATGTCGTACTTTTTGTTTTTGAACATGCGGCGCACGGAGTAAACCACTTTTCCATCGGGCGCGAATGCGAACGCGGTGACGTCTTCGTCGATGTTGGTGGTGGGTTTGTCAAGCGATTGCGCCCGCCCAGTGGAAGCAAAGAACAACATGCCACAGAGGCACAGAACGCACAGAGAAAGACAAGATAGGACGGAAATTCTTGACTGCAAACGTCCTGTACGTGAGATGAAATTATTCTGGCGCGGCAACGGTGGCGTCATGGTTTCGGATGTGGTCCAGTGTACTCGGAGCAGCAGGGTTTTTCGACTGGCGTGAACTCCATGAATTCCACGCGCGTCTGGTCAGGATCGTAAAGATTCAACTGCCACTTTCCGTCGCGGCCCATTTTCGGTTCTTCCTGCAATGTCATTCCGTTGCTTAGAAGCTGTTTCTGTGCCGCATGGATGTCTGGCACTCCCAACGCGATATGATTCATTACACCTAACAGATGCTGGTCCGCGTTCGCCGGGATGTTCAGCATGTACTCGATCCAGTCGGTTCCATCCGGCACCTGCAAGCTCACCCAGCTTGTCTCGTCATCCTTCATCCCGCCATGCCAGTACGGCCGAAAGCCCAAAATGTCCTTGTAAAAATGATCCATCGCCGAGCGGTCGCTAACTACAAAGCCAGAATGGATCATGCGGTCGCTAACCTGGTGAAGCCCGTTCACCTGAGAGTCGGAGCCGGACAGCTCGGCGAAGATAATATTATTTTTCTCGGGGTCTTCGACGCGAATGAAGCGAAGGCCGTTTGCACTGCGAGTGATTTCGCTTGATTCAATATCCTTGGAGGCGAGGTATGCCCTCATGAGGGAAACGTCGTTTATATTGAAGCCGACGCTCTGCAGAAACGAGCGCGGATCGGAAGAGCTCCTGGGCACTAGTTCCACGCGCTGGTAGGGATTCACCGAGAAACATGGCGCGGAAACACCTTTACAGTCGTCCATTCCTGGCTTTAGGCCTAGCGACTTGCCATAAAAATCTTTCGATCTAGCCAGATCCGTCGCTCTCAACTGGACAAAAGCCAGCGAATAAATTTTGGGGCGGGACAACGCTTGCGGCTGAACGGAATTCGCCGAGCGTGAAACGGCGAGCGAAGCGAGAAGAACCGCGAAACACAGGACTACGGTGAATTTTGTAGCTTTCGATTTGAGTGTAAGCATCACTATGGTTGCTCCCATTTTTCAGCACGCAAGACCTATGGTTTCGGATGCTCCGCTTCGTAGGAATTACAACACGGCGCCTGCGCCGGTTTGAATTCCATGAATTCCACTCGCGTGGCGTCGGGATCGTAAATGTCGAACGACCATTTTCCGTCGCGGCCAATTTCCGGTTTGTCGTCCGATGGTTTCAAACCATGCACGCGCAGCCGTTCGAACGTGGATTTAATCCCAGGAGAACTCAGCGAAAAATGATTCTGCACGCCGCGCTCCGCGTGGTCGGCGTTCGCGGGAATGTTCAGCATGTACTCGATCCAATCGCTGCCGTCTGGCACCTGCAATTCTTGCCAATCCACGTCGCCGTCCTTGAAACCGCCGCGCCAGTACATGCGGAAGCCAAGCAGCTCGATATAAAATTTGTCCAGCGCCGCGCTGTCCTTCACGATAAATCCGGCATGAAACAGCCGCGTGCTGATCTGATCGCCGCTTGGGGAAAAGAATCGATCAGAGGACTGCACAAAAGAAATCGGGTGGCCCTCCGGATCGAGCAGTTCAAAATGCAGCGCGCCGTTGCCGTTTTTGGTAATCGGTTTTGCGGAAACGCCGTGCGCGGTTAAGTATTCGCGCATCTGCGCAACATCGGTCGTAGCAAAGGCAACTTCCGCCAACAAATTATCCGGCGTGCCTCCCGGAATTTGCGCCAGCTCGATCTGCTGGTGTCCGTTCACGGTAAAGCATGGGCGAGTGATTCCCAGGCATCCGGCGGTTCCGCTCGAAAGGCCAAGAATTTTGCGATAAAACTCCCGCGAAGCATCGAGATTTGCCGAGTACAACCGGACGTGCGCGAGCCCGGTAATTTTCGGGCGTGACGTTGAAATCTGCGCTGCTCGCGAAAGATTAGAGATGGCCGCACACGCGATGGCTAGCAACAAGATTGTCATCGCGAGCCAGCCAGCGAACGCAGGCAACCCGAGGGGGCTGCTTTTTCTGTTGTGCTCACCCATTCCTGGCCGCTCGCGCCTTTAACTTTCCAATTTCTTCCAGCCGCGACCGCAAGCGCGCCTCAAAACCTTGATCTGTCGGCTTGTACCAGTTGCGGCCTAGCAAATTATCGGGAAGGCACTGCATGCTGGTCACTTTGTCGTCGTGCCCGTGCGCGTACTGGTAGCCTTTGCCATAGCCGACATTCTTCATCAACCCCGTCGGTGCGTTGCGCAAATGCAACGGCACTGGATCTGCTTCGGTTTTCTGAACGTCTTCCTGCACCGCGCCGTACGCCGCATAAACGGCATTCGATTTCGGCGCGAGCGAGAGATACACGGCGGCCTGTGCCAACGCCAGGTTTCCTTCGGGGGCGCCGAGAAAATCGAAAGCTTCCTTCGCCGCGAGAGTGACTGCGAGCGCTCCAGGCTCGGCCAGGCCAATGTCTTCGCTGGCCATGCGCACCAATCTGCGCGCTAGGTACAGCGGGTCTTCGCCGGATTCAAGCATCCGCACCAGCCAGTACAGCGCTGCGTCGGGATCGGAATTGCGCACGGACTTGTGCAGCGCGGAAATCAGATTGAAATGTTCTTCACCGGATTTGTCGTAGCGCAGAACTTTCTTTTGCAAGACGTCTTCCAATAGTTCGGACGTCAGATAGATGGCGTTGTCAGCGGCCGGCTGCGCGCCACGTGCGCAAAGCTCCAGGGTGTTGTAAGCGGAACGCGCGTCGCCGTTGGCAAACGAAGCGATACGGAAGAGAACTTCGTCGGATGCATGAACCTCTTTTTCGCCCAGTCCTCGTTCCTTGTCGGCAATCGCTCGCCGCAGCAATTCCACCAGTTGCGGAGCGGTATGCGCTTCCAAGATGTACACCTTGGTACGCGACAGCAGCGGAGAAATTACTTCAAAGGAAGGATTCTCGGTGGTGGCGCCGATAAAAATGATGTGTCCCGCTTCCACGTATGGCAAAAACGCGTCTTGCTGCGCTTTGTTGAAGCGGTGAACTTCGTCAACGAATACAATGGTGCGGCGGCCAGATTTGGACTTGAATTCAGAGGCCGCCATCACTTCCTTAATTTCTTTGATACCGGATAGCACAGCGCTGAACGAAATAAATTCCGATTTGGTCAGCCGCGCGATCAATCGCGCGAGTGTCGTTTTTCCGCAGCCCGGGGGCCCCCAAAAAAGCATCGACCCCAAATTGTCGGATTCGATTTGCACACGCAGCGGCTTGCCGGGTCCCAATAATTTTTCCTGGCCGATAAATTCATCGAGGGTCCGCGGACGCATGCGCTCGGCCAGCGGCTGCAGCGCCGCCGCCGTTTCCGTTTCGCTCGGGTCCGGCCCAGTGGGGAAGAGACTCATGGAAGAAGCAGTGTAGAGCTTTTAGTGCGTTTCTGGAACCCGGACCCTTGCAGCACGGGGTGGAATCAATCGCCAGGGCTTGAAAAATATGCCGGTTATGAAAAGAGGAACTATAGACCCTCTTTTGTGGCGAAGAGTTTGGTATTTTTTTGCTAGTCGCGGACGAATTTCCGGAAATACGACCGCCGGCGAGTAAACGCGGCTTTACCCAGCTATGGTTATGCCATCTGCGTCGATAGAGAAGTTTGACGAGCAATTACGCGATTCAATTCCTGATGGGGCCGCGAAACATCCGGTCGGTAACCCTTGTTTGATCTATTGGGATAACGGCGTATAGAAATTCGTCGTCTTGTTTAATTGGGACGATGACGGAGCCATGCGCGGGAAGCAGGACGTCGATGTTAGAATCGCGAACTTCCTCGTCGTCTCCGAAGCGTAACCGATATTCGACGGGGTCGCGGTTTTCGAAGTAGATGCGGCCACCGTCGGGAGAGACTTCGACCCTATCCGGAGGCACCGGATTTCCATCAATTATCTCAATTACCCGCGACTTCGGCAGGCTGCCTTCGCTGACCGGGGATTTCTTGCTCATGGGCATGCTCCTTTGATTTTGTTCATATGGCCTTCGGCGACTTGTCAGTCTCCGATGCTTCTCTTGATCACTCTTTTGCGACCAAGTCTTCGAATTTTGCTTTTCGCGCGACGACGAATTTTCGGTAGCCATCGGGGTCGACGAATGCCTGCACTCCCTGGGTGGCTGCGCGATCGCGTTTGGACGCAAGATCAAAATCGCCGCTGTGATAAGCCAAAAAGATGTCCGGCTGCAGCGATTCGAGGAGAGCAAAAGTTCGCCGGTAGTCTTCCAGGATTCCCGGATACGATGGGTTCTTCACAAATCTCGTTCCATCGTTGATGCCAGTGCAGTCTGCAAAAACCACGCGATATTCGTGGCCGGATTCCGCGACCGTCGTCATATACGTCGCGCAGCCCGGTGTGTGGCCGGGCGTGGACCGCGCCGTAATTTTCACGCCGCCCAGTTCAATGGTGTCGCTGTCCTTCAGGATTCGGTCTACTTTCACGGCCGGAAAGTGAAGTGTCGGGTCGTTCGCGAACAAATAGTCGGTGGCTCCGCCGGACGCCAGTAGAGTCACGTCTGGAGCCATCGCCGCCACTTTTCCGCCGCTGAGCTTTTTCATGGCTGCTAACGTTCCCACGTGATCGAAATGAGCATGATTGCTCAGCAAGAACTTGATGTCCTCGGGCTTGTAGCCCAGCTTACTAATCGAAGATGCAATCAGCGGTGCGGACTCGGGCATGCCTCCGCCAATCAAGATGTGGCCCGCCGAAGTCGTCACCAGGTAGACGCCCAGCCCTTGCGTGCCGACAAACTGGATGGGGCCAACAATGTGCGTGGGCTCGGAGGGGGTGATCCAGTCTTGCGGGACATTGACTTTCGCTCTGGCGGCTGCCGGCGGTGATGACACAGCGTTCTGCTCGCTGGGTCGCTTAGATAGAACGCGACCATTCCACCCAAGCGGAACTGGCGTTGAAACCAGCGCAGACACCGCAACCAGCCAAGAGCCGGCGCGCAATATTTTCGATCCGTTCGGTTTGTTCAACATCGTGGCTACCTGAGCATTCCTCGACGAGACGATGCGACCCACGAAAGCAGACATGGTGCCGCACGGTCCATCGGACCGATTCAATTAATGATTGGCCCGCCGCCCCTGCCACTGGCAATCAATGCATCGCCGACCTGAAGCACGCTAAACAGGAACTCGTCTCCTTCCTTGATGATCGTTGTCAGGAGACCATTCGCCGGCAGGACGAAGTCGATGCCTTCGCTTTCGTGGCGTTTCGCATTCCAAAAGCGGACGCGATATTCCTTGGCTTCCGCATTTTGGAAGTAGATTCGGCCGCCATTGGGAGTTACCGCGACCGTGCCAGGCGGATCGATAAACTTCTCTGAAATGGTAATTGTTGCGGACTCGGCCAGGTGGTTTGGTGGTTCTGAAGACGGTTTTTCGATAGACACTGTAGTGCTCCTTTGCGAGTTTATTTTTTGTCGATGGGCCTGAAAGCCGGATCGGCCAGGAGCGACTGCAACGCAGGCCGTTGCTGGAGATCGATATCGGTGGAGCCGTAACGCAGACTATTTCCAGCGAAGAGGATGGCACGCTTACGGTCGCCGAGATCTTCGTAAACTTCGGCGATATCGGCGAGGACCACCGGGTCTTGCGGCGCAATTGCCAAAGCAGAGTTGGCGTGGGTGATGGCTTTGTCTCTCAGTTTGTCTTCAGCATAAAGAATACCGAGCATGGATTGCGCGGCAGCGTCCTTCGGATTGGCCGAAACATATTGTTCGAGGAGAGCCAGCGTTTTTGCGCGAGCCGCGCGGGACTTTTCATCATCTTTAAGCCAAACGTAAGCAAGTTGCAGATTGGACCAGACGCGCCAGTCTTTGTCGTTGAGTTCGAGTGCCTTCTGGGTCGCAGCGGCGGAATCTGTGTAGCGCTTTTGGTCCATGTAAAGCCAGCCGAGATTGGCGTAGGCCTGATAGTTGGGCGCGAGCTGAATGGATTTCTGAAACGCGGCTTCGGCGGCAGCGAGCGGATCGCGAATCTTTCAACGCCAGTATTGCACGCCGAGGTCGCTGTAGGCTTCGGGATTGTCGGGAGTGAGTTCGATGATTTTGCGGTACTGGACGATAGCGTCCTGGCTGCGCTTTTGGCGAACGTAAAACTCGGCGAGCGCGCGGTAGCCGTCCCAATAATCGGGACGAAAGCGATGGCGTTGCTTCAGCGTTGCTTCCGCGTCGGTGAGCGCGGCCCATCTGTTCGTAAATTCCTGCAATGCCGATCAGGGCGTCGGCGTCGCGCGGATTGATGGCTTAGCACTTTTTGAAATTCTCGGAGTGCCAGATCGTGTCTTGCCGAGATCCGCATGCAGAAGACCGAGCGTTACGTGCGCAGATGGAAGCCGGTCGTCCAATTCGAGTCGCGGTTATGGCAGGCAGCAAGGCCGGCTTGATCGAGGAAGGATCATGGTCCATCAGGAATTTCAGGCGATAAGCTTCCCCGAGAGTGGCGTAACCGAGAGCGAAGCGAGGATTTTTCTCGACCGCAGAATTGAGCTCGGCGATGGCGAGAACGGGATTGCCGGGTTTGTCGTAGCGCTGCAAGTAGCCCAGGGCTTTTAGATAGGACTCGTAGCCGCCAGCGGCGACGGTTGCCAAGCAGGATTGGAAATGCGAGTCGGTGCTGACTTTCATCATGCTGGCCAGCTTCACGACGGCTTGGTTCTGAATTGCGGCGAGATCGCCTGAATGGTCCTCAAATTGTGCGGAGCCGATCTGGCGAAGATGTTTGGAGTCGATTAAGAGGACGGTCAGATGAGACGTCGGAATTTTTGCGGGAAACGCTGCCTTGCACGACCATAGTGGCGCCGACTTCGCGAAAAGCCGAGGCCGGGTCGTAAACGTGGCGGTTGCGGACGACGCTGGCAGGCACGACCCAGAGTGATTGCTGCGCGGCTTGGAGGTTGGAGAGGTCGTTGGTCATCGAGTCCATCAAGCCTTCGGCGACGAATTGATAGTCGGGATCGCCACTGGAATTTGTGAAGGGCAGCACGGCGATGTGTTTTTGGTGCTCGCGTAAGCAAGGCCAAGGATGCGTTCGCGAACGGAAGGAATCAGGAATGTGACGGCCACGCCAAGATGAAGCCGAGCGACAGCCAATGCCAGCCATCGCGTTGTGCGCTGGAGCCGGCAGCGGTCCAAGAGGGCGTGGAGGCATTCTGAATGAATTGCTTCATCTCACGTGGAGTAATGGCGTGAGAGAGCGTCGGCTCCGATGCGGGAGTGGGATGTGCGAGAATTTCGTAGCGCGCAGATTCCAGTTCGCTGAGCATCTGGTCCATGTTGGCATAGCGGTTTTCCGGCTTTTTAGAAAGCGCGCGATACAGGACTGGGTTGCAGTAGCGCGGGTGCAACGTCAATCGCGGCCGGGCGGCTGATTGAGAATGGCGAAGGAAATGGCGGCGGTGCTGGGGCGAACGAACGGGTGGTTGCCGGTAATCATCTGCACGGCAATGATTCCCAAGGCCCAAATATCGGAACGCTGATCAACGGCATGGCCGAGAATTTGTTCGGGGGCCATGTAAGGAAGCGTGCCGGTGGCAGAAACGCTTTGCGTAGCGCTGATGCTGGCCATGACGCGCGCCAAACCAAAGTCGACGATCTTTACGACGTTGGATTTGGTAATGATGATGTTGGAAGGCTTGATGTCGCGATGGACGATGCTGTGCGCGTGGGCGGCGCTGAGACCTTTCGCAATCTGAATGATGATGTCGAGCGCATCAGGAGAGGCAACCGGCCCACGCGAAATTCGATGCGCCAGGGTTTCTCCGTCACAAAACTGCATGACGATGAAGGACCGTCCGTCTTCGGTCTCTTCGAGGCCGTGAATGACACCGATATTGGGGTGATCGAGCGCGGAAGCGGCTCGGGCTTCGCGAAGCAGCGCGCGCTTGTCTTCCTCGTTAACCGTGATGGTTTCAGGCAGGAATTTGAGAGCGACGATGCGTTCGAGTTTGGTGTCGGTGGCCTTGTACACGATGCCCATACCGCCGGCACCGAGTTTCTCGGTGATGCGGTAATGCGAAATCGTTTGCTCAATCATGGGGCGTGACGCGAGCGTTACGTGGATTCTAGGTTTGCCAGCGCGGTAAGTCAATTTCAACACGTACCGTAGCGGATGAACATGCGATAGTGGCTACGGGGGATTTCGCGTCTTGCTTTAAGAAATTCCTGTGCTTCGCGAATTCCTAGGTGCCGGAGTTGCGCTGGCGAGCGGCTTCGTAGAAAAGGACGGCGGCAGCAGCGGCGGCGTTTAGGGATTCAACGGAAGTGGACATGGGGATGCGGATGCGGGCGTCGGCGGCACGTTCGACTTCTTCAGGCAAGCCGGAGCCTTCGTTGCCTATGAGCAGAGCTACGGGTTTACGCCAATCGACAAGCCAGGGAGCGAGCAAAGGCTGGTCCGGATCCGAGGATTCGCGAGAGCTGGAGGCAAGGGTTTGAATTTCGATGACGCGGAACTGCGTGAGAAGTATGGGCAGCGCCATGCCTGCAAGGAGCGGCAGATGCAGCGCGGCACCTGCGGAGGCGCGAAGGGCTTTGGGCGAGAAGGGGCTGGCGGTGCCGCTTTGTCCAGAAGGCGAGGTAACGGCAGCGGTCGCGCCGAAAGCGGCGGCGGTTCGCAAAATCGTGCCGACGTTGCCGGGATCCTGAACCCCGGCGAGGACCACGATCAAGGGCGGCGCACCGTTCCCGGATGCCGGGAAATTTCATCGAATGAAAAAGTACGTGGCGTGACCAGAGCAGCGACGCCTTGGGGATGTTCGGTGTCGGCGATGCCTTCAAACAGTCGATCGGTGGTGCGAAGTACGGGAATGGCGACTTCCGGGCGATCGAGATAAGGCGCGAGGCGGGCGTGGTGGCGTTCGCCGGATTCGCTGAACAAAACAGCGCGAATGGGCGAGGCGGAACGCAAGGCTTCTTCGACCAGGCGCGGGCCTTCGACGCCGACCGTGCCGTTTTCACTTGGCAAGCCGCCACGGAGTGCGATGCGGAATTCCTTGAGCCAACGATTTTCGCGACTGGTGATGACGCTGCTAGAAGTGGCAGTTCCGGCTGAGCGAGGCGAATTGGAGCGGGAAGACATGTGTCGAGTCGGCAGGAGTGAGGTTAGCAAAAACGGGGCGGCGCGGGCGAATGCTACTGCGGTGCTTATCGCGAAGTGAAGTTATTGCGTGGTGCTGATTGCTGTGGTAGCGTCGCGCGCAGCATGGCAGCGAGCGCGGAGCGCTGCAGCTCCCGAAACTCTCCGCGAGAGGCCCCCGAATTGTCGGCGGAAATCCTGCGAATAAGCGCGCAGTCGCCTTCCTCTGATGTCTTGCGATACGCCGCCGAGCACCTGTTGCACGGCGAAGTGGTCGCGATTCCGACGGATACTGTCTACGGGCTCGCCGCGGATCCATTTAATCTTGCAGCGGTCGAGGAAATTTTTCGGGTGAAGGGCCGCACAGAAGAGCGCGCGTTGCCCATCCTAGTGAATTCGCTGGACCAGGCCATGCTGCTATCACGTGAAGTGCCGCGAAATTTTCTGCGGCTGGCGGAAGAGTTCTGGCCGGGTGCGCTGACGCTGGTGGTGGACGCGTCGCACCGTTTGCCCCTGAAAGTTACAGCAAATACAAAAAGAATTGCGTTGCGCTGGCCGCGAAGTGAGGTAGTGGGCCGGTTGATTGAAGAGTTCGATGGCCCGATTACTGGCACCAGCGCAAATCTTTCCGGTTCGCCGGCGTGCACATGCGCGGAGCAAGTGTTTACGCAACTGGGAGACCGGCTGCAGTTGATTCTGGATGCGGGAGAAACGAAATCCGCGACACCTTCGACGATTGTGGAATTGCACGGTGATGCGTGGAAGATCTTGCGGGAAGGCGCGATCGTCGCGAAGAAGATTGAAGCAGCGCTTCAGTGATGCGCTGACGCTGACTCAGCGATGGTTGCTCGCGGATTGAGCGAAGTGAGGAAGTCGTAATCGCCGGTGGGAGAGAGCGGCAAATCGCCGAACTCGCGGCGGTGCACGCTAACTACGTCAGCAAACCACAACGGAATATAGGGGAGTTCGTCCGCAACGATTTTCTGCACTTCACTGCAAAGAGCTTTTCTTTTTTCGTGGTCCATCTCGGCGCGGATCTGTTCGGTTAATTGATCGAGGCGAGCGTTGCGAAAATGTCCGCGATTGGCGCCGTCGGGTGGAAACCGTTTGCTAGAAAAAGCAAATTCAAAAAAGTCGGGGTCGTTATTGGCGCCAACCCATTGCAGCAGTGTGAGTTCGAAATTCCCGCGAATGGAGTCGGAAAGCAAGGTTGCTAATTCCAAAGGACGGAGTTCGAGATCGACGCCTACTTTACGCCACTGATCCTGTAATGCGGCGCTGATGAGGCGAGCGCGCTCTTCGGTGGAAGTCTTGAGCGTCAGGTGGAATCGAATGCCGTTTTTGCCGCGCGGGTAGCCCGCCGCGTCGAGAAGTTTTTCAGCGCACGCTTGGTCCAGAGTGTATTGCGCGACCTTCGCTTCAAAAGCCCAATGATTTGGCGGGAGAACGCCGCTGGCCACGCGCGCCTGGCCGTGCAGCAAGTACCTTGCGAGCAATTCGCGGTCAGTGGCGAAGGCTAACGCCTGCCGAACCTCGCGACGAGAGAGCAGTGCGTTTTCAAAATTTATGCCGAGATAGGCAAGGTTGGTGCCCGGGCGCTCGGAAAGTGCGAGTGAAGGACGCTTGATTAGCGCTGGAACTAGATCCGGTGAGAGCGAACTCATTTCGAGGTCGGCGGAACCTTTGCGCAGTTCGAGAGCGCGGACCACGGCGTCGGGAACGATGCGGAAACGAATATTTTCGATGGTGGGCGCACCGGCGAAATAGCCGGGGTTGCGAACTAGGCGCAACTCGTCGTCTTGGGATTGGCTGACAAATTTGAAGGGCCCGGAGCCGATGGGAAAACGAGAAAAGTCCGAGCCGGCATTTGCGGGAACGATGCCGGCGGCAGACGGAATCAGATTCCATAAAAATGATGCGTACGGTTCTTTGAGATGAAAGACCACGGTCTGCGGGTCGGGCGTTTCGATTTTGTCGATCATGCGGAAGCCGCCGCGCTTCGGCGATTTATTCGCGGGATTGAGGATGAAATCGAAAGTGGATTTTACGTCGACGGAGGTGAGTAAACGGCCGTCGTGGAAATGGACGCCGGGCTTGAGATGGAAAACGTAGGTGAGGGGATCGGGAGTGTCCCAGAATTCGGCGAGGTCGCCGTGCAAATTCATTTGCGCATCGCGCCTGAGCAATCCGCTGAAAATGAGGCCATCGAGTCGCTGAGATTGGCCGTCGGTGGCGAAGCGCGGATCGAGATTGACGGGATTGGCTTCGATGAGAAAGGTGATGGAGGACGGATCGAAATTTGCCGCATGAGAGCAGCCGGCGATAAGGCAAAGTAGCAGCGAAGCAACAACCAAGTACAGATCCCTCGCTGCGCTGGGGATGACGGCTTGGAGGTAGGGAACAATTGAATGATTATCGCGGCGGGGCATAGGAGATTTTTCCGAGGATGGCCGGGCCGCGTGCGCCGGTGCCGGAAGGGATGTTGGAAGGACGTTGATGAAATGTTTCGTACGCGAGAATCGCGAACGCGAGTGCTTCCTTGGCGTCGGTGGGGATGCCGAAGTCGGACGATTTTCGTACCTTTATTCCGTTGTCTTCGTAAGAATCGGACAGAATAGAATAAATGACAGGGTTTCTTGCTCCGCCACCAGAAACAATGAGTTCGTCAATTTTGACTCGCGGCAGAACAAACATCTCGATACCGATTCGTATGCTTGCAATCGTAAATCCCGTTGCCGCGCGGATCAGGTCATTCGGTTTTGCCCGATAGCGCTTTCCCATCGTCAAAATGCGTTTTACGTATTGTTTGCCAAAGTATTCTCTACCTGTGGACTTTGGCGGACGTTGATGAATGTAGGGATCCTCCAGCAATTTTTTGCCAACCGGATTGTCGCCACTCCCTTTGAGACCTAGTTCGCCATCGCGGTCGAACATTTGCCGGCCGTGGCTGAAGTGTTGGACGAGGGCATCGATGAGCATATTGCCGGGGCCGGTGTCGAAAGCGAAGACGTCGGAGGGATTGGCGTTGGCGGGAATGACGGTGATGTTGGCGATGCCGCCGATGTTTAGACTGATGCGGCCGAGTTTTTTGTCGCGGTAGAGAACGTAGTCGGCGAAGGGAACTAGTGGAGCGCCCTGACCGCCTAGTGCGATGTCGGCCGGGCGGAAATCGGAGACGGTGGTGATGCCGGTGAAATTGGCGATGACCGAGCCGTCGCCGATTTGCAGGGTGGAAGCGGTTGGTGCGCCTAGAAAACTGCTCGGGATACCCTGGTGAAAAATGGTCTGGCCGTGATTACCGATGAGATCGATTTTGCGCGGGGAGATTTTTAGTTTTTTGCAGGTGGCCAGGGCGGCGTCGGCGTAGATTTTGCCCAGACGGGCGTGAAGTTGGCTGAATTCTTTCGGAGTGAGCGGGTTTTGTTCGGCGACACGGAGGATTTCTTTACGCACGGCGGCGGGGAAGTTTTGTTTGGTGTGACCGACTAGCTTGATTTTCAAATTTGGCGGAGCGCCGGAGATTTTTACGAGCGCGATGTCGATGCCGTCGGCGGACGTGCCGGACATCATTCCCAGGACGAGTTTTGCGGGGGAAGGCATGAATTGGTACAAAGAAATATTTAACACAGAGCACAGAGAGTATGCAGGGAAGAAGACGAGGACGAGGGGAAAGAGATAAGGGCGAGGTGCGAGAGCGAGATTGTGCCTGCGCGACGGAATGTGGGTGTGTCTTTAGGAGGGCGAGTTGCTTCCCAAGGCGGTCAGGAGATTTGCTTTTTCAGAGTGGCGAGGAGATTTAGGGCGTCGATGGGCTTGAGGTCGTCGAGGTCGAGGGAGCGAAGTTTTTCGAGGACTTCGCGGTCGATGGGGGTGAAGAGGACTTCCTGGCTCATGAGCGAGGAACCGTTGGCAGAGTTTGCGGTGCCGGGAGTAAGGCGCTCGCTGAGTTCGTGTTCGGACTGCTCGTGTTTTCTTAGGACTTCGCGAGCGCGTTCGATGACGCTGCGGGGAAGGCCGGCGAGGCGGGCGACTTCGATGCCGTAGCTTTTGCTGGCGCTGCCAGGTTCGACGTGACGGAGAAAAACAATTTCGTTAGGCATTTCTTTAACAGAGACGTGGACATTTTTTACGGAAGGCAACAGATCGGCGAGTTCGGTGAGTTCGTGGTAATGCGTGGCGAAGAGGGTGCGCGCACGAGTGTGCTTTTGCAGATGTTCGACCACGGCCCAAGCGATGGAGAGGCCGTCGAAGGTGGCGGTGCCGCGGCCAACTTCGTCGAGAAGTACCAGGCTTGCGGGCGTGGCGTGGGTGAGGATGCTGGCGACTTCGCTCATTTCGACCAGGAAAGTGGAGCGGCCGCGGGCGAGATTATCACTGGCACCGATGCGAGTGAAAATGCGATCGGTGATGGGCAATTTTGCTTGGCGCGCGGGAACGAATGAGCCAATTTGCGCCATCAGCAGAATCAACGCGGTCTGGCGCAAGTAGGTGGACTTGCCGCCCATGTTGGGTCCCGTGATGAGCAAAAGCTGTTGGCGTTTTTGTTCGAAACACAAATCGTTGGGGACGAAGCGCTCTCCCTTTTGCCGGAGCAGCTCTTCAATTACGGGATGTCGCCCAGCGATTAGGAGCAAATCGCCGGAGTCGGTAAATTCCGGGCGGATGTAACCGCGGTCGGTTGCGAGCTTGGCAAGGCAGGCGAGGACATCGAGTTGGGCGACTGCGGCAGCGGTTCGCCGGAGCCGCGCGGCCTGGGCTGCGATGCCCGAGCGAATATCGACAAACAACTGGCGCTCGATTTCGAGGATGCGTTCATCGGCTGCGAGAACTTTGCGCTCGTACTCTTTCAGTTCAGGGGAAGTGAAGCGTTCGGCATTCACGAGGGTTTGTTTGCGTTCGTAGTCCCGCGGCGCGACGTGGAGATTGGCTTTGGAGATTTCGATGTAGTAACCGAAAACGTGATTGAAGCGGATTTTCAGGGAAGCAATTCCGGTTCGTTTGCGTTCGCGGTCTTCCATGGCAGCGATGATTTGTTTGCTGTGCTGGCTGAGATCGCGCAGTTCGTCGAGTTCGGCGTGATAGCCGGAACGAATCATTCCTGGATCGGTAGCGAGGGCCGGTGGCTCGTCGGCGATGGCGCGTTCGAGAATATCGCGAACGTCAGAAAGCTCGTCAATTTCGCCGTGGAGACGGCGAAGCAAAACACTGCCGCCGACCGGAGGTGGCGTTACGAAGTTGCGGAGTACGGGAAGTTGCGCGAGCGATTTGCGCAGGGCACCGAGTTCGCGCGGGCCGGACTGGCCGAGCGTGATGCGGCTGGTGAGCCGCTCGAGATCTTGAATACCGCGCAGTTCTTTGCGAATTTCGCCGCGCACCACGGTCTGTTGAACGAAATGTGCGACGGAGTCCAGCCGCGCTTCGATGGCTTCGCGGTTGATCAGAGGTCGAAGCATCCAGGAGCGAAGAAGTCGTGCGCCCATTCCGGTCACGGTTACGTCCAGCACGGACACTAGCGTGGTAGGCGCGCCTTTGCTGGAGTCGTCGGCGAAGATCGGTGTGAGAAGTTCGAGATTGCGAACGGAGACGGGATCGAGTACCAGCGCGTCGTGTTGTTGGTAGTAGCGAACGCGGTCCAGGTGACGCAGGGCTTCGAGCGTCGATGGCGCGCTGCTGCCAGGTCCGGCGGCGGATTCGACGCCTTTCGCAGCGTTTTCGCGGAGATAGTGGACGATTGCGCCAGACGCAGCCAGGGCGTGGGGATGCCCGTCGAGCCCGAAGCTGGTCAGTTCGGCGACGCCGAATTGTTCTCTCAAAATTCGCTGCGCATAGTCTTGCTGAAAGGCCCAATCGTCGATACTGCTTTCGACGCCACCAGCTCCGTCGAGAAGAGAAGTTTTAGCGGTTTCAAAAAGCTGGGCCGGGCGGGGAAGCAACGTTTCGCGCGGATGAAGAAGTTGCAGTTCGTCGCGAAGGTCTTCTTCGCTGCGGGCACCAGAAAATTCCGTACATTGAAATTCCCCGGTAGATAGATCGACGAAGGCCAGGCCGATGGTCTGCGCTGCCGCATCCTGACAAACCGCCGCGAGAAAATTGTTTTCCTTGGCTTCGAGTAAAGCGCCATCGGTGGCGGTTCCCGGCGTGATTACGCGGACTACTTCGCGACGTACCAGCTTTTTCCCAGGACCGGGCTGCTCCATCTGATCGCAGATGGCCACTTTGAAACCGGAACGAATGAGTCTGGCAACGTAGCTGTCGGCAGCGTGGTAAGGAACGCCGCACATGGGGATGGGCTGACCTTTTTCACGATTGCGGGAAGTGAGAGTAATCTGCAGCTCTTTGGCGGCGAGGATCGCGTCTTCGTAGAAGAGTTCGTAAAAATCTCCCAAACGGAAAAGCAGCAGCGCGTGCGGGTAGCGTGTTTTAATCGACTGATACTGCTGCATCAAAGGTGTGGTCGGATCGCTCATGAACGATTTCAACTAGTTGAGAATTCCGATTGCCGCAAAAGGAATGCGTAGTCGAGCGCAATCTCGCGCAAATAGTCGTAGCGACCGGAAGCTCCGCCGTGACCCGCGCCCATGTTGATCTTGAACAGGAGTGAGTTCGAGTCCGTCTTTATGGCGCGCAGCTTTGCCACGTACTTCGCAGGCTCCCAATACATTACTTGGCTGTCGTTCAGTCCTGTTTTTACGAGCATCGCCGGGTAGGGCTTGGCTTCGAGATTTGTGTATGGGCAATAACCCTTCATGTAGAAATAGTCTTCGGCAATTTGCGGACGGCCCCACTCTTCGTATTCACCGATGGTGAGCGGTAGGGAAGCGTCAAGCATGGTGTTCAGGACGTCAACGAACGGAACGTGACTGATCACGGCGAGGAAAAGGTCAGGGCGCATGTTGGCGGTGGCGCCCATCAACAGGCCCCCGGCGCTGCCGCCTTCGATGATGAGCTTTTGGGGATTCGTGAAGCGTTGGGAAATCAGATATTCGGCGCTGGCGATGAAGTCCGTGAAGGTGTTGAGTTTGTTGCGCATGCGTCCAGCGTCGTGCCACGGCTTGCCCAGTTCGCCGCCTCCGCGGATGTGCGCGACGGCGAAAATCACGCCGCGATCGAGGAGGCTTAGCCGGTTCGAACTGAAATTGATCGGTATCGAAATTCCGTAGCTGCCGTAGCCATAGAGAAGCAACGGAGCCTTGCCGTCGCGAAGGGTATCTTTGCGATAGACGATGGAGATGGGGATGCGAGTGCTGTCCGACGCGACCGCGTGAAGTCTTTCTGTGGTGTACTGGTTTGCATCGTAGCCACCGAGGACCGGTTGCTGTTTGCGCAGCGTGATTTGGCGGGAGTGCAAATCGAAATCAAACACGGATCGTGGCGTGACAAAGGATTCGTAGGAGTAGCGGAAATGCATTTGTTCGAACTCCGGATTCATTTCCGGGGCGGCGTTGTAAGCCGGTTCGCTGAATGGGATGCGATATGAGTTGGCGAGAAGGTCCGCTGAAACTCCTGGCAGAGAAAGTACACGCAGATAGGGGAGCCCACCTTCCCGTTCGAACAAGACGAGGTGCGAGCGAAACGGTTCGACGGCTGACAACATCACGGACGGGCGATTGGGAATCAGTTCTTTCCAATTCGAACGATCGGGATTCTTGACGGGCGCCGACATCAGCCGAAAGGTTCGCCCGTCAGAGTTGGTTCGAATCAGGAAAACGTCGCCAGCTGCAGATTCGCTCCTGGACGCCGAAAAGGCTGGATGGTGGTCGACGTAATATTCGTGTGCATCTTCGCGCCGAGCAATCAACTGAAAATCTCCGGCGGGGTTTTCGGCAGCCAGGAATCTAGCTTCAGACGTGGTGTGGCTGGCCGAGTTGAGCAGAAGAAATTGTCCGCTTCTGGTTCGCTCGATGTCGATGCGGAAGCGTTCGTCGGTTTCTTCGAAGATCAAAGGATCGTCGCCGGATGCGCCCAGCGTGTGCCGATAGAGCCGATGCGAGCGTTTGGTGGTCTCGTCTTCGACCGTATAGAAGAGCGTGCGGCTGTCGCTGGACCATGCAGCGCCGGTGACGCGTTCCGCGCGAAACGGAAGCAGAGTGCCCGAGGCGAGATCTTTGATCTGTAGAGTGAACTGGCGAAAGCCGGTGATGTCGGTTGAGCAGGCCAGCAAGCGATTGTCGTCGCTCACTTCGAACACATCGAGGCTGAGGAAGCTGTGACCTTCGGCGAGCGCGTTGAGATCGAGCAGCAGTTCTTCGGCCTCGCCCAGCTTTCGAAATTGCAGTTGATACTGTTTGCCCTCTAAAGTTTTTGTGAAGTAAAGATAGCCCCGCAGCGCGTACGGCACGCTCAAATCGGTCTGCTGAATCCTGCCCAACATTTCCTGGTACAGCTTTTCCTGAAGCGGCGCCGTTGCCTTCAAGACGGAATCGGTATAGGCGTTTTCTGCCTCTAAATATTTAATCACCTCGGGGTTTTCTTTGTCGCGCAACCAATGATAGTTGTCGATGCGTAGATCGCCGTGAATCTCGTGTTCCACCGGCCTGCGAGCGGCGATGGGCGGCTCCGGAAGGAAATCGAATGCGCCAGCGGCAGCTATATCTTTGATGACCTTAGGTTCCATATTCGTGTGAAGAGGGGCGCGAGTCGAACCGCAGCAGTACCCGGACGCACGTTGGTTATACTAACGGAAGTCAGCCAGTGGAAAAAGCGGCGCACGGGTACCGGATCCGGAAAGGGAACGAAACGATGGCGAAAGAAACGGAAATCAAGCTTTCCGTCGAAGATCCGAAAGCCTTTGAGCGCAAGCTCAAAAAGCTAGGTGCGAAGACAGTAGGCTCGGCGACAGGCCGCGTACACGAATTCAACACGATTTTTGACACGCCAGATGGCGGGTTGGCCAAGCACGGGCAGCTCCTGCGCATACGCACCGAAACTCGGCAAGGGAGCGGAGCTAAAGCGGCACGGCCGCGGGTGGTCTTGACGTTCAAGCAGCCATCGGTGAGAGGAGTGGATGAGAGCGGCGGCAGGTTTAAAGTTCGCGAAGAAACCGAGACAGAAGTTACTGACGCTGTGGCTCTAAGGAAGATATTTGAAGGGTTGGGGCTTCGCGGCTGGTTCTCATACGAAAAATACCGGACCACTTGGAAATTCGCAGCATCTGAGCCTTGGGCCTCGGGTCTGCTCATTGAAGTGGACGAGACGCCGGTGGGTGTTTACGTGGAACTCGAAGGTCCGCCGGAAGCAATTGACCAGGCGGCGAGACGGCTGGGCTATTCGCGGAACGACTACCTGCTTAAGAATTATTTAACTCTCTACGCCGAATCGTGCCGACGAAAAGGCGTAGCGCCGGGGAACATGCTGTTTCCGACAGGCAAAAAGAAATAATTCAAATCGAATCACGAAAAATAGAAAAATCCACTGCTAAGTCTCATTCTTTCCTTGACATAGTTCGCCGGGCAGCTTATGACTACGCTCGGAGTCAATTTTTTTGATGAACTCGCCAAAGGAACCCGAACCTGGCCCCGGCCGTCACGCACTGGTGACAATACCGGGGAACGTAGCAGGCCGGATTTTTGGGATGGTGCGCCGTAATTGCGCGGAGTCCGTCCGACCGGGTTGGCGCAAGGAGTTCGTCGGCAGCTAGCGCAGAAGTCATTGCCGGAGTACGCGCCCGCTGCCAATGTTTCCGGCATGCGGGCTTTTTTATTGCAACAAAACTCGCGGACTGAGGCCAGACATGCTTTACGCAACAGAATTGATGGGCGCGAAGACTTATGACGCGCAGGGGAACTATGTGGGCAGAGTGCGGGAATTTTTCATTGAGCCCGCCGACCAGCCGAATCGCATCGCGCACTACCTGCTTTCGCGCGGCAGTTTCCAGTCCCTGGTGGCGCGACACGATCAGGTGGCATCGGTCGCTCCTGGAACTCTACGATTAAACGTCAGCGAACGGGCTCTGGAGCCTTATGAACCAAATGAAGCGTGGCTGGCCGTCCAGAAAGACCTGCTAGACCAGCAGATTATCGATACCAGCGGGCGCAAGGTGGTTCGCGTAAACGATGTCGATTTGGCAGAGCAGCGGACGAATGGATCGGTGGAACTGCGGTTGACGCAGGTCGACGTCGGACTGCCGGGCGCGGTCCGGCGACTGTTTCAAGGGATTGCACCGCAAAAATTTATTCGTAAGATGCAAGGACAGTTCCCCACGCGATCAATCCGTTGGGAATTTGTGAACTTGGTGGAGCCGGATCCGCTGCGGCGGGTGAAGCTGCGCATCACGCACGAAAAGCTGGAAGACCTGCACCCCGCAGACCTTGCGGACATCGTGGAGGATTTGTCGGCGGCGGAACGGCAGGGAATCATCGCTTCGCTCGATGAAGAGACCGCGGCGGCTGTACTTGGGGAACTTGACGCACGGTTGACGTCGCAAATCGTGGAAAAGCTGGACCCAGAAAAAGCTGCGGACATTCTGGAAGAAATGGCTCCAGACGCAGCAGCGGACTTGCTCGCCGACCTTCCCAAAGAAACTTCAGAAGAGTTGCTGGAGGAAATGCCAAATCAGGAAGCAGCTGAGGTGCGGGAGCTGCTGGAGTTCGATCCGGCAACGGCGGGCGGAATGATGAACACGGATTTTGTGTTCGTCGGCGAAGGTTCGACGCGAGAGGAAGTGCTGAACTGGATGCGCGAGCAGGATTTGAATCTGGACCAACTGGACACCATTGTTCTCCTCGACCGCGCCGCGCAGTTTTCCGGAACGGTTCCGGTTGCGCGGTTGCTGCTTTCCGCATCAGACCAGCAACTGGCAGCGCTCAAAATCGAGCCTTTGTTGTCATTGCCGCCCGACGCGAGCGAAAAGGAAGTGTTTGAGGTTTTCGACAAGTACAACCTGCGGATGTTGACCATCGTGGACGAAGATAAACGCCCCATCGGGGCCATCACAGTGGACGACGTCGTATCAAAATTGTTGAAGTAGCTTGGCATTTCACGAGAGGGCGGCAGCAAGACGATGTGGAGTCGGGAATCAATAGAGGCGAAGTGGGCGGGTTGGAGCGAACGGGTGGAGAACGTGTTGGCGTTTATCCGGCCGTACCGGCGACGGCTCGCGCTGTTTCTGGCGGTGGTGGGGCCGGGACTAATCGTTTCGAACGTGGACAACGACGCGGGCGGAATCTATACCTACGCGCAATCGGGTGCTAGGTACGGCAACACCGTGCTGTGGTCGCTGATTCCCATGACCATCATTCTGTACGTGTCGCTCGAAATGTGTTCGCGCATGGGCGCGGTGACTGGCAAGGGGCTTTCCGATCTGATTCGCGAAGAGTTCGGTTTTCGCGTGACGTTTTTCCTGATGGCGGTGGTGCTGTTTGTAAATTTGGGAAACGTCATGGCCGAGTTTACCGGCGTATTTTGGGCCAGTGAAGCGCTTGGAGTCAGCAGATTCATCTCGGTGCCGCTTGCAGGACTGTTGGTGTGGGCGATCGTAGTTGCGGGTACCGCGAAGTGGGTGGAACGGATTTTTCTGAGCATCTGCGTGGTTTATTTATCGTACGTGGTCTCGGCATTTCTGGCCAAGCCCGAGTGGCTGATCGCGTTATTGCACCTGCTTCCACCGCAGTTAACGCATTACATCCCGACGGTAAAACCATTTGTGCAGGTTCCTGCGTTCAGCACCAGTTACGTGGTCATCCTGGCGGCGCTGGTTGGTACAACCATCGCGCCGTGGCAGCATTTTTATTTGCAAGCCGCGGTTGTGGAGAAACGCGTGGGCCCGCGCCAGTATTCGGCCACGCGCAATGATGTACTGGTCGGCAGCATCAGCTGCATGGTGATCGTATTTTTCATCATCGTTTGTACTTCTTCGACGTTGTACGTCAAAGGCATCCACGATATTGATAACGCGGGAACCGCGGCGATCGCACTCGAACCGCTGGCGGGGAAGTGGGCCAGTCTGCTGTTTGCGGTCGGGCTGCTGAATGCGTCGCTGTTCGCGGCGTCCATTCTTCCGCTCTCGACTTCTTATGTGATTTGCGAAGCGCTTGGATTTGAATCGGGCATCGATCGCAAGTTCAACGAAGCAAAGATTTTCTACGGGCTGTACACGGCGCTGATCGCGGCGGGTGTAGTCTTTGTGCTCTTCCTTGGACGCTTCGCGAACACCATTCTGCTGTGGTCCCAGGTGCTGAACGGTTTTCTTCTGCCGGTAGTAATGATCTTCGTGCTGATCCTGGTGAATCGCCGGGATCTGATGGGAGAACAAATCAACGCGAAGGGCTTCAATTGGGTGGCGTGGATTTCAACCATAGCGGTAATTATCCTCACGCTGGTAGTGGCCTACGCTTCGATTCGCGAACTCACGGGACATTCCGTCTCGTAGTTTCCTCACGACGCTTTCCACATTGCGCTTCTGTTACTGCTGCATTGCATTTTCGGAACGGCTCCCATATATCGTTGCTTGTCCGCCAAATGGCGTGCTAACTTTATGGCATAAAGGAGAGAGGCTAGTTAAAGTCCGTGACCGACTCCAAATCACCTAAGACCCTGCATGTCGCCGCCTCCCATCCGCTCGGCACAGTCACCGCCGAAGAAGCTTTTCTACTGGAAAAATTGAATTTGAGCCAGCTTCCGCGCCACGTAGCGGTGATTATGGACGGCAACGGCCGCTGGGCCCAACGTCGGCATTTGCCGCGCATCGCAGGACACCGCAAAGGTACCGAGACGGCCCGCAGCACGATTGAAACCTGCGCGCGTTTGAAAGTCAAGCGCTCACTCTTTACGCGTTTTCCGTCGAGAACTGGCGTCGGCCGAAGACCGAGATCGATTTTCTGATGCAACTGCTGCGGGAATATCTGCGGCAGGAAATGCCGCTCATCCAGAAAAACAACATTCGAATGCGCTTTTTGGGCCGTGCCGACGAGCTTCCGGCGGCAGTGCAGCACGATACTCGCGAAGCAATGGAGGCCACGGCGAAGAATAGCGGGATGGAACTCTGTGTCGCGCTCAACTATGGCGGGCGGGCGGAGATTGTTGACGCCGCGAATTCGCTATTGAGCGAACGCCAGGCGGCGGGAAATCAACAGAAACTAACCGAAGCGGACCTCGAAGGGCATCTCTACACCGCTGGCCTGCCGGAACCTGACCTGCTCATCCGCACCAGTGGCGAGATGCGCGTGAGCAATTTTCTGCTGTGGCAGATCGCGTACGCCGAAATTTTTGTGACCGAAACGCTTTGGCCGGATTTCAACCGTGCGCGGCTGCTAGAAGCGTTCGTGGAGTTCCAGAAGCGCGACCGCCGCTATGGCGGAATCGGCGAAAGCGAAGAATCCGAGGCGAACGCTTCGAATCTCGGCCACAAGTAATTTCCTCAAGAACTGAATTCCTTTTCGTCCACGCAGTCACTCCCGTTATGATTGATTCCATCGCGGCACTTCTCGTACGGGAGCGAAAAGTTCAATGACTTGGAAACGCGTGGCGACCGCGGTGGTCCTGATTCCTTTCGTGGTTGCGCTGGTGCATATTTGCGCCAACTTCGATCGTTTCGGTGGCGCTCGGCTTAGTCACGATGCTGGCAATGTTTGAGTTTTTCTCGCTTGGGGATGCGATTGGGCACCGGGCATACCGTATTTGGACTTCCATCGTTACGATTCTTTTGCTTTTTTCCCAGTACCTAATGTCGTTGAACGAGATTCAGCCTCTGGGTGATGGCTTATCGCTGCAGCGAATGGTCGGGCGATTTGACGTTCCGGTGGCAAGCTCCGGCGACGTATTTTTTATCTTCCTGATTGGGCATTACCGTGATAACGCTCGCGACCCGCCGCCCGCTGGTCGAAGCGCTTCCCGCAGCTGGGATCAGTTCGAGTTCTCTGTTGGTTGTTGCGCTTCCGCTTTCCTACGCAATCCGGTTGCATGGAATTTACACGATTGGGCCGTACTTGCTGCTATTTGCGCTGGTGATCACGTGGGTTGGCGACACAGCGGCGTATTTCGTTGGCAGGGCAATCGGGCGACATCCGTTTGCACCGCATCTTAGCCCCAAGAAATCGTGGGAGGGAGCAGTTGCGAGTTTTGCCGGAGCGCTGCTGGTGGCGTTCGGCTTCGCACACTGGATCAATAATTCGGCCTGCCGCACTTTCTTGGCATGGCTGCCGCTGGAAACATTGCCGGGCAGGCGGGCGATCTTCTGGAATCGGCATACAAGCGTAGTGCGGGAGTCAAAGATTCGGGAACGTTGCTTCCCGGCCACGGGGGAGTACTTGACCGCATCGACGCGCTCATCCTGGCCATCCCGGTTGTCTGGTATTATTGGTTGTGGATCTACTCGCCGCGCGCGTAAGTCCGCCGGGTCTGCGCCTCAGGTCTCATTAACTAAAGGGAATTCGATTCAGTGAAGCAGCTTGCCATTCTAGGTTCGACAGGCTCGATTGGCCGCCAGTCCTTTCGGTCGTGGATGCGCTGGCACCACGGTTTGGTGTCGTGGCGCTGGCTGCGGGCGGCAACCTGGACGAACTGGCTGGGCAAATCGAGCGCTATCAGCCGGAAGTCGTTTCCGTAGCCGACGCCAAAAGGCCGATGAGCTTGCGAACATGCTTGCGTGAAAAGGGAACTGCGCAAGCTGCCGGCGATTCACCACGGACGGGACGGAATGCTGGCGGTGGGAACACATCCGGCAGCGGACATTGTCGTTTCGGCTGCCGTGGGCGTAGTGGGATTGGAAGCGACTTACGAAGCAGTAAAACTGGGAAAGACCATCGCGCTTTCCAACAAGGAAGTGCTGGTTGCGGCGGGCGAAATAGTGATGGCCGCGGCACGCAAGGCGGGCAAAGAGCTGTTGCCGGTGGACAGTGAGCACAATGCCGTGCACCAGTGCCTGCGCGGCGGAACACACGCGGAAGTCCGGCGGCTGCTGCTGACGGCGTCGGGCGGACCGTTCCGCAAAACCCCAATCTAAAAGCATTAGAGAGCGTGACGGTGGAGCAAGCGTTGGCTCATCCGAACTGGAAGATGGGCAATCGCATCACGGTAGATTCGGCCACGATGATGAACAAGGGGTTTGAAGTCATCGAAGCGCGCTGGCTATTCGACATGAAGCCAAACGCAAGTGGATGTGGTGATTCACCCGCAATCGACGATTCATTCCATGGTGGAGTTTGTCGACGGTTCGGTGCTTGCGCAACTCGGCGCAACAGACATGCGCATGCCGATTCAGTATGCGCTAACCTATCCAGAACGGGTCGCATCCAACCAGGTAGACCTGGACTGGTCGAAGTTGAAGCGGCTCGATTTTCAGAGCGCCTCCACGCGTCGATATCCGTGTCTTCGCCTGGCGCGCGAAGCCATGAAAAAGGGTGGTGCGTTGCCGTGCGCGTTGAACGCGGCGGACGAGGTTGCTGTCGCTGCTTTTCTGAATCACCAAATTCCGTTCCTGGGAATTTCTGAAGTTGTGGAAGCGGTGTTATCCCGGACGCCGCGCGTTCGTATTGAGAAGATGGAGGACGTGCTCGCCGCCGACGCGGAAGCCCGTCAAATAGCGAAAGAAGAAGTGAACCGCTTGTCGTCGAAAGCGGTTGCGGTTTCGGTGAACTAAGGCGCGAGCTGGTCGGCTCGGTCTGCAGCAGAGAAGAAAGGTTGCCCGTTCCATGGCATTGGACATCCTGATTGGCGTTGCACTCGTACTGGGCATCATCATCCTCGTTCACGAATGGGGACATTTCATCGTGGCCCGTCTTTGCGGCGTGCGCGTGGACGTTTTTTCCATTGGCTTCGGCCCGCGGCTCTTTGGCATCAAGCGCGGCGACACCGACTATCGCATCAGCGCCATCCCGCTCGGGGGCTACGTGCGCATGGCAGGGCAAGATCTTTCTGACGTGGATTCAAGCGACCAGGCGCCGACAGGTTCCCCCGACGAACTGATGAGCAAGCCGCGGTGGCAGCGAGCCTTGATCGCGTTTGGCGGACCGTTCGTCAATTTCGTCTTTCCAATCCTGCTGCTCGCGGGATTTTGCGTCATCGTCGGACTTCCCCACTTGAAGGCATTCAATGAGCCGCTCAGCGTGGCGTACTTCACGATCGTTTCGCCGAGCACCAGCCCGCTGCAAGTGGGTGACCGCGTGGTCCAGTTGAACGAATTGCAGAATCCCGACTGGGAAGCTGCTCTTGAATATCTGGACAAGCTCACCCCGGAAACTCCAGTGACCGTCAAGGTTGTAAACCAAGGCGTCGAAAGGACAGTTACGAGTACCGGGAAAGACGTAGCTGCCATCGACTCGTTCGGCGTTCGCAAATTTTTCGGTTACCCGCCGGTTGCGCCGGTGGTGGAAATTGCCGACCAGGCTACACCAGCGTATCGAGCCGGACTCCGCGACGGTGACAAAGTTCTGGAAGTTGACGGCGCACCAGTGCAGATCTGGGGCCAGTTCGTGGACGTCGTACGCACGTCCGACGGCAAACCGGTATCGCTAAAAGTGCAGCGCAAAGACCGGACCTTGAATTTGACTGTGACTCCGCAGCAGGGCCTCTCTGATCCATCGGAAAAAATCTGGCAAATTGGCGTACAGAACGACGTGCAGGTGACGTACAAACGGGGCACCTTGGCGCAGGCCGCTGAGTTTGCATTTGTTCGGACGGAAGACTTTTTCGGTCAAACGGTCGGAGTTGTGAAAAAGTTGTTCAGCGGCCGCGTTTCCGTGAAGCAACTGCACAGCGTCGTGGGCATTGCACAGGTTTCGGGCGATGCGGTAAGGCGCGGTCCGCTCGATGTGGTGCTGCTGATGGCGTTTATCAGCGTGAATCTGGGAATTCTGAATCTGTTGCCGATTCCAATTCTCGACGGCGGACAGATCCTGATGCTGAGCATCGAAGGATTGATTGCGGCGGGATCTGAGCCTGGCGGTGAAAGAGCGGTTTGTGCAGGTCGGCTTTGTGTTCTTGTGCTGCTCTTTGCCTACGTCATGTACAATGACGTTGCTGGATGATTACGCACTCCTGAGCGCGATACATTCCGCGAATCGGGATTGGCCGAACGGGCGGCTGTAGTCGAGTCAGTCGGAAAAGGAACTTTATGGCTGCGACGCCAGCGCATCGCGCTTCCACCGGCGAACGCATCAATTCATCCGATGATTACCGGCCATCTGACCAAGGTGCTCAGTGACCGCGGCATTCGTCTCACTCGCCAGCGCCGAGTGATTCTGCAGGTGATGGACAAAGCCGAGCAGCATCTGGATGTGGATCAGATATTTTGCCCGCGCCAAGGCGATTGATGCGGGCGTGCATCTGGTCACGGTTTACCGCACCATCGAACTTCTCAAGAAGCAGGGCCTGATCGACGAACTGGATTTGCTGCATCTGCGCGGTGACCGCCACTACTACGAAACGCACGGCCCACGCGACCACATCCATGTGGCATGCCTGAAGTGCGGCAAAGTCCGCGAATTCGAGAGCCGGCTCTATGAGCAGCTCAAATCGCAGATCGAAAAAGATTTCTCCATGAAGGTCACGATCTCCCGTACCGAAGTCGGCGGATACTGCGCCGACTGCCTGGCCAACGGCGCGTCGTAAACCACGGCTATCAAGCGCAATTCAGGTTTATTAGGAGTCTTGCCAGCAGGCACTTTGCCGACGCCGTGGTGTCTAACTCCGTATGGACATCACACTTGCAATGCCGCAGCAACGCGCGACCGCACCGATTTTGGCGATCTCTATTTTGTTGGGAATCTTGCTGTTTCCCGCATTTGAGCGGGCGCTGATGAAATGGATGCCGATTGCATCGCAGTCCGCGCCGGCGCAGCCTGCCACTGGAAGTTCTGCCTGGGACCCAAGAGCGATGTGGTATTAAGACCGGCTGACGAGCGGCTAGTCGCTCAACATCAGGATCCGAAATTTTCGGAGCAGTGTAAAAAATCTGCGCGACGCGGAAATGTCTTTCGCAATCTGCGCGCGCAATTCTTCTGGACCGTTGAACTTCCTTTCGTCGCGCAATTTCTTCCAAAACCTTAATTCCATCTTTTTTGCAGTTACGTTACCGGAAAAATCGAGCAAATGCGTTTCTACAGTGAGCGCATGGCCGTTGAATGTTGGCCTGATGCCGATGTTGGTAACGGAGCGGCGGCTCTGCGTCTCGCCTTCGAGAAGCGTGCGCGTGATGTAAACGCCTTGCGCCGGCAGTAGCTCTTGTTCCGGTCGCAGATTCAATGTTGGAAATGTGAACTTGCTGCCAGTGCCGGTTCCGCTCACGATTTCTCCGGTCAAAACAAACGGACGGCCGAGCAACCGGCCTGCTTGCGTCACTTCGCCGTCTGCAATCTCCCTGCGAATCAATGTGCTCGAAACGACTTCACCGTGCGCTTCGATCGGGGCGATCGAAACGACTTCGAATCCGAATCTCTTTCCGAGTACGCGAAGAAGATTGGTATCGCCAGCCTGCTTGTGTCCAAACCGAAAATTTTCTCCGACCAGCACCGCGCGCACCTTCAGTTCGCGGACCAGGATTTGTTCGACAAATTCTTCTGGACTCAGCTTCGAAAGCTCTATCGTAAACGGCATCACTACGGCGGCTTCCACCCCGACCACGCGAAACCATTCGAGCCGCTGATCGTTGGTCGAGAGTTTTCTCGGCGCGACTTCCGGGCGGAGTACCTTTAGCGGCGCGGGTTCGAAGGTGAGCGCCGTTGCAACCGCACCATTCTTCGCTGCTCGGCCGGTCGCTTCTTTCAGAATGGCCTGGTGTCCAAGATGAATGCCGTCGAAGTTGCCGATGGCCAGAACGCTACCGCGGCCGCTCGAGGCAAAGTATTCGCGCCAGTTCTCGGGAGAAGTGAAGACCGCCAGCCCATCCAGTCGCGCAACGGTAGATGCATTGTTCGAAGAGGCAGCCAATGACGCATCTGTAGCGATATCGATTTTCAGTCCGTCGTAAGCGAGTTGAATATTCTCATGCCCCATCTGACGCAAGCGCTCGTTGGTGGCGGCGTGGCCGAGGTCGTGGGCGATGTGTGTGAACCAGGCGCGCCTCGGTTTCAACTTTTCGACGATTGCCAGTGCCTGGTCCACGGTGAGGTGCATGGGGTGCGGCGTATCGCGCAGCGCGTCGATGACCAAATCATCGAGATCCTTGAGCAGGGCTAACGAAGAGTCCGGTACCGAATTGAAATCCGTCAAATAAGCGCTGTTTCCGAAGCGGAAGCCGAGTACGTCCATTTCGCCGTGGACCAGCGGGATAGGAGTAATCTTCACGCCCAGCAACTCAAAAGGGCCGTTAATCTCACGCAGCGATACGCTAGGCACGCTGCTTAACTTCGGCCTTCCGTCGAACGCGTAGGAAAATGCCCGCCGAATAATCTCGAATGTTTGCGCGTTGCCGTAAATGGGCATGGGCTGTTTCTGCCCGATGCTCAGTGGCCGCAAGTCATCGAAACCCATGACGTGATCGGCGTGCCCGTGGGTAAGCAACACCGCTTCGATGCGGTCGATACCCGCGCGCAAAGCCTGCGAACGGAAGTCCGGCGTGGTATCGATCAAGACATTTTGTCCGTTACGAGAAAGAAGGACGGAAGTACGCATCCGGTTGTCGCGCGGATCGCTCGAAGTGCAGACTGTGCAGCGGCAGCCGATTGTAGGCACTCCCATCGACGTGCCGGAACCGAGAACGGTGAGCTGCAATTTGTTTGTCTGTACCGAGTCAGCGAGCATGTTTCAGAGCAGGAAGCTGTCGCGTATCGCAGGTATCGCGTTACCGCGCTTTGGCTTTGCTAGCCTGTGCTGCGGTCTGCGCCGCGATCGCCTGGTTGATTTCGAGATATGTCATTTTCAATTTGCCGGAAAGATCAAGCAGTAGATCATCTTCTTCGGGAGCGAGATTGCCTTTGGTCTTTTCGTGCAGCGCATCCAGCATGTCGATTAATTCGCGCGCCGCATCGGGATCGATGACCGGCTGACCGGTACGCGGATCGGTGTAAGCCCCCAAGACCATCGCTGCATTGCTTCCCAGCATGCGAATTAGATTCTCAAACGCCGGTGAACGCTTTGGCAGGTCCGCTGCGACGGCAGCAGGCTCGGCCGGTGCTGATGAGACTGGCTGAGGAGCAGTCGCTGACAGATCTGGAATTGCGGCAGCTTCTTTCTTGGCTTCCTTTTGCACTTCGCGTTCCTGATCCGCCACAAAGTCTTCGCGCAGTTCGCCGTCCGTCGTAAACGGCCGCCGGTCAATTACTCGAAACGATTCTTCCGATTTCTTGTCTGCCACAGTCTCTACCTCAATTCTCGTGTATGTAAGTAGTCTAGCACGCCTGTAACCGGCCGCGTTTTGTCCCCTGCTTGTGCTCCATCGCTTGAAAATTCCCAAATTCCCCCGTACAGTTTGGGATTCCTACGAAGGAAAAATTTCCCACTGTCCATGCCTCCAGTGAAAAAGAAATCACGCAAGCAGCCGAAACCCACGCACGCCAAGAAATCTTCATCAAACAGCGCTGCCCAATCGGCAGGGAAGTGGTTCGAGCGGCTGGTAGAGCTGCAGGCGCGACTCCGGGCGCCGAACGGCTGTCCCTGGGACATCGAGCAGACGCACCTAACGCTGCGAACGTACTTAATTGAGGAAGCTTACGAGGTTCTGGAGGCCCTGGAAAGCGGCGATGACTCGAAGTTCGCGGAAGAGCTTGGCGATCTGCTGCTGCAGGTTGTGTTCCACGCGCAGATCGCGCAGGAACAAGGCCGCTTCGACTCGTCCGACGTGGTGCGGGAGATCCACCAGAAGATGGTCCGCCGCCATCCGCATGTATTTGGCGAGGGGCGCGCAAAGAACGCAACCGAGGTGTTAAAGAACTGGGAACAGATCAAATCTGAAGAACGACGGGGGAAAGCAGCCAAGGACGGAAAGGGGAGCAGCACCTGGCAAAAGCCCGAGAAGCCGCCCGAATCGCTGTTGGACGGGATCCCCCATACGTTGCCGGCGGTGATGCAAGGGTTTCAATTGACGCGGCGGGCGTCGCGGATCGGGTTTGATTGGGACCATGTAGAAGGTGTCGTCGAAAAGCTTCAGGAAGAACTTGAGGAACTGCGCGCCGCTCAGTCAACGCAAACGGCTGAAGAGATAGAAGAGGAATTGGGAGATGTTCTTTTCGCGGCAGTCAATTTATCCCGATTCCTGAAAATCGATCCGGAAATTGCCCTGAAGCGAAGCAATGCCAAATTTTCCTCGCGCTTCCGGGAAATGGAGCGGCTGGCCCGCGAATCCGGCCGCGCGCTTGCGGACGTGCCGCGGGAGGAGATGGAACAGTTCTGGAATCAGGCGAAAGGCGCTGAACGCTCGGCGTCGACAGGTGTCCGCGCAAAGAAAGCGTCGGCAAAACCATGAGTTCCGAAATCACGGTCCGCAAATGCGAGTCCCTTGACGACTTCCACGCTTGCGTAGCGCTGCAGCGCGAAGTCTGGGGCGAAGATGAACTGGAAGTCGAACCGGCCACACTATTCGTTGTAGCCGCGCACACCGGCGGCCAGGTACTGGGGGCATTCACTGGCAGCGACCTTATTGGCTACACGCTCGCACTGCCGGGAATTCGCAACGGCGGACCTTATCTTCATTCGCACATGACCGGAGTTCGCGCCAGCTACCGCGACCGCGGCGTAGGCCGGATGCTGAAACTGTTTCAACGAGATGAGGCCATGGGCAGGGGAATCCGCCTGATCGAGTGGACCTTTGATCCGCTGGAATTGCGCAATGCTCATTTCAATCTAAACCGCCTTGGCGCGATCTGCCGCCGCTATTTGCCTAATCTTTATGGGATCACAACGAGTCCGCTGCATCGCGGTTTGGCGACGGACCGGTTGCTGGCGGAGTGGTATTTGGACTCGCCCCGAGTCGAAGCAGCCATCGCGGGTAAGCTGCCCGACTCGCCGGTGGATGCAAGAGTAGAGATTCCTGCATCAATTGAGGACTGGAGGGCCAGCGACTTGGCTCGCGTACAGGGTATTCAGGCAAATGTTCGCAAACAATTTTCAGAGAGCTTCGCCAAGGCTTACGCCGCCGTTGGCGTGGTGAAAACGACGGGCGGCGCGTCCTATCAACTCGCTCCGTGGAGCGAGTTCTAGCCGGATATGCGCCTCGAACAACTTATTCTGCGCGAACTTCACATGAATCTGGTCGCTCCGTTTCAGACCAGCATGGAGACGACGACGCTGCGCCGCATTTTTCTGCTGGAAGCAATTGTGGACGGAGTGAGCGGTTGGGGCGAATGCGTTGCGGGTGAGACGCCGTCTTACAGCCCGGAGACTACCGAGACGGCTTGGCACATCCTGAAAGATCATCTTTGGCCCCTGCTTAGAGGGAAGCAGTTCACTACGGCCTCGGAGGTTTGGAGGCTCATGTCCGGGATGCGCGGGCATGAGATGGCCAAGGGCGGACTCGAAGCGGCAATCTGGGACGCCGAGGCGAAACAAAAAAGAGTCCCGCTCTGGAAACTAGTCGGCGGAGTACGCGACGAAATCGCTAGCGGCGTGTCGATTGGAGTTAAACCATCACTCGAGGAGCTCGCCAAGGTAGTTCAACTAGAACTTGAGGCAGGATATCAGCGCATAAAGATAAAAATTAAGCCCGGCTACGACATTGAACCGGTTCGCCGGCTGCGCCAGGAATTTCCCTCGATCAAGCTTATGGTGGATGCGAACTCGGCCTACTCGCTTGCCGACGCGCAGTTACTGAGAAATTTGGACGACTACTACTTGATGATGATTGAGCAGCCGCTTGGCTGGGATGATCTGTTCGCGCACGTCCAGCTACAGAAGCAACTGAGCACGCCGATTTGCCTCGACGAGTGCATTCACACCGAAGAGCAGGCAACCGCAGCGATTGCACTCGGAGCTTGTCGCATCGTGAACATCAAACTCGGCAGAGTAGGCGGTTTCACCCAGGCCAAGCGCATTCACGATTTCTGCCAGCAGCACGACGTCCCGGTATGGTGCGGAGGGATGCTCGAGTCCGGCATCGGCCGGGCGCACAATATTGCGCTGTCAACGCTGCCGAACTTCACGCTTCCGGGCGATGTTACGGCAAGCAAGCGCTATTGGACCGACGACATCATCGAGCCGGAAGTTACCGTATCAAAACAGGGAACCATTAAGGTGCCGTCGGCACCGGGCATCGGATTTGAACCGCGCCTCGATCTCATTCAGAAGCTCACTGTCCGCTTCGCCCGACTTAGCTGATCGCGTCACAAATTCAAAATTAAACCGACGGTGGAAATTGCCAGTAGCGTTCCCGGCCCGTCGCGAATACAATGCCGCTCCGCGCGAATTCACCTTGAGGTTCTGGAGGTAGTTCCCATGTCCCTTGGAAAGAAAGCTACCGCGGAATTTTTCGGCACGTTCTGGCTGGTGTTTGGCGGGTGTGGCGCTGCTGTACTTGCCGCTGCATTCCCCAATCTGGGCATCGGATTCGTCGGCGTAGCACTAGCCTTCGGCTTGACTGTTCTCACCATGGCGTTTGCCATAGGTCATATCTCGGGCTGTCATTTGAATCCGGCCGTGTCTTTCGGACTGCTTGCTGGAAAACGGTTTTCCGCATCAGAACTGTTCGCGTATCTGGCGGCGCAAGTGCTGGGAGGTATCGTCGGCGCAGCGGTCCTTTATCTGATCGCTAGCGGCAAGGAAGGCTTCTCACTCGCAGCAGGATTTGCTTCGAACGGCTACGGCGCGCACTCACCCGGTGGCTATTCGCTGCAATCGGCGTTCATCGCCGAAGTCGTCCTGACTTTTATCTTTCTATTTGTGATCATGGGCGCCACGGACAGGCGGGCGCCCGCAGGTTTCGCTCCCATCGCCATTGGGCTTTGCCTGACACTTATCCACCTGATCGGAATTCCAGTGACGAACCTTTCGGTGAATCCGGCGCGCAGCACCGGGCCGGCACTTCTCGTGGGCGGATGGGCGCTGCAGCAGCTTTGGCTGTTTTGGGTCGCGCCGATTCTGGGCGGGATACTTGGCGGTAGCGCTTACCGATATCTGATGGAAGAATCGAGCGAGCGATAAGCGGGCACGTTTATCAAACCAAGTTAAAATGGAAACGCGCTGTTCGCGCGGAGGGAATTTTTCGTGCCTGTTAAACCATTACGTGAAGGTGGCGAAGTGGCCCGCATTGCGGTCATCGCCGGCGATGGAATCGGAAAAGAGGTTACTCCCGAATCGATCAAAGCGATTCGCGCCGCGACCAAGTCGGCTCGCCGACAAATTGAATTTGTCGAATTCGATTGGGGCGCGGATAAATATCTAAAAGAAGGAATATCTCTTCCGCCATACGCCGTCGAAATGCTTTCAAAAGAATTCGACGCGATTTTATTCGGCGCGCTCGGCGATCCTCGAGTCCCTTCGAACCAGCATGCGGCCGACATCCTGCTCGGTCTTCGTTTCAAACTCGACCTTTACGTCAACGCGCGCCCAGTAGAACTGTTTCACGACCGGCTTACGCCGTTGCGCGACCGCACCGCCAAAGATATCCGCTTCATGGTGTTTCGCGAAAACACCGAAGGTCTTTACGTCGGCGTGGGTGGTTTCTTCAAGAAGGACACGCCCGACGAAATCGCGGTTCAGGAGGACGTAAACTCTAGAAAGGGCGTGGAGCGCATCATCCGTCATGCGTTCGAGTACGCGCGAGCTAATAAGCTCAAACGGGTCTGCATGAGTGACAAGTCCAACGCCATGACGTTCGCTCACGACCTCTGGCAACGAGTCTTCAAACTGATTCGCCAGGAATACCCGGACATCGAATCTCGCCACCTCTATATCGATACACTGGCGATGGAGGTGGTTCGCGACCCGCACCAGTTCGACGTCATCGTTACCAATAATCTGTTTGGCGACATCATCAGCGACCTAGGAGCGCAGCTCGCTGGTGGTCTTGGACTGGCCCCTTCTGGAAACATCCATCCTGGCCGGACTTCGTTGTTCGAACCCGTGCACGGCTCCGCGCCAAATATTGCAGGAAAAGGAATCGCGAATCCGCTTGGTTCGATTCTGACGTCCGCCATGATGATGGATTTTCTTGGATGGAAAACGGAAGGTGACGCACTTAGGGACGCGGTACGCTCAGCGCTGCAAGAAAACGTAGTGACGCCAGACCTCGGCGGAGATAAAGGAACAGTTGAAGTGGGCGACTGGGTCGCCAAGCGTGCGTCGAGGGCTTAGTCAATTCCAAAACAGGCCAAAATCATGAATTAAAGTAATGCTTTATCTGTCATTTCTTGGACTTTATGGTGCGCCCGTTCGGAGAAACTGAGCGCACGAGCTCATCGCTTTCTTGCGATGAAGGCAATGAGCACTCCCAGAAGAAAGCCTCCGATGTGCGCCCAAACAGCAACGCCGCCGTTTATTGCGGCGGCTCGTCCGTTCAGTCCGGACAGGAATTGCATCCCGAACCAAATCCCTAAGAAGATGGCTGCCGGTACCCGAAGCAGAAAGATGAAAAAGGTCCAAGTGAGGATCCGGTTCGTGGGTTCGAGGACGATGTAGGCACCCATGACGCCGGAAATGGCTCCGCTCGCTCCGATGGCGGGAATATGAGAATGAATATTGAAGGCGACGTGGAGCAAGCCAGCGCCAATGCCGGTGAAGAAATAAAAGATCAGATATTGCAGATGACCGAATTGAGCCTCGACGTTGTCGCCGAAGATCCAAAGGAAGAGCAAGTTCCCTAGGACGTGTAGCACGCCGGAATGAAGAAACATACTCGCGACGAGCGGTAGGAACGCGTATTCGAACGAGCCGTGCCCGGCAAACCACGCACCGATTCGTGCTGGTACGGTGCCCCACTGGAGCACCAGTGTCTGGAACGCGTGAGGGCCAAGCGTAAGCTGATAAATGAAGACGAGGGCGTTAGCGACGATCAGCCCGATATTTGCAAAGGGAAACTTGCCGGAGGGATTCTCGTCGCGTAAGGGTATGAACATGATGGAGAGAAGTCAGGCGCGCGCCGCTCTCCCGTGTTCAGCGGCTTGTGTTAGCACTGTCGCGCTGTACTGTTGGGGAAGGCGGTTCCCTCGTGCAAGCAATTTTTGAATCTGCCGAACGGTGCCGATTCCGCCACGCGCTCCGTTGGCAGTGCAGTTCAAACCAGCCGCCGCACAGCCGAATTCAAGTATTTGTTGAATATCCCACCCGCGCAAAAATCCGTAAGCAAATCCGGCGTGAAACAGGTCGCCGGCGCCGGTTGTGTCCGCGACACGCACAAGATAAGCAGGCGAATACCAAAATCGCTGCCCGTCCCAAGCCAGAGCTCCGTGTTCACCCATCGTTGTGCACACAGCTTGGAGCCGTACCGCGCACGGATGGCGGGCAGTGCGACGAGCGGTTCGTTGGAGTCGCCGAGGGCCTCCAGTACGCCTAGCGATAAAACCGGGAAGTCCACCTGCGGAAGCAGGAAGCGGAGTTCGTTGCGAAACACGTCCAGGTCGCACATCACGGGGACGTTAGCTTCGCGCGCCCAAGCTTGCCGCCTGACGCGAGGCCTCTGGGTTCTCACCGTCCACATGCACAAGCCGGGAACGCTGGAACCACTCTTTCTTCAAGCGGGGCTTATCGAGGTTCAGGCGTGGGTGGCGGTGGCACAGGACGGCTCGGCTGCCGTGCCTCCTTCGACGAGGATATAGGAGAGACGACTCTCGGCTCCATTGACTCGGATCAAGTGAGACTCGACGCCGCTGCGCGCGCAGACTCCTTGTGGTGCAAGTCCGCATTGTGGTCGGAACCGCAAGCGCCCACGTAACGCGCCTTCAACGACCAGCTTCGCCGCGGCATAGACTGCGGTGGCTACCTGCCCGCCCAGTCGCAATTCGCGAGATACCGTATCGGTTTTGCCGTCGCGAGCAGGGAATTCCTTCAGGCGGAGAACGACGTCGGTGGCATTCTCGCCGATCCCAGTGAAGTCTACGAATTGGTACAGGCATGAAGCCGCAAGCCTACCCGATAACTGTGAAAAATCAAAAGGGGAAGGAGCGCCTTGGCGTAACCGAGTCGGTTGCGTCCTATAATTTGCGTCCCTAATAATGCTGTAGTTAACAGATTAATTTTATTGCCGCAGTCGTAAGATTCTGAACACGAGTTGCGCGAGAGGACGTGAGCATTTCTAACGAGCAATTGGAACGGTCTCTGTTGCGCCGCCGCTCTGCTTGAAGCGTTCGGCGATTGATGCCGAACGGAATGAGCGCGTCCGCAACCAATAAATTTCTTCGAATTCTTTCACCGGAAAGTTGCGCCGCAGGGAAGCGTGTGATACAAAATTTGATTCGCTTTTGCGTTTGTTTTTGTAATTCGGTGCAGTCAGCGAAGCGAAGTCGGCGCGCCGACAAAGTTTCAGGATTCGCAAAACCCGGGTTAAAAGGGTTCAGGATATGCAGCTAAAAAGCCTGAACTAAAGCGATATGCCCGCCAGGGAAACGGAAGCCATCATCCTTAAAACTTTCCCTTTGGGCGAGGCGGACCGTCTCGTCAGCTTTCTGGGCCGCTCTTCTGGGCGCATGAGGGGAGTGGCGTCGGGAGCGCGCAAGCTCAAGAATCGTTACGGGTCGACGCTAGAGGTGCTCTCGCACGTGCAGCTTTGGTACGTGGAGAAGGAAACTCGCGACCTGGTTCGGATCCAGCAGTGTGAGTTGCTCGAATCTTTTAATCGGGCGCAGAGTGACTACAGTCTCAGCACCGGGTTCGCAATTATCAGCGAGATCGCAGAGCGGGTTATGCCAGAAAACGAAGTTGGCGAGCCGATGTTCCGGCTCCTGCTCCTGGCAGCGAGGGAAGTGGAGCGTCGCGGTTCGTGGGAGTTGCCGGTAGCCTACTTTGCGTTCTGGACCGTGCGGCTGGGGGGCTGGCTTCCGCGACTTGGACAGTGCGCAACCTGCGGCGAAACTTTCGGGAGCGGCCCTGGTTTTCACTTTGCGCAGTCCGGGCAGCTGCTCTGCGAGAAGTGCAAGCATCCGGGCATGCGACCCTGGGAAGTCGAGCCAGGGAACTGGCAGAGATTTTTGCCAGCGAAGAAGTTGGACCAACTCGAAGTCGCCGCCGAGCAGGCGCGGCCGCTGGTGGAGTTGCGCGAAGCTGCTTTTAGCTGGATTGAATTCCACACGGAACGAAGGCTGCGGACACGCGAGTTCTTGGAGACGACTTGAAAGCTAAAGTAAAACTTGAACATAAGGCAAGGGGCCTGAACTTCCAGGACTTAATTCTGGCGCTCTCTCATTTCTGGGTGAAGCAAGGCTGCGTGCTGCAACAGCCCTATGATGTGGAAGTCGGCGCTGGCACCATGCACCCGGAAACATTTCTGCGTGTGCTCGGACCAAATCCTTACCGCGTTGCCTACGTGCAGCCGAGCCGTCGGCCCGCCGACGGCCGCTATGGCGAAAACCCCAACCGGCTGTACAAGCATTCGCAATTTCAAGTGATTCTCAAACCGTCTCCTACGGACATTCAGGATATTTACCTGAAGAGCCTCGCCGCGATTGGGATCGATTTGCGAGAGCACGACATTCGCTTTGAAGAAGACAACTGGGAATCGCCCACGCTCGGCGCTTGGGGTATCGGCTGGCAGGTGCTGCTCGACGGACTGGAGATCACTCAGTTCACCTACTTCCAGCAGAGCGGCGGACTTGACCTTGATCCGATTTCCGTCGAGCTGACTTACGGACTTGAACGCATCTGCGCGTTTCTGCAGGGAACCGAAAGTGTCTATGACCTGCGATGGTCGGACGACAAGACGTATGGCGACATCCGCCTGGCCGAAGAGCAGCAGTTCTCCGAATACAGTTTCGATCGCTAGCGACGCGAAAGCGATTCGCTCTGAATTCGAATTGCATGAGAAGCAAGCTAAAGGAACTACTTGAAGGCTGGAGCCAAGGCCCAGGGCAGGAGCCGCGAGCGCTATCCGTTGCTTGCCGCCTACGATCACTGCCTGAAGTGTTCGCACCTGTTTAATTTGATGGATGCGCGGGGCGTGATCTCGACAACGGAGCGGGCGGCGTTGATGGCCCGGGTGCGAACCGTGGCATGCCGCACGGCTGCGGCGTACTGGAGCAGATGCCTCGGAGCAGCCGGCAAAGCCTGAGGTGCGCCAAGCGTGAGCCCAGCGAAAAAGTCTTCGGCGAGGAAATCAGCGGCAAAGGCACCGGCCGACAAGAGCGTGGAATTGCTGTTCGAAGTGGGCTGCGAAGAGATTCCGGCCGGGATGATTGCCCGGGCTGACGATGAATTAAGTCCGGCCTTGAGAAGCAATTGGCTGCCGAGAATTTCTCGAAGGTGTCACGTTCGAATCATTCAGCACGCCGCGGCGCTTGCGCTGTGGGCGCGCGGACTGCCGCAGCGCAAGCGGACGTTACCAGCGAAGTCACCGGGCCACCGAAATCGGTTGCCTACGATGCCGTCGGCGCGCCGACGCGCGCGGCGGTGAGCTTTGCGGAGAAGCAGGGAATCGCCCTGCACGAAATCTATTTCTCCAGACTCCGAAGGGCGAATACCTAGCCGCGAAGAAGGTCAAGCGCGGCCGCGCCACGGAGTACATTCTGGCCGATGTGCTTCCGCGCATTCTGCACGATCTCTACTGGCCGAAGACGATGACCTGGACTGGCCTCGCGGGCGCCCGGTTCATCCGCCCGATTCGCTGGATGGTTGCGCTGCTCGACGGAAAGCCGCTGAAATTTTCCTATGGCGGGATCGTCGGCTGCGGACACTGACTCGCGGACATCGGTTTCTTGGGTTCTTCGGCCATTCGCGTGAGATCTTTCGCTGACTACGAGAAGGGCCTGCAGGCCAATGGCGTTATTGTTCGCCCGACCGAGCGCCAAGAAAAGATCGAACGCGAATTGGCCGCCACCGCGAAAAAAGGCAGCTACCGGATTCACGAGGATGCGGAGCTGGTAAAGCTGGTGACCTACCTCAACGAATTTCCGACGGTCATTGAAGGCAGACTTCGATCCCGCGTTTCTGAATCTTCCCGACGAGATCCTGGTCACGGTGATGCGCGGCCATCAGAAATATTTCGCGGTTGAAAAGCGCGGACGGGGAACTGGCGCGCACTTTCTGGCGGTGATTAATCTTGCCAAGGATGCGAAGGGGCTGGTGCGCGCCGGGCATGAGCGGGTGCTGAAAGCGCGGTTTCGCCGACGCGCAATTCTTCTGGGAGTCCGATCAGAAATGTCGGCTCGCCGACTATCTTCCTGAAGCTCGAGCGGGTCACCTACGAGTCGCGGCTCGGCAGTTACCGCGACAAGGTCGAACGCATACGCCACCTCGCTCGCTGGCTTTGCGAGCAGTGGTTCAATCTCGGCATGGTACAGGCTCACGTCGCAGAAGCCGATCGCGCCGCTGAACTCGCCAAGTGCGACCTGCTCGACCGAAATGGTTCGCGAATTCCCCGAACTTGCAGGGCATTGTTGGCGGTCTTTATGCTAAGGCGCAAGGCGAGCCTGACGAAGTTTCCGACGCGGTCTATGACCACTACCGCCCGGTCGGTCTTGACGATCCGATTCCCCGCAATCTCATCGGCTGTGCCGTTGCCCTTGCCGACAAACTCGACTCCATCGTTGGCTGCTTCGCCGTGGGCGTTGTGCCGACCGGCTCGAGCGATCCCTTCGCTCTGCGGCGCGCCGGCGCTGGGCATCGTGAAAATCATTCTTGAAAAAAAGTTGCCACTCTCGCTTTCGGCTGACCATTCGCGGCAGCGGCCAAGTCACTGCACGCCAACGCGCCTAAGCGGCAAGTCACGGCAGAGCAGGAGAAGCAAGTTCTTGAGTTCCTGCTGGAGCGCGCGCAAGTTCGTGTTCCGCGAGAAGGAAGGCTTCAGCTATGACGAAGTGAATGCTGTTTTCCGCGCTGGAGCCGATGACCTGGTAGACGCGCGCAAGCGCCTGGATGCACTGCGCGCTATCCGCAAGTCCAAGAACTTCGAGCCGCTGACGGTCTCCTTCAAGCGCATCCGCAAAATTCTCGAGAAGGCCGCAATGCCAGCGGGGACGCGCAGACGATGTAGCTCGGAACTCTTCGAGAATCGAAGCCGAACGTGCGACTGCACGCGTCCATGCTCGCGGCCATGCCGCGCGTGTGAATGAGCACAAGCGCAGCGGGTCACTATCAGAGAAGCGCTTGAAGTCGATCGCGGCGTTGCGGCCGGACGTGGACCGGTTCTTCGATCAAGTGATGGTGATGGCGGAGAACGAAGAGTTCGCAAGAATCGGCTCGCTCTGTTAGCGGAATCTGCTGCGCGAATTCACGACGATCGCGGACTTTTCGGAAATGGGCGGGGAAGTCCGAGCTTAAAGTTTTGCTTTAAATTCTATGGATGTCGACCTCTGGATTTCTTCATGTTTGTCTGTCGGCCGAGCTCGACAACTCTTGCGGATAAGTTAGAGGAGCGCCGCGCATGCACTCGCTCCTCGGTTTCTCGAAGCTGTTTGCATGTAGTTTCTGACTCCAATTCATTCGTGAGGCATATCGTGACGAAATGGGTCTATTTTTTCGGTGCAGGGAAAGCGGAAGGCGACGGAACGTGGCGCGAGTCTGCTGGGAGGAAAAGGAGCCGGCCTCGCGGAAATGAGCCGGATCGGCTTGCCAGTGCCACCCGGGCTTCACCATCACCACGGAAGTTTGCACCTACTACTACGGCAATAAGAAGACATATCCCGAAGTCGCTCGAGGCGGAAGTGCGCACGGCCGCGTCAAGCCGCGTAGAAAAAATCATGGGCACGAAGTTCGGCGACAGTCCAGCCATGCCGATGCTGGTTTCCGTGCGCTCCGGCGCTCGCGATTCCATGCCGGGCATGATGGACACGATTTTAAACCTTGGCCTGAATGACGAGACCGTGCTCACGCTGGCGAAAGCGACCAAGAACGAGCGGCTGGCGTGGGATTGTTATCGGCGCTTTATGCAGATGTACGGCGACGTCGTGATGAACGTGCAAAAGCGCGCCGAACGAAGACCATGAACCGTTCGAGGTGGTGATTCACGGGCTGAAGCACGAGCGATATCACGCTGACGTGGACGATCCGAAACTCACAGTCGGCGATCTTCAGGAGCTGGTTGTCCGCTTCAAGAAGTTGATCAAGGACCGCACCGGGCAAGAATTCCCGCAGGATCCCTGGAAGCAGTTGTGGGGAGCCGTGGGAGCCGTGTTCGGTTCCTGGATGAACGATCGCGCGATCGTTTATCGCCGCAAATACAACATCCCGTCGGAATGGGGCACCGCCGTCAACGTGCAGGCAATGGTCTACGGCAACACCGGCGACGAGTCCGGCTCGGGTGTGGCATTCACGCGCGACCCGGCGACCGGAGAGAAAGTTTTCTACGGAGAATTTCTAATAAACGCGCAGGGCGAGGACGTCGTCGCCGGCGTGCGCACGCCTGAGCCGGTCGCGAATCTTGAAAAGTACATGCCGAAAGCGTTCCACGAACTGGAAAAGATCCGGCAGCGGCTCGAAAAGCATTTCAAGGACGTGCAGGACTTCGAGTTCACCATTCAGGACGGTAAAGTATTCATGTTGCAGACGCGCAACGGCAAGCGCACCGGGCTTGCTGCGGTGCGGTTTGCTGTCGAGATGGAGAAGGAAGGGCTGATTGATTGGAAGACTGCGATTCGTCGCGTGCCCGCCGACCAGCTCGATCAGGTGCTGGCGCCAATTTTTGACCGCAAGGCACTGCAAAGCGCGAAGGTGATCGCGAAAGGGCTTCCGGCTGGACCGGGAGCCGCTTCTGGCAAAATGTACCTGAACGCGGACCGTGCCGCGGCTGCTGGCGCAGCGGGTGAGCAAGTGCTGTTGGTTCGGAACGAAACGTCGCCAGAAGACCTGCGCGGCATGATCGCCGCCGAAGGCATCTTAACCGCGAAAGGCGGCGTCAGTTCACACGCCGCACTCGTCGCACGCCAAATGGGCAAAGTCTGCGTCTGCGGCGCGGCAGCCCTGCAGATCGACTACGCCGCCAAGACCATGACAGTCGACGGAGTCACATACAAGGAAGGCGACTACCTATCGATCAACGGAACAGCCGGAGAAGTTTACGCGGGACAAATTGCTACGGCCGCTTCTGAAATCGTTCAGGTGCTCATCGAAAAGTCGCTCGACGGCAAGAAGAGCCAAACCTATCAGAACTTCCAGAAGCTGATGGACTGGTGTGGGAAGGTAACGCGGATGAGCGTTCGCACCAACGCCGACACTCCGGAGCAGACCGCACACGCCATTGCTTTTGGCGCGAAGGGCATTGGGCTCTGCCGTACCGAGCACATGTTCTTTGAAGGCAATCGTATCGACGCCATGCGCGAAATGATTCTCGCCGACACTAAGGAACACCGCGAAGCCGCACTTGGCAAAATTCTGCCTTACCAGCGCGAAGACTTCGCCGGAATGTTCCGCGAACTGAAGGGATATCCGGCGACGATCCGTTTCCTCGATCCTCCGCTGCACGAATTCCTCCCGCACGAAGGCTCGGCGCAAAACGACCTGGCAAAAAAGATGGGAGTACCGGTCGAGAAGATCAAGCAGCGAGTTAAAGAACTACATGAATTCAACCCGATGCTCGGTTTCCGCGGTTGCCGTTTGGGAATTGTGTACTCGGAGATCTCCGAGATGCAGTCACGTGCAGTTTTTGAAGCCGCCGCGATCGTGCAAAGAGAAGGCATCAAGGTAAATCCGGAAATCATGATTCCGCTGGTGGGCTTTAAGAAAGAGTTGGACCTTCAGGTCGAGGTCGTGCACCGCATTGCGACTGACGTCATGAAGGAAAAGGGCGTCAAGCTGAACTACCTGGTCGGCACGATGATCGAAGTTCCGCGTGGCGCGCTCACAGCCGACGAGATTGCGCAGACTGCCGAGTTCTTCAGCTTTGGCACCAACGACCTGACGCAGACTTGCCTTGGCATGAGCCGCGACGACTCTGGCTCGTTCCTGGGCGCATATCAGGAGCTGGAAATCGTAAAGAAAAACCCGTTCGCTACGATTGACCAGTCCGGAGTAGGCCAGCTGATCACCATGGCGGTCGAGAAGGGCAACCAGACGCGGCCGGGCATCAAGCTGGGAATCTGCGGCGAGCACGGCGGCGACCCGGACAGCGTGAAGTTCTGCCATCGCGCCGGCCTATCGTATGTGAGTTGCTCACCGTTCCGCGTGCCGGTCGCACGACTTGCCGCAGCTCAAGCGGTTGTGGAAGAAGAGCAGGCCAAGAAAAAGAAAAAGTAGCCTTAGCCTGCGGCCGATAAGAATACCTCAAGTAATACTTGAAGATAAAAAGCGGAGCGATTGAAGTTCTTGGCGCTCCGTGTTTCTTGCTCTTTTGTACCGATTAAAGTTTTACTTTAAATAGCGAACTCTACTGCTTGCCTGCGGAGTGATGGTCGTAGCTCATTACTCGCGTCAATTTCCAGGCGCCGTCCTTGTAACGCCATAACTGAACGAAGCTTGCCTCACCGGTTCCATTCACTGCTTCGGTTTTCGGGTGCAGGAAGCGGTGCACGCCCATTTCGATCGCACCGTAGCCTTTCATGTAATAGATCTTCAAGGTTCCCGGGACGAGCACGCGCTGGGTGTCACCAGTGCAGATGTTATTTTTGATGCTTTCCGTCAGCTTCTCGCGCCCCAGCGTGACGCCACCTTGGTCATGGTAGAACTCAACGTCGTCCGCAAGCAGGCTGTCGAACTTTTTCAGGTCGCAATGATTGTAGGCGTCGAAGATTTGGCGGTCGAGTTCGGTAATGGCTTTGTCTAGATCAGCCTGATTTTTGATTTCGTCAAGTGAAGCGACCTTTGTATCGGGTGTAGGCGTTGAAGTCCGAGCAGAGACAGAAACTGCGCTCAGTAAAATCAGACCGCCAGTCAATAGCGTAGCTGCCATTTTCATGAAGTCTCCAGGTAACGCGCCGCGCATTTCGCCGCGTTCGGAAGAAGATACGCGTTGTGGCACGTGAATGTTCCTGTGGGGCGAGTTCGCTTACAATTGCGAGGCCTTGAAAAAACCGGCAAATCTGGAAAATCTGCGAATCGTTATGGTTCGAACGCGCAACCCGCTAAATATTGGCGCAGCGGCCCGCGCCATGAGCAATTTCGGTGCATTCCACCTGCGATTGGTGACGCCATTCGAAAAAGCGTTTCGCGAAGCTGTCTCTGCGGTAGGCGCGGCGCCCCTTCTGGCTAAGGCCGAAGAACTCGAATCCGTCCCCGAAGCAGTGCGCGATTGCAGTCTCATTGTGGGTACCACCGCCATCGGCAACCGCGAGCTGCAGCATGACGTCTGCTCGCTTGAAGTCGGTGCAAAAAAAATCGCGAACGCATCTTGGCAAAGGCCGCGCCGCCATTCTTTTCGGTTCGGAAAAGACTGGGCTCTCGAACAACGATCTCAGCCACTGCCATCTCCTGCTGCGTATTCCCACCCGCCTCGAACACCGCTCGATGAACCTCGCGCAGGCAGTGGCGATTGTGGTCTACGAACTTACGCGCGGTGCCGTCCCGCTTCGCGCCAAGAATAAATTCGAAACCGCTCCCGCGGAAATGGAAGTGCTTGATCGCATCCACGAAGCCCTGCTCGAGTCTCTTTACTTGAGCGAATACACGTCGCCGAGAGCCGCTGGGAATCGGAAGAAAAACTAAGCAGCATGCTGCGCCGCATCAAGATGAACGCGGCGGATGCCGAAGTCTTGTTGGGAATGCTGCGAAAAATCGGCTGGAAGCTGAAACAGGGCTAGAAATCGCAGCATAAGACTTCTTCAGCTGGCATTGAGCTACGTCGGCATCTTGAAGAAGAAATACATTCCCAGAAAATAAAAAATCAAATCGGTGGCGAACGCGGCAAACGGCGGCGGCATTTGTCCGACTCCGCCCATCGCCTCCAACAGTCGCGATAGCAGCCAGTATGAAATTCCCACCGCCAGCCCTACCGCCACGCCTCCAATCGCGCCGCGCGCACCCACGCGAAACGCGTAGGGAATTGCCAGCAACATGCTTACCGGCGCGATCAATGGAAACGCAATCTTCACGTACCATTGCACTGTCAGAGCCGAAACGTCGAATCCCGCTCGTCGCAACTCCTCGATATACGTTCCGAGCTGCCGGAAACTCAATTGATAAGGCCTGCCGTACTTCACGATTGAAATAGCTGGGTGGCTCGATCAACTCCGGTAATGCGGTTGCCGTAAATTTCTCGTACTTGTCGATGGAGCCATCGTGAAAATCGCGCACCCAGCCCGATTCCAGTACCCACGTGTTCTGGGTCTCGCTCCAGCGCGCGCGGTTCGCGAATACGCGCCGCTTCACATGGAAAGTCCCGGGCTCCAATTCGACCACCGTCAGTCCCGCAAAAATATTCTGGTCCGGCTCAAATAAATCGTAGTTATAAATCTTTCCGTTTTCTCCAAAAATCCAGCGCTGCGGCCGAGTGTAAGTCTGCGGCGGCTTTCCCTTGATCTGATTGCGCAACGCGTCTTGCCGCTGGTTGGTATAGGGGAGATACACGTCGTCGAGAATAATCATCGTTGCGGCCAGCGTAAGTCCCGCCAACAGCAGCGGTAGTGCCAGGCGATACAGGCTGATGCCGCTCGCTTTGCACGCCACAATTTCATTGTTCTTGCTCATCACGCCTAAGGTCACCAGCACCGCCACCAATGCGCCTAGCGGTGCCAGCTGATACAGCAAGTATGGCGTCAGGTAGCGAAAATAGTTCACCACCACCAGGAAAGGCACGCGATGCCGCGCGATATCGTCGAGTAATTCGAAAAATGTAAACACGTTGAACAAAAACACGAACGTCGCCATCAGCAGCGCGAAATATCCCAGAAATCTGCGCAGCAGATACAAATCGATTAGCCGCGGGAAGCTTGCCTCCGAGGTGCGCGCGCGGTCTTGTTGCCCGTTCGCCGCTTTTGCCATCTCCGCCGCACGAATCCGGGCTTGCGTCTTGCGCCTCCGCAGCAAACGCTTCCAGGTTTCTAGCCGGCTGAACCGCCGGAACATTCCCGTGTCGTTTCTTAGCTGCTCCATGCGCGGCAATAAAACGATCGCTAGAATCGTCAACGCCACATTCGCCAGCCAGATGCCAGCCCACGGACTCAACTTCCCCTCGCGCGCGAATCCGGCGCCGGCGACAAAGAGCGAGTAATACAAACCGATCAGCAGCACCGACAGTAACGTCCCCGCCGCGCGTCCCCCGCGACGTGGCTGTGCGCCCAGCGGCACCGCGACCAGCGCAAACACAAAACAGGCAAACGGAAACGCCAGCCGGCGCTGCACTTCCACACGGGCTTCCCGCCACCCTTCGCCGTTCTCCCGCAACAATTCTCGCGTCGGCCGTTCCGGATTGCTCAGCGCCCGCTGCTGGTTAGGCAAAAGTCCCGTTACTTCAATCGGCCAGTCGCTCTGTCCAAAGTCCGTCACCGAATAATGATCCGGATCTTTCCGGTTTACTTCGTGCGTCGCGCCGCCTTTCAAGTGCAGCTCCAGCTTGCCCTGTTTCGGCTCGGCAATTACAATCGCTTCTTCCGCCAGTGTCAGCTGCGAGCCACTCTCCCCGCCAGTTTCTGCGAGGAAGACGCCGTGCCAATGCGTACCGCTTGCGGAAACATCGTTCACATACAAAACACGCTTGGGAAATCGTTCATCAAAAACGCGCGGTTGGACTTGGAACGAAGCCTGCGAAGCCAACAACTCCGCCTTAATATCGCGCAGACCTCGGAAGGCGGCCGGTCCCAGCCACAGCGTAAGTATCGCCGTGGCCGCCGCGCCGGTCAGCGCCAGTACGCCTACGGGCACCAGCATTCTTTGCCGGCTCACGCCAAGCGCGCTTAGTGCGATAATTTCGCTGTCGGCGGACATGCGTCCGAACCCGAGCAAGACCCCTACGAGCACCGCCATCGGTATCGTGAAAATCAGTACGCCGGGGAAAATGTACAAAAAGAGTTTTGCGATTTGTGCGCCGGATCCTGAATGGCGCACCAGGAGTTCCATGAGAGTGATCAACTGCGGCACGAACAATACGAACGTGAAGACGATCAGTCCGAGGAATGCATGACGGAAAATCTCGCGGACGATGTAACGGTCAAGAATGCGCATGGCGCGATTGGTGAGTGTAACACGGCCATGGTAGCCCCGTCGGAGCGCTCTATTCGATGAACAAAGTCCATCTGGTGGTTCTCTGGCACATGCACCAGCCGCAATATCGCGATCCAGAAAACGGACGTTATGTGCTTCCCTGGACGCGCCTGCATGCCCTAAAAGACTACTGGGGCATGGTGAAAATCCTGGAGGAATTTCCTGATTTTCACGCTACCTTCAACGTCGTTCCGTCGCTCGGGCTGCAGTTGGAAGAATACGCTAGCGGCAAATTCAACGAACCATGGTTCGAACTGGCGTTCCGCGACGCCGAACAGCTTACGCGCGAATGCAAAACTGAAATCTTGCAACGCGCCTTTCAAGTAAATCACGAACGCCTGCTCTCGCGCTGGCCGCGGTTTTTGGAACTTTACGAATGGTCTCGCCAGGCCGGCGGCGCGCAAGCGGTTATCACTTTCACCGCGCGCGACTGGCGCGATTTGCAATTGCTCTCGCAACTGGCATGGATGGATGAGGAGTGGATTGCGCGCGATCCCGTAGTCAACAAGCTTTCCGCGAAAGGGAAAGACTTCACGGAAAGAGACAAAGCCGACCTGAAAGCGAAACAGTTGGAATTTCTTCCGTTGGTCCTACCGATCTATCGTGAGGCGGCTGCCCGAGGGCAAATCGAAATCAGCACTACGCCGTTTTATCACCCGATTTTGCCGTTGGTATGTGACTCTGATATTGCGCGAGTTTCTAATCCATCCACTCCTCTGCCGCGTCGCGCCTACCGACATCCGGAAGATGCTCGCGAGCAACTGCGCCGCTCGGTCGAATATCACGAGCGTGTATTCGGGGTGAAACCGGCCGGACTTTGGCCTTCAGAAGGCTCCGTTTCCGATGAAACGCTTCGCATTGCAGCCGAAGAAGGTTTCCGCTGGTTTGGCACCGACGAAGGCGTCCTCGGTCGCACGCTCAATGTCGGATTTTTCCGCGATTCGATAGGCCTCCCGGCGAATTCGGAAAAGCTCTATCGGCCTTGGCGAGTGCAAATGGCCTCGACCGGCATCACCGGACTCTTCCGTGATCACCACATTTCCGATTTGATTGGTTTTGTTTACAGCCGGATGGACTCCAAAGCCGGTGCCGCCGACCTTCACTCCCGCCTGCGCGCCATTGGCGAGCGCGTGCAAAGCAAAGACCCGGTAACCATTTGTCTTTTTCTCGATGGCGAGAACGCCTGGGAATACTACCCGGGCAACGGCCGGGAATTTCTTCGTGAATTTTACGGCCGCATTCAAGCAGATCCCGATTTTAAGGCTTTGACCGCTTCGGAAGCCATTGCTGCCGCCGGCGAAATTCCTCAAACCGGCGGAATTTTTCCAGCTTCGTGGATCAATGCGAATTTTGATGTTTGGATTGGCCACGCCGAAGATGTTCAGGCTTGGGATCTTTTGTGGGACGCGCGCCAAGCCTATACGCGGTCAGAAGAATCTCGCGCGCTACACCGCTCGGATGCGCCGACCGAACAAGGTTTGCGCGATGCCAAGGAATCTCTTCTGGCCGCCGAAGGCAGCGACTGGTGCTGGTGGTTTGGACCTGAGCACAGCACCGCCAACGATGCCGAATTCGATGCCCTCTATCGCAGGCATTTGACTGGAATCTACCGCGCCCTCGGCAAAGTCGCACCTGACGAACTCGCTAAACCCATCAAGCGTCAGCCGGAACGTGCGCTGCACCTTGCGCCATCAGAATTTCTCAGCGTGCACGTCAACGGTCGTGACACTTCCTACTTCGAATGGCTCGGCGCGGGACTCTATTCACCTGAACGCCGCAGTGGCGCTATGCATGGCCGAATGTTCTATCTGCGCGAGCTGCGTTATGGTTTCGAGCGCGATCGCATTTGCATCCGGCTTGACCCGTTCCCCGAAGCGCTCGCCGAACTCGAAGACGCCGAATTTCGCGTCACCATTCAAACCACTTCGGAAGTCACTGTGCTTGCCAAAATCGCCAAGGGCCAGCTGGTGGAGTATTCCGTGGAGCAGGACCGGATCTGTTTGCTGAAGCCGTCACACTCCGTTGAAGCCGCGTACGAGCAAATTCTGGAGGTCGCCATTCGCAAGGATCTCTTCGACCTGCGCGGAGTCGCGCGCCTGCGCATCGGCGTCGCACTATGGCACGCCGGACTTCCCGTCGATGTCCTGCCGGCAGAAGGGGTACTCGATGTGGCTCTCGGTGAAGACAACTTGGCCTGGCCCGTCGAGCCCGCGGTCGCTTAGTTGGGCCTTGTAGCGAAGACAATCTGGTTTGTGCTGACCTGAACGCGTTTATCGCGATTCGCCGTCGACACGTCCGTTCGACCGGCCACAAGCTAAAACAATTTCACCGCCAACTCCCGCGGTTCTTCTCCCACCGGAATCATCGTCAGCAACCCACTTGTCTTGTCGGCTGCAATCCGTATCACTGACAAATCTCCCGACGCCTGGCTAACCACCAACAACAATCTCGTGTTGTCACCCGGATCGAAGCACATTGCCCCCGGCGTTTGTCCAGCCGGAATGGGCCGACTGAGCCGCCGGAAATTGATATCAACCGGGGTTACGCTCCCTGCCGCGGCGTCTGCAACGTAGAGTTCGCCCGAATCAGCCAGCAAAGCGCCCCGCGTCGGTGCGGAGCCCAAAACAAGATAGTCGCCGACTTCGTTTGTCCAGGTGTTGATTGCCTGTAAACCGTGAGACTCCGGAGAAAGAACGTACAACTCGCCGCCGTCCGGTTTCAAAATCATCTGCGACGGAATTCCTGCCAACTCAAGATTCGTCACCAGAAGCCCCTTGCGCAAGTCCACCACCGACAGCCGTTTCTGCGTTCGGCTCAGGATGAATGCCACCGAATTGTCGGGAAGAATTGCGGCATCTTCCGGATCCGGAATTACTTTTGCAATCGCGCGCAATTGCAACAGCGAGGCGTCGTAAATTCCGACCGTCGCGTCTTTTTTGTTCAACACCAGCACCAGTTTCCCGTCATAAGAAACTCGCGCCGCGACCGGCTGCGCTCCCGTAGCCGCATGGGCCAGCACCTGTCGCGTGTTGCAATCGATGACCGAAAGCATGTCACTACCGGATGCGGGCACGTACACCTTGCTTCCGTCCGGAGAAAAATCGATGGAATAGGGAAGCGCACCCACTGGAATCCGCGCTGCGATTTGCGAAGTGCGGGCGTCCATTACCCAGGCAAATCCGCCCGATGCGCTCACGCCCCACACTTCGGGCCGGGTCGGGTGCTCCCGCATGGCGGAAACATTTCCGCCGACCGGAACGTGCGCGACCGTTGCGAGTTTCACCAGATCCACGACGGAGACCGCGTTGTCGCTGGTACTCACATAAGCGTAAAGGCGGAGCCCGGGCCGCAGGAACGACGGGCGATGCTCGCGCGCGATGACGATGATCGCAGCCACCAGCAGTATCGCGAAAAGAAAAATCACACGAAATTTGGATGCGCGCTTCATCTCAAGAGTATTGGGAGACAATTCGATCGGAGTTCAAAGAGTCCAACCACTAGTTCACTTCACTGTGAACAACCGCCGCGATCTGACGAACCTCGGCAACCAGCTCGGCAAATTCGTCTGGAAGAATCGATTGGATTCCGTCTGAGAGCGCTTTCTCCGGTTCGTGATGGACTTCCACCAGCAGCCCGTCGGCTCCTACAGCCACTGCTGCCCGAGAAAGTGGCAGCACTTTATGTCGTTTTCCGGTTCCGTGGCTCGGATCGACTAGGATCGGCAAGTGGCTGCGCTTCTTCACCGCGGGAACAACCGCCAGATCCAGCGTGTTCCGCGAAAAATCGGAAAACGTCCGCACGCCCCGCTCGCACAGCATCACGTTGTAATTTCCTTCGGACAAAATGTATTCCGCGGCCATCAAAAATTCATCGAGTGTCGCCGACATGCCGCGCTTGAGCAGCACCGGCTTCTTCGCCCGTCCCGCCCGTTTCAGTAGCGAAAAATTCTGCATGTTGCGCGCGCCGATTTGGATCACGTCCGCATATTTCTCTACCAGGTCCAGCGATTCGCCATCAATCGCTTCGGTCACTATTCCGAATCCGAACTCGTCGCGCACCTTTGCCAGAATCTTGAGCCCCGCTTCTCCGTGCCCTTGAAAGCTGTAAGGCGAAGTTCGTGGCTTGTACGCCCCGCCGCGAAACAAGCGAACGCCCGTCGGTTTCAGCAGCGCAGCGACCGCCAGACATTGTTCTTCCGTCTCCACCGCGCACGGTCCTGCAACCAGCCCGACATGCCCGCCGCCAAAGAGCACGTCGCCCAGCGGCGTCGGGATCCGTATCACTGAATCTTCGACTTTGCTGTCGCGACTCACCAGCTTGTATGGCTTGCTGACGGGAATACATTCCACGACGCCGGGCATCGACTCCAGCACTCCCAAATCGATCGCGCCGTCGTTACCCGTTATCCCGATGGCGGTCCGCGCCGCGCCAGGGATTGGATGCGCCTTCAGTCCCAGCGATTCGATTCGTCCGCAGACCGCGCGTACCTGTTCTTCTGTTGCATTCGAATTCATCACTACTAGCATGGAGTCTCCAGGAACCAGTGCGGAACTTACGAGTTTATCGGAAGGGAACTGTTGCGGCAAATTGAGGAGCAGGCGGACCCACCACAGCATTCCGACTCTTTGTTGTTGCGGCAAGGGACGTTGCGATCGTGCGTCGGAAACGATCGCGCAAGAAAGAATTCGTTTTATTGCAGCCTATAAGCGAATGGAGCCGATGATATTCCAATGAATCGCGAACCAGCTCAGCGCGACACCTGCCAGAGCCACCAGCGAGAATTTCACCTTGGTTATGGTCCGCAAACTTGTCCGGAACCAGCTAAGCGCTCCGGAGAAAAACGCGACGACGCTGAGCAAGATAGCCGAACCGGCGACGATATTTACGAGCACAAGATATTTGTCCCACGCGTGCGTAGGCGGTGCAATGTCATCGCCAGTCGCTGCGAAGAAAGTTAGAATGCCCGCAATTAGCAGTACCCAAATCCAGGAAAGGATCTTCGTCGTTACCGGCAGCCAAACGGTTCCCGGTTGCGGCTCGGGCCTCGCTCGATTGCGGAACAGCAGCCTCCGGCCCGTCCGCCAGATCGTGGCCACCACCACCGCGGCCAGGATCACCAGACTTCCGCATACCAGCACCATCACGAATTTCCCGTTTTCGTACCAGGGCACCCGCAGCGATTGCACTCCGGCAAAATCGTATGCGAACCGGATGACTTTCCCTTCGCCGTCGCGAATCGCAAACAGCCGTCGCTGGCCGTCCACCTCCTGAAAAAGATCCTTTGCGATCGGCTTCCATTTGATCGTGTGCCCGCGCAAATCCTTGACGCCATCCAGACGCAGGACCCCATCTTTGTCCACTTTGGCCGTCCGCTGCGCGTCAAGTAGATCTAGCTTTAATTTCGTACTGTCCGCGCGGCGCGCCGTAGCGTAGGTACCTTCGACCGCTTTCAATTCGTCCGGCGTTTCCGTGATGAACGTCTGCTTGTGATCCCACGGAAAATAGCGGTCGGTAAACATATTGATGATTTCCGGCCGCGCTTTGCCGCCGCTTCCGGCCGAATTGAACGAAACGAACAGGATCAGCCTCTTGTCACGCTCTACAAAAAACATGCTGTGAAACGCAATCAAATCGCCTTCGTGGCCAATCCAGCGCAAGTCATTCCGCCAGTCCTCGTAGAAGCCCATACAGATCGGCGGCAGCTTGTCGCTGGCACGGAATTGAGGGGTCAGCATCGCGGCTATCGTTTCCGCTTTTAGAATCCGTTTTCCGTCGAGCTCCCCGCCGTTCAAGATCATCTGCCCGAAGCGCCCCATGTCCGATGCCGTCGAAGAAAGCCCACCCGCTCCCGCCGGATTGAAAATTTCAAAACCCACGGCGTCCTTCGCCGTGTTTCCGCGGTATCCCTGTGACGGCAGCGTTTCCAGTTCTTTTTGCGGTGGCTGGTAGAACGTCGAATAAGTCATCCGAAGCGGCGTAAAAATATGCTTTGCAACGTACTGTTCGAACGGCTCGGCGCTCACTCGCTCCACGATGTAACTTGCCAGACCGACTCCGTAGTTCGAATACGCCGGTACGATACCGGGAGGGAATCGCCGCACCGGCTGGTTTTCAATCAAGTATTCCCGCAGCGTCGGATTCTTCTTCGGTTTGATGACGATGATGTCCCGCACCACTTCTTCAAAGCCGCCGGTGTGGGTCATCAGGTTTCGTAGCGTCACCGGCCTGCCAAATGCCGGGCGGATTTTGAAATCCAGGTAGTTGTTCACGTCCGCGTCCAGGTCCAGCTTGCCCTGCTCCTGCAATTGCATCACCGACGTCCACGTGAATAATTTTGAAATCGAAGCCAATCGGAAGATCGTCGTGTTCGGGTCCACTGGCTTCTGCTCTTTGAAATCCGCGTAGCCGTATCCCTTCTGCAAAAGTAACTGTCCGTCCATCATCGCAAACACCGTCGCACCCGCAATGTCCGAACGTTCCAGCTGCAGCGGAATGATTCCATCAAAAAACGCTTCGAGATCCGCTGAGTCAAGCTTGTGCGCCTTCTCTGGCGTCGTCGGCACGGGTGCGCCATCGAATGCCGGCGGTGTTTTTCTCGGGTTCACTTGGAGGGGCGGCACGGTTTCTTGTGCAGGGACGGAAATTCCGCATAAAATTGCCACTCCGATTGCCAAAACGATCGATCGACGCATCGCTGTATCCTCACAAGTCAATTCGCCCGGCACGATACGAGACGCCCCAACTCAAGTCAAGCCATCAAATTTGCCAAATCCCGCTCAACCACCGCTGGCAAGCAGCGTTTGGAGAAACCTCGCAGGTCGGCTAAAATAGAAGATTCTCCGATACATAGATTGGCTGACTGACGAATGCCCGAGCCCAAGACCATAGCGACCAAGTCCGAACCCGAAGTCGAAGAACTCCGCCTCGACCCGCTCGATCTCCGCGACGAAAAGTTCGATCCCGAGGACGAATACCGCCCCGAGCCGCCGTCCGAGCCCCTCCCACCCGTCTGGATAGACGGCAGCCTCCGCATTGGCATTCACTGCTCGATTTCTGGCGGCTACATCAACGCGCTCGAATCCGCCCGCAAACTCGGCTGCAACGCTCTACAAATTTTCTCTGCCAGCCCCCGCATGTGGGCCGGTGGACCCTCGCGCATACCCGAAGCCGACGCCTCTGCCTTCCGCGCCCGTCGCGACGAACTCGGCCTCGGCCCACTCGTCATCCACGCAAACTACTTGATCAATCTCGCCGGTACCCAGCCGATGCTGCGCACCCGCTCCATTCAAGCTTTCCAGGACGAGCTTGTCCGCGCTATCGGCCTCGGCGCGGATTTCCTTGTCGTTCACCCCGGCGCACGTGGCGAATCCAAAATCGAAGCCGCAACCGCCAACATTGTCGATAGCGTTAAGCAAGCCGCCCGCCGCGTTCCACTTGGCAAGCTTCGCATTCTTATCGAAAATACCGCCGGCATGGGCACCGCTGTAGGCGCGCGCCTGGAAGAAGTCGCCACAATCGTCCGCGGCCTTTCATCGCTCAACGCGGGCGTCTGCCTCGATACCGCGCACCTTTTCGCCGCCGGCTACGACATCGGCTCCGAGCGCGGCCTCGAGTCCAGCATCTTGCAAATCGAACAGACGGTCGGCCTCGAAAACGTTTTTGTCTGGCACGTTAACGACTCCAAGACCCCGCTCGGCAGCAGAGTTGACCGCCACGAGCACGTCGGCCTTGGCAAAATAAAATCCGAAGCGTTTGCCCGCATCCTTCAACATCCCAAACTCGGCGCCAGCGCCATCACCGGAATGCCCGGCCGCGCCTTTCTTCTCGAAACGCCTATCGATGAGCCGGGCGACGATCGCAAAAATGTCGCAAAGCTCTGGGAGCTTTCGGGCGTTGAGGGGCCGGAAGTCGAAAAGGGTTTTTCCATGTTGACGACAGCTCTCAAAAAGAAACTGGTCGCCAGAAAAAAAGAAGTCGCGAAAGCGGCCAAGGAATCTGCGAAAAAGAGTCTGAAAAAAAAGAAAAAGGGATAACGCGTGGCGGAGCAGAACTCACCGGCGGGCTACGACCCGCAGAAAGTCGAAGCGAAGTGGCAGAAGCGGTGGGAGCAAGCGCGCGTCTTTGAAACTGACGCCGACCCGGCGAAACCTAAATATTACGTCCTCGAAATGTTGCCTTATCCCAGTGGAACTCTCCACATGGGCCACATGCGCAACTACACCATCGGCGATGTCGTGGCCCGCGTAAAACGCATGCGCGGCTTCAACGTTCTCCACCCGATGGGCTGGGACGCCTTCGGCCTTCCTGCGGAAAACGCCGCCATCAAGAACCACACCCACCCGCGGGAGTGGACCAACAAGAACATCGAGGAATTTCAGAAAACTCTTCGCCGCTTCGGCTTCAGCTACGATTGGCGCCGCGAAATTTCCACTTGCGATCCCGAATACTACAAATGGAACCAGTGGTTTTTCCTGCGCATGCTGGAGCGCGGCATCGCCTACAAAAAGAAAAGTCGCGTGAACTGGTGTCCGAAATGCTGCACTGTCCTCGCCAACGAGCAGGTCATCAACGGTTACTGCTGGCGCCATGAAGACACCCTGGTCGAAACCCGCGAAATCGAGCAATGGTTTCTCCGCACCACCTTCTACGCCGATCAACTCCTCGACGATCTAAAGCAACTCGAAGGCGGTTGGCCCGATCGCGTTATCACCATGCAGCGCAACTGGATCGGCAAGAGCGAGGGCGCCCGCGTGCAATTCGGTGTCTCCGACGTCCCCGATGCCGGCTCCATTGAAGTGTTCACCACCCGCATCGACACCATCTACGGCGCATCCGCGCTCATTCTCGCTCCCAATCACCCGCTCGTCGCAAACCTCCTGGACGGCTCGCCGCTGCGCTCCGAAGCTGAAAAGAAACTCGCGCAGATCCGCCAGATGTCCGTAAAAGCAGAAGACGTTGCCACCGCCGAAAAGGAAGGCTTCTTTACCGGCCGCCAGGCCGTGAATCCGTTCAACGGCGAAAAACTTCCAATCTGGGTAGGGAACTTCGTGCTCCTCGAATACGGCACTGGCGCAATCATGGCCGTCCCCGCGCACGACGAACGCGATTTCGAATTTTGCAAAAAATATGATCTGCCAATCCGTCCAGTCGTTGCGGCAAAAGATCCATCCACACCCGCAACTGAACCCTTCACCGACTACGGTGTCAGCATCAACTCTGGCGAATTTTCCGGTTTACCCACCGAAGCCGCGAAAGAAAAGATGGCGTGGTTCGCCGAATCCAAGGGCTTCGGAAAAAAAGAAACCATTTTTCGCTTAAAAGATTGGGGCGTCTCTCGCCAGCGCTACTGGGGAACTCCTATTCCCGTCATTTACTGTGAAAAGGACGGCATCGTCCCGGTCCCGGATAAAGATCTGCCGGTCCTGCTGCCACCGAATCCCAATCTGACTGGCGAAGGCGCATCCCCGCTCGCCACAACTCCTGAATTCGTCAATACCACTTGCCCCAAATGTGGCGGCCTCGCTCGTCGGGAAACCGATACCATGGACACGTTCGTTGACTCCTCCTGGTATTTCTACCGTTACTGCGATCCGCACAACGCCAACGCGCCGTTTGATTCCGCGAAAGTGAAATATTGGTTTCCCATCGATCAGTACATCGGCGGCATTACCCACGCCATCCTGCACCTGCTCTATTCCCGCTTTTGGTGCAAAGTGATGCGCGATATCGGCCTGATCCAGCATAGCGAGCCCGCCGCGCGACTATTCACGCAGGGCATGGTGCAAAAAGGCGGCGTCGCCATGTCCAAGTCCAGAGGCAACGTCGTTGGCGCGCATGAAATGGCCGACAAGTACGGCGCGGACACCGGTCGCCTCTACACGCTCTTCGCCGCTCCTCCGGAAAAAGATCTCGAGTGGAGCGAAGAAAGCATTGACGGCGCGTGGCGCTTCCTCAATCGCGTCTATCGCTTGATCGAGAAGCACGCACCGGCGGTCAAAGATTTGAAAGATGGCGAGTCCACAGTCGCCGACGCCACTGAAAAAGAAAAGAAACTCCTCCGAAAAGCACATCAAACTCTGCAGCGGGTAACTGCTGATTTTGAAACGCGCTGGCATTTCAATTCCGCCATTGCGCTCATAATGGAATTGACCAATGAAATCTACGGCGCCGAACCGCTTGAAACTGGTGTTCGGCCAGAGATTCGCAAAGAAGTATTGGAGCTCCTGACGCTAATGCTTGCGCCCATGACTCCGCATATCGCGGAAGAGTTGTGGGAAATGCTTGGACACCAGGGCGGGCTCCGGACGATTTCGTGGCCCACTGCGAATGCCGAGTTGGCCAAGGACGATGAAGTAGAAGTTCCCGTTCAGGTAAACGGCAAACTGCGTGGAAAAGTAAAAGTTGCGGTCGGTGCCGGTCAGGACGAACTTGTAATGCTTGCGCAAGCCGACACGATCGTCGCCCAACATCTGTCAGGGAAACGCATTGGGAAGGTCGTTTACGTTCCCAATAAATTGCTGAATCTGGTGGTGTCTTAGTTTCGTGCCGGATGTTGTTTCTGACAGTCTCGCTCAGCGTTTTGTCGCGCTGGAAAGGACGCCGATGGCCGATCTCCTCACGGGTTGCCAAACAGGGGTGAAGATGCAGAAAGAAAATGCCAAGCCGAAATCCGAACTGGGCGGTGTGGTGGTCCTTGATTTCGGCGGACAGTACACCCAGCTCATCGCTCGCCGCATTCGCGAACAACAAGTCTTCAGCGCCGTCCTGCCTTGCACCGCAAGCCTCGAAGAAATTGCTTCATATCAACCTGCCGGCATCATTCTGTCCGGCGGGCCTAGCTCGGTCTATGAGAAAGATGCTCCGGTCTGCGATCCCGGCGTACTTGCGGCGGGAATTCCCGTCCTCGGCATCTGCTACGGCATGCACTGGATTACCAAAACTCTCGGTGGCAAGGTCGAACCGGTTGAACGGCGCGAATATGGCCGCGCCCAGTTCCGTGCCGAACACGAAAGCGGCGCCACTGGCAAGCTTTTCCACGGTATCCCCCCTACCTCAAAAATCTGGAATAGTCATGGCGACAGCGTACTGCAGCTACCAAAAGGCTTCCGCGCCACCGGAACCACCGACAATGCCATCGCAGCGATTGAAAACCTCGAAAGCCGGATTCATGCCGTGCAGTTTCATCCCGAGGTCAATCACACCGAGCAGGGAACGGCCATCCTCAGAAATTTTCTTTTCCAGGTCTGCAAAGCCGAACCCAAGTGGTCCGGAGCTGCTTTTATCGACGAAACCGTCTCCGCAATTCGTAACAAAGTCGGCGACAAACGCGTCATCTGTGCGCTGAGCGGAGGAGTCGACTCCACCGTCGCGGCCGTGCTTGTCCACCGCGCTATCGGCGACCGGCTTACCAACATCTTTGTCAACAACGGCCTCCTCCGCAAGGACGAATTCGACGGCACGCTCAAGATGTATCGCGAGCGTCTCGGCCTAAACGTGATCGGTGTGGACGCTACCGACCGTTTCCTTGCGCAACTGAAGGGTGTCATTGATCCTGAAACCAAGCGGAAACGCATCGGCGCGGAGTTTATCGCGGTCTTTGCCGAAGAAGCCAAACGCCTCACCGTTGAAGCGGGCCAGCTGCCCATCGGCTTTCTCGTACAGGGAACCCTGTACCCCGACGTGATCGAGTCGGTCTCCGTCAAAGGCCCTTCTGCCACGATCAAGACCCACCACAACGTAGGGGGCCTCCCCAAGGACATGCCTTTTGCCCTGATTGAGCCACTCCGCGACCTTTTCAAAGACGAAGTACGCAGAATCGGACGAGCCATAGGTTTACCGGATGAGATATTGGTGAAACATCCGTTTCCAGGCCCGGGCTTGGCAGTACGGGTACTAGGTGAGGTCACGGCTGAACATTTGATTACCCTTAGGGACGCCGACGCCGTGGTTCGAGAGGAAATCCGCAAGGCTGGTCTCTACGAAAAGACCTGGCAGGCCTTCGCTGTGCTTCTCCCGGTTCGTAGCGTGGGAGTGATGGGCGACGGTAGAACCTACGGGCTGACCGTCGCGGTCAGAGTGGTTGACAGCGATGACGCCATGACTGCCGACTGGACCCGGTTGCCGGGCGAGGTCCTGGAGCGAATGTCCACTCGCATCGTGAACGAAGTAAGTGGGGTCACGCGCGTCGTTTACGACATCACTTCAAAACCACCGGGAACCATTGAATGGGAATAGCGGAAAAAAACAAAAAAGGCCGCAGCGGAATTGCGGCCTTTCGAATTTGGGCTAAATTGACAACTAAAAAACAGGGAAATGCAAAAAACTTATCTGCCGGCCACTTTCTGCGCCATGTACAGAATCAGCTTTCTGTCATCCTCGTCTGCTTTGCTCAACAAGCGGCGAAGCTTGTTGAGGAACCGCGCGTCCTTGCCGACGCTGCCCCACGCAATATCGTCACCCGATTTGCGTTTCGGCAGATTTGGCAATTGCGGTGGTTCTTCGCCGTCGTAGAAGAGTTGATAGAGAGGCACTTCAAGAGCACGCGCCAGTTTCTCAAGTGTCTCAATGGCTGGAACTGTGTGGCCATTTTCAACACGCGAGATATAACAGCGGAGTAACCCGGTACGTTTCTCGATGTCGCCCTGGGAGAGTTTCTTATCTTCGCGCAGAGCGCGAAGGCGGTCACCTATAATCATGGAGGCATTATTCCATGTCGATAAGAACCGAAGCAAGCATAAACTGAACATGGACCAAATGAAACATTCGTAACAGCCCCCACCCTCCGGGGTGAAGAAGGACGAAACCGGGAATCCATGGCACGCGTCACAAAGATGGCAGACCAGCACGACGCCAAGGCTCGACAGCCTGAACCGCTCTCTCCTTCGTCGCCTTCGGCAACGGTCGACGACAAGAAGCTGGTCACGCTTGCGCAGAAGGGCGATAAGGATGCTTTTGAATCGCTTGTTCAGCGCCATCAGCACCGCGTCTTCGCCGTTGCGCGGGGTATCTTGAAGCGCCAGGAAGATGTTGAAGATGTTGCGCAGCAGGTTTTTGTTAAGGCATATTTTTCGTTGAAGCGATTTGATCAGCGCGCCGCCTTCAGCACCTGGTTATACAAGATTACGGTAAACGAGTGCTGGGACTTGCTCAGGAAGCGCAAAGCTAGGCCGCTGGTTTACGAATCGGATTTTAGCGAGGAGCAATCGAAGCAGTATGCTTCTCCCGATAGCCAGTCGACGCAAGGACCGGATACCAGTGACCGCATGGCCATGCGCCAGCGGCTTGACTCCATGCTCGGCCAGTTGGAAAAGCGCGATCGGGCCATGCTGGTGCTGAAAGAAGTGGAAGGCTTTTCGGTGGAAGAAATTGCCGAATCCATGGGTTTGAACGCCAACACCGTAAAGGTTCGTTTATTTCGTGCAAGAAGGCGCATAGTGGAGTATTGTCGTCGCGAAAAAAATGAATAGGTTTTCGATTCTTTCTGTTGCTTCAGGAGGTCGCAGAAAATGTGGAACTTGAAAAAAAGCAATTTTACCGAATGCGATTCCGTTCAGGACGTCCTGCAGCATGAAATGGATGCCGCTGGAAATGCCTCCACCGTAACGCCCATTGTCGCGCTCGGAACGTTACTGGCCAAACTTCCTGCTCCCGCACGTGACCACGTCGCCGCCTGCAGTGATTGCCGGATTTTTGCCGAAGAACTCTTCGAGGTTCGCGATATGTTTCAGGCGATCCCTGCCGGGCCGCAACCAGGACCGTTTTTCCTGAAGCGTGTTATGGCCTCCATCGCCAGCCGCGAAGCGGAACTTGAACGCAAAGCGCAAACCTGGGCAGCCGTTCCGCGTCTTGCTTCCAGGCTCTCCGTACTGGCCTCACTTACCTTGTTGATTGCCGGAAGCTGGCTCTACGAACGCCCGGCGCAACCTTCAACCGTCGCCGGTATCAGCGCGGAGCAATATTCAGAAGGACTGGTCGATGGCAGCCCTATCCAAGACGATTTTCTGCTGAACCCGGCAGGTAAATAAGAGATGACCGAACCTACCGTTCGCCAAAAAGCGGGCCTTTGGTTGGGCATTGTATTCGTATTGGGAGCGGCGCTTGGCGGTGTTCTCGGCTATGCTTTTGCCCACCGCAGTTACGCGTCCGAACATACTACGCTCACTGCCGAAGCCAGGCGTGCGCAGCGGCGCGAACAACTCACTCGGGACGTTCAGCTGACGCCCGATCAGCAGAAACAGGTCGCTGCAATTCTTGACGGCGCACAAGTCGAATACAAAGCCGTTCACGACGTGATGGATCCGCAAATTGAAGCGGTCCGCCAGAAAACGCGCGATAAAATTCGCGTTCTATTGACTCCGAATCAAACGCCAAAGCTGGAAGCGTTCTTCCGCCAACTGGACGAAGAACGAAAAAAGAACGGCCAGTAGCTTCCGCTCTGCCTGATTTCTTGTTTCTTTGTTGAGTTTCGCGATTCGCGCGCAAGCGCAGCGTGCCTGGGGGTCGCGACACCACTCATCCGCAAACTGCCATTAGTCGGAAAATCCCGGATTAAAAGGGAATATCTTCGTCAGAAATTTCTGGCCCGGAATTTCCGCCACCGCCGCCGAAATCGTCACCCGGCCCGGCTTGATCGTGCTCTTCGCTGCGTCCGGCGCCACCAGAATATCCACCCCCGCCGCCTGATCCGCCGTCACCGCGTCCGCCCAACATCCGAAAATTGCTTGCCACGATCTCAAAACTCGTGCGCTTTTGGCCTTCCTTGTCCTGCCACTCGCGCGATTGAATTCTTCCTTCAATAAAAATCAGCGATCCCTTTTTCAAATATTGTTGCGCAATTTCCGCTTGCTTGCCCCACACCACGATCTTGTGCCATTCCGTGCGCTTTTGCCGCTCGCCCGCTTTGTCTTTGTACGTTTCGTCAGTTGCTACGGAAAAATTCGCAACGGCTTGTCCGCCGCCGGTGTAACGAGTTTCGGGATCTCTTCCCAGGCGGCCGACGAGGATTACTTTGTTCACGGACATATACACTCTCCCTGATGCGGCGAAGATAGCACGAGTTTACAACCCTATTCAAATTGCTTGCGGAACGCGGCGAATTGTGACTTTATATCGGCCACTTCTTTTCTTAACTCTGTCACTTCTTTCGTAAGCTCCGCCACGCGATCAGCCGAACCGCGCGCATCTCTATCCCCCGTCGTCGCCGCCATGCGTGTATCTCCGTGCCGGCCTTGGCGCGGCGTATCTTGCGCGCAAGTCGGATCGCTGACCGGCGTGTCCGTGGGTGGAGTGTCACCAAGGAGATGTGCGTAGCGCGCTTCCTTGGTGCCAGGCTGGCGGGGAAGAACCGTCACCAGCGGCGGCTCGCGTTTTGCCAAGCGCTGCAACGCGGAGTGAACACTTTCCAGATCTTCAAATAGATGCATTCGCGAAGCTCGCGTGCGCAGCTCGCCCGGGGTTTGCGGCCCGCGCAAAAGCAGTTCGGCGATGATTGCAATTTCCGGCCGGTAAAAATTGAAAGCGTCCTGCAGGCGATGTTGGTATTTGGTCGCGCGACTCTCAGCAATCGGGCGGACCAGCGATTGCTTCTCCAAATCCACCAGCGCTTTGCGGATCTCGTCCTCTTGTAACTCCATTGCCGGGTCGCGGTTGGATTTCTGGTTGCAAGCATTGGTGAGCGCATTCAGCGAGAGCGGATAGTATTCCGGAGTGGTGATTTCTTTTTCGATCAGCGCGCCAAGAATCCGCGCTTCCGTCGGAGTGAGTGTCAATTGCATGCAGTTCGATGATAGCGGAAAAGTTTTACTTGTCCCAATTGGCGCCTGCCCCGTCAAAAAACGCTCAGTATTTGTAAGAAACAGTTGCTGCACGCAAAACAATCGATATCTAAAAAAACAAGCGTCGCTCGCGTTTACTGGCAGCCACTAGCATGCTGGCCTGTACTTGCGGACAGCGTAACGAATGCGGGGAGTACTTTTTTACCAGGACTGGAGGCCCAGGCCACACCGTGGCCTAGTAAGAGTGTCAGAACACTCAATCGCTTGCTGCGAGGCGATTCCGGCGGCGTGAATCCCGCAGCGGCGGCACAGGAGTTCCTATGAAAATCAGTTCTTTGAATACGCTTTCAAAAGTTTTCGGTGCAGTACTTGTCGTTTCTGCTTTTTCGGCAGCAGGCGCGGTAGCGCAGGGTCCTGCGGGCGCGGGCGCTTCGGCTGCGGTGGCCGGCAATTCTTCTTCCCACTCTCTGAATCCAATGAAGTGGGTGGGGAAGAAAGAATCCAAGCCCGCCTCCGACGCTACCGTCGCCGCCAGCGACGACATCGACAAGAGGTTAGAAACAAAACTGATCGCGCTGCAAGTCTTGGCCCCCACCGCCACACTGAAAGATTCCTGCGCAAGCTTCCAGCAGCGTGTGGACTGCGTCGCCGCACTCCACGCCAGCCACAACGTGGGGCTAAATTTTGCGTGCGTGAAGTCGAACGTGACGGGGGTACGGGTGGGCGGAGATACCAGCTCGTGCCGTATGCCGGCGGGAGACAAGCCGTTGAGTTTGGCCAAGACCATTAAACTGCTGAAACCCGATGCGGATTCTAAGGGCGCAGCGAAAGACGCGGAGACTATTGCGAAAGAAGAACTCAAGGAAGCGGGCGCGTAACTTACTGGAACGCGCTGATCAGGCGGCGGTGGCGGTTACTCCGAGTTCTTTTAACTTGGCGCGAGCGCGGCGTTCTTCTTCTGTGCCGGGATAGCGCTTTACAACTTCGCGAAGTTCCTTGACGCCGGGATTTTTCTGGCCGAGTTCGATCAGCGCCATACCTTTTTTCAGACGCGCGGGAGCGAGCTTGAAACTTCTCGGATAGTTGGTGAGAACCTTTTCGTATTCGCTGACGGCTTGCGAATACTGCCGCTGCGAGTAGGCAATCTCACCAAGATAAAATTGTGCGTTGGAAGCGAGATCGGTGTCGCCGTAGTACTTCAAATAATCTTCAAATTCCGACCGTGCGAGATCGTACTTCCCGCTAGTGATGTCGCGCAGCCCGTTGGAATAAAGAGTGTCGGCGCTGGGAGCGGGTCCGGAGGCGATGGGGGACCCTCCGCCCGCAGGCGCGGAAGCGGAGCCGGGAGTGGTGGAGGGCGAAGATCCGGAAGGAACACTGCCGCCGGAAATTTTCGAGTCGATGGTCTGCACGGTATTCTGCAAATCCACCAATTGCTGATTCAGCTTGCCGAGACGCGATTTAATTTCCTCGAGATTGTCGGAAAGTCCTTGAACTTGAGTGGACATGGTGTCAAGACGCGCACCGGAGTTGGCTTGAACGTCCTGCACGGATTTCTGCAGACCGCTCATGGTGCCGTTGAGTTTGCCAACGGTGTCGTTGGATTGCTCGATCAGGGTACGCATGACGGTATGGTCCTGCGTAATCTGGGTACCTAGATCTTTCTGGCCTTGCAGCAAGGTAGTGACGTCGCGCTGCAATTCGACGATTTCGCGGCTGACGGCCTGAACCGGATGCGGGCCGATGAGACTGCCGCAAAGCGCGCCAATCAGCAGAGCGGCGGCGAACCCAGCAAGATTGCGAAAACGCATGAAAAACTCCTCCTCAGTAACAGCGGTGGCCGGACAAAAGCCCTTGTGGCCTGGACTTAAAGAACAAGGAAACGGGCTGTATCTTCACTGTAGCGAGCTTAGTGCGCGGGAGCAAGAGGCTCGCGGGGCGTAAGGAGCGAAACGAGCAGAGCTGCCGGGGGGTGGAATCGAAATCGCGGACAGGGAAGCAAGGCGTCCAGGGAGATTGAGTATTCAGCCGACGATAGGGCAGGTGCGGCGCAAGCGAAATATTTCGAGGGCTGGTGCTGGATCGTTACCGGGGCCAGAGTTCGATCCTATGCCGAGAGTTTTGACGAGATTGTCGGTCCACCCTCCCCCTTTTGCTGTAAGTATTCATTTTAAGAGGGTCACAGAATGCCGGTTCGTAAGTATTCATTCTGATGAAGTTGCGGAGGGCACCTTCGGTCCTAGCAGGCGCCTTTCTGTAAGTATGAGAAATAAGAAGTTAGGCGTTGGCAGCACTTTGGCGCTCCCAAGTAGAGCACGGACTTCTGCGAACTGGGATTCGGATAAAAGAATCATGGTCGAGGAACGAGACGACATGATTTGGGAAAGCGTCGCGTTCGTCCTCGATGCCGGCGTCGTTTTAATGGGAGCACACTCCTATCGGTCCACATTGTCCAGCACCCAAATACCGCCGGACACTTCAGCCATCGTTCAGCACCAACTTGTCCTCGTTGATCGAGAGCTCAACTGGCGGTATAAATTTCGGAATCATTAGGCCGAGTTTTTCGAAACGCCGAAACTTGGAACGGCTCGCCAACTGGCTTTCCGCCGGCAGGGTCGAAGTGAATGCCCCCACACATTGAAAACACCACCGCGTCCGGAAAGAAAATATATCGTCTTTCCATCCGGCGACCAGCGAGGCTTATCGTCCCAATACTTGCCATCGGTAATTCGCGTCCACGCACCACCGGCAGCGGACACCACGTACAGCGTTGATTCCGCGATTGTCGGTGAGTTTGCGCCGGCCCCAAATACAATCCATCGCGCGTTGGGCGAGAAGTGTGGTTGATAAAGATCGTACTTTGGATCCGAAATGATTTTTCTCGCCCTGGTTTCCGCGTGCGGCGCCGCTGCCACAGGCACAAGCCAAACATCCGTTCGTCCTGTAGACATCAGTAGCGACGCCCCATCGGGGGACCAGTCGGACGGGGACCTTTGAATTTCGCTCAACGTGGTAAGCGGCTCTTCACTACGGGTTTGGCTGGACCAAACCATGATCTGAAACGGTGTTGCTGTGCTGGATTTTTGCCGCGATGTACACGAGATGGATACCGTCGGGAGACCACTGTGCCCCCACGCGACCATGTTCGTCAGCGATAATCGGAACTTCGCGTCCATCCACAAGTGATTTGTCCCAGAGATCCCAGAGCCCAGCCCGGTTCACGGAGAAAGCAACATGCTTGCCGTCGCGCGACAGGCTTGGTACCGATGGCGGTCCTCCCGGTCGAGGTGATCGCTTGGCCTTTGTCGGTTATGCGGCCGGTCGTGGCATCGAACGAGAAGAGCCAATTGCGGATCTGTTGTGATTTTGCGGTAAAGGCCAATCGTCGGCCGTCCTTTGAGACCGCCAAATCCACATCGGGTCCCGACCCTGTGGTCAGCCGCTCGATCCCAGTGGCCCGCAATGTCTCCGGTTCGATGGCCAGCTTCCAAATATTAATCACTTCTTTGTAGCCACACTCGAAATAGAGGGCCTTGCCCGAAGGTGACCAGGCAAAGGAAAAGTCGCCCAGGTTTTCCGAAGCTCCGTTTGCATTGGCGATTTCGGCGAATTCGTTTTTGATGGCAGGAGCGATCTCCATCTCTGATTGCGGGCTCCCCGGAAATTGGCACCGTCCAGACGCTCGCTACCGAGCATCTGAAGGCTGGGCATTTGCGCCTCTTCTTCCTCGAGACCCAGACAGATACTCTTTTCCCGTCTGGATGCCAAGCAGCTGCAGCTGGCGACAGCTTGTGGTGTGCGACGAATTCGGCCAAAACCTTGTTTCGGTACGCTGCCATCAAGGTGAGCGATGTAGAACTTGTTACCGGAACCTAGCGGTCCAAAATGAGTCTGAAACAATATTTCGGAACTGTCTGGAGACCAGCGTGGAAAATATCCAAACGATGAAATCTTGCGTTCGAGTCCTGCTCCGCCCAACGCAGGCACGATGTATAGCCCTCCTTCGCCTTCCTCGGAACGATAGGCAATGTATTTTCCATCGGGTGACCAATCCGGCTGCCGATGTTGACCAGGTCCTTTGGTGACTTGGACAGGGTCGCCGCCGCTGACTTGTTGGACCCAAATATCGAATTTCCCACCGCGGTCGGAACTGTAGGCGATGTAGCGCCCATCGGGCGACCAGGTGGCTCCAATCTGCAGGCCGTCGCCAAAAGTGGCGCGTGTCAAAGTTCGCTGCCTCGGCGACGCGGGAGCATGCCGTCCCCTGTAAACAAAAAATCCTGTACCGACCAGCAGCGCCAATACGCCGAAGAGAAGTGTCGCGCCGAGAATCCGCCATCGGCGCGTCGCAGCGGTATCGACTCTCGTAGCCGGCTTCAAGCCAGTTTCCGCATTATCAAGCGGCGCGATGAATCGGTAGCCGCGGCGCGGGAGTGTCTCCACGAATCTCGGGTTCTCTGCCGAGTCGCTTAGCACTTCGCGAATCTTGTTGATGGCAGTGTTCAGGTTGTGATCGACATCGACGAAGGTGTCCGGCCAGAGGCGCTTCTGCAGTTCTTCACGAGTGAAGATGTCGCCGGGACGTTCGAGGAGAATGGCCAGCACTTGAAACGGCTGACCGCCAAGTTTCAGTTTGACCCCGGCTTTGCGCAACTCGCCCGACTGTAAGTCGACTTCAAAGATGCCGAAGCGGATGGATCGGGCGGGTGGCCCGTTCGACGGCATTACCGCGAACCTCAACTACCGGAATTCTAACATTGAATATCCAATAAACAAGCCCGTTGGCGGGAAACTCGTGCCGAAAAGTCTTAGGAACCCTCTTTTTCAAACAAATACGTGGAGATTGATTCCGTTTTTCACTTACCCAGCCGGAGTTGCCAGCAATCGGGAAAGATCTATCATGTGTATAGTTCTGCTGAGCGAGACGGTAACCGGAAGATTGTTCAGACGAAGGAAGATATCCTTCAAGTCTCAACACGCGCGAGGAATTTGTCATGGTGAAACCGATACCCGACACGTCACCGAGAGTGATTCCGACACTGGTGTGCTGGAATCCCGAAACTGAAATTGAGTTCTGCGAAAAAGTGCTTGACGCCGAAGTGCGTGTGCGGCGCCCCGGTCCGGACGGCAACACAATCCATGCTGCTCTGGCAGTGGGTGAGGCCCACATCATCGTTCAGGCCGAATTCCCACAGCTTGCGAGTAAGGCGCCCGCAAAAGACGGAAGCTCGCCGGTAGTCATTTTCGTGTACGTGGAAAACGTGGATCGAGCCGTGGAGATGGCGATGGCCCTTGGGGGCAGCGTTCTGCTGCCGGCTCAAAACCAGTTTTGGGGTGACCGATCAGCGCGCGTAATGGATCCATCGGGACACGTTTGGACGCTCGCCAGCCGCATCGAAGAGACATCGGAACATCAGCGCAAACAGCGCTGGAATGACCTCCGCACGGGCCAACCTCGCTAAGAGCTCGCCGTCGCGAATTCACTCGAGTCGTTGGCGCTTTACCGATCCCGTTGCGCAATCCCCAATTTACACTGGCACTTCCTTTCGCTATAGTTCCGCGCAACGTTCACATGTCCAAGGCGTTTTTCGGCAAAACCACGTGACAACTGTCCCGGTTCGCAGTTCCTATTATCGCGCCCTCACCGCACCGCGAACCCTTACCGCACTCGTTTTGATCGGAGCACTGCTTCGTCTCTGGGCATACCTGGCCGACACAGCGCTCTATCTGGACGAAATTCTACTGTCTTACAGCATTCTTAATCTCCCGCTGGTCGATTTGCTCACCCAAGCCTTGCCGCTCGATCAGGTCGCACCTTTAGGATTTCTGCTGGTCGAGCGCTGTTCCGTCACAATTTTCGGCCATAACGAGCTTGCGCTCAGACTCTTTCCATTTGTGGGCGCCATCATTAGCCTGATCCTTTTCCGACGCTTAGCTGAACGTGTGCTCACCGGTGCCGGACCCACAGTCGCGCTGTTCGCATTCGCGATCGGATTCCCGTTCATTCGCTATGCAGTGGTAGTTAAGCAGTACGAGCTTGATGTGATGGCTGCCATCCTGCTGATGTTGATAGCGCTAAACCTTCATGAGGACCGTACGACGACAATTCGTCTCCTCCTTTTGGGTTTCGCCGGATTCGTAGTCATCAGTTTTTCGCAGGCTTCCGTTCTGGTAATGGCTGGTCTTGGCTTCGCGCTTGTTGTGGAATGGCTCAGATCCCGCGAGCAGAACTCTCTGCGGGCTCTGCTCTTCACAGTACCGTTGTGGGCTGTGGCGTCGATTGTTGCCGTAATCATCGGCGTTCGCAGCATGACGCCCTCTACCCGCGCTTTTATGGATGATTTCTGGGCTGGTGGATTCGTTCCGCTGCCTTTCCGAGCACTGTCAGCACTCCGCTGGTTTTGGGAAAGCGTCACGTCGATATTTTCTGATGTCACGCTGCTTCGTTATCGCTGGCCAGTTATTTTCGTAATCGTCGCCCTGGTGGGAGTAATAGCGCTGTGGCGAAGAAGTCGATGGATCGCGCTGGTTTTGCTGTCTCAGTTCATCATGGGAATCATCGCTGCAGTTGCGCAACAATACCCGCTGCGAGGGCGGCTCGCACTCTGGTTGCTTCCTGCCGTGCTAATCGCAGTTGCTGCAGGCGCCGAATGGATATGCGCCAGGGCCAATCTCCTTCATCCTATTGTTGGAGCGATTTTTCTGGTTGCGATTTTGGTGCCGCCTGTTGTGGCTTTGGCCGAAGCTCCACCGCCCTACGAAATCGAGCATCACAAGGATTTGCTGGGTTATCTGCAGAAGAACCGGCGTCCGGGCGACGTGGTCTACGTCTTTCCACTTCCCACTGTCGGCGTGCGATTTTACGGCCCACGCTTCGGATTACAGCGCAGCGATTGGATAGCGGGCGTCTGTGACCGAAGCGAAACGCGTGCTTACCTCAAGGATCTCGATCGCTTTCGCGGCGCTTCTCGTTTTTGGATTCTCACAGGAGGCGGCCGTCCCATGCGCTTTGCGCGTTCTGCCGTTCTGCAATATCTGGGTACGATTGGGAAAAAAACGGATTCGCTTTCGCTTCCTTCTCCAACCTATGGTTCGGTGACGATAGAGCTCTACGATCTGAGCGATCCAACTCGCCTGAGCAGTGCGAATGCCGAAACCTTTCCCGCACCTCCGATGGCCACTGATCCGCGGCCGGGCTGTCGCGACTGGGTTTCTCATTGGCCCGGCGAGTAGCCGACGGGAACTTGTGGCACTCGCATCCGAAACCGCCGTCGCGAGGGGCTGGTGTCCCGCAGAAAGATCGAAGGCTGTGTAATACCCGCGAAACCGGCCTAACAGCGCCGTGCCGCGCGAACTTTTTCCGAGCATCGAAGATGATGATTTGCGTGATCCCTCTTCTGTCGAGGTTTCCGCCGAGGCTCCTATGAACCCTGCAACGAACCGACCACCGATCGTCCGTAAGCCGCTGCTCAATGCCCTCCTGCAATCCCCGAAAATGACTCAGCGCATCGGTCGAACGTAGTGGAACCGGACTAAATAGATATTCTCACCCGGACCGTGTTTCGCAACTTTGAGCAGGTCCAAAACACCAAGGAATCCAGACTCGCGCGCCAGTTGAGGAGTAATATCTGGAAACCCTATCGGTTGGATTGAGTCGATCTGAATCTCGCCTTCGTCCATACGGTATCGCGCGCCTACTCTGACGTGGGGACGCACCCAAATGCGCACGCTGCAAGTGATTTCTCCGCGACGTACTCCCTCACGAAGCCGTTTAGTGAACTTCATAAATAGAGTTTACGAAAATACTTCACCGTTGGGTGAGCCGCTGTGAGTCGGCTTGGCGGATGTGAGTGAAGAAAGTCGGCGATGAAGCGGTGTGCACGTTCGCCAGAACTGAGATTGTCAGTTCGCAAAAGCTCGCGACGACTCGTGGCTGTCCAATCATTTATACTCGAACGCCGCCCAGAGAGCGGGTGGTCATCACTCGTAAGCAAAAGACGGAGGAAGGTAAATGGAGTATCCGCAGTTTGGATTGAGTGGGCGAGTGGCGTTGGTAACGGGAGCGGCACGAGGTTTGGGGCGAGCGATTTCGCTGGCCTTGGCGCATGCAGGAGCGGACGTGGCGCTAGGTTTGCGCGATGTACAGGCGGACTCGGGATTGGCCGCAGAGATAGGAAAGATGGGAAGAAAAGTACTGCCGCTACAAATGGACATGACAAAGATGGAGCAGATTTCTCGTGCGGTGGATGAAACCGCGAAAGAGTTCGGTCGAATCGATATCCTAGTGAACAATGCCGGGATTGCACCGGAAAATTTGGCCGAGAACGTTCGTGAGGAAGACTTTGATGAAACATTGGCCGTGAATTTGAAAGGGACATTTTTTGCGAGTCAGGCTGCAGGGCGAGTGATGATCCAGCAGAAGAGCGGGACCATCATCAACATGAGTTCGCAGGCAGGCTTTGTGGCGCTGCCGACAGAGTCGATTTATTGCATGACGAAGGCGGGGATCTCTCATCTGACGAAATGTTTGGCCGTGGAATGGGGCAAATACGGGATCACCGTGAACGCGGTGGCGCCGACCTTCATCCGCACACCGGGGACGGCGGCTGTGCTCTCAGATCCGGCATTTCGAGCCGACACGGAGGAACGAATCGCTGCGCTGCACCGTATCGGCGAGCCGATGGAAGTAGCCGGGGTGGTGGTGTTTCTGTCTTCGCCTGCTGCGTCGTTGATCACCGGCGAAACGATTTTGATTGATGGCGGGTGGACGGCACGTTGAATGATTCGACGCTTTGCCGCTGTTTTGTCCGAAGAACTATTCGAACGGAGCCCGCAATTCTCGAATCGGTCCTTGGGAGCGTCATTTTTGGTTGCGTCTCGGTCGACGAACGCTCCTGGCGCCTTTGAGATCGCGGTGCTCCCGCGCAACCTTTGCGAAGCGATTGTTGCTTCGCGGGGCGCCGCGATGTAACCTTCGACGATTCCTGTGGAGACGGTCGGTGCCAGACGGAATTCCGGCAAACGAGGTTTCGGTCCACGAAGTGCGACTTACGAAGATCCGCTTGGATGTCTCCGGACGCGATTTGTGGAGCGTCTTGGCTTTTGCGATGGCGTATTTTCTGGCTTCAGGATACGGATCGCTTTTTGACGAAGGCGCGGCGGCCCCACTGTGGTTCCCCGACTCTGTTCTACTTTGCGCTCTCCTGCTGACAGCTCCGCGAAAATGGTGGCTGTATCTGGCGGCGGCGCTTCCGATAAGACTGCTACCTGGCGCACATCCGATAATGCCGTACTGGTTTGTGGCGGCAACGACCGCGAATGACCTGTTGAAATCGTCGTTCGCGGCGTATTTTTTGCGGCGAGTCACGCCAGAGGCGATTCGTCTGGCAAATATTCGCACCATCGCGAACTATGTCGGGATTGCCGTGCTGTTAATCCCCGCGGTCTCGGCGATCGGTGGAGCGGCGGCGCGCAATGTGCTGGGCTATCCGTTTTGGCCGGCGTGGAATCAATGGTTTCTCGGAAATGCGCTGGCGAATCTGGTACTGACGCCGGCGCTTTTGTATTGGTGTTTGGGGTACTACCACCAACTAAGAGGCCGCTGGCTGGAAATTGCGTTATGGACGGCGGGATTTGCGACTTCGATTCACTACGGATTTTCACTGACGCATTCGAACTATTCGCCGATTGCGTTGTACGCGCCGGTTCCGTTTCTAGTGTGGGCGGCGATGCGATTTGGGCCGATCGGGGCGTCGAGCGCGCTATCGCTGATTGCGCTGCTGACGATGTTCGAGGTGAGCGGCAGGCCGGGAACTTTTTCAGCGATGCAGACTTCGCAAAACGTATTGTTCGTTCAATTGTTTCTGGCCGTGCTTTCGATTCCGATGCTGGCGCTGGCGATACTGATCGAGCAGCGGAGAGCGGCCGAAGTGCAATTGCGCGAGAGCGAAAAGAAGCTGAGCGAGAATTACGACCGAGTGCGCGACCTGGCAGGGAAGCTCATCAACGCGCAAGAAGACGAGCGAAAAAGAATTGCCATCGAGCTGCACGATGATTTGGGGCAGCGGCTGTCACTTCTGGCGGTAGGAGTAGAAGAGTTGGACCGCAATCTGCCGGGGAGAATGATAGCCGAGCGCGAAATTCTTGCGGGCTTAAAGCATGACGCAGACCAGTTAATTTCCGTACTGCACGATCTTTCGCACCGTTTACACTCGTCCTCGTTTCAACATTTGGGGCTGGTAGGTGGACTACGAGGGGTATGCCGGACGATTGCGCAACAACATCACATCAACGTGGATTTGAACGCGGAGAAAGTGGACAAGCTTCCTTATGAATTAAGTTTGTGTTTATTCCGAATCGCGCAAGAAGCGTTGAATAACGCTGTGAAACACGGCGGGGCCAAGCAAATTCAAGTGGTACTGGTGCAAGAATCAAATTGCGTTCGATTAGTGGTTCGGGACGAGGGAAGCGGATTCGACACCTCGGCACCTTCTCAGGGATTGGGGTTGGTCAGCATGCATGAGCGATTGCGACCGTTGGGCGGGAGATTGAACCTGACATCGCGCCCGGGGCAGGGAACAGTGATCGAAGCAGAAGTGGAAATAGCACGCGCAATGCGCATGGGCGCGAACTAGTCTATTGGACGAGCGACCCGCAGACTTTGGGACTGATGAATTTGTCCCCCAACATTACAGCCAAGATTGCCGGAAACAGATCAAGTCTGGCCGAACTTTTCACAACAAATCCATCTCCGCCCGCCTCGAAACAAGATTTGGCGACTTGCGGATCCATTTCCTGAGTGAGGAAAAGTATTTTAGATTTTGCGGACACTTTGCGGATTTCGGGGGCGCAACTGATTCCATCGAGCCTGGGCATGCCAATGTCGAGCAGAACCAGATCTGGCCGTAGCTCTTCGGACTTCTGAACGGCTTCCAGACCGTCGACGGCTACACCAATTACCTGTAAGGCGGGATTTTCGGAAAGTTTTTCGACGATCCAGCGGCGCCAATCGGGAAAATCATCGACCACAAGAATTCGGACCAGAGAAGACTCGGTGATAGCAAACTCCCTGAATTAGAATCGGGCGGAAACGGACCACGAGGGGACCTGGAGTCACGAACCGCAACAAGAATTATTAGATGCAAACTGGAAGCTGTCGTTGCCCACGAGCAAGCTCAAGTTTGCCGTACGACAATTAGTTTACAACATGTGGAAGAGCATCCGTTCAGGTGATACGACCAGAACCTGGCCGCGGCGTTTTACCAGAGCGCGTTCACGCTGCCACTGACTGACGAGCCGGCTGGCCGTGAAGGAAGTCACGTTGGCGGCGCTGGCCAACTCTTCGTTGGTGATCCGGAGGGAGACGCCGCCCGGAACGGATTGACCTACGGTGCGCGCGAGAGTGATAAGGATCTGAGCGACGCGCTGGCGAGCAGTGAGGTTCGCCAGTCCCAGATAGGAAGTAAGTTGCCAATCAACGTGGTCGGATGCAGTCAGAAGCGCGTTTTCGAGCAGTAGAGGATGTTGGGTGACAAGCCTCCTGATTGCCGGGCGACTCCACACGAACGTAGAGATTTCTGAGACGGACTCAGCGCTAAAAAGATAGTTAGATGGGCTCGACAGAATGGCGCGGCCGCCGAATATGTCTCCTGGTCCAATCCATCGGAAGAGAATTTTTTTACCTTGGTCAGTAACAAAAAAATATCTGACCAGGCCTTTCGACAGAAGGTAAAGCTGTTCGGCGGGATGACCGTGATGGGTGATGACAGAGCGGGCGGCGAAGTGGCGTTGCGAGGCGGCGGACAAGATTACTTTGCGGTCGGTGGGAGAAAGGCCGGCGAGGAATTGCGACCTAAGTCCATCGGAAATCGGAGCGATTGCAGTAGCAGGCATGGCTGTCTCCAATGATGGAATGGTTCCGAGCCTCGGTTGTGCAGCGGCGGCGTGGCGAGAGGATCCGGTAGGGCACAGTGTGAACTGAGTTGCTGAGTTCGTCTAGTGAAAGAAATGGGAAGAGGGAGAGCGCGACAAGTAGGCCACAAATTCGGTTTAGGTTTCGAAGATAACGTCTTTGGCAAGCTGGATCAGGGAGTGTTTCTGAAAAGTCTCGTCGTCACGGTACGGGAAGTCTGAGCGGTAGTGACTGCCACGGCTTTCTTCCCGCGCGAGCGCGGAACGGGCCATCAGGGTGGCGAGGGCGTGAAGATTGGCGAGTTCGCAGTCCGGGCGGGAAGGATGTTCGACTGGAGGCAGGGCCATGTTTTTGAGGGAACCGATCGCCGCGGTGAGTTCTTTACCAGAGCGCATGATACCTACGTGGCGCCACATGAGGTCACGGATTTTTGCGAGCGCGTCTGCGGTGGGAGTTGCAGCGGGCAGAGTTGCGAGGGAAGAATTGCCGTGTGACTTACCGTGAGAGGCATGCGGATCATCAGACGTGGCTTTTGGTTCGTGGTCGGCATGAGTACCTTTAGATGAATGCGGTGCCGAAGCGACGGCAAGCTTGGAAGAGTGAGTAGAAGCGGAATGCTTCGCTTCGCTGGCCGAATTCTTGGCGTGCGTATCGTGTGAGTGAAAATCGGGGCGGGGAGCGGGGCTGCCGGGTAGATCGGCAACTTTATTTTTCGATGTTGATGATTGTTTGGAATGAATGGCGGCTGGATAGTCGGCGATCATCGCCTGGCCGGAGCGAGCGCCAAAGACTAACCCTTCTAATAGAGAATTGCTGGCCAGGCGATTGGCGCCGTGGACGCCAGTATCGGCGGTTTCGCCTGCAGCGTACAAGCCGCGCAGCGAAGTGCGGCCCCAGAGATCCGTTTTGACGCCGCCCATCATGTAATGAGCAGCGGGACAGACGGGAGCCATGTCCGTGGCGAGATCGAGGCCGTAGCTCATGCAAGTGGCATAGATGCGAGGGAAGCGCTTCTCAAGAGCTTCGGCGGACTTGGCTGTCATATCCAGGTAGACGTGTTGGGCATTGGTGCGATGCATTTCGCTAACGATGGCCCGCGCAACGACGTCGCGCGGAGCGAGTTCCTGAGCTTCGGCGTAGCGCTTCATGAATCGTTCGAGATTGATGTTGCGAAGGATGCCGCCTTCGCCGCGAAGAGCTTCAGACAGAAGAAAACGCGGCGCTCCTTTGATCGCAAGAGCAGTGGGATGGAACTGGACGAATTCCATATCAGAGAGGACTGCGCCGGCTTCGTAGGCGATGGCCATGCCGTCGCCAGTGGCGACTTCGGGGTTGGTGGTCTCGCGATAAATTTGACCAAGGCCGCCGGTAGCGAGGAGCACGGCTCCGGCACGGACTTCGTGCGTCGAACCATCGGTTTCGTCGATAAAACGGACCCCGACGACTTTTTCGTTTTCGACGATGACGCCGGTGGTGAAGGAATGGGCGCGCAGGTGGAGATGCGGCAAAGAATGGGCACGGGAGAGCAAGGCGCGGCTGATTTCGCGTCCAGTGGAATCTCCGTGAGAGTGCAAAATACGAGAGCGGCTGTGCGCGGCTTCGCGAGTAAAAGCGAGTTTGGTGCCGGCACGATCGAATTCGGTGCCCCATTCGATGAGTTGTGTGATGTACCTTGGACCTTCTTCGACGAGGAGTGCGACGGATTCGGGATTGCAGAGGCCGTCACCGGCAGCGAGTGTGTCCTGTTCGTGCAGGCCAATTTCATCCTCGTCGCTTAATGCGACGGCGATGCCACCTTGCGCCCAGGCGGTGGCGGAATCGCTCAGCGTGGATTTTGCGAGCACCAGAACTGTGCCGGCGGAACTGAGTTCAATTGCCGCGCGAAGGCCAGCCACGCCTGAGCCTACTACGACAAAGTCAGCATGGTAGGTCTTGGGGGACGAGTTCATAGGTCAGCGTGTCAACGCGGCTGTCGATATGGTAGCACGAAGGATTTATAAGGGATTCGCCGGTGCGGGTACGGGTGGCAATGGCTCGCCAGGCCGTGTGGCGCCGTATGTTAAAGTTTAAAACGATTTCCATGGCGAAAACTAAACGCATTCAAGTGAAATCTGCAGCGGGGAACTACGCTGTGATGTGCGGCAAGGGGACGCTGGCGCGATTGTCCGGCGAGCTTGCGCGGTTCGGGAAATTTTCCAGCATTCATGTGGTGACGTCGCCGAAGGTGTGGCGGGCGGCCGGAAAAATTGTGTCGCGCGGAGTGGCGAAAGCGGGAACGGTGCACGTTCACAAATTCGACGATGCGGAGACAAAAAAGAACTTGCAGAGCGTGGAATCGATTGCGCGGAGCCTGGTGAAAGCGCAAGCGGACCGGCACGCAGTGGTGATCGCAGTGGGCGGAGGAGTCGTCGGAGACGTGGCAGGATTCGCCGCGGCGAGTTATTTGCGCGGAGTGGCGTTGGTGCAGGTGCCGACTACGGTGGTGGCGCAAACCGACAGCGCGATTGGCGGAAAAACTGGCGTGAACCTGCCGGAAGGCAAAAATCTTGTGGGGTCGTTTTACCCGCCGAAATTAGTGCTGGTGGACGCAGACACTCTAAAAACGCTGCCAGCGCGGGAATTTCGCGGAGGGCTCGCCGAGATCATCAAGTACGGGGTAATTGCGGACGCAAAATTATTCGCGTTCCTGGAAAACAATTTCGAGAAATTGCTGCGGCGAGACGCGCGCGCGCTGGAGTATGTGGTAACGCGTTCGGTGGAAATTAAGGCGGAGGTGGTGAGCAAGGACGAAAGGGAATCGGGACTTCGTGAGATTTTGAATTTTGGGCACACGTTCGGGCACGCGCTGGAAAGCGTGACTGGATACAAAAAGTATCAGCACGGAGAAGCCGTGGCGTGGGGAATGACGGCCGCCGCTTTGTATGGACACGAGATTGGAATTACATCCGCGTCCGATGCATCGCGAATTGTTTCTTTGGTACGACGCATGGGGAGGCTTCCGGAATGGCCGAAGGTAGAGGCGAAACGGCTGATCACGCTAATGGGATCAGACAAAAAAGCCAGGGCGGGAAAGTTGCGGTTCGTATTGACGCCGAAGATCGGGAAAGCGGCGACGTACGAAGCAAAGCAGCCGCACAAGCTTGAGTCGGTGCTGCGTACGATGGGACGAGTGAGCGAGTCGGGCGGTGTGGTGCGGTATGAGTGAAGTGGCTGCGGTTCGCAAGGAGCCGAGTAAGGGAACGCTGCCGGAAGGCGCGACGAACGAGAGGGAAGCGTCCGGCAAAGTGCGCGAGATGTTCACGCAGATCGCGCCGCGATACGACCTGGTGAATCACGTGCTGTCGTTGCAGATGGACCGGATGTGGCGTGCGCGGACGGCGAAAATACTGCGGCCAATTCTGGAAAGGGAAGACGCGAAGATACTGGATTTGTGCTGCGGTACGGGAGATCTGTCGTTTGCGCTGAGCCGGCTCGCGAAAGGGAAAGTGTGGGGAGCGGACTTTGCGCACACCATGCTGGTTCGAGCACGCGCAAAAGCGATGGAGGCGAGAGTGGCCGAGGGACGGCGAGCGATTCCGTTTGTGGAATCCGACGCGTTGCGGCTGCCGTTTGCGGATTCGTCGTTCGATCTGGTAACGACGGCGTTCGGGTTTCGGAATTTGGCCAACTATGAGGCTGGGCTGATCGAAATACACCGGGTCCTTAAGACTCATGGAACGCTTGCGATTCTGGAGTTCACCGAGCCGAAGTCCGGGTGGTTCGGGGACCTGTACCGCTGGTATTTCCGGGCGGTGTTGCCAAGACTGGGCGGGCTGATTTCCGGAGACAAGGCGGCCTACACCTATTTGCCGAAGTCGGTTGCGCGATTTTACCAGCCGGAAGAATTAAGCGCGTTGATGAGGCAGAGCGGATATCAGGAAGTTGCAGCGCGGGAATGGACCGGCGGAACCGTTGCGCTGCACACGGGTACCAGAATTTAAGCTGATTGCTCGTTATTTGAAATAAATCAGCGGGCCCAGCCGGGATTGCCGCCAGTGCGCTTGAGTTCGTCTTCCATATCGCTGAGATGTTGTTGCAGGTCCGCAAGTTCTTTTTTCTTCGCCGCGATTTTATCGTTCTTCTCGTTAATTTCTTTCCGGCTGAACTGTTCGTTCATTGCTTTTTGCGGGTCGGAGTAATACTGCACATCGGCTTTCTGTGCTTCGCGCTGCAAAACATCCAGTTCGAGTTGTACGTCGGAGATCTTTTTATGCTGCTCGACGAATTCCTTGCGCCATGCGGCTTCGGACTTCCCGGAAGATTTTGCGCCGCCGTCATTGGCTGGTTTGGCGGCCGGGGCATCGTCCGGGTTCGCGGCAGCAGATGTAGCCGCAGCCGGATCTGCGAGTGGCTTGGCACGAACGATGTCCTCATCAGTGAAGACTTTTTTGGGTTTCGGAGCGTCTTTTTTCGCCTCGCGCGCTTTGCGAGCGGCGTCAGCAACAGCGTCGCCGGTGTTCGACTGATCCTGCGCGAGCGCCAAGTTGGCGGACAAGACGATTCCTGATGCGACCAAGAAGAAAGCACGGATTGCACGCATGATGCTACCTCCGGGACGGCTATTGCGCCCCACAACTCAAGGCCGATGTCTGATGTTGATTTTACTGCGATTCGGCCGGTTGAGGCGGCTATATATTTGCGCCTTAACGCTGCAGCGGCAACACCTGCACTTTGGGACAGGCTCAAGACGGCAAGGGATCCTGAGTTGCTGTGGATGAATCGGTGAGATCGGTGAACAGACACAAAGCGATTTTCGATTTGTCCGCGGGCTGGCTGAGGGGAACGACAGTGACGTTCAGGTCGTGAAAATCTCCGTCGGGCGCGACATGGCGGGCGTGAGCGCCGCGAAAGCTTTCTCCACTCTTTAGGCAGCGCTCGATTAAGGCCGAGAGGGTGCTGGATTCTCCGAAGATTTCGGAGTGGCGGCGGAAAGACATGCTCTGGATGCCAAGCGCTTTTTCGGCAGCGGGATTCGATGCGGAGACCAAGCCGTTTGCACCGATGACGAGCATGCCGGCGGGCATGTTGCGAATAACTTCCTCGTGAAATTGCGAAACGGCCTCAGCACGTTCACGTTCGGAGCGAAGCTGGCGATCGAGCTCTCTTTGCTCTTCGCGTAGTCTTTGAATGACAGCCTGGACGGAAGCGGCCATAAAAGCGGGCGCATTGTCCGCACGCGGAATAGGGTCGTTTTCAGCAGCATCAGACGAGTTGCGCCCGGCAGAGAAGCGGCGCAGCAAGAGAATCACGATGACGAGCAAGCCGACGAAGATTATGCCAGTCATTCCAAAAAATAAGAGGCGGTAAGGCGGGCCGCCTTGTTGGGCAGGAATCGTGAGAATGAACAGTGGAGAAGGCATTTTCTGACGGCGACTCAGATAAGCGGAAGCAGCGACCACCGGGACATAGTCCAGGGACCGAAAAAGACAACGAGCAAGGCGGCGACTCCCAGAAATGTGCCGAGAGGCAATTGGTAGCGACTGGCGATGGCGCAGCGGAGCGAACGAACTTCGCCAAGACCTTTTTTGCTGGCGCGTTCTGCGACAGCGGACTTCCAGCCGGATGTAAACAGCGCGCCGACCACCGCAAGGCCAACGATGGTACCGAGTAGAGTACCAAGAAGAATGGTGAGAAACGCGCCGCGAACGCCGAGGAACGTGCCGACCATGAACATCATTTTGACGTCGCCGAAACCCATGCCGTCGCGGCCGCGGATTAGCTTGTACAGGAATGCGGCTGCCCAGAGTAGACCTGCGCAAAGGATTGCACCAAGAAGAGCGTCCAGAATGCCGGGGAGCCATGAAGGGAGGCTCGACGGTCGGAAAGGACCGAGCAAAATGCGCGCGATGCCGTCTTCGGGCGGAACGCGAGTGGCGAAGGCGAGTCCGAGGCCTACGCCGAACCAGTTGACGGCGTCAGGAAGAATGCGCTCGCGGTAGTCGGTAACAATTAAGACCAGAATAATGCAGCCAAAGAAAATCCACTTGAAAGTGGGAATTGACAGGCCAAAACAGAGATAGCAGGCTACGAACAAGACAGCTGTCAGAAATTCGATGGAGGGATACATCGCAGAGATCGAAGTGTGGCAATTGCGGCATTTGCCGCCGAGGATGAGCCAACTCAGTACCGGAATATTGTCGTAGGGCTTGATGCCAACGCCGCACTTGGGGCAGCGGGAAGCCGGTGCCACTATGGAAATTCCTGCAGGAATCCGCGTTATGCAGACGTTCAGAAAGCTGCCGATGACGAGTCCGAAGAGAAAAAAGGCTGCAATGATCACAGTTTTACTGTGACACAGCGGGAAGATAGCCTCAATTGCGGCGCGCGTGAGCGTTGTCCGATGGCTAACGGGGAACGACGGTTTTGAGAGGAACCTCGGGGTTCGCTATAGTTGATACAGACAGATATGAACTGGTTCGAACAGAGAATCCGGAGATACGAGCACCGGCGATGGACCACGGACGACAACCGGCGGACCAAGCCATTTGTATGGGGTACGGAGCACGTGGGCGGGCGCGCGGACGAGAGCGATCCACACGGCTTTTTCAAGGATTACACGGCGCGAGTGCTTGCTAACAGCCGTGAGTGGTATGAGGCCGCGCCGGCCGAGGACTACCAACTCGACAAGGAGAACGTGCTGACGTTTTCGTCTTCGATCGAGTCGCCCTGGAAAGAAAACAATACGGTTCACGCTCACATTTTCCCCGCAAAGCGCAAGAAAGGCGCGGTGCTGGTGCTGCCAAACTGGAATGCGAAATGGAATGGGCAGCGCGGTCTCTGCGAATGGATCCAACGGTTGGGGATTACCGCAATAAAGATGAGTTTGCCGTATCACGACCGTCGAATGGCAAACGGGCATGAGCGAGCCGACCAGCTTGTGGGTTCGAACATCGGCTTGACGCTGCAAGCGAATCGCCAGGCTGTACAGGATGCGAAACGGTGCCTGCGTTGGCTAGAGCAGGAAGGATATTCGCGCGTTGGAATTCTTGGGACGAGTATCGGCTCGTCGGTGGGCTACATCACGATGATGCACGACCAAGGCGTGCATGCGGGCGGGTTTTTCCACGTTTCGACATACTTCGCAGACGTGGTGAGCCAAGGTATGACCACGAACCATGTTTGGGAAGGGCTGCGAGAACACGTCAGCGTTGATCAGTTGCGTGAATTTTGGGCTCCGATCAGCCCAATGCCATACGTGCAGCGCGGGCTTGGTGCGAATCGAAATACATTCATGGTTTACGGGAAATACGATCCGACGTTCCTGCCGGAATTGACGACGGAGATGCTGGATGCCCTACACGAGCACGGCGCCAACCCGCGCACTCTGGAATTGCCTTGCGGGCACTATTCGCTGGAGTTGCGGCCATTCAGCTACGTCGCGGGATACCGAATGTTGAGCTACCTGCATTCCGCGCTCGCCTAGGAACATTTCGATAACTGACCATCGAAGTGCGGGGGTTACTGTCTCACAGAAACTGGCCTTACGGTTCATTGACCCATACCAACGGCTTATCTACGCTGGATCAACGCGAAAACTTCCCATTGTAAAAAATTCCTGGGAATTGCGAGTTCGCAGTTCAGTTTTGAGGAGAGGCTGTGTCAAGCGCGAGCGAACAGACTTACGAACAGCGGATGCAGCAATTGCGGGCAGGAAAGCGCGTGAATTCGCGCGTTCCGGTGGCTGTGGAGTGGGTGGAAAACAACGCGCGGCATACCGCGCAGGGATGGACCGTCGATATCAGCCCGAAGGGCTGCATGGCCGTCGTGCCACAGGGATTCGTGGTGGGACAGAAATTGGACTTGGTGAATCTGGTGAACAAGAGTGTTGCGAAGACGACACTAATCTGGCGCGGTCACGAAGGACGCACCGGTTGGGAACTCGGGCTGGAATTGCAGGACCCGCCGGAAGATTTCTGGGGACTGGATTTCTAGCTGCAGCGAACCACGTCCATCGACTACTGCGGAGTCGTGAAGAGTACCGCATCGCTTAGATTTGTACCGCGCGCAATGACGATCGACTCCATCCGGCGAGTAGTGGCAATCCCAAATCACACCTGAAGTGAAATTGGTTACCTCGATCGGCTTCGGCGACGTCACCATTGGAATTGTCCAGAGATTCGGAGTCCCGTTCCGAACGTCTGAAATGGCGATCGAATTGTTGCCAGGCATCCAGCAACCGGAGCGGGTGTTGGGGTCGATGGTGGCGGGGATATCGAGTTCGCGTATTTCCGCCCCCGATTCCGCATCGAGCGCAATTCCACCAACAGTTCCGTCCTTGCGCAAGCCGGCAAAACCGACGAAGCGCCCTTCCGGCGAAACCGAGCGCCATCCGCGTCCGGAAATGGGTTTTTCTACCCCCGAGGCGACATCGACTTCGACAAGGTTGTAAAGGTTCCGCCCGGGCCTCGCTCGTCCACTTCGATTGCAGCGATGCGCCTGGCGTCCGGTGACCATTGCGTGAGTGACGAGTGTCAGGCGGGAGATTTCCACTGGCAGCTCGGCAAAATCCCACTTTTTCCTTGCGCTTCAATCGGTTACGAACGTAGAGTTAGCCTAGTAATTGGGGGCACTCTACGGACGGCACCTACATTTGGGAAGCCGGTTGCCGGCGCGCTGAAAAAATTGCGAGCCGAGCGAACGGAGGCGCATTGGAATGACCGCCATCATCACGATTGCCAACCAAAAGGGCGGAGTCGGAAAAACCACTACAGCGATTAATCTATCGGCAGCTATCGCCAACCGCGGCAAGCGCACCCTCCTTATCGATCTCGATCCTCAAGCGAATTCAACGATTGCATTTTTCGCCAGCGGCGAAATTTCAGCGTCAATGTTCGATGTGTTGAGCGAATCGCGCACGCCGATGGCGAATGTGATCAAGCCAACCAAGGATCCGATGCTGTTCGTCGGGCCGGGAAGGCTGTCGCTGGCGAAACTGGAGCAAGTGCTGGCAGGCCAATTTGACGCGCCGTACCGGTTAAAGGACGCGCTGGCGCCGGTGCTGAAAGATTTTGACTATGTTGTGCTGGACACGCCGCCTTCATTGGGAATTTTGACAGTAAATGCGCTCGTAGGTTCCACTCATCTGGTTGTGCCGATTCAAGCGGCATACTTCGCGATTGAAGGAACGGACGACTTGCTGGAGACCTACGAGCGAATCCGGGCGCGGCCCAATCCCTCGCTGAAAGTTTTGGGAGTTGTCATCACCCTGTTCGACAAGCGGACCAACATTTCGCGCGACACGCACGGGCAGATCCGCAGCGTGTTTGGCGAAGTATTGTTCAAGACCAAGATCAGCAAGAATGTGCGGCTTGAAGAAAGCCCAGCCTACAAAGAAACAATTCTTACGTTTGCCCCGAAATCACCCGGCGCGATCGAGTACAAGAAACTTGCGGCGGAGGTTATCCAACGTGTTGAAGAAAGCAGGGTTGCCCGTCACGCTGAAGATGCGGCATGACGCGCACTACATCGAGCAACTGACAAGCTATAGCGGCGCCGCAGTCGGTCGGATGATTCGTGTGGACGAAATCCGTCCGAATCCGGAGCAGCCGCGAAAAGCGCTAGGCGATTTGCGCGAACTCACGGAGTCGGTCCGCGAGAAAGGCGTGCTGGAGCCGTTGCTGGTGCGATTCATCGCTAGCGAGGGTTGCTTCTACATTATTTCAGGCGAACGTCGCTACCATGCGGCGCGAGCGGCCGGATTGCGCGAAGTGCCGTGCATTGAAAAATCGGTGGATGACGCGGAAACACTGGAAATCGCGCTGATTGAGAACATCCAGCGCAAAGACCTGACACCGTTTGAAGAGGCTGACGGTTTGCACCGTTTGGCAACTCAATTCGAATACACCCACGAAGACATGGCCAAGAAAATTGGTCGGGCGAGATCGTCGGTTACAGAGACCCTTTCGTTGCGGAATATTCCCGAATCGCTCCGCAAGAAGTGCATTGAACACGGCGTGACTTCGAAGTCGGTGCTGTTGCAGGTCGCGCGGCAGCCGACCGAGAAGAAAATGATGGAAATGTTCCAGCGCATCCTGCAGGGCGGGCTCACGCGCGACGAAGCGCGCAGGGAGCGCAGGGAAGAGCAGGCCGGTCCGCAAAGGCCGCAACCATTTATTTTCCATTTCGAACCGCAGAACGATGCGTTCAAGTTCCGGATCCAGTTCAAGAAGAGCCATGTTTCGCGCGACGAACTGATCAGTACGCTGCGCGAAATCTTGTCGCAGCTCGAAGGCACATCGTCTTCAGAGGCGGATTCGACCGCGGCTTAACGCGACAAAAACAGCTCTGCAATTCAATCGGGTGCCGAGCGAACGCTTGGCGCCCGATTTGCATTTCTGAGCGTCCCTCGGCACACTAAATTTCTATGAAAACTTACGATTTGATTTGCCTGGGAGCAGGACCGACCGGGTTGGCCTGCGCAATTGAGGCGATGCGAGTGGGTTTGAAGCCGCTAGTGATCGACAAAGGCGCGCTGTGCAATTCCATCCTGAACTACCCGGCGAACATGGTTTTCTTCACAACTCCCGAGCTGCTGGAGATTGGCGACTTGCCTCTGATCTGCGCGGCGGAAAAGCCGACGCGCGTCGAAGCGCTGAAATATTATCGGAAGGCAACGGAACATTTCGGACTCGAAGTTCGGCTGTATGAATTGGTGACGAAACTGGACGGAAGCGACGGCAAGTTTGTGGTGACCACGAAAACGGAAGACGGTCGGGAAGTGAAGTATCAAAGTTCCAAAGTCGTGGTCGCGACCGGATATTACGACCTTCCGAACCAACTCGGAATTCCCGGAGAGTCGCTGCCGCACGTTTCCCACTACTATACCGAGCCTTTCGCGCTATGGAATCAGGATGTAGTGGTTGTGGGCGGAAAGAATTCGGCAGCCGAGGCAGCACTGGATTTGTGGCGAAACGGTGTACGCGTGACCATGGTGCATCGCAACGGAGAAATGGGTTCGACCATTAAGTATTGGGTTAAACCAGATATCGAGAATCGTATTAAGGCAGGCCAGATTCCGATGCACTTCCGTTCGTCCGTCAAAGAAATCACTCCGGATTCGGTGATCATTGAAAATTCGGAAGGGAGAAAGAGCCTACCCGCAAAGCAGGTGTTTCTGCTGACTGGATACCACCCGGATTTCGCATTCATCGAGAGTTTGGGTGTGAAATTGGATCCCGACACCAAACGGCCTGCGATGGACCTGGAAACCCACGAAAGCAACATTCCTGGGCTCTATGTGGCGGGAGTGGTGGTAGGCGGAAGGTACACCGGCGAAATATTTATCGAAAATGGGAGATTCCACGGGAAACAGATTGTGCAGTCGCTCACGCGTAAGAGCGCGCAAGCCGTCTGAGTGCGGGCAGTTTGCCCCGAGTTACGGCCTTTGCTAAACTCTTGCCATGGCGTCTCCGATTACTGAAGTTTTTGAGACTTTCCGCACGATGTACAAGGGATTCAGCGTGACCTTTCGGACTATGTTCCGGAAAAGCGCGACGGAAAGCTATCCCGAACAGCCAGTAAACTTTCAGCCGCGCTATCGCGGAATTCACGTACTGCATCGCGACGAAAATGGACTGGAAAAGTGCGTGGGATGCTTTTTGTGTGCTGCAGCGTGCCCTGCAAATTGCATCTACATCGAAGCTGCAGAAAACACCGACGTGAATCGGATCTCGGCCGGCGAGCGCTACGCCTCGGTTTACAATATTGATTATTCGCGCTGTATTTTTTGCGGTTACTGTGTCGAAGCCTGCCCGACCGATGCCATTACCCACGGACACGGGTTCGAACTGGCTCCCTACGATATCAACTCGCTCGTCTATCGCAAAGAGCAGATGCTAGAAAAGGACGCACTCCCGAAGGCTCCCGCCGCGCGTTAGACTGCCAGGTTTGCAAACTTTCTGTAACTCTCCGCAGTCAACCACGCTATACATTTTCCGTAGATAAAGTTCTCGAATACAAAATACATCTGTCATGACCGAAGCTCGCGAAGAAGCTGGCGACTGCGTGGAGACGATGATGTGGTGGGCCTGAACATGCTTCGCGCATGGTGGTGTTTCGATTGTTTTATCTCGGCTTGTCGCCATCTGACACAGCGCGCCATTTTCTGGGGCTCAACGAAATGAGTTGGGTGAAGTGAAGCGAAGCGGCGCGAAATGTTTCCGCCGAGGAAGGATTTCTGGAATGCGGATTAACTTTTGCATGCGGCTGCGGCGACTCGTTATCGAACGAGTCGAACGGCTATAACACCAGCGCGTCGCCGAAGCCGAGGAATTTGCCTTGTTGTGAGCATGCGACGCGGGTGTTGGTGGCTAGCCGGTAGAAATGATCGAAGCGTTCCACAGGTGACCATGCCGGGAGGGAATTGCGGCGCATTTCGATAAATTGTTTCTGGAAACCGACGATGTCCTCTCCGGTGCGGGGATAGCGCACTGGGACGGGGCAACGTTCGCAGGGATTGCTGCCCTCGAACGCGACGTCGCCGATCTTGAAGCGCACCGGGTAGTATTCGTTCGCGCCGAAAAGCTGGTCCTCCCAGAATGCCGGAACGCCGTCAATTTCAAGCGTGGTGCGAAAGCGCTCACGAGCCTCGGAAAGCGGCATCGGCGGAAAGAGATCGCAAACAGCTTGCAGCGACGCCGTCGAAATGATGGTCGGTCCGGTGGCTAAGACATCGTCGGGAACACCTTCTGAAACATGGCGAACGATCACGCGTTGTGCGAAATATTCTGAGAACCATTCGGAAGCGCGCTCGTGATCCGCGGGAAAAGAAAATTGCGCGCTCGCAATTGTCGAAGTGTTTCCTGGGCCGCTACTGTTCACCGGGTTCCTGACATCTGAAAGGGTGACGCTGCCGAGATCGGGCGAAAAGTCCGCGCGAATTAGGTGCAAGGCGGCGGTGCGCTTGGCTTTAATCCAGGCGCCGTCCCGAGAGCTGAGAGCCCAGACGCGATCGAGTTCCAGTCCACCATTCGAGCCGATGCGCGCTTTCTGGACAGTGACGGGGTCGAGGCTCTTGATGGGATGCAGGCGAATGTTCGCGAGGCGAGGACTGGTGGGAAATTCAGCCATTATAGAATCTTATCAAACGAATAGCTTTGCCTGCGCTGAACGCACGCAGCTCCGCAATAGCGGCGAACGAAAGGGATTGCTTAGCAAGAGAAAAAAAGAGGGGCGCGGGCGAGTGTCCGCGCCCCGAGGACGCTAGCGAACGGCGGCGGACGCCACCGTCTTCGTTATTCGCTGATGGCCGCGCGTTGCGGCGCTTCGCATTGCGTCCAGAACTCGTACAGGCTTGCGCACAGCGGCAACATCCTTTCGAGCGAGGGCTTGCGGACGGGGCGGTGTCCAGAGGGTAAGCGAGAAGATGCTCTCATGCGCGACGGGAGTCAAGAATTTATTTGCGTAAAAAGTGATAGGCGCAGTTCTGCAAAAGCTCGCTGAGATTCTTGCACGTGGAAAATTATTCCAGCTATTCCAGCGCTAGTAAGCGTCCTTCACTTCCGGCGGATTGGGCCGGCTGGATGGCGGTAGAATTCCGTTAAGTCGAAGATATAAAGTCATTTGGCCATAGTGATCGGCGTTGTGCCATACGACAACGGTAGCGATGCCCAGGCGCGTGTTTGGTCCAGCGTAGGGACCTTCGATCGGGTCGAACTGGTTTTTCGCGGTCATTGCTCCGATAGACTTGTGAATCGCCTTAAACGAATCGCGAAGGTAAATCAGCAGTTCGCGTTTCGTTTTGGCGTTGCTGGGCCCGTCGGTGTCGCAATGATCGGGAGGTTTTTCGCCATCTAGCTCCGCGGCAAAGGCGAAATTCGAGCACGCAATGTGCTGTACCTGTTCAGCGAAAGTACGAACCTCGGCCGGACCAAATTCCGGCTTTTCATTTTTGAATTTGCCTTCGGCCGGTCGGTAAGAGTATTTGTCCTCGGGCATGGCTTCGGCAGCGGAGCGCACTTCGTATTCTTGGAATTGCAAGCCGCGGAGGAATGCGGATGCTACGGTTTCCTTTTTGCTCATCTCCGCTGCAGTTGGCTCCTGGCGTACGGCGGCGGCAGGGAAAGCGATAGTCGAGGGAAGAAGCAGGGCAACCGGAAAAGAAAAGAAGAGCGCGAGTGCCGGTTTTGGAAAAAGCTTCTGGGTCATAAGTGGCTCCCGGCGGCAAAATGAAGCACAGCGGGATTTTCCTCCAGAATGCGCTGGCTGAAAATGAAAGAGTTAGCGAAACGTCGATAAGAATCAAAAAATATTTTGGACGAAACACAATTTTATCCTGACAATCCGTAACGTACTCTCTCTTGTTTAGACTTGTATTCAATTCAATCATGAAAGTTCCCCCCTCGCTCTCGGCGAGGGTTTTTTGTTTTGGGGCGAATTTCTTACGGAGTCGCCTCGTGCCCCACTGCATGAAACCAGAGCCCGCGGCGGCGGGCGGATTTTTGAGCGATGATTCGTTGCTCGTCGTCGAAGCTGTCACCGTGCGGGAGCTTTCTTTGCAGGACTCTGTGGCCGACGCCAGTGCGCCGCCGAATCAGGAATGTTGTTGATAAAATCTTCCAATGAGGGCGATTTCGACAGAGGGAATGTGTTGACAGGAGAAACGACGCTTGATTCAATTCTCGCACTGTGGCGCGACACGCCACTTTGCGAGACGCAATGCCTTCCCAAATCGTTAATAAACTTTTCTCGGTTTATCGAAAATTTCGTTTTGCAGTAATCGGAGCCGTAATCGCGGTGCTCCTCGGATTCGCGCTGTACCGCGGCGTGGTTCTTGGCGAAGAGAAAAAAGAACAGGCGAAACCCGCAGTGCCGAAGGGAAATACCGCGGCTAAAAATTCCGGCAGCGACGTCGATGCGTCGAAAGACGGTATTTCTCTGCTGGGGCACCTTTCGCGCGATTCTGCGGGTCCGGGCGGAATAATCCGCTTCTGGATCACGATCGAAAATAAATCGGGCGACGCGGTACAGAACGTCCATTTTGTGGATTTTTTCACGCCCGGTTTCAATCGCCCGTCACAGTTTTCCGGAGGATGCAGCGGAGCAAATTGGGATCAAATTTGTAAGGTGCTTGCGGCGCGGACCGCTATCACGTTGTGGGGCGATTTGTCCGCGGCGGACGACGGCCAACCCAAGGAAAATTCGTTAGCGGTGGTTGCGTGGGATTCCCCGGGTCATCCGGGGCAATCCGCGGTGGTGCAGCTCGGCGAAATTGAGCGATTGTCCTGGTGGGAAGCGCTCTGGAAGTGGTTGACGCAGCTTGACGTTGGCATACCGACACTGACGGCGATTCTCGTTGCTCTCTACGGGATTTGGAAGAAACGGCACGAGGACACCGAGGCCAAGCTTAAAGAAAAAACGGACAAGGAAGAGCTGCTAGCGAAGGCGGAGAGAGAGCGTGTCGATAAACTGGCCGCAGAGCAGCGCGAGCAACACCAGCAGACTTGGAATTTGATGTTGCCGCAAGCGAATCATTTGTCACTGCGGTATTACATCCCGATGGCGAACGCAGTCGTCACCTTTGCCTGGCACATTAAAGTCTGTCGCGACAAGCTCGGAATGTCCGGCACGCCGCCATCTGCGCCGGCAACTCCGACCGAAGACGAATATCTGTCCGCGTTGTTCGATGTGGTTCAGTTGCAATGGCACCGGCTGCGAATGAAGCGAGCGATTGGAGGGTACTATTTCAAGAGCAGAACCGCCGAATCCGTCACCGAACAGCTTTTTCAAAAGCATCGCATCAATTTTGAAGTGACATCCCCGGCGCGCTACGTCGTGCTAACGCGATTTGTTGCGCTCCTTCGCCGGAATTATGAAATTGGCGACTTCATTGCCGGAAAAGCAAGCTGGGACGCTGAGCAGCAACAGTTCTATGCTTACTTCAAATCGTGGATTGCAAACGCAAAGTGCGAGTGCGATCTCGACGTTCTCGGAGCGATGGGAAAGGTGCTTTGGTACGAATCGAACCGGCCATTTTTAAACTGGTATCAAGAACAGCCGCCGGTCGTGCTCACGCAGAGGGAGCGAGCCGAGATTGAAGAGATCGGAGTTGCGTTAACGTCCGAGGACGCAAACATGCCTAAGAGAGTTGCCGACTATGTTGGGGAAATTATGACCGGAGTGTCCGCGAAACCCAAGCCGTAGACAACACAAATACGCAGAGCAGAGAGAGAAATTCTCGGTATGAGATTACCGGAGATTCTTAAATTAGGCCGGGTCCCATCGGGGTGGCCCTGGCTGGATCCATTGAAGTTGATTTCATGGTCGTATCTCCAACCTAGAGAGTAGCAAAGGCCGCTGCGGTCGTCAAATAAAAATTGCGTTCTTTTGCTTCTAAGTGAAACAAAAGCCGGCAGTTAGCGCCGATCACAGGATTCAATCGCCGTGCCTCGCAGTTGCCTTCGAGCTCTGGATTTGATGCAGAACAAGCCGTCTGGTCACATCGGCGCTCGGCCAAAGCTGTGTCATACGTTCAGCAGCCAGCTGCGTTTTCGCCACACTGACATTTTCTGGGAGCTACCCGAACCAATGTTGTGCTGCGAGGGGCCAAGAGTGGTTAGCGCGCTCTTCGCTGCCGCTTTGTTATACTTGCGCGGCAATGAGCAAGAAATTTGGTTCGTCGCGAATTGTTGAATTTCTCCTGTGCGCCTGGGTAATCGGCGCGCAGTTGTGGTATCTGCTGCAATTCAAGCCGCTTCTCGTAGTCCTTGCGGCGCGCTTCTTTCACCAATCATGACGCCGCTGTACACGCTTGGTTTGTGCGCGGCGTTGCTAATCTCCGTCCTGTTTTTTGCAGGCGCGGGAGCGGTGCTGTTGCGAGTGCTGAAAGTCGCGGAGCAGAGTTCGCTCGATTTCTTATTATTTGCGATTTCGCTCGGAGTCATTTTGTTGGAGTTGCTAGCGAGTGTAGGCGAACTCGCGCCGAATGTGCGCACCGGAGTGCATGTCTCAGTATTGCTGGTGTCCGTAGCGGGGGTGGCGGGCCTTCGGTCCGTTGTAACCGCGACAGGAAAAGTGTTCGAAAGTTTGCGAACACTGCGTGGCGTCGAGCGCGTTCTCGCGGCGCTTTTCTTAATGGTACAGGCGCTGCAGATGCTGGCATCGCTTGCGCCAATTACCGGATCCGACGCGCTGCACTATCACTTCACTGTGCAATCGACTTATTTGCGCGAAGGATTTCACGCGCCGTGGTCGCTGCTGCACGGATTCTTCTGCGGGCTTTCGCACCAGTTGATTTTGTCGGGTTTGGCGCTGGGCAGTGACGGCCTGGCGCAGGGATGGTTGTCTACCGGCGGCGTGATTGGCGCGTTCGCAACGTATCGCTTGGCGAAATTGTGGTGTGCGGGCGCGTGGCCGTGGCTCGCGGCTCTGGTATTTGCGCTGACGCCTGTTGCGTTTTGGCAGACCACGACAGCCGGAGCGCCGGATATCTGGATGTGCGCGTTCGTTCCGGTTTGCTTACTGGCAATCTTGAAAGCGCAAGCAAATCCGAAGCCCGGCGCAATTATTCTCGCCGGAGTATTGGCAGGCGCAGCCGCTGGAACGAAATATACCGGAGTGATTCTCGCGGCGTCATTCTTAGTTGGGTTTGTCATTGCCGTGCGCACGCTGAAGGCATCGACGCTATTTTTTGTCAGCGCAATTGCGACCGGCTTTGCGCCATACCTTCGCAATTGGCTGTGGACCGGCGATCCGGTTTTTCCGTTTTTGCTTGCGCGTGTGTATCACGCCCGCGCCCTTGTGAATCAGACAGCGCTGTTCTCGGTGCTGAAAGACACTGGTGCGACGCACAAGTTCTATTTGCTTGATTTACTGAGGTTCCCGCTTTTTGCCGCCATCGACCGCAGTCATTTTGGCCCATGGCAACTGCTCGGACCGCTGATCCTTGCACTCGGACCACTCGCAATTCCGGCGGTGAGAAAAACGATCGAAGGCCGTATCGCATTGATTGTCTGGTTTGCCGGGACGATCGGTGTCGGACTCAGTTCCGGTATGTCACGATTCCTGCTGCCGCTGCTTCCCATCGCTCTCGCAGCTAGTATTGGCGGCGTGGCGCTGCTGACGCGGGAGCGCTTCAAAATATTGCGGTTGCTCACGCTATTAAGCATTGCAGGATTTATCGTAGCGGGATTTGGCGCGATGTTCCTTTATTCGCGCTCCGCGCTCGCGGCTGTTGCCGGGCGAACTTCCCGCGAAGCGTATCTCCTTGCGAATTCGCCGGACTACGAGCGTTCGCAATTTGTAAATCGTGAAGTTGAACGCCTGATGCAGCCGGGCAGGGCATTGGTCTTTTTTCGGCATCTGTACTATCTGCGTGTGCCGTTCGTGAATGGCGATCCGGAAAATAGTTGGGAAATGGATCCCACTCGAATGAACTCGGACGAAGCGTGGAGCGATTATCTCCGAAAGAATCAGATTCGCTGGGTCGTGAAGACCGCGGACTATCCGACGCCGCTCGCCGCATCGCTGATTCGACTAGAGCAGGACGGCATCTTGACTTCTTGCGCTTCCGGTGAAGTCGAAACGTTTTCCGGAAGCCGCATGGAAGGGAAGCGCGTGAAGGAGACGATCACTTTGTATTGCGTGCAGAGTCGCGACGCGAAAACCGAGTAAAACTAAAGTTAATTGGAAGAAACAACTTTATAGATTCTTTGCGTTGGAGCTTCAAAGACAAGTTCGAGGCGCGGATCGTTTGTCGGCACCTTAAAATCCGAAATAGTGGATTGCACGTCGAGAATGTGCGAAACGTGCAGCTTATTCAGCCGGGCAAGAATTTGTGCAGGAGTACTCGCATCGGGATAGACCTGCTCGCCCCACTGGCCGAAAGGTTTGATGTAATCCTTGTCCGAGTAATACGAAAGCACCGAGCAATCGAGGATGAGCACCTTTCTAACCGATGGCTCGCGGTTGATGTAGTCGAAGCTCGCCGACCACGGAACATATTTTTCTCTGCGCTGCTTCGCGACGGAAGCCGAGAACACCGAGCGAATCGTATAAGCCTGCGGCGGCAAAATAAAAAATAAACCGTACGCCAACGAAATTGTAACAATAGCGGCGCAAAGCAGCCTGACGCGCTGCGCGGTGTAAGCAACGATGAACTGCCAGCCCAACACGGCAAACACCCCGCTGATCGCGTAAAAGTGAATGAGATAGCGCGATTCCTGCGTGGTGATGAACCATAGGAACAGCACCAGTACGCCGACCAGCGCGAGCCGGCGCGCGAATCTCTCACACTGGGTTGCATAAACTCCGAAAGGCGCAAATGCCAGCGGGGCCAGTCCGATTCCGCCGGCGCCGCTGAAGTCCGCCGTGTGAAACGTAAGATTGAACGGCAGCGTGAAAAAGTGAAGAAGTCCGCGGCCGTGTCCGTTGCCGCGCCCGATGCTGTAGTCGTAGAAGACGCGAATCGCGTCCGTCGGAAAATATTTGACGTGCAGGTAGTTGGTAACCCACACGGGTGGCGGATAGATCGGGCTGCCGAGGAAATACCAATTCTTTAGATAAAAGGGAGAAGCGACGATGCATGCTGCGGCTACCGCCAACGTACCATTAGAAATGAGGTCGCCGCGTTTTTGCGATTTTCCTGGTGTCCATGCCAGGCTGAGCACGAGCGGCCCGAGGGCGACCAGTGCAGGGTATTTCGTCGCCATCGCGCTACCCAAGAGAATTCCGAGCGCGACGAAATGCTTCGGTTCGGTGGCGTCAAGGCCGATGCGGATCGCACAGAGAATGAACGCGGCGTAAATTGCGTCCACGAATGAGCCGACGGCGCCTGCATAGACCGCGGGCATGGATACGATCAATGCCGCGACCCAGCTGGCTCCCCGCGCATCAAGTCCGCATCGCCGCCCAAGCGACGCCGCAATTGCAAGCAGCATCGCGAGTGTCCAGGCGGCGGAAAGACCGGGAGCTCGATCGCCGCCGATTCCATAAAGCGCTGTAAAAACCACCTCGACCGCGGAAGGATACGATGTGGGCATGTTGTCCGCAATCGGGCGGACGACTCCGTTGTGGAGCCAGACTTTCGGCCCGACCAGGTGGTATGCGACGCCGTCGTAATTCCAGTCGCCGACAGGTTCAGCCAAGCCAGTGAGCGCGGTGATGGAGAGCACTGCAAGAACAATTGTGGCGGGAATGGTGGCAACATATTGCCGGGGAATCCATGGACGAAGTTTACTGGTAATTGCCATGGCGACGCCGATTGCGATAACAACACCGATCGTCACGCGATTCAGTGAAACGTGGCCTGCCAGAAACAACAGCAAGCCGAGGATTCCGAACCCGCCAATGAACGCGCATGTTGTGAGCGAGTGAGCCGCGAAAGCGATTCAGGCAGCAATCGAATGAGGGAAGTGCCAAATCCAAATACGGAAACCATCACCAGGAGATTCGCAAAGATTGCTTTTAACGCCAGAGCCAACATTCGTCAGTGGCCCAATCTGCGCAACAGAGGCTGAAAGGAATTTGAGCCGATGATCCGAATTGCCAGGAACGTGATGATGATGCCGACGATCCAGATTTCCGCAAGCAGCGGCAAGAATTGTGGAACGGAGCGCCTCTCCTGTGTCCCTGCGAGTGATTGCTGACCGGGATTGTCTGTAGTTTTCATTGCAAGCGGCGCGGAGCATCAGAATAGTCCACGTGCGGAAAGATTGTAACGCAATTTCAGCGGCCGGCTGAAAACCCGAAGTATCCGCCGCTCCCCAAAAAATCGCAAACCCCGGCCTAGCAATAGCACCAATGGAACGGGGACACCTGGAAGACCGCCGAGCGGACCATCGACGCCGGGATCACCATGGCGCTTGCGTGCGGCCGCACCCACTGGCAATAGCAATCGCGATCCACTCAAGAATTGGAAGCAGCAGCACGGGAAGTGGAAGCAATCGCGCCGGACCCGGCAAATGAAAACAAGCTTGCAGGACTGGAACTGGACCATGGCCGGCGCACTCACCGCGTCAGTCAGGGAAGCCGCTTAAGCGAAGAAAACGATGGTTAGCGAATATCCACAGCCGTCTAGCTACTCGCCAAATTCTTCTTGACATTGCGTCCTATAAGTTATATTATGTTAACTACGAAATGAGGCTGAATTCTCGCCCTGTGGATTGCCTGTGCAATCCGGTCAGACTGCCATAATCCACCGCATTCCCCTGCTGTCTGGTTGTCAGTTCTTTTTCGTGCCGTTGTGCTGTAGTTCGTACTTCAAATATTGCTCAAGCTGCTGCGGATCGGCGCCGACGATTCGTCTTCCATTTACAAACAGAGTTGGCGTGCTGGTGACCTCCAGCAACTTCGCATTCGCGATGCTGGCGTCCACCGCGGCAGCCGCCTCGGGGCTTGTCATGCAGGCCTTGAAGTTGTCCGGCTGAAGTCCAATTTGCCCGGCAAAGTCAGTCACTTTGTTCCAGGCATTTGCCGCTGAGATCAGGTCCTGCTCGTCGTAGAGCTTGTCGTACATCGTCCAGAAAGCCTTGGGGTCCTGCTGGTACGCACAGCGTCCGGCTAGCGCGCCCGTTCGTGCCCACGGGTGGATGGTCTCCAGTGGATAGTCCTTGAAGACGAAACGCACCTGCGGATACTTCGGCAATATCCCGCGAAGTCCTTCGTGGAGTTGGCGGCACACGGGGCATTCAAAGTCGGCGAATTCCACCACTGTGATTTGCGGAGTGGCTGCTCCTGTGGCCGGAGCGCTCTTCAAGTCAAGCTTGGAGCGATTCTCGGCGAGCAGGTCCTTCGACATATCATTCAGTTCGCCGCGTAACAGAAACTTGCCGTCTTTGCTAACCCACATCTTCGCGTCTTCCTTGTTTTCTCCGACGGTCAGCGCAATGTTGCTTTCCAGCAATCCAGGAATGCCCGTTTCTTTGAAGTCGCCAACCACGAGCTTTACATCTGGGCCGAACGCGAACATGTTGCGCAAGTACGCTTCAACCTTCTGCTTAAGTTCAGCCGGCGTGGGAGTCTGCGCTTCAAGTCTGCATGGCAAAGCCGCAAAAGCCGCGAGTAGAATCAGCATTGCGCAGATGGAACTCAGCAAACGGTTATTCAAAGTAGCTTCTCCAAAGATGAAATCAATCACGGTACAAATCGCTGGGCAATTGGGAAGGGCCGCCCGAATCCGAATGCGCGCGAGGTAATCTTCAAGGCTGGCGCGGCTTGCTTGCGTTTGTACTCATTGCGATCGACGAGCAGGGCAATTTCCCGTACCAGCTTCAACTCAAACCCGTATTTGTCGGCGATCTCCTGCGGGCTGCGCAGGTCTTCAATATATGCCTTTAGAATCCGATCAAGGATGTCGTACGGCGGCAGGCTGTCTTCGTCCTTCTGATCTGGGCGCAACTCCGCGGAAGGTGGCTTTTCAATTGTCGAGGCAGGAATAATCTTGCGCATGCGGTTCACAAACTTCGCAAGCTCGTACACCATGAGCTTCGGCACATCCGAAATCACCGCCAGCCCGCCGGCCATATCGCCGTAGAGAGTGCAGTACCCTACCGACAACTCGGATTTATTTCCGGTGCTCAAAACCATCGAGCCAAATTTATTCGAGAGGGCCATCAAATAGTTGCCGCGAATGCGCGCTTGAATATTTTCCTCCGTTACGTCCGGCTGGCGCGCACCGAACACCGGTTTCAGCGCGGCGACATACGAATTGTAAACATCCGAGATCGGGATGGTTTTTAACTCGATACCCAAATTCCTTGCCAGTTCCTGAGCATCGGATATGCTGCCTTCGGACGAGTAGGGGCCAGGCATGGAAACGCCGAGGACGTTTTCCGCTCCCAAAGCTTCGACGGCGATCGCTGCAACCACCGCAGAATCGATTCCCCCGCTCAAGCCAACTAGCGTCTGCGAGAATTGACACTTATGAACGTAGTCTCGCGTTCCCTGCACCAGCGCGCGGAACGCATACACGATTTCTTCGCGCGGTTGCTCGTGAATTTCGCCGACGCCGGTCGCGGTATCGAACAGCACCAGGTCTTCCTCGAACGCTGTCGCTTGCGCAGCGACTTTGCCGTCTGAGGTCAGCGCCACGCTGGCGCCATCAAAAATCAGGCTGTCATTGCCGCCGACCTGATTCACATAGACAATCGGCAGTTGATGCGTCATGGCGATGGAGCGCAGCATGTCCACGCGCAACGCCCGCTTATCGATGGTGTATGGGGAGGCGGAGATATTGATCAATACGCTGGTTCCCTGTCCAGCAAGCTCGGTTACCGGGTCGCGGTCGTAGCGGCGCACCGCCCAGAAATTTTTGTCGTTCCACACGTCTTCACAAATTGTGATGCCAAGTTTTTCGTCACCGTACCCAAAAACTTTCTGTTCGGTCGCGGCTTGGAAATAGCGCGATTCGTCAAACACGTCATAAGTCGGCAAGAGCATCTTCGATTGCTCGAAAACAACTTTTCCGCCGCTCAGCAACGCCGCTTTGTTCGCAATGCCGCTACCTGTACCGTTCTTGGTTTTTACCTTTCCGACGTAGCCGACAATGGCCGGCAACGGAAGCTTCGCCGCCAGGTGCTTAAGTTCCTTGAGGTTTCGCTCGATGAATGCAGGCCGTTCCAGCAGATCTTGTGGCAGATAACCGCAGATGCATAGTTCGGAGAATACAGCGAGATCCGCTCCCCGTTCCTTGGCTTTCGCCGCCAAGGCCAGGATGCGTGAGGTGTTACCCGCGAAATCGCCGACGGTGGGATTGAACTGCGCCAGGGCGAGTTTCATACTCGAACTTTAGAATACGTTCCTCGCCCCGCCTTTGCAAACCGCACCGAACTGAAATCTCAAATCAACAACGTTTACGCAAAAAGGCTCCTGAGTGAAGCACGACCCAGGAGCCTGAAATTTCTTGCAAACGCGATATGCAGAAGTGATTAAACGCTGAACGAGCTGCCGCAGCCGCAGGTGCTCTTCACGTTCGGGTTGTTGAACTTGAAGCCAGCGCCTTCAATCGTTTCAATGTAATCAATTTCGACGCCATCCAGATACATTGAGCTCATCTGGTCCACGGCCACTTTCAAGCCGTTGAAATCCACTACTTCATCCGTGTCGTTGGTCGAGTGCTCGAACGCCATGTGGTACTGAAAGCCGGAGCATCCGCCGCCAACCACCGCAACGCGCAGCGCCGCGGGAACGGGGTTCTGCATCCCCATGATTTCCTTGACCTTACTGTTTGCTGTAGGGGTAAGACTGATCATATTCTCGGGCCTCCCGCGCGGTATCGTCCGCGCAATTGACTACTCAAAAAGTATAGCAGACTTCAAATCGCCTTGCACAAATGCCGTGGTGCTCGACGTTCCATCAATGGAAACAGTCTGCTGGGCGTACTTCGACAAGCTTCACTGATTTCCATACAATTGGATGCATCTATGCGACACAAAGTGACGTTACTCCCTGGCGAAGGCATTGGCCCTGAAGTTTCCTCGGCGACAAAACGCATTCTGGACGCGGCGGGAGTCGAAATCGACTGGGAAGAAATCGACGCGCGCGCTGCCGATGGAGTACCCGGCACCGACGTTGGGAAAGTCTTGAACACCGCCGCAATCGAATCCGTGCGCCGCAACGGTGTGGCGTTGAAGGGGCCGATGGCCACGGCGGTCGCCGGTGGCGCTCCTAGCGTCAATGTCGCGCTGCGCAAGACGCTCGACCTTTATGCCAATCTTCGGCCCGTAAAGAATCTGCCAGGTCTTAAATCCCGCTTTGAAAACGTGAACGTGGTGATCGTCCGGGAAAATACCGAAGATCTCTACTCCGGACTCGAGCATGAAGTGGTTCCCGGCGTTGTCGAGAGCCTGAAAATTATTACCGAACGCGCTTCCACTCGCATTGCGCGCTTTGCGTTCAGCTACGCAAAAAAGGAAGGCCGCAAGAAGATTCACGCCATTCACAAAGCTAACATTATGAAACTTTCCGATGGCCTGTTCCTGAAATCCATTCGCACGGTCGCTGCCGAATTCCCGGAAATCGAATACAAAGAAATGATTGTGGATAACGCCTGTATGCAGGCGGTCTTGAATCCGCAGCAGTTCGATGTATTGCTGCTGCCGAATCTATATGGCGATGTGATGAGCGATCTTGCTGCTGGCTTGGTGGGCGGCTTAGGCGTCGTACCAAGCGGGAATATTGGCGACCACGGAGCAATCTTTGAAGCCGTTCACGGCACCGCGCCCGACATTGCTGGCAAGGGGCTCGCAAATCCTACGGCCCTCCTGATGAGCAGCATTCTCATGTTGGACTATCTCGGCGAACGCTCCGCCGCGCGGCGCATCGAGACAGCACTCGAAAAAGTGTACGGCGAAGGCAAGCACACTACGAAAGATGTCGGCGGCAACGCCAACACCAACGAATTTACGGACGCGCTCATCGCTGCGCTCCCACTCCGGGTCAATTAGGTTTGCCGACCGCAGACATGCCCGGCAGTTTCTGCATTGCGATTTCCGGAACCAGGCGAAAGCGGCCGTTGATCAAAGTCGCATACCCGAACGTAACGGAAAAAGTCTCGCCGTTCGCTTTCTTCCCCTCGTAAGCGAGCGCGCAAAAAACCGCGGCGTGAGTAAGATTTGTGCGAATCGCGTTGTCAATTTTTCTCGATTCCGGCGCATTCGGTCGTTGTAAATCGCCGTAAGTCTCTTTCAAAATCACTTGCCCGCCCGCGTCGCCATTAGAACGAATCGAGTTTTTAATATTTTCTTCCCATTCCATCAATTTTTCGGAATAAGTCTCGGCCATCGTTCTGCCGTTCTCGACCCCGAACGTCCCGACAAACCAGTTTTCAAAATCAGGCACTTGGGCCGACTGCAGCGCCGCGTCCAGCTTGTCCCATTGCTTCGTTGACAAGGCCTGGCTTACATCCGTTTGCAGAGACTTCATGAATTCCTGGATCGTTTCATCTGAAATCGCAGAGTTCTTCGGAAAATTGTCAGATTTGCTTAGGCTGTAGCCCGGACAAGTTAGAAGGATTATTGCGAATAGAGTTCCCTGCACGATTTTCACAGCTATGCTCCGCACTGACAACGGTTGCCTAAGAGTGATTCAGCCAGCGTGAACCGGTCCATACATTTGATACACCATCCAGTAGACGACTACGCCGGTTACGCTAACGTAAAACCACAATGGCAAAGTCCACCTTGCAATCGCACGATGCTTGTCGAAACGCTCGGTCCATGCGCGGCGAAGGGTGATTAGGATCAGCGGAACAATGACTACCGCCAGCACCGTGTGGGAAAACAGTAACGCGAGATAAAACGTGCGGACGATTCCCTGCCCCTGAAAAACGACGTGGCCGACCCGGTAGTGATAGATCAGATAGGAAATCAGGAACGCGCACGAAACCACAAATGCGCTAATCATGAAGCGCTTGTGCGCTTCGCGTTTTCCGGACTTGATCGCGGCGTAGCCCGCAGCGAGCAGAATGGCGCTGGTTCCGTTCAGGGTGGCGTTGAGCGCTGCTTGAGAGAAGGCCATTTCGGTTGAGCTGTTTCGCGGCGCGTCTTACCGGGCGATTTTGTCGTATACCATCAGGGCCAGAAGTACCGGGATATGAATCACTGTCGCGTGCATCAACCATTTCGCGCGAACATTGGTTTTCTCGGTTGCAGCCCAAATGCACACTTGTACCAGCGCAGTACTCAAAATCAGCGCGCCGAAAAAGTACAACACACCCGCGAGTCCGAGCACCGAGGGCAGAACACTCACAGCGACCAACAATCCTGCTGTAATAATGATCTGGCGAAACGTCCGTGTCCCTTCAGGATCGACCACCGGTAGCATTTGGATTCCTGCTCGGGCGTAGTCTTCGCGGTACATCCAGGAAATTGCGTGAAAATGAGGGAATTGCCAGAAAAACAAAATCAAAAACAGCAGCCAGGCGCCTTTGTCGAGCCGTCCGCTGGCAGCAGCCCAGCCAATCATCGGCGGAATGGCTCCGGGAAATGCTCCCACAAAAGTAGCCCAGACGGTTCGCTTCTTCAGCGGAGTGTACGCCAACAAATAGCTCAGGCAAGTAACGACGCCAAGCAGCGACGTCAACCACCCGCCGACCACCCAAAGATCGGCTGCTCCTGCAATCGCCAGCGACACGCCGAACCACAGAGCTTCGGCCGGCTGCAACAATCCGCTCGGCAGCGGCCGCGAAGCTGTTCGCCGCATGTGCCGGTCGCTGTCACGTTCAATGTAGTGATTCAGGGCGGCGGTACCCGCTGCGATCAACATCGTGCCAAAAACGGTATGCACCAGCTTCAGCCATTCGACCGGCCCGTGCGCGCCCATGTAATAGCCCGCAGCAGTGGTCATTAAAACCAGAAAGGAAACATCAGGCTTGGTCAGCGCCACGTAGGCGCCGGCGCGATTGGCGAGGGTCAATTCCGTAGTGCGCAGTGTGCTCATTCGTTTGCAGCTTGTTTTGAAACTTGACGTCCCGCTGAAACGGCTATCGTTCCCCGCCGCGGCACAAGACGGTAGCACAACAGTACGACAAAAACCGATGCGACGAACACCAGCGCGCCAAAAACAGTGTGCAACACCGTCAGCGTCACCATCACCGGCATCGGCCGCGGCGCATCAGCAGTGGTCAGCCGCGACCAGTATGCCGCAAAGCCCAGTAGGAGCTGTGTGCCGACCATGCCGTGCAGCAGCGTGCGTGCAAGGGTCATTTCTCGCGAGTCGTCAAACCGCCGACGCAATACTGCCGCCGTCCAAATCATTACGCCAAGAACCACCACCGAACCGACTAGGTGCGGCCAGATCGCAGCGTACTGATGCCGGAAAGCTGCGCCAAAAAATACCTGCACAAACATTACCAGCGCATTCAGCAGCGCCAACGAGTGGATCGAAATTCCACTGCGATCTTCCAGTTGCGGCTGATCGTCCATCCACCATTTGCTCGTAAATACCGCCAGGCACAGAATTGCACCGAACATGATCTGCGCGAAGCACGCGTGCAGCACCGGCAGCCAGTATTGCAGCAGCCTGCGCACCACTTCCCCGCCCAGGATCGATTGCACCACCACTCCACCAACGGCGGTCAGCGCAAACCACCGCAGCCAGGAACGGCTATCTTTCACCCAAATCACAACGGTTTCGATGATGAGCAGTATGCCCAGAATTCCAGCGATTACGCGGTGAGAATGTTCAAAGAATGCTCCGCCTACCAGTTGTCGCAGCGTCGGAAACCACGTCCCGAACGACTTCGGCCAGTCAGGCACGGAAAGTGCCGCCGCATTGGAGGTCACCAACGCGCCCGCCACGAACAGCAATATGGTCCACAGGAGAACGAACAACGCGAGGCGATGCACACCGGGTTGGTAGGTCGATTTCATCGGGAATATTCCGAAGCGAAATTATACCGCAAGCTAGAGCGAGTCAGAAATTAACCAGCCGCGCGCAAATCCGACGTTTCGTTCGGAATTTTCAGAGCATTCAGCACAACATCCTGCAGAGCGGCGATGAACGGCGCTGAATCGCCTACCGCTGGCATCATGCGAAAGCGCTCAATGCCCCACTTCTTCGCGTCGATGCGTCCATCAATATTGATTTCGTGGAGGGTCTCGATGTGTTCGGTGACGAAGGAAATCGGGACCACTAACATCTCTTTCACGCCTTCGTGACCGAGGCGCTCCATCGTTGCAAGAAACGGCGGCTGCAGCCACTTCGCCGGACCAACGCGGCTCTGATAGCACAGCAAATGCGTTTGGGGCCAGCCGGGAAACTGTTTCGCGCCCCTTTCGGAAACCAGTCGCACGGTTTCTTCAATCTGCTTTGGATAAGGGTCGCCCTTCTCTACCAGACTCATCGGCAATCCGTGCGCGCTGAAAAGCAAATGAATCCGCGAACTATCAGGGAATTGCCGCAAACACACGGAAATCTTCCGCACCACCGCTTCGATATACGCCGGATGGTCGTAAAACGATTCGATCGCTTGTTCCGGTGGTCCACCTGCGGGACTTCCGTACACACGCTTCCATTCCTTCATGCTGCTCAACGTGGTGGCGTAGGAATAGTGCGGATAGAGCGGAAGCAAGACGAGTTCATCCAAGTGCCCAACCGCTTGCAACGCCGTGACTGCGTCTTCCGTGTTCGGCTTCCAGTAGCGCATCGCGGTAACCACGACCGGATCGACAAACGGTGACAGCGCAAGGCTAAGCTTTTTCCGTTGGCGCTCCGTCAAGATTGCGATCGGTGAACGCCGGCCGATCATCGCGTAACGGCCCGCCACTGGCACTGATCGCTTTTTCGCGATATAGCGCGCTAACGGATTGCGCAAAAAACCCAGCGGCCCCATCGGAATAATGTCCGGATCCATGAATAAATTGCGAAGAAACGGTTCAACAGCGTCGAGCGAATCGGGCCCGCCCAACTGGAACAACACGACGCCGACGCGCTTCTTCACCGCCATCTACCGCCCTCCGGAGCTGCTTCCGATGGTTTTCTTGATTCGCTCGACTTCTGCGCGCAAATCACTCGATCGCTTTACGAGGCTGACCACAAACAGGAAGAGTATGCCCCAGCCCACCATGTACGCGGCGAAGATGCTGTTCAGATTCTTCATCGACTCTCCGTTTCTTCTCCAAGAATTTCGATCTCGCACTTCGCCTTTTCCAGCAGGTATCGTTCGACGATGAAAAACGCAGCAAGCACGTGTAGCGCGAGCACGTTAAAGAAAAAGACTTTTTTCATGATCGGGTCCAAGCCTGAATTTGCTCCGCCCATAATTACCGGCGCCGGATGCTGTGTGCGCCACCACCGGATCGCTCCAAATACGATAGGAACATCAATGAATGCAAAAATTCCGAACAGCGCACTGAGCAGCGCTCTTCGATCGGGCTCGTCGATGAGAGTTCTAAGCAGCAGATAACATATGTAAAGCAGCCACAGAACGAACGTGGACGTCAGCCGCGCGTCCCAAGTCCAATAAATTCCCCATGCAGGTTTGGCCCAGATCGGGCCGGTTATAAGCACGATGGTGATAAAAACAAGTCCTACTTCGGCGCAGGTCACGCCCAACCAATCAAATTTCGGCGAACGTCTCCACACGTACAGCAAATTGGAAAGGAAGCACAAGCCGAACACGGTTTCTCCAGCCCAACCCGAAGCGGCGTGAAAATAAAAAATCCTCTGTAGCGCGCCCATAGTGGATTCCTCGGGCGCAACAAAAAAAGCGCAGTACGCTGCCGCAGCCACCAGACTCACAGCTACCGTACCGAAAATCATGCGCCGAATCATCGTGCGCTATTCCTCCAACAAATATTCGCCGAAAAGCCACAGGGCAGTCAAAAACACCACGTCAAACACCGCCAGAAAGCCGATTCCCTTCCATTGCATGACCGGGCTCGGCGACATCAGCCAAACGGTTACTTCCGTGCTCGCAATCAAAATGGGCGCCAGCAGCGGCAGCAGCAAGAGTGGCAACAGCAGTTCCCGCATCCGTGCCTGCGTCGAAATCGAAGCCACCGCGGTACCTGCAGTCGCAATGCCCAGACTGCCCAGAAATAACGTAAGCAAAATCCCCGGCAATTGCGCCCAAAAATTCACGTTAAACATTGCCGCAAACACCGGCAACATCAAAAACTCGGTCAACAACAGAAAAAGTGTATTCGCACCGATTTTCGCCAAGAATATTGCGAACGGATCTTGCACTGCCAGCCGTAATGCACTCAAGGTGTCGTTGGTCTGCTCGCGCAAAAAACAGGGCTGCAGCATCAATGACGCAGCAAACAAAAACGCCAGCCACAACAATCCCGGCCCGAACCGCCGCGATTCGTTGGTCGTCGGGTCAAACGTAAAGCTGAACAACACTACAACGATCAGTACAAATACAATCGTGGTACTCAACAGCTCGCGCGAACGAAACTCCGTCCGCACTTCTTTGCCCAGGATTGCGGCGGCGTTGGAGAACAATCCCATCAGTTCCCTGCGACCACAAAAATGGATTGAAAGGTCGCGCCCGTCCGCGTGTCCAGCGCCACACTACCCGCTTCGAGGCGCATTGCACGCGTTGCCAGGCGCGCTACATCGGATTCGCCGTGCAGGCTCATCAAAATCGTGCAGCCTGAATCGCGAAGCTTTGCCAGATGTCCAGTCAGCCACGCGGTTGCCTCCGAGTCGAGTCCTGTAGCCGGCTCGTCAAACAACAGCAACGGGGGTTCGGCGAGTAGTGCCCGCGCAATCGCTACCCGCTGCCGCATCCCGCGAGAAAATGTTCGCACCAGCGAATCTTTGCGCTCTGCAAGGCCTACTTCTCGAAGTAACACACTGACACGCTCCTTGCGATTCTTCACTCCGAGCAATTGCGCAAAAAACATCAGGTTTTCTTCGGCCGACAGTTCGTCATAAACCATCGTGGCGTGTGCGACGAATCCCACTTGTCGTGCGGCGCTAGTTTCAGTTGATCCGGAAATCGCCAGCGTCCCGCGCGTGGGATTCGTCAGTTGCGCGGCTATGCGAAGGAGGGTAGTTTTTCCCGAGCCATTTCTGCCGGCAAGCGCGACGCATTCGCCCGGAGCGATCGCCAGCGTCAGGTTCCGCAACGCATAAACCGATCCGTACCGCTTTTCTACTTTGTCGAATTGCAGGCCTACGGAGCGTGCCGCAGCTTGAGCCACCGTTCAGCCTCGGACCAGATCTCGCAGCACTTGCTCTGCTTTTGCGCGCTCGCGCGAGTATTCTTCGTCGCTGATCGTGCCTGCCTGACGGCGCAACTCCAATCGAAACAGTTGATCCTTCAGCGCATCCAGACTGTTCGACGTGCTGCGATCAATTGAAGCGAGTGCATTGACATTGCTCGCACTTCCGGCGGGGGACTGCGTCGGTGAACTTGTCCCCAGCGGCGTCGCCGCTGCCGCGGCTTCTGCAACTGGCACGGCAATCGCCACCGGTTTTCTCGCCAACAAGATCGCCGCCAGCACAAAAAGCACTGCAAATCCGCCAAGCAGCGGCCACTTCAAACTATCCAATCTTCCGGGCACCACTTGAATCGCCGCAGGATCGCCGCCCTGAACATTTTCGGCGCGACCAGGCGCGCCACCTGCATCTGCATTACCACCAGCAGAAGGCGGCGGCGCCGAACCAGAAACAATCACCGTCAGCGCCGATCCCGCGGCCACGCTCGCCGACTGGTAAATATTCATTCCTTGCTCTTGCCCGGCCATTTGCAGTCCGTCGCCGGTAAGCTTCACTGTGGGCGGCGCCACTAGCAGCAGTCGTGCAGCATTGTAAGATACCGGAAGCTTCACGGTCGTCGTACTCCCCGGATACGGTAGTTCGTACGACAGCCGCACCTCGCTTTCTCCCGGCCGGAATGCGAACGCGATTGCATACCGGTTCTTGCCTTTGTCGATAGGCGCTTGCACTACCGGCATTCCTGACGGTCCCGCCGCGGCGATCTGCTTCAGTTCGGCTTTTTCCGGAAGAACCGCCTCGAAGTTTCCGTCGGTTCTGAAATACGCCTGCGGAGGACTCGATTCATTTTTTACGCCGTATTCTTCGCCGACGATCAGGCTTTCGCCGTTCGGCTGAAAAATCACCACGTGTGACGGAATCGAAACGATTTTGGCGTCCGTCGTCGGCTCAAAAACATCCAGAGTGATGGCGTCTTTGCCGGGGGGTAGCGGTTGGTGAAAATTCACGCCCTTATAAACCGCGCGAATCAGCATGGGCTGAGCGCCGATTCCAGGATTGTCGAACGCAAACTGGCCGGCGGTATCGGTTTTCGTATTCGCAACCGGCTGCATTCCGCCTTGCAGCTGAATCAGAATTACCTCGACACTACCGGCAGGCTTGCCGGTAGTTCCGTTGTTCACCGTGCCGTGCACCGTCCCTGCCCGGCTCGTATCGGCAATTGTCAGCACAGCCACCAGCGCAGCGATCGTGGTAAATAACCTCTTCACTGTGCGCCCCGCTCCGTTGCGGGTCTTGGACCTCTGGGGCGCTTCACTCCCGCATCGGTGACGCGGTCAATTTCCGCCAACACCATGGCCGCCTCAGTCTCCATTGCGTTCTTCATCTCTTCAAAATCCGCCTCGGAATATTTTCCCGAACGGTGCTCGAACCGCAGATCGCGCAAATTGTCGTAAATGGTGTCCCGGCGCTCCAACAACTGATCCAGTTTTGAACGGTGCGGCGCCAGGTCGGATGCGTCCGGCTGAATATAAAAGATGAACAGGAGGGTCGCCGCTGCCAGCGCCAAACACGCTCCAAGGATTGCCCAGTCGCCTGACGCCACGCCCGAAAAAGCAAGAACCGCGAAAATCGTCAACTCAATCCTCCGTCTCGCGCCGTGCCTGTTCCCGCGCGCGAGCAAGGACTTCCGGCGAAACGTGCGTGCTACCGGTTCCTGGAGCTGCCGCCAATGCTGTAGGCCGATTTCTCCACCGCTTCATCACAAAAATCACCAGGACCATTCCGCCGAGCAAATACAAGATGGGCATTAGCCACGCTACTAATCCAAAACCGGTCTTCGGCGGCTCGACATACGCCAGCGGCCCATATTCCTTGATCATCGCTTGCAAAACCTGCTCGTCGGTCAGACCTTTCGCGATGTGCGTATCGATTTCCTTCAACATCCCTTTCGCCACATCGCAGGGGCCGGAAAAATTTCCGCCAACGTGATAACACTTTCCGGCTGACTGATCGCAGCCATTACACATACATTTAATCTTCGCACCGATTTCGTGCGTTCGATCCGCCTGATCGGCCAGCAAGCGCGTCGCGCCCGGCGGCATCAGCATGGCGCATGTGAATACGATTCCGGCAGCGATCTTTTTTTTGCGATTCATAGTCATCGTCTAGTCGTGACCTTCTCGAAGCGTCGCTGGTGCCGGCCGCATCACGCTGACTTCCCTAGCCGCGACAGGAACTTCTGTTCGCGCGAGTACCAGTTGCACCGCGCGATTTGGCAGCAGCGCCACCAATGTACCCATCACCACCACCATACCGCCCCACCAGACCCACTTCACCAGCGGATTGATGAACACATGAATCGTCGGCAAATCGTTCTGCGGATTTATTCCAGCGAAAACGACGTACAGGTCTTCCTTCAAAGTCGAATAGATCGCCACCATCGTGCCGGATTCCTGGTTGTTCGGGAAATTCCGGCGTTCCGGATACAGCATCATCACCGGTTTGTGGTCCTTCATGACCTCCACAATCATGCGCTCGGCGACGTAATTCTTTTCTTGTCGCTGGTCCATCCCTTGCAACAACAGCTCATACTTGCCGATATTTACCGTGGAACTGACCGGAAGCTCTTTCTCCACTTCCTTGTTGAACGCCTGTCCGGCCAACCCAATGAAAATCATCACCATGCCGAAATGCACGATGTAGCCGCCATATCGCCGCGTGTTGCGCAGCGTCAAGTCCACGCAGGACTCCAGCCAGGTCGCATTCGACCGCGCGTGAATCACCTTGGCGCCGCGGTAGAACTCCTGCACGATCGTCGCCGCAACGAAAACGCAGAGCGTCAGGCAAGTCAGCGAAAACATTTCGCGAAAGCCGAACACAAATCCGATCACGCCGCCGATAACCCCTGTGGACACTGGCCCGCGGAAATTTCGCTTCAGGCTCTCCGTGGAAGTCTTTCGCCAGGCGAGCAGTGGGCCAACGCCGGTCAGAAACATTAGCAGCAATCCCAGCGGGATATTTACTTTATTAAAGAACGGCGCACCCACGCTGATTTTAGAACCGGAGATCCATTCCGAAAGAACCGGGAAGAGCGTTCCGGACAGAATTGCGATGCAAGCCACCAGCAGCACCAAATTGTTAAACAGAAAACTGGATTCTCGCGAAACCATCGAATCCAATTGATTCTCGCTCTTCAGGTAGTCGCGGTTCTTGAAGTACGCAATCAAACAAACCCCAAGCACGATTCCCAGGAAGCCGACGAACCAATTTCCGATGTTCGATTGCGCGAAAGCGTGCACCGAACTCACCAGACCGCTTCGCGTCAGCAATGTCCCCAGGATGCACAGCATGAACGTGATGAACACCAGCCACACGTTCCACACTTTCATCATGCCGCGCTTTTCCTGCATCATCACCGAGTGTAAAAACGCCGTTCCCGTCAGCCACGGCAGTAACGAAGCGTTCTCCACGGGATCCCAGCCCCAATAGCCGCCCCATCCAAGCACCGCGTACGCCCAGTGTGCACCCAGCAGAATTCCCATGGTCTGGAAGCACCACGCGATCATGGTCCACTTGCGCGTCAGGTGAATCCACTTTTCGCCCGGATATCTCGCCAGCAGTGCCGCCAGCGCAAACGCGAACGGAATCGTGAAGCCCGTATAACCCGAATAGAGATTCGGCGGGTGAATGACCATCTCTGGATACTGCAGCACCGCAGTCAATCCGTTGCCGTCGGCGCGCGCCACCAAATCCAGACCGCCTGCCGCATTCGTTGTCGCCAGCGCCTTAAACGGGCTCGCCACAAAATTGCTAATGGTCAGAAAAAATAATTGCACGCCGGCCAGAATCACTCCGACGTACGGCATCAGCTCGCCATTCTTGTTCCGGTAAGTCAGCAGGACGGAGAAAACGTAAATCGCCAGAAGAAAGCTCCAAAATAGCAACGAGCCTTCCTGCCCGGACCATAAAGCCGCCACTTTAAAAAATGAGGAAAGATCGCGGTTGCTGTGCGAAACGACATACGCAACCGAAAAATTATCAGTGAAGAAAAGATAAACCAGGCTGAGCGTCGCCGTGAAAATCAGCGCGCAAACCGCCATCCCCGCCTGCCGCGCGCTTTTGATGAGCAACGGATGCCGGGTAATAATTGCTGCGATTCCGCCCAAGAACGCATACAGCGCACATACAAACGCAAGGACCAGCGCGAAGGAACCGAATACATCCATGCAGTTCCGTTTCTCCCCGGGCTTGTTTAGCCCTCAACCACAAGCAGCGAACGCAACCAACTACATCGAGCTGCGCTGTGAATTACCAGAAGTTGTGCCAGATTCTGTACCGCCAGGTATTCCACTCATAGCTTTGTTCGGCGCTCCCGCCGGATTACCGCCCGGGGCTGCCTCATATTTCGACGCGCACTTTGCTTGCACGTGTTCCGCGACAAACCGGCCTTCCGTCGTTGGCCGCCCTTCAATCAGTGCCTGCGACTTGTCGACGAAACTATCCGGCAACGGATCGCTTCCTACATAACTTACCGGCAGCGTCTTCCCTTCGCCTTCCAGCACAAAATCCACTCTGCCGGTCATACGACGAATACTGCCCGCCTGCACTGTGCCGCCGATGCGCATTCTTTGCGTCAGCTCCGAACCCTTCAGCGTATCCATCTCGGCGAGCGTGTGATAGTACGTCTTGCTCTCGCCGTAGCCCAGCCAAGCAAGGCTGGCCATCGACACCACGATGATCGCAATTCCTATCCCAAATTTGGCTTGTTTCCGCATGGCCAGCCTCGCTCTCCGTTCATGCTATCACAATGATCAAGAAGCGGTGGCCAGCACTTTCGCCAGTTCCCCGTCGGCGATTTCATCCCATTCGAAAGGTTTGCCGCCGCGCAACAACAGCGTCGCATCCAACTTTGCCGCTTCGAACTGCGCAACAAATTCTTGCAGCTCCGCTCCGACTAGCACCAGCCTCTTCGGCCTATACGAACGCCGAATCCGCGTGATCGTTGCGGGAACTCTCGCTCGTATCGCTTCTCTTAGCGCTTGAGCGCTTTCAAACTCACCAAAGCATTCAAGCGCGTGCGTAAGCAAAAATCCCTTGCGTTGAAAGTCCCCGAGCGTCGCCTCAACGCCTCGTCCTTCTCTCTCCACACCCGCCGCTCGCAACACTTCCGTGCCTTCGCCCGTAAATTCCCCCACAGCCGAATACAAATGCGCTCCATCCAGCTCGGGACTTCTCGTTCCCAAAATGAGAGTCTGCACGTGAATCGGCCGGTACCTGGTCATGTACTCCAGCCTCTTCAGCCGCCTCGCAATGTGCTCCTGCGAAGCCGCCAACCCACACCCGTCGCAAATCACTTGTTTCGCATCCTGCATAATTCAATCGTAGAGGAGTCGCCGCCATCAACACAAACCATTCAGTTACAAGTGAAGACGTAAGAAATCCCGCACGCGAATGGGTGTGCCTGTCGGATGTTGCGGCTATGGACCAAAGAGGGCGACGGTCTCATGCCCACAACCCTTGCGGATTTTCGAAGCAGTACGATGAAGCCGGCGAATAGAACGGCAGCTGGGCCTGTTCCCTTTCTGCTCTCTAGACGTCAGACAGAGAAAGTTCAACGGTTGCGGTATTCGCGGTCGACAGTTTCACGCCAACGCGCACCGCAATTCAGAGAAAAGTTCCGACGCGGACCTAGAATGAGTACTACAGATCGCGTCTCTGTAAGCCTTTTAGAATGAATACTTACAAAAAAAAGGGGAGGGTAGCAGCGTGGCGTTAAACCACAACGGTACATTTGTCGATAACCAGCAACAATCCCGGCTTAGCGATCACTTTCCAAGGACTGACTTATCGTCTCGTCCTGCGGCAACCTCGACCGCAAGCACCACTTCAGCTCCTGGCTTAACTCGGAAATCTCCATCCCCGGCATCACGATAAATTTGCAAGCCAGCATTTCCCGCGAGTCATCGTCATCCGGCAGTTGGCATGTCACCCGGCAGTATTGGCAATCCTGATTCCAGCAAAAACGTCCGTAAGGAATCGTCTCCGGACTGATGAACTGAAAACAACGCAATAACGAGTTCCGCTCGGGAACCTGAAATTTCTTCCCCAACAAAGTGATCTCAACCAGTTTTTCGTAAGGACGGAAAGGTTCCGACATGACCGAGTCCAGTTTCCGCGGGATCCTGAGCCGCCTGGGCGCGACTCCCTGCTCTTGCCCGCATAGTTGTTAGCAATTTCAGGCTAACGTGCCTTCCCCTCCCCCGACAGCGATTCCTCCCGCCGCGTTCCCTATCTGCCACTGGGAGGTACTCACCCGCGCCATTTATCAATTGGATGTCTGGGTCGAAATTGGAAACGGTAGAAGCAACGCGCGGACCGCGAACGGAACACGGGCGAACGCAAAATCTGCGTCTACGCCTGCATGTCGAAGAACTGCCCCATCTTGCGGAACTTCTCGTAGCGCGACGCCAGCAGCGCCTTCACTGGCTCGTTGGTCAGCGCCGTCAGTTGCCGGTCGATGACTTCTTCCAGAAAACGCGCCGCCGCTTCCAGGTCGGTGTGAGCGCCGCCTTCTGGCTCTTTTACAATTTCGTCGATGATTCCCAGGTCCTTCAAATCCGTCGCGGTAATCTTCATCGCTTCGGCCGCGGTCTCCGCCTTGGTCGCGTCCCGCCAGATAATACTCGCGCAACCCTCCGGCGAAATCACCGAGTAGAATCCGTTCTCCAGGATATTCACCCGATCGCCTACAGCGATCGCCAGTGCGCCGCCAGAGCCGCCTTCGCCCGTCACCGTCACAATTACTGGTACCGGCAGCCTTGCCATTTCCCGCAAATTACGCGCAATCGCTTCGCCCTGCCCGCGCTCTTCGGCATCGATTCCGGGGTACGCGCCTGGCGTGTCCACAAACGTCAAGATTGGCCGGCCAAATTTCGCGGCAAGCTGCATCACACGCAAAGCTTTCCGGTAACCTTCCGGCTTCGGCTGGCCAAAATTCCGAATCACTCGCTGCTTCGTATCGCGACCCTTTTGCTGGCCAATCACCGCCACCGGGCGACCTTTAAACTTCGCCAGCCCGGCAATCATCGCCCGATCGTCTCCGAATGCGCGGTCGCCGTGTAATTCCACAAAATCCGTGAACAGCATCGGAATATAGTCGGTCAAATAGGGACGCTGCGGGTGCCGCGCGATTTGCGCTCTTTGCCACGGCCCGAGATGCGCATAAAACTCTTTCCGCAACTCCGCCACTTGCTCGCGCAGCCGCTCCAGTTCCGCATCCGCGTTATCGTCGCCGGCCAGTCGCTTCAAATCGTCCACTTCCTTCTCCAACTTCTCCAATTCGCGCTGGCGAGCGGTCGCTACTTCTTCGGGAGACTTCCTTTTTTCTCTGACCGACATAATCTCCCTTACGCCGCAGCCGCTTTGCCGTGAATTTGCCGCACCGCGTCGAGCAACTCCGGCGTCGCCTTCACTCGCTGTTGCGAAGCCACTACTGCCACCGTGCCGTCCGACGACTCCAATTCAAACACAACTTGGCTCATCCCGGGCGCCTTGTTGAACAATTCCTCCAGCCGGTCCATAGTGCCTTCCGTCATAGAGGCCATCGATAGCCGCACCCGGAATTCTTGTTGCGCTGCCGCACGCTCGGTAATGTCCTGAATTCTTCGCGCTTCCTGCAGGGAAAGCCGTGTCCCCGCTTCTTCGATTTGCACGCGCACTTTCAACAGGAGTGGCGCGCCCGGCTTCAGCGTTTGCTCGTGCTTGGCAAAGCTTTCCGGAAACGCCAGCAACTCCTGCACTCCGGTCATGTCCTGAATCGTAAAAATTCCCCAGCGCGCGCCCTTCTTTGTTCGCATCGCGCGTACGCCCACCACCAACGCGGCTACCGCGATTTCTTTCCCGTTTCGCTGGCCCTCGATTTCTTCCAGCCTGACAACATTCCACTCCGCAAGCCGCGAGCTGTATTTCTCCAGCGGATGCCCGGACACATAAAATCCCAGCATCGCGTACTCGCTCGCCAGCCTTTCTTCTTCGCTCCAAAGCGGCGCCTCCTTCAGCAGGAACGGCGCGGACGCCTCCGCAGCGCTTCCGCCAAAAAACAGCCCGTGCTGGCCCGATTCGCGCACCCGGGAAGCCTTCTGCAGCGCCGCGATCGCATCGTCCACCGACGCCGCCATTGCTTCCCGCGGTCCTAACGAATCCATCGCGCCGCACTTGATCAAGCTTTCGAACACTCTTTTATTCAAGAATTTCGAATCGATGCGTTCACAAAACTCGTAGAGCGACTCAAACTCGCCGGACGCCAGCCGCGACTCGCGAATCGCTTTGGCGGTGTTTTCGCCCACATTCTTGATCGCAGCCAATCCAAATCGAATCGACTCTCCCACCGGCGTGAAATACAAATCGCTCTCGTTTACATCCGGCGGCAGAATCGAAATGCTCATCCCGCGCGCTTCGTTGATGTACTTCACAGCCTTTTCCGCATTCCCGGTTTCCGACGTCAGTAAAGCCGCGATGAACTCCACCGGGTAATGCGTCTTCATGTAAGCGGTCTGATAAGCCAGCAGCGCATACGCGCAGGAGTGCGACTTGTTGAATCCGTATCCCGCAAACTCTTCCATCAAATTAAAAATTCGCTCGGCCTTCTTTTCGGGGATCTTGTTTGTGGCGCATCCCGTCAAAAACTTCGCGCGTTGTGCCGCCATTTCCTCTTTCTTCTTCTTCCCCATTGCACGGCGCAAAATATCCGCTTCGCCCAGCGAAAAACTGGCTAGCCGGTTGGCAATCTGCATCACTTGTTCCTGATACAGGATTACGCCATACGTCTCCTGCAAAATATCTTGGAGCTGCGGCAATTCGTAGCTGACCTTGGTTTTTCCGTGCTTGCGGTTGATGAAGTCATCGATCATCCCGCCTTGAATCGGTCCCGGACGGTACAGCGCGTTTAACGCTGTCAAGTCTTCAATTCGTGTCGGTTGGTATCTCCGCAAGATGTCCCGCATGCCGTGCGATTCAAACTGGAAGATTGCCGTCGTGTCGCCCCGTGCGAAGAGCTTGTAAGTATCCGCGTCATCCAGCGCAAGATTGTCGATCTCCACATGCACCCCGCGGTTTTGCTCCACCATCTTTACCGCGTCATGCAGCACTGTCAGCGTCGTCAGTCCCAGGAAGTCCATCTTCAACAGGCCGATGCGTTCCAGCGCGTTCATGTCGAACTGCGTCGTGATTTCATCGCGGTTCGTCTTGTACACCGGCACCAGGTCGGTCAGCGGTTGCGGAGAAATCACCACGCCCGCGGCATGCGTCGAAGCGTGGCGCGACAATCCTTCCAGCCGTAAGGCCACGGCCATCAAATCCTTCAGCTTTTCGTCGCTGTTCACCGCGGACTTCAACTGCGGCGCATCTTCTAGTGCCTGATCCAACGTAATTCCCAGCGTCGTAGGTACCATCTTTGCCAGCCGGTCCACTTCCGCATATGGAATCTCCATCGCGCGGCCGACATCTTTGATCGCCGCTTTTGCCGCCATGGTTCCGAAAGTAATAATCTGCGCTACGTTTTCGCGCCCGTATTTCCGCGTAACGTACTCAATTAATTCGCCGCGTCGCCTCATGCAGAAATCGATGTCGATATCCGGCATGGAAACGCGCTCCGGATTCAGGAAGCGTTCGAACAGCAAGTTGTATTGCAGCGGATCCACATCCGTAATCCGCAGCGCGTAACTCACCAGGCTTCCCGCTGCCGATCCGCGTCCCGGGCCCACTGGCACGTCCTGCGCGCGTGCGTAGTGGATGAAATCCCAAACGATTAGAAAATATCCTTCATACCGCATCTTCTGAATCATCTGGATTTCGCTGGTAAGCCGGCGTTCATACTCGGCCAAAGAGTTGGTCAGCGCTCCAGCTTTGGCCAATCTCTCTAGCTGCGGTAGGCGCGTAGCGAATCCTTCGCGCACCACCTTTTCGAAATAACTCCCTGCCGTGTGACCGGACGGAACTTGGAATTCCGGGAACGGACTCGGAATCCGTTCGATCTTCACATTGCAGCGTGCCGCGATATCGACCGTACGCCGCATTGCTTCCGGAATTTCACCGAAAACTTTCGCCATCTCGGCGGCGGTCTTGAAATAAAACTGGTCGGTCTGAAACTTCATTCGGTTGGTGTCGCCCATCGTCTTGCCGGTCTGAATGCACAGCAATACTTCCTGAGCGTGCGCATCTTCGTGATGCAGGTAGTGGCAGTCGTTTGTAGCCACCAGCGGAATTCCAGTTTCTTTCGACAGGCGGACCAGTTGCGGGTTCACGCCTTTCTCAATCTCCAAGCCTTGGTCTTGAATCTCCAGAAAAAAGTTCTGTTTGCCAAAAATGTCGCGCAGCTTGTACGCGTTCTCGCGCGCCTGATCATATTTTTCGTGAACCACCGCTTCCGTTACCGGACCCTTTAGGCAAGCTGACAGCGCAATCAGCCCGCGGCTGTGCTTTTGCAGCAGTTCGTAATCGATTCTTGGCTTGTAGTAGAAACCTTCCAGAAACCCCGCGGACACCAGCTTCATCAAATTTTTGTAGCCTTCGAGATTCTCACAGAGCAGCACCAAGTGATTGCTGCCGCGTGTACCCGGCTCCATCTCGTCGCGGTCGCCATTGCCTGCACGATCGCTTCCATTCGCCGTTTTCTCTCCGCGGTCGTGCCTGCTGCCTTTGGCCACGTACACTTCGCAGCCGATGATTGGCTTTACGTCGCGCTTGCTGGCTTCATAAAAGAAATTAGCTGCTGCGAACAGGTTCCCGTGGTCGGTGATGGCCACAGCCGGCATTTTTTGGCGGGAAGCTTCATCGAGCAGCTCGCCGGTTTCGCACGCGCCGTCAAGCAAGCTGAAGTCAGTGTGTACGTGAAGGTGGACGAACTCTGGCTGCCCCATGAACCTTGATTCTAAATCGCGGACGAATAAATTGCGAACCCGTTTCGCACGTTTTCAACAGAAATTTTCAAAGCTCAGCCGCTGCGCAAAACGAAAATCGCTTTTTTGTGGAACCGGGAGCTTTACTTTCTCTAGCCGCCTGAGAAATTATTTCTTCTTTGCTTTTCCGGCTGGCTTCGCCGCCTTCGCTGCAGGTTTCCCCGCGGGCTTCGCGTCTGCGTCCTTCCCCTTCGGCTTTCCCTGCATCTTCATCAGCGCATCGTGTGCCTTCTCGGTATTTTTCGCGGCGGCTTTCTTGTCTTTCGGCTTCGGTTCTTTCTGCTTTGGCGCCTCTTTGATTCCGGAAAGCTTTCTAAGTGTCTTCTCGCGCTCTTCCGGAGTCTTCCCTCTGCCGTTCAGTTGCAACGCGAACATCTGCTCGATCACCGCGTCAAACTTCGGCCCTTCCGGCATTCCGATCTTCGTCAGCTCCTCGCGCACCACGGGCAATCCCGCGCGCAGTGGCCGCCACTTGCTCAGATACGCTTTGATCTTGGAAAGCGCAGCGGAATTCCGCGTCTCCGCCAACAAATACGCAATGCGATCCGTGGGCAGCTTTTCAATGAACTTATACGCGTCGATCGGTGCGTTCAGCTTCTTGCCGGACAATTCTTTCGCCGAAGCTTCCGCCTCGTCGGCAAAATTCTCGATTCTTTCGATTTCCGCCGAACGGAATCCGAGCTTTCCCAACAAGCTGGTTTGCTCGCGTTCCTTAAGCCTACCGAGAATCGCCAACATCATCGGCGTCGCCAGTCGTGGCCGCAGTCCCGCCATCATCAAGTCATCGCGCACACTGCTCAGGTCGTCAATCGCGTCGTAGTCCGGTTTCTTCTTTGCCAGCAGCGGATGCACGATTTCCATCAAGTTGTGTTCTTCCCATGACTTTAACGTCGCAGTCGGCTGTTCTTCCTTGGCCAGTGCATGCAGCTCTGCGCCAGCGTCGTCGGTTGTAATGCTGTGATGCAGGTCCCGCTCCATCGCAAGTTCCAGCCACTCTTGTGTACGCTGTTCCAGCTTGAATCCCATACGGGCTGCATAACGCAACACTCTCAGCAATCGCGACGGCTGGTTCGTAAAGCTGTGAATCGTCAGCGCCCGCACTTCTCCTCGTTCGATGTCGGACAATCCGTTTGTCGGATCCAGCAACAATCCACGCGATGCGGGATTCAGCGAAATCGCAATTGCATTTAACGAAAAATCCCGTCGTCGCAAATCCTCCATGATCGTGGACCACCGCACTTCCGGCCGCGTGCCCGGCCGCACATAGTGGTCATCCCGCGCTGCCGAAATACTTCCTTCGCAATCGCCGGCGAAAAGAATTTCGACATAGCGAAATTTTTCATCTTCGTGCAGGATTTTCGCGCCGCCTTTTTCCAGCTCGCGCGCCATCTTGGACGGATTGCCTTCTACCGTGAAATCCAGGTCGCGAAGCGAGGCGCCGGTAATCAGGTCGCGCACCGTGCCGCCGGTCAAATACACGTTGAGCCCGAGCGCCGCGGACAGTTCCTGGACGCGCATCATCGCCGCGCGCTGTTCCGGCAGCAGCCGGCTCTCCAAAAGAAACATATAATCTGGCATCGTTCTTCCTCGACTTCAGGCCGGCTCCCTTCCTGCTTCTTCAGAGCCTTGCCGCGTTTTTTGCTTCTGGTACCTCCGCGCTATGCGCGCGGATGATGCGCCTTGTAAATCTGCTTCAACCGCTCTTCTACGACGTGCGTATAAATCTGCGTCGTGGAGATATCGGAGTGTCCCAACATCAACTGCACTGACCGCAAATCCGCGCCACGCTCCAGCAAATGCGTCGCAAAACTGTGCCGCAGCATGTGTGGGGTAAGCGGAATGCGTAGTTCGGCTCGCCGTCCGTACGCCGATAGAATCTTCCAAACGCCAACCCGGCTGATTCGTCCGCCACGCCGATTCACGAATAAAAACGGTCCCGGTGTTCCGCGCCCCGTCCCGATTAACTGCGGTCGGCCTTCCCGCAGGTACTTTTCTACGATGCGCAGCGCTTTCTGACCTACCGGAACGATTCGCTCTTTGTCGCCCTTGCCGATACACCGGACACAGCCAACCTTGGTATCCAGGTCGGGTACACGCAAGCTGGTCAATTCGCTTACCCGCAAACCTGTGGAATATAGCACTTCCAGCATCGAGCGGTCCCGCAAGCCCAGCGCCGTCTTCTGGTCCGGCAGTTCCAGCAATTTCTCCACTTCTTCCAGCCGCAAATACCCCGGCAATGACCGGCGGATCTTGGGCGATTCCAGATTCGCCGTGGGATCTTCTGGGATCAGATCTAGGACCTGCAGGTGACGGAAAAAATTCCGCAGCGTAACCAGGTGCCGCGCAACCGTTTTGCTCTCCAGCTTCTGGTGATACAAGCTGGCAAGAAAATCCACCAGATCGTCCCGCTTGACCGCACGCAGTTCCAGTTTTCTTTTCCTCGCAAAATCCTCAAACTTCGCCAAGTCACGCTTGTAAGCGCTCAGCGTGTTCGACGCCAGGCCTTTCTCCACCTGTACGTGCGTTAGGAACGACGATATGGCCGCGGTAATTTCCATTACGTCTCCACGTACTCTTCCCCGCTGCGCCGTTTACGTGTCGCGATTCCATAAATCTCTTCAATCTCGCTGCACCGAAAAATCCACGCCAACGAGAGATAAAGTACCGTCGCTCCCGCAATCAATCCCGCAAACACCAAGAATTGCACGAGAAAGCGGGAATGCATCGTAAACGCCGTGTATTTTCCGCCCAGCCAGCAAGCCAACCCCATAATCGCCGAACAAAGAAAAATCTTCGAAAACGACTTGAAAATATCTCGTATCCCCATCGGGCCGTAGCGCAGCCGGAAAATCAGAATCAGCGCGAAGAAATCGAAATAGCACGCTAGGGCTGTTGCCAGCGCCGGTCCGCCGTTCTGCACCCGCTTGAAGAAAAATTCCAGGAATACAATATTCAACACCACGTTAATTACCATCGAGATCGCCGCAATGATTACCGGGGTCTTGGTATCTTTCGTTGAATAAAATGCCGGCACCACCAGCTTCACCGTCGCCAGGCCCGGTAACGCAATGGCGTAGTACAACAGCGCCCTGGCTGTCAGTCTCGTCGATTCCGCCACGAACTGGCCGTGCTGGAATAGCACGCGAATAATCGGTTCCCGCAAAATCATCAGCCCCAGCATCGCCGGTATCGTGATGAACGCCACCAGCCGGATAGAGAAAGCCAGTGTCTTCTTCAATCCGTTGTAGTCGCTCGCCGCCGCCTGGTGTGACATCATCGGCAAAATGGCCGTCGCCACCGCAATCGCGTACCCGCCCAGCACCAGCTCCATCACGCGGTCGGACAAATACAGCGCCGTCAAACTTCCTTTAGGCATGATCGCTGCCGTCGCAAATCGCGTGTCGATCAGCAAATTGATTTGTCCGATGCCGATCCCGAACAACCGCGGAATCATCAGCCGCGCCACATTGCGAATCCCAGGATGCGAAAACGAAATCCCGAACTTGAACGTCATCCCCTTCTGCACTAACAGCGGCACCTGAATCAAAAATTGCAGCACTCCGCCAACCAGAACTCCCACCGCCAGCGACGTCGCCTTGCTGTCGAAATACTTCCAAACCGCCGCCACCGAGAACAGAATCGTTGCCAGATTCAAAAACACCGGCGTCGCCGCCGGCAATCCGAAGACGTGAAAGCAATTCAAAATTCCCATCGCCAGCGCGGCCAGCGCCACGAAAAACAAATATGGGAAAATGATTCGGTTCAGCTCGATCGCCTGATCCCACAATCCTTCCTTATTTGCATTCGACGCAAACAAATGAATCACGTAGGGCGAAAACACCATTCCCAAGACCGTAATTGCCGCCACCACCAGCGCTAGCGTCCAGAACAGCTTGTTCGCAAAATCCCAGACTTCCTCTTTGTCCTTTTCCCTCATGTAGCTGGTAAACACCGGAATGAACGATGCCGTCATCGAACCTTCCGCCACCAGCCGCCGAAACAAGTTGGGAATGCGATACGCTAAGAGGTAGGAATCCGCCGCAACTGTGGTTCCTAGCAGGAGGGCGATTCTTTGATCTCGTACGTAGCCGAGAACACGGCTAACTACGGTGACTAGCGAGATGATCGAAGCCGATTTGAGGATTTGCTTCTTCTCAGTCAACGAGCCGCGCCCCCGCCTAAATCCATTAAAAACAATAGGTTGACAGGAATTTCGCGCTTAACATAACATACAAATTCATTATGTGCAAATCGGCATCTTTTAGTACTCTTAAAGCTTCGTCCGGCCCCAAATCCTCACCCGGAGGCCCATTTTCCCTTTGAAACTCCGCGCCCCAGCCTCCACTCACAAAAAGGTCATCGTCGAACTGCACGACCGCAAATCCTATCGCGGCTACCTTAATCCCGCGCGACTCGGTCAGCTTGATCCCCTCGACTTGCTCACCCAGGACGGCTCCCACGAAGAGCTCCCGCTCGCCAAGATCCGTTCCATCTATTTCGTCCGCGATTTCGACGACGAATTCGCCCCCGAGCGTAAAGCCTTTCTCAGCCGCCCCAAGCTCGACGGCCTCTGGCTACGTCTGCGCTTCCTCGACGGTCAATCCCTCGAAGGTGTCGTCCCGAACGACCTGCTCGGCCTCCTCGACAACGGCATTCAGATCACTCCGCCCGACTTCAACTCCAACACCGACCGCATCTTCATCCCCCGAGCCGCACTCAGTGAAGTCACGGTCCTCGGCGTAGTCGGCATCGCTCGCCGCAAGCCCGCTGCAGCCGCAGCCGCAGCCCAACCCACTCTTTTCAACGAATAGCCCTCGATGGGTTGCGTCGGAAGTCTCACCTCCTTTTCCGAGCAGAGCGGACCGATGGTTCCCTTCCACTTTCGACTCGTGCGAACGTGTCAGTCCGCGGACTGAGGAATCTCTCTTCTTTCCGATCTCTCTGCTCTCTGCGCCGACGTTTACTTCGACTGGTTCGAGGGATCTGGTCCTTTTCTGGCTCTTTCCGTCGCGCGTCGATTCGAATTGATCTCTGGATGTTTTCTATCTCTGTGTCTCTGTGACCGGCTGCGGGCAGTAACCTGCCAAGATAAATCTGGCAATCTCTTATTACCTTCAAGCTCAGCCCCTGCCGCCATACCCCTCGACGTCCCGCGCCGACCTCAACGCCGCCGCCCACCACCGCAACCTCTCGAGCATCGTCGCCATCGACCGTTTCGCCCGCTCCGGCTCCTTCAACGCGCCCTCCGCGTCAAACTGTTCCCACGCGCTGGCAAATCCAACCGAATCGCGAATCGTCACCATGTGCAATTCGGCAAATACCAGCCGCAATTGCTCAACTGCCCGCAATCCGCCCGAAATCCCGCCATAGGATACAAATGCCACCGGCTTCGCATGCCATTGCTCTCCGACCGAGTCGATTAGCGCCTTCAACGGCGCCGGGTACCCGTGGTTGTACTCCGGCGTCACCACCACAAACGCATCTGCCTCCGCGATCTGTTCGCGAACCGCAGGCAGCTCCCGTCCGTCCGCAGGATCAATCGCCTTTGCCGCAAATTTCCCGCTGTCCGCAATCTGTTCAATCGCCCAGCGCACCACCTTGTCGCAAAACCGCCCGGGCCGTGTACTCCCGTAAATCACCGCGACTTTCAGTTTCTTTTCCCCGCCGTTCTGTTCTCCGTCGTTCGATCGCATTTCCATGTTCGCTTCTTCTCCCTTGTAGTGGCTCTAAATGCAGCCTCTTGCACCAACAATACAACCTCAAGTAAACTTGAGGTCAAGGGATATCGCGATGCCAAATCCACCGATCCTAGTCGAAGCACCAACGTCCAAAACCCCTTCTAAAATCGGCAAATCCCTCACTGTTGGCGCCGTAGCAAGACGCAGCGGCGTCACCGTCTCCACCCTCCACTTCTACGAAGCCAAAGGCCTGATCTCCAGCATGCGCACTTCCGGCAACCAGCGCCGCTACCCGCGCGAAGTCCTGCGCCGCATCGCGCTCATCAAAGTCGCGCAGCGCACCGGCATCCCTCTTGCTGAAATCCGCACCGCCCTCAATACCCTTCCCAACTCCCGCACGCCCAACGCCGAAGACTGGAAAAAACTCTCCGCCCAATGGCGAACTTCACTCGACGACCGCATCGCCCGCCTAACGCGCCTCCGCAACCAACTCAACGGCTGCATCGGCTGCGGCTGCCTCTCCCTCGGCGTCTGCCCGCTCTACAATCCCTGGGACACCCTAGCCACACAAGGCCCCGGCCCTCGTATCCTCGACCCTCTCTAGTTTTCTGCTTTCATATTCGGAGCCTTCGACTGCCGCATCGCCACTCGCTACGCACACGCTGAACTCCCTTGTTTGTCATTCCGAGCCTAGCGGCTCGGTCTATTCCCGCATTCGCAAAGCGAATGCCGAGCCCCGGAGTCGAGGAACCAGGGCACAATGACAGCCGGGTGCGGCCTGTACCGGTAGCCCGCAAATACAAACCAGCTGAATTTCGCTTTTCCCCTCTCCCCGTACACAATCCGCGTACAATCCCCAAATGAAACGCCTGTCCCTCGCCATCGCCGCACTCTTCTTCTCCTCACTCACCTCAGCCCAAACCCAATCCGACGTCGGCTCCGTCTCCTTCCCTAACTCCGGCTCCCTCGCCGCGCAACCCGAATTCCTCCTCGGCCTTGCCCAACTCCACAATTTCGAATACGAAGACGCCGCCCGCCATTTCCGCGCCGCCCAAGAAATCGATCCCGATTTCGCCATGGCTTATTGGGGCGAAGCCATGACCCACAACCACGGCATCTGGCACGAACAAAATCCGCGCGCTGCCCGTGAAGCCCTCTCGCGTCTCGCCGCCACTCCCGCAGCTCGCCAAGCCAAAGCGCCCACGCCGCGTGAAAGGCAGTATCTCTCCACAATCGAAGTCCTCTACGGCGAAGGAGCCAAAGACGACCGCGACCAGCTCTACGTCGCCGCCATGGCTCAGCTCCACAAAAATTTCCCCGATGACGTGGACGCCACCGCCTTCTACGCCCTCGCTATCCTGAGCTCCGCCGAACAAGGCCGCGACTTCGCCACCTACATGCGGGCTGCAGCGCTCCTCGAAGAGGTTTTCCCCACGCACTCGCATCATCCCGGCGTTGTTCATTACCTCATACACAGTTACGACGACCCCATCCACGCTTCGCTCGGCCTCCGCGCCGCGCGCATCTATTCCACCGTAGCGCCCGAAGCCGGCCACGCGCAGCACATGACCTCGCACATCTTTCTCGCCATGGGGATGTGGGACGATGTCGTCAAAGCCAACGAAATAGCGGTTGCGGTCGTCAATCGCCAGCGCGCGGCCGACGGCCAGCCGCCTCGCTGTTGCGGCCATTATCCTTACTGGCTGCAATACGGTTACCTGCAACAGGGGCGCATCGACGACGCCCGCCGCGTGCTTGAAAATTGCCGCGACGAAGCCCGCGCACAGTCCGACCGCCGCACCGCCAATCCGTCGTCGCACTCCGATATGAGTTCCGTCGGAGCGTATGCCATGATGCGCGCCAACTTCATCGTGGATTCCGAACAATGGAAGGAAACTGCAAACTTCCCGGCTTTCCCAAACACTCACAACCCGACCACTCGCTTGTCGTTCGACTACGCCGACTCCCTCGCCGCTTTTCAGCTATCCAATTTTTCGGCCGCTCGCGATGGCCTCGCTCGCATGGACCAAGTCCTCGCCGAAATGAAATCCCATCTCGACACCAATCATCGCGATGACGCCAACGATTACATCGCGCAATCCATTCTCGCCGACCAGATTCGCGCCCTGCTCTCCAGCACCGCTCCCGTTTCACCCGGTGGCCCCGGCACTCCCGATGCCGCTGTTACTCCAGAAACTTACGCGACCTTGAAGTCCCTCGCCGCCAAAGAGCGCGCCCTCCCCATGGAATTCGGCCCTCCGGTCATCTACAAACCCACGGACGAACTCCTCGGCGAACTATATCTAAAAGCCAATCGCCCCACCGACGCCGCCCTCGCCTTCGATTCTGACCTAGCCCGCGCCCCCAACCGCCGCCTGGCCAAACGTGGCGGAGCTCAATCCGAAAATCATGCGTCCGGCCCAAAAGCGCGGTAAAACTGCGGCCGTGCGGAAGTTTTCACTCGTCGCAATAAAGTCGGCCTAGTGCAGCTCTGTCGGTGCGAAATTCATCATTCGTTTCCGAATAATGGGAGATGAGGTGCGGCATCAAGAAAAAAAGTCTGGCCCGGTCGGGGTGACTTTAGCCGATACAAGCAGGACTGAATTTATGAACGCAAGTTGGTCGGCGCGCGCCGGATGCTTTCCGAGTCTTCGATTCAAAACTACTTCAAACTCACCTTACCCGTCGCCAAATCGTAAACGCCGCTTTCCACCTTCAACTTCCCCGCCTTCACTGCATCCCGAATCACCGTGGACGACGTCCGCAGCAACTCCGCCTGCAGGTCCGCATTGATCGCAATCGCTTTCACCATATCGCCGCCGGACTTCTCCACCGCCGGACGCAAATGTTTGTAAAGCACGCTGATCTGCCCCGGCACCGTGTCCGACTTCATCGCCGATTTTACTGCCCCGCAATTGGTGTGACCGAGCGCAAGAATCACTTTGATTCCCAGCGCCGCTACTCCATATTCCAGGCTGGCGATAATCTCCGGCGTCACAATGTTTCCCGCCACCCGCGTCACAAAGATTTCCCCAATCGTCTGGTCAAACAGCAACTCCACCGGAACCCGTGAATCCGCGCACGCCAGCACTCCCGCAAACGGTTCCTGCTTTTCCACCGTCCGCGCTTTCAAAATGTCCAGATCCTGCTGCAGCGACGTCAGCTGGTTCGCCGCGAACCGCGCATTCCCATCCAGCAAATCTTTCAGCGCCGCTTCTGGCGTAGCATTCGTCTGAGCCTTCGCCGCACGCGGAAACGCCACCTCCATTCCCGCTCCAACAGCGACTCCCGCCGCAATCCCCGCAGCCGCTCCCCGCAAAAACCTCCGCCTCCCGGTTCCTTGCTCTACCGGAGCGTTCCACTCTCCAGCGTTTTCCGCTGCGCCATTCTTCCGCACGCCGTTTTGCTCGCCGTACCTGTTCTGCGCCATCTCAATATTCTTATTCATCTCGTCAATCCTCCTCGATCACCGTCGTTCCGCCCGCGCCATCATAATTCATCCCAGCCATTCCGAACGTTAAAAGAATCACGGCATCACGGTTTCGTTCGTCATTCCGAGCGGAGCGGCTCGGTGGTCTCACTCGTTCGCGAAGCAAATGCCCGGCCGCGCAGTCGAGGAATCTGGGCACCATCTCGCACGGGTGTCGGGCGCAGGTCTCGTCCCTCTACTTGGAGCCCGCAAAGGAATCGTCCGGCTCGGCTTGGAGCCTCAAAGGATAGAGTCCGGGCTCTACTTGGAGCCGCGAATACAAACGTGGCAAATCCGGCCTTCTTCTCTCCAACTGTACTTCTCCTTGAACGCTATGCGAGACTCGCTCATCACTCTTCCGAGGAGCTTCTTTCATGAAACTCTCTGACATCGCCGCCAAACTCGGCTGCCGCCTCGACGGCGATCCTTCCGCCGAAATTTCCGGCGTCGCAGGACTCGAACACGCCGCCGCCGGCCAGATCACTTTCCTCGCCAACCGCCATTACTTCCCGCTCCTGCGCTCCACCAAAGCCTCCGCCATCTTCATCGAGGACAACGTCCGCATCGAACGCGCCCCCGGTCTTGCCCCGCTTGCCGCCCTGCGCTCAAGCAATCCATACCTCGACTTCGCCCGGGCCATCGAACTCTTCTACACCCCGCCCGCCTACGCCCCCGGCATCCATCCGAGCGCTGTGATCGCCGAGACCGCGCGGATCGCTTCCGGCGCCCACATCGGCCCCTATTGTTTTGTCGATGAAGAGGTAACCATAGGCGCGAATGCAGTCCTCCACAGTTTCGTCACGATCTATCGCGGCGTCACCATCGGCGACAATTTTTTCGCGCACGCGCACTCCGTCGTTCGCGAACACTGCCGCATCGGCAATAGTGTACTTCTGCAAAACGGTGTGGTCATCGGAGCCGACGGCCTCGGCTTCGCCAAACAAAAAGACGGCTCATGGTACAAAATTCAGCAGTCTGGTCCCGCCATCCTCGAAGACGACGTCGAAGTCCAGGCCAACGCGTGCGTCGATCGCGCCACCGTTGGCGAAACGCGCATCAGCCGCGGCGCAAAAATCGACGACCTCGTCTTGATCGGTCACGCCTGCGAAGTCGGAGCCAACGCCATGCTCTGCGGGCAGGTCGGACTCGCCGGTTCTACCGTAATCGGCGAAAGGGCCATCCTTGCCGGACAAGTTGGCACCGCGGGCCACCTGACAATCGGCGCGGACGCCGTCATCACCGCCCAGAGCGGAGTCCCCAGCGACGTCCCCGACAAAGCGATGTACTCCGGCTACCCGGCCGTCGAAAATCGCCAGTGGCTAAAATCTTCCGCAGTCATCCGCCGCCTGCCCGAACTGCAACGCAAAATCTCCGAACTCGAAAAAGAAGTTGCCGACATCAAGCGTACCGCGAGGCTCTTTTAATTCCCGCGGCATTTCTTTTGCTTTCGTGGTGGCGGTCTTCAGACCGGCGCTTTTGACTTTTCCGCTCTTGGGCGCCCGTCCTCGCTTGGTCCGGGTGCGAGCTCTCTTTGGCGCACTCGATCGAAGGAGGATTCTTGGAATTTAAATTGCCTTTGATTTGCTACTTAGTACATTGAACTTTGAACTCGCTATATCAACCGAGGGATGGAACAGCTCCGTTTGATCTAGGCGGTCCGAGCGCGTCTCACCCCGCGCCAGGAAACCCAGTCGGTCTCTGGTCCGGAGGCAACCCAGCCGCCAGCGCGTCATGCACGAGTTCGTTCAGCTCCTCCCGGCCCTCGAACGCGAACTTCGAAGCATCGATTGACTCGAGAAATTCCACAAGAATTTCTCCCGGATGAATCACTAGCGAACGCTTCTCCATGATCCGGTGCGCATTGGAACACGCCACCGGAACAATCGGGACGCCGGCCTTGATCGCCATCACCACCGCGCCTCTCTTGAACTCCTGCAATCGCCCATCGGGACTCCGCGTCCCTTCAGGATAAATCAGAAACGATTGCCCGGCCCGCATCGCTTCCGTCGCCTTTTCCAAGCTTGCGATCGCCGAATCGCGTTGCGAGCGATCGACAGGAATGAAGTGCGCGAGATGAAATGCCTGCCCGACGATCGGGTAGTCGAAGAGCGATTTCTTGAGAAGGATGGCAATGCGCCGCGGAATCGCACCAACCACCGCAGGAGCATCCGCCGAACTGGTATGGTTCGCGACGAACAGACAGGTTCCCGAGGGAATGCGCTCGGTGCCGGTTACCCGCACCCGTACTCCCACTGCGCGCACAAAAAACATCACGCCATTTATTCCCGCCCAGTACAGCGGGTCGGGGTTTTTAGAGAGGACAGTGTAAATTAGCAGCGGAATTCCGGCGACGATGATGTAGAGAGAAAGAAAAACGCCGATGAAAATAGTACGCAGCATTTGCCGGGCTCAGCCAACTCTCTCGAACGCTCGCCGTTCCGTCAAGACGGAAGAACTATTGTTCACCTGATGCCGTTGCGAAAACGGCGTGCGAAGCAGAATCCGCAGCGTTTCTTGCGGCGGCGCTCGTTGGCACGATGATTTCTAGTTTCGCGCTTGCCGCTTTCGCAGGAGCTTGCTGTGCATCAGTTTTTCCGTGCAGAATCCCTTCACGAATCGCGCGCGCCTTTGCCGAAGATTGTGGATCTTCGCTCAGAACAAAGACCGAAGCGGAACTTCCGCCCAGAGCAAACGAAAGTTCGGATTGTTGCTCGCCGCGCAGGATATGCAAATTCAATTCGTCGCCGGGCTTTTTGTTGCGCAGCCAGAACTCCGCGCGGCGCGGAACATTTTCGCCGTTCCATTGTTTGATTTCGTCGCCCGCTTTCAGTCCCGCGCGCTCCGCGGTTGAACCGGGATCGACTGTGCGAACGATCCACCTTCCGCTGGAATCACGCTCCAAAGAAAAACCCAGTTGCGCGCGGACGACCTCTTGTCTTTGTAGCAGCAATCCGGCTTTCGCAAGTATCTCCGCATACGGAATCGCTTCCGAGCTCGCGACATATTTCTGGAAGAATTCCTCGAACGATCCACCCGCGATCGCTTCGACGGTCAGCCGAACGTCGAGACTGTCGCGATAGGTTTTCCCTTGCGCAGCGAAGTCTTCGTTCATCTTGCGCAGAACATCGTCGAGGGATTTTGCATTGTCGGTGCAATCGCGAATCAGGATGTCGAGCGCATCGCCAAGTACTTGCCCTTTTGTGTAATACGAAATGCTGAAGTCGGGACCGTTGTAGTAGTCGTATTTGTCGAGCCAAGTATCGAGACTCGATTGCTCCGCGCTCTGCCATTTATTCGCGGGGCGAGACTCCAGTTCGTTGATTTGTGCGGCAAGATCGGCGTAAAAATCCTGCTTCGTCCAGAGTCCGCTGCGCACTTGCGCGTAACGGCCGTAGGTGCTGGTGACGCCTTCAGCGAACCACAGCGCGCGGGAATATTGTTCGCGAGTGTAGTCGATGGGTTCGAGCGAAGCGGGGCGAATACGTTTCACGTTCCAGAGATGGAAAAACTCGTGTCCAGAAACCCCCGGAATTTGCGCGCTACCGGAAATGTTGATGGCAGTGCCGTTGGCGTGTTCCATGCCGCCGCCCGCGCCCCCGGCTGCTTTACCACTGTGATAAATAAATAAGTAGCGTTTAAACGGCGCGCCGCCCATCAATTCGATTTCATATTTGCAGAGCTTGCGCAGCGTGTCTTCAACTTCGGATTGCTTCCAATTGTCGCCGTGGATCGCGACGTTAATCGGAGTATCGATTCCAGTAATCCGAAACAGCTTGAATGTGCCCAATTCGATTGGTGCATCGACAAACGCATCGTAGTTCTCATCGAAATACGATGGCGAAATTGGATCACGCTCCGCAAACATCGGGTTTAGAGTGGTCGCGGAATGCCAATCGGAGGCCAGATTCCGTAACGAAAGTTCGATGCGTTCCCTTCTGCGGTCGGGAACATACATGAACACCATTGCGGGGTTGATGAAGGCATGCTCTTCGTTCAATTGGCTTGCGAATGGGCCCGGGCTGTCCCAGTAGATGGAATATTTCACTGTCACTTCGCCCTCGCCGCGAATCTTCCATGTTTGCTTATCGAGTTTCTCTACGGGGAGTGATTGGGAGTTTGCGGAAGCTTCGACGCGCTGGATTCGACTGGCGAAGTCGCGCACCTCGTACAGGGCGTTCCACGCAGGCATTTGCACCTGCACTTCGCCGTGAACGTCGGGGATGGTGATCGTTACTGCGAACAAATGTTGCGCTCGAGCTGCGAGCGACACTTCGTATTTGATAGTTGCGACTGACCGGCTTGGAATGGCGAGCGCGAGAACGGCAATAAAAAGTAGCAGGAAGGCGGTTCGAAGCAGTCGCGGATGGGAGTGGGTCACCTGGAGTTGGCCTCGGTGGTTGCGGGTTGTGGGGCTCCCAATTTTTTCAGAAGCTTTTCGCAAAGTCCATCAAAGCTGCCGTTGGACATGATGAGCAGGAGATCGTTGGGCTTGGCGTTGGCGGCGAGGAATTCGGCCATGGCGTCGCCACCGGCGATGACATTGGCTTCCCTGCCGAGCGAGCGAACGCGCGCGGCGACGGTTTCCGGGTCGAGGCGATTTTCGTCGCCGAGTTGTTGCGCGCGAAAAACACCGCCGAGCGCCACGCGGTCAGCGAGAGCAAGCGCTTTGGGCAACGTATCCTGAAACACTTTGCGGCGCATGGAGTTGGAGCGCGGCTCGAGGATGGCCCACATGCGGCGGTTTGGCCAGCGTCCGCGCGCGGCTTCGATGGTCGCGGTGACGGCTGTTGGGTGATGCGCGAAATCGTCAACGACGAGGATGCCGTTGAATTCGCCTTTGACGTCGAGGCGGCGGCGAACAGAACGGAAGGTCGAGAGCGATTTTTGCAGCGATTCGACAGAAATTCTGCGGTCCTGCGCGACGATGATGGCCGCGAGGGCGTTCAGTACATTGTGGCGGCCGGACGCAGTAAGCGAGAACTCGCCGAACGGATTTCCCTTGTGCGTGACACGGAAGTGCATGGCGTCACCGACAAATTCCGGCTCGCTAGCAACCCAATCGTTGTCCGCATTGAAGCCGTAAGTAATTACCGGGCAAAAGGCTTTCGCTGCGGATTCGCGCACTGCAGGTCCGGACTTGTCCGAATCTCCCCAGATGACGACGCGGCCACTACGAGGAACCAGATTGACAAGACGCTTGAACGCGAGTTTGTAGGTGTCGAAATCGGCATAGATATCGGCGTGGTCGTATTCGAGCGCGGTGATGATGAGGTCGTCGGGATGATAGTGGAAGAATTTAGGTCCACGATCCCAGAATGCGGTTTCGTACTCGTCGCCCTCAAGAATCATTTCAGGCCCTTCGCCGAGTCCGTAGCTCTTGCCAAAATTTTCGGCGACACCACCAACGAGAAAAGTCGGTTGCTTGTTTGCGGAATAAAAAATCCACGCGAGCATCGCAGTTGTAGTGGTCTTTCCGTGAGTGCCGCTGACAACGACGGAATGTTTGCCGGGCAGAAAAACTTCTTCGAGAATTTCCGGCATCGAGCGGTATGGGATTTTGCGTTCGAGCGTTTCCTCGAGTTCGGGATTGCCGCGGGCGATGATATTGCCAACAATGACCAGATCAGGTGGCGGCGTAAGATGGGCGGCATCGAAGGACGGAAAATAGGCAATGCCAAGGCTGTCCAACAACGTGGATGCAGGTGGATAGACACCGGAGTCAGAGCCCGTCACGCGAAATCCTTTTTCGCGGAGCATGCCGGCGAGCGGCGCCATGGCCGAACCACCGATACCAATGATGTGTATGTTCTTTGACTGAGTCATTCAACGACCGCCGGTTCGAGAATTTCGAGAGTGCCTTCGCCTTCCGCTGTCAAACGCGCGCGGACGCCAAGAGGAATCGTAACCATGGGACGAATGGTGTGGCCAACCGGAGCGCCGTAAACGATGGGAACGCCCAGCGGCCCGAGAATTTTGTCGCAGACGTCGCGAACCGTCGGACTGCCAGCGACCGGCGCTTCGCAGCCGGGAAAATCGCCGAGCACAAAGCCGCGGATATTTTTGAATTTTCCCGCGTGTTTCAAGTGCATCAGTACACGGTCAATCTGATAAGGCTTCATCGCGCGGTCCTCGAGAATCAGGATGGCGCCATCGGTTGCAAGTTCCCACGGAGTACCAAACGTAGCTTCGACTAGCGTCAAAGCGCCGCCGAGCAGAATTCCTTCAGAAATTCCCGACTTGAGGGCTTCTCCGTGCAGCTGGATGGACCAACCGTCGCGCACGCTGTTCAGCGCGGACAGGAATGACGGGAGATCGTAGCCACGCGGCTCATTCGCACCATAGTTCAGTCCAGCAGCGAGCATGGGCCCGTAGAATCCTGTCCAACGATGCCTTTGCCAGAGATAAATCTGCAGAGTGGTCAGGTCGCTAAAGCCGATCATCGGTTTGACGGCAGGCAGAACGTCGGGCAGACCCTCTTCCAGCAAATAGACCGAGCCATAGCCGCCACGGGTGGCTACGAGCGCATCGACGTGAGGATGGTCGAGTGCGTTGACGAATTCGTTGCGGCGGTCGCGACTGGGGCCTGCGTAGTAGCCTTCCGGGGTCATGGCCACTTGCTGACCGACGCGAAACCCGAGGCGAATCAATTCTTTTTTTCCAACTTCGACAGCGTCGGCGAGGCCGGGAGATGCGGGTGCGAACGGTGCGATCCTCGCTCCGGGTCGCAAGGCTTTTGGTTTCTGAACGGGCTGAGGTTCCGTCATCCCTGCTGCCTTTCAACGGGCAGCATTTCGATACTGATTCCAGGACGAGTCATAGCGGAGAGAACCTGTTCCTGCTGGTGCTGGGTGACGTCGGCGTCGAACTGAATGATGTGTTTTTCTCCAGTGATGCTCACTTGAAAGTTGTCGAGTTCGAGGCGAAGCGTCTTAAAGATATTGTGAATTTCCGGAACCATGTCGACCGCGCTGCCGGTAGCCACGCGAAAAAGCATGTAGCGGCACTTCAACTTCAGCGCTTTTTCAACGTAGATGAGACCGGTGAGTGCAGCAAGCACGATGAGAGCAACGATGCCCGATGACCGGTAAAAGCCCGCACCGGCACCCATGCCGACCGCAGCTTCGACAAAGATCAGCGAAGCTGTGGTCATTCCAATTATGCTGCCGCGTTCGCGCAGAATTACTCCAGCGCCGAGAAAGCCTATGCCTTGAACGATGTTAGAGGCGATGCGGGTGGTGCTGGTGTCGCCGGTAAGTTTTGCGTACTCGGCGGAGACAATTGTGAAAAATGCAGCGCCGAGGCACACACAGACGCTGGTGCGCATTCCGGCCGGGCGCTTGCGGATGTTGCGTTCAACGCCGATAGCCGTGCCGAGAAACGCGGCCCAGAGCAATCGGCAGACAACAGTGGCAAGAGGCAACATGAATGTGTTTAGCGCCAGGCACGCAGTCTCTGGCGGAGCTTAGGAAATATTACATGCAAATGAATGGAAGAGATGGTAGTCGAGGTACGAGCCGTGCGAAAAGAGCATGGGGCTAACGGATCTGCAAGCGTGCCCGCGACACGGCGCTCGGACTAAGGTTTGCTTCACTACTGGATCGATGTTGGCGCGGGCCGCACCGTACACAGACCCGCTGGCGCGGGCGGGTTGAAGTCTGTGCTACGCGTGGAGGGCCGCTGGCGTCGTGCTGAAAGTTAGAGTTTGAACTGGGTTAGTTTGGCGAAGTGGCGGGCGCGGGCGTTGATTTCGCTGCGCTTCAGTTTGCGAAGCCGTTCCGGGCCGAACTCTTCGACGGCGAAGCTGCCGAGAACCGAGCCGAAAACCATGGCGCGGCGAAGCGTGGCGTCGTTCGCCTTGCCCGCGCCAGCGAGATAGCCCATGAAGCCACCTGCGAATGAATCGCCTGCACCAGTGGGATCGTGCGGCTCCTCCAGAGGAAACGCCGGAACGCAGAAAACGCCGTTTTTATCCACCATCATGGCGCCGTATTCACCGCGCTTGACGACCAACGTTGATGGGCCGAGCTTGAAAATGTGGCGAGCGGCGCGCAGTAGGTTGTGTTCGCTCGAGAGCTGGCGGGTTTCCGAGTCGTTGATCATCAAAATGTCCACGTGCTTGAGAGTTTCGCGGAGTTCAGCGGGAGTGCGTTCGATCCAGTAGTTCATAGTGTCGAGTGCGACGAGTTTCGGTTTGCTTTTTACCTGCTTGAGGACGCTTCGCTGCAAATCGGGTGCGATGTTGGCAAGAAAAACATGCGAGGACGTGCGGAATTTCTCGGGCAGCTTGGGGTTGAAATCGGCGAAGACGTTCAGGTCGGTGACGAGTGTGACGCGTTCATTGAGATTTTCAGAATATTTTCCCGCCCAGAAAAAACACTTCCCCGGAGTGCGTTCGAGGCCCAAGGTGTCAATCTTGCGTCCTTTGAAGAGTGCGGCGTCTTTCTCGGAGAAATCGTCGCCGACCACCCCGACCAGATTTACGTGCGAGAAGAAACTGGCCGCGACGGCGAAGTACGTTGCAGCGCCGCCGATGATGCGGTCAACTTTTCCGTACGGGCTTTCGATAGCGTCAAATGCAACGGAACCTACGACGAGAAGTGACATTCGTTATCCCCCTAAGAAAGGCGCCGGGCTAAAGCCCGGCACTACTTGAACCGCGACTGCCCGAAAGGCGGCGATTGCACAAAAACGAAGAACCAACCTGAAGGCCGGCACTACGAAGACACGACTGTTGATCCGGAAATGAGTGCGTGAACATTACGAAATGTATTTTCTGATGATGGGCGCAAGGCGCTTTTTTGTGGATTTGGGGACCAGCTTCGCATCAGTGATGAGCGCGTGCGCTAGTGCCGAGCTGCACTTGCAGTCGTGCTCGACGGGCAAGGCTTTCACGGCTTCGCGAAGAGTGCGCTGGGCGTTTTCGGCATTTTGCTTGAGCGTGGCGATAATTTGCGCGCCGGTAACCGATTCGTGATCGGGATGCCAGCAATCGTAGTCGGTGATCATGGCGATGGTGCCATAGCAAAGTTCCGCTTCGCGAGCGAGCTTGGCTTCGGTGACGTTCGTCATGCCGATGACATCGAAGCCCATGGCGCGATGCATGTGGGCTTCGGCAAGCGTGGAAAATTGCGGACCCTCCATGCAAATGTAGGTGCCGGTGCGATGGACTTTCACGCCGCAGCGAACGCTGGCGTCGGCGAGGACGCGGGAAGTTTGCGGGCAAGTTGGTTTGTCGAAGGTGACATGCGCAACGAGGCCGTCGCCGAAGAACGTGGAGACGCGATTTTTGGTGCGATCGACGAATTGATCGGCGACGAGGAATTCGCCCGGCGCAAGGTCCTCCTTCAGCGAACCAACGGCACTGACGGAAATGATGCGATCGACGCCGAGAAGCTTCAAAGCATAGATGTTGGCGCGAAAATTGATCTCGGTGGGAAGAATGCGGTGGCCGCGGCCGTGACGCGCGAGAAATGCGACGCGCTTGCCTTCGAGAACTCCGGTGACGATAGCCTCGGAGGGATCGCCGAACGGAGTTTTGACCTTAATTTCTTTGGTGTTGGTCAGCCCTTTCATCGCATAGAGGCCGCTTCCGCCGATGATGCCGATCGTGGCTACGGGCTTTTTGGCCGCACTCTTCGCCTTTGCTGTTTTCAAAGCAGGTGTTCCCTTTCGTGTTGGGAAATTACGATTTTCGATCAGTCGATTCGACTTCTAGTCCAACGGAACAATCGTCGGCAACCATTTTCGCTTGGATTCGCGAGTCTGAAAAGGGCAAAGGTGCGTTTGATTGAGTTGGAAGCCGCGGCGATCAAAGAGTGTGCCAAATTGAAATGTAATGGTCGCGCAATTCATTTGCCGTTGTTAGCTTTGCAAACCGCTCTTGGCCAGGATTTCATTTACCGCTTCGAAGGGGTCTTTGCGGCGCTCCGCTACGTCGGCGGCAAGTTGATTGAGCGCGGCTTCGCCACCCGCTGCTTTCAGCACGCGTTCGATGAGGCGCGATTCGAGGAGTTCGAGAAGGCGGTTGCGCCAGTGTCCGGTGTGTTTCTTGGTACGTTCGCCGCTGGATTCGAAATGCGCGCCAAATTTCGCGATGGTTTCGGCAAGCGCGTCGATGCCCTTGTTGTCGGTAGCGACGGTGCGGATCACGGGAGGGTGCCAGCCGTCGCTGGGCATGGCGAGCGAAAGCATGGCGTGAAGCTGTTCTTCGAGGCGTTCGGCGCCTTCGCGATCCGATTTATTGAGCACGAAGATGTCCCCGATTTCCATCAGGCCGGCTTTCATGTTTTGGATGTCGTCGCCGAGACCGGGAACGAGCACGACAACGACGCAGTCGGCGAGACGGACGATGTCAATTTCATCCTGGCCGACGCCGACGGTCTCAATGAGGATTTGGCGTTTGCCGGCAGCATCGAGAAGGAGCGCAACTTCGGCGGTGGCACGCGCCAGACCGCCGAGAAATCCGCGCGTGGCCATGGAGCGAATGAAAATCCCAGCGTCGCCCGCGTGGCTTTGCATGCGGATGCGGTCGCCGAGGATTGCTCCGCCGGTGTACGGGCTACTGGGATCGACGGCAATGACGCCGACCGGCGATTGCTGCTTGCGATAGTGCGCGGCAAGGCGATCGACGAGCGTGCTCTTGCCAGTCCCGGGAGCGCCGGTGATGCCGGTGAGATAGGCCGTACCGGTGTGCGGAAAAAGAATTTTTAGAAGCGGCTCTGCTTCCGGCGCGTGATTTTCAATTGCGGTGATGGCGCGGGAGATTGCTCGGAGATCGCCGGCGCGGACTTGTGCCGCCCAAGAATCAACCGGCGGAAACATTCTGGTCCAGTCGAGTGCACGCAAGCGGCAGTGGCATGCTCGTATTATTTCTTGCCGAGCAACTGCCGCGCAATGACCAGTTTCTGGATTTCGCTGGTACCTTCGCCAATGGTGCACAGTTTGACGTCGCGATAAAACTTTTCGGCTGGGTAGTCCTTGGTGAAGCCGTAGCCGCCGTGAATTTGCACGCACTCGTTGGCGACGCGGACAGCGACTTCGCTGGCGAAAAGCTTGGCCATGCTGGATTCTTTGGTAAATCGCGCGCTGTTTTTGTCGGCGAGCCAGGCGGCTTGATAGACCAGCAGACGCGCGGCTTCGACTTCCGTGGCCATGTCCGCAAGTTTGAACTGGATGGCCTGAAATTCGCTGATGGGCTGACCAAATTGCTTGCGCTGCTTGGCGTACTTGATCGCGGCGTCTAGCGCGCCCTGCGCCATGCCGAGCGCAAGCGCAGCAATCGAGATGCGGCCGCCATCGAGAATCTTCAAACTGCCGATGAATCCTTCGCCTTCGTTGCCGAGAAGATTTTCCACGGGAATGCGACAATCGGAAAAAAGCACTTCGGAGGTGTCGCTGGCGCGCAGGCCTAGCTTATTTTCTTTTTTGCCGGGCTTGAACCCGGGAGTTCCCTTTTCGACGATGAACGCGCTGATGCCGTGAGAGTTTTTGGATTTATCGGTGACGGCCATGGCGACGCAGAAATCGGCGTAGTGACCGTTGGTGGTGAAAGTCTTCGCGCCGTTGAGTACCCAGTGATGGCCATCGCGCTTGGCAGTGGTGCGGGTTCCGCCGGCGTCGGAGCCAGCTTCGGGTTCGGTGAGCGACCAGGCGCCGATTTTTTTGCCTTGCGCGAGCGGAGACAGATATTTCTGCTTCTGCGCTTCGGTTCCAAACTTGAAAATGTGATTGGAGCAGAGAGAATTGTGGGCGGCGACGATGATACCGACGGAGCCGTCCACGCGGGACAATTCTTCGATAGCGATGACATATTCGATATAACCGAGGCCTGCGCCGCCGTATTGCTCCGGGAAAATGACTCCGAGCAGGCCCATTTCGCCAAGCTTGGCAATAATTTCGCTGGGAAAGCGGGAGGCTTCGTCCCACTCCATGACGTGGGGCAGGATTTCGCCTTCGGCAAATTCGCGCACGCTGCGCCGGAGTTGGTTCTGTTCGTCGGTCAGAGAAAAGTCCACGTGGCCTCTCGAGTCAGCAATGGAGGTAGAAGAAATAGCTATAGCTGACCAAAGAATATTTTATACCAAGTCCGCGCGTTTCGAAGACTACCAACCGACGGAATAATTGTTCTTCCGGTTTTGCTCGTCGAGCCAGGATTTTAAAGGCGCAAAATATTCGAGCATGGCGGCCGCGTCCATTTTTCGTTCGCCGGTCAAGGCTTCGAGTTCATCTGGCCATGGTTGGCTGCTGCCCATACTGAGCATTTTGTTAAGTTTCGCTCCGGCGGCTTTGTTGCCGTAGAAGGAGCAGCGATAGAGCGGGCCAGTGAATCCGGCTTCGCGACACATGGCGCGATAAAACTGGAATTGCAGAATGCGCGCGAGGAAGTAGCGCGAGTACGGCACATTTTCAGGAATATGCGCTTTCGAACCGGGATCGAAGTCAGCTTCGGAGCGTGCTAGGGGCGGCGCGATGCCTTGGTAGCGAGTGCGAAGTTCCCACCAGGCTTTGTTGTAATTCGCCGGCTGAATTTTCCCGGAGAAAACGTCCCAGCGCCATTTGTCTACGAGTAAGCCGAACGGAAGGAACGCAACTTTTTCGAGTGCGGCGTTGAGCAAGTATTCGGTGTCGCCGGACGCGGGTGGAATCGTGTCGATCAGGCCGATCTGCTTGAGGTAGTCGGGAGTGATGGAGAGCGCGATGGTATCGCCGACGGCTTCGTGGAAGCCATCATTGGCGCTATTTTGAATGAGAAACGGCTGATCTTTGTAAGCGCGCTGGTAGAAGTTGTGGCCGAGTTCGTGGTGAACCGTGCCGAAGTCTTCCGCCGTCGGGCGCACGCAGACTTTTACGCGCAGGTCGTCCTTGCTGTCGATGTCCCAGGCGCTGGCGTGGCAGATGACGTCGCGATCGGCGGGCTTGGTGAAGAGCGAGCGCTCCCAAAAAGTTTCCGGGAGCGGGGAGAAACCGAGCGAGATGAAAAAGTTTTCGCCGTATTTGACCAGGCCCTTTGCGTCCGTCTTGCGGTCTTCGAGAATTTTGGTCAAGTCGTAACTCTGGGCAGACTTCGGCGGTTCCATCAAATTCGAGACGTTATTCCATTCCTGGCTCCAGATGTTGCCAAGAAGGTGGGCAGGAATCGGGCCGTTTGGCGGGACAACTTCCTTGCCATATTTCTTTCCGAGTTGTCCGCGAACGTAGGCGTGTAATGACGCGTAGAAGGGCTGCATCTGCTGCCAAAGGCGATCGACCTCTTTTTCGTAGTCGGCGGCGGGCATGTCGTACTGCAGCTTCCAGATTTCTCCGACGTCGTGAAAGCCCAGGTCGCGCGCTCCCTCGTTGGTGAGGGTAACCATGCGCGCGTAGCGATCGCGCATGGGGGCGCCGACCGCCTGCCAGCCAATCCAGGCTTTCTTCAGCTCTTCAGGATCACGGCTGGTGGCCATCAGACGACCGAGAGCGGTTACGTCCAGACATTTGCCTTGCGGCCCGTCCGGACACCACTTCCCTTTTCCGTAGTCGCCTTCGAGCGATGCTTCGATTTGCGCAAGCTCCTGCTGCTTGGCGGGATCGTTCGGCGAAGGCAGCAGTGTGGAAATCTTCAGGATCAGCATTTTTCGAGCGAGTTCCGACGGAAGACTGAGTCCGTCGAAGCGATGCGCCTGCTTGGAGTATTCAACGCTCTTGGCAGTGAGGATTTGATTGGCGTCGGCAGCGATTTGCTCGGTGTCTTCGGTGATGAAGTTCTGCTCAACCCAGGATGCGCGCTGCGCCTTCACGCTCAGATCAAACAATTCCTTCTCGGCGTTGTCGATGAACGCTTTCGCATCAGCCGCCGTTGGCTTCGCACTTTGCTGCGCAAAACCCGGCCCAGCACAAAGCAGCGAGCCAGCGAGTATCGACGCGAAGACCAGCTTCTTTGCTGCGGGAAATGCAATCATGCGGCGCTCCCTTGCGTTTTAGTTGTGACCTGACGGGTAATTTTCAATGCGCGTTCCATTCCCGCGGCATCGACGTCGCAATGGGTGACGTAGCGAACTGAGTATTGCGCGGTATCGAGTGCCCAAATGCCATGCGCCTTCAGCGCATCGCAGAATTGCACCGCGTCCATTCCGGTATCTTTGCAGTCGAAAATGACGATGTTGGTGCGGACTTTTTTCGGTTCAATGTGCAGATTGGGAATTTCGGCAATGCCTTCCGCAAGCCTGCGCGCGTTCTGGTGATCGATGGCCAGCCGCTTCGGCGATTCTTCCAGCGCGATTTTACCGGCAGCCGCCAGAACTCCGACCTGACGCATTCCGCCGCCAAACATTTTGCGATAGATGCGCGACTTATCGATGAACGCTTGCGAGCCGACGAGCATGGAACCTACCGGAGCGCCAAGTCCTTTCGAGAGGCAAAACATGACGGAATCAATGTTGCGCGTCATTTCCGCGACGCTGACACCGAGTGCGACAGCAGCGTTGAATACGCGTGCGCCATCGAGATGCACCTTGAGCCCGGCAGCGTGGGTGCAAGAGCAGATGTCCTCGATCTGCGAAGTGGTGTAAACCGTGCCGCCGGCCATGTTGTGCGAATTTTCCAGGCAGACCAGCGCGGTCTGTGAATCGTAATAAATCTTGGGACGGATGACGGCTTCGATGTGGTTCCAAGTGAGAATGCCGTCCGGTCCCCGCGCAATTCTCGGCATGCAGCCGGCAATCGCGGACATGGATGCCAGCTCATAGAGATTGACGTGGCTACGTTCTTCGCAGATGACTTCATCGCCGTGATGGGTCCAGACCTTGATGGCAATCAGGTTTCCCATGCAACCGGTGGGCACGAAGAGAGCCGCTTCCTTGCCGAAAATAGTCGCTGCGCTGCGTTCAAGCGCGTTGACCGTAGGGTCTTCCAGATAGACGTCGTCGCCCACTTCGGCTTCAGCCATGGCGCGACGCATTGCGGCAGTGGGACGCGTGACCGTGTCGCTGCGCAAATCCACGAAGTCCGGATTCCCTTGCGCGGCTTTCAGCTCTCGTTCCGGGTCCACGACGGATGGTGCTGCCATTGCGATGACTCTCCTGTTACCAGCGTTTAGCGAACGACTAGCGAAGCAACTCGACGAATACTTCGTTGGAAATGCTGAGCTTTTGTGGAGAAAGACGGACGATGTCGCCTGAACGTTCCACGAGGCCGGAAGATTCCAGAGCCACGAAGCGATCGCCGACCGGAACGCCGTAAACGTCCTTAATTTTTGTCAGGTTGATCCCGGCTAGCTGGCGTAGTCCGAGGAAAAGCTCTTCCTCGAGAGCTTGCCCGGTGGAAATCAGTTCGAGTTGCTCGACCGGCGTCTTCCCCATCGACACGGATTGAACATATGCAGCCGCATCGTGAGCGTTGGCCCAACGTTGCGTTCCAGAAAAAGAATGCGCGCCTGCGCCGAAGCCGAAATACGGTTCGCGGCGCCAGTATTTTCGATTGTGTTCAGAAGCGAAACCGGGTTTGGCGAAATTGGAGATTTCGTAGTGCTCATAGCCTGCAGATGCGAGCTTGGCTCGCGCCAAATCGTAAGATTCGGCCATGGCATCGTCGGTGGGTACGGCGCCAGCTGAATATCTTTTTCCACCGGAGAGAAGTTCGCTGCCGAGGCGGCTGCCTTCATCCACTTCCAGCAAATAAATCGAGACGTGTCGGGGAGCGAGAGCAAGCAATTCATCGAGCGAGTTGCTCCACGATTCAGCGGTCTGATGAGGAAGACCGGCGATCAAATCAAAGCTGATATTGCGAATTCCATCGGCATGCAAAAACGCAACCGCCCTGTAGACATCGTCCCGGCGATGCATGCGGCCCGCAGCCTTCAATTCGACGTCAGAAAAAGATTGCACGCCGAAACTGATGCGATCGATTCCGGCTGCGGCCCACGCTTCGACTTTGGCAGCTTCGATCGTTTCGGGATCGGCTTCAAGCGTGACTTCGTGGAAGCGGGTCGGAAAAGATTCACGAATGGAATTAAGAACACCCACAAGATGCGCGGGATCGAGAAGACTCGGCGTGCCCCCGCCGAAATAAACGGTGTCAACGCATTCCGAAGCCAGGGCTTCTGGCAGCTCAACGCCAGCAGAAGTCAGCCGGCTTCGGTGCTCGCGAATCTCTGTCTGTACAGCGGCCGCATAGGGCGCGAAACGCGAACTGGACACCACGCCGGTATGAAAATTGCAGTAGGTACACTTCGTCTGGCAGAACGGTACTTGAATGTAGATGCCGAGGCTCATGGGCTGCACAAAAACTGTAGCACACGAGACTGCTCGTCACTGCCCGCCAATATGGTTCGCGGAAGCTTACTGCAACTGCCGGAACGCCCCGGGGAGGTTAGCCCTCAATGAAGTTACGCAAACGATCGAGAGCGACGTCCCACTGCTTTGCAATAATCGCCAGATAGCGCCGAGCTTCTTCCAGGCGGCGCTGCTCGAGCTGCCAGATTCGCTCGCGGCCGCGACGCGAGCTACGCACCAGGCCGGCCCGCTCCATCACCCGCAAGTGTTTGGAGATGCCTTGCCGGGTGACTCGCGTTCCGGTGGTGAGCCGCGCAATCGACATCGGCCCGGCATCGCTCAGCCGCGCGACCAGACGCAGTCTTGTGCGGTCACCCAGAGCCGCGAAAAGAATGGCAGACCCACGCGTTGCGGCAAGAGACGACGATTCAGGGCTGCTGCGCAAGGTAATCCTCGATGAGTTTCACAACCAAGGCCCATCCGCCGCTGTTTGCCTCGAACGCTTTCGCACGGCGTGCGAGCGGGATTTGGTCGAATCCCGATTCGACAACTCTCAGCAAAACACCGTCTTCGAGCGGCTGTAACGTGAATTCAATCAGCGTCGTCGGCTCTTGTGAGTAGTCGACGCCCGTTTCGACGGCATGGGGATGCCAGCGGTATGAAAACAAGCGCTGCGGAATCATCTGCACGATGCTGATATCGATCGGTTTGCCTTCGTACGGTTTCTGCGCATTGCCAACTTCGGCGTTCACCGTGGTGGGGATGATCACGCCATGCAAGTGTGCGCCGGGCGTAAACGGCTCCTTAAAGCGCAATCCGAACCAGTGTCCGAACTCAGTAAAGTCCGTAAGCGCCCGCCATACCCGGCTTTGCGGCGCACGCAGCAGAATCTGCTTCTCGATGCGATCGGTGCTCATACGCAACCTCCAGGTTGCATATTAGCGCCACATGCTTTTTAGCGCAACCGTTTAGTTGCATATTAATCGCGCGGCGGGCGTCCAGTTTTATGCGGAGTCCGGAACGATCTTCACATGGACTTTGCGCTGGCGCGGTCCGTCAAATTCGCAGAGGAAGATTCCCTGCCAGGTGCCTAGCATCAGTTTTCCGCCTTCAATAAAAACGGCTAGGCTGGTGCCGGTCAAAATCGCCTTCATGTGCGAATCGCTATTCCCTTCCGCATGGCGGTACGGACCTTTGTGAGGAATCAGGCGGTCAAAAAAACTTTCTACGTCAGCCGCCACATCCGGGTCGGCATGTTCGTTGATGGTCACGCCGGCGGTGGTGTGCGGGACGTAAACATGGCAAGTTCCCGTTTGCACGCCGGACTCCGCGACGAACTTTTCCACGGCACCGGTGATGTCCACAAATTGTGTGCGGCGGGACGTTTTGATCTGAACGGTGGTCATGCGGAGCGACCCGATTACGGAACAGGAATAATAAAGTGGGAGCCCGAGTTTTTGACGCTAGAGTGGCGTTCAATCTCTTCGAAGCCTTGGTTACCCCAGCGCGCCGCGAACGGCAGATAACACAATTCGCGCGACTGCAGAGATTTCTCCGGATACAAAAGATTCGAGAGAAACTCCTCATGCGCGGCCAAAACGTTTTCTTTGCGGTCCAGCGCTTTGCCGATTTTCTGCTGAAGTTTTTCGGATTGGTAGGCAATCTTCTTTTGCGCGGTATCAACCGCGCTGGCGAGCGTGGGATCGAGAACGGAGACGGATTCCGACCATTGCTGAAGGCGCTTACTGATTTCGGCGCCGTTCTCGCTCAGCAGACTCGTAATGTTTTCCGGTACGCTGGCTTTGCTCAGGCGTTTGCGTAATTCCTGCGGGCCGTTCCACACATCTTCCACTGTAAGACCGTATTGCGTGAGCAAGCGCTGCGCCTTGATGTCCACAAGAGTGAATCCAGCGCGCGGCAGCATGACCGGCATGCGGCCCAGAAGATTGCGATAGAGAACTTCGGACTGCGCGAAATAAGCGATTTCCGCAGGACCGCCGACATAAGCAACAGTCGGAAGCAGATAGTCCTGAACGACCGGGCGGAACAACGCACTGGGACTGAAGCTTTCCGGCTCGGTTTGAATCGCAGCCAGCAGCTCCGGGCGGCTCCAGGATTTTTTCCCGGCGTCAAACTTTCCGCCGTTGCTGGTAATCACTTGCCGGCCATAGCTTGAAATATGAAAAAGCACGGTACTGCGCGAAGTAACTTTTACCTGAGCACCGTAGCCTGCACTCTCCAGTGTGTTCCCGCGGTCCAGCAGCTCTTTTTCAAGTACGTCGCGCTTTTCAACCGACGCCGACAGGATCGGCTGGGCAATCTTGTGGAGCCGCATGTCGAGAGGATCGAGCAGGATCAACCCGGACGCGCCCAGAATTTTGGTGAACATTTTTGCGAACGCGCTGCCGTAGGTCTCTTCAGGCCCGTATGATTCTGAAAGAATGCGGCCGAATTCGGACTCACTGCCGCCCAGCAGATCGGCAGCGGCCTTTCGCAATGGCTCGATCTCTGGTCCCAACCGAATGCGGCCAACCGGCGCTCCATTGCCGACTCCGCCGGGCAATTCAAATTTGACGAGACGGCCTTCGTGGAAAAATGAAACCCGACGGACTTCATCGAGATCGTGATCTTCCGTGGCCATCCAGAACACCGGAACGGCTTCGATGCCCTGCTCGGTGATTTCCTTCGCAATTCGAACGGCAGCGATGGCCTTGTAGATAGAGTACGCAGGGCCGCCAAAGAGGCCTGTTTGCTGCCCGGAAACGATTGCGACGGCACCGTTTTCCAAGCGGTCGAGATTCCCTAGCGTCGCGGCATCCGCTCCCAGTAACTGATTTTGCTGACGAAGGATTCTCGCAACCTCGCGTCGCCGGTCCGCCGGAAAATCGAGTCTACGCGCGACTTGCAAAATACTTTCCAGGCCGGGCTGGTGCTGGTAAAAGCCGCTGACTTTTTCGTAGGAACTCAGGTAGTCACGCAGCAATTTCGGCTGGTGGGGGAGTGCTTCAATCGGCAGGACGCGACAATGCATGAGCTTTAGATGATAGACCGGCAAATCGGTCACAGCAAATAGACGCGTATGAATGGAAAAGAGGAGCGGTTAGATGCTTGATGGCTCAGGCGCGCGCGGCGACTGGTTCGAACTGGGCTACGATTTCGGCAATTTGTCGCTTTCTTGTCTCGGCCAGCGGAAGCAGAGGGAGCCGCGGATCGCCACCGTGGTAGCCACGAAGTTCCATCGCGTACTTCAAACCGGCGATACCGTTGTCTGAAACGATTATTTTGGAGGCGATGGCTACGCGCTGCTGCAAAGCCTGCGCTTCGGCATGCTGTCCGCGTTTGAAGCACGCGAAAATATCGACACACTTTTCTGGGAGCGCGCTGGCGAGCGCCAGGATCGCGCCTTTGGCCCCTCCGGCCAGTGCCGGATAAATAACGCTCGCACCGCCCGTCAGTACCTGAAAAGTCTTGGGCGCTTGCCCGGCGACTTCGACTACACGTTGAATGATTCCCGAGCTGTCTTTGATGCCGATGATATTGGGATGATCGGCCAGCTCAAGAATTTCAGGTGTTTCGAGCGACACGCCGGTAAAAATGGGAACGGAATACAGCAGAACCGGAATCGGCGACGCGTCTGCTACCGCCCGATAGTGCCGAAGATAGACTTCGGGCTTGTACGCGGGCTTGTAGTAGTAGGGAGTCTTGACAAGCGCTACGTCGAAACCCAGCGCTGCAGCGCGCTTGGTGCGGGCGATGGTTTCGGCGGTAGATTCGGCGCCGGTTCCGGCGATCAGGCGTTTGCCGGGTGCGGCCGTTTCTTTCGCGGCAACCAGGAGCGATTCGGATTCAACGCTGGAAAGCAGAACCGACTCTCCGGTCGAGCCGAGCACGACGAAGCCAGCAATTCCGGTTTGGTTGTAGCGAGAGAGATTGGACTTGAAGCGATCGATCGCGACCGAGCCGTCTTCACTGTATGGCGTGGTTAGAGCTGGGAAAATTCCAGAGATGTCCATGTCTCAATCTCCCGAACCTGTGCTGCCTGAAACAGCCGCTTGCCCGCGATGAAGGTCCTGCAGCGCGGCAACTTCGATTCCCTGCTCGATCAGGGCACGAATCCCGCGTGCGGCTGCGTGTGCCGCGGCGAGCGTGGTAATACACGGAATGTTGTAACGAATCGCTGCGCGGCGAATGGATTTTTCATCGTAAAAAGATTCGCGGCCCAGCGGTGTGTTAATCACCAAATCAATCTTGCCGGTCTTGATCAGGTCCACGATATTCGGGCGGCCTTCATTGACCTTGAAGACGGCTTCGGCCTCGATGCCCGCGGCGTGCAGTGCCGCAGCGGTTCCGCGCGTGGCGGTCAGTTGGAAGCCAAGCGAAGAAAGCTCCTTGCCGATTGTAGTGAGATGCTTCTTGTCACGATCATTCACGCTGAGAAATACCGTGCCCTTGCGCGGCAAGCGCTGGCCTGCGGCAAGTTGCGCCTTGGCAAAGGCCAGGCCGTAGGACGTCGAGATGCCCATCACTTCGCCTGTCGAGCGCATTTCCGGGCCGAGTATGGTATCCACTCCGCGAAATTTGTTGAACGGAAACACCGGCGACTTCACCGAGTAAAATTCGCGGACCGCGATTTCCGCTACGCCGTTATGATGGACGAGTGGCAGGTTCATGTCGGCGAGTTTCTTGCCGGACATCAGGCGGGCGGCGACCTTCGCAAGAGGAACGCCAGTGGCTTTGCTGACGTACGGCACGGTACGCGATGCGCGTGGGTTCACTTCAAGCACGTAGACCGTATCGCGCTGGATTGCGTATTGCACGTTCATCAGGCCCACAACTTTTAGCGCGATGGCCAACCTCTTGGTGTAGTCACGGATGGTATCGAGCATCGCTGGAGTCAAGCTGACTGGCGGCAGCACACATGAAGAGTCGCCAGAGTGCACACCGGCTTCTTCGATGTGTTCCATAATTCCGCCGATAACTACGTCTTTGCCATCAGCCAGGGCGTCAACGTCAACTTCAGTCGCTTCTTCCAGAAACTGATCGATGAGCACCGGCTTGGCCGGGCCCATCAGCGCGGCTTGAGCGACATATTCCTGAACGGTGTTTGCGTCGTAGGCGATTACCATCGCGCGACCGCCCAGTACGTAACTAGGACGCACCAAAACCGGCAGCCCGATTTCGCCCGCAAGACGCGCGGCTTCTTCCGGTACCAGCGCCGTGGCGTTGCGCGGCTGAGGAATTTTCAACTCTTCCAACAAACGCCCGAAGCGGCGGCGGTCTTCCGCAAGGTCGATCGACTCTGGCGCGGTGCCGATAATCGGTACTCCATTGCGCTTGAGCTCGAGCGCAAGATTCAAAGGAGTCTGCCCGCCGAATTGCACAATCACGCCTTGCGGCTTCTCTTTTTCGACGATCGCCAGCACATCTTCGAGAGTCAGCGGTTCAAAGTACAAGCGATCGGACGTGTCGTAATCCGTCGAAACCGTTTCCGGATTGCAATTCACCATGATGGTTTCGTAGCCGTCGTCGCGCAACGCGAAACTCGCATGACAGCAACAGTAGTCGAACTCGATTCCCTGCCCAATGCGATTCGGTCCGCTGCCGAGAATCATGATTTTCGGGCGCGCCTGTGCGTCGGATTCGTCTTCATCCTCGTAGGTTGAATACATGTACGGGGTGAACGATTCGAATTCGGCCGCGCAGGTATCCACGCGCTTGAACACCGGCGCAACTCCGTAGCGTGCACGCTGCAGTCGTACCGCGGCAGGAGTCGTCTTCCACATCTGTGCAAGCGTTTCGTCACTGGTGCCGTGGCGCTTTACTTCGCGCAACAACTCTTTCGAAGCAGTCTCTACCGTGACGCCTGCGGCGCGCCTGTTCATGGCCACAAGTTCCTCGATCTGCTTGATAAACCACGGATCGATTTTCGTCAGCTCGCAGATTTCTTCGGCGTGGATGCCCCGTTCGACAGCCGTGAGCAGCCAGTGAATGCGGTCCGGGCGCGGAGTCGCCAGTTTCTCGCGCAATAGCGAGTCCGGCGCGTCGGCAGGAGCGCGCCACGGGGTGTGCGGTTCGAGCGATCGAATCGCCTTCTGCAGCGACTCTTTGAAAGTCCGCCCGATAGCCATGACTTCGCCGACCGACTTCATCTGTGTGCCCAGCGTGCTGTCCGAGCCAGGAAATTTTTCAAATTGCCACTTCGGAATTTTTGTAACTACGTAATCAATCGTCGGTTCGAAGGACGCCGGAGTCTTCTTCGTAATGTCGTTCGGAATTTCATCGAGCGACATGCCCACTGCCAGCCGCGCTGCGATTTTCGCAATTGGAAAGCCGGTTGCCTTGCTGGCCAGCGCAGAACTGCGAGACACCCGCGGATTCATTTCAATCACGGTCATGCGGCCGTTTTCCGGATTGATCGCGAACTGCACGTTCGAGCCGCCGGTTTCGACACCGACTTCGCGAATAATCGCCGCTGCGGCGTCGCGCATCCGTTGATATTCCTTGTCGGTCAGCGTTTGCGCGGGAGCGACGGTAATCGAATCGCCGGTATGCACGCCCATCGGGTCAAAATTTTCAATGGTGCAAATCACGACGAAGTTATCGCGGAAGTCGCGCATCACCTCGAGTTCGTACTCTTTCCAACCAAGCACGGACTCTTCGACCAATGCTTCGTGCACCGGACTCATATCCAGCGCGTGCGAAATCGATTCGGCAAACTCTTCGCGGTTGTAGGCAATCGCGCCGCCCGTACCGCCCAGCGTGAATGACGGGCGGATCACCAGCGGGAATCCCAGTTGTTCGCACAGACGCATCGCGTCTTGCGCATTGTTGATGAGCGCCGATGCGGGAACTTCCAATCCGATCTTGCGGCAGGCGTCTTTAAACCACAGACGGTCTTCCGCAACTTTGATTGCGCGCAGCGAAGCGCCAATCATTTCGACCTTGTGTTTTTCGAGGATGCCGCTTTCGGCGAGTTCAACGGCAAGATTCAAGGCAGTCTGTCCACCCACCGTAGGCAGCAACGCATCTGGCCGTTCCTTGATGATGATGGCTTCAAGATATTCCTTCGAAAGCGGCTCAATATACGTCCGGTTCGCCATCTCCGGGTCTGTCATGATCGTCGCCGGATTCGAATTCACCAGAACCGTTTCGTAGCCTTCATCGCGCAGGGCCTTGCACGCCTGCACGCCCGAATAGTCAAACTCGCACGCCTGGCCGATAATGATCGGCCCCGACCCTATTATCAGAATCTTCTTGATGTCTTTCCGCTTCGGCATCGCGCCCCTTCGAATAATTTCTTGCTATGCGCCCTCTGTGTACCCTGCGTCAAAAGATAGCGGTGCCCGCCCGAAGACTTATCACCGCGAACTCCCCGGCTGCTTCCATTCCTTCATCAAATCCGTGAACTGTGTGAACAAATAGTGCGAATCATGGGGCCCAGGCGAAGCCTCTGGATGATACTGCACGCTGAAAATCGGCGCCGACTTGTGCCGCATCCCTTCGTTGGTCTGATCGTTCAGATTCAAGTGAGTCACTTCCACGTCGCTCGACGGCAACGACTCCGGATCCACGCAAAAACCGTGGTTCTGCGCGGTGATTTCAATCTGATTGGTCAGTAGGTTCTTCACTGGATGATTCGAACCATGATGGCCGAACTTCAGTTTGAAAGTTTTTCCGCCAAGCGCCAAGCCGCAGACTTGATGGCCAAGGCAAATTCCGAACACCGGCACTCGTCCAATTAGCTTGCCCACGTTTTCCACGGCATAACCCATCGGCTCCGGGTCGCCTGGTCCGTTTGAAAGAAAAACACCATCCGGCTTCATGTTTAGAATATCTTCGGCGGAGGTTCCGGCGGGCACCACGCCGACTTCACAGTGGTGATCCGTCAGCAGTCGCAGAATGTTCTGCTTGATGCCGAAGTCATATGCGACCACACGAAATTTCTGCGCGTCTTCATTCGCAGCGGATTCGCCCATCTCCTCCGACCATGGCGAGGTCACCAGATCGATCGAACCCTTGCTCCAGTCATACGATTTTTTACAGCTAACCCGGCTGGCCAACTCTTGTCCGGCCATCGACGGCAAACTCTTCGCTTCGTGAATCAACTGGTCCGCGGCGGTTCCGTCCGTCGAAACCATTCCTCGCAGCGCGCCCACTTTGCGAATGTGACGAACTAGTGCGCGAGTATCGATATCCCAGATCACCGGAATCTTGTGCCGGTTCAGATAAAGATGCGCGGTTTCGGTGGAGCGCCAGTTCGACGCAATTTGCGAGAATTCGCGGACGACCAAGGATTCGATGTAGGGCTTGCCCGCTTCTTCATCGTCCAGATTTGCTCCGACATTTCCGATATGCGGATACGTCAGACACACAATCTGCCCGGAATAGCTGGGATCTGTAAATACTTCCTGATAGCCGGTGAGGCTGGTATTGAAAACAACTTCGCCGCCGCGGCGCGTGATCGCGCCAGCCGCGCGGCCATTAAATACGCGCCCGTCCTCCAGCGCGAGAATTGCGGGTCGATGCAGAACCTCGGTCAGTGTGTCCTCCGATTTTCATCTGAAATTGTTCATTTCTCGTTGGCTTCCGTGGTCGCCGAAAGCGATCCGAAATGATCCACAGGCCAGTAAGCAAATACTGCGCGGCCATAAATAAACCGGCTGGGGACCGGCCCGAACACTCTGGAGTCGTTCGAACTGATGCGGTGATCGCCCATCACAAAAAACATGTTCGGCGGGACGCGCACCGGGCCGTAATCGCTCAAATCCTCATACTGCGGTGGAACGTACGGCTCTTTAATCTGCTGGCCGTCCACATAAACCATTCCCTGGCGGATCTCGACGCTCTCACCCGGCAGCGCAATCACTCGCTTGATAAATGACTTCGTCTTGTCGAGCGGGTACCAGAACACCACCACGTCGCCGCGATGGATCGGCTCAAATCGATAAACGAACTTGTTGATGAAAATCCGCTCCTGATCGGAAAGCAAAGGCGCCATGCTGGTGCCTTCCACTTTCACCGGCTGGTACAGAAAAATGATAATTACCAGCGCTAAACCGATGGCAATCAACAAGTCGCGGGTCCAAACACGGATTTCGTGGCGCAAGTGCCGCTGGCGTTCTTTGTGGTTTGGGGCGGGAGTAACGCTGATAAGTTCAGAAGAACGCGAATCTGGTTCCACGGCAATGGCTTGTGGATTGGCGGGAGAGGTCAGTGGGCGCTCGTCCGGATTCGACATGTTTTTAGCTACTTCTTTTATAACATGCGGACAGGTTTTGGTTCCAGATTGAATCGCGTCGGGTTCGGTTGTTTTTCGGAGTTATTTGATTGCGGGCGACGGCATCCACTCCCACCGAGGCTACTCAAGTTTGCTGTAGTCAAAGAGATGAAAATCTTTTGTCACGCCGAATACGAACCCGGAGCGCGGGTCGTATTTGTTTATCCCGCGCACGCCCGCCAAGTCCCACGTGAATCCACCCGCCGCGATTTGCAAGCCAAGCCGCGCTTGCCCGCTGCTCTGCGTTCCGATCAACGCATCATTGATACTGCGCGACGAATAGATCCCATTCACTTCCCCAACCAGATCCACGCGCCGTAAAATGGGATATTTGAACGCTCCTCCGTAAATCAAAACGTCGTTCTGCGTGAACAGCGCGTTGGGAGCCTGCAGAATCTCCAGCCCCAGATTCCCAAACACGCTAAGTTTGCGAATTTGCTCTTCAATCGCCAGCATGGCAAACACATTCGTGGTGTTGGTGCCGATGCCGCGGTTCTGGTTGGAGTTCGGCATGATAAAGCCAAACTTGAACGCCAGCCCCGGCCGCTTGCCTTCATTCTTCAATATGCGAATCTTCGTTGCCAGCGTGAAGTCCCCGGTATCGTGCGTGGAATTCACGCCGGTGAGTTCCAGATTCGGGACGAAGGACGTGCCTTGCGATTTCACGTCGAGGAAATTCTGAATGGAGCCTGCCACTTCAAGCTCAACAATTTTCCCTACGCCCATCCGCAGGTCGAGGACGCCGACAGAAGTCTCGTCCCCGCGCAATCCAGACAGCGGGAATCCGACATCTTGCAGAAAATCGAATCCAATCTCGGTGCGCAGTGTCCCGGCAGGAACCGTTTCCGCGTCGGCGGTACGCAATGGCCGGTCTTGCGCCCGGGCCGGGCTCGCGCATCCGATGACCAACGCAGCCACAACCGCTATCAACTGGATTTTTTTCGCGAACTCTCGCAGCCGCATGGCCGTTATCCTACGCGAGGAACTGTTTTGCGCCAATAGCTTCTTGAATTGCAATCGCCGCCGGGAGGCACCATGGCTATTCTTCGAGCGCGTAGTTCACCGAAGCCAGGCATGCTGCCACCGCGGTTTCGGTCCGCAAAATTAAATTTCCCAGCGAGGCTTCCTGGAAACCCGCCTTAGCCGCCGCGAGAAATTCTTCCTCGGTCCAGCCGCCTTCCGGTCCGATTGCCAGCACCGCGGTCCGCGCCGAGCGCCCTTCGAGCAATTTACGAAGCGGCTGCGCGTCTGCCCGCTCGGAAAGCATCAATTTGACTGTGGAGTCGACCCCGACAAACGCCTCGCGCGGCGTTCGCACCTCGGCAATGATCGGCAACTTCACTCGTCGCGATTGTTGCGAAGCCTCAAATGCGATTTTTTCCCAACGCGCCGCGCGTTTCGCCGCAGCCACCAACAGACCTTGTTCACTGCGCGCAGCCGCCAACGGCACAATCCGATTTACGCCAAGCTCCGTCGCTTTCTCCAAAGCCCATTCGAACGCATCGAACTTCACCACGGCCAGCAAGAGAGTTTTGTCTAGCGAGGAAGTTGGAACCGGAATCGGCTCGACTAACGAAAATTCAATCTGTGATTTGTTTGCGGCTTCGATCTTGCCGAGCCAAACAGAGGTTCCGTCACTCAGTTCGTACAACTGCCCAGGCTCAGCCCGTAGCACTCGACCCAGGTGATGCGCCGCTTCGCCGTCTAGCACCGCGCGGTCCGCTTCAAACGCTTCGACAAAAAATCGCCTTCGCAACGTGGACCTCGCATCCCGATTTCGTCGGCTGAAGCGATCTAGCCAAAAATATCTTTTACTTTGTCGAAGAACGACGAACCGCGTTCGGCCGGTTTGTTCTCTACTTTGATTGACGCGCCGAGTTGCTCCATCAGTTTGCGTTGCTCGCGCGTCAACTTCGATGGCGTCAGCACGCGCACATGGTAATAAAGGTCGCCTTTGCCACCGCCGCGCGGGTCGGGCAAACCGTGGCCTTTGATGCGGAACACCGCCCCGCTTTGCGTGCCCTCAGGCACTTTTAGCTTTTCTTCACCAATCAGTCCCGGAACGGAGAGTTCCGCGCCCAGAGCCGCCTGCGCGATGCTCACTGGAATCGTGCAATAAAGATCCGCTCCGCGCCGCTCGAAAAAGTTGTGCTCCTTCACATCCAGCACAACGTAAAGGTCGCCGCTCGGCCCGCCGTTGGTCCCGGCTTCGCCTTCGCCCGGGACACGCAACCGCGTACCAGAGTCAACGCCGGCCGGAATTCTAAGATCGATCGTCTTATCGCGTTCGATGCGCCCCTGCCCGCGGCAATCCAGGCAACGCTCCTTGATAATCTGCCCGGCACCCTGGCACGAGGGGCAGGTCCGCGTAATCGTGAAGAATCCTTGTTGGTAGGCAAGCTGTCCGCGGCCAGCGCAGGTCTGGCAGGCGCTTGCGCCCGTTCCGGCTTTTGCGCCGGTTCCCTGGCACGATTTGCATAACTCCTGCTTCGGCAATTTTATTTTTGTAGAGACGCCCGAGGCTGCCTCTTCAAACGTCAGCATCATGTCGTAGCGCAAGTCGGCGCCGCGTTGGGCTCGCGTGCGGCCGCGCCTTCCGCCGCCTCCGCCGAACAAATCTTCGAATCCAAAAAAGTCGCCAAAAATATCGTGGAAATCCTGAAAAACTGTGCCATTGAAGTCCACGCTGCCGCCAGCCTGGCTCAAACCCGCATGGCCGTAGGTATCGTAAATTTGCCGCTTCTCCGGATCGCTCAGCACGCTATATGCTTCCGTGCATTCGCGGAAATTTACTTCGGCTTCCTGTTTATTTTCAGGATTGCGATCCGGATGCCACTTCAGCGCCGCTTTACGGTAAGAAGCTTTGATCTCTTCTACTGAAGCGGTCTTGGTGACGTTCAAAACCTCATAAAAATCGCGTTGGTTCGCCTTCGCCATTCTTCCTGTTCCTCTTGGCCCTGATTTATCGTAAACGGAGTTTCGTTGCAGTTGCGGTCATCGTCGAGAGTAAGTTCCCATTGCTTAACAGCCGCCGTAGCTCGCTGAAATCGCCCAGGAATCACTCCGCGCTCGGCTCCGAACGTGCTAATGGGTATTGGCTTTTGATGCTGCGGCCGGATGTACCGCTACACGCACCATCGCCGGGCGCAACACCCGTCCATTAAACATATACCCCGGCTGAAAAACTTGCAGCACCGTGCCGTCCTCGTGCTCGGTTGTTTCCGTCCGGTCCATGGCCTGGTGCGCGTGCGGATCGAACAGCTTTCCTGTCGGATCGATGCGATCTGCTCCCAGCTTCGTAATGTTTTCCAGCAGCTGCTTGTAAATTAGCTCGAAACCGCGGCGGTAGTTTTCATACTCTGCCTCGCGATGCACTGTCAGTGCCTGCTCAAAGCTGTCGAGCGCCGGGATTATGCTTTCAATCAACCGCGCTGTCGTGCGCTTGGCATCGTCCGTGCGTTCTTTCTCGATTCGTTTCTTGTAATTATCGAAGTCTGCCTGCCGCCTCAGCAATGTCTGTCGCAAGTCGTCCAGGTCCGCGGCCAATTTTGCCACTCCGGCGTCTGCCGCAACGTTGTCCTGCTCCATGGAAGTTTCTTCCTGTTCTTCCGGCCGCTTCACGTGAATTTTCTTTTCGTCTTCGCTCACGACTCTTCCCCTCTTTGCTTCAAGAAATTTTGCTTAGCGTCTCGCTGAAAATCTGAGCCACGTATGCCACCGCGTTGATTGCTCGTTCGTAGTGCATGCGGGTCGGACCCAGTATTCCCAGCGAGCCCTGCACGCCGTCCACGCGCGTGTACGCCGCGCTGATCAGCGCCAGATTATCGCCCGCCTGCGAAATCTCCTTCACGCCGATCTGCACCAGCACCGGCTCCGGCGCGTCGATGCACGCGTTTAAAACCGTTACCAGCCGGTGTTTCTCTTCGATTGCCGCCAGCAATTCCCGCAATTGCGCCTGGTTCGCAAATTCCGGCGTACCAACGATCTGCGCCGTGCCTTCCACATGCAGTTGCGAGGTGGTCTCTTCTCCCAGCACCACCGGATCGCAAAGCACCAGCGCTCCGCGCAGCAGTCCTTCGTAACGTTCGCTCTCGGTCGCCAGTTTCACCAGCAAGTCCGCACGAATCGCTTCGAGCGTCCAGCCGCTGTAAGCACGGTTCAGGAAGTCCGCCGTCGCGTCCAGTTCCGTCTGCGTAAAAACGCGCGGTGGACGCAATACTTTGTCCCGAGTCGCTCCGCCCGGCGAAATCAGCACCACCACCACGCGCGCGTCAGGCAAAAGCCAAATCCGCAAATGCTCCAGAACGGTCTTGCCAAGCGGCGGTGAAACTACAATTCCTAAACCATTCGAGACTTCAGCCAACACGTGTCCCGCGCGCTCGGTGATTTCCGCGCGGTTATTCGCAGCGGCAAATTCGCGTCGGATCCAGTCCCGGTCCTCGATGCTCAGCGTAGCCTGCGTCGCAATTTCCTGCGCAAAAAATCGGTATGCCGCGGCCGTCGGCACGCGACCCGCCGAAGTATGCGGCTGGTATAAAAAGCCGCCGTCCTCCAGATCCGCCATGACGTTGCGAATGGTCGCCGTGCTTAGTGTTTCTTCAAAGCGCTTGGAAATCGCCCGCGAAGACACCGGCTCCCCGGTCTCGATGTATGCACGGACAAGGTCTGCCAGTATCTGTCGGTTACGCCGTTCCTGTAGAGGTGCGTTTCGCATAGCGGCACTCACTCTGGGCGAATGATATCCAATGAGTGCTACGTTCCATTGTAGAAACCCTGTCAAGCCCCGGTCAATCGCGGCAACGATGTATGCCGTTCACGGGAAGCAACCTCTGTTCAGTCTGCGTTGTCGATCTGCGCGCGTTGCAGTTTGTCCGAATAGTCGATGTACAGCGTCTTCCATTCCGTGAAGAAGTCAATCGCGGCAACCGATGCTTCGCGGTGACCATTACCGGTCTTCTTCGTGCCTCCGAACGGCATGTGAGTTTCCGCTCCGATCGTTGGAGCATTCACGTAAACGATGCCAGTGTAGATATCCCGCATGGCCGCGAACGCCTGGTTTACATTCTTGGTGTAAATCGAAGCCGACAAGCCGTACTGCACGCCGTTTGCGACTTCGATCGCTTCTGCAAAATCAATTACCGGAATCAACGACACGACCGGCCCAAAAATTTCTTCCTGCGCCACGCGCATCTTGGCGCTGCAATCGCCGAACAGTGTGGGCTCGTGGAACCAGCCCTTCGCATGTGCTCCGGACGTCAACCGATTTCCGCCAGTCAGCAGTTTCGCGCCTTCGTTCTTTCCAATTTCCACGTACGACATCACCGTGTTCAATTGCTGTTCGTTGATGCACGGCCCCATATCCGTCTTCGCATCCAACCCGTCGCCGACGCGCAGCGCTTTCACGCGCTCCACCATCCGCTTCACGAATTCTCCGTACACGCTCTTGTGCACCGCCACGCGGCTCGCCGCCGTGCAGCGTTGCCCGGTTGTTCCGAACCCGCCCCACACTGCTCCATCCACGGCCAAATCCAGGTTCGCATCGTCCATCACAATGATGATGTTCTTGCCGCCCATTTCAAGCGACACATGTTTGAAATCCGGCGCGCAAGCTTGCGCAATAATTTTTCCTACTGCCGTTGAACCCGTGAAGCTCATCACCGGAACTTCTTCGTGCTGCGAAAGCGGCGCTCCCGCATTAGGCCCGTCACCGCTCACCAGGTTGACAACGCCTGCCGGCAATCCAGCTTCGACCAAAGTCTGAACCAGGTGATACGACGACAACGGTGTGTCCTCCGCCGGCTTCAGCACTACCGTATTCCCGCTCACCAGCGCCGGCATCATCTTCCACGACGGAATCGCCATCGGAAAATTCCATGGCGTAATCATTCCGCACACGCCAATCGACTGCCGTATGCTCATCGCAAATTTGTTCGGCAACTCCGAAGGTGTGGTCTGTCCAAACAACCGGCGCCCCTCGCCCGCCATGTAATAGGTCATGTCGATTGCTTCTTGTACATCACCGCGCGTCTCAGCCAACACCTTTCCCATCTCGCGGGTCATATCCTTTGAAAACTCTTCCTTGCGCTGCACCAGCAGCTCTGCCGTGCGATACAAGATCTCCGCGCGCTTCGGCGCCGGCACCAGCCGCCACGATTTGTACGCCTGTTTCGCCGCATCCACCGCAGCGTCCACATCCTCCGAGTTCGACGACACAAACATGCCCACCAGCTCGTCGGTATTCGCCGGATTGCGGTTTTCGTAAGCCTTTCCGCCCCTGGCCGGAACCCATTCCCCGTTGATGAAATTGTTGTACACGCGCGGCGCAGCTACCGTTGCCATACTTCCTCCAAGCTTCCTGGTCTCATGGCTTTAAACGCTGGATATCGTGTAAGTGAGCCAACTCTCGCAGACAGAAAACTTTACCATTCGGTCGGAAACAGGGTCAAACCGGGTCGCGATTCCTCCAACAAACCGGCGAATTTCTTCTGTATTCGTCCGATCATCGTTAAATTTTGTTAGCTTTAGGGATTTGGCAGTTTACTCTATGGAACTCCGACGCCTTCAGTGATACAAACTTTTCAGCTAGCAGCCCCGCAATCCAGCCCTGCCGCGGACTTCTTGCGCGGAGATCACTGTGCCTGATCGGACTCAACCCGATTCACCTCTTACTTCCGAAGAACTTCGAAAAACACATGCTTATTGGCGCGCCTGCAACTATCTTTCAGCGGGCATGATCTACCTTCGCGCAAATCCATTGTTGCGCGAACCACTTAAGCCGGAACATTTCAAACGCAGGCTGCTCGGCCATTGGGGCTCCGATCCCGGCCAATCTCTTATTTGGGTTCACTTGAACCGCCTCATCAAGAAATACGACCTCAACGTCATCTTCGTGTCGGGCCCCGGCCACGGCGCTCCAGCCACGCTTGCCAATTGCTATCTCGAAGGCCATTACTCAGAAATTTATCCCGACAAAAGCCGCGATGAAGCCGGCATGCTCAAGTTCTTCAAGCAGTTTTCTTTTCCCGGCGGCATCGGTTCGCATTGCACCCCCGAAACACCCGGCTCCATCCACGAAGGCGGCGAACTCGGCTACTCCCTTTCGCACGCATTCGGCGCCGCATTCGACAATCCAGATTTGATCGTCACCGTGGCCGTTGGCGATGGCGAAGCCGAAACCGGCCCGCTCGCCACTTCCTGGCACTCCAACAAATTTTTGAATCCCATCACTGACGGTGCCGTTCTCCCCATCCTGCATCTAAACGGCTACAAGATTGCCAATCCAACGCTGCTCGCGCGCATCCCGGTAGAAGAACTGAATGCACTGCTCACCGGATACGGTTACGAGCCGCACCATGTCGAAGGACACGATCCGCTGCTCATGCACCAGAAGATGGCTGCAACGACTGAAGCATGCATTTTGAGGATTCGCGCCATTCAACAGCACGCTCGCAGCAAAAAAGATGCCACCCGTCCCCACTGGCCAATGATCGTTTTGCGCTCGCCAAAAGGCTGGACCGGTCCGAAAGAAGTGGACGGCCATAAAGTCGAAGATTTTTGGCGCGCTCATCAGGTTCCCGTCGCTGATCCCGCTACTAACAAAACCAGCTTGAAAATTGTCGAAGAATGGCTGCGCAGCTACAAACCAGAAGAACTTTTCGACTCGAATGGCACGCTGTTGCCTGAACTGCAGGAACTCGCGCCGCCCCCGGCTCGCCGCATTTCCGCCAACCCTCACGCCAACGGCGGCATGCTCCGCAAGGAATTGGACCTGCCTGATTTCCGTGACTTCGCTGTAAAGTTGAAATCACCCGCCACGCAGTACGTGCCGCCCACCGACGTTCTCGGCCACTTTCTCGCTGAAGTCATGCGCCGCAACATGAAATCATTCCGCGTGTTCGGACCGGACGAAACCGCATCCAACAGGCTCACCGCAATTTACAAAGCCTCCAAAAAAACCTGGCTCGCCGAATACAAACCGGAAGACGCCGATGGCGGCGAACTCGATTGCTCCGGCCGCGTTATGGAAATGCTGAGCGAGCATACGCTGGAAGGTTGGTTTGAAGGCTACGCTCTCACCGGTCGCCACGGATTGCTTTCTACCTATGAGGCTTTCGTCCACGTAATCGATTCCATGTTCAATCAGCACGCCAAGTGGCTGGAAAAAGCCAAACGCGATCTCGACTGGCGATCGCCCATCCCTTCGATCAATCTCCTGATTACTTCGCTTGTCTGGCGCCAGGATCACAACGGCTTTACCCATCAGGATCCCGGCTTTCTCGATGTCGTTACGAACAAAAGCGCCGAAGTCGTTCGCATCTACCTTCCGCCCGATGCCAACTGCCTGCTCAGCGTCGCGGACCATTGCCTTCGCTCGCGCGACTACATAAACGTCATCGTCGCCGACAAGCAGGAACATCTTCAGTATCTATCCATGGATGACGCGGTCACTCACTGCACCAAAGGCATCGGCATCTGGGACTGGGCTTCCACCGACGAAGGGATGGATCCGGACGTTGTCGTCGCATGCGCCGGTGACATCGCCACCATGGAAGCACTAGGCGCTGCCGCGATTCTCAAACAGCGTTTCCCTGACCTGAAACTCCGTTTCGTGAATGTCGTCGACCTGTTCCGTCTGCAACCAAACTCCGAGCATCCGCACGGTCTTTCCGACAAGGATTTCGATTCAATCTTCACAGTCGACAAGCCGGTGATTTTCAATTTTCATTCCTATCCTTCACTCATCCACAAACTCAGCTACCGTCGCACCAATCACAACAACATTCATGTTCGCGGCTACAAAGAAAAAGGAAATATCAATACGCCTCTGGAACTCGCCATCATCAATCAGGTCGATCGCTTCAATATCGCCATTGACGTCATTGACCGTGTCCCGCGCTTAACTTCGGTCGGATCCCACGTGAAGGAATGGCTCAAGGATCAGATCATTGAAAGCGTTAACTACGCCCACACGGAAGGAATCGATAAGGAAGAAATCCGAAATTGGAAATGGCCCGGTTAGAAATGCCCGACACGCAAAGTTCCGGCACCCACAACCGGCTTCCGGAGTTGATTTTTGTCGTCAACAGCGGCTCTTCGTCCCTCAAGTTTGGGTTGTTTCAAAAAACGAATGGCGAAGAGCAAGCCATTCTTTCCGGCAGTGCCGATGGAATAGGTACTCCCCAGGGCAGCCTGAAAATCGCTTCGGCGGAAGGCAAGTTCTTAGTAAAGCGCGAACGCCTGTTGGAATCGCAAAGCCAGGCCCTGTCAGCCGTCGCCGAATCGATTCGAGAACATCTTCACGACGCGCCGGCAGCCGTTGGCCACCGCATGGTTCACGGCGGTCCGCACCTGATCACCCACCAGAAAATTACTTCGGGCGTGCTCGAACAACTCCGCGCTGCCACTCACTTCGCACCGATTCACATCCCCCAGGCTCTGGCCTTGGTGGCATCGGCGCAATCCATTTTTCCTGACGCAATTCACATCGCGTGTTTTGACGACGCTTTCCATCGCAGCATGCCAGAAGTTGCCGCTCACTTGCCCATCCCTCAGCGCTTTTTCGAAGCCGGCGTCCGGCGCTACGGATTTCACGGACTTTCCTACGAATCAATCGTCCACCGCTTGGGCGATGCTCTCCCCGCGCGGGCAATCTTCGCGCATCTCGGTAACGGCGCCAGCCTGTGTGCCGTCCGCAACCACGCGTCGATTGATACATCCATGGGACTTACTCCAACCGGAGGTATCCCCATGAGTTCGCGCTCCGGCGATCTCGATCCCGGTGTAATCACCCACATTGCCCGCGCTGAAAACCTGACTCCCGATCAACTCGAAGACTTGCTCAACCATCAAAGCGGCCTGTTCGCCATTTCCAACGACGAAAGCGACGTCAAAATACTTCAAGACCGCGCGGACGGCGGCGATAGAAAGGCGCAACTCGCTTTGGATATTTTCGTGACGGCAATTCGCAAGACAATCGGAGGTTACGTCGCTTTATTGGGTGGAGTTGAGCTCCTCGTCTTTACCGGCGGTATCGGAGAACACAGCGATAGCGTTCGTTCCGCTGTGACTCGCGGCCTCGAATGCGTCGGCATCACCGCAGAAAAGATAAAAGTCGTTCCGGCCGAAGAAGACAAACAAATCGCCCGCCACTGCCGCCGCCTGTTGCAGCAAGAGGCGCCACAAAACTAGCGGTCCTCGCGCGCCAAACAAATGAAACGGGGACGGAGCCAGAATTTCGGCAGCCGTCCCCGTTTTGATTTCAGAGTCGATGAAACTGAATTCGCCAGAGCGAATCTTCGACTACGCGATTTTCTTGCGCCGCAGGCCGAGCAATCCAACCGAGCCCGCTCCCAACAACAGCATCGTCGCCGGCTCCGGTGTCGGAGTCGGTCCGCCGCCTGCCGTTGCCGAGCCCAGCGTCACATCATCGAAGCCAATCTGATTCGCCGTTCCGCTAAAGTTCACAGACTTTGCCAGCCCAGCGAAGGTCACGCCAATCGGCGACCAGTGGCAGAAGTTAGGGCCGTCTGAACACGAACCATTCACCGGAAGGTCCAAGTTAGCCAGCAAGGAACCTGTGCCGTCCAATCCGCTCCAAACAGTCACCACGCCTGGATTAAAGGCCGCCGTGTAAAAAAACGAAAAACCGGTGTCGAATCCCGCCGCGACGTTCATGATGTCGCCCGCGCCGGAAAGAAAAAACGCGATGGTTACTCCGGAGGGCGCGTTGGAAAAGTTTCCGCTGCCGCCGTCCAACGAAGAAATCAGCGACAGTGAATCCGCGCCGAACTGAATTCCCAGATTGCCTCCCGCTCCGCCGTTATAAAAATTTCCGATCGTATTTTGGTTACCGGCGCCTTCAAACGTAAGCACTACCGTGTCCGCTTTGGCCTGCGTGCCACAGAACAAAATGGCCACCAGCGCCGCCATCATTAGCTTCAATTTCGTCATGGAGGATTGCCCCGTTTCAGGTTCTAATTTCGTCTTTTGGACATCTTGTCAGTGTCCGTTGCTAGCGGTATTTGCAGGTAATACGCCACTCCTCGCGGTTTTTGGACTTCCATAAACCAAGTATTATCAACAAAATACGCGAAAGACCGCGACCTGTACTTCGTACTCCAAAGGTATAGGAGTTCCTGCGCATCGAATACTTCGGGAAAAACACTTCCAGCCTTCAGCTTTCGCTCAACTTGAGACGAAATAATCCCGCACGATGAGACTGCTGAAAGCAGCCCGATTTTGTTGAAGATGGCGAAAGAAAGAATTACCGCTGAGGAGAAGAATCCGGTTCCGCAGCGCGCAGCGAGTTTGCCGACGTTAACCGCGAAGTTGCTCCGGGTGGCGGCGTCGGGGCCGCGACTCCCGCGGTTTGCGAGCCGAGTCCTAGCCGCTGCAGCGTAAGTGCGTCAATCTTTCCCGATGGATTCAATCCGTGCGAAGACTGAAATTTCTTCATTGCTGCAGCCGAATCGTCGTCCCACTTTCCGTTGGGAGCTCCTTCAAACGATCCGTTCTTTGCCAGCGCAGTCTGAATCTCCGTGATGCGATCGGTGGTCGGAGCTTTTTGTCCCGGCTGCCTTCTGGACCGCGATGAATTCTTATTCTTCGAATTCTTGGACGAACTTTTGCCGCGAGTGCTGGTCGCGGAACTGGAAGTCTTTGGCTTTGCGGAAGATTTTGAACTCTTGGAAGCTTGCCCGAAACTCCCCGGCACACCCAGCCCGGCCAGAGACGACATCAGCAGTACCAGGAGCGCCGGGCGAAGTATTTTCATGAGCTTCGGTTTCCTTCTATTTCTTACTGAAGCGGCGCCCGGAGGCGCCGCCGTTGTTTATTGTGCGTTAGCCGCAGGAACCACGCCTGGCAGGAACACTGTCAGCGTCCGTTCGTTATCCTGGCGGCGGAGAACCTTAAAGACCACGTTCTCGCCCGGTTTCAGTTTGGTCACGGCTGCCTTGTATTCGGCCACCGTGTTCACCGGTTGGCGATTCACTTCCGCGATGATGTCGCCGCGCGTGAAGCCGAGATCGTCACCGAAACTGGCAGGATCGACGTCCACAACCAACACGCCTTTCATGCCTTCCAGGCCGATGCGCGAAGCGCGTTCCGGCGTGAGGTTTTCCACGCGCAGTCCGTATTCGGCTGCGCCGTTATCGCTCTGCGAATCGCTCTGCTTGGAAGCCGCGCCCGGGAAAACGCGCGTGCGGTCTTCTACTACGGCGCTGGTCTCTTTCGTTTGACGATCGCGCACATAGCCGATTTTCACTTTGCTGCCAATCGGCGCTTGCGCAATCGGATTCACAAGATCGTTTCCGGATTTCACCGGCTGGCCGTTCACGTTGGTGATGACGTCGCCACCCTTCAGTCCGGCTTTTTCCGCCGGGCTGCCTGGTTCCACGCCCATAATCACCACGCCGTTCGCGGCGCCCAGTTCCTTCAGCGTGATCGCGTTCGTTCCCAGTTCTTCCTGGAAGCTGACACCGATCGAACCACGCGTAACGCGACCCTGCTGAATCAGCTGGTTGTAAACATTAATCGCCACGCTCGAAGGCAGCGCAAATCCTACGCCTTCATAGCCGCGGCTTCCCGTAATAATCGCGGTGTTGATGCCGATCACTTCGCCGGCAAGGTCCACCAGCGGTCCACCGGAATTTCCGGGGTTGATCGCCGCATCGGTCTGCAGGAATTTCTGAAATTGCCGACCCACTCCGCCGCGATCTTTCGCGCTGACAATTCCAGCCGTAACCGTCGCATTCAAGCCAAACGGGCTGCCAATCGCCAGCACCCAGTCACCAACCTGCACGCCGTCGGAATTTCCCAGCTTGGCCACCGGCAAATCCTTGCCCGGCTCAATCTTGATTACCGCCAGATCGGTTTCTTCGTCAACGCCCACCAGCTTCGCAGTGTACTTGGTGGTTTCGCCGTTCAACTGCACTTGAATTTTCGTCGCCTGCTCGACAACGTGATTGTTGGTGAGGATGAACCCCTTGCGGTCGACGATCACGCCTGAACCCAGGCTGCGCTCGGCAGCCGGAGGCCCGTCCTGACCCTGGCCCTGCCGGCCATCAAAAAAGCGGTCGAAGAAATCCTGCATCGGATCGTTCGGGTCCTGCCCATCGCTCGGCGCCCGTGGTGCGCGCTTGCGCGAAGCCTGCCGCTTCTCCATGACCTGCGTCGTGGAGATATTGACGATCGCTGGCTCAACGCGATTTACGATCGATGCGAATGAATTGGAGGAAGGAATTGCGTCCGGCATTGCCAGCGGAGTCGCTCCCTTGCCTGCGGAAGCGGTTGCTTTCATTGCCGAGGTGCGGCCAGATACGACAGTCCCGATCAATATACCCACTACCAGCGTGAGCGCTACAAATAGCCCCGCCACCAGCTTTTCCCGACGCGCCCAGCTGACCATGCTCTTTACCGGTTCACCCATGTTTCAAACTCCTGTCTTTCTCTCCGCCGCCGCTACCCTTGAGGATCGCACCCGTCCCTGCATTATTATAACACCCGGATTTTACCGGAGTTACCGGCCGCCAGATTTTGCGCCGGAAAACACACTGGCCTTTCGGCCGGGCTGGCTTGGGAGGCTAAATTGCTCAACTACCTCCCTCTCTTTGACGCGGCGGCAGCCCAAATTGTTGTCAGCTTATCTTCCGCTTAAGAAATACTATTGACAAGAAGTTCCGTCGCTGTCATTAATATTAAAGCCGCTTGCTGCGGCGAAACGTGGCGATTTAGGGCAACTTGCTCCACGTAAAAAACTGCTAAAGAGCATGTAGAGTTTCCCAGAATTTCTGAGATCCCTCCTGCACTCTTTGGCACGGAGGGTTTTTTATTTCCCCCTCCTTGCTAGCCCTAAGTCTATCCACCAATCGCCGGAGAAGTTGCGGCCATTTTGCTGTGGCCTGCGCGAGCTTTTGCGTGAACGATTTTCTCACGCGTTCGCATGCCGCGATCGGAAAGATCATGCCGGAGATTTATCAATTAAGCTGCCGCGAATGCGGCAAATCCTGGGGCAACTCGCCGAAATCATTTTGCGAAGACTGTTTCTCGCCCCTCGAAGTCAGCTTCGATTACCAGGCGCTGAAGGCACTTGCGTCCAAAGAAAAGCTCGCGCAACGCGATTTCAATATGTGGCGCTATGCGGAATTTCTTCCGCTGCCGGAAGGCTTTGCGTTTCCTAACAGCGTCGGCGGCACGCCGCTGGTTTTTTCGAGAAATCTCGGAAAGAAATGGGGGCTGAAGAATCTTTATTTCAAGAATGACGCGGTCTGCTTTCCTTCTCTTTCCTTCAAGGATCGCGTCGTCGCCTCGGCCCTTGCCGCGGCACGCCGCTTCGGTTTCCAAACCGTCGGCTGTTCCTCGACGGGAAATCTTGCCAACGCGGTCGCGGCTCAGTCCGCGCAGCAAGGTTTTGACGCCTGCGTTTTTATTCCCGCTGATCTCGAACCCGCAAAGATTCTGAATACCGCCGTTTACGGCGCGCGCATCGTCCGTATCAACGGCAACTACGACCACGTCAATCGTCTCTGCGCGCAAATCGCCGACCGTTTTCAGTGGGGCTTGGTCAACGTGAATCTGCGTCCTTACTACGCGGAAGGCTCAAAGACTCACGGCTTCGAAATCGCCGAGCAGTTGGGATGGAAATTGCCGGACAACGTTGTCGTGCCCATGGCTGGCGGCTCTCTCATCACAAAAATCGCCAAGGCATTTCGCGAACTCGTAACCCTGGGTTGGGTGGAAGAAAAGCCGGTAAAGTTTTTCGGCGCGCAAGCCACCGGATGCTCGCCGATTTCCAGCGCCGTCAAGCGCGGCCTCACTCGCTTTGAGCCGCAAAAGCCGGACACCATTGCCCGTTCGCTCGCCATCGGCAATCCCGCCGACGGCCCGTTCGCCATCAAACTGATGCGCGAATCGTCTGGCTGGGCCGAAGACGTCTCTGACCGTGAAATCGTTGAGTCCATTCAATTGCTCGCCGAAACCGAAGGCATCTTCGCCGAAACCGCCGGCGGCGTGACTACCGGAGTCACGCAGAAGCTTGTGCGGGAAGGTCGCATTCGCTCCGATGAAACTACCGTTGTGTGCATCACCGGAAACGGTTTGAAGACCACCGACGCCATCGCGGCGGAATATCCCTTAACCGAAGCCATCGCGCCGAAACTCGAAGCATTTGAAGCCTATCTCGACGCGCAACTCGCAACGACCGCTGCCGCCAAAGCCTGAACCTGCTACCGGTATTTTAGTTTTGCAGTCGCGAAGAAATAGTGAATTGAGAAATACTGAAATTTACTTGACCACGGGAGAACTTATGTCAGTCACGATTGAAATTCCAACCGCCTTCCGCCGCTTCACCGACGGGACGCCCAAGCTGGACTGTAACGCTACCACCATTGCCGAAGCGCTGAATATCCTGACTTCGCAATTCCCCGGTCTTTCCCGCCACGTGCGCGATGACGATGGCCAGATTCGACAGTTTCTGAACGTCTACCTCAACGAGGAAGACATTCGCTTCCTCGGTGGCGAAACTTGCGCGGTAAAAGAAGGCGATAAAGTCCTGCTCGTGCCTTCGATTGCCGGCGGCTCACACTGACGCCGGCCAGTCGCACCGCGCGACACATCGCACGGACGCGCAAAGCCACTCCCATCGGTCTGACGCAATCCAGCACGCAGTCCCTTCGCCGTGATCATTTCTGATTTTCATCTTTTCAGCGCGCCATTTCCGTAATACAACTCTGTCTCGCGATTCTGCGCCGGCACCGTCGGCAAGGAGCCCAACCCCATTGCCCTCTTCCGCGGGACTTGATGAAGTCACGCCAGTAACTGTCGAACATTCTGCCAGCCAGTCGCTGCGCAAAGAACTCGGCTTCCGTGACTTGATTTTCGCTTCCGTCCTGCTTGTCGTCATTCCTGATTTTTTCGGCACTGCTGTAAAAGCCGGCCCTTCTCATGTTCTCCTGTGGCTACTGGCCATCGTTTCCTTTTTTCTTCCGCAAGCGTTCGTGGTCAGCCGCCTGAACCGCGCTCTCCCGCTCGAAGGCGGTTTGTACGAGTGGGCGCGCGTCGCATTCGGTGATGTGGTCGGCTTCCTGGTCGCGTGGAATCTTTGGGTTTACGTAGTGCTCTATGTAGCTACCGTCGGCCTGGTTTCAACTAACTATCTCTCTTACGTTCTGGGCCCGCAGTTCAGTTGGTTAGCTACCAACCGCCGCGCAAACTTCCTCATCAGCATCACGATTCTGGTGGCGTTAATTCTCGTCACGCTTGTCGGCATGCGGCTGGGCAAATGGGTGACCAACATCGGCAGCCTGCTCACCATTATCGCCATCACCGTGCTCGCCGCGTTGCCGTTCTTTCGTTCGCACCATGCAGCCGCGTATCATCCGCTGCATTTCGCCCTGCCGTCGCTGAGCCTTTTCAGCATCAGCGTCTTCAGCAAAATGACTTTCGGCGCACTGTGCGGACTTGAATACCTGGCGATTTTTTCCGGAGAAACGCGCAATCCCGTCCGTCATTTCCCGCGTGCCGTCTTCATCGCCGTGCCGATCATCACTCTGCTCTATATTTTCGGCACCAGCGCCATTCTCGCGTATGTTCCGCCCGACGCGGTCGATCTCATTGGTCCAATCCCGCAGGCTCTCAGCCTGGGATTTGCCGGAATCGCCGGCGCGCGCTTTGTTGCCCCCGCAGTAATTCTGCTTCTTCTCACCAACTACCTCGCTTCTTTCACTCTCAGTTTCGCTGCCAATTCCCGTTTGCCCATGGTCGCAGGATGGGATGAACTCCTTCCCGATTGGTTCACCCGCCTGCATCCCAAATTTCGCACTCCGGTTAACTCTGTCTTGTTTCTCGGCGTGGTTACGCTCGCCTCCAGTACCATTGTGCTGATCGGAATTCACGAACAGGAAGCATTCGAGTTGCTGCAAATCTGGAGTTTTACTTTTTACGGCTTGGCGTATCTCGCGTTGTTCGCCATTCCACTCTTCGCCAAGTCTGCGTCCGGTCTGCGTGGAGGCTTAGCTTTGAAAATTGCGGCAGTCAGCGGACTCTTGATTACCGCGCTCTTCGTCGCGCTTTCCATTTTTCCGATTGTCGATGTCACGGATCGCTTTGCCTATTCCGCCAAAACCATTGCCGTTCTGGTCGGCGCAAATCTTCTCGGGCTTCTGTTGCTCCGGCTGCAGCCTGGCCGCCGCCAACCGCATCAGCCCTGAGCGATGATTTCTACTGGCGCAACGATGCCCTTCTGAAGTCCCTCGACGAGATTTTCCCGTTTCGCTTCCGCGTCTGCGCCCATCAGCAGGTGCGTACCAAGCGCCCGCGGTCCGCCCTCTGCCAATCTTTTCCTCATCCGGGCAAAGAAATCGATCGCGAACGCCCGCCGCTCGCGCTCGGCCGTAATTCGAAATCCCTCGCTCTGCAGTCCGCTGCGATATTCCTGCACCGGCGCGACAAAACTATGATCGGCTGAAGTCGCCCAGGGCACTGGGAAATGCAGCTCGCCATCAGCGATCCCCATGACGTCATAAATCGCAAGAATACTCCCCGACCGCAGAACGCGTTTCACTTCACGGAAAAGCTTCCGCTTGTCGACCAGATTCATGCCCACATGAAAAATATATGCGCCATCAAAGCTCTCTTCCGCAAATGGAAGCTCGAGCGCACTGCCCTGCTCAAATCGTGCGAGCGCCGCCAAGCCAACACGCCCGGTCAGTGCCGTTGCGGCCCGTACAAATTCTTCTGTCAGATCAATTCCGGTTACGCGGCAATCGAACTTACTGGCAAAAAAGCGAGCCGGCCCTCCGATTCCGGAACCTACATCGAGCAAATGCATTCCGGGCCGCAATTTCATTTGCGCGGCAATCGCTTCCGTCGCCTCCCTTCCGCCAATGTGGAATTCGTCCATCGCGGAAAGATCTGCGGCGGAGATTTCGTCCCGCGGTTTCCCGGTTGATTCAAAAGCCGCGAGAACGCGTTCTTCCAGATTCTCGCTGGAATAGTGTTTGGCCACTTGACTTCGGAGCCAGTGTTCGCGGTCATGGCGTCTCCCACTTGCCGCTTTTCGTGGAGCGGAACAGCGCGTCGATGGCTTTCATGTTGCCCAGCGCATCCTCAAGTGGCACCGGAACTTCCGTGTTCTCCAGGATTGCGTGTGAAAACGCATCGCCCTGAATGGTGTATTGATCGCACGTGGGAATTTCTTCGATGAGCACTTTCCCGCCATAGATAGCCATTCCATCGGCCACCGTAATGTGCGTTGCCTTATCGCTCGGCGCGTTGAATGGAATTTCAACTGCAAGACGGCCAGTTGTGCCGAGCAGTTCCATGCGCTGGAAATAATTCATCTGCGTGCCGCAGGAAAAAACAGACTGCCCGGTGGAAAAATCCAGAATTCCGGAAGCCAGCCGGTCCGTGTGAAAGTCCGGATCAAGTTCGAGAGAACCGGCGACCCGCTTCGGTTCCTCGCCAAAAATCCAACGCGACAGCGTAACTGGGTAGCTCCCAACATCCAGCAATCCGCCGCCACCCCATTCCGGCTTGTGACGCACGTTTTGCGGATCGCGATTGAAATAGCTGAACACCGTCACGATCGATTTCAGTTGGCCAATGCTGCCGTTCCGCGCCAGCTCGCGCACTCGCAGCCACTGCGGATGCGTCTTCACCATAAATGCTTCACCGATTTTTACGCCGGTGCGATCGCGAACTCGGATTAAATCCTCGGCTTCTCCGGCATTGCAACCGACCGGCTTTTCGCACAATACGTGCTTGCCTGCTTCCGCCGCCTTGATAGACCACGGCACATGGAGATGATTCGGCAACGGATTGTAAATGGCATCGATTTCGGGATCAGCAAGCAACGCTTCATAAGAACCGTAAGCCTTGGCGAGTCCGAGATCTCGAGCGGCCGTTTGCGCTTTCGCTAGATCACGCGAGGCAATGGCGGCGACTTCGCTGAAAGCACCTTTTTGCATGCCCGGGATAACCTTACGGACTGCAATCGATGCGACCCCCAGGACTCCCCAACGTATTTTTTTCCTCATCTCAACTCGTCTCCCGTTTCCTTCCGCAATCGGCCAACCTCCCTGAGCGCCGACTCCTCCCCGGCCCAGCCCCATTTCGCATGAAACGCTTCGCGAACTCGCTGCACTACCTTACATCAGGGGCAAGCCGGTAGGCGTTATGGGAGCATCAGCATGCGTACGCCCCTGGAAGTGTTGAATAACTCCACGGTTCACTGCACATCCCAGGGATAGCTCGGGAAGCCGGTGCGAGTCATCGCCGGAGCAGGCGGTGGGACGCTCATTTACATCGATGCGGCTGGCGACATTGTCGTTAATCCGCGTGGCGGAGATCGGGAAGTTCGCAACGCCATCGGCGGGATCGTGAGCACTGAATCGAATCGCCAGTGAAGGCAAACGGCAGCGGCCGGAAGATGGTCTTTTTGGCATTCAAGTGCGTTTGGCTAATCGTGGCCGTCTTCCTGCGGCGGCCACTGCCGGCTTGTTTTGCGAGAATTTCGGCGATCGTTGCTTGCTGCGATCGGGTTTCCGTCCGAAGCAAGATACAGGATTCTCCCGGCGGCAGGACTGCTGGGAGGACAGTAGCTTGGTTTCAGCGAATGGGGGAAGGGTTGCAATGATGACTTTGGTGCTTATTGCGTTGATCGGAGTATTGCCCGTGGCTTTCGCGGGGTTTTCGCTCCTGTTTGTGTTCGCGTCGCCTGAAAAAAAAGCGCCCGGACGCGGCCCGGTCCGTCTCTAAACTTGGTTAGGTAGCTGCGAATTCGTGTCGTTCCGTTTGCTGCACAGAAAATTCACTAGGCTAGGTCGCTTTCGCGGCGTATGGACTGTTCTGCCTGAAATGTTTCTCGAACTCGTCCTTGGTGCAAATTGTTTTCACGTCGCTAACGCGATCGATGCACAGAACGCCGTCAAGATGATCGATTTCGTGTTGCAGTAATTCTGCGAGGTCGTCGGCTTCATCGGCGTGAACTTCGTGCCAGGCGCCTAATTGGTCTTGGTAGCGAACGGTGACCCGCCGGTGCCGCTCCACCTGCATGAAGATGCAGAGAAAGCTCAAGCAAGCGTCCCACACCACGATTTTTTCTACGCTTCGCTGCGTGATTACGGGATTGATTAGCGGCCACGGTTCGCGGCCCGGCAATTGAAGAAAGGCGACGCGAAGTGCTACGCCAAGTTGCGGCGCCGCAATTCCTCTCCCGTATCCCGTCGTCTGGCGTGAATGAGCGAGCGTATCCTGCAAATCTGCGATTAGCTCGGCAATTTCTTTCGCGGCCGGATCCTGCGCTGCAACGGACACGTCACGCAGTCGCCCATCGCCCAGTTGAAGTATTGGTTTGATCGCCATCGAAGTTCGTTTGCAACCAATGCGGATGCCGCAGGATTGCCGAGTTAAAGCAGCGTAAGTTGGCGGCTTTCGAGCTCCAGCAATTTTTTCTTGAACGGCAACCCACCACCGAATCCCGTAAGTGCGCCATCGTGGCCGATTACCCGGTGACACGGTACGATAATCGGAATGGGATTGGCGCCATTGGCAGCGCCGACTGCCCTGCTGGCTTGCGGGTTTCCTACGCGCACGGCAAGTTGCTTGTAGGAAATCGTTTGGCCATAAGGAATCTTCTGCAATTGCTTCCAAACCGACTTTTGGAACTCCGTTCCTTCCATCTCCAGGCGTAAATCGAACTCGGTCAATTTTCCACGAAAATATTGTTTGAGTTGTTCGATGGCATCAGCGAAGGCTTTCTCGTCCTCTGCCCATTCCCGTTGCGGGGCGACGCCTCGCTTGCCATCGGCAAAACTCACCAGCTTCAGAGATTTTGCATTGCCCGCCAGCAGCAAGCGACCCACGGGACTCTGGCACCAGCGATAGACCAGCAAACTCATTTCGTTAATTTACCCTTCCGCGCTCGAGGCTTCAACCGCGCGCAGGTTTCAGGTGCGGCCCGTCAAGGGGTCTTTTCTGCTCCACGAACTTATTTCACGCGCTTCCACACAACGTCTTCGTTGTTGCGCCGGTCAACCAGTTCGTCCGGCTCCCCCCTCACTCCGTGACGAAAAACAATCCGGCCCTCAACGCCCTTGCGAAAGAAAATTTGCGAAGCTTCCGGGACAAGCAATTCCTTGTCGCGGCCGGTGCGCTGCATGAAGGCTTCCTTTCCATCAAAGGTTACCGTGCGGGTTGTGCCCGGAATCAATTCGTACACGCCGAGAAACGGTTTGAACGCGGCGGCATCGAGAACTCCAGGAGCGGGATCCTCGTAGTAGCGAAGCATCTGCCCTGCGACAATTTGCCAATTTCCATCGCGCAGAATCCAGGTGTCGGTGCCGTGGTAGCGCGCCGTCATTTGCTGACCGTGCACGCTTTCCGTTTCGTCCAAATCGTAGCTGAGAATTGCAGTGTCGGGGAAAATATGGCTCTTCGGGTTTTTTACTTTGATGGAGCCGGAGTAGCCCGCCGGCATCGGCGAAACGTCTTTCAGCAATGCGGCCTTATCCATTGCCCGACCTTTTTCATCGAAATACGTTGCGTCAGCGGCGAAATATTTCTGCCACGGATCCTGCTTGCCGGGCGCAACCGCGTCCATCAGCTCCTGCGTTCGGCGGACTAGTTCATCCTGCGTAATCGTGGACGTGGAGCTGTTTTTGCATCCGGAACAAACCAACACGATTGCGAGTGCGAAGACCACAGACTTGATGTGCTTCATCGGAATTCTCCGGCTGCAGTTTATGCAAAATCTAATACTGACACCAAGAGCGCACTCCTTCAGACGCAAGGCGGCTTCCTGAGGTGAGCGAAACGGGTCAACTAGGTTCATGCCCGCGAATCTCACCATTTCGGCCAACCACTTTTGCCCAGTTCTCTTTACGGTGCTAAAATCCGCATTGGGAAACGTTATGACCGCCAAAACTTTGTACGAAAAGATTTGGGACAACCACCTCGTTTACGAAGAAGCTGACAAGCCCTCGCTGATTTACATCGACCGCCATCTCGTTCATGAAGGCACTTCGCCACAGGCATTTTCTGGTCTGCGCGCGGAAGGTCGTAAAGTGCGGCGTCCCGATCTCACGTTTGCCGTGATGGACCACTCGGTTTCAACCACCGATCGCACGCTGCCGATTCTGGATCAGGATGCGAAGGCGCAGTTCGATGCGCTCGAGAAAAATTGCCGCGAGAGCGGCGTGCGTCTGTTCGATATGAACAGTAAAAACCAGGGTATCGTGCATATCATCGGTCCGGAACTTGGAATCACACAACCGGGGCAAACGATTGTTTGCGGCGACAGCCACACTTCCACGCACGGAGCGTTTGGAACTTTGGCGTTTGGCATCGGCACCAGCGAAGTGGAGCACGTGCTGGCAACGCAGTGCCTCCGGCAAAGTAAATCGAAAACGATGCAGATTCTGGTGCACGGCAAGCGGCCGAAAGGCGTCACCGCAAAAGATTTAATTCTCGCGATCATCGGAAAAATCGGAATTGGCGGCGGCACCGCGCACGTTGCGGAATTTGCGGGCCAGGCGATTCGCGAACTCTCCATGGACGGCCGCATGACGGTTTGCAACATGACGATTGAAGGCGGCGCTCGCGCGGGAATGATCGCACCTGACGAGACGACTTTTGCTTACCTTGAAGGGCGGCCGTTTGTTCCGCGCGGAAAAGATTTTGCTGCGGCAGTCGATAAATGGAAATTGCTCACAACCGATGATAGCGCAAAGTTCGATATGACTGTGGAATTGCAGGCGGAAAAAATCGCGCCGCAAGTCACCTGGGGCACAAACCCAGGAATGGTGACCGGCGTGACGGATCGCGTGCCGGATCCTGACTCGTTTCAGAATCCAGACGATCAAAAAGCCACGGAGCGCGCTTTGCATTACATGGGGCTGAAAGCGGGCACGCCCATCGTTGATATTCCGCTGGACCGCGTATTTATCGGCTCGTGCACGAATTCCCGTTTGGACGATTTGCGCGCGGCTGCGCAATTTGTTGCCGGAAAACACGTCGCGAAAAATATCAAGCAGGCGCTAATTGTTCCGGGTTCGCGCGGAATCAAAGCAGCGGCGGAAAAAGAAGGACTCGACAAGATATTTTCCGACGCCGGATTTGAATGGCGCGACGCCGGCTGCAGTATGTGCATCGGGATGAACGCGGACGTTCTGCCGCCGCGGGAACGCAGCGCCAGCACTTCCAATCGCAACTTTGAAGGACGGCAGGGACGCGACAGCCGCACGCATCTGGTTAGTCCAGTGATGGCCGCTGCCGCCGCGATCGCCGGCCACTTTGTCGATGTGCGCGAATTCGACGTCTCCAGCGTGGAGTGAAGGCGGATCCGAATGGAGCAACTTTAGGGTGGACGCTGGGCATTCCTGGGTTCCTTGTTGCTCATGAATGGCTTCAATAGCGTGGTAGATTCCATTTATTCATTTCGAATCCCGAAGTGGGTTTTAGGGGTCGAAATCGGGTTAGCATCCTCTTTATGCGTCTTGGGATTTCGGGAGTCGCGCTGGGTGCGGCGAATGCGGAATGCAGAGGAGATCTCGCAAAAATGAAACCATTTATTACGCATAGCGGACTGGTCCTTCCTTTTGATCGGGTAAATGTGGACACCGATCAGATGGTGCCGAAACAATTTTTGAAGGCACTGACGCGCGAAGGATTTGGGCGCATTCTTTTCTACGACTGGCGCTACAAGTTGCCAACGGAAGAACCCAATCCGGAATTCATTTTGAATTGGCCGGAATACAAAGGCGCGTCGGTGTTGTTGACGCGCGCGAATTTCGGTTGCGGCTCTTCGCGCGAACACGCGCCATGGGCGATCGGCGACTACGGTTTCCGCGTAATTCTTGCGCCGAGCTACGCCGACATTTTCTACAACAATTGTTTCAAGAACGGAATTCTTCCGGCGATTCTGAAAGATTCCGATGTGGATGAACTTTTCAAACGCGCGGAAGCGGATCGTTCCTACACGCTGGCAGTTGATTTGCCGAACCAAACCGTTACTGACGACAAGGGTTTCAGAGTTTCGTTCGAAATTGCTCCTTCGCGAAAAGAAGTGCTGCTGAAGGGGCTCGACGACATCGGATCGTCGCTCGAACACGTTGATTCGATTGATGCTTACGAAAAAGCGCACGCGGCGACCGCGACTATGTATGCGCCGGTAGACGTAAAGAACTACTCCTAATTGTTCGGAATAATTTTCATAAGAAAACAGTTCACGGCGAGGTGCGTCAGATCGATCGGCGGCGCTGGCATGAACGCTTGCAGGAAGAGGAACCATAGTTCCTCTCCTGTAGCGAGCCCATTCAGTGCGATCGAGAGAATCGCTTCGAACCCACAGATCGAAGTCATGATCTATCACCGCCACGATCAAGCACCGTCAGTTACTTTCAGGATCATTCCCCTTGCGGATCTGGAGATTCAGGGGCGGCGGGCGGGCCGAGTAATTCGGCGGCGAGAATTCCGGCAAGGACTAGCGCTGCACCGCCGATCGAGCGCCATCCGAGGCGTTCACCCAACACAAAGTAGGAAGTAATCACGGCGAACACCGGTTCGAGAGTGAACAGGATTGCGGCGTGGCTCGGCGACGTGTATTGCTGCGCCCAAAGCTGCAGGGAGAAGGCGAGTGCAGTGGCGAAAACAGCGCAAACCGCGACTCCAATCCACAATTGAGCGGTGGACTCCATGCGCATGGGTTGCCAACGAATGGCATGGGCGGCAAATGCTGTGAGCCAGGCCAATGCCGCGCACGCAAGTACCTGCAGCACGCTGAGCGCGGCGGCGGAATGTTCACGGGCGTATTCGCCGACCAGGATGATGTGCACGGCGTAAGACATGGCGGCAAAGAAGGTCAGCACGTCGCCGCGATTCAGATGAGCAACCCCAGTGACGGGAACAGTGAGGAAGTACAATCCCGCCGCAGCGGCAATGGTGCCGGCGTAAACCCACCAGGTGACGCGCTTGCCCCAAAACAGCGCGAGGATCAACGGAACGAGGACGACGCTGGAGCCTGTGATGAAACCGGAATTGGAGGCCGAGGTGTAGCGAAGGCCAGCTGTCTGGAAAGCGTATCCGCAGAACATGAAAAAGCCGAGGCGGATTCCGGCGAAAATTTCTTCGCGTTGCAAAACAAGAAATACTTGCGGGCGAAAAGCGGCCATACAGATTCCGGCGAGAGTGAAGCGCAGGGCGAGAAAGACGAAGACCGAGGCGTGATCGAGAGAATTTTTGACGACAACGAAGGTCGAGCCCCAGAGCAATGTGCAGAAAGCCAGAGCAAGCTCGGCGCGAAACCGGGTGGGGCGGGCTTCGATGGAAAGATTGGCCTGCACGGTGCCGCAAGCATACCAGTGAACCGCGGGAAGAATTCTAAGGTGGCGTCAGTTTGCGGTGTAAACGATGCGGCCGCCTACTACGGTGCGAAGAACTTTGCTGTTTACATATTCGCGCGGCTGGGCTTTGGTGAGGTCGCTGGAAAGAACGATGAAGTCGGCAAACTCACCCGCTTTCAGCTCGCCCTTCTTCCCCTCCATAAATTCACCGTAGGCAGAGCCGCTGGTGTAGGCGCGGATGCAATCGTCGAGCGAGATTTTTTCCTGTGGCTGCCAGCCGCCTTGCGGGCCGCCTTCGGGGAGTTCGCGCGTGACGCAGGCGTAGAGCCCGCGAAACGGGCTGATGGGTTCTACATCGTAGTCGGTGCCGAAGGCGAGACGGATGCCAAATTTCTGCATGGTGGCCCAAGCGTAAGCGCCTTTGGCGCGCTCCGGTCCGACTCGTTGTTCGGCCCAGCGCATGTCGGACGTTTCATGCGAGGGTTGCATGGAAGCGATCACCTGGAGTTTTGCGAAGCGCGGGAAATCGGCGGGAGCGACGACTTGCGCGTGTTCGATACGGTCGCGGCGATCGCGCGGGCCGTTCACTTTTGCAGCTGCTTCGAATGCATCGAGCGAAACGCGATTGGCGAAGTCACCGATGGCGTGGAAGTTCAGTTGGAAACCGACTTTGTCGCGTTCGATGGCGAGGGCTTTCAGCTTTTCGGCGGGCATGGTCAGGATGCCGCTGGTTGCCGGGTCGTCTGAGTAAGGAGCGAGCATGGCGGCGGTACGCGAGCCGAGCGCACCGTCGGTGACCATTTTCAGCGCGCCGGTGCGCAGCCAGGGATCGGTGGTGCCACCGTCGCGGCGCATCTGTTCGAGTTTTTCAAGGGGAGCCGGGAACGGAAGCCATTCGGTGATGCGCACGGTGAGTTTGCCGTCATTCTTCAGCGCTCGATAGGTCAGAAAGTCTTCCCATGCGGAATTGTCCTGCGCGGAAGTGACTCCGAATTTGGCGAGATCGGCGAGCGCCAGTTCAATCCCCTTCTGGCGTTGTTCCATGCTGGCAGGCGGAATTTTCGAGTAAACAAGATGCATGGCCGAATCTTCCTTGAGCATCCCGGTCGGCTCGCCTTTTGCATCTTTTTCGATTTCACCGCCAGCAGGATTGGCGGTGGCCGCGGTGATTCCCGCCAGTTGCAGGGCGAGTGAGTTGGCAACGGCAACGTGCCCTGAAATGTGGCCGAAGATGACGGGATTTTTGGGCGAGACGGCGTCGAGCTGCTGGCGATTGGGAAATTTTTTCTCGGGCCAAAAGGTGTGATCCCAGCCACTGCCGGTGATCCAATCCCCTTCTTTATGTTCCGCGACCGCTGCAGCGAGACGCTTTTGCAATTCCGGTACGTTTTGCACGCCGTTAAGGCGAACCGCGAGCCAATCTTCGCCGGCGCCGCCGATGTGAACGTGAGCGTCGTTGAAACCGGGCATGACGAAATGCTTTTCGAGGTCGACGATGGTGGCACCTTTGTCAGCCAGCGCGGAAACTTCGTCGTCATCGCCAACGGCAAGAATCTGTTCGCCGCGTACGAGGATTGCTTCGGCCCAGGGCGAGGAAGAATCGTTGGTGTAGATGTGGCCATTGCGATAAAGCGTGAGGGTAGTTGCAGCGGGGGCAGTTTGAGGAGCGATCACCGTACGTCTGGCGCTGAACGTGCCGAAGGAAATCGCGGCTCCGAGCAAAACGACTGAGCCGGCCAAGGCGCCGCGCGAAAAGCTCATCGAGATTTCTCCTCTACGATTCCTGAAGCACCGAGCAAGGTAAGAAGTCCGCGTTGCAAACCGAGTTCGCGGCCATCGGATTCGTACCATTCTTGCAGCGAATGCGCGCCGCCACCATTCCCGCCGGCACCGATGGAAATGGCGTCGATTCCAATCGAAAGCGGGATATTGGCGTCGGTGGAAGCGCGCTCGATGCGCGACTGATTTTGGACAAATTCATCGGCGCTACGCAGAGCCGCGAGCAGCGGGGAGTTTGCGGCCAGTTCTCCGCCCGGACGGCTGCCGAGCATTTCCAGTTTCCAGTCGAGCTTGCCTTTGGAGCGGTCGCGCGCGGCTTCCAGCTCATCGCGAATTCCGGCAATGACGCATTCGCGCAGAGCGGTATCGAGGCGAATCAGCTCGTCTTCGCTTTCTGAGCGCATGTCTACTTTGAGGCGCGCTTCGTGCGGAATGGAGTTGACGGAAGTGCCGCCTTCAATTTGCCCGAGATTGTAGGTGGTGCGAGGAGTTTGTGGCACGCGGGTGTTGATGAAGCGAACGGAACTGCGAACCAGCGCGTTGATGGGATTGGGAATACCGAAGTCGGACCAACTGTGTCCGCCGGGGCCGGTGATGATGACTTCTACGCGGCGGGAAGCGAGAGCTTTGGTGGTGACGTGGTCGATGCTGGAGCCATCGAGTACGAGGACGGCTTTTAGGCGGTCACGGTAAGCATCGACCAGAGCGCGCATGCCGCGAAGATTGCCTTCGCCCTCTTCGCCGACGTTGGCGACAAAAAGAATGGAACGCTGGGGCTGAATGCGCGCTTCGTGAATGGCGCGCGCGACGGCGACCAGCGCGGCCAGGCCAGCACCGTTATCGGAAATGCCGGGAGCGAGCATACGATTTTTTTCGCGATGAACTTTCACATCGGTGCCTGCGGGAAAAACGGTGTCGAGATGGGCGGACACCATGACTAGCTCTTTGTCCGTGGCGCCGCGGCGAAGTCCGATGACGTTGCCGGCTTTGTCGGTAGAGACATCGAGGCCGACAGCGGACAGCAAAACTTTTACGGCGGCGGCGCGGTCGGCTTCCTGAAACGGCGGCGCGGGGATTTCGGTGAGGCGCGCTTGTTCGTCGTCGATCCAGGAGCGATGCGCGCCGAACCAATCGAGCGCTGCACGAACCTGGGGATTTTGCGGTAGCTGAGCGAACGCAACGCCCCGGTTCGCTGGAGAATTCGACGAAGGAAAATGTGCGACGGGTCGGATCGGCATGCTCAGCAGAATAACCGAAACCATCAGCCATTTCAGTGGAGATTCCTGGCGAAGGTTCAACGCGGCGCGACTCCGGCGCATAGGGCGTGCAGTTCGTCATCGGTGAGGACACGCGCGGATTGTTTGGCGGCGTCGAGTAGGCGCGATACGAGTGCGTCGTCAGCAGGAATTTTGTGGCGCTCGAGCCAGAACTGGACGTTGGATTTGCCGCTCATCGGGCCGATTTCGATGATTTGCTCAAGTCCAAAATATTGCGCGGGCACGCCGCTGTAAACGACGTTGGCCAAGTCGGCGTCGCCTTTGTGAAATGCTTTGACGATCGCGGCGGCGTGTACGCCGGTCGCGGTGCGAAATGCATCCTTGCCGAACACCGGATAGTTGACGGGAATGGTAGTGTGAGTTGCCGCGGCGACGGTTTCGCAATATTCCTTGAGCCGAGAGAGGTCGCGGTCAATCAGGCCCATCAGATGCAGGTTCACGAGCATTAGCTCCATCGCGGTGTTACCGACCCGCTCGCCGAGGGAGTTTGCGGCACCGTGAATCTGGTGAGCGCCTGCGGCGATGGCCCAGAGCGAGTTGGCTATCGCGAGGCCACGATCGTTGTGACCGTGCCAGTCAACGCGAATATTTTCGCCGGAGGGTATGACGATTTCATCGAAGGCAAATTTTACGAGATTGTAAGCGCCTTGCGGAGTAGCATGCCCGACGGTGTCGCACAGGACGATGGCGCGCGCTCCGCTGCGAATCGCGGTGGAGTAGAGGCGCTTGACGGTTTCTGGATCGGTGCGGATGGTGTCTTCGGTGACGTACATCGAGGGCAGGTTGTGGCCAACAGCAAACTTCACGGCGGTTTCGGTGGTACGTTCGAGATGATCGACAGTCCAGTCTTCGACCAGGCGGCGGATCGGACTGGTTCCGAGGAAAGTGGCGGCTTCGATGGCGATGCCGACTTTTTGTGAGATCTCGGCGATCGGGCGAATATCGTTTTCGTGGGTGCGCGCGGCGCAATTCGGCCGAATCTTCATGCGATTGCTGGCAATTTCGCGGGCCAGGGCTTCGGCGTGCTCGACCGCGCGAGGTCCGGCGCCGGGAAGACCGATATTTACGGAGTCGAGTCCGAGCGCTTCCATCAGGTGGAGAATCTTAATTTTTTCGCCGATGCTCGGGTCGTGAACGGAGGGATTTTGCAAGCCGTCGCGCAACGTCTCGTCGTTGAGGAGAATTCTGGTGCCGGGCGGAACGAGAGGAGCGGAAGCGAGGTTCCAATCGTAAATCCATTCGTTTCCCGACACGGAACCTCCTTGGCGACGGCAACGGATGAATGGATTGTAACCGGAACAACGGCGACGTAGAAGCGACGCTTGGCAATGAAAGAAATTCTTCCGATACTGCTTATATTTGCGTGCGGGACCTCGGCGCAGGCTTCGCCGCAGGAAATTTCAGCGGACGATGCAGTTCGTGTGCATGAGTTTTACCGACTGGCAGAGCAAGTCCAGAATAAGATCTGGCCGGGTTGGGACAAAGTGCCGGCACCGGTGCTCTTGGTGACTACGGATCGGGAGTTTCTGACCCACCATCCGCAACCGCCTGCAGGATTCACGAAGGTGGGCGAAGGATTTTACACGCGGGCTCGCCAGTTCCCCGCCAACCTCTTGGCGACGTTTCCGGCGTTTGGTCCGCCGTCGGTGATCGTGATTGGAGAGCCGAAAAATACGACCGACAAAACCAGCACGCCTTGGCTGATTACGCTGATGCACGAGCACTTTCATCAGTTGCAGAACGCGCAGTCAGGATATTTTCAGGCGGTGGAAGATTTGGGATTGAGTCGCGGAGACAAATCCGGGATGTGGATGCTGAATTTTCCGTTTCCTTATGAGCAGCCGGAAGTGGCGCAGGCCTTTGCGAAGCTGCGCGATTCACTGTTGCTGGCGGTGAATGAAAAAGACGAATCCAAATTTGCGGCGCTTTCGAAGCAGTATGCGAAACGGCGCGCTCAATTTTTTGCGAGTTTGGCTCCGGACGAACGGAAATACTTCAACCTTCAATTGTGGCAAGAAGGCATCGCACGGTACACACAGATCAAAGTGGCTGAGGCTGCGGAGCATTATCAACCGACGGCGGAGTTTGCAAAGCTTCCGGACTACACGCCATTTTCGAAGTATTCGATGAGTGCCGAGGCTGACACTTTGCATGAGCTGAAGCGAGCCGATCTGGCGCAGTGGAAGCGGACTGTCGTGTATTCGCTTGGAGCCACGGAGGGATTGTTGCTGGACCGGATGAACCCTGCATGGAAGAGCGATTACTTGGCACATCCATTTTCTTTGGAGTTCGAATTTCAAGCGGCAAAGAAGTAGTTTCGAGTGCGGCGCTCGAATCAGGACTTGGGTGGATCGCCGATGCGGTAGGACTCTTCGAGTTGCACGGAAACCATGCAGAGGCCTTCGGGCGGGACGGTCGGTCCGGACTTCGAGCGATCTTTCAGTTCGTACAAGCGATCGATGTCTGCCGGCGCGAGGCGTCCACGGCCTACGTCGAGAAGAGTTCCCACCATTTTGCGAACCATGTAGCGTAGAAATGAGCGACCGCGGACGGTGAAGACCAGTTCGTCGTTGTTGGCAGAGCGGAGTAGTTCCGTCGAGTAAATATCGCGGATGGTAGAGCGCTCTTTGTCGTCGTCTTCGGAGCCGGTGGAAGCGGCGAAGGAAGCAAAATCGTGACTGCCGACGTAGCGGGCAGCGGCGTCGCGCATTTTGTCTTCGTCCAGCGGGAATGGATAGTGCAGGACGTAGCGCCATTCAGAAGGCGGCACCACTTTGCCGCGATACAAGCGGTAGCAGTAAATTTTTGAGAGAGCCGACCAGCGAGCGCTGAAATTTGGTCCGGTTTCTTCGGCTGCGACGATGCGAATCGTGGGAGGAAGGATTGCGTTCAGCGCGCGCTGAAACTCCTGGGGAGAAAGTCCAGATTGCGTTTTGAAACTACCGATTTGGCCGAGAGCATGGACACCAGCGTCGGTACGGCCGGCGGCGTGCATCGCGATGTTTTCCTGAGTCAATCGGCGCAAGACGGAAGTGATTTCTCCCTGGATGGTCGGCTTGTTACTTTGCATCTGCCAGCCGTGAAAGTCGGTGCCGTCGTAAGCAATCGTAAGTTTTATGTAGCGCATGCAGTGCGGGCCAGGAAATTATCAAGCTGAACGAACAAAGCGGCTACCGGGCTTGACCGCTTTCGAGCCTTCCTTGCACAGCGGGCATTCTCCCGACTTATAGCTTTCGATGGGAAGACTCAGCAGGGACTTCGACGGAACTGGAAATTGGATGGTTCCCCCGCTGCGATCGATCAAGGAGCCAGTCGCGACTACCGTTCCGCCGGATTCTTGTACCACTCGGATGGCTTCGATTGTCGAGCCGCCCGTGGTCCACACATCTTCAATGACCAGGACTTTCTGGCCTGGCTGGAGTGAGAATCCGCGGCGCATGGTCATCTTTCCCGCCGCGTCGCGTTCCACGAACATAGCGGGAACTCCACCGGCCGTGACGGTGGCGTTAGGAGCCTGCGGCAACGCCCGGGCAACTTCCTGACCGGCGATGAGTCCCCCGATGGCGGGAGAGACGACTGCTTCCACGCCAGAATCGGCGAAAAGATCGGCCAGTGCCTTGCCAAGCGATTCAGCGAAACGAGGATATTGCAACACCAACGCGCACTGAACGTACATCGCGCTATGGAGGCCGCTGGAAAGCTCAAAATGTCCGCGGCGGATGGCGCCGGCGGCTTCAAATATCTTCAGCAATTCATCGCGCGAGGGCATGTGAGAGCTAACCGATTAAACTCCATAAACGTCGAAATGTCAGGAGCTTAGTGGCTGCTCGCACGCGTTGTCAAGGAAGCGGGGCTGCTGTTAAACTCACTCTTCCGCGAAATGGTGCACGCAATCGTTTCTTGGGGCCAGCGAAGACCCTTCTCTGGCGAAATACTGTGAAACAAATAGCAGGCTGTTAGCGTTCTAAATATAGCAACACATTCAGAATCAGAATTTTAAGTCCCACGGGACATTCACTTGAGGGGATAAGCACACATGATGAAGCAGTTTGCACGAACGTTGACGGCTACCCTGCTGACCGGAGTGCTCGCTGTGGGAACTCTCAGCCCGGCATACGCGCAGGACGCACCCGCGCCGCAAGCGCCAGCCGGGGAACCGAAGCCGGCTAATAGTCCGGCTCCGACAATTTCGCTCGAAAGCTCCAAGTATTCCTACCAGAAAGCGCCCAGCGGCTTTCCGAACTTGATCGCGCCGTACAAGCCGATTTCTGTTCCGACTCCGGCCATTACCAACACGCCAAAGATCGAGCAGATGATTCACGACGGCAAGCTGGAGCTGACGCTGCAGGACGCGGTGGAGTTGGGTTTGGCGAACAACATGGATATCGCGGTGGCTCGCTACAATCCCTGGTTTGCCGATACGGATATTCTGAAATCCGAAGCCGGCGGATTCGGGTTTGGCACTGCCGGAGCCTCTATCCCCAATTCTCAAGCGAACATTCCCTTCCTGAATCTGGACCCCACGGTCACTTCAACGATTTTGTATGACAGCCAGACGATTCCCGTGAACAACCCACTAATCGCGGGAACGGGAGCTGCTCCCGTTACCGCCCTGAGCAACCACACTGCACAGTACAATTTCGGCATTTCGCAGGGATTTACAACCGGCACGACCGTAAGCTTGACATGGGACAATACCCGCAGTTCGTCGAGCGCGGCCTTTAACTCATTCAATCCGGCGGTGCAATCGTCCCTCTATGTGACGATCTCGCAACAATTGCTAAACGGTTTCGGACTCGAAGCCAACCGCCGTAACATCATGATTTCGAAGAACAACCGGAAGATTGCTGATCTGTTCTTCGCCCAGCAAGCAATCACCACCGTCACCAATACCATCAACACTTATTGGGAATTGGTGTACGCCCGGCAGAACGTGGAAGTGCAGCAACAGGCCGTGACCGTGGCGGAAAAACTCTATAACGACAACAAGAAACAGCTGGAAATCGGCACCATGGCACCACTTGACGTGACCCGCGCCGAATCAGAGTTGGCCACCGACCGGCAGAACCTGATCGTGGCGAAGACGGCGCAGCTTCAGCAGGAGCAAAACCTGAAGAACGCGGTATCGAAAGACCCGCTGGCCGCCAACTTTGTAAACGTTCAGATTATTCCGACCGACAAACCGTCATCGCCCGAAGCTATCGAAGCGCCAACGTTTGAAGACGCTCTGCGCGAAGCCTATGCCAAGCGGCCTGACTTGCAGCAGCAGTTTTATAACATCAAGAACGCCGACATCGATGTGAAAGCTACTCGCAACGCTTTGCTGCCAATCGCCACGGCGAATGGGCGCTATGGCACGCAAGGCCTGTCCGGTAATTCTTCGATCCTCGGCGCGCCCGTTACGACTGCCGGCGGACAAGTAGTTGACGGCAACGGCGTGCCAATCTTAGTGACGGACGCGGCGGGAAATCCGGTTCCCGTGTTCGTACCAACCGTTACCAGTCCGGTGGTCGGGACGCAGAAAGATGGATTTGGGACCACGCAGAGCCAGATTTTCCACAATGAGTTCCCTGACTACGCGGTTTACCTCAATGTGCAGATACCGCTGCGCAATCGATCGGCCCAGGCTGACAACCAGCGGTCCATACTCACGCAACGGCAACAGCTGGCCGTCATGCAGCAACTGAAGAACGCGGCGCTGCTCGACGTGCGCAACACTTACATTGCGTTGGTTCAGGACCGCGCCCGGGTGGAAGCAGCAGGCAAAGCGCGCGAACTGCAGCAGCAGACTTTTGACGCCGAACAGAAGAAATACCAGCTTGGCGCTTCGACCGTTTACAACGTAATTCTGACCCAGCGCGACTTGATTACCGCACAAGGCACGGAACTTCGTGCCTTGGCCGATCTAGTGGAAGCGAAAGCCAACTACGAACGCGCCATCGGGCGTACTCTGGAAGTCAATCGCGTAACGATTGCCGACGCCAAAACCGGCGACGTCCAGCAAGACACCCTGATCCCAGGCACCATCAACGGCAAGGTCGTCGGCACTGAAGCGCTATTCAAGAAGCTCGAGTCTTCAAACCCGAACGCGGCTCCTTCGACTGGTCCCGCGACAACCTCGGGCCAAAAGTAACCAACTAAAATTGACGATATGCCGAACGGGCCGGCAAGAGAAATCTTGTCGGCCCTTGGCGTTTCTAAAGTCAGCCAGTACTCAGCCATATTGTCTGCTGCGAAGGCACGGGCCGGAATGGCCGCCGTTGCCGAAGACTTCCCTTTCATCTAGCATTAGAAATTGGCATTAGAAATGGTTATCGCACGCATTCTTTTGCCAAATGCCGACTGCCGGAGCCCTTTGCATGAGCGGGTCAAACAAGGCAACCACAACGCTTCCCGTTACCGAAAAACCATCGACCTCGCGCAAGCCATCTGCAGACGAAAAAGCCTGGCAGGAACATACCCTGGCGCCGACGCTCGCGAAAAGCCCTGAACGGCAGGCAGAATTCACGACGATTTCCGCTCATCCGATTCGCCGCCTGTACGGAGAAGCCGATTTGGCAGGCTGGGATTCATCGAAGCAACTTGGGTTTCCTGGCGAACCGCCCTTCACCCGCGGAATTCATTCCACCATGCATCGCGGGCGGTTGTGGACGATGCGGCAGTTTGCCGGTTTCGGTGCCGCCGAAGATACCAATCAACGCTTCCGTTATTTGCTTTCGCAGGGTCAGACCGGCCTTTCGACCGCGTTCGATTTGCCGACGCTGATGGGTTACGACTCCGACCACGCGCTCTCCGAGGGCGAAGTTGGCAAATGCGGCGTTGCCATCAGTTCGCTGGCCGACATGGAAGTCTTGTTCGATCAGATTCCGCTGGCCAACGTCACCACGTCGATGACCATCAACTCGCCCGCGGCGGTGATCTGGGCGATGTACCTGGCGGTCGCGGAAAAGCAGGGCGCGGATTGGAAGAAGATTTCCGGCACACTGCAAAACGACATCCTGAAGGAATACATTGCGCAAAAGGAATACATCTACCCGCCTGAGCCGTCGATGCGGCTGGTGATTGATACTTTCGAATTTGCGGCAAAAGAAACTCCCAAGTTCAATCCAATTTCGATCAGCGGCTATCACATTCGCGAAGCAGGATCGACCGCCATTCAAGAGCTGGCGTTTACTTTGCGTGATGGCCTGGAATACGTGGAATACGCGCTGCGCCGCGGAATGAATCTCGATGCGTTCGGGCCACAGCTTTCGTTCTTTTTCAACGCGCACAGCGATTTCTTTGAAGAAATTGCCAAGTACCGCGCGGCACGGCGCATTTGGCACAAAGCGATGGTAGAGCGCTACGGTTCAAAGAATCAGCGCACTTGGGCGCTGCGCTTCCATACGCAAACGGCGGGCTGTTCGCTGACTGCGCAGCAGCCGTACAACAATGTGGTTCGGACGGCGCTGCAGGCATTGTCGGCGGTATTGGGCGGAACACAATCGCTGCATACGAATTCGCTCGATGAAGCCTGGGCATTACCGACGGAATTTGCCGCAACCATTGCCTTGCGCACACAGCAAATCATCGCGCACGAAACTGGCGTGACCAGCACCGTCGACCCGCTGGGTGGATCGTATTTCGTAGAAACTCTCACCAACGAAGTTGAGGCGGGAGCGTGGGACTACATTCGCAAGATCGACGCCATGGGCGGAATGGTCGCGGCCATCGATCGCGGATTTCCGCAACGGGAGATCGCGGAAGCGTCGTATCGCTACCAGTTGGAACTGGATAAAAAGCAGAAAATCATGGTCGGCGTGAATGATTTTGTGTCGGACGAAAAGCCGCTCGAGATCTTGCAGATCGATGAGACCGTTGCGCACCGCCAGACTGCTCGGCTGAATAAATTGCGTGCGGAACGGTCGCAAGCCGAAGTGAACCGCACGCTGACGGCGCTGCGTAAGGCCACGAAGGGTACGGAAAACCTGATGCCCTCGATTTACGCAGCCGTGAAGGCCTATGCCACGCTCGGAGAAATCTGCGACGCCATGCGCGACACGTTTGGCACTTACGAAGAAGTAGCCATCACTTAGCTGAAGTCTGACGTTCAGAGGATCCAGCAGAACTATGCCCACGAAAAGAATTCGAGTGTTGATTGCCAAGCCCGGGCTTGATGGCCATGACCGCGGCGCAAAAGTGATTGCTCGCGCGCTGCGCGATGCCGGGATGGAAGTGATTTATACGGGCTTGCGGCAGACACCGGAGATGATTGCATCCGCCGCGGTGCAAGAGGACGTGGACGTCATCGGCCTGTCGATTCTTTCTGGAGCGCACAACACGCTTTGTCCGCAGCTTATGAAACTGCTTCGCGAGAAAGGGATGGACGATGTCACGGTGGTGGTTGGCGGCATCATCCCGGAAGCGGACATCGCCGCACTGAAACAATCTGGCATCGCCGAAATTTTTCTTCCGGGCACTTCCACGATGGACATCGTCGATTTTATTCAGAAAAGATATCCAGCGGCGTAGCGCACTTACATTTCCGGCTTACGGCTTTTCGAATTTCACTCGCGTGTACAGCACCTGGAATCCTCGCCTGACGATATTCCGTTGCGAACTGCTGCCTGGTTGCGCCAGGCAAGCCGCGATATCGCAGCCGGCTTCGACAGCCCGCTTCAGACGCGCCTGCAATACGGCCGCCTGCACGCCGCGATTGCGAAATGCGGGAAGCGTGCTGGCTCCAAACAGCCCAGCGACCCCGTCGCGAATTGCCAAGGTGCCGCCGCCAGCCGGCTGGCCGTCGATTTTCGCCAAGTAGCATTCGATACCGTCGGCTTGCGCGAACACTTTCATGATTTCGAGGATTTCCGGGCTTACGGGAAAATGCTCCGCAAAGCCTTGGGCGACAGTCAGGTTCCACAGATGGAGTTCGTCAGTCGCTACGCGACGTACCGAAATATCAACAGTACCCGCCGTGAGTTCCAACTTCGCCGGCAGCGGCAGCACCATCACATTTGAAAATTCAGTGACACGATATCCACGAGTTCCGAAGTGCTGAAACAGCGATGGATCAGCAAGTGGACAGACTTCGGCGCGAACTGGTTCGTCTTTTTCCCGATAAAACCGTTCCAGCCGCGAAAACTCTTCTTCCGAAACTGGGCCTTCGAGGCCAATGCCGACCGCTTGCGTAATCGGCGAACCCGCGCTGCCGTAGATCGCGTAGCCGCCAGCGATTCGCTGCACGGCGGATCCCGAGGCGGGTCGCGCGAGAGCCAGACCCTCCGCCGCCGCGGCTCCGGCGCGCGCTTCGGCGTGTTCAATTCGCCGCGCAAGTTCGGTGTTCAGCAAGACCGGCTGCATAAGGCGCAGCGAGTGTACCGCGAACGGCTCCTTCGAACGAATGGCAGTTCGGCGCCGGCAACGTCGCAGAATTTCCGCGAAAGCCTTATACTCAACAACTGTTGTCGATTCTCTGCGAGGACCTGCGTGTCCGCTTCGACCCTGAAATCATCCATAAATCGCAATTCGCCCGACTTTGACAAGAATTCCCGACGAATCATCGAGCTGCTCACCGAAATCAAGAATCAGGAAGAGCAAATTCGCCAGGGTGGTGGTGCGAAAGCGATTGAAGCGCAACACAAAAAGGGCCGGCTGACGGCGCGCGAGCGAATCGCAAAGCTGATCGACCCGGGATCGCAATTCTTTGAACTGGCGTCCTTCGCGGCGTTCGAAATGTACGAGGAATGGGGCGGCGCGCCAAGCGCCGGCGCAGTCACCGGATTGGCGCGGGTTTGCGGCCGTTTGTTCATGATTATCGCGAACGACGCCACGGTCAAGGCTGGCGCTTTTTTTCCGATGACCGCGAAAAAAGTGATTCGCGCGCAGAATATCGCCATCGAAAACAAAATTCCGACAATCTATCTGGTGGACTCAGCGGGAGTTTTTCTGCCGCTGCAGGAAGATGTTTTTCCCGATACGGACGACTTCGGGCGAGTTTTTCGGAATAACGCGGTCATGTCTGCCATGGGCATTTCGCAAATCACTGCGATCATGGGCATGTGCGTCGCTGGCGGAGCGTATTTGCCGGTGATGTGCGACCACATTCTGATGACCGAAGGTTCCGGGCTTTTTCTTGCAGGGCCGGCGCTGGTGCAGGCGGCAATCGGGCAAAAAACTTCCGCGGAAGAACTTGGCGGCGCAAAAATGCACGCGCAGATTAGCGGAACAGTCGATTTCCGCGAAGCGGACGACCATGCCTGTCTCAGGCGGATTCGCGCGCTGGTCGATAAAATCGGTGCGCCGAATGCGCCGATCTTCAGCCGTGTGGCTCCTCGCGAGCCGCTCTTTCCTGCTGATGAAATTTACGGAATCCATTCGCGTGACGCTGCGAAGCAATACGACATGCGGGACATCCTTGCGCGTGTTGTGGACGGCAGCGAGTTCGAGGAATATCGCGCCGAGTACGGCGAAACGCTGCTTTGCGGCTACGCGCGAATCGGTGGATGGGCCGTCGGTATCGTCGCGAACCAGAAAAAGCACGTGCAGACAACAGCGCCCGGCTCGGACCAGAAGCGTGTGGAGTTTGGCGGCGTTATTTACACCGAATCCGCGGAAAAAGCGGCCCGCTTCATTCTGGACTGCAATCAGAACCGGATTCCACTGCTGTTTTTGCACGACGTGAACGGCTTCATGGTCGGCAAAGACGCGGAGTGGAGCGGCATCATTCGCGCAGGCGCGAAGATGGTGAATGCTGTTTCGAATTCCGTGGTGCCGAAAATTTCCGTGATTTGTGGAGGGAGTTTTGGCGCGGGCCACTACGCGATGTGCGGCAAGGCGTACGACCCGCGATTTATTTTTGCGTGGCCTTCAGCGCGCTATGCGGTCATGGGCGGAGACGCGGCTGCAGGAACGCTGGTGGAAATCAAATTGAAGCAACTTGAGCGCGAAGGCAAGAAAGTGGACGAGCAAGCCAAAAGAGAACTGTTCGAAACCACGCGCGCGACCTATGAACACCAGGCGGATCCGCGCTACGCAGCCGCACGCCTATGGGTGGATGCGATCATTGATCCCGGGCAAACGCGCGACGCGCTGATTTGGGCACTGGAAGCCGCTGCGTTGAATTCGGAAATCAAAGAATTTAGGACGGGAGTACTACAAACCTGATGCGAATTCGCGGCCTGCTCTGGTCAACCGCCGCAGTTGGTTGGTCGGCGTTCGTTAGTAGGAAAGACCAGCAAATCCGTCAAGCGGCAAATCCGATGATTCTCGAGGGACGGTTGCCGATTCGCTATGCAATTGCAACATGGGCCTCAATAGTAGCGTTAGAGCTTGCAGCTGGTATGGTAATTGCTGATTTCCTCGCGTGGAGAAACCAGAGAGCCGATGCCCGAATCCGTTAAATTGATCGAATGTCCGCGTGACGCCTGGCAAGGGCTCGGCGAAATGATTCCTGCTGCCTACAAAGCTGAGTACTTGAAAGAGCTAGCGCTCGCAGGTTTCAAGCACATTGACGCGGTGAGCTTCGTGTCGCCGAAACACGTGAAGCAAATGGCCGACAGCGAAGAGGTTATGTCGATTTTCAACGATTCCCTTCCTGACAATTTCGAGCGCCCGGAAATCATCGGCATTGTTGTGAATGAAAAGGGACTGGAACGCGCGCTGGCGACGCCAGGCGTGGCCACCATTGGCTATCCGTATTCGATTTCGGCTTATTTCCGCCGGTCGAATGCGAATATGACGCGTGGCGAATCGCGCGTGCTGGTGGAAACGCTCAAGAAGGAAACGAAAGCGGCGGGGCGTGGCCTGGTGATTTATATTTCGATGGCTTTCGGCAATCCTTACGATGAGCCGTGGGGACCGGAGTTGGTCGAAGAAACAGTCGAATGGCTGAAAGACATTCGCGTGCAGACGGTATCGCTGGCCGACACGGCAGGAAATGCAACTCCAGAAATTGTGGGGGAAGTTTTTAAGCGCGCGAACCAACACGTGGCGGGAATCGAGTTGGGAGTTCACCTTCACAGCCGGCCCGAGGATGCGGAGGCCAAGCTGCTTTCCGCGTATCAATCCGGATGCCGGCGCTTTGATGGCGCACTCACGGGCCTCGGCGGCTGCCCGTTTGCGGGCGACGATCTGGTTGGAAATATTCGCACGGAAGATATTCTCGCGGCAGTCAGGAAGGCCGGCGATGATCCCGGCATCGACGAGACTCGGCTCACGAAAATACTCGCGATGACTAACGAAATTCGTATGAAATACGCACATGCTCCGATTGCAAATTAGAAGCGGCCGCGTTCAAATTACTAAAATGAGCCCAACCCACACAAAGGAGGCAAAATGTACAGCACGCTCCTATTAGACTACGCAGACGAAACCGCGACCATCACTTTGAATCGGCCGGAAAAGCGCAATGCGCTGTCTGCGCCGATGATTTCGGAATTGCTCACCGCGTTCGACGAAATCGAAAAGAAAAAAGTGCGCGTGGTGATCATGACTGGAGCCGGTGCGACCTTTTGTGCGGGTATGGATCTGGAGATTCTACAAGCCATGGCGCAGCAATCTCCCCAGGAAAACCAGGAGGACTCGCGCCGAATGGCAAAACTGTTTCGGCGCGTCTGGAGCTTCCCCCGTCCCATGATCGCAGCTGTCAACGGACACGCGTTGGCCGGCGGTTGCGGCATCGCAACACTGTGCGACTTCACGATTTCCGCGCCCGAAGCAAAATTCGGCTATACCGAAGTCAAAATCGGTTTTTTGCCCGCGATCGTTTCCGTCTTCCTTACCCGGCAGATTGGTGACAAGCGCGCCAGAGATCTGCTGCTCACCGGACGTTTGCTGCCAGCCGAAGAGGCAAAACAGCTCGGCCTGGTTTCGGAAATCGTGGCTCCGGAAAAACTGATAGCGCGGGCTCACGAATTTGCCGGGCAGCTTTCGGCAGCGAGTCCTAGCAGCCTTTCTCGCGCCAAGCGTTTGCTGGTCTGCGCGGAATCGGCAGCGCTTGATGCTGACCTTGAACGCGCGGTACTTGAGAATGCGCGCATTCGCTGCACGCCGGACTTCAAAGAGGGATTGGCCTCGTTCCTCGAAAAACGCAAGCCGGTATGGAAAGACGAATGACCGAAAAGCGAGTAACGCCGGACCACGCCCAAGAATTTCACGATGCCACGGTTCGCGTGCGCTACGCGGAAACCGACCAGATGGGAGTTGTCTACCACTCCAATTATTTAATTTGGTTTGAAGTTGGAAGAGTCGAACTGATGCGCGCGCTCGGATTTGAATATAAAGCGATGGAGAAAGAAGATGACTGCTACATCGTCGTTGCTGAGGTCAGTTGCCGATATAACTGTCCCGCCCGTTATGACGAAATTCTACGAGTTCGCACTCGAATCTCCGAGGCCAGAAATCGCGTGGTGAAATTTTCTTACGAATTACTGCGCGACTCGGACCAGCAACTGCTCGCAACCGGCGGGTCCACTCACATAATTTGCGGGAAAGACGGCAAGCCGAAACTCTTGCCGGAGAAATATCGCAGTCGTTTCAAGGCTCTGGCCACAAGATCTTCCGCGCAGAGCCAGCCGGCATGACCGCTTCCAACCAGGCGAATCGTATGGACACGATCGAACTCAACGGAAACGATCTGACGTTCGCGCACTTATATGCGGTCGCTTTCTATGGTGCGAAAGTTGCCCTCTCACCGGCCGCTGCCGAGCGCATGAACGCGTCTCGCGCGGTGGTTGATCGGCTGGTGGCTTCCGGAAAGACCGCTTACGGAATCAATACAGGTTTCGGAAAATTGGCCAGCGTTCGCATTTCCTCAGAACAAGTCCGCCAGCTGCAGATAAATTTGGTGCGCTCCCATGCCTGCGGTGTCGGGGAGCCGCTAAGTAAATCTGAAACGCGCGCGGTTATTCTTCTCCGCGCCAACGCGCTCGCCAAAGGACTGAGCGGTGTCCGACCATCTACCGTCAAGACGCTTTGCGACATGCTCAACGCCGGCGTGCATCCGCTAATTCCCTCGCAAGGGTCTGTCGGCGCTTCGGGCGACCTCGCTCCGCTCGCGCACCTGGCGCAAGTAGTGATCGGAGAAGGCAGCGCGGAATATCAGGGACAAATTCTCCCCGGGGGCGAAGCTCTGCAGCGCGCGAAAATTGCTCTCGTGGCGTTAGACGCCAAAGAAGGCCTTTCGCTCTTGAACGGCACGCAAGGAATGCTGGCGCTTCTCAGCCTGGCGCTGCGTCACGCGGATACGCTCGCGGACACCGCCGATGTAGCCGCCGCGCTTTCTCTCGATGCCCTTCGCGGCAGCCCGGGCGCATTCGACTCGCGCATCATGCACGCGCGCGCTTATCCCGGCGCCGCGCAGACTGCCCGCAATCTTGCGCATCTCAACGAAGGCAGCGAAATCCGCGAATCGCATCGCGCGTCCGATAAAGACACTCGCGTGCAGGACGCTTACAGTCTCCGCTGCACTCCGCAGGTGCACGGCGCCGTGCGCGATTCCCTTTCGCAAGCGCGCGAAATGACGCAAGTCGAACTCAACAGCGCCACGGACAATCCACTGGTGTTCGTGAAAGAGGGAGGAGAAGGCGACATCATTAGCGGCGGAAATTTTCACGGACAGCCGTTAGCCATGGCCGCCGATCAAATTGCGATTGCCATCGCAACTCTCGGCGGTATTGTGGAGCGCCGCATCGAGCAGATGACCAATCCGCTCACCAGCCTGCTACCGGCATTTCTCACACCTGAGCCGGGCCTCAATTCCGGTTTCATGATCGCGCAAGTTACCGCCGCCGCGCTCGCCAGCGAAAATAAATCGCTCGCCACTCCCCATTCCGTCGATTCCATTTCCACCAGCGGCAATCAGGAGGATTACGTTTCGATGGGCATGAGCGGTGCGCGCCGGCTCGAGCGCATGTTGAAAAATCTTCAGCACATCGTCGCGATTGAACTGCTGTGCGCTTGCCAAGGGATAGATTTGCTTGCTCCGCTCAAGACCGGAACGTTGTCGAAGCAAGCTTATGCCGCCCTGCGCGGTAAATCGGCGAAAGTCGTCGAAGATCGCCAGCTCGCTCCGGACATCAACGCCGTCTCCGAACTCATCGAGTCCGGCGCCTTCGCTCAACTACTCCACTAATCATCCGTTTTCCTCTCACGCACGTCGGAGGCTTCCGCCCGCTGCTTTAGGGCCAGCCCTGCTCTTTGTCTATGTGACTCTGTGGCAAATCCTCTCTGTCTTTTCTTCAGCCTTCCACGTCCGCCGTTTGCTCGGCATGCGCTCCGCCCGTAAACTCCTAGCAACACTCATGCCTGCGCTTTTGCAAATTTCGCGCGCGGAATTGCGCCCAACGATTCACCTCGCGCTTCCGCTGGTCCTCGCCGAACTCGGCTGGATGAGCATGGCCATCGTGGACACCATGATGGTCGGCCGGCTTCCGAACAGTGCCGTCGCGATGGGGGCAGTCAGCCTCGGTTCCGCCATCTTTATTGTCCTGGCGCTTTTCGGTGAAGGGCTGCTGCTCGGTCTCGACACTCTGGTTGCGCAAGCGTTCGGCGCCGGAAAACGCGAAGACTGCCACCGTTCGCTCATCAACGGCGTCTATCTCAGCATCGCGCTCACGCCAATTCTTTCCGCGCCGATCTGGCTGATGCCTCGCCTTTTGAATTCCATTCATGTCGCTCCCGCGCTGGTGGCCGAAACAATTCCCTACACCAACGCGCTCACCTGGGGACTCTTCCCGCTTCTGCTGTACTTCGCGGTTCGTCGGTCGTTGCAGGCGATGAGTATGGTTCGCCCTGTGGCGTTCGCACTGGTCACGGCTAATATCGTCAACGCTGTTTTTAATTGGATTTTGATCTACGGCAAACTCGGCGCACCTGCGATGGGCACCGTGGGCTCCGGCTGGTCCACCGCGATTGCTCGCATTTACATGGCGGGAGTCCTGATCGGTTATCTGTTCTGGTACGACCGCAAACACCGCACCGAACTCCTCAAGACTCCCATCGACATCGATCTCGCGCGCATCAAGCAACTCATCGCATTGGGAATTCCGGCAGCCATCCAGTTCACGCTGGAAACCGGCGTGTTCGCAACAGTCACAACGCTCATCGCGAAGCTCGGCGCCATTCCTCTTGCCACGCATCAAATCGCGCTGAACACCGTTGCGTTCACCTACATGGTGCCGCTCGGGATTTCGTCTGCCGCGGCTGTTCGGGTCGGCCAAGCGCTTGGACGAAAGGATCCGCAAGGAGCGAGCGCGGCTGGAGGAACAGCCATCTTCGTCGGCGCCGCGTTCATGACTTTCGCCAGTATCGTTCTGCTGCTGGTGCCGCGCTGGATCGCGCGCGTTTACACTAACGATGAAGTGGTCATTCGCAACACAGCGGCGCTTTTAGCGGCAGGTGCCGCATTTCAGTTGTTCGACGGAATTCAGTCGGTGGCTACCGGGGCGCTGCGTGGCGCAGGCGACACCCGCACTCCAATGCTCTGCCATTTCACGGCGTATTGGGTCATCGGGCTGCCGCTTGGCTACTGGCTGTGCTTCAACCGAGGATGGGGTGCGCTGGGCCTTTGGAGCGGCCTCAGCCTGGCGCTCATTTTGATTGGAATCGTGCTGCTTGCCGTATGGAGGAGAAAAGTCCGATTGCTTTCACTCGAGACCACACCCTGAAACCGCGGCCTCGCTTGATACTTCTGCCCTACATTTTGTATCTGCCCAAATCCTCGTCCGACAGTCCTTCGAGATACGTGCGCAATTGGTCGTTCGACGCGCGTTCCGTCAACGCGCTCGAAACCTTAGAATTTTTCAATACACCTTCATCCACAAATATCGGGCAATCCATGCGCAAAGCCAGTGCCAGCGCATCGCTCGGCCGCGAATCGATGGTCATCATCTGCCCTTCGCGTTCCACCCAGATCAGCGCGTAAAACGTGTCGTCCTTCAGCTCGCTGACCACGATCTTATCCACGCGAACATCCAGACCGAGGAAAACATTCTTCAGAAGGTCATGGGTCATGGGCCGAGGCGTCTGCACTTTTTCAATTTCCAGCGCAATCGCATTCGCTTCGTACACGCCCACCCAAATCGGCAGGATCGAATTTCCCTGTACGTCTTTCAGGACGACGATCGGCATGTTGGTCACCGGGTCCATCATCAGGCCACGGATTTTCATTTCCAGTTCCATCGCGCCCTCCCGCTGCTGAACTTCTATCATCCGGTTATTCCGGACACAACACGCAATTTTCGATTCAGAAAATATGTTCTCCAAGCAGGCTGTTCACGCTGCAGCCTGTCACCCGTGCTTGAATATATCTCCCTAGCAAATCTGTCTGCGCGGAAGTCACGCTGAGCACCCGGTTGCAGGACGTGTGGCCGTACCACTGATTGTCTTTTTTCGATTTGCCGTCGACATGCACTTCGAACTCTTCGCTTACCAGACTCTGCAGTGTTTCCGCCTGAATTGCCCGCTGCTTTTCCTGCAGCATAGCCAATCGGCTGGTCTTTTCTTCTTCCGGAATCGCGTCCGCCATGGAAGTAGCCGGCGTATTGGGCCGCGGAGAATATTTGAATGAATACACTCCGTCGTACTTCACCTCATCCAGCAACGAGAGCGTCTCATCGAAATCCGCATCCGTTTCGCCGGGAAAGCCCACGATGATGTCCGTAGTAATCGCGGTCCGCCGCTTGGCACCGCGAATCATGGCAATCTTTTCCAGATATTCCGCGCGCGAATACGTCCTCTGCATCTCTTGCAAAACGCGGCTCGATCCGGATTGCACTGGCAAATGCACGTGATTGCAAATTCCCAAGTGCGCATCCATCGCTTCGATGATGTCGGAGCCAAAATCACTCGGATGCGAGGTCGTGAACCGCACGCGCTTGATTCCCGGTATTTGTGCCGCTTCCAGCAATAGCTCGCTGAAGCGCATTTTTCTTGGTGAAGGATCGGCGTAGGAATTTACAGTTTGCCCCAGGAACTGCACTTCGGAATAGCCAAGATCCGCGAGTTGCCGCAGTTCCTGCAAAATGCGGCCGCTGTCGCGGCTGCGCTCCGGTCCACGGGTGAACGGCACCACGCAGTAGGCGCAAGCCTTGTCGCAACCTTCGATGATAGTGAGATACGCGCGCCAGGGATTGTCCCGTCGCGTCATCTCGGTTTCAAATGTTTCGTCGGTGTCGTTATCGAGCCCGGTCACGCTGTTGCTTGCCGGCCTCAACCTGCGCCAGTAACTCCGGCAATTTGCGGTAACTCGCCGAACCGCACACCAAACTGACCCACGGCGCGCGCGTGAAGATGTCTTCACCCTCTTGCTGTGCCACGCAACCCAGTACCGCGATTTTCTTTCCGCCGGCTTTTAGTCCTCGATATTCGCCCAGTCTTGAAAAGACTTTCTGCGCCGCTTTTTCCCGGATGCTGCAGGTGTTATAGAGGATCAGGCTCGCCGCTTCCGCCGACTGCACTTGCTGGTAGCCGCGTGCCATCAGCAGCCCAGCCACCTTCTCCGAATCGTGCTCGTTCATCTGGCAGCCGAACGTCTCCATATAAAACGATCCGCGCGCTCCCGCAGTAACCTGCGAAGGCGCAGCGACGACATCCGTGGCCAGCGATTCCGGGGCCACAACCGGCGTCACGAGCGCTTCCAATCGAAAATCGATTGCATTACCCATTCTTTTACAACTTTATCACACCGCAGCGACCGCCTCAGGTGTAATCCCCTATTCCCGCGCTAAGGTAGCGGCATAGCCGATGTCACTCCGAGAGAGTCACCATGATCGGCATGCGCCATATTATCCTTACTGCCTTGCTTTCCACTTGCGCCACGCTTGCTCCCGCGCGCGCAAGAAATCCCGAAGGATTACCAGGAAGTTCTCACCATCCTTGGGAAGACCGGCGATTTCTCGGCCAACGTCGTCAAAGCCAACGTTCCTCGCAGCGATCTCCCGGTACAAATTCGAGGTCACCTCACGCCCACACCGTCCGGATTTGGCGGATGGCTTGCCTTCACTCATTCCTCAGACGGCAGCGATGTCATGATGGGTGAACTCGTTCTTACGCAAGAAGAAGTCAATCCGGTAATGTCCGCGCTGCTCGATCACGGTCACGGATCAGCCGCAGACCCTCGCACGCTCTGCGCGTCCAGCACTGGACCTGATCGGCAAAGGCGCTCCGCCTTCTGCAAAACCCGCCAGCGCTCCCAGGCTCGAATTTGACGCGGCGAGTCTCGACAAGATTGTTGGCCGCAAGGGCGACACACTCGGCTCCGTCTATAAGTACAAACGCCCGCATGGGCTTGAATTCCTGGGCGGCGTTTGCCGGAACGCCATCCGACTCCCAGATCGCCGGCGATATCGCGATGAAAGAATCGGAAGTGAATGCGGCGCTGAAAACATTACGCGCCAACGGGCTGGAAATCGTCGCCATCCATCACCACATGCCCGGCATGCAGAAACAAATCATTTTCCTTCACTTCTGGGGCCGCGGTCCGGCCGAAAAACTGGCCACAGGATTTCGCGCAACACCCGACACCCTCGGCCATTAGGTCCAAGTCCGCTATTGCCCAGGTGTTTCTTTTTCGCGCAATTCCCGTCAGCATTCGTTGATTCCACTTTCTTCGTATGCTAGGTTGCTAAAGACCAGCAAATTTATTCAAACTGAGGGGACAACATTCCTTTTCTCTTGATCGCAGCCTTCGCCGCCGATCTCGGCATTATTCTTGAACAAACCGGTTGGGTCGCTCGCGGCGTTCTAGCCCTCCTCCTCCTCTTCTCGGTCATTTCCTGGGGAATGATCTTCCAGAAACTCAGTGTTTTCGGTCGCGTCCGTCGCCAGAGCGATCAGTTCCTTCGCATCTTCCGCGCCACCCGTGGCGTGGCTAACCCGCAGGCGCTCGCCGCCGCCGGTTCCCCGTTTGCTAATGTTTACGCTGCTGGATATCGCGAACTTCAGACCCAGGTCGGCGCAGCTCCGGGCATCACTCCCCCTTCGCTGAAAAGTCTTGGCGCAGTTACCGTAAATATGCAACTGGCGTCTTCCGAAGAAATCCGTCGCGTGGAAAAAGGCATGACCTGGCTGGCCACCACCGCATCGGTAACTCCGTTTATCGGTCTCTTTGGCACTGTGTGGGGCATTATTGACGCCTTCTCCGGTCTTGGATCTGCTGGTTCTGCCAGCCTGCGCGCCGTCGCTCCCGGCATTTCCGAGGCACTGCTCACCACCGCCGCCGGACTCTTCACCGCCATCCCCGCGGTTATTTTCTATAATAGTTTTATCGGGAGCATTCGCGAACTTGCGCAGCGCCTGGACACTTTCGCGTTGGAAGTGACGGCGCAGATTGAAAAGACGTTTACGTAATTTAGCGGCCGCTCGATTCGGCTGCAGAGAAACTTATGCCGCAACTTTCAAAACAAACACAAACGTCGCTTTCCGAGATCAACATGATCCCGTTCATCGACGTGGTGCTGGTGCTGCTCATCATATTCATGATTACGGCTCCGATTCTGCAGTCCGGCATCGAAGTGGATGTTCCGAAAACCAAAACCATCCGCGAGATCACCGAACAGCGGCTGGTCATCACGCTCGACAAGCAGCAGAAAATCTATCTGGGCAGCGATCCGGTCAATATTCACGAGCTGGGTAAGACCGTGCAAGCCAAACTCGGCAAAAAGCAGGACGCGGTTTACCTTCGCTGCGACGAACAGGTTCCTTTCGGCATTTTTGCGTCGGTGATAGACACGCTCCGCCAATCCGGCATCAATAACATCAGTATCGTCACCGAACCGATTACGGACCGAAATCGCACGCAGTAACTTATGTCTACGGCTGTCGCCAATTCGAATGTCTACGAAACCGATGATCTCGGCCTCCGGAAATTTCTTACTGTCTCCTGCGTGCTTCATGGTGGGCTCATCGTTTTGCTTGCGCTCACTTCCTATTTTCACTGGAAAGGCAACCAGTGGGCTGGCGCGGGCGGAGGCGGCGAAAACGTAAAAGTGAATCTGGTCGGCAGCGCGGGAATTCCGATGCCGAAACCGAAAATCGCGGAAAGCCAGGTCGTCGACCCTACAAAATCGCTTTACAAGCCGGAAGAAGCACCGAAGCTTCCTGACCCTACACCTGCTGAAAAGATTCCTGAATTCAAACACGAAAAACCGCTGCCACCTTCTAATAAATCGAAGGTGTTTGAAAATAAGAAGCCAAATCCTACCAACGCAGTTCCCGGCCACGGTGGCGCGCCTGATATTCCGACTGGCGTTGGCGACAAAGCCGGTTCAAACCCGGGCCTCGAAGTAAAAGGTGAAGGTGGCGGCGATTTTGCCACTCGGTATGGCTGGTACATCGACTCCGTAAAACGTCGCGTGCAAACCAACTGGTTGCAAAACACCATTGACCCGGCCCTACGCCAGCAACGTACCGCTCACGCCGTTGTTGCGTTTACCATCTATCGCGATGGCAGCGTGAAGGACATCAAGATTTACCAGACCAGCGGCAACCTCTCGATGGATAACTCCGGCCTTCGCGCGCTGATGGCTTCGAATCCCATGCCTGCCCTGCCGCCGGATTACCACGGCTCTTACGTCACAGTTCTTTTCGATTTCGACTTGAGTATGACAAGATGAAGCAGAGCTTCCCTGCCCATCGCCAGCGTTACAAGTACATGGAGGTACTGGTGTTCTCGCGCCTGCTACGCAGTGGTTTGTATGCAATCTTGTTTTTCGCGGCCCTCGCCATCGCACAACCGCTGCTTGCTCAGGAGTGGTTCCGTACTGGCACCGGCCTTGGCGTCGAGAAACCGCGCGTCGCTGTCGCCGACTTCGTTCCTAAATCTGACACCGCGAAATCGCATTCGGCTCTATTTTCGCAAGTTGTCCGCGATGACCTCAGCTTCAGCGGCATCCTGGATCTCGTCAGCCCAAGTTTTCTTCCCACTTCGCAGCCTGGCATTCCTTCCGAATTGAAATATGTCGCGTGGACCGACTCTCCGGTCAACGCGCACTTCGTCGCTTTTGGCAATCTGGTCGAGACAACCGGCGAGGTCGCCATTCAAGCCTGGTTTTACGACGTGACCAACCCTTCTTCGCAAGCAGTGATCGCAAAAATTTATCGCGGCGCTCCCAGCGACCCGCAAGTCCGCAAATTCGCGCACCAATTTGCCGACGAAATTATCCAACGCCTTTCCGGCGGACTTCCCGGCATTTCCGCCACTCAAATCGCCTTCGTCAGCTCGCGCAATGGCGCCAAAGAAATCTGGGCCATGGATTACGACGGCGCCAACCAGCACGCACTCACTTCTTTGCACTCGATTTCGCTGACACCGCGTTGGGCACCCGATAGCGCTCGCATCGCGTTTACCTGCTACGCCACCGGCGGCGGCGGTCCGGCCAGTCCGCAAATTTGCATGTACTCGATTGACGCCAACAAAGTCGTGAGCTTTCCGCGCTTCAAGGGAACCAACAGCGCCCCTTCGTGGTCGCCTGATGGTTCACAGCTCGTCTTCTCCTCTTCCATGGCCGGCAATCCGGAACTCTATTCCATCAACGCCGGCGGCTCCGGCGTAAAGCGCCTCACGTTTGCTAATGGCGCCAGCACTTCTCCCGCATGGAATCCCAAGACCGGACAATCCATTGCCTTCGTCAGTGACCGCTCCGGCGTTCCCAAGCTTTATCTGATGAACTCCGACGGCACTAACGCGCAGAATCTCGATCTGCCGGACAAGGGCTATCTGATCGATCCCTCCTGGGCACCCAACGGCCAACTTCTCGCCTTCAGCTGGCGAAGGCCCACCGGTAATTACGACATCTACATCATGGACGTCGCCACTCGCCAGATTATCGAAATCACGCGCGATGCCGGCCGCAACGAACGGCCCAGTTGGGCTCCTGACGGCCGCCACATCGTTTTTGAATCGACCCGCTCCGGCACCCGGCAAATCTGGTCGATGCTGGCCGACGGCACGCAAGCGCGCCAACTCACCACCACCGGCCACAACGAATCGCCCAACTGGTCGGAGCGCTGAGCATGACCATCCGCTCGCCAAAAAGATCTCTGGCTTCGCAAAATCAGTACGTTCGTAAAACAATGAACCGTTGCGCGCCTGGAAATATATCGTGACGCGACATTTATTCCGCAGCACGCAAGTGGTACGATTATTTAGCTCTAAAAAACATCATCCATCTAGTGAACTCACTTCGCCGAGGAGGTTTTTCAGCATGACTGAGGTTGCCCGTCCGCTTTCGCAAAAGTTTTACCGCGCTGGTCTCGTTGTTGCCTTCGCTGCAATCGCCCTGACCGTGGGCTGCGGCAAAAAGCCGGTCGTCAGCAGTGCACCGCCTTCCACTGCTCCGCCCCCGTCGCGTCCCACTGTGACACTGACCGCCAACCCGACTTCCATCTCCAAGGGCGACACCGTCACGCTGAACTGGACCTCCACCAACGCCACTCAACTCACTATTTCGCCCGAAGTCGGTGCGGTCGCTCCGGAAGGCTCGACGAAAGTCACGCCGTCCGACTCGGTCACCTATTCCATCACCGCCAGCGGTCCAGGCGGCTCAGCCGACTCCAGCATTCGTGTCACCGTCGCTGCGCCCGCTGCAGTTGCTCCGCCTTCGAGCAACGAAACCCTCGACCAGATGTTTCTGAAGGAAATGCAGGACGCCTACTTCGATCTCGATAAAGCCGATGTCCGTTCCGACGCGCGCGCATCGCTCGCCAAGTCCGCCGACTTCCTGCGCAATTATCCGCAGGTCAAAGTCGTCGTCGAAGGCCACTGCGATGAGCGCGGCTCGACCGAATACAACCTCGCGCTCGGCGATCGTCGCGCTGCCGCCGTCAAGCAGTACCTCGTTTCGCTCGGCATTGGCGCAGACCGCGTCAGCACCGTCAGCTACGGTAAAGAAAAGCCATTCTGCATGCAGAGCAACGAAACCTGCTGGCAACAAAACCGCCGCGGCCATTTCGTCATGGCCCGCTAACTTTTAACCTGTGGCGCAGACACTCCTGTCTGCGCGGTTTTCGAAACGAAAAGCCCCACTTATCGCAAATGAGTGGGGCTTTTTCATTCGCTATCTATTTTTTCAATCTTGTGAATCCTTGAGTGCCCCACGCGTCATACTTCCGCCTGGGAGTCTTGATTTCGCTCGCTACTTTTTGCTTCGCTCCAACCGCAGAGCAATCCCGCCTTCGAACTTCGGCGCAGTTACTCTCGCCTCGCCGCCTTTGTGGACCATCCTCTCGATCTTCGTGCTCTCTCCCGTCACAACGTTCACCCATTCGCCGGCATACGCCCCCGCCGGCAATCGCAACACAATATCTCCTCCGCCGCTTCCATCCAAATAAATCCCATACTGTCCCCGCCCATTCGACAAAACTCGCGGATAAGCTCCGCCCGCCGACTTCACCGCGTCGGCATCCGGCTTCATCTCAATCAGCGAAAACTTCTTCAAGAACTTGCTCAAGATTCCAAGCTGTTTCCGCAGAGCCGTGCTCCCTCCGCCTGGCCCATTCGGCGCCGTATCCGATCCGTCTTCATACCCGACGCTGAACGAATAATCCAGCCCATCGAACGCGCTCCCTCCGCTCAACATGTAGTTCCACGCTTGCCGCCGGTAAGCATCATCGCTCGTTCCCAGAAACCCCGTTTCGTCGTACGCGATCGCCTTGTCTAGTCCGTAATTCCAAAGCGCTGCCCCTGGAAACGCGTAGTGAAAATTGACCATGCTCACTCCCGGCACCAACTCCTCCACCGGCAAGCCGAAGTTGCAGTAATTCTGCGCAATCAAATGTTTGTTTGGAAGCTTCCCCTCTTCGCCGGTAATCCACTCCGCCACTCGTTTCTGCCAAGCCATCGATTCCTGATCTGCAATATCAATCGAATTCGGGAACTTGTCGCGATTCGGCGGGAACAGATACGGATTCTGCACGCTCCGAAGTACCGGCCGGTCCGACCACGGCTCGTTCTGTATTTCAAAAATCACATTATCGAAGCCATTCGCTTCCGCCACCAGCTTCCGCGCATATTTCTCCTGCCAACTCAAAATATTCCCGTTATCGAGCGTGTGCGTCTTCTTCCAGTCGATCGCAGTCGTCCCGTTTACATTATTTCCCGGATTGAATGGGCTCAGCTTCCACTGTTCCTCGCCGTACTGCGACGAAAACAAAGTGACCTCCACCACAATTCCCCGCTTCGACGCTTCCCTCAAAAAATCACGAAAACGTTCGAAGTACGCCATATTCCAGGTATTCAAAGCAAACTTATTTCCGCCGCCTGCATATCCTTCCTGCGAACTCCTCACCCACGGCGCCAAAAATCTTCCCCGCGCCGGCGCCAGATCGTTCCGCAAAATTCCAAACGACTTCTCTGGCACTTCCAGATAACTACCGCCAAAAATCCGCGTGTAGTTCAACCCATCTTTCTGCAGCGTATCGAGATACTTCTTGTAGTCGAAGTCCGGATTCATCACCGCGCCGTAATGTTCGCCGTTCGTAATCAGCGCCACCGCATTGCCGCGAAACAAAAAGTAGTGTGGATTCTGCGGGTGCAGCCGAATTGCGTCAGACGCCGGTGCTTGAGCTGACGCCTCCGCCTGAATCAGGCCGGCCACTACCGCTAGCGCCACACTCAGTATCATCCTGGGCATAAACGATTTCTCCTCCGCATCAACAACAACGCCCCATTCTCGCTGAACGAGCATGGGGCGACTGTTTTTTGTTCCGAAATTGTTCAGCGGTCGCGAAATACTTATCCGTGCCGCCGTTTCCAGGCATCAAAACTTGCGCCCAAGCCAATCGCCACCAGCGCCAGCGATCCCGGTTACGGTGTAGGGGTTGTCGTCGAACCCGTCGCAGCCGTGATCACTCGAACGTAGTCGCCCGGCGAACCCGCGACTACGTCCATCAGAATCTGCTTTTGCCCGCTGATGTTGCGGAATCGCCGGGTTCCAGACCTGCAACGCGAGGTCCAAATAATTCACGTCGGGGATTTAACCCAGCAAAACGGCGGGCTCGTTTTGATGCATCCTACGCTGGTTGCCCTTCTCCGGCAACAATTTCCGCGTAAGCCAACCCGTCTCAAAACACAGGCGATTGTCCGTATTGCAAGCTCACCAGACCCTGGCCGTACAATGCTCAGCGCATCCATCAATCCGAAACCGTGCCGGGAGTCCTATGCCAATCGATCAGCCTGTAGCCAAACCCAAAGCGACAAAGTCACAAAAATCTTTCCTCCGCGAACACTCCCTCGGTATCGCTTCTATCGCCATTCTGATCCTTTGGATCTGCCTCTACACTTTTGCAGATCCCGGCAAACATCTCGGCTCGTTCTTCGGCAATGCCATCGCCGATTGGACCGGAGTCGTCGTCACCGTGCTTGGCACCAAATATCTTTACGAACTCGGCTCCGCCGAAAGTAGAAAGCCGCCCCACAAACTCCTTCGCCCCATCTGGACGACTCTCGTGAATCATTCCCTTTCTATTTTTCTCCTCGTTACCGGCATCGGATGGATCGTTCTCTACACCCACGTCAATTCCGAATCCAAGTGGGGCCAAGTCGTCGGCAACATCGTCTCCGAATGGACACAGATCTTCGGCCTGGTCCTGCTCACCAAAAAACTCATCGAGAAAAAATCGAAGGAAAGCGAAAAATAACGCCGCTCGTATCTCCGTCGACGCGAAACTTACTTCCGCAAACTATGTCACACTCGTCCTGACACGACGCTGCAACCAAATCGCTCTCAGCCACTACTCTCAATCGCTCGCAGCAAAAGGAGCACGCCATCTCTACACAAACAGCCACATCGCCCATTCCACCCGACGACCTTGCTCGCAAGCTCACTCATGCGCGGCCCGACGACGACCAATCTCTCCCGCACTTCGCCGTCGTCGGCGACACCTACACCATTCTTCTCTCCGGGCGCGACACCGCCGGACGCTACTGCCTCATCGACATGCTCGTCCCGCCAGGAGGCGGCCCGCCGCCTCACCGCCATGATTTCGAGGAAACCTTTATCGTGCTAGAAGGTGAACTCACCGCTACCTTCCGTGGTTCGCCGGCAACGGTCGGCACGGGCGAGTCCATCCACATTCCCGCCAACGCTCCGCATCAATTCCACAATTCCGGCTCGCAACCAGTTCGCATGCTTTGTATTTGTGCTCCCGCCGGCCAGGAAAACTTCTTCGCCGAAGTCGGCACTTCCGTCGCTACGCGAACTACTCCGGCGCCGAAGCTGGACACGGCCGCCCAAGCCGCTTTCATCGCGAAGGCAATTGCTCTCGCGCCGCAATACCGCACCGAAATGCTGCCTCCGGATCACAAGTCCTAACACCACAACTGCCCAATGTTCCTGATCTCTCGCAATGTCGGCAAACAAATCGCAATCGTCGTTGCCACCTTCGCGATATCGTGCACCGTCGCTTCACCACAACGATCGAAGACCGCTCAAATTCCCCAATCCAACCATCAGTCAGAATTTGGCGCCGAAGGCGAAAATTGGATACACCCGATACCGGTGCCGAAGTCCGTCTTACAAGATCTACGAAACGCGACCGGCGCCAACGAAGATGAAATGCCGGAAGACTCGCTCCTCACGTCGGAAGTGGACTTAGGTGGCACTGACGAAGAAGGCCTGATCGTGATGGGGATCGACCGCCTGCGCCTTCCCCCACGCGGCGTTATTCTGGGTTTTCAAGAAGGATCGCACGGGCTATACGATGGTTTTGAGTACCGGAGGTGATTCGCTTTCAATCATCCCATCTCGAACCAACGGCTACAATCGAATTTGCCTCTCGAACAATACCGCGGCAACCTACACTTTCGCGACGTACGCCTTTGACGGCAAGCAATACAAACTCGAAAAAACCGAAACCAAGCCGATTCAGCAGCTCGATGAAGCCCAACAACCGCACACTCTGACGCGCGAACAAACGCATTTCGATTTGGAAGGCAACGTCAATGTGCCTATCAAAATGCCGTCTCAGGTGCTCGCAACTCTGAGCCAGGACCGCACTGTGCTGGCAAGTCGCTGCGAGCGCGACAAAGAGTCGCCTGATCAATTTCCTGCTCAATTGTTCGAAGTTTCGGCAATTCAACTCGATGGGCCCAACGAAATTGATCTGCTCGTGAAGGCTAAAGACGGTTGCCTTTTCGGAGCGAACATTGGACCGTTCTGGATCTTTCGAAATACCGTGAACGGATATTCTAATGTTCTCGAAGTCCACGCGCTCGGATTAGACATCCTTCCCGAGAGGACTCAAGGTATCCGCAATATTCGGGCCGGCGCTGTGGTATCTGGAAAGCCTGCCGCTATCACTTTTAAGTTTGACGGTCGCAACTATCGGCGAGCGGATTCTCACTGATCCGCCGAATGGCGGGCGGCGTCACAAATAATTAGGCACAATTCATTAGGCGGTATCGAACGATCTTCAACACGCAAGCTCAACTGTCAACCATAGGCGAACCTTATAGAATCCAATCGACTCACTCGGCGCTCTCGTGAGAAATTCAGCGGCTACTGCAAGGAGCAACTTCGATGGCGATCCTCCGAACCGTGCTCGTTGGCCTGCTCGTCATGCTTGCCGGAACCATCCCTCGCAATCTCCTCTTTGCAGCAAATTTGCACTATTTTCAAAACGTCCCGTGGGCAGTCCCACTCACCGCCGCGTATCTTTGGGTCTTCTGGCGATACCTGAATGGCTTCGGCCCTCCGCCGTCCACGATGGAGGATCGCCGCCATCAGCTTCGCGCAAATCGCGTTCCAGGCCGCATTTGGGCGTGGGCACTGCTTGCCGGAGCACTCGGCATCGTCACACTCGTCCTCGCCCTCAAACTTGCGAATCGATTGGTTGTGCTTCCCCAGCAGCAACTGCCGGATCTCTCGCAGGTGCCAAAATTCACCGTGCTAGCTCTGCTCCTCATGGCAGCTCCGGTCGCCGGCATCATCGAGGAAGCATCGTTTCGTGGCTACATGCAAGGTCCGATCGAACGCCGCCACGGATTGATTGCAGCGATACTGGTCACAGGAACCATGTTCGCGGTCGCTCACCTGGATTTCACCTTGATCCTCTGGCCGTATTACTTGGCTGTGGCCGCGATCTATGGCGTCGTCACCAGCTTCACAAACTCAATTCTTCCGGCAATCGTGCTGCATACCGGCGGTAATCTCTATTCAAATGTCGATTTGTGGCTGCACGGGAAAGCGGAATGGCAAGCCGCATCCGTTACCGCGCACCTCATCTGGAAAACTGGCGCTGACTCTTCATTCCGGATCACGGCCATCGCTCTGGTGCTCGTTGCGACCGCAATGCTGGGATCTTTCTGGAAGCTCGCTTGTGTAGCGCGGCCGCACAGAGGTTAGGGTTTTCCCGATTACCCTCCGGGTTGTATCCGTTTTGACGCTATTGGGGTTACAGAAGAATGGTTATGTTTGCAGCAGGCTTTCATTACTTAGCCTGTAATTCCTTCACGCTCTCCAGGATCACGTGCCCGACAATTCCCAGATTCTTGGCGCTGATCTTATCCATCGTGTCCTGCGGCGTGTGCCAGTAGCCGGCAGAATTCTCGAGGTCCACAATGTCCGCCGCAGGAACGCCGCGCGACAAAAACGACAGGTGGTCGTCACTCACTTCCGTGGACTGGTCGATAAAAATCTCGCCATAGCCCAATCGTTTCGCCGTTGCCCAAACCAGATTCACCAGTTCTTTGGTTGAGTTCGATTCTTTTTTGATGCGCAGCGATTTTCCACCGACCAGATCCGCGAGAATCATTGCGTTGACCCGTTTCAGATCCCCGCTCTGCGCCATCTTCGCGGCCATCTGCCGGCTGCCGTAACGATTGTCGGGATCCTGCCACTCTTTGCGGACCGCTTCTTCCCCATCGAAGAACGCAATCCACACGGAGTAGCGATCGTGCTTCGCGCACAAATGTCTCGCAACCTCCAGCATCACTCCCGTTGACGAGCCGCTGTCGTCCGCGCCGACAAAGTTGTCCAGCTTCTTCGTATCGTAGTGCGTCGTCAGCAGAATGATTCCCTGCCGTTCGCCGGGAATCTTTACCAGAATATTCTTCATGGCGATCGGCCCCGCCGGAGTGTCAGCCGAAAACGAGTCGGTATCCACGGTGCAACCCGAACTCGTCAGTTGCGAAAGTATGTAGTCCTGCACTTGCTGAATCGCTTGCGAACCGGAAGGCCGTGGACCGAAACCCACTTGTTTGGCTACGTGCTCGTAGGCCAGCTTGCCATCAAACCCGCCGGTCTTCTCCGCCGGCAACGCGTCTTCCGTAACCTGTGGTGGCTTCACCGCCATGGTGGCCATGAAGGGCGCCGTCGCTCCGCTAGCTTCGGACTTCCGCTCGTCGGGTACGTTCGCTTTGCATCCCGCCACCCCTAGCAAAGCCAGTGCGGCAATAACGGAAATCTGCAGCGCGATCCCGCGATCGCGGCGAACCGAAAATTTCATCCTTTGGCCTCCGCGGCATCGCGTTTGTCTCTCCGCGCCACCACCACCCAGGAAACGCCGACGCCCACAAAATACAGCGCTAGCATTACGCCCATCACCAGTAGCATGGTGACCGCGTCGGGTGTCGGAGTAACAACAGCAGCCACGATGGTAATTACCAATACCGCGTACTTTGTATTCTGGATCAAGAATTTCGGCGTGACGATTCCGAACAAAGTTAGAAAGAAAATCAGAACAGGCAATTCAAACACTGCGCCCAGCGCAACGATCACCAGGAGCACTAAATCAAAATAGTCATCAATCTTAATCAAAGGAACGACGGGGCCCTGGAAACCCACCAGAAAATTCAAAATGTGCGGCAGCGCCACAAAATATGCGAAAGCAATGCCAGCCAGGAAAAGAAAAACGGTGGAGAACAGAAATCCGGTGGCCGCTGATTTTTCGTTCCTATATAGCGCAGGCGCGACAAACAGCCAAACTTGATACAGAATCACCGGCGATGCCATCACGATGCCCATGTAAATGCTGAGCTTGATCAACAAGCTCAGATAGTCGGTGGGCCCGGTGTACACCAGTTTTTCGTCCAGACCGTGCGCATGCAACGCGGTTTGAATTGGGACGACGACAAACTTTACGACGCGAGGAGCGAACACCCACCCGGCCATTGCGCCGATTGCCACGGCAATGCCGGAATTAATGATTCGTTTGCGGAGTTCGATCAGGTGCTCGAAAAAAGTCATCTGCCCGCCGGTTTCAGGATCGGGCGTGGAACTCGATGGCGGGAGAACTTCAAGCTGATTTTCGTCGGTCATGGGCAGGCGAATCGCCGGAATGCTCTGCGTCTTCGGTTAGGGAGTTGCCGTTCACATCGTGGTGGGTTAAATCGTGAGCAATTCGGTCGGGCACCGTGGCCGTCGTCGCTTCCGTTTCGCGTTCTGCGCCGTCTGTTGAGGAAGTGGTGGACGAAACATCGATGACCTGGGAATGGTTGCTAACTTCGTCGTGCGCTTCCCGCGACAGCGCTTCACTAACCGTCACAATCGTCGGTTCGGGTACTTCAACGGATTCTGGCAGTGCCTTCGCCGTTTCGGCGCCGGCGGGAGAGCCTAGAGTCGCTGGTTGCGCTTCACCGGCACTCGCTGCCGCGGCGGCTTCCTGGGATTTTTTCCATTCCGCTTCTCGGGCCTGCCGTTCGATGGTGCGCATTTCCTCTTCAAAGGCCATTTTGAAGTCGGTGGAGGCTTTGCGGAATTCGGCCAGCAACTTCCCCAGGCCCCGGGCCAGTTCCGGCAACTTGTGGGGGCCGAAAACCACCAGCACCACAATAAAGATGATCACGATATGGGGAACGCTGAACATGGGCCCTAGTCGGTAAAGCAGCTAGTAAACGGGTTGCGCCTCTCTGGCATCATAGAAAGGGCGTAACACACTGTCAAACCAGTCTTTTGCTGTGGCCGTGATATACTGAATATCTCAGCCGCAAAGCCGCAAATCGCGTGAGGTCACGATGAACCAGAATCGACGCGGGTTTGTAGTTATCTTTACGGTTTTCGCCGCATCCGCCCTGTTTGGCTGGATCTACGGCCCGTCTGTTCGCGCCACCTCCACGGCCGCCGAAGACAACCAGAGCTCGGTGCGCGAATTCACGACGGTACTGGACGTGGTGCAGGCGAACTACGCCGAACCCGTAGACGTCGATAAAGACGTGTACCAGGGAGCCATCCCCGGGATGCTCCGCGTCCTGGACCCACATTCAAATTTTTTTGATGCCCGCCAGTTCGCGCTTTTGCGTGAAGACCAACGGGGCAAGTATTACGGCGTGGGCATGATCGTTGCTCCCCGCGAGAATCACACCGTGGTGATGGCGCCGTATGTTGGAGCGCCCGCATACAACGCAGGATTGCGGCCGGGCGATGTCATCGTGAAGGTGGACGACAAAGCCACCGACGGATTGACCACCAGCGAAGTAGCAGATTTGCTGAAAGGTCCCAAGGGCACAGTCGTAAAGATTGTGGTCACGCGCGAAGGCTATCCCGATCAGCTTTCCTTCTCCGTGACGCGCGGAGAAATTCCTCGCCACTCCGTAGATATCGCTTTCATGCTGAAGCCGGGCATCGGCTACGTTCGGTTGTCGTCATTTAATGAAACAACGGACCGCGAAATTGCAGATGCGCTGAAGGAATTGAATGCCGGCCAGCTTGATGGACTGATTCTGGATATGCGCGGAAACCCTGGCGGGCTATTGAATGAAGCAGTCGCGGTTGGCGACATGTTCCTGGAAAAGAATCAACTTATCGTTTCGCACCATGGCCGGACTTCTCCAGAACGCCGCTATTATGCGGTGCGCGGAAATCAGGGCGTGACGATTCCGCTGGTGATTCTGGTGAACAACAATTCGGCCTCGGCGACTGAAATTGTTTCCGGCGCGGTGCAGGATCATGATCGCGGATTAATTGTAGGCGAAACCACGTTCGGCAAGGGACTGGTGCAGACCGTGACTCCATTGAGCGAGAACACGGGGCTGGCCTTGACAACTGCGCGGTACTACACACCGAGTGGCCGCTTGATTCAGCGCGACTACAAGTCCATCTCTCTCTACGAGTATCACTACGAGCGCAAAGTTCCCGAACACCCGACGGAGATCAAGCTCACCGACAGCGGTCGGCAGGTCACCGGCGGTGGCGGAATTATGCCGGACATCGTCATTGCTTCGCCCAAACTCAGCAAATTCTCGCAGGAACTTTTCCGGGCCGACGTTTTCTATCCGGCCGAAGCTGGAGTGGGCGGATTTACTCGCTACTACTTGGGTACGCGTCCCACCATCACTCACGAATTTACCGTGGATGACGAAGTGATGCACCAACTGCGCAACTACATGACCAAGCACAACGTGCGCTTCTCTGAATCAGAAATCGCCGACAACCTGGACTGGATCAAGCGCAAGATCAAGCAGGAAGTCTTTATGTCCACGTTCGGCATGCAAGAAGGCTTCAAGGTTTTGCTGGAAGCCGACCCACAGGTGCAAAAGGGCGTGGAATCCATGCCGCAAGCGCGTGCGCTTTATCAGAACGCGCGCAAGATCGTGGCGCAACGCACTGGCTCCGCCGCGACGATTGACCAGCCGTAACCGTTCAATTATTGAACTAACATTTTCTGTTTCCGTTCTGTCTGTTTTTATTGCGAAGGGCGACGTGTAATTTGCGCCGCGTACTTCCCTTTCGCAGGTTGGAAACGTTCCATACCTTTGTTAGAATTTTAACTGCTGCTCGTGGGCGAGTAGCTCAGCTGGGAGAGCGCCTCGTTCGCAACGAGGAGGCCGTCGGTTCGATCCCGATCTCGTCCACCAATCTTTTCAGCAACTTGCGTGTCTGCTTCACCGCCTTCAACCCCTTTTGTGGCGTTGTTTGTGACATAACCTACCCTTCCGCCGCTCTGTGAGAGCGCGTTGAGAGCGACGCTCTTGGCATCGAGTCGGATGTGAGAGTAGTGGTCCAACATTTTTTGGGAGACGTGCCCTGCAATGCTTGGCCCTCAGCCAGTTCTGTGTGGCGTGATGTCGAAGATCGTAGAAGCGTAGACCTGCCGTCGGGCTTGTCAGCTCATGGATATCGGCCTTGCATAGCTCATTGGAACAGATGGCAGTAGGCTTCTGTTTCTGTCCGCATGCTGGGCATTGGATCAGGCGAGTTAGGTTGCGCCATGCGGTGCGCCAGCCTGACATGGGTTTTGTTGGATTAGGATTGCGCAAGCCTTCAGCGTGCGGGAAGACGTAACACTCTGACTCAGGTTCTTGACTGAATAGCAACTTGGAGCGCTCGCGCAGTTCAAGGACAGCGGCGATCACTCAGCTTCTTGATGGTTGCCGAGCAAGGTTGTTCGACCCGATCTCGGCTGGATACGCTATTTCGGTGCTTCCCAATCCAGGGCGTAGACTTCCTCCACGCTGGTGTCCCGCAAGACGAGCGGCGAATCGTCGGGAGCCAAACCGGTCCACTTGCCCGCACTAGCCCACGCCAAGATCTGTGAATTCAATCGTGCCAGTTGCTCAACTTTTCGATCGCTGATCCGAACGCGATAGAGGGCTGCCTCGTTGGTGTAAGGATCCACGAAGTAAATGTAACTCCCATCGCGCGACCAGTTCGGGTAAGCCGCGCTTTTGGCCAATTCCTCCCATTTTTGGGTCTTAAGATCGAGGAGCATGAGCGTTTGCGAATTCGCTCTGAGCGCGGCAATGTGGCGCCCGTCAGGGGACCAGCGCGCAGCGAAATACCCTGCGGAACCGGGCAGGGTAGTAACTTGCCCGTTTTTCATGTCGAGAAAGCGGATTGCCGTGCTCCCCTCCAGCCAAAATAAAGGTGCGAACACCAAGGAATTGCCGTCCGGTGACCAGCTCGCCTCACCCTCATTCCGGTCGCCTGGCACGGCCTGAGTGGAGGCGCCGCCCTCGGCCGAGACGATGTAGAGTTTTGCCGGCCGGCCTGCTCCCTCGCCCAGAAACGCAATGTGTTTTCCGTCCGGAGACCAGCGCGGCAATGCAACTTTCATCGGAGGCAGCGTTAACTGAAGCCGCTCGCTTCCGTCGGTCTTGCTCCGCCACAATGTCCCTTCCGGAAAGGCCACATACGTAACCCACTGGCCATCCTTAGAGAAATCGACCCCGTCAGCCGAAATTCCCGAAAGGAACGGCACAAATTGCAGCGTGTTTCGATCGTAGCGCACGAGCTGCCCGCGCGGCTGTTTGGCTACAACAAAAATCCTCTTCCCGTTTGCGCCAGGAAGCGGCGCGACCATGCTCATCGGCCCAGTGGTCAGCCGCACACGTTCCTGAGGCTTCTTTAGGAAGCTCGCTGCATCGCGAACGGCCCACAGTTGACCCTCAGACTGAAACACAAAATACTTGCCGTCTGGGGTCCAGTTCCCGCAGCATTCGTCGTTCGCCTGGTTCCCGCCAGAGAACAAGGGATGAGCACGACTCCCATCGGCCGACGCTTCCCAAATCCTGCGAGAATCATACGGTCCCAGAACTGTAAAGCGCACCAGCTTTCCGTCCGACGACCATCGAGGCCACCACGCGTTGCCATCGGGTGTCGTAACTAGCTTGCGGGGCTCGCTACCGTCAACTTTGGACACGTATAGGTCGTGTCCGTATGCGTAGACAATCTGCTTTCCGTCGGGCGACCAATTGGCGTCGTGAGCCAGGACATCGCCAACGCGATGCGGGGCTCCCGCGGGTAGGGGCAAGACCATCAGTGCGGTTTCAAATTGTGTCCCATCGTAGGTCAGAGCAAGCAGCTCCTGCCGCTTCGGGGAAACGTCCAAAACCCGCCGCACACGGAATCCCGCGGGAAATGAGGTGGTCTCGCCACCTTCGGTGGACACCTGTGCCAGCCTTCTGCCGCCAAAAACGCATTCTACGAAATACAAGCGCGAGCCGTCGCTGACCAACGGTGGGATCAGTTCGTTTGCGTACGTCAACGTTTTTGCCTGACCGTCGCTGGTCAACTGCGCTGAATTGGTGACTTTGGGCGGCGGCAGACTACGCGTCAGAACGTAAATGGCGAGCCCGGCACAAACCAAAAGCGCTCCGGCGACCACCCCATAGCGTGATGCAGTGCTCTTGGTTTGACGTCCTTCTCGCTGTGCTGCTGCGCGTTCGTACGTGCGGGCCGTCGCTGCGGCAACGGACTCCGCTCCAACCGCTGCCGAACTGGGCATCGCGGCGCCGTGTGCACCGTTCAATGGGAGGATGAACCGGTACCCGCGCCTCGGAAGGGTTTCGACAAAGCGGGGATTTTCCGCTGAGTCGCCCAGAGCTTCGCGGATTTTGTTAATGGCGGTGTTCAGATTGTGATCGACGTCAACGAAGGTGTCCGGCCACAGCCGTTTTTGTAGCTCGTCCCGAGTGACAACCACGCCCGGTTGCTCCAGAAGGATCGCCAGCACTTGGAACGGCTGGCCGCTTAGCTTCAGTCGCAGCCCTCCCTTGCGCAGTTCTTGCGCCTGAAGGTCAACTTCAAACGTAGCAAAGCGGATCACCTGGCTAGTGCCGACCTGGTTTGGCATCGTCTCGTTGCCTCAATTGGCTAGAGTCTAACACTGAGCCGCGTATGCGCAACGCCTGCTACCGTAGTCATGAGACTCAGTAACGCCCGATTTGTCGGGTTACCGGAGTGGATTTCGGGCATTTCACTTCTCAGGTTTCGGCGTTTACCAGATGGACTTGACCGCGTTGATGGTAAGAAGGTGCTTTGACGCCAGTGAGGAAAATGTGGATTCCCGTGACTATTTCAACTGTTGGTGATTTATTTCCCCAGTTGGGAAAGCATATCCGTCAGATAGCTGGGTTGCCAATGCGCATCCCAGGCGGCTAAAGCCGACTTCCAAATATATTCTCTTCCCTTCGCTACATCCCCTTGCTTGATATAGTAGCGACCCAAGATTAGACAAGCGTCAATCTTCGCGCCCTCGTCAACAAAGCGAGGACTGTCCGCCAATAGTCGGAAGTGCTTCATGGCATTCGCAGTGTCGCCAATCTTTTCATAATATTTGCCGACGAAGTAGATCGCCTCTGGACGAAAGTCCAATGAAATGTCAAGCGAACGAATCCATCGATCTGCAGCGTCATGAAGATCCGTTACATCGATTCGAGAGAGCATAACGATGAGCGGCGTGTCGCCGGAGTCAAACGCCTGAGGATGCAGCTCATATAGGAGTTTCGTCAGCGCTTCCGGTTGTTTCGAGTCTGTATGAAGGGCGTCGCGCATGTAAGCACGGATCAGAGCCTGCGTATAAAGCTCTTCGAAGTAGACCGGGTCTAAATCTTTACCTGCGGCGAAGAGTTCCTTCCTGATTGTTTCTATATCGCGGTCATAGTCAATTACTAATGCTTTTGACCTTTTGTCGTCGAGCAGGAAGTGTTTGAGAAATGCGAGCGCGAAAGGCGATCGCAGAATATTGCCATTCTGCAACCGTGATGCGTGAGAAGGAAAACCACAATTCGACAAAAAGATAAATGTTAGCTTGCGCTCGGGCACGCGCAGAAGCAATGCAGAGTCTTGGCTTCCTTCTCCATAAGTCCAGTCCAGCTTGATGCCCCGATACTGCTGAGTTAACCAGCCGAAGCCGTACGGAATCTCTCTCCCCTGCCCGTGGCGGAAGGGGGAGGTCATCTCGACATAACTCGTGTGAGGAATCAGCCTGTCGTCATCGAGTGCTGCAGCATAAACCGCCAAGTCGCCGACCGAAGAGAAAAGACCAGCAGCCGGGGCCGGCCAAGCTGCATTTGAATTATAGGGTACATCGGTAAAGACAGTACCCTCCTTCCCTTGCACCACGTCATATCTCTTCACAACCCGGGCCTTGAGGGCGCTAGGTCCCTCCGCCCATCCATCGAACGTGTTTTTCATATGCAGCGGCAGAAGGATTCTGGTCTCCACCTCTGTCGCGTATGCTTTCCGCGGATCGTCGCGCCCGCTGGTTTTCTCGAAAACTCCGGTAAGCAGGTTGAAACGTCCACCGTTGTAGGAGAAAGTCATTCCAGGAACGCCTCCCGATGTCATGCTGAGAACGTGCTTCAGGCGTGTGTCGGGATCGACCAGGTGTGGAGAAAAAAGCTGCGAATCGAAGGGATAGCTCAGCAAATAGTCGTCAAGCGAGATTTTGGCCTCCTGCTCATACTGCATCATCATGACGCCTGTGAAACCCTTGGTAACGGAGGCCAGAGCAAAGATCGATTCATCGTCGACGACTACCTTCTTTTCGACATCAGAGTAGCCTTGATTCAAACGATAAATTATCTTGCCATCTTTAACGACGGCCACAGACATTCCGGGTAATGCCAAGAGCCTGAAGTAATTCCGCAGTTCCCTCGTGAAAGCTTGCCTGTCATACGGGTCGTCCGGCTTAACCTGCTGAGCTAAGGCCGGAACCGCGAAACAAGTTGCAATGACACTGACAAGAAGAGCTTTCATCATGAGATTTTCTCCAGAGGCATGGGCGAACGCAAACGCGCAATAAGAATAGTGATGGGCAGTCTGCGGCCTTTCATGCACGATAGGCCTGACACCTGTTTAGACGACGCCTACAGGTGATACGTCAGAAGCCTGGACGCGAGCTTTAAAAACATGCCGATGAATCGACCTCACTAGGGAAACCTTGGTCGGAGGACCTAAAGGAAACCCTTGGCCGCCTTCAGCGATGCCGCGGACTAAGTCATATGGGCTGAGTTAACTGGAGAGAGAAGCGCTCGCACGTCGCGCATGGGGGGTTGGCCGAAGAATCGGCTGTATTCGCGATTGAATTGCGTGGCGCTTTCGTAGCCGACCTCAAAAGCTGCACTTGCGGCATCGAGACCGTTATTCAGCATGAGGCTACGCGCAGACTGCAGCCGGATTTGTTTTTGATATTGGAGTGGGCTCATGGCGGTCAGCGCACGGAAGTGATGGTGAAGAGTAGACACGCCCATATTTGTGAGGTGAGCGAGTTCCTCCACACGCAGAGTTTTGGCGTAGTTAGCGTTGATCCAAGCAACGGCTTTCGCAGTTCGGTGACTTTGATCGCCTAAAGTAGAAATGGCCCGCAAGCGTGCTCCCGCAGGTCCGCGCAAGATGCGATAAATAATTTCGCGCTGAATTACGCCACTCAGAAAAGGGATATCGTGCGGGCTGTCCAACAGGTCCAGCAAGCGGCAACATGCGTTGAGGAATTCCGGCGTGTTCTCGCCGATTGACATGGCGGGACTGTCTGGCACCGAGTCTTGGACGTGAATTTCCTCAAGTGCGAGCAACTCGCGAACCGTGGACATATCCAGCTTGAGCGACAGAACAAGGCAAGGCACTTCTTCAGTCGCCTCAGCCACCCAACTGACGATTGGAAGATCGACCGCGGTTAAAAGGAAATTAGATTCGTCGTAGATAAAACTCGTGCGACCCAGGTTTACTTGCTTCTTGCCTTGCGCGACCACAATGATGCCCGGGTGATAAGTCGTGCGGCAGGGCGGAGTCGGAGACGTGCGCTTATGGAGGCTTACGCCCGGAATCTGGGTTATCCGATTCTCTTCGACGCCAAGGAGAGAGGCAATCTTGCAGGCCAAGTCTGTGCGAAACCGAAGCGCCGGGTTTGAGTTACGAATTACCGTTTGTGTTCTATTATTCATGTCGAAATTTTGTTTTGGCGTCTCCCCCAAAGATAGTCCTCCCGCCGACAGCGTTCCATTGAATTCTTGTCCGCCAAGAGAAATAGGCAATACGTAGGCAGAATCGGGCTACCGCCTACGGTAATTGCGGTCCTAATCTTCAGGGCAGGCATACGTGACCGGAGGATAAGCAAGTAAGGAAAGCGACCCTAGGCCAAACGGACTGGAAATTTCGGCCAGCGACGGATGGACGGGACTCTCATCAGCATGGAGTACGAATATCGTAGAAACAGCAAGATCGATATTTTCAGGACGATGAAACGCACAACTGTTTTATCGCTGATTGTCTTCGCAGCGATTTGTCTCTTCTCTTGTTCCTCGAGAGCCCAACTGCAGCCGGCGAATGAGCAGCGGCCGTCGACGAAAAAAAAGATACTGATCGTCTATCTATCTCGAACCAATAACACCAAGGCCATCGCGGAGATCATTCACCAGAAGATCGGCGGCAACCTGGTCGCGCTTGAATTGGAAACTCCGTATCCCGCTGACTACAACACGACGGTGCAACAGGTGGTCCACGAGAATGAGACTGGTTATTTGCCGCCTTTGAAAACGAAGATTGAGCACATGGAACAGTACGACGTTTTGTTTCTTGGCTTTCCGACCTGGGGAATGCAGTTGCCGCCTCCCATCAAAAGTTTTCTGCACCAATATGACCTTAAGGGAAAGACAGTTATCCCATTCAATACGAATGGAGGATATGGTCCTGGTAACAGTTTTCAGACTGTTCGAGAGCTATGCCCGCAGAGCACGATCCTGGAGGGTTTGGTTATCAGAGGGGGATCGGAAAGAGATGGACAGTATCTGGTCATCAAGGATGCGAGGAGAGAAGAAGCAACCAAGGAAGTTGAGGGCTGGCTAAAAAAAATAGGAATTCTGAAGTGAGCCTTGCGAAATGGTCGGCAGAAAAAACAATCGTTCCATCTACCGGCACGACCGAGAATGAAAAGGAGCGAACAGATGTGCCTAAAATTGGAAAATGTCACGGCCTCGCGAGTGATTAGGCTCTCGTTGTATTTCTTGGCAGGGGTAACGGCGATGAGTGCCGGCACTAACGCACAGAAGCCTCCCGTGGTGCGAGTGGATACAGGCGAGGTGCAAGGAGTGGCCGACGACGGCGTTGTGTCGTACAAGGGTGTGCCTTTCGCAACGCCCCCTGTGAGCGACCTGCGATGGCGACCGCCTCAGCCGGCAGCACGGTGGACCGGCGTGCGCCAAGCGGCGGATTTCGGCGCGGACTGCATGCAAGCACGGTTCGGACCTCCTGCGGCATCTTCGGAACGGGCGCCGTCCGAAGATTGCTTGTTCCTAAACGTCTGGGTTCCTGCTAGCGCCACCCCAGGGGCGAAGCTTCCCGTGATGTTCTGGATCTACGGGGGCGGGTTCGTTTTCGGCTCGAGCGCCTTGCCTTCAACATCGGGGGTACAGTTCGCTAAACGTGGCGTGGTGCTGGTCGCCGCAAATTACCGCGTAGGCCGTTTTGGGTTCTTCGCTTTCCCAGCGTTGAGCCGCGAGCGCCCTGACGAGTTAAAGGGAAATTATGCGTACATGGATCAAATTGCGGCCTTGCAGTGGGTCAAACGGAACATCGCTGCGTTCGGAGGCGATCCTGAAAACATCACCATCTTCGGGTTTTCCGCAGGCGGCGTCTCGGTGCATAGCCTTCTAGCTTCGCCACTGGCGCGAGGCCTGTTCCAAAAGGCTATCGTTGAGTCCGGCGGCTCACGCGACAGCGTACTTACCGCGCGCCCCATGAGCAGAGACGGGATCGATCCGAACTACCCGGTGTCGGCCGAGACCATCGGAATCAACTTCGCGAAATCAATGGGAATTGAAGGCGTGGATCAAGCGGCGCTGGCCCTCTTACGCGCTCTCAGTGCCGATGAGGTTCTGCACGGCCCGCCAACTAGCCCCGGGGATACCGTTCCAGCGTACGAGACGACCCCAATCCTTGACGGTAAGCTGGTCACTGAAACGGCGGAGACCGCGTACAAAGCTCACCGCCAGCCGCGTGTTCCGATTATGCTCGGCAGCAATAGCGCCGATACTGCAGGTAACCGAATAAAGGCGACCACCAAGGAGCAGCTGTTCGCTCGGTTCGGCCAGTGGAGCGCCCAAGCGAAGGCGGCGTACGATCCTGACGGGACGGCAGATTTGGCAACGCTGATATCGGAGGCTAACGACGATTTCGGGCAGGCCGAGCCCGCTCGCTTCGCGGCGAGCGCCTTCGCGGCAAACGCTTCGCCAGTCTATCTCTACCGCTTCTCCTACGTTCAGACGGCGATGCGAGAACGTATTGTGGGAGCCCCGCACGGCGGCGAAATAGGCTTCGTTTTCGGCACACTTGGCATAGGAGGCTTCGGCCCGCCAGTCAAGCCGACGCCTCAGGATCTGGAAGTCTCTCGTATGGCGCAAAGCTACTGGGTCAACTTCGCCAAAACCGGCGATCCCAATGGTGCGGGCTTGCCCAGTTGGCCGCGTTACGACCCAAATAAGGATTCGATTTTCGATTTCCGACCCGACGGTACGGCGGGCGCTGGCCCGGATCCCTGGAAAGCGCGACTTGACGTAACGCGGTTGGCCACCGAATCGGGGAAGCGCGCAGATTTCTGAGATTGGATGGTGCTGATGCCAGACCCAATAAATCAATCAGAAACAAAATTTGAGGCGAATTGGCAGTGAAACTGAATTGGCTTGTGTGTCGAATGAAATGACAAAAGAAGGAGAGTAAAAATGAGAACTAGATTTCTGATCGTCGCTTTTGCGTTGGGCCTCGTATTTAGTTGCTCGTCTCGAGCGCAAACCGGGGACGCAATTTTTCCGAAAGGTGAATTGTCCACCACAAAAAATCACACGGGTAATGTTTGGCTTAAAGAGCTAAGTGCGGGCGACAGTACGTTCGAGTATGCCCTTGCTGTAGCAACATTTGACGCGGGCGCGAAACTGGATTGGCACCGCCATCCAGGCGGTCAAATTTTGCTGATTCTCGATGGCACCGGCTACTACCAGGAGAGGGGCAAACCAGTGCAAATAGTTCACAAAGGCGATGTCATCAAGTGTCTGCCGGACGTCGAACATTGGCACGGCGCATCACCGACAAGCGGCTTTACTTATCTGGCGACTACGCCGACGCAAAAAGGAAAAACAGTATGGTTAGAGCCCGTTACCGATAAAGACTATCGTAGCGTGAAATAGCGGGCCTTACTGGAAAGGTTAATGCTTCAACGAAGTTCGCCCGACTCTCCAGAAACTTCTTAATGGTTAGTTTGGGAAATTACTTGTGTGACCTGTAGGCCGAAGTGGGCAGCCTTCGCCATTATACCTGCGGTTAGACGGTCACAAATCATAAATGGCAAGGCGAAAGTCAGCATTTTCAAAGTACCACCAAAGTAACAAGTGAGACGCAGGCGCTGCTGACGAGGTATGTGGATCTTTCGGGTTCAGAGAACGAGCGACCAACCGCACTTCTTTGCGTTTCCGAACTTGACCGCCAGGCGCGAAATTGGCAAGTCTTGAGTCGTCAAACGCTGGTCGTCAGTCTTTCAGACTCCCTTGTCGGAAATTGGGGCAAGATTTTTATCCTCTTTCGACACGCTCTGCATTAGGTCAACGATCATTGCAAACAGATGATTCCGGGTTTCAACTCTCACTCCGGCACGAGTGATATAGCGAATCACGATGTCGACACCAGGCCCTGCCGGCCTAAGATTGACCGACGGCATGGCGCTAAACTGTGGCGATCCTTCTTCGTGCGTCACCCTCTTCCATTCCGCTTCCGCCATTTTCGCATCCGCTTCCGTTGCCTTCACCGTCGCTTCGTAGATCCCCTTGATAAGAGGATGAATCCCCGCGCCGGGAGGAATACTTACCTTAATCTCATCCCACATCCACTGTCCCACGGTGGAGAAGTTGAAATACTTTCCGCGTATAGCATAGCCATTTAAGAACGAGACTCTTCTTCCGGTAGGATGGCCATTGGCAGTCCAGTTTCCCGTCTCCAGCAACCAGGTGCGGAATAGCCCGAGCTGCACCACCTCGCCGCCGACACCATCGATCTCTACCCAGTCCCTAACCCTGACTCCATTTGGTCCCATCAGAACAAACCAACCGCAGAATGCTAGGATGAAATCCTGAAAGACTACGGTCAGTCCTGCGGTCGCCAGACCCAGGATCGTTGGCATCTGCCGTGGTACACCGAAAATGGTCAGCAGGATTAGTAGGATGCCGACCAGTTGCGTTCCTAGATTTACGACCGTTTTCAACGTCTGCTTCTGGCGAGGATCGCGAACCATCTTCTCCAATGCTAATTGGAGAGCCCAGCCCGCCAGGATCACCGACAGGCAGATGGCTGCAATCCAAGCCAGCGACCGCAGTATGAGGTGAACCACGATCTTTCGCTGTATCTCGACCTGCTCTCCCCATCGCCCGTAGAGCGCCGCAAGTTGCTGTTGCGCTCCCAGACGATCGTTGAGGACGCTCTGGATATTTTTCTGAGTGCTTATCTGTCGCAGCCGGTCGATTCGTTTGGAACTTGACTCTCCAACGGTTTTATCGCCGACCGCAGCGGCTTCTGTCTTCAGTCTTGTCTGATCCGCTGTCAGCGCGGCCACGTCGGACCTGGCCAACTGCTCAGCCTGCGCAATCAGTTGTTTCCTGTTGCGTAGAGATCTCCACGTTGATAGCTGCTGTGCGAACGTCGTGTACTGTTCGGCTGACGCGACAGCAGTTTGCCCATCGTCCTTAGAAGCACGATCCCGGTACTGCTGCATTGCGGCTTGGCGCGCCGCTAGTTCCTGCTGAAGCTTGACTCGCTGATCTCCGCTTTCACGGGCTAGGTCTTCGATCGAATCGCTCAACTCGTTTTGGTCGAGGCCCAGCTGCGCCTTCGCAATCTCCAAGTCACTGCCATTGGAAACCGTACTTGTTGGTTGCGTGCCCGCGCCTGCACTGAGTGATATGACTCGAGCTTGGTCGTGCTTGATGGTCTCCTGAAGCTCGGTGACCCTTTGCTGCAAGGCCAATGTTTTACCGCTTAAGTTTGGTTTCTCAAGACTTGCCTGCCTCAGTGACTGTGCGAACGCCTGGTCGACTTCGTGATCCGCAAGGCGCTCGGCCTCCTGGGCGAGTGCCTTCTCTTCCGCCGACTGTGCCAAGGCCGCCAGCGTTGCCGCTGTCTGCCAGGGTCGCTGGTCCACAACTCCGGGGGGTACATAGGCTCCCGTCCAGCTCCCCTTCCTGGCCTGCAAAAACGGAAGATATGCCATGACCCCGCGAGTCAGAAACGCACCCGCCAGGGTGACGGCCAGCACAATCAGCACGATCAGCACAATCACCATGCGTGCCCTATTCATACGCACACCTTTCGTTTAAGCCTCTGGTTGACTGTATCGCAAAATGCAGAACAAATTTGATGTTCTATTGCAGCGGCCATCGCACAGATGGAAATCACGGCCCGTGAAGCAACTCATCGAAACTAAGAACACTGGCCACAAAGAAGTCTCGTTGTTGGCGAATCAGTGCGCTGTAGAGTTCGCGAGAACATGCACGAACAGCTTCACGATTTTTTGGGAGGCACGGCCTTCTTACAGTCACGCGACTGGCGATTTTGAACCGTTTGCCTTCATGGGTAGCAGGTGTGCGGTGCCGTCCATTCTCTTCGACCTGTTTACAAACCACGGATAAATCGTTGGCAACTCCAGAAGGATAAAAATTGTCGAAGTCACCAAACCGCCAGTCATAACGATCGCCAGGGGCCTCTCAATTCCCGTGCCGTGCATCCGCAGCAGGAGGATAGGTAACAATCCGCAAATGGCCGTCGCTGCGGTCATGAGTTTCGGACGCACGCGGCCGATACTGGCGCTTCTCGGATCGCTTCGCGCAACCGCTTGCCTTCGGCCAGGAGCGCGCACGTCTGCGTTACCAGCAGGTCTAACGTATTGCGCGTCCCCGGAACAGTCCGATCTACTGTCTCTGTCAACTTGACCTGGTCTGCGTTATAGACATAACATCTAGAAGAAATGACTGTACGAGATAAGCGATCGGTCGGTTGGCTGTTGTTGACGTTCACCCTTCCCACGAAACGCGCCAGCCAGAGAGTGGAAATCTGGCGAAAGCTCCAGCGGTACGGCACGGTGCCGCTCGGAAATTCGGGATACCTGCTGCCGAGCGACTCCGCCAACGAAGAGCGGTTCCAATGGCTTGCATCCTCGATCAGGAAGTGTGGAGGCGAAGCCTCCGTGGTTCGCGTCGAGTCCATCGACAATCTCTCGACGGCGCAGCTGAAAGGCCGATTCTCGGAGGCGCGCGTGCGCGAATACCAAGAGCTGATTCAAGAGCTGCAGAAATTGTCGAGAGAGCCCGCGGAGCACAGAAGCATCACCCGCATCGGACGCTTGCGGAACCGTTTCCAGGAAATTGTGGACGTCGATTTCTTCGAAAGCCCTTTGCAAGAGCGCGTTCGCGAATTGCTTGAACGCGCGAGTTCGTCAAGAACCGCCAAGGCCGGGGTTACGGCCAAGATCAATCCGAAAGACTACAAGAATCGGACTTGGGTCACGAGGCCGAGGCCGGGCGTGGATCGCTGCGCGTCCGCCTGGCTGATTCGGCGGTTCATCGATTCGAAAGCGCGATTCGCGTTTGCGCCAGAGGATCGGGTGCCTCCCCATGGCGTGCCGTTCGACATGTTTCATGAGCGAGGTTTTGGTCATCGCGGCACGGACTGCACTTTTGAAACGCTGGCGAACGAGTTTCGCATCCGCGACCCGCGGGTAGCGGTGATCGGCCAAATGATTCACGACGCGGATCTTCTAGATGACCGCTTCGGCCGCAAGGAAGGCTACGGAGTGGACGAGATTCTGAAAGGCTGGGCGCGGCAGCGATTTCCGGACGAGAAACTTCTCGAGCGCGGCATGGAATTGATCGAGGGCTTGTACCACTCCCCAGCCAAGTGAGTCCGCCGACCGGAAATGAACGGAGAACGGACAGGACGTTAGAAATGAGGAGTCGATGATCGTGCACGAAAGTCTTGGGAAATATTGGGGAATGGTGATAGTCGCGATCTTCTCGCTGGCGCTCTGCAAACCAGCGCCGGCACAAACACCTTCAGCCGAGCCAGCCAAGAGAGTATTCACCCTTGAGCAAGCCGTGGACTTTGCTCTCAAGAATTATCCTGCCGTACGAGCTTCGCTCGAACGAGTCCGCGCCGCGGAAGCCGGTGTGGGTTTGGCGCGGACCAGCTATCTGCCGCGAGTGGACATGCTGTGGCAGGCGAATCGGGCGACCGACAACAACATCACGGGATTGCTGTTGCCGCAATCCGTCATCGCGCCCATTTCCGGGCCAGTCACCATGTCGCCGTCGAATCAGAGCGCCTGGGGAAGCGCGGCCGGGCTGTTGTTTTCCTGGGAGCCGCTCGATTTCGGATATCGCGGAGCCCAAGTGGAAGCGGCCCGCGCTGCGCAGAGCCGCGTGTCAGCCGAGGCATCGTTGACTCGCCTGGATGTAAGCATCGCTACCGTCAATGCCTGCATGACGCTGCTCGCCGCGGAACAAACGGTACGTGCTGCTGAGGCGGACATGCAACGGCGGCAGGAGTTTGCGAAATCGGTTCACGTCCTGGTGGATAACCAACTTCGTCCGGGCGCAGACGCTTCGCGAGCCGATGCCGACCTCGCACGAGCGCGAGTCAGCCTGGCAAGAGCGCAGCAGCAAGAGTCGATCAGTCGGGCCTTGCTGGCCGACATCTTAGGCATCGCCGATTCCCAGGTGGAAGTGCAGGAGAGCGGGTTCCTCGGCGGCGTTCCCGGCTCAGCGCCAGCGGCCACTTCCGTTTCAGCAAATCCGGCAGCGCAGGCGCAGCAGGCACGCGTCGAAGAGTCGCAATCTCAGGTGCATATTCTGGATCGCTCCTACTATCCAAAGCTTTATTTGCAGTCCTCAGTGTACGGACGCGGAAGCGGTTTGGATCCAGCCGGGAAGTTTCTGGGAGGGAGCGAGGGCCTGGCGCCCGACCGGTCCAACTGGGCCGCGGGAGTGACGGTGACGTTTCCCGTCTTCGATATCTTCACGATCCGTGCAAAGAAAGCCGTCGAAGCGGCGAATGAGCGGGTGGAAAAAGCTCGCTACGATCAGACGCTGCAGGATTTGACGGGACAACTGCGCAAGGCGCAGGCCTCGCTCGAAGGTGCGAGAAAAGTTGCCGAGAACACGCCACTCGAACTCGAAGCCGCCCAAACAACCGAAACACAAGTGCGTGCGCGCTACCAAGCGGGCCTCGCGACACTTGTCGACGTGTCCGATGCGGAGAGCCTGCTGGTGCAAGCGGAAATTGATGCCGCCTTGGCGCGGCTGGCGGTCTGGCAAAACCTGGCTTCGGTAGCCGCGGCGCAGGGGGACCTTGGACCATTCCTGCAGTCACTCCCGGGTACGCCACAAGGAGGGCACTAGCCATGTGGCTGCTGCGGAGCGCGCTTCGAAATCCCATAAGTGTCGTGGTGATCGTGGTCGGAGTAGCTTTGTGTTCGATTCTTGCGCTTCTGCGAATGCCCATCGATATTTTCCCGAACCTGAATTTGCCGGTGATTTATGTGGCGCAACCGTTCGGAGGAATGTCACCCGCGCAAATGGAAGGCTATCTCGTCTATTACTACGAATATCATTTTCTTTACATCACCGGCATTGAGTCGGTGGAATCGAAATCGATCCAGAACGTAGGACTGCTGAAGCTGACATTCCACCCGGGCACGGACATGAGTCAGGCCATGGCGCAGACGGTGGGATACGTGGACCGGGCGCGGGCATTCATGCCACCCGGAACGGTCGCGCCATTCATCATGCGTTTTGACGCCGGCAGCGTTCCCGTCGGCTATCTGGTTTTTTCCAGTACGACCAAGAGCGTTGCGGAGATACAAGACTTGGCCCTCAATCGCGTGCGCCCACTTTTCGCCACTCTGCCCGGCGTCTCCGCTCCCCCTCCATTCGGAGGAGCCGCGCGCACGATTGTCGTAAGCGTCGATCCCGACCGTCTGCGGGCCTATCGCATGGCTCCGGAAGAGGTTATTCAGGCCCTCAATTCCGGGAACACGATTGTGCCGGCGGGAAATGTCAGAACGGGCGAACTATTGCGGCTGGCGCCGATCAACTCCGTCGTCGCCAACATCAAGGATTTGCAAAATCTTCCGATCCGCACGGGAGCTGGCCCCACCGTCTTCTTGCGCGACATCGGAACGATTGACGACGCAAGCGACATCATCACGGGCTACGCCGAGGTGAATGGCCGGAGAACGGTCTACATCCCGGTCACGAAGCGTGCCGATGCGTCCACGCTGAGCGTCGTGAACGCCGTCAAAGCCAGCCTCCCGCAATTCCAAAATGCCGTTCCAGCGGATATCAAAATCGACTACGAATTCGACCAGTCGTCCTATGTCCGTAATTCCCTGTTGTCTCGTGGTGCGCGAAGGCCTGTTGGGTGCCGTCCTCACCGGACTTGTCGTGCTCGCTGTTTCTGCGGGATTGGCGGAGCGCCCTGATTGTCGTTACGACGATTCCCTTCGCGTTGCTGACCGCGGTGGTAGCGCTGTGGGGTGCAGGACAAACCGTGAACATCATGACGCTCGGAGGATTGGCACTCGCAGTTGGAATTCTGGTCGACGAATCCACGGTCGTCATGGAGAACATTCACAATCATCTGGGACAGGGCCGAGGGACAGCTTTAGCAGTTCTCGAAGCCAGCAAAGAAGTACAAATTCCGCGTCTCCTTGCGATGTTGTGCATATTGGCCGTATTCGTTCCGTCCTTTTTTATGGCGGGTGTTTCACGATCTTTGTTCGTGCCGCTTTCTCTGTCGGTCGGATTCGCTATGGGCGCTTCCTACTTACTTTCGAGTTCCCTCGTTCCGGTTCTTTCGACCTGGACTCTTCGCGAGCATGCACCGGAAGCAGAAAACGACGCGTCGCTTCTCAAGCGGTTGCGCGCAGGACTGGACAGGACCTTGCATCGATTGGTTGGGATGCGCTGGCTCGCGCTCTCAGCTTACGCGGTGGTCACGGTTCTGGCGCTGCTTCTGCTCGGCCCTTATCTGGGCCGAGAGGTCTTTCCGCGAGTCTCTTCCGGGCAGCTGTTGTTACGGTTCCGCGCACCGATCGGGACTCGCGTCGAGAGCACGGAACGGCTTACGCTCGATGTGCTCCGCTTGATTCAAGAGGCTGCTGGGGCTGGAAATGTCAGCGTCACCTTGAGCTACGTTGGTGCGATTCCCACAAGTTATCCAATTAATTCGATCTATTTGTGGACGAGCGGTCAGCATGAAGCAGTGGTGCGCGTGGCGCTGAATCCGGACGCAAAAATCCGCGTGGATGAGTTTGAAGAGCGATTGCGAAAACTTTTGCCGGACAAGTTTCCCGGATGCCAGTTTTCGTTCGAAGCGGGAGACATCGTTACGCAGATCATGAATTTCGGTGCGCCCACTCCGGTGGAAGTGAACGTGAGCGGACCCGATCTCGCGGCGGACCGGGCGTTTGCCGAGAAACTGCGTCTGGAGACCGCCAAGATAACCGCGCTCCGCGATTTGCAGTATGACGAGCCGCTCGATTATCCGAGCATCGACGTCAGCGTGGACCGCGAACGCGCTGGGCAATTGGGCGTAACCACTGCGAACGTGGGCCGCTCTTTCCTGGCTGCGACTTCGTCGAGCCGGTTCGTGGTTCCCAACTATTGGGCCGACCCGAAGTCGGGCGTCGGATACCAGGTGCAGGTACAGATTCCGCAATCCCAAATGACTTCAATTCAGGACGTCGAGCACATTCCCCTGACGCAGGGATCGTCTTCACATCCTCTCCTCGGTGACGTGGCACAGGTAAATTACGGGAATGTCGTCGGGGAATACCACCGGTTGAACGGCCAGAGAATGGTGACGCTCACGGCGAACGTGTCCGGCGAAGACCTTGGCCGGGTCTCCGCTGCGCTCGATGAAGCGATTAAGCGTGCTGGTTCGCCGCCGCGCGGAGTGAAGGTCACGGTTCGAGGACAGATTGAACCCATGAAGCAGGCGCTGACCAACCTGGGAGTCGGACTGCTGATCGCGGTCCTGGTGATTTATCTGCTTCTCGCGGCGAATTTTCAATCCCTCAGGTTGGCTTTTGTGGTGCTTTCGACGGTGCCCGCGGTGATCTGCGGTGTGCTCGTCGTTCTTCTGGTGACGCGCACCAGTCTGAACATTCAGTCGTTCATGGGAGCGATTATGGCGATCGGCGTAGCCGTGGCGAACGCGATCTTGCTGGTGACCTTCGCCGAGGAATACCGGCGAGCGGGAAATGCGGCCAGTACGTCCGCGATTCATGGAGCGAAAACCCGGATGCGACCGATTCTGATGACCAGTCTCGCGATGGTAGCCGGCATGGTGCCCATGGCTTTGGGACTGGGCGAAGGCAGTCAACAGACGGCTCCTCTCGCTCGTGCCGTTATCGGAGGCTTGCTGTTCGCAACCGGAGCCACGCTGCTGCTTCTGCCGCTCGTATTTTCCATCGTTCAACAACGCGCGGGAACGCAGTCGCCGTCGCTCGATCCGGGTGATCCGGAGAGCGCTTTCGCGGCGGAGGGACTGCGGTCTCCGAACGCACTCCCGGGAGGAGCGGCATGACACGAATCGGGTTTTCCTGGATCGCGGTGCTCAGTGCGGCAATCGTGTTTTCTGCATCATGCGGTTCACCGTCCAATTCCGGCGCGGCCGGACAGGGGGCTGCGACCGCATCGGTGCCTACGGTTGAGGTAGCCAAAGTTTCTGCGAAGAAACTGTCGATCATGGTGCGCTTACCTGGGGAACTGCAGGCCTACGAAGCGGTCGCTGTTTTTCCGAAAGTGACCGCGTATGTTGATTCGATCAGCGTCGACCGGGGTTCGCATGTGAAAACGGGCCAGTCGATGGCGCGCCTTGTGGCTCCCGAGCTTGCCGCACAACGGGCGGAAGCAGAATCCAAGCTGCAGGCCGCGGAGTCGCAACGCGCCGAGTCGCAAGCGAAACTCAGCTCGGACGAAAGCACTTACCAAAGATTGAAGAACGCTTCGGCAACGCCGGGCGTGGTTGCGGGGAACGACCTTGAAATCGCACTACGAACCGTGGACGGGGATCGCGCGCGGCTCGAAGCAAGCCGCGGGAGCGCGGAAGCCGCCAAGTCCGCATTGAAATCCGTCGCTGACCTCGAAGGCTACTTGCAGGTTCGAGCTCCGTTCAACGGGATCGTGACGGAACGAAACGTTCATCCCGGGTCTCTGGTGGGACCTTCGACCGGCGCGTCGAATGCGGCCGTGCCCATGCTGCGGCTGGAGAAAGCCGCTAGGCTGAGGCTTGTCGTCCCGGTTCCGGAGAAATACGCGGGAGGCATCACCGACGGAACGAAGATCGAATTCGGTGTTCCGGCCTATCCAGGGCAAACCTTTACCGGAACGGTCGCGCGCATTGCTCATTCTGTGGATGTAAAAACGCGGACGATGCCCGTGGAACTCGATGTGAACAATACGGACGGACGCTTGAGCTCGGGAATGTTTCCGGAAGTGCAGTGGGCCGTGCGCCGAACCGGACCTTCCCTGTTTGTTCCGATATCTGCGGTCGTGAGAACCACGGAAGCGACATTTGTTGTTCGCATCCGCGATGGCAACACGGAATGGGCGAACGTGCAGACGGGGGAACTCGACGGCAAGTCCATCGAAGTCATCGGTGGACTGCATGACGGCGATGAAATCGCAGCGCGAGGAACCGATGAGTTGCGCCCGGGAACGCACGTGGTTACCAAACAGATTCCAGCCGAGACGCAAACTCGGAAGTGACGATGTGGCAAAAGTATGTGCCGATTCGTTTTTTTTCAAATGACCAAAAGATTCAGGAGGTAGTGCGATGCTTCAGTCCGTAAAACGTACCATTCTCATTCTGTGTACTTGCTTCGTGTCGTTCGTAATTCCCGCCGTCGCGCAGGATGTTCCGGCCGACTATCAGGAAATTTTGAAATCTCTCGACCGTAAGGGCGACTTCAAAGCGGGAGTTCTGAAGGTGAACATTCCGCGCAACGATTTGAAGATGACGATCGAGGGTTTTGCCACGCCGACCCCATTTGGTTTCGGGGGATGGATCGCGTTGACCAAAGCAACCGACGGTTCCGACGTGATGATGGGTGACCTGGTGTTGCTGCAGGAAGAAGTGAATCCGGTTCTTTCCGCGTTGCTCGACAACGGAATCGACGTCACCGCACTCCACAACCATTTCTTTTGGGACGATCCGCACGTGTACTACATGCACGTGCATGGAATGGGCAAAGCCGCTGATCTTGCGCGGCGCGTGAAGCCCGGTCTCGACCTGATCGGACACGTGAAACCTGAAGCCGCTTCTCCGGCCAGCACCACCGGCACAGCGCTCGATATCGCCAAACTCGCCAAAATCGCCGGACATGAAGGCGAACAGACCGGCCCCGTTTACAAAATCACAGTTGGGCGCGACGACCTAGGAATGAAGGAACACGGAGCGGTAATCAACGCCCGCATGGGACTGAACACCTGGGCGGCCTTCGTCGGGACTCAGGAAGATGCCGCGATTGCGGGCGACGTCGCGATGCTGGAAAACGAAGTGACGCCCGTTCTAAAAGCGCTGCGCAAGAACGGTCTGGACGTGGTGGCCATTCACCATCACATGACGGGAGACCGGCCCGTCGTGATCTTCTTGCACTACTGGGGCAGAGGCCCGGCCGAAAAACTAGCTACCGGATTCAAGGCCGCTCTCGACGAACTCGGCAAGGGTGGCGGTGACGCTTCCCATTCGATGGGGCAGTGAGAAGAAACGATGCGAACGAAACTGCTTTCTTCGCAATTTGGCGTTTGCGCCTGCCTTGCTTTGGCAGGTTTGTACTCGTCAGCCGCGTCCGCACAAACACTCAAGCAGGTCGCGAAGTTTGACCTGCCTGGGCCGGGCGGCAAACGTTTCGACTACCTCACGATCGATGCGGACGACGACTACTTGATTTCCGCGCATCTCGCGGCAGACCAGACGTATGTCATTGATCTCGGCGCGAACAAAGTCGTCGCGACGATTACCGATACTCCCGGCGCCGAAGGAGTCGAGTACGTTTCCGAACTCAAGAAGTTCTACACGTCGAACGCGCATGACAACACGATCGGCGTCGTGGACTTGAAGCAGATGAAAGTCGTCAAGAAACTGAAGACCGAAGCCAAACCGGATGGCAGCACGTACGCGGCTGCGTTTCATAAGCTTTATGTCTCGGACGAGCGGGGCAAAGCGGAAGCGATCGTGGATGTGACCAAGGACGAAATCATCAAGACGCTGCACTTCGACAGCGAAACCGGAATGCCCCAGTACGATCCCGTGGCGCGCAAGGTGTACGTGAACCTGCAGGACCAGAACATTTTCGCGGTCATTGATCCGGCAACGGACCAGGTTGTCGGACGGTATCCGGTCGGGAAATGCGAAGGCAACCACGGCATGGCACTCGACCCTGAACACCATCGCGCATTCCTCTCCTGCGAGGGAAACGAATTGATGACGGTGTTTGATCTCGACAAGCACGCGCCGATTGCATTCCTCAAAATGCCCGGTGGCCCCGACGTAATCAAGTTTGATCCGGGGCTGAATCGAATTTACGTCGCGTGTTACAGCGGTTCGATTGCGGTTTTCCACCAGGACGACGCGGACCACTATCGCAAGGTGGAAGATTTTCGCGTGCAGCACGCCGTGCACACTCTGGCCGTCGATCTCAAAACGCATCGTGTGTATACGCCCGAGCAGGAAGAAGACGGCAAGCCCGTCGCTCGAATGGTGGTTTACGAAGCCGTGACGAATCCGTAGGACCGAATGTGCTGAGGATTCTGTCGCGTGACAGATGGCTTCTGTTGGTCACGCGGCTTGCACGTTTGTTTGCATACGGTTCGCTCTCCGTCATTCTGGTTTTCTATTTGATTGGTCTCACGGAGGCCCAAGACACTGACCTGGAACAGGGATGGCAGCGCACGGTCACCGATCGACACGTCAGCACCGTCCCGCAAAGTGATCTGATCGCGGTCAAGCTGCGGTGGACATTTCGTCTGTGGGCGCGAAGCAGTACGCGGAGGAGCGATGGAAACAGACCGCCGGGGATTCTTGCAAAAACTTTCGAGAGTCGCTTTTGTTGCCGCCTCACCATTGATCCTTGGCCAGGATGGGAACGGCGGGATGCGGGAGAATTCACTGCCATTGGGAAAACAGAAATCGCTCGGCCTGGATACCCTGCGCGCGCAATTCCCGCTGCTGGAGGAAAAAGTTAACGGACATCCTCTCGTGTACCTCGACAGCGCCGCCACAACGCAACGGCCTCGGACAGTTCTAGACGCCATTGCGAACTTTTATCTGCGCGACAATGCGAATCCCGCGAAATCGCTTCATACAATCGCAGGCCGAGCCGCGACGCTGTATGAGGAGGCAAAGGAAACCGTCGCACGGTTCGTGCATGCGCGCGGACCGCAGGAAATTGTTTGGACCCGCGGTACCACCGAAGCGATCAACCTGGTTGCTTCGTCATGGGGTGGCGCTAACCTTCGTTCTGGAGACGAGATCGTTCTAACTGTGTCCGAACATTACTCAAGCCTTGTGCCCTGGCAACTGGCTGCGAGGCGGGCCAATGCCCGAATACGATATCTGGACGTCGAAGAAAATGGACGCTTGCGCGTCAACCAACTCGACACGCTGCTTTCCGCGCGCACGAAGCTGGTTGCGGTGACCCACGTATCGAACGTTCTAGGTGTGATCAATCCGGTCAAAGAGATCTGCGAACAGGCACACCGCGTCGGCGCGCTCGTTCTTGTGGATGGAGCTCAATCCGTCCCGCATTTTTCTGTCAACGTGCGGGAACTGTGCTGTGATTTCCTCGCCTTTTCCGGACACAAAATGATGGGTCCCATGGGGATCGGTGTGCTGTGGGCGCGGCAGGAGATTCTTGATGAGATGCCGCCGTATCAGACGGGCAGCAACATGACTCATGAAGTTGACCTGGAGTCCGCTCCCACTCATTTTGCCGAAGGAGCTTTGAAGTTTGAGGCGGGAACACCGAATGTGCCGGGGGCGGTGGGACTTGCCGCGGCCGTTGAATTTCTCGAATCGTTGGGCCGCGGGAATCTTTGGGCACGCGAACAGGAACTCACGCAATACGCGTTGTCGCGCTTCAAGGAAGTGAAGGGCTTGAGAATACTTGGGCCAATCGAATCGCGAGATCGGGTATCGGTGTTTTCGTTCGTGATCGAGAATCGGCAGGTGCCCGACGTCGTTAAGGAACTCGACGGCATGGGCATTGCGATTCGCGGCGGGGATCTCGCTTCGCTCCCCTTACTGAAAAGAATGGGTGTGTCAGCAGCCGCTCGCGCCTCTTGTTACGCTTACACCTCTCATGAAGAAATCGATCAACTCATCGTCGCTTTGCAAGAACACAAAGAACGCGCGTGATGGTACGTGAACCAGGCCCATGGGCGCTGTTCGCCGTTAACGTGGGGCCCAGGAAGTAGAATGATGGTGATATAAGGAGATCGAATTGGTTTTGAGGAAACTCGATATCGACTCGATGCGAGGGAAATCGTGAACTACGCCGGCCTTTTGCGCTCTGCGTTGGTGGCATTGACGCGGAACAAGATGCGAAGCCTGCTGACCGTACTTGGAATCACCATCGGGATCGCGGCGGTCATTTGTGTGGTTGCCATCGGTAAAGCAGGCCAAGCGCGAGTGGAACAACAATTGAATAACCTGGGAGACAACTTCGTTTGGATCGAAGCCGGCGGACGGGCCGTGAATGGCGTACGAACGGGAACGCATGACACGAAGACACTGACCGTTTCGGACGCGATTGCCATCAAGAACCAGATATCCATCATCAAGAGTGTTTCGCCAAACGTGGATGACCCGGTGCAGGTCGTCTATGGCAATCAGAATTGGCATACCTCTTATCGTGGCGTGGCCCCGGAATATTTCGAGATCAAACGGTGGTATGTCGATCAGGGCGCTATCTTTTCGCAGGATGATGTAGATCGTGCGGCCGACGTGTGCGTCATCGGCCGCACGGTCCGGGAACAGGTCTTCGGTGTGGACGATCCCGTAGGGAAGGTGATGCGCGTGAATAATATTCCCTGCAAAGTCGTGGCCACCCTTGTGCCGAAAGGACTTTCGCTATCCGGGCAAGACCAGGACGATACGGTCATCCTGCCGTACTCAACGGCTCAGAAGAAGATCAAAGGGATCACCTGGCTCGACGACATTCTGTGTTCCGCGGTTTCGCAGGACGCGGTGAAGACCGCTGGACAGGAAGCGACCGCGCTTTTGCGGGACCGTCATCATCTTCGGCCGGAACAAGAGGACGACTTCAATATTCGGAATCCTGAAGACATCATTCAGGCGCAGCTGGACGCAAGCAAGACCCTGACAATCCTGCTGATCGCCATTGCTTCCGTTTCGCTCCTTGTCGGGGGAATCGGAATCATGAATGTAATGCTGGTTTCCGTCACCGAGCGCACACGGGAAATCGGCGTACGTGTCGCTGTCGGTGCTACAGAAGAAGCGATTCAACTGCAATTTCTCGGCGAGTCCATCATGCTGAGCCTCGTGGGAGGAGGCGCCGGAGTTCTGTTCGGGATTCTGGGTTCGTATCTGGTCGGACAAACGCTGCATTGGCCCATGGAAATGTCGCTCGAGGCAATTCTCGTTGCGGCGATGTTTTCGATCGCAGTTGGGGTGTTTTTCGGATATTACCCGGCACGGAAAGCGTCGTTGCTCGATCCGATTGAAGCTTTGCGATACGAGTGAAGGGTGGAAGCGAAGCGGAATGAAGACTAAGGGCAAATGGATCGTTCTGGCGGTGGCGGTCGCCGTGGTGGGCTTGCTCGTCGCGTTTGCCCTGAATCGGACGGCGCAAACGCAGCATTTTACGGCGAAGGTGGAGCGAGGCGACATCAACGACGTGGTCGAGGCGACCGGAACGATCAATGCGGTGATCTCCGTGCAAGTTGGCTCCCAAGTGTCGGGAACCATCGCGAAGTTGAATGTCGATTTCAATTCCCGCGTGCACAAGGGAGATATCGTCGCGTTGATTGATCCCGCTTTGTTCAAAGGGGCGGTGCTTCAGGCAGCGGCGGACTTGGCGAACGCCGAAGCGAACTTGGTCGCCGCGCAAGCCAATCTGGAGAAAGCGAAAGCCGGACTCGTTCAGACCAAGGCCGATTATGACCGCACCGTGGGGCTGTTTCGCGGCGGGATTATGAGCCAGCAGCAGCTGGATCTGGCCCAAGCGAATTACGATTCCGCGAATGCGGCGGTGGGCGGTGCCGCGGCGAGTGTGACGCAGGCGGAAGCACAAATCAGTCAGAAGAAGGCTGCCCTCGAAGTGGCGGAGACCAATCTGAACTACACCGTGATCCGCTCGCCAATCGACGGCACCGTTGTCGCACGCAACGTGGACGTTGGACAAACGGTTGCCGCGTCGCTCCAGGCTCCGACCATCTTCACGATCGCTCAAGACCTGAGCAAGATGTGGGTTTACGCGAAGACCGATGAGTCGGACGTTGGCAACATCAAAGTGGGGAAGCCAGTTACTTTCAAAGTGGATGCGTTCCCGAAAGATACGTTTCACGGCGTTGTCAGCCAGGTGCGGATGAACGCCACTACAGTGCAGAGTGTGGTTACCTACGACACGATCATCGAATTCGCGAATCCCGAATTGAAGCTGTTTCCCGGTATGACGGCGTACGTGACGATTCCCGTGGCTACGGTACAGAACGCCATGAAACTTCCGAACACGGCTCTGCGCTATAAACCACCTATGTCTCCCGAAGAAATTCTGGCGGTCTATAAGCAATATGGCATCGAGGGAGGCGAACGGCAGGTCGCGACGGCGAGTTCCGGAGTCGTTCAGGCGTCAGAGCAAACAACGACTGCTGCTCAGAATCTGCCGCGCGCTCCGAAAGGTGATACGGCCATTGTTTGGAAGCTTCACAGCGACAACGCACTAGAGCCGGTTAAGGTTTCCCTCGGCATCACGGATCACGCATTCACGGAAATCAGCGCAGTTTTGAAAGGCCAACTGAAGGACGGCGATGCCTTGGTGATTCGTTCGGTGGTTCCCAAAAATCAAGCTCCTGGCACCCTGCGCCGGTGATGGCGCAAAGACAGACTTCATGACACATTGTCGACGCCAACCAAACTCAAGCCGGATTTGCGTCGACCACAGGTGCGGTCATTCGAGTCGAAGACCTGCACAAGTATTACGAATTGGGGGAAACGCGCGTTCATGCGTTACGTGGCGTAAGTCTCGGTATCCAGGCTGGCGAGTTCGTCGCGATCATGGGCGCCAGCGGCAGCGGCAAATCGACGTTCATGAATATTCTCGGGTGCCTGGACAAACCTACTACCGGGAAATACCTACTCGAAGGAACCGATGTAAGCCGGCACGACAAGAAAGCCCTGGCGTTGATCCGAAATCAGAAAATCGGCTTTGTCTTCCAGGGGTTTAATTTATTGGCCCGGACTACGGCTCAGGAAAATACGGAGCTCCCGACGCTCTATACGAAAATCTCCAAAGTGGAGCGTGAAAAGCGCGCCTCAGAATCGCTGGCGTTGGTGGGACTGGCGGACCGGGCGCATCATTTTCCATCGCAAATGTCGGGTGGACAGCAGCAGAGAGTTGCAATTGCGAGAGCCCTGGTGAACCGCCCGTCCATTCTTCTGGCGGATGAACCAACGGGAAACCTCGATAGCCGCACTTCTGTCGAGATCATCGAGATCTTTCAGAAACTGAACGATCTAGGTTTGACGATTGTCCTGGTTACACACGAACACGATATCGCCCAGTTCGCTAAGCGCGTGCTGGTGTTTCGTGATGGAAGAATCCGTAAGGACGATCCGCTGTTCAACCGGTCGCGAGCTTCCGAAGTACTACAGGGATTGCCCACGCTGGAAGACTAGTAGATTCTTGAACCAATTGGATTGCAATCACCCAAACACAGAATTTTGAGATGGCTGGAAGGATCATGCCGCCACCTCGATACGGATCCGAATACTTGGGCGGTTACCTGGGAACTCTATGCCGACACATACACCCGCTGGTGATATCCTCTCACGGAGGTCGTCAAGATGAATGACCCCGTAGAGCAGTCTCGAAAAATACTCGTCGATGACATGAACGCGATCCTCGAGCGGCTCAACAACATGCAGGCAGCGATTGAGAAGTTGCCGAACGACGACGCCAAGAGAAAGAAATTGGAGGCTGCCTTTCATGCGCTGTCCAGGGAAGCGGCGTACGTAGAGACCATGTTGTCCAGCTTTTTTAGCTAAGAACTTGCGGCGGATTTGTCATTCATTTTTGACTCCTGTTAGGTCTAGGTTTCGCGAGATATTCCGAAGGCGACGGTTCAGTTTCTAGATACCGGGCATTTCAGGTTGGAAACACACCTTGAGGAGGTCGCTGCCACCATGCGACAGTTTCTCGCGAAGACAGGTGTTGCGAAAGCTGCTCGCCTATAGAGTAAAAGTCAGAATTCAGGGCGTGCGTTTGCTGGGGGGTTTGCGCTTGCCATCGGCTCAAGCAACCTGTGTCGACACAATTGTGGCGGATCGGAGAGCCGGTGCTTACGTGTGAAACCGTGCCGCGGATTCTAGGAACCGGCCACGGTTCGATCCAGATCTCGTCCGCCAAATCTCCTCCTCACAATGAATCTTCGGTCTCAGGTGTCGACAGCCGCTTTTGAATGGATAGACCCGAATCCCGACAGCCAATTGAACGCGACATGGCGTTCCGGTGTTCTTCGCATCGGCATTTGCTAACTGGACGAGCCCGCAGCCCGGGCGCGAAGCGGCTTGACTTCGGCAGGGTCTCCTTCCGCATGGACTTCCGGCCGTGACGGCCCAAGCTTTCTAAGCGCTCTCTGCAGTGGGAGCTCATAGAGGTAACACACGGCGATGGCCAGCGCTTGCACCAGGACAAAGACGGTAACGGCGGTTAACAGGAAGCCGCTCCAGGATTCGACGTCCGATCCAAAGCTGCGCCAGGCCATTCTGAGGCCGCGGAGAATCGGCGCATGAATCAGATAGAAAGAGAAGCTGGCCGTACCGAGGATTTGAATGCTCCGGCGCCCCAGATGTGCGGCCAGCGCGCCACGATTTTGTGCGAGTCCGTAGATTAAGGTGGCCGAACCCGGTACGTATAACAACCCTCCCCACAACGGCCACGGCGCCTGTGCACGATAGAGCGCACCCGCCAGGATCAGCGCAAGTCCTGCCAACTGCAATGTGCTCGCCAAGCGATTGCTGGTCCGAGATCGAGCCGACAGATACAGTCGCGCTAACATTACCCCGGTTACGAACTCTGGCAGCCTGGAGGGAGCGAACCAGGAAACATAGAACAGTTTAGAGATATCCGAGCTTCCCGCGACAAACCATCCAAAAGTGCAAGCGTAGGCCGCCAGCAAGGAGAAGAGAGCGACGCGCAGGTAGCGGCCGGCGAGGGCGTAGAGGATAAGGGGTGCACACAGATAGAAGAACCACTCACAGCTAATACTCCAGGAGGGCACGTTCAGATAACTGTAGAAAGGTGGTTGTGGGCTGGGCCAAAAGCATTGTGCAAGCAGCAGGTGAACCGGGGCCGCTCTCCAATCCAAGGGAAGGTTGGGACTAAGAACTTGCAGCGGAATCATGAGCAGGGTAATTGCGAAGTGAACTGGATATATTTTCGTCAAGCGGTCCCACAGGAATTTCCAATAATCGCGCCGGCCAAGGCTGAGTGAGAAAACATCCACGTAATTGTAGGTAAGGATGAAACCGCTCAGGACAAAGAAAAATGAAACTCCGACTACGCCAGCATTGAATAGGAGGTGGCGCCCCGCTAATTGATCCATGCCCTGGATCAAGGGAACGTGAGAAAGAAAAACCAGCAGAGCGGCGTAAAAACGTATTCCCGTTAGAGCCGGCAATTCAGGCTTGCGCATCGCACCACTCCGTGCCGTTCCCTTGGGAATTGCCGAAGACTTTATGCGATGCAGCGTCGATCGCTGCGGCATCGCGTCTGTCGGAGTGGCCGGGCGGCCCCGCAGATTCGTCACGGCGTCGAGAGGAGGCGTTACTGCCAAAGAGATTACCGCAAAGCTCGCGGGCATCCAACCAGGAATGAAGAACTTCATAGGGGCGACCGATACTGGCTTCCGGCGATAACTCATCGCGCTCTTCACCATCGCCGTCTATCACTTGTTACGACGAGAAGTTCCAAGCAGCGTAGTCAGGCCACAATGACCGGATTATTTTGGGGCTCAGTCATCAACAAAGAATGTTTGAAACGATTTTGTGGTTGCAGTTCTCGCGAAACAGGTGTGGCCTAAGCCGCGCAGTCTGATAGTAGGGGTCGTAATTTAAAGTGCGAACCCGCTGGACAGGTTTAGATTGCTTGCGCCTCGAGCAACCTGTGTTGACGAGAGGCGGCGCTTACGTCGCGAGGGTGAAACCGCGTGGCGAGCTCTGAGAATCGGCGGCGGTTCATTTAAGGCTTCGGCAACGTGAACGGCGACATTCAGCAACACATGGTCTACGGCCTGGGTAACCGCAAAACCGCGCGACAAGATGTGACTGTCGTCTTGCGCAGCCTTCTGCCAGTCAAGCATGGCGATGAGTGTTTTGACGCTGCTCGATTGATTTTGCCGTAGGCCTAAAATTTGGGTTGCGATAGTCATGATACCTGCCCGTGCGCGCGAAGATTCCAAGATGTTACACGTAAATCACACCCAGCGACGGCGGCGATTACGTTTCGGTTAGCAGGCCGCAAGCAGTTCGAGAAAAATTGCAGAGCTACCAGACGCTATTAGCGAAACTGACGGAACGAAACTGATACGATACTAAACTGTTTTGCTATTACTCTAAGTGGCGTATCCTCGGCTAACCGCGCCGCCTCCTGAAGGATACCCATGAACCGATTTCGTGCTCTGGTGCTGTTGGTAGTTTGCTTGTCCGCAGTTGGTCCGTGTTTCGCCGACACATTGTCGGTCACTTTCTCAGTGACTTTTGACAATGCGATTCCAGCCGAAACAGTTTCCGGCTCATTTCTCTGGAACACCACCACTGAGGTTCTTTCAAATATCGCGATTAGTAGTGTTGGAGCCGTCACATATCTGCCGGTGGTTCAGGCAGTTACCTTCGAACCTGCCGGTAGTCCGCATGGTTATCCGCCCGGGAGTATTATTTTCCTGGCATTTCCTGATGTGGCTCTCACGGGCAACGTGCAAATAAATTTCGGAGATCACGCGTTCTTTGATGCCCCGCTGAAACCTGAGCCGGGGACCTATTCGGCGCCGTTCGACATGACGGGCGGAGGCATCGGCGTCATCCCGTCATCGGGCGAGGTGGAAGTCGCCGCTACGCCTGAACCAAGGAGTCTGGCGCTGCTAAGTTTTGGCCTTCTTGCAATTCTGGTGGCTCTAGGCGGTAAGCAATTTTTTACGACGCGTTTACGTCAGGCGTAATTTGCTTCGTTTGCTGCAGATATATGGGCCATCCGACGGCGACGCGACCGGTGCGAATGACCGTGGCGTAGATTCCTGCATTGTTTCGGTTCACACGGACTGCGGTCTTCAGTACATCGGGACAGGAAGTCGCCGTGTCGGGATCAAGGTTGACCATGGAGCAGCGAATGTCGTGCATCGTGACGGAGACGGCAGGGGCATCCGCTCCTTCACCGAATGACAGAACGCCACCCACCCATTCGTCTTCCTGAAAAGGAGTCGAACGGATTAGACGAACTACCACATTGGGGCGAAACCGACGAACGTCGGGGCTCTGGCCTGCGAGGTGTGTGATTTCTCGCACGGTATCGAAGGCGATCACGGAGATTGTGGCTTCATCGAAGATTCCATGTTTCATGTGCATCATCTCCACGGGAGCTCCGTAGCGACGCGCAATTTCCGCGCCCAAATCTTTCCCGAAAATCGGGAACTCTTCGCCTTCGGGCGTGCGAACGTGCGTCGGAAGGCAATCTTCGCCTTGTGCAGCGGCCTGGTCGCGGTATGGAGTGAAACGGACTAGATCGGGAAGTTTGCTTGCGGTTAGCCACGGAAATCCTCCGCGGTCACTTATACGCCGGAGAGCCAAGCGCCTGTCACCATAGAAGCCGTGCCACCCAAGGTTTGCCTCCTCGAGTCGTTCGCCCTTCATGGACTTTACGGGGTACCGAAAAATCGACTCCACATGTCCGATCGCTATAGGCATATGCACACGGCGAGGCACCTTCTGTTACAAGCAATTATTTCATTTTCGGGTGAAACGCGCTTGATGAACGAGAGAGTAACAGATCCATACGACCGAAAATGGCAGTTCACGGAATCACACCACCCACTCTTCCTCTTCATTCGAAGACGGCTTGCTCTCGCGGTACCGCAAACCCTATCGAAGTAGCGACCGTTGTGTACGCGGCTTCGTCACGGCCGAAACCGAACAATTAACACTACGAAAGAAATTAGGCTCAGGAGTGAGTCCAGAAGAATTTGACGAGCCCCACGAGTACCCACAGAGAGAGTGCGGCCACGCTGAGATAGACAATTGGAACCAGGATGCAGCCGAGAGCCGGAAGATAACCGTTCAGTCTTTCCAGCACTGGCAATGGCTTTTCTATTTCGACAATTTCTTCGGTTGTGAAGGTTCGATCACGTTTTGTCATCAGTTCAGATGATTCCGGAATGCGATTTTCTTGCCAACGAGGGATTGGCGCACGCAGATCATGGGCAAGCCGGATTATTGATTGTGCAAAAAGTTGGCGGAGATGGCTAGCCGGAGGTCACTGTAGATTATTTTTAGAAGGGCCTCAGAGCGTGGGAAGGCGCAAGGTCTGATTTGAATACGCCACCAAACTGATGGCAAACAGTGGGGTTAAGCCGCCTATGCACCGCGGTCCACCAACTTAAATATTCGCCGGGGAGCGCACATCAGAGTTCGCAACGGACGCTGCGGGCACCAGATTTCTGAGCACAGCCACCTCTTTTGCAGCGGCACGAAGCCCGTACGCTGCAAAACGCAAATGCTTCTGCTTTGCCGGATTATTTTATCTTCTTGAGCGGGCGCGGCCTCCGGAACGGGCGCCGCTGCTCCGAGATTGCCGTTGATAATTCTGCGTTCGCTGAGTTCCCTGCTGCCTGGCTTGGGCGTCGCGATTGAGGCTCTGCACCTGGCTTGATTGCGAAGCGTCTCTTGGTCCTAGATCTCGTGACGTCGAACCGGATTGGGCGCCAGATCGATCGCGAGACGAGCTGGCCATGGTGTTGGAAGTCTGAGCGGTCTGGGCCCTCTGGTCTTGGGTTGCGGAATTTTGCGCGCGCGCATTGGCATTTGCTTTGGCGCCGGATGTGTCGACCGAATTCCAACCGCCATTTTCATACTGTTGCCAACCACTATCGGTTCTCTTGTAGGCGTTGCCGTCTTTACCGGCATAAACATCACCACTGCTGCTCTGGCCTATGAATCCTCGTCCGTTCTGGCCGCTTCCGGCGACGACTCTGCCACCCTCGGAACCGCGCGCTCCGGCAATGGTGCCGCGAGAATCGGAGTAATGCCCTGTTTGCGCCCATTTGTCGCCTTTGGTAACTACGGAACTTCCCCACTGGCTGTAGGCGTTCGAACCTTGCCGTGTGGCACCGTATGCGCCGGTGTAGGGGTTGTAAGCGCGCGCAGCTCCAGCACAACCATAGACGCCGCAGCCGCCAACTGCTCGCCCACCAGTCCCTGTCGATGGGTTGTACCAGGCGGCGCCTGCAACGCCGCCGTACGGTCCATAAGCGCCACGAGCTACGCCGTATGCGCCATTGTAAGGGTTGTAGTAGGCACCGACTCCGTAGGTGATGGGATACGGACGATAGATCGGATAGGGATAGTGGCCGTAGTAGTAATAAGGCGGGTAGTAGTAGCCGCTGCCGTAGGCGACGGTGGCTCCGACAGCTACGCCGATGATAAACATGCCAAGGTAGCCTGCTGTGCTGCTGGCTTCGGTTTCTCCCGTCGACGTGGTGGTCTGCGTGACGTAGGTGACGTTGTAGACCGGCGAACTGCTTGGGATGGTGTAAATTTCTTTGGGAACGGAGTCGGCAGTCTTCCAAGGACCGGTGGGCGTGGTGGACATAAACCATACGCCTTGGAAGCACAAGTAATACAGATCGCCGACCTTGATAACCTTGTCCTGCGTATTCGAAGCATAGGAGAGCGAAGTCGATTCGATCGGTTTGAACTGAGGTTCGCCGTCGTAGGCGACATTGACTTCGGCTTCGGCTTTGGCGCGATCGACGATCACGGTATTGGGAATTTGCGCCAGCATGACGGCGTCTCTCGCTTCGTTCGTTCCCGGCACGGAAACCAACACGGCAGCCTTTGCGCTGTTGGGCGGAATTTTGGCGAAGTCTGCGGGCAAGTCGGCGGTAGCGAAAGTCCACGGCCCATCGAGAGTGCGTGCGCGGAACCAGCGTCCAGCGACCAAGTAATAATATTGGTTGTCGCCGCCATCCAGAAAAACATTGCTCTCGGTGTTGGTCGCGTACTGAAGCTGAGTGTTGGGAATCTTGGTATAGACCGGCTTTCCCTTGAACGTGATGATTTCGGCCGGGTCAGAACTGTAGAAGACCTTGGGCACGTCGCCGCTTAAATCCGTCGGCGGAGGAATCGCTTTTTTGACGTCGGCCCAATTCGGCTGATCGGGAATTTTAGAAATGTCGGCCGGCAACTTTGTCGTCGCCGCCCAAGGACCGTCAAAAGAAGTCGCGGTGAGCCATTTTTTTCCGTCCAGCAGGTAATATTTCTTCGTCGATTTATCGAAAAACAAATCCCAGTTGGTATTGACCACGAATTCGAGATCGGTTTTCTCGATGGGAGCTTGAACTAGTTTTCCGTCTATCAACAGCAGGATCGCACTGCCATAAGCGACGAATATTTTTGGCGGATCGTTTTTGACGGGCGCGGACGGAACAGAGGGTTGGTGATTAAGTTCCAAGTCCGCTAGCAAACGATCGAGCGAAATGTTGATGATGGCAGCAGGAGAAAGGAAGGTCTTGACCAGTTGTTCCATCGATTCGGCGCCGGCTTGATCGAGCGACGGGAATTTTGTTTCGACAATTTCCAGATGGCTGAGCACGACATTGCGCGTTTCCAAATTGGCGTCCGTGCGGGCCTGCAGGTAAACAACGCCAACGGTGGGCTGTCCGGTCTTCGGCCTTACGGAAACGGCCATGCGAGCGGTGAGCTGGCGATAATCCTTCCACTCGTCCAGTTGCGGTTGGTAGTAAATCAGCGAGCCACCAGTGTTGCTCTTTTCGCGCGGCCATCCCTTATCCTGCGCTAGAGTCGCGCTGACGAGACAAAAAGTTAGAATGATCGCGGCTAAACTCTTCATGGATCCCCTATCGTTCCTCGCGAGTGCGTTGTAGCAGGCCGCGATGCATGTTCATGTAATCTCGGTCAAAGCGTCGGCCCAAAAACCGCAAGTAACCGTCCCGCTTCAGGGGTTTGCAGGATTCGGCGCCGGGGTTGCGGGAGGTTTTGTCCAATCGAGATCGGTGAGCTTCCAGCCACCGCCAAGCGCGATATAAAGATTGATGAGAGCGATTTTCCGCTCCAGATCGTATTGAATCGCGGCCTGCTGCTGACGGAAATAAGTTGAGTTTGGCGTCGATGACTTCGAAATAGTTGGCCAAGCCAGTGTCGTAGCGAGTGTCGGCAAGTCGTACCGACTCCTGCAACGCGGTGACCGAACGGATCTCCTGCTTATAGGAGTTTGCTAGTTCCTGATGAGCGGAGAGCGCGGTGGAGACTTCTCCAAAGGAACGCGTGGCTACATTCAGATAGAAGAGGCGGGCCTGATCCCAACGCACCTGCGAAACGCGATATTCGGCTTTTAAGCGCCCTCCGGTGAATAGTGGTCCGGCAAGTCCCCCGGCAACGCTCCACTGCGTTCCGGAGCTGACCAGCCCGGAAAGTTGCGGACTGACGCCACCGAGAATACCGGTCAAGTTGATCACCGGGAAAAAATTGGCTTTGGCAACGCCAACTGCGGCGTTGGCGGCGATCATTTGTTGTTCGGCTTGGCGCAGGTCTGGGCGACGTTCGAGCAGAGTCGAGGGCAGCCCAGCGGGAATCGCATCTAAATCGTATTGCGCGCTGAGAATCGCACCGCGAGGAATCGGTCCCGGATTTTTTCCGAGCAGCAGGCTGATCTGATTTTCTTTGGCGGTAATTTGCCGTTGCAGATCGGGAATCTGAGCAAGGACGTTGGCGAGCGCACCTTCCGCGCGGGAAGTTTCAATGGCTGAAGCGGCGCCGCCTTCGAGTTTCTTGTTGAAGAGATCGAAAGTCTCTTGAAAACTCTGCCCGGTCTCGATGGTGATTTCGCGCTGGGCATCGAGAGCGCGCAGTTCGAAATAGGCCTGAGCGACATCGCTTACGAGGCTAAGCCAAACGCCGCGCTGCGCTTCCTCGGTGGCGAGAAAGACGGCGCGCTGCTGTTCGTTGAGGCGACGAATGCGGCCCCATAGATCCAATTCCCACGAGAGGTTTAGGTTGTAGCCGTAGTAGGTGTGGTTGGGGATAGTCGGAGCGCGTTGACCGGAAATGCTGGCACCGTAGCCGATTTGCGGAAAGAAAATGGAGCGAGCGATTCCGATTTGCGCGCGCTCTTCTTCGACGCGAGACGCGGCGATGCGGACGTCGTAGTTATTTTTCAGAGCTTCTTGAATCAGGCCTTGAAGAACCGGATCTTTGAATAGGTCCCACCAGGCGAGATCGGCGACGGAATTCGATTGCGGCGAAGAATCCAGATAGTAAGTGGCCGGGGAGTTGACCGCGGGCCGATTGTATTTTGGACCAACAGCGCAACCTGCTGTGAGAAAAACACTAGAGAGTGCGATGCAAAGCGACTTTTGTGTTAAGCGGGCGCATTAGTCGGGCTCCCCCTTGGGCAGGCAACTCCAGCGGGCGACTTCTCTTTGAGGTTTCTTTTTGGCCAAGCCTTCAACCACCACGAATAAGACTGGGACCAAGAAGACCCCGAGGACTGTTGCGGCCAACATTCCGACAACTACGGAGGTGCCCATCACCTTTCTTCCAATCGCCCCGGCACCTTTTGCGCCCACAGAGGCACGCAACCGAGAATAAATGCAAAGGAGGTCATTAGAATTGGTCGGAGGCGAAGGCTTAGCGCCTTCGAGTGCAGCGTCAATGATCGACTTTCCTTTTCGATCGTGTTCCAGCTCGGCGAATTCCACGATCAGGATGGCGTTCTTGGCAGTCAGAGCCGATAAGCATGACCAAACCAATTTGTGCGAATACATTGTTGTCAAACTTGCCGCAAAATCAATCCGCCGTATGCGCCGAGGACGGCGATGGGAGTGGACAAAAGAACGCTGAATGGCAAGGACCAACTTTCGTACATGCGCCGCGAAGATCAAGAAGACGAAGAGCAGCGACATGCCAAACATCACCGCTTGTCCGCCTTCCGCTTTCTTCTCCTGATAGGACATGTCGCTCCAGGCATATCCCATTCGGCGGGTAAGACTTCCTCTGAGACTTCTTCCATTGCGGCCATCGCTTGTCCAGAACTGTATCCGGCGAGCAGGAGAACCGTTGATTTGGATGCTTCGGAACAGTTGGAACGATTGGTATATTCAGGACCGGACACTCGCTTGATGGTGACGAGCGAACCGAGCGGAGTCATCTGACCTTTGGAGTTGCGAACATAAGAAATTGTTTATCTTGTCGGCGCTGTTTCGATATTGCGGCTTCGCCTGCAGATAGACTTTCCATTGGCGGCCGAAACGATTGAACTGGTTGACGTAGGCGCCACCGAGGAACGCCTGCAAGGTCTGATAGACCTCTTGAACTGAAATCCCTGCTTTAAATGCGATCCTGATCCATTCGACGTAAAGTTGCGGCACTGACGGACGGAAAGTGCTAATGACCAGAGAGCCAATTCTGGTCGCTTTCTGGCGGCCTGATTAATTTCTCGAGATTTTCGGAAAATTGATGACGGTGCCGCCGGATCGATCCTGCAACATGAACGTAAAACCGCCCGCAGTACCCAATACCCGGGATGGCCGGCGGACCGAACGCGAAACCGATAGCTTCTGGAATTTCCGTCCTGAATCTTCTGGTTCAGTGTACGCATCAGTCCGTTCGCTGAAAGCTCTGGAGTTTTACGCTCTTCCCAAGGATCAACTGCAGGAAGTAGAAGCCGCTGTAAGTGGAAGCGATGTATTTGAAAGCAAACTGAAACCAGCGATGGCGCGTAGCTTGCATGCCGTGGGTGTGCGCGAGTATGTCATCCATTTTCGCATGACGGCGTCAGTTCGCTGAAGCGAAGCGGCGTCTGGAAGCTGGAGCTGAATGAACGCATATCCTTGATCTTCTTCCGGAATGAAACTGGTGGGTAGGCTCTCGAGCCCATCGGCCGGCGACGACACCGATGCCAAGAACAGAGCATGGTAAGAGACCCAGCGGCGAATCAGTAGATGACTAAAGGTTACGTAGCCGCCTGTTGACCTTGTCGAAGGAGCGGTTGAACCAACCGAAAAATTGGCCAAGTGGCCCTTTGGCCTTCTTTCGAGGGCGGAGCAACAGGCGGAAAGAGCCGGGGAAAGCGTCAAGGCATTGAAAGCGGAGAGTAAAACGGAAATCGCGATGGTGACTGCGAACTGCTGGTTCAGAAATCCCTGATTCCGCCCATGAAGCGGCCATAGGCACGAAAACCGCGGAAAGGATGAGAGCGATGCCAATGACCGGGCCAGAGACTTCGTCCATGGCTTTTTCGGTGGCGGCTTTCGGGGACAAGCCATGTTCGATGTGATGTTCTACGGCCTCGACGACAACGATGGCATCGTCAACGACCAGTCCGATGGCCAAAATCAAACCGAAGAGCGAAATAGTATTAATGGAAAATCCCAACATCGGAAAGACGGCGAAGGTACCGATGAGAGAGACGGGCACGGCAATCAGAGGAATCAGTGTTGCGCGCCAGCCCTGAAGGAATAGAAATACGACGATGATGACCAAAGCGATTGCTTCCAGTAATGTATGTGACGATCTCTTTCATGCCTTCGGTGACTGGAAGCGTAGTGTCGAGGGAAACCGCATATTCAAGACCCTGCGGGAAACGTGACTTTAATTCCTCCATCTGCACCTTGAGCTGCTTGGCTACGGACAAAGCATTTGAGCCGGGCGCCTGGTACACGGCGATGATGACGGCGGGTTTCCGTTGAAGCGGCCTATCTGCTGGTAAAAAAGCGCACCCATTTCGATTCCGAGCGACGTCTTTCAATTGCACTAAAGAGCCGTCTGGATTCTGGCGGACATTGATGTTGCCGAACGCTCCGGACTCACCAGACGACCGGGGGCACGCACGGAGTAAGTAAATTGCTTGCCTTTGGGAGCGGGCTCCCCGCCGATTTGGCCGGCCGGATTCACCGCGCTCTGCTGCTGGACGGCGTTGGTGATATCAGAAACAGTCATGCCAAGTTTTGTCAGCTGATCCGGCTTGACCCACACGCGCATCGCGTAATCAGAAGTTCCGAAATTAGTAACCTGTCCAACACCAGGAACGCGCAGAAGCGCGTCATTCATGTTGATGGTGGCGTAGTTCCCGAGGAATTGACTGTCGAATTCGCCCTTGGGCGAGTACACGGAAACGACCAACAGCGGAAATCCCATCAGTTTTTTGACGGTCACGCCGTACTGATTGACTGAAGTTGGGAGATTGGGAGCGGCTTGGGACACGCGATTCTGAGTGTTGACCTGATCGATGTCGACGTTTGTTCCGACGTCGTAAGTAACTTTCAGGTTCATCGTGCCGTCGTTTGCATTGGTGGACATCATGTAAAGCATGTTGTCCACGCCGTTCATTTGTTGTTCGATCGGGGTAGCGACGGATTGCTCGATGGTTAAAGCGTCGGCTCCGGTATAAATGGCGGACACATTCACCTGAGGCGGGACAATGTCTGGCAACTGTGCGATGGGCAACTTCGCCATCGCCACAAGTCCGGCGATGAGCTGTGACGATCGCAATTACAATGGCGACGATAGGACGACTGATGAAAAACTTTGCCATGGTCTATGCTCCGCCATTGACGGCGTCGGCCTGTGTGTCCTTGAACGGAGTCGGCGTGACGGTCATGCCATCTCGAATGCGCTGCAGTCCGTCGACAACAACTTTTTCGCCCGGCTGTAAGACCGACTCCATCACCCACATGTCGCCGAACTGAGGGCCGGGTTCACGGTCTGCGAATGGCAACTTTGTTGTCCGCGCCGACGACGCCTATCTGGTACAGGCCTTGCAATTCAGAGATGGCTCGCTGCGGAATCAATAAGTGCGTTTTTGCGGTTCTCCGTCACGGCGCGGATGCGGGCATATTGGCCGGGACGCAGTACGTTGCCGGGATTTGGAAACTCAGCTCGCACCTGAATCGTTCCTGTCCGTGAGTCCACTTCACGATTCAACAGCAGCGCATGTCCGGTATGGGAAAAACGGACCCGTCGCCCAGCGTTAATACCAATCGACGACCAGCGGTGCGACCGCTCTTTTCGCGACAAAGCGCAGGTAGTCCTGTTCAGTGATGCTGAAATCGACGTAGATGGGATCCACTGCTGAAACAGTAGTCATCACCGTAGTCGGCGTCATGAGGTCACCAACGCCAACCTTGGCGACTCCGGCGACTCCGGAGATTGGTGAAGAGACCGTCGACCAACCCAAATTGAGTTTCGCGTTATCCAGCACGGCCTGAGCGGCGGCCACCTTTGCAGTCGCGGCTCTCTGCATGCTCTGCGCATTATCCAGTTCGGCTTGGCTTACTGCCTTTTGCGCCACCAGCGGCGTGTAGCGCTTTACATCGATTTGCGCCTGAGCAAGGGCGGCCCTTGCGCGCTCCAACTGCCCCTGCGCTTGTTCGACTGAGGCTTCCGTTTGGCGCTGGTCGAGCAGATACATCGCCTGCCCAGCCTTGACCTAGGATCCCTCGGTGTATACACGCTTGAGGAGAAATCCGTCCACTTTGGGTCGGATTTCTGCATCGATGTTGCCCGACCATCGTCCCGACCCATTCCTTGGAAATCGGGACGTCCTTCTGGACCACCGGTCCCGACTGTCACTCCTGGCGGAGGAGGCGCCGGCTTGTCTTTTTCAGCCGCACATGCTCCAACAAAAATAGCAGATGCAAATGATGCGGAAAGCAGAGACCGATATTCGCGGGATTTAATCAACACGGGACGCCTCCTGAATTTCGTTTGCAAAAAATCGATCTGGCCGTCTAAGCACGAATCGATGCGCTTCTTTTTATCTCTCGAATATTCCAAACGAGGGGCAAAGACGGTGATAAATGGAAGACTAGCTCCCGATCGAAGTCGAAGTTCTACGACATTTTCGGCCGACGATGGGCTGTGGACCGCTGATTGAGCGAAGGGAAAACTAACTTTTGCGAGCGTGCGCATTTTTCGCGGAATCGACCCTCAACCTCATTTTGCTGCTACTCTTCGGTTTGCGTGCGCGGCGCCGACCGGAGGGTGGAGATTTTCACTCGCTGTGATACCGAACTGTTCCAGCTATTCCAGATCGCAAAGGCAAACGAACTTTGCGAACTTTTAAAGTGGCACCAACTTACCTTCGAACAGAGCATCCGTCAAGACTCTAACTCTTTTGCTTCGGCGCGAGGCTCGTGAAAACGGGAATTCGATTCATACTCAGTTCAATACGGTGAAACCGGGCGCCGAATAGGTAGCGACGACGACTTTTCCAGAAATTTCATCGACGGCGAGGGCGTAAGGATTCTTTCCGGTGGCGCGGGTCGAGAGTACTTGATTGGTGTTGGCGTCGATTACGGAGACGGAATCGGAGTGGGTATTGGCTACGTACACGCGATTGCGGCTTGCGTCGACGGCGACTGCCTGTGGGTGGCGTCCGACTTTGATTGTTGCGAGGACAGCTTTAGCAGGAGCATCGATGACCGTCAGTGAATCACCTTCGCAGTTGGCGACGTAGACCCGATTGGCGGAGGGATTTGTGGCGACTGCGCAAGGAGTCGAGCCGGTGGCTATACGGGTGATAGCTCCGGACACTTCATCGATCGCCAGGATGGCGGCGTTCCCAATCAGTGTCACTTCGAGCGAGTGGGTTCGTTCGTTGATAGCCATCGCCCACGGATGGATGCCAGTTGCGATTTTGCTAATCGAACGATCTGGCTCGTTGAGTACTGTAAGGTTAGAGGATTCATAGCCGAGCAGATATATTCTGCCAATAGTGGAGTCGATCGCGATCGCGTCGGCCGAACCAGTCTTGAGCAAAGACGTTTTGAGTGTTTTCCCATCGATGATGGTCAGATCGTCGCTGAAAGTGCGCGAGACGTAGATTTTGTCAGTGACGGGATTCACTGCGATGGCATACGGCAGCGGACCGACATCTACCGTTGCAACGACGCGATCCGCATGGGAATCGAGGACGGAAACTGAAGAACTTCCGGAATTCAATATATAGACCCTGCTGGCCCTGGAGTTGACCGCGATAGCGATCGGTTCCTTCCCTACCTTGACCGCAACGACGGATTGCGAGTGAATGACGTTCACGAGACCTGCGTCTGAATCGACGGCGTAGGCGTCGCCATTTGCCGGGTTCACTGCAATTGCATCTCGACTGATGAGTTTTCCCGAAGCTGCTACCGCCTGACCGCGCACGGGTGCTGTTACGGTAGGGAGAAAACAGACTGCCACCAGCAACTTTCGCGATACCATTTTCCGAAATGCGAAGCGCGCAATCATGGGACTTCCATCGGTACACCTGCAAACCGGATGAACATTTCACCTCCAAAGCTGACAATCGGCAAGCGAATGTGCGCGTAAGAAGAGAGATCTTATTTTCTTTGTTGCAGCTCGGCAATTGCGCGCGGCGCCGTCCGTGGCTACTGAAATTTTTGGTCTGCGCTTTCTTGCTGCCATGGGCTATTGCAGTGGCTCCGAGCAACGGCAAAGTGGCCAACAGAGGGACCCGTGTGCTGGTGTTTTATACGGACAAAGGCGAACCCGATCATGTCGAATTCGCAAGGCAGGCGCTGCGATTCCTGAAGGATCACGCCAGCAGAGACAAAGTGCGGATCGAATTCGCAACCAATTGGAAAGACTTGAACGAGGAGAATCTGAAAAACGTCCGATTGGTGATTTGGCTGAACGATTTTCCAACAACTCCGGAGGTGCGTTCGGCGTTCGAACAATACATGGAAGGCGGTGGGGGCTGGCTGGGCTTTCATGTATCCGCTTACAACGACTCGGATACGCATTGGCCGTGGTTCGTGAAATTCCTGGGAGGCGGCGCCTTCTACGGAAATAACTGGCCGCCGTTAACCGCCAAGTTGAACGTGGACGCTCCCGGGCATCCCGTAACGCGGCAGCTGCCGTTGAGTTTCACCGCGCCGTCGAACGAGTGGTATATCTGGAAGCCCAGCCCGCGAGAAAATCCGGACGTGCAAGTTCTGCTTACTCTTGATGCCAAGAACTATCCAATGGGCTTAAAAGACACAATTACAGCGGGTGACTTGCCGGTTGTTTGGACAAATAAGCGCTATCGGATGGTGTATATGAACATGGGGCATGGCGACAAGATTTTTGCCAGCGATGTTCAGAACCGACTGATTGAGAACTCCTTCCTCTGGCTTTCGCGCGATTCTGAGTGAAACCTCATCCAGGAATTGCGGCCAAGAGAGCATTGCGGTAGGCGTTCGCACGCTTCTTGAAACGACTGAGACTGGAATCGCACTATGGTCTAGAGCAACTTTCCTTGACGGAACCAGCCTGTCTCTGAGAAGCGTTCGGATTGTTTAGAGCAAATCTGGGACAAAAAAGCGACAACCGGCGAATGCGGATGCGTCTAACATTTCATAAAGTTCGCACAAATTGTGTTGGCGAGATAAAAATGAAAGCTGCCAGGATCTGGACCGCACATGGTTATTCCTTGATTGCGAGGACCAAGGAAGTTCCCGCGATTGCGAAATGCATGATGCGTTTTGAACGCGGGTTTCCCACGACCTTTATCGCTTTCGTTCTATGCGCGAGCATTGCGGGATGCGCCGTGAACCGCTACCAGGCGCCGGTAACTACATTTCGGGCGCAGACACAGCAAACAATCGGCGTATTGAGCGATTTTTATTCTTCGCGCAATTCCTACGAAATCGATGCCTACCTCCAAGTAGTTGCGGCGGACAGCAAACTTGCGGTGTTGGAGACCGACGCTGACGGCAAGCCAACACCGCTGGGGCGCCCGGTTTTCGCTCCGGCGTCCATCAAAGCGAGGCTCGATGCGTTAAATCTAATCGGAATATACGCGGACAGGCTCTACGACGTCGCGAACAGTACTGCGCCTGCGGACTTCCAAAACGCGGCGACGGTTCTTGGGGACAATCTGGGAAGTCTTGAGAAAACCTTTAAGACACTCGAGGGTGCGTCAGACCCAACCGCGAACAAATATGTCGGCCCGATAAGCACCTTGATTGGGACCATCGGGCAAATGTTTTTAGCCCACGAGCGCGACAAAATCATCAGTAAGGCCATCAGCGATGGCGCTCCCCAAGTTGCAACCATCCTTTCGCAAATTCGCGACGATATGGACAACGTCTTCTCTCTGGAACTGGTCACCGGCGCGAAGCAGAGGATGGCAGTCCTTGCCCATGCCTACAATGAAGATCGGGGAAAACTGACTTTCGCGGAACGCACCGCACGGCTTGCCGAAATCAAATTGGCGGCTGCGGAATCGGCGGCTAGCGTGGGCTCGGCGCCTTCGATTCTGGTGTCATCAATGATGGATGCACACAAGGCACTGGTCGAAGCAGCGTCGGCATCCAAGAAGAACAGGCCCGCGAGTCTTGCTGCATTGAACGCAGCCCTGGAGGCGTGGACAACACAGATTCAAAGTCTGGCCGCTCAGGTAAGGCTGCTGATCCACTAATCACCTAAAAAATTGGGAGATGTGATGCTTAAGGCCGATACAACCACTCTTGCAGCCATCGTGGATCAGTGTTTCGACTATTCGATGGACGGGCGATTTTCATTGAAGCAGCAGAATGTATTCCTCACTGATGGAAAGAGACTACGTGGCAGTTTATTAAATCTGCTTTCGGCGCGGTTCGATGATGGGACGCAGGCGGTGTTGGACGCAAACCAGCAACTTACGAAAATCAACGCCAGGCTTGAAGACTCTGCGGCGGTGTTGGCTCACGTGGCGCAGACTTTGAATGATATTGCCACCTTAGTCGGAAACTTGGACAAGCTGCTGAATGTAGCTGCCAGTTTTCTTTGATAGAGCGCTCTCTGCCGACACGGGCAAAAGTTGCTAACTGCAAATTGCAAACGAGGAGATTTTTGCGAACCAGGAGTGCCGGAGTCGGGTGCGCGCTTGCTGCACTGGGAACTCTTGGCGGAATCAGAGCGCGCTTTTGGCAAACTCGATCGCGGCGCCGGAATCCGAACCTGAGGAAATTGCGCCGCGCGCGAAATCTTTGCCGCCGCCGCCGCGGCCAGTGAACTTCTCGAACACTTTTTTTAGAAGCGCATTCATATCGCGGCCGACTTTCGGATTTTGCGCGAAAACGAGATTTCCAGTTTCCTGGTCGGCGAGCAGCGCGACGGCATTTTCCGCTGCACACAGAGCGGTAGCCAGGTGTTGCAGAAATTCGGGCTGAACCGCTGCGCGTACTTGTGTGACGACACGAATACCGTTCCTAGGCTGTTCGGCAGCGACGAGCAAGGCTGCCGCCTCCGCTTCGGCCAGTTTCGGCAGTAGAGATTTCAGATGTCTGACGGCGACTTCCCTTTCACGCAGCAAACGTTCGATCGAAGCAGGCAGTTCCTCAGGCGCGCACTTCAGTTCAGCACTGGCTTGCTCGAGGAGACTGGCGTCTTTCCGGGCAGCGGCTTCAGCGCGGCCGCCGCAGACAAATTCGACACGCCAGTCCTGGCGAATCTTGTTGCAGCCACGGATCAGAATTAGTCCGAGCTGACCGGTGTGCCGCAAATGTGTACCGCCGCACGGCTGCAGGTCGATGCCGGCAATTTCAATCGCGCGGAGCATTCCTTCGCGATCGACTTGCTTCCGGACTCCCTGCGTCGCGAATTCTTCCGCAGTGCCGTAGCGGACGGTAATTTCGCGGTCTTCGAAGATCACGGAGTTCGCAGCACGCGATACGCCTTCAATAATCAACTCAGAAGGCTGCGGTCCGCGCAGATCTATGGTGCTGACTTCCTCGCCCAAATGAAAGGACACGGTGATTAGACCGAAGCGCTCCTGGAAAATCGCAGAAAGCAGATGCTGGCCGGTGTGCTGCTGCATGTGGTCGAAACGGCGCTGCCAATGGATGCAGCCGTCGACCCGGCCGTGAGGTACGGGCCGGTCCACAATGTGAATGATTTTTTCCTCCGAATCCCGAACGTCCAGGACGTTTGCTTCGCCGAGCTTGCCAATATCGTGAGGCTGGCCGCCGGACGTGGGATACAGCAGAGTTTGATCGAGAATCACTCCCCAGCGCGGCCCGAACTGGCAGTCTTCGGCTTCGACCAGCGGTTCGCAACTGAGAACTTGCGCCTTAAAGCTGTCCAGGAAAGAGTCGTCGTAATAGAGCCTGCGCGTGGGCATATCACGGCAAGTTTAACATAGGGGTTCAGCACGTTTTCATCACGCGCCGCGCCGACCGGAGCAGGTTAAAATGAAGACATGGCGGTAAAGCTCATCGCACTGGATATCGATGGAACGCTGCTCGATAGCCGGTGGAAGTTGCCCGACTCAAATCGCGAAGCCATCCGTGAAGCGGTGCAGCGCGGAATCGAAGTTGCGCTGGTGACCGGACGGCGCTATGACTTTGCTTTGCCGGTCGCTCAGGATCTGGGCTGCGCGGTTACTATGATTGTGAACAACGGCGGGTTGATTCGATCCAGTGATGGCGCGACGCGCATGAAGCGGCTGCTAGGAATTGACGTTGCGAGATCGGTACTGGAAATGGCAAAGCCGTGGCGCGACGGAGCCGCCGTGATTTTTGACCGGCCGCGGGAGAATCAGTTGATTCTCGAACAGCTGAAGAGCGAAGATTCCATCCGGTACGCATACTATGCGCGAAACATTGAATTCATCGGAATTGTGTCGCCGATCGAGGAATGTTTGACGGAGCCACCGCTGCAAGTCATGTTTTCTGGCACCGTCGAAGAAATGGACGCGATCGAACGCTTGCTGCTCGCATCGCCGGTGGCCAATCAGTTAAAACTGGCCGCGACGAAATATGCATCGCGGGATTTCGCAATGCTGGATGTTTTGCCGCCGAGGTGCACGAAAGGAGCGGCGCTGGCGGAATGGGCGTCCCGGCAAGGATTGCAGCGCGAAGAAATTCTGGCGGTCGGCGACAATCACAACGATCTGGAAATGCTGGAGTTCGCTGGGATTCCGGTCGTGATGGGAAATTCCGTGGCGGAGCTTAAGAACTACGGCTGGCATGAAACGCATACGAACGATAATGATGGAGTGGCAGCGGCGATCAGGCGTTTTGCTTTGAATGAGGCGGCATCGTGCATCTAACGCGATCCTTGGCCGGCTTGTTTTTCTTGCTGGCTTGCGCGGGAGCCATTCGCGCCGATTATTTTGTGCTGCGCAGCGGCGCGCGACTGAACGTAAGCTCGTACCAGCTCGTCGGAGACCGTTACAGGCTGCAGATTAACGGCGGCTCGGCGGAGATTCGAGCTTCAGAAGTGGTGGCAATCGAGCCGGAAGAAATATTTGTGGCGGCGCCCCGCATGCCGCTAAGCGAAGCTCCGTATGGTCAGCTAATTCAAGCGGCATCGCAAAAATACCATGTAGATTCGGATTTGCTTTTCAGCGTAATTGCCGCGGAATCAAATTTCAATCCTCGCGCGGTTTCGCGCCGAGGCGCGCGAGGGCTGATGCAGATTTTACCCTCTACCGCGGCGCGCATGGGAGTAATAGACATTTTTGACCCCGCGCAGAACATAGACGCCGGGACACGCTATTTGCGCGACTTGCTTGCGCAGTATCAAGGAGATTTTGCGCTGACCCTGGCTGCATACAACGCCGGACCGGGCGCCGTTAGAAAGTACGGAAGAGTGCCGCCATACAACGAAACGCTTTCTTACGTGCGCGCCATCAGGAAAACTTATGCGTTGCGAAAGTCCGAACACGAGGCGAAAGAGAAGCCGAAGAGCGAAGAAAAAAGCGGCGGTCGCTGATTTTCTTCGCGCAGAAGTGCCGTGACGCGATCGAATTGGCAAAAATCCAAACTATGATTTAGAAAAACGGACTACTGGGGAGGCGGTGCTGTTTCTGGAGGTGTGGGCTCCGGATTCATCGGCGCGCCTGGCGCATTCGGAGAAGTAGATTGATTCGGAGATTGTCCAAACGGACTGGTACCTACGCCGGGCTGGCCTGCGGGAGTGCCGATAGGGACTCCGGAGGCGCCTCCGATGGTGAGAGGATCTTTTGCCGGATCCCAGATAAATTCGAATTGTTTGTAATTCTTCGCCTTCTCGTAAACGACAAAGGACCGCGCATTGATTTTGCTGCCGACGCCGATAATGTTTCCGCCCATTACGGTCGTATTAGTGTCGGAATTCAAAAGCGCTTCATTCGTCGCCGCATCCGCACTGTTGGTGTCGGCAGAAATGGCGCCAGCGTCAGTCGTTTGGCCCGCATTTGGCTGACCCGGCGCGTTGGGCATTCCTGACGGCCCTGCACCAGCAGCGTTCATGGCCGGTCCGCCTGCGAATGCCGAATTCGCAGGTTGGCCGAATCCCTGGCTGGTGCCCTGCGATTGCAACGCCATCTGGGCTGCGGGAGTTCCGTTCGCAGAGCCCATCCCCGAAAGTTGCAACGTCTGCGGCGGCTTCAGGCTGCCAATCAACTGTCCCGACGGACCAACGTAGATCAGCCGCCATTCTCCGTCTTTCGTGTTCATCGGATCCTTGTAAGCCTGACGCATAAAGCGAATGCTGCCGAATTTTGGTTTGGTCAGGTCGTCCATGGACGTAGGAAACTTCCCGGTCTTGCGGTAATAGAGCTTGATACCGCGAATGTATTGCTTGCCGCGCCAAATCATTTCAGCTTCTTTTTCGCGTTTGCCTTGGGTGAGCAGGTTCGGCGCGACCGCCATAGTGCCGAGCAGGAGCAGTGTGGCGAGGAATAGGACGAGCACTATCGCGTAGCCGCCCTGGGAGCGACGGCGAGAGCATTGTGAGCGGACTGAGACGAGCAATTTCAAGGGTACCCTTTAGGTCGATGGGCCAGCGTCTTCCATGGTCGCTCTGCCCTGGCGCCCGGAAGATACTTCTTCGAATTCGATGACGGCATTTCCAATTTTCAGAATGCGATAGCGGCCGAGGAACAGGTCGCCTTCCGCGACGATGTAAACTTCATCGCCGTCAGTGAGAAATGCCCGGCGCGCAGTGCCATTGGGAACTGTACCGTAGCCATAGAACTTCATGTTCGGCGGCAATGTTGGATCTGGCGGAGGCGGCGGTGGTGGCGGCTGAATGTAACCTCGGTCCCCGGGTTGAGTTGCTTGGGAGCAGGAGGGGGCGGCGCAACTTCGCTAAACGGATTACGTCCGGAAGTTTTGTACTCGGATTTGCGAACGCGATCGAGCTTCCACCAGCGAATGGCAGGATTTTCAACGTTGATTGGAGAATAACCTGAAACTATTGTGCTGGCACCTGCCGTTGCAGGATTCTGGCGACTGTTCCAGGTCCAGGTGATCGCGCCAATCACCGAAAGCACGACCAGCACGATGATCTGTTTCTGTTGATTCATGCGGCCGTCCTGAAATACGTCTTCATGTGCAAGCCAATTCTTAGCAGATTCGAGTTGTTTTGGCTCTGTTGCTGGAGGCTCAAGGATTCGACGATATAAGAGTTCGGTGAGCGTTGCAGACTGTTCATGAATTTTACGATGTTGGCGTAGTCTCCGCTTACGGACGCATCAAGATCGATTTGAGTCAGATTGCGTCCGCCCAGGTCCTTCTGACTGAAACCCACGGATTCAATCTGTAGCCCGGATCTCTTGGCCAGTTCATCGAGTTCTGCAGCGACGGCAGAGTTGCCAGTGCTGGCCGCCAGGAGTGTCGAGTCAAAACGGTCGCAGTCGGCGACGGTAGCCGGAAGATCGTGGCGGATTTTTTCCGCGTTTTCGATATCGGCGCTGAGAAGCTGCAGCTTGTGAGCATCGGAACTGACTTGTGCCATTGGCGTGCGAATAGCCGTTGCCATATGCCAGCTATAGCCGGCGAGCGCTAGATCAGCCAGCAGCAGAATGCCCACGCCGGCCAGAATGAACCTACGCTTGATTGTGATCGAACGGTCCATCAACTCCTCGCGTAAACAGCGTTCAGCTCAAGCGTGGCCTGATCTCCATTGTTCTGGCCACTGCGCACGCTCACCAGTTTTACGTTAGAGAACGCTGGAGAATTTTCCATAGCCCGCAGGAACTTGATCTTGGAATCGTCGCCGGATGCGCCGACCGTCAATCGGACGAACATATGTCCCTTTTCCAGACGCGGTTCGATGGTCAGTACGTGCACTCCAACCGGAACAATCTTTTCTAGATCCATGAACATCTGCGTCCAGTCAAAGCTGCGTTCGTCGATGATCCCGTTGACGAAGGCGGCGCGCTCCTTGAGCCTGGCATTTTCAGGACGCGCGAAAAATTCGTCGAGTTCCCTGCGCCGTGCCTGCAAAATCGCAGCGCGGCGTTCGTTATCTTGTTCCTTGCGGCGCAGATCCGCTTGCGCACGAATCTCGGATGCCGCGTGCCAACCAAGTGCCAGGAACAGGATGCTGCCCAAAACGGCAACCAGCCCCGCAGACGCAAAGAAGCGCCGGTGCGAAACGAGCGGCTTGGTGGCCAGATTTAAGCGTACCTTCATGCGTTCAATTCTCTCTCGTTACTCAGTTCTTCTGCATCATCCAGCCGACCAGACCTTCCAGTTCCCGTTCGGCCAGAGGCCGCGCGTCCGACGAAACCCGGCCCTCGGAAATCGCCGTGTGAAGCAGCGAATGCACTTCACAGTGAAATTCATTTTCAAGCGGCGGAACAAATTCCGGCAAACGAGCACCAAGCCCCGCAACTCGAACCGACTGAATGCCCTCTTGCCAGGTGTCCTGGTAGTAGGCGGCCACCGGATAGATTTCTTCAAGCAGTGTTTGCGGAGAAAGCAGCGCGGCCTGCGCAGGGAGTTCTGTGCAGCGATAACCGCAGAGAACGCCGTCGCGCACGATGGCGGTTGTCAGTGAGGTGCCGGAAACACGAGCAAGCAGCGCTGGGCGCTGATCGGCCAGGAGGGAGACGGCGGCCAGCGACGAACTGAGCACCACACCGGCGGTCAAACCAGCATTGTTCCGCCGCAGCTTCGTATTCACGAACGATACGCAAACGGCCAAGCGCCGTTACAACATCCACTCCGCCTTCGCGTGGCGCTTGCCGCATATAGGAAATCAGTGTTTCATCCACTTCAAAGGGCACGCTCTTCTTAAGCTTCCAGCGGAGCATCGGAATCGCTTCCTTCGCGCTACGCGGGAATTGATCAAAATGTTGCACAAAAACACGAATGACCGGATCAGGGAGAAGCAGCGCTGCGTCTTCGTTTTTGGCGTCGCAAACGCTCGCACACACCCTCCATCGCAGTCCGTACTGCCGACGCATTTACGATATTTGTTTCGACAGCCGAGGGGGAAATCGCTCCAGGCGGCAGGGCTTCGACGGCAAAGCCGTCCAACGAGCCGGTGCGGGTGAAACGTGCCCCGGAGATTCTCTCGGGCGAAATTTCGATAGCGATTGGGGGATGCGGCTGCGCTTCAAGCCATAGGGCAACCTTGCGAACGAATTCGTTCTTGTAGATGCCCTGCCGGTATGTCGCCAGCTCAGTCAACGAAGGTCACCTTGTTGATCTCGCGTAAGGACGTGATGCCCAGTTTGGCCTTGGCCAAACCGCTTTCCCGCAGCGTAATCATGCCCTCGTCGCGCGCGATACGCTTGATTTCAGATGTCGGACGCCTGGCAATAATCATCTCGCGAATCCGATCGGAAAGGTCCAGCAATTCACAGATTGCGGTGCGTCCGTGATAACCGGTACCGGAACATTCCAGACATCCGGCGCCTTCGCTGATCTGGGCGTTCTGGAGGTCTTCAATCTTCAAGCCAGCTTCTCGCAGATCGTCCGCGGTGACCCTTTTCGGGCGCTTGCAGTTCGGACAAATGATGCGGACCAGGCGCTGCGCCATAATGCAATTGAGTGCCGAGACAAAATTGTACGGCTCGACGCCCATATTGATGAAGCGGCCGATAACGTCGGTAACGTTGTTGGCGTGAACCGTTGTAAAAACCAGATGCCCGGTAAGCGCGGACTGAATCGCAATTTGAGCGGTTTCCTGGTCGCGAATTTCGCCGACCATGATCTTGTCTGGATCGTGACGAAGAATAGAACGCAAGCCTCGCGCGAAAGTGAGGCCTTTCTTTTCATTTACCGGGATCTGGGTGATTCCCCGCAGCTGATATTCGACCGGATCTTCGATAGTGATGATTTTGTCTTCGTCGGTCTTGATCTCGTTAATCGCGGCGTACAGGGTAGTCGTTTTACCGGAACCAGTCGGACCGGTAACCAGCACCATGCCGTAAGGCTCACGAATGTAGCGGCGAAAGCGCTTCATTTCGTCTTGTGAAAAACCAACAACGTCCAGGCTCAAACTTTGGAATTTTTCAGACAGAGTTTCTTTGTCCAGAACGCGCAAAACAGCGTCTTCGCCGTGGCTGGCAGGCATGATGGAGACGCGCAAATCGATGAACCGGCCTTTGTACTTAACGCGGAAGCGACCATCCTGGGGAATGCGCCGCTCGGCAATATCGAGATCGCTGAGCACCTTGATGCGGGAAAGTACCGAGGAGTGCCAATCTTTGGAAATTGGCTGCATGGCGTGTTGCAGAACGCCGTCAATGCGGTATTTGACCGCTACTTCCGAATCGCGTGCTTCGATGTGAATGTCGCTGGCGCGACGCTCAAGTGCGGTGAAAATTACAGTTTCAACCAGTTTTACGACCGGGCTTCCCGTCGTGTCTCGAGTCAGTCGATCGCCTGAAATGGTTTCTTCGGTGTCTTCGTCGGTTTTCGTAACCTGCAACGTGAAAGCTTCCGTCGCTTGCTCCAGGACGCGCTGCGACTGCTCGGTACGTTTGAGCAGGTCGCCGATCTGTTTTGCCGTGGCGACGCGAGGAGCCAGTTTCTTGCCAAGCAGAAGCGAGAGTTCGTCACTGAGAAGAACGAGGCTTGGATCGGCAGCTGCGATGGCAAGAATGTTGTTCTGGAGCTCAATCGGAACGAAGTTGTAGCGGAACATCAAGTCCGCAGGAATGGTGCGAAAAAGTTCCGGATCGATGCGCTGCTCGCGCAAATCAATGAATGGAACACGATAACGTTCAGCCAGACGACGCGCGTTATCGCGATCGTGCTGCTCTTCGGCGGTGAAAATTGCCGGCGCTACGAGCGGATTGTCTTGAGTAGTCCCCATAAATTCCTAGTGGCCTGCGGCACCCGTCATCGAGAAGGAGAAGATTGGCAAGTAGAGCGAAATCAGAATAAATGCCACCAACAAGCCCATAAAAATCAGGATAGCAGGTTCAATCAATGAAACCAGCGCAGCCAGACGAATATTCACCTCTTCTTCATAAAACTCGGCAACGCTGTTCAGCATCGGCGCCAAGGCGCCGCTCGATTCTCCGACTTCGATCATGTCGAGAGCCAACTCAGGCATGATCTGGGTAGCGGCGAAGGCGGTGTTGAGCGAGTCGCCTTCGCGAACCATTTGCGTCGCGCGCGTAATGGAACCGCGCAGCAAAGGGCTGTCGACCGCATCGCCTGATGTTTGCAGTGCTGCAACCAGCGGCGTACCGCCAGTCAACAACGTCGAAAGCGTGCGACAGAACTGCGCCACCTGGAACTTCAAGCTGGTATCGCCGATCAACGGTAAACGAAATTTCAACCGGTCAAAGGCTTCTCCGCCCTGCTCGGAACGCGACCAGAAGAACAGCACCATCCCCAGAAAGAGCAGGACGGTAATGATCCCCAGAATGTACGGGCGATAATCGACGGTGATTGCGATCAGTATCTTCGTGGCGGTCGGTAGCTCTACGTTCATGTCGTGATAAAGCAGCGCGAACTTCGGAATCACCACCGTCACCAGATACGCCACAACCAGAATAGCGACGGTCACCAACAAAATTGGATAAACCAGGCTGGCGACAATCTTTTTACGAACGCTGGTGCTGACTTTCTGATACGCAATGTAGAAATCCAATACACCGGGAAGATTGCCGCTCTTTTCGCCGGCCAGAATCGCAGTCGAGAAAACCTTTGAAAAGACTCCCGCTTCGTTCACAGCTTCGGAAAGCGACTTCCCTTCGCGCACTCGATCGCGGATTTGCGATACGACGGGACGCAGCCGCGGAGACGCGGCCCTTTCGGCCAACAAGTCCAGAGCCCGCAGAATCGGCAGTCCAGCCTTGATGAGCGTATTGAACTGTTGGTTGAGGATCAGGAAATCGGAGCCGCCGACTTGCCGGCTGCTCTTTTGCTGGAAAATACCGCTGAGCAGGCTGTTGCGGCCCTCGACTGAATACACGTAGAGCCCGCGGTCCGCAAGCTTCTGTCGTGCTTCCGCCTGGGTCCCCGCCGCCTCGACGTGCGAGTAGACTCTGCCGTTGGCGTCAGCCACGCGGCAAACGAATTCCCCCATAGGTTACAGTTTACCTCATTTAAAAATATGCAGGATAGGAGCGAAGGGTTGGCCGTTTCCAGGAACGAACGAGTGGGCACGGTCCAAAAGTCTGCTGGAACGGACTAATCACGCTAATGGGCCTTGGCCAGACCGGCGTCCGAAGTCCGAACGGACAAATCGCCATCTACAATCGCGACTCCCTTAGGCACTTCGAAGCGAAACTTAGCCGCTTCCAAATGCGGATCGAATTGCCAGTTGGCAAACCGGAATTCCAACTGTACCCCGCCAGGATCCAACACGACGATGCGGACCAGTTCGCCCGTGTCTTGAATTAACTCAAAGAGTACCGTTTGCTCTCCGCCGGCGCTGAGAGATGATCCTGCCGCAGTATTCCCTTCTTCGTCCGCGCGAAGCCTGCAGCGTAGAACTGCGCCATTTGAATTTGTCGCGGGCGTGGAAGTGTCGATTTGGACGCTCTTACATATTCTGGACACCTTCATCTCGCCGGCTAACAGCGCAAGCGGTGTGCGCCAGTCGGAACTTTCCTTCGCCCGCATTCGAGAAACAGTGTGATCCGCAGGTACGTAGAACCAAGACCATTTCCCATCTACGACGAAGACATTCGGCTCCGGGGAGTGGTATTCCCAACGCATCTTGCCCGGCTTGCCGAAATACGCAACGCCGGACTCGGTTCTGGCTATCCTCCCGTTGTCGATGTAGGTTTCGAGAAATGTAGATTGGAGTGTGCGAGCGGGCCGATAAGCATTTTCAAATTTCCTGATGAGCTTGCTTGCTTCGAGATGAATCTGAGGGGAATGCGACAATCCAGTTTAGAAAAAATAGCAAAGCTAGACTCAATCTCATCGATCAAGTCTAGCATTTTAAAAATGCTATTGGAGCGGCGCGTCGCTTGAAGTTGCGGCTGCCGTTGTGTTGTAACGCGGCACGTTGTAGTCGCTAGTGAAGAAGCTGCGCTGCCCGCTAATTCCTCGCGTAACAGGATCCGCGTTAAGCGAGTAGTGCAGCGAAGGCGTGCTGGATGCGTCGTGCACGTAAGTGAAAATGTAGCCGCTTTTGGTACCGTTCGCCAGCGTGGTGTCGATGTAGCAGGAAGCGGTCGGTGTTCCCGGGCAGGGCGAGGTACCGCCGTCACCCAAATCCGTCAGCGCCACCGCAAAGCCGATAGTTGGAAACGCCGATGAATAAGCGATTTGTGCGGTGTTCACCGAGTGCAGCGAAGCAACGGCAGATGCTTCGTTGGCCTGCATCCTAGCTCGCAGAAGATTCGGAATCGCGATCGCGGCAATAATCAAAATAATCGCCACGACGATCAGCAGTTCGATTAGCGAGAAACCTTTTTGGGGCCGGTTCATTATGAATCTCCGTCAACATTCATTTCAAAGTCGTCTGGCAAAGAGGTCCCAGTTCTCTACTACTGGTAGCAGGTATGTGGCCAACTTTCCGATCGAGCGACGCGCGGGATTCTATCTGATTCTGAACGGTTTATTTCGCCAATTCTGCTTCCAGCACCTGAACGACGAACCTCGGAATGACGATTAATGTCACAATCAACGAACCTAAACATTTTTTGGCGTCCGCTCTTTCGTCGACTTCAGTCTTTGACCTGGGTGTAGTTGAATCATTAAGGCAAAGTCTTCAGCGGCATCGGAATGTAGTACTGATAAGTAATCGGAAATTGATGTATCAATAAAAAAAGCGAAGATGCGGGACCATCGTCCCACACCTTCGCTTCGAACAGCTGACCGGTCAAACGTCCGTCTTACTGAAGAGGAACGTCAGCCGAAGTTGCACCGTTAAGTGACTTGTAGCGAATTACACCTGACTGGTCGGAATAGAATCCGCGGGTTCCCGACGTGCCCTGGGAAAGCGCGTTTGCAACCGTGCTGTACCCGGTCGCAGGCGTGCTGCCAGCAAGAACCGTGTACGTGAACGTATAACCGCTCTTGGTACCTGCCGCCAGAACGCTGTCGATCAAGTCCGCAGCAGTAGAGGTGGCCGCACCGCTCGTGCCGAGCGCCGCCAAAGTGGCCGGGAACCCAACCGACGGATAGGTGGTCTGGAACGTCACGCAAGCGGTGTTGATCGTACGCAGAGAGCCGACTGCGGACGCTTCATTGGCCGCCATACGCGAACGGAGCAGGTTCGGGATGGCAATCGCCGCGATGATCAGAATGATCGCCACGACGATCAGCAATTCGATAAGGGAGAAGCCCTTTTGATTCTTCTTCACTTTGTAATCTCCTGAGAAACCTTAGATTTTCGAATCCGTTCCGAAGAACGTGACGGCCTGTAGTAGTGCATGGGGAGTGCCATATGCGCAAGAAGACCACTTTGGCCGTAGAATTGACGTTAACCCCTTCAATACACAGGAGATAGTATCGCAGACGCCCCCCTTGAGCGGATTTTTCTGCCCCCTAAATAGAGCTGAAAAGCACAGAAACTGACAATTCCCGTCTGTCCTGACAGACGCGTAAGGGCATCCCAGACAGGCTGTTTCAAAGCCGAACACTATTGCAGGTCTGGAACCTTTTGCGATAGCCACATGAATGGACTGATGCGGAATTTACTAATCTAACGCATGTTCGCAGTTCACATGCTCTCAAAAGAGCGGAATGAGTGAGCCCCTTCCCTGAAACACATTCGTCGAATCCTTGTGTGTTCAACATTTATCATGCTGGTGGCACTGGTAGTGCGCTTCGTGTACCTCGTCTGGCTTTTTCACGGACAGCCGATCCCCGTTGGCAATCGTTACGTCATTGGCTTCGAGACCGGGAGCATCGCGGCTTCTCTGGCCTCCGGGCAAGGCTTTAGCTCACCACTTTCCGTTCCATCTGGACCCAGCGCCTGGATTACACCGCTCTACCCTCTGTTGCTTGCCGTAGTATTCAAGTTGTTTGGAATCTTTACGCATGCTTCTAGCCTATGCATTCGATCGCTGGATGTGATCTTTTCTGCGGCCACGTGCTGGCCGATTTATTCACTCGGAAAGAAACTCTTCGGCAGTACCGTCGGTGTTACCGCAGCTTGGATTTGGGCCTTCTTGCCCGGGTCGATATTTTTTTCGGTCGTCTGGGTCTGGGACACAAGTCTGTCTGCGCTGGTTTTGTCCGTCGCGCTACTGCTTACCTATCTGGTCGCGGACCGTAATGACGCGCGTGCCTGGATCGGTTACGGCTTCTTCTGGGGCATCACCGCACTCGTGAACGCGGCTGTACTTTCGGTACTTCCAGGTTGCCTGGCATTTGCTGCGTTCCAATCGAAGAAACGTAAGAACTCGTGGTTCAAGTTCGCATCCTTAGCAACGCTTGCATTTATCGTTACTGTTTCGCCGTGGATTATCCGTAACCAGATTGTTTTCCATCACCAGGTATACTTCCGCTCGAATTTTGGCCTCGAACTTTGGCTTGGGAACAATCCTCAGGTACCCGATTCCTGGACTTGGTGGCGGCATCCAAACGACGATAAAGCCGAGCGCGCAAGGTACCTAGAAATGGGCGAAGTGCCCTACATGCAGGAAAAAGAACGGCTGGCGGTTGACTTCATGAAGACCCACCCGTCCGATGTAGCTCGCTTTATTTTCCATCGTTTCGTGGAAAACTGGAGCGGCTCGTGGGATTCGCTCTACGACAATTGGTCTACCGGAGATTGGGGAGCCGGTTTAACCATCACACTCAATTACGCTTTTACATTGCTGTCATTTGCGGGACTGCTGCTTGCGTATCGAAGGAATTCACTCTTGTCGATTCCTTTGTTGAATTTGCTGGCGCTGTTTCCAGTTGTTTACTACATCTGTCATCCATCGCTGCGATACCGCCATCCCATTGACCCTGCGATGACCGTGCTCGTTGCGTTCGCGATTGTTTCGGCAGTGCGATCGATTCATGGAAAAGTTACAGAACCTGGCGTCGCCAGCGAAAAAGTCAAAATTTGAAAAACTACGGCGCCCCCATCCAATTGAGCGAAGCTTCGATCACAATCCGTGCTTTTTCGCGTAGTGGCGGAAGGACCGGTAGGTAATCTTCAGGAGCTCGGAGGCACGCGTGCGCACGCCTCCCGATTTTTCAAGCGCAGCCAGCAAGTATCGCCGTTCCGTGTCGGCAATCTCTTTCTCGAAGTCCACTCCACCTTCCGGGAAGGTCGCTGCTGCGCCGGGGCCGGAACTGAGTCCCGGCGTATTCGAGTATCCGGCAATGCGATCCGGAAGCACACGTAAGGAAATTTCATTCGATGTTTCAAGTGCCACCGCGCGCTCCATCGTGTTTTCCAGTTCTCGCACGTTTCCAGGCCAATCATACGCTTCCAGTTTTCGCATGGCTTCCGGCGAAACGCCTTCGATCGGCTTTTCCATGGTCTTTCGGAAGCGCTCGAGAAAGTGCCTGGTAAGCAGCGGAATGTCTTCCCGGCGCTCGCGCAGGGACGGCAGTTGCAATGGAATAACGCTCAACCGGTAATAGAGGTCTTCGCGGAACCGCCCTTCCGCAATTTCTTTTTCAAAATCTTTGTTGGTCGCCGCAATCACTCTCACATCCACATCGATCTCGTCATTGCTGCCGAGCGGCCGGATCTTCCCTTCCTGCAGAACACGATAAAGTTTCACCTGCATGGTCAGCGTCATGTTGCCGATTTCATCCATAAAAAGCGTCCCGCCATGCGCCGCTTGGAACAGTCCTTGGCGATTTTCATTGGCGCCGGTGAAAGCGCCTTTCATATAGCCGAAGAGTTCCGACTCCAGCAGCGTTTCCGGAAATGCACCGCAATTGATGGTGATAAACGGCGCCTGCGAACGTGCGCTGTTTTCGTGGATGGCACGCGCGACCAGTTCTTTACCTGTTCCACTTTCACCCGTGATCAGGACGCGGCTCGATTGCGGCGCGACAGTCTGTATCAAATCGAAAATCGCGCGCATTTTCGAGCTCTGGCCGATGATGTTGTCCAAGCCGGTTAAGCGGCGCAGTTCCCTTTTCAGATATCCCGCTTCTTTTTTCCACTTCAGACTCTCGGTAACGCTTTTCACCGCGCGGCGTAGCTGGTCCACCAGTTCGTGATCTTTGATTACGTAGCGGTCTGCCCCTGCATTGATCGCAGCAATTGCGGTTTCCAGTGAAGGCACTCCCGTGACCAACAGGAAAAAACTATCCGGAGCGATTTCCTTCGTGAATTTAAGGAGATCGACACCGCCTTCGCCCGGCATGCGAACATCTGAAATCACGATATCGAAAATTTGCGATTCCAGTTTTCGTTTTGCGGTCTCGACGTTGTGCGCCACCTCCACGCGGTGGCCTTCTTTGCGAAAAGTAATTTCCAGCAATTCGCAGATGGACCGTTCGTCGTCAACGACGAGAATATGAGCCATTTCCCGGACCGGTTCTTTCACAGCCACTTTGGTAGCTTGCATAGTCCCTCAGGCCACGCGCGGAATTTCCACGATAAATTCCGCGCCTTTATCACTCTCCGAAATTACACTGATACGACCGCTATGCGCCTGCACAATCTGGTACACGATCGATAGCCCCAAGCCGGTGCCGCCTTCAAAACCAGACTGCAGTGGCTCAAAAATCTTCGCTCGTTGTTTCGCATCCATTCCAACACCGGTGTCGCGAAACGCAATCTTCAGCCACGAAGGACGCTCTTCGAGTTTAACGGTAAGCTTTCCGCCTTCCGGCATTGCGCGCATGGCGTTATCGCACAGGTTCCAAAACACCTGCTTCAGCTTGCTGGGATCGACGCGAGCCTTCAGCACTTTCCCGTTATATTCGCGTTCGATGTGATATTTGCTGCCCACATCGGGCTTTTTCTCCATCAACATCAGTGCGTCGTCCAGCAGCGAGCGAACATCCTCCACTTGAAATTCGTAAGTCTTTTCGCGGGAGTAGTTGAGAAAATCCGTAATGATTCGGTTCAGACGCTCCGATTCGCGTCCCACAATATTCACCAGATGTTTTTCATCTTCTTCTAGCGGCACCATCCGCCCCAATTCCTGGACGGCTCCCGCCATGGCAGTTAGCGGCTGACGAATTTCGTGCGCAATGGCGGCAGACAAACGTCCGAGGGCAGCCATCCGGTCCTTGGTAGCAACTTCCTGCTCCAGCCGGCGCAAATCGGTCAAGTCCTGGAAGTTGAATACGTAGCCGCTGCGGCTAGCGTCCCGCGAGCGTAGCAACGAAATACTGATACCGAGAAAGCGCTGTTTCCCGCTGGGCGTTCGGTAGTCGATCTCTTTCCGCAAGCCGGCTTTCTCTTCACCGGTCATCAACTCCGGCAACCAGAAATCCCGGTTCCATTCCTTCAGCGAGACTCCGCGCAATTCATGGAAAGTTTTTTCAAGAATTTCTTCTCCGGTACGGTTCAGAACAACGATTCGGCCTTCGCCGTCCGTCGTCATGAGTCCGCCACGCATGGAGTGGATGATGTCCTGCGTGAAGTCCTGCAGCTCCAGCAGTTCTTCGCGTTTCGCGTCGAGTTCCTTTCCTTTGCTGCGCAAAAGACTGGAAAGCAAGCTCGCCAAGTACGCCACGGCCAAAAATCCAAGTCCGTGCGCTAACGCACCACACGGCGATAGCGCCTTTTGAACCGAGCGTCACACCCGCCGCCGGAATTTTTCCCAAAAACGCCAGTATTTCCAGCGCCGACAGGAACACCAGCGATGCCCCGGCCGTCAGAAAAGTTCCCTGCCGCGAAAACAGAATACTGGCTACGATGATCAGCAACAGATATAGCGAAATGAAGTAGCTGTCTTGCAGGCCGGTGCCGTAAACGACGCCGGAAATCAGGATGGTGTCGCACGCCACCTGTAGACCGCCTTGCCATGACGCGTCCGGAATCCATCGGACCAAAATCAGCTCGAGCAACGCCAGCGTCAGCCAGAAAAACGCGATGGAGAGAAACAGCCTGCTGGCCGACTGTCCGGTGCTGTACTGCGGCCATACCAGGCCCATTACCAGCACCAGTACGATCATCATCAGCCGGACACGCGCCAGCCATTGCAGCCACTCGCGTTTTGTGCGCTGTGATTCCATACGATTTTATTTTACGCTTCCCCCAAAACCGAACGAGGGAAGACAGCCGTTCCCGGCACGTCTTCCCTCGAAGCGAAGCTTTTGCACGCTCCGGATAAGGCGTCCGGACTAGTGCATGTCGCTGAGTTTTCCGATCAGCGAGAACAAAGGCAAATACATGGAGATGACCACGCCTCCGACCACCAAACCAAGGACCACGATCATCACCGGTTCGAGAGCCGTCAACAAATCTTTCACCGCGGCATCCACTTCTTCTTCGTAGAAGTCCGCGATCTTCTGTAACATCGCGTCCATGGCGCCAGTCTGTTCGCCGACCGCGATCATCTGGGTCACCATGCCCGGGAACACCTGAGAGTCTTTGAGCGGTTCGGTAAGCGACTTACCTTCTTCCAGTGACTTACGAACCTTGATAAGTGCCTGTTCGACGACCGCGTTGCCAGCCGTCTTGGCGGTGATGTCGAGACCTTCGAGGATGGGGACGCCGCTCGAGATCAGTGTACCGAGCGTTCGCGTGAATCGTGCCACCGCGATTTTCCGCATCAGAATTCCCAACACTGGCAGCTTCAAGATCAGCTTATCCAGTGCGAGTCGCCCGCCCGGAGTTCCGTACCATGCTTTGAGTGCCAACAGAACGCCGATAAAGCCGACAAGGGCCAGCAAGCCGAACCAGCTACCGATCAAGTTACTCAACTGCATCACGATACGAGTTGGCAGCGGGAGCGACACGCCCAAACCAGCGAACAACGTCGCGAAAATCGGCACGACCTTCCACAGCAGCAGGATGATCACGCCGCCGGCGACCGTCAAAACGCCGATCGGATACACCAACGCGGATTTCACAGCGCGCTGCAGCTTCACGTTCTTTTCGATGTAGGTCGAGAGACGTTGCAAAATGGTGTCGAGAATACCGCCGGTCTCGCCGGCTTCCACCATGTTCGTGTACAGCGGATCGAATACCTTCGGCGATTGCTTCATCGCGGCGGAAAGCGTCGCGCCGCCTTCGACGGCGGATCGCGTGTTCACCAGAACCCTTTGAAAGGTCTTGTTCTCCTGCTGCGATCCGAGAATTTCCAGACACTGCACCAGCGGTAAGCCCGCATCGATCATCACGGAGAACTGCCGCGTGAAGATCGCGAGCTCCTTGGCGTTCACGCCGGCGCCAAAGGTCGGAAGATTGATCTCCCTGCCCTTCTCGCTCATCTTGGTGGCGGTGATCTGCTGGCGCTTCAAGAGGTTCTGTAGTTCGCTCTTGCTCGCGGCCGTCATCTCGCCAGTCACGTTGGATCCGGCGCGATTTGTTCCTCGGTACGTATAGACCGGCATGATTTCCTCCTCGGTCGATCAATCCTGATTCTTATTTCCGAAACTGCTTTGCCCCACGTAAACCTGTTCCTACCGCTTGCTCGTCACCGGCACACGAGCCGAACCGGCTGGTGCACTGGCTACGCCGCGGTTGATCATGTCCTGCAATTCATCCGGATTCGAAGACCGCGCCAAGGCAACTTCCAGCGTGATCTGCTTCTGGAAATAGGTGTTGGCAAGGCTCTGGTTGAACGTCTGCATTCCAGACTGCCCCGTACCGGTTTGCATTGCGGAATAAATCTGGTGAATTTTGTCCTCGCGGATCAGGTTACGAATCGCAGGATTCGGAACCAGAATTTCCATGACCATCGCTCGTCCGCGTCCATCCACGCGCGGCAACAACGCCTGGCAAAGCACGCCTTCAAGCACCATGGAAAGCTGAGCGCGGATTTGCGGCTGCTGGTGCGCCGGAAACACGTCGATGATACGGTTGATGGTCGATGCCGCCGAGTTGGTGTGCAACGTCGCGAACGTCAAGTGACCGGTTTCTGCAATTCGCAGAGCCGCTTCAATCGTTTCCAAATCGCGCATTTCGCCAATCAGCACGATGTCCGGATCTTCGCGCAACGCGGCACGCAACGAGTTTGAAAACGAATGCGTGTCAGAGTGCACTTCGCGCTGGTTCACCAGGCACTTCTTGTGGTTGTGCAAGAATTCGATCGGGTCTTCGATCGTGATCATGTGCTCTTCGCGCTCGCTGTTAATCTTGTCGAGCATCGCGGCCAGCGTGGTGGACTTGCCCGAACCCGTCGGTCCGGTCACCAGAATCAGTCCTCGAGGCTTGTCGCAGAGTCCGCGTCACCACTGGCGGAAGCCCCAACGCGTCAAATCCCTTAATTTCCCAGGGGATAGTACGGAATACGGATCCCACCGCGCCTCGTTGATTGAATACGTTGCCGCGGAAGCGCGCCAAATTCTTCAAGCCAAAGGAAAAGTCCAGTTCGAGATTTTCCTCGAAGCGGTGCTTTTGCGCATCCGTCAGCACGCTGTAAGCCAGCGATTTCGTATCCGCCGCAGTCAACGGCGGCATTTCCAGCGGCCGCAGCCGGCCATGTACGCGCACGCGCGGCGGACTATTCGTAGTGATGTGCAAGTCGCTGCCGCCCATCTCGATCATCTTCTTCAGCAATTCACTTAACGTCATTCCAGACATCGTCCGATCCTTTCCCGCAATCCCCTACAAAACCGTTTCGCGAAGAACCTCTTCCATCGTAGTCAGGCCCGCCGCCATCTTCACAAGTCCACTCTTACGCAGAGTGAGCATTCCCTGCTCTACGGCTTTTTTCTTCAGTTCCAGCGCCGAAGCGCCGACCAGAATCAACTCGCGCAGTTCGTCATTGATTTCCATTACTTCATACAAACCGGTGCGGCCTTTGTATCCGCCCTTGTTGCAAATGCTGCAGCCCTTGCCGTGATAAATCTTGGTAGTTTTTGCTTCTTCTTCGGAATATCCAGCGTCAATCAACACCTGTTGAGGGACTTCCAGCTCTTCCTTGCAGTTCGAACAAACGCGCCGCACCAAGCGCTGCGCGCAAATCAGGTTGACCGAGGTCGCCACCAGAAACGGCTCAATACCCATGTTCATCAATCGGCTGATGGTGGAAGGCGCATCGTTGGTGTGCAGCGTCGAAAGCACCAAGTGACCGGTAAGCGCAGCTTTCACCGCGATTTCCGCCGTTTCGAAATCTCGAATTTCTCCGACCAGAATAATGTTCGGGTCCTGGCGCAAAAAGGCGCGCAGCGCAGCGGCGAAGTTCAAGCCGATCTGCTCTTTCATCTGCACCTGATTAATACCGCCCAACTGGAATTCGACCGGGTCTTCCGCGGTCATGATGTTGGTGTCGACCTGATTCAGCCGCGCGACCGACGAATACAGCGTGTTGGTCTTACCGGAACCGGTCGGACCGGTCACCAGCACCATTCCGTACGGCTTCAAAATATTGCGCTCGAATTTCGTCAGCGAAGATTGCTCGAAGCCCAGCTTGGTCATATCCAAACGAAGGTTTTCTTTGTCCAGCAACCGGAGAACAATTTTTTCGCCGTATAGCGTCGGGACCGTCGAAACACGGAAATCGAGTTCTTTTTTCTTTCCGTCGGCCTTGTACTTGATCATGATGCGGCCGTCTTGCGGCAAGCGCTTTTCCGCAATGTCCAGCTTGGCCATGATCTTCATACGGCTGGTAATGGCGTCTTTCAGTTTGAGCGGCGGGCTCATGACCGTTTGCAGCATGCCGTCCACGCGAAACCGCACTCGCAATTCCGTTTCGTATGGTTCCAGGTGGATGTCGCTAGCGCCCCGTTTCACGGAATCCGTCAAAATCAGGTTCACCAGCTTGATAATCGGCGCTTCTTCCGCGGCCTTTTCCAGTGAAGCCGCGTCGAGTTCCGCTTCATCTGACGCCAACTCCAGCTCTTCATCCACCAAATCCTTCATCAGGTTGGAGAGCTCTTCGCCGTTCGAATGCGAGCCGCCATAAAATCGCGCAATTGCTTCCGCAATCGCCGATTCCGAAGCCACCACCGGTTCAACGTTAAATCCCGTCATGAACTTCACGTCGTCCATGGCGAACACGTTGGTCGGATCGGTCATCGCAATCGTCAGCACCGAGCCAACCCGCGAGAGCGGCACCACCTGATACCGCAGCGCCGTATCCTGCGGAATCAGCCTAATAACGTTGGGGTCAATCTCGTAATACTTGAGATTTATGGAGGGAACGCCATACTGGCGCGACAGAACACCGGTAATGTCGTCGTCGGTGATGTAACCCATCTTCGTCAGGCAGCTTCCCAGCTTGCCGCCGTTCGCTCGCTGATAATCGAGCGCCTTTTGCAGCTGATCCTGGGAGATCAAACTTTCTTTGACTAAGATTTCGCCTAGACGGACGGACATCCGCGGTGCTCCAGACCGTGCTTCAACTCACGGCTAAAAGTAACAAAACTTGTCACATGGCGCGTTTAGATTTTCGATCGTCGTTCTTATCTCGCTAACCCCTGTACCGTCGGGCAGTGCCTGTTCACGCGCACAGGTGGACTTCCTTGACTGCCCGCCGGAGTCGAGGTTATCGTGCGTTCAAGATGGCTGGAACTCAGATTTTGCCACAAATTGTCAGCAATCTAGGTGAATCTGCAATGGTCCGATCGCTGCCGACGACGCGCGCTTCCACCTCGGCTCAACCGCCCTCGCTCGCGGCCGAAGCCGGACCGGTAGCGAGACTCCCCGCCCGCGACGCTCTACCGACCTATTTCGAAGTGCTTCTCGCCTGGTTCGGTGCTCAGCACTGGTGGCCCGGTCGTACCCGCTTCGAGGTCATCGTTGGCGCCATCCTTACCCAGAACACCTCCTGGACCAACGTCGAGCCGGCAATTCGCAATTTGAGAAAAGCCAGGCTCCTGTCGCCCGCCGCAATTCTCAAGGCCCCTCGCGCAAGAATCGAGACCGCTATCCGCCCTTCCGGATATTTCCGCCAGAAGACGAAAACTCTGAAAGGCTTCGTGCATCTTCTGTTCGAATTCTACGGCGGCTCACTCTCGCGGTTTTTTGCGGTTCCTACTTCCGACCTTCGCCAACAATTGCTGGCTCTTCGCGGAATCGGCCCGGAGACGGCCGATTCCATCCTCTTATATGCGGGTCAGCGTCCGCTTTTCGTTGCAGATGCTTACGCGCGCCGGATGCTTGAGCGCCATAACCTCTGTCACCCTAAATCCAGTTACGAGGAAATTCGAATTGAAGTTGAACGCAACTTTCCTGCCGATCCCGGAATGTTGAATGAATTTCACGCCTTGATCGTCCAGACCGGCAAGCATTTCTGCCGAGCCAAAAAACCGCGCTGTTCCGAGTGCCCGCTCGGCCGCTTTCTGCCACAATCGACGTTGACCGCCCCATGACCTCTACCTCTTCCAGCCAGCGCCGCCGACTCGTCGTCGCAGGCGTCATTCTGACGTTGCTGGTTGCGGCTGTCTTCACGCTCGGTTCACTCGATACACCGTTCGAACCGCGAAATTGGCGCGACGTCTTAACCTTGTACGCCGTTTCGACATTCATGACGGCAGCCTTAATCGTGTTCGCGCTCATCTTGTCGCGAACCTTGTTACGGCTGTGGGCCGAGCGCAGCCGCGACCAACTGGGTGCGCGCTTCAAAACGAAGATGGTTGTGGGCGCCGTGGCAATTTCTCTGCTACCGGTGCTTTTCATGTTTTTCGTCAGCTACTCGCTTCTGAACCGAACCCTCGCACGTTGGTTTCCCCGCCCGATCGAAATTGCCGCGGAACAGAGCCAAAACATTTTGTCGCAGATTTCCGCAGATGAGAAAAATCGCCTGGAGCGAGTGGCATTTGAATGGGCCAGGGATTCAGCGAAGCCATTTGCGCAATCCCATGTGCCCGGACAGTTTGGACCCTGTAGCAGCGCCGATGCCTACTGGTTGCTGGCTGCAGACGGCACACCGAACCACTTTCAATATTGTTGGCACGATACTGGCCCGAATCCTGCCACCACGCATGACAAGTCGAAGGAGAGAGCTCCAGCGTTTATCGAGAAACTGTCCAGCGGTGCCGAAATCTGGAAATACGAAGCGAATTTATTCCTTGCGGCCCGCGTGCTGATTCCGAGCGGCGAAATTGCGGTCGCCGGAAGAGCGGTTGACCCCGAATTCCTGACTCGCGTGCATGAGGTTCAGAAGCAATCGCTCGCCTACGATCAGGAAAAACAGCATCTGCGTGCCTTGAAGCGGCAATTACTGCTGATCCTTTCACTTTTCACTTTGATTCTGCTTTCATCGGTGCTCTGGATGGCGTTGTACCTGGCCAAGCAAGTGACGTTGCCGATTCAAGCGCTCGCTGAAGGCACTCGCGAAGTTTCGTCCGGCAACTTTAACTATCAGGTGCCTGAACAAAGTCACGACGACCTCGGTGTCCTGGTGCGTTCGTTTAACAGTATGACCACTCAGTTGCGCGATTCCCGCTCCCAGATCGACCAGTTCACTCGCAATCTGCAACAAGCTGTTCAGGAACTCGAACGGCGCCGCCAACTGATGGAAACCGTTCTTGAAAATATTCCAACTGCCGTCCTCTCCCTGGACACCGAGGGCAACATACTCCGCGCCAACTCTGCTGTAACCGAGCTATTCGGACCCACAGCCCGAAACGCGCAAACCATTGAAGAAGTTTTCGGCTCCGAAGACGCTCGCGCAATCCGCTATCTGCTACGCCGCGCGTTGCGCACCGGCGTCGTCACCCGCGAACTTGAAATCATAGCCACCGGACGGCTGATGCACGCCGCGGTGACTGTCAGCTCGCTCGGCCCGCGCCGCGCAAACTCTGGGTTTGTGCTCGTGCTCGATGACCTGACCGAACTGCTGCGCGCTCAAAAAGCCGCGGCCTGGCAGGAAGTGGCCCGGCGCATCGCGCACGAAATCAAGAATCCGCTCACACCGATCCAGCTCTCCGCGCAGCGCCTGACCCGCTACCTCGAAAAAACCAGTGACGCGCCCGGCGCGCCACCGCGCGATCCGGAACTGACTCGCCTCGTCGCGGAATCTTCCCGCCTCATTGAACGCGAGGTCGGCACGCTTGCCGCTCTAGTCAATGAATTCTCGCAGTTCGTGCGCTTCCCTTCCGCAAAACTGGAAACCGTCGACGTAAACAGCATCGTTCGAGAAGCAGTCGAAGTTTTCTCGAATCGCCTCGATGGCGTCACGTTGAAAACGTCTCTGGCTGAAAATCCTCCCTTCATTCGCGCCGATGCTGGGCTGCTTCGGAGTGTAGTCGTAAATCTCATCGACAATGCTGCCGAAGCCCTGGAATCCTCAGCCGTGCGTAACATTACTGTCGAAACTCGCGCCAAGTCCGATCTCGATTCAGTCGAAATCGTAGTCTCCGACACCGGCCACGGCATCTCGCCCCAGGACAAAGACAAACTGTTCCTCCCGCACTTCTCCACGAAAGATCGCGGAACTGGATTGGGACTCGCCATCGCTGCTCGCATCGTCGCCGAACACGGCGGGGAAATTCATGTGGAAGATAATTCGCCCATGGGCTCTCGCTTCGTTCTCGCCATTCCGGTTGCCGATTCCGTGCCCGCTGCTGATCGCTCTCTCGCCTAAAACGCACCTTGCTGGACTTCGACCGCTGCCCAGACTTTGCGTCACTCCGTTCACTTGCGCTATTTTGTAACTGGTACGCAAAACGATGGCTCCACGCCCGCACATTCTGGTCGTTGACGACGAAGCCGGGATCCGCGAATCACTTTCGTCCATCCTCACCGACGAAGGCTACGTGGCAGAAACCGCCGAGTCCGCCGAACGCGCGCTCGAACGCGCTTCGCATGGCGGCGTCGACGTGATTCTTCTCGACGTCTGGCTCCCCGGCATGGACGGCCTTGAAGCCCTCAGCCGCATTCAAACCATGCCGCACCCTCCCGCAGTAATCATGATTTCTGGTCACGCTACGATCGATACCGCTGTCCGCGCCACGAAACTCGGTGCTTTTGATTTCATCGAAAAACCGCTCGGCCTGGAAAAAATTATTGTCCTGATTCGCAACGCCGTACAGCAGCGTCGCCTCGAAGAAGAAAATCAGTCGCTGCGCTCGGAACTTGGCCACCGCCACCAGGTCATCGGCGAAAGCATCCCGATGAAAGCGCTCCGCCAGCAAATCGCCGTCACCGCTCCGACCAACGGCCGCGTGCTTATTTTCGGCGAAAGCGGCACCGGTAAGGAGCTCGTTGCGCGGTCGCTGCATGCCGCCAGCCTCCGCAACAAAAGTCCGTTTGTAGAAGTAAACTGCGCCGCAATCCCCGAAGAACTTATCGAATCCGAACTATTCGGTCATATCAAAGGCAGCTTTACCGGTGCCAGCGATGACAAAGTCGGAAAATTCCAGCAAGCCGACGGCGGAACTCTTTTCCTCGACGAAATCGGCGATATGAGCCTGCGCACCCAATCCAAGGTTCTACGCGTACTCGAGGAACAACGTTTCGAACCGGTTGGCTCGAATCAGACCATTCGCGTGGACGTCCGCGTGATCGCCGCCACCAACAAGGAACTCGAGCAGGAAATCGCCCACGGACGATTTCGTCAGGATCTTTTTTATCGCCTCAACGTCATCCCCTTCTTGGTTCCCCCGCTCCGCGATCGCACTGCCGACATTCCCATTCTCGCTCGCCACTTCCTCAATGAATTTAGCGGCGCTTACGGCAAAAAAACGCGCGAACTGAGTGAGGGCGCGTTGGAAATTTTGCTGCGCTATCCCTGGCCGGGAAACGTCCGCGAGCTGCGAAACCTTGTGGAGCGTCTGGTAATTATCTGCCCGCAAGTCCGCATCGAACCGCATCATCTCCCACCCGAACTATTTCGTGGTGTCGTCGAAAGCACCCAACAACCCTACGGCACCTTGCACGAAGCCCGCAGCGCCTACGAGCGGGAATTTATTCTGCGCAAGCTTCAGGAAAATCGCTGGAATATGACGCAGACGGCCGCCGCCATCGGACTCGAGCGCTCCCACCTTTACCGCAAAATGAAATCGCTCGGCATTGCCGCTCCCGACTAGCATCACCAGCGCGCAAATCGGGTTCGCTCTAAATTCGTCCCTGGAGTCCCGCCAGGTTTTCTGCCCTCCTACACCTCGTTTTGCTCCTAAGGTCTATTGAAACGCTACGCCAGCCGGGAGCACTATATGTCAGGAATCGGAGTCCCCCACGATGCGATGCAATTCTTTGCTACTGCGTGTTTTTTCGGTTGCCCCCAGCAACAATTCTGTGCCGGCGCAACGTACCGCTCGATACGCTGTTTCATTTCTCACAGCTTTGCTGCTCTTTTCCGCCGCCGCTTCTCGCGCTCAGGATCCTCCTAAAAATTCCGACGCAAAAGTCGACAATGATTTCTACACGCCAAAAGACCGCATCGTCGCGATTAATATGGCGACGATCTACGTACCAAAGTCCGTCGGCACAGTGAACATTCTCGTCGGCCCGGATCAAGATCCCCAACAGTTTCAATTCCGCCCCAACGACAAAGTCTTTTGCGACTTTGACCAGCCCGGCAAGCAAATGGGCGGCAATACACCCAAATTCTCCTGCAAGATCACCAAGGTCGAAAGCACGGACGGAAAAGTTCAGACTCTCAACGACCAGATGCACGAGCAATCGGCCAAAATAAAGTTCGGTGCGTCTAACAACGAAATTTATGCCGAAGTTGCTTCCACTCGGCTGATGTGGGCACTCGGTTTTTACGCCGATTCCTGGTTCCCGGTGTTCGTCACTTGCAACAACTGCCCTGCCGATCCTCAATCTGGTTCCGGCGCGAGACAAACCCGCACCTTCGACGCTGCAGCCACTGTCAGGAAATCCGCCGGACACAAAATGACGGAACACGGCAAAGATGATCAGGGTTGGAGCTGGAAAGAGTTTGAACTCAACAACAATCGGCCCACTTCGGAAAAAGATGCGCTACGGCTTCTCGCCGCCTTCATCCAACACAGCGACAACAAACCTCCGCAGCAGCGTCTGGTTTGCGACAAAGCGAACGTCGATCAGACCACCCAACCCTTCACCACCACCTGCGACAAATCGCGCATGATCGTGCAGGACGTTGGCGCTAGTTTCGGAGGCGGTGGCCTGTTCACAAGCAACGATTCCGCCAAAATGAATTCCGATAAGTGGGCCGACAAGAAGCTCTGGAAGAAAACAGGAACTCCCGGAATGAGTGAAGCCGATTGCCCGGTCTGCCAGGCTCAACTCAGTAAGAGCCTGGCCGCCAGTGACGGACTCGGAGATCCAACCGTCAGCGAAGAAGGCCGCCGCTTGCTCGCCGGCTTGATGTGCCAGCTTACGGATGAACAGATTACTGATTTGTTCAAAGCATCGCGCGTCGCTTCCATGCCGAAATATCACAACGGCGACGGCTCCTTTAAATCCGGTCTCGACGAAGCCACGATCCAGAAACAATGGGTCGACGCCTTCAAAGCCAAGCGCGAAGATCTGGCGCGCGGTCGCTGCAAATGGAAAAACAAGCCCGCCGATCTTGCCACGATCGACAACCCGGCGGGCCTCGCAACGGTACCCAACCACTGCTCGGCTCCGCCTTTCTAAGGCTGCTGCCGCGCCTTACCACGGTCTGAAGTTAAAGAAAGAGGTTCGCTATGTCTCGTCTGCTATCGTTTGTTCTTTTCGGCCTTTTTTCTGCTGCGACTGCTTTTGCACAAACTCCTGGCTGCGAAGTGCCGGACAAAATGTCAAAAGACCAAAAGATACCCTGTGTCAAGTCGGCGCGCATGATGATCGATCAGCCCACTCTGACCCCTACTCAGCTCGCCAACGGTCCGGACTTCGACGCTGCCGATCCCGAAAAAAGCCGCTTTCTCTACTTCACGGAAACCGACAACATTTTTTGCTACTTCCGTCCCCATTACGCTTTCATGAGCATCAAGGGCGAGAGCATGAAGTTTCAGTGCTGGCACATGAGTCCTGACGGCGCCTTCTACGCTCCGAAAGGCGAAATCATTCACCTCGACGGTGCGAAAGTCGTCATCGACAAGAACAAGGACGGCGAAAAATCAGCGTCTCTCTTCGCGGCTAACGACGCCAACAACGAACACGAAATCAAAGCCGACCGCTTCAAAGTGAAATATCTCAAGCCGCCCTACCCGAATCACGATACCCGTTACAACGAAGTCTTCACCGAAATAGCCGCCAGCCGCATCATGTGGCTCCTCGGCTTCCTCTCCGACCACGTTTATCCAGTCGGCTCGGCCTCCTGCATCGGTTGCGGTCCCGATCCCTTCGCACAAAATCTTTCAGAAAACAAAGCATCGCTCAAGGACGCGCCAACCGTCTTCAAAGTTGTCAGCGCGGAACGCGAACTTTCTTGGGACGCTATCAAAGCCAGCGGCGACGAGACATGGAGCTGGACCGACGCCGCCAAGTTCTATTCCGACGGTACTTGGTCCCATCAACAAAAAGTCGACTACGATGCCTATCGACTCGCGCTCCGCCTCATCCACTACCACAACGCCATCGCCCAGCAGAATCGCGTCGTTTGCGCCGAATGGGCGGGCCCAAAAGTCGCCGGTCAAGCCAGAATCTGCAAGCAGACCTTCATTTTTGCTCAGGACCTGGGCTCTACTTTCGGCAAGGCAAAAGGAGCTTTTAGTTTCTTCGGGGCCAATCCTCGCGGCAGTTTCACTGCTTGGGAACCGCAGACCGTCTTCACAAATCCTGCCACTTGTGAACTTCGCGCCACTCTCGAAGGCGACAAGAAAGTTCTCAAGGAAGCGCAGGACGTCATGATTCAGCGCCTCGCTCACGTCGATGCGGCCACCATCAAATCCATTTTCCGCACCGCACGCTTCCAGATGATGGACCAAAAGGAACTTCACAAGTTTCAGGACAAAGGTACAGCCAATGCTGAAGAAGCGGCGCTCGACGAGTGGACCAGCACTTTCATGAAGCGCGTTGAAGAAATCCGGACCGCGCAGAATTGCAAAGCGAACTAGTTATCCGCAATCTGCAATTTACGAACTTCCGCCGCGCAATTAATTATTAGGTTAACGCCATGGCAAAAAAAATCATGATCCTGCGGCACGCAGAAAAACCCGACAAGAGCGAAGATATCCACGGTGTCACCGCTGAGGGCGAACGCGACAAGAACGATCTGTCTCCACAAGGCTGGCAACGTTCCGGCGCACTAATCCGCTTCTTTAGTCCATTGAACGGCCAGTTCCAGCATCCCGGCCTGGCCAAACCCACCGCCATCTTTGCCGCGGCTCCGTCGGGCCATGTACAGAGCCTGCGCTCTGAACACACCGTTGGAGCCCTGGCCCGTTCTCTTAACCTTCGCGTAGGCCTCAAACACTCCAAAGGCGAAGAACATGAGCTCGTCAACGATGCCATCGCCACTGGCGGCGTCGTCCTCATCGCCTGGGAACACAATTCCATCATCGACGTCGCCAACCTTATCTTGGGCAACAAAAAATCCAGCCCGCAGCACTGGCCCGACTCGCGCTTCGATCTCGTCTGGGTCTTCGACGAAGAAGTGCCGCACGCTCCGTGGAAATTCTCCCAGGTCCCGCAAATGCTCCTGCCCACCGACAAAGACGACATCATCTAGCTGCCACCAACAATCACAACCCTCGCGACACGCGCCGTGCGAATTTCTCTGCTCACCTATTCGCCAACTCCCCGTCTGAACTCACAACCTCGCTTTCATGCGTATCAAGCCAAATCTTGTCGCATTGTTCCTAGCATTCCTCCTCAGCATCTCCATTCCATTCACTTCGCGCGCGCAAGACTCTAAATCCCAAATTAAAGCCGAAATCGAGCGCCTTCAGGCGTCTCTTAAATCCCGTCCAATCGCGGACCCCGACCTCGCACCAGTCGTAACCGGCGTCAACGAAGCCCTCTCCAGCTCCACAGAAGCCCTCAACTCCGGAAAACTTTTCTTAAGTTTAGAAAAATTACTTCAAGCTGAGGATCTTCTGCAGGGCGCGCGCGTCACTCTCGAAAAAGCCGACGCCGTAAAATCCGGCTACCCCGCCTTTGAAGTCGAATGGAAAAACGTCAGCGAAAATCTGACCGCCATCAATCGCGCCAGCCGCGAAAAAAATTGGACTGGCTCTCCCGCCGCAATCCGGGCACTCGCCGAAACGGCTCTCGGCCGTTCCGTCCCGCTGCTCGATGGCGGACGCGGTTTCGCGCTCGCCACCAAGCCGGCCGACGGCCTCTTCTACCTCGGCCAAGCCCAGGGCGAAGCCGGTTTCGCAAAATTCGCCGCCGCGCTCCCCGCCGTTTCTCAAGCGCAACCTTTCCCGCTTCGTTCCTATTTGCCCGAACTGCAAAAACTCCAGGAAAAAACCAACGCCGCTTTCCAGCCGCCGCGCTCCGTTCAACTCCACGACCGCTTCATCGCTCTCAATTCCGCTCTCAAGCTTGCCCAGGAACTCGACGCGCAAAAATTCTATGCCGGAGCGCTCTACCAATATCTCGAAGCCCTCCGCCATTACGGAATGCTCGACGCGCCGCCCGTTGACGCCGCTCGCCAGCGCAACGTCAAACTCGCCATCGCCAACGAAGAACAAAAACTCGCTCGCTCCAAACGTGACGATTCCATCGCGCAGCTATTCCTCCAACGCATTTCCACGCAACTCGCTCACGCCGACGGCTCCCCCGCCTCCCCCGACGAATTCCGCAGCGCGCAAGTCATTCTCGGCCAGGTCCTTCCCGCCTACCTCGCCGCCGCCAAGCCCGCCGCTGCGCTCCGGCAAGCCAACACCAAGACCGTCGAGCTCACGCTGGTCCGCTGGCCCTACACTTGAAATATTTCTGATCCAGCAAGTTTGCTGGTACAAGAAGTCGCCGCCAAATATTCCGGTCGCGTCACATTTGTCAGCGAAAATTTCGGCGCTTCCGCGCTCGCCGAGCGCTTCGGCGTCAAAGGCTATCCCGCCGTTTTCGTTGACGACATCCTCGTCGCCGCTCCCCGCGAGTTCGGCTACTTCGGTGAAGTCGAAGGCTCCGGCCGATACGCTCCCTGGCGCAACGAAGCCAATCAAGCCAAATTCAAGTCCGACCTCTCGCGCATGATTGATTTAATCCTGGCCGGCAAAAAAGATATCGTCAGCAGCGAGCACTCTTCCGAATCCAGTGCCACCCGCGAACTCGCTTCTCTTCCCGCAATCAAACTCACCGATCTTTCCGGCCACCCTCTGACCGCGGACCAGCTCGCCAATCGCGTCGTTCTCGTTGAGTTCTGGGCCACTTGGTGCCCGCCCTGCCGCTCCACGCTTGAGTGGCTCGGCGAACTCAAACGCCAGCACGGCGACAACATCGCCATCCTCGCGCTTGCCGTCGAATCTCCCGAAGATCAAGTCCGCTCCACCGTCGCATCGCTGAGCACCGATCTGCACTGGGCCATCGCCGACGCGCCCACCGCGCAGGGTTTCGGTGATATCACTTCCGTCCCCACCATGTTCCTCTTCGACCGCTCCGGCAAAACCGCCCGCGTCCTCTACGGCGCCCCTCCCGACCTCCACGAGCAAGTAGAGAAAACCCTCAGCTTGCTCTTGCAGTAGCGCGTGCGGGCTCTCCTGTGAATATCTGAGGACGCGTGACCATTCCAATTCAATGTCGATCACGAGGCGAGAGACTAGAAAAAATCACGAGATTAACCGGCGGGGAAAACCTGGCGCGGAACCAGATACGCTCCAAGGACTTCTATTCGAGCACTGGGTGCGGTCTCTACTTGGAGCTTGCCGTAAAAAAAGTCCGAGTGCTATTCCTCGGCAGTCGATCAAAGCCGAGCTAAGTCCTTTCGCAACCATAGTTACAAGACTCCCGTCGCAACAACTTTAGAATGAATACGTAGGAAAAAAAGGGGAGGGATAGGCAGCGCAAACACGCTTGTCTGCATGCAGTTGAGTCAAATCACAGGGGACACTGACTCCTTTGCCATCTGCAGTTAGGTAAAAGCGGGTGGGGCGCAGATCAGACCGTCTGCTCGCCCTGAGGCACGAAGGGCCGCGCACTCCAGGGGTGGCCGTCAACTCTCGTCGTCGCTCTCGCCACCCTGATCTTCACCCAATGCTGCGAGTTGCGTGTGCCAGTCCAACTCTCGCACCGCCATCGGATTCTCTCGCCAGTTCTCGGCCACCTTCACGAACAGTCCCAAATAAATCTTGGTGCTAAGAATCTCCTCCAGTTCCTTGCGTGCGCGGGTTCCGATCTCTTTCAGCATCTCGCCTTTTTTCCCGATCAGAATCTTTTTCTGTGACGCCCGCTCCACCGTCAGCGTCATCTGAATCCGCAGCAGCTTTGGCGATTCCTCCCACTTGTCCACCATCACGTGCAGCGCGTGCGGCACTTCGTGGTAGGTCAGCGCAATCGCCTTCTCGCGCACAATCTCGCTGGCCAAGAAACGCTCCGGCTGGTCCGTAACCTGGTCCTCGGGAAAATACGGCCGCGCCCTCTGGCAGCAGCTTCACCACCTCGGCCATCAGTTCGTCGCACCCGTCGCCCTTCAGCGCCGAGATGGGCACCATTGCCGCAAAGTCCCGCGCTTTGCTGAACGATTCCAGCAGCGGCAACAATTTTTGTTTCGGCAGCTTATCCACTTTGTTCAAAACAAAAATTGTTCTTCCGTCAAAGCGTTTGGACTTGTCGATCAGCAAACTATCTACATGAGGACGCGTCTCACTGGCGTCGGCCATCAGGATCAGTACGTCGATGCCTTCGAGAGCCGCCGCCACCTCTCGCATCATCTGTTTGTTGAGCGCGGTCTTCGCATCATGCAATCCAGGAGTATCGATCAGCACCACTTGCGCATTCTCGGTCGTCACAATTCCCTGGATACGGTTGCGCGTCGTCTGCGGCTTGGAAGTCACGATCGCAATCTTCTGTCCCACCAGCCGGTTCACCAGCGTGGACTTCCCCGCGTTTGGCCGCCCCACAATTGCCACAAAGCCGGCCCGGTGCCCCTCTGGAGTTTTCTTCGCCACCGGTTCTTCAGCTTTCCGGCAAAGAAATTATTTTCTTGTCTTCGCTGTGGCTCATGGCTGCTGGTTCGCCGGAATCGCCGTGCTGGACAACTTTTGTACTTTCACGCGCAACACTTTCCGCTGGTTCGCTTCCAGCACTTCAAATCGGTATCCCTCTAAGTCGCACTTCTCTCCCGGCGCCGGAACTTTCCCGCTCACGTGACTCAGCAATCCCGCAATCGTGGTCACCGCTTCGTCCGCATCCTCGCCAAAGTGCACGCCAAGCATCTCTTCCACATCCGCAATTGCCGTACTTCCCCGCATCACCAGCGCGCTCAGCCCTTCGCGCACCATCTCCAGCTTGGGATGCGTCCCATCCGTACCGCTTTCCCCGACGATCTCTTCCACCAGGTCCTCCATCGTGGCGATGCCGGCAACGCTGCCATGCTCGTCGATAATCACCGCGATCGATTGGTCCCGCTGCCGCATCTCGCGCAGCAGATCCGAACCCGCCTTCGTCTCCGGCATGAAGAGCACCGGCCGCACCAGTTCCCGCACGTGGCGATTCGGCAATTCCGTATCCGCAACCTGCAGCAGGTCCTGCGAGTGCACCACGCCGATAATGTCATCGAGCGACTTCTCATACACCGGCAGCTTGGTGAACCCGCTCTCCACCAGCTTCGCGTGCAACTCCTCCAGCGTGGCATCCGCCGCGATCGCCACGACGTCCGGCCGCGGCGTCATCACCTCCCGCACCCGCTTGTCGCTGAACTCCACCACCTGCTCGATCAGGTCCGCCTGCTCCGGCTCGATGATGCCTTCTTCCTCCGCCGCCTCCACTAGTGCTTCGATTCCCTCTTCCGTACGCTGCTCCTCCGTCTTGGGCGTTTCGGACTCGGAGATCCGCGCCAGCGACTCCGCCCCCTCCAGAAACACCCGCACCGGCCACACCAGCACGAGGCTCGCCCTGATCAGGGGGAGGAGCGGTATCAGCCACCTGCCGGTGGTTCTGTACAGTAATATGTCCGGAATAAAATGCATCGCAATCACGACTTCGAGGACGATGAAGGCGGCCAGTTCAACCACCGATTCCCAGGTGCCGGGTACAAAAATTACGACGCCGCGCGTGGTTTCGAGAACCAGAAACGCGAGCCAGAAATGGCCGAGAATGCGGAACGCACGGCCGGCGCTGCGGCGGTTCAAGCCGATTTTCGGTTCGATTTCTGCTTCGAAAATATCCAGGTGTTCGTGGACCGGGCCGGTGGCCATGCGGCCGAGTTCGCGGTAAATCAACGCAAGGTAGGAATATACCGGCAGGAACAAAGCCAGCAACACCACGCCAAACGCAAAGAGCCAGGAGTAACCTTTCACGCGAGTCCGAGCCTCCGCCGCATCTTTTGCTCGATCCGGTTCATCTGCCCATGGTCGCTCTCGTGATCATACCCCATTAAGTGCAAAACTCCGTGCAGCATCAGTACACGCAATTCGCTTTGCAGGGTCCGGCCATTTTTCTTGGCGTAGCGGCGCGCCGTTTCGGGAGCGATGGCAATGTCGCCCAAATATTCTATTTCTTGAGCAGAGCGGAGTTTGGCGCTTTTTGATTTTTTGCGCACGCTGACGCGGCGACCAGAAACGGCCGGAAACGATAAAACGTCGGTAGGGCCTTTTTTGTGGCGGTAAATTTCATTCCATCTTGCGATCTCCGCGTCGGATACAAATGCAATCGAAACCTCGGAGCGAGGGATTCCTAGCGTGCGCAGAATTTTCTTGGCGAATTGCTGCAGAGGAGTTTTCGCGAGCCGCACTTTTTTCTGTCGGTTCAGAATCATTCGCTACTGTTGCTTTTCGTTCGCGGCAGAACCGCTTTCTGTCTGGCGGCTTTCGTGCTTTCCATTTCCACGGAGCGGATGTTCATGTTCGTATTCTTCGTAGGCGCGGATGATGCGCTGCACCAGGTTGTGGCGGACGACGTCCTTATCACTGAATTGCACCACGCCGATGCCTTCGATTTTTCCACAAATTTCCAGCGCTTCGACCAGCCCGCTCTTCTTTCCGATCGGCAAATCGATTTGCGTTACGTCGCCGGTGATGACTGCTTTGGAATTAAAACCGAGACGAGTCAAAAACATTTTCATCTGTTCGCTGGTGGTATTTTGCGCTTCATCCAGAATTACAAAGGAATCGTTAAGCGTGCGGCCGCGCATGAAAGCAAGCGGAGCGATCTCGATGATTCCCTTTTCCAGGTAGGCCTCCAGTTTGTCGGGATCCAGCATGTCGTACAACGCGTCATAAAGCGGACGCATATAGGGATCGACTTTTTCCTGCAGAGTTCCGGGAAGAAATCCAAGTTTCTCGCCGGCTTCCACCGCAGGCCGCGCCAGAATAATCCGATTCACCTGCTTCGAAAGCAAGGCGCTCACAGCCATGGCTACAGCGATATAAGTTTTTCCGGTGCCGGCTGGTCCAATACCGAACTCCATATCGTGCGTTTCGATTTGCTCCATGTAGTGCCGCTGCGCAGCGTTGCGAGGAACTAAACTTTTTTTACCGAAGGAGCGCACTTTGCCGTGATCGAACATTCCGCGCGGCGATTCCTCAGGCGCGTCCATGGCGACGCACATCAGCGATTTCACTTCTTCGCTGGTCAATTCACGGCCTTTTCCGCTGGCGTGGTTGTATTCCTCCACGATGCGGACCGCCTGCGCAACGCCGTGTTGCTCACCCTCGATGGTCAACTTCGAGTCGTGCAAGTGCGTGCGCACGCGCAGGGTTTGCTCCAGCAGACGCACGTTTTCGTCCAGGGTGCCAAAAAACGGTTCAATTTTTCCGGCGATAGGTATGGTGCGTTTCATCCACGTTGAAGGTTTTTCAGACGAAGTACCTGCAGGAGACTTGGCAATGGCTGGAAATGTTCCGTGCACCGAAAACCGATTGACCGCTTCGCGGTCGCCCATAAGTTTGGTTCCCTCCGGCCCCACCCTTCACAGCAATTCGCCTGACGCGAGAACGATTTCGCGCGGCGGACCTGGCTACCTTTTCACCCTAACTCACACGTCCCGCACGGTCAAGCAGCGCGAAACCCTGCAACGAAATATTCATCTGGCTTGTCAATTTGGCTTCTTCAAGGCGTCGGCGATGGCCTTTTCCGCGAGCGGTGCCATTACTGAATAGCCGGCTTTGTTGGGATGTAGGCCATCATCGCTGAGATCTTTTTTCAGGAAGCCGTGGTCATCGACCATGGCGGAAAAATAATCGAGATAAATCCCGTTGCGTTGCGCAGCGTAGGATTTGATCCACTGGTTGAGAGCGAGGATTTTTTCCGGTGGGCGGCGATCGCTCATGACCAGAGGCCTCCCGTCTTGCGTGTGGCCACCGTCATAGACCGGCAACACCGAAGCCAGGACGACTTTTATTTGGTTGGAATGCGCGAGCTCCGCCATGGAAGTGAGATTGGCTTCGATATCTTGTAGCGACATGGGGCCGGTATTTCCGGCAATGTCGTTGGTGCCGGCGAGAATCACCACTACTTTCGGTTTTAGAGCGATGACATCCGGCCGAAATCGAATTAGCATTTGCGGAGTGGTCTGGCCGCCAATTCCGCGGCCAACGTATGGCTTGCCCGGGAAAAAGATACCGAGTTGCGGCTGTGCCCAAATATCGGTGATGGAGTCGCCCATAAAAACGACGCGCGATTCGTCCCCCGGGACGGAAGCCAGGGCTGCGTTCGCATCGCGGTAGCGAGCGAGATTGGGCCAGTCCTGCAGAGTTTTGTCTTCGCGTGCGAGCTTTTCTTCCAGCGCCGCGACTTGCTTTGCGAGCGGAGTTACTTCCGGGGCAGTTTGGGCGACAGAAATCGGCGTACATGAAATCGCAGCAGCAATTGCCAGTAGCAAAGGACGGCGCGAACAAATCACGGATGCCTCCAAGAGTGTCTGGATCTGGATTCGGGGGAGAGTTTACATCCAGAATTGCTGCGGTGCATCGCGTAATCGGGGATCAGTCCGCGGGGACGGCGCGAGTGCGGGCCCACTCGCGAATCGCGGCGATATCTTCCGCGCGAGTAACGCTGAGGGGTTGAGTTGATTTCAACTCCGCCAGCAAGATCTCGGTGTTTAATTGCTGCTTGGCGGCGAATGCAGCGAAGAGCCCGGAAGCGATGGCCGCTTCGACTTCGGCGCCGGAGAAACCTTCACTGGCGGCGGCAAGTTTTTCAAGATCGAAGGAAGCAGCGTCCCTGCCACGCTTTTTCAGATGCAGCGCGAAGAGCGCAGCTCGCGTGGCAGCGTTCGGCAGGTCCACGAAAAAAATCTCGTCGAAGCGGCCTTTGCGGAGCATCTCGGGTGGAAGCGCCGAAATGTTGTTGGAAGTGGCTGCGAGAAAGACTCCGCTCTCGCGGTCCTGCATCCAGGTCAACAAGGTTGCAAGCAAGCGTTGGGAAAGTCCGGCGTCGGCATCGCCGCTGGAGCCGGCCGAGGCGAAGGCTTTTTCAATCTCGTCGATCCACAGCACGAGCGGAGCCATTTTCTGAGCCAGTTCAAGAGCCTTGCGAAGTCTTTTTTCACTTTCGCCGACGAATTTGTCATAGAGCGCGCCGGCGTCCAGCCGCGCCAGTTCAAAGCCCCACTCGCCGGCAATGGCTTTGGCAGCCAAGCTCTTGCCGCAGCCTTGCACTCCGGTAATTAAAATTCCCTTGGGAGAAACGAGGCCGAATTTCTGGCCTTCCGGGGTCAAAGCGCTTTTGCGTTTACCAATCCAGTCGCGCAAGCGACCCAATCCGGCGATATCGGAAAACGACGCATCGCGGCGTACGGTTTCGAGCAATCCTTCTCCGCGAAGCGAGAGGCGCTTGGCTTCTAGGATGGAAGCGAAAATCGAAGGATCCGCCTTCCCGGCTGCAAGCACGCACTTCCGCAAGGTTCGCATGGCTTCCGCACTGGGCAATCCAGCCAGATTTTTTGCGACTTGTTGAATTCCGTCCAAATCGAGGCTAACGGAAACCTGATTCTCGCGATTCAACTCCGCGAGTGTTTGCTTGACACTGGATAAGAGCTCGTCGACGTCTGGCAATCCCAAAGTGAAACTTGCCGCATCCCCTTCAAGTTCCGGCGGCAAGGTGATGGAGCCAGCGGTGATCACGATAGAGCGACGAGCCATGCGGAATTGTTCCGCCAATTCACGCAGGCGGCGACAAACTTTGTCGTTGTCGCAGTAGCGGGAGAAATCGCGCAGAAGAAAAATCCCGTCGCCCTGCACCAGCGCCATGTTGGAGAGCGCCGCTTCCGGCGTTTCCGAGTTGTAAATCGGAGCGCCGCGATAGCGCGCCAGGCCCGTGGTTACACTCCAGGTAAAGAGGGGTACCGCCAGCACCATCGCCACCTCAAAGAGCAATTGTTCGACGCGTTCTTCTTCCGGGGTTTCAATAGTCAGAATCGGATGGTGAGAGTTGATAAGTAGACGCAACTCGTCGCGCTTGGCCGCATGGGAATTGGATCGAACGGCAGACGGAATGGGGACACTTTTAGGCTTCGGATCGTCTGTTTTCGGTGGAATCAAGTGAATTTGCTTTCGCGGCGCATATTTGACAGACGTGCACACGTCCCCTAGACTTAAATGTTTGAGCGATACGCAAAAGGAGCTTTAGCTAGATGGCGCAAGGACAGGCTACCAAAATAAAGAAAAAGAAGAAGTCAGTTTTAAAGCGCGCGGCGCAATCTCGTCAACGTGCGGAAGTGAACCGGAATAACCGAACGCGCGTACGTACGGCAATCAAGAAGCTGCGCGGAGCGATTACGGCAGGCGATGTGACGGCCGCCGGGAATCTGCTGAATCCAACGCTTTCGGCGATCGATCAAGCGATTACGAAGAACGTGCTGCACGAGAATACGGCGAACCGCTATAAATCGCGTTTGACGCTGGCCTACAACGGCCTCAAAGCGAAGGCCGCGAAGTAAACGTCCGATTCATCGGTTTCATACATGAATTTAGGAGTGAGAAAAGGCCGGACCCGCGTCCGGCTTTTTTGCGTCATGCTACGCACTAGCCGCTTGCAGCATTTGCTCCCGGCGAAGTCAGCTCCGTAATCAGAAATTCCATCAACGCGCGGGTATCGTCTGTTCCGCCCTTGAGGAGGTTGTCGGCGCGCTGAAAGGCCTGCAGCCCGGCGAGCAGCTGTGGTTTTGAAATCTTTCGCGCGTTTTTCACGGCTAGCTCGGCTTTTTCCGGAGCCATTTGTAAAGCGCGGGCGGCCTGCCAACCGTTGACGGCGCCTTTGATTTCGCTGGCTTCCACCAGCTTGCGGTACATCCAAGCCAGTGCCCCCAGCATTTGCAGAGGCTCTTCGCCTTCGCGGAGTAGGCGGTCCAGAAAGTCGAGCGCCTGCTTTGGTCTTCGCGCGGCAATGAAATCGACCATTTCCCAGACTGTGCCGGCACGCTCGGAAATCACCATTTGCGCGACATCTTCGCGGCGAATCAGTTTCCGATCGCCTACGAACGTGGAAAGTTTTTCGAGCTCCGTTTTCAGACGTTGCAGGTTGGCACCGACGCACTCGGTCAAATCCTCGGCTGCGCCTTTCTCGAAGTCCACACCCGCTTCTTTGGCAAGACTCTTAGCGAGATTTGCCGCAGCGGCGTTTCGCTGGCCTTGATCCTCGCCCAAACTCACTTCTACGACGAGGGATTTCTCAGAGAACAGTTTTGCAAGCTTCATTCTTTGGTCAAGATGCGCGGCTTCGACAACCAGGACGGTGAAGGCAGCCGGATCGTCGAGATAGGCTTCGAGTTGCTTGACCGCTTCATCGCGTTTCTTTTCGGCAAATTTCTCGATTTCTTCCGCGTCTTCCAGGAATACCACCTGTTGCGGCGAAAGCATTGGCAGCGTCTGCGCTTGATCAACAGCCGCCTGCACATCACCACGCTCCGCTGAGAATCTGGAAACGGCCCAGGTACGCGCGGCTTCCGGAACATATTGATCGATCAGTTGAGCGCGGCAGGTATCGCGGAGATATGGTTCGTCACCGAGCAGTAGTATCGCAGGCACTGGCTTCCCTTTTTTCAGGCGGGAGAGCAGCTCTTCAGTACCGATTGCCGGCATCAGTAATTCTCCGTGACCGCGGCGACCAGACGTTTGGCAAAATCCTGAGCCATGCGGTCGAGGGCGGGATCCTGTTCTTCGAAGAAGCTTTTGACATCAGTGGATATTTCGTACTCATTGCGAAAAACGAAATTGTCACTACGGTAGAGGATTTTTTGAGTGGTCGAGTCGGTGAGCGTGAATTCACACTTCATGGTTACCAGCATGGTGGTAGCCCGAGTGGTGGAGGGAGTAGTGGCGGTGGCGGGCGTGGTGATGAATAGCAGCGGAACCACTTCCACGCTGTCAACTTTACCGCGCAGCACCGCATCGCCGCTTTCCGGGTTGGAAACGATTTTGTAACTGGTGCTGGCCAGGAATTGGTGGATGGTCGCCGCCGTCAACTTCTGTTCGACGCGATAGCTGGTGGTTTTGTTTTCCAGCGCGGGAATGGCGATGACGTGAATGGTTTTGGGAAGCGCATCGCTGCGGCCAGCAACGTGATATCCGCATCCAGCAAGGGTGGCGGCGATCGCAGCAAACAAAATTGTGATTCGAGATTTCATTCAAGAAGCTTTTCCGCCAGCTTTACGGCGTTGGACGCGGGCAAACGCAGGTTATCTGCCGCAGCCCAAAACCACCAAACGCCGGAATTGCTTTCGTCAGCCTGAGGCGGTGCGAGTTGAATGGCCGATTCGCCAGCCACGCTGATATTGCTGGGCGCGGAATCATCGGAAGTGAGTATGAATCCGGCTTCAGCACAGGCCTTGGTGATTGCGGACAAGTCGAATAAGGAATCAAGAGTCGCGCAGGCGGTAACCGTCGATCCGTAGAAGACCGGCGCGTGGAGGAGTTGTACGGCAGGCAACGGAAACCTTTGCAGGAGGCAGGAGCGCACTTCATTGCGCAGGCCTTGCAGCGCTGAGTGCAGATTCTTTGCGCTGGCTGGGCCGTATCTGTCGAGCATGGAGAATGCGACTTGCGTATCGAAGACAGGCGAACCGATGGTCTGGAACGACAAAAGATGCGAGGTTTGCGATTCGAGTTCTTCAATGCCGGATTTTCCGGACGAAGAGACCGGTTGAAAGGCTACGGCGGAAATTGTTTTCGGCGCGAAAGTATGCAGCACGATTGCCAGCCGCGAAATTATTTCAGCGGGCGCCGAGGGAATACAGAACGATCCGGCAGCGTTGTCAAAAGACGCGCCAGTGAGCCGATCCCAATTTGGAAGCCAGGTTGGAGAGTTTGCGTCGTCCGCCAGCGCGCCCGATAAGTCGACGATACGAGCGCCGCTACGTTGCGCAAGAGCAAGATTTGCTTTTGTGAAGGCGGCCGAGCCGGTGAAGAACACAAGCCATGCTTTGTTGAAGCTGTCTTCTTCGACGGGCTGGATGACTGCGGCTTCACCGCCTGCTTCCGTGAGAATTCCGGCAACGGTTTCTTCGTCAACCAGGCGGAAATCGGAGGCAGCGAAACGACTTTCTTCCAGGAGCGTTTTCAGTTCGGCTCCGAGCAGCGAAGACGCTCCAGCGATGATAATTCTGCGCGTTTCCAGTGGGGTAGCCATGGGTCAGTGAGAAGTTGCCCGGGCACCCGGATGACGGCGCAAGAGCCGAATGATATGCAGAATCACGCCGGTAAGCGCGTACGTGCACGCGATGAGCAGCAAGGAAATTTCGGAGAAATTCCAAATTACGGCGAGCAGCAACAGCGGCAGAAGAATCATGATGGCCGGCTGCTTTTTGCTCCATGGCAAATCCTTGAAACTGTAAAAGCGGATGGTACCGGTCATGAGCGCTCCGAGGGAGACTGCAAGCAGCAGCCACGCGACGGACCATCGCCATTCAAGAATAGTGCCGACTTCGAGAAGCGGGCCGCGAACGTGAAACGCATGGACGATGGAGGCGATGACGCCTGCAGCGGCAGGAGTGGGCATGCCGACGAAATATTTGGAGCCGCCGGGTGCCATTCCCTGCACGTTGAAACGCGCGAGGCGCCACGCGCAGCAGATTAAAAACGCGAGACAGCAAAGCCAACCGAAATGTCCTAACTGGCGAAATGCTCCGGGCGCGAGATCGGCGACGCCACGAACTCCCCAGGCGTATGCCAGAACCGCGGGTGCGACGCCAAAGCTGACGACGTCGGCGAGCGAATCGAACTGCACGCCAAATTCGGTGTTGGTGCCGGTCATGCGCGCGAGTCGGCCATCGAGCGAATCGAAAACGATGGCGATGCCGATGGCCTTTGCGGCGTGATTGAAATCTTCGGGTGTCCCCATCAGTGCGGCGACGACCGCGTAATATCCGCAGAGAAGGTTGGCGGAGGTCATCAACGCCGGAACGAGAAAAATTCCGCGACGGAGTCTGGCCTGGACGCGGGTGCGGCGTCCCTCGAACGGGACTTCCTGTTGATTCAAGTCCGGCATGCTCAGGATTGCCTTTCGACCGCAGCGAAGTTGGCTTCGCTTGAAGGATTGGAAGCACTTGCGGGCCAGCGTGCGAGAACACTGGAGCCGCCGCTAACGCTATCACCTATCTTTACCAAAAGCTGGGAGCCCTGGGGAACCCACAGATCGACGCGTGAGCCGAATCGAACAAGGCCGATGCGCTCACCGGCGGCAACGGTGTCGTGCGCCTTTTTCCAGGAGACTACGCGGCGAGCGACCAGGCCGGCAATTTGCTTCAATTCGATATTTCCGTGGCGGTGCTCAGCGTGAATATGTTTTGTTCGTTTTGGGTCGAGGCTTTGGGATCCCAAGCGGCCAGAAATTTTCCGGGGCGGTAATCGAGTTTGGAGATTACGCCGGCGGCGGGTGAGCGATTGACGTGGACGTTCCAGATCGCCAGAAAAATGCTGATGCGGGTGCCGGGGCGACCCGGCGTTGGGCTCGTCGGTGATGACGACAACTCTGCCATCAGCGGGCGAAACGATGGCGGCGGGATCGTTGGTAATTTGGCGATCCGGATCGCGGAAAAAAGAAAAACAGAACAAAGCAAAGGCGATGAGCACTGCCCCGAGAATCCACCAGTGAAGTGCGATGGCGAGACCGCCGAGAAGAAGCGGAGGAACGCCGAAATAATATCCTTCTTTGACCATGTGGTATGAAGATACCACAGCAGAGCAAGCGGGATGGCCGAGGCGCGACACCGTCGTTGACACCGCTCATTACGGTGCGGACGGCGAGTGCGATTCGGCCAGGCACACTTGTGCCGGAGTGATTACCGACAAATTGTGGTGATGCAATGCGCGCGCAACGACTCAGGCGTGTTGCGCGCGCGAACGGTGGATACGCGCCGCAATCCGCTCCATCTCATCCTTGCATTGGAGTTTCATCTTCTTAAGTTTGATTTCTTCCAGGAGGTCTTCCGAACTGAGGTAAGGCTCGTTGAGGATTCTGCGCAGCTCCAAATCGTACTTCTCGTGCTGTTCGAACAGACGCTGATACTCGGCGTTTGTGTCGAGCAGTATGTCCCGAGGGTTCCGCTGGAAAGTTGCCATGCGTTCCTCCTCCTTAATGACGATGAAATTGTAGTATGCAGCACCTCGTCGAGGAAAACTTTGCAATTGACAACCTCGACTTAACGCGAACGTAACTCTGCGTAAAGCCAGAGTCAAGTGGGAACCAACGGTAAGTTGGTACTAGCCTGTGAGTTTCAAATTCATAAGGAGCGCGGCTTCGGCGGGATGGTGATAGTAGTTTGGACGGCGGCCGGTGGTGGCGAAGCCGGCTGACTGGTACAGACGGATCGCCGGCAGATTCGATTCGCGCACTTCCAGGAACAGAGCTTTCACGTCGCGCTGGCGAGCGATTTCGATGAAGCTGGAGAGCGCGAACCGGCCGTAGCCGCGGCGGCGATGCGGGCTTGCGACGGCAATATCGAGAATTTCGGCTTCGTCGGCGACCAGCCGGGATTGTAGAACGGCTACCGTGGCCTCGTCTGCCTCGACGACATAGACCTCGACGTGGGCGAGTGGATCGGGACGCCCCGCGGTGCTGGAAGCGGGCGTATTTGCCGTTGAGTACAGGGAGAGTCCAGAGCTTTCTAGAATTTGTCTAATAGCCGCGAAGTCTTCAGGCCGCCTTGGACGGAAACGAGCAGTCACGCTGTGACCGCTTGGCGCGCCGCGAGAATCGCAACATGGGAATGACATTTCGCCGGATTGCTGACTGCCTTATCGAGACTAAACCTTGATCGCTGGTGCATGTGCCTTCCAGAAGACTTCTGCGTCGGAGCGGCGGACGTAGTTGGCGTCAAGCTCTAAGGAACTGACAACTTGTCCAGCATGGAACTTCTGTAAGGCAATGTTTCCTAGCTGGAGGGCAAATGGCGGGGGTGTGGGATGCAGGGTGTGCCCTGCGGCCAGTAACTCTTGCCACCGCGGACTAGCGCCCAGGATTTGCGGGTCTGGCGTGCGCCACATTGCTCCGCCAGCAACGGCGGCGGCTTCAACGCGCGCGATGAAATCCTCCAAGCCGACGACCGCCTCCGTCCCGCAGATTGCGAGCCGCAAACCAGTGCGTTGATAAAGGGCGGCAAAGACTTGTTCGCGGCGTGCGTCGATGATCGATGCGACATAGGATTTGTCGGGAGTAAAGTCGTCTGGACTGGAACTTGCGATGGCGTCCAGCCGGGAAACCGCGGCGATAGGCATTCCGTAGAGTTCGGCCCAAGCTTTCACGGTGGTGAGCCCCACCCGCAAACCGGTAAACGAGCCGGGGCCGGCACAAACCGCGTAACCATCGAGTTGCGAGAGGGTTAGGCCGGAACCGGAGAGAGCGCGCTGCGCGGCAGGAAGAAGCCAACTGGAATAGTCTTCGTCGGAACCATGCGATTCAACGGACAAACATGAGTTGTCACGGAAGACCGCCACGCTGCCTCGAGCGTCTGCGGTGTCGATCACAATAAATTGCATCGCAGCAGTATAGGCGAAGTCGCGAATCGTGCGCGAATCGAACGAAGAGCGGGTGAGTTTTGGACACTGTTCCGTGCACGTTTACGAGGGTAAGTACCGTTACTGGACCACAGGGCAATTTTGATGCCAAACCCGCATAGGGTCTTCCCTAACCCTCTCATTCCAAACGATATATCTTGACTCTCTGCGCACATGCTCCTACACTTCTTTGTGTACCTCCAAGGGGGCATCCGAAACATGGATTATAAAATCGGCGATAAGGTCGTTTACCCGAACCACGGCGTTGGATTGATCGAGCAGATTAATTACGGTGTGTTGAACGGAAAGACCGAACGTTATTTCATGATTCGAATTGTTTCGAGCGATTTGCGAGTGATGGTTCCCCAATCGAACGCGGAAAGTGTGGGACTCCGTTCCGTGATGCGTTCGAATGACACCACCAAAGTTTTGGGCTTCCTAGAAAAAGGCAAACTCAATTGCCATCATGACTGGAAGCATCGCTTCAAGGAAAATTCCGAGCGCATGCGCACCGGTTCGCTCCTCGAAGTTGCTGTCGTCCTCAAGAGCCTCTGCTCTCTTAGCCGCAGCAAGCCGCTGTCTTTCCGCGAAAAGAAAATGCTGGAACGCGCCAAGTACTTGCTGGTGAGCGAGATGGCGACAGCGCGCAGTACGTCCTCTGAATCCGCCGAAGCCATGGTGTTGAAGTCATTGGCGAAAGCAAAGCTTCAGTTCCCTGTTATGCAGGAAGGTTTTGAACAGTAGTTCTCAAAAAAGAATTTACAGAGAATTTACGGGACAGGCTTTGCGCCTGTCCCTTTTTATTTCAGTGAACTGTCAGAAATAACAGGCAAAAACTAAAACGTTTACGGTAAATGTCGTTCACACTCAGGCCTTCTTTTTTCGCGCTGTTACCCGGTTCTGCTCTTTGCCCCAACCGCCGCCGCCCGGCGTTTCGATTCGCAAAATATCGCCGGGCTTTGCTCGGAAAGTACACTTCGCGCCGAGTGCCTGCCGAGTTCCATTTCGGAACAGAGTGTTCAGGCCAGTCTGCCCATGGTCTCCGCCGCGCAATCCGTAAGGAGCGGTGCTTCGCCTGTCACCAAGCAGTCCGACTTCAGCAGCCGATAAGAATTGCAGTTCGCGCAAGATTCCGTCCCCGCCGCGATGTTGCCCACGTCCTCCAGATTTTTTTCGAATGGCGTATTGCCGCACGCGGACGGGATAGGTTTCCTCAAGCACCTCGGTAGGCGTGTTCCACGAATTTGTCATGTGAGAATGAACGGCGCTCGGTCCATTGGCACGGCTGGATGCGCCACAACCGCCCGCGATCGTTTCGTAGTAGGTGAAAGGTGAACCGTTGTGGCGAGGATCGCTGCCGCCAAACGTTAGGTTGTTCATGGTGCCCTGGCTTGCGGCTGGAATCCGCTGGGGCGCGGCTTTCGCGAGGGCGCGCAGCAGGGTGTCCACCATGCGTTGCGACGTCTCCACATTTCCGGCAGCAACGGCCGCCGGCGAACTGGCGTTCACGATGGTTCCGCTGGGAGCGATGATTGAGAGGGGACGAAGAAGTCCGGACGTCGCAGGAACATCTTCGGCGATGAGGCAGCGAAATACGTAATAAACGGCTGAAATTGCGATGGCTTCCACTGCGTTCACATTGCCTGCACATTGCGGCGAAGTGCCCGTGAAATCAATTTGCGCCGCGCCAGCTTTGATTTGAATGCTTACGCGAATCCGTAGGCGCTGATCGCTGACCCCGTCGTCGTCCAAGTAGTCTTCGGCGCGGTAAATTCCGGGGCGGATGGCGCGCAATTCCTGGCTCATCAATTTCTCGGAATAGTCCAGAAGGTGCGAAGAGTATTCATTTATTTCGCGAATTCCGTACTTCGCGGCGGCTTCTGTCAGGCGGCGTTCTCCCAAGCGGCAACAGGCGATCTGCGCCGCAAGGTCTCCTTCCCGTTCGCGTGGGGTTCGAACGTTTGCGAGGATCAACTGCAAAACGTCTTCACACATTCCTCCACGCTTCCATATCTTGACGGGCGGAATCCGCAAACCCTCCTGAAAAATTTCGCGCGCAGGTCCCATCGAGCCGGCCAAAGCGCCGCCAATATCGGCGTGATGTGCTCGGCTGGCCACGAAGAATTGCGGTTTAGCACCTTTCGGAACAAACACCGGCATGACCAGCGTTAGATCGGGCAGGTGCGTACCGCCAGCAAACGGATCGTTCAGAATCGCAATGTCACCGGGCGAGAAGTCGAACGCATCTCGAGCCGCCGCGACGGACGCCGGCATGGAGCCAAGGTGAACGGGCATGTGGTCTCCCATGGCGAGGACCTGGCCATGGCCGTCGTAAACCGCGCAGGAATAGTCTCTTCGTTCCTTGATATTTGGCGAGAAGGCCGATCTTCTCAGTGCCGCGCCCATTTCCTCCGCGATCGAGTGAAAAATATTCTTGAAGATTTCCAGACGCATCGGATCGGGTGAGCGCTTCACGTGCCTTGTTTTCAACCGTTTCTTAGGGCTCATGACGATTCGCTTTTTTTGATTTTTGCGAAAGATGGATCTGGCCGTGGTCGTCAACGCGGGCGTTCCAGCCAGGCGGCACCAGCGACGTCGCACTATATTCGGAAATAATCGCGGGACCGAAAAAGGCTGCCCCAGCTCGAAGCGTTTCTCTTGCGTAAAGCGCAGTTGACAGTTGCACCGGGCCGAAGAAGCATTTCACCCGATCCAGCGGTTTTGAAGTTTTTTGCGATCTGATTTTTGACATTTTCGGAAGCGCGATGGCGGGCGACACACCGGTCGCCCTGCAGCGGACATTCACAATCTCGATGGCTCTGCGCGAATCGGAATGGCCATAGGATCGTTCGTGAGCGCGATGAAATTCGTTCACAAAATCAGAGTCGCAAGGAACGCGCAAGTGGTACGCCTGGCCGACATAGCGGATGTCCAAGCGATATTCGTATTTTTGACTGGAACGCGTGAAGCCCTCGGATTGCAAAAAGTTTTCAGCGGAACCCTGAAGGCGGCGAATTGCATTCTGACTGTCCCGCAGCGCACGTTCTGGATTGGATACGGGGAGCAGCATGGTTTGTGAAAATTCGCGCACAACGTTCGCTCGTAAGATTCCCAGCGCTGAGAGCGCACCGGGAAACACGGGAATCAAGACGCCACGCATTTCCAGCGCTTTCGCCAGATCGCAAGCGTGCAATCCACCCGCCCCACCGAATGCGACCAGCGTGTATTCGCGCGGGTCGTGCCCTTGCTCGATGGAAATCAAGCGAAGTGCGCGCTCCATGACTGCGTTCGAAACGTTCAGAATTGCCTGCGCAAATTCTTCGGCGCTGCGAAAACTTCCCTTCTGTTCCTGCATTGCGCGGCGGGCATGCTCCGATTGCAATTCGAACTGGCCACTCAGAAGGCCACGATCCGCAAAATGTCCGAGCACTGCGTGCGCATCCGTAACAGTCGGTTGCGCGCCTTTGCCGTAACAGATCGGACCAGGATCAGCGCCCGCGCTTTGCGGGCCAACGCGCAGCGATCCACCAGCGTCAAATCGTGCGATCGAGCCGCCACCCGCACCAACCGTATGAATCTCAAGCATTGGCACGGCCACCGGCAATCCAGCGACACGGGACTCGGTGGTGATGCGAGTGTCGCCGGTAAGCAAGGCGACGTCAGTAGATGTTCCGCCCATATCAAACGTAATTATCTTTTTTACCCCCGCCAGTTCAGCGACAAACTTGGCTCCCATTACTCCGCCCGCAGGGCCCGATAGCACCGTACGAACCGGTTCGGTTGCGGCCGCGTTGCGCCGAGACCGTTCCACCGTTCGACTGCATCACTCGAACACGGACGCCCTTGCTTATGCCTGGTAGCGGCTTGGCGTTCCATTCATTTTTAGCCTGGAGCTCTGTTTCTCGCAGATACGCGCTCATCACAGGCGCGAGATACGCGTTGATCACCGTGGTTGCGGTCCGTTCAAATTCACGAAACTCAGGCAATATTTCGTGCGAAACGCTTACTAGCATTCCTTCCCGCCGCAAGGCACGAGCAAGTGCGACTTCGTGCCTGGGATTGCGGAACGAAAAAAGAAAACAGAGAGCGATGGCGTCCGCGTGGGTGGCGCGGGCTTGTCGTACTAATCGACGAATCCCGCCCGGACGCAACGCCGTAAGAATCTTTCCATCGGCAGCCAGACGCTCCGGAGCGCCCAAGCGCAATTCGCGCGGAACCAAAACCTCTGCTTTCTGAAATTGCAGATCGTAGAGTTTCGGCCGCGCTTGACGCGCAATCTCCAGCACATCTTCGAAGCCTCTCGTGGTGATGAGGAGCACTCTTCCGCCGCGACGTTCTAACAGTGCGTTGGTGCCGACAGTCGTGCCGCATACCAGGTCCAACGGCTCCGCCTGGCCGATCGACGGGTGCGAATGAACTTCGTGCACTGCGGCGGCAATCGCGGCGGCGGGATTTTTTGGCTGCGACGGGAATTTCAGAACCCGCAATTTTCCGTCGCGCACGAACACGCAATCCGTGAATGTGCCACCGGTATCTGTAGCGATCCGCATGAGCGGGCATTTTACCCCGAGGAACGGGAAAGAATCATATTGGAGGTCAGTCTATTTGAACGATTTGGCGAGAACTTACACGATCGGCAGCGACGCGGCTGCATTCAGTGAAACATCGGCCAAAATGTGATTCATAAAGCGGGGATAAGCGGCAGCAGCAATCATCGCGGCGTTGTCGGTGGAAAGCGCCATACTCGGGAAAAAGACTTTGACTCCAGCAGAAGCCGCGCGCGATTCGAAGGTCGACCGTAGTCGCCGGTTGGCTGCCACGCCTCCAGAAACCAGAATAGTGGACGCGTTCAATTCTTCAGCGGCGTTCAGGGTTCGTTCCACGAGTTCGCGCACAACGGCCTCCTGAAATTCCCGCACGAGACCTAAAGTTTTGGGCGTGCAAAGCGGCAACAATTGGTCGAACCCTCGCTCGCCTCGTTCGATGGCCTCTTCGCGGGCCTGAATTTCCGGAAAATAATCCGGGTTTTCGCGCAAGTGATAGAGCACCGCGGTCTTCAGTCCGCTGAAGCTGAAGTCACTGCTATTCCCCTTCATTTTGATGCGGCCAAATTTTACAGGAGCGGGCGAGTTGCCCGCCGCCGCTGAAAGCCGGTCCAAAATGGGCCCACCGGGATATCCTAGACCCAGCAATTTCGAAACCTTGTCGTAGGCCTCGCCAGCGGCGTCGTCGCGTGTCTGGCCAATTCTCCGGTAACTCCACAACGCTGCCGCATCCGTTCGCAATGGATCTTTCGGCTGCACTTCGTATAGAACTGTGTGACCACCGGAGACGATCAAACACACCGCAGGCAACCGCGGGGAAATTCCGGACTTGTGCGCCTCCAGAAAAACCGCGTGAATGTGGCCCTCCAAATGATTCACCGGGACCAGTGGTTTGCCTAAACTGTTCGCGAGAGTTTTTCCGTAGGTGATACCGACCAACAGCGAACCGACCAGACCGGGGCCGTGTGTGACGCCTATTGCGTCGATATCTTGCAGCGAAACTTTCGCCTGATCGAGCGCCTCGCGCACCACTGGAACGATGCGGCGCAAGTGTTCACGTGAAGCTAGTTCCGGCACCACACCGCCATATTTTCTGTGAATATCGATTTGCGAAGCAATCACGCTGGACAGAATTTCGCGGCCGTCGGCTACTACCGCGGCCGCAGTCTCGTCGCACGACGATTCAATTCCAAGTATTCGAACACTCACGCCGATCCGTTCGCTCCGCTTTCCTATGTTAACACGCGTGTCTTAACGGGACTTTCAACCCACCACACCCTACAGCAAGAATCCGATTGAAAAATTTCAGGCGTTCTTTAACCTCTTTGGTATGACTTCACCGACAGGTTCGTCTGAAACTTCCGCTCCAATCAAGAGAGTTCGCAAAGCAGTCCTTCCCGCCGCCGGGCTTGGCACGCGATTCTTGCCCGCGACCAAAGCGCAACCGAAAGAAATGCTCAACGTCGTGGACAAACCGCAAATTCAGTACGTGGTGGAAGAATGTGTGGCGAGCGGCATCGAGCACATCATCATCGTCACCGGAAAAGGCAAGCATTCGATCGAAGATCATTTCGACTACAACCCCACTCTGGAGCGGTTGCTTTCTGAAAAAGGCAAGACGGATCAGGTCAACATGCTTCGCGACATCGGGGACATGGTGCAGATCAGCTACACTCGGCAAAAAGAGCCGCTCGGATTGGGTCACGCCGTTTTGGTTGCCAAGGATCTCGTAGGGGACGAACCGTTCGCGGTACTGCTTGGAGATGTGTTGATCCCTGGCGAAAATCCCGCCACCAAGCAACTCATTCAAGTTTATGAAGCCACCGGAGTCGGGGCGATTGCGGTGGAAGAAGTGCCTCGCGAAAAAACTCACCTGTACGGAATCGTGGCTGGAGATGCGGCACCGCAAGGCCAATTCGGTGAACGGCTTCTGCGCATACGCGAACTCGTGGAAAAGCCGAAGCCTGCCGAGGCGCCGTCAAATCTGGCGATCACCGGACGCTACGTACTGCCTCCCGCGATTTTCAATTGCCTGGAACGCACCAAGCCTGGGGCCGGCGGAGAAATTCAGCTTACCGACGCTATGAAAATTCTCGCGAAAGAACAAGGATTGTGGGCTTACATCTATGAGGGGATTTCTTACGACGCCGGCGACAAATTAGGATTTCTGATCGCCACTGTGGAATTGGCGCTGCAAAATAAAGAACTCGGCGAACCGTTCCGCAATTACCTGAAAGGGATGAAGTTGTAGCGCCCGTGACGACCGGACTATTTATCTCTCTTAGATGACTTCGTTTCCTTGGAATCTTTCGAGGCTTTAGACTCCTTGGTTTCTTTCGATTCCTTCGCGTTGCTTTCTTTCGACGACGACTCCTTTGATCCAGAGTCGTTCGAATCGTTCGTCGATGAACCGGTGCTGACACCTTCTTTAGCACCGGATTTTCCGGCGTAGTCCGTCACGTACCAACCTGAACCCTTGAACTGAATCGCCGGAGCGGTCAACGTTTGCTCCACCCTGCCACCACAGTGCGGGCACTTTTTCAGATGGGGTCCTGCCACCGGCTCAATTTTTTCCGTTTTCTTCCCGCACTTCACACATTGGTACTCGTACAATGGCACCGCGTTTCCTCCAAATGTATGGCGAGAGCGCAGTATACCATGCGCGGCTGTCGCCAAGCCGCGTGCTAGACTCCTTGCATGGAGCAGCAATCCACCGCTCGCGCGGCCTGTTTGTATCTGGTCGCCACGCCGATTGGCAATCTGGAAGACATCACGCTTCGCGCGCTGCGCATTTTGAAGGAAGTCGATCAGATTGCGTGCGAGGATACGCGGCACACACAAAAACTCCTGAGCCATTACAACATTCAAAAATCGTTGGTCAGCTACCACGAACATAACGAACTCACGCGCGCGCCTGAACTTGTCGTCGCGATGGAGCAAGGTTTCCAGATTGCGCTGGTGAGCGACGCTGGAGTGCCGTTGGTAAGCGATCCCGGCTACCGACTGGTGACGCTGTGCCTTCGTCATCACATTCCGGTGATTCCGATTCCCGGACCATCGGCGCTGCTTGCTGCACTCTCGGCTTCCGGCTTGCCAAATGAAGAATTTCTCTTCGCGGGATTTTTGCCGGCGCGCGCCGGCGAACGCCGGCGAGCGCTGGAGCGGTTGCGCATCGAAGATCGCACGATTATCTTCTACGAAGCGCCGCATCGAATCGAAGAGACCATTGCGGAAGCGAAAGAAATTCTCGGTGACCGGCCGGCTTGTCTGGCACGCGAGGTGACGAAACTACATGAGGAATTCCGCCGCGGTTCGCTGTCGGAGCTGTCCGCATCGCTCGCCGAACGGCCGGCGCGCGGCGAGATTACGCTGCTCATCGGGCCCATACCGGCAGACAACAAATCGGCGCATGCCGATACGTCACAAAGTCTGGCCGAGCGCGTGGACGAATTGATCCGCCAAGCCAAGCTCGACCGCAGAGAGGCTTTGAAGTTAGCAGCGAAGGAGCGCGGCATCACCAAGCGTGCCGCGTATCAGGAATTGCATCTGGAAGCTGACGAACCGCAAGAAACTTCCAGTTGATCTCTTTTTGAATTTTGATTTCGGGAGTAGTCAGGAACGGCAGGATTTTTCCGATGTGTGCGCAATCGTTGGCTGTTAAGCCGCCGATTCCGACCGGAACATCCGCTGAAACCGCGGCCCGGTGAACTGCACTCCCACTAGCCTCTCGCCCGGACCTGTCGCTTCCACGTGTACCACTTTCCCTTGCGTCGAAAAGTCAGCGTCCTCGCGCCTCGCTGCCTGATAAGCGATTGGAATTCGAATCGACAAATTGGAGCCGACCGAGACGTCAAAGCGCATCACAAATGCCGCTCCACCTCTACACAGGTTTTCGCTCGAAGTTTCTTCGGTGAAGACGACTCCGCGGGAGTCCGTACCGGTGACCTGCATCGGCAGGCGTACGGAAATTCTTCGTTCAGCGCGCTGTTTCGAAAGCTGCGGGCTCGTTTGCATGTTCGGCCGTCTCCTGGTTGCGGAGAACCGAATCGGTCACACAATTCCCAGACGTGTGTTGGTCAAAAAACTTTTCTACTGCGTCGAGCACTTCGCTGGGCGTTCGTGCTTCGTGTACCGATCGTCTCAGCTCGCTGCCGTTCCCCACGCCATGGGTAAACCAGCATGCGAACTGCTTCATTTTTCCCACAGCATCGGGCTGGTCCGCGGCCTTAATTTCTTTATAGTAGCGAGAAAGTAACCGATGCCGGTCGGCGTCGCTAGGCTGTTGATACTTCCCGGTTTCGCGGTATTCGACCATTTGCGAAAAAATCCAAGGGTTGGTTGCTGCCGCACGTCCAATCATGACTGCGTCGCAGTTGGTCTCCGCAACAATACGCGCCGCGTCGTCCGGCGTCTGTATATCACCGTTTCCAATCACCGGAATCTTTACGGCGCGCTTCACGGCCGCGATGATGTTCCAGTCCGCGCGTCCGCTGTATCCTTGTAAACGCGTTCGCGGGTGCACCGCCACCGCTTCGACGCCAATCGATTCCGCCAGCTTGGCCACTTCCACCGCCACAATGGAATTCTCGTCCCAGCCGGCGCGCAACTTGATCGTCAGCGGAATTTTCACCGCGGCACGCACGGAGCGAAAAATCTGTTCCAGCAATTCCAGATCGCGCAACAACCCCGAGCCGCCGCACTTCACAACTTTTTTTGCCGGACAGCCAAGATTTATGTCCACCGCGTCGAAGCCGTGGTCTTCCACCATCTTCGCAGCTTCCGCCATCACGCCGGGACTAGCGCCAAATAATTGCGCGGTGATCGGATGCTCATCCGGCTGGAAGAAAAGGTAACGCAAGGTCTTCTTCGCGCTACGGGTAATCCCCTCGGAGCTGGTGAACTCCGTCATCAACAGTCCGCAGCCGCCTAGCCCGCGAATTACGCGCCGGAACAGCGTATCGGTGACTCCGGCCATGGGCGCAAGCACGGCCGCCGGCCGGATCGTCAGATCCCTGATTTGGAATTGTTCGGGAATCATCTCTTCAACTTTAGCGTAACTTCACGCGTCAGGCTTGGCTTTTTAGTCGCTGGTATTCGAAAGATTGAGGCTCGTCTGCCCCGCAGCCGCTTGGCTCAGCTTTTCTTGGCCGGACTTCAGGTAATGATCGAGCTTCAGGAATTTTCTCTGCAGCGCACCACTGTAAGTGGACCAATCCTCGTCGCCAGATTCGGTCGCCAGTGCGGAGCGTATCGCTGCCATTTTTGAATCGAGGTCATCTAGATAGTGGAAAACCAGCGCTTCGCGAATCATCGGCAGCTTCGGCGAACCGAACTCATACTCGCCGTGATGGCTGATCAGCAGGTGCTGAACGACCGTTTTCAGCTCCACCGGGAATCCGGGAATTTTGTCGATGGCGTGAATTACCGTTTCAATTTCCATCACGATGTGGCCCAGCAACTGACCTTCTACGGTGTAGCCGATCGCGCGGGTGTAGCAAAGTTCATCCAGCTTGCCCACGTCGTGTAGTGTGGCCACAGTCAGCAACAAATCCAGATCCAACTCTGGATAGTGCGCTGCCACTTGTTTGGCAAGCCCGCACAGGCCGACCACGTGCTCCAGCAATCCACCGAGATACGCATGGTGCATCACTTTTGCTGCCGGAGCGCCGTTTGAAACGAGGCGCGATCGCCGGGTCACTCAAGATCCCCAACACCAACTTCTGCAGCCAGGGATTCTCAATCGCACTGCCGTATTCCAGCAGTTGCGCATACATCTTCTCCACATCTTCTTTGGTGTGTGGAAGGAAATCCGCCAGTTCGATTTCTTCTGGTTTGGCTTTACGAATCTGCAGCAGGGACAATTGCGGCTTGTCGCGATACAGCTCCACGCGGCCTTCAACTTTTACAAAATCGTCGCGCGCAATATCCTGGACCACCACTTCAAACTTGGTCCACATGCGGGTTTCGATGTTCCCGGTGCGGTCGCCCAGGTCCAGACGCAGATACGGCTTCCCTTCTTTCGTATTGCGGATTTCTTTTGCGTGGACGAGGAAAAAACCGGTGATGGTTTGTTCACCGGTCAAATCGGAAACAAACGGCTTTTTCATTACGTGGTTCTTTTGCCGAACAGAATGTATTTCTTGCGGCCTTTTTTCTCTTTCAAGGCTTCCGGCGTGGTGTTCACTTCCTGAATTTCAGAGTTCCCTCCGCCCGCCAGTTCTGCATATCCCGGCTTAATGACAACGTAGCTTTGCTCTCTCAACGTCTTCAGGTATTCTCGCGCAGCCGGCTCCAGCTTCTCGTTGTACAGACGGTCCATAATTTCATTTTTTACTTTTTCAAACGGCTGTTCGCCTTCATCGTAATGTTCCAGCACCTGCAGAATCAGGTAACCCTGTTTGGTTTCCATCACGTCGGTCAGTTCGTTCCGCTTCATCTTGAAGACCACATCTTCAAGCTGTTTCGCCAATTCTCCCTTTTTGAAAGCACCGATAAACCCGCCCTGCTCCTTGGTGCTACCGTCGGAAAGCCGTTTGGCGATCTCACCGAAATCTTCGCCATCTTTCACGCGCTTCAGTGCTGTTTCGGCTTTCTTTTTCAAATCAGGCAATTCCGATTCCTTCTTCCCTTCCGTGCTCACCATAATTTCACGCAATGCTACTTGCTCCGGACGCACAAATTCGCTTTTGTGCGCGTCGTAGTAGGCGCGTGCATCGCTTTCACCGATGGAAATGTGCGAACCGACTTCCTGGCTGATCACTTTCTGCGTAAGGATGTGATTGCGAATATTGGCCTTAAAGTCTTCCCAATTCAATCCCTGGGTGGTCACCGCCTTTTCCAAGTCATCCAGGCTGGCCATTTTGTTCGATTGCCGTATCTGATCCAACTGTTTCACGACATCAGTTTCAACGCTGAGCCCCATATCCTTGCCGCGCTGCGCAAGCAAAGATTGGTCGATCAAGTCGCGCAGGGCCGTCTTCTTTCGCTCGTCCAAAGCGTTCTGCAACTGTTCCGGCGTGCACCTGGTTTGGCAGTCCTGCCTAGTTTCTTCCGCGGTAGTTGCCAATGCCTTGTCGTATTCCGAACGAGTAATAATGTCGTTGTTCACTCGCGCGATAATTTCTTCTATCACCGTGCCGGCTTCCGGATTCACCTTGGCCGCAGGCGTAGCTGGAGCTTTCGGCTTCTCAACCGGCTTGGTCTCTTCAACTGGCGCGTCTCCCGGCTTCTCCATGGTTGGAGCGGGCGGCGGCTCAGGTTTAGGCTCCTGCGCCGCGAGCGGCATAGCGGCAAGCAGTGCCGCGATTATTGCGATGTTTCGCATCCATTCCCTCACTTCTTCAGTTTAGCCCTGCCCTTGAAGGCCGAGCAATACGTTTCTCAGGGCTGCAACGACGCTTTCGCCCCTGGAAACCTCCATCCACAACACTCCGGAAGGGTCCAATCGAATGCCTTCGCGTGAACGCACTACCTTTACTAATGCCGCCGGGTCCAGCGGCGTCTCCGGGTGGAACCGCACCGCCAGCCGGTTCGCTTGCCGCTCCACCATCGAAATCCGCAACCGTTCACAGACGGATTTGAGGGCGGCGTACTCCAAAAGGTTTCCCACCGATACTGGAAGCGGCCCGAACCGGTCCTCCAATTCCTTCGCCACGTCCGCCTTCTCATCATCCGTTTTGACCGAAGAAATCCGCTTATACGTCCGCAAGCGCAGGTTCTCGCTCGGAATGTAATCCTGCGGAATCCGCACATCCAATCCCAGGCTCAAAGTCGTGCGCAATTCCGGGGCAGACTCTTCGCCCTTGAGTTTCGAAACCGCTCGTTCCAGCATCTGCGTATAGATATCGAACCCAACCGCTTCGATATGTCCATGCTGCTGGCGCCCCAGCATGTTTCCCGCTCCGCGCAATTCCAGATCGAGCGCAGCGATGCGAAATCCCGCACCCAGTTCGCTGAACTCCTTCATTGCCGACAAGCCGTTTGCGCGCAATTTCCGACAGCACGGTCTCCGGCGGCACCAGCAAATACGCATAAGCTCTCTGGTTTGAACGACCCACCCGCCCGCGCAATTGATACAACTCAGAAAGCCCCAGCCGGTCCGCGCGATTGATCAGAATCGTATTTGCTCTCGGAATATCCAGGCCGTTTTCGACGATCGTCGTCGCCACCAGCACATCCGCCTCGTCACGGATAAACTTCAGCATCACCTTTTCCAACTCTTTTTCGCCCATTTGCCCGTGCGCCACCACCACCCGCGCCTTCGGCACCAGCTTCGCCACCATGGTTGCCAGCGAATAAATCGACTCCACGCGGTTGTGAATGAAATAGACCTGCCCGTCGCGTTCCAGCTCCGTTTCAACCGCCTTGCGTACCAATTCTTCCTGGAAACTAGCGACCACCGTCTGAATCGCCAACCGGTCGCGTGGCGGCGTCTCGATAATCGACATGTCCCGCAATCCCACCAGTGACATGTGCAAGGTCCGCGGAATCGGCGTTGCCGACAGCGAAAGCGCATCGACATTTTTGCGCATCTCTTTCAGCCGCTCTTTGTGGGCCACCCCGAACCGCTGCTCTTCGTCAATCACCAGCAAACCCAAATCCGGAAACTGTACGTCTTTCGAAAGCAGCCGGTGCGTGCCAATGACTACATCCACTTTCCCCGCTTCCAGATCCGCCAAAATCTTTTTCTGCTCCGCCGCGGTCCGGAATCGGCTCAACATCTCGATCTTTGCCGGAAAAGCAGCGAATCTCTTCTTGAAGGTCTCGTAGTGCTGGAACGCCAGCACCGTCGTCGGCGCCAGCACCGCCACCTGTTTTCCATCGCCAATCACTTTGAATGCGGCACGCATCGCCACTTCCGTCTTCCCGTATCCCACGTCTCCGCAGAGCAGCCGATCCATCGGTACCGGCTTCTCCAAATCTTTCTTGATATCCGCGATTGCCAGGTTCTGGTCCTGCGTCTCTTCGAACTCGAACGCATCCTCAAATTCGCGCTGCCAGTTTCCATCGGCGGAAAATGCAAATCCCTGTCGCCGTTTTTCGCGCGGCGTAAAGTTCCAACAACTTCTCCGCCATGTCCTCGAGCGATTTGCGGACTTTCGCCTTGCGCGTCGTCCAACCCGTCCCGCCCAGCTTGTCCAGCGGCGGTGGCGCGCCCTCCACCACGCGATAGCTCTGCACCAAATCCATGCGCTCGAGCGGAACGTAGAGCCGCGCCTCTTCCGCATACTTCAGCAGCATGAACTCACCGCGCCGGCCATCCGACTCAATTTGCCGCAAGCCTTCGAACTGGCCGATTCCGTGATCCACGTGCACCACGAAATCGCCTGGCTTTAGGTCCGCAAAGTCGCTGAAAAACCCCGAAGTTCGAATCTTCCGCGTCGGCCGCTCGACCGACGGAGCAACATCGAACAAATCCGCATTCCCGAAAATCGTCAATTGCGCGTCGGGGAAAGTCACCCCTTCGCCGAACGGCGCCCTCATCAGCACCAGTCCCGCCGACTCCAACGCGCCTTCCGCAGTGAATCCCGCCGCTGCGTTCTCCGATTCGCCCAAGCACGTACGGCACTTCATATTCGCGGCAGATGTCCGCGTAAGCGTTCCAGTTCGCCGGTGCTCGCTGCCGTCAAAAATATCTTTCCGCCCGCCGCCAGTTGCGACTTCACATCACCGACGCACGCCACGACATCGCCATGAAATCGCGCGCTCGGCCGTGACGACAGGCTGAATGCGTGGCCTTCGGTCAGGCTCATACCCAGTTGTTCGAGTTCCACACGCGTCGCAAGTTGTAAGCGCCAGGTCAAATTCCTCTTCCTGCCAATAAAACGTTCGCGGCTTCCGGCGCGTTCGCCGTTCCCAATTTCTCGTAGGCTTCCGTAGCTTCTTTGCGCAGCGCTTCGGCCACCGGCCGCAATGTCGCCGGCTCATTCAGAAAAATCACCGGCTCCAGTGAACTCGGCGACAGTTCAAACAAACTTCTCGTTGAAACCGCGTGCTTCGGTCCCCAATACGTCGGCAGGGGCCAGGTCTCGGCTCCATCCGTCCCGCATCACTTCCCACTCCGTCAGTGGCAATACCGTTGTCCGATTTACTGGCGCGATCGACCGTTGCGTTCTTGGGTCGAACTCTCTCACCGATTCGACCGTGTCACCCAGCAACTCCACACGTACCGGCCGCGGAGCTTCGGGCGAAAAAATATCCACGATCCCGCCGCGCACCGCGAACTGTCCCGGCAATTCCACCATTTCTGTCCGCGCGTATCCCGTCGCGCCGAGATGCGCCAGAAAATCCTGCAGCGGCACCTCTGCATCTTTTTCCAGCGCGCGCGTCAGTTCCGCGTAATCATTTCCATCTCGATACCGCCACATCGTTGAAGCCACCGGCGCAATCACCAGCGAAGTCTCTCCCGCCGCCAATCGATACAGCGTTGCCGCGCGTCGCTCCAAAATATCCGCGTGTGGACCTCTCGATTCCCACGGAAAGGTGTCGAATGCCGGAAGCACCGCCACTCCGCCCGTCGCTCCTGGAAACAGCGTGAAGAAAAAACGCAGCGTCTCGGCGATTGCTTCCGCTTTTTTGTTCGAATCAACGATCAGGAAGGCTGGCCGTCGCAGTTGGCTGGTGATGTAGGCAACCGCGATCGCCTTCGCCAGTTCCGTCAGCCCGACGCACCCGGCCGCGCGTGCTCCGCCCTGCAACGCATGGACCGCGCCTTCCAGCGCAGGCTGCCGCAACAACGCTTCGAATCGCTCGCGAACAACAGGAAGGATCATCGGACCTTAGCGGCGGTCCGTTCCGCCGGAATTTTCCAGCTTTTGAATCTTTTCGAGGATTGCCGTGGTTGAGTACCCGGCTACGACCGGGATGGAAACAACTTTTCCTCCGGCCGTTTCTACTTCTTCGCGGCCGATAATTTTGTCGCTGTCCCAGTCGCCGCCCTTCACCAGTACATCCGGCAACAACGCCGAAATGATCTCCCGCGGCGTCGGCTCATCGAAAATCACGACGGCATCCACGCATCCCAACGCGGCCAGAATCTCCGCCCGCTCCTGCTCCGGCATAATTGGACGTTTCGCACCTTTCATTTCGCGCACACTTCGATCACTGTTGATGCCCACGATCAGCGCGTCGCCCAACGCTCGGGCTTTTTCCAGCGTTTCAATATGTCCCGGGTGCAGCAGGTCGAAGCAGCCGTTTGTAAACACCACGCGCCGGCCATTGCGTTTCTCTCGGCCAAATTGCAGAATCGCTTCGTGCAAACTCAAAACCCCTGCGCTCAATTCCACTCCTCATGCTCAGCCATATCGTTCGGCGCTATCGAATCTCCAGTTTATCACGCGTCAACCTTTAGCCCGTTCAGCCGCCGCGAAACCGGCCGGTTCAGGCTCTTCGGTTTCCGAACGATGAATCGCCGAGTTCTGGCTCAAGCCGTCGCTGGGATTCTGCTTTGTGCCCTCGGCTATTTTCTCGCTCACCGCGATTCGCCAATAATTCACTCCGTCATTTCAAGCGCGGGCGGCTGCAACATGGTCACCGACATGTACGAACCGACTGGCGGCACAGCCGTCGGCTCGGTCGTTCTCTTTCACGGCCTCTCCGCCAACAAAAAAGTGATGGCCTTCAACGCACAAGAATTTGCCAACCAGGATCTTCGCGTCTTCATCCCCGATTTTCCTGGCCACGGCAAATCGCCCGGCACCGTTTTCACCCGCGCATGCCGAAGCTTGTGCCACTGCTTTCGTCCGCGATCTTGCCGCGCGCAAAGCAATCATCCCGGAGCGTACGCTCCTCGCTGGCCACTCCATGGGAGCCGCCATCGCCGTGCGCGTCGCCGCGCAAATTCCCGTCGCCGGAACTATCGCCATCTCTCCCGCACCCATGCAAGCCAACGCCGGCATCCAGAGCGATATCCTGCTCTTCACCGAACACCCGAAACTCGCCTCACACTCGCTGGTGCTCAGCGCTGCATGGGAACCAACTCGGGTCAAACAAATTGCTTCCTTGCTCGTTTCTGAATCCGCCGACTCCACCAACAAATATGAAGTCATCCCCCGCACGTCCCATGTCAGCATTCTTTTCTCGCCCGCAACCTCTGCGGCGATTCGTTCCTGGACATCGCAAATCCTTGGCAGCAATCCCACTGCCCCGCTCCCGGCCAGCGTGCCTTCCCTCGGCTGCTTCCTCGGTATCATCGGCCTCGCACTGCTCACTCCGCCGTTCCTCCGCGAAATGACGCTGACCAAACCCGCCGATTCTTCTCCCGACACATACCCCACTCCCTCGTTCCTGAAATCCATCATCGCTATCACGATTTTTGCCATACTTGCCGTAGCTCTGTTCAAATGGTTCGTTCCATTCCGCTTCCTCCATGTTTTCCAGGGCGACTATCTCGCTTCTTTCCTTTTTCTAGTCGGCGCAGCCGTGCTGCTCTTCAACCTCAATTTGCTTTTGCCGCTTAAATCTTCTTTCTCTTCTCTCAAATTGGGGCCCGTGGCCGCCGCTCTTATCCTCATCCTTCTCTTTGCCGCCTGGTTCGAACTCACTTTTTACGAAGCCTGGCTGAATCCAGCTCGCTGGCTCCGCTTCCTGCCACTTTTCCTCGCCGTGCTCCCCTGGTTCCTCGCCGAAGAACTGCTGCTTGGCCCGTTCACGCCGCAAGGACGCCTTGGCCGTTACGTCCGATTCATCCTATTCCGCATGATTCTCTGGCTGATTCTCCTTGCTGGAATCTTCGTCCTTCACTCTGGCCAGTTCGCCTTCTTTCTCTTGGTCCTTTACTTCGTGATGTTTTCGATTCTGCAACGGCTGGCTACCGATGTAATACGCTCTCGGACACGCAGTCCAGTTTCTGCCGCCATCTTCGGTGCTATACTGCTCGCTGGTTTTGCCCTGGCGATCTTCCCCATCGCCTGAGGGCTCCGCACCCGGAGACAGGTCCCTTAGTTAGCGAGTGAAACCAAATGGCTGAAATCGTAATCGTCGGCGGCGGACCGTCCGGCTCGATGTGTGGCGAACAACTTGCCCGCTCCGGCCACACCGTTCGCATTTTTGATGAACATCTCGCATGGGAAAAGCCCTGCGGCGGCGGACTCACTCACAAAGCCATCCAACGGTTCCCTTTTCTTCTCGACAATCCCTACCCCAAGAAACTGATCCACTCCATCGACCTGATTGCCTCCAACGAACAGCGCGCCAAGCTCGAAATGACCAATCCCATCGTCATCTATTCCCGCACTGTCCTGAACGGCCTGCTCCTCGAGCGCGCGCAGACAGCCGGATGCGAAGTGAATCGCTCTCACATCGTCGCGGTGGACACCTCCGCCGAGAAACCTCGCTACTCCGTCGAAGGCGAATGGCGCACCGCAGACTTCCTGGTCCTGGCAGCCGGTGCGCGCAATCAACTTCTCCCCGAAACGCGCCCCCTACAAAAAGACGAACTTGAAATCACGCAGGGCTATTTCATTCCGCAAGCCGCCGACTCCATCATTATCAAATTTCTTCCGCACTTTGACGGCTACATCTGGTCCTTCCCCCGTTGCGACCATTTGTCCGTCGGCATCTGCGGTAGTATGGCTTCGCACAATCAATCCGAACTGCGCGCACGCACTTGCAAACTTTTATGGGCAAGCAGAATTTCTCCACGGACAACGCTCGCTTCTACAGCCACGTGCTGCCTTCGCCGCAAGTCCCGACTCTTTCGCAGCGCACTGTCGTCGGCAAAAACTGGGCCCTGGTGGGCGACGCCGCGGCTTTCGTCGATCCGCTCACCGGAGAGGGCCTCTTCTACGCCATGCGCTCCGGCGAACTACTCGGCAAAGCCATCGCCGAAGGCCATCCGCAGATGTACACCGATTGGGTCCGCGCTTCGTTTTCCTGCGAACTTGAATTCGCTGCGCGCATCGTTCGCCGCTTTTATCGCGGAACGTTTCTCGGTACCGCGGTCACCACTCGCATGGTGCAATTCCTCCGCCGCAGCACAATTTTCCGCCAGATCATGGCCGACATTTTCAGCGGCACTCAGGACTACACCACGCTCAAGCAGCGAGTCGTCGGACACCTTGGCATGACGCTCAGCGATTTCGTAACATCCGTATTAAATGTGGACGCTCCCGCCGTGGCCAAGCCGCGCCCCGAAGGCGTTACCGTCCGCTAGTCCGGCCCCTGAACGTAGCTTGCATTGTGAAAGGGAATCTCTTCGGAGACTCGCGTGGAATCTCCAGACCATTTCCCCACCGAACACGGTTTTCGCATGCGCGGTGCGGGCATGTCCCGCATCGACGCCTTCAGCGACGTCGTCTTCGGCTTCGCCTTAACCCTGCTCGTCGTTTCTCTCGAAGTTCCCAAAAACTTCGGCGAACTTCACGAGGCCATTCGCGGCTTCATTCCTTTCGCCATCTGCTTCGCCATTCTTCTCACCGTCTGGCACTCGCATTACGTTTTCTTCCGCCGCTACGGCCTGCACGATCAACTCACCATCGTGATCAATTCATTTCTTCTCTTCGTCGTTTTGTTTTACGTCTATCCTCTCAAATTTCTTTTTTCCACCCTCGTCAACCAGGTCAATCACCAGGAGACTTCTCCCCACTTCACCACTGCTGGCCAGGTTACCGAACTCATGGTTCTGTATGGACTCGGTTTTGCCGCCGTCAATTTTCTTCTCGGTTTGCTCTATTGGAACGCCTGGCGCAATCGCGAAAAAATCGAACTCAACGGCCTTGAGCGCCTGCTCACCGTTTCTTCCATCGTCGATGCCGTCGGGCTCGCAGCCATTGGCCTGATCGCCTGCCTCGCCGCCGTAATCACCCACCTCTTCCACCTGGACTCCTGGTCCGGCGCCACCGGCTATCTCTATTTCCTCATCGCCCCGTGGAAAACACTCATTGGCACCTACTTCGGCCGCAAAGCCCGCACCCTCCGCAAATTAGTCACCGCCCCCACTCTTTAACTCGCGCCGGGTTTCCTGCGACCCAAGACCGCCCACGTAGGCGAGAGCACGCTCAACATGCGAGAACGCAACTTTCGTTCCCCAAAGGTGTTCGTCAGCAAATCTCGCTCCGTATCCGTAAAGCGTCGCCGGTTGCCAATCCATTTTCCTCTTCGCATTCCTGCATCCGCTCTTGTAACATTCCCCCTCGTTCATCCGTACTGCAATCAGGAGTCTCCATGTTTTGCTCGAAATGCGGCAGCAATCTCCCTCCTGGCTCCGCCTTCTGCCAGGTCTGCGGTACCGCCCTCGCCGTCTCCGCGGTTCCCGCCGGCACACTTCCTCCCAGCTCCGCTCCCACAGGCTCAGCTCCTATCGCTGTAGCCGCCGCGCCCGGCGCCGTTTCCCCTCACTGGCTGCCGCCATCCACGCGTGTGTACGCTGGATTCTGGCTTCGCTTCGTAGCGCACTTGATCGACGGCTTGATTCTCGGCGCCGTCTTCTTCGCCATGCTGGTCCCGGTTTTTTTCATGACCGGCCTCGGCGCAGCGATCAAATCCATCGATTCCTCACGGCCCCCCGACCCGGTCATCGTCGCAACTCTGGTTTCTTCCGTCGCGCTGCTCGCCGGCGGCAGTCTGCTCATCGGCTGGCTCTATAACGCCTATTTCGAAAGCTCGGAGTGGCAAGGCACTGTCGGGAAAAAAGTGATGAACCTCATCGTCACCGACCTCGAAGGCAACCACGTCACTTTCGCGCGCGCTTCCGGCCGCTTCTTCGCCAAAATCATCTCCGGTCTCATCCCTCTCGGCATCGGCTACATCATGGCCGGCTTCACCGAGCGCCGCCAAGCCCTTCACGACATGATCGCCAGCTGCCTCGTGTTGCGCTCCTAGCTCACCAAGCACTCTAAAAGTGACATTCTGACATATAACTTAGTACACTTAACAACTGCATAACTCACTGCGTAAAAGCCCTGTCACTACCTCCGCGCGCGTGACCACTCGCAGAACCATCTAGTACTGGGAGATCTCTTGAACATTTCCCGCCTCTTCGTCGCCTTCGTTCCCGCCGCTGTAGCCATGAGTCCGCCCATTCTGGACGCGATTGGGCATCCCGCCCAGAGGGCTCAAGTGCCATGCTGAGACCTAGCTAAGTTTTTAGCAGGCGCGAGTGTTTTGAGATTGCAGCGTCCACCGCGACAAGTCGTGACGACCGTCTTTTTGGGGCGATGCGTCTTCGTCGAGGCGTTTAGAAAATATTTTGCTTCTTACGCCATTGCGTGAAGGTAGTCGTAGTCGATCTTGATCGCTTCCATCGCCGGCGTGGTGACGAAGGGCGGTTCCTGCTCAACGTAATAAAGCTCCACTTCGGTTTTTGCGGCTGCAGCGAAAATCGGTTTGTAATCCACGTGGCCGCGGCCAAGTTCTGCCGCCTTGGGCCGTTCGCTTTCCTCCAACCCGACCGATGGCTTTTCCGTTGGGTGAAAATCCTTGATGTGCAGCAGCCGGTAGCGCTTGGGATATTTCGTAAGGTACTCGACCGGATCGTGTCCTGCTGCAGCCATCCAGCCGCAATCCAATTCAAACTTGACCAGTGACGGGTCGGTCTCACTCAAAATAATGTCGTAACCGATTTTGCCGCCTGCCAGCGGCTTAAATTCAAAATTGTGATTGTGATAGGCAAATTGCAGTCCGGCCGCTTTGGCCTTGGTTCCCATCGCGTTGCAACGCGCTGCGATTTTCTTGAAGTCGTCTTCGGTCAGTGACGAAAGCTGCGCCAGGATTGCCTTGAAATCGATTTTCCCCGGCTCGGGATCCTTCGGCAGTGTCACCGAGGAGATTACGTACTTCGCAGCGATTTCCTGCGCGTAGGGAATCGCTTCTTCAACGCCGCCGAAGCCCATATGCAGTGCGTGACAATTCAATCCCACAGACTGCAAAGATTTCTTGACGTCAGCCGCTTTGCGCGTCGGTGAAACGCCGGTTTCCACTTCTTTGTAACCGATGGCCGCGATCTGCTTCAGCGTTCCGTCGTAATCTTTTTCCAATTCCGCGCCTACCGTGTAAAGTTCCAGTCCGATCGGTTTCCCCAGAGGATTCGCGAAGAGTCGCGACGGGATTCCCAGCGCAAAAGCCGTGGTCATCAATGCTCCGCCGCCAATTAATATTTCCCGTCTTGTAGGTTGCATGAATCCTCCCATCGCTGGAGCGATATAGGATCGCCCGTCGAGAGGCGACCCACAGCCTAACTACTAGTCGCGCCGATTGTATCCGAGTTTTCAGAGTTACCAGAAGTTAATGCACGGGACGATTTGATTGTGCTAGGCTCTCCCCTTCTTACAGGCCGACTTCGTCCTTTAAGCGACGTAGCAGTCAAACTCCTCGACTGTCTGCTCCTCTGGCCGGGCTGCTGTGGCGAATCTGCGACCTCAAAACGACGGAAAGGAATCTCCACATGACTCAACCCCAACCAGCAAGAGAACCTTCGACAGCAAGTAACGACGCGCGCAAGGAGCCAAGTGCCGCCACCGCGGCCACGAAACTTGAGGTGATCATAATTCCCGTTTCGGATGTCGAGCGCGCGAAAGAGTTTTACGCACGGCTGGGGTGGCGACTGGACGCCGACTTCGCCGGCGGTGAAGACTTCCGCGTCTTGCAGTTCACGCCGCCTGGTTCCGGGTGCTCGATCATTTTCGGTAAAAACGTTACTGCGGCTGCACCTGGCTCGGCACAAGGCTTGTATTTGATTGTCTCTGATGTGGAAGCTGCCCGAGCGGAACTGCTCAAGCGCGGAGTCCAAGTCAGCGAAGTGTTCCACAGTGCCAGCGGCGTGTATGCAGGGACGGACGAGCCCTACCTGTTTGGACGGCACCGGGTCAGCGGTCCGGATACCGAGCATGGAAGTTACCGCTCGTTCGCCTCGTTCAGTGATCCAGACGGCAATGGCTGGCTGTTTCAGGAGGTCACGACGCGGTTACCCGGCCGCGTTGACGCAGCGGCTACAAGCTTTGCATCGGTGAGCGATCTGGCGAGTGCCCTTCGGCGTGCAGCGGCCGCGCACGGAGAGCACGAGGCGCGAACCGGGCAAGCCGACAAGAATTGGCCAGACTGGTACGCAGAATACATGGTGCGCGAGCAAGCCGGCGAAAAACTACCGGAGTAACTAGTTTCCGTGGCGTTGCAGCTAGTGCCACCAGCCGCTCCAAACAAAAGGCCAACCGAAAATACCGGCTGGCCCGATGTTTCTCAGGAAAAAATTGTGAACCCTTGGTTCGTCTTTAGACGGCTGGGCGGCGAACCAAAGGCTTGCGCACCGGCGGAGGAATCATGGTGGCCATCTTGCGGATCATGGCCAGCACCAGGCGCTTGTCGCCATCGGAAAGAGTCGAGCTGTAGCGCTTGATCTCGACGAGAAAGCGGATTTCGTCCTGCGACAGTTCGCCCAGCATCTTCTGGGTCTCTTTATCGCGAGGCGTTTCTGTACCTGGGAAAAAATCGGCCAGCGAAATGTCCATGGCTTCGGCAATTTTTGCCAAGGTTTCGAGCGAAGGCACGGTGTGCCCGTTTTCGACGCGCGACAGGTAGCAGCGCAACAGTCCGGTCCGGCGCTCAATGTCTCCCTGCGATAGTCCGCGCTGGGCGCGGTAGGTCCTAATAACTTCCCCGATATTTACCTGCGGCTTTTCTTTCGGCATCGTTCTTTCCCCACGCGGCCCCGTTCGGAGCCCTTTCTCGAGCTTCTAGATAGAAGCTCGCTCTTGAGGGGGTAGCTTAGTCACTAACAGTAGAAGTGGCAAGGAGGAATTGGCCGAATTGTGCCGAATGTGCTTCACAAGCAACCAAAAAGGATTTTACAATTTTGCGCTGGATTTCGGCGTTACGGCGAGCTAGGACCACAGCACCTTCAACTCAGCACAGGAGCGGTCGGCTATCGCGAGGAAGTGGGGGTTACCACGGTAGGCTGCTGCAGGCGAAATTCCAGCAACGTTTCGCTGGGTACTTTTACCTGCTGACCTTTGGTCAGAATTTGTACTCCTGCACCGGCACCTCCGCCAGCCGCCGCGCCGATCGCGGCACCTTTTCCGCCAGCGGCGATACCGCCGATGATCGCTCCGAGCGCTGCTCCGCCACCAACTTTTTTCGCGCTGTCCGCTCCGCGGCTTTTTCCTTGCAAATTGTAGTCGCTACTCACCAGCGGATATTCCTTGCCGTCGATCAGAAGCTTAGTCAGTTCCAATTGCAATTCCGATTTTCCGGAAAACTTTCCACCTTCGTCGGCACTAGCGAGCTTTCCGTATACGTCGCTACCCTTTCGCGCGACGACTACATCGTTCAAGGTTAGGTCGGTCTCCAGGCTGGCGTGAAAAATGTCGCCGACATGATTCTTGGAGGAATCGACGCCATCGATCATACGCACCATGATGGATTGCCCGGCAGGCAGCGTGACGTCACCGCCCGGATTTGCTGCGGCCGGAGTGGAGTTGGACGCCGATTGCGGTGCGACCGCATCTCTCGAGGTTACTGGGGGATTCTGATCCGCCGAAGCTGCGGGTGGAGGCTGCGCGGGAGCCGATTGCACCGCTGGCGGAGGGGGCGGATTGGTCGTTCCGCGCGTGAAGGTGAGCGCCACAATGTCGTTGGTCGGAAAAGTTTGTACGTCACCGTTTATTTCGAAGCGCAAGACGGCTTGCGTCCCGCCAAGATATTTTCCTTGCAGCACGCGGCCATCTTTCAGTTCCAGCGTGTCCGCAAAACTGGCTGCAGCCAAAAGTAATCCGGCGGCAGCGACAATGAACGCTCGGGAAACAAAGTAGGCATTGCTCTTCATGAGATTCTTCCTGGCCATGGTTCCTCGATCATTTCCTGAAACTGCCTGGTACGAATTGCGTAAGCCAAACAATTCAATTTCTCTTGCTACCTTGGATGTTCCGCAGCGTTGTTCAGGTTGCGCGCCACGAGCGTTTTGACGGTGCGAGATTACTGCGTCGCACCATACAAGCTTTTGCTTACGTCGGCCATCAACGCCGCGCTGTCTTTCTTCTCCGGTAATCCGCGTACCAGAATCACGAGCACGTACGGCCGTTTGGCGAACACAATCGCGGCGTCATGATGAATTTTGCTGATCTCGCCAGTCTTGTGCGCCACGCGAATATCGGCTGGCAGGCCGGCCGGTATTCCCTCATTGAATTTCTGCCGCCCCAGGATCGCCAGCATTGCCTGCGAACTACCGGGGTCGACGGCTTTGCCTTCCGCGATCGCTTCGAGCAGAATGCCCAGGCCGCGCGCGGTGGTCGTATTATTTAACCCCTTTTCGAACGCTTTGTTGTCCTCCACTCCCCGCAAAATATTCATGCCGTCGGCGCCGAGTTCGTGTACGGTAGCGCGGATACTTTCGACTCCCAATTTTTCGATCAACAAGTTGGTCGCGAAATTGCTGCTCACGGTGATCATGAGTTCGCACAGCTCGCGGACAGTCTTCGTCTGACCCTCTGCTTTATACATTTCCACTTCGGAGTCGTCTTCCGATTTCAGCGTGTACGGCGATCCGTCCACGATACTGTGGAACTCGTTTTTGATCGGCACAGGTTGGTCGAGCTTCAGCTTCCCTTCCTTCACCTGGTGGAACAGCTCAATCATCACCGGGATTTTCATGGTGCTGGCCGCGTGAAACACTTCGTCTGCACGCGAACTCCAGGCCGCATCACCGTCAAGGGTCTTGAAATACACACCGACGTCCGCGCCGCTTGCGGCGATGCGGGCTCTCACGGCAGTTTCCGCTGTGCTAAGTTTCGCGTCCTGTGCGATTGTGGAAATGCCACTTAACAGGCACACGAGCGCGAGTACGCAGCCGCGCGCCCCCCGGAAGATGCCTTGCATATTTGGTTCGAATCTCATTGTCGCGCATTGTGCACGACACGTTGCCGCATTGCAAATAAACCGCGGCGCGATGAAGAATCGCTAATGGCTGGTATCGCCGCCCGTTTGCGCCACTTCGCCGACTTCGATGTTGAATCCGCCGACCTGAATGACTGGATGCGCACCGTGCAGTTCCGTGGTGTTGTAGGTGACCGAAATGATGCGGTCCTCTCCCGGCAACAGGGAAAAATAGTTGTCGTCCCAGAAAACCGGAACCACATCCAGATCGTTTTGTTTCGCCGCGAGCCGCAGCCGCACCTGAAAAGCCACACTATTCGAAGTATTCTTCACGCGCACATGCGCCCGGCCGACGTCCGCGCCGGCTTTTTGTTCGACTACCGCGCTGGTTTGCAGTTTCACTTGCGGCAGCGAATTCAATCCCGTCAAATCGCCGAATTCTTTTTGCGGTGTGTACACGGTGTCCTGCTTGTTCACCCAGTCGAGCGTGTCGGCTTTGTCTGATAGCCAATAAAAGTTGTCGCTGACCGCTCGGCCGCGCGCATCCCGCAGATCGAGTTTGAGGAAATACGTCATCGTCAATCCGTCCGGCTTCGTCAGTGCAAAAGCGGTTGCAGCTCCATCTGCCGGCACATCCACGGATTCTTCTTTGTCGGACAGCAGCTTGCCATCGATCGAGTAGACGCGCGCGCGCGCTTTCATACCCTTGCGCTCGACATAGGTGTCGTTGACTACGGCCACGCTTTGATCGTCGTAGACGTATTGCACATGGAGCGGCTCCATGGCTTTGCGCGTTCCATAAAATCCGCCGCCCGGCACCAGGTAGTAGTCATACAAATGCCAAATCAGCGATGGCCAGGCGTTGTTGAGCATCCACTGAATTACGCCGGTAGAAAGATATTTATTTTTGCCATACGCCTCGAACATCGCGCGCTCGCCGTCGTAAGCCACAGCCTGCGCTTTCCGCTCATAGTCTTCAAGAGAAGTCGCGGTTCCATATCTTTTGTTGAGTCCGTCCGTAAATACATTCACGGTGGTAAAGCGCTCGCCGCCAGCATGGTAGTTCCACACGTCGTCGATCGGCCACAAATGTTCTTTCGGGATAAATCGCTTCAAGCTTTCCAACGTGGGAATCGCCGGGCCCGGACTGGTCTCCGTGTTGTAGCCGTAAGCTCCACCCGCTTGCGTGTCGGACAGCCAGTATACGGGCGGAACATATTCATACGGGCCGGTCATTTTCACGCCGGATTTTCCGGTAACGGTGGTCGGCGTTTCGCTGGCCGAAGAGACTGACGGATTGGGCCACTGCGCATCCGCCAAAATCGATAAGTACATTTTCTCGACGTCGGCTGGGGGCGGACCGTCGCTGCCGTACAGCCACACAAACACACTGGCGTGATTTCTCAGGCGCTTCGCCTGATCGGCCATGGAAGCCGCCGCCACTTTGCGCGTTTCGTCCGTCCACTTGTCCCAAACTTCCCATGCGTCGCAGCACGTCCAGCCGGGCATTACCAGAATGCCCATTTCGTCGGTTTTGTTGAAAAATTCGTCCCGGTCGATGCGGCCTTCAAGACGCACGGTATTCAAGCGCATCTGCTTCACGTATTTCAGGTCGGCGTCCATTTTTTTGGACATCGGACGCAGGAACATGTCGGGAGCCCATGCCGCTCCGCGAATCAGAATCCTTCGCCCATTGATTTTGAATAGCCGGTGACCTCTGCCGGTCAGTTCGCTGGTGACCTGTCGAATTCCGAACGGGACGGTCACCGCATCCGACACTTCGCTGCCAGTTGCGAAATGAATTTTTGCTTTGTAGAGATACGGCGTACCAATCGTGTACGGCCACCACAATTTCGGATTCACAAAGTGCAGTTGAGGAAACTGGTCCGTGGCAAAAACCACATTCTTGGTTTCTCGCGCCTTCAGGGAAACCGGCAGCTTGACCGATTTCTTATCGATCTCCGCCGACAAGACTCCCTTCACCGGATGATCCGTTTCATTGCGCAGATCCGCTGAAATTGCCAGATTGGCTGCGTTGAACTCCGCGTTCAGGGACGACCGCACGAATGGATTGCGAATGGCCACCGGACCGGTCGCCGTCAGCGAAACTTCTTTCCATATTCCCAGGTCCTTGTCAGCTGGAGTCGGATTCCAATCGACCCAGGTAATTCCCAAGTCGCCTTTTTCCGGCGCAAATATTTCCAGGGCGATCGCGTTTTTTGCGCCAACGTTCGCCAGTTTGGTCAAATCAAATTCGAACAGGCGGTAGGTCCCGACGATGTCCTTGGCGTCGCCGACCTTTTGCCCGTTGAACCATACATTTGCGCGGTAATTGATTCCGGGAAAATGAATGACGATGTTCTTCTTTCCGAAATGGGCTGGGATGACAAATTCATTTCGCCACCACCAGGAACATTTGAACGGACTGCCTTCCGGCATATCCTGCAGCGCAAAAAAGCTGGCACTCGAATAGTTCATTCCGGGAAAATTCTTCAGGTTTGTTCCGTAGTTGGGATCGGGATAGGTTTTGTCGTCCACCAAACTACCGACTACGGTGTTGGGCACCGTGGTCTTGTGCCATCCGGCCGCGGCGAAGCCGGGAGCCGACACTTTCTCGCCGGCCTCTTTTGCTTGGCACGAAGACTGGATCGTCCAGCCATTTAGCATCTGCACCGATTTCCTGGACTCCGGTCTTGTGTCTGCGGTCTCAGTCTGAGCGAATCCGGCGGTAGTGACAGAGCAAATCATGGCCGTCAGGACGGCGAAGCGGCGAAGCATGGTCCCTCTTTCTTGCAAACTTCGCATGAGCTGCGAATCGGTGGTGTCATATTAAACCGATTCAAAGCTATCGAAAACACTTTTTCGCAGCTTTCGTCGCGTTTTGCAAATGTAGGAAAAATACGGGAGGGAAAACATCGGAACTCGTTGGTGCCGGAGGAGGGAGTCGAACCCACACGCCCTTGCGGGCAACGGATTTTGAGTCCGCCGCGTCTGCCATTCCGCCACTCCGGCACCGATCAACAAAAATAACACGAACCGGCCTTTTCATCCAATTTCCTCAGGACTCCGCTGGACGAGATTCTGCTCTGGCGTTACCCTTTTAGTTCGCGATCCACAGGGCTCGAGACCATCCCAGACGGACTCGGACGGGCCGCGAAAGCAAAAAAGAATGGCACACGCTGTCCCATTTCCCCCTCGGCCTGGTTCCGAGCATCGCGGCCTTGCGTTCTGGATGGACCGAACGCTGGAAGAGCTTGCCGGATTTCGCTCCGACCCCACCGCCGACGCAGTCCACGATTTACGCGTCGCTTTGCGCCGTTGCCGCTCCGTCGCGTCCGCGATCGAGGAAATCGATCCTCATCCCGATTGGGAAGAGATGCGCGCCTGCGCGAAGAAGCTTTTCCGTTCGCTCGGCGAACTTCGCGATGCTCAGGTTTTAGCGGAGTGGCTGAAGGAAATTCATCCCAGTGACGAGCCCGTGAAACAAGCGCTGCTCGAGAAGCTTTCCGCAACCGAGAAATCTGCGCAAGAAAAAGCTTCCAGGCAAGCGGAGCGATTCGACGCGAAACGATGGAGGATACTGCAAAAATCCTTGCGGACTCGTATCCGCTGCGTGCCCACTGACGGTGACGCCGCCAATTGTCTGGCGTTCGAGCGGCTCGAGGAAGCAAAAGAACTCCACCGCCGCGCCTTGCGCACGGAAGCCTCAGTTCCCTGGCACACCCTGCGCATCGGCGTGAAGCGCTTCCGATACACCGTGGAATCGCTGCTACCGGCGGCACACGAAGCTTGGGCCGAATCGTTGAAGCGCGTGCAAGACACTCTCGGCGACATTCACGATCTCGACGTACTTGCGGATTCCATCAAACGGCTTCAGGCGGATCGCTCCTTCCTGCCAGGCTACGATTGGCAATCCCATATCGCCGCCAGACGAGAAGAAAATCTTCAGACCTACCGGCAACTCTCTCTCGGCACAGTCAGCGTTTGGCAAACGTGGTTGAGCGGATTTCCCCGTGAAAACCGGCGGCGCTACTCGGACGCAAGAATCGCTGCAACGCGGAAAGCGCTGGATCCCAAGCCAGCTCGCAGTCTGGCGGTGGCGCGCCTGGCCAAACGGATCTGGTCTCAGTTGCGAATTGCGCAAGCTGGAGACCAGTTTTCCGGCGCAAGTGAGCGGCGCATACTGGAAGCCGCCGCTCGACTCAGTGGTATCCGCCCTACCGAAGGCAGAAAGGAACGCGCCAAGAACGCTCGAAACTTTCTGCTGGATTCGCCTCTTCCTCCGGCGTGGAGTTTTGCAGAATGGGAACGAGTCGCGTGGGCAATTCGATTTCAGCGCGGTCCAGAGCCTGGCCCGGAAAACAAGCGCTTCTCAAATCTATCCGCGGAACAACAGGCCGATATCAATGTGCTTGCAGGAGTGCTTCGACTTGCGATTACTCTGCAGAAATTGGGAGCATCTTCGGGCAAAGATCTGCGGATCGAGAATCTTTCGCAGAGGTTGCTCCTGCACGTCTCCGGCGTGGAAGATACGCCTGAGAATGCGGCTGCTTTTTCCGAGACGAAACGGGTTCTGGAACGCAGCTTGGGCCGGACGATTCTAGTTCAAGCCGAACCCGGCGTTTCGGCGCTTGCAGCAGCTGCCGAGCCGCCGCAGCCTATCTCCATCGTCCGCTAGCTCGATTCCGGTGGTTCGACTCCGTTAGCTCAATTCGCTTTCCCCAATTTTCGCAGCGCTTTCGGCGTCAACAGCCACTCGAGTGTTCCGGCCGGAGGATGTACGCGCGACAGAACCAGGCTCGCGATGCCCGCTTTTTTCAACTCGGTGAGATCCTTCTTCAAGCCCAGCCCAGAAGCAATCAATTCATCCAACTGCGGCGCATGACCGAAGCAGACCACGCTCTCCACATTTTTTTTGCGAGCCAAATCGCGGTAGAACGCGGCAGCTTCGGCTCCCGGTAGCAACAACTCTGTGTCTTCAATTCTCGATTTCGATACTTTCAAGACTTCCGCAAAAATCTCCGCAGTTTGCTTGGCTCGAATGTATGGGCTGGATAGAAATATTTTTGGTGTGTCGACCAGTGCAGCAAACCCTCGCGCCACTTCCTTGGTCTTTTTCAGTCCTTCTTCCGTCAAATATCGTTCCGGATCGGAAGGGCACTTCGGGTCCTCCCGATCAATAGCGATGCCGTGACGCACTATATAAAGGTTCATTGGCCTTACTCCCTCAACGGTTACTAGAGAATCTCATCTGTATTTATTTGTTCAGCGGCCGGAAAAACAGCCGAGTGTGAAATTCCTTTTCGAACAATTCCGCGCTGCGGTTGGCGTCGCGCACATCCTCGCTGGCATCTCCGCGCGCTTCCAATTGCAGCCCAACGGCATTGTTCTGAAAAGTCGCCCGAATTCTCTGAATTCGTTCACGGTGCGAGTGATCGAGCCCTTCCGCGATTCGCACCATGGACGCCAGTTTTCTGGCCAGCCGGCGATCATTATTGTTCAAGCTCCCGTACGAAATATGATGCTCGGCCGGCTCTGCTTTTCGATTGTGGTATCGCACTACCGCCGCCGCAAGCGCCCGATTTCGACCTTCCAGTCCTGGCACATCTCCGTTCATTGTGAGGTATTCGCCATGCTTATGGTGTCCCTTATGGCTCACCGAGTGCCCGATGTCGTGCAGTAGAGCTCCCGCTTCCAGGACAACGCGCGCGTCGGCCGGCAAGTGATGAATCGGCTGCAGTTGATCGAAGAGTTGCAAACTCAATTCGCGCACATGGTCTGCGTGCCTTTGATCTTTGTCCAAACGCCGCGAAAAGCTCCGCGCGCCCGCTAGTAGTTGCCGCGCGGCGGCGTTGTAGCGGTGTGGCTCTTTTCGCGAAAACGCTTCCGTTGCGATCTCATGGATCAGACCTTCCCGAATTCCGACGGCCGGCACGGCAAAGGTGCGCACATTCAGGTAACGTCCTAGCGTTACGAAAATAATGGCAGCGATTCCCATCACGTCGGCCCGATCACGTCTGACGCCATAAGCTTTCATCCGGTCGCGATTGTCCATACGCAACAATTCCGGCAAGCGTTCGCGTAGCAGGGAAAGTTCCAGCGTTGGCAGGCCGTGATGCCGCGGACCTGGCGCGACGTTGGCCAGAGTTTCCGCATTCCCGCCCAGCGCCACTGTCAACCTATCGGCGAGATTCGGCCGCGATGCTAGCTTCGATTCCAGCAGCGCGCGTAAGTATCTCCGCACTTGCTCCGCCTGCACCGGACGAATTTTTCCGTGAAGGTTCAGCGTGGTCATCAACCGCACCGTGCCCACCGGTAACTGCGCCGTTTGCAGGACCGCGTGGTCGCGCAGAACGCTGATTTCCAGGCTGCCTCCGCCAAGATCCGCGATACAACCCGCCTGCGAGTCCGGTCCGAGCGCGGCAAACACGCCTTCCCTGCCGAGGCGCGATTCTTCCAAGGCGCTGATGACTTCCAGCCGCAATCCTGATTTTTGCACTACTCGTTTGACAAACGTTTTGCGGTTAGCGGCTTCGCGCGACGCGCTGGTTGCCACCGCGCGATACCTGGTCACACCAAAATCGTCCATCACATCGCGAAAATGCCGAAAGGCTTTCAACGCTTTCTTGACGATCTCTTCGCTGAAGCGGTTGCGCACGAATACACCTTCACCCAGCCGCAACGGATAACGCTCGTTATGTAGGGGCTCGATGTCCAGCGCGGAATAGGCGCGCACGACCAATAGCCGAACTGCGTTTGAACCGGCATCAATCGCGGCGATGTGAACCGGATCAGGCATCGATAGAGTCTAGCGCCAGAGGTGTGCGAGTGCAGAAGAAGGTGCGTACTTGGTGGAGCGAATGCCCAACTGCTCCGCAATTCTTTGCCGAAGCAATTTGTTCACTGTGGAAACGTTGGCTTCGCCGTCGAGTTCGATGAAATTGTGCCGCTTGGCTACTGCTTCGAATTCGCGCTTGATCATGGTCTGGTAACGCACAAACGACCAGTACAAATCATGCGAAAGCGACATGTCGCGGCCAGCTTCCCAGTAACTGATGGCCTGCGCTTTGCGGAATTCGCGTCCGAACGCCGTTTCTGGTCGCACGTTCAGCCAAAACGTCAAATGCGGACGAAGCGCCATCGCGTACAGCCCGCTCAAGTAATCGCGATTGATTCCGCGCACCACGCTGCGCGCGATCAAGGTAAAAATATAACGATCCGCAAGAACCACCGCGCCGGACTTCAGCGCCGGCACAATTCGATGCTCCAGTTGATCGAAAAAGTCAGTGCAATACATCAGTGCCAGCGTCAACCGCGTGACTGCATTTTTCGCGAGCAACTCGTCAATATCGCGGCCGACCAGGTTCGAACGGCGCAGGCCGCTGGTCTGCACAGCGAAACCTTCCGATTCGAGCCACTCCTGCAGCAAACTGATTTGCGTAGACCGGCCGGAGCCGTCCATTCCTTCGATTACCACCAATGTTCCGGTGATCTCGCTCGCATCGAACCCGACTAACGGCTCCGCAAAAAACGCGGCGGCAGCGGCCTCTTCGTCAGCAGCGGATATAGTCTTGTCCCGAGTCGGCGCCACTGCAACCGAGTGATCGGTCCCGTCCAACACTCCGGACTTTTCTTTTTCCTTATCCTGGTCCGGCATTTATTCGGCCTCGGCGGATCGTGGCGCGAACCGCTTCAAATCAATTTTTGACGCCACAATTTCCCGCATCTGTTTCTGCAATTTGTTCACCGGCAACGTTCCATCGAGCACTACGAAATTATCTGAGTCCACCATTTTGTCGTAGCCATCCAGAATTCGCGATTGGAACAGGCGGAAACTCTCCGGCCGGTCATAGGAAAGTCCCAAGTCCATTCCCGCTTCGTAATATTTCAGCTTGGGTCGTCCGCTAAGAATGCGATGCACCGCAACATCCAACGGCGCGCGAAAATAAAACGTAATATCCGGTACCGGCGCGAAGCGGTACAAATTTCGCAGCCATTTCTGCGGACATCCGCGCGCGCCGTCCCGCGCAAACGCGGTGTAAATATAACGATCGGCAAGAACAAGATAATCGCCTTGCAGCAATGGCATGATTTGCCGTTCACAGCGGTCCGCAAAGTCCGCTGCGTGCAGCAGGGAAAACGTCGTCGGCGTAAGCAGCCTGCGCTGCTTCCCGCGCCGCGTCGCAGACTTCACCAGCGGAGAAGAGTTCCACTCCGTGAAGTGCAGCCGGTAACCGCCAATCTCCAGCCATCTTTTCAGTAAATAGAGTTGCGTGCTTTTTCCGGAACCGTCGGTGCCTTCGACAACAATCAGCGCTCCCGGATACGCGCGGTTCGGAACAGGCCGTCCGGGCTGAGGCAACGTCGATTTAACGGTTTCCGTGCGCGACTGCTTCGAAGCTGTATCTTGATTTTCCATGAAGAGCGTTGCAGTTCCTGCTGACTGCGAGATTGCGCAAAATCTGTTACCAGAGAATTACACCACAACGGTCATTCGCCGCGCAAAGGCCGAACCCTATTCCACGCCACGAATTTCGTCCGGTAATTTTTCCCCGGGGGCTAGAATACCGCCACTTTGATTTTCAGGAATTTCTTGGGATTCTGCCGAAAATCACCGATCAGCAAGCGCAAATCCCCAGTTAATCCGGTCAGGTTGTCATACAGCTTGGGGTCGGAAAACAATTTTCCCGCCGTCGTCGTGTTGTCGTTCAGCTTCGCGCTGGCCGTCGCCAGGTTCGTGCTGGTTTCTTTGAGCTTGTTGTACAGCTCGTCGTCAGTCATCAACTTGCCCAACGAACCTTTTCCGGCCTTCATGTCGCCCATCATCGAATTTCCGTTTTCCAGCGCTTTTTTCGCCTGCTCGTACAGTGTCGGGTCGTACAAAAGTTTCCCAATGGTTCCCTTCTGGGTCTTCACGTCGTCGATGACGCCATTCACGTTATCGATGGCCTGGTTCACCTTGCCGTACAACTCTTCCGAAGCCACCAGTTTTCCAATCGTTCCTTGTCCCTTTTGAATATTTCCAACCATATTGTTGCTCTTTGCCAACAGTCCATTCAGGTTGTTGTAGGCTTCTTCGTCCGTCAGCAATTTGCCCAACGTTCCCTTGCCCTGCTGCAGACTCGCGATCACGTCATGCACATCGTCGGTCAGTCCCTGCACGCTGGTCATGATGTCCGCCAAGCTTTGTGTCGCCGCGCCGGGTACTTCCTGATCGTCCTTCAAAGGTGCTCCCGTAAATCCGCGTGTCAAATTCACGTAGCGATTGCCGAGCAAGCCTTCAGTTACCAGGCTTGCGGTCGAGTCAGTGAGAATGTCGCCTTGAAACTTTTTGTCCAGCTTCAGCACAACTTCAATATTTCGGCTTTTTTCAGGCGCATGCCCGGCCGTACGCGGCGTCAACTTAATGGACTCCACGTTCCCCACATCCACGCCATCCAGCCGCACCGGCGCTCCGTTTGAAACTCCCGCAACTTCCGGCAAATAGGTCACCAGCCTGTATTTCGGCCCCAGAAATCCCGCTCCCGTTACATAAAAAATTCCCGCAGCAATCACCAACAGACCCACGAGCACAAAAATGCCCACTCGCAATTCCGCCCATGTCAGTTGTTTTCGCTGCGCCATCTTCTAACCACTCCTTAAACTTTGTGCATCAGACTAACCCAAACTCACACCAGAAAGCGCTGTAAATATGGGTCCTTTGCAGCCTTCAATTCGTCAGGACTTCCCACAAAATAAACTTTCCCGTCTCGAAACACAGCAAAGCGCGTGTTCGACTTGGAGTCGCTCGCTACTTGGCCAGCTTTTCCCGTTTCTTCCGTTTTTTCCGGCCCGCCATTTTTTTCGGAATTATGCAAAACTTTGTTCGTCGCCGTATCGAAGTGAAAATTCGCCAGCGCAAATCCATCCTGCGATCGGTGCGTAGCCAATAGCGCCGTCACTCCATAAATATCGCGCAGCCGTAAAATCAGGGCGATGATCGTCTGCGCGGTCACCGGATCGAGGCCCGCCGTCGGAGAATCGTAAAGCACAATTGGCGGACGCGTAACCAGCGCCCGCGCAATCGACGCGCGCCTCCGCATGCCGCCTGACAACTCAGGTGGAACCAGATCGATCGCGTGCTCCAACTCCACAAACTTCAGCGCTTCAATCACTTTCGGCTGAATTTCCTCTTCGGGCACCTGTTCTTCCCGCAACCGGTATGCCACGTTGTCTTCCACGGTCAGCGAATCGAACAACGCGCCTTCCTGAAACACGAATCCGATCTCGCGCCGAAACGCCAGCAACTCCTTTTCCGGCATTTGTGAAACCGGCTTACCGAGCACCCGCACTTCGCCTTCCGCCGGCTTCAGTAGTCCCGCCGCCATCTTCAAACTCAATGTTTTTCCGGTTCCCGTTTCGCCCAGCAGCACCAGCGTCTCTCGCTCGTACACCTCGAAGGAAAGTCCAGACAGCACATCGCCTTCCTCGAATCCCAGGCGCACGTCCCGAAACGAGATGACTGGTTCCGTAGCGCTCAAAAGATTTTGTCCGATAAATACAGCATGAGCTTCGTCAAGAAAGTGTCGGCGATAATAATCATCACCGACGACACAACCACGGCTTGCGTTGTCGAACGGCCGACTCCCTGCGTGCCACCTTTCACCGTCAATCCCTGGTAACAAGCCACCGTCGACAGGATGAATCCGAATATCAGCGGTTTCACCATGCCTTGCATAATGTCCGCAAAATCCAGCGCGTCCAGTGCACGCGTCCAAAATTGCACCACGCCCAGCCGCAGGGAAAAAACCGCCGCCACGCACCCGCCTACCAATCCAATAAAATCAGAAAACGCAGTCAGTAGCGGCAACACCAGAATCGTCGCCACGACCCGCGGCGTTACCAACTTGCGGCTCGGGTCCGTACCCATCGCCCGCATCGCGTCCACCTGCTCGGTCACCAGCATGGAGCCAAGCTCCGACGCAATTCCCGACGCGCATCGCCCAGCCACCAGCAAACTCGTCAACGTCGGTCCCAGTTCGCGCACCAACGCCAGCGAGACCGCATCACCGGTCAGCGAAGTTTGCCCGAAGCGCACAAACTGCGACGCCGTCTGCAGCACCATCACTGCACCGATAAAAAATCCCGTCAGCAGCACGATCGGCATCGAACCGACGCCAATCTGGTCCATCTGATCCAACGTGTCCTGGATATAGTGCGGCCCGGAAAATACATTTCGAACGGATTGCACTGCGAGGAAAAAATATTCCTGGACACGCAGCACCGCTTGCTTGAGGCTGCCAATCAATACCTCAGAAACGGAGGCGACTGGCGGTGCCGGAGGCTCGTTGCTCGTCACCTGAAGAGGCGTGTCTGCCACGTGTCCCTATTCCGACAAAACACTGTTCCGTGCGCGGCTGCGGCTAGCCGGTTCACGGATCCAGATCTCGCATAGTCCTGCCCGGCCAACAGAAAAGCACCGGCGTCGAAAGCCTAACCGCGCCTCTAATTAAGGTCAAGGTCAGTCAAGAAGCCAAACTCCCAGCCATTATCTTCCTCAGAGCTCGACCCGCCAGGCGAGTCGCGATCTAAACCGTCCCACTTACCAGCACAAATAACCATGCTTGAAAAAAGTCTCCCTGCGCCTCTAGAGACGCTTGCTCCTCCAGCCACTCTTCCACTTCCGCGGCCGGAACGACTCCCTTCTCCACCGCGCCTGCTAGCGAACCAGCCATCACTTTCAGGAAAAACTCGTGCGGCGCGGAGATCGCCAATACTTCCGTTTTCAATGCTTTCAAGCCCGCTTGCCGCGCCAGTGCCGGCAAATCCCGCGCCGAGTTTGGGTTCGGCATGGTACTGGCCACGATCGACGTCATCTTCCGTGTCAGCGCTAGCTTCTTTGAATACACTGCGGTCGTATCCAGCTCCGTATCCATTAATACGATTCGGCCGCCCGGCTTCACCACGCGCTTCATTTCCTGAATCGCGCCCAGCCGGTCCGGCAAATACAAAAACACGCGCTCGCATCTCGCGGCATCGAAGAAGTCGCCTGGATACGGAATTGCGCACGCTTCTCCCACTTTAAATTCAACTCCGGGTCGACTGCCCACCCGCTTGGTCGCGGCTTTCACCATTGCCGTACTAATGTCCACGCCGGCCGCCAGCCCCGCAGGGCCAGTAATTTCCGCCAGGGGAAATGTCGCGCCACCGATTCCACAACCCAGGTCTAGCGCTCTCTGACCCGCTGCCAATTTCATGCGGCTGGCCGCCTTTGCGCGCAACTTCCTGATGTCCTCCTGTCTGTCCAGAAAATCCAGAAAATCAATGAAGTATGTCGGTGAGGAATCCGGTTGCGCGAACTTGCCAATCAGTGACATGGAGCCTTTCGTACGCGGCAGATTGGCACAGACGATAACATGGCCCAGGATAACGCACTACGCAAACGTGATTGCTTCTCTGGACTGATGAATTCCATTCTCAACCAAACTCGACGCAACTCCCATCCGCGGTTAAACTGATTTCTTCTTGATATTTTTTGTTCTCAAAGCTCGGATTCGCCGTGGATTGAACTGCAAAAAATGGTGTGCACATTACAGTCCAGGCGATTCCAGTCACGACGGGCGTCTGGTGCTTCCGTCGCCCCTCCTATTTCGCTTGCTCTTACCTCGTATCGCAACCAACGGGAGTTTTCGCAATTGATGTCGGAATGGATTCCGAAGCGGCGGACTTTCTGGGAGGGCTCAGCGAAGTCACCATTCGTCCGGATAAATTAACCGCAGTTCTTCTTACACATTGGCACAACGATCACTCCGCAGGAGCTGCGTTCTTGCAGCGGGAGTTTCGCGTTCCAGTTTTTTACGCTTCGCAAGACCGGCCGTTCCTAACGAGAACCACGGCCACAAAAGGTATTCGCGGCTGGCTTGGTAAACGGGTGCCGGAGGAAGGCATCTTGGTTCTACTACGAGGTCTCTTGGAAGAGGCCGCGCCTGAAGCAGTTGAAGCAAATCATTTGGTGACCGATGGCGAAATTCTGGATGGAGCATTCCGCGTCGTAGCCACCCCCGCTCATACTGGCGGTCACGTCGCGTACTTTCACGAGCCAACGCGCGCTTTGTTTTGCGGCGACGCTCTCGCCGTAATCGCAGATCGCCTTCGCCTTCTGGCGAGGCCTGTCACTCCGGATTTATCTTTGGCGAGAACTTCCGCGCTGCGCTGTCTCCGCGAACCCGCGCACTTCATTTGCCCTGGACATCGCGGCCCGCTTGTCTCCCATGTAGCGGAAGAGCAACAGCGTCTCCGAAAATACCTGGAGGATGGCGGGCGCCGGCCACTGCTGGGATAGCCTTACCGGGGGACAGCAACTCGAACCGTCTAGACGCAACTCCTATCCGCAGTTAAACTGTCTTCTCTTTTCCATTTTCTATCTTCAATTTTCTATTCTCGGGATTCTTGAGCGATGCTGAAGTTCTACACTGCGGGCGAATCGCACGGCCAGGCGCTTCTTGCGTTCCTTTCCGGCCTTCCCGCAGGACTTCCCATCGATCTCGAATCGATCAATCGCGAATTGCATCGCCGCCAGCTTGGTTATGGCCGCGGCGGCCGCCAGAAAATCGAAAAAGACAAAGCCGATATATTCGCCGGCGTTCGCCATGGACAAACCATTGGCGCGCCTATCGCTCTACGCATTGAAAATCGCGATTGGGCTAACTGGGAAAAGATTCTCGCCATCGAAGCCTATCCTGAAGACGATGCAACCGCAAAAAAACTCGTCGCGCCGCGTCCCGGCCACGCCGATCTCGCCGGTTCGCAAAAGTTCAATTTTCACGACGCACGCTACATTTTGGAGCGCGCTTCCGCCCGCGAAACCGCAGCTCGCGTTGCGGCCGGAGCGCTCGCTAAGCAATTACTAGGCGCACTCGGCACGGAAATCGCCAGCCACACCATTCAGGTCGGCCATACTCGCATCGATCGTGCCCCGTCCTGGAACGAAATCGAAGCGATCTCCAACGACCTCGAGTCGCCACTTCGTTGCGTGGATCCTGCCGCACAGGAAAAAATGAAGGCCGAAGTGGACACAGTGCTCAAGGCCGGTGACACCGTCGGCGGCGTTTTCGAAGTCGTCGTTCACAACGTACCTGTCGGCCTTGGCTCGCACGCGCAGTGGGACGAAAAGCTCGACGGCAAGCTCGCCCAGGCTGTCATGAGCGTACAAGCCGTGAAGGGCGTCGAAATCGGCGCGGGCATTCTCGCTGCCGGTTCGCTCGGCAGCGAAGTGCAGGACGAAATTCTCTATGACCACGCGGCCAAAAAGTTTTCCCGCACTTCCAATCGCGCCGGCGGCCTTGAAGGCGGCATTTCCAACGGCGAAGACCTCGTCGTCCGCGGCTACCTGAAACCGATCTCCACCTTGCGTCGCGCGCTCAAAACCGCCGACATGGTCACCAAGCAACCCGTCCAGGCTGCCTACGAGCGCTCCGACTGGTGCGTCGTGCCCGCAGGCGCCGTCGCCGCCGAAGCCATGGTTGCACTTGTCCTCGCCGATGCTTTTCTGCAAAAATTTGGAGGCGACTCCTTACAGGAGATGCGCCGCAACTTTGAGGGATATGCCAGACAAATCCACGACTTCTGAGCCGCTCGCAACGGATTCTGCCGCCACACCGGCAACTTCTCCAGTATCGAGCGGCGCTCCGCGCAAAATCTACGACATCGTGAAGTACGGCGATCCCATCCTCGAAAAGCCTTCGCAAATCATCACGAAATTCGACGCCGAGCTGGAAGAACTCACCGAAGACATGTTTGCCACCATGTACGCCGCGCAAGGTATCGGCCTCGCGGCGCCGCAAATCGGCAAAAGCATGCGCCTCACCGTAATTGACGTCACCAGCGGGAAAAATCCCGAAGCCAAAATCGTTCTCATCAATCCGGAAATTATTGCCGCTGAAGGCGAAAAGCGCGAAGAAGAAGGCTGCCTCTCCATTCCCGGTTTTCGCGGCTACGTGGTCCGTCCGCAATTCGTCACCGTGCGCGCCCAGGATCTGAAAGGCGAATCCTTCGAAATTCGTGGCGAAGATCTCCTGGGCCGCGCTTTCTGCCATGAAATCGACCACCTCAACGGCATCCTCTTCCTGCAACATCTCAGCATGCTCAAACGCGACCTCATCCGCCGCAAAATCAAAAAGCTAAAAAAGCAAGGCGAGTGGTGATCTTCGCTTTCTCAGTGAACTTTCCACTCTGGACTCTGTGTGCTTTGCGTAAGTCCGAATATTTTTCTTTCTTTTTCTCTTGCTCGTTTTCGATGCGCCACAATTCAGGTTCTTGTCTGGAATAAACCGTGCGCCTTCTCTTTTGCGGCACTCCCCAATTCGCCGTCCCGACCTTGCAGCACCTTCTCGCCCAATCCGACTTCGAAATCGCCGCCGTCATCACGCAACCTGACCGTCCCCGCGGACGCGGCCACGAAGTTTCCTTTTCCCCCGTCAAAGAAACTGCTCTCGCCGCAAGAATCCCGGTATTCCAGCCGGAAAAAATCCGCACTCCCGAATCCGAACAATTTCTTCGCGAAGCCAATCCCGATGCCATCGTCATTATCGCCTACGGACAAATCATTCCCGCGCGCCTCCTTCCAATTGCAAAACTCGGCTGGATTAATTCGCACGCTTCACTCCTTCCGAAATACCGCGGCGCGGCTCCGATCCAGTGGGCCATCGCCAACGGAGAAACGGTCACTGGCGTCACCACCATGCGTATCGACGCAGGTATGGACACCGGCGAAATGCTTTTGCGCAAGGAAATACCCATCGCTCCTTACGAAACCACGCCGCAACTTGCGGTGCGCCTCGCCGATCTCAGCGCTCCGCTGATGGCCGAAACACTTCGCGGACTTCGCGACGGCACCTTGAACTCAACTCCCCAGGATCACGAACAAGCGACCTTCGCTCCGCTCCTCAAAAAAGAAGATGGCCGCATCGACTGGTCGCTCCCCGCCCAAACCATCTACAACCGCACGCGCGGCTTCGCTCCCTGGCCCGGCGCTTACACCACCTTTCGCGGCGTGACCTGCCAACTCGTCTTCAGTGGCACAGCCACTCCTGGCTGTGCGCCCCAGGAATCCGCTTCTCCATTGCCAAAATCGGCCGCAGCCTCCAGCGTCGAGCCTTCCGCTCTCGGTGCCATCCATGTCGAAATCGGCGAACTGCTGGTTGTCTGCGGCCAGGAAACTCTTCTCCATGTTTCCCGCGTCAAACAGGAAGGCCGCAAAGAAGTCTCCGCGGCTGAATTCGTCAACGGCGCTCACGTTCGAACTGGAGAACACTTCGCCTGACGTCGCATTGCGGCCTGTTCTTTGCTCAGGCATACTCGAAATTCTACGGAATCGACATTTCGATCTTCGTGAGTCATCACGTAACTCTGGGAGCTTTCACTTGAAAACAGTCACTGAATCTCGCCACAGCCGAGGTGTAACCGTGCCCCGTCCCTCGTGGTGGATTTCTCGTGCCTCGGCTTTAGCTGTCGCTGCTTCGCTGCTGCTTCAGCCGTCCGGTGTCGCCGCGGACACGCCAGCGGCCGTCACCGCGGAATCGGAAAAGTCCACGCCGGAAAATGCCGCTCCCGACGCCATCATGGAAGTCATGCAAGGCGAACTGAAACGCGCTACCGCTGGCCTCGCCAAGACCGATCCCGCGCCTTACTACACCAGCTACACCCTGTACGACCAGACTTCGATTTTTCTCGTCGGCGCTTATGGTTCCCTGCTGACCAATACCGGCGTGCACCGCCGTCAGGCCGACATCACCACGCGCGTCGGCTCTTCCACACTCGACAACACTCACGGACAAGCCCGCTCGAGTGGCATGCTCTCCGGCGGAATTCCCTTCGGCACCGATACCGACGCCATCGCTCGCGTTTTGTGGGAGCTCACCGACCGCGGCTACAAACGCGCTGCTCCCGCTTTCTTGAATGTAAAGACAAACAACGCTGTACGCGCGGAAGAAGAAGACAAGTCCCCCGATTTCTCGAAGGAAACTCCGGTGGTCCACACTGGCGAAGAAATTAAGCTGCCCGATTTTGATCGTCCCGCATGGGAAGGCGAAATTCGCAGAATTTCTTCGGTCTTTCGTAAGTATCCGGACGTTTACTTCGCAACCGTCGCTCTGCAGGTGCAAAACGCCAAAGAACGCATGGTCACCAGCGAAGGGACTGCCATCATCACTCCCAGCGTTTCCACTCGCTTGATCATGGAAGCGCAAACTCGCGCCGATGACGGCATGGACCTGCTTCGCGTGGAAACGTTTCAGGCGCCGTCTGCGAAAGGCTTGCCGGACGAAAAGGAACTGGTCGCTAAGGCCGAAAAAATGGCCACTGACCTGGACGCGCTGCGCAAAGCTCCCGTCGCTGAACCCTATGCAGGGCCTGCGCTCTTGAGCGGTCGCGCTGCCGCGGTATTTTTTCATGAAGTTCTCGGCCACCGCCTGGAAGGCCACCGCCAGCGCGATGAAGATGAAGGACAAACCTTCACCAAGAAAATCGGGCAGGAAGTGATTCCGAAATTTCTCAGCATCGTCGACGACCCCACCAAATCGCAACTCGCAGGCGTGAAGCTTGCCGGCACTTATGAATTTGACAGCGAAGGTGTCCCCGCGCAGCGCGTGGAACTGATTACCAACGGAATCCTGAAAAATTTTCTGACTTCACGGATGCCGATCAAAGGGTTTGATCATTCCAACGGTCACGGCCGCAATCAGCCGGGTCTCATGCCCACCGCGCGCCAGGGAAATCTCATCGTCAGTTCCACGCAAACCGCTCCTGAAAAAGAAATGCGCCAGAAACTGATCGATGAAGTAAAGAAACAAAATAAGCCGTACGGCCTTTATTTCGACGACATTCAGGGCGGCTTCACGCTGACCACTCGTTCCCTGCCGCAAGCGTTTCAGGTGCTTCCCGTCATTGTGTACAAAGTTTACGCAGACGGCCGGCCTGACGAACTTGTCCGCGGAGTGGATATTGTCGGAACGCCACTTGCCGCGCTCACCCGCATCATCTCGACCGGTGACGAGCAGCACGTATTCAATGGCGTCTGTGGTGCGGAAAGCGGCAGCGTTCCGGTTTCCGCCGTCGCCCCCGCGATGCTCTTCTCTGAAATGGAAGTGCAGAAACGCGCGCACGAACATGATCGCCCGCCAATACTGCCCCCGCCCGGATTTGAAAACTTGCCGGCAAAAACTTCCGCTCCACCCGCAGCCTCAACCGCTGCGCCGCCTGCCACACCGAAGACCGAGGTGAAGCCGTGAAAATCATTCGATTGAAAAATTGGTCGCCACGTTTTGCGCAGCCGCTTTCGTCGCGCGCCGCCTCGCATTCGTTTTCGCGCCGCGTCTTCTTGCTCGCGAAGATTGCGACGGTGCTCGCGTTCGCTTCGCTGCTCTTTGCTTCCGCAGCAATCTGCAAACCTGATGACACTAAATCGAGCCCAGACGCGATGCTTGCCGCGAAAACCGCAGCCAAAGGCGATCCGATTCTCGACGCGTTGATGACCGAACTCGAACGCTCCAAAAATCAATTGAAAATGGTTCAGTTGGCGACTCCGTACTACATCGAATATCGCGTCAGCGACATCGAAGATTTCATTACTGAGGCCGCTTTCGGCGCCACTCGCGAGGATCAGAAAGCCCACGTCCGCATTCTCCGCGTCGTAGTCCGACTGGGCGACTACAAGCAGGACAGCTACTTTGGCCAGGGCATGGGCGGAAACGCGCTTTTGCCGCTGGACGACGATCCCATCGCACTGCGCCACCAGATTTGGCTGGCCACCGACGAGGCGTACAAAAACGCGAGCGAAGCGCTCACGCAGAAACAATCGATTCTGAAACAATTCACGGCGGAAGAAAAACCGGTGGATGATTTCGCGAAAGCGACTCCGGTGCAATCCGTTCGACCCGCACTTTCGATGAAAATTGACGGCGAAGGTTGGAAGAAAAATCTGGAGGCGGCGACGAATCTTTTCCGCGACTATCCGGATATTCAGTCGGTTTCGGCTTCGGCGCGGTTCACGGTGATCAACGATTATTTTCTGAACAGCGAGGGCACCGTCACCCGCAATGGGAAATCGGTGTACACGGTGCAAGTGAGCGCGTCGACGCAAGCGGCGGATGGAATGCGCTTGGGCCGCACTCCGGCATGGACTGTAGCCAAGTTGGAAGAGTTGCCGACGCGAGAAAAACTTTTGAAAGACACCAAGGATGCGCTGGACACTTTGCAAGCGTTGCGCGAGGCGCCGATCGTCGAGGAAGAATATCGCGGGCCGATTCTGTTTTCTCCCGATGCGGCCGACGATGTGGTGGCGGCGCTGATCGGAAACAACATATTGGGGCGGAAGCCGCAGCTAGGCGCTCCGAACCGCACGACGGGAGCGTTTGCAACCAGTTATAAATCGCGGGTGCTTCCGACCTTTATCGACATTGTAGACGATCCGACGATGAAAGCGTTCGGCGGAAAAAGCTTGACCGGATCGTATGAAATCGACAGCGAAGGCGTGAAAGCGCAAGCGGTCGATGTGATTACGAAGGGTGTGCTGACAAATTATTTGCTGGGCAGAACACCCATTCGCGATTTTTCGTTGTCGAACGGACATGGACGCGCATCGCCGGCCGCGCCACCGGTACCGGGGCTGGGAGTTCTGCTGGTGAAGAGTTCCGAAGCGCAGACTCCGGAAGCGTTGCGGAAGCGCGTGCAGCAACTGGTCACGGACCGCGGGCAGCCATACGGGTACCGCATCGAGACGATGGCGGGGACTGCGCCGCGTTTGCTCTACCGTGTGTATGCGAAAGACGGGCATGAAGAATTGGTTCGCGGGGCGGTGTTCAGCGAACTGGATTTGCGCGCGCTGCGCAGCGATTTGAGCGCAGCGGGAAACGATCCGCTGGTGAACAACCGGGCAGGCGGGTTTCCGTCCACGGTGATTGCTCCTTCCCTGCTGTTCGATGAATTGCAGGTGAAGCGCGCGGACCAGAGTAAGGACAAGTTGCCGGAGTATCCGGCGCCGGCGATTGGGAAGAAATAGGCGCGATTCGAGCGTGTGCAAAGCGATGAATCAGCGCGAGACGCGACGAGCGCGATTTGTCGAGATAATGTTTGTCCGGAACCGCGGATAGAAATCGCGCGGCGTGACAGGCAGCACAGGGCTTAGACTACCTGCGGTGAGCGGAATTCGCATAATTCGACGGTTCTTCAATTGCCTATGACTTTCAGAGAGAGGCTAGAGTGGATGCTGAGGATGCTGCTGCTGGTATTCATACTGGCGTCGGCGGCGTTTTTGAGTGCCATTACTGCGATGCGGATTGCGATTCACGGGCGCGAAGTGAGTATGCCGAACCTGGTGGGAAAAAATGTGAGCGAAGCGGGGAGCGAGTTACGTTCGCGCGGATTGTTGTTGGGAATCGCGGATCGAGTGTACAGCGAGCAGCCGATTAATACGGTGGTGCGGCAGAGCCCTTCGCCGGGATTGATGATGAAAGTTTCGCAGCAGGCGCACGTGGTGTTGAGCCTGGGGCAGCGGCAACTGCAGATTCCGTCGCTAGAAGGAAATTCCCTGCGCGTTTCGCGAATTGAATTGTTGCGCGCGGGTTTGCAGGTGGGCGAAGTCTCGAATTTGACGCTGCCGGATGTGAGCGCTGATACGGTGGTGGTGCAGAATCCGAAGGCCGGAGCGGGGGGAGCTTCGCCGCGCGTGGATGTGCTGGTGTCGGCGGGAGCGAGAGAGGAATCGTACGTGATGCCGCACCTGGTGGGAATGAGCATGGCGGACGCGGTGAGGCGGTTGGAAGCGGCATCGATCAAACGGAAACTGAACACGCTGAGTGCTCCGCAGTGGCCGCATGGCGCGGTGATTGACCAGACGCCGGCGGCCGGGGCGAAGTTGGTGGCGACGAATGAAGTGGAGTTGACGGTGGCGGAGTAAGTCGAAATCTGAGAAGTTGTCGCGCAGTTCATTCCTTCCATTTTGTTCCTGAAAAATCTTGCAATCAGAATCGTCGCCGAGGAAGTGTAGACGAATGAATGGCTTGCCGCTTTGCGACTGGGACATGCGTTGGCCGGAGATGCGGCAATGATTGGAATTGCGGGGCGCACAGAGACACAGAGTCATTGAGGTTCGAGAGCACGCAAAGTAGGGGGTCGAAAGAGCGCATATCGAACAGGGAAATTTAGAAGCATCAAATCACTGCATGGAAGAAATCAAAGACTACTGCGGGCTGCACGATGCGTCCGGCGGCGGCGAGTTTCTTCAACAACTACTCGATTGGTCGGTTGCGGCAGGCGCTTCCTTTACGGATTTAGCGAATATCAGGGTTACTTGCAAGGGATGCCAAGACAGATTTGGATACAGGCGGTAGTGCGCGAGTGAACTGAAAAAAAACGAAGGGACAGTCCGTATTTAGCGGACTGCCCCGTCTGAACTGAGCCGTCAAGTTTGTTGCAGCCGTTTCGAATCCTGCGCTGGCTGCCTGCCTTGCGGCTGGCGGCACTGACTCAGGAGCTGCGATCGGGCTTGGAGCTTTGCAGTTCTAATTCAAGGCGCCGCTTACAGTTAAGTTTGCGTCGCCTACAGAATCGAAACCGTTTTTATCGGCAGGCTTATCGAAGTTGCGCGCCTGTTCTTGTCCTCCGAGCGTTTTCACGCCGGTCTTCAAGTAAAGCTCGCTCGTTTTCACGACGAACTCACCGGTGTTGCACGCCGATTTCTCCGCTTGCAACCGATGAAGCTCGCACCCGACAGAACCTGCTCCCAAAGTTCTGAAGCTTTCCCGGTTCAATCTGGGAGCACAATATTCCCGTAAGAAAAAAGCGTCAATCAGAATCGTCAGAGAAAGCTGTGCATATCTGTGGATGGGTGTGCAAAATCTAGCGTAATCGAGATTTGCCTTTCAGCGTCGAAGAACGTCAAACTGTCCTCGAAGAACATTGGGAAAATGGGCAAAAACGTAGTGTCAAGAACTAGGACTGGCAGTTAAGTTGAGGGAAACAGGGCTGTTCCCTGCCGCCCGCTCCGAGGGCTCGGGAACGGGTTTATAATTTAGCCATTGGTAGGCTGAAGCATGGGCAACGTCCTCCAGTTTGAAGTGTCCGCAATAGTACCGGGTTAGAGCAACTCCTCTGGATCGGCAGATCTGGACGGGATCCGGTCACGCCAAGTAGTTGGAAGTCCCTGAACAGCAAAGAGAATCAAGCGCTCGAACGGGCCGGACGAAGAGGTGCGTGCACAGGCCGGCGCGCTGGAGTAAATCCCGAAGCAAATCAAGGGATTCGCGAGCCCGACGAATGGGTTTGCAGCAACTGAAACACGCGGGGAGAAGCGATGAACAAATACGGCCAAAGTGTGCTGACGGCAGGATGCGTGGTGACAGCCTACGCAGTATTGGTGTGGGCAATGGCAATGATGAACCAGCCGAGCAATCTGAAGTTGTATTCGGGGTTGGCGGTGATCGCGGGATTGTTGATCGTACTGCCGTTGGCAGTTTGGGGAATTTGGCGGCGGAGGTAGAGCAGAAAGATGCCGGACATCCCTCCAGTGCGGGAGCCGGTCGTTCTTATTGCGGGCTCGAAGTAGCGCCGGCACCCGACGCTGCAACGCCGTCGCCGCATTACGCGCGGAAAATGCTTCGAGACCGGGACCGACAGTTAGCTCGCGAAGAACAGGTGAACGAGTTTGCGGTGATACGGAGATGAGGAGGGTATATGAAGACGGTGTTCGGAAGTGGGAATGGAAGTGATGATGACGGTTCGTGGTTGAACTCTCTGCGCGGGCGCGGGTTGTTTCCGTTGCTGAAGTGGGGAGCGATCGGACTAGCGGTGCTGTTTTTGGGGATGTTCTTCTTCGACTCGGTAGTCAAGATTACGCGAATCGAAGCGGGATATGAAGGCGTGGAGATCAACCTGGCGGGTTCGCAAAGAGGAGCTGCCGACATTCCGATTCGTACGGGTTGGGTCTTCTATAGCCCGTTGCGGACGCAGATCATCGAATTTCCGACGTACGTGCAGACGGTGAAATGGACGCGCGATACGGCGGAAGGCCGAGCGATGAACGAAGAGATGAGTTTTAACACCAAAGAAGGGATGAATATCTACGCGGACGTGTCGTTGTCGTACGCGATTGAGCCGGGGAAAGTGCCAGACTTTTATGTGAAGTACCGCGTAAACGAGCTGGAGAAATTCACACACGGGATTTTGCGCGATATCGTGCGGAATTCGCTGAACGAGGTAGCGTCCACTTACACAGTGGAAGATATCTATGGAGTGCGCAAGGCAGAGTTCCTGACGAAGGTACAAGATTTGATCCAGACGAAAGTGTCTCCGGTAGGAGTCGGGATACAACAATTTGGATTTATCGGAGCGCCGCGCGTGCCAGAAGTAATTGCGACGTCGATTACCGCGAAGGCGCGAGCGATTCAGGAGGCGGAGCGTGCGCGGAATGAATTGGCGATGACACAGGCCGAAGCCGCGAAGAAAATCGCGGAGGCGGAAGGCGACGCGCAGTCGGCAATCAATCGCGCGAAAGGCGAAGCGGAGTCGAACCGGATACGTTTGGCATCGCTTACGCCGCAGATGCTGGAACTTCGGAAGCTGGAGAACCAGAAGGCGCTAATCGAAAAGTGGAATGGTCAATTGCCGACGGTCGAGTCGTCAGGCAACGGCAGCGGGCTGTTACTGCAACTGCCGAAACAGTAGGAGACAGGCGATCGCGAGGATAGGAGACGCCGCACGGCTACTGGTCGAGCGGCGTTACTTTTGTCGTTAGAAGGTCGGAACAGATTCAGTGCATCGTGCGTACAGTAGTGCAGCGGAGCGTGTGTCTATGAGCCTGGCGAATGACATCAATCGAATCCGGCAGTTCTCTACTTGTTGGTTGGCGGCGATTTGGCTCTGCGCAGCGCAGGCGGGGAGTGGACAAGTACCTGCTGGGCAGGAAGCGCCGGCAATCAAGACTACCGTGAACTTGGTGGGGGTGTCGTTCACGGCGAGGGATGGGCGAGGGGAGTTGGTGGAAAACCTGACCAAGGACGATGTGGAAGTGCTGGAAGACGGGAAGCTGCAGACGATTGCGCACTTTGCGAAGAGCGTGGACGAGCCGTTGACGCTGGGGTTGATTATTGATGGAAGTCCTAGCCAGGAAAAGTTCTACCGGGAACATGAGAAGGATCTGGAGATTTTTTTGAAGAGTGTATTGGGGCCGAAGGACAAGGTGTTTTTGCTAGGGTTTGGGAATCACCTCCGTTTAGTTAATGATTATTCTGGAAATGGTAAGGATTTTGTCTCGAACTTAAAGGTTTATGAAAAGCATTCGGAGCGTTTTCCCGAGATTGGAGACATCGAGTACCGGGAGAGCGGGACGGCATTCTACGATTCGATTTATTTTTCGGTGCGGGAAAAGATGGAGAACGAGAATGGGCGGCGAGCGCTGCTGGTTTTCAGCGACGGGGAAGACAATTCAAGTTCGCATGACGAGATGACGGCGATTGAAGAGGCGCAACGAGCGAACGTGATGGTGTACACCATCCGGTACACGCAGCCGATGAAACATGGAGAGTTGTCGGCGAGGAACAAGTACGGGATACGGGTGATGGACCGCGTGGCGAAAGAGACGGGCGGGTCGAGTTTTGATGCCACGGAGATGAAGCCGAAAGAGTATTTTGCACGAATCGCGGAGGAGTTGAGGACCTCTTATTATGTAGGGTATTACCCGAAAGACGCGATGAAGGATGAGGGATTTCGCAAAATAACGATTCGCGCGAAAACAGATGGAGTGAAGATTCGCGCGAAAACGGGGTATTTTGCGAAGTAAGAAAAAGGAGGATTTGCCACAGAGTCACTGATAAAGCCCCCGGCAATACCCAAAGCCAAGATGCCCGCCTCGGAAGGCGGGAGCTACAAGTGCAAACCCGGCGATCCGAGTAGTGGTTTTCTACTATGTCCCGCAAGAAGCTGCCGGAATAGATTTCTCCAACCTATTTGGTCCTCACAGATGAAGACAAGTGAGTTTGGAGGGAATGTGGCCACGGTGAGCACGAATCTTGGAGCTGGGGATCTTAATGCGGTGGGATTGCCTTTGCCGAATCGAGGCGCGGAATTGCCGATGGAGCGGGTGGGTACTTGGAAGCGGCGAGCGATCGCGATCTTGTTGATGATGGGGATAGCGAGCTTTTTTTGGGTGGACTCGCGGTATCCATCGCTGCTGAAGAAGTATCGCGCGGGGACCGGGATCAAAGTGGCGGGGACGCTGAGCTTCGACAAAGTTTATGCGGTAGATCACGCGATGCCGCTGGCCACGCGCGTCTGGATGACGGGCATCAATTGGCTGAACACCAATCGGGTGGGAATGACGTTTGGATTTTTCTTTGCGGCTGCGGCGTTGACGTTTTTGGGGACGGTGAGCTGGCGGCGGACGCGTTGGGCGGGAGCGAATGCATTGATCGGAGCAGCGGCGGGAATGCCGCTGGGAGTTTGCGCGAATTGCGTGGCGCCGATCGGGCGAGCGTTTTATGCGTCGGGATTGAGTACGGAGTCGGTGCTGGCGGCGATGTTCAGTTCGCCGACGCTGAATGTGGTGGTGCTGGCGATGACGTTTACGCTATTTCCCGTGCAGGTGGGATTGCTGAAACTGGCGACGGTGGCAGTGATGATTTTTGTGGTGGCGCCGCTGTTGGGGGTTGGGGAGAAGTCGTTGAGCGCGGCGGCGTGCGCGATTGAAGTGCCGGCCAATGAGAGCTGGGGTGAAGCGATCGTTGGGAGCATGAAGAGTTATTTCAAAAGTTTTTGGTACGTGATCAAGGTGGGATTGCCGCTGATGTTGCTGGCGGCGGTGGTGGGAGCGCTGGTGGCGGAGGCGCTGCCACAAGCGGCGTTGACCGGGAATGTGACTGTGCTGGGGATTTTGGCGGTAGCGTTGATTGGCGCGTTTTTGCCGGTGCCGATGGCGTTTGACGTAGTGATTGCGTATTTGGCCTGGAGCAAAGGAGTGCCACTTCCCTACGCCGTGACGCTGCTGTGTACGTTGGGAATTTATAGCGTGTACTCGTTCAGCGTGGTGGGAGAGACGATCTCCTGGAAAGTAGCGGGAAAGATTTATGCGGCGGTGGTGGCGGTGGGAGCGGTGGCGGGGTTGGTGATTTGGGGAATGCACTAGGGTGGGCGTGTCGCTGCAAAGGACGCGGAAAAATCTACCGCAGAGTCACAGAGGTTACAGAAAAGATTGGCCAAGAGAGAAAATTCAACAACGAGAGTTACGCAGAGTACCCTGAGGTCGGAGCGCAGAGGGCACGGCAAAGGTCGGCGCTACAACGCAAGACAGAGTCGACTGCAAGGGTCTGAAGCCCCGCCACTACGCAGAATAGAGAAATGCGCTCGAGTCGAGAACCGTAGTAGGCAAAATCAGTCAGCGCAAATAGCCCCAGTTATGGAGTTTGTCTGAGTCTTCGACCCAGCGGTCGCCGATGTCGGTGCGATAGTACATGTTGGGGATCAGAATGTTTTTGATGCGGAAATATACCTGGGCCTGGGCTTGTTTCATGGTGGTGCCGGTGCCTACGACGATCAGGACGACGCCGGAAGTGCCCGCGATGAGCCACTGGCCGTTGAGCTGCTTGACGTCCTCGATGTGAATACCTTCCTGAGTTGGCTTCTTGAAAACAATTGCGCCGTTTTTCGAGAAGGACTCGAAAGTTGCGTCGTCGTCAAACGGAAACGGTGGAACGACGATGCGAACGCCGATCTGAAAACCAGTGCGGGTGCGCCATTTGGGCTCGAGACCGTTGGCAAGTTCCCAGAAAAGTTCGCTGATCGGCGTGAGCATTCCTTCCTGCTGAATGCTGATGGTTGGATAGCCGAAACGCGAAGTGAACTCGAGCGGGTAGATGCCGTTGTTGTTGACAATGCAATTCAGGTCGATGTAGCCGGTGTATTTTTCTTCGGCGAGCTTCGACTCCATCTTCAATAGCGTTTGCGTGAATAGGCGATTGGGCTCGCTCCAGAACATCGAGGTGCCCATTTCACCGGTGGGAGGACCGATGTTGCCGGGAAAAAGTTTTTTGTGTTCGAAGTTTATGTTTACCGGCGTGATGAAATTTTTTCCGTTGAAGAATGCGCCGACGGCGACTTCGACTCCGGTTACGCGGCGCTGCAGCTGGAAGACTTTGATTTCGTCGGCGAAGGCTTTTTTGTAAGCTTCGAGCATGCGGACGACATCGTCGCCGTCTTCTTCTTCGCCAACGAAGAGACGGCGTTTTACGTTTTGCGCTTCCCCGCTGGGCTTGATGACGTAGCGATCGGGATTTTTCTTGACGAATTCGATCGCGGGATCGAAGGAATCGAAATCTTCGTAAGGGATGATGTTTACGCCGGCGTTTTTGAGTTCTTCCTGGCCGAAGGAGCGATCGTCTTCCAGGCGATCGGTGTAGGGCGAGCCGCCGATGACGGGCTTGCCTGTGGCACGAAGGGCTTGCGCTTTGCCGCCCTGGCCTAGCGTATCGTCAAAGACGACGATGTCGGCCCACTTTGCATCGCGCTCCCAATCTTTTGATTTCGGAACAAAACCGTCAGCGATGTCGCGTTCGCCTTCGGCTTCGATGAAGTAACGAACATCGTGGCCTTCTTTTTGGACTTCCCAGGCGATGTCACCGATGAGGCCTGAGATCGAAACGAAGAGAAATTTACGTTTGTCCATGGAGATGGGCTGAATCTCCCGAGTCAGCAATTGGTATGTTACGAAGAAACGCATGGAATGTTGTTACAAAACATTAAAAAAGTTTTCGGCTGTGGCGACACGACAAGGCTTTCGTAACAGCAGACACCGGCTCACGGGCAGACGGTCGAACTTTTCATGTTGCAATCAAATTGTCGCGAGCAACCCCCTAGCGAAAAGCGGAGTCTCAGGTAGGTGGGGCAGCCTGACCGAATGGGCAAGATTGAGTGACCCTGTCCTTTGGTTCAGGTTATAATAAAAGTTGAATGCGGCGAGTTTACAAGAACTCGATGAAACGCCTAGCTATCGAGAAAGTCCGGTCCGATAGCCGCACAACGTAACAACTTTTAGCCAGTGAGGTGACGTTTGCGCCGTACTTTGCTTACACTCGCAGGATTCTCGATATTTGCGACCGGTGTCTCGGCCGGAGCCCAAAGCTCCGGACAGACAACCACTCCCCCTCCCGCAAGCACACAAGCGACTCTCAGTACGAGTGGCGACTCAAAGAAGGAAGCCAAGCAAGACAAGGGCAGCATTCTTCCGTGGAAGAAAAAGAAAGATGCGACCGCTTCGTCGGATACATCGGCGGCTCCGGATAAGCTGCTCTACGACCGGGCGCAAGTGGACATCAAGAAAGGCCGCCACGAAGTTGGCCGGCTGAATTTGCAGACCCTGATCAATACCTACCCGGACAGCGAGTACCTAGCCAAAGCAAAACTGGCGATTGCGGATTCCTATTACAAGGAAGGCGGCACGGCAAATCTGACGCAAGCCATTGCCGGCTACAAAGACTTCATCGTGTTTTTCCCGTTCCTGCCGGAGGCATCGTACGCACAGGTTCAGGTGGCGATGACGCACTTCAAGGAAATGCAAAAACCAGACCGCGACAAGACGGAAGCAAGGGCCGCGGAAGAAGAGTTTCAGACGTTTATGATGAAGTATCCGAAGGATCCGCTGGTTCCGAAGGCCGAGCAACACTTGCGCATCGTGCAGGAAGTGCTAGCGGAAGGCGAATTCCGGATCGGCTCCTACTACTACACAAAAGGCGACAGACGTGCAGCTGCGGGACGGTTGCTGTCGGTGGTGAAGCGGTACCCGCTCTACAGCAGGTCTGACGAGACGCTTTGGATGCTGGGCGATATTTTCGAGAAGAGCGAGAAGAAGGAAATCGCCTCGGTCTATTACGCAAAGATTGTGAAGTCCTATCCATTGTCACCACTGGTTGGGGACGCCAAAGCCAAGCTGGTGGCGTTTGGAGTGCCAGTTCCACAGGCCGATCCAAAGGCACTGGCCTGGATGCAGGCGGAAGCAAGCGCACCACGACCGAAAGAAGGCCCTCTCACGAAGCCAATGGCGATGATTCGCACCGGACCGAACCATGAAAAGGTCGTAGCAGCGCAAAGTGGGACGCCGACGATGGAACAGGACACGGATACCACGTCGGTAGCAGATGTACTGGGCGGCGGAGCAAAGTCATCGATTAGTCTTGGGAGCGCAAGTGGCACCGGGAACACGGCCGTGGTGGATGTCGCGACTCCAGGAACCGGAGCGGCTGGTGGTTCAACAGTGGAAGCCGGAGACACTAGCACGACGACTACGCCCGATCCTAATGCGACACCCGCCACTGACGCGCCTCCTCCGCCTGCGGCAAACGCGGATGGGACTGCCACTCCTGTTGCTGGTACCTCCACTGACGGCACAACGCCAGCCACCAACGCCGATCCTAATGCGAAGCCAGCGGACCCGAACGCGACGCCGGTAAAAGAGTCCACCAGCAAGAAAAAGAAGGGGATCAAGAAAGTCATTCCCTGGTAATTTCCGATAGATTTAGCTGATTCGAAGCGATATGTGGCACGATAGGCGTGTCCAAGTGGACGTGTTCCCTTCCGACACACGTTTGGGCAGTTTGCGTTGACGCGTTCCGCCCCCCAATGCTCCAATAACCGAGTGAGGCCGCACTGACTGCAGTGGCGGTGCCTCGTGTGCGCGTGTGCATCGGAGGAAGTTCGGTGGCAAAAATCCTGGTTGCGGACGACAACAGCAACATCCAAAAAATGGTGGGGCTTGCCCTGAAAGATCAGGGCATCGATGTGGTCGCCGTGGGCAACGGCGAAGCCGCCGTGCGCAAAATTTCCGATATCAAACCCGATCTGGTGCTGGCCGACGTATTCATGCCGGTGCGAAATGGCTACGAAGTTTGCAAGTACGTGAAAGACGACGAGGCGCTGAAGCACATTCCGGTGATTTTGTTGGTCGGAGCGTTTGATCCGCTGGATGAACAAGAAGCACAGCGGGTGGGCGCGGACGGAGTTCTGAAGAAGCCGTTTGTTCCGCCCGATCCGCTGATTTCCATGGTGAAATCGGCTCTACAGCGAGCGGGGGTTTCGTTAACGAAGGAACCGCCTCCCGCACCGAAGGTCGAACCGCCACCGATGCCGTCAATGCCGAAGATCGCGGCGCCACCGCCGTCTTACGTGTCCGAACCTGAAGAAGAGCTTCCGGCGGCGTCGAGTTTCTCTACGCGCCCTGCCCCAATGACTTTTGAATCGAATACCCAGCCGTTCGGCAATCTGACGGACTCGCCTGCGATCGACGACGATGCGGTATTCGCGGTGTCTCCGAATGCATCCATTGCGGCGGAGAGAAATTGGGGAAGTACGGAAGAGGAAGAAGAAGAGGTTGAAGAAGAAGAATCGAGCACTACAAGCTGGCGAGTGAGTTCGATGGACGACGCGGTTGCGGAAGCTCCCGCAGGTAAGACCGACTGGCGAGAAGCGGCCTTCGCCGAGATTGGCAGCGAGAAAAAGCAGACGGAGAATTCCGAGGACTGGGCGCCTTCGATCGAGAAGGACGCGCTATCGATCACAGAAGAAGAAGCGGCAGCGCTGGCGCGCAAGCAAGAATCGATCGTGGCTTCGCTCCCTTCACGGACGCAGGCGGATTGGACAAAAGCGATTCAAGAAGTGTTGCCGGAGAAAACGGAAACCGTCGAGCAGTATCTTGCGCCCATAGTCGAAGAAGAGAAATTTGCGCCACCTCCTCCGCCGCCACCTCCGATGCCGCAACACCTAGCCCCGGTTTCTGAAACGAAGCCAGAAGCGACGCCGTTCGCAAATTCCTGGATGGCCGGCGCAGTCAGTCCGTGGGAAGCAGAGATTCAGAGGGCCAGCCAGCTCAATTCGACCTGGGACAACGGAGTGGCAACGCAAGCCGCAGTGGCCGAACCGCCAGGAGTTACCGAGACTCATGCGAATTCGGAAGTGCTAGCGGCGAGCGAGTCGACGTCGGAAATTGCCGAGCACTTGAAAACCGCCGAAGACGTCGTGACAACACCAGAGGCCGCGCAAGCGGTTGAGTCACTGCTTTCGTCCGAAACTCAAGAGATTCTTCACGAAGAGACCGCTCAGGTAATCTCAGAAGAAGCGCCTTCAACCATCGAAGCGCTGGAATCGGCAGCGAAGTCGGCGGTTGCGGAAACCCCCACGGCGCCCCCGAACATGGACGAAGTCGTCGCGAAGATTCTAGCGAAACTGAATCCGGAAGTGCTTCAAGCGGTTACGCGCGAGATCCTGAAGCCGGTCGTCGAAGCGATGGTCAAGGAAGAGCTTCAGAAGAAGTAGTTCCCTTTCACACTGTTCACCTACAATTCAAAAGAATTTCGCGGCGCGATTTGGTCGCGTTGACGACGCCGCTTTGCAGCCCTTATAGTCAAGGATTGCGCCGCACGCGGCGAAATCCGCATACCGTTCAGGAGAGACTTTCAGAATGCCTCGGGAGATCGCGAAGGCCTACGACCCACAGCAGATTGAATCGAAGTGGGCGGAATTTTGGGTAAGGGGTAATTTGTTTCGCGCGGACGCAAAAGCTCCCGGGCCGGTGTTTTCGATTGTCATCCCACCTCCCAACGTGACCGGCTCGTTGCACATCGGCCACATGTTGAACCATACGGAAATCGATATTTTGACGCGCTGGCACCGGATGCGCGGGTTCAATACGTTGTACCTGCCGGGAACAGACCACGCGGGAATTTCGACGCAGCGCGTGGTGGTGAAAAAGCTGGCGGATGAGGGGATCGATTACCGCAAGCTGGGACGCGAAGAGTTTGAGAAAAAAGTTTGGGAATGGAAGGCGGAAAGCGGCGGAAAGATTACCGCGCAGATGAAACAGATCGGCGAAAGCTGCGACTGGTCGCGCGAGCAGTTCACGTTGTCGCCGGAATTGTCCAAGACGGTGCGCGAAGTTTTCGTGCGGCTGTATGAAGAAGGATTGATCTACCGGCAACATTATTTGATCAACTGGTGCCCCGTTTGCTTGACGGCACTGAGCGATCTGGAAGTGCTGCACGAGGAACGGAATGGACACCTGTGGCACATCAAATATCCGGTGGCGGGCAAGTCATCGGAGTTTGTTGTGGTGGCCACGACCCGGCCGGAAACCATGCTGGGCGATACGGCGGTGGCAGTTCACCCGGAAGATGAGCGCTATCAACATTTGATCGGGAAAATGCTCATATTGCCGCTGATGAATCGGGAAATTCCCGTGATTGCGGACACCATGGTGGACCGCGAGTTCGGAACGGGAGCTGTGAAGATCACGCCCGCGCACGATCCGAATGACTTCGAGGCTGGCCGTCGACACAAGCTGCGCGAAATCGACGTGATGACGGACGACGGAAAGATCAATGCGAACGGCGGAGTGTACGCGGGCCTGGACCGGTTCGTTGCGCGAAAGAAAATTGTCGAAGATTTGGAAGCGCTTGGGCTGATCGACAAGATTACGGATCACAAGCTGTCAGTCGGATTGTGCGAGCGCAGCCGGACGGTGGTGGAACCCCGCGCGATGCTGCAGTGGTTCTGCAAGATGCGGTCGCTGGCGGACGCGGCGGTCGGCGCGGTGGAACGCGGCGAAATCACGATGGTGCCGGAAAATCGGCGGACGGAATTCTTCAACTGGATGCGGGATATCCGAGACTGGGTGATTTCACGGCAACTTTGGTGGGGACACCGGATTCCGGCATGGCACTGCGGGCAATGCGGCGAAGTTACGGTTGCGCGCGAGACGCCGACGAAATGCGCGAAGTGCGGCTCGGCGGAATTAAAGCAAGACGAGGATGTGCTGGATACCTGGTTTAGCTCGGCGCTTTGGCCGTTTTCGACGATGGGCTGGCCGAAAGAGTCCGCCGACTTCAAGACGTATTACCCGACTTCGCTGCTCATCACGGCGTACGACATTTTGTTTTTCTGGGTCGCACGCATGATCATGATGGGAATCCATTTTACCGGGAAAGTTCCCTTTCACGCGGTGTACCTGCACTCGCTGGTTCGAACCGCGAGCGGCGAGAAGATGTCGAAGTCGAAAGGCACGGGGCTGGATCCAGTTGCCTTGAATGAGAAGTACGGAACGGACGCGATGCGATTCTGTCTGACGTCCATGGCGGCTCCAGGTACGGACATTGTGGTGTCGGACGACCGACTGCTGGGCGCGCGGGCATTCGCGAACAAGATCTGGAACGCGTCGCGATTCCTGTTCATGAACCTGGACAAGTTCGAAGAAGCCGGGGCGAAGCTGGACGAGCTGGCGGCGCCGGAAATTCGCGAGAAGGCACCGTACGCGTTCGGTGCAACCGTTCCGCTGATTGATGCCTGGCTGTTCGGGCGACTGACGGAAACTTTGCACGTAGTGAAAGATGCCTTCGAAACGCAGCGATTCCACGAAGCGGTGCAGAGTATCTATCAATTTTTCTGGAACGATTTTTGCGACTGGTACATCGAGTGGGTAAAGCCGGAATTGACCAGCGGCGACCGAGGACGGGCGACAGTTGCGTGGAAGAATTTGTTCGCGGCGTTTGATGCGGCGCTCAGGTTGTTGCATCCGGTGATGCCGTTCATCACCGAAGAGCTTTGGCATCAGTTACCACAGCGGGCCGGAGCAAAATCGATTGCACTGGAGCGGTATCCGGAAGCGCGGGTTGAGTGGCGGAACGCGGACGCGCAGGCGGAGTTCGCGCTAGTGCAGGAAGTCGTTGCCGCGGTGCGGACGATTCGCGCCGACATGAAGCTCGATCCGAAGAAGAGACTTTCTGCGGAGTTTTCTAGTTCGGACGAGCGCGCACGGAAGACTGTAGAAGCAAACTTGGACGGCATTCAACGAATGGCGCTGCTGACCGAACTGAAAGTGACTTCCGAAAAGTTGGCGCAAACCGGCGGACAATTGAGGTCGACTTCCCTGTTCGACGTTCGTATCGCGAGCGTGGCCGAGACGGTTGACGTTGCGGCGGAGTTGCTGCGCTTGAAAAAAGAACTCGAACGACTAACGAAAGACATCGCGTCGAAGGAAAGGCAACTTGGCGATGAGACGTTTCGGAGCCGCGCGCCTGAAAAGATCATTCAAGGGCTCGTGGCGACGTTGGCAGAAAGACGGGTGGAGTTACGCAAGACGACAGAACGGCTAAGCGAACTGGGAACTGCGAGGTGAATGAACGATGCGCACGTGCGCGGCAAGTCGATGAACTGGGAATCTGAATATGTGCAGCGATTGGTGCAGACGGCACTTGAAGAAGATATCGGTGCGGGCGATGCGACGGCGCTTGCGACGATTCCCGCACGGGCAACCGGAAAGGCGCGAATTGTAGCGCGCGAAGACCTGGTTTGCGCGGGGCTGCCGATGGCGGAGCGGGTCTTTCGCGAACTTGATCCGGAGATGCGGATTGAATTGCGGGCCGTGGATGGCTCGTTCGTTCATAGAGGCGACGTGTTGCTTCATCTGGACGGTAAGGCTCGCGCGATTTTGACTGGCGAGCGCACGGCGCTGAACTTTCTAGGGCGGCTCTGCGGAATCGCGACGATGGTGCGGCACTTTACGGAAAGGATTGCCGGAACGCGCGCAAGGGTTCGCGACACGCGAAAAACTACGCCCGGGTTGCGGCTGCTGGAAAAGTACGCTGTGAAGACCGGCGGTGGGACGAATCACAGAATCGGGCTCTACGACGCCATCCTGCTGAAAGAAAATCACATCGCGCTGGCCGGCGGCGTTACGCAAGCGCTCGACCAGGCCCACTCTTACGCGGCACTACATGCAAAGCCCGTTGCGCTCACTGCGTATGAGGAGGCAGTACCGTCGCGGGCGTCGGACACCGTGCTGCCGATACAAATTGAAGTGCGTGATGAGCGCGAGTTGCGCGAAGCACTCGCAGCGGGCGCTGAGTCCGTGTTGCTCGACAACATGACTCCGGACGAGGCGAAATCCTGCGTAGCGCTGGCCCGAAGTCTGCGGCCGGAATGTGTGGTCGAGATTTCCGGCGGGATTACGCTGGACAATGTGCGGGCGTATGCGGAAACCGGGGCCGACTTTCTTTCCTCGGGCACCCTCACACATTCGGCTCCTGCCGCGAACCTTAGCTTGCTTGTGGACAGCATCGAGGACAAGTAAGCTACGCGCTGCGTACATGGCGAATACTTCCCTTCCCGGAACAACCGACCGCCGGCTAGCTTCGTTGCTCACGCTGTTTGCGAACAACGCGACGATAGCAATCAGCGGAACGCGCATCGCGTCGGAAATCGGTGTCTCGCGCTCGACGGTGTGGCGTTGGGTGGAGCGATTGCGCGAAGTTGGCGTTCGCCTGAAGGGAAAACCAAATACCGGATATTTTCTGGAACGGGTGCCGGATATTTTGACTCCGGACTTGCTGCGGCAGCAGATCAGAGGAAGCCTTTTTGCAAAGCGGATTCATCATTTCTTTCGAACCGATTCGACGAATCGCGTGGCAATGGAACTCGGCTACGCGGGCGAAGCGGAGGGTGCTGTAGTTCTGGCAGAAGAGCAGACGGCCGGACGAGGACGTGCAGGACGGAGTTGGCACTCCGAGCGCGCGACGGGAATTTATTTGACGCTGTTGTTGCGGCCGAGAATCTCGCCGGTGCAGGCGCCGTTGCTGACGATGATGGCCGGGCTTTCGGCGCACTCGGCGGTGCAATCGTTGACCGGACTCAACGTTGACGTGAAGTGGCCAAATGATCTGATGCTCAACGGGAAAAAATTGGGCGGGATTCTGACGGAGATGCATGCGGAAACAACGATGGTGCGCTTCGTGATTGTGGGAATCGGGATCAACGTAAATCAGGAGAAATTTCCGGGCGAACTGAGCGGCATCGCGACTTCCCTCCGCGCCGAGACGGGTAAAAGCGAGTCGCGACTGGAGTTGCTGGCCAGGCTGCTGGGTGAATTTGAGACGGACTACAACCGGTTCCTACGCGAAGGAGCAAAATCGGTTGTCGATCGATTCACGCAGGTTTCGTCGTATGCGCGCGGGAAAAAAGTGCGCGTTACCAACGGCGGAGAGACGTTTGTGGGAATTACGGCAGGATTGGGGCCCGAAGGGTTGCTGCAAGTGAACCGCGAAGACGGCAAGGTGGTCACGATTCTCGCGGGCGACGTCAGTGAAGTAAAATAGAGACGATCTAACCCTATGCTGCTGACCATCGATGTAGGCAACACTAATACCGTGCTAGGCGTATTCCGCGGCGAAGAGTTGATCGCTAACTGGCGGCTCACCACGGCGCGGTTGCAGACCGTGGACGAATACGGCGTCTTGACACGCAATCTTTTTACACTGAAGGGCCTGGAGCCGCGCGAAGTGCGTGGGGTAATCATCAGCTCCGTGGTGCCTCCGATGAACTGGACCCTGGCAGAAATGTCGAAGTTGTACTTCGAGCAGAAGGCGATGTTCGTCGAGCCGGGCGTGAAGACTGGAATGGCTGTACTGGTGGATAACCCGATGGAGGTCGGAGCGGACCGCATCGTGAACGGAGTAGCGGCATTCCACAAATACGGCGGGCCATGCATCGTGGTGGATTTCGGGACCGCGATCACGTTTGATGCAATTTCGGCAAAAGGAGAATACCTGGGTGGAGTGATTGCGCCGGGGCTGGGAATCTCCTCGGAGGCGCTCTTCGCTCGCGCCTCAAAGTTGCCGCGAGTGGAAATCAAAGATCCCGGCAAAGTGATCGGGACAAACACCGTTACGCACATGCAGGCCGGCTTGTACTACGGCGCGGTGGACATGGTGGACGGAATGCTGACGCGAATGAAGGCGGAACTTGGCGTAAAAGCGAAAGTGGTTGCAACGGGCGGCCAGGCGAAGTTGGTGGCCAAAGGTTCGAAGCACATCGAAAGCACCGACGAATTCCTCACGTTGGAAGGACTGCGCCTGATCTGGGAAAAGAATCAGCTGGCGGACGTCGGGAAAAAGCACGATTCGAAGCACGAGAGCCGGGAAGCCCGATAGGCGCGGGCAATGGACGAGTGGAATTACTTCAACTATTTCACGGAAATCGAAGAGTACTTCTGGAAGAAGCGTGGGACCAACCTGCTGGTGTCTCCACTCGATTGGGCAATCATGGAAACGTGGCAGAAAGCGGGCGTTCCGCTGGACGCTGTGTTCAAGGGAATCGATAAGGCGTTTGAGAGTTACGGACGCTCTCGTCGTGGCGCGGGCAAACCGCTGAAGAGTCTTGCGTACTGCACGGATGCGGTGCTCGATGCCGCGGAAGAGGCTCAGGAAGCTGCCGCAGGCAAAGCGCCCGCAAATTCGGCGAGAAAGAACTCGTCATTTGACCGCGACGAAGTGCGCAAATATTTTGAACGAAACGCCGACGCGCTGAAAAATGCGACGAAAGCGCACACGGAAAACACCGGACTCGTGACACTATGGAATGAAGCATTGCGGGCGCTCGACTCCTGTGCGGCTTTGCTGGATACGCCGGGGCACCTGGATGTTGAAGATTTGGAGAGGCGACTGACGCTCCTCGACGAACGAATCCACGCCGGGCTGCTTCTCCATGCGGGCGAGGATTTACAACTGAAGCTGCGACGCGAAATGGACAGCGCGCTTTCGCAGTACCGGCGGAAGATGAAAGCGGAACAACTCGCGCTGGTGGAAAAACAATATTTGCAGAAAAGGCTGCTGGAAGAGTTTAGAGTGCCGCGACTCAGTCTTTTTTATCTTCCCTAAGTTCGCTGCCGCAAGGGACGCCCGGTTCACAGAACCGATGACTTCCGGCTGTTCTCTTCCTGGGAATCGTGGAGAATAAGGAACAATTATGGCTGATGAATTACAGTTACCGATTGAAAAACTGGTTTACGGAGGCGACGGGCTGGGCCACGCCGACGGCAACACTGTTTTTGTGCCTTACGTGCTGCCGGGAGAAGAAGTTCGCACGGAGGTGAAATCCCGCAAGAAGAAGCTGGTGTGGACGAAATCGCCTCACATTCTGAAAGCGGACGCTGCGCGGGTCGAGCCAGTATGCCCACATTTCGGTACTTGCGGCGGTTGCCACTACCAACATGCGGACTACCAGACGCAGGTGAAGCTGAAAACTGGGATTTTGTTGGAAACGCTTTCGCGAATGGGTGGAGTGAGTTGGAGCGGAGATGTCATACCGCATATCGCTGAGCCGCTTCATTACCGCAATCGAGCGCAATGGGCGGTGCGAAATGCGAATCCGCGCGCCCTGGGATATTTTCTTCCGGAGAGCAACGCGATCGTTCCGATCGACCGCTGCGATGTGCTGTCACCCGGACTTGCGCGTGCTTTCGCCGAGTTGCAGGAAATTGCGCGCAACGGTTCCCTGCCTTCCGAAGCACTTGAGATCGAAGCGTTCGTGGACTCGGCGGATTCGAAAATCGCTTTGAATGTGGCTTTCAAGGAATTCACCCGGCCCGTGGCCGAACTGCAGAAGCTTTTTCAGGAGACCGTGCCGTCACTTCATAGTTTGCTTTTGCTCGATCAAAAGAAAGAGCGGTTTGAACTGTCCGGTCCGGGATATTTGTTGCAGCAGGCCGGCGGATACGAGTTTCGCGTGAGCCACCTTTCGTTTTTCCAGGTGAATCGTTTTCTGGTGGAAGATCTGTTAAACACGGTCGTCGCCGGGGCGAAGGGCCACAGCGCGCTTGATTTATACGCGGGGGTGGGATTTTTCACGCTTCCAATGAGCAAAACGTTTTCGCGGGTGGTCAGCGTGGACGCGAATCTTTCGGCGACGCGCAATCTCCGCGAAAACGCGGACACAGCGGACAGGTCGATTGTGTCGCAGCATGTGCAGGTCGAGGAGTTTCTGAAGACGGCAACGGAAACACCGGACTTCGTGGTGCTTGATCCGCCGCGAGCGGGGCTCGGACAAGAATCCGCGGCGAAGCTGGCAGAACTGGGGCCGAAGGAGATTGCGTATTTGTCTTGCGACCCGTCGACTCTGTCGCGTGACTTGGCGGTCTTGCTGCAAACAGCGCGCAAACCCGCCGAACTGGCGGCTGCAAAACACAAATACGAAATACAGTCGGTGGACTTCTTCGACCTCTTTCCGCAGACCTATCACATCGAAACTCTTGTTCGGTTGCGGCGCGTCTAATTTGACTTCCGGCCGTGACCATCGCGATTGCCGCAGGCAGGAGTTCCATATCTCCGATCAGATTTATCGGGAGTGGATGTAAGGTTGCCTTCTGGCGTGCCCGGGAATCAATGCAATGGTGAACTCAACCATAACGCAACCGCAGCCACCAGATCGCCAGCAGCCCGATCAAGAGCAATAGAAATCCCATCGCGGCCTGGTATTCATGATTCTTTTTGTATTGCGCGTAAGAGAATTTCCCCGCTGCGGCTCCAGGCAGTTTTGCCGCAGTAAATCGCGGCAAAAACAGCGGCACCGCCGCGGCGTAGGCCTGAAATGCGGCGCCGTGCTGTTGCAGAAGTTCGCTTTCTTCGCGGCGCATCACAACGGCATAAACCGATGCGAAGTAAGCGACCAGGATTGCAGCCGAGATCCAGGAGTTCGTCGCGATAGCTGCGCCGAGAGCCAACAGTGAGCTGCCCAGATACAACGGATTTCGCGTATAGGCGTACGGGCCTGTCACGGTGAGCTGCGATTGCTTGTGGAGATAGCCGGCAGCGAACGCTCGTAGCCAAAGTCCGATGAATCCGACGGCTGCTCCCATCGCGACACTTATCGGTGTCGGTCGCGCGAACCAGAGCACGAAGATCGAGAGTATGTATCCCAGGCGAACGCGCCAACGCGCGAAAAGTGCAGCTGCGTCCATCATGTAGCACGTAATCCGCGCAACGCGTTTGTTACCTGATCGACGCTGATGTGAGAAAGCGAATCGTCGGCTTGTGCGCCGCGTTTGTAAGTGGTGACAGCGCCAGGCCAGCGAAGTACAACACCACTGTGGCGGAACGGCCCGTTGCGCGCGGGATCGGTTGGACCGAAAATCGCGACAAGCTTCGTTCCGATTGCGTCAGCAAGGTGCAGCGGTCCGGTATCGCCCGCGACCAGTGCTTTGGCGTTCTTGAGCAATGCCATCAACTGGCCGAGGCTGCCAGTGTAAGGAATCGGCTGAGAGTCTCCGGCAGCGGCAGCGATGTTCTCCGCCAATTCTTCTTCGCCGGGCCCAATATTGATCACGCTGCGCAAACCAAATTCTTCGAGAATTTTTTCCGAGAGTGCACCATATCGTTCCGCCGGCCAACATTTCGAGCGCCAGCCGCCGCCCGGGCTGAGAACAATGTAATCGTCGATTCCCTGCCCGATCAAACGCGCGCGAACGATTTTTTCGTCCTCCGGAGGAACATGAATCGTGACGCTGCCAATTGCGGCAGGCGCACCCGCGTGAACCGAAAGTTCGCCGTTCTGATCCGCAACGTGCGAAGCGGCGCTTACTTTTACACGGTCGGTGTAAAGGATCGGAACGCCCGGCTCGCGAATCGTTTCCGATGAAAATCCGATTCGCCGCCGAACACGTGACAAGAACGGGATCGCCGCCGACTTCCACAATCCCTGGTAGTCGATCGCCGTGTCGAAGGGATGAGTCCGAATGCGCGACAGGATGCTCCGCACATTCGTGAACTTTCGCGTGTCGACAGTCCATACTTCGGATGCGAGCGCGGCCGAGCGAACCAGAAATTCCCACTTGGGATGGGTGACCCAAACAATTTCGGAGTTTGCGAACGAGCTGCGCAGTCCGCTGACTGCCGGAAATGCGTGCACAATGTCGCCGAGCGAGCCGAGCCGAACCACCAGAAATCGCGGTTCAGGCATGTGGCGCCTTAGCGGGTTGGCCGCTGCTGATCACGCTTTGTAGCAAGTCGCGGGTGGAGTGATTTTTCGGGTCGCCGACGATCGCTACGCGGATTCCGAGGCGATCGGCTACCGCTTTCTCCGGAACCGTGTCCGCAGTGTAGTCTGTGCCTTTTGCGTGAACCTGAGGGCGCAGCTCGTTGAGCAATGTCTCAACATTCGGCTCCGGAAAAATAATCACGTAGTCCACATCACGCAGCGCAGCTACCAACGCGGCGCGAGCCGACTCGTTTAGCACCGGGCGGCCGGCGCCTTTCAGACCTTGAACACCGGAGTCTGCGTTAACGCCCACTACGAGCACATCGCCTTCGGCACGCGCTCCGGCAAGATACCGCACGTGACCGGGGTGAAGGATGTCAAAGCAGCCATTCGCAAAAACAATGCGCTTATTTTGATTGCGCAAATCATTCCCGATACGAGCCAGGTCGCTTCGCGCTATGAGTTTGCTCTCGGCCATTCGCATACGTCAGTTTGAACCGCCGGAAATTTCGGCGCGAATCGCAGTGAGCAGTTCTTCGCGTGCGATTGTGGCCGTGCCCCGCTTCATCACTACCAGGCCACCCGCGATGTTCGCAATTTGCGCAGCTTCCAGCGCCGATGCGCCGGAAGTGAGTGCCAAGGTGAACGCTGCCAGCACGGTATCGCCGGCGCCGGTCACGTCCACGGCCTGATCGCCGCCGTAAATAGGGATTTGCGCCAGTTTCTTGTTCCCACGTTCAAACAAGACCATGCCGTCTTTTCCGCGCGTGACCAGTAGCGATTGCAGCGACATTTTCTTTAGAGTGGAAGTTCCGCACCGTTCCAGCTCAGCGTAGTCTCGGCCGATTTTCGTGTGATGCAACGCCTCGAGTTCGGCTTCGTTCGGCGTGCCCGCGGAAATAGCGGAGGATGCATACGCATCGAGCCGGTAGCGCGCATCGAGGGTGACAGGCGCTCCCTTTTTCAACAAACGAGTCGCTAACTTTACGCTCGAGGGTGACGCGACACCGAAACCATAATCCGACACCGCAAGCGCTTCCGCATTCCGCAATTTCGTGCGAAGTTTCGCGGCAACTTTTGCCAACACCTTCTCTGGTGGAGGGCCCGGCGGTTCGCGATCGACCCGCAGCACTTGCTGCGAGACAGTGTGCGTCCAGCCCGCAAGAAAGCGAGTCTTGGTGGGAGTCGGCCAATGTTTCGCGTGCAAGATTCCGCTCGTATCGATAGATCTTTCTCGAAAATAGTTCACAAGCGCAGCTCCGGCTTCATCATCTCCGACAACCGTCACCGGAAACACCTTGGCGCCAAGCGCCGCAAGATTATTCGCAGCGTTCGCGCCACCGCCAGGCACAATCGATGTGCCGCGATGCCGCAAAATCAATACTGGCGCCTCACGCGAGACGCGAGAAATTTCGCCAAACTGGAATTCATCAGCGACGAAATCTCCAAATAGGACAATGTTTTTACCGGCGAACCGCTCGACGACTTCCGCCAGCATTGCCAGATCCATCGATGACTCGGACGCGGTTTCTGGAAGATTTTTTGTTCGACGGCTCATCGCTTCGTTTCCTTTAGGATCCAATCGACCGCCGCCGCTAGGTCTTGCGCGACAAAATCCGGCTGGTGGGGCCAGTTCTTGACGTGCCACGCAAGTTCACCTTCGCCATATCCGGTTCGGACAAGAATGCCGCGGGCACTCGCAACATGCGCGAGTTCGATGTCTCCCCAGCGATCGCCGACGACAAATGACTTCCTCAAGTTTAGACCCAGCCCGCGCGCCGCGTCGTCGAGCATGCCTGTTTTTGGCTTCCGGCAAGCACAGTCATCCGCGGAAACGTGTGGGCAATAATACACTCCGTCGAGACGCGCGCCAGCCGCACGAAGTTCGACGTTCATCCGTTCGTGCACTTCGCGTACAAGTGCTTCCGGAAAATATCCACGGCCCACGCCCGATTGGTTGGTTACAACCACAACCGGAATTTGCGCTTGGTTCAAACAGCGAATCGCAGCCGCAGCTCCACTAAGCAATTTGAAGCGGCTGATGTGATTCAGGTAGCCGACTTCTTCCGTGACTGTTCCATCGCGGTCCAGAAAAACAGCGGGCCGGGCGGTCACGTCAGGCACGGGAAGCCTCCGGCAGCGAATTCAGCACGGCCGAGCTTACCAATTCCGGCGCAATCGCAGTCATGCAGCGATGGTCGGTCGGGCATCGCCTTAGAAAACACGGACTGCAATACGGCTTTAGTTGAATGATTCTCGCACGCGGTGTCACCGGCGCCGTGCCGAATGGATCGGTCGGACCGAATACCGCAACCACCGGAAGGCCGACTGCCGCCGCGACGTGCATTGCCCCCGAATCGTTTCCCAAAAAAGCCGAGCAGCGCGAAAGTAGCGCCGGAAGTTCGGCAATTTCTGTTTTGCCGGTGAGGTCGAGTGCTTTGCGTTCCAGCCCCGATTGAATGGCGCTGGAAACCGCTGATTCCCCCGGCGTTCCGAACAGAATCACTTCCGCGTCGTAGGTTTTGCGCAAATCATTCAGGGCCCGGGCGAAGCGTTCCGCCGGCCAGCATTTGGCGGAGCCGTACGACGCTCCTGCGCCCACAGCCAATCGTACCCTGCCTGGGCGCGAGCCGAACGCTTGCATCTTGGCTTCGGCCGCCGCTGCGTGCTCATCACTCACCTGCAAGCAAATTCTCGGCACCTCGGGCAGCGCGGCAAGCCAACCAGCTCGTCTGACCAGCTCGAGATAGTAAAACTTTTCGTGCGCCGGAATTTCGCCGGACTTGGGCACGGCAATTCGCTTCGTCAGCAGCATCCCGCGGCCGTCGCGGTCGTATCCAATCCGATTCGGAATGCCTGCCCGCCATGCGATCCATGCCGCATCAAACGCGTTCTGCAAAAGCAACGCCGTGTCGAACTTCTTTTCTCTCAGTTCCCCGGCGAGCTTTTCCCTTGCCGCAAAACCGGAATGTCTGCCCTTGCGTTCATACGCGATCAGCTCATCGGCAATCTGCTGCCCTCGATAGATGTCGGCAACATAGGGCAACGCAAGGATTGCAATGTGCGCATCGGGAAATTTCGCGCGAACGGCTGCAAGCGCCGGCAGCGCCATGATCGCGTCACCCACCCAATTTGTCGCCCTGATGAGTATTTTCACGAAGTTTTGCTCCGCCGCTCTTTCAGAATGCGCTCCAACGCGGGCACAAACTCGCTCTCGGAACTGAACACCAACTCGATCACCACGACATACACCGGCAATCTCGAAAACCTAACATTTTGCAAATTCTGTTCATCCTTCTCGGTCGTAACCAGTGCCACTGCTCCCGATTGCTCCGCGCGCGACTCCAGATCAGAAGCGTCCGTTTGCGAATAGCGATGATGATCGCGAAAATGCATCGTTCCAGCTACGGAAACATGCCAGCGCCGAAGGTCCGACCTAAATGCTTCAGGATTGCCGATTCCGCAGAACATGAAGTACGGGCCGTCGCCGATCTCGCTGAGGAAGTCCGGTGTTCCCTGTTCGCCCAGCTTTCGAAAGCCAAGCAGTCGCGTTTGAGCGTAAAAAAGCTGATGCTCGTGGGAATCGTTTGCTTCAATCGGCGGCCGCTCGAATTTGCGCGTGACCACCAGCAAGTCCGAACGGCGGCACGCGCGAATCGGCTCTCGCAGCCTGCCCGCCGGAAGAAGCCATTCTTCCCGCAAACGTTTTGAACCGTCGAGCATCACAATGTCCACATCGCGCGCGAGCCGCAAGTGCTGAAATCCATCGTCGAGCAGAAAGATATCCACGGGAGCCGCTGCTTCCAGCTTACGCCCTTCCGTGTACCGGTCAGCGCCAACCCCAAATCGCACGCGTTCGCCCAACCGGTTCTTCATGAGCTGAATCTCGTCGCTCGTACCCTGCTGGCCGCGATATCCGCGGCTTAAGATCGCCACACGTTTATCTTCAGCCAGAAACTTTTCCGCCAGCCATATCACCATCGGCGTTTTGCCCGTGCCGCCAACTGTAAGATTCCCGATGCTGACGACCGCGCCATTCAATCGTTTCTGCTTGATTGCTCCGGTGGAGTAGCAGAGTGTTTTGGCGCGAACCGCGAATCCATAAATCCACGATAAAGGAAGCAACAGGATTCGAATTGGCAGCGGCCAGTCCATCTAGACCGGTTTCGGTTTGACAGCCAACAAATCGCGAATCGCTTCAACCGCGCGTTTCGTCGCTCCCCGGCTTTCCTCGACCATGCGGCGCGCCGTTCCGCCCATTTTCGCGTTGCGTTCCGGGTTGCGAAGCAACTCGATCCAGGAGACGCCCGCATCTTCCGGACTGCCAACCTGCAGCGCCGCCTCGGCCGTTACAAATCGTTCCGCAATCTCTGCAAAATTCTGCATCGAATCGCCAAATACCGGAACTTTTCCGAACGCCGCCGGTTCCAAAATATTGTGTCCTCCGGACTCCACCAGCGATCCGCCGACAAACACCCCGTCGGCAAGCCGATATAGCGAAGCAAGTTCGCCAATGCTGTCTAACAGCAGTACTTGCACGTCGTCCGGAATTCGCGACTCCGTACCTGTGGTCGATTGGCCTGACGGCATCGGAATATTCAAACTCGTCCGTTTTACATATTTTCGTTGCGATTCCGTGATGAACGCTGCAGCCGCCTCAAATCGCTCGGGCTTTCGCGGCGCCAGCACCAACAGCGCTTTTCGGAATTCTCCCTGCGCCACGCCGAACGCAATTAACGCCAGCGGTTCTTCTGTGGCCACAACGCTGCCGGCAACGATCAGCGGTCTGCGGCCGCTCCGCTTCAATTCAAACTCAAGCCACTCCGAAAGCGGGGTGCCCTTCGGCAATTCCAGATCGTATTTCAGATTTCCGCCGACATGCACTTTTTGCGCGGGCGCACCCAGCAGTTTTACTCGTCCTGCGTCTTTCTCGCTTTGCATCCAGAACCCGGACGCCTTACTCAACGCATCTCGAAACAGCGGCCGCAGATAAAACCCTGCCACGCTCATCCACGATTGCGAACGCGCGAACGACCTGTCCGAAATTCTCCCACTGACAAAGATGACCGGCACTTCTCGGCGTGCGGCTTGGCGCAAGAAGTTTGGCCAGATCTCGGTTTCCAGCACAATTACCAGTGCGGGCTTTACTGCCGCGAGCGCCTTCCTGGCGGCAAATGCCCAGTCCAACGGAAAATAGATCACCGCGTCCGCAAAGTCCAAACGCTCTTTCGCAAGCGCCTGCCCCGTAGCGGTCGTTGTCGAAACGACCAGCGGCCGCTCTGGGAATTCTGCTTTCAGTCGCTTCGCAAGGGTCACGCCAGCCAGTACCTCCCCCACCGAAACCGCATGCAGCCAGATAGCACCAGGCCGCTCCGCCGGCAATTTCTCCAGTGCCGGAAACGAAAAACCCAGCCGTTCGCTTAGATTGGAAAGATATTTACCGTGTCGAATGCCTTGGACCAGCCAGTACGGCGTTAGCAAGATCGCAGCAAGCCCCATGAGAAGGCTATAAACGAGATACACTCGGCAAGGCTCCGGTCTGATCCGTCGGGCACAGGGCAACCCCGTACACTACCCTTGAATCGAAGGCGTCGAGATGCGAAAAGTCTATTATAACTGGATGAAGAAAGCTCACGCCCTCACGCCCGCTCTTTTTTTGCTCGCGGGCTTGCCGCCGATTGAAGCTGCGTCTTGTCCAGAATGGCAACAACGTCTGCGTTCGCAGTCTCAACCCATCAAGACTTCTTCGCTCGATTCGCATGACGGGCTGACCATTGCCGCTGATCCTTGGCTTTCGGCGGAAAGGTACAAGACCGCCTTTCCGAAAAAGACTCCGTACGGTGCGGGAGTGCTTGCAATCAAGGTCACCTTTCGCAACGACTCCGACGAAAGCATCAAAATCGGAATCAACCGCATCCGGCTCACCATCACTTTCGACGAAAATAATCGCCAAGACCTCCCGGCTCTGTCTTCAGAATTGCTGGCTGACGCCGTTCTGCATCCCAAGCAGAAAGACTCATCCAAACCGCGCATACCGCTTCCGATTCCCACTTCTCCTGGCGGACGCGACAAGAACTGGGTGGAGTACAAAAAACTTGCCGAAGACGTGGGCTTGCACGACAGTGTAGTCGCTCCGCATGCGTCGATTGGCGGGCTCCTTTATTTCGACCTGCAAGGTCAGTTCGATCTGCTTTCGAACGCGCACCTTTACATTCCCGACCTCATCTCACTGGAAAAAAATCAGACTTTGATGTATTTCGACATTGATCTGAGCCATCCCGCGCCTCAATAAAATCACCATCGGCCTTCGAAGCTTTCTTTCTCGTTCAGCCGGTATTTTTCACAAATTTGCGCGGCCAACCACCGTCCGCTAACATGAGATGTACGCAATTCTTCTTTTCCTGGACTCATGCAAAACTTTCTCGACTCTCTGAATCCTGAACAACGTCTCGCCGCAGAAACAACAGAAGGCCCAGTCCTGATCCTGGCGGGAGCAGGCACCGGCAAAACTCGCGCCATTACCTTGCGCATGGCCAACTTGATTGCTCGCGGCGTACCGGCCGAATCGATTCTCGCGGTCACTTTTACCAACAAAGCCGCGGAGGAGATGCAAAACCGTGTTTCCGATTTATTGCTTCGGGCTGGCGTTCCACCGGAGCGGCCTTGGCTTTCCACCTTTCATTCGCTCTGTGCGCGGCTGCTGCGACGCGAAGCCGCTGCTGCCGGCTTGCCTTCCAGCTTTTCCATTTTCGACGATGCAGACCAACTCGCCGCAATCAAGTTAGCCATGAACACACTCAATCTCGACGATGACGACCTGCAGCCGCGCAACATCCTCAGCCGCATCAGCTTCGCGAAAAATCATGCGCAAACTCCGCAGCACATGCGTAACGACGCCTCCTCACCGGACGCTCGTAAAGCCGCCGACATTTTCGCGCAATACGAAAAAATTCTCGCGCAAAGCAAAGCCGTCGATTTTGACGATCTTCTGCTTCGCTCGGCTAAGCTGCTTCGCGAGTCGCCGGCGGTCCGCGAGAAATGGCAGCGCCGCTTTCAATATGTTCACGTTGACGAATATCAGGACACCAATCGCGTACAGTACGAATTGCTGCGCTCGCTGGTCGGCCCGCAACAGAATATCTGCGTGGTTGGCGATGAAGATCAATCCATCTACCGCTGGCGTGGCGCAGACGTTTCGATTCTCCTGAGTTTCTCTCACGACTTCCCAAACGCAAAAGTAATTCGCCTGGAGCGAAATTACCGCTCTACGCAGAACATCCTCGACGCGGCCGGCGCCGTGGTCAAAAACAATTCTGAGCGTCTCGGCAAGAATCTACGCGCGGAAAGCGCCGCCGGCGCCAATCTTCGCTATTTCGAAGCGCGCGACGCGCAAGCGGAAGCGGAATTTGTCGCGGGCGAGCTGCAGAATTTGCTCGCAGACGATTCGTCGCTGACTTGCGTTGTCGAGTACCGCACCAATTTCCAGTCACGCGCTTTTGAAGAAGCTTTCCGGCGCCGCGGCATTCGCTACAAGCTGGTCGGCGGCTTCAGTTTCTACAAGCGAGCGGAAGTCCAGGACGCGCTCGCCTACGTTCGCCTGGCGATGCATCCAGAAGACGACATTGCCTTTCTCCGCGTGCTGAACGTCCCGCCTCGCGGCATTGGCAAAACCACGGTGGAAGCCCTGCGCGAATCCGCTCGCAATGCCAACTCCTCGTTCTGGACAGCGATGGAAGATTTCGTTACCGCGAACGCCGCCGGCCGCGCCATCGCGCCGTTGCGCGCATTCATCGAACTCATCACAAGAATTCAGTCGGCCCTGGCCGAGAAAGAGCCCGCCGAGTTTATCCGCTTTGTGCTCGATGAAACCGGTTACATGGACATGTTGAAGGACCGCAACTCGCCGGAAGACGTCGCACGCATTGAAAACTTGCAAGAACTTACCCGCGCGGTAGCGGAGAGTACCGATACGGGCGAATCGTTCACCGACTTCCTCGACGCGGCCGCGCTTGTGAGCGATGCGGATTCGTTCGATGGAAAGCCCGGCGTCACCCTGATCACACTTCACAGCACGAAAGGGCTCGAGTTTGACCACGTCTTCCTCACCGGAATGGAAGAAGGCATCTGCCCGCACAACCGTTCCATCAAAGAAGAAAAAGGTGTCGAAGAAGAACGCCGCCTGGTTTACGTCGGCATGACGCGCGCCCGCAAAACGCTTACCTTGACGCGCGCCGTCTACCGCCGTGTTTTCGGCAACGAATCGCAGCTTCGCGCGTCTGAACCCTCACGATTTCTCGCGGAAATTCCCAGCGAACTCGTGGACACTGTTCGCGGCTCCATGGCTGAAATCGGCGAGACCCGCCGCTACGAACCCGATCCCGAATATTCCTACTCTGCGGACGAATTCCTTCGCCGCGTTCGCAAAGAGCAGCAGCCGGCCGCTCGTCAACCGCAACGCGCACCTTCGACGCCCAGTTTCGGCAGACCTGCCGCCCGTCGCGGTCGAGACACCAATCCCTTGCTCGGACAAAAAGTTCGCCACCCGGACTACGGCGTCGGCACCATCGTCGGCGTCGAGGGCGATGACGATGATCGGCGCCTTTCGGTTACCTTCCCGGGCCGCGGCACCAAAAAATTCGTCGAACGTTACGCGCAGTTGCAGCGAGCGTAACCGTATTTCGATTGCCACACAAAAGTTGCGCGATGCCGGTTCTCACGATAGAGTGAGGCTCGCACCTCACTACGCATCCGGCCTTAGCGAGCTTTCGCTTCTCACCGATGCGCACGGAGACCACTGAGTGCCTTCAGCCCTCTTTCGTCGCAAGAATATCGACAAACTGATTTCCGATTGTGAAGGCGCCGAGCTACAGCTTAAAAAATCTCTGGGCTGGCTAAGCCTTACCTCTCTCGGGATCGGCGCGGTCATCGGTTCCGGCATCTTTACGATCGTCGGCACAGCCATTGCCGGCCAGGAATTCCAGACCTCCTCGATACTGAACGCACCGCTGCTTCAATACATCGTGCATCATTCGGCGACGTTCGGCCGCCCGGGCGCCGGCCCGGCCATTGCGATTTCCTTCATCCTGGTGGCCATCGCCTGCGGCTTCGCTTCGGTTTGCTACGCGGAGCTAGCGGCCATGATTCCCATTGCCGGTAGCGCCTACACCTATACTTACGCCACCATGGGCGAAATCATTGCCTGGATTATCGGCTGGGACCTGATTCTCGAGTACGCCGTCTCCAATATGGCCGTCAGCGTTGGATTTTCCGCGCACCTCGTCGATCTCCTCGACTGGTTCGGCGTTCACCCAGATCCGAAATGGATTTCGCCTGCCTATCTTCCGAGCGGCCTCTCTGATCTGGCCGGCAACATGATCTACGGCCCAGGTTGGCACTTTGGCTTTAATTGGCCGGCTTTTATTATCGTGATGCTCCTGACCATTATCCTGGTGCGAGGAATTCGCGAATCCGCCGAGACCAATAACGTCATGGTGCTGGTGAAGATTGTCGCGATTCTGGCATTCATTACTTTCGCGTCGCGCTTCATCCACACTTCCAACTGGCATCCCTTTTCTCCCAATGGTTGGCCCGGCATCCTCACCGGGGGCTCGATCGTTTTCTTCACGTACATCGGATTCGATTCCGTCTCTACCGCCGCCGAGGAATGCAAGAATCCCCAGCGCGACCTCCCGCGCGGCATCATTGCCACGCTGGTCGTCTGCACCATTCTCTATATCGGCGTAGTCGTCGTTCTCACGGGACTCGTTCGTTGGGAAACGCTCCGCGACGATGCCGCTCCTGTCGTTAATACCCTCAAGAAGCTCAACATCTCCAGTCTGCGGCTGGTCGTCCTGATCGGCGCACTCATGGGCATGATTTCCTCACTGCTCGTTTTCCAGATCGGCCAGGCCCGTGTTTGGTTCGCCATGTCCCGTGACGGTCTGTTCCCAAAAATTTTCAGCCGCGTTCATCGAAAATTTTTGACGCCTGATTTCTCTACTTGGGTAGCGGGGTTCGTCGTCGGGATTCCAGCCGGGTTACTCGATATCGGAACTTTGGGCGACCTTGCCAACATTGGCACGCTGTTCGCATTCGCCTTGGTCGCCGCTGGTGTTCTGATACTTCGATATCGCGAACCCGACCGTCGGCGCGCGTTTCGCGCTCCCGGTGGTCCACTTGCCCCCATTATGACCATCATCACCTGTGTACTTCTTATGGCCGGGCTACCTATCATGAACTGGATTCGTTTCTTTCTATGGCTGGCCATCGGACTTGTGATTTACTTCACCTATAGCCGCAAGCGCAGCACACTTCGGCTTGAATCATCAAACTAACGAGGCCCGCTCGTCATGTACCGACGATTCCAAATCATCCGTACGCTGGGAATCGCAATGGCCTTCATCCTGGCGGCGCCTCCCGCATTTCCATGGGGCAATAACGCCAACAAGCTCATCGTCAACCGCGCCATCGACACGCTTCCCGAAGATATCAGGCCGTTCTTCGAATCGAGCCGTTCCATTCTTTATGAGCATGTCAACGATCCCTTCGTAACCGTGGCCAAAACTCCGGCCGAACGCAAAAACCAGTTCTTGTACCTCGAAAAATATGGCCGCTTTCCGTTTGACACTCTGCCGCGAAATTATAAAGCTGCGCTAGCAAAATTCGGTAAGTCCAAACTCGATGGCAATGGACTGCTGCCCTGGCAAATTGGCGTTTACAACGCGAAACTTACCGATGCCATGAAGGCTGGAAAGTGGGACGATGCAAAACTGTACGCTGCGATTTTGGCCAGCTATGTCGCTGCCGCCCACGATCCTTTCAACACCACTGACAATTTCGACGGTCATCTAAGCAATCAGACTGGCATCAACGAACGTTTCGGCACTGCCCTCGTCGATCGTTATTCCTCTTTCTTTTTCATGCGGCCCAATGACGCTTTCTACATTGCCGACCCGACTGATCACGCCTTCGACGCCTGCCTCAGTTCGCATAGCTGGCTGGAAACCATTCTCTACGCCGACCGCGAAGCCCGCCGCGGCCTCAATGCCTACACCGACGAATATTACGATCACTTCTACAATCAGTCGGGAGCGATCCTCATCCGGCAAATTTCTGACGCTGCCACCGACGTCGGCTCTTACTGGCTGACCGCCTGGAAAAACGCCGGCCAGCCGCAGCTTCCCCACTAATCGTAATTGCTTTGCCGACCGCTCCATCCATTTCTCAGTGTCGCTGTGGTAGCCTCTCTTTCTTTTAACGCCTGCTAAACTAGCAACGTGAATCCCCGCAATGAAATTGAACTCCAACTTCGCCAACTGCCCAAGGCGGAACTCCACCTTCATTTGGAAGGCACCCTTCTTCCCAGTCGTGTCCTGTCGCTAGCCAAAAAGTATTCGGTCCCGATCGACGCTAAGGAAATCCAGGCTCGCTACAACACCCGCGGTTTCACGCAATTTTTAGAGCTTTACAAGTGGGCAACTGCTTTTCTACGCGAACCAGCCGACTACGCGCAGCTCGCCGAGGACGCGGCGGACGCGCTACGCCAGCAGGGAGTCGTCTATGCGGAAATCACGCTTTCCATTGGCGTCATGCTGCTACGCAAGCAAAATGTAGCCGCCAATTTCACTGCGATTCGCGATGTCTTTTATGGGCAGAGTTCCGTCGGTAGCGGGCCGCGTGTCCAATATATCTTCGACGCCGTTCGCCAATTCGGCGCAGCACCTGCCATGGAAGTCGCCCGCCTTGCTGCGGATTTTTGCGAGCAAGACGTTGCCGCATTCGGCCTCGGAGGTGACGAACTGTCGCTTCCCTTTTCCGAGTTCCGTCCGGCATACGAGTTCGCAGCGGCCAGCGGCCTCCACCTTGTCGCGCACGCCGGAGAAACCGGCGGCCCCGAGCAAATTCAGGAAGCCCTCGACCTCCTCCATGCCGAACGCATCGGCCATGGCATTGCCGCAGTTCGCAGCGCCGTACTCATGAACACTCTCGCGGAACGAAAAATTCCTCTGGAAATCTGCCCGACCAGCAATCTCCGCACTAACGCCCTAAACATTCAACTGAACACCTCGAACGCCGACCTATCCCAGCATCCTCTTCCCAAACTCTTCCGCCACGGAATTCCTGTCACGCTCTCGACCGACGACCCAACTATGTTTCACACCACCTTGCTCGACGAGTACACAGCGGCGCTCGATATGGGACTGACGTTCGATGAATTGCTCGAAATAAATCGCAATTCCTTCAAGTGTGCTTTTCTGTCAGACGTTGCCCGTGCGGCATATCTAGCTAGGCTGTCGCCCCCACCGAGGCGAAGTTAAAGTCTGTCTTCGCGACGCGCCAGTTCGGTCGCCAGCGTGTGATTCCGCCCGCCAAATTGGGACGGTACTTGCCAGACCCGGCTCGCTAGAATGAAACATGCCCGGCGATCCATTTGAAAACGTCGTCTGGAACGCACTGCACTCCGTTCACGCCGATCTCGCAATCGGCGACAGAACCGCCGCAGCGTATCCAGCCGACGTTGCACCCTTCGCTGCCCTCGCTGACACTCGCCACACCGATCTCGTTCCACTCGAACCTCTCATTGCACCCGGCGACCACGTATACATCATCGGCGCCGAACCGCAGCCCACCAAAAATCTCCGCGTCGGCCCGGTCGTCCCTTGTTTACAAATGTTTTTGAGTGTTTCTCCGACCGTCGCATCGTCATCGGATTCGCCGGCCTCTTCGTGGCCCCAGCCTTCTAGAAACATCCTGCCCATTCTTCGCATGACTCCCGCCGACGCGCCCGACATGGTCGCCCTCACCGATCTCGCCTTCCCGGGATTCTTTCGCCCTCGCACCTACGCGATGGGCACGTATTACGGCGTCCGCCTCGGCGGTCAACTTGTCGCAATGGCTGGCGAGCGCCTCGCCGTTGACGAATACCGCGAACTGAGCGCCGTATGTACGCATCCCAACCACGTTGGCAAAGGTTACGCCCGCCGTCTGATGCACCGCCTCATCCGCGATCACGCCGAGGCTGGGCTGAAATCCTATCTCCACGTTCGCACCAACAACTCCCGCGCCATCCCCATCTACGAGCGCATGGGCTTTGCTACGGCCCGCACCGTCACCGTCTGGCCCATCTTCCACAGTCAATAACTCCCTTTCCCTCCATCAACTTACAAGCGCGCATAATTCTTCTCCGCCAACCCGTATGTAGCCTGTATGTTGGAACACGCCATTTCCTGGACCGCCAACGTGGGCACCGACACTGAACGAATAGCAATCGGGCTACGGTTTCGTGACACCGCTCTGCTCCACGAACTCGTTGCCCGCTATCAATCGCGCCTCATTCGCTATCTTACTTTTCTGACCGGGCGCCGCGATTTCGCTGACGACCTGGCGCAGGAAACCTGGTTGCGAGTCGTCGAGCGCGGCCACTCCTACCATGGCGGCTCTCCGTTTCATGCCTGGCTTTTCGCCGTCGCTCGCAATCTCGCCATCGATCATCTCCGCAAAAAGACCGGAATCAGCCTGGACGCACCTGTAGGCGCAGCTTCCAGTTCGAACGCCGAACCCGCGATTTCCACGCAGTCGGACCTGCTTGTTTCCAACGCGCCCTCTCCGTTCGAACTCGCCGCCCGCACCGAGGACGCCGCCAAAATCGCCGCATCGCTCGCTACTCTGGAGCCGATCTACCGCGAAGCGCTTCTCCTTCGCTTTCAGGAAAGCCTTTCGCTCGAAGAAATTTCAATCACCACTGGCGCTCCCGTTCCCACGGTCTCGTCCCGCATCCATCGCGGGTTGGCCATTCTCAAGACGCGCCTTGAAGGAGCTTCCCGTGCCAGTTGACACTCACGATCCCAACCTCCACGAAAATTTCCGTCTGCTCATTGAGCAATCTTTTGGCGGAGAGCTTTCCCGCGAAGATGAAACCGCGCTTCGCTCTCATCTCGAATCATGCGCCGCTTGCCACCAGTACAAAATTACCGTCAGCCAGATTGCTTCCGCACTCGGCGGCTTTGCTTTCGAATCCACACTCGAACAGACCGCACACGTTCAGCGCACGGTTCTCGCATTCGCGCACTCGTTCGAAAGCGCTCAACAGGAACGCAGCCAGCGCGCACTCGTTTCGCTCGCTGCATTTGTACTCAGTTTTCTCGGCTCGTCGGTCGTTTGGCAGTTGTCGGATTTCTTCGCAACTCTGCTGCACGTCTCAAGCCGTCAAATTGAACTCGGTATGCTCGTTCTTTGGGTGGCGCCTTCGCTGCTTGCATCCTTCGCGCTCCCTCTTATTTCTGCTTTCCCGTTCCATCGCCAGTCTCAAGTCGCCTCTCAGAAAGGGTGGACGTCATGAGTCAATCATCGCTCGCTCGATTCAGGAAGGTAGTCCCAGGTTGGGTACAATTCTCTGCCGCGTTCGTTTTTATTGCGGCATTGCTCTGCGGCCTCTATTTGATTTTCGCCACCGGAGCCGCCGACGCACACATCCACCGCACGAAATCCGGCCATGACCTATCGGCAGCGGGTTTCGCCGGCATGATGCTCTTATTCTCCTTCTTCATCGCCATTTGGTTGCTCGCTCTTGGCTATGTTCACGGCGACGCCAAGCGCCGCGGTATGCCCGCCACACTTTGGACGCTCATCGTCCTGGTCACTCCAAACTTGATCGGTTTTTTGTTTTACTTCGCGATGCGCAAGCCGCTTCTCGCGCCTTGCTCCAATTGCGGCAACAGCATTACTCCTGACCAGCGCTTCTGTTCGAACTGCGGCGCCGCGCAATCCTTTTCCGGCGGCGCCGGCTCTGCCGGCACTCCCTCCGCGCCGGCATCATCCGCTCCACTGACTCCCGGTCCCGGGTTGGCGCTAAAGTCTTACACCGCCACCGCTCAATCTTTGTCTCCTGCCACCGTCTCGGCTACAACAGCCGTCGCGCCACAAACCTTCGGCCTCTCGCTGAAATCTTTCTCCGTCGGTTTCTCGGTCTGGACCGGCATCTTCCTTAGCAAATCCCTTTTCGCTTATCTCAAACACGACCGTCTCGATAGCGCGGTTCTCTTCGCCTTCTCTCTCATCGGCGCCAGCCTTGTCCTCCTTGCCGTCAAGAATCCAACCGCGTCTCGCTGACGCGCGCTCACATTCCGTGCGCCGTGTAAAGAAGATATCCGATCAAAATCAATCCGAACATCGCCGCCACAATTCCCCACAGGGTGATGATTTCGTCCGCCGGCGCAAACTTTCCCGCCTTTAATTGCTCCATGGTTTTTCGGTAGCGAATCGCCGACGTCAGCGCCACCAACACGCCCATCGCAATAAACGCAATGCCGATCGTTGAATGTTTTCCGCGTTCGCGTCGGGAAGAGCGTAACTTTGCAGCTGCATACCTTCAGTTCGGTTGGCCAAACGTAATCCAGAATCCGTTGCAGTCCCGAACGATAAATTCCCGCATGCCGTAAAACGTGTCGTGCAATTCTTCGACGACTTCCGCGCGGTCCTTCAGTCGCCCGTACAGTTCGTCCACCTTTTCGATTGTAATGTAGAGATCTACTTCGCGGCGGACCGCTTTGCTTTCCACGCCCGATCCGTTGAACATCACTTCACTATTTCCGTAAGCCACCTTAGCCCAGTTCAGTTCGCCGTCTTCCTCATTAACCCGCAAAACCTGGAAACCGACGGAAACGTACCAATCAATGGTCGCCCGCACGTCGCGCACATGAATCATCGGAACAACAGTCTGCGGCATAATCTTTTAGTGTATGAATCGTCTACAGGCTACTTGGCGTCGGATTTCTTTTTCTTGCGGCTGGCCTGCCACGCGTAGCGGTCCTTGATGAACGACTGCACTTTCACGCTCTTCACCGCTGGCGATTTCTTCTGCCGCGCCGCGAACTTCTCCGCCGCTTCGCGCGACTTGAATACTCTGCCGGAAAATTCGTTGTCCGTGTACGTCACGCGCACCCGGAAATACTCCCGCTGGTAGTTTCCTGTTCGCTTACTCGCACCTGTTTTCTTTCGATTGTTTGCCATGCCGAGATTGTACAACGAGTCCCCGCCTCGCGCAGTTTGATTCGCATACATGAAAGTGCGTAGAAACAGACAGCCTCCTTTCTGTCACGAATCGCTTACGATAAAATCCCGTTTCTACCTCGGAGGCTACGTGTCCACTTCGCAAAACCCTTCGCAAAATTCTTTCGGCGGCGTAAATCCCATTTTTCGCGTGGAAAATGTGGCGGCCAGCATCGACTACTACATTCGTAAGCTCGGGTTCACCCTGCTATGGCGAACTCCGCTCTTCGCTTGCGTGTCGCGTGATCGCTGTTCTATTTTTCTTTCTCAGGGTGATCAAGGCCATCCTGGCGCCTGGGTTTGGATTGGCGTGAACGACGCCGATGCCATCCATCAGGAATTCCTTCGCTCCGGCGCAAAAATCCGCCACGTCCCAACCAATTATCAATGGGCCTACGAACTGCAAGCGGAGGATCTCGACGGCAACATTCTCCGCATCGGTTCCGACAACAAAGCCGATCAGCCCATCGGTGAATGGCTCGACATGCATGGCCAGCGCTGGATCCACTCCGGCGATTCGAATTGGTGTCGCATCGAAAAGTAGACTCACGCCAAAAACGAAACGGGCCGGACAATTGCCTCCGGCCCGTTTACGAAGTTTGGTCTGTTTATTCGGCTAGACTTTGCGCGCTTACTGCGCCGGCGCCGAACCCGGCGGAGGCAATGTAACCGGCTGGGACAGAGTAAAAGCCAGCGGCGATTCTGCAGGAATTTCAATCTGCTTGTTTCCCGTAAACATGCCCCCAATCAATCCAGCCCCGGCACCGGCCAGCGCGCCAATGCCCGCTCCCTTGCCTCCACCCGCGATTCCACCAATCAACGCGCCGCCTGCCGCTCCGCCGCCGGTGGTCACCGCAGTACGCTTACCTTTACCTTTGATCGTACTGCTCAGCGTATTCGTGTGAATTCGGTACGTCTGTCCCTTTACCGAAATGCTGGTCAGCGCCAGCGCCAATTCCCCTTCGCCCTTGATCTTGCCTTTGGTCTTCGCGGTCACCACGGTTCCACGAACGGTCGCGCCCTTCGGAAATGCCAGGTTCGAACCCACACTCACCGGCTGTGCCACCGATCCCATGAACGACTGCCCCGTTTTGCTGTCCTTCGAGCTAAGCGCGGTGCTCGTCACGATCGTCAAATCCGTTCCCGCGGGCACCACCACTGGTTCCGGAGGCGGAGGCATCGTCACCGGCGGAGCCGACGCACCAGCCGGTGCGTTTTGCGCCATGGCCGCTTGATCGCCTTGGATCACCGTCTGGTCATCGACGGTCTTGGTCCCCACTTCCGCGGCCGCGATCTGCTCCGCCTTCTGCCGCGCTGCAGGACTCTTGGCCGTACCCTTCAGCGTTACTTTCCCATCTTTGGCTTCTACTTTAATCTGCGAACCCTGCGCATCCGGATCGGCCGCAACTTTTTGCTCGATATCCTTCGCAATCGCCTCGTCCGTCGAGCTTTTCCCGCATCCCACAAGCCCGCACAGCGCAATTCCCGTCAGCGCGGTAAAGAAAATATTCATCGTTCGATTACGCATGTAATCTCCTTGTTGACTCTCGTTCTAAATCTCGGTGAATCCCTTTTTCAAATGAATTCGAACAAACTCGAACAACGTCGAGCAGATTTGTTCGCTTAACCTTGCACCTGCGGGTCTCCGGCGAAACTCGCAGATTTGTGGATTCCGTCCAGGCGGTTCCAATTGACCTGCTCAGCATAGCCTCACCCCACTCTTTTTGCCAAGACGCCCCGAAAATCCTACCCGAACTCCACTTGCAGCCCAAACTGGAAAATCTGGCCGTTCATCCCTATCCTCACCCGAAATACCCAGCTCATTCGTGCGTTCGCGCAGCGGAACGCCGGGTATCGAGCGGAGGGACTACTGAAATCTGCTTCCTTGTTCTTCCCTGCTATAATTTCCATACCATGAAAGCTCATGTCTGGGTTATGCCCAAGCGTACCGTGCTCGATCCTCAAGGTCAGACCATTCACCACGCACTTTCCGGACTCGGCTACGCCGCGATAACCGACGTCCGCCAAGGCAAGTTCTTCGTCCTCCATCTCGACGGCTGGTCGCGCGAGGAAGCGCAAAAGCAGCTCGAGAAAATCTCGAAGGAAGTCCTCACCAATCCGGTCATCGAGGAATATCGCTTCGAGATCGTGGACTGAACCAGCCACTTGTAGTGCGCATCACGCTTCGCCGGTTGGGAGTCCGCAGGGCGCGGTCTCAACGCTCAAAACACGGGCTACGACTCACGAGCGACGGATTACGATCAACGTGTCACGAAGAACGCACACCTCGATCATTCAGTGTGACAGCGCCATTTCTTCGCATGCTACGCTCTTTACCAGACGTTTCAGGAGATCGCCCGCATGTGCGGAATCGTCGGCTACATCGGCCCCAAAAAGGTCGTTCCCGTCATCATCGAAGGCCTGCGCAAACTCGAATATCGAGGCTATGACTCCGCCGGCATCGCGGTAGTCAACACCGCCGGCAAGCTCGATATCCGCCGCGCCTCCGGCAAACTCCGCAACCTGGAAGAAGTCATCCAGAAGTCGCCGATCGATGGAACGTACGGCATCGGCCACACCCGCTGGGCCACGCACGGCCGCCCCACCGAAGAGAATGCCCACCCCCACCGCGATTGCACTGGTCAGATCGTCGTGGTCCACAACGGCATCATCGAGAATTATCTGGAACTGAAAGAACAGTTGCAGCGCGAAGGACACAAATTCGTAACCGAAACCGACACCGAAATCGTCGCGCATCTCGTCGAAAAAAATATGAAAGGCGCGGATGGCAAAACGAATCCGCTCGAAGAAGCAGTCCGCATCTCGCTGAAACAAGTTCGCGGAATTTATGCGCTGGTATTTTTGTCAGCTTCCGATCCGGACAAGATTGTTGCGGCGCGGCTCGGACCTCCCGCGGTGATCGGACTCGGCGAAAGCGAGTATTTCGTCGCCAGCGACATTCCGGCGCTGCTCGAACACACGCGCAATATGTTCTTCCTCGCCGATGGCGACATCGCCGTCCTTACTAAAGCCGGCGTGCGCGTGATGGATCACGACGGCAAGCCCGTCGAGCGCAAGGCGCACCATGTGGCGTGGGACCCTATCATGGCGGAAAAGGGCGGCTACAAGCACTACATGCAGAAGGAGATTTTTGAACAGCCTCGCGCCGTGCGCGACACTTTTCTCGGACGAATTTCACAAGACACCGGAAAAATCTATCTCGGCGAAATGGAAATAACGGAAGCACAATTTCGCGATTTCAAGAATGTTCGTATCGTTGCATGCGGAACGAGTTGGCACGCGGCACTCGCTGGGAAATTCATGATCGAGCGCCTGGCGCGTCTGCCGGTGGAAGTGGATTACGGCAGCGAATTCCGTTACCGCGACCCCATTTTGGATGCGAAAACCTTGACGGTTTGCATCAGCCAGTCCGGAGAAACCGCGGACACCATCGCCGCCCAGCGCGAAGCAAAGCAAAAAGGTTCGCCAACGTTGGCGATTTGCAACGTTCTTGGTTCGATGATTACGCGCGAAGCGGCCGGATCGATTCTCACCCACGCCGGCCCGGAGATCGGTGTCGCTTCCACCAAAGCGTTCACCGCGCAGCTCACCGCGCTGGTATTGCTGGCTGCGCATCTCGGCGAAGTGCGTGGCGCGCTCACCGGCGACGCCGCGAAAAGACTTTTGCAGGAATTCACCACGATTCCCCACAAGATCGAAACGATTTTGCAGGCGGATCAAACCGGATTTTACGAAAATCTTGCGCGACAGTTTTTCCGCTGCTCGGATTTTCTTTATCTCGGACGCGGCATTCACTATCCGATCGCGCTCGAAGGCGCGCTGAAGCTGAAAGAAATTTCTTATATTCACGCGGAAGGATATCCCGCGGGCGAGATGAAGCACGGCCCGAACGCGCTCATCGACGAAAATCTTCCGGTGGTGGTGCTCGCGACGCGCGACGATTCCGACCCAGCATCGGTAACGCTGTACGAAAAAAGCGTGTCGAACATCAAAGAGGTGAAAGCGCGCGACGGCATCGTCATTTCCATCGTCACGCAGAACGATCACCTGGCTCGCGAAGCGTCTGATCACCTGATCGAGTTGCCGCCCGCGCCGGAACTTCTGGTGCCGCTACTCGAAATCATTCCGTTGCAACTTCTCGCCTACCATATCGCCGTGCGCCGCGGCTGCGACGTCGACCAACCCCGCAATTTGGCTAAATCTGTTACTGTTGAGTAATAAGTAACCAACGACACGCTGCTAACCATAACGTACTCAGGACCCTCTGCGACCGACCTCGGGTATTTGCTGCATAAAGGGCCTTTTCAGAATTCATTCGTCCGAACTGGCATTTGGCAACGCTCATGTGTTTTATCCAGAGCGAAAAGCCGCTCTCCGCACCGCTGCGCTGGTCATTGGGAGCGGAAGCGCTGGAGCGATTCGTCCATAAGGACCGTTGCGGCGCGCGCGAGTGCGTTTTTGGCGTATTGGCTCTCGAGAGCGAGCCGGTCGATCCACGGCTGTAGCGTCCGACCGCATCCGGGGCCGTAGAGAGCAATCGCCCCCCTTTTCGGTAGAATGGGCGTATGTTCACCAGGTCCAGTCCCGCGAAGCATTCCGTGATTTTAAGCCTCCTTTGCCTCGCGTTGACGCAATGCGCAGCAGCGCAGTCGGCCGCTCCGGCAGGCGCGACGGCGGCGATCAAGGAAGTGAAGAGTGACGGGCAGAAGATTTTGACAGAGGAGCAGATTGCGGCACTCACGGGGTTGCAGGCGGGCGCGCAGGTGAGCAAAGAAGACTTGCAGAAGGCGGCGGACAAGCTGGTGGCGACGGGATTGTTCGCTGCGGTGAACTACGATTTTAAGACGCGCAATGATGGAATCACTCTGAATTTTCATGTGACGGAGTCGCCGCGGATTCCTGCTTCGTACGACAACTTTCCGTGGTTTGGCGATTCGGAAATAAACGACGCGATCAAAACGGAACTTCCCTTTTATAACGGGACTTTGCCGGAAGCAGGCGGAGTGGTGGACACTGCGGCCGGCGCGATTCACGATTTTCTTGCCGCTCACAAAATGGATTTACCGGTGGAGCATCAGGTGGTTGGAAATCCGCTGGGAGACGGGAACATCCAGCAATTTTCCGTCGAAGGCGCAGGGCTGAAGATTGCCAGCATGGGATTCAGCGACGCAACACTGGCTACAAATCCTGCCGTGCAACAGCACCTGACGGAGATTGTCGGAAAGCCGTACTCAAGAACGACCATCGATATTTTCCTGGCCGAGCAAATCCGGCCAATTTATCTGAAGCAGGGTTACCTGAAAGCAAAGCTGGGACCCGCAGAGGTTCGTCTAACGGGAGCGCCCACGGCGAAATTGCCGGAACAGATTCCAGTTTATGTGCCGATCTCGGCGGGGGATGTTTACAAATTTGCCGGCGCGGAATGGTCCGGCAACAACGTGATTTCGTCGATCGCGCTTGGGCAATATTTTGGGATGAAGGCCGGTGCGGTGGCAGATGGAGTGGAAATAGAAGGAGCGATGGACACAGTCCGCGAAGAGTACGGGCGGCGCGGGTATCTGGATGCGACCGTGGTGCCGGAGACGACGTTCAACGAAGCGGGGCACACTGTGGCTTACAAGATCGCGATTACCGAGGGTGCGCAGTACCATATGGGCGGCTGGGTGATTACGGGATTGTCGGCGACCGGCGAATCGCGAGTGAAAGCGATGTTTCCCATCGCGAGCGGCGCGGTGTTCAACAAAATTGAGTACGAACAATATTTGACGCAACTGCAAAATCACTCGAAGGATATTTTCGGCGACCTACCGATCCACTACGAAAGTGTCGGACACTGGATTCAACCGAACGCCGAGAAAATGACGGTGGATGTACTGCTGGATTTCAAGTAGCGGAAAGCGGGTGAATACTTCGCAAACGGTAGGAATCAGTTCCCTTCCGTAGAATGAGGTTTTTACCTTAGAAAGGGGCGCGCGACCAGTTCGCGCCGCTTTCCTGAGTTATACTCGGGACCATGAGCGCATTCGTACAAATCCGAAAACAGGAATCGGATGAAGAAGACGCCAGCGCGAAAGAGGCGAAACTGCTGGCGCGCTTGGCGCAACTCCCTTCCCTGCTGATCGCGGTATCGGGCGGAGCGGACTCCGCGTACCTGGCGTGGGCGGCGCATCAGGTTTTGGGGGAGCGGGCGCTGTCGGTGACCGCGATCTCGCCGAGTTTTTCCGCATATGACCGCGCGGAACTTGAAAAATTTCTTGCCCACACGGGCATTCGACATGAGTTTGTAGAAACGCACGAGTTGGAGAATCCCGCCTACCGGGCAAACGCAGGCGATCGTTGTTACTACTGTAAAGATGAACTTTTTGGTGTGCTGGACAAGATTGCAACGGAACGTAAATTCGCGGCGACTGCCTACGGCGTGAATGCCGACGATGCGCACGATTTTCGACCGGGGCATCGCGCAGCGGCGGAACACCGCGTGCTGGCTCCTCTGCTGGAAGCGCGGATGAACAAGGCTGAGATACGAGCGCTGTCGCAGAAGGCGGGGCTGCCGACCTGGGACCGACCGGCGTCGGCCTGCCTTTCTTCCAGGCTGCCATACGGTACGGAAGTGACGCCGGAGCGACTGCTGCTGGTGGAAAAAGGTGAGGCCATCCTGCGGGAACTGGGCTTTCGGCAATTCCGGGTACGGTTGCACGACCAGCTGGGACGAATTGAAATTGCCCAACAGGAGATGCCAAGAGCGATGACGCCGGAGATGGGAGCGACGATCTCTGAACGATTCCGGGCTGCGGGATATCTGTATGTTGCTCTGGACCTTGAGGGTTACCGGCAGGGATCGCTGAACGCCGCACTGAAAGCCGCAAAAGCCTGAAAGAATACCTCTGGGAACCCCACGGCAGAGATTTGCGTATCACTAGTGTGAGCAGAACCGAGCGAGCGGGATGGCTCAGGGTTGTCGTAAAAGGCGGAGGAGCAATGAGATTCTGGCGTAAGGCGAAAGCGGCAACGGCAGTATTTGCGGCGATGGCAGGGTTGGCGGGCTGCGGCGGCGGAGCGACGTCGAAAGGATCGTTCGACAAGACCTACACCGTTTCCGGGCCGATCCGGCTGGACCTGGCGAACGCGAGCGGCTCGGTGAAAATCAGCGCAAGCTCCGACGACAAAGTACACATCCACGGCGAGGTTCGAGCGCACGGATTTTTGTTCAACAACCCCGAGAAACAAGCGCGAGAAATTTCCGCAAATCCGCCGATCGAACAAAAACCGGACATTATTCGGGTGGGCCGAGAGCTAAACCGTTACAACGGCGTTTCGGTTGATTACACGATTGAAGTGCCGAAGAACACGGAGATATCGTCGAACGTGGCATCGGGATCGCAGACGATCAGCGATGTGCAAGGGCCGGTGAAGATTGATTCGGCGTCGGGATCGATTTCGGTGAACAACATTGCGCGGTCGGTACAAGTGAACACAGCGAGCGGCTCGATTAGCGCGCAGGACTTGGGCGACGATCTGCGCGCAAACAGCGCGTCCGGCAGTGTCAGCGCGAGCAACATTAAGGGCGACGTGCGAGCACATTCGATGTCGGGATCGGTAAATGTTTCGAACCCAGGCGCGCGAGTGGACGCGAGTGCGGTGAGCGGGTCAATCGATGTGGTGGGCGCCGGAAACGATGTGGGAGCGAGTTCGGTTTCTGGAAGAGTTACGGTGCAAGGCAATCCATCGGGCAACAGCTACTGGAATTTGAAGACAACTTCGGGAAGCGTGCAGGTACTGGTTCCGCCGACGGCCAATTTCCATTTGTCGGCCCAAGCGGTGTCGGGGGAAATCCGGGCGGGCATTCCGATCGTGATCGAAGATCAAGACAAGCACAGCTTGCGAGCGAGAGTTGGAAATGCCGGCGGGCGAGTGGACATCCGCACGGTGTCCGGCGGAATTAAAGTGCAACCAGCATCCTAGGGCTTCCCAAACCCTTCCTTAAAAGGGCGAAAGCGATACAATCCAGATATGTACCGCCGGTGCGCCGCCATCGTCGCGTTGTGTTTGATTGCTGTGGCGGCTTCTCCGCTTGCATCATCGGCAGTGGCGCAAACGAATCAGAATAATCCTCCCGCGAATTCCAAGCAGACTGCAAACGAGAAAAAAACTTCACAAAAACAAGCAGCCAAGCCGCTGACGCCTGCCGAGGAACTGCAGCATGCGATCAGTGACGCCGGGAACGACCGAGCCGCGCTGGTGAAAAATCTGCAAGCGTACCTGGAAAAATACCCGGACGCACCGGAACGGCCGCAGATTTATCGCGCGCTGGTGGAGGCGTGCACGCAGTTCCACGACGCTGCGTGCGCTACGAACTACGCGGAGCGAATTGTGGCGTTGACGCCTGATGATGTTTCGATGACGCTGCTGGCGATTCAACTGCTGGAACGGACAGGAGACACGGCCGCGCTGCGTCGCGCCGTTACCTATGCGACGAGGGTGTACGACGGAGTGCACGGCACGCCAGTATCGGAGAAATCGCCGCGAGTCTCGATCGCGGAATGGGAGTTGCAGAAAAAGCAGGATGAGTCTGCGGTGTTGTCGCTGCGAGGGCGGCTCGAAGCGCGGCTGAAAGACTCTGCGGCGGCGAAACGAGACTACGAACAGAGTTACGAACTTGCTCCGAATGCGACGGCCGCGATGAAGTTGGGTGAGATGGATGAACTGGCAAAGGATTACATGGGAGCGGCGACACAGTATGCGCGCGCGTTCGCGCTTTCCGATACGGCGACAAAATCCGAGAACCGGTACGAATTGCGGCAGAAGTTGGGTAACGCGTGGCGGCTGGCGCATGGAAGCGAAGAGGGGCTGGGCGATTTTCTGCTGAAGACGGTTGACGATGTAACTTTGTCGGCGGCGGCTCCGCGTGCGAAGCGCAACAGCGGAGCGAAGGATGCGTTTGAATTTGTCTTGCGAAAGGCGCCGGACGGAAGCGCGTTCCCAGTCGCGCCGCAAAAAGGAAAAGTGCTGGTAGTGAATTTCTGGGCGACATGGTGCGGGCCGTGCCATGTACTGGAGCCGATTTATGAAAAACTGGCCTTACTTTATTCCGGGAATTCCAGCGTGACTTTTCTTTCCGCAAATTGCGATGAAGACGAAGCGCTGGTCGGGCCTTACCTGGCGCAGCGAAAAACTCACTCGAACGCGGTGTTTTCCGATGGGTTGGCCGAATTGTTCTCAGTGGAGAGTTTTCCCACGCTATTGATTCTGGACCGCAGCGGCAAAGTAGTGTTTCGCGCGAACGGATTTGATCCGGACACGATTGAAAGCGAATTGTCGGCGGCGGTTCAGCAAGCGGCTGTGACCACGGCCGAGTCGGAAAAGGCGGCGACATCAGGCACGCATTGATTCTAAATTTGCAAATATAAGCCAGGGCCGGCGAATTCGTCGGCCCTATTATTTTGCGATTCGTCGAGCGGTTTTAATTATTTGTTGCCGATTTTGGTGCCGATGACTTCACCGGAAACAATGATTTCAACGCGGCGATTGGCTTGGCGGCCTGCGGCGGTTTTGTTGTCAGCTACCGGCATGGATTCGCCCATGCCCTGCGTAGTGATGGAATCGGGGCTCAGGCCCTGTGTGACCAGATAGTCGCGGACCGAAGAAGCGCGATCTTGAGAAAGCTTTTGGTTGAATTGCGGTGTGCCCGTGCTGTCCGTGTGCCCTTCAATTTTCAGCATGAGTGAAGGATAGTTCAGGACGATGCCGGCGAGCCTGGCGAGCGCTTCGCGAGCAGGCGGACGCAAGTCAGACTTCGCGGTATCGAAGAGCACGTCACCAAGATTGACAACCAGGCCGCGGTCGGTATCCGTGGTCGGAAGGACACGATTGAATTGCTCAAGCAGGCGCGTGCGCAAAGCTTGTTTGTCGGCTTCCGCTTTTTCAGCAGCGGCGCGATCGGCAGCAGCTTTTGCCTGCGCGTCACGCTCGCTAGCTTCGGCGGCAGCGCGAGCTTGCGCGGCGGCTTCGCTCGCGGCATTGGCCTGTTCGGCAGCGAGCGCAGATTGCGCAGCGGCCGCTTTGTCGCGAGCGGCTTGCAGTTCGGCTTCCTGTTGCTGTTTTTGCGCACTTTCGCGAGCGGCTTTGTCGCGCGCAGCGCGATCGGCAGCTGCCTGGCGTTCATTGGCTGCGAGTTCCTCCGCCTGACGCTTTACGGAAATGGAGCGAGCGTCTTCGGCGTCCTGCACGGCTTGGCGTGCGGCGGTTGGAACCGCGTTTTTCTGTTTCCGTGTTTGATAGTCCTCGGCTTGAGCGAGATCCTTTTCGGCTTTGCCGAAAGCTTCCGGTGCGTACTTATCGGCCTTTTGCCATTTGGCGATGCGAACGGCGTTGCGCGCCTGGTAGAGATCGAGGGGAACTTTGGGATCGATCGTAAACGCCTGGAGATTCGCAGCTTTGTAGCGGCCACGCTGGAGCAGTTCGAACCTGGCGTTTACCTCGTCAACCGCGCCTTTGGTGTCCTGACGGGCAAGATTCTCCAGGACCACTTCATCACTGGGAAAGGAGACGGCGAAATATGGCTCGGCCGTAACGATCAAACCGAAAGTCTGCAAGCGAGTGGAAGCAGCGACTTTGCTCTTGCCGTCTTTCACAACGACCTGGCCGAGATTGGTGGTCCGACCTTCCGGCGTAATGCCCCAGAGAACGTACACCAGATATTCCGGGCCGAAAGTCGCGGGATCCTGCAGATTCTTGAACTCACCTTCAATTGCCAGGCTGCCGTTCTTGCTTTCGATTTTGGCTTCGCCTTCAGAGCGCGACGAAAGCTCAGTGCCACGGAAATCGACTTTGGTGGAACCGCGCGCCCAGTAATTCACGGTCTGAATGGAACGCGAGACGTTGATGTTGATAATGCCTGGCGACGTTTCTTGAGCAAAAGCCTTCGGTGCAGCACCGAGAGAAATAGCCAAGATCAAGATGGCAGCAGCGAGGGTGCGTCCCATCGTCATGTAAGTCTCCTAAAACGGATTGCAGTGGATCGGAAGTACGAAACTTGTCCGCGGCGGTAGGCAAGCGCGTCCCGAATGCGCCTAAAAGATAGCTAAAAGCGCCAAATAACGGAAATGAAAATTGCGAGGATGTTTTCGAAGTTGCTGCAGTACGCTTGTCTGAATTCAGTTTGCAGCCTGGCGCGCGGGCGTGCGCGTCGAAAACAGTTCCTGAGCGGCGACGATGGTGTTGGCGTGAATGCGGATGGTATCTTCGACGCGACGAGCATAGCCTCCCGCCAGCGTGGTCACGATCGGAATGTGGCGTGAACGCGCGAACTGGAAAACCCCTTTATCGCGGGCTTTGAGGCCGGATTTGGTAAGGCGAAGGCCGCCCAGCTGATCTTCACAGTAGGGGTCGGCACCGCCAACGTAGAAGAGCATTTCTGGCTTGAATTCATCGAGGGACTTTTCGACCGCGGGTAGAAGGATTTCAAGGTACTCGTCGTCTTCGACGCCGTCGTCAAGGCCAAGATCCAGATTTGAAGGCGGTTTGTAGGCGGGATAGTTATTTTGCTGGTGGATAGAAAGAGTGAAGACGGCATCGTCGTCCCGAAAAATGTGAGCGGTGCCATTGCCGTGGTGGACGTCGGTATCGATGACAATCGTTTTTTTGATGAGGCCGTCGGACTGCAGGCGGCGAATGGCGACGGCGACATCGTTTATGGCGCAGAAACCTTCCCCGTGATTGGCGTGAGCGTGATGGAAGCCGCCGCTAAGATTTGATGCGAAGCCATCCCTTAGGGCGAGTTGTGCGGCGAGAATCGTGCCGCCCGCGGAAAGCCAGACCGCTTCAGCGAGTTCGGGAGAATACGGAACTTCCAGCTTCATGATTTCGCTGGCGGAGAGTGTGCCATTTTTTAATTTGGCGACCCATTCGGGCGTGTGGGCGAGAGTGAGGTCCACGTCGGATGCGCGATCCGGTTGAAGAATATCGGAAGATTCGGCGATTTTTTCGTTAAGGACGAGTTCATAGAGCAGACGAAATTTCTGCGATGGGAAAACGTGAGGGCCCAAATTCAGATCGTAGCCAGGATGATAAACGAGCTTGAACGGAAGCATGGTGAACCGTTAGTTTTCGCGATCGAGAATAAAATCCGGCAGGGTCATCAAGGCTCGCGCGTATTCGGAATCTTCCGCGCCTTGGATGCAGGCTTTGGCGCGACGAGCGTAGTCATGCGCCATTTTGCGAGTGCGGTCGAGCGCGCCAGAATCGTTGACGAGCGAGACGATGGTCTCGGGTTTGACACTGATGAAATCTTTTTCTTCGAGAACGCGCGCAACGAGTTCGCGGGCATCGCGATGGCCATTTTCCATGGCGTAGATAAGAGGAAGCGTGACTTTACCTTCTTTGAGATCACTAAGCACCGGCTTGCCGAGTTGTTCGGCGGAGGCGGTGAAGTCGAGAAGGTCGTCCACCATTTGAAATGCCAGGCCGGAGTAGCGGCCATAGTCGGCGAGAGCTTCTTCTTCGACACCGCTCAGGCCGCCAAGAACCGCACCGAGGCGCGCACAGCCGCTGAAGAGGCAAGCGGTTTTGAAGGTAGCGAGCTTGAGAGCGTCATCTTCGGTGACGTCCATGCGACCCATTTTTTCCAGTTGAATGAGTTCGCCTTCCACCATCTTTTGCGTGAGGTCGATCAGGATGTCGAGGATGCGGAAGTTGCGTTCTTCAAGAGCCATCTGGAAAGACTGCATGTAGAGCCAGTCTCCAGCGAGAACGCTGCGGTGATTGCCCCAGCGGGAATTTGCAGAAGGACGGCCGCGGCGGGTGTCGGCGGAATCAATGACGTCATCGTGAATCAGGGTGGCGCTGTGAAGAAGTTCAACGACCGCGGCAAGACGAATGGCGCCGCGGCGATTCTGGCCGGCGTACGCGTTGGTAAGAAGAAGCAATGCGGGGCGAAGGCGCTTTCCACCGCCTCCAAGAAGGTAGCTGGTGATTTCGCCGACCGGCTGGTAAGCAGCGGCGCTCTGACGGGACAGCTCCTGCTCGACCAGCACGAGGTCGTCGCGGACCAAATCGAAGATTTCTTTAACCGTCAGAAGCGCGATGACACTTCTCCCTGGGCAGGCGCGGGGCCTGCATTCTCGTCAACGTGGGACTCGCCGGGCTAAGCCCCGTCCGGCTGGGTGATGTGGAAGAATCGCCTGAAATTCGCGGCAGTGGCAGCAGCGAAATCTTCCGCTGGTAAGTTTCTCACAGCGGCGAGGGTTTTGGCCACTTCCGTGACGTAAGCAGGTTCGTTGCGTTTGCCGCGATAGGCTTGTGGTGCGAGATACGGGGAGTCGGTTTCGATCAGGATACGGTCAAGTGGGAGCTCTTTGGCTACGTCGCGAAGGTGCTGCGTTTTGGGATAGGTGGAATTCCCGGCGAACGAAACCAGGAAGCCCATGTCGAGGCCGCGCTTGGCGTGTTCGAGCGTGCTGGTGAAACAGTGGAGGATGCCGCCGAGGCCGGTGGCTTTCCAGTGCTGTTCGAGTTGAGCCAGGCAATCGTCCCAGGCATCGCGGCAGTGGATGACGATGGGAAGTTTCGCCCCAGCGGCGAGTTCCATTTGGGTACGGAAGACTTCCGCTTGGATTTCGCGAGGAGAGTGATCGTAGAAATAGTCCAGCCCGATTTCGCCCCAAGCGATGACCTTGGGATGCTGCGCGAGGCGGGCCAGTTGGTCGAGATGCGCCTGCGTGACTTCCTTGGCTTCGTGCGGGTGAATGCCGACACTGCTGTAAATCCAGTCGTATTTATCGGTATACGGAATGGCAGCGTCGAGCTTTTCCGGGCCCGGACCGGTGCCGATCGCAAGAAGCGTTCCGACCCCGGCCACGCGCGCACGTTCGAGCATAGCTTCACGGTCGTCCGCGAAGTGCGGGAAGTCGATGTGCGCGTGGGAGTCGATGAGATCCATCTATTTTAATCGTTCGCTAGCCATCGAGAGGCCGCCAATCGCAAGAAACTTAGGAAAAGCTCTAAGCCGGAAATTGTCAGGGCGTTGACGATATCGGATATGTGCTCACGAATCGCCATGACTAGAGCTCGACCAACTTACTTCAGCCGGGCGCCGACTTCGACGTCTTCGGGAAAGCCGGCAAGAACGGGGCGCCCTTCCGGGCCGACTGAGGCGGCGATGATCATGCCGTTCGATTCGACGCCGCGAAGTTTGCGCGGAGCGAGATTGGTGACGACGGCAACTTTGCGACCGATGAGCGATTCCGGTTCGTAGTATTGCGCGATGCCAGCGCAAATCTGGCGAATTTCCGTGCCGATGTCCACGGTGAGCTTCAAGAGTTTGTCAGCACCGACGATACGTTCGGCGGTTTTGATTTGGCCGACGCGCATTTCGACTTTCACGAAATCTTCGATGCCGATTTTTTCGCTCACCACGGGTGCCGAGGCGGCGGCCGTTCCAGCTGCCGCCGCGGGTGCCGTAGACGCTGGGGCCGAGGCTGCGCTTGGATTCAGTTCTTCGTTTGCCATGGATTCGATCCTCTCGATTGCTTCCGATTTTTCGACGCGTGGAAAAAGTGTTTGCGGCTTGCCAAGGGAAACGCCAGCGGCCAGTTGTCCCCAGCGCAGGCCGTCGAGTTCGACAGCCGAAACCGAACCGGGCTGGCCGAGGAGCGTCCAGATTTTTGCCGAGCTATCCGGCAAAACTGGAGATGCGAGTACGGTGACGATACGAAGAATTTCGGCGGTCGTCGCAAGAATCGTGGCCTTGCGTTGCGTGTCGGCTTCGGAGTCGGTCAGCGACCACGGCTTCTCGGTCGTCAGATATTTGTCGGCGGAGGCGATGATGGTCCATATCGCTTCCAGTGCGCGAGCGAAATTCAGCTTTTCGAAATAGTCGAGGACCTCGCCGATTGCAGTTTGCGTCTCGCGCGCCAGCGCTTCGTCCTGCGGCTCGCGCTTCCCTGCCTTCGGCATTTTCCCGGCAAAACTTTTTTCGATCATCGCCGCGGTGCGGCTGGCGAGATTGCCGAGACCGTTCGCGAGATCGGAGTTGTACCGAGTGACAAGCGCGTCGTAACTGAAATTGCCGTCCTGACCGAATACGACTTCACGAAGCAGAAAGTAGCGAAGTGCATCCATGCCGAGCATGTTGGCAATCGGGCGCGGAAGGACGACGTTGCCCTTGGACTTGCTCATTTTGGAGGCGTCCATGAGGAACCAGCCGTGTGCCCAGACCTGTTTCGGGACGGGCAGCATGGCGGCCATCAGGAAAGCGGGCCAATAAACGGTGTGAAAGCGGATTATGTCTTTGCCGACAAGATGCAGATCGGCGGGCCACATGCCGCGCTTTTCGTAGTCCGGACCTCCGACCGCGCTGAGATACGAAATGAGCGCGTCGAACCAGACGTAAAAAACGTGTGGCTCTTCGCCCGGAACCGGAATGCCCCAGCGAATTGTAGTGCGCGTGATACTGAGATCGCGCAAGCCGCCTTCGACGAAGGCAATGATTTCGTTCTTGCGTGTCTCAGGCTGAATGAAGTCGGGATTCTTTTTGTAGAAATCGAGCAGCGGCTTCTGAAACGCGGAAAGCTTGAAGAAATAGTTTTCTTCGGTGAGCGTTTCGGTGGGACGGCCGCAATCGGGACAGGGATCACCGGGCTTGGCGTCGTTCACGAATGCGTTGTCATAGATGCAGTACTGGCCGGTGTAATGGCCTTTATAGACGTAGCCATTTTCCTTGCAGAGTTTGAAGAGCCACTGCACCGTGCGGACGTGCTGGAGATCAGTGGTGCGGATGAATTCGTCGGCGGGAAGGCCGAGTTCGTCCCAGAGCGCGCGCCAGGTGGCGGCCATCGTCGCGACAAATTCCGATTCAGGGATGCCCGCTTTTTTCGCGGCGCGCTCGACATTGACGCCGTGTTCGTCGGTGCCGGTAGTCATCACGACTTCGTATCCGCGCATACGCTTGAAGCGCCGAACAACGTCGGCGACGACGGTGGTGTAGGTGTGGCCGATATGCGGCAGGCCGTTCGTATAGTAGATCGGCGTCGTAAGGTAGAATTTTGGTTTCGAGGACATGGCTTTCTATTTTACGTTCCAGCTGGCAAATCACACAAACCCGCAAAAGATTGCTCAAGAAAACATTGCAACAGAACTAAGTCGACGCCTGGTAGGCACGAAGAGCGTCGCTGATGACGCGTTGCAGCGGGACATTTTTTTCAACAGCGAGTTTGCGGCAGTCGTCGTATTCCGGCGCGACGTGAAGAATGCGGCCGTTGATGCGGGAAAGCTTGACGCGCACGTCGCCGTAGGCGGTGTGCACGTTGACGGATTCGCGCGGAAGGACGCGCCGCTGAGCTTGGTAAGTGCGCACGCCGAACGTAGTGGTTTCCGCGAAAATGAGCGATGTGAGCGATTGCGTGTCTTGCAGCTTGCACAGCAGCGTGAGCAAAGTTCCGGGACGGTTTTTTTTCATCTGCACGGGCGTCGTATAGACGTCGAGCGCGCCAGCAGCGAGCGCTTTCTCAGAAAAATATCCGTAGATCTGCGGGTTCATGTCGTCGAGATTCGCTTCGATGACGGAAATTTCCTCGTCAAATCCCACGACGGATTTGTCAGCAGCTTCGCCGATCATAATGCGGACGACATTTGGCTGGCCTTCGATGTCGGCGGTGCCAGCGCCGTAACCGATGGCAGAGACGGACATCGCGGGCTGTGGGCCAAAATGTTCGCAAAGAGTCGCCACGATGGCAGCGCCGGTGGGCGTGACCAGTTCTTTTTGCACTCCGTTTGAATAGGTCGGCTTGCCTTGCAGTAATTTTGCAGTGGCAGGCGCGGGAACCGGCAGAACACCGTGCGCCATTTTCGCAGTGCCGCCGCCGACGTTGAGCGGCGAGCATACGAATTTCTGGATGCCGAGCAATTCAAAGCCTCTGCACACGCCGACGATGTCCACGATCGCGTCCACGGCACCGACTTCGTGGAAATGAATTTTTTCAAGCGGGACGTCATGTACGGCGGCTTCGGATTCGCCGAGTTTGCGGAAGATCGCGCTAGCGTTCTTGCGTACAGCATCGGAGAGCTGCGATTTTTCGAGGATGTCGAGAATCGCAGTCAGGCTGCGATGTTTCGTTTGCTCTTCGGTTGCGACGCGGACGTAGGTCGCCGACATCCCGTTCTTCCAAACTTTTTCGGACGAGATGGTCCACCCGGAAACGTGAAGTCCCTCGAGGGCAGCGCGAAGCTGAACAAGATCGCAGCCGGCGTCGATCAGCGCGCCGAGGGTCATATCGCCACTGATTCCGCTAAAGCAATCAAAATAGGCAAGTTTCATGGAATTTCGCCGTTCGATTGATACTATCGGCGCGGGCCAGGAGTGTCAAACCGCGACAAAAATCGGGCGTTTCCTTCTTGTAGGGCGCGAGCGCGCGGAACGATTTATTCCGCGTCGCGGTTGGTGACGCTCACCCGGAAGATTGGCTTAGATTTTTCGGATGGCTCAATTTCGAACGTTTGCGAGGTTTTTACAGGATCGTAGTCGCGCCAAAGCCAAATCATTTCGGCCGGAAATTCCGCCGCGCCGTGCGCGGAATTGTGACTTCCCTTCCCGTAGCTGAAATGAAAATCGTACTCCTGCGCCTTGAGTGCGTTCGCCATGCGCAGATTGTTCAGCGCCCAATTGCCGTAGCGCAGGTCGAGATCCTCGGAGCCGTCTTGCAGCCAGACGCGGATGTTTCGTTTGGGCTCGCGCAGGATCTTGTCGGGAAAATCCTGGCCGCCATCGGAAACAGCGGGATCTTCCTTCCACTGAATCGCCGAGAAGCTGCCGATCCAACTGATGACGCGGGCGAACTGATCGGGCATCTGCCATGCCGCGTTGAACGCGCAGATGCCGCCCGAGGAAAGACCGGTGATAGCGCGACTGTATGCGTCCTTGCGGAGATTGTATTTTGCGGCGACTTCGGGAATCACTTCATCGCGAAGAAACCGGGCGTAGCGGTCGCTGACCGTGTCATAGAGAGTGCTGCGCATGGAGTCTTTCATCGTGCGCTTCCACTCGTCGGAATATTTTTTGACTTGAGCGAAAGTCGGAGTGCCAGGCGAGCTTTCGATATCGCCGGGATTGATGAAGATGCAGATCATGACGGGAATTTTCTTTTGCGCGATGAGGTTGTCGATGACGTTTAAGGCCGGATTGTTGCCATTGCGGTCCATGTACCATTCGCCGTCCTGAAAGACCATGAGCGCGGCAGGCGTGTCCGCTTTGTATTGCGCTGGGACGTAAACCCAGTAGTCACTTTTCATGCCGTCGAAAATCTTGCTGGTGTGCGAGAGTTTGGATGAGAGTGTGCCGGACGGAACACCGGGTTGAAGATAAGACAGCGGGCCGAAGACGGGGACGTCGAGCTTGCCCCCGAATTTCGCGCCATTGATCGTGTAGTAGAAGGAATGGAGTTTTCCGAGTTGCCCGATGCGGGCGACGGTGTACCAAAGATTTTCTCCGGCGATCTGATGCATCTGCGGCCCGGGAGCAGCGTCAATGAAAAGCTGTGGCGCGGTTTCGGACTGTAACGCAAAGAAGAAGTCCGGGCCCTGACCGGCCCATGCGGTTCCTTCATTCAGATCTTTGGCGTCAAATGTGGCGGTGATGCCGTCTTTCAGCGCCGGGCTTGACGATTTTGCGAGCTCGATAAGTCGCGGCGCGGTGAGTTTTTCTGCGGCGATTGCGAGTGGGGGAAAGATGAAGAAAAGCAGCGCGGCAGTCGCAGCTGCAGCAAGCGAGATTGCTTTCAAAATGTGCATGGAGTGCTCCGATTCGGGGCTGATAGTATCGGCGACAATAAAGGGTGTCAATCGGAAGCAGCTTGTTCGGCGGTTTTGACCGCTGAAATCGCGGCCTCTATACTTACTGCCTGCTTGCGATGGCGAAAGAAGGACTGAAATCTCTTGTATCTAACGATCTATAAAGCGGATTCGCGAAGCTCTTTCCGCGCACATCAAGGAAAAGTACAGCGTGGATATTTCCATCGCGCTCGAAAAGCCGCCGAAGCTGGAGATGGGCGAAGCGGCATCCCCGGTTTGTTTTGAACTGGCGAAGCGGCTGAAGCGCGCTCCGCGACAAATTGCACAGGAAATCGCAAATAGTTTTCCCCAGGTGACCGGAGTGTCGCGCGTGGAAGTTGCCGGCGCGGGCTATTTGAATGTGTTTCTGGATCGCGGCGTGTTCTGGAAGAGTTTCGCGGCAGAGGCGAAGGCAGCTTCCTCATCCGGAGGCGAGAAAGTGATTGTTGAGCACACCAGCATCAATCCGAACAAGTCCGCGCACATCGGGCACATGCGCAACGCCGTGTTGGGCGACACCATCGCGCGTATCTTGCGCGACGCCGGCGAACGCGTGCAGGTACAGAACTACATCGACAACACGGGCGTGCAGGTTGCGGACGTGGTCATTGGATTTCGGGAAATGGAAAAGAACTCGGTCGACGAAGTTCGTGCGATGGCCGCGCAGCCGGGCTTCGATTATTTGTGCTGGGATTTGTACGCGCGGGTGACGCAGTTTTATGACGGCGACAAGGCGAAAGCGGCGGGGATGCGCGGCGCGACGCTAAAATCGATTGAAGAGGGACACGGCGAAGCGTCGGAAATGGGCGCGATCGTCGCCGACGCTATTGTGGGATTTCATCTGCGGACGATGAAGCGCCTGGGAATCTCCTATGAGCTACTGGCGCGAGAGAGTGAAATTTTGCATTTGGAATTCTGGAATGCGGCGTTCGCGAAGTTGAAAGAGGCAGGCGCAATACAGCTGGCGACGTCGGGGAAGATGGCCGGTTGCTGGATCATGCCGGCGGAAAGAGATTCCACCGCCGAACCGGAAAAAGATTCCGAAAACGACAGCGCAGGCGATGAAGAAAATATGCAGGACAAGATTATCGTGCGTTCGAACGGGACGGTGACTTACGTCGGAAAAGACATTGCGTACCAGCTTTGGAAATTCGGATTACTGGGGAAGGATTTTCACTACAAGCGCTGGATGGATGCGCCTAAAGGCGAAACCGTTTGGACGACCACGACCGACGCTGACGATCCAGCAGCGCCGCATTTCGGCGAGCCAGCGACGCGCGTCTACAACGTCATCGACACACGGCAATCGTACCTGCAGGACGTAGTGGCACAAGGATTGCGCGCGTTGGGTCACGCGAAGGAAGCCGAGAACTCCATTCATTTCTCGTATGAGATTGTGGCCCTAACTCCGCGGTGCGCTGCCGAGCTTGGCTATGAGTTGAGCGGCGAAGATGTAAAGAAACCGTATGTGGAAGTAAGTGGGCGCAAGGGACTGGGCGTGAAGGCTGACGATCTAATCACGAAGCTGGAAGTGGCTACACTCGCCGAAGTGTCCAAGCGTCACGCGGAAATGTCTGAAGTCGAGCAGAAAACCACAGCGCACGCGATCGCGGTGGGAGCGCTACGGTTTTTCCTGCTCAAATTTACTCGCAATACGATCATCGCGTTCGATTTTGAAGATGCGCTTAGCTTTGAAGGTGAGACCGGACCATATTGCCAGTATGCGGTTGTAAGAATTCGCGGAATTCGACGCAAAGGCATTGAAGCTGGCGCGGATGTTGCGACGTCAACTCAAAGCGCTTCGGAGAAATTTCTAACCGGCGCGGATGGCGCGGGATTGTGGGAACTGCTGCTACAAGCAGCAATGCTGGACCACGCAAGCGACGCAGCGATTGGCGCGCAAGAGCCGGCATTCGTCGCGAAGTACGCATTTCAGCTCGCCCAATCGTTCAACAATTTCTACCACAAGCACCACATTCTGTCGGAACCCGACGCACAGAAGCGCGCATTCCTGCTGGGCTTGACGGAAGTCGTGGAGCGTCAACTGGTCAAGGCCCTTTCGCTTCTGGGCATCGAAGCGCCGGAGCGAATGTAACGAGTCGAGGGTTTTGCCAACCCGTAGGTAATCACTAACCCGTCGAAACGCGAGCCGCCGTCCAATCCTAGCGCGCCCGGAGGGACTCGAACCCCCAACCCTCTGCTTCGAAGGCAGATGCTCTATCCGTTGAGCTACGGGCGCTTCTAGATTCTATGACATTTTGATATGGCCGCGACTTAATAAGACTGTACGAGGCTGACGAGCGTGCGAAGGGCAACGGCGGTTGGGCCTTTTGCTAGCCAGGGCTTGGCATCATCGTTCCAGGCAGTGCCAGCGATGTCCAGGTGGATCCACGGCGTGTCTCCGGCGAATTCGCGGATGAACATCGCCCCGGTGATGGCGCCGCCGCCTTTGCCGCTGCCAATATTCTGGATGTCTGCGAAGCTGCCCTTGATGAACTCGCGATACTCTTCGTCCATCGGCATGGGCCACATTTTTTCGCCGGCGGATTTTGCGTTCGACAGAAGCTTGTCGGTGAATTCCTGATTGTTGCCAAAGACGCCGACGTTCACGTTGGCCAGTGCGACGACGATTGCACCGGTGAGCGTTGCGGCGTCAACGATGTGCGTCACGCCGAGCTGCTTTGCGTAGTGAATCGCGTCGGCGAGGATGAGACGGCCTTCGGCGTCGGTGTTCAAAACTTCGATCGTTTTGCCGGACATGGCGGTTTGAATATCGCCCGGCTTCTGCGCTTTTCCACCCGGCATGTTTTCCGTGGAAGGCACAACGCAGATTACTTTGACGTTAGGCTTCAATGCCGCGATGGCGCGAATGGCGCCGAGCATCGTTGCGCCGCCGGCCATGTCGTACTTCATTTTTTCCATGCCGTCGGCCGGCTTGATGGAGATGCCGCCGGTGTCAAATGTCACGGCTTTGCCGACCAGACCGATCACGGGGCCGTTGGGCTTGGCGTTCGCCGGAGTATAGGTCACCACGATCATTCGCGGCGGCTCGACGCTGCCTTGCGCGACACTGAGCAGCGCGCCCATTTTCAGATCGGCAATTCTTTTTTCGTCGAGGATATCCACCGCAAGGCCGGCTTCTTTGGCCATGGCTTCTGCTTTATTTGCGAGAACGCGCGGCGTCAGGATATTCGAAGGTTCGTTCACAAGATCGCGGGTGAAATTTGCCGCTTCGCCCAGGACTTTCCCGACCGAAATTCCCTTTTCGCCTGCGGCCTTTTGCGCGTCGGAATAACCAGCAATGACCACCGATTCGATCTCTTTGCCGGCTTTTTTGTCGGTTTTGTACTTGTCGGTTTCGAAGTTTGCAGTGGAGAAAGCCTCGGCCAGCGCCTGCGCGGAATCGGCAGTCGTCGCATCTTCTCGAACGACGAAGGCAAACTTCTTGATCGAACGCGACTTCAGGTAACGCAACGCGGCGCCTGCAATCTTGCGCAACGTGGCGCCAGTAAATTGCTCACGCTTGCCGGCCCCGACGAGCAATAGCCGCGCAGCCTTCAATCCCGCAGGCGCGTGAATCAGCGTGAATTCCAGCGTCTTGCCGGACGCTTCGCCGCTGCCGATTATTTTTTTCAGCAAGCCTCCCGCAGCCAAATCAATCTCGGCAATCCGCCCCTGCAAGGGGTCGGTTTCCTCAAATAAATAGGTGACGAGCGCGTCGGTTTCGAGCGTCGCGTACGGCTTGGTGTCCAGCGTGATTTGCATGTTCGTTTTTTCCATAACTGCGTTATCGCCTCCGGTTGCGATACATAGCTGAATCCGCTTCCCTGCGGGCTTCCTTGTCGCGTTCGTCCTGGCGGCGGTCCCACGATTTCTTGCCTTGCGCCAGAGCGATTTCGCACTTTGCAATGCCATCGCGGAAGTAAATCCGCAGGGGAATGACGGTTAAACCTTTCGATTCGGTACGGCCCGACCACTTGGATATTTCATTCTTGTGGAGAAGAAGCTTGCGGTTGCCGAGGGGTTCATGGTTCCACGGGCCACCCGCCATGTATTGAGCGATATGGGCGTTCACCAGCCACGGTCCAGACGGCTTAAAGTCCACATAGGCGTCGCGAATGTTGGCTTTACCTTCGCGGAGCGCCTTTACCTCGGTTCCGTGCAATACGATCCCCGCTTCCATCCGCTCCAAAAGGGTGTAGTGGTAGCTGGCGGCACGGTTCTGGGCGACGATCAGTTCGCCCGACTTATTCGTAGAGCGCGCAGTATTTTTGGAAGGCTTGGCCACAATTCTTAATTGTAACATCAGACGAAAAGACCGTTACTTAATGCAGGACAGCCAACCCGAGACTTCTTGTGAGGTCTCTAAGCCAATGCTAGAGTAAAAATGTAATCGTCGAGGCGTGACGATGTCACGGAGAGTGCATGCGCCGCTGGGGGACTCTAATACTGTGCGTGGTAGCCGGCCTATTGGCCGCAGGCTGCCCAAAAGGCAATCAGCATTACGAAGACGGACGTAAGGCAGAAGATATCCAGGACTACGATGCGGCGCTCGCCTACTACCAAAAAGCGCTAGCCGCCGAGCCCAACAACGCGGCCTTCCGTATTAAAATGAACCAAATACGGTTCGAAGCCAGCGAATCCCACATTAAAAAGGGCTTAGCCCTGAGGGACAAGGGCGAATTGCAGACTGCTGCTGCCGAATTTCAGCGCGCTTCGACGATTGACCCCTCCAGCCCGGTGGCCATGCAAGAACTGCGGCGGACGCTGGACCAAATCAACGAACTGTCGCGTAAACAGGACGAACTGGCATCCGGATACGAAGATACCAGCGGCAATGAACTCGCATCCGCGCCTCCCGAAATCAAGCCGCTTCCCAACACCGCAATCAGCCTGAAGATGGTCAACGACGTCAAAATCATTTTTGACACCATTGGCAAGCTTGCGGGAGTAACGGTTACCTACGATCCGGACTTCCCTGCCCGGCGAATCAGCGTGGATCTGAACAATTTGACACTGCAGCAAGCGCTGGAAATTGTGTGCATGCAGAGTAAGACATTCTGGAAACCGATCACTGAGAACATCATTTTCATTGCGCAAGATACCACCCAGAAACACAAGGACTACGACGAGCAATTAGTCGAGACCTTTTATCTTTCAAATACCGTTCAGTCGCAGGATTTGACGGAAATTGCCAACGGCCTGCGACAGGTGTTGAACCTGACCAAGGTTCAGCAGCTAAACTCGCAGAACGCCATCATCGTTCGCGACACTCCGGATAAGCTGGCGATCGCGCGCAAACTTCTCAAGGATATCGATAAAGCGAAGCCGGAAGTCGTGGTGCAGGTGGAAGTCCTCTCCGCCAGCACGGAACGGATGCGCGATTTGGGTGTTCTCCCCGGGCAGTCAGCTTCGTTGACGTTTGCTCCGGCGGGCACTTCGACCACCAGCGGCTCGACCACGACCGCCCCGACCGGAATACCACTCAACATGGGTATTTCAAGTGCAGACTACACGCTGACGCTGCCCGGAGCTACAGCCAACTTCCTGCTGACGGACACTGCGACGAAAATTATTCAAAACCCGGAGATTCGCTCCGTTGACGGCCAGCCGGCAAAGTTGCGCGTTGGCAGCCGCGTTCCGATCGCGACGGGCAGCTTTCAGGCAGGCGTCGGCGTTGGCACCACGTCCGTCAACCCCTTGGTTAACACTCAGTTCACGTATTTGGACGTCGGCGTGAACGTGGACATTACACCGCGCGTGCATCCGAACCATGAAGTCAGCATGAAGGTTTCGATCGAAGTTTCGCAGGTAACCGGTACGTCGAACATTGGCGGAATTGATCAGCCAGTGATCGGATCGCGAAAGATTGAGCACGATATCCGCTTGCGGGAAGGCGAAGTCAACATTCTCGGCGGATTGTTCGAACGGATCGACAGCAAGACCGTGAACGGATGGCCAGGCTTTGCGCAAATTCCCTTTATTAAGTATCTGACCGCGGACAACAAAACGGACCACCAGGACAATGAAGTTCTGATCGTCCTGATTCCGCGCATCGTCCGCCTTCCTGACTGGACTCGCGCAAACCTGAAGCCGATTTCATCCGGCCCAGAACAGAACATCACGACGCGCCGCGAACTCGACATTCGCTCTCCCGGGACAGCAAAGCCCGCTCCGGCCCCGGTGCAGCAACCTCCCGTGCAACAAACTCCTGGTCAACCGCCACCGATGGCTGCCGTGCCCGGCGATACGGGCGCAGTGCAACCTCAGCCAGCGCAGAGCGGCATGACGGTGCAAGGTCCAAGACTGCGATTTGATCCACCAACGCTCAATCTGGCACCAGGCCAAACTGCCACTCTCGGAATTTCTGTCGACAATGTAACTGACCTTTACTCCATCCCGATGATTCTGCAATACGATCCGAAGGTAATCAGCGTCGAAGAGGTGCAGCACGGCGGATTCCTCTCCGGCGGCAATCAGGAAATCGCCATCGTGCAGCGCGTAGACAAAGAACACGGGCAGGCAATGATTGCGGCAACGAGGCAGCCCAATACTCCGGGAGTGAGCGGTAGCGGTACGCTCATGGGAGTGGTCATCAAGGCGTTAGCGCCCGGCGCAACGAACCTATCGATCGTTCAGGTGAATGCCAAAGACTCCCAGCTCAAACCTTTGGCATTGCTGACAGGCGAAGCAGCCATTCAAGTGAAGTAGAGACTTGCGCTTCGCGCCGGGATTCCGGAAAATTCGGAAAGTAGCGACCATGCGCAGAATACAACGCAAACCATTGCGGAAGAATTCAGAAGTGGGAATGACGCTTCTGGAGTTGATTATCGCGTGTTCGATTTTGATTGTTTTGGCTTCGGCGGCGCTGCCGGTGGCTCGCTATTCGATTATTCGCAGCAAAGAAACCGAATTGCGTCGCGACTTGCGCGAAATGAAAGACGCAATCGATCGCTACAAGGATTTGGCGGACCGGAATTTGATCCGCGTGGAAGTGGGCAGCGAAGGCTACCCGCCCGATCTGGAAACCCTGGTGAAGGGCGTGAACGTGGGAGCAAGCAGCGACCGCAAGATTCGTTTCTTGCGCAAGATTCCCGTGGACCCGATGACCGGTCAGGCCGAATGGGGCATGCGCTCCGTGCAAGACGATCCTGACTCCATGAGCTGGGGCGGCAAAAACGTTTTCGATGTGTACTCGAAATCCCAGGCGACGGCACTCGATGGCACGAAGTACTCGGACTGGTGAGCCTTATGAATAGAATTCAGAAGCGCAATTCCCTCTTGCTTTCGACTGCGCGTGGCAAGCGATCGCGGCAACGAGGATTTACGTTGATCGAACTACTCATCGTAATTTCAATCATCTTGATACTGGTAGGAATGGCGGCAGCAAACTACCAGCGCGCTGTGCTTCGCAGCAAAGAGTCGGTGCTTAAAGAAGATCTGATGGAAATTCGCAAGGCAATAGACAACTATACTTTGGACAAGCAAGCTGCCCCGCAATCGCTCGACGACCTCGTTCCGCAGTACCTGCATTCCATGCCCGCAGATCCGATTACCAATGCAAAAGACTGGCAGCCGGTCATCGATTCGGTCGTGCTCACTCCCGACCAGGCCAGTTCTGGCGTGACCGACGTTCACTCGGCTTCCGACAAGGTTTCCCCGTTCGAAAATACCGCCTATAACACCTGGTAGCACCTTCCCCCGCCGAAGGACGCAGCGCCGAAAAACTGATACAACCCAACACATCGTTTCCTACTTACTTGCACCGTGTTGTGTCAGCATGAGACAGCCTTGGGCCGCCTTGCCGTAGGCACTTCGACTGCGGAGGGCAATTGCAAGCGAGCAATTCAATCGTTCTCAGAATTGGTTACGACATCCAGTTTCAGATAACAGCGCCCGTCACCATCGTTGCGCTGGTAAATGTTCATCCTACGCGCGTGCCAGATTTGCGAGCCTCGGATCAGGCTCTGATCGAACCTCCCAGCGAAGTGGAACTTTACCTCGACGCCTTCGGGAATCGATGCACCCGGTTCGTAGCCCGGCCAAGCACGCTGCGACTCCGAAACTTAACGACGATTCGGGATTCCGGACTTCCCGATCAAGTGAACCTTAGTGCGCGAGAAGTTCCTGTCCAGGAATTGCCGCACGAAGCGATGCCCTACCTTTACAACAGCCGCTATTGCGAAGTGGATCGCTTTTCCACGATTGCATTGGAGCTGTTCGGCGCCGTTGCCCCGGGATGGTCACGGGTTCAGGCGGTCTGCGATTGGGTGCATCAGCGCGTGAATTTCGGCTACCAATATGCCCGGCCTACCAAAACTGCGCTCGATGTGTACACGGAAAGATTCGGCGTCTGCCGAGATTTTCAGCATCTCGCGGTCACCATGTGCCGCGCGCTGAATATTCCGGCGCGTTATGTGACGGGCTACCTCGGGGACATCGGCGTTCCCGTTTCAGACACGCCCATGGACTTCAGCGCGTGGTTCGAAGCATATCTCGAGGATCGCTGGTGGACGTTTGATGCGCGCCACAATCAGCCACGAATCGGGCGCGTCCTGATGGCAACTGGCCGGGATGCATCCGACGTGGCGATCACCACATCGTTCGGAGCCACGATTCTGAAACACTTCAGCGTGACCTCTGAACTGGCCCAGTAACCGTGGTCGGATACTTAGAAACTCGCGCTAAGCCGCACGAAACCGCTTCTAGACGGTCCGATGGCGTTCCCGGAAAACAATCCGCCAAAATCAATTACGTTCAATCGGTTATTGAGATTACGCCCGTCGACCTGTAATCGCAGCTTTAATTTTTCAGTCTTGTAGAGGTCCGCACCAACCGATACGTCAATCGAGAGCGAAGGCCGAACACGGCCCCTCTCGAAGTTCACTCGATTGATGACCGCCTGGCCGTAAGTATCAAGTGCATCCTGCTCGTCGCCGGTGAATTCGAAAGGTAAACCGCTGTCTGAGGCGAAGCCCGCCGCAAACCAGAATCGCGGGAACATCTGATACTTCATCCGCATGCGAACCGTATTTCGTTGATCCTGCGAAATCGGAAATTGCCCGTTTAACTGGCTAATCGCATTTTCTGCGTCGTCTCCCAGGAACAATCCTCCGGTCACGGGAAAATACGCCGTGCCTAACATGTAGGAATAACTTACAAAACCCGAAATATTGTGCCAGTCAGGGATTTCAATTTTCGCTTCAGCGCCCGAAATATTCGCTTTACGGAACGCTATCGGGAAACTCACCGCCGTATTGAGAAGCTGGTCGTCGTCGGCGAAATTATCCACCTGACGGCGATAGAAATTTGCATCGAGGCGCAGTTTACCGAAGACGGACTTGCTGGCCCCAACTTCGAAATAGTCACCATGGGACGGCTCGACAGGAAGCCGTAACACTTCCGGGCTGAGTGAGACGATGCTCGGCGAACTGGACAACAGAATATTATCAGACGAAGGGGTTTGGAAAATGCGGTCGTAGGAAGCGTGCAGGGATAGATTGGCCTTTGAGAAATAGCGCGCGATCGAAATTCGCGGACTGAATCCCTGCTGATTTACGAGGAGTTGATAATGGTCCCACCGCAATCCGGCGCTGATCGACCACGCGCCGAGGTGAATCAAATCCTGCACGAATATTGATTGCTCGAGATCCGATCCTGCGCCTTGGAACGAATACGTCAAAGGGGTATTGTCATCAAACTGCGACGGATCGGTGATCAAGTCATTGAACTGCTCGTGCAGAAACGTATTGTCCGATTCGACTCCCACTTTGATTTCGTGTCGGCCGTGATGAATCGAGATGCTGCCCTTGAAATAGCCTTCACGGAAAGAGTTGTTCTGGAATGCGATGATCGGTGTGGAGAACGGATTGGAAGTGAGTTGGTTGGAATTGTCGCGAACCATTCCACGGAAATCGCCGACAACGTCGGAGGAAAAAATGTGCTGGTACGAGACGATGCCCATGGTCTCGGAATTGTCGCCGTTTTGCAGTTGTCCGGCAGCCTGCTGAATTTGTTCGTTGGGAATTTCATAGCGCGAGAATTCGTGACGCACGCTGAAGCTCAGCCGGTCGTTCGGCGTCAGATCGCGTTCGTATCTGCCGGAGTAATCTCCGGTAGTGCCGGTGTTGGTGAAGTTCTCTGGCACCACAGGATTCAAATAATGGCTCGTGGTATTTCCGCTTGCACTGACACCAAACACGTTTTTGCCGGCGCCGTATTGCACATTTGCAAACGCGCTGGCGGTGTCAAAGCTTCCGCCCAATAGAACGACATCACCGTGCCAACCCTGCTGCGTGTCTTTCAGAGTGTTCACTTCGATGATGCCGCCCATTTTCCGGCCGTATTCGGCGGGAAACCCCGCGGTGTAAACGCTGAGCGAGTTAATGTCGTCCGCTTCAATCTCGGGAGCAAAGCTTGGCGAGCGGTTGTCCGTCAGCGGAATCCCATCCACTACCAACTGTGTCTGATACTCCGAGCCGCGCGGATGCAGAACCGCATTGCCCTCGAACAGCCATCCGGGTTGTGTGTTCACCAAATCCTGCAAGGACCTTCCTGGAACGGTGCTGGTTCGGTCCTGAATTGTTTCCGAGCCGATTCTATTGACTGCGCCGGCAGCATTGGGATCGATCAGCGTATTCGCTGCTTTCACTTCAATCGAAGAAGCCGCGGTCTCAAGCACGAGGTTGACTGTGTGTTCCGACGGCAGAGCTGACTTGATCTCCACCGAGTCCGACACGGCGGCGAATCCGGGATGCTGAATCCGAATTTCGTACACACCGTAAGGCAGCCGCTTGGCACGGACTTCGCCGGAATCGTCGCTCTCGAATGCATTCAGGTATTGATTTGCGTCGCAACGAATCTCTACGCTGACCTTCGCGGCGAGGCCTTGGGGATCAAGGATCTTCAATCGCAGCTCGCCCGTGTTCGATTGTGCGTGCAAAGCCGCGGGCAAAACCGCCGAAGCCGTTAACACCGCAAGAATCACCAACCATCGCTTCATCAACCTGGTCTCCGGAATTCCCAAGATGAAACTGCAGTCGCACATTCTTCGGGCAACTCGCAAATTCTCGCCCGTTCTGCTTCTACACTTCTGTATTCCCGCAGGAACCGAATTGTTCACACTTTTTTTGGCCGGTTTCACTGGGGCGCCGCTTTCGCCGCACCAATCCGCTGTACCTGGGCTAAAATCGAACTTCGGTCAAAGCTACACCGCCATCGCGCAATGTCGGAATCCAACTCCATTTTCGAATTGGCCTGGCTTCAGCCCACTGCAACCGAGCCTGTGCCGCCTCGCGCGGAAGTTGAGCAGGAAGTCCTGCAGCTTTTCGACGCGACCAGCGATGGCATTTCGCGCTACGCCGCAAACTTAGGAGTCCCACATCACGACGTTGACGACGTGATCCAGGAAGTCTTCCTGGCTCTGTTCAAGCATCTCATGGAGTTTGCCGCAAACGCACATGCGTGGCTGGCTGTTTCGTGTTGCGCATAACCTTTCCTTGAGACACCTACGAACTCAGGGTCGATGGCGCACAGCCATGCAGGCTCACGCCGAAATCGCCAGTCGCGAAGCCGACACCGCACACAATCCTGAGCAGCAGTTTGCCGAGTCGCAGCGCCGGCAAATGTTGCTTGCGGTCTATCGTGCCCTGCCTAAAACGGACCAGCGATGCCTGGCATTGCGCTCCGAGGGCCTTCGTTATCGCGAGATTTCCAGAATTCTAAACATGTCCTTGGGAGCAGTCGCAAAATCCGTCGCGCGTTCCATTGAACGGTTGGAGCGCGCGGATTCGATGTAACTTTATGCGTGAACCTTCACTTCACATTCCCGATGACGAACTTCTTCTTTCCTTCGAGGACGAACTCGCACCCGATCGCGCGCGCGAAGTGACACAACATCTCGCGTGGTGCGCTACCTGCAACGAGCGTTCCGAGCGACTAAAGGTTGCTTTGTCGGACTTTTCCAGCACCTATCGCGAAGCGATTCCGCCGAATCGGGCGCCTAGCTCGCGGTCGCGTGAGTCACTTGCTTCGGCGATCGCATCGCAAAATTCTCAGCCTCCCGCATTCGGGCGTTTGGCAGACTTGCGATGGGGACTCGCGATCGCAAGCGCTCTGCTCGCCGCAACCGCTGTGCTTGGGCTGCACTATTTTCACCAGCAGAAAAAGGAAACGGCACAACGCGAGTACGCGCAAGTCGTTGCTCGGCCGCTTCCCGACACGCGCTTTACGCCCGGCGCCGTGCGAACCATTAGCTCCCGCGACGTGTGCGGAGCACGCGCCGGAGAACTTCGGCTCAACGTGTCGCCCGCGATCCAGTCTGCCGTCTTTCAGGAATATGGGATGCCAAATGCCAAACCGCAGAACTACGAGCTCGACTACCTAATCACGCCAGAGCTGGGCGGAGCCGACGATATCCGCAACCTCTGGCCCGAACCGTACTCGCAAACCGAATGGAACGCGCATGTGAAAGATCAGCTCGAAGATTACTTGTACCAGCAGGTCTGCGAAGGCAGCATCGATCTTTCGACTGCTCAGCGCGACATCGCATCGAACTGGGTGTCGGCCTACAAACAGTATTTTCATACGGAAGAGCCGTTGCCAGTGCGCCCGTCGATCGATTAAGAAAGGTTGATTGTGAGCTGGTCGCTGGCTTCTCTCCTTGCCACCTAAAGATTTTGGTTCGCGCACTGGCTAATTCCCTACTTCCACGAAGCAAAATTTCGTCGCAATTGCACAAGGACATTTCTGGGTTCGGACCACAAATTCCCCTGCGCCATTTGCTGCCACGAAATAGGATTCGTCTGTGAGGTTCCGAATTCGAACAGCGACGCTCCAACGCGGCGCAACATAGGAAAAGACCGTATCGTGTACAACGCCCGCTCATCAGGACCTGACTTGCACATCTTTCAATAAAATTATCGGCATCCGTGTCTCGCTATGTGAGGGTATCGCGTACTCAAACGCCCCCACCCTTACGTCTCAGTTTGTGCGAAGAGATAAAAACTCCGGCGGGAACGATTTTCATTCTCCGGGAACAAGGAATAGGACGAGCACCTTTCCATTTTTGCTCACTTTGAAGACTGTTTCTTGAGTGTAGCGGCGAAGGCATCGCTGACGCGATGCCGGTTCGCCGTGGTGTGTTTGCTTGATTGTTTTACGGGAACCGATTGCTTTGGGCCATGGGCTATAACCACCGTATCTCGCTGGTGCGCGTCTTCCTTGCGGCTGTTTGCGCGTTCCTGTTTCTACTCTCGACCTCGCCCGGTCGCGCTCAACTCTCTACTGAAGAACACATCTCCGAAGAGCCGTTCTGGCCCACCGAAACAAACTCCTCGCGGGATCAATATGTACCAACGGCGACCTGCGAGTCCTGCCATTCGAAAATCTGGGCCACCCAGAAAACAACTCCGATGGCCAACTCCGCCGAGCCTGTCAGCCAATCGAGAATCCTCCACAATCATGCCAAAGTTGATTTTTCCGTAGGTCGCTTCCATTACGAAGTAAAAACGGGCGCCACCGGCAGCCGCTATGTCGTCACCGATGGACGGCAGACTCTCGCCTATTCTCTGACTTGGGCTTTTGGAGTCGGCCGCATCGGCCAGTCCTATCTCTTCAAAAAGGAAGACGGCAGCTATTACGAAGCCCGCGTTAGTTTTTTCGAACCTCTAAAAGCGCTGGACTTCACCCCCGGTCGTGCTCTCAGCTCCCCGAAGGACGCCGATGAAGCAATGGATCGCAAACTCGCTCCAGCGGAGACCAAAAAGTGCTTCTCCTGCCACACCACCGCTTCTATATTCAACGGACTACTCGACGAAAAGAATTTGACGCCCGGTGTTCGCTGCCAGGCCTGTCACGGCCCGGGCAGGAAACACGCTTCGGCTATGCAAGCGGCGCAGTTAGCCGGCGTCGTAGAGGCCGATTCTTCCATTTTCAATCCCGAAAGACTGCTGCCCGCCGACTCGGTCGATTTCTGCGGCGCCTGTCACGGCACTTTTTGGGACGTCAAGCTCTCCAAAACAACCGGCGTTTCCAACGTCCGCTCGCAACCCTACAGGCTCGAGTCCAGTAAATGTTGGGAAAAAGCCGACGCCCGCCTCACCTGCATCGCCTGTCACGACCCGCACCTGCCGCTTGAAACCGAAGACACCTCTTACGACCATGTCTGCTTAAGTTGCCATATCAACGTGCTCGGCACGAAGACTACCGCGGACCATCCCGGTGCCGCTTGCCCCGCCGCAACAAAGGATTGCGCCTCGTGCCACATGCCGAAGGTCTTCGTCCCAGAAATGCACGCAAACTTCACCGACCATCGCATCCGTATCGCAAGAAAAGACGAAGCCTATCCCAACTGAACCTCCCGCATCCTGGAGTAAAATCGGCATGCGACACTTTCAAGCTCACACCATGAAAGGCCGCCAAGACATCCTTCCGAGGGATGTTTGCACTATCCCGACTGAGCTTTGCCATTCCTCAGGAAGGTCGCAAAAATAATTCGCGTGTTAAAATTCCCCATTCCCGCAGTCACGATGTTTCGAACCGAAAAGAAGTCGCAGCAGCAGCGGGTACTGGCTTCACGCCACCTATTGTTGTTCAAAAACCGGTCGAAAGTTCAGAACATTTGGAAACAAAATGAGAGTTGGTTGAAGTATCGCTGTAAATCAAAATTAGCTCACGCAGTTAGCATCGCGGCATCCGTTGGTGCGAAGATTCGACTTGTGTTTGCTTCGCCCTTACATCCGGGACAGCGCTTTTTGTGCAACCATTTTTTCGGCGTCTTCGACCGCTTTGGCGTGGTCCGGCTTGTCGATACTCTTCAAAACATTAATCGTCACGGAGCGCTGCTTGCTTAGAATCTCGAGATCGTCCAAAAGAAAATAGGCGTCGTCCCCCAGTCCGGTTACGGGTCGCGACTCCTTCGCTTCGATGTGGAGATTTTTCCCGATGTCCCAAGTCTGTGGTTTCTCCGGAATGATTGCGATATGGATCGAATAAGGCAGGATCCCGCCATGGACTTTGACGGTCTTGTAATCGCAGATCTTGTTTCCTCCGATGCCCCCCGGCTCCGGCTCTCGAACGGCTTCACCGAGGATGGCTTCGGCTTCTTCCTTCGTGAGCAGCTTGCAAACATCGGGCAGACCGGAGTCGCTTGCTGGGGCAGTTGACGCTGAGTTGCGGGATTCCGGCTGGGTTGCTGTCGGAGAAGGACTCTTCGTTGCGTTACACGCCGCCAAGCACAACAACAAGGTTCCCAGCAAAAGTGTGCTTGAAATTCGATACGCCTTTTGATCTCCGGGGAATGACATCGGCATTGAGGCTTCAACCTCCATCACCATATGTGGTGAAATTCAATTAAAGGAATCACTCGAAGCAAAGGACTCAAACCAGTGGTTCGCCTCAAATCCAGCCGAGTGTGCCCTGGATTTGCTGGTACTGTCCAGAGTTTTTCGCACATTTGGTAAAGGATCGATCTGGTTGTGGAGCTCGGCTCCCATTGGGGAGCCGAAAGTTTTTGCGTGAGCGTTCGTGGCGCTTCACTCACGCATCGCCGGAATATCAGGATGGAGGAATTGCCCCGAATGGCAACGTGTCTGTTGTTGGACAAGCAGCTGGGGCAAGAACGGAATAAACTTGCTATGCCACGGCATGATCGACTTGTATTAACGCAAGCCGCGAACTGCAAACGGAGAGAGGCTCGGAATAGAAGTCTTCGACTGCATGTAACGCTTTCCCAAACTCCCAAGGATCACGCTTGGACTTCGCGAGATTCCTGTCAATCAGTCCGCAGAGCTCCAGAACATTTCCCCGAACTCTAGGACTTGTTTTTCTTCTTTGCTTTGGCCCACCGGGTCTTTGCTGCTTTTCGAGCAATCTGGCTCCGTTGTTCAGGAGTGAGTGCTTCCGCCCGCATTTTGGCTCCCTTTTTCCCGCCTTTTTTGCCACCTTTGCGGCCCATCTCCCGCATGACTTTCGAGATTAGTTTTGGATCCATAAGTGGCATTGTACTGAGCAGGCTCGAAATCTGCCAATGAAGGGCCCTTGACAACATTGCGGTAATCGAGATAATCTTATGCTTGCTGCGCTTCAAGCATAAGGACAATCTCGAAGTGCAATGCAAGCGGGACGCGCAGGTGTTAGAGCACCAACGCGCCCCTGACCACCATCACCTGATTGGAGGCAACGATGGCTAGGAATGAAGGTATCGGTTCCCCGTTTCTCAAGCAACCTTCCGCACGTTCCCCGAAGCTACGTATTTATGAAAGTCTTTTCCTCTTGAATGAGGGTATGGACCACGTCATTACCCTCTTGCGCGAGATGGAAAAGCTTCCCTTTGCCGACAAGGAGTCGGTGCAGTGCGCCGTTGTCGAGATCGAAGAGGTCCGATGCGACATGAATGCCGATTTTACGGAGAAGCTGGCAGATAGCGAACGCTTCGACGAAGGTCGCTTCTGGAAGCAGCGTCGAGAGTTTGAGAAGAATTGGCGCGACCCGGACGATGTCTATATCGAGGTTGGGCGGCGAGAAGAAGAACGCAAGAAGCAGGGTTTGCCGCCGCGCTTGGGTGTTCTCCCACATTCAGCCGTGGCCGACGGAAGAGGATCGTTGGGAGGCCGAGCAAGAGCGCAAAAAAGAGCGCTCCAAGAAGCGCGGAAAGTAACGGTGTGGGAGAACAACCATGCCGAAGAAGCCAAAGATCGTTCGGGTTGGAACCACCTCTGTAACCCCAATCACTTCCACGGAGCGAACGAAGCTCCACGAACTCACGAAAACGCGCATGGACGTGCGGCGTAGGAAGTACCCCGAAGTACGAGGCAAGGTCGTCGATTACATCAGCCATTCCATCGATGACGGAGTTCTTTGCATGAATGTCTGTTTCAAGGATAGGACTCTGTTCTCTTTCCGCTTCGCCTGCGACATATTTATCGTGGGAGCCGATCTCAGCGATTGGAAGACGGGCAACTACGACATCATTCGCGAGTACATGAAGCCGATTCCGAGGTAAGGAAGCGGCGAACTTGAACAATGCGCCGGACGAGAGAAAGGAACACTCTCGAATTCTACCAAGATTCCCTGTAACATACCTAATGTACGCTATACTTGACACATAGACCGTATTAGCATACGCTGCGTTGCTTCGGAGGCTTTGCCATGCCCCCATTTACACAAGAAATTAGCCTCTATAACCGCCGCCGAAACTCACTTCTGTATTTCTACGCGGCAGCACTTACGTCCGCGATTGCGATCGGCCTCGGCAGCAGGACTCCTGCCTTGCGAACGGTGTTGCTGGTATTGGGAACCGTCGCAGCTGCTGTTGCCGTCTGGTTTTTGTCACGATTCTTGCACTCCAATGACGAGCGAGAGCGTCAGGTCAACTATCGCGCACTGAGCTTCAGTTTTTGCGGCACGCTGATTTTTTCCATGGTGGTTGGCCTCTTTCAGTCCGCCGGCTTCTCTTCCATCTCCTGGCTTGGCATTCCGATCCTCATGCTCATCCTGTGGAGCATCGGTCTGATTTTGTACTCCTGGCGGTATCGATGAAGACCCGGCTGCGCGTATTGCGTGCAGAAAAGGAATGGTCGCAAGCGGAGCTTGCCGCCCAGGTGGGCGTCGCTCGCGGCACAATCAACGCCATCGAAACCGGCAAATACGACCCGAGTCTTCCGTTGGCTTTCAAGATCGCGCGTGTTTTTGGAAAGAACGTCGAAGAGGTATTTCTGTATCCCGAGGAACAGGACCAGACCGCATCCCCGCAAGTCTGAATCCAGTCTCACGTAAGAGCAAGACGATGTATCGCAGTTCACAGTCCCGGACCTTTCTCTCCGCATATCGCTCGAAGTCTATCTCCGTCTCCTTGCCCAGGTGACTTGAAAGGATTCTCTCCATGGAAAGACCTTATGGCATTTCCGACTTCGCATTCCCAAATCAGTGGGACCGGGAATCGGCCCGCGACTTGGTGGAGAGGGCTGGCCGAAATTCAGAGAGAGATCAAGAGCATGACCAGGCAGAGCGTGAGACCGGATCGGGCTCAGGACGTTCGAGCCGCAGTGCGGACCGCTCAAGAACTATCTATCGCGGTCGCGACCGGGAATACTCTTTACGTTTTTCCGAAGTGCGAACGCTCACTGACATCGGCAAGTTCCGTGTGGTGCCGGCTGATGATCTCACCCGCTTCGGATACCAGGACCATCGCGCGGAGATGGAGAGAGATGTTCGCAATCTCATTCGGCACGGCCTTATCGAACAGCACACCATCGAAGGGTATTCATCGTATTCGACGAAAGTTTTGACTCTGACCAAGGATGGCCAGAGGCTACTCGAACGTGCGCAGCTCGTTTCAAATCGACAGGCCACCTACCACGGCTTTGTGAAGCCCAAAGACGCCCGGCACGACGCCGATGTGTACCGGCTCTACCAGAAAGTCTCAAGGGAAATCGAGCGTTCATGTGGCAAGGTTCGCCGCGTCGTCCTCGACTTCGAATTGAAGAAGGACCTCTACCAAAAGCTTTCTCGAATGCGGCGCGACAAAGACCCGCAATACGAACGAATCTTCATAGCGAATCAGTTCGATCTCAAAGTGGTGGACGACAAGATTCCGATTCCCGATCTGCGAATCGAGTATGAAGACGATTGCCGCGATGTTCATCGTCTCGATCTCGAAATCGCTACACGCGACTACCGGCCCCAAGGACTCAGCGAAAAGGCCAAGGCTGGGTTTCACATGTTTGCCCGCCCGCAAGACCACGCAAAACTGCGCCGCGTTCTCGACACTCAGGAAATCGGCGCGAGGATCTATTCCCTGTGAAATTTCTTCCCATCAACACGGAGGCGCTCCGGTCTTTCGGCTATACGGAAGAGGAGTCCCAGTTCCTCTACCTTGTGGCTACACATTCGGGGTATTTCACCTGCCAACAGTTCTCGCAGTTCATCAAGACCAAACCCGGAAAACGCAGCGTTGCCTTTGCGCGAAAGATTATGGAAAAAAAGCACGCCAGCTCGAAGGAATACCTTCGACACGGAAGAGTTTTTCATCTCTTCTCACACCATCTCTATGAGGCGATTGGACGGGAAAATGTCAGTTTCCGGCAAGTTCACTCGACCGAATACATTCGAACCCGGCTCATTGCTCTCGACTTCATTCTCCGAAACCAGGAGTTCACGTATCTTGAAACCGAAGAGCAAAAGCTGGTTTTCTTCTGCGACCAGATGGGAATCGACAAGAAAATCCTGCCCCACAAACACTACTCGGGAGCGATCAAAGATCAACCTACCGACCGCTACTTTGTGGATAAATTCCCCATGTTCTACAACCCATCGTTTCCTCTTCCCCCTGTGGTGACCTTTAGTTTCATCGATCCGGGATTTGAAAGTATGGACAGCTTCAAGACTCATCTGAACGCGTACCTAACGCTCTTCACCAAACTCGCAAAACTGCGTTTGTACTATGTGGCGACGCGCGACACGAATTTCAAGCCAGCAGAAAAGACCTTCCAAGGGGTGTTTCATCGTCTGTGGGACCCCGATTCTCCCTCGGGACTACTCGACTATTTCCGCACCCGCCGGACGTGGGACGAGAAGCAGTACGACAAGGTGAGCACCAACGAGGCGGTCTTTATAACTGAAGCGAAAGAGCGATTTTGCGGAGACGGAATCGAAGATTTGTATAGGAAATGGTGCGCGGAAGAAATTACCCAGAATGCTGTTCGGTCCGAGTACGGAAAGCTTAAAACGCCTTCCGAGGTAAGCATTGTCTTCGCAACTGTGAATGGACAGGCGGCATTGTTTGAGCGCTATCCCCATCAGCCAGTTCATTTATCCGGGAACACTTTCGAGGAGGCGAGTTTCCCGAGAGAGTTCACTTCGAAATGAAGATAAGAGGCAGAAAGAGCAGGCAGATGCGATTGAGACACTAAGCAAACGGAGAAGTCACTGGACAAGATGTAAGACAAACCGTGGCGCAGGGAATTCTTGGGGACTTGTTTTTACTCCGTGACGCCGTCATTGACCTGCCCGCACACCATGCGCGCCGTCCCGCTGTCGTTAAAGATCAGCCCGTTACCAACACATTCCCCGCGCAATCGCGTTGGAATTCAGTATGTGCGTGTTGCTGTCCACGTAAACCTCACGACGACGGATTCTGCAGCGCGTGGTTTGCCCGGATTGCACCGCCAGGATGGGAAACAGTCGTACGCGGCGAGCGAGACGCTATACACCGTAATCCGCCGCTGCTCGACACTCCCATGATCGTTCCGTTGATCGTCTGCGGCATCAGCGTTGTGGTCGTCGCATGCGTGAACGTCCTCTTTCGATGACCGCGGTGGGACCTTCTGAGAAATTCGACTTCTTCCTCAAAACAGGAAACGGAATTCTGGACCGGGAAAAACCTGTCAAAAATGACAGTGTTCGTTGACGCTAAATAGAATATATATCCTTTAAGTAACCGTAATGGTCGACTCTTAGAAACTGCGATTCAGTCGAATCGCAGGGTAATGTCGTCGCAAGCACAATTCAGTCGGCTCCTAGGAAGAGAGGGCCTATCCATGGACCAGAGCAGCAATCCGAAAACGGAAATTGATGCCCAGGATCAAGTAGAGCGTGGTCCGAGAACAAAGGGCTTAACATCAATTAACCGCCGAGATTGGCTACGGCTGACCATGGGCGGCGGCGCAGGGCTGGCGATCTGTGACCTTCTTGATCTTTCCACGGTGAGGGCCGCCACACAAAAGCTAAAGCTAGAAAACATTAGTGAGTTCACTACCTCGTGCAATTTCTGCTCATGCGGGTGCGGCATGGTTGCCGCCGTACGCGAAGGCAAACTAATTGCTATGGAAGGCGATTACGATCACATCGTTAATCGCGGATCGCTGTGCGTCAAAGGCATCTCCATGTTCGCGACACACACATCGCCCAACCGGCTTCAAACGCCGCGATATCGGGCGCCGGGCAGCGACCACTGGGAGGACATCTCTTGGAACGACGCGATCGCGCGGGTCGCGCAAAAGGTTCGGAAGACTCGCGACGCGACTTGGATCGCCACCGAGAAGGTCGGCGACAAAGAGGTTCCCGTCAATCGGACGGACGCGATCGGGTTCCTAGGCGGCGCACAGAACACGAATGAAGAATGCTACCTCTTTCAGAAGGCCGCGCGGCTGCTCGGCCTAGCTTACGTCGAGCACCAGGCCCGACTTTGACACAGCCCTACGGTCCCCGGTCTGGGGGCCTCGTTCGGCAGGGGGGCGATGACCAACCACTGGATCGACCTCCAAAATTGCAAGACGATCTTGGTGGAAGGCAGCAACGTGGCCGAGAACCATCCCATGGCCTTCAAGTGGATTCGGAAGGCACAGGAGAACGGGGCGAAGATCATCCACGTCGATCCGCGATTTACTCGGACCTCCGCGGCAGCCGACGTGTACGCGCGCATCCGACCCGGAACCGATGCGGCGTTCCAGAACGCGATGATTAACCACATCCTCGTTAACAAGCTGTACGACGAGGATTACGTCCTGACCCACACCAACGCGCTCTTCTTGGGAGATGAGGCATTCAACTTCAAGGACGGCGTTTTCAGCGGGTTTGACGCAGAGAACCGCAAATACCACACGGAGACTTGGGGATATCAGCTCGATGCCAATAGAAAGCCACGCTTAGCCAAGAGCCTCGATGATCCGCATTGCGTCTTTTCGCGCCTGAAGACCTTCGTTTCGCGCTACACGCTGGAAACGGGAGAGCAGATTACTGGCATTCCGGCAGAGCAGATCCAGCAAATCGCCGAGACGATGGCGAAAAACCGACCGGGATCCATCCTGTACGCGCTCGGGATGACACAGCACACGACCGGTGTGCAGGGTATCCGGTCGTTCACGATCCTGCAGCTCCTGCTCGGCAACATCGGCAAGCCGGGTGGTGGCGTCAACGCGCTGCGCGGCGAGCCAAACGTGCAAGGCGCGTGCGACATGGCGGTGCTCTACAACTACATGCCGGGCTATCTCAACTCTGCGTCGAACGCCGAGCCGACCATTCACGACTACGTGCGCAAGAACGGGATCGCAGACAGCCGGTACCTTGTCAACACGCTCAAGGCGTTCTTCGGTGAGGCAGCCACGGCCGAGAACGATTATGCCTATGCCTGGCTGCCCAAGCGGAACGCTTCGAAGGACTACGGAACCCTGCCGATGTTCGAGGATGCCCTCGCCGGGAAACTGAAGCTCCTTTGGATCGTCGGGCAGAATCCCGCGGTCACCGTACCCAATCTTAGGCTGACGTTCGACGCGATGGCGAAGCTCGAGACGCTTGTGGTCCAGGAAATCTGGGAGACCGAGACCGCGGCGTTCTGGCGTCGGCCGGGTGTGGACCCGAAATCCATCTCCACTGAGGTGATCCTGCTGCCCGCGGCGTTCTTCATGGAAAAGAACGGAACCATCAGCAACTCCGGTGGCATGGTTCAATGGCGCCACCGCGCCGTGAACCCTCCAGGCCAGTCCAAGTCCGACGGCGAGATCGTGGACCTCGTATTCCGTAAGCTGCGTGATCTGGTCAAGGACTCGACGGAGCCGCGGGATGAAATTATCCGGAAGGCCTTCTGGAACTACACTACCGCGGAAGACGTCCTGCGCGAGATCAACGGATACGCACTACGCGACAACCCGGAGACCGGCCTAAAGGCGGGCGATCTCATCCGCAAGGTCAGCGATCTTCGGGCAGACGGTTCCACATCGGCCGGCGCGTGGATCTACGCGGGCGTCTTCGCCAACGGAGAGAACCTGTCGAAGCGCCGCGACTCGCAAACGGATCCGGGAGGCCTCGGCCTCTATCCAGGCTTCGGTTGGACCTGGCCTAACAACATGCGCATCCTCTACAACCGAGCGTCGTGCGACCGGAACGGGAATCCCTATCCGGGCTCGAAACCCATCGTCTGGTGGGACAAGCAGGAGAAGCGCTGGAAAGGATACGACGTGCCGGACGTACCCGTCCTGACCGACGGACCGGACAAGCCGAATGGCCAGCGGGCGTTCCATCTGGGTGCGGAAGGCGTCGGACGCCTCTTCGCGGCCGTCTATTCGGATCCGGACGAGAAACATCCGGGGTATCCGCGCGACGTCGCGTACGTGCCAAAGGATGGTCCGCTGCCGGAGATGTACGAGCCAGTCGAGAGCCCGGTGGAAAACATTCTTCACCCCCGCGTCAAGAGCAACCCGATGCTCAAGTATCCGCGCGTCGCGACGCATCAACCCATAGGTACCCCCGACAAATATCCCTACGTGCTGATGACGTCAACGGTCGCCGAACACTGGTGCGGCGGCTCGACGACGCGGAACATCGCTTGGCTCAACGAACTCGTTCCCGAACCGGTTCTGGAGATGCCAATCGCCCTCGCCAAGAACCTCGGCGTGAAATCGGGAGACTGGGTCAGGGTTTCTTCGGCGCGCGGTGAACTCGAGGTTAAGGCTCTCGTCACGCCCCGCATGAAAGCGCTGAAAATCGGCGACCGCGAGGTTACTGTGGTCTGGATGCCGTACAACTGGGGGTACCAAGGACTGTCGGCTGGCCCTAGCGTCAACCACATCACGATCGACGCCGCAGACCCCGGAGCGGGAACCCAAGAGACCAAAGCGTGCTTAGTCAACGTTGTCAGGGCCGGCCGGCCGGCCGTGCAAAGATCCGGATCCCCAGGGAGACGCACATGACTACCGCCGCAGCTGCGAGCCCGATCAAGTCGACGCTGATCGATATCACGAACTGCATCGGCTGTCGGGCGTGCCAGGTCGCGTGCAAGCAGTGGAACGATCGCGAGGGCGAAGAGACCGAGCTGGAACCGCAATTGGGCTTCCAGAATCCGGCGACGCTAAGCGCTAAGACCTACACGCTCATCGCGTTTCACGAGATGGAAAACTCGAAGAAGCCGGGAGGCTTGGATTCTGCCTTCGTCATGCAGCGCTGTCTCCACTGCCTTGAACCCGCCTGCGTTTCTGCCTGCCCGACAACGGCTCTCTATCGGCAGGCCGACGGTCCGGTGTCATACGACTTTGACAAATGCATCGGCTGCCGCTACTGCATGCTGGCGTGTCCCTGGGACGTGCCGACTGCGGAATGGAATTCTCATGCTCCAAAGATTTCAAAGTGCACGCACTGCGCCGACCGCGCCGATCAGCCGGTGCCGATCGCTTTTAACGGGAACACCTTGTCCCACGATGCCCGCGAGCGGTTCGTTGAAAGTATCGCGACTCCCGCATGCGTAAAAGCGTGCCCCGCAGACGCCTTGCGCTATGGAACCCGGGAAGAAATGCTAGAGCTCGCGCACCATCGGATTGCCGACCGGCCAGACAGGTATGTCGACCACGTTTACGGAGAGAAGGAGCTGGGTGGAACGAGCGTTATATACTTGTCGGCCGTACCCTTTGAGAAACTCGGCTTCCCGACCTACGGAGAAAAGCCATTTCCGGCCTTTACCAAGGCTGCGCTCGGTGCCGTCCCACCTGCCGTAATGACCGTCGGCGCTCTGCTCGGTGCCACGTATGCTTTTTTCCGAAAGCGAGTTCAAGCGGTGACAGACGGCTCGAGCGCGTCAAAGCATTCGAGCGACCATGGCCACGTAGAATTCGAGCCCCTTCACAACAAGCTGATGACCCCTTTCAACTGGGTCCTCCTCCTGCTCATGGCGTTCGGCGGCATCTCTTTAGTTGCACGCTTCGCCTTAGGGCTCGGCGGCAGCACTCACTTGTCCGACACCTATCCATGGGGTCTCTGGATCCTGTTCGATCTAGTATGGATCGCGGTGGCTGCGGGCGCGTTCGCGATGGCCGGCGTAATCTATGTCTTCCAACGAAAAGATCTTTACGGGCTGGGTCGCACGGCTGTCTTGACGGGCCTTTTGAGCTATTCCTTTGTGACGGTCACACTGATCGCAGACCTCGGCCTGCCTTGGCACTTTTACCAGCTTGGCCTGCAGTCTCCGGAACATTCAGCAATGTTTGAGGTTTCCTGGTGCGTAGGCCTTTACGTCACCATTCTTCTGCTCGAATTCGTGCCCGTTCCCCTCGAGCGCTGGGGATTCCAGCGGGCCATAGTGGTTTGGCGACGATGGAACGGCGCCTATGTAGCAGCGGCGGTGACGCTATTCGTTTACATGCTTTCGCGCAACCTCGTTTACGCCATTGCGACGGCCGTGATCTTCGGCTCCCTCGCGTGGATTTTCCGCGCAAGGGATGAGAGGGCTGAACCGATCATGCTCGCGCTCGCCGCCGTCACACTGTCGACTATGCACCAGAGTTCGCTTGGCTCCCTGTATCTGCTGATGCCCAACATGCTCGCTCCTCAGTGGTGGTCTCCCGTCATGCCTGTCTCCTTCTTTCTCTCGTCGATTGTGGCCGGCACTTCGCTTGTAATCCTCATCGACATGTGGATCGCAAAAGGGTGGCGTCGGCCCCTCGAGATGACTAGGCTCGCCGCTGTCGGTCAGATCGCGTTCTGGGCGCTCCTTGTTTACCTAGTCTTTCGCCTGGGAGACATGGCGCTCCGTAACCAACTCTCTGGAGCTTTTGACGGAAAGCTCGGCGTGGCGTTCGCGGTCGAGATCTTTCTTGGAGGCATTCTTCCTCTGTTCCTGCTGGCCCGCAGGTCGCTTCGGCAACGTGCCGACGTTCTCTTTTTCGCAGCTCTCCTCGCGACGCTCGGCGTGACCTACAACCGAATGAACGTGGTCCTCTTCGCAATGACCTTTCGGGGCAGGATGCCTTGGCGATCCCCGGAAGGCTATGCGCCGTCGATCGTTGAGTGGGGGATTTCGATCGGTCTGATTGCCGCGACAATCTTTCTCTTCGGTCTAGCAGCCCGTCTTATGCCGATACTTTCGCGAACGGAGCCCACGAGGAACAGTTAAGCCGATGACTCTGGACCTTTGGTTGGACGCGCATTCCTACCTCCGGCCGCTTGCCGATTTCTCCGCACAAATCGAACGCGCAGCGGCTGAGATAGAAATCTTCAAGGTTCAAATACCCCACTGGGACGATTACCGCTCGGACTTCGTCGCGGGTGTGCCACTGCTGTCGAGCACCGCCGTAACTGTCGATCTCGAACCGGGCGGGCGAATGACGGAATCGCTTCTTGAAACACTAGCCTCCCGAACATGGTCGGGGAAGCTCGCAGTGGAGACGCGTGCTCTCGATTCGGAACTACGCCGTAAGACATGGAACTCGCGCCGCATCGCGAACTTTATTCTAGGCGACGAGAGGCTCACACCGCCGTTTCCCGGGCTGTTGCGATTTCTGGCGTGGACGGCGACGGCGCGATTCCTCCGCCCCGTTGTGAACGCTTTCGACGGTTGGCGAGACGAAGAGCAATGGCTTCGCAGGTATTGCCCGACCTGCGGATCCCTACCCGCGATGGCCCAGCTGGTCGGCGTCGACCCCGGCCGCAGGCGTCTGCTCTCATGCGGCTGCTGCGGCACGCGATGGCGATATCGGCGAATTGGGTGTCCGTTCTGCGAACGTGCCGACGATCATCGTCTCTCGGCACTTGCGATCGAGGGAGAAAAATACCTTCGTATCGACTACTGCCATTCCTGCGGGGCTTATCTCAAAACTTATGATGGAGAAGGGAGCGAAAGTTTCTTTCTGGCGGATTGGACTTCGCTTCATCTCGACGTTATCGCTCGCGATCGTGGATTGAAGCGCTTGGCTTCGTCGCTCTACACTCTGCTAGCCCAATAACGGATAATGAGTTGGTGACTCTGGACGAGACTTTGCGTTCAAGGCGCGAAACAGTTCGCCGATTACCCCATGGGTATTGTGTGCGCTCTTGGCGCTCAACACTGTGTTGGGCGGGGGTGCGCAACCTCCCGATTGCACCCACCATCGGGTTCGAGATTTCAATCGACCGTGACACCGCTTGAATTCAAATTGCCATAGATCTGCTCAAAGGCCTCGACGCCGCCGAAGTTCGCAGTGAACGAATCCGAACAATTGCGTCATAGGACCTACGCCTGCGTGTTTTGACAGTTGTAAGTGTCGGTCGATTTGCAGTATTTGTGCCTCAGCCCCGCTTTGCTCTACGACTCGTCACATCCAAACAGCCCCGGGGAGTTCTACGTCGTCCGGTAAGGCCCCCCGAGTTCCTAGTTACTTTGTTTTCTTGGAAGGGAGCATTCAAATGAGATTCAAAATCATCGCATCAATTCTCGCCGTGGCTTTGTTGACCGTAGGAGCATACGGCGGCGAGGATGACAACGAAAAAAAACGGGAGAAAACCCGCAAGATGGCTGCCGAGGCCCTGCAAGATTTGTACAAGCTGGAACCCTCTGCTCAAGCAGCCATCCAGAAGGCGTCGGGCTATGCCGTTTTTGACAATATGGGGGTAAACGTCTTGCTGTTGAGTACGGCGCGCGGTTCGGGACTGGCCGTTAACGGCAAGACCAAGCAAGAGACCTTCATGAAGATGGCTTCGGCAGGTGCAGGTGTCGGAATGGGAGTGAAAGACTACGTCGTGGTCTTCGTCTTTGGGAACGAAAAAGCGCTGGAACAATTTCTGGACTCCGGGTGGTCCGGCTCAGCGCAAGGGGACGCTGCGGCTAAAGCGGGCGAGAAGGGCGGCTCCTTTTCGGGAGCGGCCGAAGTTGCGCCGGGTGTATGGGTTTACCAGATCACTAAAAACGGCCTCGCACTTCAGTTAACCCTGCAAGGGACGAAATATTACAAAGACGATAAATTAAACACCGCTAAACCTGCTGCTGGGGCGTGAGACGGCAAGAGAGCGTTGTCCAGCAGCAACGAGATCTCGCTACTTCCTAACCTGCCTGTCAAACCTTTCCGGAAACGAAAGTTTCCGGAAAGGTTTGACGATTTCTCGGCCGCCCCGCCCTCGGAGCTTGCTCTTCCCTAGCGGGCCTTCGCTCGCCAAAGTCAGACCGTGCACGCTGTTCGGCCGTCGAGGTCTCGGGGCGATGAAATCTCCTCTCATCTATACAGGTTCTGGAGATCCCAAGACAGTCTGCGGGGTAAGTCTCATAGTCCGAACCAAACAAGAAGGAGAACGCAAGTCTGGTTGTGTCCGGTTCGTTCGACCTGGCCCACGCGAAACAAGTAGCGCAGGCAGTTGAGAAGATTGAAGAGAGTTTAAGGCGATATCGCTCTATTGTGTCGAACTGTCGCACCTTGAGCGGATCGACGGCACCGGAGCTATCTTGCTGGCCCGTCTCCTTGACAGACTCGATGTGGACGGGGCCAAGACGCGGATTGCCATTAACCAGAATCCCGAGGCTGCACGATTGATCGCGCTTTACCGCGAGCGTGGGACCGAGCGCACGCGGCCGACAGCCGGCAGCAAGAAATCCAGCAGCGCGCGTCGGAGCATTTGCGTCCGATATGTTTGGCGGAACAACAGTTGCGCTCGACTTTATTGGTCTGTGCGCCGCCTCGTTGCCCAAAGTAATTACCAGTCCGAAATCGGTAGACTGGCGTTCGCTGCCCGTCTGATCCAAGGGATCGGCGCAGACGCGTTACTCGTGACGGGCGCTGCAAACTTACTGGTTGGCGCAATTATTGGATTCCTTGGTGTCTCTCAGCTAGGTCGTTTCGGTGCAATCGCCTTCGTTCCTGAGCTCGTAGTCGTTGCCCATTTCCGGGAACTCGGCCCACTGGTCACTGCGATCGTTGTGGCCGGACGATCAGGAGCCGGTCTCGCATCGGAAATTGCAACGATGAAGGTTACCGAGGAAATCGACGCATTGCGGTCGCTCGGTTTCGACCCAGTGAGATGGCTGGTGGTGCCGCGTTGCCTCGCACTTGTTATTACGGTGCCCCTCCTGACTTGGGTGGGCGACTTGCTGGCACTCGTCGGCGGCCTCGCGGCGACGACTGCAATCACGAATATGACGTTTCACGCTTATGTTCAGGCGACTTTGGAGGATGTAACGGCTGGCAATCTTTTTACGGGTCTAATCAAAAGTCCTTTTCTGGCACTTGCAATTGGACTAGTCGCGTGCGGTCAGGGATTGCTAACACAAGGCGGTGCCGCGGCCGTAGGGGACAGAACAACTATGGCTGTGGTCCAGGCGATCTTGTGCGTCATCGTGATAAGTGCCGTGTTCACATTTTTTTTCACGCTCATCGGTGTGTGAGAGTATGCCGCGATCCAAACATCACATTCTCGTCGAGGAGCTACGGATCGGTTGGGGCATCAAAGTGCTTTTGGAGCACGTCACGTTCAACGTTGAGCGAGGAACAGTCTTCACGATTCTTGGCGGATCGGGGTGCGGAAAAAGTACCCTGCTTCGATATTTGATCGGACTTGAAAAGCCGCAGGCCGGTCGGATCAACATCGCGGAAGTCGGAGAGCCACATCACTACGAAGGAATGCCTCCCTTCGGCGTGCTTTTTCAATCTGGGGGGCTTTTCAGCTCTTTGACCCTCGGGGAGAACCTTGCACTTCCACTGACCGCGTGGACGCCGATACGCGGGCGGACAATGCGGAAGCTCATTCAAGCCAAACTCGAACTAGTAGGTCTCGGTTCGTTCGCTGACCATCTGCCGAGCGAAATTTCCGGCGGTATGAAGAAGCGGGCCGGCATTGCCCGCGCGCTTATGCTTGATCCAAATCTGCTGTTCTTTGATGAGCCGTCCGCCGGGCTCGACCCAATCTCCGCCGTCGAGTTAGACCAGTTGATTCTCACGCTCAGTCGGGACTTGGGCATAACGGTGGTCATCGTTACGCACGAACTATCAAGCATTTTCCTGGTCGCCGATGACTGCATTCTGTTGGACAAACAAGCCAAGGGAATCGTGGCGCAGGGCGACCCGCGGAAATTACGCGACGAATCTCTTATTCCATTTGTTCACAATTTTCTCACCAGATCGTCGCCGAATAGGGACGCGAATCACGGAGGGTAATCCCATGGCTGTCGAGAAAAGTTACACGCGCCTTGGCCTTTTCATCGTCATAACTCTTGCTGTAGTTCTATCTTCTTCAGTTCTCTTCATTCAGCGAATGAAAAACCGCGAATCGATTCGCTTCGTGACCTACACAACTGAGAATGTCACCGGTCTAGATGTATCGAGTCCCGTTCGGTATCGCGGCGTATCAGTAGGCCGAGTAACGGATGTACGTGTAGATCCGCGTGGCATTCTTGTCGAAATCGACTTCGAAGTGTTCCTCGGACGTCTCAACGAAATTGGAATGAACGTCAATCGGATCCGGCAGATTGCCGATCTAGGGGGCATGTTTCCGCGCCTCCGGGCTCAGCTTACGGCGAACGCGTTGACAGGGGAAGCCTACTTGTTGCTCGATTCGCCTCAGAACCCGCCACCGCCAATGGACCTTGGGTTCGTTCCGAATCGCGTCTACGTTCCATCGATGCCCTCGACAATTGCAAAAGTTCAAGATCGGTTGCCTGCTCTCTTGGATCGTGCGGATACGACCCTCCAAACGCTCAGAGACATAGTGACAAGAATACCCAATAGCCTAGACCGAAGTGACCATTTCTTCACAAATGTAGAACGCATCATGCAAGAAAGCCAACTGCCTGAGCTAAGCGCGGAATCGCGAAAGTTCTTCATGACCACGAGCGGACAGATCAGTCAGATGAGCTCTCAGTTGGATAGAGTCATGGGCAGTGACGGATCTCTCGTCAAATTTTCTCAAGAGGCAAGAGCAACGATCGAGGCCGCAGACTTTCCTGGCACAACGCGATCGACCCGTGAGGCCGCGGACAGTTCCAGACTTGCCGCCGATGAGCTACGGCGAGCCCTCCCGATTTTCCGAGACTCGCTCGCGCAGCTACGCGATCTGGCGAAGCAGATTGAGGAGCAGCCCGAGTCGGTAGTTTACGGCCCGCGATCAAAAACGGGGAAGCAACCATGACACGCGCCTTACCAACGGTGACTCTCGTCGTGGCCACAATTCTATGCCTAGGGGCCACTGGCTGCAGGCTCCGACGACCGGACGTGGTATCTGTCCGAACAATTGAGCCACGGCTGCTCGATCCGCAGTTCGAGAAAACAAGGGATGTCACAAAGCCCCCCGACGCTTCGCCGCTCAGGCTCCTTGAAACCAATTCACAGGGCAGTATGGGGCGCCACGTAGTCCATCAGCAAGGAAATGGAGAACTGCTCATGGATCCGGTTTGGCGATGGTCAGCTCCCCCGGAGCGATATCTGGACATCGCATTACGACTGCAATTGGAAGAATCCGCGAACATGCGCCTTGTTGATTCAAGCGGTGTCCCAACTTTGGCCGCGACTTTCCTCGTATGGGATCTGGAGTCTAAGGAGGGCACACAGCTGGTTGGAGCAGTGGAATTCCAACTCACCTGGACCGACCGGGCTGTCGATACGCAACTTGTGCGTGACAGTGAACCAGTCTCAGCAGAAAAACCCGGTGACCTATCTTTAGCCGCTGGCCGTCTCTTACGCCGCCTCGCTGCAACGGGTCTTACTATGGCGATCAGTAAGAGATGAAAAAATTCCTGCGTTGCTGACGAGTGGATCTACCGGGCCTACCTCAAGCGTTCCGAAACGCTTTACGATTTATTAAAGGGGACTTGCCTCGTAACCTCTATGCAAGATACTCAGTCTGAGGCTGGTTGTCGGGAGGGGGCCCCGATCACGCGAGAGCTTGGTGTACGAACGGTTTCCTTTCTTCGCAATGTGCGAAGAGACCGTTGACAGACACTTCGCATATTGCGAAGATTATTCCGTGAGAGTCATTAGCCGGAAGAAGATCCGGGACGCCAGCAAGGAACACCCAGAGTGGGAGACCTCCTTGTCGGCCTGGTACAGGGTTGCCAAGAACGCGGATTGGGCATACTTCCCTGATGTCAAACAGAGTTGGAGGAAATCGGACAACGTCGGGACTTGCATTGTATTTGATATCAGCCACAACAAATGCCGGCTGATAGCCTGGGTGAATTATAGGAGCAAGAAAATATTCATCCGGCACATTGTAAGCCATGCCGATTACGATAAGGAGAAATGGAAAGATGACTGTGATTGCGATTGAAAAATACAACATCAAGGGTTTCCCCGCGCCCCGGCCCATCACGTCCGAAGCTCAAAATGAACACTACACCGAGGTGCTCTACAGCCTGGAGCGTCGGGGCCATCTTTCGTCGGCAGAAGAGAATTACGCCGAGTTGCTGACGGTTTTGGTTGAAGCCTTTGAAGAAGAACACTATCCTATCCGCGCGGTCTCGCCCGTGGAAGCACTGGCGGAGTTGATGACAGCGAACAACCTTAAGCAGAAGGATCTCGCGCCTCTGTTAGGATCGGAAAGCATCGTTTCCGAAGTTTTGAGTGGCAAACGGGAATTGAACAAGCAACACATCGAAAAGCTCAGCCAGCGATTCAATGTATCACCCGCACTGTTCTTTTCAGACCCGCGTCCGCGAAACTCTAAGGCACGAGGCTGAGCAATGAAGGGCCTTGGTTTTTGTTTTGCCAAAGACTCCTGTGTAGCTCGCTCGAGCTAAGAAATCGGCATAGGTGGAACGGTTGCCCGTCCTCCCCTGCCACACCACCGTACACGCGGGTCCGCATACGGCGGTTCAGTGAGTTGAGCCCTGACGGGCCGTGAGGGTCGAGTCGTCTTTCGCTACGAGGGCTTCGCCGCTCTGCAGGTTTCCGTTTCGGCTTCACCATCTTCTGAACCTGCAAAACTCAGCCGAGGCTGATTGGCTGGCGCAGTGCCACCCGTGAGTTCAACGTTCTACTGCTCGCTCTCACTGTTTGGGCCTTCCTCACTTCCGTGAGTACTACGCCCGCCGCTGACTTCTGCTGCAGGATCAGGGTGGATTACTCCACCCTCAGTCACGAATCCGAGACGTGCAACCGATCTCCCGCGATAAGTTCGGCTGCTTTCGATACGCGACCGCCGGATTTACCACCAGCGTCCTTGATGGTTACGGACATCGCGATCACTTGCTCGCTCGTCCGACGCCGTAGGCCTCAAATCCAGTTCTTGTCCATCTGCCCGTATCTTTGCTCCACGCTTCCTTCAGACCCCACCTCGCGGTGACGCCTTGCGCTTCGCTACCCTTCACCTTCATCAGGTTGGGACGGGACTCTCACCCGCCAGCCGTCGAACATGCGCGGCGTACAAGCAAAGGACCGGAATCCTGGGTTCCGGCCCGTAAAGCCTAAATTGGTTGCGGGGGCCTGCAACGCCCCGAAGGCGCCACCCCCTGATCCTCCCCTATCGATTTGAACGGATCCGCCAGATGGCGGCATAAATCAAATCGAGCCCTCCTGTTGAGCTCGTAGCGGCGCTCCGATTCCACTTGATTGCATAACAATGTCGGCTCCTCGACCAGAGGAGACTGTGGTGGTTCGTTCTGAGAGGCCAACACACGGGGAGAATAAGTCCCAAGGAATTATTCGGGCGGAACTGCTCTAAATGAAACCCAGGCTAGGCGCTCGGCAGCTGCAGCGCCTTGTCAGACCGCAGAGAGCGCACTGATCGTAACGTAATATCCGTCTGGATCTCGGAGCGAGAACTCCATAGTTTGAGTGTTCGGATTCACACGTGGCTCCTCTTCGAGCCGAGTGACGAGAGTGCGTGCCCTTTGAAGCGCCAGGTCGAAATCATCGACACGGAAGAACAACAGGAGCCCGTTGCCGGGTGTCCCGTGATCGGGGCTCATCAATGGGGGATGCTCGTGGGCGCCCCACTCGTGGAGGCAGAGCAAGACAGTTCCATCTGAATCGAGGATCTGCCCAAAGTAATCATGAGCAGGAAAGGTAGCCGGCTGACCGAACAGCGCCTGGTACCATTTGAAGCTGTCCGGCACGTCGCCTACCCCTATGATCGTCCACGTGCGCTTCATCGCGTCCCCTTCTGCAGACTAATTCTTGTGTAGACCGACTTACTTTTGCTGCGGGTTCAGCTGGTCGAGCTTGCGCTTTAGCTGTTCAAGCTTCTGTCCAGCCTCACCAAGCTTGCCTTCTGCCGTAAGTCGCTGGTAGTCGGCGAGATCTTTGGCCGCTCCCGTGATGAGCGTGTTCACGTCCGCCCCGGGCTTGGTCGCGGGAGCCGACGCTGCGGCGCTTCGTTCCGGTTCCGCGGAGGCAGTTGTGGCGTTTAGCGACGAGACTTCTCCCCCAAAGAGCGCCTTCATCGCCGACTCGAAGGTCGGTCCATAAGCGAGCCGGTCCTGCAGCGCGAGCACCACCAGACGCAACTCCGGCATTGGACTGCGCTCGGCCTGGAGATAAATCGGCTCGGCATACAACAGCGCGCGCCCGCACGGAATTACCAGCAGAGTGCCTCGTCGCACGTGCGAGCCTTGCTGATTCCACAACGTCAATTGCCCCGATAGCTGCGCGTTCTGATCGATTCGAGCTTCGATTTGCAGCGGGCCGTCAACAAGCTTCGTTTTCGGGAACTCGTAGACCACCGATGTACCGTATTTTTCGCCATCGCTACGTCCAGCAATCCAGCCAATCAAATTGTTCCGGTTCGCCGGCGTGAACGGCAAGATTTCCACGAACTCGGCAGCGGTTTCGCCCGGCAGTTTCATCAACACGAAGTTCGGCTCCATCGGCAGCGGTTTCTGTTGTCCCGACTCGTCCATGCCAACTTCCGAAGCGACGGTCCACAGGTCCTCACGGTTGTAGAACACTTGTGGATCGGTCATGTGATAAAGGCCGTATACAGCGGCCTGCAGCTTGATTAACAACTCTGGATAGCGCACGTGTTTGCGCAGCGATGGCGGCATAGCCGCCGCATCCTTGAAGAGATCGGGGAAAATTTGACGATACGCCATGATGATTGGGTCCTGCGGATCAAACACATAGAACGTCGCGGTGCCATCGTAGGCGTCGACGACCACCTTAACGCTATTTCGCATGTAGTTGATGAGGGTGTTGCCGAGCGCATAATGGCGCGAGTAGGGATAACTGTCTGAGGTCGTAAACGCGTCCATAATCCAGGACAGCCGACCGTCGTCGCCGACGACGATGTATGGATCCGAATCGTAAGTGAGGAATGGCGCGAGTGCTGCCACGCGATCGCGCACGTTGCGACGCATCAGCAGGCGGCTCTCCCGGTTAATATCGTCACTAAACGGGACTTTCGTCAGGTCACCTTGGTCGGCCGCAATGAGGAGTCGCCGAAAGAAACCGCCGAGGAGGATGCCGCCGTTGCCCTCGTAGGACGTCAAACTGTTGGTCTGGCCCTGCGGGTAGTTGAATTCCTGTTGCCGCGTCTTCACGTACACGTCGGTGTTGGTGAGTTCCCCGAAATAAATCTCCGGGCGCTTTACAACGATGCTCTTCACAGTGCTATGAATGGGCATGTTACTCAGAATCAGTGTCGGCAATCCTTCCGGCGTGAACCCGTTCACAGGATTCATAGTGATACCGTAGCCATGCGTATAGATAAGTTTCTCGTTGATCCAATTGCGGCTGCTCTCTGGGAGCTTGTCGACGTTGAGCTCGCGTGTGGCGAGCATCACCTGACGCATTGTGCCGTTGATTTCGTAGCGATCGATATCGATATCGGGAAAATCGTAGTAGGTTCGAATTTCCTGAATCTGACGTAGCGTGTCCTGGAGTGCGCGCCAGTCCCACAGCCGGATGTTCTGCAGCGTAGCCTGATTATTCGCCGGATCGGCCGCCTCGACGGTTGTCTCAGCGGGAAATTCGCGATGAGCGAGGCGGTCCAATCCATAGGCCTGCCGCGTCAGGTCAATGTTGTAGGCAATATAGGGTCGCTCGCGAACAAGTTCGTTGGGCTTGACGACAAAGCCGCTGACGTACCAGCCGAATATCTGGAGGACGAGATAACAGACCGCGGCTGGAGCGACTGCTGCCGCCAGCCAGCGCGCGCGCGGCACCGCCGCGCCATTGATGGTTGCGATCGCAGCACCGAGAACGAGTGCAGCACAGACTGCGAGCATTCCAGGAAGCATGACGTGCGCGTCCGTGTAGGTCACCCCGCCAAAGATCGTATGTTCGTCGAACAATCGCTCGAATCGAGCGATATACGCGCGCATCGCGAGAATCAACAACAGGAACCCAAACGCTATAGAGAACCCGCGCCACGGCCGGGAGGTATACCTCTCTCGGCGCCCTGAGAGCATCCGTGTGCTGCCAGTAACGAAAATGAAGAAAACGGCGATTAGACAGGCAATCACTGCCAGCGTCAACAGCCAGCCAGCGATGAACTGCCACGCGGGCAGAGCGAATAAATAAAAGTTAATCGCCTTGCCGAAGATCGGATCCACAGCGCCACCGGTCGTAGGTGGTGCGTACCAATAGAGTGCGAATGTCGGCCACTCCATCATGACGCTGGCGCCGGTCACGACCGCGACAATAAGAGAAACCATAGGACCGAGGAGGCGCAGGATACGCGCGACTGGCAGCTTCAACGGCTGCCCGCCGATCAAGATTACGTAATCGTCCGGCAATTCGGACTGGCAAGCCCATCTCAGCGCTAGGAACCATCCGTACAGAAAAAGAAATGTGACACCAAAAAATGCCGTAAAGACTATCCATTCAAGGGCGAGTGTCTTCCGGAAGACGTCCCCGTAACCGAGCGACCCGAACCATAGGGCGTCGACGTAATAGGACAATACCGATCGGCTGCTGAAAATGACGGTGGCAAGGATGGCCAGAACGAGGAAAAATAGACGGCGATGGCGCCGTGGCGGTTGCTGCCAGTCCACTATATCGGGCATGACCCTAGCCTGCTTTCAAGTGCACATTCGTCAGACGACCAAGCAGACCCAATTGTACGCTGTCTGCTCTCAAGGCCGTCGACTATGCCGACCGCAGCCTTGCGGATATCGCGGCGCAGAAGCTCGACGCTGTTCGAAATGCGTACGGTACTCAACAAGCGACGGATACCCTGGTCACAAAAGTTCTACTCGGCACAATCGGATGTCTGCCAGCGATCGACCGCTATTTTATCGACGGGTTCAGGAAAGAAAAACTTGCGTACTCAAGCTTAAACAAGAAGTTCATCGAACGAATTTTGACGTTTGTAACACCAACATCGAAGAACTGCGTAACGAACAGAATCGAACATATCGGCGGGATTCGATATCCGCTGATGAAACTCGTGGACATGTACCTCTGGCAAATCGGATACGAACTCGACTCTGGGCCAAAGTCGTCATGAAGAGTAATTGGGCATGTTTAGGACCCGAACGCTTATGTTATGACGCCGTTCCCGTTGTTCCCAGATCGCCGCAGAAAAGCGGCATGCCCTTATCAAATTTCTCGCCGATGGCGCGGCAGTGACCGTTTATGGAGCTAAAATCGATCTTACCGACACGCTCCCCGCTCTCAATGAGAAAAGACATGCAAAAATAAGCCCGAGTATCTGAAAAACCAACTCTTCTCATTGCACTGTGAATTGCGTCGGCTGTACGACGGCATGGGCTTCGGGGTTGTAATAGTCATAGAGGATCGAGGGGGCCGTAAGAGCCTTCAATCCGAAGCGTGGCTTGAAGGTGAACGAGAACTTTGTGCCGCCGGCGTGGGGCCAGAGGTACACGATCAACCGGTCAGGCAATACGTCGTACTGATTGATGTCCCAGCCGGACGCGTTCATTGCTGCTTCAAGCGATGCGCGATCCACCTCCGCACCGGGAGGCAAACCAATCTCCCCAAGTAACATCCCATAGCCACGGAAGCCGACACGCTCCGCATCGACGCTGCACTGGACGCTTTCACCCACATTCGCAGATTGTTTGTCGAAATGAACCGTGAGCCGGAGTGCAGCCGAAGCCTTTGCTTCCTGATGAAGATCGGTTCCCACCGAGGCGTGTGTCCAGGGCACGTAGTAGTCGGCCAACAATTGAACCGAGGCACGTGAAGAATCAGCTGCTCGGCGAATTTCGATGTGATGCTTTCCGGAGGCTATGAATTTTGACAAGTCGACATCGACCGGTCCACGCAACGCATTGGCTGGCGGCAAATCAATCGAGAACGCCTGTTTACCGTCAACTAAAATCACGGCTTTCGATCCAGCAGTGGCTAAGTTTCCAGGTTGATTTGAGCCCGTGTCTTTGCGGGAAGTTAGTGATGCTATCGCGTCCAAAACGTTGATCGTAGCCTGCGTGGAATACCAGATGCCATAACGATCCTGATTCCGAAGGAGAAACAGCAAACCTCGCGATATAAGGGCCTCCGAGTCGTCAGAATTGGTGCTCTTGGCGAGCGCCTGCAATACAAGAGCTGTTGTCTCGACTCTTCCGGCTAATCCCCAGCCATAGAAGGGAGTGTTCATTTCGAGCGACCAGTAACTTGAGCCGCCCTCCTTATGCTCAAGTTTGCGCAATCTCTCGACACTACTGGCGAAGACCGCGTTGTTACCAGCACCCAGCGCCGCCAAGGCATACGAGGAAATCACATAGGGCTCATCGACTGACTCCACCTGTGGTTGGAGATATGCCAAAGCCTGCCGCACTGCGAATGAGGCCGACTTTACGGTTTGCGGGTTCCCCCCAGAGATATCGGCAGTTAGTTTTGAAGTGACGATCATTCGCGTAACGTAAGCGGTCAGACTGGCGCTTCGTCTAGCATCTTCGTTCCCCTTCCAATCTCGCGCTACCCAATGACCATCTGGTTTCACTTGGTTAAGCACCCAAGAAAGCGCTTCTTGGATCACTGAATCGTCGACGGTGACGAATTCACTCGCCTCGCTCAGAAACTTGATCGCATACACCGTCAGAGCCACGTCCGCATCTCCCTTTCCCCAATAGGAAAACCCGCCACTTGGGGCACGATAGGAGAGGAGGCGCTCGTAACCTAGCTGTGCATATCTCTGCGCTCGAACTACCAGCGGAGATTTTCCGTAGCCTGCGCCTTTTGCGTACTTCAGTAGTAATACGCTCGGATAAGTCGATGAAATCGTCTGCTCACCACAGCCGTAGGGGCGTTCCAGAATCGCCTCAATGCTCTCCAATACGTGAGCAGTTAGATTCGGATAAATCTTCAGAGTCGTTTCGACTGAGCCGGAAATTACAGTGTCAGGAATCTCCACGTCGAGAGTAGTCGCCTCAGCAAATACCTGGCTCACGCTTTCCGTCTTCTCTTCGCCATTTGGCCGAACGATAACGGATCTGGAGATGGCATCACTCGCGTGGGGGCCGATCGCGTTCACCTGTTGCTTCCCCTCTTTGGTGGCGGTGACAGCCTGGAAACGGAAGATGTCTCGCGCGGAGTTGCGCGGAGGAATATCGCTCCTCATCGTCGTTGGACCTAAGGCCGAAAACCAGGCAGACGGTTTCATTTCAACGTTAACCTGTAGTCGCCGGTCGAGGTAATTGCGCAGAACCACAGGCAACGCTATTTCGTCGCCAACTGTGAGGAAACGTGGCGGGTCATGTTCAACAAAGAATGGTTGGAACGCCCGAATATCCTTTTCGGTAGTCCCCATTTCTCCGCCTACTGTCGAAGCGACTGCTGAAAGTTTCCAAGTTGTAATATTGTCGGCAAGTGGGAATTTCAGTTGGGCGTGGCCTCTATCATCGGTCACGATTTCTGGCTGCCATAGCAAAGTTTCAGGAAAATATTCGCGGAGTCGAGGTGTCGACAGCTGAGGAGGAAGCGCAAGGCTCGACACTCCCGATTTCGTGACTACCGAAACCGTGGCTGATGTTGTTTGAACAATGGCAGGCGCAGCAGCGACTTCGACCGTTTCCATCATTGCACCAAGGCTGAGCCTCGCGTCTAATTTCGTCATATTCGAAGACCGCACCGGCACGTTGGTAATCGCATATCCCCTGAAGCCAGCGGCGGAAAATTGGACCGAGTAGAAACTTGCGGGGAGATTTCGCAGGAGGTACACGCCCTCGTTGTCGGCCTTCGCCGTGAAGATCTGCTCAGTTACATTGTTCTTGGCACTCACGTCGGCACCGCCAACTACAGCTCCAGACGGATCTGTCACAGTGCCCGAAATCGCACCGCTTGCTCCCGATAGAATCGTCTGATCCTTTATTGCAGCAGGTGCTTTGTCCTGGCTGCTTTGTTCAACGACGGTCCGAGAGAACGTCGCTACATCGAAGTCGTCCGAAGTACCTTCCATCCGATCCTCACCTGCGCTTCGGATGTAGACCCAATTGACCTGCTGGGTTACGGGAATAATACTTATACGCTTCTCGCCTCCCTGCTCGTGCTTTTCATAACTCTCCACAATCACACTATCGGCGTATCGAGATTCCTGACGAAAAGTTGCATAGTAAGGATGTCCCCAGGGATCATTCAATCCATCCCAACCGATTCCTGAATTCTCAAGCGCTTTCCGTAATTGCTCCACATTTTCTGGAAACATGTGCGTTTCCTTGAAATATTTCGTCAGCGCTGAGTCAATTTTATCTCTCGAACCTGAAAAGTAGTCGATTCCAATTGTTGCAAGCGAAAAGTCATCGTCGGAGGGAGCTGGCTTCGTATTGAAGCGGCCATCTGGGCCGGCGGTCGTTACTGTCACGGTGTATTGAGATCGGTCCACCCCAAAGGACAATTGGTATCCATGCCCCCAAGGGTCTTTCAATGAGTCAAAATCACTGCCAAGGCGTGCTAGTTCGGTCTTGAGCGTTTGCGCATCTCGAACGAATCCGCCAGTGCGGGTATAATATTCGTTCACTGCCCGGCGCATAGTTTCATAGTTGGGTTTGAAATAAGCCCACGTCATCTTAACCACCACAAAATCATCTTCCGTCCCGAAGGTCTTGTCCGGGCCTGCGCTCAAGAGTTCCAAGACATCCCACTCGCGAGAGACTCTGAAAGCAGCTTGGTAGGACGTTCCCCACGGGTCTTTGACGTCTTGTAAGCGGTAGCCTGCTGTCGCCAAGTAACTATCTAAAGTGGCTTCTGTTTTGGGATATTCACCCTTCTGCTCATAACGAAGGTCCAGGGCCGTTCGGATCGGTTGGATTTTGGGATCGATTTCTGATGCGAAGAGATTGTGCAAATCTGCAGAACTCGATTCACTGGCAAAGGTCGCTGGCCATGCCACATTTCCCTGGAGCAAAGTCTCCGCAACGAGTTCGAGTCCGTCTGGAAGCGGCTTCGTGAGATCAATTTTGTCTAGATCGCTTCTGCGGACTCCGCTGAGCTCCGAAGCCCCACCCCAAAGGTCGCGGAAGTTGTAGAAGCCGTTGTTCCCACCGAATTCGTGGTCACTTCTCTGCCGTTCCTCGACAGCTTTATCGACGACGACAAGGCCCAGCGCACTCTTTGCCTGCGCCCCGTCACTGTTGGTTACCCGGAAGTCGGCTGTGGCTTCGTCCCCTGGGCGGTAGGCTGACTTCGCAAGCTTTATATCTACCTTGAGTTCGTGGTCCTTCGGAAACAAGACTGTGTGCGAACCCGCGACGGCTGAGTTGTAAGAGTCATCTCCGGGTTTGAGTCCGAACTCGTAAGCAACGATTGAGACGTCGTTCTGGAACTTGTCGTTTGGATCAAACACAACGCTGGCATGACCATGCCGAACGCGAACCGACTTGGTGGAAAGGACTTGGAATTCATGCATTGCTTCAACGACAACGGTGACATCGGGCTCGCTCGTTATCAGTTGAACTTCAATCGGCTCGCCTGACTTGTATAACGTCTTGTCACTCTCGACGCGGATTCCGGCCCGATTTGAGTACCACATTGATTCTGTATGATGACCGATCTCCCCTTTGTGATCACGCGCACGAAAACTCAAAGAAAAATTGTTGGAATCAGCACCGCCCGGAACAGTTAAGCCGGTGACCTTCACCATCCCGTAGCGATTCGTATGGACACGTCGAAGAAACTGTTCAACCGGCGTGGATGAAGCAGCACTTTTTGAAGATTGCTGCCCACCCACCCAATTAATCACGACATCACATTGAACGGGCGAACCATCCGCATAATCTGTGGACAGGTAGAACTCCAAAGGGAGCCCGTTCGATTGCGGGCCGTTAGATTCAATGACGTATACATGGATCGGGTCCTTGGTCACACGCAGGTCAAAACGGCGCTGTTCGGTTCTCCCAGTAGAGGAATCGGTGTAGTAGGCGGCAAGCGCAATGTCACGAAAGCGCTCATAGTCGTCCGCCTCCAGACGGTTTTGGTCGTTGGTCAAATCGACTCTCGCCACATATCGGCCCTGTTCGTCGGTCTCACCCTCGTAGATTTCACCTTCCTTGATATCCCACTTCTGTTCGCGATAATTCCATTGCCGCCCGGTTTCGCGAACTACGCGAACATGCCCGTGCCGGACGGATTCCCCAAATAAGTAATCCGCACGGATTTCGATGGAAGCGTTCTGTTCGGGAAGATAGTAAGTTCGATCTGGCTTGGCGATTACGGTGAAAGACGGCAATTCGTATCGGCTGATTTTTACGCTGGCAGATGCACCGGAGTCCTCATAGCGTCCCTCCCCAAAGTTAGCTTGAATTCGATAGGTTCCAAGACGTAGATTCTCCGGTATCTGCCAGTCTGCTGCGGCGATCCCGAAACTAGATGTTCGGAGCTCTGTTCGATACACAAGCGTCTCTTCAGGATCGAGAATCTTTAGAATCACGGGTTGAGCCGCTATTGCCTTCTTCTTGGTGTCGAACGCCATCAGACGCGTATGAAGCGCTTGCCCAGGCTGGTAGAGGGGCTTATCCGTGCTCAGTGACACGTTTGAGAAATGATTCACGCGAAAAGTGCCATTTGCATCTGCTGAAAAGCTTCCGAGTTTCCCGGTCACTTCTACATCGATTTGATCTGTGTCGATGTTGTTCGGGAGCGTGAACTCTAGCGTGGCGAATCCCTGTCTGTCCGTAGATGCGTTGCTTGTTAGGAGGGGCTTGTCGTCATCCGTATCGAGATCAAGAGAGGCCTGCACAGCAACTCCCGCAACCGGATGACCGGTCACGGGATGTATTGCCCGAATGCGCGCTGCGTAATGTCCTCCTTCTCTGACGAACGCTGGGCCAGCAACGTGTAGTTCGAAGATTCCCGGTGTAGCTTGGCCAACAGATAGGACACCCACAACGGGATCGGGTATTGATGTGCTCAAGGGAGTCGGCGTGATTGTGAAGCGCAGGCGGTACCAGAGGAGGTTTAGGCGATTAGGATGTTCATTTTTGGCAAATGCCGGTGGCAACGCGATCCTTAACTTCGTTGAACCAGGAGGAATGGAAGCATCCTGATCCGCATGAAGTTGAACTTCGCCTCCTGGGTCGACCAATTCGACGCGGACGTGGGCGGACGTAGTCTCGTGCGATGGATTTTCTACGCGGAGATCGGCAATAGTGCCATCGTCACGAATCTGAATTCGCGTAGCAGCCTCATTCACACGAAGGCCCGTCTGGGCAAAGCATGAGCCGACAAAAATGAGAGTAAGAGTTACGGTCAAAATGACGCGGCCGGCTGGGTAGCGCATCGTTCCCACCCCGAGGTTACGATTGCGATACTATCACTGTCTATTAGCTACGAGGCCGCTGTTGGGAAAAGGGTTGGCCGGGGGTCGGGCAGAAATGCAACTTACAACCGGTAATGGAGGATCATCCGAGCCGTGTCGCGCCCGCATCGTCTTCGCCCTCCAGTTTTCTGGGAACTTTCAGTAACAGGATCTGCTGGTTTCGCTTCGCCTGAATATGGAACTCGAATACTGCGCACTTGCCCTGGCTGTGGCCTCAATTACTACTCCAGAGTAACCGCTCTCAAAATATCGTTAACAAATCCACTTGGGATGGCACGGACATCTTCCGATTAAGCCCGGTCTCAGGTTGGATCTTCGTGACGAACAGAGTCATCGAGGTATTGGAAAAAACTCGTTTACGGGATGGGATGCGAAGGTCCCAGGAGACTTGCAAGATGCCTTCGATGTCGTACTTGGCTCGGATAGTTTGGAAAACTACCGAGAAGAGTGGACTTGATTCTGTTAGGCACCAACCATCCTTCACAAACGCGTCTAAGGCCATCTGATTAATGCACCAACCTGAAACTGAGCCAGCGACTAATTGGCATTGAAGTAGTTCAGCAGATTCTAATTCCGTCCTGACGATTTTCGAACCATAACTGTTAGTTTTGCCGGTGGTTCGAAGTGCGCCCCAAGAATACAATCAGCGCCCCGTCGCGAATCCAGCCACCGATTGAAGTCGAATTGACTGCGAAGCGTCTCCTAAGGATGGCTGGAGGATACATGTCGAAACGCACCCGTGTGGCGAAGCCTGATCCGACGCGTAACAAATCAAGGCGAGAGGAGCCGGATAACCCAACCTTCAGTCATCCCCCAAAGCAAGAATACCCAGGCTCGCAGTACCCCACGCCGGAAGACCGCCCGAATCCGTGTTCGCCGAAAACTCCCGAGCACGATTGCAAGTGTCATAAGCCAGGCTCGCCATCCCGGCCCGAGAAACCCAAGCGGCCCAAAGCGCGACCAGACAGCTGCTGCGAACAGTTAATCGAACTGCTGCGCGGCGTCAAGGGATTGAACATACCCGAACCGCACAAGCCCAAGCAGAGCCCCGAACGAAAAGTGCAAGCGCTCTGCAACGCGCTCGGGATCAGCGATGCCATTTTGCCGGCGCTCGCGTTTTTGTGGAAGCGGCATTTGAACGGCGACCCGGGACGAAACGAATTTGAAGAGAAGGTGCGGAAGATCTTCGCCGGAATCGGCAGCAAAGAGCAGAAAGACATGGACGCGGCCATGGATGGCTATTTGAAGTTGCGAGCCGGTGGCAAGGCGGAATGCTTGTTCAACGATTGCCTGGTGACCGCCGGAACCGAAGGACCGATTGATCGAAAGTGGTTTGCGGAGGTCATGCTGGGAGAGGGCCTGCAGCTCGCAGGTCAAATCGCGTTCCCCGGATCAAAGGGAATTATGGGGCCAGGTGGTTTGCGGTTGTGGGACAACATCGTTAGCCGCGGCCCCAACGGATCCGGCGCGACGATATATCAGGGCCCATGGCCATGGCTCACAGCAATCGGCCCCGATGTGTCAGGCTATGAGGAATACGGCAATCTGGAAAGTTTTCGACCGGTACCGGGCGGAGCGCATGTCTGGCAGAACTATCAATACTCGCAGACATGCACATACACGCCGGCAACTGACGGGAGCATCACAGCAAATTGCGAACGGGAGCATCCACCTCCACCGCCTCCCCCATCGCCAGGTTTTCCTGGACCACTTACGGGTTATACCTGCCCAGGTGGGAAGAATTACACCAAGGGCAATGATTGCCTGCGCATACCAGCACAGCGGCCCGGCGGATCGGTCAAGCTGAAGGGCTTCAACTTCATCACACCGACCGTGAAAGTGCATCTTCGGCATACGACCGACGCCAGCGTGGTGTATGAGACCGAATGTATCGTCTGGGGCGACCAGGAGACTCCGCTGAAAGACGCGACCGATCACTTTATCGTCGATGAGCGGGTTCGAGACTGGGTAGACTTCCCGCTACCTTCCGCCCACCCGACGATTCCAGGTGCTCCACTTCCGGCGGGCATCTACGAAATCACGGTGATCGTCGCCAATGTGGGCAACGTGATTTACGACAGTGCCACTCCGCCGCTGTTGGTCACCAATGCGTTGCTGATCCGGCTTGAGCCCGACCCGAACATTAAATACTTACTGTGGAGCGACACGGGGCGCTGCAATCGGGAGACTCCCGGCATGGGAGATGACGAAATCTGGTGGGATGCCTTCACAGGTCATCTGGTGCCCAACTCGATTCCAGTTCCTGCCGTCGGGGCTTCTGGCCTAAAGCTCCAGAACTTGGATCGACGCAGTTTCCCGCGAGAACCATGGGAAGACATGGATGATGGAGAATCGGCGGGCGCTTACCGCACTGATGTTTGGGGACCGGCTGCGTTCGAGCTGTACGGCGTTGCGGTGGTTGCTATCGTGGGGTTCGAAGTCGATAGCGAAGCAGCCGCGCGCGACCAGCTGCAGGGATTCTGGAACGCGTGGGGAGAGGCGCTTACAGACGTCGTTAACGTGGCGGTTACCGGCGAAGGAATTGCGACGGGAATCCTGGGTATCGCAGTCAAAGCTGGCATCATCGCGGCGAAGCTCGCGCTAACCATAGCCCTGATTGCTCTTGCCGTGATTGCGGCGATCACTCTGATTGCAACCGCACTTTGGGCGGCTTGGGCGCCAGCCGATCTAATCGCGCTGGACATCTTCCACCTAGATGCGCTCTCGGCATGGGACGCCACAGATCCAAAGGTGCCTTTGCCCGCGACGCAAAATCGGCAGTTTGGTGATCCGGAAGACGACGACAACATCGTGTCCGTTACGGAATATCCGCTTCCCAAGATTTTTACGCCCGGCGATGCGGCGGCCACTTGGGTCCAAGGCAATCTTTATGAAACCCCTGATGACGGCGAGGATGCCAGTTACACGGTTGAGTTTCGGCTCGCCCGTTCCTGAATTGTGGCCGGGCGCATGGTGCGCCGCTCGTGTTGAATTCAATGCAGCGCGAAACCAAGCACGCACTCGTCTTCAGGACGCCATCGGGCGCCCGCTCGATCCAGACGCGATTTACGAAGTTCTGAAGGAAGCGCAAGGCACCGCAGAAGTGAAAAAATTCGGCCTTCATGGACTGCGGCACTTGTATTCATCGCTGCTCGGCGAGAGTGGTGCGCCGGTGAAGCACGCGCAGCAACGGCTCGGCCACGCATCGGCGACCACAACACTTGAAATCTACACTCACTCGCTGACTGCGGACGGGCAGAAATACGCCAAGCGTGCCGAGGAAGCGTTTCCGTTTGTTAGCGATTTGTTAGCAGAAGAGGCCGAATCCGGGCAGGAAGAAAAAGTTGTTCAGTAGAAAAGTCGAAGGCGCTCAATCAGTTAGATTGAGAGCCTTTGGTTGTGGGGGGCAGATTTGAACTGACGACCTTCGGGTTATGAGGACACTATCGAACCGTGACCTGTTGATTCTGTGCGACTAATTAGCTCGAAAGTCGAAAAACTTCTTCCCAAATCTTCCCCGCCGTCTATTCCGCGACCTCAGTCTCTACTCCCACGGCCTTCTTCAATTCCTCTCTCGCAGATTCGGCAATTTCCTTCGACCACGCAAGCCACGGCCACCTCTGCCGACCGTGACGCGGCTGATTTTTCTCTTCCACTCAACCTGCACTCATCGATCTAACAGACACCTCACCAATCTTCGCAGTTCAAATTTCCGAGAGCGGCCGTCAGAATTCTCCAACGACCATCTCGGACTCAATCAAGTTTTTGCGTCTACGGCTTCTTGCGCAGCAGGAACCATAGAATGAGGATGAGCACAAGCAGCACCAACAAGAGCCACCACCACTTCTCGAGGATGCCGCCACCCCCACCGGTAATCGTTCCCACGGCCGCCGGCGGGAGCGCTTCGACGAACACTTTGGCTGCGGCGTCGTTACCAATCACCGCGACGTCGAGGGTGCAGGCTTCAAACAGCGTTCCCGGTTTCACGCCCGCCGCCGTGCAGACTCCCTGCGCCTTCGCGCGGATGCCCGGCTCGAGGTCTTTGGCATAGAAAGGCCGCTTGGGAATGCCAACCTCGACAACCTTCCGGGTGTTGCAGACCGACAGCATGGAAGCTTCACCGGAGACCCGCCAGCTATCGGCAAATCGGTGATAGAGGTCATTAAAGCTGAACGGGTTCGTCAGTACGAAGCCATCGCGCGCCTCGATCTGGTTGAGGTTTCCGTTGGGGTTGGCAATTAGGCCGCGCACCGAGACAGGCCATTGGCCCAAGCCGACGGACACATCGATCCACGTGGGGTTGACCGTGGCACGCACCGAGTCACCGCTCTCGCTCGTGAGCTGGTAGACATTGCCCCGCCGCGCGATACCAACTCCTCCCGGCAACTCCAGCGTCTTGCCGTCGTCCACCGGCATGAGCGTGCCGTCGACGTGAATCGCCGCTCCTTCGTCTCTTCCTGGCGGTGCCAGACAGACCGCGACCTGGGTCTCGCCGAAGCGGGCGGCGACGGCCTTGTTCACGGTCGCGTCCGGCCAGGTCGGCGCTCCCGACACCTGTCGGGTTTGAACCGAGAAGTCTCGACCGACTTCGGCCAGAGTGAAATCGCCGGCCGCCTGAAAGTCGTAGAACAGGCCATGAAAGGTTCGCAGATGGGTATCACCGATCGTGGAGGCGGCAGCGCAATTCGAGGTTGCGCCGCCAGCGATGCTCTGCTGGAAGATCACCGCCGGTCCCGGCGCCGTCGCCGCCGGAGCGGTCGGCCCGAAGCTGAGGTTGTTCATCTCGGCTGTGAAACCTTGCGCCACGCAGTTGGGCGCGGTGGTACCGCCATAAATGATCTCGGTGCGCGTGTTGGCCGAGGCTCCGGCGTTGAAGCTGGCAGTGCCGCCGCCGCGCTGTTGCCGCCGTCGCCGAAGAGGTTGAATTCGGCGGTTGTTCCAACCATTCGCGGCATTGACGGCATTGTCGCCGGTCCCTTTATACGCGGTCGTCCCCACCGTCATGGCGACGCTATCGCCGGTCGAGCTGACCGCGCCGCTAAAGGTCCAGTTGGCCATATTAGTGATCGGCTGGTTGGGCACACCAACGGGACCGACGCTGTTGTTCTTCCAACAATAGATGTCGGTGTCCCCGGTGAACTGGAACTTCTTCCAGCTCTGGCCCGCAGGGCAGGTCGGCATTGTATTTGATGAGCCAGTACTGGATGTAGGCGTTGCCCGAAGTGCCGTTGTTCTCGTAGACGAACTGCTGCCAGCCCTTGCAATTCGGGTTCGGCGATCCGCAGCAGACGGTGCTTGTGAATTGATTCGTGTTGATCTGCAGGGTGTATGCGTTGGCGATCGACGGTCCCGTGTTTCCGATCGGCCCACTTTCGTTGTTCACGTTGGTTACGTTTTCGAAGTGTCCGATCGCCTGGGATATGAATCCCGACGGTGCTCCTGCCGAGATGTCGTTGGCATTTCCCACGACGACGGGCCGTGCTCCACGCCGGGGCACCATGGGAATGTTTTCGCATGGGCGCGCATGGCACTTCCTTCCACTCGGTACCGGGATAAGTGGCCGTGAAGCACCCTTTCTTCGGCGCCGGTTTTTTGTGCATGGACAGAGTCGTTCCAGTCCCTGCGCCGGGTCTTTTCCTCGGGCGACGCTTCCTCTTGCGCGACAGCGGCCGCCTTGGAGGCGGGCGTCTTCGGCCGCTCTTGAGGCGGCACTTTGGGTGCAGCGGAGGATGCGTAGGTGGAGAACGGCCCGAACAGCAACATGGCCGCGACGCTAAAACGAAGCATCTTCATGGTCCCTCCCCTTATCGCCGTGCAATCGTTGAGATCGTTGCAAGGCTCGACGGTTTCGGCAGGATTCTAGGTTGGCCCTGGATTCGATCGGTCTAACAAGTAGTGCTAAGTGATGTACTTTCGTTTCAGCGAATTGCCATGATGAATAATTCTCCGCAGAATAAATGAACGGTTTGTGATACTTTCTGCAAGACTGGACGGAAAGTGGCGTCCTAAAGTAGCCGCCCCACCCCCCGGACGAGACAAGAAAAGCCAGATGGATTCAGCTTTCCGGCCATTCAGTACCTTCGCTACCAAATGGAGGCACTGCCGCTATTTACGCTGAGCAACCTGCTGAATTCATCGACCAACACCTAGCTCCGCTCTTTTTTCCGCCGCACTGTAGCAGTTCTAGGCCGTGATTCCACGGATATAACATCGGAAGCGCAGTTTTGGAGTGAAAACTCAGTCTTCAGGATGCGTCCCTCGGCTCGAATCGTCGGCGAGCGATCCACATAAGGTACGTGCCAGAACAATCTTTACTTGGAAATGGTCGTGCCAATCACACTGCGACCGAGGATTTGCAATGCGACGTTGCTGGAGCTACGCAAAAAGTCACTCAAGACGGATTCAAGGATTGGTCGCGCGAAATAACGATTAGTGGGCGACAACTCTTAATTGTGATTTTCCCCTAATCTAGTTTCGTATTTCAGTTCAAACAGCCTGATTACTTCTTCGGCGGATAGTTCTTCAGCAACTTCGCCATGGCCTTGTCCAGATTCTTCTGGTTCTTTTCCTGGTTGCTGCTCGGATCGAGTGTCTTCGTGGCCGTTCCCGTCCAAACAAGCTGTTTGTTCGTCGGGTCGTACATATCAAGTACCAGGCTTCCGTTGCTGATTGTGGAACTTGTGGCGCTTCCCATTCCGCCAAACTGGGCCCCGCCCATGCTGTACGCGTTCCACTGCTTTTCTTTATCGACGGCGATTTGATAGCCGATCAAGAGATCGGCCTTGTCACCGTCCGTTTTTGTGAGTCCCTTCGCCGACAATTGAGAATCAACCGAACTCTTGATCTGCGCATCCGCGATCTGATTCGGGTGTGTTCCGCCTTCAATCGGCGCCCATTTATAGGTGTGGAATTTGGAAAAATCCGTTCCAGGCATGAAATTGTATTTCACGTCTTGCGCCGAAAGGGCCGTGCCTAACAAAAGAACAAAACCAATCAACAAGAGAATTCGACCAACAGTACTTTTTATCTTTAGCTTCATTTCCTTCCTCCTTAAACATACCCGATAGCTATCAACACCGCTTACTTCAGAGCCAAATTAGAGCGGCCGCCGGTATTTGTCGCGCGCAATCAGGATGAGTTCCCGATCGCCTTGCTAACTTCTGGCATGATCGCCAAGCGCGCTTTCTTGCTGGCGACCTCGCCCTGCCAGCGGGCTCGATTCGATGCTCCCAACCGGTTGACTGTCGGCTGTACAGTGGCCCGTAACATCGAAATAAACCCCGTCGCTTGCTTCCCGCGATAACGCTGAATTCGCCTGAAGGGTAAGCCGAGCGACCAAATGGAAGGGCGCTTCTGATTCCTTCCATTTGACGCTGGCGTTCTCTGTCCAGAAGTTTATGTCCTGATGTTTGCCCCAGTAAGTCATGCGGTCGGCGTCGAGAAACTGAACTGCAAAATCGAAGCTGCTCATTTTGCCGTCTTCCTTGAGGTGTCGGATCAATTCGTCTTGCAAGGCGTTCGGGTTATCCCGTCGGAGAGGACGCGATGGATTATCCGGAAGCGGGGTTGCTGAATACTTCACGATATCCATCGAGCCGTGGCGAAACGGCACGTTGCTCCCGTAACGGAGCGCACCGGATCGCAAGGGAGAACATCCGCAGGCACACTTGAGCAAGTTCCAGGGCACGCTGCAAGCAGATGGTTACGCAGGGTTCGAGCAGATTTACGAAACGGGCCGCATTCAGGAAGCGGCTTGCTGGGCGCATGTGCGCCGGAAGTTTTACGATCTCGAGGTCGCTCACAAATCTCCTGTCGCGGTGGAAGCGCTAAGGCGAATCGGCGAGCTTTATGCGGTGGAAAGCGACATCCACGGACGATTGCCGGAAGAACGCCGCGAGGTCCGCAACGCACGGAGCCGGCCGTTGCTCGAATCGCTGAAACAATGGCTGGAAGAGACTTTGGTTAAGCTCTCGAAGAAATCGGACACAGCGATAGCGGTTCGTTACGCGCTGGGAAGATGGGAAGCATTGCTGCGCTACTGCGACGATGGTCACTTGGAGATCGACAACAACGCGGCAGAGAGATCGTTACGCGCTGTAGCTCTGGGCAGAAAGAATTACTTGTTCGCGGGATCAGATCGCGGTGGAGAAAGCGCCGCGGCGATCTACAGCCTGATCGGAACAGCAAAGCTGAATGGCATTGATCCAGAGAGTTATCTGCGGAACGTGCTGTCCCGCATCGCGGAACACCCGATCAACTGCATGGATGAACTGTTGCCATGGAACTTCGCCGCGGAACCTACCGAAGATTCATCCCGAGCCGCCTAAACCATCACCATCAAGCTGTCCAGACGGTCTCAGGCCTACGCTTACCAATCGGTTAGATTGAGCGCCTTTGGTTGCGGGGGTGCGCAACCTGCCGATTGCACCCACCATTAGGTTCGAGATTTCAATTGATCGAGACGCCCGGTTAAATTCAGTTGTCGGCCTAATCGTGCTTGGAACGCCTGCCGTACCGGCCTCGCGCCTTCACTGACAGGATTGGCCCGGTTCGACACAAAATTCTGGTCGCGGAGGGCCACGTAATCAGCGACCCCGCGAACCATCTCGAACTGGCGATGGAGTCAGAAACCCAAATTGGAGTCAGCTCCAGCAGTCAAGACAGCGTAAACAGAGGACTTCGCGGAAGCGTGCGGAGGCGAACCGAACCTTTGATTCCCAAGTCGCGGCGAATGATCACGTTGCGGCTTCCGCCGAGATCCAATTGGAGTCAGAGGCTTTTGGCGCTGGCCATGTTGTGATTTCTCGCGCGTGAACTGTCCTTCGGGTTATGAGCTCAAGTCAGCAAACCAATGAACACCACTAAGTGTTGCCGAATCAGTTGCACTCATCCCCCGTTTCCATCAAGTTCAGCGACGAAATTAGGGGTTTTGCTCCCATGTTGCACCCAAGTCTCTCTCTTAAGCTTTGGGTGCGGACGCCTTTGATTTAGTCTTACGCGCCGAAGTTTTAGCTGCTAGAGAAAGAACTAGATTTCTGTCCTTCTGACCCATTTTTGCGAGCAACGGAATCAGCTTATTCATCAGAAGCACGCCGGAGCGGGACGATTCCCAAGTATTGCTCCCACCAACCTTGCGAATCTTAAATGGAGCGGGCGGTTTGTCGCCATCATACATCAATTGATAAAGCGGGATTTCAACGGCGCGTGCGAACTTCTCTAGCGTTTCTACCGAAGGAACAGTGTGACCATTCTCGACCCGCGAAACGTAACAGCGCAGCAGCCCGGTTCGTTTTTCAATGTCGCCCTGCGATAGGTCCTTTCCTTCTCGAAGTGATTTCAAACGTTCACCGATGACCATATTTTATTCTCCTCCTCCAGAGAAATACTGAATCATTGACGGCATCTTAACGAAGTGACTGGCCAAGCGAAAAAAAGGACTCACGCCAACTATTCGTGAGTCCAGCGGCGCTCAGGGCAAGATTAGTGCGACGACAGAGTATCCGAAGCCGGTGCGACATCACAATGCTCTGAAGCAACCTTAAGCTGTAATTGAGCTCTCAGTGCTCTGGAGCAACTTCTTTGACTGGGCTTGAATTCCGAAAAAAGGACTCCGCGCTAAAACGTATACCCGAGTGACAGCACCACGGTAGGGGCTTGATAACTACACGAATATCGTGTACACTGTTTCCGTATGAAAAACATTACCCTCAGTGCGGATGAGCAACTGATTGAGCAAGCGCGCCTATTGGCCAAATCGCAGCATAAGACGCTCAATGCTATGTTCCGCGAATGGCTGGAACAATTTACGGCACGAAGCGGCGGCACGCAGGAGTTCGACGCTCTGATGAAGCGACTGAAGCATGTACAGGCGGGGCGGCGCTTCAGCCGGGACGAGATGAATGAACGGTAGGTTCTTTCTCGATACAAACATCTTCGTATATTCCTTTGACGCAAGTTCGCCGAAGAAGGCTGCGCAAGCCAGGAAGCTGATCAGAAATGCAATCGAGACGCGCGGCGGCATTGTCAGCTATCAAGTGGTGCAAGAGTTCTTTAACGTTGCACTGCGCCGTTTCTCAAAGCCCATGAGTGGTGTCGACGCAGAACAATATTTGTCGACCACGTTTCGTCCACTCCTGTCAGTGCACTCTTCGCAAGCTTTGTATGGAGAGGCGCTACGGATTGGAGCCAGGTTCCAGTTGCCCTGGTACGATTCGTTAATCGTCGCTTCTGCAATCGAGGGTCAATGTGGAGTTCTTTACAGTGAAGACTTTCAGGATGGACAGCAGATTGGAAGCGTCACGATCTCCAACCCCTTTGCCTGACCGAGGGACATCCTTGTGAATCTCGAATCGCTGGCGAAGAAAACAACGGCTCAGAGGGAGCATCCTCCAGGCCGTTTCAAGTCATTCAAAATTGGTTGCGGGGGGCAGATTTGAACTGACGACCTTCGGGTTATGAGGGCAATCTCGGGGCCGACGCGGACCAAGAGAACGCGACGAAACCCGCGGAAATCACGCAAATTGGCGCTTTTGAGTTGGGCGGGTTTGGTTCGTGTCGGACAGCGTTTAGGCATAGAAGAGACATAGTCCGAACTTTTCTGCGGTTTGGAATGCCGAAGTTGCGCACCGGCAATTTTCAAAACTTAGTGCGCTCTCATTTGCGCTAGTACACCTCATTTGTAGATTGTTGTGCACCAACTGTGCACCAAAATTCAACAGCACAATTGGTTGCATCCTCTACAGCGTTGAAGCAAGTGACTCCGATCGCTGTTCGTAGAAGGGATAGTCGGTGTAGCCGCGAGCGTCGAAAGTGTAAAAGGTGTCCCGGTCGTAAGCATTCAGGGGCAGGCCAAGCCGGATGCGCTTCGGCAAGTCCGGATTCGCTACGAAGTGCCGTCCGAAGGCGACCAAATCCGCATCGCCGTCTCGAACAGCGGCCTCGGCCGTATCTGGTTCAAATCCTCCCGCCGCAACGATCTTCCCCGTGAAAATCTGTCGCAGCCTCGCGGCCGCAATGTTCCCTTGTCCTTCGGCGATCAGCACGTTCCCTTTGATGCGTGGCTCAATGACGTGCAAGTAGGCAAGTTCAAAGCGGTTCAGTTGTTGTGCGACGTAGCCAAACAGCGCAATCGGATTGCTATCCGATACCCCGTTCCACGTTCCGCTGGGCGCGATCCGAACCCCGACACGGTTGCCGCCCCACACCGAAACCATTGCGTCTACCACTTGAAGCAGGAAACGGGAGCGATTCTCGATTGAACCACCATATATATCGGTTCGCTTGTTGATGCCATCTTGCAAAAACTGATCCGGGAGATAGCCGTTACCCGCGGAAAGCTCGACGCCATCAAAACCTGCGGCTTTGGCGCGCTCGGCGGCTTTCCGGTAGTCCTCAACGATCTCGGGGATCTCTCTAATTTCCAGCGCGCGGTGAGGCGAAGGCTGCTGCCATCCCTGAGGCGTAGATTCCAGTATTGTGGGATCCTGCCAATAGTCCGGGTTGACCGAAGAACTGACCGGGGTTATGCCGTTCGTCGTGTCCACATGCGAGGCGCGCCCCGTGTGCCAGAGTTGGGAGAACATGTAACCCCGTTTGCCGTGAACTGCGTTCGTGATTCTTCTCCAACCCGCAACCTGTTCGTCCGAATACAGGCCGGGCGCCCCGAACCATCCGCCGCCTGCAATCGAAATCGGAGTCGCTTCAGAAACTATGAGCCCACCTTCTGAGGCCCGCTGCGTGTAGTACTCGAGCATCAAATCTCCTGGAATGGCTCCGGGCTGAACCGACCGCGAACGCGTAAGCGGAGCCATTACGACGCGGTGCTCCAATTCCATGGATCCGACTCGGACTGATGTGAACAGCTTGTTTGCACCTTGTATTTTCATGGATCTCGTTTCTCCCAGGCTGCTGCCGTCAGCGTGACGCACGTTTTTTGACCGAATCGTAGAACTCGGGCTGCTTTCATGTCCTCCTCTGAATGGTTCGACGGAACAACAACTCATCCACGCTGAACGGGAAGGTTTCGCAAGTTGCAAGAAGCAGAGCCCCTCCTATCCCAGTGAGGACGGCAAAATTCAGGGGCGCTTTGACTCCTAATGCAAGCGTCATTGCCACCCCGAACGTCACTAGAAGGAGTCCACTTAACAATGCGGCAGCGCGCGTGTGCCAGCCGACGAGCAGAAGAATACCGAAGAGAATTTCAGCGCAAGTGGCGATGACCCCCAGCGTCGGGATCATTCCCGCCGGCAAATACCAATTGAGGGTGTGGGTATATTCCAAGAACCGAGAGAAATTCCCCCACTCGACATTCGGTTGCCCAAACGCTCCCCACAGACCGAATCGGTCGGCTACGGCCGACAAAAAGCCAACGCCAAGCCCAATTCTTAGCAACAGAGTTGCGTAGCTTGCGAATTGCGAATTCTTTATGGTAATCGTGTTCATATATTTCCTCTTGAATTGATTTTCTGGCGAACAGAACCGCTCGCAATTGTTGGTTTACGTTGCTGGTATCACCAGCGGATCGCCTTTCTTGTTGATCAGGAACACAAGGAATTTTGCTGGCTCTGTACTACTTGCGTTCCGGCTAACAACGTGAATATCGTTGGGATCTTCATAAAAGCTCTGGCCTGGCGTCAGCGTCATTTCTTTTCCCCCTCTCACCTGCATCACGACGGAGCCCTCCAACACGTAAACAGACACCTGCGCATTATGGCGGTGGATAGGGCTCGAAAAGCCCGGCGGAAAGTCCACGGTGTACATCAGAACTTGCTCGCCGGGAAGTCCTGCTAGATCTTTCGTTATCAGGGGCGTGATCGTTTCGTGCGCCGGTGGCGGCGTGACTGCCTTCTGCGCCATCAGCGTGCTGGTTGTGATCAGGGTGCTGGTTATGAGAAATGCCAGCGCCAACATTGGTTTTGAGCTCATACCTGTTTCGGGCTGCAGGCTCACCACTTTGTGCCTGTGCTCGAGAAGCTTGGTGACGAGCTTTGATCCGATGAATCCATTGCTGCCGTTAACTGTGATTTTCATTTTGTTCCTTCCTTCTATTTTCGTAAATTCGCCGAGGCATTCGAAGTCGCGGTCGTAACACCGGAGACAGAAAATCCGCTTGTTCCTGTTTCCATTCCTGCCATTCAGCGTGTCGAAGATAGCGGACGTTGCCGCCCCCCGCAGTTCCAAAGAACCGGCTTTGTGTGAATCTTCCGATCTAATCCAATCCCCTCAGCGTGTCGTCCCCTGAGTCCGCCAGGCAAAGCGCTTCCCCCGGGAGAAAACTGATGGGTGATCAGAATGAGGCTGGGCGTGTCGCAATCCACGAATGCCACTCAGGCACGACCTCCCGCGATTAGGTCCGCATTGTTCCTACAATTAATGTCGTTCGTGAAGGTCGGGCCGGGTCAAGTCCCCTGCGCAGTGGAGTGGTATTGCTTTAGGGTTCAGCAATTGTTCAGCGAGTATTCAGCACTTTTCCCTCGCTCAACCCCTTCACTTAAAGGCACCAGCGAGCGCCGACGGATTTTGGGGAGGGAATTAGAACTCCTGGACAGTGGGACGTACTACGATTTCGTCGATCTCAACATCACTGGGTTGTTCGATCGCGTAGGCAATCGCACGGGCGACGGAGTCGGCCGGAATGGCGATCTTGTAGAACTCCTTCACGCTCTTCGATCCCGCCGCATCCGAACTCCCTTCCTTCAGTTCCGAATCGACAGCACCGGGCGAAAGGATCGTCACGCGGATGTTGTCCTTGCGGGTCTCCATTGCGTAGGCCTTCAGAGATGGCATGCACGGCGAATTTCGTACCGCTATAGACCGAACCGCCAGGAGCGAAGACCTTCATGCCCGCTACCGACGAAAGGTTGATGAAGTGTCCGTTTTTGGCCTTGGTGAATACCGGCAGAGCTGCAGCAATGCCGTAGAGCACACCCTTGATGTTGATATCGATCATCTTCTCCCACTCGTCCACCTGCAGAGCTGCCAGCGGTGCGATGGGCATAACGCCAGCGTTATTCACCAACACGTTGACCTTTCCGTAAGCCTCGAGAGCAGCCTGGATGAGTGCGTCGACTTGCTCGCGCTTCGTGACGTCGACCCTGACCGCCAGCGCCTTACCGTTCTTTGCAGTGATGTCCCTCACGATGGCATCGAGCCGATCCTTGCGGCGTGCTCCGAGTACGACGGTTGCTCCTAGTGCTGCGAGGTGTCGTGCGGTGCTTTCCCCGAGGCCACTGCTCGCACCTGTAATCACTACGACTTTTCCTTCGATGCCTGTACTCATGACATTCTCCTTGTCGTCGCGCGAGGAGCCCTACTGACCCTGGCGATGGATCCTTGACAGCCTGTAAACCCTGGAGCGCAAAGCCGGCAACTGGTCATCGGACAATTCAATTCCATCCGTTAGCCGTGTAGGGTCGAACGCCAGCGCTTTTGATGCCGCATCGCTATCAGGGTCAACCGTCGTGATCGTTATCATGCCCAAGTCAATTGTCTTGCGGTCAGCCGGCCAGACAATCGAGGCATCGTTTGTCGGATCTCCCGTGTTGGGGAGTTGCAGAAGCAGTAGAAATTTCACAGGCTCCTGTGCGAGATGGGTCTTGAGTTCCTCAATCAGAAAATTGGGGGTTTTGGTTTTGCCCTCTGCATCGGGCACGTAGTGCTGCCCGGCAACGGGAAGAATCTGATACCTCCCCGCCGTCTTCACCCCTTGTTGATTGATGAAGATCCATGCGTTGTTGCCGAAAAACGCTTCCGTCGCAAAACTGACAGGCGTTGGTTTCGGGTCCTGCACGAATTTCAAGGCGCGCGGACGTGTGGAGAGGAACTCTTCGACGGGCCAGGGGTGAGGCTTTGTGGGATCCGTTGCCACAATCGCCTTTTGCAGGCCGAGAAATTCGTCACCGGTGCCGACGGGAAAGCCATTGTGTGAAAAGGCGACGATATCAGTTTCCTTGCCATCCGAAAGCTTGAAGCGAATCGCCATTCCTCGTGGAGCTGAATCCGGAGAGGTATCCGCGATCCCCGGATCAGGGCCGCTGTCCGAAAAGCGAACGACAACCGGTATGGTGACACCGTTGAAATGTCCCGCTTGTGAGACTGTGGCAGCAGCCTTCGAAGGAGCAAATGTTCCCTGGCACATGATGCCCTTCGCATGGACGAGCCGATGGCCTGGTTTGTTCCCCGGCAATTGAACCATCGTGTCAAAGATCTGCTGCGCAAGGTCCTTGTCGTCGTCTGGTGCGGCGCGGAAATCGAGAGGTGCAACTAGCGCCACTCCCAAGACTACAAGAGTGAGCGGCATCCAAATTCCCGCCACCAAATTGCTTCGTTCATTCGATCGGTTAGGTTTCATCTGCGTCGTCTCCTTGTAAGTTTGCATTGATCTTCCATGCTGTCGCACCGGCCAGAGATCGTCCGCAGGCCTCCGGAATGTTCTGCATTCAACGCTCAGGAAGGCCGGCTTAGGCCGTCGTCACCTTTGCAGCTGGTCCGTGAGGCTCGCATCAAGCTCCTTGGTTGCTGCTAGTGGCGGCTTGTTTGTCCATTCCCAATCCCGCTGCAACTTGTCGTCTCGCAGGTGTTCGCGCGGTCGCTTCTCGACCATTGGCACGAAGAGTTCGGTCGACAAGTTGCCTAAGCTTTGCAATACACGATACGAACTGGAGGATTTCCATGCATTGAAATGATCCGCAGAAGACCAGTGAATAACGAGCGTATAGAGCACCTTATCGGTAGCCGGCGCGATCAGAACGGGACCGGCGAACTGGAAAGGTTGCGCCTCGAATTTTCCGGTTAGGGTTTCAAACGGCTGCGCTCCAGCGGCGCTTAGCTCTTCCAGCGCTTGCCGCACCGATCTTATCTGCGTGTCGTCGAGGGCGGTATCGACGAGGATGCAGGTTTCCGACATCAGGCGAGCGCCAAGGAATTCGCCCGGCAGCGGGGGGCGCCACTTTCTGAGGTACAGGGCTGTCCACCAGTTCGGGGCCGACTTCTGAATTGCACGATGCTCCGGTAGAGCGTGCCATGCGTTCATTTGCTCCTCACTGTCAAAGCGCGCTCCGAAGTTCATCCAGGTCGAGTCTCGAACCGGGCCGCTGTAGACGGACCGAAAGCCGGGCTGTGCCATGGCCAGCGGCACCACCTTGGCCTGATAGGCTAGAAAATCGGTTTCTTTCCCTGGAATTATCTTGAAAGCGGATTCAAGAACCGCGAGGGTGCTTGTCGTTTTCGTTGCCGTCACTTTGACGGCGAGTGCCTGAAGCTTTCTATCAAGCTCCTTGGCTGCCGCCAGCAGTGGTTCATTTGTCTCGACAACCATGAGCGACGACGGCCTTACATAAGTCAGACTGCTTTGATCGTCGTCTTCTTCGATCAGGATGAGTTCAACCGGCGCGAAAAGGCCCGCCGTCAAATCGTGGCGCAACATTGTGATGGCCAGCAGCGGGTTTCCGATTACGACCCGCAGTACTTTTTTCCGAATCTCGACCTTCTTGATCCATGCGCCATGATTCATGAGAGCGAACAAAATGAAGCCACTCGGGCCTACGTGCGATTCCACCTCGGCCTTGTACGATTCCCAACTTTCGAACTTTGCAGGAAGGTCGTCGATCATCAGTGGTTTCTCACCGACGTCGGCCAGTAATGTAGACACGAGTTCGTCGAAACGCTTCTTGCTGTCGAATCTGAGACGAACGCCATTGAAGGGAATTTCGCGTGGATTAGAAGTTGTCATCGTAATTCTCCCGCAACTACGGCGCAATCATCAGCCATCGTTTCAACAACCGACGTCGCGCTACGTTCATGGACATAGGCAGCAGGCGTGCGATCAATCAACAGGCTGAGCAGTTCCGGGCGGCTGTAGTGGCCGCGGGAATCCATCTGTCTCTTACGCTTATCAATCAATGAGAAATCCAGATCGGCAATCACCACGCCTTCACCAGAGCGGAGTGGCTCACTCATCAATTCGCCTTGTGGCGAGACAATCGCGGTAAAACAGCCACTGGAGATTGGGCCGATGGGGCAGCCTGTGTCGTGCACGATCTGCGCCTGCTGATCGGCATTCAGCCAGGCGGTGGCGTTGACGACGAAGCAACCGGACTCCAGCGCGTGTTGGCGGATGTTAACTTGGGTCTGCTCGGCGAAAATGTCGCCGCCGAACGAACCAGGGTACATCGACGAGTGAATCTGCTCGCCATCGGCCATCAAAGCGTAGCGGGCCAGCGGGTTGTAATGCTCCCAGCACACTAACTGACCGATGCGCCCGACTGCGCTGTCGACGGCTCGCAGTCCGGAACCGTCACCCTGACCCCAGATCATGCGCTCGTGGTAAGTGGGGGAAATCTTGCGGCGACGCTGAATCAAATTGCCGTCAGCATCGAACAGCAATTGCGCGTTAAAGAGTGAGCCACCATCGCGTTCGTTGACACCAATAGACACTACCATCCCGGTTTGCCTGCAGGCCTCGCCGATAGCATGAGTGGCGACCGACGGTACGGTCACCGCTTGTTCGATTAGCCTCAAATGTTCCGCGCCCATCTGGAAAGGCGGCTGCACAAAGGAGAAATAGGGATAGTACGGAACTATCGCCTCCGAAAACGTGGCGAACTGTACGCCCTGGCGACCAAGCTCAATGATTTTCTCGACGACCTTCTCGACAGTACCTTCGCGGCTGTAAAGCACAGGGCTGATTTGTACGGCAGCCGCTTTTATAGTGGTCATAGCAATCTCCTTTATCGTTGAAACGTTGAGAGCCTAAAGTTCCCATGGGTCAGATTTGGGTCATGCCCCCGTCCACGAAGAGCTCGATGCCCGTGACGTAGCTGCTTTCGTCGGAAGCGAGAAAGGAAACCACTTTGGCAACTTCGTCCAAGGTTCCTGTGCGACCGAGCGGTATTTGGCTCACGACGCTGTCTGCGTATTGTTTGACTTGTTCTTCCGTCAAGCCCAACGAATTGCGGTAGCCCGGAGAAGGAATCACTCCAGGACTAATGGCATTTACGCGGATCTTGCGGTCTTTGAGATCGGTGGTGAACGTCCGCGCGAAGGAGCGCACGGCGGCCTTGGACGCGCTGTAGACGCTGAACGCGGGCGCTCCCGTTACAGAGGTGGTCGACGCGTTCAGAATGATCGAGCTTCCATCCTTTAGTAGAGGCAGTGCTTTTTGCACGGTGAACAGAAGACCCTTGACGTTGGCGTTGAAAATCTTGTCGAAGTGGTCTTCGGTGATTGTGCCGAGCGGAGCGAATTCTCCCGTGCCGGCATTGGCGAAAAGAATGTCGATGTGCCCTTTCTGCTTCTTTACGGTGGCGTACAGGCGGTCAAGATCAACGAGACTGGAGACGTCGCCCTGAACCGCGGTAATGCTCTTGCCTATCTGCTTCACTGCTGCGTCAAGTTCGCTTTGACGACGGCCCGTGATGAACACATACGCGCCGTCCGCAACGAAGCGTTGCGCCGTAGCGAGACCGATTCCGCTATTGCCTCCGGTGATGATTGCTACTTTTCCTTCAAGGTTACTCATGATCTTTCTCTCCCATCCATACACCCACGACCATATCGACCGTTCCGGACGAAGGCAGTGCCAAAGAACTGGCTTTGTACAAATCCTCCGATTTAATAGAATGTCGAGAACATGCCGGGTCCACTCTCCTGACCATGCAAAGAGTTGTCTCTGGGGAGTTTCAATGGCCACTGAACGTCAGGCCGCCGTTTCGCAATCCTCGGAGAGTGCCGAACTAAAGCCTTCCGCGATCAGCCGTATTTTGATTCCCGGTGTAGATGTGGTTCGTGCGGGCCGGCCCGAGCGATTTTTGGACACCTCTCCCACGCGATCTAGCGCCACTGTTCAGTGGGAAGGTATCGCGCTAGAGAACCACACAACTCCCGCGGTGTTTATCCCTCGCCATGAACATCCGCAACACTTTCTGCACCTCGTGTTAAGCGGAGCCGTCAAATATGAAATCAACACGAAGGGCAGAAATCTGCGGTTTACTTCACGTCCAGGCACAATCTTTGTTCTGCCTCGCGGCACAGTGGACGAAGTGAATTGGACGGGACCCACTCAGCGCATGGCCGTAGCCATCTACCCCCGCCTGCTGACAAAGGCATTGGATGAAACCGCACACGAAACTGACATTGAACTGAAAGAACACTGGGACTTGACCGACGGACATATTTTGGCGGTGCTGAAAGAAATGGCTGCCGATCTCGACGATGGCTCGCCGGCAGGAAAAATGTATGGCGAATCACTGGCTAATACACTGGCCGTGTATCTATTGAAGCGTTATGCCGTGTGGCCGGTTACACCGCTTGTCTGCAAAGGGGGGTTGCCAGGGTATCGTCTGAAGCGCGTCCTCGATTACATTGCCAATAGTTTGGAGGAGAACATAAGCCTCTCGCAGCTTGCGGCGATCACGGGCATGAGTCCGCACTACTTTTCGGAGCTGTTCAAGCAGAGTACAGGTCATAGTCCGCATAATTATGTTTTGCTGCAAAGGATCGAACGCGCCAAAGAGCGACTCCGGGACCCCAAGTGCAGCATCATTGACGCGGGACTAGACGCTGGATTTCAAAACTCGAGCCATTTCGCCCGCATGTTCCGGAAACTTGAAGGCGTCACCCCTTCCAGATTTCGAGCGGAGTATGTGATGGGTGCGACGCGTTCTGGAACGCTTTTCCGGGCTGTCGATCATTAGGGGTTTCTGCTCAGCGTGCAATTGGTCGCGGCAACCGACTGCCGGCTGGGTCTCATGGAACCATCCCCTCGAACGGCATCCCAACGATCGAAACGCCCCCGATGAAATCTGCCTGAAGTTTCAAGCGCGTCGAGAGATCGTGGCTATACCTTATATATTGTGCCCGCCCACGGCCTAAAGATTCGCTAATTCCCCGTTTTCTTCTCTCAAATTGGAAACTGCGTCCCGCGCCCTGCCACACATTAAATATCACCAGAACTCGGAATCCTTGATTCATTGAGCGGCGAGTTGCATTTGAATCGGAAGATCTGCACAAAGAAAGATTTTTGGAACTGCGCGGAGAACAATGAGTGATTACCGTCAAACGAGATCGAGTCACTTGAGCCCTTCGAAACAGACAGGGCATGGGAGGACATCAGCAATGGAGCAACAAATTGATGAAATGCGACTCGTAAGTGCGGCCAAGTGCGGCAATCGGGATGCCTTCGGAGAGCTGATCGCGCGCCATATGAAAGAAGTGCTTAACGTCGCACGGCGCATAACAAGAAACCGCGAAGACGCGGAGGACGCGGTCCAGGAGTCTTTCAGAAGTGCTCTCGTTCACGTGGGGAGTTTCGATGGGCGATCCCGCTTTTCAACGTGGCTGACACGAATTGCGATAAACGCCTCGCTGATGAAGCTACGCAAGAACCGCGGGTTGCGCGAGGTCCCAATAGAAGAACCACCGGCACTGGGCGAAGCGGCACCTCATCACGAAACAAAGGACGCTGCGCCGAATCCCGAGGAGGCATACGTCGCGGAAGAACGCCGCAGGATTCTCAGAGAGGCCGTCGTAGAGCTCCGCCCAAGGCTTCGAGACACGGTTGATCATCAGCTACGGGAGAAGTCTTTGCAGGAAACAGCCGAGATTCTTGGCATTTCGATCCCGGCGACCAAGGCACGCCTGTTTCACGCGAAAACGGCGCTGCGCCGCGCACCGCAGATAAGGGCTATATGTGGATCATTTAGACCGGAGCAGCCATTGTCATGAATCTGACTCTTTCGGTGGGAGCGGACTCCGGTCGAGTTGGCATAGGCATCGAGGCCGGTGACGTACGCTCCTAACACGCTAGGAGATAGCAGTATCAATAGGAAAGCAGAGGAGACATTCATGATCGATCATAAAACGCAGGTTGTCGAACCGAAGAACCAGGCAGACCTCGCGTCGACTCGTCGTCCACTACCACCGTTCACTCGTGAGACTGCCATCGAGAAGGTTCGGCTAGCGGAAGATGGTTGGAATTCCCGTGAACCTGAAAAGGTCGCTCTCGCCTACACGATAGACTCACGCTGGAGAAATCGGGCCGAATATGCGAATGGAAGGCAAGAGATCATCGGATTTCTGAAGCGCAAGTGGGCTAAGGAGCTGGACTACCGTTTGATCAAAGAACTGTGGGCGTTTGTAGAGAACCGTATCGCTGTGCGGTTCGCCTACGAATTTCACGACGACTCAGGCAACTGGTTCCGCTCGTTTGGCAATGAGAATTGGGAGTTTGACGAACTTGGCCTTATGCGCTTGAGATTCGCGTGCATCAACGATCTTCCGATCAAAGAGTCGGAGCGTAAGTTTCACTGGTCACTTGGTCGCCGTCCAAACGGCCATCCCGGACTAAGCGATCTCGGTTTGTAACCGCCTGGAAATGAGATGACCCAGCGTTTCTTCTTGGGTGCCGCTGCATTTCCGTTCGCAGGGTTGCTAGTGACCGCACTTGTCACTGCATGGTGCTCGCAGAAGAGGACGCGGCAGGCTGAGTGCGGCGTATTAAATCGGAAGATTAGCGTAGGCCGGGTTCTTTGGAACTGCGCGTGTCAGCGATACCCGATACGTTCACGAGGTCGAAGCGCTTGGTACAGCGGACCGGACAGAGAATCATGAGAGATGAGAAGAAAAATGCGATTGACTTCCTGAATCAGCAGGCGCTCGTCGAGCGCTCGACAGAAAGAGCCAACAACATGAATACGCTACCGATAATTGGTTTACCGATATGGCGAGTCAGTATGATCGCCTGGAAGAGTCGATCGGGGAAGCGCCTCAATCGATTGATCAGCCGTGCCCACAGACTCTCGATGCGTCTTTTTATTTCGCAACGGCTTCAGGGGAGAAGCTAAATGTCCTTCCTCGACCGCGAAAGATCGATTGCCCATCCTGGATTCAGCCGATGGCTTGTTCCGCCGGCCGCGTTGGCGATTCATCTGTGTATCGGGCAAGTGTATTCCTTCAGTGTCTTCAAAATCCCGCTGACTCAACTTCTTGGAGTGAACAAGTCGCTGCCCGACGATTGGAAACAAACACAAGTTGCGTGGATATTTTCGCTTGCAATCGTGATGCTGGGAGTTTCGGCGGCGGCTTTTGGCAAGTGGCTGGAAGCGGCCGGGCCGAGGAAGGCGATGTTCGCTGCGGCAGTGTGCTTCGCCCTCGGCTTTTATGTCTCCTACCTCGGCGTGACTACGCACCAACTGTGGCTGATCTATGTCGGATATGGCGTATTCGGTGGAACGGGGCTGGGGCTTGGATACATCTCGCCGGTTTCGACGTTGATCAAATGGTTTCCTGACCGCCCTGGGCTGGCAACCGGCATGGCTATCATGGGATTCGGCGGGGGTGCGATGATCGGATCCCCTCTCGGGATCAAACTGATGAACCATTTCCATAGCGCCGGGGATGTGGGCGTCGGAAAAACGTTTTTGGTAATGGGCACGCTCTACTTTCTCCTTATGATGTTCGGAGTGTTCACGATCCGAGTGCCCCGTGAAGGCTGGAAGCCGGAAAATTGGAGCCCCAGCGTCAAGCCTCAGGCAATGGTCACGACGCACAATGTGGATGTAAATACGGCGTTTGGAACGAAGCAGTTCTGGCTGTTGTGGATCGTGCTGTGCACTAACGTAACTGCGGGCATCGGAATCCTCGAACAAGCGTCGCCAATGATTCAGGAATTGTTCAAGGGGAGCATTGGACCAGTGGCAGCGGGCGGCTTCGTCGGTCTGCTGAGCTTGTTCAACATGGCCGGCCGATTTTTCTGGTCCACCGCTTCGGACTATCTCGGGCGGAAAAATACCTACTATGTTTTCTTTGTTTTGGGGGCGGTCTTCTACTTCCTTTTGCCGCGCACGGGAGGGGACCACCTCAACAGTGTGGCTCTGTTTGTTTGTATAGCGGTCTTGCTGATAAGCATGTATGGAGGAGGGTTCGCAACAATTCCGGCATACCTGCGCGACCTTTTTGGAACGCACCACGTAAGCGCGATTCACGGACGGTTACTGACAGCATGGTCGGTGGCTGGTGTGCTTGGGCCGGTGCTGGTGAACTACATGCGGGAATATCAGCTGGAGCATGGTGTGGACCGAGCTGGCGCGTATCAAACGGTGCTGCATGTCATGGCCGCGCTCTTGGTGGTTGGGTTTGTGGCGAATCTACTGGTTCGACCCGTCGCACAAAGATACTGGCTTCCGGAGGGAGAACGGACCGCAGCACCGTCCACTCCGAAAGACACTGAGCTCGTCAGACACAATCTAACTCCGCAAGGGAGTCACTGAAATGGCGGAAAATACAAAGAAGTCTTCGTTAGCCTCGATCCTTGTTGCCTGGCTTTTGGTTGCAGGTCCGCTCGGGTGGGGCGTGTACAACACGCTGCTGAATTCCATGAAACTGTTTCAGGCGCAATAGCGACAACTCTCCCGACAAAGCGGCCACAGAAATTCTTCCGAGCCAATACAACGTACTTCCTCTTGCATCTCGAAGTCGAGAAGAGGACACTTCCCGCAAAGGCGGTTGGAGGTTCGAGTGATCAAGGAACTCCTCTTACGCTGGCCGGTGATCCGGCAAATCCTCTCAGGTAGCGACGGAACGGGTGTTGAAGCGATGAGCGCTCGAACGCGCAACCTTCGTCCCCGACATGAAGCCGCGGAGGTCGCTCGCTCGGTCTGTCCGTATTGTGCTGTAGGATGCGGCCAACTCGTATATCACAGGGATGGAAAATTAGTTTCGATCGAAGGAGACCCCGCTTCGTTCATTTCCCGCGGACGGCTTTGCCCTAAGGGTTCCGACAGTTTCGAACTGCTTACCCACGCTAATCGACAGACCCTCGTTAAGTATCGCAGGCCGTACTCCACCAAGTGGGAAGAACTTGATCTTGAAACGGCGATGGACATGATCGCCGATCGTGCTTGGGACACGCGTGAGCGCACGTTCGTCGAGGAAAAAGATGGAGAAGTCGTGATGCACACGACTGCCATGGCGCACCTCGGGGGAGCCACGCTCGATAACGAGGAAAACTATCTGATCAAGAAGTTGTTCACGGCCGGCATGGGCATGGTCTGCATCAGCAATCAGGCCCGTATATGACACAGCGCGACGGTGCCCGGTCTGGGCACATCGTTCGGCCGCGGCGGAGCGACAACAGCACCAAGCGATCTGCTCAATTCTGACGCCATTCTCATCATGGGATCCAACATGGCTGAAAATCACCCAGTCGGTTTCCAGTGGGTGGTTGAAGCGCGCGAGCGAGGAACACAGGTAATTCACGTTGACCCTCGGTTCAGCCGGACTTCGGCGATGGCAAATATCTGGGCGCCTTTGCGTGCCGGATCGGACATCTTATTTCTTGGTGGACTCATTCATTATGTTCTCGAAAATGAGAAAGACTTTCGCGAGTACGTGATCCACTACACCAACGCTTCGTGCATCCTTCCCGAGGATTTCAAAGACACTGAGGATCTGGAGGGCGTGTTCTCGGGCTGGGACGCGAGCAACAAGAAATACGACGCGAGAACTTGGCTTTACGAAGGTTGTGGTGAACATAAGAAAGCTGTGGCCCGGGATGCCTCCGCACATTGCGGCCATTGCAAAGACGGCCCTGGAACTGCGGCTGATCTCGCCAACGCCGAGCGCGACAACACGCTCACCCATCCCCGATGCGTCTACCAGGTCTTGAAGAAACACTTTGCACGTTATACGCCCGAACTGGTTGAACACTTTTGCGGAGTTCCCCAAGAGCGGTTCTTAAAAATTGCGGAGACGTTTTGCTCGGCGTCAGGTCCTGAGAAGACGGGTGCGATCTGCTATGCACTGGGTTGGACGCAACAGTCGAAGGGACCGCAGATCATCCGCGCTGCCGCGATCCTTCAGCTTTTGCTCGGCAACATTGGGCGTCCTGGTGGAGGAATCCTGGCTCTCCGTGGACATGCTTCGATCCAAGGCTCAACCGATATCCCAACTCTGTACGACATCCTCCCTGGGTACCTGCCGATGCCCAACCTAGGACTCGACTCGCACAATTTAGCTGACTACGTTGCGCAGCATCGCGAACGCACCGGCTGGTGGTGGAACTTCGATAAGTACATTGTCAGCCTGCTCAAGGCTTACTACGGTGAAACCGCCAACCGAGACAACGACTGGGGCTTCGATTGGCTTCCGCGAGTTACTGGTGACCATTCGCACCAGGGATACTTTCTCGAAATGCTGGAAGGCAAGGTCGAGGGTCTGTTTGTCATGGGACAAAACCCGGCCGTGGCCGGCCCTAATTCGCGAGTCGAACGCAAAGCACTGGCCAAACTGAAGTGGCTTGTCGTGCGCGATTTGGTCGAGCTCGAAACGGCCTCTTTCTGGTACGACTCCCCGGAAGTGGAGCGCGGCGAACTCCGGCCGCAGGAAATTGCAACCGAGGTCTTTTTTCTTCCTGCCGCCGGGTATGCAGAGAAAGATGGCTGCTTCACCAACACGCAGCGTCTGCTTCAGTGGCACCAAAAAGCCGTCGATCCTCCGGGAGAAGCGAGGAGTGAGCCCTGGTTCATGTACCAACTGGGTCGCCGCTTGAAGGAAAAGGCGAAGAAAGATCCTCGGCCGCGCAACGCTGGCCTAAACGCTTTGACTTGGCACTATTCCCTTGAAGGGAAACTGCAAGAGCCCAAGGTGGAAGAAATTCTGCAAGAGATCAATGGCTACCGCGTCGCCGATCGAACATTGGTGAGTGGATTCGCCGAACTGAAGGCCGATGGGTCGACCGCTTGCGGCTGCTGGATCTACTCAGGCGTATTCCCACGGCCAGGAGAAAACCGGGCCAACCAGCGGAACTCGCGGGATCTTTGGGGGCATGGCTGGGGCTTCGCCTGGCCTGCCGATCGTCGCATCCTTTATAACCGTGCCTCGGCGGGTCCTGACGGACGTCCCTGGAGTGAACGAAAGAAATTGGTTTGGTGGGACGCGCAAGAGAAAGAATGGACAGGTCTTGACGTTCCCGATTTCACGAGGACCAAAGCGCCCGACTACCGGCCCGATGAGCATGCGCACGGGGATGAGGCTCTTGGTGGAGATAAACCCTTCATCTTGCATTCCGATGGCGTCGGCTGGATCTTCGTTCCTAAGGGATTGGCAGACGGTCCACTACCAACGCACTACGAACCCCTCGAATCTCCGGTTCAGAATCCGCTCTATCCGAAGCAGCAAAGCAATCCCGCTGCATTGAAAAAAGAGCGGGATCAAAACCGAGTACGCCACTTCACCCGACGATCGATTTCCTTACGTTATGAGCACCTACCGGTTAACGGAACACCACACTTCCGGCGCGATGTCGCGCATGCTTCCACACCTTGCCGAACTCCAACCCGAGTTCTTCTGCGAAATATCCCTCGAGCTAGCCGCGGAGCATTCCGTGCAAAACGGCGGCTGGGTGACACTCACGACACCACGCGGCATCGTTGAGGCGAGAGCGCTCGTGACTGCACGGATGCAGCCGCTGCTGATCAACGGAAACAGGGTGCACCAGGTCGGTGTGCCTTACCACTGGGGCTACCGCGGATTGGTCAAAGGAGACTCGGCGAACGATCTTGTCGCCATCTCTGAGGAGCCTAATGTCCGGATCATGGAAGCAAAAGGGATCCTGTGTAATCTCACTTCGGGACGCCGCCCACACGGCAAGGCAGCAGTCGAACAATTGCGTGCGCACTTGAGGGGGACTGATGCCCATTAGCGCTTTTCTCACGGATCCGACCGTGTGCATCGGTTGCAAAGCCTGCGAGGTGGCCTGCAAGGAATGGAATCAGATTCCCGATGATGGTTTCGACTGGTCTGGCCAGTCCTACGACAATACTCGTGCTCTGGGAGCCTCAACCTGGCGACACGTACTCTTTCTAGAACAGAAACAGCCAATGGCCTCGCAGGTAGTTGGCACTGCGGAGCCGTTTCGCTGGCAGTTTCTCTCCGACGTGTGCAAGCATTGCGCCAACGCGGGATGTCTGGAAGCCTGTCCTACGGGCTCGATTGTTCGCACCGAGGTGGGCTCGGTGTTTGTTCAGCCCGATGTGTGCAATGGTTGCGGATATTGTGTTGTGTCCTGTCCGTTCGGCGTGATTGACAGGCGCCCGGAGGATGGACGCGCTTTCAAATGCACCTTCTGTTACGACCGGCAAAAAGCGGGCCTAATTCCTGCCTGTGCCAAAGCCTGCCCCACAGAATCCATCCGATTTGGCGATCTTGAGGAACTAAGGGGGCGCGCCAAGAATCGCGTGAACGAACTGCGGGAACGCGGATATTCCGACGCGCGTGTTTACGATCCCCAAGAGACCAGCGTCGGCGGAATCCACGCGTTCTTTGTGATCTTAGGAGAACCGGAAGGATACAATCTCCCTCCGGCGCCCGAGGTACCCACCATTTATTTGAAGAGCGCGTGGACTTCGGCGCTGATTTCGGCCGCAATTCTTCTTGGCCTCGTTTGTCTCGCTTTTGCAATCTGATTCATCCTTGGCTGGAGAAAGTTTCACACTGGAGGGTGAAATGAGATCGGCCGCCAGAACCAAAGCAACCGAGGAGAGGCTGGACGAAATTCGGACAGCTGCCAGCGAAAGCACGAAAGCAACTGAGACCATTCAGCATCCATCCGGAAGTCGGTCACTGGAAGGCACCTACTACGGCCTGCCGGCCCTAAAAGCTCCTCCCTGGACCTGGCAGGTGCCACTCTATTTCTTCATTGGCGGCATCGCGGGGATGTCCGGGTGCATTGCATTTATCGCTCAGCTCTTCCGGAGCGAAGCGGGCTTGATCCGTGTTTCACTCTGGACCGCACTCCTCGGAGCCGCAATTTGCCCTGCTCTCCTGATCGCGGATCTCGGCAAGCCCACACGTTTCTTGAACATGTTGCGCGTGTTCAAGTTTCGCTCGGCCATGTCGCTTGGCGCCTGGATCCTGGTAGCCTTTTCGGGCTGCGCGTTTCTCGCCGTCTTCTGTTTCGAGTTTCTAGTGCGCGGTTCCACGGGTCCCGTTCTTATGGCGATGCTCTGGCTGGCAGAGGCGTCTGCCGCGGTAACTGGCCTGCTGCTTGCCAGCTACACGGGTGTTCTCATAGGAGCCACGGTAATTCCTGTCTGGTCGGAGAATCGCCGTCTCCTCCCCGCACATTTTTTGACTTCAGGACTCGGCTGCGCGGCAGCAATACTAGAACTAGCGGGTTTCCTGATTCCCGCAACGCAGATTCTGGGATTTATTGCCTCTGGAATTGAGACTCTGATTGAACTCAAGTTACTAGTGCGCAAGCACTCCGTGGATGCGCCCTTGCATCACGGCAGATCTGGACGAACTCTGCTCATCGCCGGTCTTCTGGAAGGTCCTGCAGCACTCCTACTGCGAGTTTTCTGGGGCTCCATACCAACGGGACGCTACGCGGCCGCTACATGCTTCGTTATTGGCGCTCTTCTCAGCCGCTACGCGTGGATCTGGGCTGGACGCGCTTCGGCTCATGATCCTGAGGCTCTGTTCCAACTCCAACGCAAATCTTAGGAACGAATTCGGCTGTCGCAATATCTCCGCAATTCTCAGGAGGCCTGGAACGCGTAGGCCCGGCGAGAAACTGGGTCAAGAATTACGTCGTATATTCGCGATATATTCGGCCCTATTTCTTCGGCTTACGACCCGGCTTCATTTTCGCCTTGAGTGCCTTGGCCCTCCGAATATCAAAAGCTTGCGCACGTTGGAACAAGAAGCAAACCCACGCATGCTCGATCCAAAGGGCGGACGAGAGATGGATCGCGTTCGCGAGGAACTCGTCAAATGCGATTCCGCATTGGCAATGCTATGGCTCTCGAGGAGTTATGGCGGAATCTTGCCAAAACACTGTCTGGAAGTTATCAACAAACGTATATTGTCAATGAACTGCCGTTTTTAGCCTGTAGGAAGTGCTCCTTCCCCCAGCCCTTCTTGTTCAATCACACCTACAAGAATCAATTCTTCAATCGCGAAGAGCAGTCCGCAAGGAAACTTCGTGCGAGGCTGAGGAAGATAAGAACCGCAGAGCGAAAATATTCATCGCTTTGGAGCCGGACTTATTGCGCCGTAGTTGCGGGACCTTCTCGACAGTGCCTGCGTAATGTCGCCCTCGAATGAACCAGGGTACATCGCACCCTCATGGTTGTTGAACCCGCGTTCAAGATATCTGGCTGATAACTCCTGCAGTAACGCGGATGCGCTTACGAAACGACTTACGTATCGATGGTTTTCATGAAATCCAGTATCGTGTGAACGACGGCCTCGTCCGCCAATCGCGGTATTGATCATGGCGTGGTAAATGGCACGATCAGGCCATTCGACGCGGAAATACTTCTGAATGAAATCGGCGCGTTCTCGATCCACGGTATCCACCAGTTGCTCGGCTTCATTCTCGCTCTTGCCGCGAGCCAGCAGACGCCGCACCTTATCTTCTCTCGGAGCATAAAGAAACACGCGCAACGTGTCTGGCCGATCTTCGAAGAAAATGCTGCGATCCCCTCCCGACGATTACAGAGTTCCCGGTTTTCGCGGCGTGCTGAACGACTCGTTCGGTAATCTTCAAAATGCTTTCGCTGTCCACCAGGTTCAGCTTGTGCGCATTGAGGCTGCCTTCATAGCTCCCGCGCAAAAAGGATTTGAAGAGCCGGTAGTAGAGCGGATCGGTGCGTTCCTCGCGAACTTCGACCACGGCCTTGGGGCAATTCGCAAGTCTGGCGATCTCCTCGGTCAGCAACTGATCCCAAAGCTTCCAGCCCAGCTGCGTCGCAAGCATTTGAGCGATTTCGCCTCCGCCGCTTCCGTACTCCCGTTCGATCGTGACGATTTTGATCATGAATTTACGGTCGTCCAATACTCCGCTCTGCACGCTCACCCCAAGTTAGTATTTCCCTCTTTCATTGCCTCGACTATTCCACTACCACATGCCCACTCCCGCCAGGATCGTTCTTCTTCAAAACAAACGCCAGGCAGAACATGATCGCCGCCCCCACAGCAAGGACCATGAAAGTATCGATGTATGCCAAGCTCGCCGCCTGCGCTTGCAGCGATCTGGTAAATCCTGGCATATCGCGTGCGACGTGCGCCTCATGCGTGCTCACATCCCGAGTTGAGCCGATGTGCTGCGCCAGCCCGTTTGCCGAATTCTGAAAATTGGGATTGTCGGGCCTGGCGTGCTCGACCAGCCTGGCCTGATGAAATTGCGATCGGCGCGCAATCAAAGTGGTGACCAGCGAAGTTCCCACGCTGCTTCCCATGTTGCGCATGAAATTGACGATCCCGGCGACAGCGTTGTTCTTCTCCGGCGCAATTCCGATGTAAGCCACGAGCGTAATCGGCACGAACAGGAAGCCCAAACCGATCACCTGGGCGATGCGCAGCAACGTGGCGGCACTGAAGCTGATCTGCAAATCAATCCGCTTTGTGGAATAGAACATGGCGACGGACAAGGCCAGCCAGCCGAAGGCGATCAGGTAACGCGCCTGAACCTTCGTTGTCAGTTGGCCCATGATCGGCATCTCAAACAGCAAAACAAGGCCTCCGGCGGAAAGCGCGAGCCCGGCCAGTTCCGAGGTGTACCCCAAAAGCGTCTGGAGGAACTGCGGCATCAGCACCAGGCTGCTGAACAACAGGATTCCCAGCATGAACATCATCAGGCTTGCACTGGCGAAATTGAAACTCTTGAACATTCGGACGTCGATGATCGGCGCCTTTTGAAACCACTCCCAGATAACCAGCGAGATCAGGCATACGGCCGCGATGACGACCAAAGTCGTGATGAAGTGCGACCCGAACCAATCATCTTCCTGGCCCTTGTCGAGCAGCACCTGCAACGCCCCGACACCGAGGTCAGCAGAGCGATGCCGATGTAGTCCAACTTGACCCCAGCCGACTTGAGCCGGCTAAATACGGCGGATCTTCGACAAAGCGCCGCACCAGAAACCATGTGACCATGCCGACCGGCAGATTGATGAAAAAAATCCACCGCCAGGAATAATTGAAGGTGATCCACCCGCCCAGGGTTGGCCCGATCGTGGGCGCCATGATGGCGGTAATGCCATACAGCGCAAACGCCAAGCCTCGTTGTTGCGGGGGAAAGGTGTCCGCCAGAATGGCCTGAGCCATCGGCTGCAGTCCGCCGCCGCCCGCCCCTTGCAGCACGCGGAAGAGAAGAAGAAACCCGAGACTCGGCGCAAACGCCGCAAAGCAAAGAACTCACCGTAAAGACTGCCAAGACAGGCCATGAAAAAGCGCTTCCGTCCCAAGGCGCCCGCGAGCCAGCCGCTGATCGGCAGGATGATGGCGTTCGAGACCAGATACGAAGTCAGAACCCACGTGCTCTGGTCGTTGCTCGCGCCCAGATTCCCGGCCATGTACGGCAGCGCCACGTTGGCGATGCTGGTGTCGAGCACCTCCATGAAGGCAGCCAGCGCCACGACAACAGCAATCAGCCACGGATTGAATTTGGGCCGCCAAACGTCCTGATCGATCGTGAGAGCAGCAGAACTCATTGGAGGTACACGTCCGGCACGACGTTCATTCCAGGCCGAAGCTGGTGATCCCTGTTCTCTCCCGGATCGAGAACGATCTTTACCGGAATCCTTTGCACAATTTTCACGTAGTTGCCGGTGGCATTCTCCGGCGGAAGCAAACTGAAGAGCGGGCCGGTTGCCCCGGCGATGCTGTCTACGTGGCCCTTGAAAGTCTGGCCGGTCGAATCCACATGGATTTCCGCTCTCTGTCCGACTCGCATGCGCCGAGCTGAGTCTCTTTGAAATTGGCAGTGACCCAGACTTCATCGAGCGGCACCACGGTGAGGAGTTGCTGCCCCGGTTGAACGTTTAGTCCGACGACAACTGTCTTATTCACTTCGCCCGCTACCGGCGCGACGATTTTGGTGTATTGGAGATTCAGCTGGGCCTGCTCGAGCAGCGCGCGCTTTTGCTCCACATCGGCGATCGCCGCGCGCACGCGAGCCCGCGTGGACGACACTTGCTGCGGCCCGGTCTGCGCAGATTGGTGATTCGCATCCGCCTGCGCCAGCACGGCTTCGGGCCTGTTGCACGAATTGTTCCGCGGCGGACTCATTCGCGCGGGCCGCCGCTACCGACGCGGTGCTGGATTTGGCCGTGGCCAATGCCTGATCGTAGACCTGCTGGGCCACTTCCCGTTTGTCCACCAGCAGTTTGTAGCGGTGGAGATCGTCTTGCGCCCGCACATCGTTCGCCTGCGGCGCTTCCACTTGCGCATGGGCGGCGGCAGCTGCCGTCTCGGCGGCGATGACTCCGGCGTTGGCATTTTCGACGTCCGACGCAGTGGACTTCAGTTGGCTTGAAGTGTCCGACCGAAGTGATCGGAACCGTGATATTCAGCGATTGCGCCGTGGCTTCGGCACTGGCCAGATTGGCTTGCGCCTGCGCGACCGCAACCTCATAGTCCTTCGGATCGATCTCCACCAGCACGGTGCCTTTCTGCACCCACTGGTTGTCGTCCACGTTGACCTGCACCACGTAGCCGGAAACACGCGCGCTGACCGGATACAGGTGAACATCCGCCTGGGCATCGTCGGTTGATTCATAGCTGTTGAAGTAGCGCCACAAGAAATACGCCGCCGACAAGCACCACCACGACGACGATCAGAATAACCAAGTGTTCTGCGGCGCTTTGGACTGCGGTCGGCTGGGCGGCATACGCGGGTGTCGGTCAACGGCGACGGTTCGATCGTGGATTCTTTGCCTGCCTCAGGCACCGAACGGGCTGGGTTCTCGTCCGCCATGTTTATTTTCCTTTGAAATATTCCTTGACGCCCTCTTCGCGCGACGCCCAGAGCGCGAGCCAAGGAAATTTTCGCGAAATTGTAACTGTAGAGACTCGATATGTACTGTTCGTGCGCGCTCGCGACCGCCTCTTGCGATTGCACCACCTCCACGGTATCGGTGACGCCCGCGCTGAAGCGATCGCGCGACTGCGCCAGCGTCTCTTCTGCCAAAGTCAATATTGCTGCGCGCCACGTTGACCTGATCCGCCGACGACTGCAGGTTCAGCAGCGCGGTCGCAACGTCGGAATCGATCTGCGCGCGCAGGTTGTCCAGGCGTTCACGGCTCTGTTCGAGTCTTCGCATCGGCCTGCAAGACATCGCCATGAACGCTGCCTGCCCTGAAAGATCGGAATCGACAGCGTTCCGCGCACGTCGAATACTTGCGTTGCCGTGGAGGGATGCGTCCCGCTGCCCCGATAATCGGCGTTAAAGGAGAGCGACGGGAAATATCCCGCCACCGCAGCCTTCCGGGAGAATTCCGCTGCGCGCACAGTCGGCCATGGCCGCCTGGTAATCGGAACGCGAAGCGTATGCGCGTTTCAGAGCTTCATCAACGGTGATAACTTCCAACGGCTGGTAAGGCGACTTGTCCGTCAATTCGAATTCCTGCCCGGGAGCCAGGCCGATCACGCGCGCCACGGTCAGCTTCTGGATGGCGAAATCATTCTTCGCTTGAATCAACTGCTGTTGCCGGGTCTGAAGCTCGACTTTGGCGCGCAGCCCGTCGATGTCCGGAGAAGTGCCGGCAGTTCACCGGTCCGTTGCCTGATCGTAGAGCGCCTGGGCGGTCTTGACTTGCGCTTCGCGCCGTTTCGATGCGGGCTTCGTCGGCGATGGCCTGCAAATAGGTATAGCCCACGGCCAGCACAACGAGATCGCGCGCGTCTCTGTAGGCAGTATTCGGCGGACTTCTAGTCTCTGGCTAGCCGCGCGGGTGGCGTTGATCGACTTCCAATCGAACAAGGTCTGCGTCACAGCGGCACGTGCGTCGAAGTAGGAAAAAGGGCCCACGGACGGCGGGATGACTCCTCCAGAAATACTCGTAAACCGAGCTCGCGAGATTGATTTCCGAGGTCCCCACATAGGGCGCGCCGTCACGTGCGGCAAGAGAGCGCTCAATTGCTCCCAACGCTGCTCCCGGGCCGCGCGGATGTCCGCATTCGAAAGCAAGCAGTCCGAGATTTTGTCTTCAATCCGCGATCGATGGCGTCCTGCAGCGAAATCGGCAGAACTCCCGGAACTAGCTTTGCCGGCACGCTGCCTGCGAACGGGCTCACCCCGTTTGTTCCAGGAATGGCTTGGCCCGGAGTGCTCGGACTGGATGTCGTCCCGGTTGTGCGCAGGAAGTGGCTGCTGCGCAAAACAAGACTCCGGCCAACAGGAACGTGCGGCCGGATCCGCAACTGAGCATCAAAGTAACTCCTTGATTGCGAATTTTTCCTACGGGGTTGTCCGGCGGCAATCGTAGTCCGACTACGTATTCCGGGCAACTGATATGTGCGACGCGCAGGGTCCGCGATATTGTCACGCCCTTCCAAGGACGCCATGTCCTCCGGGTCGCGCGCGATCAAGAATCCATCGGCGCTGGTCGGTGGGATCCCAACCTCGATGCGCCTGCACCTTGTGCCGCTGCCACAGCCTGCGCGTACGAGTTCCGAAGTCCATCGAAGGCCGCCGGTCTAACCATCGCCATTCCGAGAGTACAAGATCAGTACCGGCTCGTCACACTCGTCGTGCATTAGTCTTGAGGAATCCCTTACACATCGAGCCACGGAGCGAGTTCGTGGAGTCGCTCAGCGGAGTTTAGTGTTGATGAATCTGCATATTGCTTAATGTTTGACGTCAATGGATTTGAGATAAGCCACGACGGCCTCGGCATCGGTGCGGGTCATATAAAATCGAGGCATTGGCCAGCGAGGGGGCTTGCCAGTACGCGAGATAGACGTGGTCAACAGTTTGATAAGCTCTGCGTCGCTGCCCGGTGGCAAGCCAGCAAGTCGTGGAACGGTGTTCGCCCATCCTTGCACCGGCCGGGCGGGTTCATAGAACACAGGGGCACCTTCGAGCCATCTTGAGCGGTCTGGATTGCCGTCCTGATCACGGGGCGTGTGACAGTATCCGCAACCTGCCATGCCTTCTACGATGTATTTGCCTCGCGCAATGAGCGTTGCTTGGTCGCTGTTTTCCGCGGCGGCTTGCGGGCGCCGCGCTTGCTGCGCACCGAGAACGTGCGGCCTTCCAAGAATCATTAATACGAAAGCGGCACTCAACAAAGCAGCGATCAAGTAGGGAGCCGTGGTAGCGATGTTCACAGATCGAAATGGCATGACCTTAACCTCCCATGACTTCATTACTCCTTGGTTCAGATCGCGGTCGGCCTAACCTTTAGGGCGAACCGCGACGTTATGGAAAAACTCAGCAAGGCGATTAGCCACTGAAAACTCGTTATGATTTTCCTGTGGCTGCGAGTCCCCGCCACAGCACCTTGAGCATGACTCCGCATCGTTCCTCGTACATCAGAGTGAAAACTTGAGGCAGCGCTCTCAGAGCCAATAATGCCGCACAACGTGGATTCCGCCTGGCGAATCAGCCGTTCAATGATTTCCACTTGCCGACGCCGGATCTGACCGGAATCGGAAGAGCTTGCCTCCCGTCCAACGCAGTCGGACACGCCGGCTTTGCAGACTTCGGACGGCGCTTCTGGTAGAGGAGCGTTCCTCTCAACGTTTTGCCGATTGGGGTTGGCCGCTTGTGGTGATCCCTTCGAATCGCCGTCTGCTCTTTTTCCAAACGCTGAATCGCGACCGCAGCCAAGCTAAGACTGTTTCTTCGATCTCGTCAAATATCAGAACCTCCAGGATCGCGCTCATCCTCTTGCAACTTGCACCTCTCTCTCTCTCTCTCTCTCTGATTCAAAATATGCGCTTAGCCCAAAGGGGGTGCTGTAACCCTCGTCACAGGGCAGCGTAACGGCCATCACAGCCAGGGAACCGTCAATTCCAGCAAAGACACGCCAATTTTCGTCTACGGCGCGGATGGATACTGCCGAGCAGGTTTCGTTTAACCGGGGCACAGAAAACGAAACCCGTCGGACCTTCCAAGAATTGCTTCCGAAACATCCGATTGCAGATTCCGTTTAATCGATGACAGACTACAGGCTGATAGTGGTCATGTCTGTGACCAGCATCACGGTGGGACTACTCACAGAGAACTTCCAATGCCGGCTGGCCCGACGAACGCGGCGCGGGGTAGATTCTTTGAAATCAATGCCAGGAACAAGCTGCTCCTGCGCTCGTGGTCAGATTCCGACGCGCATCATGCCCGGAAAACTGGCTCAAACGAAGAAATCCGGGCCTTCAGTTCCGTCAGTTCGGCGGCGCTCAACTGGGGCAGCGGCGCTGATGCCAGATCCATCGCAAGGTCAAAGATGCGTTCGTCACCAGGTGGCACGGCGGCAGTGACCTCCTGGTTCAAGGTGAATCGCAGCGCCAAGCGAGCCATCTCGCGATCGTCGATCGGTTGGTACCAGCACTTCGGATACCTGCGATCGCTCTCTTTCATATCTGCGGGCCACCTACCAAACGCAAGGGCCTTCAATGCCATGCGGGCCATGCCTTTCGATTTTGCTTTGTTAAGAATTTGCGGGCCGAAGCCGCCATTCTCCCAGGCGTTGACATTGACTGGGAACAGAACGCTGTCCAATTCGAGCGCATCCATGAGGCGGAGAGCGGCCGGCGCATTATGGGCGGAAAAACCGAGATGCCGCACTTTTCCCTCCTTTCTGGCCGCAAAAAAGGTCTCAGCAGCTCCGGCTGGCGCGAGAATCTTGTCGACATCATCCATCGAACTAACCGCGTGAAACTGGTAGAGATCCACATGATCGGTGTGGAAACGCTGCAGGGTACGTTCCAACTCCTCGCGTGCGCCTTTTGCGTCTCGACACATCGTCTTTTCTGCCAGGAAGACCTTGCTGCGATATGGCTTTAACGCTTCACCGAGTTTGTTTTCCGCTTCACCATTGAAATACGACGGGGCGCAGTCAAAATAGTTCACGCCTCGGTCGTACGCTTCGGCGACGCGACGCGAAGCCTCCTCCTGGGAAAGCCCACAGATGACGATGCCACCTAAGGCAATGATGGAGAGGTCGATCCCATTCTTATAAGGGCGGCGGGGCACGGGTGCAATCCAACCGTGCGCGGCGGTGGCTGTCAGAGCCGCGGCAGCGCCAATAAAGTCGCGACGATTCATAGGTTGGTCCTCACTTGGCGCAGTTTAGTACGCAGAAACTTGGCACGCAACAATCGCTGTGGACTCGCGTCATGGCGGAGTGGCGCGCAAATCGTACAGACGAAATCCTTCGCGAACCCTGAGTCGGAAAATGATTGCAAGAGGTTGTTCATGCTCCTCCATTCACCGAATACGAATCGATCTAGCAGCACGCCGGGATTCCGTTTCTTTGTGCGCGTGTTGGCGCGTGTCACCGAAAACGCGCAATGAGCTCGTCGAGGAAACCAATTTGCCCGCGGTGTATCCGATCGCGCGCGTCGTTCAGAGAAAACCACTCCGCTCGATCCACTTCGGGAAATTCCTGCGTTCGACCGGATTTTGGCGGCCATTCCATCGAAAACGTGTTGCTGTGAATCGCCGGTGTACAATCCCCTTCAAAGGCCCAGGCGATTATGACTTTTCCGCTCGGTTGTTTAATCTCGCCGAGGCTAACAAATTCCCCTGCGGGCTTTATCCCCGTCTCTTCTTCGAATTCGCGCCGTGCCGCCGTCAAATCGTCCTCCCCGGCGAGCACTTCGCCCTTCGGGATTGACCAAGCGCCAAAATCTTTTTCGCTCCAAACCGGCCCTCCCGGGTGAACTAAAAACACTTCCACACCAAATTTCCCCCGTCTGAACATCAACAACCCGGCGCTCAATCTTCGCATCTGGGAACGGTCCTTCCCTACTCTAAGGGAGCTTGCTATGCAAACCGCGAAACTCGGGCATGAACAGCAACTCCGTCCGCTTGACGCTCGTTGAGACGCAGAGTCAGCACACTTCATGCCTGGTGCGGGCTACCGCACCCGAAACAGCAACACTGCATCACAACTCTTTTTGCTGCAGCGACGCCAAGTAGTCGCTGAGATTCTTGATCCGTTTTCGCACTGCAACTTCGTCATAGTTGTCTATGGAACCGAAGATCGGTCCCCATATTGGCATGTCGGAAGAGCCATGAGACCGGATACGAGTGCCAAAACGCAGCACATCGGAAACGTAGTCGTACGGGAATTTCCCGCCGTGGCGTTTGGCGAGCGTGGTTAGATCGGGCGGCGTAGTCTTTAGCATGAACGCAGCCGGTCCATTGCCCCGGGCGTCAACACCATGGCAGGAGGCGCAATAATGCTTGTATGTCTGCTTGCCCGACGCCGCAGCGGCGCGTTGTGCCGGCGCTTTGGTAGCAGGCGGTTTATCTTGGGCACCCACGGCGGAGACCAGCAGAATCAGAACACCCAACAAGACGATACGGCACATGACCACGATCACCTCCGCGCACTTCCCACAGTACGGCAGTGGTTCTTGTCGCGAGCCACTTGTCGCAATGTCTGATCAAGTGGGATCGCTAATTTCATGCGACCTACAGCTGTTTCGATAGCTCATCCGTATGAACATTTCGGTGATCCGTGTTGCAAAGAAGCGTGACCCGAATCACGGCCCGCAATAGGGTTCTCGAAATCCCACTATTCAATTTAGAACAACCGAGCGCCGACGTCACAGTCCTTGGTGATCTGTGTCACAGCTTCGCGCTCAATGACCTGCGAAGCTATCGGCTGATGATTTGAAGCGCGTCAGGGGCTGCAATTTCAAAGTCCTAATCGAATTAGAACTCTATTTTCCAGGCTCTGATGTCATGCACAGACAAGAATCAGTCCAGCCCAGAGCAACGTCGCTGAATTGCAGGAGAAGCCATGACAAGCACTACGGCAATCCTCGATGGGAATGAAGCCGCTGCTGACGTGGCCTACCGCCTCAACGAAGTCATCGCAATCTATCCGATTACGCCTGCTTCTCCCATGGGGGAATGGTCGGATCAATGGCAAGGCGAAGCCCGCAAGAATATTTGGGGCGCGGTTCCCAAGGTCATCGAGATGCAATCCGAAGGCGGAGCAGCTGGCGTCCTCCACGGGGCGCTGCAGGCCGGCGCTCTCGGTACTACCTTCACCGCGTCGCAAGGCCTGCTTCTGATGATTCCCAACATGTACAAGATCGCCGGCGAACTAACCCCTACGGTGATCCACGTCGCGGCGCGAACCGTAGCGTCCCACGCGTTGTCCATTTTCGGCGATCACAGTGACGTCATGGCAGCCCGAGCCACAGGTTTTGCCATGCTCTGCTCGAACTCAGTTCAGGAAGCGGCTGATTTCGCGCTTATCGCACAAGCCGCGGCACTGGAGTCGCGTATCCCGTTCCTGCATTTCTTTGACGGCTTCCGCACTTCCCACGAGCTCAACCAAATCACTCCGTTGAGCGATGATGATCTCCGCGCACTGATCGACGAGACTCTGGTCCGGAAACACCGAGAACGGAGGCTTTCCCCCGACCATCCTATTCTTCGCGGAACTGCGCAGAATCCGGATGTGTTCTTTCAGTCTCGCGAGGCCATCAATCCTTTTTATCGAGCATGCCCGACGATCGTGCAGGATGTCATGGACCGCTTTGCAGCTCGCACCGGCAGGGCCTACAAGCTATTCGATTACGTGGGTGCACCGGACGCCGATCGCATCATCGTCATGATGGGTTCTGGCACCGGCCCTGTAGAGGAGACAATCGAGCACCTACAGTCACGCGGCGAAAAGGTGGGGCTCCTGAAAGTTCGCTTGTTTAGGCCCTTCGCGCCGAGCAGCCTCCTGGCCGCGCTTCCCAAGACCGCGACTGCGGTCGCTGTGCTCGACCGCACCAAGGAACCCGGCAGTATCGCCGAACCTCTTTATCTTGATGTCGTGGCGGCTCTTAACGAGTCCTCGTCGGCTCGTCCACGTGTCATCGGTGGACGGTTTGGTCTTTCTTCCAAGGAGTTTACGCCGGCAATGGCGAAGAGCGTCTTCGATGAACTGAAGAAGCCCGCGCCTAAGAATCATTTCACGGTCGGAATCGTTGACGATGTCACGCACACGAGCCTCGAATACGATCGCAACTTCTCTACGGAAGATCCGCAGACAGTCCGCGCCGTGTTTTATGGTCTGGGTTCCGATGGAACGGTCGGCGCAAACAAGAATTCCATCAAAATCATCGGCAAGCGTACGGACAACTATGCGCAAGGCTATTTTGTTTACGATTCGAAGAAGGCCGGGTCGGTCACGGTGTCCCACCTGCGTTTTGGTCCGCGGCCGATCCGCTCTTCATACCTCATCAGTAAGGCGAGCTTTGTGGCCTGCCATCAATTCCAATTCCTCGAGCGCATGGACGTATTGGCATCTGCAGAGCCTGGCGCTACGTTCCTGCTCAATGCTCCGTTCGCACCGACAGAGGTCTGGAACCATCTGCCAGAACCTGTGCAACAAAACATCATCAAAAAGCGGCTGAAGTTCTATGTCATCGATGCCTACAAGATCGCGCGGGAAACGGGCATGGCCGGTCGCATCAACACGATCATGCAGACTTGCTTCTTCGCTATTAGCGGTGTCCTCCCGCGCGAAGAAGCGATCGAGGCTATCAAAGACGCGGTCCGCGACACCTATGGGAAGCGCGGCGAAGCCGTGGTCGAAAAGAACTTCGCTGCCGTCGACCACACTCTTGCTCAGCTGTATTGTGTGAGCGTTCCGCAGCAAGCGTCGAGCGGTCTGAGAGTTCTGCCCCCTGTGCCACAGCGTGCTCCCTCGATTTGTCCGCAACGTACTGGGTTCGATCGTCGCCGGGCAAGGCGATTCCCTTCCCGTCAGTGCGATGCCTGTCGATGGAACATTTCCTACAGGAACATCCAAGTGGGAAAAACGCAATATCGCGCAGCAAATTCCAGTTTGGGACGAGGAACTGTGCATCCAGTGCGGTAAATGCGTCCTCGTGTGCCCCCATGCAGTTATCCGCGCCAAGGTATATGACTGCTCCGAATTGAGCGCTGCCCCCTCCACTTTCAAATCCGCAAAGCCCCGCTGGCGTGAACTCGAAAACTTGCGTTACACACTGCAGGTCTCCCCTGAAGATTGCACCGGCTGCCGGCTCTGTGTGGAAGTATGCCCGGCGAAAAGTAAGAGCGAAGCCAAGCATAAAGCCATCAATATGGAACTACAGGAGCCATTACGCGAGACAGAAAACACCCATTGGAACTTCTTTACTTCCCTGCCCGATTTTGATCGCGAGCGGCTGTCACCTTCTCACGTCAAGGATGTGCAGTTGCTCGATCCGCTCTTCGAATTCTCGGGAGCCTGCGCAGGTTGCGGCGAAACACCGTATATCAAATTGCTGACGCAATTGTTTGGAGACCGTCTGCTGATCGCCAATGCGACAGGCTGCTCTTCCATCTATGGCGGCAACCTGCCCACGACGCCTTATACCGTCAACAATCAGGGACGAGGCCCTGCTTGGTCTAACTCCTTGTTCGAAGATAACGCCGAATTCGGCTTGGGCATGCGGCTCGCCGTCGACAAGCAGGCAGACTATGCGCGAATCCTAGTCGCCCGCCAAGCTTCGATCCTGGGCGAAACTCTTGTTCGCGGTCTGCTCATCAGCGATCAATCTACCGAAGCGGACATTGCGGCTCAACGTGAGCGCGTCGCCGAACTGGAGCGAAAATTGTCGTCGCAGGATTCGGCAAACTCACGCGACTTGCTTGCCGTCGCCGATTCGCTCGTTCGCAAGAGCGTATGGCTGGTCGGGGGGGACGGTTGGGCGTACGACATCGGGGCGGGTGGTCTCGACCATGTGCTCGGCTCGGGCGCCAAGGTGAACGTGCTCGTGCTCGATACCGAGGTCTATTCCAATACCGGCGGGCAGATGTCCAAGGCGACACCTCGCGCAGCGGTCGCGAAATTCGCGACCGGCGGCAAACAGACGGCCAAGAAGGATCTTGCCCTTGAAGCCATTAGCTATGGATCGGTTTACGTCGCGCGAGTGGCCATGGGCGGCAATGACACTCATACCGTAAAGGCCTTCCTTGAAGCGGAGGCCTACGACGGACCTTCCCTGATCATCGCTTACAGTCATTGCATCGCTCATGGCTACGATCTGGCTTTCGGCATGGAGCAGCAGAAAGCTGCAGTGCTTTCGGGTTATTGGCCTTTGCTGCGCTACAACCCTATTCTGCGCGCGGAAGGGAAAAACCCATTTCAGCTGGATTCGAGGGCTCCGAGCATACCGCTGAGGAAATACCTTTATCAGGAGGCTCGCTATTCAATGCTGGCGCGAAACAGCCCGCAGGAGGCGGACCGCCTGTTAGAACTTGCGCAGGGCGACGTCGATCTCCGATGGAAGGTCTATTCCAATCACGCCCTGGGGAATGAAGCGCCTGTCGTTTCGCAGCCGGAAACGGTCACTTCCGCGCAACATGACCATCAAAACGGAGACGCCACATGATTGACATCACTACGACTTACATGGGTCTCCCGCTGCGCTCCCCCATCGTTGCGTCCGCTTCTCCATTGTGCGATTCGCTCGAAAACATCCGTCGCTTTGAAGAAAGCGGGGTCGGGGCCGTCGTCCTGCCTTCCTTGTTCGAAGAGCAACTCGAATTGGAAAGCAATGCCATCCACTCTGATCTTTCTCGCGGCGCGGAAAGCTTTCCGGAATCGCTGAACTATTTTCCGAATCTCCAGAACTACAATCTTGGCCCCGATGCCTACCTTGAACTGATCCGCAAAGCAAGGGTGTCGGTCTCAATTCCCGTGATCGCCAGTCTAAATGGGATTTCCGTTGGTGGATGGACTCACCACGCAAAACTGATCGAACAGGCCGGCGCTTCAGCTCTGGAGTTGAATATCTATGACGTCGTATCGGACGCGCATCACAGGGGGTCAAAAATAGAAGAGGATTATTGCGAGCTGGTAAGGCAAGTCAAGGCATGTGTTCGCATTCCAGTGGCCGTGAAGATTTCTCCATTTTTTACGGCGATGGCCAACATGGCCAAGCAGCTGGACGAGGCGGGTGCCGACGGACTAGTGCTCTTCAATCGCTTCTACCAGCCGGACATCGACATCGACGCGCTAGAAATCGTCCCGAGTCTTACCTTAAGCCAATCGCAGGAATTGCCTCTGCGGCTGCACTGGGTCGCCATCCTTCACGGACTCGTCGGCGCCAACCTCGCTGTCACTGGAGGCGTCCATTCGGGACGGGATGTCTTGAAAGCGATGATGGCCGGCGCACATGTTGCGATGATGACTTCGGCCTTCTTTCAGAGCGGAATACGGCACGCCAATGTGGTCTTGCACGAGATGTCTCAGTGGATGGCGGAGCATGAATACGAATCGATCCAGCAGATGCGCGGCAGCATGAGCCGGCGCTCCGTGCCCAACCCATCTGCCTTCGATCGCGCCAACTACATCCGGGTTCTCAGCTCCTACACTTTAAACCCGCGACGCACGGCTGCTGAAGCAGCGCCCGGCTCCACCCGGACGGAATGACGTAACGCTGTCAGAATGCCAAGATTGCCAAGTTTCGCCGCGACCCTCGGTTCGACAACTGTGCGCGCTCTTCACACCTGTGCCTCTGGAATGTTTTTCACCGGCCGACGGTACAACATGTAGGTGAAGCGACCCTGCAACCAGGCTTCGCCGGTAGCTCCGTCATGCCGACTGTCGATCGATTCATCGAGCACGTGCGCGTAGTGACCTCCGAGGCGAGCAACCTCCTGTTCCAACCGAGTAGCGGTCGAAGCCATTAGAGTCTCGTAACATTGCCTCCACAACTCGTCTCGATGGATGAGTGTTCCAGGAACACGGTTGCTCGTCGCTTCGATAACATGCTCGGCCACGGCATCGGCATCGAAGGGAGGTAATTCGCGGTGCCAGTAGACGATTCTGTTGCTGTTCGTGGCGACTGTGTTCACGGTGCGTCCCCTTAGTTGAATCCGTCATCTTGGATTCTAGAGTCGTAGGCAAGCTCTAGCCTGTGAGCACGGTCACCTTTATGGGTGTCCTCTGGCACTGTCGGATTGAAAACCGCTACAGGCGTGAGCAAATGACCGTGGTAGTATCGGCCGCAGAGAGCGGGGCCCGTCGGAGCGAAAGAACACATGTGCGGAACTAAAATGATTCTCCTGAGTGCATCATTGCTTACAGCTCTTAGCGTAACTGGGCCGCAAAGCAAAAAGGAACGCAAATCGGCTCCGAAGCCACCCAGCGCCGCGGCTGGCCAGGAAACATTTCTAAAGTACTGCGCTTCGTGCCATGGAAAGACTGCGAAAGGCGATGGGCCTGCCGCTTTCGTATTTAGGACGCCCCCGTCCGATTTGACGACCCTCTCAAAGCGACATGAGAATAAGTTTCCAGCCGGCTACGTTGGAGTTGTGCTGACCTTTGGCAAGAGTTTCGGTTCTCATGGTTCGGAAGACATGCCCGTCTGGGGATCCCGTTTTAAGACACTCGATCCAGTTCACGACCCGACGGGTCAACAGCATATCGACGACGTCGTCGCGTACATCCGATCGCTTCAGGTGAAATAGCCGATTCTCAAGTTTGCCGACTTCTATTGCGACAATTGAAACGTAATGGTCACGACTAGCTGGACGGCAATCGGCCTATCGTTCAGATATGTTGGTTCGTATTTCCATTTACTCAATGCGTCCAGCGCAGCTTGATATAGAAGCGGATGCCCAGAGACTACCCTCATATCAACCACGTTTCCTTGCTCATCCAAAATTGCGTCGATCTTCACGTCGCCCTGAACACGCGTTTGTCGCGCGAGCGTAGGATATTGGGGACGTACCTGCACGATCGCTTTCGGTGGCCGTACGCGCCCGCCTACGCGAATCGGCGCGCCTGATTTCCCCGCTGGTGGAGCAACCGGCTTCGCACCGGTATTCAGGACCCCGCCAATCACACCACCAACTACGCCTCCCAGCTGGCCGCCGGGCACTCCACCGGGAACGCCTCCGGGCACACCACCAAAGGCATCCGATTCGATTGGTGCTTCCTTGAGCTGAGCAACCTGCTTCGGGATGTAGTTAGGCGCGAGCAGCTTCCCTTCCTTTATGAATACGCGCTTCGACAGCTGCGGTTTGACCACGCCGACTGCTGCCGCTGGAGGAGGCGGAGGTGGTGGCGGCGGAGGTGCAACCAAGAATGTAGTCGCGAATTGCTTCAGATTGATTGTGTCGGTGTAGTAGAGGCCGGCGACGATGGGTCCCGCGATGAGCGCGACGTGCAGTAACAAAGCGAGCAGAACCTCCGCGGTCTTAGAACCTCCCCTGAAGCGTTGGCTCTCCAGTAAAACCTCGTTCAGGAGCGCCCTGGTAGGTGCCGCCCCGTGGCCTTTTACCAATTGCGATGGCGGCGGAATTCCAGGGACGCCTCGCGGGATGGAGATTTCATGAATCGGTGTAGCTGTTGCGGATGGTGACATGGCGGCTAACCTTCGCTGTGGATGAGAACTGTTGCTACCGAAGCATTGACCTGCAGCTCCGCGAGCCGCAGTGACTCCAGTTACGCTCCTTTGTGAGGTGCGTCACATCGTTCGCAGGCATCGAAGCGCTGGACTTGTGTGGTGCCGGTCACATCGAGTCGTGCCTCTGGTCACTGATTTCCTGCCGGCGGCGAGCGTAAAAAGGAAACGTGAAAGGACACGAGCTGCCATGGGAACGAGCTGCCGAGGCTGCCGGGAACGAAGAGAAACGGCGAAGCCTGCGGCTCTGCCTCGCTGGCAAGTCATCTGGCCGGACGAAGAGGCTAGACTTGGCAGACTTTCTGTCCTTCGCTCCGAGGCAGCGGTGAGGCGCGAAGTCCACCCTGAAGCGCCAGCAGTTCACGACGCGCCGGCCAATCAGGCCGGAAGATGCTTCCACGCTAGCCGCTGCCTCCAAACGCAGTGAGGGCCGCCTCGGGCGTGGCGGAATTCGATTGAGGAGGATGAAATGAAAAATCTGTACACAACTGAAAGGTTGTTTGAGGATTTGTTCGGCGTTCGTCGCGAATTCGACGAGATGTTCAATCGTATTTTGGTGGGCAAGCCCTGGGGGCTGGAGCTTCCTGAGTTCAAGAGGACCTTCGGCATTTATCCAGCAGTAGAAGCTTATGTGGACAAAGAAGCCAAGAAGTATGTTTGCCGCGTAGCGCTGCCGGGTATCGAGCCAAAGGATGTACAGATCCAGGCACAAGGCAACCTGCTCACGATTCGTGGCGAAAGGAAAGTCACGCATCGTGTGAAAGAAGCCGAGCTTTTCGAGGGCGAGATCACTTACGGCGTCTTTGAGCGGACTCTTACTCTGCCCGAAGGCGTGAATGTCGAAAAGCTGATGGCGGAATTTGTGAACGGCGTCCTGGAAATCACGGCGCCGGTAGCCGCGGCGGCCCTGCCGCGCAAGATTGAAATCAAGACCACCGTGCCGCTGACGAAACAGATCGCGGCGTAAGAGGAGGAAGCAGGCGGCCCGGAACTGCAGTGGTTCCGGGCCGTCGTGCCTTCTGGGCCTTTCGACCGGATCAAGGCGGTTTATTTCTGAGACAGGAAGAAAGGAGGCATGTTTATGATTCCGACTTCGACAATTTTGATTCTGATTGCAGGCCTTGTCTTAACGGCAGGTGCCTCTGTTGGCCTAATCATGGCCGTCCGCACGTACTTGAAGTATCGGGGCAAGAGTCTGGTGACTTGTCCAGAAACGCGAAACCCCGCGGCCGTGCGCGTGAATGCCGGTAAAGCCGCGGTCGATGTTCTGGAGGGGAAACACGCACGAATTCATCTCGACCAATGTTCCCGCTGGCCAGAGCGCGAGAGCTGCGGACAAGAATGTCTCAGCCAGATTGAAAACGATCCGGAAGGATGCTCGGTGTGGAGCATTGTCCAGCAATGGTATCGCGGCAGAGCGTGCGCGTATTGCCACCAGCCCATCGAGAAGCTTCAATGGCATGATCACCGGCCTGCGCTACTGAGCCCGGGGAAGAAGACTGTGCAGTGGAGCGAGATTCCCGCCGACAGGCTTCCAGAGGTGCTTGGAACGCACTTGCCCGTTTGCTGGAGCTGCCATATAGCGGAAACCTTTCGACGCGAACACCCGGAACGAATTGTGGACCGGCCATGGAAGCGCGGCGCGATGGGCGAGTACCTTGCAGATGAACCGGAAGAACTGTCTGAGCCTCAGCCGACCGGCCGGGAGGAGTTACACCGTTAAGATCACGAGGCGATCGCTACTGACTCGACCGAGAGGGGCACACCGCCCGCCGGCGGTCAGAGCTAGGCTCCGTTGCTTCCTGCTCAGACCAGCGCCAGCAAGTAATAGCCAATACCCGAAGGTTCGAGGTCTGAGGCAGGTTTGCCGTCTTTGTCGACAACCCGAAAGCGCAGGAGGGCCGGCTGCCGCGAATGAACCGCTTGTCCGTCGATCATCCACTCCCAACGGCTGTGATCCGGCAACGTTAAAACCCGTCCGAGTGTTTTCCCATTTGACGGGTACGCCGCCGTCGCTGCCGAGTCATCCCCGACGGGAGGAGTTGCCGGGCACGTCCGGTAGAGTGCTTCTCGCGGTCATCGTGTCGGCGGAAACCGGATTCGCGCACGATGTCGGCAAACACCGCGTAGTTCCCCTGAGCCACGGTGGGCAATCGTTCCGTGAACGTGTCCGAGGCGACTTGGTCCGGATGGAAGGCCCATCGGTCCCTGATCCCACCAAGAGCTCATTCGCACTGACGTAGCCTACGGTCTGGCAGCGCGGCCTGCTGTGACACTCGTCAGAATCCTAAGTTCGGAGCGTCGAGGAAAATATCCTTCTCGGATGTGATTAGTCAACAACAAATTATTAGTTCAGAACGTAGTCTCACGTGGCCATTTCCCGCGTCATCGTCGCCATCGTCTCTCTTCCTTTGTTACCATTGCGCGACGACTTCCGGATACCTGGCTTACGCAGCCGCTGCTTGCGTTTCTTGCCGTGGCTTTGCTTGCGCTTTCCTCACGAGTATCTCGAGGGACGGCCCGTGGAGCTTTGCCGTCATGTGGGAAGGATCGACATCAATACAAAGATCGAGGACACGGAAGATCCTCTCTTCGCGGGAACGCGGTCCGATGCCCTGGACATCCTTATCGGATCGCGGCTCACCGCAGATTGTAATCTTGCGAGGCGCGACCCAGATTTCGATCGTCCCCTGCTCGAAGATCCTGGCGTCAGTCCCGATCCAAAGCCTATCGCCGACCGTCGTTCGACCACAGTTCAACGGCCGCACCAGCTCGCTCTCCGCTTGACGCCAGTCCTGCAACTCGTGCCAAGATCCAGAACCGCCACTTTCAAAGATCGCGTAGGCGCGATGGGCCACGGCTTCCCGCATCCTTCTCATTTGTTCATTGCCGTCTATGATCGTCAACTTCACCCTTTTGCTGTTCTTCGCGCGTTTCTCTTCTCCTTTTGTTGTCATGGCTAACCTCCGACCTATTGCTGTTTCCCGCTTGAGCGGTGAGCCGCAGAGCTCGACGTCGCGACTCCCAGGACTTTGCGGCGCAAGAATCGAAAGTGCGCAGACCAATCACCGCTACAGCGCCTCATTTACCCTGTGCCAGCCCCACATGTGACCGAGGAAGACCATCGACGTTGCGGCCATGATGTAGAGAGTCGAATGCATCCATACGCCATAGAGGAGCAGAGCAAAGCCGGCCATTTGCAACGTCAGATTCACAGGATGAAGATGCAACAGCATGATCTTGCCCAGCAGTGTTCGCGCAAGCGTCTCTTCTTTTGTCCCAGACGTGGACAGCCTGCCCAGAACCGCGCTCAATACAACAACCGCGGCCGCCCAGATCCAGTTATGCTGCCAAAGAAAATAGACGACCCAGAGAAACGCGACGATGCCAACGATGATGTGCTTCGGGTGTCCCCTGCGAACGATCATTCGTTCCACGTAGGTCATGTTTGTTTCCCCCTTTTCTCCCCCGTCAATTTCAGGGGCGAATCGCGACCTTAATGACGCCATCCCTGCGCTGGCCAAAGAGCTCGTAAGCCTCGACGATCCGGTCCAGAGAAAACGTGTGCGTCAGCAGTGGCCGCAAATCCAAGCGGCCGTGGCGAACCAACTCCATCAGCCTGCGCATCCGTTCTTTGCCGCCAGGGCAGAGCGTCGTGACAATCTTGTGGTCGCCCAGGCCTGCCGCGAATGGCTCGAGCGGCACGGACAACTTCCCCGAATAGACACCGAGACTCGACAACGTCCCGCCCGCGCGGAGCCCACGCAACGCGCTTTCGAATGTGGCCTGCGTACCCAAGGCTTCGATGGCGACGTCGACGCCCTTGCCCTGAGTGAGGCGGCGAATCTCTTCGACCGCATCCATCCTGGTGTGGTCAACGACGACGTCAGCACCCATACGTCTTGCCATTTCCGAGCGCACCGGGTCAGATTCGACCGCGATGATAAATCCTGCACCCTTGAGCTTGGCCCCCGCTGTCGCGCACAGGCCAATCGGCCCCTGCGCAAAAACGGCTACGGTGTCGCCAATTTTCACCTCGCCACTTTCCGCAGCGGAGATTCCCGTGGACGCAATGTCCGCCAGCAGAACCACCTGTTCATCACTCAAGTCATTAGGAATCTTCGCGAGGTTCGCCTGCGCGTTCGGCACCAGTAGATACTCTGCCTGCGCGCCGTTGATGGTGTTACCGAATTTCCATCCGCCGATCGGACCGCCACACTGCGACCAATCGCCGCTCAAGCAGTAATTGCACTGACCGCAGGGAGTGATCGCACCAACCAGCACTCGCTCGCCAACCACGTAGCCAGTCAGCCCGACGCCCAGTTCGTGAATCACGCCGACGGGTTCATGACCAATCACGAGACCCGATTTCACCGGATATTCGCCTTTGAGGATGTGCAGATCCGTTCCGCATATCGTTGTCAGTGTTACTCGGATTACAGCTTCGCCAGGACCCGGCCGTGGAATGGGGGCCTGCTCGATTCCAATCTGATTTGGCCCGCGAAACACGAGCGCTCGCATCGTAGACGGAACAACTTGTTTTTTGGGAATCGCCGCTTGAAATGTCACATTCATGATGCCCTCCAACTGCTCAGCTGCCATTTACGCAAGTCGCGCCGAGAGGAGCCATGATCTGTGTCACGGCCAGTTGTGACGTCCCTCACACCTGGGGCCCACGGCCCGCCGGGCAGTTTCACTCAATCGGCGGCGCAATCGCGCGGCAAAAAGAGGCGAGAACATCAGGAACAGGAGGCCGATCGGAAGCAGGCTCCCGTGAGACAGGTCGAAATCTGATGCGATCTCGGCCCAAGAAAGATGGAACGCAAACCGTCCCAGCGCTAGCCCGGATTTCTCACCAGAAGTGAACAAGTGAAGCAGATCGAAGGTAGAAAAAGGCCGCTTTCTCAGGCATAACTGCGTTGTCGAAGCGTAGTTAATGCGGAAAGAAAAGGCGGCCTTTTCCATGACAGAGTGTAACCAGACGGCCTTCCCGTTTGAAGCGCATTTCTCGCGGCAAGTGGTGGCCCGGATTTGACGGTGCACGGATGACTACCGACGGTGGGGCGCTGCTATTGCGCGCGGTGGATCGCAAGATTGATTTGCTGAAGCGCGTGGCCGCCTGCTTCACGGACGCGCGTGCTCCGGAGCGCGTGGAGCATGCTCTTCCTGAGTTGCTGGCACAGCGTATCTATGCTCTCACTTTGGGTTACGAGCATTTGAATGATCACGAAGAACTACGTCGCGATCAGCGATCGTCAGTGCCATCCACGCTCTGAGCCCTTCGGGCAAGAGCCGCTGCGCGCGCTTACCGGGCGAATGGGCGCGCCACAGCCTTCCGATAGTACTCGGCGAGCGTGATCGCACTGGAGATTTCGGAGCCCGTGCAGCCGCCGCGAACATGCTTACGTCTGGACGCGCCGGCAGCGCTCCGATCCAGAAGAGCCAGCACTTTCACGGCCACAGGACATGAATGGTCTCTGCCAGCATTTTCAGCAGAAACCACAGGGCCGACGGCCCTGAGAATAGCTGCGTGACTTTCCCAGAGACATAATCGCCTCTCCCGGAGCGAGTATGTCTTGGGAAAGTCGCGCTATTGGCTCGGCCCGTCGGCTCAGGGCAAACGGCACGCTAGGCTTTTCGCTCACGTCCCCATGTGACGCGCGTCATGATTCGTTAGGAGGTCCGTCCTTAGGTCGAGAGTCGCGGTAAGGGAAGCCGGATCTTCGTCAGAAACACAGTCAAAATGAAAGTGTTTGGCCAGCGCAATCATCGGAGAATTTTCCGAGAGTATGTGGGCTTCGATTCGCCGGATTTTCTCTGCGCGCGCGATTTGAAGGAGGCGGCGCATCAGCTCGGTGCCAAGCCCGGCTCCCTGACAGCGATCCGCAACGACGACGCCAAGCTCGGCCTCCTCGATCTGCCGCTGCCGTGCCAACCGTCCAACACCAATCAGCTCACGGTGGCCAGTCTCCTTATCAAGCCGCTCCACCACGAGCGCAATCTCACGGTCATAATCGAGAAAACATTTCCGGATCAGCCGCTCGTGTGCAACGCGAGACTCCAGTCGTTGCATTTGAAAATAACGTAGATACACAGTGCTGTCGGAAAGCGATTTGTGAAACTCCACCATCAGTGTTTCGTCTTCCGGCCGTATCGGCCGAAAGACGACGTTACTCCCGTCCTTCATCGTCCAATGCGAGACATATTCGGTTGGGTAACGGCGGATGGCGGACCGCGGGAGCTCCGCATCCGCGACGTTACGACTAAACAGCACCATCCGGGCATCGAGCGCTAACAGCTGCTGGGGCGATGCAACTAGCGGATTGATGTCGATTTCGCGGAGACGCGGCTGGTCTACCACAAGCTCGCTGAACCGCACAACGATGGCTTTGAGTGCATCGAGATCGACGGCTTTTGCGTCCCCGGACTCCCTTGAGCGCCGTAAATATTTTGGTTCTTTCCATGAGACGTTCCGCCAACGTGGTGTTCAACGGTGGAAGCGCCAGGGCCTGGTCGCGATACACCTCCACGAGCTGTCCGCCCGATCCAAACAATAGAACCGGACCAAATTGCGAGTCGACGCTGCTGCCGAGAATGAGTTCATAGCCCTCGACGTGAACCATCGACTGGACCGTTACACCGAGGAAGGCTTTTGGACCGGCCTTTGCCGCGACGGACGATGCAATGGCCCGGTACGCGTGCCGCACTTCCTGTTCACCCGGCAAATTCAGCTGCACGCCGCCTACCTCCGTCTTGTGGGTCACGATCTCTGAGTGCACCTTTAACACCACGGGATAGCCAAACTTCCTTGCTAGAACGACGGCCTCATCTTCACTCTTCGCGAGTCTTGTCGGGACGATGGGGATTCCATAAAGTTCCAGGATCTTCTTCGATTCGATCTCAGTCAGAAGCGTTCTGCCCGAAGAGGCGATGTGTTCGATGAGTTGCCTCGCCCGCTTCCGCCTCGCGCTCGCGCGGGCGGGATCGTCTGCTGCAAATGGCGTCTCATACAGACTCTCGAGACGCTCGGAATAGCTCCACATCGATTCGAACGCGCGCACCCCGGCATCCGGGTAAGAAAACGTCGGGATTCCCGAAGCGTTCAAAACTTCGACGCCTGGCGCGACACCTCGCCCACCCATCCAACTTGCGAGTAACGGTTTCGCGTGGCCCTTTGCGTGCGTTTTCACGCGTTCCGCGACTTGCGCGGGATTCGTCATTCCTTGTGGCGCCAGGATCACAAGCAGCCCGTCACTGTTGGGGTCGTCCAGCGCAATGTCCAGAGCTCGAGCATAGCGTTCCGGATCGGCATCGCCGAGAATGTCGATCGGATTTGCATGACTCCAATGCGCAGGCAGAAAAGCGCTGAGCGCTTTCTCGGACTCTCCGGACAACGGAGCAAGTTCGGCATGGCCGGCCAGTAATGCGTCCGTGGCAAGCACGCCGGGGCCACCGGCGTTTGTCAGAATGGTCAATCTAGGTCCGGCGGGCCGCGGCTGTTTGCCGAGGACATCGGCCATGTGGAAGAGCTCAGCGATGCTCTGAACCCGCAGCACCCCACAACGGCGAAACGCTGCGTCATAGACTTCGTCACTTCCCGTCATTGCGCCAGTGTGCGAGGCCGCAGCCCGGGAAGCTGCCTCCGAACGCCCCGCTTTAATTACGATAATCGGCTTGCTGAACGATACTTCACGGGCTGCGGATAAGAACGATCGCGCATCTCCGATCGACTCCATATAGAGGAGAATGCTTTTTGTATGCGCATCGTCTCCGAAAAAGGAGAGCAGGTCGCCCCAGCCAACGTCGAGCATCGAACCCGTTGAAACAATCGCGCTGAAGCCCGCGCGCTCCCCCAGGCTCCAATCGAGAATCGCGGTCAACAGCGCGCCACTCTGGCTCAGGAACGCAACATTGCCCGGCAATGCTATGTCTTGTGCGAACGTGGCATTGAGTCCAATCAACGGATTCATCAGGCCTAGGCAATTCGGGCCGATCAATCGGGTCGTGCCGCCCTTCAATTCCGATTGGATTTGTTTTTCGAGTGCCGCACCTTCCGGCCCTTTTTCCTTGAAGCCCGCGGAGATCACAACGACCGATTTTGCCTCTGCTCTCACGCACTCGGAGACTATGCCTGGTACCGTGTTTGCCGGTGTCACCACTACAACGAGGTCAACAGTTTCCGGAACTGCTCCGATCGACGCGTGACATGGAAGACCAAATACTTCTGCGCGGGCCGGATTTACGGCGTAAACGCGTCCCTTGTAAGTTCCCGTTAGCAGGTTTTTGAGAACCATCCCACCTACACTCCCTGCGCGGTCCGTAGCTCCAACCACCGCGACCGATGCCGGAGAAAAGAAATAGCTCAGCGTTGAACGATCGCAGGATCGAAATGTAAGAGTCTCCATCAGCAGCCCTTTCTTTTAGTGCGCGAACGATGAGTCTTGCCTAGAAGTCACGCAAAGTTCCGAACGGAAGCGTGACACGCAGCGCATTCAGAACCGCAGCCAGGTCGATCAATTCCTGTCCAACCGCGCCAGCAATAGGAGTGAGCAGTCCCGTTGCCGCCAGCACCATTCCTACTCCGCTCAACACCATGCCGCCTATGGCGCTCTCGAGCGCGATCCTCCGCATGCGCCTGCCAATGTGAATCAACTCGTCCACCTTCTCAAGCGACCGCTCGAGAACCACGGCATCCGCCGCCTCCGCCGTGATGTCGTTCTCGTGCCCGAATGCGACGCCGACAGTTGCAGCTTGCATTGCAGGTGCGTCGTTGATGCCGTCGCCGACAAACACGGTCTTCGCGAGAGCCGTTTCGGCGCGTACCAGTTGTACCTTTTCCTCGGGACTCTTCGCGCCGAACGCTATTCTTACTCCTATTTTTTCCGCAAGCGAATGAACCTCGACTTCGCGATCTCCGGAGATGAGGATCACTCTCCTGACATGATGACGCGGCGAGAGGTGCTTCACAAAAACGCGGCTGTCGGCGCGAGGCGAATCCTCAAATCCGAACAGGGCGGCAAATTCTCCACCCAGAAAGACAAGGCACTCAAGTCCAGGTTCAACTGGCGGCAGGGTTAGGTTCCGCTTGGGCAATCTGTTGCGACCTGTGATTAAGACCTCCCGCCCGTTCGCCGTTCCCCGCAAACCTTCGCCGGGTGACTCGTTGACTTGGGATACAGAGGCCAATCGAATGCCCCGCTGCTTGGCAAACTCAAGAATGGCTGCCGCCAGCGGATGCTTCGAGTATCGTTCAAGACCGGCCGCTGCGGCCAGAACCTCCGACTCCTTGAATCCGGACGCGCAGACGATTCGCGTAAGCGACGGCTTGCCGTAGGTCAGCGTTCCCGTCTTGTCGAAAATAAAAGTACGACACGAGTCGATTTGCTCGAGGACGGCCGGATTCTTGATGATGATGCCCCGCTTGGCGGCGAGAGAGATCGCTCCGATGACCGCAACCGGTATGGCAATGAGCAATGGACAAGGAGTCGCGATCACGAGTACCGCGAGGAAGCGGCCGACTTCACCGCTTGCCACCCAAGCGACAATCGCAATGCCGATCGACAGTGGCGTGTACCATGCTCCCAGCATGTCCCCCAGCCGGCGCAGCTGCGGCCGCCTTTGCTGGGTATCCTCCATCACGCGCATGATCCGTGCGTAGCGGGAATCCGTGGCTAGTTTCTTGGCCCGGATCGTCAGCGTAGACTCTCCGTTGAGTGCCCCGGAGAGGACCATCGATCCCAGTATCTTCTCGACTTCGAAGGGCTCGCCGGTTAAATAGGCCTCGTTCATCGATCCCTGGCCCTCAATCACAGCTCCATCAACTGGACAGATTTCGTGAGGCAGGACAGCGAGACGTATCGCCCACGCGAATTTCACCGACGGTGATGTCAACGAGTTCCCTTCCGGATTTTCGGTGAGCGGTGCTCGGCATCCGCCTGGCGAGGGCGTCCAACACGCGAGAAGCCCGCCGCGTCGCTAACTCTTCAAGAGCGGTGCCGCCCGAAAGCATGAGCACCACAATCGCGGCAACCAGATATTCCCGAAGGACGATGGCGGTTACAATCGAAACTCCCGCAAGGAAGTCGGACCCGAATTCCCCGGACCACAACTTTCTTCCAAGCTGCACAACCAGAGGCAGGCCGCCAGCCAGCAGCGCCACATACAAAGGAACATTCGCGAACGACCGCAGATCGGCGGCGGAAAATCGCAGCACCAGGTGGACCGCAATTCCCACCCCAGCCACCAACGCGACTGCTCCGACGCCACGGGGCAAAGTATCGGACTGTCGCGGCTTCGTCACGTGGCCGCCTCCACTAAGCTCGTCGCCTGATGGTGAGAGACCGCGAAGAATTTCCGCTTGGCGGCTTCGACCAGCAAGAGATAGGTGATGGTGGAAATCCCAAGAAACAGGAAAAAAGGGTAACGGCAATGCCGTGAAACCAAGAAGCCCAGCGAGAGGCGACCACGGCAGAGCCAGCCCAACGGCCACCACGGCGAGCGTGTTCACAGTCAGCCAAACGCTGGGCCTGCTCTTCAAGGGATTCCCCGCCGTGCGAATCACAAACAGAACGAGAGTCTGTGTGGCGAGCGATTCCACGAACCACCCCGTGTGAAAAAGAGTTTCCGGCGCATGGAAGAAGTGCAGCAGCACGTAAAAGGTCAGAAAGTCATAGAGGGAACTGATCGGTCCAACAAAAATCATGAAATTGCGGATCAGTCGCATATCCCAGCGTTGCGGTCCACGCAGATACGCTTCATCAACATTGTCGGTGGGTATGGCAATCTGCGCGGCGTCATAGAGGAAATTGTTCAATAGAATCTGGGTGGACAACATCGGGAGGAATGGGAGAAAAAGCGATGCTCCCGCCATGCTGAACATGTTTCCGAAGTTCGAGCTGGTGTCCATCAACAAATACTTCAGGACGTTTCCGGAAGCCCTTCGACCCTCGATGATTCCGCGGTGAAGGATGCCAAGTCCGGGCCGCAAGAGAATGATGTCGGCTGCGTCGCGGGCGACATCCACCGCAGTCCCAACCGAAATGCCAACATCAGCCGCATGCAACGATGGTGCGTCATTGATGCCGTCACCAATGTAGCCAACCACGTGACCGCGTTGCCGCAGCGCATCGCAAAATGCGCAGCTTCTGCATCGGTGTGACGCGGGCAAATAGGGTCGTTTGCTCAGCGACATGCCCGAGCGCCGGTTCCGTCATTCCATCGACTTCGGGACCAAGCACGATCGCACGGGCGTCGAGCCCGACTTGCTTACATACGTGTCTCGCTACCAATTCGTTATCGCCGGTCAGAATCTTTACTTCGATTCCATCGCGTTTCATCTGAGCGAGCGCATGGGCGGCGTCAGGACTTGGTGGATCTTCGAACGCCAGGAATCCGGCAAGAACCAGCGAATGCTCGTCCGCCGATGAGAACCCACCGCGTCGATCTACGCGCCTCGAGGCGACCGCCAGCACCCGAAATCCTTTCTCGCAGAGCTCTTGATACACCCTGCGCGCGTGCGCCCTTTCTGCGGTCTCGAGGAGTCTCTCTTGGCCACCGCTTTCATACGAATCGCAGAGTGCGACAACACCCTCAGGCGCACCCTTCGTGATCAAAAGACACTCGGTTCGCTGCGCGTTGCACTGCTCGACGACGACCGACAACCGGCGCCGATTAAAATCGAAAGGAACCTCGTCGCACTTGACGTACCCATCCAATTTCCCTTCTTTGCTCTGCAGAATCGCGGTGTCAAGCGGACTGCGGATCCCGGTCTCGAACTTGCTGTTGAGCTGTGCAAGGACCAGAGGGTGTTCAGAAGCTTGTCCGAAGGTATCGACTGCCGAGTGCAGCGTCATCACTCCCGTCGTCAATGTTCCCGTCTTGTCGCTACAGAGGATGTCGATGCTGCCGAAGTTCTGTATCGCCGGAAGATGCTTCACGATGACTTGCTTGCGCGCCATGCGCACCGCTCCCCTGCCAAGCGTGACGGAAGTAATCATGGGTAGGAATTCCGGCGTCAACCCGACCGCCAGCGCCACCGCGAACACAAACGACTCGAAAGCGTCCTTGTGCAGCGCCACGCGAACCACAAGAATGAAAAGGACGAGAAACAGGACCGCGCGCATGATCAGCATGCCGAACTGCTTCAATCCATGTTCAAATTCTGTATCTCCCGTCCGTTCCCGCAATTTCGCACCGATAAATCCGAACGAAGTCCGAGTGCCGGTGGCAGTGACGTGAACGATTGCCGTTCCACTGACCACGGAAGTTCCCAAGAATACCCGGTTTGGCATCTCCGGAGTTGGTTCCCCGGTCGTGGGGGACACATGCTTCTCCGCGGGCATGGACTCTCCCGTGAGCGCCGCTTGCTGAACATATAGATCGCGTGATTCCAAGAGAAATCCATCGGCGGGAACAAGATCGCCCGCCGAAAGCCGCACGAGATCTCCAGGAACAACGGTCTCGCGCAGAACTTCCTGCCAGTTTCCGTCGCGAAGAACGGAGGCCGTGAGGCTGACGTGCTCCCGCAATCTCCGGACCGAGCGCTCGGATCGGTAAGTTTGAATAAAATTGATCACGACGCTAAGCATCGCGATCACGAAAATGATGGTCGCGTCAGTAACGTGTCCCACGGCGATTGAAATTACGATGGCGATAAGCAGGATGATGACCAGTGGATTTAAGAACAGGACAAGCAGCCCGACCAGAAGCGCGCCACGCTTACGGGGCGATGGATCGTTCGGCCCCACCTGGCGGAGACGCTCCTCCGCTTCGCGCTGAGTCAACCCTTCCGGTCGCGAGGCCGCGGCAGGGGCCGTTTCACTGACTGTACTGGATGAGGAACCCATGTGCCGTGCGATTCCCTTCAGCGCTCTTTCGCGTAACAGAACAAGAACTGCCTTCAGGTTAGCGTCCTCCATGTGTGCCCGAATGCAACGCACATCACTATGCCGAGTGACAGGCGTCACAGCACCGTGTTCCACCTCGAAGGAACAATGCTACACAGGAGGACCAAAGCCATGAAAACCGCCACCGCACGAATCGCAGTCCGATTCCGGAACATCTTATTTGCGACGGATTTTTCCCCCGCCGCCGCTCAAGCCATCCCGTACGTCAAGAACATTGCCAAACACTATGACGCCGACCTAGTAACCCTCAACGTTCGCCCACCAGTTGTGAACCCGATGACCGCCCCGGGTACTTGGCCGGCGGACATCGAAGCAGCAAAAGCTGAGGATGACAAGCACCGCGAGGAACTCCTCGGTACGTTTGCCGGAATCCGCACACGGGTCCTGGCCGGAGAAGGCAGCATTCAGTCCTGCCTCAACGAAGCCATCGAAAAAAACAACACGGATTTGGTGGTGATCGGCACCCGGGGACGCACTGGGCTGGGAAAGTTGCTTCTGGGCTCGGTCGCGGAAGAGATTTTCCGGACCGTATCCTGCCCTGTGCTCACCGTTGGGCCGCATTCGAGCGCTTCCCGCGCGGCGGGCAGCCAGTTCCGCGAAATCCTGTACGCAACAGATTTCAGCCCTGAATCGCAAGGCGCTGCGGCGTACGCCGTGTCTCTCGCACAGGAATTCCAGTCACGCCTGGTTCTCCTGCACGTGATTGCGGAGCAGAATGCCGGTGACCTCGTTTCTGCCGCTGACGTCACAGCGTCCTCCGAGAAGCTGTTGCGCAAGCTCGTCCCGTCAGAAGCCGGTGCCTGGTGCAACGCTGAATACTTCGTGGAACGCGGCGATCCCGCAGAGAAGATTCTGGAATTTGCTCGTCAGAGAGAAACCGATCTCATCGTTTTGGGTGTGCGGCGAGAGAAAGCTGTACCCGGCGCAGCAACTCATCTGCCTATCGCGACGGCCCACAAGATCGTGTCTCATGCCGGTTGCCCCGTGCTGACCGTTCGCCACTAGTCGCACGGCAGTCGCGACGGGCAGTGGCTCCGGGTGAGGTTCGCCGAAACCTCGCCTGGGCGCCTGTCCGTCGCATATTTTTCTATTGCTGCGCTTTTTTCCGCTCATTCGACAGGAGGGCGTACAGATTGTTACGTTTTGCTCTGGCTCGCCGTTCGGTGTCAAGGCTACGCAATCATGTGCTTCGCTCGAAACGCGTCGGCCAGATGCAGCTTACGCAACATGGAGCGCTTCTTTTCCTGATGGGTCTGCATGCGTCTCAGAATGTCATCGAGGATTCGCACTGCGGTCACGATGTACGGGCCTTTGTTCAGCATGACGCGTTGCCGGCAAAGTCTGATCGCGGGCGCGCGAATCAGGCCGCCGCGACGAATCTGCGGGGGTCCTGCTCTTCCGAAAGGTCCACACGCTGCAATGTCATCACGACGCCCCAACCTTCCTGATACGCGAGTGTGTACCTTTCCGAACAGATTCCACACAGCCAGAGGTGCTGCACACAATGGGTATTGGGACGCTTGCCGCCAGCTAGATACGCTTTGCTAAATCGAAAGAAGCGCCCTTCTCGATAGTCAAACGGTTTCTTGCAGTCCGGGTTTGCGCACTCCGAAAACATGAGTTCCCTTCCGTTCATGTTCGAGCGTCATTCGACCAACCTTCCGGTTGCCCGTACGTGGATTTCAGCAGGCTCCACAGCCACTTGGCCTTTGGCTTTCTGTTTCTCGACGCGTTCAATCGCAGCCTTGAGCCAGCGTCTCAGTTCTGGTTCCAATTCTTCTTGAGTACCAAACCGGTAGAAAGAATCGATTGTTTCTCCCCGTTCGTTGAGGGGAATGTAGCGGCAGGGAAATTTATTCCGTTGCATGTCCTCCGGCACGAGCTGCGTAAGGATGCACTTACTGCATGGCCTCGGCGCGAGGGTAGGATCAAAATTCAAACACGTCGGAGAATCTTGGAAGACAAATTGTGGCCGCCATGGCGCTCGCTCCTTGTTGCGGTATCCTCCCTTTTCCAAGAACTCCAACTCTTTCTTGAGTACAGTAAGCAGATCTCGCGTGTCGTTAGTCATGGCGAATTCCCCCCACACACCTACGTTGGTCCGAACAATGCAATCGTTCAGTGATGGAGGTCACAAATCGCCGTGCGATCCGTCACGCAACCTTCGATATGGCGAACTCTGCGATATACTCCGCATGCCTCCTGCCTGCCGGTGCGGATGACTGCCGCCGCGGCAATACCGAGGGTCTGGGCTATCTCAGGTCTCTTTCACAGGCGGTTAGTATCAAGTCTTTCTTTTCCGAGGGTTGTGAAGCGTGACTGGCGAAACACCCGACAAGGCTTGGCCTCCTGATTCCAATAGCCTGTTCGAGAAACTATTCGAGTCATCGCCCGACGCCGTGCTCGTCACGGACCACACCGGATTGATCTTGCGGGCGAACGCACAAACCGAGAGTCTGTTCGGCTACGCGCGTCACGAACTGATCAGACAGCCAGTCGAACTTTTAATCCCTGAACGATTTCATTCCGTCCATCCCAAACATCGCAGCGCTTACTCGTCGCAACCTCGAGTACGTGCCATGGGAGCCGGACTAGAGCTCTTCGGCCGACGCAAGGATGGCACCGAAATACCGGTGGACATCATGCTCAGCCCTCTACAAATCGCAGGGGACCAACTGGTGCTCGCCGTAGTCCGCGACGTTTCTCAGAAGAGACTCGCCGAGCAAGCTTTACGGCGAAGCGAGCTGCAATTTCGATCGTTATTCGAATTCTCGCCCGACGCGATCGTGGTAACCAACCGCGAAGGAAACATCACGGAGGTCAACGCGCAGGTCGAGAAGTTCTTCGGATATCCACGTTCGAAACTGATTGGTCAAACAATTGAAATTCTAATTCCCGAACGGTTCCGCTCAACTCATCCCAAGCAACGTACCAACTACGCCGCTCACTCGCGCGTGCGTACCATGGGCGCCGGGTTCGACTTGTATGGCCGTCGGAGCGACGGAAGCGAATTTCCAGTCGACATCATGCTTGGTCCAGTCGAAGGCCCCGAAGGTCAAGTTGTCCTGAGCGTCATTCGGGATCTTTCAGAAAAACGGGAAGCCGAGGATGCATTACGGCGAAGCCAACAACAAAAGGATTATCTAGAAGCGGAACTGGAGACCAGCAATCAGTTCGACGAAATTGTCGGTGGCAGCTCGAGCTTGAAACGTGTATTGAAGCAGGTGGAGGATGTCGCGGGAACGGATGCTACCGTTCTCATTCTGGGAGAAACAGGGACGGGCAAAGAACTGATCGCTCGCGCCATCCATAGGTTGAGCCCACGCCGAGATCATGCTTTCGTCAGACTCAACTGCTCCGCAATTCCCTCGGGCCTTCTTGAAAGCGAGCTGTTTGGCCACGAAAAGGGCGCGTTTACCGGTGCGATTGCTCAGAAAATCGGCCGACTGGAACTCGCCCATCAGGGCACATTCTTCCTGGACGAGGTCGGTGACCTTCCTGCGGAACTGCAGCCGAAAATTCTGCGGGCCTTACAGGAAAAGGAATTCGAACGGGTCGGAGGCACCCGAACGATCCCAGTAAATGTCCGCCTCGTGGCTGCCACCAACCGCGACTTAGCTAAGATGGTGCACGCCGGACAATTCCGCAGCGACCTGTACTATCGGCTCAGAGTTTTCCCGGTAACAATCCCCCCGCTGCGGGAGCGCTGCGAAGACATTCCTCTTCTTGTTCAGTACTTTCTTGCAAGCCATTCCAAGCGCATGGGCAGGCGCATCGAAACGATTCCGACGAAACCATGAAGGCCCTAGTTCGGTGGCACTGGCCGGGAAATGTTCGCGAACTCGAGAATTTTATCGAAAGGTCGGTGATTCTCTCGCCCGGGTCGATGCTGCGCGCGCCACTTGCAGAACTCGAAGCCATCGAGGAATCTTCCGGATCGGCCGATACGAACCTCGAGGCTGCAGAACGCCAACATATTCTTCGCATCCTGCGGGAGTGCAAGGGAATGATCGGCGGCTACGGCGGCGCAGCGGAACGCCTCGGGTTGAAACGCACCACTCTAAACTCCATGATCAAGAAGCTGCGCATCCAGCGTCGAGACTACATTTAGTCTCGGGACGAAACTTCGTCTCGTCTCCTCGCGACGCACGCCATCGGAATCCAGTTCTGCGCATTCCGTCGCGTAAGTGTCGCAATTTCAAAACAGATACTCGGCAATGCTGTGACCGTTCACACTTTGGCGTGTGACCTGCATTACCAGATTCGTCAGCGAGAAAGTCAGGCGGACATGCTCAAAATCACGGTTCAGGACGGCCAAAAGACGCAAACTATCAAGCTTGAAGGAAAAATCGGCGGGCCTTGGGTCGAGGAATTCGAGCGAACTTATCATTCTGTTGTGCCATCGCTCGGCGCAAAAGAGCTGCATCTCGATCTTCGGGGCGTCGGCTTCATCGATGCCAAAGGAAGAGGCCTTTTGCACGAGATCTATCGAAAGACCAACGCTGGCTTTTTGACAGATTCGCCTCTGACGAAATATTTCGTAGAAGATGCGATGCGAGAGTCTGAGAAAAACGGACAAAAAGGAGTATAAAATGCGCGGTCCTTACGGTTTCGAACACAATGAAAACTGCCAGTCTTGCAAAATGCGGGCGGACGGCTTCTTTTGCCAGCTGAGCCCGGCGGCCCTGACCGACTTCAATAAGATGAAATCGTCCGCGACGTATCCGGCAGGAGCGGTGCTGTTTCTCGAAAAGCAGGATCCTCGTGGCGTCTTTGTCCTCTGCGACGGGCAGGTGAAGCTCTCCATCAGCTCGAGCGGCGGAAAAACGCTGATCCTCCGAATTGCGAAGCCCGGCGAAATCCTGGGACTCATGGCAACTCTGTCCGGCACGCCGTATGAAGTCACTGCCGAAACGTTGCATCCCTGCCAGGTCGCGTTTGTTCGCCGCGACGACTTCCTGCGTTTCATCGGCAAGCATCCGGAAGTCTATCAAGATGTGATGACGCAGTTCACCACACTTTACAGCGGCGCCTGTGAACAATTGCGCACGGTCGGACTTTCGGCCTCCGCCCCCGAGAAACTCGCGCGGCTCCTGCTGGAATGGTCTCCGGAGGCAAAAGACGGAAAACAGGACACACAGATCAAACTGCCTTTGACGCACGAAGAAATCGCAGCATTCATCGGCACCACACGCGAGACTGTTACACGGACGCTCAGCGAATTCAAAACCCGTCATCTTGTTGCGCTTCAAGGTTCTACCCTTATGATTTCCAACCGGCCGGCTCTTGAAACGATAAGCGGAGCGTAGAAGGCCGGCCTTTTGTCACAGCTAGAAAGGCAGTCGGCCATGAAAGTAAAGGATGTCATGACTCAGTCAGCCGTGTGTGCGCTGCCGGCACGAACGTGGGTGAGGCCGTTGAGCTTTTCTGGATGCACAACTGCGGAATGTTGCCCGTCGTCGGAACCGGCGGAAACTTGAAGGAATTGTCACGGACCGTGACATTTCTATCGCTATCGGGACCAGAAACCGCTTGGCGGGAGAACTTACGGTCGGAGAGATCGCCACCAAGAACCTATCACGTGCAAACCGGAGGACGAAATCCACGAAGCCCTGCAGACGATGGCGGAAAAACGAGTCCGCCGCCTTCCTGTCGTGAACGAGCAAGGTGTGCCTCAGGGAATCCTCTCTATGGACGATATCATCACTCATGGCGATTTGAATAAGTGGCAAGGTTGCTGCGACTCTCGGCCGAAGAAATCATCCGGGCATTGAAAAAACTTTACGGCCAGAAGCCGCCTGCGGTTCGCTCGCACGCTGCAGGTACCTGACTTAGTCATTCAGATCTTCCTTTTGTTTGCGGACAATCCCTCGAAAGAGCGGTTAACGTTTTATCGGGACAGGCAGGCGGGCGCACCTTCTCTACTTCGCCGACGAAGCAACTTTCTGGAACGAGGCGGCGGTGAAACGAATTCCTTCGGCGTAAGGCGTGCCGGAGAAACTGAAGGCTCTCTCAAACTTGGAAGAATCAAAAAGATAGGGCGAATCGTTCTGGTAGAGCATCTCATAAACTTCGCCGATCAAAGGATTGAACCACCCAATGACACGAACCATGGGCCGGCTCAGGACCCGATACCTTGGAGCCACGCTGAACTCTTTGGCGGCCATGGCGATGAACTCGTTCCCTGTTGGCGGTTTCGGCGTGGTCGCGACGTGCCAGGTCTGATTCCACGCAGATTCGCTTTCGGCAAGTGCGACGAGACTTCGCGCTGCATCGAGCGTATAAGTGTAGGAGTGCGGCACGGAATCGTTTGCAAGCCATGACGCTTTCTGATTCTTGGCGAGTGGCTCGAACACCAAGACGTTCGGCAGACCATTGGGTGTTTCCGGTCCGTAGAAGTCGCCTGCGCGTGCGATCATCGCGGTGAGGCCGCCGTTTTTCCACTCATTTATCAGTGAAGTCGCGATCTTCGCGCGGACTTCCCCTTTCTTGCTGCAAGGGTTAAACGGCGTCTCTTCTGTCATCGCGCCTCTTGCTTTTCCGTACATGTACACGTTGTCAAAGAAGACTAATTTCGCGCGCGAGCGCTTGCAGGCCTCAACAGTGTTGGCCATGATTCGCGGCCACATTTCCACCCACAGTCTGTGATCGTATTTGAGACCAAGGAGAAGATAGACGATGCTCGAACCCGCCACGGCGCGGATTGCCTGATCCTTGTCAGTGAGGTCGGCGGAGATCATTTCCGTACCGCTAGGCACGGAATGTGGGTGTCGAGCTACGAGTCTGAACGGCAGCTTCTGAACCGAGAGGAGTTTAACCACTTCATTGCCAATAACGCCGCCTGCACCGAGGATGGTGATCATGTGAAACCTGCGCTCGCGTAAGAGGAAGGCTGGCTTCCTGCTCGTTCCGGTCAAGACTGTACTGAAAATAATTGAGTCTAACCCCTTTTTGCCTGCTAGAACTTCGACCGCTGGGGCAGAATAGTTTCTAACCGCGAAGCGTAAGCACCGGGCAAGACGCGTGCGCAATGACCTCATACGCGATGGCCCGGTCAGTCCGAGCGGTTAACTTAGCGAGTCTGTCCATTCCGCGGACTCCCAAAACGATCAAGTCCGCTCCACGCCGTTCGGCAGTAGCAAGAATCTGAGCGCTTGGTTTTCCATGTTCCACAACCGGTTCCGGCCGGCACCACAGTTCCGCATCTCGAGGCAGCACATCCTGCAGTCGGTGCAAAACTTCAGCTACCGAGAGGTCGACGGGTCTGTTGCTTTTTCCCAATTTCGGCGTTGGCAGCACGTGCAGAAGAACCAGTCTGGATTGGTTTTCCTGTGCCAGAGACATCGCATATGAAGCCGCGACGCTCGAAACGGAATTGAAATCGGTAGCAAAAAGCACGCACCGAAATTGTGCGCCGTTGTGGACAGGCCTCCGCACGGCCGGTCCAACCGTGAGCACCGGGACAGTCGTCCGGCGGAACACTTCCTCTGCAGTTGAACCGAACATCACTTTCTTCAATCCGGTGCGTCCGTGAGTCCCGAGAACGATCAAGTCGACTTCCCGCTCGTGCAAGAACTTCGTGAACGATGGCCAACAGCTGTGCCTCTTCGGATGATCGCTTCGTTCGGAAGCCCGGCGAGCTCAGCTTGAACCCTTCCCATTTCGTCTTGGCAGCGTCGTCCTCGGCGTCCAACACGCTGGCAGACATTTGCCCGGCCATGTATGTGTAAACGGAGGGAACCACAACGTGCAGCGCAGTCACGTTTGAGTCGTAGGCGCGCGCCATCGTCGTCGCATATGGAAGGGCCGTCCCTGACGCCTCCGAGAAATCTGTCAGGAACAGAATATTCTTAAGAGCAATTCTTTTGCTGACCGGAAGAGTGATCTCCATACGAGTCCTCCAGAGCACAGTTTGCCGATAGCACCTGCAGTTTGCCGTGATTTTGGCCACCCCTAAATGTGACCCGCGTCACTGTCGCACGAGCCAGAGGTCGTCACTCTCAACCTGCCACGAGCCTTCAAACGAATGGAGCCCCTAGTGGCGCAACCAATCGGAGATCCCAAATGAAAGTCCTGATCGCCATCGACTCTTCGCCGGCTTCGCAACGTGTTCTTGAGGAACTTGCTGCACGCCCTTGGCCTTCGAATACCGCTTTCTGCATCGTCAGCGCGGTCGAGGTTGGTCGTTTTTCGGAGCTGCCTGCTCTCGTCGCGGATGCAAAACGCGAATGCGAGCAACTGGTCAAGGCGGGGGCGGCGAAGCTTCTCGGCGCAAAGCAGACCGCCACGACGCAGGTACTCATGGGGTCTCCGCGCAGGGTTATTTCCACTTACGCCAAGGACTGGGGCGCGGATTTGATCGTTGCCGGGTCGCACGGACACAGCGCCGTTGGCCGGTTCTTTCTCGGCAGCGTGGCCCAAGGCATCCTAAGAACAGCAAGCTGTTCGGTCGAAATCGTGCGTTATCCTGCGGGAGGCCCGGTTCCTTGTTCTCATTCGATGAAAATCTTGTTGGCAACAGACGGCAGCGAGTATTCCGTCGCGGCTGAGCGCGCGGTTGCCTCAATGCCGTGGCCCGTTGGCACAGTTTTCAAGATTCTGAGTGTGGAGGAGCTGGTACCACTGCCCATCCCGGTGGAAGTCTCCTCCCTCGCTGCCATTTATCCGGCAAGTCTTCTCGATGAACTCGTGACGGCCGCCCGCGCTCGGGCAGTCGCTGCCTCCGAGGGCGCTCGAAAGGTGCTGACGCAAGCCGGTTTGACAGTCCTCGCCCAGGACTCAAACCCTTCGGGAGACCCTAGGTCCGTCATCCTCGACACCGCCATGACCTGGCAGGCGGACCTTATCTTTCTTGGATCGCACGGTCGGCACGGTCTGGATCGCTTTCTTATGGGAAGCGTCGCTGAAAGTGTCGCGGTTCACGCGCACTGTTCGGTAGTCGTTGTCCGGTAACTAGTCGAGTCCTGAGCAAGGCGTTAAAGTTGAATTTGTGAAAGGCGAGGCGGCACAGGTTCTCGCGAAGGTCGGCGGCCTCGGCGGTTGGCTGAGAGTTTGCCGAGACAAGGCTTGTCTTGCAAGATAGGCAGCCGACTGCAACATGGCCGGCTTGCTGGCGCCTTGTTCAACATGAAGAAAAAGCGCTCGCACAAAGCCCTGCAATTGCAGTACGGCGCATTGCTTTTGATTTCAGTACTGGCCCTCGAATCGCTTCGCGCACAAGCCCCTTCTCCTCAGTTGCAAACATTCCTGCGACAACAGTTGCAATTCACCGACCAGAGCGTCGACGATCTGCGAAAGGGAAAGCCCGTCGCGAAAATCCTGTTGTCGGAAAAGCAGGAAGTCGCGGTATTTGGAATCGTGCTTGTGCGTGTCCCGGCAGATTTCTTCGTCGACCGCTTTCGCGATATCGAATCGTACAAGAAGGCGCTGCCATTCCAGAAGTGAAGAAATTCAGTGATCCCCCGAAAGCGGAAGATCTCCGACAACTCACGATTGACAAGAACGATTTGGCCGACCTCAGGAACTGCAAAGTCGGAGACTGTGGTGTGAAGTTGCCCAGCAGCGTGATCCTGCAGGTCCAGAAGGAGATCGACTGGTCCTCTGCGGACGCCGAGCAGAAAGCGACCGAACTCGCACGAACCGCCTTGCTGCGATACGTCGAACGGTATCTCGCGGGAGGTAACGCGCAGCTCCGCGAATACAGTAACAAAAAGCAACCTCTTCGCGTGGCCCAACAGTTCGACGCTATCTTGAAAGCTTCAGCCTATATTTTCGACTACGACCCAGCGTTTTATGAATATCTGAGCGACTATCCCAAGAAACATTTGGAGGATTTCCTCTACTGGTCGAAAGAGAAATTCGGACTGAAACCCGTGATTCTGTAACCCACGTAAGCATCTACCGGAACCGAAGGTAAATGTAACCCTCATCGCCTCGAAACAGATTTACGCAAATCACTATTTCGAAGCGTCGCTCGGACTGACCGTGGCGGTACCCGCCACAGAAAGCCCAGATCTAAGCTTCTAGCTCTTGTACTTCAGTCGCTCACGTTCGGATGCCCTGCATGGAGGATTCAGCGGGTTGGCCCGCGGCCAAGTCAAAAGCCGGGCGCGCGAGGGCGCCTTAGAGAATCTCGTAAACGTTTAACGCTCCATCGAAGCGCAGTTTGCCGCCAGGGCCGGCTAACTAGTCTTTGCTGAAAACCTAACAGCTTTGCAGGCATGCTGGCGCCGGATCACTTCGACTGAGCACTTCGCGTGGAGCGCCACTGCTTCCGAAACGCTTCCATCACCATTCTGTCAAATCCGCTGCGCCCATGGGAACCGAGTACGATCACATCCACTTTCCACTTTTCGGCTTCGTCCAAAATCACTTGAAAAACCCGGTCTCTTACGATCGGCACGTTCGCGGACACCTTTAACGTTGAGACCGCCAGAATTTCGACGCCCTTGGCTGCGCACATTGCGGCTTCCTCTTCGGAAGCTGCTCCCAAATCGCTAACCTCTCGCGCATTGAGATAGGAAAACTCCTTCAACGGAAGAAATTCCGGGACGCTGATGATCCTCGCCTCGCTGCCGGCCGGCCAGGGACGCTCAGCGATCGAGCGCAGAGCGGCCGTCGAATATTCCGACCCGTCTGTCGCTGCGAGAATCTTCTTCATGCCTGGCTTGCTTCCGCGTTCGTGCGTTCTCGCACCGGACGCACGATCTCAACAGAGCACGGTGCGTGCCGGAGGACCGAACGCGCCGTGCTTCCAAGCACTAAACGCTCCCAGTCCCGGAGTTCGTTTGAGCCAACCATGACCAAATCAGCCTGCCAATCTCTGGCAAAAGCATTGATCCCCCGGCGGGGACTGCCCAGACGATCTCGGTCGTCACGGTCCCTCCGACATTCAGCAAACGACCGGCCTGTCTCTCCAAATTCTCGCGGACATGAGCTTTGGCCCGCTCCAGCAGCAACGGGGCCCGAACGAAAGGATACGGGTCCAGCACGTTCAGAAGACAAAAAGACGAACCAGAAGGCCACGGCCTGGCCGCGGCCGCTTTCACCACTTCGCCGCAGGGCGAAATCCCGTTGAGTGCGAGGACGACTCTCATGTGGCCTCCTCAATGTCGGGCCGTAAGCACCCGCTTCTAAATCACCGATACTCCTTGAGCTCGATTGAAGCTGTGATGCACGTCACGAAAACAGGTAACGTGTGTCACCGGATGGCCCGCCGCAGTGGAAGCAAGCTAGACTCGTTCGGGACGGCCCTACAAATCGGATTCGTCTGTGGGACATCAGCTTCATGTCCAACACACCTACTCGCGATACTCCATGCGTTTCTCCCGCCGCGGTTCGCTTTTGAGCCAGGAGCCAGGTCCCCTCGCACCGCGCTCAAGTGGTATGAACTGGAAGCGAACGTCGTCCTTGAAGTACTCAAGACCGACGCATCCGTAGGCCTGACCACCCAGGAGTCCGCAGAAAGACTTTCCACCTACGGAAGCAACGAACTGGAAGGACGCGGGCTCAAGAGCGCGTGGCTGATCGTTTGGGAGCAGTTGACCTCCCTCATGATGCTTGTCCTCCTTGCGGCCGCCGCCGTTTCCATATTTCTCGGAGACTACAGCGACAGCATCGCAATTGGCGCCATCGTTGCCCTCAACGTGCTGCTCGGATTTGCGCAGGAATATCGCGCGGAAAAAGCGCTCGTCGCCTTGAAGAAACTGGCTGTCCCTCACGTTCGGGTGCGACGCGACGCGCGCGCTCGGAGATTCCCGCCTCCTCGTGGTCCCCGGCGACATCGTCCTGGTGGAAGCGGGGGACTTCGTGCCGGCAGACTGCCGCATTCTGGAGAGCACGAACCTTCAAACCCAAGAGGCTTCCCTCACCGGCGAATCACTACCTGTCCGCAAAACGGACCACGCGCTGCCGGGGTCCGAACTCGCCATCGGGGATCGCCGGAACATGATCTTCATGGGAACGTTCGTGATCAACGGGCACGCCGAGGCCGTGGTTACCGAAACGGGAATGTACACCGAGTTGGGACGAATTGCTCGGCTCATCCACGCCGTCGATCGCGCGCCTACGCCGTTGCAGCGCCGCCTCAATCAGCTCGCCAAGATGCTTGCGGCCGCCGCCCTCGCGCTTGTGACTCTGATTTTTGTCCTCGGCCTGCTGCGCGGCGAAGACCTCGAACTCATGTTCTTGGCCGCTGTGAGTCTAGGCGTGGCCGCCGTACCGGAGGGCCTGCCTGCCGTGGTGACCATCGCTCTGACTCTCGGGGCGCAACGAATGCTCAAGCGAAAAGCGCTCATTCGCAAATTGTCCGCGGTCGAAGCGCTCGGCTCGGTGAATGTGATCTGCTCGGATAAGACCGGCACGCTTACCGAAAACCGGATGACCGTGACCGTCCTCGAACTTCCGGACCGCACGATACAAATCGACAAACTTCACAACCACGAAAAAATCTTGAGAGGCGCGGAGCCATCGGACTCCGGACTAGGACTTTTGCTCTCGGGCGCCGCGCTTTGCAACGACGCCGTGATGCAAGCCGACCCAAACGTCCCAAACGGCAACGTCGCTATTGGTGACCCGACGGAGGCGGCGCTGCTCGTCGCTGCTCGGCTGTTTGGCGTGGAAAAGAACGCTCTGGAACAAGTCTTGCCCCGGGCCGGAGAAGTGTCGTTCTCTTCCGAACGAAAGCGGATGACTACGGTCCAGAGAATTCCGTTCGATCTTTCCTTATTGCCCGTGGTGGTACGTTCCGCAATGAATGGCGGCACCCCGGCCTTCGTGGCCTTCACAAAAGGGAGTGTCGAGGCGCTCATTCCACTGTGCGACAAAGTCTGGGTCAGTGGAAAGGTGGAAGAATTGCAGGAAGGACGCAGTCGACAATTCCTGGCCGCAAACAACGAGCTCGCCGCAAATGGCATGCGCATCCTCGGGGTGGCGTTTCGTTTCTTGAATTCGTTTCCGGAAGACCTGGACGGCCAAGGCGTGGAGAACAAACTTGTCTTTCTCGGAATGATGGGCATCCTGGACCCGCCGAGAATCGAAGTAGCCGATGCCATTTCCGTTTGCAAGAAAGCGGGAATTCGGCCCGTCATGATAACGGGCGACCATCCTCTGACGGCGCGGTACATCGCCGCAAAGCTTGGAATTATGAAGACGGGACCCTTTGTAACGGGACCCGAAATCGACCAGTTAACTCCCGCCGACCTACAGCGTCGGTCGGAGAGCGTGCCGCTGTATGCGAGAGTTTCCCCGGAACACAAACTTAGAATCGTCGAGAGCCTTCAACACAGCGGACATATCGTCGCCATGACTGGCGATGGAGTGAACGATGCACCCGCTCTCAAGAAAGCGGACATCGGCGTCGCAATGGGAGTGAGCGGAACCGATGTGGCCAAGGCCGCAGCTGACGTGGTCCTGCTGGACGATAATTTCGCCACTATCGTCGCCGCAGTCGAGGAAGGCCGAGTCATCTACGACAATATCCGCAAATTCATCAAATACATCCTTGCTACGAACACCGCGGAGATCTGGGTCATGCTAGTGGCTCCGTTTTTCGGCATGCCCCTTGCGCTGCTTCCGTTGCAGATCCTTTGGATGAATTTAGTGACCGACGGACTACCAGCACTCGCGCTGACTGCGGAACCGTCCGAATCCGATACGATGCAGCGCCCACCGTATCCTACGTTAGAAAGTATCTTCGCACGCGGCATGGGACGTCACGTCGCGTGGGTCGGGCTGCTGATGAGTCTACTTTCGCTCGGAATCGGCTATTGGTACTGGAAGGCGAACGATCCCAATTGGCAAACCATGATCTTCACGACACTGACTTTCTCCCAGATGGCGCACATCCTAGCGATCCGTTCCGAACGTCATTCGCTCTTTAGGGCTGGCTTGTTTTCAAACAAGCCCTTGCTTGCTGCCGTGTGCCTCACCATCGTGCTTCAGCTTGCACTGCTCTATGTTGCGGGCTTGCGACATGTTTTCAGAATCACGGCTTTGTCTCCCGTTGACCTGGCGGCCACAGTCGCTTTCGCCGCCGTGATCTTTTGTGCCGTTGAACTGGAAAAGTACTTGCTGCAGCGAAAAACTGCACTCAAGCAATAGGCGGAAACGGCGGTGACGGGCGGTGACGGGCGGTCACGGGCGTGACGGGCGTCACCGTGTCGGTGCCGGCTCGCACGGACCGTCAAGCCGAACGCGAGCTATCCTGCAGTTGCACAATGACTTTCGCATGGGAGTTACGCAAATGAATGAAATTCATGCATATCATGTCACCGCAAAATGGGAGGCCGGTAGGAACGGAGTCGTATCGGCCAAGGAGATCCATCCACCCATCCACTTCTCGGCGCCTCCAGAATTCAAGGGGGAAACTGGATTTTGGACTCCCGAACATTTTCTCGCGGCCGCCGTCGCGTCGTGTTTCATCGTGACGTTTTACGCGATCGCCGCCGCGTCGAAGCTGGAATTCGTGAGTCTTCACTTGTGCGTCGAAGGAAAGCTCGGAAAAGTGGAAGGAAAGCTACAGTTCACCGAAATTACGCTGCGGCCTGCGCTTATGACCGCCTATCACGACGAGCTGGAACGCGGGAAACGGATTCTCGAAAAAGCGCATGAAGGCTGCTTGATCGCGCGCTCGTTGACCTGCCCCGTCCTTATGGAACCTTTGGTACGCCCTGCTGAAGAACTCTTGGCTCGTTGATTGAGAGTCAAAAAAACCAGACGAGTTGGAAAGGAGCCCGAGATGATCACGCGCATCACTCTGATCCTCGCGTTTCTCCTTATGATCTGCGTCGCGGGCACCGGGAACCCCCAGTCGAATCCGTCCGCAGCAACATCCACTCCAGAGGATGGCAAGGTCCAGTTTCCGCCCGCATATGTTCCGTCCGGTCGCCAAATGTATAGAGAATATTGTGCGGCGTGCCACGGCTCCGGCGGCAAAGGCCGCGGTCCCGCCGCGGCGTCGCTCCGCAAACCGCCGCCGAATCTGACGACACTCGCTCGAGTGCACGGCGGAAACTTTCCCAGGGAATACGTCATCAACATCCTTCGCTTCGGTCCAGGTTATTCGGCTCACGGTTCGTCCGAGATGCCGGTGTGGGGACCTATCTTCCAGTACACCGAAAACTACAATGAAGCTGCAGTGCTGCAGCGCATCAAGAACCTGTGCGATTTTCTCGAGTCGATACATGGCAACGCGGCTTCCCTACCAAGACCGCAGCGCGCGATGCGCTGAATGGCCATTTGAGCGAGATATCTGAAAACAAATATCGCGAAATTCGGCCGGTGCTTTTCAAGACGTTTTCGGAACGTTGGCTGGAAGCAAGAAAGTCACAGGTAAAGCCTTCGACGTGGTTATCTTACCGCTCTGCCCTGAAATCTCGGATCGAACCGAAGTTCGGAGAATGGGAACTCTCATGCGTCACGCGCCGGGATATCTGCGAATTGCGCGATTCCCTCTTCGCTCAAGGTTTGAGCGGAAAGTTCATCAAGAACGTCGTCTTGATATTGCAGGTCATGTTCAACGATGCGCTCGACTCTGAAGCAATCGCGGCAAATCCAGCGCAACGAATCAAGATTCCGGTTCATGGTACGGAACGTTATATGCCGCCGACACGCGACGTTGTACTTACATTCGGGAAGTTATCGCCCGTCTACCAAGCCCTGCTGGCTACCGGCGCAGTCACTGGATTGCGGCGCGCGGAGTTGCTCGGCCTTAGATGGGAAAACGTTGATCTCGCGAACGGCACATTGCGAGTCGAGAAAACTCTCCAGCGGATCAAGAAAAGCCTTCTGAGCGAGGGAAGATTTTTGAACGTCGAACAGATCGCCGGCACGGGACTGGCGCTCGTCTCGCCGAAGTCCAAAAAGGCTCGTCGCATGGTAGAGGTTCCACCAAAGCTCATATTAATCCTTAAGACTCTGAATGCAATGCAGCGAGAAACCAAACACGCATTCGTCTTTCAGGACACCATCGGGCGTCCACTCGATCCGGACTCGATTTACGACGTTCTGAAGCGAGCACAGGGCGCGGCAGAAGTAAGAGAATTCGGGCTTCATGGACTGAGGCACTTGTATTCATCGCTGCTTGGCGAGAGTGGCGCGCCGGTCAAGCACGCGCAGCAACGGCTAGGCCACGCATCGGCTAGCACAACAATTGAGATCTACACCCACTCCCTAACCGCAGACGGCCAGAAATACGCGAAACGTGTGGAGGAGGCGTTCCCATTTGTGGCCGAATTGTTGGAGGCAGATTCCGAATCCAGACAGAAAGAAAAAGTCTTTCAATAAGAGACCCCAATCGCTCGACCAGTTTACGTTTACTGGTGTCCATTGAAATCGTCGAACTGAATCCCGTGAAAGCGTGAGCAAATAGACGTGGTAGTATCGGCTGCAGTGCATTAGCGGTACCTCAACTGCGGGCCCGTCAGAGCGAAAGAACACATGTTGTGCGGGACCAAAATGATTCTTCTGGCTGCAGCATTGGTTACAGCTCTTGGAGTACCCGGGCCGCAGAATAAGAACAAACGTGGAAAGGCTCCGAAGCCACCCAACTCTGCCGCTGGCTCGGAGACGTTTCTAAAGTATTGCGCTTCGTGCCATGGAAAAACTGCCAACGGCGACGGACCTGCCGCGTTTGCACTGCGGACGACGCCGCCTGATTTAACAACGCTCTCAAGACGACATGAGAATAAATTCCCTGCCGGATATGTTGGTGCTGTGCTGACTTTTGGCAGGAGTTTCGCTTCTCATGGTTCGGAAGACATGCCGATCTGGGGATTATCCCTCCAGACGGCGATCCCGAACGCGCCAAACGAACATTCGAAAAAGCGAAGGCAAATTGTCTCGTTACACTCTCTCTCTTTTGTCCCGTATTCATGGAGCCGCAGGTGCAATCTCTCGAAGCCAGTCTGGCAAGCTGAAGTAGCCTTTCGCATCTCCGCCTGATGTCAGGCAACTCGCGGGCCATCCGCAAACAGAGAGTTCCGATATCTCCGCCCCGACCACCGGACACAATATTCTCCGCGCCAACGTCCTTCAGCGAACGCGGAAATGAGAAATGTGCCGCGCTATCGCTGGAATGCCTAGGTCCCCTTTTGCACAAATTCCATTGGCACGTGGCTGAGCCCTTGAAATACCTTTCCCAAACGCAGCAGAGGCCACCAATCGTAGAGATAGATTTGCATTGGGCGCCACATCGCGACCCATCCGGCAATCGTTAGGCTTTCCCGAATGATGGCCGCCCACGTTCCCGTCTCCCGACCTAACAATGCCCGGCTCAGAAGCAAGCAGACCGTCAGAAACAGCAGCCCAATGAAAAGACTGGTGCGACCTTGTTTCAGGAGTCGCTTGAATTCCAAATTCGTGATTTTCGCGCGATATGCGAAGTGATTGTGAACCGCCGTGGTGATCAGCGACTTCGGATCCTCGGACGGCCACTGATCCAGATAGATGCGCAATTTTATAGGCGCATTGGACGGAAATTCCTGAGCCCAGCTTACGACAAATTCTTCCGCGTCGTCGTCGAGATCTTTTTCAATGAACGGAGAAGGATCCATGGAATTGAAAAGCTGGCTCATGTCCCGGAGTCGCAATCGGATGATATACGGATCTGTTTCGCCGTCGTCGGACGTGTCTTGTCGCAGAGAATTCATGGATTTCAACACCATCCTTTTTCGGAAGAGTAGTCTTTCGCTTGCCGATTAGCGCTCAAGACAAACGCGCCGTGTAGAGTTGCCGGACTACTGAAACCTATATCTCGCGATGATATTCCGTGGTGTAAGGTATGTTTGGCCGCCTCCTTCACCATCGCACTCGCGAACGAATCGAGCAAGTGACTCAGGTCACTTCCTGCAGAGACACGCAAGACGCAGCAGTACCGATCGCTCCAAAAAGAGCTCTGGTAACACTGCTGTGCCTCGTTTTTTTCGGGTCGCTGCTCAGGCAGCCACCTGCGCTCTCGCCAAAGGTAATTGTCGTTCGTTGATTCCTTGCAACGTTTTTACGATGTCTGCTGTCGATACCTGCGATGCTCCGACGAGTCCTGCGTTCTCCGCGTGTATGATCGCGTCATCGATGGAAATAACTCCGACGAGGGCGCCGGCTTTTGTAATCACCGGAAGACGGCGCACATGTCCAGCCCGCATCATCTCCAAAGCGGAGGCAACCTCGTCCTCCGGCGCGCACGAGTACATCTTTCCCGTCATGACTTCCGCCACCGTTACCTCGCCCGCCGCTCGATTGCGCGTGCCGAGAGCAACACAAATGTCGCGGTCGGTGATAACGCCGACAACTTTACTGCCCGCACCGACGACTGGCAGGAAACCGCAGTTTCCGACCCACATGAGTTCGGTCGCGGAACCCAGATTTGTTTCCGGGCTACAGTGATACGGTGTGCCCATCATGATGTCTATAATTTTCATCCCTTGCCGCCTTTCTTGGAATTTCCTTTGCCGTCTTATTCGGAACTACATGCATCCGAATCACTTCGACCGAACAGGGCGCGTGCAAAGCTACATATTCGGACACGCTGCCCATGTGCCATCGATCAAAACCTCGCCGGCCGTGTGATCCCATAACGATAAGATCCGCGTGCCAGCGTTCCGCCTCCTTCACGATTTCTCGCCCGTTGCTGCTATCAGGAAAGGGGACCTGCGCCGTCGCTTTGAGATCGGCGTTAAAGAGCGCATCGGCTCCGGCGTCGGCGTATTTCCGCGCGTCTTTTAGGGCGGAGGTGTTCAAACGGTGGTTCAGCGCCAAAAACGGCTCCGGAATGGAAATGACTCGCGCGGTGCTGCCGTTGGGCCACGCTCGCGAAGCCTCGGCGCGGATGGCCGCTGCGGAAAGCTCGGAACCGTCCGTCGCCAGCAATATTCTCGTCGCCTGCGCGCCCATGTTCTTTTTTAGTCTTTTTAAGGGACGAACGATTTCCACCGAACAATGCGCCTGACGCAGCACGGTCCTAGCCGTGCTTCCCAACAAAGCCCGCTGCAAAGCTCCTCCGCCGTGCGTGCCGACCAAAATCAGGTCCGCCTTCCAGGTTGTGGCAATCTTTGCGACATCTTCACGTGCGCGACCTGTTTTGACATTTACATCCGTCGGCCAGCCGGCCCTCTGTAATGTTTTTTGCCGCTTTCTCCAGTTCTTTCCATGCTTCGTCTTTCGCCCGTTCGAGCGACAGTGGTCGCCGGCTGAACGCGAAGGGATCAACAAGGTGCAGCAACAAAAACCTGGTATGTACGGGCCACGGTCGCGACGCCGCTTCGGAAACGAGTGCATTTCCTTCTACCGTGGCATTCATCGCGATTAACACGCGCATATTGTTCCTCTTTCCTTTGCGACCCCTTCTTTCTGGGCGTTCGACCTACATTGGATGAAACGCAAAACGTTGTCACCCCTGCGCCTCCTCCAGTTCCCCCCCTTTCAGGCAGCGATCTTGATGTCGCTCTGCACGTCAGATACACCCGGCGCTGCCCACGCAGCGCGTTCGGCTTCTTCCCGCTCCATCCATGTCCTGACCTTGCCATGTAGGATTACTTTGTGGCCCCGCACTTCGACCGTGATCTCTTTCGCGTCTTTCTCGACCGCGCGTTCCAACGCTCTTTCAATCCCGTGCTTTACATCGGTAGCGATTACCACGGGTTCCACCGTGAGATGGTTGTACACACCTCGCACCCCTGTCAGATATCGCACGCCATTTTCGGCAGCGCCTCTCTGATAGAAAAAATCCACTGTGCCATCAAGGGTGATGAAACCGTCTTTTACCAAAACTTTTACGCGGTTGCGCGGGATCGAAACGTTCCAGTCCATCGCGTTGGCAGCCATGCGCGCAATGTCTGGATCGCTGTGTCGATGGTCACCGGGCAGCATCACCACAATGTGGTCAGTGACAGCTCGCACGCCGCTCACGCGTTGCGCGGCCTTCACCGCTGTCCACTTTTCCGGGAGACTTTTTGCTTCGCCGCTCAGCGTCACGATTCCGTCTTCCGCGGCTACTCCGATTCCCGCGGCATCCACGCTCGGTTCCCACGTGAGTTCTTCCATTACAGCTGCTTGCAATTCCACGTTTGTCTTCATCGCCGCTTCTCCTCTTTCAGCCAAATCACCGCTCCCTACCGTCGATCCATACTTCACTACCGCAAATCGTCAAAAACCAAGCCAAGCCATGATCTGCGCTCGTGATGTCTCCATTTAACAAACTGGCCCTGTGTTCTTCTGTGACACCGAGCAGCCGCGCTTGTGACGCAACGCACAGCCGGTGTCCATCGAGTGGGAGTTACATGAGGGACGCGCAGTTTGAAGGGGTTCCAAATGCTGAAGCGTGCTTTATTTATGCTCGTATTCTTGCTGGGTGTAGGGGTGGCAGCATGCCTAAATCTCGGAACCACGGCGGCCATCCGACACGATGGACCCGTGCAATTGCCGCCTGGCTATGTTCCCTCGGGCCACCAGATGTTCAAGGAACATTGCGCTGCGTGTCACGGAGAGAACGGCAAGGGCCGCGGTCCCGTCACGGCCTTCTTTCGCGCGCTGCCGCCGGACCTGACAACGCTTGCTAAGCGCCACGGCGGGACTTTTCCCGAAAAGTACGTTTCTACCGTTCTTCTATTCGGACTTGGCTCGCGTGCGCACGGCACCGTCGAGATGCCCGTCTGGGGGCCTATCTTCCGGGAACTCGATCACTACAACGAAGCGGCGGTGCGCCAACGCGTCAAAAATCTTTGTGAATACCTCGAATCGATTCAGGAGAAATGAGGCCAGTTGACCGAGACGCCACACCGGACAGGAATGGAGAATTTCTTTGCGATGCGTCGCGTACAACCTGTTCCGCTTTCAGGCGGGTGCCTCGCTCGCGGAATTCAGTCTGCCCTTCGTGGCCCTCGGGAAACCGAACGTACCACGAAGAGAGCGGCAATTCACTAGATGTCGGAAAGGTCTGTGATGCTCGGTCTCCACAAGGTTTGTATTGTGTTAGTGGAGCGCTCTGGTTGGGTCGTTTGTCTTGCTTTTGCCGGCGCAGGATTTGCCGCCGAAAACAACTCCCGATGTACCCAGCGGGGCTGAACTCTATGCACGGCATTGCGTGGTCTGCCACGGCGGCAATCTTCGAGGAACTGGCCCCCCGACCTGACCAAGCTATCGCGTCGGCACGAAGGAAAATTTCCGGAAGCCTATGTGAGCAAGGTGTTGAGGAATGGCGTTACCCTGCCTGCGCACGGTCCCGCCGAGATGCCCGTGTGGGGATCGGATTTTGCAGCGAAAGAACATATCCATGAAGCGGAAGTGGTGGAGCGCATTCGAAGGCTCGTCATCTATATAAAGTGTGCCCAGAGATAGTCGCATGCGTGGACGCGCTCAGGGCAAGCTCGCGGTAACCCTGCAATAGGAATAATGCCCGTTTGAACGGAGTAACAGGCGGGCTTTTCCCGCCGTCGTCAAACTGAGAACGATTGAGAACAAAATTCTTGTGACTCGGTTCTCAGAAGGAAGTGAGTCGGCCGTTAAACTGATTACGCGATGCATACCGTGATGGTATCGAACTCGTTCTCGGAAAAGGCAAGTGCTGGGCTTTCGGAACTTGGCTGCAAACTCACATTGCGGAGGGCTGATTGACTTTCCCAAGGTTGTGCGTGCAGTGCAGCCCACCAACGGTTGGCCGCATGTTTTGCCGTCTCTTCCGAAGTATTTACAAATTCAATCACGCCCACGCCGTCGATATAGCCGCGCCACTTGTTCCAGCAAATCTCGCGAATCGTTGCTTCTCCATAGTTCGTCAATTGGCGTCTCCTTTCTGCAAAATTGAAGGTATGGATGCCGCCTGAGTTTGTATTCAGCAGTATGTTTATGTCTCCATGCTGCAAACGCCGCAGTGACGGAGGTCACATTGATTCGTGAGGTGTAGCAGGCAGTTCGCTCGCTATTTCCGTACGTGGGTCCAGTCTGACTGGCATCTCTTTAAGTGCATCAACCATGAGGTCCAAGAGGGCAATCGCACCTATGTCCTAAACACGTGGCATGAGAACACCTCGGATTTTGCTACGGCCGTAGGCGATGCGTGCCGAGCTGTTCGACTCTCTGAAACAATTCTCCCCGAATACGAAGACCTAACGAAGCCGACTACAACGTGAGAGTCGTTCAGTCTGATCCGAATCGATTCGCTTCTTGCGACAGAAACATCGTCGTATTCGCCGAAGACGCGGACTTGCAACTCGCCGCGCGGAAAAAACTCGCGAAGTTCCACGACAGGTCTGCTTAGAGAATCCGGACCGAATTCGGACAAATCGCAAAGCACAAAGGCTTGCCGTGGAATTCAGCAAGCCCTTTGTTTTTACATCGAATTGGTTGCGGGGCAGATTTGAACTGACGATCTTCAGGTTATGCACCAAGATTAGCTTGATTAGCTTTCATATCTTTGTTCGAGTGTCATCGCGGGAATCTTTTGGAGGGCAAAGTCGCAGTGACAGTGCAATAAGAATAGTGCCAGTTTCAACGGAGTAACAGCCGGAATGGATTTCATCAGAAGTCGACGAGTCCGGAATTAATGTGCCGAATCGCGTTTCGAAGACATTGGGCGCTTGAGCATTCGCGAACCGCGTGGATTAGGTGCTTCCGATTGTTAGCAATTTGTTAGCAGTGGAGGTCGAATCTGGAAGGAAGAAACAGCTCTTCGGTGGAAAAGTCGAAGGCGCTCAATCAGTTAGATTGAGCGCCTTTGGTTGCGGGGGTCAGATTTGAACTGACGACCTTCGGGTTATGAGCCCGACGAGCTACCAGGCTGCTCCACCCCGCATATTCATAATACGTGAGCCGCTTCGCTAACGCAACCTAGCTCCAGAAGTCAGGAATTCGAGTACTACGCCGGAATTTCTAGCGGTCAAGCAATCGTTGAATTACTGTGACGCGAAACGCTGATAGCGACGGGCTATCTCGTCGGCGCAGTCGCAGGCGTGGAAGCTGTCGCGGGCTGCGAAGGCGCTGTGGCCGGAGCGGGGCTTGCGTCCTTAATCAGCATCGCCCACCGAGGAAACGCGTAGTTCCCCGACACGTCATCAATAATATTCACCTGGCAGGTGTAATACCCTGGCTTCAGCGTCTGCAGCGGCAAATCCAACTGAAACACCACCGCTTTGCGCTGCGGCACAGACACTTCCGTTGCGACAATCGGCTTCGATTCGTACACTTTCACATCGTTCTGCAGAAACTCAACGCTCGTGAGCACGCGAATCGATTCGCCGGGTTTCACGGGCGGTGCGGCGGCTCCTGGAGCAGCTTGACTTCCCTGGGAGCCTGAGTCTTTCATCGGGGCCGTTTGCGGAGCCTTCCCCTTCGCCGCGTCATACACTTCAAATTGCAAGTAGAGGTGCTGGTCTTGCGTAAACACGTGCGTCACGTTCGGAACAAGTTCCGTTTGATCTCCCACCAGTGGATTTGACGATTTGTTTTTTCCCGTCGCCGGCACACGCAAACTGCTGAGCACCACCGAACTGCTGCGCAGCGGAACTTTACGCAAATCCGGAATCTGCACATCCGTTTCAAACGTGCCCATTCTCCCAGTACGATTTTCGCGCACTACAAACTTCAAATGATACGCACCGGGCGCAAGAATAAAACTGGTGTTGTACTGCACATTTTTGCGGCGCACTTGCTGCGTGGTATCTACGGTGAGCTTCACCGAATCCCGCAGTCGTCCCACTGGATATTTGCTGCTCTCCAGAACAAGACCAGCAATATCGATCGCCGCACTGTCTTTATCTTTTTCCTGGACGAACGGGATTTGCGAACCGGGCACAACCAGAGAAACGGATAGGTAATAGTGCGAGTCGTCACGGCGAAAATACGATGTTCCAGCGTACACGGCCACGTCGGTAGCCGGCATTTCCGACGCGAGCTCATCCTGAAGCTGCTGCTCGCGATCGGTACGGTTCGAATGTTCGAAGTCGCGACCGGCATAGTAGCCTGCGCGATATTCCAGCTTCGCGTCCGAACGATTCAGCACAACCTTAATGTGCCGAAACCGGCCGTCACGCAAGTGATTCGAACTCGTGTAACCGAGCATGTAGTACGCTGAAGTATCTTTCTGTACCTGCGAAAACACGCCGCTGAAGTCGTTCGAATCAAAGAACGCTTTTCCTCCCGTGTCCGCTGCGAGCGTCGAAAGTGTCTCCTGCGACGCCGCATTGCTATTCAGATCGTTCAATACCGATGCACCGCTATAGGCGGACTGTCCGTGCAAGCTGGCATTCTGCGCTTCACCACCGGCGGGGAGCGCCTGTAACCCGCGAACGTCGATCGGATAAATCGCGACGTTCGATTTAACCGCGGCAGCGGTGGCCGCCCGCAACGTGGACTGGTTGTCCACGCCAGACTGCGTGATTCCGTTGCTGAAGTAAATCAAACTTTTTTTCTGTGAAAGCTTCCCGACCGCCTGCACCAGCGATTGCAGCGCGAGCAGCTTGCGGTCCGCGCTGAAGGTATTGAAGTCCGTATCGTCCGCCGTAAACGCTCCGCTCGTTTCTGCCGCGCCCTCTAAGCTTCCGGTTGCTCCGTTATCAAATCCTTGTCCTGAATCGGAATCATAGGCATTCAGAATCCCTAGAATTTTTGCTTTGTCGTCCGTGAAGTCGAGGTCCAGGTGCATGTTCGTCGCCATCGATACGATCGCAACAAGGTCCGCGGATTGCATGGTCGTATTGACATATTTCTTCGCAGCAGCAATTGCGCGATCGATCTGATCCGCTTCCATCGCGGAAAAATCAAAGAACAGGAGAATCAGCCGCCGGTCGCGAGCATCCAGCACCGGCTGTCCGGGCGTAAGTTTGCCCGCAGAAGCCGGAGCAGAAGCATCCGTTCCCATCGCCGTCGGGCCTGACTTTCCCGCCAGCGCTAGTTCATCAATATTTTCGAAGTCGAAGCTCGAGACTTGTTGCTTCTGCCCATCCTCTAAAACCGTGAAGTCTTCGCGCTTCAGATCTCTAATCAGGTTCCCCTTTTTGTCGCGCGCCACCACGTTCACCAGAACAATTTCCGTGGTTGCGTGAATTACCGGTACCGGTTGCTGCGCGCTCGGTTGCTGAGCGGCGGCCGACAACGGAATCTGAGCGCACACCAGCAAACCCAAACCCAGCGCCACGATTTTGCGAAATACCATCGATCCTCTTCCTTAAAATCTGAACCGCGCCACCAGCGCGATGCGCCTCATACTCGCTGCCGAAGTCACTTCGCCAAACGCCAAAGAGTTCACCGTGGTATTGATGCCGCTGAATTGAACGATATTGAAAACGTTTGCGGCCTGAACTCTCAATTCTAGTGCGCGAGTTTCCCTAATCTGAATGGTTTTGCTGATGGCCATGTTCAGCGTAAGTTGTCCCGGACCTTCAATGATGTTCCTTCCGGCATCGCCGAAGGCAGAGCCATTCGGGTTCACGCACAATGCCGACGACGTTGCAGAGCAAAACGCCGCAGTATTGAACCACTCTAGGGAGGTCGGATTACTGATCGAAATGGACTGTCCCGGAACGTAATTCGCTCGTTGCGAACCACTCACGCCGCGGCTGATGTCCACGCTTCCGCCCAGCAATCGAGGCGTGAAATAAAATCCGGATCCAATCGTCGCGCTGCCGCTCCATTGCCATCCATCGAGAATGTGTGAGAGAGCGCCTTTTGATGCTAGCCGGTGATTTTCTCCGAATGGCAAATCGTACATCCAGCTTCCCGTAAATTTGTGCCTTTGATCGAAGCTGGAAAGGCTGCGGTCGGCAGCAATATCGAATGCGTCCTGTGCGACCACCACACCGCCAAGGCCGATGGACGACGCATCGTCAATCGATTTTGAAAAAACGTAGCTTCCGCTGAAGCCGATTCCCGACGACATGCGCTTTCGCACGCGTAGCGAAGCCGAATGCAAAATAGAATTCCCTGCTGACGATTCATAGATAAATGGCTGCGTACTGTTGGTGGTGATCGCACGCTCGACGTCCAGCCGCGTGCCCTTCGCTCCGTTGTAGCCAACGTTCAGCAAAAACCCGTGTGGCAGTTGACGCTGCATATCCACATTCCAGATTTGCACGTAGCCGAGCTTGTAATTGGGATCGATTGCGTAGTTGTTGGTGACGCTTCCTGGTGCTGTACCGGGGAATCCGTTTACCAGCGTAAGTTCGCTCGTCGCTGGGATCGGTGACCGAATTCGTCTGTGTTATCGCGAAAGGAGGTTGAAACGCAAAATTCTGAATCACGGTTCCGTACTGCGCCAGGTTGTAGTTGATGCCGTACCCGGCCCGTACCACCGTCTGTTTCATCGGCCTCCAAGCAAGTCCTAGGCGCGGCGCAAAATTATTTCTGTCCGGCTGGATCAACGACGCCGGATAGGTGCCAAAAACGGGCCCAGTCTGCCCAGGCTGCACTGGCGTCGCACCAGAAAAATCCGGCCCGACATCGAGGTTCACGATGCGATCGTGCGCTTCGGTGTACGGCCCATTGTATTCGTAGCGGAGTCCGATATTGAGCGTCAGGTTGGCTCGCATTCGCCAATCATCCTGCACAAAGGCGTCGTAGGAGTTCGCGCGAAAATCGTACGAGTCTGTGCCCGATTGCAAGCTGGTCTGTTGTGGCAATCCCAACAGGAAGTCCGCGAAATCGTATCCTGTGTTCGGCAGGGCCTGCGTCGACCCTCCCGCATAGTCCCCGGTGGCGAATCCGGTGAAAACAAACGAACCGTTCGCATTTCGCGCCGAACGGAAACTCTGCAGGATGCGCCGGTAGTCGCCGCCAAATCTCCAGTTGTGCTTCCCGCGATTCCACACAACCGAATCGGAAATCGTAAACGTCTGGTCGAGTTCGCGGCGCGGCATCGGATCATTCAAACCGCCGAAACTGTTAAAGCTGATCCCCGGCAACCCGAAATCGAAAGGGTCGGTCGAAATTCCGGTGATCCCCGCGTTCCCTGCCACGTCAATAATTCCGGAATAGAGATTCGTCGTCGAAACGTGATTGTGGTTGTACGTGAAGCGCAAATTGTTCGTGATTTTTCCGCGGCCCAACGTCCAGCCAGCGGTTGCGTTGAGTCCTTGTGTGTCGCCGCTGCCGTCGAGCGAAGGAAACGCCCCAATCGTGGTGGTATTCGAACGAGCCCAGTTCAACCCGAAATTAAGGTTGTTCTGATTGCGGCGTCGGTTTCCGCCGCCTCCGCCGCGTCCTCCGCCCGCGCGGAGCTGCCGTGCTATCACCCAAGTTATGGATCAGCCGGATATTTACAGCATCTGTGCTACTCTCGCCGGACGTCACAGTATGAAAGTTCTGCCCCGAAGCTGTCGTCGCGATATTCGGCAACGGAAAATATTGCAAGCAGGTTGCTCGCGGCAGAGCTGATGTCGGCCGGATCGATCGTATTCATCACGCCATTGAATTGAAATTGCTGCCCGGTCTGCGGATTGAATATTTGCACCGGCGCGCCGTTATTGTAGGCTGCACCGGAGAAATCGCCGGCACGCTCCGCCGATGTGGGCACTGTCGAATAGAAATCGTACGGAGTGCTGCCTCGCGATCCGTTCCAACCCAAAAAGTAAAACCACTTGTTTCCGCCGTTAAATATTTTTGGAATGTTCAGTGGCCCGCCAATGTTCGCGCCGAATCGTGCTTGGTTGTAATCGGCTTTGTCCGTCGTGATACCAGTCAATGAGTACGGCCGTGCATCGAACGCCGCATTGTCGTCCTGAAAATACAAAAACCCGTGCGGCTGGTTTGAATTGAAATTTCGGCCGAGCCTCCCGATCATCACGGGACCAGCGCCCCCCGGCCCGCCAAATCCTCCGCTTCCCCCTGGACCGCCTGCCCCCGGGGGCCCGCCTCCCTGGCCCCCGCCTTGCAACGAGCCGCCGCTTTCGTTCTGCATGCGCGTGCGAAATTCCTGAACGCGATCTTCCAGATCCTGCTCGGATCCGTTCCCAAAATCCTGTGTTCGACCCTGCGCCCCGCTGAAGCTCAGTGACTCTGTCGGTGCATCCGCAGCGACGCCACTCATCGGCAAGCCGGAAGCCTCCGGCGAATTCCCTCCCAACGCTGGTGCCGCCCCTGCTCCGCCGTCGAGGCCAAGCGCACCCAGCGTGCTGCTCATTGCTAGACTCTGAAACCCGCGCCGCGCCGCCTGCGCTTCGGTATTTGCCTGCTGCTCCTGTTGCCGCGAAGCCAGAATCAGTTCTGCTTCCACTTTTCCCGCGGGATTTTCAGGATTCAATACAACTTCCTGCGTCAACGTCGCGAATCCCATAAACTCGACGCGCACCACGTAGCGGCCGCGCGGCAGTCCGGTGAACTGAAACGTCCCATTGGTCGAAGTCACCACAGAATATTTCTTGCCGGTAAGCGTATTTGCCGCGGTGACCGCCACGCCCGGCAGCAACGTCTTCGCATTTCGAACGCTTCCTGTGATCTGAAATGTGGTCGCGGGTCCCACGCCCCGCGAAGTTGCCGACGGCGACACGGATGCCGGCTCTTGCGCGCTTGCCAGACACACGAAAATCACTGCGCCGATCATCGCCAGCGCAAATACCACAATCAATCCGCGGAAAAATCCGCTCAATTCGGTCGCTCCGGCGGCTCCTGCCCCGTTGCTGGCGTTTGGCCGGTAGGATTGCCGCGCGCTCCGCCGCCTTCGGTCGCCCGCCCCTGCATCCGCTTCCACATGTCCGGCGGTATGACGTTTACGTTTGTCGGCACGAACACGTCTTTCGGCGCTGTACCACGCGCAAAGATATGATCGCCCGCTTGAATGTCCGCCATCGTGATGCTTTCGCGGCCACGCTTCAGCGAAGTCTCTTCATTCAGCTCGATCGTCTGAGTCACATTGTCGCTGCGCAACACGGTCAGCTTCGGCGCGTCGATACTCTTCACTTCTCCAACAACGTAATCCTTCCCCAGTGTGCCTTCGATCATTCCCGGCCCGCCGGCGCCGCGCGGGCGGCCATCGCCACCCATCGCTCCGCGCCCAACAAATTCTGCGGGCACTGCCGCAACCATCACCGCCAGCGCTCCATTCACCGGCTGCGCGCCTGAATCCGTGCGCACCACGACCGTGTCGCCAACTTTGAAGTCGCTGCTCTTGGCTGGTTGCCGCTCCTTGCGGAATTCCGTCGCGCTGGTTAACTTCAGTTGAATCTGAGTGCCATCCTGCTGCGTAACCGAGAGCGAGTCCGCCTGGATCGCGGAAATTTTTCCCATCACTCCCGGTCGTCGCTGGCGTTGTGGATGGTCCGTTCCTTGCGCGCCTGGCGGTCCGGAAGGAGCCGGCGCTGGCGCCTGATTTGTGTCCGGTCCTTGTGCTTTAAAGTTTCGCGGTGCTGCAACCAAGGTCATCACCGCCAATGCAAAACCAATCGCCAGAGTTCGTGCCTTCATTTTTTTCACCAAAAGTCCGAATAAGGATGGCCTTATGAGGATAGACGGATGCTGGCTTGCTGGAGTTACCTGGAGACGGGTTGAATTCGCACCATCGACTTGGCAAAAGTCGCGACCAGCGTCGTCACTCTTCAATCATTCCTGTGAGCGCCAGCGAAAGTTCCCGCAAATCACGCGACGTCTGACAACGAAATCCCATCATAAGCCCTAGTTATCGTATGGCTCATTTCTATTAATTGGACTCATTGACCCACTTCCCTTATTTTGTTAATTTACATGGCGAACTGGTTTCGGGGCTGCTTCTGCGAACCCTGAGCTAGCAAGTCGTGCTGCCCGCAGCGGCCCGGCTTCACCACTGCAACCAAATGACTCGCAGCGCCATGACGACGCATCCATCGGTGAATCGCGCGCATTTTCGCGCATGCGCCGTAAGCGAAATTGTCCGCATTGGTTCGGTCGTCGCAGTCGGCGGCCAATCTGGATGAGGGTGGCGTAACGGCGAAGTTCCGAGAGACTCGGGCCATCATCCAGAAGATGATGGCCTGATTTTTTTGAAGTTAGAATTCTGCTTTGATTTGTGGGGGCGCGCGTTTTCGCACACGCGAAATTGCGCAGGGGGATCAGAAGTGAGCAATGAAAATCAGCAGCTGCGTAGTAGAGCCTTAATTGAAGGCGCCAACCGCGCTGGTGCGCGGTCCATGCTTCGCGCCTGCGGCCTCCAGGATGAAGATTTCAAGAAGCCGCTCATCGGTGTCGCCAATACCTGGATCGAAATTGGTCCTTGCAACTACCATCTCCGAGAACTCGCTGCGCACGTAAAAGACGGCATCCGCAAGGCCGGCGGCACACCTCTTGAATTCAACACCGTCTCCATCTCCGACGGCATCACCATGGGAACCGAAGGCATGAAAGCTTCGCTCATCAGCCGAGAAGTCATCGCCGACTCCATCGAACTTGTCACCCGCGGAAATCTTTTCGACGCGCTCGTCGTTCTCGTCGGCTGCGACAAAACCATTCCCGGTGGCGTCATGGCGCTCGCCCGGCTCGATATTCCCGGGCTCATTCTCTACGGCGGTTCCATCGCCGCAGGACACTTTGAAGGTCACACCGTAACCATTCAGGACGTTTACGAAGCCATTGGCTCCCACGCCAGCGGCAAGATGAGTGACGAACGCCTCCTCGCACTCGAAAAAGTCGCCTGCCCCGGAGCAGGTGCTTGCGGCGGGCAGTTCACTGCCAACACCATGGCCATGGTCTGCGAATTCTTAGGCATCGCTCCGATGAGTCTGTCCGGCATGCCTGCCACTGATCGAGGCAAAGGTCTCGCAGGGGAACGCGCCGGCGAAATGGTGATGGATCTTCTCCGCAAAAACGTGAAGCCATCGCAAATCATCACGAAAACCGCGATCGACAACGCCATCGCGGGCGTCGCGGCAACCGGCGGTTCGACCAACGCCGTCCTCCACCTTCTGGCCATCGCCCACGAGGCGAAACTTCCGCTCTCCATCGACGATTTCGATCGCGTCAGCGCCAGCACTCCGATGATCGCGGACCTCAAGCCCGCCGGCCGTTTCGTCGCCACCGAACTTTTTGCCGCCGGAGGCACCGCACTCATCGCCAAGCGCATGAAAGAAGCCGGACTTCTCAAGACCGACGCGCTCACCGTCACTGGAAAAACGCTCGGCCAGGAAGCTGACGCCGCTGTCGAACAACCGAATCAGGAAGTCGTCCGCACCATGAAAAATCCGGTGAAAGCCACTGGCGGCCTGGTGATTCTCAAAGGCAATCTCGCTCCGGAAGGTTGCGTCATGAAAATGGTCGGCCACGACATGAAAGTTTTCCGTGGCACCGCTCGCGTCTTCGACGGTGAGGAAGCCGCCTTTGCGGCTATCGACAAAAAAACGATCAAAGCCGGCGACGTCGTCGTCATTCGCTACGAAGGACCGAAGGGCGGTCCCGGCATGCGCGAAATGCTCGCAGGTAACCGCTGCGCTTGTCGGCGCAGGGCTCGGTGATTCCGTTGCTCTGCTCACCGACGGCCGCTTCAGCGGCGCCACTCGCGGACTCATGGCCGGTCACGTTGCGCCCGAAGCCGCGCAGGGCGGCCCCATCGCCGCAATCGCCGACGGCGACAGCATCGTCTTCGACATTCCCAATCGCACCCTGAACGTCGAACTTAGCACCGAACAAATCCAGCAGCGCCTCGCTAGCTGGAAAGCTCCCGCACCCCGCTTCACCAGCGGCGTCATGGCTAAGTACGCATTTCTCGTTTCATCCGCATCGAAGGGCGCTATCACTGCCCTACCGCAATCAACTGCTCAGAATTTTCAGTCGGGCCAGCAGTCAGGAAGGACGTTATGAAACTTACCGGTGCAGAAATTCTCTGCAAATCGCTGGAAAATCTCGGTGTAAAAACAATTTTCGGCTATCCGGGCGGCGCGATTCTCCCCGTTTACGATGCGCTCGGAAAGTCCAAGCTCCACCACGTTCTCGTCCGCCACGAACAGGGCGCAACACACATGGCCGACGGCTACGCACGCGCCAGTGGCGGAGTTGGCGTCGCTATGGCCACCAGCGGCCCCGGCGCAACCAACATGGTCACCGGCATCGCCACCGCCATGCTCGATTCTTCCCCGGTCGTCTGCATCACCGGACAAGTAGGCAGCAAACTTCTCGGCTCTGACGCTTTTCAGGAAATCGACATTACCGGCATCACCATGCCGATTACCAAGCACAACGTCGTCGTCTCCAAAGTGGAAGACATCGCGCGCACCGTTCGCGAAGCCTTCGTCATCGCACAGTCCGGCCGTCCTGGCCCGGTCTTGGTTGACATCACCAAGGACGCCCAACAAGCCACGACTGAATTTGACTGGAATGCCGCGGCTCCAAAACTTCCTCCGAAGCGCATTCGCCCTTCGCTCGAAAAAGCCGAACTCGATCGCGCGGTAGAGCTTCTCAACTCCGCGAAACGCCCCCTGATCCTCGCCGGCCACGGCATCATGATTTCCGGCGCCATGAAAGCGTTCGATAGATTTGTCCAGGCCGGACACTATCCGGTCGCCATGACGCTTCTTGGTATCGGCTGCTTCCCGGCAAACGATCCGCTCAACCTCGGCATGATGGGCATGCACGGCGAAGCCTGGGTCAACCACTTGATTCAGGAAGCCGATCTCTTGATTGCCGTTGGCATGCGTTTTGACGACCGCGTCACTGGCGACCTGCGCACCTACGCCAAGAGTGCCCGCAAGATTCACATCGAAATTGACCGCGCGGAAATAAACAAAAACGTTCCGGTCGACGCCGCTCTCGTTGGCGATGCTCGCGAAGTCCTCGAACAACTCTTCCCTCTCGTCGAAAAGAAGGACCGCCCGGACTGGCTCAGCCGCATCAAGGAACTCAAAGGCGATTCCGCCGTTCGCGATATTCAGAGTCTTCCGGACACTGGCCATCTCTACGCGGCGCACGTCATTAACGATCTCTGGAAAGAAACTGGCGGCGACGCCATCGTGGTCACCGACGTCGGCCAACACCAGATGTGGGAAGCGCAATACTACCACCACAATCGCCCCCGTACCCTGGTCACTTCCGGCGGCCTCGGCACCATGGGCTTCGCTCTTCCCGCCGCCATCGGCGCCAAATTTTCCAAGCCCGATGCCGACGTCTGGGTCGTCGTTGGTGACGGTGGTTTCCAGATGACCATGTGCGAGCTCGCGACCATCGTTCAGGAGAAAATTAAGGTCAACATCGCCATCATCAACAACGGCTTCCTCGGCATGGTTCGCCAGTGGCAGGAATTTTTTTACGACAAACGCTACGTCGCCACTCCGCTCGTCGCTCCCGATTTCGCCGCGCTCGCTAACGCATTCGGCATCCGCGGTGAACGCGTGACCACTCGCGGCGATGTCACTTCCACTATCCGGTCCGCGCGCGAATCGAAAGAATCGGTTCTCATCGATTTCCGCGTCGAACAGGAAGATTCGGTTTACCCGATGGTGCCGGCCGGCGCCTCTTTGAACGAGATGATTCGCCGCCCGCACAATCCGCTCGTCGAAACCGCTACCGAGCCGTAGCCATCAAGGGTAGGACCAAGGACGACCGAACGACTTTTTAACTTTTTGTACGTTTCAGCTTTTTCACAGGAACTCCAAGACTGGATAGACCAATGCAAACACTGATCGCATACGTTGAAAACAAGCCCGGCGTCCTCAACCGCGTCTCTTCCCTGGCACGGCGCCTGGCCATCAACATCGATTCGCTCACTGTCGGCCCGACGGAAAACATCGAAGTCGCGCGCATGACCATCGTCGCCCACACCGACGAAAAAGGCGCGCACCGTCTTGAAGCCAGCCTCGAAAAACTCGTGGACGTCCTGCTCGCCGAAAATATTTCCGAGCGCTCCGTACTCGAACGCGACCTGGCACTCATCAAGGTCGCCGCCGATCAACAATCCCGTCCGCACCTGATGGAACTCATCAAAGTTTTCCGCGGCCGCGTCGTAGACGTCGCTCCCGAATCCCTGATTGTTGAAGTTTCCGGCACCGTGGACAAAATCGACGGCCTGCTCGAAGTCTTGCGCCCTTTTGGCGTACTCGAAATGGCTCGCACCGGGCGCATCGCCATGACTCGCGGCGGCGACCTCTTGCAGCCACCCGGCGTCCCAAGTTCAACCAAGCTCACCGCCGCCTGATCGTCATGATTCTCGGATGACCGTTATTCAGCAACTCTGTCATCCCCGAGCGAAGCGTGGAACCTGCTTTCTGAAGCGTACTCGCAACTTTTTGATTTAACGGCCGCTTTCCGGCCAACGAAAGGAACCACATGGCAAAGCTTTACTACGACAAAGACGCGGACCTCTCCCTCATCCAGGCAAAGAAGGTCGCGATTCTCGGTTACGGCTCGCAGGGCCACGCCCACGCGCTCAATCTGCGCGACAGCGGCGGCAACGTCTGCATCGGCCTGCCCGAAAGCAGCGCCTCCCGCGCCAAAGCCGAAAAGGATGGCCTCACCGTCAAGACGCCGTCAGAAGCCGCAGCTTGGGCCGACGTCATCATGGTGCTGGTACCGGACACCAAGCAGCAAAAGCTCTATAACGAAGCCATCGCGCCCAATCTCAAACCCGGCAAGACTCTGATGTTCGCGCACGGCTTCAACATTCGCTTCGGCACCATCAAGCCTCCCGCAGCCATTGACGTCTCGATGGTCGCCCCCAAAGCTCCCGGCCATCGCGTGCGTGAAGTCTTCACCGAAGGCGGCGGCACTCCTGGTCTTCTCGCCATAGAACAAGACGCCACCGGCTCCGCCAAAGCACTCGCACTGTCTTACGCTCGCGGCATCGGTTGCACTCGAGCCGGGGTTCTCGAAACCACCTTCACCGAAGAAACCGAGACCGATCTCTTCGGCGAACAGGCCGTCCTTTGCGGCGGCGTCAGTGCCCTGATCAAAGCCGGATTTGAAACCCTTACCGAAGCCGGCTATCAGCCCGAAGTCGCCTACTTCGAGTGCCTGCACGAACTGAAGCTAATCGTTGACCTCATCTATCGCGGCGGCCTCAGCTACATGCGCTACTCCATCAGCGATACCGCCGAACATGGCGACTACACCGCCGGTCCGCGCATCGTCACCGATGAGACCCGCAAAGCCATGAAGCAGCTTCTCGCTGAAATCAAAGACGGCAGCTTCGCCAAAAAATGGATCGAAGAAAACGACAAGGGCTGCCCGAACTTCCTGGCTAATCGCAAAGCCGAACAGCAGGCCGCGATCGAACAGCTTGGCCCTGGTCTTCGGGCTATGATGCCCTTCTTGCAGCCTATCGTTGCGCCGGGCCTTACCGCCAAGTCCGCGACTTCCGATAAGTAACCGTTCTCGCGCTGCGCGAGTCGCAGTCTGCTAAATTTACAACGCTCCGCGTGCACTCCAGCGCGGTCTGTGTCATGCTCTTGCCGTTTTGCATCTTGATTCTGGCAACCTACAACCGATGAAACGTGAACCATCGCCGGTGCAGGCGATCAACCTCCATGAACGCCTCGGCAAGCTCACCGCCAAACGGCAGGAAATTCTTCGCCCCGTGCTGGAGCAGCCGCGTGGTTTTGTGCTGCTCAGCGTGCGTGCGATGGCCAAACGTCTCGGTACCGACCCTGCCACCATCGTTCGCATCGTGCGGGTTCTCGGTTTCGAAAGTTTTCGCGATTTTCAAAAGCATCTCCACGACCTCTCGATTGCGTTCGCCACGTCCGCCGACACCATGCAAGCCGGGTCCGCAAGCGCTGGCAAACACGCTTACGTTTCGGACTCGATTGATCGTGATCTGAAAAATCTTCAGGCCCTGAAGAACACCATCGACGCGGCCCGCCTTACCGATCTGGCCAAGCGGATGCATTCGGCTCGTCGTATCGTTCTGCTCGCTGGAGACCTCGCGTCCTACCTCGCGGATTATTTGGAGTACCAGATCAGCCTTCTTGGCCTTCCCATCTTCGCCGCCACCTCCGCCGGAAGGATCGGTCACCTGACACGCTCGTTGACAAAGGAAGACCTGGTCATTGCTATTTCCTTCCGCCGTGGACTTCGTCAAACCGTCGAAGGCGCGCGAAAAGCCGTCGAACGCGGCGCCTATTGCGTCGCGATTACCGACACCTTTCTATCACCTCTCTCTCGTTTTGCTAACGAAACCTTCCTCGCCGGAATCGAATCCACATCTTTCGGAGCCTCTTACGCGGCTCCAGTCGCCCTGGTCAATGCCCTGCTCGCCGGCTGCGGTCAGATCCGGAAAGCCGAAACCCTCGAAATCGTCCAGGAAATCTCGCAAGAGCAACGTCATGGCTTCCGCTGGTTTCAGGAGTAATTTCCTTTTGAGCCGCCTGTAACGAACGTTGCATTTCTTGCGTCTTACTGGAGACCGCGAGCCCGCCTCGGTAATTTGAGTTTGACGTGGTTGGGCCAGCTTTGCCCGCGCGCTCGTCGCGGGAATTTAGATCAATTTGCTTATATTGGTTGTAAAGGACCACGATGCGCGTTGATTCCATCACGCTTCGCAAACTGAAGATGCGGCTCAAGGCTCCGTTCGAAACCAGCTTCGGGTCCACGTTCGAACGTCCGCTTATCCTGGTCGAAATTCAGGCTGACGGCTTAACTGGCTGGTCCGAAGTCACTTCCATGGAAGGCCCTTTTTTCAATTACGAATCCATCGACATTTCCTGGCTGGTCATCCGCGATTTTCTCGTGCCCAATATCCTTGGCAAGACAGTCGCAACCCCGGAGGCCTCTCAGCATCTCTTCGCTGCCATTCGTGGTCACGAAATGGCCCGCGCTGGAATCGAAAACGCTCTCTGGGACGTCGCAGCACAGCAGGCGAAATTACCTCTGTGGAAACTTCTTGGCGGCACTCAGCAGGAGATTGCCTGTGGCGTCTCGCTCGGTCTGCAATGCACTCCTCAGGCCCTACTCGAAAGAGTCCGCACCGAAGTCGCTTCCGGATACCAGCGCATCAAACTCAAAATCAAGCCCGGCAGAGACCGAGATTTTATCGCCGCCGTTCGCAAGGAATTTCCAAACATCAAGCTGTCCGTTGACGCCAACTCCGCCTACACGCTTGACGACACTGCGCACCTGCGCAGCTTTGACGAATTTAATCTTTTGATGATCGAGCAACCGCTCTGGTGGGACGACATCTACATCCACGCAAAGCTTCAGAAGCAAATCAAAACGCGTCTATGCTTGGACGAATCCATCCACCATCTTCGCGACGCGCGAGTCGCCATCGAACTCGGCGCCTGCGGTATCATCAACATCAAACTCGGTCGCGTCGGCGGCCACTCCAGCGCCCGCGACATCCAGGCCTATTGCCTCAGCAAGAATATTCCCGTCTGGTGCGGCGGCATGCTCGAATGCGGTATCGGCCGCGCTCACAACATCGCCGCCTCCACTCTTCCTGGCTACACCCTTCCCGGCGACGTCTCTGCCAGCCAACGCTACTGGGTAGAAGACGTCATCGAACCGGAAGTCACTGTCACGCCACAAGGAACAATCCGCGCTCCGCAAACTCCGGGACTCGGCTATCATGTCCGCCACGACCTCATCGAACGGTGGACCGTTGATAAACAAATCTTCCGCGCAGAGTAAATTCCGCCGCTGGCAGAGTCGTTGTAGCGGCCGCCGTCTGTGGCGGGCGCTTTTGCACAGATGTCGCCACTCATTCCCGCTCCCGATTGCAATCGCTCCGTCCGCTTGCAGCCCGCGCATAAGTTGTCATTCCGAGCGAAGTCAGGAACCCGCTTTTACTTCCGGTTTTCGAAGGGCCCTCCTTTTGAGGTGGGCCGTTTTTCTCCTGTTCTGCGCACCCTGGTCCTGTCTCCTGGCACAGACCGCTCCTGCTCCCGGTCCCAAGCCTCCTGACGCACCAGTCGAATGGAAACGTTTCATAGGCGTCTACAAATACAGCAGCTATGGCAACGAGGAGAAAAACGTGATTATCCTCGAACGAGACCAGCGGGCTTACATGCAGCGCTCTTCGGGAAACGAAGACGAAATTCAGTTCGACATGAAACTGAAGATGATGTTTGTCCCCAACTCAGCAAAAGGGAGTTGGGGCTATGGCATCGTCGAAGATGATCCCGATGCCGCTGCTCCTTACTTCACCTACTTGAACGGGTCTTACAAACGCACAGACCCAGGAGCCTCCACGCATCAATTTCCCAACACTTCAACCCGTGTGGTCGAAGAATTACGCACCGAGGCCCTAGCCGCCACTCCGCCCGCCGAACCCGGCCCCTTCCGCAACAGCGATCTCGTCGAACTCGCCAAACTTGCCCCCGCCATCCACCTCGACATCCGATACGCCACCTCCAACGACTTCCTCGGCACCCCCGTTTACACCCAAGCTCGCGCCTTCCTGCAACGCCCCGGCGCCGAAGCACTCCTCCGCGCACTCCACAAACTCCAGCCGCTCGGCTACGGCCTCCTCATCCACGACGCCTATCGCCCTTGGTACGTCACCAAAATTTTCTGGGAAGCCACGCCTCCCGAAGGAAAAATCTTCGTCGCCGATCCCGCGCAAGGCTCCCGCCACAACCGCGGCTGTGCCGTCGACCTCACTCTCTACGATTTAAAATCCGGCGCACCCGTCGAAATGACCGGCCTCTATGACGAAATGTCCCCGCGCTCATTTCCAAACTATCCCGGCGGCACTTCGCTCCAACGCTGGCACCGGGATCTTCTTCGCTGGGCCATGGAGTCCGAAGGCTTCACCGTGTACGAATCCGAGTGGTGGCACTTCGATTACAAAGACTGGCACCAGTACGCCATCGGCAACACGCCCTTCGAAAAATTAAACATTTCGCCAAACTAAAGATTTTCGCGGGAGAATTACTTCATGCGTCAGTTCAACTCGTCTTTTCAAGAAGCGCAGCGACAACGAAGCTGCTTTTTCTTCACCTCATCGTTGTGCTACCTTCGCCTCCTCGTTGCGATCACTGCGGCACTGTCGATCTCCTGGGCCTCGGCCCAACAACCACCCCCAACCCCGCTCTCCGCCAACATCCAGAAAATCCTCGACCGACCCGAATACAAACACGCCAACTTCGGCATCGAGTTCTACGACCTCTCCACCAACACCGTCCTCTACTCGCTCAACCCCGACAAACTTTTCGTTCCCGCCTCCACCACAAAACTTCTCTCCGAAGGCACGCTCCTCGCCACACTCGGCAAGGACTATCGCTTCCACACCGCCATCTACCGCACTGGCCCCATCGAAAAAAATGGCCGCCTCAAGGGCGACCTCATCCTCGTCGCCAGCGGCGACCCCAATCTCTCCAACCGCATTCAGCCGGACAACACGCTCGCCTTCGTTGACGAAGATCACTCCTACGGCGGACCCGCTCTTCCCAACGATCCGCTCACCGTCATCAAATCCCTCGCCAAACAAGTTCATGACAAAGGCATTCGCCGCATCGACGGCCGCGTCCTCGTCGACACCACTCTTTTCCCGGACGGACCTCGCGAAGGCGGCACCAACGTGGTCATGTCCGCCATCATGGTCAACGACAATGTGATCGACATCGTCGCCAAGCCCGGCGCGAAGCCCGCTGACCCGCTACTGCTCTCCGTCTCGCCGCAAACCGGCTACATCCACATCATCAATCACGCAGTCACCACGGCCGCCGGCACTCCGCCCGTTTTCGAAGATCCTCTCTTCGCCACCAATCCCGACAGCTCAGTCAGCATCACGCTCGCCGGCACTCTTCCCATCGGCCCGGTTGAACCGGGTGGAACAGACACGCAAACCGTCTCCATCGGCATCCCCTCTCCCACTCTTTTTGCCGAGTGGGTCCTGCGCGAAGCGCTCACCACCGAAGGGATCGAACTCAAATCCCCGGTCGTCGCCACACAACCCGATTTCGCCCCGCTCGTTCACAATTACACCACCGAAAATCAAGTCGCCGAACACATCTCTCTCCCACTTGCCGAAGAAATCAAAGTCACGCTCAAAGTCAGCCAGAATCTTCACGCCGGAATGGCTCCCTATCTCCTCGGTGCCATCGCAGGCAAAGACACAACCAACCCCATCAGAAAAGGTTTTGAACTCGAACGCGCCTTCCTGCAATCCGCAAATCTCGATCTTTCCGCCGCTTCTCAGGGCGACGGCGCCGGCGGCGATTGGGCTGATCTCTTCAGCCCCGATTTCATGTGCCACTATCTCGCTTACTGGACCGCTCGCCCAGACTACGACGTCCTCTTCCACGCACTTCCCATCCTCGGCAAAGACGGCACTCTCGCCAAAATCCAGCCGCAAAATCCCGCCGCTGGACACGTCTTCGCCAAAACCGGAACCTTCGGCTCCGAAGACCGTCTCAACAATAGAATGATGCTTAATGGAAAAGGTCTAGCAGGCTACGTCATCACAAAATCCGGTCGCAAACTGGCGTTTGCCGCCTACGTCAACCACGTCTCGCTTCCACCCAGCGAAGATTCCGCGCAAGCCGTCGCCGGTCAAGCTCTGGGCGAAATCGCCGCCTCCGCCTACGACGCCGGCCTCTAGCCTTGCTTGACTAGGTTTTAATTTTGCCTGCGCAGGACTTTTTGCTACCGTGCTCCGGCGCTCATCGCCATCTGATTTTCCGATTCACCAGACCGCGCGGCATACGCTTTCTCCGCTTTCAAATACGCTACTCGCTGTTTCTCAGCTTCGTCGTGAGCTTTCTTCGATCCCGTATAATCTTCGGCCTTTTCGGCCTTCTTCATTACCACAGTAGCGCTTGCCCACGCTTTCTTGGCTTCGTCGCGCTTGGCTTTTAGTTCATCCAGATCCATAGACGTCTCCTCATAAAACGAACCCCCATCCTAGATTGATGCGCCATCGCCGGCAAATGAACGTTGTGTAAATTCTATTCGGAAACTAAACCCTTACTTTTCAACGATTTCCATATTCGGAATCAGAACCAGGTCCCGGCGCGATAGTAAGCGTAGGCTTGCCCGAATTTTGCGTGAAGGACTTTCGCTTCGCGGCGAGATTGCATCGTCTGCACAATGACCATCGTGGCCAGCACCACCAAAAACCAGTACGTCTGGAAGACGAATATCAATCCCAAAAACATTATGTCGACAAATACATACATCGGATTGCGGATACGCCGATAAAATCCGTGCGTGACCAGTTCCCTTGCTTCCGGCTGGACCGTGAAGGAATCACCCAGCTGCACTCGCGCAATGGTGACGAGGATGTATCCACTTACGGCGACGATCGCGCCACAGATTCGTAGCACCGTCCACGGCTGCTCTTTGATTCCAGGAACGAAAATGTAAAGTAGCGCAACGACGATTGGAATCACGATTGCCGGAGCTACGGTTTTCATTGGCCGCACTCTACCACAATCACGCTCGGCAACCGCCTACTTTGCATCCTCAGAGGCATGCGGCCCAACTTAGGGCCGGAATTAAAACGTAGCGAATCCCGCTCACTTCGCTCATCTTATTCGCCGGTCCATCCGCTTCCTCCGCTTCCACTCATTCCGCGCTTCCTGATATTGCACCGTAAACGGATTCTCCGACAACCTCTTCACTTCTTTCCCAAACTTGATCAACTCCCCATCCGTCATCCTGCGCAATCTTTTTCGCAGGTCCCGTAACGCTTCTTCATCCGATTTGAATCGAATCATGCGCCACTCCATTCGTGAAGTGGCAGAGGCAGGAGCCGTCATCTTAGCATTCCAGTTTGCAATCAGCGTAGGTCGGCGTAGTATACCTACCGCCCAATGTGCAAACTTGACTTCCTGCTACTCTTGCTTTTCGCCTGCTTTCTTGTCGTGCCCGAATCGCGGCTCAACTTCCTGACAAGGAACTCGACTTGATCCGCTTCGGTTTGATGCAACGTCCCGAATCGACAGCAAGCCATACGCCGACAACGGAGGACTGGCTCGGAGGCTTTTATATATTTCTCCTGGTCTTCCTTACGACACTTCCAGTGGTGCTGCCCTTCATGCTCATCAGGGATTCTACTTTAGCGCTTCGCGTCTCACACGGAATAACGCTCTCCATGCTTTATCTCAGTGGATACGGACTGGGCCGCTATACCGGTTTCCGTCCTTGGAGAGTGGGCCTGTTCGTGACGTTTATTGGCTTGGCGATGGTCGCACTTACGCTCGTACTTGGGGGTTGATTCCATTGAAACTTTTCAGACTATTTCTCGCCGCCTTCCTTTGCGCCATTCCGCTGAGAGCGCAAACCGACGCGCTCAAAGAATCCACTCCCGCTCCCACGACAACCGCTCCAGTGCCTGCGAATGATTGGGATTTTGATCTCAGTGTCAGCGGATACATCGTGCCGCAGGACCAATCGTATGTGTCTCCGGAATTTACAGCAGACCGCGGAAAGCTCCACCTGGAAGCGCGATACAACTACGAAGCTTTGCGGACAGGGTCTTTGTGGTTAGGCTACAACCTGACCGTTGGGAAAACAATTGTCTTGGACGCCACAGCTATGATCGGTGGCGTGTTTGGAGAGACGAACGGAATTGCCCCCGGCCTGGAATTTACTATTACCTACAAGAAGCTGCAGCTTTACAGCGCGAACGAATATGTTTTCGATACCACCACCAAGTCTGGCAATTTTTTCTATACCTGGACCCAACTGACGTACTCGCCCTTGGAGTGGTTTAATTTCGGTTACGTTGTGCAGCGCACGCGCGCGTACCAGACGCCTCTGGAAGTCCAACGCGGTCTCCTTGTGGGCTTCACGTACAAGAAAGTGGATTTCACAACGCAAGTCTTTAATATAGGCGAAGCCGATCCGACGACAGTGCTCTCGCTGGGTTATAGATTCTAGAGTGGCTTTACCTCCGCGAGGCCATTACCGCCGAATACATGGCGCAGAGATTTTGCGTTACCGCATTCTCCACAATACGGCGCAGAAGACCTCAACTCCGTCTCCAGGTCGCGCTGAAATTCCTTTCTGGCGAACTCGCAGCGACGCACGAGTCTCAGCGCGTTCCCAGCGGGAAGCCAATGCTACGGCCTCGCCGAACCGCCGATTACCTCGCGACCTCGTACCTCCGGGCAATCCAAGCCGCCGCAGGCAATGTCACTATTGGATTTCACAGGACACAGAACACGGAACACAGACCACCGGACACGAATCGCCGGCCACTGTTCACTGCGGCATCTCTGGCACCGCTTCCCCGTCCTTCCGAGGATCCGAAGCACCATAATTCACGCCAGTCGCGAAGTCGCGCACCACTGCCTGGCCACCGCCCATCGCAGCCGAAAAGCTACCCATCAATTGGATCTGGTGACCCTTGGCCGTCAACTCGTCTCGCGTCTTTTGCGAGAAGCGGTTCTCCAGCCGCACATCGCAGCCGGCAAACGTCAATTTTGTAAATCGCGGAGCTTCCAGCGCCGCCTGAATATTCATTTTGTAATCGACAATGTCCGTCACGAACTGTACGTGCGCCTGCGATTGGTTCCAGCCGCCCATGATGCCGAACGCCATTCGCGTCGTTCCTTTTTCGGTCGTCTTTTCCGCGAACGCCGGAATAATCGTGTGCAGCGGCCGCTTATGTCCCGCCAGCGCGTTCGGTGAACTCGCATCCAGCGTGAACAGTCCGCCGCGATTGTGCAGTACGAATCCCGTCCCCGGCGCCACCACGCCGGAGCCGAAGCCCGAATAATTACTCTGAATCAACGACACCATGTTGCCTTCGCGATCCACCACCGTCAGGTACGTCGTATCCGTGCCGCCGCGCATCTCGCCGGCCGTGACGTTGCAATTCGCTTTCTGCTCGTCAATCTGCTTCGCGCGCGCCGCCGCCCAATCTTTTGACAACAATGTTTCCACCGGCAATTTCTGTCCCTTTCCATCCGAGCCACGCGGATCCCCGATGTATTGCTTCAAATCCGCGTACGCCAGCTTCTTTGCTTCAATCAAAAGATGCAGCGCCTTCGGCGTACCAAACTCATATCCCTTCTGTCCGATCGGCGTCGTTTCCAGAATGTTCAGCATCTCTAGCGCCGCCAGCCCCGAACTGTTCGGCGGCAGCTCGTACACTTTCCACTCGCGGTACGTCGTCGAAATCGGCTCGACCCATTCCGCCGAATATTTCGCGAGATCCTCCTCGGTCATGGTCCCGCCATGCATTTTTTCCGCAGCCAGGATTTTCTTTGCGATTTCGCCTTTGTAGTAGCCGTCCCGTCCATTCTCGGCAATGTATTGCAGTGACCATGCCAAATCCTCGTTTTTGAAAATCTCGCCGGTCTTCGGAGTGCGGTCGCCCGGCAAATACGTTTTCGTCGCCGCTTCATTTGAGCGCAGCAGATCAATCTCATCCGCCCAGTAGGAGGCCACAATTTCCGATACCGGATACCCGTCGCGAGCGGTCGCAATCGCCGCCGCCAGATCCTCCGACAATTTCTTGCGGCCAAATTTCTCCGCCAGCTTTTGCCAGCCGTCCACCATGCCGGGAACGGTGACACTGTTGATTCCCTTCTGCGGCATCTCCTTCAATCCCTGCTTCTGCAAAAATTCAATCGTCAATCCCTTCGGAGCCCAGCCGCTCGCATTCAGTCCGTAAAGCTTGTTGGCCTTGGCGTCATACACGATCGCGAACAGATCCCCGCCGATGCCATTCATCATCGGCTCGACTACGCCCATCATTGCGTTCGTGGCAATCGCCGCGTCCACCGCGTTCCCGCCGTTCTCCAGCACGCGCACTCCCGCCTGCGACGCCAGCGGCGATTCCGACGCCACAATGCCGCCCTTCGAGATCACCATCGACCGTGCCTGACTGCGGTCCTGTGCGCTCGCACTCGGGAGAGAAAAAACGGCCGCCCACAGAGTCAAAGTTCCCGCCGCGAAGACGGCCGAGAGCATCCTGCCGCGCGCTTCCACCCGCCACCGTACCCCCGCCAATTCCACCCTCGAAGTCCCGCAAAATTTCATTCCAGCGCTCCTGTTTTTCCCCGTAGCAAATCGCTTTATCATTTTTCTACTGCCGTTCTATCCACTTCGTTTCTGCCATCAAGTCCGCATTGTCTTCCGCGCCTGTAAACCGCAAACTCCATTCGTTCGATCCTCCCGACGGAACGAACTTGGTAACGGCGAGAGTCATTGCCTTCTGCGGCGGCTGAAGGATGGACTCGGGCGCGGAAACCTGCAGCTGTCGTTTTGGTCGTTCACTCCGTCAGGCCTCCCTCTCAATTCTTGACTCTGCTTGGGACCTTCTCCCGCTCTGCATCCGTCCTCGTGAGCATTGCCTCCACAATTCCCCACCGCGCACAATTGCGTCAGCGAATATACAACGAGTCGCGCCTGGTGCGTGCCACACGAATCGTCACTCGAAGCCCTGCGAGATACTCCCTTCACCTCATCATCTGGTATTCGGTTATTCCCATCGCAGGACTGAACATCTACAATTCCCCTCTGCCCTGTAGAAGTGGCCATGAATAGTGCCTTGAGCGGTCCATTGACCGTACTCGGTTCCAGCCCTTGCGTTCACTTATCGTCTGACGGAGAATTCACCCTTGCCTCCCGAACCTATCAAGCCGCCCGTACAAACGCCGCCAACCGCCGAGCAGCAGGCGCGCGCCGACTTCGACGCCCGCGTGGACGCATTGCTCGCCGGTCAGAATGCCGACCCGTTCGGTGTACTAGGCCCGCACCCGATCGCTACCGGCTGGGCCATCCGCTTCTTCCTTCCCTGGGCCGCCGAGGCCAGCATCGTCCTCAAGAACCCTTCTCCCTCCCCCGCCAAAATTGCAGACGCGACAAAAATCCGCCCCGAAGGACTTTTTGAGGCGACGTGGCCGTCGAATCAGCCGGCGGCGCCGGAGCCGGGAAGTTACAAAATTCAAGGACGCACACACTACGGCGAAAATTTTGAGATTTTTGATCCTTACGCGTTTCCTTTTTTTCTGACCGATTTCGATTTGCATTTGATGAGCGAAGGAAAGCACTTCGACACGTACGACAAATTGGGCGCGCACATTTCGACGGTCGGCGGTGTAACAGGAACGCACTTTGCGGTGTGGGCGCCGGCGGCGCGCAGAGTCAGCGTGGTCGGCGACATGAATCACTGGGACGGTCGGGTGCATTCGATGCGTCCGCGCGGCTCTTCCGGAATTTGGGAGCTGTTTCTGCCGGAGATTAAGGAAGGTGCGGTTTACAAGTATGAGATCATTGGACCGCACGGCGCGCCGCTTCCGTTGAAAGCGGACCCGTACGCATTCCGCGGCGAACTTCGCCCCAACACCGGTTCGGTGGTGGCGAATCTGGAAGCGCACAAATGGAATGACGATGCGTGGATTGCGCAGCGGCAACAGAAAAACTGGCTGGAATCGCCCATTTCGATCTATGAAGTGCATCTCGGTTCTTGGCGGCGCGTCCCTGAAGATCACAATCGCTGGCTTACTTACCGTGAGCTTGCAGACCAACTCATTCCCTACGTAAAAGAACTTGGTTACACGCATATCGAATTGTTGCCGATCATGGAGCATCCGTTCGACGGTTCGTGGGGCTACCAGACGCTTGGCTACTACGCGGCGACCAGCCGGTTTGGATCGCCGGAAGATTTTCAGGTATTTGTGGATCGCTGCCATCGGGAAAACATCGGGGTGCTGCTCGATTGGACGCCCGCACATTTCCCGCGCGACGCGTACGGACTTGCGCAGTTTGACGGCACGCATTTGTTCGAGCATGCCGACCCACGGCAGGGCGCTCACCCCGATTGGGGAACGCTGGTTTACAACTACGGGCGAAATGAAGTACGGAATTATCTAATTTCGAACGCGCTGTTCTGGCTGGATAAATATCACATCGACGGATTGCGAGTGGATGCGGTGGCTTCCATGTTGTATCTGGACTATTCCCGGAAACCGGGCGAGTGGGTACCGAACAAGTACGGCGGGCGGGAAAATCTGGAAGCGGTGGAATTTTTCAAGACTTTGAATACCGTGGCGCACCAGCGCTTTCCCGGGATTCTTACCGTCGCCGAAGAATCGACGGCATGGCCTGGCGTTTCGCGGCCAGCCTATCTTGGCGGATTGGGATTCAGCCTGAAATGGAATATGGGCTGGATGAACGACACGCTGAAATATTTCTCCGCAAATCCGATCTACCGGAAGTACGAGCACAACAAGATCACTTTTTCGCTGATCTACGCGTTCAGCGAAAATTTCGTGCTCCCCTTTTCGCACGACGAAGTAGTACATGGGAAAAATTCCTTGCTGCACAAAATGCCCGGCGATCAGTGGCAGCAATTTGCAAATTTGCGACTACTCTACGGCTACCAGTACGCGCATCCCGGCAAGAAGCTTTTGTTCATGGGGCAGGAATTCGGCCAGCGCGAAGAGTGGAGCGAAGCACGCAGCCTGGATTGGCATTTATTGCAGTGGGATTCGCACCGCGGACTGCAGAAACTGGTCTCCGATCTGAATCACCTGATGGCGGCTGAGCCAGCGCTGCATCAAGTCGATTTCGATTGGCATGGATTTGAATGGATTGACTGCAACGACGGCGACAACAGCGTGCTTTCCTTCCTCCGCGTCGGGAAAACTCCAGACGATCTGATGATTGTGGTGCTGAACGCTACGCCGGTAGTGCGGCGGGGATACATTGTGGGAGTACCACGCGCCGGATTTTACAAAGAAGTTCTCAATACGGACGCCGCGGCCTACGGCGGATCAAACGTCGGCAACATCGGAGGCCAAGAAGCCGCGGCCGACCCACGCCAGGGACGTTCGCACTCGCTCTGCCTCACACTTCCACCACTCGCTGCGATTTTTATGAAGTGGACACCGACTGCGTAAGCTTTGCTTCGCGCTTCAATCGGCTTGGTGAGCTTCGCGTTTTTTGTAGTCGCCGCGGCTAAAATATTTTTCCAGCCACACATACATGCAGATGAAAAGATAGCGGCTGCCCATTTCCTTCAGGTTCAACTTGGAGACGCCGGTGCGACGGTTGCGCCAGGTGATGGGCATGACCGTCCACTTGTAACCTCGTACGATACTCTTCAGCGGAAGTTCGACAGTGAGATTGAAGTGCGGTGAAAGCAGAGGCTGGCAGCCTGCAATGACCGTTGCGCGATAGGCCTTGAAAGCGTTGGTGGTGTCGTTGAGCTTGGTGCCAAACATGACCCGAATGAAAAAATTTGCCATGCGATTCATGCGCAGTTTTAGCCAAGGATAGTCAATGACGCCTCCGCCTTTCATGAAGCGCGAGCCAAAAACGGCGTCCCAGCCTTCATTAAGCAAGGCCCAATATCGAACGACGTCGCGGCAATCGTCGGATTCGTCGGCCATCATAATGACCACCGCGTCTCCGCTCATGGCGGCAAAACCGCCGGCGATGGCGCGGCCAAATCCGTGTTCACCGTGATTTTTTACTGCTTTCAATTCTGGGATGTGTTGAGACAACTGTTCAAGTTCCGACCACGTGGAGTCGGTGCTGCCGTCGTCCACGACAACAATTTCGTGAGGAACTTTCTGCAGCCGCAATTCCAGATGCAGGTGTTGCACCGTGGAAGAAATACAGGCTTGTTCGTTGTGCGCGGGAATGACGACGCTGAGTAAGCGCAGCTCGCGATGGTTCGGATCGACGTCCGACGGACCCGGTGAAACAGTCATGATTAAAGTTAATGGGCGAAAGCGGCTCAGGTCAACGAGGGATGTTACGGCGAGAACCGTCGATTCGCGCCATGCCAGGAACGGAACGCCGCCCATGACGTGGCGCGAGGTTTACCGGTGGTATGACACGCGTTATCTGGGGACGAGAAATCTTGTGTTAGAGAGAAGCGCCGGCGGCGAGTTGCCGGACAAGCCGGCGGAACTCGCCGACCTATGTCAACCGAAGCACAAACAACGCGCGAGGGTGGAGAAATCGAGTTTCGGCGGGCCGGGCGCGAATTCCTACTCGCCCTATTGTGAAGTGGAGTTTTTCCGCGCAGCACCGTAGAAGTTCGGCCACGTGTTCAGTCACCGCGCTACCGCTAACTTTGTTCCGTAACTGGAACTTATTGATTTTCCTCTGTCTTTCTCCCGCTAATTGAAACGGTTGGGATTTTATCCGCACTACCTCTCAAGTCGAGCAATCGGTGCCGGGTTCCAACTTTGGCGCGAAGAAGCAGCGTAGACGGAACCTGCGAAGAATTGTGTGCGCACTTTGCAACATCGACCTGGAGGCCAACCAAAATGTCCCTGACACCTGAACAAGCATATGCAGCGATCAAGAACCTGGAAAACAGCGGGCAACTCACTTTGCCGCAACCGCAGGAAACAATTGAGCTCGGCACGATCGATGCCACCACCGGCCAGTTCACGTACGCGGTAGAGACGGTCACCCAGACTTACATCCAGCCTCCCATTGATGTCGGCCCTCCCTCACTTCCCCCGAGTTTTCCGCCGGCGCCAGGATTTTCTGCACGAACCGCGCCCGCGGCGGGAGGTTCGCACTTGCCGGTATCGCTGGATGCACCGCTTGCGCCGATCGGACCAGGGGGGCTGGGCGGCTCGCTCGGAGGCGGTACCGTTGGACCTCCAGAACCACATCCGCCAGTAAACATTCTGGTTGGCGTAGTGAAGACATCTGCTGTCGATCTGCGATTGAAATTCAAACTAGTAGGTGCAACCGCAAAACCGCCGGTGGCAGTGGCTCGAACTGTTCCCGCGGGAGCGGCATCTTCTGCAATCACCTCGGTGGGAGGAATTTTCAGTGCGCCATCAAACATCAAGGTGGAAGGATTTCCGGTCGTTTCGGAAGATCTAAGCCAGATCACCCTGGATGCGGGAACCACCACCAGCTCGAAATTGAATACGCAGAACGTGACTCCACCGATCAGCGTTGAGCTTCTTACGGTTACCATCAACGGCGCGAGTCAGTTTCTGCACATTATGATTTTGCGCCCGCCGGTTTTGGGCGTCGGTGCGTTCACGATTCCTGCGCTGCCTATCACGCTGATTTACGCGCCACCGCAAGGCAAACAAAACAAAAACACCGCTTCGTACACGGACACGTTCACGTTGACGCGAGCGCTTACCTCATCGATGACGTACAGCAAGAATACGAAAACGATTCAGGCATACACGGCCGCAGATATCTTGAGCAAGATCGAATCGGCCATTTCGTCGGTGGCGACGTTGGTCGCCGCAGTCGCGCGGGTTGCTCCAAGCTCGGCGGGTGTAGGACGAAGTGCGTTGGCGGGGAACGTTGCCGCAATCAGCGGAAGCCGCGCGAGCGCCGGCACGGTGAATGTTGGCGGCAGCAGTGCCGCGGGAGATAGCGGCAGCGGAAGCAGCAGCGGGGGCGGTTCGGGTAGCGGCGACAACGGAGATGGGATCGACACCAAGACCGTGTCCGCGGAACTCGGACTGCTGAAAACAATTCTCACCGCGGTTGGCGATACAACGACGACCACCGACTCAACTACGCTTACCGTAGAGAATGATCACACCATCACCATGACCTATTCGAACACAGACATGTTCGGGTCAGCGGCAGGACTTGGGCCCGGCCTAGGCGATCGCTTCGTGTATATGAGCAACGTGCGCGTGGTGTGGATGGCGCTGAATGGCGAGGTGGGAATTCACGTGCTGGGGTTCGAGTCGGTGAATGCAATTGCCGCGGAGGCCCTGCTGGACGACCAGCATTCGCTAACCGTCGGCGGAGCGGCAACGAACACCAACTTGGATGCGGCGTCGCTGAACTTCCTGCTGGCGCTCGATCCGTTTACAGTGCACCGCAGCGTCATCAGTGTGCTGCAGCCGGCGTTGATTGGTCCGCCCCGCTTTGTTCCGGCGAGTCCGGCAGAACGCAAAGGCGAAGGAACATCTGCGGCTGGCGATCAGTTTTCCAGTTCTTACGAAATCACGACGGAAGACAAGCAAGTCACGACGCAGGTGCAGTCGAAGGTGACGGAAGTGAAGCCCGGATGGCTGGATGTGGTTTTCGGCGCACCGAATGTGGACGAGACGGATACCCTGACGTTCACCGTGAGTCAGACCACAGATACGAAGACCGACGAGAAGATTACGAATTCGGCGACTTTTTTCAGCCAGGGCGCGGACGATCCTTACGACGTTCTGATATTTTACGACCGGCTATTCGGAACGATGGCGTTCGCCGAAAAAGGGTCGGCAGTGCTGGGAGGCGGAACGGGAACGGTTTTGCAGCCGAGCGCTTCCGCGGCACACGGGTCCTAGGTCTCTGCTACTGCGCAGCGTTTGAAGCGAACCATTTGAGGCGCTGCATTTCTTCACGCACGAATCCAAAAGCTCTTTCAGGGGCACAGTAGTTCTCACGCCAGGGAACCGTCTTTTCTCTCAGCGCATACTAAGGAAAGGAATTTCAATGGTCACGGTTACATCGAGAAGTTCGAAACAGATCCAATTTCCGGGGGGCTCACGCCATATTGGGCCGCTGCAGGAAACTCTAACAGTGACGGTCGAAACAGGAGTGGTCGTGTTCCAGCTTTCAGGAACGATTGCGCACGATTGGACGCGAGATACGGTCACGTTCCCGGTGGGACCAGCGACGTCTGGATTTGTGAGTGGCATCGCGTCGGCGAGCACTACGTCGTTTTGGACGCCGCTGAAAAATGTAAGCGGGACGAGCGGCGGAAGCGAAACGGTGTTCGTGTCAGGTTCTACGGGAAACGGAGACAGTGTTACTGCATCGGGGCAAGTTTCATTTCCGGGATCTTTCCTACCGCCGCCCATCGGAGTAGCAATCGATTCCGCGACGATAACGCATTCCGGAACAGCACAAGCGCAATTAACCTTGGCGCTCGCGGTGTTTGGAAATAATACCGACATGCTGCGCGCGGAATACACGGCGTACATCGTTACGGCGCAGAGCAACGTAGTTGTTTCCGGCGGAAGCACGACCACGACCGTGGGGCCGAAGTCAGCCTGACGGTATGAAATCAGCGTGAACGAGTGAGCCGTGGGTCAGCCGTTCGGCGAGCTGTGATCGGGCCGCCGCTCGCTCGATTTCGCAGTGAGTAGAGAGAGTGGAGCGCTTTGCTATTTTTTTGGCGGGATGGTTACCGCAACTGCAGCGACGCACTTCCATGAACCGTTGATTTTTACCCAGGTGTCGATGGTTCGTTCGCGATGGACATAGGGTTTCCCTTTTTCCATGCCCTTGATGCGGAACACTCCGACAGCCACGGCGGTATCGCCGTACACCTGCACTTTGTTTTCTTGGTTTACTGCCTGCGACGGCTGAAAATCCGGCGCGGAAATCCCGGCGAGGTATTCAGATTTGCTGGCGTAGGTTCCGTCGCTTTCAACGGCGACGAGAGTATCGGCGAGCAAAGAGTCGATGGCTTTGGTGTCCTTCGCTTCGATGGCGTGGTTCCACGCTGTTTCCAGGGCGAGCACGCGACCGCCGTCATCGGAAAGGCCGGTTTGACGCGCGCATGGCAACCCGACACCAAGCAGCAACAGGCTTCCCGCGACGATTGCACTCTTGACCAGCATTTTTGCCTCCGCGTCAGTAGCATCCTATTTTTGTACATTCATTCTACTGGCGTTCATGCCTTTCTCGACACAGCAGCGTGCGACGAAGGAGAACCAAAGCGCGCCGTATTTATAATTTTCGTAACGTAATTTCTCACAGACGGAGCCCAACCATGAAGAGATTGCTGCTGAAAGCCGGCATGGCCGTACTTGGTGTGGTTGTAACGTTGCTTTGGTGGACTTATCACGAGAAAGGATCGAGCGCACAGAGTGTGAGTCACATTCCGTTGAAGGTGGCGGCAGGCGGTAACCAGTTGGAGATTGTGGCCGAGGCATCGACACCTTCGACGATGCGGGTATTGTTTGAGGACCTGAGCAAACCGGCTGGACAGCAAATTCTGATCGAATCGTGGGAGAAAATTCCGGCAGGATCGCACTCATGGACCGTCGATGTACCGGCTGGTATTGGCGGCTCGATCGAACTGAACGCCGACCTTCCGCGCGCAGGGGATACGCTGTCAACCCGAGTGAAGATTAACGGCAAAGAAATCGATCAGCAGATCGACAAGTTGGAGCGGCCACTCGAGCCCAATACGGCGTTTTTTGTGCAGTTTCACTATGACGATTTTTCGAAGGCGAGTGCTGGAGATAGCGGAGGCGATCGCGAATAGCTGTTGATTTAAGGGATGGTGAATGAGAGGAACGAGGGCGACGGGTTCGGTCCGGCGCCCCCGCAATGTGGAACTTAGCTTGAAGTTGGGCAAAGGTAAGCCCTCGCACCGGCCGGACACAATAAGGCGATTGCTGTAGGAGCGGTTTAATTTTCGAGAGGTTTCGCTGTGAGAACTGCCAGGCAGCGCGACGTTTCGCGACGCGACAAGTTGAGAGGTGTTCTGGCGGCGCTAAAGCTGGTGTTTGTGCTGCAGCGCGGACAGTGCGGATTCGAGGGTTTGCGGATGGTCCCAGAAGTCCTTCCACAACTTAGATCGGCGTGGCAGATCTTTCAGGACTGAATGCAGATTCCAGCCTTCCGGTTTCAAATCGCTTTTCAGTTCGTTCCATGCAATCGGAGTGGAGGCGGGCGCGCCTTCGCGCGGGCGCAGGGAAAAAACGCATGCCAGAGATTGCCCGTAGGAGTTCTGCCGGACGTCGACAAATACACTGTTCGCTGGGCGGTCCTGTACTTTGAATATGCGCGTGAGGAGTTTTTCTTCCTGCTCGATGGCAATTTGCGTGACGATTTCGAGCAGTGCGCGAACCTGATCAAATCCGTAATTGCGCACGATAGGGATAAACATGTGCATTCCAGTGGCACCAGACGTCTTGATGAAGAATTTCAGTTTGGCTTGCTGCAACGCTTTGCCGATGGCAACTGCCGCGGAAACAACTCTGGAAAAGTTCGTGCCGTCCGTCGGGTCCAAATCGATGAACATGTAGTCGGGCTTTTCCAGATCGTCGGAGGTCGCTGAGAAAGGGTTGTGTTCGATGCAGCCGAGATTTGTGAGATAGAGAAGTGAGGCTAGGTCGTCGATTAAGAAGTAAGCGACATTCTGCCGCTTGGTTTCCGAAAAAATATCCACAGTACGTATCCAGTCGGGAATGCTGGGACCGGCTTCCTTCTGGTAAAAGGCGTTACCGCCGATGCCGTTCGGGTAACGATGAAGCACCAAGGGGCGGTCTTTCAAAAACGGAAGAATGTAGGGGCTGACGGTTGCGTAGTAGAAAAGCACGTCGCGCTTAGTGAATCCGGCATCGGGAAAATAGACCTTGTTGAGGTGAGTGAGTTTCACCGACTGCCCGTCGAGTGTGAGGTTCAGCTGCTCCTGATCTTTTTTCTGGAGCGCTTTCAACACCTCGTTGAGGCCGTTCCCGGATTTGGTCGATTTGCGCCTTTCGACAGGGTCTGCCGCACGTTCACTGTTCTCCTTTTTCTGCGAGGCGGAACTGAGAATCGGCGCCGATGGCGTGACAGGTGTGACGGCTTCCTTGTCGAAAGTACTCTCCCTGGGAGCGCGATCAGGTTGAAGTCCCAAAAAACGCGGCTGGCGCAAATGTTGTTCTGATGTCCATTCGGCGTAACCCACGCGAGCGACCAGTTTGGGCTCGACCCAGTGTGCCCGCTCTCTGGTGTCGGGGATCGCGACGAAGGGGCACTTCGCGGCCGACAACTCCTGCAGCTTTTTGAAAATAGATTCCTCGAGTTCATTGGAGAACCCCGTGCCGACGCCGCCAATGAAATGCAGCTTCTGTTGCTTGTAGAGTCCGACCAGCAAGCTGCCGAAGAATTCGCGGGAACCGCGCGGGTCGGTCCAACCTCCGATGACGGCGTCGACTTCCTTCACCGTCTTGAATTTCAGCCAACTGGTGGCACGGCCGACCGGATAGGCGCTGTCCAGGCGTTTCGCGATCAGACCTTCCAGGCCCTTGCGTTCGGCTTCCTGGAAGAGTTCGAGGCCCTTTCCTAGAATGTGGTCGGAAATGCGTACGCGATCGTCGGTTATCAGAATCTTTTCCAACAATTTCTTGCGTTCCGCTAGCGGGGCGCGCCGCACATCGAATCCCTCGCAGTAGAGAACATCAAAAAAGTAATAAGTCACGGGTGCGTCGGCCTGGAGTTTTTCAGGAGGCCGAAGCACCCCGAAACGGGCTTGCAGACGCTGAAAATCGCTTCGTCCCTGTTCGTCCAGGACCACGATTTCTCCGTCGAGCACGGCCCGCCGTACCCGCGCATGGCTTGAAAGATTTGCAAACTCGGGATATTCGGGCGAGATGTCGCGCCCGGAGCGCGCGATGAGTTTGGTCTGGCCATCCGCAATTCTCGCTAGAGCGCGTATCCCATCCCACTTGATCTCAAATAGCCAGGCATCGCTGGAAAACGGTTTGTCGCTGAGGCTCGCCAGCGCCGGGCGTAAATCATCCGGGGTTTTGGCTTCGCGCGCGTTACGCAAATCGCTGACGTTGATTTTGCTGGCGGCTGCCGCAGCGGCTTTGGCTTTTCTTCGCGTCGCATGGCGTGGTGGACCAGGTGGCTTGCCGCTTTTTACCGATTTTCCGTGCTCTTCGATATTCCAATCGGTCCGCACCTCGTCATCGCGGTGCTTGATCATCAGCCATTCTTTTTTTGAGTTGGCGGTCTTCAGACGGACCAGGACGAAACCGCCGTTCAATTTCGTGCCGCGCAATGTGAATTTGATCTCACCGCGAGCCACTTGTTCTTCTGCCGGCACGTCTCCGACGGGTTCGTAGGTGCCTCGATCCCACAAAATGACTTCGCCCGCGCCGTAGTTCCCTTCCGGAATCGTGCCCTCGAAGCCGCCGTAGTCGAGTGGATGGTCTTCGGTTTGAATCGCCAATCTTTTGACGCTCGGGTCGAGTGAAGGCCCTTTGGGGACGGCCCATGATTTCAGAACGCCGCCCATCTCCAGGCGAAAGTCGTAATGCAAACGCGTGGCGTCATGGCGCTGTACGACGAACGAATTTTGTTTGCTGCTGGGTTTCCCGCCGCGCGGCTCGGGGCTTTTGCCTTCGGGACGTTTCTTCCAATATTCCTTCAGCGAACTCATCTTTGCAGTATTCGCCAGGCGCCGCGGCGATTTCAATTGCGATTCTTCAGCCAATACAGAGAAGCTGCTCGCCGGCCTACTGTTATCACCGGATGTGAGCGACGCAGGGTTACCGGCAAAATAGCATTTACGGAGGGGCAAATGGCGGCTTCGGTTTGGAAGGGCTCGATCGTACTCAGCCTGATATCAATTCCAGTGAAGTTGTACGCGGCGGCACGAAGCCAGCGCACCTATTTGCACCAGATTCACAAGGAATGTAACACCCGCGTCAGACAACCGCTGTTCTGTCCGACTTGCAACCGAATCGTGGATCGCGGCGAAATCGTGAAGGGCTACGAATTCGACGAAGGCCAGTACGTGCTGATGGAAGACAAAGAAATCAAGAAACTCGCCGCAACCTCATCGCGTAATCTGGAGCTGGTGACGTTCACCAAGCTAAAAGAGATCGATCCGATATTTTTCGACTCTTCTTACTTTTGCATCGCGGAGGAAAGCGGAAGGAAAGCCTACCAGTTACTGGTGAAAGCGTTGGAAGATACCGAAACGGTGGGCATCGGAAAATTGGTTATGCACCAGCGCGACTACACAGTCTTCCTACGGGCCTATCAACATGGGCTTCTCCTGCACACCATGTATTTTGCCAACGAAATCCGCAGTCTGCCCGATTTCGGAGTAATCGAATCGGCAGGACTGAAACCGGCCGAGGTCAAGCTGACGGAGCAGCTTATCGGATCGCTTACCGAACCGTTCAAGCCTCAGAAATATCATGACGAGTTTCAGGATCGCTTGAAAAAGATGATCGAGGCGAAGCGACCAGGGGAAAGTGTGGAGATTGAAGAGCCAGCGGCCCGGCGCGCCCCGGTGATTGATATCATGACTGCGCTCAAGAAAAGTTTGGCAGCCACCAGCTCAGCCTCTTCTCACAGCGCCGCCTCCGGTGTTAAAAGACGCGAAGCAGCGGGGCAGCGCAAGAATGCGCCGACGCGCAAGGCGAGCTGAATGCGGGGAAATTCAATTTCGGAAACATCGGCACTCAATCCGGCCACTATAACGTTTCGATAGAAATCGATGGTGCCGATTTCTACCTGAATAAGTCCAAAAATCAGAGAACCATTCTTCGATATTCCGGCTATTTTTCAGCTGGTTTCACGGTCGTCTGATTCGTTGCGGACTTCTTCGAATTGAACCACCTAGCCTGGTTTTCCCTCTGACTTTCAGCAAGAAAGTCCGCTTTAATAGGCAATATTCGGCAGGCAAATGCCCTATAGACACCAACATCGCCGCACTGTACGCTCGCGGACATACATTGGGACTCGGTCTAAGTAGTATTCGACGTCCAACTAGCATCCTGCTGTCCCCACAAGACAGTTCCTTGCGAAATTAGACAATTTTCGTAAAGGAACTCGATGACGCCTAAACGGCTTACGCTTCGCACCAACCTTGAATTACGAATCGGCCAGCAACCAGTTCGAAATAAAATACTGTTAGGGCTGTCGAATACGAAATGCGGAGAGTTCTTCGCGAAGCTCGAACACGTGAAGTTGCCGCTGCGCTCGGTTCTAAATGAAAGCGGCGAAGCGATCAAGTACGGATTCTTTCTCAATTCCGGTCTGGCTTCGGTTCTTAGCGTGCTTATGGACGGGAAAATCGTCGAAGTCGGCTTAAGCGGCATCGATGGATTCGTAGGTCTACCATTGACTGCGAATCTGCATACCAGCCACACCCGCACATTGATGCAAGTCCCAGGCGACGCCTTTAGGATTAAGGCTGCCGATCTGACCGCGGCGTTGCGCGATTGCTCGAATCTTTCCTCCAACCTGCTTCGGTACGGTCAGCTGATGACGATGCAAGCCTCGCAAGTGGGAGCTTGCAATCGCATGCACTCCGTGGACGAACGTCTTGCGCGATGGCTCTTGATGTCGCAAGACCGGCTGGGCGGCGACATCGTTCCGTTAACTCAGGAGTTTCTCGCGCACATGTTGGGTACGCGGCGGGCAAGCGTGACGGTCGCGGCGGGAGTTCTACAGGCTTCGGGTCTCATCACTTACACCAGAGGCGTGGTTAAGATTAAGGACCGAGCAGGTCTTGAGACCGCCTCGTGCGAGTGTTACTGCGCGATGGTTCAGCAATCGAACAAGTGGCGTTCCGAAGGGGCGTGAAGTTTGTATCCCGAAACATTAATGCGATGAAACCCAACTTGACAGTGCTGGGTTCGCAAGTATGGCCAGTTGCTGCAAGAACCTGAGAAATCGCGCGGCAAATCGGTAAAAGCATGGCGGGCGACATTTGCACAGTCCGCGACGTCCCTTTTTTTGATTCCGGCCAGTAGCGACATTGGAAAAAAGCAAGGATGCTGCGCTCCGCCGATCTAGCACTAAGAAATTGAATTCAAAGTACGCTGCCGTACACACTCTCCGCCCGCATTTCGTTACTATCCATTACAGGACGGATTCACCGGAGCGGTTATTGCCTTCTAACTGGAAAGAACATTACGGAATGCTTCGCCCCGATATGCCGAAGGAAGAACTCCGCAAGCTCATCGAAGAAATTAAAGGCGCGATTTTTGTGCGGACGCAGGAGTTGCAGAACGTCGCCGACTCCAACGGCGAATTTAATGCGATGGTCGAGGCGATGAGAACCATTCGCCGCTTACAAATCGAAAAATTGCAGTACCCAAACTTCTATCCAGAATCTAAGTACAAATTTTGACGAATTGGAACGCAGGCAGTTCGAAATCGCGACAATCACCGGTCCGCGCTGGCAACTGGGGTGATCCAAGATCGATGATTCCTTAGGCGTTAAGAAATTTCGGCCCCGGACCGGGCGCCACGCCGCAAAATTATCGCAGCGGTCGGGTCGGTCGTGTCGCCAGAACACTTGGCTGACACGCCGCGAAAAGTTTGCAGATCGGACTACGAGGCGAAGTTCTTGCGCGCCGCGACAGCCAGTCCGATCCCTAGCCCAGCCGCCAACAGCAGCATGCTCGACGGTTCCGGTGTCGCGGTTACCGGCGTTTCCATTAGTTGGCCACGAATCTCACCGCCTGGGAAGAGCGAAGTGTGCAAATTCGTGTAAAGCAACCCGTCTTCCAGCCAGCTGATTTGCAATGCATCGATCGCGAATATGCCGTTAAACGTACCGCTCACCGTGTTGGTAATCGCAAAAGGAAACAACACCGCAGCATTGGTTCCGGCAGGTGCAGGCCCATGAATGTGTCCGGCAGCGGCGGGTCCAGTCAGTCCTGACCAGGTCAAATTGACTGTGATGGTATCGAGCACAGTGTCCAGCGTAACCTCCGCAAATCCGGTTCCCGATGCATTGTTAGGAGGGTGTGCCAGGTTTGGCAAGCAGTCCACTTCCATTCAAGTGAGCAGCAGACGACTCGCCGTCGATGACTAACAACGTGCGCTGCCTGACGCTGCCATCGAGAAGAATGCACTCACAGCCAGAATCTGCAGACGGAATCAGCTCTTACGATTTTCTTCTGGCGATCGCCAGCATTCCCACTGCGACGAGCGTCATAGCCCACGCCGGAGGCTCTGGAACTTGCTTGCTGTAGGTCCAAAGACCGCTTTTGTAATTCCCTTCTGCATAGACCATCGGATCCACACCGGGTCCACTATAGAAGTCCGTGAACTCGAAAGCCGAGCCGTAGAAATTGGAAGAGATCATTCCCGGCGTACCGGTGATCGTGAAACCAAAAGCGTAGATATCGAGCGAAGGTTGAACTGCGGCGAACATTGTGAATGTCGAATTGTTCTGCGTAAAGGTATCCAAACCGGTCGCGGTGAATGAGAAGGATAGCGGAATGATCGTTTCACTTTTGTTGAGCAAATCGGGTGTCGGCGTCAGCGCGATATCAATTTGGAAAGATCCGCTGATCGAACATGTCGCGCAGTTTCCTGCGCTGATTGCCCCCTGTGCGCTGATCATGGGAGCGCCGGAGTACGTGTATGTGAACGTGTCTGCGCGGGCCGTAAACACGCCGAAAACAACTGATGCCAGAACGAACATAACGAATTTGAGCTTCATGGTGGGAAACCCCGTCTGAATCACTGAATTGGTGCGTGCGGTAGGCGAACGATAGCACTCGGGTTCCTTGGCAGCAAGCACCACGACGAAGGCAAAACCTAGGTACACGCGTCTACTTTCGCTGCCCTTGCAAGCCCTCGCAGCACTCGTCTGGTTTGCGTAATTTCTTAATCCTGCTTTTTTACGCCGTAGTGGTCCGCCAGTTCTTCGCCATCGAAACTGTGCGTAAAGCTCTCTGTGATCTCTGGCAGCATGGCGCTGTTCCAGTCATGCCATTCCTGCGTCAGCCGGAGATAAATTTCCTTTTCTCGTTCTTTCAGATTGGCTCGCTCTAGCGGATCTTCCAAAACATTGAAGAGAAACGTATTGTCCAGAATCTTCAGAAATTTGTAGTCACCATCGCGAACCGCTCGCTGCTCGTTTGCCTTGTACCGCCAGAACAGCTTGCGCGCAATGGGAACCGCATTTTGTGTAAGCATTGGCAGCAGATTCATTCCGTCCGAAGGAAATTCGGCATCTGGCGACGCACCTGCCGCGGCCAGCAGCGTCGGAAGCCAGTCCATACTGATGCACACTTGATCGCTCGTCTTATTCTTCGAAATGCGCGCAGGCCACGAAATCAATGCAGGAATGCGCACACCGCCTTCAAGCAACTCTGTCTTTTTACCGGTGAACGGCCAGGTATCGGCGAATCTTTCTCCACCATTGTCGCTGGTGAATATGATGATGGTGTTTTGCGTCAGGCCGTGCGCATCGAGCGCCTGTAGGACGTGGCCAATCTGACGGTCCATGGCTTCGATCATTCTCTGGTAAGTTTTTTGCGACCCGCCGTCGAAATCAAATAGACCTCCGTTACCGGGTTTACGCAGACGATCGGATTCCGCCTCGTCGCCGGGGCCTTCCCACGGCCAATGCGGCGCACTAAAGTGCAGGCTCACCATGAAGGGCTGCGCTGATTTTCCATACTTGTCGATCACTTCGACCGCGCGACGGCCCAGCAAATCAGTCAGGTAGCCGGTCTGGTGAATTGCAACGTCGTCGTCCCACAAATCTTCCTTGTTGCTTCCGGCCCGGTGTGAAAAATAATCCACTGCTCCGCCGCGAAATCCGTAGAAATGATCGTAGCCACTTTTCAGCGGGCCGAATTTTGGTAAAGCGCCAAGATGCCATTTCCCAACCAGCGTCGAGCTGTATCCCGCTTTCTTCAGTAATGACGGCAGCGTGGGATGTTCCGGAGGCAGGCCTACATTAGGGTTGCCAGTCAGTGGTTCTTCCAGACCCAGTCGCAGACGATACTGGTAGCGGCCGGTAATGAGCGCGGTGCGGGTTGCAGAACATACGGCTGAGTTTGCATAGGCTTGCAAAAATCGAATGCCGGACTCCGCGATGCGATCAATGTTGGGAGTACTTAGGTCGGGACGGCCGTAGCAGCCGACATCTGCGTAACCAAGATCGTCGGCCAGAATGAAAATGATGTTCGGTACCTTGGTCGAAGGATTTGCATCTACACATTTGACGCCCAGCGCGAGTGACGCTACTCCTCCTGCTGCTCCCCGGATCAACTCTCGCCGCGTGATCGAACTGTTGCTGTTGATCATCTCTGCGCCTCCTCTCTAGGTGCGATCCTTCGAAGCACCAGCCAGACCGGCTGTACTCTAACAGAACGGGAATTCCCACGAAGCTCCTTCCCGCAAAGACAGTGAATGCGGTCTACCGTCGTCACCTGAAACGGCAGCGCTCTCGCGCCAACGACAGCGGCAGCAACAAGGTGGCCGCCTCATGCCAACTGCTCCCTAGCGCTCCAACATGAGTCCCCGCTGCCGCTCTGACGCCTCGTCATCCTCCGCTAGGACGCTTACGGAAGGCTCTTTCGTGGATCTGGCGAGCCCTTCCCCAACCTGTCATTCCCGATCGGAGCAGCTCGGTTTTTTTCCCGCATTCATGCAGCGAATGCCGACGCGCATAGTCGAGGAGTCTCAAACACCATGCAAGACTCGGGAACCAACACAGTGTGGACACTTCTTAAGATCGCCGATGTCACGCGCCAACCCCTGTCTGCAACAAACTCTACCGGTCCGCGCCGCCACTCCCCGGTGGTTTCTCAATAGGCACTGAAGTCTGCTTTGCCGCGTTCACATCTGGCGCAACTGTTTTCTCCGCGCTCGGGACGTTTGGCGTAACGAGTTTCTCCGCCGGTTTCGCTACCGGTGTCTTCGCAGCGGGAGGCGCGGTCGGTTGCGGAACTTCTGATACAGCACCGCTGGACTCCCCGCTCTCGGCTTTTTTCCACCACGTGTCGTACGTCACCTTCGTTACCTGCAACGCCAGCGCCAACGACAGCGACAGCGGCAAGACAAGTATCGCTGCCTCATCCCACCATTTCCGTTTCGCGCCTGCCGCGAGTCCGCGCCGGCGCATTGCCGCCGCGTCGTAGTCGCCCGCGATCTGCTTGAAGTACTCCACAATCGATTTCAGCCGTGCATCCGTGACACGCGGCTCGCCCGGCAACCCGTTCCAGTCAATGGCCGAAAAATCTTCCGGAACCTCTTTCGGCAGCCCCTTCGCCAATCCCGCGAACCAGGCGCACGTCTGGTCGTACTCCGTTTGCAGCGCTTTCAATTCACCGGGACCGCCTCCGCTTGCCGCTTTCGTCAAAGTGATGCACACCGGCCCTCCCGGCGCACTGAATCGCTCCACCGCCTTCCGCAACGATTGAAATTCGAATTCGTAGTGCGGCTTGCCATAATCAAACAAACTCTGCGCCAAAAACTGCCGCGCGTTGGACACGGCACCCAACAATCCAAGCATTGCCAATCCGTACACAACGTACTGAACGATGGCCCAGATTCCTTTAATCGAAGGTTTGTCCCTAATGAGGTAAAAAACACCGTGGAATAAAATTAGTTCGCAAACAAAAATAAACAAGATGGTCCACGCATGCACCATGAATGGCAGGTCGTTCATGGCGCCATTATAGGCATCGGCTACGTTCCTTCAATAGCGTCCTGTCGACGAAGCGACCGCCGCGAACTATTTCTCCCTACTTCGCCACCGGCAATCCCGCCGCTTCCCACGCTGCTAATCCGCCGGCGATCTCGCTCACACATTGGAATCCATCGCGTTGCAACAAGCTCGCCGCAATCGACGAACGGTATCCGCCCGCGCAATAAACCAGCAGTGCACGTTCCTTCGGCAACGTTGCCATTTTCTCGCTCAAGCGGTTCAGAGGTACACTCTCGCTCCCTGCAATGTATTTTCCCTCGCGCTCTTTCGGCGCGCGCACATCGATCACACTCGGAGCTACATTTCCGCCAAGGACTTCCGCCGCGAATTGCGCGCTCAGCCGCTCCGTCTTCGCAGTCAGCTGCGGCCGCGCCGCCAGACTCTGCAAACCGTCTTTCAGATATCCGGCCACGTGATCGAATCCAATTCTTCCCAACCGGATCGCCGCCTCGTTCTCCCGCCCCGGATCGGCAATGATCACGATCGGATGCTCGCGATTCAGCAGCGTTCCCGCCCACGTCGCATACTGCCCGGCCAAGCCAATATTGATGCTGCCCGTCAGATGCGCCGCGGCAAACTCCGCGCCGTCGCGCACATCCACGATCTGCGCGCCCTTCGCCTGCAACTCCAGCACGGCATCCACACTCAATGGATTCATCTCCCTCTCTAGCGCTTCGTCCAGCGTCAGCCGCTCCTGACTGTTCAGCACCGCGTCGTAATTGAAATATGCCGGGGCTTCCGGTTGGTCCGCAGTCACAACCTGGATGAATGCGTCCTTGCTCATTGGCTGCAGCGCATAGTTCAGCCGCCGCTGCTCACCCAGTGTCGACACCGTCTCCTTGCTGATCGCGCGGCCGCACAGCGAACCCGCTCCGTGCGCCGGGTACACCAGGCTTTCATCCGGCAGCGGCAACAATTTCGTGTGCAACGAATCGAAAAGCATTCCGCCCAATTGCGTCGCCGACCATCCGAGCGCCGCGCGCAAATCCGGCCGTCCCACATCGCCTATAAAAAGCGTGTCGCCCGTCAGCACCGCGTACGGCTTTGTGTCGCTGGAATTCAAATCGTAAACAAGAATGGAAATCGATTCAGGCGTATGTCCGGGAGTCTCCAGCGCCTTAAGCTGTACGCGCCCGAAGTCGATCGTGTCGCTTTCCTTCAGCGGCGTGAATGCGTATCCCGCGTTGGCCGCGGCGCCCAGATAAATTGTCGCGCCTACGCGGTCGCGCAACTCCAAATGCCCCGCCACAAAATCCGCGTGCAGGTGCGTCAGAATCACGTGCTTGATGTTCAGTTTGTGCTCGGCGGCGAATACGAGGTAGTGCTCGATGTCGCGCTGCGGATCGACGACCGCGGCGACTCCGCTCGTCTCATCGCCAATCAAATACGAAGCGTGTGCCAAGCACGGCAAGTAGAATTGTTTGAGGATCACGTCGCACCGCCTTCGCGCGCAGCAGCCACTTACACAAAAACTGCTGCGAGCGTTGCAAAACACTCGTAGCAGTTTAATCGTTTGCCAGGTTTAAACGAACAGCTCTGTCGCGGGTTTACTTCGGCTGTTTCGTAATTCGCAGATATGGCTTCGGAGCTTTCCAACCATCGGGAAATTTCTTCTTCGCGTCTTCGTCATTCACGGAACCGGCGATAATCACGTCGTCGCCGTTCTTCCAATTCACTGGGGTGGACACCGGATGTTTGGCGGTCAGTTGCAGCGAATCGACCACCCGCAAGACTTCATCAAAGTTCCGTCCCGTCGTCATCGGATAACTCAGCGTGAGTTTAATTTTCTTGTCCGGCCCCACCACAAACACCGTGCGCACTGTTGCGTTATTCGCCGGCGTCCGCCCTTCGCAGGTGTCGCCAGCCTCTGCCGGCAACATGTCGTACAATTTCGCAACTTTCAATTGCGGATCGCCGATCATTGGGAACGTAACCTTGTAGCCTTGCGTCTCTTCAATGTCCGCGGCCCACTTGCTGTGCGAATCCACTGGATCCACGCTCAGCCCAATCACTTTCACATTGCGCTTTTCGAAATCTGGTTTCAGCTTCGCCATGTAGCCCAGTTCGGTCGTACAGACCGGCGTAAAATCCTTGGGGTGCGAAAACAGAATTGCCCAGCTATCCCCAATCCATTCGTGGAAATTTACTGTTCCCTGCGAAGTCTCCGCAGTGAAATTTGGTGCTTCGTCATTGATGCGTAGCATGCTTTCCTCCGTCGCCTTTTTTCCCGAAGCCAGGCGCTCCGGAATCGTGGGCCTATTCGTGCGGCCACTTATAATACAACACTCCGGATACGCACTTCCGAAACTCGGACTCCACTCTTATTGGACGCAAATTTTCGATTTTCGATACACTGGCATGAATGTCTGGCACGAATCCATCCAGTCCTCGCTCCCGCGGCGAATCAAGAGACTCGCAAAATGCCGCTTTTGCTGAGTCAACCGCTTCCGACGCTTCGCTCAGGCGGGGCCCCGACCAAGCGTCCGCAACCGATGCGGACCGCGAGCCCACACGATGGTCCCGGCTGAAACTCCTAAATTGGTCAGGAATTGTCTTTGCGATTCTGCAAAGCGCCTGCACCGCAGTGATTGCAATCAGCGGAGTGCGCGTGGCGATTGGCCTCAGTGCGCTCGCTGCCGCCGCGGGAATTCATCATCCCGCTCGCGGATTTCACCAAGATGCCATCCGCATTCCGATGATGTTGCTCGCGCTTGCAGGTTCGCTGGTGAATCTTTTCGTAATCTGGAAAATCCGAAATCTACGCAACAAGCCAGCCGCGCAGTGGCGGCAACAACCCGTCACGGCAAAAAAAATCTACTCCGAACGCTTCCAGATTGCTCTCTCGATACTGACGCTCATTCTTCTCGCGGCGGAGTGGATTACGCACCCCATGGTCCATCCCATCCGGTAGTAAGAAAAGTTTTTCTCAGTTTTCCAGAAGTTCGCGTTTCAGCCGTTCATGTAGCCGTTTGCTGAATCCAACCGGTAATTCAAACGTCCGATGGTCCGCAGTCAATACCAGAATATTCCGCGTCGAATCCAGAATCGCTGAACAAATTTCGCAGAGCTCCAGATGCCGTTCGATGTCCGCGCGCAGTTCCGCCGGGACGCTATCATCAATGTAGTCGGAGATGTGATCCCACACGTGCCGGCAATTCAGTTCCATGGCATCCTCCCCCAAAACCCTTTTCGCGCCGGCGCTGTGGTCTTTAGAATCGGCGCGAGCCGTTTCTGCAGCATCATGCGCGCGCGGTGCAGTCTTACTTTAACCATGTTTTCGTTGATTCCCAGCGCGGCGGCGGTTTCCGCGACATTCAATTCTTCGATATCGCGCAGCGTGAATATTTCCCGGTATTTGTCCGGCAAGTCGGCTACGGCGCTGCGCAATTCCTCGCGCAATTCTTTGCGTTCCAACGATTCGAGCGGAATTTCGCGCCAATCCGTCAGCGGCGCGGGAGTGATTTCCTGGTCCTCGCCTTCGATCGGCTCGTCGAGCGAATCTTCTTTCGCGCGTTTTGCGCGGCGCAATTTCTGGCGGCCTTCATTCACAGCAATCGTGGTGAGCCAGGTACTGAATTTTGCGTCGCCGCGAAATTTGGAAAGATGACGGTAGGCGTTCACCATGGCGTCCTGCGCGCCATCTTCCGCGTCGGTCTCATTCTTCACGATGGAAAAAACGGTCATGAACACCATGCGCTCGTATGGTCGGATAAGTTCGTGAAAAAGTTCCTTTTCGCCCGCAAGAATGCGCGCGATCAGGTCCGCTTCGTTGCGCTGTGCCGTCGTTGGCGCTTCGCCGCTCTTCACTGTTTCTCCAACGTTCGCGTTCGAGCCGCAGCAGAGCCACAGGCGAACGCAGTTCGCCCCGCTTCATACGAGTCCGTGGCCGACGCAAGGTTACCGCGAGCAGACGAGATTTTTACAAACTGATTTAGGTGGATGTCCATCGGCGCAAATCCTTGTATTTCACCAGTTTCGCGATATTCGACTGGCGCCTACCATTTCACGCGAACCAAGATTAGCCCTTGCCGTGGGAGCTCGATCTGCCGCTCGATGGTCCCGCCTTCGGTTCTCACGGGTGTTGCCGGCGCCGTGAGTTTCAATTTCCCGGCAAACTCCAGCACCGAAAATTGCTCTGGGCTCGGTGTTGGGGGTTGCCCCATTCCCTGCCACGCAGTGTATGCGTTGGAATTTTCGTGGTCGATACGAAATTCCTCGATTGTAAATTTTCTCCTGGGTTTGGGAAGGCGGGAAATTCTTAGATTTACCGCAGAGTCCGGACCAGGAATATTTTCTTCCTTGTAATTCCATAGAAGAATTTCGATTTCGCCATTTTTCCGCGCGGCGATCCCATCAACGCCTTCGATTTTGTCTCGATCCGGATTTTGTACGAGGTTGGTCGCCGCCGCTGCGGAACTCGTTAGCTTGATCCGCTCGCCGCCCAACATACCGAACATACGGAATGCATTTAAAACCGGTTTGTCGATTCCGTTGGTGGCAACTTCGCGAAATCCCTCGAACGGCGGCTGATCTTCGAACTCGAATGACCAGCTCACCAGTCCCTGCAGGTTTACGCCGATATTTTTTGCCAGAGTTATGGAGTCCTTCAACGCTTCCGCGGTGTAAGCGGCATAGAGTTCTCCGTTGCGGTATGCATTCTCGGGGTGATTTTTGGCCGAGCATGCCGCGCACCCTTCCGGATCCCATTCGCCTAAAATAATCGGAGTGTTTCGATATTCGGGAAATTCCGCCACGATTTCGAATCCGCGTTTCACGGACAGCAGCTGTCGGCCGAGCCCCATCTGGACGTGATCGCCTTTCCATTGAGGCGAACCCTTCGGATGCGTGCTGATGAACGCGAGCGGAGCGCCGGTCGTTCCGGTCGCTTCGTTTTTTCCGCGCGCGCAATGTTCCAGAAAGGCTCGAAGAAATTCTGCGGCGTTCTTCCCTGCCGCGCCCGTGGTGTCCGGCCCGCCGACGCGAGCTCCGGGAATCGCGCGCAGAATTCCCTGCGCGCCATGGTCATACAGTGCAAAAAATTCGTCACGTGTGCCGCGCCAGTAGTCAATGTCTGGCTCGTTCCAGATTTCCCATAGCCATTGTTTCGCCGTCTGGTCGCCAAAGCGTTCGCGTAGATGCTTCGCAAACTGATAGACCAGCTCTTGCCACTTGGAGAAATCTTTCGGAGGATAAGCCCAACCGGTAAAGACCGAGCCGTGCGGAAAATTGTGGCGATACGGTTGCGGGTGGGTGGAAAGCGCTTCCGGCATGAAGCCAACTTCCACCAGGGGAATGACTCCGGCATCGCGAAAGGTGTCAAAAATCCGATCCACGATTTTCCAATCGTAAACAGGATTGCCGTTCGCATCTTCGGTATAGGCATTGGTCGAGCCCCACTTCAGGGAAGACGAGCCATCGCCGGTGGTCAGCAGGTTGTGAACCCGAACGTAGACTGGAACCGACGGTGGGGCCAGAGCCCGCAATTCCTTAAGCAGTTTCGCTCCATTCGGTGCGTAGGTGTAGTTCGGCTCGTCGTAGCCAAAGAAGCTCCAGACCGGACGTAACTCGCCTTGGCTGGCACCAGCGTCAACCTCCACCGACACCGCCGGTTGCTGGGCGACAGCTGAGGTAGTAACCGAGACCGAAATGCAGGCCTCGAGCAGGCAAGAAAGCGCTAAAACTTTTCTAAATCGCAGCCCGAACTGCTTGTTCTTAGTCATCCCCCTGCCCACCTCAGATCCAATCCGTCACTGACCGGGCCAAATCCGCAAAATTTTCAGCCCCGCTGGGAACTTTTACCGAACCCCTCCCGTACTTGCATACAGGAAATCGGTGGGCGACCTAGCCTCGCCGAGGAAACGGGGATACTACAACATGAAAGCTCGATCTTTTCGTTTTATTGGCACAGCCACGCTGGCGATCGCCGGGCTCATCGCTTCCCCCGCAATTTTCGCGCAAAACACTGATTCCGTAGCTTCCAGCTCCAAGCAAGATCGCTGGCTTCACGTTCGAGTGACCAATTCCGACGGTAAAAATGAAACGGTTCGAGTGAACGTGCCATTGGAACTAGCCCAAAAAGTCTTGCCTGCCATCAACAAAGACCGCCTGCACAACGGAAAAGTAAAGTTCGACGATTCCGACATGAACGGCGTGGACCTGAAAACGCTGCTGGATGCAATCAGGACGTCCAAGGACGGCGAATTTGTAACCGTGCAGTCCAACGACTCCGACGTGCGCGTAGCCAAGCAGGGCGGCTACATGCTAGTCCACGTGACGGAAAAGAACCCGCCTACGACGAAGAACGGCAAACCTCTCGAAAAATCGCGAGTGGAAGTGAAGATTCCGATGAAGGTGGTGGATGCGCTCTTTTCGGCAGGCAAGGACGAGTTGGACGTACTGGCGGCGCTGCGCGCGCTTTCTGCCCACGGCGACACGGAACTGGTTTCCGTAAAGAGCGACAACGACAACGTCCGCATCTGGCTGGATTCCAAGAACATTTCCGACTAATCGAGAAACGGGAGAATACCAAAATGATCCTCGCTAAACTCGCACTCGGCGCGGCAAGCACCATGGTCTTTGCCACGGTCTATACCTTCCGGGAAGGCGTCATCCGCATCAACGTTGACGAGCACAAAGCCGGCGGCTCTCACCTGCACCTGATCGCTCCGGCAGCGGTGGTGCCGATGGCTTTACACTTTGTGCCGAAAGATAAGCTGCGTGAGGCACTCCGGGACGCCAAGCCGTACTTGCCGGTGGTTGAAACCCTCACTCACGAGTTGCAGCGCTACCCGAATACGACTTTCGTCGATGTTGAGGACGGCGACGATCACGTGAAGATCAGCACGATCGGCGACAAGATTCAGATTGATGTCGTCAATCCGGAGGAAAACGTCCACCTGACGATCCCACTGGCAATGGTCAACGATGTGGCGGCGCAATTGGCGTCGGAGCCGTCGGGTCCAGGCGTCTAACGTTTCAAATTAGTTTTCAATTTAGCGAACAAGAAAGGGGTGTGCGCTGCACTCCGCCCTTTTCTCTATCAACTGCTCAGCCTGACGAACTGGCTCACTCTAGGTCGCTACTCTTCCTTTGCCGGCTGGAAATACACTTCCTCGAACATCGAGCCCTTCTGCCATCCTGCCCGTTGCAGAATCCCTCGGCCGTTTTCAACCATGCTTGGGTGACCGCAGAGATACGCCGTCGTATCTTCCGGCTTCAATCCCCACAAGTCGGTGTACTTGCGAATCAGATCGTCCACGCGGCCGGTCTCGCCTCGCCAGGATGCGTCTTCCCAGGGGCGGCTGACCGTCGTGACATATTTGAGCCAAGACGCTTCCGCGGCGTACTTCTCCATCTCGTCGCGATAGCCGAATTCCCACGAGCGGCTCCCACCCTGCAGGCAGTAGAGCTTGTGATTGCCCGGCATCGGCGAATTTCCTGACTTCCAGTCCTTGTAAAGCGTTCGGGCGTAGCTCACGAAGGGCGCCAGCCCGGTGACCGTGGCCAGCAGCAGGTGATTCGTCCGCCCACTCTTCAAATCGAGAGTGAACCGACCCTTGGCAATCTTGCGGCACAAGAGCTTTTCGCCTTTATGTAGTTTATAAAGGTGCGGCGTGAGTTCGCCTTGCGGAACCAGTTCAACGAAAAACTCTAAGTACTCTTCCTCGTACGGCGACGACACGATGGAATACGCACGCTCGATGCGCTTGCCCTCATAGTCAAACCCCAGTGTCGCGTACTGTCCAGCGAGAAATTTAAAAGGCCCTCCCGGATCGACCTTCACCAGCCACAAATCTTCGGAAAGTTCCGTGCGTTCCAGGATCGTCGCTTCGTAGTGCTTTTCGCTTCCTGGCACCATCCGAATCTCGCTCATTTCCATCCTCGCAGGCAAAGAGTCACGAATACGCAAAAATTCGGGCGAAACCGCCGCCGTTCTGCCACATTCTAGCTCAGCTAATGCTCTTGTCTGCTGTAAACATCCATTATTGCTTGGGCTTGCTCATCTGCTGGCGCATCATCTGCGGATCAAACTTCACCGGCGTGCCGGTGATGTGAGAGGTCGCTCCAGTGATGATTTTGGTCAGGACCATCGTGTCGCCATTCTGAACCGACTTCACCATTCCCATGGGTGAAACTTTCGAACTCACCCAAACATCGCCTTTGCCGTCGTCCTGGGTCCAGTGCTCGCATGAAAACGTTCCGGCCGGAACCGTAATTGTTTCCGTCCCCACGGCATGCCACTTCTCAAGGTTCTTATCGACACTTTCGGCATGAGAACGGCCGTTGTCCATGTCCATTTCCATCGGTTGGTCGAACCCGGGGCGTTTGAAAATCATTTTGTGAAAGGCGAAGTCAGAAGGGGTCACCAGAATCTTGGCGTAGTTCAATTCTTGGGAATTTCTGTCGGCGTGGCCGACCTCCATCCAATACCCTTCTGTGCTTCCAACCATTTCCTTGCCCACGATCGACATTTCCAGCGTGGACTTTTTACCCTCACTGCTGGTCTGCTCGTATGCAGCCCCTGCTCCTTCGACTGGACGGAAAATATTCGCGATGTTTGGCCGTTTGATGCCGCCGAAGTTAAGCTGTGCATTCACACTTGGAGTTACGATCGTACAGACCAACGCGACCAGTAGCAGTGTCTTTCTCTTCATTGCCATCTCCTTAGCCGGCTGTTTCACAATTAACGACCCACAGCGGATTTACTCACTGCTAGCGACGCGCGGTGAGCGACTTTAGGCCATATGCGGACCAATCTAATATCAGGTTGGGAGAAAAGTGGCAATCGTTCTTGCCTGCGCCGCAAAAGGGACTATTCGTAAGCCAGCGCGACGACCGGGTCGAAGCTCGCAGCGCGCATGGCTGGATAGAAGGCGCCGGCTACGGCACCGGCGAGCGCCAGAAGCAGCGCTCCGCCGAGCCAACCCGGAGTAATCAGGATCTGCAGCGTCGGAGTAGTCTCTTTGAGAATCGCTTCGACGATATAAGTGACCGCTATGCCTGCTAGCCCACCGAGTAAGGAAAGTACCAGCGTCTCGCCCAAAAGAAGCTTCACGATGTCCAAACGCGAACTTCCAAGGGCCTTCAGAATTCCGATCTCGCGGGTTCGTTCCATCACCATGGTGTGCATGTTGAGCAGCACCACCAGAAAGCTGATGACCATGCCGATGCCTACCATGGTGCGAATAAACGGCTTCAACTCAGGAAGATTGGAGGAATTCATCAACGTGGTGTATTCGGCCGTGGACTTTACGCTGAGTCCGGGTGCTACTTTCAATATCTGCTGGCGCGTGGCTTCCACGTCGCCTTTGCTGCGCACATAGAGCATCGTAACGCGCTCATCGGCTCCGACAATGTCCTGGGCGGTCTTCAGAGGAATGAAATAGCGTGCGCCCTTACCGTGAGCGACGATTCCGCACAGCGTGAATTCGTGATTCAGCAGTGTAATTTTATCGCCGACCTTCAAGTGCTTCGATTGCGCGACGATGTCGTCGGCAATAACATCGTTTGGATTTTCAAATGGCTTACCGCTACGGAACAAAAAGCCTCGACTGAGCGCATTGAAGCGCTGATAGTCGATCCCGTAAATTACAACGAAATTCTTCTGGTCCATCTGTGTGAGGGTGGGAGCGACTTCGTCGACTCCGGGAAGCTTGGCAATTTTTTCCGACAAAGACTCAGGCAAAACGGCACGAGAGAACGCCAGAAACATGGAAGAGTTCGGCGGCTGAACCATGATGTCGGCACCGACGCCCTCAACACGCTTGCCCCACTCAGAGACAACGCCGGTGGTGAGACCGACAATCATCAGCACCAGAAAAACCTGGATGGTGATCGCCAGAATATTCAGGAACGCGCGCATGGGTCGAGCTGCGATATTGCCCCAAAGCAATTGCGCCTGCGCGAAGCGGCCTTCGAATGTTTCGTCCATGGCGAATTACCTCGCGGCCGTTGCCAAGTGCGCGTATAAGTTCTGAATTTTCAGCGATGAAAAACTTATTGCATTCTTATTGCACAAATTCTGCCGAACTCCACGAAAAATATTTCTGGCAGGTAAAGTTTTCAACACAAGTGTGGATAAGTCTGTGAAAAAGACCGGTGACATTCGACCTAACTCCACCGCTTGCAACAAGCTGATGCGGTTTGCACAATTTCAGGGCAGTTCATGAAATACAAAAGTTTGCAAAACTTTTCCATTTTCAAATTTTGCGGCGTCCCCTAGTACCACTTCGGTGGACGATCCAGATGAATTTTGATGACCATCCCTGGTTCTTTTAACTCGTAGTACTGACCGTACGTTTTCCAGCCGTCTGCGACGATCTGAATCAAGACTTTGCCCATTGGAGGATCAGGAATGTGCGCCGAACCTTCGCGATTGGTCTTGACGTTCAACTCGTACTTGCGGTCCTTAAGAAGTTTCTTTTCTTCGACGTACTTCAGATACACGCTGGCGTTTTCCACCGCTTTGTTCTTTTCGCCGCCAGTGACTTCGATCGTGAGCTTGTTAATGGCCGCGGGAGCCTGCGTCTCGGCAGAACTCGTTCCGGACTTGGGATTATCTTGTGCAGAGCTAGAGAACGCGCATGCCAAATTAAGAACGACCACGGCGAAAAGTATTTTGCGGTTCATGACCTGTCCTTGAATATCGTCCACGGAAACAGTGTTCGGCGTCAAGCATTTGCAGACGATCGGCTCGCCCACCCATTGCAGAAATTTGCTGCAGATCTACCCAGTGGCGTACGCAATTGAAACGCAACTGGTACTTTGCGAGCACACCGCATGGGTTAGAATTGACGGGGTTGGGCGCGTCCTGTAATTTGTCTTGACCGTACGGCTTTCGCGATCTGGAAGCCGCCGAGCAGCGCCAGCGTCCGGCTTGCTCTCACTGCGGTTCCACCACGTGAATTCAGTTTCGCGTCGCACCACGGGTTTGTCCCCTGCTCGGGCAAGGAGATCGTCATGGGTTTTGCAACAAATGCCATTCACGTCGGGCAGGAGCCCGATCCGGCCACCGGAGCCATCGTCGCACCCATCTATCAGACCTCCACGTACATTCAGGAAGAGCTCGGCAAGACCAAGGGCTATGATTACGCGCGCACCAACCATCCCAATCGCAAGGCGCTTGAGAAAACTTTGGCGAAACTGGAGGGCGGGCACGCAGCATACGCTTTCACTTCCGGTATGGCCGCCATTGACTCCGTTTTTCGACTGCTCAGACCCGGCGACCACGTGCTGCTGTCCGAAGCGGTGTATGGCGGCGTCTATCGGCTCGCCACGCAGTTGCTGGTTCATTTCGGACTGGAATTCAGCTTCGTCGATACTTCCAACACCACCTTGGTTTTGGCTTCGATGCGGGCGAACACTCGGATCCTTTACGTGGAAACTCCCACCAATCCGACCATGAGCATCACGGATATCGCGGCTATTGCCAAGATTGCGTCGGACCGAAACGCGTTGTTGGTCGTCGATAACACCTTCTTGAGTCCCTATCTGCAGCGCCCCATCGAACTAGGCGCTAACATCGTCGTCCACTCAATGACTAAATATTTGAACGGTCACAGTGATTCGACCGGCGGCTGTGTCGTTCTGACTCGGCCGGAAGACGCCGAGAAGATTTATTTCATTCAGCGGTCTGCCGGTGCTGGTCTAGCTCCGATGGACTGTTTCCTGGTGTCGCGCGGCATCAAGACGCTGGCCATCCGCATGCTTCAGCACAACGCCAACGGCATTGCGGTGGCGCGTCATCTGGATGCGCACGCCAAAGTCCGCAAGGTCTACTACCCGGGACTGCCGGCGCACCCACAACACGACATTGCCAGGAAACAACAAAAGGGTCCCGGAGCAATGATTTCGTTCGACTTGGGAAACATGGAAGCTGCGCGCCGCTTCTTAAACCAGGTAAAAATCTGCTCGTTGGCGGAAAGCTTGGGCGGAGTGGAAACTCTCATCTCGCTCCCAGCGGTCATGACACACGCGTCCATGCCCAAAGAAGTGCAGGAGCGGATCGGAATTACCGAAGGGCTGGTTCGGCTGTCCGTCGGCATCGAAGACGTTGAAGATATCATCGCCGATCTCGATCAAGCTCTTCTTTACGTTTGATTTTTCCGGACCGATGAAGGCAAACGGACATTCTTCGGGTGGCCGACTCGCTCGCTTTGTGCGGGTGGCGGCCGTCGTGCTCGCGCTTGCGATTCCCTGCGGATTGATCGCACAAGAGAAAATTTTTCCGCCGCTGCACACCAGCGGTCATCAAATCCTCGATGCAAAGAATCGGCCGGTGCGTCTGGCTTCCGTCAACTGGTTCGGCTTCGATCAGAAGGAATTTGTCGTCGGCGGGCTTGATCACGCACCGCTCGCGGAAATCATCCAGCAAATTCACGCGCTTGGTTTGAACTCGGTACGGTTACCGTGGGCCAACGAGACCATCGAAAAAAATCCCGTTGTGCCCGACTACGCGGTGAAAGCGAATCCACAATTCCGCGGCAAGCACGCTATGGAGATCATGGACGCGGTGATTGCGGCGCTCGAGCGCGAGCATATTCTGATTATTCTCGATAACCACGTCAGCCGAGCGGATTGGTGCTGCAAAGACGACGACGGGAACGGGCTCTGGTACAACGCGGAATATCCGGAAGAAAAATGGCTGGCCGACTGGCGAACCATTGTCGCGCGTTACCGGAATCACCCGTGGGTAGTCGGCGCGGACTTGCGCAACGAACTACGCAGCGGCGCCCAGTGGGGCGGGTCCGATCCCAAGCTCGATTGGCACGCGGCGGCCGAGCGTGGCGGCAACGCGGTACTCGAAGTGAATCCGAAGCTGCTCATCTTCATTGAAGGACCGGAATACTCCACAAACCTTACTGCGTTCGCAGGGCTGCCCGCGGTTTTGCAAGTGCCGAACCGGCTGGTTTACTCGCCGCACGCCTACCACTCCGAGGCGCACGAGTTTTCAAGCTACGAGGAAATGAAGCAGGTGTTAGACGCCAGAGCCGGATATTTGCTCCACGCTGAACCGGGCGTGCCGCTATGGGTCGGCGAGTTTGGAACCTGCCAAACCCTCGATTGCGGAAACAACAGCAAGTGGTTTGTGTGGTTCGTGCAATATCTCAAAGAAAATAACCTGAGCTGGGGATACTGGCCGCTCAACGGGAACCAATCGTCCGGATACAGCCGAGTTTACGATTCGGTGGAAACTTACGGCTTGCTCACCCCTGACTACAAAAAAATTGCCGCGCCGAAAATTCTGGAACTCTTCCGCACCATCAAAACGCCCTCAAACTGAATCACTTCGTTCCGTAGCTGATGCAAGCCTCAAAAACGATAAACTCATCGTACGTTCTCGCCTAGCCACTTCAGATATTCTTTCGATCCGCGATCAACCCCAATCACCAGAAATTCCGGTAGGTCATAGCTGTGCAGCCGGTGAATTTCCTTTTCCAAATCTCTCAATCGCCCGGCGGTCGTCTTGATAACCAGCAGGAATTCCACAGCCGTTTCAATTTTCTGCTTCCAGCGGTACACAGAGTCAACCGGTGCGGAAGAAATGTTCACGCAAGCCGCCAGTCTTTTAGTAACGACTGCCCTCGCAATCTTCCTGGCTTCGGCTCTATTGCCACAAGTGACCAGCACAATTTTCGTTTTCGAAGTCGCCATTTTCAAAGCCTCCAGCAAGAAATTCGCCTAACTATTTCTAGCAGCTGGGGCGGCCGCACCAGCACCATGCACCGACTACAAAAATCCGCCTTACCGCGTTTCCCCCACTTTCCACCTCACCAGGTCCGGGATACACTAGCGATTCTATGAGCGCTTCTCCATCGATGAGTGCAACACCGATCAAGTTTGGCACGTCCGGATGGCGCGGACTCATCGCCGACGATTTTACGTTTGCCAATGTACGGCTCGCAGTCACTGCGATTGCCGAGCACGTCAAAGCCAAAACCGCCAAGCCGACCATCCTCGTCGGTTACGACACGCGGTTTTACTCCGAAGAATTCTCCGCTCTGGCCGTCGCGATCTTGCAGCAGCACGGGATTCGCGCGCTGCTCTGCGACACGTTCACTCCAACCCCGGCGATCGCTTATGAAATTCAGCGCAGCAAGCTCGATGGCGCGATCAATTTTACGGCCAGCCACAATCCCGCACAGTATCACGGACTCAAATTTTCTTCGGCCGATGCCGGGCCGGCGTTGCCCGAAGTTACCAAGGACATCGAAGCCCGCTCGGCGAAGCTCTTCGCAGCTGGCGGTGTGCCTCCGCTTGAAAGCCGTAAAACTGACGTCGAGAAAACGAATCTTCGCGAAAATTATCTGAAGCGTCTTGCACAGCTCGTGAAGTTCGATGTCCTGGCCAAAGCGAAAAGCTCGTTCGCGGTGGACACATTGCACGGCTGCGGCGCGGGCTATCTGAATAAATTCCTGATCGACCACGGTGTATCCGTTGAGACCATTCGCGCCGATCGCGACGTGCTGTTCGACGGCACCGGTCCCGATGTGAGCCAAGAAAACCTCGCCCCCCTCCGCAATCTGGTCTTGTCGTCGAAAGCCACCGCAGGCCTCGCGACCGACGGCGACGCCGACCGCTTCGGCATCGTCGATTCAGACGGCTCCTGGGTTCAGCCGAATTTGATTCTGGCGCTGGTTTACGATTATCTGGTCGAATCGCGTGACTGGAAGATGCCCGCGGCGCGCAGCGTAGCCACTTCTGAATTGATGGACGCCGCCGCGAAGTTTCACGGCCAAACCACGTATCAAACGCCGGTAGGTTTCAAGTATATCGGCCAGTTGATTCGTGAAGATAAGATTGCTCTCGGCGGAGAAGAGAGCGCGGGCCTAACAATTCGTGGGCACGTTCCGGAAAAAGACGGCATCCTTGCCTGCCTGCTCGTCGCGGAAATGCTCGCGGCGCGCGGCGCTTCCATCGGCGAACAGGTCCAGCAGCTTTTCAGGAAAGTCGGCCGCTCCTTCGCTCCCACTCGCGAAAATCTTCACCTCACGGACGAACAAAAGGCCGTAGCTATCGCCAAATCCAAAACCGATGCTTCGACCTTGCTCGGCCGCAAAGTAAAATCCGTCGACCGCACCGATGGCGCGAAATTCGCCTTCGAAGACGGCTCCTGGATGCTTCTGCGCCTCTCCGGTACTGAACCGCTACTTCGTCTTTACGTGGAAGCTGAAAATACCGCAGCTTCAGCTAAACTCGTTCGCGAAGCGACGGATTGGATTCTGGCCCCTTAACGGCGAATTTCAATTTGCGAAGGTTTTATCGAAGACGAAAGACTAAGCGCAATGTCCAAACAAACAAAATCTCCATCGCTTTGGGCCCAATACGGGCGCGCCGGTTTAATGCTCTCGGTGTGCGCGCTTTTTCTACACGATATTTTCGGCGCGCACGGCTACCTGGTGATGCGGCGGACCAAGCTCGAAATCGAACGGGTGCAAAGCGAAATTTCCCGGCTCAATCAGGAGAACGCAGAACTTTCCCAGGAAGTCAAAGACTTGAAAACCGACCCGCACAAGATCGAAGCGATTGCTCGCGAAGAACTGGGATTGGCCAAGAAAAACGAGACGATCATCAAGATTCCGCAGTCGCAGCAATTGCCGCAAACCGAACCCAAACCTTGATCGGTGCTTGCGCGGAAGATGATAATTTCATTGTGCCTGTCGCGCAGACTGCGCATGCGTCCGCTTCCAACGGGTTCTCATCAATGAAACACCGAGCATCGCCATAAATATGACGGCGAGTCCAGCGGTCGCCAGTGGAACGCCGCACTTCCCTTTCGGCAAAATCGAAAGCCGCCCGTACACAAATTCGATATGCACCCAATACACCAGCAACGACGTCGTTCCTAGTTGTGTGATCGGGCTAAACCCTTTCTGCCCGAGTCCCCACCTGCACCAGGTGTAAGCTCCAGCCAAGATCATCAGCAGCACGCCACATCGCGCCAGGAAAAAATTCGGACTGGTATGCCAGTAGTCGTACACGCCCGGCAAACGAACGCTCGAACCGTCGAAAATCATCGACACCCCAATTGCCGCCCCGCCCACCATGAAAAGGGCCAAAAAGCTCCAGCCTTCCCATTTTTTCGCACGCCGGGTAAACATCCAGAAGCCGGTTGCCAGTCCCGCAAAAGAAAACGCGAGCCACGGAAAAACAGGAAACAGCCACGCTTGCGGCCGGCCAAAGATGTGCACGCCGTCTAAGTACGATTCAAGCGGCCATGGCAGAAACCGCGGTCGTGCAGTGCTCCAGACCGCGGGAGTTGCTACCGCGATCATGGTAGCGATAAAAAGCGACGTTGCGATGCTCCGCGCTCTGATGGCTGAACCCTCGCCGCTTCCGGCGAACCAGCACACCGCAGCCATCAGAATCATCGATAAGCCGAGAATGTTCAGCACGTCCACGCGCAACAAATCGGTCCAAGGTGAAATCGGAATTCCCAGCACAAATTCCTGCAACCGAAACAGCAAGCCCAGACCAAAAATCTCCGCGCCACGCAGGGCCAGCTGCCGAAGAATCGCGTTCCGATCGATACTTTTTTCACGCAAACGTTCGGTGACCAGCGCCACAGCGATTCCGGAAAGAAAAATGAACAGTGGCGCCGGCAGCGTTCCTCCCATCTGCGAATAGCGGAAGAACTGGGAATGCTTCGCGGCTGGGCTTAGCCAAGAGTCGTAGCAGTGCGACTGAAACATCAGTACGCACGCGAGACCGCGCATCCAATCAACGTAAGCAAGCCGTCGCTCAAAAGAAGTCATCTCAGGATTTCATCGCGAATCGTTACGATACAATATCCGCTTGCCAGTCGCGCGCCAACTCGGGTTTTTGCCAACGCTAAGCCTGTGGGCCGTCCTGGTCCTGGCGTTTGTGCTCTTCGCGCTGACGAATACTGCAGCGAACAATTACGGTGGACGTCCGCTGGCCGCCGCTCTCCTTGCGTTCGCGTTCTTTCTAGCGGTGCTGCTGGCCTTCGCCGCGCAAGGCGTCACGGAAAAATTCTCCTCGCTCGCGGGTCCAGGCGCTGGCTGGATTCTCGCGATCACCCTGTTTCTAATTTTCCTGATCTACACGCTGGGCACAGGCGCAGCCGCATTCGCCCGGCTCGCTGGAATGGCCGCGTTCCTTTTCCTTCCGCTGCTCGTGCTCGCGACCGCGCAAAACGCCGCTCCCGGCGCTGCGCAAGACTTTTTCACGCTCGCCGCCGTTTGGGCTGCCGTCAAATTCGGTCCGTCGCAGTGGATGTGGCCATACCCTGGCGGACGCCTTGCTTACATTTTCACCATCGTGGTCGCCGTCAACATCGCCATTGCCGGATTTATTCTTCTCCGCCGCGTCAAAGGTGCCGGCTATTCCATTGGCTGGGACAGCGGCTGGACGCTCTACATCTTCGGCGCGCTCGCGCTGTTTGCCTGCGTCGCCATTCCGCTCGGCCTCAAGCTGCAGTTCATCGTTTACGCTCCGCGCTTCGCCGAATGGAAAGGCTTTCTTCCGCTCTCTGCGGCGATTCTTCTTTTCACAGCATGGCCGGAGGAGTTTCTGTTTCGCGGCCTGCTGCAAAATCTCCTTTCCCGTTCCACCGGCAGCGAAACCGTCGGCTGGATCACTGCTTCCATCCTCTTCGGCTTCTCGCACATCACTAACATGCATTTCCCCAACTGGCGCTACGTCCTGCTCGCCTCGATCGCCGGACTTTTCTACGGCTGGACTTGGCGCAAGACCGGCTCCATCTTCGCCTCCGCAATCGTCCACGCCGGCGTGGACATTCTCTGGCACTTTCTCTTCGCGACGCCGTGAGCATTCGCGTTAGGATATTCGCGCGCCTATAGAGATTCAGCCGGATTGCAACTTTCTGAGGGCAGAAATCGCATGAGCATCGAACAGGATTTGGAAACAATCGCGCTGCAAGAGCGGCGCTTGCAGTTCACGAATTTTGACGCGAACACCGCTTGGACCATCGGCGTAGCGCTAAAAACCGCAGCCGAAAAGCGCCACGCCGCCGTCACCATCGACATCCAGCTTCACGGCTTCACGCTTTTTTCCTACGCAATGCCCGGCGCCACTCCCGACAATTGGGACTGGATCCGCCGCAAGCGCAATACCGTCGAACGCTATCATCGCAGCTCATACGCAATCGGTCTCAAGCATGAAGGTGCTGGCACCACACTTGAAGGTCGCACCGGATTGCCACTGCGTGATTTTTCCACGCACGGCGGCTCGTTCCCGCTCGTCCTCGCCGGCACCGGCTGCGTCGGAACGATTACGGTCTCTGGATTGCCGCAACGCGAAGACCACGAACTGGTGGTTGCCGTGCTTCAGCAATATTTGAATCTCACCACGGAAAATCTTGCGCTCGACACCTCGAAATCCGGCTAGCAGCGAGTGGTCTTCCGCTTCTTGAACGCTCGACCGTTTTTTTCCATTTTTTCTATATACGCGGTAGGGGCCGGTACTTTGCACGCCGTGTCGCCTACACTTACGCTAAGCTCGCCGATTTTCGTCGCTGCCGCCTTCGCTGCTTCGGAAAGTGGTTTCACGTAACTTCCCACGGCAATCACAAATCTGTTCATCGTCATCTTCACTCGATTGGGCGCAGAGTGAATGCTCTTCACGATCGTTTCCAGCAGCGATTGAATTTCTTTCTGATCCAGCTCGCTGTCTGCGGTAAGCGCCAGCAGGTCCGAATAGGTGGCCCAGCCCGCCGCTGCAATCAGCTCTTTGCTCGACTTCGTCCACCTCAACGCTATTTTCCGTGCGTCCGGATTTTCGACAGTCGCAAAGGGCACACTGTATTCCGCGATTATGCGCATTCGCGACGCGCCTTCCACCCACTGGTCCAATTGCCTCGCGGTCATCTCTTTGCCATTCGCGACCAATCCTGCCAGATACATCGCGTCATAATTTCCGGTGGCGAAAAGTTCGCAGGCCAGAGCCTGCTGCCCCTTGATCTTTTTCACAATCACTTTCAGATCCGCCACCTTAACGCCAAACATGTTTTTCGTGCCTGGGTCGTGACGCTCATAGGTTTTTCGCGTCTGCTCACTGCCTTTTTTCTTCAATTCGGCCATTACCGCTGCCAGCGTGGACATGTTTTACTCTTTCAACGGTGCCCGGCATCTTCCTTCCATCGCGGTGTTTTGTCAGTTGCAAAATCCTCGTACACGCTCAAATGCACTTGCGCCGCTATGCAAAGACTGTTGTATTATCCCCGGCGCGGCGCGAATTGCATTAAAGCTCTGAATCATACCAGCGCGGCAACGGTGACCCATGAAGCGACTCGTCTTCGCAATTGCAATGCTATTTCTAGCTGCGGCCACTCCACTTCGCATTACAAAAGCCCAGACCCCACCCGCGCCAATTGTTTCTCCGGAAGTTCACGCGGACAACACCGTCACGTTTCGCCTGCGTTCTCCCAACGCAAAAGAAGTTTCGCTCTCCGTCGAAGGCTCTGCCAAGCCGACTGCGATGACCAAGGACGACCAAGGCGTCTGGAGCGTGACCACCGAAGCGATGGTGCCGGACTACTACGGTTATTCCTTCAGCGTCGACGGCGTGAACATGTTCGATCCTTCGAATCACGTCATCAAGCCGAACTATCTCTTCCGCGCCAGTGAAGTCCACGTTCCCGGCCCGCCTTCGCTTTCCTGGGAAACGAACGTCGTTCCACGCGGCGAAGTTCATCACCATTTTTACAAGTCCGCAGTTGTCGGCGACGAACGCGGCTTCTACGTGTACACGCCGCCCGGATACGATCCGCGCGCCAAACAAACTTATCCGGTGCTGTACCTGCTCCACGGCTACAGTGACGACGCCAGCGCATGGACCGCTGTAGGTCGCACCAACGTCATCCTCGACAACCTAATCGCGCAAGGCAAAGCCAAGCCCATGCTCGTCGTCATGCCGCTCGGTTACGGCGAGCCGGATATCCTCAAGCCAAATTCCGGCGCATTTCGAGATCCGGCAATTACTAAACGCAATTTCGATAAATTCGCCGAGGCGCTTCTCACCGAAGTGATTCCGCAAGTGGAATCCGCATACCTTGTGAAAAAAGACCGCGACTCGCGCGCCATTGCCGGACTCTCCATGGGCGGCGCCGAATCGCTGCTCACCGGCCTGAACAACCTCAAAACCTTCTCCTACATCGGCGCTTTCAGCTCTGGCGGATTTAACGATGAATTCGACAAGGAATTTCCGTCGCTTAACGCAGACTCCAACAAGCAACTCCACCTGCTGTGGATCGCCTGCGGCACCGAAGACCGCCTCATCGATATCAATCGCAAATTCCGCGAATGGCTAAAAGCGAAAGGCGTCAATCGCACCGACATCGAGACGCCCGGTATGCACACCTGGATGGTTTGGAGGCGTAACCTCACTGAACTTACCCCGTTATTGTTCAAGTAGCACGGAGACAAGAACGAACCGTGCCTAGCGAAGAGCGCGCGGCTTTTTCACTGTGATCATGCGATGTGCTTCGCAGATATAGAATCCCAGCTCATCGTCGGAGACCGCGGGTAGTTCAATTCCCATCCAGCCCTTCAGGCCGACGTAGGGCGGCACATAAAACTTCTCCGGCTCGCTGCGTACCAACTCATCTCGCGTGCCCTCCGCAACCGGAAGCCACACCGCGACGTGCCCATCGCTGTGATGATTGTTCGAGAACATCACAAATACTTTGTGCTTCGCGAAAAATGTCGGCTCGCCGTGCGACAGTTTTTCCGCCGCGCCCGGCAACGCCAGGCACATCTGGCGGACTCGTTCGATTTGCTTTTTGCCAGCCGCAACTGGCCGGCTTTTTGCATTTCGCTTCATCTTCTGGGCGCTTTTCATGATTCTTTCACCGCATCCCGTGCAAGTTCGCTAAATCATCGCGATTCCAGCCTTATTTGCGGCCCAAGGAAATTTCTCGCCAATGCAAGTCTCTTGTGGCACTCTCTATTCATGGGAAATAAAGATGCACGTAACCGCGAAAAGAAGAAACCGAAAAAAGTGGTACCGAAAATCGCGCCTGCGCCACGCGTAGTCCACCAGACCACGACGCCAACGGTCATCAAGCGTCCCGGCGAAAATCAGTAACGTTTCGCTTTTCGTCTCACAACTCTCGCCCAATCTCCCAGTGAAATCCGAACGGATCGACCACCCGTCCCAGTCGCCATCCGTGTTCTTCCGCGACGGGAAATACAACCGCGGCACCCGCCGCCACGGCCTGCGCAAAAGCCGCATTCGGGTCCGCAACCGTTAGGATCATTCGTACTGCGCACTCGCGCTTTAGGTTGCTGTCCTCGCCGTTTTCCGGCGCTCCGTCGCTGATCCAAAACTCGGCATCGTCCACCGCCAGCTTCGCCACCACCGCGCCCGTAGGATCCTCAATCCTGTATCTCACCACCGCGCCAAACGCCGCTCGATAAAAGTTCTCCGCCTTGCCCTTCCCGCGAACCGTCAACCATGGCACCACCGTCGTTCTCACTCTAGCATTTGCTCTTTCCATTGCGACTCTTCCCCTCATACCATTCTTAAACCCCCAGCATACAGTTTTCTGTTTCGCCATTCGATTTTCCTAACCACTAGAGCTGGCGCAGCCGTTATCGGATTCGGGTCCACTTTCCCGGCGAAAATTAGAGGTAAAATACAGCCGCACGATTTTCTCGATACTGTTGTTCACGAAAACGAAGGAGATTCACGATGAGCAGCATCACACCGGAACAAGCCCACTACGTTTTGCATAACGTTTTTCTCCCAACTCTCAAAACCGAAAGCCGCACTACAAAAAAACTTCTGGAAGCCGTGCCGGCTGACAAAGCGACCTATCAACCGGACGCCTGCGCCAAATCCGCGATGGAACTTCTTCGTCACATCGCTGTCGCCGACAATTTCTTTCTCGAAGCCGTAATTAATGGAGTATTCAATCCCGCCAACGTGAAAATTCCAGACGACGTTACGACGCCGGCCGCGGTTGCTGCGTGGTACGAAGAATCATACGCGAAGAACTTCGATACGTTAATCAAGCTGACTGGCGAACAGCTCGCCAAAATCGTGGATTTTCGCGGACTGTTTCAGCAGCCGGCGGTGATGTTCCTGCAGCTCGGCCTGAATCACACCATTCACCATCGCGGGCAACTCTCAACCTATCTTCGTCCCATGGGCAGCAAAATCCCTGCAATCTACGGCGAGAGCTACGATTCCGCCGCCGCAAAAAAAGCCGCCTCCCAGGCTTAGTGGCCGGCCTGCGCTGTGGGTCGCAATGCCTAAGAATTACTCATAAGATACGCGCCTTCGGGCCGATTGCGAAATCGGGCAAAAAACAGACTACTCTGCGGCAAGTCCTATCGAGGAGAACCATGAAAACACTAGCCCTAGCCCTGGCGTTAATGCTGGTTCATGTTTCGATTGCCCAAGCGCAACAAACCGCTGCCGATGCGCCGGCAACCAAGGAAGACATCCAGCGTTACATGGACGTGATGCACTCGCGCGACATGATGACGCAAATGGTCGCGGCCATGTCCAAACCTCTGCACCAGGTGATTCACGAACAGTATTTGAAGGACAAAGACCGACTGCCAGCAGACTTCGAAACGCGCATGAACAAACTGATGGACGAAACGATGGCGTCCGTTCCGTGGAACGACATGCTCGATGCCATGATTCCCGTTTATCAAAAACATCTGACCAAAGGCGATGTGGACGCCATGGTCGCCTTCTACCAGACTCCGACGGGACAAAAACTCATCAAGGAAATGCCCACGATTACCGCGGAAGCGATGCAAACCATGATGCCCTTAATGCAAAAACAAATAGCAACCATGACCGAGCGAATGCAGGGCCAGGTTGCCGCGATGCTGAAAGACTCGGAAAAATCGGGAAAAGCCAAATCGAGCAGCACCAACTGATTCTCAAACACGAGTGCCCCAATCTCGACGTCATCGTGGAGCACTTGCCTTTCGATTAGCGGACGACACCCGTGAGTGGCGACGAAGCGGAAGCATATAGTTTTTTCGGCATGCGTCCGGCGAGAAATGCTTTGCGCCCGGCGATCACTGCGTCGCGCATGGCCTCCGCCATCAATACAGAATCGTTCGCTTCCGCGATCGCGGTGTTCATCAAAATTCCGTCGGCGCCGAGTTCCATGGCCACGGCGGCATCGGAGGCGGTCCCCACCCCTGCATCCACAATCATGGGGACTTCGGTGATGCGCTCGCGGAGGATGCGCAGCGCGGCGGGATTCTGGATGCCCAGGCCAGAACCGATCGGCGCAGCCAGCGGCATTACGGCTGATGCGCCGGCATCAATCAGCTTGCGCGCAGCAACCAGGTCGTCGTTGGTGTAGGGCAGAACGATGAACCCTTCCTTTACCAGCACACGCGTCGCCTCGATGAGTTGCTCGGTGTCCGGGTAGAGCGTCTGCTGGTCGCCGATCACTTCAAGCTTCACCCAGTTGGAGAGACCGACCTCGCGGCCGAGGCGAGCGGTGCGAATCGCTTCGTCGGCGGTGTAGCACGCCGCGGTGTTGGGCAGGATGAACATCTTGTCGCGGGGAATGTAGTCGAGGAGCGATTCCTTGGATTTGTCGGTGAGGTTGACGCGGCGAACGGCCACAGTAACCATGTCCGCGGCAGAAGCGGCATGCGCGCGCTGCATCTCCGCGAAGCTGCGATATTTCCCCGTGCCGACAATCAACCGCGAGGAGAATGCGCGGCCGGCAATCACCAATTGCTCAGACATGAATTGACCTCGACAAGCTCAGCAGCAGAACACCAAAACAAGTGTACGAAGTACAGTAACCCTTGAGCCTCAGTACAAAACGTTGAGTAGAAATTGTAGAACGCGGGAACGCAGAGAACAAATCGCGCAAGAGCTTTGCTTGGGACGTGTAACGTCGGCTAGTGCTGGATCACTGGCCGGGGCTCTGATACGTCGGCGTAGAGCGATTCGATGACGTTGCGATACTGATCTTCGACGACGCGGCGTTTCAGCTTCATGGTGAAAGTTAGGGCGCCGCTATCGAAAGTGAAGTCGCCGGACAGCAGCGCGAATCGCTTGATCGATTCATACTGCGCCAGATTTGCCGTCAGCCGCTGAATCTCGTGGTGAATCAGAGCGCGAGTGAAAGCATGTTCGGCAAGTTCCTCGCTGGTGTTCAGCGTAATTCCCTTTTCCGCGGCTTTTGCGGAAACCAGTTTGCAGTTGGGCACGATGAGCGCGACGATAAATTTTCTGCGGTCGCCGACAATCATCGCGTTCAAAATGTATGGACTCTGCTTCAGCGCATTTTCAATCGGCTGCGGCGCCACGTATTTTCCGCCGGAAGTTTTCAACAAGTCTTTCATGCGGTCGGTGATGAAAAGATAGCCGTCGTTGTCCAAGTAACCGATGTCCCCGGTGTGGAACCAGCCCTCTTCGTCAATGACTTCGCGCGTGGCGTCGAGGCGTTTGTAATAGCCCTGCATGACCATCGGGCCGCGCACCAGAATTTCTCCGGTGTCGGCCGCTTTCACTTCGCAATTCGGAATCGGCAGTCCGGAACTGCCAACCCGGTTGATTGGGAAATTGCTGGAAACGATTGGCGAAGTTTCCGTCAGTCCGTACCCCTGATAAATGGGGATGCCGACGCTCCAGAAAAATTCCGCGAGCGATTTGGAAAGCGGCGCTCCTCCCGAAGAAACGAGGCGCAAGCGGCCGCCGGTACCTTCGCGGATCTTCGAGTACACCAGTTTGTCAGCCAGCTTCCATTTCGCTTTGAGCATGGGGTTGGCGGAAGCGTCGCCGCAGCGCCAGGTGGCAGCTTGCTCCGCTACGCGCATGGACCAGCTGAACATTTTTTTCTTCAATCCGGTGTTTGCAGCTCCCTGCTCCATCAATCTGGCATAAATTTTCTCGAAGACCCGCGGCACCGCCGCCATGACGGTGGGTTTAATTTCTTTCAAAGCCTGCGCGACATTTTCAACGGCTTCGACGTAAGCGATGGGAACCCCTTGAAACAAATAAATGTAATCAAGCGTTCTGCCGTAAACGTGAGCGAGCGGGAGAAACGAAATTGCCACGTCGTGATCCGGCCGGAGGGCAAAGTCCACGCCGACGTCGGCGACGTTGGAGCAAAAATTGTTGTGCGTGAGCATCACGCCTTTGGGCTCTCCGGTGGTGCCGGAGGTGTAAATCAGCGAAGCGAGTTGCCCCGGCAACACTTGCGAAGCGCGCATGCGATATGACGCAATCTCCGCGCCACCAGCGGTGGCGATCAAAGTCTCGTATCGTAAACAATCGGAAGGCAGGTTGGCTCCGGCATCCGCGACGATGATGTGCTCGAGACTGGGAAGGTCGTTGCGAATGGCCAGGAGCGAAATCAGTTGATCAGTGCCGACGACAATCACTACCCGCGATTCGGAGTGATTGAGAATGTAGGCAGCGCGCTCGGGCGACTCCTTGAAATAAACGGGCACGGTGACGCCGCCATTGCCGTTGATCGCAAAATCGGAAGTGTGCCATTCCGGTCGATTGGAGGCGTAAAGGCCGACGCGATCGCCTGGCTTGATGCCGAGTTCGAAAAGGGCCTGGGAGAGGCCGGCGGTGCGGCGAAGGAATTCCTCGCTGGAAATATGCTGCCAGCCCGCTCCAGTATTGTGCATTTGGGCGCGGGAACTTGGCCACGTCTCAAGGGCGTGGAGGAACTTAGAGGGAAGCGTTCCGTAATTCATGATTCAAGCCGACTGTATCCCATTCAAGGGAAGGCCGCAATCAAACGGAGATACTGTTGCGTCAGGTAGCCAGCAGTACTGAAGTACCTGGCGGGTGACTGCGGGTTACTGGCGATTCGTAACTGATGACCGACTAGAGGGCAACACCAAGTGGATCCAACGCAAAGGGCCGAACAACGTAGGACGACGTAGTTGAACAAAAGCTAGGGAAACAAACGCGATTGGTGCGCCGATGAAGCACTGCGTTCAAATCGATCCATCAATATGAGGAAAATGGCTTGGCGGCCGGCGTCGTTAGAGCTAACGCGCTCAACGAACAAGTACTCAAGTCAGCGGTAATCCGGCTTTCAGAACTAGACGAGCTGTAGCCGTTAAATCGCATGCAAGACTAACTCTCAATCAGGGAGGGGTTCATTCACTACCACGAGGGCCCTTACCGGGAGTTCTGAGCCCGATATGTCTCGCATCTCCTGGAAGCAATGGCAATGGAAAAAGAAGATGCGATCATGGCAGGATTTGCTGGAGCGAAGCAAGTGTGCTCGGTAAGCATTCATCCTCAAAGCAGAAAGGCGAGCGACCATGAGAACGGAAGTGCTGCGATTCGACGGCGCTGTCGAGCGGGATCCCGCCATCGATGCCTGGATGAAAGAGCGTTCAGGCAAATTGGGTGCAATGGCGCATCACTGGTTTGGGGTGATGAGAAAGTGCGGGGACGAAGTGCGGGAGCTTTTGCATGATGGCTGTCCGACTGCATGTTTGGGAGATGCACCCTTCGGCTATGTGAACGTATTTACCGCGCACGTAAACGTTGGGTTCTTTCACGGCGCAGCACTGCCGGACCCGGCTCGCTTGTTGCAAGGCGTGGGCAAGTTCATGCGTCATGTGAAGCTGAGGCCTGGAGAGGCCACAAACGCCACAGCGCTAACCGGACTCATTGAAGCGGCGTACTCGCACATAAAGGCGCGCGTCGAAAACGGGTAGTTGGCCGGTGTTGTGTATGGTTCCGAATGGCTGATTAAGGCGGTGGTCTAAACGGGTCGACGCAACACCAGCTCGAAATCTCGAAACATTTGATCGCTGATACCACGTACCGGGGTTGGCTACGAACGCACACAAGTTTTGCTGTCGCGCAAGAGCCCAAGCCGACTCTGCCATGATGTCAAAGATGAAGAGACAAAGTGTCGTTGCGGTGGTGCTGCTGTTGTTGATTCCCGTGGTGTCGATGCTGGGGGGATTGCTGTTCAGCAAGATTAATCCAGAAATTGCGGCAGGCCATCCGAATTATGCGCGGAACTTCCATCTCCTAAGCCTCGTGAAGAACATGTCGTTTTTGGCATCGGGCGCGGTAGTGGGGATCCTGTGGCTGCTGGTGTGCTTTTTGTTGATTCGGTCTAAAGAGCGATCGCTGTTGTGGATGGGTTGCGCGGCACTGGGGCCCTTCGGGTTGGCCATTCTCGCAATTCTGAACGACAAAGCGCCCGCGGAAACGGACCGATATGCTCGGTTTGTGCGCAGCCTGAACAGGTTTGTCCGCGTCGGCTACGAAGTGTGCGTGTTTGTAATTATCTGGCTGCTGGCGTATCAGGCCATGGTTCTGAAACGCAACCTTATGATCCTGTATGAATCTGCCACGACTGGAGTATCGTCCGCGCTGATCCTCGATCGGCAGAATGCCTCGTCTGGAATGTGGGCGTTCGCCGAGGGGATGGAAGTGATGTACCTGGTGGTTGTTTTCTATTTGCTTTTGCCTGTCGTGTTCAACGTCACAGCGCGTGTGGGGGGGCGAGTGGCGGCGATGATGGCATCACCCAAGCCACGCTAAAGTCGAACCTCTACATACCTACCGGGCTATAACTCCGTGGAGTGAGCAAATGACAGAGCGGGAGCTGTCGTTCTTCATATTCTTCCTGGGATCATTTTTCCTGTTCGAATCGAGCGCCTTCCCGCAAGAATCTCCGCAAAAGCCTCCGAGCAAAGAGGAGCTTGCCAAAAATAACAAGCTGTTATCGAACTCGCGACGAAGGCACTGCACTGGGATGAGAGGGCCGAGAGAAGCAAATGTGTTGCACGGCACCGGAGGAATTCCCTTTCAAGTGAAGATTTGCAGTATGCTGTGCGGCGCCGGAGTGATGGTTGGCGACGCCCGGTAGATGGGCGAGCGGAAGCGCGAGATATTCGAATTGACGGGAGAAAACGGTGACGACACGGCGGGAAGTATTGAAGTATGCGGGGTTGGGAGCGGGAGCGGTGGCAGCCTCGGCGTTGGGAGTGCCGCTGAACGCCAAGGCTGAAGCGATGCAAGCGCATGCGCCGACGAAGCCAGCGCAGACGGAGATTACGGACGCGGGCGGAAAGCGGCTGACGGCCGGTCCGGAAATTGCCTGGAGTCCATCGCCGAAAGGTGCAGCAGCGCGGAATGCCGCGGCGGCCGATGTGACGGTCAATCCAGGCAACACAGCGCAGACCATGCTGGGATTTGGTGCGGCGTTCACTGATGCGGCGTGTTTTACGCTGGCGAGACTAAGCGAAGCGGACAGAACAAAACTTTTCATGCAAATGTACGGGCAGGATCAGCATGCGCTGAGCGTGGGTCGGATTCCGATTGGCGCGAGCGACTACAGCGCGTCGGCATACAGCTACGACGACGGGCCTGCGGATCCGGAGATGAAAAGGTTCAGCATCGATCACGACCGCGACTATATTTTGCCGGTATTGCGCGGAGCGGTGAGCGCGAATCCGGATTTGTTTTTGTTTGGTTCACCGTGGAGCCCGCCGGGCTGGATGAAGTACAGTAATTCCATGTTGGGCGGAAACATGCGGCCGGAAAATATTCCGGCGTACGCGAAGTATCTGCAGAAATTCGTGGAGGAGTATGCGGCGGCAGGCGTGAAGGTCCGCGCGGTGACGACACAGAACGAAATTGACGCGGACCAAGGCGGGCGGATGCCGGCGTGTCCGTGGCCGGAAGAGGATGAAGAGCGGCTGGTGGTTGCGCTCGGTCCGCTGCTAGAAGCGAGCGGCACGAAAATCTGGACGCTGGATCACAACTACAACCTGTATGGACGAGCGCTGGATCAACTTTCGCGGCCGCAGATCAAGAAATACGTAAACACCGTGGCGTGGCATGGGTACGTGGGAATTCCGGAGATGATGGCGAACGTGAAGGCGAAATTTCCGGACGTGGAGATGCACTGGACGGAAGGCGGAGACGACTACACCGCACCGGATTACTTGACGAAATGGAGCAGGTGGGGCGCGACGTTCGCGGGGATCCTGGCGAACGGTCCGCAAAGCATTACGATGTGGAACATGGCGCTCGATGAACGCGGTCGGCCGAATATCGGACCGTTTGCCTGCGGCGGACTGGTGCAGGTGCATTCAACGACGAAGGAGATTACTTTTTCGGGATTGTACTGGGCGCTGGTGCAACACGCGCGGGCGATTCGGCGCGGCGCGGTGATTGTGGCTTCGCACGATAAGGACGGAAATTTGCCGGCGGTGAATGCGGCGTTGATCAATCCCGCCGCCTCGTCGTCGAATATGACGGCGACGCCGAATAATGCTTCGGCTACGCGGGTGTATCACACGGCTGCGAAGAATCCGGATGGGTCGATAGCGCTGGTGCTGACAAATCCGGGTGGCGCGAGAGATGTCACGGTGTCGTGCGGCGGAATGACGGCGAAAGTCGCGCTAAGCGCGGATTCGATTACGACGCTGCGGTGGAGTTGAAGGTGAAGGGTTGCGGCGTACACGGCTGTGGTGCTCCGAGATTCCTCGATGCGTATGAAGTCACAAGATAAACCATGCAGCGAATCTCTGCAGCCCGCCGAGCTAGCCAAATATTTTTGTGGCTGGCGCCTTTCTCTCCAACCCCGATGTTGGAATATGGGGCGGGGAGTGTTCGTTCTCCTCATCCCTGCGGTGCCGATGATTCTGCCATATCCCATCGGAGTGAATCTTGTTCGCCGCGCCGGGGACCGACAGGCTCTCGATTGAATCGTTGCCGATCGATCAGTTGGACTTTATTGAAAGCCTAAGAGAGGCGCTCAATTCCTGGGAAGCCGTCGAATCCGGAGTCAAAGCTGAGGATTTGTTCAATTCCCTGCTGCTGCATGATCGCCACGTGAATCGCATCGCGTGCGGATAACTTCGGATTGCCCAGCACAATCTCTTTGGCGCGAATGACTGCGACACGATCGACAGCGAGCACCTCGTCTGCGATTCCCAGCAGCGCGTCGAAGGCGGGTTGGATGGCGTCGCGCCTGTTGACGGCGACATAGCGATGCAGGATTTCCTGAAAGACTTCGGCATCGGTGACTAGGCGTCGGCGTTCGCCAATCAATTTTTCGAGCCAACGTTGACAGTCGGCTTTGTGGGGATGAGGCGCTCCGACCAGGTACATTGGGATATTCGAGTCAATCAGAATCACTAAAGCGTACCTGAACCGTATCCGGATTCGATTTCCTCCAACATGCGTTCGATGTCGGCGGACGGAAATTCGTGTTTGGCAGCCGCGCGAACTACGTCGAGTTTTTTTCCAGTTCCGCCACCAGGTTCGCGACGACGAGCCAAGTCTAGCGCCTGACGGACCCATTCGGCGATGGACATGCGACGGGCGCGGGCCACGCGCTGAATTTCGCGATACTCGGGATCCTTGAGAATGACTTGCAGGCGTTTGGACATGCTATAAGTTTATCTGACTCATTGTGATGAGTCAAAGTGACTATCTGATGGGCCCAATCTACTGGAAAACTCATCAGCACGAAAATCACCCCCCCCCGAGAACCGTGACAACCAGCAAACGAGTATCTAAGCCCAGGCGACATGGCGACAGCCGCATTTCCAGCCGCATGGTCGGAAGATGAATGAAAGATAAATCTGCACCGGCGACTCGCAGTGTAGAGCCAGCATTCAGCATTAGTCGCAACTAGCGATGAGACTTCAGATCAACAGCTGGGAGGCTTCGCTCCACAATTGCTGACAGAGGGTACCCGCCGGTTCGTTGCGCGCCAGCTTGGCCGATTGCCCTGCCCATAATTGCATGCGGTCGGAGTCTCCCGTTTTCTGCGCTTCTTCGCGCATGGCGCGAGTCAACCCACGCTGAACGGGATACGGCGCCGGGCGAGGCGAGTTCGGAGCGTTCGCCGCACGCACATAAGCGGTCGCGGCGCTGCGTCCGGGCCGGCCACTGAAAGCCCGAGTGGTCATTGTTTCCTCGGCCTCGGTGTTTCCAAGCCTATCGGCATAAGCCGGATGGATTTCCGCTTCCGGCGAGCGAAGAAAGCCCGTTCCTATTTGTACTGCGCTCGCGCCCAAGACCAGTGCAGCTGCGATTCCGCGAGCATCAGCGATTCCGCCTGCGGCAATGACGGGAATTGTAATGGAGTCGGCGATCTGCGGAATCAGAGCGATCAATCCGACCATTTGTCGTTCCGCGGATTCGGCCTGGAAAGCTCCACGGTGTCCACCAGCTTCCATGCCTTGCGCGATGACTGCATCGGCACCGGCTTTTTCTGCGGCGCGCGCTTCGGCAACGGTAGTGGCTGTCGCGAGCCAGAGGATTCCGTGAGATTTCAACTTTGCTACGAACGATGGCGAATAAAGGCCCATGATGGAGGAGACCGCTTTCGGCGTCATCGAAAGAATCATGGCGCACTGAGATGAAAAATCCGGAAGTGTAGCGTCGCCCGCCGCTGCTGGAACTTCCGGTCCCCACTTCGCAAGAAACTCGCGCTGCTGCTTTTCCAATTCAAAATCGCGAACAGGCGATGGCTCGGGGATCCAAAGATTGATCTGAAAGTGGCTTTGACTCAGGTTGCGAAATTGCGTACACCAATCCTCGATTTCATTGGGTTTCATCATCAAGGCTCCGCACGCTCCGAGACCACCGGCATTCGCGACAGCGGCGGCGAGCCGCGGAGGGCACGCTCCGGCCATCGGCGCCAGCAAGATCGGTATTTCCATACCCATGCGGGCGGCGAACTCCGCACTGCGTGCGCGAGGCGAAGTATTTCGTTTGTCAGACACGGAAGGCCCTCCAGTACGATTTTCAAGATGCGGCCAAATGAGAGTTCAGCATAACGCACCGGATTGCGGCAATATTCCTGGTGGCGGGTGAATCGGATCACCCGAGAGATAGATCGATTGTTTGCGACTGCTACCGGGTGCCTTTCTTCGAAGTGGAAACATCTAAAGCTGCGCCTTTAAACTCGATGATGCGGCACACGGCTGTTGGCGCAAAACTGGAGACCCGAAGATGGGGATGATCCCGTGAAACACAGGGACTTTTATCGCACAACTGGTTATCGCTCGCTTTGGATGTGTGCGGTTAGCGTGCTGCTTGCGGCGTATCCATTACCAGCGCAGGATCAAGCGGAAAAAGGTGCGCAAGGAAAAGAGCGTCCGATGGAACATTCGGCCGCCTTTCGCACTATAAGAGTGGATGGGCTCAATATTTTCTACCGAGAGGCTGGTCCGAAAGACGCGCCTACGCTGTTGCTGCTGTACGGACTTCCTTCTTCCTCGCGTATGTTCGCGCCGCTGTTCGAACGTCTGGCCGGCCACTACCAATTCTCTTGGATCTTCTCCTTAAGTGATCGGGACACACGCTGATCGAGTGATTGCTATCGGACAAGCTTTCCGTCCGCACGTGCACGACCTGATAAGATGGCGTTGGAAGGCAGCGGTATCGAGACATGAGCGTAATGAAAACCGTAGTGGAGACAGACTTGGACAAAGGACCTTTTCGGGCGGCGCGCGGCACGGAGATTTCGTGCAAGGGCTGGCAGCAGGAAGCGGCGCTGCGCATGTTGATGAACAACCTCGATCCGGAAGTGGCAGAAAAACCGGAAGAGCTGGTGGTGTACGGCGGAACGGGGAAAGCGGCGAGGAATTGGGAGAGTTTTCACGCCATCGTCAATTCGCTGCGTGCACTGGCGAACGACGAGACGCTGCTGGTGCAATCGGGAAAACCGGTGGGAATTTTCCGAACGCATGACTATGCGCCGCGGGTGCTGCTGTGCAATTCAAATCTGGTCGGGCAATGGAACAACTGGGAACAGTTCCGCGAGCTGGATCGCGCAGGACTGATGATGTACGGCCAGATGACTGCGGGAAGCTGGATTTACATCGGGACACAAGGAATTTTGCAGGGAACGTACGAGACGTTCGCGGCAGCGGCGAAAAAGCATTTTGGCGGCGATCTCAAAGGCAAGCTGGTAGTGACCGGCGGTATCGGCGGCATGGGCGGAGCGCAACCGCTGGCGGCGACGATGAATGGCGCGGCGTTTCTCGGAATCGATGTTGATCCGGAACGAATCAAGAAGCGGCTGAAGACGGGTTACATCGATGTGATGGTAACTTCGCTCGATGAAGCGCTGCGAATTCTGAAGAACGCGGTGCGCAAAGGCGAAGCGACTTCGGTGGATCTGGTGGGAAATTGCGCGGACCTAATCCCGGAGCTGGCCAAACGCGGAGTGGTGCCGGATTTATTGACGGATCAGACCAGCGCGCATGACCCGATCGGCGGGTACGTGCCGAACGGGATGACGCTCGACGCGGCGTTGGAACTGCGGAAGAAAGATCCGGAAAAATACAAAAAGCATTCGATGCAAGCGATGGCGGAGCACGTTCAGGGAATGCTGGATTTGCAGAAGCTCGGAGCAGTGACGTTCGACTACGGAAACAATATTCGAACGTTTGCATTCCAGCAGGGCCTGAAAGACGCGTACAACTTTCCGGGATTTGTGCCGGCGTACATCCGACCACTGTTTTGCGAGGGCAAAGGTCCATTCCGGTGGGCAGCGCTTTCCGGAGAAGCTTCGGACATTGCGCGGACGGATAAGTTGGTGCTGGAAATGTTTCCAGAGAACGAGCACTTGAAGCGCTGGATCACGATGGCGCAGAAGCGCGTGAGGTTTCAGGGGCTGCCGTCGCGTATTTGTTGGTTGGGTTATGGCGAGCGGGACAAGTTTGGATTGGCCCTGAATGATTTGGTGGCAAAGGGCGAACTGAAGGCGCCGGTGGTGATTGGACGCGACCATCTCGATTGCGGGAGCGTGGCTTCTCCGTATCGCGAGACCGAATCGATGCGGGATAAGTCCGACGCAATTGCGGATTGGCCGCTGCTGAATGCGCTGGTGAATACGGCGAGCGGGGCTTCGTGGGTCTCGATTCACAACGGCGGCGGCGTGGGGATCGGCTATTCGCAACATTCGGGCCAAGTGACGGTGGCGGATGGAACGAAGGAGATGGCGGCGCGCATCGAACGAGTGTTGACGAACGATCCGGGGATGGGCGTCATTCGGCATGTGGATGCGGGGTATCCGGAGGCGGTGGCGTTTGCGAAAGAAAAGGGCGTGAAGGTGCCGATGGCGTAGGAAGAAAGGGAAGGAAGGATTTGCCACAGAGGCACAGATGAAAAGTGTGCAAGAAAGAGTGAGTGATTCCTGGTGGAGATTGTTGACTTGAGTGAAGGCGTCGACAGGATTTCTGTCACCAAGCGCGCAGAGTTTGCCGAGAACAACAAAAGCAAGTGCGAACAAGAGCAAAGCAAGAGCGGGGCAAGAGAAACTGACGAGCGGAACACTTCAGGAGATGACATGTACGTAGTGCTGGGAGCGACGGGAAACACCGGTTCGGTGGTCACGAAAAAGCTGCTGGAGATGGGCGACAAGGTAGTCGCGGTTGGCAGAGATGAGGCGAAGCTCGCAGCGCTTGCCGCGACTTGGTGCCGAGGCCGCGACAATCGACGTGAGTGATTCCGCAGCGCTGACCAATGTGTTTGCCAACTCTCAGGGCGTTTACGTGCTGGTGCCACCGCGATCCCGCAAGGATCCGGACATGCTGGCGGCCAGCGATAAAATCAGCACGCGCGATTACCGACGCGATCAAGGCGGTCCGGCGTTTCGCACGTTGTCGCTGCTCAGCAGCGTGGGAGCGCAGCACGACAAAAAGACCGGGCCGATTCTGGGCTTCACTGGTTCGAAAACAAACTAAAGGAAGTGCCGAAGCTCAATGCGGTCTTTTCTGCGGCCCGCCATTCTTCATGGAAAATTTCTTGATGCTGATCGGGCTGATTCAGTCCATGGGATTTTTGGCTGGCGGCATTCAAGCGGCGATCTGAAGATGCCGATGATCGCTACGCGCGACATCGGGACAGTGGCTGCCGACCGCCTCAATCATTGGACTTTTCGGATTTCCACGCAGCGAGATGCACGGGCAACGGGATATTTCACACGACGAAGCAGCCGCAGCGATCGGATGCGGCAATCGGCAAGGCCAAACTTGCCTATCAGCGATTTCCCGGCGTTCCTGGTCGAACAAGGCATGAAGCAGATGGGAATGCCGAGGAAAACGGCAGCCTGATGGCCGGAATTGAACGAAGCCGGAACGAAGGCCTGCTGAATCCCGAGGAGCCGCGTACAGAAAGAACACGACGCCGACTTCGATTGAAGAGTTCGCACGGAAGTGTTCGCGCCAGCTTACAAGGCGAAAGCGGCCAAGGCTTGAGCCGGCGCGCAGTACAAACCTGAATTCAGGCGTGAGCACTTCCCTTCTGATTAGCGGAGCTTCACAGATTGTGACGATGGCGGACGGCGTCCGCGGCGCGGGCAAGCGCTTGTCGCACATTGCCATTCTTCGCGATGGCGCGATTCTGCTGCGCGACGGCAGATTTGCTGCGGTTGGCCCGGCCGACAAAATCGAAAAGCTAAAAGAAAGCAAGTCGCGCCGAAAAGGTGGATCTCGGCGGGCGCGTGGTGCTGCCCGGACTTCGTTGATTCACATACTCATCTGATTCATGCGGCCAGCCGAGCGGAAGAGTACGAACTAAAGATTCGCGGCATGAGTTACGAGGAGATTGCAAGAAAAGGGCGGCGGGATCCTGAATTCGGTGAAGCAAGCTGCGCTTGACCGACCAGTTCGAGGAGTTAAAGAGCCGGGCGCGAGGTTTTCTTGAACGATTCGCAGAATACGGGACGACCACGGTCGAAGCGAAGAGCGGCTATGGGCTAGATGTGACCAGCGAACTGCGGATTTTGTCGCTGCACAAAGAATTGGATGCCGAGCAGCCGCTGGAAATTGTTTCGACATTTCTGGGGGCGCATGTGGTGCCCGCGGAGTTTCGCGGGAAAGATGGCGGGACACGCGAGTATCTGGAGATACTGACAAGCAACTGATTCCGGAAATCGCCGAAAATGGCCTTGCGGAATATTGCGATGTGTTTTGCGAGCGCGGCGCGTTTACGTTGAGCGAATCGCGGCGAGTGCTGGAAGCGGGACAAGGCGCACGGGTTGACTCCGCGAATGCACGCAGAGCAGCTTTCGAACACCGGCGCGACGGAATTGGGCGTGGAGTTGGGTGCGGCGAGCTGCGATCACCTGGAGTATTTGACGCCGGCAGGTATCCGCGCGATTTCGAAGTCGAATACAGTAGCCGCGCTGCTGCCGGGATGCGATTTTCATTTGGGGCTGAAGCAGTATGCAGCGGCACGGGCGTTGATCGAAACAGGAGCGATTGTGGCCCTGGCGACGGATTTCAATCCGGGGACGAGCCCGACGCTGAGTATGCCGATGGTTTTGTCGTTGGCGTGCACTCAACTACGAATGACGCCGGCGGAAGCGATTGCGGCGGCGACAGTCAATGCGGCGCATTCACTGAGACGCGGAGAGCGGATCGGTTCGATTGAGGACGGGAAGCAAGCGGATCTGGCGGTGTTCGAAGTGGCGGACTATCGGGAAATTCCCTACTATTTTGGTGTGAACAATTGCTGGATGACCATGAAGCGCGGCGAGATTGTATATTTGCGGGTTTGATCAGCCGGAAAAAAGTCGATCAAGATTGCCACAAAGTAACAGAGACGCACAGCAAGAAAACGCAAGACCGATATCGAGACGTCCGGCACGCGCAAGAAGTAATTCGAGACGGAGAGATGACGCGGAAATATGAGACGACTGATTGAGTGCGTGCCGAATTTCAGCGAGGGCCGCGATAAATCGAAAGTGGACGAGCTGATTCAGACCATGAGCGCAGTGCCCGGTGTGTGGGTGCTGGATCACGAGATGGACGCCGACCACAATCGCTGCGTGATTACGCTGGCAGGCGAACCCGACGCCGTCGCGGAAGCGGCCATACAGGGCACAGGCAAAGCTATGGAATTGATCGACATGAATCACCAGACGGGCGCGCATCCCAGAGTCGGAGCGACCGACGTGGTGCCCTTCATCCCGGTCGAGGGCGTGACGTTGGAAGATTGCGTGGCGCTGGCGCGAAATGTCGGCCAGGAAATCTGGAAGCGCTTTCGCATTCCGGTTTTCTTTTATGAAGCGGCGGCCACACGGCCGGATCGCGTGAATCTGGAGAACGTGCGGCGCGGTCAGTTCGAAGGGTTGAAGGAGGAGCTGAAGAAAAATCACGATCGGCAACCCGATGTCGGCGAGCCGAAGATGCACCCGACGGCGGGCGTAACGGTAGTCGGCGCCCGGAAATTCCTGGTGGCCTACAACGTCAACCTGAATACTTCCGACATTTCCGTCGCGAACAAGATTGCCAAAGCAATCAGATTTTCCAGCGGCGGATTGCGCTACGTCAAGTCCATGGGCGTGGAGCTGAAAGCGCGCAACCTGGCGCAAGTCTCGATCAACTTGACCGACTACGAGCAAACACCGATGCATCGTGTGTATGAAATGGTGAAGCGCGAGGCGGAGCGTTACGGCGCGGTGCCGGTGGGCAGCGAAATTGTTGGGCTGGTGCCGAAAAAAGCCATCGAGATGGCGTCGGACTATTTTCTACAACTGGAAAACTTCTCGCCGTCACAGGTGTTCGAAAATAAATTGGCCGCTGCCCTTTCGGGCGCGCCGCTCGCGAAGGGCGACGGCAAGCTGGCGTCACTGGCGCGGCCGTTTCTGGATGCAGTCGCCGAGCCAACCGCGACTCCCGGCGGCGGAAGCGTTTCTGCACTCGCAGCGGCCTTGGCGGCGTCGCTCGGGCAGATGGTGGCAGGCCTTTCGCGCAAGAAAAAATCGCAGGCTGCGCATGTAGACAAACTTTCCGAGCAGTTGGACGCGCTGCGCCGCGAAGCGGATGCACTGAGCGCGGCCATCGACGAAGATGCGGCCTCCTACGACCAAGTGCTGGAGGCATTCAAGCTTCCGAAGGGTGACCCGACCGAAATTGCGGCTCGCGACGAGCGCATCGAGAAGACCACCATAGGCGCGGCCGAAGTACCCTTGAAGGTGGCCGAACGGGCAGTTGCACTCCTCGAACGTTTGAGACAACTGGAGACTATCGCCGCGGCATCCATGAAGTCAGACTTACAAGTGGCCAGATTGATGGCTGAAGCGGGAGCGCGAGGCGCGCTCGCAAACGTCGAGATTAACCTCGACGGGGTCAAAGACGGCACCTACGTCACGGCGAAGCGCAAAGCGATAACCAGCCTGCGCAGTAAGCTGAGTGCGGGACCGGCAGCGTAAGCAATTACAATGGAAAGACGGGTCCGGAAGTTACCCGCGAGGAGCAAGTAATGAAGACATTTCTTTGGCGGATGGCAGTGCTGGCGTTGCGATCGCAGCCGCAATGGTTTGCACCGCACAAGTCTCAAATGCGCAGCGCGTCGGCCCGGACATCATCGGGCTGTTCCCGAAAAGCGTGGGCGAATTTGCGTACGCGAACTTGAAACAAGCTCGCTCGCAAAAATGGTATCCGCAATTGCAGGAACAAATGCTGCCGGAGCGGTTCAAGCAGTTTGAAAAATTCCTGGCGTCGGCCGGCGTTGATCCCAATTCGCAAGTAGAAGAACTGGCTTGGGGCCTGGTAGCAGAAGGAGTTACGGAGAAAACCTCCGGAACGGGCTCGGCCGCAGTTCCAACGGGCGAAGAAATTGTTGGCGTGGCGATTGGCAACTACAACCCTGATTCAACCGAAGCGTACTTCAAGGCGCAGAAATTGCCGACGTTCAAATCACACGGATTCACGATGTACGCTTTCGGTGGCGGCGCAGGGTCGAACGATTTATTTTTCCTGTTTCTGGATTCCAATACTGCGGCGTTTGGCCACCGCAACGAATTGGAAAAAATGTTGGATGTCCGCTACGGCGGCGCCGAAGGATTGCTGCGTAACGAAAAAATGTTTTCGCTGATCAACGAAGCTAACGGCAGCGGAGTAATCTGGGCAGTTCTCAACCCAGCCTATACCCGGCTGGCGATGAAGCAACTCGCCCCGCAGATTTCGCAATTCCCTGAAGCAGCCAAACTCGTAACGCGCATGCAGAACCTGATCCTGAATATTCAAGCCAGCGGCGGCATCGACGGAAAATTCCAGGCGGTTTGCGGCTCTACGGATGACGCAAATACCCTGGCGCAGCTCATGCAATTGGCGTTCGTTTATCAGCAATATCAAGCCAAGCAGCAAAATCCGGAACTTGCCGATTTGCTGGGACAAGCGCAGGTGAATCCGTCTGGCGACCGAGTGGTATTACGTTTGGCTTTGACCGACGACCAGATGTCTTCGCTGATAAAGAAAAACACCTTCGCACTGAAGATGTAGCTAAGGTGCAATTTAGGAATTTTAGAAGCAAAGGCGAGTGATCCACTCGCCTTTTTTCTTTTTCACCGTGCTGAAATCGACGAAATGGAACTAGTGGCGGGTGCTGACGGACCGCGAAATCCGCACAGCCGACGATCCAGCCTTGGAATCGACGACCACTTCCAGCCGGTCGTCAAAACGCAAAAACTCCACGATGTGGCCACCGGCGGGGTTGTTTTCGAACGCCTTCAAACAAGCTTCCACGGTTGCATTTTGAATTTCTTTACACTCTTGTTCGGACATGCCGCAAGCCTCGGCAAGATATCGGACTGCGCCGCCAGCGGCTGCCGCAAAACGCGGGTCGGAGTCGAGATGAAGCTCAATGCGTGTCTGCTCAGTGGCCACTGGTGTCCGCGAGAGTGACGTCGCAAGCCTCCCGGCAATCGGGACAATAGAATAAACCGTCCATGCACATGCGAACGTTGTTCTGGCCCTTGCAGATCGTGCAGTATTTTTCGCAACTGCACTGATGCTCGGGCTTGTCGCACTGGATGCAGAGAACCGGGCCGATGGGCATCGCTGTCTCCTGAAAAAGACTTTACCTGAGCGCTATGTGATTGCGGCAAGAATCGGTTTTCGGCGACGCGACCGGAGTTTCCAGCGTGGAAATGCGGCTTCAGGCCGAGGCAACGTCCACTTCAGGCAAACCCAGCGAAGCAGTCTTTCCGTCCCAGCATATTTCCTGCAATGGCCCGACGATGACGCCCCAGGAAAACGCTCCAACGATGGACACGCAGGCGGTAATCACCAGGGCGATCGTGTAGCGGCCGGTCCACTGGACGACGTAGCCGGTCAGCGTCGGCCCGATGATGCCGGCGAAATTGGCGAAGCCGTTTTGCAAACCAACCCAGCGCCCGGCGGTACGTGGTCCGGCCAGGATTTGCGCGCAGGCAAAAATTCCGGAGCCCAACATCCCACTGCCGAGCGCGACAAATAGCAGCGCGATCAAATACGTGCGCGGCCCTGCCATCGCACATGCGAGTAGTCCGAGCGCTGCGATGGTGTGCCCGGCGGCCATCGATGTCTTGCGAACTAGGGTAGGACTATGGCCACGGCGAACAAATGCGTCCGTCGCCCAACCGGAAGCCAACGCAAACACCGCTTCGCTCGCGTAGTACGCTGCGGCGATCGTTCCCATCTCAGTGATGGAAAGGCTTCGCGCCTCTTTCAAATAGAGTGGCAACCACGTCACAAGAAAATAGAGAACGTAGTTACCGCAAAAATGTCCGAGCGAAGCTCCCCAGAAGGAACGCTGTGCCAAAATCCTTATGACGCTGATCGACGAAGCAACTGTAGTGGGTGGAGCGCATCCCGACCCGACAGGCCGCCATCTCCACCAAGCGGGGAGCCAAAGCAGGCTACCGAGTCCTAGCACCAGGAAGACCGCACGCCAGCCGTAACGAGCCATCAGGATCGCGCCGCCCAGACTGCCAACCGCAGGTCCGAGTTTCATTCCGGCGGTGAGAAGTCCATTTGCGAAGCCGCGATGCGTTTCGCCCACATGACGAGCAAGAATTTTTGAGCACGCCGGAAAGGCAACCGATTCGCCGATGCCGAGAAGAAAGCGGAACAGCAAGAGTAGAGCAAATCCGTGTGCTAGTCCCGTAAACGCCGTTGCCAGCGACCAGACCAAAAATCCGGCGGCGAGTACGATGTTTACGTCGAACCGATCCACCAACCAGCCGACAAAGAAGACGCATGCCGTATAGGTATAGAAAAACGAAGAAAGAAGAAAGCCCATGCGGGACGGGGAAAGGTGCAGTTCTTCCTTCAGCAGAGGCGCAGCTATGGAAAGATTGCCGCGATCTATGTAATTGATCAGCAGAAAGACGGCGAGCATCCCGAGCGCGGGAGCGACCAGGGCCAATCGTTGCGAGTCGGTTTGCGTGGCGCTCATGGAGGCGTCGTTGCGCGGATTATCTGTTCTGCCAGTTCGCAAGGCAAGAACGATTTGAACTAGATAAAATCCAAGTGCTTTCGCGAAGACAGAAGCGTACTTTTGACGACTTTCCGAGCGCATGCTAGTATCACTTTCTGCCCGAGAAAACGGAATGGACTCCGTCACAACTCAACAAGTGGAAGTACTCCGAAAGACGCCATTGAACGCGCTGCACCGTAAGCTTGGTGCGCGCATGGTGAATTTCGGCGGCTGGGATATGCCGGTGGAATATCCAGCAAACGGCGGCTTGCTGGCCGAACACAAAGCCGTCCGGAACAGTGTTGGAGTGTTCGACGTCAGCCATATGGGCGACATCCGAATCCGAACTGGTAAGACTCCCGGTGGCGCGCTCGCCGCGGTGCAGCACCTGAGCATGAACGATGCTTCGAAGCTGGCTATCGGACAGGCGCACTACTCCGCGATGCTCTACCCGCAAGGAACATTTGTGGACGATGTGATCGTTCACAAGCTGGGCGAAGACGACTTCCTGTTCGTGATTAACGCCGGCACGCGTGAAAAAGATATTTCCTGGGTCCGCGAAAATCTGAAATCTTTCGACTGCGTGGTTGAAGATTTGAGTGACGCCTTTACCCAACTTGCGATTCAGGGGCCCGGTGCGATTGATGTTCTGAAAAAACTCACCGACGCAAATTTGGATACAATTAAGAATTACTGGTTCACTCACGGAACAGTCTGCGGTCTGCCGGATCGCTTGATCGCGCGCACCGGTTACACCGGCGAAGATGGGTTCGAAATTTACGTGCCAGGCGATGCGGCAACCAGCGAGCAAGTTTGGAACGCGGTGCTGGAAGCGGGCAAAGAGTTTGGAATTATTCCCTGCGGGCTCGGCGCGCGCAACACCTTGCGTCTCGAATCAAAGATGGCGCTCTATGGTCACGAAATCAGCGACACCATCAATGTCTGGGAAGCAGGCCTCGATCGTTACTGCAAAATGGAAAAGCCGGAATTCATCGGCCGCGCTGCTCTGGCCAAAGCATCGGCGGCGGGACTTACGCGGACTTTAGTCGGCTTGGAAATGTTGGATCGTGGCATCGCTCGTGATGAGTACAAGGTGGTGGATGCGGCGGGCGAGCAAGTCGGTGTAATTACCAGCGGCTCTCCTTCGCCCACGCTTTGCAAGAATATTGCGTTGGCGTACATTCCGCCTTCGCTGGCGGCTTTAGGTACAATTCTATTCGTCGAAGTGCGCACGCAAAGAGTCAAGGCCCAGGTTGTGGCTACTCCGTTTTATAAGCGTCCCAGAAAATCGGTACCACAAGCAGCAGCTTCAAATTAACGGACTACAAATTTTGGCAAGGAGTCGTCTGATGGCTTATCCTGCAAACTATCGGTACACGAAAGATCATGAGTGGGTGAACGCCAAAGACGGCGTCGCGACCATTGGCATCACGGACTACGCACAGAGCGAACTGGGCGACGTGGTGTTCGTCGAGTTGCCGGAAGCCGGCAAAAAACTCGAGAAAACCAAATCGTTCGGCACGGTGGAATCTGTGAAGGCCGTCAGCGAAATTTACGCGCCGGTTTCCGGCGAAGTGATTGAATCGAACGCGGACTTGCACAACAAACCCGAAAGCATCAATAGCGATCCGCACGGTGTCGCATGGCTGGTGAAAGTGAAATTGTCGAATCCAGCGGATCTGGACGGTCTGATGGACGGCCCCGCGTATGAAGCTTACATCGCGTCGAAAGGCAAGGAAGCCTCGGCCTAATGCGCTATCTCCCGAAGAGTCCCGCCGAGCGGCAGGAGATGCTGGCTGCCATCGGCGTTAAGTCGATTGACGAGCTGTTTGAATGCATTCCCGAAAAGTACCGGCTGCGCGGCCCTCTGAATCTTCCCGGACCACTGTCGGAAGCGGAAGTCATTCAATATTTCAAGGAACGCGCGGCGGAAAACTCGCTCGGCTACACCAGCTTTCTCGGCGCGGGCGTGTATCAACACTTGCGCTCGGTCATCACCGATACAATTTTACTGCGCGGTGAATTCCTTACTTCTTACACTCCATACCAGGCAGAAATCACGCAAGGTACGTTGCAGGCAATTTTTGAGTTCCAGACGCTGATGTGCCAGCTCACTGGCCAGGAAGTCGCGAACGCGTCCATGTATGACGGCTCGACGGCCACCACGGAAGCGGTGTTGATGGCAGAACGCCTCACTGGCCGCACTCGCGTTCTGGTTGCGCGATCGGTGCATCCGGAATATCGGGAAGTGCTGCAGACTTACGCGAAAAATTCCGGGCTGCATGTCGAAGAGATCGGCTACAGCAAAAGTGGAACCATCGACGGCGCCGCTGTGAAAGCGGCTCTCAAAGATGATGTGGCCGCGGTCGTTCTGCAATCTCCGAACTTTTTCGGCGTCCTCGAATCTTTGTCGGGAATTGCCGATGCCGCGCACGGAGTCGGTGCGCTGCTGGTGGTCGCGATTGCCGAAGGAGTTTCACTGGGAGCAGTGAAGCCTCCCGCCGAAGCCGACATCGTCGCTATGGAAGCGCAAAGTTTCGGTTTGCCGCCAAGTTATGGCGGGCCGTTCGCCGGCGTCGTCGCCTCGCGCGACAAGTTTGTCCGGCAGATGCCGGGCCGCCTTGCTGGTCAAACCACTGACAGCGAAGGCAAACGCGGATTCGTTCTTACGCTGGCCACGCGCGAGCAGCACATTCGCCGAGAGAAAGCGACTTCGAATATTTGCACCAATCAAGCGCTCTGCGCGCTGGCGGCAACCGTGCATCTCACACTTCTTGGCAAAGAAGGCTTGCGCGAAATGGCCGAACAAAATATCGCCAAAGCGCGATTCGCCCTGAGCGAATTGGAAAAACTTCCCGGCGTGAAACGCGCCTTTGACGGGCCATTTTTCAACGAGTTCACACTGGAATTTCCACGCTCGGTAAGAATGATTAACAACGAATTGCTGAAGGAAAAAATTGCTGGCCCCTTTGCGCTGGGAACTCCATATCCGGAACTGACGAAGCACGGTTTGGTTTGCGTTACCGAAACCACACCGCGAACTGAAATCGAACGCTTCGCTGCGACGCTGAAAAAGATTCTTGCCAAGCCTGTTTAGCGCTGCGAAGAATGTCAAGCGAGATTGGAAACAGATTGACCGACAAAATGAACGAAAAGATTAAGAAAGCATCGCGGCACACCAATCAAAGCGAAGGCCTGATCTTCGAAAAGTCGTCGCCCGGCAAGCGCGCATTTGAACTTCCCCCACTAGACGTACCGAAAGTGGACGTGGCAAAAACTCTTGGCGCTCACCAGCGCCGGGAAGGCGTCGAAGGATTTCCCGAAGTCAGCGAAATCGAAGTGATTCGCCACTTCACCCGCCTTTCCACCTGGAACTACGCCATCGATCTGGGCATGTATCCGCTCGGCTCCTGCACCATGAAGTACAACCCGCGCGTGAATGAATTTGTAGCGCGCCTGGACGGCATCGCGACCGAACACCCGTACCAGCCGCAAGAACTTTCGCAAGGCTGTCTGAAAATTCTGCAACTGCTGGAAAAATGCCTGCTGGAAATTACCGGTATGGACGCGATTACGCTGCAACCCGCAGCGGGCGCGCACGGCGAGATGACCGGCCTGCTGCTGATTCGCGCCTACCTGGAAAAGCAGGGCGACGCGCGCAAAAAGGTTTTGATCCCTGATTCCGCGCACGGCACCAATCCCGCCACCGCCGTGATTGCCGGCTACGAAGTCGAAAACATCAAGTCCGAATCGCACGGTCAGATCGATGTCGACAAACTGCGCGACCTGGTGACGGAAGACGTCGCCGCGCTGATGATCACCAACCCTTCGACACTCGGAATTTTCGAAGAGCGTATTCCCGAAATTGCGGAAATTTTGCACGCCAAGGGCGCGTTGCTTTATATGGACGGCGCGAACATGAACGCGCTGACCGGCGTAACGCGGCCGGGCGATCTCGGCGTGGACGTGATGCACCTGAATCTGCACAAGACGTTCAGCACGCCGCACGGCGGCGGTGGTCCGGGTGCGGGTCCGGTTGCCATGAAGAAAATTCTGGAACCGTACCGTCCCGTGCCGATTCTGGTGCAACGCGATGGCGGAAAACTCGCGCTCGAACAGGTGCGCCCCGACTCCATCGGCAAAGTCCGGGCGTTTGGCGGAAATTTCGGCGTGCTGGTTCGCGCGCTGGCCTACATTCTCGCTTACGGTCCCGGCGTTCGTCAGGCCACCGAAGACGCGGTGCTCAACGCCAACTACATTCGCAAGCATCTGGAAGGCACGTTCGATTTGCCCTATTCCCTGCCCTCCATGCACGAAGTCGTTTTCAGCGACGCCATTCAGAAACGCAACGGCGTCAACACCATGGACATCGCCAAGCGCCTGATCGACTACGGCTTCCATCCATACACCACCGCGTTTCCGCTGATCGTTCCCGGCGCGCTGATGATTGAGCCGACCGAATCTGAATCGAAGGAAGAGTGCGATTTATTTATCGACGCGATGAAGAGTATCGCCGAGGAAGCCGTGACCACTCCTGAACTCGTGAAGACCGCGCCGCACACCACTCGGGTGCGCCGTCTCGACGAAACCGGCGCTGCGCGCAAACCGGTACTGCGCTGGAAATCCAGCGCAAAAAGCAATGCCGCCGATTAAATTTAAAGTCGTTCTTATTTATTTCATGCAAGAAGCCGTCAACCGAACAATCGCCGTTCGCATTCCTAGATAACCGAATCGCCGTACCCAACCGCTCATCTGAAAAATTTACCGCGGACATTCACGTTCTATCCATCGGTCGTTCTCGTCCGAGTAATAAGGCGCGTTCAAGCTCGCTGCAAGGTTGGCTTTGCCCGGGTCACCCATTGCGAAGAGGAGAATTCTTGTGAAAAAAAGTGTTACAACAATAGCGCTTAGCCTGGCCCTGCTGGGTGGCTCATTTCCTGCCCGCGCGGGAAACGAAGACATGCGCGGTCACCGGGTCAAACACGTTTTGTTGATCAGCGTGGACGGCTTGCATTCGTTGGACGTCGCAAACTACATTGCCACACATCCCGGTTCTGCAATGGCCGAACTGAGCAGAAATGGCGTGACGTTTTCTAACGCGCGCACTCCTGCCAATTCGGATTCGTTTCCCGGCCTGCTTGCGCTTGTGACCGGCGGGTCGCCCATCAGCCATGGACTTTTCTACGACGTCAGTTACGATCGCACGATTTTCGATCCGAAGAATACTTCCTGTTCCGGCGGAGCCGGCAACACCATGGTATTTGACGAAACTACGGACAAGTACAACTCGCAAACCGTTTCACTGAACGTGCTGGACCCCGCTACCCTACCGAATCACATTAACGCGAACGGAAAGTGCGTTCGCCTTTTTCCCCACGACGCCGTGCGAAGCAACACCATATTTGAAGTGGTGCGTGCGTCGGGCGGTCACACCGCCTGGGCGGACAAACACCCGGCGTACGACCTGGTCAACGGCCCTTCCGGAAAGGGCGTGCAGGATCTTTACACGCCGGAAATTACCAACAACAACGGATTCGACGCTACGGTGAGCGTGGTCTGCACCGTTGCCAACGACCAATTGAAAGTGAATGCGATTCTCAATGAGATTCATGGCCGTCGGCACGATGGAACTCCAGGACCAGGTGTTCCAGCAGTCTTCGGCATGAATTTCCAGGCTGTCAGCGTCGGGCAAAAACTTTCGAAAGATAATTTCGACGGTAGCTGCACGACCGACAATCAATTCACGGGACAACCGGGAGGCTATTTGGACGGCGCCGGCACTCCTTCCGCGGTTCTTGCGTATGGTTTGCGGAAGACCGACGAAGCGCTGGCCAGCTTCATCAGCGCATTGAAAGCGCAAGGTATCTACGATTCAACGCTGATCATCGTGACCGCAAAGCACGGCCAATCGCCGATCAACCCCCTAAAAACCAATAAGCCCGGCCATTTCGCGGACTTGGTTGCTGCTCTTCCGGACGCGGGCTCGAACCCCGCTGCGGCGGTGCTCGCCAATGCTGCGGCATGTTCGACGGGTCCGTGTGGCTTTGTGATGGACGACGATGTCGCCCTGATCTGGCTGCCCGACCAAAGCAAGACGTCTGAAGTCGCGGCATACTTGAATGCCAATGCCAACGCGTTGTTCATCGAGGAAGTATTGGCTGGCCAGGCTTTGACAAATCGCTTCCGCAATCCTCTCTTTGACAGCCGCACGCCGGATATCATTGTGCAACCCGTATACGGCACCATCTACACCACATCGACCAAAAAAAATGCGGAACACGGTGGGTTCAGCGTTGGCGACACGGAAGTGGGTTTGATCGTTTCCAACCCCTCGCTCCAATCACGCCAAGTAAAAACACCAGTGGCTACTTCGCAGGTTGCGGTCACTGTTCTCGAGGCTCTCGGACTTGAAGGCGGTCAACTGGAAGCCGTGCACAAAGAAGGTACCCGCGTTCTGCCGTTTATTTTCGATGACGGCGACAACGACCACGACGACGACAAGTAAGGGCCGGGCTCCACTCACAAAGAAGCGGTGTCGTAGGAAGGCGGCCATCGAGGCCGCCTTCTTTTCTGTTGCTCCCGAGACATGGACTGACGGCGTCTCAAGAACACCCTTGCACCTTAAAAGAACGCACTGGACACATTTCAAACCGGACACATCCCTGCGACGTTTCCAAGAGCGCGCGACTCACGCTTGCTATGCTTGTGATGCGGTTCCCCTTCGCGCCTTTTCGCATAGGACCCACTCTGAATGGCGTTCGCAATCGATGCCTGGCTGCCTAAGTCCGTAATTCTCCTAAGAAATTACGATCGTCAGAAATTTGTGGCCGATCTCGGCGCCGGTGTAACCGTCGGCCTGGTTGCGTTGCCGCTGGCGATGGCGTTTGCAATCTCTTCAGGCGTATCGCCACAAGCTGGGCTATATTGCGCAATCGTCACCGGCTTCCTTATTTCCGCGCTCGGCGGATCGAAAACACAGATCGGCGGCCCGACCGGAGCTTTCGTCGTGGTCGTCGCCGGAATTATCGCCAAACACGGCCTCGACGGCCTGTTTGTCTGCACCATGATGGCCGGTGTGATGCTCGTATTGCTTGGCATCACCGGCATGGGCACCGCCGTAAAATATTTTCCCCGGCCGGTCATTGTCGGCTTCACAAACGGAATTGCCATTCTGATCGCCAGTACGCAAATCCGGGATTTTTTCGGACTGCGCATGGACCATGTCCCCGGCGATTTTTTTCATCGCATGGCGGCCATCGGCGCCGCATTCGGCAGCTTTAACTGGCAAGCGACACTACTTGCTGTGATTTCGCTGGCTGTGATGATTCTCTGCCTGAAATTCGCGAAACGTGTGCCCGGCGCTATCCTCGTTTGTTTTGGCGCGACTGCCGCCGTCGCTCTTCTGCATCTCGGAGTGGAAACCATCGGCACCAGGTTCGGCGGCATCCCAAAAGGACTTCCGCACTTCGCCATTCCGCAATTCAACTACGACACCGCACGTCAACTTCTCTCGCCTGCGCTCACCGTCGCCATGCTCGGCGCCATTGAATCGCTGATGTCCGCCGTGGTCTCCGACAAAATGAGTCACGACAAGCACAATCCCAACGTGGAATTGATTGCCCAGGGCGTAGCGAATATTTTTTCGCCGCTGGTCGGCGGACTTCCTGCAACCGGCGCAATCGCGCGCACCGCCACTAATGTTCGCTCCGGTGCGCGCACTCCCGTCGCCGGAATGATTCACGCGTTGACTCTGCTGATGATTATTTTATTTGCCGCCCCGTTGGTGAAAAACGTGCCGCTCGCAGCGTTGGCTGCGATTTTGTTCATGGTTGCCTACAATATGGGCGACTGGGAAGAAATCCCTGAAATACTGAAACTCTCCGCCGCGGACATCGCAGTTTGGGCAGTCACGCTCACGCTGACGGTCGTCGCTGATCTGACTTTTGCCGTGGAATTCGGCATGATCCTGGCCGCGCTTACTTTCATTCGCAAAGTGTCCCGAACCACCACGGTCACTCGAGTGACGCGCGACTATGTGGAAGACAGCCGTGCTCATATTCTCCAAGGCAAGGACATCCCAGACTTTGCCGTCGTCTATCGCGTGCACGGCCCATTTCTTTTTGGCGCGACCGATAAATTTTCGGAAGTGCTCGACGATCTGCCAAACCTTCCGCCGATCGTGATTTTGCGTTTGCGCAATATGACCGCCATCGATGCCACAGGCTTGGGCGCGATTCGCGAACTTGCCGAGCAGGTGCACGCTTCAGGACGGCAGCTTTTGCTCTGCGGAGCTCGCAATCAACCGGCGCAATTGATGAAGCAAGCGGAATTCGAAAGATACATTGGCGAGGAAAATATTTGTTCAAGCATCGCAGCCGCGCTCACGCGCGCATCAGAGTTACACGAGTCCCGCAGCGTCGCCGCGTTGCGGATTTCGTGAAGGCGCCGCACACGCCAGAATTGCAAATCGGCGCCGCACTTATTGATGGAAGCGAACGCTATCCAGAATCGCGCCAAAAGTTTTGTGATAGTTATCAAAATCCTGCTGGGGCGCAGTGCATACGAAATAAATCAAGCCTTCCGGAACCCGTACCGTAATCAACCAATCGATTTCTTGCCCTCCGCCTGGGGAATCATTGGACAGATAAGTTGATAGCGCGGACTCGCCGTTCAGTTTCACCGTCTGCGGCTGCCGCGCGATCTTCATGTTGGGATTTGATTGCTGCAAGCCGCTGATAATCTTCTGCGTGGCGTTAGCCAAGGAATCCGAATCATTTGTGCTCGCGGGCTGGCTGCCGATCGTCAATCCATAGGCCATGGCACCATGGCCGCTGCCATCGTTCACGACTCCGCCGGACGGACCAAACGCCGCACCGGAATTGTCGCTGCCCAGTTGAATCCAGTTGTCCGGATACTGCAGCGAAAAATTCGCCGATTGATACGTCGTGAAGTGTCCAGAAGGTGCAGGCGGGGGACTTGCCGGCGACGTCGATCCAGCCGGAGCCGGTCCGGCCGCCACCGCCCTCACAGGTTTCTTCACCACCGGGAGCGCCATCACTTCCCTTTTTACGTTTTCGAACTCCAGCGAATCGCGTTTTGCATTCGGAGGCGCTCCCCCCAATTTTTCAATCTCTTCATCCACTCGGCCAACCCGATGATCCGGATTTGGGTGGTCGCTGAAAAACTCCGGCGGATTTTTTCCCTTGGTCTCTTCCTGCAATTTCTCGAAAAACTGCGCCATCGCGCGCGGGTCGTAGCCCGAATCGTAAAGCACTTGCGTACCCATCACGTCAGCCTGCGTTTCCGCCGAGCGCGAGTAATGCAATAGCGACGATCCCAGCCCCAGCGAAATTCCTTGCGTGGCCAGCGCCCCGCCGGTACTTCCGCCGAAAATGCTTCCAAAAATTCCGACCGCTCCTTGCGCGAAGGTCGCTTTCGAAGCTTGCGCGGTCCCATGACGCAGTGCCACGTGCGAAAGCTCGTGCGCCATTACTCCAGCCAGTTCTGATTCATTGTCCGCAGCTTCAATCGCGCCGCGGTTGATGAAAACGTACCCGCCCGGCAACGCGAAGGCATTGACTGAGCGGTCATTCACGCAATGAAATTCCCACGGGTATTCCACGCCGCCAGTATTCAGGTGCGCCACAAGTTTCTTTCCCAGTTGCGTCAGGTACGCATCCGCCTTGGGATCGTTGCAGAGAGCAGCCTGGCTTTCGACTTGCGTCGCGAATTTTTTCCCTTCGGTAATGTCGGTCTGCGGGGAGTACAGATTCCACGGAGCTTTCAACTGAGACCGCTGAGCGTAGGCAGGAAAACTTCCAACGATCAGAATCAGAGCGGCGGCCGTCGAAATCCGACGTGCATAGGCGAGCATCTCTTCCTCCGGAGCGTCTTACATTCACCCACCGGCCGCGCGCGGGAGATTTCGTCCTCGAATCATCGTCCGTGGGTGAAACTACTCTAGCGCGTGGAGGTTCAAAAGAAAAAGGCCCGGGCAATTGCTGGCCTGAGCCTTCTTCGCGGCGCTCCTGAAAAAACCGGAGTGAAAGTTTTTAGCGAGCCATGCGCGGGGCGGGTTCGGGTGCGCCACCGGTAGCCGGAGTTTCTACGGTCTTGCCGCTCTTGGCTTGTGCGGCGCGGAGCAACGTGACCGGCTCTTGCCGGCGGACCGGCATGGAAAGGTTTTCGCCTTCGCGGGTGAAGGTAAGGCAGGATTCCTTGGCGTCGAAGTCGATGCAAATGAGGTCGCCGATGTGAACCTGTTCCGTCGCCAAAAGGTTGGCCAAGGGATACACGATATTGCGTTCGATGGCGCGCTTCAGGTGCCGTGCGCCATACCGCTGATCCGTTCCTTCCGTCAGCAGAAAGTCCCGCGCTGCGCTGGTGACACGGAACAGAAACTGCCCGCGAGCCGTTTCCAGAACTCGTTGCTGCACCTGTCCCAACTCAATCTCCAGCACTTCTTCCAACTGGTTGCGCTGCAACGGATGGAACACCACAACCTTGTCCAAGCGGTTCATGAATTCCGGCGAAAACTTCCGGCGCGCCGCTTCAATCGCCGTCCGTTCCACCTTTTCATCCAGTCCCGCGACCGGCTTGTCCTTCGGTTGAATAAAGCCCATTCCCCCCTGCATCAGTTCCGTGATTTCGCCGCCACCAAGATTCGACGTCAGGAAAATCACCGTCTGCGACAAATCGACTCGCCGGTTGTCTCCCAGCGTCAAAGTCGCTTTGTCCAACATGCCCAGCAGCAATTGCCAAAGAGCATCTGACGCCTTCTCAATTTCGTCGAACAGCAAAAAGCTCAGTTTCAACTTGTCCGTGTGATTCGCAGACAACGCTTCCTGCGTAATCAGCGGATGAGTTTCCCGGTGACCCAAATAACCCGGAGGCGATCCAATCAATTTTGCGATTTCATGCGAGTGCTGGAATTCCGCGCAATCCACTTTGATCACCGCGCGAGGATCCCCGAACAGAATCTCCGCCGCAGCTTCCACGATGCGCGTCTTACCAGAACCGGTCGGTCCCAGAAACAGCAAGTTCCCCACTGGCCGTCCCGGCGAATTCAATCCCGCGCAGAACACCTGATACAAGTCCACCAGCGCCTGCACGCCTTCTTCCTGGCCTACGATCTTTGAACGCAGCGAGTCTTCGAAGTCACGGGTGTCATTGCTGCGGATGCTTGGATTCAGTTGCTGGCGAACCGCTGGTCTCATAAAAACGTCCCCCGTGCTGGAGCTGCGCGCCTTAAAAAGCGCGTCTCACAAAAAAACGATGCATCCTCGTTAGTGCAGGAGTAAGACCACTCTGAAGTTATCCACAGGCAGGGTAAAAGCGTTGCAGACTCAACAAGATACGAAATCCGGAGTGCGCAGCTTCGTCTCACCATGTGAGACAGTGTTTCATCCAGACGCAAAGTGAGAGCGGAGGGCTCGAACAGTGCCCCAATCGAACAATTTGTGTCGGAGTCGCAGCGACAAAAAGAGGCGACTGCGGCTGAAATCCGGCCTGTCGCCTCAAAAACTACATTAGCAAATTGAACAAATAATTCGATTAGCTGCGTTCGGGCTTCTTTCTTCCTTGTGGAGCAGCGGCGGGAGCAGCCGCCGGCAACGCTGGCGGTGGAATCGCGGCTTCGGCCGCAGCTTCCGTGGGAGTTTCTACTCCTTTGCCGTCGCGAGCTTCCTGCATCGCCGCGGCCCGGCTCAGCATCGGCGGTGGCGTTTCGATCAGAGCACCCTCGCTTTCGCGGACGAACGAGAGACTTTTTGAGACGCCATCCCAATCGATGCGGACCAGGTCGCCGACATGGACTTGTTCGGTGGCGAGTAGGTTGGCCAAGGGATACACGATATTGCGTTCGATGGCGCGCTTCAGGTGCCGTGCGCCATACCGCTGATCCGTTCCTTCCGTCAGCAGAAAGTCCCGCGCTGCGCTGGTGACACGGAACAGAAACTGCCCGCGAGCCGTTTCCAGAACTCGTTGCTGCACCTGTCCCAACTCAATCTCCAGCACTTCTTCCAACTGGTTGCGCTGCAACGGATGGAACACCACCACCTTGTCCAAGCGGTTCATGAATTCCGGCGAAAACTTCCGGCGCGCCGCTTCCATCGCCGTCCGTTCCACCTTTTCGTCCAGTCCCGCGACCGGCTTGTCCTTCGGTTGAATAAAGCCCATTCCCGCCCTGCATCAGCTCCGTGATTTCGCCGCCACCAAGATTCGACGTCAGGAAAATCACCGTCTGCGACAAATCGACTCGCCGGTTGTCGCCCAGCGTCAAAGTCGCCTTGTCCAGCATGCCCAGCAGCAATTGCCAAAGAGCATCTGACGCCTTCTCAATTTCGTCGAACAGCAAAAAGCTCAGTTTCAACTTGTCCGTGTGATTCGCAGACAACGCTTCCTGCGTAATCAGCGGATGAGTCTCGCGGTGACCCAAATAACCCGGAGGCGAACCAATCAATTTTGCGATTTCATGCGAGTGCTGGAATTCCGCGCAATCCACCTTGATCACCGCGCGAGGATCCCCAAACAGAATCTCCGCCGCAGCTTCCACGATGCGCGTCTTACCAGAACCGGTCGGTCCCAGAAACAGCAAGTTCCCCACTGGCCGTCCCGGCGAATTCAATCCCGCGCAGAACACCTGATACAAGTCCACCAGCGCCTGCACGCCTTCTTCCTGGCCTACGATCTTCGATCCGCAGCGCCGTTTTGAACTCCAGACTGTCACGTACTGCGTTTTTCTGGGTCCAGCGGAAGAATTTGCGTGCTCATGACCGCCTCCTCGCGTCGCGCGGCTGCATCGACGCAGCTTCCAACCGCCCGCGTCCAGGCCTGAATTGCTCCAGTTTGACCTGAATCGTGGACTGCAAGAGTCGCAACTGAAAGAGCAACTCCTTTGCCACTGCGGGTGATCCGGAAATTTGCAGAGCCGGCGGAAAGATGTCCGCCAGGTCCAGGTGTAACGCTCTCAGGGTAGCGATGAGCTTCTGTACTTCGGGCGAATTGGGGTCGGCCAGATTGATCTGCTGGTTGAGCTGTTCGCGGAGCGCGCGCCAGTTCAGATCGACGAAGGGATGTTTTTTGGAGACTTCGCGGACAATGGTATCGGTGATTCTTGCGCGTTCGCCCAGACGGGCGAGATGCAGTTGCTTCACTTTTCCGCCGCGGCGCACGTTGTGCACCAGGTAATACGCATTCCCTTTTCGGCGAACGAAAGCCATGTCATCACCTCAAACCGTGCCTTCCCGCGTAGTGTATTTGTGTTCCACTACGCTCGTCAATATTAGATGCCAAGTTCGAGCAAAAGGTGTCCGAAAGAGTACCCCTGCAACTTAGCGTTTTTTTCGCCAATCGTTTCATCACTTTTTTCGCTTCGTTTCATTGGTTTCTCGTATCAACTGACTCGTGCAAATCCTCGTATAAATTGTGATGATTGCCGGAATTTTGTTTCCGTCTCATTTGCTTCTACTCGATCTAACACGGCCACGGCGAATTCCACTCTTGCGCGCTCCGCAGCCCCTCTTTAGCATCGGGAACGCATCCGGATGATTGATTGCGCTGCATTTACGGGCAGCGCGTTTTGCCACATTCTTTGGGCGTTAGAGGGAGCAGCGAAAAATGTCGTCCTGGGCACCGGTGTATGCCTTCGTGAAACGCATTCCACGCGGCCGCGTAATTACCTACGGCGGACTAGCGAAAGCGATCAAATTGCGCGGCGGCGCGCGCGCCGCGGGCCACGCTATGGCTGCCTCTCCTTCCGGAAAAGGCGTGCCCTGGCATCGCGTTGTCGGTTACGGCGGCAAACTCCTGATTCGCGAGCCCTACGCTTCCCTGCAGCGGAAATTGCTCGAATCCGAAGGCGTGCAAATGACCGAATTTCGCGTCGACATGAAAAAGCATGCCTGGACTCCGGCCAAAACAACGCGAAAAAACACGCGCAAATCAGCCAGAAAACGCCGCTCGAAATAATTCCCCGGCTCCGCGCGTATTTATCAGCGAAGGAATCTGCAGGCGGGTTCATGAAGCGCTACGCGGATTTGTCGGTCGCAGCGCCAAGTGCGGTATGCTGTGTGTCCACAATCTATGGCCAATTCTGTTCTGCACGTTGAAAATCTGACAAAGAGCTACGGCAATGTGCAGGCCGTGCGCGGTATCAGCTTTGCCGTGGAAGAAGGCGAGGTATTCGGCTTGCTCGGCCCGAACGGAGCCGGGAAAACCAGCACCGTCGAAATCCTCGAAGGTTTGCGCAACGCCGACGGCGGCACGGTTTCCGTTTGCGGCTACGATCCGCAGAAGAATCCCGATGAACTCAAGCACGAAATCGGCGCGGCGCTGCAATCCACTGCCCTGCCGGACAAGCTTCGCGTCATGGAAGCGCTAAAGCTCTTCGCCAGCTTTTACCATCGCAAACGCAATCCCGAAGATTTGCTGAAGCGCTTTGGCTTGGAAGAAAAGCGCAATGCATTTTACAGCCAGCTTTCCGGCGGCCAGAAACAGCGTCTGGCGCTGGCCATCGCGCTGGTCAACGATCCGAAAGTTGTATTTCTCGACGAGCCGACCGCAGGTCTTGACCCGCAAGTCCGCCGCGAAATTTACGACATCATCGAAGAACTGCGCCGCGAAAAAAAGACGATTGTCTTGACCACGCACTATATCGAAGAAGCCGAGCGCCTTTGCGATCGCGTGGCCATCGTGGACCACGGCAAAGTCATCGTGCAAGGCACGCCGCGCGAATTGAAGCAATCTTCAGCCGACAAAACCCGCATTGAAGTCCGCCTCGCGCGCGAAGAATCCGAAGAAACTTTGAAGACCCTCGAAGGCGTTTCTGAATGCCGCTCGCTTAACGGAACCTACGTCCTGCACTGCCAGCGGCCGCCGCAGGCCATCGTCTCTCTCGTAAAATTTCTGGAAGCGCAGAACAACGAGCTGGTCAGCTTGGAAATCGCTACGCCTTCGCTCGAAGATGTCTTCATCGAACTCACCGGAAGGAGGCTACGCGATTGACCAACCTGCTCACTCTCACCCGCATGCGCGTGCAACTCGCCCTGCGCAACAAAATGTTTTTCTTTTTCAGCCTGGTTATGCCGCTCGGTTTTTTCTTTCTATATTCCAGCGTCTTCGCCAAGGGAAGACCCTACGGCGTCGCCTATCTCCTCGGATCGGTTCTTGGCTTGAACGTGATGGGCAGCTTCTGGGGTTTGAGCGCCACCCTGGTGACGTTTCGCGAACAAGGCATTTTGCGTCGATTCCACGTTACCCCCGTGACCACCACCGACATGTTGGTCTCGAGCATTCTTGCAAACTACGCTCTTACCCTGCCCACCGTGATTGGTGAAATTCTTCTGACCCGCTACCTTTATCACGTCCGGGATCTCGGTAATCTGTGGGCGGTATTCCTGCTGGTCTCCATCGGCACAATTTCTTTCGGCTCCCTCGGGTTGGTGATCGCCAGCGTCACCAACACCATGCAGGAGACTCAAGTTCTGAATCAGCTCTTGTGGCTTCCGCTTATTTTCCTTTCTGGAGCCACCATCCCCTTCACTGCCTTGTCGCATACAATCCAGCACGTAGCTCTCTTCCTGCCAGCGACTTATCTCGTGCACGGACTGCGAAACGCCGTTTTTATGGGCGACGGCCCGAGAAACGTTTTGGTCGCCCTGATCTCCTTGACGGTCTGGTTCTTTCTCACTCTTTTCCTTTCTTCGCAACTTTTCCGCTGGGAGCCTGAAGCAAAAATCGGTCGCAGAGCAAAATTCTACGTTGCGGCAACGGCCATCCCTTTCATCCTGTTGGGCATTTGGGAAGCGCAAAAAGGCCGCGTAATCGCCGAAGAAAACCGTGCACAGGAAAAGCTGGAACGCCTAGAGGCAGCAGACAAACAAGAGCAGTCGCCACAACCGAGTGACACCAAGCCACGCGAATAGTTTGTAACGACGTTGTAATTCATTGCGCCAAATTGGTTCTCCCGCTTCCGTACCTGCGAGGCACACTTGGTTGACCGTTTTGCGCTCGCATACGAAAATTGACGCTGTAGAACGCGTACCGTATTCTGCAAGCGAGAATGGCATTCGCGCACAAAAAAGGGAGCATTTATGCCGGTTCAGAAGACAGAAAAAATCTGGCACAACGGAAAGTTTATCAACTGGGACGACGCGCAGATTCACGTCCTGTCTCACGTTGTCAGCTACGGCTCGGCCGTTTTTGAAGGCATCCGCTGCTACGACACCAAGCAGGGTCCCGCCATCTTCCGTCTTCCTGAACACATGCAGCGGCTCGTCAATTCCGCGAAAATTTATCGGATGGACCTTCCCTACTCCGTCGAAGACTTCGGCAGCGTCGCATGCGAACTGGTGCGCAACAACAAATTGAACTCGTGCTACGTCAAGCCCATCGTGCTGCGCGGCTACGGCGAAGTCGGTGTCAGCCCGCTCAGCTCGCCCATCGAGTGCTACATGGCCTGCTGGACTTGGGGTGCGTATCTCGGCCCAGAAGCACTGACCAAAGGCGTTGACGTTGGCGTCAGCTCGTGGACGCGCATCGCGCCGAATACCCTGCCTGCCATGTCCAAGGCCGCAGCCAACTATATGAACTCGCAGCTCATCCGCATGGAAGCGCAGTTCAACAATTATGCCGAAGGCATCGCGCTCGACGCCGACGGCCACGTCAGTGAAGGCTCAGGCATGAACGTGTTCCTGGTACACGACGACATTCTGTACACGCCGCCACTGGCAACCAGCATTCTCCCCGGCATTACGCGCGACACGGTCGTCACCATGGCCAAGGACCTTGGCATCACCGTGAAGGAAGCCGTCATCCCGCGCGAAATGCTCTACATCGTGGACGAGCTTTTCTTCTGCGGCACCGCCGTCGAAGTGACTCCGATTCGCTCGGTCGATCACATTCAGGTTGGCAAAGGCGTTGCCGGCCCGGTCACCCGCAAACTGCAGGAAGAATTCTTCGCCATCACCAGCGGCAAAAAAGAAGACCGCCACGGCTGGCTCACAGCGGTCAACGCGCCGGTTGCCGCCGCCCGTTAAGCGATTTCGTCAATCTCATTGGCATGCCGTCTACGCCTCGCAACTGGTACATCGGCTTGAGTGCATGGATCATTTAAGACGGAAACTACTCCGACTTGGCCGTGGGTCAAACGGCTAAATTTTGGACGCCGAGAATCTTTCAACCAGCGACGAGATTTTCGCGATGTATCTGCGCGATTGTATGTATGAAGTCGTCGCTGAGCAGGTCCTACGAACTTCGGAACTTTCGATTCTTGACGTCGGTGTTCTGGTTTGTTGCGAAGGTCAGCGGAGAGTTTCACTTAGATCGCAACCGCGGTCGGACCCGTACAGGCCTACAGTTGGGCGTGGACCCGTTCTTCCCGGGTGTCCCGCCTCTCATTTACTCCTGGCACATCCAGGCCACACTGCGTCAGACGGCTCCTTTTATAGAGACTTCGCTCAACAGTGGCGGAAAGATGCAGATGCGCGACGAATCCAGGTTGGGCTACGAAGAAATTCCAGAAACAAACGCCTGGACGGACGACGGTGGCCAGGCCGAATAGGCATTGAAGTGCGAATTGTTGGACATTCCTCCGAAATGGGAAATCGCTACGAGGCGCGAAGCTGTATCTTTCCTTTCTTCCGCTTTAGCTCCTCGCTCAGTCTTTTGCTAGAATTGCCGCGATTCCCGGGAGACCTCTTTGTACAACACCACGCAGAAACTCGTCGCTGAATTTCTCGGTACCTTCGCGCTGGTATTTTTCGGCGCTGGCGCGATTTGCGCCGCGCACTTCGCACAGGTGCAAGGTTCAGCCGGAGAGATGCTGTACACCGCCCTGGCTTCCGGCCTGGCCATCGCCATTCTTTCCACGGCGCTAAGCCAGATTTCCGGAGCGCACTTCAATCCTGCGGTCACCATCGGCTACTGGGTAACCAAACGCCTTAACACGCTGGAAGTTCTTGGATATTGGTCTGCGCAAATTTTGGGCGGTATGGCTGCGGCGTTCGTACTGAAAGCGATCGTGCCGCGCGACGAAGCTTGGCAGCCGGTACTTGGCGGTACGCCGGAAATGGTGCGCGATTTCACGCGGCTTCCGGCCATGGGTCTGGAAGCGCTGATTACGTTTTTCATCGTGCTGGTATATTTCGCGATGCGCTCGGAAGATGCCGTCGATTCGCGGCCGCTTTCCGGCTTGGTTGTCGGACTCGCATACACCATCGGAATCCTTGTGGCGTATCCGTTTACGGGAGGTGCCTTCAACCCCGCTCGCGCGTTCGGCCCGGCGCTCGCCAGCACCCACTGGGCGAACCAGGGCGTCTATTGGGTTGGCCCGCTTGCCGGAGGATTTCTTGCGGGGTTAATTTACGATGCTCTGTTTGGCCGCAAACAGATTTAGGCAGGAATGCCAAGTCTCGCATCCGGTTGAGAAAATTCTGCACGTTCTAATTTTTCTCTAAACTTTCTTCTTTTCGCGCAGGTACTGGTTGCCATTGGTTGTAGATGCACTAGAGTGCTTGCGCTCACGGAGGATTCCTATGAAGTTCAGCCTGAAATTGCTCTCGATGGTTTTGCTCGCAATGCTTTCAGCGGCCGCTTCTCCCCTTTCGGCGCAAGTCAATCCTTACAAGGACGGCACGCCCGGTGTCACCGGATACCGCTCTGAAATTTTGGCGGAAGTGACCATTCAGGAAGACAAGTTCACACGGCTGGCCGAAGCGATTCCGGCCGATAAGTACACCTGGCGCCCGGCACCGGACGTGCGCTCGATCGCGGAACTGTTTCTTCACGTCAGCGCTGCCAATTTCAATCTTTACAAACTGGTGGGAACGCCGCCGCCTGCGGGATTTGACGCGAAGGGTTTCGAGAAATCGACCACCGAGAAAGGCAAAGTGATCGCCATTCTGAAAGATTCGTTTGCCCACGCAAAAAAAGCCATCACCGATATGCCCGACGTCAATCTCGATAAATCGCTCGATTGGTTCGGCGGAAAAAATACTCAACGCGGCATTCTGCTCTTCATCACTCGGCATGGCTCGGAGCATCTGGGTCAGGCCATTGCCTATGCCCGCTTCAACGGGATCACTCCGCCGTGGACCGAAGACGCGCAGCAGGCTCAACCAGCCAAGAAATAGCCGCGAACAACGCTCACCGACGCAACTGGCTTCCGCGTTGCCCCCACCTGTACTCCCGCACAGGGTAACCACCGCGCCACTCATTCCCACGACTTCGTTGCCCACTTTCTGAATCGAATGCTACTTTCGCGTCAGGCCACTGCACCATATTTGTTTCTTCGGGAATGCTGCGTTTCAGGACAGAGCCTTGCCGGTTTCACTGTCCACTTAAAACTGAGAACTGAGAACTTTCGATATGGCCCTGAATATTGACGATCTACTTCGCCGCGGCGTCGAACAGAAAGCATCCGACTTGCACCTCAAGGTCGGCAACCATCCTTATTTGCGTGTGGACGGCCAGTTGAATCCGCTGACGGACGTTCCCCGCGTCACGCCAGAAGAAATGCTTTCCATGGCGTTTAGCATGATGACCAACCGGCAAAAGCAAAAGTTCAAGGAAACGGCCGAGCTGGATATGGCGTACGGCGTAGCAGGGTTGGGCCGGTTTCGTGTGAACGTTTTCCAGCAGCGCGGTAACGTCGGTATGGTGCTGCGCGTTATTCCTACCAAGATTCGCACTGCGGAAGAACTGAACCTTCCCGCAGTCATCAGCAAAATTTGCGAAGAGCAGCGCGGACTGGTTCTCGTCACGGGCACGACGGGTTCCGGTAAGTCCACCACGCTCGCTGCGATGATCGACCGCATCAACGCCACGCGCTCCGATCACTTGATTACGATTGAAGACCCCATCGAATTTCTGCACCGCGACAAGCGCAGCTTCATCAACCAGCGCGAAGTCGAAGTGGATACAGCGAACTTTTCGACAGCGTTGCGCGCTGCGTTGCGTCAAGATCCGGACGTCATCCTCGTCGGCGAAATGCGCGACCTTGAAACGATTTCAACGGCCTTGCTCGCCGCTGAAACCGGCCACCTGGTTTTCTCTACCTTGCACACCTTGGACGCAACGGAAACGATTCAGCGTATTATCGCGGTCTTCCCACCACCCGAACAGAAACAGATTCGCTTGCAACTCGCCGCGACCTTGAAAGCAGTTGTCTCGCAGCGCCTGGTGCGCCGCGCCGACGATCAAGGCCGCGTTCCTGCCGTCGAAATCATGATCGCCACCGGTTACGTGCGCGATTGCATCATCAACGCCGACAAAACGCGCATGATTCGCGACGCCATCGCCGCCGGCGGTTCGCAGTACGGCATGCAGACTTTCGATCAGTCGCTCTTCGATCTTTACACCAAGCAACTCATCACGCTGGAAGAAGCGCTGATCCGCGCTTCGAATCCCGATGAATTCCGTCTCCGCATTCAGGGTGTCCGCTCCGCCGCCGACGCCGCTCGCGAGGAAATGGAAAAGCAGATGGCGGACTTCGAACGCTTCGCTCGCAAAGCCTAATTTTCCATCGAATTTGACCAATATCGACCCCGGAGGCCCCATGTACAAGAAGTTAACTATAGTGGTTCTTGCCCTACTGCTATCTATTGTTGGAGGTTCGTACCTTGCAGCGCATCCTTCCGCACACGCACTCAGCAAGAGCCAAATTCTCGCGCTCGTCGCGGGGCATATTGTCCCTGAAAACATCGCCTATGACATTGAATCGCGCGGCATTAATTTTGTGCCTGACGAAGCTTTTACTTCCCTGCTGAGAGCCGCAGGCGCAGATTCGTCCGTAGTTGACGCGCTGCAAACCGCAAAGGCGCCATCATCAGCCAGTTCCGCGAAACCGGACGAAGCGCAGCTGGTGCAAACCCTCAGTCGGGCTGGTGCTCTGATGGCAGACCATCGGGACCAGGAAGCCGCGCAAATCTTGAGCGGCGGACTTGCCAATGGCAACGGGCGCTCTGAATTGGGGTTCGTGATGGGATATCTCATGATCGAGCAGCAACGGATCGAAGAAACCGGAGCGATCTATTCAGAGATTCTCGCGAACGATCCCAATTTCCCCGAGGTCCATACACGGCTTAGTTTTGTGGCATTTCAGTCGGGCGATTTTGACGGAACCCTGCGAGAAGCCAGGCTGGCTTTGAAAGCCAATCCGTATAATCCAGTTGCTCATCTGAACTCCGCGCTTGCCTTACAACAAATGCACAATCCAGCTGCTGCCAAGGTTGAATTTCAAGAAGCCATTAAAAACAAACCAAATTACGAAATCGCTTACTACAACTATGCGAACTTGTTGTCTGAAATGCATGACTACGCCGGTGCGAGGGAGCAGTACCGGCGAGGGATCGCTCTCAATCCGAACGATCCGAATCTGCACTACAACCTCGGCGTGACTTACGGAGAACAGGGTGATTTCCTTTCCGCCATCGCGGAATATCGCGAAGTGAAGAGATTGGACCCGAGCCGTACGGATGCCCGGCAAAACCTGGGAGCGGCTCTCCTCCATACGGACCCGGTAGGAGCCATCGCCGAATTCCGCGAACTTGTCGTACTTGCACCAGATTTTCCGGTTTGCCACCTTTGCCTGGCGAACGCTCTCTCCAGCGTTGGCAAAAATGCGGAGGCCGAGAAAGAGCTTGAAATTGCGAAGTCCAAAGATCCGGGCGATGCGAATTCGTACGTCGCCATGGGCTACCTTCGCGAACAGCAGCAAAAGTACGAAGTGGCACTTTCCGAATTCCGTAATGCGGAATCGCTCGATCCAAAATCCGGCGCCGCATTCGGCGGAGCCGGTCGCGTGCTGGTGGAGGAAAAGCAGTTTCAGGCGGCGTTAAGCGAGCTTTCGCGCGCGGAAGAACTTGATCCCGGGAACTGGGAACATCACCAATTGCACGGAGAAGCTCTGGAAGCTCTGGGCGATCGCAAGGGCGCGGTCGCTGAATTCCAGAAGGCCACTTCCCTTGGCACGAAGGAAGTGAAGCCGCGCCTGTCGCTCGCGCTGGCACAAGAGAAAAACGGCGACTGGGCAAACGCACTCGCAAATTATCACCAGGCGGCCACAGACGAACCGACTCCTAAAGCGAATGCCCCTGTCATGCAATATCACCCTCAAGAAAAATATCTGGCTGCGCAATCGCGTTTCAAACAATACGTTGCGCAATTACGAGCCTCCGGAAAAGCGGCCGACGCAGACGCGCTGGAACATTCCGTGAATGCGGTAGCTTCGGCGTCGGGCCTTGATTCGCAGTATCACGAGGCCCTGCAAGTCAGTATGACAGCCACGCAAGCTCGCAAATTCGACGAAGCGGAGACCGCCGCAAAGCAAGCGGTCGCTATTGCCGAGAAGATTCAACCGCGAGACGGCCGCCTGCCGGAAGCGGTTGGCCAACTCGGCAACGTGTACGCCTGGCGCGCGGACTATAAGAACGCCGGCGCGGCTTACGAGCGGCAACTGGTCGAATCGGAAAAAATATTCGGCGCCGACGCTACCACAATTACGCCTGCGTTGCAGAATCTTGGGCTGCTCGCTGTTTCGCAAAGAGATTTCGCAAACGCGGAGAAATATTTCTCGAGAGCCCTCGCGCTGAACCAGAAGGCTTACGGCGAAAATAGCCTGGGCGTTGCGGACCTTCTCCGCGGACTTGCCCGCGTACACCAAGCGAAACAGGATTTCCCGAAGGCCGAAGATGAACTGCTTCGCGCTGAGAAAATCTATTCGACTGCTTTTGGTCCAGACGATCCTCGCGCCAACGCCACACGAATGGTGCTTTGCCGTTTGTACGAACAGTCCGGCAACTCGCAAAAATCAGCAGCGTGCCACGCATCACTTGCGTCCTCCTCCGAACAGCACTAGACGTGAGCTGGCAACTCCCGCCGCGGCTGGCACGCCTTGTGCCAGCCACAGTTCTCGCATGGCCTCGCAAAGGCCACAAATCCGTCACACCGCCTAATTCCGGATCAGCCACTCCAATTTTGGATTTCGAAAAAGAAGTTCCGCCGCAATTCGTACAGTGCCCTTCGGTATTGCTTTTATTTTCTTTCTGACGACTTTTATTCACGAACTGGTCACGCCTCGACTGAAGCGCGCGGGCCAGCGGTGTATAGTAGTTTGCATTCGAGGTGAAGCCATGTTGCCAGCGGAATGTTTGCCGAATCGGCGTAATTTTTTGAGACTGGGAGTGGCCGCGATTTCCGGAGCTGCCGGATTTGCGGCGATTCCTGGGACCACGGCAGCGGCTGAAAAAGACGATTGGGTGATCGGGCCGCGGCCGGGATTTACACAGGAGATTGGCACGCTCACATCGATGATGGCGTTCACGCGCATGCAGGTTCTTGCTTCAGTGAAAGGGATGTCGCAAGCGGATCTGGATTTTTTGATCGATGCAAGAGCAAACACGATTGGTGCTCTGCTGAATCACCTGGCTGCGACGGAAGCCTATTATCAGGCGAACAGTTTCGACGGCATCCAGTGGGAGAAATTTCCGGACGCGTTGAAACAAAAATGGGACGTGGCCATGAATTTGGGTGAACCGGCGCGCAAAACGATCAAAGGAAATAGCCTGGACTACTATTTGAATCTGCTCAACACCACGCGCGAAAAAACGCTGGTCGAATTGAAAAAGCGCGACGACAAGTGGCTGGCGACGGTCGATCCAACATTTGGCGCGAACAATTTCGGCAAGTGGTTCCACGTGGCCGAACACGAATCGAATCACAACGGCCAAATCAAATTTCTGAAAAGCCGCCTGCCCGGCGCAAAGCCGGCGGCAGAATGATTGTTTGTCTGATTCTTTGACTCTGTGTTGCCTCGCTTCTACACTTGCGTCCATGTTCAGTCGTTCGCGCCCGCGCAAACTTGACACGGAAGAAGAGCTTTACGACGTGGCGCTGCGCGCGTTGATGCGGCGGGCGCATTCGGTGCACGAGATGAAGCAAAAGCTGGCGCGGCGTACGGACAACGAGTTGCTGGTCCGCGTGGTGATGGCGCGGTTGAGAGAAAACGGCCAACTGAACGACGAAAAGTACGCGCACCAGTTCACGCGGAACCGGACGCAATCGCGGAAGCAAGGCAAGTACCGGATTGCTCGGGACTTGCGGGCTCGCGGCGTTCCGGATACGCACATCAATAAAGCGATCGAAGAAGCGGCTGCCACCAGCGACCAGGCGGCGATGGTACGGCAACGCATTGAGCGCAAGTTGCGATCGTATCGCGGTGCGATCGATGAACGAAAGATTGCTTCGATCTACGGGTCGTTGTTGCGGGCCGGATTCCCCTCTGAGGTCATTCGCAAGGAACTAAAGAACTTAACTCGCGAAGAGGTAGCTGCACCGGAAGTCGAAGAGGAACTATAGTTCCTCGTTTATGGCGAAGCATTTCGGGTTTTGGCTCACTCGCGGATGCAAAGCTGAAAAACTGGAGTACGGCTCAATTGCAGCGCGGTCCGAAGCGGAAGGGAAATCTACCACAGAGCCACCGAGACACAGAGTTCGGACAAGAGACCGAAATGGATGTGGTTGGGGAAGGGCCGGAATCGAAATCCCACTTGCAAGAACGTCGTGTGAGGAACTCAGCCTTAGCAGACCCGCAGGACGGAAATAATCACACAGCTTTGTCGCGGTCATTTCGACCGAAGAGATATTTTGCTACCGCGAACATGGTGCGCTGCGAAAGCTCTTTGAACAACTCCGGCCGAAAAAACCGCAGCCACGAGATGGCGATGACCAGGGCAATACAACCGTAAAAAAGGATCCAGCCGATATGCGCGGTTGGTCCGAGATAGTTCTTTAGGAGCCAGAGCGCAACGGCGACGATCGATAGCGGCAGCAAAAGCCTAGCAGCAAATGTAGCTAGTACTTTGACCGGGATTGTGCCGACCACACTTGAACCGCCGCACATCACCAACAGGTAGTGATCGCCTTGCTCCAGAGTCTGAATTGCTTCGTCCCAAAGGCGGCAGACCGCGGGCTATCGACTTTCAGGCGCTGGCAGGCTCGCCGGGCGAGGTCGGTGATCTTTTTTTCGTAAACAGCGGAGTCGCATTCGGCTTCGAATGCGGTGTTGAGTTCGATGGGATCTTCGACATAGTCAGCCTGTTCGGTGAAGTACATCATGCGCCGCTCGATGTCAGTGACCGGAACGTGTTCGATTGCGGCTTGCCGCATGATTTCGCTAACGAGAAAGTCCTTCGCTTCGCGGGAAGACATAGCCATGGTTTGCGGGACTGTATCACAAACACGTGGGCATTAGCCTGACCCTACCAAGCACTGGTCTGCAAGGACACTGCCTGCGGCAGGCAGGCCGCCACTACGAAAGAAGGAATGGGTCTGCGATAATGAAAATCGTTCGCAACACACTTCGCTGCAGGGATGATTGGGGTTCACGACGGTGACTGCTACTGGCGGCAAATATCTGAGCGGGGACGAGATCCGCGAGAAGTTTTTGCAATTTTTTGAATCGAAGGGACACCGGCGGGTGAGGAGTTCTTCGCTGGTGCCGCATGGCGACGCAACGCTGCTGTTTACCAATGCGGGGATGAACCAGTTTAAGGATGTGTTTCTGGGACTGGAGAGGCGCGACTACACGCGGGCGACGACCGCGCAGAAGTGCGTGCGCGCGGGCGGCAAGCACAACGACCTGGAAAATGTGGGGTTCACGAAGCGGCATCACACGTTTTTCGAGATGCTGGGGAATTTTTCATTTGGTGATTATTTCAAGAAAGAAGCGGTGGCATATGCGTGGGAGTTGCTGACTTCGCCGGACTGGTTTGCGATACCGAAGGACAAAATGTATGTGACCGTGTTTGGCGGAGCGGAAGTCGCTCCCGGCAACAAGCTGGGAGTGGACGAGGAAGCGCTTCGATTCTGGCTGGAACAGAATGTTCCGGCGGAACGGATCGTTCCGATTCCGGGGTTGAAAGATAACTTCTGGGCGATGGGCGATACGGGACCGTGCGGTCCTTGCAGCGAAATTTTTTATGACATGGGACCAGCGGCATCCGAACAGGGCCATACGGATTGCAAATTCCCCTGTGAATGCGGGCGCTACGTGGAAATCTGGAATTTGGTGTTCATGCAGTTCAATCGCGACACTAGCGGCGCGCTAACGCCGCTGCCGAAGCCCTGCGTGGATACGGGCATGGGTTTGGAGCGGGTGGCAGCTGTTTTGCAGAACGTGATTTCCAACTACGACACAGATTTGTTTGTGCCGCTGCTGAAGCGCGCGGCGGAGTTGTGCGGCGTTGATCTTCAGAAAGAAGAACAACTGGAAGACGGAAAAGGCGGCGCCGCTTCCCTGCGGGTGATTGCGGATCATTCCCGAGCCACAACTTTTCTGATGACGGACGGCGTGCAGCCTTCGAACGACGGGCGCGGATACGTATTGCGCAAAATTATTCGGCGCGCGATTCGGCATGGGCGACTGCTCGGAGCAACAAAGCCATTTCTGTCTGACATGGTGAATACGGTCCGGGAGTTGATGGGCGGCGCGTATCCGGAACTGCTGGAAGCATCTGCCGCTCGCGTGCCGACGATTGTGTCGGCAGAAGAAAAACGGTTTGGGCAGACACTGGACATCGGCTTGGGCCGGCTTGAGGAAGACTTGCGGCCGTTGGTTTCGCAAAAAGGAAGTTCTTACTCCGGCGAGAAAGCGTTCAAGCTCTACGACACCTACGGACTTCCGAAAGATTTCATCGTTGATTCGGCGCGTGACCTGGGAATCGAGTTTGATGAGGCGGGATTTGAGAAAGCGATGGAGGAGCAGCGGACGAAGGCCCGGGCTTCTTGGAAGGGCGCGCACAAGGACGCGGCGAATCCGGCGTTTGCGAAACTGGCGGAGACATTCAAGACGGAAAAGGATTTTTACAAGACCACAAGGGCAAAAGACGCCCGCATCGAAGCGATCTTTCTTACTGGCAGCGCTAACAGCGATGTCTGCAAGAACGGACCTGTCAGCGAACTGAAAGCCGGCGAAACGGGCGAAGTGGTGCTGGACCGGACGTCGATTTACGCGGAATCCGGCGGACAGGTTGCGGATTCTGGCGCGTTTTATGACAATTCCGAATCGCAATTGCTGGCAGAAGTGACGGGAGCGTATTACCCGGTGGCGGGATTGGTGGCGCATCGCGTGGTGGCGAAGGAAACACTGCGCGTGGGTGACCGCGTCACCGTGATCGCCGACGCCGAGAGACACGGACGCGTGGCGCGGAATCATTCCGGCACGCACCTGGTACACGCGGCGCTGCGGAATATTCTTGGGCCGCATGTGAAACAGGCGGGTTCGCTGAACAGCGCGGATCATTTGCGATTCGACTTTTCACATTTTGCTCCGGTGGAGGCCGAAGAGCTGCGCGACATCGAGCAGCAGGCGAACGACGAAATCCGGCTGAACACGCAGGTGGAGACGAATATTTCATCGCTCGACGATGCGCTGGCATCGGGCGCACTGGCATTTTTCGGGGATAAATATCCGGAGAGTAATGTGCGTGTGGTGACGATTCCGGACGAGCGCGCACCGCGGGGGTTTTACTCGAAGGAATTGTGCGCTGGAACGCATGTGCACCGCATCGGCGACATCGGCGTCATCAAGATCGTGAAAGAAGAGTCGGTGGCGGCGGGGGTGCGGCGTATTGAGGCGGTTACTGGCATCGGCGCGGTCGAACATTTTCAGCACCAGGCGAGTGTGCTGTCGGCGGTGGCGAAGCAACTGAATGTGGGCGAGGACGGGGTGCTGGCGGCGGTGGAGAAGCTGGCACAGACTACCAAACAACTGGAAAAGCAACTGGCGGATTCAAAACGCAAGGGCGCGTTGAACCAACTGGACGACCTGGTGACCAAGGCGCAGTCCGTGAAGGGGACGAAATTGGTGGTCAGCCAGGTGGACGGGCTGGATCGGGACGCAATCCGGCAACTGGTGGACAGTTTGAGGCAAAAGCTGGGTTCGGGAGTGGTGGTGCTGGGTCAGGCCGAGGATGGAAAAGTGGCTTTGATCGCAGGAGTCACGAAGGATCTGACCGGGAAAGTGCACGCCGGTAAGCTCATCAAAACATTGGCTGAAAAGGTGGGCGGGACAGGCGGCGGCAGGCCGGACCTGGCCGAAGCTGGCGGAAAAGACACATCCGCATTGAATAGTACCTTGGAACTAGTGCCAGGCCTGGTGGGTGAGTTGCTATAATGCGGTCGCTGGCGGTCTGTCCAGGCCGTCTGATATTTCGGCCCCCGCAGGGTCGAAATTCCCGCTTAGCTGATTTTGGCTAACGCAGCGCCAGAAGGCGACCTGAAACGCCGAGTCGCCCGTCTGCAACAAGTAGTGCATGTTCATTCGCAGTTTTCATCTAAGGGTACGTACAAAACCTTTGACCCGAGGCCTTCCCCGAGGCTGGCGAGCCAACGCCAAGAAGTTGGCTGTTTCAAGTTAGTTGAACAAGGTGATGGGTACACGAAGCTCCAACCCGGCTCGCTTCAGAATCTCGGCAGGTTTTTTCTGCGCAGCGCTGGTTTTCACAGCGGAAGCGCAGGCACAGATCGCCAAGGTTCCGAGCGATGACGGGCGGATCCTCTTCGTGAACGCCGAACCAGCTCCTGCTTTGAAAATCTCGTCGCGTCGCTCATTCAAGCCGGTAGCACCATCGGCTGCGTTGAGCGCGGCTCCGAGCCCAAAACTGAGCAGCTTCGGTCAAGACATCTACCTGCCTTCTGAAACTTCCATCCTTACTGGAAAAAATCGCCCGGCAATGAGTCTGGATCGCGACGGCGCGGAAAAACTGGTGAGAGAAGCGGCGGAACGGCACCGGGTGGATCCCGCACTGATTCGCGCAGTGATCCAGACGGAATCAAACTGGAATCCTTCCGCAATTTCCCGCAAGGGAGCGGTGGGCTTGATGCAACTGATTCCGACAACGGCGCAACGCTTCGGGGTAAATGACATGTACAGCCCGCAACAGAACGTCGATGCAGGGGTTCGATACCTGAAGACGTTGCTAGAACGCTACAATGGCAATATGGAATTAGCCCTTGCAGCGTACAATGCGGGAGAGGGGGCTGTGGATCGTGCTCACGGCGTCCCATCGTTCCGGGAAACCCGGAACTACGTGCAACGGGTACAAAGTGCTTACTATCGGCCGGGATCGGGAAGGCAGGGTGGCGCGTTGATGAGTGCTCACGCAATCCGCAAGGAAACTGACCCGAGTGGCCGAAGGATTTTTACGAACGACTGAGCGATACTGCGTGTGAAGTTGGGGTGTCGTGCGGGGGAGTTCGTTGGGGCGGCGGGTTGGGAATGACATTCAGCCGAGAAAATCTAGCAGTCCAGAATATTTGGCGAAGATTTGGGCGCGCTGGGCGCGAATTCTGCAGATTTGTCTGCCCGTCCTACCGACTTCTGCAAGGTTTTTTTTGCACAGGGGCTTCGCCCGCGCTTCGCCGGTTTTCGCTGCAGGCGTTTTGGCCGCTTCGTGCGCGATGTTTTCGCCGACAAGTTTTGCATTTGCCAAGACGCCGAATGGTTCAACGCCCGCCACAACCACCAGCGGAACTTCCCTAGGAAGTACCGCTTCTGCTGAGCCGACTGCGGCCGTAAAGCGGCAGGCGGCAACTTCGCAATTTGCGCGCGCGGAAGAACAGCGCGCTGCTTTGAACAGCAAGTCCATCGAGAAGCGCTCGCTCGCGGAATACAAGCAGGTCGTCAACGCTTACCGGCACGTTTACCTGATTACGCCGCACGCGGCGGAAGTGCCGGACGCGCTGTTGGCGGTGGCGGAGTTGTACACGGAGATGGGCGACCGGTTCGGGAAAAGCTATTACCAGTCGGCGGTGGATACTTATCAATTTTTGTTGCGCGAGTATCCGACGAGCCGTTACGGACAAGACGCGTATCTGCGGACCGCAAAGCTGCAGAAGGATCAACTGGGCGATATGTCGGGCGCGATGAAAACGTACGATGCGTTTTTGAAAAAATTTCCGCACTCGCAGCACAAGCGCGAGGTGCAGGAAGCGCGGGCGGAGTTGGCGCTTCTGCAGAACTCGCCGCCGGTTGAACCAAGCAGGAGCGCGGGCACGATGCGTGGCAGTTCCCTGCCTGATGACGCGGAGACGGAAGCGAAGCCGGCCGCGAGAGAAGCTGCGCGCGCAGCGAAGGATGACGCAGGCGACGCGGGCGGAGGGGGCAGCGGAGGAGTTCGCGGCGGGGCGCCGAGCGCGAATGGCCGCATTCCGTTGGTACGCACGATCAGCAGCAACTCGTCGGCGGATACGACGCGAGTGACGATCGAGATTGCCGACAGCGTGCAGTATGTTTCCGGAAGAATCGCGAATCCGGACCGGATCTTTTTTGATCTGCACGCGGCGCGACTGACGCCAGCACTGGCACACAGCAAGATACAGACGGATGGCGCGATGCTTTCGGCGGTGCGGGTGGCGCAGAATCCCGCGGGCGTAGTGCGGGTGGTGCTGGACGTGAATGGCGTGAAGGATTACACGGCGACGCTGCTGAATAGTACCCAGAAGGATGGGTCGGTACGGCTGGCGATAGACCTTTACGCCAGCGCGAAAGCGATGCAGACGGCGAAAGCGCTGAACGGCACGGGCGACGAAGCGGTAAATGTTGCAGGAACTCAAACGAAAAGGGAAACGGCTTCGGTAAGCGCCACGGAAAAGTCGATTGCGAAGGCGCAACAAGCTGCGGTTACGCCGGTGACAACGGCAAAGGCGGATGCGGACGATGCGCCGGCGGCGATTCCGCAACCGAAGAACAAGCTAGCGACGGCGAAAGTCGGCAAGTCCAGCCCCACGCAGCCTCCTACCTCGCCGCAACCGACGCGAGACGGGCAGTCCACATTGACGCGAGCGTTGGGACTGAAGATTGGCCGCATCGTGATTGATGCGGGGCATGGCGGACACGACACCGGAACGATTGGTCCAACGGGCTTGATGGAGAAAGATTTGTGCCTGGACGTGGCGCTGCGGCTAGGGAAAATTATTCAGCAACGTCTGCCCGCGGCGGATGTGCTGTTCACGCGGTCGGACGACACGTTTATTCCCCTGGAGGAACGCACGCACATCGCGAACCAAGCGAAGGCGGACATGTTCATTTCGATTCATGCGAACTCGAGCCAGGATTCGGGCGCGCGTGGGATTGAGACTTATTATTTGAATTTAAAGGGATCCGCGGACGCGATGGAAGTGGCGGCGCGGGAAAATGCGACAAGCGATCAGGGCATCCACGAGCTGCAGGACTTGGTGAAGCAGATTGCGCGGACGGAAAAGATCGACGAATCGAAAGAGTTTGCCGAAGATGTGCAGGATTCGTTGGCCAAGCGGGTGCAGAAGGCCGTCAAGCCAGTGAAGAATCGTGGCGTGCGCAAGGCGCCGTTTGTGGTGCTGATTGGCGCGGATATGCCGTCGATCCTGACGGAGATTTCGTTTTTGAGCAATCCGGCGGATGAAAAGATGCTGAAGCAGCCGGATCACCGTCAGCGGGTGGCTGAAGGAATCTTCCAGGGCGTCGCCAACTACCTGCAGAGCCTGAATAGCATGGCAGTGAATGAAAATGTGGCACCGGCGCCCAAACGCGGTGGCGGCACCACTCCTGTCTCACTTGAATCCTCTCGCAACCGAAACTAGCGTTCTGGTGTCTAATAGGGGTAGCAGGCTATTCCGGGATGAAAAGGCTCGCCACGCTGTTCGTCGTTGGGTTTCTCGTTTGCACGGCCTCGGTGCGTTCCGAGACGGTGCTGGTGCTGCCGGACCATTTCGGAAAATGGAAGGCGGATGCGACTGTAGAGCCCCCAGGCGAACCCAAGCTCGATTTTCCCAGAACTCCAGTGAAATCCGAGGCGGGACGAAGTGACGTTATCGGGCTTGAGAAGTACACCGCCAATGGCAAGTGGCTGCGCGTATTGGTTGAGCAGTTCCGCGATCCGAGCGGTGCTTACGAAGCCTACACATCAGAATTGACTCCCCACATGACCGCTTCGACTGTGGGTCCGCTTACTGCTGCGGGCGACGATCAATTATTGGCGCTAGTTGGGAATCGGTTGGTGAGAGTCTGGTGGATCAAGAATGCAACGGATGCAGATCTCAAGCTGCTGCTCGATGCTGTGCAGCAAAGTGCGGATAGATCGCCGCTGCCGCCGATTCGAGCTTATCTTCCCGAAGAGGAAATGATTCAGGGGACGCAGCGATACGCGCTCGGTCCCGAGGGTTTCAAAGCGGCGCTGGACTCGCTAAATGCGAGCAAGTTTGCGGTTTTGACGCCGGAGGTTGGATTCAATGCGGGAGCGGAGGCGATGCTGGCGAGCTACTCCGTGGGCCGTGACAAGACGCAAGCGCTCGTGCTGATCGACTATCCGACGCCGCAACTGGCAGAGCAACATTTGCGGCATATGCAGCCGCTGCTGGCGGCGAACCCGGCGCTTGCGGGGACGTCGATTGAGCGCAAATCCTCGCTGCTGTCGATTGTGCTGTCGCCGGTATCGGTCGGATCTGAAGCAAACCTGCGGCAGCAGATTCGCTTCGAACAGCAAGTAACCTGGAACGAAGGCTCGCACACATTGACCGACCCACCGTGGCTGACGACGGTGAAGAATATCTTCATCGGGACGCTGGCATTTTGCGGAATCGCGATCGTGCTGGGGGTAGCGTTTGGCGGCGTGCGCGTGCTGACGAAGAAATTCTTCCCCGGCAAGGTGTTCGACCGGCCCGAGGATATGGAAGTGCTGCAACTAGGGCTTTCCGGAAAACGAATCGATCCAAGAGACATGTACTGACGGGAAGTTCAGTACTCACAAGCCACGTTGCGAGCAATTCCCTCCGCAGGCCCCATCGTCTGAAAAATGTAACGAAAACTGCGCTAAAGCGTCTAAACAAAATCGCTTAGGCGGTCTTAGCTATTCCAGCCCGCCGCGAATGTCGTATCATTTTTGTTCCACAATGAATTGATTGACGGAGACTCAGGGAGCACGCGTTGTCATCCACGAAAACAAAGTTTGAAATGCGCTCAAGGCGCCATGAGCGAGGGGCAGTGGTCACTTTCGGCGTGGCCATGAGCCTAATTGCGGCTGGTTGCGGGCAAAAGACGGCGGCGAACGGCCCGGCGGGAGCGCCCGGAGGGGCCATGCCAGTGCAGACGCAGGTGGTCAAGAGCGTCACGATTCCCGATACTGCGGAATATCTCTCTGTGATGAAGTCGCGGCATTCGGCCAACATCAACCCGCAAGTAGAAGGGCAGATCATCAAGATTAATGTGAAGTCGGGCGATCATGTGAAAGCCGGCCAGACCTTGCTCGAGATCGACCCGCTAAAGCAGCAGGCGAACGTGAGCGGTCAGGAAGCGTCGGTCGCGGCGCAGCAAGCGAACGTGCAACTGGCGAAAGTATCGTTCGAACGGGCCAAGCGCCTGTCTGAGGCAGGCGTCATCAGCAAGGCGGAGTTTGACTCGGCGCAATCGAACTACGATGCGTCGATAGCACAATTGAAATCGCTGCAGGAGCAGGTAAATCAGCAGAAAGTGGAACTGCACTACTATTCGGTAGGCGCACCGATGGACGGAATCGTGGGTGATATTCCGGTTCGAATGGGCGATCGCGTGACGGTTTCAACTCTGTTGACGACGGTGGATGAGCCGGGGGCACTGGAAGCCTATATCTACGTTCCGGTGAACCATTCGCGCGCGCTGCGGCTGGGGCTCCCGGTGAAATTGCTGAGCCAGACCGGGGAACTGTTGGCGAACTCGAGCATTACGTTTATTTCTCCGCAAGTGGATCCGGACACGCAGACGGTGCTGGCCAAGGCGGCAGTGCCGAATTCGCAGACCAAACTGCGGATCGCTCAGCAAGTGCGGGTTCAGGTGACGTGGGGACAGCGCGAAGGCGCAACGATTCCCTTCCTGAACATTACTCGCATCAACGGGCAGTATTTTGCGTTTGTGGCGGTGAACGAAGGAAAAGGGACGGTTGCACGGCAAAAGGTTGTGAAAATCGGCGACAACGTGGGTAACGACGTGGAAGTCCTGGATGGAATCAAGCCGGGCGAGCACATTATCGTCTCCGGAACTCAATTCTTGCAGGATGGCGCTCCGGTAACCGAACAGGCGGTGCCAGCCAACAATCAAACTGGGCCAAATACTTCTTCCGCCGCGACTTCTTCTAGCGTGGCGGAGTCTTCTTCGCAGGCGGGTTCGAACTGACAAGCCAGCCCACCATGCCCCGCACAAAAAACAATTCCCTGCTGATGGAGCGCCCCAGTGTTCGTTGACTTTTTTATTGAGCGCCCGGTATTCGCCACAGTTTGCGCACTGCTGATTGTGCTGGCGGGAGCCATCTCCATTCCGACGCTGCCGATCGCGCAATTGCCGGATCTCGCTCCGCCGCAAGTCATCGTCACCAGCGTGTACATCGGCGCGAACGCGCAGACGGTCGAATCCGCGGTGACGATTCCGCTGGAACAATCGATCAACGGCGTTCAAGGCATGAAGTATATTTCGTCGTCGAGCGGCAACGACGGCACCAGCCAGATCAACGTAGTGTTCGACGTAACGCGCAATATCGACCTGGCATCAGTGGACGTGCAGAACCGCGTGAACCAGGCGCTGGCCCGCTTGCCGAACGAAGTGAAGGCGACCGGCGTCATTATCACGAAGCAAACAAGCGGTTTCGTTTTCGGCGGCGGCGTCTATTCCGAGAACGGGCAGTACGACAGCCTTTTTCTGAGCAACTACATCGACGTGTACATCAAGGATGCCCTCAAGCGCGTCCCGGGCGTTGGCGACGTCATTATTTTCGGCGAACGAAAATACGCGATGCGGTTGTGGCTCGATCCGGCAAAGCTGGCGCAACGAGGATTGACCGCGTCGTCAGTCGTCTCGGCTTTGCAAGAGCAGAACATTCAGGTGGCGGCAGGACAAGTTGGCCAGCCGCCGTCACCTACTGGTCAGGCATACCAGGTCAGCGTGCGCGCCGTGGGGCGTCTGTCGGAAGCCGCGGAGTTCGACAACATCATTTTGAAGACCGGCACCGATGGGACTTTGATCCGGTTGAAAGATGTCGGCCACGCAGAGCTGGGCGCGGAAGATTACGGTTCGTTGCTGCGTTTCAACGGTCACGATGCTGTCGGCATGGGACTTTCGCAGCTACCTGGGGCAAACGCGCTTGATGTGGACCGGTTGGCGAAGGCGGAGCTGGTCAAGCTGTCAAAGAATTTCCCCCCGGGCCTGAAAGTGGCAGTGGCATTCGACACCACAACGGTGATCGGTGAATCTATCCGCGATGTGCTGAAGACACTGGCCGAAGCAATTCTGCTGGTGGTCATCGTTATTTTTATTTTCTTGCAGGACTGGCGCAGCACCCTGATTCCGGCGATCACCATTCCAGTGTCGCTGATCGGTACATTCATATTCGTGAAGGCGCTGGGATTTTCCATAAATACGCTGACACTGTTCGGAATCACGTTGGCGACCGGGCTGGTGGTAGACGACGCGATTGTCGTCATTGAAAACGTGGAACGGCACATCGCCGAGGGAATCACCGAGCCGCACAATGCGGCGTCGGTCGCAATGAAAGAAGTTGCGGGCGCCGTCATCGCGACTTCGCTGGTACTGGTTGCAGTGTTTGTACCAGTGGCGCTTTTCCCGGGCACTACCGGAATTCTTTTCCGGCAATTCGCACTGACCATCGCGTTCTCCGTTTCGATTTCAGCGTTCAATGCGTTGACGCTCACTCCGGCGATGTCTGCGATATTCCTGGGCAAACATCGCGAGCGCGCCAAAGGCCGGTTCTTCCGGTGGTTCAACAACGTGGTTGGCTGGGGAACCAAGGCGTACACACACATGGTGAAGGGGGTGCTGCGTTGGAAGGTAATTGCGGTCGTAGTTTTCCTCGCAACACTTGGATTGACTTACCTGGTGTACGTACGAGTGCCGACGGCGTTTATCCCGGAGGATGATCAAGGCTACGTGCTGGTAATCGTGCAGTCGCCGCAAGGCGCTTCGCTCGACTATACGTCGGATATTTGCAAACAAGTCGAACAGTCCATGCTGAAGCTGCCCGACGTTGAGGGCACGTTTTCCGTGGTTGGCTTTGGATTTTCCGGAAGCGCACCGAATCGAGCAATCGTCTTCGTGCCATTGAAGTCCTTCGAGACGCGAAGAGGCGATTCGCATTCCGCAGCGGCGGTACTCGAACAGATGCGCGGCCCACTGGCGCAAATTCAAGGAGCGCTGGTAATTCCCTTCAACCCGCCGGCCGTGCAAGGTCTCGGAAATTTTGGCGGTTTCACCTTTGAAGTGGAAGATCTCGGACGAAATTCCGTGCAGCAAATTGCCAACGCCGCGTACGGATTGATTGGACAAGGGAACGCTGGAGGAAAACTGGTTGGACTTTTCACCAGCTTCACGGCGAACGACCCGCAGTATCTTGTTCAGATTGACCGCGAAAAAGCGAAGAGCTTGCAGGTTCCTTTCACCCAAATTACGGACGCGCTGCAGATCTACATGGGTTCGGTGTATGTGAACGATTTCGATTTCAACAATCGATCGTACCGCGTGTACGTACAGGCCGAAGGCAAATACCGTTCGAAGCCGAAAGACATCGGCCAGTATTACTTGAAGTCCGATACGGGAAAGTTGATCCCGCTCGACAGTTTCGTTTCCGTCAAAGAACAAGCGAATCCTCAAGTCATTAGCCACTACAACCTTTTCCGTTCGGCCGAAATCAACGGTTCAGGCGCGCCGGGACGCAGCACGGGTCAAGCGATCGCGGATATGGAAGCGCTCGCGCAAAAAACGCTGCCGAGCGGCATGACATTTGAATGGAGCGGACTTTCGCTTGAAGAAATCGAATCGGGCGGCAAAGCAATTATTCTTTTCGGGCTCGGCCTGGTGTTCGTTTACCTGACGCTGGCTGCACAGTATGAAAGCTTCGTGCTTCCTTTCATCGTGTTGCTGGCAGTTCCTGTGGCGCTACTCGGAGCGGTGGGGGCTCTCGCGCTTCGCGGACTGGACAACAACGTTTATTGCCAGATCGGATTGGTGATGCTAATCGGCCTTTCCAGTAAAAATGCGATTTTGATCGTGGAATTCGCAGAACAATTGCGCGACCAGGGAAAATCGATTGCCGAGGCGGCGGTCGAAGCAGCACGAATTCGCTTGCGTCCGATTCTGATGACGTCACTCGCGTTCATTCTTGGCGTCGTGCCTTTGGTGCTGGCAACGGGCGCCGGCAAAGCAGGACGCATCTCGGTCGGCACGACCGTATTCGGCGGAATGATCGCGGCAACTACTTTAAATCTGATTTTCATTCCGCTGCTTTATGCAGTGGTGCGAACGCTGGTACCTGGTGGCGGCCGCTCCGCGGAATATCACCTTCACGAAAAATAGCTTTTCAGAAACTTTAGCGTTGCCGCCAACTCAACCCTCGCATTTGCAGGAAGTTTCCACCGCATCGCAACAATCGAATTGATTCGATACGAAATTTGCGTTGGACAGCAATACTGGCCGAACGTAATCTTCGCGCAACCTGTGGTGGCCAAATTGGCCTTTGTTGGGCACTCCCCCAATGGAAGTTCTGGAGCGTTTCGCCTTACTCCCGGCGGAACGCTCCAGGAAGGCTAAGGCCTCGTAATCGAGAGTTCCATCGAGCGTAAAAAGGGCAGAAACGCTCTCAGGGAATGTGTGTCTCTCGACGCGGAAAACCACGACGTCTGGCGCGGTGCAGCGCTCAACGTTTAGAAAAACGGACCTGCCGAACTCACGCGCCAGAGGAGAAATGAAATATGAAACGATTGCTCGTCGTGCTTTTACTTGTTCTGGTTTTTGTACTTTCCGCAACAGCACAGACTTTCCGCGGAGCGATCAACGGGACGGTAACCGATCCGTCCGGAGCGGTGGTTCCGGGCGCACACGTCAAAGCAACAAATAAGGCCACGTCGATTGACTATTCGTCGGAATCAACTTCCGACGGACAATTCGCATTTCAGGATTTGCCGGTAGGAGCCTACAAGGTTACGGTGGTGGCCGCCGGATTTCCGAATCTGGAAGTGGACAATATTCTCGTTTCGCAGGGCTCGATCTACACGCTCAATGCAGGAGTGAAGATTTCGCAGCAATCGACGACGGTGGAAGTCTCCGCTGCCGCGCTGACTCTCGATACGACAACGTCCACGCAGACCACGCTGGTTACTGGCGCCGACTTGCAGACCCTTCCGCTAAATGGCCGCGACTTTACGCAGCTCATTAGCGTGTCTCCCGGATTCGGAGGGTATTCTGCGGGCGGATTCGGATCTCTGAATGGCACCCGCGCGAACCAGGTGAACTGGCAAATCGACGGTGCGGACAACAATGATTTGTGGCACAACATTCCCGCCGTCAATCAGGGCGGCGTTTTGGGAATCGCGGGCATCGTGCTACCGATCGATTCGATCGACCAATTTTCGGTGCAGACGCAGGCTGCTCCGGAATCAGGGCGCAATCCCGGAGGCACAGTGGACCTGGCGCTGAAATCCGGCGGGAACGGGTTACACGGTTCGGCTTACTACTACATTCGCAACGAAGCCTTTGCTGCGGCTTCACCCTTCTCTGACGAGAAAAAGGAAAACCGCAATCAACAATACGGGTTTTCCGTGGGCGGGCCATTTATCAAGGACCGCCTCTTTTTCTTCGCGACTTTCGAGAAGCAAAATTTCACGATCGGACTTCCGGGACTAGGAACGGAGCCATCACTCGCTTACCAGCAAGCCGCTCTTAATGAATTGGCTGATTTCGGCGTGGCCGAAAATCCGGTTTCCGCAAACCTGATGGCAAACTTGTGGCCAAGTTACGCGCTGCAAGGCGCCGCGGTGCCGAACAACTATTCGAGCCCTGATCCGGAATACGGCTACAGCTACAATGGCCTGGCAAAACTCGATTTCAAGGTGAACGACAAGAACAATCTTTCGTTCCACTACTTCATCGGCCAGGGAAACCAGGTTGCTCCTGTCGGCTCGCAAATCAAGGACTACTATGAAGTGGCTCCGCTGCACGTTTCGAACTATGCGTTCGCGTGGAATTCAACTTTAAGCCCGCGCATTTCCAACCAATTGTTGTTGGGCGTGAACTATTTCCGGCAGACATTCAGCGACTTCAATACCAACTTCGACCTGGCCAGCTACGGTTTGAATCTCTACGATGGATTCGATCTCGCCGGTGCGCCGAACATCGCGATTACCGGATTCGATTCCGCGGGTCTGACTCCACCGGAAGGGCGCGAAGACATCACGGGACACATTACGGACGTCGTTTCCTACACGTTTGGCAAGCACCAGATCCGCTTCGGCGGCGAGTTCCGCAGAGCGCAACTCGAAGAGTTCTACCATCGGCACGCACTTGGCAACTTTGTTTTTGATGGCTCGCAGGGACCTTGGGCCATAGGAGATCCGGACCAAGACAGCAATGTTCTGGCGCTCAGCGACTTCCTGGCGGGCTATGTCTCCAGATCCAGCATCGCTGTCGGCGATCCGACTCGACTCGTTTTTGTAAAAACGTTCGCGCTCTTTGCGCAAGACTCCTGGCAAGTGAACCAGAAACTCTCGCTGAATTACGGTTTGCGCTGGGACTACGAAGGGCCGCTAGGGAACGACAAGAAAGATTTGTCGGTGTTCGTCCCCTCCAAGGGCGGAGTAGTTTTCCAAGGAGCGGGCATCGACAGTGTCTATCCGAAAAATTACAAGAATTTTTCTCCGCGTCTCGGCTTCGCATACAAGCTCGGGCAGAAGGGTGATTTGGTGATTAGAGGCGGCGTCGGAATTTATTTCGACACGCCGAACCTGAACGTCTTCCTCGACAACCGCCCGTCGAACGGCGCACCCAACGGACTGGAAGGCAACCCAGCAGGACCCACGCCCGTGCAGACGATTCCCGCGAATGGAATTCAGCTGGCGTTCGGCGTGCCAGTATTCAATCCTTCAACGACCAATTGCGATTCGGGAAATGGATGCGGACAGGTCTACAACATTTTTTCCGTCAGCCAGGATTTTCGGACGCCCTACAATTACAACTACAACCTCAACATCGAGAAGTCCTTCGGCCGTTCCCTGCTGTGGCAGATCGGCTACGTTGGCAGCGCGGCTCATCGCTTGATGACTACGGCCGATATCAACCAGCCGACACCTGGCATCTACGCAACCGATGCGGATCAGCAAGCCGCACGTCCGTTCTTCGCGCAATTCCCGGACTTCGGCGTCATCAACCAGATCCAGACCAACGGTAATTCAAACTACAACTCGCTGCAGACGGTGTTGAAGGTGCGCGATTGGAAACGCTTCACCGCACAAGTCGCCTACACCTGGGCACACGGCCTCGACGATATGACGCAATATCGCGGGACGCTGGCGCAGGACAACTTCAACCTGAAAGCCGACTACGGCAGCATGGACTACGACACCCGGCACAACTTCACCGCGCAGCTGAACTATGATTTGCCAAACGCTTCGCGGATGAGGCTGCTCTTGAACGGATGGGAACTCAGCAGCTTGCTGTCGTTTCACACTGGGCAGCCTTTCTCGGTGTTCTCATCGAACGATAACAGCGGAACGGGCGAAGGATCACAGCGAGCCGATCTGATCGGCGACCCCTACGCCGGCGTTTCGCACGCGTTCAGCAAGAGTGGCGTGACATGGCTAAACCCAGCTGCATTCGCTGATCCAGCAGCAGGAACATTTGGCAACAGCGGACGTAACGCGTTCTATGGACCGGGCTACGCCTCCGTTGATTTCTCCGTGATCAAGAACACCAAAATCACGGAACGAATCAACACCCAGTTCCGCGTTGAAATGTATAACCTGTTCAACCGCACGAATCTCGCGCCACCTAGCGGGACCAACGGTAGCGGCGTGGGCATCACGGCAGACACCATTGGCGACTGGAACGGCGCACCGGGCATCGGGCCGGGCGAAGCGTTCAACATGCAGCTGGCGCTGAAGATTATCTTCTAACGCAAGCAATTCGGCTTATGATGCTACCGGTGAGCGCTCGGCGTTTGCCGGTAGCACTTTTACGAAGCGGCCCTGCGAACGATTAGGTAAATCATCGGAGGCACGTCATGGAAGACTCGTCGAGAAAAAGTTCGCGATGTACCGCAAAGGCTTCATCGCGCCGGACATTTTTTCAACTTGGCGCGGCTGGCTCGGCTGCTCTCGCTTCGGGAATTCTCGGCGAATCGTTTTTCGCCTTTTCCGCTCGTGCTGCTTCGCTTCCTCCCGGCCCGTTTCCAAAAGATGCAGTGATCATTGATGCCAACGAAAATCCGCTCGGCCCGTGTTCCGTGGCGCGCGAGGCCATTTCTGAAATTTCACCGAACGCCGGCCGCTATGACTACTGGATGACTGAAGATCTCTCCAAGAAATTTGCCGCGATGGAAGGGCTGAAACCGAATTATGTGCGCGCGTTCCCGGGCTCCGGAGAGCCGCTGCACTATTCCGTCCTGGCGTTTACTTCGCCGACGAAAAGTTACGTGACTGCGGACCCGGGCTACGAAGCCGGAATGTACGCGGCGAAAATTTCTGGCGCCAAGGTTGTGAAGACTCCGCTGACTTCCACCTACGCGCACGATGTGAAAGCGATGCTGGCAACGGCGCCGGATGCCGGACTGTTTTACGTTTGCACGCCGAACAATCCGACCGGGACGCTGACGCCACACTCCGATATCGAATACCTGCTCGAAAACAAAGCAAAAGGCTCCATCGTTTTGGTGGACGAGGCGTACATCCATTTTTCCGACGGAACGACCGCGCTTGATCTGGTGAAAGCGGACAAAGACCTTGTGGTGCTACGCACATTTTCAAAAATTTACGGCATGGCCGGACTGCGCTGCGGGCTGGCGATCGGACGACCCGATTTGCTGGCGAAGATTTCGAATTACAGCGGTTGGAACAGTTTACCGGTAACAGCGGTAGCCGCCGCACTGACCAGCCTCGACGATAAAACGCTGGTTCCAGAACGCAAACGCATCAACGCCGGCATTCGCGGCGAGACTTTTGCCTGGCTCGACCGCAACGGTTACAGCTACGTGCCGTCGGTTTCAAACTGCTTCATGCTGGATACCAAGCGTCCGACGAAAGAAGTGATCGATGCGATGGCGGCGCGCAACGTGTATATCGGGCGAGCGTGGCCAGCTTGGCCGACGCACGTTCGAATCACCGTCGGCACACAAGCCGAAATGCAAAAATTTCAAGCGGCGTTTAAGGAAGCGATGTCCGCCGCGAAGCCTGCACAAAATTCCAAGTCGCCCGGACGGAGCGTCTGGGCAAATCTTGATGGACGGCGCTATCAGATTGACTCGGGCGAACTCTCGTAGGAATTGGCTCGCGGCGCGCTGGGCGTGTCTTCACGCGAAGTGACTTAACACTCGCTTGGTGCCTTGGGCGAATTCTTGATCCGGAACGATCAGGCTGACTACGATATGCCCGTTTCTCGGGAAGTCGTAAAAATGTCCCGGGTGCACCGAGACGCCGTGCTGCCGGATCAACGCAATCGCCAACTCCTCGTCGGTTTGCTGCGCGGGTACTCGCAACACAGCGGACCAACCGCCTTCGCATTTGAATCGACTACAAACAGATTGCGCTGCGAGTTGGCTGTCCAGTTTTGCAAGATTCGATCGCACTCGGGCCATTGCTTGCGCCCGGAAATTGCCGCCCGTCGCTAAAAGGTCTGGTGCCGCCAACTGCACGGGAGTTCCCACGGAAAGATAGGCGTCGGCGATTACTTCCAGGCGCGCGAGCGCTTCCTGTTTTAGTTTCGCGGGCCCGCTTACCGCGATCCACGCCAACTTCATCTGCGGTAGTCCACAGATTTTGGAAAGGCCGCTGAGGGTAAACGTTAGCGCATCTCCACCGGCCGCAAAACTCTGGCGGCGATCAGCGGTTAGCCCGAAGTCGAAAAATACCTCGTCCGCGATGATTGCAATGTTTCGCTCCACGCAAAATCGCCGAATCTGGGCTTGCTCATCCGGAACGCTGTAATGCCCTGTCGGATTATTGGGATTAACGACGATGATGGCGCGGGTTTTTTGAGTACATGCCGTCGACAACGAAGAAAAATCGACTTGCCAGCCATGATCGTAGATGAGGGGATAGTGCACCAGTTTGACGTCGCACAGGTCTGCCAGGAATTCGAACAGCGGATAGCCAGGCGAGGGGATCAAGACTTCATCGCCCGGATTGCAGAGCAGCCGAAAAATAAACGAATAGCCCTCGCTGGTCCCGCTGCTGAGCACAAGATCGAGTCCGGATATGTTCGCGCCACGTTCTTCGTAGTAGCCAGCGACAGCGGAACGGGCCGACTCCAGCCCTCGCGCATGGGGCTCGTAGCGGACGATTTGGTCGCGGGCAAAAGCTCGTTGAATTTCCTGTGAGTTGTATGCGAAACCGCATTCCGTCGGATTCGAACGCGTGAGGTCGAAAATCTGTTTTCCTGAAGCTCGCAATTCAATCAACTCGCGATGAAGGGCGTTTTCCTGAAGATTCCACCTGGTACGATTCGCAAACATGCAACGAGTGTACTGGGCCGTGTCGAATTTCTGAAATTCGGGCGGCTAAAATGGGGCATCCGGCAGCCCTCCCACCTAGTCCTAGGGGGCTCTGGCGCAGAGCAACTTTTTTGCCACATTGGGGTTTTATGCGTGTAGAAAGGTTCTTGAAGGCTTTTCTTCGGAGGCCGGCACGACTCTTGTGTCGGAGGCGAGGTCACCATGCGATCCATAAAGGACGCAGTTTTTCTGGGAATTTTGGCGGTAGCGGTTCTGTTCTCCGCAGCCAGTGCAAATGCACAGGTTTCGGTTGGAGTTGCGGTCGGTCCAGTTTACGCAGGAGTCGGCTCGGATTATGGTCCGGCTCCGGTTTGTGACTATGGATATTACGGCTACTACCCGTATGCCTGCGCTCCTTACGGCTATTACGGGCCTAGCTACTTTGTAGGTGGCGCGTTCATAGGCGCCGGTCCGTGGTTCTCCGGATTTTATGGACGCGGGTACTATGGCTACGGCTACGGCCGTGGCTATTACGGTCACGGGTACTACGGACACGGCTACTACGGCGGTCGCGGCTACTACGGACATGGCTATTACGGGCGGCCCGGCTACGGCTACGGTAGGCCAGGGAATGGATACCGGCCGGGTTATGGCAATCGTCCAGGCAACGGATACCGAGGGGCACCGTCCCGCGGATATGTTTCCCATGGTAACGGCGGTGGATTCCAAGGCGGCTACCGCGGCAACGGGAATAGCTTCCGTGGAAACGGTGGCGGAGGCTTCCGCGGCAACAGCGGCGGATTTCACGGTGGAAACGGTGGATTTCACGGCGGCAGCGGCGGCGGCTTCCATGGAGGAGGCGGCGGGTCGCGTGGGGGCGGTGGGTCGCGTGGGGGCGGCTCACACGGTGGCGGTGGGCACCGCTAGATCGTTCGCTTCTTGAACACAAGGTTGCTCGCGGCTGGATCGAAAAGATCCAGCCGCTTCTTTTTGCGAAACCGGTGCTTACGCACGAAAGCCCACGTTGCCAGCAAAAAGGAGCGAATCCTGCGTCGGGAAGGCGGAAAGAATCAATACATTTTTCCCGGTTGTAAACCTACAACTTATTTTTCCCGTACCCAGCCGTTGGCCGGATTGAAATCTTTTTCTTCGGAATGCTTTGCGCCAGATCGTCTGTTTTTTCGCCGAGATCTTTTTCGTAGATGGCGCCGGTTTGGTCGGCAACAAAAGTCATGACTCCGCTAACGTATTGCCCATACTGGACCGTCCGCGAACCTTGTGGCAACTACCTTCGCGGTCCTATTTCGACTTGTTGGTAGGCGATGCTTTGTCGAGCGTCGCAATCAGCTTTTTCGCACTCGCTGGAGCCGGTACCACTGCATCGAATACGATTTCCTTCGCTTCCAGCTTCTTGCCATACAAATTCTTGTTCGCATCGTTGTCGGGACGGAGCGTCGAACCATCCAGCGAAACGCCCGCGAACAGCCCCCGTGCACGGGAGTACGACAAAATGTCCGCTCGCAAAGTAACGTCGGTCTCTGCGGACGCGGTCCGGCCGACCGGGCCCGCAGCGGCTGACGCATCTCCTCCAAGTTTTACCTTACTGGTAAGAATGCTGCCCGCTGCACGGTCATTCATCAAAAGCAGAACAAAGTCCGTCGCCTGGCCTCCGAACTGAAATCCCGCGCTACCGCCTTCCAAGGCCATCATCGTCGGCGCGCCCCATTTGCCCTTGAAATCTTTTCCGCCCCGGCAAGTCATCACACCGCGGCCATAACTCCCGCCGATGCCAATCGCGAACTTCACGACTGACGGCAGAACTACGACGCAGTCCGCTTTATCGAGCACGCTCTGCGGAATACTGTCCGGCGCGTTCAAAATCTCGCTCATTGCAGTTCCGGAATTCTCAACCCGCTCCTGCTCCTTTTTCTGGGCAGCCGCAGGCAGCGCCAGCACCGCAATCAGAGCCAGACTCAATAGCACCTTCCTCATGATTCCTCCTCAGCTTTCTCGACTTTATTTCAGTGAATTTAATCGTCCGCTGGTCTACTTTTGCAGCTAAAGACCCTAAGATTCTTGGCGCTCTACACCTGGTTTTGCCCTAATGATCGGGCCTACGGCAAAGTTACGCTTACAGGCGTCACATGGTACCACCCGCTGCCGCGCGGTACAGAGGCATCCTTCCAGCACTTCGCAATCTTTCCACCAATCGCACCACGTCCGGCAGCGAAGCGGCGCCTAGCTTCTGCATCACGTGCGCTCGCTGAGCTTTGATGGTCTTCTCGGAGGTGCCTAGTTCGAATCCGACCTCTTTGTTCATAAGACCTTGCGCGATGCGAACGCAAACATCCTTCTCGCGTGGGCTTAGCTTGTCGAAAGCTTCATGATCTCTTTTGAGTACTTCTCGTTCTTCGCGGATCCGCTTCGACCGCTCAAGCGCAGTGCCAACCGCTGAAACCAGCTTCTCGCGATCGATTGGTTTGGTCAGAAAATCAACCGCTCCAGCTTTCATCGCGCGAACCGAAGTCGATATATCCGCGTGCCCGCTGACGAAAATTATCGGCAGGCAAGCGTCGCATTGACTCACGGCTTTCTGGACGTCGAAACCCGCGGGGTCCGGCATTTTTAAATCGAGAATAAGGCAGGCAGGCTCGTTCGGAAGCTTTTCACTGAAAAATTCGGTTGCCGTTGCATAGGCCTTCGCCTGGTAACCGTGTGAGCTCAGGAGACGGACAAATGCAGAGCGCAAACTCGGATCGTCGTCGACAAAGAAAACGACAGAATCCATGGCGCAACCCTCAAATGACTTGGATTGGATTCTCCTAAAAACTCCAGACAGGAGGGCGCAGCTCCTTGCGCGCATACTAACTCGAATGTACCCTGAAATACCATAGAATTTGTGCCACTAGTTGGGCACGTAAGGCGGTCCCCACCAATTCTGTGCGCGATCGACTTTTTCGTGTTTGGAGACGATGTCGCCCATCTTTCCGTTATTTATCGCTTCGCTCAATCACATGTTCGTTGTTTAGACTGAATGGTTACTGTGTTCATGACGTGCCACCATTTCGTAAGCCTAGACGGAATCTACTCCGCTTTATCCAATGTCGCAGTTAGTTGGACCTCAGAGCCCGCTTCGACGTTAAGTTCCCGTGTCCAATCCTTTTGCCCTGACATCTTGACCGTAATTGTGTGTTTGCCAGGGTCTAACCTTAGAGTTGCGGGCGCGTTCCCTGTGAAGCTGCCGTCGACAACGACATCTGCACCAGCGGGCGTCGAAGTTAGGTTTATGGTCCCTTTCGGACTATCTTTCGGAGCGGTGATTGAATTGCCGCTGGCAGTCTCTTCGCCCTTGGTAACGTCCGACTTAACTCCGACCGGAACGAATTCGCGGTCTTTCTCCGCAACAGCGACCGGAAGGTTCGTCACACCCTGAAGCGCAACAAGAATCGCTCGGTAATTATCCTTGTCGCCTTGGAGCAAGATTCCTGCTGACTTGCCGGCGGCATCGCTGTATTGAATCCCGATGTAGTGAAGTCGAGTCTTATGGAGCAAGCCGAAAAGCGCTACGGGAGCAACGAGAATCGCCAGTGCAATCATCGTACCAACGCGTCGATGAGCTTCTTGGCCATAGCTGAGACCTGTGACCGACTTCGGAGGAATTTGCACTGTCTTCCCGTCTTTGAGCGCCAAAGTAATGACGTCGGAAGTTACAGTTAGCTTGTTGTTCCAATCCTTCGGATCAACCTTTGAATCGACCGAGCCTCCGTTGTAACGGACTTTATCAAACGAATTCCCTTGGCCGTAAGTGGCTAAACTGACGCACACAACCAATGCAACTACTCGCGCAAACAATTTCATTTCGCCTCCTTGGGCGGGTAAGGGGCTTGTTACTCTGAAACGTTTGCGAGGCTACAACATAATCAAGTACCCCGCAAGATACAGATTAGGAAGGATTTCTGCCTAGGAATCCAGTATTACTTCGCGCTACCCTCCCGACCTGGAGTCTACCGGAGTACCGGCGACAAGCAACTCCAACTCAGCTGCTGGAACTGTCGACTGTAAAAAGCCGCAGTCCCAGCGGACTAACAACGCGGGAACACCCAGACGCCCGGTTTGCCAATATTCTTGATGCCGCGGAAATGAATGATCATTTCAGTAGGAAACTCGGACTGATTATTGGAACCGCGTGACGAACACGACATGAGGGCTCGCTTGTTTTAGAAGCGGCGTCGTTGACCAACTTGGATTCCGGGCTGAGGAAGGCTAGTTGTGAAGGAAAAAGTTTCGACCGGAAGGCCGATCCTGCCTTTCATTTTTGCCGAAACGTTTCGATTCCGTTTTTTTTTGGGTCGGCCTTCGGGGCGCCACCGTTTCGTATTGAGTTCGGCAGCGATTCCCACATATGCATCTTGTCGATACGAGAAGTTATGCCTAATAAGTCGGCTATATGTTCAGTCTCTGAGTCAGAGAATAGCGTCAAACTCACCATCTTCTTGCTTCTTAGGGCCAATATGCGCGCTTGGGTTAAGGACTGATCGCTCCTATCAGCCAGGCTCAAGTCCAAGACAGTCACGTCCGGGAGCAATTCGTCGTTTGCCGTGAGAGCTTCTAGAAGTGTCGAAACAGATCCGATGACGTTTATGTCGGAGTGAGGAGCTAGCATTTTTCTTAACCCGGCTAACATAACCGGAGAGTGGTCAACGAGAAGTACCGTGAGCGACATTTGGAGGCAAAGCTATCGTACGCTTTGTACGGAATCGTACGCTTTAGATAAAAAATAGCAAGTTAATTCTCGGTAAACGCCACCAGGAAGGCCAACCCAGTACCTGATAGACCGGAGAAGTCAATTTTCAAGCTACCGGCAGTGCGCATACACTTCCGCTATCCCACGGTTTTCTCCGCTTTGGTAAGAAAATAGCGACAATTCTGACCTTTGGATTGCTTGGACAAGCTGCACTCCGCAGAACGGGCAGTGCGTATATCGAGGATTACTTCCCACCGGTTCTGTGTTTCCGGCAATCGTGGTGGCGACGATTTTAGTCTTCAAGAGTATCCGACCGAGGTATTCAAGGAAGCCCGGGTATGTGGTGACTCTCATTCAGCAACAGAGATTCCGGCCTGGATGAAGCAATCGCAACTAAAGTGGACAAACCCGCGAGACTCGAACAGTAGGCCGGCGGGCTTAGGCTCCTGCTTCAGATTCGGGAGGTGTGCCGGCGGGGGTTTTTCCGAACGCGTACGTAAAATCTGTGAACGACTCGCAGGTGACCGCCCTTGATTCGCCGTCCGAAAAGTTTGAAATATGCAACGGCCATGCAATGCCGGGAAGCAAAGCGGCGAACTAAAAATGCCTAACTCCTTGGAAAGAAAAGGAATGGAGTGGAGGAGCCGAGAGCGAGAGTTGAACTCGCGACCTGCCGATTACGAATGCGAAATCGCAGAGTGAGGCGAAAGAACTTATTTGATTTTTCAACGGCTTGCATGGTTCTGCGTTTCGTTCTGTTCCCTTTCGTCAGGGCAAGTTTCAGGGCAAGTTATTTTATGATTGCTAAAATTCTGGATCGAGTGGAAACTGAAATCGCGCAACCAGTTTGAATTTTTGTGCATCAATTCAATTAGAAGCAAGTTTTAAATCCCCGGACGGATGCGACGCCTGCCGGAAGTTCGGAACCCGGAGTCCCGCAAAACCGAGGGCCTTCCCGCCCCCGCATCTCTTACTAACCGAGTATAAAACGCGAGTTCGGTCATTTCGGCGACTTGGCTTGGTGTCGATCTCGAATAGACCGGTTGATCACGCGCAACTGATAGCGGCAATCGTCTGGCGAAAACGAGTTGAGTCGCTTCCGCAGAGAGTTAGAGAATAGCGATGTCCGGATTGAGGGATTTTATTTTCTCAAGGGCTTGCGTGCCAGTCTCGGCTTCTCCGACGATTTCCCAACTCGGCCGTTCGGATAAAATCGAGCGTATACCCTTCCGAATAATTTCGTGGTCGTCAGCAATTAAGATTTTAAGATTCCCCCAAGTTGACCTTCCGCTAAAGTTATGAAGCGGAATGATAAAGTCCACGGCTTCAGTGGGTCCATCGGGGTCTTCGATCAATCAAGAGAGGACGGGCGAGTACGGGCCGGGTCGGTCGAAGGGTACGGGTGTTGCGGTATTCCTTTCACGCAGACTAAAACCGTAGTGCTCGCCGCTGTTCTGTCGTTCGCCACCCCAGCGCTCATTCATCGCAATGAATGCAGTTCCGCCTTTGTGAACTACAACAGGAACGAGAGTCCCGAGAATGAAGTGACCCTGAAAGCCCAAAGGGCCAAGAATCAACAGATACGGTGGGCAACTTACAACTGATATCAAGTAAGAATCGAGTAAGTCCTTTGCTCATCGCACTAATCACAACAGACCTTACAGGCGGCCGCGCAACATGCGTCACACCCTACGGGTCCCGCTTCTCCGCAGATGGTACATCCACCGAGGCAGCATATAGTACAAGGGAAGCCGGGTAGGTCGGACCGTGCGGCAATGGACAGGGTGGCGGGGGGCACAAATGGATGTCTCGTTAAACCGGGAAAAGGAAAGTTTCCACGCAACTGGGAGCCGCCACGATGACCCTAGCGTAAATGCCCGCGTTGCTATGGTTCACTCGGACTACGATCTTCAGCAATTCAAGGCTTGCCGTGCCAAGCGGTATTCGTTTTCGTCAACGCCGCTCCGAAATGTGGGTCATAGATGTTGCCTTCCATTGTTACCTCAACCATCGCGCCAGCCCGTTTTCTTTTGAACAATGGATCGATCGGCTTCAAAAGCAACGCCTTGAGTCCGGTGGTGTCTTGTGAAAGCGATGCGTCGGTCCACAAATCTCCGTGCAGGTCCACTTTGTGACTTTCTAAATTGTAGCTTCCTTGAACGCGGGCTCTGGCACCCGGCGTCTCAAAGTACACTCGGTCCAAATGCGCCACGGCCTCTTGGATTTTCACTTCACTGGAAAGGCTGGTGACCGCTACCTCGTCTGCGCCGCTTGGGTTTTCAGTTTTTTTGCGTTGCGCGCGTGCGCTCAGCTCATTGAGTTTGATTTGGGTCTCGGGTTGGAAATGTCCATCGCGCACTTCGAATCGTCCTTTTACAGTGAGGCTGGATAGAAAGCCATCGCCATACTTTGAGACACGGGCCCGGCCGGAGCAAATCGCAATTCCGGTCATCGCAGGCTTTTTGGCGTGGCTAAACAGCCATAGCAAGTCTTCGGCGCGCCCCTGTGCGATCGAGAAATCGAGATTTGTTTCGCGCCGACCGAGTTTGAGGTTTTTCGAAACCTGGCCGTCCACACGCAACCCGGTTTGGCCAATTTTTCCAGCTACGTTTTGCAGAGTCACTTCGCCCGCTAAGCCGTTCACCAACACCTGGAACTGTGAAGTCACAACAACTGGATGAGCAGCCGACTTCAGGTGGAAATTCGGAACGCTAGCTTCGCCAATCACCTGCACCTGCTCGAGCGTTCCGTTAAATTTGTCGGTTGAAGCGAGAGTTCCAGCAATGCCGGGATATTTGTCGAGTTTTGCGCCGATTAGCTTGACGCTTCCGCGTAGAGCAAGCCTTCCAATTGGCCCGGCCTGCAGAGGACCGAACGTTCCTTTGGATTCCAGCTCACCCGGAGGTTCTGGAATTGCCATGCGAACCTGATAGCCCATGGCTTCACCCTTGGCGATGGGACTTATTTCAAGTTCATGAATTTTGAACTTCAACGGAGCGGTGCGGTCTTCGTTTTCAAATTCCAATTGCGCGCCGTCCGCAGTGACGCTTCCGACGGAGATTTTGGCGGGAGTCAGGTCGCTGCTTAGCTCGGGTTGGCCTGAGTGTTCGCCGGAGCTCGCCGGAACACGAATATACAATCCGTCCATGCGAATCGCTGCAATGTGATGCGTGCGGAAAATAAGATCGAAGTAACCGCCGGTAATCGTGAGTTTCTGAATTTCCGCCAGTGGCGGTTCTTTGGAATTACCATTCAGCCTGCGGAATGTAACAGATTCGGCTTCGCATCCGGGACGTGGGAAATAGAAGCGGCGAAATTTTTGGGCGGTAATGTTCGATTTAAAAGTGTCCTGAAGAACCGGCAGCAGAGTGCGTTCCGAATACGGCCAATGCAGAGCGAAGAGCACGATAATCGTGATCGCAACCGAAAATGGAAGAAGAATCAGCCAAGCTCGCCAAGACACGAATAGTTTGGCCGAGGGCGGTTGCGAGGAAGCGGGAGTTTCAGGTATTTGCGATTTCGTCGATTCACTCGTCTCGGAAGAAAATCTCATTTGCTCTCAATTTATCCGATAAAACGCGGTTGCGCGATACCGCGACTTCTGTAGGACTTGAGAACGACGTGCAGACCGTTTTCCCCAACGATGAAAAGCAAAGTCGAGTAGGTTCACGAGTGAGTCCAGAAGAATTTGAAGAGCTCTACGAGGCGAAATATCTTCAGGCTGAAATTCAACGGCACCATTGGGATACGTTTGTAGTCGATCCACCGTCAGTGGCAACCGGCGGGAAAGGTGTGGTCCATCCTGGCCGCATACTGTGCGGGAGGGTTATCAACACGACGCCAAAGTATCTGAATCACCTTTGCCGGGGATGTGATTCCCAAGTTGATTGAGGGACTATAGAGGGCCGGTCCGACGACATCCTTCGCCACCGCTTCAATCTTTTCCGTCAGTTCTAACGTAACGACGGTATGGCACTCGGGACTGCATCGGCCTATTTTCAATCAAACGGGACATGGCAAGCTGGTCATCGGTTGTGGGAACTGTTCCAAAACTTTCGTTCACTCTGCGATTGCGGACACGCTCGCGAACTACTTCGTCCCGGAAAGACCAACGTTCTCGGATGAGGGCGATCGCCTTGAATGCCCTCACTGTCACATCAAAAGCGTTTATCAAACGACCGATTTGAGGTTCAAAGCGTAGCTTGCTCGCCGCCGAATCGTAAGTACTCTAGCGTACATAAGCAAACTTGTACTTGACATGGGACTCGCTCGAGTTAATAAAATTTCCTGTGAAGTTGAGCCGAATTTATATGCGGGGTGTCTTATGTCCCTCTCATGGCGCGAAGCCTTCAATCAGATTCATCCTAGCCTTCCAAAAAAACAACTCCAAGAGCGCATCCGGAATTGCGAGACCGCGATCTTCGAACGTTTCGAACAGCTCCAGCACCGAGAACCCTAACGGAGAGCTTCACGAAATCGCCCTGGCCGCAAAGACGATTCGAATGCTCCAAGTTGAGAAGCTCGGCTATCCCCGAATCTGTTCCGCCTCGCGACTGGCTTTCAATGCTGTTACAACGGAGGCGCGCGCCGTGCCTACTAAAGTCCTTCTCGTGGATTACTCTGGCGTCGTTCTGACAGGAATCCAACGGTTACTCGCGAACTATCCAGACATCAGTGTCGTTGGGGCGGTTCCAACCCTAGAAGAAGGAATCCGCCTGGCCGAAGAATTTCATCCGGATGTCACCGTGTTTGACTTGAGCATGAGTGATAGAGGTCCGTCGGCGCGGAAACAAACACAAACACTCATTGCATCGAGTAAAAAGGTCTTGTGTATTTCGTTGCTGAGGGAGGACGATGTTTCTCCGCTTCTGGCTGCAATCGGAGTTTCGCAATACGTGGACAAGGTAAACCTCTCACAAGAGCTGCCAGATGCGATTCGAAAGGCTCCGCAAGTCGGAAAACCTAACATCACTTAAGAGAGCATCTGACGAACGCAATCGACCGACGAAGGATGTACTGCCCGAGAAAGCAAAATCACGCCTGCAACTCCTTGTTTCTGCGAAGCTATCGGAGGTTTTTTCCCCCCACACGACAATCTCCCGCCAAATGAGTGAAAGTTTCCGTCCTTAATTACTCGGGATCAGTACCCGGATAGAAAATCAGGGAGGTGCTTTCAGCAGCCGGAATATGCAAGAAAACTCGTTAGTTTGTAGAAACTAGTCAGCGCAGCACGGGCTTTGTGGACTTCGGTAGCTCTCCGTAAAATTAATTCGAGCGTGTGTCAGACAGCTGCCGCCGCAGTTTTCGTCGGCCCATAGAACTCGGCGGCGTTCTCAGAAACCACTCGATTGGAATCGGGGTCTTTCGAGGCCTCGACGTGGCTAAACTCGTGTTCAAACCCAGGGATCAGCGAGTCAATGAAACTGCTTAGTCTTTTGACGGCTACACTCACTAACGTGCCGGTTAAGGTGTCTATCGTCTGCCGTGTCTCGGTTCGCCTACTCACCCGCGGCGTGGCCGACCGCATAGAACTCGTACGCGCTGGCTTCGATTCGTCGTTGTAGGCGCTGCGTGACGGACGGCCTGACGAAAGCAACGCCGAAAGAACGATACCGCCGCCAAACGCGAGCGCCAGCATCGTGCCCGGGCGCTCTTCAACCTGAGCGCGCCAATCTACCGCCTTTTTGACTTTATCTTCCAGCTCGCCGAAGTTGTCTCCGAGATCGTTTCGTGTTTCCTGGATGTGCCGTTCTATTTGATAGGATGTTTCGCCCATTGGACATTCTCCTCTAAACTTCGGATCGTTTTGTCTGGGGTGGGATTCACCCGCCTTAGTTTTTTACCGCCTGAACTCAGCAGCGCGATAGCGACAATGGCTAAAATCGCGCCGACAAGCAGGGCTGCCATCCACCCGGCCATCATCGTGGACAGCCCATAGACAGATGATAGAAGTAGAAAACCGATGCCGTAAAAGCCGACGACGAGCCCCACTCCGAATGTGGCGATTGGCTTGGCACGCTCTTGAAGCTTCTTCTTTGAGCTCAGTTTTTGCCAAACGAAATTCAGAACGGATAATTTCCTGAAGGTTGCCGACGATATCCTGCAGGACTTCCGAGACAGACCGCTGCATCTGAGGTGTTGCCATACTGAAGGTCCTCCCCAAATAATCGCTGCGGCGCAAACCGCGGGCCACTAGGAAACCTAGAACGGCAGCCGCTGCCAGTGCCTGACCGGGATAGCGCTTTACGATGTCCTGGACGTCCTCCGCCATTCCTTTCAAGTCGGTGCGGCGAACATAATCTGCCGTAGCTTGAACCTTGTCAGCAGCTGAATGGGCCACCTCGGACAGTTTGTCTCCGCTTGAGTGCATTGAGGTAGCTGTCTTGTCCAGCGCACCAGCAGCTGATTCACGCGAACCGTCGATCTTATCCGCTGCTTTGCGACCGAACGTACTGACTTTTTCCTGCACATCCGTGGCAGTTTCGGAAATCTGTTCTTTCATGCGTGCGGCCGTACCGGTGCCGCCACTCCCTGTTGACTCTCCGTACGAACCTTGGCCCGGTTGTTTGTTGAAATCTTCCATGTTAGTTCTCCTGAATTCTTTTGGCGGCGGACGGTAGATTGAAGGTCGCACGTCCCGGAACGACAGTCTATCCGTCCCAACTGGTAGGAATACCCCTTTATTGCTGTAGGGTTTATCTCTCAACGAAAATTCATCGCGTCGAGAGCATTCGTCGGTTCGCGAATAGGGAGGAACTAGCGACTGATCTTCCGATTGCTGATGTCGCATTGGATCCGGCTAATTGCCCCAACCGTGCGTTCCTTTGGACACTTCTCAGGCACCTGATTCCGGTTTCTGAATGTTCTCCTCTATGCCCAGTATTCCGAACTGTAGCAGGGTACTTGTCTGTTCGAGTCTCCTAATCCAAAATTGGTTATGCGAAACCCCTGGCTCGACATTCCCCTTCAGGACTACGAGGGGCACATGAGTTCGTCCAGCGTTGCTCAACTGAAGGCGCTGGCAGACTTGTTCGACGAAGCGTTGACGTACTGTCAGCCGGAGTCGGTCGCGGTTCTAGGCATTGCCGGCGGTAATGGACTAGACCGCATCGATCCTCGTACCACAAGGCGGGTTGTCGGGATCGATATCCAACCCACTTACCTGGAAGCGGTTCGCCATCGCTACCCGCGGCTCCCACTCACACTGCATTGCATCGATCTGGAGTATCAGACCGTTAACGAACAAGCCGTGGAATTGGTTTATGCCGCGCTGATCTTCGAGCACGCTGGAACTGGCCAATGTCTGCAAAACGCCGCCTCACTTGTTGCACCCGACGGCCATCTTGCAGTGGTGCTACAACTGTCGAGCCCCGTACAAGAGGACATTTCGCCTGCTCAATTTCAAACAATGCGATTACTCGGCGGGCATTTTCGCCTGGTGGGCCAAGCGGAAATGCAGGAGTCGCTAGAATCCACCGGCTTTACCTTGCGGCACCAGACTCGTTGCGAGCTGCTTGGGGGAAAGGCCCTTTGGCTCGGTGTCTTTGGAAGGACATCAGGGAGCAAATGCCCTCATTGAGAGCGAGTTGCTCGCCGAATGATAACTCCCGAATGGTCGGCAACCCGGAAACAATCCTGAAGGTCACAGTTGAGCGGTCAAGTCCTGATTAACGCACTTACCGACCATTTGAATTGACTTCTCCGGTTACACGACTTATGTAAGCGTTCGCTTCTGGCCGTCTTGTGTCGAAGGGATGCAGCTGCTAGGGGCGCTGCGATTTTGCCGGTGGGTTGATCTCGTCCGTAAAGATGTCGTCAGTATGAGCCCTGGCGATGGCGAGATCCAGGCGGGACAATAGCTGTGCCAGAGATTCACCTGTGCGGCGTTTCAGCATGGCCAGTGTGTTTTGTCCCTCGTGGGCTACAGCGATACATTCCTTGAGCGGAGGAATGATTCCGATGCTGATTCCGCCGTGTTCGATGGTCTCTTCGATGTAGGGCAAGTCTGGAAGACTGCTGGTGGGAGCGTTCGTGGCGCCGTCTTCGTTTAGGCCGCCTGGTGTATCGGGAGCTGTAGACTTGCGGCGACGTTCCAAGGGAGCAACTCCTCGATGTGATTGATCGGATGATCCGCGATACGGGACAACACGTTCCGTAGATAACTTTCGGGATCGATTCCGTTTAGCTTGGCCGTACCGAGCAGACTGTAAACCGCCGCGGCATTCTCTCCACCACCATCGGAGCCTGCAAAAAGAAAATTCTTTCTGCCCAGAGCTACGACCCGCAACGCTCGTTCCGCAGCATTATTATCGATTTCGATGTGGCCGTCATCACAGAAGCGCAGCAGCGCTGCCCACCGTCCGAGTGCGTAACGAACGGCCATGGCTGTATCTGACTTTCTCGAGAGTTTCCCTAAGGTCTCTTCGAACCATTGTTTCAGCGATTCCAGCAAGGGCCTGCTGCGCGTGGTGCGAACCTCACGCCGCTCGTCAGGCGGGCGTCCTCGAATTTCTTTCTCGATAGCATACAACCCCGCGATCCGTTCCAGAGCCTCAGCAGCAACCGGGGACTTGTGCGCAACCTCCAGATCGTAAAACTTTCTCCGTACGTGTGCCCAGCACGCCGCTTCCTGAATGTGGCCTGCTTCGTAGATCTGATCAAAGCCCGCGTAACCATCCGCTTGCAGTGTGCCGGTAAAGTTGCTCAGGTGAGATTGCGGATGTTCGCCTTTGCGATCCGGCGAATAGGCGAACCACACCGCAGCCGGTGTGCTGTCTCCCGCGGGACGATCGTCGCGCACGTACGTCCACAACCGCCCCGTTTTAGTTTTGCCCAACCCTGGTGCCAACACCGGAACTGGCGTGTCGTCCGCGTGTAGTTTCCCGGCCGCCAGCACGTGACGTCGGTCCGGTTTATCCGACACGTTCATCCACTTCGGAAGGATTGAACTTTGTTGAATTGATTCCGCCGGGCCACGGTTATGTCCTAATTCCCATCGATGATGATTGAGCGTGCAGAACATGGCGTTGTGTCAGGGGCAGTCAGTCCAGCTTATCGCTGCATAATCAGTGGCGAGTAGTGGTTGAGAACCAACCGCCAGTGCCCTTGCTGCTTTACCCATACTCTCGTAAAGCGGTTGTCACGGGGGACAGCTTTGCCTCTGTCTTGCCCGTTCATTGTGGAGCGGCCAGTCTCGACAGCCGTGTTTCCGTAGATGCGCACCTGAACCTCGTCGGTGGTGATGGACTGAAATTTCAATTCACCGGACCTAAAATCTGAAATCACCTGCGGCTTAGTTCTCACGGCGCCGCTTGGCCCTACGCCGATAAAATCAGCAGCATAGATGCGCTCAAGGGCCGCCGCATCAGCATCGATCTGCGCCTGAATGCGTTCATTATCCAGTTGCCTTATGACCTGCTCAATGCTTCTTCTTCGATCCGAGCTCGCGCTCGGGCTTTGTCCTAGGACGATAGAGGCCGTCGTAAGGACTAGGACGGCTATGACAATTGTTCGTCTCATGGAGAGTTTACCTTTGTTAATTACTCACTCGCGTGCTCGTTTTCAGCGCATAACGGTCGAGTTGACGCGGCAGCGCGATTTCATTCAAGCATCGCCGGACCCGAGCGGTCAATGCGATGGACGAACTCCGAAGGTGTTCGGGTCCATCTACGGAATCCGCGTTCGGCTTCGCCGCCTGAGGCTTTTCCGTGCTGCGCGAGTTTGTTGATGTCGGCGAGTCTGGTGCGAAGGAATTACGGCCCGCAGCTTTATGAATTGATGGCTGCGGCCCGCAAGCGGCCGAAGTCAGATAGCTTCGCAGGCGTGATTTTCGTTTCTCAGGCACTACACCCTTACCGCCTCAATTTAGTTCGCAATTCGCTGTCTCGATTGGCTCAATCCGCGTAGACTTACGTGGCATTTCCCAGCGAGGCAGCCGTGTCGTGCAAAGTGTTTTTGGCAGACGACTCTGAAGTAGTTCGTCGCGCAATTCGAATGCGTCTGTCCGCTCATCAGATATTGAAATTGTCGGTGAGACCGAGACATTCGCAGAGACCATTCGGCTTGTACCAATTCTCAAACCACGAATTATAGTGTTGGATATTCACCTGAAGGATTTCGAGGCCGTCAAGCCGCACGATTTTTGTGACCAAGCCGGCTTCCACTGCGACATAATCGGCATTTCGATTTTCTCGGACGACGAGACTGAGCTTCTCGCTCAAAACTTGGGCGTTAGAGTCTTTATTGACAAGGTAAATCTCGCAGACGATCTCGTTCCCACCATACTGGAATTGTGTAAAGACGAGCCTTTTAATCCCGACGTTGGACTCGTTGGACCGACCGCTTAAAGTCTTTCAATCAATTTCGGAATCACGTACCGGCGGCGCCTTAGCCTGCCCAAGGAAAGCCCCATTAATTCGTCATTAACAGTTAGTTTTGGGCAATCCGGCCCGTGAATTGTGGGCAAGCGAAACAATCTGCCGCATGATCCGAGCTGCGCTGAAATCCGAATAGACTGTACTTTCACGAAACTAGCGCCCATACTCCAACCAGCAAATTGTCCGAGCCATAGGATTAGTTGCCGGTCTTCCGGGCCGAAGTCCTTACCTTAGCGTGACCACCTTTCTCCCTCCTTCAGTTTGCTTTACAACACCATGCAAAGCGGGAGGCATCCATGCATTCTCCATTTGAGATCCTGAAGAAAGAACCCGCGGGAAGTTTCCGCAGATTTGAGCCGGTGAGTGACCTTGCGTATGCGAACATTCGCATTAAGGAGCTGACTACGCTATCCCAGGGCGAGTACGTTGTGTTCGACCAGCGCACCCAAAATGAAATTGCTGTCGGCCGATCAGGTTTCTGGGTCGACGCCAGAAGGGAGTGAGCATTACGCGCAAGCTCATCTGCTTTTCGGCTTTGAGCACGAATCCCACCTGATGCCAGTTCCAGAGCAGAGAGTGGTGAATTGCCCGTGCGGAGCGAAAGTGCTTCTTCGATGGACCTGGTCGATAGGATCGGCCATCTATCCAGTGCGCTGTCCCGATTGCGGCGCAGAGCATCGACATCACGCTACACCGCCGATTGAGGTATATCGCCTCGGCTCCAAGGGCAACTGGGAATATGTCACAACGATCGACAGAGCACCGACCTAACGGCGGGAGTTCGGGCCGTGCCCTGAAATCAATTCTTTTCCGAATCCTTCAGTCAGCACCCGCGCCTCGCTGAAACTGCAGGAGTTGCCGGCACGCTTTTTAGAGGGTTTGTCGAACCCGTCTGGTGCCATTTCCAGGGAGCTCGTGTTACCCGCGCCGGATATCCCGCAAAATCAAATAGAATCAAAGCAAACCATATAAGCGACTTGCGCACATAGTAGCTAAGCCCAGTTCGGGTTGTTCAAGAGGCGTCACTCAGAACAGAGGCGGAACCGCCTGCGACGGAGCGCGTGGCAACAGGCCCAGAATGCGCTACTCGAGATCAGTAGCAGAGCACTAGCTGGCTCTGGCGTTTGGATGGCGAAGTTCGCGGCGGTGAAATTCGCGAGTTCGTCACGGCCCGGCTGCCCTGTCAAATTTGTTATCCGAGCGAGTACCTTCAAATCAGCAGTGTTGTCACTGAGATCTGTCGAGAACACCAGCCGGGGCAGGTCGAGGGAGCTGTTGAAATAGATGAAGAAACCCGCCCCTGGCGATGTGATTTGCGCCGCCAGTAGATTGGCGGCATTGCCGGCGAGAAACGGAGTCGCCGGGTCGGCGTCGTTGTCAAACGTTCGTAGCACGATGACATTTGCGCCGCTCGTAGGCAAGTTGCCGACGATATCGTTTGCAAAGACAATACTGCCGATACCGAATATGCTGGCGTCGAACGAGAAAACGTCCGACGCGGGAAAAAACGGGGTAAACAATTCGTTGCCGACAATCTGGCGTCCGGGGGTCGTCAGGGCCGCGGATCCGGCGAATGGATCAGTCGTGAAGGAAACTGTGTCCGCCTGTACGGTCGCGGGCAGGGCCAAGAGCGCAGCCGCGACAAGAAACATTGAGCACCGCATGTGTCACCTCCTACACTTCGATTTGAGGGCGCGATGGCGTACTACAGTTCACCGCACGCGCCGTGCCTACACAGGCAAACTGCGGCGTTTTTGCAGAGGATTCTAAACGTCCTAATCCTCAATAGATTGGATAAGTCCTTAGCCGGTTCGTTCGGAAAGGCTGAACGCGGGAAAGTATTTGCACACTTTCACCAACAAATCTGCGCAATCTTCTTCCTCCCAGGCCGAATAGTGGCGAGAACTTCCGAGCTTTTTCAATGTCGCGGGCCGACCATAGCCGGACACTCACCCCGCCCACCTTCTGTAATGGCGGCGCGAGCCTGATCAAGTATGCAGCCAGGATAGACCACACCCTTCCCGCCGGCTGCGATCGACGGCGGATCTAACTTTTGTGTACGTGGAAAAGTTTCGGATGCAGTGTGTAAAAATCTGGAGCCGACTCCGAGAATCGAACTCGGGACCTACGCATTACGAATGAGCCGCTCTACCAGCTGAGCTAAGTCGGCTTAGAAAAATTATCCCATCAAGCTGTTCGCTTATCAAGTGCCTCGCGGGATTCCGTTTCCGACGTTTCCACATAAAAACTAAGAGTGGTGGCAATGTCGCTGTGCCGCAGAATTGCTTGAATTACTTTCGGCTTCACGCCCAACGCGTAAAGATTCGATGCAAGGGAACGGCGGAAGCTGTGCCAGCCTTTCCACTTCGGAATTGATTTATCCAACTCAAACGGGTCGTCTCGTTTCTCATGAAGGTGTTTAGGGCTGTGGCATACGAAGCACCGAGTTAACAGCGGGATAATCACGCGACGCACGAGGTTCGGGAGATTCATCGATGTTCCCCTCCGCTCACCTTGGAACATCCAGTCGGTCGGCTTGACCGTCTTGCCTAAATTACCTTCCTCTACATTTCCAGTCAGGTAGTGGTGATAATTTTCCAGCATGGAGCGGAGCATAGGCAGAACGGGAACGGTATTTTCACTAGACTCCGTCTTTGGCAATCCTTCCTTTGTTCGCCACACAGTCCGCTTCACCGACAGCTTCCCGTCCGCGAAGTCGCCCCACTGTCACCCGCGAAGTTCCGCCAACCGCAATCCTGTGAACGCAGCCGTTGCTACCACCGCAAACGCGGAGCGCCCCGGATAATCGGGCCAGTACACGTTCGCCAGCAAATCCGTAATCTCCTTCACCGTGTACGTGTCACCTTTGAACTTCGCGCGCCGCACGTTCCTCGGAAGCGTCACGTCTCGCATCGGATTCTCGCCTTCTAAATACCCTTCGGTGCGCGCGTGCTTGAACACTCCGCTTAGAAAACTCTTCAAGCGCAGTAATGTCTTATGGCCGAGTTCGGGATGGTCCTTAGCAATCGCGGAAATTAAACGCTGTCCGTGGGCAGCACGAAAATCACGCAATCGGAGATTCCCCACGCGATTCTTAAAGTGTCTTTCCCATTCGTCCGTTTTGTAGTTTTTGTAAGTGCTGGGGCGGAGGAACTGCTTCGCCATCGGCAAGTAAATCGTCCCAACAAATTCTGTTATCGGGGTGGCGGATTCGGGGGTTTGCAATCTTGTGTTAATAGATTCGAGATGCTTCCACGCCAGCGGCTCGACTGAGCGCTTATCAGGATACGCTGGGCCTATCGGAGCTAGCTTTTTGTGGGCATTAATCCGGACTCGGACACCTTCGCGGACTTGATATTCCCAATAGCGCAGTAGCCAATGCCGCCCGTGCTTGACGATTGAACCCTTCTGCCTCCCGACAGCATATCATTTGTGCTCAAAACTGTGTGCCTGAATTCGGTTTGCTGGGTGAACTACTGTGGACTAAAGTAAGCAAATACAGTGTTTTCAACGGTACTAGGAGAGGACTACTACTTTACGAATCGGCTGCTCTACCACTGAGCTACCTCGGCCCGAATATTTAAGATAGCATCCGAAATTCGATTGCGCAATTCGCCTGGCGGATGCTGTTTTCAACGCGAAAACGGGTACATCAGCCATCCCAACGCGATTCCCACCAGCAAAAACATCGTGAACGACCATGCCGCGTATTTCACGCGTTCCAGAGGGCGGCGCCGTCCCAATGTTCCAAAAGCCAAAGAGATAATCACGGCAAACAACAGCAGCGACTGGAAGTGAGAAAAGTGCAGGGGAACCATTGCCCTCACGCCTTCCTACCGCGCGCAGCTTCATAGGCATGCAAAGCTGCGAGCAGGTTGAGCACGCCGGCGGTAGCCAAAAAGCGAGTGCCGTAGTCACCATCCGCATGCGAAACATCGGCGCCGGAACTTTCCAACATGCGTGCCAGCAGATAAAAACTTCCGGTGCCTACGTCCGCGGCGTAACCCAGCTTCGCAAATGCGTCTTCGCCCCCGGGCGCGAATAGATTGCCGCGCATTCCCGCACCCAAATAAACCAGGAAGCCGACCGTGAGAAAAATCGCCAGTGCCCTGCCCCACATTTTCTGCAGCGCATGGCCCAACCCCGGAATAATCCAGCCCATCACCGCAATGGAGATCGCGCGAAGTTCCGACCGCCCTCCGTGTCCGCCTCCACGCTCACCATGCACATGCTCCGTTACAAGGTTGCTCGAACCTGGCGCATTTATCGGTTCGATGGCGGCATGATCCGCTGCGGCGTTTCCAGAGATCGTTTCGTCCGGCATGAGATTCATTCGACGCTTATGCCAGCAGCGCCAAAATCTCCTTTTGTATTGCCCCTGTGACGCGCGCTTCGCCTTTGTCGATATAGACGTTCACTTCGCTCCGCATTCCGAATCCCGGCAGATAAATTCCCGGCTCGACGGAGTTGCACGTTGCGGGTATCAGATGGCGGCTATCGTGAGTTTCCAGCCCATCCATGTTGACCCCGTTTCCGTGCACTGCCGATTCTCCGATGCTGTGTCCGGTGCGATGAATGAAATATTTTCCGTATCCGGCCTTCTCGATGACGCTCCGGGCCGCCTTGTCCACTTGCCATCCTTGCAGCGGCTTGCCTGCAGCGATCGACGCCTGAATCAGCGCAACTGCTTTGTCCCGCGCTTCCAGAATAACTTTAAAAACCTTGCTGTACTCCTCCGGGACTTTCGCGCCAAGGTAGCCGACCCAAGCGATGTCGTAATAGACGCTGCCGGCGGTTTTCTTTTTTCCCCATACGTCCAGCAGCAACAGATCGCCTTCCTTGATCTCTGTCGGTCGCTCGCTCGATGGCGCGTAGTGCGGATCGCTGGCATGCTCGTTGACCGCCACGTCCGGCCCTTCGTCGGTAGTAATTCCCGCCTTCTCGAACTCCTCCAAAATGAATTGCTGCAGCGCTACTTCCGTCAGCGGTTTCTTCGCGCGAACGCCTTTCGCCGCCAACTGGAACGCTTCGCTCACGATGCGATCAATCGTTTTTCCCGCGTCCAGGTGCGATTGCAATTGTTCCGGAGTCCAGCAAGCTTCGTATTTCTGTACCAGGTCCGCGGAAGTAGCCACTTTGACGCCGCAACTTTTCACCAGCTCGACCGTGCCCGCATCCACCATCGCTACATAGGGAATCGCATTCTTCGGTGAATATTGCATCGCCACGTTTTTTGCGCGGCCCAGAATTTTCTTCAGGTTCCTTCGCAGCTCGTCCTGGCCCGAATAGTAGAGGGTCTCTCCGGGAAGGGGTGCCAACGATTCCGTCTCAATTTTGTGCACCAGCTTCTTCGGCGTTCCCTTTGCCGGAAGAAAATAAAACCAGCGCCGCGTCCGCATGCCGTTCGGCAAAGCAAGAACGCGATGCGCGATCGGATCGCGCCCGCGGAAATCGTAAAAAAGCCAGCCGTCGAGCTTTGCTGCTCGCAGATCCGATTGAATTTCGTCGAGGTGGAAACTCATTTGTGCAAAGCGCTCCGTGTTCTTCCGCTTCAAACTTCAAACTTTGCGAGCGCTTCAATCTCCGCTGCGGTTACGCCTAAAATTTCGATTCGTTTCGTCCGGCTGCGCTCGCCGGACAAAATTCTAACAGTCGACTTGGGCCTTTTCAAAAGTTCCGCCAGGAATTCGCACAACGCCTCGTTCGCGCGGTCTTCCGCTGCCGGAGCCTGCAATCTCACCTTCAACGCGCCATCCATCACGCCCGCAATTTCATTCTTGCTCGCCCGCGGCTGAACTCGAACCGGAAAACTGACGGTTCCTGCCTTGGGACTCGCTTTCACGTCAAACAGGGCCATATTTACCACGCCCGTTCATACTGTACCGGCGGCTTCAATGTTGCACCCAGGTGTTTCGCTGCCCTGCGCGGCCAATAGGGGTCGCGCAACATTTCTCTCGCGAGAAAAACCAGATCCGCTTGTCCGTTTGCGATGATTTCGTCCGCTTGCCCAGGTTCCGTAATCATCCCGACGGCTCCGGTCGAAATTCCAGCCTGTTTCCGTATCTCCGCCGCGAACGGCAATTGATAGTTCGGCCCGACCGGGATTTTCACGTTCGGTACCAATCCCCCGCTCGAAGCATCGATCAGATCCACTCCCGCTTTTTTCAGCAGCTTTGCCAGCTCTATGGATTGCGGCACGTCCCACCCGCCTTCTTTCCAATCCGTTGCCGAAATTCGGCAGAACAGCGGCCGCCGTTCCGGCCACACTTTGCGAATCGCTTCCGCGACCCGCATAACGATGCGCACTCGGTTTTCGAAGCTTCCCCCATACTCGTCGAGTCGTTGATTCGACAACGGTGACAGAAACTCGTGCAACAGGTAGCCGTGCGCCGAATGAATTTCAACTACTTCGAATCCTGCGGCAAACGCCCGCTCGGCTGCCTTCGCGAACGCCGTCACCACGTTGTCGATTTCCGCTAACGTGATCTCACGCGGCATCGGATAGCCTTCGTCAAATCGAATGGCGCTCGGCGCAACCGGCTCCCAAGCTCCATCCTTCGGCAGTAGCGCTTTTCCGCCCAGCCAGGGCGCGGCCGTACTCGCTTTTCGCCCTGCGTGCGCAAGCTGCACTCCCGGCACGGCTCCGTGCTCGCGAATAAATCTCGCGATCGGCGCCCACGAATCCACGTGCGCGTCCAAGTAGATTCCCGTGTCGCTCGGAGAAATTCGCCCGCGCGCTTCCACTCCAGTAGCTTCGGTAAATACCAGACCCGCGCCTCCCACCGCGCGGCTTCCCAGGTGCACCATGTGCCAGGGCTGCGGATGCCCTTCCACCGCCGAGTATTCGCACATCGGCGAGACCACGATTCGATTCTTCAGCTCCACCTCACGGATTCGCATCGGACTGAAAAGATTCATTGGCCGGGTTCCCTTTAACTGCGATCCAACTCAACTTCACTAACCTGTTGTTTTCAACTTATTGGATGCGGCGAAACCATTCTGGTTCCGAACAACGCCGTGCCTACTCGTACCTCCGTCGCACCTTCTTCAATCGCGAATTCAAAGTCGTGCGACATTCCCATCGACAGCACCGGCAGTTTTCGCCCCAGCGTCGCTTCCAATCGTTCCTTTAGTTCGCGCAGCGACACAAAATAAGGACGCGCTTTCTCCGGCTCATCGAAAAATGGCGGAATGCACATCAATCCTTGAAAATCCAGATTGCCAAGCCCCACTATTTCTTCCGCCAGCATCGGGAGTTCTGCAATCTCCACGCCGCTCTTGGTCTCTTCCGGCGCCACTCGGATTTCGATCAGCACCCGCAACTTCCTTGTACCGCCACTTTCCGACCGCGCACGGTGCAAACGCTGCGCCAGCGCCAAATCATCCACGGAATCCACGCTGTGAAACAGCTTTGCCGCCCGCGCCGCCTTGTTGCTCTGCAAATGACCGATCAAGTGCCACTCGCCCGGCAAATCTTCCACCGCCCCACGCTTTCCTTCCCACTCCTGCACCCGGTTTTCGCCAAAATGCTTCACTCCCAACGCAAACGCTGTACGAATCGCCTCTGCCGGATGCGTCTTCGAAACTGCAATGAGGGTGATATCTTCTTCGCGCCGCCCGGAACGCTTTGCGGCCGCACCTATCCGCTCCCGAATTGCCCCCAGCCGTCGCTTCAAATCGTTTTCGCTCATGTGCAAACTGAAATCCTACCATGCACCGCTTTGCGGCTTCGCGCGGCTCCGGTTAGACTAACGCTCGGCACGCAAACCGCTCATGCTTGAATCGACTCGACCGTCCAATTCGCCTCGCGCAAAATCCGACGGCGTCCTCATCGCCGTCGAAGGCATCGACGGCAGCGGCAAACAAACGCAGGTCCGCCTCCTTTCGCGCGAACTCGAATCCCGCGGCCACTCCGTTCTTACCACCGGATTTCCTCATTACGACTCCTGGTTCGGCAAAATGGTCGGGCAATTTCTGAACGGCGATCTGGGCCCTCTCGACACTGTCGATCCGCATTTCGCCGCCTTGCTCTATGCCGGCGACCGCTACGAATCCCGCCTGCCGATTCTCTCCGCCCTCGAGGACGGCAAAGTTGTCCTCGCCGATCGTTACGTTGCGTCAAGTCTCGCCCATCAAACGGCCCGCGTAGCGCCCGACAAGCGCGAAGAGTTCCGCGCCTGGCTCGAACATCTCGAATACAAGATTTACGGACTGCCGAAAGAATCTCTCGTTCTTTATCTGAGAGTCCCCCCGCACGAAGCGCAATCGCTCGTCGCAAGAAAATCCGCCCGCGCTTACACCGACTCCGCGCACGACATCCTCGAATCCAATATCCGCCATCTCCAGGACGCTACCGAAATGTACGACGTCCTCTCCCGCCGTTCGAACTGGAAAACGATCGAGTGCTACGACAGCGCGAAACAATCTATTCGCCCGCCCGAAGAAATCTCGGCGGAAATTCTCGCCGCCGTTCTGCCTGCTCTTTCTTCCGCGACCGCCAACACCAAATCCCGGGAGCCTGCCTAGCCATGGCCTTCTCCGAGTTTCGCGGCAATCCGCAAATTGTCGCCGCACTGCAAGGCGCCATGCGCGCAGGCCGCGTACCGCATGCCCTGCTTTTCACTGGCCCTCGCGGTGTCGGCAAATACACGCTCGCCCGCCTTTTCGCTCAGGCCGCCAACTGCGAACGCCTCTCCGACGACGCCTGCGGTGAATGCTACACCTGCCAGCGCGTCGCGCTGCTCGCTGACCCGCAGCGCCTCATCGAGCAGGGCCTTGCCGAACGCGGCGAAAGCGCTGACGCCGCCACCGTCGAGCGCACGCCTCTCATTCTGCAAACGCATCCCGACGTCTGGGTTTTGGTCCCCGATCCCGTCCGCCTGAAAACTCCTGTCGCGCGCCCCACACTTCGCATCGGACAACTCCGCGCCGTGCAGCGTGCCGCTTATTTTCAGCCGATGGGCAAACGCCGCGTCTTCATCATCGACGGCGCGGAAACCATGCGCTGGGACGTCGCCAACGTCTTCCTCAAAATTCTGGAAGAGCCGCCCGGCTCGGCCACTCTGATTCTCACCGCTCCTTCACCGTACTCGCTTCTCCCCACGATCGTCTCGCGCTGTCTGCAATTTCATTTTGCCCCGCTGCAAATTCCCGAAGTGGAAACCATCCTCAAGGAAAAATCCGATCTTGCTCCTGCCGCCATCAGAATCGCCGCGCAACTTTCTGAAGGCAGCCCCGGCTACGCGCTCGAAATGGACGCCGAAAAAGAAAGTCAGCGCCGCCGCTCTGCTCTCTCGATTCTCGATCGCGCTTCTCGCGGCGAAGAATTTGCCCAACTTTTCGCGCAGACTGCCGCCATCTCAAAAGATCGCGAAATCTCCTTTGAAGAACAGCTCGCTGTTTTTTACAGTTTGCTTTCTGACCTTCTCGAAATCTCTTCCGCCATCAAATCGCCGCAGATTCGCAATACGCCATTGCGCAAAGAACTAGATTCGCTCGGCAAACGCGTCAATCCCCACTGGGTCATGCGCGCGCTTCGCGGGCTCGACCAGCTCGCCGCCGGCGCCCGCCGCAATCTTAATCGTCAGCTCGGCCTGGACGCACTCGCCGCCGACCTCTCACCTGCCCTTTCTTCCCGTCCTTTTCGCCAATAGTTCCCCTTGTTTCGACCCCGTACTGTCAATTTTGCCCCCTCCATCGTTACCGTAACTTTTTTTGCACAACTGTAACCCGATCTCCGCTGAACGCATCTCAGCAATACAGGTGTTAATTACTCCATTCTTTCTGGCCCCAAGGAGTCTGTTATGGTTAATCGTCGTCTGTTTCGGCCTGGCTTTAGCGATATGAAAGAACCATCATCACCCCGCAGCTCGCACGCCAACCACAACGCTGGGCCGGCGCCCAGCAAAAAGCCTGCTCCGCCGGAAATCACGCACGCGGAAAATTTCTACTGGATCAAGCAGATGCAGTCCCGTACGCCCATGGTCGTCGTTCTCGAAAGCGGTGAAGCGCTTCACGGCATCGTCGAATGGTATGACCGCGATTGCATCAAGCTCACCCGCTCCGGCAGCCCCAATCTGATGATCTTCAAGCGCACCATTAAGTACGTCCACAAAGAAGGCGGCGAAAACGGCGAGGAATAATCCGCTAGCGACATCGTAATTTCACGATTTGGCTACTTTCGAGTTTACAGCCGTCGAGTTTCCGTACCTTGAAACTTCAGTCCACCTTCGTGTCATTCGCGATCGACGCAGACCGCGCACCCACCGCCCCAAAGGTCATCAGAGCCTTCGCCGCCAGCGCGCACTCTGCATTTCGCACGTCGCACTCCGCCACCACAAAATTTCGGCCGGCTCGCAAAACCTTTCCTTCGGCTTCAATCCGCCCTTCCGCCACCGGTAGCAAATAATTAATCTTCAGCTCTACCGTCACCAGTTCGGTCCCCGGCAATACTGCCGTGTACGCCGCCAGCGCCGCCGCGGTATCCGCCAGCGCCGCAATCACTCCGCCGTGCACCACGTTTTGCACTTGCCGGTGGTGCTCCTCTACTTCGAAACTCATCACTGCTCCGCCCTCATACAGCCGGTCCACCGTAAATCCTACCAGCCCGTTAAACTGACTTTTCTTCATCCGCTCGCGCGCAAACTCCAGATACTGCGGATCCAAATCCCGTTTCGTCTCGTCGCCCAATCCCGCCTCCGCTCTGCCCGCTTACAATCTCGCTTTACACCCCTTGTCAATGGCACGTAAACGCTCTTTGGCCCATGTCACGGTTTCCCGGCCTCCTGCGTCTAATCTCCTATCAACACGCGGTTCGCTTCGTATTTCGAGCCGCCATTCTATCAGGCCAGTCGCTGCGCGGGTGTGTTAGCCTCCTCCAGCGTCAGGTTATCTTCAGAAATTTACAGGGAACCGCGGACCTATGCGCATTGGTATCACCTGCTACCCCACCTACGGCGGCTCCGGCGTTGTTGCCACTGAACTAGGCCAGGAGCTTGCCGCTCGCGGTCACGACGTTCATTTCATCAGCTACGCCCCGCCCATCCGCATGAACCTCAATGACCCGCACATTTTCTTTCACGAAGTTGAAGTCGCCTCTTACCCGCTCTTCGACCATCCACCCTACGCGCTCGCACTCGCCACCAAAATGCTCGAAGTTTTCGAAGCGCAAGCCCTCGACCTGCTGCACGTTCACTACGCCATCCCGCATTCTGTCAGCGCTATGCTCGCTCGCTCCATGGCAGCGCCCCGTCGCCTGCCTTTCATCACCACGCTGCACGGCACCGACATCACCCTCGTCGGCAGCAATCGCTCTTATCTTCCTATTACAAGATTTTCCATCGAACAAAGCGACGGCGTCACCGCCATCTCCCAATACCTGCTCGACCAAACCATCAAGGACTTCGACATCAAGCGTCCTATCGAAGTCATACCCAACTTCGTCAATTGCGATCTCTATGTGCGCCAGCCAAACGAAGCGCAGCGCGCCAAGTGGGCGCCCAATGGCGAGCCCATAGTCATGCACCTTTCCAATTTCCGCCCCGTGAAACGCGTTACCGACACCGTCGAAATCTTCGCCGAGCTTCGCGCCAAAATGCCCGCCAAGCTCGTTCTGATCGGTGACGGACCTGAACGCGGCGCCGCAGAATTTCTTGTTCGCAAAAAGAAGCTACAGAAAGACGTGCACTTCCTCGGCAAACAGGACCAGGTCTATCGCCTGCTTTCCGACGCCGATCTGTTTCTATTGCCTTCTCAGTTGGAATCGTTCGGACTCGCCGCTCTCGAAGCTATGGCCTGCGAAGTACCGGTTATCGCCACCAACGTCGGCGGTCTTCCTGAAGTTGTCGAACACGGTGTGGATGGCTATCTGGTCGAACCGGAAGATATCGCTTCTGCGTCAAAATTTGCCATCGAGCTGCTCTCGCGCGCCGACCGCGGCCGCGAAATGGGTAAACTCGCCCGCCTCAGCGCCAAGAAAAAATTCTGCGCCAACGACGTAATCCCCCGCTACGAACGCTACTATCAGTTTATCCTGAGCAAATCCAAAGCAGCCGCTTCCTAGCTCAACGCAAAGGGACGGACAAGGCAATTTGCAAACGGGCTTGATTTAATTGCCTTCCCACTTGATCTGCTCCACCTCGGTCTTAATATGCTCCAATACCCGCATGTGAATCCGATGAATCACGTAGTCTGACCACCAATGCCAGTACGTTTCTGGCCACATCGAATGCGAATACCACGTCGTTCCTTCCACGCGCGTCCGGCCGCCCGGCAGTTCCGTTAGTAAAAATTGTCCTTGATGCGATTCGAAGTAGCCGTGCAGGTGTCGTGGCTCGATATGCCCATACGGCGACAATTCGTTTAGAGGTGCGGGATTCGAAGTCACGCTGAAACGCAAAAGATGCGGTTGGTCCCACACCGTAATCGGCTCGATGAAAGATCCCGTCGAGAAGATACAGTGCCTGACGGCGCCCGGACCTTGGCCCGCAATCTCCGCTCGAATCGGGTACGCCACTCCCGCACGAAATATCCCTTCGGTCGGAGGCGGGATTTCCGCGAATGCCACCACCTTCTGCCAGACTTTCTCCGGAGATGCGGCGATTTCAATCGCACTTTTCACTACGAAGATCCCCGGTTGTGGCCGCGTGAAATGCTCCAGACCGAAAGATCCCGGAATCAGCAGAAACGCAATCGAAAACATTACCGTCACATTCCGGCGTCTCCAGTGGGCAGCTTGGATGGCATATCCTAGACTTCCGCCAAGCAACGCGAGCCCCGATGCCAAAGGAGCGGCCATCAATATGCATATGAGCCCTTCGATCGCCACCAGGATCAGCACGAGTCCCAGGATCAGGATGGGGATCACAGCCATTGCCAGACATTCTGAAAGATTTCTCGGTTCGTGGTAGCTGTACGTCAAAACCGCGAACAGCCCCAAGCAGAATGGCAGTGCCACAAAAAGCGCCCAACCAAAACTCGCCACCACCGTAGTACCGAGTAATGCGAATATCAGTCCGAGAATGGACGATAGGCCTACGCTTACCAGCGCACTCGTAAATTTTGTCCGAGGAAACCATTGATCCATGAATTGCGGTCCCGGCCATGGCCATGTGCGCTCTTCGTTATTTCCGTTTACGGTCGGCATTGCGATTAACGCGATGAAAAAGACCAGGTTCACCAGGGGCAGGAAAAAAAGTGCCGCGAGCCACGTTGGCGCGCCCGCGTCGCGCAACCGTTTGGCCGTCATGGATAAACCCAGCCAGATAAACGGCAGTGCCACAAAGAGCATTACTCCTGCGAGGAATCGATCGTCTGGCGTCAGTCGATGGACGCCCGTAATTGCCCCAAACGGCCGCCAATAACTCTGCAGTCCCCATTCCCGGTGAAACATCCGGGTCACAATCAATCGGTCCAGCAGAAACTTTAGAGCGAATGCCGAAATTCCGACGAACAGATAGGTCCCGCGATTTACTCGGCCTTCCCAGTCCCAGAAATTCTGCATTCGCATTTTTCAATCCTTCAGACTGAAATTGCCGACAGTGCTCAAGTGAGGTGCGCGTTCAGCGTAGGCAGCCTGCGTTCGACCATTCTTCATAGCGGGGGTTTCATCTCGCATTGCTGTTGCGTGCATCCGCGCCGCCCCGCCACCCACTTGTACCCTGCATCCAGGGCGCGCATCATTCCCGGCAACGTCGACAGCCAAACCAGCGGCCGTCCCCACCAAATCTCTCTCGCAACAGCCAGCACCGCTCGCGCTCCACCAAAATTCGTTCCATCACTCAACAAAAATCGTAGCTCTTTGAGCAACTCTTCTCGCGACAATCCCAGCAGCGCCCCCACTCGCGGATCTTGCAGTGGAGCAACGCCCAATCCCCGCCGCGCCAGAATCGGAGCCAACCATCGCGCCGTCTTCGTGCAAAATCCGCATTCGGCATCAAAAAACAGCCACCCGCGCGCATGCCGCCCCTTCCGATCCGTAATCTCATCCACCAGGGTGATCATCGCCAATCTCTCCGCGAACTCCGCGTCCGCCTTTTTTCTCTGTGTCTCCGGGAAAAACCCCTCCTGCCTTATCCCGCCTTTTTCGCCCCACCACCCAGCAAAGTCACCACTTTCCCCCGCAACTTCACCATCCCCTTGAACGTCGACATCGGCATGCTCCGGATTTCATCGAAGATCCCCGTCATGGCCGTCAGAAACTCCAGCATCGCTTCCAGACGCTCTCTGGTGTCCGCGCTGCCATTGGTCGCTTTCGCTTCCTGTACGCATTCCGCCAGCACCCGCAGCGTCGGATCGATCTCTCTCTTTTTCCGTTCGTCTGTCACGATGCGAAAAATCTCCCAAACATCTTTCTGCGTCTCGAAGTGATCGCGCCTGTCCCCCAGCACGTGCACTACGCGCGCAATCCCCCACCCCTGCAACTCCCGCAAACTCGTACTCACATTCGACCGCGCCACCGACAACGTCGTCGAAATCTCGTCCGCCGGCAAAGGCCGACTCGACAGGTACAGCAACGCATGTACCTGCGCCACCGTCCGGTTGATCCCCCACTTCGTCCCCATTTCGCCCCAGTGCAGAATGAATTTCTCTTCCACCGGAGCCAACATCGTTTTTGCTTCTCCGCTCATTGCATTTCTCCCTTGTGATTTCCCTGCATCCGCCATTTCTCTACCAAATCCCGTGCCGCTTCATGCCACGTTGGAAACACGAACTCAAATCCTGCACTGAGCAGACGTGCCGGCACCACTCGCCTGCTCTTCAAAATCAATTCCGTTTCGGTGCGAATCAAGAACGCTCCCGTTTCGAGCATCCACCGCGTCGCGGGCAAACCCAACCGCGTTCCCCATGCATCGCGCAACACCTTCATGAAATTCGCGTTCGGCAGCGGATTGGGCGCCGCAAGATTGACCACGCCTTCGAACGCTTCTTCCGCAATTAGAAATTCCACCGCTCGCACGAAGTCCGATTCGTGAATCCATGAAATGTACTGTTCGCCCGACGCGGCAGTGCCTCCAAGACCGAATCGCACCAATCGCAGCAAGGTGTCGAAAATGCCGCCCGGGTCCGGACTCATGGTCATCGCGCTGCGCAACGCTACTTTTCGCGTCCCGGGAGTTTTTGCTGCAAAAAAGCTCGCTTCCCAGCGCTTGGCCACATCAATGCTGAACGACCAGGTATCGGGAACGTTCCTTTCTTCACCGCCAAGTTCGCCCGTCTCTTCATCCATTGCCCGGTCCAGCGCGTGCCGGTAGATGGTCGCCGTGCTCGCATTGAGCCACACTGCAGGCGGTGCCTTCGCGGCCGCTATTGCCTTGCCGACCAGTTCGGTGCTCTTCAGTCGCGATTCCAGAATCCCCGCACGATTACGACTTCCGTAGCGGCAATTCACATTTCGCCCCGCAAGGTTGATCACTACGTCCGCCCTGCCGATCGCGTTTACCCATTCGCCCAGGTTCTGTCCGTCCCAGCTGGCCGTTTTCCAGGCAGCATCCCCGGGTTTACTCGAAAAGGATTTTCTCGAAACCACAGTCACCAAATGCCCGGCTCCATGAAAATGCCTGGCCAGAAGTGTTCCCACCTGCCCGCTGCCGCCAAGCAACACCATGTTCCGAACCCTTCGCTCGGTCGCTTCAGCCATATCGGGATGGAGTGTCGTAGCAGTCATTTCTGTTCTTACAGAAATTACCGAATTAAAATGAGGCTGTCAACACGAATTTTCTAGTTTCAAGCGAGTTACGAGGATTGTTGCTCTAAGTCCTTTGTTTCTCATACTTGACAGGAGGGCGGCACCGTGGCGACATTCACCGCCTAACCGCCGTTTCCTGCATCGCCGGAACCAGCTCAGGCACTTCAATCCGGATCACAGTTCCCTCGCCCGGTCGGCTTTCGATCTCCAGCCGAAAATCGGTTCCGTAGAGCACCCGGAGCCGCTCCCGTACGTTGCTTAGTCCGATTCCCTCGACGTACACGTGCGGCATGCGCTCTTCCGAGATTCCGACTCCGTTGTCCTCAATCTCCACCATCAGCCGCCCGTTGTTCTGGTGCGCATGCAGACGGATGCGCCCGCCCTCGATCTTCGGAGCCAGTCCGTGCTTCAAGCAGTTCTCCACCATCGGCTGCAGCAGCATGCTCGGTACAAACGCTTCCAGCGTTTCGTCGTCGATCTCTTTGATGATTTCCAGATTGTCTTTGCCAAACCTCGCGACTTCGATGTCCAAATAGTCGTCGATAAACTGCAGCTCTTCTTTGAGCGGCACAAATGTCTCGTGCTTTCGCAGCAGCCGCCGCAGGATATTGCTCAGCTTCAGCACCACGCCGCGCGCCGTATCCGGATCAAAACGAATTAACGCCGAAACCGTATTCAACGTGTTGAACAAGAAATGCGGATTGATCTGGCTGGACAACGCGTCCATGCGCGCCTTCAGCAGCAATTGCTGGTGCCGCTCTAGATTCATCTCGATGCGGGTGTTGTTCCAGATCTTCAGTGGCGCGGCAACCGACATCAGCGTCGCGATCACCGACAGCACCAGCCACCAGTCCCAGTGCGGATCGATTGCAAACAGCCACTTTGGCTTGGTGGCCAGCACCAGGCCCACGCGGCCAAGCTCGAGGCCCACACACGCCGCCAGCGGCAACATCTCCCATGGAATATCCACTTTGCGTATGAACCGCACAATCGCCTTGGGAATGTTCAGGAAGGTGAACGGCCCGAAGTTCCACAGCTCTTCCTTGTTAGGGATGGCTTGTCGCATCAACCCACCCAGCAAGCCTGCAGCGGCCGCCGCCGGCATTCCCAACCACTCATGTGCAATCAACGCCGGAATCGTGATGATGCCCCCGCCGATCGGGCCCACCACCCGCCCACCGAGCAACCCCATCAGGAACGCGCCTTCCAGCGACAGGTCAGCAAAGCGGTACTGGGCGCCCACCAGGCGCAGCGTCACCCCGAGAATCAGGGGGGGAACCATGAAAAACAGCAATTTCATTTTCTGGTCCACGTCCCGCTCTTCGGTAAACAGCACGCGGCGAAACGTGTTCCAGCGTGCCAGCAGCGCCGCAATCGAAGCCGCCACGCCCACCTTCAGGAGCAGCGTGAACAGAAAATCTCTCGGAGAAAAAATCGTGTCCATGAAAATTAGCTTCGCGTCACAAAAACGCACATCACAAAAACAAATGAAACCGGCGAACAACGCTCCGTTGAGTACATACGCTCGGCAATCTCATCTTACCCGCAAATGCGCTGTGATTGCGTGCGTCGAATCTGCGCCTTCAAACCGGCCCTGCTATAATTGAGGATTCCCATGGCAAAGAAAAAGTCATCCGCGAAGACAGCTGTCGCGCTGATCTCGCAAAGAAAAACATCGCCGCAAGAAACCGCGCGCAATCTGAAAAGAATATTGAACAAGAAATCCGTGGAGATGGTGGCGCAAGCGGAATTGCCGACGCGCTACGGAAAATTCACGATTCACGGTTTTCGTGGATTGGGCCCGCAGGATGAAGCAGTGGCGCTGGTTCGCGGAAAAATTCGCGGACCGTTCAAGTCCGCAAATTCCGCTCCACTGGTGCGCGTCCATTCGCAATGCCTTACCGGCGACGTGCTCACCTCGCAGCGCTGCGATTGCCGCGCGCAACTGGAACTTTCGCTAAAAAAAATCAGCGAAGCGCCCTCAGGAATTCTTTTGTACCTGCCCCAGGAAGGCCGCGGGATCGGACTCATGAACAAGTTGCGCGCGTACGAATTGCAGGATCAAGGAATGGATACGGTGGAAGCCAACGAATCGCTGGGATTCGCAGCGGACGCGCGAGACTACGATTTTCCGGCGCAAATCCTGAAAAAACTTGGCGCAAAAACAATTCGCCTGCTTTCCAACAATCCGGACAAAGTAAATCAGCTGGAATCGGCAGGAATCAACGTTGCCGCGCGAGTTCCCTGCCAGCCACGCATTTCAGATGTCTCGCGCGCGTACCTGCGAACCAAAAAGAAAAAGATGGGGCACCTGCTGCAGGGACTGTAAGCGGTCTGTTTGCTAGCCGCCGCCGACGAATTGCACGATTTCGTAGCGGTCACCGGCAAGGACGCGCGTATCCGGCCAAACGGCGCGGGGAAGAATTTCGAAATTTCGCTCGATGGCAACGCGGCCTACTTGAATACCGAGTGTTTCCAGTAGTTGTACAACGTTCGCGCCGGAAATTGTTTCGCGCGTTTCTCCATTCACGGTAATCGCAATTGTTTCGCTCATAGCAATGCCTCGATTGAATCCTTATGCTTTCGGCTTGGCGCGCAACTGAAACCGTAAATGTCCTTTCGCTCCATTGTGAGCTGCTTCAATGACTAGCGACGCTTCGGCAGCGGTCAGCTTCGGCATCTCGAATTGCAGCGTCGCGGATCCGTTGGCATCGGTGGTGGATTGGAATTCCGGCGAACCATCGGCGCCTTCCACACGGGCAAGAGCATTCGCTCCGGCAACAACCGTGCCCGCAGCGTCTTTCACCGCCAATTGCAGAGTCGCGTGCTTCCCGGCCAGCCAGGTTCGCGCATTGGTTAGCTCAATCTTCAGCGCCGCGTGGGCCGAGTTGGGCGGAGCAGCTGTAACGGGCGCGGCGATTGCCGCAGGCGGAGCAGCAAGGGGGGGCAATGTGAACTGCAGCGCCCCAGACCGAATCTCTTCGATCACGGTGCGGTGCTGATCGTCGAGGCGGGTCTTCAGAGCGGCCTCTTTGTCGTGGTCGAGCGGCAGCAAATCCTCGTATTTGCTGGTGCGCCGGTGCAGGACGCGGCCTTTCCAGTGGACAGTGGTGTCAATTACGGCGGACTTCACGCCACGATCTTCCGTCTGTACGTGCACGGTGTCGGAACCGATGACGACATTTGAATTGTGACCGAACAGCATTCGTGGCTTTCTTTTCTGAATGAAGAGTTTCTAATCTAAGCTTCAAAACCGCGCGCGAAGAAATCGATCGTGCGATTTGACCGAACGCCTTCTCCTCGATATTATACCGCTTCGCCTATGAGTGATTCAGGTCTACAAACCTACGCTCCCCTGGTCCTGCATCTGCTGGTTGCCGCCATCCTGGCAGGGCTCATCACTACCCTTTCGGTATTGATCGGCTGGAGGCGACCCAATCGCGCCAAATTACAAGCCTACGAGTGCGGCATGGAGCCGACGGGCGACGCGCGCGAGCCTTTTTCCGTCAAATTTTACCTGGTAGCGATGATTTTCATTCTTTTTGACGTGGAAGCCATTTTTTTGTATCCGTGGGCGTGGTATTTCGCACGCTGGGCTGCTACGGATTCATTGAGATGATGATTTATATCGCGATCCTGCTGGTTGGGTATTTCTATCTTTGGAAAAAGGGCGCGCTGGACTGGCACACCTAGCCGGCGGCGCAAATCGGACAAAATCGTGGCAGAGAGCGGCGGACAAAACGCTAGATGTTGTAGCCGAGACAGCTTCGCGGCTGGAACGCGAATGCAGTCTCGGAAGTCATTGAATTTCATGGGGAAACGACGATTGTAGTGCCGCGAGAACTGCTGCGCGAGACCGCGGAATACTGCCGGAGCGAATCTGCAGTTCAATTATCTTTCGGACGCTACCTCCGCTCGATCGCTTCCAGTGGAGCCGCGATTTGAAGTGAGCTATCACCTGGTTTCGATCCCGAACAAAAGCAAGATTCGGTTGAGTACGCGAGTCAGTGGCGGCGATCCGACCGTGGATTCGGTGGTTCCGGTGTGGCCGGGCGCGGGCTGGCTGGAGCGCGAGATTTTTGATTTGATGGGCATTCGGTTTAACGGGCATCCGGACTTGCGGCGGATTTTGCTGCCTGAGGATTGGGAAGGATATCCGCTGCGGCGGGACTATCCGACCGAGGGTTTTCGAGATGTTCCGGCGACGTTTTTGCCGGGGTTTAAGAAGCAATGAAGTAAGGATGTAAAGAGGAAAAGACAACGCAAAGGCGCAGAGTACGCTGAGCATTCGCAGAGAAGAATAATGACTACGGTAGAAACAGCCACTGGCACGATGAAGACGATGGTCCTGAATATGGGGCCGCAGCACCCGTCCACGCATGGGGTGCTGCGCGTGGCTTTGGAGCTCGATGGCGAGACGGTGGTGAAGGCGGTTCCGGACCTCGGCTATCTGCACACGGGGATTGAAAAATCCTGCGAGCACAAGACGTATTCGCAGGCCATTACGCTTACCGACCGCATGGATTACCTGAATCCCCTCGGCAACAACCTCGTTTATTGCCTGGCAGTCGAAAAACTGCTCGGCCTCGAAGTTCCGAAGCGGGCGCAGTACATCCGCGTGATGATGGTGGAACTGCAGCGGATTTCGTCGCACTTGGTGTGGCTGGGAACGCATGCCATCGACATGGGCGCGATGTCAGTTTTTCTGTACTGTTTCCGCGAGCGTGAAGAGATCCTGAAGATTTTTGAGCGTTTCTCAGGACAGCGCATGATGACCAGCTACATCCGCATCGGCGGAGTGGCGCTAGAGCCGCCGGCGGGCTGGCGCGAAATGATCGGCAAGTTCCTGAAGATGATGCCGAGCCGGGTGGACGATTACGAAACGCTGCTGACGGAAAACCGCATCTGGCATGTCGCGATTGAAGAATGTGGGTGTCATCAAGCTCGAGGATGCGATCGCGTTCAGCATGAGCGGGCCGACACTGCGGGCGGCGGGACTGGCGCACGATAATCGCCGGGCATTTCCCTATTCGAGCTACGAAGAATTCAAATTTGAAGTTCCGACGCGAACGGATTCGGATTGCTACGGACGATACATGGTCCGGGTGGCGGAAATTCGCGAAAGCCTGAAAATCGTGGAGCAGGCGATGGCCAAGATTACGGACACGGGCGCGGTCCGCACCGAAGCGCCGGGAATCGTGCCGCCAGACCGCGAAAAGATGAAGACGGAGATGGAAGCGCTTATCTACCACTTCAAGATTTTCACGGAAGGTTTTTCGCCCCCTCCGGGCGACGCGTATGTGGCGATTGAATCGCCGCGAGGCGAGCTAGGCTGCTATATCGCGAGCGACGGTTCGCCGAAGCCATTGCGCTGCCATTTCCGGTCGCCGTCGTTCATAAATCTGCAAGCGCTGCCGCGAATTATTGAAGGGCAGCTATTGGCAGACGTGGTGGCGTGCATCGGCACCATCGACATTGTATTGGGTGACGTGGATCGCTAGACGCAGCCATTTCAGATTGCGCTGTTCTTGGAAATACAGCTTTAGGCTGCAAGAAACCGCAACATACGAAGAAAGCAACGAACGGAAACGGGAGCGAAGACTGGGAAGGCAATGAGCATTCAACTGTCTCCACAACTTGCGGCAAAGTTCGAGAAGCTGCAGAACGCGTATCCGGTAAAGCGCAGCGCGCTGATTCCGATGTTGATGTACGCGCAGGACGAGTTTGGATTTATCAGCGACGAAGTGATTTCTGAAATCGCCCGTCGGCTGGAACTGCGGACAGTTCAAGTTGAAGAGACTTTGGAATATTATTCGATGCTGCACCGCAAGCCGATGGGCAAGCACCACGTGCAGGTGTGCACGAACGTGGCATGCATGCTGCGCGGTGGCTACGACATTCTGGCACAAGCCAAAAAGCGCCTGGAAATCGGCCACAAAGAGACCACCAAAGACGGAATGTTTTCGCTGGAAGAGGTGGAATGCATCGGAGCGTGCACTGGGGCCCCCGCAATTCAGGTGAATTACGATTTTTACGAAAACCTGACGCCTTCCAGTTTCGACCGCATTATTGAGGATTTGGATGCCGGCAAGAAGCCCGCGCCAGTTCCGGTAATTTCCGGGGCGCTACATCCCCGCGACCCGCAAGAGACGCCACTGATCAGCGCACGCTGGGGAATCAAGGATTCGCGAAAGATTGACGTGTACCTGCAGCACGGCGGCTACCAAGCGCTGGAGAAGGCGCTGCAGCAGATGACGCCGGAAGCGATTATCGACGAAGTGAAGAAGTCGAGTTTGCGCGGGCGTGGCGGCGCTGGATTTCCGACCGGCATGAAGTGGTCGTTCGTGCCGAAGGACAATCCGAAACCGAAATATGTGCTTTGCAACGCTGACGAATCGGAGCCCGGAACCTGCAAGGACCGTCCATTGATGGAAATGGATCCGCATCAATTGATTGAAGGAATGATCATTGCGGGAAGGGCCATCGGAGCGAATCGCGGCTTCATTTATATTCGCGGCGAATACCGCTACGTGCTGGACCTGGTGGACGAGGCGATTGCGGAAGCCTACCAGCGCGGCTATCTGGGCAAGAATATTCTGGGCAGCGGATTCGATTACGACTTGTTGATTCACACCGGCGCGGGAGCGTACGAGTGCGGAGAAGAGTCGGCGTTGATGGAATCGCTCGAAGGCAAGCGGGGTTATCCCCGCATCAAGCCTCCCTTCCCTGCGGTTGTGGGCCTGTATGGCTGCCCGACCGTGATCAATAACGTAGAAACGTTGAGCGCGGTGCCGTCGATTATTCTGGAAGGCGGAGAAGCGTACGCGAACCGGGGGACTCCGAAAAATGGCGGAACGCGGCTGCTATGCGTGGCAGGCCACATCAATAAACCCGGCATCTACGAAATTCCGCTGGGAATGAACATGAAGAAGTTCATCTACGAGATGGCGGGCGGCATTCCGAACGGAAAGAAATTGAAAGCGGTGATTCCTGGCGGCAGTTCATGCCCCTTGATGACGGCGGACGAAATCGATCTGGCCATGGATTACGACACGGTGGCCAAAGCCGGAAGCATGATGGGTTCGGGCGGCATGGTGGTCATGGACGAAGACACCTGCATGGTGGACATGGCGCGCCGGATCATGCATTTTTACGCGCACGAATCGTGTGGATGGTGCATTCCCTGTCGCGAAGGCACGACGTGGCTGCGCAAAATGCTGGAAAGATTCCATGCCGGACTGGGACGCAGTGAAGACATCGACCTGATTGCGGAACTCTCCAAGAACATGCTGGGCCGGACGTTCTGCCCACTCGGAGACGCCGCAGCGATGCCGACCATCAGCATCGTGCAGAAATTCCGCAGCGAGTTTGAGGATCATCTGAACGGGCGCTGCGCGTACAAGAATACCGAAGCGCTTTTGGGTGCTCGATAGGGATTATGGCCGAACAAAAACTGGTCACGTTTAAGATCAACGACCGCGAAGTAAGGGTTCCCGCGGGAACGCTGGTGATTGATGCGGCGAAGCAGATTGCGACGGAAGTCCCTTCGTTTTGCTATTACCCCGGACTGTCGCTGCAGGCTGCCTGCCGGATGTGCCTGGTGGAAGTAGAAAAAATGCCCAAGCTGCAGACGGCTTGCACGCTGGTGGCCGGCGAAGGCATGGTGGTGCGCACGGATACGGCTCAGATCAAGCAGGCGCGCAAAGGCGTGCTGGAATTTTTACTGACGAACCATCCGCTCGATTGCCCGGTTTGCGATAAGGGCGGCGAATGCGAGTTGCAGGATATGGTTTTCCGCTACGGCGCGGATACCAGCCGCTTCGTGGAAGAAAAAATTCACCGGCCGGAAGAAAAGTGGTCGGAAATCGTTTATTACGACGCTCCGCGCTGCATTTTGTGCTTCCGCTGCGTGCGCGTTTGCGATGAGGGCATGGACGTGAAAGCGCTGGGAGTGGGCATGCGCGGCGCAAACAGCGTGATCATTCCGAACGGCGGGGATCACCTGGAGTGCGAAGAATGCGGGATGTGCATCGACATTTGTCCGGTGGGTGCGCTGACCAGTGGAACTTACCGGTACAAGACGCGGCCGTGGGAGATGGAATATGTTTCGACGGTCTGCGCGCACTGTTCGAACGGCTGCAAGACAACGTTGAGTGTTCGCAATCACGAAATCTTGCGCGCAAACAATCGCGACATGAGCGGCATCAATGGCGATTTTCTGTGCGTGAAAGGCCGCTTCGGGTTCGACTTTACGAAGCATCCGGACCGCATCAAACAGCCGATGGTGCGAAAAGGCGACAAGCTGTTCCCAGTTTCCTGGGAAGAGGCTGCGCAGGCTGCTGCCACCAAGCTGAAGGCGATTCACGACCGCGACGGCGCGGACGCGATCGGATTTATCGGGTCGAACCGAACTTCGAACGAGGAAAACTTTCTGCTGCAGAAACTGGCTCGGGAGACTTTCCGCACCGCAAACATCGATCACCACCGCACAGCGGATTACACCGGGTTGATCGCCGGGCTTGGGGACAATGCCAAGGATTCGTTGCTCACGATGGAGCAGCTTTACAAATCGTCGGCGGTGCTGCTGATTGGAAATGATCCGACCAATCAGAATCCGCTGGTGGCCTGGCAGATTCGCGCGGGAGTTCGGCATCACAATCTGAAACTCTTCGTGATTAATTCCGAAGAGATCAAGCTGGAGCGCAAAGCGGAACAGTTCATCGAGATCGCCAAGGGCCAGGAAGCCGGCGCGGTGCGTTGGTTGCACAACGAAAGCGCGCTGGGTCCAGCTCTGGTCGAACAACTTACCCAGATGAAGGCAGCGCTCGACGCACATCCGGATGTGGCGATTGTTTTTGGTGCGGAGCTGACGGGCGCATCGATTGCGGACTTGGTCGGATTCGGCTCGAAGCTGCACGGCAAAGTTCGCTACATGGCGCTTGGCGACTATGCGAACTCGCGCGGCGCGGCGGATATGGGAATTCTGCCGGATCGCGGGCCAGGCTACGCGAAGACCGCCAAGACCGGTATGACCGCACCGCAGATGGTGGAAGCCGCGCAGAGCGGAAAATTGAAGGCGCTGTATGTGGTGGGCGCGAATCCATTGGCGCATTACGGGACGCTTGGTTACGGGCGCGGAAAAGCAGAACTGCTGATCGTGCACGAACTTTTCATGACGGAAACGGCAAAGCAGGCCGACATTATTTTTCCGGCTGCGTCGGCGTATGAAAAAGATGGAACGGTGACGAATACTTCCGGCGAAGTGCAATTGCTGCACAAGGCCGCAGAAGTGATGGGACCGCGGACGGATTTTGATTTGCTGCGGATCTTGTCACACCAACTCGAGAAGCAGGGGCTGGGGAAGGCGTTCCACTACAAGAATCCGTCCGCGGTGTTCGAAGAAATTCGCAAAGCAGTGCCGGGCTACGATCTGGCATTGGCGGATTTGCTGAAGGGCGGCGCGGAATCTGCGCAAGTGGAAGTGCGCCGCAGCGGGGCCCCGGCGTATGACGTTCCGGTGGGATTGATTCGCAGCGCGAACGACACATTGTTTACCAGCGGCACGCTAAGCAAATTCTTGACGACGATTGAATCCGTTCCGGAGGCGCAGGCCAAATCGTGAATGCCGTAACCTCATTTCTGACGTCGCCTTACGGCTTTTGGGTCTTGACGATAATCAAGATCGCATTGCTGCTGTTCATCGTGTTGACGGTGAATGCGTACTTGACGTGGTTCGAACGCAAAGTGGTGGCGCTGATGCAATCGCGCGTGGGTCCGCACCGCGTGGGTCCTCACGGATTGCTGCAACCGGCTGCGGACGGGATGAAGTTTCTGTTCAAGGAAGATTCGACGCCGGCTGGCGTGGACAAATTCGTTTACACTTTGGCGCCATTTCTGGCGTTGACGTTGTCGCTGGCTTCGCTGGCAGTGATTCCCTTCGGGCCGAATCCGCTGCCATTTAAGTTTTTCGGGCATGAGATCAATTTGTGGATCACCAATCCGCAGATCGGGCTGCTGGTGCTGTTTTCGATTACAGCCTTGAGCGTGTACGGCGTGGCGCTGGCCGGCTGGGCTTCAAACAGCAAGTACCCGCTGCTGGGCGGGCTGCGCAGCTCGGCGCAGATGATCAGCTACGAACTTTCGCTGACGATGTCGGTGGTGGGCGTGTTGCTGATGGCGAACAGTTTTAGTTTGACAGAGATTATTGAGGCGCAGAGCGGCAGAACAATTTTTGGCATTTTCCCTGCGTGGAACATCATCAGCTTCCACGGCGGCATTCCGCAGATCGCCGGATTTCTGTGCTTCTTTATTTCGGCAATCGCTGAAACCAACCGCGTGCCGTTCGATTTGCCGGAAGCAGAATCTGAACTTGTCGCGGGATTCCACACTGAGTATTCAAGTTTCAAGTTTGCGATGTTTTTCATCGCGGAATACACCAGCATGATCACGGTGTCGGCTCTCTGCGCGATTCTGTTTTTTGGCGGCTGGACGTCACCGCTTCCTTCTACACCGTTCTGGAATTTCACGCACTATTTGCCTAGCCTCATCCTCATTCCGTTTGGACTATTCGTGATTTTTGATGGACTGAAGTACGAAACGATTTTCGGACGGCTGGTATTGCCGGGAGTCGGAGCGGCGATCGCGGGACTTGGCGCGCTACTGTTGGCTGGAATCTGGATTGAGCCGCTGCACACCGCGAACGAATACATTCAGGGGCCGTTCTGGCTGCTGGCGAAAATTTTTGCGTTCCTGTTCTTTTATGTTTGGGCGCGCGGAACTCTCCCCCGCTTCCGTTACGACCAGTTGATGAATATTGGCTGGAAGCTGCTGCTGCCGGTTTCGATTGCAAACGTGATTGTCACGGCGGGATTTGCGCTGTTCCGGAGCGTGAAATGAGCGCTCCGCTGGCGGTATTCATTGTGCTTGCGGCGCTGTCGGTGATTGGCGCGGTGAGCCTAATCTTGCAGAAGCATCCGATTCACAGCGCGCTTTCGCTGATCGTGGTGATGGTTTCGCTGGCCGGGCTTTACCTGTTGCTGGGCGCGGAGTTTGTGGCGGCGGTGCAGATCATCGTGTACGGCGGCGCGATCATGGTGCTGTTCATCTTTGTGATCATGCTGCTGAACGCGGCCGAGGAAGAGCATACAAATTTTTCGAAGCTGGCGAAGTTTGCCGGATTGCCGCTGGCGTTGGCCTTAACTGGATTGTTGGCGGCGGCGATGGTTCATCGCGACAGCGTGGTAGTGAACGCAGCGAATCCGGACGCTTTGGCGAATACTTCCGACCTTTCGAAACTCCTGTTTTACAACTTTGTGTACCCGTTCGAGTTGACGTCGTTCCTGATTTTGGTGGCGATCATGGGCGCGCTGGTGCTTGCGCAACGGGAGAAGAGCTGAGATGGTCCCGACGCAATATTATTTGATCCTGAGCGCGGTGCTGTTTGGATTAGGCGCAGTAGCGTTCGTGGTAAAGCGCAACATCATCACGATTTTCATGTCGATCGAGTTGATGCTCAACGCGGTGAACCTGGCGTTTGTGGCGTTCAGCCAAGCCAAGGGAAAACTCGACGGACAGGTTTTTGTGCTGTTCGTGATTATCGTGGCCGCAGCGGAAGCGGCGGTGGGACTTGGAATCATCATTCTTACGGCGCGGAACCGGCGGTCATTGAACGTCGAGCGCGCGGATCTGCTCAAACTCTAATGCCTACATCCGGACCCATACTCGAAAATCTGTGGATTGTGCCGCTGCTGCCATTGCTTGGTGCGGCCATCAATGGATTTTTTGGACTGAAATTTTCCAACAAAGTTGTGAACACGGTGGCGCTGACGGCGACGGGATTGTCGTTTGCGGCGGCGCTCGAAGCCGTTCGTGAATTCCTTGACTACTACGCCATAAACCACAAGGCTTTCGAGAAGCCTTTCTTCGACTGGATCGTTGCCGGGGATTTCCGTGCGGGATTCGATTTGCGGATGGACCAGCTTACCGTGGTCATGGTGCTGGTGGTAACGGGCGTCGGATTTCTGATTCACATCTATTCGACCGGTTACATGTCGCATGAAGGCGGGTATTACCGGTTCTTCGCGTACCTGAATTTGTTCATGTTCTTCATGCTGATTCTGGTGCTGGCCGCCAACTATGTTTTGCTGTTCGTCGGGTGGGAGGGCGTCGGACTCGCGAGCTACCTGCTAATCGGGTTTTATTTCCTGAAAAAGTCGGCGTCGGATGCGGGGAAAAAGGCGTTTATCGTCAACCGGATTGGCGATTTCGGCTTCATGCTGGGAATGTTTTTGCTGTTCCGGACATTTGGCTCGCTGGACTTCAACACATTGTTTCAAAAAGTGCATGACGCGAACTTGCCGGTAGAAGGCTGGGGAGTTTTCGGGACCATGACAGTGGCGAGTTTGCTGCTGTTCACCGGCGCATGCGGAAAGTCGGCGCAGCTTCCTCTGTATGTTTGGCTGCCGGACGCGATGGAAGGCCCGACACCGGTCAGCGCGTTGATTCACGCGGCGACCATGGTGACGGCGGGCGTTTATGTTGTGGCACGCTCGCATCTGCTCTTTGAGCATTCGGAAACGGCGCTGGTGGTGGTGGCGACGATCGGATGCGCGACGGCGCTGTTCGCGGCGACGATCGGGTTGGTACAAACGGACATCAAGAAAGTTTTGGCGTACTCGACGGTCAGCCAGTTGGGCTACATGTTCCTGGCGTGCGGAGTGGGCGCATTTGGCGCCGGTATTTTCCACCTGATGACGCACGCGTTCTTCAAAGCGCTGCTGTTCCTTGCGGCAGGCTCGGTGATACACGCGATGGGCGGCGAGCAGGACCTGCGAAAGATGGGCGGGCTCAGCTCGAAGATCAAAGTGACGTATTGGACGATGTTGATTGCCACGCTAGCGATTGCCGGCGCGCCGCTTTTCGCCGGCTTCTTCTCAAAGGACGCCATTCTCTTCGCAGCCTTTACCGTGGATCACGGCAAGGGCAACGGCGGATACGTTTTGTACGCCATCGGATTGCTCACTGCTCTACTCACTTCCTTCTACATGTTCCGGCTGATTTTTCTTACCTTTTTCGGCAAACAAAGATACGACGAACATCACGTTCATGTGCACGAATCGCCATGGAGCATGCTTGGCCCGTTGGTCATTCTTGCGGTGCTGTCGATCTTCGGCGGGTGGTTCGCGCTTCCCTCTTTCTTCGGCGGTGCCGACCACTTCGCGAATTTCCTAGCTCCGATATTTGGCGGGCACGGTGAGGCGGAAGGTGCGCTCAGCGAAGCCGCCGCACATACTCTGGAACTTGCGCTAGCCGGCGTCGCAGTGCTCACCGCCACCGCCGGCTTCTTAATTGCGCTCTGGCTCTACCTGAGGCAACCGGGGAAGCCGGAACAGATTGCGAAGTCCATGCGCGGCGTCTACAACACGCTGTACAACAAATATTACGTGGACGAGTTTTACGCGGCGGCGATTGTGCGGCCGCTGGTTTGGGTTTCCGATCGTGTGCTGTGGCGGATCGTGGATGTGGAGGCGATTGACGGCACGGTAAATGGAATTGCGCACGGGGCCGCGGAAGTTGGCAACACCGTTAGGCAAACCCAATCCGGAAATACGCGCAGTTATGCGGTGTGGGTGGTGGTAGGAGCGCTGGCGGTGATTGTGATTGTCTTCTGGCCGAGCATTGGAGCGGCTTTGGGAATGGTGGGCAAATGACGCCGGGCGCACACCTGCTTACCGTTTTGACATTCTTTCCGGCGCTCGGCGCACTGGCACTGCTGATTTTGCGCGCAGACGATCATGTCTGGATTCGCCGCATGGCGCTGGTAGTCGGCACGTTCGAATTTTTACTTTCGCTGCTGCTGATTGGCGCAGTGCCAGCGAGTTCTTCCGGGTACCGGCTGGTACTGAACATTCCGTGGATTACTTCGCCGCCAATTCACTACCACATGGGAGTGGACGGACTGAGCGTGTTCCTGGTGATCCTCACGGCATTTCTGACGCCGATTTCGATTCTGGCGTCATGGAACAGCGTGCATCACCGAGTGAAAGAATTTTTCGTAACGCTGCTGATGCTGGAGGTTGGCATCATCGGTGTTTTCCTCTCGCTCGATCTGTTTCTCTTCTTCCTGTTCTGGGAAATCATGCTGATTCCGATGGCGTTGCTGATCGGCATCTGGGGACACGACCGGCGAATTTATGCCGCGGTGAAATTCGTGTTGTACACGATGGCCGGATCGATCCTGATGCTGGTCGGAATCATCTGGCTGTACAACGTAACTGGAACTTTTGACCTGACCGCTATTCAGGATGCACTCATCAAAAACCCAAATCTCTTGGGTGCCACCTCCGGAATCGTCGCACGCAATGAACTACTTCTCTTTCTAGCGTTTTTCGTGGCCTTCGCGATCAAGGTGCCGCTTTTTCCCCTTCATACATGGCTTCCGGATGCGCACGTGGAAGCGCCAACGGCCGGCTCCGTGATTCTGGCGGGTGTGCTGTTGAAAATGGGCACGTACGGCATGATGCGATTCTGCTTGCCGTTGTTTCCGCATGCATCGCACCAAGCAGCGCCCTACGTGGCGACACTGGCGATTATCGGAATTATTTACGGCGCACTGGTAGCGATGGTGCAGCCAAACTTAAAGAAGCTGGTTGCGTATTCGTCGGTGAGCCACTTGGGCTTTGTGGTGCTGGGGATTTTCTCGTTCACGACGATTGGAATGCAGGGCGCGATTTACCAGATGCTGGCGCATGGTATTTCGACCGGCGCGTTGTTTCTGCTAGTCGGGATGTTGTACGACCGGCGGCATACCTTCGAGATCAAGGACTTCGGTGGGCTGGCGACGCCGATGCCGAGATTCGCGGCATTCTTTTTGTTCGCGGCACTGGCTTCGCTGGGACTTCCCTTGTTGAACGGCTTTGTGGGCGAGTATTTGATTCTGCTGGGCACGTACATTGTGCACTGGCAGTGGGCAGCATGGGCGGCGACGGGCGTGATCTTGTCGGCTTGCTACCTGTTGTGGTCTTACCAGCGGGTATTCTTCGGCGAAGTGACGGTAGAAAAGAACAAAACGCTGCCGGATGCCAGCGAGCGCGAGCGGTTTATCCTGGCGACGATGTCGATCATTATCTTGTGGATGGGCATTGGTTCGGCATTTTTGACGAACCGCACCGACAACGCCACAAGAACGATTCGCAAGAACATGGAGCGGCAGTGGGCGGTGGAGGCGTCGGCGCCCGCCGTTAATCACGATGCCGTAATCGTCGAAAGGTCTGGCAACCGGTAAATGAACTTCTCAGCTCCTCCTACCGCAGATTTTCACCGCGTACTGCCGGAAATCATCTGGTGCGGGTTCGGCGTGTTTCTGATGTTGCTGCAGCCGTTCACCAAGAACCGCATGTTTCTGACGGCGGTGGCGTTCGTCGGGGCGTCGCTGGGCGCAATGACAACACTATGGGGCGTGCAGCACGGCGGAACAGGATTCTTCGGCTTGATTCAGTCGGACACGTTCAGCGTGTTCTTTCATTTGCTGGTAGGCGGAATCGCGGCGATGGTAATCCTCGCCTCCACTTCGTATCTGACTCGCGCGAACCTCGAAGGCGCGGAGTTTTTTGCGCTGATTCTGTTTGCGACAGCCGGCATGGGCGTGCTTTCGTCCGCACAGGAATTGCTGACCGCATTCATCGGTCTGGAAATGAGTTCGATTTCGAGCTACGTGCTTGCTGGCTACCGGCGCGATACGCTGAAGTCGAGCGAATCGGCGTTGAAGTATTTTCTGCTGGGATCATTTGCAACGGCCTTCTTCCTGTATGGCATCGCTCTGGTCTATGGAGCGACCGGCACCACGATGCTCGACGCAATGGGCGGCGCGGATCCAAACAGCGTCGTACTGAAGCTGGGACTGGCGCTGATCCTGATCGGGCTCGGATTCAAGGTTGCGGCTGCGCCATTCCAAATCTGGACGCCGGACGTGTATGAAGGTGCGCCGACGCCAGTCACTGCGCTGTTTGCTGCCGGACCAAAGGCCGCGACGTTCGCGCTGATGCTGCGGATTTTCGCGACGGTTCCAGCGGCGACGCATTACTGGTTCTGGGCGTTCTGGATTTTGGCTGTACTCACGATGTTCGCAGGCAATCTGGGCGCGCTGGTGCAGACCAACGTGAAGCGCCTGCTGGCTTACAGCTCGATTGCACACGCGGGATACATTCTGGTGGCCTTTGCGGCGGTCACGACAATGTCCACCGGCGATACGGTGGCGCCGTTAGGCGGAGTACCTGCATACGCAGCAATTCTCTTCTATCTATTGAGTTATGCGCTGGTGAAGGTGGGCGCGTTCACGATCGTTTCGCAATTGGGCGGAAAAGACGAAAAGTACGTGACGCTGGAAGATTACGCTGGGCTTTCGCAGCGGCATCCTTGGGCAGCTGCTGCGCTTAGCTTGTTCCTGCTGTCGCTGCTGGGCTTGCCGGTGACTGCCGGGTTCTTTGGGAAATTTTACGTATTCAAAGCCGCGATCAATTCAAAGCTGATCTGGTTGGCAATTCTGATGGCACTGAACAGCGTGATTGGCGCGTACTACTATCTGAAGGTCATCGTAGCGATGTACATGCGTGAATCAAGCGAAGAAGCCAGCAGTGCGGCACCGCTGAGCTTTCCGATTCCCGTAACAATCGTGCTGACGATTTCCGCGATCGGCACCGTGTACTTCGGATTATTTCCGAACCAGGTTCTGCGGCTGCTGCTGGAAAAGACGCTGATCGGCGGGCTGAAGTAGCTGGAACCACGATCGAAGTTTCGAAATTTCTACAATCATCATTCCTCTCGAAATCCTGCAACGCACAATTAATTCTGTAAAAAGAAAAAGGCCGGAGGAAAATCCTCCGACCCATTCAATTCTCAGCAAATCTAACTACTTCATGATGAAAACGGTCACGAAGGTCAGAAGTACGAGGGTTTCCACAAACGCCAGCGCCAAAATCATCGGAATAAACATGCCTTTCGCCGCACCAGGATTCCGCGCGATGCCCTCCTGCGCCGCAGCACCGATTCGACCCTGGCCAAGACCGCAGCCGAAGGCCGCGATACCCACGCCGAAAATCGCCGCAAGCCACTGCAAACCCCTCGCTCCGCCCGCTGCTGCTGCCTCTCCGCCCTGCGCAAACGCCGCCGGCGCGAGAAGCGCTACAGCAACCAGCGCGGTAAACAACATACGCAACTTCTTCATTACGTCCTCCTTGAGATTGCCGCCAGGAGGTGGTTCCCGGACACCGTGCAGCCGGTCTCACACTGAAGCGACATCTTGCCGGCACCTACGCTTCCGCCGGCAAATCCGATCAATGCTCTTCCGAAGTCGCCAATCCCAAATAGACGGATGGAAGAGCCGTGAAAATGAATGCCTGGATGAATGCCACCAGCAAATGCAACGCAATAAAAACGAGAGGAATCAACGCTGGGAAGACTCCGAACGCGACGCCTATAACGGGCGACTTACTCCAACCCCAGGAAGCCAGACCCGAAAGAAGGCTAACGAAAATCAAGTAAATCATGTCACTAGCAAAAATGTTGGCGTACAACCGAACCGTCAGGGAAAGGACACGCGCACAAGTGCTTATCAGTTCTAACGGTAAAATCAGCCAAGCGATCCAGATAGGGGTACCGGCAGCGAAGTTCTTGAAATAATGCGCTGCTCCGACGTGCCGAATCCCTTGATAGTTGAAATAGATGAACGTAAGGCTAGCGCATGCCAACGGCACAGTCTTCTCGCTGGTCGGGGCGGAAAAGATGGGAAACAAACTCATCAAATTTGAAAAAAGCACGAACAGGCTGATCGAACCTACGAAATAAATAAAACTGCGGGCATGGTGTCCGGCCGCGTCGTCCAGAACATCCCGAATGCCGATCTTCATCGGATTTGTCAGCAGCGCTTCGGCAGCCTGCTGCAGTGCCCCTGGCTTCTCGACAGATAGCCGCAGGCGGAGGACGATTACGACTAACGTAACCAAGAGAATCATCAGAATGCTCATGACGATGTGCTGCGGAATGGGCAACTCGGGATTTTCCGGCTTCTGATGCAAGGTATTCAGGATTGCCATCGCAATCCAGCCGAAATAATGATTCACGAAATGAGTGATGGGACTTGAGTGTTCTACCATCGGCGATTGGCGCCCTCTCCGGGCTGGCTCCTTATGGTCCGGGCCTTACGGCTTCCCACACACTAGCTACAAGGATCGCTACCACGAACGCACACAATCCAAACCCAAGGCTAATCAGGGGAACGTGCAGATAAATAAATATAACATACACGCCGAGCGCGACCAAAGCGTAGCGGAAGATCATCGCCAAGAACGTCAGGAGATCTGCGGTTGCCGGGCGACTGCTTTCTAGAGGGGCGGCAGTGTCGGAGACGACTTGAGTTTCGGCCACCGCCGGTTGCTGATCTTCCGTTTCCAACGGTGCCCGAGCCACTGCCGAGATTACCATGGCTCGAATGCCGCGGCTCAACCAGCGGAAGTTGAGCCACGCCAGTACCGCGCCGCCCGCAAGACCTTTCGCCCAGTCCGCTCGGTGCAGCACAAAGGCCACTGCGGCACTGACGAATCCTACTCCCAAGGTCAATACTGCAATTCTATTCAGAATATGCTCGCCGGGCAGTTTTGCATTCGCATTTTGGGAGGGATCAAGCATTGGGCGCGCGTGGCACTTAGCGCGGGCGATAGCGACGTGTGATGTCGAGAATACTTGCGACGAATCCCAGACCACCGCCGATAATCGTCAGCCAGGGCCAGGTGTGAAGCCACCGGTCCACGAGATAGCCAAGAAATCCAGCCAGCACGATCGCTCCGACGATTGTAAAAGGCAGCTCCATAGCTAGAGCCGATTCCTTGGTCATGTCGCGGACCATTTTTTGCGACTTGCCCAGCTTGGGTGAATGGATTGGATCGTCGGGCATAAGGAAAACCTACTTTTCAAACTGCAGTTCGCCGGCGCGTGATGTGGCTTTGACGACGGCTTTAATCAGCGTGACGCGAAGTTTGCCTTCTTCGAGTTCAAGAATGCCGTCGATGGTACAGCCAGCGGGCGTGGTGACGGAATCTTTGAGCAGCGCAGGATGATCGCCGGTTTCAAGAACCACGCTGGCGGAGCCCTTCATGGTTTGCGCGGCGAGAAGCGTGGCAACATCGCGCGGCAGACCGACTTTGACGCCCGCTTCGGCGAGCGATTCAAGAATGATGTAGGCAAATGCCGGGCCGCTAGCCGAGAGACCTGTGACCGCGTCCATGTTTTTTTCGTCAACCACCACGGTGCGACCGACAGCGTCGAACATGGCGCGCGCGATTTCCAGGTGCTCGGCGCCGGCGTGCGCGCCTTTACAGATGCCAGTCATGCCGCAGCCGACGGCGGCGGGAGTATTAGGCATGGCGCGAATAACGGGAACGCGCTTGGCCGAGTCACCGCCGCTGGCCGCAGCGAGGTGCTGTTCGAAGTAGCTGGTGGGAACGGAAGCCGCGACGGAGATGATCAGCGTTTTTTCGCCGACTTCGGGAGCGATTTCTTTAAGAACTTCGGCGATTACTTGCGGCTTTACGCCGAGGACGATAATGTCCGCGCCTTTGACCGCTTTGCGATTGTCGTTGGTGACGAATACACCGAGTTCCTTGCCGAGCGAAAGCGCCTTCTCGCCGTGCTTGACGGTGGCGGTGACGCGCTTTGGAGAAAACAGGCGCTGCTTCAGATAAGCCCGAAGCAGAATGCCACCGAGTTTGCCGGCGCCAAGTACGGCGAGTTTTTTGTCGGAAAGTTTGAGAGCCATGTTGGTTGAGATTATGGCCGCTACGTGCGGCCAAATCAATCTTTCAGGCTCTAAGCCGCGAAGTCGCATGCCAAGGCAATTCGGGTGGCTAAGTGAGTTGCGCCAAGCGCCGGTCACTTGGAATCCGAGCGAATCAGTGTGCCGCTCTGCAGGATCCAGACAACAGATTTAGGGGAAACACCGTATTGGCGGTAAATCTAGCGAGGACTAGTTTTCTTCAGATCGAATCGAGAGAGTGAACCTTTCGCGGCTCGATTGATGACGGCGCAAAGGCTCATGGCCAATGCGCCCTTTCTTTTGCAGAGCGGTTCGACCGATACGTGGCGCACGGCTTTGACATGGCGAACCAGAAAGTAGTGATACACTCCGCGTATGGCACCCAAAAAGAAAACCAAGAAGAAGCTTGCGAGCAAGAAGCCAACCAAGAAGAAAGTTGCAAAGAAAAAGGCGGCTAAGAAAGCTGCTCCCAAAAAACCCCTGAAGAAGGTGGCGGCGAAGAGCAGTTCGGCAATTTCGAAAGTTGCGGCAAGGAAACGCACTGGCGGACGGGCGGCGACTGCGCCGATAAAACGTCTGCGCGGAAAGAGCGAAGACGTGGAGACAGTGCGCTTCGAACCGGCAGGACTGGGTGCGCGTTCCGGCGGGCAGTCCGGCGATTTGCAGGGCTTGTCAAATCGCGGCGGGGCCGACTCTGAGAGTGTCGACGAATTATTGGAGGAAGGTAATTCGTTCGAGGCCGAAGTGATCAAGGGCGTGCAGGACGCGGATGACGACGAGGAAGGCGAAGTCCATACGCACGAGGTAGCGGCGGATGATGTTCCGGGCGAGTATCTGGACAAAGACTAGTCGAACACTTTCATAATGCCCGGCGACAATTTCCTTATGAAAACATCAAATCGAATTAATGTCTGGACCCGGCGAAAGTTTGTGGCGGCTGGGGCACTCGCCGCCGGAGCTTTGCACTTGCCCGGCGCGCTGAGAACGGAAGCGGCGAGCGCAATCCCGGTAGGGCTGGAAATGTATTCGGTGCGAAACGCGCTAGGGAAAGACCCCGAAGGTACAGTGCGGGCCGTTGCGGCCATGGGCTATCAAGGATTGGAATTCTACGCGCCGTATTTTGAGTGGACTGGGCCGCAGGCAAAAAATATGCGGAAGTTGCTGGACGATTTGGGGATTCGTTGCTTCTCAACTCACAACGACAGTTCGTATTTTAGCGGCGACAAATTAGAACACGCGCGGGAAATAAACCTGGTTCTCGGCAGCAAATACATTGTGATGGCCAGCTCGCACGAGGTGTCTGGCGCGGACGGCTGGCGCGCCGTCGCGGACACATTGAACGCCGCGGCTGACAAAGTAGCCGCCGACAAATTGGGAGTGGGCTATCACAATCACCAGACGGAGTTCGTGGCCAAGGACGGCGTAATGCCGATGGAAATCTTGGCGAAAAACACCAAGCCGACGGTGATGTTGCAACTGGATGTCGGCACGTGCCTCTCAGCGGCCGCGGATCCTGTAGCGTGGATCAAGGCAAATCCGGGGCGGATCAAGTCCATGCATTGCAAGGAGTGGTCGCCCGAGGCGGGCAAAGCCTACACAGTTTTATTTGGCGAAGGCGTCGCGCCGTGGAAAAAACTGTTCGAAGCGGCCGAACATGGCGGCGGTATTGAGTACTACCTGGTCGAGCAGGAAGGCAGCCGCTTCTCCGAACTCGAAACTGCGCAAAAATGTTTGCAGGCCTTTCGCGAAACGCATGGCGCGTAGTTAGCTTCGATCGATAGCTTCGATCAAGTCCGCAGCCTGAGATTACTTTGACTCCGGCACTGTACCCGGCAGAGTGTGCGATAAAATTCCGCCGACATGCGAACAATCGCTTCCCTCTTTGTCGCCGTATCAGCCGTGCTGGCCAGCTGGCAGGCGCAATCGCCTGACGGCAAATCAACGAAAACACCACCTGCTCAATACCTCCTAAAAAAAGACGTTGCGGTAAAGATGCGCGATGGAGTCGTCCTTCGCGCAAATGTTCTGCTTCCATCCGAAAACGGCAAATTCCCCGTTCTGGTTTATCGCACGCCCTATGGTAAAGAGGGTGCTCCTCGCGAGTGGAGCACTTTCGATAAGGCCGTCGCGCGCGGTTACGCCGTCGTCATTCAGGATGTGCGTGGGCGCTACGCGTCCGGCGGCGATTTCTCGCCCTATCAGAACGAAGGCCATGACGGCTACGACACGATCGAGTGGGCTGCCGCGCAATCTTGGTCCAACGGAATCGTCGGCACATTCGGCTTGTCGTACCCTGGCGCGGTGCAGTGGCTGGCCGCGGTCGAGAATCCTCCGCATCTCAAGGCCATGATTCCGGCGATGACTTTTTCGACGCCGCGCAATTTCTTTTACTCCGGCGGCGTGTTCGATGGTTCGTGGCTCGACTGGATATTTTTCAACATCGCACCCGATGCTCGCCGCCGCAAAAATTTGCCCGGACCATCCACCGGCAAGGAAGTCCGAGCCGCGTGGAGGGCCGAGCACGACCGCCTGCAGAATTTTCTTCCTGTGGCCGATTTGCCGGACCTGAAACAGGTCGCTCCGTTTTACTACGAATGGCTCGCACATCCGCCGGCCGATCCCTGGTGGAATTGGGCAGAACTACCGGGAAAATACGATCAAGTGCATGCGGCCGTGCTGAATATCTCCGGCTGGTACGACGAAGCCTACGGGCCAGACGGCGCGACCACGAACTTCAACGGCCTGCTCGCCGCGCGTCAGAGCGACAAAGAAAAACGCACCGCAACCATCATCGGCGCATGGACCCACGGCGAACTCGCGCGCTCGAAAGCCGGCGAGCGCGAATTCGGCGAATCAGCGGCAGTGGACTATGACGAAATTATCCTCCGCTGGATGGACCACTACCTGAAAGGCATCGACAACGGCGTCGAAGGAGAGAAACCAGTCCGCATTTTCGTGATGGGCGACAACAAGTGGCGCGACGAAAAAGAATGGCCGCTCGAGCGTGCCAAACCTCAAACGCTCTTTCTTTCCTCAGTTGCCAAATTCGATCCGCTGACGCACTCGCTTGAATCCGGCCTGTGCGTCAAATGCGACCACTACACCGAGTTCACTTCAAACCCGGCTCATCCCGTCTCCGATCCTTACGCCGAATTCGGTGCGCGCGACTATCGCTCATTCGCGGGCAGAAACGATGTCCTGCTCTTCGATAGCGAGCCGATGGTAAGCGACACCGAAGTCACCGGGCCGATCCGCGCCGAAATGTACGTCTCGGCCGACGTCCGTGATTTTGACTTGTGGGTTCGCATTCTGGACGTCGCACCGGACGGCACTGCCTACAACCTGATGAGCCCGGGCCTCGATGTCCTCCGCGCTAGCTATCGGAATGCTTCGCTGAAACCCGATCTTCTGGCGCCGGGAGAAATCTATCGTCTCGACCTCGATCGCCTTCTCACGTCCAACGTCTTCCAGGTCGGCCACAAAATTCGTGTTCAGGTTTCCGGCGCCTTCTTCCCGCACTTCTCGCGCAATCTGCAGACCGGGAAATCCGAGATCATTTCGTCCGCGATGCAAGCCGGACACATCCGCATCTACAACGACAAAGACCACGCATCTAAAATCGTTCTGCCCATCGTCCCCCGCTAGCGGTGTTCGAAAGCGCAGTGACCTGCGAAGCACAATCTAGGGTCCTTCAGACGCAGGTTCCGTAACGAGTGAGATACTAGCTTCATCGTGGTGGAGTCGACGGCGCATTCCCAATCGCAAGCTGATTCGCGCTCCGGCGGAGCGATTTATTTCGCGCTCGGCGCGCTACTGGAAATTCTCATTGAACTCATGGTGCGCATAACCGGCCGACGCATACGCAAAACCGACGCGCCGTGGCTAAATTGCTATCTCGGCAAACCAGGACTCATCGGCACCGGCGTGTACCAGCGCATCGCCCAAGAAGAGCACCTTCAACTGCGCGATTCGCAACACGCCGGCCTGATTCCCGACTTCGAGGTACTGCGCGGGCCTTCATTTGATCCCGGCATAGTCAACCCGCGCATCCGCCATTTTTACGAACACGCTGCCGAATACCAAATGGAAGTCTGGAGCGAAGTCTATTTGGTAGGCCGTTTTTTTCTCTGGATTCTCGTCGAGTTTCTCAGCCGCAGGATGGATCAGCTGAATTTCCCAATTTCCTCACTCGAAGTCGCAAAAGGCATGGCCAGCGAAGTCATTCAGCTAATCGAGCCTGGCTCCGGCAAGTTGCGTTACACAGGATGGCTTCGCCGACTGAAATCCTCAGGGCGCGTTATCTATGCCGGAGTTTATTCCACGATTCACGTTCCCGGCGAACAGGACCCCTGCGTGAAAGTCTGCTTTCCGTGCCGTGGAAGTGCGAATGTATATTTGCGTCCTTTTGCGAATACCGATGGTTCTTTCGGATTGGACTCCTCGGGCTCTGCTTTTGGAAAATCGGGATTTTATCGCCTTGTCGAATCCGGTCCCGATCACTGGCGCGTACGCAATTTTCGTTCGCTTCACGAACACTTTCACGTTTACGTTGATGACGAAAACGTCCTGCGCACCGACCACAAAATTTCCTTCGTGGGGCTGACGATTCTTCGTTTGCACTACAAAATGAGTTTGCGCGCTGACGATTCGGAAGCTACTTCGCGACAGCCGCGAACCGTCGAAACTGCTCAGCCGGTTTAGGTCACGATAGATGTGACCCACTTCGAAAAACTAATCGTGCCGCGCGCCGTGAATCACTTCGACCGCGTGCGGCAACAACGCCGCAACCGCATCTAGAGATTGCACGGCTCCCTTCGGACTCCCCGGCAAATTCAGAATCAACGTCGTCCCGCGAATCGCCGCGTGCCCGCGCGAAAGAATCGCTCTCGGTGTCTGCTCAAGTCCCTTACGCCGCATCTCTTCGCTGAATCCTGGCACGAGCCGCTCCGCAATCGCCAGCGTCGCTTCAGGAGTCACGTCGCGCGGCCCAACTCCAGTGCCACCAGTAGTCAAAATCAAGTCCGCTTCCGAAAGCCGCTTCAACGCTGCCTGAATCTTCGCCGTATCGTCCGGTAAAATCTCCGTCGCCACCACGCTCCACCTCAACTCCGCGCATCGTGCAACCACCGCCGGCCCGGACGCGTCCGCCCGTTCGCCGCGCGCGACCGTATCGCTAATCGTGATGACCGCTACGTTCATCGGTTGAATTTTTTCTGGAACACTCAGTCCGCACTACGAATTCGGCGCTTCCACCGTGTCGCGGCTGTTTTCGTCCATGATGCGCATCGCTTCCATCAGCAAACCGGTCGTGCCACGCGTGGTGGTTGTGCGCGAAGAAGCGTTCGCCGCATTAAAATCAATCTCAAACTCGCCCGCGGTCCACAGCACAACTTTGTAAACCGCGTCGTCGCCTTCAATGCCGCCAATTTTCGCGTCACGGCATTGCCCCGATGCAAAATAAAGTTCGCCCTGCTCGCCATCGTGCCGCACCACCAGCCTGCACGACTTCTGCCCCATCTCCAGCGATTGCATCAGGTCGGTCATGCTCATCTCTTCGAGCCGCCCCTGAATCACTCCCGGCCGCGAAGCGCGCTTTTGCAATTTTTCCAGGTGTATGCGGTCCACAACTTTTTTTGTGATGCGCACCAGATCCTTCAACAAAAACGGTTTCGCAATAAAATCTTCCACGCCATCCATCAACGGCCGCAGCCGCTCTTCAATATCGGCGCGGCTCGCCATAAACAAAAACGGAATGTGCCGCGTCGATTCCCGGCCGCGCAATTTCTCAAAAAGTTGCCGCCCGTCCAACCCAGGCATCTTGTAGTCGCACAAAATCGCATCGGGCGGGTCGTCGATCACCTTCAGCAGAGCATCTCCGCCATCCGGAGCAAGAATCACTTCGCAATGTGTTTCGAGCCCCTTTTGAATAAGGTCACGAATCAGAGGATTATCCTCCGCGACCAGCAAACGAACCGATTTTGCAGCTGCAGCAGTCATGAACGTTTCGCGGAGCGAGCACTTCCCTTTCGGCCCGCCGGGCCTTTGCGAATCTTTGCCTGACGATGAAAATCGCCGCTCTTTCCGCCGGTTTTCTCCAACAGAAAAAGCTCCTGAATTTCCATCCCTTTATCGAGTGCTTTGCACATGTCGTAGACCGTAAGGGCGGCGGCAGCGGCGGCGACAAGCGCTTCCATTTCGACGCCGGTCTGGGCGGCGGCGGTCACTTCCGTTCGAATCTCCACGCCATTTTTGCACACGCGCGGGTGCACAGCAATGTGCGTCAGCGGCAGTGGATGACAAAGAGGTATCCACTCGGCCGTCCGCTTGGCCGCCGAAATTCCCGCGATTCGCGCCACTTCGAGCGGATCGCCCTTCGGATTCTTCAGCTTCCTCACTGCCGCGATCACCTTCGGCGACATCTTCACAAACGCCTGCGCCGCCGCGCTCCGCACCGTCACCGCCTTCGCCGACACGTCCACCATGCTCGCCTTGCCGCGTTTGTCGTAGTGCGAAAATTTGGACATATTCATCAATTTGTCAATCCGAGCGAAGCGAGGAATCTGCTTTACCGGCTGCTCGAGGGCGCCACTACCACAATCCTCCCGGCAAAACCTGCACCCGTTCTCCGGCTTCTATCCTCTCGCGCTCCGCTGGCACAACCAAAAGACAATTTGCCCGGGTCATGGCCGCAACGTCACCTGACCCTTGCCAAACAACCGGCGTTACCCGCGGCGTCGATCCCGGCCACATTTGCTTGGCCGGAAGAAAATGCGTCAGCCCAGGCTTCTCCGTAATCGCCTCCGTCAAAATCGCATCCGTAAACGGCAGCGCCATTGGCTCGTCCGCTCCCGCCAGAATGTCCAGTGCCGGCGGCACAAACAAATCAAACGTCACCATCGTGGACACCGGATTCCCCGGCAGCCCAAACACCGGCTTCCCTTGGCAAATCGCAAGCACCGTCGGCTTCCCCGGACGAATCGCCACCGCATCAAACACAATCTCCGCGCCCAGTTCGCGCAGCACCGGCTCCACCAGATCGTACTTTCCCATCGACACGCCGCCCGACAAAATCAGCATGTCCGCTTCCAGCCCCTTCAGAACTTTCGCCCGCAGCGCGTCCTTCGAGTCCTTGGCATTGCCCAGAACCACCGCCTCCGCAAGCTGCAACGTCACCTGCGCCGCAATCGACTCCGCGTTGCTGTTCCGAATCTGAAATGGTCCTGGCACCTCGTGGATTTCCACCAGCTCGTCACCGGTGGTCAGCACCGCCACGCGCGGTTTTCGCGCAACCACCAAGCTCGCTGCTCCAACCTGCGCCGCCCACGCCACCGTCGCGAATCCAACGCGTCTCCCCGCAGTAAGTACCGTCTGCCCAGCCGCCGCCTCGCTTCCTCGCCGAACCACGTGCCGCCCTGCTGGCACCGCTCGATCGAGCGTCACCATCGCGCCTTCGCACCCCTTCTGGCCGTGCCTCGTGCGCTCTTGCGAACTATCCTCCAGGCGAACGTGCTCCACCATCACCACCGCGTCCGCCCCGGCCGGAACCGCCGCGCCCGTCATGATCTCCACGCAGGTACCTTCCGTAACCTCCACCGACGGCGTATCGCCCGCCTTCAACTCGCCAATGCACTTCAGCTTTACGCCCACACCCGTATCCGCGGCCCGCACCGCATAGCCATCACGAATCGATCGGTCAAAGGGAGGATAGTCGCGATCGCTCTTTATGTCGCGCGCCAGAAATCGACCCAGCGATTGCCGCAGCGGCACCGTCTCCGTCTCAACCGTCCGCGGAATTGCCTGCAGCCGTTTGACAACAATTTCGCGCGCTTCCCGATACGAGAGCATCGCTAAAGCTTAACGGAAAACGCCCAGCTTGGAGAAAATTGCGGTGCCCCATTCTTGCAAAGCAAGAAGTGGGTCTTCTGCTCCCCGTGGCGGCGGGTCTTTAGACCCGTTCTTTCCCCGAGTGCCCGCTCCTCGCTCTTAGATGCGCCAGTTCGTACATCACCATTCGACGGACTTCCTGCTCCAATCGAACTTTTGTCTGAACCATATGGCCAGTCGGGGTCACGAGTCACGGTTCACCCTACAGCCACTTCGCCAGCAGCGTCCCGGCCGGAATAATCGTCGCGTCGCGTTCCGGTCCTGTCGAAATCATCCCGATTTCCACCTGCAGAAAATCGCCGATGAACTTCAAGTAATCGACCGCCGCCTTCGGCAACTTCGCCGCATCCTTCACCCCATAAGTGTCGGAGTTCCAGCCCGGCAGCGTCTTATACTCCGGCGTGACGTGCTCGTACTCCTCGGATAGCGCCGGCATCTCCGTAATCGGCTTGCCCTTGTACTTGTACCCAACGCAAACCTGAATCTCCCGCTGCGTATCGAAGACGTCCAGCTTCGTCACCACCAGCGAATCGATTCCGTTGATCATCTTGGCATAGCGCAGCACCGCCAGGTCTAGCCACCCGCACCGCCGCGGACGACCCGTCACTGCGCCAAACTCTTTTCCGCGCCGCCGGATGTCTTCCGCGTCCAGGTCCGGCATCTCCGTCGGAAACGGTCCGCCGCCCACCCGCGTCGTGTACGCCTTTGAAATTCCCAGTACGTTTTTGATCTTCGTGGGAGGCACACCCGCCCCGGTTGTCGCGCCGCCGGAAATCGCGCTCGAGCTTGTCACGTACGGATATGTTCCGTGGTCGATATCCAGCATCGTTCCCTGCGCACCCTCGAACAGCACCGACTTCCCTTCGTCCAGCGCGCGGTTCACCAGCTCCGCCGAATCGCAAATGTAGCCGCGAATTTTTTCGCCGAGCTGCAGCGTCTGGTCCACTTCGTGCGAAAAATCAATGTCCGCGCCGTACGCGCCTTTCGCCAAACGATTCTTTTCCGCCACCACACGCGCCGCTTTTTCGCGGAACAGCGCCGGCTCCAGCAGATCGCACATGCGCAATCCGCGCCGCGCCATCTTATCTTCATACGCTGGACCGATGCCGCGCGACGTGGTGCCAATCTTGTTCTCGCCACGCGCGCCTTCCGCGGCCTTATCCAGTTCTCGGTGGTACGGGAAGATCAGGTGGGCACGATTGCTGATGTGCAGCCGACCCTTCACGTCGATGCCGGACTTCGCCAGCACCTCGATCTCATTCACCAGCGCTCCTGGATCGACCACCACGCCCATTCCGATCACGGCGTGCTGCTTCGGCCGCAAGATTCCGCACGGAATCAGTTGCAGCACGTGCTTCTCAGTGCCGATGATGACGGTGTGCCCGGCGTTGTGCCCTCCCGCCACCCGCACGATGTAATCGAACGAGCCCGCCAGATAATCAACAACTTTTCCTTTGCCTTCATCACCCCACTGCGCGCCCACCACGACGACCGATTTCATTCTTCAGGCCTTTCTTCTCGCACACCGTTCCCACACGCGTGCAAACTCTACAGATGTTGGGGAAACCGGGTTTCAGGGTTTCAAGGGTTTGCCATACAACCCTCGCCAAACAAAACCTGCACTTAGAACCCTGACATGAAACGGAAATGGAATCGTACGATGGAGGCGAGCGGCAACGCAAGCCAACGACGATAGGTCACGCAGACTATCGAGAGCCATATAATCTCGCAGCATTCAGGATTTGCGGACTGCCGCAACCGATGGGACAATATTTCTATGACCAAACAGACTCTGGCAGTCACAGGTATTCTCGCAGCATCGCTAACCTTCTCCGGCGTTTTGCGCGCACAAGACACTCCTCCCGCGACGCCCGCTCCCAAAGCCGCGGCGCCCAAGCCAGCGGCCGGACAAACCGGAGCCGCAGCAGCTAAGCCCGGCGCAACCGCCGGCACCGCTGGAACTACCGCCAAGAAGCCCGGTACCGCCACTGGCGCCACCCCCGCAGCCGGCGGCCCCCTGACAACCACGAAACAAAAAGCCAGCTACGCCATCGGCCAAAAAATTGGCACCGACGTTGGCAAAGGTCTGCAGCGCGACGGCGTGGAAATTGACGCCGCCGCTCTCGCGCGCGGACTTCGCGACGCAATCAGCAACGCTAAGCCCGCCATTACTCCGGAAGAACAGCAGGCGGCGTTAACGCTGCTGGAAAAAGACGTTCGAGCAAAGATAGAAGCAAAGATGGCTATCGCCGGAGCCGCCAACAAGAAAGAGGGCGACGCGTTTCTCGCAGGGAACAAAACCAAGCCGGGCGTGGTGACTCTGCCCAGCGGCTTGCAATATAAAATTATCAAAGAGGGCAATGGACCGAAGCCGACGGCAGCGGATTCCGTTACCTGCAACTACGCCGGAACATTGATCAGCGGAAAAGAGTTTGACAGTTCCTACAAACGCGGCGAACCGGTTACGTTTCAAGTAGGAGAAGTAATCAAAGGATGGGGAGAAGCGCTGCAACTGATGCCGGTCGGATCGAAGTGGCAGCTATTCGTGCCACCTGATCTGGCATACGAAGGACAGCAAAAAGGCCCGGACATTGGGCCGAACTCTACTTTGCTTTTCGAAGTGGAATTGATTTCCATCGCACCGAAAACCGATCCGGCGAAAAAAGACCCCGCGAAGTAACCGGGATTTTTTCTCGTGTGCTTCGTCGCGAACCAATAATTCAGCGTGACAAAAAATATCGCGACAGATTATTGCGTAAAAAGGCCGCGCGAGAAGTTTCTTAGATTTGTTTGTAGCGAAAGCAATGCGTCGAGTGGTCGTTCACCATTCCGGTCGCTTGCATGAATGCATAGCAGATCGTCGAACCGACAAACCGGAATCCACGTTTTTTCAGATCCTTGCTGATGGCGTCGGAGATTGCGGTTTTTGCGGGCAGCCGATCGTGCCGCTTCCATTTATTCTGAAGCGGTTTTCCGCTGACGAATTGCCAAATATACTTGTCGAAGCTGCCGAATTCCTTTTGTACTTTCAGAAATTCGCGAGCGTTGTCGATGGTCGCGGAAATCTTCAGGCGGTTACGAACGATTCCCGCATCGGCTAACAGCGCTTTCACTTTTTTCTTGTCGTACTTCGCCACAATTTCCGGATCGAAATTGTCCAGCACTTCGCGATAGCGCTCGCGCTTGCGCAGAATCGTATCCCAACTCAATCCCGCTTGCGCGCCCTCCAGTATCAGGAATTCGAACAGCACGCGGTCATCATGCACGGGAACTCCCCATTCCGTGTCGTGGTAAGAGATATTCCATTCATTCGACGCCCACCTGCATCGAGCCACATCTTTCACTGCGACTGAGCGAGATGACACAAATTCTCCTGGCAGCGGTTTAGTCGACAACAAATAGCAATGGCGCGCAAGCTGGTTCGGCTCGCGCGCCAAATTTCATGAACTTCCTTTTATCCGACGTGGCGGTCGATGGCTTTGGTGATCTGCTCTTTCGGCACCGCGCCGACAATCTGTTCCACGACTTGCCCGTTCTTGAATACCAGCAAAGTCGGAATGCCGCGAATGTTGTAGCGGCCAGCCGAGTTCATGGCCTCGTCTACATTCAGTTTCGTCACCTTCAACTTCCCTGCGTAGTCGCTCGCGACCTCCGCCACCGTGGGCGCCAGCATGTGGCACGGGCGGCACCATTCCGCCCAAAAATCGACCAACACCGGCTGAGCGCTGCTCGCGGTGAGGACTTCTGATTCAAAGTTCCCGTCGTTGACGGTAAGAATGTTATCTGCCATGTGGTTTGCTTTCAGCGAGATACCGACTTTCGGGTTTCCTCGCTGTCTCCTTCTCCCCTAATTAGATGTTGCAACAGGTATTTGGTTTCTTGCCGGCAGACCTAACCCGCGGGCCGCTCGCGCCGCTTCATACAGTTTGGCGTATTCAGCTGCCGGTGTCTTCCACGAAAAATCCTTGATCATGCCGTTGAGCTGAATGCGTTTCCAGATGCGCTCGTCGGCGTAGTGCTGGAGGGCTTGTTTGACCGCATACAAAAAAGCCGCCCCGGTGTATTCCGCAAACTTGAAGCCGGTGCCGGTGCCGTGTTCCAGGTCAAAATTTTCAATGGAATCGTCGAGACCGCCAGTGGCTCGCACTACTGGCACGGTACCATATTTCAGGCTGTAAATCTGGTTCAGTCCGCACGGCTCGTAGCGCGACGGCATGAGAAAGATGTCAGCGCCAGCTTCAATTTTGTGCGCAAGCATATTGTCATAAGCTATTTTCACGCCGACCCTGCCTGGATAAGCGTTGCCCAGCGCTCGGAATAAATCTTCGTACCGGCGATCGCCTGATCCAAGCACAACCATCATCACGTCCTCGCGCAGTAGTTCGTGCGCGCGATCGGCAATCAGATCAAAACCCTTCTGATCTGCGAATCGTGAAACGATTCCCAGCACTGCGCGATGCGGATTGTCATTGACCAGACCAAACGTTTGCAGAAGATCCTGCTTGCAGGCTTGTTTTCCCGTTAGATCTTTCGCTGAGTACCTGGCGGCGATGAGCGTATCTTTGGCCGGATTCCACGCACTGTAGTCCACGCCGTTCAATATTCCCACCATGCGGTCTGCGCGGTTGCGAATTACTCCGTCCAATCCGTAGCCGTATTCCGGTGTCTGGATTTCCTGAGCGTAGCGCGGGCTGACCGTCGTGAGATAGTCAGAGTAAACCAGGCCGCCCTTCAGCAAGTTCACATCGCCAAAAAACTCCAGCGCGCCCGGGTTAAAGACAGCCTCCGGAATCGCCGCACGAGTGATGGCATCCCGGCGGAACTGGCCGTGATATCCCAAATTGTGAATCGTAAATACCACCGGCAGATCCTTTACGGCAGGATCATCGCCGTAAATGGTGCGGAGAAAGACCGGCAACAGTGCCGATTGCCAATCGTGGCAATGGAAGACGTCGCATGGCCAAACGTGTTTGGCAATCTCGATTGCGGCACGGCAAAATTCGCTAAAGCGTTCGGCATTGTCGGCGTAATCGCCGGCGGCGGTTCCGTAAATTCCATCGCGATCAAAGTAGGCGGGATCATCCACAAAGAAGTAGCGCACGCCATTCAGGATAGTTCCATCGGCAATCGCCGGGAAGCGCAGTCTGGTTCCCATGGGAATCGTCAGGCTGGGTATTACAACCGTGGAAGCTTTCGTTGATTTGTAGCGAGGAAGGACCACCGCGACTTCATGCCCACGCGCGACCAGCGCTTTGGGCAATGATTCGATGACATCGGCGAGACCGCCGGTTTTCGAAAATGGCAAGCCTTCAGAGGCTACAAACAGGATTCTCATATTTTCATGCTTATTTCTTGTACGCTATCCCGGCAGCGGAGACTCCACAAGTTTAGCGCAGTTGCGCGCGCTGCGAAAATCCGACAGGAGCAAAACGCAATATGCGGCTGATTTTTCTATGGGGACTGCCCGGCACAGGAAAACTCACAGTCGGAAAAGAACTGGCCGCGCTTACGGGTTGGAAGCTTTTTCACAATCACCTGACGGTGGATTTGCTGCTGGCCGTTTTTCCATTCGGCAGCGACGAATTTATCGAACTGCGCGAGCGGATATGGCTCTCGGTGTTTGAGTCGGCAGCCAAAAGCCGCGCGGCGGGATTGATCTTCACGTTCAACCCTGAAAACTCCGTGCGCCAGGAATTTATTGAGAAGACCGTTTCGATGCTGGCAAAATACGAGTGCCGCAGCGATTTCGTGGAAGTCGTTTGCGATGATTCCGCGCTGGCAAAGCGCATGGATACGCCGGAACGCCGTCTCTACAAAAAAATGTTGCGGTACTCGCAATTCCAGGAATTGCGCGCTCGCGGCGTATTCTCTTCGCCTGTAATGCCAGAGCCGCAGATGCGAGTGGATACTTCCGAGCAGTCGCCGCGTGAAACTGCCGTGCAGATTGTCGAAGGATTGGGTCTTCCGTCGGCCGGCGAGCCAGGCAAGTAGCTCTGCTACACTTTTCAGCCCATGGCACGTCAACGGCTAGGCCAACATTTTTTGTCCGACGAAAATTGGCGAGAACAAATCGCCCGTGAAATTCACGTTTCACCTCACTCTCACGAGCGGCCGGAGCCCGCGGCCAATTCCTATTGTTGGATTGAAATCGGCGCCGGGCACGGCGAGATGACCGAGTACCTCGCAGCTACTGGCGTCCCCGTTTACGCGGTCGAGCTTGATCCGCCGTTGATCGCGCGGCTCGAGCGACTCACATCGAAATTTCCAAATTTGACGATCGTTCCGGGCGACGTTCTGGAAACCGATCTGGCATCCATCGCATCCGGCCGTCGCATCCGGGTCTACGGGAATCTTCCTTATTACATTACATCGCCGATTCTTCACCGTTGTTTTGCGATGGCTTCGTTGATCGATGAAATCCAAATCGTCATTCAGCTTGAAGTCGCGCTCCGGCTGGCAGCCAAGCCGGGCACGCGCGACTACGGCTATCTCTCGGTTCTGACTCAGTACTTTTCCTCTCCCACGGTTGCCCTTAAGATCCCGCGCGGCGCTTTCAGTCCTCCACCGGAAGTTGGCTCGGCGCTCGCGTCGCTCCGACTCCCCGGGCCGCATCTGCGCCTTTCGCCTGAGGACGAAGCAAAGTTTTTGCAGTTTGTGAAAACCTGTTTCGCGCAAAAACGCAAGACGATGGTCAACAACCTACGGAGTCTCGCCGAACCGGCAAAGGTGAAAGCTGCACTAGCAGAGATAGGGCTGGCACCGGCAGCGCGCGCCGAGGAAATGCCGGTGCAGCAATTGATCGATTTATATAAACGGCTCGGGTGAACTTTTTTTTACCGCTGACCGTGAACTTCTTTATCGATTCGACGCGCCGTCTTTGCGCTTGGTCAGCTCGAGCAAACGGTCAGGATAATCGGAAAAAATTCCATCGACGCCTGCCTCCGCCAAAAGCCGCATGTGAGCCGGATGGTTAACGGTCCAGCAGACAACCTGCAAGTCCCGCGAGCGCGCCTCCTTGAGCAGCCTCGGCGTTACCAGATCGCCACGCACCGCCAATTGCCGCGCTCCGATTTCCAGGGCCTTATCAAGTGGATTGTCGATCTGGCCTTCGTACAGCAACCCGGTCATCAGTGTTGGTTCCAATTTGCGAACGCTGAAAAGAATTGCCGGATCGAATGAAATCACCACCGTGCGCGCAATTTCTCCGGACTCGCGTAACGCACTGGTCAGAGCGTGTTCCCCGCCCCACGATCCGGATGGTTTCAGTTCCAAATAGAAAACCACGTCGTGTCTTTTCGCAAACTCCAGTATTTCTTCAACCGTGGGAATTTTCTCGCCGGCAAACTCGCTGCCGAACCACAAACCGGCATCCAGCCGACGCAGTTCCGCCAGCGTCAAATCGTGAACTGCGCCTTGTCCATTTGTCGTTCGGTTTACTGTTGCATCGTGGATGGCCACGAAGTGCGAATCGCGCGAGAGTTGCAGGTCGGTCTCGATGAACGCAGCTCCCATGGCCACGGCTTTGCGAAAAGCCGCCATGGTGTTTTCTGGCGCGTAGCCGGACGCTCCTCTATGTGCGATTGCCAACAATTCTAGGGGTCTCCCGGAAATCCAAACGAGCGAGGGACTCTTTTGCAGCGAGCAGTCTGTAGTCTACCCTAACGGCGCCCGATACTGTTTTGCGGGTGCCTGAAGCGAACTCTGCCTCGTTGCGCACCAGTCGCCGCTAAGTCTTGAGAGTAGTCAACCAAGCATTTCAGTTTCATACTGTCGGAACCGTATTGCGGAAACATTTGATTTTCATCGAAGCTACGGCTAATCCGTTATTTAGATCCTATCAGGAGCGAGTGTATGTCAATGCGTTCTAGGGCCTTGGGTTTGCTGATTGTTGTAACACCGCTGCTATGGGCACCGTCGCCCAATTTAGCCAATTCGCAAGACGCTTCGCATCAACGGGACAACAGCAAACTGCGCAACAATGTAATCAAGGAAGTTCGCCATCAACTGCTGCTACTTCCGTACTATTCCGTTTTCGATAACCTGTTCTTCAAGGTTGAAGGAGACAAGGTTACGCTGCTCGGTCAGGTCGTTCGACCGACATTGAAAAGCGATGCCGAGAGCGCGGTAAAAGGCATTGAAGGCGTTAGCTCCGTTGACAACCAAATTCAGGTTTTGCCCGTTTCTCCAATGGATGACCAGTTGCGGCGTGCCGTGTATCGCGCCATTTACGGCGACGGCGTGCTGTCGCGCTACGCGATGTCCGCGGTTCCGTCGATCCACATCATCGTGAACAACGGAAATGTGACATTAGAAGGTGTGGCGGATTCAGAATCCGACAAGAATCTTGCAGGACTGCGCGCCAATGAGGTGCCGAACGTCTTCTCTGTGCAGAATAATTTGACGGTTGCTTCGTCGGATAAGAAATAATTTCATTGTGGCTTTTTCGCCAAGCGCTTAACCGTTTGGTGTCGCAACAGGCATCAGTGCTCACCAGACTTTATAGATCTGCCCGGTCTGGCTTCCTTCCACGCTTTTGCTGTACGCCAACGCCGCCACACTCGCCGCCACCGCTTGGTATCCGCGGAAATACGGGCCGTAGGAATCGAGCGACTCCGCCAGCAGCGTTGGACTGACAACGTTTATCCGCAGGCCGCGGGAAAGCTCAATTGCCGCAGCACGAACAAAACTTTCCAGCGCACCATTTACCGGAGAAGCGGCAGCACCGAAGCGGATCGGGTCTTCGCTTAAAATTCCGCTGGTCAGCGTGAAGGAGCCACCGTCGTTCATGAATTCCTGCCCGGCGAGCACCGCGTTTACTTGCCCCATAAATTTATCCTGAAGTCCCACGTTGAATTTGTCGGGCGTCAATTCCGCCCAGGGACCGAAATGCGCGCCACCTGCCGCACAAATAATTGCGTCGACTTTTCCAATGTGCTTGAACGCCGATTGCAGACTCTTTATGTCGCGCTGATCCGCATGGAAATCGCCACTGTTCCGCCCCACCGCGACGATTTCGTGGCGAGGCTTCAGCTCTGCAACGATCGCTTTTCCCAACGTTCCGCTGGCACCGACGATTGCTATTTTCATCTATTCTCCGTCTATTTCAGGAACTGCTAGTCAAAAGTCAGAACTCAACCGACAATTTCCAAGCGATCCTTCGTGGCCGCCAGTCTTCGTCAATCGCCTCACTTCAAGTTATAATTTTTCATGACCCGACGCATCCCACATTTTCGTGCAGCCCTGCTTCTGTTGGTTTTGGTCTCGGTTCTAGCATCTCTCTCCGCTCAGCAGCCCGACTTCGCGAAACAACAACTCGACTGGCGCGCACAACACGTTGCGGACTTGCAGAAGCCCGATGGCTGGCTTTCGCTTATCGGATTGGAATGGATCGAGCCCGGCGAGACTTCGTTAGGCGCGGCGCAGGACAACAAGATTCACTTGCCCGCCGGCTCGCCGGCTCATCTTGCCATTCTAAAATTGGAAAATAATGTTATTTCGATTGTGCCGCCGAAAGATGGCTTCCCGTCCGGATTATTGGTTGACGGCGCTCCCGCGAAAGAACAGACGCTGCGCGCCGAGCTTGGCTCCGACAAGCTGAGTTCTCACATCACCATTGGCACTCTGAACTTGTATCCCATTCGGCGTGGCGACAAGGTCGCTCTTCGCATGAAGGACGCCAAATCGCCCTCGCTCAGTGGCTTTCACGGATTGAAATGGTTCGACTCCGACCCGGCTTTCCGCGTCACTGCAAAATGGACGCCTTACGTTCCTGCAAAAACGATTTCTCTGGTGACAATGATCGGAACCAGTTATCCACAGCCAGTTCCCGGTTTCGCGGAATTTAATTTGCATGGAAAAACATTTCGGCTGGAGCCCGTTCTCGAAGATCCAAAATTGGCGAAACTATTTTTTATTTTGAAGGACACCACCAGCACAGATACCACTTACCCTGCCTGCCGGTTCCTTTATACGGGGCTGCCCGACCATGGCCTGGAACAGCCGGGCGAACTTGTCCTCGATTTCAACCATCTGGAAAATCCGCCTTGCGCGTACACCGCATACGCCACCTGCCCGTTGCCGCCGCCAAGTAATCGCCTGACAATCGGGCTCCCGGTGGGCGAGAAGCGGTACCATGAGTAAGTCATGAGTTCTGGTCCCATCAACTCGCTGCACCGCGAAGGCGATGACAGTGGCGCGCGCGAAAAACTGGTCGCGCTGCGCGGGGCGCTACTTCGCCTGCACAAATCGCTGCTCGATATGGAGCGGCGCGACTACGAGCGCGAATTTGGCGTGGTGAATGTCGGCGAATTGTTTCAGCTCGTCGTGGATCATCCGCAATTCAGTTGGTTGCACAATATTTCTGAATTCGTTGTGCGGTTGGACGAAACGCTTACCGGCAAAGCTCCGGTCGCACCTGCGGATGCCAACACCGCGCTTGACCTGGCCCGAAAAATGTTTTCGCCGACTGAAAGCGGCGACGGATTTCAAAAGCAATACTTCGCGGCGATTCAGCGCGACCCTGCGGTGGTGATGGAGCACGCGGAACTAGCGCGGCTCTTTTTGCAGACTCTCCCGAAGTAGCAGCGTCATTTGAATGAGCGAACCCGAAAATCTCGATGCGGCGAAAGTCGTGCACAACATCGCTGCGCAACAATTCGAAGTGCATTTCGGGTCTTTGCTCTGCGTTCTAAACTACCGCCAGTCTGGCGGAAAACTGATCATCTATCACACCGAAGTGCCGGAACCGCTTGAAGGCCGGGGAGTCGCCGCACGCATGACGCAGGCAGCACTGGAATTTGCGCGCGCGGAAAGTCTGCAAATCGAACCGCGCTGCCCTTACACTGCCGCGTTCCTACAGAAGCATCCTGAATATTCCGACCTTTTGGCCCGTCGCTGAATTTTCTTGGTCAAATCCAAATTGGCGCGGTCCTTTTTAGCGCGTGTTTTCCCACCCATTCCGGCGATTTCAATTTCGTATGTCATAATTCTTTCCACAGCTTCCGCCATTTTTTCCGGGCCGCTGCACTCTTATGAAATCGTCCGCGCAAAGCAGGCAGTGGTCGTACGCTGCTCTGGTCGTCGGAATTCTGTGCATCGCGTGGTCGGCGATTTTCGTTCGCTGGACCTCGATTCCAGGTCCGGCATCCGCGTTCTATCGCCTGCTGATTCCTGCGATCGTCTTGCTTCCCACCTGGCTCATTCCGGGGAAGCGCCAGAAACTCAGCCTGCGTAGTTATGCGATTATCGCAGTGGGCGGCTTATTCTTCGCGCTTGATCTCGCGTTTTACAACACTTCCATTCTGCAAACCAACGCTGCTAACGCCACTCTGCTGGGTAACAACACGCCCATCGTCGTCGGACTATTGACGTGGCTGGTTTTTCGTCGGCGCCCCAACGCTCCCTTCTGGATCGGCCTGGCGCTTGCCATGACCGGCTCGCTGGTCATCATGGGCAACGATTTCGCCAAACATGCGCAATTTGGCCTCGGCGACGCGATGGCGCTGGCGGCGGCGGCGTGTTTCGCCGTGTACCTGATGGCCACGGAAGAAATTCGCTCGCACACCAGCACTCTGGAATTTCTTCGCCTGGCGATTCTTTCCAGCACAATTTTCATGTTTCTGTTCACACTGATTCTCCGAGTGCCGCTCAACATTCCGGATCGGCGTTCCGTTCTTGCCGTTGTTGGACTCGGATTGATTTCACAGCTCGGTGGGTATTTCGCACTAACGTATGCCCTGGGGCATCTACCCGCCACCGTGACATCCGTAAGCTTGCTGACGCAAGGACCGCTGACGGCCGTTCTCGCGGCGCTGCTCCTTGGCGAACCGCTCACCGCTTACCAAATCGCGGGCGGCATACTTGTCCTCGCCGGGGTGTGGCTTGCGAATCGGCTTGGCAAGCCGGAAGACGAGGCGAACCCCGGCTTCGGCGAAACCGCCGACGCAAAATCGCCTGAACAAATTTCCCGGACGCTGCGTCTAACACCACAGGGAAAGGTGTCTGCAGGGCAGCAAAACGGCCTCAACGCCAGCAATCAGCAAAAATGAGCGATTCTTTACAAACGGGAAAATTCTACGGCGCGACCAAGCGCCGCATCGAACTTGGCGGCGTCGTTTTGAGCGAAATCGCTCATGCCTGCGGCCGTAAGCTTCCTTCTCACACTCACGAATCCGCCTATTTTGGTTTGCTGTTGGCTGGCAGCTATTCCGAACGTTGCACTCATCGCGCTGCCGAATATGATCCATTTTCGATGGGATTCCATCCGCCTGCGCTGACCCATTCGGACGAAATCGGCGTTTGTGGCTCGCGCATGTTCTGCGTTGAATTGCGCGATGCCTACCTCGATCGTATTCGGCCATACCTCACTTCTCCGCGATTCGTTCCCGACCTTTGTGCGTCCGATGTTACTTGGCTCGGACTTCGCCTTTACCGCTCGTTCGTCGCCGGCACGATTGACTCGTTAGAACTCGAAGAAACATGTGGCGACATGCTCCAGCGAGTCAGCACTTCCAATCTGACCGAAGAAAAATCTCGTCCCACTTGGTTCGATCGCGCAGTGGAGTTGCTTCACGACCGCTTCCGTGACTCCATCACGCTTGAAGAAATCGCGCTTCAGGTTGAGGTCCATCCGATTCATCTTTCTCGCGTCTTTCGCAAACATTTCGGCTGCACGATGTCCGAATTCGTCAACCGCCTGCGCACGCAGTTTGCCTGCCGGGCCCTGGCTTCTGGTTGTCCCGATCTCGCAACCATCGCCAGCGATGCAGGCTTCGCCGACCAGAGTCATTTCGGTCGCGTCTTTAAGATCTGCACAGGTCAGACCCCCGGCCAGTTTCGTAAGTTTTTCAATTTGGATCGAACCGCCGTTTAGACTTTGCCGATCGATGTTTGTTTTGTTCTATACCCCATTCTTAACCGGCCGCACACTAGTCTCACTTAAGATTCTTGTACCGACGATGGAGGAACTCTCATGCGCCGTTCGATCTGCTTGGCCCTGCTGCTTGCTTCCCTCACAATCTTCGCCATCGAGAAGGGTTTCCACGTATCCGCCGCGGCTCCCGCAAAGTCTGCCCTGGGTACGCCGGAATTCAACTCCGACGGAGAGCTGGTCCGTCCGGAAGGCTACCGCAAATGGGCCTTTCTCTCTTCCGGCTACGGGATGAGTTACTCGCAAAACGCATCAGACGATCCCGACCATCTCATGTTCACCAATGTTTTCGTACCGCCGGCCGACTACGACTATTTCCTGGCGCACGGCACCTGGCCGGAAAAGACTATGTTCGTGCTGGAGATCTACGGTTCGCAATCGAAAGGATCCATCAATCAGCGTGGGCACTTTCAAACTTCGTTCATGGGGCTCGACGTCGAAGTCAAAGACGCGTCGCGCTTTCCAGACAAATGGGCTTATTTCAATTTTGACGGTGACGAGAAGTCCGCGAAGGCCACAACTCCAGGCAAGAACGCGTGCTGGAATTGTCACGATCAGAATGCCGCCGTCGAGCATTCATTTGTGCAGTTCTATCCTTCGCTCCTGAGCATCGCGAAGGAAAAGAAAACCATCAAGGAAGGCGTGAAGCTTCCGTAGTTTGCGGCCGCAGAGATTTTACGATCTGGATGTGGACGCCGGCTCTGACACCAGCGTCATAATCTCCACATTATTTCCGTTGGGATCTTTCACATAGACCGAAGTCGTTCCATCGCGATGAATCTTTGGTTCGCCGAATGCTTCCGGGTCTCCAACAATCGCTATGTGCGGCGGATGCTGCTCCGCCAAAACAAATGCCAACCTTACATTCTCAAACGCCAGCATGGCCCAGGTCGCATCTTGGTATTCCACGTTGCATCGGAACCGCTCCGTGTACCATGCGACGGCTTCCTTGACGTCTTTCACGCGGATCGCCGCGTGATGCATCGTGTCCAGTCCCTTTTTCTCGTTCATCGCTCGCTACCTCGCAATGCCTTTGGGCCAGCGAACAGCCCGGCTATTCACTTAAGCCTATCTTACGCCTTCGCACGCGCGTTTCCATTTCTACGACCAGCACCCAACGAAGTCCCAAATTACCTAAAATGACGGCGCGAAATAAGGAAGGTCTCTCTACAGAATTTCAGTAGAATAAATCGTCGAAGTTTCCCGCGCCCGCACTTCCCAGGAGGCCGCATGTCCCGCACTTTCCGTGCTCTCGAGGTGTCGCTATTCATTCTCACGTTGCCGCTACTGGCGGCTGCGCAGGAAACAGCGCCCATCGCCTCCCCACGAGATTCCGAGCAAAAACCAACTACACGGCCGAAGATTGGCGTGGCGCTGGAAGGCGGCGGAGCGCTCGGCCTTGCACATATCGGGGTCCTCGCATGGTTCGAACAGCACCACATTCCCATCGACTACGTCGCGGGTACCAGTATGGGCGGACTCGTCGGCGGACTTTACGCTACCGGTAAGAGTCCTAAGGAACTTCAGGAAATCGTCGCAAAACAAAAGTGGGACATCATCATTGGCGGTCAAACACCGTACGAAGATTTGTCATTTCGGCGCAAGGAAGATTTCCGCGACTACCCCACATTCATCCAACTTGGACTGAAAAAAGGCCTCTCGGTGGCGGCCGGGTTGAACGCGGGACATCAGATCAGTTTGCTCATCGACCGGGAAACGCTGCCGTACGCAAACCTGCAATCTTTCGACGATCTACCAATCCCTTACCGCTGCGTCGCGACAGACCTGGTCTCCGGCGAGGAAGTGGTGTTCAAAGACGGGAGCCTTCCTTTGGCCATGCGCGCCACCATGTCCATTCCTGGGCTGTTCAAACCTGTTCGCGATGGCGACCGGGTTTTAGTGGACGGCGGTCTCGTAGGAAATCTTCCGACCGACGTCGCGAGAAAAATGGGCGCCGACGTGGTCATCGCTATCCACCTGGAAACTTCGCCAGCCAAACCCGAAGACATCCAATCCATCTTTAGCGTGCTGGGCCGCTCTATTGACGTCATTGTCCGGCAAAACGAGATTCGCGGTCTCGCCGGAGCCGACATCGTCGTCAGAGTGGGGCTCGAGAAATATACGTCGATGGAGTACGAAAAATCGGAAGCCATCATCGGCGAAGGCCGTAAAGCTACCGAAGCAAAAGCGGCTGTGCTCAAGCCTTTCGCCTTGAACGACCAGGATTGGGAAAGCTACTTGACGGCCAGGAACAGCCGGAGAGAAAAAACCATCAATGTTCCGCAATTTATTCGTGTCGAGGGCACTGAACGAAGCGCCGCCAAACACATCGAAGAGTTTCTGCAACCTCTGGTAGGCAAACCGATCGACGTCGATAACATGGACGGCCTCTTCACGCGGCTCACCGGCATCGGCAAATTCGATTCCGTAGGCTACCGCCAGATCCAGGAGGGCGATCGCAACGGCCTCCTGGTTACCGTCCACGAGAAAAGTTACGCGCCGCCGGTCCTACAGTTCGCGTTTGAAGTGAACGGTTCCGAGCCTTCAGACGTCACCTTCACGCAAGGGGTTCGATTGACGTTTATGGACGTCGCCGGCTTTCGCTCGGAGTGGCGCACCGACGCAGCTTTCGGGAACACCTACGGTCTCTCGAGCGAACTCTATAAACCCGTTACCCCCAACAGTAAATGGTTCGTCGCCCCCCGCGCATCAGTCAGCTCCACGCAATTCAAGATTTATCAGAAATCAGATCCGCTAGTGATTTACGGCCTGAAGAACGCCAACATTGGTGCCGACGTTGGCTATGGATTCAGCCGCTTCAGCGAACTTCGCGTCGGCTACGAAATTGGCGATCTCGATGCGCGTGTCCGGCTTGGCCAACCTCAATTCCCGAACATCTCCGGACGCACTGGTGATTTCAGGCTTCATTTTCTCGTCGATCATTCCGACGACCCCATCATTCCTCGCAAAGGTTACACCGCTGAAACTACCTTTCGCTATTTCGATACCAGCCCGGGCGCGCCCGAGGGGTATCCAACCATGGAAGCACAAATTCAATTCTTCCAGCCGATTACCAAACCAGGTTCGATATTTTTCGCCGCGCAAGGCGGCACAACTTTTGGAACTCGCGACACTGGACCGCTGCCACAATTTTTTCTCGGTGGGCCCCAGCGTCTCGCCGCTTACGGGACCAATGAGCTTTACGGAAATCAGTACTACCTCTTCCGTGTCGGCTATCTGCACGATCTTTTCACATTGCCGCCGTTCATCGGCAAGAAAGTCTATGCCATCGGGACCTACGAAGCGGGAAAAATGTACGGATTCCCGCTGCAAAGCGGGTTTCCCAACGATTTCAGCGCCGGCATCCTCGCCGAAACCGCGGTCGGTCCTCTGCTGATTGGCGGAGCCGTTGGCGATACCGGCCACAGCAAGTGGTACTTCCAATTGGGCAAGGTGTTTTAAGACGACCTATTCGTTCGCAAAGTGGTTGAAGAGATTGTTCAGCGACTCCGAGAGTGTGGGATGCGCGAACACCGCGTCCTTCAGAACCGTATAAGGCAGCTTGCCCATCATTGCGAGTTGAACTTGCGACATGATTTCGCCGCCTTCGATCCCCAGAATCGCAGCGCCAAGCATCTGATTCGTTTCGGCATCCACGATCACCTTCATAAAACCGCGCGACTGATCCAATTCCAGCGCGCGGGCCACATAACTCATCGGCATTTTCGCAACTCGGATTTTTCTGCCACTCGCGCGGGCCTCGGTCTCGGTCATTCCAACTCGCCCAAGTTGCGGATCGATGAAAACCGTGTACGGAACCAGCCGATCTTTGATCGTCGCATTTCCCTTTTCTATCACGTTGGTCCGAATGATGCGGTAATCGTCGTAAGAAATATGCGTGAAGGCTGGGCCGCCTTTGATGTCGCCCAATGCGAACACTCCGGCTACATTCGTCTCCAGCCGTTCGTTGGCCCGCATGAAACCTCGATTGTCCATGGCAATTCCCGCGGCTGCCAGATTCATCGCGTCGGTGTTCGGTATTCGGCCCGTTGCCGCCAGCAGGTGCGTTCCCTGAATTGTTTTTTTCTTTTCGCCGCTCTCGACCGTCAGCGCGATCCCGCTCCCCCGTTTTGCAACTCGCACCGCGCTGGTGTTCAATAAGACCTGCACGCCGTCTTCCTGCAAAATATCCTGCACGGCCTCCGCAACGTCGGTGTCCTCGTTGCTCAGCAGTTGTTTCCCCGACTGCACGATCGTCACTTTGCTGCCAAATCGACGGAACATCTGTCCGAATTCCAATCCAACATATCCGCCGCCCAGCACCAACAAGTGCTTCGGCACTTTCTCCAATTCCATGATGCTCGTGCTGTTCAGGTACGGAACTCTGTCGAAACCCTCAATTTTCGGCGTGGCCGGGCGGCAGCCCGCGTTCACAAAAATCTTATCCGCATTGATTTCAATCGAACCTTCTCGCTTCGTTTGAACGCGCAGCGTCCTTGCTCCGGTAAATTCCGCTTGGCCAAAAATTAACTCCAGATTCTTCGTTTTTTCCAGGCGTTTCTGGCTACCATTCCGGAAGCTATTTACAATGGCTCGTTTGCGCTGCCGCACTTTCTTCAAATCGATCGACAATTTCCCGGTTCGAACGCCGTATTCCGCCCCGCGCCGCGCCAAATATGCCACGTGCGCACTCGCCACCATGGTTTTCGTCGGAGTACATCCAACGTTGATGCAGGTCCCTCCCACGTACTCGCGTTCAATCAACGCGGTCCGCATGCCGGCGCCGGCAAGATCCCGCGCCAGCGGCACTCCCGCCTGCCCGGCTCCGATCACCACCGCGTCAAAATGTTTTTCTGATTTCACAGGCATGCTTTCACCTCTGACTGGGAGCTCGAGCTACCGATGGGCTGAATTTGGAAAGAATAATGCGCGGTTCGAAAATGTGCATTAAAACCGCGACACAACCCACAGCGATCCGCCAATCGCCACCAGGTCTTCTACCACCGCAACCACGTAGTCAGGCGTTCCGAGTGCCTTCACCAACCGGGTGCGCCCCTGATATCCGCCGTAGCAACCTACGATGCCACCAATTGCGCCCACTACCGCGCCGCTGGTCCATCCCTCGTGCGTGCCAGCCATACACACCGCCGCTCCGCAAAGCGCTCCCATAAGGATCCGCGCAATTAAGCCCGGCGGAGCCGTGCGGCTCGGCGATTTCGGCAGCTTGTCGCCAACCAATTCGCCCAACGCGGCCAGCGTAAACACAATCACTGTTGGCAAAGCGCCCAGCCACGCAAGTGGAGACGTGAGCTTCAGCCATCCAAGCCGCGCTGCCCAAGCCGTTGCGGCCGGAGCTGTCAGAGATCGCAACCCTGTCAGTACGCCAATTACAAACGCAAGAAACAAGACATAGGTGGAAGTCATATGGCCTACACGTTGCCCGTCCCTTCGCCGCCTGTCAATAACGCGTTTTCTCCACGCTGTGAACAAAGCAAAACCTGACATTCACCGCCTCGTAACACCCGTTTCGTATAACTCACCCGCACGCACCGTTGGTACCGCCCTTTCAGTCGAAGGAGTCTCATGTCTGCACTCGCAACCAAAACGGCCGGCTTACCGGACAGCGGCGGCGCCGCAGCTCTCCCCAGTCCCAGCTCGGTTCACGACAAGATTTCCAAAGGTCCCGGCCTCATCGGGACGTTGATTTTCGCTATCGTTCTAATCCTCGGCGTCGGCTACATCGGTTGGAATATTTCCCGCGATTTGATCGGCCTGAAGACCGGCTCTGCCCTGCCGTACATCCTGCTCGGCGTTGCGCTCTTTGTCGCTTTGGGCTTCGAGTTCGTAAACGGTTTTCACGACACGGCCAACGCCGTCGCCACCGTCATCTACACCCACACCATGGACCCGCACATCGCCGTCGTCTGGAGCGGCTTCTTCAATTTTCTCGGCGTCGTTCTTTCGACTGGGGCGGTGGCGTTCGGCATCGTTTCCCTGCTTCCCGTTGAATTGATTCTGCAAGTGGGCAGCGGTGCGGGGTTCGCGATGGTATTTGCTCTACTTGTCGCCGCGATTCTTTGGAATCTCGGTACTTGGTACTTCGGCTTGCCTGCATCCAGCTCGCACACGCTGATTGGCTCGATCATCGGCGTCGGTATCGCCAACCAGCTCATGTCCGCGCGCACCGGAACAAGTGGGGTGGACTGGGCGCAAGCCGCCAACATCGGAAAATCGCTGCTGATCTCGCCGATCGTGGGCTTTATCTGCGCGGCGCTGTTGCTCATCGTGATGAAGGTGCTCATCAAGGACAAAAAGCTCTACACCGCGCCGGAAGGCACGGCTCCGCCGCCATTCTGGATCCGCGGATTGCTGATGCTCACCTGCACCGGAGTCAGTTTCTTCCACGGTTCGAACGACGGCCAGAAAGGCATGGGTCTCATCATGCTCATCCTGATCGGAACCGTTCCGACCACCTACGCGCTGAACCACGCGGTAACTCCGCGTCAGACGGAAGATTTCATTGCCGTCTCCCAACAAACCGCGGAAACACTGAACAAATATGTCGTCCCAAGTGCGGCCATCGGCGACGCCCGCGATGAAGTCACCGACTTCATTCGCACCAAGGAATTCAAACCCAACACCATGCTGGCGATGCGCACGCTTGTGAACGACGTCGGCACCGAAATGGCGCTATTCAAGGAACTCGCCAAGGTTCCGAACGACCAGGTGCGCAACTTCCGTAACGATATGTACCTTGCCAGCGAGGCGATTCGCATCATGCAAAAGAGTGGCAAGCCCGAACTCGCCGCTTCGGATGTTGCCATTCTGAAAAACTACAAAACGCACGTTGACCGCGCGACACGTTTCATTCCGATCTGGGTGAAAGTTGCCGTCGCCATCGCACTCGGTCTCGGCACCATGGTCGGATGGAAGCGCATCGTGGTAACAGTCGGGGAAAAAATCGGCAAAAACCATCTCACCTACGCGCAGGGAGCAGCTGCGGAGATCACCGCCATGGCCACTATCGGTGCGGCGGACGCTTTCGGCTTGCCGGTAAGCACGACGCACGTCTTGTCGTCCGGTGTTGCGGGCACCATGGCCGCAAATCACTCTGGTTTGCAATGGGGAACGGTTCGCAACCTGCTCATGGCCTGGGTGTTGACGCTTCCCGTCGCCATGATGCTTTCCGGATTTCTTTTCTGGACGTTCCGGAAAATCTTCTAACCCTGGAGCGAGCTGGAGCACGATCTCTGAATAGACTAGTCTCGTCACAGCATTCCAGCTGTTTAGTGGCATCACAGCCTAGGATTTAGGATCTGGCAAACGCAAGGAGTGGTTGAATGTTTTTCGCGTCGGAATCTAGCGCGCGAAGCGCCGTAAGATAGGCGGCTCTCGCATTTCCTTGGGTAGCCAAATTTTGCTCCGCGCCCCAGGAAAATTCCGGCCTTCCAGACTTAACGGCGACGACATCTGCAATCATGCGTGCGTGGCGCCCGTTTCCATTCGCGAACGGATGGATTTTCGAAACGAGATCATAGTGGAAGCGAAGGATGCATTCATCGATAGGAAATACCTTCTGATCGATCCAGTGTTGCGTGTTGGCGAGAAGTTGCGGAATCCGTTGGACGATCTCACTTGGGTCGCATCCAATATTCAATTCGTTCTTTCGATACGTTCCCGCCCATTTCCACACTTCGTCAAACATCTTGGTGTGGAGAAGCCGGACATAGGACTCCTCGAGGGGGTTGGTGGATTTGATGGTGCGGCTACTGAAGGCCCACTCTCTCGCCCGGATGAGGTTCAGCGCTTCGTATTCGTTCAACTCTTTTATCGTGCCGATTCGGGGAATCAATTGCTTGGCTTCCTCGGGGCGAATCGGAGTATTTCCGTCAGAAAATTTGGGATTGAGGATGAAAATCATTGTGTTTTTCTGCGATTGAGCCTTCGCTGCGCTTCATCCTCAATCAGTTGATCGACGTTTTCGGGTTTCTGACCTTCGAGCATCATTGTATGCATAACGCTTTCGACGTCTTTTTTTGCGCGATCGCGTGTAGGTCGTTCGGCGAGCTCGGCAAACGAGCCGACTCTCGGCACGAGTGTGTATTTCAATTCGCAACCCATGGCCTCGGCTACGCGGCGAAGAGCCGCCAATGTGATCCGGTCATCGGCTTCAGCTTTTTCGAACTGTTGAACGGCTTGTCGGCTTGCGTGGATACGGCGGCTGATTTCTTCAAGTGTCAGGCCGAGGGCTTCGCGAACAGACGCGATCCATCCCGTCACCGGTCGCGCAGGCAGATCACGTAAATTTGTGATGTTGCGGTCGAGTTGCGAAAGTCGCAGTTGTCGGAATTCTTGTTTCATAAGGATCCATCTGTCATTATATAGCTTGACACAACTAGTAAGTAAGTCAAGCCTTACATTGACACATATACCTATCTTAGGCAAGGAATAACTTGGCATATACTATTTTATGTCAAGTTATAGATTGACCTTATGAGAATGTGCCGTCGAGCAGGCAGGCATCAGGCGACGCCGCTTCGCCCGCCCCGATTTACAGCAGCGTGGTCACCCGCCAGGCCCGCCACCGCACCAGCAGCGTCAGCCGCATATTATTTCGCAAGTTCACCTGCTGCAGCACTGGCAACATCCTGTCCGCTTCGAATAGGATTAACAGCAACACCAGCGAACCGAAGCCGTGCGTAGCGCCAGGAATATCTAGGGATTCACTACATGCAACACCAGACCAGGCACTACGCGCGCCAGAAGCAAAATGATGACGTCCGGCACACCCGTAAATCGCATCAGCCGGTTGGCCACAAACGCCAGCACCAGCGAGCCGCCCAGCAACGCAAAAAATAGGTTTATTTCCAGTTAGCCTCTCTGCCAGCGCCAATCGAGCCTGGCATGATTGCCGAATCCGTGTCGCTTCGCAGACGAAAAAAACGATTTCGATCGTATCGGGATTGCGGTTCGACGCCATTCGACGCCGGTTTTTCGCCGTTCGAACCGCATTCCGCGCTGTTCAATTTTTTTCCATTTCCCTGTGCCCGCTTTCGTGCGAATCTGCCTCCACTCTAGCAGGCCATTTTTTCGCTGCGATGCGGCCGGTTTTGAGTATTTCTTTCAGAAAAGACCACGATCATGCGGCGTTTACCACAATTCGACCGTAGTGAAGCCTTGTCGGTGAATTCGATACACGGCACGAAGCTGGTCTTTTCGGCCCGCTATCGCTAGCCAACTTTTCGCCCTCAATTTCACTGAATATCGCTGATTTCCGCGGCCACAACGATGTGCCGAACGATCGCGAGTAACGGCGTTCGGCTTGGTGTTGCAATCCCTCGTAAATAGCCGGTTTCCGGATTTGTTTCGATTGCCCGCGCTTCGCTGTGAGCGAAGCGCCAAGAAAGGAGAACCATGTCTATGATTCGCTGGAAGTCTTTCGCCGCAGGCCGCGCGGATTCACTCTGCGCCACCTGCATCTGGGGAACTGTCCGTAAAGGGTATCGCAGCGGCGATGTCGAAGTCTTTTGCCGACTCGTCAGCCCCCATCGACTGGTTCCCTTTGCCGTGCGCGAGTGCACGGACTACGCTGACCGGCGTGTTCCTTGCGCTCCGGACGACAGCAAGTCTACCGATCGCAGCTTCGGTTTCGTCACGACTTTGTTGGTCACCGGCGGACAGGAAAGGGATGAGCGAGAAAAGAATCGGACTCCGCGGCCCGCCGGTTCTCTCTCCAACGAGTAATCCAGCCCGGGAATGGCCGGTCTTGCTTCGTAAGTCCGCGAAGCGAATTCGCTCCGTTCCCGGCGTTTCAATTTCATTCAGGAGAATTGCCTTGCATAACAAAAATCAAGACGACGAAGGATTTTTTTGAGCGCAGCAGCAAACGCCGCAAAGGCTACCCGTCTGAAACGCACGTAAAACGCGGCCGGCGGATCGTCCGCGGCGAGAAGGAACTTACGGAAAAACTCGGCCGCAACGATCTTTGCCCGTGTGGCTCAAGGCGCAAATTTCAAGCGCTGTTGCATACACTCTGGCCAGTTTGACGGGGTAAATCGGAACTACTTCTTGCGGAGATAGCCGCGAGCAGGCGAAATGAAAGAGGTCCTTGACTTTCGCTTTTTATTCGCTATACTCGCTTGCGGTAGAGGAAACGGGAAACAGGCGGCTCCGGCTCCATTGCCTCACAGGCTCTCACGAGCCGGGGTCGCCTGTTAACAATAGCCCTACCGGAGACTTCCATGTGCTCAGCTCTCGCGACTTGTGACGAAACGGTATCCATCTCCCCCAACAGAGCCAGCAGGCCCGGTTCCGACCTTCAAACCGCGGCGCCGCTGTTTGCGCATCTCTACATCGACGGCTTCTTCGCTTCCGTCGAGCGATCTCTTCGACCCAAGTTTCGCACTCGTCCCGTTTTCGTCGTCACTTCATCGAAATCTGGCTCCGCGGATGCGCCCACCATCCTCTCCACCAGCTACGAGGCCAAACTGCTTGGTGTATCGGTTGGCATATCCCTCGAAGACGCTCTAGCCGTATGCCCGCAGGCTGCCGTAGTTCCCTGCCGCTTTTCGCTCTATGCCGAGTACGCCGAGTCAGTCCGAGCCATCCTCGACGGATTTTCTTCCGCGGTTCAGCCGGACTCGACTGACGGCTTCTACATCGACCTTTCCGGCGTTGCCGACACGCGCTCGCTTGACGGAGACTTCTCCGGGACGCTTCGCCGGCTGCAACTGGAAATTCTCAAGCGTACCGGACTGAGCGCCAGCATCGGCGCAGCGAAGACACGGGTCGCTGCCGCAGTGGCGTCGCGCCTTGAACGTCCTCGCGGACTCCGGATCGTAGCTGCGGGCACCGAGGCCGCTTGGCTAGCGACTCTTCCGGTCGAAGCGCTTCACGGCATCAACCAGATAGACGCCAACAATCTGCGCAAGCGCGGCGTTCGATCTATCGCCGAACTTCGCCGCGTTCCGCTCGCCTCGCTCGAAGGAATCTACGGCCAATCGACCGGCAGGCAAATTTGGGAAAACTCCCGCAGCTTGGACCAAACCGTTCCCAAATCCAAGCCCGCTGCGCCGTCGCTCACCCGTGAATTCACTTTTGATCCCGCGTCTGCCAGTGTCGGGGCAGGCAATTTTCATGCGGTCTGCGAATATCTCTCCACCCGCTTGAGCTTTGCTCTGGCCTACGCTCACAGCGAGGCTCGCACCGTTTCTCTCCGCATTCGTTACGCCGACCAATTCTCCGCGTCCCAGTCCCTGCGCCTCTCGGACTTTCCCTCGCTCCCATCCGCCGATCCCGCATCTCTGGTCATCCATTGCCAGAATTTGCTGCGGTCTCTCCTCACCCGGCCGATTGCCGTGCAGTCCATCGCCGTTTCGGTGGCGACGATTTCTGCCGCTAGCAATTCCTCACCAGCTCTGGAGTCTATTTTTGCCGCAACAGCATAGGGGGCCCGTCGAGCGCACCGTTGACCGCTTACCGAATTGCTTCCCCGAACTGAACAGGTCGCCATTCCGCGATTTTTACCCATTCGATGTTTAATGCTTTGGTGAACGATACTCTCGCATCCCGTAGCGACCGGAGCTCAATGCGATCGCAATCGGCTCACAAATCCAGCGGGAAATCGTCCATCGTACCGAATCGGACCATCTGCGATGAGTCACTGGCCACCGGTCACACATACCACCAATTGCTGGCTCTTCCCCACTAGTCACTACTCACGAACCACCACTCACCGGCAGGCTTGCCCCGTCCGGATGCCAGCGCGATACTCTAGCCATGCGTGTCCCCGCACTCCCTCCAGGCGTACTCGGTCGTTCCGCCCTGCTCGCGGCGGCATTCTGCCTTAGCGCTCACGGCATGCTCGCTGACGAGATCCGTCTCAAGGACGGCAAAAAACTTTACGGCGTAATCGTCGCCTACGAAGACAATATGTTTAAGGTCAAAACCGATTACGGCTTTGTGCTCGTTGAAAAAGACAAAATCGCGGCGATCGTTCCGACGACTCCAGCCAACGCTGCTCCCGCAAATGCAGCAGCCAAGCCGCCGAAGTCTTCCGACGCAACTGCTCCCGCGCCGGCCACCGATGCCGCGGCAGCGACCTCGGATCCGACGACCAATGCCGCTGCCGCGCCGGCAAAACCGAAAATCTCCGCCGACCCGGTCCGACCGAATATTCCAGCAAATTCCGGCAGCGCAGCCGCGACAAAAGTCGCTGCTCCGGCGATCAAATCTTCCGCGCAACCGGCAAACCTCGCCGCCGCCACGTCGCAACCGGCGCCCCCACCGAAAGAACCGGAATTGCCGCCCAATCGCGAAGAAGTCACTGGAACTCTGTACACCAATTTTTCCCACGGCTTCAAGATGTACAAAGCTCCCAGTTGGGAGCTGATCGAAGACGCGCGCAAGGCACTGCCCAATGCCATCGTTGCCATGGGTACTTCTAACGAATCCACTTTGATGGTAGTCGGTCAGGAAAAAGCGAAGGACACACTCGAAGCTTCCGCGAATGCCGTCGAAAAGCGCATGAGCGAAATTTATTCAAACTACCGAAGGCTGTCGCAGCGCAAAACGGTCGTCGGCGGAGCCCCTGCGATTGAATTCAAGTATCGCGGCATGGCCGACGAGCATGATTGGTCCGGAACTCTAGTGATCGTCGCTCGCGGTAAAGACGTCTTCACCATGCTCGGCATGACTTACGCCGACACCGACCTGATACAGATCCAGGAAAACGTCATCGCGCGCGCTATCAACAGCACCGATTTCAACGTCCATTAAGATGTTTGGTTTGATATTGCTGGCGATTCAGTAATCCGGCCGTAAAAAGATGCTTACGGATTTTGCGGAGAGTTCGACAGGATTGAAAGCGCCGCAATCAGCTGGCTTCCGCGCCTTCCGACAATTTCTTGTGTTCGCGAATCAACGTGATCAAAGACTGCGCGGCCTTCGGCAAACTGCGATCGCGCCGATAAACTAATCCGAGTTCTCGCCACAAATCCACGCCGTCCACGCTGATGAGTTTCACCTCACCGGCTTTCACTTGATCCTTGGCGAAGCTCTCGCTGATGAACGAAACGCCCGCGTCGGCTCCGACAAACTTTTTGATCATGCCAATGCTCGGCAGTTCCATAGCCACGTGCACGCGCGAACGGTAGGGCCGGAACAACTTGTCCAGCATTTGTCGCGTAAAACCGGTTCGTGGAACGATCAGCGGCTGTCCGGCAACTTCTTCAAGAGTTACTTTACTGCGATTCGCCAGAACATTTTTGGAGCTGACCATCAAACGCAGGCGGTCGCGATAAATATGATGAACTTTCAAGTTTGGAGACTTGAGCGGCAAACTCACAATGCCAACATCGACAGAACCGTCTTCCACGCGCTGCAGAATCTTATGGCTGAAATTTCGATAAATCGAAATGTGCACCAGCGGATATTTTCTCTGAAACTCCGCAAAAATCTCGGGCAGCAAATACAAACAGGTCGCTTCATTCGCACCGAAAACCACCGGACCTTGCACCACGTTTCCGCGGTCCGCTACGACTTGCACGGATTCATCGCGCAAGCGCAACATTTTTTCCGCGTACTCAAAAAGAACTTCGCCGGCGGGAGTAAGTTCCACCGATTTGGCGGAGCGATCCAGAAGTTTTGCTTTGTATGCCTGTTCGAGCTGGCGGATTTGCGCGCTCACTGCGGATTGCGAACGAAAAACTTTTTGGCCGGCGCGCGAAAAACTTTTTAGTTTGGCGACATAAACGAAAGTTGCTAGTTGATCAAAATCCATAGGCGGTTGGCTCGCCCCAGATTATAGCGGAAGTACGGGCGGGAACTGAAACATTCCTCCTTTGAAGAGATTTGGATTTACTGTGCAACCGAAACAATTGATGCGCGATTGCATCGTCGAAAACAATTACATGCTGCACATTGCGAACGAAAAACTAAACAGCAACGGCTTGTGTTGCAACGGAAATTGCGTCCGAGCCAGCGACGGAAATAAATTCAGGATTCAGTTTCGCGAGAACCGGCTCCCAAACGCTTTCGACAGTTCCCTGCAAATGAACGGGCTGCACGCGAAGAAAAGGAAGCAAGCCGCGGCGTGACAAAAGTTTTGCAGCGCGCGGGCTTCCAGTGCGCTCCTGGTGTTCACGCAAAACGCGCCGCAGATAAGCGTCTTCCGCAGCGCTGATTTCTTCGGTGGACACAAATTCGCGGTGTAAAACATCTTCCGCTTCCGCACGCAAAACGTACGCCAGTCCACCAGTCATGCCTGAACCAAAGTTTAGGCCGAGAGGGCCGAGGATGGCGACGACGCCGCCGGTCATGTATTCGCAGCCGTGCTGACCAACACCTTCTACCACCGCGAGAGCGCCGCTGTTGCGGATGGCGAAGCGTTCGCCTGCCCGGCCGGCCACGAAAAGCTGGCCCGAGGTTGCGCCGTACAGTACGGTGTTACCCGAGAGGACGTCACCGCGCCGCGAGGCGCCTGTACCGGCACGTGACCGCGATGGTGCCGCCGCACAATCCCTTACCGACGTAGTCGTTGGCTTCGCCGATTAATTTGAAATCGATTCCGGCGCCTAGAAACGCGCCGAAGCTTTGTCCGGCGCTGCCATGAAATTCCTTCTTGATGGTGCCTGCAGCAAGTTTTCCAGCGGCGCGTTGGCGCGCCATTTCGCCACTGAGACCAGCACCGACGCTGCGGTCAGAGTTACGAATCAAGACGCTCTGCGATTCGGAATCGAGATCAGCGTGGAGGATTTGCGATTCCGTAAGCGAAGCGTGCAGTCCGGGAACCTGTTGCGGCGCAATTTTAAAGGACATGTCGGATTCCAAGGCGAGCGCGGGAGTTTCCGCGTAGTTCGCAGAGCGCGGGCGAAGGCACTCGTAGTCGCCTTTAAGTTCGGTGAGCGAGGTGGCGCCAAGCTCGGAAAGTTTTCTGCGGATTTCGTCGGCGAGGGCACGGAAATAGGCAATGACCATTTCCGGTTTGCCGTTGAAGCGCATGCGTAGTGTTTCGTCCTGGGTGGCAATACCGACGGGACAGGTGTTCAAGTGGCACTGGCGAGCCATGACGCAACCGATGGCGAGAAGCGAGGCGGTCCCGAAGCCAAATTCATCCGCACCGAGAATCGCGCCAATCAGAATGTCGCGAGAAAATTTGAGGCCACCGTCGACGCGAAGCGAAACGCGCGAGCGGAGTCCGGCGCGAACCAGAGTTTCGTGAGTTTCGCGCAAACCGATTTCCCAGGGCAAGCCGGTATTCTTGATCGAAGTGAGCGGCGAGGAGCCTGTTCCGCCATTGTGGCCGCTGATGGTGATGACATCAGCGCCAGCTTTGGCGACCCCGGCGGCGATGATGCCCACGCCTGCGCCGGAAACGAGTTTCACGCCGATGCGCGCGCGAGGATTTACGGCGCGCAGATCGTGAATGAGCTGCGCGAGATCTTCGATGCTGTAAATGTCGTGATGCGGAGGCGGAGAAATTAGTGGAGTGCCAGGCGTGGCGTGGCGAATGCGCGCGATATACGGAGTAACTTTTTTGGCGGGAAGCTGGCCACCTTCGCCCGGCTTGGAGCCTTGCGCCATCTTGATTTCGAGTTCCTGGGCGTGGACGAGATAGTCTGACGTGACGCCGAACCGGCCGGAAGCGACTTGCTTGATTTTGTTGCCGGCCTCGGGCTCGTTGATCCAGAGATCGGGATCTTCGCCGCCTTCGCCGGTGTTGCTCTTTCCGCCGAGTTGGTTCATGGCGAGCGCGAGCGTCTTGTGCGCTTCGGGACTAAGAGAGCCGAGCGACATGGCCTGGGTGCTGAAGCGTTTCAAGATGCTTTCGGCGGATTCGACATCTTCGATCGGGACGGGAGTGCCGGCGACGGTATCGAGAAGGTCGCGAAGAAATACAACGCCGCCAGCGGTGTCGGCGAGTTCTTCGAATGCGGGATACTTCCCTGCCGAGGGCGCTTTGATATGCGCGTGCAGGCGGCGGACAACTTCCGGCGAGTTCGCATGAAGCTCAGCGCCCTTGCGGAAACGGTAAAGCCCGGCGTCCGGCATTTCCTCGGTAGCTTTGGCAAAAGCTTCGTGATGCAGGCGAAGATAGTCGCCGAGAAGTTCCTCCAGGGATTTCTGGCCGGCAAAATCGGCGGCATCTTCAAAATATTCTGCGCAGAGTTCCTCGGAGAGGCCGACGATTTCGAAAAGATAGCTATTGCGATAGCTGGCGAGCGTGGAGACGCCCATGCGCGCGAGAACTTTGCGAAGACCGGCGTAAACGGCGCTGCGAACTTTGCTCATGCCGCCAGGTTCTTCCGCTTCGGCGAACTGTTCGGTCAAATATGGAACGACGGCGCTAGCGCCGGCAGCGACGAGCAGCGCGATGTGATGGGTGTCAAATACCTGAGCAGTTTCGACCACCAGCGGAACGTCGGCGAAGCCTTCGCGGACCATGGCATTCCACAGAGCCGCGGTCGCCAACAATGCAGGTAAAGCGGCGCGATCCGGACCGACTCCGCGATCGGAAAGGAGGAAGAGCCCCGGGCGCGCGTTGCCGCCCAGAGGGGTAGATGAACACTGCGCGATTACGCCCCGCGCTCCCGGGACTCCCTTGTTGGCAGGAAGACTAAAGTCGATTTTGCGGACAGGGCCGAACTGCGCGGCGATGTCCTTGAACTCGCGCTGGGTCAGGATCGGGCCGGGCAGAACGATTCCGCCTGGCGCGCCCGGAGTGGCGGGCAGATTTACTTCAAGAGACATGACGTGCGATTCGCGAAGCGGATCGATGGGCGGATTAGTGACTTGCGCGAATCGCTGCTTGCAGTAATCCCAGAGCGTGCGCGGAAGAGTGGAGAGAAATGCGGGCGGTGCGTCGTCGCCCATGCTCCAGTCGGCTTCCTTTCCGTGCAGCAGGCCGGAGAACAGAATCTTGAATTGGTCTTCGGTCCATCCGCATGACGCAGCGACGCGTTTGGGCGATTCGACGGGAACAATTTCGACGACGGCAGAAGCATCGAGGCGCTTTATTTTCGGCGGAGTCAGGCGGATTCACGACTACCCAGGCGCTTCAGAATATCGCGCCAGCGGAGAAATTGTCCGGTGGCCGGGCTGGGCAACAATCATTTCGCCGGGGCCGAGGCGGGAGCGTTCGGCAATGCGCGATTCTTCCAAGTCGACCAGACCGGTTTCAGAACCGACGACGAGCAGACCGTCGTGAGTGAGCGAGTAACGCATGGGGCGAAGGCCGTTGCGATCGAGTTTGGCGCCGACGAACTTGCCGTCGGAAAAGATCAGAGCGGCGGGACCGTCCCACGGTTCGCTGAGCTGAGATAGAGCGGCGAGCGAGCCGCGGACATCGCGCGAAAGGAGCGGATCTTTTTCAAATGCGGGCGGAACCAGCGCCAGCATGGATTCTTCGAGAGAAAAGCCCTCGAGAAGTTTGCCTTCGAGGCCGTTGTCGAAACTGGCTGAATCGCTGACGTTTTCTTCAAGCGTCTTGAACCACGGGCCTACTCTTAGATTTTCGCGGAGATGATTTTCTTTGGCGCGGAGCCAGCGGCGATTGGAGACGATGGTGTTGATTTCGCCGTTGTGAGCGGAGTAGCGGAACGGCTGCGCAAGATTCCAGGAAGGCTGGGTGTTGGTCGAATAACGCTGGTGAAAAATAACGAATGTCGTCTGAAACGCGAGATCGCGGAGATCGAGGTAAAACTGCGGAAACTGCCAAGGCGTGAGCAGGCCCTTGTAAACGACGGTACGCGAGGAGAGCGAACAGATGTAACAGCGCTCGGGCAGGAGCGATTCGGCTTTTTTGCGGAGAAGGTGAGAGCGCGTGCTCGAATTTTTCCGACACGGGAACATTCGCCTGCGCGGAGACGAAGAATTGCCAGGACTCCGGCATGGTTTCAAGGGCACGGCGGCCGAGGCAATTCGGATTGGTCGGAACGTGACGCCAGCCGAGGATACGGAGACCGTCCTGGTCGGCGGATTCTTCGATGGCGGATTTTGCGGCTGCAGCGGATTCGGATGGGAAAAAAGCGAAACCGAGGCCGAATTGGTCGGGGAGTTCGATTCCCTGTTCGGCGGCTTTCGCGTTGAAAAAATCTTTTGGGATGCCGGCTAGAAGGCCCGCACCGTCGCCGCTGGCGCCGTCGGCATCGACGCCACCGCGATGCGTGAGACGTTCGAGAGCGGTTAAGGCGTAATCAATGATGTCGCGGCCGGCGGGTCCACCCAGGCGGGCGATAAAGCCGGTGCCACAGGCGTCATGGTCGGGATGGCCCCAGTTGGGGCGCACACGGGTCCGCGAGACTGCCACTGGCGCTTGTGGAACGGCAGATCCATACACTTGGTTATAGGGTTGGGGGGTGCGGGGAGTACAACGCAGAAAATCGATTGGGTGGATTGGAATTGTGATTCGACAAAAGGCGAGGAAAAGGCAAGAGAAGATTTGCTACCGGGTCACAGAGTGGACAGCGATAACACGGAGAAAGAAAGACGGGGATGGCCACAGAGTCACAGAGAAACCAACAAGGCGGAGTGGAAAACCCAGAGAAAAAAGAAAGAAAAGAGAGAAAAGATAACGCAGAGGCGCTGAATACGCTTCAGAAAGCGGTGCCCCCTCGAGGACCACCCATCGCGAGTGGGCGCTTTAAATGCAAAAGCGAGGAAGAAGAAAGGGTCTAAAGCTCTACCGTTGTCAGGCAGGCCGCCACTACGACGAGAAGAATAAAAGGCTGATCAGAATTTGGTGGGTTCGGTGAAGTGGAAATTGCGGACTTTCATGGCGGGGACGACCATTTCGAAGGCTTCTTCGGCGGTGGCGCGGAGAGACGGGGACATGGCCTCAACGTTTTGCAGAAGTTCGATTAGCGATTGGTTGAAACGGAAATTGCGGACGGCGGAGGTGACTCTGCCCTTTTCGACGAGAAAGAGGCCGTCACGGGTCATGCCGGTCATGATTTTTTCGTAGGGATCGACTTCGCGGATGTACCAGACGCGGGTGACCAGCAGCCCGCGATCGGTGCCTGCGATCATTTTTTCGACGGAAGAATTGCCACCGCCGAAAACCAGATTCATGGGGGCTTCGCCATATTCATTGGGCAAGCCGAAGCCGTGGCCGGTGGGTTTCTTGCCGGCTTTTTTTGCACTGCTGCGGGAATAGACGAGATTCTTTCGGAACACCATTTTCAACCAGAGCGACGCGTTGGCGAGGAATGCCCTCGCCGTCGAACGGAGCGACCGAGTTGAAGCGGATGATAGGCGTCGTCGGTGATGGAGATTTTCTTGCCGAAAAGCGATTTGCCCAGGCGATTGTTGAGGCAGGAGCGCTGATCAGCCAGCGCAGTGGCGGCAAAATCGTAAAAAAGAAAACCGACCAGATCGAGAACGGCGGCGGGTTCGAGGATCACGGTGTATTTTCCCGGCGCGAGTTCCTGCGCATCTTTCGCCATCTTGAGCTTTTTCGCTGGCGCGGGCGGCGAGCGCTTGCGGATCAATGCTTTGACACTGCCGGAGTTAGCTTTGGCCCAACTTGCTGCGGGCTCGTCCGTGCATGGTGATGGAAAATTCGGCTTGGGTCTGGCGATGAGCGGCGAAAAGACCGCGCGAATTTGCCGAGGGCTAGTTGGGATTGGCCACGTGGAGAAAATTCCGGCGGCGACCTGGCTGTTTCGAATGGCGAGATCGCAGGATTTTTTTACGGCACGGGCGCGATCTTCGGGAGTGACAGCGGCGGTGTCAGGCGAGAATCGATTCACTTTGCGATATTGCTGCTTGCCCGGCATTGGCAGCAGACCAGGAATTTTCGGCTGGCTGTGCGCGAGTTCGAGGGAAGAGTTTGACGGCTTTGCGGAGCGAATCTTCATCGAGGCGATTGGTGGTGGCCCGAGCGGTGCGGCCGTCCACAACGGTGCGGATGGAAATGGTTATTCCGTGCTCGGTCATGTTTTGATGGATGGCGTTGTTCGCGAAGCGCGTGAGGGCTTCCATTGTTTCCTCGATCTGCACTTCGGTTTCGTCGGCACCGGCGATTTTGCCCAGACGCAAGACGGAATCGATGCGTTTTTCTGAGGTCGCTCTCGGGAGCGAGTTGCGCTGAGGCTTTTCCGGAAGTTGCTTTGATTTTCATCGGCGTCATTTTCTCGAGTTCATTGCCCGGAAAATGCTGTTCCCATTTTCACGTTACGAAATCGCGAAGGCGACGCGCCGTGACCAGTGCCCATGGTCTGCATGGGCTGGCCTTTGCCGCAATTGGGCGTGCCCCACAAGCGTCCAATATTCTTTCCCGGCAAATCGCGTCGCAGCCATTCCAGAATTCGGTGGTGATGCCGCTGTAACTGGGATTTTTCAGCATGCGGACTTTTTTGCCGCCCTTGATTTCCCATCCGATTTCGGTGGAGAACTGAAATTGATAGCGGCGATCGTCGATGGACCAGGAGCGATTGGTTTCCATCCAAATTCCGTCGTCGGTTGAAGCGATGAGCTCTTCAGGAGTGCCGGAACCGGGCTTGAGACTGATGTTGGTCATGCGAATGATGGGCAGGCGATTCCAACTTTCGGTGCGCATGGTGCCGGATGAGCGATCGAGAGGCCGATGAGCTTGGCCATTTCACGATTGGAGAGATAGCCGCAGAACTGGCCATGCTTGATGATGTCGGTGCATTGCGCGGGAACGCCTTCATCGTCGTAAGCGAAGGTGCCGAGGCCAGGGCCGTGTTCGAGGCGGGCGTCGGCGACGACGTTTACGATTTCCGAGCCGTACGTGAGCTTGTGCAATTTATCGAGCGTGAGAAAGCTAGTGCCCGCAAAATTCGCTTCTTGGCCGAGAACGCGATCGAGTTCGATCGGATGGCCGACGGATTCGTGTATTTGCAGCCCGAGCTGGCTGCCATCGAGGAGCAGCGTGCCAGTTTTTTCCGGACATTGCGCAGCGGAATGGAGGGCGACAGATTCTTCCGCGATGCGCGGAGCATTTTTGAGCAGGTCGAGCGATTCGACGAGTTCGTAGCCGGCAAGAGCGTACTGGCCGCCGAAACTGTTGGGGTAGGAACGCTTCTGGATTTCTGTGCCTTCAAATGTTGTGGCGGCGATTCCGGCACCGGTGATGACTTTGCGCTGATGAATGCGCGAGCCGATGCTAGAGGCGTACCACATGTCGATTTTGCGAAACTGCATTCCGGTTTCGGTGAGTGTGATGCCTTTGACTGCGCGCATGGCGGCGTCGGCCCTGAGGAGAAGATCGAGCTGCGATTCGAGGGGAATCTCGAAAGGATCTTTGCGCAGGGGCGCTTGCCAACTGTCGATGTAGGCAGCTTCAGGAACCATTTCGACTTCTCCGCGCTTTGCCAGGGCGGAAGCTTTTGCAATCGAAACAGCTTGCGCGGCGCAAGCGGCTACGCCTTCGCGGGTCAAATTATCGGTGGAAGCGAATCCCCATGCGCCGTTGGCGAGAACGCGAATGCCAATACCGATGGATTCGGATTGAGCGAGCGTGCCGACCGCGCCATTTTTGGTGGTGAGGTCGCGCTGGCGGGTGTGCATGAGGCGCGCGTCCGCGTAGGAGGCGCCGCGCAGCTTCGCCGTATCGAGAGCGTTGGTCGTCAGATCCCACATCGCGTCACCTGGAGAATACTGAAGCGAGCAAAAAAGAAGGGGCACGAATTTCCGTGCCCCAACAAGATACCACGTGATTCGGTTTGGTTGAGGCTTACGTGCCTTCCTGCCAGGAAGCGAGATAGTGTTCCTGTTCGGCAGTGAGCTTGTCGAGTTTGTGGCCCATGGATTCGAGCTTGAGGCGAGCGATTTCCTTGTCGAGGTCTTCGGGAACAACGTAGACCTGGGGCTTGAGGTCTTTGTGATTCTTGACGAGATATTCCGCGGACAGAGCCTGGTTGGCGAAGCTCATGTCCATCACGGAAGCGGGGTGGCCTTCGGCGGTGGCGAGGTTGACGAGGCGGCCTTCACCGATCAAGTTGATGCGGCGGCCGTCCTTGGTGAGATATTCGTCCACGAGCGGGCGAACTTCACGCTTCCCGGACGAGATGCGTTCGAGCGCGGGGATGTCGATTTCGACGTTGAAGTGGCCGCTGTTGCAAACGACTGCGCCGGACTTCATGTGTTCGAAATGTTCGCTGCGGATGACGTTCTTGTTGCCAGTGACTGTGATGAAGACGTCGCCTTCTTTAGCGGCGTCAGCCATCGGAAGTACGCGGAAGCCATCCATCACGGCTTCGATTCCCTTCACCGGATCGATTTCGGTGATGATGACGTCAGCGCCATGGCCCTTGGCGCGCATTGCAACGCCACGTCCGCACCAGCCGTAGCCGGCGATAACGACCTTGAGTCCGGCGAGGAGAAGATTGGTGGCGCGAATGACGCCGTCGAGCGTGGACTGGCCAGTGCCGTAGCGGTTGTCGAAGAAATGCTTGGTCTGCGCGTCGTTGACGGCGATGACCGGATATTTCAGTGTGCCGTCTTTCGCCATGGCGCGAAGGCGGATGACGCCGGTGGTGGTTTCTTCGGTGCCGGCGATGACGTCTTTTACCTGTTCGGGGCGCTTAGTGAGGAGCATGGTGACGAGGTCGGCGCCGTCGTCCATAGTCATTTGCGGCTTGTGATCGAGAGCGGCGCGAAGGTGGCTGTAATAAGTTTCGTTGTCTTCGCCCTTGATCGCATAGGTAGGAATGTTGAAGTCGCGATTGAGGGAGGATGCGACCTCGTCCTGCGTGGAGAGCGGGTTGGAAGCGCAGAGAACGACGTCGGCGCCGCCATCGCGAAGAGCGATCATGAGGTTCGCGGTTTCGCTAGTGACGTGAAGGCACGCGGAAACACGGAGCCCCTTGAGAGGCTGGTCCTTGATGAAACGCTTACGGATGGTCTGCAGCACAGGCATCTGCTGTTGCGCCCATTCGATTTTGCGTTTGCCGGCGTCGGCCAGCGAAATATCCTTTACATCGCCCTTCTTGAGTTCTGCTGTCGCCACAACGTGCTCCTTGATCGGATGTACCGAAACTTGCGGAAAAATTTTTGTGCGGCGGGCGCGATGCGAAAATTTCTTGTAGCTGCACCGCGAACGCCACGAAGCTCGCACGACTTGAAACGGAAACTTGTCCCAATAACCGGCGGAAAAAACTAGCGACGCGCGGCGACTTCGACCGTCGCGCCTGCAGCTTTGCGCAGAGCGTCTGCGCGATCGGTTTTTTCCCAAGTGAAACCGTCGCCAGTGCGGCCGAAGTGGCCGTAAGCAGCGGTGGCTTTGTAAACCGGGCGGCGAAGGTTGAGAGTTTCGATGATGGCTTTCGGCGTCAATTTGAAATTCTCGCGAACCAGTTCGGTAATTTTTTCTTCGGCAATCGTTGCGGTGCCAAAGCTATCGACCATGACGGAAACGGGTTCGGCGACGCCGATGGCATAGGCGAGTTGAACTTCGGCTTTGGTTGCGAGGCCGGCTGCGACGACGTTCTTGGCGATATAGCGAGCCATGTAGCAAGCGGAACGGTCGACCTTGGACGGATCCTTGCCGGAGAAAGCGCCGCCACCGTGACGGCTATAGCCACCGTAGGTGTCGACGATAATTTTGCGGCCGGTCAGGCCGGCGTCGCCCATCGGACCGCCGATGACAAAGCGGCCAGTAGGGTTTATGTAAAACTTGGTGTTCGTGTCGAGCATGGCCGCGGGAACGACCGGCTTAATCACGAAGTCAGTGATGGCAGCGCGCAGTTCGTCGTTGGAGACGGAGTCGCTGTGCTGCGTGGAGATGACGACAGCGTCGACGCGAGCGGGTTTGCCGTTGCGATATTCGATGGTGACCTGGGACTTGCCGTCCGGCCGGAGGAAGTCGACTTTCTTGGATTTGCGAACTTCGGAAAGCTTGTGGGTGAGCTGGTGGGCGAGTTGGATGGGCATCGGCATCAGTTCGGGCGTCTCATCGCATGCGAAGCCGAACATAAGGCCCTGGTCGCCAGCGCCGCCGGTGTCCACGCCCATAGCGATGTCAGGCGACTGGCGCTTGACGGTGCACATAACGGCGCAGGTGCCGGAATCGTAGCCGTAGCGGGCATCGTTGTAGCCGACGCCTTGAATGGTGTGGCGAACGAGCTCGTCGTAGTCAATGTGGGCCGAAGTGGTAATTTCACCGGCCACAACGGCCAAGCCGGTGGTGACGAGGGTTTCGCAAGCGACGCGTCCCTTGGGGTCTTGCTTCATGACTTCGTCGAGAACGGCGTCAGAAATCTGATCGGCGATCTTGTCGGGGTGACCTTCCGTCACCGATTCCGAGGTAAAAAGATAATTCTTAAGTCCTTCGCTCAAAACGAACGCTCCTCTGGGGTTAGCGGTTCTCAACCAGCCGAAATCTTCATCAGGCAAAACCTTGTTCAGGTGTAACCCGGGAAGGAGCCGTTCTGGAGGAACTGCTATGCCCGTGCACAGTTCGATTTAACTACTGGTTGTCGCGCGCGACGGTACGCATTACGGCGCCTGGGGGCGTAAAGCCCGACCACTTAATTTAGCATTCCGTAGGCCAAGCGAGCAACTTATTGAATCTAGCGGCCTTAAGTCAAGGTTGAACGGGGAAATAGCAGCATTAAATGGGAAGAATACTTCCGCAAATCAGGTCGAAGATTTCACGAGTCTGGATGGCGTCTGCCCTTTTTCTGAATACTGAGGCAATGTAGGTGACGCAATGAAGAGGTTGGTGTTACGTGGAGTGGGGGCTTGGCTCGTGGCAGAGTCAGTTTGATTGTGAGATACGGGCGAACGAAGCTAGAATGCACGCGGGCGAGGTGAGTATGCGTAAACCAGAACGGTCAAGACGGATCGATAACAGTATGGGAGTGCTGTTTGGGGTGTGCGTGCTCGGCCTTGGTATTTGGGCAACGATGGCGCACGCGCAGACTCCGCCAAATCCGGAAGCAGCGAAACGCGGGAAAATCCAGTTCGCGCAGTCGTGTGGTTTTTGCCACGGGCCGGATGCGACGGGGGCTCGCGGGCCGGACCTGGTGCGATCGCCGCTGGTGGCTCATGACGTAAAAGGCGAATTGATTGGCGAAGTAATACGCAATGGCCGGCCAGATAAGGGGATGCCGGCGCAGCAGCTTTCCGATGACCAAGTGTCCGATATCGCCGCGTACCTGCATGCGCGGGCGCTGGAGGCTCTGCATTCTTCGGGAGTGCCGAAAGACTATCCGGCGGAAAAACTCGCGACGGGGACAGTGGAAGCGGGCAAAGCGTTTTTCGACGGCGCTGGCGGCTGCAGGAACTGCCATTCGGCGACAGGAGATCTGGCTGGAGTCGCAAAGAAATATTCGCCGGTGGAGCTGGAGGCGCGAATTCTTTATCCCGATGGGAAAAAGAAAAAGACCGCAACGGTGACAACCGCGAGCGGCGAACGGATTCATGGAGAGCTGGTGCACCAGGACGACTTTGTGATCGGAGTGTTAGACCAGTCCGGCTGGTACAAATCGTTTTCGCGGAAGAGCGTGAAAGTGGAAATACAAGATCCGCTAGAAGCGCACCAGAAGCTGCTAGAGAAGCTGACGAACGCCGATGTACACAATCTTTTTACTTACGTGAACAACCTGAAGTAGTTGCGGACGAACGGAAACAGACAACCGGGACCACGGGGAGAGCAAATGAAATTTCAATACTTCAGGGCCATACAGGCGGCGCGAAAAGCTAAGTGGACGATTGTTATCGCTGGATTTCTTAGCGCATTTGCGACATCTGCGAGCGCGCAAGGACTCGATCCGGCGGCACTTCTGAAACCGCCGACGGACACGTGGCCGACCTACAACGGAGACTATTCCGGACGGCGATACAGCACGCTCGATCAAATTGACGCGAAAAATGTGAATTCGATGACGCTGGCGTGGGCATTCCGGACTTCCGGAAAAATTCTGAAGTCCACGCCACTGGTGGTGAACGGGATCATGTACTTCAGCTCGCCCGACAACGTGTGGGCGGTGGATGCAAAATATGGGCGGCAAATCTGGCACTACCACCGCGCGTCGGAAGGCGATCATATCGGGAATCGCGGCGTAGCAATATACAAGGATTCGCTTTATTTAACGACGCCAGATGCGCACCTGGTTTGCCTGAATGCGAAAGACGGAACGGTGAAATGGATCGTGCAGCTGGCGGATGGAAAGCTGGGATATTTTGCCACGATGGCGCCACTGGTGGTGAAGGACCACATCGTCGTCGGAGTTTCCGGCGACGTCACGGATGTGCGCGGATTTCTGGAGTCGGTGAGTCCGGAAGATGGATCGATTCAGTGGAGATGGTACACGACGCCGGATCCGGGGCAACCGGGATCTGAAACGTGGCCGAAAGACTCGGATGCGATTTTGCATGGCGGCGGGATGACCTGGATGACGGGAACGTACGATCCCGCGCTGAATCTGGTCTACTGGGGAATCGGAAATCCGAATCCAGTATTGGCAGGTGAAGGCAGGATGGGCGACAACCTGTATACGTGCTCGATCGTGGCGCTGGATGCGGATACCGGAAAACTGAAATGGTATTTCCAGCCGTCGCCGCACGACGTACACGACTGGGATGCAGTGCAGACTCCAATCCTTTTTGATGCGGACTACAAAGGAAAGAAGCGGCAGTTGCTGGGCCAGGCGAGCCGAAACGGATTCTATTTTTTGCTGGATCGGACGACAGGAGAACATCTGGCAACCGCCCCGTTTATCGATCAAACCTGGTCCTCAGGAATCGACCAGCGCGGGCGGCCGATTGCAAAGCCAGAAGCGACGCCAAGTCCTGACGGAGCTTTGGTGGAGCCGGGATCGGACGGCGCGACGAACTGGATGGCGCCAAGCTTCAGTCCGCAGGCGGGATTGTTTTACGTGAATGGGCGAAGAATTTTCAGCATTTACTACAATACCGTGGAAGGCAAGGCCGAGGGTTGGGGTGGGCGCGATCGCGGTTTGTGGGCGAATTCGACATTGCGGGGACTGGATTACAAGACCGGGAAAGTTGTATGGAACCACGAACTTGGCGAAGGCGAAAGCATCGCCGGAATCTTAACAACTGCTGGGCACTTGCTGTTTTCTGCTGACAACGCGGGAAACTTGTTGGCGCTGAATCCGGAATCGGGAGAAACGATCTGGCACTTGAATATCGGCGGATATTTGCTGGCTTCACCGATGACCTATCAACTTGATGGGCGGCAGTACGTAATCTTCGCGGTTGAGGACGCCATGTACGCATTTGCGCTGCCGGAAAAAACGACAAATTAAGCGAGCGACAGGCCGAGCTTGCAGGCGCGCATCGACGAAAAAAAATGCAATTCATTGATGGAATTCCAGTTTGGGGGAAGCCGGACGAAGGCGCCGTGTCGCAGATCAAGACGTGTGCGCGCACGGCGGACAAAGTTGCGCTGATGGCGGATCACCATAAGGGTTATGCGGTGCCGATCGGGGGCGTGGTCGCATACAAGGATTCAATCAGCCCTTCCGGGGTCGGATTCGATATTGCGTGCGGAAACAAAGCGGTGCTGGTGAACATGCCGGGCGAAGAGTTGCGCGCCAACATCGGCAAGATTATGGACGACATCTGGAACACGGTGAGTTTCGGAGTGGGCCGACGGAATAATGAAAGGGTGGAACACGAGTTGTTCGAGAGCGATCGCTGGAAAACGCAACCAGCGGCTCCGCTGAAGGAAATGGCGCGGCAGCAACTGGGCACGGTGGGATCGGGAAATCATTACGTCGATGTTTTCACGGACGAGCAGGATCGCGTGTGGATTGGGGTGCACTTCGGGTCGCGCGGGCTGGGGCACAAATTGGCGACATGGTTTCTCGAGAAGGCAGGAGCGAAAGACGGCATGGACGTGGAGCCATGCGTAATTCCTGCTTCGACGGAACTGGGTGCGGAATATATCGAGTGCATGAACCTGGCGGGAAAGTATGCGTACGCGGGACGCGATTGGGTGTGCGGGAGAGTGGCAAAGATCCTGGGCGCGGAAATTCTGGAAGAGGTGCACAACCATCACAACTTCGCCTGGCGTGAAACCCACGACGGCGAAGAGTTGTGGGTAGTGCGCAAGGGTGCGACACCGGCGTTTCCCGGACAGAAGGGATTTGTGGGCGGAACGATGGGAGAGAAGTCGGTGATTCTGGAAGGCGTTGAAAATGAATCGGCAAAGCACTCGCTTTACAGCACGGTGCATGGCGCCGGTCGAGTAATGGGACGGATGGAAGCGAAGGGAAGGGTCGATCGAAAAACTGGAGCAGTGCTGCGCCCAGGAAAAGTTACCCAGGACATGATGAGGGAGTGGGTGAACCGCGCGAAGGTGGAGCTACGCGGGGCGGGACTCGACGAATCGCCGCATTGTTACAAGCGATTGGACGAGGTTTTGCATGAACACGGAGACAGCGTTCGCGTGCTGCATACGTTGACGCCAGTGGGAGTGGCGATGGCCGGCGCGAATGAATTCGATCCATACAAGGATTGAACCCCGGGGTTCCGGGCAATTCCCTATGCCGCGTCTTCGTCGGGTTCTACCGTGAGCTTGCCTTTGGTTTTCTTCGCCATCAAGTAAGAACGGATGAACGGATCGAGATCACCGTCGAGAACTTTGTCCACGTCACCCACTTCAAATTTCGTGCGGTGGTCTTTTATTAAGCGATAAGGCTGCATAACGTAGGAGCGAATCTGGCTGCCGAAAGAGATGTCGAGTTTGGTGTCGTCGAGTTTGTCGGTTTCGTCCTGGCGCTTTTTCAATTCCAGATCGTAGAGTTTTGAGCGCAACATTTTCATGGCCATTTCGCGATTCTTGCCCTGGCTGCGCTGTGCCTGACAGGCAACAATGACTCCCGTCGGAAGATGGGTGATGCGGACCGCGGTTTCTACCTTGTTTACGTTCTGGCCTCCCTTGCCGCCAGCGCGGTAGGTGTCCACTTTCAGGTCGTCGGGCTTGATGTTGATTTCGATCCGGTCGTCCACTTCTGGAATGACGAACACAGAAGCAAAGGAAGTGTGGCGGCGAGCGGCTTGGTCGAACGGAGAAATTCGTACGAGACGATGGACACCGGTTTCTCCGGCCAGCATTCCGTACGCGTTCTCACCAGAGAATTGAATGGTGGCGTTCTTGATGCCAGCTTCTTCGCCTTCGGTTTCATCGAGGACTGCAGCATCCATTCCCTTTCGCTCCGCCCAGCGCAGATACATACGCATAAGAATGGAGGCCCAATCCTGAGATTCGGTGCCGCCCGCACCGGGCTTGATGGTCATGATGGCATTGAGGTGATCGGATTCTCCCGCGAGTAAAGTGCGCGTTTCGAGTTCGGAGACATACGTATCGGCGCTGATCAGCTCGCGCTCAAGATCTTTGAGCAGATCTTCTTTCTGCTGGGCGTTGGTCTCTTCCTGCGCGAGGTTGATGTAGGTTTCAATGTCGCCAACGACGGAATTGAGTTTGCTATCGGCAGAAATCTGATCGTCGGCGCGTTTGCGTTCGCGTAGCACGCCCTGAGCTGTCTCCTGGTCGTCCCAGAAGCCGGGCCGCGAAATTTTTTCTTCGAGAGCTTTCAATTCGGCGCGGAAATGCGGAACGTCAAAGATAACTCCGCACGAGAGAGATACGCTGCTTCAGCAATTCATAGCGGTATTGCAAGTCTTCAAGAATCATGTTCGTGTGGTCTTCTTCCGAAAAGTTTGTGCTAGCAGAATAACCGAAACTATTACGCAGAGCCAAGCGAACCAGTCGCCGAAGCGGACGTAAAGAGTGGCGTCAGTGCGGAAATCGTAGGGCAAATCGATGGCGCCACGGACATCGCGTGGAATGCTTTCATAGATCCGTCCGTACGGATCGATGGCGGCAGTGATGCCACTATTGGTGACGCGAAGAACCCAACGGCGATTTTCGACGGCGCGGACACGCGCCATGCGCAGGTGCTGTTCGGCGGCGGCAGATTTGCCGAACCAGCCGTCGTTGGAAATGTTGATGAGAAGATTGGCGCCATCGGCGGCGAATTCGCGAATTTCGCCGGGATAGATCGCTTCGTAGCAAATAAACACGCCGAACTTGTAACCATTGGGGAGAACGCCGACGGAGGCGACAGTTCCCTTGTGAAAGCCGCCGACTTCGTCGGAGACGCTTTGCACTACCCGATGGATGAGCGGGAATGGCTCATACTCACCAAACGGGACGAGATGGCGTTTGTCGTAGGTGAAAACTTTTTCTCCTTGCGGGTCGATGAGGAGAGCACTGTTGTACGGAGCTTGCCCCATGCGGCCGGAGGAGAGCTTTTCGGACTTCCATTCAATGACGCCAGCGAGAAAAGGGCGGCCGCCTTGAATCGCGAGACTAGAACCCAGCTTCGCAAAGTGATTGTCCTGCCAGGAGAAGGGTGCGGGAGCCTCCGGCCAAATGATCAAGTCAGGCTGATGAATGGCGGGCTGCAGGCTGAGTTCGGTCAGCTCTTCCATGTCCTCCTTGTGAATTCCGAACCAATCGGTCGGGTAAGAATCGGTTTCCGGGAAATTCGGTTGCACGGCACGGGCAAAGTGTGCGGCTTTGCTCTGCGGCACGAAGCGTTCGCCAAGAAACATGAAAACGAGAATTGCGAAGACTGAAACGGCAATCATGGTAAGGCGTCTGGCGACGGGGATGTTTTTTTGCGCGTCAGCCCAGGCGAGAAGTGAGTTGAAGGCGAGCATCACGAAAGATAGACCGTAGATTCCGGTGAGCGTTGTGATCTGCAAGAACGCGGGATTCGCGGAAGCGGAGTAGCCCAAAAGATTCCAGGGAAAACTAATTTCCGGGAGATGAGCGCGCGCAAATTCGAGCGAAACCCAAAGAAACGGCGCGGCGACACAGGCTAGAACGATGTTGCGGCGGGAAATGCGATTGATGCCCCAGGTGAATGTTCCAGTGAGGATGCCCCACGCCATGGCGATCAAGAGAAGGACGCCCCATCCGGCGAGGCGCGACATGCCGCCGTGGACCGATAACACTTCGGCAATCCAAGGAACGGAAGCAAAAACAAATGCCAGCGCGTGAACGTAGCCGCAAAAAAATGCGACGCGGGGACGTGCGCCGAAAGACATCATCATCAGCAAGCCGACGCTGATCCAAGCGTAAGCGGGAAAGTACAGCCAGGTGAAGGAGAGCGCGAGGCCAGCCCCGGTAATGGCCGAAATCGCCATTCGAAATGCCGAAGGGTAGATTCGCTGCGGATCGGAGCCAAGCCAGGAAGGCCAGTGCGAAGAAGGCATCAGTGCTTGATGATCGCTTTGAAGCCGGCGGCTTCCAGGCCCTTTTTGGCGGACTCCGCGGATTTCTGATCAGGATAAGGGCCAACTTGTACGCGGTAGTATTTATCACCTTGCGGAGACTGAACGAAGGCGACAAATTTTTTCTTGTGAAGATCGTTGGCCAGCGCGACAGCGTCATTCTCGCTGCGCAGAGCAGCGACTTGTAAGTAGAATGCGCTGCGAGCGGCAGGGTTCGTAGAAGATACAGATTTTGCAGCTACCGGGACGGGACTTTTTGCGCTGGTTACGATGGCCTTCGGTTGCGACGAAGCGGCGTTGGGCGGAGCGAGAGCGGGCTTCAAATGATCGTTGGCGGGCGTTTTTTCGCCGGCTCGATAAAACTCCCAGTCAGGAGTAGCAGTAGTGGGGTTCGCATCGCTCGCAGAGTTTCCACTGTCGGAAGGGCCGGGCGTGCTGACATTGCTTTTTCCGTGGCGCGCGGAAGGATCAGGCTTTGCTGCTGTGGGAGCGGAGTCGTGCGTGGTGGCTGCACGCACCTGTCCCTCAAGCTGATTCTTACCCATCACATAGCCGAGCGTAAAAAACACGCCCGAAAAGAGCAGCATGAGAAAAAACAGACCGATAACATGCCGACCTTCCAGAACGCGTTCACCCGCGCTCGATCGCTTGCCGGAAGCCATTGCTACTTTTTGGTTCCCCCCAAACTCTCTACCCAGCTATTAATAATATCTATGGGCAGCGGAAACACAATCGTTGTGTTCTTCTCGACACCTATCTCGGTCAAAGTCTGAAGATAGCGAAGCTGGATGGCAGACTTCTGAGTTTCCAGGACTTTTGCGGCGTCGGCAAGTTTTTGCGAGGCTTCGAACTCGCCAGAGGCGTGAATGATCTTGGCGCGGCGTTCGCGTTCCGCTTCGGCCTGGCGAGCGATAGCGCGCTGCATCTGTTCGGGTATGTCCACTTGTTTCACTTCCACTTTAGAGACTTTGATGCCCCAAGCTTCGGTGTCCTGGTCAAGGATAACCTGCAATTTTTCGTTGACCCTGTCGCGCTGGGAAAGAATTTCGTCGAGATCGAACTGGCCGACCACACTGCGGAGGGTGGTCTGCGCTAGCTGCGAGGTGGCGTACTGATAGTTCATGACTTGCGAGATGGCGAGGTTGGCGTCAACGACGCGGAAATAGCAGACGGCGTTTACTTTTACCGAGACGTTGTCGTGAGTGATGATGTCCTGCGGAGGAACGTCGAGCGTTTCCAGACGCAGGCTGACGCGGAGGAGCGTTTCGATCGGGTAGAATACAAAATTGACGCCGCCGGTTTTCGCTTGCGGCAGAAGTTTGCCGAGACGCAACACTACCCCGCGTTCCCACTCCTTAATGACGAACAGCGAATTCTTGATCCAGATCAGCGCCATCAGAACGACAAATGCAATTCCAATCAAAAAAAGATTCATCACAATCCTCCCACGCGCTTACCCATGCTACGACGAAACCTTGGCGGACGGCTGTTGTGTGGCCGGCTCGACTACTAACTTGAGGCCTTCGACCTTGCGAACGCGGACGGGTTCGCCGGCGGCTACGTCGCTATCGGCGACGGCTTGCCACATTTCGCCGTGAAAGCGAATCATGCCCTCCACACCTCGCTGCAGCCCAGCGAACGCAATTCCCTGTTCGCCTAGCATGGCTTCGGTTCCGGTTTGCTGCTTCCACTTGCGCGAGCGGAGTACCAGGCGCATCAAAAAGACGCTGAGCAGAGCAAACGGGACGGTCACGGCGAGAGCGGTGCCAATGCTAACGCCCCCCGGAGTGAGCGGAGAGCGAATGAGAAAGACCGCGCCGAAGAGCATGGCGACGACCCCACCAAGGAGCAAGACGCCGTGGCTGGTGTATTTTGCTTCGAGGACGAAAAGAGTCACGGCCACGACGATGAGAAGAATTCCCGCAAGATTGACCGGCAGGAGATGCATGGCGTACAGAGCGAGCACCGCGCAGATTCCACCGACCACCCCGGGAACGACAGCACCAGGATGAGTGAATTCGGCGTAGAGGCCGAGGGTGCCGAGTATCAACAGCAGAAAGAACATGTCGGGCTCAACGATGCGAGCGAGGAATTTTTGACGGGTGGAAAGTTCGAAGGAAATACGCTGATATCCAGAGAGGTTGAGCGTCTTCTTCGAGCCGTCGAAACGCGTGATGGTTTTTCCATCCAGTTTGGCGAGCAGTTCTTCCGGAGTCGTAACGACGTAGTCGATGAGCTTGCCGTCAAGAGATTCCTGTTCTGTGAAGGCCTTGGCGTCGGTGACCGCCGTTTCGGCGAGCGCAGCGTTGCGGCCACGCTTCTCAGAATAGCTGCGAAGGAAGGCGGTCGCGTCATTGGTGATTTTTTTGCGGAGGACCGGATCGATGCCGAGAGTGAATCCACCAATTGCAATGATTGGCGAAGCTGCGCCAGTACGAGTGCCGGGGGCCATGGCAGCGACGTCGGCGCTGAGCAAAATAAAAAACCCGGCAGAAGCGCCGCGTGCACCAGTCGGTCCAACGAAAACCGCGACCGGGACAGGCGATCCGAGGATATGTTGAATTATGTCCTTCATGGAGTCGCTCAAGCCGCCGGGTGTGTCCATGGTAACGACAACCAGGGAAGCATTTCTCTTGGCTGCTTCGGCCAGGCCTTCGGCAATGTAAGTCGCGAGTATGGGTTGCACTTCCCCGTCGAGATTCAGGTCCATTACCAAAGGTTTGGAAGTGGTTTGCTGAGGCCAGAGCGGAGAAGCAAAAGTCAGAACGGAAAATGCAATACCAACGAGGGTGACGAAGGCAACCCACGTTGTGCGTTGTATGGATTGAGGAAACTTCATGGTGCGCTCGCTTGCGGCTTCCCGGATTGCAGATGCTCCAAAAGTTGCTTCGCTTCAGTATAGTTCGGAGCGATTTTCAGTGCTCGTTCAAGTTCAGCTTTTGCGAGGTCGGGCTTGCGCTGCTCCATGTAAATTCGCGCGAGGGTGGTGCGGTCGACGGCGGAGTCGCGTTGGGCGAGAGCAGCCTGCAATTCTTGAACGGCTTCCACTCGCTTGTTTCTACGTCGATAGACTTCGGCCATTCCGCGATGTGCGGACGCATCATTTGGAGCTGCCGCCAATGCCGAGCGGAAATCGCTCTCAGCGGCCTCCACTTTGCCGGCCGCCAATTCCTGTCGCCCCCGGCGCACAAGCGTCGCGGGAGAGGCGGTTGCAGCGGAGGTCGCGCTGGGCTGAGCCGCCGGGACATCGCGAGCAGCGACCTGTAGCTGCAGAGTGGCAACATCCAACTCAGTAGAAATTCGATCAAGCCTGGAGAGGGATTCCGGTTTTGTCGGGGGCAGCGCATTCGGACCCAAAGTCTCAACGGCGGCGTTGCGCTCTTCCGCAGCTTCTGATTTATTCCCTGCTTTTTCCAGCGCGAAAATCAGAAGCGAGCGGTCCTCAGGATTTTCCGGTTCGCGGTCAGAAGCTTCCCGAAAGTATTTCGCGGCGGTCGTGGCGTCATTGCCACGCAAATACAACAAGCCGAGGTTAAACGGGTAATCGTCTTCGTCGGGATCAAGGTCGAGAGCGCGGAGCAAACTGGAGGCGGCACCCGAAGTATTTCCTCTTCGAGCCTGCGCAAGTGCGAGGTTGTTCAAAACTTCTGGGAGTTGAGCTCCCGCGATGAGCGCGTTCTTCAAATTTTCCTGCAGCGCCAGAAACGATTCCTCAGCTTTGTCCGGTTGGTTTAAGAGCAATTTACAAACCCCGGCGATAAACATGGCTTCCGGAGCGCGCGTGTTGCCGGCAGGCACCTTCGCAAACCACGGCAACGCGGAAGTGCAATCGCGTCGAGTGTAGTAAACTTGGCCAATCGCAAAGGCTGGTTCGGGCCAATCCGGCTCCAGGCGCGCTGATTCGCGCAATTCCTTCAGCCTTAGGTCATCGTCATTCGCGAGCAGTCCACGTATGTAGTGTTCGAATGCGTCAAGCCGCAGAGGACGCTGGAGCTTTGAAAATTCCGACATGCTAAAGGGAAAGCTCTTGTCATTGGCGGCCAGCATCTTCCAAACGACTTTCAGGTGAACATCCATTAAAGCGTCGAGCTGCCCTGTTTCGCGTACAGGCGCCGACAGCGCAGTGGGTGTCACGCGTAAAACGCGAGTTTCAACAGCCAGCGTTTTGCCATCTGAAGTGAATTTGCCAAAGACCACGAAGTCTGCGTCCAGATCCGCACCAATACGCAGCATGGTGGCATGGCTAAATTTAGCAGCAGGCGGCAAACCGTAGCGATCGAGTTCCGCCGTACGGCCGGCATGAGAATAAACGAGCTGCCCGGCTGCAGAGAGCCGCTGAATGGTTAGTTCCTCGAGGCCCTCACAAAGCCAATCAAGGCGAGCTGCAGCTCCATCGTTTTCGAAGGGAAAGACCAGGAAGATGCCCTGAGATCTAGGGACCAGCGCAGCATGGACAGCAACTGGGGTTTGCGCGACGAGAATATTTCCGCAAACCGCGGAGCACACAAGCAGACATGCAATCAGAGAAATTCTTTGCGGCATCAGAAAAATTGTAACAGCGGGAACGGATGAAGTGCGAAGGTTCTCGCGCGATGGTTCGATTAGTGAACCGTGGGATCAGTCGGCTTGGGAGCAAGAATTTCTTGCGTTTCCGGCATGTTCAGCATGGCCGAGAATGACGGGTCTTTCTTCACGTCGTTCATGGAAGCGAAGCCTTCTTCTTTGGCTTTGCGGAGATAGGCCAGGCTGCGCTCATACTTTCCGGCTTCAGCGAAGGACTTTGCGAGCAGGAAATAGAAGCGGCCGCGGTCGCTTACCGAGCGGTCCTGCAGCAACGAGCCGGCCCGAGAGGAATTGTGTTCGAACAGCTGTGGATCAATCGCCAGCGCCTGGCGAAACGCGGCGATAGAGTCCTGATATTTCTTCTCGCCGAAATAAGCGTAGGCAAGGTTGCTGTAAAGCACAGCCATGTCGCTGCGGATCTTTATAGCGCGTTCGTAGGCACGAATGGCTTTGCCGTATTTGTGGCGTTGGTACCAGATGGTGCCAATGTTATTTTGAGCGTCGGCATATTGCGGATTCACCTTCATCGCTCGCTGATAGGACTTAAGCGCGCTCGCCAAGTCCGATTGCTGATGCAAAGCAATACCGAGCTTGTTCCAATAGATGGCGTTGTTCGGATTTTCGTCGACCAGTTTCTTGTACGAAAATGCCGCCTCACGAAAATCCTTCCGCGCCATCAAAACATCCGCGAATTCTTCAGGCGTGAGCTTACTCTGCCCTTGCGGTGTGGACGGATTGGTGACCTGAGCAGGGGTCTGCATCGGTGCCACGTAGGTGGAGGCTACAGATGTCTCGTCAGAAGTTTGTCCTGCGGAGGGAATGCTGAGGCTAACGAGGAGCAGTGATGCTTGAACCGCCATCATGAATTTCGTCATGGCGACTCTCCCTTCTCCGGCGGCTTTGGTGGCTTGTCGGAGTCCTTCTTCTTACCCCCAAAGATACCAAAAACTTTCTGTAAAGGGTTCTTTTTCTTTGCCTGCGAGGCGTTGGCGTCAGCAGGCAGAGGCTTCCCGTCCGGGCCCACCGCGTTCGGATCGACAGGGACGGTCACAGTGCCATTGGGATTGTTGGGGTCAGCGGGCGCCTTGGGCTGCCCGCCTCCAAAAATATGCGACAGAAAAGAGCCGGTGGAAGAGACGATTCCATGGCCGCCGTGAAGCTCGCAGTATTGCGTTGGGGCGGAGCCTCCCACGTAGACTTCAGGCCGGGTGGCGGGACAAGTGGGAGTAGCCAGCTCCAGCGACTCCGGATCGATCACCACGGATAGGACACCGTCGGGCATGTCAAAATCCTTCACCGCTTTGTAGGCCGGAAGAGTTGTGGCCTTCTTCATGTAGTCGGCCCAGATCGGAGCAGCGGTTGCGCCGCCAGCGAGTCCCAGGTCGCGGTTGTCGTCAAAACCGATCCAAATTACGGTAACTAGATTGGAAGTAAAGCCAGCGAACCAACCATCACGGGAAGTTCCCGTTTTCCCTGCCGCCGGAAGCGCGAAGCCTCGGGCGCGGACAGCCGCTCCGGTACCTTTGTTGAGCACATCCTTCATCACGCTGGTCACAAGGTAGGCGACGCGGGGATCGAGTACAGCGTGAGTGACGGGTGTGGTTTTCTCCAGCACCGTGCCGTTCGAGCTGACCATGGTGCGAAGGAATTGCGGTTCGGCACGAACACCGCCCTGGCCAAACGCGGTGTAACCTGCGGCGACGTCGACCGGCGTCATTTCATAGGCGCCGAGGGCAACGGCGGGAGTCGCACGGATATTAGTGCCCAAGCCCATCTGGCGAGCGATCTGAACCACGCGACCGTAGCCAATCAGCTCGGCAACCTTTACTGTCGCTACGTTCAGCGAATTGGTTAGGGCGTCACGGACAGTCACTCGACCCATAAATTTTTCGCCGTAATTGTTGGGAGTATATTCCTGGCCGTCGAACTCAAAAGTAGTCGGCTCGTCGTCGATGGTAGTGGCAGGAGTGACTACAGGCTGAACGCCGTCCACGGCATTGTCGAAGGCAGCCGCATATACAAACGGTTTGAAGACCGATCCGGGCTGGCGGTGCGCGATCGCATGGTTGAGCTGGCTCTGGCCGTAATCGCGCCCGCCGATTAGCGCGCGAATTTCTCCGGTGCGCGGATCGAGCGAGACCAAAGCTACTTGAACCTGAGGAACCGGGTCGTTGTTTCCCTTTTTGGCCTTGTCTTTCTTCCACTTCTCGTATTTCTTTGCGAGCAACATGTCAACGTTTTTGATTCCCGCTTCCACAGCGACGGCGGCAGCACGTTGCAGGGTCGGATCGAGAGTGGTGTAAACACGGTAGTTCTGACTTAGAAGATCGTTTTCAGAGTATTTGTCGAGAAGGTGGTCTTTTACCATGTCGACAAAGTACGGTGCTTCTCCGGAGGTTCCGGCAGTTCGCACAATTTTGATCGGTTCGCGTTTCGCGTCCTGGGCGTCCGCTTCATTGATGTACTTGTTGTCCACCATTTGAGTGAGGACGCGATCGCGAGATTGCGGACCGCGCTCCGGGTGGCGGTCAGCGGAAGAGTAGTAATTTGGCGCACGAATGAGCCCGGCCAGGAAGGCGCATTCACCGAGCGACAGTTGACGCAAGTCTTTGTTGAAATAAGCGACGCTGGCCTGCGCAAAACCACGGATGCCGAAGCTGCCGCGATTGCCGAGATAGACCTCGTTGGCATACATCTCGAAAATACGCTGCTTGGAAAAACGCTGCTCGAGTTCGAAGCTGAGCATGGCCTCGGAAAGTTTTCGCCGCCAGTTGCGATCGGTTGAGAGAAAAAAGGTCCGTGCGACTTGCATGGTGATGGTGCTTGCGCCCTGCAGGTGAGTTCCGTGGCGCAAATCGTTCCAGGCCGCTCCGAAGATACGGATGAAGTCGAAACCGGGGTGCTCGAAGAACCGCTTATCTTCGGCGGAGAGAATCGCATTGATCAGATTTGGCGGGAGGTCGTCATAGCGGACGGAACGACGCTTCTCTCTGGCGCTGTCGAAGAGGTTGGTAATAAGTTCAGGCTCAATTTCGCCTGACGCCATTTCCGGGCCGCCGCCAAGCGGTCGAATGGACTTGATTGTCTTGCCGCCGAATTGCACGGCCAAAGCGTTGCCACCGCCGAAGTAAGAAAATTTGGACGGACGAATGTCAACGACGTTTCCATTCGCTGTGTATTGGCCGAGGGAAGACTGGTCGGCCTCAGGGCGGTATCCGACTTTTTGCAAGTAGGTTGTAAGTTCTTCTGGTGTCCAAACCTGACCGGGAGTGATCTGAGCGGGAGCGGAAAATATCTGAGTCGTGTTCTGCAGAATATTTCCGGAAAGACGGGCGTCGATCATCCGCCCGTATTTCACGTAGTAGTAAGCGAAAAAGCTGGCCGCGATGATGATGCAACCGAAGACCACACCAAGCAGGGTCAATCCGTAACGGGACGTCCAGAAACCCTTTTGAATGCGAATACGCAAATCATCTCCAACGGGCTGAAGTCACCGGCTACGCAGCGTTCTTCCGAATCACCACGAAGCAGTCACGTCTTTATTAGTGTCTCTTACTGTTAGATTTCAGGAAAGGCACAGTTTCTGGATGCCTTCAATCGCGCTATAAGGCCATTTAAGTCAGCGACTTATTTTCACTCGATGGAGTGAAGTGCAAATCAACGTGATAGAAGAGGATGTCGACCGGAACGGTGTAATCGACCGAAATGCTTACCTTGGAGCCAGTGGCGACGACTTTTATGTCGTCGCGCTTCGCAGGAATCTCCAGGTCCTGGATGGTCTTGAAAACAATGTCTTTGATCTGGTCTTCGGATTGGCGCTGGACGATGCCGAAACGGGCGATTTCCTGGATTTTGTCGGCCAACTGATATTCGGCAGAGTAGGGAGGAACAAGTTTCCAAGCGGCAATGATGCCGATCACCAGAATCGCAGTGACCAGAATTGCTTTCAGCTTGCCGGCGCCGCGTTCTGATTTGCAATGCCGATTTCGTTGTTGAGTCACAGACAGGTACGCTCCCGCTCGCTAGGTCCGAATGGCTTTATAGGTTTGAAACTAACACCGCCAAACAGCGCTGTCGATACCGGTCGAGGACAGGTGTGACCAGCAAGCAACCCCCGATGTGCGGTGCTGGGCAACCGGGAAGCGATCCAGTCGGATGATAGAATTCCACCTGAACACGAGGCTGCTATGAAAATCAACCGCCGCAAATTTATCGCGAGTTCTGCAATTGCGGGGCTCTCGATGCACCATTCTCCGCTGGTAACTCCTTCGTTGCCGCTCGCTTTCTCAACCCTTGGTTGTCCGAAATGGACGTGGCCACAGATACTGGATTTTGCCGCGGCGAAAGGATTCTCTGCGGTCGAGTTGCGCGGGATTCAAGGGGACCTGGACCTGCCATCGCGTCCGGAATTTGCGCCGCACAGGATTGCCGCCTCGAAAAAAGACCTCACCGCTGGTGGACTGCGGATCTCTGATCTCGGCAGCTCTTCTGAAATGCATCACTCGGATGACGCCGCGCGCGCGAAGCAGATCGGCGACGCGAAGCGCTTCATTGATCTCGCGGAAAAGCTGGAAGTGCCTTATGTCAGGATCTTTGGCAACAAGATAGAGGGCCCGCGCGATGAAGTGATACACCGAGTCGCAATGGGAATGCGCGAACTGGCGCTCTATGCGGCTCCGCGAAACGTCACCGTGATTATCGAATCGCACGGTGATTTTACAGACTCAGCAACGTTGAAAAGGATTCTGAGCGAAGCGGACTCGCCCAACGCGGCGCTGCTGTGGGATGCCCATCACACCTTTGCGAGTTCGCACGAAGATCCGGAAACGACGGTAAGAGAACTGGGGCCATGGATCCGCCATACGCACCTGAAGGATTCAGTATTGGTGAATGGCGAGCGGCACTACGTCTTGACCGGCAAAGGAGATGTCCCGATTCAACGGCAGATCAAAGCGCTAGAGGGAATCGGTTACAAAGGTTACTACTGCTTTGAGTGGGAAAAGTTATGGCACCCGGAAATTCCGGAGCCGGAAATTGCCTTCGCCGACTATGCCAAGGTTATGCCGGGATATCTGTGACGAGCGCCACTCGAATCGCTAGTAAGCGCGGGCAAAAATCGCGCGTTCTTTCGCCGAATGATCACAGTAAACGCATTTGCCCGTCGCCGGAGCACCGCCGCCGCCGAGGACTGCTTCCTGATCAAGAGGAATGCACCGCATCGTGGCGCGCGTTTCTTCTTTAATTTTTTCTTCGCAGTCCGCGCTTCCGCACCAGCCGGCGAAAGCGAAACCGGTTTCGACGGCTTTCTTAAATTCATCGTAATTTCTGGCGGCGTGAGTGTTGGCACGGCGAAATGCGAGCGCCTTGTCGTACATGGACTGGTGAATTTCTTCTAGCAATTTCTTGATGGTTACAGGGATTTCCGCGAGAGGCGCTGAAATCTTTCCTTCTCTGCCCGGTCGGTCGCGGCGCGCGAGAACCGCGGCTTGCTTGGCGACGTCCTTCGGTCCGAGTTCAACCCGAATCGGCACGCCGCGCATTTCCCAATCGTTGAATTTCCAGCCGGGACTTTGGCCTTCGCGTTCGTCGAGTGTGACGCGAATCGCTGCTTTTACAAGTTGCGCTTTGAGGTCTTTTGCGGCCGAAACGACGGCGGATTTCTCTTCGTCATTCTTGAAAATCGGAACGATGACCACCTGATACGGAGCTAGCCGCGGCGGAAGAACCAACCCCTGATCGTCGCCGTGTACCATGATGATGGCTCCGATGAAGCGCGTCGAAAGTCCCCAGGAAGTCGTCCAACAATTTTGCTGCACGCCAGTCTGATCGAGGAATTTCACTTCGAAAGCTTCTGCGAAATTTTGCCCGAGAAAGTGCGAAGTGCCCGCCTGCAGCGCTTTGCCGTCGCCCATCATGGCTTCGATGGAATACGTAATATCCGCGCCAGCGAATTTTTCGGCGTCAGACTTTGCGCCGGGAATCACCGGAATCGCGGCTTCGTTCACTGCGAAGTCCGTGTAGGTATCCAGCATTTGACGCGTTTCGTCGAGCGCTTCCTGGCGCGTGGCGTGGGCAGTGTGGCCCTCTTGCCAGTAGAATTCTAGAGTGCGAAGAAATAATTTGGTGCGAAGTTCCCAACGAACGACAGAGTTCCACTGGTTCATGAGGACCGGCAAGTCGCGGTAGGACTGAATCCATTTTGACCACATATGGCCGATGATGGTTTCGGAAGTGGGTCGAAGTATGAGCGGTTCAGCTAGCTCTTCGCCGCCGCCGATAGTGACAACGGCCAACTCGGGCGAGAACCCTTCGACGTGATGTTTTTCTTTTTCGATGAAACTTTTCGGAATTAGCAGCGGAAAGGCCACGTTCTGATGTCCGGTGGCTTTGAAGCGCGAATCGAGAGCCTGCTGGATATTCTCCCAAAGCGCCCAGCCGTAAGGGCGGACAATCATGCAGCCGCGCACCGGCGCATAATCTGCGAGTTGCGCCTTCAGAACCAGTTGGTTGTACCACTCAGAAAAGTCTTGCGCTCTTGTTGGGAGTTTTTCTTCAGCCATGCGGCGCTCGGTTGTCTTTCGTGAAAAAGTTTTTGAATCAGCGAATGAAAAAGCGTAACGGACGCGGTGCGGAGTGTCAACGAAGGCCGCCCCGGAATTGAGCGAGCGGCCGCGTCGATTTCGCCGCTGCGCCAGACAAATCAAACGAATTTCGCTACACTTCCCGCCATGACAAATGTCACGCGCCGCGAATTCCTGCAGAACGCTTCCTTGACCGCTCTCGCCGCACCTCTCACTGCGACTCCACTGCTGCGCGCCGGCACCAGCGCTTCCGGAGCGCCTGACAAGCCACAAGTAAAGTTCCCTACCTCGCCTCGCGACCGAATCGCTGTCGCTTCCTATCCATTCCGCGAACTTGTCTCGGGTCAACATGACGACAAATCCGCAGCAGCGAAAAAGCTGGCGCTCAAGGAATTCCCTGCTCACGTTGCAGCGAAATTTGGCATTCACAAAATCGAACCGTGGAGCGAACACTTCCTATCCACGGACGCCGCATATCTCGATGAAATTCGCAATGCGGCCGCCAAGTCCGGGACCAGCTTTGTAAATATCGCCGCCGATAATCCCGACAGCCTGTACTCGCCAGATGCCGCAGTTCGTGAGCGAGCTACGCAGTTTTGCAAACGATGGATTGATGTGGCCGCTCACCTCGGCTCGCCAAGCATTCGGTTGAATATTCGGGTGGTGAAAGACATCAAACCCGAGGCGGCCCCGCTCGTGGAAAGGATCAAAGGCATCGCGGCATACACGGCATTTAAAAATGTCGTCATGCATCTGGAAAACGACAACCCGATTAGCGAAGATCCGTTCTTCGTGGCGGCGCTGTTGGACAAGATTAATAGTCCGTGGGTTCGCGCGCTGCCGGACTTCGGTAACAGTGTCGTAGCGCTTCCTGCCGAAGATGCGTATCGCGGATTGGATGAAATGTTCGCGCACGCCTATGCGATTTCGCACGTGAAAGATGGCGAGGTTAACAGCGCCAACAACGTGGCTCGGGTCGATATCCCTCGCGTATTCGCAATCGCCAAGAAAAACAGCTACAAAGGCTTCTTTTCGATGGAGTACGAATTGAACGGCGATCCCTACGCGGGCACCAGCAACTTGATCGAAGGCACAGTCAAGAATCTCTCTTGAGAAGCCGGCTACTGGCCACGCCTGAAAGATCGATAGAACTTTTCACCGCAAACTAGGAGCGCTTGGGCAAGTTCTGCTCTGCGAGAGATGGCTGGTCGCAGCGCGCGCACTCCAAACAAGTCCCGAGACGCGACTCCCGTCCTTCCGGTGTAACCACCCATTCGCGAAGTAGCCATGGCGGATTGTGCCTCACGTGCTGGGAGTGTCCGCATTCCAGAATGGCCTTCCAGTCATTGATGTCGTCTTGCTCGAACGAAACAATCTTTCTTTGCATTCGCACTTTCAACGCGTTTCGCATCAACATTTGGCGAAACACAGGAACCGCACTCGCTCCTTAGGGTTCTCGAACTCTGATTAATCATCCGCTCCTTACGGAACCGATTCCAGTCGCTCCTTGCGATTCCTGTGTTTTCCACTGTTCGGTCCACGCGCTATCATGGGTGTGACTTTAATTCGAGGCCGTGCCACACGATCGGCTTTTCCGAGGGACACACGAATGAGCATTTCTACCGACGCGAATTCCCGCATGCAGCGGCCTCTCGCGCAAGTCGATCCGAAGATTTCCGCGCTGCTGCGCGAAGAAGCACAACGCCAAGCGACCGGCCTCGAACTAATTCCCTCCGAAAACCTTGTTTCAGAGGCAGTTCTGGAAGCGATGGGGTCGATCTTCACGAATAAATACGCCGAGGGCTATCCGGGCAAGCGTTACTACGGCGGCTGCGAATTCGCGGATCAGGTGGAGCAATTGGCAATCGATCGCGCCAAGCAAATCTTTGGTGCCGAGCACGCGAACGTGCAGTCGCACTCCGGGACGCAGGCTAACGTCTCGGTGTACATGAGCACATTGCAGCCTGGCGACACGGTGCTTGGAATGAATCTGTCCCATGGTGGGCATCTGACGCACGGGCATCCGCTCAATTTCTCGGGCCGGATGTACAAATTCGTTGCCTACGGCGTGCGGCAGGACAACGAGCAGATTGACTATGACGATATCGACCGCTTGGCCGTCGAACACAAGCCAAAGATGATCGTCGCAGGGGCGAGCGCTTACTCGCGCATCATCGATTTCGAACGAATCGCGAAAGCTGCAAAGTCTGTCGGCGCACTATTCTTCGTGGATATGGCGCATATCGCAGGATTGGTGGCAGCAGGCGTGCACCCCAGTCCCGTGCCACATGCGGATCTGGTGAGCACCACGACGCATAAGACATTGCGCGGTCCACGAGGCGGGCTTGTACTTTGCAAAGCGGCATTCGCTAAGGAGTTGGACAAGTTGACTTTCCCCGGTACGCAAGGGGGGCCGTTAGTCCACACCATCGCTGCCAAAGCGGTCTGCTTTCAGGAGGCGTTGGAGCCCACCTTCCAGGCATACCAGCAGCAGGTGGCGAAAAATGCCAAGGCTTTGGCCGCTGCCGTGACTAAGCGTGGATTCCGAGTGGTTTCGGGAGGAACCGACAATCATGTGTTTCTCGTCGACGTTCACTCGCGCGGAATTACTGGAAGTGACGCGGAGAAAGCTCTAGATCGTGCCGGAATAACCGTCAACAAGAACTCGATTCCCTTTGACCCGCTTCCTCCCATGAAGGCGGGCGGTATTCGGCTGGGCACTCCCTCAATCACGACCCGCGGAATGAAAGAATCAGAGATGGACGCGATCGCGGGCTGGATCTGCGATGTGCTGGCGCGGCCTGGGAATGCGGAGGCTGAGCAGCGGACGCGTAAGGAAGTCGCTCAACTTGCCGCGGAATTTCCGATATACGAAGCGAGAGTCAGAGGTGCCTTGCAGCCTGCCTGAGGCAAATATCACTTTTGCAGCGTTAACTGGCCATTTCTGTGGGTTTGTACCCTTGAACGGTGGCTGCTGCACCACAGTCTGGCTGTCCCAAGACTGTACCTCGGTTCAGTAGAAAATCCGCCACTTTCCTTCTATCGTCATAGCTGTCGGCAATGGGAACTCTTCTAGCAGCGCTCCTTGAAAAAATAGGCATCAGCCGTTTCTTCAGAGGTGTGTCCGTGGAATTTCCGGCCGCATTTCTGCCTAGTTTTCAGGTCGTGGAAATTTCAATGGCCAAAACAGCGCCAAAGGGCCGCTCCCGTAAGGCCGGCAACTAACTCCGCGAGCAGGCGGACGAGGTGAACATGACGGATACCGAAGCATTCCGGGAATTTAAGCAAGGTTTGGCACTCTTGCGGGATAACTATGCGGAGAAAGCCTTGCCGCATATGCAGAAAGCAGCAACCCTCGAGAAAAACAATCCGTACTACATGTCTTATCTTGGAGTCATTCTTGCGCGCTCGGAACGCAAGTGGGCGGAAGCCGAAAAACTCTGCGACAACGCGGTTCGGCTGAAGCGCAATCAGGCTCAACTGTATCTGAACCTGGCCGAAGTGTACGCCACGGCTGGGCGCCGGGACGACGCAGTTGAAACCTTGCAGGCTGGATTGAAGTATGCGCGCCGTGATGTCCGTCTGAACCTTGCCATCAACCGCCTGGTGCAGCGCCGAGCGCCGGTCTTCACGTTCCTATCGCGCCGGCATCCGCTTAACCGCCAAATTGGCAGACTCCGCCACCGCACATTGGAGATGCTGGGCCGATCCTAAGAGTTTGTACCCCCGACAGTAAAAAAGGCTCCCGGCGAAATCCGGGCGCCTTTTTTCTTGCGATCGTTACGCGCAGTTTCGTTAGACAGCTGCCGGCGTTACTTTCGAGCCTGCGGCGGGGGCGTGAAGGAATAGCTGTGTTGCATGCCCATTTCCATCAGCAGCTTGATTCCGACGCTGGTCAGCCCATTGGGCATTGCGTCGAGACGCACAACTTCAGCCAGATACTCCCTGTTGATCGCCATCGGATCGCGTGAGTAGGGCATCGTGACGAAAAGCCGCAAACCAACTTCATAACCGGTTTCGCTGGTGTGGAAGGCCACGCCGCTGCGCGAAACGCTGGTGGTGCCGCGTAAATCTTCGAAATGCTCCCGCTCCGGGTCGGAAGGGCGAATGCGCATTAGCTGATTGATCTTGCAACGACGGCTGCCGCGACGTTCAGTCTGTGGAACGTTCCGTGGTATTGAAGAATTTCCTGTCGTCTTACTCATAAGGTCGAGCGTGGCCATGGAAAATTGCCCCTTAACTTTACCGCTTTTCGTAAAGGAATTGTAAACGGGGTTCGCGATGCGAACCTATAGATGGGAAGTACCTAATTTCGAGGGAGGAAAGTTCACCAGCAGCCGTGCCTAGAGTACTAGAGAGAATTAGTACTTCGGGCTGGAAAAATGTGAGAACTTGCCGCGAAAAGCGCAAAAGATCGCGCGACATGACGGGCGGCATGGAAGTGTGCGATTCTTCTTCGGCATAGGCGGCGCGGACAGGTACTCTCGCCCGAAACTAAGGACGAATTTGGATGCAGAAAACGTTCAAAGAGCTGACAGAACGCGAAATCCTGGCGCTTGCAATTCAAAACGAAGAAGAAGACGGCAGAATCTACGGCGAATTCGCAGACGCCTTGCGCGAAAGTTTTCCGGCGACTGCGGATATGTTTGAAGACATGCGCGTTGAGGAAGCAGGTCATCGCGACCGGCTGTTCGAACAGTTCCGCTCGCGCTTCGGCGAGCACATTCCGCTGATCCGGCGCGAAAACGTAAAAGGGTTCATGCAGCGAAAGGCGGTTTGGCTCGCTCGGCCGCTCGGAGTGACTGCCGCGCGAAAGCACGCGCGAATGATGGAAATGGAAGCAGTGCGCTTCTACCAGCGTGCAGCTGACCGGGTGACCAACGCGGGGACACGTGAGTTATTGAACAAACTGGCCGATGAAGAGCGCAAACACACGGAGACTGCGGGGAACCTCGAAGAAAAGCATCTTACGGAGCATGCTCGCGCCACGGAAGACGAATCGCACAAGAAATTGTTCCTGCTCCAAGTGGTCCAACCGGGGCTGGCCGGTTTGATGGACGGGTCGGTTTCCACTCTCGCGCCAATTTTTGCCGCAGCCTACGCTTCACATAAGACATGGGAGGCGTTCTTGGTGGGGATGGCGGCTTCCCTGGGTGCGGGAATTTCAATGGGATTCGCAGAAGCCTTGTCTGACGATGGCTCGCTGACCGGAAGAGGTTCGCCGTGGATTCGCGGAATCGTGACTGGAGCTATGACCACGGCTGGTGGCTTGGGGCATACCTTTCCGTTTCTGATCAAAGGATTCCAAACGGCCATTTCAGTCGCAATTATCGTCGTGCTGGTCGAACTGGGTGTGATCAGTTGGATTCGCCACCGCTATATGGACACGCCTTTTCTACAGGCCGCGTTTCAAGTGGTCGTCGGTGGGGTGCTGGTCTTTATCACTGGAATTCTCATAGGCAGCTCGTAGCGACGCTGACGCGGCGCCTTTCCTGTACGAAAAATGCAAAGCGGACCAGGGCTCTTCAAGTCCGGTCCGCTTTGCTTGGTGTCTGGTCCACTTGCTAGGTTGCTGACTTCAACTTTCAGCGATCAGGCTTGCGCTTCTTTGGAGCAGCACAAATTGGCGCCGGACTTCTCCTTGGCCACCGGCTCATGGAACTGCCCGGCTGGATCGACGACGTAACCATCGTCGTAGCGGTCATGGTGGCGTACCCAGGTCATGGGCATCGCATAGCCCGCCTCATCTCGGCCCTTTGGCGTGACGTCCAAGAAGTTATAGGTCCCGAGAAATATGTCCAGACCGCGCGCATAGGTCGAATAAGTGTGAAAAACCTGGCCTGACGGATTTTTGTAGAAGACACTAAGGCCTGGAGCTTCCTCGCTCGGAAACTCTCGAACGCCGTAGTTGTAATTCACCTTGCCGTCGATTTTATCCTCGGGTCTGAATGAAACGCGGTAGTCAAAGTTGAAACTGTTCTGGTGCGAAGAAACCCACGGAAATCTCCAAGCCATGCGCTTCCTGAACGCTGCAATGTTGGGAAGCGGAGCGCGGGAAACTGCCGTGAAAGCGACATCTCGAGCATTTAGATGCGCCAGTGCCCCATCGAAGTGATCGCCAAGGAATGAGCAGCCGGGGCAGCCTTCGGCCCAGCCCGGAGCCAACATGAAGTGATAAGTGATCAACTGAGTTTTGTCCCGAAACAAGTCGCTGAGAGAAGCCCGGCCTCGCTCTCCCTCGAATACATAATTCTTTTCGACCTTGGTCCAGGGAAGCTGCCTTCGCTTTGCCGCTAGCGCGTCGCGCTGTTTGTCGAACTCCTTTTCTGCGATGAGTAGCTCAAGGCGTGCCCCGAGCCATTCGCTCTCTGAAACGACTTTGGGAACATCCACATTTCTTGCTGCGGCTGCTGTTGCCATATCCTTCTCCTTCTTTATCGATCGTTATTTACAACTTGCAACGAAAAACTTTCCACCCTAGGCGGATCGAGTGCAGCTAGCCGTGTGCAGAGCAAGCGCAACCGGAAGCGTGATACCTGCCGTTTGCTTCGACGGTACCGCCTTGGCCATAGAGATTGTGCGGTCTGGCCCAGTCGGTCAGCGAGTGATACGGACCCTGCTCATTGCGGCCTTTCGGCATGACATCGAAAAACGCATAGATTCCCAGAAACATTTCTGCGCCGCGGCCAAATACCGAGTAGGTATGAAAAATTTCTCCTTTGCCGTTCTTATAGAACACGCTATCGCCCGAGAGATCCTCCATTCCCGGATTGCCTTGCTTGTAGTTGTACGTCGCGGTGCCTGCGGCCATCTCTTCCGGCTTGAACGAGACATTAAAGTCGTAATTGAAATCGTTGTGGAACGAAGAGACCCAAGGAAAATGCCAGTCCATTCGCTTGCGGAGCGCTTCAATTTCGTCGAAGGGAGCCCGCGCCACGGCCACGTAGGAGACGTCGTGGTTTTCCAGGTGCGGCAGTAGACCAGCCAGATGATCGACTTCCAGTGAACAGCCAACGCACTGATTTTTCTGACCCGGACCCATCATGAAGTGCTTGATGAATAGTTGGCTGCGGCCGTTGAAAAGTTGCGAGAGAGTCACTTTCCCGCCCGGACCCGAGAAGACGTACTCTTTTTCGACTTTCACCCACGGAAGCATTCTGCGCTCGGCGTTCAATTCATCGCAGAGCTTGGCCACTTCCCTTTCGCGTTGATCTAGCCGCTTACGTGCTTCCAGCCACTCGGCGCGCGAAACAATCTTTGGCTTTTCAACTTGTGTTCTTTGAAGTGTGGCGTTCATTTTTCTCTCCGCAGTCAATAGAATTGGGCCAGGCGATACCCCGAAATTCGTTTCGGGTCGAATCGAGTGAATTGCTAGTCAAATCACGCGAACGGGTTTTCGTCCGCGCTCGGGCCGTAAATCGAAGGAAGCGGCACTTCCAGCATTCGCAAATATACCGAGAGCTGCCCACGATGATGATAAATGTGATTCATCATGATGTTGCGGACTACCGCAACGCGGGGCATGGACAGAATGGTCTTGCCGTTTTTCGTAAGGCTCCAGGTCGAATTCAGTTTTGCGTCGTCCATCGACTTCACGGTCGCCATTGCGGCACTCATGCTCTTGGTAAATGTTTCGATAACTTCGTTCCGGCTTTTGGCCTCTGCTTGAGCGAAGTCTGGGGCCTCCATGGTGTCCTTAGTGACAGCTGCAGCGATCGAGCCGGGAACGGCGGCGATGTGAAGCGCAAGTTGTCCAAGCGAAAAGGATTTCGCGTGCGGCTTCCAGGAAAGCTTTTCGTCAGGCAGGCGTTCGAGTAGCCGTTTCGTGGTTTGTGCTTCGTTGTCTAGTTCTGCGACGATTGAATCAGCGAGTTTCATTGGATCCTCCTGTGGATAGTTGATGTTTCGAGAGTCGTTGTCTGAGATCAGCTGAGATTTTCTTGGCTTTGCGCCGCGCGCGAAACTTGCTGACAAACACGGCTGCGACGCCCCCGCCGGACACGGTTCCTGCGGCGATCAGTGCGAGATTTGCGAAACAAAACGGGCACATGGCAGTTCCCTCCGTCCTTGCATTTACCTCGGCTCAGTGGGCCTTTGCGCCCGACACCGAAACTTCCGCGAACGTCTTGATGCGGGTAAGGATGTTAGCCCAGCCGCTGTGCACGCCTTTACGGTGCTCCTCAAGTACGACGCCGAGCGCCAAATGATGGAAACTGATCAGCGTGCCGCCCGGCTCTTCACTAAGCCGATACTGCACGTTCGAAACGAGCGGCGCCGAGGAGAAGAGCGGGCCGGAAATCTCAAGAAGCGTCGGCCGTTTGATGGCCTGAACGTTGCCCCAGAAGTGTCCGTTCGAATTGCCGAGATCGCGATACCAGCGTCCGCCCGGCCACGGCTCCAGTTTCATTTCGAGCCTCCGTCCGTCCGGAGTTTCATTAAGTGGCCCCATTTGGTCGAGTAACGCTTCGAACGTCTTCTCAATCGGCGCTTTGACGTGAATCTCCTGGTTGATTTCGAGGATTAAGTCGTCGATTGACTTGATTTGCGAGGTCATGTTCCCTTCCTGTCTGAATTGGCTTTGCCGGTATCTATTGCGAACTGCCTTTCTCTGCGCGTTCCTTGATTCGAACCAACTGGTGGGTCCAGAAGCGCTCGAAGGTGCGCGTCCATTCGTGAACCGGACGAATCGCTGATGCTTCAGTGCGGTAGAGCATCTGACGGCCGTCGCGGCGGGCACTGACGAGACCGACATCCTTCAGAACCCGGAGATGTTTGGAAACCGAGGGCTGTTCGAGGCCGAGCGCATCGACGATTTCGTTGACCGGCCGCTCGTCACCGGCCAGGAAAGCGAGTATATCGCGACGGCGAGGCTCAGCAACGGCATTGAAAGCGTCGGAGGTTGTGGTCGCCCTGGCCATGCACCCAATATATTCCCATATAGGAATATGTCAAGTGAATTTTCTTGGGGTCAGGAATCTGCAGTGAAAACGAACAGTCGTTAGTCGGAGTGCGTGGCCGACGGCTGCGGCACGCGCGGGGTGAGGACGGCGTGACGGATCCGCGATTGGAAACGATCTAGGTATAAGTAAACAACCGGAGTCGTGAAGAGAGTCAGTAACTGGCTGAGAATCAATCCGCCGACGATGGCGATTCCGAGAGGCCGGCGCAGTTCGGAGCCAACTCCGGTGCCAAGCGCAAGCGGCAACGCACCAAGCAGCGCGGCCATGGTGGTCATCAGAATTGGACGGAAGCGGAGCAGGCACGCCTGGTAAATGGCATCCTCAGGCGACTTCCCTTCCTGCATTTCCGCCTGGACCGCAAAATCGATCATGAGAATCGCGTTTTTCTTGACGATACCGATCAACAAGATGATGCCGATCAGCGCGATCATGCTCAGCTCGGTCTTGGTTAGCATCAGTGCCAGCAAAGCTCCGACACCGGCCGACGGCAATGTGGAAAGAATCGTGATGGGGTGAATGTAACTCTCGTACAGAATTCCGAGAATGATATACACGGCTGCGAGCGCGGTGATGATGAGGACCAGCATCGACGACTGTGAATCCTGAAACGCCTGAGCGGTCCCTTGAAAGCCGCCGTGCACCGTCGGCGGCATACCCAGCTCCTGCTGCACTTGTTGAATTCGGGTGACGGCGTCACCCAGCGCGAGTCCCGGCCCCAAGTTAAAGGAAAGCGTGATCGAGGGATAAAGACCTTGGTGATTCACGGACAGCGAAGTGTTCGTCGGCTCGTAGTGAGCAAGCGCACTGAGTGGAACAACGCCACCCGTATTGGAAGGCACGTAGATATGACGCAGTCCCTCTGGTCCCTGCGTGTAGCTGCCGGAAACTTCCAGAACGACGTGATACTGGTTAAGACCCTTATAAATGTTGGACACCTGGCGCTGGCCGAACGCGTCGCCAAGCGTGTTGTCGATGTCGGTCATGTTCACGCCAAGCCGAGACGCCGTATCGCGGTCAATCACCAGAGAACTTTGCAACCCACGGACCTGCTGATCAGTGTTCACGTCGAAAATGCCCGGGACTTTTTGCAGCCGCGCCATCAATAACGGCGCCCAGTGGTTGAGATCGTCCAGATTCTCCGCCTGCAACGTGTATTGATACTGCGCCCCGCCGAAGCGTCCCCCGATACTCAAATCCTGCACCGATTGCATAAACAGCATGGCGCCGGGAATGCCGGCGGTTTTTCCACGCAACCGCGCAATCACCTGATCGGAACTTATCTTGCGTTCTTCAAGCGGCTTAAGCTGCGCGAACATGCGCGAGGTGCTGGTTCCATTGCCTCCGCCGGTGAATGCCGTGACCGTATCTACTGCAGGGTCTTTCATCAGAATTTCGTTAAATTTCCTCAATTTGTCGGACATTGCGACAAACGAAATGTCCTGGTCACCCTGAATGTAGCCGTTGATGCGGCCAGTATCTTGCTGCGGGAAAAATCCCTTAGGCACCGCGACATACATGTAGCCGGTGAGGATGATGGTGCCGATGGTGATCAGCAGCACTGCGAGCTGGTAGCGCAAAACAACACGCAGGCAGCGATCGTAAACGCGAACGATGCCGTTGAAAATATTTTCAGCCAGCCGGTAGAAGAAATTGTGCTTACCTTGCTGGATACGAAGAAAGTGAGCGCAAAGCATCGGGGTCGTTGTAAGGGAGACGAAAAGCGACACGGCTATCGCAACGCTGAGTGTGACCGCGAATTCTCGAAACAGCCGTCCGACAATTCCCGGGAACATCAGAATGGGAATGAAAACCGCGACGAGCGATGCGCTCATCGAAAGCACCGTAAAGCCAATCTCTTTCGCTCCCTGCATCGTCGCGGCGAACGGCTTCATTCCGCCTTCCATGTGTCGAGCGATGTTCTCAATAACCACGATCGCATCATCGACAACGAAACCAGTGGAAATGGTGAGTGCCATAAGCGACAGGTTGTCGAGGCTGTAGCCGAACAAGTACATCACTCCGAAAGTGCCGACGAGTGAGAGCGGGACGGCGATGCTCGGAATAATAGTCGCCCAAACGTTTCGGAGAAAAACGAAAACCACGAGAATGACCAGACTGATGGAGATGATTAACGTCCGTTCAACATCATGAATCGAAGCGCGAATTGTGGTGGTACGGTCTATCGCGACGTTCAGATGTAGGGAAGGCGAAATCGAAGCACGAAGCTCTGGGATAATCTTCTTGATTCGATCGACGGTCTCGATCATGTTCGCGCCGGGCTGGCGAAAAACCGCGAGAATGACCGACGGCTCGCCGTTCGAAAGACCCAAGTTGCGTGTATCTTCAACGCCGTCCGAGACTTCCGCTATATCTCGCAACCGGACCGGCGCGCCCACATGACCTGCCACAATCAGCGGCTCGTACTCGTATGCTTTGAAAAGCTGATCGGAGTCCGTGATGGTCCAGGTGTGCGTCTCGTCGCCTACTGCACCCTTGGCAAGATTGGCGTTTGCGGCTTGCAGACTCTTTCGTACTGATTCCAAGCTGACGCCGTAACTGTTGATGAGATTCGGATTTACCGAGACGCGTACCGCCGGACGAGAACTGCCCCAGCTAAACACCTGGCCAACGCCCTCCACCTGCGCAAGCTTCTGCGCCAAGATCGAGTCGGCGGCATCATAAATTTGCGCGGGCGGAATGTTTGTGGAAGTGAGCGAAAGCAAAATGATCGGCGCGTCCGCAGGGTTCACTTTGCGGTAAGACGGCTGTCCGGGCAGGTCGGCTGGCAACTGGCTCCGCGCAGCGTTGATCGCAGCTTGCACGTCGCGTGCGGCGGCGTTGATATCGCGATTCAAGTCAAATTGCAGCGTGATGCCGGTATTGCCGAAACCGCTCGAGGAGGTCATTTGCGTAACGCCCGCAATGCGGCCGAACTGGCGCTCCAGCGGGGTCGCGACGGAAGAGGCCATGGTCTCAGGACTTGCCCCTGGCAGACCCGCTCCGACCGAGATCGTCGGAAAATCGATCGACGGCAATGGAGCAACTGGAAGAAATCTAAACGCCACCACGCCAGATAGGAAAATTGCAGCGGTAATCAGCGTCGTCGCCACCGGGCGGCGAATGAAGGGCGCGGAGAAATTGGAATTAAAATTCACGCCTCAGTCTCCGGTGTGCTGTATCGCGGGGTCATCAATCGGATTTCCGAAACCCAACGGAACGTGGCGTGAAAGCCAGTCAAAAGCCAAATAAACGACAGGCGTCGTGTAAAGAGTCAGAATCTGACTGAGAATCAGTCCTCCGACAATGGTGATTCCCAGTGGACGGCGCAGTTCGGAACCGACCCCGGTTCCCAGTGCTAGCGGTAAACCGGCAAGCAGCGCGGCCATGGTGGTCATCATGATCGGCCGGAAGCGAAGTAAACACGCTTCATAAATCGCGTCGAGTGGCGATTTGCCTTCGTGCCGCTCGGCATCCAGAGCGAAGTCAATCATCATGATCGCGTTTTTCTTGACAATGCCGATCAACAAAATGATGCCGATAAGCGCGATGATGCTGAATTCGGTCTTGCACAACAGCAGTGCAAGGATGGCCCCAACGCCAGCGGATGGCAGCGTGGAAAGAATCGTGATCGGATGAATAAAACTCTCATAGAGAATTCCGAGAACGATATAAACGGTAACCAGCGCGGCTAAAATCAAAATCGGTTCGTTGCCAAGCGATCGCAGGAATGCTGCAGCAGTCCCCTGAAAAGTACCTTGAATGCTCGGCGGCATTCCAACTTCGCTTTTTACCTGATTGATCGCGTTGACGGCATCGCCTAGCGAAGTACCGGGCCCCAGGTTAAACGACAAGGTGACCACAGGAAACTGGCCTTGGTGGTTCAGCGCAAGCGCTGTCGGAGCAGTAGTCATCGTCGTGAATGCGCCGAGTGGAACCTGTGAGCCGTTCGAAGAATGCACGTAAATGTTTTTCAGTGCGTCCGGCGACTGTTGGAATTGCGGGTCGGCTTCCATCACCACGTGGTATTGGTTCAGTTGCGTGTAGATCGTGGAAACCTGCCGCTGCCCGAACGCGTCGTAGAGCGTATTATCTATGTCCGCAGGAAGAATACCCAACCGCGAAGCCGAATCGCGATCGATCGTCAGGTTAACCAGCAACCCCCCGTTTAACTGATCGCTTGCAACGTCGCGAAGCTCGGGAAGTTTTTTCAGCCGATCAAGGAAACGCGGAACCCAGTAAGAAAGCTCGTTCGGGTCCACGTCCTCCAGGCTGTATTGAAACTGCGTGCGGCTAACGCGATCTTCCACCGTCAAGTCCTGCACTGGCTGCATGAAAAGCGTGATGCCATCCACTTTGTCGAGCTTCGGCTGAAGCCGGCGAATGACGTCGGAAGCACCGAGCTTGCGGTCGGCAAGCGGTTTCAAATTAATCTGGATGCGCCCACTGTTCAGCGTCGTGTTCGTGCCGTCAATTCCTATGAATGACGAAAGGCTATCGACCGCGGGATCTTGCAAAATTACGTTCGCCAATTGCTGCTGGCGGTCGCCCATTGCCCGGAAGGAAATGCTCTGCGGTGCTTCTGACACGCCGAGAATCATGCCGGTATCCTGCACCGGGAAAAATCCTTTGGGGACGTAGATATAGAGCAGGATTGTTCCAACGAGCGTGGCCATCGTTACCAACAACGTAATCGTGCGGAAGCGCAAAACAAATTTCAGAGTGCGGCCGTAAAACGCAATGATGGAGTTAAACGCGTCTTCGGATTTGCGGTAAAACCAAGTTTCTTCTTCTTTTTTCCGATGGCGCAACAGTTTTGCGCACATCATGGGTGTTAGGGTCAAGGAAACCACTGCCGACACCAGAATCGTGACCGCTAGCGTAATGGCGAATTCCCGGAACAGTCGACCAACGATGTCGCCCATAAACAGCAGTGGAATCAGCACGGCGATCAACGAAACCGTGAGCGACAGAATCGTAAATCCGATTTGCTCTGATCCCTTCAACGCCGCCTGCAGCGGTGATTCACCTTCCTCAATGTAGCGGCTGATGTTTTCGATCATGACGATCGCATCATCCACCACGAAGCCGGTTGAAATCGTAAGCGCCATCAACGACAAGTTGTTCAGGCTGTAACCAAGCAAATACATCACGCCAAATGTGCCGATCAAGGAGAGCGGCACAGCTACGCTGGGAATGATCGTGGCGCGAATACTCCGCAGGAAAAGAAAAATCACCATCACCACGAGTCCGACAGTCAGCATCAGCTCGAATTGAACGTCTTCCACCGATGCGCGGATCGTCCCGGTCCGGTCGGTAAAAATTGTCACCTTAACCGCCGCAGGCAAACCCGCTTGTAATTGCGGCAGCAACCTCTTGATGCGGTCCACCACGCCGATGATGTTCGCACCGGGCTGTCGCTGGATGTTCATCAGGACGGCCGGTTCGCGATTGGCCCAAGCCGCTTGCAAGGCATTTTCTACACCGTCGGAAACTGTCGCGACATCGGCGACGCGCACCGGCGCTCCGTTACGATAAGCAACGATAATTGGCTTGTAGTGATCACCGCTCAGCAACTGGTCGTTTGCGCCGATGGTGTATGACTGTTGCGGCCCATCGAAAGTGCCCTTCGCCTGATTCACGTTGGCGCTGTTCAGCGCAGTTCGCAGGTCTTCCAGGCTTAGGCCATAAGACGCGAGTGCCGTTGGATTGGCCTGAATGCGCACCGCTGGCCGCTGCCCGCCACTGATGCTGACTAGCCCTACGCCGGGCAATTGCGAGATCTTCTGCGCCAGCATGGTGTCCGCAAGGTCTTCTACTTTTGAAAGCGGCAGCGTCGTTGACGTAAGCGCGAGCGTGAGAATCGGCGAGTCCGCTGGGTTCACTTTGCTGTAGATCGGAGGATTCGGCAGGCCCAGAGGCAATAGATTTGACGCACCGTTGATCGACGCCTGCACTTCCTGTTCCGCAATATCAATGTTGAGGTCAAGATCGAACTGCAGCGTGATGACCGAGCTTCCAAACGAACTCGTTGAAGTCATCTGGTTCAATCCGGGAATTTGCCCGAATTGCCGCTCGAGCGGTGCGGTAACCGACGACGCCATCACGTCCGGACTGGCGCCCGGATAAAACGTTTGAATCTGGATGGTCGGGTAGTCCACCTGCGGCAGTGCGGACACCGGTAGCTGGCGGTAGGCGACGAAACCTACGAGCAGCACCGCCACCATCAACAAGGTGGTGGCAACGGGCCGCAGAATAAACGGCCGGGAAATGCTCATTGCTTCGCGCTCCGTCCGTTTGATGCGGCGGCGGATTTGCTCGCTCGCTGCGCCGATGTCGCTTGCGGAGCTTCGGTCGGCGTAATCGTTGCGGTTGCCGATCCTGCCGGAGCTTGATTCGGCACGACCTTGGTTCCGTCCTGCAGTTTGTCTTGCCCGTCCGTTACTACAATTTCGCCCGGCTGCAATCCATCACTGATTCCAACAGTCCCGCCGGTGGTCTGCGCAACCGTCACGTTATGGATTTTCACGGTGTTTCCGCTGCCCACAACATAAACGTAAGTGCCTTGCGGACCGCGCTGAATCGCTGCAAGTGGAACCAAGCTCAAGTTGCGCTTGGTATCGACAAGCAAATGCGTGTTCACGAATTGATTGGGAAATAGCACGTTGTCCTGATTGTCGAAGATTGCCTTCAACTTGTACGTGCCCGTCGTGGTGTCAATCTGGTTGTCAATCGTCAAAAGCTTTCCCGAAGCGATTTTCGCGGTGTTGTCGCGATCGAACGCCTCCACGTTCAACCGCACCCCTTTGTGCAATTTTTCCAAGACCTGCGGTAACTGATCCTGCGGCAATGTGAAAACCACAGCGATCGGCTGAACTTGCGTGATAATCACAAGGCCATTGCTATCCGTCGCGTGGACGATATTCCCCGCGTCAACCAAACGAAGCCCGACGCGCCCTGAAATCGGTGCAGTGATTTTCGCGTAGGTAAGTTGCAATTTCGCGTTGTCTATTTGGCTCTGGTCGGACTTGATCGCACCGTCGAACTGACCTACCTGCGCGCCTTGCGTGTCCAGTTGCTGCTTAGGGATCACACCTTCCTTGAAGAGCAATTTGTAACGTTCGAGGTTGGCCTCTGCGTCGGTGCGCTGGGCAACGTCTTTCGCGAGCGCTCCCTCCGCCTGCCCGAGCTGCACTTGAAATGGCCGCGGATCGATTTCCGCCAGCAGCTCTCCCTCTTTGACGTACTGCCCTTCCTGAAACGCAACTTTGATGAGTTGACCGTCTACCCGGCTGCGCACGGTCACTGTGTTTAGCGGCGTAACGTTGCCAAGTCCATTCAAATAGACGGGCAGATCGCCTTTTGCCGCGGTCGCGACAACAACGGGCACGCTGAAACCACCCAGTCCACCCGCTCCGGCGCCGGGCTTGCCGGCTTTGCCTGCTCCTGCAGTCGCAGCAGCTGCCTCCGCATTTTTCGAATGCGTCGTCTTGTAATACCAAAAGCCGCCGATTGCCAGCGCGGCAAACACCACCCAAACCCATGCACGAGATCCTGTGGGGCGCTCGCGGCGGGCTGCTTGCGCCGTGGCGCGGTCCGATTCCGGTAGATCCAGCGATTTCAAATGCCCCATCCCTTAGCTCCTAAGAAGTAGACGATTCAGTGTCGCGTGTACGCGAGAGAGCCAGCCTTGAGACACGATCGCCGGGCGGCGAAAACGGGGTCTCTAGTCTCTAGACGCAGTCCGACCGTAACAGTATGGTACGCATCCTTAAGACGATTTGGGAGACAAATTGGTTACGTCGGGATCGCCTACAAAGCGACTGGTATATCGTTCAAAGTGCTGGTGTTGAGTCCCCAATTTAAATAAACGGCGCCATATTTGAAGCGGGAGCCGCGAATCTCAGATTTTCGGCTACACTACCCCTAAACTGGTAGTCGACAGCACGCTTAGCTCTTGCTTGATGTTTCCGATGTACCCAAAGTTGTCAGTGGTGCTCGAGAGGAACGATGATCAAAGGAATCTTCGTAGGCATGGTTCTGACTCTGCTGGCATGCGCCGCCGGAGTTTATTTCTACTTCGCAACTGGCCGAGCACCGGTCGCCGTTACCGCGCCGGAAATGCCGTTCGAACACAAATTGGCGCATATGGCCCTTGATGCGTATCTCGAGAAATTGCCGCATCCCGAACCGGCTGTTCCCGCTGACGAGAGCAATTTCCTGGAAGGCGCGAAGATCTACAAAGAAAACTGTTCCGTGTGCCACGGTTTGCCCGGCACCTCGAAAACCGCGATCGCGGCTGGAATGGCCCCCGCCCCGCCGCAGCTTTTTAAGGGTACTGGCGTTACCGACGATGAGCCCTGGCAGACTTACTGGAAAGTGGAAGGCGGAATTCGCATGACGGGAATGCCCGGATTCAAGGATCGCTTGACCGAAAATCAAATTTGGCAAGTTACCGTTCTGGTGAAAAACGCGGACAAAATAACTCCGGCCGTCAAAGCGGAATTGACCGGCGCACCAGTCGTAGTGGTCGCTCCGAATGCTTCGCCTGCTCCCACTCCTGCTCCCCACAAATAAGGAAGCGGCGCACCTAGAGCACGGAACCAAACTCACGGTTGGGGATATGTTTGCGTTGGTGGTGGAGTGTAGTCTTGCCCGTATTTATTTGTGTGCGTGAGCGAGAATCCGGGGTTTTCAGAAATCGCGACCACGCCCAAGTTTCGTGAAACGCTCGATATATTCACCACGCGTGACACGCTCTTCAGGTCTCCAGGCAGACTTCGCTCATACCAGACACGCAATTCATATCTTCCGTCTGGCACATCTCGAATCGTAACCGCTCCCGTTTTGCCGGAGATTCCGTAGTATGGCGTCCCTAGCGCAACCACCACGGCGCTCATCTCAGGATGAATATTGCAAAAAAGCAGGCTGACTCCCACGCGATCGAATCTCACCGAATTGCTGGCGCCCGCCTCATATAAGCCCAAATCAAATCGCTTCCCATCGAACAACGAGAAAACGTTATGAAAAAAAGGGTCACGATTGGGAAAATCCACAGTGGATCCGACCGGCACCACCAGAAGGTGAGGCTCAAAGCTTTTGTTTCGTTGCACTAGCTGAGGATGCTTCGCTGGAATCTGCGGGGCCGGAGCCGCCCGGTCCACCGGCATTAGCCAAAGGACCACCTCCGAAGAACTTTGCTTCGCCGTCGTCGCGCTTGAAGATTTGGCTTTCGTCACGGACTTTATTTCCACGGTGGCGGTTACCGTGTTTGCTCCCTGAGCGGATGCGGACTTCGTCGAGCAGTTTTGCCAAACCAGGAAAATCGCGACAGTCAATTTAATAGAATTTCGGGACTTCATCAGAACTTGTATCCAAGTCCGAGATTTAGAACATTTGCGGTGTTCGGCCCCAAATCGAGTCTATACGTCCAAATCCTTCGGTACTCGAAGGAAAGCATCAGGTCCGACCTCGGCTGGTAGATAAAATTGCCCAAAAAAGTCTGGTTCTTCGAATATGAGCCATCGTTGTAAATCGGATTTCCATTGTATTGGCGAAGTTCTCCGGCAAATGGATTGTCCTGTCCAAAAGCTCCATTAAATTGCCATTTGGGCGTAGCCCTAAATTTAAGCTGCGCCCATCCTCCGACTGCATCCAGAGCGTGCAGCCTTACCGTGGGGTCGGCGAGCGAACCATTCCACAATACGCTTTGGCCGATCCCGCCTCCAATGCCGCCCAGCGCACTCCCCCTGAAGAATTGTCCGGTGAATTCGATTCGCGAACTAAAAGGTATCGTCAAATCGAGAGTGCCAACCCAGCTATCGATCGAACGGTCAAACCCCCAGTCCTGTCGGCTGTAATACCCGCCTACGCCGAACACCACATTCTGCGAGCCAAGTTGCCGAGTCACGGCTATGCGAGCAGCTGTAGCCGGCACTCCGGAATTTTCGCCCCAAGTGGGAGTTCGGAAATATTCCGACGCTGGAAGATCGCCGGACCACGGATCGAGCAATCCGCCCTGAACCTTTACAGTCGTCGAATCGGAAACTTTAAAGGAATGTTCAAGCCGGATTTGCGGCGTCCAGGCCCAGAGATTTCCAGAATAGGAAAGCGCCGGAGTCGCAATTGTCGCAAGAGTCGTTGCGGTGAGAGGCGAAATAAACAGCGTGTCCTGTCCACCTATGAACGACGTGTTTTCCCAATCAAATCGAACCGTGCCGGTACGCAAGCGCATGATTCCGAACGTTGTGCCGTTCTGCTGGAGGGGAAAGCCGCCGGCAAAATCAAATTGAATATCCGCGCTGGTGCGCGCACCAGCAATGGTCGGCCCAAAAGCCTGCAGTTCGAATTGCGATTGCCGCAACGAACCACCGATCGAATGGTCGTTGTACAGAAAGTTCTGTGATGTTGCGATTTGCGGAAAGTCGATATTTTCGACCGTGCCCTGATTACCAAACAAATTGAACAGTACAAGTCCTGATAGCCGCACGCGGTATTTTGAGCCGCTTTCCACCTTGGTCTGGTTGTGATCGGCCAACTTTGCATCAGTCATCTGCTGATTTTCTTCAAGCTTCGAGACGCGATCGACAATGCTCGTGCTTTCTGAGGAAGTTGCGGTGCCAGGCGTTCCCGGCGAAGCACCAGTAGCCGCGGGCCCAGACAAGTTGTCTGCCTGCAAATTTCTTTCCGATGGCGCCGGCGCACCCAACGCTGCGAGTTGGACTTTGGCGACAGACAACTGCTTTTCCAGTTCCTGCGCACGCAACTCGGAACTCTGCTGCTGCGCGCGAAGATCTTTCATCTCCGCATGCAAACTCTTTACCTCAGCTTGCACCTGCTCCAGCGATTTGATCACCGCGGAGAGGTCGGCGGGCTCGTGCGGCGGGTTCGGTGATGGCACAGGCTGCGAAGAATCTTGCGCCGAGACGGTCCATGGCGTGATTAGAAGTATCGCGGATACTAGCACTCGTTTTGCGGAGCGGCCCGTTAGACTGTTCATGCCTGCCTCCATTGTTTGGGAACAATTTTTTGGAAATATTCTTCTCGCTTGCCATTCGCAAATCTCATCCAACTCACTCAATCGAGCTTCGGCCGGCCTTCACTGGAGTCGCGGTCAGCACTTCCCGCAATCTCTCCAGTAACGAAACCCGGGAAAATGGTTTTTGAATCACATGTATTTCAGAAGCTGGACCTGCGTTGCCGTTTGTTGAAAATTCTGAGTAGCCAGTCATGAATACAATGCGCAGGTCCGCGCGCAGCAAGGACATACGCTTTGCAAGTTCTTCACCGGGCATTCGAGGCATCACTTTATCTGTGAGCAGTAGATGTATCGGCTCCGCATGGTTCGCTTCGATGCGCAAAGCCTCTTCCCCGTTGGACGCTTCCAGAACGTTATAGCCGCTACTCCGAAGAAATTCGCACGCCAGTTCCCGTACTTCGCGTTCGTCTTCGACTACCAGGATCGTCTCCGTGCCGCCGGGCAACTCCTGCTTGGTGGGCATGGTAGCGGTCTCGGCGACTTTATTTGAAGCCGCCAAATAAACCTCGAATGTCGAGCCTTTCCCCTGTTCGCTGGCGACCCAAATAAAACCGCCACTCTGCTTCACAATTCCGTAAACCGTCGCGAGACCCAGCCCGGTGCCCTTGCCCACTTCTTTCGTTGTGAAAAACGGCTCAAAGATTCGTGCCTTGGTCTCCGGATCCATTCCCGCGCCGGTATCCGACACCGCAAGCAGCACGTAAGACCCGGCGGTCATCGGCGGACGGTTGCGTGCTTCTTGCTGATCGATTACGACATTCGCGGTTCGAACCTTGAGAGCGCCTCCGCTAGGCATGGCATCTCGCGCGTTCACGGCCAGGTTCAGAAAAACCTGCTCAATCTGTCCGGGATCAGCCACGACCGTCGCCAGTTCGTCACCCGGTTCAAAGGAAAACTCGATGTCTTCCCCGATGAGTCTCGGAACCATCTTGCTCATTTCGCTGATCACTTGGTTCAGGTCAAGTGCTCGCGGCTGCATCACCTGCATGCGGCTAAATGCCAGCAACTGCCGAGTCATAGACACCGCACGATTCGAGGCTTTTTGAATTTGCTCGACGTTGCGGGTTTGCACCGCCTCCAACGTGCCACGGTCCAGCAACAAGTCACTGTTCCCACGGATGATGGTAAGCAAATTATTGAAATCGTGCGCAACGCCTCCTGCCAGGCGGCCAATTCCCTCCATCTTGTGGGCCTGGCGAAGTCGTTCCTCCAATTGTTTCTGCTCCAGCTGCGTGCTGCGCAAATTCGCTCTCATACGGTAGAACGCGCTCGTGACCTCTCCGACCTCGTCATTTCCGGCGCTGCTGAGAGGAAAATCAAAATTACCTTCGGCCAGCGCGCGAACTCCTGCTACCAAATTCGCTAGCGGCTTTGTGAATGTATGAGAAATCACGAAAACGAGCACTCCCCCGGAAACTACGCTCAACACTCCAAGTGCCAACAAAATCCCGTTCAGACGTTGTAGGAACGCCGTCGCTTTGTCCAGGGACTTGAGAACCGTAATCGTTACAGGAGGTTGAGTGTCGTTTGAAATGCCGATGGTCGAAGCCAAAAAGTGTTCTTTTCCGACCTGCAAATCTTCGACCGCATCCACGCCGGCCGGCGGTACATGCGACTGCAGCATCGTCTTCGCATCGGAGGCAGACAGGGTCGAAGCAACAATCTCATTTCCATTCCGGAAAACGATCTCGCTCGAAACCACACTCCCGAATTCTCTAGCGACTTCCGCGTCGATCTCATGGCCGACTGCCAAACACCCGATGCTCATTTCATGGCTGGCCGCTCCAAAATAAATCGGCTGCAACCACACTTCGTAAAGATGGCCATCGCTGCTCCACCAACCTCGTGGATGCCCCTGATCGAGAGATTGCTGCATCAGGACTTGCGCTCTTGCATGTTCGAAACCTTGCGTTTTCGATTGAACCGCAACCACTCCCCCGCGCCTGTCCGCCAGCACCAGCAAATCGCTGCCGGCCAGCTTCCAAATTTCCGGAGATTCGTTTTGTATCGTGGCGGAATCTTCCGTCGTCATCAGCGCTCGAACATTTGGCAGGTTCGCCAGCAGCGCGGCGGAGCGCATCATCGTGGCATTTTGCTGAAGTGCGAGCGTCTGGTAAGTCTTAACCGAGTTCCGGAGTTCGGCGTGAATCGATTCGCGAACGCCCTTTTCAACATGATAGCTGACCACTCCCAGAGTCGCCGCAGTCAATCCCGCGGAAACAGCCAACATGGACAATAGAAATTTTGCGCGAAGTGGAATTGTGCGAGACACGCGTAGCATTCCTCGGGCTTGAGACTTTTCGAGCGTGCAGGCGTTGTAAGGATTCTCTGCGACACCGGCCGCCTGGCTTTCAACCAATAACTTGGCTCTTTTATGTAACGCTAACACGGCGTCAGAAATGTACGCCAGGCTCGTAAAAAAGGGTTTCTTAAGGCGCAATGCGGACTTGCCGGTACAAGCCACATGGGGTGTGCGGCCCGATGTTTTCGCCCGTCCACCGGAGTCGAAATTGACCGGGCATCTGGTCGGATATGCCGGGAAAGTGGCGCCGACGTGAAATGCACACAAAATGCCCGATCGCTCATCTAATACCGCATGAGACCCGGCTTACTCGCATTCCTCGCGATATTTCAAGCGATCTTGTTCGCTGCGCATTTGTTCGTTTACGAAACCTGGCTTCATCTTTGGAGTCCGCCGGCGGCGGCCAACCTCATCGCGCTTCGAGCAGTCACAGTTGTCCTGGCGGTTAGTTTTCTCGCCGCGTCTCTATTCACGTTTAAGTTTTGGAATTTGTTCACCCGTATTTTTTACCGTGCTTCGGCGGTCTGGCTGGGTGTCTTCAACTTCCTGTTCTTGGCTTCGATCTTTTCATGGCTCACGGTCTTTTCCGCTGGCGCGATTGGTCTTCATCCCGGTCCGCGAACAGTTGTAGCCACCTGGTTCGTCATCGGACTGGCTTTCGCCGTTTGGGGATTAGTAAACGCCAGCCTAACGCGGGTCAGCCGCATAAAAGTCAAATTGCAAAATCTTCCGTCCTCGTGGCGTGGACGCACCGCCGCTATGATCAGCGATCTCCATCTCGGTCACGTGCGTGGTGCAAATTTCGCGCGGAACATCGTGGCGCGCGTTCGCCAACTTCGTCCGGAAATCGTTTTTCTCACTGGCGATCTCTACGATGGCAGCTACGCGGACCTTGACGCCCTCGCCAGCCCGCTTCGTGCACTCAATCCGCCGCTGGGGGGTTATTTTGTCGCTGGCAATCATGAGGAAATCCTCAATCTGAAAGGTCACCTGGAAGCCGTCAGAAAAACGGGTCTTCGTTTGTTGAATAACGAAAAAATTGTCGTAGACGGCATGCAAATCATCGGCGTACATCACCGCGACGCGGCTCATCCCGATCGCTTGAACGAAGTTCTCTCCCACGCCGCCATCGATCGCGAGCAGGCCAGCGTCTTGCTCGTTCATGCTCCCGACCAGCTCGCCGTCGCGGAGCGCGCCGGAATCTCGCTGCAGCTTTCCGGCCACACGCATCGTGGACAATTCTTCCCTTGGACCTGGGTAACTCGGAAAATTTACAAAGAATTTGTTTACGGCTTGCAGCGATTCGGCAAGATGCTCGTCTACACTTCGAGCGGAGCCGGTACCTGGGGGCCGCCGCTGCGCGTTTGCTCTGCGCCAGAAATCGTCCTGATCCAGTTCGAATAGTTTCCGCACCAGAAGTGCGGGGCGCGATTAGCTATCGCCGTAAACTGGAATCGCGGCGCCCTGGATCAAGTTCGCATCTTCGCAACACAAAAATAGAATCACCCGCGCAATTTCTTCCGGCTTGGGCCATTTGGAAAAATCTGCATTCGGCATCGCCTTCCGGTTCGCGGCGGTATCGATAATGCTCGGCAATATAGAATTCGCGCGCACACCTGTTCCTTTCAAATCCGCCGCGAGCGAATCAATCATCGCGACTGCGGCTGCCTTCGACGCCGCATACGCTGACGCACCGGGCGCATGATCGACGGCCGCCTTTGACGCTACATTCACGATTGCTCCCGACCCTTGCTTCAGCATCGTAGGAAGGGCGGCACGCGCCATCACGAATCCCGATCGCACATTCAACGCAAACTGCTGCTCCCACACTTGCGCATCAAGCTCCCACAGTTTTACTCCTCCTGCGTACGCGCCAACCGTGTTCACCAACGCATCCACTCTCCCATGCCGCACGACAACGCCGTCAACAAACTGCCGCGCCGCGGCTTCATTCGTTACGTCAATGCTCGCTGCTTCGAGTTTTTCGCTGTTCGCTCTCGCCGCGGTTTGCAGTGTCGCCCACTCTTCCTTTTTTCGATAGGTCACCACTACCCTCGCGCCTTGTTCGAGAAACGCGAGACTCACGGCGCGTCCCAAGCCGCCTGTTCCGCCAGTAACTAACACAACTTGGCCTTCGAATTTTCCGTTCATCTCATCCTGCCTTCTTTGCAGCCAAAAAATTCGCCCTGGCTGAGCGCTTCGAACTCGCAACCAGGGCAACAAGCAAATTACTCTTCGCCAGCTCGCTGCGCTACTTTTGTTGCGCCAGCTCCACTCGCCGGTTCTTCGCTCTGCCGTCCTCAGTCGAGTTGTCCGCAACCGGCTCGGTCTGGCCAAATCCCTTCGCAGACAGCCGGCCGGCAATAACTCCGTGCGCTGTCAACCACGCCACCACCGAAGTCGCTCGCCTTTCCGACAGCGCCAGATTCGCCGTCGCGTTTCCCTGGTTGTCGGTGTGCCCTTCAACCATCAATTTCAGCGAAGGATCGGTCTGCAGCAGCGTCGCAATCTGCTTCAGCGTGTCTTCTGAGTCCGGCAAAATCGTCGCTTTCCCCGTATCGAAATGAATTCCATATACGGCAACGTGCCCAGTTTCCTTGATCTCATCCGAAAGCGAGGAAGCGTCAGCCACCACTTCCTGCTTCATCTCTTTTACGGTCACGATCGTCTGGTAGTAAAAGCTTCCGCGATTATCGATGAAAATCCATGTAGCGCCTTTATGTGCAACGATCTGTCCTGGGGACTGTGTGTAGTCAACCGTGAATCCGCCGCTCTTCAACGCGTTCTGAAAATTACGAAACACCTGGATGTCGCTCGTACCTTCGCGCGTTCCGATATCCCAGTAGTGATAATCGCCTTCCACATGCTTCGTAGTTCCATCATCGGCAATCGGCATATCCGCCTGCTCGTACTCTTTGTTCTCGCAGGAATGAATCGTGCCCCCTGGAAATCGCGAAATCAGCGGCGAGTCTTTGCAGCCTTCCGCGTCCACTTCCTGCGCACGCAACAGCGGCGCGTACAGCATCGCAACCAGCATCAAACAAACGAACGCCAGCTTTCGCATACCACTCCTTTTCTCCAGGTGATTTTTCGTTCACCGCACCATCATTCCGCGGTAGGAAGTCCGTTAGTGTGCTGGAACGACCGGCAAATCAATGAAACTCGCTTCGCCCGCCGAATGATAAACGCGCTGCGTTGCCTTCACGTAGTCGGTCGGTTTCGCAAAAAAGATATTCGCCACAAACGTCTGCGGATTTCGGTCATACAACGGAAACCAGCTCGATTGCACCTGCACCATGATCCGGTGTCCGGGCAAAAACACATGATCCACCGTCGGTAATCCGAATTTGTAGATCAGCGGAGTATTTGGCTGAATCGCTTTCGGCTTCTCAAAACTCTCGCGATACCGCCCACGGAAAATGTCCATCGAAATGCTCAACTCATAGCCGCCCATTTCTGGTTGGCTGGGCACTTCTCCCGGATACACGTCGATCAGCTTCACCACCCAGTCGCTGTCCGTTCCGCTGGTTGAAGCCACCAGATTTGCGATCGGCGCTCCCGCCACTCGCACCGCTTCCGTAAGTGGCGGCGTTGCAAAACTCAAAACATCGGTGCGATCCGAAACGAAGCGCTGGTCCACCAACAGCCACCGTCGCCACGCTTCGCCATCCGCAAAACGCACCGGGCGTGGCGTGTACGGCACCGGCTTCCTCGGATCCGATATGTATTCGTCAAAGGCACTCGCTGCCTTTGCGTCATTTTCTGTCGGCGCAGTAAACGACAATCCCGAATTCGCAGTCAGATACAGCGGCTTCGACTTGTTCGGACAACCGCTATCGCAAGCCTGCGGCCAAGCCTTCAATCGGTCCCAGTGATTTTCCCCGGTGTTGTAAATCAACACCGGCGGAGTATCGGCCCTGGGGGCGCCATCCTTCAGATATTGATCGAAGAATGGCTTCAAAATGTCTCGCCGGAATTGCAGCGCCGTATCTCCGTTCAATTTCAGCGGACCCAGCGTCGACCCTTCGTAGTTCACTCCGCTATGCCGCCACGGACCCATCACCAGGTAATTCATGTTGTTGTTCGCGTCCTTCGGTTCCACCGCAGTCCACGAATGGATCGCGCCCCACATGTCTTCCTGATCCCACAAACCCTGAATCCACATCGTGGGAACTTTCAGCGGTTGCTTGGTCATGATCTTGTCCAGCGCCTGCTCCTGCCAGAATTGGTCGTACGCCGGATGCTCCGCAATCTTCCGCCAAAACGGCAGTTGATCTAGTCCAGCCGCCTTCGCAAAATCGCCCGCTGATCCTGCGCGCAAAAAGTTTTCGTAATCCTCCCGCCCTTGCCGCACAATTTCGTGGCCCTCGCCGCGAACGGTCGTTTGCCCGGTAATGTAGTCAAAATTCGTCTGCCGGTACGCGCCGTAGTGAAACCAATCATCTCCCATCCATCCATCAACCATCGGACTCATCGGCGCGGCCACCTTCAATGCTGGATGCGGATTCACCAACGCCGTCACCACCGTAAATCCTTCGTACGAACTTCCGAGCATCCCCACTCGTCCGTTCGACTCCGGCACATTCTTCACCAGCCACTCGATCGTGTCGTAGGCGTCCGTCGAGTGATCCACCTCGCTCGAATTCAGAGGCCCGCGCATGGGCCGCGTCATTACATAGTCGCCTTCAGATCCGTACTTCCCGCGAATATCCTGAAAAACACGAATGTATCCGTCCGCCACGAAAACTTCATCGCCCTGCGGCAGAAGTTGCAGCATCGAATTCGACTGCGCTCTGGTCGCGCGTCCCGCTGCGTTATACGGGGTCCGCGTCAGAATAATCGGCGCATTCTTCGTTCCTTTCTTAATCACGATAACGGTGTAGAGCTTCACACCGTCGCGCATCGGAATCATCGCGACGCGTTTCACGTAATCATTCGCTTCCGCAGGAGCCGTAAAACTCGGAGGCACGTCCGGCGTCAGCGGAGAAGTCTGTGCCTTCCCCGCAAACGGCAGCAACAAAGCTGTCGTTGCGGCGATCAGCAGCGATAACACTGCCCGAAGTGCGTCAAACGAACTTCTGCCGCCAGAATTGGTCGAGCACTGCTCAGGATTTGTTTTCATAGCCGCGGATTTTACAACATTTTCATCGCAACGCCATCCGTGACCCATAGCACGTTCCTAGGCTAAACTCTCTCGAATCAGCCGATGAGTGGCAATCCGGCTACCCTCTGCGGCTGCACATAACCGTCCGGCACCATCCCGCATCAATTAGACGGTTATCGAAGTACCTAAATGATTTCGTTCTCGAAAGGATTAACGCCATGGGTAAACTTAGCAATCAGGTCGCCGTCGTTACCGGCGCTTCCAAAGGAATCGGAGCCGCCATTTCCAAGGCTCTGGCAGCGGAAGGCGCTTCGGTCGTTGTAAATTACGCTTCCAGCCGCGAAGGTGCTGATAAAGTCGTGAAGGAAATCACGGCCGCCGGCGGCAAAGCCATCGCTGTTCAAGCTGACGTTTCAAAATCCGCTGACATCGTCAAGCTTTTCGCCGAAACCAAAAAATCGTACGGCAAGCTCAACATTCTCGTGAACAACGCCGGCATCTACGAGTTCGCGCCGCTTGAAGGCGTCACCGAGGAATCATTCCACAAACATTTCAATTTGAACGTGCTGGGACTGCTGCTCACCACTCAGGAAGCGGTAAAACTCATTGGCCCAGAAGGCGGCAGCGTTATCAACGTAGGTTCGGGCGTCAGCACCATGCTCCCGGCCGGAACGTCCGTCTACACCGCGACGAAAGCATCCGTCGACGCCATCACCGGGGTTCTCGCCAAAGAACTTGGGCCACGCAAAATTCGCGTCAATGCACTCAATCCAGGGATGATCGAAACTGAAGGCGTTCGCTCTGCCGGATTCAACGAAGGCGATTTTCGCAAGTGGATTGAATCCACTGCTCCGCTCGGCCGCATCGGCCAACCGGACGACATCGCTCCGACCGCCGTCTATCTCGCATCGTCCGATTCCAAGTATTTGACCGGCGAAACCGTTCGGGTAACCGGCGGCCTGGTTTAAGTTTTTGTTCAAAAAACGATAAAAGGGCTGCCCTTCCTTGCGCGGCCCTTTTTCGTTTTTCCAATGGTTTTCCGGGCCTCGATCAACTGTTTCCGGTGTGCCCAAACCCGCCGGCATCCCGTTTCGTACTTTCCAGTTCGTCAGTGACGCGCCACTCCACCTGAGTAACTGCCGCCACAATCATCTGCGCGATTCTCGCGCCCCGCACAATCTCGTATGGCTCTGAACCCAAATTGATCACCGGCACTTTTACTTCCCCGCGATAATCCGAATCAATCGTCCCAGGCGAATTGATTAGCGTAATTCCGAATTTGCTTGCCAGCCCCGATCGCGGCCGTACCTGCGCTTCAAATCCCGCCGGCACCGCTATCGAAATCCCACATGGCACAAGCGCAATCTTCCCCGGCGCAAGTGTCAGTGGACTCTCGACCGCAGCGCGAATGTCCATTCCCGCCGACCCTGCCGTCTCATACGTGGGCAGAGGAATGTCGTCATTTCCAGGCAGTCGTTTGATGGGGATCGAAAGTTTGGTTGTCAATGGTGTCGCCGAATGAATCCCGGCACATCTTTATATTCTACAGGCCGCGCAGAATCAACAAATGCAACCGGTAACATGCAAGCTCGTTCCGATAGCAGCGGCCTTCTTCTTTACCTAAAAGAGGTTGATATATTCTATGCTATCGCTGCGAATTGCTGGCCAAGGACGAATGGCAATCATCGTGGGCTGCGCTTGAAATAATGGAAAAACCCAAAGAACTAAACGAGGTCGTACTTCCCCAGGGAGTGGTCGGTCCGCTGACACGCGCTGCAATTTTTCTGGTCTTGTGCATTCGCCCGGGGCAGAGTAGCCATGCGGCTCTCCGATCGTTCTGCGCAACCCTCTCGGGGCTCGTCCGCGCTGTTGAGTTCCGAGACGTGGAAGCCGGCCTCACCTGCGTCGTTGGTTTCGGCTCGGACGCCTGGGACAAGCTATTTGGATCGCCTCGCCCCGCCAAGCTCCATCCGTTTCAGGAGATTCGCTCGGGCGGCCGCCACGCCGTCTCTACTTCGGGCGACATCCTCTTTCACATTCGCGCCAAACGCCCCGACCTCTGTTTCGAATTGGCGACTCAGATCATGGATAACATCGGCGACGTCGTCTCAGTTGCCGACGAAGTTCACGGTTTCCGCTATTTCGATGATCGCGATGTGATGGGTTTCGTTGACGGCACAGAGAATCCACGAGGCAGTGCCGCACAAGATGCTGCCATTGTCGGTGACGAAGATTCTACTTTTGCCGGCGGCAGCTACGTCATCGTCCAGAAATATCTTCACGACATGAAGAGCTGGAACGCGCTTCCCGTTGAGACCCAGGAGCGCATTATTGGACGCAAGAAACTTTCGGACATCGAGCTGAAAGACGCGGAGAAGCCGCCCTATGCGCACAATGCGCTGACGGTGATTGAAGAGAACGGGCAAGAGCTCAAGATTCTGAGAGACAACATGCCTTTCGGCCGCCCGGGCCATGCTGAGTTCGGAACCTACTTCATCGGCTACAGCCGCACGCCGCGCATCATTGAAACCATGCTGCAAAACATGTTCGTGGGCCGTCCCCCAGGCAATTACGATCGTCTGCTCGATTTCAGCAGAGCCGTTACCGGAAATTTGTTTTTTGTACCGTCTGCAACGTTCCTCGACAACATCAGCGAAGACGCCCCGGACTCCGAAGAAAACGGCACTTCGCCTGAACCAGCCACTGATTCGGGTCCGCCCGCAGACACTCGACCGCCGGGAACGCTAGGAATCGGATCGCTTAAAGGACAGAAACATGAATAACCTGCACCGGGAGTTAGCTCCAATTTCTGACGCCGCGTGGTCGGAGATTGAAGAAGAAACAACCAGAACACTCAAGCGGTATCTTGCCGGACGTCGCGCTGTGGATGTTCCTGCAGCCGGAGGAGTCGCCCTGCCCGGAGTCGCGACCGGACATCTGCGGCCGATCACTCCGCCTTCAAAGGGCATCATCGCAAGGCAACGAGAGGTCAAGCCGCTCGTGGAGCTGCGTGCGCCTTTTGAGTTGTCCCGCCAGACAATCGATGACGTTGAGCGTGGCTCCGAAGATTCCGATTGGCAACCGGCAAAAGACGCCGCCAAACAGCTCGCCTTTGCCGAAGATCGCGCTATCTTCAACGGATACCGCGAGGCAGGAATCGAGGGCATTCGGGAAGCCACCAGCAATCCAATCGAAAAGCTTCCCGCGGATGTGCGCGATTATCCTGATGCGGTGGCACACGCGTTGAGCCAGTTACGGCTTGTCGGCGTGAACGGCCCCTACTCGGTGTTGCTCGGAGCCGATGAATATACGGCGCTCGCCGAAACGCGCGATCACGGATATCCCATCCTCGAACACGTCAAGCGTATCGTCGACGGCAATCTGATCTGGGCGCCGGCGATTGAAGGTGCGTTCGTCCTGACCACGCGCGGCGGCGATTTCGAGCTCAACATCGGTCAAGATGTTTCGATCGGCTATCTCAGCCATACCGATTCCGTAGTGAAGCTGTATCTCCAGGAGACTTTCGTTTTCCGCGTGCTGACCAGCGAAGCCTCTGTGGCGCTGTCGCCGTCAAAAAAATCTTCGTAATCCTATTCCGGATATCCCGGCCGCGTTGATAAGACGCGGTTAGACGACCAATCCACCGGCTTCAGCGACGGCGCATTAGGCTGCAGCGCTTCCTTGAATTCGAGAGCCGATGATCCCGGCGGACCCGAGCGTTTGCGCGCGCGCATGTACTTCCCAAACTCGCCTACGCCGCGCCCGCCTAATTTCCGGAAACTTTTTTTGCCAAGATTTGCTGGATGAGAAAGCTAATTCAAGAAGTATTTTATAGCGCTCATGTTTCTGAGTCAGGGCTGAAGCGGTTCTTATCGATTTTCAGCGACTTAATCTTCGAACCAAATGGCCTGTGTAGCGCAACATCCGATATTTCAGTTTCCGGTAAGTGCATTATTCGTCCTAGCGCCATTGCCTTCATCGGGTAACCTCTGAATAGCTGAATACTCCCGACCAGAATTCTACACGACCACTTTTGAGAGAGGTATACTTCGCCTCTAATGCCCACGATTGGTGACAAGTATCTGCTGGGTTCCGGACGAAGTGACCACGATCGCTTGCGCGTCATCAGTGAAATTCACGATGGACGGACTCGCGAATTGTTGAGGATGGCCGGATTCGTTGCAGAGCACCGTTTCGTGGAGTTCGGATGTGGCCTGGGCTACGTCACTCGATGGGCCGCAAGCGAAGGCGCGCATGCCACCGGGATCGACCTCAACGAAGATAACCTGGCCCTGGCTGCGGAGTTGGCGCAGCAAGCCGGACTGAAAAACGCACAGTTTCGCTCCGCTAACATTTATGAACCCGGGCTAGAGCCCGAGAGCATAGATGTGTCTTACTCGCGGTGGTTGATGGTTCACCTGAATAGACCTGTAGCTGCCATGCGTGCAATTCATGCGGCTTTGAAGCCGGGCGGAGTGATGGTTTGTGAGGAGGCCGATGTGAGCGCGGTGTATGCTGAACCGCCTTCAACCGCTTATTCGGAACTGCGCGACATTTGTATGGAAGGCGCTCGGCAGCGAGGCGTGGATTATTCGGGCGGACGCCGCGTTCATTTGTGGGCAAAGGAAGCGGGCTTTGCGATCGTCCATGTAGACGCTTATCACCCGCACTACCTTACCGGCAAACATAAGGGATTCTGGAACTGGACGCTGCGCGCTGTCGCTCTTGGAATGGTGAAAGAGGGAAGCTTGACCGCAGAACGGTTAGCGGAACTGGTCGCAGGAATGGACGAGGCCGATGCGTCACCCGACACACTGGTCGCACATTGTCGCATGCACCAGTTGATCGCGAAGAAGCTCGATAGCAAGTCCTAGGTCCCTAGTCTCTCGCCCTCTTGAACTCACAAGCTCCAGGCTATTCGCGGTCAGTCGAGAGATGCGCGAATTCGCGGCGAATCTCGTCGCAGCTTGCGGCGCAGACTTGGTAAAAACCCGGGACAGCTCGGTGCCGGACTCCGGCTCCTTGCTCCCGAAGGCCATCAACAAAAGTCGGATCGCGTCGAGAGCGGCCGACATTCGTTATGTAATCATGTGGATTTCAGCCGGTAATCTTCCATTCACACAACTGTCACGTGGTTGCCGCTAAGCTTACGCCGAGGAATCTTGTGAACATTCTAGTTGTTGAAGACGACGCTGAATTGGCGCGTTTGATTGTACAGGGGCTCGAAGAAGAGTCCTACTCTGTCGGGCTGGCTCGCGATGGCGCAAGCGCGCTTGCGATCTCAAAATCGGAAATCTTTGATGTAATTCTGCTCGATGTGATGCTTCCGGGGATGGACGGCCTCGAGGTAGCAAGACAATTGCGATGCCGCAAAGAAGAAGTCGGAGTCCTCATGCTCACGGCGAGAGACGCATTACCTGACATTGTGAAAGGTCTCGATGCCGGCGCTGACGACTATCTAACAAAGCCATTTTCGTTTCAGGAATTGTTAGCACGCGTGCGAGCTCTAGGGCGGCGCAGTACGCCGAAACCCAAGAATGTTTTAGAAATTGCAGACCTGGTCCTCGAAACCAAGAGCTATCGCACTTTTCGAGGTGGCCGTGAAATTCGGCTATCCCTCACGGAGTTTCGCCTCTTGGAATTGCTAGTTCGAAATCACGGGAAAGTAGTTCCCCGTAGCGCGATCGTCGAGGCAATTTGGGGCGAACGGAGAGCGGTTGGGGAAAACACTGTGGATGTGTTCGTGCGGTTGTTGCGAAGAAAAGTTGACGCACTTTCCCCGACAAAACTGATCCAAACCCACCGGGGATTTGGATACTCGATTGGAGCGGTTTCTTGCGATTGAATCTGCCGATTCGAACGCGCCTCACCCTGCTTTACAGCGCGGTACTGGGGCTCACGTTCGTGGCGTTCTTCTGGATTTGCGACCTGGGGTTTCGCCACAGCATCGAAACTACCGTAAACGATGCGTCGCGAACGAATCTGGAAACGGTCAGACGTCTGCTGGCCGGAACGGCGACACAAGGCGATGCGAAGATTGCGGCGGAGCTCACCGACCTTGCGAATCTATGGGCGAATGGAGCGCTCCTCGAGGTTACCGATTCGCAAGAGAAAAAGTATCTATTCCAATCGCCTCAATTTCAAAGACCCGGACCGATCCAACTGCGAGCTACAGGTCAGACAATTTCTTATTTCACAACGAATTTGGACAATCAACAATTTCGGGTAGCCGTAGAAAAAGTGCAACTCAACGGCAAGGAATTTGAGATCCATGCAGCTGTGCCAACGGAACCGTTCGATCAGGCACTGGACAGGTTTAGGGAAATCGAAAAAGAAGCTTTGCCGCTCTTGGTGATACTGGCTTCGCTGGTCGGATATTGGCTCAGCGGCCGAGCTCTGTCTCCCGTCAACCAAATCATTGCAACGGCGGAGCAGATCGGCGTGCACAGTCTTTCGCGCCGCCTGGAAGTCCCCGTCCCGCGAGACGAATTACGTCGGCTAACGGAAACACTTAACGCCATGCTCGCGCGCATCGAAGCCTCGTTTCAGAAAATCACGCAATTTACGGCCGACGCCTCGCACGATTTGCGAACGCCTGTGGCGGTGATCCGGGCAGCTGCCGAAATTACCCTGCGGCGTCCGCGCACGCAAGCCGAGTACCAGGAGTCTCTTTCTCGAATCCTCGAGACTTCGATCGAGACGACTGCACTGATCGAAAATCTGCTGACTCTGGCGCGCGCAGATGCTGGCGCGGCAGGATTCGAGCTCCACGAGCTGAATCTCAACACGCACGTGGAAAAAGTCCAGAAGCAGGCGGATTTGCTCGCCGGCGAGAAATCATTATCGTTCACGGTTCGACTTCCCGAAGAACCAGTTTGGGTGCGAGCCGACGCCATCGCCATCGACCGCCTGCTCTCCATTCTCGTTGACAACGCAGTGAAATATACGCCGGCCGGCGGTCGCTGCGAAATCGCGCTCAGTAGACAGGAAGATCAGGTTCACATTCAGGTGAAGGACTCCGGAGTCGGCATCCCCGAAACTGAGTTAGAAACGATTTTCGAGCGATTCCGCCGCGCTGACCGCACGCGCTCGCGTGAAATTCCCGGCGCAGGACTCGGGCTGGCAATCGCTCGCTGGATCGCACACATGCACGGCGGGACAATTTCTGCCGAGAGCGCTCTCGGAGCTGGCTCCGTGTTTCACGTTCGTCTACCCATCGCGGAACCAGTCTAAATTTCTGCGTCGCCAGCGCAGAAATCACCGAATCCAACCTGAAAGAAATTCAGGTTCTATTCAACCGGCTATCAACAGTGCGTAACGGGCGCGTCGCGCCTGTTGGTCTATAAAAAGCCCACAAGCTGGTGCGCTCGACCCTTAATTTGCAGGTTTCGGGTCGCTTTCTGAAATCATGTGAGGAAATCTAAATGAATTCTCGGAAATGGCTAGCCGCAGCCACACTCGCGACGGCGATATTTCTCGGCCTTTTGTCTGGCGTGGCAACACCAGCGCAAGGCAATAAAGCTGCGATTTCTGGAAAAGTCACGGATGCGAATGGCGGAATTTTGCAAGGCGCCGAAATTGTTCTCGAGCCCGTCGGCGTGCACGCAGTTTCCAATGCTCAAGGCGCGTATTTTATTAATAACGTCGATCCGGGCAGTTACACCATCACTGTGACGTATGTCGGCTTCGGGGCGTTCACTCAAGAAGTTGAGCTTGCGGCTGGCAAGACCGCGAATGTGGACGCGAAGATGAATATCTCGGACGTGAATACGCAAGTTCTGGTTACGGCAGAGCGCGTCGCAGGGGAAGCAGAAGCCGTGAATCGCGAACGCAGCGCGGACAACATCCTGCAAGTTCTTCCGGCCGACGTAATTCGTAGTTTGCCCAACGCGAATATGGCAGACGCGCTAGGCCGCCTGCCAAGCGTCACTCTGGAGCGCGACGAAGGTGAGGGCAAATACGTTCAAGTTCGCGGTACCGAACCGCGCCTTACCAACACCACCATCGACGGCATGAACGTGCCTTCTCCCGAATCGGGCGTAAGGCAAATCAAGTTCGACGCGATTCCCGCGGATCTCGTTGAATCCGTCGAAATCAACAAGACTCTGCAAGCAAATATGGATGGAGACGGAATTGGCGGCTCCATAAATCTTGTCACGAAGACCGCAGGTGAAAGCCCGACGATCGCTTTGAGCGGAATGGGCGGTTATATGCCCATTCTCGGCGGTCGCGGCCAGGTGGAATCTACCGCCACGGTCGGTCAGCGATTCGGTCACGACAAGAAATTCGGAATCCTTATCGGAGGTTCTTACGACTGGACTGGTCGAGGAATTGATGACATCGAGCCGGTTTCAGATTTGGCCACACTGCCCGGCGGATCGCAGCAACAATACTTCGAGTCGATCGACGAACGCGAATACCGATACTACCGCAGCCGCTGGGGTCTGGCAGGCAGTGCCGACTACAAACTCGGACAGGGATCGAACCTTTACGTTCGCGGCCTTTTCTCCGACTTCAAAAACTACGGCGATCGTTGGGTTTATTCACTTACCGACAACACGCCTATACAAAGCCCTGTCACCCCAAGCGGCATTTCACTGCTTGGTTCGAACGGCTGCGGCTACGATCCTACGGACGATCCCGGTCACGTGATCTGCGGCGGAACTCCCGAATTCAGCGTGCAAACCCGCCGCCCAGACATCGCGATTGGCAGCATTTTGATCGGCGGAAAGCACGATTTGACTTCGACTTGGTTTGCCTGGGACGTTTCGGTTTCGCGCTCCCGCGATAACAATGTCTCGCCTGGACAGGCAACATTCGCTGCGACAAATCTGACCGACAATGTCTCCACCGACCCAAATGTAATCAGTACGAGCGCGTGCCAATTTGATCCCGCAGCTACGACCAATAATTTTCGGCCGCAGTGGGCGCCGGCGTGCTTCACCGAAGCTTTCAATCAGTCCAACTACACACTGGATCATATCCAGATTGACCACGGCAGAACCGCGCAGTTGAATTTGCAATTCGCGGGTGCGATGGGCAAGCGCTATCACCTCGGATCCCATGTCTCGACATTTGAAATCGGCGGGCGATTCCGCAACGCGCACAAGTTTGACGACACCTACAGTGACCGGCTGGACCCCAACACGGACATCCCATTTAGCCAGTTCCCGAGCGAATTCTCGAACAGCAACTATTATGGCGGAACATATAAACTCGGGCCGAACCCGACCTACCAAACAATCAATAAATTTGCGAACGCAAATCCCGGCTTGTTCGATACCTCAAGCAGTCTCGGCATCGATCCAGCGAACTACGACCTGGTCGAAAAGGTCTCCGCCGGATATGTGATGAACACTGTCGATTTGAGCAGCCGTTTTCGACTCGTTGCAGGCCTCCGCTTCGAAGGCACAAACCTCAAAACGGTAAGCTTTGACACGACCACAAATACGTTGACCGATGAAGCTCACGGCTCCTACCTGAAGGTCTTGCCTAGTGCAGCCTTGCGAATCGCACTGACCGGGAATACCAACCTGCGACTCGTCTACGGTCGCGGTCTTTCGCGTCCGGACCCGCAAGATATCGCACAGGCTGTCACCTTCACTACCACTGGAAGCCCCGGGTCCGTCAAGAACACCGCAACTCTCGGAAATCCGGACTTGAAAGCGGAAACCGCCGACAATTTTGACGTCTTGGTCGAGCACTATCTGAATCCATTCGGACTGATTTCGGCGGGAGTCTTTTACAAGCGCCTGACTGATCCGATCGTCACAAATACGTTCATCAAGGAAAATTTCCAACCTTCACCTATCGCTCCGGTTGGTACCTACACTGTTACACAGCCGATCAATGCAGGCAGTGCATGGATCGCTGGTTTCGAAGCCTCTTATATTCAACATCTGTCCTTCCTTCCCGGAATGTTTGGCGGACTTGGGATCTCCGCGAACTACGGTTACACGGATTCTCGTGCAGACGGACTTCCTGGCCGCTCGGATCATCCGAGGCTTTTGCGCAATGCTCCGAACACCTGGAACATTAGCCCGACTTTCGATCGCGGGCGCTTCTCGATTCGCGTCGGCATTTCATACAACCAGGCGAATATTTCGAGTTATGAGTTCCAGGACGGCACCAACGATTCGGATGTAACCCCAGGTGGAGTCAAGGGGCCGTTCGGCGACGTTTACTTCTATTCGCACACGCAGCTGGACGCACAGGGCAGCGTTCGACTCACTCACGGTCTGAGCTTCATCGCTTATGGGCTTAACCTGACCAACGAAGTTTTTGGATTTTACCAAGGCAGCCCACAGTTTATGATTCAGCGCGAATACTACCAGCCTACGTATGCGGCAGGCTTCCGCTGGAATCCTTCGTTCGAACATAAGTGAAAATTGCTTCGCAAGTTTGCACACCCCGGGTAAGCCGGAACACGACGAAAGTTCAAAAGTGTTCCGGCTTCCCTGAAGCGGCGGGCGAATGTTCTTCCGAAGTTAGGCTCCATTTAGGTTCGAGCTGCTAGCTTAGAAATGAGCGGTGAAACTCTTGCACCAAGGAAACGGACGATGAAAAGGTGTGCACTCGCGACTGCAATGATTTCCCTGTTTTTCTTGCTGCCATTCTGGTTATCGGGTGCGGGGCATTCGAATGAAAAGGCGGCGAGTGGCGAGGACGCTGTCCTCGTTGGTGCCGGAGATATTGCTGACTGCACGGATCTTTCCGGCGCTGAAGCGACCGCGAAGCTGTTGGAAAAGATTCCCGGAACTGTGGTTGCAATCGGTGACCTCGCGTATCCGGACGGAAGCAAGGAAAACTTCGACTGCTACGACAAGACGTGGGGACGGGTAAAGAACCGGACCCGGCCAGCTGTGGGAAATCACGAATTCCATTCGAAAGATGCCGCCTACTACTTTCAATACTTCGGTGGCCAAGCCGGGGACTACCGCGATGGCTTCTACAGCTACGATCTCGGAGCCTGGCACATCATCGTGATCAACAGCGAATGTGTCCAAGTGGGCGGATGCGAAGCCGGTTCCCGCCAGGAAAAGTGGCTTCGCGCGGATCTCGCTTCTCATTCGAACGCATGCACCCTTGCTTACTTTCATAAACCGCTTTTCAGTTCGGGCGCAGCTCACGGCGACGACCCAACCCTGAGACCGATTTATCAGGCACTCTATGACGCCAACGCCGATGTAATTCTCGCTGGCCACGACCACGATTACGAACGATTCGCACCGCAAGACGCAAACGGCAAGGCTGACCCGGTACGGGGAATTCGCGAGTTTGTAGTGGGCACCGGCGGAAAAGGCCACCGTCTATTTGCTGAACCGCACCCGAATAGCGAAGTACGTGACAACACAGCGTTCGGCGTCCTGAAACTGACGTTGCATGCCAAGAGCTACGACTGGCAGTTCATTCCTGAGGCCGGAAAGACTTTCGTGGATTCAGGCAGTGGCACTTGCCACTAGCGTGACTTAGGAAAATTCCAACAACGGTATTACATCACGAAAAATAAGTGAAAAGAGGCTGCACGAAATGATCTATCGAGCAATCTTGGCCGCAGTTCTGAGCATACTCTCACAAGGCGTTCCGCCATCCGGCTATCAGGTTTACAAGAAAGTCTCGCTGCCAGGCGCCGGCGGCTGGGACTATTTGACCGTGGACGAAAATGCTAGGCGCGTGTACATTTCCCACGCTACCCAGGTTGTGGTTCTCGATGCGGATAATCTCAACATTGTTGGCACAATTGGCGATCTTTCCGGCGTTCATGGTATCGCGATTGCCCCCGAATTCGGCCGTGGATTTATCACTTCTGGCCAGTCTGACTCGGTAGCTGTCATCGATCTCAAGACTCTAAAAAGAATTGCTGATGTTAAAGTCGGAAAAAAGCCAGACGCGATTGTTTACGATCCTGCCTCGAAGCGTGTGTTCGCGATGAACGGCGACGGCGAGAGCTCGACTGTGATCAATGCAGCGAACAATACGGTTGAAGGAACCGTCCCGCTCGGCGGCGGTCCAGAATTTACAGTCGCCGACGGCAGAGGAAATGTCTTCGTAAACCTGGAAGACAAGAGCGAACTCCTGAAGATCGACGCGAAATCTTTGAAAGTAGCGAATCGTTGGCCGGTAGCTCCATGTTCCGCACCGTCAAGTATGGCATTCGACGCTGCCAACAGCCGCTTGTTCCTGGGATGCCGCAACAAGCTTCTAGCTGTGGTGGACAGCAACAATGGCGCTGTTGTCGCCAGCTACCCAATCGGCGACAAAGTGGACGCTTCCGTTTTCGACCCCTCTTCGAAAATCGTTTTCTCTTCAACCGGCGACGGACACATCTACGGATTTCGCCAGAATTCTCCCGACTCTTACTCACCGCTTGACGTCATCTCCACCGCGGCAGGTTCCAAAACAATGACGATGGATAAAAAGAGCCAGCGGCTTCTTGTTCCCGTCCGAGACGGTCAGGACATTAGCCTATGGGTGTACGCCCAATGAGCAATATCCATGTTCCGAATTCCGCTCGTAGGTTTGTTTTCTTGTTTTCTAGCGGGCATCCTTCGGCTATCCCGCGCAGCAAAAATGCAAAGCGGCCGTCCGCGATACGATTCGCAGAAGTCATTAAATCAGACGGTTAGCGCAGACTTGACTATCTGATGTAAGCGCCGCCCCTTTGCAGTATCTCTCGGACAACGCTTGTAAGCTTGATGAGCAGTGCCTTTCGCCGCATTTCAACTAGCTAGTGCTGCGCGAGCCCGAACTCCTGCAGTGTTTTTCGAACCCGCCGCCGAGTCTGGAAATGCAGCGACCTTATTTGCGATTTGCTGCCTTCTGCGAGCACGCGAAAGCTAGATCCACTGAGAGTGGATAGTGGTCCGACGTTGATCCGGAATGGTGTACTTCTGCCCTGCTCGGTCGCATCGGCTTCCGCGCAAAAATCCAGTCAATGATTTTTCCCTGCTCGAAGAAAGAGTGCGGCTTCGTCGGCGCATGGCGATTCGCAAAAGCATCCTCGAAGTCGGCGCGATTTAGGGCATCGGCCGCAACCCCGTTCGATGCATCCAGATTGAAGTCGCCGCAAACCAGAGCAGGCTCGTTCGGTCGGTATGCCTTTGCGTCCGTCAAAACTTCGTTTAGTTGGGCGCAACGCAGACGGTCATCGCCCCTGCTCTCGAGATGTAGGTTGTACGTAACGATCATCCTGTCTCCGATTTTTACGTCGGAGACTAGCGCCAGCCGACCTCCAATGCGCTCTTGAAACGGAGGAATTTCCGGAAGGAACCAGTGCGGCCGCCAGAAATTCGTCTGCTCCTCGAAGCGGATGATGCGGCAATTGGACAAAGGCCATCGGGCAAGCGTAACTTGACCGTGATAAGCCGGAGACGTCCGGGAGCCCTGCGTCAATTCCTGAAACTCCCTCCCAAAGGCATAGTTCATCCGCAGCTTTTCAGCGATTTCTCTTGCAACATTAATGTGGTGCGTCCGCCGCGCATTTTGATCTGCCTCCTGCAAGAGAAGGATGTCGGCCTTGGTGCCAGTCAGAAACTGAATCACCCGATCGAGATGCAAGCCTCGGTTGATATTCCAGCTGACAACCCGGACTGAGTCCGGAGGAAAGATCACCCAGCTGGGTGTAGCAAACGTGCCCTTCTCGATCTGTTCGAGCGCACTCATGGCATTTTTCGCGTCCCTCTGAACCTTCTTCGAACGGCAGGACTGCTTCTCCCGTCCTGAAATCTATGGGCTATTGGATGCTCTCATCCTAATCGCAGGAACTGCACGATCATCGCCATCTTTGGGACGCCGCTATTTTCGGTGTGCGAATGCAAGAATCGGTTCTGCCCGCTCTGACGAACCCGTCGACATCTCGCCGAAACCGTCGAAACCTAGGCGCCCTGAACCTGCCCCTTTTCTGCAAGGGCCGAGGCGCATTCGCTAAGCCACACATAAGAAACACGATCGAGAGATCGTCTCCGAACCAAGATTGGAACCACGAATGCCTTTGGTCAAGTCGAAGTGGAGTTCGCATGTGGTCTCGAAACACAACGCACCGAGAACAGGACGCTCGAACCTTGAAGGAAATCCCTCCTCATTATCGCCGTTCGCGAGGAGATTCCTCGAAGCCCCCCGTCTTGTGGCTCTTCATTTTCCTGCTGCTCGCGCTTTGGCCATTCGCTTCTGTCTCGCGCGGAGCTCAGGCTGACGGTTCTTTTGTAAAAGTTACAGGGATGGTTTTCGTTGAGGACTCCGCAGGCGCCCGATCGACGGTTGTCGGCGCCACGGTAACGCTCAGCGGACCGGTAATCATCGAAACTAAGACCGACGAAGACGGCAAGTTCAGCGTGTCGTCCGTACCGTCGGGAACTTACCAGATTGACGCGGTAGCTCCCGGTCTCGCCATCCGGCAAACCATACGTGTCGAAGCAACCGAAATCCGAATGCTGCTTCATCTCAAGCCAGCCGAAGTCACTTCGTCGGTCGTTGTGAAAGCCGACCAGTCAGAAACCAAGGACCCCGCGCCCTCAGAAACTATTACTTCGAATACGCTGCGCGACGCACCGAACGCCAAGGAACGCTTTGATGGCGCGCTGCCGCTCATCCCGGGCGTCGTTCGTGGCCCTGACGGACGCGTGAATCTGAAAGGAAGCCGCAATACGCAAAGCGGAGCGCTGGTCAACAGCGCGAATGTTACGGACCCTGTGACTGGCGGACAAGCAATCAACCTACCCATCGACGTTGTCTCCTCGGTCCAGGTCATTTCGAATTCATATGATCCCCAGTACGGAAAATTCACCGGCGCTGTCGCCACCCTCTCAACCAAGACCAGCGACTACGACAAGTTTCACTTCTCGCTTCAGAACTTCGTCCCCCGTATCCGCGACCGCGATGGCATCATCGCCGGAATCGGCGCAGCGACACCGCGAGCCACATTTACCGGCCCCCTTGTCAAAGACCGCGTTGCCATCACGCAGTCTTTCGAATATCGCTTTGTCCGCACGCCTGTGAACAGCCTGCCCCCACTCGAACGAGATACGAAACTGGAAAGCTTCGACTCCTATACTCAGGTCGACTTGCTTCTCACACCCAAGCAGACGGCCACGGTTTCGATCGCGATTTACCCACAGAAACTCGACTATCTCGGCCTGAACACCTTCACCACCCAGGCGTCCACACCGGACTTTCATCAGCGCGGCTTCCAGGCATATCTGCAGCACCGTTACGTTGTCGGCGGGGCAGGACTGCTTACTTCCCAGTTCAGCTACAAGCGATTCGACGCGGACATCACCCCACAAAGCGACGATTCCTATCGCCTGATGCTCGAAACGACAGAAGGTGGATTTTTCAATCGGCAGGAGCGGCGCACTTCGCGGACCAGCTGGGACGAAACCTATCGATTCGCACCGTGGAAGTTTGTGGGCTCGCATCAGTTCACGGCAGGGCTGAGCTTTGAGCATTCCGACTATCATGGCCGCCAGACTCTCCTTCCCGTTGAAATCGACGGCACGGCCGACACGCCCGTCGAGCGCATCTCGTTTTCCGATCCAACTTCCTTCGCCATCGATCAGAACGAAACGTCGTGGTTTGTCGGAGATCAGTGGGCGGTTAATCCGCGTTTCACAGTTACACCCGGAATTCGATTCGATTACGACACCATTACGCACTCGGCACATGCCGCACCCCGCGTGGGATTCCTTCTTACGTTGACCAAAGATGCGAAGACTTTGTTAAAGGGTGGAGTAGGCCGCTTCTACGATCGCGTTCCTCTCCTGGCTGCCACTTTTCCCGAGTTCCCCGATCGGACCGTCACCATCCTCGGGGAAAAGGATGCTCCCTTCAACTTCCACCTTCTACGAAAACAAACTCGACGGTGCCCTTCGAAATCCGCGCAGCACTTCCTGGAATGTGGAACTGGACCGCGAAGTTACGCGAAACCTGCTCCTGCGATTCGCCTACGAGCAGCGCCACACGACGGACGAATTTCTCGTTACTTCGGTCGCGAACGGGGCCACAGGAGCAATCGAGCTCTCAAATGGCGGCCGCAGTTCCTACCGAGAGTTCCAGTGGACGGCACGTTATAAACTGCGCCGGAGCGTTTTCAACGCTTCGTATGTCCGGTCGCGAGCCGTTTGGCGACCTGAACGACCTCAATCAGTTTTTCGGCAATCTCGCCCAGCCGGTTATCCAGCCAAACGGCCGGGGGCGATTGTCGTTCGACGCTCCGAACCGCTTCCTCTTCTGGGCCACTCTTGAAGGTCCTTTCAAGCTGACCCTGGTTCCGGTCTATGACTTGCACTCCGGCTTTCCGTATTCCGTCGAAGACGAATTTCGCGAATACGTTGGACCGCGCAACACCAACCGTTTTCCGCGTTTCTCGTCGTTCGACCTACAGGTCACGCGTCGGGTTTCTCTGCCCTTTCGCGAACACCACTTGCATGCGCGCATCGGTTTTGGCGTTTTCAATCTCTTCAATCACTTCAACCCGCGCGACGTCCAGAACAACCTGGCCAGCGCGCGATTCGACGGATTCTTCAATTCCGCGTGGCGGGAATACCGCGGAAAATTTGTTCTGGAGTTCTGACCATGAAATATCGCTTTCTACTCGCAAACGTTCTCTTCCTTCTCCCGGCCGCGGCCGTCGCAGCTGCGCAAGAAGCCCCACCGCTTACTGCAGGCGAAGTCGTGGACCGGATGGTGCAACGCGACGCCCAGCGGCAGACCTTGACCCAGGGCTACGCCGGAATGCGCCGCTACGTTCTTGAGAACGACGGCATGCACAAGCGCGCCGAAATGCTCGTGCGCGTCAGCGGCGATTCCGATGGCACCAAGCACTTCGATATTCTCTCCGAGCAAGGCTGGAAAGCGGCGCAGAACCATGTTCTGCGCAAGATGCTCGAGTCGGAGTCAGAAACCTCGCATCCCGAAGAACGGGCAAAAACGCGCCTCTGTCCCGACAACTACGATTTCAAAATGGTCGGCCAAGAAAACGTCGCCGACCGGTCTGCTTACGCGATCGACGTTACACCAAAGCGTCACGACAAACTTCTATTCGAAGGCCGGATCTGGGTCGACGTCGAGGACTATGCTCTTGTCCGCGCCGACGGCAGTCCTGCCAAAAATCCTTCGTTCTGGACCAAGCACGTTCATTTCGTCCATACCTATCAAAAGAGCGGGCCGTTCTGGTTTCCGCTCTGCACCGAAAGCGTCACCGATGCGCGCATCTTTGGCAGAACCGGTCTCACCATCGAGTACTTCGACTACAAACCAAACGTAACCGTGACCGCGGGCGCGCTGGCTATCACCGCGGCCGGATTCGGGCGCCAATGAAACGCAGCGATGCGATCCTCTTCACCGCAGGGCTTGGCCTGTTCGCCTTCGTCGCCTCGCGCATCGGTTGGAGCGGGCTTGTGCATCAGCTGATGACAGCTTCGCTCGCAATACCCCTCCTCGTTTCCATCAGCTTCCTGCGCCTCCTTCTTCAGACGCACGCTTGGCGCATCGCTCTCCAGCAAGAAGGCGTGACGACTTCGTTTGCTGAACTTCTCGGGATTCGCCTCGCCTCGCAATCGATGGGCTATCTTTCCGTGCTCGGCCCCGCGTTGTCCGAGCCCATGAAGATCAACCTGCTCAAGGGAAACTGGAACGCGTCAGCTACCGCGACCCTTGCGGACACCGGCATTTACTGGTTTACGTCGGCGGTTATGGGACTTGCGGGTTGCGTGGCGGCAGCCATGCTGCTCGCCGGCACGCTGGGCGCGCGTACACTGATCGGAATCGCGCTGCTCTTCACCCTTCTCCTCAGCCTCCTGGTTCGCCAAAAGCCATTGCTACAAAAACTCGTGGCGGCGATAGGAGATCGCACGCCGGGCTGGCTGCGCAAAGGCGCGGCGCTCGAAGAGGAAATTCGCACCTTTCGAACACGCCACCCGCTCTCCGCTCGCACGATGCTGTGCCTCGATTTGATTTGTCAGCTCCTTTTCATTGCTGAAACGGCCGTCTTCCTGTCATACGCCAAAATACCCATCCATCTTTCGTTGCTCCTCGGCGTCGAAACGGCCACTCGAGTCACCAAGCTGCTCGCGGGATGGCTCCCCGCGCGGGTCGGCGCCGACGAGGCCGGAACAGCCACCGCGTTCGCCGCATTCGGACTGTCGCCGGCCGCCGGCGTGGTTCTGGCTTTGACCCGCAGATTTCGCGACCTGCTGTGGTGCCTCTTCGGCCTTGGCTGGTTCGCGTGGCGTTCGCGCAAGCTGACGCGCGACCAAGTTCCTGACGGAGCCTTATTCCCATGCAAGCAATCCTGAGCATTCCGGAGTCACGCGGTGGGCTAGACGCTGCCGAAGAATTGCTGTTCCGCAAAGTCGCGGGCGTTCCCCTGCTCATTCGCGCCATCGCGACCGCGAGCCGGGCCGGCGCCGACGAAGTTTTGCTGATTTTTCCGGGCTTCATTCCATGCGAGATCGTGCAGCGAGTCCGCGAAAACAAAATTCTCTCCGCAGGCCCGCTTATCACATGTATCTCTGTTCCCGGCTTTGACCCTACGTCTGCATCCGCGTGGCAGCAAATTTCCAGTCGGCTGCAAGACGAATTCTTCTGGATCCCGTGGAACTGGGTAACCAACAAGCACGCTCTGGTTGCTTTGCGTCCTCTTGCGTATGAGCCCGCGACCTGGACTGTCCCTTCGCGTCTTAAGCGTGATGCAGTTATGAATTCCACCGAATTTCTTGCTTCCAAAGGGAGAGCCGAAGGAATTGCCATTCTTTCGGAAGACGGAGTCGACAATGCAGAGCGCTGGCTCGTCGCCAATTCCGGTAAGCCGCTTGACGGGATCTACACCAGCTTCAACCGCCGGCTTTGCCGCCCCGCTGTGAGAGCGCTCACCCACACCGCAGTTTCGCCGAACGCGGTAACCCTTGCGGGCCTGCTCGTCGCCTGCGTTTCCGCCTATTTCTTCTCACGCGGTTCTTATCTCTTTTCCGTGATCGGCGCGCTCCTTTTCTTCCTGTCCGGACTTTTCGACGAAATAGACGGAATGCTTGCCCGCATCAAGTTTTCCGATTCCGCATTCGGCACCTGGTTTGAGGGTTCGGTCGACAATTTGAGCTACCTGCTGCTTTTCGGAGGAATTGCGGTAGGGCTCTCTCGTCATCGAGGGCCTAGCGAACTCTGGATCGGCGGAGTCGTTCTCGGCGGAGCGATCCTCTCCGTTGCCGTGATTTCCTGGTTGCGCCAACGCTCAACACAGCCGCAGCGGCCAAATGAGTACCTCGGCAAGATGTATCGCTTGCTCGACGAAGATCGCGGGAACTGGATTTCACGGGTCTCGAGGCATATAGAGTTCCTGCTGAAGAAGGGTGTCTTCATTCACTACGTTCTGCTCTTCTCCCTTTTGGGTCTACTGCCGGTGATGATGCGTATTGCTGCGATCGCCGCCAACCTCACTTGGATCCTCGCTCTCTACTTCAAAAGAAGATTCTTCCGCGGCCCCCGCCCGGCCGCGGAAGCTGTTGCATTTCAAAAAACCGCGAAGGTGAACCTATGAAAGCTCTGATCCTAGCCGCTGGACGTGGTACGCGAATCCGTTCGGTTCACGGCGAACATCCCAAGTGTTTGATTTCCTCAGACGGCGAGGCCATTCTCGACCATCAGATCCATGCGCTGTTCGCTGCTGACATCCGCGAGATCGGAATTGTCGTGGGATATGAAAGCGAACAAATCATCAAGCACGTTGAGACGCGCTATCGGGACCATCTCCATCGCTTCCGCTTCATCCACAATCCGAAGTTCGAAACCACCAACAACATCTACTCTCTTTGGGTTGCGCGAGACTGGTTGCATGGCGAAGCGTTTATGTGTCTGAACGCGGATGTTCTGTGCGAGCCGGATATCCTGATCCCCGCCGCCAGAACTACTGCGCCTATCTCCATGGTCGTCGATCCCCAGTGGCGCGACGAAACGATGAAGGTCATCATTCGCAACGGCCGCGTAGAAAAAATGAGCAAGAAAATCTCCCGCTCGGAGTTCAGCGGTACCTACATCGGCATCACGACCTTTTCCGTCGGAATCCAAAGGGATTTTTTCCGTTCCCTTAACAAGCTGGTCGCTGGAGGCCACGTCACCGAATTCTTCAATGTGGCTGTACAGGAACTAGCCGACTTGGGAGTGAAGGTGGGGTTCACGAGCACGGCCGGTTTGTCCTGGGCCGAAATCGATGATCCGGCGGACCTAGCGTTTGCGCGCGAGCATGTCTTTCCCAAACTCGCCTACGCCGCGGCCGCCTAATTTCCGGAAGCTTTTTTGCCAAGATCTGCAGGATGAGAAAGGTAATGAAGAAGCATGGGTTTGCCCTCATGTCTCCGGGTCAGGCCTGAAGCGGTTCCTATCGATTTTCAGCGACTTGATCTTCGATTCTAGTGTTGACCGGGGAATGCCCAATTTGGCCGCCGCCCCTGTGGGTCCAAATACACGCCCACGACTCGCTAGTAGAGCCTCCTCAATTAGCTTCTTCTCTTGCGCCTTGAGTCTTCGAGGGAACTCACTGTGTGGTTTCGATTCTGTTGCCGTATGCGGCAGTGGTAGCCAGCTTTCGTCGATCGAGAAAGTGTCTGATTCGCAAAGGATCACGGAACGTTCGATAATGTTCTGTAACTCGCGAATGTTTCCGGGCCAAGGGTATGACTCAAGTAATCGGAGAGTCTTCTTGTCGACGGTCGTAATCTGCTTACCAGCCTTCCGCGCATAGCGATCGATAAAGTATTCAACCAGCAGAAGAATGTCCTCCTGTCGTTCTCTCAGAGGAGGAATTTCAACCGGAAAGACATGTAAACGGTAAAACAAATCGCTTCGGAACGAACCGTCGCTGGTGGCGGACTGCAAATCTCGGTTCGTGGCGGCGATCACGCGAACGTCAATCCGAATTGGACGAGTGCCGCCGACACGTTCAAACTCATGCTCCTGCAAAACACGCAGGAGGGCAATTTGGGTCTCGGGTGGCAGCTCTCCGACTTCGTCCAGGAAGAGCGTACCGCCACTTGCTAGTTCAAACTTACCCAAGCGCTGTTGCGTCGCGCCCGTGTAGGCACCCTTCTCGTGTCCGAACAACTCCGAGGCGATCAGTTCACGGGGGATAGCAGCGCAGTTCACACTAACGAATGCGCGCGAGCTACGATCGGATCGTCGGTGGATAGCCTGCGCAACGAGTTCTTTCCCTGTTCCGGTTTCACCGGTGATAAGAACGGTCGAATCTGTCGCAGCTACTTTGGTCACCCGCGAAAGCATAGCTTTCAACGCCGCTGACGTTCCCACAATCTCTTCAAACACGGAGACCCGATCCACTTCATCTCGTGGAGCCAGATTCTCCCTATAGAGCCGTTCCCTGATGAGCTCCAATTCCTTAACTGCGGATTGCAGGGTTGCCCTTGCTTCAGGATGCTCGGTTCCGTGCGAGACTGGGAGTTCTAAATCCCTGAGCTTGGCGGCGCGGACGAATTCTAGGACCACGTCCATAGCGGCACAAACGCGGACGATCCTTTTAGAGTCATTGACCTCATTGCCGATATTTATCCAGATCTTGGTTGGTGGTTGCAGTCGCTCTGAGCTCTCATGTGTGCTGAAACTCTGGCGAATCACATCGAGGTTATCTCCAGAACTTTGACCACTATCCGGTAAGGCTATCGTTTGTCTCATCGCAAATGCGGGCCCTCTTGGCGTTTTGGGGAATTCTTGCGGCTTGCCTTGTCCTAGGCGGCCATGAGAGAAACTGTCAATGGTCGTTCGGGCATCAGCGACTTAGAGCCGGCTCGACGCCTCGGTCGTATTTCCCCGACGCGTCTAAAGGTCATGCGCAAATTTTGCAGGAGACACGTAGAGAAGTCCTTCAGCAGACTCTGAAAAAACATGAAAAACTCTGAATGGCCTGTAAGCTAACCAATTGCTATGAGTCACTTGTATCGTTTCGGGCAGTTTGTGCTGGATTCCCGGTAGCGCACGCTGTCCCGCGCCGATTCACCTGTCTCTCTCACCCCTAAAGCTTTCGACGTCCTGCTCTTCCTGGCGCAAAACCCCAACCGCCTGGTCACCAAAGAGGAATTGCTGCAAGCCGTGTGGGGCGACACCTTCGTGGAAGAGGGGAATCTGACGCAATACATCTCGCATTTGCGCAAGGCCCTGGGGGACAACTCCGGAAGACGCCCGCTTGATCGTCACCATTGCTCGAAAGGGATACCAGTTCACGGCGGATGTCACCGTTGCCGAAGCGGCAGACACCGCAAAACAAGCCGCGGTTCAGGTCCTCGACCGCCGAAAGTTCGCTAGCCGATACGCAACCCGCCCTCGGGAGTCCCGCAGATGAGGCGGTTCCAAAAGCGCCAAAGCACTGGCGGAAAGCTGCGGTCCTGGGTGCGTCTGCCGTCCTTTTGGCGGTCGTCTGTTTTGCGTCCTGGCGGCACTTTCAGGCGAATGACGCCGCCAAGGTCGCAAAAAATCATGCTCGCCGTACTGCCGTTTGAGAATCTCACTGGCGATCCCTAATAAGGAATATCTGGCGGACGGTCTGACCGAGGAAACGATTTCACAGTTAGGCCGGCTTAACCCGGAACAGTTGGGTGTGATCGCGCGAACGTCCGTCATGGGATACAAACACAAGGACGAACGCCTGGACCAGATTGGACGCGATCTTTCTGTGCAGTATGTGCTGGAAAACAGCCTCCGCGAAAGCGGAAATCACCTACGCCTTACCGCTCAGCTCATTCAGGTGAAGGATCAAACTCACCTGTGGTCCGCAGGATTACGACTATCCGGCGAAAGACATCCTGAATGTCGCAAGACGACGTAGCCAAGGCTGTTGCGCGCGAAATTCGGCTGCGTTTGACCTCGCAACAACATGCTGAGCTTGGCACGAGTCGCACCCAGCCAATCCGGAAGCCTTCGATGCCTACTTGCAGGGGTACTACTTCTTTCAGCGGAACACCGACAAAGATACGGATATGGCTGCGAAGTACTTCGAACGGGCGACTCAGCTTGATCCCTCCTATGCGTTGGCTTGGGTCGGGTTGTCTCGGGTACGCAACTGGCAGGCCAACACAGGCCTTATTCCCGCTGAGGAAGGTCACCGGCTTGCGCGTGAAGCAGTGGAGCGAGCTTTAGCGCTGAACCCGAACTTGGCAGAGGCCCATGCCCAAATGGGACGGATTAAGCAACAGGTCGACTTCGATTGGGCTGGAGCGGATGCTTCCTTCCAGCGGGCGATTGCTCTCGAACCCGGAAATCCCGAAATTGTAAGATCGGCGGCTTCCTCGGCAGCCATTCTCGGCCGCTTTGACGAAGCTCTTCCATTGAATCGCCGAGCCGTTGACTTGGATCCGCTCAATGCAGACAGTTGGGAGAGCCTTGGAGAGACCGAGTTTTTCACGGGGCAGCTAGACGAAGCCGCAGCGGATTGCAAGAAGGCGCTTGAACTGAGCCCTGATGTTTGGCCCAGCCATATCCTGTTGAGCGAAATCTATGTGATTCAAGGGCGGCCTCAGGATGCTTTGCCTGAAATCGAGCTAGTACGCTCTGAGCTCTTCCGTGGGTTTCTGTATGCGATTGCGTACTACGCGCTTGGTCGGAAAAGGAGTCGGACGCCGCATTGAGTGAGTTAATTGCGAAATACCATGCAGGTGTGCGTACCAGATCGCCGAGGTTTATGCTTTCCGGAACCAGTCCGACGAAGCGTTCGAGTGGCTAGACCGAGCTTATGCCCAACGTGACGGCGGTCTGATCGGAACGAAAGTGGACCCCCTACTGAAGAGCTTGCACCACGACCCGCGATTTGCCGCGTTCTTGAAGAAGCTCAACTTTCCGAATTGAGTTACGTTGTCCTATTTTAATTTTTGTGGGAGACGAGAGCCCTCAAGTCCCCGGAACAGCCCTGAAACGATTCTTATGCCCACGGGTATCTTTATTTCAGTGCAGTCTCGATCACGTCCTTCTCCTGCACGAGGAGTATCCGAGGGAGCTCAACCTGCTGTTTCGGTTCTGCTGTCAACAACGGCGGCTGAGGTAACCAGCCTTCGTCGATCGAGAATATCTCTGTTACGCAGAGTATTACGGAACGCTCGATGACGTTCTGCAGTTCGCGGATGTTTCCGGGCCACGGATAGGACTGAAGCGTCTCCTTGTTCACCCGCCTGATGTTCTTCCCAAGTTTTCGCGCGTAGCGATCGACGAAGTATTCCACCTGCGGAGTTTCGGCTTCTACATGCCACTCTGCAAACGGACATCACGTCTGGCGCCAGAGTTCGCCAGGCGTATGCCCCCGCTGCCGGTTCGCACAATTATGAGCTGTGCGGTCAGCGCTCTTTAATAAACTGAATGTCCAAGGTAATTGTCACTGCGTCGCCCACGAGCAGGCCGCCGGCTTCGAGAGCTGCGTTCCAGGTGAGGCCGAAGTCTTTGCGGCTGATCCGCGTCGTGGCAGCAAGCCCAATTCGCGTATTTCCCCACGGGTCCTTTTGCGCTGGGCTCGGTCCTTCAACATCAAAAACCACGTTCCGGGTCACTCCGCGGATGGTCAGGTCGCCGCTGACCTTCAGCTGCCCATCTGCGTTCTTTGATATGACCGTCGAGTTGAAGGTTAAGGCCGGATGCTTCTCTACATGGAAGAAATCCGCGCTCTTCAGGTGCGCATCTCGTTGAGGCTCCCGGGTGTTGATGGTATCCGCGTCGATGGAGGCGCGAATTTTGGATTTGGTGGCGTCATTTTCATCACGTTCTAGGACGCCGGTGATCGAAGTGAATTCTCCCAACACATTCGATATCATCATGTGCTTGACCTTGAATTGGGCCGTGGAGTGAACGCGATCGATCGCCCAGGTACTGGTGCTCGCTTTGGGTTGAACCGCGACAAGCCCAGACTTTTCGAGTTCGGGCGTTTCGCAATTGCATGTGGTGCTCATTTTATTCTCCTGTTCTAACGTTAGCCGTTATAACGACTACATGACTTGTATGCATCCGCAGTGCCGAACCGTCGAGCCCGATTTGCGACGGGGGCAAGGCCCTTTAGAACCACAGAGTTTCAAATCGTTGAGTAGGAGATACCGCACAGGAACTACAGAACGGAAGCGTCAAGGTTTTGACGAAGAAGTGAGCCTTCCGACGTTTCTCGGCAAAAAATCGAAACGTAACTCCGTTGCGCACCGCGAAGGTCGTCACTTTGAATTTTCACTGAACCACTTTCAATTTGTTTTGCAATTAAGGGCTCTTGGACCAAGCTCCAGTGCCGCCAGTTCAAGACCTTCAGAGTTTAATTCTGAGCTTCCCTAGCTTCGGATGATTGTCCTGCCACTTCAGGGCGCTTCGTAACCGCCTCGCTGCCTGACCGAAAATCGTACGAGAGCCCTCAAGTTTCCGGAGAGGCCTGAACCGATTCTTGTTGATTTTCAGCGACCGAATCTTCGATTCCAGCGTAGACCGCGGTATCCCCAACTTGACCGCAGCGCCCGTGGGTCCCGACACACGGCCACGGGTATCTTTCAGCGCAGCCTCGATCATGTCCTTCTCTTGCACCAGGAGTCTCCGAGGGAGCTCAACTTGCCGTTTCGACTCTGGCGTCAGAGGCGGCGGCTGCGGTAACCAGTTTTCGTCGATCGAGAAATTTCTCTGTTTCGCAAAGTATCACCGAACGCTCGATGACGTTCTGCAGTTCGCGGATGTTTCCAGGCCAGGGATATGACTGAAGCAATTCGAGCGTCTTCTTGTTGACACGTTTTATGTTCTTGCCAGCTTTTCGCGCATAGCGATCGATAAAGTATTCCACCAGCAGAGGAATGTCCTCTCTTCGTTCTCGAAGAGAAGGCATCTCGATCGGGAAGACATTCAGCCGATAAAACAAATCACTACGAAAGGACCCAGTTCGCTGATGGCGGCCTGCAAGTCACGGTTTGTGGCTGCGATCACTCGAACGTCAGTGCGGATTCGACGAGTGCCGCCGACACGCTCAAACTCATGCTCCTGCAAAACACGCAGGAGTGCGATCTGAGTCTCGGCTGGAAGTTCTCCGACTTCGTCGAGGAAAATCGTGCCTCCATTTGCCAGTTCAAACCGGCCCAGGCGCTGCTGAGTCGCGCCCGTGAAGGCACCCTTCTCATGGCCGAACAACTCAGAAGCGATCAGGTCGCGGGGGATTGCTGCACAGTTCACGCTGACGAACGCGACGCGAGGCCCGATCTGATCGTCGGTGGATTGCGCGTGCAACTAGCTCTTTGCCAGTTCCTGTTTCACCCGTGATCAGGACCGTAGAATCACTCGGTGCGACTTTGGAGATGCGCGAGAGAACACTTTTCAAAGCGGGAGATGTTCCGACAATCTCTTCAAACATCGAGGCTTTGTCGATTTCTTCACGCAGAGCGACGTTTTCGCGGCGAAGAGTATCTTCAGCCTGCTTGCGATCTTCGATGTCCGTCCCGGTAACATACCAACGTGTAATTTGTCCTTGTTCGTCGCGCAATGGGTTAAAACGAGCCAAAAACCAGCGATAACTTCCATCATTTTTGCGTACTCGCAACTCCAACTCATCGGCAGAGGCGCGAGCGACAGCACGATCAAAAAAACCGTCGAGCCGCCCCTCGTCATCAGGATGAACGTAGTTGTCGTGACCAGGAAACTGCCGCCACTCTTCGAGACTAAAACCGAGGTAATCGAGCAAGACGCGGTTGGCGTAAAGGTGTTCACCATTAGGTCCCCATACCGCAATATGTTGAGGCGCCAGTTCCAGAATCTGCCGGAGCTCTGCTTCTTGTTCGCGGCTTTTGTCTTCGGCCCGCTTGCGATCTTCGATGTCGGTGACGACGCCATACCATTTGACGACGTTGCCAGCTTCATCTCTAAGCGGCACGCCACGCACCAAGTGCCAGCGATATTCCCCATCTGCGCGTCGGAAACGCAACTCGTCCTCATACGGCTCGCCGCTGGCAACCCACGCGAGCCACTTAGCGTTGATTCGCTCAAGATCATCGGGGTGAGTTACGGCATGCCAACCTGATCCGGCGATCTGCTCTGGCGGCATCCCACAGTACTCTACGAATCGCCTGTTGACGTAAGAATTCGCTCCGTCCGGTTGTGCGCTCCAAACTATCGCTGGAATGGTATCGACCACGTCGCGAAGCTCCGCTTTCTTGCTCTTTCTGATCGTCCGCCTCTGCGTGGCGTTGCTCACTGACATCGGTCACCGCGCCAACAAACTCGCGATTGCCAGATGCATCCTGTAAAGCGTGAGCTATCGCGTTGACGTGCTTGACTCGCCCGTCAGCCATAGCAAGCGATACTCATGCTCGAAGTCTGTGCCAGTCTGGGATGCGCGATCGATGACCTGGTGTGCAAGTCGGCTCATCCTCGGGATCGATGCGCTGTAACACCATGTTCTAGGGTTGGTTTCTCGGCGCGGTCGTATTCGAAAATCCTATAGGTTTCATCTGACCAGACAATCTCTCCGCTGTCAGGTCTCCACCCGAAGCTGCCTGTGTGACTCAGCCTTTGAGCTCCCGTCAGGTACGCTTCGCGCCGGCGAAGTTCCTGGGTTAGGAGTTCGTGCTCGGTAACGTCTATAGCGCTGCCAACGTACTTTTTCAGGCTTTGGTTTTCTAGAACAGGAGCACCGACGCAGCGAATGTATCGGACCTCACCATCGGGACGCACGATGCGCTTTGTAGCATCGAGGGTCGAAGGTTTCGCCAGGATTCCCTTGATCAGGTCTGCCATGGACTCGCGATCGTGTGGGTGGACACGATCCAGGTATTCCTGAAGACTAGGCGGTTTGCTGGCCGGATCGAGTCCGTGCATCCGAAATAATTCGGGAGACCAATAGTAGAAGCCCTCGGGATCGAAAGCCCAGCTTCCCATGTGGGCAAGGCGCTGCCCTTCGGCAAGATAAAACTCGCTTCTTTGCAGATCCTCGGCGTTGCGGCGGAGCTGCTCTTCCGCCGTTTTGCGCTCGTCAATATCCAGGCTCGATCCATACCACTTGACGATGTTGCCGTTTGCATCGCGAAGTGGCACTTTCCGATGGAACATCCAGCGGTATTCTCCATTCGCGCTGCGGACGCGAGTTTCGTACTCAAAGATTTCTCCAGTCGCGAGGCAGGCTCGCCACTTGGCCACAATCCCCTCAACGTCTTCGGGGTGAACGTAAGCAGTCCAATTCCAGCCAGCCACTTTATCCAAAGTAACGCCGAGATATTCCAGCCAAGGTTTATTGAAGTAATCGAGGTAACCGTCTGGCCTGGCGGTGTGAATCAGCGCAGGAATCGAGTCAACAAGGAGTTGGGCATTCAAACGCTCGGATCCCTGTCCTGAAGAGGCCATCGTGGGCATGATACACCCAGGAAATCTGCATACGATGGCCGGCCCGATTGTTGTACGTGAGTTTCGCTGAACGTGAATGGCCTTGGCATTCTCCATTAGCTCGCCCTCCTTTAGATGATCTGGGCGGATTATGGCTGTGCCGGAATCCTGTCGTCTTGAACAAACTTGGCATGTTTGGAATGTTTCCGATGAATTGTGATCTGGGTCACAATTGAATTGTGACTTGGGCCTCAAATGAGTGGATCTCGGGCGCGGTGCGGTTGAAGGAAGGTCCGGAGAGACATTTCTGCCTTGGTCAGCGCCCTTACGTCGCTAAATCACTTTTTCGCATAGGGTTACGCTTGTGCGGAAGGGTTCCCTTCCGTCCAGCGAACCTGACGCGGAGACATTCCAGTCCACCGCCGGAAGTGCCGCGCGAGATGGCTTTGGTCAGAAAAACCAGTCGCCAGGGCTATTTCCGACAACGGAGCATGTGTCTCCCGCAGCATGTGTTCCACATGTTCCAAGCGCCGCCGCAACAGATAGGTGTGCGGCGGCGCCCCCACTGACTGGTGGAATGCCCGAGCAAAATGGTCGGTAGAAAGCCCCGAGAGAGCGGCCAGTCCATCGAGGCGGATCTTTTCATCGAGATGCCCTTCAATATAGTCGCAGACGCGGCGTGTCACGGCTGGCGACAACCCGCCACGGCTGGGAGTTGGAATTGTTTCCACCGATAAGTTTTCGAGCGTGCTCAGTCGAGGGCGCGAATGGATCATGGCATATTCCGAGTTGCGCAGTTCCTTGGACGTTCGGAGGGGCGGCGTGATTAGCACGTTCCACGCGCTTTCCGAATCGAGCCGTGTCCATTGCGCCGGAGAGTCCTGTTCATCACCACGTCGAAAGAGGGAGCGGTCGTAGTGAAAAAACGCCGATAGAGATTTGCCGCTTAACAGATCCTTCTCATCGAGAACCAGTGCCTCACGGGCTACGTGATCCGCGCCAACAACGCATTGATCGTCGTCGACAGCCAGGAGAAGACCTGCACCGCTCTTCTGCGGCGAAGCGGCAGCAATCGTCCAAGCGCGACGAAAGGAGTGCCGGAAAAGCCGCTCTTCAATAGCACGCACAGAAGCCGTTACGGCCGGCAGCACCAGTCCATTGCTGCGGTCGGACTGTCCCATATCGATTCTAGAAGCATCCAAAACCGCGATGAGTTTGTTGCACGCGTCGAAGATAGGGGCGCCTGCACAAGTCAGGTTGGCGTGGCGCGCGCGAAAATGCTGCCCGCAGTGGACGAGAACTGAACGTTGTTCAACGATCGCAGTTCCGATTCCGTTCGTCCCCTCGACTTGCTCGGACCAAACTCCGCCCAGCCAGATGCCGCAATGTTTGAACTGCTCCGCCTTCGCCTCGTCGCCACGATGCTGTATGGCGACTCCTTCGCGATTGCACAGCAAAACGACGTAATCTTCTTGCCGGACAATGGCATAAAGGCGGTCGATCTCTTCCCGCGCGTGGAGAAGGACGTCACTCACAGGCTCCTTGAACAGGGCGAGCTCGGTCTGGGTGATGATGTGTGGTGTCGCCCTGCTTCTGGGATCGACATGATAGTCGCCGCTGCAACGACGCCACGAAAGGACGATTTCACTGTCCGTCTGAACGGAGCTTTCGGCGGCGACTGCCGACTCGACGAGTTCCGCATGGCGCGACCGCGCCACTTGGGGATCGACGCTATGAATATCTGCTGCAGGCACTGATGCCTTCCGATGAAAAGCAAGCGGCACTCAAGGATTCGTTTGGCCGTTACACCCACTGACTCGGGCGGCCGCCGGGCGCCACATCGTCGAGTCGATGTAGAGTAGCACGTCCCCCGCGACTCGAATGAAATGAACAGCCATCGCGCGCCAGGGATTTTTGTGACGATATCAGGAAGAGAATCGCAACGGCGTTAGTCCACCGCGTGTATCTGATCGATTGGCGGAAATAGTCCGCTAGCGCCTCGGTCTTGCGTGTGAGAATCACTCGGCTAAGCCCAAAAATCCTCCCAAGTCGGGGATTCTCATTCTCGTTGGTTTGTTCAACCGTCCGCCAATTGTCGAAATCTCGGCGTTGATTCGGCAACGGCGGAGTCGTCTTTTCAACTACTTACGAGTGGCGCCTGAATTGCCATTTAAGCCATGCAAGTTGCGATTGCGACGAGGAAGCAGATGCTCAGGATCACGAGGAAGGCAAACGGTGAAGTGGTCTTTAAGGTTAGCGGTCAACTAACGGCGGAGAACGTGACGGAGATGGAGACACTCATTGCGGCAGAGACAAAAGGCAGACGAATTGTCCTGGACTGCACAGATCTGAGGTCGGTAGATGGCGAAGCCGTTAAATTTCTGGAGAAGTGGGAAGCCGACTCGATCAAGCTGAAGAACTGCGGCCTTTACATCCGAGAGTGGATCCGGAGAGAGCGGGCGGAAAGAAAGTCTGACGAGAGTTTGGAGACATGAGCAAGCAAACGGGACCCTATGATTGAGCATTGCCGGTAGAAGGAGCAGTTATGGTCACAGCAACACAATCGGCCCATATGAGAGAACTCGATGCATGCTGGGTGAACCCTGCGGATCACGGACTCAGCCGGAGTTTTGGACACCGAAAAACGGAGTTCAACAGCTTGCCAGTTTGAGCGTGCACTGCGTGAGAAAGTTGTGGGGCAAGAGCAGGCCGTCGAGGCCATGGTCGACCTGTACCAAATGTTTTGTGCCGGTTTGCAGTCACCTTCCCGGCCCATCGGAAACTTGCTGTTTTTGGGCCCGACGGGCTCCGGGAAGACACGTATCGTCGAAGCGGCAGCCGAGATTCTGTTTGGAGACAGTCGCGCAGTTATCAAGGTGGACTGCGCGGAATTTCAACACTCTCACGAAATCTCCAAATTGATCGGTTCCCCGCCAGGATATTTGGGCCATCGTGAAACACATCCACTCATCACACAAGAAGCGTTGGCTGCAAGCCACCGCGATCACTTGAAACTGAGTTTTCTGCTGTTCGACGAGATTGAGAAGGCCAGTGACGCGCTGTGGCAATTGTTGTTAGGGATGCTGGATAAAGCGACGCTGACACTGGGCGACAACCGGCGAGTTGACTTGTCGCAAACAATGATTTTTCTGACCTCGAACCTCGGCAGTGGACAGATCGCGGATCTGGTGCAAGGAGGAATGGGATTCGTCCAGCCGAACGACAAGCCGACAAGTGGATTGCACGAAAAGGTGGAGAGGACGGCTGTCGAGGCCGCTAGGCGCAAGTTCTCACCTGAGTTTATGAATCGCTTGGACAAAGTCGTCGTGTTCCATCCCCTGAAGCTCGAGGAACTGGACGAAGTGCTAGAGATCGAGTTGGGCAGTGTACAGAAGCGCGTGTTGGACGCTGCGACGCGACCGTTCCTATTTCGAATCACCGAAGAGGCGCGCGTGTTTCTTCTGCAAGAAGGTACTGACCAACGCTACGGAGCGCGCCACCTGAAACGGGCCATTGAACGGCACGTAGTCTATCCAATCGCCAGATTGATGGCCACGGCGCAAGTCCATCACGGCGATGTGCTCGTAATCGATCGGAACCCAGCCGATAAGGCCTTGGCCTTCTTGCGAGACCCAGAAAGACGGGCTCCGGATCCAAGCATTTTTGTGAGCAGGTACTCAGGTCAATCCACGCCGCAAGTGTTGGAAGGAGTGAAAAATGAGCTCAGCTTCTAATTCCGTGATGCAAATTAACGAAAGAGCAGGAAACATGCCAATGAACGCCGTTGCGTATCGTAGTGACGAGCTACGCGCTCGCAGGGAGGAGCGCGAGGAACTTCCCTTTGTGGAGACAATCGTAGGCCGACGTGGGAGTCTCCGTGAGATCCTGTCTCTAGTCGAAGCAGTTGCCCCCACAAATACAACAGTTCTGGTCGCGGGCGAAACCGGCACCGGCAAGGAAGTCATCGCTCGCGCGATTCACGAGTTCAGCCCCCGCCGAAACCGGAATCTGGTGAAGGTAAATTGCGCGGCAATCCCCGCCGGCCTTCTCGAAAGCGAGCTCTTTGGGCACGAACGCGGAGCCTTTACAGGCGCCGTCAACTCTCACGTCGGCCGCTTCGCGTTGGCGGATCGCGGAACTCTGTTCCTCGATGAAATTGGAGACATGCCACTAGAGCTTCAGCCCAAGTTGCTCCGCGTCTTGCAGGAGCGTGAATTCGAGGCAGTCGGCAGCACGCGCACAATGCGAGTCGATGTTCGCGTCGTCGCTGCGACCAACCAAGACTTGAAGCGAATGGCTCAGGATCGCGAATTCCGCGAAGATTTGTATTACCGGCTGAATGTTTTCCCGATTTATCTGCCGCCCCTGCGCGAAAGGAAAGCCGATATTCCAGACCTCGTGGAGTATTTCGTTCAACAGTTCGCTGCTTCGATGGACAAATCGATCGAATCGATTCCTCAGGAAACCATGCGTGCCCTGGTGCGCCACCACTGGCCCGGCAACATTCGAGAGCTGCAAAACTACATCGCGCGCGGCGTCATTCTCTCGAATGATGGAGTCTTTGAACCAGCGCCTCTTGAAAGCTACCAGCCGTCGGAGCCTGAGATTTCAAACCCCACCCTCGAAGACAAAGTGCGTAGAGAAATTCTCGCTGCTTGCCAGCGCTCCAATTGGAAGCTCGGAGGTCCACGAGGGGCAGCTGCCAGACTTGGCTTGAAGCGCACCACTCTGTTTTACAAAATGAAGCGCCTCGGTATCGCTCCGCCTGCGGACCACTGGCAGGACTGAGGCCACGCCTTCGGCCGCGTAGCGATAGAATTCGTACACTTTTAAATGCCAGGGAAACAACGCGTCCGCCGGTCGGTGCTGCTGTCAGGTGAGTGGGGCCGAGGGAGCTGCAGAATTATCAAGATCGCTTCAAACGTTAGAGATTGCATGCTCAAAATTCAAAGATCAGCCAATAGCAGAGTCGTCTTCACGCTCAGTGGCCGAATCGCAGCAGAAGAACCCTAGTCCTTACCTCTGGCCTGCCCCAGCCGACCCGTGCACCTCCGCATCCGGTTCTGTGCCATTGTCGTTCGCGGCAACAGCGACAGCCTTCCCAGGAGTTGAACTTAATCTCAGCAGACCAGTGGCTGGGGATACAAGAACCAGGGAGTTTGAAAAAGTTGCCACATGACCGGTAAACCGCCCTTTCTGTACATCGAATTCTCTCAACTGGAATTGCAGCATGCCCATATTAATGACTTCGCCTGTTATGCCTGAGACTTGTACTCGGTCACCAATTCTGATTCCGCGCTTTCCAACCAAGAGAAGAGAGCCAAGACTAGCGAGAATGACGTTTTGCAGTGCCAGCAGGAGCCCGGCGCTGAGAAGCCCAAAGTAGGTTGCGACTGACTTCAAGTCAGAAGCAAGGACGAACAATATGACGACGGCAATGGCGAATAGAGTAAGAAAGTGATGGATCATACCGATAAGTCGTTGCCGATTTGGATCTTGCACACGCCGCAGCGCTAGCCGACGCGAAATCTCACCAATTCCAAATAGCAGACCGACAATCAGCGCAACGATGAGTAGGCGGGCCAGCAATTTTTTCCATGCTTGCCGGTATTGGCTGGCTACCGCGGTTTGCCAGCGCAGCAGGTGTGACTTGTACTCTTCAAGCAAGGCCTTTTGCTTATCAAGCGCCACGATGGCGGGAGAAAAGGCCTTGAGTTCGAGTGTAAGCGCATCGAGCTGGGACTTCTGTTCACGCAACAATGAAAGATTGCTCGTCTGCAAATTGCTTGTGGCGGCGCTCTGAAGAACCCGAGTGATGAAACCGCTCATCGGGGTCCGCAGATCCTTCGCAAAGACCGACAGGTTGTCAGTGAGACGTATCCTTTCGTCAACCACGCGAAGCTTGCGGTTTAGAGCAGAGACTTCCGACCCCAGCCCAAGGAGCCCGGTCTCGCGCAAGCTATTGCTGGTTCTGGAATTTGCTTCCTCCGCTGGCAACCTCGACCAGGGAGTCGAAGGGTTGCTCAGCTCGGGTATAGATTGTGCAAGATCGTTAATAGCCAAATCGAGAGCTGTAGTGTTGGCTTCCGCCGTCCGGGCAGTCTGTACGAACTCAATTACATCATTAACAGCCTGCGACACAGCCTGCAAAAGTTCCAATCGGCTCTGAGCTTCGTCGAGAGCGGCTTTTAGCTTCTTGCGATCGGCCTTGCGAGCCGAAGCAATTTTCTCGTTCAGGTTTCCGATGCCCTCACTTGCTTGCTGGCGTGCCTGGTCATTTCGATTCTTCAACTCGATAAAGTGCGCAAGGTCCGCAGAAGCGGGAGCCGCCGGTGTGGCGGGCACGTCGCGCGGAGAAGTGACCGTCTTGGCCAAAGCCGCATCCGCCTTGGCGAATTCGAATGAGAGTTTGACAATCTGGCCTTCGATGGCTTGATTGTCATTCAGAAACGCCAGGTCTCCCGGTTCGTTTGCAACCTGCCGTTCGATGTACAGATGGCGGTACCAGTTCACCGATTGCAAGAGGTATCCGATAACTTGTGCGTCCGACGGGACTTGACGCGAGCTTTGCGAGGTGTCAGCGGAAAATCCGCAAACCATTGCGGTCGCTAAAATCGCACAACAAGTCGCAATACGTGCAAGTGATTTCATGTTGCAGGCTCTGCTAGACGCCGCTTGCCGCAGGACCGATTGGGTAAGTATTGGCTCAAGCAGGCATGAGGTCGACCGACGCGGAGCACAAGCAGTATCCAGGGCACGTCCGTGCCGGATAGATGCACGATCTGGAGCGAAACAGGAGCAAGTAGTAGTACGCAAGGCGCGGCCGAAAAGAGTTCTAGTCAGGTGTGCGGCCCATCGCATGGACAAACTCGTCGTGCGCCTCCGAGTAGCCCAGCTGTGACTGAAGCAGAAGTACCTTGGCGTCGTATTCCTGAGCGGTCGCCATTGCAGCTTGCGATTTCAGCGCGGCCCCTTGCAAGAGTTCTTGCTGCAGCACGCGGTTCGACTCGCTGCGCAGAGCCACAACCTCTTCCGATACCTTCATCATCTGCTCCGTCCTTTCTAGTTTGTTGTAAGCACTGTGGATGGCAAGCTCGACCTCGTCCGTCAGCCTCGCAAGGTTCTCCTTCGCTTGAGCCAATTGCGCTTCACGTTCACGCTTCACAGATCGCTTTCGCCCTCCGTCGAACAGGTCATACCCGAGGTGAATACCGAAGGTGCCGAAATTGCGCGCCAGGAATGGGACATTATTCTGGTAGCTATAGCGGGCGAAAGCCTCCACATCGGGGACCCAAATATCTGTCTTGGCCAAACGGACAGCAGCCTCAGCTTTCTCAACCTCCGCGCGAGCCTCTCGGATTTCCGGATGCGAGGCTGTTGCCGTCGTAACGCATTCCTCGAGCGGGCATGCTTCCTGAGACTCTGGAGAGACAGGGTCAAGATCCAGGACCGTTGTCAGAGGCAAGCCTATCAGATCATCCAGTTTCAACTTGAGATCTGCCAACTGAAGATCCGTCGTTAGGAGTTCTTGCTTCGCTTGTAGTAGTTGCGCGCGACTCTCGATCGATTCCTGTTCGAGAGAACTCCCAAACTTCACCTGCTCGATACGCTCGCTCTCAAGGTCCTGCGAAGCTCTTATCCGTGCCTCAGTGGCGCTGCGGTGCGCTTGGGCAATCAAAACTCTGTAATAAACCTCGTGGACAGCGAGCGCCACGTCGTTTCCGGTAAGTTGCGCCTTCTCCCGTGAGGCCTTCACTTCAGCTTGCGCCATATCGTTTGCCCGCTTGATCTTCAGGAGCGAGGTTAATGGCTGCGTTATCTGTGTGCCACTCGTCGTCAGGCTGCGACCCCCTTGATTAATGACGCTGCTCGCAGGAGGAATCGGCGTTCCCCCCACTGTACCCAGGCTGCCGGGTTCGATCTGAATCAACTGCGTGTCCGTCACTCGCAGAAAGCTGCTGTCATTGCGTATCGATGGGAAATAGGAACCCTTCGCGGCCTCTTTCGCGTGTTGTTTCTCATCGACCGCGTAGCCCGCGATGCGGACATTGTGGTTGTGCTTGAGCGCCAGCTGAACGGCTTCCCGCAGTGAAATGCGGCGCGATGGCGCAGTACTGCCGGTTTCGTCGGCCAGGGCGAGGGACGAAGACAAAGCCGTCGCCACTAGTAGGAAAAGTGCTTTTCGTTTCATTTATTTCGACTCCTTCTCGAGGGCCAGTGTCTGCTGGACCGTGCTGAGGTCGCCGTAGTTCAACGGTGATTTACGCAACAGAGCGACAAATACAAGGGCGCACGCGCAGCTCCAGGCGATCAACAGGAATCCGTCGATAATGCTCAAGCTGTAGGCCTGAAGGCGCATGCGGGCCGCAATCAAGTCGACTGCGCGGGCCCCGGCAGTTAGCAACCCGGACGACTTGGCGTAGAGACCTGCGGTCATCGCATGAACGTTCTGATTCGTTAACCAATCCCCGCTGCTGACGTGCAATCCCAACAAGTTCGAGTGCAGCTTTTCGCGTTGCGCGACAAAATGGCCCATGTAGATGGCGCCTGCGGTGCCGCCGAAGATACGGATGGTGTGAAAGAAAGCCGAAAAGGTAAGGACCCACTCAGGTTTGGCCAAAGCCCCTGCGAATATTGCTTGCAGCACGATGCAGCCGACAAGTCCGATGAATGCAAACGCCTGTCCGACGCCGGTGAGCAATTCGGTGCGGTAGAAGTTCTCAGCCGCCCACGTGCTGCTGTACTGAGAATTCAACCAGGCAGCAAAGGCAGTACAGGCAAGGCCGATGGCGAGGAGGAGACGGGGATCAAACTTTCGTAGCAACAGAAGTGCAGCCGTGAACGCGAGAGGAATCAGTGGCACCGCACTCCAGATGATCGCAGGCCCGATCTGTTCCGGTTCGAATCCGCGGATGGCCAGCGCCTGCGGGACCAGAATGATGGTCGTGCAAAGTGTGAAGCGGAACCCGAAGAGCAGGGCTCCCAGCAGGAGAGTGTTCCACTTCAGCAGATAAGGTAGCGCCACCAGATTATTCCGACCGCGTAACCTTCGAACTAGCGCGCACACCAGGAAGAACGCCCCGCCGGCGAACAATGCGTTGAATACTCCGGAGCGCCACCAGTCGAGCCTTTCCCCTTGTTCGCAGGCGGCCAGCAACATAGCGAGGCCCGCGCTGGCGTACAAAAATCCTGCGAAGCTCGGAGCTTCCCCGGATTTCTTCGCTGCATTGGTCTTCGGTATCCCGTAATAGATACAAATCATCATCAGAGGCGTGATGAGCGCCGAATTCCAGAACATCCAATTCGAAGAAAGATGGCTTCTGTACCAGCCGTAGAGCGAAGGCGCGATGTTCACCGCCCCATCGACAAAGGTTGCGTACAAGGCAAGTGTGAAAGGAAGGTATCGAAGAGGAATGTTGCGCAGCGCGAACGTGAGCGTGAGTGGATAGAACGTGCCTGAGGTAAGGCCGCCGAGGAGTGCCATTGCAATCACCAGGCTGTAGCTGTGCGCGAAGGGCAGGAAGATGAGCAGCACGGTGAAGAGGGCGGCGGCTGTGAGCAAGATGCGCCGCGGTCCCATCAGACCGCCGAGAAACACCGTGAACGGCCCGATAAACATCAGGCCGGCATCGAAAGCAGTGCCAATCCACGCGCTCTCGTCGTACCCAAATCCGTGAAGACCTCGGAAATCGGGCATGCCAAGAGAGATCATGCGGCTGGTAAGCGTGACAACTCCCGCGCCCATAACTACGCCGAGAATCCCCAGCAGTGGCTGGGCCGAAACCTCCGCAGGCACCGCAGCGCCTACGGCGCGCGCGATATCTATCGCAGAAGGGCGAATTGTTACGCTCGAAGCCGCCATACTTTTCCGGCTACCGCCTCGTCCGGACAGTTGCAATCACCGAGAGTCCGGGGCGCAGTTTGGCGGCAAAGGCGGTGTCGTCCAGCGCGATCTTGACTGGGATGCGCTGTACCACCTTCGTGAAATTGCCGGTCGCGTTGTCGGGCGGCAGAAGAGAAAATTGTGATCCGCTGGCTGGCGCGATCTCCAGTACCTTGCCGTGAAGTACCTGGCCGGGATATTGGTCAATCCGAAGTTCGGCAGGGTCACCGATCTTTACGTTGGTCAATTGGGTTTCGCGATAGTTCGCCTGCACCCACTTCGTGATGTCAACGAACGCTATTACCTGCGTGCCCGGAGAAACAAGTTGTCCCGTCCGGACTTGGCGTTCGCCCACAGTGCCCTCACCCGGTGCGTAAATTTTGGTGTAGCCGAGATTCACCGCAGCTGCCGCAAGGCTCGCCTGTTTCGCATGCAAATCGGCCTGAAGCTGCAGATCCTGCGACTCGAGAACTGCTTTCGAACGTCGCTCAGCTTCGGCACCGAGCTCACTGCTGCGCAACATCGTTTGAGCCTGATTGAGATCGGCATCGCGGCTGGCAAGCTGTGCGGACAGCTGGTCGTCGTTGGCCACAGCGGCCTCGAGCGTCTGCTGCGTCGCCGAATGAGTCTGATACAGACTCTCCTGGCGCTTGCGTTCGGAGCGGGCACGAACGAGTTGGGCTTGCACCGCTTCCTTGCCAGCTTCAGCCGCGGCGATTTGCGCTTTGGCTTGATCGATACCGGCAAGCGCTTTGGCTATCCGTGCGTCCTGCAACTGGCGCTGGCGACGGTTGTTTTCGATGGCAGCACGGGCAGCCTCAACCGCTGCAGTGGCCTGGTCAACTTGTGCCCGGTAGTCGTCGTCCTGCAATTCCACAATGAGGTCGCCTTTGTGCACCCGTTGAAAGTCGCCTACGTGCACTGTGCGCACGATGCCAGCCACCTTGGTGCTCAACGGCGTAACATCGCCGCGGACGTATGCATCGTCAGTTATCTGTTCGACCTTGCCGCCTTCCCACGCGTTCCAGTTGCGAGTGATGGTGATGAAAACTGTCAGGGCAAGCGCCACAACAAAGAGCGGAGTCACGTACTTTTTCCATCCCACGCTGCTGCGAGGAGCGGCCGCAGGCTTATCGCTTTCTGGAGGCAGCGGCTTCGTCACGGGAGCGCCGGATTCAGCCGATACTGGCGAGGTGGACATCACATTTGCTCCTTCAGTAGAAAGAAATCTGCAAGCGCTGCGCTATTCGCGATCATCCACCGAGAAGCGATCAGCTCAGTTTGTTTCTCGACCGCGGACACGATCCCTCAAACGAAAAAAAATCAAACCCCGCTCTGGGCAAGGGGAAGTCTCGATGTAAGCTGCACGTCCATCATCATGCTGATGCGCCGTTCCAGTTGAACGAAGGTCGCCGCTTTCTTTCCAGGTAGCACTTTCTGAAAAATCCGCGCGAACTGTCGCCGCAGCTTTGCTTGTTCGACGTCCGTCTCAAGCCAGCGACGAATGAGATCGTCGGCCTGATCGTCGGTCAAGGTGTCGTATTCCTGCGCGTACTCCTTGAGAATCGCCGTTTTCCTACCGTTGATCTTGCTCATCTCCGCCGAGTACTGCTCGTATACTTGCCATACCCTTGTCGATTCGCCATCCGTGAGCGTCAAATGCGCGGCAATGAGTTCCTTCTTCATCGAGCTGACATCCCCGCGTAGCAAAAACTCAGCGAGCGCGAAGCCTTTCAAAGAGTCCTCTCTTTAAGACCGAACTAGCGATCTCTATGACGCGATGTGGCGCTGACGCTTGGTGCCAGCATCTGTAGTCGTGCAACCTGTTTGCCAAGTGCATTGCAAAGGCATGAACTGCAACGTGCAGACAAAGCAGGCGCTTGCAGAAATAACGGGCTTCAAGCCTCACGTAAGCTCATTGGCGCTGCCAACCGTCTAGCGCTTTCGCCACACGATTGACACCGAGCGTTCAGAACTTTTCGGATCATTCCTTGCTGCCCGACCCCGTAAGGACCTTCAGCGTGTTTCCCACGGCAACTAGCGATCTCGTTTGCGCGCTGTTCTGTTGTGGAATGGTGATTGCAGGAAAGTCCTCCGGTTAAAGCTCTGAACGAAAGCGTGAAGCTTGATCTAGAGCGGGTGAACCGATGTCTGCAGTCGCAAGCAGTTCAGCAATCCTTCCAATTTCGGGCTTTCCCGGCGGAGTCGATGTGCACTGGGAAACGCAACGTCGAATTGTCTGGAACCATCAAGAGCACACGCGCGAGGAACACGAGTTCGTCTATGAGGTCAGCTGGATCGAAGATCTCGGCCAGTGGCGCACTTTTCTGAGGTCACACCACAAGGTAAACGGATGATGCGCTGGCCCGTTGTGAAGTGATCGGCGCGAACCAATTCATCGAAATTGACGCGTGAAGCTGTGTGATGAAACTACTGCTGACTAATGCGCGCAAGGCTGGAACAGTATCGCTAGAACCATCAAATCGTTCGAGGTGAAAAGCCATTGATCGGCATGGTTTTCAGAAGTCCCGGCTCTGGGAAATAAAACCCAAACGATGACGCTTTCCAAGATTCTGCAAATGCCCGGCGCAAATTCCCGTGAGGCTCGTAACTTCCGCGCATGTGAAGATTTTTTGGCTCGCTTTGACGGTGATCATGACTCAAATCCTTGTAACTTCCGAAGTCCCTTGCGTTTCCATGATTCAGACGATGTAGCGGGCGTCCTGCGAATGGGAGCCAACACAGCTCGCTCCGTCCCATTCAAGAGCCTGCGTCTTGCATGAAAGAGCCGCGCCTTGAAAGTCCCAGACGAAACGCCAAGTATGGCGCAAGCTTCTGTTCCGGATAGGTCGTCGTAATAAGTCATCGTGAATGCCTGCCGAAGCGCGGGTTTCAGCTTTCCCAGCTTCTCGTCGATGAATTGAAGAGTCTCGCGTTCCGCGTGATTCATTTCCGGATCCGGTCGCGAGTCTGGAATATTCTCCGTCCAGCCGTCGTCATGCGAAACACCGCTTTCGGAAAGCGACCTGAGCGCGGAAGTTTTGCGTTTCCGCTGTATCATCAAAGCAGCGTTCAATACGATACGCGTCAACCAAGTCCTGAGCGCAGATCGGCCTTCGAAGCTGTGCAAGTGGCGATACGCCGAAAGAAATGCCTCTTGCACCGCGTCTTCGGCGTCTTCTTTATTCCGCAGAATGGAGTACGCACTCGCTAGAAATCTTTTGTGCGATGCGAAAAACATCTCCTCTAAAGCGTCCTTTCTTAGGACTTCTTCTCGAGTCTCGGCCAGTTTGCAGGCCCCGCAGCTTGTCGTCTTAGAAGAGGCTGAGCGCACATTCTTTTTTAGTTTCCGGAATACGGGCAAAGACTTCCTGGTTGCAGCTTCGCTGCTTGGCCCTCTAGAACCCTCGGTTCCCAATGCGTAGGTCACTTGCGATCTCCCTTTCCTCACTTGCTCCGTCATGCAAATGTGTGCCCATGACGGACTTCGCCAAGCACTGCGGCTAGGCGTTTTGTTTTCAACGGAAAGGAGAAATGCCGGAGGGCGGCTCGAAGTCGCGAGATTCTTAGAGTCATTATTTAAGCCGGAAAATTGACGGTAACGTCGACGTCGCGACCTGAGCGCAGGCCCAATGACGTCTGACGCGTTTCCTTCCCTTCATGCGCCTTTGGTCTGAACGCTGCAACACCGTTCAAAGAGCGCACTTTTGAATAAAGGTCACCTCGTAACCACAACTACCGGCTGAGTTGCGTTGCTAGGCTGCGCTCAGAGAAATTACATCGATGCCCGAAAGTTCGGTCTCTAAGAAAACCCGGGACATCGATTACATCCAACACTGTGCTGGTGCTATGCGGGATTACGGGGCTGATCGCCATTCTGTCTTTCTTGAGTCGCACTTCCGTCGATTATCGGTTCATGCCGCATCGCGTCGCGAGCGCTCCTCGATTCGGTTCCTTTCCGCGACAGATCTTTGACAATTTCGTCAAGCAAGAGACGCAGTGGCAGAAAAAGTGATTCGGCACTATTTGTTTGACCACCCGTAAGGCGCTCAATCAACGTAGTTTGTTGTTTCGCGATCCCTCGCAGATCGCCTGGAGACCGCATTGCATGGTTCGCGTGTGCAAGCGCGATCTTGGTCTTCAACTGCGATTGCTGTCACCAACGCTCGTTCACCTGAAGTTCTTAGTGGGGATGCTTGATGAGGTTCGTCGAGACAATGCAAAAGGCCGATTGGCCAGCGATCATCAGTCGAGTTACGGGCATTGCCCTTCTCCTCACAGGCGTCCTCTCGGCCGCGGGGTTGTGCGCCGCAACTCCGCAAGTCAACTCCGTTACCAGCATTTTCGATTCGCACTCCACGCCTGCGGATTCGATCCGTCATCTCTCTCTCTTCGTCCTCGGCGTCACCGGACTGATTTTTATTGTGGTCTTCAGTTTGCTGACTTACGTCGTCGTGAAGTTCCGCAGCAGAGCGGCGGACACAGACCGCGAGCCAGCGCAAGTGTATGGAAGCACGCAGATTGAACTCGCCTGGACCATCATTCCGATTCTGATCGTTGTCGTGCTTTTTTTCGTGACGGCAAGAGTCATTCACGCAATTCAGGACGCGCCCCGCCCGCTGAGGCGTTGGAGGTAACCGCAATCGGACACCAGTTTTGGTGGGAATTCCGCTATCCCGGGCTCGGCGTGATTACCGCGAACGAACTCCATGTTCCCGTGAGTGACCCTTCTCATCCCACTCCGACATTCTTGAAATTGCTTTCCGCCGACACGGATCACAGTTTCTGGATACCACAGCTTGCTGGAAAGACCGACCTGATTCCGAATCGCGTAAACGAAACGTGGCTGGACCCTCACGAGACGGGCCTATTTCTTGGTCAATGCGCACAGTACTGCGGTACGCAGCACGCGAAGATGCTTTTGCGCGTGTACGTGGATCGCCCGGAAGACTTCAAGGCGTGGGTGCGCGAACAACAACAGCAGGCGAATGAAGATGAAAAAGCAGTCGCGGGAAGACGCGTCTTCGAGAGAACTGCGTGCCTGAACTGCCATGCAATTAACGGGACAAACGGCACCGGCCGTTTTGGCCCAGACCTGACTCACCTGATGAGCCGTCGCACGATTGCATCAGGCGCAGCGGAGAATAATTCGCAAAACCTTCGGCTGTGGATGCAAAACCCGGACGCCATCAAGCCGGGATCTCTGATGCCCGCAATGAAGTTGAGCGACGCAGAACTGGATGCGCTCGTGCGCTATCTCGAAACCCTGCAGTAGAGAAAGAGAGTGGAATCAGCAATGTCGTCTGATGCCATAGCCATTCAAACCGCAGAAGCCGCGGGCCGACCGTGGGTTACAACCCTGCACGAATGGGTGACCACGGTCGATCACAAGCGCCTGGGCGTTCTCTACATCCTCTACGCCCTGTTTTTTCTCGTCATTGGGGGTCTGGAAGCAACCATCATTCGCATCCAGCTGATGCATCCGCACAACGATTTTGTTTCGCCGCAGGTATTCAACCGCATGTTCACCATGCATGGCACGACCATGATTTTCTTCGTGGCCATGCCGATCTTGTTCGGCTTTGCGAACTACCTCGTGCCATTGATGATTGGCGCGCGAGACATGGCGTTTCCGCGCCTCAATGCGTTCAGCTTCTGGCTGACAGCCTTTGGCGGGCTGCTGCTTTACTTTAGTTTGCTGGGTGGGAACGGACTTTACGGTGCCGGCAACGCACCCGACGTGGGCTGGTGGGCGTACGCCCCTTTGGCCTCGCGTGCGTTTTCGCCGGGCCACAGTTCGGATTACTGGACGATCGCTCTCTTGGCTTCGGGCTTCGGCAGCATCGCCACTGCCATCAACATCATCGCCACGATCATTTCCATGCGGTGCCCTGGCATGACCCTGAGCCGTATGCCGCTGCTGGCATGGATGAACTTGGTGATGTCTGGAATGGTTTTGCTCGCGATTTCGCCTCTATCCGCGGCGCAGATCATGCTGCTTGTCGATCGCTACCTTGGCGGGCATTTCTTCGATACGCAGGCGGGCGGCTCTGCCACGCTGTGGATGCACTTCTTTTGGATATTTGGACATCCCGAAGTCTACGTCCTGATCATTCCCTGCTTTGCATTCGCCTCCGAAATTATTCCGGTGTTTTCGCGCAAGCCGATTTTCGGATATCCCGTCATGGTGGGCGCCACCGTTTGCATCGCTTTTGTGAGCATGAGTGTTTGGGCACACCACATGTTCACGATCGGAATGAATTCCTACGCCAACAGCTTTTTCACGATAACGACGATGGCGGTGGGCGTGCCGACCGGAATCAAAATTTTCAACTGGCTGGGCACGATGTGGGGAGGCAAGATTCAGTTCAAGACGCCAATGCTGTTCTGCATTGGATTTCTCTTCCAGTTCTTGATCGCCGGCCTCACCGGCATCATGCTGGCTTCATCGCCTTTCGACTGGCAACTCGGCGGCTCCTACTTTGTCGTCGCCCACTTTCATTACGTGATCGTCGGCGGAATTCTGTTCGCTCTGTTCGGTGCATTTTATTACTGGTATCCCAAAATCACCGGACGAATGCTGCATGAAGGCCTGGGCAAGCTCCATTTCTGGCTGTTCTTGATTGGATTCCATCTCACCTTTGATCTGATGCACATTCCCGGTTTGCTCGGGATGCCGCGGCGCATCTACACCTACGAGCCCGGCCGCGGCTGGGACACCTTGAACTTTCTGGTGACTGATCGGTGCCTTCGTCCAGGGAATCGCCACGCTGGTGTTTGTCGCGAACTTGGTCATTTCATATTTCAAGGGAACAAAGGCGGGAAACGATCCCTGGGATGCTTGGACTCTCGAGTGGTCCGTAAGTTCGCCGCCCCCCGACTATAACTTCGCTTCGATCCCAACAGTTTCAAGCCGCAGACCATTGTGGGATCTCAAACATCCTGAAGATCCGGATAGCCACTATGAGTAAAGGAATCGTTCAATGAGCACAGTCGCGACTCGGCTCCCGGAAAACTCTGCAGATTGGAAGCTTCCCTATCGCGGGAGGATCGGCATGGCGTGTCTCATCATCGCCGAGTCCGCCATCTTCACGATTTTCGTGGTGGCCTATCTCTACTATCTGGGGAAAAGCCTCTCCGGACCGACTCCGCGCGAAGTTTTGGAAACCCCGATCTTCTACACCATCTGTCTGCTGTCCAGCAGCCTGACGATCCACCTCGCGGGAAAGCTGCTCGAACGCGGCCGGCGGGCAGCATTTCTCGCCTTGTGGTTGCTCACTATCCTTCTAGGTGCCCTCTTTCTCTACGGCACCGGCCAGGAATGGCACCGCTTAATCTACGAACGCGGGCTGACCATCTCGACGAATCTTTTTGGAACGACGTACTTACTCGCTGGTTGGCCTGCACGCCTTTCACGTTACGGCTGGACTGATCATGCTCACCATCGTGCTGCTGTTTGGGCTGGCAGGTCGCGTTGGACCGGAGCAGTCCGCTCGCGTCGACGTGCTTTCCCTTTACTGGCATTTTGTAGATGCCGTGTGGGTCGTCGTTTTCACTGTTGTCTATGTTCTCGGTCGCTGAGGAGAGACGAATGGCAACGCTAGCACCCATGGAAAAACTAGAGCAGAGCCTCCAGGCTCCGGTTGAGATCGAGATGCCGGCATCGACCGCCTGGCCCATTGTTTTGGCTTTTGGCTTCACCCTAATGTTCGCGGGCCTTCTTACGAGCGTTTCAGTCAGCGCCCTCGGTCTTGTCCTAAGTGTTGCCGGTTGCGTCGGCTGGTTCCGCGAAGTTTTTCCTCAGCAGCACGAAGAAACCGTACCTGTGGTGTTCGAAGAACACCGTCATTACAACAAAGCGCCACGTTGTCGAGCGCGTTCCCATCGCACCCGAACTCAGTTCGTGCATGGCTTCCCTTGAAAACCTACCCGATGTCGGCTGGCGTCAAGGGTGGCGTGCCGGGGCAGTAGCGATGGCCATGCTGGCCTGCGCGTACGGAGTGCTCAAAGCTGGAAGCATCTGGTATCCCATCAACCTCCTTGCCGCGTCTGTCTATGCGCAATCGCTGAAGCTCGGCCCCTCCCAACTCAATTCATTTCATTCGGACAGCTTCGCGATTGCCCTGTTCTGCACGGCATCTGGATCCATGTTTGTGGGGCTGCTCTACGGCGCGATGCTTCCCATGTTCGCCCGGCGGCCGATCGTACTCGGAGGGCTGATTGCCCCGGTGTTGTGGTCGGGGCTGCTGTACTCGATCCATGCCTTCTGAATCCTCTGCTCGCGAGCCATATCGACTGGTTCTGGTTTATCGCATCGCAGATCGCTTTCGGAGTTGTGGCAGGTGTCGTGGTCGTGCGGCAGCCGCGCGTCGCGACTCGCGAGAATCTGCCCTTCGTGCTACGCGCGGGAATTGAAGCTCCGGGAATCATTCCGCCGCGGGAAAGCGAGGAGAAGCGGCCGTGAAAGCCTTCCAGCATCTTTGTATGTTTGCGGTCTCTCGCTGCGATTTTCCTTGCAGGATGCGGCGAGCCGCACGGCCAGCCGCGTAGCGGTTCCGAAGTTTTGGCGCCGAACGAAGTCTTGGAATTTGGCGCCGCTATACGCGGAAAACTGCGCCGGTTGCCACGGCCCGGAAGGAAGGGGAGGCGCCGCGATCGCGCTTGCCAATCCTGTCTATCTGGCCATCGCGGATGATGCATCCATGCGCAAAGTCATCGCGCAAGGCGTTCGTGGCACCGCGATGCCGGCCTTTGCCGCAGAGCGCCGGCGGAATGCTGACCGACAAGCAGATCGATGTGACTCACCCAGGCAAATCCGTTCGCGTTGGAGCCGCCGGGGAATTCTCGACGCGGCGTCAACGCTCCTTCTTATACGCCGCGAAATCCGACGGGCGACGCCCAACGCGGCGAAGCGGCATACAAGACTTATTGCGAATCTTGCCACGGACCCGATCGGCCGCGGCGGGCAAAAGGCAAGCGCCATCACAGATGACTCCTTTCTCGCGCTGGTCAGCGATCAGGGACTGCGGACGATCGTCATCGCCGGCCGTCCCGAACTGGGGGCGCCCGACTGGCGCGGAAACGTGCCGCGGCAAGCCGATGTCCGACCAGGAAATCACCGACGTAGTTGCCTGGCTCGCCTCACGGCGGCGTTCTCAGGTTCCGGGCCAACCATATTCCGCTTCCAATTACGCTCAGCACTAGGAGTCTAAACGATGTCAAACGAAACAACGCTCTCCCGGCGCGGGCTGTTCATGAAGTTGGGAATTCTCTTCAATGGATTGGTGGCGGCCGCTCTTGCCGTGCCCATCGTGCGGTTTCTTCTGTCTTCGATTACACGAGGGCGCGCAACGGTTACCTTGTCCTGGGTTTCTCTCGGCCGCGCCAGCGAATTTCCGGAGGGCGAGACCAGGCTGGCTACTTTCCGGAATCCCCTCGTGATGCCGACCGACGGCAAGACCGTCGACACGGCATGCTGGGTGCGGCGCGTCGAAGGCGACCAATTCCAGGTGTTTGCTGTCAACTGCGCGCACCTGGGCTGTCCGGTTCGTTGGTTTCCGCAATCCGGACTGTTCATGTGCCCCTGCCATGGCGGAGCGTACTACCGCGACGGCTCGCGCGCCTCGGGTCCGCCGGAGCGCGGGCTGTTCGAATATCCGCACAAAGTCGAGAACGGCCTGATCACGATTCAGGCCGGAGAATTGCCGACACCCGGGCCCCAGCGCGGCTCTCTGTTTGGAAAGAAGCCAGCCATGCGCGGCTGATCTCCCGAGATTGGCGAGTGGTTCGACCAGCGCCTGCAACTCGCCGCTCCGATTCGTGAAGCGGCGGAGCATCCGGTGCCGCGCAACACGGCGAGCTGGTTGTACGTATTCGGCAGCGCGGCGCTCACTCGTCTTCCTTCTGCAACTCGTCACCGGAATCCTGCTGGCCCTGATCTACGTGCCCTCGGCAGGTGAGGCGTGGAGCAGCCTCCAGGCCCTGAACCACGACATCACCCTTGGCTGGTTCATTCGCGCACTGCACGGATGGGGCTCGAACTTCATGGTGGCGATCGTCCTGATTCACATGATGCAGGTCTTCCTCTTTGGCGCCTACAAATTTCCGCGAGAGCTCACCTGGATCGTCGGCGTCTTCCTCTTGCTCATGACGCTCGGCATGGCATTCAGCGGGCAAGTGCTGCGCTTCGATCAGGACGCGTATTGGGGGCTGGGAATCGGCGCTTCGATCGCCAGCCGCGTCCCATTTGCCGGGCCCGCTGATCGTGAAATTGATGCTGGGCGGGCCGATTATCGCCGGAGCAACACTGTCCCGATTCTTCGCCCTGCATGTCTTCGTGATTCCCGGAATGCTGATCGGTTTCGTCTGTCTTCATCTCCTGATGGTGCTGAAGCTGGGAATCAACGAATGGCCGATGCCGGGACGCGTCGTCAAGACGGGCAACCTACGTCAGCGAGTATCACGAACTGACGAAGAAGGAATGGCGCGCCGTTCGTTCCCTACGCCATCTGGAAAGATCTGTTCTTCGCGGCGTTCATTCTGCTGGCGATCGCCGCATGCGCGGTGTACTTCGGTCCATTCGGGCCGACCGGCGGCCCGATCCTACGATCATCCAGACCGTGCCGAAACCGGACTACTTTTTCCTGTGGCTCTATGCATTGCTGTCGCTGCTTGCCGCCTTCGATGGAGACGCCCGCGCTTCTGATCGGCCCGGTCGTGGTCATCCTCGGTTTGCTTCTTCTTCCATTTCTGTCCGGCGAAGGAGAAAAGAGTTGGCGCCGGCGCCCGATCGCGGTCTTGACCATTCTGCTGATTGCCAGTCACGCTCGGGACGTTTACCCATCTCGCGGAGTATGCGCCCTGGAGTCCGCAGATGAACGCCTGGAGCGGGGATCCGTGCCGGCAGCAATTCCTGCATGGCAGACCGCGCTCGAGCGGCAAGGCGCGCTCGTCTTTCAAGTCAAGCAGTGCCGCAACTGCCATTCGCTCGGAGAGAGTGGCGGGCAGAGAGGTCCGGCACTGGACAGTGTCGCCGTGCGGCTGACGCAGGACCAACTTATCCGCCAGGTGATCCAGGGCGGCGGCAACATGCCGGCATACGGAAAGAATTTGAGCCCGGCGGAGACCACTGCGCTCGTCGCGTTTCTTGAAACTTTGCATCCGCGCAGGACAAGCACCCGCGCGAGATGCTGCACGCGACATAGTCTTGGGTGAGGAACAAGATCGAAGACAGGATTCACAACGATAAAGACGTAGGCATGTCATCCCACTTCAACTTCGCCGAGGGCTGCCGGGAATTTCCGGTTTCACTTGCACTGACTTTGCTTTTCGAGGCTTACCGATACCTGCTCGGATGGGTACCCCTTCGCTTGATCTCGCGGACCGCTATTCCGGCTTGGCGCGCGGCCAGCTTCTTTCTGGGTCTGTTCCTGGTTTGGGCTGCATGCGGATCGTCGCTTGCGGCCTATGACCACAGCCTCCTGACCGTGCACATGATCAAACACCTCCTGCTTATGACTGTCGCTCCGGCGTTGATCCTCTTAGGTGAACCGGTACGAGTTTTCTGGATTGGAATGCCGTTGTTCGCGCAACGTGTCTTCCGTCGCGTGTCGCGGCGACCACTCCTGCGCCGATTTGCACGGGTGGTGACAAGACCTGCTTTGTGTTGGACCTTTTCTGCGGTGACCCTCCTTGCCTGGCACCTGCCGGCATTGTTTACGCTCGGCATGCGATCAGAGAGCTGGCACATGGTCGAACAGATATCGTTTTTCTCAGCCGGACTCTTGTTTTGGTGGCCGGTCATCCAGCCTTGGCCAAGCACCTCAACCGGGCCGCGATGGTCGATGCTCTTGTATCTTTTTCTGGCAACTCTGCCCTGTGACATCCTTTCCGGATTTCTTGCCTTCTCTGACCGGGTCGCATACCCGGTGTACTTTTCCACTCCGCGCCTGCTTGGCATTTCCGCTCTTGAAGATCAGCAGTGTGCGGCCGCACTCATGTGGACTTGCGTGACGCTCATCTATCTCGTGCCGGCGGCGATTATCTCTTTGCGGCTCCTGGCCCCACGGACCTCGCATGAACACGATTTGCAACAATCGCAATTTTCTGGCGGTCCGGTTCCGCAGAGTGCTCCACGAAGCTTGGAGGTTGTCTAGAAATGGCAACGGAGCCAATTCTGGCAACGCTTGACATCGCTGCCGTGCGGCGCCGTCACGGTCTGGCTCGTTCTGGCGTTCTGTCTGCCTATTGGTCGCTGACAAAGCCGGAAGTGAATTTTCTCATTGCGGTCACGGCGGCAGCCGGATTTTGGATGGGTACACCTGCTTGGTTTGCATACTTCCCCTGGATCTCTCTGCTTCACACCCTTGTTGGCACGGTACTTGTCGCCAGCGGCGCCGCGACCCTCAACCAGCTGATCGAGTTGCGATTCGATGCGCAAATGCGGCGAACCGCGCGCCGGCCGCTGGTATCCCGAAGAATCGAGCCATCTCACGCTTTGTGGTTCGGAATGTCGCTTTCCGCTACTGGCGTCATCTACTTGGCTATAACCACCAATGCGCTCGCGTCCTTGCTTTCGATTCTTACTCTTCTGGGCTATCTGTTCCTATACACGCCGCTGAAACGAAAAACTCCTCTGTGCACGTTGATCGGTGCGCTTCCGGGTGCCACGCCGCCGCTGATCGGCTGGGCCGCCGCTCGCGGACACCTCGACGGCAATGCTTGGCTGCTTTTTGCAATCGTATTTCTCTGGCAGTTTCCGCACTTCATGGCCATCGCTTGGATCTATCGCGAAGACTATGCGCGCGCCGGCTACCTGGTACTACCTGCAGGCAAGTTCAAGGATCGCTTTGTTGCCTGGCAAACCTTACTTCCCTCCTTGGCACTTCTCGCAGCGGCTCTGGTCCCAGCAATTCGGAGTGAGTGTGGAGTTGTTTATTTTGTTGGCGCTCTTGTACTCGGAAGCCTCTTTCTAGGCTACAGCGCACGATTTGCCTTTCAAATGTCCGCCGTTTCTGCACGGCAGCTGCTTTTTGCTTCGATCCTCTATCTTCCGTTGTTGCTTGCTTTCTTTGCGTTGGACAAGAAATGATTCGGAAGGGGATGCCAAGACGAATGCCGATAAGAACCCGATTCCCAAAGTTGCTCCTCGCCCTGTTTTTGCTTTCCTCTGTCCACCTTCCCGCTTCGAGTGGGCAAACCGTCGAGCCATTCAAGTTCTATCGCGACTATGTTGGGCTGAAAGAAGATCAGATTGCAGCGATCCAAAATGGAAAAGCAGTTGCCAAAGTAGTGGAATCCCGCACCCCGGATGAGGTGTTTGTATTCGGCTCCGTATACGTGCAATCGACTCCCGAAAAATATCTCAAGCTTGCTTCGGACATTGATGCGCTTCGCAAACTTCCCAGTTATCTCGCAATCCGAAGGTTCAGCGATCCGCCGCAGCTTTCCGACCTCGACGGTTTCACGCTGGAAGCCGACGACATCAAGCAGCTGAAAAACTGTGCGCCGGGCAAATGCGACGTCCAGCTGCCCACCGAGGCAATGGATGCGTTCAAGCAGTCCGTGAATTGGTCTGCGCCTGACGCCGCAAATCAGGCAAACCAGCTGGCACAGAAGATGGCGCTCGAAGCGATCGAGCGATACACACAAGGAGGAAACGCGGCCCTTGGAACCTACATGGATAAGCAACATCCGGCCGTTATAGGAGAGAGGTTTGCATCTTTGCTCAGCCGCTCGAAGGCCCTTCCCGTTTATTTACCCGAACTCGAACGCTATCTGCTCGAGTATCCGCAAGCACCATCAGGAAATATCGAATCGGAGTTTTATTGGGAGAAGGTAAGTTTTGGACTCAAGCCTACCCTTCGCATTGTGCAAGCCATGGTCTATCGAGACTCCCGTTCTCCGGATCCGGCCTATGCCGTTGCCGTGAAACAACTTTATGCGAGCCACTACTTCCAGACAGCTCTTGATTTGACTGTTTGCGTGCGCGACCGGGAAAGTCCCGACCGCGGCTTCTATTTGATCACTCTCAAAGGTTCCGAGCAGGCCGGGTTGACGGGTCTGAAAGGCGGAATCGTGAGAAAAGTTGCCGTAGACAAAACCCGCTCTTCGCTCGAACGGGCCCTAGGAGCGATCAAGCAAAAGCTGGAAAGCCGGACGGATTGATCCGGCCTGTGGGGATTCATGATTTCTCCTGATCGCAAAACAGCGAGTGTTTTACTGACAATCCTTCTCTTCGCGATTGCGATTGCCATTGTCTACGTGGCGCGCACGGTCATCGTCATTTTTGCCTTTTCGATCTTGTTCGCATATTTCATAAATCCGATCGTGCGATTCCTGCAGCGGCATTCGCTTTTTTTCAAAAACCTGCGAGGCCCGCACGTCTTGGAAGCCTATCTCGCTCTGATCGTCTTCACCGTGCTTCTCTCGCACGGTCTGTTTCCCGAATTTCGCAAGAATGCCGGTCAGCTTCTCGCGGCAGTCCCCACCCTGACCGACCGAGTCTCCTCCGGAGAAATTGCCAACAACCTCGGAAATAACCTCGGTTGGGCCGATGAGCGAGCCAACCAGATCCGAATCTTCCTCCAGCGTCATCGCTCGAATGTCGAGCGCACCGCGGCGTCAATCGAACAGGCCGCGCCGGCGGCGCTAGCCGGATTTTTTGTGATCCCGATTCTCGCAATCTTTTTTCTGAGCGACGGAGAGAATCTTGCCAACCAGGTCATTCACCTCGTGTCCGCTAAAGAAAATCCCTCCGCTCTGCGATCGCTCGCGGACGAATTGCACGTGATGCTGCAGCGCTACATCCGGGCAAAAGTAATCCTTGGCGGGCTCTCTCTCCTCTATTGTTTGATCGCGATGCTCCTGTTGGGTTTTCCAAACGCGATCGTGCTCGGCATTCTTGCCGGAATGCTGGAATTCATTCCCGTGGCAGGCTGGATGACAGCAGCGGTAATCATTGTCACCGCCGGAGCTCTCAGTCACGCGCATTGGATATGGATGCTTGCCCTGCTCGTTGTCTGGCGCATTCTGATGGACTACGGCATTGCGCCGCGAGTCATGGGTCATGAGCTCGAAATTCACCCTCTGCTCGCAATTTTTACGCTCATGGTGGGCGGTGCGGTGGGCGGAATCGTGGGGATCTATCTTTCCATACCTCTTGTCGCCGCTTTGCGGGTTATCTACCGGAGGTTCGCATCGCCTCCCGTTCACGCGCTAGTCCCGGACAGTATTGTTGACGGCCCCGAACCGGAGGGAGAGACCTCCGTGATGGCCTGAGGGCCGCGTCAAGAGAGAGATGGTTATGCAAAGAGTTGCGCCTGTTGCCAATGCAAATCACGAACTGATAGGAACCGGTGTGGTCAACCGCGATGCGGCGCGGCGCAGGCATTTCCGAGATCGGGCGAGCCCCTCTCGCTCGATTTGCGTGGTTCGTCGTCGCGTACAACGTCGCCGTCATCGTCTGGGGCGCCTATGTGCGCGCAACTGGGTCCGGAGCAGGTTGCGGCAGTCACTGGCCTCTCTGCAACGGCGAGTTTGTCCCTACCGCTCCTCAAACCCAAACGGTGATCGAATTCACGCACCGAGCAACGAGCGGTTTCTCGCTTTTGCTTGTAGCCATTCTTTTGATTTGGTGCTGGCGTCGCACCGGAAAGCGCGACTGGCCGCGCTACACAGCTGTTGTCGCAGCTGTGCTTTTGTTCAATGAAGCTGTCCTCGGTGCCCTGCTGGTCTTGGTCGATCACCTTGGCGGCTTGGACCGATCCACAATCACATGCTCTCTTTTTGTGCCTCCATTTTGGAAATACCCTCTGCCTGCTTGCTGCGCTGGCCTTGACCGCTAGGTGGCTTTCAAATAGCTGCCCACGTTTTGGCTTCGTCCGGGCGCCCTATCAGGTGATCGCAACGGGACTGGGTCTGGTGTCGGTCCTCGTCATCGGAATGACCGGCTCGCTCGCCAGTCTTGGCGACTCCCTCTTTCCGGCCGACTCATTACGGCGGGCGTTCCTCGAAGACTTCTCATCGAGCAGTCCCATTCTCTTGCGCTTGAGGATTCTCCATCCGATCGCCGCGGTCATCGGTTCCCTCTATGTGTTGTGGCTGCTTCAAGCATTCTGGCGAAAACAAAAGCGCTCCGCGTGGATTTCCCTTCTTCCCATCACACTGACTGGCCAGATTGCGCTCGGCGCAATGAACGTGATTCTGTTGGCGCCGGTCTGGCTGCAGATGACGCATCTACTGGTTGCCGAGATCTTCTGGATCCTGCTCGTACTAGCATCCGCCGATCAGTTGTTTGCCCTCCACCATTCGGGCGTTCCACTTTCTCGAGAGAACAGCACGGCTGCTATTTGGAGCGTTGCCTTCAAAACAACGGACCATATCGGCCGTCACGGAGGGTCCTGCTCATGAGACGACCACTTCAAATTGTTAGAGAACCGCACAACCGCGCGCGCTCACTCGCAAGCATCGAAGATGCCATTGCGGCGATACGCGCGGGGAAAATGGTGATCGTTATCGATGATGAAAATCGAGAAAACGAAGGTGACCTGACTCTTGCCGCTGAGAAAATTACGCCGCAAGTGATCAATTTCATGGCGCAGTATGGCCGCGGACTGATTTGCTTGGCCATGACTCCCGAGCATCTTGATGCGCTCGAAATTCCGTTAATGGTCCCTCACAACAGTTCGCGATTTGAAACCGCTTTTTGTGTCAGCATCGAGGCGAGGGAAGGCACCACCACCGGAATTTCGGCCGCCGATCGCGCTGCGACCATACTCGCCGCAATTAATTCGGCGACAAAGCCTTCGGATCTGACTCGTCCTGGTCACATCTTTCCGTTGCGCGCAAAAACTGCCGGAGTTCTGGCGCGCGCCGGGCAAACCGAAGCCGCTGTCGACTTGGCCAGACTAGCCGGCCTCCATCCTTCCGGCGTCATCTGCGAAATCATGAACAAGGACGGCACCATGGCTCGGGTGCCACAACTTCGTCGTTTTGCGCGGCGACATGACATTCCACTCGTGGCCATCGCCGACTTGATTGCCTATCGGATGCGTACAGAGTCAGTGGTGAAGCGCGTGGCTTCGACGAAACTGCCAACCGAATACGGAGAATTCCGTCTTCACGCGTTCGAGAATCAGATTGACAAGCAAACGCACGTCGCTCTTGTTCGCGGCGAGGTAGGAAACGGACAGGACATACTCGTGCGGGTGCACTCGCAGTGTCTTACCGGCGATGTTTTGCGTTCCGCTCGTTGTGACTGTGGCGCTCAACTCGATAAAGCCCTGCGTCGGATCGCGACGGAAGATCGCGGAGTGCTGCTGTACCTCAATCAAGAAGGACGAGGGATTGGCTTGGCCAACAAGATCCTCGCTTACGGCCTGCAGGATGAAGGACTCGACACCGTAGAGGCCAATGAACACCTTGGATTCAAACCCGATCAACGAGACTACGGCATCGGCGTGCAAATCCTGCGCGAACTGGGCGTCCGCTCCATGCACCTCTTAAGTAACAACCCCCGAAAGCTCGTCGCCATCGAGGGCTACGGGCTATCCGTTACGAAATGGCTGCCTCTCGAGATACCTGCGTCACCTTCGACACTGCGCTATTTGACAACAAAACGAAACAAGCTCGGGCACGTCTTGCACGGACTCTGACGGGGCGCTCTTAGGGAGCTTCGTCCGCATTGGCCACACAGATCTAACGTTTCACCACTCATCAACACTTTTGTGTCTGCGATTCAAGAGCATATAGAAATCTAATCTCGCCTGCTTTATTGAGTTCGACAGCCCTGCCGTCAAAATCCAGTCAGTTGAGTGAACGGGTTGACAGCGGTTCTGCAGCCCGGATCATCTCGGAAAAAGTAACGCGCTTCTTTTCAGCGACCTAAGCCGGCAACATCTTTGGCCGACAGGATGCTTCTCCTCGTCGTGGCAGTCACAAACACAAGGTAAGAGGGACAACAGGAAATTTCATGGCGAGCCCAACAAAAGAAATCAAAAAAGCACTTCCTCAGCCCAATTCTGACTTCTACCAACTCTTAGAGACTTTACCCGCCGATGAGCTAGCGGTCGTGAAGCAAGTGCGCGCGTTCATGGAAACCAAGGTCCAGCCCATCATCACGAAGTATTGGGTTGAGGACTCTTTCCCGTTTGAGTTGTTGCCCGCGATTAAGGACCTCAATATCGGCGGCGTTGCCATGCATGGTTATGGCTGCCGAGGCGGAAGTGCGCAGCTATTCGGCTTGATCGCCATGGAGATGGCTCGCGTCGATTCCTCAATTGCCACATTCTTCGGCGTGCATAACGGCCTGGCAATGGGGTCCATCTATCTCGGCGGTTCGGAGGAGCAGAAGCAAAAATGGCTCCCGCCGATGGCCCGCTGGGAAAAAATTGGCTGCTTCGGCTTGACCGAGCCTCTCGTTGGCTCGGGAACTTCTGGCGGCCTTACGACTACGGCCAAGCGTGACGGTGACACCTGGATCCTCAACGGCCAGAAGAAATGGATCGGCAACTCTCCCTGGTGCGACATCTCGATCATCTGGGCGCGCGATCTCGCCGACAACCAAGTCAAGGCGTTTATCGTCGAGAACAAGTCGACGCCCGGCTTCAAGGTCGAAAAAATCCAGAACAAGATCGCCCTCAAGGTCGTACAGAACGGCTTGATCACGATGGAGAACTGCCGCATTCCGGAAGAAAACCGCCTGCAAAACGATCAATCGTTCCGCGACACCGCCCGCGTCCTGAAAATGACGCGATTCATGGTCGGCTGGGAGGCGACGGGATGCGCCATGGGCGCTTACGAAAACGCGCTCAAGTACTGCCAGGAGCGCTTGCAGTTCGGCAAGCCGATTGGCTCATTCCAGATGGTGCAAGACCTCTTGGCCAAGATGCTCGCCAACATCACCGCTTCGCAATGCCTCTTGGTTCGCATGTCCCAGTTGCAGGCCGAAGGCAAGATGACGGACGCGCATGCATCCCTCGCCAAGGCCTTCACGACAGCCAAGTGCCGCGAGACGGTCGCGTGGGCGCGGGAGCTGCTCGGCGGCAACGGTATCGCCGCTGAGTACAACGTCGGACGGTTCTTCGTGGATGCGGAAGCTCTCTACTCCTACGAAGGCACGTTTCAAATGCAGAACCTGATTCTTGGCAAGACCATTACCGGCCTCAGCGCCTTCATCTAGCCAGCTGAGCACTTCAGTCGAAGCGACGCTCGATAAATGAAAGCAACAAAGAAAGGAATAAAAGGTTCCATGCCTTCTTCTAAAGCTTCCAAATCCGAAACAGTGAAGTTCGCCGCAAAGACTGTTGGCCGTTTGTACTTTTTGGACCTGGCCGCGGGTCGCATCCTTACGTCGAACCCCGACGGCTCCGGCTTGAAGACCATCGTCAACGAAGGCCGAAAACTTCCCGACGGTATCGTGGTTGACGTCGCAGATGGCCACATTTACTGGACAAATATGGGAAATCCCAAGGCCAACGACGGCACGATCGATCGTGCTGACCTCGACGGCACCAATGTCACGAACATTGTCCCGTCCGGCGCGACGTGGACTCCCAAGCAACTTCAGCTCGATGCCAAGAACCGCAAACTCTACTGGTCGGACCGCGAAGGCATGCGAGTCATGCGCGCGAATCTCGATGGTTCAAATATCGAAACCCTGGTCGAAACGGGGCATGGCGATGCCGACCGGCTCGACGCCATGAAATTGGTGCGTTGGTATTGCGGTCGATGTGAACGGCGGCAAATTTTATTGGACGCAGAAAGGAAATGACAACGCCGGGCAAGGACGAATTTTCCGGGCTGACCTCGAAATCCCGAAGGGCCAGACTCCGGCAAACCGTCGAGACATCGAAGTTCTTTACGACAACTTACCCGAGCCGATCGACCTCGATCTAGACCTCGGCAACCGGGTGATGTACTGGACCGACCGCGGCGACCCGCCGCGAGGCAACACCGTGAATCGAGCGCCGATGGATGCGGCACCCGGAAAGCGCAAAGAACCGGAGATTATCTTTAGCCACCTGATGGAAGGCATTGGCCTGTCCTTGGACCTAGCGAACAGCCGCATGTTCCTGACCGATTTGGGCGGATCCGTTTACAGCGCAAATCTCGACGGATCGAATAAGAAAAATATCGTCTTCGCCGAAGGAAATTTATCTGGAATCGCGTACGCGGAGCTTCCTGCGCGTCACTAGTCGTGGCTTCGATCGGTCTCACCAATTACGAGGAGAGCATCATGAGTTCGACGGCTTCTGCTTTGAAACTTGAGAACGTTCTGTACGAGAAGAAGGGTCCGATTGCTTATGTCACCATTAACCGGCCCAAAGTACTGAACGCTCTCAATGCAAAAACCATTTCTGAATTGCGATCCGCATTCGAAGATGCTCGTGAAGATTCCGAAGTGCGTGGAGTCGTCTTCACGGGAGCGGGGGATAAGTCGTTTGCGGCCGGCGCGGACATCAGCGAAATGGCCAACGATACTCCGCTCACGGCGGAAGAGAAAACGCGTTCCGGCCAAGCGCTTACTGACCTCATTGAAAACCTCGGCAAGCCGGTCATCGCTGCTGTAAATGGTTTTGCGCTGGGCGGTGGCTGCGAACTGTCGATGGCCAGCACATTTCGAATCGCCTCTGAAACTGCGAAGTTCGGTCAGCCCGAAGTGAAGATCGGCGTGATGCCGGGCTATGGCGGAACGCAACGTCTCCCCAGATTGGTCGGCAAGGGCCGCGCGTTGCAACTCATTCTGTCAGGCGAAATCATCGACGCGCAAGAAGCCTATCGCATCGGCCTGGTGAATGAGGTCGTTCCAGGCGCCAACCTGATCACGCGGGTTGAAGCCTTTCTCAACCAGATCATCTCCAACGCACCCGTCGGCGTGAAGTACTCCATTGAGGCCGTGAACAAAGGATTGGACACGAGCCTCACGGAAGGCCTGCTCCTCGAAGCCTCGCTGTTCGCGATTTGCGCCGGGACCGAAGACAAGAAAGAAGGGACATCTGCCTTTCTTGCGAAGCGTACTGCAAAGTTCCAGGGACGCTAGCGCACAGCGGGCTGCAACTTCGTCTATTGAATTCCCAATCAGAAACGGAAAGAAGGAAAACTCATGGCGGACGAAAACATATTCTCGGGACTCAAAGTCGTGGACCTCGCGAGCTTCATCGCCGGTCCCGGCGCGGCGACGATCCTGTCCGACTTCGGCGCGGAGGTCATCAAGGTCGAGCCGCCTGAGGGAGAGCTGTGGAGAAAGGGGCAGAAGATCCCGCCCCAGCCGCATTCGGAAGAGCCTTATCCCTTCCAATTGGCGAATCGAAACAAGCGTGGCGTTGCGCTCAATCTGAAAGCTGCGAGCGCGCAGCAGGTTCTCGAGCGGTTAGCCAAGTGGGCCGACGTGTTCATCGTCAACACACCGCATCCCGCGCGCAAGAAATTGAAGCTCGAATATGACGATGTCGCGCAGTGGAATCCGCGTCTGATCTATGCCGATCTCACCGGCTTCGGCGAGAAAGGTCCGGACGCTGCTCTTGCCGGATTCGATCTCACGGCCTACTGGGCGCGAAGCGGCTTGCTATACATGACGCGCGATGCTGGAGAGCCGCCGACCTGGCCGGTAGCAGGTAGCGGTGACAATGCGACTGCGGTCTGCATTTATGCTGCGATTGTGACCGCGCTCTATCGTCGCGAACGCACTGGCAAAGGATCCTACGTCACGACGTCGCTCCTCGCTTCAGGTGTCTGGTCGGCCAGCGTATTTATCCAGGCCGCTCTATGCGGTGCGAGTTTCTATGGGCTGCACGATCGAACCCATCCCGCAAATGCAGCTTTGAACACGTATCGCTCTTCTGATGGCACCTGGTTCGTCTTGGTAGCTACTCCGGACAAGGTACCCGCGGTTCTAAAAGCACTGGGTCGTGAGGATATCCTGACGGATCCACGATTCTCGGATCCCGCCAAGCTGGCACAGAACCGTCCGCAACTGACGGCAATACTCGATGAGATTTTTGGTTCGCAGCCAATGTCGCATTGGTATGAGGTCTTCAACGGCGTTCACGTCCCCTTCGGCGCCGTGCGTGAGCCGCAGGAAGTCATTAATGATCCGCAATTGCGAGCGAATGACATCGTCGTTCCGCTCGAAGGAGCCGGCGAGAAGTTGACCTCGACCATCAGCAGTCCGATTCAAGTGCACGGCGTTACTAAAGTACCTGCCAGACGCGCGCCGGGAATCGGCGAGCATAACGACGAGGTGCTGAAAGAGCTTGGTTTCACCACGAACGATATCGACGGTTTTCGTGCGAGCGGCACAATCCCGCACGCTTCGAATTTGGGATCGGCCGCTACCGGAGGTGGAAGATGAGTGACATCGTTACAGAACGCTCCGGGAGCATCTTGCGGGTCCAGCTCAATCGGCCGGCGAAAAAGAATGCCATGACTTCAGCGATGTACGACACCATCGCGGACGTGCTCAACGCCGCCGCGAAGGACGACGCCATACGTGTCGTGCTCTGGCATGGTGCAGGAGACTCCTTCTGCGCAGGCAACGACCTGGAGGATTTTCTCAAGAATCCAATGGGACCGGACGACAGTCCGCAATCCCGCCTGATCGAAGCGCTAATCAATTTCGATAGGCCCATTGTTGCCGCCGTGCACGGCTTCGCCATCGGTGGCGGAACCACGATGTTGACGCACTGCGACTTTGTCTACGCAGGCGAGAGCGCGAAGTTCCAGATGCCGTTTATCAATTTGGCCTTGGTGCCGGAATTCGGAACAAGCTACTCGATTCCAGCGCGCATCGGGTATCTCCGAGCGGCCGAATTGATTCAGTTGGGAGAGCCCTTCGATGCCAAGCGCGCAGCGGAACTGGGGCTTGTTACTCGTGTTGTGCCGGACCAAAAACTGCTGGCAACAGCAACAGAGACGGCGCAAAAGCTCTCTGAGAAGCCCATCGGTGCGCTCCAAGCCTGCAAGAGACTCATGAGGCAGCCTGTCCGTATTCAGCTTGAGCAAGCAGCGAAATTGGAGAATGAGGAGTACTCCGCGCGCCTCCGCTCCGCCGATGCGAAGGAAGCGTTCACGGCGTTCCTAGAGAAGCGCCCGCCGGATTTCACGCGGACAAAGCGCTCGGCAACTGCCGCCTAGTTGCTGTGCGGAGTCAGCAAAACCAATAAGAGGAGCGAGTCATGACGAAACACGCTGGAGTTGGAAACACGGTTTACAAAATCGTGGAGGTCATCGGAACGAGTACGCAGTCCTGGGAAGACGCTGCGAAGAATGCAGTAGAGACCGCCGGGGGCACGCTGCGGGATCTGCGCGTGGCAGAGGTTGTAAAGACGGACATGACGGTCAAGGACGGCAAAGTGCAGACATACCGCACGCGCGTGTTGCTGTCTTTCAAATATGGAAGCTGAGAGCCGCGCCTCCAGGAAGCTCTCGTAGTATCAGCCGAATTGAATCGAGGTAGAGATGGCGCAAACAAAAATCGTGATTGTCGGCGCGGGTTTTGGTGGGTTAGCCGCCGCCAAGGCTTTGAAGAACACGCCCGCCGAAATTACTTTGATCGATCGCACAAACCACAACCTGTTTCAACCACTGCTCTACCAAGTGGCAACTACAGTGCTGACGCCTAGCCAGATTGCGACTCCCATTCGCGGAATTCTTCGCAAGCAAAAGAACGTCACTGTGATTCTTGGCGAAGTCACGGGAGTAGACAAAGGCCAAAAGCGCATCTTTGTGAGTGACGCCGACCGGCAGAACGTTCCGATTTCGTATGACTATCTGATTTTGGCTACCGGCTCCACGCACAGTTACTTTGGCCACAACGAATTTGAACAGTTCGCTCCCGGATTGAAGAGCCTCGCGGATGCCGAGGCAGCTCGAAACAAGATCTTGCAGGCTTTCGAACTAGCAGAGGCCGAAGATGATCCGGCACGCCACCGCGATCTACTGACTTTCGTTCTGGTTGGCGCCGGTCCCACCGGTGTCGAGATGGCCGGCGCTTTGGCCGTGCTCGTTCGGACCAGCCTGAAATCGGAGTTCCGCCGCATTGACCCGGCTTCAGCCCGCATTGTGCTGGTCGATATGGCACCTCGAGTTCTCGGCCCCTTTTCTGAAGACCTCTCCCAAGCAGCTAAGGCACGCCTCGAAAAATTAGGCGTTGAGGTCCGCCTTGGCCACGGCGTCGACCAAATCGACGCAGACGGCATCATGGTCGCGGGCGAGCGGATCGCCAGCAAGACTGTGATTTGGACCGCAGGTGTGGCGCCATCGCCCGCAGGAAAATGGCTAAATGTTGAGACGGACCGCGCTGGTCGCGTGCGAATTCAGAAAGATCTCACGGTGCCTGGGCATGTCGAGATTTTTGTCGTGGGTGATACTGCGTCTCTCGATCAGGACGGCAAACCGCTGCCAGGTGTTGCGCAAGTAGCAATGCAGCAAGGGCGCTACGCGGCGAAGGTGATTCATAACCGTATAGCTGGCAAGCGTCCGCCCGATTCTTTTAGCTACTTTGACAAAGGAAGTATGGCCGTCGTGGGCAAGGGATTTGCCGTGCTGCAGAGTGGCAAGGTCCAGGTGAGCGGGTTCGGGGCATGGCTCACTTGGGCAGCCGTGCACCTCCAGTTTTTGGCGACATCGAGTCTTCGCTTAACCGTTTTCCTCCAATGGATTTGGACCTACGTCACTGGGCAAAGAGGTGATCAGCTGATTGTTCAGCATCACGCGTCACGGACGTGGACGCCAGAACGCGACGCGGCTACGCAGAGCGCTGTTGTGGGCAAGTGAGTGGTGGCAACAAAGGGATTTGGCGGGTAATTGAAAATCAAAATTCGAGGAGGAGTTGGTTCATGGCAAACAATAAGCAGATTCAGAACGTGGCGATCGTAGGCACAGGAGTCATCGGCGCAAGCTGGGCAGCACTCTATCTTGCGCGCGGTCTCAATGTCACCGCAACGGACCCGGCACCCGACGCCGAAGCCAACTTGCGCCGTTACATCGACGCCGCCTGGAAAGACCTCACCATCATCGGCCTTTCCAAGAACGCGTCGCGCGATCACCTGAAATTCACAAAGGATTTGAAGACGGCTCTCGCGGATGCCGATTTGGTGCAGGAGAACGGACCCGAACGGAAGGATTTCAAGATCAAGCTCTTCGCCGACATGGATGCGGCGACTCGGCCGGATACGATCATCGCATCGAGTTCATCCGGTCTGACCATGAGTACGATGCAATCCGCCTGTAAGTATCCCGAACGCTGCGTCATCGGCCATCCCTTCAATCCTCCCCATGTGGTGCCGCTCGTTGAAGTAGTCGCGGGCGAAAAAACATCGTCCGAAACTGTCCAGCGCGCGATGTCTTTCTATGAATCGATTGGCAAGAAACCGATTCATGTCCGCAAAGAAGTCGTCGGCCACGTGGCCAACCGCCTTCAGGCGGCGCTGTATCGTGAAGTCGTTCACCTCATCGAGCAGGGCGTATTGGATGTCGCCGATTCGGACGCGGCCGTGTGCTGGGGACCCGGATTGCGTTGGGGAGTGATGGGTCCGAATCTCCTGTTCCATCTCGCCGGCGGTCCGGGTGGAATTCACCACTTCATGGAGCACCTCTCCGGACCCGTAGCCACGTGGTGGAAAGACCTCGGGACGATCACCGAATTCAGTCCTCAGGTGAAGCAAGCGATCATCGACGGTGTGCAAAAGGAGGCAGCCAACCGTTCGGTTGACGAACTCAACCGTGAACGCGACGCCATGCTGCTGGAACTGTTGGCTACCCGCGCAAAGGGTGAAGAAGCGGCTCAGGCAGCTACCGCTGGTAGCCACGGCGACTAGATTCAATCAGTGAGGCGCTCTGGTTGGCGCTCCACCATTGGACACCAGACGATGATCTACGTTCATTCGCTCGGCCGGGCATTCCGGTATTACTCGCAACGCGCGGCGCTGGTTGTCGACGGCGCCGCTGTTTCTTTCAAGGCGCTCCACGAGCGCGTCCGGAACATTGCGGCTGCGCTCGCCGCCAACGGCTTTGCGGCGGGCGACCGCCTCGCGCTCCTGTTGCCGAACTCTCCTGAATACATCGAGTTGGTCTACGCCTGCAGTTGGCTCGGCGTTACTGCAGTCCCGATCAACGCGCGGCTCTCCGCAGCGGAAATCGACCGAGTTCTGCTTGATGCAAAACCGCGTGGGCTGGTACGGCATTCCTCGCTTCCGAAGCCCGCGGTGCAGCTTCCTTGGCAACTCGTGCTTGATGAACAGCCCTTGGACGTCCGGAACGACTCCTGCCCAGATCCTGTTTATGACCCCGAAGCGATTCTGGCCCTCATCTATACCAGCGGCACGACGGGCCGGCCGAAGGGCGTCATGGTTACGCACGCCAACATCCTCGCGAACGTCGACCACTTCAGCTATTGGATGGGATACCGGGAAGGAGGTGTCTATCTGCATGCGGCACCGATATTTCACATCGCCGATTTTCCCGCCATGTTCGCAGCACCGGCTTTCGGTGCGAGCCAAGTCACAATTCCAAAGTTCAGCCCGCAGAGTTTCTGTGAGTTGGCCCAACGCGAACGCGTAACCCACACGGTGCTCGTGCCGACGATGCTGAACCTGCTCACGCAGTTCCCCGAAGCAAAGTCGTATGACTTGAGTAGTCTCGAGGTCCTGGCTTATGGCGGCTCTCCAATGGCGCCGGAGCTTGTCCGTCGCACCAGAAAGCTTTTGCCGAACGTGAAACTTCTCCAGAGCTATGGACTCAGCGAAACCGGCTTCCTCACCGGTCTCGAAGATCAGGAGCATGTCGAGGCCAAGCTCTTATCTTGTGGGCGGCCTTGTCCAGGAATTGACCTGCGAGTCGAGGACGAAACGGGAAAGGAAGTGGAAGTCGGGCAGCACGGAGAATTGGTCGCACGGGGCGCCAACGTCATGCGGGGCTACTGGAACGATCCAGAAGACACAGCTCTTGCATTTCGAAACGGAATGTTTCGCACCGGAGATATCGGCTATCAGGATTCGGACGGCTATTTCTACATCCTTGACCGCCTGAAAGACATGATCGTCACAGGTGGCGAAAATGTTTATTCCGGCGAGGTCGAAGCGGTCATCTACAAACATCCCGCAGTTCGTGAAGTGGCGGTCTTCGGAATTCCTGATCCCCAATGGGGTGAACTCGTGACGGCTTGCGTCGTACTGCAGCCCGCAATGGCTCTGAGCGCGAACGAACTGATCAGCCATTGCAGGCAATTCTTAGCCAACTACAAAATCCCCCGCCGCGTCGAGTTTTCAGATACCGAACTTCCGAAAAGCGGTTCCGGCAAGATCCTCAAAAGGATTCTTCGCGAACGATTCTGGGCTCACGAAGAGCGAGCCGTAGGCTAAGAAACGGCGAATGCTTCGGCGCATCGATACGACGAGTTCTCCACAACGTTGCAAGGTACGTCGGTCCGGATTCCATCAAGCATTGCCGCAGTAGTCCGTGCTGCGATCGTACTCATTCTCTCGCGCGGCGCGAACCTGGCTCTTGCGCAGTGCGCCTGCACGGCCTGCCATTCCTTGTTTGATCCTTAACGTAAATTGTTGTGCTCCGCAGGTGAAGCGCAAATCTCGAATGACGCTTATTGCCGATTGCTGCGAGCGCGCTCTGTTGTGCCAACGGCTTGACGCAAACGCTAGACGCTTGGCGGGCATACTCGATGCTCCGTTTCACGGCCGGCTTGTGCCACATCATTTATAACGGGTTGGATTGGCCAGGAATCAGCACAGCGGTCACGACTTGTTTCCTCACCGCGCTTTCTACCGTAGGTTCGTCTCGACAAAAGCAGATTCTCCGCATTTCCGGAGCCATGGTGGGCGGCTTCCTCATTGGGATGGGCTCACAGATTTTCATCCTGCCCTACCTGGATTCGATTGCGGGATTCACCATTTTTTTTGTCATTGTCACCGCCTTCGCTTCCTGGTTCATGACTTCCAGCGCGCGCTTGTCCTACTTTGGCGTGCAGATCGCCGTTGCTTTTTGCCTCATCCATCTCAATTCATTCGCAATCGAGCCTTCGCTCTCGATAGCCAGAGATCGCGTCGTCGGCATCTTGCTCGGCTTGACCATGATGTGGCTCGTCTTCGATCAACTATGGGGAGCATCCGCCGTCTCAGACATGAAGAGAGTTTTCCTTTCGGCGGTTCGATTGCTGGCTGAATTTGCACGAGAGCCGATCTCGAGCGACTACAACGTGGCCGCGGAACGCAGTTACTCCCTGCGTGAGGCCATCAACAACAATTTCGACGCCGTGCGGGCCTCCGCAGACGGCGTTCTCTTTGAATTTGGACCTTCTCGCCAGCAAGACCTTGCATGGCGCAGTAGGTTCAGACAGTGGCAACCGCAGCTGCGGATCATTTTTGTAACCGAAATTGCACTCTGGAGGTACCGCGCCCGACTTCCTGGCTTTGAGTTGCCGCACGCCCTGGGCGCGGCGCAGCGAGCCTTCGATGACGAACTGGCCCGAGCGCTGGACGCGATGGCAGATCGAATTGAAGGACGGCCATCGCGAGTAGGACTTTTCGAAGAGTCGCTTGTGCGTCTGGAACGCGCGGTCAGTGCTTACGAGGGATCGAAACCGCAACCAGACGGCACAGGGCGATTTGAAGCGTTCCTCTCCCTGCACCGCAGAATCGAAAGCTTAACGAGTTCGTTGCAGAAAGAAATCGGAAACGCTGTGTGACCAGCGATACCGCCAGAGATTACACAAAGGTCTGCGCGGCCTTGCTACATCCGCGCGGCGTGCAAGCGCCCTGGAACTTAGCCGCGACCTTGACCTTATCGTCAAATCCTTGGCATGACATAGCTGCAAGAGGAATTCCTCATTCTGAACCTAACGTCCCCTTTTTGTTGAAAACAAGACGGATTGCCGATTCTGACGCGTATGTTCGGCGTTGGACACACGGTTGCTTTCCCTCATAGCGCCAGTTTCGAGGCTAGTCAATTGAAAGGGGAATCGGAAATCGTATGGCTCAACAATCATCAAACGGCAATCGTCCAAAACTGAGTGAGAAGGGACTCTTAACTCCGGACAATTGCGTCGTGGCGCTGATCGACCATCAGGGCCAAATGCTGTTTGGAACCAGCAATTTCGACCGCCAGGGAATCATCAACAACACCGTGGCATTCGGGAAAGCCGCAAGGGTGTTCGATGTACCTGTGGTTTTAACAACGGTCGAGACGAAGTCCTTCAGCGGAAACATGTGGCCGCAGCTGCGAGCGGTATTCCCGGGCCAGGAACCCATCGAGCGTTCGTCGATGAACTCCTGGGACGACAAGAACTTCGTCGCGGCAATCGAGAAAACCGGACGCAAGAAGATTCTCCTCGCCGGCCTTTGGACAGAAGTCTGTGTTGCGTTTCCGACGGTGCAGGCGATTCATGACGGCTACGAAGTCTACGTCGTGGAGGATTGCTGCGGCGACGTGAGCCAGCTTGCTCACGACAACGCGATGAAGCGCGTCATTCAAGCTGGCGCAAAGCCGGTCACGTCCATGTCAGGTCATGCTCGAATGGCAACGCGATTGGGCCCACAAGGGAACCTACGATGCAGTGATGGACATCGTGAAGAACCACTACGGAGCCTACGGGATCGGCGTCGAATACGCGTACACGATGGTACACGGTGCGCCGGCAACGAAATTCCCCGAATATCGCAGTTCCGCGAGCTCGCTGGAGCTCACAAGTAAAAACTGAACGGGCGGAGCCTCCTCCGCCCCTTTCAATCCATTTGGAAAACCTGAAAGGGAGATTACCGTGTCTGCTGAGCTCATATTGCACAACGCCAAGATCGCCACGAACGGCGTGCCTTCATTTGTAGAAGCGATTGCCATAACGGCCGGAAGGATAGCCGCTGTGGGCAAGGATGAAGAAATTCTGCGCCTGCGGGGCCGCAAACGCGCGTAATTGACGGGCGCCGAAGAACCGTCATCCCTGGTCTAAACGATTCACACATGCATCCGATTCGGGGCGGGCTCAACTACAACTTGGAATTGCGCTGGGATGGTGTCCCTTCGCTCGCCGATGCATTGCGCATGCTGAAAGAACAAGCTGCACGAACTCCCGCTCCGCAATGGGTCCGGGTGATCGGAGGCTGGACGGAATTTCAATTTGCCGAACGCCGGATGCCGACGCTCGATGAGATTAACGCGGTTGCCCCAGACACACCCGTGTTCGTGATGCATTTGTATGACCGGGCATTATTGAACGGAGCGGCGTTGCGTGCAGTGGGCTATGACAAGAACTCCCCGAATTTCCCCGCTGGTGAGGTTCAGCGTGATCGCTACGGAAATCCCACCGGCCTTCTCATCGCCAAGCCCAACGCCAACATTCTCTATTCCACCCTCGCCAAGGGACCAAAGCTCTCCCGCGAAGATCAGCTCAATTCTTCCCGGCTCTTCTTCCGCGAGCTCAATCGTTTCGGCATCACCAGCGCGATCGACGCGGGGGGCGGATTTCAGAATTATCCCGACGACTATGGCGTAGTAAACGAACTCCATCGCAACGGCGAGCTGTCGATTCGACTCGCGTACAACCTCTTTACGCAGAACCCGAAACAAGAGATTTCGGACTTCCAGAGCTGGACCAAAATGACAAAGCCTGGATACGGCGATGACTTCTATCGTCTCAACGGAGCTGGAGAAATGCTGGTTTTCTCCGCCGCGGACTTCGAAGACTTTCTCGTGCCGCGTCCCGACATGCTCCCCGTCATGGAAAACGAGCTGAAAGCCGTGATTCGCCATCTCGTAGAGCATCGCTGGCCGTTTCGCTTGCACGCGACGTACAACGAGACCATCGAGCGGGCACTCAATGTCTATGAAGAAGTGAACCGGGAAATTCCCTTCGACGGCCTGCATTGGTTCTTCGATCACTGCGAAACAATCTCCGACCGCAACATTGAGCGTGTGAAGGCGCTCGGCGGCGGCATCGCTGTGCAGAACCGCATGGCCTTTCAAGGAGAATATTTCGTCGCGCGATACGGCTCAGAACAAGCCAAACGCACACCTCCGCTCCGCCGCATGCTGGAGATGGGTGTCCCGATCGGCGCCGGAACCGATGCGACACGCGTCTCGAGCTACAACCCTTACCTTTCCCTGTACTGGCTTATCACTGGGAATACTGTCGGTGGCCTCAATCTTTATCCGCAAGAGAACCGATTGGATCGTGAGGAAGCGCTCAAACTTTACACGCATGGGGAGCAGTTGGTTTTCAACCGAAGACGGCAAAAAAGGAGCGATTGCTCCAGGCCAGCTGGCCGACTTGGCGATTCTCTCTGCCGACTATTTTTCCATTCCCGAAGAGGAGATCAAGCATCTCGAATCGGAGCTGACCATCGTGGGTGGGAAGATCGTCCATGCCAGCGACGAATTCTCAAAACTCGCGCCGCCTCCGCTGCCAGTGAGCCCAGATTGGTCTCCTGTCAAAGAATATGGAGGTTACGCAAAGGCGCTGAACCCCACTCTTGGTGCATCTCACTCCGCTGCCTGCTCGCATGTTGAGTCGCCGTCAGATGGCCGGACAGCATCGCACCTTCAAGTGCTGGGTGAGTTCGGCTTATGGGAACTGGGTTGCGATTGCTTTGCGTTTTGATTTGCGCGCCGCTGGAGGGATGAATGAAGGTATTGTTTTTATCTTTCATCGTTGGACTTGGAGTGGGTGTTCTCTACGGACTCATTCGGGTCAAGAGCCCGGCACCTCCGATCGTCGCTTTACTCGGACTCTTGGGCATGGTGCTCGGCGAGCAGTTCGGGACTTGGATTCAGACGAAGAAGCTCGACGTTTCGCGTGCCGCATCCGTATGCCTTGTCGGTGAACGCTACGACCGTCCGCTTTACAATTCTCCATCAGAAAAGACGCGTTACGAATCAAGTTCCATCTTTCGAGAACATATCGCCATGACCGACGAAGTGGATACAACCGACGTACATAGCAGGTGATCTTCTTTGAGAGCCGGTTGGATACAGGAACTGGTTTCATAGCGACGAGGTAATTGGCGACTTAGGAGAAATAGAATGCGCCTGAAAAAGATCCTGGCTGGAATGTCTGTTGTTATCTTCCTGACGATTGGCTTCGCGTGCGAACCGCGATACTTCAGCACATTCGCCCAAAGTCTCCAGCCAGCCAAAGCGGCGGGCGTAGCTGTCGGCCCGCAGTACGACACGACGCATGTCTACGTTGCTCCACAGGACTTCGACCGTTTTGTCGCGAGCCTCGTTGCGACATTTGGCGGCACAGCAACGAAGCAAGGCGTTTTCACCGTAACTCCGACACCCAGTAGCACCATGTCGCAGCTGGTCATGACTCCTGTAGGCACCGTATCAGTATTCGGATTCAAAACGCCGGTTCCGTATCCATTCGGGTTGGAGCGGACAGGCTATCTGGTCACTGATGTGGACGAGGCGATCCGCGCCGCCAAGGCCACCGGCGCGGATGTCTTAGTTGCTCCCTTCAACGATCCGATTGGCCGAGACGCTATCATTCAATGGCCGGGTGGCGTGAACACACAACTATACTGGCACACCACCGCGCCATCTTATGCCCCGCTGCAAACGATTCCGGAGAATCGAGTCTATGTCTCGCAGGACCGGGGGGATGCATTTGTGTCCACGTTTCTCGCGTTTTCCAACGGAAGTCTCGTCTCTGATGAACCGCGCGCACCGGGCGTCGAAATCGGAAAGCCCACGGAAACCTACCGGCGAGTAAGGATCGAATCGAAGTTCGGGAAGTTGACCGCGCTCGTTACCGACGGTCACCTTCCGTATCCGTACGGCCGGGAAATGACTGGATATGAAGTGACGAATCTGACGGACACGGTCACTAAGGCAAAATCGAGCGGCGTCGACGTCCTCGTACCCCCTTATAAGACCGACGAGCGAGAATCCGCTGTTGTGCAGTTCCCCGGCGGATACATCGCGGAAATCCACTCGGTAATAAAGAAATAAGAAGTGCAAACGAATTCTGACGATGATCCGCGAAGCGCAGTGCCACAAGTGGGATTGGAACGAAAAGATACATGCGAATGTTGGTGATCTTAATAGTCGTGGCTCTTGCGACGCCGCCACTCTCGTCAGGGCAATCGGTTCCCACCGCTGAATCCCCGGCGCCTGCACGGATCTACCACTTGCTCCGCGAGGACGACGACTGGAGTTTTCTGGCCGACTCGGCCAAGCGGCAGGAGTTTTGGGACCCCATCAAATACATTCGTCTGCGGTCTGATCGGAATGACTGGTTCTTATCCATGGGTGGCGAAGCTCGCGAGGTTTGGGAGCAGATCGGAAACGACAACTGGGGCCAACAGCCTTTCATGAACGCCTATTTCAACGAGCGCTACATGCTTTATTTCGATGTTCATTACGGCAAGCACATTCGGTCCTTCGTCGAGCTCAAAAGCGGTTTGAATTCTTACCGCATCGGTGGTCCGAGACCGATCGACGAAAAAAAACTCGATTTCCAAGTAGCATTTCTCGAAGTCGGAACTGGGGATGAACGCAACTGGATCAAGGTCAGAGCCGGTAGACACGAACTGGAATATGGCTCCGGACGGCTGATCGATGTTCGCGAAGGGCCCAACGTGCGCCTGAGCTTTGACGGGTTCAAGGTAAAAGCCGGCTGTCGGTTCTTGGCAGATTGACGGTTTCGCCGTGCGCCCGGACCTGGACAAGCCGGGCTTTTTCGATAACGCCCCAAACCACGCTGTCGGATTCTGGGGCGTGTACGCCGTCCGACCTCTGACGAAGAACATCACCCTGGACACTTACTACCTTGGCCTCGACCGAAAATCGGCCACATTCAACCGGGGTGAAGGTCACGAAGTACGGCACAGCCTCGGTGCGCGTCTTTCTCGTCCCGTCGCCGAGATGAAGCCCGGCTGGGATTTCGACTATGAAGCGCTTTGGCAATTCGGAACCTTCAGTTCCGCAAACATCAAAGCCTGGACAGTGGCTTCAGAAACCGGTTACCGGTTCCCGAACTTTCCGCTGAAACCGCGATTCAGCGCCAAAGCCGACATCTCGAGCGGCGACGATCCGAGGACGAACACCCTCGGCACGTTCAATCCGCTATTCCCCAAGGGCAATTATTTTGGCGTTCTCGCCACGGCCGGACCCGGCCCCATCAACTTTATTGACGTACACCCTCGCGCTGAAGCGACGCTGCCGCAGGGTGTGACTGTGTCGGTCGATTGGATCTTTCAGTGGCGCGAAAGTTTGCGGGACGGAGTATATTCCGTTCCTGGATTTTTAATCATTCCTGCGGGAAAAAGTAATGCGCGCTTCGTCGGGCATCGCCCAGGCGCGGAGGTGCGCTGGCAGGCGAATCGTCATCTGTGGTTTCAAGCCGACTACGGAATTTTCTATGCAGGCAAATTCGTCAGAGAGAGTCAGCCGGGCCGCAACCTGAATTACTGGGCGCTGTGGACGGGATACAAGTTTTAGGGGCAAGGAATGACCCGGAATGAAAACAAAATCGACTCCGGAGAGAATCTTACGGCGGGCATAATGAGTAACTCCTCGACAGGCGGCAATCCAACCGCGGAGAAAATCGCTCCCTATGTCCTCCTCGGAATGACGGCGGTTACAGGTCTCGTTGACGCCGTCAGTTTTCTGTCCCTAGGGAGCGTCTTCACTGCGAACATGACGGGGAACATCTTGATACTAGCGTTTGCGACGGCGCGGGTGTCTGGATTGTCTGTAGCGCGCTCGTCAACGGCGCTCATAGCGTTTGTTATGGGCGCGATACTCGGCGGACGGATCACGGCCCGTGCGAGTGCCGATTCACGGATTCGATTCGCGGCACAAGCATTCCTGCTCGAGGTAACCTTTCTCTCTGCAGCGTCGTTTTGCAGCATCGGATACAGAAGCGATTTACTGGAACATTCTTTTCAACCTTTTGTTCTGATCGCCTTCACGGGGCTGGCCATGGGCACGCGGAATGCCGCCGTTCGGAAGCTCGCAATCCCGGATCTGACGACGACCGTCTTAACATTGACGGTCACGGGCATCGCTGCGGACTCCTCACTCGCGAAAGGCAACAACCCGAGATTGGGGAGGAGAGTTGGTTCAGTCTTGGCAATCTTTTTCGGCGCGGCGTTGGGTGCAGTCGTTATACGCTATTCGATTTCAGCAGCGCTCGCACTTGCGACCGTAATCTCCGCCGCGTGCAGTGCTGCTTTTTTTCGCTCCTTGCGTACGTCCGATAAGCTGTGAACGGCGAGCTTGTTTCTTCGGGCGGGGAATCGTACCTGACTCATCAAACCGCCAGAGATGATTTTGATAGATGCGGTCTCGTCACGTAGGGCTACCTCCGTCTCAGTTTGCAGGGTCGCCCTCAAGTACTTCCTCTCATGTCGCATCTCGTACAGTTCGCTGCACGGAGTTCGGGTACTTCACGGCGTATTTCTGTAGTTTTCTCCTATCGATCGGTTTGAAACTCAGTTCATCCAGCACCGTTGGCAGTCCTTCCTGCCGTTGCAGGTACACCCAGTCGAGCAGCGCTTTTTCCGGTTCCGCAATCTTGTACGCCCCATGTCGAGTTCGTTTTTCCTCGAAGCCCCAAAACAGATTCTCAATGATATGCCGGTAGACGATGTGTACAGATGCGCTCTGAAACTTTCGCGGGAAACCGGTCGTCACGCATGTGAGAGCGGATGGGCTCTGTGTTGAAATTCCCCATTCTGCGAGCGCCGATTCGAGGGAAATGTACGCATTCGGTCGCAGAACGCCTACGAGTTCCCGAGAGGAAAAGTCATGCGCCAGCTTATTGACGTAGACTCCGCGCGAGATGTGCTCGACAAGACCGCGTCGCTCCTGTCTTCGCAGGGCATTTCCGACTGCCGTCTCGGAAATGCCGTACCGGCGCGCCAGTTCGTCCGATCGCAGAATCCACGAACGCAGAGATTCTTTCCGTAGTGTCGCGGCCCAGTCCAAGAACTTTTTATCCTCCTACAACCATTCCCCGAATACGCTTTTCACCGCAGCTCGCAGACTTTCAAACCCTTCGCGTTCGAGGTCGATGTATAGATCCTCTGGCAGGACCGGTCTGAGTTCTGCTCGGCACAGTTTCGTGTCGATTTTTCCGATTCGTTCCTTGATTTGATCGCCGTCTACCTCGCGCCACAGGATAGCGTCTTGCAAATGACTTTTTAGCGTCGCATCGAGCTTCGCTCCCTGCGACAGCAACAGACGGATGTCAAATGCGTCTCTCGTTTTCATGATCCTGCGTGATACGAACGACTCCGCTTTCTGAAGCAGCAAATAATCCCGCGAAGCGGTGGGAATAAGTGCCGTTCCCTTCTCATCCGCAATTCCCTCTTCGACGATCTGACGCGCCAATACCGGTCCACCCATTCTTGTCAGGTCCACGGTGAACAATTTTTGTTTTCCGGATCCCACAATCCACAACCGGAGGAAATTTTCGCCCGCCCTTTCCTGCTCGAAACTCACCGGGCCAAGCCCGAGAACGCCCGCCACTTCGTCCAGTCGAGTCCGAAGTGCCTCCTCGAGTTCTTCCGCCGTTGTTAGCGTCTCGACACGCGCCAGCAGGTCCAAGTCTTTTGAAAGCCGTGGACTGTTGTGAAACAGAACCAGCGTCGCTCCTCCAAATAAGACAAAGTGCTCGGGCAGCGCTGAGAACAGCGCGATCGCGGCTTCCTCCATAAGAGTAAGGATATGAGCTTGGTCTTCGGGCGAAGTCTCGCTCCACATACCGGGCAATCCTCTCCTGCAGAGTCAATTTCATAATACACCATATATGGTTGTTTTTACGATCATATTGTATCACTTATTTTCAATATCCACCCGATGCGATGTACAACACAATTATTCCATGAATCTTTGCGGCCGATAGGGCCTAGTCAACTATCAGTTACGGCCGTTTCCGTGCTTTCTTCTGACTTATAGAGGATTTCCCTTCAAAGAAGATTGGCCTGCCGTTCCTGGCCAACCCTAACGCTGACTTGGACCCTGCATTCGCCCATATTCCTTACCTCGGAATCGGCTTCATGTACTCGCGAATGATGTCGTAGTTGCCCGTCTTCCAATCGCTGAGATCGGCTCCGACGATAAACATGTCGCAGGCGAAGCGGAAAGAGAACAGAGTCTTATCCTTGAAACAGACATTCATGCAAAGAACTCCGTCATCGATGGAATGGCTGATGTAATCGACGACCTTGCCTCGCACTTCGGGGTACTTCCTACGCCGCACGTCCATGCGCGTTTTCGTGAGTTCGTGGAGCTTCTTTCGCTCCTTGGAAGTGATTTGGGTTACAGCGGTGGTTCCAACCCGAACGATCTTTGGCTTCTTCGGCATGGTTGTTCTCCCACACCGTTACTTTCCGCGCTTCTTGGAGCGCTCTTTTTTGCGCTCTTGCTCGGCCTCCCAACGATCCTCTTTCTCGGCCACGGCTGAATGTGGGAGAACACCCAAGCGTGGCGGCAAACCCTGCTTCTTGCGTTCTTCTTCTCGCCGTCCAACCTCGATATAGACATCGTCCGGGTCGCGCCAATTCTTCTCAATCTCTCGACGCTGCTTCCAAAAGCGACCTTCGTCGAAGCGTTCGCTATCTGCCAGCTTCTCCGCAAAATCGGCATTCAAGTCGCATCGGACCTCTTCGATCTCGACAACGGCGTATTGCACAGACTCCTTGTCGGCAAAGGGAAGCTTTTCCATCTCGCGCAAGAGGGTGATGACGCGGTCCATACTCTCATTCAAGAGGAAAAGACTTTCATAAATACGCAGCTTCGGGGAACGTGCGGAAGGTTGCTTGAGAAACGGGGAACCGATACCTTCATTACTAGCCATCGTTGCCTCCTTTTAGGTGATGGTGGTCAGGGGCGCGTTGGTGTTAGCGCATCATCGCGTCCCGTTTGCATTACTTTTTCTTTGCCTTCTTACCAGTTCTTCTGTCGATGCCTTTACCCCAGTATGCCAATTTTTTGTACACTTTAATCTTTGTGACCTCTTCGGCTGTCCATGACTTTCGGAGTTGACCCTGTACGATTTCCGCCTTCGGCTTTGGAATCTGAGTCTTCGCAATCCAACGGTGCAACGTCCGTCGGTCAACTCCCGTAATCCTGGCCGCCTCAGAAATCGAATATGTCTTCATAATTGATATGCCACACTATGGCATTTGTCAAGGGCAATTCCCCGCGCGTGAAAGATCGTACTTCCCCTAGAGCCACACAACAGGTTACCTCACTCGCGAACACATCGTGCAATGCCCAGTATTATTCTTGGAGAGCATTCCGCCGCGGTAGCCCCCGAGACAGCTTTTGAACTACCGCGCGAAGTATATAGTTTCGAGTATTTTTTCATCCCTGCGGTGGTCAACCCGAACAACGTATTTTTGAGATGTCGGGCAGTCCATACTGAACAGCTAGCTCAGCCACGGCATTTGCCAGCCCGCGAGCCTTTCGGCGGTCCTTGAATGGGTGGTCATGCAGCATCTGAAAAGTGTCGACACCACGGGGCCGCGGATTGTAGATCGTACTTCCAGAGTTTATCGGTGAGAGTCTCACATTTCGTCCGTAGAACTCGAACAAGACGCTGTATCAACAGAAATGATAGTGTGAACGCGCCCGCGACAGGCGCGTGCACCCTCTCTGAAGCTACCCAGAGAAAACATGGCGATTTAGGGTCCGATACTATTGTTCGGGCGTCATTCCGACGAGACACTTGGTCAAGGCACTTTCTCGCATTGGTTTCTGGTCGCGAAGTCGGGACTGGTCACTGTGCCACATTCCGTTCGAGATATACCAATTGGCACGCTGAGAAGCATCGAAAAGCAAGCAGGCATTAGGTTGAGGTGATTGATGGATTATATCGCATATCTGCATAAGGATCGTAAATCGGATTTTGGCGTGAGCTTCCCAGATTTTCCTGGGTGCATTACGGCTGGTAGAACTTTGGAAGAAGCGCGGCGTAGAGCGGCAGAAGCCTTGAGCTTTCATATCGCTGGTATGGTTGAGGATGGTGAAAAGATTCCCGATCCATCCACTATTGATGACGTGGTAGGCGATCCTGCCATTAAGGATGCCGTGGCATTCCTTGTCCCTGCTCATTCAGAACGGACAATCCGCGTCAACATAACCGCCCCGGAGAGCCAGATTGAGAAGATTGACCGTCTAGCGCGGTCTGCCGGCCTAACGCGATCAGCTTTTCTCGTGCGGTCGGCCATACAGTCTCGGCCAGCGAGAGAGAAGAAACACAAGCACAAAAAGGCTCTCGTCTAATTCTCCAAGAGAAAACAAAACCAAATCATTCGAGCGCCGATGGCCTAATGTTGTCGGTGCTCTTTTTTTGCAAACTATTGTTGGAATCTACAGCAGGTGCATCCAGACGCATGCCTTTCGCTGCCGCGGGACCACCGCGGGCTGCTCTGACTGGTGGCCGGGAAGTTGGGGCATACATCTGAGGTAACAACCGGATCGTTGCCCAGTGCGGATTCTCTGGGTGTATGATACGCACCATGACCTCGGCAGGACAGGAATCCGAGTCGTTGAATAGTCGGTTCCTCGTCGACTCTATGCCCGCGACGATTCACACCGCTCGGCCTGACGGCTACCTCGACTTCTTCAGCGCGAGCACTTAAATTTGACTCGCTTTGGCGCGATCGGTAGAAACGAGCAGTGTGCCTAGACACGAAGTTTCTGTGGTATCGCCCTTGGTGAATGTTCTGCCGGAAGTTCCTCAAAGATGAGCCTGAATTCAGGTCGCCGCCCTGCGCTCGAACTGGCCTTGGCCGTTCTGGTTTTAGTTCCGATCTGCGCCTTAGCCTGGGCAAGAGCGGGCGATAGTGCTGACACCTCCTCGCTCGATTCTCCGGTGGACGCTGAAACCATTAGGCTTCCCGTCGTCGAGGGTAAGGATATCCGCTTTGCACGGATATCCAGCTCCCAAGGCCTCTCTCAAGTTAGGGTTTCGGATATCGTTCAGGACGACCAGGGGTTTATTTGGTTCGGAACATGGAACGGCCTGAATCGCTATGACGGTTACAATTTCAAAGTCTTCAAACATGATCCGGAACGCCAGGAAAGCCTGAGTGGGGTTTACATCTATTCGTTGTTTAAGGACCGCGCCGGCACGATTTGGGTCGGAACAGACCAGTTTCTCGACCGCTTTGACCCGCTTACGGAAAAATTCAGTCACTATCATTTCGATGTCCCGGATTCAAGTGGCTTAGCAACGACCGTCAACCAGATCAGCCAGGACTCGTCGGGCATGTTATGGCTGTCCACTCGCAAGGGACTATTCCGACTGGATCCCGTCACGGGTAAGACCAAGCACTTTTACCACGACCCGGCAGACCCGACCAGCCTCGGGGATAACACGATCGAATCCACCGGTGAGGACAGAGCAGGCCGGTTTTGGGTCGGCACCAGCCAGACGCTCGACGAATTTGATAGGAACACTGGAAAAGTAAAGAGGCACGTCCTTACCGGGGAGTCGGGTATCGGGCTCTGGTTCCACGAAGACCGTTTCGGCGTGTTTTGGATCGTCTACGGCCCAGACGGCTCCATCGCCACGTTCGATCCCAAGACGAACAAACTGACTCGCTACGGATTCGACTCACGAGGCCCCGAGAACAACTTGAAGAACCCGGCCTACGCCCTGCTGGAGGACCACGAAGGCACCATGTGGTTTGGAACGGCGGTCCGTGGATTGCTCAAATTCGACCGCGAGCATCGGCGTTTCATCAGCTACCACAACCTCCCTGGTGATAGCGACAGTCTGGCTGACAATCGAGTCATAGCCCTATTCGAGGACCGCGAAAAAAACATTTGGGTCGGTATGCACGACGTGGAGCCACACTTCTTTGCTACCAGGCCACCGCCGTTTACAAAATTTACGAACCCCTCCGGCAGTGGCAACACCATAAGTCCGGGTCTCGTTGGGGCCCTCTATGAGGATCGGCAAGGCGTTTTGTGGGTCGGCGTAAATCGTTCGCTGGTGCGAATCGATCGCAAGACCGGCTTGTCCTCCAGCTTCGAGCCAGTCGCCGGGTCTGAAGTGCTTTCGATCATCGAAGACGGGCCAGACGTTCTTTGGATAGCAGGCACGAATCCGCTGTTGCGTTACAACCGGAAAACGGGAGAACTTCGACGCTACATCCACGACCGCTCCGATCCCTCAACCTTGTGTAGCGGTGGCGTACAGCGGTTGCTTATCGATCATCGGGGCACCTTGTGGGCTGCAACGTGGGATGGTCTCTGTCGTTTCCAGCCGCTCACACAGCGGTTCACAACCTACAAGCCAGACCCGAAAACCCGAGGCCTGAACTATTACGCCATCGCAGAAGACCCACAGGGAAACTTTTGGCTTGGCAGCAATTTAGGGCTGCACCGATTCGATTCAAACACCGAGCAGTTCACAGTCTACAGCCACAAGTCCGACGACCCGCACAGTCTCAGCGACAACCGCGTCGTCGCCATCTATTTCGATCGCGCAGGAAGCATGTGGGTTGGCACGCAAAACGGGCTGGACAAATTCGATCCCAGAACAAGCACATTTGTGGTTTACAACGAGCGCGATGGCATGGGGGGGAATGTTGTTAGCTGCATTCTCGAAGACCAGCGCGGTCTGCTTTGGATGAGCACGAATAAAGGGATATCGAGCTTTGACCCGCGAACCCAGAAATTCAGCAACTACACTGTGGCAGACGGTCTTCCCGGCCCAGATCTTACCGGGTGGGGCGCCTGCTTCAAGAGTGCCGCGGGTGAGATGTTTTTTGGAGGCTTCAGCGGAGTGACCGCATTCTTTCCCGACCAAGTAGTGGCCGACGCGGTCGTTGCGAACGCGTTTGTCCCGCCGATTGTCTTGACCGATATCCGATTATTCGGAAGGCCGGTCACCCTCAGCCCCGGCTCGCCGCTGAAGAAAGCTGTCAACTACACCGATACGATCACACTCTCTCACTCGCAAAACATTTTCTCCATCGGGTTTTCCGCATTGAGCTATTTCAATGCTGCGACTAACCGCTACCGCTACATGTTGGAAGGATTGGATCAAAAGTGGAATGAGGTGGGAAGCGACCAGCGGCTTGCGAGCTACACGACGCTGCCGACAGGTACTTACATGTTTCATGTGCAGGGTGCGAGCCGCCGAGGTCCATGGAGCGAACCCGGCGCGCAATTGCGCATACAGATCCTGCCGCCTTGGTGGGCCACCCGGTGGTTTCGGATCACATGCCTGGTTCTAATTCTTCTTTTGGTATGGAGCGTCCATCGCTACCACTTGCATCAACTTACTATCCAATTCAATGTGCGCCTGGAAGAACGCGTAAGTGAGCGGACGCGCATCGCCCGCGAACTCCATGATTCTCTTTTGCAAGGTTTTCAAGGACTGATGTTTCGCTTACAGGCAGTCCGCAACCTGCTTCCCGGGCGGCCGAGCGAAGCCGTACAAGAGCTCGACACTGCTTTGGAGCGCGGGGACAAAGCCATCGCGGAAGGCCGAGATACGGTCTCAGACTTGCGCCAATCGATCGTCGGTGAGAGTAACATCGCACAGGCATTGGCGGCACTTGCCGAGGAGTTGGCCCCACAGAGCGGCCACGGCGCCGTTCCGGGCGTGCGTGTCCTCGTGGAAGGGGAACAACAAGAGCTCAATCCCATGGTTCGCGATGAAATCTACCGAATTGGGCGTGAGGCATTGCGAAACGCATTCCGCCATGCGAAGGCACAAAAGATCGAAGCGGAAATTACGTACGGGGATTCTGAGTTTCTGCTGCGCGTGCGAGACGACGGAAATGGAATTGATCCTCATGTTACCAATCAGGGCGCTCGCGCCGGACACTGGGGGGTGCCCGGTATGCGCGAACGCGCCAAGAGCTTTGGCGGGAAGCTGGAAGTCTGGAGTGAAGTCGGGGCCGGGACGGAAATTGAGTTGACTGTTCCTGGGGACATTGCTTACGGTAAATCCGAAGCGCGTCGCAGATTCTGGTTATGGCGAAAGAAGATTGGGGAATCCGATGGGCGGCAGTCCTAAAACGGGCACTAGTCCTAATGTAATTCGCGTTCTGACGGTGGACGATCACGCTCTGATACGCGAAGGAGTCGCGGTGCTCATCGCCAATCAGAAGGATATGAGTTTGGTTGGCGAAGCGTCGAATGGCCGCGAAGCCATCGAACAGTTCCGGTCGCACCGGCCGGACGTCACTTTGATGGATTTGCAAATGCCAGAAATGAATGGGATCGATGCCCTGATTGCGATTCGGAGCGAATTCCCAGAGGCGCGGATCATTGTGCTGACGACCTACGCGGGCGACGCGCTGTGCAAGCGGGCGATGAAAGCCGGCGCCCAAGGCTATATCTTAAAAGGCAACGTGCGAAAGGATCTTTTGGACACGATTCGGGCTGTTCGATCCGGCAAAAAATTCATTCACGCGGAGGTCGCCGCCGAACTCGCCAGCCATGCTGCTGATGACTCTTTGAGTGAAAGAGAGATTGAGGTTCTTTCCCTGATTGCGGCGGGAAATTCGAACAAGCTGGTTGCTGATCAGCTAGCGATCTCGGAGGATACGGTCAAGGGCCACGTCAAGAGCATCCTTTCCAAGCTTGGCGTCAATGACCGAACCCACGCGGTAACCGCAGCTTTGAAGCGCGGGATCATCGAATTATAAATCCCTTATAACCACTCAAAAGAGTCTATAGCGTCCCCCACATTTGGGGATTCGCAGGGTCCGCTATCCCGTTACATTCGCCTGGTACGAGCGTGAAATTAGGGTGAAGTAAAGGGAAAACTTGCAACGATTGTTTACGATGTTTCCTGGCGGTTGGCCCGGCGCTGGACTCCTTGTCCTGCGCCTAGCGGCAGCCATCCCGTTATTATTTGAAGACTGCTCCGGATTTTGGGGAGCGCCCCATGACGGGCTTTACGCAAGATTCATCGCGATCGGCGTCGGAAGCTTGCTGCTGGCTGGATTGTGGACGCCTGTTGCAGGAGTTTTGCAATCAATCATCGAGGTTTGGACTATCTTCGCTCGGGGAACCGCACCGAGCATGCACGTTTTGCTCGCGGCGCTCGGAGTAAGCCTGGTAATGCTCGGACCGGGCGCATGGTCTGTAGACGCCCGGCTGTTTGGCAGGAAACGGATTGACATTCCTAGCCGCTAGTGGGCTCTGCTTCCTGCCAAGTTCTTTCGTCGGATTTAAGATTCCGAGGTCTAACATGCTCGCAAGGAACAACGCGGGACGAGGCACCGCGCCATGCGTGGCAAGCGCTTCGCCAAGAAAGCTGGCATGGGCGCTCTTCCCTTTTGGGGGCCGCGAAAGCCGGCAAATGGAAGGCTTGGGGTTGTAGGATGTATTGGGTCAAAAAAAACAACGTCTGCGTTTCGGATAATCATAAGGCGGTACATGCAGCGGCATCGAGGTTCGACTTGGCCTGCTTCGCACCGAGCCGCGAGCGGAATTGCTATCATCGCTCGAATAAATGTGGCGCGAGGGCGCCGATAAAGTGTTCTACGGTAGTAGTAGCTACTCTGGTCTTGCCCTGTTTATCGCTGCTCGCCAGTTGTCATTCCCAACTCAGTGTGCCGGAACCCAGCATCGAATTCACCAGGATTCCCCCCGCAACCGAAAGTGGTGTAGATAAGCTAGATGTGATCGAAGGGCGAGTCATTGGCGGAAATCCCCAAACTCAAGCTGGTGTTGTATGCGAAAAATGGCAAGTGGTGGGTGCAGCCGATTAGGAACGAACCATACACCAGCATTCGTCCTGACGCGACGTGGACGAATTTCACGCATGTGGGCACCGAGTACGCCGCGGTGCTTGTGAAGTTGGGATTTCACCCCGCAAGCTCACTGAATGAGATGCCCAGCCGCGGTGGGAACGTGGTGGCGGTAGCGACAGTCAGGGGCTCGGAGCCTGGGTCACAAATCTCCAAGACTCTTTGGTTCAGCGGATACGAATGGAGAATTCGAAGCGCCCCGAGTAACCGAGGCGGGGGAAATCTGTACGATGCAAACAATGCGTGGACAGACTCGAAGGGCGCGCTACATCTTCGGATAAAGAACTCGTCCGGCGAATGGACGTGCGCCGAGGTGACGCTCACACGCAGTCTTGGCTATGGCACCTACTCGTTTACGGTGCACGACACTTCCCAATTGGAGCCGGCGGCCGCATTCGCCATGTTTACCTATGACTATGCAGAAGCCGGGCCAAACAATAGGGAAATGGGTGTTGAGATCAGTCCGTGGGGAGATCGCAACACCGCGAATGCGCAATTTATAATTCAACCCTTCTATGTTCCGGAAAATACCTCGCGATTTTCAGTACCTTCCGGAGTACTCACCGATTCCTTCCGCTGGGAGCCGGGGCGCGTTTTGTTCAGGACATCGCGCGGGACAGATACGGAAAGCAAAACAGATATAGTCGCCGAGCATGAATTCACCTCGGGTGTTCCGACGCATGGTAGCGAGTCGGTGCGCATGGCTCTCTATGTGTTTCGGGCCGCGAAAGAACCGATTCAATATGACAACGAGGTCGTCATTGAGAAATTCGAATTCCTCCCATAAGCGCGAGAGACCGCGATGGTCGTCAAAGTTGCTGGTGGCGGTTCTGACGATGGTGTGCTTTGCGGCCTCGGCAAACGCTTTGAGTTCGAACAAAGCGATCTCGGAGTATATTCGAGACCACTGGGATGCCGGGGCGGGCTTTCCAGGTGGACCGGTGAATGCGTTTGCGCAAACCCCAGACGGCTATTTATGGATCGCCACGGAAAAGGGCTTAGTTCGATTTGACGGTTTGAATTTCGTACTGATTGAACATTCGGAGTCCACTACAGTCCCATTCGGTCCCGTTCTGGGCTTGGCGCTAGACGCGAATGGAAATTTGTGGATACGCCTACAGGGTCCGACCTTGATGGTACGCGATCGAAGTGGGGCGTTTCGGAGCGTTGCTCCAGATTCGTCGCAGGCGGAGTCCGACATTACCGCCATGTGCATGGGGAAAAATGGTGAGCTGCTGATTACAGGGTTGACAAAAGGGATATTTCGCGACAGGAACGGGAAATTTGCGACCAGCGCGACCAGGGATGAGTTGCCAAGACATGTCATATCGATGATCGAGTTGGCTGACGGCGTGGACTGGCTGGGCACAAGAGAACAAGGGCTCTATTCGCTAAACGGTCAGCGCATCTCCCGTTTTGTCGGGGAACTGCCTGACAAGAAAGTCAACGCATTGCTAACGTTGAACGGTCGCGACTTGTGGATCGGCACGGACAAAGGTCTGGTGCGCTGGGACGGGATGGGATTGTCGCGGGTTTCCTCATCCCAGGCCTTGCAAAACGTGGAAATCGTTACCATGGCGCGAGACCGGGGAATCGAACGTCTGGATAGGGAGCTCGAACGGCCTGGCGCGCGTTAGCAACGACGGGGTCACGTCCGTCGATTCCAGCCAAGGCTGGCCGGCCGAGCCGGTCACTGCCTTATTCGAAGATCGTGAAGGAAGTCTTTGGGTGGGCAGGGCGGACGGAATCGAACGTCTTCGCGACAGCGTGTTCATGACGTACTACGCTTCCGGTGGTGTGCCATCGCGGAACAACGGCCCCCTTTATGTCGACTCGGAAGGACGCACTTGGTTCGGTCCGAGCGAAGGAGGTTTATATTGGCGCAAAGAGGGCCACCTGGAGCGCATCACCGCAGCTGCGGTTCAGAAAGACATTGTCTACTCGATTGACGGGCGCCAAGGAGAATTGTGGATAGGACGACGCGGTGGGTTAACTCACTTGCGACAGAGTGGTGCTTCGTTTATAGCGAAGACATACACGGCTGCGGATGGGCTTGCCCAAAACAGGGTGTATGCGGTTCATCGGAGCAGTGATGGAACGGTATGGGCTGGGACCTTAAGCGCCGGGCTCAGCCGGCTCAAGGATGGGAGCTTCACGACTTACACCGTGGCGAATGGTTTAGTTTCGAACAGCATCTCTTCTATCGCCGAGAGCTCCGACGGCACTATGTGGTTTGGAACGCCCAACGGACTCAATGAGCTTTCCGAAGGACACTTGCGAGCCTATACAAGTAAAGACGGATTGCCTCCAGGCAACGTGAACTGCCTTCTGCCGGGCGCCAACGGCGTCCTGTGGATCGGAACGGATAACGGTCTGGCGTTCCTCCGTTCGGGCTCAGTGCACACATTAAGCGACGATCTACCAGACTCCGTGCGTGAAGAGATCTTCGCGATTGCGGAAGACAAAGCAGGCGCTCTGTGGATGGCAACCGCAAAACACATTGTCCGCGTCGACCGGAACAAGTTACTGCGCCAAGCGGTTGCTAGCAGTGATATACGGGAATATGGACTCGGTGACGGCCTTCTCAGTACTCAAGGTCTAAGACGGCACAAATCCATTGCGGTGGACCCGAGCGGGGGAATTTGGTTCTCTACGAATCGAGGGCTTTCTTTCGTTAGTCCGACATCCATGAAATTCGATTCTGCACCCCCGCTGGTGCATGTGGATGGAATCTCCGTCGACGGCCGTCTTGTTCATTTGGGAGAACAGATTCGCGTTCGACCGCCTCATCAGAAGATCACGCTTAGTTACTCAGGATTGAGTCTCTCGTTTCCTACACGCGTCCGGTTCATGTACCGGCTGGACGGGTTCGATCAATCCTGGACAGAGCCGACATCAGCCCGTGAAGCGACTTACACGAACCTGGAGTCAGGTAAGTATCGGTTTCACGTGATAGCCAGTAACAGCGATGGAGTGTGGAATAGTACGGAAGCCATTCTCCCATTCGAACTCGAGCCGGTGCTGTGGCGGACATGGTGGTTCCGCGTGTCGTGCATGGTCGCTTTTCTCGTATTGCTCTGGGCGCTTTATCAACTCCGGCTCCGTCAGGTGGCGAGCCAGTTCAACATTCGGCTGGAAGAGCGCGTCAGCGAGCGGACACGCATCGCGCGGGACTTGCACGATACCCTGCTGCAAAGTTTTCACGGATTGTTGCTGCGCTTTCAGGCAGCTACCAATCTGCTGCCGGAGCGTCCGGTCGAAGCCAGGAAAACACTCGAGAGCGCTATCGATCAGGCCGCTCAAGCGATCACTGAGGGCCGGGATGCCGTACAGGGCTTGCGCTCATCCACGGTCGTGGCCAACGATTTTGCGTTGACGATTAACACTTTGGGTCAAGAGCTCGCGTCCGGTGAAACGAACCCAAATGCTGCCGAGTTTCACGTGGAGGTGGAAGGAACGCCGCAGAATCTCCATCCGATCCTCCGAGACGAAGTCTACCGGATCGCAGGGGAAGCACTGCGCAATGCCTTCAAGCACGCACAGGCGCGGCGGATCGAAGTGGAAATCCGGTATGACGAACGGCAGCTTCGGTTGCGGGTCCGGGATGACGGAAAGGGCATTGACGCGAAGCATCTTGATGGAGACGGCTACGCCGGGCACTACGGTTTGCGTGGCATGCGCGAACGCGCCAGAACTGATGGGAGGTAAGCTGGCTGTCTGGAGTGAGCTCGATTCTGGCACGGAGGTTGAGCTGAGCATTCCTGCCTCGCGTGCTTACGAGACCTCTCCCGCTCGACGGCGTTCGTGGTTGGCAGAAAAGTTCTCTGGGAAAGACACGGAGATGAAGTCATGAGTGCCGAGCCCGGTCCGATTCGGATCCTGGCGGTCGACGATCATGCCCTCCTTCGCGAAGGGGATCGCGGGGCTTGTGGCGGGTCAGTCGGACATGAGTTTAGTCGCGCGAAGCCTCGAATGGGCGGGAGGCGATCCACCAGTTCCGTACGCACCGTCCGGACATCACCCTGATGGACTTGCAGATGCCGGAAATGAATGGGTCGATGCGATGATCGCGATTCGCGGGGAATTTCCCGAAGCGCGAATCATCGTACTGACCACCTACACCGGCGACGTGCAGGTCCTGCGGGCGCTCAAAGCCGGCGCGCGGGCCTACCTGCTAAAAAATCTGTTGCACAAGGAGCTGTTGGAAACGATCCGCGCGGTGCATGCCGGGAAAAAGGCGCTTTCCGCTGAGGCCTCCTATCCAACTTGCCGAGCATGCCACCGATGACGCGCTGACCCCGGCAGAAGTGCGTGTGCTGCGGCTGATTGCCGAAGGGAATGCCAATAAAGAGATTGCCGCGCAACTCTCCATCAGCGAAGAAACCGTCAAGGGCCAAGTCCGAAACATCCTCTCCAAACTGGGCGCCAACGACCGTACCCACGCCGCCATGATCGGTCTGAAGCGCGGAATCATCGAGTTTTAGTTCACTCAAAAGAGTGTTTCGCGCGTGCCTTTTGGGGTTTTCGGCTGGCGTTGGGAAATTCTATGCTCGACCTGTCTTGCGACGACTTTTCTCCACATTCGCTCACGGCTGGCCCGGAGCCGGCCTTCTACTCATGCGCCTGGTCGTTGGCATAGCATTAGTCGTTCGAAAAATTATCGAGCTGCAGAGTGCGCCGCCAATCAGCCTGGCAGTGATCCACGTTCTCGCGATTGCCGCAGGAATACTACTGCTCGCAGGTTTATGGACGCCCGTCGCGGGAGTACTTCTGGCAATCATTGAGATTTGGAGCGCCTGCACGCATCCCCATGATCCGTGGAGCTATATCCTGTTGGGAACCCTCGGTGCCGCCCTGGCCATGCTCGGACCCGGCGCTTGGTCGGTCGATGCCCGACTTTTTGGATGGAAGCGCATCGATCCTCCGGACCGAAAGAGTTAGATCTCTTACCTCTTTAGTGTTAGTCCCCAGGCACTTCAAAAGGGTACTCCTCCCGGTCCTTTATGGTGTATACGGCGACTCCATCTGGGGTTGTGGGCAGACGGGGCTAGCTCCACAATGCGCGACATGAACAAAGAGGTCTAACAACGGTGCAACGTTCCTAGATCGGTGAGGCAAGTTATGGCTAGCGTCGCGGCAATCATGGCGGATCCAATGCAGCCTGAAGAGAGACTCAAACACGAGAGCGTCGCCCTGCCCGAAGAAATTGACAAGGGATCGATGTCCTACGAGATCGTCGGGAGTTCTGGCGCCTTGCAAAAAGTACTCTCTCTTGTGTCTAAGGTTGCTCCGACGGACGCCACCGTTTTGGTCACTGGCGAAACCGGAACCGGCAAGGAGCTTGTTGCGCGCGCGATCCATCGACGGTCTCGGCGCTCCTCACGCGCTTTTGTAAGCGTCAACTGTGCTGCCGTCCCACGCGACTTGATCGCCTCAGAGTTGTTTGGTCATGAGAAGGGCTCTTTTACCGGAGCGTTGCAGCGACGCCTGGGCCGTTTCGAATTGGCAGAGGGAGGAACGATCTTCCTCGATGAAGTCGGAGAGCTTCCTCTCGAAACCCAGATTGCTCTGTTGCGGGTTTTGCAGGAACACGAATTCGAGCGTCTCGGCGGAACTCGGTCCGTCCAAACGAATGTCCGCGTGATAGCTGCTACCAACCGTAATTTGCAGGCGGCCATCCAGGCGGGCACGTTTCGCAGCGATCTCTTCTACCGTCTCAACGTGTTTCCGATTGATATGCCTCCTCTGCGGGAGCGACGAGAAGACATTCCGGTGCTGGTCGAATACTTCGTCGATCATTGCGCAAGGAAAGTGGGAAAGAAGATACAGGGGATAACCAAAGAAAGCCTCGACTTGCTTCGCTCCTACGCGTGGCCAGGGAACATCCGCGAATTGCAGAACGTGATTGAGCGATCTGTCATCATGTGCGAAACAGAAAATTTCTCGGTCGACAATACCTGGCTTGCTCAGCGACCGCTTGCGACCGAACCGAAAATCCCGCTGGACCTCTCCGAAAGGCTAGCCGCTCAGGAAAAAGAAATGATTGAGGCTGCCCTTCGAGAAAGTGCAGGGCGGGTCTTCGGACCTTCGGGCGCAGCTACCAAACTGGCCATGCCCCGATCAACGCTGGAGTCGAAGATTCGGTCACTGAAGATCAGTAAGGACAGTTTTATCCCTTCGCTGTAACCCCATCTCGCCGGCCTTGCTTGGAATCGGTTCATAAGCCCCCAAAACTCAGTGTAAGCGCTGTCTTGGGAACTGCTTTCGGTATTGCCTGCGTGTAGATGTTCATGGTGGTCCGAACGTCAGCGCGCCTCAACAGAAGCCTGCTGAATTTTCACCATCACAACCCTTGGGAAGCGGCTTTGCAGAGCCACATTGTTTAGATGGGGCGCAAGGAACGCGGCGTTAGGAAGGAAGAGGGCCCTCGGCGAAGAGGGCCCAGGAAGACGCTAAGAAAATGCACATAAGCCGAGGAATGACTTGGCCTAAATGTGGTCACTTGTTGCGAAGGCTATTGGGGGTGCCGACGCCAGTGCAAAGGTCGTAGCCGAATATGGCAAAGTTGCCGGCGTTGAGGCCGCAGTTGCCATAAACGGTGTCATTGAACGAGTTACCGAAGATGTGGTTGTAGAGTTCGCGGTTTTCGTCCTGGCTGGAATTGCGCAAGCCGCCGGCGGCGTTGACGATGCCAGCGAGAGCTGGCGAAGAGACGCTGGTGCCACCGACGATGAACCAGCCGGTGCCCAGGACGGGGTTGGTGTTAAACACCCACACACCGGTAGTGGGATTGGCGTCGAAGGAAAAATCCGGTGTGCCGCGAGAGTTGCCAACGAGGAAGCGTACACCATCCTGGAAAGGAGGCCGTGGCTCGAAGATGCTGGGGCCGCCACCAGCGTCTTGCCAGGTGGTTTCCAGGAGGAAATTGCCGCTGTTGGGATCGCGAGAGAGCGTCGTGCCGCCGGCAGAGACAACGTTGGGAGATACGCTGGGGTATTCGGTCCCAGGGCTGTCTCCGGAAGAGGCAAAGAAGACAACTCCGGGGAAAACGAACGTCGGGTCAAAGATTGCCTCGCTGAATGAGAAATCGGGTGGGCCGAATTCGCCGGTGCCGAAGCTCATGGAGACTTCGCCGCCGCCGCTGGCCGCGACAAGGCTGGCGCCAAGTCTGGCGGCGTTAAACAGATTGACGAGGCCGTTGTTCGGGGCTTCGATGAGAATAATCTTGGCTTGGGGAGCCATGGCATGGGCCCATTCGAGGTCCAAGGCGGCTTCGATCTCAAAGCCACCCGTCGGGTCGGTCTTCGGTTGCGCGCCGGTGAGATAGACCACGGAAATGGTCGTTTGAGGCAAGCCAAACTGGGCTGAGAACGTGTCCAGGTCAGCCTGAGCGGATGGGTCATCAAAGGCCTCAATGAGAGCAATGGCTCCGGCACCCTTGCCAACATTGGGATTCTCGGTGGTTGAGTTGGGATTGCAGCCGGAGATGGAATGGTGGACGAGATGATAGATGCAGCCGACCGAGGCCGGCGTCTCGAAGAAAAGGCCGGGGAACGGAGGCAACTCGCTAGGTTGTACCGCTGTGCCGAAATTCATTCCAGTGGAAGGAACGAACATGCGGAGATGAGTATGAGCGTTGACTCCAGCATCGCCAGGCTGAGCTATGCTGGATCTAGGGATCATGACGTGGCCCTTAGGCCCACCACCCTGTTGTGCTAATCCCTGAGCGGGAACAAGGAAAACAGCGATCAGGCATACCGATAGTAAAGCAACCACATTTCGAATCATTGGACCACCCCTTTGCCTGTCCTCACATGAAGAACTGAGGTTAGGCGGCCCGATGCTATGCATTGCGGCCAGAAAGTCAATCCTTGAAAAACCTCAAAGTTCGCACATTCTGATTACGTAATTAGGCTCAATAAATTTGTGTGGGGGCAGCGTTCGCGGCGAAGTTGTTCGAGACAGCGGAGCAAACTCCCGGATTTTCGTGACACCGGGCTGGACTCTCCGATGTCCATCCGCATCGGTTCCGGGACACTTTTGCCGTGGATATGCTCGCCAGAGGAGCCAGTCCCTATGACATGGTCAAGCCACTCGGGGACACCGTCGCGACGATGGAGAAGCACTACGCACCGTTCGTCAAGGAGCTTCGGGATCGAGTGCGCAATATTATGGAAAATGGCGAAGGCTTAGCGAGAACCGATTGCACGTTAACTGCACGTTCTGAATGCGGCACAGGGAGAATTCACTGAAAACAAAGCGGTATATGGCGGATGAGCCTGTAAGCCGGAATATTCGGGCCCCTTTTTGTTTTCAATAAGTTGCGTAGAATCAACAAGCGCGGCTCGTCAAAGCAGTCAACTTTGTCAATCAAAACAGGTTTTGTGTCACACTTGTGGCACAGTTCCTCACAACGGCTCGAAGCTGCCTCATCCAAAGCGGTTCGTCTACCGTCTTTTGCTTCAGCCCACTCAGCGACGAATCAGCTGAACGCATTATCGTCGTCGGGGAGTATGAATCTGGAGTGGCAGGACTCTTGCGTAGCTCGAAAAATCAGGGTCGGTTGTGAAGATCGCCCACTGCCTCTTGATCGCGATGGCACACAGAAGGATGTCTACAATTGATACCGCAACTCCTTTCGCCCTGCAGCGATTGCCAGCCTTCGCCGCCTCTTCATAATCAGACGTGTCGACGACTTCATCCGGAAAAGAACGAAGATGCACTCTCAGTTTCTCGTATTGTTCCGTTGTCTTTATGCCCGAGAGGAGCTCTTGTCGAATTAGTCCGATCGTTCGGGCCCGTCCTTCTCGGATGAGCTCGGATAACTCGGCTACAAGGAGCTTTTCATTGGTGCTTAAGCTTTCGTTCTTTCGGCGAAGCGCCAGGGAAAAAACAGATGTGTCTACCAAGACATTCATAAACGTTTCGCCTTGCGCTCGCGCTTGTAGTCATAGCTGCGTTCGTAGTCAACGCTCCCGAACAGAGACAGGATTTCTTGTTGCTTGCGATGTTCGATGTACTCTTGTAGAGCAACCGTCACCGTTTCTCGCTTTGTCCGGTGTCGGCCGACCCTCTGCGCCTCCTCCAGCAAACGGTCGTCGATAGCAAGGTTCGTAGGCATTTGGGTTCCTCCATTGTGTGTAATTCTACACATAGCGATGTGTAGATTCAATACCCAAGCCACAATTTTTTAGCGTAGCGCGGAGCTTCCGGAGGAATCATCCAAGTGATTGAGGGATCGGTCACAAGACGCCAAACGACATGAAGGCACGAGCCGGCGAGAACCTCTAAGCGCACTTCGGGAAATAATGTTGGACCACATCGATTTCGCCGAGGAGAACCCGACTGAGTACAGGATTCTTTTCCTGTCGGTACGGCCCCCCGCAGTGGTTAAGAAAACTCGGAAGGAAATACAGGAAGACAATCCGGCTTTCCGCTTGCTGTTCAAGTGCGTGCAGTCGTGCCTTGAAGCGGGAGTGCTCCAGGGCGACGCCTTCTCCATCAGCACCATAGCGCTGACTGCCGCTCACCGTGCTGCATCCCTTCTAATCACGTTGCCAGACTTCCCGTTTGGCTCTTGTCGGCGATACGCGGAAGAGGTAGTCGCGACAACATTGAGCGGTCTGCAAAACCGAACCATACAGGCTAGTCCCCGGCAGGCATTCCGAAGGATGGCAAAACACACCTTATAGGATTGTTTTTGAAACTAAGGGGCAAGCTAACTGTCCGTAAGTTATTAAAAAAAAGCGGGCGAGCCATATAAGCCGGATTCTGTCCACTTCGATTTCTCGAAGCTCGACGATCATTCCTCTAGGCCGTGGCTCGCGCCACGGCTCCAGCAGCCTACCCGAGGGTTGCTCATCTTCGCTCCGCTCCCGCCTATCGGCGAGCTCGAATCGTTGAAGGAAGCGAAACAATTTCTTGTTTCACTCGGCGAGCCGGGCCGGCTCTCCCCTCCTATTTGGCCTTGCACCACGCGGGGTTTTCCTTGCCTCGCCTGTTGCCAGACGAGCGGTGGGCTCTTACCCCACCTTTTCACCCTTACCTCAAAAGCGCCTTTGTTCGACGATGAGCAGGTTTCCCTGCCGCCCGTCACAGAAGCTTTCTTTCGCGGCGGTTTATTTTCTGTGGCACTTTCCGTGAATCGCAACAACCTCCGCCTTGCGGCGGTGCCGTCGCAACTCCCCTGGCGTTACCAGGCGCGTTGCCCCTTTGTCTGCTGACGCAGACCGGTGTCCGGACTTTCCTCCCGTTTACCCTGAGGCACGCAGTACCGAAGGGCGAGCCCTCGGGTCCACTTAACTCAAGGCAAGCCAGCGATCGTCCAGCTCACCCGCCAGTCCAATTATATATAGTTTTTTGTACGTTGGCAGAGTCTGCCGATACTTAATTTGGATCGGCTAACTGACCGGTTCCACTTCAAGCGAACCCGACGCTTCGAACTTCACAGCAAGTGCCTGTTCAACTTCAACGGGCCAAAATCGAAATAGTAGACAGGCCGTCAACGCCCCAAAGCCGTCCGCACCCAGATTTTGCCCGGATAATCGCCGTCAAGACCAGCGACTTGCAGGAAGTTCGCCATCGAATGAGTGATGATGGAAAGAAGCACTGAGCCGCTGCGCATCGCCAACCAACTCAAGACCAGCCCCAGAGACACACATTGCGCAATACGGTGCGCCATTCCTAAAAGAACAAGTGAATCGCTCGGGGCCGAATATTTATCCCCAGAAAAATGGCCAGTTCCCCAGCCGACTAGGCCGCAAATCAACTTACAACCACCGCTCATTAATTTTCGCCGCGCAATCCGCCGCGCAGCGTCTCTCACTTAATCCCCGCCAACTTCTCAAATTCTTTCTCATCCAAAATCGTCACCCCCAATTCCTTCGCCTTGTCATACTTCGACCCCGGGTCCGTGCCCACCACCACATAACTCGTCTTCTTGCTCACCGAGCCTGAAACACTTCCGCCATGCTCCTTCACGATCGCGCCCGCATCCTCGCGCGAGCGGTTCGCCAATCCTCCCGTAAACACAAAGGACTTCCCTGAAAGCTTGTCGCTCTTCACCACCCGCTTTTCCGCCGTCGGCCGCACACCTGCTTTTTCCAACCGCTTGATGAGCTGCCGATTCGCCGGCTCCGAGAAAAACTGCACAATGCTGTTCGCGACTTTCGGCCCAACTTCCGGCACTTCCATCAACTGCTCTTCCGTCGCCTCCGCAAACTCCTGCACCGACGAAAAATGTTCCGCCAACAACTGCCCCGTCCGTTCCCCCACAAAAAGTATTCCCAGCCCGAAAATCAATCGCGCCAGCGAATTTTTCTTGCTCGCCTCAATCTCATCCAACAAATTTTGCGCGGACTTTTCCGCCATCCGCTCCAACTCCGCCACCGGCTCCAGCTTCAGCGAATACAAATCCGCTACTTCTTTTACGATATTCTTTTCCACCAGCTGGTCCACGATTTTTTCGCCCAATCCATCGATGTTCATCGCGTGGCGGCTCGCATAGTGCAGCAGCGATTCGCGCCGTTTTGCCGGACACACCGAGTTCAAGCAGCGGTACGCGACTTCTCCCTCCACGCGGTGAATCTTGCTCCCACACTCCGGACAATTCTTCGGCATGCGAAACGGCCGCCGGTTTTTCCCTTCCTTCACCACTTTCAAGACATGCGGAATCACTTCGCCGGCGCGCTCGATCAGCACCGTATCCCCGATCTGCACTCCCAGCCGCTCCACTTCGTCCATGTTGTGCAGCGTCGAACGGCTCACCGTCACTCCGCCAATCTGCACCGGCTGCAGCAGCGTCCACGGAGTCAGCACACCGGTTCTTCCCACATTCACCTGAATGTCGCTTACGACCGTCGTTTCTTGCCGCGCCGGATACTTGAACGAAATCGCCCATCGCGGCGACTTCGAAGTAAATCCCAGTTCGTTTTGTATCCCGACCGAATTCACCTTCACCACCACGCCGTCAATTTCGTACGGAAGTTTTTCTCGCTTGGCGTCCCATACTTCGCAGTACTTCACTACATCTTCGATTCCTTGGCACAACTTCCAGTCGTCCGAAGCGCGGAATCGCAGAGTCTTCAACGCCTGCAAAGATTCCGAATGTTTCGCAAACGCCGCTTTCCCGTCCCGTAACAGGTAATACGCAAAAAAATCTAGCCGCCGCGAAGCCGTAATGCTCGAATCCAGCATCCGCACCGCTCCCGCCGCCGCGTTACGCGCATTCGCAAAAATCTTTCCGCCCGTCTGCTCCTGATTGCGGTTTAACGCCTCAAACGCTTTCCGCGTCATCATAATTTCGCCGCGCACTTCAAACGACGCCGGCACTTTCGCTTTCTTCAGCTCTTCTTTGGCAATACGCAGGGGAATGGAACGAACTGTCCGCACATTCGGCGTCACGTCCTCACCCGTCGTCCCATCCCCCCGCGTGACTCCTCGCAAAAGCACTCCATCCTCGTAAACTAGCGAAATGCTAAGCCCATCGAACTTGTGCTCTGCGATGTACTCGATCTCTTTGTGCCCGATTCCTTCTCGCACTCGCCGGTCAAAATCCCGCAGCGCATCGAACGAAAACGCATTGTCCAGACTCAACATTGGCCGCGTGTGCCGTATCGTCGTAAATCCCTCGCGCGGCGCCGCTCCCACTCGCGCCGACGGCGAATCCGCCGTAACCAGTTCCGGATGCGCCGCCTCAATTTCCTTCAGCCGCACCAGCAGCTTGTCGTACGCCGCGTCCGAAATCTCCGGATCGTCAAGCACGTGATAGCGATACTCGTGGTAGCGCAGCGTTTCCCGCAATTCCTCCACTTCTTTCTTCAACGTCGCTGGAGCCGCTTTCGCCATGTCATCTCCGCGTAACATTCATCCAATTGCAATCCGCCATTATATAGAATCAGGACGGTCGAAATAATCAGGTAAGCACCGGACAGGACACGGCTCTTCAAACCCATGCAGGAACTGCACAACGCCCTCTTGATTCACAATCCCAACGCTGGCGGTGGCGGCGATGCTCGTCGTGCAAAACTCGATGAAGCTCGCCGCATTCTCGAAGCTGGCGGTATTCGCGCCGACCTCGCCGAAACCACTGGTCCCGGCGACGCCACCGAAATCGCTAGAAGCGCCGGCTCCGAAGGTCGTCAGCTCGTCATCGCTTGCGGCGGCGACGGCACCATCAACGAAGTCGTAAACGGTCTCGCCGGGCCATCCAACGGCCATCGTGTTCCGCTGGCACTGCTCCCCGCCGGCACCGCCAACGTCCTCGCCAAAGAGCTAAATCTTTCCTGGGATATTCCGACCGCCGCCGAACAACTAGCTCGCGGCGAAGTCCGCGACGTCGCTCTCGGTCTCGCCACGCCGCTTTTGCATCCTGAAAAAGCGCGCTATTTTCTCAGCGTTGCCGGAGCCGGACCCGACGGCCGCATCACCTACGCTGTCGATCTCGAACTCAAAGCTCGCCTCGGAATCCTCGCTTACTGGTTTCAAGGCATCAGCGAAGTCTTCAAATACAAATTTCAACATTTTCGCGCCACCAGCGAAGGCGGCTCGCGCGACGTCTCGCTGGTCATCGTCGGCCGCACCAAACACTACGGCGGCCCTTTCAAAATCACTACCAACGCCGACCTCTTCGAAGACCAGTTCGAATTTCTCGGCCTGACTTCACAAAGCGGCTTGCGCTATCTCACCTACCTGCCACAACTCTGGTTCGGCGATTTGCGCAAACAGGAAGGCGTGCATTTCTGGAAGTCCGATCGCCTGGTCTGCGAGCCCATCGACTCCGACCCGCCTACCTACGCTCAGGTGGACGGCGAGCCTCTTTCTCGCCTTCCCGTTGAATTCCGCATCGTTCCCCGCGCGCTGCGCCTGCTGGTGCCCGGCCCGGAAAAGCAGTAATCTTCCCCGACAGAAAACGTGGACCCGCTCACTCACGGCTTGGCTTCGTTCGCTTTGCAGCGTGCATTTTTCCCGCGCGCCCGTTGGCTCGTTGTCCTCTGCATTATTTTCACGGGCATCATCGCCGACCTCGATTGGTTCGCCGCCGCTTTCGGTGCCTCCGCCTATCTTCACTGGCACCGTAGCGCCACGCATTCTCTGATTTTTCTGGTAGCCGTCTTCGCCGCAGCGCTCGCTTTCTCTCGTGTTCTCACAAAAAAGGACTCAACTGGTTGGCTCGGCTTCTCCGCAATTTCCATAGTCGCAGCGGCGGCGCTTCATCTCGCAATGGATTCGCTTCAGGCAGACTCCGTCAGGTTACTGTGGCCGATTTCGCCAAAGCGATTCTCTCTCGACATCTCGCCTTCTCTAGATCCTTGGCTCATCACCCTGCTCCTGGCCGCCATTCTATTTCCCGAACTCGTTCGCCTCATCACTGACGAAATCGGCGCTCGCAGCAAACGCCCTCGCGGACGCAACGGTGCCATCATCGGATTCGTTTTTGTCGCAATTTATTTCGGCGTCCGCTTGCTCTTCCACGCTAATGTCACGGCAACTCTCGACGCCCGCACCGTTGGCGGCGAAACTCCGCATCGCGTTGCTGCCTTTCCTGATTCTGTTTCTCCATTCATTTGGCACGGAATCGTGGAAACCGAATCCGCAATCCATCTCGCCGACCTTCGCACCTTTGGCGGCGATGTCACCTATGCAACCGGAATCACCTCGCTCCACAAACCTGACCCGAGCGCCGCACTTTCCGCTGCGCAAGGTTCTGCCGCAGCGCTCGAATTTCTGAAATACGCGCGCTTCCCCAAAGCTATTGTGCAAAAAGAAAGCGAAGGCTTCTCTGTCGAAATTCAAGAAATGAAGGATCAGGCTACCGGAGAGAAATCGCGCGCCGTCGTGGCAGACATCGTCGTCAATCGAGACGCGAAGGTTGCTTGGTCAGAATTGCAATGGCGCAAAAATTGATCTTGCCGCCAGTCGGATTGGGGTGATCGAAGGTCCCGGTGCGATTCATTGCAATTCCAGAAATCATTTTATTTTCGTAACGACGCCACAAAATTCACTTTCAGCTGTTTGACGATCTGCTCTCTGCCGTGCGCTCCCGCAGAATCCACCGCGATGCACCGTAGCTCACAGCAATAAACACCACAAGAAGTATGGCGACCTCAATTTTGTGCCGCCCTAGAAATGGCAAAGCATCATTGCCAAACTTCACCGCCAAATAACCTACGCCGAAATAGCGAATCAGCCGTGCCAGCGAAATCGCCAAAACATAGCTCGACAGCGGTACTTCGAACACTCCAGCCGCAAACACGAACACCTTGAATGGCGTCGGCGGCGGCAGCAGCGCCGCAATCAGCATCCCGGCAAATCCATTTCGTTCCACCCAATGTCGAATCGCCTGCGCGCGCTCGCCCGCTTTCTTGTGAAAGAAAGCCTCCCCGCCCTTGCGGGCAATAAAATAAAGTAGCAAGCAACCCAGCACCGATCCTAAGGCCGCCATCAATGCGTACAGCGGCATCCGCGCCGGATGTTGTATCGAGAGTTCAATCAGCAACAAATCGTTGATCACCGGAAACGTCAGCACCGAAGAATCCAAAAACGAAATCAGGAACAACCCAGGCGCACCCAGCGTCCCCGCAAACGCCACAAGCTTGGCCTTCCACCCGCTCAGTTTTCCGTCCAAGTCATCTCCCGGCCAACCCTCACCACGTTCCCCAACTTTCCGTAACCACAGCGCGTCGCGTTAAGTGATCGCCATTTCCTAAACGCAAACAGTCTCATCCGAGCCGACGCCACCAACACCCCAAGATTGTCATTCGCTTTCTCGAGCCGCCAGAACCCAACTTCTTTCTTTTCCTCTCTTCTCTTTCACCCTTCTCTTTGCCTACTCTCCTTCGTTGCTCTGTGCACTCTGTGTCTCTCCTGGCAAAACCCTCTTCTGTTTTCTTCAATCCGCTAGAAAACCGTCTCCACCGCTTCCCGAATCACGCCATAAACCTGATTCAACTCTTCCCCCGAAATCACGTACGGCGGCAAAACGTACACGACATTTCCCAACGGCCTCAGCAACACTCCGCGCTCCAGAAAGAACCGGTATAACTTCGGTCGCATCGCCGACAAATACCCGGCATCCTCTGCCTTCAGCTCAATCGCGCCAATGGTCCCGATCTGCCGCACTTCGCCCACCTGCGAATACTTCTTGAACTCGGCCAACCGCTCCGCTGTAATCCGCGCAATCTCTGCAATCCGGTCGAACACCGGCTCATCGTCGAAAATTTGCAAACTCGCATTCGCCGCAGCGCACTCCAGTGCATTTCCCGTGTACGAATGCCCGTGATAGAAAGTGTGCATTCGATTCTCGCTCCGAAACGAGCTCTCTACCCGCTCGCTGCACAGCGTTACGCCCATCGGCAAAAATCCGCCGGTAATTCCTTTCGACAGACACATCAGGTCCGGCTCAATCCCCGCCAGATCGCACGCGAACATTTTTCCGGTTCGCCCGAATCCCGTCAGCACTTCATCCGCAATCAGCAGCACATCGTATTTCGTGCAAAGTTCGCGCACCAGCCGCAGGAATTCCGGCGGGTGCATGACCATTCCGCCGGCCGCCTGCAGCAGCGGTTCCACGATCATCGCGGCGATTTTGTCGCCGCGCTCAGCAAGAAGCGTCTGCAACTGCTGCACGCACTCGATGTGACATGTCTCGCGCTTCAGTCCCACCGGGCAACGGTAGCAGTACGCCGAATGTACGCGATGCACGTGATAGCGCATCGAGCGAAACGGATCGGTGAACGGCGAATCGTCGCTGACCGACATCGCCCCCGCCGTATCCCCGTGATACCCGTGCTCCAGCGCGACAATCTCTTTTTTCTCAACCCGGCCCGCGTTGCTGAAATGCTGCACCGCCAACTTCAGCGCCACTTCAACCGCCGTCGATCCGTCATCGGAAAAAAACAGGAAGGTCTGATTCTGCGGCACCCACTTTTTCAATCGCATCGCCAGTTCTTCTGCCGGTTCGTGCGTAAAGCCCGCCAGAATCACATGTTCCATCTTTCGCGCTTGCTCGCCGATTGCCGCTGCAATTTTCGCATTCGCGTGCCCATGGATGTTCACCCACCACGATGACACGGCATCGATAATTTTTCTTCCGTCTTTCGCGTACAGCCACACGCCTTCCGCGCGCGCGATTTCAATCGGCGCTGGATCCAACGCGGAATTTGTAAACGGATGCCAGATTTTCAGCGGAGAATTCATCCCAAAGGTTTCTAAGCTTTTTTAGAGTCTTGCAATCTGTTCAGCGGCCTTCGCCACCGCATTACGAGTCACAAGTCACCGGTCACTGCCTCACTGCGAAAACGCAGCCCGGTCAAAGTGATTCATGAATACTTGCATCAGCGCCGTGCGGTGCAAATTCGGCAAACGTGGAACTTCGCCAATTACCCGCACGTGTCCAAAGCGTTCAATGGTCTCGCGATTTTCCCGGTTCTGATCTCCGATTAGCACTACTCCGTGTACGGGAAGTTCCGCCGCATGTAACGCCGCCAGCGTCAACAACGTGTGATTGATGGTGCCCACAGTGCTTCGCGCCGCGAGAATCACGGGAAGTTTCAATTTGACCATCATGTCTAGAATAAATTGTTTCTGGTTAATCGGCACCAGCACCCCGCCCGCGCCTTCCACCACCAGCCAATCGTTCGCCAAATGTCCCGGCAAATTGATTCGCGCCAGGTCGATTTCCACGCCGGCCCAGCGTGCGGCCAAATCTGGCGAAACCGGCGGCACAAACTTATAAACTTCGTCCAGCGTCCGGTCGGTTCCGATTCCCGCCAGCCGCATCACCGTCGCGCGGTCCGAACCTTCCAGCGTTCCCGTTTGTATCGGTTTCCAATACACCGCATCCAGCGCTGCGCACAGCAATGCCGAGAGCGTGGTTTTCCCGACGCCGGTGTCCGTCCCGGTCACAAAAAAATGATGCCTCATGCCCCGGCCGCCGTTCTTCCAATTGCCGACATCAAGGGTTGCGATGTTTGCCAGTCCGTCAGGCACTCGCGCATTCTCTGTAGTTCCTTGACCGCGATGCGCGCAGTCAAGGATAGCCGCAGCCGCGAGCTTCCCGCCGGAACGGTCGGCGGCCGGATCGCCCGGATTGCGAATCCCTGTACCTGCAGAAATTGTGCCGCGCCCAGCGCGTCGTCATTGGAGCCGACAATGACCGGAATAATCTGCGAATCCGTGCCGGAAACATCCCATCCGTCCGTTCGCATCGCTGACGCCAGTGCCCGCGCATTCTTTAGCAGCACTTCTCGTTCCCGGTTCATATCTTTTGCCAGCCTTAGAGCTGCCTTGATTTGTCCGGCCATGTACGCCGGCATCGCGGTACTGAAAATGAGCGTGCGCGCATGATTGATCAGATAATCCCGCAGTATTCTCGAGCCGCAAATGAATCCGCCGGCGCTCGCCAGTGCTTTTCCGCACGTATGCAGCACTGCCAGCACTTCGTCGCCGATGCCTGCCTGCGCAACCAAGCCTGCGCCCCCCGGTCCGTGTACCGCCGTTGCATGCGCTTCATCCACCACCAGACTCGCGTCGTGTCGCTCCGCAAGATTTTGTATCGCGCGCAAATCGGCGATGTCGCCGTCCATGCTGAAAACCGATTCGGTCACAATAATTTTCCGGCATCGTTCGGTCTTGTGCACCCGCAGCAATGCTTCCAGCGCGTTCAGGTCCAGATGCGGATAGATTTCGCGCCGCGCTCCGGACAATCGAATTCCATCGATCAAACTCGCGTGATTCAGCGCGTCGGAAAAAACTACATCGTGCCTGCCCAGAATCGCTGTCAGCAAGCCGACATTTGCGCCGTACCCGCTTGAGAAATACAGCGCCGATTCCATTCCCGCAAATTCCGCGAACTCCTCTTCCAGTCCGTTCCAGATCACGTCATGGCCGGAAAGCAAACGCGAACCGGTTCCCCCGGTGAGCGGCGCAGCTTTCACTGCCTCCATCACCGCTTCTTTGAGCCGGTGATCTTGCGCCAATCCCAAATAATCGTTGGAACAGAAATTGACGCCCTCAATCTGCGCAAAATCGCGCAACTGGCTGCGCTCCTGCAATCGCGCCAGCGCGCCTTCCATTTCGTTCAGTACTTTGTCTTTGTGCTCAGACGGCATGCGATTCCAGCGGCTTCATCCCCAGCGTTTCCAGCAATTGTTCGTCTTCATCGCGGCCCGGATTCGGCGTAGTCAACAATTTTTCCCCGACAAAGATCGAATTCGCTCCCGCCAGAAAACATAGAGTCACCGCTTCCTGCGAAAGTTGCTTTCTTCCCGCCGCCAATCGCACCCGCGAAGCCGGCATCAGAATGCGCGCCGTGGCAATCGCCCGTACCATTTCGAGAGGATCGAGAGCTGGCATTTTCGCCAGGGGCGTCCCTTCTACCCGCACCAGCATATTAATCGGCACGCTTTCCGGATGTGGATCGAGACCAGCCAGTTGCTGCAACAAACCGATGCGATCCTCTTCCCGTTCGCCCATTCCTAAAATGCCGCCGCAACAGACTGTAATTCCCGCTTTGCGCACCGCGGCCAAGGTCTTCAGCCGGTCATCGTACACGCGTGTTGTGATTATCGAACCGTAAAATTCCGGAGAAGTATCCAAGTTGTGATTGTACGCGGAAAGTCCCGCTTCCTTCAATTGCTGCGCCTGCTTCTCATTCAGCATTCCCAGCGTGCAGCAAACTTCCAGTCCCAGATCGGAAACTCCCCGCACCATTTGCAAAACTTTCTGAAATTCTTTTCCTTCCGGCGCCTGTCGCCACGCCGCTCCCATGCAAAATCGTGTAACTCCCCGACCCGCCGCTTCCTTGGCCACCGAAATCACGTGTTCCGGATCCAACAATCCTTCTCGTCCTACTCCCGCGTCGTAATGCGCGCTTTGCGGACAATACCCGCAGTCTTCCGGGCAGCCGCCCGTCTTGATCGACAGCAATTGACAGGTCTGCACGCGATCTTCCGGATGAAATTGCCGGTGAACAGTCTGCGCCCGGAACACCAGTGATGGCAGCGGCGTCCGGTAAATTGCCTCCACTTCGCTTTTCTGCCAGTCGTGGCGCAACCCTACCGCGCTAGCTTCGCTGGCCGCCATCGAACTCGTCGTCATGTTTGTGGATTCCCCGTTAAGGCCTGTGCGCCGATGTTTTGCATGTTACCAGAGGTTCGCTCTGCCGTGATGATGCGTTTTTCATACCTCCGTTAACTGTATCTAACAACCAGGTTTCCGCCCCTTCGCCATCCACCCAAGGCCTCCTCTGCCTCATTTGAAAATGGCTCCCTGGAATGTTATAAATCAAACCTTCGCCACGCCCTGAATGTTGCTTATATAAGGCAATCTGCAGGTGTGCCGGGAGGGGTTCCCGGCCGGGTGGCATGGGGTTCTTTTCCGTTCCGGACAAAGAGCTATCCTTCGGCCAGCTTGGCATCAGCATGGGTAGTGCTTTTGCCACCGTGGGGTGGTGCGCCCGTTTTGAAAAGGTGAATGCGCGCAGACATTCGCCAGTGACTCGTGTGTGAAACGCGGGCTGTGCAACGCCCGCGGATAGTTCATCGATGACTTCGATTGGGGAGGAAGTTTCTATGCGAACCTGGCTTCAAGGTGCCTGGTTTCACTGTAGTTCTGTGGTCGGAAATTCCGCGATTGCAAACCGCTTTTCGAAATTGGCTGCGGCCTCATTCGTGGCACTGCTATCGGCCGGCGCCGCATGCGCACAGCATTCCGGCGAGGCGGGCGGCGAAGCAAACCTGAAACTTCCTGATCTTTCTTCCGTGCACTTCCTGGGCGGAATCGACGGCCACAAGCTCCTTCTCTGGGGAATTCTGGTTTGCATTTTTGGTTTGCTATTCGGCCTGACCATTTATACCCGCTTGAAGAATATGCCGGTGCATCGTTCCATGCGGGAAATCTCCGAACTTATTTACGAAACCTGCAAAACCTATCTCATCACGCAAGGAAAGTTCTTGATGATCCTGGAACTTTTCATTGCCGTCGTAATCGTTTTGTACTTCGGCGTGCTGCTGAAATTTGAAGCGCTTCGTGTCGGAATTATTCTTTTGTTCAGCCTGGTCGGTATCGCGGGAAGCTACGGCGTAGCCTGGTTCGGCATCCGCGTGAACACGTTTGCGAATTCGCGCACCGCGTTTGCCGGATTGCGCGGCAAGCCCTACCCGATTTATCACACGCCACTCGAAGCCGGCATGAGTATTGGCATGATGCTCATCAGCGTTGAGTTGCTGATGATGCTGTTCATTCTTCTCTTCATTCCCGGCGACTATGCCGGCCCCTGCTTCATTGGATTCGCGATTGGCGAATCGCTGGGCGCAGCGGCGTTGCGCATCGCGGGCGGCATTTTCACCAAGATTGCCGACATCGGTTCCGACTTGATGAAAATCGTCTTCAAAATTAAGGAAGACGATGCGCGCAACCCCGGCGTCATCGCGGACTGCACCGGCGACAACGCGGGCGATTCCGTCGGGCCCAGCGCCGATGGTTTTGAAACTTACGGCGTCACCGGCGTTGCGCTCATCACCTTCATTCTTCTCGCGGTGAAGGATCCCACGGTGCAAGTGCAGCTGCTGGTGTGGATCTTCGTGATGCGTATCGTGATGCTCATCGCGAGCGCTGCCGCATATTTCCTGAACGGCATCATCGCCAAAGCAAAATACGGCAATGCCGACGAAATGAATTACGAAGCTCCGCTCACTTCGCTGGTGTGGATTACTTCGATTGTTTCGATCGCGCTCACCTACGCGATCTCGTCGGTAATTATTCCGGTTCTCGCCGGTGATACCACGCAGTGGTGGAAACTGGCGACGATTATCTCGTGCGGCACACTCGCCGGCGCCATCATTCCGGAATTAGTGAAGGCGTTTACTTCCACCGAATCGCGTCACGTAAAGGAAGTCGTTACGTCCGCGCAAGAAGGCGGCGCCTCTCTCGGAATTTTGTCCGGTTTCGTAGCCGGGAACTTTTCCGCGTACTACCTGGGCATGACCATGGTCATTCTGATGGCCGCCGGCTACCTGGTTACGGGCGTGGCAAACTCCGCGGGAGTCACGCTGGGCCACTTGATGATCGCCGCACCGGTGTTTGCGTTCGGCCTGATCGCATTCGGTTTCCTAGGCATGGGCCCGGTCACGATTGCCGTCGATTCCTACGGCCCAGTCACCGACAACGCACAATCCGTTTACGAACTTTCGCTGATCGAAACGATTCCGGGCATCAAAGCCGAGTTGAAAAAAGATTTCAACATCGACGTCAATTTCGAAAAAGCGAAAGAGATGTTGGAAGCCAACGACGGCGCCGGCAACACGTTTAAGGCGACCGCCAAGCCGGTGCTCATCGGCACTGCGGTAGTCGGCGCAACCACCATGATTTTTTCCATCATCATGGCCCTGACCGGTGGGCTTACCGAAAACGTGGATAAGCTTTCGCTGCTGCACGCTCCCTTCATGCTCGGATTGATCACAGGCGGCGCGATGATCTACTGGTTCACCGGCGCTTCGACGCAAGCCGTGACCACCGGCGCATATCGCGCGGTGGAATACATCAAAGCCCATATCAAGCTGGAAGGCGTGGAAAAGGCTTCCGTGACCGACAGCAAGAAGGTGGTGGAAATCTGCACCAAGTACGCGCAGAAGGGCATGATCAATATCTTCATCGCCGTCTTCTTCGCGACGCTGGCGTTCGCTTTCCTCGAGCCGTTCTTCTTCATCGGTTACCTGATTTCCATCGCCATCTTCGGCCTGTACCAGGCAATTTTCATGGCCAATGCCGGCGGCGCGTGGGACAACGCGAAGAAAATCGTGGAAGTGGAACTGAAGCAGAAAGGCACGCCACTGCACGATGCGACGGTGGTTGGCGACACGGTTGGCGATCCGTTCAAGGATACGTCCTCGGTTGCTCTCAACCCGGTCATCAAGTTCACCACGCTGTTCGGCTTGCTGGCGGTTGAACTCGCGGTGCAACTGACTGCGACGCAAGGAAACGGCAACTTAACGCACATCCTGGCCGCGATCTTCTTCGTCGTGTCATTCACATTTGTCTATCGCTCGTTCTACTCAATGCGCATTCGCACTGACGGCGCGCACTGATATAACAAAAACAAATGCTTCGTCTCGAACGTGGCGGCGACTTTGCGAAATGGCAAAATCGCCGCCATTTTCTCTTTGCGTTGTGAGTTCTTTGTTCCCGATACTTCTGCGCCAATTTCTTTCGTCACTTTTTTTGTCACTTCGTTTCGCCGCTTTGTTTCGGGCGCGATTCGCAGTAAAATCCGCCGTCCGGCTACTGGAGAAATCATTTCATGCAAATCGAAAAAATACTTTCGTACGCGGCAGTCGCGCTGCTGGCCGCTCCCCTGTGCACGGCGCAGGTCGATCCTAAGTGGGAGATTCACGACCGCAACCGCCCGGTCCCCGTGGTGGTAACACCGGGCACGGCTAGCACCCTGGAAGCTGCGGGGAAAGCTCCGTCGGATGCCGTAATCCTGTTTGACGGCAAGGATCTTTCGCAGTGGCTGCAAAAGGATGGCAACCCGGCGAAATGGAAAGTCGAGAACGGCTATTTCGAAGTGACGCCGAAGACCGGTGAGATTCACACGAAGGATGCATTCGGCGATTGCCAGCTTCACATTGAATTTGCCGAGCCGAACCCGCCGAAAGGCGAAGACCAGGACCGGGGCAACAGCGGCGTGTTCCTGATGGGCCTTTACGAAATTCAGGTGCTCGATTCCTACCAAAGCAAGACGTATGCGGACGGCCAGGCGTCGGCGGTTTACGGTCAGTATCCTCCCCTGGTGAATGCTTCGCGTCCGCCGGGACAATGGCAGACTTACGACATTATCTTCCACGGCCCGCGCTTTGATCCATCCGGTAGGCTGACACGACCTGCGCACGTCACGGTGCTGCACAACGGAGTGCTGACACAGGACAACGTGGAGCCTACGGGACCTACGGGGCACCACGTGCGGCCTCCGTATGTCGCGGGGCCGGATAAACTGCCGTTGGCGTTGCAGGACCACAATCACCCGGTGCGCTACCGGAATATCTGGATCCGAAACCTTTAAGACCTGCGTTCGGGGGCTGGCGCCCTATGACCAACGATTGGCGTTCCATTCGGTACCCACCGCCCTCGCCAAATTTTCGTAAGTATCAGATCTAAAGGACTTACGGGGGGCGAGCAGTCGAGGCCAGGCGAGAGAACTGTACCGAGCCGAAGCTTGCAGGTTTTTTCGCGCGCTTCGAACGCTAGTCGCGGATGAGTCCGGCGAATTTGCGCGGGTCGTTGCTGAAGCCTGGGAAGACAGGCGAGAGGTCGCGGACGCCGACGTGTTTTTGCAAAATCTCTCCAAGGACGGAGCGGAAATCGGTAGTGAGTGCGAGGTCGCGGCCGTCGTTTAGCTGGCCTTCGTTGAGGCCGGGCCAGCGACCGTAAACTTTTCCGCCTTTCACATCGCCGCCCATGACGAACATGCAGTTGGCGTGGCCATGATCGGTGCCGCGATTGCCGTTTTCTTTTGCGGTGCGGCCGAATTCGCTCATGGTGACGAAGACGATGTTTTCCATGCGGTCGCCCATGTCCTGGCGAAAGGCGGCCATTCCCTGCCCAAGATCTTTTAATAGATTTGCAAGTTGACCTTGCACGCCACCTTCGTTGACGTGATTGTCCCACCCACCGCAATCGACGAACAAAACTTCCGTGCCGATATCGGCTTTGAGGAGCTGACCAATTTGTTGCAGGCTCTGGCCGAGACGGCTTTTGCTGTAGTTGGCACCGTGTTCGGGCTGGTATTTGCCTGGGTCTGCTTTGCGAAGCATGTCGATGGCTTCAAAGGTTTCGGTACCAGTGCCGCGCAAGGCGTGGTCCACCGTTTGCGCATACATTGCCTCGAAGCCGCCTTCGGCCACCTGATTCATATTGGAGTTTTGCGCCATGACTTTGAACTGCTTGACGTCGGGAAGAGCGATAGCGGGCGCGAAGCCACGCAGCATGCGAGGAAGAATAGAGCCCATGGCGACTGCGCGGAACGGAGAGGCATTTTCTTCCGGGATATTTCCGATAGCGCGATTGAGCCAGCCATCCTCGGTGGCTTTCAAGCCGGGGGTACCGGACTCCATAAAATCCTGCGCATCGAAATGGGAGCGAGTGGGATCAGGCGAGCCGGCGGCCTGAACGATGGCGAGTTCATTCTTGTGAAACAGCGTCGCAAGCGGCGCGAGACTAGGATGCAAGCCGAAGAAGCCGTCGAGATCCACGGCACAATCCCCGTTCAACTCGGGGTTTGCAAGTCTAAACCCCGAATCCCGTCTCCCGCTGCTCGGCGCGGGAATCGCAATCGAGGGACGCAAGCGGTAATAGTCTGGTTCGCCGAAAGGCACGACGATATTGAGACCGTCGGCAGCGCCGCGCTGAAAAAGCACGACAAGCTGCTTCTTGCCGGAGACAGGTGTGGCGGCGACGGCGCGTTGCAGGAATGCGGGCATGGTGCTGAGGCCGACCATGGCGATGCCGCCCTGCTTCATGAAGTAGCGCCGAGAAAAGCGGATAGGGCGTTGCCCTTCACAGCAGTCGAAGTTTTTGTCGTGGCTCATTGAGCGTTCACCTTGAATTCAAATGCCCCGAACAAGTTCCGTTACCGGCGTTGAAACTCCGGCGCGCCGAGGACCAGCCCAGTGACCATAGCAAGATCGATGGGCTTGGCCGGATCGTCCAGCTTGGCCTTGGTGATTTGAGGATCGGTTAATTGTTTTTGCAGCGTTTCCAGGGTGCTTCGATTCGCTTCTCCACCAAGGAAAAGTTGCACTGCGCGATCGAGAACGAGTTTCGAGTCAGTGGAAGAGTCGGTACCGAAAAGTGAAGAAGCGTCGCTGCGCGAGCCGCGAACTTTATTACCGGCGAGCGCGAGCGAGAAATTCAGACGATTCAGGAGCGCTCCGGTGTTGACCCAGGCTTCAGCTTTATCGGCATATCCGGTAGGCGGCTGGCATTGGTATAGCGGTTCTCCGATGCGGCCAATCCATTGCACCAGGGGCATGGCGGTGTCCACATCGGTGCCGAGCGCGCGGACGGTGGAAACCACGAATTCGAAAGGAGTTTTAATTTTGGCGCGGTAGGCGTCGCGGGTCCAGAATTCGGGCGAATAAATCATGGTGCGCATGACAGAGCGGATATCGCCATCGGAAGATTTGAAGGCATCGGCCATGCGGGCGACTAGGGCCGGCGGCGGATTATCCGAAACGAAGCGGCGAGCAAGCTTGGTGGCGATAAATTTCGCGGTGCGGGGATTTTTTGCGAGAAGTTCGATGACCTGTTCGCCGTCTTTCATTCCACCGGCGTGAATCCTTTTGCCGAGTACCAGTTTGGGCGCGGGATCGTGAATTCGTTCGTCGAATTTGAACTGGGGATTTTCGCGCGGCTTTTCGATGGTCCATCCGGTGAAGCAGCGAGCCACTTCGGTGACGTCTTTCTGCGTGTAGCCACCGTCCACGCCGAGGGTATGAAGTTCCATTAATTCGCGGCCGTAATTTTCGTTGAGACCGCGTTCTTGCTTTTTCTTGTTTTGCTTCTGTTGATTTTGCGGAGGAGCGGGACGCGGGAAGCGGCCGTAACCGGAGCGAGCCTGTTGGCGCATGGCGCGTTCCTGGGCGAGGCGCTTGGCCGCGAGAGGATCGGCGCTCAGGTAGTTATCAAGATAAAAAAGCATGGCTGGGCTTTTCGCGGTATCGGTGACGAGATCCTTGAATTTGCCGAGAACGTGCGGAGCGATGACATCGCGTTCGTAGGCAGTGAGGTAGTAGCGGTCTTCGCCTTTTCCGGCGAACACGTTGAAGTGGTTGAACCAGAAATCGTCCATGATCTGCTGAAGCTGGCGGTCGCTGTAGATAGCGCGAGTGACTTTGGTCATGGCGAGTTCTTCGACGACACGCTGCGGCTTTTTGCTGTCGTCGGCGAGGTTACGCGGGACGGCGTTGGGATCGACGCTTAGTTCGCCGCGCTTGGCCGGGCCGGTGGTGGCGGCGTTCTGCGGCGACTGCTTCATGGGAGAAGGCGAGGAAGGGATATCGGAATTCGGGTTGGCGGCTGCGGACGGTGCGGGCTGCTCCATGGCTATCAGGGGTGGTTTGCGATTCGCGGGCAATGACTGCCGCGGCTGCGTCGGCTCCCGATTGCTGACCCTTTTTTTCGGCGAGCTTGGCGGCTTGCTTGGGTTGCGGATACTCTTCGATCAGCTTGGCGGTACTCAAGTGAAGAGTTGGCAAGTTACTGATGCGGGCTTCGACTGCCTTGTCGTCAATGGAATTGGGATTCAGTTGCCGATCAATCCATTTGGCGAGGCCGGTCTGGCGAATGCGTTCGATGTCGCCAGGACGGGGACCGTAGGCGAGACGATTGAGGGCGTGGAGGATGGCTTCGTCGGCGGAAAGGTCGGCGATAGGCAGGCCTTTGAGAATGGGATCCTGCTTTGGTTTTTTGTCTTTTGCGGAGGCAGCGATTGCCGGGTCGAGCGCAGGTCCGGCGAACAAGGCGAAGGAGAGGATTGTTGCCATGGCGGAACGCGGATTCAGCGAGAGGCGGAGCGGACGGATGTGAGGAATGGTTTGTGACATCGCGGTGCAAGGGAGCGCGAGGGTACGGCTCCGCTATTCCTGTTTAGATTAACCCTGAAGGCTAGCCGAAGTTGCGCGGGGGTTTTTGTGTTTTTCGAGGATTGAATATGGGGATCAGGCTGGTCGGCCAGGGTCACGGAGCGCACAGAGAGAAAAACTAACGGAGCTTGGCTGCCGGCTGGGTGGAGGAGCAAAAGGGGTCAGCACCGCGCGCAGACTAAAAGTCAGTGCATCTAAAATCAACTGCTAAAGCCGACTGCGGCGGTTCGGGAAAACAGGCCCGCCTAAGAAGGCGGGCCCTAGGCAAACATCTTTGAAATGCGTGGTTAATCGGTTAGGTCGAAGTCGACCGTGCGCGGGGGCGCTTGACGCTTTTCGGCGTCGGCGGCCATCAACACCAGGCGATAACCGCCGGGCGGAAGGTCTTTTACGTTTACGAGCATTCCAATGGGCACGACGGGATTGCCCTTTTGCAGGAACTCGTCGGCGGCAATGGTGCCGGTGAAGAAGACTTCTTTATTAGTGGCGCGGTCCTGAATCTTGTAGCCGATGACGACGCGAGGCGGCTTTTCGCCGGCGAGCAAGGAATCATAGACCTCGGAATAGAGAAGGACTTTGTCGGATTTTTTGAAGCGATTGACGGCGGTTGGCACCACCTGGAAACCCTTGACGATCAGGGGCGTGCGATCTTCGAGCAGCACCTCGTCAAATTCGGAGTCGGCGGCCAGAGCGTCGACACGTTGTGCGTTGTTGCTCATGACCACGCCACCGATGGCGAACTGCTTGCCGTCGTAAGGATCGATTTCGAGAGGCCAACTGGATTTTCCGAAAGTGTCGGCGCCGGCACTGAGAACAACGGTCATTTTGTATTTGCCGGGAACGGCATCAAATTGATTCTGGTAACTGTAAGGAGTTTTCGTGAATTCCTTCCAGTCGTCTTTTTCGAGGTCGAGTTTGACCTGATCACTAAATTTGGCGGCGACGGTGCCGTCGTCGCGATAGGCCACACCGAGAACGTTGAGGCTGGAATGGTATTTGCCTTTGTCCTTATCGAACTTGAACATGTCCTGGGGAATCTGCATGGCCAGGTTGACGCGAGCGATGTTGGGAGCGGAGTAGAAATAAGGCGCCTGGAAAGAAGGATGAACGGTACCGACGTGTGCGGCGTCTTGTGCGTGAATTTCCAGCTGCTTTTCGACCGGTGTACCGTCAAGAATGTTTGCCTGTCGAGCGTTGCAGTAACCGCTGCGCGCTCGAACGTTGGTGCCGCCTTTGTTTACTTTTACCTTGAGGGTGTGGCAACTGCCTTCGGCGGATTCCGATGGTACGTAGCCGAGAAGATAGAATTCATTTTGTTCGTTGGCGATCTTTTGCAGTCCACCGAGAAGGTCGTTGGTGTTGAAGATGGTGAAGCCGCCAGTGCCGGTCGCGAGCGCGGCGAGAACCTGTTGATTGGTGGCGGTCGATTCCGGAAATTGCGGAATGATGGAGCGGGGCTGATTCATCGGGTTGTTGCGGTAATTGTTGTTCGCGGGATAGCCGCCACGAGTGGTGCCGCCGCTGGTTCCACCGGGACGGCCGGTAGTGCCACCGGTGGTTCCGCCGGTTGTGCCGCCTTTTCCGCCAGCGCCACCTGCTCCGCCCGTTCCTCCGGTTCCACCAGTGCCACCTCGACCGCCGCCGGTCCCTCCCGTGCCTCCGGTTCCGCCAGCGCCGCCGCCCGTGCCACCGCGGCCGCCGCCAGCGCCGCCACCAGTTCCGCCGGCGCCGCCACCGCCGGGTTTCTGCGGGTCAGGATAAGCGGCCAGGACGAGACGAGCGCCGGCAAATTTTTGTGATGTTGACAAGTGCGACTTGCCGGCTGTGGAAACGGGTTTCATGCGTTTTTGAGCTGGAGAAAGATTGGACGCAGCTCCAACCTTTGGATTTCCTGCCTGCAGTCCGCGAACGTCGAGTGTGTAGACCGCGACGTTTGATTTATTGCAGGCGTCGATGGTGGCAGTGAGTTCGGACTGGCGCTCAGCCGTAAACGGGAAGCCAGAAGAGAAAAGGACGAGCATTTTGCGTCCGGGAACGGTGCGAAGATTTCTGGCAAGCGTTCGAACGGAGAGCAGCATGGAACGCGCGCCATAATCGGTTTCCGCGCTGGAGATGGCGGACATCGCAGAGCTTGTCGAACCAAGAGAGCCGGGTCCGCCCGGGTCAGAGTTAGAAGCGACGAAAGCAGTCTTGACGCCCTTTGGCGGCGGCTTGCAGCAGTTCGGCATTGGCTGTGAAATTTTGCACGATGCGGAGCGTGCCGCCAAATTCGACGACAGCCATCAGGTGATCGGGAGCGGCGTTGGAGTCGATAAATTTGGTAGCCGCGGCGCGAGCGGAAATCTGATCGGGCAAAGCCATGGAGGAATTGTCAAAAAATAGGACCAGGTAATGTTTCTGAGCGTTCTGGGGAGACGCGGCGTTCGAGCCGTTCGAAAAACTGGTGAGCGCTTGCTCTTTGTTGTCTTCGTAAATCTTGAAATCGTTTTGAGAAAGGTCGTGTACGTAATTCCCTTTCTTGTCGGTGACAACAGCGTCGACGAGCACCAAGCGCGACTCCTTCTTGATGGTCTGCCCGACCTGGACGGGCGGTTGGGCATCCGCGGCCGGAGCGGGATCCTGCGCAAAGACGGGCGACGCAAACAAGAAAGCAAACAGAATCAGAGAAAAAGTTGCGGGCCTGCGAGATAGACTGCTGATGGAATATTTCATGATGATCCTCCGCCAAACTTCACAGAAGCGTTGCGGCTGGAAGTAGCCCCCGCTGCTGCTTACATCAATAAGGAATCACGACAGCGCCGTTTCGCGCCGCCATGAGTTCCCCTACCTTATCGCGCACGACGAGTCGCACGAGATAAGAGCCTGGTTTCACATCGAAACTTGATTTTACGGTGATGCCGGAACGGCCGAGCCGTTCAAGAGTAGTGTCCAACAACTTCATTTCAAGAATTTTTTCCCCACCGGTTACGTAGTTGCCGTTTTCATCAAAGATGACTGTGGCCAGAGTAAGGTCATCGTGATTGCGGTTATCAACTTTGCGGAACTTCAGAGACTTGAGGTCGAGATGAGCGAGCACGGAGAGGCGGACGACGGTTTCATCCTTGCGGAAAAACTGGGTTTGCAAGTCGACGGAGAGATCACGGATTTCTTCCTGGGAAAAAACCGCTTCCTGGATTTCTTCCTTGGCAGTGTCTTCGGGAGTTTTGAGCGTGCGCGGAGCGTAGAATCCGCGGCGGGCCTGAAGTGTGTATTTCGATTTGTTGGTGAGGCTAACTTTGACTGTGTGGAAGCTGCCGTTGAGCTTCAGATTTTGCGGCGAGAAGCCGAGGAGATAAGAAGTTGCGGGGGCAGCCGCGGCTTGGCGGAGAGCAACATCGAGATCGTTGCGGTTGTGATAGTAGGTGCCACCGGTGCCAAGGGCTAGGTCGGCCAGAATTTCTTCCTGGGCGGACTGCGCGCTGACACGCCAGCTCGCGAGGTATCCAGCAGTTTTAGTGGAAGAGGACGAGCGAGCCGAGATGTCGCCCATCACATCGGGCGTGTAGAGACCGCGGGCATCGACCGTGTCGATGACCACGCCGGAGCGATTGGCGCGCTCCACAGTTTCCGAACGTTCGGCCAGGAGCGTCGACAAGATGAAGCCGGGGGAGATGAGGACGAGTTTGCGTTGGCCCGGCATGCCGCTCAAGCGGCGCAGGGCGTCGTCCATGTGGCTATAGGTGTATTGCGCAGAGACGTCGCCACTGGTGAGCGCGCTTCTCGACGCGGACCTGGCGAGGAGCATAGCCTGGGCGGCTTTCGATTCGTCACCGTTGAAGGCGCACTGAATAGCGTCTTCGGTTGCGACCGCGAGGGCCTGCGGGTCGCTCTTGTTTTCGATCAAATCAGCCTGGTAATAGGAGATGTCGGGGCAGGAGATCATGCCTTCCGAACCCATAGGCCGAGGAATAATCCGCAGTAGCGCCTGCTGCAATTTTTCACGGTCGGAAGTGAACTCTTCGGTGACCTGGCCGGAAGTGGAGTAGATGCCGATGCGGTCGGATGGAGCGAGAGAATCGAAAATTTTGCCGGCGGCGGTGCGGACGGTGACGGCGTCCTGCATGCTGATGTGAATGTCGTCAAAAAGGAGCGAGACGAAACGTTGTGGGAGCGCGGCGGCGGATTTTTCCGCAGCACCGGGTTCGGCTTGTTCGGAAGCGTTGACAATCGGGTAGCTATGAGAGTTTGGCGATTCGATGCTGAAGGTCGAGATGTTTTGCAGCTTGCGATTGTCGAAGAGCTGGAAGTCTTCTTTCTTGAGATTTTCCACGACTTTGCCGGACTCATCGCGCACGACCACGCGGACCAGAACGAGATTGACGCGAACTTTGAAAGTGGTGGCGGAATCGCGGGTGACGACTTCTGCAGATTGATTTGGCGGCGGTTCAGCGGGCTTGGCCGCTTGTTGGGCAGGCGCCGGTTGCGTTGCGCTATCGGAAGAAGGCGGAGATTGGGCGGTGATCGAGCCGGGGAGAAAGGTTGAGGCCAAGGCCAAAAGACAAAGAAGCGGCAGCGACGCAGAAAAATGCGAACGAGTACAGTTTGTGAAAATAGTCAAACGAGGCTGCGCGCGCATGGTTCCCTTATGGTCCTAACCAACCGAACGGCCTCGACCCCGGTTCAGTGGGCATCCACCGAACACCTGATGGCTGTTGCAATAGAGTGACTATACGCCGTGGTGAAAAATGCTGTCAATGAGAGGGACTGCTATCGGAGGAAGTTGACACAGGTTTGACAAGCTCGGGGAGGGTCGATTCGAACGGACCGGTCTGGTCGCGGGTGGCCTCGGCCTCAGCGTTCCAAGCAGCACCCAGGAAGATGATGATCGAAGAGATTTGCATCCAGATCATAAGGCCGATGACGGCAGCAAGGCCGCCATACACGATGCTGTAGGGGACGCGGCGAACATAAAAACCGAATAGGATGTCGACTAACCACCAAAGAAGGGTGGCAATGACCGCGCCAGGAATGACGTTGCGCACGCTGCTCTCCTGCGGGCGAGCGGCCCGATAAATCATGGTGAGCGCAGACAGGGATAACGTGAAGGCAGCGATGGGAAAGAAAAATGACCAAAGGCCGTGGAAGGGATGTGCTTCGCCGAGTTCGTTGGCGATCCAGTGGCGGAGCGGGCGGCCAAAAACGCCAAGAACGGCAGCGATCAAAAGCGGTGCAATGGTGGCGACGAGAAGAAGTAGTCCACGCAATTGGCGATGGAGAAAGCCGGGTTTCTCTTCATCGCCGTAAATAATGTGAATGCCTTCCATGATGAGTTTCATGACTTGGGAGCCGGCGATGAGCGTGCCAGCCCAGCCCAAGACGGCCCACTTCCAAGCTTGGGGTCCCCGTCTAATAAGAAATTCGGAGACGATCTGACGGCTGCCAGGCGGGAGGTACTTCGTGAAATTCGTGATCAGGTCGAGCATGTTGGTGTGACTGCCCCAGCGGCTAGTGGCGATGGCGACCGCAAGGAGCAATGTGGGGAAAAATGCGAGAAACAGGTTATAGGCGATGGCCTGGGAGATCATGCCGCAACTGGGAAAGACGCGGGCAAAAATGCGCAGAGTGCGTTTAGCGAGCGACGCTGCAGAAGTCATGGATGACTAGTATAAACATGCGGGCGTGCGAAGAGGAAAGAGCGAGGGCGACTTGAAGGGTGCGGTAGCGCATCGTAACATCAGACCAGGATCGGCCTTTTGCGATTGCGGGAAAATCGGCATCCGACTGGCGTTCGAATGGGTGAGAAAACAAAATCCGCTGGAGCGGTCACGGCAAAGAATGCTGAGTTGGACGTAAAACGCTCGCTGCTGGAGACTTTTGCAATCAATGAGAAAGCGAATCAGAAGCTTTTGCAAAGCGTCAGCGACGCCGCGTGGCGGGCCGAGCTCCGAGCAGAAAGGTTCGAACCATCGCGGGAATCGCGTCCCACATGCACAACGTGCGCTTGATGTGGCTGGGCGCTGCGGACCAAGCAGCAAAATTGCCCGCGAAACTCGATAGTGAGAAAGCTTCGCGAGAAGGCGCACTGGAAGCGTTGAGCGAAAGCGCCAAACTGATCAGCAAACAGCTGGAACGAGGACTGAACGATCCGGCAGGACGAGTGCCGAATTTCAAGCCGGATGCAGTGGCCTTCGCCGGCTATCTGATCGCGCACGATTCTCATCACCGTGGACAGATGGAGTTGCTGGCGCATCCGATGGGAATGCCGATACCGAGCAAGACCTCATTTGGATTGTGGGAATGGGGAACAGTCTTGGAAGGAATGTGGGTTCAAGTTTGAGAGATTTACGAACAGTCCGAATGTCCGCAACATTTCTTGGGTTGTTGATCAGCGTGCTGTTTGTGGCCGGCAACGTTCATGCGCAACAGGCCGGCAAACAGACATGGAAGACGCTTCCCTTTGCCATCGTGAGATACAACGACGATGCACCAAAGTCCTGGAATGTGTATCGAGGAGACCGCAAGGGAATTTACCTGGTGCGACTCTGGAAGCGCTACCTGTTGATCGATACGGATTCGCAGTCGGCATTCGAAATCGATCCGGCTAAGGTTATTGTAAGCGGAGAAACGGTGGAACTGGCGGCGGCAGATATTCCAGAAACGCCGATTGACACGGCAGAATGGAAAACGCGGAATGCCGGACCAGTGCTGCGCCACCGGTTCCGGTTCGGCTCGAGTGGAAATTTCATGGAGTTGCAGATACCGGTGCTGCCAAACGGCAAGCCGGCTTATTAATTGCCTTCCCGAAGTGAACGTGCGGGCAAGGAGACCTTACTGGTTGGGTCGCCCTTCGCGGTAGACGCCATAGACCCACGGAATGCCGATCACTCCGGGCTCAACTCCAACTTCAATTTGATCGCCAACCTTAAAGCGGTCAAAGTCATCCGCGTCTACCGCGAGGCGTTCGACCTTCTGGCCGGGCCGCCAAGAGCGCACCACGAGGCGGCGGCTTCCGCGAACTAGTCCCTTCATTAAGAATTTTCCCTCCACCCGTTCCGAGACATAAACGAGGTTCTTGGTGGAGTCGAGTTTGCCATTTAGAAAAATGGCGAAGGCGAGCAGCCAGGGTAGAGGGATAAAGCCGGCATAGACACGCTTCAAAATTTCAATTTCTTGATGTTTGCGCGCGCGACGATCAAGCACGGCAGCGATAGCAAGCGCGATGAAGAAAAGCACACCGAAGAAAACCAGCATTAAATCCAAGTCCAGCGGAGCATAGATTGGAGTGATGTAAGGAAACAGTAGCGAACCGGCGAGAAAAAAAGTCGTTTGCTTAAGAAGACGCTTGCGGAAGAGGAGTTCGGCGGCCGCCGAAGTGAGACCACATGCCGGACACTGGTCAGCCGAGCGGGCAGAGCCACAATCAAGGCAGCGCGTCATGCAAGTGAGTATACCGTCAGGGTCAAGGTTCTGAGTGCGAAAGCCTGGAGATCAGGCTCTGATAGTCGTTCTGTTGCTCTTGCGAGAGAGAAACGGAAACACCCATGCCGCGGCCCGGTTCAACGCGCTTGACGAAACAGTCGACTTTCACCGGTCGATCCAATTGAAGGCTGGCAGTAAATCCCGCACCGACCCACAGCGGATCGGTCGATTCGATGAACATACCGTTCGAACTGATATCCCGCGTACTTGCCCGCAGGACGGCAGAGCCCCACTCGATATCGAGGCTGGCCCGGAAATTGTAGCGCGGCGCCCAACGGCGTTCGAGGCGGCGAGCTGAAAGGTCTCCAATGCCCATGAAGCTGGTGAATCCCCCCTAAATGGGTTCCCGAGCTGCGGCGCACGGGCGATAACGCCACTCCTGGAAAATAAGAATACGCTCACACCGCGCGCAGCTATATAACGGCGATGACCATTGTTTTGTTCCCAATATTGGCGAAAACGCCACGGAAAAGTACTACGTCTCAGGTGCCTTCCTGCTTGGATTGCCAACCAACGCATCGGCCTGTTTTTTTGATTTCAGCAGGCGGCGATTGATTTCCGCTTGGAGGTATTGACGGAGATTTTCCGGAAGAATTCCCGGTGCAACGAGTTCACGTAAATCAGAGATCGTCAGTTCGGGAAGAAAAGCCAGAATGGAGGTCAATGTCGTAGAAGGCTGACGAATTAGCGCGATGCGGACATTGTAGATGTGACTCCATTTTGCGTCTTGCGAAATGGCTTGAACGACCTGCGGCGGAAGTTTTTCTTTGGCAAGAACGCGCAAGACTTGTGCTTCGGTGAGGCTCGGATTGGCGAGTGCCGCTTTCACAACTGCCGGTTGGCCATCCGCAAGAAGCGAACCGGCGATGCGCGCAGGCGAGCGGCGGGCGAGCGAGATTTTCTGTCCAAGCGGAAGCTGCGGCATCTTCGCGATGACCTGGTCTTCCGCCTTGCGTTTTAAGTCCGGAAGGACACCGGGCGAAATGGAAAATTGCACCAGATCCATTAAGTAAAGATCTCGAAGGAGCCGGATACCTTCAATACGCGGCGTATGGGGATGAAAAGCCACGAGTTTCTTTACCTGATAGTTCTTCATCAGGCGACGCGTGCTCACTACCGCTTCCAGGAATTCGCTTCGCAAGTCCTTGCGCTGCAAAAGCATCGACAAGGTGTTTTCGTCCAGCGCGGGATTTTCAAGGATGGCCAGTAAACTGTCGGGCGACGAGGCATGAATCAGGCTAACGAGTTCTTGGCCGGAAGCGGTTCGCAGGTTGGCGCTCGGCTTGAAATTCAATTTTTCCCTCCTTCCCTCTCTGGCAGCAGTCGCAGCGCGATGCGAGCAGCGGTTTCCGCTGGATCGAATTCGAGAATTATGATCGAAGCGTTCGGGAGGCGGGATTTAATCTCCGCGTTCAGAGTCGTGTCGAGAAACCGTGAACGGCCGACAGTGCCGCCAGTCTTTCCAATTGGAAATTTCATTTCGGAAAGTCCGAGAGCGGGGGCCAAGCGATCCGCGAGTTCCGCGAGTTGCCTCGCTGCGTTGCGCAGAATTGATTGCGCAAGGACGTTGCCGGCATCTGCCGCAGCCGCAACGACCGGAAACACTTTCGGATAAACGGAATCGGAGGCAATTGCCGTTCTGGCGTCCACCTCGTACCAGGACTTGGCGCCCAGATGGCGGAAAATCTGGCGTGACAGCTCGGAAGCAGCAGGCGAAATATCATTGCGGCATGCGAGCGTTGCGGTTTTGCCGACATCGAATGCGCTCCCCTCGTCGCTTCCTGCCGGTCCCCAACCGCCTTCTCGTTTGATATTGCCGGCAGCATCTCGACCGATTGCGGCGGAACCGGTACCGATGACCAGTGCAATGCCCGGGCCCAGCGGCAATGCCGAGAGCGCCAGATCAAGATCCGTGCGAACATCGACGATCGAGCTGGGGAATTGCGCACTCAAAAGGCTCGCTAGCTGATCGCGATTTTGCGATTGCCCGGCGCCCGCCAGCGCGGCACAAATTGCCACAATTTTGGCGGCCGGAGCAATCGAGCGAAGAGTAGAGTCGGCCGCTTCCGCGACCGCCGAAATCGCGGCGGGAAAGCCGATGCGCGTTGGATTGGAAGCAGGTCCCCGGCCGCGTGCGAGGAACACGCCCGTTTCGCTGAGAGCGACACAGTCGGTTTTGGTGCCGCCGCCGTCGAATCCCAAGACACAATTCATGAAACCAGCTTACGCGATTGCGAAGAAACTGGAATCGCCCGGGTATGGCTGGTTACGAAAATGCACCGGGCTTCCATCTTTTTTCCTGCCCAGGGTCAACTTCCTTGACGCCGCGATGGGGTGACTCTATCCTCATCGCTTCCTGAGCTGTGCTCGAGCTTGCCACACGCTAAATGCGCATTCACTCTGCCGATCTCGCCATCGTTATCGTCTATCTGTTGGGAGTTACCGGACTTGGACTCTGGTTTCGGCGCGGACAGCGGAACGTGCGCGACTATTTTCTGGGAGGAAAAACGGCACCGTGGTGGGCGCTAGCATTTTCGATTGTGGCGACGGAGACTTCGACGCTGACGATTATCGGGACACCGGCAATTTCGTACGCGACGAACGTGACGTTCATTCAACTGGTGTTTGGATATCTGGTTGGGCGCGTATTGATCGTCCTGCTGTTCCTGCCGGGATATTTTCGCGGGGAATATTTTACGGCGTACGCGTTGATCGAGAAGCAGTTCGGTGTTCGGATGCGCGCGGTGGCGGCTTCGACGTTTTTGGTGACGCGAGCGATTGCCGAAGGCGTGCGCATCGCGGCGATTGCGCTGGTCGTTAGCGTGGTGCTGGGGACTTCGGAACAGCTGGCAGTGGTGATCGTCATTGCGCTGACCATTCTGTACACATTTGAAGGCGGGATGAAGGCGGTGATCTGGACCGACGTGGCGCAGTTAATTTTGTATCTGACGGGAAGCGTGGTGACGTTGGCTTTCTTGCTGCACGCGATTCCGGGCGGATGGAACGAGGTGAGGCAGGTTGCGGCAGCCAGTGGCGACAAACTGCAATTTCTGGATTTCTCGTTTCATCTGGCGACCAAGTATACGTTCTGGTCTGGCGTGATTGGCGGCGCGTTTTTGACGATGGCCAGCCACGGTACGGATCAGACCATTGTGCAGAGGCTGCTGGCGGCGCGAAACGAAAACGACAGCCGAAAAGCGTTGTTGACGAGCGGAGTGATCGTATTGTTTCAGTTCGGATTGTTTTTGCTTGTTGGTGTGCTGCTGTATGTGTTCGCGCAGCATACTCCGCTGCTCGCGGCCGGTGAACGTATGGACAAGATTCTGCCGATTTTTTTGGCGCGCGAAATGCCGGTGGGCCTGGCGGGGCTGATGTTGGCGTCGATCATTGCGGTGGCGATGTCGAATGCCAGCGGTTCGCTGAATTCGCTTGCGGCTTCGAGCATTCTCGATTTTCCACTGGCAGCGGGACATCGGAGCGACCCGGCGAAATTTTTGCAGCTTTCGCGGAGGATGACGCTTGTTTGGGGAGCTGTGTTGATGGCGTTCGGATTTCTGCCGTGGGGATCATTGCTGGAGACAGGATTGACGGTGGCGTCGTTCCCCTTGGGGAGCTTGTTGGGAATGTTTTTGTTGGGAACGATTGACCGACGCGCAAATGCGACCGGAGCGATCATCGGAATGTTTGCCGGGCTCGGCGCGATTATTGCCGTGTGGAAAGGCGGCAGCGTCGCCTACACTTGGTACGTTTTGATCGGGGCGTGTGTGACGTTTATTGCGGGCGCGGTTGTGAGCAGAATTGCAGGCGGCTCGAACGAGACGCCGGCGATGCGGGAGACGGAATGAGCGCGGAAGTAAAAACGAAACGGCTCGAACTGGTGCGCGGACTGGGGCCGTGGGCTTCCGCAGCGATCGTCGTCGGCACAATGATTGGTACGGGAATTTTTCTGAAGCCGGCGGAAATGGCGCGCGAAGGGCGCTACGTTTCCGTGGTGTTCGCGGCATGGATCGTTGGAGCGCTGCTTTCGATTTTTGGCGCACTGTCGTTCGCGGAGTTGGGCGCGGCAATTCCGGAGGCGGGCGGCGAGTACGCGTATTTGCGGCGCGGATTCGGGCCCGCGTGGGGATTTACGTTTGGATGGATGCATTCGATCGTGGGACGGCCGGCGTCGATGGCCTCGATCGCAGCGGGAATTGCGCGATTTTTGAGTTTTCTGATTCCGGGCGTGGCCACGCCCCTGTTTACGCTGCACTTGCCCGCGATCGGCGGACTGAAGCCGTACGATTTCGTGTTTACGTGGGCGCAGCCGGTGGCGGTGCTGTGGCTGTTGATCATGACAATCATCAATTATTTGGGAGTGCGGCTGGGAGGCGCGGTGCAGGTGGTGCTGACGATCATCAAGATCACGTCCGTGCTGCTGGTGATTGGCGTCGCGATTGTTTCAGGAAGTGGAGGGACGCATCCCGCAGACCCGATTTGGCCGACGGCCTTCAACGGCGGAATCGTCGCAGCGTTTCTGGCGGCACTGGCGGCGGCACTGTGGGCTTACGACGGCTGGGAAGATCTAAATTTGGTCGGGTCGGAAGTGGAGAATCCGCAGAAGAATTTTCCGCGAGCGTTGGTCGGCGGAGTGGCGCTAGTTGCAGTTATCTATTTGCTGTTCAGCGCGGCGTGTTTGCGCGTGCTGCCGTTCGACGCAGTGGCGAATTCGTCGCACATCGCTTCAGACGTGGTGGAACGAGTTGCGGGACATGGCGCGGCGTACTGGATGACACTGGCGATGGTGATTTCAGCAATCGGTTCGCTTAACTCATCAGTGCTGAGTGGAGCACGCGTTCCTTATGCAATGGCGCGCGACGGGGTGTTCTTTAAGATCGCCGATGGAATTCATCCGCGATTTTTGACGCCTTCGCGCGCGCTAATTTTCCAAGGGATTCTCGCGGGATTTATGGCGCTGACGGGAACATTTGAAGAGTTGTCGAACCTTTTTATTTTCGCGGCGTGGATTTTCTACGGATTGGCGGTAGTGGCGCTGTTTCGTTTACGTAAAACGGAACCGGGAATGGCGCGGCCGTATCGCTGCTGGGGATATCCGTGGGTGCCGGGAATGTTTGTCGCAGGCGCTCTGGCGTTGACGGTGAGCCTGTGGATGGAGCGGCCGGGGCGGTCGTCTATTGGATTGCTGCTGATTGCTGCGGGAATTCCCTTCTACCAGCGGTGGGCTGCGCGACTGAGGGGAGCTGCAGCGATTTAATGCGGAGTTGATCGCACCAAATTACGTGGTGGCACTGCGAGCGATTGCGAACATCGGCGCGACGATGGAATCGGCTTCCGGTGCGACGCTTGTCTCCGGATGGAAAAGTTTCGCGAGGATTTCCAGCCCGGTGATCAGGCGCGGTCCGGGACGCGAGAAGTAGCTGTTGGCGTCCAGAAAATAAACGCGGCCGGTTCGTACGGCGGGAATTTCGCTCCAGCCTTCGGGAAAATCCATCGAGCGGTATTCGTTGCGGGCTTGGGCGGCGTTGTACCCGCAAGGCGCGACGACGAGGATGTCTGGCTGCGCCGTGACCACTTCATCGAGCGTGACGCGGAAGGATGGAGTACGCGGCTTGCCGAAGACGTCGCGAGCGCCAGCAAGCGTAATCATTTCTGGCACCCAGTGGCCTCCGACGTAAATGGGCTGCAACCATTCGAGGAATGCTACGGAAGGGCGTTCGTTCGTATTTTTGATTTGCGAATCGACAGCCCCGAGTTTTTCGCCGATTTCCGCCAAGAGTTTTTCCGCGGCGTGCGGGTGAAAGGTCTGTTCGCCGACCCAAAGAATGTCGCGCCACACGTCGCCCAGATCGAGCGGATTGAGGCAAAGGACGTCTGGACGCTGATCGAAATTCGCAAGAACTGCGGCGAGATCTTCGGGAGAAGCGGCACAGACGTGGCACAGATCTTGAGTGATGATCAGATCCGGCGCGAGTGAGCGCAATATTTCGGCGTCAACGGAATAGACACTTTCGCCGCGCGAGCTGAATTCGCGAACGAGGTGATCGATTTCGGCGGGCGCAGCGTCTTTTGGGATGCGCGAGTGGATGACGACTTTTCGGGAGCGCGCTTGCGGCGGAAAATCGCATTCGTGGCTGACGCCAACTACTTGTTCGCCCAGACCAAGCGCGAAAAGAATTTCGGTAGCCGACGGCAGGAGCGACACGATACGGAGAGAAGGCATGCGCGGACTGTAGCACAATGAATATTCCGAGGCGAGGCGCGAGCTGTACAAACGGGATTGAGTGCGACACGCAGATGTATGCGCTACTTGTAGAGGAAATAGCGGCGGCGGGTCTTATCGAATTCGGCTAGCGCAGGTTGCCAGGACGCGATAATTTGAGCTGCAGGGACGCCCTCCTTTAATTTCTGTACCGTCTCTGCGTTTCCGAGCAGGAAGATCGTCTTTTCAATTTCAAAATTCTTTGGAAACAATTTTTCCAATAGCGCAGCGATTTCGATGCCCATAGTCATCGAACGCACGGCAGCGCGGTCGCCGATTCGTATACCCACTCCATTGCAACGCCTGCCTTGGTACAGGCCACTGACAGGAATAAACGGCTGGGATACGAACTTCAGGCCGGGCAGGTGCGCCGCGTTGAGCGCCGCCGCAACTTTTTCCCCGTCCATCCAGGGCGCGCCAAATTGTTCGAACGGCGTCTCAGTGCCGCGTCCCACGGAAACGCCGGCATTCTGGAGAATCTCTAGTCCCGGATAGGAGATCGAGCCCTTTAGCGTGCGGAGATTCGGCGACGGCGGAATCCAACGGATGCCGGTACTCTCAAAGAAATAGTTGCGGCGCCAGTTTTTCATCGCAATGACATGGAGATCGGCATTAATGTGATTTTCGGAATTGAAAAACTGGGCGAGTTCGCCGATGGTGAGGCCATAGCGGACGGGAATTGGATAGTAGGCGACGAAATCGGTCTTATCTGAATCGAGCGGCGGCCCTTCTATGATTTCGCCACCGAGAGGGTTCGGCCGATCAAGTACGTAGAACGAAATTTTGTGTTTGGCGGCTTCTTCCATGCAGTAAGCCATGGTGGTGGTGTAGGTGTAAAAGCGAACGCCAGCGTCCTGCACGTCAAAAACGAGGGCATCGATTCCTTTTAGCATTTCGTCGGTGGGACGGCGATTGTCTCCGTACAGGCTGTAAACCGGCAGGCCGGTGGAGCGATCTTTCGATGATGAAACGCTTTCGTCGAGCCGGCCTGCGAGACCATGTTCAGGACTGAAGATCGCAACGACGGTTACTTGGGGAGCGTGGGCTAGAAGATCGATCGTGGATTTGCCCTGCGAGTCGAGACCAGTGTGGTTCGTTATGATGCCGATATGCTTGCCACGGAGCGCGGAGAACATCCCCGCCTCCAGGACGTCGAGTCCTGTTTGTACGCGGCCGACACGGGCCGCAGATTTTTTCTGCGGATGCTTCTGAGGTGAGGGAGTCGCGGCGGAGGCGCTGGGCACAAGGAGTCCGAAAAACAGGATTGCTGCGAGGATTTGCGTGTAGGCAACTGCATTTGCTGGTGAACTGCGAAAAGCCGAGGCAAGGTTCGGCAAGATTCCTCCAGAAGTGTTCAACTTGGAATGATATTCTGGAACGCCCCGCGTCAAATCGCGTTGTCGCACTGTGTTGCGTGTGTTATCAACAGAAGAGCGGGGCGTGATTGCCGGAGATTCCGAATTGAACAAGCGCGCTGCGCTGTGCCTGCTGCTATTACCGATCGCGTTCCTTATGGCCACAAAATTACGAAGCCAGAACCGCGCGAGCGCGGCGAAACAATCGAAACCTGTGCCGCAAGCAAAGCCCGGCGACACACTGCGACGTCTTTCTCCTGCTTCGCGGCAATGGGTGGACACAGCCCTGCGCAAAATGTCCGTCGACGAAAAAATCGGACAGCTGCTTTTCACGACCTACCACGGAACATTCACTTCAACCGATTCCCCCGAATACAAAATGATGATGCACGACGTGACTGACCTTCATGCCGGTGGATTTATCCTGGTCACGCGCATGACACCGCTGGGAATCGAAAAGAGCCAGACCTATCCCACCGCAATCCTGAACAACCAGCTTCAAGCAAAAGCGAAGTTGCCGCTGATGATCGGCGCAGATTTTGAACGTGGCTCGGCGATGCGGCTCGATGAAGGAACGTCTTTTCCGACGCAAATGGCAATCGCGGCGGGCGGTGATCCCAAAGACGCGTACACGATGGGAAAAATCACGGCGATCGAAGCTCGGCAGGCGGGAGTTCACTGGATTTATGCGCCCGTCGCCGACGTGAATAACAATCCCGGCAATCCCATTATCAACACGCGGTCGTTCGGAGAAAATCCGGCTCGTGTCTCCGAATTTGTTTCGCAGTACGTCCGCGGCGTGGAAGAAAACGGCGGGCTCGCAACGGCCAAGCATTTCCCGGGACACGGCGACACCGCTGCAGATTCGCACATCGATTTGCCAGTCATTCGCGCGGACCGCGCAAGACTCGATTCGCTGGAACTGATTCCCTTCCGTGCCGCGATTGCGGCTGGAGTTGGCAGCGTAATGACCGGTCACCTGAATGTTCCCGCGCTTGAACCCGATCCGGACACTCCTGCGACGCTGTCGTCGCACATTCTCACTGATGTGCTGCGCAAAGATTTGAGCTTTCAAGGTCTGGTCATCACCGACGCCATGGACATGGGCGGAATCACGGTACGTTTCGCTCCGGGAGAAGCGGCAGTGCGCGCGGTCTTGGCAGGCGCCGATTGTTTACTGATGCCGCCCGTTCCAGATGCCGCGTTCGAAGCACTTCAGCAGGCTGTGAAATCCGGCCGAATTTCCCGCGAGCGGCTGGACGCTTCTGTTCGCAGAATTCTGGAGGCAAAAGCGCGGCTCGGACTCGACAAGAGCCGCCTGGTGGACGTGAACGCGATCAATTCGCATTTCGCAAAAACCGAATGGCAAAAGCAGGCACAAGAGATTTCCGATCGCGGCATCACGCTGCTGCGCGACACTCCTCACCGTTTGCCGCTCGACGGGACTAAGCCGTCGCGAGCGCTGCTGCTGGCGTTTTACGCCGATCCGGAACCTACTCCGGGTGAGGATCTGGAGCGCGAACTGCGCCGCCGATTTGATTCGGTGACCACGCTTCGCGCGGATACTCGGTTCCGCGACGCTTCCGGATTGAAATTGCCACCGCCCGATTCCTACGACGTTGCGGTTCTTGCGCTGTTCGTTCGGGTCAGCGATCGCAAAGGGAATGTGGACGTTCCCGCGGAGCAGGCAGCTCTGGCGGAACAATTGTACAAATCCGGAAAGCCGATCATTACGCTGGCGTTTGGCAGCCCATATTTGATCGAAGCATTTCCCCAAGCAGAAACATGGCTCGGCGCTTTCGGCATCAGCGATGTCGCTCAGATTTCCATGGTACGCGCGATGTTCGGCGAACTTCCCGTGCGCGGGCACTTGCCGGTAACAATTCCGGGAATCGGATTGAAAGCTGGATTCGGCATCGAAGTGCCGGCCGAACCGATGAAGCTGCAACCAATGGACGTGCGCGGAGAAGCGCAGTTGCAGCCGGCATTCGACGTCATTGAAGCGGCCATAAAGGACAAGGCATTCCCCGGCGCAACGCTGGCGGTCGGCTATCGCGGAAAAGTTTCGCTGCATGCGTTCGGCAAATTTACTTATGACGCGAAGTCGCATGCTGTCGCGACCAATACGGTCTACGACATCGCGTCGCTGACGAAGGTAGTCGCGACCACTACGCTTGTCGCGAAACTGGCCGAGGGGGACTTCCCTGTCCGGCTCGATCTAGACGCAAAGGTCAAACGCTACTTGCCGGAATGGTCCACGGGGCCGCAGCCGGAATGGCGCCACAGCGTTACTGTACGTCATTTGCTGACGCACACATCCGGATTACCGCCGTTTAAAGAGTACTGGAGAACTTCGAAGTCCAAGCAGGAAACGTTAACGCGGATTTTTGCCGAGCCGCTCGACTACGAGCCGGGTACGAAGGAAGTCTATTCCGACCTCGGAATCATCCTGATGGCGGAAATCATCGAACGACTGACCGGCAAGTCACTCGATACGTTGGCTCGCGAAGCTATTTTTTCGCCGTTGGGAATGTCCAGCACAACATATCTTCCGGCGAAAAAGGTTTGGCCGACGATTGCGCCAACCGAAATCGACAATCAGTATCGCCACCGGCTGTTGCAAGGCGAAGTCCATGACGAGAATGCTGCCGCGATTGGCGGCATATCGGGCCACGCGGGGCTATTCAGCGATGCACCGGACCTTGCATCGTTCTGTCAGATGTTGCTAAACGGTGGAATTTATGCGCACCAGCGGATTTTGCGCCGCGCGACGGTGAATGAATTTACTATGCCGCAAAAACTTTCCGGCGGAACCCGCACGCTTGGCTGGGCCGTACCGACCGAAGGCGGATCAAGTGGCCACTTCATGGGTCCTCGCGCTTTCGGCCACACTGGATTTACTGGAACTTCGATCTGGATCGACCCCGACAAACAACTTTTCGTGGTGCTGCTGACGAATCGCGTTCATCCAACGCGCGAAAATCAGAAAATCGCTAAACTGAGACCCGCGCTGCATGATGCGGTCCTGCAGTCGCTGGGGTGGGCGACGGCGACGCAAACAACGAAATAAACAGGCGACAAATCGGAAATTGGGGCTGGTTCTATCCGAGCTGCGGATTGGCGGCAAAGTCAATCTCCGCCTGTCGGATGCTTTCCGGTTTGCCGAGGTCGCGCCAATAATAATCCCGGGCATTGAAGGCGGAAATTGCATTGCCGTCGCCGGCCAACCGCAGATACGCGTCGATAATTGAGAAGACGCCGTCTTCGGTGAACAGCTTGAGCATTCGCGGCGAGATTACGTGAATCCCGGAGAAAGCGAATGGCTCAAGGCGGGAAGATTGGCGGACAATTTCGGGCTCACGATCTCGTCCTGCGCGCCGGCCACAAAGCTGACCGTTTCCATCGAATAACAAATGCCGCGAACTGTTGCGGCGTTGAACAGCCAGGGTCGCCAGCGCATTTTCTTTTTTGTGCGCATCGACCATCGCTATCAGATCTATCGAACTCAGTACATCGACGTTGTGCAAGATAAACGGCTCATCCGATACCGGCGGTATTCTCGAGAAAGAACCACGCCGCCTCCTTGAGTCCGCCGCCCGTGTCGAGCAGGATGTCTTCGCGCGACACTTCTATCCGCATTCCAAAATTGTTATTGGCAGCCAGGTACGAGATCACTTGGTCAGCGAAGTGGTGAACGTTGGCGATGACTTCAGTCACGCCAAATTCTTTAAGGCGCGTGAGCGTGATTTCCAGCAGGGTGCGGCCCAGGACTTCGACCAAAGCTTTCGGTCGGTCGTCGGTGAGCGGACGGAGCCGCGTTCCGAGCCCAGCAGCAAGCACCATTGCCTTCATCGGACGCTCGCCTGAAAACGCTTCACTTGCCCAGCACCTCAAGATTGATGTGTCGCACGACGACCTGCACACCTTTCTTCGCGCGCAGACGTTTCGCAACCTGCTCGGCCAGGAATACCGAGCGGTGTTGTCCTCCGGTGCAGCCGAAGGAAACCATCAAATTCTTGAAACCACGCTCCTGATAATTGCTGACGCTAGCGTCAATTAGAGACAACGCGCTTGCAAGATATTGGTGGACGCTCTCCTGCTGATTCAGATAGTCGATGACCGGCTGATCTTTTCCAGTGAGCGACTGGAAGCGCTCTTCGCGGCCGGGATTTGGAAGGCTGCGTCCGTCAAACACGAAGCCACCACCGTTACCAGATTCGTCTGTGGGCAAGCCTTTGTGATACGAAAAACTGAAAACGCGGACAGTTAAGCCCTGCGCCTCCGCGGCGAGGCCGTGCAACTTCTCCGAGCCGAGCATGTTTCGGAACGCATCCATCAGCGTCGGCAATTCGACCGGTAGTTGGACGTTGTGCGAAAGCCAGCGAAGATTCTTCAACGCGAACGGAACGCTCTGCAGAAAATGTGCTTTGCGCTCATAGAAGCCGCGGAAGCCGTAGGCGCCTAGCGCCTGCATAATGCGGACATAGACATAAGCGTAGTAGTGCCGAAGAAAGGTTTCGCGATCGATCTTGAAGTAAGCGTTCAGCGAATCGAGATAGTGGCCAAGCAGTTGTTCCCGAAGTTCCGGCGGCAGGTCGGCTTTCGCGTCGTAAAGCATCGACGCAATGTCGTACTGCAGAGCGCCCTTTCGGCCGCCCTGGTAGTCCACGAAATACGGAGCGCCGTCGCGGAGCATTACGTTGCGCGATTGAAAGTCGCGATACAGGAAATAGTCGCAGTTCGCGCTGAGAAGAAATTCCGTTAGCCGGACAAAATCTGTTTCAAGCGCCGACTCGCTGAAAGGAATCCCCGCCAATCGCAAAAAGTAATATTTGAAGTAGTTCAAGTCCCAGGTGATGGATTGCCGGTCGAAACTGCCGCACGGGTAGCAGACGCTGTAATCAAGATCGCGTCCCGCCTCCACCTGGAAGCGCGGAAGGGCTGCGACAACTTTGCGGTATGCGTCCACCACTCTTGGCGCAACGGCTTCGTTGGTGCGATTTTTTGAAAGAAATTCAAACAGTGTGGTGTCGCCCAGGTCTTCTTCGAGATAGGTGCCCTGGTTCAGATCTTCGCCGTAAATTTCAGGGACGGGCAGTCCGTGCCTGCGGAAATGTTTCGAGAACGTGAGGAACGCGACGTTTTCTTCGCGAACTCCGTAGAGAATTCCGATGGCGCTTGATTTTTCGTTCGCGAGCCGTATGATTTTGCGGCCGGAGCCGCCCAGCTCACCCTGCAATGGAAGCACGCGCTCCGCAGGCGCGCGGAAATGGTCCTCAAACAGTTTTTTCAATGCTTCCATCGGTGTAGTTCCCGGACTGCGAGCATGCATGCGACAATTCAGCCCGTTTTCTAGAATAGCCGATTCCCACACGCCCAGCCCCCTGCGTCGTGCCTTGTTGTCCTTCGAATTAGTCCCTTGGCGCACGAGTAGTAACCCTCTCGCCGCAAAGTATGCGCAGGTAGGCACGCCAGGGCCAGGCTTCCCCAGAGCACCTATATAATGTTGGCGTGGGACCGCGCGAAAAAAAATCAGTCATATCAGAACGTCGAAGCACCGAACTACGGAATCCCCGCTCGAGGAATCTCGACCAATTGTCCGCGAGAGAAATCGTCCATTTGATGAGCAGCGAGGATCGGAAGGTCGCAATCGCGGTAAAGCGCGAAATTCCAGCGATTGCGCGGGCCGTTGACGCGATTGTGCGCGGAATGCAACGCGGCGGCCGTCTTATCTACATCGGCGCGGGCACCAGCGGAAGATTGGGCGTTCTGGACGCCGCAGAATGCGCACCGACGTTTGGCACTTCGCGGAAAGTCGTCCAGGCATTGATCGCCGGCGGGAAGAGTGCGGTGACGAATGCTGTGGAAGGAGCCGAGGATTCGGTGCAAAACGGCGAGCGCGACTTGCGTGCGAAAAAACCAACGCCCGATGACGTAGTCGTTGGAATTGCGGCGAGCGGAACAACTCCGTACGTGCTGGGCGCGCTAAAGCATGCGCGTGCGCAGAAAGCGACGACGATCGCGCTAACTGCGAATCGCGATATACCGGTGGCGCGATTTGCGAAAATTCTGATCGCGCCGGAAGTTGGGCCGGAGGTGCTAACGGGCTCGACGCGGCTGAAAGCCGGCACGGCGCAAAAAATGGTGCTCAACATGCTCTCAACCGCGGTGATGGTGCGGCTCGGACATGTCTATGAGAACCTGATGATCGACCTTGTGGACACCAACGAAAAGCTTTCGGACCGGTCACTGCGAATTTTGGCTGAAGCGAGCGGCAAAAGTTTGTCTGCTGCGGGCCACGCTTTGCGGAAATCGGGACACAATCTGCGAATTGCGCTGGTGATGCTGAAGAAGCAAGTCGATGCCGCCGTTGCGCGAAAATTGCTGAAAAACGCGAGCGGCAATCTGCGAAAAGCATTGGGAGAGGATTATCGGACGAAAAGCTTGAAATCATCGCGATACAAACATGGATAAATTTCTCATTACCGGCGGCAAGCCTCTTCACGGCACGGTCTCGATCAGCGGAGCGAAAAATTCCGCATTGCCCGCGATGGCCGCTTCCCTGCTGACTGCAGATCGCATCGCGCTTCACAATGTTCCAATGGTTCGCGACATCATTACCATGGGCAAATTACTCGCCTACATGGGCGTGAACGTCGCAACGAACGAATTCCCGGCAACCGACTACGCGTTCCAGGCGCACACCATCAGCGATGCCGTGGCGCCTTACGAGCTGGTCAAAACGATGCGTGCGTCAATCCTCACTCTTGGTCCGACGCTCGCCCGCACCGGAATTGCGCGCGTCTCGCTTCCTGGCGGCTGCGCCATCGGTGCCCGCCCCGTTGATCTACACCTGATTGCGCTGGAAAAAATGGGGGCGGAGATTGTCACTTCGCACGGATACATCGAAGCCCGGGCCCCACAGGGCGGCAGGTTAAAAGGTACGCACATTGTCTTCGAAAGAATCACGGTCACCGGAACGGAAAATATTCTGATGGCGGCAGCGCTGGCCGACGGCGAAACCGTTCTCGAGAATTCTGCGCGTGAACCGGAAGTCACGGACCTGATCATGCTGCTTCGCAAGATGGGAGCAAAGATTGAAGGAGAAGGATCGAACACCCTGCGGATTCAAGGCGTCAGTTCATTGCACGGCGCCGAGCACTCGGTCATTCCGGATCGCATTGAAGCCGGCACGTTTCTGGTTGCGGGTGCCATCACCAACGGCGACCTCACGCTTACCCACTGCGATCCGCTGCATCTTCTCGCAGTTATTGGCAAATTGCGCGAGACGGGCGCTTCGGTTGAAGAAGTTGGCGCAGGGGAACTTCGCGTGCACTGCGCGAAGAAGTTGGCCGCTGCCGACGTTACCACGGAGGAATACCCGGGCTTCGCGACCGACATGCAGGCGCAGTACATGGCGCTGGCTACGCAGGCAGAAGGCACTTCGACAGTCACAGAAACTATCTTTGAGAATCGCTACCTGCACGCCAGCGAGATGATTCGCATGGGCGCGCACATCGCGGTCGACGGACGCCGCGCCGTGGTGCGCGGTCCAGCCGAACTTAGCGGAACGACCGTTCAGGCTTCAGACCTGCGAGCAAGCGCCGGCCTGGTGCTTGCAGCGCTGGTCGCCAATGGCGAAACCACAATCGAACGCGTCTATCACATTGACCGCGGATACGAGCGGATTGTCGAAAAACTGAGCGCGGTCGGCGCAAACATTTTGCGCGTGCATGCTTCCGCCTCATAGCTGCCGCCTCGCTCGCTGGAATCCGCCGCAACCGCGTGGTACAAATCGAAGTGTGGAACTTTTATCGCAGTCATTACGTCCGAATTCATAGACACCCCAATTTGCCGGAGGCTCTTGTGAACCGCACTACAGGAATTGTCCTATTCGCGCTCAGCTCGCTCTTGGTAAGCGCGGGAGCGAATGCACAGGGTGGCGGTGCCGGCGCAGCGTCGGCTGCGTCCGCAGCTTCGGTCGGGAAAGCCAACACGACCATTGGTAGGGACACCTCTCCTCTCAACCCGGAAAATTCACTGGAGATTATTAAGCCGCCTACGCCTGCCGAAGAAAAAGCGTTCAAGGCCTTCAACAGCTTTCAAAAACTGTCCAACGAAGACCTGATCCGCAAATCGCAGGCTGGGGAAGATTTTGTAAAGAAGTATCCTTCGACCGACTACACTCCTTTTGTGTACGCATTTCTGACTGTCGCATACATTCAGCAGGGAGCGGTGGACAAAGCAGTCGCCGCCGGGGAGAAAGACTTGGCGCTCAACCCCAAGGACTTTCGAACCATGGCGGTGCTCAGCCAGTCGCTCTCGCGCCTGGTAAAGGATTCCGCTCCTGATGCGGCGGCACAACTTGCGAAAGCGGAAACCTACGGAAAGAACGCGATCGCCGGAGTTCCAACGCTCGAAAAGCCCGAGAAAATGACGGACGAAAATTTCACGGCACAAAAGAATTCAATCTTGAATATGGCGCACAGCGGCATCGGCCTGGTTTACGTCCATCGGCAAGACTACCCGAAGGCTATCGCGGAACTCGAGCAAGCCGTGAGCATTGGTCCGAACGACGATCCCACGAATTTCTACCTACTCGGCGTCTCGAATCTTAATTCACAGCATTACGACAAAGCGAGGGACGCCTTTGAAAAGTGCGCGGCCATGAAGGGCCAACTGCAGGCGACGTGCGAGGACGGCGCCAAGCAAGCCGCTTCGGCCAAGTAATCCTCTGCAGTGCGGTGTCTATTTTTTTGTGCGACCCGCGATCTCTGCTACACTTTCCTGCATCGCATTGCGGCTCCGCGAACGATTCGCATTGCACCACACTTTACTTGGGAAGGCCTCTCGCCATGTCCAACACACAGTTACTCGACAAGATTGACGCCGCCATAGCCGAAAAGAATCTCCTGAATCATCCTTTCTACCAGGACTGGCAAGCAGGAAAATTGTCACGCGAGTCGTTGCAACTCTACGCCGCTCAGTACTACCGTCACGTCGAGGCGTTTCCGAAGCATTTGCGCGTGCTCGCCGGCCGCGCCGACGAAACGTTGAAGCCGGTCGTCATGGAAAATCTCGCTGAAGAAGAAAACCCCGCTGCGTCGCACCCGCAACTCTGGCGTGACTTTGCTGCCGCACTCGGTGTAAGCGAAGAAGACATTACCTCCTCGCCTTCCCTGCCCGGCACGCAAAATGTCGTCCACACTTTCCGCGATATTTGCGCGAATCGCTCCGTCCCGGAAGCGGTTGCGGCACTTTACGCTTACGAAGCGCAAGTTCCGGAAATCGCGACGACAAAAATTGCAGGACTCAACCGCTTCTACGGAATCAACGATTCGAAAGAAACAGCGTATTTTTCGGTTCACGAAGAAGCGGACAAGGCCCACCGCGCCGCGTGGCGCAACTGGCTCGAGCAAAACGCTTCCGGAAACGAAGAGCAAATCCTCTCCTCGACCAAAGAGGCGCTTAACGCTCTCTGGGGCGCTCTCGACGCTGTCCATTCCGGCTCCTGCAGCAAGAACTAAGAACTTATTTTCGATCGCGAACTTGCCGCAGGTTTGAGTTTCCGGCAGTCCCCTGCCATGGCGATGCCGCATGGAAGTTCCGATACTGGACGAATTGGAGTTCAGCCTAGTGATTTCTCGCGCCAATAGGGGACCGAACACGGGCCTATTGAGTGGATTTACAGCGCGGCACTCGATGAGTTTGACCGAGTAACAGACTTCAGAATATCGAACCCAAGCGTCACGCGATCGCGGGTCATCAAAAAAAAGCCCTCCGGTTTCCCGGAAGGCTTTTTTCCAAGTCGATGTAACTGAGTTACTCGCCGGCAACCGCCGACGTCGAACCTTCGCTTCCGATTGGCTCGCTGCCACCGCTGTTGCCGGCTCCGCCTGCTCCGTCTTTCTTCTGAGCCTTCTCGCGCGCTTCCTTGATCAGCGCCTTGCGCGATAGCCGCACCTTGTTGCCTTCGATCGAAAGCACCTTGACCAGCACCTGGTCGCCCAGCTTCAGTTCATCGCGGACGTCGCGAATGCGCTGTTCGGAGATTTCGCTGATGTGCAGCAAGCCGTCGGTTCCCGGGAAAAGTTCGACGAATGCGCCGAATTCCGCAAGGCGAACCACTTTACCGAGGTAGGTCTTGCCGATTTCCGCGCTCGCAGTGACGTCGCGCACCATCTGCAATGCCGCGTCGCCGCCCGAGCCGCTGGTCGCGAAGATGTGCACCGTGCCGTCTTCATGCACGTCAATCTTCACGCCAGTCGCTTCGATGATCGACTTGATCTTTTTGCCGCCCGGTCCGATCAAGTCGCGGATCTTGTCTGTCGGAATCGACAACTTGAAGAGCCGCGGAGCGTACGCGGAAATTGCTGTGCGCGCAGTACTTAACGTCGCGTCCATGATGTCCAAAATTTCCAGACGCGCTTTCTTGGCCTGGGCCAAAGCTTCGCGCATCATCGGAATGCTGATGCCGCTGACCTTGATGTCCATCTGCAATGCGGTAACACCCTGACGCGTTCCGGCAACTTTGAAATCCATGTCGCCGTAGTGATCCTCCGCGCCGGCGATGTCGGTCATCACGGCGTATTTGCCTTTTTCGCCGACAACCAAGCCCATCGCAATCCCCGCGCAGGGGGACTTGAGCGGAACGCCCGCATCCATCATTGCTAGCGAGCCGCCGCAGACCGTCGCCATAGACGACGAGCCGTTGGACTCAAGAATGTCGCTGACCAGACGCATCGCGTAAGGAAATTCCGTTTCGGGCGGCAGCAAGCTGACTAGCGCGCGTTCAGCAAGCGCTCCGTGACCGATTTCGCGGCGACCGGGCCCACGCACAGGCTTCACTTCACCAACGCTAAATGGCGGAAAGTTGTAGTGCAGCATGAAGCGCTTGTGCTGATCCTGCGCGAAGAGCAGGTCCAGGCGCTGTTGATCTTCCTTGGTGCCGAGCGTAAGCGTCGCGAGTGCCTGTGTTTCGCCACGGGTGAAGAGTGCCGATCCGTGCACGCGAGGCAGCAAACCGACTTCGCAAGTGATCTTACGAATTTTGTCGAATGCGCGGCCATCGGGGCGGCGCTTGTTGTTCAGGATTTCGTCGCGGAAGATATCTTCCTTCAGGCGATCAAAAGCGCGCTTCGTTAGCGTGAGCTTCTCTTCGTCTTCTTCCGGAATAGTTTCGACGATCTTGGCCTTCAGCTCGTCAATCAGTTGGTAGCTTTCCTTCTTCGGATGCTTTTCGGTATCGAGTGCATCTTTCAGCGCCGCGCCGTAGGTCTTCTTGATTGAGTCATAGATACTCTGATCAAACGGCCAGGGAGCCACTTCCACTTTCTTCGGCTTCAATTGCGCATGCAATTCCCTGATCGCGGCCACGATTTTCTTCACCTGCGCATGGCCGAATTCCAGAGCTTCGACTACGGTTTCTTCGGAAACTTCCAGCGCGCCCGATTCCACCATCATGATGGCTTCGTCGCTACCTGCGATCACGATGTTGATCAAGCTGGTCTTCTGTTCCGCAACCGTTGGGTTGGCGACTAATTGTCCGTTGACGAGGCCAACGCGGACCGCCGCAATCGGCGTCGGAAATGGCAGGTCGCTGCAATATGCCGCTGCCGCCGCTCCGGTGACTGCGATTACGTCCGGATCGTTATCGCTATCCGCGGACAAGACCATCGCGTTGATCTGGGTTTCATTGCGCCAGGATTCGGGAAACAAGGGGCGCATCGGGCGGTCGATCAGGCGGGACGTAAGAATTTCTTTTTCTGTCGGTCGGCCTTCTCTCTTGAAGAATCCTCCGGGAATTTTTCCGGCCGAGTACGTATTTTCGCGATAGTCCACGGTCAACGGCAAAAAGTCCCTGTCATTCGGCTTTGTGGACATGCAAGCCGTGTTCAAAATCACCGTGTCGCCGTACCTGGCGACAATCGCTCCGTTGGCCTGCTTTGCAATCTTTCCTGTTTCGAGAGTCAGCACTCTTCCGCCGACCTCTACCGTTACCTGGTAAGGCGCCGGCGTATGATTATTTTCTGACATGATTCATTCCTTTAGTCCCGCCTCTGGCGGAACCGGGGCAGATTTTCTTCGAGGTCGCGGTTTCTACCTACCAACCCTTAGACCTGCTGCCCTTCAATTGTTTAATTCCCTAGTAATTTGCTCTGTCGTTGAGCAGAGGTAGGCTTCGATGGCAGCCCGAAAAGGTCACACTATGAGACAATTCGCCTGTTTCCTAGCGAAACGTCCAGCCCAATGCCGGCTGCCTGACATTTTTCGATTGGAATTTGTCACTTTTAGCGTAGCTGGCGGTGTCTTACTCTGCAAACCGCTACTTACGCAAACTGAGGCGATCCACAATCTCGCGATACCGATCCGGGTCCCGGCGGTTGAGATAGTCCAAGAGTCGCCGGCGCTTGTTGACCATCATGATCAACCCCCGCCGTGATGCATGGTCCTTGACGTGGCTCTTGAGGTGCGAAGTCAGATAGTTGATCCGCTCGCTCAGCAGTGCAATTTGCACCTCGGGTGAGCCCGTATCCTTTACGTGAGACCGGAATTGTTCGATCAACGCTGCTTTCGGTGCGCTCAAGTGCCCTCTCCGTCGTCCCCTGAATTTTTCCTCTTATCTTCGACTCATTCAGGGTATCACAGGATTCTTTTACCTGTAAAGCTATGTAGAACTGTCACTTGCAAATTTTATCCGGTCTCGGCTGCAGATGCGAGCGCGAGGGCTAATTGGAAGGTGATAAACTTTTGCGTCTGAACCGTAATAATGGTTGTGTAAGGTATTTAAGTGCAATGAAAAGCTCTGCTGCAGCCAAATCGAACCCGTCGCACCCGCAATCTCTTGCAAATGGCAGAAAAGCGCTCGAGAAACAGCAGTGGTCCGTCGCCGTTTCCCACCTCTGTTCCGCAGAGCGGGAACAGGTCTTGAAGGCAGACGACCTGCTCGGCCTCTCGATTGCTTTGCATCTGATTGGACGCGACACCGAGAGCATCGAAACGCTCGCCCGGGCGCACCAGCGATATCTAACGGAATCAAATCTACGGCGAGCCGCGCGATGCGCGTTCTGGCTCGGCTACATCGCCCAATTCAACGGCGACATCGCGCAGTCTAACGGCTGGCTAGCGCGGAGTCGTCGCCTCTTAGAAGGACTTGACGAGTGCGCCGAACACGGCTACTTGCTCATTCCGAGCGGTATCCGGGCGTTCTATTCGGGCGAAACCGAAGTCGCCTACCAGGCGTTCGTCGAAGCGACGGCCATCGGCGAGCGCTGCGGCGACAAAGACCTTGCCACACTTGCTCTGCACGGGCAGGGCCGCGCGCTCGTTCGTCGCGGCGAAATTGCGGCAGGTTGTACTCTGCTCGATGAGGCCATGGTGGCAGTCAGCTCCGGCGAAGTCAGCCCTATCGTTGCGGGCAAGGTGTACTGCAGCTTGATTGAATCTTGCCGCGATTCGTTTGACATGCGGCGAGCGCGGGAATGGACCGCCGCTCTTGATGCGTGGTGCGCGTCGCAGCCGGAAAAACTTGTGTATCGCGGGGCTTGCCTGATTCACCGGTCGGAGTTGCTTCAGCTTCAGGGCAACTGGTCCGAAGCGATGATCGAAGCAAACCGCGTCCGCGGAACGCTGAGCGACGATGCTCCGAAGCAATTCCTCGGTGCTTCGTTCTACCGGGCTGCAGAACTTCACCGCCTGCAAGGAAATTTCGCGGAAGCCGAAACTGCTTATCAAGAAGCTGCGAAGTGGGAGCGCACTTCGCGGCCCGGTCTCGCGCGGCTTCGGCTAGCGCAAGGAAAATTGGAAGCAGCCAACGCCGCAATCAGCCTCGTTTTGAATGACGTCCGCGGAATCGCCGGAAGGCCATATGCACTTGAAGCTGCTGCGGAAATTGCGCTCGCGCGAAAGGATATCGTCGCTGCGCGCGCCTACGCGAACGAGTTGCATGCAATCGCGACTCGCCATGGTGCCCCGGCGCTCACCGCTATTTCAAATTCGGTTACAGGAGCGGTGTTGCTCGCCGAGGGCGATCCACAGCAAGCGCTGGAACTGCTACGGCAATCCTGCGACGTGTGGCGCGAACTCGATGCGCCGTATGAGACGGCACGCGCTCGTGTTTTGATCGGAAGGAATTGTAGAGAGCTTGGAAACGAGGAATACGCAAAGTCCGAGCTCTCTGCTGCGCGCGAAGTTTTCGAACGGCTCGGCGCGTTGCCCGATGTGGCGGCCGTCGACTGCCTATCGAATTCCACCGGCCATGTTCCGGGCAATTCCTCGCATCCAGCCCACCCCCTGACTGACCGCGAACTCGAAGTACTTCAACTTGTCGCCTCCGGCGCTACAAATCGTGAAGTGGCCAACCGCCTTCACATCAGCGAAAAGACTGTGGCTCGGCATATCAGCAACATTTTCAACAAGTTGGATTTAAGCTCGCGAGCGGCGGCAACGGCCTACGCCTTTCAGCACGGCCTGGTCTGAGGCTGCTACATAAAACTACCCACGACTTTCGTCGAATGAAAATGGTTAGTTCGTCCGATGCGGCAATTTTCTCCCAGCCGTACTCTCCTGAGAGAAATTCAACTTTCAGTGAGGCGCACATGAACAAAAAATCCTTTTCCAGTAACGTTCACACCATCGTGATCGGCGGCGGCCAGGCGGGACTTGCGGTCGGCTATCATTTGGCCAAGCGCAAGATTCCCTTCCTTATTCTCGACGCAAACGCCCGCACCGGCGATTCCTGGCGAAATCGCTGGGATTCGCTCCGGCTCTTCATGCCCACTCGTCACGCGGCGCTGCCTGGCATGGAAATCCCCGGCAATCAGAATTGGGCCCCGACCAAAGACGAAATGGCCAACTATCTCGAGGCGTACGCGAAACATTTCAGGTTTCCAGTACAACACAGTTGCAAAGTCGATTTGCTTCGCAAGCGCAAGAATCGATTTGTGGTCACTGCTGGCGGTGAAGAGTTCGAAGCCGAAAACGTGGTTGTCGCTATGTCTAACTATCAGTTGCCGCGCACTCCCGATTTTGCGCGAGCACTCCATCCTGGCATCGTTCAGTTGCATGCGCACGCCTATCGCAATCCGTCGCAACTTCAGGATGGCGCGGTGCTCATCGTGGGCTCGGGAAACTCCGGTGCCGATATCGCCATCGAACTCTCTCGCAACCACCAAACGTGGCTGTCGGGTAAGGAATCCGGCAGTGTGCCTTTTCCAATTGACAGTTTCTTAGGACGGCACCTGTTGTTTCGCATTATCCGCTTCATCGGCCATCACATATTGACCGTCAGCACCCCCGTCGGCCGCAAGGTGCGTCCAACCATGCTGTCGCGATCTGCGCCACTGGTGCGCGTAAAGCCAAAAGACCTGATCGCCGCCGGAATTAAGCGCGTCGGAAAAGTTATTGGAACCCGCGAAGGGCTTCCACTTCTCGATGACGAACGCACAGTCGATGCGAAGAACGTGATTTGGTGCACCGGATACACTCCCGGTTTTTCCTGGATCGATCTTCCCATTTTCGACAAGGACGGCCGCCCAAAACACGAGCGCGGCATCGTGAACCAATATCCGGGACTCTATTTCGTCGGCCTGCATTTCCTCTACGCAATGTCTTCTGCTTCGCTTGCCGGCGTCGGTCGCGACGCCGAGCGGATTGCAAAGTCCATTGAGTCGCGAACTCTGGCTTGCGAAAATGTTCCCGTAACCCGACTCAACCCAGCCAGAGCCGCTTAACGAGAAGAAAGAAGCCAATGCCTTCGACCACCAAGCCGCTGATTATCATGATTTCCGGACCGTATCGTTCCGGCACGGGCGACGACCCGCTAAAAATTGCAGCAAATCTTCACGCTCTAGAGGAAGCTGCCCTCGGCGTTTATCGTGCTGGCCATTTGCCGATTATCGGTGAATGGTTCGCACTGCCTCTAAGTCACGCTGCCGGATCAACGCACGTCGGCGATCCCATATTTGTGGAATTTCAATATCCGGTCGCACATCGATTGCTCGAACGATGCGATGCCGTTTTGCGAATTCCCGGCAAATCCAACGGCGCCGACAAAGACGTTGAAATCGCGCGCGAACGGGGGCTGCAGGTTTTCACTCGACTCGAAGACATTCCAGTCGCGACCTGAGCCAAAGAAAAAACTCAAAGCGAAAAACTGCGGCCCGGCATCTTTGCTTTTCAGCGGATGCCGGGCCGTCAGAGTTTGTACAGTGTTTCAGAGCGATCGCAGAAGATTCAACAAATCCTGTTCCTGCTGCTACAAGCCAATCACGGCATTCGCTTCCGAGCCGTTACTGGCATGGTCTTGAATCGCTATCACCAAACCGCCGTTGGCGGGAGTCGCGTCCGTCATGCAAGAAAAATAGACGCTGGCCGAGATCCCACAACGGTGCTGTGCGGAATTCATCAGGGCCGGCCGAGCCTTGCGAAATATTATCGGCCAGCCATTGTTCCCATATGATGAACAAGCAAATCCGAATACAAAGCTGCAATTTGATTGCTCAACTCCGGTGAAAAGCGCGCTGCAGTGCGATAAAGCCAAAGCTCGCGTGGCTTATCAGGACTTCTTCATTTTTTGGAAAAGACGCCGATCCGGACATCCCAGTCCTCATCGCGGCGAAATCCGAATACGCCAAGTTGCAGTAATCCCGTGCCCGTAAGCGTTGCTGACTCTCATGCTCGTCAGCGGTATCCTTCTCCCATGCGCTCTCCAAAATTCTCCGCGTCATTCGTTGCCACCCTGGTCGCACTGCTCGCGATTTCCGCCCCCGCTCAACAGCCGTCTGCCGGGCGCACCAACATCAGCGTCAAAGATCCCAGTGGTGCGGGAATTCCACATGCCGAGATTCGGCTCGTGCCCTCCGCCGACTTACCTTCTAAACTTGAAACCGACAACGCAGGTCAACTTGCGCTCGATCTGAAACCCGGTTCATACGCCCTGTTCGTCACTGCGCAGGGCTTCGTCAATTTTCGGCAGCGAATTGAGATTTCGGCTCCTGTCAGTGACAGCTCCTCGCCGCAATTGGTACCGGTAATGCTCAGAATCGGACCTGGTGGCAGCGGTCCGGCTGTGGACAATCCTAAAGACGCGCTCCTCCTGACGGCGGATCTCTACCACCAGCCTGTAGCGATTCCTCCTTCTGAATTTCGCAAACTCCCACACGTCACGCTCAAGGTTCACAACGCGCATTTCAACACCGATGCGACATTTGAAGGCGTCCCTTTGTCCACGCTTTTGGCCATGGTTAACGCGCCGCTTGGCAAGGATTTGCATAAGGAAGCCCTGGTCAGCTATCTCATCGCGACGGGTTCTGACGGATACTCCGTGATTTTTTCGCTACCCGAAGTCGATCCTGCTTTTCACGCCGGCCAGATTATCGTCGCCGATAAGCTAAACGGAAAGCCGCTTGAATACACCGGCCCATTCCAGCTCGTCGTCACGGATGACAATCGCCCGGCTCGTTGGGTTTACAAGCTTGTCTCGATCGCGCTGCAAACCGCTCCGTAAGCGTTCTGTGCTGGCTTGGCGGTCCGTCGGGAAAATTCCGTGCGGCAGGATCGCGGTCATCCATAGATTGTAGATAGTGAGGATCAATGCCCCAGGAAAATGCTTCGCAGGAAAAATGGACGGCTGTCGATAAATATTTCACCGAGCAACTTTCGCTATCTGACCCTGTCCTCGATACCGCTCTTGTGGCCAACGCCGCAGCCGGCTTACCTGCAATTGACGTAGCTCCAAATCAAGGCAAGCTTCTGCAACTCTTCGCTCAAATGGTCGGCGCCAAGAAAATTCTTGAAATTGGCACACTGGGCGGCTACAGCACAATCTGGCTTGCTCGCGCGCTGCCGCCAGACGGCGAGTTGATCACGCTCGAATTCAGCCGGAAACACGCGGACGTCGCGCGCGAAAATATTTCTCGGGCCGGACTGTCGGGAAAAGTCGATCTTCGCGTTGGCGCCGCGCTCGATTCCCTTCCCCTGATCGAAAAGGAAAATATCGCGCCCTTCGATTTGATTTTTATCGACGCTGACAAGCCGAACAATTCCGAGTACCTGAAATGGGCCATGAAGCTTTCGCGAAAAGGCACGCTGATCATTTGCGACAATGTGGTCAGAGACGGCGCTGTAATCGAAGTCGATAGTACCGACACCAGTGTTCAGGGCGCGCGCAAATTGTTCGAAGCGCTTCGCTCCGAACCGCGGCTGGCCGCCACTGCCTTGCAAACCGTCGGCAGTAAAGGTTATGACGGGTTCGCGATGGCCATCGTCACTGCTGATCGCTGAATCTTCTAGGGATTTACGACGCGCCTTCGCAACTTTCCTGCAGCTCTGCCACCTTCTGTAGCACGCCGTGTACCACCCGGTCGCAACGCACTCCCATAAACGGGAACGCCTCTCGCGCGTTTGCACCCACTCGCTCGCACAGCCAATTGCGCAACATGGTTCGCCCGCGATGCAATCGAATCTTCACGTTGTCTTCGGAAAGCTCCAGCACTTCCGCTGCTTCGGACGTGCTCATTTCTTCCACGTCTCGCAGCATGACGACAGCCCGGTATTGGCGGGGCAACTCTAGCAAAGCGTCTTCGAGCAAGTGGCCAAGCTCGGCCCTTGAAGCGCTCTCTTCCGGACTGGGTGACGTCTCAGCCATTTTCATGGAAAACTCACCTTCCTGTTCCACTTCGTCCAGTTGCGAGTTGCGGTTCCTGGTTCGTAACCGGGCAATCGCCGCATGCACCGCAATGCGGGTCAGCCATGCCGAAAATGGCGCCCGTCTCTCAAACTGGCTCAGGTGCTGATACGCCTGTAGGTATGCGTCCTGCATCGCATCTTCTGCTTCATTGTCGTCATGAAGAATCGCTCGCGCCACGCGGTACAGTCGCTGGTTGTAGCGGCGCATCACGATCTCATAAAGCGCCGTATCGCCCGCTTTTACACGCTCGACTACCTCTTCGTCGCTCCAGCCCTCGGAACGTGCTCTCTCTATGTTCTGACCTGTTGACATGTCTCTATCTCAATAGAGGCGCGAGCGTCGAAAGAGATACAGTTTCCCTGCTACGCCGAACTCCAGGCCGGCTCTCTGCGGGCTTCTAAGCGCCACCCGATAAATTTTGTATCGATTGAAGTCCTCTCGCCTCTCTTGTACAGGAGGCAAATATGCCGGGTTACGACAATCACTCCACGGTGGCCTGGTGGGCACTGAAAATTGGTCTCGGTGTCGGTCCGATTATCACCGGCGTCGACAAATATTTCAACAAGCTCGCCGACTGGTCCATGTATCTCAGTCCTTTGGCTACCAAGGTAGTGCCGGTCAGTGCCACGACGTTCATGCATATCGTAGGCGTCGTGGAAATCGCCGCCGGAATTGTCGTCCTTAGCCGTTGGACGAAAATCGGCAGTTTCATCGTCATGCTCTGGCTGATCGGCATAGCCATAAATCTGCTCACCCTCGGCATGTTTTATGACCTTGCCATGCGCGACGTTGAAATCGCGATTGGCGCCTTCGCATTGTGGCAACTGTCGTTGGCTCGAGAACAGCACGGCAATCCGACCCACGGCACAAGAACAATCGCTGCATAGCCATTTTTTGCAGTAGTTCGCTGAACCAAACAAATCTCGCTCGGAGGATGTAATGAAAAAACTCGCTTCACTCTTCGCGTTGTTATCTCTGGCGGTTCTTCCCGCATTCGCCGCCACGGAAACTTACAAAGACGTAGCCGTGGTTGATATCAATTGTTCCAGCAAAGTTGCCGCTGATCCCGATTCGCATACCCGCGCCTGCGCATTGAAGTGCGCCGCCAGCGGTTTTGGGATCGTTACTTCCGACAAGAAGTTCGTGAAATTCGATGCCGAAGGCAATACCAAAATCACCGAAGCGCTCAAGGCTTCTGACAAGAAAGATCACCTTCGTGTGGACGTCTCCGGCGACTTGCAGGGCGACACCTTGAAAGTTTCCTCGATCAAGCTGCTCTAGCTTTTCGACGATTCTGCTCCGTGGCGACGCGTATGCACCGGAATCCTTTCTCCTTCCGGTGCATACCGTTGTTTCGTTCATTTTGCCCATACATCGAAAGACTCGCGCCGTTCTCGCCTTTGCCACCGCGCAACTTCAGAAATATTCTTCCGCCTTCGCTTCCCACCAGAACCAGCTTGGGCTAGTATCAGCCCTTCGCGCTGTTTCTAGAATTTCGGGAGAATTTCTTCTAATGACTTCGCGGCCCGTAGCACTCGTTACCGGAGCGAACTCCGGCATCGGCAAAGTGATAGCCACTCGGCTGGCGGCCGCCGGTTACGACGTCGCAATCAATTACAAGTTGGACGCGCCCGCCGCTCAGCGCCTCGCACAGGAACTCCAGAAAAATGGCGGCCAAGTCATCGCCGTCTATGCCGACGTCGCGGTTGTGAGCGACGTTGATGCCATGTTCAAAACTGTTCTCTCATCGTTCGGCCGCCTCGATGCTCTCGTGAACAATGCTGGTGTCCAGGTTTTCAAGCCCTTGCTCGATGCCAGCGAATCAGAGTGGGACCGCGTCATTGCAACAAATCTGAAGGGCTGCTTCCTCTGCACCCAGCGTGCAGGACGCCACATGAAGGAGCGGCGCTCAGGCGCCATCGTGAACATCGGTTCCGGTTGCAACAAGGTTCCCTTTCCAAATCTTTCCAGTTACACCGCCAGCAAAGGTGGCATTGAGATGTTGACGAAATCCGCCGCGCTCGAACTTGGCCCCTTTGGAATTCGCGTGAATTGCGTCGCACCCGGTGCCATCGACACCGAGCGCACCAAAGCCGAACTTGCCGACTTTGCCGCTTCCTGGGCACGGTTGACGCCGCTTCGCAGGATTGGTACTCCGGAAGACGTAGCAGCTGCCGTCGAATTTCTTCTCAGTGAAAATGCCTCATTCGTTAGTGGCCAGACGCTTGGTGTCGATGGCGCTCTATTCGCGCAGCCGCGCTGGCCGGATTCCGAATACGGAATCTGAATTCCCTGGAGCGCTCTCCGTTCGAGCGATCGCCGCCTGGACGTATCCATCCTGCTTTAAATAGCGGTATAGACTGGTTTTCCGATTCCCAGCACTTACGTCGCTCGCAGTCGGTTTCTTTTGCGCATTGAGAGCACTCCTGGAATGCTGCTCGCGAACAGATTCCTGACCCCAGAAAAGATCCGTCTCTTCTACGAAAAAATCTTCGTTCTGGTCGCACCCCGAAACTTCCACCGCATACGTCGGGTATTTCTCCGGTGCCGCAACCATCATCTGATTGAAAGTTCAGGATTTGCAGCTAGAACAACGAAGCGCGCTGTCATCGCGCGAAACCAATGCAGTGGAGCGTTGCAAATCTGGCGCACCGCGAAACCCCCATGTGTTCGCGCTGCTACCAGAATTTTTGGAACAGGAAAAACTGTGTGGCAAATGCCTGCACCGGACCATACAAATAACGGAACGCCAGAATCGCCGCAATTAAACCCAGACTCCGGTATGGCGTTGTTCGCAACCAATCTAGATACCGGTGCGAACTTTCCTTATTCATGAAAATCATGATTCCGGCGCTGCCGTCCAATGGTGGGACGGGCAAGAGATTGAATACCCCCAACAGCAAATTCAGCATGAAGAACACCCACAGCACATAGCCGAATAGGTTTTCCTGTCCACCCGCGCTGGGATGAAACCACCCCAATTCACTCCCCACTCGAATCAGAATCGCGGCAATCAGCATCAAAGTAAAATTCGCCGCCGGTCCCGCTAACGCCATGATTGCTGCGCGCCGCGGGTAACGCCGCTCCCATTCCGGATCGAACGGTGCGCTTGCCCAGCCGATCATGGTTCGCGCAAATAAAAAAGCAAGAATGGGAATAACCACCATTCCCCACGGTTCGCGGCGAATGTGCGGAATCGGATTCAACGTCACCTGCCCGCCACGCTCGGCGGTATCGTCTCCGCCCAGCTTCGCCACCAGAGCGTGCGAGGCTTCGTGGCAGGTCGTGGAAAATAGAAATGCCACGTACCAGATAAATCCAACCACCAAAGTTTCAGAATTTAGTTCGGGCATAATTTTTGTCGGACTACTAAGCCTGATCTTCCAGACCAGAGTGCGCGCCAAGCCAATGCCAGGGCGCTTTACACTTCCTGCCCAGTACTATTTCAACGCCGGCGAGAAATCCGTCAACGCCATGAACGTCGAATCAACTTTTTCCACAATCTTGCCGTTCGCTTCCGATGCATTCCGCACCGTTTGCCATTCCGGATCGTCTTGAAACGCTTTCCAGTTCGTCGCCGCTGCTTCCCTGCCCGGATGCGCAATCACATAAATCAGCATATTCGATTTCTGCGGCTCGTCCACCGGCACCCAGTACGCCACGTTCTTCATGCCATGCTTCTCGAACAGTTTCGTCGTGTGCTCCCGAAAGCGCTTCAGCAAATCCGGAAGCTTGCCCTCATAGCAATGGTAAATCCTCAGTTCATATACCATGGTCGAGTCCGGAAGCGCCTCGGCCGCAGTGCTCGTGTTAGAGAGTAAATTTGCGGCTGGTACCAAAGCCGCGGTGGAAAGTGTTTGCAATAAGGTGCGTCGATTCATGTCAGGCATCTTAGCAAAAAACGCCTGTTTTGGTGGAAGATGGAATTGCTCGCTGCCGGCAAACTGAGGCCTTCATGCGAATTGTGATTTTTGGTGCCACCGGAATGGTCGGACGAGGCGTCCTGCGCGAGTGCCTCCGCGATCCCGAAGTCACGGAAGTCGTCTCGGTCGCGCGCACTCCTTCGCCGTCGCGTCCGCAACAACTTCGCGAAATCGTCCATTCGGATTTTCTTGATTTCTCTCTCATCGAAAATCAGCTCGCGAACATCGACGGCTGCATCTTCTCGATCGGCATCACTTCAACCGGCACTCCCGAGGATGTCTACACCCGCGTCACTTACGGTTTTCCTGTCTCTGCCGCAAAAACTCTTTTGAAAATGAATCCACATAGCTCGTTTGTGTTCGTTTCCGGAGCCGGAGCCGACAGCACCGGACGCAGCCGAGTCATGTGGGCTCGCCTAAAGGGCCAAGCTGAAACCGCCCTGCTCGCCATGCCGTTTCGCGCTGTTTATGTTTTCCGTCCCGGCTTCATTCAACCCCTCCACGGCATCGAATCGCGAACCTCCACCTATCGCCTTCTCTACAAACTTGCCGGGCCGTTTCTCACAATATTCCGAAAACTCTTACCCAACTCCATCTCCACCACCGAGGAACTTGGCCAGGCCCTGCTTCTCGCTGCCAAGCGCGGCACCGGACACCGCATCGTCGAAGCCAACCAGATTCGAAAAGTTTTATCCGAACTCCAGGTCGACCCGCAGCAATAACGCCAAGCATTCTCAAGAAAACCCTTAGTGAATGCTGATCCTACGTCAGGCTTGCTCGGCGAAAATTCCAAGCCTGGACTTGCCCTGTTCCAACATGGCACCCGTTCAGCCTCGTCTCCCCCTTCACTTATCCCCCTGATTCGCTTGCCATTATTTCTGCCGTTCCTTGGCACTTTCGCTGCATTGCCTACTGCATTTTCCGTCTAGCGAAACGAGCGAGAACCTGACCAGACAACAACTAACATCCATAGCGAACCCGCTATCCCCCTGTCAGATCCTTCACCCGGCCACGCCGGAATCACCTCCGCGCGCCCCTCACACCTTTCGGCGCATGATTTTTCGTTTCCGTGCAAATAAAAAGGGCACGTGATCACCGTGCCCTTCGCGTACCGCTGTTCTTCAAGACCCGTACTTCAACCAGCTGCTAGAACAAGTTCCACAGGAACTGGTTGTACACCTCGTGGTGATACTGCACTTCCGGCGCCTTCACGAACGTCCCCAGCGCTCTCGGGCAACGATCCGCCGACGCCCGCTTCAAATCCGCAAACCGGGCTTTCACGTCGGCACCCAGCAACTTCGAAGACCATGACGCCTTCTCAAAATTCTCCAGCGCCGTGTAGACGTTGTCCGGCAAATACCGCTCCGCTTGCCGCAAGTTCTTGATCTTCGCCGTTTCGCCGTCCAATCCCGACTTGAAGATGGAGTACATCACCAAATACGGATTCGCATCCGGTGCGACCGACCGTACTTCCACGCGCGAACTCTTCTCGTTCCCGATCGGAATACGAATCATCGAGCCGCGATCCACCGGCGATGCCTTGATCTGATTCGGCGCCTCAAAGTGTGGATCGAGCCGGCGGTACGCGTTCACGCTCGAATTGAGCAAGATGCAAATATCGTTCGCGTGCGTCAAGATCCGGTCAATGAACGACCATCCCAGCTTGCTCAACTTCTCTTCGCCTTTCGGATCCCAGAAAAGATTTTTCCCCGCCTTCGAGATCGAAACGTTGGTGTGCATGCCGTTTCCGTTCACGCCCACCACCGGCTTCGGCAGGAAGCTTGCCGTCAATCCCATCCGCGTCGCCACCTGGCGGCAAATCAATTTGTAAAGTTGAATCTGATCCGCGGCCGCCACGACTTCGCCATAGCTGTAATTAATTTCAAACTGCGATGGCGCCACTTCCGGGTGATCCTTCTCGTTCTGGAAGCCCATGGCCCGCTGTACTTCCGCGCTGGTATCGATAAACGTGCGCAGCAAATCTCCCGGCAGCGAATGGTAATAACCGCCCGTGTTCACGTACTCGAACTTGTGCGTCTCGTGGTAATGCCGCTCCGCGTCGACTCCCTGAAACAAGAAGCCTTCAATTTCGTTCGCGGCGTTCAGCGTGTAGCCCTCTTTTTTGTAGAGCGACTCCGCATAGCCCTTCAGCAATCCGCGAATGTCCGCCGCATACGGCGAACCATCCTTGTCAATCACTTCGCCGAACACCAGCACTTTACCGGAACCAAAAAAATCCGATGGCGCCCAATAAAACGAGCCCCAATCCATCTCCAGCCGCAAATCGCTTTCCCGCTGCGCGGTAAAACCGCGGATTGAAGAACCGTCAAACGTCAGGTTGTCCCAGCTCTTGATCAGGAACTTCTTGTCGTAGTCCAGCATGTGCAGCCGGCCTTCCAGGTCGCTGAACAATACCGTCACTGCTTTGATTCGCTTTTCGTCGGTCAAATACTTGATGCGGTCTTCCTGGATCTTGTGCGGCGCAACGCGATTCTTGCGCTGCTCCTTCGCCTTCAGGTTCAGTTGCTCGAGTTCGTCGTATGAGAGCGACAGAAAATTACGCAAGTCGGTGGACATGAATCTCCTCGAAGAAATTTGGCGTAAATGCTTGAGGTGTGTAGCCGAGCGGACGACATGAAATCATGCGGGAAAAGGGTAACGCGAGGGCAGGAATAGCGTCAATCGAAAGAACTGATACTTAGAATTTGCAAAACTTCTCAAACGAATCGCCGCCACAGGTCTGCGCAAAATTGACTTTATTCTTTTCCACAGCGCGGTACACTTTGCAAGTCATGCCTCACAAGCTCGTCAGGCCGGGACCTCCTCTTTCCCGCTTCGTGGAATTGATTTGGTATTACGAAAGCGCCCCGCAGCCGCACCGCAAAGAACGCCTCATGCCCGATGGTTGCGTCTCCCTAGTTATCAATCTCGCCGAAAACCAGACTCGACTCTACGATCCCGACGACCTTCGGAAAATGCAGACCTTCAACGGAGTTTCCGTCAGCGGTCCGCGCACCAAGTCTTTTGCCATCGACACCGACGAACAGACTTGTGTCCTTGGCGTTTCCTTTCGCCCCGCCGGCGCTAGCCCCTTCCTGAAACTCCCCAGCGACGAACTCCACAACCAGCACGTCGGCCTCGACGATTTGTGGGGACGTCTCGCATTTGAACTGCGCGAACGGGTTCTCTCCGCGCCAACCGCCACTGAAAAGCTTCGCATTGTCGAACTCGCGCTTCTCGAACGTGCCGCCGGAATGTTCGAGCCTCAGCCCGTCGTTGAATACGCGGTCACGAACTTCCTCGCGCAGCCTGCGACCTCAAGAATCGCGCAAGTCGCCGACAAAACCGGCTTCAGCGCTCGCCGGTTCATCGAACTTTTCAAGCAGCATGTCGGCATATCGCCCAAACTTTTCTGCCGCGTGCGCCGGTTCCAATCCGTCCTGGAAAAAATCACCATCGGAAAGCCGGTCCGCTGGAGCGACGTCGCAGCCGATTGCGGCTATTACGATCAAGCTCATTTCATTCACGATTTCCGCAATTTTTCCGGCATTAATCCCTCTAAGTATCTTCGCGACCACCGCGGCTTTTACGGAAACCGCAATCACCTGCCGATTGTTTAGCCACTCGCTCAGGTCAAATTTTTACAATACGGATTTGCAGATACCGCGCAACAATGGCGTATCTTCGAATTTCGCGTGCAGGAGAATCTCCAATGACCAAAGCTACGAGCGCCATTCCCGACGGCTACCACAGCGTCATGCCTTATCTCGTAAATCGCGACGTCGACAAACTTCTCGATTTCTTGCGCGACGCCTTTGCCGCTCAGGAAATCCTCCGCCACACCGCCCCCGGCCGCGAAATCGTCCACGCCGCAACTCGCGTCGGCGATTCCGTAATCGAAATGGGTGATCCCGGCGGCTCGTCGTGGCCCCTGATGCCCGCTGCCTTGCATTACTATGCCCAGGATGTGGAAGCCAGTTATCAACGCGCTCTGCAATTCGGTGCGAAGTCTTTGTACGAACCAAAAAAAATGGACTACGGCGACCACGAGTGCGGTATTCAAGATCCCTGCGGCAACGATTGGTACATTGCAACTCACATCGCCGGTAGCTCGTATCGCCCGACAGGCTTGCGCGATGTCAATCCCGGCCTAAGTCTGAAAGATGCCGCCTCCTTTCTGGACTTCGTCACCAAGTCTTACGGCGCTCAAGTCGTGGAAAGATATGCCAACCCGGAAGGCGTTGTCGGCCACGCCAAAACAAAAATCGGCGATACCATCATCGAAATCAGCGAGGCTCACGGCCAATGGGGACCGAAGCCCGTCGCTCTGCACTACTACCTAGAAGACTGCGACACCGCCTTCAACCAGGCCGTCTCCGCCGGTGCAAAAATACTTCAGCCCATGGACGACGCGTTTTACGGCGACCGTGCGGGTTCGCTTCAAGACGCCTGGGGCAATCACTGGTATATTGCCAGGCACACGGAAGATCTGACGCCCGAGGAGAGTGCGGCGCGGGCCGCCGCAGCCGGACGCCGGTGAAGCCTTCAATCGAACATCCAGTAGTTCACGCGAAATCGCTCATGCAAATCGTTCACGACCAGCCGTCGCGAACCTGATTCGCTCGAACCGAATCGCGCAATAAAGGGAGAGCAAGATGAATCGACGGAAATGGTTGGGAGCAGCAATCAGCGCGGTAACAATCTGTTCGGCGACGGGCTTCGCCGCACCTACTGTCCGCGCGCAGGACATTACTCAGGCCGATAAGGACAAAGCGATAGCTCTGCTCGAAAAAAGCAAAGCAGAAGTTCTCGACGCGGTGAAAGGCTTGTCCGGAGCGCAATGGAACTTCAAAGCCGCTCCCGAAAAATGGTCCATCGCGGAATGTATGGAGCACATCGCAGCCGCGGAAGATTTCATTCGTGATTTGGACAAGAACAACGTGATGAAAGCTCCGGCCGCACCGGGTCGCGATACCGCCGCCATCGACGCAGGAATCCTTGAACACGTTCCCGACCGCACCAATAAAGCTCAAGCGCCGGAACCCATCAAGCCTACCAACCGTTACGGCTCGCCCGAAGGCTCCGTCAAACACTTCGTCGAAAGCCGCGCAATCACCGAAGACTTTGTGAAGAACACGCCCGACCTTCGCGGTCACGCGGTGGACGGCCCCATGGGTCCGAACGCGCCGAAGATTGACGGCTACGAATGGATTCTACTGATCGGCGCGCACAGCGAACGCCACACCAAGCAAATCCTCGAAGTGAAGGACGATCCCAACTACCCGAAGAAGTAATTTCGGCGCTTTGTGACGAATTGGCACGCGAAGACGCGTGTTCATCATCCGAACGAAGTCCGCGAGGTGAGAAATCTCTCTTCTCCCCCCCACTCGATGCAAAAAAGATAAAAAGCCGCGCGAACAGTCGAAAGACTTTTCGCGCGGCTAATTTTTTGTCCGCAAATACTAGTTGGTTCTTTGTCAGCGGCTGGTGCTGGTCGAACCGACTTCAGTACTCGCGCTGACCGCGGGCAGCGTCACGTTGCTGTCCAGGCGCACCAGCATTCCCGTATCAGCCGGTAGCTTCACTTCCCGGCCCTTGCGTTGCACTACGTAAATCGCGCTTCCCGCAAGTCCGATCCCGAAGCCGGCAGCCATGTGACTCGCTATCTTGCCAATCAACAATCCGCCGCCACCTCCGATGGTTCCCGCGATGATGTCGCCCTTCACGTCGTGCTTTTCCTGCAGCATCTGCCCTTCCGTGATGTTGATATCCTTGCGGCGGGTTCCTTCATTATTCTCGGATGGTTTCTGCAATTCCAGAATGCTCATCTGCGCGGGAATCAATCGGCTGTCGATCTCGATCGACTTGAACGACAAATTCATAAAGGCCTCGCCTTTGAACAGCGGAAAGTGGCGAGCCGGATAAATGCTGCTGATGATGCCGCGAATTCGCGTGCCCGCGGGAAGCAGAATCTGATCGCCCAGCATAACTTGCTCTGTGGTCACGGCCATAAATGAGTCGCCATTCCTCGCCGTGGCGGTGTTGATATCAGTCAAAAGTTTCAAATGAATCTGCGTGCCTTGCGCCACTGTGCGTGGCTCGGCATACGCCATCGAAGCTGCTAACGACAAAATCATCACTACGGAAATGCATCGTGCTGCAATTTTCATGAATCCTCCTGCCTGCGAAGATGCAGGCACAGTCTCCGTAACGTGGAGGGGCACCGAGGCGACGCCTCGTCGTGCGGCGCTGGCGCGCGGACCCAACGAAAGCTGCGGCAATCGTCGGGTGGATGGGGAGGAACTCCATCCATGTGTAGCGTACTCCATTTCGATTTTCGAATCACGCACTTTCGCAAATGTTTCGCATCGGCAATGCCAGCTCCGGGCGCGCCGCAGCAGCCTCGGAATCGACCACGACCGCAATTGCATCCCGTTCCCTGCTGCATTCTCTCGCACGCGCGTTTCTTCGATCGCGATTGCTCAACTGGTCGCAACTCCCCTCACTGGAATTGCCGCTTGGTTCTCGTGTGCTACAATTTTTGCAGCAGTCGTGTTGAACGACTGCCGGAGCGTGGAACTTCGGGCTCTGTGCAACGAGGTCCCGCGAACCCCGCCAGGCCCGGAAGGGAGCAACGGTACCGGGATCACCTCGTGTGCCCCAGATCACCCGAAGTTCCTCGCACCGGTAACATCCGACGCTCCGCCGTCACCTCTCACAGCTTCAACTCGCATCACCTTGAAAATCTACGAACCGACTCCTTGTCAATTCCTTTCAAAAAAAGACAAACCAAAAAATAAACTTAAAACTTTTCTGAATCGTTGCGTCGTGCAACACTCTCCTTCATGAGCTATCAGGTCATCGCGCGAAAGTGGCGGCCGCAAACTTTTAAGGATCTCGTCGGGCAAGAACACGTCACTGGAACTCTGGCCAACGCCATCAAGCTCAATCGTGTCGCGCACGCGTACATTTTTTCCGGCGCGCGCGGTGTCGGCAAAACCACCGCGGCCCGCATCCTGGCCAAGGCCATGAACTGCGTGAACGGCCCCACTGCCGAACCGTGCGGCGTTTGCGATTCCTGCAAGGAAATCGCCGCGGGAAATTCTCTCGACGTCATCGAAATTGACGCCGCCTCCAATCGCGGCATCGACCAGATTCGCGAACTGCGCGAAATGGTTCGCTATGCTCCGGCCGCATCGCGCAGCAAAGTCGTAATTCTCGACGAAGCGCACATGCTCACCGGCGAAGCGTCGAACGCTTTGCTGAAGACGCTGGAGGAACCGCCTGACCGCGTCATCTTCGTAATGGCGACGACCGAACCGGAAAATCTCGAAGACACCATTCGCTCCCGCTCGCAGCATTTTCATTTTCGCGCGCTCACCTTCAATGAAATCGCTGACCGCATCAAGTACATCGCGACGGAAGAAAATCTGGAGATCGCGGACGGCGCCGTTGCGGTCATCGCGCGCATGGCGGAAGGCAGCATGCGCGATTCCCTTTCGTTGCTCGAACAGGCCCGTGCGTATTGCGGCGACAAAATTCCCGACAAGGAAGTTCGCGAATTGCTCGGCGTCGTTCCCGAAGATTCCCTGAACGAACTTGTCGAAGCCATCGCTACCGGATCCGCGGACCGTGCCCTTGGACTGGTTCACACTTTCCAAAAGGAAGGCCGCAACCTGCAGCATTTTTGCCGCGAAGCGATTCGCCACGTGCGCAATCTTTTGATCGCTCGCGTCAGCGGAGCGGATTCGGAATTGATCGCGGCCACTCCCGATCAACGTCCCGCGTTGGCCAAAGCCGCCGCGCAATTCAGCGAAGAAGACCTCACACGCTTCTTCAATATTCTTTTGCAGACCGACGACGATCTGCGCCGCAAGCCCGACCCGCGCGTGCACCTGGAAATGGGATTGTTGCGGTTGATTCACGCTGGCCGACTCGCGCCTCTCGAAGAATTGTTATCCGAACTCGGCGGCGCCAACGGAAAGGGCGCAACTGCCACCAGTTCAGCTCAACGCGCGAGCGCTTCGCCAACCCCTGCCGCCAAACCAGCGTGGTCGTCCAAAAACGAAACGGCGACTGCGGCCGCCGCGAACACCAGCGCTACATTTTCTGCGCCAATTTCTTCGCCATCATATGCACCATCATTTTCCCCGTTGGGCGCTGCGTCGCCGGCAACCACGCCGAAACTTTCTCGGACTTCTTCTTTCGCGTCTCCGGCGTGGAGCAAACCTGCCAGTGACACTGCCAGAGCCAGTTCCAACCCTGCCGCAGTGGCCGTAGCTCCAGCAATGGAGAAGGCGTTCGTTCCGCCGGCAAATTCCGAACAACCGTATCCGCTAGCCACCGAAGAAAAATCTTTCTCAGGCAAATCTGAGCTCGCAACTGTGGACGCGAATGATTCCGCGGCGCCGCCTGCCGCCAGTGGACTTTCCGACGACCAGGTCAGAGAAATTCGCGCTGTGATCCAAACACAGCAGAAATTTCTAGGCGAACTTCTGGAGCACGGGCACCGTTGGGAACTGGAAGGCGCGGAGTTGCGAATTTATTTTGCAACGGAGAAGCGTCCTTTCGCAGAAATGATTGAAGGACGTGACTCACTGGAAAAAATCCGCGTAGCATCGGCCAAGGTACTAAATCGCCCGGTGCGCGTATGTGCTAGGATAGAAGCAGTTGCAGCGACGGCCGCGAATTCGTCGCGCGCGGCGGTTGGCACCCAGGAATTGCGCGATAAGTTTGAACGCGATCCGATGGTGCGCTCGATGTTGCAACGCTTCGGAGGAAAGATTTCCGAAGTGAAGCGGCGCGAAGAGGTTTCGTGATGGAAGTCAATGCCCTTCAACAGATGCTTTCCCGCTTGCGGCAGGTTCAGGAAGACCTGCAGCAACAGGTGAACTCGGTTGCGGTTGAAGCTTCAGCCGGCGGCGGCATGGTCGCCGTAAAAATGAACGGCCAGAAGCAAATTCTGGAAGTGCGCATTGAACCGGAAATTTTCGCATCGAAAGATCAGGAAATGTTGCAGGATTTGATTCGCGCCGCGGTGAACGAAGCTTCGCGCCGCGTCGACGACGAACTCGCCACGCAAATGAAATCCCTGACCGGCAGCATCCCCGGCATGCCCGGCATGAAAATCCCCGGCCTGTTCTAGTAGGAAGTTTTGCATCCGCAGCAATTCCGGGGCTTGGCTCGCGATTTCATGGAAGCGAACGGGTACGCATACTTCCCCGACATTTTTTCTTCCACAGAAATTTCCCGGCTGGGAGCGGAACTTTCGATTGCTAGTCTGAAGCGCAGCCGGGCCGGCGCCCGCCACGTTCTGTCGCATCCCGCCGTCCGGTCGCTCGCAAACACCGCGCAACTTTCGCAGATTGCTCGCGCCGTGCTAGGCAATGGCGCAGTTCCCTTTCGCGCCACTTTGTTTGACAAAACTCCGACCTCGAACTGGTTCGTGGCATGGCATCAGGACACAGCGCTTCCATTGATCGAGAAAAAAGAAATCGTTGGGTGGGGACCATGGTCCAAGAAAGGCGGCATTCTCTACGCTCACGCTCCGAAGGAAGCTCTCGAACAAGTACTGGCCTTGCGGGTGCACCTGGATGACTCCACTGCATCGAACGGCCCGTTGCGAGTCTTGCCCGGCACGCATCGCAATGGAGTTTTTACGGATAGCGAAGTTCAGCGACACGCGTCGCACGTCGCTCCCATTCCGTGCACCGTTGGCAGCGGCGGGGTGATTGCGATGCGTCCTCTGGTGATTCACGCGTCCTCCAAATCCGAGAGCGATTTGCCGCGGCGCGTCTTACATATCGAATTTTGCTCTCAACTTCAGATCATCTCCGAATTGCGTCTCGCGATCGCTTGAACGCGGCGCGTTAATTCAACTTTATTTTTTAACAAAAATCGTGCAGCCAAGAGTGGCTGCACCACGAAGAACTGTCGATAAATTTCGCCGTGCTTCACTTTCGTGCTCACTTAGTCGGTAGCCGAGTTTCGCTCGAACTCCGGCGGATTGATGTGAACCGTGTCGAGAATTTTTTCGAGCTTTTGCAGTTCGGCGGCGGGATCTATTTTCTTCAGGTGGGCGCCCCCTGCAAGACCGATGGTGGCGACACCGTAGCCGATTTCGTAGCAGGTATCGTTCGTATAGGCGTGAAGGTAGCGTCCGGTGTATTGATGCAAGCTGGCCGCGGAAGATTCTGCAAAGCCGCGAAATGCAAACCCGTCAACCGTTCTAGTAATCGCCTCGCCCCTCCGCTCGGCTGGAATATTCAGGAACACGCAAGATGCTTCCGTTTCCCCGTACTGCGCGCTTAGGGTGAAAAATTCGTTCACGAAGTCGCTTCCCATGTGGACGCCCACTGGGGGCTCGACTGTGACCAGCCGGATTCCGTTGGGCACGCTGAAGTGCATGGGAATCGGGCCGAGATAGCCGAGGCCGCGATCCATTTCGGAGAGATCGCCTTCTTTCAGCATGTATCCTCTCGGCGCGTCGAGCGCGACGCCGAATTCCTCGTTTGAGAACTGCAGCGAGGTGGCGGCACGCTGGGCCATCTTCTCGACAGTCAACCGGCGGCCTGAAATTGGCGTCACGGCTTTTTCCTCTTTTTCCTCAAGTGCCTGGAGCGAGTGCCCGGTGGGGCTCGTGAGTTTCTTGCCGCCGTGTTGCTTCGGTGTGGGAGCTGTACCGCAGCCGGAAAGCCAGGAAATGGCGTACAGGAGCAGTGCACAGCCGATAGCGACCAAGGCCGAATCCACGCTGATGGATTTCACATCGCCTTCTGACGCCTGGGTCTGGTGCAGGAAGCGGTTATCGGTAAACATTTTTGGGATCCTCTTGAATACAACCCTGGAGAAATGCACCTGAAGCTCCGAGTCCTGGAGGTTGAAAGGAAAGCACTTACAAGGTTCACGTTCAGACGAGTGTGTTTCGGGTGACACGGCTGGGTGCGAGCGGCACGAACGAGGGGGGCGACCTCACCGCAATGTCTGTAAGTATCATTCCAAGAGACTAAAAAATGGCGATCTTGTGGGCATTCATTTTAACGGACTTAGAGCTTTTCCGGGATGCGCCCAACCAGGCGTTGGGTCCGAGCACCGGAATACGTTCGGCCGATGGAGAGTTGTACCGCTTCTCAGCATTTGCCTAATTACTATCATAGCATTGAGCGTCAATAGATGGATTTGGCTCCTCGGCGAGCGAAATGTCCGTTCACTAGCAATTAGCCAAGAATCAGAGCAATTCGAGCAGGTTTGCGAAGCTGTGGGCGGGTGTGCTACACAGAGGACATGCCTGATTTTGCTGCTCCTGTTGAACGACTCATCGATGAACTAAAACACTTGCCTGGGATCGGCCAAAAGACCGCTCAGCGGCTGGCGTTTCATCTCCTGCGGCAATCCCCGGAAGACGCTCTCGCGCTGGCGGATGCAATTCGAGACGCCAAAGAGAAGATTCGCGAATGCTCCGTTTGCGGGAATATCACGGATGCGGACCCCTGCCTCTATTGCACCGGGGCAAACCGGAACAAGCGCACCATCTGCGTGGTGGAAGAAGCGCACAACATTTTGGCAATCGAGAAGACGCGTACCTACAACGGGATGTACCACGTGCTAGGAGGGTCGCTGGCGCCGCTGCAGGGCCGGGGGCCGGAGCAATTGAGAATCAAGCCGCTGATTGAGCGGTTAAAGGGCGGAACGGTGGAAGAGATTATTATGGCCACCAATCCGACGGCAGAGGGTGAAGCTACGGCGATGTATCTTTCAAAGCTATTGAAGCCGTTGGGAGTGCGGGTATCGCGAATCGGCGTGGGGATACCGGTGGGCGCGGACTTGGAGTACGCGGACGAAGTGACGATGATGAAGGCGATGGAAGGGCGGCGGGAGCTGTAAAGGCAGGAGAGGATTGCCGCCAAGGCACAGAGACTCGGTGCAGAAGGAAAAGTGATAAGAGGGCCAGGACGGAAAATGTTGGTACTGGCCGGTTGAGGTAGTACTCCTAGGCTAATCTAGCCATTTCAGTTTTTTCGTTATACAGTCACCATTCTGCAAGATAAGCCCGCGCTAAATGTCCCGTTGCAAGGAGGTGCGCTATGCCCGGATTGGCGCACTACATGGAGCAGTACGACCGCGAACATAGTTCGGGATGGAACAAGCTTTGTCATGGAATCGGAATACCGCTGATTTTTGCCGGAATCGTGTTGCTTCTTTTTACGAAGTGGATTTTGGGCGGCGCGGTATTTGTCGGTGGCTGGCTGCTACTGTTCCTGGGTCACAAGCTGGAAGGCAATCATCCGGCGTTTTTCCAGGGTCCAATCTATTTGCTGGTTGGTCCAATCTGGGTAGCAAAAGAGGCATGGGATTTCCTGAGCGGGAAGCGGACGCGACCGGCGTCAAACGCTGAAAAAAGCGGACGGCGGTAAGTAGAAGCAAACGGGCCAGATAGCCGAAAGAATTAAAGAGAGACGGGCGTCGGACATGAACCAGTTTGGCGAAGAGCGTGCCGACGAGAGTACAGACGATCGCGAAGCGGTGAATCGGATGGAAATGGCGCCAGAAAACGCAATCAATGCAAGCGAAGAACTACGCAAGCGACGTAGCTCGCGAATCGTGCAGGCGGTTCCACTGGTGGTGACCGGCGTGGACGCACTGGGCCGGCCGTTTGTCGAGCGCACGTCCAGCCTGATCATCAACTGCCACGGTTGCCGCTATCAATCGAAACATTACGTTCTGAAAAATATGTGGGTGACGCTGGAGATCCCGCACCCGGAAACGGGCCAACCGCCGAGGCATGTTCGCGGGCGCGTGGCGTGGATCCAACGGCCGCGCACGGTGCGGCAACTTTTTCAAGTAGCGCTGGAACTGGAGATGCCGGGAAACGTGTGGGGGATCGGGTTTCCGCCGGAGGATTGGTCAAGCTTTGTTCCCCCGGCAACGATGAGAAGCCACGGGCCAGGACCGAGCGAAGAAGAAAGTCTGCTACCGGCGGCGGAAAAATTCGTGGACGCACCTTCGGTGATTGCGAGCATGAAGGTCAGGCAACCGGACCAACGGCATCAGCGAGTGGCCGATGAGTGGGCCAACAATTGTGCCGCACATACCAGCCGCTAGCGGAACCGACACGCTACACCTGATGCCACCGCCTTCGAGTACGACTGACGCTTCGCTGCAACTGGCAAGGCAAGTAGCCCGGCTGATTGCGGACGCGAAACAGCAGATCAACGCAGCGGCGCGCGAAGCCGCGGTACAAGCAGTAACGGCGGAACATCGAACCTCGGCCGAGCAGTGGGAACAAAAGTTTGCGGCGGCGAGAAAAGAAGTGGCGATAGAAACCGCCGATGCCATCGGGCGAATCCAGAGCGAAAGCGAAACGCGGAGCAAAGCAGTACATTCGGCAGCGGCGAAGGCGCTGCAAGAAGAATTGCCGAAATGGCTGGCGCCGCATCTGGAGCAATTGACGCAGGAACTGGCGGCGTCCATTTCAAAAGCCGGAGCGGAGCAGAGAGTCTTGCAGGAGCAGCACGTTGCGGGAGTCACCGAAAACGTGCAGCAACTCTGCGGCGAAGCGGAAGAACTGGCTCGGCGCATCGTAGCGCAATCGCAGGATGTGGAACGGCGCATCGCGGAACACGCTTCGGTAACCTCAGCGGTGTTGGAGAGTCAGGCGCAAAGAGCATGAAGAATCGCTGGGAGCGCAGCACGAGAGGCTAAGCGCGACGGCGGGTGCGGCACAACAGCAACTGACGAGTTCGATTGAGACGGCGCGACAGCGATTTGCAGGAGCGCTTGACGGCGCAAGTCGAATACGGCGCGCACGCAAATACAAGAGTTTGCGGAAGCAGCTGTAGCGCAACTGAAAGAAGGCGTGAGCACTTCCACCACGCAGAGCGCGGAAGAGTTGCGTTCGCAGATTGAGCAGACTGTAAAGGGCGAAGTGCAAGAGCGGGTGGCGGCGTTGCGCGATGCGGCGACCGGAATTGTTGCGGAAACCGAACAGCGCATCGGCGAATTGAGCAACGGGTTACGCAGCGATCTGCAAGAGCATTCCGGCCAGATGGAAGCGATGGTCAAGCGGGCGAACGAAACGGCGGCAATGCTCGATCAATATTCTTCGCGCCTGGGCACGACGCAGCAACTGGCTCTGGAAAGTTTTCAATCACAACTGGACGATGTGCTGACGCTGCACCGCAACGAACTGCACCGGCGCAGCGAATCGCTGTTCGAAGACCTGAATTCGCGGATTCATAAATCGTTTGCGGAAGCCAGCCAGGATGCGGTGAACAAATTCGACGAGCAGATTCGCGAGCTGATGGATCCGCACATCGGGCAAACGAATGAGGCGATTCACCGGATGGCCGGCGGACGCTCGCTGCTGGATGCGGCGATGACCCTGCAGCAAGACCGGATCCGGAATTCGGCGGATGACGCGTTTGCGGAATCGCTGGCACGTTTCCGGGAAAATCTCGGCGGAATCGAACAGTTATTGCACGAGGCTTCGCAGGGCGTGATTGGGCGCAATTTGTCGGAACTGGAAACGAAAGCGGGAGACATCCGGCACCAGGTGGGCGAAGAGATTTACAAGACCGCCGAATGGTACGAGAAAAAAGTACAGACGCAACTGAACACGCTGACTGAAAAAGTTTTGGATCAATCGGCGAACCAGCTACGCGAAAAGGCAGGCGAGGTTTCGGCGGAGTTTACGGCCGAGCTGGATCATTCGAGCCGCAACTTTGTGGGCCACACGCAGAACCAGATGAACGAAGTGGTGCGCGAATCGTTTGACCGGGCGCGGGATTTGTTTGCGGAAGCTGCAGACACCACGACTGCGGCGTTCATGGATGAAATTCAGCGGCATGCGCGGCAGGAGCTGGATGGATTCGCGGAAACCGTGAAGCGGACGGCGGGAGAGTCCGACCGCCAGTTTGCAGCGACGCGCGAGGAGCTGACACACAAATTGACGGTCGAGCAGGAAAATTTTCTACAACGGTTCCAGGCGCGGATGGCGAGTGCTCTCGATCGCGGCGTGCAAGACGCGCAGCATAAAATCAACGGAGGATTTACACCGTTGCTGGACTCGATGAAAGCGATCAGGAGAAACAGCAGGATGAGCTGCGCGCGATCGATTACGAATTTGAGCAATGAAGCGACCGGCGACTACAAGACACGGCTGGAAAATGTTTCGAATACCTGGCTGCTGACGACAGTATCGAAGCTGGATTATCAATCGCGCGAAGTGGTTTCCGGAATGTCGGCCAGCGCGGAAGAGCGGTTGCGTGAGGCTTGCGCGAATGTGTTTGCCAATGTGGGCGAGTCTTTGCGGAAGCGCCTGCAGGAAATCACCACGGAATTTAGAAGCAGCCTCCGCCCGGCCAGCGAATCCGAAGTCCTTTTCCTCAATTAAGCGTTTGCCGAGAACATTCTGGGGCCTGGGTGCGTGGCGCTCATTGGCGCCCGAGCCTGAGGTTCAGCCCGCATTGCGCTCCGCTATTCCGCCTCTTGTTTCGTCGCCGGCCTGTATAATTCCCTTTCCATGGCAAACCGAGCATATCTGCGAATTTGGACACGCGAATTTGCGCACGGAAACGATGATCGCGCAACTGGTGCGATTTCTGGCGACGGTACCGCTTTCGGCGGCGCGCAACAGCTTTGACCAACTCACAATGCAGGCGATTGATCTATCGGAAACTCCGGTTTCCGAGTGGGATATGCGTGAAGGAACATTCGGAGCGCCAGAAGTGGCGGCGATTGCGGCGCAGCACATCGACGAGGATACGGCGTACATCATCGAGGCCAACTGGGACTTATGGTCGTTTGATACGGAAGCGATGAAGTGGGTGAATGGTCCGCAGCCGCTGGAATTGCTTTGCCGGGGCTCGCTCTACGACGACGGAGTGGCGGCGAGCGAAGGAAATTTTGGCGTGGACCTGGGCTTTGAACATTTTTTCACGGGGCACGCGGGAATTCTAGCGCCGGGCGCGGCGTCGAATCCGTTCGACAGCTCGGACCATCCGATCGAGAAAACCTTTCGGCAATGGATGTCGGTGGACGCGAACAAACGGGAATATGCCGCAAAGACGCGGGAGAACATCCAAAAATTGTTCAATTGGATTGAGTCGATTGAGCGGGCATTGCCGGTGGAGCGAAACGAGCTTTGGAGCGAGGGAGAAGAAAATTTTGAGGCGCGGCTCGATGCGATTCTGGGTCAGCGCTAGTTTGACGTTCTTCCTCTGTGCAAGCATCGTGGCGGCGCAACAAAAAGCAGTCCCCCAAAATAGCCAGCCGGTTCGCGACAATGAAGGGAAACTGGCGGGATTATTGCCGGGCCATACCACGGTGAAGCGCGCCGAAGCACTGCTCGGCAATCCGCAGCAAAATGACCCGAATAGCAGTTCTGCGAGTTGGCAAACCTGCTGGCAAGATCAACTTAACGTCGATTACGACAAAAAAGGGATTGTTCAACTGGTACGTCTCTCCAAGAATCTCGCACGCGGAAAAAAAAATGATTGCAGCAATGCCGCGCGGAGCACATCGAGTTGGATGACCGGCAAGGGATTGCGGTTGGGAAGTCCGGCTGGGCGCGTCAAGCGACTTTACGGCGAGCCGGATTCGCGGAGTCCTAGCACGAGAGACGGACAGCGGTTAGAATTGCTGTACTACGCCTTTGATTGGGCGGGCCCCGATGTGCCGCAAGTGATGGAAGTACTGTGCACGGTGGGGAGCGACGGAAAGCCGGGCGTAGTGGTGGAAATCACGCTGGCGGCATCCAGCCTTTAGCGACAATTTGCGGAGCGAGCGGGACGTGAAGATGCGAAAAGCTGCTCACGATGCGACACGATGTTCGTCTGGAAGGAAGATGACCCAAGTGCGAAACGCCAGGTCCCTGCTGAATAAGTCCCTCCCGCTGATTCTTTCGGTGATACTGCTGGGCGGTTGCGGTTCCACTCCCGAACCAAAAAATGAAGCACCGGTGGCGGCGAAGCCTGCCGAGCCCGCGGTGCCTGCGGATATTCAGTCCGCGGCGGACGGATTGCTGGGCAGCGAAGCGACGGTACTGGCGTTCGGCGATCTGGCGAAGACCGGGAAGCAGCAAGTTCTGGCGGCGAACGTGGTGCCGAAGACTCCTAAGGACAACATTACCGGAACGATCGTGACGCGCGCGGTGATTGCGGAAAACGACGACGGAAACTGGAAGGAACTCTTCCGCGGCGATGAACATTTGAAAAACGCCAAAGGCTATCTGGGAATGACGCCGATCGAAGCGGTGACCGGGTGGCGCATTGCAGTTCGAACAGGATCGCAACGAAAGGCTTGACGCTGTATTTGACGCCGGTAAAAGGCATCCGACGACAAACATGTGCTGCCTATCGGGTGCGGTGGAATCCGAAAACAAAACGGTATCAATCGCTGGATCGCTCGTTTGAGAATTCTCTGAGGAGTCGCCGGCGCTTTCGAAGGCGAGGTCGCAACTTGCGGTGAGCACAGTCGGCTACAAGACAAATGCGAACGCGGGTCCGCCCAAAAAAGATTTGAGCGGATTGATGCCGTATTTGCGGAGCTATACCTGGCGGAATCGTGCTCGGGCTGCTGGGCGTACTGCTGATGGGAATTATCGGCAACGTCATTGCCGCTGGCAACCGGATGTGATGACCGACACGCTGGCTGGCAATCCGGTTCCGTTTGAACATTCGTCACAACGACGCACGACCGCGCGCATCGTTCCCGGGCTGACGGGTTCCGCGCTGAGCCGCTCGATTCCGTTCTACGCGCCGAGCAGCCGCCGCACACTGGGAATTTATTGTTTGATCGTGATTGTGTGCGTGGGGATCAAAGGACTGCTGTCATTTACTGGCCCGCTGGATATTGATTGGTGTTTCGCGGGACATTGAATTCGATATTCGCAATGATTTGCTGAAACGGCTGCTGCTCCTGGAGCCGGAATTTTATGTGCGGAACCGCACTGGCGAACTGATGTCGCGCGCGACGAACGATTTGAACGCGGTGCGCATGGTGCTGGGGCCGGGAATCATGTACAGCGCGACGACGATCGTGACCATGATCTTTGCCATTGCGGTGATGGTGGCGCTGTCGCCTTCGCTGACGCTGTGGGTACTGCTGCCGGCGCCGGTCGTGGCGATGGTGGTGTGCGTGTTTCGGCAAGACGATTCACGATCTTTACGAAAAGATTCAGGCAGCGCTGGCGACGCTGACCGCGCGCGTGCAGGAAAATCTGTCGGGCGTGCGGGTGGTGCGTGCTTACGCGCAGGAAAATGCGGAGAATGCGAGGCATTCGACGAGCCGAACCGCGAATACGTTTCGCGCAACATCAAACTGATTCGCACCTGGAGCTATGTTCATGCCGTCGCTGCAGGCGCTGATCGGGACGACATTCCTGATTGTGCTGTGGCAGGGCGGGCATCAATTTCTGCGCGGGCAGATTTCGCTGGGCGCGCTGATTTCGTTCAATGCGTATCTGACGCTGCTGGTGTGGCCGATGATCGCGCTGGGCTGGGTAACGAATATTTTTCAGCGCGGCGCGGCTTCGATGGGGCGACTGAGCTACATTTTGATCGGCCACGCCCGATATCGATGATTCGAACGCGAAGATTGCCGCCGGAACGAAAGCCTGCCGGCGAAATCGAATTTCGCGGATCTGACGTTCCGTATCCGACTTCGCTGGCGGGAAATGATGCCAAGGCCAAAGCGAAATCCAATGGGAACGCCAACGGAGCGAGCACAGCCGAGTCTCTTCCAGTCTTGCAGCAATATCGATTTGAAGATTCCGGCGGGATCGACGCTGGCGATTGTTGGACCGACGGGAAGCGGAAAGACGACGTTGGCCGCGCTGATTGCACGGTTGTGGGAAGCGCCGCCCGGGCAACTTTATCTGGATGGAAAGCCGCTGCGCGAATGGCCGCTGGCTTCGCTGCGCGGATCGATCGGATTCGTGCCGCAGGATACGTATCTGTTCGGCGAGACGCATTGGCGGGAATATATGCGTTTGGATTGCCGGAGTTCACCGAGGCGACAGGTGCGCGAAGCGGCCGACATTGCCGAATCTCGAAGGCGACATTCAGGACTTTCCGAAGACGCTACGAAACGATGGTCGGAGAACGCGGGCATTACGCTTTCCGGCGGACAAAAGCAGCGGACCGCGATTGCGCGCGCGGTGGTTCGCGATCCGCGGATTCTGATTCTGGATGATGCGCTGTCAAGCGTGGACACGCAGACGGAAGAACACATTCTTAGCCGGCTGAAAACGATTATGGCGGGCCGCACGACGATTTTGATTTCGCACCGGACGTCGACGGTGCGCGATGCGGACCAGATTGTGGTGCTGCTGGGCGGGCAAATTGCCGAGCGCGGAACGCATGAGGAATTGCTGGCGGCGGGCGGTTATTACGCCGACCTGTATCACAAGCAACTGCTGGAAGAAGAACTAGAACGGGCATGAGCACACGAAAAAAAGACCAATCCGCACGAAGAAGAGGCGCTAGGAAAAGCGTACGACTCGCGGCTGATGCGGCGGCTGCTGCAGTACATGGCGCCGTACAAGTGGTGGGTAGTGCTGGCGCTGGCGCTGGCAGCTGGTGGTGACGCCGCTGGAGCTTGCGCCGCCGTTGATATTTCAGCGCGCGATCGACCGCTACTTCGTTCCGGCGGATGAAAAGCGCCATCAACGAAACAGACGGCGTGGCGCGGAATTCTGCTGCTGTCGCGTAATTTATTTGCTTCGTCTTGCTGTTCGATTTTCTCGCGCAATACGCCCAGATCCGCATCATGCAGCGCGTCGGGCAGCAGACCATGTACGACATGCGGAACGGAATTTTTGGCCACCTGCAGCGGCTGCCGATGAGCTTCTTCGACCACAATCCGGTCGGGCGGCTGGTGACGCGCGTGACCACGGACGTGGACGCGCTGAACGATTTGTTTGCGGCCGGCGTGGTCACCATGATTAACGATTTGTTCCTGCTGGTAGTGATGGCCGGGCTGCTGTTCTAGATAGACTGGCGGCTGGCGCTGGCCACGCTGGCGGTGTTGCCGCTGATTCTGATTGTCACGTTTATTTTTCGGCATTACGTGCGCGAAGCGAACCGCAAGATTCGTACGGCCATCGCGCGCATCAATGCATTCCTGCAGGAATACATCTCCGGAATGAGCGTGGTGCAGCTTTTCAACCGCGAGACAAAAGCGGTTGCCGGAATTCGAACAAGCGGAACAAAGACAACATGCTGGCGTGGCGCGATGCGATTCTGGCGTACGCGCTGTTCTATCCCGCCGTGGAATTTCTGAGCTTTGCGACGATTGCGCTGATTTTCTGGGCCGGCGGGTTGCCGCATTCTGCGCGGCGCACTGACGCTGGGCGTGCTGACCGCATTCACGATGTACGCGCAGCGATTCTTCCGGCCGATTCAGGACTTGAGCGAAAAATTCAACATTCTGCAGTCGGCGATGGCGGCCAGCGAACGCATTTTCAAGCTGCTCGATGAACCGATCACGATCGAGTCGGCCGAACAACGCGCAGCGCCTGACGGCGGCCGCGCGGCGAAATCGAGTTCCGCAATGTGTGGTTCAGCTATCGCAATGTGGCGGAGCCGGCGGATGAAGACTGGGTGCTGCGCGACGTGTCCTTCCAGATCTTGCGCCGGGGCAGACGTTCGCTATCGTCGGCCACACCGGGGCGGGCAAGACCACGCTCATTTCCCTGCTGCTGCGTTTCTACGACATTCAGCGCGGCCAGATCCTGCTGGATGGCGTGGACATTCGGCTGCTCGATTTGCAGGACTTGCGGCGCCATTTCGGGATCGTGCTGCAGGATCCATTCCTTTTCACTGGCACCATCGAATCGAATATCCGACTGGGCACGCCCGGCATCTCGCGTGAGGACGTGGAGCGCGCGATCGACGAAGATCGGACTGGGCGATTTTATCCACTCGCTGCCTGAAGGAATCGCCACTCCGGTGAACGAGCGCGGCTCGACGCTTTCCGTCGGCCAGCGGCAACTGATCAATTTTGCGCGAGCGCTGGCGCACAATCCGCGCTTTCTGATTCTCGATGAAGCCACTTCGAGCGTGGACACCAAGACCGAGCTGCTGATCCGCGAAGCGCTGGACAAGCTGCTTGACCGGCCGCACGGCGCTGGTGATCGCGCATCGCCTGAGCACGATTCAATACGCAGATCGCATTCTGGTATTCCACAAGGGCCGGCTGCGCGAACAGGGCGCGCACCAGGAGCTTCTGGCGCAACGCGGCATTTACTACCGGCTGTACCAGCTTCAATACAAAGAGCAGGAGCTGCATCTTCCGCAGGACGCCAATGGTCCCGCCGAGACTGCCGTCCTTCCCCGCTCCGTTGCCCGCGACCGACTGAGCGAAACTTCGCCCACCATGCCCGCCCACGCAAATCCTTTTGTCCGCGGGCGAAGCAAGCGGCGATATGTATGCCGCAAAGCTGGCCGTGGCGTTGCAAGGCTCGCGCCGATTGCCAAAATTTTCGGCATGGGCGGCGATCAGATGCGAGCCGGCGGGGTGGACGTCATCACCGATTACTCCGAAGTATCTGTGCTGGGAATTACCGAAATCCTCGCGCACCTTCCCGCAACTGGTTCGCGCCATGCGCAGCTTGGTGAATGCGGCTCGCGCGCGAAAGCCGGAACTCGCAATTCTCACAGACTTTCCCGGCTTTCATTTGCGACTTGCGCGGAAATTGAAGCCGCTCGGCGTCCGAAATGTTTACTACATCTGCCCGCAATTCTGGGCCTGGCGGCCGTGGCGAGTACGCATCGTGCGCCGCCGTTTCGCGCTGGCACTGTGTATCTTTCCATTCGAGGAAAAGTTTTTTGGCGACGCAGGCGTGCCGGTGAAATTCATCGGACACCCTCTGGTTGGCAACGTGGCTGCCTCGCAGAGCCGCGAAGCGATTCTTCGTGCGGCACGGCCTCGGAATCCGGCAAAACCGCTGGTTACAATTCTTCCGGGCAGCCGCAGCTCCGAAATCAGCGCGCCATCTGGGGCTGCTGCGAGAGGCGTGCGTCAAGATTCAAACGGCGATGCCGGTGCAGTTCGTGATCGCGGCAGCGCCGGGCCGAGGCGAGTCGCTACGGCAAGGTTGGGCCAGCAATCTCGATTTCCGAATCGTCGAAGGTCAAACCTACGATGCGCTGGCGCATGCCACCGCCAGCATTGTTTCCAGCGGTACAGCCACGGTAGAAGCGGCGCTGCTCGACGCGCCGATGGTGGTGGTCTATCGAGTCACCCCGCTTACGGCGCTTTTGGCCAAGCCGCTGGTGCGGACCAAATACTTCAGCATGGTGAATCTGATCTCGGGCCGCGAAGTCATTCCCGAACTCATTCAAAAAGATTTCACGCCGGATAAAGTCGCCGCCCAGACTACTAGGGCTTGCTGCGCGATCCTGACTGCCGCCGCCGCCATGCGCGCGGATTTGGCCGAGGTTCGCCGTAAACTGGGACCGCCCGGAGCCGTGGAGCGCGCCGCCGACGCCATCGCCGAGTTGCTTGGCAAGCCGTCTGGCAACGCTTCTTGAGCCGCTGCTATCCTATATAGGTAGTCATATGGTCGCCCGGACGCTGGCAAACGAGTCGCGCGGTCGCTTCCAAAGGAAACTGAACCGATGGCCTTGCTCTCCAACGCTTCCCGCCTGTCCAGCCGTCTGATACTCACATCTCGTTGCTGCTTCCCGCCGCGGCGCTGGCGCAAGATGTTGCGAAGGAAACTTTCCTTGCCGAGCATTACGACGTAACCGCGGCGATCGATCCCGCGGGGCAAACACTTAGCGCCACTGCCAAAGTGGATTTTCGCGCGAACGAAGTTTCCAGCATTGTGCGCGTTGAACTGCATCCGAACCTGAATGTCACCGAAATCAAAAGCACCGCTGGCAAGGCGCTGCCATTTGAGCGCGACAACAGCAATCCGCTGCTTCTCAATGTGAACCTGCCTTCGGCGGTTGCCGCGAATTCGCTGGTTTCGCTGATCTTCACCTACGCGGGACCAATGGCCAATGAAGACAACAGCCCGGTCCCCGGCGTCCGCCTGGCTTCAATTTACAAAGACGGAGCATACCTGCTGCTGCCAGCTCGCTGGTTTCCGCTAACCGCATATCCCACGAATCGCTACACCGGAACATTTCGCCTGAACGTCCCGGACACATTCGCCGTCGCAGGGACGGGCAAATCGCTTTCGCCAACGCCGGTTGCGGCGCAGTTCTGCGGCCGAAGGCGGACGGCTGCTGTACGTTTTTGAATGCACGCAAGCTGAACCAAACGGTTCGTTTGTCGCGGGTGCGCTCAAACTGACCACCAAGCAAGCCGAAGGCGTGAGCGTAAGCGTGTACGCTCCGCCGACCGCTACTGCAAATCATGGCGACTTCGCCAACTCGGTTGCTCGTTCCATCAACGCGTTTTCCGATTTGTTTGGAGCGCTGCCGGCAGAGCCGTCGATCACCGTGATGCAGATTCCCGACGGCGGACTTCGCGAATTCTCTGGACCGGGGCTGGTGCTGCTTTCGAAACGCGCCTGGGACGCCAGAATTAACGATCGGGTAATCGCCAGGCTGGTGGCGGCGCAGTGGTGGGGCAATCGGGTGCTGGCGGCAACGCGCGGCGATGTGTGGATCACGCGACGGCCTCGCGCGCTATTCAGAAGCGTTATACGCGGAACAGAACGCCGGTAAAGAAGCCGGACTGCGAGCCATCGATGATTTTGCCGTCGGCGCTTTGATGAACGAAGAAGCCGCCCCGATTTCACAGAGTGCGCGACTGGTCCCCTTCACCAGCGACTACCGCTCGGTAGTGATGAATAAAGGCGCGATGCTGTTCCACATGCTGCGCGCGCAAATGGGCGACGTGGCCTTCAGATCGCTGCTGCATACCTTTTACGCGACGTATGCCGGTAAAAATGCCACCGACGCCGAATTCGAACAGATCGCCATCCAACAAACGCAAGCCGCAATGAAGCCGGGGCAGGATCCACCGAACCTCGCAGGATTTTTCGCGCAGTGGCTGAACTCGACGGGAGTGCCGGATTTCAAGCTGGAATTTGTGGTCTATCGAACGCCGAAGGGCTTTCGCGTAGTCGGCAAGATCATGCAGCCGCTGGACACATTTTCCATGCCGGTGCAACTGCGAATTGAGACGGAAGGAAATCCCGAGCTAAAGACGGTGGATGTCGTTGGGACGGAATCGACGTTCACCGTAGAAACTTTTGGAAGGCCGAAGCCCGGCGGCATCAGGATCGACCCGAACAACCTGGTGCTGAAAGGAAACTCCGGTTTGCGTGCGCGTGCGGCCATTGCACGCGGTGAAGAACTCGCGGAGACTGGCCGCTACTACGACGCGATCCAGCAATATCAAAAAGCGCTGAGCATCCAGCCGGGGCGCCCGCTTGCCAATTTCCGAATGGGTGAAGCGTTCTTCTATCAGAAAAATTACCAGGCGGCGGCCAACGCGTTTCGAGAATCATTGCAGTCCGTACCTGAACCGGCGGAAAAATGGACCGAGGTCTGGGGCCACCTCTATCTGGGCATGATTTTTGACATGCTGGGCCAGCGCGAACGCGCCGTGAATGAATACAGCAAAGCGAAACAGACCAACGACAACACCGGTGGCGCTCAGGAAACCGCGGACCGCTATCTGAAGAAGCCGTTTGCTGAAGGCGGAACGCAAGCTGCAGCAACAAAGACTAATGACGCGCAGCCAGCCAAGACGCCTCCGCCGGACGACGGCCGGCCGCACCTTAAAAAACAACCGTAAGAAACCAATCGCGCTGTAAAGATCGCACGCGAGAACCTAAAGACAGGTTGTCTTCTGGTCAACCTGAGCTGTTGCCATGCGCCCGGCTCATACCTCGCCGATTCATAATAGACGTACACTCATTTGACTGCGGCAACGGGCGGCCATCTTCGCGTCTATGAACCAGCGCATAAAAATCGGAATTCTGCTCGCGGTAGTGTTGATCGTATACGGCAATTCCCTGCTGAACAGTTTTGTCATGGACGATGAGTTGTATATTTTCCGCAATCCTCAGGTCACTGCACCCTCGATTCCTGGCTTCTTTCACGCAAACGCAGCTACGAATGTCTATCGGCCGTTCACTTTTGCCACCTTCGCGGCAAACTTGCAGCTGAATCGTGACCGCCCGCTTGGTTATCACCTGTTTAACCTCGCTTTGCATGCTGCCGCAACTCTTTTGCTTTTCTTTGCATTGAGAACTGCGATGGATGTGAATCCGCGCGCGGACACCATCGCGTTCGTTGCGGCTCTGCTCTTCGCGGTTCTTCCAATTCACACCGAAGCAGTGGACTGGATTGTGGGCCGCTCCGAATTACTGGCGGCCGCTTTTATATTTGCGGGATGGTGGTTGCACTTAAGGAACCGGCCGATCTTCGCGGTGCTCTGCTTCGCATTGGCTTTGCTGTCAAAAGAATCGGCCGTGGCCTTCCTACCGATCGTAGTTGCTGGAGATTACGCGCGCGGGAAAATGAAGCGCTGGCCGGTGTACGCCGCGCTTGCAGCTACAGTCTTGTTGTATCTGTTGGCGCTGCGCGCGGCACAAGGCAGTCACTTTGGACCGGCGGATATTTCGATGCTCGACAATCCGCTTAGCCTGTTGCCGGTCAAGTGGAGAATTCTGAACGCGATACGCATCGCGTGGAAATACGTGGGGTTACAAATTTATCCCGCCACGCTTTCCTGCGACTACTCATTCGATGAGATCCGGTTGTACGCCGATCTACGCCACACCATCCCCTGGCTGCTAGCTACTTTGGGCGTGTTTGCTGCCTGGTGTTGGTCCGTCTGGAAACGCAAAGCCGGATACATCATCGCTGGCGCAATCTACTTCGCCGGATTCGCGGCGACGGCGAATATTCTGACGGTAACAGGAACCATCATGGGCGAGCGCTTGGCTTACTTGCCGTCGGCTGGTTTCTGTTTGCTGCTGGCACTCCTATGGAGTTCGATCGAAGCCAAGCAGCGCAATGCCGCAATTGCACTTTTGGCGGTGGCCGCGGCGACGTTCGGAGTGCGCGCCGTCGTCCGCAATCTCGATTGGAAAAATAATCTGACGTTGTACGAATCGGGCGTGCGCGCGGTGCCTGGCAGCGCAAAAATGCATTCCTACCTGGGCGGCGCGTACCTGCTGAATAAGCAATTCGATCTGGCACGGAAAGAGTTTCAGACTGCGCTGCAAATCTATCCACAATTTCCGGATACGATCGAATCACTTGGGTTGCTCGAATCTTGGACTGGCAATCGTGCCGAGGCGTTGCGCCTGATGGAAACGGCGCTGCGCATGAGCGACCGAAAAAATATCAACTACGACTATATTCTTGTGAACCTGGCGGCGATCCAGATGGAATCGGGCAGAAGCGAGGATGCGCTCCAATTGCTCAACCGTGAAATTGCAGAAGCGCCGGGTTATTCCCGGGCGTGGTCAAATCGTGCCGTCATACACTTGCAACGCGGGGAAATTAGCGCCGCTCGCAGCGATGCAGAGTCCGCGCTGCGGCTCGATCCGGCAAATGGTCAGGCCATTGGCGTGTTGAACAAACTCGCAGCACCAAGCGCCGCCCCCGCTTGGCGCTAAGCCGACTTGTACGCCTTGCAGCGGCAACCGGGATAATTGCAGGGAGTTCCCAACTCCTGGTTTGCGTACATCCGCGCGTGAATACTTTTCGGATGATGGCAAACGCAAGACATTGCCAGTTTCCTTGCTCTTTTTCCTGCTCCGGGCTTGGCGCCAAAGGCCAGCGGCCGTTTCGGGCTAGACTGAATGCGCGCAAAAGCGGCTGCAGTTGATCGCGGACCCGGTCTGGCCGTTGTAAGGCGCTTCAGTTTTTTGACGGATTCCAGCTTCCCCCTAGATGGTTTCATTTGTGAACCTCCGGTCGACGCCGACTTGCCATCACAGTTTAACTGTGGTTACGTACAATCAATGTAACTAGATCGCTGTATCACAGCTCGCTATTGGAGGGGAATACGATAATTTCGGCACGACAATTTCTCAGGCATTACCGAGCCAGCAATTGAACCTACTTCGTTTCGGGGTACTCGTACACTCCCCTACCACTCTTCCGGCCGAGGCGGCCTTCGGCGACCAGCTTTCTTCAGCAAATCGTTCGGGCGATATTTTTCGCCGAGCGTTTCGTGCAAATATTCGAGAATTCTCAGGCGCACGTCGAGGCCTACCAGGTCCACCATTTCAAACGGCCCCATTGGATGATTCAGCCCCAGCTTGAGAGCCTTATCGATGTCTTCCGGAGAGGCCAGTCCCGCTTCCAGCATTGCGAACGCTTCATTGCCGATGAGCGCATTCACGCGGCTGGTGATGAAACCCGGCGATTCCTTCACCACCACAACTTCCTTGCCCATGCGTGTTCCCACTTCGCGGCACGCGGCAATCGTCGCATCGGACGTTTTCGGAGCCCGCACGACCTCGATCAAGCGCATCTTCGGCACCGGATTAAAAAAGTGCATGCCCACGCAAAGTTCGGGGCGATACGTCATCTCCGCCATTTCGGCGATCGATAGTGAAGAGGTGTTGCTGGCCAGCACCGCATTCGGACGGGCAAATTTATCGAACAAGGTGTAAAGCTCCAGCTTCAGTTCCATCTCTTCAGGTACGGCTTCAATCAGGAAGTCGGACGCGCGGCACGCGTCTTCCACGGAAACGGCGGTCGTGATTCGCGATTGTGCAGCTACGGCATCGCCGGCGGGAACTTTCCCGCGCTTCACTCCTTCCTCAAGCGACTGCCGAATCCACGCAGTGCCTTTTGCCAGCATTTCCGGCATCACGTCTTCCAGAATGGTTTCGTAGCCGCCGAGCGCCGCCGCATAAGCAATCCCCCGTCCCATGGTGCCTGCGCCGATCACGCCAATCGTCTTCACATCCATAAGCTACTTCTCCCCGGGAATATTTGGATGGAACCAAAGCTTCAAAAAAACGGCTCGAGGACTTACTGCAGGAGCCGCAGATACTCGGTCACGTCGAAACCAAGCACCACCTCTTTGCCGCGCACCACCACTGGCCGCCTGATGAGATTCGGATTCTTCGACATCAAACGAATCGCTTCTTCTTGCGAAGGAGGCCTCTCGCCCATGTTACGCTCGCGATAGAGTTCGTTGCGCGTGTTCAAGAACGTTTTGTAGTCCCGCTGGCCGATTAATTCGTTCAGTTCTTTTTCCGAGAGTGGTTGCTTGTCCATATCCCGCGTTTCCAGTTCCGCGCCTTCATCCTCCAGAAACGCTTTCGCCTTGCGGCATGTGGTGCAAGAAGGTTTCTGATAAAACTTCAATTTGATTTTCGGCATGGCGTCTCCGGGGGTCGTACGCGCAGGCAGGCGATCTCAAGCCATGAACTACCATCGAGCGCAGCCTGCGTTTTACCTAGTATCGCGGAACGGTGGGATCAATTTCCAGCGACCAGCGGTCGATTCCGCCGGCGAGTGATTGAGCGCTTTCTACACCCTGCGAGCGCAGCCACGCGGCTACATCCAAGCTGCGCTGACCGTGATGGCAGTAACAAATCACGTCTTCGTCGCCGTCGAGCGCCGGCAAATTCGCGGGGATGGTACGCATCGGAATCGAGCTTGGCGCCTTCGATTCGGCACGCGTCCCACTCCCATTGTTCGCGGACATCCACCAATAAGAGCTTGTCTCCCGCCGCACGACGCCGCTGCAACTCCGCAACGCTGACCTCGATATCACTCATCCAGTTGGAATCTCCAGAAATATCTTAGCGGCCTTCAAACTTTGGCGCACGCTTTTCAAAAAAAGCATGGATTCCTTCTAAGGAATCTTCCGATGCGAAGCACCTCATCTGGTGCTGCACTTCCGCTTCCAGCGCTTTACCCAGCGCCTCTTTTTCGCTGCCAAAAAGAGTTTGCTTTACAGCGCGCATGGCGATCGGCGGACCGGCTGCGAGTTTCGCCGCGAACTTATTCACTTCGGCTTCCAGTTGCGCGCCCGGTACTACGCGGTTCAGCAAACCCAATCCCAGCGCAGTCTTGGCGTCGAACATGTCGCCGGTATAAAAAAGTTCCGCAGCTTTCGACGGCCCTACCAGTTGCGGCAAAAAGAAAGTTCCGCCGTAGTCCGGAAACAATCCGACCTTTGAAAAATTCTGTCCGAACATCGCTTCTTCTGCGGCAATACGAATATCCGCGGCAAGCGCAATGTTCATGCCCGCACCCGCCGCGGCTCCGTTAACTGCGGCAATCACTGGCTGCGGGATCAGCCGCATCCGCAACACCGCTCCCATACCGGCGCGCAGAATCGGTTCCAGTTGACGGTGGTCGCGCGCTTCGCGGCCCTTGCCAATCACGCCGAGATCTCCGCCGGCGCAGAACGCGCGGCCCGCTCCGGTGAGCACGACAACACGAATCGATTCGTCTTTTCCGATTCGATCGAACGCCTGATTCAGTGCGGTCGCCAATTCGCTGTTCAACGAATTCAACTTTTCCGGCCGGTTCATCACCAGCCGGGCAATTCCGTTTTCCACGGTTTCCAGCAGCACGGCGTCGGGCACAGGGGCAGAGGGGGAAGCGCTCACGATGACCTCCGTAAACTTTACAGCGGTTTTGCGTCTCGAGAATTTTCTATTTTTTTGACGAGCGCGGCAAGTTTGCGGAAATGAAAAACGCGGTCTTTGGACTTTTGCGCGTGCTGCGCATCAGTGGCCGGCAACACGTAAACACTGGCGCCGTACAGCATTTCCTTTTGCAGGCCAAGATTTGCGCGCCGCTGCGCGAACTGCTCGTAAACGTTTTTTCCGTTGAAAGCGATCACCTGCGGCACGTATTCGCCAAGCTTCTGCGAAAGCACGATGCGCCTTCCGCATAGTCTTCGCGCGTCAGTTCCTCAATCGTGCGCGTCGGCCGCTTTACCAGATCCGTCAAGCCAATCGCAAACTCGATGATTCGTTTGTCGTCGCGATATTCGAGTGGCTCCGGAATCACCCCGGTGTCGTACAGAATCGGCCAGAACGGATTGCTCGCGGCCTGAATAATAATGTCCGGTCCTAACCGACGACTCCGTCGGATTGCATCCGATGATGACCAGCTTCATTCCCTTGCGGAGGTGATCGGGCAGAGTCTTCATGGTCGAGCGTTGTCTTAACTAGAATATCGCGATTGGTCCGCGTGGGAAGGCCGCGTTCTAGGCTGACTGCCAAAAAGACAACGTCCGGCCCAGTTTGCGCTCCTGCGCCAACCTGTACACACTGACCGCAGCCGCCAAGTCCCAGGCAGCGATTCCATTCGACTTGAACAGGGTTATCTGGGATCGTCCGTGCGGCCGCGCAGATACCTGAAACCAACGACGACAGTTCCCGCACCGTGTCCCACCGTTTTTCGTGTCCCGCGAACCCCAATACCAAGTCCCCAGCTTCCAGTCGCGATTGTTCGATCGAATCCACGTAGATGCGGCTGCACTCGGCCACCGTTGCCGGCGTCCAGTTCACGCTTCTTCATGTGATTCGCGCCGATGGCGTTGATGTGCGTTCCGGGAGAAATGCTCTCGCCGTCGATAACCGGCTGGCTGGACGTGGTCGCCGTGCAGATGATCGCCGCGTCTCTGGTAGCTTCCTCGGAAGACGGAGAGGCAGCTACCGGAATGCCCAGCTTCGCGGACATTTCTCTGGCAAATTTTTCTCGCCGCTCCGCATCGCGTCCATATACCTTCGCGGACTGTTCGAGTTTCCGGTTACCGCGATCGCCTCCAGCTGCGTCCGCGCCTGCCCGCCCGTGCCGATAATCGCCGCAGTATCCGCGCCTTTCCTTGCCAGATATTTCGTTGCCACGCCGGAAGCCGCACCCGTCCGCATCTGCCCCAAATAATCCGCTTCAATCAGCGCCAGCAGATCGCCGGTTTCCGTCGAAAACAACGACACCACAAATTTCAATTTTCCGCCAACGTAGGTGTATTGCTTGGTCGCGACAAAATCGCCGGGAACATCCGCTGCGGCCATATGATGAAAGAACGCCCCGCCTGGCAATTCAAACCGCCTGCCGCGGATGCACCAACACTTCGCCCGCAGCCTGCCGCGTGCGAAATCTTCTCTACCGCTTCGATCGCCAATGGCATCGTGAATACGCTTCTGACTTCCGACTTCATTGATGTGCAGCGTCAAGTTAGCCGACCTCGCTAGGAGATTGCAATCCAGTACGCCGCGTCGAATCGCGCCGCATTTTTGAATCCGGAACCCGCGCCTACTTGGACTTCCCTTTCGGTTTCCTACCCGTAATTCCCGGCTTAGCGCTTTCGCCGTCTTCGCGAATTCGCCTAACCACGGTCTGTATCAGCCGGTACAACCGCTCGTGCTGCGGATCATCTGCGTTCAAAAAGCGAAATTCCGGCTGTCCGGCCGCCGATTTGCCAATTCGAATCGGCAATCTCCCGCACAAATTATTTTCAATAAACGCTGTTTCGTAGCGCGATTTTTTCCGATTCCAGGTGTACACGCGCAACACCGAAAAATCGCACGACTGCCCTTCCGCGCCTCGCGGCCGCCGCCAACAAATATTGCGCCTTTGCCTCCGCGAGGATCTTCCACATTGTTCAGTTCAAACCATGCAATCGGCCGGAGATTCGCCGCGTTCGCTCCTTCTCGCACCGCCTCCGGCACATCCAGTTCCAGAAATCGCGCAATCACCCAGCCTGCGATCGGCACCGCTTGGTCGCCGGGCTCGTGGTCGTGTTTGGCTAGCGCCGCGCGTGCCGTCGTTTCGCTCGGCGGCCGCGTAGCCATGCCGCGGATCAAAAACCAATCTTCCTTCTTCGTTTCCTGCGGCTCGCCGTTCCTTTTCTCGCCGAGCCTTGCGCCCAATCCGCCAAGCGCGAGCCACAATCTGCACCGGCACTCCCGTGTCCGAACTGATACAAGCGTGGCGCAGTCCGTCCCGGCTCCACGCGCAAATTTGTCTGCCACTTTCGTTCGTCCGCTTCCCTGCACCGGCAAGACTCTGCCCGCTTCAGCAGTTGCTCGCATCGCTGCCACAGCGCCGGGTCCATCAACAGCCGCCCATCCACCCAACCTACAAGCCCGGCGCCGGTCTCACTTTTACGAAATCGTTTCGCTTCGCGAGAGTGTCCACGCGATCGCCGTAGCGCAATATGCCTAACGGCTCGCGCACCTGCGCCATGCTGCTCCACAACGTGACGCTTTTTTCGCTGACATAAGCTTCGCCCAGAAGCTCGTGCTTCGGACGAAAAAACCAGGCCGTCAGCGCCACCAACGCCAGCAGCGGCACGGCAATCAATAGTTTTTTCTTCATTCTCTGTTTGCGGAAATTTTCGCGACTGCCGACGCTATCAGTATCCGGCGCAGCGCGCTGCCAGGCTCCCCTTCTTGCCAGAATCGGCGCAATAAATTCTAACCGATAAGCGAACAACCCGCAGGCGAGCCTCTCCAAATATTCCGTCTGCTAGAATGCTGCAGATATTCGCCGATTTCTTGGCGATTCTTGGGAGGCAGTGCTTGAAATTTCTGAATTCGTTACAGCCGCTCGGCTTGCTGGTTCTCCGCGTCGCTCTCGGCGTGATTTTTCTCACCCACGGGTATCCCAAGCTCACCCACACCAGCGGCGCGCTAGGGGCAATGTTCGTCCAGCACGGTTTGCCGGCTTATTTTGTGTACGTTGCGGGAGTACTGGAAACCTTTGGCAGCCTGCTACTGGTTCTGGGACTTTTTACGCGAGGCGCAGCGCTTTGTGCTGACCGTCGAAATGGCAGTAGCCATCGTGAAGGTGCACAGCGTCCACGGCATGATGGCATTGCACGAGTACGAATTTCCGCTGGCTTTAGGATGCGCGCTGTTCGTGCTGGCCACCGTCGGAGCAGGCATCGCTTCCGTCGATCACTTCATCTTCGGCGAAGGCAGTTCCAGCCGCCGCCGCCCGCAAAAATCTCCGCGCGAATAAGTTTAATTCCCCGCTTGCGGCACCACGTTTGTCGGCGGCGACTGCACGTACACCGGCAACGGCGCCAAAGGCAGCGCAATCCACAAAATCACATAAAGCAGAATTCCCGTGCCGCCGAATAGCACCACCAATAGCCACAGCACCCGCACCAGGGTGGTGTCCATATCAAAATACTGAGCCAACCCCGCGCAGACTCCGCCGAGTTTCTTGTCCGTGCTCGAACGCATCAATCTTTTTGGCCCGCCCGTAACCGACGCCATATCCGGCGTTTCTTCCGCCACCACCTGCCGCGCGCCGCAGTTGTAGCAAAATCTGGATCCGTCCGCGATGTTCCGTTGGCAACTGTTGCAAACCATGGAAGGCCTCCCGCAAGCAGGCTAACGCCCCGCTCTACAAGCAATATACGCCGAACCAGGCAAAAAAGTTTCGTGTTGAAAAACTCGCGGTTGGCAGGCGCCGTCGGCATGCGTAGACCTGGTTGGTTCGAACTATCCGAACTAGTAGTCCAGCAACTTCTTCACCGCTTCCACGACGGTGTTCGACTGCGGCAAAATCTCGTCTTCTAACTTCGGCTGGTACGCACAGAACGTGTCCGTCGCCGCGATTCGCCGCACCGGCGCATCCAGTTCGTCAAACAACTCGTCAGCGATGCGCGCTGCCATCTCCGCGCCATAGCCCCAGCTCAGCATATCTTCGTACGCCACGATCACGCGATGCGTCTTTCGCACCGACGCCGCGATACCTTCCCAGTCATACGGAGACAGCGACCGCAAATCCAAAATTTCCGCCGAAATCCCCTCTCGCTGCAATTGCGCCGCGGCCACTTCGGCGCGATGAACAAAAGCGCCGTAAGTCACGATGCTGACGTCCGTGCCTTCTTTTACCACGCGCGCTTTTCCAAACGGAATCGTGAAGTCCGGCCCGGGATATTCCGACCGGTTGTACGGCTGGCGGTACAAATGCTTGTGCTCCAGGAACATTACGGGATCATCGCAGCGGATCGCCGTCCGCAATAAGCCCGCCACATCGAGCGCCGTCGACGGCATCACCACGCGCAATCCCGGGCAGTGCGTGAAAATCGATTCGCCGCTCTGGCTGTGATAAACCGCGCCGCCCGTCAAATATCCGCCGATCGCCACGCGAATCACCATCGGGCATTTGAATGATCCGTTCGAACGCCAACGCATCACGCACAGCTCATCGCGAATCTGCATCATCGCCGGCCAGATGTAATCGAAAAATTGAATTTCCGGCACCGGCTTCAATCCGCGCGTGGCCATTCCAATCGCCCGGCCAATGATCGCTGCTTCCGCCAGCGGAGTATTGAAAACTCGCGCTGAACCGTATTTTCGCTGCAACCCGGCCGTCGCCTTAAAAACGCCGCCCTTCCCTTTCACTTCTTTCAAATTTTCTTCGCGGCTGGCGTCGGCAACGTCTTCGCCGAAAACCGTAATCCGCTCGTCGCGCGACATTTCATCATTCAACGTCGCCGCCACCATTTCCACCATCGTTTTCGGTGCGCCGTGAAGTTGTGCCGTGGTTTCAAATGCGGAAGACATCGGATCGACGTCCGGCGAATATACGTTTGCATAGATCGAATCGATCCGCCGGCGCTTCCGCCGCCAGTGCCTGCATCCGCAGCTTGGCGGACTTCGTGATCCACCTGGGCTTCCAGCGCTTCGATCTGCTTTTGATCCAGAATTCCTTCGCGCACCAGGAACAACGCAAATTTCGATAGCGGGTCTCGATGCGCTTCCCGTTCCCGCTCTTCTGGAATCTTATAAAGTTTTTCGTCGTCGGAAAGCGAATGCGAATATGGCCGCGTTACCTGCGCGTGAATCAATGCCGGCCCGCGCCGTTCGCGGACATAGTTCACCGCTTCCTGGCAAACCGCGTAGCTCGCCAACGGATCGGTGCCGTCCACTTCGGCGATGTGCAAGCCCGGAAATCCCTGCACCAATTTTGAAATGCTGCCGCCTGCGGTTTGCACTTCCACCGGAACGGAAATGGCGTACCCGTTGTCCTCCACCAAATAAAGCAGCGGCAACTTCTTTGCGCAAGCCGCGTTCAGCGATTCCCAGAACTCGCCTTCGCTGGTCGCGCCATCTCCAGAGGAAACATAAACAATTTCGTCGGCGCCGTGCCTGGCGATTTCTCCCAGCGGTGCCTTCTTGGCCTTCGCCAACGCATTCGGGAAGCAGCATCGTAGTAAAGCGTTGCTTCCGCCGCGCCCACTGCCTGGACGAACTGTGTTCCCGTGCAGGATGACTTGCTCACAATGTTAAATTTGGGATGGCCCCAATGCGACGGCATCTGCCGCCCGCCGGAACTCGGATCGTCCTGCAGCGCCGACTGCTTGCAGCAGCATGTCCAGAGGCGTAGACACCGAGCATCAGGCACAGCGCACGGTCGCGGTAGTACGGATACAGCCAATCGACTCCAGGACGAAGAAGCAACCCCATTGCTGCGGTGACCGCTTCATGCCCCGCACTGGAAATTTGAAAATATATCTTGTTTTGGCGTTTGAGCTGGATTTCCCGGTCGTCGATCTTTCGGGAAAGATACATCGTGCGATATAGCCGTATCAAAGTGTCTCGATTGAGACCTGCATATTTTTCAGTTTTAAGGGATTCGGACTTCGCGGGCTTCACGCGGGTTTGCACGGCCATTCGGGCGGACCTCGGTCGTTGATCGTTTCCGGCGCTTCCAGTTTTAAATTATACCGAAAAAATTTGTCCGATCCGTCGCCAGTTCCGGGCTGCTCGCAAAATGCCAGAAATTTTCCGCGAATTGTGATCCGGCAATCTCGAGTCCGGCTGCATATTCAGTTTTGCAATCGACTGGTTAAGTCAGTTATTTCACGATCAGGACGGTCGCTCAGCCCTCTAATATCCCAAACGAAAAACGCCTTATTTTTCGAGGCTTTTTCCGCAAGCGATGAAAGTCGCATCTCTCGGATTAATCAAATGTCAGAAGGCAAGAGCGGACGTCCGAGCGCTCGAAACGCTAACTAGAGGGAGGAAACCAATGGTTGGTCCAAATTGGCCTATACGGCAATTGCTTGGCCTAGTCGAGCGCGTCGAAAACCGCCGCAGTCTCGTCAAAACCGGGCTCGCCTTGCCGCATGGTTACGGGAGACGCATCTTTGAATGGCTCTTCCGACGGAATCTTTTTAACCACGCGTTCCTCCGTCATTTTTTCGTGTGCGGAGAGTCCCAGCCGTAAATGCAACTTCACTGGTCCGGCAGGCGCCGCCGGAATTTTTTTGGGCTCTGCCTTGGCTTCAGATTTTGCCGACTTCCCGCCTTTAGCAACCTTGCTACCTTTTTCCGGTTTTTCTGCCTTCTCAACGCTGACCGGCGCCGGCTTCGGTTCGCCACCGGGCCGCTCAAACTTGTAGAGCAGCTTTTTGTCCAGCCGGAACGTCTGCTTGATGATGTCCAGCTTGTGCCGAGCCAACTGCGCCTTCTCTTCGTCCGTGCCGAAATCGAAACTCATGTATATGTGCGCCATGAATTCAGTCTGCGTTTCTCTCTACTGCAAGTCAAGAAGGGCCATGCGGTGGGAGTTCAAATGGGAAACGCCATCGCGACGAATTTGCTTTATACTTGATGCAATGGTTTGAACGTTTCGCAATGAATCGCTTTGACGCCAATTCGCTCCGAAAATTCGCTGCGGCTATTTGCATGTTCGCTTTCCTGCTCCTCTATGCGCCTGTAGCCAGCGCCACCTTCATGGTGGTGACCGGTTCCTGCTGCGCTGGCGACCAATGCCCGATTCACGGCCATCACCATTCCGCGCAGCACGGCAACTCCGACGTTGCGATGGACTGCGGGCACGAAATGAGCACGATGCAGTCCTGCACGATGTCCTGCTGCCAGGATTCCCAACAGCCTGCGGTACATGCGAACGTCTACGTGCTGACGCAGGTTGAGATCGCGTCCGTACTAGCGCCGCTAGCTCTTGCTACTTTGACACTCGCACCGTCTAGAAGTTCTCCCGCGTTTACTCCGCTCGCTCCGCCTCCCAAAACTTCCGCTGCAATTCTCTCGTAGTCGTTCGTCTTCTCGATTCTTCAAATTCTTTCTGCCTGTCCGCCATTGCGCGGCACAGCTAAATCCATTGGAGCCACGAGTCCGCGATGACAACGATCTTGCGATCACCAAAGTTCTTGTATTTGCTGTTCTCCGTTCTATTTGTAACGGCGTCCGCCTTCGGAAGCATTTTTGGCACGGTTCGTGGCATCGTCCACGATGTGCAGCATCGTCCGATTTCCGATGCGCATCTGGTTTTACAGGCGAAACAGTCCGATTGGAATCGCGAAGCCACTACCGACGACGAAGGCAAATTCCAAATCGATGCCGTTCCTGCCGGAAACTATGTTGTTAGCATTTCGCATGACGGCTTCCGCGAATTTTCCGTCGATCTCGCCGTTGCCGCGGATTCCGCACCTCTCCGTCATTTCCCGCTCGAACTCGCTACCGTCAGCGAGCGTGTGGAAGTAAACGAGACTTCGCAAACGGTCGATACAACTTCCTCCGCGAGCCAAACCACGCTCAGCCGCGAAACAATTGCCGCCACTCCCGGCGCAACCCGCGCCAACAGCCTCGATCTCATCACCGACTACACTCCCGGCGCGTACATGGTACACGACCAGCTTCACGTTCGCGGCGGACACCAGGTGTCGTGGCTGGTCGACGGCATTCCTGTGCCCAACACCAACATTGCCGCCAATGTCGGTCCGCAATTCGATCCGAAGGATATGGACGTCATCGAAATTCAGCGCGGTGGTTACGCCGCTGATTACGGTGACCGGACTTACGGCGTGTTCAACGTGATCCCACGATCCGGTTTCGAGCGCGACCGCGAAATCGAATTGGTTGCGACCTATGGAAACAATCACGCGACCGACAGCCAAATCAGCATCGGCGATCACACCGATCGCTTCGCCTACTACGCCAGCGTCAGTGCCAATCGTACCGACATTGGATTGATGCCGCCTGTGCCAAACGCTCTGCACGACGACAATAACGGCGTCAGCGGATTCACTTCGTTGATTTTCAACGCCACTCCCAACGATCAGTTGCGACTGGCCGCCTCCGCTCGCGCCGATTTTTTCCAGGTACCGAATACTCAGCAGCAGCAAGAAGGGGAAATCCGCGACACTCAGCGCGAACGTGATGCTTTCCTGAATTTTTCCTGGGTGCACACGTTTCAGCCAGGAATTCTCATGACAGTTTCTCCCTTCGTGCACTGGAATCGCGCCGCATACGATGGATCATCGCCTATACCCAGTCTGTTGCCGGATGCTCCTCCGATTCCCACCGACCACAACGATTCGCGTTACCAAGGTGGGCAGGTTTCCCTCGCGGTGACACGCGGCCGCCACAACGCGCGCTTTGGAACCTACGGTTTCGCGCAGCAGGACGATTCTCTTTTCAGCGTTCTCGCCACCGACGGATCCGGCGATTTCACCACGGAAACGGATAAGCCCACCGGCAATCTCTTCACCCTCTTCGCCGAAGATCAATTCCGGGCCACCGACTGGCTGACAATTAATGCCGGCGTTCGCTACACGCATTTCGCCAACGACGCCGTCGAGCCCACATCGCAAACCCGCGTAGTGGAAGACAAGACCGATCCGCGCATCGGAGCGGCGCTGCATATCCCCAAACTGGGATGGGTGGTGCGGGCGTTTTACGGCCGCTACTATCAAGCTCCTCCGCTTACAACACCGTCGGGGCCGGTTCTCGATCTGGCCATCGAACAAGGCGTGACGTTTCTCCCGCTACATGGCGAAACCGACGAGCAACGCGAGTTCGGATTGACGATTCCAATTCGCGGCTGGACTCTGGATTTCTCCAATTTCCAAACCCATGCGAAGAATTTTTTTGACCACGAGGTTCTCGGAAATTCCAACATTTTCTTTCCCGTGACCATCGAACGCGCGCGCATTCATGCGCTGGGAATCGACAGTGCGCTCGCCACGCATCAAAAATCGTTTTGACGTGTACCTCGCTTTCTCGAACCAAATGATCGAAGGCGCCGGCGTCGTAACCGGAGGCTTGCTTGACGATCCCGGTCAGCTTTGCGAAGACGGCGGGTTCTGCTATCTCGATCACGACCAGCGCAACACGCTGAGCGTTGGTTTTCACGCCGCACTGCCCTTCCGCATTGCGGCCTCCGGAAACTTTGCGTACGGATCCGGATTTCTCGACGGCGAAGGACCGGAGCATTTGCCAGGCCACTCCGAATTTTCGCTGTCGCTCGCGAAGGCATTCGGGGAAAGGTTTTCTGTCGGGTTCACCGCACAGAATATTTCCGACAGTCGCTACCTGCTGGACAACTCCAATACCTTTGGCGGAACACACTGGAACTACCCGCGCCAACTGACCGGGGAAATTCGCTACCGCTTTCATTTCTAGGGCAACCAGGAAACGCGACGTCCGTCGTAGTTGTGCCTCGCGAATTCCAGCGATAGACTCGAATAGAAATTCAAACGGGCGATGGAGTTCGCCAAAACCGCCGCATGCCGCATCTTATACAGGATTGGTATGAGGCTGATGACTCCTGGTGGCCGCAAGGCACCAGGAGTTTTTTGTTTTATATTCTTTGCTACGATACGAGCCGAAAAGAGGTGAGTGCGTGAAAATATTCTTGATTGCGTTGTTCGGCGCAATAGGAACGCTGGCAAGATACGGAATCCAGTTGGTTACGCTGGAGCGATGGGGCGCAGCATTTCCTTTCGGCACGCTGTTCATCAATCTGGCCGGATGCTTTTTTCTTGGACTGATCGGCCAAATCACGCTGAACAAAATGTTGGTCTCGCCAGATTTGCGCATCGCCATCGCGATTGGGTTGTTCGGCGGCTTCACGACGTTTTCCAGTTTTGGCTGGGAAACGGCGAAACTGCTGGAAACTGGTGAATGGTTGCGCGCATCAACGTATGTTGCGGCCAGTGTCTTCATCGGCCTGCTGCTATCCGTCGCCGGAATCCGGCTGGCGAATCGGTTTTAGAAATTCCGTTGCCTGCATTGCAGTTTCGCGTGGCTTCGAAAAAACAATGGCCGAACAAAATAAAGAATTGCGATTCGTAAGCAAGCCGGCGAGCGGCTGGCTGAATCGCACGGTACTGGGCGTCGGGCTGACATCGCTTTTTTCTGATTGGGCGCACGAAACCGCGACAGCTGTTTTGCCCGCATTCCTGGCCGTAATTGGAGCGGGTCCGGCGTGGCTGGGTGCCATTGAAGGAATCGCTGACGGACTCTCGAGCTTCGCAAAATTGTCCTCCGGCCACTACACGGACCGTCTGCAGAAGCGCAAACCACTGGTGATTTTCGGCTATGCGGTAACCGCCATTGCCACCGCATCCTTTGGTCTTGCCACGCACGCGTTGCAAGTTTTGGCAGGTCGGGCAACCGCGTGGCTGGGGCGCGGCATTCGCTCTCCCGCAAAAAAGGCGCTCCTTGCGGCAGACGTGCCACCGGGAGCCTACGGCCGAGCATTTGGGCTGGAGCGCCTGATGGATACGCTCGGCGCAATTCTTGGACCGCTGACCGCGTTGTGGATTTTGCACGCGACGAATCACTCTTATCGAAAGGTTTTTCTTTGGACGCTGCTTCCGGGATTGATTGCGGTAGCCTGCTTCTGGCTGCTGGTCCGGGAGCGGCCGATTGCAGCAAAAGAAAAGAAATCATTCCTGCAAGGGTTGAAAACGCTGCCGCCGGAGTTCCGGCGATTTCTGGTGGGTGTGGGAATATTCGGCGCGGGAGATTTTTCGCACACCCTGCTGATTTTGTATGCGACAAAAATGCTGGCGGATGAATACGGGATGGCGCGCGCCGCATCGTTCGCCGTAATTCTCTACACTATTCACAACGTATTTTACGCGGCCTCCGCATACCTGAGCGGTTGGCTGAGCGATCATTTGCCACATCGCAGAGTGGTTCTCACGGCGGGGTATGGTCTGGCGGTGGTGACGGCGTTGTTGCTGTGTACCGGAACGCATTCGTTGTGGCTGCTCGCCGGAATTTTTGTGTTGGCCGGTTTGTATATCGGAACCGAGGAAGCATTGGAAGATTCGGTGGCTGCGGAAATTGTGCCGCGCGAGCAACACGGAATGGCTTTCGGAACGATGGCCGCGGTGAATGCGCTGGGAGATTTCGTTTCGAGTTTGCTGGTAGGCGCGTTGTGGAGTGGGTTTGGAGTTGGAGCGGCGTTCGGAGTTTCTGCGCTGCTATTTGCCATGGGAGCGATTTTGATTTTTCGCGTGAAATGATGACTGCATGATTCGCCCTAGGTTGCACAGGATGCGCGGACCGGCGTGTCTGCCAAGGGCGCGATGCGCCGCCAAGCGTGAGTGAATGAGCAAAGGGAAAATCGTGTAGTATCGGAACGGGAATGCTGTGTGTGGAGGATAAGAAATGAAAACGTTTACCTGGCAGTGCAGCGGAATTTTTCTGGCAATTTGTGCGATGGCGATTCTTTTTTGCGCGAGCGCCGGGTCGGCTCTGGAGAATGGCGTGGCGACTACGCCGCCGATGGGCTGGAACAGTTGGAATAAATTCGCCTGTCACGTAAACGAGGATTTGCTGAAGTCCATGGCCGACGGAATGGTTGCGAGCGGAATGAAAGATGCGGGTTACCAATATGTGGTGATTGATGATTGCTGGCAGGTGAGCCGCGACGCGGACGGAAACATCGTGCCGGATGCGAAGGCCTTCCCTTCCGGAATGAAAGCACTGGGAGACTACATCCACTCGAAGGGATTGAAGTTTGGAATTTACTCGGATGCTGGAGAAAAGACCTGCGCAGGTCGGCCCGGCAGCATGGGCCACGAATACCAGGACGCGATCAGTTACGCGAAATGGGGAGTCGATTATCTGAAATACGATTGGTGCCACACGGGAAAGCGAAACGCGGAAGAAGCGTATGCGACGATGCGCGACGCACTGAAAGCGACGGGGCGGCCGATCCTGTTCAGCATGTGCGAATGGGGAACGGCAAAGCCGTGGCTGTGGGCGAAGGATACCGGCAACATGTGGCGCACAACGGGAGATATCCGCGACAAGTGGAGCGGCGGCGGAAAATGGCCGGACGGAAGCTGCTGCGAATTGGGAATGCTGGACATTCTGGATCTGCAGGTGGGGCTCGATTCGTTTGCCGGGCCTGGTCATTGGAATGATCCGGACATGCTGGAAGTGGGCAACGGCGGGATGACGACCGAGGAGTACCGCTCGCACTTCAGTTTGTGGTGCATTTTGAATGCGCCGCTGATTGCGGGAAATGATTTGCGGAACATGACCCCGGAAATCAAAGAGATTTTGACCAACAAGGAAGCGATCGCGGTGAACCAGGATCCGCTGGGGCGTGAAGCGAAACGCGTCTGGAAAGAAGGCGACTTGGAGATTTGGGCGAAGCCGATGAAGGACGGAAGCCGCGCAGCAGTGTTGCTGAACCGCGGTGGAAGCGAGACGGAGATTACGGTGCCGTGGACGACGCTGGCCTACCCGGAGCATTTGAGCGCAAAGGTGCGGGACTTGTGGGCGCACAAAGACTTGGGAACGATGACTGGAAAATTCAGCGCGAAAGTTGCGTCGCACGGAGTGGTGATGGTGACCGTGAAACCGTAGGCTAGTTTTAGTTCAGAGTCATCAGTTTCGAAGAAAAAGAATTAGCGGCGCGCGTGCTTCGCGGAATGGACTTACGGAAAGGTATGTCTGTAAGTGTGGGCAGCAACTGAAGTTACTGAGGCCGGATCTGAGCGAAACTCGTTTGTTGGAATCTAGCGGGCTTGTGACTGATGCGAGGGAAAGAGCGAAGCGGCGGCGACAACGATCAGACGCAAAACACTGTACCGTGCTATTTACCAAATTTTGATAGATACTTTACTCGTTATAGTAACGGTCCATGGCCTTGGGCTGACAAGTGGCGCCGGAGTTGTGGTATTCGACTCGCGAAAATTGTGCGCGATGCTGTTTGAATTAGCGGAAGTGACCGGGAAGCTGAAGTTCGATTCGCAAACAAAATCGGGAAGGCCCAGTTTGAATCTACTTGCGCGACGCGCTGTCCTGCTGCATTTGCGCGAGTTGTTGCTTGACCAAATCGAGTTTGGGCCCTGGAGGAAAATACGAAAGGCAATTCGTAAGATGCTGAATGGCAGCCGGAACCTCGCCTTTTTGGGCAAGGATGACGGCCAGAAGTTGCTCGGTGTTCAATTCGACGTGCAGCGGATCCATGGCCAGCGATTTATTGGCGCTGGATTCGGCGACATCGAGTTTTTGCAGCTGGAAATTGGCGTAGGCGTGGTAATACCAGAGTTCGAGGTTCCCGCGGGGATTGCGAGCCAGCGCGCTGTTCGTAACGTTCAGCAGATCCTGCCACTTGCCTGATTGCGCGGCGAGCGGAGCCATGTGTTCGTAGGGCAAGGCGAACTTCAGATCCGCTGCGGCGGCCTTGGAAAAGGAGTTCCAAGCGTCGGGTGAGTTGGCAGCGGCTTGGAGTTTCCCCAACTGGAACCAGGCTTCGGCGAATCCCGGGTAAAGCTCGACAGCTTTCTGAAGTTCGCGGGTGGCGCGGTCGGGTTTGTTTTCCATGGCTTCGGCGCGGGCTTTGTCGAAGGACTTGAGTGCGTCTTTGGGCGCGCCGGCGGTGGTTTCACTGAGTGCAGCTCCTTCCGGACCTGCCTCGCGATGCAACGTGATGGTACCGAGACTGGAACTGTCGAGAACATTGCGGGTGGCAATGGGCAGAGACGTGGAATCGAATCCGGCGAGACGGGCTTCGACGGAGCAGCCGACGAACTGTACAGCAACAGGCTTAGGGTCAGAGTTAATCGTTGTGGAGCCTGCGGATTCAGCGAAAGCAATCGTGAAGTTGCCCTTGCGGTCGGTGACCGTGGTAAAGCGAGTTTTCCCATCGCACATGACGTTGACGGGAATGGGATCCCAGGGAAGAGTACCTCCTGCGATCGCGACGTTGCCGCTGAGGTTATCGCCGGAGCGGCCGCCGGTGAGAACTTTGTCCCAATCGCGCTTGGCGTCAGGGGAGGCGGGAGCGGGTCCCATGGGAGTTGTGGGCTTGGGAGGAGGTTGGGTGCCTTGGGCGGAAAAAACGGCCGGGGCAACCGGGAGGCTGAGCAGGATGGCGATAATTCTGAAATTCATCAAAATCTCCCTTGTAAATTGTCACGCAAATGAACAGCAAGGCAAAGAACAAACTTAGTGTTCGGAGAGAACGGTAAAAAAATTCTAGCAACACAATCATATTGCGCTCTAAGTATCCAGATGCTAGCCTGAGCGAACAAAAGGCGAATTGAAAGGTGGCTTGTGATGGCTCAGTCCCTCGCCGTACGTCGGTCCGGCGACCCCGCGATTTTGAAAAATAACTCCGCGGCGGTTGCTCGAGTCAATGAGGTGTTGGGGACGTTCGCTGACCGCGATCACAACGGCGAAATTCTCACCGCAGTGCGGCGATTCCCTGCCCGCGCCGCGGAATTTGCCGAATGGCCGGAATGGGTGCTGCCGGAACTGCGCGCCGCCTATGCCGGCAAGGGCATTGCGCGGCCGTACACGCACCAGGCGCAGGCCGCGGAAGCGGTGCACGCCGGACGAAATGTGGTGATTGTGACGCCAACTGCGTCGGGAAAAACACTCTGCTACAACCTGCCGGTGATCAATTCGATTCTCGAAAACGAAGATACGCGCGCTTTGTATTTGTTTCCCACGAAAGCGTTGGCGCAAGACCAGTTAGCCGAACTGTACGACGTGAATCAGCGGCTGGAGCACGGCTCCGGAATTACTGTCGTGAAAAATGAGGAAGAACCGGGGCCATTCCTGCGCGACGACGTTCTCGAGGAAAGTCGCCCGCCGCAGACGGCGGCCTCTACAAATGCTGCGATTCGCAACACGAAAACGTTTGGGGTGTTTACCTACGACGGGGATACGCCGAGCGATGCGCGGAAAGCGATTCGGGAAAAAGGGCACATCGTCCTGACCAATCCGGACATGCTGCACACGGGAATCCTGCCGCATCACACCAAATGGACGCGACTCTTCGAGAATTTGAAGTACATCGTAATTGACGAATTGCATTCGTATCGCGGCGTATTCGGAAGTCACTTGTGCAATGTGCTGCGACGGCTACAGCGAATTGCGAGGTTTTATGGGAGCGATCCGCAATTTATTTGTTGTTCGGCGACGATTGCGAATCCTGGCGAGTTAGCGGAAAGACTGATCGAAGACAAAGTTGAGGTGCTGAACGCGAACGGCGCTCCGGCCGGCGATAAGACATTCGTGTTTTACAACCCGCCGGTGGTGAACCGCGCGCTCGGTATTCGCCGGAGCTATATCAATGAAAGTTCGCGCGTCGCGCAGGAATTCCTGAAACGCGATTTACAAACGATGGTCTTTGCGAATTCGCGACTGCACACGGAAATCTTGCTGACCTATCTGCGGCAGGCGAATCCGACGTTTCCGGGAACTACCGAAAAGATTCGCGGATACCGTGGAGGATATTTACCGCACGAACGACGCGAAATTGAACGCGGTCTGCGCGAAGGAAGGATTCGCGGCGTGGTTTCGACGAGCGCGCTGGAATTGGGAATCGATGTGGGATCGCTGGATGCAACGGTGATGGCTGGATATCCGGGGACGATTGCAGCGACCTGGCAACGAGCCGGGCGCGCGGGGAGGCGGATCGGAAGTTCATGCGCGGTGATGGTGGCATCTTCGGCGCCACTAGATCAATTTATCGTGCGCCATCCGGATTATTTTTTTGGGAATACCCCGGAGCATGCGTTTATTCAGCCGGACAATCTGGAAATACTGGTGAATCACTTGAAGTGCGCGGCGTTCGAATTGCCGATTGCGCCGGAGGACAAATTCGGGGACGTGGATACGCAGGATTTGTGCGCGCGACTGGCGGAAGCGGGATATTTGCACCGAGCAGGGGAACATTATCACTGGACGCAGCAGGCGTATCCAGCGGACACGGTGAGCTTGCGCGCGGTCACCAGCGACAACTTCATCATCATTGATGTAACCGGACAGCCGGAAGTGATTGGCGAAGTGGATTTTCCGAGTGCGCTGACCACGGTGCATGAGAAAGCGATCTATCTGCACGGTGGCGAGCAATACCACGTGGAGCATTTGGATTTTAAAGAACGCAAGGCGTACGTGAAAAAAGTGGACGCGGACTACTACACGGACGCAGTGCGGTACACGCAAGTCCGTGTGCTGGAAGTTGCAGCGCAAGCCAGAGCGAACGAGAAACGGCCGGAAATTCCCGCGGCTAAGTCACATGGTGATGTGCTGGTGCGATCGCAGGTAGTGGGATTTAAAAAAATAAAATTTTTCACGAATGAGAATATCGGCGCGGGAAAACTGGAATTGCCAGAAAACGAAATGCACACGACATCCTACTGGCTAACGCTGGAACGGGCGCTGGTGGAGTCACTGCCGTACACCATCAGCGAGCGGCAGAGCGGGATGTTTGGGTTGCTGCACGCGATGGAGTCGGTGGCGACGTTGCTGCTGATGTGCGATGGGCGAGATTTGGGTGTAGCGATTGGCGAAAAGCCTCCGGCTCCGGGCGGCGAAGGTGAAGAATTCTCGCCAATGTCGCAGGAAGATGTGATGAGTGGAACTTCGAAGGAATTTTTCGAGCCGAATTTGTATTTGTACGACGCATATCCTGGAGGCATCGGATTTTCTGAGCCGCTGTTCCGGGCGCACGATCTGCTGCTGGCAAAAACGCGCGAGTTGATCAAGGGCTGTGAGTGCGAATCGGGATGTCCTTCCTGCGTGGGTCCGGCCGGAGACTTGGCGTCGCGAGCAAAAGAAGCGGCGCTGGCAATTCTGGAGAGGGTCTGCGGATAAATGGCGGCGATTGACAAATTTTCGCGACTGGCGGCGCTGCGACCGGTGCAAGGGGTAGCGGGCGGGCGCGAAGAATTGAGCGGGGAGGAAGCGAGTGCTCTGCTGGACGAGCATCTGGGAGTGCTGGCTCGAGCAATCGGGGCGACCGTTGCGCGCACGAAATTTGGGAATCATCTGAGCGTTCGCAACTGGCACGCGACGCCGGAGCTTCCCGAAATTTCCGCGACTGCGCTCGACCTTTTGTGCAGGCACGCGGATATTGCGCGCAGCAAAAAATGGAGAGCTGCGGCGGATGATCCGGAAAAGTGGCTTTTTTTGGATACCGAGACGACGGGGCTTGCAGGTGGCACGGGAACTTATGCATTTTTGGTTGGGATTGCTTGGTGGGATGGGGGCGGGCTGCAGGTAGAGCAGTTCGTGATGCGGGATTTTTCCGAAGAGTATTCGATGCTGGTGGAGCTCGCGGCGCGGATTGCGGAGCGTCCGGTGCTGGTGACGTTTAACGGAAAATCTTTTGATTGGCCGCTGCTGGAGAGCCGATATTTGATGACGCGAAGCATTCGTGTGCCGCAGCTTGCCGCGCATCTGGATTTACTGCATCCGGCGCGCGCGGTTTGGAAGCTGCGACTGGGATCGGTGCGATTGATCGACCTGGAAAAGCATGTTCTGGATGCAGCGCGGCTTGGCTGGGATCGGCAGGACGATGTGCCGGGTTCGATGATTCCGCAATATTATTTTGACTATTTGCGCGGGGGATCGCCGGGGCCGCTGGCCGGAGTAGTGCGACACAATCGAATGGATTTGCGCGGGCTTGCGGCTTTGTTCGGAAAACTGAATTCCCTGCTGGATTCGAAGCACGAAGAAGCAGATGCGTTGGACTTGTTCGGCTTGTCGCGCTATCTGCAACGCCGAGGTGAACGAACGCTTGCGGAATCGACATGCGTGGCGGCACGAGATCGCGGGCTGCCCCTGGAATTTGATGCACAGGCGCAGCGCGAGTTGGCGGTGATGGCGAAACGGCGCGGTGAACATGCGAAATCCGCGGAGCTTTGGGAAGGGTTGTTGACGGACGCGGAGTGCGTGGCTGCGGCGTGTGAAGAGTTGGCGGTGTATCACGAACGACGCAGCAGGGATTATCGCAAAGCGCTGGAGTATGCGCAGTTGGGTTTGCGAGAGACGCGCAAGAAACTGGGGAGAATGAACTATTTGAACCGCACCGCGGGAGAATTGCGCCGCGCGGAACGGTTGATGAAACGCGTGGCACGACTGGAAACAAAGTTGAATGCGGAGCGAATCAAAGAATCGGCGCCGCTGCTGAGAAGGCGGAGCGCCGTCTCTGCTGGACGTTAGCCGGACAACTTAGTCGGACCTCAGCGACCCGGCGAGACCGAGGAAAACGCAGAAGAATTCTGAACGGTTCGAGTCGGCGAAGAGCCCACCTTCTGCTCGGGTTCCGGAATCATCTCAAAACCAAGCTGTTTGTTGATTTCGACAAAGAGCGAACGATCGCCGCCTTCTAGCGCTAGACAATCCGACGCTGAACAGCGAAGAAAAACACCCCCATCTGGGGTATCAAACGTGAAAAAATTTGCGCGGCGGAAAAGATTGCTGCGCTGGCCGTGCTTTTTCTCAAGAAGCTCGGAATACTGGCCGAAGAATCGTGAAGCCTGCTCTTCGCTATTGAGGTGCAGGCGGGTGATGAGCAGTAATTTTTTGGATTGAACATTTTCGAAGAGTTGGTAGCGGTCGCCTTCCCAGGCGGCGGCTAGCGGTTTTGCACGGTCTTCACCAAGATACTGTTTCAGCACTTCAATCCAGCCAAACTCGCCGAGCAGATTGTCGTCTAGCTTTTTCCATTCTTTGCCCAATTTCTTTTCGACCGACGGCAAAGTGACCGGCGCGGGAACGTGTCCGGATTTGTAGAGAGTGGGATGAAGGATTTGCTGAGTGGATTGCGGCGGTTCCTTGAAAATCTTGTCGAGAGAGCTCCAGCCGGCTGGTTTGAGGACCGCAGCGGTGAAAGACATGCCGCCAAAATACGGAAATACCAGACTGTCCTTGATGAAGGGCGGAGCTTGTTTGAGCATTGGCGTGGAACTTAAATCGCCAGTCAGAATAGAGGGGTCGAATTCCGGCATGTTATTCAAATTTTTGCCGGTGCCCTGCAGCAGAAAATCGACCATGGCAGCCATGGCACTACCTTCGAGGAATGCTTCGCGAGCCAGTTCGGCGTCGTCATTGGGGCGAGCCGCTTTGAGCCAGGGCTCAATCTTGAAGTGCTGGTCTTCGAGGGCGTGCGTGAGTTCATGAGCCATGACCATGCGCTGGTCGTCGAGGGGGATCCAGTCCGCGATGTAAAACTCTTCGGTTTTAGGGTCGTACAGACCGCTGATTTGTTCGGTAAGCAATTCCACCATAAAGGAATCCAGGTCGAAATTCTTCGGCAGCAGCCCGAACGCTTCGGCGGACTTTTCGTCGGCGTAGCGCTGGCCTTTGTCCTTGTCTTCATCCATCTGCCGGATGACGTAAGCACGAATTTCGTCGCGAGACCGGAGCGTCTTCTTGAGGGGCGTGAGGAGCTTGAGGCCGGTAATCACGCTCATTTGCTGCATAACTTCGTCGGCAGCCTGCGTGAACTCCGCATTGGACGGTGCAGTAGGATTAGCTGGAGAAGATTGCTGAGCGGCAGTTCGAACGAAGCTGGTGGCAAGGAAAAGAATGAAGAGGCGTTTCAAAATGGAACGTAAACGACTACGGTCCAACGGAGTGATTTCCATTTTTCGAGAATAGCAGATTCCCTCTCTTGCCGCGCTGCGGGTACGCGGACTAGTACAAGCGCTTGAGAAAATGGCAACGCAATAGCTCGGAACTGAAGCAAAAACAGCAGACTATCAATTTGTGTTCTGGATTCTTAACAGAATGGTAATTGTAGTGTACTCTGCGAGCATCTGGAACCCCATCCGCCGAGGCTAACATGCTGCCCGGATTACGATTGCGCCAAGTCCGAGAGCGACTTGGGCTGACCTACCGTGATGTAGAAACGGCAAGCTACGAGCTTGCGCTGAAACGTGGACGAACGGATTTTATCCTGCATATCAGCCGGCTCGCAGACATCGAAAACCGAAACGTTGTACCAAGCTTGCACAAGTTTTACTCTTTGGCAGTTCTGTATCACCTGAATCCGCTGGAATTGATGGGCTGGTTTGATGTGCCCTTGGAAGAGTGCTTCGAGGATGGCGCCATGTTTCCAGTTCCCAAGACACACGTGGCGGCGCCGCCTAACGGTCTGCGCGTGCCGTTGAGGTTTGATCCGGCATTCGATCCGCGGCGCACAGACTTTCTCTCGCGAATGGTGGAGCGATGGGGACACTTCGAAGGGGCTCTTACGAAAAGAAGCGGCAGGCATTGTTATGGCTATATCGGGCTGAGCGATCGCAGGATGATGCCGCTGTTGCGGCCGGGGAGTCTGGTGTTGATAGACACCGAAATGAAAACGATTGAAGACGAAGGTTGGACCTCCGAGCATGACCGGCCGATGTATTTAGTAGACGTTCGGGATGGGTACCGTTGCGGATGGTTCCATCAGGCGAATGGCAAATTGCTGATGCAGCCGCACCCGCTGTCGCGATGCGCTCCGGAGTCGTGGGAACTCCCGGTGCAAGCGGAAGTGATGGGCAAGGTGATTGGAATCGTTACTAGATTGAACGAACCGTGGAGCAATGTGCTTCCAGAATCTCAAGCAGGGCGGCAAAATTGGAGAAGAAAAGCTCTCTGAGGTACTCCTGCGCATCGGCAGGCGGCAAAATTCGGTACGACTGCATTTGGCGCCAGTTTGAAATCGTGGAAGCAAGGTCTTCCGACATTCCCGCCAGGCATTCCCGCAGATCACCTTCCTGAATCGATAAGGGACTTTCCAGGACTTTTTGAAAAAGCTCGTGGTGACAAGCCTCTAGCGCTTCCTGCACTGCTTCCGGCGGATACAGGGTGGATAAACCAGCGTGCTCGTATCTTCCCGACGACAAGTCCCTCAAGGAAGCCACATAAACCAGTCTGCCAAAGGCGTTAGGGATGGCGGCGAGTGTTGAGGTCGTGAAATCCCTGAGAACGCCGCGGTTTCTAAGAAGTTGCTCGTCCATCCAGTTGCTCCCGTTCCGCTTTCAGAACGTTTTACCGACAAAAAATCGCGAACGCCAGTGGTCGCCAAGGATGACGCCAGGAGGCTTCATCTATGCGAGTCGGAAAAATTGCTTTAGCAGCAAGTTTTACGTTGGTTATCGCGTACATCCTAGTGCTAGGCGACAGCACAGTCAACCACAAGGCGACGGCGACCGGGATCAAGCGAACGGAAGTGGCAGATGGAATGCCACTGCCTCCGCCTCTGCCACAGCCGAAAGGAAGTAGAGCGCCTCAGCCAGCCTGAAAGCGCGCAAATGGCTAGGCAAAATAAGCTTCGGATCAGTTCCAAATTGGTACAAACACGGCGGTGGTTAACGATTTGTTATCTTTAAGCAACGTGTTAGACTGCCGCCGTGTTAGCTGAAATGCCAACATTAACACTTGTATTGTGGGGACTAGTCACTCTGCTCACAGTCTTGTTGGTGGCCCGGCTATTTTGGTCCGGCCAATGCCCCGTGTACCCGTTCTTCACCGCTTACCTCGCCGTAAATCTACTACAGACCGTGGTTGGTGTGTTTTTGTACCAATGGTATGGATTCGAATCCATGTTTTCATTTCAGCTGGCATGGACGACCCAAGCTGTGGTTGTCGTGGCTCGGGCATTCGCAGCCGGTGAGGTTTGCTGGCTGGCACTCCGGAGATACAAAGGCGTATGGGCGCTGGCGGTGCGAATCCTGCTGGCTTGCGGCATATTGGTCTTAGGCCTGACGCTGTACTTTGGGAGAATGGGTTATCAATACGCGGTAATAACGCTCGAAGTTGGCCTGGAAGCATTTATCGCGACCTGGATTGTCGGGCTATTTCTGTTCGCAAGGTATTACCAAGTGGATGTTCCGCGCACTTTGCGATTACTGGGCCTTGGCTTAGGGCTGTATTCCTGCCTAAAGATACTGAACGACTTGGTGTTTGAGAAGTATGCGAAAACGTACGTGACGCACTGGAACGACGTAACTTCCGGAAGTTTTGTAGCCATCCTGCTGATTTGGCTTTGGGCTCTTAAAGCGCCGGTCGAAGTCCGTGCGATCGCGCCGTCACTTCGCGCGGCGCACATTTATCGAACGCTGATGCCTCAGGTAAACCAGCGCCTCCTGGAATTGAATGAACGGCTGAGTCAACTCTGGCACCTGGAGTCGACCAAGCTATGAGCACAATTTTCTTCCTAATCGCGGTAATTTCGGCAATCAGCCTCGGCGGATTGCTGATTTGGGCGTTGAGCGGAACAAGCGAAAAACGCGCGAGGAAAGGCGGAATCGCGGTTCTCGAAGACGCGCCCCGACACCTCACCAATCTCGCGCAAATTCGTCAAGTTCTGGACACGGCGGATCTGAAGTACGTAACTGAGCGAGCCGGTCCAGAACTGGCGGCACGGCTCAAGAAAGAGCGCCGCCGCGTGACGTTGCTGTACCTGAAGGCGATCAGGCAAGATTTTGAGCAACTGCTGCGTATCGCGCGAGTGCTGGCCGTCCTTTCGCCTGAAGTTTCCGGTGCGCACGAATACCAGCGTCTTCGCTTGGCGTTGACGTTCCGTTGCAAATTCCAGCTAGTCAAACTGCAAGTGACGATCGGACGGGTAGCGTTGCCGGAAGTAACCGCTCTTGGCCAGATGGTGACGTCGCTGGCTCTTGAAATGGAATTGACAATGGAGAAATTGGGAGAGCGAGCCGCGTTGGCTGCCGATTTGGCAATTCGATCGGAAACGTAGTCACCCACAAAAGACACGCAGATCCTACTTCGACGGTGCGTCCAAAACGGTGGCTAGATTTTCGGCCGACGGCAATTCCTTGGCGGCTTGCGTCGGAGCGCCCGGGAGCTCGATCGTGAAGCAGGCACCTCGTGGCGGCGCGTTCCGCACTCGGATTTGGCCGCCGTGTTCGGTAACAATGCCGTAGCAAATACTCAAACCGAGGCCGGTTCCCTTGCCGACCGGCTTGGTAGTGTAGAACGGATCGAAAACTCGGGATGAATCCTTCACGCCGGGGCCGCTGTCCACAAATTCGACGACAAATTTTTCACCTTCGATTGCGGTGCGCACCCAAAGATCGCCTTCCGACGCCGATTCGAGAATGGCATCGACCGCGTTGTTTACGAGATTCAAGAAGACCTGTTGAAGTTGGTGCGGATCGGCAGCGGCCAGTGGCAGGTTTTCCGCAAGATCAAGGTGCAGCCGGATGTTGCTCATGCGCAGGTCGTAATCACGTAGCGCCAGCGTGTCTTCGAGAATCTGATTAAGTCCGACCGGAGCACGTTCTGGCTTGTGTTGTCGAGCAAAGCTAAGAAGGTTCTGCACGATTCTGTGGGTGCGCTGCGCTTGCTTATAAAGCTTTTCACTGTATTCAAGGCCTTGCGGACCAACTTGACCACACGATGTAAGTAACTGGCTATAACCAAGAATCGCGGTAAGCGGATTGTTGAGTTCGTGAGCAACGCCGGAAATAAGCTGGCCGACAGCTGCCATCTTTTCGCTGTGCAGCAACTGTTCCTGCGTGCGTCGCAGATCGTCGTAGGCCTGACGAGTCTGATCGTATAAAAGTGTGCGCTCAATGGCGCTGGAAATCTGACTGCCTACGGCAATCAGCAGGTTGACGTCGGCGGGAGAAAAATCTCGCGGGGTGCGGCTTCCGACCACCAATCCGCCGATGACCTTGTCCTTGGACCACAGAATCACAACGAAAGCGGCTGCGATCTGTTCCTGGCGCTGCAAGTCACGAAAGATTTGCGGAAGCGGAATGCCCTGAGTCGACAGAAAAGTCGCATGTACAGCTTTGATGTGCTGCAGAAGCTCGGGCTGCACTTTTGCGGGACGGAAAGTGGCGAGCAAACTCGGAGCGGTGGCCGACGGCAGCGACTCTGCGTAATGTCTCGTTTGGAGAATCGAAGAGATACAGCGAAGAGACATCCAGCTTGAACAGCTCGGACATTTGCCGGAGCGTGCGATGCAAAGAGTCACTAAGGTCCAGGGATTCGTTCAGCGTCGTGGCGATGGAATTCAATACCAGCAATTCGCGGTTGCGCCGGCGAATTTCCTGCTCTGCGCGCTTGCGTTCAGTGATATCGAGCAGAAATCCCTGGTAAGCAGTGACGTTTCCGGCCGGATCGCGAACTGCGTTTGAAGATTCGGTGACCGTACGGATTTCGCCGTCCTTGCGCAAAATGTCGAATTCGAAGTCTGCGACGGCGCCGTGTTCGAATAGCAATTTCTTCAACCGTTCGCGGTCGGCAGAATTCGCATAGAGCGTGCAGGTGTCGATACTCATCAATTCTTCGCGCGTAGCGTATCCCGACATCCGAAGAAACGCTTCGTTGAAGTCGAGGAAACGGCCCTGTGGCGTGGAAATGAAAACGCCTTCCTGAACGTTGGAGACGAGTGTGCGGTATTTTTCCTCTGCTCGTTTGCGGTCCGATATATCCTTTAGAACGTGAACCACACCCATCTGGCGTCCGATCGGATCGGCAAACACCGAGTTTGATGCGAGAAAGTATCCAGAAAGCCACGGATCGGGGTCATCGCCCTCGCCAGCGACTCCCTCACAATAAGGGCAATCCTTGTATTCACTCTGCTTCCGCGGAAAGAGTTCGTTAACGGTGCGGCCAATCCACGATTTATTCTCGCGGCCGGAAAGTTGAATCATCCGCTGATTGATACGCAAAACGCGGCCTTCACGATCATGAACCAGTATGGGGTCACCTATGGAATCAAAGGTATATGCCCATTGCCTCTGAACCTTATCCACTTGCTCGAATAGCAAAACGTTTTGCAGCGTAAGCCCGAGCAGATTTGCGATATTCGTCAGGTAGTCGATCTCGTCGTCCTGAAATTTCGCGTCTTGTCCGCACCCGATGGCGAGAATGCCCAGAGGACCGTCCTTGCCGCGAAGCACGATGGAGACAATTTCCTTCACGTTGGTCGCCGCCATGCGTTCGCGCTGGTTCTTATCGATTTCGTCGGCGAATTTCATGGACGAGAATTCTTCTTTCAATACGCGTTGCGCCCAGGAGTCGCTCACGGCGATTTCGTGGTTCGTTGAGAGATAACCTTCGTCGAAACCGACGGCGGCATGTACCGCCAGTTTCGCGGAACCGCCTTCTCCTTCGATGAGGCGCACAATGCCGTGTGTAACGTTCAAGCTGCCCACGAGATTGACGAGTACGCGGTCGAGTACTTCGCTGACCGATAGCGTTTGCGTGCTGGACGCCGTAAGCAGACTTAACCGGCGCAACTTGTCATTCAACTCGTCGGTGCGTGCGCGTGCACCTTCAAGGACCAGTACGACCATGGCGATGCCGATCCCGACCGCGAGCAGGTGATCAAACGCAAGGCGAAGCGGGAAAACAGGATTTTGCGACCACAACGGCCGGTCAATGGAGTGCAGTCCGTGGAGCATGAAAAGTCCGGCCATCAAACGCGCGCCGTGCCCCGGAGCTTTCTTACTGGACCGCCACAGAAACCAGCCAGCCAACAAACTGCTGATGGCCAGGCCGCTCGAGGTGAACCAAGTAATGTGCGGAGCGATCGCGGTGGAACGCGATTCGAGGTAGTAGACAACAACTATGACGCAGAACGCGGCCGGCCAAAAAACCGGGAATGAAGTTCGCGAACCTGTGGCAAAGCGAGTGACCGATTCTAGAAAAATCAAGCTGACAATGGTCAGCAACAAAATGTTCGCGAGGCGGAACTGGTGCAATGCAAACGTGGCCTGCGCCAGTTCGACCATCGCTTTGGCGGTGAGCAGCGCCCAACCGGCGATCCAGACGTTGAGAAAACGAGTGGGGTGGTCCTTGCGCAGAAGCACAAAGAGCACGAGCAGGATAATGAAAGCCGTCGCTTCAAAGAACGCAACGGCAGAAAGGCCCTGATTTTCCAGCACGAAACGCGGCCTCCCAAGAGGGTACGTGAAAACCTCGCAAAACCAAGCCCTTGGGGACCATCGACGGGCGCAGAAATCCGAGGTGTTGAGACTGACCCGACGCTAACATGCTGTTTTCTGAATGGACAAGGGTACCTCCAGGTTGTTGTGACCTCTCGTACAATGGTGGGTGGGAGTCTGCCCGTGCAAACCGATAGCATCGAAAACATTCTGGTCGTGGATGACGAAGAAGCGATCCGCGAAGTGGTATCGACCATGCTGGAATCGAAAGGATACCGGTGCACTGCAGTGAGCAACGGGCGCGCCGCACAGGATCAGGTGAAGCGCTTCACGCCGGATCTGGTTTTGAGCGACATGATCATGCCGGAAATGGACGGCATCAAGCTGCTGGACTGGCTCAGACAGTATGACCCCGAGGTTCCAGTGATCATGGTCACCGCGATTCATGACATTTCCACGGCACTGGAAGCCATCCGCCGCGGCGCGTACGACTACATTCTGAAGCCCTTTGAAAAAGATCAATTGTATCTGGGTGTGAATCGGGCGCTGCAGCACAGGCGACTGGTGGCGGAAAATCGCACCTATCAGCGTACGCTTGAACAACAAGTGGAAGAACGTACGGCGCGATTGACTGTCGCGCTCGCGCAGTTGGAACAGTCTTATGACGACACTTTGGAAGCGCTGGGCAGCGCACTGGACTTGAAGGATGCGGAAACTGAGGGACACTGCCAGCGCGTGACGGCGTTCACGATTTCGATCGCGCGAACCATGCCGGTACCGAACGAATATTTGCCAGTACTTGCGCGAGCAGCGTTTTTGCACGACATCGGAAAGATGGGTGTACCGGACAACGTGTTGCTAAAGCCGGGGCCCCTGGATGACGACGAAAAAGTGATCATGCGACGGCACTGCCAGATCGGCTACGACATGCTGATCCGGATTCCCTTCTTGCGCGATGCCGCAGAAATCGTGCTGGCCCACCAGGAATTTTATGATGGAACCGGATATCCGCGTGGATTGAAGGGCGAGCAAATTCCATTAGGCGCCAGAATATTTTCGATTGCGGACAGTATGGACGCAATGATCAGCGACCGGCCGTACCGCAAGGCTCTGCCAATGGCGCACGCTCGCGAGGAAATCCGGCGCTGCGCAGGAACACAATTCGATCCGCGAGTGGTTGAAGTATTTTTGTCGATTCCCGAAAACCACTGGAAAGAACTGCGAGAGAATCTTGGGTCGCCTTTCCGGCTGGCACATCTGAAAAACCTGAACTCGTAGAGCGATCACGAGCCGCGCTCGTCTGAACCCGCGCAACTTGCTGCTTGTCGTATACTGAATGAGATTTGCGCCACATCATGAGTGCTGCGCCAACTGGCATGTCTGAATTCGAACCTATTCCACAAATGGACCTTGCGGCGCAGTATGCCGCGATCGGCGGGGACATTCGCGCGGCAGTTACTCGCGTGCTCGCATCACAGCAATTCGTTCTAGGAAAAGAAGGTTCTGCACTGGAGGCGGAAATCGCTGCGCTTTCCGGTGTCGCGCATGGCGTGGGAGTTGCCTCGGGCACTGACGCCCTGATTCTTGCACTGCGAGCGGTGGGCGTCGGTGCAGGCGACGAAGTAATCCTGCCGCCGTTCACATTTGTCGCGACCGGCAGCGCCGTGAGCGCGCTCGGCGCGCGACCAGTTTTCGCCGACATTGATGCCGAGACCTTCAACATCCGCGCCGATGAAGTCGCGAAACGGATTTCGCCGCGGACAAAAAGCGATTCTGGTTGTTCATTTGTACGGCCTTGCCGCCGACATGAGCCCCATTTGCGCGATCGCGAAACAACACGGAATACCGCTGGTCGAAGATAATGCACAAGCCATTGGCGCGACATATCGGGGCAAACCGACGGGCTCGCTCGGGGATGTTGCGTGCATCAGTTTTTATCCGACAAAGAATCTTGGGGCGTATGGCGACGCGGGAATGATCGTGACTAATTCCGCGGAGATGGATGCGCGGCTGCGCACGCTTCGCAATCACGGACAAGCCGCGCGTTACAACAGTGTCGAGCCAGGTTGGAACAGCCGGTTGGACGAAATTCAGGCTGCAATCCTGCGAGTTAAGTTGCGCTCGCTGCGCGAGTGGGAGCGTGCTCGCCGGGTAAATGCCGCGGAGTATTCGCGATTTCTGGCGCATTTGCACTCTGTGAAGAGTCCGACGACGCCCGAGGGCTGCGAACATGTCTTTCATCAATTCACAATTCGCGTGCCAAGACGAAACGATCTGCAGAAATATCTCTCCGATCGCAAAATCGGGAGCGCGGTTTATTACCCGGTGCCGCTGCACCTGCAGCCGATTTATGCGGGCTTGGGGCACAAACGAGGTTCGTTCCCGGAGTCCGAACTTGCAGCCGATGAAGTAGTTTCGCTTCCGATGTTTCCGGAATTGCGACAGCAACAGATTCAGCGAGTAGCGGAGACGATTGCGGACTTCTTCAAGAAGCAGTGATCGGTAACCTCGAAAGGTGTGCGCAGCGAGGTTTTCGTGGCGGCATCACTGCCCGATGTACAACAGTGCGAGCAGAAACAACCACAGTCCATCCATAAAATGCCAATAGTAAGAAGTCACTTCTGCGGCGATGATGCGTGTGAGCTGCGTCGAATTGAATTTGCGGATGCTGACGTAAAACAGAGCGAAAATTCCTCCTAGGACATGGGCCGCATGCAGTGCGGTGATCACATAAAAGAAGCTGCTGGCAATTCGCGAAGTCAGAAAAACGCCTTGAGCAGCCAGTTGCCGCCATGCAATCACTTGGCCCGCAATGAAAATACCGCCCAGGAAAGTAGTCAGCGTCCACATCGCATGGAATCGACGCGCATCGCCCATTCGCAGTCTACGCCGCGCCATTTCCAGAGTACCGCTGCTGGCAAGCAGCACCGCAGTGTTCACCCACAGTATCCAGGGCACTTTTACGCCGGACCATTTGTGCAGAGAATCAAACCGCGAAACTAGAAATGCCGCAGCCAGCACCAGGAAAAGTACCAAGATGGAGAGCATCGCGAGCGCTACTGCCGTTGAATATTTTTTGCCGCCTGTCTTGCGAGGCTGGTACTGTCCTTCTCCACCTCCGCTGCCTCCGCCATCGCCGCCACCATCATCGCCATCCCGGGAAGGAGGTTTTCCTCCGCCGTTGCCATAAACGTCTTCAATGATGAGTTCGATGTCGTCTAGAACTGGCGGGCCCGGCATAAAAACTACCTCGAAATTGTTCCAACCGGATCTTGCCACTACTTCCGGCGAAGGTGCTACGAGATGAAGTCTAAACCAGCGGGATGTCCCGCATATAAGTTTTTTTGGATTTTCCGTTAGCAGGAGGGGAAAACAAGGTTGCGAAATTGAACAAACAAAGAATTTGGTGCGGTGGAAAGGACTCGAACCTTCACGGTATTGCTACCGCCAGCCCCTCAAGCTGGTGCGTCTGCCAATTCCGCCACCACCGCACAATGAAGCCGTTCCTGCTTTTACTTCAGGCAAGGCGCCGAGGGAGCGACTGCCCTACACTTCTGATTGTCCTGCAAACGAACGCAGAAGCAATCAGAAACTTTCCATAAAAATCTGTATCGGTCAGCGCGAAGTCTGCGAATCAATTAAGGCTTCTTCGGAGCCGGTGCCGCGGGCGTCTGAGTAGCAGGGGCGTTCGAATTCGGCGCAGTCGCAGGAGCCGTCGATGGGGCTGGCGCCGGTGTTGCGGGCGCCGGCTTGGTGGCTGCGGGCTTGTTTGTGTTGTAAATTACCGAGCCGCCCTGCAATGCCGAACGCTCCGATCGAAGAGCCAATGCCATCGCGCATACCATGAACATCACGGCGCACCAGGTGGTTGCTTGCGAGAGGACGCTGGCGGCCCCGCGCGGGCCAAATGCGGTTTGACTGCCTGCGCCGCCAAAGGCTCCGGCCAGGTCCGCTGCCTTGCCGCTCTGCAGCAGCACGACGATAATCAGCACCAGGCAATTGATTACAAAGAAAGTGTTGAGCAACCACCCTGCGAAGCGAAACCCTAGCACGATCAATCCGAAACCCACCAGCAGGGCGATAGTCCATTTCATCCAAGCTTGCATTGCTTCCACACCTCAAAATTTCTATAAATTTCGGCCATCAGCAGCAATCAACACGCAACGATTGCCGCAAAACTCTTCGGATCCAGACTTGCTCCGCCCACCAGCGCTCCGTCCAATTCCGGCTGCGCGATCAGTCCCTGGCATGTTGTCAGGCTTGACGCTACCACCATACAAAATCCGGACTGCTGGCGGCGGCTTCGGCGGAAAACTGATCATTCACACAACGCCGCAAGAAGGCATGCGCTGCAGCCGCAATTTCGGGAGTCGCCGTACGTCCGGTCCCAATTGCCCAGACTGGCTCGTATGCTAATAGAATACGGGAGAACTCCGCAGGGGTCAACGCGCCCGGGCCGGCGATAAACTGCTGAGAAAGCACCTGCTCGGTGCGCCCGTCTTCCCTTTCGGAAAGCATTTCACCCACGCATACAATGGGTATCAGTCCCGCGGCCAGTGCCGCACGACTCTTCTGAGCCACCCAAGTCGTCCGTATCGCCAAAATATTGACGCCGCTCTGAGTGCCCGATGATTACGTATTTGCATCCGGCGTCTTCCAGCATTCCCGGCGAAACCTCTCCGGTGAAATGCGCCTTCCTTCTGCCAGTATAGGTTCTGCCCTGCGATCGCCACCTTACTGCCCTTCGGCGCGTCCACAGCCACCGAGATCGAGGTGAACGGAGGCGCGATCACGATGTCGCAGTGATGCGCATTTCGAATCAGCGGAAGAAACACCTCAAAAAAAGCGCGGGTTTCCGGCTGAGTCTTGTACATCTTCCAATTGCCGGCGATTACTCTGCGACGCTTGTGGTGAACTCATCGGTTGGTCAGCGCCTCAACGCCGGGCAGTTTGCGGCCGCCCAGAAATTCCAACGAAGCGCCGCCTCCAGTTGAAATGTGAGAAATCTTCTCGGCGAATCCGGATTGGTGAACTGCGGCGACGGAGTCTCCGCCACCCACAATCGAAATTGCACCGGAACCCGTTGCCGCCGCAACCGCTTTCGCCACTTCCAGCGTTCCCTTGGCAAATGCAGGCATCTCAAATACGCCCATCGGCCCGTTCCACACAATCGTTTTCGCTTTCGCGATCTCCGCTGCGTATGCGCCGAATCGTCTTCGGCCCGATGTCCAGCCCCATCTGATCCGCAGGCGTGTTGGTCACATCGCCAACGGTTCGTCCGAGAGCGTCCGCCTTGAATTCCGGCGCAGTCACGTGATCTGCCGGAATCAAGAATTTGAAATTGCGGGCTTTCGCATCCGCCAGAATCTTTTTTGCCAGGTCCATCTTGTCGTTTTCGACCAGCGACTTGCCGATCGGATGGCCCTGCGCTGTCAGAAACGTGTAAGCCATGCCGCCGCCGATCAGCATGGCGTCGGCGATCTTCATCAAGTTTTCAACGACTTCTATCTTGTCGCTGACTTTTGCGCCGCCCAAAATCGCGACAAACGGCCGCGCCGGATTGGTCATCGCTTTGCCGAGATACGCCAGCTCCTTTTCCATCAGCAGGCCAGCAGCGGACTTGTCCGACAAATTTCGTGATGCCAACCACAGACGCATGCGCGCGATGGGCCGAGCCGAACGCGTCGCAAACAAATAACCCGTCGCACAAGGCCGCCAACTGCTTCGAGAACCCTTCGTCGTTCTTTTCTTCTTCCGGATGAAATCGCACATTTTCGAGCACCAGCACTTCGCCGTCGACCAGCGCTTTGCTCTGCGATTCCACACCCGGGCCAACGCAATCCAATGCCGAATGCCACCGGCTTGCCGAGAAGCTCTTCCAACTTCTTAGCCGCGGGCTGCAGCGAATACTTTGGCTCGGGTCCGCCCTTAGGCCGCCCGAGGTGCGAAGCCAGCACTAGCCGTCCGCCTTTTTCAATCGCCAGCTTCAACGTCGGCAGCGTTTCGCGAATGCGCGTATCGTCCGTGACCACGCCATCTTTCAGCGGAACGTTGAAATCCACACGCATGAATACGCGCTTGCCGCGCAATTCCAGATCCTTGATCGTCAGCTTGTCCATGTTTGGTCCGTGCAACTCCATTGCCGTCCCGAGCGGAACAATGATTTCGTCCATCGCGAAGCGATGTCGGCCTGCTGCGCTGCAATACCCTGCCCCAGCAAGCATCAGTCAATTCCTGCGTCGTTAGAACTTTGACTGCGATGAACTTGATCAAATCGCGGCACCGGCAGGAATAACCCCACTCGTTGTCGTACCATGCCAAAACTTTCACGCACTTGTCGCCGACCACTTTGGTGTACTCAGAATCGACGATCGACGAATTCGGGTTGCCCTTGAAGTCCGCCGAAACCAGTTCTTCTTCGGTGTAGCCGAGAATGCCCTTCAAAGGTCCGTTTGCCGCAGCCTTCAATGCCGCGTTCACCGTTTCTTTCGTCGCCGGCTTGTCCACGAATACCGTCAGGTCAACCACGCTGACGTTTGGCGTTGGCACGCGCATCGCGTAGCCGTCCAACTTGCCCTTCAAATCGGGCAGCACCAGGTGCAGCGCCTTCGCCGCTCCCGTCGAACTTGGAATCATGTTGATCGCAGCGGCGCGAGCGCGGCGCAAATCCTTGTGCGGGAAGTCGAGCAATTTTTGGTCGTTGGTGTAGGAATGAATCGTCGTCATGGTGCCGCTGTGAATGCCAAATGTTTCGTGGAGCACCTTGGCCACCGGCGCAAGACAGTTGGTCGTGCACGAAGCGTTCGAAATGACGTGATGCTTTGCGGGATCGTACGTGGTGTGATTCACGCCAAGCACGAACGTGGCATCCGGCCCATCCGCCGGCGCCGAAATAATGACCTTTTTCACCGAGCCGCTTCAGGTGTGCCTTCGCCTGCTCGCCCTTCGTGAACAGCCCGGTCGATTCCACCACCATGTCCGCACCGACGCTGGCCCAGTCAATTGCTGCCGGGTCCTTCTGCTTGAACACCTTAATCGCTTTGCCGTCGATCGAAATCGAATCCTCGGTGTGCGTGATCTTATGCGGCAGATTTCCCAGAATCGAGTCGTACTTCAGCAAGTGTGCCAGCGTCTTCGAGTCCGTGATGTCGTTCACCGCGACGAACTGGATTTCCTTGTCGTCAATCGCCGTGCGGACGATGTTCCGCCCGATGCGCCCGAACCCATTGATCCCTACCTTGATCGGCATTCTTCCTCCCGGATTTTGAGGGCAATTGCACAAACCCCTCGAATGTAAAAATCGCACTCGGCTCCGAAGAGCCGCAATTCAAATCTTTCGTTCAAAAAATCAGTGCTTTATGAAGTGCAAATCGCAGGCAAAAACAACGTAGCTCACAGGAGCGGATGGCATCGCCGTGCGAACAAAAAATGCTATTGGCTGCCGGAAGAAAAGTCAACGAAACTCCGGCACCACAATTTTGACATAACGCGGAGAATTTCGCTCGCGTAGTGCATGTTAACATCTCGCAATATGCCGCGTTTCATTTTGGGATTGATCTCGGACACCCACGGATTGCTTCGCCCGGAAGCGCAGGCGGCTCTGCAAGGCTCGCACGCGATCATTCACGCCGGCGACGTTGGCAATCCTAAAGTCCTCTCCGATTTGAAAAGTATTGCTCCGGTTTTCGCCATTCGTGGCAATACGGACACCGAAGCATGGTCAGCTCAGTTGCCCGTCACTGAAGCCGTGGAGCTGCACGGTATATCCATCTACGTTCTCCACAATCTCAACCAGCTCGATCTCGATCCCGCCGCGTCGGGTTTCAAAATTGTGGTCTCCGGTCATACTCACAACCCAGATTCCCACTGGTCTAGTGACGTCCTCTATATTAATCCTGGCAGCGCCGGCCCCAAGCGATTCTCTTTGCCCATCACAATCGCGCAACTTGATCTTTTGCAGACACCCTGGCAGGTGAAATTCAACGAAATTGTTAAGGGCTAGAGGAACGAATCACTGCGGGCTCAAAAAAAACGGAAGTCTTACTGCGGAAATTGCTTGATGCTGGTGACTTTGTCGCCTGTGAATCGTACAAACACCGTGCGGTCCGGCGGAGTACCGTAAATCCAATCTTCAATTTCGTTTCCTTCGTTATCCCGTTCACGCACTTTGTGTCCGGGCTTTCCGATTGCTGCAACTACCATTTCGCGATCCATTCCAACACGGGCGGTGCGTTCCTGAATGGCTTTTCTAATGTCCGGCGGCAAAGTATCAATCCACAACACCGATGCGGACCGCTGCCTGCTGAAGTCCAGAAAAGGTGACAGCACCTGTCTTAATTCCTCGGGCGACAGATCGGGAATTGCTTTGCCGAACTCAAGATACAGCGTACTGCCTGCGCCCGGCTGCATACCTGATGGGCCGGCTTCCTGCGCTTCGGTCGTGGAGCGCATTGTCGGAGCGCTGCCATTCGCGCTTATTTGAATGTGATCCAGAAACCGCTTTTTGACGCGCCCGCCGCCATTTACGTCCACGACGATCGTGTGGTCGTGAAATTCCAATTTCGTAATTTGTACTTTTTCGCCTGCGTGAACGGCCGCTCCGTGATTCGCCACTGCCCGGTCCAGTAAATCCTGATTCAACGGCTTGTCCGCGTACTGAAAAAACCCTTCTTTTCCGCCCGGTAATGACTTGGCAGCCTTGGCAAATTCACCTGAAACGTAGCGAATCAGCTCCAGTTTGGAGGATTCCTGAAGCGTTGCCTGTTTTGCGGCATTTTTAGGAGGTGTTGTGCCTTGCTGGTCGTTGTCGATGGCCGCCGGGAAAAGCGGCACTTCCTCATTCGAAAAACTCGGCGCTGGAGCCGCATCCGCGCTTCGCAAATTCATCGTGCGCGGAATATCGGCGTCCGCCAGGAGGAGAATACTCAGGAATAGCGCAACGGCGTTCATAGTAAACGAGGGTAAGCCTGGGCAGCTGCCCTGCTATCTATTCTACGACGCTTGCCCGCTATTGAATAGATGCCTCGCTTGCAAAAATTGTTCGCGAGGCTGGCGCATCGACCGCCTTACGAGACCGTAACCTGCACGCCGGACCGGTCGATTTTCATGGGCAGGATTTGTCCGCCAGCATCGGCCACTGCTTTTTCTACCGCTCCGCGTGCGTCCGGCTCAATCAACATCACTACACAACCGCCGCCGCCCGCCCCGCACACTTTCCCCGAGAGGGCGCCTTTCTTCCGCGCGTCTTCGATAATCCGGTCAATCGTCTTAGTGGAAATCGTGGGCAGGCTCTTTTTGCGAAACAGCCATTCCTCGCGCATCAACTTGCCAGTCTCTTTCCAGTCGGACTTCTCTAACGCCTCACGCATCGCTTGCGCCACTTCCGCAATCCTCTCAAGGTTCGCCTGTACCGCGCGCTTTCCATCGATATGCGCCTTAAAAACTTCCCAATTGTTAATTCCCGATTGCCGTGGCTTGCCGGTGTAACAAAGAACTAGCCGTTCTTCGAGTTCGCGCAAGTCCAAGCGCAATTCCACGCGCCGCTCGCCGCCGGGTGGCAGTTCAATTGCTGCCGCTCCGCCGAATGCCGGAGGATAGTGATCTTGCGTTCCGGTAGGAACTTTTATAACGATTCCTTCCGCATCGCGGCTGATATGAATCCAATCCACTTTGCTCTTCCCCGCCGAAGTAAACCGGTCCAGCGCGGCGCAAATTGCCACGGCCATCGCGCTCGAACCGCCAATCCCAGCTCCTGCAGGCGCCTCTGAGTCGGTCGTTAATGTAAAGCCATGCTCGGGAGCAAAAAATTTGGCAATCTCCGCCAATAGCGGCAGATGGTACCGCTTCGCTCTCACCATCGCGGAAAACGATGAAAAACTCTCTTCTTTTCTCGTGTCGCGGGAAACCAGTTGAATTTTGTCGTCGCCTGTTGCGCGCGTTTCAATCACGCAAGACGCGTAGCGAGTAATTGCCACATTGATCGTTACTGCGCCCGGATGAAAAAGATACAGCGGCCAGATATCCAGCGTGCCGCCGGCCAGATCCACACGCGTGGGTGCTTTCGATTCAATCCGCAACGTCGTTCCTCGCAATATTCGGAAGGTACTTGCCTGGAGCAGTAGCAAGGATAGCGTGACAGAGTTGCAGAGTTAATTCGAATTAAAGAGGAAGTGTTGCGCTTCTAAACAAACTTGTCTGGGAGTCCAGGTTGATGAAGAACTAGCGCTATTGATTCTCATTCACCGCGCGAGGCCGGAACATGACGTGTTGCCGCGCTTCATGCTTGACCAGCGCTGGATTGGGCTCGAAGCATCGTCTGCAACGAGCTTCGTATTGCCCCGTCGCTCCCACCACGATCAATTCATCGCTCTCCACCAGCCGTTGCGTATGGACCGCTGGGTTTCCGCATCGCACGCAGATGGCCAACAGCTTCGTGATCTCTTCTGCGATTGCCAGCAATCGCGGCATCGGTTCGAACGGCCGTCCGCGATAGTCGGTATCGAGCCCGGCTACGATGACGCGCTTCCCGAAGTCCGCCAGCTTCACACAGATTTCGAGTACTTCATCTCCCAAAAACTGCGCTTCATCGATTCCGACCACTTCCGTTCGCGACTGCATCTTTTCCAGAATATCTGAGGCCTTGCTCACATTGTCAGACGGAATCAAATGCCCGGAATGCGACACAATTTCGTTTGCCGCGTAGCGCGAATCAATCGCCGGCTTAAAAATCTGCACGCGCTGCCGCGCAATCTCGGCGCGCCGCAATCGGCGGATCAATTCCTCACTTTTTCCTGAAAACATTGGCCCGACCACCACTTCGATCCAGCCCATATTCCCTTTGACGATGTCCACGCTTTCTCCTCAATTATTTTCGCTATCGCCCAGCCATTTTATCGCGAAACTATCTCGCGGCAGCAGCTTTGCGGTACATCACTTGATTGAAAAATGGGGCGAACGCCGCAATCACCGCCACGCGAAACGCTTCCTGCCGGGTAATTCGGTTACCGCTCAATACGCCCCACGCACCCTGCCCGTCACGGATTCCCGCTTCGCCAGCGAACTTGTCAATTGCGACTGCTAGCTCCGTTCCCTTTACAAAAACTTCCTGCGCCAGCGGCTCCGGCAATTCAATCGCACCAGATCTTCCGAAATGTCCGTTAGCTCCGTCGCTAACATACGCCCAGCTTTCCAGAAAAACTCGCCGCGTACCATTTTCCTCGATTGAATCGAGACCGCCTTCGAGTCCAACAATATAACTCCACGCCTTCGATTCCTTGCGTGCGATCTGCTGCAGCGATTCCACTCGCTGTCGCGCGCCCTGCATCGACTCCGCGCTACTCAGTGGTGTGTGATTCACTCCGCTCGCCACTTCGACTCCCACAATTTCAATCGAAGTTGCATCTGCAAGCATCGTGGGCAATCCGTCCAATGCTGCGCGCACCGCCGCCAGTTTCGGCTTCCGTACACTTCCCACCGCAACAATAAATTTACTCATTGAATGAAGTACCCGTCCGCTCTATTCCGTCCGGCGATTGTACTGACCGCTAGCAAACATGAACAGCCGCAATTCCGGAACCTGGGGAAAAACTTCTCGTCGCAGATATCGATGTCGAAAAAATTGTCAAATTTCGAGGAAGAAACGGAAGAACCACCAAGGATAAAAATATTATGGAGCGGCCTATCGGAATCGAACCGACACCTGAACCTTGGCAAGGTTTGATTTTAATCATCTAAGACGCTGGAACGGCGGCACTTGCAAAATACGGCAGCAATTGGAATTGGAAAATAATGGAAAATGATTGCTGCTCCCTGCGGCAGTGATATCGAACCCACGTCCTACGCCTGGAAAGCCTTGAATAAAACTCTGAAAACGATTGATCTGGCGGCATTTAGCTCTCCGAATGATGGCCTTAATTGGAAACTAGATGGAAACCAAAAGCAGTTGCAGATTGGCCCGGCGTTGGGCGCGCATTTACAACGTATCGTTTCTCCGCTGGGATACGAGCCAGCAACCGTCGCATCCCAGCGGGTCACATCAGTCACCACAAGGCGGTTTCCGCTTGGAATAGAGAAGCAAAGGTTTGCGACGGGCGCCGGATGATTTAAGCACGGCTTGTGCAAGAACAGCATTCGGCAGCTTCCAAATTTATTGGTTGCAAGTACTGTCAGGAAGGGTTGAGCAGTTTCAACGTCTTCCTGGCTGACACAAGAAGCGACTTCCAGCGCGCGAAATCAGTGTGTATATCTATGTCAAATTATACATAACAAATTGCATCCTGACACGCAAGGCCGCAGCCTAACATCGAAGTGTCGCTGAAACCGTGTTCTCGTGGACCTTCGTGATCCGAGCCGGGTCGATCCAGGTCTTTGAATATAATTTCGGTCGGCTTTTTCCGGCGTAGGTGCATCAAGACAATGTTCACAGTCACTCTATGCAGCCAAGTTGAAAAACCTGATTCACCGCGGAAGGTGCCGATCTTTCGAAAAAGTTGTAAGAATGCTTGCTGCGTCAAATCTTCGGCTTCAGCCGGATTCTTGATCATGCGCAAGCAAACGCTGTATACGCGTCGGCAATTCGTCTTGTAAAGGTATTCGAAGGCTGCGGCGTCGCCGTCCTTGGTTCGCCTTATGGCTTCAGCCTCGGTCAAGTTGCTGTCTGCCTGTTTGGCTATAAGTTTCGCCATATCGTTCGTTCTAAGTAGGTCCAATTCCTAATCTGCACAGACCTTCAGAGTCGTTACTCCTTTTCTCGGCTCTCCATCACGCGAACTTTCCGAGCAATTCCAGCCACGGAACTTGCCATCGAGGAAGTGAATTTGAAATTGTTGATTGAGCGAGGGCGACCGTTTCGATCGCCCCTTTTTCGGCCCTTTTTTGAATGATTCGCGCTTAAGGAATCGGTCTTTTTGAGCCGCTAGTGCTCGTTACTCCGCGCCGCAAAACGCTGCGAACGAATTTTGCAGCGACTTGACGCTGGAGAATCCGAGAGCGGATACCGCCGAAGGAATGCTGCCGAACTGATGGGCCAAGCCGGAGATGGTCACGTCGTGGCAGTCTTCTGCTCCGGGCGTGCCCGCTGACTCCAGCTTCGCTCCGCTCAAGGTAAAGGTCATGTTGAATGCTGGTGCGGGATTGCCGCCAATGATGTCCGCCCCAATGCGCAGCCAGTCCGGCGAAAGTTTGGAGTTCCGGATCCACGCTTGCAGGTCTCCGGCAATGGCTTGCCCCGGTGCGACGATCGGTTTGGGGGCTGAGAGGAACAGGAAGTCCCCGCCGTTCACTTGCACTTCCGGGCGAAAAAAGTAGTGCCCTGCCGGCAAAACGATCGGGCTGGTAAAGGTAACAGTGATCTCGACTTCCGCGCCGGTCACAGCGGGTTCACCTTGCGCCACACTGATGCTGTTCGCTACCGTTTTCAGCGCGGTGAATGTCGGATTCAATAGTGCCGTCGAGAAACGCAGCGTGTGGTTATTGCCGTCCCGCGTCGCGAAATCGATTTCCACGTCGGAGGGGGAATTCTGCCGGGTGGGAACCTGTGGTATGCGATCAGCGATCGAATCCTCCGGGAAACGGTGATACATTTCGATTTCCACGTTGGAAATGTTCGCCAAGGAGGTGGTAACCAGGCCGGTGACGCTCGCTCCGGTGAGCACGGTGGGCTGGTCCAAGACAAAGTCATCCGCCGTCTCTGTCTCCAGTTTATTGACACTCGCCGGGCGCGACAACGCTCCCAGCTTGCCGTCGGTGTTTCCGGTATTTACCAGCACTTGAGTTTCTTGCGCCGCGGCGTTTGCCGAAAAGAAAATCGACCCTAAAACCAAAAATGCTCCAAATAGCTTTTTATTGCTGTAATTTCGCATTTCATGCTCCTCATTTTTATTTTTCTTTAAATTTTTTAGACCCGATTAGTGACTTGCAAATCGCCTTTTGTCCTGACCTGGGAACAATTTTCTGGACTCGCGCGCGAAGAGCACCGGCGTTAGCGCGACTTCGCGCGCGAGTCGGATTCTCATAGCCGCACGGATGAACTGCTTACTCGCCCGCGCGATAAAAGAGATAGTCGGCGCTGTAGGGCACGAGCACTTGATGACCTACGTCGCTGGTGGTTAAGCAGCCAGTAGCGGGATTGGCCGGAGCAGATCCGCCCTTCGTCTTCAGGCGTTGGATAAAGGTGGTTTTGGACAGGATTTTGCCGCCCGTTGGCCCGTCTTCCGTTCCGATTGCGGTCAGCAGCAGGCAGGCAATCGATCCCGTATTCGGGCAACTCGGGTCCGTGCCGGCAGCAATTGTTGTCGCGGGGGTTGCAATTGCCCACACTTTGCTGCTGTCGAAAGAGCTCTGCCAAGTCGCGTTGCCGAAAGCTACCGGTTGCGGAGCCTTGGGATCGTCGTTGTGGCTAAGGAAATGGGTGATGATCTGGATCGGCTCTCCGAAGAAAGTTGCAAAAAGCGTGGCTTCAGGTCTGGCTCCGTTGACGGTCCAGGAAACGCTTCCGTCGTTAGGCAGGCAGACATAGCCCTGAGAACCAAACGCGTGGCCGACCAAAAATAGATGGCTTCCCTCCTGTGGAGTAATGGCGGTAGGGGTAACTGGGGGAATCAGGCTGAAATTAATCTGCTCCCTGTCGTCTTTGGCTTTTTCTTGCGCGTGGACTCCAGAGACAGCCAGCAGCGCGAACGCAGCCAACGACCCAAGAATCATGCGAGCGGCTGCGCCGCCCTGGAACTGCTTAATGCAATTGTTGTTCACTTCTTTCTCCTTCTTCCTTTGATTTAAATTGTGCAAGTGCACGGTCCTTCGAAGGCCCCGCCTCGTAATTCGCCGCTACGCTCGACATTTGGTGCCGGCGTAAGACTGGAACTATTGGTCTGTACTTGAGATATCGGAAATGAAGGGGAAAAGACGACAACCGTCAGGAAAAAACTGGAGGAAATTGCGAGTTGCCGGGTTAAATGCCGGAATTACGGGCTCTGATGCTGCCTCTCGCATCGGCAACATCGATGGGTTAGGTGACGCCCGGCGAGAACAATACTCGACACTGATTCTTCTCGCAGCGGCATCGGGGCTGCGCTCCAGTGAGCTGCTCGCATCGAAGTTCAACGACATTGACTTCAACGCGAGTACGGTTCGCGTCGATGAGTCTTCAGATCAGCGGACGAACGGAAACATAGCCCTTGCAAAAACACTGCGGCCTATCGGACGGTTGTGCTGCATGACCCTGAAGGCAAGAAGTCTATGCGAAGACTGAAGCACCTTTTGGTGGGTGGTCCAAAAGCGGGGCACTGGTTTTTCGCTCTCAGCGTGGAGGAGGGTGAAAAGAATGGAGCGGCCTATCGGAATCGAACCGACACCTGAACCTTGGCAAGGTTCCGTACTACCACTATACTAAGGCCGCTTCGTTACAAATTATTTATAACACGCCCGCACGAAACTCGACAAGCCCGCGCCAACTCGCTGTTTCCGCTGGAACTATTTTGCAGGATTGCTGGAAGTACCTACGAGACTTGCCCTATCCGTACCGACTTTACGACCGGTGAGCGGCGCTGGCGGTCGGCAAACCGCGTCGCCTTTTCCTTGTCGGTGTACACGCGACCGAACTTCTCGCCGTCCGCGTAGTAAACCGTCACCATGAAATGGTGGTGACGCCGCCGCTTATCTTTGTTGAATGGCGCCTTGCCCCTCTTGGCTGGTTTGGTTGGTTTGGGCACTGTACTCTGCTCCGCTCAAAAACATCGACCTGAACTATCGCAAGGAAACTGCCTGTAACGCAAGTACTACTTCATCATTGCTTACGGCTTCAGCCATTTGCTGGTCGGCAAAAACGGGCTACGGATGGGCTAACAGAGATAGCAAAATACTCTTTTTTCTTCACAAAAGCATGAAACATTTTAAGGAGTCCAACGTCTTTATCTATGTAAGGAGATTCGCTGGCCGGCGGAAAGAAATATGATTATGAACATGCCAAAGCAGCCGCCAATCCTGGAAGACCTGAGAAACCATTCTCAAGAAGAACTCGCTGAACTGCGCGTTCTTCTCAGCGTAGGGGCCGCGATGCGCCCCGATCCCCGCCGTCCCGGCTTCTTTGAAGTCAGCGGCATCGATCGCGTTTATTACATCTTCAAGTATCCCAATGGATGCAAAATTCTGCTGCTCGGTGTTTGGGATCGTGACCCCGTCGCGGAGATGGTTTCCTGCGCCTGCCCCGCCGCCTGATCCTTTAATCTTGCCGGCGGTGTACGGCCGCTGCTTTAGATTATCAATCGGCTAGCATCCTCAACGACCGTTGTTGCCCGATTCAGCCCTGGTCCTTCTGCAAATTCAACGCGACGGAATTGATGCAATATCGCAGTCCTGTCGGCTGCGGTCCGTCCTCAAACACGTGCCCCAGGTGCGCATCACATTTGCTGCATTTCACTTCTACGCGCCGCATCCCGTGGCTGCTGTCGTCGGCCTCTTCCACCAGGTCGCTCTTTGCCGGGGCGTAAAAACTGGGCCAGCCGCATCCTGAATCAAACTTGGTTTCTGACCGGAATAGCTCCTGCCCACAGCAAACGCACTTGTATGTCCCCGGCGTTTTCGTGCTCTCGTACTCGCCCGTATAAGGCGGCTCCGTACCCTTCTGCCTGGTCACATAGTATTGATTCTCTGAGAGTTGTTCACGCCACTCAGCGTCATCTTTCCTGATCTTTGGCTCTGCCATGGCCCCTCCTCGAGGTCTCACTTTCAGTCTATTGTCCTGTTATCCGATTCGCGGTGTACCATTGACGTTACAATCCCCACTCCCCAAACTGTACCTAATGGACGACTCCGCTTCCAACGCTGGCCGACCTCCAGCACTCGAAGCACCCTACGCGGAACTCCGTCGTGCCCGCCGCGCGAAGCTCGCCCGTCCCATGCGCGTACGCCCTTCGGATCCGCGCGACGACCACTTTGAAGACCTCCCAACCAGCGTAAATGCCTCAAAATATGGCATCTATTTCACTTCCAAGAAGCCGAACTATTACAAAGGCATGCGGGTTTTCGTCACTTTCCCGTATGCTTCGGCGCACGATCCCATGAATTCGGACTATGTCGCCGAAGTGGTCCGCATCGACGGCATGCCCAACGGCAAATTCGGCGTCGCCGTAGACTTGAAAATGACCGTCAACATGGCTGGCGGCTCGAAACCCGGTCCCCGCGCTTAGATCTTTCTTTCTCGCCTGCAGCCGCCCGCAATCTTAATCTGTTGACACCCCTCACCTGCCTCACTTACTCTATTTTTTTATGATTCACGTCCACCCCATCCACCGCCACCATCATGGCCATTTGCCGTGCGCGCTGAGGTGTGGATAGCGATTCGCTAAACGCAATCTTCTTCAGCCCGCTGGCGCAACGAGACCAGCGGGCTTTTTGTTTTTGCAGCCAGCTTTTTCATTTTTTCAGCAACGTTGCACGAAGGAGTCATCGTGGAAATTGCATTCGACAAAACCGGCGGACTGGTCCCCGCCATCATCCAGGACGAAGCCACCGGCGAAGTGCTTATGCTCGGCTTCATGAACGCCGAGTCGTTTGAATTGACTCGCCGCTCCGGCGAAGTTGTTTTCTTCTCGCGCTCACGTAACAAACTCTGGAAAAAAGGCGAGTCCAGCGGCCACGTACTCAGAGTTTCCGACATCCGCCTGGATTGCGATGCCGACGCGCTCCTAGTCCGCGTCACTCCCGTCGGTCCCGGTGTTTGCCACCAAGGCTATCGAAGTTGCTTTTTCCGCAGCTTCAATCACAAAGGCGCACCGCGTATCGTCGCCGAGCGTACCTTCGCTCCCGAAGACGTGTACACTCCTTCGACCCCGTCCGCTGCGAGCGGCAAGAATTCTCTTTCGCACGAGGCGAAGTAAATCATGTCCCCCCAGCGCCTCAGACTCGGCATCCCCAAAGGCAGCCTGCAAGACGCCACCATCGATCTGTTCAACCGCGCCGGCTGGAAAATCGCTCTCGGATCGCGCAGCTATGTGCCCGCCATCGACGATGCCGAAATCGAGTGCCTGCTCGTTCGCGCACAAGAAATGGCTCGCTATGTTCAGTCCGGCGCGCTTGATGCCGGCATTACCGGCCACGATTGGGTCGTGGAAACTTCCGCCGACGTGGCCGAACTTGCCGAACTCGTCTATGCCAAGCAACGTCTCGCTCGCGTCCGCTGGGTGCTCGCCGTGCCCGAAGATTCCGCAATCCGCGAACCGCGCGACCTCGAGGGAAAAGTCATCGCCACCGAGGTCGTTCACCTCACCGAAAAATATCTCGAACGCTTCGGCGTCAAAGCCCGCGTCGAATTTTCTTGGGGAGCAACGGAAGTAAAAGTCCCCCAACTTGCCGATGCCATCGTCGAAGTCACCGAAACCGGCTCCTCGTTGCGTGCCAACCGTCTCCGCATCGTGGATACTGTTCTCGAATCCGCCACTGTCTTCATCATGAATCGCGCCGCAGCAGCCGACGCCTGGAAGCGCGAAAAGGCAGAGAACCTGATCCTCATGCTGAAAGGTGCCATCGACGCCGCCAGCAGAGTCGGTCTCCTTCTCAACGTTCGCCGCGATGATCTCGCCGCCGTTCTCGCTGTTCTTCCCGCCTTGAAAAATCCTACGATTTCTGCGCTCAGCGATCCCGGTTGGGTCGCCGTCAACACCATCATCGAAGAAGCCGTCGTCCGGCAAATTCTTCCCAAACTCAAAGCCGCCAATGCTCAGGGCATCGTCGAATATCCCCTGAACAAGATCGTGCTCTGATGCGCATACTAAAACTCACTTCCGCCACCGAACAAAAGCTGCTCGCCGGGCGAATTTTGCATGACGCCGATGCCGAACGAGTCGTCGCTAAGATCGTCGCTGACATTCGCAAACGGGGTGACTCGGCGCTTTTTGCTTGGACCGAGAGACTCGACCACGCTTCGCTCGGCACAAAGACGCTCTGGATCTCACAAAAAGAAATCTTTGCCGCGGAACAAAAAGTAAGCTCAGACTTCTTGCGCGCCATCCGCCAGGCAGCGCGCAATATCCGCCGCGTAGCCGAACAACAGCTTCCCCGCCCGTGGTCACTCGAAGTCGAACCCGGCGTTCGCGTTCGCCAGATCGTCAGCCCGATCGAGTCCATCGGCGCATACATACCCGGCGGTCACGCGTCGCTCGTCTCAACACTTTTGATGACGGCAATCCCGGCACAAGTCGCCGGTGTCCCACGCATCGTCATCGTTTGCCCCAAACCCAATAACGAGCTCCTCGCCGTGGCGAATTTCCTAGGCCTCACTGAAATTGCGCGCGTTGGCGGTGCGCAAGCCATCGCCTCGCTCGTTTACGGCACAAAATCAATTCCGCGTGTCGAAAAAATCTTCGGCCCTGGCAACAAATACGTCACCGCCGCCAAGCAATTCGTCTCCGCTGACTGCGCCGTCGATCTCCCCGCCGGCCCTACGGAAGCGATCGTTTTGGCTGAAAGCGGCAACGCCCGCTGGATCGCCGCCGATCTTCTTGCACAAGCCGAGCACGCTCCCGATGCCGCAAGTTTTCTAGTCACTACCTCTCGCAGGCTCGCAGAAAAAGTTTCTGCTGAAGTCGGGTTTCAACTCCGCGCCCTCTCGCCGCACAATCCTGCGCACCGTTCCACGAAATTCGCCGGCGCCATTCTTCTCGCGCCCAATCTCTCCGCCGCCTGCGAGTTCGTCAATCGTTTCGCGCCGGAACATCTCGGCATTCCAGCGAGCACGAATCGATTGCTCAAACAAATTCGTTCGTCCGGAACAATCTTTCTTGGTCCCTGGGGCGCGCAACCTCTCGGCGACTACATCTCCGGCAGCAATCACGTTCTGCCCACAGCCGGCTGGGCTCGTCGTCGCGGCGGCCTTTCCGCTGCCGATTTTGTAAAATGCATCACCGTTCAGGAAATTTCGCGCAAAGGTTTCGCGCGTCTCGCAGATGGCGCGGAAGCGTTTGCATCGGCCGAGACTCTTGAGGCCCACCGAAACGCTGTGAGGATTCGCCGATGAAAGTTCGTTTGCCCGTCCGCTCCGCAATTCTCAAGCGCAAGACGTACGAAGCGCCCGCCGAAGGCCGCGCCAGCAAAATTCGCCTGGACTTCAACGAAAACACCTCGGGCTGCGGCCCTGCCGTTCTTCGCGCGCTAGCGAAACTTACTCCGCAACAACTCGCGATGTATCCCGAGTACGCAAAGTCCACTGCGCGCATCGCAAAACACCTCGGAGTTCACGCCAGCGAACTCTTGCTGACCAACGGCGGTGACGACGCTCTCCGCGTTTTCTTCGATACCTTCGTCGAACCCAACTCGCGCATCCTGATCTGCGAACCCACGTTTCCGATGTACCGCTACTACGCCGAAATCGCCGGCGCGCGCATTGATGTCTGCCGCTACGATCCGCAGCAACGATTCCCGCTCAACGAAGTCCTTGCCGCCCTTCGCAAAAAACCGCGCGTATTCTTCCTGGCCAACCCGAACAATCCAACTGGCACGCTGGTCGGCGCCGCTTCGCTGCGAAGAATATTGCGAGCCGGTCCCGATACGGTCGTCGTTTTCGACGAAGCCTACGCCGAATTCTCCGGCCTCTCCACCATTGGCTGGATTCGTCGTTATCCGAATCTCTTCATCGCGCGTACATTCTCAAAAGCCGCCGGACTCGCCGCGCTTCGCCTTGGCGCCGTCATCGCCACGAAGACTTCTCTCGACATCGTTCGCCGCGCGGTGCCACCGTTCCCTGTGAATCTCGCCGCTCTCGTCGCCGCAGAAGCCGCGCTCAACGAAGGCAAAACGATCGGTAGCTACGTCCGCAACGTTCGGCTTACACGCGAATCCTTCGCCGCTGCTTTGCAACAACTCGGTATCGAAACCTTCCCGAGCGCCGGAAATTTTCTTCTCGCAAACTTTGGACCCGCCGGTCCCGCGCTTTTCGCCAAGCTCGAACGCAAAGGCATTCTTCTTCGCCCGCGCACTCATGACTTGGGTCCAGGCTTCGTTCGCATCACGATCGGCAGCGCAACAGAAATGAAAACGCTCATCTACGAAATCCGCGGCAACTGGAAAACATCCTCATGAGCCGCACCGCCACGGTTCACCGCAAGAGCACCGAAACCGAGATCAAGTTGCGCCTCGTGCTCGACGGCCGCGGCCAATCTAAAGTCTCAACCGGTATCCGCTTCTTCGACCATATGCTCGATCTCGTCGCTCGCCACGGTGCATTCGATCTCACCGTCTCCGCAAAAGGCGACCTCGACGTCGATCAGCACCACACCGTCGAAGACGTTGGCATCGCGCTCGGCGAAGCCGTTCAGAAAGCTCTCGGGTCGAAAAGAGGAATTCTGCGTGCCGGATATTTCCTAATGCCGATGGACGAAACCCTCGCGGCAGCCGCGATCGATCTTAGCGGACGTCCGCATTGCGTTGTCCACGCAAGAATCAAAGCGGCCAAAGTCGGCGACTTCACCGTCGAGCTTCTGGAAGATTTTTTCCAGGGCTTCGCGCAAGCCGCAAAAGCCAATGTCCATCTTCGCTGCCTCTACGGCCGTTCATCGCATCACCAAATCGAGGCACTGTTTAAGGCGTTTGCGCGTGCGCTGCGCTTCGCCGTCAGCCGCGACCGCCGTCTCAAAAATGTTCTCCCTAGTACCAAGGAGCTTCTGTGAACAATAGCCTCGTCATCGCGCTCATCGATTACGGCGCCGGGAATGTCCCATCCGTCGAGCGCGCGCTGCAAAGGCTCGGCGTCACATCAAAACGAGTTTCGCAGCCACGCGATCTCGCTGGCGCAAACGCGATAATTCTTCCCGGTGTCGGCCATTACACCGCTATCATTCGCGCGCTCGACGAAAATAATCTTCGTACCGCTCTTCTCGATTCCATCGGCAACGGACTTCCGTTCCTTGGTATCTGTCTCGGCCTTCAGGCACTCTATTCATCCAGTGAAGAAGCTCCTGCCCTCTCCGGCCTGAATCTTTTTGCCGGCGCCGTGCGCTCGCTACCGCACGACGTCAAACTCCCACACATGGGCTGGAATCACTTGCAGGTTCAACGCACTTCCGTCTTACTCGACGGCCTCACCGAATCCGATTATTTTTATTTCGCGCATACATTTGCCGCCACTGAATCTGCGCACGAACTTGTCGCCACCTGCGAACACGGCACGCGTTTCGCCGCCGTCATCGAAGACAATAACGTTTTCGCGACGCAATTTCACCCGGAAAAAAGTGGCGCCGCCGGCGCGCGACTCCTGAAAAATTTTGTAGGCGTCGCCGCATGAACATGGCAATGACCCTCGCTCGCCGCATCATTCCCTGTCTCGATACCGACGGCGCCCGCGTCGTCAAAGGCGTCAACTTCGTCGGCCTGCGCGACGCTGGCGATCCAGCCGAACTCGCCGCACGTTACAACTCCGAAGGCGCCGACGAACTGGTCGTACTCGATATCGCCGCATCGCGCGATCGTCGCCCAACATTTCTTGAAACCATTCGCCGCGTCGCCGCCCAACTCGCCATCCCGCTCACTGCCGGTGGCGGCATCCGCTCCCTAGACGAAGCGCGCTCCGTCATCCGTGCTGGCGCCGACAAAATCACCGTCAATACCGCTGCGGTTGAACGCCCCGGGCTCATCACCGAGCTTGCGCGCGAGTTCGGTGCACAAGCCGTGGTCGCGGCCATCGATGCGAAATCTGTGTCGGTCGGATCGTTGGGAAGTCCGCATTCGCGGCGGACGTGATTCCGCCAACCTCGACGCCCTCGCCTGGGCGCAGCGCGTTGTCGAACTCGGCGCAGGCGAAATCCTGCTCACCAGCATGGACCGCGACGGAACGCAATCCGGCTTCGACGTTCTTCTCACCTCAACCGTCTCTCGCGCCGTCTCCGTACCTGTCATCGCTTCCGGCGGCGCAAAATCGCCCGAACACTTCGCGGAGATTTTCTCGAAGGGCTACGCCGACGCCGCTCTCGCCGCCTCCATATTTCACGATGACACCCAATCCATCCTCGCACTCAAGGAATTTCTCGCCGCCCAAAACATCGAGGTCCGCTTTCCATGCTGATCCCCTGCATCGATTTGCAGTCGGGCCAAGCAGTCCAATTGGTCCACGGCCGCCGCCGCGAACTCGCCGTCGCGGACGTCTTCGCGCAACTCGACAAATTCAAAAACTACAAGTGGTTGCACATCATCGATCTCGACGCCGCGACGAACAGAGGCCATAACAACGCACTCGTCGCCGCACTCTGCAAACGCGCTCGCCGCAAGTACAAAATGAAAGTCCGCGTTGGCGGAGGCATCCGCACCGTCGCTTGCGCCAAACAACTCGCCAAAATCGGCGCATCGCAAATCATCATCGGCAGCGCAGCGTTCAAAACGGGCAAACTCAACTTGCCGTTTCTGAGATCGCTCAACCGCGCCGTGCCCCGCGACAAAATCGTCATCGCGCTCGACACTTACAAAGGAAAAATCACCACGCACGGCTGGCGTAAATCCGTAGCACTTCATCCCTACGATGTCATGCCCGCCCTCGAAGACTTTTGCTCCGCGTTCCTTTGCACGGACGTAGACCGCGAAGGCACTCTCTCCGGCGCCAATCTCAAGTATTTTTCCTCACTCCGCGCCTTTACAACGCACCCCATCATCGCCGCCGGCGGCATCAAGACCCGCAGCGAAATTGCGGCTCTCGCGAAACTCAACATGGACGCCGCCGTCGGCATGGCTCTCTACAAAAATCTGCTGCACTAACTCCCATCCAGTTGCGTCACGACTTGTCCGCGGCAAGCGCCGCGAGCGCCGCTTTTCCTACCACACCTCGCTGTCCTTGTCCTGCCGCCTTTCCCTGGACCCAAGCGCTTCCCAGCGCCTTAATCTTTTTCACGTCCTCGTACTTAACGTTTCTCTGGGTATCGGCTACCGTGTCGAACAGTTCAAATCCGTCCAACTCCATCCGCTTCACGTAGCCCGCGATTTTCGTCTTGTCGCGCAATTCCACCAGCACACGAACCTCGTTCCCTGTGCCAAGCCCTTTGATCGTGTCTCTGATTTTTTCGGCGTGCCTGCTTAGCTTTGCCGGTTGTTGCGCGTGCAGTTCCATAAACAGTCCGGTTCCGTCCATCTCCCACACCATCAAAGCCAACGCCACCAGAATTGCCGTCGCAATCCGCCGCATCGCCACCTCCGAACAACAGCCGCTTCCGAAAATGGAAAACGCCCGGCAGTTGAGGTATCGCGATGCAACTGAAAGTCCAACTGCAACGTCGCTACAACGTCTGACGTGAGGAAATTCTGCAAGCGCAAACGATTCAACCGGCTAGTCATCGCCGTTCTCCTGACTGCCAATTCCGTCACGCCGCCGGCAACCGCGTGCTCTCTGTACTAAACTGCTGTCACCATGTCGGCCAATCACGACTAAATGTTAGGAGGAGTTCGAGCTATGCCCGTCCTTATCGCCATGCTTCGCGGCATCAACGTTGGCGGCCACCACATCATCAAGATGGAAGCTCTGCGCTCGCTCTTCACCTCGCTCAAATTCGAAAATCCGCAAACCTACGTCCAGAGTGGCAACGTCATTTTCCAATCTCCCGAACGCAACCTTAAAACGGTCGCCGCTCGCGTTCAGTCCGCCATCGAAAAGAAATTCGCCTGCTCTCCCGAAATCATCATTCGCACCGTCGCCGACCTTCGTACCGTGGTCGCCAACAATCCTTTCGCCAAGCGCAAGGACGTCCTGCCCAACTACCTCCACGTCAGTTTTCTCGCCGCCAGTCCCGCTGCAGACGCAGTCGATGCCATCCGTGCGCTCAACATCGCCCCTGAAGAACTTCACCTCGTCGGCCGCGACCTCTATATGTATTTCCCCAACGGTATGGGTAAATCCAAACTTCCCTGGGTCCGCCTCGACAAAGCTCTCGCTACCCGCGGCACCGCCCGCAACTGGAACTCCGTCACCAAAATGCTCGCCATGGCGGAAGCACTCGAAAAATCCTAGCCGGGATGAAAGTCTCATCCGCCAGGCCAAGATCTCAAAAGCAGGAATTCCGACTCAGGACACTAATGAGAAGGGAACGAGAAAAAGAGACAGCCGCCCGTGCTGAGGGGGAATCGACAAACAAAACAATCTTCGAGTAAAACAATTCAACCGGCAATCATTCAAACTGCAAGCGCTTTAGGAAGCGTAATTGTCACCGCAGTCCCGACGCCCACTTGCGACTCGATCCGCACATCGCCCGCGAATGGTCGGACCCGCTCTCGCATTCCGCGAAACCCGACTCCGACCCCGCGATTGCGGATTTTCGCCAAAACTTCCTCGGAAATTCCGCTTCCGAAATCCCGCACTTTCACGATCAGGTCGCCGCCTTTGGCCGCGACATCAATCTGCGCGATTTTGCTCCCGGAGTGGCGATGGATATTCGTCAGGCACTCTTGCACGACGCGAAATACTGTCAATTCAATTTCATTCGGCAACCTTTGGAATTCGTCGACCGATAGCTGTATTTCAATCCCGGATCGTTGCCGCAACCCGTCCACATACCAGCCCAACGCCTCTCGCAAGCCCAACTCGTCCAGCAAGGGCGGATGCAACAAATACGAAGTCGTGCGAATCTCCTGGCCTAAATCCCGCAATAGACTATCGGCCTCCTGCGCCAGCCCTATCAACTTTTGATTGCTCGGATCCAGTGCTCGTTGAATTTGATCGATGGCCATCGATAACGCCACGATCGTTTGTCCCGCGCTGTCGTGCATTTCCCGGGCGATGCGTCTCCGCTCTTCGTCCTGCGTCTTCATTAGCCGGCTTGAAAGTCCGCTCAGCAGTTCCGACTGCAGCACCACGTCACTCGTTCTCTGTTCCAATTCCCTCGTTCGAGCCTGTACCTGGCTTTCCAGCGATTCCGCTAGAGTGCGATATCGCTCCTGGCTCGCTCGCAGTTCGGCTTCAACACGTTTCCGGTCAGTAATGTCGCGCGTCGAACCCGCAACCAATTCCACATTTCCCTCACGATCGAATACTGGCCGGAAAATGTACTCGTAGTATCCTCCCGCCCCCGTTTGGCTGGTGTACTCCGTCTCGTCCGTCAATCCTTCCTTCGTCGTGAACACTTTCTCGATCTGTCGCTGCAGGCGCGTCGCGAGTTCCTCGGGATATTTCAGCTCGAAGAAGTTCTTGCCGACAGCCTCCTTAAACGTCAGTCCCCATAAGTCTAAGAGCGCCTGATTTACAAACGCGAACCTGCCTTTGCGATCAAGAATGTAGGCGAAGTCTGAAATGGAAGAGAGCGTGATATCGAGAATTCGCGATTGCTTCTCCAGACGAAGCGACAGTTCGTCGGCTCGTCGCTCACTTGATCTCAGTTCGGAGATATCGATGAGAACTCCTTGAAAATTTCTGGCGCTGCCGTCGTCGCTGCGCTCAATCGTCCCGCTCGCCGCCACCCACGAAATCTCTCCGTCGCTCCTCACCACACGGAAATTCGTTTCATGTTTATCGCTCGTTCCTTCCAAGGCTTTGCTAATAGCTGCTTTCAGCGAAATTCGGTCGTCGGGATGGATGGCCGGGAGATACTTCTCAATAGGACTGCCAGCAGCGTCCTGCGCACTCACTCCGAACAATCTCGCCAGATTTTCGTCGCCGACCACCCGATTGTTCACGATGTCCCAATTCCAGGTGGCGATTTCTTTCGCGGCCTGGATCGATTTCAGTCTTCGATTGGCCTCAATAAGTGAAGCTGCGATGGTGTCGTCTGTATCTGTTACGGCTCGGGGACCGTCCATCGAACGGGCCGGCGTTGGTGGAATTTCTGTCATGCGGAACTTCGATGTCCGAATTATAACAGGCGCTTTGATCGGGTCGCCATGTGGTATTTAGGTTGCGGTAAATAAGCTGATGTTAAAATCTGAGCGGTGTACTCTTCCTAAGCTGGCCCCGCAGCTGAATAGGCTACGTTCTTCTGGCACTCGCAAACACAATCAAATTCTGATCCGGATCGCGCATGCGCATAATAAGAAAATCCTTCGTTTCCTCGATCGCCCCAGGCTGAAGGCCCGCATTTTGCAATCGCTTGTACTCCGGTTCCAGCGGCAGCACTCCCAGCGTCAAGGTGCAATGACCCGCATGCTCCTTCTGTTCGTAAAGCTGAAATTCTGCACTCTCCGTAAATTGCCATTCCACTAAACCCGGCATCGGACGACGTATCGGCGGCTTGCCGAAAAGTTTTTCATACCACGCCCTGCTTTTTTCAATGTCGCTGCAACTGACGTGAGCAAAAACGGTCTCGATTCCCATTTTTCCGGCCTCGACTGTCTTTTGCGGCTGGTTGCAAAGACGAGAAGATAAGACAACTCTCGGCGGCACATCTTTCGCCAACGCTACAGACGTACCCGCTGAACTTACCTCATCTACTCTGTCCTGTCCCTACGGTTATCGCTGCATAACCGGAAGGCGAGGTCGGACTTCCACAAGTGGTCTTGACGCCTGTTTTGTACGGAGCGTAGCATTTTTGGTCGAGAGCCCGGCGATGGTCTCTCGAATTCTTGGGCGACGATCCTAGCCAGTCAGTCCTGACAGGAGCAGAAAGCAATGGGATTGTCCTGGCAACAAGGTCCGCTTTCAACGGGAGCCGTCGGCCGGTTCCTCGTGCCTGAATCGCTGCCTCACAGACTGCTGTACGCCGAACCACTGCGCCGGCGAATGCGCGTGCGCTTCGGCGCCACATGGATTGCCGATAGCGAAAACGTCCTCCTACTCTTCGAACCTGGCCGCTATCCGGTCGCATACTTTCCGGGGAACGACATATCTCCGAACATTTTGGAACGCGCCGAGCATACGAGTCGTCATCACCGACCTCGGCCTCACTTCCTGGTACATCGTTCGCGTGGGTGACCACAGCGCGCCGCGAGGAGCGTGGCAGCATATTGAATTGCCCGCTTGCGCCAGCGAACTGCAGGCACGAGTCGCATTCGCTTGGCCGGCCATGGACGCCTTCTACGAAGAAGACGAACGGATCGTCGGCCATGCAGCCGATTGCTACCACCGCATCGATATCCGTCAGACTTCGCGAAGTCTGGGGGTCCATCATCGTGACCGCACCATCGTCGACACCAAGCGGCCCGTCGTCCTCTACGAATCCGGCTTTGCTCCGCGGTGGTACGTTGACGCGGCAGACATCGACCAATCTGCGCTAAGCCCCGTCGAGCACCAGACATTCTGTCCGTACAAAGGGGTGTGCAGTTACTACGACATAGGCGACGCACGTCTGGCCGCATGGTCATATCGAGATGCCTATCCCGAAGTCCGCCGCATCTCCACCTTGGTCTCGTTCGAGCCGGACCTTGTTTCCGTAAATCTCGATGGCATCCAACTCCGCCTCGAGCCGGGCCAGACCGTGATTTCGCACGGCGCCGATCGGGACCTCACCGTCGCCGAGGCTCACGCACGCGGATAATGAAATTCAAACTGCTTCCTATCCGCTAGAGCGGGGTACCATGGCTCAACTGTTGTCGGTAAACATCGGATTCCCTCGTGATATCCAGTGGAATGGCCGCACGGTGCATACCGGAATCTGGAAAAATCCCGTACGTGGCCGCTGTCGCGTCAACCGCTTGAATCTTGATGGAGATGGTCAAGGCGATTTGGCTGGGCACGGGGGTGAACAGCGTGCCGTCTTTGTCTACCAGATCGAATCCTATCGGTACTGGCAGCAGCAGTTAAAGAGGACCGAGTTTGTCCACGGACAATTCGGCGAGAACTTCACGGTCGAAGGATTGTCAGACGATACCGTCTGCATCGGAGACCGTTTTCAGATCGGCAGTGCACTATTCGAGGTCACGCAACCCCGCGTTACCTGTTATCGCGTGGGCATTCGAATGAACGAACCTCGGATGCCGCTGTTACTTTCGGTCGATTACCTACACACCAGAACCGTCTCGAAAAGCCTGCCGATGGGAACCTTCTTGTCTGCTGCTCGCAACCGATTCGCGATGTCGTCATCGATTTGTGAAAGGTCACTTGGATTCGATTCTGCTTATACTCAGGCTTTGAGCAGTCGCTTCTGCGTGATGCCTGTAAAATACCAACGAACGGTTCAGCACAATCAAAAAGTATTTGATGGAGCCGACTTGGTTAGAATTCTTAGCGAGGTCCGGTAATCATAAAACAGCTATGCGGATGCTTTTACCGACGGAGGCGATGCATGAATCAGGCAGCGATTACCGGCGTCTCGCCTTTCTTCATCGTCCGAGACGTCTCAGCGACAATTTCCTTCTATTGCAAACTTCTCGGTTTTGAAACCCTCTATCAAGAGCCCGCCCGCGCGCCTTTTTTTGCAATCGTGAAGCGCGATGGAGCGATGATTCTGCTCAAACAGGTCGGCGTGGAGCCGTTGCCCAACTACCAGCGCGACCCAACCGCCCGATGGGATGCGTACGCCTCAGTACCCGATCCGGATGTGCTAGCCGCTGAATTTGCGTCGCGCGGGGTCACTTTTTCCAAACCGCTTCAAGATACCCACGACGGACTGCGAGGGTTCGAACTAGAAGACGTTGACGGCCATATCTTGTTTTTCGGCCGTCCGCGCTGACCCGCTACGATTGATCGACGTTCGAAACGCGTCTGTCAGCACTACCTTCCCCGCGGCTAAGCCGACCAGTCGCCTTATTCTGGCATAGTCTTAACGCGAACAGCCGAAGCGCATATTGCCTGATAGGGCCAACCGGTCGGTTGGAATTTCCTAACGCCTCAAGCCGAGACGGCTTCCACAGGCTTAGTCCGATTGGCCAGCAGCGCCAGCCGCTCTTCGTGACTCATCGGCTCCCACGGCACCAGCTTTTCCGCCAGCACGTCCATCCTGCGAAGCAGCGTCAACTCGATGAAAAGCCCAAAAAAATCCAGGTCGCGAAAAACCAGTGACCCAGACTCTCTCATCTTGTCGCGAATCCGCTCCAGATGCGCCGGCATCTCGCTCCAGTGCAAGCCGGACTGGTGGTGATGGCAGAGATGGTATCCCTCGTTCATGAAGTCCACGTCGTCGATGATCGTCACCGTATTTACAAAATAATTTTCAGGATCTTCCGGATCACAGAACGCGTGCTGAACCCAGGAAGTGATTGCCATGATGGAGTTCATGGCCAAAAGAGGAAATAGCACGAACAGAATTCCAATTTTCCAGTCGTAAATAAACACAGCTGCGAAATAAATGAAGTACCGGGTCATCCCCCACAGCATTCGATTCCGATTCTTTTCATCGCCTTTAGCCCTGAAATAGGCGTATGGAGCGATCCCCAGCGCAGTCCAAATGTTTTCCGAAAGGTAGCAAAGGAAATCCAACGGACTGGTCCGATCGTAGCGAAGCGACGAAGCATTGTCGTCGAACCCGCCATTTTCTTTGTGGTGTAGCCGGACATGAACCGTTCGGCCCAGCTCTGGAAGGTCCCCATACAAATATCCCAGAAAGAATTCCACGTAGCGCCCGAACACCGCAGCGTATTTTTCTGAGAAGTACCCGTGCGGCCGGTGCGCCTCCATATGTTTGGCGCTGAACATTCTTATCGAGCGCCGAACTTTGACACCGTAGAGCGAAAGGTAGAAAGCGATCGCCAGCAAGAGTTGCGCTTTACCTAAAATAAGCTGAATCGCGAAAATCGGCACAGCCGTAAGCGTCAGCGACACCATGATGCGTAACGCAGGAGTATCTCGGCGGTCCCGCAGAACTTCTCGGCCAAGCCGGTCGATGAAGCGCTCGTACGCACGGTCAAGAAATTGATATGCGTTGCGTAAAGGGCGAATCCTGTAGAAAGGCCTGACCACTCCATAAATTCCGAAGGAAAGCGCAGCCACAAGCGATACCGCAACAACGCTCCCCAGACCAATGAGTATTGACAGCGACCGAAATAGGAGTTTGGCTATCACAGTCACAGCAAGTTTCAATGCGTGCTTATAGTTTTTAGCGCCAGCGACGTTTGGCGCGTCGTTCAAACCTTCTGCCGCTGACTTGCGCAAGAATTGCACGTTCATATTTCCGCCATTCGACGATTCCGTGCGATGCGAAATATTGAAATGATTCTATGCCCAAAGAGCGTAACGTTCCAGCGTCTAACGTTTACGGCTGGTAACGGGGGTGTTATTCATTTGAAATTTCTTGCGCAGAGTAGTCGGGACTGGACAACGCTCTCGCTCAAGGTAGAATATGCCTTCTCTGATAATCTAAACCCAGAAACCTTTGAGCGAGTTCGGTGGCCACTTATCGAGTCAACGAAAAGCACAAGATAATTCAGCACTACGACGTCGCTAGCCCTTACTACCATTCCCTTTGGGGCGAGCACATTCACCATGGCTACTGGATCCGTGGCGATGAATCCAAAGAAACCGCGCAAATCCAGCTCATCGAGCATCTCGCGCAGCTCGCAAATATAAGTCCCGGCGCCCGCATTCTGGATATCGGTTGCGGCTTTGGCGGCAGCAGCCTCTATCTGGCAAAAAAATATGGCGCCAGCACCACCGGCATCACCATTTCTCCGGTGCAAGTGCAAATGGCCAAGGAAGCGGCAGCCAAAACCAATCTGGACGCCAGTTTTCTGTTAATGGACGCGGAGGACATGCGGTTTGCCCAACCGTTTGATGTGCTTTGGTCCGTCGAATCGATTTCTCACTATCAGGATCCGCGGAAATTCTTCGCTTCCGCGGCCAAACTCCTCAAGCCCGGCGGCTGCTTCGCGCTCACCGATTGGTTTCAGAAAGAAAATATTTCGTCCGCCGACAGAAGGAAATTCATCGAGCCAATCGAAAAGGGCATGATGGTCGAACTCCGTGGAATGGACGAATACGACGATTTCCTGGAATCGAGCGGCCTGCACGTGCTCCATCGCCAGGATCTTACGCGCAATTGTGCCAAAAGCTGGGATATCGGCATGGACCTTATCAAGGGCAAATCGTTCTGGTCGGTAGCCGCAAAGCTTGGCACCGAATTTATCACCTACATGAAAGCGTTCCATGCCATGCGTGCCGGCTTTTCGTCCGGTAACTTCGTTTGCGGCCTCTTCGTAGCAAAAAAGCCGGAAATCGAATCCGAGCAGGCTTGATCTTCGGCCCCTCCCTAGGTTGCGATCGCCCGATCAACGCAGTGCCTTAAACAAGTCCGTCAGCACTACCACCACAGGAATCTCCGCAAGAACGACAGGAAGCGCGGGCAGCGCAATCGCGGCTGCCAACCCGTAAAGCGAGGTCAAGTCCGCTGGGAATGGCTTTAGCTTCCTAATCCGCTCGAAACTGTCAGCGAAATCGCTGAGAGCTGAAGCGTCCGGAGCTCGCAGAAAATCGGATTCGCGCGATACCCGATGTAAAATCCATTTTTCGTGGAAGGTTGAGCTTTGCGCCTGGCCGAGCGTTCCATATTCCAGGATTCCTTCGCGGCGAAGCTTCGCGAGCCGAGGAATGAAAAAGACCAGGGGACCAACGCCCAAAATCAGAATGGTGGCTGCCAGCACGATAACTGGTAATCGAAAATCGACAAGGTGCGCACCGTGATGCAAGATGTCGTTTCGCCAAGTCGCTCCAATCACCACGCTGACGGCAAGTGTTACCGGAGCGAAGGCTGATGAGGTTACGCCCAGGAAGCCAAGTCCGCCATGCAAATCCGGATGTGTCGCGAACAGATACAACTTTTGCCTGGACAATTTGAACGCAAAAAAACTCCACAACAGCCAGTTCCACAGAGCCAGCACCAGGAGGAACTGAAACAGCGGCGCGCTCACAATGACGGCATACCAGCCTGCGGGAGTTAGGTGGAAATTTTCGCCGGCTCCATATCCGAGCCACGGCGTCGCGTCCACCAACCCTTTGTATGTGGCAACCGTGCGAATGATAGTGAACGCCAGGGCGATAAGTTCGGGAAACACTGCATTGCGTAAACGGGCAATGGTGGCGGCGACGCTGCCCATATTTGCCAATCCAGACGCATCGAGTAGCCCGGCTCGATGAATGTGCGCAAACACCGCGCGGAATCGGGATTCCATGTAGATTTCGCCCAGCAGCAGCGCCGGTACCGCGATCAGCATTCGGGAATGAACACGGTACTCCTGCAGGAACGAGTGCAAGCCCTGCGGACGCAAAATCGCAGTGAGCAGCAGCAACGGCACCCAACCGACACTCACGAAAAGCGCCAAGCGCCGTCCCAAGTTCCAGTGCTGCTCTTGAATCAATCCAAGCGAACGCTGAATTCGGTAGAACGGGCCTCCGCGTACCAGGGAGACATCGGGAGCGGTCAACTCGGAATCAGGAGTGGCGGGCGTGTCCATTGGGATATTTCTCAGCCAGTTCAGCGTGGCCAGTGCCGGCGCACGCGGATTTTCATTAAGAATTTAACTTTGCGCGATTTTTTCTGATGGGCTCAGCTCACTTATCGTTGCGCGATTCGACCGATAGGCGTATTACCGCCGCGGTCGTCGCCAGCTTCACTTCTTGTTTTTCATCTTTCAACCCAGCGGTTACATTCGGGAACAATGCGCGAGCCGCTCCCTGCCAGTGCGCAAACCACTGCCGCAAAATTGACGAACTTCGTCCCTCTCGCTGCGAAGTGGCCACTGCAAATTCTCAGTACTGCAAACTTCCGCCTGCTAATCATCTTGCATAGTTGGTATCCGGGAGCCTCATGCGGGCGGCTTTTCCAAGCCGCCCTTCACGAGAAACGTCCGACTCAGTTGCCCGGGCCTTTAGCCGCAGCTTCCGCCTCGGCCATTTTCTTGCCCATTTCGGCTTTGACCGCGTCGAGGTTGAAGCTTGCTCCTCGCTGCATCGGCGGGTAATCGAGGAAGGTCTGGATTTCCTTGCCCATGAGCTGCTGGACGAAAACGAAGCGCCAGAATTGGTATTTGAACCAGTCGAAGTATTGCTGGCCGCCTTCTTTGGTTCCACTGTTAGGCCAACCGGTTCGCTCAAACGGATCGAGGCGCAGGTTAGTAATGTATGGAACATCGGGATGAGTCTTTTCACCCAGCCAGCCTTGCGGCTGGTCGATGAAGCGGAATTTGTAATCGTCAATCCGCACGGCGCCGACGGTACTTTCTCCGAGATAGAAAATCTCATGTCGTGCCGACGGGCCTTTGCCGGTGATCGCAGCCATCTGGTTGTAGCCATCGAGATGGTTTTTGTATACGCGATCGCCAATTTTTTTGCCCTTCAGCAGTTCTTCGGTGATGTTCGGATTGCCTGCTGCAGCGACGAAGGTGGGCAGCCAGTCCAGTCCGGAAAAGATTCCGTTCTGCACGGAGTCCGCCGGAACGTGGCCGGGCCAGCGAAGGATCGCAGGCACGCGGAAGCCACCTTCCATCACGGTTCCCTTGGATTGCGCGAATGGGGTCTGTCCGCCATCCGGCCAAGTGAATACTTCGGTGCCGTTGTCGGTCGTGAACAACACGATGGTGTTCTCGTCTTCGCCGATATCCTTCAGCTTTTTCAACACCAGGCCGATGTCGTCGTCCAATTGCGCCATGCCGGCTTCTTCTTCAGACCACCCATTCTCGGCGGTACGCAACGCTTGATACTTCGGCGAAAGGTGGGTAACGATGTGCATGCGGGTCGGATTGAGCCACACGAAGAACGGCTTTCCATCTTTCTTGGCTTTGTCGATAAACGTGAGCGCGAAATCTCGGATCTCGTCATCGACAGTTTCCATGCGCTTCGGGTACAGCTGACCGGCATCTTCAATCTTCTGCTTGCCGACCTTGCCCCAGCGCGGCATGTCCGTCGGATCATCCGTCTCGCTGGCCCAGCTGTGCACCATGTTGCGCGGGCCGACCACATTCAACAGATTTTGAGGATAGTTGGGATGTGCGGGGTCTTCCATCGCATCCAGGTGATACAAATAGCCAAAAAATTCGTCGAAGCCGTGAACAGTCGGCAGGAACTCGTTCTTGTCGCCAAGGTGGTTCTTGCCGAATTGACCGGTAGAGTAGCCCATCGACTTCAAAATCGTGGCGATGGTGACCGCCTCCGCGGGCAAGCCGACGGATGCGCCAGCCTGGCCCACGGTCGTCATCCCGGTCCGGATTGGAAGCTCCCCGGTGATAAAGTTCGCGCGGCCCGCTGTGCAGCTGGCCTCCGCGTAGTAATCGGTGAACAGCATGCCTTCTTTTGCCATCTTATCGAGATTCGGGGTTCTGCCTGCCATTAAACCGCGATGGTACGCGCCGATATTCCACATGCCGATGTCATCGCCCATGATCACCAAAATGTTCGGCTTTTTCTCTTGGGCTAATACGGATACCGAAATGAGTCCCATCAGTGACAAAAACACGGCGACGACCATTGTCGTCTTTCCGAGGAATTTCATTTGCAAGCCTCCAAACTGAGTGGCTACTTGGCCTGCCCGGACCTGGGTCTCGGGCGATGCGCGGTGGAATTACAGAAGCGCGGCGATTCTGTCCGTGAAGCGTTTCACATGTAACTGGCAGAACTACTAGTCAGCGAAAAGCTAAACTTTCCCCTGCTTCACCATCTTGTTTTCCTAATTTCATGTTTTTCCCAGGTAATACAATCGCCCCAGAGTTTGCAAGCCACACTGTGCCAGTCATGCGCTGACAAAAATCCGTCAATCTCATCCATTTTGCATCGCGAAGTGGGATTGCGCACTGGCCGACACAGCTAAACTGCGACCTCGACCAGCATCTCCCCAAGGCGAGTGTTCACAGCGCGGCTGCCAAGTAGCCGAAATTGTGGGCATTTCCATCGCACAGCATCAGCGCGTAGTACCGTTTTTTATCGACCACAGGAACCGAAATCACAATCGGCTCGGCCCTCAAATTAGGGCGTGTCGCTATTGGCGTAACAATCGCCGTGTCCTCATGGCTAAGAAATGCGAGGTTCGTCCTTATTTTGTTTGAACGGTGCTTTGATTTGCTCTCCTCCAAGTTGACCAACGGGTCTAGAATGGCGCCGGAGGTGCGTCGTGTCGACCGAAGAAAATTCAGAAGATATCGCGGATCTCGAACGATTATGTCAAGGCATGTCGCCTGACGGTGAACTGTGCGACTATCCGGCGACAGTACACTGCGCAACGTGCGCGAAGTGGTTCTGCGATGCCCATGCTGAGGACGATCAATGGCATGCGTGCATGCTACCCCCTGGAGAAGAAGGCGGCGAGGGATAGCAGTCACCGTGTCTGGATTCAAGTTCGCGATTATCTGACGTATCGGGAGTTACCTGGTGGCCAAAGTCTTGTAAGGTTCTGAGATGCCCCAAGCGAAGCAGAATCGAACCCCACAGCCATGACGAGTGACGTTACCCGAGACGCTGGCAAGGTACCGCTGGACCAGCCTGTAGCCGCGCCGCATCAATCGCCTCTTCGCACCGCGCTCGCCGGACTGATCGGCAACGTGCTTGAGTGGTTCGACTTCGCGGTGTACGGCTATTTTGCGGGCGACATCGGTCGTCAGTTCTTTCCGCAATCGAGTGCCAGTGCTCAACAGTTGCTGGCGTTCGCGGTCTTCGCGATTGGCTTCTTCGCGCGCCCAATCGGCGGCCTGGCGCTTGGAGTCATCGGTGATCGTATCGGCCGCCGCGCACTCCTCACGCTTTCTATCGCCCTGATGGGTGGATCCACGCTCATCCTCGGCTTGCTTCCGAACTATCAACAAATTGGCGTGGCAGCGCCGCTGTTGCTGATAGCTATGCGGTTGATCCAGGGTTTTTCCGTGGGAGGCGAATTCACAGGCTCGATGGTGTACACCACCGAGTCCTCATCGCCGCTGACACGAGGCCTTATCAGCAGTTCTACCGCTGCCGGCGTGACCATCGGCTTCATCCTCGGCTCCGGATCGGCGTGGCTAGTCAACACTTCGCTAAACCGAGAAGAAGTTGCATCCTGGGGCTGGCGCATCCCGTTCGTTGCCAGTGTGCTGCTCTGTGTCCTCGGTTGGTTCTTGCGCCGTGGTTTGCACGAGACGGCCGAAGGATTGAAGGCAGTCGCGGCCCGCCCCCCTCTGCTTCCATCGCTCATCGCGGACTGGTTGCCAATGGTGCAGACGTTCGGCATCGTCGCAACGACGAACGCTGCCTACTACCTGACCTTTACCTACGTTGTGGAACGACGGAAGGGCCTACATGGAGGAGGATCGGGTTTCCTGTTGGCGAATACACTGAGTCTGGTCTTGGTGTTGATCGCGAAACCTCTTGGCGGTTGGCTCTCCGACCGCGTGGGTCGCCGCAAGTTGATGCTGGTCCTGACCGTCACCACCATGAGCCTGATCTACCCGGCTCTGCGCCTGATGTTGTACGGGGCCCCGTGGCAGTTCATGCTGGGCCAGCTTGTTCTGGCGGTCCCACTCGGGATGGCCCTTGGCCTTCAGGGCGCGATGGTCGTCGAAATTTTCCCTCTCCGCACTCGGGTCACATCAATGAGTTTCGCCTACAGCATCACTCTTGCGTTGGCAGGCGGGACGGCCCCCCTTGTGTCGGCTTGGCTCATCGAGAGGTTCGGAGTACCTCTCGCACCGGCCTATTATGTGATGTTGCACGGAGCCATCGGCCTCGCTTTGCTGTGGCCCATGCAGGAGACGAATACCCGCACACTCAGTGACTGACCGGCATGGCGTACCGCGAACGGTTCGGCGCATTCGCCGAGAGCAACCAATATCCAGCAACTGATCGATTCCCTACTCCTCGACTTGTCTCAATTCCCGATTTACGCGCCGACCGGATAACTGGATCGGCTTGAAACAGCACTGGTTGCTTGACGACTCTAGGCTCGGGAGACAAGGAGCCGAACATGTTGTGATAGGCGTAGATTGCCATACGAGCTTTCAGCAGATAGCATTTTTTGAGGAAGAGACTGGTGAGTGCGGTGAACAGCAGTTGAGCTATACCAGGAAACCAAACGCATCCACTGCGGTCCTTCCGACCTCGACAAACTCACCGATCCCGCTCTCCTCCCCACCATCCGCTCCACCATTAACGCCGATTCCCTCTCTGTCCGCTTCCTCGCTACCAGCCGAGCCGCAAACATCCGCCCCGGTTCCCCACTCATCCAAACCCGGGCAAACAATTCCGACTTCCGTGATCCCACTCCAAATTCTGAATCCAGTCTACAGCGCGCCACTACTCGCCACTCCCACCGCGCAATCCACTACCAAGCACAGTTCTTCCGCCACTTCCCTGGTTTTCACCTCCGCTTTTTCGGGTTACGATACCCGTCCATGAAAAGTCTGACTCTAGCTTTCATCTTGCTTGGCGCCACTTCGACCGTACATGCGCAACTCGCCCCGCCTCCCGCGGCCAGTTCCGCTTTGCCCTTCACGCTGAAATCCCTAGGCCACGGAGTTTACGCTGCCATCGACAATGCCAAAGGCGAGGCCGGTGCCAACGCGGGCTTCGTGGTCGGCGATGACGGCGTCGCCGTCATCGACACCTTTGAAAATGAGGCCGCCGCCCAGGCTCTCCTCGGCGAAATTCGCGTCATCACCAAGCTGCCCATCAAATTCGTCATCAACACCCACTACCATCTCGATCACGTCGCCGGCAACGCGGCGTTCGCCAAAGAAGGCGCAGTCATCGTCGCTCACCGCAACGTCTCCACCTGGATTCACACGGAAAATCTCAAATTTTTCGGCAAGGACATCAAAGCGGAACAGAAATCAGGCGTGGAAAATCTCGCATCTCCCAACGTGATCTATGACTCCGTAGTGGAGCTGCGCCTCGCCGCGCAACCTATTCGCGTGGAATTTTTCCCCGGCCACACCGGCGGCGATTCCACCGTAATTATTCAGCGCGAAAAATCCGTCATCGTCTTCACTGGCGACCTCTTCTGGCGTCAGACTCTCCCCAATCTGATCGACGCATCCACCCTGCCTTGGATGGACACGCTCTCCACCTTTTCGAAATTTTCCGGCGAGTCACCGGTGATTTTTATTCCCGGTCATGGCGATCCCGGCAATGCATCCGATGTCGCGGCTTTCCGGGGCTATCTTTCCGATTTGCGTGAGTGGGTGGCCATCGCCAGAAAAGACGGCAAAACCGGCGCAGGCATCGTCGAAGTTGTCCTTCCGCAGCTCAAACAAAAATACAGTTCCTGGCAGCTGTTCGATTATTTTTCCAAGAAAAACATCGCCGATATCGAAGCCGAACTTAACGGCACCAAACGCATTCCCACCGCATCCGCTTCGCGCTGATGCCGATCAAAAGCACATGGTGTATTTAATTGATTCTTATCGGATGTAGGCGTCGGTCACGTACTGCTGCACCATCCGCTGCGTATTGAAGAACGATCCATTGATCGCAATCGAATGTTGCATCACGCTCAAATACTTTTGCCGCTCGTTGTAATACATCGGCAGAATTACGTTTTCCAGCTTCTCGTACAACGAATCTGCGTCCGCCGTATTGTCCAGCGTTTCGTCGCCGCTATTGCGCAGCGCGCCGATCGCCCAGCCCGTCAGGCCCTCAATGTGCCCTTCCACCCACCAGCCATCCAGAATGCTCAGGCTCGGCACGCCATTCAGCGCGGCCTTCATCCCGCTCGTGCCCGACGCCTCCAGGGGGAACTGGGGTGTATTCAGCCACAGGTCCACGCCCGCCGTGATTTTTCCGCCTACTTCCATGTTGTAGTTGTCTAGAAAAACCACTTGCAGATTTTTCTTCAGCGCTTTTTTCGCTTTGAAAATTTTCCGGATCAAATCTTTTCCGCCGCCGTCTTTCGGATGCGCTTTTCCCGCAAAAACAATCTGGAATTTTCCCGCGCTTTTTGCAATTTCGCGCAGACGATACAGGTCGGACAAAATCAGATCCGCGCGCTTGTAACCCGTAGCGCGGCGCGCAAATCCGATCGTGAACGCATCCGGATCCAGACGTAGTCCGGTTTTTTTGCGCACCGTTTCAAACAAATCGTGTTTGGAAAGCAGGTGGGCCGACCACACCTCTTCCGGCGGCAAGCCCAGCGCCCCGCGCAAACTGTAGTTGTCCTCGCGCCAAGTCGGAATGTAGCGATCGAACATTTGCTGAAACGCCGGCGCCGTCCACGTGCCCGCGTGGACTCCGTTGGTGATTGCTTCGATCGGAACTTCCGGAAACATTCTGCGCGAAACTTCGCCGTGCAATTTCGCCACGCCGTTTACGTACATGCTCATGTTCAGCGCCAGGTGCGTCATGTTTACGGAAGCGCCGCGCTTCGCTGCTTCCTGCAAATCCGGAAAATTCGTTTCCGCCTGCAGCACCCGCCGCAACAATTCCGCGGAAGAAGCATCCTTCAAATCCAGAAAAGCCTGCCGCTCGGGAAATGCCCGCGTCAAAAATTCCATTGGGAAACGGTCGTGCCCCGCGGGAACCGGAGTGTGCGTCGTAAACACGCATTTACTGCGCACTTTTTCAATGTCTTCTCCGCGGATCGATTCTCGACCCGCTTTTTCCGCTTCTTCGCCGAGAAGTTCGAGCGTCAGCAGTGCCGCGTGCCCTTCGTTCATGTGGTACCGGGACAATTCCGTGTAGCCCAGCTCGCGCAACATGCGCACGCCTCCGATACCCAGCAGCACTTCCTGGCACAGCCGGTAATAGGTGTCCCCACCATATAGGCTGCCCGTCAGGTTGCGGTCGCGTTCATCGTTTGACGGCAACTCCGCGTCGAGAAAATAAATCGGAACAGTAAATCCGCGCACGCCTTTGGCGTCATAACGCCACGCACGTAGTTCCACGCGCCGGTTTTCCAGAGGCACCGTAACCCGCGCGTTCTCTTCCTGCAGGAACTCTTCCACCTTCCATTCCACTGGCTCTTCTCTCTGCGAGCCGTCGTCACTCAGCACCTGCGTGAAATATCCTTTGCGGTACAGCAGGCACACCGCCACCATCGGCAACCGGATATCCGCGGCAGCGCGGATGGTGTCCCCCGCCAGCACACCCAGCCCCCCCGAGTAGCTCGGCATGGCGTTCTCCAGCGCAATTTCCATCGAAAAATAGGCGACCAGACGTTTTGGCGGCGTCAACTCTTCCCTCATCAAAATATTCGCCCCGTCGGGCACGGAGCGGACTTCCATGCACACTCCTGCATACCAAGGCAGAGCAACTATTCTGGGGCTTTCAGCGAAATCAGGCAAGCAGGGCGCGGACAAGAAGTTCAGCTTTGTTTCCAAGTTGTCGAACCAAATCGCGACCAGCGTATTGAGCAAACGATCGCTGTTCACTATTTTTTTCGGTGAGAATTCTTACGGCGGGTGTTTCGGAAAACTAATTGAAACGCTTGGCCTCGGGGCTGCGTGGATTCCAATCTGGCTGGGGAATATTGACGCGCCAAAACCGTGGATTGTTATCGGCAAATTCGATTCCCACTTCGTGTATTCCGTTGCCAGTAGGTCCGACACTTAAAACCGTACAGACAAGTTCTATAGAGGATGAGCGATCCGACGAAAGGCGGCATCAGTCAGGAGTGCAGACGGATTTCTTTCCGAGTGTCGAAAAATCGCTGAAAATGCGCACGCTTGGGCAAAATCAAATAGAAAGTCTTGTCGCAGAGCCAGATATTTTCCACCGGCCGAACAGTCGGTGGGAAATGTGCGTGGAGTGGACACGCGAGGCGTAAATCCCAGACCGCCGGCGAGCTGCCGCAGAAAAGCGCGAGTTCGATTAGGACGCGTTCGACAAAAATTTTGGCGCCGTGTAAACTACTAAAGTTCCAGTGGACCGGTAGCTCAATGGTAGAGCAGTTGACTCTTAACCGCTCGCTCCCTCACGATTGCGCTATGTTTTCAACGCTTTGCGTTAGGTTCGGTTAGGTCAAATCAGACCGAATTTGAAGATATTAGTGCAAAATTAGTGCAATTTTTCGAGACTGTTTTTGCTCGATTTGCGCACGCGCCCGGCCCGCTGCTATTCTGTTTTTCCGTGCGCCGCTAGCTCAATTGGCAGAGCAATGGACTCTTAATCCATAGGTTGTAGGTTCGATTCCTACGCGGCGCACCACTTTTCTTCTCTAACCTTATTACCTTCACTAATTTAACCGTCCGCTTCGATTCCCTTCCGAATCGGAGTTGAGAACATCTGAGAACAAAACCCCTGCCACTCGCTCAACAGCGCGTTTCTGCGAGTCGGGAACAACGTGTGTGTACACGGCTAGGGCTCCGGCGGCGGCTTTCAGCAAGCGTGAGCACGACGTTTATGCGAGCGACGGCATCCACGTAAGCCGCGTACTTGCTGGATTTCTCACAATCGAACTTCGTGGCGGGACTAGCGTGCGACCGGCAGGGCCACCGGTTGCTCGATGCGAAATTCCAGCAAAGATTCGCTCGGAATCTGGAGTTGCTGTCCCTTTTTGGAAGCAGCAATCGGCCGTGCCGCCGGCAGCGCCAGCAGCGGCGCCGATACCCGCACCTTTCCCACCTCCAGCGATGCCACCGACCAGCGCGCCCAAGCCCGCCCCACCGACCACTTTCTTTGCGGTGCTGCCACCTTCGCCTTTGCCCTTCACTTCATATGTGCTGGTAAGAAGAGGATAGGCAGTTCCGTTGATGACGATGTCGGTCAGTTCGAGTTTGAGCTCGGAACTGCCGGACATTCGGCCGGCAGAGGAGGCTTGGGCGAGACGTCCGTAAACGGTCGTGCCCCGTGGAGCGACCACTGTGTTCTCGGCCTGAAGATTAGTTTCGAGGGTGGCGGTGAAACGAAAGCCGGTTTTTTGTTTGGAGGAGTCTATCGCGTCGACGGTACGGATCAAGATGCGAGTTCCCGCAGGAACGGTGATGCGCTTTTTGTTTTGTGCCGCCGCGCCCATCGAATTTGGATAGAAAGCCGGGATTGCGAGGAATAGAGTCAATGCCCCCAAAAGTGCCTTTCGCATATACATGTCCTCCTGCCCAGACTCAGGAACCCTGCCCAGCGATGGGCAGAGATGAATCGATTTGGAGATCAATGATCAAGAGCAATTGGTGTTCGATTTGGGCGAAGCGGGCCGCGGTGACTCCGCCGAGTGCCTGCTTAACCTTCTCGTAGGTGGCAGCCAGAAGTTCTGCACGTTCTTTCTGGAAGGCCACGGACTTCTGAATCAGGCGGTCCGCTTCTTCGTCGGTCAAATCATTGTAACTGTGGGCATATTGCTTGATGTTTTCGATCCGCTGCTCGTTCAGCTTGGCGAGAGCCACATCGTAGTCACTGTAGATGGGCCAGAATTTGGCGGCGTCGGCAGCGCTGAGCAGCATCATCGAGCCCATGATTTCATCCTTCTGCTGGCGAACGTCCTTGCGCAGGAGGTCTATGTAAGACTGCATGTTTTTCTTTTTGTGTGTCGGCTTCGGAAGGGCTGTGGCCTTGCAGTGTCTTTTGGCTGGTTTGCGCATGGCCAGATGGCGGCGACCCAAGTACAAGGGCAAAGAGAGTCGCCAGAAGCATGCGAATCGATGGTTTCATGTCGATTATCCTTTCGCTTAACAGACCGTCCAATTCCGATTGCCGCGTAGTTAGGAGTCACGCGTTCTGGTTGCGTATGTTTGCGCTGGTGGAGGTACGTCGGTGAAGTAAGGCTCCTGCTCAGGAACCCATGACCCGCTGCGCTTTCTGTTCACTGTGAAGGTTAGGCAAGTCGAACCTTTCACGGACTGTAGCTCTTGCCTTACCAAGGCAGCAGTGGCTTCAACCGATAAACCAGCGACTTTGATAGCTTTATGCCACGGCAGACTGACCTCGCCGCTCTCACTGACTACAACCACCCCGGACAATTCTGGACGTTCAGAGACCGAAATCTCGAGAATATCGCCAACGCCGATGTGATAGGCGTAATGCCATCTGACTTTCGCAATGACCTGTGCGTTCACACTTACACCACAAAGGCCTGCACACAGCAAGGCTGTTGCTCCAAACGCAACTCGGCGCGTCTTAACTGCGAACACCTTTACTCCGCCTCTTTGCGACATATAGCCCGATAGTATACCCAAACGTTTCTAAACTCCCGATAAGCCCCAACTGCGTCTTCGACGTGCCGCTAGTGCCAGGAACTTGGCTAGACTGTTTCGTTGATTCGACAGGGGTTATGATCCAAGTTCCTGGAGAGTCGACTTATCAGTTGGACAATCGGACTCTCCGACCGCCGAAGCATTTTCGTTATCACGATCGAATTAGCTGATGCCGAACCCGCAGGAAAGCTTAGAAGGCTTCCAGCCTTGATGATTCTTCTCGTACACCACGGTCTCGGCATGGCCGCATAGACCACCGCAGTAGAATGAATATCGGAAGGCTGCGCGTTTGTGTTTCTTATCGAAAATGATTTCCGAGATTGTCAAGATGCCGCTACTCAGGCCGGATTTAACAGCACTTTCCACCGATAAGCCGCTCCGCATCCCTTCTTCGGGGTCCTGAATTTTGTGGAGCTTCGGGTCTACGATACGAAGATTATTTTGTTTGGCAAAATCCTCGGTCAGCCGACGGATTGTCTGCGGTGGTTCGTTTTGCGGGAAGCCTTTCATACAATCGCTGTAGTCTCCTTCGTCTGGTTGCAGAATCAGCGTAAATTCCGAGACAGCAATCGGCTCTCGCTGAGACTTTCCACGAAAGTGGTCAGCAAAAAAGGCGCGATAAACTGCTACCTCCTCTGACGTAAATGGTAAAGCTGTAGGTTGTAACTGCGACGGTTGGGCGGTGGATTGGTCTGCACCGTAAAGAAGTAATGGAATTGCGATTAAGAGCGAGCAAAAATTGAAGCCGTTTCGCATTATTCCCCTCAAGTCAATTTAAGCGTCCTATTGCCGCAGTCTGTTTGACATAGACGCCGACTTTAGCCATCCGGTTTGCCCGCCATTTACAAAGGCCGTCACCTCGATCCGCATGCCTGATTAATGCTTACCGGAAAAGCGGCCCAATGTCCGGTAACCCGACGATGAGGGACTTACGTGCATTACCATCTGTTCGGCTACGAGACACGAGGGCGCGTGCGCTAAAGCAATCCGAGATGGTCGGGATACTTGGCTTGCAACGAGCTCACCAGAACCTCAAACCCTGGAAGCTCGCGTAGATTCTTGAGGTATGGGTCTTTCAAAAAGAAAGGCCAGCATGCGAAGCCGTTGCTGACGCTTCGCTCCAACCACTCAAACGCTGCTTCGCGTCGCCCCAACAAGGCAAGTATGCACGCCATTTGATAGTAGCTATGGTGCGCATGCCCAAAGGATTTTGGGCTCGCACCAGCCGTTGTTAGGCAATCGAGCGCCTTTCCCGCTATCCCCGTCAACGCGTAGCATACGCCTCGCAAACTAACGATGAGTGGTTCTTCGGGCAAGAGCTGGACTGCCTCATCCAGCAGGGTTTTTGCTTCTATTAAGTCTCCTGTCAGCATGGCCACCTGAGCGGCATAGTAAACTGAATACTTGTTGTCTGGATTCTCGGCCCTCCACGCTTTGATCTCCGCGCGCGCCAAGTCGTATTCCTGTTTCCAAACATACACTTGCACGATGCTATGGCTAACGGCTTTTCTGGGATGAAATGGCCGCGCCCGCTCATACATTTCACGAGCGTGGTCGAGCAACCCGATATGTGCCAGGATAGTGCCCAGACGGTTGTAGGCTTGGGGCTGATTGTTCTGCAAGGCGAGCGCTCGCTTGAGTTCGGCAATCGCTTCAACGTGTTGGAAGTTCTTCGACGGCCCCCATAATAGAAAAGCGCTGGCGACGCGCGCTTCGGGCAAATCCGGATTCAGTTCAAGGGCGCGCCGGCAATGAAACTCGGCCTTCTCCAACCACGCGCTCGCCGGATCAAGTTCAAAATGGCGCGTCGCGCACACTACGGAAAGAGCGGCATGCGCAAGCGAAAAGGCAGGATCTCGAGTGACCGCCTTGCTAAGATGCTGCGCGCTTTCGTCCAGCATCTCTGGATTGCCCGAGGAACTAAGCCGGTAACCCCATATGAACTCCGCATAGGCCACAGGGTCTTTGCTATACCTTGGGGGATGAACCATTGCTGGAAGCAGCGGCCGGTTCAATGCTGCGGCGATTTGCTTCGCGATTTCGTCCTCGAGGTCGGACAGGCAGTTGATGTCGAGATCGCGTTTCTTTGCGAAGCAAGCGCTCTGCAGATGTGTGTCAAACATTTCCATCGAGAGACGCCATACGCCTTTTGACATCTGAATGGCACCATGGACGACAAAACGCACGCCAAGACGAAGCGCGGTCTCCGCAGGTGCCGTCTCGACCGGCACATTCAGCACTACTGAAGTTGGCAAGACGTCAACGCCGGGCAAATTTCCGAGACGCATGATCAGCGCATCGGCAAATCCCAGACATAGCCCAGACTCGTCCGTAGCCTTTCCGAGAAGCATCAGGGGCAATACAGCCAACGACGAGCGCTCGCTCCAACCTTCCGCTTTCTGCGGGCCGGCCTCGCGCATAGTACCCGATCCAAAATCGGATGGTGGATAACGGGCGTGAATCACACGCACCGGTCCGACAAATCTGTACCCTTTGCCCACCACTGTTTCTAGAAAGCGAGGTCTAGAGGAGTCATCACCCAGCGCGGTGCGTATTTTTCGCACGATGTTGTTGATGTTGGGCTCCGTATCGATGAACAGATCCGAGCGCCACAATTTCGCGACGATCTCCTTGCGCGAAACCAGTTGTTCCCGCCGGGCCACCAGAAAAATCAGCAGTTCCATCGGCTTCTTTTCAAGTTTGACCCGCCGTCCCTGGCGGCGAAGCTCGTATCGCCCCAGGTCCAATTCGATCTCGCGCAGTACCGGTCTGGTGCGTCGCATAAGGCTCTCGCAGCACATTATCCCTTAGGAATCAGTTTGCGACGATATGGAAAAGATAGACAACCTGTATCCGCTCTTCATTGGAATAGTCCTCTCCTCACGACATGATCTCCAACGTTCGATACCGAGCAACGGAGGCTCAACAATGAAACGTTACTTGTTCCTTACACTCGCAGTGGCTGGAATTTTCTCCTGCGCGGGGCTGGCTTTCACTCGTCCCGCGCATGATCACGCGCACGAAAAAAACGCATTCACTCCCGATACGATTCCGTGGGGCCCGGCACCGCCCGTTGTGCGTCCTGAGGCGCAATTTGCCGTGCTCGAAGGGGACCCCACTGCCTCGACTGGCGACTTCACGATTCGCCTGAAGATGCCTGATGGGTTCCGCATCGCGCCTCATTTTCATCCTGAACGGGAAAACGTCACAGTCATTTCCGGGACCTTCAAACTCGGAATGGGTGATGAGTTCCAAACCGACAAGATGAAAGCATTCACTGCCGGCAGCTTTGCCTTTCTTGATCCCCACATGCATCACTACGCCATGGCTTGTGGAGAAACCATCGTGCAGGTGCACGGGCAATCTCCCTTGCAGTTCAACTACATCAATCCCAGCGACGACCCGAGCAGAAATAAGTAGCCGACGCTGGTCCACATATTCATGTGCGTCGAGGATGCCGTGAATGAAAGTTTGTCGAGGCGCCATAGGGCCCGGGAAGCGGTGACAATCGCTTCCTGGGCCCACCCCAAGGCGGCAGCTTCGTGAGAGACCTCCACCAAAGAATCTGTATATGCAAATGCAAAGGCATCGTGACGCCAAAGCGATGCGCCAAGGAAAGAGCGATGAAGAGACAAAGAGTCGGTGGCTTAGCATTGAGTTTGATTCTCGCGGCGAGTTCCTACGGCCGTCCGCAGGACACTGGGGTGCCTGGAACCATGAACGAGAGGACAATTACGATTCGGATACGCAACTCTGCGCAAGTCAAACCATCCGTGCTGCTCCCAGCCACGAGAGCCGCAGCCGACATATTGCGAGAGGCGGGGGTGGACTCGATCTGGGTCGAGTGCCTGGCCAGCCAAAACGAGTCGCCTAATGCCGCGTGCACTGTGCCGCTGACTCCTCTAGATTTGGTCGTGAACCTGCTTCCTCGATTCGATGCGCAACACTTGCATTCTCGAGATAAAATACTTGGCGTCGCGTTTGAAACCACGGGGGAGGATTTTGCGATCTTCGCAACGGTTTTTTACGACAATGTGAAGGATTGCGCGGCGCAACGGCAATTGGATTTGTTTCAGCTCTTGGGGGACGTGATCGCTCACGAACTTGCTCATCTGTTGTTGGGCCCAAGTTCGCATTCCCGCCATGGACTAATGCGCGCCCTTTGGAGCAGCAAAGAGCTTCTCGCCGCCGAACAGCGAGGCCTGGTTTTTACATCTTCCGAAAAGAAACTGCTTCAAATAACCCTGACTTCTCGCACGCTGGCCGCCTTGAACGGCGGCGTGAGCCCTGAGTTGCTGCCCACAGCGGGTACCCAAACGAGTTCAGCGGCTGAAATGAAAGAAGGTCTCCCTCTACCCGACTAGTAGACGCCTCAGTGCCAGATTAACTTATCGGGCAAGTCAAGATGCGCTTAATTTCACCGAACGATCATCTACTTACTCAACTTCGCGTATTCCCGCTTGGCTTGCTTCACAAGCGGATGTCGGGGTCGGCGTCAAAACTAATTCGTTTTCTTCGCGGGCCCCGGATCGTCCGGCCCAACGAAGTTAACCAGAAAGGGCGCGATCCCATGCACCTGCACGACGCAATCACCCTTGCACTGCGCGTAGTGCCTCATTTGCGATGGCGCAGAAACGAAGCCGCCCGTGGGGATTTCTTTCATGGCAGCATCATCCCACTTCGAGCCCATTCCCACCAGAAACATGCCCTTAATCACCGTTACATTTTCTGTCGTTGGATGCCAGTGCGGCGCAATCTTTGTCCCGTCCGTACCGGAAAGCCGGACCGTGAATGAACGGCCGGCAGTCATCGGGTCGCCCTGCAGAATCGCAATCTTCAGCGTTCCGCCCATCTCCACCGACGGTGTCCCCACCAGCGCTGCCGCTGGAATATCCATCCATTGCTCGGAGCCCGGCATCACCGGCCCGCCCGCCGCTCCCCCGCTCCTTTTCGCAGGCTGCGTCTGAGCCCAACCCACAACCGCGAATAACACGCACCCACCCAGCACACCAAGTCGTTGCTTCGTCATGGATCATTCCCTCCTGAATTGAGTTCTTAACCGGCGTTGTATTTTGCAACCCTGCCCGTCGTTCTAATTGGGCGCAGATTACCACATGGTCTGGAATAGGGGGAGTTCACGGCTCAAAGAATCGCCTAGTGCCTGATTAGCGCAGTTCCTGTTCACCGCGCTCACCGCTATCTTCCCCAAAAAATGCAATCGCCTGAAAACTCGGGTGGTCTTCAAGCAACCAAAGTGTACTCGGGTCCAGGAGCCGACATTAGTTATGCAGTCAGGTGCGATCTCGAGGTCCGGTCGTCCGACTCATCGGAGTTGGGACTATTCGGGACAAGTGGTTCCGGTAATGGACGGTTAGTGGACGCTAAAGGAGTTAGCTTCCTCAAAGGAGAAATTGGCTATTTGGACTCGAGCACTTCGCGATGGTTGAGCTTCTGAGTGGGGCGAATATCGTGTGGATACAGCCTCTTGATGGTAGCCAATTGTTCGTCAGAGAGGCTAGACGCGGACTTCAAAACGTACCACGTTACTCCCTCGGTGCAGGGCGGCGTCGTCAGCGAGCCGCTATAAGTGTAATAGCCATGTTGTCGGGGCAAGAGCTCTTCCGCATTCACAGAGACCGTGGAATTCTCAATGGTCTTGTCGAGCTCGGGAGGAATATTCTTCCAGAGCGCTTCCAGAAGCGGATTGACGGCCCCTGCCTTAAAGAGAATGGCTACGACGGCGAAGTGGCCGTCTGAGTCTGAATGGACAAGATGCGCGACCATGTCGAAGCCCTTCCCGTTGATGAGTTCTTCGCTGGGATGGTGAAAATGAAACTGTTTAAGAGCGTAGGTTTTGTTGCCAACTGTGAGAGTACTACCCGGCGCATAATTGATCATGATTGTATGGCCGTTGTTGATGATGTTCAGAGGGACGGATTCGTAGGCGAATTTTAGTTCAGGAAGGTCGGCGAGTTTAGAGTGGCTGATGTTGATGGGTGACTGGTTATGGCCCATCTTGCACGTGGCGAACGCGGGATCAAGCGAACCCCAATGTTTCGGATCTCCGTTACCTTCATAGCTCCAATGGGGAGCCTGTGATTCTTGGGCTCGAGAAATCGCAGGGGTAAGCGAAACGCAGAGGACCATGATAGGCCCCAATATCTTCCTATTGCTTAAACGAAAAATCATTGGAAACCTCGATTTAGTCGCGCCCGAGCGGATGGACGGTAGAAAACTAGTCGAAAGGACCCGTTTCGGAGTGTTCATGCTATGAGGTTCGGGTTGACACGAGTCTCGCGCAAAACCCTAGTCCTCGGCCAAGCGCGAGTCAAGTACTCCAATGCCATATTCTTCCCCCTAAAAGGTACCAGCGAGCTGGATTTCGGCGACCGTGTCAGTTGAGAAGCCGAGGTTCAGACTTTGTTTTACGCTCATCCTCATTAGGTGCAGCGCTGCCATGAGGTACTTCCCAACAGTTTGCAGTCTTTAATCACGCGGTTAGATTTCCGTGTGCAAGGCGAGGAAATTCAGAAGAGACCTAGCGAGACTCTATGCGAAGTACGCCATTAGCTGCGCGCTAGGCGAATTAGGGCAGAACCCAATGCCTGTTCTTATGCGCTTTCCGGCTGGCGTCCCTTGATACAATCGAGCACGACGTACTTCGCTGCGCCTCGATCTTCCGCAAGGAGCTTGAATCGTTGAATTTGGAGTGAAATTGAACCCAGTTCAACGGGGGCCAAGTCATGACAGCAGGCTCACGAATCGGTAAGTGGCTACCAGGCACCGCGCTGTTGTGGAGTTACGAGCGTGCGCAGTTTCGGCACGATGCGCTGGCGGCACTCGTAGTCGCGCTTGTGACGATTCCGTCGGCCTTCGCGTATGCCGACCTCGCGAAATGTGCGCCGGCCACAGGCTTTTATGCCGCGGTGGCGGGAATGGTGGCGTTCGCGCTGTTCACGAGTTCGCGTCACGTCATTGTGGGACCGGACGCGGCAATCGCGTTGCTCGTCGGTGCAGTCATTGGCCCGCTCGCGGGGGGTGACGCGGGCAAAGCTGTTACGCTGGCAGCGGTGTTGGCACTTCTCACCGGTGCCGTGCTATTCCTCATGGCGAGATTGCGGCTCGGCATTGCAGCTGATTTTCTTTCCAGCCCCGCGATGCTCGGGTTCATGAACGGCGCGGCCGTCGTCATTGTCGGCAGCCAAATCGGAAAATTTTCCGGCATTCGACTGGAGGAAGACAACACGCTGTTGCGATTATGGGAATGGGCAACGCGGCTAAACGAAACGCACGCGCGAACGCTTGCCGTCGGCCTTGCCGGCATCGCAGTGCTGGCGCTCTGTCGATGGAAAATTCGGCAAATACCAGGGGCGGTTGCCGTTTTCGCGCTGGCAATGATCGCTGGACGGCTCATGAATTTTTCCGCGCTCGGCGTGCAGGTGATCGGCACGGTAAATCTCCAACTACCTGACGCGGTACGGCCCGGCTTGCACATCGCGGACGCGACATCGCTTTTCACTGCGGCCATCGGCATCGCCCTGCTCGTGTTTTCCGAAGGCGTGGTGCTCGGACGTTCCATTGCCACCAAGCATGGCTACAAGATCAATCCCGACCGCGAATTGATTGCGTTCGGTGCTGCCAATGCCGCAGCAGGATTGCTGGGCAGCTTCGCGGTCGGTTCCAGCCAGACCCGCTCATTGCTCAACGACGGCACTGGCGGCCGCACGCAGATGGTCAGCTTCCTCGGTGCAGCGCTAGTGGCACTATTCGTCTTCTTGCTCGCGCCATGGATCGCGACGATTCCCTCCGTGGCCATCGCGGCCATTCTGGTTTTCACTGGCGTGACGCTGGTAGATCCGCGAGTGTATGCACGGTTGTGGCGGCTGCACGGTTTCAGCATGGTCGTAGCCGCGGCGACCACTCTGGGCGTGCTCGCGCTGGGCGTACTCCCAGGCATCCTGCTCGGCGTCGTGATTTCGCTGCTCGGCGTGTTGGCGGAGATCGTGCGCCCGCAGGACGCCTTGCTCGGTCGCCTGGAGGGATCGACGACCATGCATGATGTCGGCGATGACGACGCGGCGGACACGATTCCCGGCCTGGTCGTGTACCGTTTCTACGGCCCGCTAATCTTTGCAAACGTTCGCTTCTTCAGTGACCGCATTGAGCGCTTTATCGCGCAAGAGCAGCATCCGGTACGGCAGGTGATACTCGACGCACGCGCGATTCCGAGCATCGACATCACCGCCGCCGAGCATTTGCGCGATTATGTGACGCGGTTGCACGCCCGCGGCATTCAGTTCGTTGTAGTGAAAGCACACCTGCCCCTGCGTGAAACGCTGCTCGCCGTGGCTGGTCACGCGCTCGACGGTCGCAATCTATTCAGTCAGCTCGCGGATGCCGTGGCCGCATTCGAGGACCCGTCGCAGTCAGCCAAGAAAGCGCTGCTCAAACCACAATGAGCACGAATCAACCGAGGACTGCTTAATAGTTGCCCGCGCTCGACTGGCTTCGCGCTTACGACCCAAGTAGCCAGCCGATTCATGTGGTCGAGTGCATTGCACTCGCGTCGTATCTATTTGCCGACCATCCGCTCCTCAGGCTTAACTGGGAGTTTTCCTAGTCGACACACGCTAGTCACAGGCACTAGAGTCTCTCCTGTCTAGCTAGGGTTATTGGATCTTTAATGCTATTCACACGCTGTTGTCGATTTCATCTCCAGAAAGCATTTCGCTGCGCTTCGATGCTCGCGGCCCTAGGGTGCTTCGGGTGTGGTAATTCCTGTTTTGTCGGCTTTTTCAATAGCGGCAACGGTGGCGTCATCGTGAAAGCAGGAAATCCGACGCCAACGTGTTCGCTTTCGCAGGGCACTGGAACGGTGAGTGCGGTGGCGCGTAAGCTTCCGGTCTGCGAATCCTGTGCGTCTGCCGTCCGCGCGAAACATATATGGGTAACCCTACGAAGCATCCAAATCCGCCCGAACGGAACTGATGACACAAGTCCTGCGGATTGGGTCGACCTTGCTCCTGAGCTCGCGAATACACCTCGTCAAATTGATCTGATGGGCAATTCTGAGCCCGTGCTTCTGGTGGACAGTAGGATCGTCCCCGCGGGAAGCTACTACCAAGTGCGCCTGGAATTCTTTACTGGGTCAAACGGGAACGCCAAAGAGCCTACCGCGGAGAATGCATGCGGAGAGCCGCTGTGGAATTGCATACTGATGGAAAATGGACACGTGGAGCCGCTCCACCAAGCTGGTAAAGTGCCGGAGCTTGTTATTCCTTCCCAGAATATCGAGAGCGATTCGCTGCTAGTCTTGCCCGATGCCAGGATGGAAATACGGATTAACCTAGAGCCGCATCAGGTCGTCGATTTTTCCTCGTCAGAAGGCTGGATTCCGAAAACCGTTCTCGTGGGACACGCCGCGTTCGTCCGGCAAGAGTCTTCCGAGACAGAAATTGAACGCGAGTGGCCTATACTTCGTTGAGCATATTCACCGTATGATCTCGATGAATACGACTATAGCCCTCCTGATCGGACTTCAAAGGCACGATACGGAGAACGAATAATGACTCAGACCAAGATTCCTGGCGGAGTCAAACTTGAATCGATTTTTCATCCATCAGATTTTTCAGAGGCCAGCGAAGTCGCCTTCGTGCACGCTCTGAAAATCGCACTGGTGGCAGGAGCCAAACTTACGATGCTCCATGTCGAGGCGAGTCCTGGTGCCGAATGGCAAGACTTCCCCGGCGTGCGCGAGACGCTCGAGCGATGGGAACTTATCCCGAAAGGCAGTCCCAAGAGCGCGGTTGGACAGCTTGGTATCAACGTCGCCAAAGTTCTCAGGTTGAGCAACAATCCGGTGAAAGCTTGTCTAGATTTTCTGGAAAATAATCCTACCGATCTGATCGTGTTGGCGGTTCGACAGCAAGAAGGCTACATGCGCTGGTTGGGGAAATCGGTGGGCAAGCCGATTGCGCGTCGGGCCGGAGAAATGTCGCTCTTCATCCCATACGGCGTCGAGGGTTTCGTCTCGCGGCAGGACGGCGCGGTCTCGCTTCGGAGCATCCTCATACCGGTCACCAGCAAACCGCGCCCACAACCGAGCATGGAATCCGCCGCGCGCCTCATACGCAACCTCCGGTTGGCGTCTGGCGTGGTCACTTTGCTCCACGTGGGACCCGCTGCCGAGATGCCTTCGCTAAAACTCCCCGTCGGCACCGACTGGAACTGGAACAAAGTGGCCAAGGTTGGCGAGCCGGCTGATGAGATCCTGCAAACCGCCAAGGAGATTCGTGCGGATCTGATCATTATGACAACCGATGGTCCTGACGGATTTCTCGATGGCCTGCGCGGGAGCACATCCGAACGAGTATTGCAGCAAGCGCCTTGTCCCGTGGCCAACTTGCCGGTGGGATCGATGTTGGGCTGAGGTAAGCCCTCATTGCCGGAGAATTTCTGCGTCGTTCAACGATGATCCTCTATTTCACTTGTCCAAAGTTTGAACGACGCGCGCGCCTTGCATTTGTTTGTCACTGAAATGAAACCATTCCGGGCGTAGTATCACTATCGTCCATCAAATGGTTGAAAGAATGCGCAGCTTTCCTCACGGCAAAGCGCGCAGCTCTAAGCGTGTAGCGTTCAAGAGGCGTGCCAGTATAGTCGTCAATCTGGATCGCAGGCCCAGGAGACTTCCATGTCTCGTCCTCGATTCCTCGAAAGGTGGTTTCCGGCTGCGGCGCTATCGAACGCGAGGTATTGGCAACTGGTTCGGCTACTGATAAGGATTGAATACCAAAGAAACGGTGGTTGTGGTCGCAGTTTCGGCGGACACGAATTTCCACTTCTTGACGGCTATTACCGCGGACTCTGCAAGGATCGGATTTCCTCCAAGCACTTTTGCGCTTTCCACCGTCCCGTGGGGAGTTACTGTCACTTCCAATCGCACGGTACCCCCGATCTGGCGCATCCGTAAGACTGGCGGATAATCTGGCTCTACTCGCGTAGTGACTTTACGGTCGCTCTTAGGATCTTGCTGTCCTTGCGATAGAGGCACAACAAGAAAGGCCAGAACGGAGAAGCAAACCGAAAGCCAAAAGGATAGATTCTTCATGCTCGTGCCTCTCCATGAGCGAGCAGTAATTGTCGCTGAGTTGGATTCTGGCCTTCTCATGCTGCTCCCAAAACTACATGCCCTGGTCGAATTCCTTAACTGTGCCGTCGTCTAAGGCAAGTTAAGTCGGAGTTCGTAAACTTCGCGGACGCTGGCTTCTTGAACAAAAAGCACCGAGCCGTCCGGAGCGCGTCCAGACCAAGGTCCGAATGGCCCGAGGTATCGCTCTATACCTGTCTGGGAAAAAATCTGCTCGAAGTGATTCTCTCCCACCTTGGCACGGCAGTAAGCGCCTTCTCCGCTGATTAGATCATCGAAATAGATGGACTCGCTATCAGAGGACCATACCGGGTAGTTCACCGCTCCTGAGTCCAAATTTTGCCAGTCTGACCACTTTTTCACTTTCGTGTCATACAACTTGAGTTTGGTAAGGTCGCCTGAAATAGCAGCTATGTAGCGACCGTTTGGAGATACCCGTGGACTGAAAAGGCCCTCTGACCCAGGAATATCGGTGAGTTCATGGGTTTTCAGATCGTAGGCCACAATGCTGAGACCTTCCGCACTGTGTTGCGTGACTCGACCAAAAATAATCTTGTTGCCGTCGCTTGACCAGTTCACGTCTATTTGCGTGAGTTTTTCTGATACCAGACGATGAGACGCTCCGCCGTCTGCGGGAACAATGAAGATCGCCCAAGGTTGCCCTGGTAGAACATTTATGTAGGCGATCTGCTTTCCATCAGGTGACCAGCGGGGAAGCGCTGCCCTTCCCGGTGGAAAAGTTAACTGTTGCAGCTGTGATCCGTCACTACGGGAGCGCCAGAGGGTACCTTCCGGAATGGAAACGTACGTGACCCACTTACCGTCAGCCGAGAAGTCCAGGTCGCTGGCCGAGATTCCAGAAAGAAAAGGAGTGTATTTGCCGGAAGCAGGTTCATATTTCACTACAGCTCCGCGAATATCTAGACCCAAAGCCCAAAGTTTCTTGCTATCTGCGGCAACGACTGGACGCGAGAATGAGACAGCTCCTTCCGTGAGTCTGACTGGCCTTTCATAATTTTTTCCGTCGGAATGGCCGGTAGTGTCTGCAAGCGCAAAGAGATCACCGTTGCTGCCCAAGGCGTTCTCGGTGGCCTGAAAGATGTAGTAGCGCCCATCAGCAGTCCAACTACCGCAACATTTCGACGAAACATCCTTCCAGTCTGGCAGCAACGCATGTAAATCTGTTCCATCAACGTTTATTTCCCAGATCGATGAAGTGCCCTGAGCGATGTCGCCAACGCTGAAGCGAATACGCTTTCCGTCCGGTGAAAATCGCGGGAAGTAGGGCGTTCCCTCTACCTTGACAAGTGTTTTCGGCGGCGCGCCGTTCGCCGTACTGACATACAAACTGGAACCTTTCACCAGTAGTACGTGCTGGCCGTCTGGAGTCCATAATGCTTCCTGACCAGTCAATTTGCCCAAGCGCCTAGCGGGGCCACCTTGCAACGGATATATCCAAAAAGGATTGTCTGACGACGGTCCAACCGTGTTTTCCGCTGCAAGCAAGGAAGAATGGACAGTAGAAACATCCAGTAACCGGACACTCGGAAAAGGGCTCATGAATCTGGAAACGCCGCCACCAACCGTCGGGACCGTTGAAATGAATGAATTCTCTCCAGATGTTTCCGTGAAATAAAGCACTGAGCCATCGGAAGCCAGATTCGATTTCACCAATCCGTCATGGGTGATTTGTCTACGACCGGAAACGCTGGCTGGAACATGTGCATGATTGAACAGATGAAACACGAACCCAACAGAAGCAATGAGGATCGCAATCGCCAGAACGGAGAAACCATTTTTTCGCGGCACGGGTGAACTCCGATAATCTATATTTCGAATATCCTCCACTTAGCGTGCCTGTCAATTCCAGGTTCTTAACCGCTAATATCGCGATGGCGTCGCCTGCCGTTGTGGGACTGCGATCGCAATGTTCGAGTGTGATTTTTGATTAGCACATTTCTTACTCGCCGTAATGGTGAAGAAGGTTCGGAAACTTCGTCGGCGTTGCGGGGCCTATGCCGTCGGAAAAAAGCTATAGATAAGGATTCGATGCGAACGCGAAATAAGCGAAGTCATGGGCAAAAATTCCTCAAATCCTGGAATCGGGTTTAGAGTTCGCACGCCGATAGGTACGTGTTCCTGAATGTGTAGGTTCTTCTGGAGTCGATATGCCTGGCTTGTCCCAAACCTCTAAAGAAATTCCGATTTTGCCTAAATCATGGAGCAAACCGACCGCATGCAGGATGTCGATTTCCCGTTCGGAGAGTTCCATCTCGCGTCCGATCTTGATAGTAGTCGCCGTGACTCGTTCCGAGTGACCAGAGGTCCACGAAGACTGATCAGCGACTCGCCGTGCTTGCCGCAAATCAACTTTTGAGCGTGCACCCGCAAGCGAAGTAAAGTTCGCAGCGACGCTGCGGGGATGGGAATCGTGCTTGAGATACAAACTCAATTACCTCTACATTTCGCTTTCGCAATGATCCAGGGCTTGTGCTTCTGTTAAAGGAGCGGCGAGATAGCTCTTGTCTGGACTCAGTTATGCGGGCAGAGGTCGTGTTTTCCAATAGTCCTCGGCATTGATTAGGTGGATTCAGCTGAAGGCAGGGGGATGGCCGTCATGGCGCGGAGTCGCCGCGCGGGCCAGCGAAAGAATCGCTCCGCCAAATAGAAGCGTGTCCGCGAAGTAGTTGAGCCCCTCAACTTTCACCGCGGTACTCGGGTCCGCCAGCGCTCCGATCAGGGCCGGCCCGTAAATGACCACGACCAAAAGCAAAATCCAGGCCCCGAGATAGGTGGCCGCCACGCGCGTCTTCCGCGCCAACAGAAAGCAGATGCCGGCGACGATGAGGAATGCGCCCGTCAGATAATCGATGAAGGGGCGAACGGGAACCCACGTTGGCATCTGTTTCACGAGCGGAACTCCGGGAAGTCCCAGCGGATGCAGAAAATGCTGAACGCCGAAATAGATGGCGGCGATCGCGATCAACAGGCGGCCGACGGTGATGAGATTTTTGCCCGGTGCATGCGATGCGCTCATCGCGATCCCCGCTAAAACCCAGCCGCCGCCGCCGAACGACAATTCCCGGATGACAATCGTCCATAAGATGCGGCCGCCGTTGGTGGCCGCGCCTGGAAGGTGAATCATCGCCACGAAGAGGAACATCATGATCCCGAACAGCAGCCCGGACCAGCGCACCTGAATTTTGGTGGCGATGCTCAACGATGCGGCGATCAGCGCAAAGCCGACGAAATAAGCCCAAAACAAACGCCTCGGCATGTAGGGCGGCACCAGATTCACCAGGAATTTTGCGCCGGAAAGATGTTCCGCGCCGAACGCGGCCAGCGGGATGGCGAAACACATGTTGGTCAGGGTTACGATTTTGTCGAGGCCACGAGCCTGGGCGATATCATTTTTCGCGGCAAGCAGGCCGATCAAGAGCAGTGCAAGAATGGCGGCGGACATCGAGAAGGCGGTGGAAGAGAATTCAAAAAATGCGGCAAGAAAAGTTGGCTGCATGGACCTCTCGATTAAATACAGCGCCTCAAATCCTACGACAAAATTAGTTCAAGGCCGCACTTTAGGTGCCATCCGTGGCAGCAATATAGCCCGCGCAATACAAAGCAGATTACGCGACAACTGTGGCGGTATTGTTCGCAACTCGGACCTAATCGCCTGAGTCCTTATAAACGCGCAAACCGTTCTCTGTTGACCTCGTCGATTCAGCTGGTCTTCACCAGAGTGGTTCCTCAGTCATTTCGCAAGCGCGTCTCGGTTTTCTTTCGCCCAATCGCTATCGCGTTGCACTGCCTTTAGCGGCGGACCGCCGTTCGGTCCACACGCGCAAACGCCTCCCGTTTTTGCCATAGTCATACAAGAACACGATTTGGTTTTCAGGCATCCACAGACATATACAACATCATTCTTGTTTTGCTTGTCTGGCTTCGCGCTGCTTCGTGTCCCATTCCCGTGGCCTCCGAAGGAGGATAAAGTCAGCATTGAAAAAGACAAGGCAGTCAGTGCAGCAGCGCGTCTTCCTAATTTCTCCCAGTCGTTCATCAGTCGCCCCTCTCAGGATTCAATGTCCAGAGAAGAGTGCAATGGCGCCTTCGTAGCAACAATATCCACTTAATTGTTTTTCCATATAACCATTGCAAAGAACCGAAGGCGCTCTGTCGCGGATGTTCCTCTGGGGTTGTGAAAAACCGTGGATCACCTCGCGGGTCCGATCGTTGTTTTCGTCTGAACGCTCTGCGCTCCTTGTACTTCGTGCATCACAGACTTCAAGTGACTGACGGCCTTGGGTACCTCGCCAACGGATGTACTGGCAAAACCCAAAACGAGACCGTGCCTGACGGCGTCGCCAAGATAAGCTGGAGAGAGCGGCTGCACCCAGAGCCGCTCCCGCGCAGCCCTTTCCGCCACAACTTGATCCCGTATTCCGCGGGACAGGAGAATCGTAAGGTACATACCCGCTTCAGCTCCCGCAATTTCTATTGAGTCCCCCAGTTCCTCGCTCAAGTTCGCGACAAGCGCCGCGCGCCGCTGCCCGTAGAGCTGCCGCATCCGTCGGATGTGCCGTGCGAAGTGCCCTTCATTCATGAAGTCGGTTAGAACGGCTTGAAAAAAATGCGGCGGCGCTATATCCATGGCCCGGCGGACGGCGGCGAAACGATCTACCAGATCCGGCGGTATGACGATGTAACCCAGACGCAAAGAAGGGAACAGCGTTTTGCTGAAGGTCCCGATGTAAATGACGCGCGCTTTCGAATCGAGCCCCTGCAATGAGGCGATTGGCATACTGTCATAACGGTATTCGCTGTCGTAGTCGTCCTCGATGATCCAGGCGCCAGCGTGGTGAGCCCATTCAAGAAGTTTCAGCCGGCGCGAAGCACTCATGGTTGCTCCAAGTGGATATTGATGAGACGGCGCCACGAATACCGCCTTCGCATTGCGCCAACGTTTGATTCCCGAGCTCACGTCCAACCCTTCCCCGTCGACCGGCACAGGCGCTAGGCGGCAGCCTGCCGCCTTCAGGACATGTCGCGTAAGCCAATATCCGGGCTCTTCGATCCAGGCCAGATTCCCTGGGTCCAGAAGCACTCGAGTGGATATCTCAAGAGCCTGCTGAGACCCGGCCACAATCATGACTTGGTGTGAATCACAGTGGACCCCACGAGCCGTTCGTAAGTACGTGGAGATCGCTTCGCGCAAAGGCTGAAACCCCAAAGGTCCGCCGTATCTCAAGGCCGATGCTTGCAGGTTGCGACAATGCCGGTTAACCAGACGCGTCCAAATCCGGAAGGGGATCTGGTCGAAAGCTGCTTGACCTACATTAAATGCTCCGAGGCCGCGCAACCACGGGACAGCTTCGTACGGAGGCAGCTCTGCAGCGAGACGCGAGATTCGACGTGCACTAGAGTGAATCACATTGACGCAGGCCGATCTCCCATCTTTCAACTCAACATGATCCGGCAGCGAGCGGCAAACGAATGTCCCAGAACCCGTGTGCGCTTCGAAATATCCTTCGGCAAGTAGTTGCGCATAAGCGGTCAATACTGGAATGCGAGAGATCTTCAGTTCCGCGGCCAAAGCACGGCTGGAAGGCACCTGCTGGCCGGCGCCTAAGTTACGTCCGACGATCAGCCTCCGGAAACCATCGTAAATCTGCCTGTGCAAGGGTTGTGCCGCCTTGCGATCGACCGTCAAAACCGGAGACAAAGTACTCGGAACTTTCTTCACTGGTCCATCCAAGTGGTCATAGCAAATCTTTACAGAGTGGATATTGCCCGCGACCACTCCTTTGCGCAACATTAAAAAAATCGTTTTTGCTGAAGGGTTCTGCGGTGCGCCGGACCTGACCGAACTTACCACGCTGGTGCTTGACCTTGGCCAAGCGACACCGAGCCTTCCACCTCAAGGCTCAGGCAAATTCTTAATAGGGGAGTGCTCTGTGTTTGATCAAAAACGCATTCAATCCGGCTTTTTGTATTTTTCTCTGCGCTTGCTGTGCGCCGCTCTGATTTCGGTGGCATGGCTTGCGATCATAACAGTTGCCCAGCAAGCGACGATCGTCGGCACCGTCACCGACCCGTCCGGCGCAGTGATGCCGAACGTAAACATCCTGATAACGAATACTCAAACCGGTTGGACTCGAACCCTTCCAACCAACGATGTCGGCCAGTACGTTGTGCCGGACATTCAGATCGGGAAATACAACATTAAGGCGGAAGCGTCCGGCTTCAAAACGGCCGAACAGAAAAACGTGGTGCTGCAAGTCGGTGATCGCCTACGGGTTGATTTCCAGATGAAAGTGGGGACTACCGCGGAAACCGTGACCGTAGAGGCCAACGCCGTTGCGGTTCAGGCGGATTCCGGAGAAGTCAGCAATGTCATTACCGACCGCCAGATGTCCCAGATTGCTGTCAATGGACGCAGTATCTACCAGTTGGCGGCGTTGACTCCGGGCGCGTCTAGTCAAATTGGGGCAGGCGGCATGATTGCGGGTGTCGCGAATACTCCCGTCGGAGGCGATGCCGGTGTTGAGTTCAACGGCATGCGCCAAAACCATAACATTTACTTGCTCGACGGCGGCGAAAACGATGACCGCGGCGGCGCAGGCGGCATGAGTATTGCCCCCTCTTCCGACGCCATCGCAGAGTTTCGCGCGCTCACTTCCAACTACAGCGCGGACTATGGCCTGTCCTCGGCAGGAACCATGACGATGATTCTGAAATCCGGTACCAGCACTCTGCATGCCTCGGCGTGGGAATTCAACCGTAACGACGCACTGGACGCCCGCAATTTCTTTAATCCTGCACCCGCCGCGGTCGCCAAACTGCGCTTAAATGTCTTTGGATTCAACGTCGGCGGCCCAGTTACGCTCGGCAAGCTCTATAACCCTGAGAAGAAAAAGACATTCTTCTTCTACAACATGGAATGGCGGCGATTGATTCAGGGCGGTTTGACAAACCAGACCGTTCCAGATTCAAGTTGGTACGGTGGAGATTTTGCTTCCGACGTCCCGGCCGACCAGCACGTAAACGCGTCGGTCGACACCAGTCAACCCGTTATCCCTTTTTCCGGACTGCATGCGCCGTGTGCCAACCAGTTGTCATCCGCACAGCAAGCAGTATTCACCGCAGGAGGGCAGGCTTTCAGTACGCCTACCGCCAGCGGATCTTGCGCGGTCGACACCAACGCGAGTGTCGCCAACAATCCGAAGTTCGTTCCATTCAACAACAATGCTCTGCCCTTTTTGAACGGAAACATGTCAGCTTTGGTGAACGCCGGTATCTTTCCGGCGCGAAACAGTGGAACGCAGTTTATTGGCGGAGCGGATTCACCCACCAATCTCAAAGAAGAAGTGGTCAGGATCGACCACAACTTCAACAGCAAGTTCTCAGTCTTCGGCCACTTCATCGCCGAACAAGTCACTCAGACTTTCGGAACCAGCCAGTGGAGTGGCGACAACGTTCCTACTGTCGGCGACACTTTTGGCAACCCGTCTTACAGTGCCGTCTTGCATACGACATACACTATCAGCCCAACCTTAGTAAATGAGGTCGCTTTCAACTACAACGGGAATCGCATCAACATTGTCCCGCAGGCTCAACTTGGCCTTGCCAGTCTTTCGCTTCCCTCCAACTACGACAGCTCTACCGCAAGGCTCTTCACCGGACCGAACAACCTCAACCGCATCCCCAATATTGATCTCGGAGGCTCTACCGGAGCCAACTTCGAAATCTCCAGCTGGCCTTGGAACAACAAGGCTGACGACTATCAGCTCCGCGACGACGTTTCTTGGTCGAAGGGTGCGCACCAGTTCAAGTTTGGCGGCAGCTGGGCTCTCTACAAGAAGGTTCAGGACCTGTTCGGTCAAACCCAGGGCGCCTTTAACTTCAACGGGAATTACACTGGCAACGATTTCGCTGACATGCTTCTCGGCTACGCCAACAGCTACACGGAGCTGGCTGTTCAGGATCACGGCTATTGGAACAATGTATCGTGGGCTCTGTGGGCTCAGGACAATTGGCGCGTAAACAGGCGGCTGACTCTCAACCTAGGTCTGCGCTGGGACGGCGTGCCCCATACTTACGAGGCCAACAACCGGATGGGAAATTTCTATCCCTCCCTATACAACGCGGCCGATACGGCGATTGTTTTGCCCGATGGAACCATCGACCCGAACAGCCCGGGACTTGGGAGCAGTCCCAACCCGATTATTACTTCGCCGTTGTACCTAAACGGAATAGGGATTCCAGGTCAGAACGGCGTACCAAAAGGACTGGTGAACAACCACTGGGCCGCCTTCGGTCCGCGTATCGGCTTTGCCTTCGACTTTCTCGGTGACGGCAAGACGGTGCTCCGTGGTGGGTTCGGCGTCATGTACGAGCGCATTCAGGGCAACGACATGTACAATGCTGGCCCAAACATCCCCTTCAGCCTGAGCGTCACTCGCAACAGCGTTTTGGCCACCGACCCCAGTCAACCGGTGGTCTCGCCCACGCCAACCGCGAACCCAATCAATGCCGCGAGCATTACGGGTCTGGCGATAGATGATTACAATTTGCCGGTCAGCTACCAGTACAGCCTGGGCATTCAGCGCGCGCTGAGCGCCAAGACGGTTCTCTCAATCACCTATGTCGGAAACCAAAACCGGCATCAGAATGACTACCGCGAAAACAACCTTCCGGCCGAAAGCTACCTGGGAGCACTCGTAGGCGGCGCGCAATACAACACCGCCCCCGGCTTGCCATACTCCGGATTTCACTCTGTCGATCTCGCAAATAATGAGGCGAACTCGCACTACAACGGTCTGCAGATTGATCTGAACTCGCAACTGGGCAGGGATCTTTTCCTCCGAGCTTTCTACACCTATTCCAAGGCTATCGATCCGACCACCGCCGGCAACGGCGGCGGTGACCTTGGCAATGTGTCCAATCCTTACGCAGGCTGGAAATACGACGTTGGTCCTAGCGGATTCGACCGGACGCATAACGCCGTCGTGAACTTCATTTACGATCTGCCGATCATGCGTCACAGCTCGAACAAGCTGGCCGGTACACTTCTGGGCGGGTGGGAAATTTCCGGCATCGTCACCCTGGAATCGGGCGTACCACTCAACATCACTACTGGTGGCAGTCAGCAAGGCAACGGTTTGCCAAACGCGACCAACCGGCCCGACCTTGTCGGGAAAATCTCCTACCCGCAATCTGTCAGCGAATGGTTCAGTACGGCCGCATTCGCTCTGCCCAGCGTTGGAGCGTGGGGCAATCTGGGCCATAACGCTCTGCGTGGGCCCGGCCGCGATAATTGGAACCTGTCGCTCTTCAAGAGCTTCTGGTTCAAGGAAGAGCGCGGCAGCCGTCTTGAGCTGCGCTTTGAGACCTTCAACACGTGGAACCACACGCAGTTCAACGCGGTCAGCACTGGGCTGTCATCGTCGAACTTCGGTGCCATCACATCAGCTTTTGATCCGAGAATTATTCAACTTGGAGGCAAGCTGTACTTTTGATCTATTTCACTCTGAAGTTGCCACAGGAACCCTGCTCGCAATGAAGCTTGCGAGCAGGGTTTCTTGCTATTGCTGTGCACTCAACGCAAAGTTCCTTGCTCATCGCCGTGTGACGTCGATACAAGTGGGCCCCAAACCGATCCTTCAGGCAGGCAATCGACGGACACGAAAAACGCCGCGATGGATGACCTGGGGATTTTCTCTTGCGGTGGCCGTCAGATTCTCGAGACACTTTGGTTCGAGAGCGAGTTTCAGCTGGTAAGTTAGGCGCTGTGTGCTTCGGGCACCATGGGCCACGAGTCCCCAATAGAACCATGGTCGCCAAATTTGGCCACGTTCTGCCTTTCTGGTTTCGGAACTGACAGGCTTCGTCGCCAAGAAGCGATGAAAACCGCTGGTAGAGAAACTCCAAATCGCTGGACCAAAATAGCCAGCAACCGAGCGCATGGCGCGGCCGTTCAGCACAGGTCCTGCTCAATCAAGTGGGCTGCGAAGCAAGAAAAATTCCGGCCGATGGAGGAGTATTCTTTCTTGACTTCCCCTTTTTATAGAACTTGCACGGGTGGCAAAGGTCCGCAAAACCTTTAGCGGTCAATCCTTCTCTTTTTTGAGCATCCCCTCTCTAGCCTTATCAAGTTTGTCTTCAAGAGCGGCTGCTTTTTCCATAGCCTCACGCAACGCTTTGCGCCATTCGTCCGGCGAGTAAGCTGGTTCGCTACGACCCCGTCGGCCTACATCCATGCCGAAGGCGACTCCGGCGGAAAAAATTTCGACAATTTCTGGGTCTGCGACAACCCATGCTTCGCTTTGCCGACCTTCCGCCTTCCAACTTTCGGTTATTTTCGCCTGCTCAGCTTTCATCGCTGCGAAACTGCTTCTTTGTGCCATTCTCAACCTCCGACGTATCACCCGCAGTGTGGAAGGAATCGCGCTCGGGCCCCACGAGAAGAAAGGTCAAGTTTGCTTAAACAGTCAGGAGCTGGCCTTAACCCCGCCGTTCGTTACGCAGATGTAGTTGGAGAAGCCTCGGTTATTTAGATTCCAGATTCTCGCAAGTCGTCCGACAAATCCACGAATGCCGTCGCTGATGTGAGTCAACCCGTCACCATTTTCACCCGCCACAGCTCCTACAATCCGCTCAAGCTACTTCAGAGGCGCGAGGGCGTCACGGACATAACATTGATCGCCCACTGATACCAAGTGTTAACGACGGACTACATTATCAGAATGTAAAAAGATTAACAGTTGAAGTAGCCTATGACTTGGCGTAGGATTCGCTACAAATCGGTTGATGCCTATGTCCTGCAAGTCGTGTGGGTCCCTCAATCAAAGCAAGTTCACTGCGGAGATGGCCATCCATTTTCCCGGAATGAAGAACATTGACGAGCCCGTCGTGTGGGTGTTCTCAGAGCTTACTGTCTGTTTGGATTGCGGCGCCGCGGAATTTACTGTACCAAAAGCGGAAGTACATAAACTTGCTAAAGGCGATGCCGCTGCAGCAGGTTAAACTAGAATCGGATATTGCTTCTCAGTGAGAATAAACGGCTGAGTGTCCTGCACAGATACTCTGGAAAACATGCTCGTCTTCTGCCCCTTGAAAGCTGCTCAAGGCGTACCCACAGAGAATATCCAGTCCAAATGTTTTGCCTAGTTGGTCCCAGAGTTGTTCGACACGAATCGCGGCATCAGCTTTACCTTCCGCCCAAAGGACAGCGGTACCTTCTCCACACACCACAACGCCATGATGCTTTTGTTTGGCCGCTCGGGCCGCTTGCTCGATCAGTCCACGTGCAACCTGGAAAAATCGAGTGGTGTCAGGCATCCCGTTGACCATGAATGTGGAAAACGTCTCGGCAACATCCAACTGAATGTACGTTCTCTGTTGGGTGGCGGCATCAATGTCCAAATCCTGTGCCTTCAATCTCGATAGCAAAGCACTCCGGTGCGACTCGGTTATAAAAACAATCGCGGCACGCCCAGACTTGAGGGCAGTTGCGATGAAGCGAGCAACGGAGTCTAGAAAGACTGCGTCATCAGAATAGAATTGCACTTCATGGCGGTAAGGAGCATTCTGCCCTGCGCTGTCTGTGTACCCGCGACCTTTTAAGCTGCTACTGACAAATTGTTGACCTTGCAGAACAGCTTGGATCGCAGATCGAAAATCTCGTCGGAAGTCCGTCTTGTAAACGTAACCCTGAGCCATGGTCAAAGCCGCGCGAACAATGTCGGGATCGTCGTTCTGACTTAGGAAGACTATTCTAGAGTTCGGAGAAACTTCTCGTATCCGCCGGGCAGCTTCAATTCCATTCAAATTCGGGAGACTAATGTCCAACACAATCAAGTCAGGCTTCAGCTCTTCGGCCTGGTGTACGGCTTCTGACCCGTCCGACGCCTCCGCGACGATTTGCCATTGCGGTTGTGCCCGAAACAGAATTCGGACTTGGTCTCGCCAATCCTTGAAATCATCGGCTATTAGAATACGAATTGACGACAACAGGCACTGCTCCATTTCCGTCTATCTGTAGGAACACGACACGAGCGACTTTGTTGCACGGACATCACACTCCCCGTGCCCATGAACATTGACTTGGATCTGGTCATCGCGGTCAACGTGACGTACCGAATTAACTCCCATTTAACCGTTTTTGACAAAGCGACTACGTGTTGTGCCCGGTGTAGTCATCGAAAAAGTTTAAGGAGCCTTGCAGAAGTTATCACACGACCTGCACAATGTCATTGTCCCTGAGCAAGGATAGGCAAGCGACACTCATAGTGTTATTCGAATACCAATAACTGGGGCCGGACGATTATCCAGACTTGCTGCCGGAACGGAGTATCAAAAGTTTGTCGCCTCCGACAGCAGGCTATTCCGCGCCCCATAACTCTGACCCTTAGCGATGATTTCCACAGCTTAGGCTAACCATGGTGTAATTACACGCACTCGGAGACTCAACCGAACAGGCAGGGAGCCGGACTTTAGAATGCGCTAGGCAGGTAAAACTGGCAACCGGGTAGTAAGATTCCGGAGCTTTTGTCCTTTTTCATCGCTGATATATCAAATCGCAATGCGCGGAGGCCTTTTACCCAGGCCTCGCCGGATCGGGATCGGACGATTTGTAAGGACTCGAATCTTAAAACCTATTCTGAGTCGGACTCTTTCTAACAAAGCTGAGGTCGTGGCCCAAAAGTGCCAGCGATTGCGATCCGCCCTTTAGACGGCCATCGGCCAAGAAACCGTTCAGTACGTGAGTAATATCTATAAATATTACGTTGCATACAAAATGGCGATCGATCAGCAAAAGCTCCGCGAACAAGCCAAGGCAGGAGTAAAGCGAAATTAGCGATGGTCTTGATTCCATGCTGCCGCTTTCGAGTGCAAGGCCGAGCCATTCTATGGCCGATTGGGAGGGATGGAAGTCAACGCTGTCTCATCCACTCGTTCTGTCGCGACCCGCTCGGCGCTTTGGTCCAACCAGGCCAGGAACAGCTTGTATCCAACCGACAGAACGATTGGGCCTATAAAAAGACCGATGATTCCAGTCGCCAGGAACCCCCCGATTGCTCCTAAGAAGACAACGATGATGGGAACAGGTACTCCTCTGCCGAGGAGAAGTGGCTTCAGGACATTGTCAAGGAGGGCGACGACAATACACCAAATCAAGAAAGCCACGGCCTTGGCCGTGGCAGCCGTCGCGAAAACATAAATGACAACAGGGATTAGAACCAGTGCTCCGACCTGAAGGACAGCAGCAATCATGAACAAGAAGGCCCACAGTCCAGCACCGGGCAACCCAACTACAAGAAAACCGATACCGGCTAGCAAGGATTGGGCCAATGCCACGCCGAGAATTCCGGTGGTAACGCTGCGTATAGTAGCCACGGCCAATGCTTCAAACTCTGCACCCTTCGAACCGAACAATCGGATTGCAAAGCTTCTCGAAACGCGCGCGGACCCGCTCGAGTAAGCGAGAAAGACGCCCGCAACCAAGATCGAGGCAAAAAACTGAAGGACCCCGAAACCGACTGTTGCAGCAGCCGAGAATAAACCGTTGGCAGCTAGTTTGAGTTGCGGAGCCAGCCTTTGCAGAGCAGCAGATAAATTGTTTGACGCAAGCCCCCAGAGGTCGTCCAGCTCTTTGCCGAGAATCGGCCAGTTTGCAATCTTTGGCGGTGGTGGTGGAATTGTTAGAGTGCCGTCGTGGAGACGGACCGCTAGCGTCCGAAAGCCATCGGCGAGAGTTTCAGCGAGTAGCACGATGGGTACGATCACGACCGCAAGTAGCAGGAGTGAGAAGAGAACGGACGCAAGACCAGCTCGCCCGCCGACCAGCTTCTGAAGTCTGGAAAAACCCGGATAGCCGGAAATTGCGATGATCAGTCCCCAAACGATCAGCGCGATAAACGGGCTTAAGATCAACAAACATGCCACAGCGAGCAACCCGAAGAGCCCGATGTGGATTGCTACTTCGAACGCTCTTTCGAGGTAGGCCTTGTCCTGCTGGTCGGCATTCATATCGAATCCCCCTTGGACATCAGGCGCGGTTTGTAACTATTCAGTCCCTGCTCGCCTGGCCTAGCACAAGAAATTTGTGCTGGTCCGATCAAAAACGCAGGGTTGGTACCCGAGCCTTAAGGAACGCAAGTACATCCCGGCTCAGCATAAGAATTTTGAGCAAGCTATCCCATTCTTGTGGGAATGCACCTGGCACGGAAGGCGCATCGCGGCGGCCCCAAAGTGGTCATGCAAAGGTAACGACTCGTTCCTCGCCCTTCGTCGAGAATGAGTCTAACGTTGGCCGAATCCTACGCTACCGTTCATTGCCTTGCAAGCGGAGGGCGATCCCTGCCCAATCAAGAATTTGCGCTGTAAGGACTAGTTCACGCGCTTGATGTCGATAACCGTGGCCGAATTTCTGGATTCGGTCTGGACATCGATAAGGCCGTCTCTGGTGACATTGATTTTTGCGGCGGGAATGACTTCGCCACTAGTGGGCTTTCCGAGGGCGTCAAACTTAATGCGGACAATGGTAAAGGGGTAATCGGAAGCCTTGATGCCCTTGTTCTGCTCGTAGAGGGTGAGAACATGTTCCAAGACCAGCGTGAGGCGGCGGCCGTCGTCGGACTTGCGGGAAAATACGGCGGAGATATCACGCCCGGACTGCCCTTCAATGTTGATGTGGCCGTGACTCATGGTGCGCATCAATGCGGCGGCTTGGTCGGGAGTGGATTTCTTTAGAGCCTCGGTGAGCTTGACGCGTTCTACATCGGAGCTGTAAGAAGTGATTTGAATTGTGACGCGTGCTGAGGCGCCGGAGTACCCTTCGGCGGGAATTACGGTTGCCGTGTAGCTTTCGGCGGGAACTTGTGCGGAAGTTGAGGAAAGCCACAAGAGAAAGACCGGCGCGAGGGAAAGGAACAGAAATCCGACGAGAGAATGTGACGATTGAGAGCTTTTGGCGGATGGTGGGCGCGCGTACGCGATGAAGGAATTGCTCAAATTGCACCTCGATTGAGAATGAATTCCTGGAGCGAGACTTGTTGGACTGAGGGGATCTTAGCACTCCGTATTCGAAAGAACGGATAGCGGCGAAAAGGCGGGGCGAAAATGACAATGCTGCATACAGGAACAGGTCACATCAAGCGCCATACGCCGAGACGATGTCTGGTGCAGGCTTGCACCGCAACTCCGGGACTCTCACTCAGACTTACCATTCATGTCGAAATTTCTAACCTTGAGCTGGTACGACTTAAGTAATTCAGTAAATCCGCGGACCTCAATTCCTCAAATGTCTGAACAACAATCGCTGCCCCGACGACCTGTGACAACGCCTAAGTTCCAATTCCCAGAATGAGCCTGGATTGCCGTTCGATTCAAAAAACGATTACCTTGATTCGACGCGCAGGCCGTGTCTTGGCGCTTTCGGGTGGCAAATAATGATCCTCATAGGAGCACGCAGGCTGCTCGACTCCGAAATAGGGATTTCCTGGTTCGAATCTAGTCCGGGGATCCAAATCCCCATCATTTGTTTCCGATTCTTGCCACTTCGTGGAAAGAGCTGGCGGCACGGACGACTCCTTCGTTGCTGGCGACGACCGTTCTGCGGAAGTATTCGCGCAGAACAATGCCGATAGTAGTGCCGCTGAAGAGGGCGGCGGGCGCCGCTAGCATGCCCTGAACAGAAAGAAACTTTTTTCTTGCGACGACACTGTGAGTGGAAGCGCGAAGAATCTTGTCGATGTATCGGTGGACCAAGCGACCCGCTAATTTGGCGGAAGCTCCTTCCACGTTTGGATAGCGCAGATCTTCACCGGTCGCGAGCATCCAAGGCGCCTGGTTGACTTTGGCGACTCGTTTTTGGAACTTGCGAGCAACGCGATCCCTTACATTTCCGCTACGCTCGAAACAGTCGGCCAACAGTTCTGCAGCGAGGGCTGCAGTGGTCATCCCCTGGCCGTAAACAGGATTGAACGCACAGAGGGCGTCCCCGAGGACGACCAACCTCTCTGGCCATTTGCTCAAACGCTGATAGTGGCGCACGCAATTTTGTGTTGCGCGGTAGCTGGAGATTGGTGACAGAGGTTCGGCTCCTCGAATCGCCTCGAACAGAATGGGACTGCGAAGGCTCTCTGCGAATTGGAGAAAACCACGGTCGGTGGTTGGAGGATAGTCGCGATCGCCGCCTTGAAGTGTGACCAGCCAGCGATTGCCTTCGACGGGGAAAAGAATTCCGGCACGTTTGAAAGCCGGCGGTGCGGCTTGCAGAAAAATCGCACGCCAACCGTTTTCAATCGGTTCGGGACGGCGAAACAGACGGCTTGCGTAGCCGATGTGAGCGTTCAAGACCGTTGTCTCCGCAGCGCGAACTCCAATTTCCTGCAACCAATCCCAAACGAGTGAGAAGCGACCGTTAGCGACAACCACGAAGTCGGCCTGCAGCGTGTTAATTTCGGAGCGTAATTCGCCAGCTTCGCAGCGAACGAATTCGACGCCTTTCACCGCGGCGGCGTCACCAACGAGACCTACGACAGCGCACTCCTGGAGAATTTCCACATTCGAAAGCAGAGAAATCTGCTTGCGCACGGCAGCCTCAATCAGAGATCGAGTCGAGGTGACTCCTTCAAATTCAGATTGAAAACGGACACCCCAGCCTTGCGGAGTGAGCCAAGAAATGTCATTAGCGACATCGAGAATTTCTGCTCCGCCGCGCACGAGTTCGCTGGTAATTCCAGGGAAAAGATTCTCAAGAATCCGTCGACCGCGGGGCAAGAGCGCGTGCAGATGCCTGCCCTGGGGAGTTCCCGGGCGAGTCTCCATGTTATTGGAGACATGATCGCGTTCGAGAATCGTGACGCGCTCAAAAAAATCGCTCAATACTCTGGCTGCCAGCAATCCAGCAATACTCCCACCGACTACAATGGCCTGACCTTCGCGCTTTCTCACAGTACCGCTCCTCTTTTGAATTTATTTTCTTGAAATTGACGAAGCGTGAGGCGAATGCGATTCGGCCCACGTCTCGACAACGTAGTTAGGGGTTGCAACTGGTTGGATTGGTGGAATCGCTCCGAGTGACTTTGAACTTCCTTACTTTGCTTTCCACTTCGAGCTCCTTTAAGTTGATTGTTTGTTGGCATCCGCTCCGAGGCCTGACTGGGGACTTCGGTTAAGTGCCCCCCTGAGCGGTGCATTCGAGAAATTGCCCTGGAATTTGCGCTTTTGGGTTGGTTGCTGAGGGCACAATCGCACTGGGAGGTCGGAGGAGTCCTTAAGCCGGCCAAAAAGAATTCCAAGGAATTTGCAAATGGGTAAGCAAAGTTGCTTTAGAAGCGCTGGAGATTTGTAAGTGGCAGATTTAGTGGGGGTTAAGCAAGGCAGACAAAATGCTCAAGTGAGTCACATCGACAGACCTGAGGATACTCACGGGCGCGAATCTAGAAATAAATTCCCTAGAAGAATGCCTTTTTGAATTTTTCGTGACGAACATGAGCCGACGCGATGAGGTCGTTAAACGGAACGCTGCCGCGGAGGCTATCAAGAAGGGGATCGGTGTCGAAATAGGGCGACGGAAAGAAGCCTTTATCGATGCTTCGGCCGAGGACTCGCAACGCGGCAGGTTTGTTACCCAGGCTGGCGTAGGCTTGCGCGATCTTGTAGTTGGCCTCGGCGTCGCCGACGCCTCGATCGTTAATGGCATTTTCCACGGCCTGGAGGATGCCTAACCCCTCTCGTTGTTTTCCTTTCAGGCCCAAGCTGAACGCTCTACCGGTCTGTGCCTGAAGCAAATTGCGATCGAGTTCGAAAGCGTGATCGAAGTCGTCGGCGGCCTTATCGAATTCTTTCTTGTAGTACTCGCCAAATCCTCGGTAGAAAACGATAAGCGATTGAATGTCGGTATGGGGCAAGGACTGCAAGAACTTGTCATATTCGCCGAGGTAGAGATAGGAATTCATGGTCGAGCTGGTGGCTTTGACTCCGGGATCAATTTTCCTGGCGAGTTCAGCTTCGGCAACTGATTCTTGAAGCATACCGGCGAAACGATAGGCGTAGCCAAGTTCCCAATGAATTTCCGCGATATTCGGATTTGTTTTGAGAGCGGATCTAAGCAACGGTATGGCCTCTTCGACGCGTCCGGTATCCGTCAACATATTTGCCATATAGATGCTCGCTTCGATATCGGCAGGACGAAGCGCAAGCGCTTTATTGAACGCGGCTTCGGCTTTGCGATACTGGTCGCCGCCTGCCAACTGAAACGATGCGTAAGCGGTGAGGGCACGCCCGAGATTGGCCCATGCTGGCGCATAGTTTGGGCCGAGTTCGACGGAACGCTCGAGCATCTTGATCGCCAGCGGAAAATTGCCATTCGCGTAGAGATCGATCCCGCGCAGGAAAAACTCATAAGCGGCAGGGTCCGCTGCACTTGCCAATCGAAGGCGTTCGGATTCGGAGGGCGAAAGGCTCAGTTCCAAGCCTCTGATAATCTGGTTCGCAACCTTGTCCTGAACGGTCAGCAGCTTGTCATATTTCAGGTCGAAAGTGCCTTTCCATAAAATATTTTGTTTCTGGACGTTTACGAGCTGGCAGGCGATGCGCAGGTCATCTCCGTCACGGAGGAAGGTGCCAGTGAGGACAGTGTCAACGTTAAGATCCGATGCGACTTGCCGCATGTCGATTGGCTGAGACTTGTATTTCTGGACGGAATAAGAAGGGCGGACAGTCAGTTCACTTACGTAGCCGAGTTTCGAGATGACGGCATCTGCAAGCGAAAAACCGAGGAAGTCGTTCTCCGCCTTTTGCTGGAGATTTTGAAATGGAAGTACGGCAAGCCGATGTACCTGTGGACGGGCGCGATCCGGGGCAGCGGTCCGGTGGAAGGTGAGATACCCAATGCCGAGAATCAGAAGCATGCTGACACCAAGCAAGATGCGGACGAACATTGCAGGACTGCCGAGTGCATTGCTTGCGGGGTTTGTGGCGACGTCTGCTTCGTTCGATTTGGCCGCGGACGATTCGTTTAGAAGTTCGCTTTGCTCGGTAGCGCCACTGTCGTGAGAATCGGCTGAATTATCGGCCGCACGAGTTTTGATAGGCGCAACGAAGCGGTAACCTTTTCTAGGAATGGTTTCGATGTAAGAGCTTCCGTCTGGCAACTCACCGAGCGTCCTTCTAAGTGCAGAGATGTTTACCGTGAGATTTGCTTCCTCCACAAAGCTGTCTGGCCAGACCCTGCGCATCAATTCTTCTTTGGAGGTGAGGCGGCTGCCGTTCTGAATAAGCACGAGGAGAATATCGAAAGCCTTGGGAGTCAAGGAAACGGGCGACTTGTTCTTAAGCAGAAGATGGTTGGCCGGATCGAACCGAAAATTTCCAAACTCAAAGAGTAGCGATTCTTCTGGGACCATGAGCGCCCTGTAGCGGACTCGCGAGTTTCTTTCAGTAATTGCGGATGGCGCGTAACCGGCGCCAGCTAGGTTGAAACGAATTCTATTGGAGTGAAACAGCCGCCGCAATGCCGAACATCATCGCGAGCGGCCGAATAACCTCGGCGGTAGCAAGATTAGACCAAAATCCCATTTTCAGTCTAAGGTTGGCAAAAAAGCTGCAATTCCCTACACCCAAGCCGGGCGAGTTTTGACCCGGTGCGGGCGCTTGCCTCTAGGGAGTGTTCCCGGTATAACACCCAAGCCCGGACGGAATGAGATTGATGGCGGCGTAAAGGAAATTGGCATGAAGGTTCGCGAGAAAAAGGAATGCGAGTGGGATCTGGTGAGTTTGGGCGAAGTTATGCTGCGCCTCGATCCAGGAGATGTGCGGGTCCGCACGGCGCGCCAGTTTCGCGCGTGGGAAGGCGGCGGAGAATATAACGTCGCACGCGGCCTGCGCCGGGCGTTTGGAATGAAAACTGCGATCGTCACAGCGCTGGCTGATAACGCGGTTGGCCGGCTGGTTGAGGATCTGATGATGCAAGGCGGGGTTGACCTGGACTACGTGCGTTGGGTGAAGTACGACGGGGTTGGCCGGAGTGTTCGTAACGGGCTGAATTTTACGGAGCGCGGTTTCGGCGTACGGGCGGCCGCGGGTTGTTCGGACCGGGGTAACACCGCAGTTTCGCAACTAAAGCCGGGAGAAATTGATTGGGAAGAGATCTTTGTCCGACGGGGAGCGCGATGGTTTCACACGGGAGGAATTTTCTGCGCACTTTCGGAATCGACGCCAGCAGTGGCGGAAGAAGCGATTCGAATTGCGAGGAAATCCGGCGCAATCATTTCCTATGACCTGAACTACCGGCCATCACTGTGGCAATCGATCGGCGGAAAATCGAAAGCGCGAGAAGTGAATCGCGCGTTGATGCCGTTTGTGGATGTGCTGATTGGCAACGAGGAAGATTTTACGGCGGCACTGGGCTACGAAGTGGCCGGAGCGGATGAAAATCTTGCTCGACTGGAGCACGCCAATTTTCCGGAGATGATGAAGAAAGTGCGGTCGGAATATCCGAACCTGTCGGTTGTTGCCGTTACGCTACGAGCAGCCAAGACTGCTACGCGGAACGACTGGGGCGCAATCGCGCTCGCTGGTGAGACGCTGTACGAAGCGGCGACACGCAAGGATATGGAAATACTGGATCGGGTCGGCGGCGGCGACTCGTTTGCTTCGGGCCTGATTTATGGACTCCTCGACGGCAAGCCGCTTGAATGGGCAGTGGAATGTGGTGTGGCTCACGGCGCGCTGGCAATGACGACGCCGGGCGATACCTCGATGGCCAGTGCAGCAGAAGTTTTCGATGTGATGAAAGGGCAGTCAGCCAGAATCGCCCGGTAAGAAAATCGGACGCGTTCTGGACAAACTCGGACCAAACAAAAAATGAATGCACAAGAATCATTGCAGGAGATTCATAAGGTCGGAATTGTCCCGGTCATCCGCGCAGCCAGCGCGGAAGAGGCTTTTCTTGCCGTAGAAGCGATGGAAGAAGGAGGAATTCCGATAGTCGAAATCACCATGACCGTGCCTGGTGCGATTGAAGTGATACGAAAGGTTTGCGCGGTGTTTGGCAAGCGCGCTCTGGTTGGCGCCGGTACGGTGACTAATTCAGCGCAAGCGGAGGAATGTTTTGACGCCGGCGCGGAATTTTTAGTCAGTCCCGGAATTTCGGTTGCGGTTCTGCGCGCCGCGAAGACTAAGGGTAAGTTGGCGATCCCAGGCGCGCTGACGCCATCGGAGCTGATGGTCGCTTTGCAGGAAGGCGCTCCAGTCGTAAAGATTTTCCCGTGCGGAAGTGTCGGGGGCGCGAAACATATCAAGGCGCTGCGCGGCCCGTTCCCGAATGTGGCATTGATTCCAACGGGCGGGGTGAACGCAGGAAATGCTGCGGAATTCTTTGCAGCGGGAGCGCACGCGATTGGAGTTGGGAGCGAACTGGTTGACGCCGCCGCATTGCGCGCAGGCCGGAAGGAGCAAGTCGCGGCCGCGGCGCGCGAACTCGTCTCGATTGTGCGGGCCGCGCGAAGCAAGTAGCGCCGAGGATTTCTGTATGGCTTGTTCCGAAGTTAATCCAGGTAACCCAAGCGGCGTGCGCAATCGCGCATTATTTCCGGTTCCCACGCAGGGCGTTGCGGGCATTTTGGGTGAGCCAAGCTGGAAGGAATTCGCCCCAGCAGGTGCAGGAAAACCGCAGCGGAATGTTTGTAGGCCGGAACCGGCTGACGAAACGCGATGTTCCCGAGATGCTGCAAAGCGTCGGATAAGGCGTAGTAAGCGGCAGCTCCCTGTTCCCACAGACGATCTCGTTCGGCAAATTTCTCTGGAGCGAAGGCCGCGAGTCCGAGCAAATAGTCCGAGCCGTATTCAATCATGTTGATGCCGAGGTCGTTGCCCGTATAAATGCGAAAATCGGGGCGACGAGTGTCTCGCAGCGAAAGCCGTTCAAGTTCCACGAGACGATCGAGCGAAGAATGTTTCAGCCCTTTGATTTCCGGGATTCCCATCAGACCTTGAAAAGTTTGGGTGTCAAAAATCTCGCCGTTGGGCGCGAACATGCCGCCCAGTTCGAAAGCTAGGACGTGGGAGTATCCGCGGGCGGCTTCCTGATAGACGGAAACTTTTTCGCGGGCGGTTTTTCCATGCAGCCGGCTGGTCTGAAACAAAATTGGTATTGCGCCTAACGATGCGATCGCATCCATTTGCTTGCGATAAAGCGAGGCGATGTTTCCGGATTGGCCCTCGATATATGCCCCCGCGATGAAAGGCGTGTCTTTTCCCAGAGCGTCGCGGGTCCAGCGCAGCACATCTTGCTTCTCCGAATCGCTCAGATAGTTCACGTACCCGGTGTCCATATTCACCGCGTTCATTAACCCAGCGCGGTGCGTGTCTAGCAGGCGGCGTTGAAAAGACTCGACGGCGACACGCCCATCGGATTCGTACGGCAAAAGCGCCGCTGCGATTCCCTGCACTTTGCGGCGAAGCACTTGTCGTTTGGCTAGCGATTCGATATTCATTTTGGCAGTTCGCCTAGTGAGAATGACTTGGAAATAACATCTCGCTCTGGCGTTGCAGATCGATTCCTTGAGAAAGCCGACACGCGACTTATCTTTTCGATTTCGCCGCGGCGAATTGAGCCGCGTGATCTGAGCTCTTGTAATAACTGTCCAACGGATAGCATCCAGAGGGCAGACCCCGTCGGGGCGCCGTGGTGCAATCGCTGAACGTTCTGCAAACTCGTTTTTGCTGCACGGCATTTCCCACAGAAGCATCCCACAGCAGTTCCGGATAGGACAACGCCATGCGTCCCAATCCGACCACGTCAACCCATCCTTGTCTTACCGCAGCTTGAGCTACATGAGGCAGATAGTCTTGCAGATAGGTGTAGGCGGTGCCTACGAAAATAAGATTCGGAAAATGTCTGCTTCAGTTGACGCGTGGCATCCATCTGGCGCGCCACTCCGACCAAGGGATCTTCAGGAGGCTGATAGCCGTCGGACGGCGGGTAGAGAGCGGGCCGTTGAATGTGTGGATTATAGTAGGGACTTCCTGCGGTGACATTGACCAAAACAATTTTCATTTTTTCGAGCAGCGACAGGAATTTTTCGCCTTCCAAGAAATCCGGATTAGTGGGATTGCTCGAATCTACGCCGAAGCCCCAGCGGTAAGGGAGTAAATCGGCAAAGTTTTCTGGAATTCCGGGGCCGAGCTTCCCTGGGGAGAACGCTCTGGATCCGCGACAAATGGCACGGTATCGAAAATCGAAACGCGTACGCCAATCTGGAGACCCGGCACGTTTGAGCGAATTCCGTCGACGACTTCCCTAAGAAATCGAGTCCGATTCTCGAAACTTCCGCCGTACTTCCCTTCACGCGTGTGGGCGCTGAGAAATTCGTGGCCAAGATACCCGTGGCAATGCTTTACGTCCACGAAATCGAAACCAGCTTCTCTCGCCGCGTGCGCCGCGCGGACGAACTGTTCAATGATGTCGGCGATCTCGGCGTCCGTAAGTACGGGATAGTCCGCAGTGAGTCCCAGCCGGCGATCGAGGATCGGGTGATGATAAAGAATGCGCGGCTCGGGTTTGTTTTGCTCGTTCGGACGGCAATATCGTCCTGAGTGCGTCAATTGCAGTCCGATCAAGGGTCCGTTGTCGGAGCCGGTTGCTTGACGGTGTCCCTCTATTAGAGCCGCGCGGAGTTGCTGCAGACCTTTTAAGGTGTGTGCTGCAACCACAAGTTGGTTTGGGTTGGCGCGACCGGCATGCGAGACGGCCGCTGCTTCGCAACCCCAAACCAGTTTTGCACCGCTGCTGCCAAACCGGCGCCAGCGCCGCAACATACTTTCGCTGATGTTGCCGTCAGAAGTGGCATCCCAGCCCTCCATAGGGTGCACGGCGATTCTGTTGGCCAGATGGATTCCGGCACGCGAGAGTGGTTGCCGTAGCGGCGAATCTGAGCCTGCAATGACGGTTGAGTCGCACGGAATCGTTAAACCCAGAGAATGCAGATGGTCCTGGAAACGCGCCACATCTTTAACCGTCCCGACTCGCAAAACAGGCAAATTCATTCCAGTTTCTCCCGCAAAGAATCTATCATTTTCCGCAAAAGAGCTTGGACAAAAGTAGCGGCGTCACATATGTTTCTCCTGCCGGAGGAGGCTGGCTACGCTTCGTGCCTACATCTGAATCGAACCGAATTTTTTATGGCTGGTGGATCGTTGTCGCGGCGTTCATGAATCTGTTTTTCGCCGTCGGCATCATCTTCTATGGATTCCCTGTTTTTTATCCCGCTCTCGCGGATTCGCTGGGATTCACTCGCGCCCAACTTACTCAGGGTTTTCTGCTGGGATTTCTGATTGCTGGTCTGCCATCCGGACTGTTAGCGGGAGCGGTCATCGACCGGATCGGGGCGAGATGGGTAATTCTCACGGGTGTCGGACTGATTGGCATTTCACTTACACTGATGGCGTGGATGACCAAGTTGTGGCAATACGAGGTGTTGTGTATCACGGAAGTTCTGGGATACGTGCTGGCGGGCCCGATCGCAAATCAGGTGTTGGTTGCGAAGTGGTTTGAAGCGCGGCGCGGACGGGCCATGGGTTACGTTTATTTAGGATTGGGGTTGGGCGGCGTTGTTTCGCCGATGCTAAGCAATGCACTGATTCGAAATTTCGGATGGAGGCATGCGATTGAAATTGTCGGTTTGCTGATCATGCTGGTGCTGATTCCAATTGGGCTGCTCGTAACGCGCTCGGCGCCAGCGGATCTGGGCCTATTGCCAGACGGAGAAGCGGACGGAGACGGGATTCGAGTTAGAGCTAGTGATGGAAAAACCTCGCTGGCGCAAGTCAATATTCATACTGCAATTCGCACCAAGAATTTCTGGCTGATTTTGGCGGGATCTACGTTGGTAATCGGCGCCATCGGCGGAGTGATCCAACACTTCATTCTCTTCCTGAAGGATCAAGGTTACTCCGGTAGCGCAGCGGCCCGATTTTTCACAGTGTTGCTGGTGGCCAGCCTTGGCGGGCGCGTCTTGGTTGGTTATGTGGCAGATCGTTTTCTTAAAAAAAACGTTATGGCGCTTTTCTACGCAACCCTGAGCGCTTCCATCTTTTTGCTGGCCTTTGCGAAGAATCCCTCAGCGACCTGGGGCTTTGTGGTGGTATTTGGATTCTCCATGGGCGCGGATTACATGTTGATTCCGCTGGTAACTGCGGAGTGTTTCGGCACCGCCTCGCTCGGCAAACTATTGGGGTTGATCATCGCGGGATATTCGCTCGGTCAGTGGGGAGCGCCATGGATAGCCGGAAAAATTTTTGACGCTCGGCATAGTTACCAGCTGGCTTGGAATATCATTGCAGTCGCCGGATTGCTGGGGGCAGCGGCGATATTTGCGGTGTCACCCGGTTCTAAAAAAGAGTCAGCTTAGTTCGCGCAAATTTTGTATCAGTTTCAAATCAAAACAATTCGTTGCGGGAAGATGGTGTTACTTGGTCCTAAGGAAATTTCCCGACAAACAATCACTCGCACATGCCGCAGCCGCTCGTGCGCAGATTTGCCAGCGCCGCTAGCGATTCAAATGCGCCGCACTAACCCCTGTTCCGTGGCGCGGTTATTGCGAACCAAGCAAAGCACCAGCAGCATGCCGACAAACGGAATCAGCCCGCCGGCCACGAGGATGGAATCAAATGAATGCGTCGCCGCCGCCTGGTGTGCGTCAGCCACGCGACCTACGAGAAGGAACGCGGCGATGGTGCCCAGTCCGGATCCAGTTCCACCGAGACCGCTGACGCTGGCGACGAGGTTGCCTGGGAAAGAGATCGGTGGAAAGCACGTGGGCAATGGTGCTGAAAGCCGCGTAAGAAAAAGTGGAAAGCGCGAATAGGGCGGTGATCACGTAGAGATTGGAAGAGAAAATGGCAGGAATTAAAAGCGTCATTCCAAATCCGCCCGCGACTACGACCGCTTTTCGAGCATTGCCAAGAGCCCATCCACGTTTTATCAAGTAGCCGGTGGCCGCGCCCCCAGCAAAATTTCCCAGATCGGCCGCAACGAATGGTACCCACACGGCAATGAGGCTTCCGCGCAGGTCGAATCCTTTCGCGATCAGATAGATCGGAAACCAATCGGTGATGAAAAACCAGACGGGATCGGTAAATGTCCGAGCTACAATGACACCCCAGGTTTGTGGAATCTTCAATAGGGCTCGCCAAGGCAGAGATACCTTCGCTAGAGATGTGCTGGGCGGCCTCTCCGTCAAGATCATGTTGCGCTCTTCGGTCGAAATGTACGGATGAATTTCGGGAGGATAGTAGAGCCATCGCCATAGAATCAACCATAGGATTCCAAGGATTCCGGGCACGACGAAGGCCGGCCGCCAACCCCACCGGGTGTAAATTCCGAGAATGAGGAAAGGAGCAATCGCACCCCCGACCGACGATCCGCTGTCGAAGAGAGCAGTCGCCAATCCTCTTTCGCTTTTCGGGAACCATTCCGATACTGCTTTGGTGGCCGCCGGCCAATTCGCCGACTCACCCGCTCCCAGCAGGAACCGAAAAAAAGCAAAGCTATGCAGGCCTCGAGCCAGTGGGGTCAGCATCGACACCAGCGAATATGCTGCGACCGTCAGCGTTATTCCGCTTCGCGTGCCCACTCGATCGATCAAACGCCCGCAAAACGCTTGTCCCAGGGAGTACGAAATCCGAAACGCGATTACGATGGCGGCGTAGTCGGTGTTGGTCCAGTGGAAATCAACCTTAAGAAATGGCGCCAGGATAGAAAGGGTTTGCCGGTCGATGTAGTTGACAACCGTGGAGGTGAATAGGAGCGCGCCAATCAACCATCGAAGTGAATGTCGAAATCGCGGAGGCATTGTGGGGTAAGTTGGGTTCCGCGCTTCCGCAGTCAATGCTGGCCCCCACACGGACTGACCGGCACGACACAGACTGAGTACTTGATGTCATTACGTGACATACGGCCGAGAGCTTAACGTGACTTTCAGCGAAGGTAAACAAAGGAATCCGTAACAATTCGAATGGTATCTGGAGCGACTCGTCGTAGACTTTGTGTTCGAACGGAAACCGCAAAGCAAGGGGAATTTGCGTACGATGCACCCAGGAAACCTCCGCGTGCTGCGTCCCGGTGATCTAGCCGATGCCGTGGAACTTTCGCGTCTGGCCAGATGGAATCAAACTATTGATGACTGGGAGATGCTACTGCGGCTCGATCCGCAAGGCTGTTTCGGAATTGAGCTTGATGATCGGGTCGTCGCGACCGCCACGTTGCTCTGCTACGGAGTTGAACTGGCCTGGATTGGAATGGTGCTCACCAAGCCGGACTATCGCAGAATGGGATTTGCACGACGGCTCATGCAAGCCGCTCTGGACCGCGCGTCCTCTTTGGGAACAAAAAGCATCAAGCTGGACGCTACGCCAGAGGGTCAACCGCTTTACAAACAATTGGGATTCGAAACGGAGCAAGTTGTGGAACGCTGGTTTCGCGATGGCGGTCAAATCAACGCCCCAGTCAAGCCCCTTTCCTCGCTGTCTCGCCCTTCGTTGGAAATGGATCGCGAGGCCTTCGGGGCGGATCGCGCAGCGCTGCTGCAGGAACTCGCGTTACGAAATGCTTCCACTAGCGCGGATGATGCTTACGGTTTCTCCCGCGCCGGCACGCGCCGTCGTTATCTAGGTCCGTGTGTCGCGCAGGAGGCGAAGACTGCTCGTCTGGTGATAGAACAAATCTTGTTAGAGCCAGCGGAAACAGGCTGGTTTTGGGATCTTTTGAGCAGTAATAAGAAAGCGGTTGAGCTGGCGAGTAGACTCGGATTTGTCGCGCAGCGACGACTGGAACGAATGGTCATCGGTAACCGTTTCGCCAAAAACGACCAACTGGTATATGCCATCGCAGGATTCGAACTGGGTTAAGCATGCAAATAAATACAGAAACCGAATTGGAAGAGATTCTTTCGCGTCCATCCGAAGCTGACACCACGGCAATGGCGAAACTCGATGGAGATTTGCTCATTCTCGGCGCGGGCGGAAAAATGGGGCCAAGTTTGGCTCGGCGCGCGCGCCGAGCCGCCGAAAAGGCTGATGTCCCGAAGAGAATCTTGGCGGTCGCACGATTCTCCGACAACGAACTCCGAAAGACGTTGGAGTCCGAGGGCATCGAGACAGTAGTATCCGATCTTCTCGTGCCTGGCGCGCTGGCCAAATTGCCCGACTTCCCTAATGTGATCTTCATGGCCGCGCGCAAGTTCGGCACCAGCGGATCGGAGGAGCTGACGTGGGCGATGAATACGTATCTGCCCGGGCTCGTCGCCGAGCGCTTTCGCGCATCGCGCATTGTTGCGTTTTCAACCGGCAATGTTTATCCGCTGCGGCACGTGACACACGGAGGCGCGGTGGAGGACACTCCGCCGGCTCCAGAAGGCGAATATGCCCAGTCTGCACTCGGCAGGGAAAGGATGTTCGAGTACGGCTCGCGCAGCTGGGGCACTGCGGTGGCTATCCTTCGATTGAATTACGCGATTGACCTGCGATATGGCGTTTTGTTGGATATTGGCGCCGCGGTATTCGAGCGGAGACCGGTTGACGTTCGCATGGCGCTGGTGAATGTTATCTGGCAAGGTGACGCAAATTCCTTTTGCCTGCAATCTTTCGCGCACTGCCAGTCGCCACCATTGATCCTAAACCTCACTGGTCCTGAAACTTTGAGCGTACGGTACATCGCCGAAGAGTTCGGACGGCGATTCAATGTAAAACCGACTTTCAGTTCAGAGGAGACGGACACCGCTTTACTGAACAACGCCGCAAAGGCCCATCAAATGTTCGGATACCCGAGGGTTACGGCTTCAGAAATGATCGACTGGACTGCCGCCTGGATTTCGGCCGGTGGTTCGCGTCTGAATAAAGCCACGCATTTCCAAGTTCGTGACGGAAAGTTCTAATGTCACTGCGCTCGCAATTACTTTCAGGATTAGTGATACCCGCGCACCCGCTCGCGCTCAATCGCGATCGCCGGTTGGATGAGCGCCGGCAGCGCGCTCTGACGCGCTACTATCTCGCTGCTGGGGCCGGAGGGATCGCTGTAGGCGTTCACACCACACAGTTTGCCGTTCGCGATCCGGCTGTTGGCTTGTTCGAACCCGTTTTGAGAATTGCCATGGAGGAAATGCGCGCAACAAGCGCGGTAAAGATTGCGGGAGTCTGCGGAAAACTGCCGCAAGCCATATCGGAAGCAACGATCGCCGCTCGACTCGGCTACGATGCGGTGCTTTTGAGTCTGGGCGCACTACCCGACGATTCCATCGCAGAGCTGATTCAGCACTGCCGAGAGATTTCTTCCATCGTCTCGGTCATCGGATTTTATTTGCAGCCGAGTGTCGGCGGCCGAGTTCTGCCCTACGCTTTCTGGCGCGAGTTTTGCGAAATTGAAAATGTCGTTGCCATCAAGGTTGCGCCATTCAGCCGCTATCAAACACTGGAAGTAGTCCGCGCTTTCGCAGAATCCGGCCGCGCCCGAGAAATCGCGCTGTACACGGGCAACGACGACAATATTTTGTTGGATCTACTTAGCGTCTATGACTTTCGAGGTGAGCAGATCCGTTTTGCCGGTGGTTTGTTGGGTCATTGGGCGGTGTGGACCAAGAAAGCGACGGAACTTCTCCGGGAAGTAAAGCAGCATACCGGCCATATTCCTGCGCAGATCCTGACCCTTGCGCAGCAGGTGACGGAGTCGAATGCAGCATTGTTTGACCCGTCGCACCAGTTTCGCGGATGCGTTCCGGGGATTCATGAAATTTTGCGAAGGCAAGGTTTCCTGGAAGGGCGTTGGTGTCTTGATCCCCACGAAGACCTGTCTCCCGGCCAGATGGAAGAGATCGATCGAGTATGCGAGCTGTATCCTCACCTTCAGGATAACGAATTCGTTCGCGCACATCTGCACGAGTGGTTGCGCTAGAGATTTCCAGCGTTGATGTGAATCCGCTGGCCTGTTTTGCAAGCTGAATATATCGCTTGCACCAGCGCAAGGCTGCGGCGACCTTCTTGTCCGTTACAGCGCGGCTTGGTATTCGTTCGAATGGAATTTAGAAAATCTTCCAGGATCGCCTGGTGCCCGCGCGAATCGCTGACGACGGGCGAGGAAGAACTCGGGTTGCTATCGGCCTGGGAACTAAGCAGCAAATGCGCGCTGGGATTTTTGAGGTCGGCGGCAAGCAAACGGTCCTGCTCTATGGTTACGGTTCCTTCGGAGCCGGTAAGCTCTAACCTGCGCGGATAGCCAGGATAGACGGAGGTAGTCGCTTGAAGGACACCTAAAGCTCCGTTGGAAAATTCAAGAAGTGCTGTGAGCGTGTCCTCCGCTTCGATTTCATGCAGCGACGTCCTAGACATGGCCTGAACGCTGACCACCTCGTCGAACATCCAAAGCATGAGATCCAACGTATGCACAGCTTGATTGATGAGCGCACCGCCGCCGTCGAGTGACAACGTTCCGCGCCATCGTGATTTCGAATAATATTCGGGAGGGCGATACCATTTCACTCGCGCGTCGGCGAGGATCGGCCGACCCAGAGCGCCGGAATCCAATGCGTTTTTCACGCCAAGAATATCGGGCTTGCAGCGATCCTGGAAAAAAACACCCAGCTTCACGTTGGCCTTGCTTGCTTCCGCAATGAGGGCGTCGGCGCGCTCCAGCGAAATATCGAGCGGCTTTTCGGACAGTACGTGCAGACCACGCCTCGCGGCTGCTATGCCCTGTTCGGCGTGGAGACCTGAAGGGCTGCCGATAGCGACGAGGTCCATCGGGCGGTGAGACAAAAATTTCTCAAAGTCCGAATATGGCAACCCGCCGAACTCGCGGCACAAATGGCTGATTTTCTCCGCATTCGTTCCATAGACCGCAGCGATTTCGACATTCGGAATCGCGCGAGCGGCGCGCGCGTGCGTGTCGCTAATATTTCCTCCGCCAATCAGTCCGATGTATGTGGTCATATTTGGATGCAGAATGTGGAGGCAATACCATAACATTGCCACCACCGCGCCGCCCAAGTCTCCGAACAATTTAGATCATGAAATCTTTCCTGCGCTTTGCCTGAACCTTCTGTCGGCTTGGCGCGGATCGATTCGTTTGTAGCGACCTTCGCGTTGCTGTATTCTTCGTTAAGTATCGAGCATTTGGAGGCACCGATGAGCCAATTCTTCACACCACTCAACTCAGTATTTTTCACGATCGTACTGGCCACCCTGACGATAGGCCTCCCCATTGTGATGGTGCTGTCCATTCGTTTCTTGTGGGACCGCAATCTCAAGCTCGGCCGGTCGAAAGATTTCGAAAAGCTAATTTGGCAGCTACACCGTATCGCTAGCGCCATGGAATCTCAGATGAATCTATCGTTTCCAGCGGTTCAACCGGGAACGGAAGAAGCACAAGATCTGGCTTTTCTCAAACAACTCGCACCTCGAGCAAATGCTGGTATGCCGAGCGCATCAACGAGCGTTTCTCAAAGCCAAACGAGTACAACCGAGCCAGTACTCGCGAAAGAGACTGCAACTTCGTTGCCTGAAAAGCAGCAGGCCTCGGTTCCCCCGATTGTAAGGCGCGAGCCTAACACAGAGAGTCCGCGCGCCGGCGTCAACTCTATGTTCGGGCTATAGAGAGTTCGATCACTCGGATTTTGCGGAGTTGCTTCGGTGCAAAAACGCTTTCCACTCGTTGCGGGTGCCTTGTTAGTTTGGCCGATCGTCGAAATTGACGCGGCTAGTTCTTCGAATTCGCGCGATTGCGGACAGCGATAAGCGACATCTGCTCCAGGGTTGGGTAGTGCACGTCGTCTTCCAACTTGCGGTCGCCGGGTTTGAGTTGCTGCAGCGTGGCCTGAGCAGGCAGCGGGCCTTTAAAATATTTTTTGTAAACGTCGGTGAAGAGTGGAGACTCGGAAAGATCGTCCAGATAAATTGTCGCGGAAACGACCTGGTCGAAGTTCATATCAGCTTCTTCGAGATTGTCGAGCAGATTGCGCATGGTCTGGCGAGTCTGATCCGTGGTGGAGGCAGTGAAGATGCCGCCGTTCGGCCCGGGAATGAAACCACTTTTCGCAGAACAGTAGAGCGTGTCGCCGGCAAACACGCATGGACTGGCGGTTGGGCTGGAAGGCATGTTTTTTGGCCGGACTGCCTTGCGGCGGCTTAAATCGCGGACGGCCACGCCGGTGTAAGCGATATGCGCGCCGTCGGGCAAACTGGACACTTCGATGGTGGCGCGCGCAGGGGTATTCCCAAACTCGAATCGCCGCGCGTAATGTTCATTCATGACACGCATCGGAATCGCGCTGGTGAGATACGGGTTCACAAAGACCATGTTGGCGTTGCTGAGCCCTGCAGCTTTCAGGACTGCGCTTAGACGATCGAGCGCCATGTCCACTTGCGCAGCGGGATTTTCAGGGACTGCTCCAGTCGCAGGATCGCTAGCGGGCATGGTCGAGATAAACAGCCGATCATGCGTCAGCATTCCTGCCGAGTAAGCCCTGCTGACAGGCCAAGTGGGAACAGCGACCGCCCGCTTCTCTCTCCTATCGCGAACAGCGACTGCAGTGATTTGCAACGGCGCTTCGGGGACGCGAGCCACTCCAAGAACAGCGCGGGCCGGCGGGTCTTTTGGAAAGTACGCAGCGAAGGCGTCGTCCAATTCCTGGCTGTGACTGGTGTCTTCTAGATAGACCTGAACGTAGACGACATGCTCCATCGTGAGGCCTGCAGCTTCGACTAGATGCTTGGCGTTGTCGAGGCACTGCCGCACTTGATCGCTAAACCTCGACGTCGTCGTCCCGTCCGCGCGCCGCGGCCCTTGTGCAGATATATAAAGGTAATCTCCCGCATCAATGCTGGATGAACCCGGAACAGCAGACCCAGACGAAACCGCTTGTGCACCCGCGTCCGGCGGCTGGATCAGCGTAGTCAACACGCACAGCCACACAGCGGTGCGAAGGAGAAACCTCATGCGGATTTTCCTTTGCGTGCCTCGGCGAGAATGCTGCGCAAGCGCTGCCCGACAATCAGTTCTTCACCCGGCTGGATGGTCATCGAAACCAACTCCAGGTGGTTTTTTTCTTTCAGCTCTTTCGGATTGGGTTTGGCCTTGTCAGCGCCTTCTTCAACTGCGGAAACCATGCTGGGATTGTCGATGCTCAGCACTTCGATCACCGGATCGTTTTCATGAAGTTTCTTTACACATTCGCTCACCGTGAAGCCCCACGCGTCCTGATCCCAAGAGACGCGCAAAGTTGGATAGCGATTCCCGTCGTCTGGAACGTAGATCTGAGTCTTCACACCGGGCACAGTTTCGACAAGCTTTGCGATGCGGTCGACCCGGGCATTCCATTCCTCGTTGAGCTTCTTGGAATCCAGCTTCAGCCATGTCTCAATGGCCGTCAGGCAGCCGATAATTTCTTCTTTGCCAACTTTCATGGGGCGGCAGACTGCGCCCTCGAATGGGCTCGAGTTGCGCATCGCGGCTTCAATCAAGTCCTTGCGGCCAAGAAGCACGCCGCTGCATTGCGGACCGCGCAAACCCTTGCCTCCGGAAAAAGTATAAAGATCGAGTTTCATCTTGGCATACAGCTTGATGTTGTCGATTGGCGGAATGCCTGCAGCATCGTCGAGCAGAAGCGGAACGTTGTGCTCCTTGGCAATCGCGGATTCCCGTTCCAACTTTTCGCCAAGATCGGTGGTGTAAATCATGGCGGTGTTGGAATTGATGGCACTTGCGATGTTGTCAGACTTTTCGACCACGACGAGCTTAGCCCCGGTCAAGCGAATGGCGCTATCGAACGCGCTTCGTCCGCCAACCATGATTACTTCATTTTTCAATCCGGTGGTGTCCGGCAGTTGCCAGATTTTTTTTGCGTCGGCGCCGGCGATGCAAGCCGCGCTGGCAGCCGCCATCGCACCTGCCGCACCTGATGTGATCAATCCCGATTCCGCTCCGGTCAATTCAGCCAAGCGGCGGCCGACCGCCTGATGCAACTCGACCATATTTACGAAATGGCGGCTAGCCTCGGCTTGCGCTTCGTGAACTTCGGGAAATTGCAGCGATCCGCTCAAATAGGTCCAGGTTCCGCGACAATTGATGACGGTCTTGACGCCCAGGCGGCTATAAACATTTGACTTCGGATCCAAACCGATCGCGGCCGCCGATTTCAGATACAGGCCTTGTGCCGCGATTTGTGCCAGCAGAGGCGAAGCTGCCAGCATTTTCATAAACCCACGACGGTTCGCTTGCTCAGTTGCAGCCATAAGGTTCCTCTCGACTACTGATGTTATTTCGTAAAGTTCAACGTTCCAAAATTCTCCGGCACGTGATTGGGATCTCGATTGACCACACAAGTCGGCTGCCAGCACATGAAACGACGCACCGTATCCGGACCGAGCCCGTCGATACGATAGAGATTGGCCCGCCACTTCGTCCCAGCCACAACTCTTATTTCGCTCACCGAACTCAACGGCACACGCGCGGCCGCGTACCAAATGTGATTTTTTTCATCGATCCTTGCCAGGCGCTGCCAACCGGAATTCCATTCGGCGCCGTAGGAGTCTTTATCAAGATTGATCGCGAGATCGACCCAGTCGCCGGTCGGGGCAATCTCAAATTCGCGATAGTGTCTGATATTGGTCCAGTCATCTCCCAAGAAAAATTCCACGACGTCACGATCCCAGAGATTGAGGCGATCTTTGGAATTGTCGACGGGCAACCAGAGATTTAGTTCGGTGTATGGCGAAACGAATAGAAGGTACAAATCTGTGTCAGTCCAGAATCCACGGACTTCCGTTTTTATCTTAGGGTAGTCGATTCGATGTGTGCAGTCCCTGGCAATCCATGTGGAAGACGCATGCGCCCACGTCGCGGAATTTGGATCCGCATTCAGTTCCCCGGGGTGCGACATGTAAGGAACCGAAAACGACGCGGTCGGCCTTTCCACTTCGCAGACCTTCGCGGCCGTAGGCTCCTGAGGCGCGAGTTTGTGCGGTTTGGAATGCGCGAGCCCGTAGCCGCTCCAGCCCACGAACACCAGGAAAACGATGAGAGCTACACCGCGTTTTAAGTTCGAAGAGTTCATTGGGGGCGCGCCGCGTTTCGCAATTCGGGCGAAATTTCAAAAGCTTTCTCAAATTCCGCGCGCGACTCGGCTTCCTTTCCCTGCTGTTGCAGAGTCAACGCGAGGTTGTAGTGCGCTTCGGCATAAAGCGGCTTCAGTCGCGTTGCCTGGCGAAATTCGGTATCAGCAGCGGCAAAATTTCCGGCCTGCAACAAAACCAGTCCAAGGTTGTTGTGGCCTTCGGCGAAAGCGGGTTCGCGACGCAAAAGTTCTTTAAAAACACTCGTCGCCCCAGCGATGTCATTGTTCCGACTGAGAACGAGGCCTAATTGCACGCGAGCGTCCGTGTACTTTGGATCGAGGCTAATTGCTTCATTCAATTCGCGAGCGGCTTCGGTCAGTTGACCAGACTGAGCGAGGGCCAGCCCTAAGTTGTAGTGCCCTTCTGGAAGGTCCGGATCGGACATCACGGCCTGCTGGAATTCTCTGATCGCGCTACCTTGATCATTATTACGCCAATAAAGCAACCCCAGGCTTGAGTGTGCTTTTGCGTAGTCGGATTTCAGTTCGAGAGCTCTCTGATAGGAAGCGATGGCATTTCCGGCGTCGCCTTTTTTTTCATAAGTGACACCCAGGTAGTAGTAGCCTGTCGGAAGGTCGGGGCTTTGCGCAACTGCTTTCTGGAAAAGTTCAAACGCTTCATCTGTTTTTTGCTTTTTTAAAGCATCGACGCCCTGCACAATCAGCAATTTCGATTGTGCCAAGCGCGCGCGGAAATCATGCAAGGCTTCGAGTTGCTCCAATTCTTTCTTTCCCGCTTCTGTCTGGCCCTGGCTTCGCAGCGCCACGCCTAAACTGTAATGAGCTTTCTCAAAATCAGGCTTGAGCTCGATCGCTCGCTGGAAAGCGGCGATGGCTCCGGCTGTATCGCCGCCGGCTTTCAATTCCATGCCCAAATCGTATTGATTGTCTGGATCCTTGGAATCAATCTCCACGGCTCGGCGAAATTGCGCCAGCGCCCCGGCGTGGTCTCCTTGGCGGCGCAGAGTCACGCCCAGAAGGCGATAGGCCGCGGCAAACTTCGGATTCAAATGGATTGCTTGACGGAATTGCGTTGCGGCGCCCGGCAAATTTCCGAGCTGGCCCTCAATCAGCCCGAGTTCGAAGTGAGTCTCCGCGGTGGGCTTCGCGTTTAGCGCCAAGCGCATTTCGCGGCTGGCCGCAGCTAGGTTGCTTTGCTCGGAGTAAATGTGAGCCATCAGACGATGCGCGGCGGCATTCTGCGGATCCAAATCGATCGTGGCGCGAAGCTCTTTCTGCGCATTCGGCAGTTCGCGTAATTCGTACCAGGCTGCGCCCAGGCCGAAATGTGCTTCAGCCCAATTAGGCTTTAGCCGAATCGCAGCTTCAAATTCGTCCAAGGCTGGCCCGTTGTCGCCTTTCTGTGTTAGCGCAAGTGCCAAATTGTAGTGAGTACCAGCATCATTAGGTTCGACTTCCAATGCCTTCTGATAAGCCTCGATCGCCGCATCCCAAGAATTGGCCCGCGAAAGTTCGATCGCCTGCTGGCGATACTGTGCGGCGCTCTGCGCATAAGCCTGTTCTGCGAAGCCAGTGCCCAGCAGAAGTACCCACAAGACCCCATAGACCAATCGCCTGCCAAACGGGAGGAAGGTTTGTAGTGTCTGCATCGTATCGATTTGACGCGCAATCTATTCGCGGATCAAATCAAAAATGCTCCGTCGCTCAAGATGCTCACCTACCAGTAAAACTTCGCGCTGATCTGGCCAATGCGCGGATCGCGGGCTTGCGTCACGATTCCAAACCTTGAGTCGTCAATGTTCCCCGTAGGATTTTTAAACTGCGCGTGATTGAAGATGTTGAAAAATTCGACCCGGAGATCGAAAGCATAATTCTCATGAATCACGGTTCGCTTCGATATGCCGAAATCGGTGTTGTTGAATCCCGGGCCATGGAAGAAGCGCCGGTTGGCCGTGCCAAACGTCCCCAGGGTGGAGTTAGGCTCAAATGCGCCGGAAAGGAAGTAGCATCCGGAAGTCGATGCTGTAGGATCATTCGAGTCAGCGTGGCAATCTGGATTTACTTTCCTTGGGTCGATAGTCACCACTGGGCCCACCTGGTTCGGCATATCCGTGGCACCGCTGCCAGTCAGGGATATGTCGTCGTCTGATTGGTTCATTTGGATGGGAAATCCCGTGGCAAACCGTGTGATGCCCTGTACCTGCCAGCCCTGGGTCAAGCGTTTCGGCGCGCCCTTGAACGCTCGATCGAAGGGGATAAGCCAAATGTAGCTGACGACGAAATTATGCCTGATGTCACTCGATGACAACCCCCGGCTCAACCTCGGATCCGCGAAATTCACCAAATCGTTGAAGGCCGAAGAATTGTCCAGCCCTTTGGCAAACGTGTACGCCGCCAAGAACGTAAACTCACTGGCCTTGCGCTCGACGGTAATTTGCCCAGCGTTGTAGATGGAATTGGCATTGGTATTTGTGTAGGTGTTGCCGCTGCCGAAACAAACCTGAGGAGTTGCTCCCTGGCAGAAATTCGGACTATTCAACGATTGTCTGGTGCCGTAAACGCAGGTCGGGTTGAATGTTGCACCGCACGGCACCGCACCCACCGTGTTGAAGACGTCGTTCTCCTGCCCGGGCCCGCAACCGAAGGTATCCTGGGTCGTGTCATAGGCATTTGCGGCGTTCAGACCCATACAAAGAGCCGCGCTGCCGGGGTTGGCCTCCTGCTGTGTGATTAGCTGATGACCAGCAGTTCCTACGTAAGCGAGCGTCAGAACAGTAGATTTGCTCAGTTCGCGCTGGATTGAAAGGTTGAAGTGCTCGCCGTAGGGAAGTTTGTTGTGAACACCATAACCTGGAAAAAAGTTGAACGGTTCGTAGACTGAGAAGTCCAGTGTTTTATTCGAAGGGGCACCCGGAACCGGCGCGGTGAAAGGGAACCGTTGCCCTATGGACGCTCCCGTAGCTCGAATCCGGAACGGTTCGTCCATTATGACCGATACCGGTGAGGTCCAATAGAGGCCGAACGGAGCGTCGGCCACCTCGTAAAACAGGCTCAGGTCTTCAACGGAGGTGTAGTAAATGCCGAAAGCGGCGCGGATACTCGTCTTCCCGGGACCGCCAAAAATCTTGCCTAACGCACCATCACTGAAGCCTGGCGAATAGGCAAGACCAATGCGGGGAGCGAAATTATTGTATCTGGTTGGAGCAAGAGTTTTGGGGATTCCTTGATCGCCCGGGAACACCAAGCCTGTGGGCGAGAGTGGGAAAACAGTTGACGTCTGGCCGGGAACGAAGGCCTGCAGCTTTCCCTGCGTGTCGTACCAAGGCATGCTCACTTCCCAACGCAAGCCGAGATTCAGTGTCAGGTTCTGGTTCACCTTCCAAGAGTCCTGCACGAAAGCACCGCCGTAGCGGGTGCGGGAATCCAGTAACTGTAGCGCAGCCTGCGTATAGGGTTGATTGGTAGTGGAGGTCGCGCCGAGAAGATAGTCGGCAAAATCGACTCCAGTCACAGTGCCATCAAATGTGAAGCCCCCATTCGGGTTGGCGTAGTTGCGTTCGTTGACCTGCAGATACCGGAATTCGCCGCCAAATTTCCACGTATGCTTACCGACCGACTTCGAGAATACGTCGGACGCCGTATAGGTGGTGTTTGGCTGGAACGTATTCAACGTTGGCACACCAATGACAATGCCGAGCTGGTTAAAGTTGGTTTGAGGCACATACTCAGGATATCCAGGAGTCGTGGAGGGGATAATTCCCAGTGTGCCCGGGCCAGTTACGAAACCCAAGGATGACAGGCTGGCAAAACTGGCGGCTGGGTTGTCCGCGTGAAGGACATTGCGAAACACCGTAGCCCTCGCCTCGTTGACCGCCGTGGCTCCTACTGTCTTCGTGTTGCTTATCACAAACTGTTGTACGCGGGCGGGTGTCGTCGAAGGGAAGCCCTGCACGTTGGCATAGGGAAGTGCGCGCCCGACGTTGGAGCTGTCAAAATAATAGTAGAAGGACCAGTTGCCGGTTTTTTGATTTATGAAGTCAACTCGCTCCCCGATTTTGTTGTCCGAAACGCTGTCCTTCCCGCTGTTATCGCAGTAATTTGTACTTAGGCAGCCGCCAGGAGTGGGTGCGGGAATGAACGGCAGGATATTCGTAGCTGGCGCATCCCATGCCGCTTGCGGAATCACGCCTCCTGGAAATACACATTCGGTTGTGCTCGTACATCCAACAAAGCTGTACGGCTCGTTTTGAAAAATTGTCCCGGGCGGCAAGTTCAGCCGAGTGTTCAACACTTGGGCCCAATAACCGCCGTCAACGGTACCAGTCAGGGTCGCGGGGTCGAAGTTGCCTTGGCGCTGGTCGTCGGTCGGCACGTTCGCGGAGGCTTCGGCGCCCCTTACTTCCCGCGTGCCCTGATAGTCGGAGAACCAGAACAGTTTGTTTTTCCAGAATGGTCCCCCAGCGGCATAACCGAATTGATTACGCCTCAGCTCTGACTTGCTGCCAAAGAAATAATTTTTTGCGTCAAATTTATCGTTGCGAAGGAACTCGAAAACGTCCCCGTGAAAGCCATTAGTACCGGACTTGGTGATGGCATTCATGATCGCACCACTGAATTTCCCGTACTCGGAGTCAAAGCTGTTGGTTATAAGACGGAATTCTTCGATGGAATCCAGGTTGGGAACCAATCCAGCGCCCAAGTTGCGACCCTCGCTGACATCGCCGCCGTTCACTAGAAAGGCGTTTGCCGTTTCGCGCTGGCCATTGACCGATACATTGCCCGAATTCGTTAACCCTCCCGCTACCGGACGATCCTGCTGGATCGTTTCCGCAGTCGCTGGCGCAACCCCCGCCTGCAGTCCCAGTAAATCCAAATAGCTGCGGCCATTCAGCGGCAGCGCCAACATTTTTTTGGAGTCGATCACGTCACCGAGCTGGGTGTTCTCGGTCTGTACTTGCACAGCGTTGGCCGTGATTTCCACTTTTTCCGCAATGTTGCCAACGTCGAGTGTGACGTCATCCTTCAGATGATCGTTTACCTTGACTTCGATGCCAGTTTCTTCAAACGGTCGAAATCCCGCTGAGGTCACGCTCAATTTGTATGAGCCGGCTGGGAGCGCCAGGAATCGAAACGCCCCGTCCAAACCGGAGACCGTCTCTTGGGCGAAATTGGTTTGCACATTCGTGGCGACAATCTTCGCGCCAACAACGACGGCACCCGAACGGTCTTTGACCACGCCTTGAATCGAACCGGTCACATCGGCGCGGACACCCACCGCGCCAGCGAGCATCATTAAAACGATTGAAATCGACAGAAAAATACAATGCTTTAGATTCGCCATGACCACCCCCCGGTTAGGTCGCGGAGCATATGACGAACAACAACAGAAATCAACATATTTCGTTTTGCTTCTTTTCATTTCGTTTCGCTGCGAGAACAGTCTGCGTCGAGACCAGCCCCGGCGCGATGTTGGCATGGCAATTTCAGGGTTAGCCAGCCCAGCAAGAATTGCCGGTGCAGCTCATTTGAACATACGAGTGAAACTTAATTGGTCAGATAAGGAACGAAACCGCGGACTTTGGTGCGAATTTTATAGACGGATGTGGTAGCGGTGACATAAAGAGTTGCGTAATCGGCATCTCCCCATGCCAAGTTTGCGGGCTGCTCTGGAAGGGTTATCGTGCCAAGATGCCGGCCGCTCTGGTCCCACACCCAAATCCCTTTTGGCCCGGTGACGTAGAGATTGCCGGCCCGGTCTAGCTTCATTCCGTCGGGCACCCCTTCGCCTTTTCCGCCTGACTCTTCTGCAAAAAGTCGCCCATTGGTCAGGGTATGAGCTGGCGTGAAGTCAAAAACGAGAATGTTTCTGCGCTCGCTGTCGTCCACGTAGAACCGCTTTCCGTCGGGCGAGAAGGCCAACCCATTTGGTTGCGACAACTCCTTCGTTAGCAGAGTCACCTTTCCGGATTCGTCCAGCCGATAGACGCCCTGATATGGTATTTCCTGCTTTTGCCCTTCTGGAAGGTCGAGTGTGGGGTCCGTAAAATAAAGAGCGCCGTCGGGCCCGGCCACCACATCATTGGGACTGTTGAAGCGCTTGCCTTCGAAACGATCGGCGAGCATTTCGTACTTCCCTTCACGGTCTATTCGGATAATTGCGCGCAACACGCTGGCGCAATCGATGAGTCTTTGCTGGCGGTCGAAGGTGTTTCCGTCCGGATCGCCCAGAGCAATCAATTCTTCCTTCTTTCCGTCTGGATATACGCGAAAAATCTTGTTCGTTACTTCGTCGCTCACATAGACGAAGCCCGCCGGGTCCCACACCGGACCCTCCGTGAAACCGAAACCTGTCGCGATCGTGGTTAGCTTCGTGTCTTGATCGAAGAGTGTCCAGAATTCGGGCGCGATCGCTTGCAACTGAAATACTTTACTGGAGTCGTTTTTTCCGTCACAAAGAGCGCCTGTAAATGGAATCAGCAAGAGCCACGAAACCAAAAGGCGAAATTTCATCGAAACGTTCTCCCGTTTGTGTCGCTCATTCTTCTTCCCCGTCTTGTAAAACTTTTGCGGGCTTTTGCGCATTTTGTGAGCCCGAAGTGCGAAGCAAAAAACTGATCAGATCGTCTATCTCATTCTTAGAAAGTTTGCTGCCGTAATCTGCAGGCATGGCCGACTTGCCCTCGTACTTGGTAGTTCGAATGTCCGACTTGTTTAAAAGATGAAACGCGCCATCGCGAGTTTGTAACTGCAGCGAAAAATTGTCATGGTTACGTATTAGCCCAACCAGCGTGGTGGAATCGGCGAGAGTCACGGTTACAAGACCGCGCCGCGGATCGAGATCCTTGTTTGGGTCGACAATCGCCGCTCGCACTTCCTCTGCGCCAATTCTTGCCGCGTAAACAGAAAGCTCCGGCCCAAAAAATCCACCGCGACCGGTAATCATATGGCAGGTCGAACATTGCGCCGAGCCAAAAAACAGCGCTTTGCCCCGTTCTGCGTCGCCCGGAAGCTTCGCTTCTCTCTTTCCACCCTGCAGCGTCCGCAAATAAGCAACCAGCGCGGACAATCGGGCCGAGCCTTGCGCGGCAAAAGATGGCATGCCCGCCGCGACTCGCCCATCTTTTAAAATTACCGCGAGTTCCCCATCGGACTTTCGCACAACCTCCGGTCGCGAGACGATATCGGGCCCACGCTCACCGCCGCGCCCATCAAGACCGTGGCAAGACGCGCAGATTCCGTTAAAAGTTAATTTGGCTTCTGACTGCTTCGCTGCGCTCGTTTCTGAAGTTCTAGCGGGTGGTTTGTCCTGGGCATAAAGCACAACGGCAGCAGAACCTGAGACCAGCGTAAGAGCAATCCATAATCGTGTTGGAACAGCTACTCGTTTCATTTGATCCTTAGCCGATACGCCTTTTCTCTGCGCTCTGCAATTCATTCGATCACGAGCGTTAAAGTCACGACCGCTTCGTCAAATCTCCTGAAGGATGCTAAAGTGCGCGCGTCTCTTTTTTCAAGGAGGATCTATGACTCGGCTTCTGCGTTCGCACCGCGCTGTCGCGATGATTTTGGTTTTCACAGTCAGTTTGGCCTTGTTTGTCGGATTGAAATCCACACGCGTCTCAGCGAAACAAAATGCTGCTGTAAGCCAAGCGAGCGACGATTCTGCACTTCTCGAGAGTTTTCGTCACGTGGAAGTCGCGTCTGTTTCCGATGCCATGGAACAGATTCTCGGCAAAAAAATGTATATGACCCATCGCATGCGACCCATTTTTACGACGCGCTTCGCCGGCTATGCACTTACGGTTTCTCTCAAAAAAGAACCCAATCACGATCCCGACGCGTTGAAGGGCATGCTGCAAGCGATTGATAGTGGCAATGCGAATTCCGTATACGTGATGGTGGTGGAAGATGGAAACGACATCGCTGGTATGGGTGGCCTGATGGGCACTGCAATGGCGGCAAGAAATTTCTCAGGCGCTGTAATCGACGGTGGAGTACGCGACACTGCCTACCTGCAAAAGATTGGCTTTCCCGTGTACGCGATGGGTGTCGTCCCTTCCACTTCGATCGGTCACTATCGCTTCGCCGGTGCGAATATCCCTGTCACTTGCGACGGCGTTTTGGTGAATCCCGGCGACATTATTACAGCAGATCCGGACGGTGTGGTCGTAGTGCCGAAAGCCGATGCCGCGAAAATCTTGAAGCTGGCACAGGAGATGGACTTCAAAGAGCACTCCATGTACGCCTACATTGAGAAGCTTAAATCGATTCAAGAGGCCGTGGCGAAATTTGGCAGGTTGTGAATAACCGTGGCTTCACGCCGCCGGTTTGTAGTATATGAAGTCTCGGTCGCTACATTTGTTTCTTATTTCGAATCGACGATTTCGTTGGCGTCGTCGCACTACTTCCGATTACCGGTGAAGGCAGAAGACCCAGGCGATGGATCGATGGCAGAAACTTCTACTTGGCTTTGCGCTCACTCTTGGGACAGTCTCTCGCTCGCCTGCACAAGAGAACGGCATGACTTCGGTTTCTACGACAATTGATATCGATCCTAGGCGTTTGCTCGTCAGCCCCGTCGCGGAGAACTGGCTCTCCTACAATGGCGACTACACCGGTCGGCGATTTAGCGCGCTGCAAGAAATAAACAGTTCGAACGTAACTCAATTGCGCGCCCAATGGGTTTTTCATGCGCCGAATTCCACCAACCTCGAAGTCACGCCGGTGGTCGCCGACGGAATCATGTTCGTTACGGTGGCAAATGATGCTTATGCTCTGGACGCGCAAACCGGCCGTGTCATCTGGCACTACTCGCGTCCAATCACGGAAGGCCTCATCGATGACGCGTCGCAACATCACAATCGCGGTGTGGGGCTATGGCATTCGCGCGTATATATGGAAACCGACAACGCGCATCTTCTGTGTCTCGACGCACGCTCCGGTCATCTGCTTTGGGATGTCGCATATACCGATGGCAACCCAAACTACGGCGCGACCAGTGCACCTCTGGTCGTGAAGGACAACGTCATCGTCGGAACTTCCGGCGGCGACGACGGCGTCCGCGGTTTTGTAGCGGCCTTTGACGCCGAGAGCGGCAAGGAAGCTTGGCGGTTCTGGACGATTCCCGGTCCGGGCGAGTTCGGTAATTCCAGTTGGCCGGGCGAAAGCTATAAGCTCGGCGGCGGCACCACATGGATGCCCGGCACTTTCGATCCTGAATTGAACACAATTTTCTGGGGAACGAGTAATCCTGCGCCGGACTTCGATGGCGGCCCGCGGCCCGGAGACGATCTCTACACCGATTGCCTGCTCGCTCTCGACCCGGACACCGGCAAACTTAAATGGTATTTCCAATTTACGCCGCACGATCTCTACGATTACGACGCGGTCGAAACTCCCATGCTGGTCGACGCCGACTTCCGCGGCCAGCCACGAAAACTTATCGTACAAGCCAATCGTAACGGGTTCCTTTACGTTCTCGATCGCACCACCGGGACGTTTCTCTCTGCCACCCGTTTCCTTGAGAAAGCCAATTGGGCCAGCGGTATTGACGAAAAGGGCCGTCCAATTCGCACCGGGCTTCAGCCCACTCCTCAAGGAACGCGGATCTGCCCAGGATTTTCTGGCGCCACCAACTGGTATTCGCCCTCTTACAATCCAGAAACGTCGACTATTTATTTCATGTCACTGGATTCCTGTAATGTCTTTTTTGTGAAGCCTCAGGAATTCAAGACCGGACAGACCTACTATTCCACTGGCGCTCATCGCAGTCCGGGCGACTACAACCAGAAAAGCCTTCTGGCATATGCGCTGAACGGCGACAAACCGGTGTGGAGTTACGCTCAAGCCGGCGACGGCCATTCCGCGGGCGGCACCATGACTACGGCCGGTGGCCTCGTTTTTTTCGGCGATGACACGCATTCCTTCGAAGCCGTGGACGCACGCTCCGGCAAGGCGCTCTGGCACTTCAACACCGGTCAGACCATCACGGCTTCACCGATGACCTACGCCGTGCATTCGAAACAGTTTGTGGCCATCGCCGCTGGAAGCGATGTTTTCAGTTTTGCTTTGCCCTAGTCTTTTGGAATTAAAAACGATTCGAAAAGGAGGAAGATAATGTTTTCAAATTTTACTTCACGGCGCGGTTTCGCCGCTAAGCTTGCCGCACTCATTCCGGGCCTTGCCGCTTCTGGTGCTGCTCTCAGTGCAGCCCCCGCTCCGCAGGCTGGCTCAGGCGTGAAAAAGCTCGACTACGACGGCAAGCCCGCTGGAACCGGATTTATTACTCCGCTGATTCTTCACAATGACACCATCTATATAGCAGGCCAAGGCGCGCACTCGCACGATCCCAAAAGCGAGTTCCCGATGGACATCGAGACTCACACCAAGAAGGTGATGGAAAATGTTAAGACGCTGGTCGAAACCGGCGGTGGCGCCATGGACAGCATTCTTCAGCTCACCGTGTTCCTCACCAAGATTGACGACTACGACGGCATGAACAAGGTCTTCAAAACCTATTTCCCAAACGGGGGTCCGGCGCGCACCACTGTTGCCGTCGCCGCTCTGCCGGGCAACTCGCTCGTCGAAATCAATTGCATCGCGGCCGTCGTGAAGAAGGGATAGTAGCGATGCCCATTAAAAATCTTTGGAACCGCAGGGCGTTCCTTGGCAGCGCCGGAATGTTTACGGGGATATTCGTCAGCGCTCGCAGGGCATTCGGCATCTCGACTTCCTCCGTAACTTCGACCACAAATTCGCCTGCGCTTCCCGATAAACTCACGGGTTTCGGCTCAACCGGCAATGTCTATGAAGAACTCGGCCTCACGACCGTCATCAACGGCCAAGGCACCATGACCTATCTCGGCGGATCGCTCCCTCGTCCGGAGGTCGAAGCCGTCATGGCTCTTGCTGGACAGCACTTTGTTCCGATTGCTGATTTGGAAGTCGCCGCGGGCAAACGGATTTGCGAACTTTTGAAACTTCCCGCCGACTACGACGCCATCGTCACCTGCGGTGCAGCAGCCGGCATGCAATCCGGTCTAGCAGGAATTCTCACCGGCAACAATCCGAAATTCATAGAACAGCTCCCCGATCTCACCGGCATGAAAACCGAAGTCATCATCCAGAAGTCGCACCGCAATCCTTTTGACCATCAGCTCCGCGCCACCGGGGTGAAGCTCGTCGTGGTCGAATCGCGCGACGACCTTAAACGTGCTATCAATCCACAAACGGCGATGATGCACTTCTCAAATTTTGCCAATGCCCAAGGCCAGATCAAGGTCGAAGAATGGGTGAAGCTCGCGCAGGAAAGCAATATTCCCGCGTTTATCGACGCCGCCGCCGACACTCCGCCGGTATCCAATCTCTGGGACTACGCCAAAATGGGCTACGATCTCATTGCGTTCAGTGGTGGCAAAGCCATCCGCGGGCCGCAGTGCGCCGGCCTGCTGATCGGCAAAAAAGAACTTGTCGCCAACGCCCTTCTCAACAATAGTCCGCACGAAGATACTCTAGGTCGCGCTTCAAAAGTCGGCAAAGAAGAAATTGTCGGCATGGTCAAAGCGCTCGAATGTTTTCTCAACGAAGACCACGCCGCGCTGGACAAAGAATGGTGGCGCCGCCTCGATTACGTTTCCAGTGAGATCACGCGCATTCCCGGCGTAACCACTTCCTTCGACGTCCCTGACATCGCGAATCACGTTCCTCACATGAGCATTTTCTGGGATCCACGCAAAATCGCCCTCTCGCCGCGCGACGCCGGCAAAGCTTTGCGAAGCGGCAAACCGTCCATCGTCCTCGGGTCATCCGAGCACAGTCTTGGCATGAACTCTTTCATGCTTAAATCCGGCGAAGAAAAAATCATAGCCGCGCAACTCGTTCAACTCTTTAAGGCTCACTCCGCCTGATCACGGGCGCCTATTTTCGGACGAGTAGGACTTTCTGCCGGGCGCAGGCAGCGGAACCCTTCCCTTCGCCTTGGAACCTCTGATGAATCTAATTCGCCCAGACATCACCGCCATCACTTCGCTCCGCAGCAACGGAACTCACGCGTGATCACCCAACAGACATCGCACGTCCGCTGGTTACTCATCTTCTGGCTCTTTATTCTGAGCGCCGTCGCCTACCTCGACCGAGTAAATATTTCCATTGCAGGCGGCAAAATCGCAGAGGAATTTGGCATCAGCAACGTTCGCCTCGGTCTCGTTTTCAGTTCATTCCTTTTTGGCTACGCTCTTTTTCAAACGCCCGCCGGCTGGCTGGCTGATCGCTTCGGCCCGAGACGCGTACTCACAGTCGGCGTTATTTGGTGGGGCATCTTCAGCGCTCTCACTGCCGCAATCTCTCACGACATCGCTCACGCACTGATGGTCTTCGTCGCCGCCCGTTTCCTGCTGGGCGCTGGCGAAGCCGTCATGTATCCCGCGTCCAATCAGTTTGTCGCCCGCTGGATTCCCGCTCACGAACGCGGCGTCGCCAACGGAGTTATTTTCGCAGGTGTGGGCATCGGCGCCGGCATCACTCCTCCGCTGATTTCTTACATAATGCTGCACTTCGGTTGGCGCGCTTCATTTTTGCTGAGTGCGTTGATCGGTCTTGCTGCGGGTGCGGTTTGGTTCCTCGCCTCGCGGGACACTCCAGAAGCTCATCCGTCCGTTGCTCCAGCAGAGCTCACTCTGATCCAGGATGGCATTCCCAAATCAGCTGTCGTACAAAGTTCCGGCGCGATGTCTTCGTGGATCGCTATCTTATCCAGCGGCACCGTCTGGATTCTTTCCGGTGCCTATTTTTGCTTCGGATATGTGGCTTGGATTTTCTTTAGCTGGTTTTTTCTTTACCTCGCGAAAGTTCGTGGTCTCGATCTGAAATCCAGCGCCTTTTACGCCACGCTTCCGTTTCTCGCCATGGCGGTCTGCAGTCCTCTCGGCGGGGCGATCAGCGACGCACTCACCAGACGTTTCGGATCGCGTGCGGGACGTTGCAGCGTTGCCGTGGTCGGTTTCGGTCTCACGGCTGTCTTTCTTTTTTTCGGTTCAAGTGCTCAGGACGTGCGGGTCGCTAGTTTCGTTTTGGCTGGCGGTGCCGGTTCGCTTTATCTTTCGCAAAGCGCGTTCTGGTCCATGTCCGCCGATCTCGGAGGTAAGTCTTCTGGATCAGTTTCCAGCGTGATGAATATGGCCAATCAGATTGGCGGGATGATCACCGCGACGCTAACTCCGTTTGTCGCGGGACAATTCGGCTGGACCGTCGGATTCCAAGTCGCCGCCGCAGTCGCCGTTTTCGGCGCAGCCGCTTGGTTCTTCGTCAATCCCGCAGCAGTCGCAGCTCCGCAGCGACGGTACAGCGGCACGCACTGACAATCCGCCAAAACGCTTGCCGCTTACTGTATCCGTGGGAATCTTGCGATGTGTCAGTGACGGCGACCTTGGAATCCCAAATCTTGCGCTTTAGCGCTGAGAATCGCCAGGCCGTGGCCGGTTTGTTATTTTCCGCGACGAACCAGGAAGATGGTGGTTCCGGAGAGGTCTGACTGCAGCGCGACCAGCCTTTGCTGGTCACCGCGCTTGCCAAGGAAAGTGATTGCGCCTGGTTCGATTTGCAATAGACGAAACACATCCGTAAAAGCAGCGAGTTCAGCTGGCGAGCGAACGAACTCAGAATCAAGGTGTTCAGCATACCAATTCACGACGGAACTTTGTGGGTCGTTCGAATGGTAAGTGGCAGTGAGCGTTTGCTCGAGTTCATGGTCTGCGGGACTTACGTGGGCCAACGCTTTTCCGTTAGGTAACAGCAACGCCGATCCGGGATACAACGGCAGACCAGGTCCAACCTGACCGGGTTTTTGCATCCGGAAATCGCCAATGGGAGTGCGGATGGTGTGCTTATCGGTAGCGGAACTGAATTGCAGCGAACGGACCAATCGTGCAGCCGAGAAAAGGCCAGCGATCAAAAGACAAAGCAAACATCCCATAAGTGCGGTAATGCCCCACAGCGAAGCGCGCGGACTCGACGAATCATTTGACGCGGAATTTTGTGCCATACCTTCTTTCCTGCGGAGCCAAAGTCTGTGCTTACTACAACACGAACGGGTGCTGGTTTCATGGTTCGCGGTGCTCGGCGGTGCCCATTTATGAACTTCTGCCTCACCGGTCTCCGGCCCAGTGCAAGCAATTGCTATCGGTCAATTCGCTTGGGGCCACGAGCGCGCCGTCCTACTGTGTTGGCAAAAGAAGTTGCGTGAATCCGGTTGTGTTGACGTCGCGGAACATCGGAGTTCTTGGCGGCAACAACGACGGATTCAGGAAATTCGTGTCGAATCTATAATCGCGAGTGGGCGCTCCGTAAACCGTGCCTCCGGTTTTATAGACCCCTACCGCCTGGCGGTTGTAGAACAGACTGACGAGCGAGCCTTCATAGTGCAGCGTGGAACCCCAACCTTCCAGAAATCGCATGAAGTTATGGACACCACCATCGGTGCCGAAGTCCTGGCTGCCGTCGAGTGCAGTCGTGTCCCATCCGGGAATCGGAAACGAGGCACCCTTTCCAGCGACGACTCCCATGCGGAACCAAGTGGTGGCACCTCCGCGACGTCCCGTGGAAAACGGCGAAGCGAACGAGTTGACGTCATTCCAATTGTTCGAAAGCAGCGTGACGGCGTCGCCGACCACCGAACTGGCAACGTTATGGTCGTTGAAGCCACTGCCGGCGGAATTGGCGTTGTAATCTCCCTGAACGTAAACAGGATTTTCAGCAGCGATGGTTAAACCGCACGAGACAGCACCGGGGCAAAGAGGAAGATTGATGTTGCTGCCGTTCACTAGTTTGAGCGCACGACGGAAAATGGCGGGTGGATTTTGCCTTCCTTCATTGGCATTCAAAAGAAACGTGCCGGGCCAAGGAACGATGCCGTTTGAGCCGGTCGCACAGTTGGGATCAGCAACGGTCGCGGCGATGGAGGAATTATCGGCGAACAAGCTGGCGAGAAAGGTCGCAGAAACTTTTTCGCCGTAGGTGTAGAAGGTTCCGGTGCCGGTAAGATCCTCTCCGGTTTCGATGGAGTTATTCGGGCAGCCATTGATGTCAGCGCGATTGACGAAATCGCTGTAACCGAATTCGCCGGTCTCATTCCCGGAAGGAGAAAGCGGAGGCCACGAGCCGCCGACAGCGCCGCCGGCGAAATTCCCGCGGCGATCAGAGAAGTAAACGGAGAAATTGTTGGGCGCAGAAGTGTTGTCTAGCGTGCTGAGACCGCTTGTTCCGATCGTGCCAGAGAACCAGCGAGCCAAATTCTTCACGTCGAGTTCGACGTAGTTCATCACGCCGCCGAGGGTGACGCGGTTGTTGAATGGAGCGACTGGAGCGGCGATACGGCGGCCGCCCTCGCGGGTGTCGAAGAGCGTGTTCGGCCAGTAGTCCGCTGGCAGCGGCGGCGAAACCCCGGCAGCGACTCCGCATGGACCTTCGGGATTGGCGAAATTGGATGGGTTGTCGCGAACGCGTTCGAGGCGCACGATTGCATTGGGGTGCGGATCAGGGCAAGTGGAAGGCGCGACCTGAGCACCGGGCAGAGCCGGCAACGTCGGGGGGGCTACTGAAACCGGATTCAAATTGCGACCGGCGTAGCCAAGGCCTAACACTTCCAGCGTGACATCTTTCCAGCTACCGCACGGATTTCCGTAAGCGGTTTGCGCATCGATCTTAATAAATCCAGTCACGATCGGAGTGCCGTTGGGACCCCAATACCCATTGCCGGCGTCGTAGGTCGCACCTGTAGCACCCGATGCGGCCAGCGGCAATGGCAAGGTGCCGTTCGCAATCATTGCGTTGCGAAGCGCGATCGCATTTGGAGAAGTCCAGGCAGCTACGGGCAGTGTGAGGTCGGCGAGATTCACCGGATCGCCGGCGCTGACGCACGGCAGACTGGTAATATCGGATTTGCTATCAGAAATGATGATCTTCAAGCTGGCTTGCGCGAAATAACGTTCCGCGAGCACAGCCGGATTGGTTGCGTTTTCGCCTTGCACCGGACGGCGAATGATATCGACAGGTTGAGAAGTGCCATTGCCGACTAGAACGATGCCGATAGGCAGCGGACGAACGCCGTTGCGCAAATTTCCGTTGTAAGAAGCGGTGATCTGCGCCCAGTTTGAGGCGTCACTGCCTTGCCCGAAGCTGAGTGCCTGAAAAGCGCCGCCACCGGTGGTGATCTCCACGCTTCCCGGATGTTCGGCCTTCGTCGAGATGGCATGCGAATTTGAAAGCTGGTCGCGAACTACGTCTTTCACGACAGTCACCGGTGCCGCGAGCCATAGTTGGTTCTTGCCGGTATCAACCGGAGTGGCATCAGCCGGACCACCGCTGGCCAAGTACAAACTGCCGTTGGTGTGAACGCGACCTCCGAAATTAAAATTCGGACCGGGGAAAAAACTCAGGTCGGTCTCAGAGTAGACGCCGAACTGAAAGAGCGGCAAGCCGACGGTTTGCAGTGTGCGTTGAAGTTTCACTTCTGAACCTGCCGGAGTCCGCGCGGTAACCGTTAAAGTATAGGGAGTTTCCAGAGCAGTCATGCCCTGAAACGGACTCGAGCCCGAAGTAATCTGAGCGAACGAAGCCGCTGGATTTCCATTGACGTCCTTGGGATAGGAGATGATGTAAGCGGGGTTGCCCTGCGAATCCGCATATTGAATTGCCTGATCGCCAGTCAAGACCGGCGGATTATTTTGAATCGAGTCAACCTGTGCCCCGGACGGCGCGTAGTTGCTTGTAAACATGGTGCCGAGGTCGGCGGTCAATTTCTCCATGCCGCCTTCCGCACCGTAAAACGCCCGGCTTTGATCTTTGTCCAAGCCGGAGAGTTTTTGACCGTTGCTGGCTAGGACGATCAGCCCAATAATCATGGCCGACATCAACACGAGCAGGAGCAGCGTGGTGAGAAGAGCGATTCCCGATTGTCGATGTTTGGCGGTTCGTGGCGAACCCATTTCTAATTCCTCTCTCACTGGTAGTTGTTGAAGTAGGCCATACTACGAAGCGCCACTTGAGTTTTGGCGTTTGACCGAAGGTATTTACCGCCGCGTCCAGCTTCCGCGGAACGGCTGCCCAGATAAATGTTTACGGCGCGAATTTCGCTTTCGGTGTCTTTGTCAGGAACGTTGCTTTGGTTTACCGGGCTAGGGTTCGAACCGTCGACCAAGTTGAAAGCGAACTGCAAGGTTTCGATGGATTCGCCGACGATTTGGGGCGTGTTGAAATTTACCTCGCGCATGAGGCGCGGATTTGTGGGATCGACGCTGCCGTCGAGGTAATACGTCACCATCCAAATGCGGGTGGCCGACGTGGATGGATACGTTCCGTCGGGAACGCCACCCGCGTCTTTGTTTTGCAACTGCAGAATTGTGCCGGCGGTTTCTGAAGCGGTGCGACCGTTCAGATTGAACGCGTCCCCCGCGTCAAACTTGAGTGTTTGACCGCTGACAGAAGATACGGTCTGCAGGCAATTGCCGTTGGCATTGTTGAACATGACCAGGTCGCCGGCGCTCACAGGAATGCCCGCATTGCCAAGCAAGACGCAGCCCGGGTCGAATGTCACCGATGTGCCGTCAGCAGCAATCAATCCGGCAGGACACTTGGCGCCATTAATCGGCTTTTGATCCAGTGCCAGCGTATTGTCCGCGTACAAAATGGAAATAATGTCGGAGTTAGGCGCGGTCGTTCCGTCAGGACTTACGATGGACGGGCCGAGCGCCGGGCCGGGCTCGATCGCCGGCAACACGACGTTGCAACCGACCTGCAGGGCATTGGGCCCCTGAAAGGATAATTTCAACAGAGCAGGCGGACGGTTTACAGGAAGACTGACATTGCAGCCGTTTGCGTCCACGGTGTTGGGGATCGCAATTCCGCCAGTAGGAATGCCGGTGCCGGTGAGTTTCAGGTCCTGCACGATCATGTTCAGACCGGCACGCATGTTGTCGCTCATGTCGGAGGTCTGCGAGACTTTTCCGTTTGCGTTGCTGGAGTCGCGGAACAAGAGCACGGCGCCAGCCAGCACCACCATGGTCACGGCCATCGCGACCAGGCACTCGATTAGGGTAAATCCGTGCTGCTTCCTCATTCTTGCTCCTGAATGCGCATTACGAAAATTGCGAAATAAAGCTGACCAGCGTGTACTGCCGGGTCTTCGCGCCAACGGTGTAAGTGACGGTGACTGTGATCTGACGAAGATTTGTTCCGCCAGTCACGTCGGTAATTTCGATGGTGCGACTCATGTGGGTCAGCGGCATGACCTGATCGTCGGAAGTGCCGAGTCGGCCATCTGGTCCAGGCCCGACGATGACTGTGTCCGGAGTGCTGGGGTCGTCGTCCGCTGTGCCGAAAAGACCGTCCGGTCCGGCTGCTTCAAGCGGCTGCGCTCCTACCAGAAAAACTCCGTCGCTGCTGCCGCCGGAGCCGGAAACATTTCGAATATTGGTCCAGGCGAGAATCTTGGAGTCGCGTGCGGCGAAAATCGTCTCGACGGCTTCTTCGGCTTTTTTCTCGGCGATATAGTCGAACTGGCTCAAGCTTGCGAGCACAATTCCCTGCGCATAGACGCCAGCCAGCGACAAAATTCCAATTGAAAGCATCACAATGGCGATCGCCGCTTCCAGCAGGGAGAAGCCTGCTTGACTGCCTGCGCGATTGGGTTTTTTGTTCATGTTCATTCGATCGTCCTCTCAGCTACTGCTGCCACTTGGTCCCGTCGTAGTGATAGGGCCGAATTCTGCCGGTAGCGCCGAGAACCGTGACTGCGCGAGCTGTGTTCGCTTTTTGGCCGATTGCGAGGAAAACCGTACCGTCAACGAAAGAATTACCGTTGTCCACAAACGCGCCGGTCGTCGTGAACTTCGTGACCGGAGGCCCATTTGATATTCCGGCGAAATAAATGGCGCTCAGCGGAGGCGTGGTCGAGGTGCCGCCTCCAGAAGCCATGGGCGTATCGGGAAGGCCGGTAACCAGCGCAAATTTTGCGCCGCCCTCGAAATCGATTGCTACAGGTGGAGGTGCCGCTCCCTTCAGCACGATGTCCGTGATGATCAGTTGATTCGTTCCGGAAAACTGAACTTGTACCTCGTGGCGTTGCGAAATTGCCCGCATGCGCGCGGAGCGAAGCTGGCTTACAACTTGGTCCATAGCGGCATCGGCCTTGTAGCCGGGCAAAGAGCTGGTTGTTCCGACAACAGCAAAACCCAGCACAATGGCCATGACCGCGAGGACCACGATAATCTCAAGGAGCGAAAAACCGGTTTCCCTGAATTTCCGTGAATGTCTCGCAGATTTCTGGGAAATTCGGGGGGATCCAGAGGAATTTACCTCTGACAGTGGGCGACTCAACATGGTCCAAGCTTGCGAGATGGGCTTGCGCGCGACTATGGTACGGGTATCACTTTCGAGGCAAACCTTATAGCTAGGGCCTTGCTTAGTACCGACGTACTACTGCGAGGCTCGGGCGTCGGAAGTAAGAAGCGGAAGGACTGAAGTGCCACCTATTGCTTGGGAATCCAACCATTCAGTCGAAACGGACGCGAATCCGGAGTTTGCCTGGAGCTACTGGACAAACATCGCCAACTGGGACGATCCACCCGCGGAATTCGAGTTGTTGGGTTCATTCGCCGCAGGGACGTGCGGGCTGACTCGCTTACCGGGGCAAGAGCCGCTGCGATGGTTCATTCGCGCGGTCACTCCTTTGCGGGCCGCGACAATCGAGATGAGCTTGGATGGCGCGGCGCTGTCATTCGAATGGCGATTTGATGAACTGCCGGGTGGACGTACCCGATTGACGCAGCGAATTTCCTTGCAGGGCGAGAAGGCCGATCTATATCTCGCGCAGGTTGAGGCAGCGTTTACGGCGAATCCACCTGTGGCAATGAGGAAAATGGCCATGGCCATGGCCAACGCTAGTGCAAGCGACGCGAACACAAGTTCCGGTAGTGATTCTGCCAGCCGCTAAAATCGGAGGGATCTCGAAATGTCGAACGCACAACCGCAAAGCTTGCTTGACGCGCTCCTCGACTCCTGGGACCGGAACAACACCATTTTGGTGAACCTGCTCCGCGCGGTTCCTGCTGATGGACTGGAAATACGAGCGATGCAGAGCAGCCCAACGATCGCAGAGATGTTCACGCACATGCACTCTGTACGGCTGATTTTTGTCTACGAGGATGCGCCAGAGTTCGCCAGAAAACTGCCCGACCAGGAATGGGCTGCCGAACGTGATAAGAGCCGCATCGCGCAGATGTTGAAGGAAAGCGCTGAAGCGGTGCGAGCGGCCGCAAAGAAAAAAGTGGAGGCGAGCCAAGCCATGATCCTCCACTACGATCATCCGATCCTTTTCTTGCAGCACATGATCTGGCACGAAGGCTACCATCATGGCCAGATCAAGCTCGCATTGAAGTTCGCGGGACGGCCAATAGCGGATGAAGAGGCTGGACCACTTACCTGGGCCGTCTGGATGAAGAAAAGCTGAGGACAGCATTCGTGGCCACGCAACGACACAAGTTGTCGACGGACCTGGCTCCTGCGGAATTGGGCCATGCCGCGGCGCGAATTTTTGCCGCCAACGATCGCATCAACCAAATGCTGATCGAACATCTTGATTCCCGCGCCTGGACTGCGAAACCGCCCGGACGGAATCGCACCGTCGCCGCGATTTTCACCCACTTGCACAATATCCGCTGCAAGTGGGTAAGACTTTCAGCCCCGTACTTAAAGACTCCACAACGGCTTGAACGCGCTCACTGCACGCGGCGTCAGGCGCGAGCGGGATTGGCCGAGAGTTCCGCTCGGTGCGAGGAGATGCTCGCGGATGCGCTCGGCGGCACCGGCCACGTCAAGAAATTTCGCAGAGACGGTTGGGCCCGATCCTGGCCGGTCGGACCGGAAATGCTGTGCTACATGTTGGCGCACGAAGCGCACCACCGAGGACAGGTTTGCATGCTCGCGCATCAACTGGGATTTCCGTTGCCGAAACCAGTAGTGAATGGAATTTGGAATTGGGAAAAGCTATGGAGAGAGATTGGAGCAGCGGGGGGCCCTGGAACTCACTCCTGAAGAATTTGCAAATCCACCAGTGGCGGAGAAGTTCGCCCAACTGGCTGTGGCTTGAGAGCCTCCGCGCTCAGCGACCGACCGGTTCGCGCCTCTGAGCTTCGAGCGCTGGCACTGATTTCGCTTCGCTAGGAATCGGCAGCGAAACTGAAACCCTAGTCCCGCTGGGGTTCGAATTCACTTTAAGACTCCCTTGAAAATGTCTGGCGCGTTCCCGCATACCGGTGATACCCATTCCTGAACGGCGCTCGATCCCAGCCAGCTTTTCCGGAGGAATGCCTTTTCCGAAATCCTCGACCTCGACCGAAACTTTTTCGGGATCCCGGAGAAGGCGAAGCACTGCTGATCTGCTTCCAGAATGCCGGTGAATATTCGTAAGGCATTCCTGAATTATGCGAAAGATAGCCAGTTCCATCTCAGCGGGAAGTCTTCCGAAGTCACGAGGCACGTTCAGTTCAATCGCCAATCCGCTGCGGTCCGTAAGACCCTCGATGTACCACCTCACCGCTTCGGAAAGACCGGTTTCATCCAGAAGCGGCGGATGCAGAAGATACGACATCGTCCGGATTTCCTGGTTCAGTTGCCGCAAGTATTCTCGGTTCTCTTCTACCGCCGCAACTAAAGACGAATCCTTTCCGACTTTCTGGCTCAGCTCGCTCAGTCCCATTCCCAAAGCGGTAATCACCTGGCCTGCGCTGTCGTGAAGTTCGCGAGCGATGTGGCGCCGCTCGTCGTCCTGAGTTTTCAGCAATTGATTTGACAAGTCGCGAAGACGCTCCGACTGCTCCAAAACTTCGGCATTGCGCTGTTCAAGTTCATCCGTTCGAATGCGGACTTCCGCATCAAGACGCTCGGAGAGAATGCGAAACTGCTCTTCACTTTGGCGGAGCGCACTATCCGCTTGTTTGCGTTCGATCGCGAAAGCAAGCTGCCGAGAAATCGTAAGACTCAATTCCAGTTCGTTTTCAGTGAGTATATGAGGGGCCCGGAAGTAGCTCATGAACTTCCCGATCAGCTTTCCTTCGGAAAAAAGCGGAATAAACGCCAGGGCGACGATGCCCTCGGCTCGGATCGTGGATTTCTGGGACTCCTGCACTTCCGCTGTTTCGATGTTTTCGATCCCGAATGGTTTTGCATCCGATTCGTAGGGTTTCCAGGGGGAATGGCCGTCAGCGAACCGGCGATAATCGTCAGACAAACCCCGCCAAGCCACGAATCGCATAACCTTTTTGTCGTCATACAACAAAATGGACGCGCGGTCGCACTCCAGCGCGTCGCAGATGGCATTCAAGGCCGCGTCGTAAACCTGCTCACGGGACGTAGCTCGATGCAACTCATCGGCGAGAAGAAACAGCGCTTTCTGTTGCCGCGCCGTGCGCGCAAGGACTTTTCGCGAAAGCACTTGCTGAGTTACTTCTACGGCGTGAACTAGGATTCCCTCAACTTTTCCATCTGAGTTCCGCAATGGCTGGTAAGTAAAATTGCAATACAACTCGTGCGAATTTCGGCCGTCCCGATTAACGAGAACTTTAGTTTCCGTTCCGGAGTGAGGAATTCCAGTCTGGTAGACCTTATCCAGGAGTTCCAGAAAGCCTTGGTCTTGAATCTCAGGTAGGCTCTCGATCACAGTTTTGCCGATGAATTGGTCGACAGAATTGCGGCCAGTCAGCCTTACGTACTCAGCATTGACGAATGACCAGCGATGTTCCGGACCGGACGTGAGTCCAATGGCGGCCGGCGCCTGCATGAAGAAGTCGCGGAAGCGGACTCGTTCAATCTCGGCCTCGCCGCGCGAACTCCGCTCGAGTACTGCCGACTCTTCACGCAATTTTGCGGTGGCAAGCGTGGCGCTTGCCAATTCGGCCACCTCGGAATCGTTCGTGATCGCAATCGAAACCGACGGGCCATCCTTGTTAGCTTCCGTCTGATTTTTGCACCCATTGGAAATGTTCAGAACGTTTTCGACCGCGCCGATCAGATCGTAAAAAATTCTGGACTTATGGACGAAGGCTTTGGCTCCAGCGCTAATAGCTGCTTTTTGCATCAATTCCGGCTCGTTCTGGCTAACTATAATTATTTTGATGGCAGGAGCATTTTCAAGAATCAGGCGCGCCGCTTCGAGTCCATTCATCTCCGGCATAGAAACATCTAGGATCACCACATGCGGGTGGAATTCTTTGACCGCTGCGACCGCCATTTTCCCGTTGAAAGCCTCTCCGCAAACTCGCCAATGAACATGCGATTCAATCAGCGATCGTATCTTGCGACGCAGCCAGTCATGGTCGTCGGCGATCAGGACTTCGATCCAACTCATTTCCCAATCCTTGATTTCAAAGCCGCGGGTCCGGTGGCGCGAAAATTTGGATCCAGAGTAGCGTCATAGCAGGATGCAGCAAGCCTCCTCTGTGAACCATACGGGGTTCTCTGTACAGCGTAACAACCGCGGCCCCAGCCGCTGGCCGGGATTACCATGGGGCCACCACAGCAACGCGAATCAAATCGCGTGGAAAGTGAGTAGGATACAATGACGTTAGCAATTGGTAAGAGACCGACGCTTGTTGCTCAGAGTTTTTTCAGGAGAATCAACACGATGACGATAAGCAAAACCAATCCCAAACCGCCGCTTGGATAGTAGCCCCAACCGGTGCTGTAGGGCCAAGTCGGAAGAGATCCAAGGAGAACCAAAACAAGAAAGATTAGCAAAATCGTTCGAAGCATTTTTCCTCCCAGGGGAAACTGTCCGCACTGCGGCGCGCTTTTCAAGAATAAAAAGAACTCAGGAATAGATCGAAAAGACCCGCGCGTAAAACCGCCTGTCGCACGCTTCGCATCGGAATGGGGTCAAACGCAAGAGCGACACGAACAGCTTTTCGAACGGCCGAGTTCGCGAACGCAATACATATCTGTTGCCGCAGTGCCTGCATCTCAATTTTCCGGAATTCATAGCAAATCCTTTTTAGAAAAGACGCCGAGCCGCGGGTAGGCTCGCAGGAGTGTTTTTTCGGTAACGCGAATCTTAGTCATTCTTGCCTGGATGGGAATACCACGGAACATGTACTAAACACGCTTAGTGGTCGCCCAACTGACCCATGGTCCTTTCGATTCGCAAACGGCGTTAGCCGCAGCAAGTTGACAAGCGTTCGTTCGAGAGGTCGAGGCCTAGTGCGGTACACGAACCGGCTGTTGCAGTGCTTACATCTGATTTTTTCGACTGACATGGGCGTCCTTCTTCGGACTTGCCTTGCATCTTCAATCGCTCTGCACTGAACAGTGGCGGTGCGCCGCTCGATGCCAGATACGATATGCGCGTTCCTTATATATGGAATACCAGTCTCAGGGTATTTTCTTGGAATTGACTGGTATTTCGCATTGATCCTTCCCCACTCAGCGCTTCTTAACTACGATCGATTTGCCCGGTCAGTACAACGCGGACCCTATGGCAGGTACCGCAAATTTCACGAAACAATCGCGAATGTCGACCCTATCTTTTCTTTTCACATCGCCTGTCAATTCGTTCCGGAACAAAACAATGGATTCGCGTAACTGGATATTGCTGAGCTGCGCTTTTCTCTTCCTATGTTTCGCTTATCGCGCACCAGCGCAAACGCGACCACTAACTCCAGAAAAAGATACCTTCGTCCGTGCGCAAATGAACAACGTGAGGTATCACTTTAGTGAAAAAGTTTCCGTGCAAATCAATTCTTTGGTTGGCAGCTTCGTGCCCATCGCTAACAACGAATTTCCAATCTTTGACGACAAGAATTCATTCAAGATTCGCATAGAGTCCGCAGAAATCGCGATCAGTCCCGCCGATCTGGCGGACCTTCTGAACAGCTATGTTCTTGCGCGCAAGGGTGCTCCGCTGTCCGGGATTTCGATCGAAACTATTCCCAATGGCAAGTTGCAAGTGAAAGGCAGGCTGCATGATAAAGGAAACATTCCGTTCGAGACGGAAAGTACGTTGAGCCCGACAAATGACGGCAAGCTGCGCCTGCATACCGAAAAAATAAAAGCCGTACATGTCCCGGTGAAAGGACTTATGGAAACATTCGGCCTGGAGATCGGTGACCTGATCAAGTCCGGAAAAGTGCCCGGCGTGCTGGCCGAGAACAATGATTTAATTCTGGACTTAAGCCAAATTCTACCGGCGCCTCATATTGAAGGTAAAGTGACGGCGGTGCGGATCGAAACCAATTCGATCATCCAAACGTTCGGCAACAAGGTTGTTCCGGCGAACGGCAAAGTTTCAGGGAACTATATGGCGTTCCAAAACAATCGGCTGCGTTTCGGCAAGCTAACCATGGACGACACAAATCTGACCTTGATCGATATGGATCCAGCGGATCCGATGGATTTCTTTTTGGATCACTATAAGGAACAACTGGTCGCGGGATATACCAAGATTGCGCCCAACTTCCAGCTAAGGGTATTTATGAAAGACTACGACAAACTGAAGCATGCTCGAAGTTCGGTTCCGAAGAGCCAGTAGGGTTCTAATTCGCGTAAAAGTTCTCGCCAGGGCATTAGATTTTATCCTCGACGCCGAGGTGTAGCCTCCGAACTATACTGCGAGCAGTTTCTCGATCTGTTCATTCAATGTCGCCAGGTCGGGCTTCATCACCACAGCGTTCACACCCACTGAACGAATAGCCATAACGGGTAAAGTCGGCGCATGCATGGTGAACAGGATGATTGGAGCCTCGATTCCGACCTTCCGCAGATGTTGCGCAGCGTCCACACCGTTCATTCGTGGCATCGACCAATCCAGAATGATCAGATCCGGCTGGGTTTCCGTGGCTTTTCCAATGGCGTCCAAGCCATCCGATGCTTCGTAAACTTCAAAATGGACCGAGTGCTCCAGCAAGAATTTGCGCACCTTTTGCCGGATCTGCACGTTGTCGTCGACGAGGAGTACGGATTTTTTGTGCATCGTGCCCTCCGTAGGTGACAGCCAATGCTGGAGAGCACCCAATGTACGATAGCGTACATTGGAGAAGGTGCGAAAACTATACGGTCTTAACGGTACACAGAATTGGACTCTTCTTTTAACCAATTGGCGGTCTGATTTGTGATTGCTCTGTAGCATTCACACGAGGCACGCTCCAACAAACTACGATCCACCACTATCACCGCCCGGCGTACTGACTTTGTTGCGCCGGCTCTTTCCAACATTCCGGCAGCCACGGTAACACTGGCGCGCCGTGTGCCCAGCATGTGCGACAAAAATTCCTGTGTTAGCGGAACGATTTCTCCGCCAAGGCGATCTTGTGACATCAAGAGCCATCGAGCTAATCGTCTTTCGATTGAATGAGTCCTATTACACGCCGCCACTTGTGAGGCTTGCATCGTCACTTGCATTTGATATCGGTTCAACGATCGCGCCAGTTCGGGGCATATCTTCAACGCTTTCAATAAGTCAGCGGCCTTGACTCGGAATGCGCTTCCAGCGACCTGCATAACTGTTTTTGTGTGACTGCTCTGTAATCCTGCGGCCAGCGGCAGTCCAACGAAACCGTCCTTACCCGCTAAACCTACTTCCACGCTTTTTCCCGTCAAGAAAACTCCCAGCACGGAAGCCAAACCGCTGTTAACGAAAAACGCGTATTTTATTTTCTCGCCCGCTTCGTTCAAAACTGTACCGACCGGCAGATCTATATATTCGAGTCTTGCGAGCACTTCCTGACTTTGACTCTTGGGCAGGGCGAGCAGAATTTCATTTTGCACGGTCTGCTTTCCGATCCGAACGTTCGGCAGGCCTGAGGCCCTCTTCGCGGTCATCTTATCCCTCGGAATATTTGCCAGATTTAGTGAATCGCCTTCGCTGAAGCGCCACCTTGGATTGGCCGCAAAATATTATTTAGTGAAGGGGGTTGAAGTCTGTCCGCTACCGCACATTTCTAACGTTGGAATGGTAAATAAGCAGCGCCAGATCGGTTGCCCTAAATCTCCGCGACAAATTGATGAAAAGACGTGGCACCCGCCGTTCTCCAACTTTCTCAGCGAGTTTTTCAAATCTGATCAGGTCCCGCATTCGCTGCTTATTCCATTTCCACGCTGCGGCGTAGTACAGAGTTTGATGTATTGAGGATGAAAAATTGTGAGGTAGTCTTACCTTTCGATTAAATTCGATGGAGGTCCAGTTTGGCTCAACCTGCCTCGACGCCGGAAGTCGTCGATAAGCCGCGTAACGACGAGCTGTTCCGCCTGCTGGTGGACAGCGTTCGCGACTACGCAATTTTCGTTCTAAGCCCGGACGGCCATGTCCTCACTTGGAACTTGGGCGCCCAAGCCTTGAAAGGCTATTCGCGCGAAGAAATCATTGGCAAACACTTTTCCAAATTTTATCTCCCCGAAGCCGTGCAAAGCGGATGGCCGAGCCGTGAATTGGCACTGGCAGAAAAAGAAGGCCGCTTCGCCGATGAAGGTTGGAGAGTCCGCAAGGACGGAACATCCTTCTGGGCGTCCGTGACCATTACGCCGCTGCGAAGTTCGACCGGTACACTTACCGGTTTCGCCAAGGTCACGCAGGACATGAGCGAGCGTCGCGAGGCTGCTGAGCGGATTCAGAATCTGAACCGCGAGCTTCGTCAGCGCGTGACGCAGTTGAATGAAACTCAACGCGTCGTGGAGCTGCGGACGCTGGAGCTGCAAAATCTGTCCGGACGAGTTCTCCATATTCAGGACGAAGAGCGACGCCGGCTGGCGCGCGACTTGCACGATGACCTCGGCCAGCAATTGATCGGGCTCAAGATGATGCTGGACGAAACCAAAAGCAATGCTGAAACTCGGAAAATAGCAGACACAGCGATTTCTACTGTTCGCAATCTTTCTTACCTCCTTCACCCACCCCTTCTCGATGAGACCGGCCTCCGCGCAGCTTTAGAGTGGTACATCGAGGGACTCAGCAAACGAAGCGGCATGGAAATTTCGATGAGTGTACGGCCGCACAATTTTGCACGGTTAAGCAGCGACCTGGAAACCGCTATTTTCCGCGTCATTCAGGAATCTTTGACCAACGTATATCGCCACGCTGGTTCGGGGAGCGCGCGAGTGGAAATCGAACAGCAATCGGGGTGGGTTACAATTCGGGTTCGCGACTACGGGACTGGAATGCCCACGGACGTAATTTCGTCCAACGGCCCCGCAAGGATCGGTGTCGGCATCGCCGGAATGCGCGAACGTCTTCGTCAGTTTGGCGGCGATTTGTCCGTTGTGCGGGCGGAGCCCGGAACGGTCGTTGTCGCCAAAATTCCCGTTGACGTGTGAAACCTCGATGTGAAGACTGAAAATGTGTCGTCTGCTTGGAGCTCCGCGTTATCGACAACCGTAGCTACCGCTCGAATCGAAAATCCGAAATTTGATATTTTGCGTTGTGCCCGCAATGTGGACAGGTAATCCCGTCGCTCGGCAGCGTAGGCTTGGCTGGCGTGTAGAAATTCTCCAAGGTGTCCTCGATTTGAAATGCCGGAAAAGATTTCGAGCAATTCTGGCAGTTTGTGACCCAGGACGCCATGTCCCGACGGTATTGAATGGTGACCGCTAAAGATATAGGGCAAAACCTTTATTTCATTTTTTTTTTGCGGTTCTCTTCTCACCGCGTTGCCGCTAAATGTCCATGGAGCAAAGTCGATTCTGATCCCGCCGGCCCCAGAAGCTAAAGCGCATCAACTTCGCTAAATTGATTCTCGCGCCTGCCCGCTGCCTCGAACGCGCGTCAGAACCTCGCGGTGCGTATGTGAACATCCTGCAACTGGGCAGCGCCACTCGATTCTGTCTTCCCGATCCCGTGCGCGAAATAGCCATGCAGCATGGATCGGGCATCGTTGCCTGTTTATCCCCGGCTCTTCGACAAAATATGGCTGGGCCGGCGTGCCTACAACCGTGAAATAGCCTTGTTCGCCGTTGTAAAGCACTGTGCATCCCATGTAAGCGCAGTGATAGGACGGAACAGCCCCTGCAGGATTTCCCGATTCATCTACCCAGTGAAAGCTGGAAGCTTCGTATCGCATCGCACGATTATCCCGCGGACACAGTGGCTCTAATTCCTTGCCCAGGGCTTCCACAGATTCCTTTCCCGGTTTAGCTGCTGAATTGTCCATTTGAACAGCTAGATTCAGCGACCTCGGCCGAACTTGAGATGCCCGTAGTCCAGATTCATCTGGCGCAAACGAAATTCTTTCCACTTCGTCCTGATCTTCGAACGCGTCGGGCGAGTTCGAACGTAGCTCTTCCTCTGACAGGTCTTGCGCAGAAAGAATTTCCCTTTCGGCCGCAAGCCAATCATCCAGATCTTTTCCATGTTCTCGCCCGCGCCGAAGAAATGATTCGTACGCGCGCCGTTCAATAATCTTTCCTAGCTTCTCGCTGTCCGGTTGCATCATTGGTCGTTCCTCGCTCCGCCCTTGCTGCCCTTCCGATAGTTTTGGCTTGCTGGGGGCAATCGTCCATACGGTTCGCGCTGTAAAGTCCCGTCGAACGTTTTCGGACGGGAATCTGGCCTGAAGTGCGGTACAAGTCCTTCTCGATTGACGTTTGTTCCGGACGGACGAACTATCGTTGAGTTGTCAGCCGGATTGTCTCCGTACTTATGTAAAGACAAATTCCATGACTGGCAAAAGACCGCTCCGCGCGCGCACCGAACCCGTGGATGTACTAGGAAGTTCTCAATTTTCAGAAACCGGGGATCTATCGGAGCTGGCGTTTGCCGCGCGCGACTGCAGAAACTGCGATCTATGGCGGAACGCGACGCAAACTGTCTTCGGCCAAGGATCACCAACCGCGAAAATCGTATTGGTCGGAGAACAACCTGGCGACCGGGAAGACACTGAGGGTAAACCGTTCGTCGGACCGGCGGGAAAGCTATTAGACGCAATGCTCAAAGAAGCCGCTATCTATCGCGACCAGGTCTACATTACGAACGCCGTAAAACATTTCAAGTGGGAACCCCGAGGAAAACGCCGCATTCACAAAAAGCCAAGTGCCAGCGAGATTGCCGCTTGTCGTCCTTGGCTTGAAACCGAAATCGCAGCGCTACGTCCGGCTGCAATCGTTTGCTTGGGAGCTACTGCCGCGCAGGCACTACTCGGCCGCGACTTTCGACTAACAGAAAAGCATGGACAATTCATCGCGTCTTCACTCGCACCTCACGTGATGGCCACCGTTCATCCTTCAGTGATCCTGCGCGCTCCGACGGAAAAACTCCGCGAACAAATGCGCCAGGAGTTTGTCGCTGATCTTAAGAATGTCGCCAAACTGCACCTTTAGACCCACCGCAAAAGTTGCCTGAATATACGCGATGGCGGGTATTGTGGACTGGGAGCTTACGTCGTAATCCTTATATAGACTTTCTGAGGCCACGCCTCTTGCACCCGTGCTTCCGTCGCGAACTGAAAATCCGATCTTGGTGAGTCTCGCTGTTTGTTTCTTGGGGCCCGTGTAACCGTACGGAATCGTTAGAGGGAATCAAAATGTCGCGGAAGTACCAGGAAAATAATCGGCTAGCGGTCGTTATCGCGGCGGTTGTAGTCATCGCGACGCTCTATTTCGCCAAGGCCGTGTTCATTCCCTTCGCGCTTGCACTTCTGTTTTCGTTATTCCTCAGTCCAATCGTAGGTTTCCTCGAACATTTGAAGTTCCCGCGCCTTCTCGCCGTAGCGCTCGTGGTTGTATCGGTCTTAGCGGTTATCGGTCTTGCCGGTTGGCAGGTATCTCAGCAGCTCGTGGATTTCACCAGTCAGATTCCTTCCTACAAGAAGACTGTTCTCGACAAGATTCATTTCCTGAACGGCGAGCGGCGGCAGAACCTGAACAAAGCCACCGACACCGTAAAAGAGTTGGAGCGCGAAATCCTTTCCAATCCTTCCGCACCGGCTACAGCTTCTGAGCAGAAAAAAAATCAGCCGGGTTCCTCGCCCGCCCGCCCGTTGTCTGTCGAAGTTGTCCCCCCGATGAACCCTGTCGAATCCATTCAATACATGCTCGGACCTCTCACCACCACCCTCGTCGTCTTCGTCTTTACAGTGTTCGTTCTCGTAGGTCGCGAAGATCTTCGAAACCGCCTGATCCGCTTGGCCGGCGGACACCGCCTGAATCTGATGACGCAGGCGATGGACGACGCTATCCGCCGCATCAATCGCTATCTGTTTTTACAACTGCTGGTGAATTCCGGCTTTGGAGCGGTTATCGGCATCGCGTTGCACTTCATCGGCGTTCCCAACGCCATACTTTGGGGCATCACTGCCGGAGTGTTGAGGTTTCTGCCTTACGTCGGCGCGCCTCTCGCCGCGATTATTCCCATTTTTCTGTCGATTGCGGTTTTTCCAGGAATTTCTCACGCTCTAGCAACCGCCGGCGCCTTCCTCATCCTCGAAATCATCGTCGGAAATATCGTTGAACCTTTGCTCTACGGGTCGCATATCGGCTTATCCCCGCTGGCTATTCTGGTCGCCGCGGTGTTCTGGACTCTGATTTGGGGCTTTCCTGGCTTGGTTCTCTCCACTCCGCTAACGGTCTGTTTGGTGGTCATGGGCCGTTACATTCCGAGTCTTGAATTTCTTCACGTCTTGCTCGGCGACGAACCGGTTCTTCCGCTCCATGCGCATTTCTATCAGCGCTTGTTGGCTGGCGATCAAATGGAAGCCCGGCAAATTTTGGACGAGTCTCTCAAAAACAAATCTCTCGAAGAGCTCTACGGCACGGTAGTCATTCCCGCCTTGAGCTTGGCGGAACAAGACCGCCATCGCAACGAACTCGACAGTGAAACAGAAACCTTTATTTACCAAAGCACTCGCGAGATGATCGAAGAACTCGGCGATCCTTTGTTTGCCCAGGCTCTGAATAGTGAGTTGAGCGGAGAGAACAACCGCAGCGAAGAGCAACTGCTTGCGCGCGACCTGTTAGCCGGCCCGGGAACCGTAGAAATCCTTTGCATCCCCGCACGCGATGAAGCCGATGAAACCATCGCGACCATGCTTGCGCAACTCCTTGAACGAGGGGGACACCGCGCGCAAGCTCTCGCTTTAAGTCCCTCGTCCGAAATTCTCGCCCAGATTCATGAACTAAAACCTTCGACTATCTGCATTTCGGCTCTCCCGCCGCTCGCTATCGACCACGCTCGCGCAATCTATGCGAAACTGAGCGGTTCTTTTCCGTCAACAACAATTGTTGTATGTCTGTGGAACTTTGCCGGCGACCATCAAAAAACTGCGGCCCGATTGCGGGTTGCTCCTGGAAACGTTTTGCTTTCTAGTCTGCCTGAAGTGTTGGCTCATTTTTCATCGCCACTCGCCGTTGCTCCGGAACCGCAGTCCAAAGCTTGACGAACCAGTTAAACGTTCCAAGAATTCCACGACGCTGCTAACCTTCAGAACACCGCCTTTTCTTTCCCTGGCGATAGTTATCCGAAATGCCGGTGTGTTTTCCAAAAATCGGGCCAGCTAGTTCGCAAATTGCGGCACACGAAAATATCAGGATGATCTAGCGTCTCTTCGTTTCCAATACCGAATCGGTTCCACGTTTGTGCCGCCAGCGTACAAGTCTCGAATTTCGTCTCTAGAAAATCCAGATGCTCTCCCACCACGATCACTGTTTGCGGTGGCGGATCGCCATAGCCGCGTTGCCAGAACGAATTAACACCACTTATTACGCGCGGCAATCCGTACCGTGGGCCGTAGAGATTCACCGCGCCGGCCTCACCGTAATTCGATGCCAGAATTCCCAGTCTTGCGCGATCCTCGGCGGGCAGCGAATCGCGGATTTGCGCAATCGTCTCCACTAACTCCGGCCAGCCAATTTCTTCGCGAAAATCACCGTTAACCTTGAATGCGCGCTGCGCCCATGCCGAATTCACCGGCGCGATCGGCAGCGTAAACGACACTGCAATCGCGGCGCTGGCGATCAGTCCGAAACACACCAGCGTACGCAATACATTGCGAACGGCGGCCCCGACTGCGGATAACCAGTGCTCAATCGCCACGCTTCCCGCCGCGTAGAGCATCGGGTAAGCGCCAGCCAGGTAATACGCGCGGCCCATCGCAATCACAAATAGCGCCAGCGGAATCAGATACATCCAAGCCAGCATGCGATAACCTTTGCCATCGCGCGAGATCAACGTGAAATACAATCCTCTGAGGAATATGAAGAAACCGAACAGCGTGATCTCCAGTTGCTCCGGCAGGAAATTCTTCGCGCGGCCCATGCGAACGTCGCGTGCGTGAATATGGCTCAGAAAATCCAGCGAAATGAAGTGGTTTCTCGCCTGCCAGATCAAATTAGGAAGAAACAGCAAAATGCTCAGGCCCACTCCGTACCACAGCCACTTGCTTCGCAGGAATCTTCTGGCATCGCAGAGGACAACCGCACCGGCGATGCCCAGCGCGAAAAAACCCATTGTATATTTCGCCTGCAATCCCAGGCCGATCGCCGCGCCAATCGCCAACCACCATCTCGGATCCTCGCTCTTCAAAAGCTTCACCACGAAGTACGCCGCCAGGACCCAGCACAAATAATCGAACGAGACATATTGCATCAGTGCGCCGCCGCCGATGCAAAACGGCAGCGCTGAGAATGCCGCAATTAACTGCGCCCAGCGCCGTCCGCCAAGTTCGCGCGCCATCAATCCGGTAAGGACCACGGCGACTGCTTGCGCCACCGCAGCAAAAAACCGGAATCCCGCCAGCGAAGTCCCGAAAAGTATCAGCGACAATCTTCCAAAAAGCGGTGTGATCGGCGGGTACGCGACAAACCCCCAGTCGAGGTGTCGCGCGTCTTCCAGCGTTGCAAGTTCGTCGCGCTGAAACCCGTACTGATTGCCGGTCAGCCAATGCGCCAACACCGTCGCCAACGCGACATAAATCAGCAACGCCGTGTCGCTCAACCAGAGTGTTTTCCGCATTTGCTCGGTGGTCATACGGCGATTACTCCAGATTCGCTTCCTGCGGGACATTGGTCTTAGTTCGGTTTTACCGTCGGATACGCAATTCCCAATTGCTCCAGGTAACTCGTGTAGTGGACTGGATCGTAATAAAACTTTGCCAGTTGCGGCGCGTACTTTTCCATTTTTTCCTTGTTGAATTCGATTGCTGGTTGGTCGGTTGGCGCCAGAAACGACTCATAGTGAATATCTTTCGTCTGCACATTTCGGAAATAGTCCCACGCTAGCTTCACCAAGTCCGGTCGCAGCAAAAAATCCAGCGCCGTCATCGCCTGCACTTTCGCACCGGCCGTCGAACCTTTATGCGCGATCGGTGTAGCCATAGCTACCGCGTTAGGCCAGCTATGGCCAGGAAGATTTGGAATATTTGCCGGATACATCAAATAGACCATCGGAAGGTTCCAGGAAATATCACCGACATCGTCAGAGGCGCCGCCCATCGGATTCTTCGCCGGCTCCTCCAGCGGCTCCACTTTCTCCTTCAAACCTTCTACCTTTGCGCCAATTTCCTTTTGCAGTGCTTTCGCCAGCGCCTGGTCGGCGTTGCTCCACTTTGGCATTCCCACCGCTTCGATATTTTTCTGCTGCGCCTCAGCGATCACCTTATTGAAGAACGGCGGCCACGCCGAACCGACTAGCTTGTGATCCACTGTCGTCCCCGTCATTTTTGCTGCGGATTCCGCCACCGTATTGCCCAGCTCGTACAGCGATTTGATGTGCAAATAGTCGAGTTCCCGAAAGTAATACCAGACGGCAGCTTCCGCCGGCACCACGTTCGGCTGCTCGCCGCCATTGATGATCACGCGGTGCGAACGCTGGGACAGCCGCAGATGCTCACGGTTAAAATCCCAGCCCGTATCCATCAACTCCACCGCGTCCAGTGCGCTTCGCCCATCCCACGGCGCAAATCCCGCGTGTGCAGCCTTTCCATGAAAAAAATATTGGACGGAAACAAGGCCGGTCCAGGTCCCCTTACCTGTCCCATATGTCGTCACAAAATCTGAAGCGACGTGCGCGCCAAGCACCAGGTCCACATCCTTGAACAGACCTGCACGAACATAAAACGCTTTGGTAGCAACCAGTTCTTCTGCCACGCCTGGCAACAGGCGAATCGTTCCGTGCAAATGATATTTTTCCATCAACTGTTTCAGAACTAGCGCGGCCGTAATATTCACCGCCATTCCTGAATTGTGTCCTTCGCCATGACCCGGCGCACCCTCGACAATCGGCTCGTGATAGGCCACTCCGGGCTTCTGCGAAGCGCGCGGAATGCAGTCAACGTCCGTGATAAACGCGATCACCGGTTTTCCGCTGCCGTACGATGCCGCCCACGCGGTCGGCACTCCCGCAATTCCCTTTGTAACTTGGAACCCGTTTTTTTCCAGAATTCCCGACGTGTAGCGCGCCGTCTCGATTTCCTGGAAGCCAAGTTCGCTGAAACTGAAGATCTCATCCACGATTTGCTGCGTAAGCCGCTGCGATTTATCAACCTCGGCGACCGCCTCCTGCTTCAATGCCTCCAGTGGCGGCATCTGTTGCGCAAATCCAACCTGCGCAAGACACAAAGCTAGCAACAGGACAACTGCCGGGTAACGTCTTTTCATATCGGTTTCCTTCGATGACTTCGCCGTAATTATTTCTTCTCGGTCGCAGCGCTGAGATTCTTGGTGAAAAACGGCAGCAGCTTAGTCTCAATTCTTTCTGCGATGTGATTCAGGTGATCGCCATCGTAAATTTCGTAAGAATGCGCTACTCCATAGTTGTTCAAGATTGCATCCAACGCGCCGATGTTTGTGGCGATCGGCTGATCCTTGTCGCCGGCGTCGAACGCCAATCCTTTGAGCCTCTTCAAATCCGTAATGTTCTGGTCAATCGTTGCTAGCGGAGCGTTCGCGGCCCATTTCTGCGCGATGTCCGGCTGCCACTTGCCGTCCTTCAGCGGCAAATCCAGATAAAAAGGAGGGTTTTTCGGATTTGGCGACCACGCCGCTGCCGACGCCAGCATGATTCGCGCAATAAATTCCGCCTTGTCGATATCCGCCGGATCCTTTACTGCGGCAGCCTTTTGCACAAATTCCAGATTGTGTTGCTCGTCCGGTGCCGTCATGCAGCACGGACTTAGCAGATAAACCGCAGCAAAAATTTCCGGATGTTTCATTCCAATGCGCATCGCACCATATCCGCCCATCGAATGCCCCGCCAGTCCGCGGCCGTTGGCGTTCGCAATCGTTCGATAGTGCGCGTCCATGTGCGAAACCAGTTCCTGCGCGACGTAATCTTCCCAATCTCCGGTCGTCACCGAATTCGAATACATGCTTCCCTGAAATCGCGTGAACCCGTTTGGCATCACCACAATAAATTCGCCGGTCTCTTTCGCGGACAGCGCCTTGTCGATTACCGTTGGCACATTGATCCAATGCTTCGTCGGCCCCATCCACTTGTCGTCGCTGTCCGTGTAACCATGCAGCAGATAAATCACGGGGTAGCGTTGTTTCGTGCTTTTCTTGTAGCTTGGCGGCAGATAAACAGAGACATCGCGGTCCGGCGAATCGCCGTCGAGATTTCCCTCCAACAACTTGCCGTGTACCTTGATGTGTTCGACCGTTCCGGTTTGCGCGGAAGCTCTTTCCATCGCAAACGCCATAATCAGCGCAGCCAGTAAGATCGCCTTCATCAATCTTTCCTCCCCAACAATTATTCTTCGCAATTCGAACGCAATCGCTTTATCGCAAGTAATCCTGCAAACGCACCCGCGCATCCGTCTTCGAATTCCGATACTTCACAATCACCGCCGCGTATAGCGACAGTCCCCACTTTTCGCCGCTCGGGTGCTTCAATTCGCGCGCTCCCGGCACCACTATCGCTTCCTCCGGAATCACCAATGGCTCCTCATCCGTCGCGGCGTACACGGTATCACGGACCAGGTCATACACCGGTGTTGATGCGTTCAAAACTGTTCCGCTTCCCAGCACCGCGCGCTTTTTTACGATCGTTCCCTCATACACTCCCGCGTTTCCCCCAACCATCGCTTGGTCTTCGATAATCACCGGCATCGCTCCAACCGGCTCAATCACTCCGCCAATCTGCGCTGCCGCTGAAATGTGGCAATTCTTTCCGACTTGCGCGCAACTTCCGATCAGCGCATGCGAATCCACCATCGTTCCTTCATCGACATACGCGCCCACATTGATAAACATCGGCGGCATGCACACCACGCCTCGCGCTACGTAGCTTCCGTCGCGAATACTCGACCCGCCGGGAACCAGCCGCACTCCCGAATCGCGATGTAATGTTTTTACTGGATACGTCCACTTATCAAAGAAGGGCTGTGCCGTCGGGTACCGCCCCATTTCGACGATCGAGCCCATCCGGAAGCCCACGAGAATTCCTTTTTTCACCCAAGCGTTCACACGCCAGCCAGTGACCGCACCTGGGTGCGGCTCGGCCGCTCGCACTTCGCCAGTATTCAACGCATCTTTGAATTTTTGAAACGTGTGCCGGTGTTCGTCGGAATAATTCTCCGGCGGATGGCCAAACAACTCTTCCATCTGCGACGCGAGCGACGGCAAGAGAAAACCTCACTGTACCCGTAAACTCTCGTTCAACCGCTTCGATGCCCGCCAGGTTCTTCGCTCTTCGCGCTATCTTTGGCAAGCTGCGGGCTGCGTTGTGCGAATCACTTTCACTCGGACGCCAGCAGTCGCTTTACCATGCGCATGTAAATTCCAATCGCGTCCATCAGCTGCGTTTTCCGAATTCGTTCTTCCCTCGTGTGCGCCACATGAATGCTTCCCGGCCCGATTAAAAACGGTTTGCCCCATGCTCCGTCAAGATTCGGAATGTCCGTCGTGTACGCAACAATCGTGGTCTCGAATCCTTCCATCGCCTCCAGATGCAGCGCTGGTGTATGGAGTTTCTCTTTTAGCTCGCCTCGGCCCGCAACTGCTACACGCAGCGCCGCTCGAATCGGCTCAGGGTCGGCCACCGTGCGAAACATCAATTCCGCGCGCCCCTCATCCGCAATTACGTTTGCAGCCCGCCCTCCGCCGATCGTCCCAATATTCAGCGTGGATTTTCCCAGCAATTCGTCTTTTGGCAGCTCGATGTTGCGAACGTCCGCCAGCGCATCCAGTAATTTATCGATCGCCGATTCGCCCAGCTCCGGATAGGCCGAATGCGCCAGTCGCCCGCGTGTACTTAATTCGAATCGCAGTGCGCCCTTCGATGCCAGCGCTAATTTGTTTTCCGTAGGCTCGCCGTTAATCAAATATTTCGAGCCGCGCGGATTCTTCGCCGCCAACAACGCACCCAAGCTATCCTTTTCTTCGCCTACCACGAAAAGCAGTCCGAAATTGCGCACTCCATCCGTAAGCAGCTTCTCCGCGGCCGCGATCATCGCCGCGATAATTCCCTTGGTATCGCACGCGCCACGCCCACGAATAAACTCCGTATCTTCGCTCGACGCAAAGAATGGCGGCACCGTATCCATGTGCGTCGAAAGCGTCACAATCGGAGTTCCCCACGAAGCCAACACATTGAACCGGTCGAATGTAATTTCCATTCGTTCTACAGTTCCGCCCGTCGTCGCAGCCATCTTCGACAACGCCGCGAACAGAAACTCCCCCACGGCCTTTTCCTGGCCGGTGACCGATTCAATATCTATCAGGGAACGAGTAAGCGTGAAAGGATCCATCGAGCCTCAACAAATTTCCGAATGCAGCATCAACAGGAAACTACTTTTCCCGGCAGCATGGCTGCCGTTCACTTCGCTTTGCGCAACAACTCCACCAACCCAAGCGCAACTTCGCGCGCATACGCAATATTTCCCGGGTCGAACGAAATCGCCGCAACCCGCTGGTGTCCGCCGCCGCCGTATTTTTCCGCCAACGAAGCCAGATTCTGATGCGCGTTGGCCTGGTTCCACGGATTCGTCCCCAGCGAAACCTTTGCACGCGACGCCGAAGCACTCAAGCTGATCGAGTACACACACTCCGGGTGCAGCAAATAAGGAATAAATTTGTTGTAGCCTTCCAGATCTAGGTCGCTCACGTCGAAATAGATCACGCCGTCGCGCGCTTCGCACCGCTCGCGCAAAATTTCAATTGACCGCTTATGCCGCTCCAGTAGCGGACCCAGATGCTTCGCTACGATCGGCAACTGCACCATCTCTGCCAATGGCCGATACGCCAGCTCGGTAATAATTTTCGCTGGAACTCCGTCCTCCGGAGCCGCTTCAATCACCAGCGCCAGTTGCGTCGCGGGCTCCACCAGCGCAACCGCCGATTCCGCGGTTGGAAATTGTGCGCCATCGATAATGTCGCCCCAATGAATCAGGTTCTTCAGCGGCCCGGTATCAAATCCAAATTTCTCTCGTCCCGTGTCAGCGATTAATTTTGTACATGACTTGTACTCCGGCCGGTAAAACATGTGCGGCCCGGGATGTTCGCGAAAATTCTCCGCATCCGCCGGAGTCAAAAACGCACTCTGGTGATGGTCGAACCACCAAGTCACTTTCGGCGAGTTCGAATATTTGAAATCCACAATCACGTTTTCGTCGCCGTCGAACAGCCCGTTCTCCCATGGCTGCACCGCCTTGTGCGCCATCCCGGTGAAATAAAACTCGGCATTCGCATCGAATTTCTCGCGGTAAAAACGGTAAAAAATCGCCGCTGAAGCAGTCCCATCAAAGCAGCGGTCGTGAAAGCACAGTCGTACTCGGGTCATGAGCGAACGCTTCGAACCTTTCTCTAGGACAGCGGAATCGCCGTCGTTTGCGGAGCTAATTATGATGCTGGGAGCATCGCCGAAAGTCCAGCGCCAACCACAAATACAAAAGCCGCCTGGCGAACCGGGCGGCTTCTTGCATTTTGCGGTCCTGCTTTCTTATTTGGCGATTCCGTCTGCGATGTCCGCCGCAACCGGCACCCGGAACGTCTCGTGCTTGAACGCCTTCACCATCAGCAATATCCACAGAATCAACCCGACAAGGCCAATCAACAATCCCAGTCCCGCCCACAATCCAAATCCGACAGCTCCGCCCAGAATTCCGCCAATGATTCCAATCCCGATGCGAAGTACGGTCAGTCCACCGAACACCACAATCGACTGCGCTGCTTGAAATTTCACCCACGGACGTTTATCGATCAGCAAAAAAATAATTCCTGTCACCCACCCCAGCACGTAGCACAGCAATCCCGCCACGTTTTCCTGCATCCCCTCTGTTGGGGAACTCGTTGCCATTGCCGGCGCAACCGCCGAACCCTGATTCGCGCCGCACTTCGGACAGAACGTTGCAGTCCCCACTTCTTGACCACAAGCTTTGCAAAATGCCATTGAAACCTCCAAGGACTCCGGATGCGCGGGAGCGTAACAAAGTCCCTTCACCCAAGCAATCGAAAATCCGTCCATCCGGTAAAAAATTCGACCCAAAAGAATGGTCTGCAGTTTCTTCCGTTCGTTCGCTACAATCCGCAGTCAATGCCGCCTTCGTCAACACCTGCTCCACAAAGCAGACCTGCCGTCGCTCGTTCGCGCCCCGCACTCTTCTCTTTCCCGCGCGATGTCTCTACCGCCGAGCGTCGCTCCCTCGTCGCTGGCAGCCTCGGATGGATGCTTGACGCCATGGACGTCATGCTCTTCTCGCTAGTGCTCGCGTATCTGATTCACGATTTTTCTCTGGACACCCGCTCTGCCGGTTTTCTCAATTCGCTCACTCTGATCGCTTCGGCTTTCGGCGGCTTCCTCTTTGGATTTATCGCCGACCGCATCGGCCGAACTCGCGCCCTTATGCTCTCCATCCTCGTCTACTCACTTTCCAGCGCAGCCTGCGCTTTCACTCACACCATTCCGCAGTTGGCTCTCTTTCGTTTCATTCTCGGTCTCGGCATGGGCGGCGAATGGACCACTGCTGCCGCTCTCATCGCGGAAACCTGGCGCCCAGAACATCGCGGCAAGGCGCTCGGCTTAATGCAATCGGCCTATGCCGTCGGCGAGGCCATCGCTGCGTTGGTCGTCGCCGTCGTTCTTCCCTACTTCGGATGGCGTGCCGTTTTCCTGGTCGGCGTTCTTCCCGCTCTGGTTGTTCTTTGGATTCGCCGCAGTGTCCCTGAACCCGAATTGTGGCAACAGCGCTCCACTCAGCCGCAACGCGCCAAGCTTTCTTCCCTCCTGCGCGGCGCAGTTCTGCGTAACGGCATCCTCGCCACTGTAATGAACTCGTTCGCAATGTTTGGCTATTGGGGACTCTTCATCTGGATTCCCAGTTACCTTGCGCTACCCATCGCACAAGGCGGCCGCGGACTAAGCCTCACGAAAACTACTTCCTTTTTCCTCTTACTCTGCTTCGGCAAATGGCTCGGCTACGCCTCTTTTGGATTTTTTGCGGATGTCTATGGCCGGCGCCGGCCCTATTTTGCTTTCCTTCTCATCGCGGCGCTGCTCGTCCCGGTTTACGGGCTCGTCCGCACACCGCTGCCGCTGCTCATTCTCGGACCGATCGTCGGGTTTTTCGGAATTGGATTTTTCTCCGGCTTCGCGGCCATCGCCAGCGAAATCTTTCCAGGAGAAATTCGCGCTACCGCGATGGGAGTGAGTTACAACCTAGGGCGCGGCCTGTCAGCGGTTGCTCCATTCGCTGTTGGCGCCCTCGCCGTTCACTATGGGATAGGTCCCGCCTTTTCGCTTCCGGCGCTCGCTTATTTTGTCGCCGCGGTGCTGGCGCTGCTTCTGCCTGAGACACGCGCGCAACAGCTCACCTGAAAATCCCGCGCTAACTACCCGCCACTCGCGAAAACGCCCCGGAGTGTCTCGCGCGCATCGTGAATTTTTGCGGAAAATATTGCGCACCGGCAATCGTCTTCTGAAAATCCGAATCGGACGAATAAATTCTCTTCGGCACCCGCCTGGTCATGATGCTGAACGACAATGGCTCGCGCCGGAACGGATACGGCGTAATCGCCACCACTCCACTGCCTTCTGAATGCAGATCCAGATCCACTTCGTCGCCTTGCTCGTTCACCGGCACCGCTTCAATCGTCACGTCGTGTTCCGGATGCAGGCAAAAATGCAGCGACAGCCGGTCCAGGGCTTCCAAGCGCGCCAGGTTTGCCTTCAATAGCGGTTCTTCGATAAACGGCTTCATTCCTTCGTTGGCGCGCAAATCCATTTTCAGCCGCAACTGCTGCAGCCGCAGTTGCTGAATAAACTCGTTCACTACGTTGGTCTCTTCCGATTTCACGTACTTCGCGGAGTAGCCCGGCATCGTCGCTCGTGCGCGGTCGTACAAACCGGCAGCATGCATGCTCGCCAGCAGAGCGGCGTAATGATCCACCTTTACGATCCGCTCGATTCCTTTTTGATAAATCGCGATGTGCGTCGCGGTTGGAATAGACATGAAGCTGTACGGCAGCTTCGTTTTGGGATCGAGTGCCGGCTGCACTTCCCACTCCACCCAGCCGTTGTCGTGCTCTTCCACCGCCAGGCAGAATGGTCCATTCGGCCGCGGCTTTGTGAATAGCTCGTTGCCCCATTCGCGCGCAAAAAACCCCCCCAGAAACGCGTGATCCGATTGCCTGATGAGCATCAGATTGGGATCGCGTTCGCTTTTTTGCTCGACAAGGATCATTCCGCTGCCCTCGTTCGCAGCCTGAATACTCTGATTTTCAATCTTCTGTTTAAATCACGCCTGTTGCAGCCAGGCGCGCCAGCTCGGCTTCGGGGAGTCCGAGCAAATCGTGGTAGACCTCAGTATTATGCTCCCCCAGCCGCGGACCAATCCAGCGCAAACCACCCGGCGTGGACTCCAATTTCGGCGCCACTGTTGGCAACTTTACTTTTTTGCCGTCGGGAAGTTCAACTTCTTCATACACCGCGCGTGCCTTATAGTGCTCGTCGTTCAGCATTTCTGCGGCGGAATAAATTGGGCCCGTAGGAACTTCGGCCCCTTCCAGAAACCGAATCGCCTCTGTTGCTCCATGACACCTCGTCCAATCGGAAATCGCTGCGTCGATTTCATCTACATGTGCCGACCGCCCTTCGTTGTTTGCAAGCCGTGGATCATGCGCCAGGTCCTCGCGGCCAATCGCCAGCATCAGGCGGCGAAAAATACTGTCGCCATTCGCTCCAATCACGATGTAAGCGCCGTCGGCGCACGGATACGTTCCGCTCGGCACGATTCCCGTCAGCCTCATTCCTTCTCGCTCGCGCTTCACACCTCCTAAATCGAACTCCGGAATTGTACCTTCCATCAAATTGAGCACGGATTCGTACAAAGCCACATCAAGAACTTGCCCTTCCCCGCCTTTCGCATCGCGGTGATACAGCGCCATCATGATTCCCAGCGCGGCGTGTAACCCCGCCACCGAATCGCCCAAACTCAAATTCGGCCGCACCGGCGGCCGCTCCGGCTCCCCCGTTACGTAGCGCAATCCGCCAAACGCTTCGGCCACCGCCGCAAATCCCGGCTTGTGTTTATTGGGTCCTGTTTGGCCGTACCCGGAAATTCGCGCCAGAATCAATTTTGGATGTTCCTTTTTCAGCTCGTCGTAGCCTAGTCCCCATTTTTCCAGCGTGCCTGGGCGAAAATTCTCCAGCACTACATCCGAACGCTTCGCCAGCTCTCGCGCGATTTTCTGCCCTTCCGGTACCCGCAAATTTAGAGTGATACATTTCTTGTTGCGCGCCATCGAGTACCACCACAACGAAGTCCCTTGATGCATCACGCGCCAGCTACGCAGCGGGTCGCCCGTTCCCGGGGGCTCGACCTTGATTACCTCCGCGCCGAACCATGCCAGAAACGCAGTCGCGAACGGTCCCGCGATCAGTTGTCCCAGGTCGAGAATCTTCACTCCGGACAGCGGTCCGTGGTTCTTCATCGCGTTGGTGTTTTCCTTCATGCCCGGATGGTGCCAGCGGCAAAAGCAAAGCTCCGCGTGGCACCGAGATTGTAGGACAGAATCAGATTCGCCGCCGTAAGCCAACGTCCAGAAATCACGTAAATCCGAACTTATTCGCCCCGGTGATTGCCCGATTACTTCCCCATCCTATTTCTGCTACAGTTTTTCCATCGGGAGGTTTCAAATGAAAAAGCTTCTGGTAATTGGGAGTGCGATTCTGTGTACGGCTGTCTTGGGTGTGATGGTTCTGCATGCCCAGCAAGACAAATCCAAGCGGCCCAGCCCGCCGGCAACCACCAAATGCGATTTGCCGGGCGGTAAGTCCGTCACCATTGACTATTCCAGCCCGCGCGCAAAAGGCCGTCAGGTATTCGGCGGCATCGTCCCTTACGGCGAACCCTGGCGCACTGGAGCGAATGAAGCCACCACCTTTGTGACCACCGCGGACCTCATGGTCGGCGGAAAGCACGTAGCCGCCGGCAACTACACCCTCTTCACTGTTCCCAACAAAGACAAATGGGAACTGATTATTAGTAAAAAAACGGGCGAATGGGGAGTTCCATACCCTGGCACCGACTCCGAACTGTTGCGCGCGGACATGAAGGTAGCAGCTACTTCCGCGCCAGTAGAAAATTTCACCATTTCCTTCGACAAGGGCGCAAAAGGCTGCACTCTCCGCATCGAGTGGGAAAAAACCAGCGCCACCGTGGACGTAACATCTATGTAATTTGCGAACCTAATTTGCGAACTCGGCTATTTTTTCGCCAGGTTTGACGCAAAGATCGGCGGCGGAGAGCATTACCCTCCGCCGTTTCTATTTCACTCGCTCGCAACTTTGCTATCTGGTGCTTTCCTACGGCCCGCCTTCCGAGGCGGGCCCGTTTTGTACGTATGGCAATTATCGCGTTAGGTCGGTTTGCCCGAACAAATCGCGGGCAAACCGCAATCTACGCATTCAATCGCGCCATTCCGCGGTCTACCAAAAAGACCGCTCCCACCACCATCGCCGCCGATAACATCACGTTCACCGAAACATGTTCTCCCGCGAACGCCCAACCCAGCAGCACCGCAACAATCGGATTCACATACGTGTGTGTCGCCACCAGCGTCGGCGAGTAGCGTTCCAGCAACCAGTTGTACGCCGTAAACGCGATCACCGAACCGAATACAATCAGATACGCAAGCCCCAGCCAGGACTTTTGCGTCACGCTATGCAGCGAAAAGCCGCGATATTCGCCGAGAACCGTTCCCACTGTCAGCAGCATCGCGGAACCCGCCAGCAACGACAGCGACGACAACAGCAACGGGCTTCCGGATAGTCTCGACCGGCGTGAATAAATAATTCCCGCTGACCACGAAATAGCCCCCACCAGGCACGCAACCGCACCCCAAAACGCTCCACTACCGGAAAACCAAACATCTCGTCCGAGAAGGAGGCCCACGCCGGCAAGTCCGAGCGCTACCCCTGCAAGCAGAAATCCGTTCATCCTCCAACGCTTCTCCGCCGCCGACGCCATCAGAAAGACCCAGATCGGCTCCGACGCAATCAACAATGACGCCAGCCCGCTTGAAACCTGTGTTTCCGCCCAGTGCAGCGTTCCATGCCCAATCAGAAAAAACAAAAATCCGATCACCACGCTGGCGCGAATTTGTTCCTTCGTCGGACGCAGGCCCTTGGCCAGTGCCCAGACCAGCAGAATCGTCCCGGCGGTAAGGTGCCTGATTCCGGCCGTGTACAGCGGCGGTATCGTATCGATGGCATACCGGATGGCCAGGTACGTCGAACCCCAAATCAGGTAGATCGCCACGAACGCCGCAATCACCCCTACCCGACTCGCCGGCGCTTTCTTGGTTGTTTGCTCTTCGCGCGGCGCCGAACTCTCTTCCTGCAGAACGATCGTCGCGGTTTTACTTTGCGCACTCATGGTTTTTGCTCGCTCTCGCTAAGTAACGGCTAAATGGCGTTATACTCATTACTGAGGATAGAGCACTGCTTGTAATGAGTCAACTCTATTTAACTCATTACCATGAAAACTCCCGAAACCGATTTTCTTGCCAAAGGTCACGGCAAAACCGCTCCCTGGGTTGATGTCGTGAACAGTCTGGAATGGGACACCTTCGGCAATCCCACCGACCACCTTCGCGAACCCGCGTGGCCGAAATATTTTCTCCGCCAGTGGCGCTTCCCCTCCCCGCCCGGCAAAACTCCTCCCCTCGCCAAGCTCAAATCGGTGAGGGACAGTTTGCGGAAAAGTTGCGAAGCGCTGGCCGGGGGGCACCCGGTGCCAACGGCGGAACTGGGCAACCTCAACCGTGCCCTGAAACTACGCGGCGCGCGCGAGATCTTCCAGCGCCAAAATGGGTTGCAGTTGGAGTTTGTTCCGGCTACCAGCGGGTGGGATGCGATCCTGGCGGAAACCGTACGTTCGTTCGTCGAGACGCTTGCAGACGGAGGATCGGCGCGCGTGAAGATTTGCCGCAACGGAGATTGCCGGTGGGTTTTCTACGATGCAACCAAAGGGAAAACGCGCGTCTGGTGCAGCGATAAAAGTTGCGGCAACCGCGAACGGGTCCGCCGCTCGCGCGCCACACATAATCACTGAACGAGCCAGCAGAAAATTTCGCGACTAACTATTTTTGTTGCGGGCGAGCGCTAGAAATTCGTCGCGGGTTTGTTTGTTGTGGCGAAAAGCGCCCAGCATGGCACTGGTGACGGCCTGGCCATGCTGTTTTTCGACGCCGCGCATCTGCATGCAGAGATGACGCGCTTCAATAATGACGCCTACGCCTTGCGGAGCGAGCTTTTCTTCAATCGCTTTGGCAATCTGGCTAGTCATGCGCTCCTGAATCTGCAGGCGGCGCGCGAACATGTTCACCAGGCGCGCGATCTTGCTCAGGCCGAGCACTTTGTTGGTGGGAAGATACGCCACGTGCGCTTTTCCGAAGAACGGCAGCAGGTGGTGTTCACACAGGCTGAAGAATTCGATGTCTTTCACCACAACCATTTCGTCGTAATTGACGGCGAACGTCGCGCCATTCAACACCTGATCGACATTCTGGTGGTAGCCGCTGGTGAGAAACTTCAAGGCTTTCTCAAAGCGCTCCGGGGTTTTGCGCAACCCTTCGCGCTCGGGATCTTCGCCGACCAGTTTGATCACTTCGCGCATGTGCGCAGCAATGGCGCGGTCGTTGAACGGCTTCGCTTCGTGCAGCAGCAACTCTTCGGTGGTTGGTTCGATCGGCTTGGTCACGGCTGAGTTCCCTCGTTTATTCCCCTGCATATTCAAAACTGTTGTTGGAAGTTTCTTCCACGCGAACGGCTTCCAGCTTTGCTTTGGGAAAAATTTTCAGGCGCTGGAAAATTTCGATGCAAAGATTTTCCGTGGTCGGCACGGCTACACGAAAAGCCGGAACTTCGTCCTGCAAAGAACGATGATCAAACGGTTCAATCACCTTCTCATTTACGAAAGCATCGAGATCGGCAAGATTCGCAATCATTCCGGTGGCGGGATCGATTGCGCCGGAGTACCGGACTTCCACGGTGTAATTGTGGCCGTGGCCGTAGGGGTTATTGCACTTGCCGAAGATGCGGTAGTTTTCGCCCTCGCTCAACTTCGCGGAGTGCAGCCGGTGCGAAGCGGCGAATCGGTAGCGGCGGCCGAGTTCCACATGGAGACTTTCCTTTTGCGCGGAATTCGGCATCAGGCGATTCCTTTTGCACCATTGCGGTAGCAGTCGGCGAAAAGATCGGCGGACTCGTATAGCCGCACGCGGTGCAGCGTTCCCTGCGGAATTTTCGGTTCCAATAAATTCCAGATCACGCGCGCGACAACTTCGCAGGTGGGAATCTGACCTTTGAGTTCCGCGACCTCGTAATTCAGAAAACGGTGATCCATGCGCTGGGTGATTTCGCGCTCGAGAATTTCTTTCAACTCTTTCAAATCGAGGACCATGCCGGTGACGGGATCTGGTTCGCCGGCAATAGTAACTTCCAGAGTGTAGTTGTGGCCGTGGCCATGCGGATTGTTGCACTTGCCGAAGACGCGCTTGTTTTCTTCCACGGACAGAGCGGGATTGTTGTAGATGTGCGAAGCGGAAAACTCGAGTTTGCGCGTGAGATAGACCATTTTCGCTTTGCTACTTTACGTTTCTCGCTGGTGCGCTACTTCCTTCTGCGTTACGGGCCGACCAATTTTTACTCAGATACATTCTATTACTTCGATGCATTGGACGCCCCAACCGTGTACTCCCGGCCTTTCCAGGAGACTTTTCCTTTGGCGTAACTCTCATGCGATGCCCACAGCACCCCGGCATACAGAAATACCGCCGGTATGTAATAGATGATGAGCTTGAACGGGAAATGGATACGCCCAAGCGATAAGCCGTAATTCAGTTGACGCAAAAGCAGCAGGACGACGCCTGCAAATACGGCAAAGGGTACCTTCATCCCGACTAGTAGGACCACGATAATCATCCACGGAAACGCTGATTCAAACTCGCTGAAGATGGAACCGGTGGTTCCACCCATAAGTTGAAACAGATTCTTTTTCCACCCCTCCCACATGGCGGAGAAGGAGCGGTACATCCGAGTACGGACAAAGCCGACGCCGGAGCCGAACCAGATGCGGTAGCCGGAGGATTTGATGCGGCGCGCGAGCGCGACATCTTCGAGCACCGCTCCGTGAACTGCAGCGTGTCCGCCAACGGCGTCGTACGCCGCGCGATCGATCATCAAGAATTGCCCGTTTGCGGCGGCAACTTTCGAGGACGGGTTGTTTACGTCGTCAAACGAAAATCTGTTTGCGAGCCGCAAATAAACAAATGGAATCAGCGATTTTTCGTACCAACTTTGCAAAATTTGTTCCGGCGAAAACGAAACCAAAGCGGCGTCATTTTCCTGCGCGAGAGCCAACGCTTTTTCGCACGCGTGTTCTGAAACTGTGGCGTCGGCGTCGGTGAAGAGCAGCCAGGCGCCGGTGGCCTGTTCGGCGGCGAGCGCGACGGCGTGATTCTTGCCGACCCAGCCGGGCGGAGGCGGCGTGGCTTGCAACACGCGAAGATTGGGGATTCGGGCGGCCAGTTGCTGAAGAATCTCCGGTGTACGGTCCGACGATTGGTCGTTTACTGCAATGATTTCGGCGATTTCCGGCTGCGCGGCGAGTGATTCGATGCAAGCGGCGATGACCGCTTCTTCGTCGCGGGCGGGGACAATGGCGCTGATCGAACCGGAAGGATTCATGTGGTTGTGAGTGGAGACCGTTTGGCTGCTCTGGTCGATTCCCTGGCGGATACGTTAGGATAACACTGATATGGAAAGACTTAAAAGAGCGACGGTATGGGCCGCGCTGGCTGTGGGCCTGTCGTTGCTGATCCTTTTTGCGCTGCCGAGCTACCGGCAGGGCGAAGCGTCCATCGCAGGAACAAAGGCCGAGGATTTTTCCCTGACGATTAATGGGAAGCCCATGAAGCTTTCTGACTACCGGGGGAAAGTGGTGGTACTGAACTTCTGGGCGTCGTGGTGCCCACCTTGCGTGGCCGAAGCGCCGTCGCTGAACAAGCTGCAGGAACATATTCAAGGCAAGGACGCGACGCTGCTTGGCGTGAGCGTCGACGAGGATTCCGGGAAGTACGAAAAGTTTCTGAAGGATTTTCAGGTGAATTTCCCGACCTGGCGCGATCCCAACGTGAAGGACAACAAGTCCAAGATTGTGCAGGGCTACGGGACGGAACTGCTGCCCGAGACCTACATTATTGACCGACGCGGCAAGATTGCCAGAAAGCTGGTCGGCGAGCAGAAATGGGATTCGCCGGAGATGCTGGCGTACTTTGACGCGATGCTGAAGGATAAGTAGTTTGTTTCCTGCGCCGCCCCCCATGGAGTGAAGTTTTAGAATACGCAGGGGCCCCGTTCAACTTCACGATCCAGACAACCAGATATGAAATGCGATGGCCTGTACCGGGTGCACCAGCCACATTGCGTAGGATCGGGGGCTCATAAGCTTCTTGTTCCCGCAATACTAGACTCAATCACGGGCGTTCAAGAGACACCTTGCGAGTTACTTTTCCCTTGACGATAGTACGTTGCGTACTATAATGGTACGCGACGTATGATTAGGGTGAGGATGGCAGATAAGAATACATCGGCGCTGGCGTTTGCGATCTTGGGGTTGATCGGTGAGCGGGAGCTTTCCGGTTATGACCTGCGCAAGTTTTTTGCGGGTACGCCGATGAGGTCTTTCAGCGACAGCCCGGGAGCGATTTATCCGGCGCTGCAACGGCTGGAGCGCAAGGGGCTGGTGCGCGGACGGCGCGAGGAATCGGACGCGCGGAAGCGGGTGGTGTTCGCGATGACGGCGAAGGGGCGCGCGGAATTCCGGAAATGGCTGGCGCAGCCGGTGACGCGAGAAGACGTGATTCACAATACGGACGCCCTGATGCTGCGATTCGCTTTTCTCGATCCATTCGGAGAGAAAAACGCGGCGGCGGGATTCCTGAAGGCGTTGAGCCAGGAGCTGGCGGCGTATATCCCGGAGCTGAGAGGTTATTTGAAGAAACACGGCGAGGTGATGCCGAAGTCCGGTCGGCTGGCGCTAGAGAGCGGAATCCGGTCGTACGAAGAGCAGCTGCGCTGGTCAAGATCTTCGATGGCGGAATACGGAAGTTAAGAAGGAGACGTGAAATGAAAATTGCGAAAGTGGTTTTGTATTGTGCGCTGGGCGGATTGCCGCTGCTGGCGATCTCGATGGGTACGGGCGGATGGGGATGGTGCTGGTTCGCGGGGATAGTGCTGGCGGCGGCGTTTGTGCCGGTGGCGATTTTTGGACCGCGCGGCGTATTGAGACAATTTGGCGTGATTGCGCCGGTGCTGTTGATTGTTACGGTGCTGACGCTGTGGTCGGAAGCGCTGATATTCGTGAACGCGCCGGTGGTTCAGGATCACGCAAAGGCGAATCTGATTGGAGCGTGCGTGATTTACGGATTGGCGGGAGTGGTGCTGGCGGTAATGGCGGTAGTGCTGAAACTGCGTAGAGAGGACGGCGCGGAGATCGAGCTGAAGCCGGCGGGGAAATTTACGGCGCTGCTTGTGGTTTGCGCACTGGCGTACGTGCTGTATTACCTGGTGTTCGGCTGGCTGACATACCGCTACTTCACAGCAAGCTACTATCCGGACGCGACGCAAGTGGTGGCGCGATTGGGAGGTTGGTTCTGGTTGATACAAGTGGGCCGCGGAGTGTTGATGACGTTGGCGATGGTGCCGGTAATTCGCACGCTGCGAATGACGCGGATGCAAACAGCGATTGTGGCGGGATTGATCCTGTGGGTGGCAGGAGGGTTGACGCCGCTGCTGATGCCGAATCCTTTAATGGTCCCGACACAGAGATTTTTTCACGCGGTGGAGATTTTGACGCAGAATTTTCCGCTGGGGGTGACGGCGGTGCTGTTGTTGAGGCCGAAAAGCGTGAGGAACGGAGCGGAAGTTAGGGCTGCGGCAGTGGCGTGAATTTAGAAATTCCTGGTGGCGGCTAGCGCCTCGGTTGTGTTGACTGCAAACACGAGCGCAATTGCGGCGTGTGGGACACCCAAGAACTCTTTAATTGTTTGGCGCTTCGGCAATGCCGGGTTTCCGGAGACAACTTTGTCCCCTGCTTCTGCGGATATTCGAAAAGCTATCTAGGGATCCAGGATGTCCCCAGACTAGCACGGAGTAGTACCAAGCAATCGACACAATCAGGCAATCGATCGTTAGAGCGAGTACACGGATGCAAACTTTGCCCTGGGTATTATTGCAAGGCTTTGGCGACGGCGGCGAAGAAGGCGGAGTCGTCGATGACGGCTGAACCCGTAGGTTTGGGACGTGCGCTGAGTACGACGATGACGAGATTTTCTTTTTTGTTGATGTACATGTGCTGGCCGAAGATGCCGATGGCCTGGAATGCGCCGTCGTGGATGGGATCGGAATTGGGGAAGGTCCACCAGAGATAGCCGTAGTCTTCAGTTTTGCCACCGATGATTTTTGGTGAGCCGGCATCGGCGAACCATTTTTCCGGCACGAGGCGCTGTCCGTCGATTACACCGTCGGCCAGCACGAAGAGGCCGAAGCGGCCGAAGTCGCGCATGGTGGCTTCGATGCCGCCACCTCCGAGACCCATTCCATTCGGCGATTCGAGCCACCACTTGGCGTCGCATTCCATTCCCCAACGCGACCAGATTTTTTCCGTCAGGTAAGTAGCAAGCGGTCTTTTCGTTGCGCCTTCGAGCATCGCACCGACGACAAACGTGTCTCCGGTGCTGTAGTTCCAGATCGAACCCGGTGCGCCGGCGCGGGGACGTGCGTTCATATATTGAAGAATCAGGCCGGGCTTGAACTGCAACTGCAGATCGAGGACTTTGCGCCGGTCGGATTTTGGATCAGTGTAGGTTTCGTCCCACTTCACACCGGAGGCCATCTGGAGCATGTTGCGAACAGTGACGCCTTCGTAGGCGCCAGTTTTCAGTGAGGGGACGTATTTGCTAATGGGATCGTCAATGCTGGAGATGGCGCCGTCCTGAAGCGCGGCGCCGATGAGCGTGGAGACGACGGACTTGCCCATAGAGAACGAAGGCCAGCGAGTTTTGGCACCGATGCCAAGTTCGTAGTCTTCGCGAACGATTTGACCGTTTTTGAGGATCAGCAGACCGGCAACTCGATTGAGCGCGAGATAGTCGAAGAGGTCGTAATTCTTGCCGCCGCTTTGAAAGACAATATTGTTTAGCTGTTTCGCCGACGGAGGAAGTTCGCGGATTTTTCCTTGGTGCTCGACCGTGCGCGTGGGGAACAGGTTTTCGCTGTTTTCCATGGTCTTGACTTCGACGTCAGGAAGCATGGTGCCGTCAAACATTTGGCGGGCGCCGGCTGGTTCTTGTGCGGCAAGCAACGGAATTGCGGACGCGGAAAACGCTGCGAGCGCGAAAACGCGTGCGACTTTTAGAGTCGGCACAAATTCCTCCAAAGGAAATCGGTACGGCTAATGATGCGAAACGTTGGCGTGATTCTACGCTGGAACATCGCGGAGGGGAAACGCCGAGGGTGGCGAGTGAGGGCGGCAGTGATTGAGGAGCAATTTGCGGGAAGGCTGCGTTGTTGTTGCGCTTCGCAAGGGCGTAGCATCGTAACTGTGCAGGGCAGCGTGAGGCGACGAGCGTGAAGACGAGTCTGTTTGAGATTTTCAAGATTGGAATTGGGCCATCGAGTTCGCACACGATGGGACCGATGCGAGCGGCTGCGACGTTTGCAGCCAGCTTGCGGGACAGCGATTTGTTGGCAAAAACGACGCGAGTAGAAGTGCATCTGTATGGGTCGCTGGCGCTGACGGGGTACGGGCACGGAACGGACCGGGCGGTGCTATTGGGATTGAGCGGCGAGTTGCCGGAGAAAATCGCTCCGGAGAGTATCGAACCGAAATTGACGGCGATCCGAGCGGCAAAAAGTCAGGAACTGGCGGGAACGCAAAGAATTGCATTCGACGAAGCGACGGACTTGCTATTTCACAAAGACAAGACACTTCCCTTTCATTCAAACGGGATGCTGTATCGCGCATTCGATGTCTCTGGCGCGGTGTTGAAGGAGGACGTGTACTACTCGATTGGCGGGGGCTTTATTTTGAAGCACGGCGAAGCGGCAGGCGCGAACGCAAAAGCTCCCGTGAAGTATCCGTTTACCAGCGCAGCAGAATTGTTGGCGATTGGAGCGGAACGCGAGCTGGCGGTGTGGGAAATTGCTCTGGAAAACGAAAAAGCGTGGCACACGGAAGCGGAGATTCGCGAGTACGTGCAGCGAATCTGGAGCGTGATGCAGGGCTGCATGGATCGCGGGTTGCAGACGGAAGGCATTTTGCCGGGCGGATTGAATGTGCGGCGGCGAGCTCCGCGGCTGGCAAAAAAATTGGGAGAGAGCGGGAGCGGCGATCCGCTGGCGCCGATGGATTGGGTGAATGTGTACGCGATGGCGGTGAATGAAGAAAACGCCGCCGGCGGACGCGTGGTGACGGCGCCGACGAACGGAGCGGCGGGAATTATTCCGGCGGTGGCGCGGTACTACATGCAATTTGTGCCCGGCGCGGATGAAGCGGGACTGCTGCGATATTTTTTGACGGCGAGCGTGATCGGAGTTTTGTACAAAGAGAATGCGTCGATCAGCGGCGCGGAAGTTGGATGCCAAGGAGAAGTGGGCGTGGCGTGTTCGATGGCGGCGGGCGGATTGGTGGCGGCGCAAGGAGGCGTGAACGGGCAGATCGAGTACGCCGCGGAAATCGGTATGGAACACAACTTGGGAATGACATGCGATCCGATTGGCGGGCTGGTGCAGATTCCGTGCATCGAGAGGAACGCGATGGGGTCGGTGAAAGCAATCAATGCTTGCCGGATTGCGTTGCGCGAAGGCAGCGAGCACAAGGTTTCGCTGGATCAAGTGATTGAGACCATGTATCAGACGGGTATGGATATGCAGTCGCGATATAAAGAGACCTCACTCGGTGGATTGGCGTTGAATGTGATTGAGTGCTGAGAAGAATTACCCTTTGACTGCAATTTCAATTCCTAACGGTGCAAATTGAATTCCGTTTACCGTAAAAAGACTGGCGCGCCGGTCCGAGAGTGGGAGCCGGATTAAGATTTGTTATTGATCCTTCTGCCACATTGTAGCTACCGCACGTATATTCATGCCGAGCTCGGTGAATTCCGGGACTATCGTCATCGCGCCCACAACGGTAGGTACCCGGCTCCACTTGTGCGCTATTCAGGGACCGAGAAATCCCAGACGCGGCCGGCTGCCGCGCCGCCGGAGCGATTGCCACCGTGCGCGCCGGCCATGGTGTTGCCCTGGCCCGTACCCATAAAGAAAGCATACTCGCCGGGCTTGAGTTCGGTGTCTAACGTGATTCTGTAAATTCGTATCGCAAGATGTTCGGCGTGGAATCCGAGTTCCTTGTCTTTCTTGACGCCGGACTTGCCTCCGGTGATTCCGCCGAACGAGCCGATCTGGAATTCACGGTGATCGCTTTTCTTGTTCAGGATGATTAGGACGTAGTCCGAGGCGTCGGCTCCATCGGGAACATAAACGTAAAAAGTCGGGCGGCGTTCCTTAATAACGTTTTTTGAGACGGGGCCTTCGATCGTGGCGTCCCAATGTTGATTGCGCATGCCATTAGTGAAAAAACTGCCCGCCTTGCCGCCAGCTTTGGCGTTGGTGAGAGTTTGGCCGTGCACCAATATGAATTTGAGGCCATCTTTCCAATAAACGCCGACTTCGGGAGGCGGGAGGTTGGGGTCGATGGTCATAGGGCTGGCACCAGCGACGATAGCGGCGGGCGGCGGAGTGGGATTAATCATAACTTTGATGACAGAGTCGGGGACGTTGGCTTCCTTGAGGGTTTTGAGAGCTTCGACGCTGGTGTCAAAGCTGACCGAGCTGGTGTCGCCTGCGCCGGCGCTGCGAATCTTGGCGATGACGACGTCTTCGGAAAGGCCCATTTTCACCAATTCGATGACGTCTTTGTTGGTGAAGCGTTTGTGGCCGGCGGAGTCCTGAGCAAATACAGGAATTGCGGCGATGACGCAGAACAACAAAGAGTAAGAGCCCACAATCGACAGCTTGCGTGAGAGTGGCATCGTGAATCTCCTGGGCTGAGTACGAGGATCCTAATTGCGGTGTCCGTTGGTGCGGCAGTATAGCAGGAGTTCCGTCGGGGCAGAGCGATTCCTCTCTTTGCAGGCCGACCGTCCCGCAGGATTGAGACGGAAAGCAGAAAACGAGCCTGCTTCGCTCGGATTGACGACGTCGGATCTAGCGCTGGTAAGCCAGTGTGGCAGCACGCATTTAGATGATAGAAAAGCGCACGGACAGATTTGTGTGCTCCCTGTACGCGCACTAGCTATTCGTAGCGCAGGGCTTCAACGGGGTCGAGTTTGGCGGCTTGCATCGCTGGGAGCCAGCCGCTGATGACTCCGACGATGACCAGAATGACGCTGGAAAGGAACATGGTCATCAGAGAGAGCGTGAGGTGGATGTCGACTTTGCCGGTTTCGTCTTCGTAGGCGGGACCAAGAAATGGCAGAGTGCCGATAAACGCCGTGAGCCCCCAGGCGAGGAGCATTCCGATTGCGCCTGCAGCGATGGTCATGACCAGGGCTTCGAGCAGAAATTGCCAACGGATGTGAGACTTCTTGGCGCCAATGGCGCGACGAAGTCCGATTTCGCGGACGCGCTCTTCGACAGATACCAGCATGATGTTCATCACGCCGACGCCGCCGATGCCAAGCGTCATGGCGCCAATCATGAACATGAGAGCTTCGATACCGATGGTGATGCCTTCCATCACCGGCTTAAATTCTTCACGGCCGAACATGGTAATGGCGCGTTTGTCCGAAGGAGAGAATCGCTGGCGGCTGGCGATGGCGGCGCGGAACTGGGTCATCGCGGCGGCTTCGAATCCTGGAGCGATGGGTTCCCAAACCATGACGCTGGAATATTTGGTGTCCCACAAATCGCCGGCCGCGGTGTACGGGATAAAAGCGGATTCGTCGTCGCAGTTGAAGTAGCAGCTATCGGAAAATTTGCGGTCCATGGAGCCGATGACGGTGAAGGGTACACCTTTGATGCGAACCATTTCACCGAGAGCGGGTTCGCCGCTGAAAAGTTTCTTGCGCAGCTCGGAACCGAGAAAAACGACGCGGCGGCGCTCGGCTATGTCTTCAGGGGTAATCCAGCGGCCGTCGGTGGGGACTTCATTGCGCATTTCGCCATATTCCGGATAAACGCCGCGGACTGCCGCATCCTTTACGCGTTCCTCGTGGGCGACGCCTTGGAAGCGCACCGTTTCGCGAGTGACACGACGGATCAGAGGCGATTGAGCTTTCACCCACTCGGCGTCTTCGGCCTCGAAGCGGACCGGTTTGCCAGCGCGTTCGCCGCCAGCTTGTTCGCTGGTGGTGCCGGGCCAGGCGATGACCGCGCCTTTGCCAAAAACTTCGAAAGTGTACATCAGCACACTGCGGAAACCGGCGCCATAACTGAGAAGCAGAGTCACCGCGACAATGCCCCAAGAGATGCCGGACATGGTGAGAAAGCTGCGGACGGGGTTGCGGCCGAGTGCGGTCCAGGCTTGCTTGAAGATTTCAGTAAACATTTTCAGCCACCTGCCTCGAAGCGAAGGGCTTCAATGGGATCGACGGACGCGGCACGATTCGCCGGGTACAGCGCAGAGAGAAGAGCGATGAGCGCCAACAAGAATACGGACATCGCACCGATGCGCCAGTTGGTGAGCATTCCTGAGAAAAAGGGCGGCATAGGCAGAAGATTCACAAGAGCGCAAAAACCGTAAGAAAGAACCAGGCCGACTCCGCCGCTTAGGCAGACGACAAAAATGGTTTCCAGGAAAAATTGGCGAAGAATGGATTTGCGCGTAGCGCCCAAAGCCATGCGAACGCCGATTTCGCGGGTGCGCTCGCGGACGCTGACAAGCATGACATTCATGACGCTGAGGCCGCCGAGAAACAGCGTAGCGACGCCAACGCATCCCATAAAGACTTCCATGCCGACGATGATCATGCGATTAGCTTCAGCGTTTTTCACGGTATCCCAGATGCTGGCGGCTTCCTCGTCGCGCGGATCGAAGTTATGCAAGCGAGCAAGCGTGCGGCGGAGTTGGCGAACGCAATCTTTGTGTGTTTCGAGCGACCAGGGTGCAATCAGCAGGCGGTCAACGGTGTGCTCGACAGCGGGAGGCTTGTTCGGAAAATCACGACGCATGGCGTTGAAGGGGATAAAGATTTTTCTGGTGTCGAAACCGTCGTAACTGGAATTCTGGTCCTTCGATTTCATGACGCCGATCACGGTGTAGGGGATGCCGTTCATCCAGATGGTCTGGCCCAAGGCTTCATGGTCGGCGAATAGTTGCTTTTTGGTGTCGCTGCCAAGGAAAGCAACATTGCGCGCGTTTTCGTTGTCTTCGTAGTTATAAAAGCGGCCTTCGGCAGGTGCAACGCTGCGGATTTCACTGAAGGGCGGAAGCGCTCCAACAACCGGGATGGTGCCGCTGTTATAAAGCGTACGCACTTGAGCATCGTTGCCAAGTTCGGGCATGGTGTACTTGCAGGCCGGGGATTCTGCCGCGACTTGCACGTAATCATCCTCGAACCAGTGCACTGCTCTGCCGGCGCGAGAGCCGCCAGCTTGCATGCTGGTGCGTCCGGCAAAAACGATCATGACGTCCTTACCGAAAGTTTGCTGATTCTTCTGGATGCCGTCGCCCAAGCCTTCGCCCGCAGCGATCATCACAGTGATGGAAATAATTCCCCACGCGATACCGAACATGGTGAGAAGCGTGCGGCGTTTGTGAGCCCAAAGTGTGGCCAGCGTGTCGCGCAGAAGGTCAGTGAAAGACACAGTGCGCTCCTATTGCAGGATGACTTGCTGTTTCTCGTTCAATCCGGCGAGGATTTCCGTTTTGACGCCGTTGGAAATGCCGAGTTTGACGTCGACTTTCTTCTTTCCGTTAGGGCCCTTGGTGTCGGGAATCTCGACCTGCGCTTTACGGTCCTTGTCGTAAATCAGCGCGCCTTCGGGAGCCATCAGGACGTTTTTCTTTTCTTCGAGCAGGATTTCGGCGTTGGCGCTCATGTTGGCTTTGAGTTCGCCACCGGGATTGGAGATGGAGACGCGGACTTCAAAGGTGGTGACGTTGTCTTTCTCTTTTCCCTGCGGAGAGATCTTGGTGACTTTGCCTTCGAATTTCTTGTCCTTGAAGGATTCGACCACGATGCGAGCCGGCTGGTTCAAATAGACCTTGCCGATGTCGGACTCGTCGACTTTACCCTGAACATAAACTTCGCTGACGTCGCCGAGCGTCATGATCGGCGTGGCCTGCGAGCCGAGAATAAGAATGGAACTCACGGCGTCGCCGACGTTGACGTCGCGGGAGAGTACCAGGCCGTCAATGGGGCTGACGATGGTGGAATTGCGCAGATCTTCGAGAGCGTTGTCGAGCGAAGCCTGGGCTTGAGCCTGCTGGGCTTCGGCTTTGGCGATTTCCGCGCGGGAAACTGCAAGATTGCGCTGCGCGCTCATTTGTTTGTTCAGGGCCAGTTGATAATTTTTCTGCGCGTCTTCGACCACGCTCTTGGACATAACGCCTTCTTTGAGCATCTGGTTCGCGCGGTCCATATTCAACTTCAGAAATGGGACATCGGGGCCTTCGGCGTCAACTTTGTTGCGTTCGAGAGAAGCTTGCGCGGATTCCTTGGCGGCAGTAGCGGCTTCGAGATTGGCGCGAGATTCGCGAACGACGGCTTCAAGCTGAATTTTATCGAGTTCGGCAAGAATCTGGCCGGTTTTGACGCGATCGCCATAGTCCACAAAAATCTTTTTTACGATACCGCTGGCTTTGGATTTTATTTCCGCTTTGGAGAGCGGCTGGATTTTGCCGGTAGCAACAACGACGCGAGCCAAATCGCCACGCTCGACGTTGGCGAGCTTGGCCGGATCGATTTCATGGCTAGGGCTGAGAGCAGCCTTCACGCCGAATCCCGCACCCAACAGCTACGACGAGCGCGATGGCACCCCAGATAATGCGGCGGCGCCGCTTCTTGCTGGCCTTCCCGTTTGTACCGTTCGTTAAACCATTGGAATTGCTCGACATACGTAAAGCCCCCGCTTCGATTAACCCCGACACAAGGAGATACGTGGCGGAACAACGAAAGGTTCCGTACCTTGTTGAAGTTAGACGATGGCAAGGGCAAATGGTCTGGCCGGAATAAAGTCCGTCGGATAGAGATGCCGGTTAGACAGCCATGGGTTGACACTGGGGGAAGAGGCAAGCGAGCATTGCGAGCCTAATCGATCAGGTGTGCCATCTTTCCTGGAGGTTGAACGGTGGATCTAGGAATCAAGGGACGTGTGGCCGTAGTCGCAGCAGCAAGCAAGGGACTGGGCCTGGCAATCGCGACGGAACTGGCGAAAGAAGGAGCACGAGTTGCGATTTGTTCAAGGAATCGAGAACAGATCGAGGTTGCGGCCGAGCAAATTCGCGAAGCCACGGGAGCGGAGGTTTTGGCCGACGTTGTGGACGTGCGTAGTGAAATACAAGTAAAGGCATTCTTTGCAAGGATTTGCGAACAGTTTGGACGAGTGGATATTTGCGTTACCAATTCCGGCGGGCCGCCGTCTAAGTTATTCAGTGAAACGGAAACAGAAGACTGGCACGCCGCAATTGACCTGCTTTTGATGAGCACGATATTTTTTGCACGAGAAGCGCTGCCCCGAATGAAGGCGCAGCGATGGGGCAGATTTGTCACAATTACGTCTTACACTGTGAAACAACCCGTTGACGGAATGCTTCTGTCGAATTCGATTCGTGCAGGCGTGACTGGGCTTGTACGCACGTTGGCGAACGAGTACGCTGCGTACGGTATCACCGCAAATAATGTGTGTCCGGGCTACACTGCGACGGATCGCATCGGCGAACTGGCGAGGATGGTCGCGCTACGGCGAGGCGTTTCATCGGAAGAAGTAGTCGCTGATTGGCAGAAGCAAATACCAGCGGGGCGATTGGGAACGCCAGAAGAGTTTGCGGCTGTGGTCACTTTTCTTGTATCGGAACGAGCAGGCTACGTAAACGGAACGTCGATTTCTGTGGATGGGGGAATTGTGAGGAGCTTGATCTAGACCGAACCTCAGAGGCTTTTCCTCTCAGAACAAATAGAAGTGCAGGTTGCGGTGAAATGAGTCACCAGCTCACGATTGTGGTTCATCCGGAGTTGTACGCAATTGGACGTTTGGAAGCAGTGGCGCCGATACCGGAATGGGCCGGCGGTCCCGGATTTGTTTCAATCACGAGGACCGCAATCGAATTGTCGGTGGTGTGCAAGGAATCGCAGGTGCCGGGTAATGTTCACGCGGAAAAGAACCGGCGGTTGCTGCAGATTGAAGGGACGCTGGCCTTTACATTGACGGGAGTACTGGCGTCGGTTGCAGGACCATTGGCAAACGCGGAGATCAGTATTTTTGCGGTTTCCACGTACGACACGGATTATTTGCTGATATCGGAATTGGATTTACGAAAAGCCACGGACGTGCTGGAAGCGGCAGGGCATACGATCCGGCACAATCGTTGAATCTACAAATCGTTGAATTCAGGAGAAAGCTGGAATGAAGACAGTACACGAGAGTGGATGGTCGAAGCGCGCCTCGACGAGTTGGAGAAGACTAGCAGCAATCTCGCTGGCAACAATGATGTTGGGTGCCATGGCGCGGGCCGACGAGCCATTTGCTCGAAGCCGCGACTACGATTTGCAGCACTCCAAGATTGTGCTGAAGTTCGATACCGAGCAGAAGAAGATAATCGGGGACGTTACGCATTCAATTTCGATTTTGAAGGACAACACCAGCATGCTGGCGTTCGATTCGGTAGGACTGACGATCGAGTCCGTGACGCTGAACAAGAAGGCTATCCAGTTCGAGACCAGCGAGACAAAGTTGATCGTGCCGCTGGGCGAAAAGACCAAGGCCGGGACGAAGTTCGAAGTTGAGATCAAGTACACGGGCAAGACCAAGAAGGGTATCTATTTCATCTTGCCTGACAAGGATTACCCTGACCGGCCAAAACAAATCTGGACCCAGGGCGAATCGGAAGACACTCGCTACTACCTGCCGACGTACGACTATCCGAATGACCGGCTAACGACAGAAACAATTTTGACGGTGCCGGCGACGTGGGATAACGTCGCGAACGGAAAACTGATCGGCGTGAAGGACGCGGGCAACGGAATGAAGACGTGGACCTGGCAAGAGGCGCTGCCAAGTTCGACGTATTTGATCACAGTGGTGGCCGGTGAGCTCGATGAAGTGAAAGATACCTGGCGCGGGAAGCCGGTGACGTATTACGCGCCTAAAGGGCGTGGAGACCGGCTAAAAATTAACTACAGCCGCACGCCGCAGATGATGGAGCTGTTCAGCAAGAAACTTGGCGTGGACTACCCGTGGGAAAAGTATGCGCAAGTGATGGTGGACGATTTCGTCGCGGGCGGCATGGAAAATTCCAGCGCAACGACGAATACGAGTTCGTCGCTGGTTCACCCCACGCTGGCGCCGGAATATACAACGGGTCAGGATCCGCTGATTTCGCATGAGCTTGGCCACCAATGGTTCGGCGATCTAGTGACGTGCAAGGACTGGGGAAATATCTGGCTGAACGAAGGCTTCGCAACGTTTCTGGAGACGATGTGGAGCGAGAGCTATTTTCCCAAAGATCAATCAGAGTACGAACGTTGGACAAACATTCAGGATTGGTTTGAACAATCGAATCTCTGGCTGAAACCGATCGTACGGCACGACTTCGACGATTCGAGCGAGTTCGACGGAAATGCGTACGGCAAGGGCGGACTGGTGTTGGATATGCTGCGACACCAACTGGGAGAGGATGCGTTCTACCGCGGACTGAAACACTATCTGGAGGTAAATCGCGGGAAAAACGTGGTGACTGCGGATCTAGTAAGGGCGATTGAAGAAGAGACGCACACCAACGTAGATCAATTTTTTGCGCAGTGGGTGTACGGCGCGGGCGCTCCGAAATTCGATTTGAGCTATGCGTATGACGATGCGAAGCATCAAGTGACGCTAAAGGTAAAGCAGACGCAGAAGCTGGAAGGGCGCGTAGGACTGTTTCGCATTCCGATCGAAGTGGAAGTAACAACGGCATCGGGAGCGAAGACGTATCCGATCACCGTCTCGAAAGCGGAAGAAGCGTTCGCTGTGCCGGCCGACGGCGCGCCAACGATGGTGCTGTTTGACAAGGGCGGACATGTTCTGAAGACAGCGGAATTTCACAAGGAAAAGAAAGAGTGGCTGTATCAAGTAAAACAGGCGAACGAGCTGGCGGACCGCGGCGATGCCGTATTGGCCCTCTCAAAATTGAAGGATGACGCTGATGTTGATGCGACGCTTGGTGACGTGGTGCGCAACGACAAGGCGTGGGGCGTGCGCGCAACGGCGGCGGATGCCTTGGGAGAACGCAAAACTCCCGCGGCAGCGAAACAATTGTTGGGAGCACTGGACACGACAACGGAGCCGTGGGTACGCAATCGAATCGTGGCGGCGCTCGGGAACTTTAGGGATAACCCGGAAGTGGCGGCGAAGCTTGACGCCGTGGCGAAAGACGACAAGTCGTTCCGGGCTCGCGGCGCGGCTTTACAGGCACTCGGCAAGATGAAAGCTCCCAACGCGCTTGCCACTTTGAACACGGCAGTGGCCAGCGAATCGCCGGACAACTTCATTCGGAATGCTGCGCTGCGTGCGATGGGCCCGCTGGGCGACGACAAAGCGGTTCCCACCCTTAAAGAATGGGTAGTCGTTGGCAAGCCAATTGATACGCGGCAGGCAGCAATCTCAAGCCTGGCCCGTCTGCAGAAAGGCGATACACAGATCACACAGCAGATTGCGGGATACTTGTCCGAATCGCGCGCTCCGCTGCGCTTTTCGGCAATTTTCGCATTGGGCGAGCGGGGCGATGCATCGGCGATTCCTGCGCTGGAAGGATTGTTGAAGAGCAACGATCTGAGCATTGAAATGGCGCCGATGATCAAAGGGCAGATTGCAAAGCTGAAGAAGGGACCGGCGAAGCCAGGCGAATCCGCTGAAGCAGCGGAATCCGGAGCTGGCGAAGAAGGTGTTGCGGCCCGCCTGGAGCGACTGGAAAAAATGTTGCAAACCATGAATGACCGGTTGAAGACAATTGAAGATCGGCTGCCGCCGAAAAAATAGCCAGGCCACAACAGGAAGTAGAAAAGGCGCTCCCTGGAGCGCTTTTTTTATAGTGAAACTTTGTGTGCTGCTCGGACTACGTGACTGAGCCGAACGCCGGGAGGGCGATCAACAGGCGAATATCCCGCAGATTGTTTCCGGTAGGCCCGGTGACCACAGCATCGCCAAGCGAATCGAAGAAACGGAATGAGTCGCTCTGACGGAGAGAAACTTTCCAATCGAGACCGGCAGATTGGGAACGCGCGAGAGTTTGACCATCCGCGACGGCGCCTGCTGCGGGGCTGTTACCATCAATTCCGTCCGTGCCGGCGCTCAGCACGGCAATTCCCTTTCCGGCAATCTGTTCCACACATGAGAGAACGAAAGCGGAGTTGCGGCCTCCGAGTCCATCGCCCGTAACCGTAGAACTGAGTTCGCCATCGGCGATGAGCGCAACCGCTTGGCGCGGATTGGCGCAGCGCAAATCCGCGAGCTGCGCAAGCAGAGATTCTGCCGCCTCTTGAACGGGCCAATCGTCCGTTGAGTTGTCGCAAAATGCCATGCAGTCTTGCGATTCGGCGATGCGGTGAGCGGTGTGAAACAGTTCGTGCATGCCGAGGACCAGCTCGAATTGCGAGCGCTCAAATGCGCGGTGAGCGCGCTTGGGGGTTTCCGACATGTGGCCGTCGTCGATGCATTTGGCAAGTGCGACCGGAATCTGCGTCCTCAGTTTGTATTTTTCAAGTATTCGAACGGCGTCCGCGCAGGTGGTGGGGTCGGGCAAGGTCGGACCCGATGCCAGGGCGGACTCTTTGCCAAACGGGACGTCACTGATCGCGAGCGTAAGGACGGTGGCAGGAGCCGCAACTGCGGCAAGTCTCCCGCCTTTGACTGCAGACACGTGTTTGCGAACCGTATTGATCTCTTCGATCGAGGCGCCGCAGGTGACCAGTACACGATTTAATTTTTGAACGTCTTCAAGAGAAACCGCCGACGGGAGAGGCAACTCCATTAGAGCCGAGCCACCACCGGATAAGAGAACCAACACCAGGGTCTGATCGGAACAGTTCTTGAGAAGTTCGAGAGCCGCTTTAGCGGCCAGGAGACTCTGCTCGTTGGGAGTAGGGTGTCCGCCGACGAAATACTGCGCTTGCGGGTGCGGGGCGTGGGGCGAGGTCGGAGCTGAGACGATTGCGCGGAAACGGATACCGCTCGGAAGAATGGCGAGCAGACCGCTCAGCATGCCGTGAGCAGCCTTGCCAAGCGCGATGATGCGAAAGTCGGAAAAATTTTTAAGTTCGTACTGGCGGCCGCCGCAAATCAACTTTCCGTCGGCGCAAGCAAGACAGCGCGAAAGAGATTCGCCAACATTCAGCGCATCGATGGTTCGCTGAAAAATTCGTCGAGCGAGTTGCTTGCCGTCAATCATCTCAGTGCTCGCAAGCCTTCAAGTGGTCTTGAGAACTTCGGGATTCAGCATGTTGGCTGCGCGTTGGCCCTGGAAAAATGTAACGGCATTTTGCGCTGCAAGTAGCGCCATGCGTGCGCGAGTTTCTGTCGACGCGGAGCCAAGATGAGGCGCGAGGACGACATTGGTCCGCTTCAAACCAGGATGAACGAAGGGTTCCTGTTCGAAAACGTCCAATCCTGCGCCGGCGATCTTGTTGGCTTCAAGCGCGTGAACGAGTGCGGCTTCGTCAACGATCGGCCCGCGCGAGGTGTTGATGAGGAAGGCAGTGGGCTTCATGCGGAAAAACTTGGGGGCGTCGATGAGTTGGCGCGTATCGGCGGTGAGTGGAACGTGTAAAGTAACAAAATCGGACTCGGCGAGAAGCGCGTCGAGGCTGCGATGTTCGGCGTGAAGCTCTTTTTCAATATTTTCGGCGACGCGTTTGTGGCTGTTGTAAATGACTTTCATGCCGAAGCCGAGAGCGCGCCGAGCGACTGCTTGACCGATGCGACCAAATCCGACGATGCCGATTGTTTTTCCCCAAACATCGGTGCCGGAGAAAAGATCGAAGCTCCAGCCCTTCCAGTTGCCTGCACGTACATATTGATCGGCTTCGACAACCCGGCGTGCGACGGCGAGAAGCAATGCAAATGCGAAGTCCGCGGTGGTTTCGTCAAGAACGCCGGGAGTGTTGGTAACGACGACGCCGCGTTTGGTGCAGGCCTGGACGTCCACGTTGTCATAGCCGACAGCGACGTTCGAGATGATGCGCAGTTTTGGCGCCGCGCGCAGGACGTCCTCGCCGACACGCTCGGTCAACATGCAGACCAGGCCCTCTTTGTCTTTCAGGCGGCGAGCAAATTCTTCGTGAGGCGGCCGGTCGGGTTTCGTCCAGAATTCGCAATCGCAGTGCGCTTGCAGGAGCGCTTGCGAATCGGGGTACAGGGAGTGCGTGACAAAAACTTTGGCCTTGGGCATGGACTCCTCGATTTGGGGGAAGCCAGTAAATTAGCACAGGCTCGGCCAGCGTGCGCGGGAGACGTTGCGTGCGCGGCGCAAGACTCACTATAGTTGCTGTGTCAGGCGAAGTAATGAACTCACCATGCAGCCAAGCGTCCATTCCGAACTTCAATCCATCGTAGGTCCGCGGAGCGTGCTGTCGAGTCCCGAGGAGCTGGCGATGTACGAGTACGACGGGTCGGTGGATCGAGCGCGGCCAGAGGTGGTGGTATTTCCGACGACCACGGCGGAAGTCTCGCGGATTGTGAAACTTGCCGTAAAGCACGACATACCGATTGTGGGACGCGGTGCCGGTACCGGGCTTTCAGGAGGAGCTATCGCGCGCGGTGGCGGGATCATGATCGCGTTCGCGCGTATGAATCAGATTCTGGAGATTGATGAAGAAAATCGCCGGGCGATAGTGCAGCCAGGAGTGGTGAATTTCGATCTAACGCGAGCGGTGGAGCACCTTGGACTGTACTTCGCTCCGGATCCGTCGAGCCAAAAGTCGTGCACGATTGGCGGTAACGTTTCAGAAAATTCCGGCGGGCCGCACACGCTGGCATATGGCGTGACCACCAATCACGTGACCGGGCTCGAATTGGTGTTGCCGGACGGCGAAATTACGCGCATTGGCGGAAAGCTGGGCGATTCGGTCGGATACGATTTGTGCGGGCTGCTGGTGGGAAGCGAAGGTACGCTTTCGCTGGTGACGGAGATTACGGCGAAGCTTTCGAAGAAACCGGAAGCCGTGAAAACTCTGTTGGCGATTTTCGAAACAGTTGACGACACGACGGAAACGGTCACGGACCTGACGGCGCGAGCGATTACACCAGCAGCGTGTGAAATGCTGGACGGATGGACGCTGTCCGCGGTGGAAGACTATGTGCATGCGGGATTTCCCAGAGATTGCGGCGCGGTGCTGCTAATCGAGATTGAAGGGATCGCAGAGGCGGTGGCCGGGCAATCGCTGGCGATCGAAGAGGTTTGCAAACTTCACGGCGCGCGGGAAGTTCGAACGGCGAAGGACAACACGGAACGCGAATTATTGTGGAAGGGCCGGAAAACGGCGTTTGGCGCGCTCGGAAGACTGGCCCCGAGTAATTACGTGCTCGATGCGGTCATTCCGCGATCAAAATTGCCGCAGGCATTGCGACGCGTAACCGCCATTGGCAAAGAGTATGGATTGCAGATCGGGAATATTTTTCATGCGGGCGACGGGAATTTGCATCCGCTGGTGCTGTTTGATCCACGCGACCGCGCGCAGTTCGAACGAGCGGTGCAGGCATCGGGCGACATTGTGAAGTATTGCGTGGAGATCGGTGGATCGCTGACGGGCGAGCACGGCGTCGGAATGGAAAAAAACGAGTTGATGACGCTGATTTTTTCGGAGGCGGACTTTGCCTTGATGCGGCGGGTGCACAACCAGTTCAATCCGACGGGGCTGCTTAACCCGGGAAAAATTTTCCCGATGGGGAAAGGCTGCGGGGAAACGCGTGTTCGAAGCAATCCGATGCATGCGCCAGTGGCGGCTGCCGCACCGAGCGAGGGACACGCGTGAGCCCGGCGATTTCAGATTCGATAGCCGCGCAACTGGAGCGCGCAGCAGGCGAAGCGTATGTTCGAACCGACGCGCGTGCGGAATACGAGGTGGATGGAAGCGTTCCCTTAGTCGTGGTGCAACCGGAAAACGCTGAGCAAGCGGCGGAGGTAGTTCGAATTGCGTTGCAAGAGAAGCTAGTAGTCGTGGCTAGCGGCGCGCGAAGTTCGCTCGGGATCGGTACTCCGCCAGCGCGATACGACATTGCACTAGATATGACGCGCTTGACGGGCGTGGCGCACTACGATGCGGGCGATCTGACAATCAGCGTGAATGCGGGAACGAAGCTGGCGGAGCTTGCGGTGATTCTTGAGAAGGAAAATCAATTCTTGCCCTTGGCAATTCCGTTCTTTGAGCGCGCAACGGTGAGCGGAGCGATTGCGGCGGGTCTCGATTCTCCTTTGCGGCATTTTTACGGAACCGCGCGGGATTTTTTGATTGGCGCGGAATTTGTGGATGGAAGCGGAGCGCTGGCGAAAAGCGGCGGCCGCGTGGTGAAAAACGTCACTGGCTACGACTTTCATAAGTTGATGAATGGCGGGCTGGGCACACTGGGAGTAATTACACGGCTGAATTTCCGGACTTTTCCTTTGCAGCCATCGAGGCGAGGATTTCTTGCGTCGTTTGCTGATGAGTCGGGGGCCTTGGGCTTTCTGAAAACGATTGCGGCATCTCCTTTGACACCCGCGCTACTGGAAGTGCTTTCGCCTGAATTCGCAAAACTATTCTTGCAGGAAAAATCTCCGGTCGCTTCGCTGCGGCTCAACACCGATGCTTGGACGGTGTGCGTGGGATTTGAAGGCACGAGCGAAGTGTGCGAACGGTACTCCAGAGAGTTGGCGTGCCTGGCGCGAGACGCCTCGGCGCAGAATGCGACGACGGTGAACGATTCGCAGTTTCTGGCGATGCTCGAGATTTTGCGGGAAGCACCTGGTGCAATGCGTAACGCGGCGAAACGCGCGGTGGTGTTGCGCTTCGCGGCGCTGCCATCGCAGATTGCGGATTTATTGCGCGCAATACGCAGTTTCGCGAATTCCTCATGGATGCCGGCGCCGGTGCTGGTGCGCAGCGGCTCGATACTTTACGTGGCACTGCTGCCGCGAGATGGCGATGAATCGGCGCTGCAGCCGATCGCATATTTCTGGAGAAGTATTGGCTCATTGCGAGGGAAGCTGGAATTCAACGCTTCGATTCTTTTCTGCCCGAGCGAATGGAAACAGGAACTGGACGTTTGGGCGCACGCGAACCAAAACAAAGATTTGCAGCAGCGCGTGAAGAAGGCGTTCGATCCAAGTGGAGTGTTCGCGCGCGGAAGGTTCGTGGGAGGCCTGTAAATTTGTGACCGAACTTCGTGCTATTCCGGGCTTGCATCCTATATATGAAGACTACGCGCGATGCGTGCACTGCGGGCTGTGCTTGAATCATTGCCCGACGTACAGGTTGTGGCACGGGGAAGCAGATTCGCCGCGTGGGCGAATCCAGCAGATGATTCGCGTGGAAAATGGCGAAGCGCCCGTGGGCGCTACTTTCGTCGATCACATTGATAAATGTTTGGATTGCCGTGCGTGCGAGACGGCGTGCCCATCGGGAGTGGAGTACGGAAAACTCGTGGAATTTGCGAGGGCGCGGATCGAACGCGAATATAAGCGACCGCTCTTTTCACGAATTGCCAGATCGTTCGCATACAGGCAACTGTTGCCATATCCGGGACGGATTGCGTTCGCGGCACGGCTACTGCGGCTCTATCAACGTTCGGGACTGCAAACGCTTGCGAGGAAGTCCGGAGTGTTGAAAGTTTTTGGACTGGCCGAACGCGAAGCGCTGTTGCCACGCATCGATCGCGAATTCTTTTTTCGGAGGCTTGGCACAACTTTTCCGGCGACCGGGGAGCGGCGAGCGCGTGTGGCATTTTTCGGCGGATGCGTCGCACAGGTGGCATTTTCGGCTCTGAATGAGGCGACCGTTCGGGTGCTGACTGCGAATGGATGTGAGGTGGTGGTTCCCGAAGCGCAGACCTGTTGCGGAGCGCTGGCTTCCCACTCGGGGCTACGGGAAACGGCGCGCGAGTTGGCTCGCAAGAATTTGCAGGCGTTCGCCAGCGATGACTGCGATGCGATCATCACAAACGCAGCCGGATGCGGCTCAACTCTGAAGGAGTATTCGCACCTTTTCACGCCGGACGAGCCGGAATATGAACTCGCCCACGCGTTCGAATCTCGCGTAAAGGATGTCACAGAGTTTCTCGCGTCACTTGGAATGGTCGCGCCGCTGAAGCCGTTCGAATCGCGCGTGACGTATCAGGATTCGTGCCATCTGCTGCACGGCCAAAAGGTTCGAGAAGCGCCGCGAACTCTGCTGCGCGCGATTCCTGGACTTCAGTTTGTGGAGCTGCCGTATTCAGATATCTGCTGTGGGTCGGCTGGCGTTTACAACATCACGCAGACCGAGGCTTCGCTGGAACTGCTGGCAGAGAAAATGAAGAATGCAGCGCGCACCAAGGCGGAAACGATTGTGACCGCCAACCCGGGTTGTCTGTTGCAGATGCGTGCAGGCGCCGAACTCCACAAGACCGGCCAACAAGTTCTGCACGTGATGGAACTGCTCGACCGCTCCTTGGAATAGCGACTAGCGCTCGCCAATCAGATAGCGGCAGCCACGCGGCCCCATGTGAGCCGAGTGCGCGGCAAGCGCCGGAACGTCGCACCGTTCGCCGGCACAAAATGTTCTCGATTCACCGTTCATGGTAAGCGTCATTTCACCGCTCAGAATGATGTGCGCGGTTTCTTCGTTGTGCGTGTGCTCGGCATAGTGCGCGTTCGGACCATCTTGCCAGACGTAGGTGTGACGAAATCCTTCTTTTCGCAAATCGTCGGCGAGCTTCTTTTCATCCACGGGCATGCGCAGAGCATACTCCCGTTTCGGCGACAAATGTTTGACGAGTTGTGAATGTCGCGTAACTGCCAAACAAGAATCGAAAACAAAACAAGTACGCCCTCTTCTCTTCTGTTTCTGGCAACAGAAGAAGAAAAGGGCGCACTGTCTTCAGGAGAGAAGAGCGTTTGTTCGAACTACATACTTGGCGCGTCGGCTGGAGGCACAGCAGGCGTGCCACCCGGATGATGGCCGCGGCGCGGACCTCCGGGACCCGGAGCGTCTTTCACCGTATAGTCCGCAGGAACCGAGAAGAGCGCTGCGCTTGGCGCGTTGCGCTGAATGTTGGTCACGTTGTAGACCGTTTCGCCTTCAAACGGATCGGTGCGCTTGCTCTGTACGAGAATCTGCAAGTCAGTCGAATACCACTCTTCGCGAATGACGGTGAGCGGCTTGTCGTTTCCGATCTGGCCGGCAGGGATGGTACGGGTATAGCGAGTGCCAGTTGCGGCAACGCCATTGATCGTTTGCGTGCCGAGTGAATCTTTTTTCACGTTGGGATCGTTGTCGGGACCGCCATGCCATTTCTTGTCGCTCGGCTCGGCAGTGTTCGCGTCAGGAGTACCTTTCGGACGCTCAGGAAATTTCCGCGCGACTTTTTGATCGGGCATGAGAACGTAGCCGGTTGCCGCGACGGGATCCTGAATGACGATGACAGTTTTGGGAGTGCCGCTGGCCGCGACAGGACCGACTCCGGACATGGTCACATCCTTGCGAAAACGGCCTTGCGCATCGCGATAGAGAATTGTTTGTGATTTTCTGGAAATGGTCGTTCCATCGGCGAGCTTGTGCGTGGTTTCAGAAACGGCAGTCGCCGTAAACGGAGCGCCGGTGACTACTTTTCCGCCGTGCGGACCGCCAATTCCCAATAACTCCATGCGATCGCCAAACCCGAAACCCGGGCCGTGCATGGGGCCATGCCCCGGGGGCGGAGGAACAGAGTCCGGTCCCGGTCCGGCTTCCTGGGCACTCGCGGCGAACGATAACAGCAGCGCCGCGCTCAAACTACAAATCCATCGTGACTTCATGTTCATTCCCGCGTCTCCTCTTCTCTCCCGTCAAATTTCGCAATTCTCACTGCGTAACTGAAGCGACCTGCGTGTCCTGATGAAGGCGAACTGCTTGCGGTTGTCCGTCTTCGCCAACCAGAAAATCGACACTCACAAAATCCGAAGCGCCGTCAGGATCCACCGGCAATCCGAAACGGCTCAAGGCGCTACGCTGCATGCGAACCTGCAAAACAGACTGATCACCGGATTCGGAAGGAAGGCTTCCCGGTAGCTCGGAAAATTCGCCAGTGTCGTAATCGGCGGCGAGGAGCGCATCGTCGGCACTCAAGGCGGTATTAGACCCAGCAGTAGCAGTCGGATCTTGTATTGAAACCGTTGAATGGAATCGCACCCATCCAACGCTTACCGCCAGGACTGCAGCAGCGGCCAGCGCCCAACCTGCAATTGCCATGGTGCTGCGAGGCACCTTCGCTTCGCGGCGGGTGCGCAATTCCTGCTTCAAGCGCATTTCAACTCGCATCGGAGCCGATTCGGTTCGCGTGGACTCGCGCAGCAGTCGCAAATCACCCTTCACTTCGCGCCAGGACTCCAGTAATCCGCTGCAGCGCGAGCAGCGATTGGCGTGATCCGCGGCTTCGGCAGCCTCTTCCGGGTCGGCATCCGCACGGTCAAGATCAAGACCCCGCAGTTCGAACTCTTCGCAATTCATCATTTCCACTGCCTTCTTTCTGCTACAAGACGGACTTCAAAGTTTTCAAACTACTTCGCACCAGCACTTGCGCGGCGAGGAACGTCGCGCAAAAGTTCAAGTTTGGCCAACAAAAGTGCGCGACCGCGATGCAAACGCGACCGAATAGTACCCACCGGACAGCCACAGGCTTGAGCCGCTTCTTCATAGCTCATCTCTTCCAGTTCGCATAGGACAACCGCTTCTCGAAATTCAGGCGGTAAGCCTAGAACTGCCTCTCTGACCTGTTCAATCCGTTCACTTTTTTCCGCAATCATCATCGGCGTCAACGGATCCTCCGGTTCTCGCCACGCGCTGCCATCCGCATTCAGCACGTCCAAGGAAGCCTCTCGCGGGATTTTCTCCAGATGCTTCATCACTCGGTTACGCGCAACTCCGAAAAGAAATGCTCCGAGTTCGCCGCGGTCAGGCTGATATTTCTGCGGCTCGCGAATGAGCAAGAGAAAAACTTCCTGAACCACTTCTTCCGCTGCCCACGGCGAACCAGTCATCCGCAGCGCGTAGCGATAGAGCGAAGCCTGATGCCGTTGGTACAACACCAAGAATGCCTGCTCGTCGCCCCGAACTGCGCGTTTGAGCAGCGCTTCCGGCTTCTCTTCCACGATTTTCATCTCTCGGATTAGACGCCTCGCTGCTCTTCAATGGGTATTCCGGCAGGTAGGTAAAAAAGTTCCCGCTGGGCCGGCATTGGCGAAGAAACAGCGAAAGCGACGTGTTTTAGACCAGGTGCAAACCTATTTACTGTCGGTAGGACGAAACATCTTGGCAGCGATTCGGGTAACGAAGCGTCTCGGAACCAACCGCTCGCCGTGCGCACCGAGATAGTTGCCCAGGCCGGAGATGACGTAGCTCTTGCCAGCAGCCAGAGCTTTGAGTCCGTTCTGCGCAACCGTTTCGGCAGTCTGCTCGCGCCCCTTGGAACGGGATGGATGGGCAGCGACTGCGTGAAATTCAGAGGTTGTGGTTCCCGGACAAAGTGCGCATATGCGGACGCCGTGCGGCTTCATTTCTTCGGCAAGACCTTCGGCCAGGTATAAGTCAAAAACTTTGCTCGCAGCGTAGGTGGAGATATACGGTACCGCTTGAAAAGACGCGGTGGAAGCGACTATTAGTACGTCGCCGCTTCGCCTGGCGACCATTTGGGGAAGGTAGAGTCGCGTGAGGTGAACTACGGCGGAGCAATTAACCTGAACCATTTCAAGGAGGCGTTCGGTTTTGACCGTGTGGAGCTCGCCGAACTGGCCGAATCCGGCGTTATTTACCAAAAGTGCGATTTCGAGTTTTTTGGATTGCGTGAATTGGAAGATTTCGACAGGCGCAGCAGGCTGCACAAGGTCGGCGACGAACACCTCTACTCTGACTCCATGCTTGGCGATTAAATCGACAGCCAACGCGTCGAGGCGTTCTTTGCGTCGCGCAGTGAGGACGAGGTTTGCGCCACCGAGCGCGAGTTCTTCCGCAAGAGCTTTGCCGATTCCGGCGCTGGCACCTGTGACCAGCGCCCATTTACCCTTCCATTCGATAATCATGCGATTTTGTCGTCCCCTGACGCGCTAGCTTGCGCCGGCGGAGCCGACTCTGCCGGTGCTTCGGGAGGCTTGTCGTCCGACTTGCCCATCACCGTGTCCTTGAACCTGCCACCTTCGCGCTTCATCCGGTCCATCAGACGGCGCGCCCAGACAAATTCCGCGGCGAGCAGCCCGAGACCGAGAAAGATCACCAGCCAGCCCGGGCCCCGGCGTGACAAGCATGACCACTCCGACGAGCAATAGGGTGAATCCTGCTACGATGCGAAAAATTCGCCGTACCTGTTCGACCGTCGTGAGCATATCTTTCCTTGCGTCGCACCGCTTCTTCGAAGATGGCAGACCTGACGGTTCGAAGCAAGTTGACGCTTCCACCATTGATTCCGCCGGCTCCCGGAACTATGATGCGCGCAACGTCCACCCGATTTTTAATTTATTCGAATTACAACGAATCGCTGGCGATGGATTCGAAGAGGTCCGGGTGGTTAGGGGAGGTCTTTGTGAAATCTCTGCTACGGATTGCCGCTGCAATCTTCTTTTTGCTCGCGCCGACACTGCTAGCTGCGCAACAGATCGGCAAAGCGTTCCCGATCAGTTCCGAAGCAAATCAGGCGATAAACGAAATCAATTCGGCTTCGGATCCGGCGCAAAAGCTTGCGCTGATTGACAAATTCGCCAGTGGAGCGCAGGGCGATACCGCGATTCTCGCGGACGAACAATATGTGAACTACTACCTGGGGCAGAAGCAGTACGACAAAGCATTCGAATACGGCGACAAGCTGTTTGCGCTCGACCCGGAAAATTTTCAGAACGGAGTGAACATGGTTCGCGCAGCTGCGGAAAAGGGCGACGCGGAAAAGCTACTCGCGTATGGAGAAAAAGCACAAACCATCTTGACCACTTACAAGGCGTCGCCGGCTCCTTCCGGCGTGAACGCCGAACAATGGGAACAACAGAAGTCGCGCGCTTTGGAGAACAATCAGGAAAATATTCGGTATGTTCAACAATTGGTTTACAACGGCGCATATCAGATGACTGATCCCGCGAAGCGCGCGGACTCGCTGTTGCGATTCGCGAAAATTTTCCCGGATTCTCCTTACGCGGTGCCGGCATTGGGAGTTGCAGCGAGTTCGTACCAGCAAGCGCAGAACGCGCCAAAGATGTTGGAAGTTGCGAATGCCGTTCTCGCCAAGGATCCAAACAATCTGGGAATGCTCCTGCTGGTGTCAGATTATTACGCAGAAAAAGGCGAACAGTTGGATAAGGCCGAGGCGTATGCGCAAAAAGCAGCCACTCTGGCCGACTCTGCGCCTAAACCAGACGGCCTGACGGACGAGCAGTGGAAGCAGCAGATCGCTTTGCAAAAGGGACTGGCGCTCAGCACTTTGGGCCAAGTGAATTTGCAGAAGAAAAATAATACGCAAGCCGTTCAGAACTTCCAGGCAGCGGCACCGCTGCTGAAATCGAACGACACCAGCTTTGCGCGAAATGCTTATCGAATGGGTTTTGCGCTGATCAATTTGAAGAAAATCCCCGACGCCAAAGCGGCATTTACCGCTGCAGCTTCTGTCAACAGCCCGTACAAAGGCCCAGCGCAGGACAAATTGAAATCGCTCTCGGCGGCCCCCGCCAGACGTAAAGCGAGTTGAGCACTCGGAGTTTTCAATTTTTAGCTTTAGAGCGAAAAAAGGCGTTACAGGAATTGCTTGCCTCTGGAGAGGTTCAACGCATCGGAGGAGCTATTAAAGGCAATCCGTTCCTGTACTGGAAGGCGTGACAAATCGTTGCATGTTGACCTTTCCGAGGCGTTGTGAGATTAAGATCAGCTCAACAAGCCGCCTCAGATTATTGGACTTGTGCTCCGCCCCACGAGGCCACCATGCCGTGCAAAGTGTTGTTAGCTGACGACTCTGAGGTAATCCGCCGCGCAATTCGTGGGCGCTTATCGCTGCACACTGATATCGAAATCGTCGGAGAAACCGAAACATTTGAGGAGACTATTCGCCTCGTCCCGCTCTTGAAACCGCGAATCGTGGTTCTGGATATCCACTTGAAGGATTTCGAAACAATCAAGGCGTTCGATTTTTGCGCACAAAGTGGGTATGAGTGTGACGTGATCGGAATTTCGATTTTCACGGATGACGAGACCAAGATTCTAGTTCAAAAGCTGCACGTTACGAAATTCATCGACAAGGCCGATCTCTCAGGCGAACTCATTCCGGCAATCTTGGAGCTGTGCAAGGACGATAAAGCTGATTCCAATTAAGTCCGGCGGTACTGTTCATATTGCCACCAGAGTGCTGACAAATTTTTCCGCAAAAATGAGGGTTTTTGTGTATATTTCTTACGATCCCGGGCGCGCTAAACTCTAGAGTTCCAGGCCCCTTTTCAGTTTAGATATGCCTAGAATCATCTTCATTGTCGATGACAACAACATGATACGGAAAATTCTTCGACAGCACTTTGAGGCCAACTTCGAAGGCGTAATCGTGCGCGAGGCGAAGGACGGAATGGAAGCGGTCGAGACGGTCGCGGAAGTGCATCCGGATTTGGTAATCCTCGATATGTCGATGCCGCGATTAAACGGGCTTGAGACCGCCCGTAAATTCCGAGAACTGCAAATAGAAAGCCCGATTATCTTGTTTACGTTTTTCCCCGACGAAGCTCGAAAATCACGTTCGGTGTCTGAGCTTGTTAGTGTCGTTGTCAGCAAGACAAACCCGCCAGAACTCTACAATCAGGTCGCGAGCTTGCTTTCCAGCTTTAGTCTGACTCATTAAAACGGCATCAAAAACAAAGAGGGCCCGCCAGAGGGACAGCCTTCGCCGGAGTGATATGATGTCGCTTCCCGTTGCTCACCCCGAGCAACATTTTGAATCCTGAGAAGAAGCAAGCACTCATCCGATATCTTCAAAGTGAAATACAGCGGCCTCATTGGGTTATGTTCGTAGTGGATCCACCGTCGGTGGCAGCCTGCGGGAAGGGTGTGGGCTATCCCGGTTGCATACTGTGCCGGAAGGTTATCAACACGACGCCGGAATATCTGAATCATCCTTGCCGGGATGTAATTCCGAAGTTGATTGAAGGAAAGTAGCCGTCGGTCGCGCGAAAGAATGCAGGTACGATCTCGCTGAATGGCTATCCTGAAAGTCGCGACACGAAAACACGTCCGGAAAGCGAATCTCGTATCGCAGGAAGCAAATCACTGCCCATTCGCGCTTTCAGGACATAACCAGAACCACCGGCCGCGGCAGCTATCGCCATTACAGCTGAGTCGTCCAGGACTGTGAGGAAAATGATCTTGGCTTCGCTGCCGCGCAGCCGAAGTTCCTTCGCTAAATCGATACCCGTCATATATGGCATGGAAATATCCGTGATGATCATATCGGGCGCCAGCGCTTGAGCGGCCCTCAAGGCCGCTGGTCCGTCAGAAACCATTCCCACGATCGCAAACTCGTCCCGCAGGAGTTCCGCAACGGCAGTCAAAATAGGCGGGAAATCATCGACTAGCAGGATTCGCTTCTGTGTCATTTGCGGCTCCGGCCAACAGTTGCGATGATGATGCGCTCAGGAATAAGGCGTGTGTACAGTCAGAACTACCAGCTTAGGGGATTAAAAAGGTCAGGTTAGGTGTCAGGTGAATGTACACTATCGTACACAGAAAACTGGTACTTGACATGAGGTTCGAGGTTACTAAAATTTCATGCAGTTGTGCCGAATCCATATGCGAGGTGTCCTATGTCCCTCTCATGGCGTGAAACCTTCAATCAGATTCGTCCCGACCTTCCAAAAGAACGACTCCAAGAGCGCATTCTCGATTGCGAGACCGCGATCTTCCAACGTCTCGAACAACTCCAGCGCGAGAACCCTAACGGAGAACTTTACGAAATCGCCGAGGCCGCAAAGACGATTCGCAGGCTCGAAGTTGAGGAGCTCGGCTACCCCGAATTTGATCCAGCATCGCTGCAGACTGCCCACCGGACGCAATAGCAGCCCCGTAGGCGAATAAAAAACGAATGAGGCAGGGTCGGCCCTGCAGATCGTGCTTATGCCGTTGAGAGCGTCGCCATCCTCGTAAGTCGTGCAATATCAATGCGTTGCAAATCTGTACCTTTTCTCTGTACCTTCGCTTAAACGAAAGCACTACGTAAGCCATTGAAAACACAACACAAAGGCATGCTGGAAAGGGTTTGTACGGAAGCCACTCTTCGCGTCACGGACACGCGCTGCTTCTGGACCGGTAACGGCAAACGTCAAACGGCCGTCTGCGACTGGCAAGGCCAGATCAAGAAAGTATTTGATTTGGCTGGAATCTCAAGTGGCATGGGCAATGCAGTGTCGCATCGTTTCCGCGATACGTTCGGCTGTGGAATTACTTTTAGCTGGCGTGCCGATCGAACGGTTGTCCGTTCTATTGGGGCATCAGAGTGTTCGCGTTACCGAGAAGCATTACAACCCTTGGGTGCACTCGCGCCAAGAGCAGCTAGAAGCAGACGTTCGCAATGCTTCTAAGAGTGACCCGCTGATAATAGGGGGTACAAAAGAGGTACAGATTCGAACGGTGCGGCCAAACGAAAAGTGGCGGAGAGGGTGGGATTCGGACTCTCTCCATATGAAGAAACGTCGTAACTTATTGATTCTACGTTCCGCTAGAACTCAAGAAAGCGCCACAAAAGCCGAACTGACGTGCAAACGAGGTACAAAAATACACCGTTTTTGTCCCGAAAACTGGCACAGCCCTAGATAGGCAAGCGTTAACCAGGAGCCTGGGGGAAAGCCTGAAACGTGTACGTCGTACTCGGTCCTCGACAGACTGCGGATGATTCTTGTGCAGTACCTATAGAGGGCGGAGACCTCCCCAACCTCATCTCATCCGGCCGCGCTGGCACGATGCTCTTCCGCAATAAAGGGCACCCGAGCACGGATCGTCGTGCCTGCGCCGGGTTTCGTCTCGATGGAAAACGCGCCGCCCACTAACTGCATTCTTTCCCTCATGCTAATGAGCCCCAGGCCGCGACGGCTCATGGCGTCTTGCTCGTCAAAGCCAACTCCCAGGTCATTCACGGTCAGTTGTATCCCCCTCGAGGTTCCATGCAGTTCCACCCTGAAGTGTCGCTCACCGCTGTGCTTAACTGCATTCTGCAGACCTTCCTGTAAAACCCGGAACAAACAAAGGGAAATTTCTTTGGGTAGGCTGGGCGGTATCCCTGCATGGCTGAATTCAATCTCTACCTTCTGCTGTTCGGACGACTCTTCGCAGAAACTCCTGGCTGCCGCCGCGAGGCCCAAATATTCGAGTTTTGAGGAGTGCAAACGGTGCGAAAGAGCCTGAATGTCCGTTCCTAATTTGGAGACATCCTGGCAGGCGCGACGAATGTGATCAGTGACTTCAACCACAGAGTTGGAAGAGTGTTGAGCCCATTGTTCCAACTGATTCGCCAACAGCGCGATTCGCTGATTGATGTCGTCATGGAGTTCTCTCGCAACCCAGGTACGCTCCTCTTCTTGCGCCTCAATCAGCCTACGGCTCACGCTGGCTAAGACTTCTTCCGCAAATTTACGCTCGGTAATATCCGCCATTATGCCTATGATGCGCAGCATCCTGCCTTGATCGTCGAAGAAGGCGTGCCCGTTTACTTCTAACCAAATTACACTACGGTCGGGACGTAACACCCGATAGCTGGTCTTATAGTTAGGCTGTTCAGGAGTAAGGCGAGCTCGTAGAACTGCATATGCCTCGCGGTCCTCGGGGTGGATTCTCTCGACTAATTGCCGGCCCGTAACACACGTTGGGTCCTCCATCCAATTGAAAATATCAACGCACTCTCCTAGTCGCACGATCACGTCGGTCAGCATGTCCCACTCGAACGCATACATCCTCCCCGCTCGGACTGCCAGATGTAACCGCTCCTCGCTTTCTCGCAGCGCGTGTTCCGCCCGCTTGCGCTCGGTGATGTCGTGCACCGTTCCACGAAGTTGCACCACGTCGCCCGAGGCATCCCGATGAGCCTCGCCGCGTGCGACCAGCCATCTTCTCGCACCGTCACTGCGAATCATCTCTAGATCTAATTCGTACGGCGTTCCGGTGCGCAGCGCTTCTTCCACCGCTGCCCGCAACCGCTCCCAACTTTCAGCAGTGTAGAGCTTAGAGTGATCTTTGTAGCTGACGGCGGGCATGCTGGGATCTATGCCGGCGATTCGATAGAGTTCTTTCGACCATGTAACCGTGTCGGTTTTTGGATCCCACCACCAGCTGCCAACGTTAGCTAGGCGCTGGGCTTCCATGAGCTCAGCCTCGCTCTGCCGCAATACCTGCTCTACTTGCTTGCGCTCCGTAATATCTCTCGAAATACCAAGCATGCGCGTGGGCTCGCCGTCGGGCGCATAGAAAAATTTGCCCTGAGATCGCAGCCAGCGCTGGGCCCCGTCCGCCCAGACGACCCGGAATTCTTGGTCGAACTCCTTGTGGTTCTGCTTTGCAGTGTCTATGGCCATCCGCAGCTGGCCGAGATGATCTGGATGTACGCGATCCCAAAAATCTTGTACAGATCCCGACCGTGCGGCGGGCGTCATTCCTAGCAGTGCCTGCGCCTCGCCGAACCAGAGATTTCGTCGGCTTTTGATGTCCCATTCCCATCCCCCTAACTTGCCGGCCTCCATCGCCAATCGTAGACGTTCTTCGCCTTCTCGCAGTGCCTCTTCCCCCGCATTTGCGCTCCTCTACAAGCGCTGCCAAAACCATGAAAGATACCACAGCAAAAATCAAGAATAGCTGGAGCGCCAGCATACTACTGAGTGGCCCTCCATTGATGAAGGGGCCACGGCCGTGAACCACGCCCCAAATCGACAGGAGGCTAACTACAAGCATTGCGTTACTGACTCCCCTCGATCCGAAACGCAAGCGCGGCCCAGAGTAGAAATGGCACGAGAGAATAAAGCAGAGCTGGCTCGCTGCTGCTCCCAGAGCGAGTGAAGGTGATATATCCCAGAATAACCAACCCGGCGATCAGTGCAGCGAATTCCAAATAGTAGGCGCGTGATCTTCGCGCCCACGCGGGCCTTTTGCTAACCCAGCTCAAGATGGCCGGCGTTATAGTGGCGAAAGCTAGCACCTCAGAGAAAAAGGAAATACTCCAACTATTCCAATAGTCGCCGCGGATGCCAATCGCGCTAAGAAATGCCCCAGCGGACGGTGCGAGCAGCACCGCCGAGAAAGCATACTTGCTGACGGCTTTTACGCTATTCAGCTGGGGCACGCCGTCAAAGAAATAGCTAAGACAGAGCGCCGCGGTGAGGACTTGGACCGTATCAGCTAAAATAAACCAAATGATCGAACTGGTTGACACGCCAGCCTGCACGTCGAAGAGAACAAACCCCGCAAAGGCTGCGGGGACGACTATGGGCCATGTACTCCGCGGTACCAGCAACAGCACGGAAACCAGCAGTGCGCATCCTGGCCAAAGCGGCCAAGCCGTTTGGGGATGTGACCACAGTGCCGATGCCAGCTTTGGGGCAAGGTAGGACAGCGCGGCCACCAGGCAGACTAAGTACCACCGTGTGGAACCGGGAATTTAATTTCTCTATGTTCCATGGTAGGCGATTGCGGTCGGTTTCCATGGCCTACCTCCGATGCTGTAGGAACCGATTGTGGCTTAGTCGGATCGCGAGCCACCCTTCTGTGCGCGTCCGGAGTGACCATACTACGCCAGCCTTATATAACTGGGCAAGTAACTTGCCATTTATCTGGCTAGTTTGAATCGAGGTTAGTGCTGCTGCTCCGCTGCAGCGGGTTGCAGAATGGATCGAAGAATGCGAATTTGCTGGGAAGGCAAACGCTCGCGGGCTGCGAGCCTTGGTGCTATTGCTTCGTTACAGCGGGCTGCGGATCGGGGACGCGGTAAGTTCTCGGTTGATCGCCTCGCGAATGGGAAACTTCGCCTTTATACCCAAAAAAAGGGAACGCACGTTCATTGTCCGCTTCCGGAATTTGTGGTCAAGAAACTCGAAGCGATCCCGAAGATGAGTGAACGCTATCGGTTCTGGACGGGAAACAGCAAGCTTCAGACAGCCACAGGGGATTGGCAAGGGCGTCTACTCGATCTATTCAAGCGCATGAAGGTGAAACAGTTTGCGCGCATGAATAAAATCACGGTCGATGAAGCGCGGAAGCAGCTCGAAGCAAGAGGCAGCAAGTTCGCAGACGGCCACGCGCACCGTTTTCGTGACACGTTCGCGGTCGAACTTTTGTTGGCTGGCGTACCACTTGAACGGGTTTCGATTCTGCTCAGCCACAGCAGCGTAAGAATCACCGAGAAGCATTACGCACCTTGGGTGCGCGAGCGGCAGAAGCAAGCAGAGGCAGATGTAAAGCGCACTTGGGCACACGATCCGATTGCGCTCCTCGAGACGAAGGGGACGCCAGAGGTACACGAAAAACGCAGCCGTGCGAACTGATTGAGAACAAAAGAGAAAAAATGGCGGAGAGGGTGGGATTCGAACCCACGGTAGGGGTTAACCTACACACGCTTTCCAAGCGTGCGCCTTAAACCGCTCGGCCACCTCTCCGAATTTGCAGCAGCACGTGAGAAAAACGCGCTACCGCAAGTTTTTCAGTTTAACAGAATCCTGGAGCAGCCGCCTAACGGCGCCGTTGACAAGTTTCTTACTGGTGCGACCGTGCGGTTTGGGCGAATGCAAATCTCTCTGCTAAACTTTTGTGTGCTGTCTATGTGCTGTTCCGGGATCGTCTAATCGGTAGGACATCAGCCTTTGAAGCTGAGTATCCTGGTTCGAGTCCAGGTCCCGGAACCATTTTGTCTGCAGAGTTTCAGAAGCCCCCGCGCTAAATTCCCCCGCGTTTCATTTCTCCCATCAGGTAATCGCAAGAACGCACGCACAGCGTCATGATCGTGAGCGTAGGATTCTGGCAAGGATTTGAAGTAAAGCCAGACGCGTCCAGGACAAAAAGATTCTTGACGTCGTGCGTTTGCTGAAATTGATTCAATACGGATTTCTTTGCATCGGTTCCCATGCGGGCCGTGCCGGCTTCGTGCAGGGCCCACCGCGGAGCGGATGGGTGAGCATACGTCCGGATATTCTTTGCGCCTGCTGCTTCAAGCATTTCTCCGGCGGATGCGCCCATATCCTTGATCATGGAGAGTTCGTTGTCGCTGTCCTTCATGAAGATTTTCAGCACGGGAATGCCGAAAATGTCCTTCACTTCCGGATCAATCTCCACGCGATTCTCAACACGCGGCAAGACTTCGCCGAAGCCGGTCAGGTCAAAGTCGACGCGAGGCTCTCGCAAAGCTTTTTTGTAGCCTTCGCCGAAACCGGGTGCGCGCCAATTGAAATCCACACTTGATCCGCCTTCGTAGCCGAAGGCGCGGAGATAATCTTTCTGCGGAGTCTGTCCTTTCAGATTGCGGAATCGCGCAACATAGATGCCAACGGGCTTGGTTGGTTTGCCCAGACTGGGTTTTTCGCCGAACGATGGTAGCTCTCCGTTCGCACCGCCACTGCGAATGTGGGCGGTGAGATAATGGCCGAGTACGCCGCTGGAATTTGCAAGGCCAGTTGGAAATTCGCGCGTTGCGGAGTTCAACAAAATTCGTGTGCTTTCCTGCGTTTGCGCGCAAAGGACAACGACGCGGGCATGCATCTCTCGCGACTGGCGTGTGTTGCGGTCGATATAAAGAACGCCGGTGGCCCGATTGGCCTTTGCATCGAACAAAACTTTGTACGCCATAGCGTTCGAAATGAGAGTGCAGTTCCCTGTCCGAATCGCGTCAGCAACCGTGGTAAACGCCGAATTGAAGTATGAGTGGGTGACGCAGCCTCGCTCGCACGGACCGCAGTAATGGCAAGGTCCGCGGCCATTTTGCGGACGTGTCATGTTCGCAGAGCGCGCTAGCGTTAAGGTCCGCCCGAATTTTTCTTTCACTTTGTTGCGAACCAGAATTTCCTGGCAGGTGAGTGGCATGGGCGGTTGGAACTGACCGTCCGGCAAGTGTTCGAGTCCTTCGGCTATTCCGGTGACGCCGACGTACTTTTCAACGAGATCGTAGTAGGGTTCGAGATCCTTGTAACTTAGCGGCCAGTCTTCGCCGAAGCCATCGTGCGAAGCGGCTTTCAAGTCCCAGTCGCTGAAGCGCAAACTTACGCGGCCCCAAACATTGGTGCGCCCGCCCGTGACGCGCGTGCGGCCCATCCACAAGAAAGGCTGACCTTTCGGCGTGGTGTATGGTTCGTCGATATCGCTGATGAACCAGTCGCGATTGTATTCATCGCAGGCCATGATGGACTGGATCGGCTGGGTCTTGCGGAGCAATTCGCGGGACCGATTGCGGTATTTCAGCTCGAATTCAGGCTTGTGCTCGGTGAAATTGGCGTCCGACTGCGGCTTCCCTGCTTCGAGCAGAGCGACTCTCAGTCCGGCTTCGGAGAGTCGTTTGCAGGCCCAGCCGCCAGAAGCACCTGAACCAACCACGATCACGTCATATGCGTTTTTCCCGTTACCTTGCATTTGCCGCATTCCTTTCTTCGCCCGGGGAATGGTAACATCACGCGCCGAAGGAGTTGGCAAAACTGTGATGCCCTTGTCCGACGACCTCCGAGTGCTTCCGAATCGGAACCCAGCGCGTCGTATCTCTCGACGGGAACTGGCACGAGTGCTGATCGCCGCGGCACCGGCGCTATCGCTGTCTAGCGTTTCACTAGCGCATCCAGTTTGGGAGCATCTCCGAAATCTTGAGCTTTCCGATTCGGCCGAAGCTCAACTTTCCGCCGCGAGTTGGAAACCGCTGGTGCTGTCCGTAAATCAGGAAGAATCGTTCCGCTTGCTGGCCGAAGCTGTGCTGCCCGGCTCCACCAAGGCACTGGTGAGTCGCTTCGTTGATCTGCTCCTCAGCGTGGAAACGACTGTTAAACGAAACAAATTTCTCGGATCATTTACCGCACTTGATGACGAGGCCACGAAGTCGCTGGGCAAGCCGATCCGGGAACTCAACGCGCAACAAATGGAGAAGTTCCTTACTTCGATCTCGAGCCAATCGCTTTCCGGAGGGCCAGACGCAGTTTTTCGCGGCCACTTCGAAGATCTAAAGGAGTGGATTACGGGGGCTTATTACTCGTCTGAAATTGGGATGCGCGAATTGGGCTGGAGGCCGGATCGCGTTTTCTCGTCTTTTCCAGCTTGTGAACATCCCGAGGGCCACGTCTGACGGATTTCGAAACCAGGAGAACACCATGAAACTAGCCGCAAATCGCCGTGAATTTCTGAAGACCGCAGCTCTCGCTGGAGCCGCAACCGCGGTCCCGTTTAAATTTGCGAACGCTTCGCCGAAATCTCTGCTGGTGTTCACCAAATCATCTGGGTTCGAACACGATGTGGTGAAGCGCAAGGACGGCAATCCCAGCATCCTGGAAAATGCTGTAACGGAAATGGGCAAAAAGCACGACTTCAACGTGCAGACTTCGAAAGACGGAAGAATTTTCGACTCCGCGGAATTTCACAACTTTCAAGGCTTGCTATTTTTCACGACCGGGGATCTTACGGAAGAAGGCACCGACAAGAACCCGGCAATGTCGGCCGCCGGCAAGCAAAAATTCCTCGATGCTATCCACAGCGGGATGGGTTTCACCGGAGTGCACGCTGCAACCGACACATTTCACATGCAACCGGACGCGAAGGATCTTTCCTCCCGCTATGTGGCTTATGGCGACAAATCGGATCCTTACATCCGCATGATTGGCGGAGAATTCATCATCCATGGCAGCGATCCACGATTGCAGACGACGGATTTGATCATTGATGATCCGAAATTCCCGGGACTAGAAGGCCTAACATCGCCGATTTCGTTCACCGAAGAATGGTATTCGATGAAGGACTTTCAGCCGGACCTTCACGTGCTCTTGACGATCGATACCAGCAAGCTGAAGAACCCGTGCTATGAGCGCAAGTCGTATCCGGGCGCGTGGGCGCGCATGCATGGAAAAGGCCGCGTTTTTTACACGGCGATCGGTGACCGCCCGGAAAACTGGCAAAACCAGTTTTTCCTGAGCCATTTGGCAGGAGGAATTCGCTGGTCGCTGGGCGACGTCAACGCGGCGATTCCCGCGAACATCAAGACCGTTGCGCCGGGTTACGCGGAAATTCCACCGCAGAATCCGAAAAAATCGTAACAGCGATAAAACACTAGCGACAGCAGAGGGCGGCGCCGCCGGCGATTCCGGCGTTCTCGCCGTAGGCCGCGGGCAGGAGCGGAATTTCGGCGTAGTGCGCGTTCACACACCAATTTTTCATGCGCATTTGAATTTCTCCGAAATGCGGACGAAGCATTTCCGCGACGCCTCCGCCGAGGATCATGACGTCGGGCTCGAGCAGGTCCACAACATTTCCCAACCAGACCGCGAGGTATTCGATCGTCTGGGACAAGATTTCTCGTGCCAGCGCATCGCCGACGCTCGCAGCATGGCCGACCATTTCGCTTCGAATCGCGCTCGCATCGCCGTTTGCGAGCGCAAGGAGAGCCGCACCGGCTCTTTCGTCAGCCGCGACTCGTGCTCTCGCATTTCCTGCAATCGCCGGGCCGGACGCCAGAACTTCGATGCAACCAAGTTTTCCGCAATTACAGCGTGGACCACGAAAATCGATGCTGAGGTGTCCGCCTTCCGCAGCCGCCCCGGTTCGCCCATGGAATATTTTGCCTTCCAAAACAATTCCAGTGCCGATTCCTGTACCGATGCAGGCGTAGAAGACGTTGCGAAATCCACGAGCTGCGCCCCAAATTGTTTCGGCGAGGGCGGCTGCATTGGCGTCGTTATCTATTTTTGGCCGCACTCCATATCGCCTAAAAATTTCATCGCTCAGGGGAAAATCGCGCCAGCAGGGCACGTTCGGAGGATTCAGTATTATTCCAGTTAGAGGATTGAGCGGTCCGGGGGCGCAGATGCCCATGGCAATTTCCTGCCTCTGGACCACTGGACGGCCGACAAGCAATTCGTCGAGCGCCGAAGTGACTGCGGACATGCCTTCTTCGGCCGTTCCGCGCGGGTTCATCGGCACGCGTAAGTATTCAGCCATCTCGCCGCGGTCGTTGACGAATCCCGCAGCGACTTTCGTCCCGCCAATGTCCACGCCAATCATCCAACGCGAAGGCGCGCTCTCGTGTGTCATCTCAATTTCTCGGTTTAGACAGGATGCGCCACCTCTGCCGGCACAACCGGACGAGAGCCGCGGAAGGCGTAGTAAACAATATAGAAGTAGCAGAGCACCGGCAAAATAAACGCGTGGTGGATGCCGATGCGATCGGCCATAACTCCCTGAACGACCGGAAGTATTGCGCCGCCGACGATGGCCATGATTAGAAGCGCTGAACCGTCACCGGTAAGCGGGCCAAGCTTCGCCACCCCAAGCGTGAAAATACTCGGGAACATGATCGAATTAAACAAGCCGACCAGAATGATGCTCCACATCGCGACTAGTCCGCTGGTGAGCATCGTGGTGCACACGAGCATCGCCGCAGCCAATCCAAAAATGCCGAGCAAGGCACCGGTCTTAATTTTTTGCAGCAGCGCCGAACCGATGAACCGGCCAACCATCGCACCGCCCCAGTAATAGCTTACGTACTTCGCGGCCATGATTTCAGACATGTTTCCGATTTCGGGTTTGCTGATGTAGTTGATCAGGAAACTGCCGATGGAAACCTCGGCGCCCACGTAAACGAAAATTCCAACCATACCCAGTACGACGTGCGTGTACCGCCAGATGCTCGGCCCTTTCCCTTTTTCGCCGGATTTCTGAGCGTCGGGAATCGGAGGTAGCTTGAACATCGCGATCAGCACTGCGAAAGCAATAAGTGCCAGTCCGATCACGGTGTACGGAAGTTTTACGGAAGAAGCTTCGTGAATCCGATAAGCCTGCAAGCCGTCGGGATCGAGAAGTTTCAGTGATGCGGCAGCGAGCGGATTGGCGTTCAGGATGAAAAGCCCGCCAACATAAGGGCCGATCGTTGTCCCGAACGAATTGAACGCTTGAGCAAGATTCAGGCGGCTTGAAGCAGTTTCGGCGGGACCCAACACGGTGACATAGGCATTCGCGGCAACTTGCAACGCTGTGATCCCCGCGGCGAGAACCATCAGCGCGCCAAGAAACAGTGGATATGATGGAACGCTCGCTGCCGGAATAAAAAGGAACGCACCAATTCCCATAGTCACCAGTCCTGCGACCATGGTTTTCTTGTACCCGATCGCGTCAATCACCTTGGAAGCGGGAATCGAGAAAATAAAATATGCGGAGAAGAACGCAAACTGAATGAACATTACTTTCGTGTAGTTCAGATCGAAGATGGCTTTTAGGTGAGGAACCAGAATGTCATTGAGTACGGTTACAAAACCCCAAAAGAAAAAAAGCGTCGTGACCATCATCAGCGCTGCTCGATATGTGCGATCTTCCGAGGTACCTGCCGCAACCTGAGTATTTCCTGCTGTCACTAGCGCCATGTTTTCGGTTTCTCCCTGAAGACATTCAAACCTTTCGCACTACCTGCTTCGCGAGCATAAACTACCGCAGTTCCGCCCCTATGTATCTCATGAAATCACCATACTTCCGAACACCTTTCCCTCGCTCGTCAACATCGGCTGGGCTTGTTCCGTACGTTCGCGGAAACATGGCCTTTGCATGATGCGACGACCGAAAGTAATTGACTTGCCGGGATAGATTTCGTTTTTCAAGAATTTCGGTTTCGCAGAGCTTTCATGGTCGCAACAAGCCGCAACGCTGACTGCGGGCGACGGATTCACACTCACGCTTGAATCGAAACCTAATTGGAGACCGCATCCGCCTCTCACCGCAGGACTCTAATGCATTCGCAATCAAGTCGACGGATGCTTTTTGAAAAAATTTTACTTGTTCAGATTTGAGTGGATTGTCTAGGGTTCATACCAAAACTGCAGACTCACTTGTACGTGGGCCGAGACGGCTTTTCCGCTTTTTCTGGCGGGCTCATAAACGTATTGCTTCACTGAGCTGATTGCGGTTGAACGCAACTTTTCTGGACCAGACACCACCGTTACAGACTTCACATGACCGGTGCTGTCCACCAGAGCGTCCATGTTGACGTTTCCCGTCACATAGTTCTTCGTTGCCTCGGCGGGCGCCACCGGCTTGACCGACTTGACGAGCTTAGGCTCGGTAAAATCGTCGTTGCCGATTCCGCTGCTCGCTTCCGCGTTGTCTGTCGAAGTCGGATTTGTTGCGATTTTAGAAGGCTTCGAATCGCTCGTCGCCGAAGATGCCGCAACATCGCCATCATTCGACGGTTTCTTGGAACTCGTTTTGTGATTCGAGAAGTACGCCGCCATGCGTGAGGCAAGACTGCTCGGTTTTGCAGGAGCAACATTTTCAGACAAGTCTTTGGTTTCTGAGCTTGCCAGAGCGTTCGCTTCGGTGTCGTTTTTCGCAATTTTGCCACTAGTGTCCGGAGGGCTATCAGGTTGGGCCGTCGCAACTAGCCCCCCAGTTTCAGGGGATGATGCGCTCGGAGCCGGTGCAGCCTTTGCAGATACGGTCTTCTGAGTGATTGTCGCGACCGGTCCAGCCGGCGAATGGGGCAGTTGCTTGGGAGCGCCTACGATCTGACCCAACCCATCGAGAAGCCCAAATTGATAAGCCCCGCCAATCCCTGCTGCCAGCAAAATACCGGCAGCCCCGGCAATCATCCATCTCTTCACAACACTTGCCTGGACGTTTTCTTTAGGTGCGGCAGTAATTGTAATGTTTGCATTCGTTCGCAGCTTTTTCGGCGAGGATTGCGCCGCCCCGGCTTCGGCTTGTTCTTGGTCCTGTTTTTTTTCCTGGGCGATTAACTCATCGAGTTGCTGCTCTACTTCTTTCTTGGCAATGTGGGCCCGGATCTCCAGCGCGGCCTTTTCACCTGGTTGAGGAGGTGGAACGTTGGGCGCGCCCGCGCGCATCGCTGGTATCGAAGAAGGCGAAGGAGCTTGTAGCAATGATTTGAGTTGAACCTGGAGTTCAGCAACTTCGTGCTTTAGTCGTTCGACTTCCTGCGTGCTCGGCGCCGGAGCCGCCGTTAGAGCCACTACGTCGGCTTCTTCGTCCGAAAATTTCTTTGCCGCGCTTACAACGCTGGCGGCTGTTCCGGGTTTTGGAAATTCCACGCCCCAAAAGCCAGGGCATGGCTCTGTGAATTCTAGATCCACATAGCAATTGGTCGGACGGAAGCTGCGCTTGCGAATCGCCTGCGCTACCACTTCCTTGCCGGTTTTCTTGTTCGAAAGAAAAAGCAGCTGTCCGTCTGCCACCGCGGCCGACAATCGAATGACTGCGCCATTTTCGAATACCAATACGGTCTTCGTCTCTTCAGTAAAAAGATCGCGCTTGCTTCCTGCTTCACTCGGCCGCGCGCCGGTGACGGTGACCGTCGTTTCCAGCGCGAGAGGTTCCTGCGAGTTGCTGCCAGCAGGACGAAATTCTCCTGATGCTGTCGTGCCAGTATGCGTGTTCAGCAAAGGTGCCAAGGTTCTTTTTTCCCGTAGAAGGGGAGGGAGCTTTGCCCGTGAACCTCGCAAAATACGCGAGCTTCGCCAAGCGGGCGGCGACGGCGCGTCGCAGGGAGATAATCACAAACAGATGAACCGATGGCTATAGTACCTACGTACCGCAGTTACCTGTTCGAACTGGCCATTGTGCCAGCAATGGCGCGCGCGATATCAGAATCAGCGCGAATCCGTGTATATTTAGAGTTTGCCGCGCGGGAGTGGCGGAATTGGCAGACGCAGTAGCCTTAGGAGCTACCGGCTTTACGGCCTTGGGGGTTCAAGTCCCTCCTCCCGCACCAGAACGCTTCACCTTTTCCCGAGACCAAGTTTCAATTTCGCTCCCTGATTTTACTCTCTCCTTGTTCTTGAGAATTTTCTTATTCAGATTTGAATTGCCGTAGAGAACGATTAGAATTGCGGCCAGGCGGGTCGAGATTCTACCGTACCGACTCGGACCACCGGTCATTCTCCAAGGAGCAAGCATGGAGCGCAGCGTTGCGTCACTCCTGAACATCTACCAACCTAGCGATCCTCTGGAGAAGGCCTCCACGATTCCTTCGCCGTGGTATTTCGATCCGCGGATCGCGCGGCTAGAGGGCGAAAAAGTTTTTGCGCACACCTGGCAAGTGGCAGGTCGTGTCGATCAGGTGGAAGACAAAGGGCAATTCTTCACGATAGAACTGGGCGAAGAGCCGATTGTCGTGGCGCGCGGCGAAGATGGACTGCTTCGCGCTTTTTATAACGTCTGCCGGCATCACGCCGCCGCGGTTGTGACCGAAGCGCAAGGCTGCGCGAAACAATTCCGATGCCCGTATCACGGATGGACCTACGGGAATGACGGTGCGTTAAAAGGAATGGTGGAGTTTGAAGGTGTATGCGATTTTGATCGCGCGCAAAACGGCCTGGTCCAGGTAGCCGTCGATACCTGGGAAAATTTCGTGTTTGTGAATCTGGATGGCACTGCGGAGCCTTTGCAGGAATTTCTCGCAAGCGTGCCTGGGCTTGTTGCGCCTTTGCGACTGACCGAAAAGCTGAAATTTCTTGACCGCAGAATTTACACGCTGAACTGCAACTGGAAAGTATACGTGGACAATTACCTGGACGGTGGCTATCACGTACCGCATGCACATAAAGGATTGAGTAGCGTAATCGAGTACACCAGCTACAGGATCGAGAACTTCGATCGCGCGTGCTTGCAATCGAGCCCGCTATCGTCGGATTCGGGTAGCGAAGCCAGCGTGGCAAACACCCGTCAGGGCCGAGCATTTTATCTGTGGCTCTATCCGAACTTCATGATCAATGCGTACGAAGGCGTGATGGATACGAATCTGGTCCTGCCGTTGGCTGTAGATAAGTGCGCAGTAATCTTCGACTACTATTTCGCGGATATCGGCCCTGCCGCCGAAGTACGAAATCGCGAAAGCATCCGCGTCAGCGAAGTGGTGCAAGACGAGGACGTGAAGATTTGCGACGCAGTGCAAAAAGGTTTGGCGTCGCGTGCCTATCTCGCCGGGCGTCTTTCCGTTCGCCGCGAGGCGGGCGAACACCTTTTCCACCGCCTGCTTCACGCGGACCTGACTCGCGGCATGCAGCGCGTCGACAACGCCGCCGACTAGACTACTGCAATGCAGACTGATTCGTCGTTTGGCAATTACTCAAAAATTACAGTCTTGTTGGAATAAAGCGATATGCGATTTTCGATGGGTCAGCGAACCGCACGGAGCTTTTCCATGTCTCTTCCTTTTTCGACTAAGTCTTCCAGGTCATCTTTGTGCGAGATCCGAACGCCCCCCCTGTTCGATGATCGGGCCATCGTCGAGAACTTCCGTCACCTAGTGCGCAGTGGCACCTAAGATTTTCACGCCACGTTCTCAAGCGAAACTTGAACTCCGCTAAATCCCATGCAACGCGAGCAAGCTAAAAATGCTCTTCTCCGGCCTGGTGCTGTTCGAAGTGCACGATGTAGCCGTCATTCCGAAAAGTAGCGGCATCGAGTCCCTTTTGATCGGGACATTGCACAAAAAGGACCGCGGAATTTTTCAAGTTTGTTCTCCACTCGGGTTCATCATTGTACGAAACAGTTCTCTTGGCTGCCGACGGAATTGCCAATATTGTAGGAACTGCGAAAATACTGGGCGTTCAGACTGCAAATACGAATGGAGACCGATGAACCAAAGCCAGAATCGGCCGGTTGCGATTGTCACCGGCGCAAGCCGAGGCATTGGAGCAGCAACCGCGAAAGCACTCGCAGCAAATGGTTGGGACGTAGCAGTCAATTTTCACGAAAATCGCAACGCGGCGGACCTGGTTGTAAAAGAGCTGGCGAATCTTGGCGGAAATAGTCTTGCGATTCAGGCAGACGTTGCATCCGAAGCGGAGGTGATCCGATTATTCCAATCGGCGGAAAGCAATCTCGGCCCAATTCGCGCGCTCGTGAACAACGCCGGTGTTACCGGCGGTTTCTCCCGAGTCGAAAGCGCTACCGCCGCCGCAATCAATCGCACGCTTGCTGTGAATATCGCCGGTACAATTTTCTGCGCACGGGAAGCTGTGCGGCGAATGTCCACGCGCCACGGCGGAAATGGCGGCATTATCGTGAACATTTCTTCACTCGCAGCCAGGACCGGCGGCTCCGGAGAATGGGTTCACTATGCCGCTGCCAAAGGAGCAGTCAACAGTTTCACGATCGGGCTGGCACGTGAAGTTGCCGGCGAAGGTATTCGGGTCAACGCCGTCGCTCCCGGGCTGATCGAAACCGAACTGCACGCCCGAAGTGGCGCGCCGGACCGGCTGCGGCGCCTCGAATCATCGGTTCCAATGCAGCGAACCGGAACGGCCGAAGAAGTTGCAGCGGGCGTGTTATGGCTGCTTTCCGCCGAAGCTTCTTACGTCACCGGAACCATCTTGGAAATTGGCGGCGGCAGATAATCTGAGTCATTACTCCGGTGATTTCAAATTTGAGCGATCGGCACATGAATTGACCGACCTTGCAGCGTAACTTATACTTGTAGTTCGTTTTGCAGGGTACTTCTCTCCCGTCATTCCTGATTTGCCCTGAACGGAATCAAGCGTCCCGACGACATCAAGTAGGAAAGAGGATAGTGGTATGGCTGAAGCAACTTGCCGACGTGAGTTGGACCTGGAAATCCCTGCGGAAGATGTCTCGAAAAAAACCGAACAGGTGGCCAAAGAGCTTGCGCGAGTGGCGCGCGTACCGGGTTTTCGTCCCGGCAAAGCGCCGATTTCGCTGATCAAGCGGCGCTTCGCGGATGACATTAAAGGTGAAGTTTTGCAATCGCTCGTTCCCGAGCGGGTGGAAAAAGCCGTAGCCGAGCAAAAGCTGAGCCCTGTTTCGCAGCCGCAAGTGGACAAACTCGACTTCAACGACGGACAGCCGCTGAAGTTTCGCGCGGTGTTTGAGGTTTTGCCAGAATTCGAGCTCGGAAAATACAAAGGCCTCGAGATCGAAATGCCCGCAATGGACGTCACGGACGAAGACGTAGCAAAAGCACTCGAAGAAACGCGCGAACGTGCGGCGACCTTTGCTCCGGTCGAAAGCCGAGCAGTCGAAAACGGCGACTTCGTTCAATTGAAGCTCGCTGGAACACCGGAAGAAGGTGGCGAGCCTATTCAAGCCGATAGCGTTCTCTGTCATGTAGGCGCCGAAGAAACGATGGAACCCTTTAACACGAATCTGCTCGGCGCAAATATCGGCGATCACAAGATCTTTGACGTGGATTATCCGGCCGACTATCCAGACGCGAAACTGGCCGGAAAGAAATATCACTACACCGCAGACGTGACCGGACTAAAAACCAAGAAACTTCCTGAGCTGAATGATGATTTTGCGAAAGACGTCAGCGACGCCGCGACGCTCGATGAGCTAAAGGGCAAAATTCGCGAAAGCCTGGAGCATCAGCGCGATCACCGGCAAAGAGATTTGCAGCGGGAGCGGGTAATCACTGAACTAGTGAAGTTGCACGACTTCCCCGTACCGGAATCGCTCGTGGAGCATCAAAAGGATGTTCGTCTGGAACGCGTGGTTCGGTCCCTGGCACAGCAAGGAGTAGACCCCCGGGCGGTAAATCTTGACTGGGCTTCCCTGCGCCAGCGCCAGGAAGATCGCGCGAAGGAAGATGTCAAAGCCGAGTTGATCATTGACCGCATCGCATCGGACGAAAAGATCGACGTGACCGACGAAGAAGTCGAGCACGAACTCGAACATCTCGCGAGCCATAGTGGCGAATCGGTAGAAGCAATTCGCGCTCGTTTGACAAAGCAAGGAGCGCTGGATAGGATGAAAGCCAAGCTGCGGAGCGATAAAACTCTCGATTGGCTCGCACAAAACGCCAATGTTCGGCCCGCGGCTGCGGCAGCAGGCAAGTAACGAAATCAGGCACAGCCGGTTGCAGCCTTACCATTCCACTTCCAGAAATCACGGATAATTGAGCAAAATGAGAAACCACGAAGAGCCCGAATACCACGGAACCACCCTAGTTCCGATGGTCGTTGAACAGACCAGCCGCGGCGAACGGGCCTATGATATTTACTCGCGCTTATTGAAAGAGCACATTATCTTCATCGGCACGCCGATCGACGATCACGTGGCGAACCTGGCGACTGCACAAATGCTTTTCTTGCAGGCCGAAGACCCGGAAAAAGATATTCAGCTCTACATCAATTCTCCGGGTGGTTCCATCACCGCTGGATTCGCAATCTACGACACCATGCAATTCGTAAAGCCGGACGTGGTCACAACTTGCGTCGGGCAAGCTGCTTCGATCGCAGCCGTTTTGCTTGCTGGAGGAGCACCCAAAAAGCGTTTTGCGTTACCGAATGCCCGAGTTCTGATTCACCAGCCATGGATGTCCGGTCTCGGTGGCCAGGCGACCGATATCGATTTGCACGCAAAAGAGATTTTGCGGATGCGCACAACGATCAACCAGATTTTGTCCAACCACAGTGGTCAGCCGGTGGACAGAATCGAAAAGGACGTCGAGCGGGACTACATCATGAATCCGGAACAGGCCAAGGCCTACGGCATGATCGACGAAATCATTTTTAAACATAAGTGAGATGGTTTGTTGCCCAGGATAGCCGTTCCAAAAAGTTAGTAGTGAGCGCGGATTGTTTTTGGCACGGAGGCTAAATCGGCCTAGAATGAAATAGAAGCGCTCTTCCGGAGCCAAGGCAGAGCGGAGGCCTTCAAACCCGTGAAACAAAAGTTCAACCCAGATGAGCCGTTGCGCTGTTCCTTCTGTCACAAGACACAGGAACAGGTCGAAAAGCTGATCAGCTCGCCTTCTGACTATCCGCGCGCCTACATCTGCAACGAGTGCGTCAGCGTTTGCGAAACCATTCTCGAAGACGAAAAGCGCGAACAGGCCACCGCCCCAGCCAAACGGCTTCCCCGTCCGCCGGAGATCAAGCAATTTCTCGATGGCTACGTAATCGGCCAGGATCGCTCGAAAAAGAAATTGGCGGTTGCCGTTTATAACCACTACAAACGTATTTTCCTGAACAAGCAGCCGGGCGATGTGGAACTCAGTAAGTCCAACATTCTGCTGATCGGACCTACCGGAACTGGCAAGACTTTGTTGGCGCAGACCCTTTCGCGCATGCTTGATGTTCCGTTCGCGATTGTGGATGCAACCACACTAACCGAAGCCGGTTACGTAGGCGAAGACGTAGAGAATATTATCTTGAAGCTGCTTCAGGCCGCCGACGGCGACGTTCAGAAAGCGCAGCAAGGCATCATTTACATCGACGAAATCGACAAGATCGCAAAGAAAGACGAGAACCCGTCGATCACTCGCGATGTTTCCGGGGAAGGTGTGCAGCAGGCACTGCTCAAGATTCTGGAAGGCACTGTCGCCAACGTTCCGCCTCAAGGCGGCCGTAAGCATCCGCACCAGGAATTTACTCCGGTGGACACGACCAACATCCTCTTCATTTGCGGAGGAGCATTTGTCGGCCTAGAGAAGATTATTGAAAAGCGGGCAGGTACCAGAGCGCTTGGTTTTCACACCGACGCTACTCCCGCGACGATTCAGCGGCGCAACACCGAATTGCTGGAACAGGTGCAGCCGGGTGATTTGATCCGCTACGGCTTGATTCCCGAATTTGTCGGACGCTTGCCGGTCGCGGGCGTGATGAACGACCTCGACAAATCCGCGCTGATGAAAATTTTGACTGAACCGAAGAACGCACTGTTGAAGCAATACCAGCGTCTCTTCGAGTTTGAGAACGTCCGTTTGCGTTTTACGGACGACGCGCTGGAAACAGTCGCCGAGTTGGCGCTTCAGCGCAAGGTCGGTGCGCGGGGCTTGCGCATGATTCTCGAAGACCTCATGCTGGAGTTGATGTATCACCTTCCGATGCAGCGGAAACTTCGCGACTTCGTGGTAACGGCCGAGATGGTTCGCGGACACGAAATTAATTGGAGCTTGCTCGAAAAAGCAGGTTGATCTCCGGCCCAAGCAGTTGCCGCAAAGTAGCAGGTCCGAGTTTACCGGCTCGTTCTGAGCCGGTTCTGGGGGAATTTCAGGGGCCCTATGTTTAATCGTGAAAAACAAGAAATGAAGCGCGTGCCGATGATGCCCGTACGCGATATGGTCATCTTCCCACAGCAGATGACGCCGTTCATCGTCGGTCGCGAAGCCAGCGTGCGCGCCCTGGAGGAAGCTCTTACCGGCGACAAAAAGATTTTTCTGTCCACGCAGCATGACGCATCGGTGGACGATCCGAAGCCTGAGGAAATTTACGCAGTCGGGACCCTCGCGAACATCGTGCAAAGCGTGAAGTTGCCTGACGGAAATATTAAGGTACTGGTTGAAGGCGTAGAACGCGCCAGAGCGCTATCGATTACCGGTGAAGAAGGATTCTTCCGCGCCACTGTTCGTTTGCTCGGTGCTCGAGTTGAGCCATCACCCTCAGTCGAACAACTCGTCGCAAAAGTTACCGGTCTCTACGAACAATTTATCAAGCTTTCCCAGAGCCTGAACTACGACACCATGATCGCGGCCGCCCGAGTAGATGATCCGGCGCGGCTCTCCGACACGATTGCGGCGAATTTGCAGCTCCCGGTTGACGAAAAGCAGGACCTGCTTGAAACGACGGACCCGCTGGAGCGACTCACACGCATTTCCGATATTCTCGAGATCGAACTGGAAAAGCTGAACGTCGATCGCAACATCAACACACGTGTAAAGCGGCAGATGGAACGTGCGCAAAAAGAGTACTACCTCAACGAAAAATTGAAGGCAATTCAAAAAGAACTGGGCCGCGGCGAAAAGAGCGAACTCGACGAACTGAAGAAAAAAATCGAAACAGCGGGTATGTCGCCGGAAGTGCAGGAAAAGGCGATGACGGAGTTGAAGCGGCTTGAACTGATGCCGCCGATGTCCGCCGAGTCCACCGTCAGCCGCAACTACCTCGACTGGTTGCTGGCTGTGCCCTGGAAAAAACGTTCAAAAGAGATTCGCGACATTAAGGCTGCCGAAGAAATCCTGAACAAGGAGCACTTTGGCCTCGAAAAAATCAAGGACCGCATTTTGGAATTCCTCGCGGTTCGTCAATTAGTGAAGAATCCCAAGGGCTCCATTCTCTGCTTCGTCGGCCCGCCGGGCGTCGGCAAGACCTCTTTGGCGATGTCTATCGGCCACGCCACGGGTCGCAAGTTCGTCCGCGTATCGCTCGGCGGAGTCCGCGATGAAGCCGAAATTCGCGGCCATCGGCGCACCTACATCGGCGCATTGCCCGGCCAGATCATTCAGATGATGAAAAAGGCCGGCACCGTGAATCCAATCTTCGTATTGGATGAGGTGGACAAGATGTCCACCGACTTTCGTGGCGATCCTTCCTCGGCGTTGATGGAAGTTCTGGACCCGGAACTGAATCACTCCTTCACCGACCATTATCTCGATGTCGAATATGATCTGTCCAAGGTGATGTTCGTTTGTACCGCGAACGTTCTACATACCATTCCTCAGCCGCTGCAGGACCGCATGGAAATCTTGCGTCTCGCCGGTTACACCGAGCAGGAAAAGATGGAAATCGCCAAGCGCTTCCTAGTGAAACGCGCTCGCGAAGCTACTGGGCTCAGCGATGAAAACCTGACGTTCCAGGACGATGGATTACTCCACATCATTAGGCACTACACCCATGAAGCCGGCGTACGCAGCCTCGAACGCGAAATTCAACGCATCGGTCGCAAGGTGGCTCGCAAGGTAGTGACCGAAGGGCCTGAAGTTAAGGTCGAAATTACGGCTGCGAATGCCGGCGAATATCTGGGCATTTTGAAATACCGAGAATTCTGGCTGGAAAAGCACAACGAGATCGGACTGACCACCGGCTTGGCTTGGACGGAAGTCGGCGGCACGGTACTGGTCACGGAATGCACGCTGATGGAGGGCAAGGGCCGCCTGACGCTGACCGGGAAACTCGGCGACGTGATGCAAGAATCTGCGCAAGCGGCGATGAGCTATATCCGATCGCGCTCCGCGCAAATGGGTTTGCCGAAAGATTTCTACCGCAATCTCGATATCCACTTGCACGTACCGGAAGGCGCCATTCCGAAAGACGGGCCTTCCGCCGGAATCACCATTTGCAATTCGATCGTCAGCGCCCTGACCAGAATTCCTGTCCGCTGCGACGTCGCTATGACCGGCGAAATCACCCTTCGCGGCAAGGTTCTCCCGATCGGCGGAGTAAAGGAAAAATTACTGGCCGCCCACCGAATGGGCTTGCGTACGATACTGCTTCCGAAGGACAATGAGAAGGACCTGCCGGACATCCCGCAGGAGATCCTCGCGACTCTAACAGTTCACCTGGTCGAAACCATGGATGAAGTTCTGCAGATCGCGCTCGAGCGGCCGATCGTTCCGATTGAGCATGCCGCCGTCGCGCCGGTTGCGGAAGGTTTCGTGAGCGGTCCTGAGAAAGACTCGAGTTTGACCAACTAGCGTTTCCCGCATTGCCCAAGGTTCCCACCAAGGGTGTTCGACGGAATTCCTCGCGGGATACGAAAGTTGCCAATCACACGGTTTGCCCTTTTTGGCGGACAGGGTTTCAGGGGTAAGGGTTTGTCTTACAAACCCTTAAACAAACAGGAAGTACTTGCAAACCCTGAGATAGACCGGTGCGCTGCTGGAATGGCGATCCATCCCGAGAAAATAATCTCTGTATCAGGAACTCTTCAACACTCAAATACTGCGAAGTTAAGGACATATGGCTAAAGAAACTGCAGAAAGCAACAATCAAATCAGCATCAGCCTCGCGGAACTCAAAGAAAAAAACATCACCGACCTGGCGAAAATCGCGAAGGAATTGAACGTTCCCGGCGCGAGCGGCATGCGCAAGCAAGAGTTGATCTTCCAGATTCTCCGCGCGCAAACCGAAAAGAGCGGCCTTATCTTCTCCGAAGGCGTGCTCGAATGTCTCCCCGACGGATTCGGTTTTCTCCGCGCCCCGGAATACAACTATTTGCCGGGCCCGGACGACATCTACGTGTCGCCTTCGCAGATCCGTAAATTCGATCTCCGTACCGGAGACACCGTTTCCGGGCAGGTTCGTCCGCCCAAAGACGGCGAACGCTACTTCGCGCTTATCAAAGTCGAAGCCGTCAATTTTGAAGATCCCGAAGTCGCACGTAACAAGATTTTCTTCGACAACTTGACTCCGCTCTATCCTCAGGGCCGCCTGAAGATGGAAACGACCAAAGAAAACATGACCGGTCGTGTGCTCGATCTGCTCAATCCAATCGGCAAAGGCCAGCGCGGATTGATCAACGCGCCTCCCCGCACCGGTAAGACCATGATGTTGCAGTCCATCGCCAATTCGGTAACCACCAATCATCCGGAAGTAGCGCTAATCGTTTTGTTGATCGACGAACGCCCGGAAGAAGTCACGGACATGCAGCGCACGGTTAAGGGCGAAGTAATTAGTTCCACCTTCGACGAAGCGCCGCAGCGCCACATTCAGGTTGCCGAAATGGTGCTCGAAAAGGCCAAACGCCTGGTCGAACACAAGCGCGACGTAGTCGTCCTTTTGGACTCGATCACGCGCCTTGCACGCGCCTACAACGCCGTCACGCCGCCATCTGGCAAAGTGCTCTCGGGCGGTATTGATGCCAACGCCCTTCAGCGCCCGCGCCGTTTCTTCGCCGCAGCACGTAACGTCGAAGAAGGCGGTTCTCTCACGATCATCGCCACCGCGCTGATTGACACCGGAAGCCGCATGGACGACGTAATTTTTGAAGAGTTCAAGGGCACCGGCAACATGGAAATCTACCTCGACCGTCGTCTCGGCGATAAGCGCGTCTTCCCTGCGATCGACATTCAGCGTTCCGGCACGCGTAAGGACGAATTGCTCCTTCCGCCCGACGAACTCAGCCGGGTTTGGGTCCTTCGCAAGGTTCTGAGCCCCCTCTCTACCGTCGAAGCGATGGAGCTGTTGCTCAGCCGTCTGACCAAGACCAAGTCCAACGGCGAATTTTTGGCTTCGATGTCGACGCCGACCGGCTCGTAGCAGACCGTCATGGCCTAGGAAAAAGCCGACCGACTGGGCGTCCACCTTTTGGGAACTCGCTCGAACGGGCGGCCACGCAGAGCACAAAGTGTGACGGCCAGCAAGCGGGCACTTCCTATCTCCTGGCAACTGCCAGAAAAATCAGAAAGCGCGGAAAGTTTTCACTTCCGCGCTTTCACGACTTCCGCGCAGAACTTGCGCATTTCTATTGGGTCGAGATAACTTCCGCGTCAGCCTCAATCGCCGCGATATAGTCGATCACTCGCTCGCTCCATCCGTCAACATGAGTCCAGCCGTTCCCATAGCTGATTCCATGCTGGTATGGAACAACGTTGATCACGTAGGCCTGCTTCGTCCACGCCGGCAGGATTCCGTCGTGCGACTGCTCATCCGTAATAACGATCAGCCGCGTGACGTCTTGCCATTCCGGAGACGACTTGAGCGCCGTCAGTGCGCGCTTCAGGTAAGTTCCGGAGTGTGCCTGCGAACTTACGATCGCATCGCGCAGTGCAAACCCGCGCCGCGGAGCAACCGTAACGCACGAGTCGGAAAACGTCGCCGCTACGAATTCTTCGGCCTTTTCGCGAAGCAGGATTGCCAGCCCCGCGGCTGCATCCATCCGCTTGGTGTCGCCTTTCTTCGCGATCAGCGAATCCATCGAGCCGGATACGTCTACGAGCAATCCTGTCACTCCCGGAAGCGCTTCGAGTCCCGCGATGCCCTTCAGCATCGCCTTCTCTATCGCTTCCTCGAGCTTCGGTGCGTAACGCGCCGCCGTGATGAACCGGAACGGTAGAGCGCGGGCCAAGCCCTGCTCCAACCGTTCTGCGATCATCTTGGGCGCAACTCCCGCGGCCAACATCAGCCGCAAGTTGCGCAGCACCGCCATTCCGCCGAGCTTCCCTTCACGCAGCAGCCGCTCCCAGGTCTCGCGCTTGTCCTTCCCTGCGGACAGAGCTACCTCCCACGTATCGGGAGATTCGAGCGTGTTCTCGACGAGACTTTTCCAGAGTGCGGCTTGTTCCGCGTCCTTCGGCTTGGCGTGACAGAGAAACAGCACGTCGCGCAGCATCACCGTGCTTTCGCGGTTGTACTTCGCAAGTTGGTAGGCGTCGAACTTCGTGAACGCCGCGGCCAGCCCGCGCTTTACCCCGGCGGAGAGCGGTTCCTTGCGCGCCTTCCAGTAAAGTGCAACGAACTCGCTGAGTTCGTCCGCGCGCTGGATCACGTGCTCAAGCGTTTCCGCCACAAGCCGTCCGGCTCCCTTGCGGCGCGTAAGTTCACGCACCAGGAAGAGCGGTACATGGCGAAGGTGCATCTGGTGGCGTGCTTCGCGCGCGAGTGCCGCCACGTCTTCGGCCTTGTTACTGGCAACAAGCTCCGCGATCCGTTCCGCCACATCGCTTCCCTTTTCGTAGAACGTGTCTTCCCACAGCATGCATGTCAGCACGCTACGCCGCAGTTCGCGCCGCGGATCGATCCGCTGTGCCACCGCTCCTTCGTGCGTCTTCACTGGAAACATCCGCTTCCATACGTTCGACTTTGCCATTTCTTTTCGCTCCTCCTTTCTTCCTCTTGCAAAATTGCTGGACGGGAACAAACGGCCAGGGAACGTTAGGCGCTCTATCCTCTGAGCTACTGGCCCTCCGGCTGACCGCGACGCGATCAGACAACTTGTGGACCAGGTGAGATTCGAACTCACGACCTCCCGCGTGACAGGCGAAGTAACCCTTGCCTACACCACGTCCAACTCTCGGAGTCATGCAAAAGATCAACTCCGAAACTCGTGAACTTTCTCGCATTCCGGCGAAATTGCGGCGGGAACTCGCGACACGAGACGAATCCACTACTCTGCCACCTACGGATGACATTCGGCGCCGGAGGGGATCGAACCCTCGACCGTTGGAGCTGAACTAACCCATGCCTTCACCACGCCACAAGCTTCTCGTAAAATCTCCTTTGCAAAAAATTCCATACAAACTGAATTGACACACCCACGTCCTTGGCGCGCAGCAGCACCGCTACTTACCAAGTCGCCAACAGAAAGAATTCCGGGAGGAATTGGTGTTTACGGTCTTGAGGTATTCAAACCCCAGGCCATTGCGGCCCTACCAGCCGAAGTAACCGTGAACTTCACCATCCCGGCTCCCTCGCCGTTGGCTAATTAGCTCTATTTAAACAACTTATTTTGTCAGGATCGGACTCGAGCGAAAGAGCACAGGTCGCCGGAATGCCTTCCCAACCAAGACATTGGGTCAGATTGTTTATTTGGCGACACTCATTGCTCTCCACTCTCAGTCAGGACTGCGCAACACCGGCAGATAAAAAACTGAGGTAACTGCAAAGTAAATGGAAATCGAAAATCTGTCAAGCGGAAATTTCGAGCTGCAGAGAAAAAAATTGCAGATGGACTCTACTTCTTTGTTTTTCAGTCGGTTACAGCCTGCCGTTCAGTGCGCTACTTGCACCGAGATCCAGTTTTTCACGTAAGGCTCGAGCACGTTCAGCGGGACCGCGCCATTTTCAAGTACCGCATCGTGGAACTTGCGAACGTCGAATTTGTTGCCAAGCTGTTTTTCCGACGCAGTCCGTAGTTCGCGAATTTTTAGCTGCCCGATTTTGTACGCCAGCGCTTGGCCCGGCCACACGATGTACCGGTCAATTTCAACGATAATGTCCTGATCGGTTTTGCCAGTGTTGTCTTTGAAAAATTGAATCGCCTGATCGCGGCTCCAGCCCATTGTGTGCATTCCGGTATCAACCACCAGCCGCACCGCGCGCCACATCTCGTAGGAAAGCTGCCCGAATTTCGAGTACGGATCTTTGTACAGACCAAGTTCTTCGCCGAGACTTTCGCCGTACAGTGCCCAGCCCTCCACGAACGCCGAGTAACCCACGTTCTTGCGGAATTCCGGAACATGCTCCAGCTCCTGTCCGAGCGAAATCTGCAGATGATGGCCCGGCACGGATTCATGCAGCGACAGCGCTTCCATCTCCCACTTCGGTCGTGCTTTCAGATTGTACGTGTTCACGAAGTAGTAGCCTGGCCTGCCAACAGCCGGAGCGCCCGGCTGGTAATACGCGGTGGTTTGCGACGGCGCTTTGAAATCTGGAATCGGCGTTACGCCGTAGGTATTGCGCGGCAGCTTTCCGAATTCGTGCGCCAGCTCCGGATCGATCGATTTCGCCACCACCTTGTACGCGTTAACCAGGTCTTGTGGTTTGTCGAAATAAAATCGCGGATCGTTGCGCAGAAACTCCGTGAAGTCGTGAAAGCTGCCCTTGAATCCAGTGGACGCGACAACTTTGTCCATCTCCGCGCGAATGCGCTTCACTTCTGACAGCCCGATCTCATGTATTTGCTGCGGCGTTAGGCTGGTTGTGGTCTGCCACCGGACATGAAACGCATAAGCGGCGGCGCCATTCGGCAGCGCGGTTACTGCGATTGATTCGCGGCACGCCGGCACATAAGTATTCGCAACATAATCGTGGAATTTAGCGAATGCCGGTCGAATGCTCGAAACGTATAGTTCTTTCGCGCGATTTGTAAGCCTTGCTCGCTCGGCTTCGGAAATACCCGCCGGAAACTCCGTGAACGCGTCCAGTAGCGCGCTTTTCATCGCATCTTCTGGGATCAAATCAGCAATCTGTTTCGGTACATCGCGCATCGTGATTTTCGGCGGAGCGTAGCCTTTGCTCAATCCCGTCTTGAGCAGTTCCAGTTGCTCGCCCACGCTTTCCGGCAACGCTTCCATACGTGCAAGTATGTCTTCGTAATCCGCAACCGACTTGCGCGGCATCGTTGAGAGCGTTTCCGCTGCGCCCTGCTGCACGCCGTTCATCTGCGTCAACGGCATCCACAAATTCGATGGCACAACATTGCGAAATGGCATCGGGTCGTCGCCATATTGCAACCCTTCCGCCGCGGTCTCCAGCAGTTCGTGGTACATGTCGTAGTTCAATTTATCCGCCGCCGGCAGTGCGTCGCGCGAAATGGTCTTCAGCTTTTTCAGACTCTCCGCCAGGTAAACCTTCCGCGCCTCAACGCCCGCTGGAGAATCATCCGACCAACGGCGATTTTGCCCGGGATAGCCGACTGCAGTCGCAAACTCGGGGTAGAACTCCATCCACCTTTTCCAGTCGGCGTTCAGATACGCACGAAACTCTTTCTCGGCAGCCGCTTGCGAATCCGTACTTCCAGGATAGGCCGTGGCCAGCAAAGGCAGCACACACAAACTCGGTATAAGTCCCAGCATGGCGAGCCTAAGAATGCGCATCAGGCGGTTCCTCCGGCGACGTTGCTTAATTGAATTTCGCGTTCGTGCGCTAACTGCACGATCAACCGCGCGGTCTCTTCGGCGTCCATCGCCGTGTTGTCCACGAGCACCGCGTCTTCTGCCCGCACCAGCGGCGAAACTTTGCGCTCCGTGTCTCGTTTGTCGCGCTCGCGAACCTCTTGCAACACATGCGCTAGATCCACTTTGTCGCCCTTTTCTAGATGCTCTTTCCACCGGCGTTCGGCCCGCGCTTCCGGCGTAGCTTCCAGAAATATTTTCAGCTCGGCATTCGGAAATACGACTGTCCCGATGTCGCGGCCTTCCATCACCACACCGCCTTCCGCGCCCAGTTTTTGTTGCGCGGCCACCAGTATCTTTCGAACTCCGGCAATGGTTGCGACGCGAGACGCCGCCTGCGCGACCTCGTTGGTTCGAATTGCCTGCGTTACGTCATCTCCATCCAGAATCACGCGGTTGTGAATGCACGGGTCAGTCAGAGTGGGGGGTGCGGGCCGGAGCTCGATATCCGATTCGCGTGCGAGATTTTCCAGTTCCGGTTCGGAGGTCAGCGCAATGCCACCGTCCTGAAGAGCCGCCAATGCCAGCGCCCGATACATCGCTCCACTGTCCAGATACTGGTAGCCCAGCATCTGCGCGACCCGCCGCGCCACACTGCTTTTCCCCGAGCCTGCCGGACCGTCAATAGCGATCGTAAGTTTTTTCATGCGACTGGGTACGAAATCGGATTACTGCTTCGAATCAAAGATTTGCGTCGGTAGCCCAACTAAAAACCCATGATGTTATAGCCGCAATCCACGTAAATCGTCTCGCCGGTAATTCCCGATCCCGCTGACGACAACAAAAATGCGGCGGTGCCGCCCACTTCTGCTGGATCGACATTTCGCCGCAATGGCGACCGATCCGCGTGAGACTTTAGCATTTCACCCAAATTGGAAATACCACGCGCGGCAAGCGTCTTGATAGGACCCGCAGAAATTGCATTCACGCGAATACCCTTCGGCCCTAAATCGCTCGCAAGATAACGCACACTGGCCTCGAGCGCAGCTTTCGCAACGCCCATCACGTTGTAGCGCGGCACCACTTTTTCCGCCCCAAAATAGGACATGGTCACAATGCTGCCGCCTTCGCTCATCAGTGGCGCAGCAGCTCGCGAAACAGCAACCAGCGAATAGACGCTGATGTCGTGTGCGATTCTAAATCCTTCGCGCGTGGTATTCGCAAACTCGCCCTTCAATTCTTCGGCAGGAGCAAACGCGACGCTGTGCACAATGCCTTGCAAAGTCCCATATTTTTCTTTTAGCTTTTCGAAAAGTTTCGCGATTTGTTCATCCGACGCAACATCACACATGAATCCTTCTGCGCCCGGCAAATCCGCGATCAAATCCTTCGCTTCCTGCTCCAGCCGTTCATTCTGGTAGCAGATGCCGAGCCGCCAGCCGGACTCCTGCAATTTCTGCGCAATCGCCCAAGCGATGCTGCGCTTGTTGGCTAGTCCAAAAATAATTGCGGTTTTCTGCGAATCGCTCACGAGCACCTCGAAGATAAGCGGTCGGTAGTCAGTTTCAAATTCTCGATTTCAGCAAAAAGCTTCGGAGAGTTTAGCAGCCTTGCCTTCCGGCTTGCTACTCGCCTCCGCCCTCAAATCCTTTGAAAAGCGCGTTCAATCTCTTTCACGGAATAGCGCAGCACCACCGGCCGCCCATGCGGGCAGCTCATCGGGCAATCCGTTTTCGCAAGTTCGGCCAGCAGCCATTCCATCTTGGTTTGCTCAAGCGGCATGTTTACCTTGATCGCTGCGTGGCACGCAGTGGAAGCAGCAATCTTGGCTTGCAGCGTTTCGATCGAAATCGCAGCACTCTCGCGTTCGATTCCGTCCAGAATCTCCGTCAACAATTTCTCCGCGTCGCTCGAAATAATCCCCGCTGGCATCGATTGAATCGCAAAGCTCTTCGGCCCCATCGGTTCCACTTCGAAGCCGTTGGCGGTCAGCTCTTCAGCAATCTTTTCGAAAATTACAATTTGCCGTGGCGAGAGCTCCACCACCATCGGCATCAGCATCCGTTGCGACTCTACTTTGCCTGCACGCCGCGCTTCCAGATGCTGTTCGAACAGAATGCGTTCGTGCGCCACATGCTGGTCTACAATCCACAGTCCCTGGCCATTCACCGCGATGATAAAACTGGAACTCACTTGTCCCAATGGCTTCAAATCCGCAATTTGATCCGGATGCGGCAACGAAGCCGGAGCCTCACCCTTCGAACCGGCAAGGTTTCGCATCCAGTTGGAACTGACTGGCGCCGGAGGCGCAATCGACGGCGCGCCGCCGGCAAACGACGAACCCGGTTCGAACGCAAGTCGCTGGTCGATCGGTTGCATCGGCCCGGACGACAGATCAAATCCACCATCGGAGCTAACGCCGCTTCCCAATCCAATCTCTTCCATCGGCGGAATCGCCGCGTCCGGAATTCCTGAATTTGCCGGCGCAGGCGCTATTGGCGTAAGCGTCGCAGCCGGTCCAGTCCATTGCGAAGGATTTGCCAGCGACTGCTGCGATGGCACGTTGCCCGCAGCGGCGGCGAAGCTCGCAATTGGTCTGGCGCTCATCAAGGCCTGCCGGATGGCATCTCGCGTGAAATCGTGAACAAATTGCGAACGCCGAAACCGTACTTCGATTTTCTTGGGATGCACGTTTACGTCCACTTCGTCGTACGGCATCTCCAGAAACAGCAGCGTCGCCGGAAAAATCGCGTGCGGGTGGATGTTGCGATAGGCTTCGTGAATCGCATGCAGGATCAGTTTGTCCCGCACCAGTCGCTTGTTCACAAAAATGTAGATACCGCTGCCATTCGGGCGCTGAATTTCAGGCCGCGAAGTGAACCCTCTGATGGTCAGCGCGGCCTTTTCTTCTTCCGGGTCGAGCGCCGGCTCGGTGATCGCCGCTCGAAACGGGGTCGTGACGACGGTCATTTCAACAAGTTCATCGAGTGCCTGCCGCCCGAACAACTGGTAAACGCGGTCCGCAAGCTTTTCCGCTGGCGCGCAATCGATAATCGTTTGTGTGGGCGTGGACAGCACGAACTGCTTGTCGGGATTCGCAAGCGCGTAGTGCGTCACCAGCGATGCAATGTGCCCCAACTCGGTGGTATCGGACTTAAGAAATTTCCGCCTCGCCGGCACTGAATAAAAAAGATCGGCCACACTCAGTGTGGTTCCCGCAGGCAACCCCGCCGGCTTCACGCTGATCAGCTTGCCGTTCGCAAATTCAATGCGCGTGCCTTCTGCTTCCGCTGCATCGCGGGTCTCGAGCAGCAATCGCGACACCGCGGCGATCGTCGGTAATGCTTCTCCCCGGAAACCAAGTGTCGCAATCGAAAGCAGATCGTCCGCAGTTTTGAGCTTACTAGTGGCGTGCCGTTCGAACGAGAGCAGCGCATCGTCGTGCGTCATTCCGTGACCGTCATCGATCACGCGAATCATCCGCTTGCCGCCTGCTTCAATTTCGATTCGAATGGTCTTCGCACCCGCATCCAGCGCGTTTTCCAGCAACTCCTTGACGACCGACGCCGGGCGCTCCACCACCTCGCCCGCCGCAATCTTGTTGGCCACTGCTTCCGGTAATATGCGAATGCGACTCATTCAATCTGGACTATTCCTTGCCAATCTCCTTGATTGCAATTCCCAATTGGTCGAGCTGCAATTTATCTACATCTGAAGGCGACTCCGCCATCAAGTCCTGTGCGGCGGTTGTCTTTCCGAACGCGATCACTTCGCGGATGGATTTTTCTCCGGCCAGCAGCATCACCACACGGTCGATTCCTAATGCAATTCCGCCGTGCGGCGGCGTACCGAAAGTAAGCGCATCTAGGAAAAACCCAAACCGCTTGCGCAACTGCTCTTCGCTCAACCCCAGCGCCTTGAACAGCCGCTCTTGAATATCCTGCCGGTGAATTCGAATGCTGCCCGAACCCAATTCGTAGCCGTTCAGCACCAGATCGTACCCCTTCGATCGCACTTCCCACGGCGCGGACTCAAGTTTCTCTAGATCTTCGTCCACGATACCGGTGAATGGGTGCTGCGCGCTCGCCCACGTTTTCTCCGACTCGCTCCATTCGAACAACGGAAATCCCGTCAGCCACAGGAATTTCCACCGCGTCTTGTCGATCACGCCAAGCGCTTCGCCAAGCTGCAAGCGCAACTGCCCTGCGAGCAGCGCGGCCGATTCTGTCCCTTGGATATTTTCTTTCGCCGAAACGGCAGCCACAAGATCGCCCGTCTTCGCGCCGCAAGTCTCCGCCATTTTTTTGACGTTTTCGGCGCCAATCAATTTCTCGACAGTGGACGTCGTGCCTTCCGCCGCGACTTTCACGAAATAGGCTCCGCGAGCGCCCATAGCTTTCGTTTTTTCCGTAAGCTCGTCCAGCTGCTTGCGCGAATAGCCCGCCGCTCCCGGAGCCGCCAGCGCAAATACGTTGCCTTCTATCTGCAGCTTCTCTTTCGCTTCCGGCGGAAAGCACGAAGTCACTTCGTGCAGCTCCATGCCGAAACGCATGTCCGGCTTGTCGCTGCCATACTTGCGAATCACGTCCTTGTACAGCATGTGCGGAAACGGCGCTTCTGCTTTGATTCCAGCCACTGCGCACGCGCGCACCATCACCTGCTCGATCACGTGAAAAATATCGGCCTGCGTCGGAAACGACATTTCCAGGTCGAGTTGCGTGAACTCCGGTTGCCGGTCCGCGCGCAAATCTTCGTCGCGAAAACATTTCACGATCTGAAAATAGCGATCGAGCCCGCCGATCATCAGGATCTGTTTGAAAATTTGCGGCGACTGCGGCAACGCGTAGAATTGCCCGTGATGCACGCGGCTCGGCACCAGATAGTCGCGCGCGCCTTCCGGAGTCGAACGCGTCAACATCGGCGTTTCGACTTCGATGAACCCCATCTCGTCCATGGTCTTGCGGATTTCGAGGATAATCTTGTGGCGCAGCGCAAGATTCGCGTGCGGCTTCGGCCTGCGCAGATCGAGATAGCGGAAACGCAGTCGCGTCTCTTCCGTCGCATTGATCTGGTCTTCTATCGGAAACGGTGGCGTCTTCGAATTGTTCAGAATGTGCAGCTTGGTAGCGTTGATCTCGACTTCGCCGGTCGCCAGTTCCGGATTCGACTTCTGTCGCTTAAGGACTTCGCCTTCCACCGCGATCACGAATTCACTCCGCGCCTGCTCGGCCTTTGCGTGCGCTGCGGGCTGCGTCTCCTTGTTGAACACCACCTGAACGATCCCGGTGCGATCACGCACATCGAGAAACAGCAGATTGCCCAGGTCGCGGCGCTTTGCCACCCAGCCCAGAACGATCGCAGGCTTGCCTGCGTCTGCCGCTCGCAACGCTCCGCAATAGTGTGTGCGCTTCAAATTACCGAGAAAGTCCAGCACGATGTGATTCCCTTTCGCAGAAAAACCATCAACTGCACAATCGTAAATTTGCCAGCGACTATTCAGTCTATTACTTGCGAGTTTTTCGCAGTCTTCAAAAACTCCAGCAACTGCGTTTCCGTCAGTTTTTGTTGCGAGCCATCGCTCAGCGTCTTCAGCGTCCACAAACCTTCCGCTATCTCATTATCGCCGAGAATCAGCGCGAAGCGCGAGCTGACCCTGTCCGCGCGCTCCAGCGCTTTGCCGAATTTTAGTTCCGTCGGCGGCACCTCCACGCTGAAGCCTTCGCCACGCAAGGTTTTAGCCGCGCTCACCGCCGTGGCGTACGCCTTCTCCCCCATCCACGCAATGAACACGTCGCGCCTCTGCCGAGTGCCGCCCTTCCCCGCTTCCTGCAACGAAAGAATCAGCCGGTCTTCGCCAATCGCAAAGCCAATGCCTTTTGTCGGCGGCCCTCCCAGCAGTTCCACCAGCCCGTCATAGCGCCCACCGCCGCACACCGCATTCTGCGAACCCAACCCCGGCGCCGTAATTTCAAACGTCGTGCGCATGTAGTAGTCCAAGCCCCGCACCAGCCGCCAGTTTTCTTTGAACGCCACACCGCGCAACGCCAACTCGCTCTTCAGCGAAGCGTAGTGCGCCTCGCATTCCGCACAAAGATGATCCGCAATGCGCGGCAATGTAGCGATAATTGCCTGCTCGTGTTCCAACTTCGAGTCCAGAACACGCAGTGGATTCGTCTCGATCCGTCGCTGGCTGTCCGCGCCCAGCTTGTCTTTCGCTTCCAGCAGTTTCGTGCGCAGCAGCTCCACATATTTCGGTCGGCAATTCGGCGCGTTGTGTCCAATCGAATTGATGTCCAGCGCGACGCCAGTCAGCCCCAGGCGACCGAAAAACGTCATCACCATTTCAATCACTTCCGCGTCAATCGACGGCGCATCACCGCCGCCCAAAACTTCCGCGCCAATCTGGTAGAACTGGCGATATCTTCCCTTTTGCGGACGCTCACGCCGAAACATCGGCCCCATGTAGTACAACTTCACCGGCTGCGGCAGTTGTTGCATTCCATGTTCAATGTAAGCCCGGCACACACTCGCCGTGGCCTCGGGCCGGAGACTTACCCGACTATCGTCGCGGTCGTCAAAGGTATACATCTCCTTCGAAACGATGTCCGTCTCGCCACCCACCGCTCGCGCAAACAATTCGGTCGGCTCAAATATCGGAGGACGAATTTCTCCAAATCCGAATGACGTAAAAACAGCACGCCCTTTATCCTCAACGCGATTCCATAATTCCGTATCAGGGGGAAAAAGATCGCGAGTACCCCGGATCGCCTGTAATCTTTTGCGCGATTCCTTTTTGGGAACTTCCTCGGTCACTTTGTGGCTTCCTCGCGATAAATGTTCTTGTAATCCACATACCGCTCGGCATACCGGTCAATCGTCGCCTGATCGATCGCCGTCAGCATTCGCTTCACTCTTCCCGGAGCTCCGACAACGAGGCTCCTTGGCGGAATCACGGTCCGCTCCGTTAACAACGTCCCCGCAGCGACGATGCTTCCTTCTCCTATCACCACGCCGTTCAAAATCGTTGCACGCATCCCAATCAGGCAGCGCGATTCAATCGTGCATCCGTGCAATGTCACCGCGTGACCTACCGTAATATCGTCGCCAAGAATCAGCGGATACTCATCCTTCATCACGTGCAGGATCGAACCGTCTTGAATATTCGTCCGCGCGCCAATTCGAATGTAGTTCACGTCACCGCGCACCACGCACAACGGCCAAACGCTCGAATCCTCGCCAATTACCACGTCCCCGATAATCACCGACGCCGGGTCGATGTAGGCCGACGCCGCAATCTCCGGCCCCCTTCCCTGATATGACCGAATGTCTGCTTGCCGTTGCACGATTTCGCCAACTCACTTTCGCGCGCTCGCGCTTTCGTTACGGTCGCGCATAAGTTACTGAAAATAAGCGATATAGAGAACCGACGCAGTGCAGAGGAGCAATCAACGAACGCGCCAAAACTCAAACCGCGAGTCTTCAAAAGATATCATCCGCGGGAAGGAGTGACAAGGAACGAGAAAAATCGGTAGTAGTTCAGTTCGCGTTTTTGGCTTGCGACACTCTAGTCAATTTGCACAGCAGGCCCCAGCGTCGAAGAACCGAGTGCATCCAGCCGCGCAACCACCGCGCGCGCCATGGTGAACAGACTTCTCGCGGCCGCAGCGTCTTCGCCCAATATCGCAACCGGCCTTCCCGTGTCGCCGCCGATTCGGATGCGCGGATCGATTTCGATCTCGCCTAACACCGGCACCCCGTACGCTTGCGCCGTTTTCGTGCCTTCGCCGTGACCAAAAATATCCACCGGCTTCCCGCAATGCGGACACGCGAACGTGCTCATATTCTCCACGACGCCCAGAATTTCCACGTTCACCTGCCGGAACATTTCAATCGCTTTGCGCACGTCCGCCAACGCCACCGTCGACGGCGTCGTCACCACCACCGCTCCTGAAATCGCGACCGTCTGGATCAGCGTCAACTGCACATCGCCCGTTCCCGGCGGCAAATCGATAATCAAATAATCGAGCTGCCCCCACTCGCAGCTTCGCAAGAATTGCGTGATCACGCCGTGCAGCATCGGCCCGCGCCAGATCATCGGCTTGTCGCCGGGATTCAGCAATCCCATCGAGATCATTTTTAGCCCGGCAATATCCACCGGGATAATTTTTCGGTCCGCTGTCGCCAGCGGTTCCTGATTCGTACCCAACATGATCGGCACGTTCGGCCCGTACACGTCCGCGTCAATCAATCCGACCTTGAACCCAAGCTTCACCAGCGCCAGCGCCAGATTCACGGCAACTGTCGTCTTACCTACGCCGCCCTTCCCGCTGGCAACTGCCACCAGATTCTTCACGCCCGGTATCGGCTGCCGCTCCGGCATTTGTTGTGTTCCTGGACCTGGTGGCATTTTTCCTCAATGTAGCAGCGCTACTCGCGTTGCGCTAAAAAGTCCGAACAGCAAAAAATTGCAAGCGGAGCCCCTCCGCAGAAAAGCTCTACTATGCGTTTACCCCGTGGCATTTCTTGTACTTTTTTCCGGAACCGCAAGGACAAGGATCGTTTCTGCCGACCTTCGCTCCCGCACGGGCCGGTTTCGGCGCTTCTGATGCCGTATTGCCCGCTTGTAACTGCATCTGTTTCTCTTGCCGCTGCTGCTTGCGTTCCATTTCTCGCGCAAATGCCGGCAACGGAGCCGTCTCTTCCGAGGCACGCGCAGCGGCGCTCGCCGCCACAGCCATTGGCCGCGGACCGCTCGATTGCGGTGCCGGCGTAGGCGATCCATCCGGCAGATTCTGTGGCTGCTGTGTGTCCACCTGTACCTGGACGTTGTACAAGTACCGAACCGTTTCCGTGTCGATGCGCGCCATCATGTCTTCAAACAAAATGAACGCTTCCTTCTTGAATTCGACCAGCGGATCTTTTTGTCCATAACCGCGCAGCCCGATCCCCTCTTTCAGGTGATCGAGCGAAAGCAAGTGATCTTTCCACTGGCCATCGACAACATCCAAAATAATTCTGCGTTCCAGCCAGCGCATCAAGTCCGGCGTCAGTTGCTTCTCTTTTTCCGCGTATTTTTGCGCGACAACTTCGGCAACTGCGTCCGCAAGCTGATCGTGATTCAGAGTAGCGGGATCGGCGCCCGCCGCTTTTGCGTCAATCCCGAACTCGCTGTTCACTTCTGCCAGAAACTGGGTCGTATTCCACTGTCCCGGATGCAGTTCGCGCCCGCAATACGTCTCGACCAGTTCCCTTGCGATGTCTTCCGCGATTCCCACCACGTAGTCGCGTTGATCCTTGCCTTCCAGCGCCGAGCGCCGAATCGCATAGATCGTTTCGCGCTGCTTGTTCATTACGTCGTCGTATTCCAGCAAGTGTTTCCGGGCATCGAAGTTTTGCGCTTCCACAGATTTCTGCGCGGTTTCAATGCGCCGCGAAATCAGGCCCGATTCGATGGGCACGCCCTCCGTCATTCCCAGCCGGAACATCAACGCCTTCACGCGTTCTCCGCCAAAAATGCGCATCAAGTCGTCTTCCAGCGAGAGAAAGAAACGTGAGGACCCCGGATCGCCTTGCCGACCCGCGCGTCCGCGCAACTGATTGTCAATGCGCCGTGCTTCGTGCCGTTCGGTTCCGAGAATGTGCAACCCACCCAGCGCGATCACTTCGTCGTGCTCCGCTTTGCATTGCTGGGCGAATTCCTCATAAATCGGTTTCCACTGATCCGTCGCCACCTGAAAAATCTTGCCTTCATGCTGGAACAGCACCATGGGAACAGCGGTGGGCGCAACCGCTCCGTCAGGGCTCTGCGCGTCTGCACCGATCACCGCCGGAGCCTGCGCATACGGCATCGCCAGCTTGTTCTTCAGAAAATACTCGCGCGTCATCGCTTCCGGATTTCCGCCCAACAGAATATCCGTACCACGTCCGGCCATGTTCGTCGCAACGGTCACCGCGCCTTTGCGCCCGGCCTGGGCCACGATGCGTGATTCGCGCTCGTGTTGCTTGGCGTTGAGCACCTCATGCGGCACTCCCGCTTTTTTCAAAATCTCCGCAATCCTTTCAGACTTCTCAATCGAAATCGTGCCGACCAGCACCGGTTGCCCGCGTTCGTTGAAGTGCTTGATGCCATGTGCGTAGGTGTTGTCTTCCTGCAAGATTCCGTTCACCACCGCTTCGAACTTTTCCTTTTCCGTGCGGTACACCACATCCGGATTTTCAATGCGGATCAGTACCCGGTTCGTGGGGATCACCACCACGTCAAGTTTGTAAATCTTGTCGAATTCCGCCGCTTCCGTCTCCGCCGTTCCGGTCATACCGGAAAGTTTCTTGTACATGCGGAAATAGTTCTGGAAAGTGATCGTCGCCAACGTCTGGTTCTCGCGCTCGATCTTCACAGCTTCTTTTGCTTCAACGGCCTGGTGCAGCCCGTCCGACCAGCGCCGCCCCGGCATCTGGCGGCCCGTAAACTCATCGACGATGATGACTTCGCCGTCTTTAATTACGTAATCCACATCACGCTTGTACAAGGCGTGCGCGCGCAATCCCTGATAGACGTGGTGAATCAATTCCATGTGCGCTGGATCGTACAGATTTCCCAGTCCCAACAATCGCTCGCACTTACTGACGCCTTCTTCCGTCAGCGTTGCGGTGCGATGTTTTTCGTCCAGCGTATAGTCGATATCCTGAATCAGTTTCGGAATGATCTTGTCGATGCGGTAATACTTGTCGGTCGATTCTTCCGCCGGACCCGAAATAATCAGCGGCGTCCGCGCTTCGTCGATCAAGATCGAGTCCACTTCATCGACGATCGCGAATTGGTGCCCGCGCTGCACGCAGTGCGTGATGTCGTACTTCATGTTGTCGCGCAGATAATCAAATCCATACTCGTTGTTCGTGCCGTAGGTGATGTCAGCCGCGTAAGCTGCGCGCCGTTGCGCGTCATCCAGATCGTGCACGATCACGCCCACAGACATTCCCAGCCCTCGATACAACGGGCTCATCCACTCCGCATCGCGTCGCGCCAGATAATCGTTCACCGTAATGATGTGAACGCCACGGCCGGCAAGCGAATTGAGCACCGCGGGAAGTGTCGCCACCAGCGTCTTCCCTTCGCCGGTTTTCATTTCCGCGATTTTTCCGTCGTGCAGTACCAGTCCACCGATCAGTTGCACGTCGAAGTGCCGCATGTTCAGAAACCGGCGGCCCGCTTCCCTGGCCAAGGCAAACGCCGGAACGATTGCCGGTTCCAGTGCTGCTTGCAGTACTGCTCGGTAACCTACATCCGCGGCATCGACGTCCTTCAGACGTTCCAGGACTTCGTCGCGCAGTTTCGCAAATTCAATCTTTAGCGCTTCATCGGAAAGCGCCTGAACCTCGGACTCCTTGGCATTGATGGCAAGAACAATCGGCTGAAGTTTTTTAATGTCGCGTTCGTGCTTGGTTCCTATGAACTTGGCGACAACGTTGTCAACTATTTTGGCTACGTCCATGAAGTGATTCGCCGTTTCCTCGCGCGCTGTCCATTGAAGCCCGGTCACAGCATCGTTCCGGGCTTACTACACAAACTCTAATTGTAACGGTTTCGCCTAAGACGTGCCAATCGACACATTCCAGGCGCGTTCACGCCTTCGAACAAGCCAATTCGCTATTTTTCGGAATAAGAATTTGCCGCCGATTACTTCAGAACGGAAATGCGGCCCCGCCGCCGGCTCCGGCTCGCAACATTCGCGGCCTGTGGCAATCCGCCTAGTTCCAGCAATATCTTCCGAAGCCGCGACCGGTCTTCCAAATCCATGTCCACAAATTCAAAGGCCATCGCCTGAGGTCTAGCGCCACGCACAATCGCCTGCGCTTTGATGGTTCGCACGCCCTGAGTCAGTTTCAACGTCAACAGCGTTCCTGGAGCCAGGTGGCGCTCGCCGGCCCCGATTCCTCCACCCAAATTCAGTTCCGGCACGGTCAAGCGAAAATTCTCGCGCAGGTTGGTTGTCGTCAGCACCAGATTGCGGCTCAATTTCAACCGCGCGTAACGGCGTTGCCGCAACACCGAGCTATTCGCCTCAGGGTCGATCGGCTCCAGCACTAAGTCTTTCTTGTCGAATCCGCCCGCAGAAATCTTTTCCATTGCCACAATCGGGTCGATTCGCAGCAGCGCCTGCGCGGCCGCGACCCGTAGCTCCGATGGGTATTGCCAGCGCCAGACCTGCCGCGCTTCCAAAATTGTCTGTAGCGTCTGATTTGCCGCCGATGCGCGCAAACGCCCCAACGCCTCGACCGCTTTCAAGCGAATGTAGGGCGAACCGGCATCGCTAGAAGCGATTTCCAGCAATTTGGGAATCGATTCAGGGAATCCAGTCATGCTGATTTCGTCCAGCGCCAATGGCCGGATTAGAACGTCCAAGGAATCGAATATCGCCAGCAACAGCAAAGCTCGCGGCTCCGCTGGCACTGACGATAACTGCCGAATCACGCGATCATGCACTGATCGCGGCCATTGCGTAAGCCGTACCGGCAAGACTTTTGCCACCAGGTCCGGAGCGAGTTGCCCCAGCAATCCAATCACTTCTGCAGCTTCATTGGCTGGCGCAGTCCGCAAAGTTTCCACCAGTTGTTGCACCGCTTCATCGCCCAGACCGTTCACCAAATTCGCCAGTAGTTCGCAGTCTTCGCGGAATCCCGAATGCCCAAACCGGTTCGTTACGTAGTGAATCGTCGCTTTCGGCATCAACGCGAGAATGTCCGGCAGTCCATCCGCCACATGCCCCGAGCGCAGCGACTCTTCCACGAATTCAGGAATGCGTTCCTCCGCGCCGATGCGAGGCCGCAAATTCTGCGATGAACCCGGCCGTTGCGCTTCCACCGAGTCCAAAGATGCCAGCGCCTGCTGCATTGCCGGGTAACAGCGCTTCGAAGCCGCTTCCTGGCTGAGTCGCACGAACGCCGCGCTCACCAGCGTCTGCAATTCCGGTTCGCGTTCAATTGCTAGTTGATTTCCGACGCGCCGGATCGCTTCAATCAACGCGCTTCCGTCGCCGCTGCCATACAATTCCGCCAACTCGCCCAATCCGATGGCCGTGGTCCGCCGCGCTTCCGGCGCATCCATCCCGATACACCCCGCATACTTCATCAAAATTTCATTTACGACTTTCAATTCCCCGCGCCGCAGCATTTCTTCCAGAAACGCGCGAATGTTTCGTGGAGGCACGCACCACGATTCATCCGAAGCCAGAACTTCCTTTTTGTTTTCTTCCGGAACTCGCTCCCAGAATTCCTGGTCCAGTAGTTCGGTGTAAGACTGCACCTGGATTCCCGCGTTCGCCATCTGCTCTTCTTGCGTTTGCAGGATTTTCCGCAATGAATCGATTTCCGTGTTCATTCGATCGAGCAGTTGTTTCACCGCGTTGACCCGTAGTTCTCCGCGCTCGTAACTGTCCAGCGCAAAGCGAATCGCTACGTGTTCGGCCAGCTTCAACAGCATCGGCCGATCCGGCTTTTCGTTGGGCGCTTGCGCAGCCAGTCCCGCCAGCGCCTGTTGCAATGTCACTTGGCTTCGCACCGGAAGTGCCGAAAGCCGCGATTGAAATGTCGTCGCGTCCATCCCGCTGTTTGGATCTTTTCGCGATTTGCCGAGCTGCGCGAACAGCGTCAGCATCGATCGAACTTCTTCTTCCTGAACTCTAAATTCACCCGAATCGGCAATGTCGCCGCCACCGCGCAGCATTGCTGATGCCGACAACCATCTGCCTGGGTTGGCCTGCTGGCCGCTACCTCCAAGCGACGCCACGGCACTAGACAGCGCTGGGAATGCATTCGCAGCTCCCCCCGCTCCGCCGACACCACTACCTCCGCCGGCGCCAGGGCCGCCAGGTCCTCCTGAGCCAGACCCAAACCCGCCGCCTTCGCCGCCACCAGGACCAGGCCCGCCCGAACCTGGACCACCCGAACCTGGGCCACCGGAGCCTGGGCCACCGGAACCTGGGCCACCGGAGCCAGAACCGGATCCTCCTCCTTCTCCAGGTCCCAGTCCGCCGCCAGCTACTCCAAATCCAGAACCGCCTCCGGAACCGGAACCGCTACCGCCTCCAGTGCCCGAACCGGTCCCCCAAAGGTTAGTAGTGCCTCCGCTGCCAAATCCTCCGCCGCTACCAGGCTCCGAACCACCGCCCGATCCCGATCCTCCACCCGACCCGGTCCCGCTCCCGCCTGAACCCGAACCTCCGCCGAAACCGGGTCCGCTTCCGCCACCGCCCGGTACCCCAGAGCCGCCCGAGCCAGCTCCACTGCCGAATCCGCCGCCACTACCGGATGGTCCACGCGATCCCTCCGCCGCCAGAATCATTTGCAGCAGCCGGTTCGGATCTTCTAAAAAGTCTTTGAACTTGTCTCCCTGCGCTCCCAGCACCTTCGCCGTCAGGTTTGCTGCAATCTTTGCGCCGGCCACCGACGAATCTTCCGCGATGTAGCGGATTTCGTTCACCTTGATTCCGACTTCACCGGCCAGTGCAATCTTCAATTGCTCCGCAAGCGACGATGGCTTCGCATTTCCGCTCGGAAACGCGCGCACAAAACGCGCGAACTGTGGTTGCGTCAGATTTGCAGCGAAGTGAATGCTGGCGATGCCCGAGGTGGACAATAACTGCGCGAAGCTTTTTTCTGCCGCAGCGGCGCCGAGAGGAACTCCGTCCAGAAGAATCTGCGCGCCTGAAGCGCCCAACAGCAATCCGGAATCGCCGCTTTCCTTCAGCGCCGAGTGCAATTCCTTCCAAGCGGTCTCAAATTGCGCAGCTGTGCGCACGTGGCCAAATTCGTAGAGCCGCGCAAATTTCAACAAAATGTTCAGGCTGCGCACAAACTGGCGCGCTGCCGATCGAGTATCCACACTCATTGGCAGTAGCAGGCCCTAAAACTTGCGGCCTGTTCTCTTTAACTTACTATTACACTAGGCTTGCCCATACCAACAAACAAGTGTTCTCCCTCTATCTGTTGCCATCTGACTAATAGATTCCACGAGGCGCGCGCTTGGGGGGTGCAAAACCTGTAATAGGCCTCGATACTACGCTCATCGACGCCCCGCAACGGGTTACAATCGCGGCAGCAGACGCGTAGACTGCCTCTGCAAGTCACTGAAGAGTCTGTCAAAAGACTTCTCATTGAGTCGCTTCGAATACCTTGCCTGTCGGAGAATTGCGTGCCGGACGATCCCTCAACGCCTTCCAACGATCGCTTTAAGGCTGACATGCCACAGATACCTGGCGTTTCGGATTCGGCCGCCCGCACTGGCCGTTCTAGCGGCCCATGGCTGGTAATGGGCGGCCTCCTGGCAGTCCTGGTGGCAGTTTTCATAGGCGGCAAATTATTTTCAAAGCCGCGGCACGTCGAGCCAGCACCTGCGCCTACCCCGCAAATTGAAATTCCCCCTCCCGCCCCGGACCTCGCTGCCTCGGTTCCGGTCGCCACGGAATCCGATCCCGTCATCGCATCCGTTTCCGAACTCAAGCCTTGGCAATCAAAAGCATTCACCTACCACAACCGCACCACTGGCGAGAACGTTCCCGCTCTACTCGTTCGGCTTCCGAACGGATCCGCCACTCAATCCTCTGCTTATTGGTCGTTCGCCATGAAAGCTGCCTACGGAAACTGCCGCCTCGAGTATATTGACGACTTGCAAAAGCTTAAAACCGACTACGGCTATCGCGCCGCCAAGCACCCCATGGTTGGCAATCCCTGTAGCCGCACCGTTTTCGACCCACTTCGTTACGCGCCTCTACCCGGCAACGTCCTCGCTCGCGGCGCCATCGTCCAAGGCTCCGACCTCCGCCCTCCCCTCGGCATCGAAATCAAAGTCAAAGCCAAAGACATCCTCGCCACCCGCATGGAATAAATCGTAATTCCTTTCGAATCGATTCTCTCCTGAATTAACTCCTTGCGTGAGGCAACGAATTTCCCCCACCAATACAAAAAAGAGCGCCCCTTGCGGAGCGCTCTTTTTTCTTTTTCGGATGGCTGAAGGTTAAAAGATGAACTTCGCCGCCACCTGAATCTGGCGTGAGTTAGTATTCGCGCGAATTGCAGAAATTCTCCCGAAATTTCCGCTGTCGACGTTTCCACTCGGATTCGCAAAGTTAGTGTGATTGAATACGTTGTAAAACTCGATGCGCAGTTGCAGCGTCTTGCCTTCAGTGATTCTCGTATCCTTCTGGAGCGAGACGTCCGTGTTCCAGTAGCCCGGTCCCGTCAAGCTGTTGCGACCTGCGGTACCCAGAGTTCCAACCGCATTGTCTGTATACGAAGCCGGATCAAACCAGTAGTGGTTGAGACTACCAATTACAGAGGTCTTCGGATTCAGAATCGTCGGCTTGCTCACGAGATCTGGACGATCCGGGCATCCGTAGAAGGAAAGGTCCAAATCGCACGTGAGTGAGTTGTTGTTGCTCGCCTGCAACAGGATCGGAAAACCAGTTTGAACCGCGTTGAAACCACTGACTCTCCAACCGTCGAAGACAACACCAGGAGCAGAAGCCCAGAGATGCTTTAGGCTCGGTATTTCATAGTCGAACGCAAAGGCCCAACGATGGCGCGCGTCGAACGCCGAGTTCGCATAGTCGCGACTGAAGTCGCCATAGGGATTCACGCCGCCGCCAGCCTGAAACGCGCTGTCTTCAAAGCTGGAGCTAATGTCCAGTGAGTGCGAGTACGTGTACGCACTGGTGAATGCCAGGCCGTGGCTGAAGCGCTTCTCTACGGTCACTTGGAGCGAGTTGTAATTCGAATAGCCGCCGTTGCTTTGTTGGCCAGCGCTTGCCCAGATATCGCCCGGGAATGGATATAAGTTCGGAAAGTTGAGTGGAGCGTCACCCGGATCATCCACGCAATCCGGAGTAGCAAGGCACTGCTGAACGCCAGCTGGCGTCATTGGGTTAAAGGTGTAGGAAGTAACTAGATTCGAACCGTGCGCGCCAACGTAGCCGACCCGGAGGATAATCTGTGCTGGAAGCTCGCGCTCCACCGTAAGATTGTAGTTCATCGCATACGGCGTCGTGAAGTTCTTGTTCAACGTGTTTAGGTTGAATCCGAATGGCAGGAACTGGCTGAAGTCGATACTGGTGTCTCCAGCTGCTGGCGTTACATATGGGAATGGATTCGTAATGCTGCCGTTACCTGCAATGTCCGTGTAAGGGTCAGGGAACGACGGACGGAGCGTGACCGCCCCAGATGCATCGCGAACACCTAGTGAAGATAGGCCGAACGGTGCGATGCCGAGGTCTTGAAGGTTGAGTTCTTCCTCGCCGCGGTTGAAATACAAGCCGAAACCGCCGCGAATAGAAAGCTTTCCTCTCCCCCCAGAAATCGAACCCCAATCAGGAGAATATGCGAACCCGGCCCTTGGACCAAGGTGGTTGTAATGGGTATTCGCCCCACCGTACTTGTTGCAACCCGGGTCGCCCGGCAGTGTGTAACCGAGCGGCGCAGTCGGGAAGACGCTTGACTGCACAGTGGGCTGGAAACAGACGCGCGAGATGCCGCTGTTCTGATATTCTGCAATCGGCGTATCGATCTGATATCCGGCTCCATAAGTAATTGTCAGGTTATCTTTGACCTTCCACTGATCCTGACCGTACAGATAGTGTTCATACGCGTCGGAAATGATGATCGAACCAGAGCCTTGTCCGTAAGTCGACGGCACCCCCAATAGAAAATCCAAGCCCGGGTCGCCGGTCGAATAGAGACCGCTCGTCGAAAATCCGAATACGCCGTCGTTCTGGGCTGCGAACGGATTCCAAACTTGAAATTTACGTCCGTCGTAACCAAATTTGAAGCTATGACGGCCCTTATTTATGCTGAAGTTGTCCGTGATCTGATAGGTCTGGTCTTTCCGAGGCTGCGGACCGTTGCTAGTTCCACCGAGTACGAAGTAGCCAGTTATGTTGATCTGAGGATAGCCCGCACCTTGGGGCAGCTGCGGGAAAATGTTTGCGAAACCGACGTCAGAGGGCTGCCTAACATTGACTGGAGTGCCCGTGCGGAAATTCAAGCGCGTGTACCCGAGACGGAATTCATTCAACACATTCGAGCTGAAGACGTGGTTCCAGGAAGCCGTGAATTGCTTGGTGAACGGCACGCTCTGATCGCCGAACCCTGGGAGCGTAGCGCCAGAGAATGGAACTCCGTTGACGGACGAGCTGTCATTCGCTAACGCGTAAAACCAGAGAGAATCTTTCTGGTTGATGTTCCAATCAAATCGGCCGACGTGCTGGTCAGTACTTACACTGGTAACCGGGCTAAATGAAGCTTGGTTGCCGTTGAACGTCGCGGCTGGAACGAATTGTTGAACCAGTGTGACCGACGTTGCATTGAAGTCGGAAGTTGGGACTACGCCACCAACAAAACATGCCGCCCAAGTCGTGCCTTGCGGGCAATTTCCGTTCGGACCTTGAATTCCGCCCGGGAATGGGATTGTTTTCGTCGTCGAAAGCTTCGTGGCGTCAAACTGGCCAGCCAGCTGGTTAGGCGTAAAAACAGTGTTCGTAATCGTTCCGCCGTTCGGCTGCCGTGCGCGCGTATCTTGAAGACCATAGAAGAAAAACATCTTGTTCTTCCAGATCGCTCGCCAATCGTTCCACCAACAGGTTCTGGTGGAACACGGGTATTGTCTGAGAGAAGAAGTTGTGGGTATTCAAAAACGTGTCTCGGTAGAACCAGAACGCCGTGCCATGTAGGCTGTTCGTACCCGATTTCGTGATGCCATTGATGATGGCTCCCGAGTTTCTGCCAAACTCGGGGTTGATGGTGTTAGTTACGATCTTAACTTCTTGGATCGTGTCAGGGTTTGGGACCGCTAGCGGCGAGTTCAGTGGTAAATCGTTGTTATCGTTGCCATTCACCAGATAGCTGTTCTGCTGCGCCTGGCTTCCGTTAGCCGCGTAGTTGGTCCCAAAACGCGTATCGGGCGTCACAACTCCGGGCATCGTCTGCTGAAGTGTGATCCAGTTCCGGCCAATCAGCGGCAAGTCGGTTATGGCCTTGGCGTCGATCGTCGAAGTGAGCTGCATGCTCGTCTGTTCCACTTGGACAGGGTCGGCCTCAACCTGAATCGTCTCGCTTAGTGACCCCAGCTCCATGATGACGTTTTGCACGTAGACCTGATTGGCTTCCACACGAATCGATGTAACTTCGAACGTCTTAAAGTTGTTCTTGGTAGCGACAAGCTTGTAGGTGCCCGGCTTTAGATTGACGAACTCGAATATCCCACTCGTACCCGACGAAAGCGTTGCTAGAACGTCCGTCCCGGTATTGGTAAGTACGAGTTGGACTTCTGGCACTACCGCGCCTGATGGGTCGCTAACGGTGCCGCGAACCCTGCCGTAAAGTTCGTCCGCGAATCCCGGCCCTGCCGAAATTGAAAGGATCAAACTACAAATTAGCCCGAGTATCAAATTGCGGACTGCGACTGCTAGACGTAAGCCACGGTTCATATCCCCTCCAGGAGGAGTGCTGGGTTTGAACCGGAGTCCAGCGCCTGAGACACAGTAACTCTTATAAACGAAATCAAAAGGAGCACAGACCCGGTATGGCTGAAAGCTTATGCAATAGCGTAACCAAGAACTCAAACCATGAATTAACGATTTGCTTAGAACCAATTTCCCCTAATTTATGCGTGATTTATTTTCAGTTTACATTTCAAAGATAATTCAGCTATTCAAGACGAATTGACTCTTGTACCGAGAATCATACGTTTCTATGAAATTTGGAATTCAGATTCATTTCCTCAAACCCGCCCGCTCGTCTGTTATCTCCTAGAAGTCCTATAACTTGTTTCCTTTGGTCCGATGACTTTTCAAACCGAGAAGAGCTTACCTCTTCGCTTACTAAGAGCAGTCACGCATCTCAACTCGCATCACGATTTAAATCTCGAATTTGCCCTGTCGAGTTGAATTTGAGCTATGAGGCCGCAACGAGGCCGCAAGTACCGTCAGCTACTCAACACCACCACAAAAATGGAAAGGCGCCCCAAACTGCAGGGCGCCTTTCGATTCTCGTCGCCGTCTTCCGGCGATGGAATGTCTTAGAAGATGAACTTCAAACCAAGTTGAAGGGTCCGCGCATTACCCGGGAACGTCTGTTCGGGATGGTTGAACGCCGAGGCTCCTGGCGTCAGATAGTTCGAAACACCTGACGAAGTGAACCCAATCGACAGAATGTCGTTCAACGAACCAGGCACGAATTGCGGATGGTTCAGCAGGTTAAACGCGTTTGCGTAGAACTCCACTTTGAACCGCTCCGACAAACTGATGCGCTTAACAGCAGTCAGGTCGAAGTTGTTGATCGGTCGGGTCAGTAACGTGTTCCGTCCACGTTGGCAAATGCGCCGGCCCCGGCTGCGATGTATTGCGCGGTCGGATCGTTAGCTGCGTAGCCAACAACGAAGGGCCGGGAGTCGAAGTTTTGCGGTCCCGGAGGTCCTACGGTTGAATCGAAGTCGTTCTCTCCGCAAGTCGCGAACGATGGGAGCCCGCTTCTGCAAAGAGGCGTAACGCCTGATCCCGTTCCCGAGCTCGAGGCATTCGGATTGAGAATCACGCGGTCGCCGGCAGCATCTCCGTTTAAGTTGGCGTCAACGTTGCTTTCAACCGTTGCCCACTCGCCGGTTTGGTAAGTGTAGATCGGCGCCAGTTCCCAGTTTCCGAGTACGTTCTTCGCTACCCAATTGCTGTTCTTGAAGAAGGGCACGTCATACAGTAGCGCGATCGTAAAGCGGGGCGATGGTCGAGCGCTGAGTTCGAACGGTCGATGGCAAGGTTTTGGAAATCCTGCTGGCGACGTGGCGTTAGAACGGTCGAGAATACGTCGGCAGTCGAATCGTCAATGGTGTGGCTGTAGGTGTAAGACGCAACGAATTGAAGCCCGTTGCTCATACGTTTGGTGACTTGGGTTGCCAGGCCGTGATAGATCGAGTCGCCGGCTGGCGCGAATTCCACCATATTCGTACTAAAACCAGCTGCGGCAAATGCCGGAACGATCCCAGGCTTGGCGTTGAGATCGGCTAGCGAGGTTGGCAAGGCATCAATCGCCGCCTGATCCGGAGCCGTCGTAAACGTCGGCAGGAAATCAGTCGACGTAACTTTATTCTGCCGATTAATTCGAGTCTGGGTGTTTAGATGAAGTCCGCGCGTTCCGAGGTAACGAACTTCAATCGTATAATCTTTCCAGAACGAATGTTGTATGCCTAGCGTCCATTGGTAAGACGACGGAGAAAGCTCGTCTACAACGATATGGTTGGCGGTTGCTTTACGCTGTGCCGCAATCGTTGGAAAAGTAACCACACCGCCTGGAGAGGGCGGAATTCCGCCATCGGCCAGGAAGCTTCCATCTGGTGGGCACCCGGCGCCCGGGCAGTCAATTGTGCCGCTCAGTTGGGGTGGCAGGGACAATATGCCAATATTATCGTAGCGGACGTCGTAGGAGATGCCTGCACCCGCTCGAATAGAAGTGCGTCCGCTCTTACCAGGCGAGTACGCGATGCCGACACGCGGTCCCCAGTTGTTCTTCGGCGCACGAGGTTCACTGAAGTCGACCAACCCCGGGACACTCGCGTCCTGGTTCAAAGCCGCAGCCGTTCGCCTGTCGGAATCGTCGTATATTCATACCGCAGGCCGAAGGTTTACAGTCAGGTTCGGACGCATTTTCACCTCGTCGTTGGCAAAGTAATAGACTGCCGACGGTCTCCGTAGTAAACGGGATTTCCCAGACTGCGTTCTGCCAGGAAATCTGGAGTAACGTCCCTGATATACTGATCTAGCGTCGTGTAGTCGTAGTCGCCGCGAGACCGCTGCGTGAACGATTGCGGCGAATGTTCTTCCGGCCTTGATTTCCGAACTTGAACGTATGCACACCGCGTGTCCACGTGACCGCGTCCAAAGCCTGGAACAAGTTCTGAATCGTAAATTGCGGCCCGTTTGGATCTGGACCGACCTGAAGGTTAAAATCAAAGAATTGCAGATTCGGAAAGCTATCGAGTCCTGGAAACTCAAAATTTCCCGTGTCGATGACCTGCGTAAACCGGTTGTAACCGAGCGAAATTCATTCGTGAGCGTGGACTAAACGTATGGATTCACTGATCGTCAACAAATGGTTTTCGTCGGCAGCGGAGTGAAAAACACCGGCAAGCTCGGCGAAAAGTCGAGACCTACTGCGCGGTTGTAAATGTCTCGTCCTCGGAGTTGATCCGTCGAAGGAACATTGTAGTCGATGCTTCCCAGGGCGGCCCAATTGTTGGTGTAATTCGGGGCCTGGACGGGATCGGTTCCAACGTCTACCCCAGTGAATCCTGTTGGAGTTGATGGCGCGTAAGAAAGATCGGTGAGCATCATTCCCTAGTTTAGGACCATTCGGATCTTTGTTAGGTATCGTGTTGGGCACGCTTGTGCAGTCTCCGGCCGCCGCTGCCGGTGCCGAATAATTTTGCAGTTGGGTTAGGTTGTTCAGGCTATATCCGTTCGCCGCCACTATATTTGCAAGGTCCGTATAGCCTGATGCCGTTGGCGAGCAGAGTGCCGAAGCCGAACGCTGGCCTGTCCAACCGGGTTGTATTGCAACGCGCCGAAGAAGAACAGTTTGTTCTTGACGATGGCCCGCCAAATCGCCCCCGATGCTGTTGTTGCAAATCTTGGATTCGATGTGATTCCCTGGTCTTCAAGGAAGTGTCGACCGCGTTGAAATTCCGGTTTTGCGAGTAAATGTACGTGCGCCATGGAATTCGTTTGTGCCACTCTTGACCACCGTATTGAACTGCCCGCCTGAGGAGTGTCCAAATTCTGGCGAAAATTGGTTTTGCAGCAGCGAAAATTCCGCAACCGCATCATTCGGGACCGAAACCAGGGGCCAGTCACGCCCTTGTTGTTATTGTCCACGCCTTCGATCGTGAAGTTGTTATTACGCGGTCGCTGTCCCCCGACCGAGGGGCCCGACCCGACTCCCACTCCACCGCTTGTGGCCACTCCGGCGCTGAGGAGAGAAAGGTTTAGATACGCCACTACCCAACGCTCGCTGCGGCAGATCGCGCTAGTTGCTTCGCTTCAAAGGTCGACTGCAACTGTGAAGTCGTTGTGTCCAGCGTTACCGCTGCTCCCGAGACCTCAATCGAAGTCACCGAACCCTTTACGTCTAGGGTGATCGGCAGTGTAATCGTCTTGTTCAGGTCAACTTTAAAGTTGTTGACTGTGGTCGTCGCAAAATTCGCTGCAGACGCTGAAATCGTGTAGGTTCCAACTGGTAAGTTATTGAGCCGATATTCGCCGCTACCGTTGGCCTCTGTCGCGTACTTGCCTCCGGTTTCCTTGTTTACCGCTTCAATTGCGGCACCGGGCACTACCGCGCCGGTCTTATCGAAAACCGTCCCAACCAAATCTCCGCTGATTACCTGTGCGCTTACCTGGATTCCCAGCGCCAGTACAGCAAACAAAACCACAAAACTTACCCATGTGAACAAACCGCTGCACAGCTTTCTCACTATGACCCTCCTCATTTAACCACCAAAACCACAGTGTCTCGTTGTCAATGGGAACTGCAGAGCAACCGTCGGTGAAACAAAAGCAATCGATTAGCCAAAATTAGCCCTAAGACACATTTTCGAATCTTGCCTTAACTTCAATTTTATCTTATATTTACAACAAGCGCATCTTTCGCCGCAATCACTCGCAGACTCGTCCTGCTACGGTCATTGGTACTTCCTATGAAAATATGTATTGCTTATATTGGCCGCTCGATTTTGGGACTTCACGCGGCGATTCGTCGACTGTTTCAGGGTGCAGGCGGCTTTGGGGTCGATTGACATACGAGTGCGCCCAAGCCCATCAGTTTCAGTACCTTGGTCGGTTTTCAATCAGAGCCCTCCTTCCGCATTTCACCGAATTTCTTGACACCAGCAACCGTCTCGGCAGAAGCTTCCCACCCATGAACAATTCCGAAGAATTCCCCGCACCCACGCCAACCGCAAAACCACTCAGCCGCCGGCGCCTCTTTCAAGGCACGGCCGCTATCGCAGCCTTTTCGTCGATAAGCGCCCTCGCTCAAGAAAAGAAGCCCACCGCGCTCCCAGCGAGCTTCGACTCACTAAAGCCCCTCGGCCCGCGCGTCAAGCCAATCACCTCCGAAGAATTCCAGTCTCGCATCTCCCGCGCGCAACGACTCCTCTCCGAGCAGGACCCCAAACTCGACGCTCTTTTTCTGGCCCCCGGCAGCTCCCTTTATTACTTCACCGGAGTCCGCTGGTGGTCCAGCGAACGCCTCCTTGGCGTCCTGGTGCCGCAACAAGGTCAGCCCATCGTCGTGTGCCCCGGCTTCGAGGAAGGCCGTTTCCGAGAACAGCTCCGCTTCGCCGCCGAAGTCCGCGTCTGGCAAGAAGACGAAAGCCCCACCAAGCTCGCGGCAGCAGCGTTGGCCGATCGCGGTGTCCGCACCGGGCGCATCGGCGTCGAAGAAGCCACGATGTTCACGTTTTACGACCACCTCAAACAGGCCGCACCCGGTTTCGAATTCGTTTCTGCCGACCGCGTCACCGTTGCCTCCCGCGGCGTCAAGTCCGCCCACGAACGCGAATTGATGCGCCTCGCCTGCGAAGCCACCTGTGATGTCTTCCGTGCTGTCTTCGCTGCACTAAAAGAAGGAATGTCACAGAGTGACATCGGTGGACTGGTCGAAGCTGGATTCGCAAAAATCGGATTGCGCGGCGATGCACTGGTTTTAATTGGTGCGTCCGCAGCTCTGCCTCACGGAACCATCAAGCCGCAAACTCTTCGTGATGGCGATGTCGTTTTAATCGACGGCGGCTGCAAAGTCGAAGGCTACTCCTCCGATGTCACTCGCACCGGAATTTTCGGCAAGCCATCCGCGAAAATTCAACGCACCTACGAAATTGTGCGCAAAGCACAAGACGCTGCTCTCGACGCCGCTCGCAAAGGCAAACTCTCCGGCTCAGTAGACGATGCGGCACGTGGAGTCATCACGTCCGCCGGATACGGACCCGACTACAAGTTTTTCACCCATCGCCTCGGCCACGGCATCGGGCTCGACGGCCACGAACATCCCTATCTCGTGCGTGGCAGCAAGACCGAACTGCTCGCGGGCATGACTTTCTCCAACGAGCCCGGCGTGTACATTCCCGGTGAATTCGGCATCCGCTGCGAAGAGTGCATGGCCGTCACGGAAGACGGCCCGGCCGAATTGCTCACGCCGCATTTTCAGGTTTCTCTCGAAAAGCCACTCGGCTAGTCAGCCATTCATCGATAAGTCAGCCGCGCGAAGCAAGTGCCGCGCAGAATTCTACAACTCGGGCTTCTGCCCAAAACCTTTCCGCGCCACCTTGCCGCGAGATAAATCCGCAATGGCCCCCATATTTCGGCGCATCAAATTGAATCGCCGGATTCCTTTCCACGCCGCTCGCTCGCACCGCCTCAAACGGCACAAACGGGTCGTCCTGCGCCGTCATCAGCAAAAAAGGTACTCGAATCTTTTCGATCACCCGCTTTGCGCCCGCGTCATCGTAATATTCCTGCGCGTCGTGGTAACCGAAGCAAGGCGCGGTGATTGCATCGTCAAACTCTCGCACTGTTCGAATCGGCCGAAACCCATCCTTGCGATAACGTTCCGGAAACAATTCCGCCTTTCGCGCGTAGCGCGAAAGCAGTCCTTTCACAAATCGCCTTTGATAAAAATAGTTTTCGCGCAGCTCAAGCGCATCCGCGCACGCCGAAAGGTTAATCGCTGGACAGACGGCCGCAACGCCTCGCAGTGCCTTCGGCACCGCATCGGCAAACTCTCCCGCCATTTTCGTCACCAGATTTCCGCCCATCGAATATCCCGCAAAAAAAATCCGTGTGAATCCATCGTCCTGCGACAACTCTTCCAACACGCAACGGTAATCTCCGCTCATTCCGGAGTTATATAAAGTCGGCGTCAGCTTTTCCGTTTCGCCGCAATTTCGCTGATTCAATCGAATCACATGCATGCCGTGCGCGAACGCCTTTTCCGCAATCCCCAGCATGTAGTTCGATTCGCTTGATCCTTCGAGGCCATGTACCAACACCAGCACCGGTGCGCTCTTCTCTTTTCCCGCTTGCCAGTGGCACTTTCCCAAAATTTTCGATTCTGCATCCAGCTGAAAATGCCGCTCCTCCGCCGTCGGCAATGAAAAATCCCGCACCCAGAACGCCGATGCAACCGTCATCGCATGTCCGTTTCGCAAAAACGCAGGAGGGCAAAACTGCTTCTCGGGGATCCAGGTCATCTGTTCAAATCTATGCGACGCCGCTTCTCAGAACAAGCTAGCTGACCGGAAACATTCGGAGCTATTGTTAACACTCTGTTCCTCGGACACGTCTATCTGGAAGTGTGGTCCCGTGTGGGTAGTCCATGCGTGAAGCACCTCGTGAAGCCCATGTGCCACATATGCATAGTGCGCGAAGATTCGCGCCGAATGGCCGCTGCGAAGAAATGTCAACCGTCGCCACAGCAAAAATCTCGTCGCCAGTTCGTGCTCTTGTGACTACTCCCGCGGACGTCGACAGCGGAGACGAAGTGCTCGTCCGTGCCGCACAGGACGGTGACCGCTCAGCCTTTGGCGTTCTTTATCAACGCTACGTCCGCATGGTTCACGGAATTCTGCTGGCCAAAGTTCCTTACCACGCAGCCGAAGACCTGGTGCATGACGTTTTCTTGAGCGCTCTGCCTCGACTTTCTTCCCTGCGAGACGCCTCGCGCTTCGGTCCTTGGCTCGCCGCCATCGCCCGCAACCGTTCATCCGATTTTCACCGCCACGCAAAATCACAGCCAGTCCTGGATTCAGGCTCAGACGCTACCGAAGCCGCGTACCGCACTGGCTCCTCCCTCGGCGCCGAAGACAGCATGGCTTTGCTGAGCGCTTTGCGTGAGCTTCCCGAAGCCTATCGCGAGCCGTTGATACTGCGTTTCGTGGAAGGCATGACCGGCCCGGAAATTGCCACTCGCACCGGACTCACGCACGGCTCGGTTCGCGTCAATCTTCATCGCGGCATGCAAATGCTCCGCGAAAAATGGCAGCGCGGGAATCATCCCGCCGAAAATGAGAAAGAATCATGAAACCCGATTATCTATGGGACGGTTCCGGACAACCGGACCCGGAAATCGAGCGCATTGAACAATCGCTCTCGCAGCTACGCTACTCGGGAGAAATGCCCGATTTTGCTGCGATAGACCTCGCGCGCAAGCCTGGGTTATTTGCATCGATGTGGAACGCCTGGACATCCCGCTTGGCCGCTGCGGCTCTCGTTCTGGTTGCGATTGTAGCTTCAGGAATTTTTTCTCGCACGTCTCCTCGCCTCGCACCGGACGCACCGGGCTGGGATGTCGCACAACTTTCTGGCACGCCGCAAGTCGGCAATGTCTCTCTGAGCCGTGCCTCCAGAAAAACACAATTGAAGACTGGTCAGCTACTGGTTACTGACCATGCATCTTCTGCCACGCTTTACGTCGCGGAAATCGGCCAAATCTACGTCGATTCCGGCTCCCGCGTGCGCTTGCTCGAATCCCAGTCGAATCAAAACCGCCTCGCCCTCGAACTCGGCACAATTCACGCAGCCATTTGGGCTCCTGCCGGCGAATTTGTTGTTGATACTCCTTCTGCTACTGCGGTCGATCTCGGTTGTGCTTACACCCTTCACGTCGACGACGACGGCTCGGGCACCCTCCGCACCACGCTCGGATGGGTCGGCTTTCACACGGACGGTCACGATTCATTCATTCCAGCAGGTGCAATGTGCGCAACGCGGCCAACGCTCGGCCCCGGCACCCCGTATTTTGAAGACGCGCCAGAAAATCTTCGCGCCGCGCTGCACTCCTTCGACTTTGACACGTTGTCGCCAGACGCTCGTCAACAAGCTCTCCGCACCATTCTTGCCGCAGCTCGTCCACGCGACGCATTCACCTTATGGCATCTCCTTCCACGCGTGACCGAACAGGAACGCATCGCTGTCTACGACCGCGTGGCCGCGCTTGTCAAACCGCCAGTGGGCGTTACTCGCGAAGGCACGCTCGCGCTCAATCCTGGAATGCTTGACGCCTGGTGGAATGCCTTTGAGCTCGGTGATATTTCCGTTTGGCGCTACTGGGAGCAGAAACAAGCTCCCGCCGCTTTCAAAAAAGCTGCTCGTTAACAACTCCTTCCTTGCCGGCGTCTTGTCATATGCAGCAGCACTTCACTCGCAAGGAGGAATTGGAAAATGCTTTCGACATCGCCTCGGTATTTACGCCTGATCGCGCCAGCGGTTGCATCTTTTCTTGTTTTGGCCAGCGCCGTACTCGCAGGTCCGACGCTCATCTGTCATCCCTTCGACATCGGAAACGCCAAATCTCTCCCCTGGATCAGCCATGACTGGAACCTGAGCGGCGGAGAAAATTACGACACGAAAGATTTAGCTAGTGACACTCTCACCATTCTCGAACAGAGTCGTGTCCCGCTCGTTCACATGGAAACTCTTCGCCGCGCCACTCTCTACGCTCGAAAAGATTCTGTCGCCGCCAAACGGCTCCTCGTGCAAGTGATTGCACGCGCGCAAGGCAGCGAAGCCTCCGCCCACCCCGATGCCTTTGCGCTCTTCGACGCCGCCTATCTCACCGAAGCCTATAAGCAATGGCTCGGTGAAAAGAATGAAAATCCTGCCAACGGCCTAGACGGCTACTCGTGGATCGCAAAATCGATTCAACTCCGCCCCGGCGACGCGCAAATGGCCTTCGCTGCCGCCTTGATCACTTTGCGTGGCCCCGAAGCAACTCACGTCGAATCCGCCCAGCGTGCAATCAAAGGCGCAGGAAAAGACGCATTGCTCGCCCGCAATTTGCAAAGTCATTTTCTCGGCCCGCAAAGTCCACTCATGTCGGAACTGATCAGCAAACCCATCGAATCCAAGGTAGCCCGGCAATGACACCGCCACCGTTGCGGCGTGGTTCGATTCTGCGGCACACGCTCGCTGGATTTTCATTCCGGCGGGCATGCGCCACTTTCTCATTGCTGTTAACGGCCATTGCCCTTTGCAGCGATGCTCAAGAAGTGGCAAGCGATCCTGGTTTGACTGTTCACGAGTGGGGCACGTTCACTTCTGTCGCAGGAGAAACTGGCCAGGCCGTTGAATGGTTTCCGCTGAACGCACCCAACGATTTGCCCACATTCGTCGAACATTTTCGCGGTACCGGCTTCAAACTCGGGCTGGGAGGCACGTTGCGCATGGAGACTCCCGTAATCTATTTCTATTCCAGGCATGACACTGAGGTCTCAGTGCGTGTTTCCTTTCTCCACGGTTTAATTACGGAATGGTATCCGCGCTCCGACTCGATCGAACCGCCAGCCTCTATCGAGAATGTTGTGATGTTCCAGCACAAGTCCAGCGGCAGCATAACCTGGAACTCCGTCAACGTTCAGCCCTCCGCGAAGATTACGCTCCCGAGCGAAAACTCGCCCAGTCACTACTACGCAGCGCGCACTCCCCGGTCCGCCCCGCTGACTGTCAATTCAAAGAATGGCGCGGAGCACGAACAATTTCTTTTTTATCGCGGCGTTTCCGTGGCGGTACCACCGCTTTCAGCCATGGTCCTTCGCAGCGGACAAGTCGAAGCGATGAATCAGACTGGCGAGATCATTCCGATGCTTGTGTACTTTGAGCGGCGCGGCGAAAAAATAGGATTTCGCTGGTTACCTTCTCTTCCCGAAGGCGCAATTCTCGAGGCCCCGCTTCTGGATTCCAATCTCGACTCCTTGCTTCCAGAGTTCGAAACCGCATTGATAGCTGCCGGCCTCTTTCCTGACGAGGCCAGTGCCATGCTGGATTCGTGGAAAGATTCCTGGTTCGAAGAAGGCTCCCGTCTGATCTACATCGTGCCTCGTTCCTTTGTTGATTCGATGCTGCCGCTTTCGATTCAACCGGCGCCCGCCGACATCCGGCGTGTCTTCGTCGGCCGGACAGAACTCCTGTCAGCGGCAACACAGGAAGCGATTGAAACCGCCGTCGCTTCTCACGACAAATCGACTCTGGCCAAATATGGTCGATTTCTTGCTCCCATGGTCGAGACGATCCTTCGCAAGGAACCTGATTCCCCGCTACTCCGACCAGCTTCGCGATACGCTGAACGAAATCTACAGTTCTTACCTCGCGCAAAACGCAACGCGCTGAACGACAGGCGCATCGAATCCGGCGAACTTGACCAGGCAAGCTGCTACGCCCTAAACTAGTAACTTCACAGTGATTCATTTTTTCGATTCGATGAATTTTTCTTTCGGCCCGGCGGCCACCCGCTGGGCTGCGCCATTTTAGGGCGCAAACTTTTGGCTCAGGGTCCATAAGCTGTTTCTTGCTGCACTGGCTTCTGAAACGCTCCCTGAAAAACTATCTGCGAGGCTGGAATGATTGACGGTCCCATTCAGGAAGGTCTTACTTTTGACGACGTTTTGCTGGTCCCCGGCAAGAGTTCGGTCCTTCCCGCCGAAGTCGAAACGCAAACCAATTTCACCCGCAAACTGAAAATCAATGTTCCCCTTGTCTCCGCCGCGATGGACACCGTCACCGAATCGCGCCTGGCCATCGCCATGGCACGCCAAGGCGGTATCGGATTAATTCACCGCAATATGCCCATCGACCGCCAGGCCGAAGAAGTCGACCGCGTGAAGCGTTCTGAATCCGGCATGATTGTCGACCCGGTAACCATTTCCCCGGACATTACCGTCCGTCAGGCTCTTGAAATCATGACCAAGTACCGCATTTCGGGCCTTCCCGTCACCCGCGGCACTCGCCTCACCGGTATTCTCACCAATCGCGACTTGCGCTTCGAAAAGGACCATAGCCAGCTCGTAAACGCTGTGATGACCAAGTCCAATCTTGTCACCGTTCCCGTCGGCACCACGCTCGAAGAAGCCGAAAAAATTCTGCAAAAGCATCGCATTGAAAAATTGCTCGTCGTCGATCAGGACTTCAACCTCAAAGGCCTCATCACCGTAAAGGACATTCAGAAAAAGTTGGAATATCCCAGAGCCTCAAAAGATTCGCAAGGGCGTTTGCTCACCGGCGCCGCGGTCGGTGCCACTGGCGATTTCCTCGAACGCGCCGTTGAAATGTCGAAAGCGAAGGCGGATGTCCTCGCCATCGACACGGCGCACGGCCATACCGCCAAAGTGATGGAAGCGATCAAGGAAATCCGTCACCGCCTCCCGGAAATGCAGATTGTCGCCGGCAACGTCGCCACGTTCGAAGCCGCAAAAGATTTGATCGCACTCGGCATTGACGGCCTGAAAGTCGGCATTGGTCCCGGCTCCATTTGCACCACGAGAGTTGTCACCGGAGCAGGCGTTCCGCAACTCACCGCCATCATCGACGCGTCGCGCGCCGCTAAAGACACAGAAGTTCCCATCATTGCCGACGGCGGCATTAAATATTCCGGCGACATCACCAAAGCTCTAGCTGCCGGAGCGTCCTGCGTCATGATCGGCAGTCTTTTTGCCGGCACCGAAGAATCTCCCGGCGAAACAATTTTATTCCAGGGCCGCACCTTCAAGTCCTACCGCGGCATGGGCTCGATCGGCGCCATGGCTGCCGGCTCCGATCGCTACAGTGTGGTGCAGGACTCCACCGAAAGTGGCAAGTCCGTTCCCGAAGGCGTCGAAGGCCGTGTCGCCTACAAGGGTCCGCTCGGCGCGCTCACCGATCAACTCGTCGGCGGCCTGAAAAGCGGCATGGGTTATGTCGGCGCGAAAACTTTGCAGGAACTAAGCGAGAAAAGCCGCTTTGTGCGAATCACCGCAGCCGGCTTGCGCGAATCGCACGTCCACGACGTCGTCATCACCCGCGAAGCGCCGAACTATCGAATGGAGTAGATGGGCGCGCAGCGTGACCGGCGAATGGAAATATTTCGCTCGCAATCGTGAACAAAAAATCTCGAATCGCTTGCTCTAAGGGAGTACAAATCATTGCCCGAACAACCGTGGCGTAATCCCCGCCCTGCGCCGCAACTGGAAGGAATCCGCCAACGCGTCCCGGCGCGCTCCTTCGTGCCTCAGTTCTTGCGTTCCTGGTGGCCGGCGCTGCTCTGGGCGGTGTTCATTTTCTCGATGTCCACGGATTCTTTCTCCGCGGAACACACAGGATCCGTTCTTTACGGGCTTTTTCATTGGCTTCGTCCTTCCTTGACGGAAGAACAATTTGCCCCGCTCCACTTTTTTATCCGCAAGTGTGCACACTTCACGGAATATTTTATTTTTTACGTGTTCCTGTTTCGCGGTGTGCGTGCTGCCCGTTCCGGCTGGCGCTGGACTTGGGCGCTCGCCGCTCTTGCTATCGCGGCCGGCTACGCAGCGCTCGACGAAGTTCATCAGGCCTTCGTCACATCACGTACCGCATCGCCGTGGGATTCGTTTCTCGATTCGGTCGGCAGCTTCGTTGCAGCAATTGTTCTTTTTATGTGGTTTCGCATCCGTCGCAACCGGAGCGCCTGATTTTATTCGGTGCAGGACAGTGCTTTCCTTATTTTCGAATCAAATTCTGCACCGCGTTGCGAAATTGTCGCCCTGTGGTCAAGCGCACACCGTTGTGAATTTCCATCTCGTAAACACCGTTTATCAGGCTGTGAATGGCGACGATCCGCGAAACATTCACGATCTTGCCACGATGTATCCGCGCAAATTTTTGCGGGTTCAGCTTCTTCTCGAGTCCGTTGAGCGTTTCGCTCATCAGGTGAGTCTTGGTTCCGCAGTGTAATTGCACATAGTTGTTCGCAGACTCCGCCCAATCCACGGCGTCCACCGTCACAAATTCATAGCGATCGCCATTGCGGATTACGAATCGCTCCTGCCACCCTTGCGCGCTGGCATCCAGCAATTTCTGCAGTTGGCTGGCAATGGTCGCCTGATTCTTCACTGCCAGCCTTTGCCTGGCCCGCTCGATGGCGTGGTGCAAGCGAATTTCATCGAACGGCTTCAGAAGATAATCGACGGCATTTAATTCAAACGCTTTCAACGCATACTCGTCATAAGCGGTCACAAAAATTACCAACGGCATTCGTTCCGGGCCGACCTGCCGGACTACTTCGATGCCGCTGCATTTTGGCATCTGCACGTCGAGTAACACCAGATCTGGCGCGGCGGTCAGAATCATCTGCACGGCTTCAAGGCCGTTGCCGCACTCACCGGCGATTTCCAGGCCGTCCAGTCCCTGCAGACCGTCCCGAATGCCGCGCCGGATCAGCGGCTCGTCATCCGCGATAAGTACGCGAAGCTTGTTCATCAATCACTGCCTCGTGCGGTGCAGATCTGAGAGGCAGAATGATTTGCGCTACCGTCCCGCCTTCCGCCAGTCTTCGCACTGTCAATTCGCTATTCGCGCCATACATTCGCGCCAAGCGATCCCGCGTCGCTCCGAGCCCGATCCCGAGCTTCAGCTCTTGCAAGCTCTGCCCGGGCACGCCTTGCCCATTGTCTTTCACCGTCAGCACCAGTCGGTGCTCCTCGATTCCACTGCGAATGCTGATTTCTCCAGTACCGGCAATCTCCTTTAAGCCGTGCTCGATCGCATTTTCCACCAGCGGCTGCAGCAGCAATGTCGGCACCATTGCTTCGCTCGTTCCCGGCGCAAGGTCGAACACCACGCTCAGCCGATCTCCAAAACGCATTTTTTCGACGGCCACGTAAGACTCTGTCAATTTAATTTCGGATTGCAGAGAGGTCTCCGATTGCGATTCGCTGCGAAGCGCGGTCCGCAGAAGATCGCCCAGACGAGTCAGCATCTGGCTCGCAGTCTTCGGCTCTTGCTGCGCCAGCACCGAAATATTCTGCAGCGTGTTAAACAAGAAGTGAGGATTGAGGCGCGCGCGCAACGCGTCGAGTTCCGCTTCTCGCAAACTTGCTTCCAGTCTTGATTTCTCCAGCAGTAACGCCGCTTTGTCGCGTTCCTGTTGTTGCATCTGCATCAGGTTTCGGATCGCGCATGCTGTTCCCACCGACGCCCAGAACCCAAATTGCTGAACAAAAATTTCACCGAGTACATTTTCCAAGGACCGTCGCGGCATCACAATGGCCCTCGCGAACGCTGAGTGCGCAGCCGCTGAGAGAAACATCGCTGCAAAATAGGCCACCGAAGACAGAACTACGCCGAAAGCGAATAGAATCACGAGATTGCGTACCCATCCGCCACGAACCAGCGGATAACGCCTCTCTAACCGAAAAACGATCGGTGCAAGAAATGCCCACGGGAGGAAACAGGACATCCATCCAAGCAACTCTGGGAAGATCGGCTCGGAAAACCCGGCTTGGTCATCCATCAGATTGCGGCGCAGATACAGCATCACGCCGAGAAGGCCGGCGACCAACATCATGACGGGTATTCCAGGATACCGGGGCAGTCCTTTTTGTGGCTTCATAGCGCCGACTTCTCCTTAGCGCTCAATTTTGGCACTGAGAGTCGGCTCGGCAAACCATTTTCTGGCCAGAGCATCGCCTGGGACGGCCAACTGTCGCTTATTGCCCACGAATCGCTTTTCCCCACTCACATCAGGCCATTCAGCGCGATCGGAAAGCCCCTCGTAAAACTAACCAGCAGCAGCCTCGTTACAAATCAATTCGCTATCCCGATTCACCCCGTTCGCCAGATTCGTCCGGCCGTTCGTCAACTGTCGATTGTGGACTCCGCGAACCGGGAGAAACATCGCTGCAGCTGGTTCTTTTCAGGAGGGTCTGGAAGGAGTTTCTATGACAACCAATACCATCGCGACGAAATCACGTTGGCCGCGGCAACTGTCGCGGCAGCCGGCGGTTCTTCTGCTCTGTGCCTTCACTGTATTCGGCGTCGATTCATGCGCAGCGCAAACGGCGCATCTCGAAATCTTCGAACGATCACATTCCCTTCATCAACATTTCAGTTGCACCGTTGGCTATGTGGTCGCCGACTGCGCCAGGCAGCTCGCGATTTTGCGGCGGCTCCTGGATCAATACAACGCCGAGGAACTCGGTGAATGGCATTGGGTGCTGGTGGCCAGAGCAGAATGGAAGCCGCTGCTGAAAACGCTGGACCAGGGCTCGATTGCTCCCGCACTGACCTCATTTTTGGACCGGCAAACGCTGCTCGACGAAAGTCTCTTTTCGGCAGATGCCGAGCGCGCCCGGGAGCTGCTTTTCAATTATCGCGTACCTCTTCAGAAGCTACTCAACCTTGCCGTCACCCACGAACTGGCACACGCAGCGTGCCGCGAAGCAAACGAGGAGCCGGTGGAGCGTGCTGCCGACCGCTTGCGGCACGGACTAACGCTTCAATGTCCTGTGACCGCAAAGCAAGCCATTCGCCGTTAGCTGCGAAACCAGGACTGGCACCGAACGCGCCATTTTCTTAGCTATTCATTCAAAACGCGGGCCTGAACGGCGGTTGCCGGGTGGACTGGATTGCGGCAGGAATTTAAATTAGCGCATCGACGAGGAGCGAGAAGCAAGGGAGGACACAGTGAAACCGGAACAATTCGTTCGGATTGGTTTTCGCTGTGACTACTTTTCTCTTCGCTGCATCGAAAGCGCATGGAATACAGACAACTAGGTTCATCGGGTTTGCACATTCCGGTCCTGTCATTCGGTACCGGCACATTCGGCGGCGGAAACGAATTTTTCAAAGCGTGGGGCAATACGGATGTCGCGGAAGCGAAGCGACTGATCGACATCTGCCTGGACGCAGGCGTCAACCTCTTTGACACTGCAAACGTATATTCTAAAGGCATGGCCGAAGAAATCCTGGGCAAGGCCATCGCAGGCAAGCGCAATCGCGTCCTGATTTCGTCCAAGGCTACGTTCCGCATGGAAGACGGGCCGAACGGCCTCGGGTCATCACGCTATCACTTGATCAAAGCGTGTGAAGACAGCTTGAAGCGCCTCGGCGTCGAGACCATCGACATCTATCACATGCACGGCATGGATAAGATCACCGCCGTCGAAGAAACCTTGCGCACGCTCGACACTCTGGTGCAAAGCGGCAAAGTCCGCTACATCGCCTGTTCGAATTTCTCCGGCTGGCACCTGATGAAATCCCTTTCGGTTTCGGATCGCTACGGCTGGGCCCGGTACGTGGGCCATCAAGTTTATTACTCGCTGGTCGGGCGCGAATACGAATGGGAATTGATGCCCCTCGGCGTCGATCAAAAGGTCAGCGCGCTGATTTGGAGTCCACTCGGCTGGGGCCGCCTGACCGGAAAAATTCGCCGCAATCAGCCTCTTCCTGCGGAAAGCCGCCTGCACAAAACGGCAGAATATGGTCCACAAGTCCCGGACGAACTTCTGTACAAAGTGGTGGACGTGCTCGATCAAGTGGGCAAAGAAACCGGCAAAACCATTCCGCAAATTGCGCTGAACTGGCTGCTGCAGCGCCCGACCGTCGCCAACGTAATCATTGGCGCGCGCGACGAAAAACAATTGCGCGACAATCTCGGCGCCGCCGGATGGAAACTGTCCTCCGAACAAATCACCAAGCTCGACGCCGCCAGCGCCGTCACACCCATCTATCCCTACTGGCACCAAGCCAGCCAACCCGGGCGCAAGCCAGTGGAAGAACACGGGTAGATTTCTCGCGTGGGTGCAGGGGCCTCGTCCATCCTTAAACAGTTAGGCTCCGTGAAAACCGGCCGGCCTCGAGCGCTGCCAACACGAAGGCGGTGCCGAATTCCGAAAACAAAACGCCCGTCTCGCAGTCCGAGGCGGGCGTTAATTTGTTGGTGATATTTCTTACAGAAATGGTTGAAGCGAAAAGAGAAACGCCTTAGCTGGCGGCTGCGACTGGTTCTTCCTTCTTGGGCTTTTCTTTCTTTTCCTTGGACTTGAATTCGTAGCCGACAAGCTCCAGGATGGCGACTTTTGCGCCGTCGCCGACGCGGTTTCCGGCATGGATGATGCGCGTGTAGCCGCCGGCTCGATCGGCAAACTTCGGCGCGATTTCGCTGAAAAGTTTTTTGGTGATGCCCGGCGTCATGATGTAGGCGGCGGCGATGCGGCGCGAAGTGAGCGTGTCGCGCTTTCCGAGCGTGATCATTTTTTCCGCCACGGGACGAGCAGCTTTCGCGCGCGTCAGCGTGGTGGTGATCCGGCCGTGTTCAAAAAGATTGGTGACCAGATTGCGTAAGGTCGCGCGGCGGTGCCACGGGTTGCGGCCAAGTTTAGAGCCTGATTTCAGGTGTCGCATGATTCCATCTTCTCCGTAAGATCACAGCGGCGGCTGAAACAAAAAATTCAACCGCCACAAATGCCGGTGTAAATACGGCAAAAAATCTGCGCAGCAATTACAACCAGCGAGAGATACCCGCCAACGTTTTGCCGCAACCGCGCGCAGGTGAAGTCTGTGTCGCTAAAACTGGCGACCGAAAAAAATTCAACCGTCGCAGGTGCCGGAGTAAATTCCGGCACTAAAAAACCGTTACCAAAACAGCGTCCTGGAACAGTTTGTTAGGCTGTGCCAGGACGGAAAATTAGAGACCGAGGTTTTCTTCGGTGGACGGAGCAGCGGTCTGGCTCGGCAACGGCGGCCAGATGATGCGTCCGTGTTCGTCAAACTTCATGCCCAGCGCGAGGCCCATCTTCACTAGTATATCTTTGATTTCGTTAAGCGATTTGCGGCCGAAATTCTTGGTCTTGAGCATTTCGTTCTCGCTCTTCTGCACCAGTTCGCGGATGGTCTGAATATTCGCGTTCTTCAGGCAGTTGTAGGAGCGGACGGAAAGCTCGAGCTCTTCGACCGAACGATCCAAATGTTCGAGGCGAGGATCGTTCATCATTTCTGGCGGAGCTTCGACCACGTCGGTCGGCTCTTCGAAATTGATGAAGATGCTCATGTGATCCTTGACCAGCTTGGCGGCGAGGCCAATCGCGTCGTTCGGCGTGACTGCTCCGTTGGTCCACACTTCCAGCATCAACTTTTCATAGTCGGTCATCTGTCCGAGACGGGCAGACTCGACGGAATAGTTGACCTTGCGCACCGGCGAGTGAACGCTGTCCACCGGAATGTAGCCGATCGGCAGATCTTCATCGTAGTTGCGATCGGCGGCAACGTATCCGCGGCCGTTCTTGACGCGCATTTCAATTTGCAGTTTGCCGCCTTCGCTGACGGTAGCTATGTACACGCTCTTGTCCAGCACGGCGAAATCGGCGTCTTCTTCGATTTGCGCGGAGGTGACCGGTCCGGGTTGCTCAACGTTGACGTAAATCGTCTTGGGCAGATCGGTGTTCAGCTTAATTGGAACCTGTTTGAGGTTGAGGATGATGTCGGTTGCGTCTTCGACCACGCCCGCGATCGAAGAAAATTCGTGCAACACGCCTTCAATCTTGACCGCGGTGATGGCCGCGCCCTCGATGGAGCTGAGCAGCGCGCGACGCAGCGCGTTCCCTACCGTGGTTCCCCATCCGCGTTCAAAAGGCTGCGCGGAAAAACGGGCGTACTTCTCCGTGAGTGATTCCAGTTCCGGCGCAAGCCGCTTCGGCTTTTGAAAACCCTTCCACATATCGTTTCCTTCCTTCTGCGGTCAACGAATCGACCGCCACGAAACCTTTTCAGTACTTAGTCCTAACTCTTAAGTGCCAAGTGAAACTATTTCCAGAAAAACGCAACTACGAAATACGAACTCGAGAGCGGGCCGGAGCGAAGGCCGCGAATTACTTGGAGTACAGCTCAACGATCAGCTGTTCGTTGATCGGAGGAGTCTGCACGTCATCACGTTTCGGCAAAGCCACAACTTTGGCTTTGAACTGTTCGCGGTCCTGCTCGAGCCATGGCACACTGCCCTGGCTTTGCGCCACGTTACGCGCTTCCATGACCATGGCGTTCTGGTGCATCTTTTCCTTAATGGCGATTTCTTCGCCGACATTCACCTGGTAAGAAGGAATGTTGACCTTCTTGCCGGAGATGCGGACATGTCCGTGCAGGACGAGTTGACGTGCCTGCGAACGGGAAGATGCGAGGCCCGCGCGCCACACCACGTTGTCGAGGCGACGTTCGAGCATGATGATCAGGTTCTCACCCGTGGGACCCTTGATGCGTTCCGCTTTTTCGAAATAATTGCGGAACTGGCGTTCAAGCAGACCATAGGTGCGTTTCACTTTTTGCTTTTCGCGCAACTGCAAGCCGTAGCCTGCGATTTTCGCGCGACGCGACTGGCCGTGCTGACCGGGAACGAAATTGCGCTTTTCAATGGCGCACTTCTCGGTAAAGCACCGCAGTCCCTTCAGGAACAACTTTTGCGCCTCACGGCGGCAAAGGCGGCATACTGCTTCACGATGTCTTGCCAACTTCGATTCTCCCTTCCCAATTCCTTCTAAACTTTTTTGCGACGCAAGCGAATTCGATTGCGCACGTAATTTTTCTCACCGCGCACAGCCAAGAGTGGCTGTGCCACCAAGAATCAGACGCGGCGGCGCTTTGGCGGACGGCAGCCGTTGTGCGGAATCGGCGTGACGTCACGAATGACCACGATGTGCAGGCCCGCTGCAGCCAGGGCGCGGACGGCGGATTCGCGGCCGGAGCCAGGACCCTGCACGCGAACTTCGCAGCTCTTCATGCTGTACTGGTCGCGCGCGTTGCCGGCGGCGTTCAAGGAAGCCTGCTGCGCGGCATACGGCGTGCCTTTGCGCGAACCCTTGAAGCCGATGGCGCCGGCCGAGGACCAGCACAAGGTGCGGCCATCGGTGTCGGTGATGGTGATCTGCGTGTTGTTGAACGACGCAGCGACGTGAACTACGCCGTGCGGCACCACGCGACGCTCGCGCTTCTTCTTAAATTCTTTTTTGCGCTTTGCCGGTGCTCCGGTTTTTCCCGCCGGTGACGCGTCTGGCGCTGTATTCTGCTGCTGCTCTTTTGCCACGATTGACTCCGTTTCGTCGTACTGCTTAATTCATTAAACCCTTTGTTTCAGCAAAAGCTCGTTCCTCTTTTGCGGCGAAGCTTTTAGCCCTTCTTGCCCTTCACCTGCTTCTTGGCTGCGACTGCGCCGCGGCGCGGCCCCTTACGGGTACGGGCATTGGTGTGGGTGCGCTGGCCGCGAACCGGCAAGTTGCGGCGGTGACGGACTCCGCGATAGGCCTGGATTTCAATCAGGCGGCGGATGTTCATCTGGATCTCTTTGCGGAGGTCGCCTTCCACGCGGCCTTCCTGCTCAATGGCCTGGCGGAGACGGTTGGTTTCGTCTTCGGTCAGGTCCCGGATTTTCTTCGTATGATCCACATTGGCTTTTTCGGCGAGCGATTTTGCGCGCACTTGTCCGATGCCATAGATCGAAGTCAAACCGACCCAAAGGCGCTTTTGCGGCGGAAGATCAACACCTGCGATACGTGCCATAACTTCTCCTATTCACTCAAGAGCGGCTGGATGGACCATCCGCTGCAAAACCAAAAACGAAAACTACCCCTGGCGCTGCTTGTGCTTCGGATTGGTGCAGATCACCCGCACTACGCCACGGCGATGAATCACCTTGCACTTGTCACAAATCTTTTTTACCGATGCTCTTACTTTCATTTCGCTCAACTCCCTTTTTGCTGCCAGCTCCCGCCTCATAAGACGGCCGCCCAAAAATCTTCAAATCCGTTTAACGCTATTTGTAGCGGTAAACTATACGGCCGCGCGTCAAATCGTACGGCGAAAGCTCGACCGCTACTTTGTCTCCGGCCAGAATCCGGATGAAATTCTTGCGCATCTTTCCGGAAACGTGCGCCAAAACCTGGTGCTTGTTCTCCAGCTCGACCCGGAACATGGCGTTCGGAAGAGGTTCAATTACCGTCGCCATGACTTCGATGGCATCCTCTTTCGAGTTGCCGGAGTCGTTCTTTTTCTTGTCGTCGTCTGGTCTCGCCATAAGCTCCCGAAATCTACCGCTACTGCAAAAGCAAAACTTGGTGCCACTTTTCATTAGATGCGATGGGGTTACAATTCCCCACTTCTGCATCGGTTGCAAAACCCTGCTACCAGGACGGGCCGGTTACTTCCTTGGGCCGCGTCAGGATTTGCGGACCATTGGCCGTCACGGCGATGGTGTGCTCGAAATGGGCTGAAGGACTGCCATCAGCCGTTTCCGCCACCCACTCATCCCGCATGCGAACCTCGTGACTGCCGAGATTCACCATAGGCTCGACCGCGATGACCATGCCTTCCTGCAATCGCGCGCCGCGCCCGGGTTCACCGTAGTTCGGCAAGTTGGGCTCATCATGCATCTTGGTACCGATGCCGTGCCCGACGAACTCGCGAACCACCGAGTACCCATTTTGCTCGACCAGGCTTTGTACGGCGTGGCCAACGTCACCGAGCCGGTTGCCAGCGCGCATTTTTTCAATGGCGCGGTCGAGCGAGTCGCGGGTTACATTCAGCAGCTTCTGCAACTCCGGTTTGATCGTTCCAACCGGAACAGTGACTGCCGAATCCGCGAAGTACCCTTCAACTTCCATCCCGAAATCAATCGAGACGATGTCGCCTTCCTTCAACTTCCGTTTCGGCGACGGAATCCCGTGAACGATTTCACTATTCACCGAAGTACAGAGCACGCAAGGATATCCGCGATATCCTTTGAACGCCGGATGTCCGGGTTTGCCGGCGATTTTTTCCTCGGCAAGTTTCTCGAGGTCCATCGTCGTCATTCCAGGGCGGACACTGGCCCGCAGCGCGGTGAGCACCTCATGCACGATCAAGCCGGCCCGGTGCATCTTTTCAATTTCGTCTGCGCTGCGCAGATGTATCGCCATGGCGTTTCAAAACTAAAACAAAAAAAACGTACTGCAAAACCACGAGTCTAAAAGACCCGCCACTACGTACCGCAAAAACAACTGCTACGGCTCGCGAACAATTTCGACTACACGTTTTGCGACGTCTTCGATGCTCTGCGAAGCGTCCACATCGCGAAGCCTGCCGAGCCGCCGGTAATACGCCGCCAGCGGAGCGGTTTGCTTTTCATACGCTGCCAGCCGCGGTCCAACAATTTCTTCGCGGTCGTCAGGGCGTTGTTCCAGCTCGCCGCCGTCATTATCGCAACGGCCTTCGACTTTCGGCGGACGCTCATAGACGTTATAAATTTCTCCGCCTATTTTGCACATCCGCCGCCCCGTGATACGGCGCAAAAGCATCGCCGGGTCAATTACGAAGTGCACAACCAGCGGCTGCTTGAAGCCATGCTGCTTGAGCAATTCACCCAGCCACTGCGCCTGGGCCACGGTCCGCGGAAAACCATCGAACACGAAGCCATGCGAACAGTCCGGGCGATCGATGCGATGCGCCACCATCCGCAACACAATCGAATCCGGCACCAGCTCGCCGCGAACCATAATCGGCTGCGCGCGCTGCCCGAGTGAAGTGCCCGCGGCTACGTGCTCGCGAAGCATGTCACCTGTCGAAAGGTGCGGCGCGGAAAACTTGCGCGCCAGCTCTTTCGCCTGTGTGCCCTTTCCCGCCCCCGGAGGGCCGAGAAAAATTACTGCACGGTCCAGCGTTTCGTGCGGGCTGACGTCCGGCGTCACTCGGTCGTCTCCCTCTTACCTGCGGCCGCGAATCCGGCCCTTCCGTGCGAAACCCTCGTAGTTGCGCATGACCAGCTGCGCTTCAAGCTGTTGAACAGTGTCCATCGCGACACCGACGACGATCAGCAGCGAAGTTCCACCAAAATAAAACTGAACGCCAAGACCGTTCAGAATCCACTGCGGGAAATGCTTGTCAAACCAGTTGCCACCGAGCCAGGGATGCAAGTGGTTCAGGTGGATACCGGCAATCATCCATTCAGGCAGCAAGCAAACCAGCGCGAGATAAATTGCGCCAATCAGGGTCAAACGCTTCAGGATGCGACTGACGTATTCACTGGTGTTGCGGCCAGGACGAATTCCCGGGATGAATCCGCCGTTCTTGCGCATGTTGTCGGCAAGTTCAGTCGGATTGAAAACGATGCCGACGTAGAAAAAAGCGAACAACAGGATCAAGGTAACGTAGAGCAATGTGTAAAGCGGTTCACCCCATTTTACCAGGTCCGAGAAGTTCTTGATGAACGCATATTTCGAGCCAAACATCAGCGCAAGGGTCGCCGGAAACGCCAGCAAGGAACTGGCAAAAATCGGCGGAATGACACCACCGGAGTTGACGCGCAGCGGCAAGTATGAAGATTGACCACCCATAACGCGACGGCCGACAACACGCTTGGCATACTGCACCGGAATACGACGCTGGCCACCTTCGACCAGGATGATGAAGGCGATGACCGCCACCATCAAAGCCAGCAAGAGAATAATGGCGAGCGGAGTGAAGACGCCCCAAGCGCCGGTCTTGAACTTATCGTAGAGATCGAAAATTGCGCGCGGCAGACCAACCACGATGCCGACAAAGATGATCAGCGACATGCCATTACCGATGCCGCGTTCGCTGATCTGTTCGCCAAGCCACATGATGAAAGCCGAGCCGGTGGTAAGGGTGAGCACGGTCATCAACATGAAGCCAAATCCCGGATGGTAAACCAGGGCTTGGCCATTGGAGTTCTGGTTCTGCAGCAAGCTGGCGGTCGAGATGGACTGAATGACCGCAAGGATAATGGTCAGGTAGCGCGTGTACTGGGTAATTTTGCGGCGGCCAAGTTCGCCTTCTTTTTGCAGGCGCTCGAGATACGGGAACACCACGGTCATCAACTGCAAAATGATGGATGACGTGATGTACGGCATGATGCCGAGGGCGAAAATCGTCAGGCGCCGGAAATTGCCGCCGCTGAAGAGGTCGAAAATGCCCAATGCCGTGCCCTGGGCCTGAGAAAAAATCTGATCAAGGACCGCGCTATTGATTCCGGGCGTCGGAATGTGCGCACCGATGCGGTACACGGCCAGCAGCGCCAGCGTGAACAGAACGCGCTTCCGCAATTCTTCAATGCGGAAGAGATTCGAGAGTGCCTGTAAGAAACGATTCATTCTTTATCCCGGAAACAAAACCTATGCCAAAACTTCGAACGAGCCGCCAGCCTTGGTGATCTTTTCCTTGGCCGACGCGCTGAATGCATGAGCGTGAATGGCCAACTTGGTTTTCAGTTCGCCATCGCCCAAAACCTTCACGTTTTCCCGAGTACGTACAAAGCCGTGCGCGCGAAGCAGATCGGGAGTAACGGTTTCGCCGGCCGGAAAAGCGTTGAGCTCTTCCAGATTGATGACCGCGAACGATTTGCTGAACGGTGCCGTAAAGCCGCGCTTCGGAATACGGCGATGTAGCGGCATCTGTCCGCCTTCAAAACCGCGCCGGCGGGAATAGCCGCGACGGGACTTCTGGCCCTTGTTGCCGGAGCCGGAGGTTTTCCCTAGCTTGGAGCCCATACCGCGACCAACGCGAACTTTTTTCTTGCGCGAACCTCGCGCGGGACCGAGCGATTCAAGTCCGTACTTGCTGCGCTGCTCTTTGCCGGCGGACTTGCTGGCGGTACGATTCGATTTTTTTCTCACGATTTTTTTCTGAGCCATTGAATTATTCCACCACTTCCACAAGGTGACGAACTTTGAGGATCATGCCGCGGGTTTCCGGCGTGTCCTGGCGTTCGACGACCTGATGCAGACGGCGCAAGCCGAGGCCGCGAATCGTCTGACGCATATCATCGGTGCAGCCGATAAAGCTGATCACCCACTTGATCTTGACCGTGCTGCCCGCAGCGGCCTTTTTCTGTGCTGCCATTATTCCCCTGCTGCCTTCTCCGCTTTCTTTTCGCGGCCGGTAATTTCTTCGACAGTCTTGGTGCGGGTTTCCGCAACCTGAGCGGCATCTTTCAATCCGAGCAGAGCCGAGAATGTTGCCTTCACGACATTGTGCGGATTGGAGGTGCCGAGCGACTTGGTCAAAACGTTGTGAATTCCAGCAATCTGCATGACCTTGCGAACCGGGCCACCGGCAATCACGCCGGTGCCTTCCGGAGCCGGCTTCAGCAAAACTTGCGCGGAACCGTAACGGCCAAGCACCTGGTGCGGAATGGTGGTGCCGGTCATGTTGAGCTGAATCAAATTCTTTTTCGCCTGTTCGATGCCTTTTTTGATGGCCATCGGCACTTCGCGCGCTTTGCCCATGCCGAATCCGGCGTGACCGTGGTTATCGCCGACAACGACGAGCGCGGAGAAGCTCAAGTTCTTGCCGCCCTTGACGACTTTGGTGACGCGGTTGATGGCGATGACATCGTCCTTCAAGTCCGAAGGATTGACATCCAACAACCGGCGCACCGACAAACTGTCCCTTAATGTTTGCTTCGACATAGGCTTAGAACTGTAACCCCGCTTCCCGCGCCGCATCCGCGAGCGCCTTAACGCGGCCGTGGTACTTGTACCCGCCGCGGTCGAACACCACTTTGGTAACTCCAGCGGCCTTGGCGCGGTCGGCAACTTCCTTGCCGACGACTTTGGCTGCCGCGACGTTGCCGCCGCCCTTCAAGGTCTTTTTGGTGCCTTTGTCCGCGGAACTCGCGGCCACCAGCGTTTTGCCCGCGCGGTCGTCGATGATCTGCGCGTAAATATGATCGAGCGAACGATACACACACAAACGAGGACGCTCGGAAGTGCCGGAAACCTTCATGCGCACGCGATCGTGAACGCGCTGGCGCTTGAGGTCTCTTGATAGTCTGCGAACCGGTACGGAAGCCACTGTTCTTCTCCTTCAATCTGCTGCAACTACGACAACTAAATCCTACGCGCCAGCCTTGGCTCCAGCCTTGCCAGCCTTTTTCTTCAAACGTTCGCCGGTGATGCGAATTCCCTTTTGCTTATAAGGATCGGGCGGACGCAGCGAACGAATGTCCGCGGCAACTTGTCCGACTTGACCCTTATCCGCGCCGCTGACGACGAGGTGGGTCTGCTTGTCCACGGAAATCTGAATGCCTTCCGGGATCGGGAATTCGATGGGGTGCGATTTGCCCAGCGCAAAGTTGACGATTTTGCCTTTCAATTCAGCGCGGTAACCGACGCCGACGATGTCCATGTCCTTCTTGAAGCCCTGGGTAACGCCGAAGACCGCGTTGGCGACCAGCGCGCGAGCGAGTCCGTGAACCGCGCGGTGATCGTCCGACTCGCGCTTCACGTTCAACACGCCGTCCTTCTGTTCAAAGGAGATGCCGCGAGGAACCGCAAGACTCAGCTTGCCCTTGGGTCCCTGGACATCGATCTTGTCCGAGGCGACGGCGATTTTTACGCCGGAGGGCACTGAAATTGGTTTGTTTCCGATGCGTGACATTTTTATTCAATCCTCAAAAGCTTTTATTTCAAACAAAAACGATTACCAAACTTCGCAAATCAATTCGCCACCGACGTTGGCTTTGCGCGCTGCACGGCCGCTCATCAAGCCTTTGGGAGTGGTGACAATGCTGATGCCCAAGCCGCCGACGACTGGCTTCACATCGAATGCGCCCACGTAGCGGCGCGCGCCGGGACGGGAAATGCGCTTGATGCCGGAAATAACGCTGCGGCGGTCCGGTGTGTACTTCAAGAAAACGCGCAGCATCTTGTGGCTCTTGTTCTCGTCCACCAGCTTGAAGGTGGAGATATAGCCTTCATCCTTTAGGATGCGGGCAATCTCGCTCTTGAGCCGCGATGCGGGAACGTCCACACGCTGGTGCTTGGCGGCAGCCGCGTTGCGAATGCAAGTAAGAAAATCGGCGATTGGATCGGTCTGCATAATTCTCCTGATATTTTCCTAAAAGTCTTACCAGCTGGCCTTGGTGACGCCGGGAATTTCGCCCTTGAGCGCCATGCCACGGAAGCAGATACGGCACATCTGAAACTTGCGGATGTAGCCGCGCGCGCGGCCACACACACGGCAGCGGTTACGCTTGCGCACTTTGAATTTCGGCTTTTTCAGTTCTTTTACGATTTTTGCGGTGCGTGCCATTAGTTCGCTCCTCCGGGTTTGCGCAGAGGAAAGCCGAGACCCAAGAGCAGCTCGCGGCCTTCTTCGTCGGTCCTTGCGGTGGTGGTCAAGGTGATGTTCATGCCCTTGATCTTGTCCACGCGGGTGTAATCAATTTCCGGAAACACCAACTGATCCTTCAGGCCGAGCGTGTAATTGCCGCGGCCATCGAATGCGTTGAACGGCAGACCGCGGAAATCGCGCACTCGGGGCAGCACGACGTTGCACAAGCGATCGAGAAATTCGTACATCTTGTCGCCACGCAACGTGACCGCGCATCCGATGGGCATGCCTTTGCGGATTTTGAAATTGGCGATGGACTTTTTGGCGCGGGTGATGACCGGCTTTTGGCCGGTAATCTGGCCAAGTTCCTGTGCCGCAGTGTCCAAAAGCTTTACGTTCTGGCTGGCTTCGCCAAGACCGATGTTGACGGTGATCTTGGAAACTTTCGGCACGGCCATGACGTTCTTCAACCCGAAGCGCTTCATCAGCGCGGGAGTGGTCTCGTTCCGGTATTTCTCCTGCATTCTGCTCTTCATTTTGTTTCTTCTCTTTTTCCCGTCGTTCTGGTATTCCGCAAAACTTTTTTTACTTGTCGAGCACCGTGTTGCACTTGCGGCAAGCGCGGCTGCGGCTGCCATCGGCGAGAACGTTGTGGCCGATGCGAGTCTGTTTGCCGCAACTGCCGCAAACGATCATGACGTTGGAAACGTTGATGCCGGCTTCCTTCTCGATGATGCCGCCCTTGATGTTCTTGTTAGGGTTGGCACGCGTGTGGCGCTTGATGATGTTGGCGTGTTCGACGACAACAGTATTTTTCCGGCGGTTGACGGAAAGCACGCGTCCGCTCTTACCGGCATCGCGACCGGAAATCACTTTCACCTGGTCGCCCTTGCGAAGCAAAATAGTGTTTCGTTTTGTTTGGTGTGCGCTCATTTTTTACCAGACTTCCGGAGCCAGCGAGACGATTTTGGTGAAATTCTTGTCGCGTAGCTCTCTTGCCACCGGGCCGAAAACGCGCGTCCCGACGGGCTCGTTTGCATCGTTAATCAAAACCGCGGCGTTATCGTCAAAGCGGATGTAGGTGCCATCCTTGCGGCGCGCTTCCTTGCGCATTCTGACCACTACGCACTTCACAACCGTGCCAGCTTTCACCTGGCTTTCCGGCGTGGCTTCCTTGACCGAAGCGGTGACAATGTCGCCCAATCCCGCTTTCAAGCCGGCGTCGCCGCCGATGGGCATAATGCACATGAGCTTCCGTGCGCCGGAATTGTCGGCCACCGTCAGCCAGGTTCGCATCTGAATCATGACGTCTTCTCCCCGTTCCGCTTACCGCGCCAACGCGTTCCGCGTCAGCACTGCTTTCAACCGCCATCGCTTGAGCTTGGAGAGCGGACGCGATGCGGAAATGCTCACCGTGTCGCCCATCTTGGCTTCGCGCTTTTCATCGTGCGCATAAAACTTTTTGGAGATGCGAATCACGCGGCGATACTTGGCGTGCTGCACCATGCGAGTCACTTCGACGACGATGGTCTTTTCCATCTTCGCGCTGGTGACTTTGCCGATCAGTTCGGTGCGCTCGCCGCGCTCCGGAGCTGCCTTGCTTTGTGTCTCTGCTGTCATTCCAATATTCCTCACGCCTTCTTCGAAACTTTAGACCGTTTGCTGGTTGCCGCTTTCGGCTGCTTTGCAACCTGAGCCGGAGCCGCCAGAGTGCCTGCCGCTGGCGAAATTTCACGCGCACGAAGCAGCGTCTTCACCCGCGCCAAATCTTTTTTCGATTCGCGCAACCGCTTCAGCGCTTCCGCCTGGCCGGTGGAAAGCTGAAAACGCAACCGGAAAATTGTTTCGCTCAATTCTTTCTGCTGAGCTTGCAGTTCGTTGACGCCCGCTTCCCGAATTTTTTCAATACGCCGCGGCATACTAGAGTTCTCCTGCGCGTGAGACAAATTTTGTGGGGATCGGAAGTTTGTGCGACGCGAGTCCCAATGCTTCGCGCGCCGTTGCTTCGTCCACGCCCGCCATTTCAAACATGATGCGTCCCGGCTTCACAACCGCAACCCACTTTTCCGGAGCCCCTTTGCCTTTGCCCATGCGGGTTTCCGCCGGCTTCTTGGTGTACGGCTTGTCCGGAAAAATCCGGATCCACAGCTTGCCGCCGCGCTTGATGAAACGCGTGATGGCTACACGGGAAGCTTCAATCTGGCGGTCGGTGATCCAGGCATTTTCCATGGCCTTCAAACCATATTCACCGAAAGCAATCGAACCACCGCGCCAGGCTTTACCTTTGCGGCGACCGCGCATCTGCTTTCTGTACTTAACTTTCTTCGGCATCAACATCGCTGTATTCTCGTTTCCTTTTTAACCGCGGCCGCAAGCGGCCGATCTTCATGTCCAGCCGCAAGCGGCCGACAAATTCTTGTTCTTAATCTGCTGCTACCGGCTCCGGCTTTTCCTGCACCTTTTTGTTGCGCTTCGGAACGTTTTCGCCCTGATAGATCCAGCACTTCACGCCTATGACGCCGTAGGTGGTGTGGGCTTCGGCAGTACCGAAGTCGATGTCCGCACGCAGGGTTTGCAGAGGCAAGCGGCCTTGCAGATACCACTCTTTGCGGGCGATTTCCGCGCCGTTCAAGCGGCCGGCAACGCGAACTTTGATGCCTTTGCAGCCAAAGCGAAGAGCTGAGTCCACGCTCTTGCGCATTGCGCGCCGGAACGCTACGCGTTTTTCCAGCTGCAGCGCGATCGATTCCGCAACCAGAGTTGCGTCGAGTTCCGGACGGTGCACTTCCTGAATGTCGATGTGCACTTCGCGCTTGGTTCGCTTCTGCACATCCTGCTTCAGCTTGTCGATTTCCGCGCCTTTGCGGCCGATGATGATGCCGGGACGAGCGGTGTAAATCCGCACGACCAGCTTGTTGGCTGCGCGTTCAATGTCGATCGAGCTGATGCCCGCCGACTTGAGTTTGTCCTTCAACTCTTTGCGCAGCTTCACGTCTTCGTGGAGCAGCTCGGCGTAGTCGCGGCCAGCGTACCAGCGCGATTTCCACGGCTTGTTGTAGCCGAGGCGGAATCCGTATGGATGTGTTTTCTGTCCCATGGTTAGCCCTTCTTGCCCTTCTTTGCAGCCTGCTGTTTACCGGTCAAAGCTTTGCGAACACGCCGTGCGGTACCGCGAACACCCTTGTTGGCTTCCGCTTCCGCAAGATTGCTGGCAACACGTTCCGCTGCCGCCACATGATGTTCGGCCACTGCGACCGTGACATGCGCGGTACGCTTCTGGTAACGGAATGCGCGACCCATGGGAGCCGGACGCAACCGCTTCCAGCGCGTGCCTTCGTTCACAAAACATTTCGAAACAAAAAGCTCATCCACATCGAGCGGCGCGCCAGCATCTTCTGCTTTGCGTTCCGCGTTGGCTACCGCGCTGCGCAGCAACTTTTCAATGGGCTTGGCGGCCCGCTTGAGCGTATAGCGCAAGGTCTGCATCGCTTCTTGTACGCGCTGCCCGCGAATCATATCGATGACCAAGCGCGCTTTCTGCGGCGACATGCGGACATGGCGTGCCAGCGCATGCGCTTCGATCAAAGGAGTTTGTGTTTGTACGTCAGCCATGGCTTATGCCTTCGGCGCCGGAGCGCCGCCTCCTGCCGCCGGGGCGGGCGCAGCAGCGCGTTCGAGTGCGGCCTTCACAGCGTGGCCCTTGAACGTGCGCGTCGGAGCGAATTCGCCCAGCTTGTGTCCAATCATCTGTTCCGTCACATACACCGGAATAAATTTTCTGCCGTTGTGCACGGCGATGGTGTGACCAATCATGTCGGGCACAATCGTCGAGCGCCGCGACCAGGTCTTCACCACTTTCTTTTCGTTGCGCGTGTTCAGTCCTTCGACTTTTTCGCGCAGGTGTCCGTCCACGAACGGACCCTTTTTCAGTGAGCGTGCCATTTCTTTACTATTCCTCCACGCGGCGCAAACGGCCCCACTGGGCATGCCGCATCTTTTTAAAGCCTCTTACCGGTCCGGGTACGCGATGCGATTTCGGGCAGAACGGGCAAACAAAGCGCGTTCCCATCGCATTCGGCGTGCGGTCCACAACAACCGCCCAGCCCGCCTTGCACAGCTTGTACAGCATTGGTTCCAGGGGAACCGCCGCCTGCTTCTTCAAAATCACCGCAACTTTCGTTGCAGGCTTGGCTACCGGCCTCGGCGCCACTCGCTTTGCTGCACGCTTGCTGGACCGCTTCGCGCCGCTTCGTACCGCTGAACGGCGTCCTGCTGTACGGCTTGTCCGTGTCGCTCGCATCGCTTCGACTCGTCATTCGCAGTGTTGTTGAGCCGCGAACGCTCTCCCTCAGCTGCTTACAAAATTTTCTACTTCCGGCGCTCGACGATGTGCTTGTCGGTGCGCTTGTTGTGCCGGGTCTTTTTGCCCAACGTCGGGAACGCCCACGGCGTTACCGGGTGATTGCCCTTCACGCGGCCTTCACCGCCTCCGTGCGGGTGATCCACCGGATTCATAGCAACTCCGCGAACGGTCGGGCGAACACCCTTCCAGCGCGTGCGTCCGGCCTTGCCGTAGGTTTCGTTTTCGTGATCGAGGTTGCCAACCTGTCCAACGGTAGCCATGCAATCGATCGGGAACTTGCGAACCTCGCCCGAAGGCAGCTTGATCAGCGCCAGGTCGCCTTCCTTGCTCAGCAATTGAGCGGAAGCGCCGGCAGTGCGAACCAACTGGCCGCCACGACCCGGATACAATTCGATGTTATGAACCATGGTGCCGGGAGGAATGTGACGAAACTTCATGGCATTGCCAGGAAGGATGTCCGCCGTCTCGCCGGTGGTTACGGTTGCGCCGACTTCCAGTCCCACCGGATGCAAAATGTAGCGCTTGTCGCCATCGGCATAGTGCAACAGCGCGATGTTGGCGCTGCGGTTAGGGTCGTATTCAATGGCTTCGACCTTGGCTGGCACGCCTGCTTTGTCGCGACGGAAATCGATCTTGCGGTACTGCTTCTTGTGACCGCCACCGCGATGCCAAATCGAGATTTCGCCCTGGTTGTTACGGCCGCCAGAGCGCTTCTTCGGTTCCAGGAGACTCTTTTCCGGAGTGTCCTTGGTGATATGGCTCTTGTCGAGAACGGTCATGAACCGTCGCGACGCTGTATACGGATTAAAACTCTTCAGTCCCATCTTTGCCTCTTGCCCTGCTCATCTCTTGGCGGCTTGCTGCACCGCACCTAACTTCACTTCGTGCTTCGTTCCGTACTTCGTGACCCGTCTTACAAATTCTCGGCAAACTCGATCATCTTTTCGCCGTCGGCCAACTTGACGTAAGCCTTTTTCCAATCGCGGCGATAACCTTCGGTCTGGCCGCGACGGCGCATTTTTCCGTAGAAATTTGCGGTGCGTACATCGGCGACTTTCACCTTGAAAATCTGCTGTACGGCTTCCTTGATCTGGGTCTTGGTAGCTTTGGCGGAAACTTCAAAAACCACCGTACCTTGCACTTCTTTCACGCCCAATCCTTTTTCCGTGATGATCGGGCGGCGAATAATTTGATAGTGAGGGGTTGACATGTTTTATCCCTTCCCCTTTTTGGCTTTGGCCGCGGGCTTGGCTGCTTTTTTCGCAGCCGGCTTTTTTGCAGCGGCTTCTTTTTTGGCCGGTGCAGCGGCAATCGATTCCACGTCCGGAACTTCGATCGGCTTTTTCTCGGGATCGAGCGAGCGAACCAGCCGCGCTACAGCATCCTTCGATAGCACCAGGCGATCATGCTTCAGCACTTCGTAAGGCTGCAGTAGGTTTGGAGCGACCAGCGTGACGCCTTCGAGATTGCGGCTGGAAAGTTCCAGGTTGCGGTTCTCGCCGTGCGCTACCAACAATGCCGACTTCTTGAAATTCAATTTGCCTAGCGTCGAAACCAGCGACTGGGTCTTGTGCGATTCCAGTTGCCAGCCATCGACCACAGTCAATTTCTGGTCTGCCAACTTTGCCGACAGCGCTGAGCGCAATGCGCCGAGCAGCATTTTCTTTGGCAACGCGTAGCTATAGCTGCGCGGGCGCGGTCCGTGAACCGTTCCGCCATGGCGCCACAAAGGCGACCGGATTGAACCGATACGCGCGCGGCCGGTGCCTTTCTGCCGCCAGAGCTTCCGGCCTGCGCCGGACACTTCGCTCTTTTCCTTTACCTTGTGCGTGCCGCGACGTAGACCCGCGAGATACCACCGCGAAGCTTCGTGCAGCAGGTGAGGATTCACCTTCGCGCCAAATACCGCGTCGGCCAGCTCCACTTCGCCGACTTTCTTTCCATCCAGGTTGACTACATCCACGACTGGCATGATCTCGTTTCCTTCTCGTTCGATTCTGAAATTCTTGCTCTTCCACTCAGCGCTTGAAAATCGCGTTACTTGTTCTTCCGTGCCTTGCGAATGAAGATGTACTGCCCCCGCGGCCCTGGCACCGATCCCCGTACCAGCAGCAGGTTTTCGTCGGTGTCCACCTTGATCACTTTCAAGTTCTTTGCAGTCACTCTGGCGTTGCCCATATGACCCGGAAAGTGCTGATTCTTCCAGACGCGTGACGGGAACGAGCTACCGCCGATACCGCCCGGTGCGCGGTGAAACATCGAACCGTGGGTGGCGTCGCCGCCCGCGTAGTGCCAGCGCTTCACGCCGCCGGCAAAGCCTTTGCCTTTGCTGACGCCGCTGACATCCACCAGTTCGCCGGCCTTGAAGTTTTCCACCAGCACGCGGTCGCCAACTTTGGTTTCGTCCTTCGACTCTCCCAGGCGAATTTCCTGCATCACTTTCATCGGCGCAACATTCGCCTTCTTGAAGTGGCCGGTCATCGCTTTGTTCACGCGCTGCGGCTTGACGAATTCGACCAAGCCAAGTTGCGCGGCTTCGTAGCCGTCTTTTTCCTTGGTCCTGCGCTGTACCACCACGCATGGACCGGCTTGCAACACGGTGCAGCCGACCAGATTGCCGTCTTCGGCAAAAATCTGGGTCATGCCCAGTTTGATTCCAATAATTCCTTCGACTGCCATTTTCCCCTGTCTCTCTCTCGCAGCGTGCCGATTGCTTCCGGTATTGGCTACGTACTGCTTAAAGTTCTCTTTCGCTTCGTTACGCTACTACTTCTGTTATTTCGCTGCGTGACCGAATGCCTTGATTTCCACATCCACGCCCGGCGGCAAATCGAGCTTCATCAAAGCGTCCACCGTGTCCGGTGTCGGTTCGAGAATATCGATCAAGCGCTTGTGCGTGCGCATTTCAAACTGCTCGCGGGACTTTTTGTCCACGTGCGGCGAGCGAAGAACCGTCCAGCGATTGATGGTGGTGGGAAGGGGAATCGGGCCGGCAACATCGGCGCCGGTGCGCTTCGCAGTTTCCACAATCTCTTTCGTGGACTGATCCAAAATGCGGTGATCGTATGCCTTCAAACGGATTCTGATTTTGTCGCCTTGTCTCATGTGTTTTCTTCTAAAGAAGCTTGGCCTTCGGCGCCAAACTACTCAGTGATCTCCGTGACTGCGCCTGCACCGACCGTGTGGCCGCCTTCTCTGATTGCGAACCGCAATCCCTTCTCAAGCGCTACCGGCGTGATCAGCGTCACTTCTGCCGATACGTTGTCTCCCGGCATCACCATTTCCACTCCGGCCGGCAGCTTCATGTCGCCCGTTACGTCCGTCGTGCGGAAATAAAACTGCGGACGGTACCCAGAAAAGAACGGCGTATGCCGGCCGCCTTCTTCCTTGGTCAGCACATACGCTTCGCACTTGAACTTGGTGTGCGGCGTAATCGATCCCGGCTTGCAGATCACCTGTCCGCGTTCCACGTCTTCTTTTTCCGTGCCCCGCAACAAAAGACCTACGTTGTCGCCCGCCAAACCTTCGTCCAGCAGCTTCCGGAACATTTCGATTCCCGTCACTATCTTCTTCTGCGTGTCGCGGAATCCCACGATTTCCACTTCTTCGCCAACCTTCACCTTGCCGCGCTCCACTCTGCCCGTCACCACCGTGCCCCGCCCGGAAATCGAAAATATATCTTCAATCGGCATCGCGAACGGTTTATCCACATCGCGCACCGGCAGCGGAACGTTCTTGTCCACTGCTTCCATCAACTCGTCAATCTTGCCTTCCCACTTGGCGTCGCCGTTCAATGCCTGCAACGCACTGCCCCGAACGATCGCTATGGTGTCCCCAGGAAAACCATAGCTCTTCAGCAGTTCGCGAACTTCCAGTTCCACCAGTTCCAAAAGTTCCGGATCCTCAACCATGTCGCACTTGTTCAGAAACACCACAATCGCCGGCACTCCCACCTGTCGCGCCAGCAGAATGTGTTCCCGCGTCTGCGGCATCGGACCATCCGTCGCCGCTACCACCAGGATCGCGCCGTCCATCTGCGCGGCTCCCGTGATCATGTTCTTGATGTAGTCTGCGTGTCCCGGACAATCCATGTGCGCGTAGTGCCGGTTCGGCGTTTCATACTCTACGTGCGAAACGGCAATCGTGATGCCGCGTTCCCGCTCTTCCGGCGCGTTATCAATCGAATCAAACGCACGAAACTGCACCTTCGGGTTGTGCTTGGAAAGCACCTTGGTGATCGCCGCCGTCAACGTCGTCTTGCCATGGTCGATATGCCCGATCGTCCCAATGTTCACGTGCGGCTTACTGCGCTCGAATTTCTCCTTGCCCATTGCCGTTCGCTCCTCGTTTATCCCAGGGTCTGTGACGCCAACCCTTCAAAATCTTGCCGACTGCAAGAATCGTTCACTGCTTGCCGCGCTACTCTCGGTCGCGTTACTTCTCACCGCGCTGCTTCTTGACTACTTCTTCCGCCAGCATTGCCGGCAACTCTGCATAATGCGAAAAATGCATGGTGAACGTTGCGCGGCCCTGCGTGCGGCTACGCAGATCCGTGGCGTAACCGAACATCTGAGCTAGCGGAACTTCTACGCGAATGACGTTGCTACCAGCGCGATTTTCCGTACCCTGAATCGCCGAGCGGCGCGAGTTCAAATCGCCGAACACCGCGGCCATATATTCTTCCGGGACTACTACTTCGACCTTCATGATCGGCTCGAGCAGCACCGGCTTGGCGCGCGCGCAAGCTTCTTTGTAGGCCATCGAACCGGCGATTTTGAACGCCATTTCGTTCGAGTCCACATCGTGATAGCTGCCGTCGGTCAGAACCACCGCGACGTCAACCGTCGGAAAGCCGGCGAGAATACCGTTGTCGAGCGCTTCGCGAATTCCAGCTTCAATCGGCGCGATAAATTCGCGCGGGATCGCTCCGCCAACGACTTTGTCGATGAACAGGAAGCGGTGTTCCTTGTCGAATTTCCATTTGCCGGGGTTGTTGCTGCCCGTAACTTGCTTTGCGAGAGCATCCAGATCGTCGGTGGACAGCTCGGCCATATTTTCGTGTTGCGAACTGGGCAACGGATGCAACTCGATGACTGCATGGCCGTATTGACCCTTACCACCGGTCTGCTTGATGTACTTGCCTTCCGCCTCAGCCTTCTTGCGGATGGTTTCGCGGTAGGCGACTTGCGGGCGGCCGACGTTGGCCTGCACGTTATATTCGCGCAGCATGCGGTCGACAATGATTTCCAGATGAAGTTCACCCATACCGGAAATCAACGTTTGGCCGGTATCGGGTTCGGTGGAAACACGGAATGTGGGATCTTCCTGCGCCAAGCGCTGCATGGCGACGCCCAGTTTGTCCTGGTCGGCTTTTGTTTTCGGTTCAATCGCGACGGAAATGACCGGCGCCGGGAATTCGATCGATTCCAGAATGATCTGCTTCTGCTCGTCGCAAAGCGTATCGCCGGTGTTGACGCTCTTCAGTCCAACGCAAGCGCAAATATCGCCGGCATAAATTTCTTCAATTTCTTCGCGCTTGTTGGCGTGCATCTGCAGCAAGCGGCTGATCCGTTCACGGCTGCGCTTGCCGGAGTTCAACACGTAGCTGCCGGACTTCAGTACGCCGGAATAAACGCGGATGTAGGTGACGTGGCCGACGAACGGGTCGGACATAATTTTGAAAGCCAGCGCGGAAAACGGCTGATCGTCAGCGGCGCGGCGAAGTTCCACTTTATCTGTTTCAGGATTGGTGCCTTCTACCGGAGGAACATCGATTGGCGACGGCAAGTAGTCGATGACGGCGTCGAGCAGTGGTTGAATACCCTTATTTTTGAACGCGGAACCGGCAAGAACCGGAACGATTTTCAAGGACAACGTGGATTTGCGAATGGATTTCCGCATTTCTTCAAGTGTTAGCGTGCCTTCGGACAGATACTTGTCCAAAACTTCGTCGTCGTGCTCGGCAATGTATTCGACGACTTTGTTGCGATGCTCGTCGTAGAACTCCTTATCGATCGCGGAACCCTTCAGAGCGGCGGCAACGTCGGGACGCGAATCAACGAAAGTCTTGTCCCAGAGTTTTTCTACTTCGAAAACTTCGTATTTCGCGCCCAGCGTTTCTTCGAGCCACACGAGAACTTTTTGTTCGAGGAAATCGATGATTCCGATGAAATTATCTTCACGACCGAGGGGAAATTGCAGAGGAACGGGGTGGGCACCGAGGCGCTGGCGGATGGTGCGAACCACGTGATCGAAATCCGCGCCCATGCGGTCCATTTTGTTGACGAAACAAATGCGCGGAACGCGATACTTGTCGGCCTGGCGCCAGACGGTTTCAGACTGTGGTTGCACGCCGGCGACGGAGTCAAACACGCAAACCGCGCCGTCGAGAACGCGCAGTGAACGCTCGACTTCGACCGTGAAGTCCACGTGGCCCGGCGTGTCAATAATGTTGACGCGATATTTCTTGTCGAAGCGGGTCCAGGACGCGGTCGTCGCGGCGGACGTAATCGTGATGCCGCGCTCGCGCTCCTGCTCCATCCAGTCCATGGTGGCAGTGCCTTCGTCCACGGAACCGATTTTGTAAGTCACACCTGTATAGAACAGGATGCGCTCGGTTGACGTCGTTTTACCGGCGTCAATGTGCGCCATGATCCCGATGTTGCGCGTGTCTTCGAGTTTGAATACGCGAGCCATTGTCCCTTGAGAAGCTTTCTTTTCTCCCGATCGAGTTGCGACTGCTGCTTCCACAAAAAACCTCTAGTGATTACTGCGATGAATCTTTGAAAATCCGATTACCAGCGGTAGTGCGCGAAGGCCTTGTTCGCTTCCGCCATGCGGTGAACGTCTTCCTTCTTCTTGATGGCGCCGCCGCGTGCATTCGCTGCGTCAATCAACTCATCCGCAAGCTTGTCGATCATGGTCTTGCCTGCGCGTTCCCGTGAGTACTGCAAAATCCAGCGAATCGCCAGCGACTGACGGCGGAACGGATTCACTTCGACCGGAACCTGATAGTTCGCGCCGCCTACGCGCCGCGTCTTTACTTCGAGCAGCGGCTTGGTGTTTTCCACGGCCTTCTTGAAAAGCTTCAGGGCGTCATCATTCGTCTTCTTCGCCATCTGGTCCATCGCGCCGTAAAACACGCGCTGCGCCGTGCTCTTCTTGCCGTCCCACATCATCGAGCAGATAAACTTTTCAACGAGGTCGTTGCCGTAAACCGGATCAACTTCCTGCTTGCGGCGGCTGACGAGTCCTTTGCGTGGCATTGCTGTTTTGCTCCTGAATTCTTCTGCTGCTTTTTAATTCGCTATTTTTTTACTGCGTTTCCTGCTTACTTCGCTGCGCCGGCCTTCGGACGCTTCGCTCCGTATTTCGAACGGCCCTGCTTGCGATTCTCGACACCGGCGGCGTCCAGCGTGCCGCGCACGATGTGGTAACGAACTCCCGGGAGATCCTTCACACGGCCGCCGCGTACCAGCACGATCGAGTGTTCCTGCAGGTTATGGCCGATGCCTGGAATGTAAGTGGTGACTTCGATCGAATTCGTCAAACGCACGCGCGCAACCTTGCGCAATGCCGAGTTCGGTTTCTTCGGTGTCTGCGTGTAGACGCGGATGCAGACTCCGCGCTTTTCCGGGCAGCTCATCAACGCCGGAGACTTCGTCTTGTTGCGAATTCCTTCGCGTCCCATTCGGACCAATTGCGAAAATGTCGGCACAGTCTTCCCTCGTTTGGCTGGTCTCCGATTAATCTCGGAACCTGTAAAAACAGGCCCGAAAATCCAGTAGACCCGCAAATGCGCGCACCATTTTCCAAGCCGCTCGCTAGCGCGCAGACAACTGTAGCGAGCGCACACTGCGCTGAAAGGTGTACTGCGAATCCGGAGAGACCAGCAAGAAGCTCCGCACAAACTCCAAGAGGCAGAACTCCGCTCTTGGCGTCGACTTGGAGAGGCTTACTCGGCTTAGCGGGACTGGCGTCCCATATCCGGCCGCTCCTTACTCCCAATCCGTCGTGCAATGTTCCGGGAGCAAAGATCCTTCCAACAACACGCGGCACAACCGAACTGCCGCGTTACTGCTTGGGCAAACAAACCCCTAACAAACAACAGAGTATAGAGAAGAAAATTTGATGTGTCAAATCTCTTTCGACACGCCCTGAGGAAAAAAGAGAAAAGTTCTTCGCTTTGGCCTCTGCGATGCTTATAGACGCCCCATCATAGCAAAATCCTGTCCGCGGTCCAAATTTTAACCCTATTTTCTAGCCTCCGCCGCTTTCGCCTTTGCAGCCTGCAAAACAAGAGCCAATGGCACCCGGTAGTGGTTCCCGAGGCCATTCTTGATCCTGTTCATGCCTTCTTTATATTGTTGATAAGTAAGGGGTTGCGTTCTCTTCTCATAGGGCATGCCCCGTTCGCTCGAATAGTAGAGCCACTTGCCATCGGCCGACACTCGGGCACTGTAGTCCCATGCTGCCGTATTGATTGGCGCCGGCAAATCGATCGGTTTGCCCCAAATCCCCTTTTCCCGGAAGCTTAGGTACAAATCGGAGTTTCCATATCCCTCGCGGTCAAAACTGCCGATTAACAGGTAGCTTTCATCCGGCGCCACCCAGGCTTCGAGGCTCCAGACACCCCGCACGTTTATCTGCGGCCCCAGATCCTCGGCAACTTCGTATTTTCCGTTTTCCAGCCTCGCGCGGTAGATGTCGTACTGACCGTTTTTTCGCGATGAAGTGAAGTACCTGGTCCCATCATTCGTCGTCGAAGCAAAAACCTGGCTGCCTTCACTGTTGATCGCGCCGCCAAGCAGAGTCGGTTCGCTCCAACTGCTTCCGAACTTTTTCGTTTCCTCTCCTCGCGGCTCAGCCCTTGCGCTTCGCTAACCCTTCTCTTCCATCAAGATGGGTAGAGGACTTTCACCTCCAAGCTATCGAACATGCTCGGCACACAAAAAAAGCGAGCGGCGCGTGACGCACCGCTCGCTTCCTGATTGCTAAATTGATGTAATTTTATTCCTTCTTTTCTTTCGCGTCCGAACCCAAATCACCGAATGGCCACAAATTGAATGCCTTCAGCTCTTCGTATTCGCCTTGTTCGCGCAGCATCCTAGCCGTTTTTTCAGCGGGCCACGGACTGGCGAGCCGTTCCGGACGGTCGGCAATCCAGAACGCGGTCAATGCCATGAGCGTGGTGTTCTGGGTCAGAACATCCGGTTTCTGCGCTTCGAGTGCGTCCGCAGCGGAATGGTGCGTGTATTTGTAGTCCGACGTGTCCTGGTTCATGTTGATTCCCGGCAAGCCAGCCATGGAAAACGGCAAAGTGTCCGTTCCCGATTCCACTTTGTCGTTCACCTTTAGCGGCTTGGTGTAGCCGAGCGAGGCCACGAACGGTTGGAACACGGGAATCAAATCGTCGCGTCCGCCGAGCATGAAATCGGTTACCGCGCCTTGACCCTCGTCGAGAATCAAATCGCCCAGGTGGTTGTGCATTTCTGGGGCGTGCTGCTTCATGTACGCGAACGAACCGTCCAGTCCTTGTTCTTCGCCGGTGAACAGCACAAAACGGATCGTGCGGCGCGGCTTCTGTCCGGAGCGCATGATTGCTTCCGCTGCGCCTAGAGTCGTCGCAGTTCCTGATCCATTATCGGTCGTGCCTTGCGCCAAATCCCACGAGTCCAGATGCCCGCCAACGACCAGAATCTCTTCCGGATGTTCACGACCGCGAATTTCGCCGACCACATTCGCCGTTTCCACTGGGCCATTGGTGAACGTGTTCTGCACGTTGATACGAATCCGCGGAGTGATGCCGCGCGCGACAAATCGTTCGAGTTGTCCTTGATCTTCGGCGGTCATGGAAACCACCGGAATGGCAAAGTCCGTATCAAAACCCAATATTCCGGTATGCGTCAGATTCAGTCCAGCGGACTTTGAACCACCTTGCCCGCCGATGACCGCGATCGCGCCGGCATCGTGAGCCGCTTTCAGGAAATCGCCGAACGTCGCAAACAGCAGCATGAAATTCTTCTTGGGTTTGCCGCTCTGCGTGACCAGCACGATTTTTCCTTTTAATCGCGCGACGTTTTTCACTTCTTCGTCGATGTCGAAAAGATTGACGGTGGCCACGTCGCCTTCAGCTCCGCCCGTCACCGTTGAACCTGTCCATCCCATGGCATCGATGTGCAATTTGTGCGCTGCCGGTGAAAGCAGTTGGGCGTCGGCCGTACCGCGCGTCCAGCCTTTCCAGATCGTGTATTTTTCCAGGTGCACGTTTTCGAGGCCGATAGCTTTCATCTTCGCGACGCCCCACTCTTCGGACTTGCGTTCCGCGGGCGAGCCAGTCACGCGCGGTCCGACGTCGTCGCTCAACTCCGTCAAATACTGGAAGGCGTGCGAGTTCATCATGCCTTCGCCGGCAATACGCGTCAGCGCCGGCTTGGTTCCATCTTCATCGGGGCCTTTTGCCTTGTCGTCGGCCAGCGCGATCCCGCTCGCGCTTAAAAATCCCGTCACCGCCAGTGCCGCAAGATACTTGCGCATCCGTTTGCTCCTTGCTTTCGGTTGTATCGCCCGGTTCCGCAGAAAAGACACACGAAAGACTATCATTTCAGACGCAGGCCGCCGAAATTCGTTTCTAGCAAACGCGGGTGAACAGCCTACCCTGATGCCGGCTTTAGCTCGTTTTTATTCTGAAACTTCGCCTCACTCGATTGTTTACCGCTTGCGTGGCGCCGCCTACACTTTTCGTTGAGGATCTCGTGAAACTATTCGGCGGCTCCCTTTCCCGTCTGCGGTCGAATTTTATTCTGCGTGGCACCGGCTTCATCCTGTGCACTGCCGTTCTGGCGTTAGTTGCCGCGTTCCTCTTTGCTGCCGACTGCGGTGCTCAAGCCGCAAAGCCGGCCAGGAAAGAGCCAGCCGAAAAACAGGTTGCGCCGAAACCTGCCGAATCAGAAAAAAATCCTGCGCAAATCGAACTGCTCGAAACGAAGTATCGCTTTGAAGCCGACGGCGCCTCCCGTAAGGAAGTGCACGCCCGCGTGAAGATCAACAGCGAACTGGGTGTTCGCCAGTTCGGCCGCCTGAATTTCGAGTTCAATCGCGGTTTTCAGTCCCTGGAAATTCCTCTGGTGCGCGTGACGCACTCAAGCGGCGGCGTGCAGGACATTCTCCCCAGCGCCATCACCGATAATCCCAACCCGGCCGTCGTCGATGCGCCCGCCTATCAGGACGTCCGCGTAAAATCAGTTCGCATCCTCGGACTGCAACCCGGCGACTCACTCGAATATCGCGTCATCACCACGACGACGCACCATCCCCTCGCGCCCGACTTCTGGCTCGACCATTCTTTCGACCGCGCCGGCATTGTCACCGAGGAGCATTTTGAAATCGATCTGCCGCGGAGCCGCTTCGATCTTGCGCAGACTCAAGCGCTGTCTGGGAATCTTACCGGTCCATCGAGCGTTGCAGGCGGTAAAATTCGCATATCGCCGAAAACGCCTGCGGCAAAACGCGAGGAGTCTGGCACCGGCGACTCAGCAAGGGTCCGCTATGTTTGGCAAATTGCTCCAGGAACCCTGAAAACGAGTCCGGATAGTCAAAACTCCGAAATTCTTTCTGAGCCGGACGTTGTGCTGACAACATTTTCTTCCTGGCAGACCGTTGGAATGCGCCTCTCATCGTTTCTCGATCGTTTTGGTATGCAGGAAATTGAAAACAAGGAGCGCGAGTTGGTATATGCGGGGCATGATGGAGGATCACCAGTCGAACGAACTTACGATTTCGTCTCGAAGAAAATCAAAACAATTGACCTTCCACTAGGCTCGACCGGATTCGCGACTCGCAAGCCAGAAGAAATTCTGAAATCGGGCTACGGAACGCCTGAAGACAAGTTCGCGTTGTTCAGCTCTCTGATTCGCTATCAAGACTATGCGTTTTGTCCGCTTCTGCTGAGTTCGGCCCCGGATCCGGCACAGCAACTCCCCCGCCCCTCAATTTTTGTCGATGTCATCGCGAAGGCTTGGAAATTCAATCACATCGACTACTTCGACATGAACCTAGAGGTTGCACCGTTCAGCGCCATACGTCCAGACCTGCGAGGCAAAACCGCCCTTGCCGTCTATCAAACGCCGGTTGAGAACTCGTTTTTGTGGACGCAGATTCCTGGTGATCTACCATTTCCCTCGGAACAGCACGTAGGCGTAACTGCTGAAATTGGGAAAGACGGCAAGCTCATGGCCAGAGTGAAATACGCGTTGCGCGGAGACAATGAGATTCTTCTCCGAGTAGCATTCCACAAAACGCCAAAAGACAAATGGAAAGATGTCGCGCAACTTCTCGCCATCTCCGACGGCTTCCGCGGTGAAATTACGAACGTCGCCGCGTCCGATCCGTATGTCACCAATGAGCCGTTTCAGGTCGAATACGAAATCTCTCAACTAAAATTCGTGGACTGGACGAAAAAACCGGTCCGCATTCCCGCGCTGCTTCCCGCACCCGGACTTCCCGACCCGCCAAACGCTGCCGCTGGCAGTGCCGCGCAAAAACCAATCGAACTCGGCACGCCCCTCGAAATCGAGCTCAACGCCACCCTCACTCTTCCGCCCGGCGTGACCGCGGTGGTCCCCACCGGCACAACCGTCGATCGCGACTACGCAACCTTTTCCTCAAAATACGGATCGCTCAAAGCCGAAAATCCCGCAGACAGTAACACCATCACCGCGCAGCGCAAACTCCATTTCCTTCTCACCGAACTCCCCGCTACCCGCGCCGCCGACTTCAACGCTTTCCTGCACGCCGTCCAGTCCGACCAGGCGCAACTCTTCACGTTGCAGCAGCCGACGCCTACTGCCAAATCAGAAAAATAGCGCCATCCCGACGCGCCTTGCTTTGTGCTTTCTGTGATGTCGTTTACTCTGACTCGGTCGGAGGCGATCCCGCATTTCCCCGGCTGTTCGCTCACATGACACCGCGATGCGCGGAGAAAAACAAAAAACCCCGCGGCTAGCGGGGTTTTCGCGGTACAACTTCGAAACTTAGTTTGCTCTACCTGATCTCCATCACTTCTTTCTCTTTGAGTGCGCTCAACTCCTCAATCTTTTTCGTTTCGGCCTGCGAAACTTTTTCCAATTCATCGAGCGACCGCTTCTGTTCGTCCTGACTGATCTTTTTATCCTTCTCCAGCTTGTCGATCGCTTCCTTGCTGTCGCGCCGGATATTCCGCACCGCGGTCCGGTGATTTTCGAGAACCCTGTGAATATGCTTCACCAGTTCCTTGCGGCGCTCTTCGGTCGGCGCCGGAATCGGGATACGCACCACTTTTCCGTCATTCGTTGGATTCAGCCCCAGATCGCTCGCGCGAATCGCCTTGTCGATCAGCGGGACCACGCTCGGATCCCACGGCGAAATCACCAGCATCGTCGGCTCCGGCACTGTCACCGTACCCAATTGATTCACTGGCGTCGGCGTCCCGTAGAAATCCACGCGAATTCCATCCAGCACGCCGGCGTTCGCGCGTCCCGTTCGAACTGTCGCCAGTTCCTTGCGGAAATCGTCCACCGCTTTTTCCATGCGCGTCTTGGCCGCAGCCAGCGCTTCTTTCGTCGTTGCAATCGTCGTCATTATTCCCTCAACTGAATTTCCACTCTACAACTTCCACGCACAAAACTGTTACTTGGCACCTTCTACCTTGCACGTCATTGCCTCACGCCGGCCGCACCATCGAGCCCACGCGCTCACCCATCACCACGCGCTTGATGTTTCCGTACTGATTCATGTTGAACACCACAATCGGCATTCCGTTGTCCATGCACAGCGAAATCGCCGTCGAGTCCATCACCTTCAAATCCTGATGCAGCACGTCGCGATAGGTGATCTGTGTAAAGAATTTTGCGTCCGCCACTTTTTCCGGATCGGCATCGTAAATTCCTTCCACGCGCGTCGCCTTCAGAATCACTTCGGCTTTCATTTCCATCGCGCGCAACGCTGCCGCGGTATCCGTTGAGAAATAAGGATTCCCCGTGCCCGCGCCAAAAATCACCACGCGCCCTTTTTCCAGATGCCGCATGGCGCGCCGCCGGATGAACGGCTCACACACCTGGTGCATCTCGATCGCACTCAGTACCCGCGTGAACACGCCAACCTTTTCCAACGCATCCTGCAGCGCCAGCGCATTGATGACCGTCGCCAGCATTCCCATGTAGTCGCCGGTCGCGCGCTCAATCTCAAAACCCTTTTGCCGGCCGCCGCGAAAAATATTTCCCCCACCCACTACAATCGCCACCTGCACGCCGAGTTCGATTACTTCTTTTAACTCGCGCGCAATCGATTGCAGCGTCTCGCCGTGTACTCCGTAACCCTGAATGCCTTGCAGCGATTCGCCGGAAAGCTTCAGCAAAATTCGTCGGTACGCCGGTTTTTTCTTGGAGCTTTTCTTCGCAGTCTTTCTCGCAGCCATGTCGCTCCGATCTGTCCGTTCACCAAATCCTCGGAATTGTAACAAACTCAGCGCGCCGGAAACCAACGCCAAGCATGGGAAACGTCAGCGGAGCGATAGTCCGTGTGACCTTACCAAAAAAACGCCCCGGTTTCATCCGGGGCGTTGGGCCCTAAGTTAGCTTGTTCGGGAAAACTACGAGTTCACGGGCGTTGATGCCGGAGCAGTTTCCGTCGCACTCGAGCCAGCCGGAACTTCGCCGACCTTGAACCGCGCAAACCGGCGGATGCTGATGTTTTCGCCGAGCTTGGCGATTGCCGCGTTCACCATCTCGCCGATCGTCGTACCTTCGTCCTTGATGTAGTGCTGTTCGTAGAGGCAGTTCTCTTCGTAGAATTTCTCCATTTTCCCGGTCGTGATTTTTTCCACCACCGCTTCCGGTTTTCCGGTTGCCAGAGCCTGCGCCTTGTAAATCTCGCGCTCTTTCTCCAGCATTTCCGGCGTCACTTCCTCGCGGCGGACATACTTCGGGTCCAGCGCCGCGATGTGCATCGCGATGTCGTGGCAGAGCTGCTGAAAAGCTTCGGTGCGCGCAACGAAGTCGGATTCGCAGTTCACTTCCACCAGCACGCCGATTTTTCCTCCGGCGTGGATGTAGCTTCCCACGAGACCTTCCGACGCTTCGCGAGTGGCTTTTTTCGCAGCCGCCGCCTGCCCCTTTTTACGCAGAACCGCGATGGCCTTTTCGATATCGCCGGCAGCTTCAATCAATGCAGCGCGGCAATCGTTGAATCCCGCATTCGTGCGGTCCCGCAGTTCCTTCACGAGCTTGGCTGGAATTTCCATGGCTGTATTCGGTGTACTCATTTCTGTAAGCTCAGGATTGTAAGTACAACCCTGAAACCCTCTCCTCTTTCTGAATTCCTTAAATTCGTTTTTCGCGCTCTTCTGCAAAACGGCCCGCTCCAAGTCGCCTTGGAACGGGCCTTAATTCTTCACTGCCCGTAGGCTTCTTTATGATTGTGTATCGTCCGGAGGAACGGTCGCTTCGGCCGGCAGCACGGTTTCGTCAACCACTGCTTCCGTGAAGTCGCCTTCCTGTTTTTCGTACTGTTCATACTTGCTGGTATCGACGTATTCCACGCCATCGACGAGCGCCTGATCCGCCGCGGCCTTTTCTTCGCCGACCTGCGACTGCGCATAAGCGTTCTTGCCTTCCGCAACCGATTCTGAAATCTTCGAAGTGAAGAGCCGGATCGCCCGCAGCGCGTCGTCGTTGCCCGGAATAATCCAGTCCACGACATCCGGGTCGCAGTTGGTATCAACCACCGAAACCACCGGCACGCCCATGCGGCGCGCTTCCTTCACGGCAATTTCTTCCGCGTTGGAGTCGATCACGAACATCGCATCCGGCAGTTGCGTCATATTCTCGATCCCTTCCAGGTTCTGGAAGAGGTGCTTCATTTCGCGATCGAGTCGTGCGCGTTCTTTCTTCGAAAGTTGTTCCATGCGGCCATCTTCCGTCATGGCCTTCAGCAGCTTCAGCCGCTTAATGGACTTCTGCAGCGTCGCCCAGTTCGTCAACGTGCCGCCCAGCCAACGGTGATTCACGAAGAACGCACCGCACTTCTTCGCTTCTTCGGCGACCGCTTCCTGCGCCTGGCGCTTCGTTCCGACGAACAACACCGACTTGCCCTGTCCCGAAAGGTCGCTCACAAAGCGGCTGGCTTCGCGGAACATCTTCAGTGTTTTCTGCAGGTCAATAATATGGATCCCGTTGCGCTCGCCGAAAATATATTCCTTCATCTTCGGATTCCAGCGCCGCGTCTGGTGGCCGAAGTGAACTCCGGCTTCCAGCAATTCTTTCATTGTAATTTCTACTGCCACTTTCCCTCCTAGTTGGATAGCTGCTTGCGGTTCCAGATCTGGTGTCGAACTTTCGCTCGGCTCCTCATTCCGGTTCCGAACAGCCTCTTGCCGGCTGCTTGCCGGCCGTGATCTCGATAGGGCGACTTGCGCCGCCCCACCGGAATTTACGCAGCACGAACTGAATCTTCGTGCCACCCAAACAAAACGCGGTTAGCGTTTCGTGAATTGGAATCTCTTCCTCGCGCCCTTCTGTCCGTACTTCTTCCGTTCCTTCATTCGCGAGTCGCGCGTCAGAAAACCGTTTTTCCGCAGCGCTGGCCGCAACTCCGGGTTGTAGCGCGAAATCGCCCGCGCCAATCCCATGCGAACCGCTCCCGCCTGGCCGCCAACACCGCCGCCATGTGCCGTCACCACTACGTCCACCTGATCCGCCAGGCTGGTAAATTTCAGCGGCTCCGTCGCGTCATGCTTCCACGCGAAGTTCGGGAAATACACATCCACCGTGCGCTTATTGATCGTGAACTTGCCGCTTCCCGCGCGCAGAAACACGCGCGCTACCGATTCTTTGCGGCGTCCCGTGCCGTGAAACCACGTTTTGGAGCTTGCTGCAGCCGATTCAGTACTCAACTTGCCTCCTAATCAATCCAAGTCCCGTTGCACCCAATGCTTTCGGCCGCGTTCGCAGGATTCCCCGCGACGTTCCGCGCAGCCCACGCCGTAAAGTGACTTCGACGCAGACAAGATGACCATGTATCGGCCAATCTCGCTATCAAACTTCGCGATCGGATGATTCCCTGCTAAGGAACATCAAAGTGCGGAAGTTCGCTAACTGCTTCGCTTCTTTACGTCTTCACTGCCTTACTTCTTTACTTCAATCTCTTAGATCGCCAGCGCCGTCGGCTTCTGTCCGTTATGACGTGACAGTCCCGCCGCGTCGCGATACACGCGCAGTTTCTTCAACCGGCGTGCCCGCAGCTTGTTCTTCGGCAACATTCCGATAATTGCTTCGCGAACCATCCATTCCGGCTTCGCTTCACGCACCCGCTTGGCCGGAACTTCCTTCAAACCACCCGGATATCCGCTATGCGAGTAATATATCTTCTGCTCGATCTTATTCCCGGTCATGCGAATTTTGTCGGCGTTGATCACCACAACGTGGTCACCCGAATCGAGATAAGGCGTAAAGCTCGGCTTATCCTTGCCGATCAGAACCCGCGCTACTTTGGTCGCCAAACGACCCAATACCTGGTCCGTCGCATCCACCACGAACCATGCCGCCCCTACTTTGAGGGCTTCGGCTTCTTTTCCCTTCGCGACATACGTCCTCATTGCAATCAGTCACACCTTTCCCTGTAGAGACAAACATTCATTCTAAGGAGCCTCCCAGCAAAAGTCAACGAAGACGCTACTATCGAGAATTCCGATCTTGTGGATTTCGCGCGTTTCCGGTGCTCTTTAAGAGCAGAAAGCGGTCCATCCGCACAGCCCTTACAACCAGCGCAATTATATTACTTTGCAAGTATCAAAATATTCCGTAGACGCTTACCATCGGGACGTACTCCGCCTGACTTTGAGGCACCTGTGTCCAGTCGAGCTTCTGCGTTAGAACCCTGGTCGCATAAAATGACTTCCCGCCGCCGGAGAAAACCATGAACTCAAAATCGCTTCTTCCCAGACGGCAAATTCTAAAGACCAGCGCACTCGCCTTTCCACTTTTGGCGCCGCTGAGGGTGAGGCCTCTCAACGCTCCACAAACGGCCAACGGGAGCGTAGAACCATATCCGATTCCGTGGCTCGATAGGAACGGCAGCCACAATCAGCCCGCCGCGCCCAATCTCGAGCCATCACACATTTATCATTTCAAAGGGCGAGTCGCTCGCAGCAGTACGTTCACCGGCATGGGCACGGACAACGCAGGCAATCGCATCGCATTCGGTAGCCCCACCACGGACTACGGCGTGATGTCGGGCGAGTATTGGGCAGCTCGTAGCGCGCAGCGCGGCGCATTCACACACATCTGACTCACTCTCTTCAAGGGGCAGGCTGCTCCCGCAAATCAGATTCACGATTTTCATCCGCCGATTGCGGCCTCTGGCCTTTACTGGGTCGTTCCCGTCCCGGAAGGCAATCTGACCTTTAGCCCAGACGGAAATTCCGCAACGATCGAAATGAAAAACATCGACGTAGTTGACCAACCGAAGTGGCCATCGCTCGATGCGGTCGCCATGCCGGCAAGCATGAGTTTCAAAATGATCTGGAAGTCATCTGGCGAAGCTGTGAAGTACGAAGACGATGTCAAACATTTCCGCTTCATCGGAACGCGTGCCACTTGCCAACTGGAAGCTCAGGTCGAAGTTCCATCGATCGATTTTTCGTGGAAGTCAGATCCTCTCGAAACGTCGACTTGCGCCTTCGCAATCATCGGCGACGAGGTAAACGGTCGATACTTCGATACCTAGGCGACATACCTGGACGCCAAATCGGCAAGTTGCGGTCAAATTCAAGCGGGCCTGGCTATGCCAGCGCATTCTTAAAAACACGCTCGTCTGCTTTCGCGCAACGATCGGTCAGCGGGCAACTCGTTTCTGCGTCCGTCGGGATTATGCTGGTAACGCCAAAGATGTCGACATTCCGACCAATTCTTGCTGTGAGGTATTTTCATGACTCGCCCAACACTTCTCACGCTGGCTCTTCTGGTCTCTTCGACTGCCTGTTTCGCCCAGACTTCCTCGCCCGACTCGCAAGCCCTGCAAGCACTGCTTTCCGAAGTGCGCCAGCTCCGGCAGGACATGCAGACAACCGTCATCGCCTCGCAACGCGCGCAAATCCTCATCTACCGTTTGCAAATGGAGGAGGCGGCTATGGAGCGTGCTTCAAAACGCACCGAAGACGCGCGAGACAAGCTCGCCAGAATCCAGGATGAGCGCAGGCACATCGCTGCCGAAGTGAAGCGGAGCGAGGACGCGGTGGACGTTCCGGAAAATTCTGCTGCGCAAAAGAAGGCGCTCGCCGATAGACTCGCCGCGCTCAAAGCCAGGTTGGAGACGCTCGAAGTCGATGAGCAGCAGAGCCAGTCACGGCAAATCGAAGCAGATCAACAGCAGCGCGCCGAGGAGGCGAAACTCACGGACTTGCGCGAACAATTGGACCGCCTCGATAAAACCCTAGAAAAAGCCAGCCGTCCACAAAAGTAGGCCTTGAAACGCGATTAGAAATAAGAATCCAACAGAAAGCCCGCATCCGGATGACGAATGCGGGCAGTTGGACTCATTCAATTGGCTTAACTTAGGTTAGCGAACGGCGAAGCAGCTTGACTCCAAACGCCATCGCGATGAAGCACAGCCCGATCGCCGCCAGCAACGGAATCGAACTAGCCGTCTTGGGCAATGCCGCAGGTGCCGGCTCCGCGGCCGCAGCGGCGACGGGAGCTGGTGCCGGTTCGTTTACCACTACAATCAACACCGGTTGATCCGCAGGCGGTGGTGGCGGAGGTGGCGGCATCGTTCCGGTCACTTTTCGATTTTGTGTGACAATCGTCTCGGGGACTTCCACCACCTTCGTAGCGGAAATCTTCATTCCCTTTTTGAGTCCAAACGCGTCCACCATCTGCCCGTCCACGTTGAACTTTTGTCCCTTGGGAATCGTGAATTGTTGATTCTTCCCGTCTTCCATCGTCAATATCACGGTTAGCGGCGGTGTTACGTGCCACACCGTTCCGGTAACGCTCTTTGTCGTTGTCACGGTGCGAGGCGTCGTGGTTGTGGTGATGGTGCGCTGCAGCTTCATGCCCGGCTTCAAATCGTGGATGCCAAGCTGCTGCCCGTCGACCGTAACCTTGGCGCTTTCCGGTACATTGTTAAAGTGCCGCAGGGTTCCGTCTTCGGATTTCACTACCAGATCGTTGCCGGACACGTAAACGACTTCACCCTTCTCGACCTTGACGGTTTTTGATCCTGCTTCGGTCGTTGTACTTGTTTGCGTTTCTACTTGCGCGCTGGTCACCGCGGCGAAAACACTGGTACTGCTCGCCATAAGCAACGCAGCCACAAGCATGCTCTTGAAGCTTGTTGGCCTCATTTCCGTTTCTCCTTGGACTTGATATCACCAACTGTCGTACTTGACGGGCCGCTGTTTTCGTTGGGTCCGTCAAAATCTGTTGCGATCGCTTGCACCACGAACCGCTGTGGCGCGTTGCCTACGAAATAGAACGGATAGCAGGTGACCAGGGTCAACGACGCGTTGCTGGTCTTGGCTAATACGCTGACGTTGTCTGGCTGCACGATTTCGGTTTTGCTCACCGCGTATTCGATGGTCCGGTCGGCCGTGACCAGCTCGATCTTGTCTCCCACTGCGATATCCTTCAGTCCGCGAAAGAATCCGTCGCGGTGTCCCGCGATTCCCGTGTTGCCCATCTCGCCGGCTTTCGCAGTTCCGATAATTCGTCCCACTCCCCGATTCAGCGTCAGATCGTCGGTTCCGTCGTATACCGGGACTTCCAGATTCAGCTTCTCGATTCCCAACACGGCCACCGGCACGTCCGTCTTCGCCGCCAGACTCTGCCGGTACGCTTGAATCCTCTTCGGATTCCACAGGCTGAAATCCACGTCCCCATCGCCGGGTAGCGCGGCGGAAGGAGTGCGGTTCGCATCTCGCTCCGCCACTGCCTCGTGGAATCTCGCCAGAGCCGCGCGGGTAGAAACTTGCTGATACAACCGAATGAAACCGTATGCCAGGAGCAGCGAAACGCCCGCAATAAGGAACACCTTCTCGACCCGTCGCCAGGACTTAAAACTCACTTTCCTAGCTCCGCCCGTTTGAGACCGGTCGCCTAGAGTCATCGTTCGAGGCAAAACGCGCACCTGCATCGCTGGGTGTGCCTCCGGAGCGGACTGGGCACGTTTGGTCGGCCGGGAGCAGCGTGCCGTGGCCTGCCTGGAGGTAGTACGGCGAACGATATGTGGAAGAGATTGAGTGCGCAATACGACCTTAGTCGTATGCCTGATGGTGCGGGATTGCCACGTTCGGGCTTGCTTGGCAGGAAATGGATACCAAGTGGCTATGTCTGCATCGGTTGGTAACAGAACCGGAGAGCGAAGGAGGGCCTAGTATTGCCAGAGCTGAGATTCAAATTGCCGAGCTGGCTCTTATTTATCATCCCGGCCCCGTCCTATTTCGCTCCTGTTCGCGGTGCAAATGAGAAACGCCGGTAGGAAATGCCACCGGCGTTCGGAATGGGACTGACGGTCGATTCAAGCAACGACCGGTCCGAGATTAGACCGCTTGATCGATCGCGAAGGACCGGCGGGACTTGGCCGCAAAAAACGCCGCTGCCAGCGCGCCTGCCCCCAGCAAGAAGAGCGAACTTGGTTCCGGCACCGTGGTGCCGCCATCGCCCGCGGTGAAGCTCAAGCTCGAGAGATTTCCGTCGGTGGTATAGAACGTCCACGACGCCGGAAAGTTCGGGCCATTCACAAATTTGAAGGACGCCGTATTGCCGCTCCCGCCCTCGGTCAAAAACGATCCAATCGCGTCGACCGAACTGCCGGTGCAGGGACCGACCAAAGGATTGCCGAGGCTATCAAGCGCGGTCGTCGAAAGTGGATCCTCGGAATTGTTGCAAGCAAATGCGCCGTAATCCCCAGTGAGAGTGTTCAGCGTCATCGAGAAAGTTGAGCCGGGCGTAACGGTCACGGGAATCTGAAAAACGTCGAACACGCCGATACCGCCGAATCCATCGTTGATGCCAAACTTGAATATCTGGAAGCCGTCCACGGTTTCAAACGGAGCGGTCGTGAAATTTGCGCAATTGCTGGTTTGTGTTGGCGAAATACAATCCGCGAAAGCGATTCCCGGCCCGTTGTTTGAAGTTCCAAGATCTTTGCGGATGCCTGGTCCGGCGAAAGCGGAAGCGGCACACAGCGCGAACACAGCGACACTAAAAATTACAAACGTACGCATGAAAACTTCCTCCTGACAACGTTCTAGAAAAAGAGAAAAACGGTTTTGGCTGAGTTGGGTGGAATGATTTACGCACGCTCAGTTGTAAATTGCAAAAGAATTTACGTTCTCAATGCAAATTTCCAGAGGAACGCATCCCTTAGCAGTCCCCGTACTCACATAACTGCCTTGCTCGCGCTTCTATGCAATAATGCAGGCTTCCCGAATTTTTTATGGCTGAATCCACCCCACCTCCTGACGAAGGTCGTCCGCCCCTGCCGCCAGCAGACGAAGCGGAGACACTTGACGCCGGAAATTATTCTCCGAGTTCGCGCGAAGTGCAGAAGCCGGTGGCGGGTTCTTCGTTTGCCCGCGGACAGATTCTCGCCGGCCGATTTCGCATCGTGCGATTCGTCGCGCGCGGCGGCATGGGCGAAGTTTACGAAGCGATGGATACCGAGCTGAACGAACGCGTCGCGCTAAAAACGGTCCGCTTCGAAATGACCGACAACGAACGCGTGATGGAAAGATTCAAGCGCGAAATTCAAGCCGGCAGAAAAGTTACGCACGCCAGCGTGTGCAGAACGTTCGACGTGTTCCGGCATACGGATCCGGAAAATCCCGAGCGAGAAACTCTGATCGTCAGCATGGAATTCCTGAGCGGGCAAACGCTTTCGCAACGGATTCATGCGGATGGCAGGCTCACGCCGGAAGTTGCGCTGCCGATCGTGAAACAGATGGCAGCTGGCCTCCAAGCGGCGCACCTGGCTGGTGTAGTTCACCGCGATTTCAAAAGTCCCAACGTGATTCTGGTCCCCTCCACGGACATGCCTGGCGGAGTTCGCGCGGTCATCACGGATTTTGGATTGGCGCACACGGTGACCGGAAACATGGCTTCCCTCACCGGTTCGCTCGACGTGGTGGGAACACCGGCGTACATGTCACCGGAACAATTGCAGGGCAAAGAAGTCACGGCTTCGACGGATACGTACGCGCTGGGCGTAGTGATGTACGAAATGCTGACGGGCAAACTCCCGTTCGCGGCCGCGTCGCTGATTTCGACTGCACTGAAGCGCATCACTGAAGAAGCGCCTTCGCCACGAAAAATTGTGCAGGACATCGACGCGCACTGGGAATCGGTGATCATGCGGTGCCTGGAGCGCGATCCGGAGCAGCGATTTGCCACGTCGCTGGATGTAGCAAAAGCATTGCAGGGCGAAGAGGTTGTACCGTCTAGAGTCATCGCAAAACCGGTGCCGCTCGCGAATAAATATGCGATCTACGCGGTGGCCACGGTTTTGGCTTTGGCTTCCGTGCTTGGTTACTTCGCCCTGCGAAAAAACAAAACTCCGTCGCCGCAAGCTTCGGCTTCGCCGGCTGTGACGGCGAGCACTTCAAGGCTTTCTGTCGCGATTCTGGGATTTCAGAACAAGTCGGAAGCCGGAAAGTCGGCGCTACTCGGCGACGTTTTGACAGACAGCTTGTGGTCGCAACTGGACATCGAAGAACTTCGCTTCATTCCGCCCAGTGTGGTGGACGATATGCGGAAGGATTTTGGCCTGAAGGAAATCAACCAGGATGTCGGGAAGGACGAACTAAAACGCATCGGTCAATATCTCGGCAGCGAATTCATAGTAACGGGCTTCTATCGCGCCGATCCGCAACAGGGCTCCAACCAATTTGACTGGACAGTGCGGCTGATTCGCGTTGCAAATAACGAGAGCGTCGCCAACATACCCGGGAACGGCTCGCAATCCAACATCGCGGAGATGGCCGCGCGCGTAGGACAACTCATACGGACAAAGTTAGGAATCAATCTAAGTCCGCAGGAAGAGGCGCGGCTGAACAGTTCTTTCTCTTTGAATCTGGATGCGTTGAATGCTTTCGCTGAAGCGCGCGATAAATTGCGAAATTACGAATTGCGAGCGGCGGTGACGCTGCTTGCAAAGTCGGTGCGAGCCGATGCGAAATTCGTGCAGCCGCACGTCGCACTGGCAGGCGCGTGGTCCGAATTGGGTTTCGAGAAGCTGGCGCAGGACGAGGCCAAGAAAGCGCTCGAGCTCTCAGGGAATATGTCGGCTGAGGCCAAGGGGCTGGTAGAGGGCCGCTACTACGAAACGGTGCATGACTGGCCGAAGGCTATGGAGAAGTATGCGTCGTTGTGGGCTCTCTATAAGGACGACCCGGAATATGGCTTGCTGCTGGCCAAGAGCCAGACCAGCGCAGGAAAGGCGTCGCTGGCGCTCGATACGATTGCGGACGTACGCAAGCTGCAATTGCCACTGCAACTTGCGGCTAGAGCGGATTTGCTGGAAGCGGAAGCGCAAGAGGGTGTTTCCGATTTTCAGAAACAACTCGCAGCCGCGACCGCGGCGGCGCAGAAAGCAGAGGAGATGAACGCGAAACTGCTGCTGGCGCGGGCGCGCATCATCCAATGCGGAGCCCTGTTGAACGCGGGGAAAGCCAGCGAAGCAAAACCAATGTGCGACCAGGCGCGAGCGATTAACCGGGCGCAAGGCGACGATCTGGGAACCGCACGTTCGACAAATGAAGTTGCCAATGCCTATTTCAGGTCGGGAGATTATGCGACGGCAAAGCCGCTGTATGAAGAAGCGCTCGGCAAGGCGCAGATGATTGGGGATCAACGCGACGAAGCTGGCGCACTGATCAATTTGGCGAATATCAGCGACGCGCAAGGCGATGAAGCCGGCGCCGAGCGCGGATACCTGAAAAGCATCGAAGTCGCAAAAGCGCGCGGCAGCCAGGGCGATTTGGCGCTGGCTTATCAAAATTTGGCGGTGATTCAGTACTCGGAAGGAAAACGAACCGCAGGCGCGGCGAACTTCAAATTGGCGATCAATAAGGCCCGCGAGATCGGCGATCGAAAAACGGAAGCGCGCGCGCTGAACAACCAATGCGGAATTTTACTCACTTCCGGAGAACTCAAGAACGCGCAAGCGAGCTGCGATGCATCTCTGAAAATCCGGCGGGACCTCGGAGATCAGGGGGATGTGGCGCGTTCGCTGGGAAGCAACGGAGATGTGCAAATGGCGCGCGGCGATCTGAATGGAGCGGGCCGCAGTTACCAGGAGGCACTGCAGTTCGAAGAAGCGCTTGGACAAAAACATGACGCTGCGCTGACCAAGCTGTCGCTGGCGTACTGGGCGCTGGAAAGCGGCAAGCAGCAAGACGGCATCCGGTTCGCGTCGGATGCGGCGGTGCAATTTGCGCATGAAAAAGATGGGGAGAGCGAAGCAGCGGCCCATGTGGCGCTGGCAGAGCTTTTGCTCGGACTTGGAGAGGCGAGCCGGTCTGCCGGTGAATTGCAGTCGGCGCAAAAACTGGCTGGAAGCACGCCGGACTCGGCGCTAAACCTGCGCATTGAATTGGCGCAAGCGAGAATTGACGCGCAGTCCGGCAAAGCGGATGCAGCCGTGGCGGCGCTGAAAAGCGCAGAATTGGCGGCGCGAAAAAGTGGAGATGTCGCGCTGGGCCTGGAGACAAGAATCGCGCTGGGCAACGCACAGATGAAAGCCGGAAAAACGGCACAAGCGGCGACGACGCTTTCATCGGCCGCGCAGGAGGCCAACGCGAAAGGCTTCACGCTGTTGGCTAAGAAAGCGACCAGCGCGCAAGCGGTTGCCAGCAGCAAGAAGTCCTGATTCGAATTCAATTCAGAACCCGACAAGAGCTGACGCAGGAACGAATATGGGTGGTCCCGCGACGCGATGCAAGGTGAAGGGTGCGAGCGCCTCGCAAGATTTCTCCCGTACAATAGAGACTCGCGGCGTATTTACCGCACAAAAATAAAATGATCCGCCGCACGCAAACTATATATGTGACCCTTGATCCATTCCTCTTGCCGAGAGGAAATGTGCTGCATCATTTCGATGAGTTCCTGGAGCGGCTGGAAGAAGTTCACTTTCCCTGCATCTGGCTGTCGAGCATGAACCGCTTTCAACTGGATGAGCCGCGCCGCCGGCTGGGGCACGGCGACCCGTTCATCGCAGAGGGCGGTTGCGGCGTGTACCTACCCGAAGATTATTTCCATCTGAAGTGGGGCAAAACGATTCGACTGGGACGATATACGGTGATACCCATCGCCAAGCCCCAACCAGCCGCCAAAGATGCGCTGGAAGAGCTCTCATCCGACCTGGATATTTCCATCGTGCCGCTGCGCAGCCTCTCGCACCGCGAACTGAACCAGAACACTGGATTGCGGGGCAATGAAGCGGAACAATTTCGTCAGCGTGATTTCGATGAACTGTTCTTTTTTGCTGGCGCTTCGGAAACGGAAATCGCCGAATTCACAGTCGAGGCGAAAAAGCGCGGACTCACGCTGCAAGATCTGGGCACATTCTGGTCGTTGGCGGTAGGAGCAGACGTTGGGAAGTGCGTTCGCGAACTGGGCGGACTGTATGACCGATCGCTGCGGTATCACGCAATGCGGATCGGCGTGGCAGTGGCACCCGCTTCAGAATTGGCGGAGCCGCCCAAGGCCGATCCCCGGCTGAAGCCGATCTATGCGGCGTGCGACAGAACACTGCTATTGACGGAGCGACAGTTGTACCGGGAATTGGGGGCTTTAAGCGCGCCGGCAGCCGACGGAACTGATGACGAAAGCGAATGCGAAGAGATCAGCGAGGCAGCGAATGCGGATCACGGCGAAAGCGATGGAAACGAAGAACAGACGGAAGCGATCGAAGTTATTTACACCGATGAACCGGACGAAAACAAGGACCAGGCAGAAACTACTACTCAACCGCATTTGCGGCCGGTCAAGGATTCGTTTCCCATGCACGCGCCGGATTTGTGGGAAGCGGTGCTAGAAGCGATTCTCGAACACAAGCCGCATAAATAAATTTTCCACAGACGACAGACTAAGGATTGACGCGACGCGCACGACATTTCTTGTCGGCGAAACACGGGAGCGCGGGCGCCAAGCGCGCGTGGTACTTGTAGGACGAATTGTCGTCGCTAATCCCCGCTTGCCACTTTTTGTCTCCAAAAATGGGAAAGGAAATCCCACGCTGATCGAATCGATTGCACACGCGCCGGTCTATGAAATTTCGTGAGCGTAGAAATTCACAGCAATTTTCGCATTTCACCGCAGAGATGAACCGCATTTGGCGCTTGACCATTGGGCTTTCGATTGCTCTAGTCTATTTCGTCCGACACGCAGGATAAGTCAATAGTTCGCACATCCGAGAATCGCCAGCACTAGCTGTACTAGGAGACTCGTACATGGCTTGGTTAGTACGCACGCTTCGCCTTCCGGCTGCGGAAACTCACACGAATCTGGCGCTCGCGGTCTGTGTTTTCCTGATGGGGCTGATGTCTGTGGCCATCATCTGGCAATCGCAGGTGATTGCGAACCAACGCGACGCCATCCGGTTCCTGGAAACGATCAAGTTCGGCGGATAGGCCTTTCCTCCGCTGCCGCTTTCCTGATTTCGGCTGGTAAAAACTCGACCGCAGGCAGCGCTGCCTCACGGCCAAATACCCCTTCCAACTTCTTTGCCAATCGTATTACCTCCACGTAACGGACACCACGGAGCACTGGACATTTTTATTCTTTGTAATACGCTTGCAGCTGCAGGGGAATTTTCTACTGGGGGGAGATTGCAAGTGAACAAGATTTTGCTAACCGCAATTCTGGCTCTGGCACCGGTCGCTGCGAATGCAGCGCAGGCGCCGCAAGGTACAGCTTCCGATCCAGGAAACGCACCAACGACCGGATCGCGCGCTTCGAGTTCGCATCACTCGAATCATCACCGCAAGCATGGAAAAAAGTCACACCACAAAACGCACCATCACAACACGAACCAAAACCATAACCAAATACAATAGTTTCCCAAACGACCAGCTGTAAGGCAGATAAGAAATACGGACTCTGAATGCGCAAAACGGGAAGCCTCGAGGCTTCCCGTTTTATTTTGCGAGTGTCGTCCTGCGGAGCCGGTTCGAAAGAGCGCGAGTTTCGCGGGCGACGCGCACCGCATGAGCGGTGTGTTCAGTAAGTGATTCGTTCTAAGCCCGGTGGAGTCATACGACCCTTTCCGTGAAGAACAGAGCTCACGCTTCAGATGTACGCCGGCGTGAAGATGAATGCAAGCGAAAGGTTCGAGAAAAAAGAAACCGCGCGCGGGAGCGCTGTGGAAAATGAAAACTACTTTACGAAGAGGGATTCGCGAAGCTGATCGCGTCCGACAAAAGATTTCACGGTGCGAAAGCGTCCGAAGAGATCCTGAATTTCGCGGTTTTGATAAACGCGCTGCGACGGGCAAAGCGGAGTCGCGCTGATGACCTGCAAGGTGTGCGAATCGGCGATGCGGTAGCGTTGAAAGCCTGCGGGCTTTTTGCTGTGGAACATGGCAAATATAATCCCGCCGGGGCGCAGCAATTCCGAAAGGCAGCCAACCACTTGCTTGGCAACCGCGGGCTCGAGATAGTCCAGGGTGTCCCACAAAAGAACGGCGTCGAAGGACGAAGCTTTGTACTCGAGATGAGCCTGAACGAAGCGAGCAGCGCGCCCAGCGGGAGTAAGGTCGGTGGTTTCCTGCGAAGCGATAGCACTCTTCAAGCGCGCTTCTTCTTCCACCATGAAATCTTTCCAGGAGTGGAGAAGATCGTCGGAGGTTACGCGGAAGCCCCGTTCGATGAAAAAGTTCAGCGTGGTCTGCCAGGCGGGACCAAGATCGAGAAGCGTGCCGCGACCGAGGCCGTCCAAATTCCACAAGAATTCCTTCAAGCCGTTCGAAACGCGCGTGCTTTCCTGTGGTTCCGGCGCACGATGTGTGCCGACCGCCGCTGAAGGAACTCCCGCGCCGCGATGATGTGCGGGCGTGGCGGCAGAAGGCGTTTGCCGCGAAACGTTGCGAGTGGCGTTACCACTCGTGCCAATTCCTAACTTATTCAAAAGCCCCATCGCCTAAATCACCGCCGTCCTTGAACCTGCTGCCGCGCTATTGGTCTTTTCGCTGTCAGCGGAGTCCGTTGATTTGTTTCCCGCGCGATTTTCGCTGCGTTGCTGCGGCTTGCCGGCTTCCACTTTACCGCGAAGCAGCGCGCCGTCTTCGATCGCAAGCCGCTCGGTTTTCACTTCACCGGTGACGCGACCGGAACTCCAAAGCTGCACGCGTTCGGTGCCGTCAATTTTTCCGTCCACTTGTCCGCGCACAATCACTTCGCGCGCCGCGATATCGGCTTTTACTTTTCCGTTTGGCCCGACGGTGACGCTGGCAGCGCCCAAATCCAACTTACCTTCGATTGCGCCGTCAATGAACAAATCTTCTTTGCCGAAAATTTCGCCTTTAATTTTGATTCCCTGCGTGATGCAGGCCGCGGCGCGCGGCGAAACGGGAAGCGCAGCCGTGTTCACAGGTACCGGCGCAGAAGCTACCGGCGTGCTGGGCACAGACGTTGCGACACCGGGAGGAACTGCGGCTTGGAGAGCTCCCTGCGGCTTCGATTCTTCTTTCCTCCACATGAGACACCTCGACAAAAACGGTTGGATTTTCGAAGTCGTCGGGCTGGAGGGCGGCGCGACTCAGAAACTTCAAGATAGTACAGGGTTTAATGCATGTAAAGGGGAATGGAGGAGACGAGGGCTAGCGTGCTGTGCTGTGCACTACGCAACAGACGGTGGTCGAGGCACCGAGTGAGCCCCAAGGAATGGTGCCCGCGAAGCCCAATGGCACTTCCTTGCCACCTGCTCAAAGTTCCCAGCGCGCCACTGCGTATCCAGCGACTTCGTGGGTGAAGCGTTTTACGGCTTTGCGGTGCTCCCACCAATTCGAGGGATCGAAATCGCCATCGCGCGCGCTGGCCATGCGAACGGTGATGCCGGTGCCGAAAATTCTGCCGAAAATGTAGCGAGCGCGTCGCGTGTGATAGTTGGACGTCACCACGATGACGGTCTTCCAATTCTTGCCTTGCACAAATTTCAGGAGCGTTTGCGCTTCGTCTTTAGTGTTGTCGGCGTCTTGCGGGAACGGAATGATTCGATCCTTGGGCACGCCGCGTTCGACGAGGTCGTGGGTCATCAATTCTGAAATTCCAGCGTAGGGGCGGAGCTTGATGCCGCTGGCTACTACGACCGGCGCGAGGCCCTGGCGAAACAATTCGGCGGCGCGAGTGGCGCGGTCGGCGTAAAAATTGTCGTCACTGAGAATTATTATGGCGTCGGATTTTTCCAGCGGATCTTCGACGATTAGTTCTTCGCCTGCGAAACGCAGCAGCGGATGGCGCGCAAGATAAATTCCTGCGACCAGCAGGACCAAAAACAGCAACGAAATCAACGTGGTTATAATTCCGCCGCGCTGGCTCCGCCATTGATTCATTTTCATGAGTTGGGATCGATCGCGCGGAGTTGCTCGGCTGCTTGCTCTGGAAGCACCGCGTTGAAATACGTTTCCTTGATGCTGTAAGACTTGCTCTTCCTCTCCACGATGGGAAGAATTTCAATGTGCCAGTGAAAATCGTCGGCCAAAGTTTTCCAGTAGCCGGCCAGTTCACCTTTTTTGCTGCGGGTGTTGGGTGCGGTGTGGACGACCAGATGAAATGCCGGCGCGATTTTTTCGAGGCGACGCAAAACGCGGCCAAGAAGCGCCGCCAACTGGCGGCGATTCGAACCAGCTTTGGGTTGTTCGAAAACGTGATTGTGGCGGCGGTGGAGAATCCAAACCTCAAAGGGCACGCGAGCCGCGTACGGGCAAAGCGCGTAGTAGTCTCCCTGAACGTCTACGATGCGTTTGCCTTTCTTTTCTTCCTGCTTGACGATATCGCAGAACACGCAGCGTTCTTTTTCTTTGAACCATTCGCGCGCGGAACGCAGTTCGTACTTGATGCGGCGCGGCACAAAGATCGTTCCGGTAATTTCAGAGTGCGCGTGCGGCCATTCTTCGCCGGACAATTCGCCCTGGTTTTTGAACACGCTGACGTATTTCAGTCGAATATCTTTCTTCAGATCGGCAATGCGGGAAACCCATACGGAGAGCACGCGATCAATCTCTTCATCGCTCAACTGTGACAAGCGTTTGTTATGGTCGGGAGTTTCCACGACGATTTCGTGCGCGCCCATTGGTCCCATGCGGTCGTACATGCCGTCGGGCTGGCGGCCAGGTTCGCCCTCGATTCGATAAAGCGGATCGGGGTGAGGGACGACCCGCACCTGCCACGGGCCCTCCGCGGGGCTAAAGAGAATTGTCTGCTGCTTATCGATCGCGGGGCGTTCGAACGGACATGCGTCGTTTTCATTCGGTTCGCGGTGGCCGATGACAACCCAGCTCTGCGTTATCGGATCTCTGCGGATTTCCATTCAGCTCTTTCCGTTACCGAAGGGAGCGGTTTCAGGAATCGTCTTTCGGCGCAGGTCCTGGCAAATGAGCCAGGAAATTCGTTTGCGTCGCGCTTTAGTTTCTTAACCGCTGAGAAAGATGTCAAGCCGCGCTGTTCGGTGCCGCCGATGCTCGGCGGGTAAACAACGGCTTCGGGCGCGTGCTATGCTCCGCTTGCAAATAAGGACGCGATGTGGACGATCTGGAGTTCATGAAAATAGCGTTGGAGGAAGCGCGGGCCGCAGCGAGTGCGGAGGAAATTCCCGTTGGCGCCATCGTTGTAAAAGATGGCCAAATCATCGCGCGCGGCAACAATCGCACGATTCGCGACTGCGACCCAACAGCGCACGCGGAAATCGTCGCGCTGCGGCTAGCGTCGCTGTCCGTCGGAAATTACCGGCTGATGGGGACCACCCTCTACGTGACGATCGAGCCGTGCGCGATGTGTGCGGGCGCAATTATTCAAGCGCGAGTGACGCGAGTGGTTTACGGCGCGGACGACCTCAAGGGTGGAGCGGTGCGCAGTTGTTTCCAGGTTTTGTCGCACCAGAAACTGAATCATCGGGTGGAAATCACGGCCGGTCTTTTGGCGGAAGAAAGCGCCGCGATTTTGCAGCAGTTTTTCAGCAGCCGTCGATAGCTTGTGGTTCCGCACAGCGCGCTTCGTCATCGGGGCATTGTCTGTGTCAGCTGCCCTTCTGTTGCCTGCGACTGCACAACCGGTGAATCGCGCAGCGTTGCCGGTGCGCCAATTCCTCTGTTAATCTACAGTCTCCGACAGCGGAGAGGTGACTGAGCGGTTGAAAGTACTCGCCTCGAAAGCGAGCGTACGGGAAACCGTACCGTGGGTTCGAATCCCACCCTCTCCGCCATTTTTTCTGCTTCATTCTCAATCAGTTGACGGGTTCTTGCGTTTCGCGTCCCTCTGGCGTCCCCTTCGTTTCGAGGACCGCAATCGGGTCGTGCGCCCATGTGCGCTTTACGTCTGCTTCAGCCTGCTCCTGACGCTCCCGCACCCAAGGCGCCTAATGCTCCTCCGTGATCTTCACACTCGTGTGTCCGAGCAGAATCGAGACTCGTTCAAGCGGTACTCCAGCCAATGAAAGTTCGACCGCAAATGTGTCGCGGAAACGATGCGCATGTCCCTCTGCGAACTTGCCACCCTCAACTTCCAGTTGCTTTCTCGCTTCGTCCACTGCGACCTTGTTCGCGCTCGCGAATTGCTTCGCTTTCATGTCCTGGAAAGGATCAAGAAGACGCCCTTGCCGGTCTCCGATGGCTGTCTGCGCTTTCCCGTTCCCTGTCCAAAACCAATACCGCTCCCTCATTTTTGGAATCAAAGACTAGGGATTCTCCTAGTTGCGCCACAGCGGAGCTAAACCTACTGTCACCAAAAGGGAGCGGAATTGTTTTGCCGAAATAGCTGCTCTCCGATTCTTACTACCAGGGAGTGACACCGCAATGAGTGCGCAAATGCCAACATTGGCCGCAGAAACCCGTGCAACAGAATCTCCCGTTGACCTTCAAGAGCAAGTCTCTCGTCGCGCGTTCGAATTATACGAACTGCGCGGGAGAGAGGACGGGCGTGATCTGGACGATTGGCTGCGAGCAGAATCGGAGTTAGCTCCGCAGCGGAGGAAAGCTGTAGCTGCGTAGGGCGCAAACTGAAAATTTTGCGCCTTCGGGTTCAACTGAGTCCACGCGTAAGCGCGTTGTGAAGTCCGCCGGAGGTTTGATCGTGCAAAAACGTATACCCGCGACTGGCGCGGCAGCATCGGTCATTTGTGCCTTGATTTTCTCGCTTTTCCTGTCTTGCGGTACTGCCGACGGGCAGCAATCGCTGCCGGACGCCCCAAAACCAAAGAACGCCAAGCCACAAATGAAAGAACCGTCGGAGAGTCGCTGGCCACGCACCTTCACGAGTGGGGTCAACATCTTCACTGTTTATCCGCCTCAGGTCGATAAATGGGATGGAAATCTCATTGACCTTTACTGTGCTGTCGAGCTGAAGTCGGAAAAACAAAGCGCGGCCAAGTACGGAGTGGTTTGGATCCAAGCGCGGACCGAAGTGGACAAGGTCAACCGGTTGGTGACGCTCGACCAGGCGAAGATCACTAGGGTGAAATTCCCAGTGGCTCAGGACAAGGAAGGCGAACTGACCGCGTTTTTGGAAAAGAAGTTGCCGGGTGCCACGAGAACCATCTCGCTCGATCGACTGGAGGCAGAGCTGGACGCGGACAACGAACTGGGCAAGGGTGTCGAAGTGAATAACGACCCGCCCAAGGTGATCGTCGCGAACAAACCTTCGCTGCAAGTGCTAGTTGACGGAATGCCACAGATGCGGGAAGTACCCGGCACAAAACTTCTAAGGGTGATCAACACAAGATCAATCATTCTGTACGAGTCCGACAAGCAGACCTACTTCCTCCGTGTGCAGGACTGGTGGCTGCAAGCCAAAAAGTTGGAAGAGCGGTGGGAGTACGCCAAGAAACTGCCTGACGATATGAAGAAAGCCGAGGAATTTATTGTCAGCCAGCACCTGGTACAGAATCCTGAGGGCGAACAGACCAAACAGCAACCCTCGCTGAAAGAAACCGGGAAGAAGGCCGAGATTCCGGTTGTATACGTTGTCTTCGAGCCGTCAGAACTGATCGAGACGAAGGGCGAGCCAAATTACAATCTCATACCCGGCACTGGCCTCGAGTATGTGATCAATACGAGCGGCAACATTTTCCGATTCAAATCCGAGTACTTCATCCTGATCTCGGGCCGTTGGTTCAAAAGCACCACCCTCGACGGACCATGGACTTTCGTGAACGCGACGGACATGCCCGCGGACTTTGCGAAGATTCCCAAAGATAATTCCAAGGCCACCGTTTTGGCGTCCGTACCTGGAACCCCCCAGGCGAAAGAGGCGTTGATCGCCAACTCGATTCCGCAAACGGCAACCATCACGCGTTCGGAGGCAAAGATCACCGTGCAGTATGACGGGGAAGCGAAACTTGTCCCGATTGAAGGCACTTCAATCAGCTACGCTGAGAACACCAGTGCTGCTGTCATCAAAGTGTCTGACGACAACTACTACTGCGTCGAAGCAGGAGTCTGGTTCAAAGCGCGGTCGCCGCAAGGTCCGTGGATCGTGGCCGACACGGTGCCCGCACAGATCTACGAAATTCCGCCCAATTCTCCGCTCTACTATGTGACCTACGCGAAGGTTTACGGTTCGACACCTGAAGTGGTGTACGTCGGTTACACGCCTGGATACTACGGCACGGTGCTCTCGGCCAACACGATGACCGTCGTTTACGGAACAGGTTGGTATTACCCACCGTACATTAGCTCCACAATGTGGTCCAGCTGGCCCTATACGTACGGTGCTGGAGCAGGGTTCACCTATACCGAGGATACCGGATGGAGCTTCGGCTTCGGCTACGGATATGGCTACTATCCCGGGTATTACCCGTGGTGGGGACCAATGGGCTACTACGGATGCTGCTGGTATCCGTATTACGGATGGGGCGCGTGGGGCGGAGCCGCCGTCGCCAATGTGTACGGAGTCTGGGGCAATACGGCGTATTCGCGCACGGGAGCAGCCTGGGCAAATCCCTATACCGGCAATTATGGGGCGGCAAGCCGCGGCGCTTACTACAACACCGAGACTGGCAGGAGCACGGTTGCGGGGCGCGGTTACAATACTAACATCTACACTGGCAACACCGCTGGCTATCGCGGCGGTGCCACCTACAACCCGAACACTGGAATCGTGGCCGGAGGCGGCGCAGGATATATTGGCAACATCTACAGCGGCCAGGGCGCGGCAAATCGCGGCGGCTTTGTTTACAACACCAACACAAACGCCGGTATCGCTGCTGGGAAGAACAACGTCTATGCGGGCAAAGACGGCACCGTTTACCGCTACAACAGGGATAGCGGTAGTTGGTCGAGCAACAGTGGCGACGGTTGGCAATCCGTCAACAAACCGCAGCCAAAGCTGCAAACTCAACAGGAAATGCGCAGCAAAGGGGCGCAACGCACTCAGAACTTCAACTCGATGCGCAGCTCCCGCGGCGCTCGCATGGGCGGACGACGGCGTTAGACGGGAGCGAGTGAGACACGATATGCGTGAGATTACGTTCATGTTCCTCTATTGCGCATCGACTTGCGGAAACTGATCTCTTAGCTGCTGTTGCATGATTTTCCCGAAAACCAATTTCGGTGGGTCGGGATCCGGGCTATCGGCAAGAACTCAGAAGTGGAGGTGACAGTGAATCCGAAAGCAAAGCTTTTCGGTAAAATATTTCGATGCCTACTGGTGATGGTCTGCGCGATCACACTTTTACTCGGCGATACACGGGCCTGTTTGCAGACCACCGGATCGGCGCGGGCGCAAGCGTCGGGAAACCAGGCTGCGAAGATTCCTGCCGACCAGCTGGACTCGCTCGTCGCGCCAATTGCCCTCTATCCAGACCCATTGCTGGCTCAGACCTTAGCTGCATCCACGTATCCTTTGGAAATCATTCAGCTTCAGCAATGGTTAACGAAAAATCCTGGACTAAAGGACAAAGCACTCGCCGATTCTGTCGCGAAGCAGCCCTGGGATCCAAGCGTACAGGCCTTGGCCGCACTGCCCGACGTAGTAAAGCGTTTGGCAGACGACGTTCAGTGGACCACTGATTTGGGCAACGCCTTTCTGGCGCAGCAAAGCGATGTGATGGATGCCGTGCAGCGCATGCGTAAAAAGGCCCAGGACAAGGGGAATTTGGAATCGACCGAGCAGCAGAAGGTAGAAACCAAGGTCATTGAGAACAAGAGTGTGATCGTGGTCGAGCAGGCCAATCCGCAAGTCGTCTATGTGCCTTCCTACGATCCCGTGGTGGTGTACGGCGCACCGTTCTATCCCTACCCTCCCATTTACTATCCGCCTTGGGGCTACTACGCCTCGGGGATAGCGATTTCGTTTGGCGTCGGCGTAATGATGGGGGCATTCTGGAGCGGCGGTTGGGGCTGGGGTTGCGGCTGGGGCGGCAACAACGACATCACGATTAATCGCAACAATAACTTCAACAGGAACTCGAACATTGGCGGCAATCGCCCGTCGCAACTGCCGACTGGCGGGAATCGTAACAACATTGGGGGCGGGAATCGCCCATCCCAGCAGCCAGCTCGCGGCGGAGATTCCACTTGGAAGCACAATCCTCAACATCGCGGCGGTGCGCCGTATAAGGATCGCGCTACTGCGGACAGATTCGGGGGAACGACCCGTGGTGATTCTCTTGCAAACCGCCAGGCTAGCGCTCGGCAACAGGTTGGCCGACAGGGAGGCAATTTGCCTAGCAATCGAGCGAGAACCGCCGCCGTCAGCAATCGAGCCAGTGGTGTTGGCAATCGGCCGAGCGGTGGTGGAGCTGATCGCATTGGAGGCCGGGATCTTTCGCGCAGCGGTGGGGGAAACCGAGATGCGTTCAGTGGGGGTTCCAGAGGTTCCAGCGGATATAACGGGTCGAGCGCGCGGGCCAGTGGAAACCGCGGTGCTTCCAGCATTGGCTCTCGAGGTGGAGGTTCCCGTGGCGGAGGTGGGAGACGCAGATGAGAAGCGGTGCAGGTTGCGGAAGAGAGATGACGGGAGCGCTGTTATGAGATCAATAAATCCAAACTCAATTCCACGCGGACTTTACCGGAGCATGGGCGCAGTGGCGTGCGTGTTTTTGGCTGGCGTACTTAGCGCACAACAGTCCTCTACGAAAGCACCGTCGTTGGGGACAGCGGCTAAGAAGTTTGACACACCGAGACAGGCTGCGGGTGCGCTAGTCGATGCAGCCGAAAAGTTTGACGAACATGCTCTTTCCGAAATCTTCGGTGCCCGTGGCGAGGACATCTATCTGACCGGCGAGTATCCTCAGGATCGGCAGCGGGCTTTGGATTTTGCTGCGCAGGCGCACGAAAAGGAAAGCGTCTCCGTGGATCCGAAGACCGGGAACCGGGCATTCCTTCTTGTGGGCAAGGAGGACTGGCCGTTCCCTGTACCAATGGTGAAGCAGGGTGACAAATGGTTATTTGACGCGAAAGCCGGCCGCCAAGAGCTTCTCCACCGTCGCGTCGGCAGCAATGAACTCGACGCCATTGACATCTGCCGCGGCTATGTGGAGGCGCAGCACGACTACGCCTTCCAAAAACGCGACGGATACGACGTGAACCAATATGCTCAGCGCATCGTGAGCACTCCGGGTAAACAAGACGGACTCGCTTGGCAAAACCCGGATGGAAGCTGGGGAGGTCCGGTGGGAGAGAAAATAGCCCACGCCATCGAACAGGGCTACACCACGGGAGCGGAGCCATACCATGGATATTTCTTCAAGATTTTGAGAGGGCAGGGGCCAGCGGCGCCACTCGGCGAGATGGACTACGTCGTAAAAGATGTGATGATCGGCGGATTCGCCTTGGTCGCTGCGCCAGCCGAATACGGCGTGACCGGAGTAAAGAGCTTCATTGTCAGCCAGGATGGTGTTGTCTACGAGAAGGATTTTGGTTTGGAGACACTGAGTGAGTTCATAAAAATGGAGCGCTTCAATCCGGACAAATCCTGGACCCCAGTCCTAGAGCAGGACGAATAGAAGCCTAGCGATTCCCCCTATCCTCTGCAACAAGGCACTCTTTGTAGCGTTCATAGATCTGATATCCAGTAGCCCGGGAGATCGCGAGTTCGCGGCACAACCAGGCCATACTCTCCCCGTCCTTGAGCCGCAATACGAATCGCATGCGTTCTTCCACGATGGACCGTTCCTTCCATGGCATGTAAACCATGTCTCCGGAACGTTTTGTAAAGTGCTGATCCGACCGCTCATTCGGCGAGTGCGGCTGGCGCGCTCCCAAAGGTCACAAATTTTCTGCATCTATCGCAATTTGTTTACTGGCAGGCCTCGATCGGTAGCCCCGGTAGACCTGGTTCGCGGGGTCCCGGGATTGGCGGGAGTTCCGGATCCGGGTCGGGCGGAGGTGGCTGCGGTTCGCGCGGCTTGGGCGGAAGCGTTGGATCGATCACATCCGGAGCATCCGGATCGGAAACTGGCGCTTCGGTAGGATCAATCACATCGGGATTTTTCTTTGGCTCTTTGTCGAGCGGATCTTTATCAAATGGGTTTCTGTCGATTGAAAATTTCTTGCTGGCCAAATTTGCCGCCTCCGTCTGCGGATACGCGAATGGTCGAACATCGGTAGGGGTGCAGCAATACGCGAGTTCCCGTACTTGGCGTGTAAGAATCTCGGTGCTTGCAGGCGGAGGGAAAGTCAGGCGAGCCCATCAATCCGCAACCTTGGGAACCACGAACTGCTTACCGTGTGCTTCGCTTCCGGAGATCAGCAAGATGGCGAGGGACACGATGGTTACGATTTCGAATCCAGCCAGCGCCCACTGGTAACCAAAGCGATGATGCAGCGCGAACTGAACGCTGTTTGTCGGCGACGCAAACAATATCCCCAATTGATACGCGAGGCCGGGCATCAATCCGCGCGTTGCGTCGGCAGACAGTTCGTTGAGGTGAATAGGAATCACGCCCCACGCGCCTTGCACTCCCATCTGCATCACGAAGGCTGCGGCGACAAGTACCGGCAGTGAACTGCTGAACGCCCACAACGGAATCATCAACAGCGAAAGACACAGCGCGGCGAGCATTCCCTTGCGGCGCCCGGCGGCTTGCGACAACAATCCAAAGAGAATTGCGCCGATAACTGCGCCCACGTTGGTGATCATCAGAATGTTGGCTTTCGTCGCGGCAGAAACCTTGTGCACTTCCTGCAGGAAGTCCGGATACAAGTCTTGGGTGCCGTGCGACAAAAACATCATGAACGTCATCAACACTACGAGATAGAGAAAGCGCTTCCAGTGGCTGCCGACGATGCGTAACACCTGGCCCGTGGAGGTTGCGCGATGTTGCTTCCAGGCTTCCGACTCCGGAACTTTAGTTCGAATGTAGAGCGCGAGCAGCGCCGGCAACGCACCGATCCAAAACATCGGCCGCCAACCCCATGCGGGCAACAGGAATCGCGCCGCAATGGCAGCCAGCAAATATCCGATCGAATATCCGCTTTGCAAAATTCCGCTCAGAATGCCGCGAAGTTTGGGAGGAGCTGCTTCCATCGCGAGCGAAGCACCGACGCCCCACTCGCCGCCCATGCCAATGCCGAAGAGCGCTCGCAAAATCAAGAATACGGTGAAATTGGGAGCGAAGCCGCACGCCAGTTCAATGGCCGAAAAATAGATCACGTTGGCCATGAGCGGAATCCGGCGGCCATAGCGGTCTGCGAGTAAACCAAAGAGCAACGCACCGAGCGGACGCATCGCCAGCGTTGCAGTGGTGGTCAAGACGATCTGCTGTTTGGTGACACCGAACTGGTGAGCGAGCGTGTCAAACAAAAATACCACTACGAAAAAATCGAAGGCGTCCAGGGTCCAGCCGAGGAATCCGGCGAGGACCGCGTGGTGCGAAGCGTTTGGTTTTGCGGAAGTGGTCTGCGCCATAGTTAGGAAGTACACTTGTGCCGGTTCATCAAGCGCCTCAGCGAATCGGCGCGCGCACCGCACGCCCCGGGAGTTTTGCGTCGGTCAATGTTCCGTCGGCCACCACCTCCACTCCATTCACCAGCACGTACGGAATTCCGGCAGAAAATTGCATCGGTTCATCGAACGTCGCTTTGTCGATTACCGTTTGCGGGTCGAAAACTGTGATATCGGCGTCGGCGCCAACACGAATGCGGCCTTTCTGCGAAAATATCGGCGCGCGCTTTTCCAAGCGCTGCGCCGGCATCAGCGTCATCTTGCGCAGCGCCGTCATCAAATCTAGCGCTTTCTCTTCGCGCACATATTTTCCCAACACACGCGCGTAGGACGCCTGCCCGCGCGGATGAATCTTCGGCCCGTTCATCTGCGACCCATCCGTCGCGATCATCACGATCGGATCCGCTACGGCGGTGCGAACGGCGTCTTCCGGAATAGAAAATACAATCACGCTGCCGCCTTCCTTGCGATACTTCGCGAAAGTTTCCGCCGTCAACCGCTCGCCTGTTTTCACCCACTGCAAATCTTTGAAAGTAATTCCCTGCCGCTCCTGCCAGCCTTCATCAAAAATCGCCGACTCCAGGTATGTGCTTCCCGCAGGGTACGGGTAACATTCCGTCGTCACATCGAGACCTCGCGCGCGCGCGCCCTTCACTACGGCAATGAGCGTCGGTGTGTTACGCAATCCCATGCTGGTAATGTGAACCACGTGCAACGCCGCGCCACTCGCTGCCGCATCCGCAATTACTTCCTGTAGTCCGACCAAGCCGGTGGTCGGCTCTTGTAGTCCCGCGTGGCGCAGGTGCACATGCAGCGGCGCGTTGTTCGCGGCTGCAATACGAAATACTTCCAATATCTCGTCGTGAGTCGCGGCGGCCGTGTAGTTGACTCCCATTCCCACTGCCAGTGCGCCGCGATTCAATCCGATTTCTATGCCCTTATCGATTTGCTGTAACTCCGCAGCCGTGGCTTCGCGGTGCGCGGCGTCGCCGCTCGGCAGAAAGACGCCGGGATCCTTCATGACGCGCATGCGAACCGGAATATGACCGACACTGACGCCGAAATTGATCAGTGATTTTCCTTCGCGCTCGGCGTACCACTTGTCCACATCGTCCGTGCCGACTTCCAATTCAAGGGCAGTGGTAACTCCATCGCGGGCTTTAAATTCGTAGTTCCGTTCTTCCTGGCCGTGCTGATGTAAATCGATAAATCCGGGTGCTACCACCAAGCCGCGCGCCTCGATCGTGCTCTTGCCGCGAATCTCTTTTTCCGTAATCGTGCGAATCTTTTCGCCGGAGACTCCAACGTTTCGGACTGCATCCAGACCGGACTCAGGATCCATCACACGGCCGTGGAGGATCACCACATCGTACTGGTCGTCCGCTCCCCATGTTCGATTCGAAACGTTGGACGTCATCAGGACTGCGAAACCAATCGCAGCAATCTTCTTCGCAACATGCATTGCGTACACGGTTTCTCACCTCGCGAATATTGCAAGCGCACCAGTCTGTTAGGGAACTTCCTTACTGTCAAAAGGAAATGCAGAAAAAAGCCCCGAGTCGCTGGGGGAGGCGACCCGGGGTGGGGGTTACAGCTCTGAGGGGGGCCTGGGGTAAAGTGGTTTTAGTGAACGTGTGCCGCCAGCTGGCAAATGCGGCGCAATTCTTCGTAAGTGAAAAACGTCTCTTCCTGGTTCCCGGCCCGCTCTTTATGGCCCAATCCGGATTCTTCCGAGATTTTCGAAAGCTCCTGCACCGGAATGCCGAGCAGCGCCGCCGCTCTCACTTGCGTTACGTAGCGATACTCCGTGTTCTTCATCGCGGTTTCTCCTCAGGCAGGAATCAGTGCCATGGCATCTTCTTCGACGGCGAGCACCATCGTTTTATAGATGTCCACATCCCAGCCATCGCCAATTCTCATCCGCAGGGTTTCGCCGCTGTCCTTCAACAACCGTCCGCGTAACGGCACTTTCACCTCGCCTAACGCCACTTGGAGCACTACGGCCTGCCCAATCCACGGCTGATATGCGGTGTCCATTCGTCTCCCTCAGAGAGTCACTGGCTACGAAAGGAAGAATGCGATTGGCGGCTGCAGCCGCCAATGGTACAGACGGGATATGGGACTAGTATTGAAGTACTGCCCAAGAATTACGCCGAAGTTCTCGTTCCTTTGCAAAACAAGTACCTCGGTACTGGCCTTTCGAAACGCGCGTCCCATTGGCCGCTGGCGCCGGCGCTGCGAAACTTTAGGCGTGATCGAAGGCAACGCCCAATTCGCTGACAATACAGCCGACGAGGCCTCGATTCTCGCAAAGCCCGGCATTGCCCTCGCGCTCGGTGGGGGCTTCGCGCGGGGATTTGCGCACCTGGGCGTGCTGAAAGTCCTCGAACAGAATCACATTCCCATCACTCATGTTGCCGGCACCAGCGTTGGCAGCGTTTTTGGCGCCGCGTATGCCAGCGGCGCACCGCTGGCCCGCATCATCGCCACGGCACGCACTATCCGATTCCGCGATATTGCCCGGTGGAATGTTTCACGCCTGGGTCTCGCCAGCAATCATCGTCTCGGCGACCTGGTTGAACGTGTTTTCGAGTCCAAACATTTTGAGGACATGAAAATTCCTCTGGCCATTGTCGCTACAGATCTTGCCACCGGCGAGCCTGTGATCTTTCGTCAGGGTCCGCTGGTGGACGCGATCCGCGCCAGTTGCGCTTTCCCGGGATTGTTCGAACCAATACAGATCGGAACCCGCTGCCTCGCCGACGGCGGGCTGGTTGCTCCAGTTCCCACGCTGGCCACACGGCAGCTCGGCGCTTCGCTGGTAGTGGGAGTTTCCGTCGGCTTGCAGGACGACGAGCGCGAGGCGCCCAAGAATATGTTCCAGGTGGTGGCCCGCGCAGTGCGCGCCGCGCAAAAGCACCAGCTCGATACCTGGGAGCGTTACGCGGATCTGGTGGTCCGGCCGGACGTCACTGGGCTCGCGTGGGACGATTTTGATCGCGCGAGCGAAGCCATTGACGCCGGTGCCGCGGCTGCACAGCTTGCGCTGCCCCGCATTCAAAAATTGCTCAGCGTCGCGCATCACTCCGCGCAGGCCATGGTTGACACCAAGCTTCAGCAATCGTGGCTGGCAGAGACCCTTCGATGATACGCCGCACGGTACGCGCATTCTCCGTTTCCGATTTTATACTTCGCTTGATTGAAGCTGGCGGAGAACCAGGAATTTTCTGCTACCGTATTGGGGTAGATATTCTCTCGGCGGGCCGCGCGCATCTCTTTTCCCCGGTCGCCAAGCCGGCCAGTTGGTCCGGCAGGATAAGGAACCAGGTCGCGTGCTCGACTCTCTTTTCCATTTTCTCCGCTCGCTTTTCGACCCTGAAGGACTAAAGGAACTCATCCGCTCCGGCGGGCCCTTGCTGATTTGCGCGATCGTTTTCGTCGAAACTGGATTGTTCTTCGGCTTTTTTCTTCCAGGCGACTCGCTATTGATTACGGCGGGAGTTTTTGCCGCGGCTGCCGCAGTTCCGTTTTCCTCTTTACTGCTGAAATGGCTCGTCCCAGTAATCCTGTGCGCAATTGTTGGCGATCAGGTCGGTTACTGGATTGGGCGCTCTGCCGGCCCCGCACTGTACAAACGCGAGGACTCGTTCTTCTTTCGCAAAAGTCATCTGCAACGCGCCCACGATTTCTACGAAAAGTACGGCGGTCGCGCGGTCATCCTGGCTCGCTTCGCGCCGATTGTTCGTACCTTTTGCCCGCCAGTTGCTGGCGCCGCTCGCATGCCGTATGGTCGCTACCTGGTCTTCGATATTTTCGGTGGAATTCTGTGGGTAACCACCACCATTCTCGGTGGCTACACGCTCGGTCGCTCCGTCCCCAACATCGGCAAGTACATTCACTATGTCATTGCCGTCGTGGTGGTCGTCTCCCTGCTCCCGGCCGTGCTCGGAATTCTTAAGAGCAGAAAATCCATACCGCGATCCGCGGCGGGGAAATAGTCCATGCCCGCCACTTCGTTGCGTGCAGTGATTTTCGATATTGGCCGGGTCCTGGTCAAAGTGGACGTCACACGCGCCGTCGAGGGACTCTCTCAAGGCATTTCGCTTTCGCCGCAAGAACTCTGGTCTGCCATCGAAAAAGATCCGCGCTGGCCCGACTGGCAAGAGGGCCGCATCTCCCCGCACGATTGGCACCTGCATATCACCAAGCGCCTCGGCAGCCCGATCCAGTTCGATGATTTCCGCGCAGCCTGGAATCGTTCGCTGGATCCTGTTGCACTGCAGACGGACGATCTCTTCGCAGCCATCGTCAAAAAGCACAAGGTCGCGTTGCTTTCAAACACCGACCCTATACACGTTGCATATCTTGAATCCACATTCGGCTTCTTCAAATACTTCCCTGCACCGACCCGTATCTACTCCTGTGCAGTACGCGCCAGCAAGCCCTCGCCGGTGATTTTTCAGGCAGCTCTCAAAGCGGTAAAGACGCCCGCAGCGCAGTCGGTCTTCATTGACGACATTCTCGAATACGTCGAAGCTGCCCGCTCCCTGGGTCTTCACGCCATCCAATACAAAACCCCCGATCAACTAAGGTCCGACCTAAAGACCCTCGACCCCTCGCTCGGCCTATAAGTTCTGAAACCCGCAAATTTTGCTGTCCAGCATTACAGCAACGTAAAGATTGCTAGGACTAGTACCACTCGTCAAACTCCTTCACTTTTACGCTACCGTTTTAACCCTATGCGCCCCATATACTTACCGCCGTTGCGCCGTTGCCACTGGCTTTGGCTCCTTTGGCTCTGCGCATGCACTTTCTCAGGCATCTGTAGGGAGTACGCGAGAGAGAAATGGTTTTTGGGTCCGGGCCGCGCTACGGTCCCCCAGAAGAGGAGAATCATTCGCAATGAGCGAAGAATACGTCGTGGAAAAACAGAGCGGTGCATCTTGGCATTTGCCGGCAATTATCGTCCTCGGTCTGGTTGCCGTGGGCGGATTGGCATTCGGCTGGAACGCATCCTCCAAGCTTGATGCCACACAACAGTCCGTGGCATCTCAGGTTAACTCTTTGAAGCAGGGCGTCGAGCAGGACATGAGTTCGCTGAAAGATCGCATTGCGCAGGACGAGAAAGCCAACACCGACCTTCAGGGCGACCTGAAAGTGGTTACGGACAAACTCAAGATTACGCAGGGACAACTGAAGAAGGCGCGCGCGGAAGCGAGCGCAGCCAATCAGGACACCACGCAGAAGCTGACGGCGCTCGACACCAGCGTTCATACCGAGCTGGCGACGAAAGCTGCCACGGATGATGTGAAGAACGTGGATACCAAGGTCGTCGGCGTTCGCACCGACCTTGACTCCACCCGCGAAGACCTGAAAATGGCGCGCAGCGAAATGGGCACTCTGATCGCGCGCAACCACGATGAAATCGATCAACTGCGACGCCTTGGCGAACGCGACTACGTCGAATTCACGATCGCCGGCAAGAACAAGCCACAGAAGGTCGGCAACCTGACCGTCGAACTCAAGGGCGTTAATGAGAAGCGCGGGCAGTTTAGCGTTGCCATGACCGCCGAAGACCGCCGCCTGGAAAAGAAGAATCGCGCCATGAACGAGCCGATCTTCTTCTACCTCAGCGGAACCAAAATTCCTGAAGAACTCGTGATCAACAAGGTTGGCAAGGACACCATCAGCGGCTACGTCAGCGTGCCCAAGGCCAACGCGCAATCGGCGTCGAACACCTCCAGTTCCGGAAAGTAACATCGCATAACAAACTCCCGGCACAGCGCCGGGCACGCAAAGGGCGGGCAGAAGTTTTGCCCGCCTTTTTTTGTTCTACGTTCAAATTTGCCAGAAAAGTTCGATCACGTATTTCAACATTCTTTTGACATCCCGATGTCAACTCTGCCTGCTTGTTCATCCTAAAATTTCGCTAGCTTGTAAGAGTCGCCGCTCGTGCGAAATCGTGCTGGAGCAAGCGACAACGCAGCTACCCGGCTGCGGCATCGATCGGCCAGTTGATTTCGTACATTTGCAATTCGGAGCCCGTCGGGATACCTGCGGCTGGTACGGCGGGCGTGTGCGTTCGAGCGCGTTCAAACGGAGGAGTCGCAAGATCATGTGTACCTCTAAGAAATTTCCCAGCTTCGCAAGGGCTTGTTTCTTAGCTCTACTCTTTGCGGCTGGCTGCGGCGGCAGCTACAACAATATGACCACGCCACCGGCCATGCCCGGAGCGCAGTCCGCTCAAGTAACGCTCTCAATGACGGATGCCCCTCCTGCCGGAGTCACGGTCATCACCTTTGAAGTCTCCGTAACGAGCGCCACGCTGTATCCCGGAAACGTCGATCTCCTCGCTGGCAAAGGTCCCGTCCGCATCGAAGTAAAAAAACTGGAAACTGAATCCGCATTTCTCAGCACCGCCAGCATCACTCCCGCGAGTTTCACTCAGCTTAATCTCACGTTCGCCAATCCTGAACTCACGTTCATGAACAACACCGGCGCAAATCTGGCCGGCTGCGCGAACGGTGCTGTCTGCCAAATAAAGCCGACTGGGCCTTTGAGTTCCACCGTCAACGGAATGTTCAATGTCACGTCCGGCATGCAAACCGGACTGCTGGTTGACGTGAATCTCAATGCGCTGCTTTCCAATGCCCTGGATATCGATTTCAGCTCTGCCGCTGCCGTCACTGTCCAGCAGCAGGCCATGCAAAATCAGGGCGAACTGGAAGACCTCGATGTTGTCAGCGGCATCGTGGCGTCGCCCGCGAACAACGCTTTCATGCTGCAGACTGCAAACCTCGGCAACATTTCGGTCACCGTGGACAGCGACACTGCTTTCGGCGATTTCGAAAATTGCGCGGCAGCGAATTTTTCTTGTCTCTCGACAGGGCAATCCATTGACGCAGACCTGAACGTGATGGCAACCGGTAGCTTCGTCGCAAAACGCATCGAACTGCGCGACGACGCGCAAGACGCCAACGACGACGAGCTCAACGGCGTCCTCACCAAAGTCGACACGTCTTCGCAATTTGAAATCGTCGTCACCAGCGAACTTCGCGGTATCACCAACATTTCGGTGGGTGATCCTATCGTCGTCACCTTGCAAACGAATGGCGGCGGTTCGAACTTTGAGGTGAACAGCGACGGCGTTAACGTGCCTTCGCAACTCCAGAATGCCTTTGAGGGCGCCGCGGATACTTCACAGCTCATCCCGGGACAGTCTGTTCAGGTGCGCAAACGATCCATGTCCGGCGGGCCCGCACCCAGTCCAGTCGACGTCATCACCGACCGCGTTCGTCTGGTCGAAGCGCGCTTCACGGCCACAGTCAGCGGTGCGGTAAACGGCGCGAATTTCAACGTCAACAATTTGCCGGGAATTTTTGCCGCGCAGGGCATCTCGATGATACAGGTGCAAACTTCGCAGCAAACCAATTTTGAAAACGGCTCCGGCGTTGGCAGCCTGACCGACGGCAATATGGTTTCCCTGCGAGGTTTGCTCTTCAAGAACGGCTCATCTGCGGTCTTGATTGCCGACAAAGTTCGTAAACGGTAGGTTCGTCATTTAACAATTCTGCGCGCGAACATCGTACTCGCAGCGCGGGACAGCACGGGCCGGAAATGCTCTGGGGATTCCGGCCCGTGCCACTTTCCCATTTCGAACCGCATATCACTTGCTTGCTCAGCACAAAAACGCTACCGCGCAGGCTCCCCGCGCCGGAGATTTTGTCTCGCGAAGCGCGCCGCGACCGGCCGCCCCAGAAGCGAGCCTGCGCTATGAAGCCTCGCTTCATGCTCGATACCAATATCTGCACCTATATCGCGAAACATCAGACACCGCAGGTTCAAGTCTCGCTTCGAGCGCTGGCAGCCCGGACAACTCATCATGTCGGTGGTTACTTACGGCGAACTTCATTTTGGCGCGAGCAAAAGTTCGCAGTCCGATCGAGCGATGCTTATGCTCGAGGAGCTGATTCAGGATATTCCTGTGGAACCGCTCGACTACGCCGCCGGACAAGCCTATGGCGAAATCCGCGCGCCTCTGGAAAAAAAAGGACGTCCGATCGGCAACAACGATCTCTGGATCGCCGCTCACGCCATGGCTTCCCGGGTCACCCTCGTCACCAACAATGAACGCGAGTTCCGCCGCATTCCCAATCTCGCCGTCGAAAACTGGGTCAAGAGGTTGATGCGTCTATGTGGAACGCCCGGCCGCTCACTTCGCTGGCGTTAGTGCATTCCGTTCGATCGGATTGCCGTTCAGAAAAATTACGTCTATTGCGTCATACGCCGCGATCGTTTCCAGCGGGTTTGCATGCAGCAGCAGCAGGTTCGCACGTTTTCCCACTTCGACCGTTCCCACATCGCCCGAAAGTCTAAAAACCGCCGCGTTCTCCAGCGTTGCGGCGCGCAGAATTCGCCGCAAAGGAACGCCCGCTGCAAACCATCGCTGCAGTTCGAGCCGTCCATTCAACCCTGGTGGGTTGCCGATGCCCTCATTCGAAGGTGTGTCGGTACCAAGCAACAATTTCGTGTTCTCCGCCACCATCAACCGAAGGGTCGCGCTCGCGCGCGCTGCTCCAATCGCCATCACGGCGGCGGCATCCACATTGTCCGGCGCAAATTGCTTCGCGATCGCTGTTCGGTATTCTTCGGCCATCGCGCGGTACGGTGCTTGCCCCTCAGCGCTTTTCAGGTAGGCGATCACGGACGGTGGCAGCGCTTGCGCAAGACGAGGATCGGCGAGCATCGATCTGTCGAAAATAGATTCATCTCCATAGACAGCCTGTAACGTCGGCTGAACGCTTACTCCAGCGGCCGTCGCTGCTCGAATCACTTCACGAGCTTCAAGCGGTGGCGTCGAGCCGGAAAACTTTCCCGGCCAGTGCCACAATCCATGCGCAATTACGTCCGCATGTGCCTTCACCGCCGCCCGCCAGCCCTCCACGCCATTGGCATGAACAACAAATACCAATCCTCTTCGCTTGGCTTCCGCTCGCAGCGCACCTAGCGTTTCTCCGCTGGGCACCGGCCAGTGAAAAGCTCCGCCAAATCCCGGCTCGACAAAGGCTTTCACACAGACTCCGCCGGATTCGACGACCCGCTGTACCGCGCGCTCGGCCGTGAATTCCCGCGGATCCAGATACGCTGGCCAATTTTTGGCTTCGGCGGCCTCATAAACCAGGTTCGCGCGCTCCGCGGCAGCCTTGTCTTTGGGAATTTTCAGCGCACTGTATCCGCCAAGTGTATGTACCGCCGGGCCGCAATCCAGGAAATTGGGATGGATGGCACTCGCATTAAACCAGGACAAATTCTCGGGCGACAGATTCAGGTCAACCAGCGTTGTAAAACCGAACGCCAGATACGCTCGCGGAAGTTGTTGCCGGTAGGCTTGCAGCAATTCCGGATGTGCATCGATCGCATCGTCATCCAGCGGGCCCATGCTCCCCACGTGCACATGAGAATCGATCAAACCGGGAATCAGAAAACGTCCGCGACCGTCGATTCTTTTCGCATGCGGACCGGCGGCAATTCCGCTCCCAATTTCTGCAATCTTTCCGTTTCGAATCACCACGGTTGCATGCTCAAGCGGAACTCGCCGCTCCGGCGAAATAACCGTCACATTTTCGATTACGATCCCGTCGTCAGCCACCGCTGCTCGAACAAAATGATCCGCTATGAGTCCGAAGCTCAAAACCGTGGACAACAACGACAAGCCGAGCGAATTCTTCATTTTTCGTCTCCGCTGCAACGGACCCGGCATCAGGGCCCGTTGCCAGCATCTCGCTTCGCCGAAAACCTCTGACTTGGGCCGATTGGCACTCCTGGGATCACACCAGGAAAATTACCGTCCGCAGCCGGGTACTAGACAGTACGACTGGTACGCCGCAGAAGTTCCTAAACGCGCTCACTGGAAATATCCCTGAAGCGCCGCGTGTGCTCTCTTTCCGTTACAATGAATTGCATTCCACTGCTGCGAGGCATGAGCCTTGATTCACCGGCACGTCTTTCATAACGATCAACTCCTTCCCATCGAGAAGGTTCGTCTCTCTCCCGGGCAGGCTGGCCTCATCTCCGGCTGGGGACTCTTCACCACCTTGCGCATCGTGCGCGGCGAGGCGTTCGCCTTTGAACGTCACTGGCGCCGTCTGGAAAAAGACGCAGCGATTACTCGTCTCCCGATGCCCTACGCAGGGCCGCGCGTCCGCGTTCAGCTTCAGGAAGTGATTCGCGCCAACAAAGTTGCCGATGGTTGTGCGCGCATCTATCTCATTTACAACCAGGTCGGCTTTTGGCGCAGCGATGAATCTCAGCCATCCGTGGACCTGGTGATCTACACTGCGGCGCTACCTGAACATCGCGAGCCGGTTCGCCTCACTGTTCGCGAACATGGCCGCCACGCTGCTTCTGCACTTTCAGGCGTCAAAACCATCTCCTGGCTCAACAATGTCTGGTCTGTCGGCGAAGCGCAAAAAGAAGGTTTCGATGAAGTCATCATGCTCAATGAGCGCGGCGAACTTGCAGAGTGCACCGCTGCGAATCTCTATATCGTGAAAGGCGACAATGTGTTCACGCCCCCGCTGAACGCAGGTTGTCTCGAAGGCGTTACGCGCAGCATTTTGTTTGAAATTGCGGGAGAAGCCGGCGCCAACCTTCGCGAGCAGTCGTTGAAGCTCGAAGATTTGTATGCCGCCGACGAAGTCTTTATTTCTTCGACAAATCGAAATGTCATCGGCGTAGGAGAAGTCACCGGGCACAAGTTTGCCGGGGCGCCCGGCCCAGTAACCAAACGTATGAACGACGTCTTCACCACCTACGTGATTGACTACGTCACGCGCCGTCTCGCTGCCGCTTCGCGTTAGCGCTCTGTGCCAAAAACCCAGAGCGCCCCGAATAAATCGGAGCGCTTCTGATTTCAAACTGGGTTGTGAAAAAGCCTAGAACAGGAACTTCAATGCGAACTGCACCTGGCGGCCGTCACGCGCTGTCTGGATCTGTCCCGTAACATTGCCCGGAGTGTTCAGATCGTTCACTGGAACGCCGAAATTGGCGTGGTTGAAAATGTTGAAGAGTTCCGCGCGGAATTGCAGGCTCTTGGATTCCGTAAACCGAAAATTCTTCATCGCAGAAATGTCCCAGAGTTGCAGTCCGGGACCGGTCACGGTGTTGCGGCCGAGGTTCCCGAATTGCCCGATCTGCGTGTCGATGTTCAGCCGCTGGAACGCAGCGGGGTTGTACCAGCAGTCCGGAGTACCTGTATGAGCGCCATTCAAGCAAGTGCCCTGCATTGGATCGCCAACCAGATTCGGGCGATCGCTTGGGAATCCGGAGATTTCCGGCGCGCCACCTTGCGCGGAAACTCCAGCCGAATCGTATACGGTAAACGGCGTGCCGCTCATGAAAGTCGTGATGCCGTTCAACTGCCATCCGCCAATCACTTTGCCGTACCACTCTTGCGTGTGATTGAAGAACGGCAAGTCCCATTCGTAACTGACCACAAAGCGGTGGCGCGCGTCGAACAACGAGCGTCCGTGCTCGGCTTTCAAGTCGAACGGATTCTGCGCAAGATCGTTTTCACCAGCGGTGCTCTGCGAAGCCGAACCGGTGATATTGAAGGAGGAAACGTAATCGAGTGTCTTCGAAAACGTGTACGAACCAAGCATGGAGAAGCCCTGCGAAAAACGCTTCTTCAAACTGGTTTGCAGCGCATGGTATGTGGAATTCGTGTTGCCGGCAATCTGCCCCACCGAAGAATATTGGCAAGGACTCGGCTGCGCGATGGTGCATCCGGAATAAAGTCGGCGCTGGTCCGGATTGTCGACTGTAGTTTCGCCGGGAATCGAAACTGCGGGATTGCCTTCGATAAAGCGCGGTAGTTTTGTGCCCTTGGTACCGACATAGCCGATTTCAAAAAGCCAGTTGGTACCGAAAGATCGCTCGATATTTAGATTCCAGTCCTGCGCGTATGGCAAGCCGAGTCTTGGATCGAGACCCAACAGTGTCATCGGCGATGCAAAGGATTGATCGAACGGATTCTGTCCGTTGAATGGATCAGCGAAATTCGGAAGGCTAATCTGCGGCGTCTGCAAATACGGCGGCGCACTGATGGGACCCTGCAGCGGCCCGCCCTGTCCCGTGTAATAGGGATCGTAGAAAATTCCGTAAGCGGAAGTGATGAGCAGATTACCTTTGCCAGCGGGATCCCAGGCAATTCCGATGCGCGGCGCAAACGCTTTCTTGTCTGTCTGTATCAGACCCCTCGGCACTCCCGGATCTCCGGGGTAAACCAGCCCGGCGGGTGCGGTGGGAAAAACCACGGACTGCACGCCGGGTTCGAAAAGATTTTGCCGGTCTTTCTGTTCGGTGTAGGGAAACGGAAGTTCGTAGCGCAGGCCGTAGTTGATGGTGAAGCGCGAAGAAACTTTGAAGGTGTCCTGCGCATAGAGATTCAGAGCGTGGCCGCGGATGTTGCGGGAGAAATCGCCGCCGCCCTGCAGGAAGAACACTGGTTGGCCGAACAGGAAACTAGCGAACGAGTTATTCACCGGAAAGTTGGAAAAAACGAAAAATCCGTTGCTGGCAATTCCCTGCAACACGTTCAGCCGTTCATAGTCGTATCCGCCGCCAAATTTCATTTCGTGGCGGCCGTGAACCCAGGTGACGGAGCCAGTGAAGGCGAGATTGCTGTCGTAGGTGTTGCGCGGGCCGGTAATGGGATCGCCGACCGACGCAAAGCCCGCGACTTGGATAAACGGAGGGCCAAGTGCAGCTTCGAGCGACGGCTCGTACTCAAAGCCGAGAGTGGCCGGATCGGTGTGGTTCAAGTGCTCGTCAAACAGAAAACGGTTGCGGAGAAAAGAAACGCGAGCCAGTCCGACGACGGACGGGCTGAAGGTGTGCGTTTCAGTGGCGACGAAATTTTGCGCGCGGTGTTCTTGTCCAACAGGAAATCCGGGAACATTCGCTCCGGCAGTTGATAGCGGATCAACGCTGTTTCCCTGGCTGAAGATGTAGCGAAAATTCAGCACATCATGCGGCGTGAGGTAATGATCGAGGCGGACACCGAACTGATCGTTGTCGGTGGACTTGTTCAGCGTGGAAACAAATCTGTTTCCGCTGAGGTTTGGCTCCGGATAGTACGCTAGGAGGTTTTGAGAAATCGGGTCGATAAACGGCAACTGGTTATTGGGGATCGGCTGGCCGGAGAAAAAATTGATCAGCTGATGCTCCGGATTGTTGCAGAAGCCACCCGTAAAACCCTCGGGGCACATTTCTGCAAAATTGCCAGTGCGTTCGTTCAATGACGGAACGGTGGACACTCGCGTTTCACCGGCGCGTTCGCGCAGTCCTTCGTAGAAAATGAAGAAAAATGTTTTGTCCTTGCGAATCGGACCGCCGAGGGTTCCGCCGTACTGATTGCGCTTGAGCGGCTCCACTTCGGTTGCGAAGAAACTTTTGGCGTCGAAGGCATCGTTGCGGAGAAACTCCCAGAGCGCGCCATGAAAGGCATTCGTTCCCGCGCGAGTAACGATGTTGGTGGTGGAGCCGGTGCTGTGGCCGAATTCGGCGTTTGCGGTGTGCGTGAAAATGTGGAATTCGGCGATGGCGTCGGGAGGAGGCTCCATCACGAATCCGGCGTCAACGTTATTGAAATTGTTGGCGCCATCGATCAGGAAATTGTTGGATTCCGGACGCTGACCATTCACTGCGTAGGCCTGGCCGTCGCGCAGTGAACCGCCTGCCTGCGCAAGTCCCGGCGTTATGGGATTCACGCCCGGCTGCAGTACGCCAAGTTGCGTGAAGTGACGACCGTTCAGCGGCAAATCCTGAATCTCTTTGGTGCCGACGGTTTTGCCCAGGCTGGTCGAAGTGGTTTCGATCAACTGAGCGTCGGCCACCACCTGAACCTGCGTCGTGTCGGTTCCAACCACCAGGCGAACCGCAACTGCTGCGGTCTGGTTGACTTCAAGCGTGATGCCTGCTTGCGCGAATTTCTGGAAGCCCTTGGCGTCCGCCAGCAAGCGGTAGTGCCCGATCGGAAGTTCGACCAGCGTGAATTCACCTTGCGAGCCGCTGACGGCGGTCCGTGCAAATCCGGTTTCGGCTTGTATTACCGAGATGGAGGCGCCGGATACGGTGGCGCCGCTGGGATCAAAGACGGTGCCGCGAATAATTCCCGTGACCTGTTGAGCGTTGCTGGAAAGCGAAATAAAAACGCTGAACAGACACACGACGAGAAGCCTGAATGCAAAGCTCATCGAAATCACACATCCCCCTGAACGGTTCCGTGAAGGAATCGCGAGCTGCAAGGCACAATCGTGCCGCGAAAATTGCTTTGCACCAACGGAAAATAGAAGTGGCGGAATTATCGAGTGCGCGTGGAATAGAGACAATAATAGAAATGGACTAGGCGAAGGCTTAAATGTGTGGCGACCTAATGCGTGGCAACGGAGGGCGTGCCCTGGCCCAAGGTCACGCGGAGCAGAACTGGCGCGAGAAGCGTGGTGATCATTACTAGAACCACGATTGCGGAAAACAATCCGTCGTCAATGACGCCAATGCTCTTGCCAATGCCTGCAAAAATCAATCCAACTTCGCCGCGCGGCATCATGCCGATACCCACGGCCCAACGATTCATGGACGGCGGACAGCCATAGCCGCTGACGAGTTTTCCGAGAATGGCTACGGCGGTGAGGGCGAGACCGGAAATCAGTACGTCGCGGCTGCCCAGGGCTTCGAGTTTCACTTGAATTCCCATCCACACGAAGAAGAGAGGAACGACGAGCGATTCGACGGGTGAAAGAATTTTTTGCAGCGTCTCGCCCTCCAGCTCGGCGTCAAAAAAATTATTGAGAATCATTCCGGCCGCAAAGGCGCCGACGATGGTGGCAAGTCCGGCAAGATTTGCGAACCAGGCGAGAAGAAACGCGAATTGAAGACCAAACAAAAGTTTCAGATTGTGAATTCCCGCGCCGGAAAGTTTGCGAACAACTTTCGGAGTAAGCCAGATTCCGATTCCCATCGCCGCGACCAAGAAAATGGCGGCGATGAAGGTGATGCGACCAATTTCGAAAAGGCTGACGGTTCCCGTGACGGCGAGTCCGCTGACGACCGCAAGGATGATCAGGCTGAGCACATCGTCAATCACCGCGGCGCCAAGGATCACGCGGGACTCGTCGCGATTTTCCTGGCCGAGATCGCGCAAAACACGAGCCGTGATTCCGACGCTGGTGGCGGTAAGGATTCCGCCAATGAAAAGATCGCTGGCCAATGCGGAATCCGGACGTACCAACTTCATGGTGAACATGCCGAGGCTCATCGGAACAACAATGCCGATGATGGCGACGAACAGCGCGGTTTTCCCGACGCGTCTCATTTCGGCGAGGCTGGTTTCCAGCCCGACCAGAAATAAAAGAATCAGGATTGCGATGCGGGAAAGAAAATCAACGAAGTTGTAGACGGAAATGTAATCGAGCGAATGCGGCCCGCTGAGCGCGGCAGCGACGCGGGCAGCTTCGGCAGGAGGAAGGATTTGATGCACGGCCTGGACGACCGAGGTGGAGGTAGAGAGCGCGATATCGGAAATTCTGCGGAGACTATCGCCCTCGCGAAGGACGGTGAGGCCGGGGCTCCCTAATTTGTAGCCGAGATTTCCGGCAAGCAATCCGACCAGCAGCTCGCCGAGCACAGCTGGCTGCTTCATCCAAACCATCAGGCGGCCACCAACGGCTGCGCCAAAGGTGAAAAAAACCAGAGCGAGCAGAACAGGAACTACGGGATCGCTGTGGCCGGCAGCAGCGTCGAGGAATAGAAGCGAAGCCATTTTCTAGCGACCTTTTTTCGCCGCGGCACAGGGCTGAAGTTTCATCCATTGTGCCGGATTCACGTTCATGCCGTTTACATAGAGAACCCAATGGAGGTGCGGGCCGGTGGAGCGGCCAGTGGAGCCGGCGTAGCCGAGCACATCGCCGCGTTTGACGCTGGCACCGGGGGCTATGTCGAGCCGCGACATGTGCAGATACATCGATTCGAGGCCTTGGCCGTGATCGATGCCTACGGCGTTGCCGAGAACGTTGAATTGTTTGGCGAAAGTGACGGTGCCGGCGGCGACGGCGCGGATCGGTTCGCCTTCGGGAGTGCGCTGGTCGACGCCACCGTGATATTCGCCGGTGGGTTTTAGATTGTGGAGGCGCTTCACACCGAACGGAGAAGTCATGCAGCCGGTGACGGGCGGATTGAGCGGATCCTGCCAAGAACGCGACTCGGAGAGCGTTTCCTTGAATGTCGTGAGCAGCGCTATTTCGTCCGGAGTGGAATGAAGGCCTTCGATTTCCGGACTGAGTTTGACATTTTGCGAGGGGAAGACGGTCTTGCGAATGACGAGCTGGAGGGTTTGCGGCTGAGTGTTGTCTTCGCGCGAAAGCAAGATCGCAAACGTTCCAGGCGCGTCTTTCACGGAGACAGGAAAAAGTCCAAAGCGTTTTCCGTTCGCCTGGAGATATAGTTTGGCGGAGCGGTCCTTGAGCTTTGCGGAGGTATATTCGGCCGGGCAGGTGATGCGAAGAGTCTCGCCTAGATTGATACGTGCGGGCGCGATCGAGCAACGATCCGCGCGGGACTGGGTGGCTCGAGACTGGGCCGAGCAGAACGAAACGGCGAACGTCACCGCGACCAAGTGAAGCAAGACTAATTTGCCCGCGGTACGAAGCGCCATGCGAGGAGCCCCCTGCTCGGTAACAACCGAGGTATTTTGTCGGCAGTGCCGACATTGTGGCAAGAAGATAAAAGGTTCGGTGTGTTGCGCGTCGCGATTGAGGCGCGTGCTACAATCGGCGACTTGGGAAAGTCATGTCAGAGAGCCTAGCTACAACAGAAGCCGTGCTGGAAGTGATTTCGCCGGACGGCGCGCGGAGATATGCGCGCGTTTCGCAGACGCCGTATTTGATAGGGCGCGGGGCGGAAACCGGCAATCATTTGCAGTTGAATGACCGGCGAATTTCGCGGCAATGCGCGGCGATCGTGATGGAAGCGAGCCGGTTGTACATAGAGGACCGCGGGCAACGGCGCGGGGTGTTCGTCAACAACGAAAAAATTGAGAGCCGGGCACTAGAAGACAACGACATCATCACGTTCGGACTGGAAGATTCATACGAAATTATTTTCAGATCGGCGCCGGAGACGGGACAGGAATCGATTCCGAATCTGCTGACGCGCATCGAGCACATCACCAGCGCGGAATCGGCTTCGGGCTCGGGCGGCTTGCGCAAGTTGAACATGCTATTGGAAGCGAGTTCCCTGCTGCACTCGCAATTGCCGCTCGATTCGGTGTTGGGAAAAATGTTGGATCACGCGGTGGCGGTGCTGGATGCGGATCGGGGACTGCTGCTGGAAAATGCCGCGGATGGTGCGCTGAAAGTTCGCTTGGCGCGGAGAAACGGCGGATTGCGCTTGCCGCCGGAAAGCGTTGCGCCCAGCCAAACAGCAATCCAACTGGCGCTGAAGCAGCATTCACCGGTGATTACGGAAGATTTGGCGCAGGCGGAGATGGATTTGCAGTCGGCGCAATCGATTGTGGCGCAGCGGTTGCGCGCGGTGGTGGTGATTCCGCTGTATTCGATCATGCGAGCGAACTCGCAGGAGTCGATGGTAAACGTGCGACGCGGCGAATTCCTGGGAGTGCTGTATCTGGATTCGCGGCGGCCGGCTGCGTTTTCAAAATTGGACCGGCAGATTCTGGATGCACTGGCGGCCGACGCGGCAAGCATCTTGGACAACGCGCGGCTGGTGGAGCGCGAACGCGAACGGCAGCGCATGGAACAGGAAATCAACATCGCGCGCGACATCCAGCAGGCATTGCTGCCAAAAGATTTTCGTGAGTTCCCGCATCTGGCAGTGGCGGGCTGCAATTTTCCTTGCTTGTCAGTGGGAGGAGACTACTTCGACGTTTTTCCGATCGGCGATGGACGGACGGCGTTCCTGATTGCGGACGTTTCCGGAAAAGGATTAGGAGCCGCACTGCTGACCACGATGCTGCAGGGTGCGTTGTCTGGAATGACTTTGGGGACCGATCCTGCGCGCGTGTTCAATCACGTAAACCGGTTTTTGTGCGACCACTCAGAAGTAGGCCGGTACGCGACGATGTTTTTCGGAATCGTGGATTTGGACGGGCATTTGGAATTTATCAATGCGGGCCATCCATCGCCAATTCTCATTCGGAAAAATACGGTGGAAGAGGCCTTCACCGAAGGATCGTATCCTGTGGGGCTCGTACCGGACGCGGAATATACCGCAGTATGCCTGAAACTGGAGCCTGGCGACACGCTGGTGCTTTTCAGTGACGGCGTGACCGAGGCCATGGATCCGGACGACAATCTTTTCGGGGTGCCGCGTCTGCGGGAAGTGCTGGAACAAAAAGCGGAGACGCCGCTCGAAGATATTCAGAAGATCATACTGGAATCGGTGGAGAATTTCGCACGCGGCGCGCGGCAAGCGGATGATTTGACGCTGTTACTGCTGCGGTACCGCGCGCCCGGTTCGCTGGAAATTACCGATACGGCACTGCCACCTCCGCCGAGCAGCGCAGCAGCGTAGCAATCGACACTACATTCAGAATGAAGACGACAAAATGCCGCCGGCAGGACGCTACAACGCCGGGCAAAAAGCGTTGTTCTGGAGCTTTTTTTACGGCGCGATCGTCCTGCTACTGACGGGACTGGTCTTGTGGTTTCCGGAGCGCATTCCCTGGAGCTTCCGATGGGTGCGATACACGTCGATTTTCCTACATCCGGTGGCAGCTCTGTTTACGATTGCCAATTTCCTGATTCACATTTATATGAGCGTGTTCGCAGAACGCGGAGCATTTGGCTCCGTAATTCGTGGAGACGTCTCGCTGGAATTTGCGAAGCGCTATCATCCGGGTTGGTATCAGGAGATTTTGCGGCGAGCCGGCGAACCGCATAAATGACAAAAAGTATTGGGCCTACTTACAAGGCGCGGATTGATCGCGCCAAGACTCTCAAAGAAACTTATCCGTTCGCGGCTGAAATTCTCTCGTTCTATCAAAGAATCTGCTCGGTCCAGAGCCGCGTATCCGACGAGCTGCACAAACTTTTGCCGCAGCGATTCGAACCATTGTCCGAATCGACGCTCCGTGATCAAATCAACGTCGATTTGCCGTTGCCTTTCCTTCGAGAATCGCTGGAGGCGATTGCCGTCGACGCGCCCAGGCTGCTTGCCGAGTACTGCAAAGATTTTTTGCGGCGCTCGGAGCGGCATTGGAAAAGCTCGCTGCAAAGGTATGTCGCGCAAGGCGGCACTGATAAATTGATAGAAGACTCGCGCGAGGAACTGCTGGCGAGAATAGTCGTCGATCCGTACGCGGAATTGTTGGCGTCGAGGCTAACGTTCGCCGCCGCAATTAGTGACTGGGAGTCTTTGCCCGAAATGCGGAGGGCGACCCGTTGCGGGCGTTCTGCGCATAGAGGGTGATGGCGGAAAGCGATTTCTGCTGTGCGCATTTTGCGCAACAGAATGGGAATTTCGCCGGATTTATTGCGCGTGGTGTGGCGAAGTGCGCGAGGAATCTTTACCTGTATTTGTTGCAGAAAAGTTCGCGCATGTGCGCATCGAAGGGTGTGACACCTGCCGCCATTTTGTTCGCTCGGTGGACCTCACAAAGGACGGCCACGCGGTTCCGGTGGTGGACGATCTGGCCGCGATTCCGCTGGCGCTTTGGGCAGAAGATTCTGGGTACCAGCGGATTCATGGAAATCTACTCGGAACCTAGCTGATTCTTTTCTTGACCTACACACGATTTGCGTTCAAACCGCAAATTGCAGCATGCTACCGCTCTCTACGGGAGGCGCAATGCGCAGAATTCTGGTAATGGCCGCGATGTTTTTGGCAGCGAAGGAAAATGCATGGGGACAGGCTGCAGGAAAGGCAAGCGATGCAAACGCGACTGCGCTGACAGTGATTCGCGCCGGTTCGCTGATTGACGGTACGAGCGACGAGGCGCGCAAGAGCCAATTGATTTTCATCCGCGGCGAGCGAATCGAAAAAGTTGTGGACGCTGGAGCTGCAATTCCAGCCGCCGCGAAAGTGATCGACCTTTCGAATGCGACTGTCCTGCCTGGACTGATCGACGCGCACACGCACATCTTTCTTTGGGGAGAAAATCCGGAAAAGGGCGGCTATGACGCCAACATTTTGAAGGCAGGAATTGCGTTGAGAGCGGCGCGGGCGACGTTCGCTTGCCGCCGCGCGCTGGAACAGGGCTTCACGACGCTACGCGACCTGGAAACGGAGGGCGCGGGCTACGGCGACGTCGAAATTAAACAAGCGATTTTGGAAGGAACGATTCCCGGACCGAGGCTGTTTGTGGCGACACGCGGAATTTCTTCGACGGGTGGCTACAACCTGGAAGGCTACGCGCCGGAACTACAGATGCCGAAGGGCGTGCAAATTGTCGACGGGCCAGTGGAAGCGCGCAAAGCCGCACGGGAGCAACTTGACCACGGCGCGGACTGGATGAAGGTTTACATGACGCATCGGTCGTGGGTCGACAAGAAAGGAAATCTCTTCTCGCAACCGACGCTGACGGTGGAAGAGCTGAAAGCGATTGTGGACGAAGCGCATGGCTGGGGCAAAAAAGTGGCATGCCACGCGTACAACGGGACAGGTTTGCAGCGCGCGCTGGACGGCGGGTGCGATTCAATCGAACACGGGCTGGAAATCACCGATGCGCAGATTGCGCAGATGGCGAAACAAGGAACGTGGTATTGCCCGACGCTCGCGCCGTACTACGGCGACTGGGCGAAGGAAGACACTCCAGAAGGAAAACGGGATCGCAAACGGGCGGAAGTACACGGCGCGTCGGTGCAGAAGGCCGTGAAAGCCGGAATCAAAATTGTTTATGGCACGGACATCGGCGGTATCGAATGGACGGAACCGATGGCGCAAGAATTTCCGTACCTTACGCAATTTGGATTGTCGGCCATGGACGCGATTCACGCGGCAACTTCACGCGCAGCGGACATGCTGGATGAAAAAGGCGAGTTGGGCGTGCTGGCGCCGGGAGCTTTTGCGGACGTGATCGCGGTGAACGGCGATCCGGTCAAAGATGTGAAAGAACTGGCAAACGTAAAGTTCGTGATGAAGGGCGGCCAGGTTTTCAAGAACGAGATCGCGAAATAGCGCGACTACGTTTCGATCAGGACGCCTTTCCAAAATGCGACGCGACCGCTGATTTCTTTGGCAGCCGGCTTTGGCTCGGGGTAAAACCACGCGGCGTTTTCATTTCGCATTCCGCCGACGTCCAAATGGTAATAGTGGGCAGTTCCCTTCCATGGGCAAATCGAAGTGTGGCTGCTCGATTTGAGATATTCTTTCTTCACTGCGTCGGCCGGGAAATACTGATTCCCTTCGACCACGACGCATCCGTCGCTTTCTGCGATGAGTTTCCCGCCCCAAAATGCTTTGGCCATGACTCTTACCTTTCGCTATCGATTATTTGGATGCGGCGGGCTGGGAAAAGTTTCTTCCGTTTTAGAGAATAGCCGAAATATTGAGATTTTGCAGGGAAATGGTGTGCCCGTGTGGCGGGACAATTGTTTGCTACAATTTTGCGCATGACACTGGTCCGAATCGGTTCATTTGCAATCCTTGTCGCTTCCCTTTCCATTTTTCCCCTTCTCGTGAGCTGCCACTCCAACTCCGGATCTACGGCTACAAGCACTGAGAGCATCGCTGCGCCGCTGGGGGTCGTGCCGGACCTCGATGCGCGGCTTGCAAAATTTAAATTTCTGGACATGCCATTCGATCGCACCGGACTCAGCGAACGCGAGCAGAAAACCGTGGAAAAGCTGGTGGACGCTTCCAATCGCCTTGAACAAATTTATTGGCGGCAAAGCGATCCGGACGGTTTGAAACTCTATCTGGAATTGGAGAAAAGCCAGAATCCGTTGGATCAAAAGGTTTTGAAGTTCATGAAGATCAATGGCGGGCGCTACGACTTAATTGACGAGCTGAGGCCGTTCGTCGGCAAGCAACCCGTGCCGCCCGGACGCGGAATGTACCCACTGGGGCTAACGCAGGCCGAAGTGGAGAAGTACGTCGCGGCGCATCCGAAGCAGAAGGATTCCGTTTACAACGAGCATTCGATCCTCAAGCGTGACGGCGACGGACTGGTCGCGGTTCCCTATCACGTAGTGTTCGAGGAATTTCTAAAGCCGGCGGCAGACGATCTGCGCGCGGCGGCCGACTTGAGCGACGATCCGGCATTCGCGAAGTTTCTGCGGCTCCGCGCCGATGCATTTTTGAACGATGACTACTACGCGAGCGACATCGCTTGGCTCGATCTGAAGGAGCCGAAGTTCGACCTGATTCTGGCGCCTTATGAAAGCTACATCGACGGGCTGCTTGGCGTGCGAACTTCGTATGGCGGCTCCGTGCTTGTTCGAAATGAAGAAGAAAGCAAGAAGCTGGCGATCTTCCAAAAATATGTGCCGGAATTACAGGAATCGCTGCCCCTGGCGAAGGCCGACCTTCCTTCGAAGCGTGGCCACGCGACGCCGATGGAAGTGATGGATGCGCCATTTCGCGTAGGGGATCTGCGGCACGGTTATCAGGCCGTGGCGGATAATCTACCGAACGACGCGCGAGTACACGAAGCGAAGGGCAGCAAGAAGATTTTCTTCAAGAATTTTATGGATGCGCGGGTGAATGTGGTGATTGTGCCGATCGCGGCAAAATTACTGCGCGAAGATCAGGTAGGCCGCGCGACGGGAACTGGTTATCTGGCAACCACGCTAGCTCATGAAATTTCACACGAACTGGGACCGAACTATTCGCGGACCCCAGCAGGCAAGAAAGACATTCGAGAAGCAATTGGCGGCGATTTTTCTTCACTGGAAGAATCGAAAGCGGACATTGTGGGATTGATGTGCCTGAAATGGCTTGCCGATCACGGGGCAATCACGAAGGCGCAGCTGGACGAAGACTACATCTCGTTCGTTGCTGGCAATTTCCGGACGATTCGTTTTGGAGTTGCCGAGCCTCACGGCCGCGGCGAAATGATGGAGTTCAACTACCTGCTGGAACAGGGGGCGGTGACACGCGACAGCTCTACGGGTAGATACGCGGTGGTGATCGACAAAATGCCGGCGGCAGTTGCGGCGCTAGGAAAAGAATTGCTCGCACAGGAGGCGACCGGCGATCGTGCGCGAAATCAAGCGTGGTTTGCAAGGTATGCGGTGCTGCCGGAGCATTTGAGGCATGCGTTCGAAACGGTTTCCGACATCCCGGTGGACGTGCAACCGATTTATTCATTTAAAGAGGATATTCGATGAGCGAGCAGAATTATTCAAACCACGCCAAAGTTGTGAAGCCGTTCGTTTTTTTTGTTGTGCCGGTGCTGGTTTTAAATTTGACCTGGACGATTCATTCGCTGGTTCGTTTTATTGTTCACAACACGATTACACCGTCGCAAATTTCGAGAATGATCTTGGAGGTACTGGTTTCGGCCGCTTTGCTGGTTCTGGCGTTTCTGGCAAGAACTTTCGCGCTAGGCGTGCAGGATCGCGTGATCCGGCTCGAAGAGCGGTTGCGCTATGAACGATTGCTGTCGGAAGATCTAAAAGCCCGGATCGGAGAATTTACGATCAACCAGATTGTTTCGCTGCGGTTTGCGAGCGACGCCGAGTTACCGGCCCTGGCACGTAAAGTTCTCGATGAAAAACTAAACGACCGCAAAACCATCAAGCGGATGGTGCAGAATTGGCGGCCGGACTATCAGCGGGTATAAGCAAACCGCAACGGCAATTTTTCGCAACGGTTATTTCGCGACGGCTGCGGCAGCTGCTCCTTCAAGCTCCGCAATTTCCTGGTGCGAAAGCTTCAAGTCACCGGCGCGCATCACGCCTTCGGCCTGCTTTGCATTTCGCGCGCCCACGATTGCTCCGGTAATCGCCGGGTGGCGCAAAACCCACGCGATGGCAACTTCTCCGGGGCCGCGTCCGTGACGCAAACCAACTGCGCGCAGCCGCTCTACCAGTTCGATATTTCTTGACAGGCGCGGTTCCTTAAACTCAGGATTGCGGCTGCGAAAATCATCCGCCGGCAATGCCGCGGCACGTTCACGGGTCATCGCGCCAGTGAGCAGCCCTGACGCCATCGGCGCATAACTGATCACGCCGACCCCCTTTCCCAGACAATACGGAAGATTCTCTTCTTCGATCTTGCGGCGGAGAATGTTGTAAGGCGGCTGGTTCGAAGTGACCGGGGCGATGCTTGCGGCGCGTTCCATCTGCGCCTTATCGAAGTTCGAAACGCCGATCCAGCGGACTTTTCCCTCGGTTTGCAATTCGCTCATTGCTCCCCAAGCCTCTTCCAGTTCCAGACCGTTGTCTGTCGGGGGCCAGTGCATTTGGTACAGGTCGATGATGTCGGTCTGCAATCGGCGCAAGCTGTCTTCGCATTCCTTGCGGATCGAAGCGGCGGAATGGTCGCGATACACCTTGCGATTTTCGTCCCAGCGCAAGACGCACTTCGTAAAAACGTGCGGCCGCTGGCCTTTCCAATGTTTCAGAGCCTGCGCAACAATTTCTTCGGAGTGGCCGGTACCGTAAACCGCAGCTGTGTCGATCCAGTTCACTCCCAATTCGAGGGAGCGCAGAATGGCGGCAATCGAATGCGAATCTTCCTGGCTGCCCCATGCAAATTCCCACCCGCCGCCTCCGATGGCCCACGCGCCATAGCCCACCGGCGTCAATTGCAAATCGGAGTTGCCCAGTTTCCGCGTTTCCATGAACCGCCCTCATTGAATGAATTGACTTGCTTTAGATTTCTACGTTGGATTGGATGAGGCGCGCTAGTAAAAAGTTAGAGACAACCAAGCAACGCAACGCCACATCACGGCTGGCACAGCGGCGACGGATCAGTTTGCAGTGAAGGCCGCGTCCCCCGAAACGGTTTCGCCGTCAGGATGGTCGCTCACGACGCGTTGTATTCCTCGCGTTCATTGCGGGCGTCGTAATTTTCAGTTTGTTCATGTCGATCAACGTTGCCGCGGGCAGCTTGCCAGACGATGGCTACGGTAGCGCCAGAAATAAAGCCACCACGAACCGTCACGTGGTGCCATCGGACGCCGTGGCACTCGCGGTCCCGCGCCGGGCCCAACTGCCATTACACAATCAGGAATGCTGGCGCTAGGCTTCTCTAGCTGTTATGGACCTATCAAACTATAGATTTAGCGAGAATGTAGAAAAACGAAAACGGCTAATTCCGAAGTACGCAACAAAAAACGGCGCGAACTCTCGTCCGCGCCGTTTAATTTCAACCCGAGTGAAAAGCTTAAATGCTCTTCGGTCCCGCCGTTGCTGGAGCCGCGTTCGAAGCCTTCGCAAACGCGCTGCCCGATTCCTTCTCCGCGCTCTTGTCGATTTCGATCGAGCCCTTGAAGTAAGCGCCGTCCTCAATCATGATGCGCGCCGTCGTCAAGTCGCCGTTCACCGAACCATCTTTCTTGATTTCGATGCGGTCCTTCGCGCGAAGATTTCCCTTCACGCTGCCATACACCACCACCTCGCGGGCAATAATGTCGGCAGTCAATTTCGCGGTCGCTCCAACGGTGAGCTTGCGCTCATCCAGCTGAATCAACCCTTCCACCGAGCCGTCAACCAAAAGGTCTTCGCTCCCGGTGATTTCGCCCTTCACGTGCAGGCTGGATCCGAGACGTGCGGTTGCACGGTCGCCGGTCGCACCCAATGGACTTGTACTCATTGCAGTTGTTCCCTCCCAAGTCGCCGGAGCTGACTTCGGCGGCTGATTCATAGTCGTAGTAGTTGTTGCAAAACTTTTCGGCTCCGGTTGCGCTGCTTGCGGCGTATCCGGTCTTTTCCCGTTCCCCCACATAAAACCTCCCAAGGGATAGCTCACCCCTCGAGAATTCTGTTGGGGTGATTAGAGACTTTAGTCCCGTGTTAGGAACGCTGCAAACAACGTATCAGGCCGGCGTGCGTGAAAGTAACTACCCTTAGGGACAGGACAAAAAGCTGGCCTAAGGGCAATTTGGCAATGACGGCACATTCCAGCTTAAGCTGTGGGCTTATTCGGAACCGGTTGCGACGCGAGAAAATCAAGTACGAAACGGCGACTGTAGGTGTCGAGAAGCTGCTTGACGCGAGCGACGTTCGGCGACTTCAACACAAATCCGGCGTGATGGTATTTCTTGATGCGATAGACGATTTCGGGATCGGTGTAGGCGGACGAATCGGGCTCTTCCTGTTTCGCGAGCGAGAGAATTATACCAGCGTAATCGTTCCGCACAGGTGGGAGCGTATATGGAACTTTTCCCGCGCCCACTTCGAGCTTCGCCCATTCGCGCCACAGGTTGATGCCGCTGGCGGCTTCGACAACATCCGAAATATACGCGCCACCTACCCGTGCTGCGATTTCGATGAAGTAAAACCGGCCGTCTGCGTGCGCCTTCAGAAATTCGCCGTGCGTTACGCCACGCAAGAGTCCCAGCGCATCCACCAGCTTTTTGTTTAGTACTTGTAAAACTTTCGCGTCGTCGCAGTCGCGCTCGATCGTGCGCGTCGTGAAAACACCTCCGGCGTGCGAAGTATCTAGCGGTGGCGTACCATAGGCGTGCGCGTCGGCAAACTTCACTTCCCTGTCGCTCACGACGCTGTCGATGTGAAACACGCTGCCGGGAACAAACGCTTCCAGCAAATAATTCGATTGGTCGTCGCCCAATCTTTCCAACCACGGCCACAATTCGTCCGGCTGATGTATCTTCCTCATGCCAATACCGGAAGCTTGCGAACGCGGCTTCAGCAGCCACGGCGCCGGCACGCGGGCCATGAATTCGCGCAGCTCGCCATGATTCAGCACATGCACAAACTCCGGCACATTGACGCCAGCTTCTTTCGCGCGCGCACGCATCGCCAGCTTGTCGCGAAAATAACGGACGGTCGTCAGTCCCATGCCGGGAATGCGCAAGTGCTCGCGAATCGCGGAAACATTTTCCATGTCGAATTCATCGAGCGCAACGATCCGGTCGATTTTTCGCGTGCGCGCCGCGTAACTCACCGCATTCAGAAGCTGCGGGAGCGGCAGTTCTTCCGGCATGAAGAAACATTCGTCGATTGCTTCGCGCGGCCAGTCCGCGTGGCGCAGCTTTTCCACCGTCAGCAGAAAAACGCGGCACCCAATTTCCCTGCAGGTGCGCATGAACTCCTGCCCTTTTTCGTACGAGCTGACACAGAGGATGGTGAGCTGCTGCTCCGGCACGCTGAACCTCCGCAAGTCCCGTGAAGCCGCGAAGTATAACCCGGCCTTAGCCGGCGGGGTACAAAAACCGCAAGAAGGGACCGACGCGCTGTGCCCAGGCCTGTTCGTTGTGCTCGGCGCCTTCCACGCGTTGGTAGTGCAGGTCGCGGTCATATTGCCAGCCGCGATGCAGCAGCACGTCGCGGTAGCGCTCGACGTCTTCCACGATGCGCGGACCTTCGCGGGTGCCGATATCCAGCCAGATGCGCGGCCGCGAATGGATGGGCACGCTTTCTGCGAAGCGATGAATGACGCGCTGATTCCACCATACGGAAGGCGAGAGCGCGGCAATTTTTCCAAAGACGTCTGAGCGTGACATTCCTAAATAGAGCGAAACGAGCCCGCCGAGTGAAGAACCGCCGATGCCAGTCTTCGAGCCTTCGCCGTCCGCGCGATATTCCCGATGAATGAACGGCATCACTTCCTCAAGCAGAAATCTTCCGTAGCGATCGGCGCGACCACCGCCGAGACGCGGTACGCTCGTCGGCGTGTACTCCCTGAGCCGCGTCTTCCCGGTATTGTAAATTCCGACGATGATAAGCGGCTCGACGCGACCGCCGTTAATTTCGCCGTCCGCCGTCGGGCCCACGTGCCAGTCCTGTCCGTTGAACGCGGTTGCACCATCGAAAAGATTTTGACCATCATGCAAATAGAGGACGGGAAAGCGCCGCAGCGGCTGTTCCTCATATCCGGGCGGCAGATACACTGCGAGGCTGCGCTGGTTGCGGAGGAACTTTGAACGGAAATTATCGTGTTTGCGGAGTTGTCCGTCGCTCACGGGGCGATCGTCACGAGCAGGTCTTTGGCTTCCACGCTCATCCCTGGAGTCACTAGCAGCTTGGTGATGCGCCCGGAAATCGGCGCGTAAATATTCGATTGCATCTTCATGGCTTCCAGAGTCATTAGTTTAGCACCGCGCTCGACGGTCTGGTTCGCCTGCACCGCGATTCCGCTGATTACTCCGGCGGTAGTTGCTCCGACTTGTCCGGCATCCTCTGGATCGGCTTTCGGATGCGCTCGCTCGACTACACGCAATGACCTGTCGCGAACATTCACTTCACGGGGCTGGCCGTTTAGCTCAAAGAAAAGAGTTCGCGTACCGTCGGGATGCGGATCGCTCGCGGTCATGTACTTGATGATGAGCGTTTTGCCCGGTTCGATTTCGACAGTAATCTCTTCTCCCGATTTCAAGCCGTAGAAAAACGCGGGAGTCGGCAGGACGCTCACGTCAGAATGCGCTTGGCGGAATTTATCGAACTTCAGATAAACTTCCGGATACAACAAATAGCTGAGCAGATCTTCGTTGCTAATCGAGTGGCCGGTTTTCTTTTCCAGCGACTCTTTCTCACCGGCGAAATCGATAGCAGGCATGCTCGCGCTCGGACGCCCCTGTACCGGAACAGCTCCGCGCAGCAGAATCTTTTGCACTTTCTTTGGCCATCCGTCCGGCGGCACGCCCAATACTCCGGAAAACATTTCTACGACCGAATTGGGGAAGGCGACGTCGTGTTGATCGTCCAATTTCAGAACATCCGCTGGCGTCATCTCTTTCGCCATCAGAAAAAGCGCCATGTCGCCGACCACTTTGCTGGACGGCGTCACTTTCACAATGTCGCCGAACAACCGATTTACGTCAGCATACATGCGCTCGACCTCGCGCCAGCGGTTGCCAAGCCCCATGGCGACGGCCTGCTCGCGCAAGTTGGTGTACTGTCCGCCTGGAATTTCATGTTCGTACAATCGCGCATTGCCGGACTTTGGTCCGGAGTCAAACGGCAAATAATACGAACGAACGGTTTCCCAGTAGTCCGAGCATTCGTTCAGTGTCGCGAGATCGAGTTGCGTATCGCGCGGCGTATTGCGCAGCGAGGCCACGATTGCGTTCAAGTTGGGCTGGCTCGTCCCGCCGCTCATCGCCGCGACGGCCGCGTCGGCAATATCCACACCGGCTTCCGATGCTTTCAAAATCGACGTCGCATTGATGCCACTCGAATCGTGTGTATGAAAATGAATGGGCAGCGCGGTTTCTTCCTTTAACTTCTTGACTAAATCGTACGCCGCATACGGCTTGCACAATCCGGCCATGTCTTTAATAGCCAGGAAGTGCGCGCCCAGCTTTTCCAGCTGCTTCGCGAGCCCTACATAGTATTTCAGCGAATATTTCGGACGCGATTTATCGAGGATGTCGCCGGTGTAGCAGATCGCTGCTTCGCACACTCCGCCACTTTCCAGCACCGCGTCCAGCGAAACGCGCATATTCTCGATTGAGTTCAGCGAATCGAACACTCGAAAAATGTCCATGCCTTCGGCGTACGCTGCGCGTACAAATTCGCGGATCACATTGTCTGGATACGATGCATACCCAACGGCGTTTGCGCCGCGCAGTAACATCTGAAAGCAGATATTTGGCACGACCGCTCGCAGCTGCCGCAAACGCTGCCAGGGATCTTCGCGCAGGAAGCGCAGCGCCGTATCGAACGTCGCGCCGCCCCACATCTCGAGGCTGAAAAGATCTGCCAGCCGTTCCGACACGGCGGGTGCCGTCGCCAGTAAGTCGTGCGTTCGAACGCGCGTGGCCATCAGTGATTGATGTGCATCGCGAAACGTCGTATCGGTAATCAGCAGACGCTTTTCTTTTTTTGCCCATTCAGCAAAGTTTTTCGGCCCGAGTTTTTTCAGCAACTGCCGGGTGCCGGGTTTCGGTTCTTCAACAGACGCAGGGGGCACCGTAGCCACTTCGAGATTCGCGGGAATCTGCTTCCCTTTCACTTCCGGGTTGCCGTTCAAAATCACATCACCCAGATAAGTGAGTAGCTTCGTGGCGCGATCACCGCGCTTCGGGAATCGGAATAGTTCCGGGTATTCGTCCAGAAAAGACGTTGTCACTTCGCCGGAACGGAACTTCGGGTGGTTCACGACATTTTCCACGAACGGGATATTGGTCTTCACGCCGCGAATGCGGAATTCACGCAGCGCGCGGTCCATCCTCTGGCACGATTCGGGCAGATTCGTTCCCCACGCGGTCACTTTCACCAACAACGAGTCGTAATAAGGCGAAAGCGAAGCGCCCGCATACGCCGAACCGCCGTCAAGCCGAATGCCGAACCCCGCCGGCGAACGGTATGTGGAAATTTTTCCGTAGTCTGGCGCAAAATTCTTTTCCGGATCCTCCGTAGTCACGCGGCATTGCAGCGCGGCGCCATATAGCGGCACATTCTCCTGTTCGGGAAGCCGCATGGTGTCGTCGTGCAACGAATATCCTTGCGCCACAAGGATTTGCGCGCGCACCAAATCGATGCCCGTGACCATTTCTGTGACCGTGTGCTCGACCTGTATGCGCGGATTCACCTCGATGAAATACCACTTCTGCGAATCGACGTCGTACAGGAATTCCACCGTGCCGGCGTTGCGGTATTTCGCTACGCGGGCAAGCTGCGCCGCCGCATCGCACAATTCCGTTCGAACGCTCGCCGGAAGATTCGCTGCCGGCGCGACCTCCACCACTTTCTGGTGGCGGCGCTGCACCGAACAATCGCGTTCGTAAAGGTGTATTAGGTTTCCATGTGTATCCGCGAGGATCTGCACTTCCAGATGTCGCGCTCGCGCAAGATATTTTTCCAGAAACACGGACGCATCGCCGAACGCCGAACGCGCTTCTCCTTGCGCTTCCTCAAGCCGCGCTTGCAGTTCGCCCTCGCTGTGCACGACGCGCATCCCGCGGCCACCGCCGCCCATCGCGGCTTTTACCATCACCGGGTAACCAATTTCCGAAGCGATTTTTTTGGCTTCGTCCAATGACCTTACGGATTTTTCCGTTCCCGGGAGCACCGGCACGCCCGCCGAAATTGCCAGCCCGCGCGCGGCCGTCTTGTCACCCAGCAATTCCAGCAAATCGGGCGTCGGCCCTACAAAAATGATCCCCGCTTTCGCACATGCTCGCGCCAACGCTGGATTCTCGGACAGAAATCCATAACCCGGATGAATCGCATCGACGCCTTTGGCTTTAGCCAGTGCAACTATTCCCGCTATATCCAGGTACGCTTCAACTGGACCCTTGCCATCGCCGACCTGATATGCCTCGTCCGCCTTGAAACGATGCAGGGCGAGCCTATCTTCTTTTGAATAGATTGCGACCGTGCGCAGTCCCAGCTCATTCGCGGCACGAAAAATCCGGATGGCTATTTCGCTGCGGTTAGCTGCCAGTAATTTCCGGATGGGCTTCTGCTTGGGCATGTCTCGGCTCGCGCGCATAGCGCAAACGTTTATTCTTTCACGCCGGACGGGTGAGACTACAGCGGTTTTTTGGATGGATCGGAACTGCGTTCCGAATGCTTAGATTGCAATCCTGTTGATAGGAAAGCCGTTAAGTCTTCAGTGCGTTGCCGCCGACTGCTGCTCGATCGGTGCCGCCTTCAACTGCTCAAGCTCAGCCTGCAGCCTACCCCACACTCTCTTGTCTTTCCTCATTACAAACGGCGTGTCCGCCACGCCAAAAAATTCCAGCAGTTCTGCTCGCATTTCCGGCGGCGTTCCGACGAACTTCTGCTCGGCAAGTTCGTCCAGCAGTTTCGCGTGCGTCTTGTCGCTCAAGGCGTATTTTCCCGGCGCACTGACCGCGCCGAGGTCGAAATTGTCGTTCTCTACCGCTGGCTTGCGCGTTGTCTGTTCCTGCTTGAGCAGCTCGCGGTATTGATCAAGCGTAGCGTTAAAGCTCGCTTCGAACATGTGCTCGGTTTCTGGCGTCGGCGTCTTGAATTGCAACACTTTCAGCGGACCGATTTTCGGCAATATCGTGTAGAAAAATCCCAAACACTTTTCTCCGAATGTCGGCTGCTTGTAGTCCTTCCCCCACTCCTTTTCAAAACTCGACCGCTTCAGGTTGTATAGAAACTTCTGCTTTGTGACTCCCGGCGTATCTTTCTGGATTTCGTCTTTCTTCAGATTCCATGCAATCCGCGTGGCTTTCGGCAGTAACTTGCTCACCGCGTAACGATAGGAATTCAACGCGCGATCTTGGTTTGCCAACACTTTTTTCAAATCGAGTCCGTATGTCTCCTGAAACGCCTGATCCAGCACGCGCGACGCGACATTAAAGCCGATGAAGTCATGATAGCTATCCGGCGCGTATCTTTCTTTCGCTACTTCAAGTACATCGAACCCGAACTCGGTTTTCACATGTGCCAGCTTGTCATCTTCATACGAAACGGATTCGCCGAATTTTTTCCTCAACTTCGGATACAAAATCGGTACCGCGCGATTCGTTCCTTCACGGTGGCCGTTGTTGTCCGCGGCATAGTGCGCCATCGCGCCTAGCGCGAACGCGTACTCGTTCACGTCCTGTGCGTCGCGCATCAGCGCGAGGACAAAGTCGCCGCTACGCACGTAATGCGTTAAATCGCTGAAAAATGGATTGCCGTAGGGGTAGTAGCCGAGATCCTGAATAATCGCGCCGCCGTAAGCATACGATTTCGACTTGTGCAACTCTTCGTTCGTCGCATCCGGAAACCGGGCATGCAGCGCCGGCTTGATGCTTCCCTCCCAGGCGGTGTCGATGATCGCTTGATGTGACATTACCGAATAGGCTCGCGCAGGCTGCGCCGTTGCCGACAACAGCAAGATCGCCAGCACAAAAGCCGACCAGCGACGAATCGGGCGCGGCGATTCACGAAGGCTGCTCAAACTCTGGATTGCCTCCCGGTGGATTTGGAACGCGTGCAGCAGCGTGCGGGTTACGCTGACGTCTTCGATTCTACCAACTTCACTGTACATGCCACGTGCCGGCAAGCGCGAAGTCAGCGGAAGTGTAATCAGAGATGACGTTGCAGCTACATCGGGAGAAGCCGGTACGGCCAGGAAGGTTCGTGCGAAATGGCCAAGCCGGGCGCGGCGATCAAGTCCATTCGCAAAATTAGTTTTAGAAAGAGGAAAACTGCATCCTGCTAGTACTTCCGCAACACACCAATCACACGGCCTTGTATCTTTACATCGCTCGCCGCTTCAATAATCGGTCCCATCTCGGAGTTCGCAGGTTGCAACCGAATTTTCCCTGGCCCTTCGCGATAAAAACGCTTCAGCGTAGCTTCGTCTCCACGGACTAGCGCCACCACAATTTCGCCCTGATTGGCCACTTGCGTTTGCTCGCACACCACGAAATCTCCGTCCATGATGTGATCTTCAATCATGGAGCTGCCCTTAACCTGCAGCACGAACGAATTTCCGCCACGCGCAAAATCTCCAAGTGAAATCGTCTCGCGCTCCTCGACGGCTTCCAATGGCCGACCAGCAGCAATTCTCCCCAACAAAGGCAATTCCTGCACCTTGCGCTCGATGATCTGATCCTTCACCGTCTTCGGCAGCTGAATAATCTCAATCGAACGGCTCTGGTTATAGCCGCGCCGAATGAATCCTTTTTTCTCCAGCGTCGTAATATGCTTGTGGACGGTCGCCAGAGACGTCAACTTCAGGCCCTTGCCGATCTCTTCAAAGCTTGGCGCGTAGCCGTGCTTCGTTTCGAACGACACCAGATAATCTAAAACTTCTTTCTGTCGCTTGGTGAGGGCCATAGCTTTCCTCCGGAAAACTTTTCCACAACCACTCTAGGCGAAGGGAAAGCGAAGTGTCAAGGGCCGTTTCCATTCGATTTCCATTCGTGCTGCGCCTCGCTACGGGCGAAACCTGCTATAAATTTCTCATGAACTCCTCTCCGCAGGCTTCTCCTGGCATCATCGCCATCGGAGCGTCCGCGATCATTTGCGGCGTGCTCGGCTCACTCACCTCGATTCTGGTTCTCTTTATTCTGAGCTCTGCGTATTACTCGCCGGCTGGCCCGCCCATACCCCTTGCTCTGCGTCCAGTCATTTTCGGGTTCTTTGCTTTGTGCCTGGTCTGTGGAATCTTCGAATCCATTGCGGGTGTGCAACTTATCCGCCTGCGCAACTGGGCGCGCGTCTCACTTCTAGCCTTCGGCGGTTGCCTGCTTTTTTTTGGAGTCGTCGGCATCGGCGTAATTTTTTTCGTCATCTTCGGCGGCGCACCGCGCGACCCAGTCGTCTCTCGCGCTTTGCTCGCGACTATCCTCACTGCGATCTATGCAATTCCCCTACTTCTCGGCACCTGGTGGCTCTTCTGGCTCACCCGTCGCTCTGTCGTCGCACAATTTCATGCCAATACATTTTTAAACGTTGCACGCGACACTCATCACCGGTCCTGGCTTAACAATCCTGCCTGCCCTCTGGCAGTACGCATCGTGGGCTGGTACTTGGCCTCATTCATTCTTTTTCTGCCGCTGATTCCATTCTTCCCCGGCCGGTTTCCTGTCCTTTTTTTCGGTCACGCCCTCTACGGACCCGCCGCATCCGCACTGCTACTTTTCAATTTTGTTGTCGTCTCGCTTCCGGGCATTGGCTTACTGCTGCTTAAAAAATGGAGTTACCCGCTGACCATCGCCAGCCAGCTTTTTGTCCTGATTAACGGTGCCGCCATCACGTTCAGCTCAACGTTTGCCCAAGTTCTGCGGTCGGTGCTTTCTCAAATGAATCTGCCCAATCCTCCAATCAGCATCGACCAAATCGTTCATTATGTCCGCTACGGCACGATCCTCGGGCTCCTTATTCCGGTCGCCATCGTCATTACCCTCTACTTCTCGCGCAGCCGTTTTTTCACTGCAGCGGACGGGCAATCAAGTGCCCGGTCGCCACTCCCTCCCGAGGCCAACTAACATTTCCAAACTTGCTATCGCGCAATTAGGTTTTCAGCGCACTTTCGCTCGCCCCACTACCCGCTGTGCTATCATTTTTATCCAGGCCCACGGCGGTTCGATTCAGCGTTCCATGCTTGCTGTTCCGCCCAAGCTCGTCGCCCTTTCTCATTTACATTGCCGGGCGTCTATTGGAGCCGCTGTCTTGGGGGCTTTGCGCATTCGTTGTGCCGCTTGTTGGTGTTGCACTTGCGCATTGTAAAGAAAGCCGGATTTCAAGCTGATTCTTAAGGGAGTTGCAACGAAGCATGGCCACAACCACCGAAATTCCGCTGCCTAAGACCAAGCGTGAGGTTCTTGAACGCGCGGTAATTCGCTTCGCCGGGGATTCCGGCGACGGCATGCAGGTCACTGGCAGCCAGTTCACCAATACCGTGGCGCTCTACGGCAACGATATCGCCACATTCCCGGACTTCCCCGCCGAAATTCGCGCCCCTGCCGGTACCCTTCCCGGTGTCAGCGGTTACCAGCTCCATTTTTCTTCGAACGAAATTTATACACCTGGCGACTCGGTGGACGTCCTGATCGCCATGAATCCCGCCGCGCTAAAAATGAACATTGCCGATCTGAAGCCCAACGGCATTCTGATCGTCAATTCCGACGCCTTCGCGGAAAACGATCTGCGCAAAGCGCAAATGACTTCCAATCCCTTAGAGGATCATTCTCTCGACAAGTTCCGGCTCTTTTCGGTGGAGCTTGAGCGACTGACCAAAGTGGCTCTCGAACATCTCGGCCTTGACGCCAAGTCCGTCAGCCGCTGCAAAAATTTCTTCGCTCTCGGCATGTGCTACTGGCTCTACAACCGTTCCATGGAAGGCACTGTCCGCTATATCGACGAGAAATTCTCCAAGAAACCTTTGCTGGTCGAAGCCAACAAGCTGGCCATGAAGGCCGGCTACTCCTACTGCGAAGCCACCGAAGCATTCCAGATCAGCTACGAAATTCCGCCTGCGCAACTTGCTCCCGGAGTTTACCGCAACATGAGCGGCAACCAGGCACTGGCGCTCGGCTTTGTCACCGCGTCGCAAAAATCAGGTCTGAAGCTTTTCCTTGGCAGCTATCCAATCACGCCGGCGTCGGACATTCTTCACGAGCTTTCGCAGTACAAGGATTTCGGCGTCATCACTTTCCAGGCGGAAGACGAAATCGCCGCAATTACATCGGCGATCGGCGCTGCTTACGCCGGGGCTCTTGCCATGACCACCACATCCGGTCCTGGCATGGCTCTCAAAACGGAAGCCATGGGCCTTGCTGTCGCCGTGGAAATTCCGCTCGTCATTTGCGATATCCAACGCGGCGGACCTTCCACAGGGCTGCCGACCAAAACTGAGCAAGCCGACTTGCTGCAAGCGCTTTTTGGCCGCAACTCTGAAGCGCCGATTCCCGTCATTGCACCCGCAACTCCGAGCGATTGCTTTTGGGCAGCCGTCGAAGCTTCGCGCATCGCCACCAAGTACATGGTGCCGGTCATCATTCTTTCTGATGGTTATCTGGCCAACGGCGCCGAACCTTGGCTCATTCCGAATCTCGCAGATATTCCCGACTTCAAAGTAACGTTCGCCACCGATCCAACCGACTTCAAACCATATCGTCGAAATCCGCAAACGCTCGCGCGTCCGTGGGCCGTACCCGGGACTCCCGGTCTTGAGCATCGCATCGGCGGCCTCGAAAAACAGGACGTCACCGGCAACATTAACTACGAACCACTCAACCACGAAAAAATGGTTCGCATCCGCGCGGCAAAAGTCGAAGCCGTCGCGCAAGATATTCCGGACATTGTTCCCGCGGGCGATCCCGATGGAGACTTGTTGATCGTGGCCTGGGGTTCGACGCACGGTGCTATCACCGCGGCATTGAAATCGCAGCGCGAGCTCGGCCACCGCATCGGCCACGTCCATCTACGCCACTTGAATCCGTTTCCGAAGAATCTCGGCGACGTTCTAAAGCGCTACAAAAAAGTACTCGTGCCTGAATTGAACATGGGCCAGCTTTCCTGGCTCTTGCGCGCAAAGTTTCTCGTGAACGCCATCGGCCTCAACAAAATTCAGGGCCGTCCGTTCAAGCAGTCCGAGCTCGAGCAAAAAATCGCCGAGTTGGTTTCATAGCCCGGTTTTCGTAGCGGCGGGTTGGTTGTTCCGCGATCGAATTTGCAGAAAGGCAGCGTTTGTTAATGTCCACCACAACACTTCCCGTCCTCACAAAGAAAGACTTTCAGACCGACCAGGAAGTCCGTTGGTGCCCCGGCTGCGGTGACTACGCCATCCTCTCGGCTGTCCAGTCCATTTTCCCCGAACTCGGCATCAAGCGCGAAAACTTCGTCGTAGTCTCCGGCATCGGCTGCTCGTCACGTTTCCCGTATTACATGAATACCTTCGGCTTCCACACCATTCACGGCCGCGCACCAGCCGTCGCCACCGGATTGAAAACCATTCGCCCCGACCTCGAAGTCTGGGTCGCTACCGGTGATGGCGATGCTCTTTCCATCGGCGGCAATCACACTATTCACATGTTGCGTCGCAACGTTGGTCTCAAGGTTTTGCTCTTCAACAATCGCATCTACGGTCTGACGAAAGGCCAATACTCGCCGACTTCCGAAATCGGCAAGAAGGCCAAGTCCACTCCGTTCGGCTCACTCGACCGTCCATTCAATCCGATCTCGCTCGCCATCGGCGCCGAAGCCACCTTCGTCGCCCGCTCCGTCGACGTCTTCCAAGCGCATCTCAAAGACACGCTGAAGCAAGCCGCCGCGCATAAGGGCTCCGCCTTCGTCGAAATCCTGCAGAACTGTAATATCTTCAACGACGGCGCATGGACTGGCATCACCGAAAAGGATGCCCGCAACGAGCACGTCATCCAGCTCGAACACGGCAAGCCGCTTGTCTTCGGCAAAAATCGCGACAAGGGAATTCGCCGCTTGCCCGATGGCGACATCGAAGTCGTCCAGCTCGGCGACGGCGTCACCGAAGCCGATCTCGTGATTCACGACGCACATCATCCGCGCCCGTTCTATGCCTTCCAGCTGTCTCACATGGAAACACGCGAAGGTTTTCCGACTCCAATCGGTGTCATCCGTTCCTGGCCCGATCTTCCGCGCTACGAAGATGTCATAAACCAGCAAATCGCCGACGTCCAAGCCAAGCGCGGCACCGGCGATCTCGCCAAGCTCCTCCGTGGCGGCGACACCTGGATCGTCGAGCCCCGCTAACCAGCGCTTGCCGTTGTAGTGCAGGACTTTTGTCTTGCTGTTCGCCTGTTATCTCTGTGCCGGAGCTTCGCGCTCTCTTCGAATATTTGAACGTCCGCATTGCCGGCCGTGAGAAATAATTCCCGGTGCGCTTCGATGCTCAAATTAGTCGAACGTTAAAGCTTCATCACTGGCCGCTGCCGTGCTTCGAACGCTCCGCCTCTGTAGCTCTCCGCGATAGCCACCAGCGTTCCGCAATGCTTCCATACGCAAAACACATCCTGCATGTCCTTGAACAAATCCGGCCAGGAATACTGTCCGCGGCCGTGACCAGGCCGAACGTGTGAAATGCTTCCCTCGAGTTCACTCGAACAGAGCGCCGCCAATGCCCACGTGCCATGGAATGTACGCGTGCCCTCCTGGCCTTGTTTCAGCGGCCCGAAACTCCATCAGAAGGCAGCCCAAAAAAAAACACTTGCAACTGACATAGTGTTATAGTTAACTATAACAGTCCGATGTTTGGCGCGATGCGCACGCGCCCAACCGGTCACTCGAAAGGAGTCACAACATGAATTCCCTCCGTCGTATATTCTCGGTCGTCGCCTTACTTTCGCTCTCCACCCTGGCCTTTGCCCAGTCCCATGATCACGAGTCCAACGGGCCAAAGTCCGATGCGCAAAAGTCCTTTAACCAACTGAAAGCCCTCGCGGGAGACTGGGAAGGCCCTGTAAGCCTCGACCCGCCGCAACCCGAGATGGCCGACGGTAAGCCGCTGCACGTGTCGATGCGCGTCACTTCCAGGGGAAACACGCTTGTGCATGAAATGCAGACAGCGGGAACGCCGTTGGATCCGGCGCGTTACGACCATCCAGTCACGATGTTCTACATGGATAGCGATCGTCTCACGCTGGTTCACTATTGTGACGCCGGAAACCGTCCGCGCATGACGGGCAAAGTCTCGCCCGACGGTAAAAAGGTCGAATTCGATTTTCTCGATCTCTCCGGCGGCACGCAGTACGGTCACATGCACCATGCTGTGTTCACCGTGATCGACGAGAACCGCCACACCGAGGACTGGACGTATATGATGCCAGGGGATAAACCGGTCCACGCCCATTTCGACCTGCAGCGCACAAGATAACGGGAATCGACCCCGCAAAAAGGCAACTTGGACAACAGGATGGAACGTGAGTGGAACGACAGCCAGCCGATTTACCGCCAACTTCGCGATCGCGTGGTGGCGATGATTCTCGACGGTGTGCTCAAAGAAGGCGATCCGCTGCCCTCTGTGCGCAATGTCGCGGCTGAATTTCGCGTCAATCCACTCACCGTTCTCAAGGGCTATCAGGAATTGGTGGACGAGCAACTGGTTGAGAGCAAGCGCGGTCTCGGCATGTTCGTCAAATCCGGCGCGCACAAACTCCTGCTGCAGAGTGAACGAAAGAAATTTCTGACCGAAGATTGGCCCCGCATCAACGCAACCATTGAGCGGCTCGGCCTGAATCCGGACGAGCTTTTGTACGCCGCCCTAAAACGATCGGCGAAAGCCAAAGAGAAAGAATAGGAGCGCTGAAGCCATGCCATGCATAGAAGCCCGCGGCCTGCGTAAAGCTTTTGGGCCTACGGTGGCCGTCGACGGAATCGATTTGCGCGTCGAAGAAGGCCGCATCCTCGGACTCATCGGCCCCAACGGCGCAGGCAAAACCACCGCGCTCAACGCCATCCTCGGACTCACTCCTTTTCAGGGCGAGTTGAAAGTTCTCGGCCGCAATCCGTGGACTCAACGCGATCAGCTTATGCGCGATGTCTCCTTTATTTCCGACGTGGCCGTACTGCCTCGCTGGATCAAGGTTTCTCAGGTACTGGATTATCTCGCGGGCATCCACCCACGCTTTGACCGCGCCAAAGCGGAAGCCTTTCTCACAAAAACATCCATCCGCCAATCGCAAAAAGTCCGCGAATTATCAAAAGGCATGGTCGCGCAGCTTCACCTCGCTCTGGTTATGGCCATCGATGCCCGCCTGCTCCTGCTCGATGAGCCGACCCTCGGCCTAGACCTCCTCTATCGCAAACAATTCTACGATTCCCTGCTTAACGACTATTTCGATCGCAACCGCACCATCGTCGTTACCACTCATCAGGTCGAAGAAATTCAGGATGTTCTTACGGATGTCATGTTCCTCGATCGCGGCCGCATCGTTCTCAACTGCAGCATGGAAGAAATCGAGTCCCGCTACGTCGAACTGCTGGCCCTTCCCGAACATCTGCAATCCGCGCGCGCGCTCAGGCCGCTCTCAGAACGTCAGAGCTTCGGCCGTAGCGTCTTGCTCTTCGATCGCGTCGATCGCAATCAACTTTCCGCGCTCGGCGAAACGCGCACGCCTTCCATTGCCGACTTGTTTCTCGCCGTCATGAGCCAAGGAGCAGCCCGATGACGACTCCTTCTAACACTTCGCCGAGCGCCACATCCGGAGCCGTGCCTGACGCGTCGATCCAATCCGCCGCAAGCTCGCCCGCTTCCATTCCGTTCGCGCGCCTGCTGTACTGGTCCGTCCGTCGGGAATTGTGGGAATTTCGCTCCATTTACATGGCACCCCTCGCCGCCGCGGGTCTCTCACTGTTCGGCTTCTTGCTCAGCACTGTTCATTTACCCCGAAAAATGCACGCCGCCATGGCCCTCGACGCAGTGAAACAAAACGAACTCCTCGCGCAGCCATACCATTTCGCGGCCCTTCTGATCATGGGCAGCACCTTCTTGGTCTCGTTTTTCTATTGCCTCGACGCACTGCACGGCGAACGCCGAGATCGCAGCATCCTCTTCTGGAAGTCGTTGCCGGTATCCGATCTCGCCACCGTCCTCTCAAAAGCCTGTATCCCGCTCCTGGTCTTCCCTCTAGTCGGGTTCGTCATCACAGTCGTCACGCAATTCATCATCTTTGTAGGTAGCGGCGCTGTCTTACTTGGTAGCGGTATTAGTGTCAACGCTCTTCCGGGCCACATCTCGCTGCTTCCGATGTGGGTGATGCTTTTTTTTCATCTTTTCGCGATTCATGGGCTCTGGTATGCGCCAATCTTCGGCTGGCTACTGCTGGTCTCGGCTTGGGCGCGCCGCGCGCCATTTATCTGGGCTACTCTGCCACTCCTGGCAGTCGGCATCGTCGAGAAAATTGCTTTCGACACCTCTCATTTCGCCAACCTGGTGCAGTCTCGATTCATGGGTGGAGCGGACGACATCCCCATTTCGGACGCCTTGGGCACATCGATTCATCCGCTCTCGCATCTCGAACTCGGAAAATTTCTCAGCAATCCCGGACTCTGGCTCGGCTTGGCCATCACCGCAATCTTTCTGGCCGTTGCCGTCCGTCTGCGGCGGTATCGCGATCCAATCTGATCTCGCATCGCGATTGAAACCTTCTCGGGCGCCAGCACCCGAACTTAGCTCCAGGAGAAAGCGTCATGCACTACTCACCTCTGCTCCCCGTACACATCATCGCCGGTCTATTGGCAATTCTCTTCGGCACTGTCGCCATGGTCTTCCGCAAAGGTTCGCCTCGCCATGCACTCGCCGGAAACGTTTTCGTCGTAGCCATGCTCACCATGTCATCGAGCGGCGCCATCATGGCCGTCTTCAAAAATCAACCCACAAATATTCTCGGCGGCAGCCTGGCGTTCTACCTCGTAGCCACCGCATGGCTCACTGCGCGTCGCGGGGACAACGTCACCGGCATCTTCGATTGGACTGCACTGCTCGCCGCGCTCGCCACAGCTGCTGTCGAAATCTCCTTCGGCCTGCAAGCCGTGCAAAGTTCCAACGGACTGAAGGACGGCTACCCTGCCGGCCTCTATTTCACGTTCGGCTCCATCCTCGCCCTCTCCGCCGCCGGCGACCTTCGCATGCTCCTCCGCGGTGGCGTCTCTGGCACCAAACGCATCGTCCGCCATCTATGGCGCATGTCTTTCGGATTTTTCATCGCTACCGGCTCCTTTTTCCTCGGTCAACAAAAGGTATTTCCGGTGGCTCTTCGCGGTGCAAAAATATTCTGGGTATTGGGTCTCTTACCTCTGGCCTTGATGATTTTCTGGCTTTTCCGCGTATGGCTCTCTTCCGCATTCCACAAAAAGCCAACGGCACCCCTCATAGCCTCTTTACGTAGTGCCAACCTTTAGGCCGGCTCTCTTTCTTCGTCTTCTCTTGCGACATTCTTTACGTCTTTTTTCGCCTCTCGCTTCATGCCTCTATCCCTTTCGTCCGTTCCACTCTTTCTCTGTGTCTCAGCGGCAAATCTTTCTTTTCTTTGTTTTTTTCTTTCTCTGCTTCCCACACTGCATCGTTCTTGTCAGACTTGCGGTATCATCCGAATCAATGGAAGGCTGCCAGGTCTCGCATTACCGGATTTTGCGTCACCTAAGCTCCGGTGGCATGGGCGATGTTTACGTCGGAGAAGACGAAACGCTCCGCCGCAAAGTTGCCATCAAATTCATTCGCGCGGCCAACGCCGCCGACCTGCCGTCCCGTCGCCGCTTCGAACGCGAAGCGCAGGCGGCCTCTGCTCTGAACCACCCGAACATCTGCACCATCTTTGAAGTCGACGAGCACAATGGCCAGCCGTTTCTGGTCATGGAACTCCTCGATGGAGCCGATCTCCGGCAGTTCTGCCACTCCAGCGGAATGGAAATATCCCAACTCTTGAAGTGGGCCATCCAGGTTTCTGACGCTCTCGCCGCCGCTCATTCCCATGGCATTGTTCACCGCGACATCAAACCCGCCAACATTTTCATCACCACGCGTGGCGATTCCAAAATTCTCGATTTCGGTTTGGCAAAACGATCCGACCCTTCTTCCGACACCACGGCGGTCACCGCGGCAGCCGCCGCCACCGAATCACTTGAACTCTCCCGCCCCGGCGCAGTCCTGGGCACCGCTGCGTATATGTCCCCGGAACAGGTTCGCGGTGAAGCCCTTGATGCCCGCACCGATATTTTTTCCTTTGGCGTAGTGCTTTACGAAATGGCCACCGGCAAGCGCGCCTTTGACGGCTCTTCGCAGGCCGTTGTTTTCAGCGCCATTCTTACTGCCGAGCCCCCGCCCGCTTCCCAGCTTCGCCCTGACTTGCCTCACGACCTTGCGCTCATCCTCGACAAGGCTCTCGCCAAGGACCGCGCACTTCGTTATCAGAGCGCCTCTGAATTAAAGTCCGAACTCCTTCGTCTGCAACGCGACATCGAATCCGGTGTCGCCAAAATCGCCATTCGCGAAGTTGCGCGCCGGCGCCGCACTCGCCTCATGCTCACCATCACTTCGGTTGCGCTGCTGCTCGCCGTCGTCGCCCTGGGATTCTTCTTTCACAAGCGCGCAGCCTCTCCACTTGCAGGCGTCGCTCGCCAAACCACCATCGCCGTTCTTCCCTTTCAAAACGTCGCACACGACGCCAAGTTTGAATACTTGGGCACGGCCCTTCCTGACGAGGTGGTCACCACGCTCAGCTACGCGCCCACGCTAAGCGTTCGCCCGTTCAGCATGTCGCAGCGGTTCGCCGGTGACGATGCCGACCCTCACGAAGCCGGCCGCCAGCTTCGCGTCGCGCAAGTCGTCACTGGCCATTTCCTCAGCCACGACGACCGCCTCCGCGTCACCCTTGAAGCCATGGACGTTGCCAAACAGGAAATCATCTGGCGTACGTCACTCGATGTCCCCGCCACGGACGTGCTGCAACTCCATGAAACCATTACCGCTACGCTGGAAAAGCAGTTACTCCCGGCACTGGGACTGAGGCCAGCCGAACTCTCCGCCACCAAACCCAAAAGCCAGCAAGCTTACGATCTCTACCTCCGCAGCCAGGATCCGGCCTACGACCTCGAACACAACCCGCAGGCCATCGCCCTGCTCGAAAAATCCGTCGCCCTCGATCCCGGCTATGCCCCCGCATGGCTGGCGCTCGCTTCCCGCTACTACGACGCCGCCGACATGATTGGCGGTGGCGACCCCATGCTCCGCAAATGTATCGCTGCGGTCGAGCGCGCCCGCCAGCTCGATCCCAACCTTCTCGGAGCTTCCACCTGGCTCATCGGTCTTGGCAGCCGCGACAAGGGCGATCTCGCCTCCAGCTTCACGCAACTCCAGGAGTTGGCGCGCAAGCGTCCTCGCCGCGCCGAACTCCATCTTCTGCTTTCGCAGCTTTTGCGCAGCACTGGCTCGCCCGATCGCGCCGCAGAAGAGTGCGAAATCACGCATCGCCTCGATCCCGATTTATATACCGACTGTGCCGTGCCTTACATTTATCTCGCGGACCTGCCCAAAGCCCGCGCGGAAATCGAACGCTCTCCCAGTGAGTTCACTTCTTTTCTTTTGGGACACATTCTTTTGCGTGAAGGAAAAGTCGAAGAGGCCTTACCCAAACTGAAAATTCTTCCGGCGGGCAGCAACTACGAAGTCGTCCGCACTTGCTGGCCCAATTCTTCCACTCCGGAATGTGCAGCTATCGTCGCTCAATCCGAAGCGGAGTTCATGCACCTTCCCGATCCCGACGCCTGGTATTTTGGCGCCGCGCTTTTCGCCTGGCTCGGCCAGAAAGATGCCGCCGTCCATCTACTCGAAGCCGACAGCAAACGCAATTTTTGCGTTTATCCCGCCGTCGATCACGACCACATGTTCGACAAAATACGCCAGTCCCCCGAATTCCAGGCCGCTCGTCAAGCCGGCATCGCCTGTCAGCAGCGCTTCGCCCGCTACGCCCAAATCAAATTCGATTAACCGTCATCGCCAAAACAGCCCACGCTGCCACCAACTGGGTCCCACGCAGCGAGGGACTTGCCTTTCTCTTCCCCCTCGCTTCTCTCATTTGATATTTCTTCTCGGTAACCGTCCGTTCGCAAGGTGCCGTCAATACAAAATCGACGGCATCCAAGCTCCCGCCGGCTCGTTGTATAGCCCAATACTCATCAGCGTCATCTGCTGCACCAACTGCAGACCATTCGCCAAACACCACCGCAACAACGCACTATTCCGCGAAGGCACTAAAATCCCCGGCCCCCCAAATTTCTCCGCTGACGCAATCAACGCTTGCATGTCGAGATTGTTCTCTGCCGTCGCGTGTCCGAAAAAAGCCAACGCTGTAGCATATCCAGTTACGCCGCCTCCGCGCTCCACCACCCGCGCTGTTCTCTCCGCAATCGCTTTCGCCAATTCCGAGCCCCGGTCAAATCCATGCACCCGTCGCGACAACGCGTTGCAAACGTCCAAATCGGTATCTTCTGCCGCCCTCACGACGCATCCCGCTACGTTTCGCTCCGCCGTCCGTCCTTGCAAACACGACAGCGGCTCGCGAATATCAAATCCGAGCGTGGTGTAAAGCGACAGCGAGCGATTGTGATACGCTGCCTGCACCAGCCGCATTCCTGCCGGACAGGTCTCCCGCGATCGCTCCATCACCGCCTGCATCAATTTACGTCCCACTCCCAGATTTTGCGCGTTCGTATCCACAGTGATCGGACCAATCCCTCCAATTGCAGAACGCTCGTCCAGGCAATTGCTGCCCACGACGCGGCCTTCACTTTCCGCCACCACACAATAGAAACCGGGATTCGCGAACATCGCCGACAGGACTCCAACCGCTGCTTCCGTCCCAGGCAAATCACACGGAAATCCGTGCTTCGCGCTGAGCTTAAAGAACGCGTCGTAACAAATTTCACCGCAAGCAGCGCTGTGCTCCGGCTTCGCCGGACGGATCGTGACTTGCGGCTGTGCTTTTTGTGTCATCAGATTTTCCTCGGGTTGTTCCCGTCCACAAATTTTCCGCGGACGTATGCCGGCACGGCCGAACTGAGAGGGCCGCTAGTTCGATAGCCGCTTCCCATTAGCATCGCACTCAGTGCAGGATATTCGCATGGGTATTCTCACTGAAGATATGAAACGGATCGTGCGCGAGCAGCGCCTTGGCTTCGTCGCAACGGTATGCGCTGATGGAACTCCAAATCTCTCGCCGAAAGGAACAACCGGCGTTTGGGACGACGATCACCTGGTCTTTCTAGACATCCGTTCGCCTCAATCGGTAAAGAACATCGAACGGAACCCCACTGTCGAGATAAACGTCGTCGATCCACTTCTTCGCAAAGGGTATCGTTTCAAAGGCCAAGGGATAGTCCATCGTGCGGACGAAATCTTCCGCCGCGCTTGTCAGATGTATCGGGAAGCTGGACTCACGATGGAAATCCATGCGGTGGTCCTGATTCGCGTTGAACGGGCGCTGCCAGTCATATCACCTGCCTACGACCGTGGTGGTTCTGAGGACGAAGTTAGAAATCGCTGGCGCCGTTATTGGCAAAAGCTCTGGGACGGAGCCGAGGATTAGCCCTCGACAAATCTTTCTCGGCGGGCATAACGGAGGCTCTGCCCCGCTTTCTAGGACTTCAGCGTCAGGTCACCGGCCATCACGTGGGCGTGTAGCTTATATTTCCCGCTGCCGTCTTTCTTTACAGAATTTCCAATCCCACTCTTGGCATCGCCAAACTGGCCGCCGCTTAAATCGCCAAAGCTCACCGACAGATCCACATGCGAATATTCTTCGGGATTTGACACCTGAATCGACAAATCACCCGCGGTCAGCTCCAGATCCTTGTCTCCCGCGACGCCCTCCACCGCCAGATCGCCGCCGCGCATGCGCGCATAAAGGTTTGTGGACGTGGGAATTTCAATTGTGACCTGCAGCTCTTTTTTCGGCACGTGCGACAGTTTGAGATCCACCGCTCCGCCCACGCGCTTCAACTCAATCTTGATGTTTCTTGCTTGCTCCACATTCTTGCCCTCTACATGGATGGAAATCTTCTCGGCCTTGCTGCCTACTACCCGGATGTCTCCTTCGTGCAGGTGCAAGCGAAGGCTGGTACCGCTGGTCAGGGCCGTCTCGTATGCGAGATTTTGCAGAGTCGTGCTTTCTGCCGCCGTTTGGCCGAACGCTGCCGGCGCGAACAGCAAAAACGCAGTGAAAAGCCGAAAGAGGTTGTTCATGGGATCCTTCCTTGCCAAATGATACGCAAGCAGCAGCCGAAGGTTCCCTTTTTTTGCCAGGGGATCCACCTTCTCTCCGTTAGCGCCAACTCGGAATATAGACATTTCCGACTCGGCGGCACTCACGTTAACTGCTTCGACCGGTTTCGGCGTGGTGATACAGTAATCGGCTTGTACAGGCTTCGAAACTAGAGGAACCGCAGAATGCGAATCACCGACGCCAAAGTGATCGTCTGTTCTCCCGGCCGCAATTTCGTAACCTTGAAACTCGTCACCGAAGATGGAATCTACGGTTTAGGTGACGCCACTCTAAATGGCCGCGAACTCGCAGTGGCAAGCTATTTGACGGACCACGTTGTCCCGCTCTTGCTAGGCCGCGATGCCCGCAAGATTGAAGACAGCTGGCAATACCTTTACAAGAGCGCCTATTGGCGGCGCGGGCCGGTCACCATGTCGGCGATCTCCGCCGTTGACACCGCGTTGTGGGACATCAAAGCGAAAAGTCTGAATGTCCCCCTCTATCAACTTCTGGGTGGCGCTTCACGCGAGGCCGTTCTGGTGTACGGCCACGCGAGTGGTGCCAACGCCGAAGAAACCGTCGTCGCTGTCGGCAATTACCTCAAACTCGGCTACAAAGCCATTCGTGCACAATCGGGAATCCCGGGCCTAGAAAGTACCTATGGTGTCGGCCACGGCCAGATGCCTTACGAACCTGCGGAAAAAGGGCTGCCGATCGAGAATCTTTGGTCGACCGAAAAGTACCTCAACTTTGTGCCGCAACTGTTTTCGCGATTGCGCAAAGACTTCGGCCCTGACGTCCATTTGCTGCACGACGCACACCATCGGCTTACGCCAATCGAAGCAGCGCGCGTCGGCAAGGAACTCGAACCATTTCATCTGTTCTGGCTGGAGGATCCCACTCCCGCGGAATCTCAGGATGCCTTCCGCTTGATTCGCCGGCACACCACCACGCCGTTGGCTGTTGGCGAAGTCTTCAATTCCATTCACGATTGTCAGCAGTTAATTCAGGAGCAGCTCATCGATTACATTCGAACCACGATTGTGCACGCGGGCGGTATCACTCACCTCAGAAGAATTGCAAATCTGGCCGAGTTGTACCAGGTGCGAACCGGTTCGCATGGCGCTACGGATCTAAGCCCCGTTTGTATGGCCGCGGCCCTGCACTTCGACCTAAGCGTCCATAATTTTGGCATTCAGGAATACATGCCGCACACTGCGGAAACGGATCAAGTTTTCCCGCATTCCTACCGCTTCGAAAATGGATTCATGCATCCCGGTGATGCGCCCGGACTCGGCGTCGACATCATCGAGTCGCTCGCCGCAAATCACAAATACGAACGCGCCTATTTGCCGGTGAATCGAAAACTTGACGGCACCATACACAACTGGTGAGAACGCTTCTCCGAAATGGAGCTAACGCGGAGCCGCTTAGCCGGTTTTGCACAATATTCGAAGCCGAGTCTTCAATCTAGCAATTCACCGTGGAGTTCGTCCAGAAAACTATGCGAATACCGACGACGGTGAAAAATAGGAAAGCAGCAGGTTGGACGGCGAGTTTCGTAGCTAGTTGCCTGTTGAGCTGGAGCGCGAGCGGATACGGAGCGCAGGTTGAGCGGAGCGCGGAGATCGGCAACTTAATGTCGACGCTCTTCGCGCGAGGACAATTCAACGGCGCGGTTCTGGTTGCAGAACACGGACGCATTCTTTACCGCCAGGGTTTTGGAGAGGCAAATTTTCAGACCGGTATAAAATTCACTCCGGAAACTCCGTCCAATGTGGGCTCGGTAGCAAAACAGTTTACGGCGATGGCGGTGATGATTCTTGCCGAGCGAAACAAGCTTAATTACGACGACCTGGCCGCAAAATATATTCCGGAGTTCTCGCGCTCCTCGCATGTCAGCAAAATCACTTTGCGGCATTTGCTGACGCACACTTCGGGGATTCCGGACTACGGCGATCTCGGAATCAGCGACGCCGGACTAACGCCAAAGGGACTGATTGCAGCCATTCTCGAGAAAGAGGCGCTACTTGCGAAACCCGGCCAGAAATATCGGTACAGCAATCCTGGATATTCGTTACTGGCGATTGTCGTGGAGAGAGTTTCCGGGAAAACATTTGCCGATACTCTGGAAACGGAGATTTTCAAGCCGGTCGGCATGAGCAGCACGTTCGTTTACGACAGTCCGCGAAAGCGAACCAGTGCCGCGGCCGTTGGCTACGATCAATTCGAACAAATCGATGATAGCGGCCCCACCCCGATTCCCGGCGATGGTGGGATTTTTTCCACGGTGGACGACCTCTTCAAGTGGGATCAGGCTTTGTACACGGACAAATTGGTTCGGCAATCTACGTTATCGGCGGCATTTACGCCCGCAAAAGTGGAAGAAGGCACTACGACTTACGGCTTTGGATGGAACGTGACGGAAAACGCCGGCGATGTGAATGTTTGGCATACCGGCAGCCAGGCGGGGTTCAGGGCTTTTATAGAGCGCGGGCTTACCAAGAAAATCACCGTCCTGATGCTCACGAACCAGGGGAACAGCAAACGCCTCGACATCAACAATGCAATTCAGAATATTCTTGCCGCTAAACCGTATGTGTTGCCGAAACAATCCGGTGCCGGAAAACTGTACAAAACGGTTCACGAATCGGGAATTCGCGCTGCACTGCAAATGTACAATGCGCTCAAAAACGAAAAAAACGTGGACTATGACCTGGGAGAGTCGGAGTTGAATACGCTGGGGTACCAGTTGCTTTACAGAGACAAGGCGGCGGGAGACGCAATCGCCATCTTCAAATTGAACACGGTCGAGCATCCCGATTCTTCCAACGCCTTCGACAGTTTGGGCGAGGCCTACCGGAAAAACGGTGACAAGGACCTGGCCATCAGCAGCTATCAAGCCGCCATAAAGTTAGATCCCACAAATGGTCACGCCGCGGCGATGCTAAGCGAATTGAAGTAGCATCGACCAAGACCAGCCGGAATACTTCTGGTATGCCCGCCAATACTCCACACCGTCGCCGGTTAGGCTGGAACCCGTAGTTAGGCCAAAAAAGGCTCTCCTTGACAGACTAGGAGAACCGGCGTATCTACTCCTAGATAGGCTAGGGAAGGTCCCCGAGTGGTCTTAGGAAAGTGGCAATGGACAAACCAGTGGAGTTGCTGCAAGGGACGTTAGACATGCTGATCCTGAAGGCGGTGTCGTTGGGGCCGCTGCATGGGTACGGGGTGCTCCTGCGGATTCAGCAGATCTCGAAGGACCGGCTCGAAATTCAACAGGGTTCTCTGTACCCGGCGCTGTACCGGCTGGAGGACCAGGGGAGGATAGCGAGTGAGTGGGGCGAGTCAGAAAACAAGCGAAAGGCGAAGTTTTACCGGCTGACAGCGGACGGAAAACGCCAACTGCAGAACGAAGAGAAGAAGTGGAATCAGATGACGAAAGTGATCGCGGGGATTTTGCAAACGACGGCGGAAGAGTTGTGAGCGTTTGGCGCAGGATGGGGTCGTGGATGGGCGCAAATCTGCAGAGATCTCACGTGGAGAGCGAGATGGACGCAGAGATGCGATTCCATGTAGAGGCGTATGTGGACGACTTGGTGCGCGGAGGGATGGCTCATGCGGAGGCGATGCGGCGGGCACGAGTGGAATTTGGCGGAATCGAGCAAAAGAAAGAGGAGTGCCGGGATGCGCGAGGGGTGAGTTTGGTGGAAAGCCTGATGCAGGATTTACGATTCGGATTGCGAATGCTGCGAAAGAATCCCGGATTTACCGCGATTGCGGTGTCGACGCTGGCGTTGGGAATTGGGGCAAACACGGCGATTTTCAGCATCGTGAATGCAGTGATGCTCAGTTCCCTGCCGGTTCGAGACCCGAATGGACTGATGGTGTTGCAGTGGTCGGCAAACAATTCGCATAACGGAGGATCAAGCAGCTACGGAGACTGCGTGCGGAAATATGGAGCCGGCAGGAAGACAGGTTGTTCGCTGTCGTATCCGATGTACCAAGAGATGCAAACACAGAGCGGAGTCTTCTCAGGCGTCGCGGCGTTTGCGGGGCCAGCAAGAGTGGTAGTCAGTGGGATTGGACGAGCCAGCGTGTCGCAGGCGGAGCTAGTTTCCGGCGACTACTTTCAAGTATTGGGAGTAAAACCGGCCGCAGGCCGAGTGATTGAACCCGCGGACGCGAAGCGAGGGGCCGAGGCTGTCGTGGTGCTGAACTACGGGTACTGGCAGAGCGCGCTAGGAGGATCTGCCGCGGCAATTGGTAGGACGATCCGGTTGAACAATTCACTGTTTCGGATTATCGGAGTCGCCGACGCTGGATTCACCCGGCTGACGCCTGGCAAAAAACAAGACATGTGGGTGCCGCTGCCGACCGGGGGATTAATCGGCGAAATTCGCGACGAGGATCTCGATGACCCTTCGTCATGGTGGGTCTCGACTGTGGCGCGGTTGAGAGACGGAGTGAGCGTGCAGCAGGCACAGGCGGCGGCGACCGTGTTGTTTCGCAACTCAGTGACCCACGGAGCGAAGCCTCTGCTGAAGGACGAGGACGACCCCAAGCTTGACTTGATTCCGGCGCAGCGAGGGCTCGCCGGCATTCGCGCAACGCTAGCGACGCCGCTGTACATACTGACCGCCGCCGTGGGGATGGTGCTGTTGATCTGTTGTGCGAACGTGGCAGGACTAATGCTGGCTCGAGCCAGAGCGCGAGAGAAGGAAATGGCAATGCGCGTGGCCCTGGGAGCAAGCCGGGGAAGGATTGCACGACAACTACTGACGGAAAGCGTGATGCTGTCGGCAGCGGGTGGAGTATTGGGGATTTTCCTGGCGTACCGGGGAGCGGAATGGCTGGCACTCTTTGTAATTTCGAACTCGCATTCGCCGATGGTTTTGGATGTCGCGGTTGACGCACGAGTGCTGGCATTCACCGCGCTGAGCGCGGTGTTGACCGGAATTCTTTTTGGGCTGGTACCGGCGCTGTCGAGCGGGCGGGTAAATCCGGGGCCGGCGTTGAAAGACAATGGCGGCGATTCATCGGGGAGCAGGTTCGGGGGAAGCGGCAGGTTTGGAGCGGGCAGCGTGATGGTCATCGGGCAAGTGGCAATGTCGGTGGTGGTGCTGATTGGCGCAGGCCTGCTGGTGCGCACACTGGCGAACTTGAAGAACATTGATCCTGGATTCAAGACCCAGAACCTGCTGCACTTTGGAATGAGTCCTGCGCTTTCCGGGTATGGGCCCGAGAAGATGCAGGGCCTTTACGACGAGTTGCAGAGGAGGTTTGAGGCACTGCCGGGAGTGACGTCTGCGAGCTATGCAAGCGGAATCTTGTTGGACGGCGGATTGTGGAGCTCGGATGTGCACGTGGAGGGAATGCCGAAAGCTTCGACGGTAGAAACGAACATGCTCGCAATCGGGACGGAGTATTTCGACACGATGGGTATTCCGCTGCTTCTCGGACGGACATTGGGAATAGCGGACCTGCGCTCGAAACGCGATGTCGCCGTGGTGAATGAGAGCTTCGTGCGGCGCTTTCTGGATGGTAGAAATCCGATCGGGATGCACCTGATGAGCGGATCCAATCGGAGTCACGAAATCGTCGGAGTGGTCAGGGACGCCAAATACGATCAGCTGCGGGACAAGGTGGAGCCGACTGCATATATTCCGATGAAGCCGGGGACTGTATATTTCGAACTGCGCACCAGAACAAAACCAGAGACGCTGATTGCGGCAGTGCGGCAACAGGTGGGCGAAGTAGATGAGAGTTTGCCGGTCTTTGAACTGCGGACACAGACGCAAACGATTGACCGGCTGCTGTTCAACGAGCGTCTGGTAGCGCAACTCTCCGGATTATTTGGATTGCTTGCGCTGGTTCTGGCCTGCGTGGGGTTGTATGGACTGCTGTCCTATGAGGTGACCCGGCGGACGCTAGAGATTGGAATGCGGGTGGCACTGGGAGCGCAACGGTACCAGGTGCAACGGCTGGTGATGCGCGAGGGGTTGGTGCTGACCGGCATTGGGGCAGCGACAGGAATTCTGGTTGCGCTTTGGGCCACCAGATATCTGGCGTCGCTGTTATATGGCGTACCGGCGACAGATAAACTTACGTTCGTCGCAGTGGCCGGACTGTTGCTGGCGATTGCGCTGGTGGCGTGCTGGGTGCCGGCGCGGCGGGCTACGCAAGTGGAACCGATGGTGGCGCTGCGGTACGAATAACGGAACAGTTAGGGTTTGAGAAGGGTTCCCCTTCGAGCCCGTCCATGTCAAACGTGGCAATCCTCCTTAGCTTATCCAATTACCATTTTGATTTTAGAATGTCTCCCGCCCTCCGCTCACCCACTGTCCCTTCTCAACTCACCGCCCCTACTCGACAAGTGAATCGGAAATATCGACTTGACTCCTTTCTAGGCGTATCTGCTCCTCTTGCATGGACCCCTCCAGCTACGGCGTAGGGGTTCGCAATCACTCACCTTGTGGAATGAAACCTGGAATGCCGGTTTTCACCACTTGATTCAGCCTCTGTCTGGTTTGAATTCGATTGATTTCGTCAAGCGCGTCCTCCGGAAGCCTGGAAATGTCGAAATTCTCTCGCGCGCGGGCCGCAGTCCGGGGAGTGGTGAGCAAAGCCGTGCCACGCTGCACCGCCCAAGCCAGCAACACCTGCGCTGGGGTTTTTCCAACCCGCGCGGCAATTGCCGAAATGACTGAATCTTCGAGCGGCCCCGGCCGCATTCCGTGACCCAGTGGCGCAAAAGCCAAAAACACAATGCCCTTCTCCTGGCAGAACCTGAGAAGCTCCGTTTCCGGCAGATACGGATGTGCTTCGACTTGGACCACGGCCGGCTTGATTCTCGCAGATTCGTAGATGGGCAATAGTCCGTTCAAGGTGATATCAGAAAGTCCGATGGCTCGGCATCTGCCACGGTCCACGAGGCTTTCCATCGCTCGCCAGGTGTCGAGCAGAGTCACGCCGCGGTCGTAAAGGACATTGCCGTTTTGATCGCGCGGATCTTGCACGTCTCCCGGTTGAAACGCGAATGGCGTGTGAATGAGATAGAGATCCAGGTACTTGAGTCCGAGTCTGTCCAGACTCGCCTCGAAAGCCGGTTCGACGCGCTCGGGCCGATGATTGGAGTTCCACAACTTCGTAGTCACAAAAATGTCTTCGCGCGCGATCCTTCCCTCGGCAAGTCCCGCCTGCAACGCCTTGCCTACCTCACGCTCGTTCCCGTATCGTTCCGCGCAATCGAAGTGTCGAAATCCAGCTGCAAGCGCGTCTCGGGTGGCGGTGATCGTCACGGCTGGATCGGGAATTAAGGTGCCGAAGCCGAGCGCGGGCATTTGGCCGGCTCCGTGCCTGAGCAGAATTCTCTTCAAGCGCAGATCAGATGATTCAATCATATGAATTCACTTTCAAACTATTCTGCGTCCACATCAAGGCCCTGATGACATCAGCACCGCTCTACTGAGCAGGTCATCCTAATTCCCTTAAAGTCAATACCACAAGTCTTGCTTGTAAGTTCGTCGTTCCAAAGCTCCTTATAACCTCATTTAAATTCTTACGGCGGCTGCCTCGGTAACTCCTTTAGAGCCAACACCTACAAAAAAACCGGGAGAGGGGGACCACAGCGCCGGATTTGTGAAGTGCGCTTTGCCGGCGTTTCCCACCCCTGCGCCACGCCTACCGGTCCTTTTTTGGCAGTCTTGCCGAACCTTCCCGACGAGCCTTAAGCAGTCTCGCTCTCGTGCGCTTTTCGTCGGAATTGCAGCGCGTGGCAAATAATTTTTCCAGTCTCCGGACTCTTCTCAAAACGATTCTCTAACGCTGGCAAAAATTAGCGAAGAATTAGAAACAATAGACAAAAGTTCGCGTCTATTGGAGCACGGAGACCCACCCATGCCTCGCTGCTTCACCATGTTGCTTTGCGCAACTGTTTCGTTGATTTTTTGCTCGGCTGCGTTTGCACAAGATGCCGCGACGTTTCGCGCCAACAACGCACATACCGGCGTTTACGATGCGGCCGGGGCTCCTTCCTTCCACAAAGTGAAATGGCAATTTCACACCGCCGGGCAAATCTACTCTTCGCCCGCTGTCGCCGGGGATACCGTTTACGTTGGAAGCAACGATCACAATTTGTACGCAGTGGGCCTGGCGACCGGCACGGAGAAATGGAAATTCAAAACCGGCGGGCGCGTCGCATCCAGTCCGAGCGTTTCTGGTGGCGTCGTTTTCTTTCTGAGTTACGATTCGAATTTTTATGCGGTAGAGGCGGCAACGGGAAAATTGAAATGGAAATTCAACACGGAAGGCGAGCGCCGCTTCGCTGCGAAACATATTCACGGTACCGAGCCAGCCGCAGAACTGATGCCTGATCCGTTCGACTTTTATCTTTCTTCCGCGGTGGTTGCGGACGGTTTGGTTTATTTTGGATCGGGTGACACCAACATTTACGCACTGGACGCCGGAAGCGGTTCGCTCAAATGGAAATTCAAGACGGGAGATGTGGTGCATTCTTCGCCGGCAATTTCCGGCGGCACACTTTTTGTTGGAAGCTGGGATACTTTTCTCTACGCGCTCGATGCCGCGACGGGAAAAGAAAAATGGAAATTTAAAACCGGCGAGGATCACGAGATCTTTAACCAGGTGGGAATTCAAGCTTCACCTGCTGTCGCCGGCGGAATCGTTTATTTCGGTTGTCGCGATTCCAAGTTTTATGCGGTCGACGCCACTACGGGCAAGCAACTATGGGAATACAGCAACAAGGGATCGTGGGTGATCAACTCCGCTGCGATTAAGGACGGCAAAGTTTACTTCGCGACTTCCGACACCGGACTGCTTCGCGCGCTGGACGCCAAATCGGGCCAACTCCTCTACAGCATCGATTACAACCACTGGCCCATGTTTTCGTCGCCGGCGATTGCAGGCAACACGCTATATCTCGGCTCGCATCAGGGGCGTCTGCTGGCGGTTGATTTAGCCTCGCAAAGACCGGCGTGGTTTTTTGAAACTGATGCGTCGAAAAGGAATGCACCCACGTTCACCACGGCAAAAGGCGAGCCGAATTATGAAGCAGCGTTCGCCGACGCTTTCTACGACGACATTGTGTACGGCCTGCAAAAAATGTTTACGATGGGCCCGATGCTGTCTTCTCCCGCGGTTGCAGGGGACACGGTCCTAATCGGATCGGCCGACGGAAATCTCTATGCCCTCAATTAAGGCCAGCTTCATGCCTAGACGGTTTTCCAGATTGCCGCTTCCGGTATCTCGCTTCATACTCTTCGGAATGCAGAACTTCTCTTTCGAGAACCTGATTGGCGACGCGCTATGGGATTTGCGAAGGCTGGTGGTGCCGCTGAATTATTTTATCGAGAAACCGTTTCAAAACTGGACCCGGCAGACATCCGAAATTATCGGAACGGTTTTATTTACGTGGACTATGCGCTGCCGGTTGATGTTGTTCGCACTGAGCTGGAGCGAATATTGAAGACGACGGAAATGTGGAACGGAAAAACCTGCGTGCCACAGGTGACGGAATTCACCGAATCCACGATGCAGTTGCGTTGTCTAATGAGCGCAAACTCCTCCGTGGTCGCTTTTGAATTGCGATGCCTGGTGCGTGAACAGATGATTCGATTCTTGCAGCAGAATTAGCCGCAGTGTCTGCCGACACGGCGGGATTTCGTTACATTGAATCCGCCGGCGACTGGCGTTGTGAAGCCGCTAACAGGCGAAACTCCCTAGCAACGATAAAGTTTTGTCCGGGCCCCGCAAGACCACGTCTAGTACCTTCCTTCGCGCCACCAGCGGCGAACTTCTTCCTCCACCGAGAAGCCGCGCTCCGGATTCGATGCAAACTTCGCGTCCAGACTGAAAGCATGCGCGTTCAAAGGAACGAGAAAATAGGAACGCACTTGCAGAAATCGCCGGACGAAAAGATCGGCAAATTCATTGATGCCCATCACTTCAACCTGGACTGCCTGTACCAGACCGTGGAATAGATCTCGGCTGGCGAATTTCTCGTTGAACACCACGACATTGAGAAAGGTAACGGCTGCCTTGTGCGCAAGGTCGGGGAGATGCTGCAAGCCGTTGCGGCGAGCCGCGGGGTAAAACCAGGGATTGGCGACGCGCTCATCGCTGAGTTCGAGCACCCGCACTTTTTCCAGCAGAGTGGGCTGGAAATAACCGAGCATCAAGCCGCGGGTTTCACCCTGTAGTGGGGAACCGGCGGCGTAATAGTGATCACGCTCCAACTGCAGGTACTCGGCGAACTGCCCGATCGCCGCCTGGATTTGATCTTCCTGAGTGAAGTCTACGTGTTCACCGCAGCACGCCGTGGAACGTTGCAATTTTGCGAACTCTCCACTCGGAAACCGCAACGTTCCGTCGGGGTTTTTCTCTACTTTCGGGGTATCTTCCAGACCTTCGTTCAATTTGTAGAATTGCGATCCGTCGTTCTGCACGCGCTTCCCCTTCGAAACAGCCAACGAGCCGTTCTAATGTATGAGTGAGTTCGATAATTATACGTTGTTAGCTTAACACCGTCAATGTTAAAATTTGGATTGTTTACTAGTTTCCATTAGGTTATTTGATTGGGGGCCGTCACTTGATGCTGTTTATCAGAGCCGGCTGAGACTTCGGAGGTATACGGCTGAATACTTCTTGGCAGCGGCGTGGTCTTGTGATATTGCTTGCACGTTGTAAATGTTAAGACTCCGACGAAATCGAGGGGCAACTGCGCCGCATGCCTCCCCATACAGATCTACTGCTGGAAGAAAAGATTCTGAAGACTGCGCAACGACTGTGGCGAACCCGCGGAGAGCAAGGGCTCACACTGCGGGCAGTGGCCAAAGAAGCCGGCACCACGACTCCCACCGTTTACAAACGCTTTCGCAACAAACAAGCGTTGCGCAACAAACTTGCCGAGCGGTTCCGCGGCCAACTGAACGAATACCTCTTTCAAGCCAAGTCGGTGGAAGACGTTTGCCGGCGGTACCTAGAATTTGCCGAGGATCATCCGCACGAATACCAGTTGTTGCTGCATTCGTGGAGCGATATTTTTCATCCGGATTTTCCGCAACCGGGACGGCAATGGTTCATGACCAAGCTGGCGGAGCGATTTGGGGGCAAGCCGGAGCAATATTCACAGTGTTTTTATGCGCTGTTCCTGCTTTCTCACGGAGCGGCAACGCTCTTGAGCATTCCGGCGGATGACACGGCTCGCGAAGAGATTCGCCGCAACTTCCTGACCGTTTCCGACACGGTTATTCGCCAGACAAAACTCTTTCGCCACTAACGGCATCTAGGCATTGCATGCGTACACTTTCATCGATTACGGCCCTGGTGTATCTGCTGCTTGTGGCCCTTTGCGGAGCGCTGTTCCCTTGCGCGGTTACCGCTCAGGCCCCGGTTGCCGCGCAAGTACCGGAGCAGGATCAAGCGGTGATTCGGACCAGCGTCAGCCTGGTGATGATGGATGCCACGGTAAAAACAAAATCAGGCCAGCTCCTGAGTGATCTGAAAAAGAGTGATTTCGAGGTTCGGGAAGACGGCGTGGTACAGGATGTGCAGGTCTTCAGTCGGGATGAGCTTCCGCTGAACGTGGCGCTGGTGCTGGATCTCAGCGATTCGATCGAGCCGTTCCTGGGGCCATTGCGGGAAGCAGCCAACTCGGCCTTGGCTGCGCTCAAGCCTGACGATGAAGTGGCGCTGTTCACTTTTTCGACCGAGGCGCAGTTGCGTGTTCCTTTCACTACCGATAAAAGCAAAGTCGCCGAGCAGATTAATTCCTTTAAGGTTGGCGGCGCGACAAACATCAACGACGGCATCTTTGTACCGGCGAAGTATTTACTGACCGCTCCGAACAAGGGGCGGCGAGTGATCATTCTAATCAGCGATGACGTCGCTACTTACGCCGGTGGACAAGGCACGCACGACATTATTACGGAGCTGATCGCGACCGATGCGGTCCTCTATAACCTGAAGATTCCCGGCTACAATCCGCCCGGAACGATGCTGGCGGCTTCCTACGAAAAGGGGCTGGTGAATATCCGGAAGGTGATGGAGCAAACGGGTGGCGAGGTTTTCGATGTACAGAGCGTGGCGAATCTGGACGCGGCATTTCGCGCCCTGATACAGCGTATCAAAACGCGCTATACGGTGGGCTACTACACCAAGGCCAGTGCCGCAGAGGGCAAGCAGCACAAGCTGGATTTGCGGCTGACGCCATCGTTTGGAAAAAAGGGCAAGGATTATCTGGTGCTTTCAAAGACCGGATTTTACGTGCACTGACGTCGGAAATTCATTTCTCGCGAGCATTACTTCGCTCTTTGCCACACGATGGTCCAGCGATCGACTTTTTGATTCTCACCTGATGGTTGAGGCCCAGAAAAAATAAGGTGGTCGCCCTCGAAACGGAAAGGACGCGGCTGCTTCGTTCCGACATAGCCGGGATCTGCGGCGATTTCCGGGTAGTGCCACATTATGTGCTGGGCTTCGTCGATTTCGTAGCGGCCGCAGTAGGCGGCGAGCCCGTCAATTGCGGCAATTTTTTGTGCGATGGTCGCGGGAGTATCGAGCTTCGGGCGATCGGGGTTTACCAGCGTCGCGCACATATGGCCGTCTTCGGTGTATAGCAAATAACCTTTTCCGTTGGGACCAATGTCGGTGTAGGTGCGGGATGAGCCGTCCTTTAAAATTTCTTCGGTACTGAGCAACGTCCACGCGCCAACGAAACGGCTTTTGACATCGGCCGAGGAATGCTGCGAACGGGTGATGGAAGAATAGCCGATCACTGCAATTGCAGTGGCAAGAATCAGCATAATCACCAGCGCGGCTGCCACTTTTTTCATCCGGCTCTTTCGTCCCTTTTCAAGACTGTTCTATTCGAAATCCAATCTTTGAATATTATACTCGCGGCAAAGTCACAAAAAACTTTATCGCGTCAGGCGCGCCGATATCCAAGAGACGAGTGATGCTGTGACCAGACCAATTCGCAAAAAAAAGGCGGCACTTGGAGAGTGCCGCCTTTCGTTTTAGTTCGGAAGTAACTGATTCGAAGGACCGCGCAGCAGCGGGCTTCGAGAGGTTATGCTCCCGCAGCTTTCTGACTGAGGAAGTCTTTGGCTTTTGCCATTTCGGCATCCCACTTGGTAAGTTGTTCCGGTGTGAGGAATTTTTCGATTTTTTCGCGGCCGGCGGCGCGATTGTTGGCAATGTACTGCGTTACCTGCTCTTTGGTGATGTTGGGATTTTGTTTTTTGTATTCCTGCAGCTTCTCGTATTTGTCGGACAGAAAGGTCTTCAGTTGATCCTTCTGCTGGTCGGATAGATTCAATTCAGAACCAAGACGCTTCAGTTCCGTTGCGAGGCTGTTCAGTTCATCTGGAGTCATTGCTATTCACTTCTTTCCGGGCAGGGCTACTCGTTTAAGTGAAGTTTTTCTGGCGGGCGGCAAGTCGAAACTACGACTGTCAGAATATACAGAGAGGCACGCCTCTCAATACCCAGCAAACCTAGTCCTATGCGATGGAGCGGTCAAGAGAAGAGTAAATTTCCGAAAAATGAGAAGCTGCGAGTCGACGCACGCGAACACAGAGTTGCGAAGACGAAGTCTGCGAGCTAGACCTCGTTTTTGTGGAATCGATCGATGAGATTGGTGCAAGCGCGCACGGTGATGGCCATCATGGTCAGCGTTGGATTCTGGCAAGCCGACGAAACGAAGCTAGCGCCGTCCATCACGAACAGGTTTTTCACGTCGTGTGTTTGATTGAAAGAGTTCAACACGGACTTTTTCGGATCGTTGCCCATGCGAGCGGTTCCCAATTCGTGGATGGCCATACCGGGCATTTCGACGCGAGCCTGAGTCTTAATTTCTTTTGCCCCGGAAGCTTCGAGCATTTCCGCGGCCTGGGCCGCGGCGTCTTCCATCAAGGCTGCTTCGTTTTCGCCGTGGGTCATGGAAATTCGCAATGCCGGGATGCCCCAGGCGTCTTTTAGATTGCTGTCAATCTCGACGAAGTTGTCCCAGCGCGCCAAAGACTCGCCAAACGCGCCGAGGCTAAGCGTGTAAACACCTTGCTTGACGGCAGTCTTGAAGGCAGCGCCGTAACCTTCCGCGCCGAAATTGAATTCCACACCACCACCGCCTTGATAGCCGTAGCCGCGAAGGAACTGCGATTTTTTTGCGCCTGAGGGTGTGTTGCGGAATCGTGGAATGTAAATACCGTTTGGGCGATCGGGCTTATTGGCGCTGGGCCGCTCGTTCATATCAGGCAAGGTGCCTGAAGCGCCTGCGCCAACGACATGGTCCATCAGATAATGCCCGAGGGTGCCGCTGGAATTTGCCAGGCCATTGGGATATTCGCGGGTCGAGGAATTTAGGAGAATGCGTGTCGATTCAAGCGCCTGGGCGCAGAGAATCACGGACTTGGCGCGAACTTCCTTGACTTGCCGGGTCATGCGGTCAACGTAGGTCACGCCGGTAGCTTGGTTGGTCCCGTTGTCCATGTTGACGTGACTGACGACGGCGTTCGTGATGAGGGTGCAGTTGTGCGAGCTTTGCGCGTCGGCGACGGTGGTGAACGGACTGCTGAAATAGGAAAAGGTTCTACAGCCTCGTTCGCATGGACCGCAATAATGGCAAGCGAGGCGGCCATTGTGATTTTGCGTGAGCACCGCGGCGCGGCCGATGGTGACGGTGCGACCGAATTTCGATTTCACGCGGTCGCGCATGAGAACTTCGCCGCAACTCATTTTCATGGGAGGGAGAAATTGGCCGTCCGGCAGCATTTCGTTACCTTCGGCGGCGCCGGTAATGCCGACATACTTTTCCACGATGTCGTAATAGGGCGCGAGGTCGGCGTGGGAGATGGGCCAATCGTCGCCATAGCCATCGCGGCTGGCAGCTTTGAAGTCGCTGTCACTCAACCGGTAACTTTGGCGGCCCCAGACGAGAGAGCGTCCGCCCAGGATGCGCAGGCGTTGCCAAGTGAAAGGCTTGTCGGCCGGCGTGCTGTAGGGATTTTCGAGGTCGTTGACGAACCACTCGTAGTTATATTCCATGCAGGCGTAGCACTGTTTCTGCACGGGACGAGTGCGTGCGATTTCCGGAGAATGATCGCGATACTTGAGCTTGTAGGCGGGAGTGTGTTCGGTGAATTCGGTGGGACTGACGGCGCGGCCTGCTTCTAGTAGGGCAACTTTCAGACCGGCCTCGGCGAGTTTTTTGGCTGCCCAACCGCCGGTTGCGCCAGAGCCAACGACCACTGCATCGTAGGTTTGCGAGAGTGGGTCCTGACCGAATCGAATCACGCTCATTTATGGGTCCCTTCGGAATGATCACAGCCTTGAAAAACGCCGTGCGTGTAATTGCCGTCCCAGCCTAATTCGTGAGAACCGATTTCTGAGTTGTAGTAGGCCATGCCAATACGCTGCTTCAGTTGCTGAAAATGTGCATGGCCAACGTCGGCACCGGCGGCTTCGCCGGTCCAGCCGCTTCCGGAGTGTGGGTAAGCGATGCCGTGGAGCAAGTCGTCCTGATCTTCGCGCGACATGTAACGGAATGCAGTTTTGAAGCGGCGGATGCTTTCGCCATCGAGATAGGCGAGGCTATTGAGAAATGCCCGCTGCGCTTGGGGAGGTTCGGCAGCCAGGACTAGATCGATGTAGCGATTCACCAGAGCTTCTTTGGCGCCGGGAGTATCGGTCGCGGGAATGATCAAGTCACTGAGCAAGATCAGGGTTTCGTTTTGATGTGCGTCGAGGAATAACGGCTTCCAGTTGGGGGAAGAAAGGTCTTTCGAAGCGTCGACGCCGTTGCCGGCTGGAGTGACTTCGGACGCCGGAGGCGCGGCCTGGCTCGGATTCTGGGCACTGCCAAGCGCCGGACTCAGAGCAGCAACAGCGCCTGCGAACATTCCGCGCCGAAGCAGTTCTCGTCGTTTCATGAAATCACCTCTCTCAAATGCCTGGTACTTGCGAGCTCGATTCTATACTGAGACTGTTGAATTCGAACGAGCCAAGGGCAGCCTATAGCGAACCCCGACAAGATTAGACGAATAGACTACAAATAAGAATCGTCGGAATTTCCAATGTGCGCGCAGAATACTGCCACCATTCAAATTTACAAACCGAAAGGTAGTCTACTTTTGTAGGTACACATTGGCGAGACGGAACGGCTTCTGCCCGTAGTTTTCGATTTCAATTTCCTTCTTTTTGTTAATTTTGACTTTGCAAAGCGGGGCGAACTGGCCGGCGCCTTTGCCATCTTTGTCCACGTCGAGCACCACAAACGTGAACGGGTAATCGCGCGAGCGAGTGCCATTGTAGAGTTCACCGAACGAGATGGGGCGGTCGGTCACGAGTACGATGTGCAAGCCGCCGTTCTTGCCAGGACGAATACGAACGATTCGCACGCCTGTGCCAGTTGAACCTGTCGGAGCGATGCGGCCAACGTCCTTCATGTCTTCCATGGCGCTGACAACGCCGTCCTGGCCCTTTGCCTTGAGAATGCCGAGCAGTTCTTCGACTTGGCCGTCGCTGGTCATGCCGTCGAGATAGACGGTCATTCCGAAGGTCTTGCCAGCTGCTGCGCCAGCTTGGCCTATTGCGGTCGCCGCATACTGGGCGGGAACGGGCGCACCCGACTTGGCGTCTTGAGCGTTGCAAGTTGGCAGTAAGAAGAGGAAAAAAATCCCGAGTACGGCGAGGCTGAGCAGTTTTTTCAAGTGATCCTCACAAAATTTACGAAGATGCTTCGCACAAACTTGCAATGATTGCCTGCGGCACAAACCGGGCGGCTCCGGACAGCGGTTCAAGGATATGGCTGGCGGAGATTTTAGATGAATTTGCCAGGACTGCCAATGCAAATGGGGGAGTTGCATTGTTCGAGGAGTGATAGTGGTCAGACGCTAAGCCGGATTTGCATCAGCAACCTCCGTGCGCGAATGAAAAAACAGCTTACGGAGCTTGTCCTTTCCGAAAAGCCGGTTAAGTTCGGTAAAGCCAAAAAAAGGAATCAGCAGGATGGCAAGGAGCGCGATTTGAACACCAATCACTAGCAAACCACCGCTGGTTAGTTCCGCGATGCTTTCGCGCAAAGAGTGCCCGTGAAACAAACCGATGACAGCTTCCTCGATCACTTTGAAGCAGCCAAGAACCAATGCGAAAGAAACGGACTTAAATAGTGTCGGATAGATTAAGGGCTGCGTCTTGAAGCGGTCCGCAAATTTCAGCTCCTGGGCAATGAGCATGATTTTACCCAGTGCCAGGGCATTTACTAGCGCTACGCCGTGTGCAATATACGGTATGCCATGCTCGGATGAAAGAACCGTCCGGTACAGGACGAAGAGAGAAAAGATAATCCAAAGGTAAAGCGATATATAGAGGTACTCCTTCATTCCCCGATAGACTTTTTGCTTCAGCGTGCGGTCGGGATCCACCATAGCGCCTCCAGATTCTGCCCGTTCGAAATCGAAAGGGCTTTTCGGATAGATTCGAGCCGGCAGAGTTTGCGATAAAGGCAGAGTCCGAGCCTAAATCGCGTATGGTTCGAAAGAAAGTACCTGATCGGCGAATGATACATGCCGGCAGCGGGAAGGCGAACTGAATTCGGCAGACAGGATGGACGAGTTGGGGATAACGCGTAAGCGCTTTCTTTGCGAATCTCGCCCAATTTGGCCGCCAACGATCGAATTCTCAGGGCGTTTAAAGTAGATAAAGTGAAGCTGAGTGAATGAAACCAAATCTGCTCTCGTGAATCAAAGCTAAATAAGGCATTCTATGGCTACTGCTCCTTTATCCAGGCCGTCTATAGCTGAGGCTGTCGTGGTCAGAACTTCGTCAGAGGATGGCACGGTTGCGGATAAAGGTTCGGATCGTGCGCCCATGGACGAACTAATCAAAGTTGCCCCGAACCCTAAGTCGACGCACCCGGTACGTCCGGACGTGGTGTCTTCGATCGTTGACACGGACGCGGTTCCGCTGCCATTTCTTGCAGCCTTCCCGGAACAAGCGAAAACGCTTGGACTGCTATACGACGTCAGCAGAGAACTTACCTCGATTCTCGACCGCGAAGAACTGCTGCGGCGGATCGCCGAACGCGTAAAAAAAATCGTCAACTATGACGTATTCACCGTGATGCTGTGGAATGAGAAGACCGAACTGCTCGAGGGCGTTTTTGCGATGCATTACGAAAACTCCATCCCGGCAAGGTTTCGGGTCACATTGAATCAGGGAATCACGGGGCACGCTGCGGCCTCGCGCCAGGCCATCCGGCTGGACGATGTCCGCCAGGATCCGCGCTACATCACTTGCGATAACTGCGAAATCGTAAATTCGGAACTGGTGGTACCGCTGTTGCTGCAAGACCGGCTGATCGGAGTGCTGGATCTGGAAAGCACGCAGTACGCTTCGTTCACGGCGCAGCATGAACGGATGCTGGTGGCGCTCAGTTCGTTTATCGCTGTCGCGCTGGAAAATGCGCGGTTGTACCAGGATGCGCGCACCAATCAATTGCGGCTTCAGAACGATCTGGACACGGCAAAAGAAATTCAACTGCAATTGTTGCCACGCGGAGCGCGCGAAGTGCCGGGACTGGACATCACCGCGGCGTATGTACCGGCGCGCGAGCTGGGCGGCGACTTTTACGATTTTCTTCCCTACGGTAAGGGGCGGCTGGCGATGGCGCTGGGAGATGTCTCCGGGAAAGGCACTGCCGCTGCGCTCTATGGATCGCTCGCAATTGGCGTGTTGCGGGAACACATGGCGGACCACACACTCGCGCCGGCGGACATGCTCGCAGTATTAAACAGGCGATTGCATGCAGCAAGACTCGAAGCCCGGTTCATCGCGCTGACGTTTTCGGTTTACGATGCCGCCGATCGCACCTTGACGATCGCAAATGGGGGTGGAACGCATCCGCTGCTGCTGCGAGGCGGACAGCTTTCCGAGGTTCAAGTGGACGGAATCCCGTTGGGGCTTTTTCCGGAAGTTGAATATTCCGTGGTAACCATGAACCTGGAGCCCGGCGATACCGTTATTTTTGCGTCAGATGGAATTCTGGAATCGGAAAACGCCAAGCAGGAAGAATACGGTTTTGACCGGCTTTCGGAATTACTGACTTCTCTGCCGTGGGACGCGACAGTTGAAGACGTGTCCGGCGCGATCCTTCATGCCACAGACGAGTTCAGCGGAGCCGGCGTTTCTCCGCATGACGACCGTACGCTGTTGGTCCTTCGGGTTACCGGCGATTCGCCCTCTGATTTCTCGAAACTTCCAGTCATCTACTAGTTCCCACGTCCATTCTCGTGGCAAACTTCCCACAGCGTCTTCGGTGCGTCTAACCGAAGAGCATATATGCGTGCCAGGAGCCCGGTCTGAATCGTAAATTTATTTCGATGGTACTTGTTCTGCTGTGCGCCGGCGGCGGACTGCTGGCCTATGCGGTCCACCAGCGTTTAGAAACGACCGCAGAGTGGAATCGGCAAATTGCGCTCGCAACCTCGGAAGCCGAAACCATTCGGCGGAACCTAGTAGTTCCCACGGACCAGCGCGTGCGAACCGGAGAAAATTTCGCTGCCGCACTGCAGAAATTTGGACTTACAGCGGACGAAGCCGCCGGCGCCGCCGCGGCAGCTGGGCGTGCCTTCAATTTGCGGCAGTTACGAGCGGGAAACACGATCACGGTGGGCCGTTCCGTCGAAGGAAACCTGCGAGAAATCGACTATCGCATTGATAGTTATCGGATGCTGAAGATCGTGCCAGAAACGAATGGATACACGGCGCAGGTAAGAGACATTCCCGCACACACGGAGATTGTCGCGGTGCGAGGAACTTTGGACGATTCCCTTTTCAACGCGGTCGAGCAGAGTGGCGAATCCCCGGAACTGGCCATGCGTATGGCGCAGATTTTCGGCTACGACATGGATTTCTACACCGATCCGCGCCGGGGAGATACGTTTTGCATTCTGTTGGAAAAGAAAAAATACGCAAACGGGCAGACGGCGGGATACGGCAAGATCTTTGCAGCGGAATATGACAATGCCGGGAAGAAATATCAAGCGCTGCTCTACCATGATCCGGCGGGACAGCCGGGCTATTACACAGGCGACGGAAAATCGTTGCAAAAAGCTTTTTTGCGTTCGCCACTGAAATTTGGAGCAGCAGTAACATCACATTTCAGCAAAGCACGGTTCCATCCGATCTTAAAAACGTATCGGGCGCATCTTGGAACGGATTACGGCGCGCCGATTGGAACTCCGGTGCAGACGATTGGTAGCGGGCGGGTCATTTTTGCGGGCCGCAAAGGCGGCGAAGGAAACATGGTGCAGGTGGCGCACGCCAACAACTACGAAACAATGTATCTGCATCTGTCGAAAATGTTTGTGCGGATGGGCGAGCGTGTGGAAATTGGAAAAACGATCGGCTTAGTGGGTAGCACCGGGCTGTCGACTGGGCCACATCTCGATTTCCGGATCATGCAGAAAGGGCAATACAAGAACTTCGAAAAACTGGGATTGCCGCCATCGGATCCGGTTGCCAAGAAAAATTTGCCGGAATTCTCGGCACTGCGTGAGAAGTGGTTGCCACTTTTGAAAAACCCGCAGCTGTTGCAGACGGCGATTGCGGTTAGCGATGTTGCCGCTCCTGCCCGCTAAGAAAAAAGCAGGATTGCCACAGAGTCACAGAGAACACCGAGAAAAAATAAGACTGTGTTGAGATCTACGAACTTGATTTGCATGAGGTACGAAAGTTATTCAGCGATTTGATGAGTCCAAGCCGACTTAGTGGCCGGAGGCGAGAGAGCCGGCCAGGTTCTTGCGGGCAGTGACATCGGCGAAGTAGTTCTGTTCGCGCAAGCGGCGATAGATGTGACCGGCAACGCCAGCCGCGAGAGGACCCTTGATGCGCGATGTGTTGCCTCGAATCAGAACCGCTAGAGCGATCTTGGGGTGCGCTTCATCGGCGTAAGTCAAGAACCAGCCAACGTGTGAAAGTTGATCGGAGCAAGTGCCGGTTTTTCCTGCGGGCATTTCGTCGCCACCCGCGTCGAAGCTGCGCTTGCCGGTTCCGTAGAGAACGGCGGCTAGCATGCCTTCACGCAATTCCGGAAGCAGCGGGCCAATGTTGAGTTCGCGCTTAATTTTTGGAACGAATGCGCTGATCTCTTCGCCAGCGACGGGATACTGCAGGTAATAAAGTGTTCCGCCGTTCGCGAATGCCGCTGCAAGCGACGCCAATTGAAATGGCGTCATCTGAATTCCTTCGCCGAAGCTGGACATGCGGGCGACGCCGCCTTTTGCGGGAGGCGCCATCGGGAAAGCTCCGGGGTGCTCGGCTTCCAGATTGTATCCAGCGAGTTCGCCGAGACCGAGGAGGCGGCCATAGCGGGAGACGGTTTCAAAACCCATGCGGCGGCCAAGTTCTTCGAAAAATTCGTTGTTGGAATGAGCCATCGCGTCGGTCAGGTTCATGTATTTGCGGCGGCCGACTTTGAGCATGGTATCGCGCGTGATGACGTTCTCTTCAAGCGCCGCAAGCGCGATGGTGGGCTTGATGGTGGAGCAAGGAATTGCGCCGTCGGAGTACGCGAGTTTCTGATTGACGACGGTGAGAATGCGTCCCGTGTTCGGGTCAACGGCGACGACGGAGCCATTATAGCGACCAAGCGCTTCGATCGCAGCAGCGCGCACGATGGGGTCATCGTTCGTCGCAATGTCGCCGATGGTGGGATCGACGCCCTTTTCTGGGCGAACGTAGCGATGCTTAGATTTAGAAGTGCGCGTCGGCTTGACTGCTTTTGCCGGTGTGGCAGATTCCGCCGGAGGCGGGCAGACGCAACAGGCAGCCAGGAAAAGTGCGAGAGCTGTTTTTCCGAGCTGGTTTTTTTGTGACATGCGCCGTGAGCCTCTGAATCCAAAAATTTGCAGAACAATCGCTGATGATGCTGCGGTACTAAAGTACATATCGGCGAACTGCGGAAAACAAACGTTCCCTTCGACCGATGCGCGACGAACTGCACTGCAGTAATGCACCCGGTCAGCCATAGTCTGGCCGAAAGAAAACAGGCGACTTAAGTTCCAAAAACGAGAGCACGGTGTTCCGAACCGAGACACCGCTAGTTAATACTGAGACGTAGTTTACGGAAGGAAAGTTTGGCGGGCAATAGCGAAAGCGGGCTAGTACGAGGTATGTGCTTTGTTTTGAATAGCTGGCCGGGGGGACAGGAAAGGTCATCGGCACCGGCCGGGTGGTCTTATGTCCATCGCGATCAGATAACTGGCGCCGCCCGATAACGAATTGCGCCGACAGTGACAGGGGACCCCGGGTTGTCCCGCGCTGCGCATAAATTCTTTCACCAGGTACCTGAATGAGTGATGGTGCAAGGTGGAACTTAAAGCGGCAAGAAAACGTACTCCTATTGACAGTCTATAGGGGCGGGCGTAGTGTTCGTATAGAAATCCGATAGGAGAGCGAAGTGAATCCGGAGCCTACGACGCTGTTGCAGGGAACGTTGGACATGCTGATTTTGAAATCGCTGGTTGCGGGCGAAATGCACGGACTGGGGGTTTCACGGCGAATCGAGCAGATGACGCGCGGAACATTTGCCGTAAAGCCCGGCTCGTTATTCCCCGCCCTGCACCGGATGGAAGAGGAAGGATGGATTTCATCGGTTTGGGGAGATTCGGAGAACAACCGGCGAGCGAAATATTACCGGCTTACAAAATCGGGAAGAAGGCAGTTTGAAGTAGAGACGAGCCGATGGGAGCGAATTTCACGGGCGATCGCGTTTGCGCTGGAAGCATCTTAGGGAGGCTGTGCGAGCCATGTTCGCAACACGATTCGGAAGTTTTCTGCGGAATCTGTTTTGCTCGAAGCGTGTGGAAGCGGATCTCGACCAGGAAGTGCAATGTCACCTGGAACTGCTCATCGCGGAAAATATTTCGATGGGAATGAATGGCGCCGAAGCGGAGCGAGCCGCCCGGATGGAGCTAGGCGGAATCGAGCAGGTGAAAGAGCAGGTCCGCGAAGTACAGGCCGGCAACTGGCTGCGCTCGGTGGCGGCGGATTGCCGGTATGGACTGAGGCAGATTAGGAAAAATCCAGGATTTGCAGCGGTGGTAATCCTAACTCTGGCTCTGGGAATTGGAGCGACGACGGCAATTTTCAGCGTGGTATATGGAGTGTTGCTGCGCCCGCTGCCGTACAAAAATGCGAACAGGATTATGGCAGTACAAGAAGTGTCGTCGAATGGCCGGCCAACGCGGCTTGCGGATCCGAACTTCGACGACTTCCGCGACCAGAACCGTACATTTGAGGCAATCGCAAAGTACCACGAAAACGTCGCGTCCATTTCCGGAGCGTGGCAGCCAACGCGCAGCGAGGTGTCGGCGGTTTCCCCAGATTTCCTGAAAGTGTTTGAGGTTCAGCCGGTACTGGGGAGGGATTTCACGGCGAGCGACGCGAAGAAAGGCGCGGAGCGTACGGTGCTGGTTGGATACGGGTATTGGAAAACACATCTGGGGGCAGCGCCGGATCTTTCGCAGGCCCATCTGAAAATTGATGGAGCGGTTTATGCGGTGATTGGCGTAATCCCGGCAGAATTTCGCTTTCCGACTGATGTTGACTTGTGGATTCCGACTGATCTGGACGGCGAAAGCAGCAGCAGGACTTCGCATAATTACGAGGCCGTGGGACGGCTGCGCGACGGCGTGACCGTGCAACAAGCGAATTCAGATATCAGCACAATTGCCCGGCACATTCACGAATCCTCTAGCGAGCAAAACGATTATCTGCTGAAGGATGGGACTGCCGTCCCGCTACAGAAATCAATCACCGGCGGAGTGCGACCGGCGCTACTGGTGCTGCTGTTTGCCGTGGGATTTTTGCTGTTGGTGGCATGCGCGAACGTGGCGAATCTGTTGCTGGCTCAAGCGGCCGCCAGAGGGCAGGAACTGGCAATTCGCACCGCCATTGGCGCGATGCGGAGGCGATTGGTTCGGCAGTTTGTTACCGAAGCTTTTTTGCTTTCGCTGGCAGGCGGCGCACTAGGAGCGGTGGGCGCGGTCTGGGGCGTGAAAGGGCTGGTGGCACTTGCGCCGGAAAGCTTGCCGCGACTGGAAAGCGTTGCGGTCAGTCTGCCAGTCCTGGTGTTTGCGCTCGCCGTGTCGGCAGCGGTTGCGACGGGACTCGGCGCGTTTACGGCAGTGCGCGCGACTTCGGGTGATCTGCGGAAACCACTAATGGAGGGTGGGCGTGGGCAGGCAGGATCGAAAGAGAGCCAACGCTTGGGACGCGCGATTGTGGCGACGCAAATTGCCATCACGCTGGTGCTGGTGGTGGGAGCGGGGTTGTTCGGACGGAGTTTAATAAAAGTGCTGGAAGTGAATCCGGGTTTTCGCGTGGACAAAGTGGTGACGATGGATGTTTCTCTACCGTGGGTAGAGGATCCGAAGACCAAGTCTGCACAGGGAATTTTCTTCGCGGAGTTGATCGACCGGCTGAAACAAATTCCCGAAATGAGAAAAGTTGGCGCAACGAGCGGACTGCCAATGGACGGGGGGCTACCGGATGGCATGTTTTTGTTGATGACGCAAAGGGAAGTGCCTAAGAGCGCGGATGATTTTGGCCCGCTGTTGCAGCAGAAGGAGCGCATCGGAACTGCCGATTTTTGCGTGGCGACGACGGGATATTTTGAGGCGCTAAGAATTCCGCTAATCAGGGGAAGGATTTTTGAGCAACGGGACGACGCAAATGCACCGCATGTTGCCGTGATCAGCGAGTCTCTGGCGCGCGAGCGGTGGCCGAATCAAGACCCGCTTGACCATACGATTGAGTTCGGAAACATGGACGGGGATCTGCGGTTGCTTACCATCGTGGGAATTGTGGGCGACACGCATGTTTACGGGCTGGACTCGCCTCCAAGACCTACCGTTTATGTGAATCTGCTGCAGCGACCGCGCTCCGCCGTCACGCTAGCCATGCTGAGCGACGCGGATACTCAAGCGGTCACAAACTCGGCACGAAAAATTTTGCAGGAGTTGAATCCGGAGATTCCAGCGAGGTTTCGTACGTTTCCAGAGATTTATGCCGCGGCGCTGGGCTCGCGGAAATTCAATGTGATGCTGATTGGAACTTTTGGGCTGACCGCTCTGCTTCTGGCGACTACGGGGATATTTGGCGTCATTGCGTATTCGGTAAGCCGACGCACGCCTGAGATCGGGCTGCGGATGGCGCTCGGCGCCCGTTCTGGCGACGTTGTGAAGCTGATTCTAGGGCAGGGGCTGCGAACGATTCTGGCGGGCGTAGTGATGGGGATTGCAGGGGCGCTGGCGCTGACACGAATGGTTGAGTCGATGCTCTTCGGGGTGACTCCGACTGATCCGTGGACATTTGCCGGCGTGACGATGTTGCTGATTGTTATGGCGCTGGTAGGTTGTTATGTACCTGCAAGACGAGCGACCAAAGTCGATCCGCTGATTGCGTTGCGATATGAGTAAGGCGATAGCGAGCAACAAGAGCGATCGTTTGGTCCCTTAGTCTTTGCTGGCGGATTGGGTGGGGGAGACTTCTAGGCGGGGAGAGGCGGAGACGATGGAGTATTCGCGCTCTTTATCGTCGAGTTCGGGGATACGGAGGAAGAGTTTGTTTTTTTCGAGGCGGAACTGGGCGTAAGTGATGCGGAATTTTGCAAGTTCTGCGGCCGGAAGCAACGCGGGGTGTTTGTCGGTTTTCGGTCGGAGGCGATAGATAGTCGTGTCGGACTGCAGGATGTATTCCAGGCAGACGAGCGTCTGCGATTTTGTTTGCGCGCTGTCGGCTGATGTTGCCGAGGAAGTTTGCGGCACGGCTGGCAGTTGCGAAGAAGCTGTCTTCGAGTCCTGAGCGTGGCCACTGCAGGCGGTGGAGTCTGCGCGAAGAAGCGTGGCTTTCTGGTAGTCGTGATCCTTTGCGGACGCAATGGTCGCGAAAAGCAAACAGATTGCGAGTGTGCGGAATTTCATCGGTGGCCCCTCATCGAATTGAAAATTTAGAAAACTCGGCAGTGGGCGGGAATAGGACTAAGGTTTGCTTTGCCTAAACAGCAATTACGGTGCGGGCGGCAGAGGTCTCGGAGAATTCCTCACGAAATCCGAACAGCGGCGGCGACTATTTGGTAGCGGTTATTGCGGAGTCGTTTTCGAGCGGGCTGATGGAGATGACGTCGTATTCACGCTCTTTGCGGTCAAGATCCGGGACACGGACGACCAGTCTGCCTTTGCCGACGCGGAACTGGGCGATTTCGCCGATCGGGAGCAACGCGGGGTGCTTTTCGCTGTTGGCGCGGATGCGGAAGATAACGTGATAGGACTGAAGGACGTACTCCTGGCACTGCGAAAACTGAGACTTTTTGTGATGGCTATCGGCGCCCTGAGAATCGCCGGCATTGCCGGCCGACTGCGCGCCGCAAGCGGCTGAATCCACGCGAACGATGGTAGCGGTCTGGTATTCGTGCTCTTTGGCCCAAACAGGCCCCGAGGAGGCACAGGCCAGGAGCAGAAAGATGGCGAGGCTGCGGATCTTCATGGTAAATGCATCCCTTTCCTGCCTACAAAGTAGGAAATTGGGAGGCGGGCGAGAATAGGACGAAAGTTTGGTTTTTTCGCAATGTGCAAATTGCTTATTTTGCGGGGTTTCCGCTACTTTTTAGTGATTTCCCAAAGGCCGCAGATATTGTTCTGCGGATCCATTACGGCTGCTACGAATCCCATTTCGGCGACGGGAGTTTTCGGGAGCGCGACTTTGCCGCCAAGTTTGACGGCTTGTTCGAGCGACGCATCGATGCTTTCAACGTCCACGTAGTTCATCCAGGGCTGGCCAGGGTTCATTCGTTGCATGACGGCGCCGTCAATGCCGGGGCTGCCGGAACCAGTGTTGCAGAGCCAATATTCGACGCCGGGAATGGGAGCCTGCTGGAATTTCCAGCCGAACAGTTCGGAATAAAAATAGGTAAGCGCCTTGGGATCGTTTGCGGGAATTTCAAAATGGACGATGCGATTGTTTGCCATGTGACTCCTAGCTTACTTGCCAGCGGAGAGCGCCACGGCCCCAGGTCGGTATTGACGGCCCAAGCGCACCGACAGCAGTTTTAGCACGAAGCAAATTCTTGCATTACAAGTATTTGGGGTATAGCCGGCAAAGACTTCCCCACTGGAGGCTCAGCTCGCTCTGGAAACTGGCGTTTTCAGATAGGCGATAAGGAAAAAAGCGCCAAGCGTGAGATCGATTGCGGCAAAGGCGAGATCATTCCGACTGGTGCGTCTTTGCAAGACCAGAATGATGAGCGGAACGGAGTAAACAAGCTTTTCAAGGATTGCCGGAATCATGAGAGGACGGAAGCGGACCGGGTCGCGGGCAACTATGAGGAAAGCGATTTGCCAGACGAGAGCGACACCAACAAAACCGTAATAAAAAGCAGGGTGAGTGATCGGGGGAGGATCATTCTTGCCGATCAAATCAAAAATGAAATACAGCGGGGTGAGAATGAGAAGGCCCCAGATGCCGGCGATGTAAAAAACAATTTTGGCAAATTTCATGAAGCGGCCCGCTAAACGACGGGAAGAAATAAAATACCATACGGTTAATTGTGGTGTCTGCCCGCGCCGCGAAAAAGAGGCATGAGCAAGCTGCGAGAATAAAACGGGGCGCGAAACCTAGACTGGCAGGCATGGAGCCGCGCCCCAGTGGAGCAAACGAGAAGCGCCAAGGCTTCTCCTCTGGCCCGGTGTGTGTGACGGGCTCCAGAGATCGTTAAAACTCAATCGATGCCGTGGATGCGCATACTCACAAGCTGATCGATGGTGAGATCCTTCATGCCGCGCGCTTTCATATCAGAAATAAATTCGGGCGAGACGCCGTGAATGCGCATGGTGACAAGCTGGTCGGGTTCAGGATGCTTGTAGCCGAGCGTCTGGATCTTCTCGATGAATTCTGGCGAGACGCCATGGATGCGGAACGAGATGAGTTGGTCGAGATCCACATGGTCGTAGCCGTCTTTCTTCAGATTCTGCATGAAATCGGCGGAGACGCCATGAATGCGCATAGCGATGAGTTTGTCCTCGTCCGGCGAATAACCAGCAGCTTTGAAGTACGAGACCATTTCAGGGTTCACGCCGTGAATGCGAAAGGCCACCAGTTTGTCGGCGTCGGTGGCGGTCATTCCTACTTTGCGCATGTTCTCAATGAATTCGCGATTCACATTGAAGATGCGGAAAGCGATGAGTTTGTCAGTGTCGAGTCCGTGGACGTTCATCGATTTGATTTCTTTTGCGAACGCGATGGAAACGTCGAGAGTGGCCATGGACATCTGTTTTTCGGAATCAATTCCGGTAAAGCCGAGCGCGGACATTTGCGAGACGTAATTGGCGTCCGGCGTAAAGTGGAAGATGCCGGCGCCCTCGCCGTTATTGAGGTAGCCTTCGCAGTCGAAACGACCGGCATCGCGAGCGATTGAAAATTTGACGTCCTGTTTGCCAGCTTTGGAAAAATCGACGCCCTTGAAATCGGAGGCTGGCCAATCGGATTGGTGATTCGAATTGTTATGGCGGTCGTGGTACATCAGCGCGAACTCGACTTTTCCCGGTTCGTCGCTGTGCATGATGGTCCAGCTGCCTTGACGAACTTCGGCAGCGCGTGAGATGAGCGCCAGGAGCAGGGTGCTGGCGACGAGAATGTAAGCGATTAATGCATGACGGCGATTCATAGCGGTTGAGTCCTCCATAGCAAACCTCTTGAAACAGAAATTCCGGGCGACTTTCCCGACGCCGGCATCCAACTGGCGGCATCGATTTCGATCGCAACCGGCCCGCGTCGGAAGCTGGCCCCTACAACAGCAGGAGAAATTCCTCCGAACGGGCCGGTCGCTGGAAAATCCGTTGCGAACCGCGATTCCGACCCGACCGGAGCCTCGACAAAATCGACCGCGAACTACTCTCGAGCGACGCAAACCTTTGCAGCACACCTGTAGCAATCCGCCGAAATGGCTGGCTGCTATCGACGTTGCGAACTGCGCGACTCGCCTCGAAAAGGGCGGCGCAACTTACTGCGATTACTCCAGGATGTTTGCGTTCTTGAGCTGGATCAATTTATCCAAATCGAGATTCTTAAACCCTTTGCTGCGGGCCATTTCGATGAACTGCGGCGTAATGCCCATCACCTTTGCGCCAACCACTTCGTCGGCGTCGGGCTTGAAGCCTGCGGCTTGCAGGCTTTTGATGTAGTCGGACGTGACACCTTGGACTTTGAGCGAGACGAGTTCATCGGCGTTCGGATTGAGGCCGGTGGCGCGAATGCTTTGGACGTAGTCAGCGTTGATGCCTTGGACTTTGAAGCTGACGACATCATCCGTGTTCGGGCTGAGGCCAAGATCTTTCAACTGCTGGACATATTCGGGTGTGACGCCTTGAACTTTCATACCGATGATTTCATCGGCGTCTGGCTGAAAGCCGAGCTTGCGCATGGAATCCACGTATTCGGGAGTAATTCCTTGAACCTTCATGCCAATGACCTGATCGGCATCCGGTTTGAATCCGAGTTTGCGAAGGCCCTCTACGTATTCGGGAGTAATTCCCTGCACTTTCATTCCAATGATTTCGTCGGCATCGGGATTGAAACCGAGCTTGCGCATGGCGTCCACGTATTCCGGCGTGATGCCTTGGACCTTCATGCCGATGATGGAATCCGCATCGACTTTGAAATTCATGGCGCGAATCTGGCGGATGTATTCGGGGGTGATGCCCTGCACCTTCATGCCGACTAGTTCATCGACGGAAGGCTTAAGGCCTTCGGCGCGAATCTCGTGAATGTATTGCGGCGTGACACCCTGAACTTTCATGGAGATGAGGTCATCGGCATCGAGGTCGTTGAAGCCCTCGGCTTTCATGGCGTCGATGTAGGACTGACCCTTGGGCGTCGGGTTGGGGTTCGGGTTTGATGCTTGCGATTGACCGAAAACGAAAGAGACGAAGGGCACCGCGGCTGTGAATGGTGTGGGCTCGGCCTGCGGCGCTGGAGTCGCGGCGATTACCGGGTGGGCGTTAAGATTGGTTTCCGTTGTGACGCTAGTTTGTGCGGCGGCATTTGTTTTTACGTTTAGGTGAGGGCGAGGCGCGGTGATGACGATGGTGCCGTCAGCTTTCACATACGATGTGACGGAGGTTTGTGCTGCCTTTGGAGAATGCGCGGACGCGCTGCGAACGAGTCCGAAAAGCGCGTTTCCGGCAACGAGGGCAGCGGCGATACAGAGCACGCCAAAGGCGACGCCGGCGTTGCGGAGGGTGCTTCCCTTCTCCGTGATCCCGAGAAGACGAGCGACGCGAGACGCCAGCGGACCACGATTGGCGGCCATCGCAAAGGACGGAGCGACCCTACCTTCTTCCATCTGTGCCAGAGCGCGAGCGTATTCGGCGGGATTGCCGCAAACGGCGAGCGCAACGTCATCGCAGCAATTTTCACGCTCCGTTCGAATGCGCTTGTTCAGCCACCAGACTGCTGGATGGTAAAAGAGCAAGCTTTCACCGATAACTTGGAAAAGATTGAAGAACGAGTCGAAGCGCCGGATGTGCGCAAGTTCGTGGGCAATTACTGCACGGAGTTGGAGTTCGGTAAGCCCAGTGAGCGCCGCTATCGGAAGCAGCACCACGGGCTTGAACCATCCGACGACCGCCGGGGCGTCAAGCTGAAGCGACTCACAGAACCGGATGGCTCGCGCGATCCCCAAGCGATTTTGCATTTCGCGGCAGAGCGCAAGCAACTCTGAGCGAAGCGGCTTGGCGTCGCGGCGGCGCAGGCGAGCTATCAAGAAAAATCCACCCGCTGTGCGCAGGCTGAAGAGAATAACGCCAACGAACCAGAGTTCGACGAACCAGGTCAGAGCGTTGATGGACACAGTATTGGACCGGCTGGCGACGTCTGCGGCTCGCGCAGCGGCTGCTCTCACAGCGTGAGCGACGGGAACGGCTGCTGGCGCGACGGCGTTTTCCGAAGCGCTAAATACTGTCGACGATTGATGCAAAACGAAAAATGTGACCACCGGGGCAGCGATCATCAGTGCCAGCGAGAAAACACCGATCGCGTAACGAGCAGAAGCTTTCCGAGAGACAGCGAATCCGACAGCCGCGAGAGCCGCGATGGCGGCGCCTTGCCACAAGAAGTGGAGCAACGAAAGGCCCAGCGTGCGGAGAACGTCTGGTGTGAACCAGCTGGCAAAGGCGTTCATTAGATCTTCCTTTCGTATTCGTCGAGGAGATTGCGAAGTTCTTCAATTTCGTTCTTCGAACTACGGCGGCCGGCGAGTGCGTGCATCATCAGCTCTTTCGCAGAACCATCAAAGACGCGCTGCAGAACGTCGTTGGCGAATTGGCGCTTGGTCTTTTCCGCGGGCTGCTGCGCTTCGTAAACGTGCGCGCGCTGCTCCTCATTGCGCCGGACCAGGCCCTTGGAGGTCATAATCTGCATCAGTTTGAGTACGGTGGTGTAGCCCAGCGCCTTCTCTTCCTGCAGGGCGTCGTGAACCTCGCGGACTGTGGAAGGCCCACGTTCCCAGAGCACTTGAAGGATTTGTAGCTCGGAGGCGGTTGGTTTTTGAAGAGATGTGTCATTCATGAAAGGCACCTTACTACGAACAATTTCGTAATGTCAACGAAAATCTTCGTAGTTCTTTGGACGACGGTCTTTGCCGTGGGTGAGCAAGCTCGCCGCTATAATTGACGAGTGAAGAAGGGTAGACGTCAGGTTGGGGGAAGGGGCTGGAGCGGCGGGGCTCGCGTGGGACTGGCGCGGGCGCTTTCGAAGATGGGATTCTGTTCGCGGACTAGAGCCTGCGGATTGATAGCAGCGGGGCGAGTGAGGCTGAATGGAAACGGCACTCGAAATTCAGAAGCGCCAGTGCGAATGGGAAAGGACCGAATCGAGGTGGATGGAGTAGCGGTTGCTCAGACAGAAAGAATTTATTGGATGCTGAACAAGCCGCACGGGCTAGTGACCACAACGGACGATGAAAGCGGACGGGAAACGGTTTACACGAAATTGCCGGACGGATTGCCGTGGATGGGGCCAGTAGGACGGCTCGACAAGGCGAGCGAAGGGTTGCTGCTGTTCACAAACGACTCGGAGTGGGCAGCTCGGATTACGGCGCCGGAATCGCACCTCGACAAGACCTATCACGTGCAGATCGGAGCGTTGGCGGATGGAGCGCTGCTAGAAGCGCTGGTGAAGGGCCTTCGTTGCGCCGACGGCGAGAGTTTGCAGGCGAAGAGTGCCAGATTGATACGCGAAGGCGGGAAAAACTCCTGGATTGAGGTAGTGCTCGATGAGGGCAAGAACCGGCAGATACGGAGGATGCTGGAGTCACGAGGAGTCGAGGTATTGCGGCTGGTGCGAGTGTCGATTGGACCGCTCAAACTCGGTGACCTGCCCAAAGGAGTGGCCCGAAGACTAAGCGCGGACGAAAAACGCGACCTGGATGCTGCTCTAGAAGCACACCAGAAGGCTGCCCCAAAGGAAGGGACCCGGCGTCATTCGAATACAGGAACTCCCCAATAGAAGGGGCCTCGAGATTCCGTCATCCTTTCGCTGGAAGCAAGGCTTGCCTTGCTTTCAATCGGGGAAAGAAGAGAAAAGGCGGAAAATCCCGAGCGATCGGGATCTCAGGGCTGGGACGTTTTTTCCTCTTCTTCCCTGTTTTATTCCTGGAATCACCCACGGACATTTCATGAAAACGCTAGGGATCCTTTGGATTGCTTATGGCATGGTTCGCGTGTGCCTGGGTATAGTGCAATTTTTATTCGCGCCGACGGCGACTGTCATGTTTGGTGCGCTGCTGACTCGCGTTGCTGATTACCAACCGCTGATGGCGTTTTTTCACGGGGCCTACACATTCTTCATCCTGATTTCGTTCGCGTGCGGAATATTGGGAATTTTGGGCGGCGTTCTGAGCATGGGAAATTCCGGGTCCGGCCGCTCGATGCTGATTGTCGCCAGCTTGCTGGCTCTGACGGAAATGCCAATCGGCATCGCACTGGGGGTTTACACGCTGATTGTGCTAATTCCAGCGCGCACCGCAGAAAAATACAGTTGAGATAGCGGACAAGCTTGCCGTGACAGCAGAGCGCGACTTCAGTTTACCTTAATCGGTTCTTTCAAACGCGGTTTCAAATACCAGCAAGGCTCATTGGCAAAATGTGGAAAAAGCGCGTGGACGCAAGTTAGCGTTTCGTGCGGATTCTGTTCGTCAATCTGAAATTCATATTTTCCATTCTTCATCGGGATTGCGAGCACTCGAGTGCGAGTCATTGTTTCGAGCGGGCTCGTAGGTGAGGGATGAAGCAGCCGGATGCGCAGGATCAGGTAGTCGGCAATATAGGTGAGTATAAGAACTGCAAAAAGTGCAGCGAGTGCGCGCGTAATAAGGTGAGTGCTTGTCACCGATGGAGTATAGCTGAAGGCGGTTTTTGGTTTTTTCAGACTTTAGGGTTTGACTTCGGTAGCTTCGCCAATCTTGTGCGTGGAACCGAATCGCTTGTAGTTTGCGTATTTCACAGTCATACGCATATGGATACCGCCCGTGCTGAAACCCAACGTGTCATCGGCGTGCGTATACGTGGGAAACCAGTAAGGGCCAGTGATATTTTCGCGAAACGTCTCGAAGTGGGGAAAAATGTTTTCATTGTTCTTTTTAATGATGTCCGGAACCGCTTTACCGTAGCTCTTTACGATTTGTAAGTCCTTGTCGTCCACCCAAACCCGGCCTTGGAAGTAGCGCTGATCTTTCTCCATCTTTTTCGGGCCAACGTCGAAAACATAAGTGTGAAGTTCATCGATGACCTGCCGACCGACGTAGGTGACGTTGTATTTGGGCAAGTCCTCAACGGTCAGAACGAAGGGCTGAATATTCTTGAGGTCGTCCAGATCCTGTTTGGTCATTCCGAGCCTGGTGAGCGTGGGCTGCGGCGCGTAGGTTACGTGTTCGTAGCGCTTGCCGTCGGGTGTGAAAAGAATATCGCTGGTGAGGCGATATTCGCCATCGGGCTGACCGTCCATATCCACTGTCTGCATGACAAAAGTTTGGGTGTAGGTGTAGTTGTCGCGTTCTTTGCGGAATTCAGACTCGTGCTGAGAAAATTTCTGAATAATCTGATCGACGGGAATCGAAGGCGGTTCGTTGGTGATTTCTTCTTCCGTGTGAACGGCGACTCTGGCGGCGTTGGCGTTGATGGTGGCAGTGCTCAACGGACGAGATCCGGAACTCGAAGAGCTGGAGGACGGCGGAGGACCGATCGGACCTTGTTGCTGACTTTGAGCGGGTAGCACGATCAAAAGGAGCGCAAACGCGAATCGCAAACCGTTCTTCGTTTTGCGATCCTGCAAGACCGGCCAGTCGAAAATGGATGTAGTGAGGTTCATTTTAGGCATCTTGCAAACGGTATCGTGACTTCAGTTTGGACTCAATTGATAAGACTTGTAAAGCGGGCGTGGGGTTGCACGAAAGAGCGATTTTTGGTGGAGCCGATGGGGTTCGAACCCACGACCTCCTCGATGCCATCGAGGCGCGCTCCCAGCTGCGCCACGGCCCCACCGAATGCCTCCAGTTTACCACAGGAAGATACGCCGGAAGCGACTTCAACAGTCGGGAAGGTCCTGCAGCATCTAGAGACGATAGCTACGACATGATTGCAAGTTTCAGCTCGCCGAGGTCAAGTTCGTGTTCGATGCGGCGGAAAACTTCGTCATTGAGCCGGCCCTGATTGCGAAGGTGAACAGCCGTCCGGCGCTCGATGACCAGCAATTCTTGCAGAAGCTGCCTGTAGCGAGCGGAGTGCGCAGCGCCTGCGGCCGCTGCTTCTTCTTGTTCATCCTCGCGAAGAGCGCCTAAGCGGTGGCGATAGTGCTCTTCAATTTCCTCGTAGACATCTTCGAATTCCTTGCCGTCTTGCTCCCTTTCCACTTTGAGGCTCTGGAGTGCAGCTTCGATCATGGCGCGGCGAGCATCATCTTCTTCGAGGTTGCGTTCGGCCAAGCCGGCGAGGCCAAGAGCACGGATCAAAGGAGGAAGCGTGAGGCCCTGTACGACGAGCGTAAACAGAATGACGCTGAAGGTCAGGAAGATGATGAGGTTGCGCTGGGGAAAGTCCGCGCCGTTCGCAAGCTTTTCCGGAAGCGAGATGGCGGCGGCGAGGGCGACGACTCCGCGCATGCCAGTCCAACCGACGACGAAAATCTGACGGGCCGAAGGAATCTGGACATCCTGATGAAGAATTTTCCTGCGTATGAGATTGGCAATTTTTGCGCCGGGGAACATCCAGATGAGGCGGAGCAGAATGACCAGGCCACTGAAGAGCGCGCCGTAGAGCAAGAGCTGGCGGAGACTGTATTCGTGAATGCCTGCGAGGACGAATGGAAGCTGGAGGCCGATCAAAATGAAGACGAGACCGTTGAGAACGAAGCTGATCGCGTCCCAGGCGGCCCAAATCTGCATTCGGACATTGGGCGAAAAGAAGTGCGGACTCTTGTGACTGAGGTAGAGGCCACAGGTCACGACGGCGAGTACACCGGACGCGCGGATGCTTTCGGCCGCTAGATATGCGGCGTAAGGGATAAGAATGCTTAGGACGAGTTCGATGGGGCCGTCGTCGATCTGATGTTCGAACCATTCCGCAATAACGGCGATGAGCAGTCCGACTGCGATACCAACTCCAGTCAGAAAGGCCATGCGCGAGACGCCTTCGCCAAAAGTAGGTGCGTGATTTTGCACAACCATGGCCAGGGCGAAATCCAGCGCGAGGAGACCGCTGGCGTCGTTGACTAGGCTTTCGCCTTCAAGAAGGTCGACGATACGCTGCGGTAAACCGATGCGTCGAGCGATGGAACTGGCGGCTATGGCGTCGGTGGTGGCGACGACGGCGCCGAGTACCAGACCGAGGCGAAGATCGAAGCCAGCGAAAAGCCAGCGGGACGTCTCCGCGACACCGAAAACCGTAAAGCCGACCAGGCCGACTGCGAGCATGAAAATACTGGCAAAGTTGAATTTGAATTCGCGCCACGGAGTAACCCAAGCCGCCGCATAAAGAAGTGGGGGAAGGACGACGAGAAAGACGATGCTCGGGTTAAGCGAAATTTTCGGAATCCCGGGAATGAAGCTGAGGAGAAGGCCAGCGACGACCAGGACGATGGGGTACGGCGTTTGGAGTTTGCTGGCGAGCCATGCGAATACCACTACAAACAAGAGAAGAAGGAGCAATACCAATTCAACTTCAGATACCCAGTTGGTCGGCTGCATCGCCGTTGCCTCCGCGTTAATTTCTGAAGATACAGGAATCAGCGAGAGGTGGCTAATGAGTTCGACTTCGAAAAAATTGTGACAATCTGAGCCGGTTTGCGCCTGCCAGAACTCAGTGCTTCGCTGGCGCGGGAGCGGCCGGAACGATGAATTGCGAGAGGTATTGTTCGAGCTGCTCACGGTGCCGCTCGCGATAGGCGACGTAGTCAGCGGCGATGCCCTGGTCGGGCGCGCTCAGCAGCACGTAGGGCTCGATCATTTTTGCGTCGTAGATTCGGATCAGGAGTGCGATATCGGGATCGGCGGTGGCAACATTCTTCGATTTTTTGGAGTTACTTTCGGCGACGCTAGCAGCCGCTCTTAAGGAGTCCGCTTCTTCTGCGAGGCTATGTCTGTATTGCGTTTCGGACGGAAATGTTTTCTTGAACTTTTCCATCTGCCACAGAGCGCGGCTCATCTGGTAGCCCAGCCAAACGGAGCTGGAATCGGTGCCCTTGGACGGATCAATCGTGATCTTGATGTGTTCGTCGGCGGCGGCGCTAGCTCCGTTCGCGGCGTTGATGCGGACTGGAGTGAGCTTGACGTGGTTGGCGTCCGCCCAGGCGATGAGCGAACGCCAGGTTACGTTGCTGTACGGAACGGCAATGACGGCCTGAATGGCGCGGGTGCGGGCTTTTTCCATTTCGCCGTTTTTTATGAGCATATCGGCTTCGTAGCGATAAGCCGTATCGATGTTTGGATCGAGCTGAATTGCTCGGTCATACCAAACCGTGGCGTTCGAAAAATCTTTTTTCGAGAAATAGGCGTCGCCGATAAAAAGAATTGCATGGTACTGCTTCGGATCGAGCGTATAAGCACGTGAGTAGGCGACGATCGCAGTGTCGTAGTCGTTCTTGGCGAATGCAGCTTCGCCGTCGCGAATTGCTTTGTCCACTTCGGTGTTTTTGTCGAAAACCAGCCCGCCATCCTCCGGAAGCATTTCCAGGAGGTTCAGCAATAGCTGGTTCTTATTGCCGAGTTCTTTCGCGCGCACGAGCAGCTTCCGAGCCTGAATGCGTTCCTCCTTGGCAGCCTGATCGTCGGTCAGTGTCGCGGAATGATCGAGCAAGCATGCGCCCCAACCAAAGATGACCGCGTTGTCGTCGGGCTTTTGCTTTGCAAGTTGCTGAAATATTGGCAGGGCTTCGAGATGGTGATTCTGTTGAAAGAGGTCCAGCGCGAATTTGCGCTGAGCATTGTAGGTGTCGTCGGAAGAAGCAGTTGCAGAGGTTTTTGTGGGAGGAACGGGATCTTGCGCGTAGGAGTTTGACGGACTGGATAGAACAGCAAGCACTACGAGACACACGAGCTCAAGCAAGCTGGCCTGGCGGCAACACATTTCCGTTTTCCTCCGTACTGACTATGAACTTGTTATGGATATATAGGAGATTGAGCGTGCGAGGAAAAGTTTTTTGATTGTAGTCGCGAAACTCGAATGGCTGCTCTGAAACCCTCAAGTTTTGGCTGGGGCTGAGGCACCGGGGGCGGGCGAGAGGAACTTGAAGAAAGTGGCGTTGGCGAGAATGGTGACGAGTGACGCGACGAGGGTGGCGTTGTAGATGTCGCGGGAGATGAGTCCGGCCGTGAGAGAGACTTGCGCGAGGATGAACGAGAATTCTCCAATTTGCGTCAGCCCGATGCCAACGCGTTTTGCGGTGTCCCAAGAGTAGCCGAAGAGGCGAGTAACGCCGAACCAGATGCCAAATTTTCCGATAATAATCATCACGACGAGCACTAATACGAGTTGCCAAGAAGAAAGCCAAGTCGAAGGGTCAATCAACATGCCGATGGTGACGAAAAAAAGCGCGACGAAGGCGTCGCGGAGCGGGAGCGTTTGCTTTTCGAGTTTGTGAACGAAGGTGGAGTTACCAAGGATAAGTCCCGCGACGAAGGCGCCGAGAGCGAGCGAGAGGCCGATAAATTCAGTGAGTGCCGCGACGACGAGGCAAATGGTGAGCGCTAGGAGCAGCGAGATTTCGTCGTTACAGGTGCGTTCGATACGGAGCAGCAGGCGCGGAACGATTTTCCATCCGGCGAAGACGATGGGTATCAGCAAAAGTAGCGCGCGGCCGATTTTCCAGGCGACTTCGCCGTAACTGGCGCCTGCAGCGTTGAGGCTAGGAAGAAGAATGGTGAGGACGACGACGGCGAGATCTTCGACGAGTGTGAGCGTGATCATGACGCGGCCGGCTTCAGCCGACAGTTCTCCTCGGTCCATCAGTAGTCGCATCATGACCATGGTGCTGGCGACGGAAATGATGCAGCCAACGGCGATACCTTGCAGGAGAGGCCAGCCCAGCAGCGATCCGGCGCCCACTCCAATACCAACGGAGAGGCAGATGCCCAGTGGTGCGCCGAGAAGCGCGACCCACTTCACTTTCAGCAGTTCGGGGATGGAGAATTCGATGCCGACCGAAAACATCAGCAGAATGACGCCAATTTCGGCCATGGTTTCGAAAATGTGGACGTCATGGACGCGTGGGCCGGGGGTGAGCGGGCTGAGGATGAGTCCGGCGAGCACGTAGCCGAGAAGAATGGGCTGACGGAGGCGCCAGGCGATCATGCCGCAAATGAAGGCTGCGGCAAAAACCATGGCGATGTCGCGGTAGATTAGGGAGTGTGGCATGCGTTGGCCGATGAAAAATATTTACGATTGAAAGCGCTAGGAGTGTATCACCGTTGGTGCGGGTGTTCGATGCATGCTGTTGCCGCGCGTTGCGCTGACTTTGCGTTAGCCGGATTGACGAAGAGTGGAAAGGAATGCCTGATGTGCGCGGGAGAGAGAACGGCCGCGGAGCGAGATCGCCCCAATAGTGCGAGTAGCTCCGGGGTCCGAAATTCGGACGAAGCGAACCTGGGAGCGACGATCGACGGCCATGGACGGCACAAGCGAGACGCCCATGCCCGAGCCGACGAGGCCCAGCAAACTGGAGAATTGCCCGCTTTCAAATACGACTTGAGGCGAGACGCGAGCGCGATCGCAGGCGGCCACGGCATTTTCGCGGAAGCAGTGGCCATCGCGAAGCAACAGAAACGGTTCTTTGCGAAGATCGCGGAGCGAGATCGCAGCGCGCCGCGCCAGACGATGCTTTTTGGGGAGCGCGGCGAAGAGTGGTTCTGTGAGCAGTGGGAGCGAGTCAAATTCGTGGCCGCGAACGGGCAAAGCGAGGATGGCGATGTCGACGGAGCCGGTCCGCAGGCGTTCGAGGAGAAGCGGAGTGATTTCTTCGACCACGATGACGGCGGATTCCGAATATTTTTTGGAAAATGCGGCGAGCACCGGCGGGAGAAAATAGGGAGCAACAGTGGGAATGACGCCGACAACGACTTGGCCGGAGATGGAGTCCTTGCTTTCAACGACGTCGCCGCGAGCCGCTTCGAGTTCACGGAGAACGGCGCGGGCGCGCGGCAGGAAAGTCTTGCCAACTTCAGTAAGGCGGACCGAGCGCCCGAGACGGTCGAAGAGGCGTGCGCCGAGTTCGGCCTCGAGCTTGAGGATTTGCTGAGAGAGTGAAGGCTGAGACACGTGGGAATGCTCAGCGCCGCGGGAGAAGCTGCCGGATTCGGCGACTGCGCAGAAGTAGCGAAGTTGGTGGAGTTCCATGGCTTGGTTTTGCGCAAAAATTGGCCCGCCTCAGAAGGCGGGCCCTACAAATACGTGACCGACTCTATAAAACTGAAGCTCGACACGGCTATGAGTCGCGCGAATCCGTATAGGCTATGCCTATCCATTGTATCCGAACTAGATATTGGAACAATAGGTCGCACGGGGTCTAGGATAGTTGTGTTGCGTAAATTTGCGCACGGGCGCGAGGTTCGCGTGAACGGGTTCGAAAAAGCGCAACGCGATTGAGAAATGTCGGGAGGATTCGATGGCTGAAGAGAAAAAACAGGTAATGACGACGGACGCAGGACGTCCCGTCGGCGACAACCAGAATTCGTTGACAGTCGGCCCGCGCGGGCCCGTAGTATTTGAAGACTATTTGCTCTTTGAGAAGATGGCGCACTTTAATCGGGAGCGCATACCGGAGCGCGTCGTACACGCGAAGGGTTCGGGCGCGTACGGACATTTTGTTTGTACCGGCAATGAGATCAAGAAATATACGACGGCGAAGCTGTTCGACACGGTCGGAAAGAAGACGCCGACGTTCCTGCGGTTTTCAACGGTCGGCGGCGAAAAGGGATCGGCTGACACCGAGCGCGATCCACGCGGCTTCGCACTGAAGTTCTATACAGAAGAAGGCAATTGGGACATGACCGGCAACAACACCCCGGTATTTTTCATTCGTGATCCGCTGAAGTTTGGCGATTTTATTCACACGCAGAAGCGCGATCCGGAAACGAATCTGAAATCGCCGACGATGATGTGGGATTTCTGGTCGCTGTCGCCGGAATCGCTTCATCAGGTGACGATTCTCTTCTCCGACCGCGGAACTCCCGACGGCTACCGGCACATGGACGGCTTCAGCAGCCATACGTTCAGTCTGATCAACGACAAGAACGAACTCTTCTATGTGAAATGGCATTTCAAGACCAAGCAGGGCATCAAGAACTTCAATGCGGAGTCGGCGGAAGCAATGCGCGGCAAGGATCCAGACTATGCGCAGCGTGATTTATTCAGCGCGATCGAGAGGGGCGACTTCCCGAAGTGGAAGGTTTCCGTCCAGATCATGCCCGAGAAAGAAGCAGCGACGTATCACATCAATCCGTTCGACCTGACGAAAGTGTGGCCGCATAAGGATTATCCGCTGCACGAAGTCGGCGAACTGGAGTTGAACCGCAATCCCGTGAACTATTTTGCAGAAGTGGAGCAGGCGGCGTTCGAGCCGCGCAACATCGTGCCGGGGATGGGCTATTCGCCGGACAAGATGCTGCAAGCCCGTCTGATTTCGTATCCGGACGCCCATCGCTATCGCCTGGGAGTAAATTACGATGCGCTGCCGGTGAACAAGCCGCAGTGCCCGTATCACACGTACCATCGCGATGGCACGACGCGCTTTGACGAAAACGGCGGAAAGTCCGTTAACTACGAACCAAACAGTTTTGGCGGACCGACGCAGGATAAGAAATACACCGAGCGTGCGATGCCAGTGAGCGGAACGGTTGCACGGCACGATCACCGTTCGGACAGCGACTACTACACGCAGCCGGGAAATCTGTTCCGCTTGATGGCGGCGGACGCGAAGGAGCGGCTTATCCATAACATTGTAGGCAGCCTGGGCAATACTCCGAAGCGGATCCAGGAATTGCAGGTTCAGCATTTTTACAAGGCCGACCCTGCATACGGTACCGGCGTGGCGAAGGGACTTGGGCTGGACATCAACGCGGTCATCAGCAAGTCGCAAGCTTCGGCGGCTGATTGAGGAGCGTTGTCATAAGTTGTAAATCGAAAAACTCAACGAGAGGCGAACTACAGGGTTCGCCTCTTTTTGTTTACGGCGAGCTGTTCGGTGCGTTTTGCTTTCAGCAGCGGATGGAGTAACGTCTTTCGTCGGCAATCTCAGAAGGATACCAATGGCGAAGCTAACGTTTTTGGGCGCTGCGGGAACGGTTACGGGATCGAAATATTTGGTGGAGGCGGGGGGCAAAAAGTTGTTGCTCGACTGCGGCATTTTCCAAGGCTCGCCGGAACTGAGTGCGCGCAATTTTAAACCGCTTCCGCTTGATCCCGGAACGATTGACTACTGTGTCCTAACGCACGCGCACCTGGATCATGTGGGTTGGCTGCCGTGCTTGGTGCGCGACGGGTACAAAGGTTCTATTTATGCGAATCCCGCTACGATCGACCTGGCGACGATTTCATTGAAAGATTCGGCACACCTTCAGGAAGAAGATGCCGACCGTGCTCAACGCGGATCCAAGCACAGCAATCCAGGGGACCGGCCACCTCTGTACACGTCGGAAGACGTCGAGCCGACGCTCAAGATGTTGAGACCAATTCCGCGTAGTGGCGGATTTGATATTTCTCCGGAATTTCATTTCGAGGCTTATGATGCTGGACACATCCTTGGTTCAACCAGCTTGGCACTGACCATCGCGGAAAACGGCAAGAAAACCGTCGTCGTATTCTCGGGCGACATCGGACGCTACGATCAGCCCATTTTGAATGACCCGGCTACGCCGCCGAAGGCCGACGTGTTGCTGTGCGAGTCGACCTATGGTGATCGCGAACACGAACCGGGAGATCCGGCGGCCGCGATTGCCGAGGTGGTGAACCGTGTGGCCAAGCGGGGCGGCGCGCTGGTGATTCCGGCGTTTGCGATTGGCCGCACGCAGACGTTTATGTATTTGCTTCGCCAGCTCGAAGACGAAAATCGAATCCCGCACGTTCCGGTTTACGTCGACAGCCCGATGGCTTTGAGCACCACCGATTTATATGTGAAATATAAGGACGACCACGATCTGCATTTTGCAAAGCTGGAAAGCAGCGGCGACCGTGACCCACTGAACGTGCACGAATTCCACCTGACACGTACCGTGGAAGAATCCAAGGCAATCAACAACGTGAGAACGGCGTGCATCATCATTTCGGCCAGCGGGATGGTGACCGGCGGCCGCGTGCTTCATCATTTATTGCAACGGTTGCCAGACGCGAAAAATGCGGTACTGCTTGCCGGATTTCAGGCAGAAGGTACGCGAGGACGAGCACTGCAAGAAGGCGCAAAGTTGCTGCATCTGTTCGGACAGTCGGTTCCAGTGAACGCGGAAATTATCACCATGGGACAACTCTCGGCTCACGCGGGGAAAAGCGAATTGCTGCGATGGTTGGGTGGATTGAACGAGCCGCCAAAGAAAACGTGGCTCACCCACGGCGAACCCGCGGCAGCACAATCATTGCAAGCGGCAATTAAGGATAAATATCACTGGGACGTATCGATTGCGCGATATCTGGATACCGTCGAACTTAATTGAACTGCGGTTGTTACATTTCAAATTATTTTTGAAACTTCGCGAAACCTTTTCGCGGGCGAGCTCGTCTATCAAGCAAGACCACTCGCGGGGTAGGGGGCTAACCACCACAGGGCAACCGACCGTCAGTTCCCTACCCCATCTTTAACATCTGTAGTTTCAATAGGTTACCGGAGGTTAGTATGGCTGCGCCCAGTGGTAAAAGTGAACCACTCCGGACAGCACAATCAAGATAATCGCGATTATCAGGAATAGCCGCAGCGAAACAATTCGCTTTGATTCTTTACCCGGAGATTTCTCTCGGGAAGATATTTTCAAGATAAACAAAAGAAATCCCGCGACCATAAAGAGGATTAGCCAAAGCGGGAATGAAAAAGTTGCCTCGCTCATTGCGATTTCTTGAGATTCCGTCCGATGAATTCTTCATACCGCTGAAATATTTCTAGCGCATTACAACTTCAGTTTCGCAAATCGTTTTTCCGCCGCGGCCAATGTTTCCTCCTTTTTGCAAAAGGTAAAGCGAACCTGGGAGGCTCCGTCCTGGGGATCATTGTAGAAGCTCGAGCCCGGCACACAGGCGACTCCAATTTCCTGCACGAGATATTTCGCGAAGGCCACGTCCTTCGAACGCGATGCGAAGCGCTGGTCATTGGCCGGAAAATCGAAGCGCGAGATGTCGGTCATGATGTAATACGCGCCCCGGGGCTTATAAACGATAAAGTCCGCGGCTTCGAGAATTTCCAGCAGCCGTTCGCGCTTTTTCGCGTACGTAACTGCGAGGCCGTCGTAGTAAGACTGCGGAGAGTGCAGCGCGCTGGCTCCAGCTTGTTGAAGCGGAGCGGCGGCGCCAACGGTTAGAAAATCGTGAACCTTGCGAATCGCTTGCGTCGGTTCGGGAGGGGCGAGCGCCCAGCCAACGCGCCAGCCAGTCACGCTATAGGTTTTCGACATGCCGTTGATAACGATGGTACGGTCACGCATGCCGTCGAGCTGAGCCATCGAGATGTGCTGAGCGCCATCATAGAGGATGTGCTCGTAAATCTCATCGGTGATGCAGTAGGCGTTCCAACGGACACAGAGATCGCGAATGAATTCGAGTTCGGCACGCGAGAAAACTTTTCCGGTCGGATTGTTTGGCGTGTTCAGAATGATGGCTTTGGTGTTGGGGCCGAAGGCGGCGGCAAGTTCGTTCTTGTCGAAGGACCAATCGGGATTTTCCTCTGAGGGAGGCTTCATACGCACAAAGCGTGGCGAAGCACCGGAAAGAATCGCGTCGGGACCGTAATTTTCGTAGAAGGGCTCGAAGACGACGACTTCGTCGCCGGGATTAATGATGGCCATCATGGCCGACATCATGGCTTCGGTGGAGCCGCAACAGATGGTGATTTCGCGTTCAGGATCGTAACGATCGGATTGGGTCCTTTCGAATTTTTCGATGATCGCGTCGCGCAGCGGCTTGGCACCCCAGGTGATGGCGTACTGGTTGATGTCGTCGGAGATGGCCTGGCGCGCGGCTTCCTTTACGGCTTCGGGAGCGGCAAAATCGGGAAAACCTTGCGAAAGATTGACGGCGTTGTGCTTCATCGCCAGTCGGGTCATTTCGCGAATGACGGATTCGGTGAACTGCTCGGCCTTTGCCGAAATCATGCGGCGGGAGATTCCGGTCATTTTCGCTTCAGGAGTGATCATGTGACTCCGCGTGAGTTCGCGCCGAACGCGCAATTCCGAATTAGCGGCTTCTGCGCCGTTGTTCCCTCCGCGGGCTTCGCGGTCGGAGAATAAATCATCCGGTACACGGCGGCATTGCGCAACACGATTTGCACGTATTCGCGCGTTTGGAGAATGGAATGGATTCGACAAGTTCGGGTATTTCTTCGTAGGTTCGCTCTGATTTCCACAGCGCGATGCGATCTTCGCCTGCGTTGTACGCGGCGAGCGCATACTCCGGAGCGCCCGGTCAGGTCGACGAGACCTCTGAAATAAAATGTCCCGAGTTCGATGTTGTAGTTGGGGTCGAACAGTTTGAGTTTCGCGTACTTCATGCTTTTTCTGTTTGGCGATCATCTTCGCGGTCTTCGGTAACAACTGCATCAGGCCGTAGGCGTTGGCGTGCGAAACAACGTCGGCCTGGAAATGTGGATTCCTGTCGAATCAATCCGGCCACCACCATCGAATCGAGTCCGTTTTTCCCAGATTCGCGCCGCGGATCGGAGATTCGTAAGGCAAAGGATAAAGTGCTTTCCATGTGTTTAGCGGAAGTTCGCTGCTCTTCCGCGAATCGAAACTCGGCACGGCGACGCGCGCCAGTGCCATCCCTGCGGCGAAATGCCCCTGGTCAAATGCGGCTTGAGCAGCTTCGATCAGGAAGCGCGGGCGAGCCTGTCGCGAAAAATGCATTTTTCAATTCCTGTTCTGCCGAAGTATCAAACGCGATAGCGCGCAACGCCTGCGCCCTCGCCCAGCGTTCGGTTGCGGAGGGCGGAATCGGCTCGTCGAATGGACGCAGCGGCGGAGGCGGCGGAATCTTATCCAGAAAATCGGGCGGATTTTCTTCGCCGGGGCCGAGTTTCGCCAGGCGATCGGCCGAAGCAAACCCAAAGTACGTTTCCGGGAAGCGTGTCAACGGCTTTGTTATAAAACGCTGCGCGCGTGCGCGGGATTCCCGCTGCGTTCGGAAACACGGCCAAGCCAGTAGAGCGCGTCCACGGCGTTTGCGGAGACCGGATATTTCAGAAGGAATGTCTTCAGCTTTTCGTCGGCATCGGGCAGGCGATTGACGTACGCAACCCAGGCCACGCGCCATTCGGCATTGTAGTCATTCTTACCGTTGGGAGTAATCTGCAGGACTTTCTGGTAGTAGCTCGAAGCCCTGGTGCGATCGAGCAGCACCCAATAATAGTTACCCGCCTGCATGTAGCCTTCTTCGGACCATTTGCTCTGTCGGGATATTTCTTGGTGAGCTCGTCGATGGAGGCGAGCATCGCCGACTCATTTTTCGCCGAGCGCTGAAATTGCGAAAGGGCAAAGAGTCGCTCGGCGTCCACTTCCGGATCGGGCGTGACGAGCGAGGAGAGCAGCGCTCATCGAGGCCTTGGAGCTGCATCCTGCACTGAGCGACGCGCAATTGCGCGCGCTGGCGTGTCGGGTTTCGCGGTGTCCTGTAACATTCCGCAACGAGCTTTTCGAATTCCGCGCGCGCATCGCGCCATTTGTGCGCGTCAAACAATGCCTGGGCGCGCTGTTCCTGCATTTCGGCGCGTGGCGTAAGGAAATTCGCTGCGCAACGATCTTTTGTAGCGGAGCTAGCGCGATGCCGGCGGCTTTTGCTTCGTCGCTGAGCGGATATTTGTAGTAAATCGTCTTGATAATCCTTCGCGGCACGGACAGTCTGCCCCGCAATCTGATAGGCGTGAGCGCGATCGAGCAAAAGCGCGGGCTTGGTCGCTGTTCCGGAGTATGCGGTGAGCGCGTCGATGGCGTCCTGCGCGTGGCCAGTTTCGACGGCGGTGACCGCGAGCGCGTCCAAAACTTGTTCCTTGATCGCTGTGTTCGGATACTCGCGCTGAATAGTGTTGAGATCGGCGAGCGCTTCGGCATTGCGTTTCAGCACGCGCTTGGTCTGCGCAGTCCAGAACAGAACGTATTCGCTGCAGCAACGTGTCGCTCTTCGCTTTTGCGAGCCAAGCCAACGCTTGCGGCGCCTTGTTTTTCTGATAGTCGTCGTAACCGAGTGCGAGCGCGGCGCGTGCACCCCAGATGTCTGCTGAATGTTTCGTGGAAAATGCAGAAAGTTTTTCGTATGCGCCGGGCGCGGCGTTGTGAAGATTGCGCGCAAGCTCGGAGAGTTCCTTGTGAGTTGCGGCATCCTCGGGAGTCGCGGTGGCGACATCGGGAGAGGTCGTATCTGGTTTGCATCCGGCGCGACATGGCGTAGGTTTTGGCTTCGTGGATTTTTTCTTTTTGGTTTGCGCAGCGAGCCCTGTCACAAGAACTATCGGCAGGAGAGCAGCGACAACAAATGCCAGAAAACGCCTTGCGGAATGGCGCGCCGAAAATCTAAGCAATTTATCGCTGTGGTTCGGAACTTTACTAGTGGTGGCGAGCCTGCACGGCGTAAGGATATTCGCCGAGCGAACCAGCGTCGCCTTCCGCCAGAATCTCCACCATCCACCGGTAAAAGTAGTCCACAGGATGGTCCATGATCGGCTTGAAACGGCGGTCATATTCGCGATGAGCTTTCTCAATGTCGTCTTTCAATCGGATGCAGAGATCTTTGTGTTCGCGGCCCAGGCGGACCTGCTCCGGTCTTAACATTTTAATATCCTGCATCGAAACTTTCGCTACACGATTTGCGCGACGATGAAGCTCTTGTTCCTCAGTCGTCAACCGGTTGACGTCGAAGTCTCCAGCGAAGTCTGCTTCGTGTTCGTGTACCGGTTCGGGAACCGGGACGTGTTCATGAACCATCGAAGCTGGCAATGAGGACTCGGCGACCGGAGCGTGCTGTTCCGAGGCGGGAGTTGTGGCGATCGGCTGCTGCGCCTTGTGCGCAGGCTCGGCGGCAGGAGCCTGAAGGGCGATGGTGGAAGCAATGCGCGAGATTTCAGCTTCGAAAGGCGAACGCGTGCCGGGCTGTAAAGTAATCGCAATAAATCGGGAAAGCACTTCGAGAGTCGCGGAAAGCGATGCGGCGCTGGTTTGTGCGCGCAGGAGCGGTGGAAGCGCGTTGGTCGGCTTGTTACTGCTGCAGGCAGCGACAACATCGGCGACGGCGTGGTGCAGTTCGTCCGAATTCCGTTGCGTGCGCTCGAGATTGTCCCGAAGGGCGCGCGCTACAGCCTGCTCGATGGCGGTTGGTTCGTTCGACATTGCAGATTTGGCCCGATTCGACCGCAGGCCTCCCAAGGATTCATTCTGGGTGGGGGACGGGAGGCCGTCAACCAAACTGCGGTACCCGTGTGCCTAAACTGGTGATGAAGGGTAGGACGATGCGAACAAATGGCTTGCGCCTGATTAGCTATGACCTGAGGGGGGCCAGTGGTGAAGCGCTTGCTCATCATGATACAGCCTTAGGCGACCAAGCCGCGGCGGCGGTAAAGCTCGGCGGCAGGCTCTCGCGATTCACTTCAAGATGGAGTGCCTGCGCTCCTCGGTGACGGGATGCTTCTTCAGCAATATCAAGGAGTTGTGAGCCAATTCCCTGCTGCGAACGGATTCGCTCACGAAGTTCCGTCGGCCCAAGCCCGTCTACTGCGATACTCGAGGCTGTCGTCGAAGTAAATGACAAGATGTCCGATCAGGGTGTCGCCTGTCACGCGCAATATTAGCGAAGCCATAGCTTTCGGTTTGCAATGACAAATAGTCCGTGCAAAATCTGTTTTCGTCGAACGGTACTTCCCGAGGATCGGCAGCCTGCATGTCGCGCATCATTCTTAGGAGCGTTTCGATGTCTCGAGGTTGGCGAGGGTGACCGGAACGGCCATCGTATGGAACGTTTGAGAGGAATCGAAGCCACGGTCTTTCGAAACGCGCCGTCTCAGAATCGCCCACAGGACAGCAAGGGCAAGGGTCGGACACTGACCCAACCAGGTGCAAACGCAATTCGGCCAAGGACTGTTGTGACGTGTTAAAATAAGGAGTCACATGGGGGCGACCCGGTTTCGACGGAAGCTGTCGCGTCCCGGAGGCATGCCGGGGGCCAACCACCCGTAATCGGTCGGAAACTAGAACTGCCAACAACAACTTGGCACTTGCTGCTTAATTAATTAAGCGCACGCTTCCCCGGGCTTCGCTCATGGGCCCGGATCGAGGCGTCACACAGTGAGCTGGCCCAAACCTTTCGGTCCGGAGGGCGCGGGCGAGACCAATCGGACTAGCCGGTTTTGTTTCTTGCTCGTTCTAAGCGAAACTGGCGAAACAAACGGAACTGAGATAAGCATGTAGGCTCCGTGGCGCAGCGCTTTTCGGACGGGGGTTCGACTCCCCCCGCCTCCACCATTACTATAAGAGTAGTTAATCATTAAATATTAAATGAGATCTTCTTTTCCTTCCGGCAAGACTCATAACACCAATACCGCTGAATATTCCGACCCCCCGCCTCCATAGTGTACCTATATTTTATAGTAGTTATCAGTCATCATAGCTATTTGTAACCGTATGTGCTGTTAGTACGACTGGGATTGTCGATTTCAATCCGACCGTCACAGAAGCAACCTATGCGTTTCGCGCTGTGTACACCCTGAAGTACTCGGATAGCGTTTATGTGTTGCACGCGTTTCAAAAGAAATCGAAAAGCGGACGCGAGACACCTCGCCGAGACATGGAGCTTATCGAGCAGCGGCTGCGCGAGGCCGAACAGATAGCCAAACGGAGAAAGTCATGAGCAAGAAGTCTTACGAAATGGGAAGCGGGAACGTATTCAAGGACCTTGGAATTCCGAATGCCGAAGAGCATTTGGTCAAGGCGCAGCTCGTCTTCAAAATTGACACGATCATGAAGGATCGTGGTCTCAAGCACGCTGCATCTGCTGATCTCTTGGGCATCAAGCAGCCCGACGTTTCCAAGATGCTGCGGGGTGATTTCAAGCAGTTTTCAGTCGAACGGCTGCTGCGTTTCCTGGTGGCGCTTAACCAAGACGTCGAAATCGTCGTGAAGCCTCACCGAAGCCGAAGCGATGCGGCGGCGCTGCATGTGTCATAAAGGGGACTCGCTAAGCCATTCTTGGCAAATGCGATGGTTGGTGGGGGCGGACTTCTTTGCTCATGTCGCCGGAACTCGTCGACATTTCCTGGAATCGGACTCCTGGATGACTTCCGGCTTGCGTCGGTCGGGTGGAAAGGTAACGGGCCTGCGAAGGTCTGATTTGTTTGTCCTCACGCCGCCTTCACGTGCAAAATAACCCCAGCGGGAGGCAGTCTGCTCATGAAACACTGGAACTCCGCAACGACAGCATTCATACCCGGGATCATAACCTTCTCTATTTTCACAGTGCTGACTGCTAAGTCCGGTGCCGCGCAGACTCGAGTTTCCCTCCAGCCTTTCGCTCAGCACGTGCGCCAAGTGGAGACCTCACTCGCGTATCTTGGCCAGCCGCTGGACCAGAGGATCACGAGGCGATCAACCAGGCCATCGCTGAGCCCGATGAGGCTGCCGCGGTTGCGCGCCTGGAGCAGATCCTCGACAAGTACACCCTGTTGATCGCAGACATCAACCCAGAGAGCCGGGTCAAGGTGCAGTCCGGCGCGGCGAAGGCTGAACTGGTCGAGGCGGGAACGCGCATCTTTCTGGTGAAAGTGATGAACAAGGCGGGAGTGACAGCACAGCTGGTGGCAGAAAGCCCAAATGCTCTTCCGATTTTTGTGCAGTCGGATCTTAGCCCGGAGCCGCCGAAGGTAATTGTTGCGGCCGGACTCGAGAGATAGATGGATGGACCTGGAGCTCTACGACAAGGATCCCATGTCGCCGAGGCTCTCCGGTCTGCCACTGGAATATCGGATTCTGACAATCTATAGCCGGGATCGAGGGCAGCGCTCCGCGGCGATTGGATTCGACGTCGGGCAGGGCACGCAAGACATCGGCTTCCGCAATGAGATGACGGTGCTTTTCAACGCGCTTCCGGCACAGATGCTGCGGCTGGGAGTTCGCGACGAGAACGGCGCGCCGACCGTGGCGGCATTTACGATTCGTGACGGTCTGGGCCGGCTCTATCCAAATCCCGCGAAGCGCCTGGCACCGGACCTGTTTTTTCAACCGCAGGTCTATCGTGAAAACGGCGCCATGGTTCTCGTGCCAGCTGGTTCATATACCGTGACCGCTTCGATGGGACCTGAATATCAGCCCCAGACGAAGAAGATTGAGGTCACGGCGACGGGCTCAAATGAAATTTCGTTCGCGATGCAGCGTTGGATCGATCCGCCGAAGATACCATTGGTATTCCGGAGACCATCATGTACATGCAGCGGGCTGCTCACACTATCAGAATCCGACGGAAGGCGTGCAGACCGGAAGATATGGTGCGCCAGATTCAAGGGCGAGAAATTGAACGTCGGCGCAGTGCTGACGTGGGGACCGTGTTACTACTACCAGAAACATTTTTCAGCGGCAAAGATCATCCTCTTTCCAAGCCGAACGAGCTGATGCACTACGACCTGGAAGTCTCCGGATTTCCGTCCAGCCATGCGGGACACTTGGTATTGCTCGGCCTGACGCGATCAGAATTATCCGCATTGTTGCGGATCGACCAGTGGCCCACATGGGATTTGCCGATCCTTCGCTGGGCGAAATCGCAAGGAGCGTTGGCAGGGTTTGCACACTCAGGGTGGGGACTCGAGGTGAAGTCGCGGGAAATACCGAACTACGAAATTCCCGGGTTCGACTCGATTGGCGCGAACGAGTACATCGTGGACGTGACGTATCCGGGCGCAGTGGATTTCATTTCCACGATGGATACGCCGTATCCCTGGGAGCTCAATATCTGGTATCACACGCTGAACGTCGGATTCCGAACGCGGATTTCCGGCGAGACCGATTTCCCATGTATTACCGATGCGCGCGTTGGCCAGGGTCGCGTTTATGCCAAAGTCGATGGGCCGCTGAGTTACAGCGCGTGGCTGGAGGCTCTGCGCGCTGGTCGCAGTTATGTTTCCGACGGCAGAAGTCACCTGATGGATTTCAGCGTGAACGGCGTTGGAGTGGGAACGGCGGCGAGCGAGGTAAAGCTGGCTGGAAAAGGGACTGTTCATGCCAGCGTGAAAGTTGCGGCGTATCTGGATCCAAGCCCGCTGAACGCCGACGCGATTCCGTCTGATCGCGGGCAGCGGTTCTGGATGAGCAGTCTAAACAACGGCAATGCATTCGAACTCAGGCTGGAAGCATCCATGAACGCGCGATAGATCAAACGCCATACTGGCACATCGAGCGGGCGCGCATCGAAAACACGCGCGAAGTGCCCGTGGAGCTTGGTGATGAATGGAAAGCCGGTGGCACGGAAGAATATCGTTGCAGACGGAACCATCCAGTCCATAGACGTTTCGATGTGACCAATCGGAAGCGGAGCAGTTGGCTCGCGGTGCGGATTCTGGGCTCGTCGCACACTAATCCCGTCTTCGTTCTCGTGGACGGAAAACCCATTCGCGCGTCGCGCGAGAGTGCCCAGTGGTGTCTCGCCGGCGTCGACCAATGCTGGACGCAGAAGGCTCCGAAGATTTCAAAGGCAGAGCTTCTCCGAGGCGAAAGCAGCCTATGACCACGCCCGTGAAGTTTATACGCGGCTGATCGCCGAATGCGACGAATAGATCGATGAGTACTCTGAGTGCTCTCTGCTATTGCACCGGGACGCCCAGTGACTGTGTTCGTAGGATGCCCCTACCCGGTACGCTGTGAGCGCAAGCTATTGAAATCGAATGTGGTTTTCAGGATGCACTGCCTGCTTGCCGTGTTGTCGAGCTATCCGGAAGTTGGCCAGAAACGGGGTTGTGGGACGTCATGCAAGGTTATGGGCGAATCGTTGCCAACAGGAAGTAATTAGGTTAATTCCGGACTGCCCGTCTGAGAAGTTGGGAGGCAATAGGTCAAGTCACTTAGAAGGATGACGTAGTTGCCGGAGAAGGAAATGTGGCAAGCGGGCTGAAAATCTCGCGTTCCAGATACGTTCCAGTTAGGCGCAATTTTGCCGTATTCTGCGTTTTGAGCGTCTCGAAAAATCAATAAGTTCCGTGTTTTCAATAGCGCTGAATATTCCGACTCCCCGCCTCCACCATTACTCGATATATCTATTATTTATAAGTAATATAATAGCTAGGCCCTGGCTCCGGAAGCCACAGCGAATCTGTTCGGATGAGCCTCCCTACAAAAGCGATGCGGCGGCGCTGCATGTGTCATAAAGGGGACCTTCCAAAATCCTGTTGCGCGGGCAGCGTTTTGAGGTGCTGACCGCGAACCTTAATGCGACAGCAAGATCGTACGCGGTCTGGATTTGCGGCCACGTCTCAGCAATCACCTTTGAGCGTATTGGAAGGCAGCCTTAATTCCGAGAAAACACGATAGGGAAATCCGTCAAACGGACAATAAACAGACTCCGCAACCTTAAACTTACCGTGGGCGGCAGCCGAAGAGAGCCTACGCTGCGCGGCTCTTCTTGCAGTGAGTACAGAGGCTTCCGGTTTCTCTGTCCAAGGGCTCCAGAACAGTTCGTTGCCTCCCCGCTCTGCCTTGTAGCAACCCTGAAGTAGTCTCGCGTTCCAGATACGTTACCGGAGTCAGTTTTGAACTCAGCACTGCAGCACAGCAACAGTTATCGGCGTCAGCGCCGCAAGAAGGAGACCCGATTGGTCCAATCCCATTTTCCGGTCTCTTTTAACAGTCTTGTGAGTGCCCAAACTAGGCCACCGATATCCGTCAGGGAGATGGTCTTTTCGTCAACGAAAACGACGCCACCGTGCTTTCGCTCTTCTTCCGCCCAGGCTTTGAGCAGCGGCGGGATCGTTCTTCGGTCGTACGTAACAAGCGTCAAGCCTTGTGTGGCGGCTTCTTGGAGGCAAGCGGAGTCTTCTTGTCCGAGGAAGTCTCCGTTTTCCCATTCCACCATACAGCGAACTATTATGGTTCGATTGCGCCTGTGTAGACCATCGGCGACGTCCGGCGAGATATGCTCGTCAAGAAGAAGCTTGAGCACGTCAGTTTTTCGTCGCTTTCCTGGAAACGAAGTCGGCGGCCTGGGGCAACATACGTTTCAGCACCCCAAAATCCGTCGAATCATTCTCGGCCATCACCGCCTTGATCTCTTCCGGAAACGCTTCCGCATAATTGACGGCTGCATGAACTCTCACCTCCGGCCACCTGAGGTGTCGGGCCACAGCCGATGTGTCTGTCTTATAGCTGCGGACGAGCAGCATCACCTCCCACACCGCGAGCGTGCTCCCCTGAATGTATGCTTGTCGGCCAGCGGGTGAATCGCGAAAGTCGATAAACGCAAATTCCGATCGCCTTAAGCCTTCTTCAACCAGACGCGCGCTCGTGTCACTGGGAGTCCATCCATGCCGATTCGCCATGCGCTTAAGACGCTTTCCGCTCTCAAGTGGCAGACGCATGCTTATGACCATCGAATTGGTTGACCTCATGGCGATCTCCTGAATATGTAACTCTTGTAAGTATTGTAGCATCTTAACAGAATAGTTGCCGTATTGAGCCATCCCTGAATTTCGTTTGGCAAATGAAAAATCTCGCGTTCCAGATACGTTCCAGTTGGGCGCAATTTCTGCGTTTTTCGATTTTTGAGCGTCTCGATTTTTCAATAACTTATGTGTTTTCAACAACCGTGAATATTCCGACTCCCCCGCCTCCACCATTACTATTAGAGTTATAGTTAAACACAATAATTCTAGGCGACCCAGCAGGTCGGTTTTTGAGCGTTTCGATTTTACCTTGCTCCCTTACCGGTCCACATTATCCAGAACCCAAATGCTGCCCGACCGTTTTTCCATGGTCAGCACCAGTTTGTCCTGGGTGAGCGAGAGCTCGACGGGATAAATGTACTTGGGAACCATCAAGGCCGGGCTCTCAAAAGTCGTGACACGGAACGGGTCACCAAATGCCATTCCCTTGGCTGGATCGAAGCGTATTCCGAAAACATTGAAGAAACCGCCACGGCCGGAAACGAAATAAAGCGTTTTCCCATCCGGAGCCCAGCGTGGCTTGTCGTCCCAATGCTGGCCGTTCGTGATTCGAATCCACGGCCCGCCGGCGGCAGCCGTCACGTAGAGTATGGACTCCGTAAGGGTGGGCTGGCTTCTTATGGCTAGGAAGACAATCCATCGCCCATCGGGAGAGAAGTGCGGCTGGTAGAGATCGTACTCCGGGTTGGAAATGACCTTTCGGGCGGCGTGTTCCGAATTGGCCGCTGGGGATGCCGACCGCAGCCAGACTTCGCTGGATTCACGCGCGTTTCGCGTCGGTGACCGTGCAAACGTATTGCTGGATTCTTGCCCTACTAAGAGCTGCTTACCATCGGAGGACCAATCGTACACATACATCGCCAGATTGCTAGACGATGTTAACGGTTGCTCGTCACGGCTTTCAGCAGACCACACAAGAAGCCGCCTCTCGCGTGTCCCTGCCGATTTAAGGCGCCCATAAGCTAGACGCGTGCTGTCAGGCGACCACGACGGGGTATAACGGAAATAGTCGTCCGCAACGATCGGAGCCTCTCGTCCATCCACGAGCGACTTTTCCCAAAGTTCCCATTTGCCGGTGCGTTGTGCAACAAAAGCCAGCTTCTTACCATCTCGCGACAGGCTAGGCTGCCAAGCCTCCATACTAGGTGAGGTCACGGCTTGACCAGTGCCTGTTAACCGGCCAAGAGTACCGTCAAATGGGAATAGCCACGCCTGAACTCGGTCCGACTCCACGGTAAATGCAAGCCTTTTCCCATCGGCCGAAAGCGCGAACTCCGTGTCGAGACCCGATCCGGTGGTCAGCCGCTCAACCGCGACGCCCCGTAGCGTCTCCGGATCGACCGTCATCTTCCAGAGATTTCTTACTGCTCGAAATGTGCGCTCGAAACAGATTGCTCTTCCCGTAGGCATCCAAGCGAACTTGAAATCCCTATACATCTCGTCGTTGAGACTCAACGAGACCTCGGCGAGCTCCCCGAGAATTTTCGGGTCAATTTCCGACCTAACGCCCCCACTCCCTGCGACTGGTACGGTCCAAAAGGTAGGAACAGGTCCTGATCCCCAGACCCAGAATGTGACTCTCTTGCCGTCGGGATGCCACGCGGCAGACTTGGCTGAAAGAAACGGATGTTTAACGAAGAATTCTGTAGATACTTCGCGGGGTTGGCTTCCGTCGAGACTCACTACATCGAACCGGTTCATGTCCGAGTTTTGATTTGTCTGGAACAAGATCTGCGAACTGTCTGGAGACCAGCGAGGGTAGTATCCGAATGCCGCAATTTTCCTGGCCAGTCCTTCACCACCAAGTGCCGGTACCACGAACAAACCGCCCTCGCCGTCTTCAGAACGATACGCGATGTACTTGCCGTCCGGTGACCAGTCCGGCTGCCAATTGTGACCTGGTCCTTTGGTAATCTGAACTGGATTGCCACCGGTTACTTGCTGGACCCAGATGTCGAATTTTCCGCCGCGGTCTGAACTGTAGGCGACGAAGCGGCCATCGGGCGACCAAGTCGCTCCGATCTGCAGACCGTTGTCAAACGTGATCCGGGTAAGCGCCCGTTGCGCCGGCGCCAGTACTGAAGAGTTTCGCCACTCCTTGTAAACGAACCACCCGGCGAAAGTCAGCACCGCGAACGTGCTGAAAAGAAGCGAAGCGCCAAGAACCCGCCATCGCCTTGGCCCAACGATATCGGTCCTCGCGACGGTACCTGGCTTGTCGCAATTTTCCACACCATCGACCGGCGCAACGAATCGATACCCCCTCCGCGGCAGCGTCTCCACGAACCTAGGGTTTTCTGCCTCGTCTCCCAGCACCTCGCGAATCTTGTTGATGGCCGTATTTAGGTTGTGATCGACATCGACGAAGGTGTCTGGCCAAAGCCGCTTCTGCAACTCTTCGCGTGTGACTACTTCGCCGGGGCGCTCCAATAGGATGGCCAGAACCTGAAAGGGTTGGCCGCCGAATTTAAGTTTCCGTCCAGCCTTACGCAGTTCTCCCGTTTGAATGTCGACTTCGAAGCTTCCGAACTGGACTAATCGAGGGGAAGACACGGCCACGAGCATGTGCCTCAAGTGCAGTGAGTCTAGCATCCGCGCCCGACTACACAAGAACCGTTGTGGTACTAGACTGTTCGTGCGTTACTGTTACTCAAGCGGTGTGCTGAATTCTCGATGGCAAATGAAAAATCCTGCCCTCCAGATACGTTCCAGTTGGCGCGTTTCCTGATTCCTGAGCGTTTTGAGCGTCTCGAAAAATCAATAAGTTGCGTGTTTTCAACACCCATGTTTATTCTGACTCCCCCGCCTCCACCATTTTTTGTTGATCGTATTGCCATGTGGTTTTGCATGCGGTTAGGACCTACTTGATGCGGCTGCGGTGTTCGCTGCAGTGGGTTTTGATTCGCTAACTTCGGTATCGTCGTTCTTAGTTTCTGGCTTCTCGTCCTTGTTTACATTCTTCGCTCCACCTTCCTCAGAGCTTTGCATCCTGTCGGCTTTTTGTTCGGCGGTCGATACCTTTTTTGGAGTTTCGCCGGGTTCTTTCTCGACTTTGCCAGGCGCTTCACCACTTTTCGCGACAAACACGTCATTGTCATCTTTGGCGGGCTGATCCTCAGCTTGTGTCGTTTGAGCTTCGGCCTTTTTCGTGACTTCCTCCGCTTTCGCTTCCAACTTTCCTGCTTCTTCCTTATTCTTTTCAATTGGCGTCAGCAGGTATTCCATTCTTACGCGGGCGGCGCGCCACTTTACGCTGCTGGCGTCTCCTGCTTCGTGCAAGAGTCTTTCGATTTCGTCTTCTGTGACGATCTTCTTCTCGGCCAGTGCGCGAAACGCAGCGATATTTGACGTTTCCAGTGACTCTAAAAGTCCAAAAAGTTCACTGAGGATTTCTTTCAATTGTTGTTCGTCAAGGGCCATACCAAGGAATGTTCATCAAAGTGCTTGATCAAAGCCATACGCATTCTGCTGTAAATATTCGACGCAACCCGCGACGCAGTGCCGGTCGCCGACCCGACTCTTTGCAACCTGTCATAGAAAGCTTCTATGAATCCCCAAAGCGCGCGGCAGACTTTGCTTTTGCTTTCGCCGCCTCTTCTTCACGATTTCGCGGCGGAGCCGTCGTTTCTAGAGACTCAATCAGCTTCGCTGAAACCGCCGCTATTTCCTTTACCGCGCGGTCAAAGGCGTTCTCATTGGCTTTGGACGGTTTATGAAACCCGCTGATTTTTCTCACAAACTGCAATGACGCTGCCTGAATTTCTTCCGTCGTAACTGGCGGCGCAAAGTTAAACAAAGGTCGAATATTTCTGCACATTGGATCGCCTCACTTCTTGCGTTCAACTGTCCTTCGGTTCGTCTTGTTCGTCCAAGGAGCGTCCTCGACGAAGTTGACGGGGCCATCAATCTTGCGCAAGCCACTCACCGAACAATTTTCTACGATATCGACCGATATCGCCACCACTCGGCCGATTCGATCTCCGACTTCAATGGCAGTCTTCCGGTCAGCCATCGCTCCGGACGGTACTTCGAATTGGAACGTAGGAAATCGGCAATGGGGGGAGTGGTCACCCACTCTCCCCTGCCACACCACCGGATATGCGGGTCCGCGTCCGGCGGTTCAGTGGGTTACGCCAGTCCGTCGAAGAGTCGAGGAAGAGGGAGGGCGTCAAAGTAGGCGATGGGTAACGCGTGGTGTAGTGCAGGGCGGGGCTATCCGCTAGTCGCCAGGGGCCGAGCGGACTGCCCGCCGTTTGTGCGGCGAGTCTCTTACCGACCCCGAGTTGACTGAGCTTCGCGTACCGCGCTTTGCGGCGTTTCCTTTGCTTCGCCAGCCTTAGCATCCACTACAAGACTCGCGTCGTTCTTATACAACCATGCCGGTTGACACAAGTCGCCAGCTGCCAATTTTATTGGGTGGGTTCCACATGCTCGCGCCGGCGCTCGATAAAGCCCAAAAAATTCTCCTACGAGCATTCGCTACCCAATTCTAGGACTTTTCGTTCATCTCCCTCTGCATTAAACTCTTCGGATGGCGAACCACTACCTACTGAAAACCGAGCCTTCGGAATACTCCTTCGCAGATTTGCAGAAGGACAAAAAGACGGTTTGGGATGGCGTTTCGAATCCGACCGCAGTCAAGAATCTCCGTGAAATGAAGCCGAACGATCGCTTGATCATTTACGAGACCGGTGACCGCAGAACAGCGGTAGGAACCGCGACCGTGCTTGGCGTGAAGGTGCTGGACCCGAAGAAACCTCAAGTCGAGATTGCAGCGGGGAAACCACTCGCAAAACCGGTAACCCTGGACGATTTGAAGTCGGTCAAGATTTTCGCTACGTCACCGCTTTTAAAGATTGGCAGGCTCTCTGTCGTGCCGTTAACCGCGGAGCAGTATCGCCACTTTGTGGGCGGTTAAACTCCGCGGCTGCTAGCTCCGAACAATTCGGTGTGACAGTCTAGTGACATTCCCGCTGCGCTTTTGTGCTACAAATTTTAGGGGATTGGCGTTACTTTTTACTGGTAACTCTCTAAGGAGTTCTGCACCATGAAAAAACGCATGTTCACAGTATCTCTCGTTTCCGCTCTGGCGCTTCTGGTTCTTGCCGGCGGCTACAGCCTGCTGCGCGGCGACAGCAAATCTCCCGCAGTGGGCAGCCCCGCGCCCGATTTCACTCTCAACTCGCAGGACGGCACGCCCGTGACACTGTCTTCGCTTCACGGACAATGGGTGGTGCTCTATTTCTACCCCAAGGATTTCACCACCGGCTGCACCATTGAAGCCCACAATTTTCAGCGTGATCTTGCGGAATATGAAAAGCGCAAGGCCGTTATTCTTGGCGTGAGCGTGCAGGACGCTGACTCGCACAAACAGTTCTGCGCAAAAGAAGGCCTCAACTTCAAGCTGCTCGCCGACACAGAAAAGGCCGTTTCGCAGAAGTACGATTCGGTGATGACCATTTCACTTGGCACCTTGTCGGCTCGTCACACATTCCTGATCGACCCTAAAGGCGTCGTACAAAAGGTCTGGCTCGACGTTGATGTCAAGAAGCACAGCGAAGAGGTTCTTGCGGCGATCGACGAACTGCAAAAGCCGGCAAGCGCAAAGTACTAATTTCTATCTTCAAGGCTCGAAGCCGCGGCGTCTAGATTCTCTGCTTGCGCCGTCGCTTCCACATTTAGAGTGGGCCATAGGAACAGAAGACAAGATCTCGATGTTAACAAACCAAAACCTAGTTACCTTTTCGCGCGTTCCTTAATCTGTTTAGCAAGTTTTTCGATGTCTTGCGCGCGTTTCAGCACCGAGACGCTCAGCACAGCGTTTGTGTCGGTCCGGTCGACTTCGTCCTTCATTTCAGTGACCATCGCATACAGCCGCTGGACTTGCATTCTGATTTCCTGTTGATTCTCTTGGTCAACCGCGTACTTTGGCTTTTCGTTGCTAGTCGGTGTGCCTTCTAATCCCTGCGGAACGTTCTGGCTCTTTGGCGCATTCGGCGAGGGCATCGGTTTGGGAGGCGCCGGAGTAGGGTGCTGTGGCCGAGCCGCGATCCACACGGGAGCAACGATAAACAGCATTAACACTGGAAATACGATGGCACTCCGCTTCCAGAAAAATTTCTTCATGGATTCCTCCGCTCCCGGAAGCGACGGCTTCCGGACAAGAACATTTACATCCTTATACACCCCCGTCGCGCGGAGGCGAAGCTTAGAGTCGATACAGAGCCGGTTCCATCACTAAATTTACGATTTAATGACAATTCTAATGGAATGACGCGCGGCCAGGTAAATGGAAGGCCCTTCGAAGAACTTACAGAGGTCCGCTACTTGTCGCCTGCTTTAGCGGCAGGTTCGCTGGTATCTTGCGGTAACGCAGCTGGCCCGGCATCGCCTTTTACGTAGTGCCCATACCACGCCAGATAGCGCTTCAATCGGTCCTGAAGGTGTGACGGAATTGTGAAGTCGTGGTATTCCCCGGGATACACGACGAGTTGCGTGTCCCTTCCGAGCGCTTTCAGTGCCTGATACATTTGCTCGCCGCCCAAAATCGGAACGTTCCAGTCGACGTTTCCGCCCATGAACATCACAGGTGTAGTGACGTCCTTAACTCGATAAAACGGCGCGACTTTAGTCCACAACGCCTGGTTATCCCACGGATATCCTAGCTCCGTCACATAGTCCTTCTGATATTCATCGTGTCCGTACATGCTGGTGAATTCAGCCGCGCCCGCTCCGGAAATCGCGGCCTTAAACCTCTTCGTCTGTCCAATAATGAAATCCGTCGAGATTCCGCCGTAGGACCATCCGCCTACACCAAGCCTTTCCGGATCGACGATTCCCCGCGCGATGGCAAAATCCACCATGGCCACGTCGTCCTGATAATCCTTATTTCCCCAGTCCGCGAAAATCGCCTTGCAGTAGTCCTGCCCATATCCGGTCGAGCCGCGAGGATTCGGCAACAGCACCACGTAGCCATTTGCCGCCAGCAACTGCGGCAGGTGATCGTACTCCGCGTAGTACGCCCATACCGGACCACCATGCGGCCGCAAAATCGCCGGATATTTTTTTCCAGCCACATAGTCCACCGGTTTGTACATGTAACCCGCAACAGTGGTCCCGTCTTTGCTCTTGAATTTAACGTACTCGCCTTGCACTACTTTTAATTTTGCAACCAGTTCGTCGTTCGCGCGGGTCACTCGAGTCAGAGTACCGCCCGGCATCGTGAATATCTCACTTGGCCGCTCAAGCGTCGCGATCTGCGCCGCAATTTCTCCCGTATTCGAAAGCGTGTAGTCGTACAGCATGATTCGCCCGCCGATAGGCCGCGTAATTTCCCGCGTCGCAACATCGACCAGGCACAGATTTTGTGTGCCGTCATCGTCGGCAATGAAATAGACCGATTTCCCGTCCGAAGAAAATTGCGGTTGCGTCGCCATCCGGTCGAACGCCAACGTAAGAACCCTTGCTTCGCCCGGCTTGCTTTGAGCTTCGGGCACCGGCGTGACGGCGATATGTTTTGTTGCGTACTGAAATAACTTCGGATCAAGTTGCGTTGAGTATGCAATCCACTTTCCGTCCGGCGACCACGCCGCCTGGTGATCCTCTCCGGGGTTCGACGTGACTTTCGTAATCTGCGCGCCTTTGTCCTTGTTACCGGCCGCGACATACCAGATATCGAAATCGTACGAGCGGTCCGGGTCTGGCTGCGCGCGGTTACTGGTGAACGCAACACGCGTCCCGTCCGGTGACCACGCAGGCTCGTCATCGTCGTAATCGCCTGATGTAATCTGGGTAAGAGCTTTCGACGCGACATCGAACACGTATAGGTGGGTTCGGCGGCGATCCAGGTAGCCGACGGTGTCGTGCTTGAACTGCAGCCGGTCCACCACCCACGGCTTCTGCGTTTTCGGCTTCTTATCTTTGTCCGCCGAATCCTTGTCTTTTGACTTCGATTCATCCGTTTCTTCCGGCTTGGCGTCGCGCAATACCAGGACCAGGCGCTTCCCGTCCGGCGCCCACTCAAAGTCCTCGACGTCCTGGGGAGTGTCTGTCAGTTTTTGCGCCTCACCGCCTAGCCGGTTCAGCAGCCATACCTGGGACTTGCTTTCGCTCGACTTCGGGTCATCCCGTTCTGAAAGGAAAGCCAGAAACTTCCCATCTGGACTCCAGCGCGCATGGCCCGAAGAGACTCCTTCCGCGGTCAGTGGTATGGCTTCGCCTCCAGTAACCGGAACCATCCAAACGCGATCCTCACTTTTGTCCTCTTCGCGATTGATCGATCCCACGGTGTAAGCCACCCACTTACCGTCGGGACTAATTCGCGGCTCGTGTACGTCTCTAATCGCAAAAAGATCGGAAATCGTGATTGGCCGCAAGGAGGGACCGCTTTGTTGCGCGGCCAAGTTCGAACCACTAAGAAAGAAGCTGATGAATGCCAGTCCGAACAAACGGCGAAGCAAAATCATGCGCGCGGTCTCCGAATGAAAATAAATTGATTGCAGCAGGAGAGCGAATTTTAGCATAGGCAGTCGGTGATTCCGTCAGACTCGACTGCTCCGAGTCATGGCTGAATCGAGATGTTCAGAAATGCAGTGCAGAGGCGCGAAAAAAAATATTTGTTGCAACGCATTTTCTTGTTGCATGCAGGTACAAACCTTGTATTCTTCAAAAGCGAACTCGTTCATTTTCCCGTAACATTCAGAATGAGAGTCGCTTAGGAGGACGACGGTACAAATTGAGCAGCATCACTTCCGTTCCCGCCCATTTTCCTACCCGCGCAATTTCATCCGTAAAAAAGAAATCGGCAAAGTTGACGCTTTGGCCGCTCGTTGCCGCCACGTTTTTCATGGTATCCGGCGGAACGTATGGCACGGAAGGAATCATCAACGGCGCTGGCTACGGCCACGGAATTCTAATTCTGCTCTTTTTGCCGATCTTCTGGAGTCTTCCAACCGCGTTCATGATTGGCGAGCTCTCCAGCGCGCTGCCGCAGGAAGGTGGCTACTACGCCTGGGTTCGGCGCGGCCTCGGTAACTTCTGGGGTTTTCAGGAAGCCTGGCTTTCGCTCGCCGCCAGCATTTTCGACATGGCGATCTATCCCACGCTCTTCGTTTTTTATTTGAAGCAGATGGCTCCGTGGTTTGGTGAGGGCCATCGCGGAGTGTACGCCGGACTTTTTGTCATCGCCGCATGCACCATCCTCAATTTGGCCGGCATTCGCGTAGTCGGCATCACTTCGCTTTGGCTTTTCTTCCTGCTCTCGTTTCCTTTTGCAGCGGTCGTACTGCTCACGCCTCTGAAAGTTGGCGCCTTTGCTGAACCGCACGCTGCGGCCGCTGGGTCAAGTCTCGGCTTGCTCGGCGGAGTACTCGTCGCTATGTGGAATTACATGGGCTGGGACAACGCCTCCACCATCGCGCAGGAGGTGGAAAAACCGCAGCGCACCTATCCGAAGGCCATGATTTTTGCGGTGGTTCTGGTCGCGGCGACCTATGTTGTTCCCTTTCTCGCCGTTTATTTCACCGGAATTCCAGCCTCCGCATTTGCCGAAGACGGCGCTTGGGCCACTATCGGCGGAATGATTGGTGGAAGAATCCTCGGCGTCGAGTGGCTGCGCTTTCTGATCGTCCTCGGCGGAATGATGAGTGCCTTCGGCATGTTTAACGCTCTCGTCATGAGTTATTCGCGGCTTCCGCTCGCCATGGCTGGCGAAGGAATGCTGCCAAAAGTTTTCGCAAAAACCAGCAAGCGCACCGGCGCGCCCTGGGTCGCCATCTTGGTCTGCGCCAGCGGCTGGGCTCTGTGTCTTGGTATCGGTTTTGAGCGACTGATCACCATTGACCTCACGCTCTATGGCGCCAGCCTCATGCTCGAATTTGTGACGCTCGTCGTTTTAAGAATTCGTGAACCGAACTTGAAGCGTGAATTCCGCGTACCCGGCGGTCTCACCGGCGCAATTCTAGCGGGCGTGTTCCCCCTCGGGTTACTCTGCCTCGCCATGGTAAAAAGCCAGGCCGAAACAATTCTCGGAATGAACGGACTTGCATTCGGCGCGCTCATCATCGTCACTGGATTTGTCACTTACGCGGCGACCAGCAAGCTGCGGGCGAACGTAACTGCGCCGTCCGAAGTCGCGCCGCCTGCCGCAATCGAAGCGACTTGACAATTCAGCAAAGTCGCACCTAGTTGCTGCGACACGCGAAATATACAGTTATCGCCACGCCCGAGACCCCGTCTCGGGCTTCTTTATTGCTGCTACTTTTTGTCTCCGCGCGGGTTTCTAGATACATGGTGCCAGACGTCTCCGGACTCTGGAGAGAGGCTAAATCAATGAGCATCAAAACAATGACCAACGGTGTGTTGAGCATAGCGGGCCTGCTGCTTGTAGGCACGTTTGCGCCAACGATGTTTGCGCAGTCGAGTGCGCAGGACCAGAGCGCTCCCCCAGCAGCGACCCAAGCGACTGCAGCGGGGCACGCTCGCGGCGAACGAATGTTCGAGGGGCTGAATCTTAGCGACGATCAGAAAGTTCAGATCAAGCAGATTCATCTGGGTGCAAAGGCAAAGTCTGACGCCGTAATGGCGGACACTTCGCTTTCTGACGCAGACAAAAAAAGCAAAGTGAAAGAGATTCATCGCGGAGCCATGATGCAGGCTCGCGCTTTGCTCACTCCCGCACAACGAGAACAACTGAAAGCGAACAGGAAGGAACGCAAGGCGGAGCGGTCCGAGACCTCTCCTTCCTGATTTCTTCGTTCGACGGTTCAGCCGTTGCTCTTTCGCGGCGAGTGGCCGTTCGGAGTGCGCGTTGCGCGTCGCAGATTTGCTATTCTGCTTCTCGTGCGTATTCTGAACGGCCATTTCCCGGTGCGCGCTGGAATTTGTTCTGCGGCTGCACTCGTTGCCGCATTGACCGCGCTTTCCGTGTCACACGCGCAGCTGCCGCAGGCTGCTTACGGCGAAAGTTCCCTTGCTCAACAATCTGGCCCAATCGTCGCTCCTCCCTATCCGACTGTTCCACAACCCAGAGTTGGCATCAATGTTGTCGTGATCGATCCAGCGCACGGCGGTACCGATCCCGGCGCGCGTGGTGCACAAGGAATTCGCGAAAGCGATTTGCTGCTGGATTTCACGGTGCAAGTCCGACGTGCATTGGAAGCGCAAGGCTATCAGGTACTGCAAACCCGCAGCGGGAATGAAAACCCCTCTTTCGATGACCGCTCGACCCTGGCAAACGCACAGCGCGGCGCCGTTTTCGTGACACTTCATATCTCTTCATCGGGAATACCGGGAACCGCGCGATCCTACGTGACTTCCGACGTTCCAGCGGCGGCGGCCGGTTCCATGCTCAGTTGGGATCACGCCCAGGCGCCTTATTCCGAATTGAGCCGAAAATTCGGCGATGCAGTTCAGGGCCAACTCGCGCAGAGATTTAAGGGTTCGCCTAATAACGCCCAGGTTGCAAACATTCGACAACTGCGCACTACTGCGGCTCCGGCCATCGCCGTTGAAATTTCCAGCGTCAGCGTGCAGGACCGTGCTGATCTCGCCCGCATGATGCCGGGCGTTGCCGACGCTATCGCAAAAGGCATCGCAGCATTCCGTCCGTCCTACGTCATTGCGGGAGAACCCGTTGCTCTGCCCGCGGCGACTCCACCTGCAACCTCGTCCGGCACTGCTGTAAGCCCTCCAACTGGTGCCCCCAAATGAGCGGAAACTGGCGCACTTGGATTCTCGTTGGACTTGGAGCGGCCGTAGTAATTGCGGCGATCTATTTTCCCGCGCTGCAAAAGCGCGTAAAGACCACCGCGAAAATTGTCCAGCCGACAGAAGAGCAAGCCCGCCGCGAGTTGACGCAAGCCATTCAGCAAAGTTCATCCGACCACATAGTGAAAGCAAAAATGTTTTGGGCTTCCAGCGAGGATGAAAGCGCTCTTGCTTCGACGAACGTGGATTTGGCGCTTTCCAACGATCCGATTCTGCGCGCGAAACAAGTTTTGAATACACTCCTGGCCGGCCCGGTCGATTCTGATTTGCGCACATTGCCGCCCGACGCCGCGCTGCTGGCATTTTACTTATTGCCGGACGGAACGGCGGTCGCGGATTTTTCAGAAGCGCTCGCAACTTCCACTCCTTCTGGAATCCTGAGCGAACAACTTGCCGTCGATTCCATCGCCCGAACCCTCGAAGCAAATATTCCGCAGGTGAAACGTCTGAAAATCCTGATTCATGGCCAGGAGGTTGACACTCTTGCCGGACACGTCGATCTAACTCAGACATTCGTGGTCAACACCAAGGCGGCTGCCGCTTCGATTTCCAGCGGTTTGCCGATTCGAGTTGGAACTCTTGCCGCCCCGCCCCCTGCGAACACCGCCCCGCCGAAACAACCGCAACGTTGACAGTCGTTCTTCCTCCCGGCACACTGGCGCAGCCACTATAGATAGTTGAATCGCTGTTTTTGTGCCGCGGACATGCATTTTTATTTCCTGGCAAATTTTAGATCTGCTGCAATTCACATTGGCCGAGGAGGCAGAGTGAGACCGGACGGACGCGGATCAGACCAGATGCGGACGCTTAAAATCACGCCAGATTTTATTTCCACAGCGGAAGGCAGCGTCTTGATCGAACTTGGCAAGACCAGAGTGATTTGCACGGCGACGGTGAATGACGGAGTTCCGGGATTTCTGAAGGGCGCCGGCAAAGGCTGGGTGACCAGCGAATACGGCATGTTGCCGCGAGCGACCGAAGAGCGCACTGCACGCGAGGCCGCGCGCGGGAAACAGTCCGGCCGCACGCAGGAGATACAAAGGCTCATTGGACGGTCCATCCGCGCGATTACCGATCAAGAGGTTTTGGGCGAGCGGACGGTGTGGCTGGACTGCGACGTGATTGAGGCGGACGGCGGCACGCGAACGGCTTCGATCACCGGTGCGTTCGTGGCGTTTGCGTTGGCGATGGAGCGATTGGTCAGCGCCGGGATGCTGAAGAGTTCGCCGCTGATCGACACCGTGGCGGCCACCAGCGTTGGCATCGTGGACGACAAGGCGTTGCTCGACCTGATGTATGAAGAGGACTCGCGCGCGGAAGTGGACATGAACGTGGTCATGACGGGCAGCGGAGATTTTGTCGAGATTCAGGCGACGGCGGAAGGGCGGCCGTTCACAGGAAGTGAAATGCAGGATTTGTTGGCTCTGGCTGCGGCGGGAATTCGCAGACTGTCAGAAGCGCAACGGGCAGTTTTGCCGGCAAAGTTTCTGGCGCGCGGACGCTGATAGATTTTCTTACAGGTGATGAATGCCCTGATGAAGCTATATCTGGCGTCCTCGAATTCCGGAAAACTCAAAGAATTTTCTGCGATCGCACAGGCGCAAAGTGTTGCGATTGAGATTGATTTGCTACCGGGTTTTGCGGATCTTCCAATTTCTCCCGAGGATGCGCCGACATTCGCCGAAAACGCCGTGAGCAAGGCTCTGCGCGCGGCGAGCGCGACGGACCAAGCCGTATGTGCAGACGATTCCGGGCTGGTGGTGCCGGCGCTGGGCGGCGAACCCGGAGTGCATTCGGCCCGTTATGCCGGCGAAGGTGCCTCTGCAATGCAGAATGTCGAAAAACTGCTCAATGCTCTTTCTGGCAGAAATGAACCTGACTGCGCGGCGTACTTTGTTTGCGCACTGGCAGTCGTCCGACAAGGAAACGTGCTTGCAGTGATCACCAACAAGGTGGAAGGCACGATCCTGGAGGAACCGCGCGGCTCCAGTGGATTCGGCTACGATCCAATCTTTTACTTTCCGCCTCTGGCTAAGTCTTTCGCCGAACTTGTTAGCGAAGAAAAAAATCTCCACAGCCATCGCGGCAAAGCGTTCCGGCGGCTATTGGAGGTTTTGCCGGGCATGCTGTAGTCTGGCGAATGTGGCTACGAAGGAAAAAAGCAGACCTCCTGCAAAAATGAAAATAAAGATTGCTACGCGCAAAAGCGGCGCGGAAGCTACGCCGAAAAAATCCGCTGGGCGCGGCGGCGGAACGCCCAACCCGACTAATCCGAAGCGCGTGGCGGCGATCCTCGTCAAGCTGGACGAAGCGTATCCCGACGCAACCTGCGAACTCAAACATCAGAATCCGTTCCAGTTGGTGATTTCGACTATCCTTTCGGCGCAATGCACGGATGTGAGAGTGAATATCGTCGCGGAAACGCTGTACAAAAAATATCCGGACGCCAAGGCATTTGCGTACGCCAACCCCGCGGACATCGAACAAGAAATCAAAACGACCGGGTTCTTTCGCAACAAGACCAAATCGATCGTCGGCGCCAGCAAGGCGATCGTTGAGAAATTTGGCGGCCAGGTGCCACGAACGATGGACGAGATTCTGACCTTGCCAGGCGTAGCTCGCAAGACCGGAAACGTTGTGCTGGGAACGGCCTATGGAATTGCCAGCGGCGTGGTGGTGGACACGCACGTGATCCGGTTGTCAAATCGGCTGGAGCTGACGAAGAATCAGGAACCAAAGAAGATCGAGCAGGACCTGATGCAAATTCTACCGCAATCAAAATGGATCAAGTTTTCGCACCAGTTGATCTGGCATGGTCGCCGGGTATGTATCGCGCGTAAGCCGCGATGCCTGGATTGCAACCTTGAACGCATCTGCAACTCCAAAGACAAGACGACGTGAAGATGTCCGGTCCATGAAAGGATTCGCACTTTGGTCCTTCCTTGGGCGGCACGTTTCGGATACTCGCCCTCGGTTCTTGGCGAAGTGTTTATTCTAGAGGACTTGCAGAGCACGATTTTCAATGAAGATCGCGCTGTTCTGGAAATATGAGAAACAAAGGAGTTAGGGCAGAGGAGACGAGTTCAGTTTTGAAAGGCCGGCGGCGGCCAGTCCAGCCGGCCTGAAAGCAGAAATATATGATCTCGCGGTTTGGCTAGATTATAGATAAGATAACTTTAGTTGTAAATTATTATTTGAGCGCCGACACGGTTCGACGGAAAGTAAGGGGGCGGCGTCAAGCGCCGTTGATCAAGAGGCGGTCGATGCGCTGGCTGACGTCGCGGAGGTAGGCTTCGTCGCCGGCCTTGAGCTCAGCGATGACGCTGCCGGAGTAGCCGATGTCAGCAAAGGCGGACCGCACAGCGGCCCAGTCGATGTCTCCGTCGCCAAGGTTGACCCAGGCGTAGCTATCGTCCTTGCGCTTGAAATCTTTGAGATGAACTTTCACGATGCTTTTGCCGAGAGTGCGAATCCAGTCCTGCGGATAACCGTAAAAAACCACATTGCCGACATCGAACCACGCCTTGATCCACGGGCTTTTAAATTCGCTAATGTACGTATTCATCTCGAGCGGGCTTAGCAGAAATTTGTTCCAGACTTCTTCCATCGCGATGACGACTTTGAGTTCTTCCGCAAGGGGAAGCAGCTTGCGGATCTGCCCTTGTGAACGCGTCCAGGCGTCCTTGTAGGAAGTCTTGGGATTCACCACGGCGGGAACCAAGCAGAACCGTGTCCGATCCCCAGAGTTTCGCATTGTGCAGCGAGGTACGCATACCGGCGAGCGATTTTTCCACGGCAGCGGGATCGTCCGACGAAAGCGGGAATTCCCAGTGCGCCATGTTCATCACGGAGTCGATGCGGATTTTCGCAGCGTCTGCAGCTTGCTTAATTTCAGCGGCTTTCGATTCTTCCGGCGTGGTCGGAGCTTGAACAACCTCGAAGCCGACGTCTTTTGCGAGCTTGAAGCGGTCAGCGACGCTGAGTGCAGACGGGAGCATTCCCATCCAGAGCCCTTTTGTGACAGGCAAGAGTGCGCCAGGCTTCACCGCCACCTTGCTGGATGGCGAGACCGCGTTCGCTAGCAACGATTGAGGGAACGCCGAAGCGCCCAGCCCTGCGGCACAAGCGGCAGTCAGCGAAGAGTTGAGAAATTCCCTGCGTGATTTTTTGCTCATCGTGGTTCCTCGCATTACTCCGGTTCGATCGATCCGAACCAACGTTCTGGTCTAGCAAAACTTCCCGGACAAAATGCTTCAGGAAAATTTGCTGATATCGATTTTCGGATCCCAAACTTCTTTCGACTTCAGGATTTCTTCCCAAGTGACTTCACGTCCGGTGTAAGCGGCAGTCCGCGCCATCATGCACGAAAGAGCGGACTCTGCGCCTTTTTCGGCTTGGTTATGGAATTTTCCGGAGACGATGCTTTCAATGAAGAGCTTTTTCTTTTCGGCGTCGGCGAGTTCGAGATTGGAAGTGAACTTGCCGGTAGCGGAGAATGCCTGAGGGTCGGACGAATCTTTCGCGGCAGCAGCATACTGCCACGGCTCGTCGCCCCAGATGCCTAGCGGGCCGGTGTACGGCGACTGGGATACGCCTTTGCTGCCAAAGAAGCGTTCGGTGACGTCCCACCAGCCTTTTGCAAATTGTGTGGAACTGAACGTCACGTCGACGCCGTCCGGATAGCGAAATACGCAGTTGTAGTTGCCGTAGGCGTCGCCGTCATCTGCGGGGCGTCCCAGACGGCCGCCAGTTGCCGAAACCTTGAGCGGGTGCGACTGAAGAATCCAGTTGCAGATGTCGATGACGTGGATGTTCTGCTCGACGATGATGTCGCCGGAGAGCGTGCGGTCGTGAACCCAATTGCGCAGCCGACGTTCCCCAGGGGACGCGTTGGGCCAGGCCGGGCGGTCGATATAGCCGGTGAGATAGTGCGCTTCAGCGCATACGATTTTGCCGAGCGCGCCTGCATGAATGCGGCGAACCATTTCGACGAACGGCGGACAATCACGAATCTGAAAGCCGACGTCAAAGCTGAGTTTTCCGTCGACGCGTTTACCGAGGTCGATGACCTTGTGCGCCCCAGGAACATCGACCGCGACCGGTTTTTCGAGATAGACGTGCTTGCCTGCGCCCACAACGGCTTCAAGATGCAGTGGGTGGTAATAAGGTGGAGTGGCGACGACGATCGCATCGATTTCCTTCGATGCAGCGATTTTTTTGTAGGCATCAGGGCCGGAAAAAAGCTGCGATGCATCGATTGCGGCATAGCCTTTGGCCAGCTGCATTTTGTCGAACGCGGCATGGGCGGTTTCGAGTTGATCGTGGAAAAGATCGGCGAGTGCCACGACGCGAGCGTTGCCGGTGTCGACCATGTTGGTGGCATCTTCCGTACCGCGCCCGCCACAGCCGAGAAGTCCAACGCGGACGGCGGAGTTGGCAGCCGTGCCGCGAACGAGTTCGGGCTTCATGAAAAGCGCGCCAGCTGTTCCCGCAGTGACGCCAATAAATTTTCGGCGATTGAGAGTGTCGTGCGAGTTCGTGGTACTGGTTGAATCGGTGGTCATTCGCTCTCCTCGTGCTTCGTTCGCGGCCGAAAACTGTGTTCAACGCGAGCCATCAGCCGATCAATTTCTCAAGGTAAACTTTTGCGTCACGAACATCTTCCATCTGCTGCGGGCCGGAAGTTTCTCGTTCGATGGTGACCGCGCCGCGATAGTTCAACTCCTTCAGGCGCGCAATGATGCGCGGAAAGTCCACTTTGCCTTTACCGATGGGAACTTCTTCGCCAAGATCTTTCGGATTGGTCGGCCACAGGCCGTCTTTCGCGTGGATGCCATGGATAAACGGCGCAAGAATTTCGATTGCGTCCACCGGGTTTGCCTTGCCGTAAAGAATGAGGTTCGCGAGATCAAAGTTGACGCTCTGATTGTCGAGCCCGACGTCGCGAATGGCGCGGACGAGCGTGATGGGAGTTTCCTGCCCGGTTTCGTAGCGAAAATACTGTCCATTGGACTTGCAGTAAGCGGCGACATCGCGCATCGCATCAATCGTTTCTTTATAAAGTGCATCGTTGGGATTTTCTGGGATGAAGCCGCAGTGAGTTTGCACAGACGAAACACCGCACTGCTTCGCGAAATCGGACGCGTTCTTGATTTGTGCGATGCGCGCGGCGCGAGTTTCGCGCGGCACGAGGCCGACGGTGAGCGGCCCACCGTAGAAGTCCCAGACTTCCTTGCCCGGACCGCCGACTACGATCGAGGTCGGCTCGACCGCTTTCGCATTGAGGGCGCGTTTGAGTCGCGGAACGAGATCGAACGAAAAATTCTCGGCATAAATCTGGCAAGTCGGCAGGCCCAGCGAGTGAACTTTGGCGATCGCCGATTCGGGGTCGCTCCCAATTCCGACGATCAGACCCAGGCGCAGCGGTTTCTTGCCGTCATCGGCGGAAGTTTTCGGAGCTTGTTGCGCAGCCGCCATCGATCGCAAATCCGGCCGAGATTCGAAGCCTTCGGATCCTCCGCCGCCAACACCTAAAGCTAAAACGCCTGCGGACGCCTGAAGAAAATTTCTGCGGTTGCTATTTCGCGCGGTCACGTAGTATTCCCTGCTGGCAAATATGTGTTAAAGCAATGAGCTGGATGAGCGCGACTGTATCACAAAACTTTTGGCGAGAACGAAAATTGCGCGAAGGAGCGCTGTTACGAGAGCGTTTCAGTGCCGGTAGGAACGGCTACAGGAGCTACGCCAGCGTCATTCCGGACCGAGGCAACCGCACCCTTTTGGCGCACGCGGCGGATGATGCGGCGGCCCAAATCGATACCGGGAGCTTCGACCGTACGGTACGCAACGAGCGCTAAGGCAATGACGAGAATTGCCAGAACTGGAAGCAGGTAAAGGGGGAGCGGGCCATTGGGAAGCGCTGCGGGCGAGAGGAGCGCGTTCATGGCAACGTAGAGAACGATCCCGTGAAGTAGATATAGGCTCGCACTCATGACTGGGCAATCACTGTTCGGAAGGTCAGTAAGCGTTGTGCGAACTTCCGCGAAGCCCGTATCAAAAAAAAGGCTCCCTGCCGAAATGGCCGGAAGCCTTTTTTTGGGTTATGCCCGCCGAATAATACGAGCGGCGAAAGTTTCTGAAAGAAGTTACTGCACGACGTTGGTAGCTGCGACGCCGGAGTTCCCGGTTCCCGCAGCGAACGGTGAACCGGCGACCGCGGTCAGCGCGCCAGCCGCGCCGATTTTATACACGGCAACCGCGCCCTTAGCAGGAGGTGCGCCTGCAGCTTTTACGCCGACGTAAACGAAATTGCCGGCTGGATCGGTGGTGATTTGGGTAATTCCACTCGGCAGTGCTGTGGTTGCGGTGCCCGCAGCGCCGATTGTGCCGGTCGTCGGATTGAACGGATAAGGTGTAATGGTTCCCGGCAGCTTCATCCACGACAAATATCGCGCGGTCCTTCGGATCAAACGCGACAAGCCATGGGCCAGTTCCGCTCAGGGTTACCGCAGTACCTGTCGGCGTCAGATTCCCATCAGGATTGGTGGGGTCGGCGGTGCCCGCTGGTGTAATCGTAAAGAGCTGGATGGTCTTGGCCGTGCTGTCGGCAGCAACCAAATACAAGCCTGATGCGTCAACCGCGCCGGAAGTCCAATTTCCGGGAAGCGGAGTTTGCTGAACACTTAGCGACAACACTGGAAACGTAAGGTACGTCGTATATGGCTGAATACCGTTGGTGCCGTTGTTTCCGAGAGCGTAGATGAACAAGCCTTGCGGATCGGCCGCAAGGTTGTTGGCGCCGGTGAAAGCGGCCGTGGGCAAGCCAGGACTGAACACCGTCCCGGCAGGCTGATTAACCGCGTACTGAACTACCGAGCCTGTCGTGGAGTCGAGCGCGTAAACGAAATTTGACTGCGGCGAGACCAAGACCGATGAAGCGACGTCGGTAACCGCTACGGCGAAAGGTGAACCGCCGAGTGGTACCAAGCCGCCGATTGTTTGGTCAATGGAGAAGCCAGCAAGCTGCGTGCCCGAGGCGCTGCCCGTGAAGAGCAGACTACCGCGTTGATCGGCAGCTGCAAAGCTGTTGCCGGTGATGCCGGCGACAGTCGGAGTTGCGGCAGGCGCCAGTACTCCAGTGGCTGCGGTCGAAGTAAATGCCGAAAGGTCGTTCGAAACGGCGTTCGGCGCGAAGACCGAACCGAGATTCACTGACGGCGTAGTCAGTCCGATTCCGAAATTCACGAAGAACGGATTGGCGGCGGACTCGACTTGCGGAAGAGCCGCAGGTGTCAGCACTCCGGTTGCGGGCGCAAGCGAATAAAGCGAAACGGAGCTGCTGAAAAGATTGGCGACGGCAAGCATCGTATTTGACGGATCGATCGCGATACCGAAGGGAGTGGTTCCGGTCACGAAGGGTGAGCCTGCCACGGCCGCTCCAAGTACGCCGCCAGCGCCGATTGAAACAGCGCTGATCGTGTTATCGGCAGCGTTGGTGACGTAAAGGAATTTGCCAGTAGCATCGACAGCAGCGACTTCCGGCGCGCCGCCGATGCCGGTGCCGAACGGCGATCCCACAACGGCGGTTAGCGAACCGTCCGCATTGATCGTGAACACGGTAATTGTCGAATCGCCGCTGTTCGGGATAAACAAATGAGTATTGGAAGGATCGATCGCCGGCATTTGCGGCGTATTTCCCGTTGCATAGCTTGCAGTTGCAAGGGGCGCCAGACCGCCGCCCGGTTGAATGCTGAAGGCAAAAACTTTGTTGCTGGCGGAATCCTGATCGGTGATATACACGAATTTTCCAGCGCGGTCGGTGACTACGCCAAACGGGAAAGTACCCGCTGCGATCGGACTGCCAATAGCCGTCAACGATCCGTCTGTCAGGTTAATTTTATAGGCGAAAATGAAATTTCCCGTCCCGTTCGTGCCAGCCACATAGAGATAGCGCCCGGTGGGATCGATCGCTCCTTGGTTCGCCGCAACTGTTGTGCTAAGCGTAGAAACCAGCCCTAGCGAGGCGGCCCGACGTGGGATCGAGACTTAGAGTCAGGATTTCATTTCCATTCAAGGAGTAAGCAAAGCGGCCAGTCGGTTCCGGCAGAATTTGCGTAGGAAGATTGTTCCCGTGTCCGGAACCCACGGGAATTAGCGAAGTCATTGCTGATTGAACGACATACTGCGCCGTATTTCCGTCTGAAGCGCCAGGAACGTAGGCGGTGCGCGCAACCGCGGGAGCAACCGTCAAGGTGGTGTTGCCGGAAATCGCGCCCGACGTTGCGGTGATCACGCTGGAGCCGGCAGCTTGCGCGACAGCGATACCGTCAGGGCTGATAATCGTTGCCGTCGCGGTAGTAGCGCTAGTCCAGGTGGCGTTGGTAAGAACTTGCGTGGAGCTGTCCGAAAAATGTCCGGTGGCCACGAAGTCCACTGCCGTACCCACCGCTGCGGTCGGCGTAGCTGGCGTAACCGCAATCGAAACGAGACCCACCCCGCCGCTGCTAACCGTCAGTACCGCTGGCGTAGTGCTGGTGATCGCGCCGAAGGTGGCAGTGATGTTTGAAGTGCCGGCCGCAACAGCTGTTGCGAGACCAGCAGAATCAATTGTCGCTACAGAAGTAGTTGCGGAATTCCAAGTCACTTGGCCCGTGATGTCAGTCGTGGTGGAATTGCTGAATGTTCCGGTCGCGGTAAATTGCTGAGTACCGGCGATGGCCACGGTGGCGGTGGCGGGCGTAATTGCGATCGAGGTCAAGCCGACCACGGTAAGAGTAGCGGTGCCAGAAACCCCTTGTGAACTTGCGGTGATTGTGGAGGAACCGCCTGCGACTGCGGTCGCCAAACCCGCGCCGGAGATCGTCGCGACGGTTGGAGTGCCGGAACTCCAGGTCACCGAATTCGACACGTCAGAGGAGCTACCATTCGCAAATTGGGCGGTCGCTTTGAATTGCTGCGTTGCGCCCGGCGCGATGGACGCGGCCGAAGGCGTGACAGCAATCGATGTGATTTTGTTGTTGTCGGATCCGCTGCAGCCAGCAAAGACCACCAGACTGCACACAGCAAATAGCAGAGCGGCGTGAAACCGCCGAGAAAAGTTCGACATCATATCTCCTCCTAGCACAAGCCGGGACGCATGAATATTTCTCAAAGCAGACCGAGAGACAGGCGATAAGCCGAAAGCAGAGGTGAATTGCATAAACTTTCGAACGAAAATCGTCCCCCGAAAAATGAGCTGGCGGAATTTGGGTCCGCCAGTGTCTCGGTGCTGAGGATACACACACGGCCACCAGGCGACAGCAACTCCAAAGGGACATACCTGAATAGGTAGCCGCGAGAGACGCTGGGAGCCTAGGGGAACGAGTCTAAGCAGACTCGCTTCGAACCGCCAGTTAAAAAGTAGAAACTCCGGAATCTGTTGCGGAAAGTGAAACCCCGGGTGACGCCGCAGGAAGTTGAAGTACCGAAAAGTTAGCCATGCGTACGGAGCAAGTCGCGCAATTTACCTGCTCCCACGCACGGCGGTGAAGGATTGAACTGAAATAAAGGAAAGAAACAGCGAACGGGAGACTTGGTGCGGGAGATGCGCTGAGGAAAGATCGCAACGATCGGAGTAGCTGAACCGGGCGCCGGGGGCTGACCGAGGAAAGTAGCGCTTGGGAAACGACGGCAAACGTAGGTCATCGAATCATCGTCTCCCGTCGTTCCCTTACGCCTTCACCGGGGTAGGCGAAGCTGAAGAACGGCGAAGTTCCACCAGAATCACTAGGCTTAAGAGCCAAATCTGCGAAATGCCGGGGATTCGCGCACTCAACGTACGCCAATCGCACTTTGAGTCGTGTCATAAAATTGTCAACCAACTGTTATATGTTCGAACGGTGCGGCAGAAGGCCCCGTCTTGCCGTTAAACTAGTCAAAGCAAAGAAGAAGGCTCAAGCTATACAGGGTCGGCCTAAGGGGGCCGCCGTCGGCAGAAAGTCGCAATACCTGGGACCTTCATAACGCGCGTTGGGCGGGGATCTTTGGCGGGGGACAGAATATTCATTCGTGACTTTCGAATGATCGGCACAATCGAAGCCGTACTAGGGAGAATTGACACATGGAAACGGTACTAATCGTAGAAGACAGCAGAGCGATGCAGCGGACGCTGCAACGCCTGTTCGAAGCGGACTCGTTACAGGTCCAGATTGCACCGGACGGGCCATCCGGTCTTGAACATTTCCGCAAACAAACCCCGGACGCGGTCTTGTTAGACTTGAAGTTGCCCGGACTTTCCGGCAAAGAGCTGTGTCGAGAATTCAAGACCATTGCGTCTTCCGTGCCCATCGTGGTTGTAAGCGCAAATTCCGAAGTCGAAGACAAAGTGCTGCTGCTCGAGCTTGGCGCCGACGACTACGTAACAAAGCCGTTCAGCCCCAAGGAGCTCCTGGCGCGCGTTCGCCGGGCAATGCGACGGACCAGCGCGAAACAGACCCCGACTAACAGTCTTGCGGTCCGCAACACCAGTCACGAGGTTCTGGACTTTGGTGACGCCCATGTTGACTTCACTAGCATGGAAGCCACCCGCGCCGGAAAAACAGTGACGATGACCGCGCAGGAATTTAAACTCCTGAAATTCTTCGCTTCTGCGCCAGGTACCGTGCATTCCCGTGATTCTCTGCTCAACGAAGTCTGGGGTTATCAGAATTATCCTTCGAGCCGCACCGTGGATAACCACGTCCTCCGCCTTCGCCAAAAGCTGGAGCCGGACCCGGCCAACCCCATCTTTTTCCTGACCATTCACGGCGCAGGGTATAAATTTTCAGCACACCCCGCGACCGCGACTGCCAACGTTTAGTTGTTTTTTAACAACGAACTCATGGCCCACCTTCGCCTACGTACCCAGCTCTTGCTCGCCACCGTCCTAATCATTTTCGGATTGACGGGGTCCATGCTCCTGATTGTGCGCCACACGGTGGAAGTGGAAATTCAGAAGCAGGTCAAGGACGGCACGGAAGCTTCGGTCCGAGCTTTTGAAAACGTCCAGCGGCAGCGGGAGCTGCAACTCTCCCGCACCGCGGCCATGCTGGCTGATCTCCCGACCCTCAAAGCACTGATGACCACGCCCCACGCCCCGACCATCCAGGATGGCTCTGAAACTTTCTGGAAATTGGCAGGCAGCGATTTATTCGTACTCGCGCGCTCCAATCGTGAAGTTGTCGGCCTGCATTTGACCAAGCCGGGATGGTCCGTTCAAGAAGTGCAGCGGGATCTTTCGCGCTCCTTGGATCAAGGCGAAGACGCTTCGTGGTGGTACGACGATGGACGCTTGTATTGGGTCTTCTTGCGCCAAATTACCGCGGGCGCGGGTAACACCGAGCGAGACCTTGGACTGGTTGCTGTGGGCTACCAGGTAGACGCAAGCGTTGCGCAGCAGTTGGCATTGGTTACCGGAAATCAAATCGCGTTGGTAAGTGGCGACACGGTTATCGCTTCAACGCTTCCGCCGCCTGACGAAGTGGGACTGCAGAATGCCCTGCGATCCGGGCTTGATTCTGGCCAAAAAACTTCGGGAGAACTCGCGCTGCAAACGGATCATTACACCTTCTCATCCGTCGTACTGCACGGCGCACCACCTTCACCGGTGCGTTGCTATGTGATGATGCCGCTGGTTCCGGTAAATAGCTTCCTGAAGCGGCTTAACTACACGATCTATGTTCTGGGCGCTGCGGCTGTCGTCGTCGCGGGGTTGCTGTTCGGATTCGTGGCCCGAACGATTACTCGACCACTCGACGATCTCGTTTCCGGCGTACGCGCGCTTGCCGGCGGCGATTTCAACTACTCGATTACTCCTCAAGGCAGCAGCGAAGTCGCCGAATTGGGCACCGCGTTCGGGCAAATGCGCGGCGAATTGCTGGCGCTGCAGCAGCAAAAAATCGAAACGGAGCGCATAGCGGCCCTCGGCCGGGCTGCCAGCTCGATTTCCCACGATCTCCGGCACTATCTGGCTACCGTCGTCGCCAACGCTGAGTTCTTGTACGAAGCGGACGACTTGAAGATGAATAAGAGCGAAATCTACGAAGAGATCAAGATGGCATCAAATCAGATGCTGGACCTGATCGATTCGCTTCGCGAATTGTCTTACCAGCGAAGTGCGATCTCGCCGGTGTCGGCAAATCTGACCCAAGTAGTTCGCCGAGCCATCGACGCCATTCACGCGTTGCCGGATTTTCGCCACGTATGCATCACACTTGTAGCACCGGAGGATTTGCCAGGCGTATTCGACCCGCGCAAACTGGAACGTGTCTTTTTTAATTTACTACTCAATTCTTGCGAAGCAGCAACGACGCGCAAAGACCCAGCGGTCACGGTCGAAGCTCAGGGCGCTGGGAATTCCTTCGAGATCCGCGTGGCAGACAACGGTCCCGGCGTGCCGGAAAGTATCCGCCACAATGTTTTTGAGCCGTTTATCAGTTTCGGAAAACCGAACGGCACCGGGCTTGGACTGGCAATCGTAAGCAAAATCGTGCAGGACCATTCGGGCACGGCGACGATCGAGTATTCGTCAAACGAAGGCACGATAATTCTGATTCAGCTTCCCCGCACGGAACAGGCCGTCGCTCCGACCGAACAGGGCGTATCACTGTGAACGCGGCTCCGTGCTTTCTCAGCGTAGCCGATATAAATCTCGCGTAGAAACTGCCATTCCTCGCAGCTTCAAATATATAAAAAGTTGGTACTTGTGATTGAGAAGATGTTCGAAGTTCCCGAGCAATAAAGTTGTAAGCGATTCGCCCGCCGGAACGAAAACGGTTGGAATTACACGAGCCAAGTCGGCGTCTGTACACTTCGCGAACCCGCGAACAATCTGCTCGCGGTATCGCGCGATTCGTTGTCTGGCCTCAGCAGGGCTACAACTGTGATTTACTTCAAGATCGCGAAGATTGCCTGCTGCATCCAACATTTCCGGGAATATCTTCGCGAAGCACGCGCAAAACCCAGCAAGGCAGTCAAGCAGGTGTCCTAAAAGTTGCCCGGTACTCTTCGGCGCCCGAACGCTATCAGGCGTTGCTGGAGCCCATTCCAATAAATCGTCAGTCACGAGTGAAACAAGATAGTCCGTTCGTTCAATCGCTTCGAGCACTTTGCCCGCCAGCGATTCTGCGATCGGGCCGCCTTCGCATGTCTTGATTTCGCGCAGGGCGTTCAACTCAGGCTATTGCAGCGACGCCATGTCGATGACAAATCGGTACTTCACATCGCTCTTCAGTAGTCGCTCGTACGCATCATTGATCTGTTGAATCTTGATCTTTTCGATGTCGGCGGTAATTCCCTTTTCCGCGCAGAAATCGAGCATCTCTTGCGTTTCGCGGATGCCGCCAATCGCCGAACCTGCCAGCCTCCGTCGCCCCATCAGCAGATTGAAGGCAGCAACCGATGCCGGCTTTTCCGGAGCACCGACCAGCGTCATAGTCCCGTCGCGTTTTAATAATTGAAGATACGCATTGAGGTCGTGATCTGCAGACACAGCGTCCAGAATGAAGTTGAAGCTGCTTGCATGTTTCTGCATCTCTGCTTCGTTTTTGGAGACGACCACTTCGTCCGCGCCCAGGCGTATCGCGTCAGCGGTCTTGTTCGGAGAGGTGGTGAACAGCACCACGTTCGCTCCAAACGCCTTTGCGAACTTCACGCCCATGTGGCCCAGTCCGCCAAGGCCCACGATTCCGACTTTCTGCCCCTTCTTTACATCCCAATGGCGCAACGGAGAGTACGTCGTAATCCCCGCGCAGAGCAGCGGCGCAGTTCCCGCCGGATCCAATCCGTTTGGTACTCGCAGCACGTATTTTTCATCAACTACGATGCTGTCTGAATAGCCTCCGTAGGTCACGCCACCCAGAATTTTATCTTCACCGTTATAAGTCAACGTCAGGAGGTTCTCGCAATACTGTTCATCACCGGCCAAACAATTCACACACTTGCGGCAGGAATCCACCATGCAGCCAACCGCGGCAATATCCCCTTCTTTCAATTTCTTCACCGCGCTGCCAACTTTCACAACGCGGCCTACGATTTCGTGTCCCGGAATGCACGGATACACCGTGGGCATTACGGCATGCCACTCGTCGCGCGCTTGGTGCAGGTCAGAGTGACAGACACCGCAAAAGAGAATCTCGATTTGTACATCCTCCGCACGTGGCGAACGCCGCTCAAAATTGTGTGGTCCCAGTCCGGATTTCGCGCTCTTCGCGGCATATCCCTTCGCCGGGTAAGTTTGGGACTTCGCGGATTCTTTGGCGGGTTGTTGAGCTGCATCAGTCATGCGTGAGTTCCTCCGTGCTTCGATTTGATAAGAGATTCTACTTCGGCAAACTTTGCGCGTCACGAACAGTCTGTTTCAATAAACGTTTACAATAGGCGGCAAATATTCACCACTTGGACGCGCTCCCATTATTGACTCTCTTGATTCGCGCACTCTCTTCTGTCCCGATCAGACCCCACGCAATCGCTGCGCTGGCAACGGACAATCCTGCGCAACATACCAATACAATCCGTAAACCGTGATCGAAGGCGGCGAAAATCGCTCGCTGTACGGCAGCCGCGCTTTCCGAATCAAGCTCACGCGGCGTTTCTATGGCGGCGAGCTCAATCTTCTTCGCTTGGATGTCGTGAACTGTGTTTTGGTTAAGCGAGATCTTCGCCAATCCGCGATCCAGACTTGAACCGAACGCATTCACCATCACCAAACCAAAGACCGCAATGGCCAACACGCCTGCTACCCGTGCCACAGCGTTGTTGATTCCCGATGCTGCGCCCGCATGATTTTGCTCCACCGAAGCCATCATCACGGTCGTGAGCGGAGCGACCGTCACAGTCATTCCAAAGCCAAGTATCAAGAAACTGGGGAATATCGTGGTCCAATACGATGCGCCGGCGGGCAAAAATGCGAATAGAGTGAACGCCGCAGCCACAATGAGCGGGCCGCCAGTTAGCGGGACTTTACCGCCTACGCGGCTAACCAGGCTTCCGGACCAGGGCGACAGAAAAAACATCAGCAAAATCATCGGCAACGCTGCGGCACCAGCGGCGGTCGCAGAATAGCCGTGCAGGCGAATTAGATTCGTCGGAAACAGAAAGAAAAAGATACCGATCGCAGCGTACAACACCAGCGTGAGCAAGTTTGCGCCGAGAAAAGAGCGCGATTTGAAGAGCTCCGGGGGCACCAGTGGCGAAGTAGTGCGAAGTTCGACCGCTACGAAAAGAATCAAGCAAACCACGCCAGCGATCAAGCTTCCGACCACCAAAAAACTTGACCAACCGAGCTTGGCAGATTCCAGAAATGCCGTGACCACTCCACCAAGGCCGAAAGTGACCAGAGATGTGCCAATCCAATCGATCCGACGAGCACTTGCGCCGCGGCTTTCCGGGACGCGCCAAAGCGAAATCGCCAAGACAGCGACGGCCAGTGGAACGTTCAGAAAGAATGCCCAGCGCCACGAGCCATGTTCGATAAGCCAGCCGCCCAGAACAGGGCCGAACGCCATTGTGATCGCCGTGAAGCCCGACCATGTGCCGATTGCTTTACCGCGAGCCTTCTCATCGAACGAGGCGCTTATGATTGCGAGACTGCCCGGGATCAATAGCGCAGCACCAATCCCTTGCACGCTCCTGGCAACCACCAACGCAAGAATACTCGGCGCTAAACCGCAAGCTGCGGAAGCTCCAGCAAAGACGATTACTCCGGAAAGAAATACCAGCCGACGGCCGAACAAATCACCTAGCGCGCCTCCGGCAAGAATCAAAGCTGATAAGGTCAACCCGTAAGATTCAACCACCCATTGCACCTCAACGATCGTCGCGCGGAAGGCTGTCTGCAACGTTGGTATCGCCACGTTAACCACGGTGCTGTCGATGAATGCCATGCTGGACGCTAGAATTGTCGCGGCCAGAATCCATCGACCCAATGACAGTGAACAACCGGAAATAGCCTGTGAATCGGGAACCAACGTGCCGTCGCAAGGAGATTTTATAGAGGGCACAAAACACCGTAGCGCTGCGTCAAAAAGAGCAAGGAGAGTGATGGAAAACGATGGAGGGCGATCAAGAACCGCATATGGTGTAGATGCGGGGACGGAGTGCGCCGATACTGTGCGCGAAACCTCCCCCTGCCAGGCGTGGACGAGAACCGTAAGATTTCATCGAACCAAGACTACTGCGTCCTGTGGATTTCCGTCGCACTTTTGCTGTACCACGCGCCTGGAAGCAGGAAACCTACGCTACAATAGATGTGCAATCAGTCGGGGCGTAGCGCAGCCTGGTAGCGCGCCTGCCTTGGGCGCAGGAGGTCCCGAGTTCAAATCTCGGCGCCCCGACCATTTTATGTTTTGCTTTTTCTATCACTTAGAGATGATCGCTTTTTTGCACTCCCCCTGTGAATTTCTGGTAGACAGGAGGTCGTTTTTTGCAAGCCATTCAATCTCTACAACTTCGACACATTGTGAAAAATCAAGAATTCAACAAGACAGGAGTGCCATTCAGAAATTATTGAATTGATGCAACTTAAAAAGAGCGAATGGGGTGGGTGAGGGGAAAACTGGGGGGACCTTATGCACTTTTCGTTCAACATTCTGGTCAAAGACACATCGATGGGTCACACGCGAGGAAGTTCAGTCCGTTTCGCCGTTCTCTCAATTGCTCTCTTGCCCGCCGAATAAGGCTTGGCGTGGTGGCATTTCAACACTTCGGTTAAAAGGCATTCAAGGAACGATGCAAGGCGGCGGTTTGCTAATCATCCTGTCCTGTTCGTACTCACACTCTTTCATTTGTCTTAAACAACTTGCGACGCCGGCGTTTGCGCCAAATCACCTCATTTGCAGCCTAGAGTGCACCAAAAATAGACTCTGAGTGATGCACCTTGAGCATCTTTTTTCTCAGCAGATAAGCGTGAGGCGGATGCCTATTTCAACATTCCTTCTTCAAGTATCTGATCCCACTGCCAGCGGTGACGCTCGTACACTGAGCATCCGAGTGCCTCAATAGCGGTAAGGTCGGCCGGAATTAGTGCAATGCCGGCCCGAATGTGACGCGAAGCGCGTAAGCGTATTTCGTAGGAGCTTGCGCGGGGAGCCAAACGTGTAAGCCGTCGCCACTCTGCTCGAACTGTAATTTCGCATCACTGCCAAGCAGGGCGACGGATTGGATGTGCTCACTGCCCGTGGCCTGCGCGAGAGCATGAATTACGGCCTGCGCATTTGCCGGCCAGCCGAGTCCGACTACATAGAGCGCCTCACCCTTCGTCGTGAAGCGAAAATCCTCCGGCGTGTAATGCGCCGTGTCGGTGTCGTGAAACGAGCCAGCCGCGACTTTGGTTGGTCCTTCACCGTAGATCCGCCACGCTCGCGTTCCGTAGATGGCTTCGCCATTTACGTTCAGCCAAGCGCCAACGTCCAGTAGCACTTTCTGAACTTCGTCTGGAATCGTGCCATCGGATTTCGGTCCGATATTCAGCAATAAATTTCCGTTCTTACTGACGATGTCAATCAGTTGGTGCACGACGAACTCAGGCGATTTGAACGTGTCGTCCTTAATGTACCCCCAGGATTTGTTGCTGATGGACGTATCCGTCTGCCACGTGAGAGGACGAATCTCGCCAAGCTGTCCGCGTTCCAGATCGAGCACAGCGGCGTGCTCCTGCATCGCGTAATCCTTATAGTTGATTACTCCCACGTGATCCCCATATTCCAGCGAACGGTTGTAATAGAACGCGGCGAATCGCGTGAGATTCAGCCGGATCGAAGGCTGGCCGATCCACCAATCGAAGTACACGATGTCAGGGTGGTATTTCTCAACGAGCTCTGCGCCCCGCGCAAGCCAGTCGTCCGCCCATGCCCCCGAGACGTAGGTGAAATCGTTGCTTACCGGAGTGCCCCGGGGAGCCGCAAGCCATGGATGTGCCGGGCCGTACAGCGCAGCGTATTGCGGATCGTTCACGTCGGAGGGAGTGCTTCGGCCCACTCCGAGAAAGAAATTGTGCTCCACACGATGCGAGGACACACCGAAATGCAAACCCTGCGCCCGCACCGCGCCGGCCAGCTCGCCGATGATGTCGCGATGCGGTCCCAACTTCGCCGCGGTCCAATCGCTCACTCCGCTGTCATACATCGCGAAGCCGTCATGATGCTCCGCCACCGGTACGACATATTTGGCGCCTGATTTTTGGAACAATTGTGCCCAAGCAGCGGCATTGAAATCCGCGGCCTTGAACATTGGAATGAAGTCCTTGTATCCGAACTTGTCTTGCGTGCCGTACGTTGCAATGTGGTGTTTGTATTCTTCAGAACCCGCGCTGTACATGCTTCGGGGATACCACTCATTTCCGAAGGCTGGCACCGAATAGACGCCCCAATGGATAAAGATGCCGAACTTCGCATCCTTGTACCATTCGGGGGCCTCATATTTCTGGAGCGATTCCCAATCAGGGCGAAAGGGGCCGTGATGGTCGGCGGCATCAACCTGTTTGAGCAGCGCGGCGCGTTGGCCGTCGTATTTGCTGCTGGCCTTCTGCCAGATTGCGTCGATCGCTTCCGGGTCGGTAGAAGCGGTTGGAGCTGTCCGACTCTGGGCCTGCGCTCCAGGAAGTGCTAAGAGCGCGAGCAATAACCCACCAAGTGCAATCGTCAACAGCGAACGGGCAAGCATGATTCCTCTCTCCTGCAACTGGAATAAAGTTCTGATGCCGTCAATCCACGGAGACCATGATCTTCTTGAAGCTTGCCGGATTCTCGCTCCACGATCGCAGGGCATCCGCCGCCTCTTCGAGCGGCACCACCAAACTCACAGCCTGGTCCACGGGAAACTTTTTCTCCTCGAGAAGATGAATTACCGCACGAAAATCTTCCGGCAGCGCGTTTCGCGAACCGAGAATCTCCAGCTCTTTTTGCACGAAGAGTCTTGTCTCGTAGCTTACCGGTTCTTTGGCATAGCCGATGTACACCACTCTTCCCGTGAAGGCGACTTCTTCGACAGCGGCTCGAAAGGTTTGCGGTGTTCCGACCGCTTCGATCACCACATCCGGGCCGCGACCTTCCGTCAGTTCTTGCAGCCGATCGTGCAGCGATTCGTTTGCAGTGTTGATCGCATCAGAACCACCCGCCGCTCGGGCCACGACGAGCTTCTCGTCATCCATATCAACACAAATCGTGCGAGCGCCGCGTGCGTTCGAAGCAGCGACTGCTCCGAGTCCCACGCCGCCGCATCCCAGGATGGCGACGGTGTCGTCTGCTTTTATTCTGCCGCGCGCCACAGCATGAAATCCCACCGTCAGCGGTTCGACCAGGCACAACTCTTTCGTCGTGAGTTTTGCCGGATACAACTTCTCTCGTAGGCATTGCGACGAATTCTGCTAGCGCACCGTCCCGTTGCACGCCAAGAGTCTGGTTGAACTGGCACGCATTCGAACGTCCCCTCCGGCACGAAGCGCACCGACCGCAGTTCGTATATGGAGAAAGAGCTACATCTGTTCCAGCAGGCAGCGCGCCGTCCCCTTCGATGACCGTGGCTGACACTTCATGTCCGGGTATGCGTGGAAAGGTGACCAGCGGATTTCGTCCGCGAAATGAGTTCAGATCGCTTCCGCAGAACCCCACCATTCGGACTCTCAGTAATAATTCTCCAGGCGCGGCCACCGGATTGGGAACCATTTCGACGGATGCTTCGCCCGGCCTCTTGAGTACAAGTGCTTTCACGCTGGAAGTAGCCTCTGGAAGGGTTTGCGACAGCACCCACACTGGAGTTGAGTGTCCATTGTTCCGGCCCATCTCAAGAATGCGTTATAGATTGTCCGTCGCCACGCTGAATGTATACTACCCGTTTCATAAACTGAACTCTGAAAGATAATTGCAGTGGGGCATTGGGACAATTAATCGGCGTAACTGTCAAGAAGCCTGCTCCGGGTTCTCCGTTTATCCCGAACAGTAGAAAGATGGAGGGGGAAAAGGACGGCACGCCCAGTTAAAAACAGATTCAGGGAATGGTAGCGATGACTTCGCTCGAGTAGACACTTTCCGCCTCCGTCGAGTCCACTTCGGTCGCGACGTAATAGTAGGTTTGTCCCGAAGCGACGCTGGTATCGAAGAAGGATGTCGTTGCAATCAAGGCTGAGTTCACCTTGGTGTAGGGCCCGCCGGACAGCGATCCCCGGTAGAGGTTGAAGCCTGCGTAAGATGAGGTGCCCGGTGTCCAATTCAAAGTCACTGAATGGCTCGCGGCCGCGGCGCCCGATCCAGAAAGCGAGATGGCTAGAGGGGAATTGGCAGCATTGCTGGTAACCGTGACGCTGCCCGAAAGATTTCCGGTGGTGGTCGGAGCAAACGTTACGCTGAAAGAGGCGGACTGTCCGGCTGCAAGAGTGACGGGTAGCGCGAAACCGGCAGCGCTGAATCCTGCGCCACTGATGCTGATCTGCGAAACCGACACACTGGAGTTACCGGTGTTTGCCAGAGTCACACTCTGTGTTCCACTCGCACCCGTAGTGATGCTTCCAAAACTGAGCGAGGCAGGAGACGCTGCGATTTGAGCAACGGGCGACACGCCTGTGCCGGTCAGGGAAATAACGAGTGGTGAATTCAGTGTGTTATTCACCAATGTGAGGTTTCCGGAAAAGCTGCTAGCGGAGGCAGGCGTGAAGCTGACGGTAAAGACAGAGGAACCTCCGGGGGGAACAGAAAGCGGGACTGTCAGCCCCGAGAAGCCGAAGCCGGCCCCGACCAGGGATGCCTGGGTGACGCTGAGGTTCGCCGTCCCAGGATTGCTGATCGCGAGCGTCTGGGTGTTGGTCACACCCACAGTGACGTTGCCGAAGCTTACGCTGGCGGGAATCACGGAAATCTGTGGCTGTACGCCATTGCCGCTTAGAGAAATCGTAGTCGGCGAATTGGTCGCGCTGCTGGCAAAGCTGAGGCTTCCTGTCGCGCTACCGGCGGTGGTCGGCGCAAAACTGACATTGAGCGAAAAACTCTGGCCTGGGGCGAGGGTCACCGCACTGGTGAAGCCGCTCACGGCGAATCCGGCGCCCGTGATGGCGACCTGCGAAAGGTTGACGCTCGCTGTCCCATTATTCGTCAGCGCAATCGCTTGGGAAGCGGAACTCCCCAGTAAGGTATTGCCGAAGTTCAGGCTGCTCGCACTGGCCGAGAGTAAATACGATTGAGATGAAGTCGACGATACAGATGATGCACTCGTTCCCGTTCCTGAGACGGAAATCGATTGAGTACCGCCGCCATTCACGCGGCTGGTGCTGAAAACGATGCTGCCGCTGAATGTCTTAGCGGCGTCCGGTTGGAACACCACCTGGAAAGATGCGCTGCCGTGAGGACCAAGCGTGATGGGCATTGCGGGGCTGATGATAATAAACTCTGGGAGGCTGCTCGAAACCTGCAGTATCGAAACGGCCTGGCCGCCATTGTTGGTTACAATAACGCTTACTGCCGAGCTTGTGGCGTTCACGGTGACAGATCCGAAACTCAGTGAAGCCGGTTTGACTCCAACACCTGCCTGGATCGGCGTAGGTAGGAGCAGTGAACTTACAAAAAACAATCCGAGGGACAGGCACACCACTTGCGTCTTATGCATGCGCGGCAATCCTTCGTGTTCAGTTTCAGGGGCCGGAGCAGAACGGGGCAGAGGGCGTGTCCGTTCGCGGATTGAGATTCTTATTTCAAGCGGGAAGATACAACTGGCGGTAAGGTCAGATTTGGAGCAGCTGTTCTTTGGTTTCTAATTGACAAGCGTTCGTCTCTAAGAGTAGTGATTGGTTAAGTAACTACCCTCGATATTTGCGGAGCCCATTCGATAGCAACTTCCTCCCTTCATGCTATGCGATCCGTGTAATTCTTAAGGTGTGCGGTACATTTTGAAACAAAGGGCCCTCAGCCCGGGCGGTCGCAAGCTTAAGCTAAGCCTTTGACAAACCATGCTTGTCGAAAGCATGCAGCGCGCACGACGCCTGAAATCACTTCTGAAACACTTACTCGAGTGTCGATGCGCTTCTCTGAGCGTCTGCGTCCAACGACTGAGCCTTAGCCCACGCATGCGCTCGTTACGCGCTGAGGGGTTAGGACGAATAGATTAAAGAGAGCGACTAGTCCGTGTTAGGAAATCGAGACAGGCCGCCCTTTGTCGTCCACTGCGACCAGCACAAAACTGCCTTTGGTGCAGAGTTCCCGTTTTCCCGTCAGCAGATCTTCGGCCCACAGTTCAACTTCGACGGTCAGCGAAGTCCTTCCCGTGCCTGTGACACGTCCGACGACTTCCGCAAGTTGTCCCTGGCGGACGGGCACATGAAAATCGATGCGTTCGGAACTCGCCGTCACTACCGGACGACGCGCGTGCCGCGACGCCGTCACAAACGCGGCCATATCCATCAGTCGAAGCGCATCGCCGCCGAAAAGCGTTCCGTAGTGGTTCGTTTGGTTCGGGAACACCATCTCGACGATGCGAGTTTCGCGCGGCGCCGGAATGTCAGAAGTCGTCATGGAAGGCAACTTCCCCTTTAACGGCTACCTGATACGCAGACACTCGCCGCTCGAAGAAGTTGGTAAGCTCCTGTACGTCCTGTAATTCCATGAACCCGAATGGATTCTTTGAACGAAACACCGGAGTGATGCCGAGCGCTTCGAGACGCCGATCCGCGACATATTGCAAATATTCCCGCATCTCGGTCGGAGACAAGCCACTGACACCAAGGCTCAAAACATCCTCGGCGAACGCCATTTCGCACTCGACCGCGCCCTCCAACATCGCGGTGACGCGCTCTTCCATGTTCTTGTCAAAAAGGCCAGGCTCCTGCTCCCGGACCGTGCGGCTCACTTCGAGGGCAAACTGAATGTGTGCGCTTTCGTCGCGGAAGACCCAGTTCGTGCCCGTCGCCAGCCCATGCAGCAAACCGCGCGAGCGAAGGAAATAGACGTAAGCGAATGCCGCGAAAAAGAAAAGCCCTTCGATGCAGCAGGCGAAGCAGATGAGGTTCAGAAGGAAATTGCGACGGTCTTCGAGCGACCGGATCTCCGTGAGTTGATTGATCGAATCAATCCACCGAAAGCAGAACTCGGCTTTCTTTCGAATCGAAGGAATATTTTCCACCGCGTCGAAAGCCTTCTCGCGCTCCTCGGGCTCCGCTATGTAGGTGTCGAGTAGCGTCAGATAGAAATCCACGTGCTGCGCTTCTTCAAAAAGCTGGCGCGACAGATACATGCGGGCTTCCGGTGAATTGATGTGCTTATAGAGATTGAGGACCAAATTGTTGCCAACGATCGAATCGCCGGTGGCAAAGAACGCCACAAGGCGATTGATGAGGTGTTGCTCGGCTGGCGTCATGCGCTCGCGCAGGTCGCCCAGGTCCGCTGAAAAATCCACCTCTTCCACGGTCCACGTGTTCTTGATGGCCGCTTTGTAGTGTTCGTAGAAAACCGGATACTTCATGGGCCTGAGAGTGAGATCGAATCCTGGATCGAGAATCATCATGTGCGGCTCCTTTAAATCGTTCTGAGAGATAGCTACTGGCACGCGTCGCAAGACGTCGGATTCTCCAAAGAGCAGGCGACGGACTGCGTGGCGGAAAGCGGGACGGTGGTCTTGGCGATTTCCGTAGCGGGGCGGGAACGCAGGTAGTAGGTCGTCTTCAGACCCTTCTTCCACGCGTGCATGTACATGGAAGAGAGTTTTCCAATGTTCGGGCTCTGCACGAAGAGATTCAACGACTGGCTCTGGTCGATGAATGCGCCGCGGTCAGCAGCCATATCAATCAACGAGCGCATCGGGATTTCCCAGACGGTGCGATAGATCGCGCGGATTTCTTCGGGAATCTCCGCTATGTTCTGAATCGAACCATCGGACATCTTGAGGCGGTTTCGCATCCCCTCGTTCCACAACCCAAGCTTTTTCAGTTCGAGGACAAGGTACCGGTTGATTTGGAGGAAATCTCCAGAGAGTGTCTCCCGTTTGAAGAGATTGGAGACTTGCGGCTCGATGCATTCGAAGGCTCCGACGATCGAGGCAATCGTCGCTGTCGGTGCGATGGCGATGAGCAGTGAATTGCGCAGACCGACTGTACGCACTCGGTTTCGCAGTCCCTCCCAGCGTGCTGCGTCTTCCGGCGAAACGCTCCAGAGGTCCATCTGTAGGATACCTTCGGCCGCGCGCGTTTCGGCGAACGCGGGATGCGGGCCACATTCTTCGGCGAGAGTGCAAGACGCATCCAGTGCGTGAAAATAAATGTCTTCCTGAATGCGCTTCGAGAGCTGGCGCGCTTCCGGAGCGTCGAACGGAAGCCGCAGGGCGAAAAATACATCCTGCAGCCCCATGATGCCGAGGCCCACCGGCCGCCACTTCCGATTCGAATCGCCGGCCGGAGCAATCGGATAGAAATTGATGTCAATCACACGATCAAGAAACTTCACCGCGGTGCGGACCGTTCTTGCCAGTTTCTCGAAATCAAATTGGCCGTCGTTGACATGCTTTCCGAGGTTGATGGAGCCGAGGTTGCAGACCGCGGTCTCTTGCTGCGAACTGACTTCCGTTATCTCGGTGCAAAGATTGGAGAGATGCACGACGTTTACGGGCTTGGCGGTTTGGTTCGATTTCAAGTTGCAGGCGTCCTTGAACGTCATCCAACCGTTTCCGGTTTCCGCCAGGACTTTCATCATTCGAGCGTAGAGTTCGCGCGCCTTCACTTGCCGGGAAAAGACTTCATCCTTTTCTGCTTTCGTATAAGCCGCTTCGAACGCTTCGCCTACGAGATCGGGGAAGTGCGGCACTACTTTCGGATCGAAGAGAGACCAGACTTCGTCGGCTTCCACACGCTTCATGAACAGGTCGGGAATCCAATTCGAGAGATTCAGGTTGTATGTTCGCTGGGCGTGGTCTCCCGTGTTTTCCCGTAACTCCAAAAACTCTTCTACGTCGGCATGCCACGATTCCAAGTACACGCAGCACGCGCCTTTGCGTTTGCCACCTTGGTTCACCGCCGCGACGCTCGAATCCAGCGTCTTGAGCCAAGGCACGATGCCCTTGCTATGGCCGTTCGTGGCGCGAATCAACGAACCCCGCGAGCGCACACGGTGGTAAGCGAGACCGATACCTCCCGCGAATTTCGAGAGCAGCGCGACGTCTTTGTATTTTTCATAGATGGCTTCGAGATTGTCAGCAGGCGAATCGAGCAGATAGCAGGAAGACATCTGGGCGTGCTTCGTGCCGGAATTGAAAAGGGTGGGCGAACTCGGCATGTAATCGTGCGCGGAGATCACACGGTAGAACTCGACCGCCTCCTGAACGGTTTGCGAAAGACCGCAAGCCACACGGAGGAAGAATTGTTGGGGTGTTTCGAGGGCTTCGCGCGTTTCGGGATGCCGTAACAGATAACGGTCGTAGAGCGTACGCAAGCCGAAATATTCGAACAACTCGCCGCGACGGTCGTTAATGGCGTCGTTCAACTTGCGTGAATTCAAGGCGACGAAAGCGGCGGTGCCTTTCGCAACGAGGCCGTGCTGTCTGCCCGTGGCGATCGATTGCGAAAAAGAATGAATGTCCTGCGTAGCGACTTCCTTGGCGATGAAACCGTCGAGCAGTCGCGCGGCAAGCTTCGAATACTCAGGCTCTTCGGCTATAAGAGACGCCGCGGTTTGAATCGAAAGGAGATCGAGTTCTTTTGTCGTGGCTCCGTTGAAGAGGCCGCCGATGGTTTTACTGGCGATGCGAATCGGGTCGACGGACCCGAGACCGTCGCAGCAGCGCTCTACGGCGCGGACGATCTTGTTTACATCGGCCGGCTCCAGTGAGCCGTTGCGCTTGCGAACATGCATCTGCGGACCGTTGGACGAAACGAGAAACGGAGCCACCTGCTGTTCGGTGGCGACGCGAACGGGAGTTGCCATTGATACCTTTTCTGCCGCACAAAAGGGAAAGGAGATGAAATGGAAATCGAAAGACGCCAGTTCATCGCCAACCTCCCCTCGGAGGCTTGCACGATTTTCACGCCTGGATTGGCATGGCTACTGGCAGGTCTTCGGACTTGCAGGCATGACCGATCGAAATGACCGGTGTTTCTACTGGCCCATCTTCCCGGTTTCAGAGAAAACCAGTGGTATTTGGGTTTTCGATCCTGCTTACCGCTGCGGGGCAGTTCCGGATTCGCACCGGATTCCCTTTAACGTTCCCCTGGGAACGTCACCAGCAAACGAACCACAAGATAGAGGGTTGGTCATTCCATGTCAACGCAAATGTTGCGGTTTTGTCACAATCGCTTCATTTAACCCAGAGTGCAAAAAGCTCCGAGGCAGGATGCTCCCACGAGAGATTTTTGCGAACCATTCGTAAACTACCGCGCGGATGCGCGCCCAGCGTCGAGGGAACATGCTGTCGAACGGAGGGTCCGGAGTTTCCCGTTGAATCGCAGATCTGTCAGTGTGAACGGAGCTATCTCAATCCTCCAGAATGCTTGCGGAAGCACATTCAAGACTTGCACTACAGCTGCTCGAATAAAGGCGAGATGCGTTAACTCTAACAGTGTGACCGGAATCCTTCACTCCGAGTTTTTGGAGTTATGCGGTACCCAAGAGAAGTGAGTCAAGCTGCGAGGGCCGACAACTCGCGCCCGTCGTGGCTGCTGCGATCTTTGCTCGCGCGACATTGACCGCTGCTGACGAATGGATTATGTCTTCGCTAGGTTTGCGCAGGGTCGTAGTTCAGATTCGGTCCGAGCCATCGCTCAACTTCGGCGATGCTCATCCCTTTGCGCTTGCGGTAGTCGTCCACTTGATCGCGGTCGATCTTGCCGAGGCTGAAATAGCGCGCTTCTGGGTGGGCGAAGTAGAGGCCGCTAACGCTCGAACCAGGCCACATTGCAAAAGACTCCGTAATCAGCATTCCCGTGTTCTTCTGCACATCAAGCAGTTGCCACAGCGGGCCCTTCTCGGTGTGATCCGGGCACGCCGGGTAGCCCGCGGCAGGCCGGATGCCCCGGTACTTTTCCTGAATCAAATCCGCATTGCTCAGGCCTTCCTCGCGACCGTAACCCCATTCATCACGAACGCGTTTGTGTAGGCATTCGGCGAACGCCTCGGCGAGCCGGTCCGCGATGGCCTCAGCCATGATCGCGTTGTAGTCGTCATTCTCTGCCCGGAACCGAGCACACAGTTCCTTAAGTCCGATTCCACTGGTCACGGCGAAAGCGCCAATGTAGTCGGCCAGCCCCGTTTCCTTCGGTGCAATAAAGTCTGAGAGCGAACGGCATGGTTCGTTACCTTCGCGGTTGGCCTGTTGGCGCAGAAAGTGAAATTGTTTCAGGACGTTCTGTCGTTTGCCGTCGGTGTAAAGTTCGATGTCGTCGCTCACGGCATTTGCGGGAAAGAATCCGTATACGCCCCGCGCGGTGATCGATTTTTTCTCAATTATGCGATCGAGCAGCGCGTTGCCTTCCGCGAATAGCTGTTTGGCTTGTACACCGCGATCCCCTTCTTCCAGAATGCGCGGGTAGACGCCTTTCAGCCCCCAGGTATGAAAAAACGGCGTCCAGTCGATAAACTCACGCAATGTCGCCAGTGGGAAATCTTCGAGCACGCGGATACCGGTGAATTCAGGAATCGCCAAATCTTCCTTACGCCAGGTAACCGGAGCGCGCCGGGCGCGAGCGACTTCAAGAGAGACGACCTGCTGGCGCGACGCAGCATGAGACTTGCGCACGGCTTCATATTCGGCGCGATGCTGCGCCACGAATTCCGCTTTGCCGTCCTCGCTGAGCAGGCTCGTCGTCACGGGCACGGCTCGGCTTGCGTCCAGCACATGCACCACCGGTTCGCTATACTGCGGCGCGATTTTGACGGCCGTGTGTGCGCGACTCGTGGTCGCGCCGCCAATGAGCAGCGGCAATTTGAATCCTTGGCGTTCCATCTCCCGCGCTACATGCACCATCTCGTCGAGCGACGGCGTAATCAGCCCACTGAGGCCAATCATGTCCGCGTTTTCCGCTTTGGCGCGTTCGAGGATTTTCTCGCACGGGACCATCACACCCATGTCGATCACTTCGTAGTTGTTGCAAGCCAGGACGACGCCAACAATATTCTTGCCGATGTCGTGGACGTCGCCTTTGACGGTTGCCAGCACGATTTTCCCCTGTGCCTTGACAGCCTGCCCCGCTGCAGCCATGGCCTCTTTCTCAGCTTCCATGAACGGGGTCAGGTGCGCGACCGCTTTCTTCATCACGCGCGCAGATTTCACAACCTGCGGCAAAAACATTTTTCCTGCTCCGAATAAGTCACCGACGACACTCATGCCGGCCATCAGCGGGCCTTCAATCACGAGAAGCGGACGGCCTAGCTTGACGCGAGCTTCCTCGGCGTCCTGTTCAATATAGGTATCAATGCCTTTTACCAGCGCGTGAGAAAGACGTTCCTCAACCGTGCCACCGCGCCATTCTTCCGCCTTCTTTTCGCTGGCGAGCGTGCCAACGCTTTTCAGTTTTTCGCCGAAATCCACGAGACGTTCGGTTGCATCCGGACGGCGGTTGAGCAGTACATCCTCAACCAGCTCCTTCAACTCGGGCTCAATCTCCTCGTAAACCTCGAGCATCCCCGCGTTCACGATGCCCATATCCATGCCCGCACCTATAGCGTGATACAGGAACGCGGAATGCATGGCTTCGCGAACTTTGTTGTTGCCTCGAAAACTGAAGGAAATATTCGATACCCCGCCGCTTACTTTCGCGTGCGGGAGGTTGGCTTTGATCCAGCGCGTGGCGTTGATGTAGTCCACGGCGTAGTTGTTGTGCTCCTCCATACCGGTGGCGACGGTGAGGATGTTTGGGTCAAAAATGATGTCTTCCGGAGGAAAACCAACTTCGTCGACGAGAATCCAGTAAGCGCGTTCGCAAATCCTGATCTTTTCATCGTAAGTCGCGGCTTGGCCTTTCTCGTCAAAGGCCATCACCACAACGGCCGCGCCGTATTTCAAAACGGTTGCGGCGTGTTGGCGAAACTTCTCTTCACCTACTTTCAGCGAGATCGAATTGACGATCCCCTTGCCTTGCATGCACTTGAGCCCCGCCTGGATGACTTCCCATTTCGAGGAGTCCACCATGAACGGAACCTTGGCCACTTCTGGCTCGCTGCCCAGTAGTTGCAAAAAACGCGACATGGCCGCAACGCCGTCGATCATCCCCTCGTCCATGCAGATGTCGATGACGTTTGCACCGTTCTCGACTTGCTGTCGGGCAACGCTGACCGCTTCTTCGAACTTGCCTTCCTTTACCAATTTTGCAAACTTAGGTGAACCGGCGACGTTTGTTCGCTCGCCGATCATGATGTAAACGCCCGGCTGTTGCGTGAACGGCTGCGATCCGGAAAGACGAAGGAGTTTCGTCTCCGGAGCCTCGAGCGCTGTGTTGGTTTCGGTCACGCTCACGCCGCAGACTCTCTTTCGTGGAGCGCCGCGCCCCACTTCCGTGGCGGCTGGCCTTCGAGCGCATTCGCAATGGCCGCGATGTGCTCCGGCGTATTCCCGCAGCAACCGCCGGCGATATTGACGAGCCCGTCTTTCGCAAAACTTCCGAGGGAACGAGCCATGTCGGGCGGGCCGAGATCGAAGCCAGTTTCGGAAAGCGCATTCGGTAAACCGGCATTCGGGTAGCAGGAAATCGCTACGTCCGCCTTTTCCGAAAGTTCGCTGAGGAACGGATACATGAGATCCGGACCGAGCGAGCAGTTCAATCCCACAGACAGCGGCTTGACGTGCTTCACCGCATTCCAGAATGCCTCAGTTGTCTGGGCGGAAATCAGCGTTTCTCCGCCGCGCCCAACCGCTGCGGAGATCATCACCGGCAATTCTTTTTTGTCCTCGTCGAAAACTTCACGAATCGCAACGAGCGCCGCCTTCGCGTTGAGTGAATCAAAAATTGTTTCCACGAGCAGCAAGTCGACACCACCGGCGATGAGAGCACGGACTTCCTCGGCGTAAGCCGTCTTCACTTGATCGAATGTAACCACCCGAAACCCGGCATCGTCGGCATCAGGTGAGTTCGAAAGCGACACCGTCAACGGGCCAATTGCTCCCGCAACGAATCGCTGCCGCCCGGTTTCATTTCCAACTCGGTCGGCCCATTCCCGGCATTGCCGCGCCGATTGCTCGTTAATCTCCCAGGCCAGGTTGCGCAGGAACGGATCGTGAATGATCTTTTCGTAGAAGTTCGGGATCTTTTCGCCCGCCCTTCTCCCGAGGATCTTCCACAAAGAACTCACTCTGCGTGATGCTGGTCGCACCGAACGTGTTGGTCTCAATGATGTCCGCTCCCGCTTCCAAAAAGCGGCGGTGAATGTCGCCAATCATTTTCGGTTGGGTCAGGGAAAAAAGATCGCCGTTGTTCAGCAGGTCTTTCGTTGAATCCTTAAAGCGGTCACCTCGGATGTCCGCTTCCTTCATTCCGTAAGTGCGGATGGTCGTACCCATGGCTCCATCGATAATCGCGATGCGCTGTTCGAGAATTTTCTCCAAAGGATGTAGTGGGCGTTTCGTCATGGTATTCGGTACAATCCGCACCTTCTCATTATAGCGAGTTAGCAGAACGGCGACGGTGTAGCGAAGGTTTGATATTCCAGAGATACTATTGAGGCGATATTGCCGAGATGGCACGCGTTTATGGAGAAGGAAAAGTGCAATCGTGCAATCCGTAGCAAAGCGGAGTCACACCGTTAGAAAGCCGTTTGTCTCAGCTGGCACGGTGACGGGAATCGGCAGCTTGCCTCTCACTTCCGTCTCTTCGGCAATACAGGCAGTCGCCCAATTCTCTCCGGAGGTGCCGTTCTGGCCTCAATTGCCGCAGCTCTCACTATCCGAAAGTGCCATCGGCCAGGGACTCGGTTGTCTTGCAGGTCTAATTGAGCCGCGCAAGGAAGGCTACGGCTACCAGGTCAAATCAGGACAAATCGATTCCGTTCTCGGAGCCCTTCACGGCAGCAGCGGCGCGCTCACGTCAGCAAACGCAGCAGGCTTCGGCGCGTTCGAAAACGCTTTGTCTTCCGGTCTTTTCAAATCCGCGGTAGCGGTGAAAGGACAAATCGAAGGCCCCATCACGCTTTCGGCTTATCTGTTTCATCAAGGCGCACCTTTTCTCTCCGATCCGAATCTCTTTGCCGCTATTGCCTTTCATGTCTCGCAGATGCTTGCCTGGCAGATCGAGCGCCTGAATGTATCCGGCCTGCCTGTCGTGCTCTTCGTAGACGAACCTGCCTTATGCCTCGAAGATTCGGCCGATTCCGTTTCGGAAGAGCAGCGAATTGACGCTTTGGCCGCCACGCTAGAAAATGCGCGAACTCGCGGAGCATATGCCGGGCTGCATTGCTGTGCGGCGCGTCCATTTGAACGCATGGTCCGCGCGAAACCCGATATCCTCTCCTTCGATGCCGACGAGGGGCTCGATTTATTTTTCACCGACTGGCATGCGCTTGACTTCGTACAACAGGGAGGGACGGTTGCCTATGGGCTGGTGCCTACCCGGCCAGGCGTGAACGCGGCCGATGCGGCGAGTATTTTTATTCGTTGGCTGAAAGCCGCATCGCTTGCTGGCGACCCGCGAACATTCGCGCAGCGCGCCATGATCACTGCAACGTGCGGCCTGGGACTACTCGAAGAAACCTCCATCGAAGAGTCGTTTGGCGTCGCGCACACCATCAGCAAGCTGGTCAAAACGCTGGTGGGTTCAGAAACCGAAGTGGACGAAATTTACGGGTAGACAGTTCGAACGAAAGAAAATCGAGCGACTTATCGTTGTTGCGTAAGCAGAGCTGACAGATCCCGCCCTTCCTTAACTTCGTCCAGTTTGATGCAGTCCGCCCGCAGGCCTCAGCTATCGCTTGCGCTTTGCCCAGGGGTCCGCCCCGACCTCTTGGATACGGTTGAGCGAATCCTTACGTTCTCGAGTCCGCCACAACGCCTCAAGCTCTGGATCTCCCCCGCTACCGCCTGCACCCACTCAAAGGCGACTTGGCGGCTGCGCGTAAGGACGAAAGCAAAATCAAAGTTCGCCGTCAGGACCTTGTAGAGTTGCCACGCATAGAGAATACATCCCAGGGCAACAAGGATCCCACACCAACCGGCGAAAGACTGTTTCTCAGAGCACGTGCGTACGAACGTCGTACGATCCCGTGTACGAATCCAGGGCCAGCGTACTATTTCGAATGTGCCAACTTTTGTGCCCACCCATCAGACAGATGGGCACCATTGCGCACAGCCAGCCACATGCTACAACCTCCGCTAAGTCGTTGTTTCTCAGCAGCAACGCTGAAAACGAAAGGGTTGTTAGTGAGCGGAACACCTGCCTTGGGCGCAGGAGGTCCCGAGTTCAAATCTGGGCGCCCCGACCAAATTTTTCGAATACTTAGCCGATTGATCCATTAGTTTATCCGACCCCAAAATTTTGGGGCCAACTTGGGGCCAAAACTAGGGCCTTTTAGGCCCCAATCTGGGGTTCTCGGGAGGCAAAGGTAACAGACTCAAAGGACTTTTGGTAGGGGCGGTGGGGATCGAACCCACGACCTTCGGCTTAAAAGGGCGTCTCGGAGCACTTCCTTGAATGACCCGCATTTGCTAAGCACTTCCCGATCCTTCCGTTTACCGGAGTGCGCAAGTCAGTGCGGGATAGCGCGGGAAGCACTGGGCCTCTACATTCTTCGCTACAGTGTGCACACGGCGCAAATCGCTTGGCGATTGGCTATCGGTCTTCTTAGACCATGTTCGGATGCGCGGCCAGCGTATACTCGGCGAGGTTTCACGGCCGCGAAGACGTGGTCAAAGGTGGGCGGAAGTCGAAAGAGAACAAGTCGGGTTTGTGAATCGCGTCACATCCTTGGGAAGGATGCTTCCTGTTCGCACAGCACAAATCAATTTGGCACACCTGATGCAACATCATTAGCGAGGCTTGACCCCGATGGTAAGTGGAATGGTTCGCCAGATGATGAGGCAGCTTGCCGCAGGGCCACCGACTTCGCCCTGTTTTTACTGGAGGGACGCCGCGAGGCAGCCGATGCTCGCTAGTCTCAACGATCGAAGTAATTCTCAGTTGTTAGATTGGCGCGCTCTCCACAATCTGTTCAGATTTGGAGTCCCAGTACAGCTTTTTGCCCGACCAATACGATTTTGCCGCCATCATGCACGCCACGGAATGTGAAAATCCATGTTCAACGGTAGCATTTGGCTGGCGGCGCGAACGGAGGCAATCCAGCCAGTTGGTCATATGAGATAGATCCTCGTCGCCGATTCCCATGGGTGGGAGCGCACTATCTCCTGGCAGGAGTATATCTTTGACGACTCTCTTCTGGTCAACGTTAAAGTCCTCTTCGTGATTCCCCTTTTCCTCGACAAACTGCCAGCGTGGACTGCCTTCTCCACCAGTGTTAAAGAGCGTGCCATTCTTTCCCATGATGCGCGTATAGCTTGGCGCATCATTGCCGAAGCTGGTTGCATAGCTCACAAGGAAGCCTTTGGGGTATTTGAGCAAAACTTGAAATGTGTCGGGATTCTCCCGGCCGTCCTGCCAGGCAAAGACGCCACCATGGGCCACAACAGATTCTGGAAACGATTCGTCCATGAAATAGTGGCACAAATCAATTCCGTGGCTCATCCACTGATCGGCAATACCACTGGAGAAATCCTTGTACAGGCGATACTCGAAATAGAGTTGCGGATCAAAAGGACGAGCGGGTTTGTTCATCAGCCATGCATGCCAATCCGTGTCCTGCTCACGCAGTTTTTTCACTTCGGGGCGGCCTCGCCAGCGGGGTCCATGGTAATTCCAGACGATTTCATATTTTGAGATTTGTCCTAGCGCACCAGTAAGAATCTGGCTGCGCGCCGCGACTTGGTAAGGTTCGCTGCGATGTTGTGTGCCGACTTGGACAATCCGCTTGCTGGCACGGACGGCGTCCCGGGCAACCTTGACCTCAGCAAGAACATTGCCCATGGGCTTTTCGCAATAGGCATCCTTGCCCGCTTCGACAGTCATATTAAGCAACAGCGAGTGAGAATGTTCCGGAGTAGAGATTAGGACGGCGTCGATGTCTTCGAGACGGAACAACTCATCAGCATGACGAGCCGAGCGTGGTGCCCTCCCATAGTATTTTTTATTCGCAGCGACAGCTCGATCGAGATTTCCAGTCCACAGATCGCAGACGGCGGTCATTTCTACATTCTTCGAATTGCTTAGTTGCGCCACCATGGCGTCCAGCTCCGAACCGCGATTTCCAATTCCAATATGCCCGAGAGAGATGCGATTATTCGCGCCGACAATCCGGTTGTAGGACAAAGCGGTCGAATTGACTGCAGCCGTTCCAGCGGCGAGCATCGCTCCCTTTTGCAGGAATTCCCTTCTATTTACTTTGCGTTCCGGTGGTTTCATTTCATTGCTCCTTGCTAGAAATCCCTTCCTCGCGATGCACAGTTTACAAGGGACGCACCAATCCTCGCGCTGTCGCTCGCGTGTTGCGAACCAACAGCAACACAAGAATCATTCCCACAAATGGAACCAATCCTGCCGTGATAACGATTGAATCGAACGAATGCGTGGATCGCGATTGGAGAGAATCGGAAAAATGGCCGATAAATTCGAAGGCAACGATTGCTCCTATCCCTGCTCCCGTCCCGCTTAGACCACTCACAGAGGCTACGGACTCGCTGGTATACAAGTCAGACGGCAAAACATTTGCGATTGTGGAAAAGGCCGCGTAGCTAAATGTCGCCAGCGCAAAGAGCAGTGTGATGACCGCCAGATTTACAGTAAAAATCGTTGGGATGAGCAGCATCACACCGAATCCACCGAAGACAACCACCGCCTTCCGGGCCGCACCCAGCGACCAGCCTCGCTTGATTAGGAATCCAGAGGCTGCTCCTCCAAAAAAATTGCCGAGATCCGCGGCGATGAAAGGGCCCCAGATCGCAATCAAGCCGGACTTGAGCGAAATTCCTTTGGCCACCAGGTAAATCGGAAACCAGTCTGTTACAAAGAACCAGACTGGGTCCGTCAGAGCCTTCGCGACGATCGTTCCCCATGTTTGCGGCAACTTCAGCAAATCCTTCCAGCGAGGACGCGCGCCCCCTTGAGCATCAGCGCTGGCAACATTTTCCGACAAGATCAATTCGCGCTCGCCGGGTGTGATGCGTGGGTGATCCTGTGGCAGAAAGTAGGACTTTCGCCAAACAAGCAGCCAAACAAAGCCTAGCAATCCAGGAATTACAAAAGCAGGTCTCCATCCCCAGCGAAAATAAATCGGAAATATCAGAAAAGGAGCGATGGCCCCGCCGATGGATGATCCGCTGTCAAATAGGGCCGCCGCCAGCGCGCGGTCGCGCTTGGGAAACCACTCGGATACGGCTTTCGTGGCCCCGGGCCAATTTGCGGACTCACACGCACCGAGAAGGAAGCGAATGATCGCAAAGCTGAAGAAACCTCGCGCGAAGGAAGTGCAGATCGAGGCGATGGAATACCAGATGACAGATAGAGTCAGGCCGCGGCGAGTGCCGATTCGATCGATGAATCGTCCACAAATCGTCTGGCCAAACGAATAGGCGAGCCGAAAAGCGATCAGAAGATTCGCGTAGTCGGTATTGGTCCAGTGAAAATCGTGTTTAAGGTATGGGGCAAGAAGGGAGAGCGTTTGGCGGTCAATATAATTGATGACCGTCGAAGCGAACAGCAAGCAACCAATCCACCAACGGAGATTAGGAATTTTTTGTGCTCGGAATGAAACGCTCCCTGGCGTGGATGCCATACGGAATCGATCGCCTCGCTATCCCACTACAATCACAATCCAGCATTTGAAGTCTATGGCTACAAAGAACGGTTGGCCGCTTGGCTCAGAAGCGAGGCGGATTCCGTGTCGAGATAAATGGTAGTGTTCGGATGGGTTCGCAGTATGGAAGCGGGCGCCATCGGGCTTATTTCGGCTTCAAGGCAAGATTTGACCGCTTGCGCCTTGCGCGCGTCCGGTACGATCGCAATGATTTCCTCTGCCTTCAAAATTTGCCTGACAGACATGGAAATCGCGCGCGCAGGGACATCCGTGATGGCTGAAAACCAACCTTCCTTCATTTGTTGTCCGCGGCAAGCCTCATCGAGCTCAACGACAAGATAAGGCTCTTCCGTCTCGAAATTTGCAGGTGGATCGTTGAAAGCTAAGTGGCCATTTTCGCCAATTCCCACGAACGCGAGATTCACTGGATGAGATCTCAATTCGCCACCCACTTGTTGAATTACCTCCCGCGGATCCCGTTCACCGTCGAGCAAATGGTAATGTGTGATGCCCGTCTTGTGAATGAGCCGCTCAAGTAGATACTTGCGAAAGCTTGCTGGGTGAGTGACTGGCAATCCGATGTACTCATCCAGATGGAACATTTCCACGCGTTGCCAGTCAATGCCCGGAGTACCTGTGAGGACTTCCAAGAAATCGAACTGTGACGCTCCGGTAGCGGCAATGAGACGAGCCGAACCACGGTTAGTGAGAATTCTGCTAAGCGATTGCGCGGCGTGCCTTGCGGCAGCCTCCCCAAGTGCAAGCTTGCTTCGCGATACATTTACTTCCACGTTCCAACTCCTGTTCCTGCTGCCACTCTCACAGAAAATCGCGGCGCCAGTCGTTTTAATAAAGGGAGCGCAGAATTCAAACTAGCTTTCAACCTTCACTCGCTTCCCCAATCGGCAAGCTTCGTAGTGCGGCGCGTGCCTGGGTCTCAGAGATGTTCCCGCCGCCGATCAGTCCGAGGTGAATGGTCATGGAATTGCGCCCGGCCTTTCCCTGAACCTAAGACTGAGTCGCTCGCCTTAGATTTTCTTTGTCGGTCGGTGTTCAGGAGTGGACAGTCACTAGCATGCCATGCCCGATCTCCATTCCACTTTGGCGAAAGGACCAGAATAGTTCGTGCGCCCATCGCACTACGGCCCGCCTTTAAGCCAATTTGCGGCTACAATCTGGGAAACATTAATGATATTGGCTCAGGCTGGCACTGCGTGATGTTCTAGGCCGAACCATAAACCCTTGGAACCAGAAGCCAAGTTGCTCTGGGCACGTCAAGCAACCGACTGTGATGCTAGTGGCGAGGGTGTCGCGAAGAGTACTATTATTTTCTGATATGGTCAATAAAATTTCACATTTATCGGAAAATTATCCCAGAATCGCCTTCAGATTCTATTGGACACGTCTCCAATTCTAGGATATTGATATCGGCATGGACGCTTCGAAGACGAGACTTCAGGATGTAGCTCGCCTAGCCAAGGTGAGTTCAGCCACAGTTTCCCGGGTTGCGAACGGCAATCCACAGGTAGATTCGCGTATCCAGTCAACGGTCTACGCTGCAGCCAGGAAACTGGGAATCGACCTAACCACGTATCGAAAGAATCGGACGATTGCATTCGTTCTCGGGAATCGCGATACGGTCAATGAGTTTCAATCCAAGATACTGCTTGGAGCTGAGAGTTTTTGTGCGCAGCATGATTGGGATCTCCAATTCATCTCCTTTCGCTGCGATCTCAACGCTCCCCCTGCCAATTTGCGCCTACCGCGCGCGCTGACCAGGACGAATCGGCCGGGGGGCGTGATTCTAAGCGGAACACATTCCGCCAGTATTTTTTCAATCCTTCGAGAAAAGCGAATTCCGTTTTCCGTAGTGGGAAATAACATTGTTGGGGAGTGGCGGCCAGAAGAGTGCGATTGTGTGTCCACAGATGACGTCCGCGGATCCTCGGAAATTACGAGGTATTTGATTTCTCAAGGCCATGCAATGATCTGGTTTATCGGAAACCTCCGCCTCCCGTGGTTTGCGCGTTGCGCGAATGGATACGTCGAAGCGATGAAAGAGGCAGGGCTTGAGCCGCATTTCAGCGAGATACACTCGGAAGACCGGGAACTGGGATATCTCGCAGTGAAGTCGTTGCTGGCAAATGGCGAACGGCCGACGGCACTTTTTGTTGGAACGGATCAGGCTGCCTCGGGCGTTTATCAGGCGCTACAGGAATCAGGCATACGAATCCCCGATGATATAAGTGTTGCCGGGTTCAATGACACCATGGGTGATGTGTTGCACCCAGGATTAACCACGGTACGAGAATTTCCAAAAGAACTGGGCGCGCACCTGGCGGAATTTACTTTGCGGCGGCTCCAGGAGCCGGAACTGCCTCCGCAACAACTGGTCATGCCCACCGAACTGATACGGCGAGAAAGTGTGCGGCGTATTGCGCCGAATCCAATTCTTTCCGCCCGAGTGCAAGCTAGTGTTTCCTAACGGCTAATCTCATGCGGCAGCCTTTTCTGGATGGACTGGCGCAACCCAAAAGAGCGGAAAAAATGAGCACGGAAATGACGCGGAGAGAATTTTCGGCCGCGCTTGTGGGGGCTCTCGCGTTTTCCGGCAATCTCCTGTTTGCGACTGACGAAATACGGGCTCGACCCAGCCTTCTTCTACTCCCAATCGATCCCTTCAGCGGCCTGGATGTCTTGCGGGCAAGATTCAAATCGGGTCTCCGTCCATCAGATGATCTGGCCGGCTGGGCGCTTACCTGGCAGCTCACGAAAGAAGATGCATTTGCCCTGCGCGCTATCGATGCGTTGCGCGGAGCACTTCCCATCAAAGAAGGATCCTCGCGCTCCTGGATGAAATATGTCGCCTTGGCACTGGCGTTTGATTGGCTCTACGAACACCCGGCATTCGAAAAGAGCCTCAAAGACAAAATCGCCGGCGAATTACTCGATGGGGCAGAAAGCCTCCTCGAAGGGCCCGATCTCAGGATTCCTGAGCAGAGTTCATATCACAATTACGTGTTGCGCTATTTGGCCATCGTTGGCTTTGCCATCGCCGCGGCCAGGACCCATGCGCAAACCGCCGAGCGTTCCAGGGACCTGGGACTGCGGGCGAAACGAGCGTTCGAAAACATACTTGACCTGACACAGCTGGTGACGCCGGAAGGCAGTTACCACGAATCGATGGACTATTTTCGAATTACGCTTGCGCCTTTGGCGCTGCTTTCAGAGCTCCAGCGCACAACCACTGGAGTTGATCCTGCGCGGCGGTATACCGTATTGCAAAACATCGGCAACACGTATCTGTACAAATTGCTTCCGGATGGAACGCCATCGCGCGAAGGCGATAACGAGTATCCGATTCTGGACGACAAGGACACCGCAGTGCTGGGTTACGCCGTGCACCGCTTCAAGGATCCCTACAGCGCATGGATTCTGCGCCAGAGCGGATTCGCATCCAGGAATTGGGTTCTTCGAGTGCTGGAATTTCTTTGGAACGATCCGAGTGTCGTTCCGCGCAATCCGGCTTTAGCGACAGCCCTTGAGCTGCCACGGCAGAAGTTCTTCCCGGGCGTGAACCATCTGGTGATGCGCAGCGGTTGGGAAGCCGGCTCGACGTGGATTGAATTCGATTGCGGACCTTACTTTTCCAAGCATCAACATCTGAGCCAGAATCATTTCTCTATCTATCATCGGGGATATCTGGCAATTGACAGCGGAGCGGACTACACGGAGACAGAGAGTCCTCATTATCTGAACTACTACCGGCGCACCATTGCCCATAACGCAATCCTGGTTTACGACCCGCAAGAGCGCTTTTTCTGGTCGGACAACAAGTGGGAAGCCGCCAACGATGGCGGGCAGAGGATGGATTCTTCGCGATTCTGGAATACCGTACGCAGCCTGGAGGACTGGCACCGCATGCAGGAACTCTGGGAACTTGGCAGCATGCGCGTGGTCGATTACCGGCCCGGAGCGTATCACTACGCGCTTGGCGATGCCACGCGTGCATATGCAGCGAAGAAAATGAAGCGATTTACGCGCGAACTGCTCTACATCGAGGAGTCGGATACGCTGTTCGTTTTCGATCGGGTCATCAGCAGCGACCCTATATCGCGCAAGACCTGGCTGCTGCACGGAGTGAGCGAGCCCGTTTTTGCCGAACCGGGAACGGTCGCGGCAAACGGAGAAACAGATTTTGCAAACGCGAAAGAATTCTTGTTCCGGGACGGCGACGGCGAGATGCGTGTCCATTGCTTGTTGCCTCTCGATCGAACGGTGAAGAAACGCGGAGGGCCGGGATACGAGTTCTGGACGCCTGGCGACGCGCAGGGCGGAGACTGGGGCAGTGGGCAAAATTGGCCGCTGGAACCCGCCGAAGGCGGTCCCCTTCCTGCTGATCGAAAGGAACGAAAGATGTGGAAGGAATTCTGGGGGGACGATTTCGAGCACATCAATCGCTCAAACCGAAAAAACGTGGTGAGCGGCAGCTGGCGCGTGGAGATTTCTCCCCAGGAGCCTTCGCGAGAGGATCTGTTTCTGCAGCTGATCGAGATTGCGGACCGCGGAAGCTTGCCCAGGCAACGTGTGGAATTGCTGCAAGGTCACAATGTCTCTGGAGCAGCGTATGAGTCAGGCACCGCGGCTCTGTTTAATACCACCGACAGCGCTTTGAGCGAAGCTGAAGTGACCATCCCCGAGATTGCCTGCAAGAATCTTATCGCGCTGGGACTCATCGAAAACGCCCTGTATGAAGTGAACTTCATCGGACCCAACGTGATGACGCCAACATCCGCAGCATTGCCCGGGATCGAAGTACAAACGCAGTATGCGCGCTCGAACGACAAAGGCGTGCTGACCATTTCGTTAAACGGGCTACGCAGCGTTCGCTTGCGATTGCATCACGTTTAGCCGGGGCCAGCCCTACCTAACGACACTTCCGACCACCAAACAAAAAGGGCAGCCTCGCCTGCCCTTTTTCCTCCCGACCGGGGAACCACTGTGGGAATCTAGAAGGTAATGCGAAGCCGCAAACGAATCGTACGGCGGCTGTCGACACCCTCCTGGGTATAACTGTTCAGGAGCTGCCCGAACTGGTCGTTGCGAATGAGGTCACTCTCGACGAGCGGAAGCAGATGACCGTTGTTTGGATCAACGCGAATATTGAATTCACCCAGCTCGGCAAAGGAGCCGCCCCCGCCTCCGTCATCTTGATTCGGAGAAAAGAGCGGGTGGTTGAAGAGGTTGTCCACGTCGGCGCCGATTTGCGCCGTTACACGTTCGCCGAAATGAAAGTCCTTGTGAATGCCCAGGTTCACTCCCCAGGTTCCAGGACCCCACAACAGGTTGCGCTTGGCATTTGCCGGATTGGAAAAGACATCCGCGCCAACCGAGGGAGGACCAAAGGCCATGGCGTTCCAGATGCTGTCTCCCGTCTTCTTGTTAAAGCCGCTGCTCGCGATGGTTGGACGAAAAGTCGGTTCATTCCCAAAATCTCCGACGGCATCAACCGAAGAGATACCGATGTTGCCGGGTTCAATCGGGTTGCAATCATCGCAAATCCAGAAGGGAGTGAAGCCGGTGCCGGACTTGATGAACATATTGAATGTGGTTGACCAGCCGCCAACGATAGCGTCCTCCCAGGTCTTCATGGAGGCGCCATACTGCCGCCTCTTGCCAACCGGCAAATCATAGACGCCGTAGGCCACCAGACGGTGCTTGGAGATATACCCGTCGATGCCATAGTCGGCGTCGGGCTTGAAAGGGTTATAAGCAATGCCACCAAGACTGGAGTTGCCGGTATCAAGGGCCGTCGATTTTTGGTCCAGATAGGTGTAGGCGACGTTCAGCAGGAGTCCGTGCGCATAGTGATGTTCGAATTGCGTCTGGAAAGCATTGGATTGAGCATGGCCATAGTTACCATAGCTGAGCACGAAGTCGCCCAGTGCGGGGAAGCGATACAACTGGAATTGTTCCGGCGTAATTCCGCAAGTGGAAGTGTCTACCGTCGGATCGCAGAACTGGCCAGGTATAAAGTCCCCGGTGTCGGGATCCACCGCGTTGGTGCCGAATGGAGTCTCGGTAGGCGTCAATTCGTTCAGGTCTTTGCCGGCGATCAGGCCGTGCATGGTCGCGCCGAGATAGGAAAAGCGGATGGCGCTCCCCCAACCGATTTCATGCTCGAAGGTTACGTTGTACTGGTGAATGCGCGGCTGGTGAATATCAAACGGCACAACGTTGACGGCAGGCGTGTTTCCCGTTGCTCGGGTCTTGCCGCCGGTCAGCGGGCTGAAGCCATGCGCTCCCTCGCCTGGCCAACCTTCCAGCGGACTGCCGGTCGCATTGGTTTTGGTTACGGATTGGTTGAAAGGATTGGTGGCGATGGGATCGCGAATTCCCTGTGCGGCAGAAGACGGATAGTAGATGCCATACCCTGCACGAATCACGGAATTGTTGCCGATGCGCCAAGCGATTCCGATGCGCGGCGCCCAGTTGTTCTTATCGGTGCGTACAACTCCGCGTCCGACGTCCAGACCGGAATCGCCAGCTAGCACAAAACCAAAGTTCACGATGCGCGGATCGAGAAAGTCCAGAGTCTTGTTGGAGGGAATGACGAAGCGGCCCAGTTGCCCGCTGGCGGGATCAACGAAATTGGGATCGAAGTTGGCGATCAGGTCGTTCTTGTCGATGAACGGGGTGATCAGCTCATAACGCAGACCGAGGTTCAGTGTAATCCTGGAGTTCAGTTTCCAGGTGTCCTGAAAAAAGAATCCATTCTCCCAGTTGTGAACGTCCATTGGCGGGCGCGGATCGGAAACGGTACTAACGGAACTGGCAGGCAGGCCCAGCAAGAAGTTTGTAAAGGGTACCAGATCCCGACCCGCCATAGGTCATCGAGCCACGCGGATTCCCGCGGTTCAATGCGAAGCCATCCTGGGCGGAATCGTAAACCATATCGCCGCCCATCCGGAAAGCGTGCTTGCCGTGAATCCAGGTCAGGGTGTCGCCATAAGTGATGAGATGCTGGTCCAGGGGACGAAAGGTGTTGCGGCCGCCGTTGGTGAAGGTCGCAAACGTATCGCCGAAATTGACTGCCGGATGCCCAAAAGTGGTAAGGGCAAATGGACCGGTCACCGCACCGTAGGCATCAATATCGGTCTGGTCAAATCCGACGCTGGAGAGAAATCCCTCGAGCGTGGTATTGCTGTGCTGCAGCAAGTTTTCGCGATTGAAGCCGCCGCGAACTTCATTGATGAAATTTGAAGAAAACGCATGGATGTAGGAGAGTGAAATGGTGTTGTTCCGGCGGTCTCTTTGCGTCAGGCCCAGGCCGGTGTAAGGGTTCACAACCGCATTTTGTGAGCTGATTTGCGATGAAATGTTGTAAACACCATACAAGTGATTGCGGTCGGAGAAATCGTGGTCGATGCGCAGGACGCCGGTATCCAGCGTTGAGTAGCCTGGAAGAATCGTCTGATAGCCGCCAATAATCCTCCCATTGCCGGGATTAATCGGAGCGCTTTCGCCAATCTTGGGGAAATAGGTGTTGATCAGTGCTTGCGTGGAGGAGTTGAGAAGACGAGAAGGGATTGTGACGAAGCGGACGGTTCCCGTGCTGGCGTCGGTATTGTCGGTGATTTCCTGCGGGGTCATCTCCGCGAGGATGGAGTCGGGCACGGCCGGCCTTTCGTCGGGGTCAATTTGCGTGAAATCACCGGTGTACATATCGGGGTGCGCGCGCGGTATTAGACTGAAATTTGACCGGATTGACGAAGTAATCGCGCTCGTAGGAAGTGAAAAACCAGGTTTTCTTTAAATGCGGAATCGGCCCGCCAAAAGAGCCCCCGATGTCATTTTCGTTGAAGTAAGGATTGGGATATTTGCTTTGGAATGCTGTGGGAGCGAAATCGGCTTTTCCGTTCAGGTCCGTCAGCGTCCAGGCAGCTAACGCCGAGTTCTTGTTGTTGTAGATTGCCGAACCGTGATATTCAGATCCGCCGCGCTTGGTGCTGACGCGAACGTTGGCGATACCGGCATATTCAGCGCTGAAATCCGATGTGAGAATATTGATCTCACCGACTGCTTCGAGCGAAGGCTGGCTTTGGCGTGGGTTCGCCGAAAATACCGCCGTTTGAACGCTGGCCATCCAACGAAAAACTCGCACCGTAGCTCTGTGCGCCCAGAAACTTGAACTCTCCGTCGGTCGGACCTTGCGTAATATTTGGATTCAGATAGAGAAAGGAATAAACGTCGCGGCTGTCGCGAGGGAGTTCAATTACTGCCACGCTGGTCAGAGTCTGGCTGATCGTCTGGTCTTCCGTGTTGATCAATGGCGCCTCCACAGAAACGACCACACTCTCTTGACTGGACGATATCTTCAACACTGCGTCGGCGCTCTCCGTGTCGCTGCCGTTGACAACTACATCTTTGATTTCAATTTTGGACATTCCAGGGGCGGTCACGGTCACCGTATAGGTGCCGGACTTCAAGCCGAACATTTCGTAGTAGCCTAGTGCGTTGGTTGTGATTTTCCGAACTGTATTGGTAAGTGCATCGGTGATAGTGACGGACGCGTCTGGAATTGCACCACCGGCGGAGTCTATGACAGTTCCGCGAATCGCGCCCAAATCCGTACCTTGGCCAAACGATCTCCCAGCGCCCGAAAACAACAAGACCACGAACAATGGGAATATAACTGCTGATCTATTCCACACGAAGAACCTCCCCCATACTTGCTTTGACTGAGGATTTATCACGACAGGAAAGCAAACGCAACAGAAACTGTAGAAAAAAACGGTCAAACGACAGAAAAATACGATTTGCTAGCAGAAAATAGTCGCCTATCACAAGAATAGGAAAGTATTCGCGTCTACCATGCTTTCGATAGTTGACCTTTTTGGAGTACTCTTCATAGAATCTTTGCACGGAAACAAGGTAAATGCCTCCCAGAACTCGTCTACTGACTGAGCAGCGCCGACGAAACTTGCTTGACCTGGTGGATCAACAGGGCCAGGTGACCGTAGCGGATATGATCCACCGGTTCTCTATCTCCGCCGTCACTGTGCGCAGCGATCTGGATGCGCTCGCTAAGATCGGCGCCGTAGTGCGCTCACATGGCGGGGCGATACGCCGGCTGGAAGCAACACAAGATTACCCGCTCAGGGCAAAAGAAACGCTCCACCGAAACGAGAAGGTTCGAATCGGAAAAGCGGCGGCGGAGCTGATCCGGTCGGGAGAAACCATAATTCTGGACTCTGGAACGACGACCGCCGAAGTGGCCCGGCACATAAAGAAGCTGAAAACTCAGTCGCTAACAGTGATTACGAATGCCTTGAACATCGCAACCGAATTGGCCGATTGTGGCGATATTACGCTGATCATGATTGGAGGCTTGCTCCGGCCAGTTTCCTGCTCGTTTGTAGGGCCACAAGCCGAGGCCATGATGAATGAGTTCCACGCCGACCGACTTTTCCTGGCAGTCGATGGATTTGATCTGGAAAATGGGCCGTCAACACCGGATGTTCTTGAGGCGCAATTGAACAACGTGATGATAAGCTCCGCCAAGGAAGTGAATGTTGTAGCAGACTTCAGCAAGCTGGGACGAAGAAGTGTCTCGAAAATCGGGCCGCTGGACAGAATCGATCGGTTGATCACTGATAACCGAGCTGTTCCTGAATTTACCGAGGGACTTCGCAACAAAGGGATCGAAGTTATGGAAGTGTAGCGTTGGCAAGCGCTAGCCGGCTGAGGTGATGGGACATCCGGTTATCGGGCAATAGGAAAACCTCCCTAAGCTCAGTTTGGCCCTGCACTTTCTCTCCGGTGGCTATGCGCAAAGTTCCAGCAATGTAACACCACCACCCTTGCCAGGAACTGCGTCTGCAAGCCTCCTCGACTTGTGCAACCGCAGCATTCAACCGACCTATCCACTTCGATGGATCGTAGCCACTCCGACGTTTGGCAGCCGACCAAGCCCAGAGCAGATCGGGAATTCCTTCCACTTTGCTTACCTCTTCAAATCTGGCATCAGCTTCAGCAATCTGACCGCAGGAAGCAAAGACCTCCGCCAAATGGTATTTTGTCCTGGCTGTTTTCAGGAACGGCTCTAGGCCATCTCGCGTGAAATCAAACCCCGTGACGGGTGAGCTCAATGTATTTGCTGCTGCCAATGCATCTACGCAGCGCTCGCCTTTTGCTAAGGCGAGCGCTTGTTGTAACTTCACTTCGATCCAAACTTGCCGGACGTTTGTTCCGCCTTCCTCCCTGCCGAAGAAGCGGTCGTGAAACAGTGCAACCGCGCCCTCGTAGTTGCCAGCCTCCGCGCGAGTCAGTGCAAGCTCATAGACCAATGACGTTGGCATCTGCTTCAAATCTGGATAACGCTCAAGCGATTTCATTCGATCCGAGGCGGATTTGCCGAGCAGGGCCATTGCAGCAACAGCTCCGGAATAGTTCACGATGTTCTTCGGGTCGTTCTTGATTCCGTCCTCAAATGCATTCAATGCGCCATCGAAATCACGCACTTCGTGCAAGAGAGCCAACCCAATATTTGCCTCCAAAGCCGGAATCCGAGGATTCAATTGCCGGGCAGCATTCCATTCGCGAAGCGCTTCCTGCGTCTTGGAGCGAGCGAAATACCAGTTTCCCAGCAGGTAGTGCGCGGTTGCATCCTTGCTATTTCCACCGAGCGCATCCTCCATAGCCTGCTTTTCTTCTAGCGAATTCGGAAACACATAGAGCGTTGAGAGTTGCGATGCGTGCGCATAGTCTTCGATTCCGGATTCGCCCAATTTTTGACGGCAATATCCTCGAAAGTAGGCGACGAGGGGATTGTCTTGCGGCGATCCAATGCCGGGTTCGCGATGGTCAGCAGGCGTGGTTGGATAATTGCGAGAGAGAACTTCCAGTGCTTTGCGATAGAGGCCCAATCGCGCGTACTGCGCGGCAACGTTCAGAACGCGATAAGGGTCTGAGGCCAGGTGCGAAATATCGCGATCATTTGCCACTTCACGCAAAAAAGCGCTTAAGGGGAATCGTTGAAGCAGCTTTTTGGCTTGTTCTGCAGCTTCCGCAGTTTCACCAGTTGCGCTGAGAATTGCGACTTGCTCCTCTTGAGCGCGCAGATCGTCGGGAGACGACTTCAGGCTTTCTGCGATGAATTCCCCAGCTTGTGCAAGTTTGCCTTCACGCGCCTTCAATTCAGCCAGGCGCAGAGCGGAACTGGCGCGGTGCTCCGGCGATCGCATGGCCGCCTCATAACAATCAACTGCGTCCCTCTCTCGTCCGACGCCTTCCTGAGCCATGCCCAGATAGTATGAAATCTCCCCGTCGGTCGTGTTTCGCGCATGTGCAGCCGCGAGCCGCGGCAGGGCTTCTTCAAAACGTTTCAAGCTTGTGTCCAAACGTCCTGCCGCTCTGAGTAGTTCAAAACTCGTGGGAAACTTTCTTAGTGCTCTTTCATATGTTTTTACGGCCGAGAGTTTGTCACCGTTGAGCTCTTCGTTATGACCGGCCTGCAGCCAATCATCTTCAGTTCTGCCACTGTCGTCGGGAAGCACGTAGTTCGCTTGTGGCCCGATCTTTATTTCTGAATCGGGAGTCCAGTCATACTGGCCCTCCATTTGCCGAAGCTGAACCACATCCCTGCGATCCTTGAGTACAACGGTGTATTTGTGTTCTTTGCTTGGAATGCGCACTTCTCTTGTCCAAGTTTGTTCCGGGGTCAGATTCACCTTCTCGCTGAACACAACGCTTCTGCCATCCAGCACTTGAACAGTGGCGTCAGGCAGCTTCTGATCGGCATTCAGCGAAATTGCAATCGAATCATCGCTTACGTTCCAAATGAATGACTCCGGTCAAATTTGCGCGAGAGATGCCACCCGTCCCGCGGACGGGCATCCAATATTCGGAAAAAGTGATGTGCTGACGCGGCTCCAAAAACGAATAGGTCTCCTGATTTCGAAACAATCCCGCCTGCACTTCTGCATAGGCACTATTGTCGTCCGAGAGAGCTTTTCGCCAGTCCAAACCGTCCGCGTCAACTCCCCAGGACCAGATCTTTTTTGCCGGCAATTCGTTGTAGCGCGCGAAATGAGCCACTCCAGTGTTCGTATGCGGATGCCAAATACCCATGAAATCTTCACGACTTCCATGAACAAACAAAGAGACCGGGCCGTCGGTTTGATTCCTGATAATGCTCAGATCTTTGCCCTGCGCATCGATGGGCCATCTCTGTACTTCAGCAAATCCATGCGCCGCCGCGTATTCCATCGGATATTCGATGCGTGAATCATCCCAGACTTGCACGGCGGCATTGTTCCACCAGTAGAAGCGCTGTCGCACATCGCTACGGTTGCTCAGCCATACGCGCTGTTCCAAAACTGTGGAGCCTGGCCTGAGAATCAGTTCCACGTTCCACTCCATCCCGTAAACCCGATCGATATTGCCGACGGTAACTGATCCGCTGCCGTCCTGATGCGCGGCGAAAGAAAAATCAACGGGAGACATGGACATCCAGTTGTGAGAGACAGGAAAGTTGAACTCAATTCCGAACGCGGCCCACGCACCTCGGTAGCCAATCCTCGCTTTCTTGATCGAGGAGTTGGCGTAGAACATCGGCTGCCCACTGATCTTGTCCGTACAGGTGTAAACGTGTCCGCCGATGTCCGGCAAAACGGAGCATTTCAGATACTCGTTTTCGAGATAGATTGCCCTCAACTGATGTTGATGACGCTGTTCCGTAGTCTCGTTTCGCAAAGTATAAGGATAGTTGAACCGGTTAGTCGCAAACTGGTCGAAAGGAGGATTGGGATCTGGCGGTCCTTCTTCGTATACCGGCAAATCGAGGACGCCTTCCCAGACGCGAACCTGAGAAAAACCAGGGAGCGCCGTGGCAAGCAAAAAGAGGAGGACGAGCTCCCATCGCATCGATTTCATCTTAAAGGGATAGATTCGCAAGTACACGTCGAAACCATGATGCAGGATTCTGCCTGCCCGGGAAGAAGTGTCCAGTGGAAGCTTTTCCGCCACGCGATTGATTACTCCACTTTCCGACGGTGAGTCGGATTGAAACCATTCTTCCAGTGCACCAGAAGAAAGCAGCAATTGCCCAACGGCAGCCAATTGCGTTTTGGTGTCAAAAGGAGGAGCTAGCGCCCCGGCTGCAACTCCGGAGTTACGATGTCAAGCGGACGGTCTTCCCCATTAACCGAGCCGTGCCAAACGCCGCCCCCAAAAGTCGTGATGTAAACCTTTTGCAGGTCTTCCGGGTCGGGAATTACTCGATGGCCCCACTTAAAATTGAAGCCCGGAATGCGCTTCCAATGTTCACCGCGGTCTGTGGATCTCCATGCTGAAGACTCAAACCCGGTCGCATACAAGATCTTGGGGTCGCGAGGATCGATCGTCACATCGTAGACGTGCCGGTCGCGATCCAAAACCTGTTTCCAGGTCTTGCCTGCATCTTCCGACAAGAAGATGCCTCCTCCATCGCCATGTTCGCCTTTGTCACGAGCCCAGGTTGCTAGATACAGTCTGTTCGCATTATCGGGGTCGACTGCCAAACCGTTAGGCGCGTTGCTTCCTTCCGGCATTCCAACCAGTGTCCAATGCTCAGCGCCGTCCGTGGAGCGATACAATGCGCCGTCTTTTTCAGTTCCAATACTTCCATCTTCCGATCGCCGCGCGACCAAGAGGTACAAAGTTCCTTGTTCATTGCGCACGATGCGCCACGCAAACGGTTCCTTCTGGGTGATTCCGGTATTCTTTAGCTCCCAGCTCTTGCCCCCATTCACACTTTTGTAAACGCCACGGCCAAACGCAGCCACATACAAGACCCTGCCATCAACTGGGCTTGTCGGATCCAAAAGAATGTGCGTTGCCGCCGTTTGTTCCATTCCGGCATTCGATTTGGCCCAGGTCTTGCCGCCATCCAGACTCAAGCACACGCCTCCGCGGTACTTCGCAATTCCGTCGTGCCTCCACATCTTTGGCCGGGGCAAGTCATGCGTCCAACTGTTCACGCTCCAAACTCGCCCTCTCACGGAAGGATCGAAGACAATCCAATAAGTTGTGTTCATCCAATCTCGAGGAACTCCTCTAGTCGAGCTGATCCAGGACTTGCCTCCGTCTTCGCTTCGAAAGAGTCCGATGTCGGTCGTGGAGATGAATTGCCGGTTATGATCGAATGGATCGAAGTGGTAGCCATAGTTGGTCGTTACGTCGAGGCCCGTGCTGCTCCAACTATTTTCCCCCGTCCTGTTTGAATACAGCGCAACCCATGTCGCTCCGCCATCAGAAGTACGCATCGTTCTTCCGAGATCGGTGCTGTAGCTCAGATTTGGATCCTTATCTGATACCGTCAGAGTCAGAGGATTTTCGCCCCAGTCAGACCCGAATCGTTCCGTAATCCAGGCATCGTGGATATTCACACCGGGCATGCCGGTTATGTTTCTGTCTTCTTTCCAAACAAGCTTCCAGCTCGCGCCTCTATCGTTCGTTCTGGCGACTCCAATGTATTTCGATCCACCGTCTTCAAGATCTCTGTAGGACACGTAAGCGCTTGCCGGATTTCGCAGGCTAGTGGCAATCGCCCGCATCTTGATCTCGCCCTTGCCCAATTGGACCTTGCGCCAATTTGCGCCCTCGTCATCCGTCACAAATGCCGACTCATCAGCCACTACGTAAAGGACAGGTGATCCTTTCTCGGAAAAACCTACAGAAATATCGGTGATGCGCTTTGCCAGCGGCATGGGAAGTTGCTTCGTGCTGCCGGCGCTTCTCATTTCAATGAAATCGAAACCCGCGACAACGAGGGACTTGTCAATTCCGGAAGAAAATGGATTCACATAAATCTTGGTGGCGAGCCGTGGCAAGTCGTCTAACTTCGCCCAGCTCTCGCCCCCATCGCCAGAGGTGTACAAAGCGTATGTATTCTCGGCTCGGCTTCCTGCCGTCGCATAGAAGACCTTTGAGTTTTCAGGATCGACTGCCATCGCTGAGATGCTGCCAAGCGGGTTCGGATCGGCGATCAACTCCTCATCGGAATGATCTGAGCTCATCTTGATGCCCTTCAGCGACCCCGGCTTTGGATAAATTAAGTTCCAGGTTTCTCCGTTGTCCTGACTGCGCCACAAACCGCTCGCCTCGGCATAAATAGTGTTCTTGTCCCGCGGGTCAAATACAAAGAATTGCACTACCCCACGTAAGTTGAACATGCGCCACGATTTACCACCGTCGTGGCTAATGTATCCCCCTGTCATATCGCAATTGAGCAAAACGGTATTGGGATCGTGAGGGCTGATCGTGGGATGGAACATCGCCCCTCCGCCGCCGGGGCCGATGATTTTGAAGTTACCAGGGCGGTCTTCTACCCCGCCCCCGAGTGCAAAAAGCGCTAACGCAATTCTGAGGTAGAAAAACGCCATTATGCTTTCCTTTGCTTTCGTTACTATTCGTTCGCTTTCCTTTTGTCAGAAACGATTTGTATTGTCAATATTTTTCCAAAGAGAGTCCAAATTGCATTGCCTTGGATAAGCACCTCTGTTTTGCTGGCGCTCCTGGCCGTGTTGTGCCAACAGGCTTTGTTACCGGGACGCGCTCGACTGAAAACCAAACGCGGCTTTTTTTGTTCCAATTCGCCGCGCAAAGGAAAATTTGGTCAACCTGAAGATCACGGCAGAAGGATTTCAGGCAAGAAGCGAACTAGGTCACATCTTCAACTTCAGAAGACGCGCGGCGTTCTCGTAGTAAACCTTCTTAAGGATCCCATCGGGCAAACCAATGCCGTAAATCCGCCAGCGCCCCTGGGGTGGAATGGGTGCCGGGGCGTAATCGAAGTATTCGTCTTCCGTCTCCAGGAATCGGAAGTAGATTTCATATAGTTCGTCGCCAAAAATCTGCTGGGGGGTGTCCGTTCCGTTTGGAACAGCGTCTGTACCGAAAATAATTCGATCCTGATATTTTTCAAAGAACTTGCGAGACATTTGCGGTTGGCGGCCGAGTTCCCCTACTCTTGCGCCCAGCTCAACCGCCATGTTCGGAAATCGATCCATACATTCGCCGACATAAGGAAGATTCTCGGCATTGTTTCCCACATGTAGCACGATGAATTGAGCCTTCGGGTGCCTGGACATCACACGATTGCGTGCTTCCAACAGCTCCGCGTTGCTGGGAAAGTCATGTCCATGGAAGGACCAATCCGGATGATTGTTCAACTCTTCAAACCGTTCGTTTGTACGATCCGTTGGAAGGAAGAAGGCCTCTGGATCGGAAACATGTATTGCCACCGGAATGCCCAATGATCCGCACGTTTCCCACATCGGATCGAATCGAGCGTCGTCAATCTTCAACAGCAGCCCCTCGGAAATATTCTCCCTCAAATAAAGGCCCAGCGTTTTGAGTACTTTCACGCCACGGGCGCCGGCGCCATGAGCCCGAACAATCTCATCGGCTTGAAACTTTCCGTACCCCGGCTGGTTTGCTCGCTCCCACGTTGGTTCCGCGAAAGTCAAAAATCTATCAGGGTGCGATTGTTGAAATTTTTCTACCGCTTCGGCGAGCCCTTTCCCCGATCCTCCCGTAAGGTTCACCATGATACGGATGTTTTTTCGATCCATTACCGGCAAGAGCGATTCCGGTGTCGCCAAGAATTCCATTCTTTCCCCAATCCCAACTCCGTTCAGCGACTTGGCCCTTATAGATAGATGCGTGTGAATGTCGATGACCGGGTACCGCGATCGCGGAACTTTGGTTGCCGGTACGTGCAGCATGCTTTTGGGCTGGAAATCGGCAAGTTCCAGTTTCATTTTGCCGGAGCCTTCAGGAGACTTGAGCTGGGAGCTGTTAATCGAAGTCGGAAAGGCTCCCGCAGCCACAAACAAACCCATACTCTCCAGCCAGCGCCTTCGATCCATTTCATTCATGTATTTCTCCTCGGATTGCTCAGCGGCAAACATTTTCTGCAAGATTTTCCGCGCTTTCCTTTTCGCTTCTTTCTATATCGTTTACTTTCGTTTGTCAAAATGGCATAAAGGCTCGGCCTCCCCATAGCTGTGCCATCCCCTCTGAAAGTGACGTGGGGTGGAGCTTCAGCCCGAGGGTACTTGATGAATCGTTGGACAATTCGTGCCGTTCCTTTCACCGTCTTGCTAACAGCCATGCAACTTTCACCGCGAGCGTCGTTTAGACAATCCCCTGAAAGTTCCGATCAGACATATTCGAGTTCCATTGTTGCCATCGCGAAGCGCGCAGCACGAGACTTCAGCCCAGACGGAAATCTTTCCAAGCAGGTTTGGAAGCAAGCGAAGTGGGTAGAGTTCGAGCATGACCTGTCGGGCAAGTCCAACCACCCGAATGCTGCTACCCACGTCTCGGCCGTCTGGACTGATCAGTCCATCTACTTCGCTTTTTGGTGCCGTTACGACTGGTTGAACGTGAACGAAGGCGAAGATATTGCCAAGGAGCGTTGGGGACTCTGGAATCGTGATGTGGCTGAAGTGTTCCTGAATCCTCAGCCGGAAAGAATTTCTCACTACTACGAATTCGAAGTAGCGCCAAACAACCAATGGATCGACCTAGAAATCGAAAAGAAGAACGATCCATTTAACGACGCTTCCTGGAATTCCGGCTTCGAGCACGCGACGCGTATTGATTCCACAAATCACGTTTGGACGGCGGAAATTCGAATTCCTCTCTCTGCAATAAAGGCCAAATCCATCCATCCTGGCATGACCTGGCGAGTGAATTTCTTTCGCGCCGCCGGGCAGGGAGGAGACGAGCAGCGAATGTTTCTGGCCTGGAGCACATTTCCAAAGGCCAAACCTTTCATGTTCCGGGCAGATTTGGAATCCTGCGCTTCACCAAGTGACCTGCGCTCCGATTAATGCGGCTAGTGGATGTGGGCGCCTCCCGGCACCAAATATTGGATTGGCCAAGTCTCCTGCTTTCTCTCAACGATCTCGGACCATTTCAGGGCGGTTGCATTTGGCTGGGGAAAAAGTTTGATCTCAGGAAAGATTTCCGCAATGGCACTCGCCAAAGTATAAGCGTCGCCCGGTGCTGTGACAGCAATGGACTTTGCACCCAGCTTCTCGGTAGCGAACCGGCTTGCAATTTGTGAGTCCTCTAACATCTGGAAAAAGTATGGGCGTCCAGTTAGCAGCGAGTTGTAGACATAGTTCGCAAGCACACCAGAGATTGAATTCGCGTACGCGCGATCAAAATCCAGCTTCCGGAGCGACGGATCGTCAGGCGAAACTGCTGTGTACGGCATGCGCGTCTCGCCAAGTCCGCGGAAATCAAAAGTCACCACGTTGTAACCGGATTGCAGGAACTTCTCCAGTTCCGGCCAATCCGCGCGTGTTGCCTTGCCCGTTTCGTCAAACCACAAGACAGTTTTCTGCGGTTCGTTCGATATCTTGTGAATAAAAAGCAACGGCATCTCAAGTAACCTGCTGTGGTGCAGCACGTACTTATCGATTTGCACGTCTCCTGCATTTGAGCTGCTGATGAGCTCCCAAAGAATCTGATCCTCGCCGGGCGGAACACCGTTGAACTTCTCCAATTTAGAATTCTCCACGTGCATTGCGCGGCCCTCGTAGTACACCTTCGACAACCTTACCGCAGGCTGCGACTTGCGCTCCTGGTAATACTCGCGAATAACTTCAGCGAGTGTGCGAGAATCACTTTGATCAACCATGACCTGTCCCGACCGAGTGCAAACCAAATCCTTGTCCGGCAACAATTTTGGCTCTGCAAGCCCGCGCCGTCTCGGCATTCCGTTGAAGCGATCCAAGAAATCCAACGCAGCCTCCTGATTCTCATCGGAGTACTGATGCGGGTGATATCCTTCAGTCATGGCAATGCGGTTCGCGTTGCCAAAACGTTCGTAAAGTCTTTGTGCTTCTCGAAAAGATTTGCGCGCTCCTTCAATCGGAAAGAAGTCCAAGACTGCTGACGCGACCATGACCGGCCTTGGATACATGAGCAATAACAGGCCTGGATGACCGACACCGTTTGAACTCATTCTGAACAGATCCTGTTCGGGGTCGCTGTCTGGATCGACAAAAATCCGGTTTCCCATCCGCATCGGCAAAGAACTGATGTAACACGATGGAACGGCAACCTTGATTCGCGGGTCTAGCGCCGCAATCAACGCAGCCTGCGTACCTCCTCCGCTTGTCCCCGTGATGTTGATTCTTTCGCCGTCTACCTCAGGACGGGTTACAGATAATCCACAGCGCGCATGCCGTCCCAGATTTCCCAACGGGCCAAGTTGGCTCCTGCCAGATAGGCGAGATTGCCCAGTACTGCATGCTCCGCACACACCAGGTTGTATCGGCTCTTATCCGCCTTCGCATCCCAAAACTGGCTGCGTTCTCCTTGTCCAACCGGATCCCAGGCAATCACCACGTACCCGCGAGCGGCCAACCTTTGGCATAACGCTTGGTAGTGGATCTTTCCATTTGTCGCATGCCCGGCGGGCACGAGTACCGCAGGATGTTTTTGGGAATGGTCATCCGGCACATACACCAGTGCCGTGACGAAGACCCCAGGCAAGCTCTCAAAAATCAGTTTTTCAATGGAGTATCCATCCATTTGGATCTTGCCGGTAGTGCGGGGATTCAGTTTTGTCTTTTGGCCGGGCAATCCGCCAATCATCTGCAGCAAAGCTTGACGCACACTCGCCTGCATCTTCAGCAGATCCTGCTCGGATTGGATCGCTTCCCAGTCCCGTTGGCGTGCTTCGTCCTGCCGCCAGGCTTGGTCCAATTGATATTGTAAATAAGGCGTGATGCGAGGTCCGGCCGGCACTTGCCGCAAAACTTGAAACGCATCGGCTGGTGGAGCGTTCTGTGCTGCGGAATCACAAACGAACAGACCACCTGGTAGCGTCAAAGCTGCCAGCAATTGAAATAAGCGCGCCAATCTCAATGCGTTTTCACCATAAGTGAACCCATCGCATACCATCCATCATCCTGTCGCCCTTCAATTGCAAAACGGATTACCGGTTTGCCAGTCTGGGGATCAAGCATGGCGATCCGCACATTGTAGATACCTTCATCAAAATCTTGAGGAACGTAAACGGTGTTATCAAAGACAGAGTCTCCTGGGAGCCACTTGCGCACATCCACGGGAATTCGAATGATTGCAGAACTCCTGGAAGAACGCAGTTCCATCGCCAGGTCGTATTGACTGTAGACGGGTGCCACACCAGAGTTCAGCCACCACATGTGCACTGGCATCATCGTGCCCGGTTTCACCGTCTTCGAATATTCCAGCCGCCGAAGAATTAAGCGGTACCCGATCATCCTCTGAAAGTCGTCAAACTTGATCTTCCATTCAGCTGGAATCGGAGCTGACTTGATATTTACTGTGCTCACGTGCCAACGCAGTCCTTGTGCAATGATGTAGTCCAAATCGTATCCGCGTTCCTTCCATCCGGGCACCGTATAACACGTTTCAAGCGAAACAGGACTTCGTTGCCAAACGTTTTGAATCCCGGTTCGTACAATTTGTTGAGGATAAATCTCCAGCATCTCCGCCGGAAAATACGGATCGGTTGAGCTCACGCGCATGTCGCCCCAACAATCCAGTCGCCAGCCTGCACCCTGCTGCGTCCCGTAGGCGAGAGCCTGAGGTTCATCGAAATTCATAAGCAGCGACGTGCGCTTGAATGCCTCCAGCCAAATATCAATCAGCGCCTTCTGGTAAGAAAATGCCGGCATGTAGGGACTCCAGCCTTCTCCCCAGTAGCCCACCGAAGAAATGTCAACCGTATCCAGATATGGATTGCCGTCGTAGCGCATACCTGCTTCCGCAACGAGTTCACCCCAATATTTCAGAAAGAGCGGGTCGGAAAAGTCGGGCTGCCAAATTTTTCCATCCTTGTCAGAATCCTTGTTTGCGCGCCTTGCTCCCGATCTTCTGTACCATTCCGGTAATGCATCCTCGTTCGAATAAGGCATCAATCGGATTGCCAGCTTCTGTCCGTGCGCTCTCGCCTCCTCAATCGCAAGATCCACAATTCCCCAGTTGAATTTTCCGGGTTCGGGTTCAAGCACATTCCAATACCACCGGCAATACGCTACAGAAGCTTGCGGAAAGTCAGGGGTGGTGGCTGCAGCAGGCAACTTTGTCACCGGCCCAACTTCAGACCACTTGAGTGGTGGATTCGGCTCTTGGCCATTGAACCTCTGAAACGTGGTAATTCCCATGCCCGGATTTACAAGCACATCTTGTATTTCCTTCGGTCGCACAACGACCACATTTTGCTGCGCCATTGCTGGAGTCCCCAGGAAAACCGTCAGTAGTGACCAGAAGCCGCATGCAATGGTCGCCAAACGTGGCTGCTTTGTGAAAATTTGACTCCAGCTCAAAATAGATAAAAACATTACTGTGTCTCCCGGAAGAAATTGATGTTCCGCGTTCACCGCTGGTCAGCCAATGCGTACGCGGCCAACGTGTCAGAAATCGGGCCCCGAAAATAACCGCCACCGCCTGCGGCAATTGCCACAAACTGCTTTTGCACCCTCTTGCCCAGGTAAGTCACCGGAGTTGCGTGTGCGCTGGCTTCCAGCTCGGTGGCCCACAACTCCTCTCCAGTCTTTGCGTCGAACGCGCGGAACTTCCGGTCAGTGGCTGCTCCGATGAAAATAAGTCCATTGGTCACGACGGAACCGCCCAAGTTCGACGTTCCAGTTTTTCCAGGCAAACCATCCACAGTTCCGAGCGGCA
>CAWAFN010000002.1:0-611521 GCA_963781385.1 uncultured Acidobacteriota bacterium | reverse complement strand
GAATTGACTTCTCCGGTTACCCGACAAACCAGGCGCTTTGCGTGGTTCGACCGGTACTTCTGACGGTAGATTCAAACGGATTCAACGAATATTGTCCTCTGATTCTGGGGAGATTGTCCGTTTCCGTGGCTTTCGAGGTTTGAAAGCGCTAGGGCGTATCCCATCCATCTGAAGTTAACCTGCAATTTCTTGTAACAGCTCCCGTCTTATCGAATTTCTGGTACCGCAGAGAAGGAGACTTACAGCCCATGAAGGATTTGAATGGTGAATTTCGGGTTCGCTATCCGACTAAATTTGGCTTAGCTTCCGTAATATTCTTGCTGTTGGCGTTCACACCGGCTCTGGCACAAGAGGTTACCGGGAAGCCCGGTGCGCCTAGCACCACCACCAGTATCACCGGGAAACAGCTCCCGCCATCAGATCCGAAGTTCGGCGGGGTGATCAAGGAAAAGGCTTCGGAGTCGGAGGCTTGGTGGCCGCCTCGCGTTGTGCCGCCCAGAGGCGCACCCAACGTGCTGCTCATCATGACGGACGATGTAGGCTTCGGAGCACCGGGTACGTTTGGCGGTGTGATCCCGACACCGGCAATGGATCGCATCGCGAAGAACGGACTGCGTTACACGAATTTTCATTCTACCTCCCTATGCTCGCCCTCACGCGCTGCATTGATCACCGGCCGCAATCATCACGTCGCTGGCTTCGGGGTAGTAGGCGAAATCGCGACCGGATTCCCCGGCTACGACTCGATCATCAGGAAAGAGAACGGCACCATCGGCGAGATCCTTAAGGACAACGGGTACGCAACCTCGTGGTTCGGCAAGAATCACAACACTCCTTTTTATCAGTCAACCCAGGCCGGACCGTTCGACCAGTGGCCAAATGGCATGGGCTTCGAATATTTCTACGGCTTCGTCGGCGGCGACGCCAGCCAGTGGCAACCAAACCTCTACCGCAACACGACAGCCATATATCCCTTCCAAGGCAAACCGGGCTGGAACTTGACCACCTCTATGGCCGACGAAGCGATCCAATACATGAAGGACATCAAGGAGATCGCGCCCGAAAAGCCATTCTTGGTTTATTACGTACCGGGCGGCACGCACTCGCCGCATCATCCGACGCCGGAATGGATCAAGAAGATAAGCGACATGCATCTATTCGACAGCGGCTGGAACAAATTGCGGGACACTATCTTCGCCAACCAGAAACGCTTGGGGATCATGCCCGATGACGCGCAGTTGACGGCCTGGCCAAAGAATCTGCCAGAATGGGATTCCCTCAGCTTCGTCGAAAAGAAGCTGTTCATCAAGCAAGCCGACGTTTACGGCGCGTACCTCGCCTACACCGACAACGAAATCGGTCGTGTCATACAGGCCGTCGAAGACCTGGGCCAACTCGACAACACCCTAATCATTTACATCAGCGGGGACAACGGTGCGAGCGCGGAAGGTATGCTCAACGGCACACCGAACGAGTTCACTACCTTTAATGGCGTTTCCGTGCCTGTGAAGGCTCAGTTACTTTGGTACGACTCTTGGGGGTCCGACAAAACGTTCCCGCACTTTGCGGCTGGCTGGTCCTGGGCGATGGACACACCGTTCCAGTGGGTGAAGCAGGTGGCGTCTCATTACGGTGGGACATCGCAAGGTATGGTCATCTCATGGCCCGGCCACATCACTGGCCAGGGCGGCATCCGCCGCCAGTTTCACCACTTGATTGATATCGCGCCCACAATCCTGGAAGCGACAGGCATACCGTTGCCGGATACGCTCAACGGCGTCAAGCAGCGCCCGATGGACGGCGTGAGCATGGTGTACACGTGGGATAAGGCGAACGCCGACGCCCCGTCTCGACACACAAAGCAATACTTCGAGATGCTTGGCAATCGCGCCATCTACGACGACGGTTGGGTCGCGGCGACGACCCCTGCGACGATACCTTGGGAACTAAGCACGGCTACACCGCCAGACGTGATCGATGGTTATAAGTGGGAACTCTACAATGTTCAGCAGGACCCCACCGAATCTAACGACCTCGCTTCCCGAATGCCGGACAAACTCAAGCAATTGCAGGCCGTCTTCTATCAGGAAGCTCGCAAGCATGACGTGCTGCCGCTCGACAACACATCCTTGACACGCTGGAACGCGCCCAAGCCCAACCTCACGGGAGGCCGAACACTCTTCTCCTATTTGGGAGGAATCTCCGGCGTCCCCAACAGTGGAGCTCCGAGCATTCTGAACAAGTCGTACGCCATCACTGCCAACGTTGAGATCCCCCAAGGCGGTGCGGAAGGCATGATCGTCACCGACGGTGGGCGCTTTGGAGGCTACGGCCTATACCTCTCCCCGAGTTTCGATTGGTGGTCTCACGGGAAGTTTTTCAGAAGAATTGGTCTCGCGGTGTTCGTTTTGGGCCTGCTTCTGATCTGGCTCGGTCAATACCGAAAATCGTCAAACTGGAAAATGCGATGCGCCTACGGGCTATCGTCTTTGGGCTTGCTTTGGGTGGTCGTCGTGTTTGCTACCGGCATAATCGGTCCGGGCCGAGGCAAACCCGTGTTCCTTTACAACCTTCTCAACCTCAGACGCACGGCTTGGTCTGGGCCCGCACTGGACGCAGGTAAGCACACCATTGTGTTCGAATTTAAGTCCGAGGGTCCGGGCTTGGGCAAGGGAGGGACGGGCGTGCTCTCCGTAGACGGCAAGGAAGTGGCCAGGAATTACATGGAGCATTGCACCCCGATCACGTTTCCGGAGGACGAAACATTCGACATTGGCGAGGACACGCGCACCGGCGTCGCGCTGTTGCAGTATCGCTACGAGGTTCCGTTCAAGTTCACTGGAACGATTGACAAGGTCACGTTTAATCTCGGATCGGAGCAGTTGACGGACGAAGACCGTAAGAAACTTCCCGCCATTGCCGACGATGTTGCTCGCACGAAGGACTAGACGATGAACAAAATCCTCGCTATCGCCGCGGTGGCCGAAGTTGGCGTGGGAGTGGCGTTGCTGGCCGCGCCGCCGCTGGTTGGGCAACTGCTGCTCGGCGCAGAACTGACAGGCATTGCTATTGCGGTGGCGCGTGTGACCGGCTTGGCCCTGATCGGATTGGCGGTCGCCTGTTGGCCGGGAACGCCGCTGACCGGCATGTTGACCTACAGCGCACTCACGACGATCTATTTCGCTTATCTCGGAATCAACGGTGTGGCGGGGATTCTGCTGTGGCCAGCCGTCGTCGCCCACGCAGGTCTGTCTGTCCTTCTCTTTCGTGTGTGGCGCAATGGACAAAAACGTCCGGAACCTACAGGCTGAACGAAAAACGCGTTGTACGACAAATACTTGTTTTGCGGTGCGTTGATGTGCCGAGGAGACGGAAACGGCAACTTGAAAGTAGTTCCACTTGCCTGGTAAACGCGGTAACCGTACAACTGGATTTCAAGATTCCCATTGCTCGGCTTATTAGGACTTAGGTGCGGTTGGCGGCAGGTCGGGAACAAAGGGCCACTTAGCCCATTTGCGTACCGTAAAACGACCAGAATTGTGTAGGTCGTAGTACAAGAATCCAGAGGCTGCGCCTAAAGGCACCCGAGTGCCATTCTGGATCGCCTGTTTTTCGTACGAAAGTCCATACGCGTAGATTCGACCTTGGTATTCGTACGCCGACAATTCCAGTATTTCTATTGGCTGCTCCTCAATTTCGAGTCTGCCTCCGTCGTCACGAGAACACTGTATTGAAGTAATCGTGGATTCTGTCTCAGCAGGCTCAAGTATCGTCGCAGTGACGCCAGGAATGTTGCTAAGAGTTCCGCGCTTCTTGACGCTAGCCTTTTGCAGTCCGGGCACGATCCAGCCATCTGCTTTATAAATCTCGGAAAAACTACATGTCGACGAAGTTGTCTTGGGAGTTGGCTGTTGGGAAGCTGTGATGCTGGTTCCAAGCACGATAAGTACGATGACAAATTTGGTGCGAAGCATGTGCAAGATTTTCTATCCGGATGGTCGAAAATTCCAGCAAAGTATCGAACCAGAAAGCTATCGGCCTCCAAAGTCCTGGTAAACGCGGTAACCGGAAGTTTGAATCCTGCTGACTGAGCATCCGGAGATATCGAAAGTCTCGAACTACAAAGCGGGTTATGGTGTGGCGAGAGGTTTATAGAGAGACGCCGTCTGGAGTTTGTCGCCCTCTCTTAAATTTCAGACCAGTCAACGCTAGGATTCCAATACCGAGCAGAGGCACGCTCGACGGCTCGGGAACTCCAGTTGCTGTCCACGTACCGAGTGGAAAGGCTCCGCCATCGCCCGACATAAAACTTTGCCCGTTCGATATGAAGATGGTGCTGATGTCGCCTGACATTCCCGGGAGATTACCGGAGAAAAAGCTCCTGATACGCAAGAACGGAGTAAAGGCCAGGTCGGAGTCGGTAATACTCCAGGAGATGATATTTCCACTGGCGTCAGTGCCGATCTCTACGCCATTAGGCGGCCCTTGCAAAATCGTGAGAGGCGCGCTCTGCCCATCCGTAATTGAAAACGAAGTGATGTCTGCCGAGATGTCGGTGAGCGACAAGTTGTTCAGGACTGTTCCACTTGCTACATCGAAAGTGATTTGCATCGCGGGGCTGGTCCCGGTGCACACGTAGGTTCCGTCGCAGAAATTGTACGGATTGCCGGTATAAGTGTAAGTTGTGTCCGCCTTGGTGGTTGCGGCAGTAAACGCCAACCCAGCTAAAAATAGGCCCGCTATCTGTAGCAATTTGTATCGCGCCATGTGTCTCCGCAACGGATGCCCTCAGCAAGTGGGACGCAAGCACGCGTACACTACTGAAACATGACGATCAGGTCAACTCTTTAGCGGTGTTTTTTCGCGCCATAAGATCGATCCTCTCGCTGATCTCGACTTCCATTCCAAAGTCCCGATTAACGCGGTTACCGTCCAAGTGGAATCAGCCCGCAACCGTTACTGGGCGTCTTAGCTACAGGAATTTCGCTTCTGCCAACGGTAGACTCCTCTCCAACCCGTGATTCTGGCGAAGATATTGCTGCTGACCATCACTCACGCTGCGCTAGCGGGCGAAGGCTTCCAATTGCAGGAAGAGGAGCTACAGGTGCAAACGTCCGCGGTGGGGCTACTTTTTTATTTATCAGAGCATCCGCCATCAGCTCGACTGCTTGACCGGCATTCGGAGGGATCAGAATAGTCGATGTCAGCAACCCGCTCCTAACCCAACTTTGTCCCGTCTTTTCCACTCCGTCGCAACCTAGTAAGGGAATAGATGCCCATTGCTCCCGTTCTTGCGAATCGATTGTGTCCTGAAAAGCTTTCCGAACGCCAATCGCCATTGCATCATTTTGAGCAACGATTAGATCAATCTTCGCCTTTCGAGAAGTGGAGAGTTTGAGCCAAGCAGAAACGCTTTTGCGAGCGCTCTCCTCGGTCCAGTCGCCCTTCAGAGTAGCGACGTGAATGTTCGAGGGAAGGGTGTCATGCAAACCGCTTCCTCGTTCACGTGCGACTTCACTAAGTGACGGTCCTTGGATATACAGGATAGAGCCCCCAAAAGGTAGAAGCGCCGCGCATTGTTTTCCCGAGATTCTTCCGACTTCAATTTGATCTGAACTCACACCAAACACCGGCGCGAGGGCAGACCGGCGCAGCTCGTCGACATAAGGGGCATCTCTACTGAGAATTGCCCAACCGATTCCGGCGTTTACTGCGGCGCGGGCCACTTGAGGTAGACCTGTCCCGCCCACCGGCTCGAAAATCACCGCATGCGGACGATGAGATGGCATTGCCTGTACTTGCTGCAATATTTGTGTGCTCTGCGTGATGCTGTCATTTTCCGCATAGGTAATGCGCACGTCTATTCCCATCTTGTGCGCAGCGGTTTGAGCGGCGCGGGCTTGCTCAAGCTGATAGTCATTCTCTGCCGTTATGAGAGAAATAAAAAATTTGAGTTTTTTCATGAAGGAAATTCCTTTGGCGATAGATTACACGCGAGGGGACCTCAGTCGATAGTGGCTTTGAAAAGATGCTAATCCAGCGCATCACCGGCGCCATCTCTTATGAGGAAATCACAAAGTCCATCAAATCCCAGCTCTAGTTTCTACGGGAGGATGCCCCACATTTAGTTGAAACCTGAAGAATAAGGAAGCAGCGGCTCTCGCCCGAACTCGGATAGAGTTCGGGTTGCGAATCCCTTTTAAAGGAGAGAGCCGCCGTGAAAAAGAATTACCAGAGGAAAGAGCGCAAGTCCAATCACAAGTTCGAGATGGTACGAGGGCAAGAGTTGCTGGTGCGGGTGCCGTTGCCGATGGCCGAGGTGTGGGCCGAGATGCAAGCCCAGGTGGAAGAGCTGACCGGGCAAGCCGGTCTGCAGATCCTGCGAGCCATCCTGGAAAACGAAGTCACGCGCCGAGTAGGACCACCGCATCGACCAAATCCCACAGCGGGCTGTGTGCGCTGGGGGAAGCAGCCAGGTTATGTGGTCTTCGGTGGACAGAAAATTCCGCTGGAACGACCGCGGGTGCGAACGCGCGAAGGCCAGGAAGTGGAACTGGAGAGCTACGGTCAGTTGCAGCAAGACGGAAAACTGCAACGAGCGGTGCGGGAACGCATGGTGGCCGGACTGTCCACGCGGAACTATCGGCGAGCGGTGGAGAGTGTGGTGGAAGGCTACGGGATCGAGAAAAGCAGTGTGAGCCGGCAGTTCGTAGAAGCCAGCGGCAATCAGTTGCGGGCGCTATGCGAGCGACGACTGGAGGATCTGAATCGATGGATCGAAAGCGTTGCGAGCTGGTGTGGAACGAGTTTTCGGTGAACAAGTGGAAGTGCAGCGTTGTCAGATTCACAAACGGCGGAATGTGAAGGAGTACCTGCCGGAAAACTGCCAAAGAGACTACGACCGGCGGATGCGCAATGCCTACGCCATGAATAGCTATGCGGAAGCGAAAGCAGGGCTGGAGAAAATCTTTCGTCAGTTAGAGCGGATCAATCCAACTGCTGCCCGGAGCCTGCAGGAAGGGTTGGAAGAAACGTTGACGGTGCATCGCTTGGGAGTAGGAGGGGTGTTGCGTCGCAAACTGGCCACCACCAACCCCATCGAATCGTGCCTGTCCACAGTGCAGCGGGTGGCACGAAACGTAAAGCGTTGGCGAGAAGGAAATCAGCCGCTGCGCTGGACCGCCACCGGACTGCTGGAAGCCGAAAAGAAGTTCCGACGCATTAAAGGCTATCAAGAACTCCTGTTGCTGAAGGAACGACTCAATCCGTCGCGCATTCAGCAGAAGGAGGTGCGCACAGTAGAAGTCGCTTGAACTCGATTGCCAGGAGGCCTAAAGTGCCGAACATCGAGAGTCGCTGCAATCAACTAAAACTCGGACATCCTCTTCTACGGCGTTTTTGTGGCTAAGTCCCGATTAACGCCGTAACTGGAAAAGTGAAACTCACAAAAACCACATCTCCGGTAAGCCGACTTCTCGGGCAAGTGGAATTAAACTGTAAATCCGACAGCTCGAATTGCCCCACCGATCTCGAATTGGTTTCCCGTGCTATCCCTCGGTGCGAGCCTTCAACAAGAGTCTTTTTATTTCATCCTTACCCAAAATCTCAATCAGTCCTTTAGCAAAAAAGAACGGAATTAACACCACAAACATAAGCAGCATGGTAGCGAAGACCTCCCTTGGGTTCGCTACCGTTTCGGAAAAGCTCGCGGCAAACGACTGACCATGCCAGACTTTGACCAACGCTTCCTCCAGAATGTGGCACACCATTAGGATGACGGTGAAAAGGGTGGAGTTCCAAAGCATCGAATACAAGAGGGCTTTCCCGGCAGCCTTCTTTCCGGCATGAAGGATTTCTCCCAACCACATGAATTTCGCCAAGATCACCGCATTGATAAAGGCAAAGCCAAACTTCGCCGAGTAGTTGATGTCGTAGTTCGCAAGGATGATTTCACGATGGAGTGTAAAGACGCCTAGGAGTACCCAGATGTAAAAGACGGTTATCGAGAGCTTCCGCAATTCGTCGAGAGAGCGTTTTTTCCAGCTAGGTTTTTCTTCATGCATCATGGCGAAAGTCCTTGTTTAGGAAGAAGGTCCGAAACCGGTTGGGGCATGCCAGCGAGCGGACGTGTCTGTCTCCGCTCCAGTCGGTCGATGCGGTCCTCAACTGACTGACTCATTTTTCTAACCCAGCGCTGCGTCGATGGTCGCAGAGCTCCTGCGCTAGGTGCATCGTTGGAGCGGGCCGCGTTGAGCAAGCTCCTAGTTAACCCTGTTCACGTGGATTTCGAGGCAAATGCCGTCAGCCAGCTGGCTATTCCTTAAAGACCAGCGGAGGCCCGCTAACGCGCTTACCCTTGAGGTGAACAGTTACCTCGACGCGGTCGGCGATCTTGATGAACGGAATGCCGCTGTTCATACCGTACTCCTTACGGTCGAACGCCATTGTCCCTGTAATGGTGCCCTCGCCTGTCCCTTTACCGCCGGTGATTGTAAACGTCAGTGTCTCGGGCTTAGAGACACCACGAATGGTAAATGTTCCAGGAAGCTCAAGGGTGTTGGGACCAGTCTGTACAATCTTGTCTGAGTGAAACGTGATGTATGGATCCACCTTGGCGTTGAAAAAGTCTTTGCTTTTCAACTTGTCGTCCTTCATGCCACTTCCGGTATTCACGCTGGCTGCCTGTATCTTGATGTCCATAACGCCGGTGGTGACATCCGTGGACGGAAATGTGATCGTGGCGTCCCATTTGTCGAACTTGCCATCAATTGCCACTGATGCCTTGACGGAGAACTGAACGAAGCTTCCTTCTTGCGAAACCGCAAAAACAGGAACTTGCGCCCTACTCGGGGACGGGAGCATGGCAAACGCTACGAGATACAAAACACCAAATCGCATACAATCTCACCTCAACCCTACACCGCGACAATCGAGCTGCGACGGCCCGCAGTATGGACGTTCAAGTATGCAATATAGGTCTGTTGCGCGGCCTGGCACAATTGTCAAAAGTACTAAGTCGGGCGCTCTCCAAAAGGGAATTAGGCAAGGTTTCTACGCAGCTGGTTGAGTCAAGTCCTGAGAAACGCGGTTACCGGAAAAGTGAAACTCACAAAATCCACATCTCCGGTAAGCCGACTACACAGGAGTTAGCGCGTCGCAACTTCTCAGAACGGGACTTCTGGGGAATAGAAGAATTCACTTTTCAAATGTCCTCAGCGTGTCGTAGTTGTTCGCGCGTCTCGTGCCTCTATTTTTTCCGCATTCGCAGTTACAAGCATCTCTTGCGTGTAGCCCAGCATCAGACGAGTACCACTAATTAAGGAACGGCTCGAAAATATGCGCAGCGTGAAACACGATTTCTACAAGAACATCCCTGAGAATTCCGAATGATGAAATATTGCTTGGTCAGTTCTGCAAGAGTTTGCCGGACGTCAACGATTTTGTGTGCGCTACTTTGTTTGGCGGCTGCGCTTCTCGTTGCCTGCGGGGGTAAAGAGGCCTCGCCAAGCAACGGCCTGGATCTCGCGGTCGTTGGTCAAACAATTACAAAGGTGCGCACCACGGGTAACGAGGTCGTGGTTCTCGAGGAGCGACTTACATCCATCTTTGAGGACGGTCCGCAGCGTACGCTGGCGATAGTGCAAAGCGACGGTCATACCGTGCAGCCCTACACGCCGCCCTCGGGATGGTCGGTGGACGACTTCGCGGTGCATCCGTCCGGCGACATTTCGGCAATTCTCACCACGGCTACGGATGTGCGCATCGTCCGGCTCGATCCAAACGGCTCGATTCGAAGCGACCAATTATTTCTTGACCCCTCCTCCCCAACCGATCCGTTCTTTAACTATGCCGGAGGGATCAAGAATGACAACGCTCTTCAGCCTGCATTGATGCATGACGCCGCTCGCATCACTCCGCTCGGTGAAAGCTTGGCTGTCGTATTGCGCACCGGGCGTAACGCGATCGTTGCCTATCGTCTCGACCCTGACGAGAGCGGCGCATATCAGCGTGCCTGGCGGACGCTCGTAGAACCCGGTAGTTCGATCCTCCTGGTGAGCATTACGAGTGGCAGTTTCGACGTGTTCGGCCAGCTACAGAATCATCTGAGAATTTTTGTGGATGTGGATGCGGGCACACCCGCTACGCTCGCGGTCGGTGTCGTCAATACCCCATTTGCCAACTTCACGTTTCGTGCGCACTCCGAGTATTTCGGCGAACCCATTGCAGCGTCGACAGGTGCCTTGCTGACACGTGTGGCGAGTTCCGACGGCCGCCGCGTGGGAAGCACGGTAATCGACACTCACAACCTTGCTGAACTGCACGGCGTGCGCGCTACACCTGGCGGCTTCGTTTTGGTGGGCCGAGTTCTCTCCGAGGTGCGATCAGACGGGAGTGGTTGGGATGCGTTCCTTGCGTTTGTCGGCCGCGATGGCGCTCCCGGTCCGTACAGTGTGGTCGATGTCGATCGAGGCGACGTGTTGTTCGATGTCGCAGTGTTGCCTGGCGGGCGATATCTCGCGCTAGGTACCACCGGCTATTTGCAGAACCCATCCGGCGCGAGTATATCCGAAGCGGCGCAGCCACTGTTGGCGCTGTTAAACAGTGACGGCTCGCTGGCCCAGAACCTCGGCTACACCGGAGGCGCCCGCCACAACCAACTGACTACGATCGCCTCTCTGAATGGCCGCTGGCTGCTTGGCGGAATGATCAATGGTCCCGGAACGCATTCCGGGGACGCTGACCGCAAGCTCATCGTCGCCGATGGATTCCTGCGGGAGGGATCCAATTTGCCGACCCAGTGAGCCGCGTTTTTTGTCGCCCAAAGCTTCCTTCACCGACCATGATTGCGGTTGCGACGTCGCACCACAATAGAAACTTCACTATCCGAATGGGGCAGCCATCCGGAAGGTTGGCCAGAAACGGGGTTGTGAGAAGTTTGATCAGACCACCTTCCACTTGGACGATTAACGCATTATAAAAGGGCGCCCGCTTGAAGTAGATTTTGATCGTTCGCATCAACGTCTACAACAAGAGCACCCTCATGAATGACGCCAAGTATATTGGGATGGATGTGCATACAGCAACGATCTCGGCGGCGGTTCGGGATTCGAGCGGAAATCTGGTGATGGAAGCCACACTCGAAACGAAAGCCGAGACTATCCTCGAGTTTGTTCATGGTCTGCGCGGTAGTTTGCACGTGAGCTTCGAGAAGGAACGTGGGCCTCTTGGTTATACGATCTTTTGCAGTCTCACGTCACCAAAGTGTTGGTTTGTGATTCGCGTAAAAATACCCTGTTGAGAGTTGGAAACAAGAACGACCGTGAAGATGCACGTAAGCTGTCCGAACTGTTGTTCCTGAACAAGCTCTCATCCGGTCTATCACGGCCAAACTGGAATCCGCACGCTGAAGGAGCTGGCACGTAGTTATCTGACCATCACCCGCGATCTGACGCGGGTGATGAATCGCCTGAAGGCGATCTATCGAGGTTGGGGCATTGCTTGTGCCGGTCAGCAAGTGTATGCACCTCGCTACCGTGCCGAATGGCTCGCGAAGATCGCCGAAGCCGGCGTGCGCCGACGCGCCGAGGTCTATTATCAGCAGTTCGATGCCTTAGCTGCTTTGCGCCAGGAAGTGCGCCGAGAGCTATTAGCGGAATCCCGGAAACATCCGGCTAGGCGATTACTGCAGCAGATTCCCTCAATCGGCCCGATCCGCGCCGCTTTGTTGATCGCTCTGATGCAGACACCACATCGCTTCCGTACCAAGCGGCAGCTGTGGGCCTACTGCGGACTGGCACTGAGAACCTACGATAGTGGGGAATATCGCTTCGTTGGTGGTCAACTGAAACGTTCCAAGAAAGCTGTGACCATCCGCGGACTGAACAAAAATCACAATCACGATTTGAAAAATATCTTCAAGGGTGCTGCCACACGAGCGGCTGCTGCAGCCGGGCCTTTTCAGAATTTCTACGAAGCTCGTATTGCCAACGGCATGAAACCACCGATGGCCCGCCTGACCTTGGCGCGCAAGATCGCGGCCATCACTCTGCTGGTTTGGAAGAAAGGAGCTCGTTTCGACGCTGAACAGTTAAAGCAACAAGCAGCTTGAGCGACTGGTGAGAACTCTTTTCCTCGCTGGATTCATGTCTGGCGGCGATCTGTCGTTCTTCTGGCGCTCTGGTTCGAGGGTGAGTATCCATAACGCGCGTTAGGTGGAGACTGTGCTTCGAGCACCACCATCTCTTGATTAACTATATGCCCCCTCGGACAACCAGAAAAAGCTATAGGCCTCGAGCCTCAGATAGAACCATGGTTGACATTCTTATTGCAACCGCTACTGCTTGTCGCATCAGAAACCGAAGACGTCGTCACGACAGCAACATGAATCTACGAAAAAAGAGAACCCCAAGAGCCTCCCAACATTACTGGGCTGGAGAGCCGGCAAAAATCTTTGCTCCTTCCAGTCACCGGGGAAGTTTTTCCCTTGACTCTCCCCTTTATAGAGCTTATCGTCCATTTGAATTGACTTCTCCGGTTACTCGACTACACGGCCAATAAAATTTCCTGTGCTAGTCTCCTTCTAACGAGGGAATCGCCAGAGATGAAATATTTCTCCCAGAAAGCACTCGACCGAGGATTCACGAGAACTTGCAGGGCCTACCAGAGACAGTTAGCCAAACTTGAGGGCCGCGTTTCGCGGCAGGCGTGGAATTTCTTTGCTCTTGGATTCCGTGGATGGGGACTCCACGATGCTCGCCTTCTGGCGTTTTCTGTGGGTGATGGGCTGGACCATTTGGCGGACGGCAGACAGTGATTCGACGAAAACAACCAAAAGACGAAAGTGCGGATTTTGATTCTCAATCGTAAGCAAACTCTGCTGTATTCATTCGTTTGCACTGATATACGGACAGTAGCCTTCAAATATCCAGTACAGGATACTCGCTCGGACTTCCATAGAATTGAGCTGTTGGAGACGTACGAACTCACGGCGGTAAACAAGCACCACTTGAGTCTGGAATTCCTATTTTCGTCGAAGGCAACGCTTCTCGTTGAATTTGGACGGCTAAAATTCAAACGTCAGCGCGTCCGACAAACGTGATTCCCATATTTCACTGGTGAGAATCCACTTGGACGTATAACGCCGTTACCGTCCATTTGAATTTGACTTCTTTATAGGACTTACCAGATGGGATGAGAAGGCCGGTCTCCAGCGGGATGCGTTACGCTCCCAATGTTGGACGTGCTTTAAGGCACAAAAAAGGAGACCGGCTATGAAAAAGACTAGCACTGTTCGGGTAAATAAAAACACGATTTTCAAAGGACACAAGCTCACGATTGGTCTGGACCTCGGCGATCGTTGGTCGTGCTACTGCGTTTTGGATGAAGCGGGAGAAATCATTCTGGAGCAGAAAGTGGCGATGACACCGGAAGCGATGAAGCAGACATTTGCGAAGATACCGCAAGGTCTCATCGCTCTGGAAACGGGAACACATTCCCCGTGGGTCAGCCGGCTGTTAACGGAGATGGGATACAAAGTAATCGTAGCGCACGCGCAAAAGGTGCAATTGATCACCAAGAGCAATCGAAAAGACGATCGACACGATGCGCGGACACTGGCACGGCTGGCGCGAATTGATCCCGAGCTATTGGGGCCGGTGCGGCATCGCAGTGCGCAAGCGCAAATCCACCTGACGGTGATCAGAGCGCGGGCCGAACTGGTGCGTGCTCGAACGGCCTTGGTGAACGCAGCACGCGGGTTGGTGAAGTCTTATGGCCAGCGGCTGCCCAAGTGTGGCACGCGGCAGGTGAGCCGGGAGCTGGGCGCGGGATTACACGCGGAGTTGCGCGAGGTTCTAGAGCCGCTGCTCAAAGAAATCGAATCACTGAGCGAGCGCATCCAGGAATACGAGCTGCGGGTGGAGAAAATCGCCAAGGAGAGCTACCCGCACGTCGAACTACTCAAACAGGTGAAGGGAGTAGGAACGCAAATCGCGCTGACGTATGTCCTGACCCTAGACGATCCGCATCGGTTCCCGAAGAGTCGCGAGGTCGGCTGTTTTCTCGGGTTGCGCCCTGGGCGCAGAGACTCCGGTGAGAGCCAGCCGCAGATGCGCATCAGTAAAGAAGGAGACCGTTATTTGAGAACCATGCTGGTACAAGGGGCGCACTACATCCTGGGACCCTTTGGAGAAGACAGTGATCTGCGGCGTTGGGGGCTAACCCTGGCCGCGCGAGGAGGGAAAAATGCCAAGAAACGAGCGGTTATTGCGGTGGCTAGAAAGTTGGCGGTACTGCTGCATCGGTTGTGGGTGAGTGGAGAGGTGTACGAACCACTGCGCAATAGCCAGAAGGTGATACGCGTCGCGGCCTAGAGTGAAGAACTCCCCACAAAACAGGGGATACTAGCGGTCGACGGAATTCGCGATCGTCGTTCCTAAGCGATCCTGGTTCGAAATTTCTCTGTGAAAAGTAGAAAAGACAGGAAGAAAGAAGAAGGAGCAACGAAAAAAGGAGATGGTATCCAAACAGCCGAGCTCGACCGCCGAGATCAGGTGACTGCGACTAACTCCTGGCCCAACTTCCCTTCTAGGGAGGGGAGTAGAGGTCGATTACCAGGTAGCAGCACCTACTGAATCAAGTACACCCAACTTGCACCGAGCGACAATCGCTCAACAAAGAGTGCGGATGGAAGGGTGGCGACAGAGGCGGCTTGGCTCAATGGGAATAATTTGAAAAAAGAAACAATAAAGAAGAGGAAAAAACAAAAGGAAAGACTTGACACTCACCGGCCTTCTCATGGAAGGAGTTGACCACACTATTTACGAAACAGCGTTCGCCACAGTTTACTGAATATGCTGCTGCTCTCCCGTGAAGTGGACAACGAGAAGTTTGGAGGCAGACCGAAACTTATTATATGGCTCAGCTTCAAGTCCGGTCGAAGATGGTCGCAATCCTCGGCTGGAAGCCTTCGGAGTATCGCCGGGTCGCTGCCAGAGTATCGATGACACCCAATTTCCTGAGCATGAATAACCTGAATGGCGCGGTCTAGTTCATCCGTCGTTTGTGGTTGCTTGACCCAGTAGCATTGTTGACGGTCTTCGTTTGTCCACCCAACGAGGTCAGGAGCAATCTCTTGAGGAACTCCGCAACTCATGCAGCATGTCTCTTCGACATAGAAATCACCGAAAGCTGATTTCAGTTCGGCGCTCTCAGATTCTTTAGTAATGGCCATCTACGGAATTGTACCGGGTTCTTGTGGGTCAATAGCAAATGCACGAGTCAAGTCCCTGGCACTAGCGACGCGTCGAAGACGCAGTTGGGCTTATCAGTTGACGACACTAGGAAACATTGCTGGAAAAGTCGTCGAGGTCGAACATGGCACCTAAACAATATCTTTGAAGCATATCTTTTCCACAGCGACTGACAACCGCCCCACGCTCGGGATCAGGGGCACCAGTGTCCGGTTAGACGGATGACAGGGCAGTTGGATTGGAATTTGCGGGGATAGGTGACGCGCTTCCGTTTTTCGACATTCGAAGAAAAAGCAGCGAAAGCAAATACAATACCGCCGCGAAAATAATGAGAGAACGGATTCCGGTCCACAAGGACACCGACTCCAGCATGCCTCCGACCAGCGCACCCAAAAGATTCGAACCAAGCGCCTGGCCGTTGAACTTGTATTCCGCAAAACTGCGGATGAAAACAATCGAAGCAAACGCTACGGGAGAGCACAACACGAGTGTGGCCAACAGCGCCTTCACCCAAAAAGCCTGAAAAAAAAGCTTTTCCAAGGGCAAGAAGTACGAGACGAGCATACATGCTCCAATTCCCACGTAGGCAAGACGGACGGAAACCTCCGGCCAGAATTCCACAAGAAAATTAACCGCGACGATGAGCAGTAGAATTGCGGCAATAACAATGGAATTGACCAGCCACGTCGTGCCAAACAACATCGCCATGCGGCTGACGATCTGCGCCTCGAGTAGCAGAAATCCCGCTCCCAGAAAGAAAAAGTGCCAGTTGATCGCCTGACCTGCCGCGCCGGTCTTCCAAATGAGGAGCCGGGTCAGCGCGATCAGAAGCGCCGACATGATGACGATGATCAGGGGTATGCCGGGTTCATGCTGGTAGAAATACGGCCAATCGTCCGTGGTTAGGTGAGCGGATTCCAGCTGCACTCCGCTGTGCGACTTGAGATAAGCCGTCAGCTCCGCGGAGGACAAAGCCTGCTCCAAATGTTTTGGAGACCCGACGACGAAGAAGTGTCCACCACTGCTGTATTTCGAAGCGTCAGCGTAGAAATCGACGGGCTCCTGGGCGAAAACCGTTCGCAGCAAACCGTGCAAACGGCCAGCAATCCAGGGCGTATGCGCCTGAAACTTCAGGACAAGAATGCCGTTGTCTTTCAACAAACGACGCGCGGCCTCTATAGCCTCAACGGTGTATACATAATTGTCGATTCGTACGGACGAATAGTTCGAAACATTGGTGTGCGAATCGAGAAGCGAGTAGACAATCAAATCGAAGTGCTCTTTGCTATTCTCGATGTAGCTTCGCGCATCGTTTACGACCGGTATGACACGTGAAGAAGAATATGGCCGCTCGAAATGCGACTGCCGTCCGAGAGACTGAATCAACGGATCAATTTCAACGGCGACAACCTGACCCGCTCCGTTGCGAAGTGCTGCAGCGACGTCGTTGCCCATTCCCGCACCCAGAACCAGCACGTTCGGTGGACTAGCCGAAAAATGATAAGGCAGGTTATAGGCATCCCACGCGCTTGGAACCTCTGAAAAAAACTGCGGATGCGACGCCACAAATTCCGGTGAGAGATTGACCACCTGCTGAAACCATGTGTGGTTGGTGTCTAGCTGATACGCGATTACTTCGCCATTTTCCACGCGCTCCGAGATTTCCAGGTATTGGTAGGGCGACCAATAAGCGCGGCCAATTCCACGCGGATGAAACAGGAATAGCGCGAGACAAAGTCCGAAAGTCACGATGGAAGCCACGCGGAGAGGGCCGGATTTGATCACCAGAAGGAACAACAGAAGGCCCGCGATGGCGAACCAGACGGCAGGGGGCTGCCAGTATTGACAGAGCAGGGTGAAAAGCAGAATTCCTACGAGGCTCCCGACGATGTTCACCGAATACGCGAAAATTCCACGGCGTGCCCTTTCCAGATAGCCGCCTACGATCTGCCCGAGCGGAACGAATACCATTGCATTCAAAATGAAGAGGGGAACCGTGATGGCAACGGCAGCACCCAAGGCGAGGAGCGCCAATCCGGAAAAAGGCACCGCGGGGATTCCCATGGAATTTACTTCCGACGCCACGCCCAGATAGGAGGGTAGCGCGCTGATTAAGTTGCGCAGAGGCTCCCACGGGAATTGAATCAGAAAGACAAGCGTCAGCAGCGGAACTGCTAGGCCCAGCAGATTGATCCGCTTACGGCAAAGAAAGCAACCGAGGCCGAATCCAAGGAAACACGACACCAAAATGTAGTTTTTAAGAAATGCAAAAATGCGCACTTCAGACGAGATCCAGCGAATCATCAAAAGTTCCAGAAAGAGACCGAGGATACTGGCTAAGATCAGACCCGTGTAACTAAAACCGCCAATTGTGTCCAACGTGAAATCAAATAAGGCCGTCCAGCGGCGCAGTGAGCTCTTCCAGCCGCCCGCGGGTGCTTCCCTATAAAACGAAAATGTGTAGAAACAAGCGGCTAGACCGATGAAAAGCGTAAGACAGAAGGCGATTTGGAAATCGAGGCGTCCGAAATTCTCTCTCAAGGATTCTCTCCAGGAATCTCACGTAAAATCCCAAGCCAAGTCCGACGTAGTCTACCTCAGTTTTAGTCTACGAAAAGGTAAGAACCAAAATATCTATCTAAGCAAAAACTACATGCCGGGACTTGCCACAGAAGCAGGCCAGAAAGCTGTAGAACTGAAACCCGATTTGATCCTGATGGATGTTGGGCTGCCCTCACTAAGTGGCTCGGCGAATTCGCCTAGTTATTCTGGAATCTAAAATAGTCCATTTGAGACAGGAAAGTCCGGTTGCAAAAGCACTTGATGTCCGGTAAGGCAAATCAGGAGTTGAGCGACTCTGGCCCGCTAGAATTGGCGTGGTGAAGCGCCCATGATTGAATCTAAGACCTTACCAGTTCGTGCCGACTTCAATGGATTGTTCGGTGAATTACTTTGTCTGTCACAGAAGGACACCTGTGAAGACGAAACCGGAAATCTCGTGACTTTGCACTCGGGAATTTCTCTCACGGCGTTTGATCAGGATTCAGACGAAAACGGAAATCGAGATGACCTTATTGCTATAGGCACAGTAGAACCATCACCCAAATGGCTACAATGCAATGGTTCGCGCTGGGCGTTGAGGATTGACCAGAATGGCGTGAGGCACGAATCGGACTTACAGCGCAAGACGTAATCGCCCAAGAGCCGATGAAGGAACCGACCGGCGCAGCCCCTACTCGCCGGGTTGGATTGTTGAAGGCTCCAGCTTTTTGATTTCCTTACAAATGAAGTCTTCGATCTCGATGTCCGAGAGGTGATCGAACCAGACTCCCCTGAGATAGCCAACAGCCGATGCATGATCTTTCAGTGTGATTTGGCCTTTTTCGTAGAACTTCCTGATATCGATTCTGGCCCGTGCTTCGAGTCTTTCTTGTTTTTCGTCGGCCATAAAAATTCCTTTGAGCGGATGATTGCCCGCCGTGGTACCAACCTACGCTTTTCGACCAATAGGAAGCAAGCTGCTCTTGGCCTCTAAGTCGTGAAAGACCGAGAGGTCGAGCAACAAAACAAGACGAAGAAGCACGCTCATACCCCCAGCGATTTAGACACCGTCGAGAGGCGAAATTGTCATTGTTTTGGAACAAGCCTGATTGTCACCATGGAACAAAGAATGAAAAACCATTGCCGGTAGCTGACAGGTCGTTCCATATCTAACGCTTATCGGAAAAGTGGCGTCTAGTACCTTGCGAGAAAAGAACGGTCGGTGACGTTTGCAGTGAAACGAAGGGGCCCGGCCAGTTCAGCTGGCTAGGGCCGCCGATTGCGACGGCCCTGTCGCCGTCCAAGTTTTGTTTTTAGTTCCTCAAAGGCGTTGAACGCGATCGGACAGATCGCAACATTGTCAATCACACCCATGAGTCGGGTTGTGAATCTTGGTTGTTCTAGGTGAGGAAACGACCTGCAAACCTCCGGTCTATTCTCGTAAATCGAGCAAAGCTTCCCGTTGAGCATCGGGCACGGCGGATTCACCATGCCTTCTGACATAAATTGTTTCTCGAACGCTTCTATCGATTGCCCGAGCGTGGTTGCAATGGTGTGAAGCTCACTTTTCTTGAATTCCGTTTGCAATGATCGGCAGCAGTTTGCGCACTGCGTGCAGTCGATAATGGTGAAGTATTTCTGACTCAGCGCCTTGACGATGCCATCGATGTTGTCTGGAGCGTTCTGTTTTAGCCACGACCGGAATTCCCAGTTTTCGTCGTGGTGCTCTAGTGAAAGGCGTTGGATCCTTGATAGATCGGTCTCAACCTCAGCAGCGGCGAGCTGGCTCCGCTTCGGCGGTTTCATTCCGGGGTCGCAAGCCATGGTGATTCGTACCAGGGACCACTCACGCGATGGTACCCCATTGGCCGACCGACTACTAAGATTTCTCGTGTAGGGAGCGAATCTGCCTCAGGAGCTGATGGCGGGAGCAATTCCTATTCGGGGCACGATATAAGTCTTCCGATGTCTTTACTGCCTCAGCAGTTCATGTTTAGAACTCTATGAAGGCGTTCTTTCTTCGCGCCAAACATTGGCAAAGTTTCCTCCTAGTTGTTGGCGTCTTTGTCGTCGAGGATATCGTCGCCCTTGCAGTGATGACTGTGAATGTCGCTTCGACCGGTAACGTTGGAATGGCTGGTCTTGTGTACCAGTTGCGGCGCGACCCGGTGCGGTTAAACAAGCAATTGGAGTCACTTCTGGAAGAGACCCACGTTAAGTTGTCCAGCCTGGTCTCCGATCTGCTTGGCGTCAGTGCCAGGTGTTGAACGTGCTGGCTGACGGAGAAACCAATCCACCTGCGCTGGCTGCTTTGGCACATCGGAGATTGCGCGCCGCGCCGGAACAATTGTGTGATGCGCTCGGCGCATGCACGGAACTCAAGCCCGTGTACCGCCGGCTCCTGAAAATGACTATGGAGCACAGCAAATCCTCGAGCAGCAAATCGGTCAACTGGACCAAGAGCTAGCCACTTTGCTCTAGCGGAGGTTCCGGGTTTCGGAGTGGACTCCGCGCAGCAAATCTGCCCCGGCGACGAAGAGAGCGCTGGTGCGAACTACAGCCACCGGTCTCCGAAAGGCAATCGTCACATGCGCCGCTTACTCAATCAGGCTGCCAACGCGGCCGTGAAAGTCAAAGGAAGCATCATCGAGGTTATCTATCGCCGTTGTGTTCCACGACTCGGACATAATCAACTGCCCGTTCTGCGGATGGCCGATATGGCATAAGATTTGAAACAGAAAAAGGAAAGATTCAGAGTTTTTACGCAGGTCGATTTGAGACTGCGTAATATGTCGAAGGCTGTCTGTAGGCCAGCAAGCCTCAGCTCATGGTTAACGCGCAAGTGGAAACTGTGATCTCATGTCCGGTCGGCCGACAAACCCGGAGTTGACCAGAATCCTGCGATAGAATTGCGACCACGAGTCCGTGCGGACTTCACGGGCTATTCGGCGAATTGCTGTGTCTATCCCACAAGGGTACCTATAAGGTGCAACTGGGAATCTTGTCACTTTGCAGGCGGGAATGGTTCTGACTGCGTTTGATGAAGACGCGGATGAACGTGGTAACGAAATGGCTTGGTAGCCGCCGGAAACGTAGAGCGCTCATCTTGGAGATTGCGATGCAACGGATCGCGCTGGGCTCTGGGTATTGACCAAATGGCGTGAGGCACGAATTTGGGCCTCCAAAGCAGTCCCCTAATCCAACTGTCCTGTAGACTACGTCCAAGTTGCCGCGGGCCTCGCTCTACAGCTGCCGATTTGGGATATACTTCAGGAGGTCTGAGTTTTCGTCTGTTGCCAGGTGTTCATATGAAAAAGCTTCTAACTTTTTTCGCCGCTCTTTTGCTAAGTACAGCGGTCGTATCCGCCGGGCCAAAACCGCAGCCCGGCACTATTCTTTCCCAAACCTCTGTCCCGTGTGGCACAAAGAAATCCAAGAAGCAGGACATCGATCTCCTTTGCCAACAGTATGTCGTCCGCTCCGCCACCACAGACTACACCGTTCGTCAGCCGAAGCCGTCCGATCAGACCCTCATTCCGTTAAATACAGCGGTCCAATTCACGCTCGACAAGAATAAAATAAAGTTCAAGGTCGACGGAAAATCGCACGAATTTCTAGTAGTCTCCCAGGCCGCTTCATCTTCTGCCGATCCTAATCGCCAGTAGGCCGTACGGCCGTCTCCTCAAATAGCGTCTGGAGGACAGGAGGAACAGGTCCGAAGGATCATCGTTGTCCGCTTTTTTATTTTGCTCTATGGACTCGAATCTCGCCTCAACTTGAAGCGTTAGTCTGCTCAAGTCCTGATTAACTTGCAATCGGAAAAGTTCCTTTGCAAGTTGACTTTACCGGTTAGGGCTTATCAGGAGCTTGCAATATGTTTGTGCCACTTATTACCGTTCATTTCGGCGTTCGCTTCTCATTTCCGCTAATTGAGAGAGTGGTTGGTCTGTCGCCGCTGTAGGTCCACGAGTCCAATTCCAAACCGTTGAAGGCAGGATTTTTGGGATTGAACCTCACCACTACTCGCTTTCCTACTGGCAATTCTCGTTCGGAAAACTGGCGAGCCTCTTCTTCACTTGAGAAATTCTTGTACCAACTTCCGTACAGACGATTCGCAGCAGGGTCGTGAAAATCGTAACTAAACGTAGCGCAGAAGTAGTGCCCACCGAGTGGGCTCGCATCCCAGCGGCGCTCAATGTCGATTCGTGTGATTACACCATCTGCCGTCGGCCATGTCAGCGACGCTCGGTACAGCCAGAAACCGCGCGCTATTGCTGAAATCGCAGCCAAGCCCAACGCCAGCAACCCAATCGTCTGGAACTCCCGCGCGCCATACATCCTTTTATCGTAAAGTTTCGCCGTAGGGACTCAAAGCCAATTTCAGAAGGCAGTTTTCTGGCCAGCGACAGGCACTTGATTGCCCGACAAACCACGACCTATCAAGCCAAAGGGGCCTTCTGACTCGGAATAACTTCCGGTTAGCCCGCGATCGTCAGGCTCCAAATGGCGAGGTCTTACGGTGGGAGCCCGAGGCGACGCACCAGATCGGCATAACGCGGGTCGGGCCGCAGCGGGTCCCAGGTCGCCTGCACTTTAAGGTAGGCAAGAGAATTGGTGCGCTCGTCATAAGCCTTTTCGAGCCATAGGAAGGCTTGCTCCTTCTCACTCAGCCCGACGTAAACGATGGCGAAGGAAAGAGCGGGCACATACCTCCGCTTTGACGCCGCCCTGAGCTGGTCGAGCACTCGGAAGGCGTAGCTGCGCTGACCTAAGCGGGCATGCGCGTACCCTACCAAGGCAGTGGACACGGGGCTGCCTCCACTAAGTGTCGAGTTCTTTTCATATTCAGCTAGAGCTTCACGGTACATCCCTTTTGCTGCGTACACGTGCCCTAGCGTCCCGTGTACAGGGGTAAAGGTCGGATCCAACTCCAGCGTCTTCCTACACTGTTCAATGGCCTCGTCGAATCGCCTCGCCAGGTAAAGCTGCACCGCCATGTAATGGACGATGGCTGGGGAAACTGGGTCGAGATCCAGGGCGCGTTTCGCCTCCATCAAACCTTCCTCCGACCGTCCGAGAGCGCCGAGATAGAGAGAATAATCGGAATGGGCCAAGGGATAGGCTGGATTCAGTACGGTGGCTCGTTCCAAATGTTTCCCGGCCGCCGGCCAGTCCAGATCGTATGTGAAGCCCGCCCATCCAAGCGAAACGTGGGCCTCGGCGAGGTTGTCGTCGAGCTCCAGCGCCTTCACGGCTGCGGCCTTTGCTTTCGGCATCACCTCGCGAGGGGGAAACACAGCGAAAAATGCGAGGCTGTTGTAGCTGTCAGCTAACCCCGCGTAAGCCAGTGCGTAGGTCGGATCTTTATCCAAGGCCTGCTGGTAGTACGCAGCGGCCTTCTGCAGCGCTTCCGGGCTCAGTTTATACCAGTAGTAACGCCCTTTCAGATATAGCTGGAAAGCCTCTGGGTTAATCGGGTGCGTGTCCGCCAACCGCGCCTGCTCCTGTGCAGTTAGTTTCACGCGAACCTCGCTGACGATGGCTCGCGTAACCTCTTCTTGCATGGACAGCACGTTCTGGAGATCGCGATCATAACTGGCCGCCCAGAGATGATGATCGGTCGACGCCTCGATCAACTGCGCGCTGATCCGCACCCGGTCGCTAGCGCGCATGATGGTACCTTCGACCACCGCATCCACGTGCAGCTCCCGGGCGATCTCGGACAAAGACTTCTTGGTTCCCTTGTACCGCATCGCCGACGTTCGTGAGATCACCCGTCAATGCGCTGACCTGAGCCAGATTCGTGATGAGCTGGTCGGTCATCCCGTCAGCGAAATATTCCTGTTCGGGATCCTTGGAAAGATTTTCTAACGGTAGGACGGCTATGGATCGAATCCTTGGAACGATTGATTCCTCCACCAATCTACGGCGAACCCTGCCTAGGTCGAAGCCAAAGACAACTGCCGCTATCACCACGAGAACAAGTGCCGTCACAAAAACGCCGCGGTGACGGTGTCGTGAAGGGATCTGGGATTCGGCAATTACAACGGATGACTCGAGGGATGCCGGCATTTCAGGGACTGCTAGTTTCAGGCCTTGCGAATCCGGCACGTCCACTGCGCTGATAAAGCGGTAGCCGCGCCGCGGCACAGTCTCGATGAAACGGGGATTGTTGGCATCGTCGTCGAGCGCCTCGCGGAGCTTGTTTACGGCTGCGTTCAGGCTATGCTCAAAATCAACGAAGGTATCTTCCGGCCAGAGCTTGGCTTGGAGCTCTTCCCGCAGCACGACCTCCGCAGGACGTTCGAGCAGCAGCCCCAGAATCTCAAGAGGTTGCCCGTGGAGCCGGATTGTGTGTCCGTGCTTGCGAAGCTGTCTGGCGCGCGAATCAAACTCGAAGTCGCCAAAGCGCTTGGGCCGGGCCGATTGCGCAGTCTCCGTCACGACCCACCCCGATTCGCGCGAAGTCTAGCACCCCAAGTTGCTTCAGGCAAAGACTGCTGCTGGTTCTGGTCCGCGTGATTATCGGGCTGGGGGATCCCTTCGTATCGTTGAGATTCCCAGGGGGCTGCTCTTTGCTGCAAGTAAGTTAGTTTCAGAGAGATCCGCGATGACCTCTTCTGACCAGCAAATGAGCCGCCGTGCATTGAGCTAGTCGGCAGCTGGCGCCAAGATTGAGCCCGTTAAACAACCCGATTGAGTTGAATAACGGGTCGATAAAAGAGGAAGTTGAGAAGACTTGAAAAAAGGAGATTCAAACCTATGGACAATATGAAGACTAAAGTAGTTCTAGCAACCCTAGTTGCTGTCGCGGCCATGATCGGTCTGGGGGCCACCTTCCCTGGCGGCACCTTGCCCAAAGTGCACGCTCAGGAAGAGGATGTGAAAGCCTGTAGCGCTGCAACGCTCAAAGGCACATACGCCTTAACGTTTAGTGGATTTACCACAAGAGGTCCTGTCCCTGCTGAGATCAACAACTTCACTCCTGTGGCCGGCGGCGGCCTCGTGACCTTTGACGGAAACGGAAATCTCTCCGCCTCGGAGACCGTAAGCGTTGGTGGCTTAATCTCGCCAGTGGATGTTCCGGGCACTTACACCGTAAATTCTGACTGCACGGGTACTTTCATCACGACCCCGAATGCACACCTGAGTCTTGTGATCCTCCGTAAGGGGAAGGAGATCCAGGCCGTCAACACAGTTCCCGGCAACGTTATTCTCGACAACTTTGTAAAACAGTAATCCAGTAGACACCTCCCGGGTGGCCTGTGCTTTGCGCTCTTAGCAAAGCATTGGCCGCTCTTAGGCTCTATACCAAATACCTTTCACTTCGACTAAGACTTGCTTCACGCCTGGCTTTTCATCGAGTTCATCCATGGCTCGTGGATTCCAATGCCTCTAAAGCCAGTCTGCAACATCTCGCCCATAGGATCGTCGATGGCGAGCGAATCTGCTATTTCTGAGATTCGTTTCTGGTCGCTCATCGGGCTGTTGTTTTGAGGATTGAGTTTCAAATGGATGTGAACATGAAATGCATAACGCACTAAGACAAATGAGAGCCAGATGCGAATCTTGAACATGACGTACCCTCCGTGCCAACATCCCTGAGACACCGGTAGTACTCTTAATTAATGAGCAGGGCGAGAAAGAAAAAGGCAGAGATGAACTCTCTTGGTGTTCTTTCCTCGGGGGCTTTGGCTGGCGCGGAACGGAGCGAAGGCGAGCGGAGCGAGCCGCAGCGTAGTGCAGCGGCAGCCAAAGCGGACGCCGATTCGGTTGCTCGCGCACGTCCGGACCCAGAAGTAGTTGCCAAACCAAAGCGGCGAACCTACACCGCTGAATATAAACAACGCATCCTTGAAGAAGCCGAAGTGGCTGCTGCGACACGAGGCGGCCTAGGCGCTTTGCTCCGCCGCGAAGGTTTGTATTCGTCGCTGCTGGCTTATTGGCGGCGAGAGCGGGCCGATGGAATTCTTGAAGCCTTGACTCCACGCAAACGCGGGCCAAAGTCTACGCGTAATCCAATGGAAGAGGAAAATCAAAAACTTCGGCGGCAGAATGCGCGTCTCGCCGAAGATCTGCGTAAAGCGCACATCATTATCGACGTCCAAAAAAAAGTGGCGGCGCTGTTGGGGAACCCCATCCCGGAGCCAGACCCCGAGGAGAAATCCTAATGGCCGCCGTCCGCGGACTCGCAAGCGATGTCGGTACCAGCGCTGCTTGCCAAGCGCTGAATATGCCGCGCGCTTCCTACTACCGTCGCCTGGTGTTTGCTCCGAAACAAACCATCATGCGGTCTTCGCCAGCGCGCGCCCTTGGTCCAGCGGAACGCGAAATGGTCCTGGCGCAGCTGCACGACGAACGCTTCCAGGATCGCTCGCCAGCCGCTGTTTATGCGACGTTGCTCGATGAAGGGCAGTATCTCTGCTCGATTCGCACCATGTATCGGGTCCTCGAACAAAAGGGCGAATCGCGCGAACGCCGCGACCAACTCACTCATCCGCCTTACAAGAAGCCGGAACTTCTGGCTACGGCTCCCAAGCAACTCTGGAGTTGGGACATCACCAAGTTGCTCGGACCAGCCAAGTGGACCTACTTCTATCTCTACGTGATCCTCGATGTCTTCAGCCGCTACGTCACCGGGTGGATGGTGGCGATGCGCGAGAGCGCGGAGCTGGCCAAGCGGCTGATCGAAGAGAGTTGCGCGAAACAAAATATCCAGCGCGGCCAACTCACGCTGCATGCTGATCGCGGCACTTCGATGAGTTCCAAACCGGTAGCCTTCTTACTGGCCGACTTGGGAGTCACGAAAACCCATAGCCGTCCTCACGTTTCGGATGACAACCCGTATTCGGAAAGTCAGTTCCGCACCATGAAATATCGGCCGGAGTTCCCGGACCGCTTCGGGTGTATTCAGGACAGCCGCGCGTTCTGCCAGGGATTTTTTCGTTGGTACAACGAAGAACACCGCCACTCCAGCTTGGCGTTGCTCACGCCGGCGATGGTTCACTACGGACAGAGTGCGCTCATCCTCGAACAGCGCCAAACCGTGCTCGACAGAGCTTATTTAAATCATCCAGAACGCTTTGTCCGGCAGACACCACGACCAGCCGCAATTCCTACTGAAGTTTGGATCAACAAACCGCCAAACTTAGAAAACAAAACTCAATAAACTCCCAGGGGATGTGTCTCACGGTCGTTGACACGCGCCGGAACTATCTCGAATAAGTTAGGTAGCGAAAAACGAAGGCTCTCCGAAAATTCGATCAGCTCCCGATTTGATTTATTACCGGTTAAAGGCGGTGTTCTTGCTCCGATAAGCGCTGCCAGCTCGGTCGACGCAACACCCGCAATCATTTGATCCGACGATACTCTCCTTGGAGAACCGAGCAGTTGGGTCGCATTCAATCAGAACCTAGCCAGGGGAGTATTCCTTTTGAATCAGCAGCTCGCCAACGGGATTTAGCTGCTGAGAGATGCCACATATTGACTCCGAGGTAGTGTTGGTCGACCTGTAGAGACCACCCGACGCAATATAAAAGGGCGCCCCTTTTGGAGTAGGTTTTGAGTGCTTGTCTCAACCGCTCCAGAGGAGGAACGCCCTTATGATCAGCACCAAATATATCGGCATGGATGTGCACAAGGAAAGTATTTCGATTGCGGTCAGGAATGCTACCGGCAAGGTAGTGATGGAATGCGTCATCGAAACAAAAGCCAGCATGATTCTGCAGTTTATCGATGGGCTGCGCGGAGACGTGCAGGTCACCTTTGAAGAAGGAACTTCGGCCGCCTGGCTGTACGACTTATTGAAACCGCACGTCACAAAATTGCTGGTGTGCGATCCGCGAAAAAACAAGTCCATGCGGGAAGGCAACCAGAGCGACAAGATCGATGCTCGCGGATTGGCCGAGCTGTTGCGTCTGGATCATCTCACTCCGGTTTATCACGGTGAACATGGCCTACGAACCCTGAAGGAGTTGGTACGCACTTATCTCACCGTGACCAAAGATCTCACCCGGGTCATGTCGCGGGTGAAAGCCATCTATCGCAGTTGGGCCATTCCTTGTAGCGGCAAACAGGTTTATGCGCGGCGTCATCGTGCCGAGTGGCTCGGGAAGATCAACGAACCCGGGTGCACCGGCGAGCGGAATTTTATTACCAACAACTCGATGCATTGCGAGTGGTGCGCCAGGAAGTGCGCGAGATCTGCTCGCCGAGAGCAAGAAACAGAAGGTCTGGAAACTGCTTTGTGAGATTCCCTCGATTGGTCCGATCCGAGCTGCGGTGTTGCTGGGCATCCTGCAGACTCTCTCATCGTTTTCGCACCAAGCGGCCGTTGTGGAATTACAGTGGTTTAGCCATCGAGATGCACAGCAGCGCCGATCACCGCAAGATCAACGGACAACTGCAACGATGCCGGAAGAACGTCTTGGTTCGCGGCCTCAACCGAAACTGCAATCACGATCTGAAGAATCTGTTTAAGGGTGCGGCCACCGTGGCTTCCAGCAAACCTGGCCCCTTCCAAGAGTTCTACACAGCTTTAGTTGCCAAGGGTATCAGGCCAGAAATGGCGCGCCTGACTTTGGCCAGAAAGATTGCCACCATCGTATTGCTCGTATGGAAGAGAGGAGTGTGCTTCGACGCCCAATATCTGAAACCACAAACAGCTTGAGTGTCTCTGATCGAGTCCGCTCCATCTCTGGGAATTTTCTCTGGCGGTGGCCGTCGGGTTCTCGAGACACTCTGGTTCGAGAGCGAGTCTCAGCCGTTAAGTTAGGCGCTGTGTGCTGCGGGCACCTAGTCTCCCACCCGACCCTAGGCCCTCTCCGATAACCAGAAAAAGCTATGGGCCACGAGTCCCCAATAGAACCATGGTCGCCAAATGGACCACGTTCTGCTTTGCTGGTTTCGGAACTGACAGGCTTCGTTGCGAAGAAGCGATGAAAACCGCTGGTAGAGAAAATCCCAATCGCTGGGCCAAACTAGCCAGCAACCAGCGCATGGCGCGGCCGTTCAGCACAGATCCTGCTCCATCAAGTCGGCTGGGAAGCAAGAAAAACTCCGGCCGATGGAGGAGTGTTTTTTCTTGACTTCCCCCTTTATAGAACTTATTGGGACTTCGAAACTCCATCTGACGGTTCTATGGCCCGAGCTTTCAGGTCACGGAAGAACGCGGTCAAGTCCTCTGCGATCGCCGCCGGTTCCTCAACCGGGGCGAAGTGCCCGCCGCTGGGAAACACTGTCCAGCGCTGGATGTTGTACACGCGCTCCAGATACGAGCGCGGCGGCTCGCCTTCGGGAACGGTCTGGTGCGCGAAGACACCGAACGCTGTGGGCGTTCCGACGTACGTGGGGTCAACCGGGTACCAGCGATTATCCCAATAGTCGCGCATCGACGAGGTGATGGTCTGCGTGAACCAATACAGGGTGAGCGTAGCGCAGAGGAAGTCGTCGGGCGGCGTGACGTCGCTCCATGAGCGCCACTTCTCGCCCAAGTATGCGGCCAGTCCCGCCGGGGAGTCGTTCAGTCCATAGCCGACGGTCTGCGGTTTGGTGGACTGGATCGCGCTGTAGCCCCGCTCCGTCACGTCCCATCCCCGGCTCACTGCGAGGTACGAACGCTCCATGTCGGAGAGCTCCGCGTCGTCCACCTTGGGAGTGAGGTCGGACTCCAGTGTGGTGAGGTGGATCCCCATCACCGACTCGGGATGGTCCACTGCAAGGAACGTCGACACCCCGGAACCGAAGTCATTGCCGCCCGCACCATATCGGGAATACCCGAGTTCGGTCATGAGCCGGTGCCAGCGCTCCGAGACATACCGGTAGTTGATGCCGACTTCGGGTGGGCGCGACGAGAATCCATACCCGGGCAGCGAGGGCACGACTACGTCGAAGCTGTCGAGCATCGGCAGCATGTCCAGATAGTCGAGGAAAGTGCTGGGCCAGCCGTGCGTGAGGATGAGCGGCACACCACGGCCGGATGCAGCGCGCTGGTGAACGAAGTGGATGCCGTCCCAAGTGAATTGGTTGAGCGCATTGAGCTTGCGCTCCCAGGCACGCCAGTCGAACTCATTGGCCCAGTAGGACACGAGGCGCTGCAACCAGTCCAACTCAGTGCCCTGTCCCCAGCCTATGCCGGGTACTTGGTCGGGCCATCTTGTATCGCGCAACCGCGCCCGCAGATCGTCGAGCACCTCGTCTGCAACATGAATTCGAAACGGCTCCACTACAACAACTCCTTCCTAGCATGGCCAGCCGAACGCGCGGGCATGCGATTCAGGTTACCACTCACATAAAAGCTTATGCCTGATCAACGCTGCCAGCTCAGCCGGTCGACGCAACACCCGCTAATCATTTGATCCGACGATCCTCTCCTTGGAGAACCGAGCAGTTGGGTCGCACTCAATCAGAACCTAGCCAAGGGAGTATTCCTTTTGAATCAGCGCTCGCCAACGGCTGCTCGGAGATGCCGCATGTTGGCTCCGAGCTGGTGTTGCGTCGACCTGTTCCGCGGTAACCGGTCAAGTGCCGGCCCTGCGAATCTCAGTTTCCGGCAATTCGACTTTTCAGGCACGAATCGGAAAAAGAGGCGCAGGCGTTCGCCTACGCCTCTTGATGTTTCAGTTGATTCTTAGCATCCAGAACAACTTGCGCAGCAATCGTCAGATGCGCAGCAACTAGTCTGCGCGGCCGAGACGGCCGTAGTCGTTCCGAATGCGATTACTACCATCAACAAAACTACTTTTAGCGTCTTCATGATTTTCTCCACTAGGAATAGTTGTTGTTTCGCGGACCGAGCATCCGCACCAAACGCTCTCGGGGTGGGCGTAATTCCTAAATGCGGAGAATGTGGATTTGCTGAAGTATGTCTCTTCCGGCGTGGAAAACCGTCAGCGGACTTGCCGTGCCATTCGCAGAATGTTGCAATGGCGAATCAATCACGGTCAACAACGGAGTCCCGGATAGCTCAGCATGCGAGATCGGAGTTGGGTCTTGCTTCTGGCTGAGCGTTGCATCCAACGGACAACAAGACAGGCTATGCGTGGCTTGATTCTTGTCTGATGTGCTTTTGCCACGATGGCAACATGATCCGTCGTTAGCGTTGGCGGAGGTTTTACACTCGAAAACTTGTTGACGGTGAGTAGGGGAAACGGAAGCGAGAACGGGCTGGGCACAACCCATTAGACAGGCTAAAGCGCCGAGCCATAAAGAAAGCGCAATCGCAGCGAAGGACTTAAGTAGTGACATGTTCCTGTTACAACCCAAATAATTCTAGCAGCATTCTTGTCGAAGAGGTTTGACGAAGCATCGCGTACAGCATGGATGATTGTTCGCTGCTAACCGGCGCTTGTTTTGAAAGCCGAATTGTAAGGATAAGGAGTATTGACAGTCGCGGAGGGTTCGGTTCAGCTGAACGCATGCGTGCTCGACTGACTTGGGGGATTTCACTGGTTTCTATCGTGGTTTTGCTGGCGTGTTGGCTGTGGCGCGCCAAGCGCGCTACGGCGCCACCGTCCTCCATCGACAACACGCCCATCGCTGTGATTGACGTCGGCGACGCGCGTATCTCGAGCCCTTCGTTCACCTCGACTCCCACAAACGTCTACGCGCACAACTTGATGCTACGTAAGGGGCCGACCGGGTTCCGCGTGTACGTGCGCTGGCTGCGCGGGCAAATAGCGCGCACCTCGCGCAATACTAATCCCTCCTTCGATGACCCGGAATCGTTCTACATAGACGTGAAAAACGGGGTGATTCACACCAACGTGGGGGATCTCGCAAACTTCCTTAACGAAGGCATCAGTAATTCGCCGCTGAAGAAGGTCAAGCTTTCTGGCGACGGAGATCAGCTTAAATTGACTGGAACGCTTCACAAAGTGATACCGATGCCCATCGAAGTAATTGCCACCATCGGAGTCGCACCAGATAATCGCATTCAGATCCACGTAACAAAAATAAATCTGATAAAAATTCCCTTCAAGAAATTGTTGGCCGGGTTCAATGTGACGGCTGCCAGCCTCTTTCCCTCAACCGCAATTCCCGGCGTAGAGGTCAAGGATAACGACATCTTTCTGGACACGGGGAGCGCCACTCCGCCGCCGCATATCCGCGGACAGCTTACCAGCGTGCGCATCATCAATCCTGACTTCCAGCAGATCTACGGCAACGCCCAGGAAGATGTAGCCCGCGTCGAGCAATGGCGAAATTTTATACAACTGCACGGTGGCACGATCGATTTCGGGAAACTCACGATGCGGCACGTCGATTTGATGATGGTGGACCTGTCCAAAGATGCATGGTTCGATCTGGATCTGGCCAATTATCAGGATCAACTGGTGTATGGATACACGAGAATGACTCCTGAAGCAGGCTTACAAATTTTTATGCCGAGCCTTGATCAGATTCCGGCGGACAAGAAGGACCACAAGATCAGCATGGAGTGGATGAAGCACCGCAATATGCCGCCTCCTCCTGAAGTTACATCGCGCTGAACTCCGTCCGGAAGAAGGCAAACTCGGTGACCTGCGCGAACAATTTGACCGGCTGGACAATACTCACTTCTGGCATGAACCGCCGCAACTTCCTCCAACTCGCCGCTGCGGGCGCCGGAGTTCTACCGATTTCCTGTCTGGAAGCGGCAAAAATTAGACAAAGACAAGCGGTGACAGTCCTGGGGTCCATCGCACCGGAACGGTTAGGTCGAACCCTCATCCACGAGCACATCATGGTGGATTTTATCGGCGCCGACGCGATCCGACCGGGCCGTTATGACCCCGAAGAGGTTTTCCTGAAAGCCCTTCCCCATCTGCGCCAGGTGAAGTCCGCTGGTTGCGATACGCTCGTGGACTGCACGCCCGTCTACATTGGCCGCGATGTTAGTCTGCTTCGCCGGCTGTCACAAGCGAGTGGTTTGCAGATCGTGACGAATACCGGTTTCTACGGCGCGGCGCAAAACAAGTATGTGCCGAAATTCGCCTATTCGGAAACCCACCAGCAACTAGCCGCGCGCTGGGTGAAGGAGTTCGAACAGGGAATCCCGCCCTCGGGAGTGCGCCCAGGAATTATCAAGATCGGCGTTAATTCCGGCCCGCTTTCTGAAATCGATGCCAAGCTGGTCAAGGCCGCCGCCATCACGCATCAACAGACGGGCTTGACGATCGCGTCGCATACCGGGGACGGCGTCGCCGCCATGGCACAAATCTCAACGCTCAAGTCGCATGGTGTGGCGCCTGCAGGTTTCATTTGGGTCCACGCCCAAAATGAAGCGGACACCAGGATGCACCTGCGCGCAGCCGAGGTCGGAGCTTGGGTCGAATTCGATGGCATATCTTCAGCCACGGCGCAGAAGCACGTAGAGCTCGTTCTAGGGATGAAGGCGGCCGGATATCTCAGCCGGGTATTGCTTTCGCAGGACTCCGGGTGGTATCACGTCGGGGAACCTGGTGGAGGAGACTTTCGCCCTTACGACTTTCTTTTTATCGAGTTTCTTCCCTTGCTCGTGCGCGCCGGAGTTTCTGCAAAGGAAATCGACGTTGTCATGATCGGAAACCCGCGCGAAGTTCTCACAGTGCCCAAGTGAAGCCGACCAGGACGGAATCACGTTGCAAAAAGGAGTGGTTAGAAATGCGGCCTTGTTAGCAGGTTGGGCCGATCGCTTTCCTCATTGTTCTATCAGGCGTGGTCAGTGCGCGCGGCAAGCAACTTTGTCGCGTTGGCATGATAAACCTGTTTCAGAGTCTCGCCGCTAAGCCCGAATCCATTCAGGCTCCAGTGGTAGTCGAACTGCTCGATTTCGTAGAAGTGCTCGTCCAGCGATTCAAGGATTCTGAACGTGACACGGTACATCGGCTTCTCAAAACCCATATCGGTCCCATAGACGAGTCGTTCGGCATACTTTTCATAAAACTTCGAAGCGAACCGCGGGATGGGCGCCGTCTCAGCATAACGGGCAGAAATGTCAGCATACAGATTAGGATTGCGTTCGAACATCTCGCCCAGCCGCGCCAAGTCGTAGTCCAGGTTGGCGAAGTGGCACGCGATGAACGTCGTCCTTCGGTGCCTCGCGAGCGTGCGGTCAAGAATGTCGATCATGCCGGACAGGTTCACGATGTTCGGCTTATTGTCGAGTCGCCATTGGTAGGCGTTCATGAGGCCGTCGTTCGTCTTGTCCATCCTCTCGTACATCCAGATGGGTTCGGCGACATGGAGGCTGATAGGCATGCCAAGTTCAGCGCATCTCTCGAAAAGCGCATCCATGCGCGTGTCGTCGGGATGCATTCCGGGTGCTTTGGACTTGCCTGAGGCTAGTCCGCCCCCCTTGTCGTGGATTTCACCCACGCCACGCGCACCCACTTGTCGGCACCGCTCCAGTTCCTTGACGGCGGCAGGTCCGAATCCCGGTTTGTTGTAACCAGACAGATCCAAACCACACCACATCTCAAAGCGATCCGGATACTTCGAATACTTACGGTAGATATCATCAAACTCTGTGCCGGTAGCCATAGTAAGGATGACCGTCTTCTGAACACCAACCTCATCCATGTTTTTAATCCATTCCTCAATCTGTTGCGCAGTCTTGGCGTATGGATGAGAGTGCATGTCGATGATGGGGTATTTGGCCTTGTCAATCTCGGTGACGGGAATTTTATAGATCGATTTCGGACGGTAGTCTTTGAGGAGAATTGTCTCTGGTGAATGCAACTCCTTAGCTTGGGAAGCTTCTTTGCGATGCACAGTGTTTGTGTCTTGCATCGGGATCGGGCTCGACTCCACTGCAGCTGGAAACCAGGGAGCCAGGCCAACCAGGTTCGCCCATTTCAGAAATAATCTTCGATTCACTTCATTTTTCGTTCGCATATGATTGGACCCACGCAATTTTTTATAAGCTAACCAGATCTTTGATCCTACTTGTTCATGGCTACTGCTGCCCATCATGGAACGAGTCCCGGCAATTATAGTCGGCTATCCGAAAAATAGTGGCGAACTGTGAACCATGAAACCGCTCAAGTCCTGCTTAGCGCGCCTAACCGAAAAGTGGATCAGTCAAAAAATCACGTGTCGGTAATCCGACCACTCAGGCAAGTGAAAGGGAATCGGTAAACACAATATGTCGGTACCAATCCGACGGACGAACCGATAACTTTCTGCCGGTACGTAACTCTCCGAGGATTCGGACGAACACGTTCCATAACGTAGGAAGGTCCGGTGACTCTGCGGCTGACGGCGAAATCCCGTCCGCAACACGGAACACCGTTTCGTAACACCCCGGTCCGTACGACAACATATGCCTCGCTCCAGGCTCGTCCGTTCAGATAGCCTCAGGCCATGACAAATCCGTTCCATAATTCTTCCTCCAGAAGTAGTTGGCTGGCGAAACCAGTACTGGATGTTTTGCTATGGTTATTCCTGGTGCCGATGGCTGCGCCCGCCTGGGCCGCCGAGCCGGTCAAGATCGCCATGACTTCAGACCACTGGACCACCTCTGGCCTCGCCGATTTCGTCCAACGCGATGGGTTCGACGCGATCGAGCTAAAGGCTGGGGACTATGCGAAGAAGATCAAAACTGGGCAGGCGGTGCTCAACAATTTCACATTTCACGACGGGACGATCGAGTACGACGTCGAAGCTACGACCAGTATGGGGGCAGGATTCGCATTTCGGCGGCGTGATGAAAACACCTACGGCCTCTTCTACTTGCGGCCTCGGCCGAAATGCGAAGAGGCCGTCGACTGCATACAGTACGCGCCGCAGACGCACGGCGTTTTGTTGTGGGACATGTTCCCGCGGTACCAGAAGCCCGCACCTCTGCGGCAGGGCGGCTGGAACCATATCAAGCTCGTGGTGTCTGGACAGCGAATGAACGTTTTCATCAATGGAGAAAAAGCTCCTTCACTTGAAATCGGCAATCTCGAAGGGGACACCTTGGATGGAGGGTTGGCGCTACAAGGGCCGGGGATCTTCGCCAACCTTACCGTGACCCCGGACGCTACTGAAGATCTTCCTAAAGTGGCAGCGAAAGATCCCACGGCCGGTGATCGCCGATTTGTGCGGAACTGGCAAATTGCGCCGCCCACAAAACTAGCCGCTGATCACGAGCCTGCATTGGCGGACTTACCGATGTCATGGAAACCGCTGACTTCGGAACGGGGCGGGTTAGTCAATGTTAGTCGCGAGTATGGTCTGCCCTTTTCGAGGGAAGAACGCGGCGTGGTGTGGCTCAAGACCAGGATCCATTCGCGCAGCGCACAGCAGAAGCGAGTGGCCGTCGGATGGGCCCGCGAGATTTGGGTGTTCGTCAATGGCCAGCCGGTCTTCGCGGACAAGAATCTCTATCAGCCTCCATCGGCGAGAAAGGAGCCTGATGGGCGGTGTTCTCTGGAAAATGGTTTCCTCGTGCTGCCGCTCAAAGCAGGCGATAATGAAGTCGACGTGGCGCTGGCGAACAACTTCTACGGATGGGGACTGATCATGCATCTCGACGATCTAAAGGGCGTTAGCTTGTCTCGTCAGTAAAGATGGGCATCATATCGACCTTGATCGATCGGCTGATGAAAAACCGGCTGGGCCGCATTGCACTCGCGGCTCTTGGCTGGACCGCTATCGGCTGCCTGTTTGCCCTGCCCGGTCTCTCGATGGGCAACTGGCGCCGCGCTTTGCTGGGTTCGTTGGCGCAGTGGTGGTCATGGGGTTTGCTGACCCCGCTGATTCTCTGGGCAGATCGCAAGCTGCCGTTTTCCCGAAAACAACTTACACAGCGCCTGCTGGCCCATCTCTTACCCAGTCTAATTTTTACTTCGCTATACATCTATATTTTCGCGGCGGTGCTGGCGTTCCTGGGTATCGGCCCATGGAGCTCGTTGCAGAACACCAAAATCCTCGCGGGCGCCCTGCGGGGAATGTTCCTGTGGAGTTGGTTGGTATATTGGCTGATCCTTGGCACCAGTCAGGTCTACCACTATTACAAGCATTACCTCTCGAGCGAACTGCAAATGGAGCGCCTCGAACGAAGTTTTTCCGAGGCTCGTTTGAATGCGCTCCGCATGCAGCTCGATCCGCATTTTCTCTTTAACGCGCTGAACACGATTTCCTCTCAAGTCGAGCGTGACCCGCGGCTGGCCCGGGGGATGATTGAACATTTGGGCGATTTGCTTCGGCTCTCGCTCGAATCAAAAGACCGGCAGGAAGTTCCGCTGGCGGAAGAGATGTCGTTTCTCGATCACTACGTCGCCATCCAGAAAATCCGATTTGGCGGCCAACTGAAGATCGAGACCCAGATTTCCCCGGATGTGAAATACGCGTCCGTACCTTGCTTATTTGTTCAGCCGCTGGTGGAAAATGCCATTCGTCACGGAATTTCCCAGCGATCCTCGGGAGGCACCGTCGTCATCTTGGCACAACAGTCCGATAACCGTCTCGACATCCGCATACTGGATGACGGTGTAGGACTGCCTCCCGGCTGGACGCTGGAGAACTCGACGGGCCTTGGGTTGTCCGTGACCCGAGAGCGTATCGCCGGTCTGTATCCCGACGGCGCTAGCCACTTTGACGTGCGGCGCCGCATCGGTGGCGGAACTGAAGTCGAAATATCGCTTCCGCTGCGCTGGACGGGAGAGGAGCGCAATGGTCACGCTCCCGCGTGAACGCATGTGCGTGCTGGTTGCTGACGACGAAGCGCCCGCCCGTCAGCGGCTCATCGATCTGCTGCGCAAGGATTGCGATGTGGCAACCATACTTGAAGCCGCGAACGGCCAGGCCGCCGTTGAGGTGATCCAGAATCAGCAACCCCACCTGGTGTTTCTCGACATACAAATGCCTGAACTCGACGGCCTTGGCGTCATCGATGCAGTCGGAACCGACCGGATGCCACTCACGGTTTTTGTCACGGCATATGACCAGCATGCGATCCGGGCCTTCGAGGCCAATGCGTTGGATTACCTGCAGAAGCCTTTCAGCGATGAACGGCTCGAGGCGACCATGGCACGTGTCAAAGGGCGCCTCGACGAACGCAGCGCGCGGGAATTCGGACAGCGCATTCTTCGTATGATTTCAACCACGCCGCCAACGAATCGTCGCATCGACCGGCTGGTCGTGAAATCCGGAGGAACCACGCGCTTCATCCGCGTTGTAGACATCGACTGGATCGAAGCCGCTGGTGTATATGTAAATCTTCATGTTGCCGGAAGGGAATTGCTGTACCGCGCCGCGCTTAACGAACTGGTGGATAAGCTCGACCCGATGAGATTCATTCGCGTGCATCGATCGGCCATTGTAAACATTGAAAGCATCCTTCAACTGGAGCCGATCTCGCATGGCGAGTTTGAAGTAGTGTTGAAAAACGGTTCGCGGGCGCGCGTCAGTAGAACCTACCGCGCGCAGTTGGAGAAGAGATTGGGGCAGTCGCTGTAGTCTGGCGGTACGTAAGCGACTGAAGTTCATCGCACGAGCGCGGTGAGTCCGGGCGCAAATCGCCGGGACCGACTTCGAACCCGCAGGGACTATTCAGCCGCTTTGGTAGTGGGCGCATCAGTTGGGTTCGTTGTCCGCGTAAGAAGATGTGATGAATCATGCAAAGGACGCGCCTTCCCCAATACGCATCAGAAATTGATTCGCTTACCAACCCATTTGGCCCATCCGCTTCAGGATAATCGCGCTGTAGTTATTCATGCGCTCAGGTCGTCGCTTCAGAGGAGCCGGCAGAATTGCAGCGAGCCGTGCCCCCTGTTGCCGGCCGATATTCCGGGCTGCGGTTTCGTCGTAGTAACGACACGCCGACTCTGCACCATAAATACCGGGGCCCCATTCGACCACGTTGACGTATATCTCCAGAATGCGCTGTTTGCCGAGAACGAATTCGGCCACCGGTACCAGTGTGGCCTCTGCGCCCTTGCGGAGGATAGAGCGACCCGTTCCGAAGAACAGGTTTTTTACAAGTTGCTGCGTAATGGTGGAAGCTCCGCGAGTGCGATCGCCTTCCAAATCGTCTTCGGCAGCGATTTGGATCTCGTGCCAATCGAATCCGTGGTGCTGGTAGAAGTGCGTGTCCTCTGCTGCGATCACGGCGTGCTGGAGATCGGCCGAGATTTGGCTGAGCGGAATGAATTTGTAGCGTTCGCGATACGGCGTGTGGTGAATCCAGGCCTGCAAGCGGCGCTGGATGTGCACTGCGGTTGTCGGTGGGTCGATCCACCGGGCGGCTACCAGAATCAGCGCGGCAAGCGACCAAAGAAGCACCACGCCGATGACAAGTGATCGAATAAAGGATCGCAGGAAGCTGGAGCGAAGCGGTGTCTTGGTGGGTGTGTTCGGCATTGCAGTCATATTTCAGAATATTGTCCGGGCTGGGTTGTCGCTGATGAATGATCTTGCGCGCGAACACAGAGTGCTGCGTTCTACTCAGACTACTCGGGAAAAAGTCCCTTGGACCTTCTTCAATTCGATAAAGCTGCGTGGAAGTTTACCTGCGTGCACAGTTTTGTGTCGACAGGCGACCGCCTTTTCTATGGCCTCAACCAGAGAAGAGAGAGTGTGGCCCGGGCCAGACGTGTCCCTTGAACCTTAGGTTAGGCGATTTCCGAAGTTGATAGCCACCACCCCTTGCCTGAGCACCAGCAGCTCTTGTCGGGTAACGTTCCGCGCCGCAATGAACGCACATCATTTGCATCACCGCGGCTGAATGCCCGGGTCAACTTTGCGGCCGTCTCATCGTCTCGAGCCCCGATGCAAGGAATGAATGAAACTAAGTTAATGAATCGGGCGCGATAGAAATCATTCGCAACGTGTTCCACTAGAAGCATTCCTCCGGATCCGGGCACCCCACCAGAACGATCTGCAGACGTTAGCGGAAAGATCAGCCGTCCATTCGGGCGCAAAGCGTCGAGCCACAGATCCAGCGGCCCGGTCGCTCCGGCACATACATACACCGCGTCGCATCGCGGCAGCACGCCTTCCGAGCCCGAGCGGTTATTGACTGAGACGTTGGGGAAATTCCTGAGGTAATGTGCGGCCCTGTATGCCAAATCTGGTTCTATTTCATAGGCAATGACTACTCCGGTTTCACCAACTAGTCTCGAAATGACTGCACTGTAATAGCCGGTTCCGGCGCCGATTTGGACTACCGTTTCCCCCTCGGTGAGGTCTAGCGCAGCCAGGCAAGCGGCATGAAGGCTCGGCTGCCCGTTGTTAATCTTGCGCTCAGGTGCTAAGGAAACCACTATATCTTGGTAGATGAACGCTGGGTCACTAGACAGAGTTTCACTGCCGCCTCCACGTGGGAATGCCTTCCACGGGCCGGCGCCTAAAAATAATTCCCTTGGCACCGTGGCAAATGCCTCCTGGATTCGATCGCTTTGTTTTGAAGCGCCTGCAGACGAGGCAACAAGCTGCGCAAACAATATTCGATGATCCTCTAGGCGTTCCAAGAGTCCTTCTGACTGCGCCGAATAGTTGGTTGTCGAGCGCTACCCTTTGGCCAACTACGCGGTTTTTGCGGAGTGCTCGGCAGCATTTGTTTCCAAGCTTCGAACCATTGTTGTGATGTCAGCATGCCCCAAAGCTCCGGAATCGTGGGCTCAACTGCAGATCCCTCGCCGGTAAACGATATCATCTTGGTTTTTAGATTCGTTCGCGTCAACAGGGCTTTCGGTATGTTGCCTTGCCCCGACATTCGTCAAAAGAGGCGCTTTCGGCTCTGCGAACTCGAAGGCCGAAAGGTACTTTGGAATCTACGCTTCCTTGACTGATCACGAATAAGTAATCCATTGAAATATACTTATCATTTTAGTATATACACTCCTTTGCTTGTTTACGCAGAGGATGGACAAATGATTATCGCCCAACGGATACGCTCCCTTAGGGAGGCTAAAAACTTTCTCAGGGTGATCTGGAAACCCGCACTGGATTATTGCGGTGCTATACGTCACGCGTCGAGAACGGTCATACGGTTCCTTCGGTTGAGACTTTAGAGAAGTATGCGCAAGCGTTAGAGATTCCTTTGTATGCGTTGCTTTACGACGGTGACAATCCGCCTGTACCAAGTAAGCTCAATGGTCGAGAAGGCAAAAGTGCCTGGGAATCGTCGAGAAAGGGCATGCAATTGATGGACAAATTGGTCCCGTTGCTAGCGAAGATGACGCCCTCTGGACGGGACTTGATCTTGTTTCTAGCGTCTCGAGTTTCGAATAAACGAAAACCAAGAAACTGAGCGAAGGTAGTTACTGAGTGGGCGCGCCGAATTCTATGGCCACGGTAGTCTTCGTTTCGGCGGGTCCGCTCTGAAAAACCCACTGCTTTACGGCGCGTTCGGAGTATTCGGCAAGGATGGCATTACCGCCGAGCGTGCGCACGGATTTTACGGTGCCAGACGGATTGATGATTACTTCGAGCCGTACGATTCCGCCGATGCCTTTGTTCTTGAGAATGTTCGGATATTCAGGCTGAACGCGCTTAATTACTTTTCGCTCTTCGGATTGCGCCGGCATCGATAGCGCGTAGAGAGAAAGCGCTAGAAGGCAAACCAGCGCGGTTTTGGAGTGTTTGAGACTTATCGACATGGATTCCGACCTTGCTTGAATCCATCGTGTCACGGGCGCGGGAGGCTGCAAATCACCAAATTCGGGCGATTGCCGTAGGAAATATTGACCTTTACGCGCTTTAGTACTATCGCTTCGCCATCACCGCGTTCACCTGTTCCATTACATGGGTGACGCCCTGGGCCGCAGTCTTGGTGGAAAGCCGGGCAACGAGAGCCTGAAGAAAGTAATTGTTGTTCTCGAAGGTTTTGAGCAAAGCATCTTGCGGCGGGGAGTCTTTCCATAATTTAGCGTCTGTTTCCGCCAACAATTTTAGCCACCCGTCGAATCCGGCAGAATCAAAGTCACTACGAACGACAATCGAAGAGATCGCGGCTGCGAGCCGGTCTTGTTCACCGTAGGAAAAAATTTGGTGGGCAGAAGACAGCCGTTCAGCCACCGCCTGGAGCAGGCGAGATTGGTCTTCCCTCGTAAATCGAGCGTCGGTAGCGAGGAATCCCAAAAGGTCGGCGGTGTGAGCAGTGGCGTGTATCCACCCTTTGGCCGGGTCAAAACCGCGCAGGTCCCGCTCATCTTTTAGATAGGCAAACGCTGCATCCAACAGAACTCGATACTGTGCATCGCTGAGAAACCGCTCCTTGAGATTGCGTTCGGCAAGGATCGCAAGACACAAGGCGGAATACGAACGGCGGAAAATCGTGTCGGTCCCAGATTCTCCAATGCCAGAGCGAAGATTCCCTTGCCACTCAATCGACAGGGAACTGAGTTCGTCCACCGTGAGTGCATTCTTGTACAGAATCCAAACATCAAGGATGGAATACGTCAAATCGTCGCGGAGTTCCGAATCGGTCGAACCGAGGTAACCACTGAGTTCGCGGACAAGGGGGAAAACTGGCTGTCCTTGCGGAATCGCGTATCGGTTCTTTACGATTTCGCGCCAAAATTCTTTGCCATGATTTACGACACTGGGTTTTTCGTTGGGAATTATCGGAACAGATACCACTCCATCTAATCCCCTCACAAGTCGTGCGTGTTCAAGCTGCATTGGAAATGGTGAATATGAATACTGGCCGGCGGCTACTAGTAGGACAAACAAAAAGACGAATATGTGTCGCCCAATCATGGCTTAGTGAATATTACAGCGGAGTCCGTAAAATCAAGTTTTTCACTCCCCGAAGAGGTTGATGACCATTCCTGCGGTGGGACCCATCACTGCGCGGACCTGGGCGCTCGAGACTATTCCTTATCTTGACAAAGATCCATTATGGAAGCCGCACTACCGGACCACTGCTGTCGATCCGCTTTTCCCGTTAGTGCCGTAGCTGCCCCTGCACAAGTTTCGCAAACAGGCGTTCAGGATTCATTTTGCGAGCTTGGTCGATCTCTGCAGTCGCACTCTCGCTTTTTCCAAGAGATTGGTAGGCTCTTGCGAGCCAAATATGAGCGGTTTCGGCCGTGTCTGAATTCGGTGAGATCGCGATGGCTTTTTTCCACATATCGACAGCTTTCTCTTTGTCTCCGCCAAAGGCCTTGGGTGTGAAGAAATAGTTTTTTCCACGTGCCACATAGGCGTTCGGGTTTTGCGAATCCAGTTGAATCGCCTTCTCGATTTCCTCCGTTGAGCGAGACCCCTAACGCATTCCTCCCACAAAAACATAGGGAATTAGTTCACCCGGCAGTTCTCCAACCAATCTGTGGGCTTCAGACGACTGCGTGTTTAGCCTCACTGCAAGCTCCGCCGCGGCAACGCCGTCCTGCGCGGCTTGCCTCACTAGCTTGTCGTTTTGATGAACATGTCCGGCCTCGATAAGGCATGCATCCAAGAGAGCAGTTCGCAAATTGGCATCGAAACTGTTCGTTCGCATAGCCTCGTCCCGAGCGCCACGAACGAGCGCTTGGAGAGACTCCATGTCTCCTTGGTCGCGAGCATGCCTCGCTTGAGGAACCACAACATCGGCGGTTTCTGTAGCTTGAGACGATGCAGCAGAACTTCCAGGAACAACTAGACTTAAACCTATCGCGAAACCTAACGTCCTAGGGTTCATGCTTCACCGTAAAGTTTCTAGGTCGAGTACATGCGACTAATTTCAATATTTACCGTGAGCGGCAAAGTCACTGCGAATTGGAGGCACTATACTCACCGGCTGGACGGCCCGTGCCCGTCAATTCCGATTGCTGAGCGTGCGATCGAGATTGAACGCGGCGCTGATCAATGCAAGGTGTGTGAAGGCCTGTGGAAAGTTTCCGAGTGCCTCTCCCTGCGAGCCGATCTGTTCTGCGAACAGCCCGAGGTGGTTGGCGTATCCCAGCATGCGCTCAAAGATCAGCCTGGCTTGATCTAGCTTTTCGGGGATTTCTTGACCCGCTCGCGCCAACGCTTCGACCAGCCAGAACGAACATATGTTGAACGTGCCTTCCTCGCCCGGAAGTCCATCAACGCGCGGATCTGGCGGATAGCGGTACACTAGGCTGTCGCTCACGAGCCCGCCATCGCGGGGACTTTTCATGATTTCATCGATTGTGCTGATCATACGCGGATCAGAGGCGGCCATGAAGAAAACCAGGGGCATAATCAAAAGGGACGCGTCGAGATCATCGCTTCCGTAATATTGCGTAAACGCCCGGCGCTTCTCGTTCCAGCCGTGGGTCATCACTTCCTCGTAGATGGAGTCGCGCTCTCGAATCCACTTTGCTCGGTCTGCGGGAAAAGCGCGTTTATCGGCAAGGCGAATGCCGCGATCCAAAGCCACCCAATTCATCACTTTCGAGTAGACGAAATGCTCCTGGCGATTGCGCATCTCCCAGATTCCTGAGTCGGGAGATTTCCAGTTTTCACAGATCCACTCGAGTCGATTGCGAATCATTACCCAAGAGTCGTAGGAGATCGGACTGACATACTTATTGTGGAGGTAGAAAGAGTCCATCAGCTCGCCGTAGATATCGATTTGGAACTGCGTAGCGGCACCATTACCAATTCTCACCGGCCCGGATCCACGATATCCCTCCCAGTGCTCCAAGATTATCTCGGGAATCTGACTCGATCCCTCAACTGTAAACATCACCGGAGTCTGCATTCCCGCGCCCGGCTGTCGAACGGCAGAATCTCTAATCCAACGCATAAAGCCAGCAGCTTCCTCCCGGAATCCGATTCGCAGAAAAGCGTAAACGGTAAATGCGGCATCGCGAAGCCAGGTATAGCGGTAATCCCAATTCCGGCTGCCCCCGATAACTTCGGGGAGACTCGTGGTCGGTGCGGCAACTATCGCGCCGGTGGGCTCGAAAGTAAGCAGCTTCAGGGCCAGCGCAGATCTGTGCACCTGTTCCCGCCAGCGCCCCCGGTAAGTGCAAGCAGAAAGCCAAGACTGCCAAAATCTCACGGTGAGATGAAACAGCTCTTCCGCTTCTCGGTCCGCGGGAGGGGGACAAGGGGCGGTTTCCACGCCACAGTCACCACTAAAAATAAAAGTCTGGGATTTCCCTTCCTCGAGGACGAACTCAGTGGTGACCCCACCTTTTCCGTCATGCACGAGCGGCAGGGCCGAGGAGAGAAACGCGCATGAACCTTCCGACTTGAACGCGGCACCATTGGCGTCGATCACGGTCTCATGCGTCTTCCGTCCGTAATCGAAGGCCGGGCGGCAAGCCACGCCGATGCGGACGGAACCTCTGACACACCTAATTCGGCGATAGAGACGGTCGTACCAAGGCGAATCAGAAGGTAGGCCCACCGGCATGAAATCCACGAGTTCGGCGATGCCGTCCGTGTGCAAGAACCGCGTTACCAGAACGTTCGTCGAAGGCCAATAAAATTGCTTGTGTTTCACGTTTTCGGCGAAAGGACAAATCTGGAATCGGCCTCCCTTTTCCTGGTCCAAAATCGCTCCGAAGATGCTGGGAGAATCAAACTGCGGAGGACAATACCAGTCAATGGAGCCGTTGATCGCTACCAACGCGACGGTACGCATGTTGCCGATGATTCCGTAGTTTTCGATAGGTTCATAAGCCATTCGATATTCCCTAGCGCCGCAGGCACTCGATCTATTACCACCTTCATTCTACCGCCGGTACGCGAAGCTAATCAGGACTTACGTGCTTTCTAGTCGGTGTCGTGGCAAGGAGCCAGATACGCCACGTTCTGCGGTCGAAAAACAGGCCCACACACGCAGAGAAAAAATCTTAAAGAATTTGCACACGCGTTGCTCCCAAGCGCGTCGGGAGAGTTTGCTTTCTTGACAAAGACTTATCATGGAAGTCGGATTATCGGGACATGTGAAAGTTCAAAGCGGCTAGACTGTTTCCAAACCGATTTCTCCTTCCTGCTTGGAGCCTGCTTTACCGACCCAGACCACGCGGCAGAGCTCGGAGGTGGGACTCTCGTCTTCGATGATGAGTTCGACTATTTGACCGCGCTTGAATTCGAAACTTCCTCGCAGCCGGAAACCTCCTTTCGAGGAATCGAGCACGAGGCAGGGAAGTCTCATCGGCCTGCGGTTCAGATTGACAACTACGCTGGCACGCCTCTTTGAAACCACACGCTTCGAGCCGCGGGCTTTGCCCAAAGGAAAGCTGGTCATTTTTTCAACCATTTCGATTACGGTAGTGATAATACTACCGGAATAGCTTCATTTGAATGAAGAACCGCTGGTAAAGAGCTGGTCCCAAATTTCAACTCCCGCTTAGTCGCCGCTCTTGACGTCGTTGGTCCCCTAAAATGGGCCGCTGGAACTGCGGTAGAATCCCCGGCATACCTACTTCGCAGGGAGCAAGCTCTCAGTCTCGTCTCAATGCGTTCCAGAAGTCTTGAAAAGGGAAACAGGGTTGTAGCAACGGAAGTACTTCCGAGTGACTCACGTACTCCGATAGTGCAGTTTCTAGTCGTGTATGCAAGACACGCGAGCAGGCTAAGACGCAGGCTATCCGCCACCACAAAAATCCCCGGTTAGGAAAATAAGGGTAGAAGTATTTACCAAAAACAGGCTCGATTGGGTGAGCGCCGAGGTGGTTTGAGATTTTCAAACCCGGACGACCTTGGGCGCGACGTTGCGTGGTTTTTTTTATGGGAATTGCGGCGGTGTTGCTGCTGTACGGAATCGGCTTGTGTCCGCAAAAAACGTTGTTCCGCAAGAGGTGACTCTGCTGGTGCATCCTAAGATTGCGTTCTCGCCGTGATTAATGTACGCTATGGGACATAGGTGCTCTCCAGCATTGGCTGTCGCCTTGTAGCTAGCCTTCAGGAGCCGCTACAACGGAGACCGTCATGCCTACCAATGTCCTTCTCGTAGACCATTCTCGAGTCGTTCTGACAGGCAATCAACGCATCCTAGCGAATCATCCCGACATCAATGTCGTCGGGGCGGTTTCGACCTTAGAACAAGGAATCCGCGCAGCCGAAGAATTTCTACCGGATGTCACTGTGTTTGATTTGAGTATGGCCGATGGAGGTTCATCGTCGCGGAAACAGACTCAAACGCTCATTGAATCTAGTAAGACAGTCTTGTGTATTTCGTTGCTCCCAGACGACATATCGCCGCTTTTGGTTTCGATCGGCGTATCGAAATGCCTGGATGAGATGAACCTCTCCCGGGATCCGACTTCGACACGCAACAACTGTTAGACTCGCCGTGTCTCACGTTTTAGGAGGTAGGCAATGAATATGACGATGAAAATTCGACAAGTGGGTAGCGTAACGATCGTGGACTTCAGGGGCCGGATTGTACTGGGCGAAGAGAGCGCTGGACTGCGCGATTTAGTCGGCGAGCTGTTAGACAAGGGACAAAGGCAAATCTTGTTCAATCTAGGCGGGGTCGAGTACATCGACAGTTCGGGCTTGGGTTCATTGGTAGGAGCGTTCACAAGCGTGCGGAAGCAGAAGGGGGAGCTGAAACTGCTCAACCTGACAACCAAAGTCCACGACGTGATGCAGATTACAAAGCTGTATACCGTTTTTGAAATCATGAATGACGAAACGGCGGCCGTTAAGTCTTTCGAGCAATCCGCGGCGGCAACCGCATAACCGACAAGTTCGGAAGACTCTTAGAATTTTTGTGAATTGGCAATGATTTTTTAGCAGCTTTCCACTCGAACTTCTGCGTCTCTGACTTGTCTCGATTCCTCGGATTAACGGACATCTCGAAGTCGTAATTGCGGTTTGCCGGGCAAGTGTGCTTCATCCACGGCGCCCGATTGGGAGCAGTCGTTGTCAGGATTTCAGCGTGTTATGACGAAGCTGGGGGATTATTGGCACCCAACAATACTCAAACTCTACCGGAGCTACAGCGGCAGATCCGCGAACGATTTGGCGTGCTTCCGAACTTCTTCCGGCTCTTGCCCGAGACCCCGGAGATCACCGAAAAACTATGGGGATTTGCCCAAGCAGCCTATCTCGATAACCCGCTACCCTCGGTTTTTAAGGAACGACTTTTCGTTTATCTTTCTCGCTTTTGTGCAGTCCGTTACTGCATCGCCCGCCATACCGGTTTCTTGATTGGACTTGGCCGGCCCGCGGGCGATAAGAATGCCCGCGCTGAAAGCGTTGGGGCAGTAATAAAATTGTTGCGGAAGCCCCTTCCACGCGGACCGGAACTAGAGCCGCGCCTTGCTTTCTGCGCAACAGGCCCCGCTCCTCTTGTTGAAATTCCGGCGGCCGACACGCAAATGGAAGAAGGACTTTTTTCTCTTGCCAGTCACGTATTTTTGCAGACGGCAGACGCTCCGGAATGCCTCGATGTACTGGAACGATTGCTAGGCACCGTTCGACTTCAATACCTGCTGCTTTTCTTGGCGTTCGTTCGAGCCGCACACTACTGGACAAGGGTCCATCCGGAAATCCAGTTTGAAGAAGATATCAAGCAGCTGCTTGCGACGCATGAAGAGCTAGCCAGTTGCATTGTTGACGACCCGGAAGCCAGCGCAGACAAAACCACTCAATTAATTTTGGACGAACTTCCCCTATTGCGTCAGCAAGCCGATAAAGCGATCGGCTTGCTCGCCTCAATCATAGACTCTTCAGATGATGCGATTGTCAGCAAGACTTTAGACGGCGTCATCACCAGTTGGAACGCAGGTGCCGAGCGACTCTTCGGATACACGGGCAATGAAGCTATTGGCCAGCACATCTCGATGATCATTCCGCTCGATCGCCGGGACGAGGAAACAAGAATCCTTGCCCAACTCCGCCAAGGCGAGCGAATCGATCATTTCGACACGATTCGCCTTCGAAAAGATGGCACTGCGTTTGAGATATCACTTTCGATCTCCCCAGTCAGGGACGCCGCCGGCAATGTCATCGGCGCTTCGAAAATAGCGCGTGATATCACCGGCCGTAAGCAAGTTGAGCGTGAATTGCATGAAAGCGAAAAGCGTTTTCGCGAACTTGCTAATGCGCTCGATTCACAAGTTCAATTCCGGACTCAGGAGCTGCGACGGCGAAACGCGGAGATATTGCACCAATCGGACCAGCTTCGGGACCTTTCAGGAAAGTTGATGTCGGCTCAGGATGAAGAACGTCGGCGCATCGCACGTGAGCTACACGACAGCGCGGGTCAGAATCTGGCCGCCCTGGGGATGATTCTTGCGCAACTCGAAGGCGACACGAAGGGTGACCTGGCGCAGTCCTCCAAAAGCTTTAGAGATGCCAAGGCTTTAGTTCGTGATCTGACCCAAGAGATACGCACGACGTCCTATCTCTTGCACCCCCCATTGCTAGACGAAAGCGGGCTGCCCATTGCACTTCACTGGTATATAGAGGGCCTGGCGGAGCGCAGCGGGCTTAGTATCGAATTAAATATTTCCGAAAACTTCGAAAGGCTTGCTCCGGAAATGGAGCTCGCGATATTTCGCCTCGTACAAGAATGCCTAACAAACATCCATCGCCATTCAGGAAGCAAAACGGCCGTCATCCGCCTTGCTCGCGACTCCGACAAGATTTACGCAGAGGTTCAGGATCATGGAAAGGGAATGTCGCAAGAGCGGTTTGCAGAGGTTCAATCCCAAGGAGTTGGCGTCGGGATTAGAGGAATGCGAGAGCGCGTGCGCCAGTCTGAGGGAGAACTGACGGTTGATTCCAATGCTTCGGGGACAAAGATTACCGCTATTTTCCCCGCCAAAATATCCGCGGCGAAGGAGTATGCCGGGCCAGGTACTCCGCACCTACGTTGATAGCTGTCGCTCTTCGCCGAAACCGGAGTCGCGCCAGTAGGTACTAGGTCAGTTTGAAATTTCGGCTCGCTGAATAATTGGCGCAATGCGTCGATTGTTTCATGAATGCTAAACCGTATGAGCAAGCACCGGCAAAACTCAAATCAAATGCCCAAAGCGATTCTAGGGCCGGCCATTATCGAAGAACCAACTGAAATTGATAGAATTGCTATTTCTAGGTTTATGGCCGCAATGGGTGGCAAAGGTGGGAAAGTGGGAGGCAAAGCTCGTGCCGCGAAGCGAACTCCCCGGCAGAGCCAAGTGGCGGCTTCTAGCGCTGCAAAAGTCTTGAGAAGACCGAGAAATAAAGAAAAAAACTAGAAAAAAATCCAAATTGACCCACTCCCCGCCAGCGGCCAAGTTGCAATCTTAACGTAATCAGTGTACGCTACAGAACATTAGGTGCTCTCCAGCCTTTGGCTGCCACTTATAAAAGAGGCCAGCCATGCCGTCCGTTCTCCTCGTTGACGATTCACCCGTCATTTTGAAAGCAGTTCAAGCGATGTTGCCCCAACGTTCTGATATCACTGTCGTCGGAGCAGTTCTATCTCTCACCGAGGCAATTCAGGTGAATGACGATTTCCACCCGGATGTCACAGTGCTGGACTTGAGTATGACTGTAGAAGAGGAACCCAAGCGACGGGCGGATGAGTTAGTCGGGGACAGCAAAACAGTCGTGCTCATGAACTTGCTGCCAGACCTGGATACGAAGCCGTTGCCCGCAGCGACAACAACCGAAGTTCTGATTGCAGAACTTAGCGGAGACGAAAAGATAGTTGCGGCTAGCACAGGCCGCGGCGGCAATTACTAACATCATGAGGACAGACAGATAATGGCGCTGCCGAAGACAATTTCTCTGGAGGGCTCGCGCACTGTCGATCTGCTGAACGATCTCGCGCAGATTGAACTCTCGCGCCCTCCCACCGTGGTCGATCTCGATGAAATCGTTCTCGTAGAAAAATCTACGCCTCGAGGGCCGACGCATCCACGGCCGATGCTGCCAAGCAGGGTCGCCGTCATCGGAAACTATCTTCCGAGGAAGTGTGGAATCGCAACGTTTACAACGGATTTGTGTGATGCAATTCACGCTGAATATGGGGCGACCGAACTACTGGCGTTGCCCGTGAACGATACCGAAGAAGGCTACAGTTATCCTGCACGGATCCGATTCGAGCTTTCGCAGGATGACTTGGCTTCGTATCGCCAAGCCGCGGATTTCCTAAATTTCAGCAATATTGATTTGGTTTGTCTGCAGCATGAATACGGCATTTTCGGCGGGCCGGCCGGCGCTCATATCCTGGAACTCTTGCGTCGACTAAAGATACCAATCGTGACCACGCTCCACACAGTGCTGCGCGACCCGAATCCCGATCAACAGGCTGTGATGGAGGAAATTGCAACTTTGTCGGACCGCCTGATCGTCATGAGCCGGCAATCCGCGGAGATTCTCGAAGAAGTATTCCATGTTCCGGTTTCCAAGATCGATCTGATCCCACACGGGATTCCCGATTTGCCTTTCACCGATCCCAACTTCTACAAAGACAGTTTCGGCACGGAAGGCAAAGACGTTTTGCTGACGTTTGGTTTGCTGTCGCCAAACAAAGGCATAGAAAATGTCATTCAGGCGTTGCCAAGTATTCTCTCGCGCCACAGCAATGTCGTTTACATGATTTCCGGCGTCACTCATCCGCATGTCCTCCGTCACGAAGGCGAAAAATACAGATTGTTCCTGCAAAACCTGGCGCGCGAGCTTGGAGTCGAGGGCAGCGTGATCTTTCGAAACCGTTTCGTGAGTCCTCAAGAGCTGATCGAATTGATCGGTGCGGCAGATATTTACATCACGCCTTACAAACACAAAGGACAAGTGGTTTCCGGCACGCTCGCCTATGCCTTGAGCGCAGGAAAAGCGATCATTTCCACTCCCTATTTGCACGCCATCGAATTGTTGGATGAGGAACGCGGAACTCTTGTTCCCTTCGACGACCCGCTGGCGATCGCCGAGAAAACCATAGAGCTATTGGACAACGGAACCGCACGCCACGCCATGAGAAAACGTGCATATCTCTATTCGAGGGACATGGTTTGGGATCGCGTAGCTCAGCAATATATGGGCAGCTTTGAGCGGGTGTACAACGAGCGTTTGCGTAAGCCGCGTGCGACGTTTTCAGCTCAGCACACGGAAAAGATTCTCGACCGCCTTCCAGCCGTAAAACTGGATCACTTGCGTCGGATGACAGACGACACTGGAATTTTGGAACACGCCGTCTTCAGCGTCCCGAATTACCCAGAAGGTTACTCCACCGATGACAACGCGCGGGCACTCATCGTCGCAATTCTCCTGGAAGAATTCGGGAGTACAACTGCGGCCGACTCGCTTGACCTCGCTTCACGCTATTTAGCTTTCTTGTGGCTTGCTTTCGATCAGACAAGCAAGAGGTTTCAAAACTGTCTGAGTTATGAACGCCATTGGCAGGAACCCGAAGGTTCGGAAGATAGTCACGGACGAGCATTGTGGGGCCTGGGTACCGTTCTCGGCAGAACCAAGCATGCCGGACTCCAAGGAGCTGCAGGACGGTTGTTTGAGTTGGCGGTTCCTGCGGCTGTGGAGTTCAAAAGTCCCCGCGCTTGTGCCTTCGCTTTGCTGGGACTACTGGAACATCTCGAATCGTTTCCAGGGGATCGCGCCGCTTTGAACGCTGCGGACACGCTAGCAAATCGCTTGCTGAATTCTTACGTTGTCAACCGTTCGGTTGACTGGAAATGGTTTGAAAGCGTTCTTGCCTACTCCAATGCTCGACTACCGCAGGCGCTGATCCGAGCGGGGGCTCGCAGTTCAAACGATGCGATGGTTTCGGCTGGACTTGAAGCGTTGGATTGGCTGGCGACGATTCAGAGGTGTGATACGAAGGGTCATTTCGTGCCGATCGGATCACACGGCTTCTACTCGAAGAAAACGGAAAAGGCTCGCTTCGACCAGCAGCCCATAGAAGCTTGCGCCGCCGTTTCAGCTTATCTGCAAGGTTACCGCGCAACGGGAAAGGGCCGCTGGCGCAAGGAAGCGTGGACTGCCTTCAATTGGTTCCTGGGCGACAATGACTTGCAGATTGCGCTCTACGATCCGAGCACCGGTGGATGTCGAGATGGTTTGCATCCCGACAGAGCCAACGAGAACCAGGGAGCGGAGTCGACACTCTCTTTCCTGATGGCACTCTTGGAAATGCGCAAGTTGGAAGAAGCAGACATAACGGATCGCAAACCCTGATTGGCGCGCCGCTGTCCTTGATGACTTGCAATCCCCGAGAGATGGTTTTTTTCTGAGTCCAGCTGCAAAAGAGAGAGAATGGTCGAACATAACTGTTTGTTTCAGAGGCACTCCGCAAATCCCATTCTAACCGCGAAAGATTGGCCCTATTCGATGAACAGCGTTTTTAATGCTGGCGCCACGCTCATGGCGGATGGGTCGACGCTGCTGCTCTGCCGCGTGGAAGATCGTCGCGGTCTTTCGCACCTGTGCGTAGCGCGCTCGACGAACGGTATCGATCAGTGGCAGATCGATCGGGAACCGACACTCATGCCCGACACCGAGAAACATCCAGAAGAGCTATGGGGCATTGAAGATCCCCGCATTACATACGTGCCCGAACTCCAGCAGTACGCAGTGGCTTACACGTCATACTCGCGGGGTGGTCCTGGAGTGTCACTGGCACTCACGAAGGACTTCCGTGCCTACGAGAGACTCGGTGTCATTATGCCGCCGGACGACAAAGATGCAGCCCTTCTGCCTCGAAGGATTAATGGCTTCTGGGCCTTGATCCATCGACCCATGACGCCGCTAGGCGCACACATCTGGATCTCGTACTCCCCCGACTTGCGGCACTGGGGTGATCACAAACTCATGCTGGAAGCCCGCCGTGGCGCATGGTGGGATGCGAACAAAATTGGCATGTCGCCTCCGCCCATCGAAACGCCGAGAGGCTGGTTGATGCTCTATCACGGCGTGCGACGGACGCCATCGAGCTCTATCTATCGGCTTGGTCTTGCTTTGTTCGACCTCGAACAACCCGAGAAATGCCTCATGCGAGGCGACCCCTGGATGTTTGCGCCCGAGGCGGACTACGAACGCCGCGGAGATGTTCAAGACGTTGTGTTCCCCTGCGGCTACACGGTGGCGATGGACGGGGACACCATCAATCTATACTACGGTGCCGCCGATTCGAGCATCGCGTTGGCCCACGGCAGCATTCGCTCTCTGTTGGCGTGGCTGGATGCGAATGGCCATTCCGAACAAGCGCACGATCGAAGGCTGCGGCAAGGTTAGTCTGGTATTGAAATCTCTTTTGCTTTCGGCTCGGCCACAGGTTTCTGGCACGCGATAGAATCTCAGAACAATAGAAGTAGTGATTTGGCACCAGGTAGTAGCCGCTCTTGAAAGCATGGGCAAAGCAGAGTTCGAGATAGGGAAAATTCCCCCCCGACCCGGAGCATCGGCCAACAAGAGGTCTTCGGCTCCCTGCACGTTCATCTTCTCTTAGGGAATTTCTTGTGTTCGTTTGTACGTTAGCGTACTTTCATACCAGTGCTGCCTACTTGGCAAGAATCCTTCAAGCTACTTCATCCTGATATGCCAAAGGAAGAGCTTCGCGCACTCATCGCAGACATCGAAGGCGCGATCTTTGTCCGCTCGCAAGAACTCGAAATAGTCACTGACTCAACTGGGGAGTTCAACGAGATGATCGAAGCGATGAGAACTGTCCGGCGTCTACAAATCGAGAAAATGAATTTCCCCGACTTCAATCCAGATTTCAAGTACCAGTTTTTGACTCAAATACGAGGCAATCGAAGCTAGGGCGTTCATCCGGAACGAATTGAGAGATTCAAACGGGGCACGCTTAAAGAATGCGCATGGTTCACTCACTCTTGTATATACAGAAGGACTCGTAAGGCGAACGAAGCGAACTGGTTGCCCGCACCCGGAAAACACCATGTACTTGCTCGTGCGCCTGTATTGGCCGAAGGATACTGTGAAGTCGATTCTTCCTGCCGGATACCGGGAGTTGGCAGCCGGCCTCGTCCAATCCAATTGATTTTGGGCTGATCCGCTTGTCTGACTCGAGCGTCTCTTTGCCACCGCTCATCACTCGGCTACCTTTTCGCGCTCACCGCCGTCTATCTAAGTACGAAGGTCTTCGTTGAATGTCCGAGTGTATTTGATAACCAAGAACCGGGAGCAAACCATGCAACGTGCAATCAATAGGTCCGTCTTTCTGGTCGTGTGGACCTTTCTCTTGTCTGCTGGTGCCGACGTTATCGGTGCACAAAACACCAGCAAAGATTTGCCGCCGATCATTGATGTCCACCACCACGCGATGGACAACGATAATGGCTTCTCGATGGGTCCTACGTGCCCGAACACCTCGAAATTCACGGCGTCCGATCCCAAGACCGATGCTGGCCAACAGTCTGGCTGGGCGACTGAAGAATGTACGCCGAAGCTTTATCCTGCGGCGAAGGGTGAGTACATGAAAGATGTGCTTGCCGAGATGGAGCGCTTGAATGTGACCGCGGTGGTATTCGGCGATCCTGCTGGGGTAAAGAAGTGGAAAGACGCCGCCCCTAACCGCGTGATTTCCGGAACCGGCTTCGAGAAGGGCGACGACCGCATTCCGCTTGACGAGTTGCACAAGGACTTCACCACCGGTGGAATGAAGGTCATGGGCGAAATTGGCCTGCAGTACGGCGGCATTTCGCGGCAACCGCATAACCGACAAAGACTCTGAGAACCTCGAGTTGTATCCGCACCGCTGCGAGGCAAGGCGGTTTCATTGGCCGTCTTTCATGGTGCCAATAGGCGGAAGAATGATGTCTTGTGGACGACGCCAGCGCTCAAATGAGAGAAGAACTATGCTTTTGGGATAGCACCGGCAAAGGACTTGAGTGTTTGCAGCAAGATGTTCATTTCACGTTCGAGTTGATTCAAGGCATCCTTTGGCAATTGCGGATCAGCCTCTTTGGCAAGTTGCTCGAGAAGGACGACTGAATGAAAGGCTTTCCCACCGGTAAAGTTCGCGACTGCTCCCTTAAGTCCGTGAGTAGCGCCAGCAAGCGCCAGCATATCGTTCCGCTCGAAAGCCATACGTATGGCGGACATCATCCGGGGGCATTCAGTTAAGAAGGCTTCGGCGATTTGGACACAGGCTTCGTGGGAGCCGTCCATGCGCATCAGAAATTCGCGTTCATCAAAGGGACCACTTTCGACAAGGTGAGATGAAACGGTCGACGAGCGAATCGAGCGGTCGGCAACAAGGCTTTCAATGGCATGGAAAAGTTCGTCGGCGCGCACTGGTTTAGAAAGGTAAGCGTCCATCCCGGCACGCAGGCAGATTTCGCGATCGCCTTTTATCGCATGGGCCGTCATAGCGATGATCGGCAAATGGCGAGAAGTGCCATTCTCGCGCGAACGAATGGCGATGGTGGTTTCAAGGCCGTTGAGTTCCGGCATCTGAACATCCATCAGGCAGCAGTCGAAACCTTGCGTCTTGTGCATAGCAAGCGCTTCATTACCATTACTGGCAACGACCACGGTGTGGCCCCGTCTTTCAAGGAGAAGCACGGCCAGCTTCTGGTTAACGATATTGTCTTCTGCGAGGAGGATCTTAAGGCCGCGCTTGGCCAGTGGACGCGGAACGCTTGATTCCGAAACTTTCTCTAGCGTGCGTCCAGCGGTGCGACCGAGCGCGCCGGAGATGATATCGAGTAGTTCGGATTGGCCAACGGGTTTAGTGAGATAGCCCGAGAGGCCCAACTCTCTGCATCGTTGTGCATCGCGAGGCTGTCCAGCGGAGGTAAGCATGATGATCGAGGAATGGCGAAACTCAGGAATTGCAACAATACGCTCGGTCAGCGCGAATCCATCCATTTCCGGCATGTGCGCGTCCACGAGAATAAGCGGAAACGGATCCCGGGTTTCCTTTACGGCGTGGAGAGCAACCAATGCCGATTTTCCGGATTCGGCAACAGTGGGCTTCATGCCCCAGTGCTGAAGCATTTCGAAGAGAATCCGGCGATTGGTTTCATTGTCGTCGACGACAAGAACCGGCAGATTATTCCAGGCGATAACGGCGGGAGCTTCGGCGCGATGTTCTTGATGGCTTATCAAGCGGTAGCGTGAAGTGAAATGAAAAGTACTGCCCTTGCCAACACCGCTCTCGACCCAAATCCTGCCACCCATCATCGCGACGAGACGCGCGGAGATCGTGAGCCCGAGGCCCGTGCCACCGTATTTGCGGCTCATGGACCCATCCGCTTGCGTGAAGGATTCAAAGATTGAAGCTTGTTTTTCAGGGGGAATTCCGATGCCGGTGTCGCGAACCGAGAAATGCAACGAGATATCGTGGCCAGCGACCGCCTCGACGCTCGCCCGAATCTCAATTTCTCCGCGTTCGGTGAATTTCAGAGCATTGCCAACAAGGTTCAGGATAATTTGGCGAAGGCGCACGGCGTCGCCGAATAGTTCGTCCGGTAAAGTGTTTTCGACCTGACAGGCGAGTTCGAGCCGCTTCTGCGAGGCACGAACTCCAAGGGACTTGATGGAATCCTGAAGAACATCGCGAATGTTAAACCGGACTGGATCGAGCTCCATCTTGCCAGCTTCGATCTTGGAAAAATCGAGGATGTCGTTAATGACCTGGAGCAGAGAATCCGAGGAGCCCTTCACCATGTTGAGATATTCGGTTTGCTCCGAAGTCAACTCGGTGGTCATGAGAATGTCGGTCATTCCCATGATGCCGTTCATGGGCGTGCGGATTTCGTGGCTCATGTTGGCCAAGAATTCGCTCTTGGCGCGGCTGGCAGCTTCGGCGGCCGCATGAGTTGCCTCCAGCTCAGCCTGTTTGCCGGCGCTGTCGCGCATTTCCTTGGTGGATTGTAGGCAGGACTGAATCAGGAAGATATTTTCAAAAACCACCCATGCGGCATGTTCGACCCAACGCCACTGGCTTGGGGCAAGCACACCGAACACGGACTGTGGCCAATAAATGCCACGCAGGAAATGGTCTCCCGCGACGACGATCGTGGCGGGTATAAAGACCCGCCAATCGCGATAGAACGCAAGAAATGCGAGCGATCCGAAAACGTGGAAATGGGTTTCGATGCGTCCGCCGGACAAATGGATCAGCAGCGCGGACATCAACATTTGCGCGACGGCAATCGTATGGCGCGTCAATGCTTCACCGGGTCTCAGAATCGCAAGACCGACCGGGAAGATCGTGATAACGCCGCCTAGAAAGATTGCTGCCCAAACGTGAATGTGAACGTGGGTGACGGCGCCAGACCAGGCGAATGGCGATATGACAAAGGCGGCGGCAACACCTGCGAGCCACTGGAAACACATGAGTCCTGCGAAAAGGCGATCAATGCGCCTGTAGTTCGCGTTCCGGCTTTCGTTGAACAGGAACTCCGCACGCGCCGATTGGCTGTTCGGTGGGGTGATATCGGCGGTTTCTATGACATACATGATTTGGTCCGCTACTCGCGCACGGCACGTTCGGGATTGTGGAGCGAGCAACCGTATACCGACGTGTGGCTGGTGCCGGAGTTTTCTTTGTTCACAATCGAAAGGATGGCGCTACGGCCGAGGCTGTCGCCTGCGTGACCGCGGGACGGTGTGATTCCGCCGCTGAATCGCAGGTTCCCCGCAGCGTCGTACAGCATGGTTTGCCCGGAAGCTAAAGCGCCGAATCGAGATACTTCTACGCCGTCTAGATCGTCCAGTACGGTGACACCCGGTATCCGCGCCGCGCTTCGCCAGAGGTCGGTTGTTTCCCATTCTCGAGAAAAACCTGACGGACGCACGAATACGACGGTTGCAGTCACCTTGTCCTGCAAGAGCGCCATCATCCGGGCGAGTTCTTCAACGGTAGCGCGAGAACAGGGGCATTTCGGGTGGGCGACGACGACGATCGAGTAAAGACTCGGAGACCGCAGAATCCTGCTTGCCGACGGCCAGTTTGCAGGGGGCGCGCCCGGAGCGGCGGCCGCAAAGTCGTAGTTCAGAAGCACTCGTTGCCCCATCGCCGCAGTCACGAGCCAAAATCCGGCTAGGATGGCGGGAAGCCATCTGGTAACTCGGCGCTTTGCTTCCGCGGCCATAGGATTCCGTTCAGTCTCCGAGTTGTTGGCGAATTACGCTGACGAGTTCATCAGTACCAATCGGTTTCTTAAGATAAGCTGTGCATCCGCTGGAATAGCCGTCCGAGACCGACTCTTCGCCGACTCGGAATGTCAAAAGCACGATTGGAATATTTGCGCTTCCTTCCTGCTGCCGGAGGCGTCTGCATACTTCGAGACCATCCATGCCAGGCATCATCACATCCATCAGGACCAGATCAGGTTTCTCGCTCGCCGCTGATTTCAGCGCTTCGGAACCGTTTGCGACAGTGACCACGGTGTAGCCGGTTCTTTTGGCGATCATGATGGAATGGGTCAGCCTCGTGCTGTCAGAGTCCTCTACTAGGAGAATCTTTTTTGGCCTATTTGACATTGAACTCTCGTTGCTCAACCGCACGATATTCGGCGGAAGTGCGTTGCCTCATTTATGCGCCGGATCGACTGGGAATATTCAAGGCGCGACAATATTTAGGATAGGGAAGCAGCCAGCGCGCCGAAATGGACCAGTAGTTCTAGTACTAAAAAGTTATGTCTGGGCAATGCTTCTGTTCGCCACTTCTTCGCCATCTTGAGGATCATTCGATAACAGTCACCGGCGGCGTCAATCAGCTTTGACCGATCGGTGATTTCCAAAACCCCGCGTGTGTTTTTTATCAAACCTGCTCTCTGCAAAACACCAACCGCGAGGGTAACGCTTGGCTGCGTGCCGATCATGTAGCAAACGTCCAGAGGTGTTCCAAATGGAACTGTACGGACTCCATCTTCAGGAGAGAATTGCGGTGATGTCGGATAAGAAAGCCAAGAAAAAACTCTGCGACGCGACACTAAGAAGCGTTAAGAAGCACTTGGCAAAGCCGCGTGTGTCCAAGTCCGCAAGAAAAGTGGAACCAAGGCGGGAAACCACGAGGCCAATCCGCCCATGAAGACCGCGGGATCCCGTGCGGCCGCGGCCTGGTTTTTGCCATTTTATAGCGAGATCAAGCCTACTAGCCCGGCACAGCATATCGTCCGTCTGCGCCGGGCTGCGAGCAGAGTTGGCGCAGCTACTCCCTAGAGCATGGTCACTTTCATTACGTGAATTTGCCCTTTGTCCGCGTAAACGTGGGCGCTCAGCTCAACGTGATGTCCCACATGGTCTTTTAATGCATCCGGATTCACTACGTCCCTCACCTTTGCGTCCCCAGCGGCGAGAAACGCGATCTTCTCACCTCTGCCTTTACCGTGCCCTTGATGTCCATCAACTTGGGCTGCTTTTCTTTCTGCCGCATTTCTTGCGGTTGTCGTTGTGCCAAAGCCGGAATCCCCAGACTTGCGAGAAGAAGTGCCGCCGCTAGTACCGATAGCTTTTTTATTTTGCTCGTCCTGTTTTGTTTGAATGTTGTGCGAATGGAACTGAGATTGGAGAAAGCCACCGACAGCGGCATAACGAAACAACTCAACCGGTGCCGGCGGCCAGAAACAGTCGAATATTCCGCAATTTTGTTGCTGACTACTGATTTGCAGCGCGTTCTGATTCATTGCGCGGCGCATTCTTCTGCAGCACCTTCACCAGATGACGGCCGGTTGACGGAACCATGGTCTTTTCGCCTCGAACAATGTCCTTCGCCTTGATCGGATGTCCGTAAACATCTGCGCTTGCGTCATCGTCGGGGCGCAGCGTGGAACCTTCGAGCGATACTCCGGCAAATACACCGCGTGATCGTGAGTAGCTTAGAATCTCGGCGCGCATCCATGCATCCGTGTTTGCGGAAGCGTCGCGCCCTTTGGGGCCCCCAGCTACCGATGCATCTGCTCCCAGCTTCACCTTGCTGCTGAGGATCGATTCCATTCCGCGATCGTTCATGACCAGAAGTATCAAGTCGGTCGCTTCTCCGCCGATTTGAAAGCCCACGCTGGCGCCCTCCAATGCGTACATCGCTGGTGCTCCCCATGGTCCTTGAAACTTGTCGCCGGTGCGGCATACCATCGCTCCGCGTCCATAGCTTGCGCCGACACCGAACGCCAGTTTTTTCACGGATGGGATCACGATTACGCACTCGGCCTTTTCCAGCAGATCACGCGGGATATTGTCCGGGACGTTGAGCACCTCTTGCATGACGACCCCGCACTCCTCCAGTCGTTTCTGTTCGTTGTTCAGTTTTTTGGCGCACACGGCGCTCGCCACGAGTGTAAGGCATGTTGCAGCCACTAGATATTTCTTCATTGCTGACCTCCACGGTCAAACTTCCATCGTTAACTATTTCTGTGGAACGGCTTGCGAGCTCATTCAGTTGTGAGGAGCTTAATTGGCGAGAGGGCTATGCGTTGCCCGACTCTCAGGCGGGACAGTCCTATTCGTTGGAACTAGGAATTTTTTTTTGCGCCGATCACAAACAATATGATGCCGGCTGCCATTGCCACTCCGCCAAGGATTGGAGGAATTGCAACATGCTCATTCTTATCTGCAGTGACGTGAATTAGTCCGGCATCGAAAACCTTGTCTTTATGGGTATATGTAAATCCTTGGTAACCGAACGCCAGTCCACCCACTACCACCAGTAGCATTGCGATCCATGTGATTGGCTTCATAATATTTCGCGCTTGCGGCTACGCCGTGCTTCGCCGGCCTTGCAGCAGATTGATGACAAAGATTGCCGCAGCCACCAGCAACAGAAGATGGATTGCGCCGCCCATTGTGTACGACGTGACCATTCCAAGCAGCCACAGAACGCATAGTACGGCAAAAATTGACCAAAGCATCGCTTCTTTCCAATCTCATAAGAAAATTACTTTACGTAGCGCTTGTGCCGCGCCAGAAAATTTATTTGCTGATGTCCTGGTTCAGTTCACTCTAGTCCGCGCTCGATTGCATGTCTGTTCATTTGCGGACACTCGCGCGCTCTTTTTTAAAATTTCGCATATTATTCTCAATGGCATTTCTATTTGCGAAGTTCAGCCACCAGTCTTGTCACTTCTTTCATTCTCTCTTTATAAAATGTGGGGCTAATCAGCACTCTTTTGCTTCCTACGCGCACATGCTCCTTGATCCCTTTCGTCGAAAAAAAGAGCGACAAGGCCGCGTACGTTTTGAGTTCTTTCTCAAGGAATCTAATTGCACGACGTTTGGATTCGTCCATCGTCAGTCTCCTCGCCGCCACCGTGATTGAACCTAGAGGCGTCCCAGAAGCACAAGCACCACAATCACCACCAGTACGGGCCCTAGGCCTCCCGTCGGGAAGTAGCCCCAGTCGCGGTTATGCGACCAACGCGGAAGCGCACCGACCAACAGCGCAGTGAAGCGAAACAGCAGCAACAAGCGAAAGGCCAAGCTAACGAAATGCAACAACAGCAACTAGACAAGTCCAACCAACAGGAACAGAAGATTGCAAACGGGCGTATTTCGGTCACGCAACAATCAAACGAATACTTAAGCTCCAGCGCTTCGCACCAGCCAGGACTTTTTTGACTTCATCGCGTAGAGCGCTCGATCCGCTGCATAGAGAAGCGTGCCGATGGTGTCCGCTTGATGCGGATAGCTCGCGACTCCGACACTTACGGAGAGACTCGGCTCTTCCGTATCCTTTGCCAGTTGATCGCAGATTCTCTGTGCCACCAGTGTGGCCGCCGCTTCGCTCGACTCAGGAAGCACCAAGGCAAACTCATCCCCACCGTGGCGCGCAGCGGTATCCACGGAGCGGCAGCAATCGGCTATGACCTGCGCCACCCTGCACAGTGCCCGGCTTCCGATCTGGTGTCCGAATTGATCGTTGATCTTTTTCAAGCCGTCGAGATCGAGCAGGAGCAAGGAAAATTCGCGCCCCGTCCTCTGCGACCGGCAAATCTCCGCGTGCAGCACTTCAAAAAGCCGCCGATGATTCGCGAGTCCTGTCAACGAGTCGCAAGAAGCCTCATGGCGCAGCTGGTCCTCAAGAGTTCGCTGTTCCGTGACATCCACTGCGATCATTTCGTGGCCGGAACAGTTTCCGTGCTCGTCGTATATTCCCCGCCCACTTAATCTGACCTTCAGGATTGAGCCGTCCTTGCGTTTCCACGTCAGTTCAACGGGTTCGATTCGCTGTGTCTCCGGCAACAACCCGGTGAGCAGCGCTCCGCTTCGCCTATTGGGAATGATCGAGGCACCGGCGTTGGCTGCGACGAATTCTTCTTTCGAACCGTAGCCCAGCATCGCTATCAGGGCCTGGTTTACGTCCAGCAATCTGCCTTCGGCATCGCATCGGTAAATTCCGTACGTAGGATTGTCGGCGAGGGCGCGATACAACGATTGCGAATGTCGCAATGCCCGCCTGGCGTCGTCGAGTTCGATTCTCAGCCGCTGTTCCTTTACCGCCCGGCGAATCGCCATCGGCAGGTGATCGATATGTTCTTCCTCGACGCATTCAAAGGAGCTTTCAGCAGTCAGTTCCGCGAAAGAAGTGCTCCTGCAATCGCTGGTCAGAAAAACAATAGGGGTTCCCTGCGTCTTCTGATGGAGCAATTGCATCAGCTGCGAATTTGTTTCGCTGGATCCAGGAAGTTCCGCAATCACTACATCGTAAGTTCCGGAGGGGATTCCATCTGCGCCTTGCGCGAGATTGGTGATCCTGTCCGAAGCTACGGTGTAACGACCTTTTTCGAGCGCACCCACGCAGCTTGCGATCACGTCCGCGTTTTTGTGGATGAAAAGAACGCGCAGTGATCGTCGCCGGTGCGTGTCTTCAGTTTCATGTGGCGTGCCTTCGCGTACCGGTCGAGTTTCATTGCTCGTCAAATGGGAAAGAGGAGTCATATCCAAAATTACCGTTCATCCGCGCATTGGCCTGTCAAAGATCTGTCAACATTCTTTTCTCTAATCTTCATTGTAGGGGTTTGCACCTGGGCAAACTGTCTTGTTTTGAACAACTTTGCGACGCGACCAAGCCATTGGCAATTTCCTAGCCGCGGGAAAAGCGGTGGTTCTTGCTAGGATGTGCAAAATGGAACAGATCTGCATCCGTTCATTCTCTAAACTGCGTGGTCCAGTGTCCCGATTGAGAACAGGAGGTTTTAATGTTGCATTGCCCCCAATGCGGGAGTGCTCGACTCCATCAGTCCCGAAGACGTGGGATTCTCGAACGTGGAATTCTGTTTCTGATTTTCCTTCGGCCGTTTCGCTGTGAACGCTGCGACCTCCGCTTTTTTCGATTGTCATTCGCATCGAATCCCAATTCATCACGAGCCGCGACCACCTGCTGATCTGTGTTTGTATTACAGGTCTTGTGATCCGCACCTGCGGACGATTGTAGGGGTCCAAAGTAGGTAAGAATGTGCAAAATTGGGACCCCGTAAGACGAGTCATTCTGCTACTGTTCCCGTGGTACCCCAGCGTACATAGCAGTTCGCCATGAAAAAACGTAGACCAAAGCCGATCAAAAGCGCCACAGCGACGAAGTTCGACGCGCGTGCGTTTCTGGATAGCGTTGGACTCGACCGGAAAATTGTCGATTACCGGAGAGGCGAATCGGTATACACACAAGGCGACCCAGCGAAAGCCGTTATGTATGTCCAAAAAGGCGGAGTGAAATTGTCGGTGGTGAACGGAGTAGGAAAAGAAGCCATCGTGGCGATGTTTGGCCCGGGTGATTTTTTCGGCGAAGGCTGCATGGCTGGACAGACCATTCGGATGGGAACGACTACTGCGATGACGCCGATCACGCTGCTGGTTATCGAGAAGAACGAACTGGCGCGGGTGCTCCATCTGGAGCATGAGTTGTCCGATAAATTTATCGCCTACATGCTTGCACGGAACATCCGTGTCGAAGAGGATTTGGTGGACCAGCTTTTCAACTCCAGCGAAAAGCGCCTGGCTAGGACCTTGCTTCTGCTGGCCAGATATGGACAAAAAGGAAAGCCCGACAGAATCTTGCCCACGGTTTCGCAGGAGACACTGGCTAGTATGATCGGAACGACACGGCCTCGCGTGAATTTCTTCATGAACAAATTCAGGAAACTTGGATTCATCGAGTACAACGGAAAAATCAAAATAAATAAGTCGCTGCTCACTGTAGTTCTTCACGAGTAGTTCGAACTCTCTCTTCTGCGACCGTAAGTGCCATTACCGAAAAATGTCTCTTGTCCCGGTTCCGCCTTTTTGCTTCAGCCTTTACAGAGCATCGGTTCGGTGCCTTCATCTCCCGTTGTCATGTTTCCAAGGTTCTGACTAATGGCCCTTCGAACCAGCAGAGTAGACATAGGTGCAACCCTCGACGCTACAGCACCAGCGAACAGACTGCTCTGCGGCAGTATTCTCTCGACGATACAACCAGCAGTCGTGCACGGGGCACCTCACGACGTTCACGCCAGGCTCGTCAACTGGATACGCGTTGGGCATTCCCATCAGCATGAAATAGCCAGTGGTGGCGTTATACCGAACGCTGCAGCCCACCAATCCGCAATGGTAAGACGCTCGTTGGCCGCTATTTGACCTAGAGCTACCAAGTTCATATTTCATCGCGTGGTCGTCGCGAGGGCAAAGCGGCCTTAGCTGGCGACTCAAAACAGTATCTGATGTAATCATCATAGAAATATCCCCTGGCGAATTGGCGAGAGGCAGTGACGGTGGAACAGGCAAGCGCCTAGTACGAACCTCCCATACCGCCGGCTGCCACAGCCATTCGTTCTTCTCCCTTGGCGTCAGCTATCAGAACTTCGGTTGTTAGCATCAAGGAAACAATGGACGCAGCGTTCTGAAGCGCAAGACGGGTAACTTTAGCTGGATCGATCACGCCGGCCTTGACCAAGTCGACGAACTCACCGGTTTCCGCGTTGAACCCCAAATTCTCGTCCTTTGAGTCGCGTACTCGTCCGACAACCAGCGCTCCTTCATGCCCTGCGTTTTGTGCAATCTGCCGCAACGGTTCTTCTAGGGCCCGCTTCACGATATTCACCCCTGTAGCTTCGTCGTCGTGCAGCTTCAACTTCTCGAGTGCTGGCAAGCAACGGAGCAGGGCAGTACCGCCGCCGGACACTATGCCTTCTTCGACTGCCGCACGCGTTGCGTGCATCGCGTCCTCCACGCGAGCCTTCTTCTCTTTCAACTCAGTTTCGGTGGCTGCACCGACTTTGATAACCGCAACCCCCCCGACGAGTTTGGCCAGACGCTCCTGGAGCTTCTCTTTGTCGTAATCGGAAGTGGTGGATTCGACCTGAGCCCGCAGTTGCTTGATTCGGCCTTCGATCTCGCTGGTCTTGCCAGCGCCCGCAATAATCGTGGTGTTGTCCTTGTCGATGGTAACTTTCTTCGCGCGTCCCAAATCCTCGAGTTTCACGCTCTCGAGCTTCAGACCAAGATCCTCGGTGATAGCCTTGCCGCCCGTCAGGATAGCGATGTCTTCCAGCATCGACTTGCGACGATCGCCAAAACCGGGAGCTTTCACCGCAGCGCATTGCAGCGTGCCACGCAGCTTGTTTACAACTAGTGTCGCCAACGCTTCGCCTTCGACGTCTTCAGCGAGGATCAATAGCGGCTTGCTCACTTTGGCCGTTTGCTCGAGCAGAGGCAGCAGATCCTTCATCGAGCTGATCTTTTTCTCGTGGATCAGGATGTACACGTCCTCAAGAGCGCATTCCATGCGCTCCGGGTCGGTCACAAAATAGGGTGAGAGATACCCGCGATCGAACTGCATGCCTTCGACTACTTCAAGCGTCGTCTCCATCGTCTTCGATTCTTCGACGGTGATCACGCCATCCTTTCCAACCTTCTTCATCGCTTCGGCGATGATGCTGCCGACCAGCTTATCGGTGTTGGCACTGATTGTGCCCACCTGCGCGATCATGTCGCCTTTCACCTCGCGAGAGAGCCTCTTGATCTCCCTCACGGCGACTTCCACAGCTTTATCGATGCCCCGCTTGAGCGCCATGGGGCTCGCGCCAGCGGCAACCGTTCGCACGCCCTCGCGGAAGATCGCTTGTGCCAGAACGGTCGCAGTAGTGGTACCGTCGCCGGCCACGTCCGAAGTCTTCGACGCAACCTCTCGCACCATCTGCGCTCCCATGTTTTCCAGTGGATCCTGCAGCTCGATCTCCTTTGCCACTGTTACGCCGTCTTTTGTAATGATAGGCGCTCCGAACTTCTTCTCGATCACCGCGTTACGCCCCTTCGGGCCTAGCGTGATCCTTACAGCGTCCGCAAGGATGTTGACCCCGCGCAAAATCGCCTGCCGTGAATTCTCGCCAGTTACAATTTGTTTTGCCATTTGCTCCACCCTCCTGGGTGAACGAAGTTTCTACGGCTTTTGCAATTTCGAGTGCCGAAGGTACTACTTCTTGCCGGACGCCGCTCTTGCCAATCCGCTCAGTTTCGCCAGGATTTCTTCCTCGCGGAAGATCAGGTACTCCTGGTCGTCAATTTTAATTTCGCTTCCCGTGTACTTGCCGAACAAGATCCGGTCGCCCACATTCACCTCGAGCGGGATGCGCCGCCCCTTTTCCATCTTTCCCGCGCCGACAGCCATGACCTCGCCCTGTTGCGGTTTTTCTTTCGCCGTGTCAGGGATAATGATCCCGCCCTTCGCGGTTTCTTTCTCTTCCAGCCTGCGTACAACGACGCGATCATGTAGAGGAGTGATATTCACGGTCATTTCGTTGATCTCCGTTCAATTCGTTCTAAAAATCAAACAGCTGATTTCTCTAGCCCAAGCCAATACTAAGGACGAAAGCTTTTTTGGTTCTTTTGCCGTGCCACTTCCAAATCGTCCGTTTGCTTTTTCTGGCGATCAGCCTCTCTTTTCGGGCCTTCTTGCTGGTCCAGTTTCACTGCTTCCGCAATTGCGAGCTCGGCTTGTGCATTGGCTTTCTTCGATAGAGCGACCAGACCCAAAACATCATTGAAGGAAGAACGGACAAGGTTGAAGAAGTATTGTCCATCCTCCCAGGATGCGACGGACTTTTGCGTCGAGTCATACAGGCCGTTCATGGCTGAATCGACGTCTGGCGCTACAATCGTGGCCGGACCGTATTTCGCCGAAATGGACTTCACCATGTCCCTTTCCGTGAGCCCTTCGGTGGAAGGTCGATCGTAGGTAACGGTAATTTTGTACAGCTCGCCATTGTAGAAAGAGAATTGAATCTGTTCGACGCTTTCCGACCGAAGGGAGACTCCGGAAACGTTTGGCGGCCACCATGTTAGTTCCTGAATTAGCGCCGGACGGCTATGAAGCATCTTTACCGCAGTACTTCTCTGTTCAGTAAGCCCCAAAACATTGGTCACATTCATTCCGAGGGTAAACTGCCGATACTTGGAAAGATCCTGAGCATGGAGCAGGGGCCCCATAAGGAGCAGGACGAGAAGGCAAAGAATCGAACTGCGGAAGGTTCTCATTTTCCTGTCCTCGACGTGCAGCCTTGCAGCGTTTTTTGGCTGACGAGCGTAAATCCGTCTTCCGTTCACGTAAGCGGCGAGTACAGTCAGAAGTGCTGCTGCAACCGCTGCACCCAAGCTTGTAAGGATGGTTCCGCCGAAGCCACTAAATCCAGCTGAGCTCATTGCGATACCGCCTACTACCCCACCACCAATTCCCATGAGCGCGTCCATCAGTGGACCGTGGCCATTACCCTGAAAAGCTCTTCCGGCTCCCCAACCAACAATCGCACCAACGACAATCCATGTAAGTAAGTACATACAGTCCTCCGTCAAAAATCGTCCAACTAGTTTCTTGCAACGGTGCAATTGTTGAACACTGGGAATCTCGTATTCTCTTCCAGTTTCCCGAGTACCGAACAACCGCCGAGGATGCCTTCTTTTTCCAGCTGTGCTCGCAAGGAACGCCAGACACGCTTCGGCGGAGTGACCTCCGCGGGCAGCAGGTGAGCAGCGGAAATGATGCTCCTAACGTCCACCGCAAAACGGCCACAGCCGTTGCGTGCGCCTCGTAAATTAGGACGGCCGTTGCGCTTGGGTGCGCCTTGCTCTCTCTTAGGTTTCATGGTCTTGCCCTCCATCCGCAGGGCATCGGGTAGTCCTATCGATTGACACTCGATCCTGGTAGCACATGTTCAGCCAGGAAGCAGGATCATTCCTCACCGTGCCCAGGCGTATCGGTCTCAGGCTGCTGTGGCGGCCGCGATCTTGTGGAACGTCGAGTTGGCGACAGAATAGGTTTCAATGCGTGGAGTTCCGTCAACTACTGGTGCAAGAAACTTCGTCACTTCTGGGTAAACTCCGCGGTTGTAGGCCTCGGCATCTTCTGCCTTGTCCCACAAACTGATTCCGAACGCTTCGCCGCCGCCCTGGGCGACGAACGTGATTTCGTCCTGGAACCCTTTTTGTTTCCTGAGCAGGGGAAGAACATCCTTCTCCAGCCTCTGGGTAAACTCCGCAACGCTATTTGGCCTCAAATGCATATGTACTTTGCGTGCAAACATTGGATCCTCTCGTCACCAGAGTTCTGGGGTAACCACCATTAGTTCAAGTCCCTGTGAACGCTTCTCTGTTATATTAACCAGATTGAGTTAATTAACTTGACTTGTCAAGTGGAATCTGGAATTATTTTTAAGTTAACTTACGGTGTTAATTTACGAAAAGCGGGGAGGGTCATCGTGGATGTTTGCCTGGTGATCAAGCAAAGGCTGGAAGAGTTGGGGCTCGAGCAGAAAGACCTAGCGACCGCAGCCGAAGTCACCGACTCATATATTTCACAGCTGCTGGCTGGCAAGAAACTTCCGCCGGCACCCGATCGAACAGATATTTATCAGAAAATGGCGAAGGTGCTGAAACTTCCGAGCGATAGACTCTCGAAGCTAGCGACGCTTCAGCGCAGGGAAGAACTAAAGAGGGACTTGGCTGGCCCCCCGCTGCCAATGTTTGGGGAAATTCGGGAATTGATCCTTCGAAAGTGTGTTCCCGAGAAAGAAAGACAAATACGGGAAATTTTTGAGAAACAGCACTTCGGCGAACTCGAACGTTTGGTCACGCAAAAGCTCTTGGACGTGATCAAGAAAGTTGCCAAAGAGGAATTGAACAGTGAAAACTGGCTCCGCCTTGTGGCTCGGCTCGCCGGCCGAACATATGAACAAACTCGGGTTACCCTTCTTGAGTTTCTGGACATCGATGTTTTCAGCTTGTCGATTGAAAATTGCGTATCCTTCTTCGATCCCTTGATTGAGTCCTGGGACGTCGATCTAACGACTTTCGGCATGGAAATTGTGTTAAATCGCAGAATCGCCTCTGGCGATCCCACGAGATTTGAGTTTGTTGAAACAGGACCTGCTCAACCGGAGATTGAACTGGGGTTCAAAGAATTCCTGAAAGATAGTTCCCTCAGCGGGAGTGCTACTAAGAACGAAATGGAGCTGCTAAAAAAGCTGAGGTTCGATGGGAGACGGCCCACTCCCCTTTATTACTATCGAGAATTGCAGAGTCTAAGAGATCCACTTCATTTTCGTGCGGAAAAATCGACCGGCGAAGCAGAATTTGCGGCACGATAAGAGCAGACGGCACGCTCTCTCATTTGCCTTCCTTCCCCAAAACCGAATCGATCACGATCGGCCGCCAGTGCCTGATTTGTGGGAATTACCGAACCAGCGCTTTTCAGGTCATCCGGTTATCCGGTTAGCGCGTAATCTCTAACGACGCCTTTGAATTTGAGGGCAACACGTTTGAGATTGCAGATCGTCAATGTGACCGGGAAGACGTATCCGTCGAGTTCGAGGAATCGGTAGCCATTCATAAGAAAGTCTTCCCACACCGATACGAGAACGATTTTTAGTGAGCCTGACAGCCGAGGAGAATTCTTATCCACGTCTGGTTTATACAACACCGGCTTTTTGGATGTCAGTACGGATTTGCACTAGAACGGAATGCTTGAAAGGTAGTCATTGCTTTACAAACCACTCGATTCAAGTTCACCGCTATGGCTGGAACTCGTTAGGCACGATTTGAATGACCCGACATTCGCGATGAATCAACGCAAGCAAAGAAGCGTTTGTTACAAGCATCACAGCGGAAAGGCGTTAATCGAAGCAACTCCAGAAATGGCCTTTCGAGCAGGCGCGTTCGGGACCGTTGAACGAATTCAGTGCCGCATCGTTTACATCTAACTTTTTCCGTTTTCATCTTGAATTCTCCCCCTCCCCTACACGCACACGGAAAAGGGCAGGACTGTCGCCGACTCGACGAATGACGATTTTCTCTGCAAGGCTGCGAATTTCTCTGCGAGAGCCAGCGTCTTAAAGATTCGAGCGAAAATCCCAATATCCAAAAATGTTATCGCCACACGAAAATACAGCGCTTGAGGAAGCATGAAAGCACACTTTCGATCGCATCATGAACGTTAAACCGAATTCTGATTGGCATCGCGAATCAACTTCGGCAACTCCGAGTAAAGATCCATCTTGTCGATGCAACTTGCCACGCCTATGGCCGCAAGCAACGGCTTCATATCCTGGTCTTCCAGCAGCGTCATCAGCACGACGGTCTTGCTGTTTTCGACCAACACGCTCGCTTGGCGCTTTGGTTCTTCACCCTCGGTCATGCTCAAATCCAGGACTGTGACATTCGGGTGGAACGCCTCATTCATCTGAATCGCCTCACCAAGAGTCCGAACTGCTCCGATCACATCGATGTCAGGGTGCTGGAGCAACATGGCTCGAACTGTTCTCAAAATAACTGGAGAGTCGTCAACGAGAAGTACGGTGGGCAAGGCTAGCCTCTTCTATAAGTGGCAGCCAAGGCTGGAGAGCACCTAATGTCCGTTAGCGTACACTTATATTTGCAAGATAGCAATCTTTGACGCCCAGCGCGTGAAACGGTTCAGGCATACATTCCGGTTTTGTCCTACCTAGGTAAAAGAGTGCGAAAACGCCATAAAAATCACGGCGTCGCGAATCGAGCAGACGCACACATCAGCATGCGCGTATCATTAGCCAATGAGGCGAGAATTGCCTGTTACATGTTGTACGGAGTGTGGCGGCGCTGGTTACAACCTGAGGGTCGTAAACGGCCGTTGCTGCAAAACCAGCAGAGAACAACGCTGCAATGGCGTTATCGCAATTGCGACCAATCCATTTGATTGGACCGATTGTGTGCGCTGTCAAGCAACGGGATATTACCGCAATACGGAATGCGCGAATTGCAGAGGCGTCGGCTTTCTATTCGTGGGCCCGAAAGCTGAGACAACAGCTTAAACCGTCAAATTTTTTACACGGTCGGCATGCTGGATTGGCCAAGTCGCTCCTATATCCTGCTGCCCTATGGAGAACGATGCCCGCGGGCGCACCCTTCAGAACTCTCTTTCTGAGTCCCGATACCTCGGAATGCCGGGCGTCTGCCTTTGGCCGATCCACTTGTCCTTAGCTGGACGCGACGGAGAAGTATGCTTCGCCGTCGACTGCGGGGAGACCATTCGCACGCAGCGCTGTTTCCGACCAAACGAACCGCCTCGCTTGCAGCCGCCGGAGAGTACCTGGGCACGAAATCCAAATACCTGACGAATCTGAACGGACTGACATGGAGCAGGACCTTTCAAGATTCGCCGCACTTTTACATTCTTTCCTCGGATCAACGCGTCTGCCGAACCTTTGCCACTTGAACGTGACATCCAACGATCCGGACCCATTCAACTTCGATTCCGCAGCGCGTTCCGACGCGGAAAATTCCGCCCGCTTCACGCAACAGGGAAATTGTGTGGTGGTGTACTTCGGAAGGATGCAAGGCGAAAACGTAGTACGAACACCGATGCGAGCGGAAGTCTCACCGTGGCCAACACAATCTATTTGAGAAAATAAATATGTGGGATTCGCGCTGGATAGCCTATTGATTGACACCGCTGGCGAGAAATCCGCCATCCACCGCGATGACCTGACCCGCCGTGTAGGATGCTGCGTCTGACGCCAGATATACTGCCGCGCCGATGAGCTCTTCGGTCTTACCAAAACGTCCCATGGGAGTGCGCGTCAGAAACTCTTTCCCGCGCGGCGTGCCGTCGAGCAATTCCGAATTTAGCGCCGTGCGAAAGACTCCCGGCGCGATAGCGTTCACCAGCACCCCGTGTTTGGACCATTCGACGGCCAGCGATTGCGTTAAAGAAACGACAGCAGCCTTGCTGGCGCAATAGGCAGCTACTTCAAATAAGCCGACATAGCTGCTAAGCGATGCGATATTAATGATGCGGCCCGCACCGCGTTCGATCATGTGCTTGCCGAAAACTTGGCACGCGCGCATCGTTCCGGTCAGGTTCGTTTCTAGAATGTCGTTCCAGACTTCTTCGGGCATGGTAAGTGTCGGGACCTTTTTGGTTTTCCCCGCGCAGTTGATCAGGATGTCCACTTTTCCAAGTTTCTCGACGGCGGCGGCAAGTAGTTTCTCGAGCGAACTGCGGTCGCGCGTGTCGGAGCACACGCGCACCGTCTGCCGGCCGCGCGCCTCGATTTCGGCGGCGACTTCGTCCACTAGTTCCTGGCGGCGAGCGGATGCCACTGTGTCCGCGCCTGCATCAGCCAGGCCCAGGCTGAGCGCGCGTCCGATTCCAGATGTCCCGCCAATCACTACCGCTGCTTTGCCCTGAAGACTAAGGAGATTCGAGGTCATATCGTTGCCACTCCATGAATTAATTCCATTTTGCAGTTCACAATTTGTCGCGCCAAGCCCACAGGCCGAGACCGGGATTTGCGATGAAGAATACGTTTTCGCCGCCGACTCGATTGTAACCATGCTGGAGCTTCGCCGGATCGTATTGCTTGATTGTTTCGCCAAGGTCGCCGAACGCGAAGCCGACGCTTTCCACTTCCGTTTTCGAGAGGTTTCCGGGACAGAGCGTGATCTTGAATCGGCCCTCGGACGAGCCGTGAATCAGATGAGCGGCTGCGCTGAGATCATCCGCAAGGTCTGGGTTCCTGTTCACGGCGTCGAGCGTTGCTGGAGTGCCGCGATATCCATACTTGCGAATCAATGCGTCAATTGCATGGTCTTCGCCAAAGGTACTGATGCCTGGCGCAAGAATGACTAGCTCCGCTTTGTCGGCAAGCGCCATTCGCGTGCGGTAGATAGCCTTGTTGCCGAGCCAGGTGCTGCGAAACTCATGCGGATCGAGAAAGACCACGGCTTTCGAGATCGCGGTGTCGAGGACTTCGAAATTGACACTGAGCGAAAGTTCCGCGGCGCGGTGAAAACATTCCGCATCGTCCCCGATAAACAGCCCACGAACGGCGAGCGATCCGTCATTTTTTCGTCCGACGACGGTGAGTGCATACACAATGGGGAATTTCTTTAGAAAATGTTCCGCTGCGTAATTCAAGACGTTGCGAACGGGGTTTTCCGCGCGGCCCATAATTCTTTCCATGCCGTATACGGCGCCTAAATAGTGGCTGCGATTGATTCCGTCGCGTCCGCCGGTGCCGACGAGAATATTCTTGTTGTAGTTCGCCATGCCAATCACTTCATGAGGGACCACCTGGCCGATTGAAAGAATCAGATCGAACCCGTCTCGTGCAATCATGCGGTTAACTTGCGCCGGGTAAGCGTAATTCAGCTTTCCTTCCGACTGCTCGTGGATGAACTCCGCCGGAACTTCGCCGAGCGTCTCTACATCGGTGCGCCAATTGTGTGCGTGAAAAAGGTGCTGAGGAACATTTCCGAACATGCGCGTAAGTTGTTCCGAGTTCATTGCGGTATGTGTGCCGAGCGCCGGAAGGACAGCCTCCAGTTTCTCGCCAAGATATTCCCACGCAAAGCGGGTCAAATCGCCTGCACGCGAATTGACACGGCTATGATCGGGCGGAACCGCGAGCACGCGATTGCGGGTTCCAAGTTTCGCGATGCTTTCTGCCAACAGCGATTTCAATTGCTGCGAGGAAATCTCGGTGTCGGTACCGCCGACCGCGCAATGGAGACTCATGGCGCCAACTCCACGCGCTTCAATCCCCGCGTGAGGGAATAAATGACCACCAGCGCCAAAAGATAAGCGCTGGACGCGATTGCGAAAAGAATTCCGTAGCTATGCGTTATCTGCAGAACGTGACCTGTAAAATACGCAAAGAGCGCGCCGCCCACCGCTCCCGCCATTCCGCCGATACCAACCACCGCTCCCACGGCACTGCGTGGAAACATATCGGAAGTAGTGGTAAACAGATTTGCCGACCATCCCTGATGTGCACCTGCCGCAAGGCTTAGCAGAGCGATGGCAACCCATTCCGACTGGACGTTTGCGACGGTCAGAATCGGAACAACAAGGATCGCGCAAAACAACATCGCCGCCAACCTGGCCTTCGCAGCGGAAAGACCCAGGCGCAGAAACGGGCGCGGCAACCATCCTCCGCCGATGCTTCCGAGGGACGAAGCGCTGTATATGACGATGAGAGGCAAACCGAGATGCGAGAGGTCCAATTTGAATTTTGAACTGAAATAGGAAGGAAGCCAGAAAAGATAAAACCACCAGACGGGATCGGTAAGAAATTTCGCGAGAGCGAATCCCCACGTTTGCCGGAAGCCAACCAGCTTCAGCCACGGCATTGACGGCCCGGCATTCTCGGCGGCTTCCTGATAAATGTGCCGCAGTTCGGAGCTGGTAAGAGTCGGGTGATCGGCTGGTCTGCGATAATTCAGGAACCACCATACCAGCCAGACCGAACTGAATATTCCAGTAACCAGAAACGCAGCGTGCCAGCCAAACCTTAGAGTTACCCACGGCACAATCAGTGGCGTGAGAACTGCGCCGACATTCGCACCGGAATTGAAAATTCCGGTAGCCAGCGAACGCTCTTTCTGAGGGAACCACTCCGCTACTGTTTTGATCGCGGCCGGGAAGTTGCCGGACTCTCCCAAACCGAGAAAAAATCGTGCGACACCAAACTCGAGCGCGGTATTCGCCAGGGCATGGCCCATTGCCGAGAGACTCCACGTGGCCATTACAAATAGGTAGCCGATGCGTGTGCCAACTTTATCGACAAATCGTCCGGCGAGCAGCAAACCCAATGCGTAAGCAATCTGAAATGCCCAAACGATATTGCCATACCCCACTTCCGTCAGCCCGATGCTTTGTTGCAAGGTCGGCTTCAGAAATGCGATTACCTGCCGGTCCATATAGTTGATGGACGTTGCTACGAAGAGCATGGCGCAGATCGTCCAGCGAACGCGGCCGAGCTTTGCGACAGGCGAAGGGCTTTCTATAGAGGATGGATTCAATGCTGACCTTTGAGCGATGGCGAACTCCCTAAAGTTTGTACGCCTGCTTTACGAGCTTGTACGCCAGATCGTGTGCGACTTCCATAGCTTCGTCTTCATCCAGACGGTGTTCCGCTACAAGCTTTGCCAGAAACGCACAATCCATCCGGCGAGCCACATCGTGGCGGCCGGGAATCGAAAGAAAAGCACGGGTGTCGTCGTTGAAACCGACAGTGTTGTAAAAGCCTGCTGTTTCCGTGGCGTACTCGCGGAATCGCATCATGCCTTCCGGGCTATCGTGAAACCACCACGGCGGCCCGAGCCGCAGGCAAGGATAGTGTCCGGCAAGCGGCGCGAGTTCCCGGCTATACGCTGATTCATCCAGCGTAAAAAGAACCATGGTGAGGCCGCGCTCGTTGCCGAATAGATCGAGCAACGGCCGCAGAGCGTCCACATAGTTTGTTGGGGTGGGGATGTCCGCGCCGACGTCGCGCCCGTATTGCTCGTACAACTTGCGGTTGTGATTTCGCGCGCTGCCCGGGTGAATCTGCAGCACCAGACCGTCCGCCAGACTCATTCGCGCCATCTCGGTCAGCATCTGCGCTCTGAACAGTTCCTGCTCTGCGCGGTTCGCATCACCGGCTACTACTCGCTCGAATAGCTCTGCGGCCTTCGCTGCGGAAACATTCGCAGTCTGCGCCGTGGGATGGCCGTGATCGGTGGCAGTACATCCTAGTTCACGAAAACGTGAACGAGCCTTTCTCAGTGCATTCAGGTACCCGGTCCAGTTCGACGCATCTTCGTGGGTCTGCTCACCGAGTTTCGCGATGTTTTGCGCAAAGCCGGCGAATTCCGGATCGACGACCGGATCGGGACGAAAGGTTGGCAGTATCCTTGCGTTCCAGTTCGAATCGCGTATCGTTTTGTGTTCTGCAAGTGAATCGAGCGGAGAATCTGTCGTCGCAAGAACTTCAATGTGGAATCTGTCGTACAACGCGCGCGGACGGAATTCCGGGCGCTGCAACATTTCTGAAATCACGTCGAAGTAGTGGTCCGCATTTTTGGCGGACAGGCGCTCAGACAGGCCAAATAGCTCTTGGAATGCAAAATCCAGCCACAAGCGCGTAGGCGTCCCGCGAAACAAATAATAGCGTTCCGCGAAGATGCGCCACACTTTTCGTGGGTTGCGGATTTCTGCGGATCCGATTTCCAGATCCTCGAAACTTACGCCCTGGCTGTAGAGCATCCGCGTGATGTAGTGATCGGGTTGAATGAAAAGTTTCGCGGGCTCGGGAAACGGTTCATTTTTGGCGAACCAGGCCGCTTGTGTGTGACCGTGGGGGCTAACGATGGGCAGATCTCGCACGGAAGCGAAGAGCCGCTGCGCAAGTGCGCGTGCCTCAGGGTCCGGTGGAAACAGTCTCAGTTCATTGAGCAAGGGCATTTAGGGTCTTGTCGAGAATTGATTTCGCGATTTTGTCGAACGATAAGCGCAAAGCGCAATCGGTATTCCCACCAGAACGACGTGTGCGAAGAGTTCGTTCAGAAATTCCGGCATGCCCATAGGATTTTTCCTGGGTCGCACGGCGGATAGTGGCAAAACGATCTGGAACATCACGGCGAACGCGATCAATCCAAAAACAGTGCCGGAGAGATACGGCCGCGTCACAATCACTGGAATGATCCGGCACAGGACGAAATACGCGGCGGCGATGCCCAGCGCCACGACAAAGTGAAAGAACACGCCGTACAATGCCATCCGCGCGCCGCCCTGAAATGCAGCAGCTCCGAATGCGCCGGACGCAACGGACTGAAAGATTCGGACCGCAGACGCTCCGATTGCCAACCGGAAATAAACGATCGCGTCGAGACCGTCAAGAACACCGGCGATCAAGCCTCCGACCATGACCGTTTCGACGAATCCCGGTAGCCTTTGGACCACACCTGACTCAGAAGCATTCATAGACCGTTTCCCTGAAGGAAGCTGTGCAGATTAACTGGGACTTCACCGCTCCGCTTCCGCCTTTGCAGCGCAAGTGTATCGAGGTTGGGCAAAGTTTGTCGAACATTTCGACAGCGATGATGGTCAATACTTTGCATCGCCAGTGCTTACAACTCATTGGGCCGCTGGTGCATCGGTACAGATAAATCGTGGGGTGGCAGATGTTAAACAAACTTCGTCCTCGAAACCTGTTGGCCGCTATTTCTATTTTCATACTGGGTCTGCCCGCAGCTAACTTACCGCGATCGTTGAGCGCAGTTGCGATGCCCGCGAACGTAAATGCTCAACCTGACTCCCAAGAAACCTCTCCCGTCGTGCTTGAGCTTTTTACCGCAGAAGGCTGCTCTTCGTGCCCTCCGGCGGATTCGCTGCTTCTTGCGCTGCAGGAAAAATCTCGCTTGCCAGGCGCCGAAATCATCGCGTTTGAAGAACACGTCGATTATTGGAACGAAGGTGGCTGGCGCGATCCATTTTCGTCTCCGCAATGGACCCAGCGACAATCCGACTACCAGACGACCTTCGGGCGCAGATACGATGCCATTTACACGCCGCAATTGGTGATCGACGGCACTCAGGAAGTTGTGGGTAACAAAAATTCGCAAGTTATTTCGCTGGTAACTGCGGCAGCCAGGCAGCCCAAGCTCGGTGTAAGAATTGTGCCCGGCGATGTTCAGAAATCATCTCAAGCTTTTTCCGTGTCCGTCAGCAATGCAGCCGATGGTTCGAACGGCGATTCCGCCGACGTGATGCTTGCCGTCACCGAGACAGGCCGGGAATCAAATGTCACTGCGGGAGAAAATTCCGGAAAACAACTGAAACACGCCGCAATCCTGCGGCATTTGGAAAAAATCGGCACCATTCATGCTAAGAACGGACCGTTTTCCGCTACTCCGACAGCAAAATTCGAGTCATCCTGGAAGAAAGAAAACTTGCGGGTGGTAGTATTCGTGCAAGACAAGAAGTCGCACCACATTCTCGGAGCCGCGGAAGTGAAGCTGGCGCCCGCTACCGCTCAGTCTGAAGAAATTCGACCGAATTTGTCAGTGAGATGCGGCGGCACAGTGCATTTCAAGCCCAACGGCCCAGCGGCGCTGGAAGCCTTTCCAGTAGTCCGCACCTTCGCTAAATTTCGCTCCGACGGACTGGCCCTGGGCTAGCGGCCACTTCCCATCGTTCGAACGCTCGGGAGCAACGTGCAGAAACGCGCGTTTGCTTTCGTCACCTTTCAGTTCCAGATCGAGAAACGCCGTCACGAAATGTTGATTGATTGCCGTAATCCGCTCTTTCCGCCACGCTGGCTCTTCGAAAAATTCACGAGTCACAAAATTTCCCAGCGCTTCAGACGGCGCCGGGTTTCCGCCAACGTTGTGCCGTGCATTCTCGTACACCAGCATGCAGCGGTCGGAATTTACGGATTTCTCGAACGCCGGCTTGATGCCATTCGCAAAATCAGAAACATCGTCCTGGTCTCCTGCGATCATCAACATCGGAATGCGGATTCCCGCTAGGCCATCAGCATCCCACGAGCTGTAAGGCGGCTGCTCACCCCAAGGCGCGATGGCCACCACGGCCTTCACTTCTTTCCGCAAACGAACCTGATATTTCGCGCTGCCTGCTTCCCAATCGCCAAAATATCCTCCGGGCACAAATCCGTGTCCCATGGACTTCGCACTGTAGCCTGCTCCGGCGGTCGCGAGCGCTCCATAACCGCCCATCGAATATCCGACAATGGCAACTTTTGAACCGTCGAGGATGCCATTCAGAAAGTTGTCGGCAGGCGTAGCCAATTCTTCCAGCGCGCCAATCGTAAACAGCTGATCGTTCGCGCGATTCAGTAACGTGCTCTGAAAGCCTTTTTCGTCGCCGAAAACGGAGTCGGTGTGGTCAATTGCAGCGACCACATATCCCTTCGAGGCGAGATTCTCGGAAAGATACGTCAGGAAATATCGCGAGCCCGGAAATCCGTGGGAGATAATCACCAGCGGGTACGATTTACCTTTTACCGGCGGCGCATCCCGCAACGCTTTGCCGGAGATGTGAATCGTTTTTGGGATGCCCGCAAACCCCGCTCCGCCGCGCGGGAACGCCATTTCATATACGGTCTGCTCCGTCGCACCGCTCGGAATCGTCGCCGGATACCACACTTCGATCTTCAGCGGCCGATCGTATGTCGGCGCTTTTCCAGTTGCCTTGTCGAAATTCAAAATGTCCACTTGGCCCGGATTCTTGATCTCAATCGTTCGAACGCCGACGGAAAACGGTCCGCGCGCAGCAAGTTCCGGCGCGTCTGTTGGTGGCGCGCTGTAGAACGTCTCCGGCGCAGACTGGGCAGTCGAAATTTGTGCCAAAGCGAGCATTGCCAGAGCAAGCTTGCCAAGTTTCATCGATCCTCTTTTCCGCTTCGAGAATAATTGCGACAGTATTGTTGCTAGACCGGGCCTATTGCTGGGGCGTGAAGCGCACAGCGAATCCGCCACCAGGCGCAAGCTTTACGTTCAAGTGCGCATTGCGATCGACGGTTTTCTTTTCAATATGCACGTTCGTTGGGTGCGTGTCCGAGTCGGATGCGTCAGAATAGATTTCAGCAACAAAATTCCCCGTGCCGATAAAATTAAGCGGCAGATCGATCTCTCGCGCTGTCCAGTTCGTGATGCTTCCAAGAAACCACTCTTTGCCGCGCCTGCGGGCAATCGTAACAAACTCTCCCGGACGCCCATTCAAGACGCGCGTTTCATCCCAGGTCGCCGGAGCTGCTTTTATGAATTCAAATGACGGGTCGTTTTCATACGCTTTCGGCCAATCCGAAACCATCTGAATCGCCGCCTGATAGATTGCGTATATCGCCAGTTGGTGCGCTCGCGTTCCCATGACCACCGGCAAATCAGAGCGCGGTACAAATTCGTCGCGAGTTACATTGCGAAACGCGCCCGGCGTGTAATCCATCGGTCCCGCAAGCATGCGCGTGAAGGGAAGTGTTGTGTGGTTTTCCGGATTGTCCCGCATCCCAGCTTTCGACTGTTCCATTCCCAGCACGCCTTCATATCCCATCACGTTCGGATACGTGCGTTCCAATCCGCTGGGCTTCGTTGCTCCATGGAAATCCACCATCAGGTGATGTTTCGCCGCCAGTTCCGCGGTGCGGTAGTAAAAATCTATCCCGCGCTGGTCGTCGCGCTCAATGAAATCGATCTTCAATCCCGCCACTCCCCACTTTTCGTAGAGCGGGAACGCTTCTTCCATCTGCGCATCCGTCGAGCGGTAGTAGAGCCAGATCCAGATCTTCACATTCTTCGCTGCGGCGTATTTCACCAGCTCAGGGATGTCCACTTTTCCGTTCATCTTGGTGATGTCGTTGGGCTCGGACCATCCCGCATCCACGAGCATGTACTCCAGCCCGGACTTCGCCGCGAAATCCACGTAATACTTCATCGTGTCCGTGCTGAACGAAGATTTTCCTTCGGCGTTCATGCTGCCGCTCCACCAGTCCCACGAAGCTTTTCCCGCTTTGATCCAGGAGGTGTCCGCAATCTTCGTTTCCGGGTTCAGCGAAGTGATTGCGTTTGATTCAACGATCTTGCCCGGCTGATCTCCGACCAATAGCACTCGCCACGCCGAATGATGGGGTAGGGTACTCTTCACGATTACGTTCGGATCTTCGTCCGACGGCGCGAGCACCGATTCGAACCAGTGACCAAGCCAACTTCCCGAAGTATTCATCAAATACATCGAACTGTTGTCGCGAAGATCGGCTTCGCTGATCGCCATCCAGGCCACTCCGGGCACTTCCATCAATGTCGGCAATCCGATCAGGACTTTGCTCGCAACGCCACCCTGATTGGAAAACGCGCTGATGGGCAGCTTGATGTATTCGCTCTCATACATCGAATGAAAATTAGGCAATTCCAGAGCGTAGGTCGTCGCATCTTTGGCGATTCGGAACTCCGTGCTTTCTTTTGCTAGCCGAAAATTGCGGATTGCCGTCTGATCCGGAACGACATAGCGAAACGCAACGGCATCATCAAAGACGCGAGCTTCGATTGAGAATCTCAGCGTCAGAATTCCTGCCTGTTGCAAATCGATTCGCAGCACGTTGAATCGATCGTGGACCTCGCTGGTCTTTCCGGTGATCAATTTATACGAGTCTTCACCTTGGGAGCGGTCGACACCGATAATTTTCACATCGCTACCCAGAGCACGCTGACCCTCGAGTTCGAGCCGCAGACCCGATTGCTCCAACAGTGGTTTTCCGTTATACGCAACGCGATACACAAGTTTTTCGGACTTTGCGTTCGGCGCGGCAGGAACTGTTTCGATCGCCATCGTCAGTTTTCCGTTTGGCGAGGAAACCTCTTCGCTACGAGCCGGCTCGGGCCGGAGCAAGAAAAATGTGAAAGCAAGAATCCAAACGCGTAGAAACAATTGTTTTTTCCTCGCCGACATCTTACTAGCACTCGCACGCACGCGAAACTTGAAACCGGCGGACGCGGCGCGGTGATGCACTCTCGAACGTTCGTTTTATTGCACTTCACTATCAAGGATCAGAAGCAGTCCGTTGTTGAAGACGTCGAACGTATTCGTAACCATCCGCACGTTCCCAAACCGATTCCCGTTTACGGATTTATCTACGAGATCCAATCCGGCAAGTTGTTGGAAGCCGAAGCGGCAAAGAGCGCGGGCGAGCCGGCTAAATCACGCGAGGACCAGGCGTTCTCACTTAAAAGCCGGGTGATCGATCGTATTTTCTTGATTGCTCTCACTTGCATGTGAAGCAGCCGATTTTTCGCAATCGGCTGTACTCCCATGCCTGCTATGATCGGAAATTGTGAACCCCCTCCAGACCCTCGGCATGGCTCTCGGCACTGGTTTCTCCTCAGGGCTGAATCTGTACGCCACCGTCGCGGTGTTGGGCCTTCTCCAGCGATTTGGATACATTCAGCTACCTGCGGATATGGCGATGATTTCGCATCCGATCGTTCTCGGAATCGCCATCGCTCTCTATGTCATCGAATTCCTTGCTGACAAGATTCCGTACTTCGACACGATTTGGGATGCGGTCCACACCTTCATTCGTCCGCCTGCGGCAGCGATCATTGCTTACGGGGCTGCCGCATCTGCGCCTGCGCACTGGCGTTGGGCCGCCGCGCTGCTAGCCGGTGGGGTCGCGCTTACGTCGCACAGCACGAAAGCGTCCACGCGCGCCGCGGTCAACACGGTTCCTGAACCTTTCAGCAATTGGGTGCTGAGTTTCGGCGAAGACATGCTCGCCGTGTGGTTGACCTGGCTTACCACCGTCCATCCTGTAGCAACCATCGTCGTCGTGGTGGTATTGCTCATTCTTTGCGCGTTTCTGCTCTTCTATCTCTTTCGCTTTGCGCGTACAGCGCTCAACAAACTACTCGCTTGAATTTTTTGCTCAAATCGAATTTACCGTTACGCGGCAGGGCGGCTACTTTGTGTACTTGTCGACCCAATCCAGAAATGTCTTGTACCAAAATTGGCTGTTGAGCGGTTTCAGAACCCAATGCCCTTCGTCGGGGAACACCACCAGCTTCGATGGCACGCCTTGAACCTGCAATGCGCTGAAAAACTCCAACGACTGTGTGTATGGCACGCGGTAGTCGCGCTCACCCGCAACCACCAGCGTCGGCGTTTTGTACTTTCCAAGCGAGCCAGCGTACGTGACTGGTGCCCACTTGCGGTAACTCTCGGGATTCGACCAGGGCGTACCCTGCATGTCGTGAATTTCGAACCATAGCTCTTCCGTCGCCAGCATCGACACCTTGTCGTACACTCCTGCATGACTGACGATTGCCTTGAAGCGGTCGGTGTGCGTGGCGATCCAATCCGCTAGATAGCCGCCATAGGAACCGCCAGCCGCCGCCATCTTTGTTCCGTCCACGAACGGATATTTCGCGAGCGTCGCGTCCACGCCCTTCATCACGTCAACGTATGCCTTCCCACCCCAATCGTTCGTAATCTCGTCGGTAAACTTTTGGCTGTAGCCCGTCGAGCCCCGTCGATTGATCATCAGGGTGACGTAACCTGCCCCGGAAAAAACTTGCGCGTTCCAGCGATAACCCCACGAGTTGCCCCACATGGTTTGCGGCCCGCCGTGTAGCAGGACCAACATCGGATACTTTTTCTTTGCGTCAAATTGTGGCGGCCGGATTAGCATCGCTTGTACTCGCGTGCCCTCCGCCCCTTCGAACCAAAACGTCTCCGGCGCGTTCAGCTCCACTTTCGCGAGAGTCGCGTCGTTTGCATGCGTGATTTGTTTCAACCCGGTACCGTCGCTCGAAGCGACAAAAAGTTCTGACGGCATGGTGAGACTGGACCGCGTGAGCAAAAGGGTTTTGCCGTCGGCGCTGAGTTGCATCGCGCTGTTAAATCCATCCACCACTTTCTTTGGAACAGCGCCGAGTCTCGGCGCCATCGAATAAACCGGTACTTGCGTTTCGTTTTCTGCATTGAAGTAAACGGTCTTGCTGTCGGGAGACCACGCGAAACCCGCCGCGCTCCGGTCAAACGACGTCTCAGTCAGATTTTCACTCTTTCCGCCCGCACGGTCGTACAACATCACTCTCCAGCGGTCCGCTTCGTATCCCGCGGTCAACTGGGCGTGATACACAATGTATTTTCCATCCGGCGAATACACTGGATTCCCGTCGAATCCGGGCTGCGAGGTAATTTTCTTGGGCTCTCCTCCACTTACCGGAACGATGAAGAGGTCGCCGTTTGTGCTCGTCGCTTCCATCTTGTCGGCGACTGCGGTGTAGCAGATCTCCTTTGAATCAGGAGAAAAATTGATGTCGTTATCGTCTCCGCGCTGGTCGGGAGGCACATCGTAATTCGTCCCAGCGGTCAAATCCTTAGCTTCGCCGCTGCCATCGCTCGGCGTCACGAACAAGTGCGCCCGGCCTGATTCGTTCCAGTGCGTCCAGTGGCGGTACAGCAGGTTCTCCGCCACGTGCGCCTTCACCTTGTTCTTTTCTTTATCCTCGTTCCGTTTCTTGTTGCAACCATCATCGTTGTTGAGCGAACCCGCGGACCGAGTCACGCAATCGGGATACACCGATGAAGTGAATGCGATCATCTTCCCATCCGGCGACCACTTGACCAGGTCCGCGCCGGTCGAAAGCTTGGTCAGTGGATGCGCTTCGCCGCCATCCATCGACAAGAGATACACCTGCGAATCGCCGCCGCGCGAAGACAAGAACGCAATCGTTTTTCCATCCGGCGACCATTTCGGCGAGGAATCTTTTCCAGTTCGCGTCAATTGAATCGCGTCTCCGCCCGCTGCCGGCACCATCCACAGATTCGTGGCATTCCGGTTCGCATCAAGATCTGGCGTCGTGACCGAATAGACCACCCACTTTCCGTCCGGAGAAAGTTCCGCCTCGGCCAAGCGGTGCATCGCGATCAAGTCGTCAAAGGTGATCGCGCGCCTCGGGCCGTTGTTCGAAATGTCTTTCCCAGAAGTGTCTTGTGCAACCGCTGGCCGGGCGCCAGCGCCCACATGAGCCGCTACAGCGATAATCAACAGCCCACAGATCGATACTCTGCCAGAAATCTTCGTCTTCATTGCGCTCCTCGTCATTTCGTCACTTCCGCAGCGTGCCGCTTTGCAATTTCGCTCAATACATCCGACGTATGCGTGGACTCCAGATGTGGATATCGCTCCCCGCCGTGATAGTCCACTGCGAAGGTCTGGAAATAATCCTGATTTTCCAGGAGCAATGTAATCGGGTCCCTCGAATTTCTTGCACCACGAATCGCTTCGCGCAAACCGTCCGGTGACCAACGCCGGCCATTGACCGCGAGCAGTCTCATCCCCGAAGCGATTCCAGCCCTGGCTGCAGGGGTTCCTGGAATCACGTCAACCACCGTGCTGCCATCCTCGCCGCCCGGCCCGTGCACGCTGAAGCCGAGTGAGAACGACACGTCCACCACATGATCCGTCTCTTCGAGCGACCGCATGTGATCGTTGATGATTTCGCTATACGACAATTTCCAGCCGCTGTTTTCGATTCCTCCCAACGGCGCTCCAGGTCCGTGCGAATGAATTCGGTCTTCGAAAAATTTTTTCCATTCATACGGCGCAATCGAATTCATCGTCGCCACCACGTCATAGAGCGTGTACGGCAAAACCTTGATCACGCCATTTTCCGTTCCATGAAATTTTTTGCAGAAATCGTCCAGGGAGCTTTTCCCCTTGGTCTCGCGGCGCAGAATCGTGTCGGCTTCCAGCCATAGCAACGTGCTTTCGTCGTAGTAGTCCACTCCGCGCCGCCACGACGCGCCCGCTGGTCGCGCTGTGTAAAGCAGTTGCGCCGAGATGGCCGTGTCTTCCAGGTCCCGCCAAGTTCTTCCGGGCCGTTCGTTTAAGTAGGCGGCTGTGGCCGCCAACGTCTCGCGAAGTTCCGGAGCCGTCCAGAATCCGCTCCGCGCGGCCAGCATGACGCCGTAATATTGCGTCAACCCTTCATAGATCCACAGCAGGTCACCCTTCATTGGCTCCTGATAATTCGGAGTCGCTAAGCCCGCCGGACGGCGGTATTTGCCGTTCCAGGAGTGAAAAAATTCGTGCGGCAGTAAATCCATCTGGGTCTCCAGCACATCCGGATCAAGCATCGTTTTTTCCGGCGCGCGGTTGTCGCTCGATTCATGGTGTTCGAGCCCGTTCGGCACTAGGTGGTCCGTCAGTGCCAGCAAAAAATCGTAGTGCCGGTAATGCCGCGCCCCAAAAAGCGTTCCCGTCTCCGCTACCAATTGCCGAAAATGTTGTAATTGATCTGGCGTCAACTTCGTTGCTACCGCGCTGTCTGCCGCAATGTTCAGCCGATGTCCTGGATTCTGCCCCGGCGAAAGGTCGTATGTTTTGAAAAACGCGCCGGTCAGCAACGGCGAATCGATCAGCGTTGTAAGCGAAACCGTTTCGAACTGCGTTGCGCCATCGGCGGTCTTTTTGTTCGCTGCCGGCTCCAGCGCTGTCACGTACTTCCAACCCTCCGGCACTCGTATGCTTGCCGAGAATTTCACGTCATCCGACTTCGTCCCTGCGGGATACAACACCACCAAATTCCATGGCAGCACCGCGAGTTGCGCGCTGGCCGAAGGCACTCCCGCCGCACTTTCTCCCGCCGGCAGCAGGTAATCGAGCGTCGCTTCGAGCATCGTCACTCCCCCTGGAACGTCGCAATGAAAGGCGTACATGTCATCGCTGTCTCGGCGCCAGGTAATCTCTTTGCCGTTTCCGCGAAAGTGCAGCCCCGTCGCATCCACGATCGCTCCGGTTGGCGAGTGCTCCCCCGGAATCCATTTTGGATACACCAGCGTCAATGGCCCCGGCGTCACCGGAAATTCCATCTTTGAATGAAAAACGCGCTTGGTCGCATCCCGCAAATCCACTTCCAGTTTGACTGCGGTCTGCGCTTGACCGTTGGCACTTGTTCCGCTCAATCCCAAAAGAACGACCGCGATCGTTCCCGCGAAATGCGCTGCAAAACTCAACTTCCGCATGAACATTCCTCCAAAAATTGCCGCGTCAGCGTAACACATTCCCAACTCGCTTCGGCTTGTGCTCCCGTCTTTGCTAGAATTTCCCAATCATCTTTATGTCCAACCCTTCCGCACTCTTCCCGCGCAACTTTCGCAAGGACTTTGTCACCGCCATCCGCGGCGAAGGCTCCGTCATCACCGCGTCAGACGGTCGCCGTTACCTGGATGCTTCCGGTCAGGCCGCCGTCGTCAGCATAGGCCACGGCGTTCAAGAAATCGCCGCTGCCATGTCCGCGCAAGCCGGGCAAGTGGCCTTCGCTCACACTACTCAATTTCATTCAGCGCCCGCTGAAAAACTCGCTGCGCGCCTGCTCGCACTCGCACCGGCGAATTTCCGTAATGGAGGCCGCGTCTATTTCACTTCCGGCGGCTCGGAAGCCACGGAAACCGCGATCAAGCTCGCTCGCCAGTTCCATCTCGAGTCCGGCCAACCGTCCCGTTACCGCGTCCTATCTCGCCGTCAGAGCTATCACGGCAGCACGCTCGGTGCCATGTCGGTCAGCGGCAATGTCGGCCGTCGCGCGCCCTACGCTCCGCTTCTCTCCGAGTGGGGTCACATCGCTCCGTGCTTCTGCTACCACTGTCCGTTCGAACTGACTTACCCAGGTTGCCGCGTCGCTTGTGCGGACGATCTCTCGACCGTTCTCAACGCAACCGACCCTGCCACGGCTGCGGCGTTCATCTTCGAACCCGTTGTCGGCGCGACTCTCGGCGCCGCCGTACCACCAGACGGTTACGTCGAGCGCATCACCGAAATCTGCCGTCAGCAGGGAATTCTCTTGATCGCCGACGAGATCATGACCGGCATGGGCCGCACCGGAAAAATTTTCGCCGTCGACCGCTGGAACGTCGAACCCGACCTCATCCTCATCGGTAAAGGGGTCGCCAGCGGGTACGCACCTCTTGGGGCAGTGCTAGTCTCTGCGCGAGTGGCGCAAGCCTTCGCCAGCGGCACCGGCACATTCCAGCACGGATTTACCTATCAAGCGCATCCCGTGTCCACCGCCGCAGGCAATGCCGTGCTTGATTATGTTCAGACGCACAAACTGTTCGAACGGGTCGTGCCTGCCTCGGAGCAACTGCGCGCCTCGCTCGCCCCACTCGCCGAACATCCTCACGTCGGCGATATCCGTGGTCTCGGACTACTCCTCGGCATCGAGTTCGTAAGAGACCAATCCTCGCGCCAGCCGTTTCCCAAAGAAACCAACATCGCCGAAAAAATCCGCCAAGCCGCCCTCAAGCGCGGAGTCCTCACCTATCCTTCCCAGGGTTGCCTCGACGGTTTCTGCGGCGACCACCTCCTCCTCGCTCCGCCTTTTATCATCACCGCCCAGGAATCCGCGCAAATCGCCGACGCACTAGCATTCGCTCTGGCGGAAACTTTCCCGTCCTGACTTGCGTTACACTGCTTTCATTCCTATTTGCAGTGAATTCTTAATCGCTGTCTGGAGAAAATCTTTTGCTCCGCAATCGCCCCGGTCAGTTGGTTTCTATACTTATTCTGCTTCTTGCCCCTCTTTCTGCTGCATTTGTAGCTGATGCACAGCAAGCCGCTCCCAAAAAACCTCGCGCACGCGATCTCGGCGTTCCTTTTGACGGCACTCCCGGGAAACTTAACGGCATCACCGATGTTTCTGGCGTCATGGTCGGTCACACCACGCTTATTTCGGGAGAAGGGAAGCTCATTGTCGGCAAAGGCCCGGTTCGAACCGGCGTCACTGCCGTCCTGCCGCGCGGAAGAAATTTCGACGATGCGGTTTTCGCCGGCTGGTACTCGCAAAATGGCAATGGCGAAATGACTGGCACTACATGGGTGGAAGAGTCCGGATTTCTCGTCGGCCCTGTAATGATCACCAACACACACAGCGTGGGCGTAGTTCGCGACTCGGTTATCCAATGGATCCTACAGCATAAGAAAATTGGCTCCGACGATGATTGGTGGTCCCTGCCGGTTGTCGCTGAAACCTGGGATGGCTGGCTGAACGATATCAACGGATTCCACGTGAAACCCGAGCACGCATTCCAGGCGCTCGATTCCGCGCATGCCGGACCGGTCGAGGAAGGCAGCGTCGGTGGCGGCACCGGGATGATCTGCAACGAATTTAAAGGTGGCATCGGAACTTCCTCGCGCGTCACAAAGGTGAACGGGACGAACTACACCGTCGGAGTGCTCGTGCAATGCAATTACGGACGCCGTCCGAACTTGCGCATTGCTGGAGTTCCCGTCGGCGCGGAAATTCCGGAAAAGCCCGCGTACTCTGATGCGTCATTCAGTAGCGACGAGCGCGGCTCCATCATCATTGTGATCGCCACGGATGCTCCGCTCCTCGCTCATCAGTTGAAGCGGCTCGCGCACCGCGCCACGCTCGGACTTGGCCGCACTGGAAGTCTTTCCGGCAATGGCTCCGGCGACATCTTCATCGCCTTCTCTACCGCAAATTCCGGCGCCAGCAATCAAAGCAAGACGGTCGAGCTGAAGATGCTGCCTAACGAAAAAATAGATCCAATTTTTGCCGCCACGGTCCAAGCGACCGAAGAAGCGATCGTCAACGCCATGGTCGCCGCCGACACCATGACCGGCATCGATAATCACAAAGTCATCGCGCTCCCGCACGATCAGTTGCGTGCCGTCCTGAAAAAATACAACCGCCTCGTTGAGTGATGATTGGGAATCACTCCACTTCGCTTATCCGATTTTGTAGCGGCCGCCTTCCGCCCGCCCCGCCTTGGTCGGGAACACGGGCGCTCGTCGCTGTGGCAGTAATCGGGTTCCTCGCGTCCTGTTCCCACTCTCCAAAAACCAATCTCGCCATCACCCATGTCACCGTCATCGACGCCACAGGTTCACCCGCTCAACCGGACATGACCGTCGTCATCGCCAAGCATCGCATCGCGGCCATTGGCTCCTCACCATCAACTCCCATTCCAGCTGACGCCGAAATCCTCGACGCCACCGGAAGATTTCTAATTCCCGGCCTCACCGATGCGCACATTCATCTCACCGGTGCCGGTGAGCCTACCGGCAGCCGCGACTTCATCCTCCCGCTGCTTGTCGCAAATGGGGTCACCACCGTCCGCGACATGGGCGGCTACCTCGAATCGATTTTCCCGCTTCGCAAAGAAATCGCGGATGGCAAACGGCTCGGCCCGCACATCTTTACGCCAGGCCCATACCTGGACGGCAGCCCGCCATCATTCCAACCTTCGATGGTCGTCACAAATTCTGTTCAGGCCACTGAAGATGTCCACGCACTTGTTCAGCGCCACGTCGACTTCATCAAGGTCCAGTCCATCCTCAATCGCGAAGCCTATTTCGCTATCGCCACTGCCGCAAAACGGGAACACATCCCTTTCGTCGGCCACGTCCCGGATCGGGTCACAGCCGCCGAAGCTTCCGACGCCGGCCAAAAAAGTATCGAACACCTCACCGGCGTCATTCGCGGATGCTCCAGCAACGAACCGCGCCTCATGGCCATGCAGTTCGCAGTCCCACGCAAAAAAGAAACACCTGCGCAGTCCCGCGCACGCCAGCTTGCTTTCGAATCACAGCTCCTCTCCACTTTCTCTGACGAAGCGGCCGCGAAGCTCATCGCAAGATTTGTCCAAAACCAGACCTGGCAAACTCCCACGTTGATCCTGCTGAAGAACGACGCCTACCCGACACCCGAAACCGATCCCTCTCATGATCCGCGCACAAAATTCGTTCCGCGTGATTTTCTGAAGTCCTGGGAGAAGGGAACAGCCAACCGCGACAAGGACGCCACGCTCCAGGAATTCGAACTCCGCACTCGCTTACTGCAAAAGTCCATGCAACTCGTCGGTCAGATGCAAACCGCCGGCGTCCATCTCATGGCCGGAACCGATTCTACCGCTCCCTACATCTTCCCCGGTTCCGGCCTCCACGAAGAACTCGCGCTACTCGTCCAGGCCGGCTTGACTCCGATGCAGGCTCTGCAAGCGGCCACAAAAAATCCCGCAGAATTTCTGGGCATCTTTGATGAACAGGGCACCGTCGAAAAAGAGAAATTCGCCGATCTCTTGCTCCTCGACGCGAATCCACTCGACGACATCGGCAACACCCAAAAAATCCACGCCGTCATCCTTCACGGCAAACTCCTCGACCGCTCCACGCTCGACGCAGTACTCGCTGCTGAACAAGCCTTTTCCGAAAAGTAGCCTCGCAGCTTTGACTGCGGACTTCACGTCCACGCCGCCACGATTCGCCCGACTCCGCCTACCACCTTCAACCCGTCTGCGCGTCCGCGAAAATATCTCTCGTTAATCTCAGTTGAACCAATCTGCTCGATCCGGACAAACCCCCGCTTTCTCAAAAATTCATCCAGCTCTGCGGGCTCAAAAAACAACCGGAACGGCTCGCCCGCCGTTGCCACACGCCGCGCCAACGCTTCCACTGCAATTCGCTCCAGCCAGCTCAACGTCGATTTCGCCACCGCGTAGTCGAACACCACTCCGCTTCCCGTCGGCAAATTCCCCAGGAACCGAAAAGTGCTCGCTGCGGCTTCCCGCGTCAGGTACGGAATCACTCCCAGCCACGAGACAAAAGTCTTTCGTGTAACGTCGAATCCCGCCGCCGCTAGTTCTTCCGGCAAGCTCTGCTTTTCAAAGTCTACCGCCACGTGCCGAACATTTTTTGCAATCGCAATTTTCGCCTCGGCGAGCCGGTGCTTTTTCCATGCTTGCGTCGCAGGATGATCCACTTCGAACGCGCGCACTCCCGACTCCGCTACCGCTCCCCTGTACGCCGAAGTATCGAGCCCCGCTCCCAAAATTAGGTATTGCTCAACACCCGCCGCTAGTCCGCGCGCGAGTTGCTCTTCCGCAAACCGGCTGCGCGCCACCAGAAACGCCCGCATATTTTTCCCGAACCGCGACTGGTGTTTGTCCGCCGCAGCTTGGATCGTCTCCGCAGCCTCACCCGCAATTAGCAGCGCTAACGGATCGTCCAACACCTTCGGCACATCAAATACTTGGTGTGCCGCGCGCCGCATCGCCACGCGCATCGCAGTCCGGCTTGGAATATTCTCCCGCACCTACCCGTCCAGTCCGCCGGAAAAACAAACGGCCCGAGCAACCTTCGCCCCGGCCGGCAAAACTCTATTCGTACTTTATTTCGAATCACGCCACCGGCGTAGCCATCTTCCTCGCCGGATTGAAAAACGGTAGCGCCACAACTTTCGCCGCCACGGTATGCCGCACTGCTTCCACCGTCATTTCCATATGCAGCATCGTCCCGACCGCTGAGTGCTCGCGGGTCACCGTTGCCAGCGCAATCATTTTTTTCAGCGTCGGAGACCACGTCGTCGAAGTCGCTTTGCCGACATGTCGCCCGCTGCGATACACGGGCACCGCCGTTCGTGACGCCATGCCCGGCACCTGCGGCGCCATCCCGATTTTTTCGTATAGCGCTTCCACTTCGTTCCAGTCGATCTCAATACCGACCAGCGCCCGTTCCGCCCCGCCTTTTTTCACCTCGGCGGCCAGCGCGTCCCGTCCCACAAAATTCGCTTTCTTCAGATCCACCAGCTTCGCTAACCCAATCTCGCTCGGCGAAAATTTTTGCGAAGCAATCAACGCCTTCTTGCTCGACGTGTAATCCACTTCAATCAAAATCAATCCCGCTTCGATCCGCGCGATATCCAGCGCAATCATTCCAGCCGCGTGAATATCGAATGGCTTGCCTTTCGTCATCAACGCGTCCCAAACCTTCACCGCATCATTCCACGGCACCCAAATCTCATAACCAAGATCGCCCGTGTAACCCGTCCGCGAAATGTCCACCGGCACTCCGGCAATCGTTCCATGTGTCGCCCGAAAATATTTCAGGTTTGCCACATTGGCATCCGCCGCCGCGCACAAAAGCTTCCCGGACGTCGGCCCTTGCAGTGCCAGTGCAGCTACCTTCTCCGAAATATCCTCGATCTGCACATCGAGCCCGAGCGCATTCTGCTGGAACCACCGCAAACTCGGATCGGCGGCCGTCCAGCGGTAATCGTTCTCGCCAAGCCGGGTAATCGTTCCGTCGTCCACCACTTTGCCGTCGCCGTCGCACCAGCAGCAGTAAATCACCTGGTCCACCGCTACCTTATTAATGTCACGGCAAATCACGCGGTTCACCAGCTTCGTCGCATCGCGGCCCGTCACCCGGTACTTGTATAGCGGCGAAATATCAATCAGTGCCGACGAGTTCCGGATCGCGTTGTACTCGTGCTCGTGGTGCATCTCGTACACACTCACCGTGTAGTAGCCCGACCACTCCCGGTAATTCAGGCTCTCGCACAGCGCCAACGTCCGTTCATGAAATGGTGTTCCGACCGGCAAGGTTCAGCCTCCAACCGTCATCATCCGTCGCGCTGCGATTATAGGGAACTCAACGCCGCGCCGTAAAGCCGCTGCATTCATCCACACCTGGTGCCGGCCTTCAGCCCGGCTCCGCACATTTTTTCTCTGAATCTGTGACTATGTGTCTCGGTGGTGAACTTTAATCTCTTCTTGACTGCCAGCGTCCTGCACATTCATTCTCTTCTTGCTTAACCTCCTCTACCTAACCCTACTTCCGTCCCTTCTGGAGGTTTCATGCAGCCCGCCGCCTTCGGCTTTCGCGTCCACTCCGGTTGGACTTGCCTCGTCGCCGTTGCGATACAGAAAGGTCAGCCAGTCATCCTGGTCCGCCAGCGCCCGCATCTCGTCGCAACGTTCAGCTACACCTTCCGCCAGCCTTACCATACGGCCGAAAAGATGACGCTCGACGAAGCAAAGATCTTCCTCGCTCAACAACGAAAAGATGCCCGCCGCCTGGCCTTCGCGGCAATCCGAACCGCACAATCCGAAGTCGCCCAACAAGGTTTTAAGATAACTCGTACGGCGCTGCTCATGGCCTCCGGGCGACCGCTTCCAGAACTCCCCAAAATTCTCGCCTCCCACTCCATCATTCACACCGCCGACGGCGAATTCTTCCGCGATGCTCTCTTCGACGCCTGCTCTCGCGCCAATCTCCCGGTAAACAAACTGAAAGAACGCGACCTTCTGGCCACCGCTTCGTCCTCTCTCCGGCACACTCCCGCCAAACTAACTCAACTAATCGCGACTCTCGGCAAGCCCCTCGGCTCCCCCTGGACCGCTGACGAAAAACTAGCCACCATCGCCGCTTGGCTGACACTCAGTTAGTTTGTAGTAGACTCCCGCTGTCATGTTCTGTCCGCTTCTAGGAAGCGCCGAAATATGGCGACGGGATTCCCAGAAACAGTTTGAAAGAGTCCCCCAAGGCTCTCGGTATCGCCGAGACTCGAGCTCACTTCAGTGAGGAGCTCAGCCCGAAGCCATCTTTTAAGTTCAGCTCCATTTTCATTCGGGCAACTATCTCGATCGGGGCTACGGAACAGCTGCACCAGATAAGAAGCGGATCGCAACGATTTGGAAGAGGACTAGGAACCGCCTCCCGGCTTGACCTCGGGCCGATCGGAATGTTTTTCTTAAGTGGGTTTTTCGGAGAGAAAATGTCTCTAGATTCGATCAAAACCGTCGCCGTTCTCGGCGCCGGCACCATGGGCAACGGAATCGCGCACGTTTTTGCTCGCGCCGGCTACAACGTCATCCTCCGCGACGTGGACCAGCGCTTCCTCGATCGTGCTCTCGACACTATCTCCAAAAATCTCGACCGCGAAGTCAAAAAAGGGAAGCTCGCCGAATCTGAAAAGCCCGCCGTCCTCGCCAGGCTGAAACCCGTTACCGACATTTCCGCAATCGCCGCCGCGGACTTCGTGGTTGAAGCCGTTCCCGAAAAACTTGAAGTCAAGCGCGCCGTTCTCACGGAAGCCGACAAAGTCATCCGCCCCGAAGTCATTCTCGCCAGCAACACTTCCTCGATTGCCATGACTACCCTGGCCGCGCTTACCTCGCGCCCCGACCGTTTTGTCGGCATGCATTTCATGAATCCCGTCCCCGTCATGACCCTGGTCGAAGTCATCCGCGCTCTGCAGACTTCCGATGCAGCATTCGATCTCACCATGGAGCTCACCAGGAAACTTGGGAAAACTCCCGTAGCCGTCAACGACGCTCCCGGCTTCGTCTCCAACCGCGTTCTTATGCCTCTCATTAATGAAGCCGCCTACTGCGTCATGGAAGGTGTCGCCACTCCCGAAGCCGTGGACTCTGTCATGAAACTCGGCATGAACCATCCGATGGGCCCGCTTGAACTCGCCGACTTCATCGGCCTCGACGTCTGCGTGGACATTCTCCACGTCCTCCACGAAGGCCTCGGCGATCCCAAATACCGCGCTTGCCCTCTCCTCAAAAAATACGTCGCAGCCGGCTGGCTCGGCCGCAAATCCTCCCGCGGTTTCTACACTTATTCGTAATCCGGAAATGTAACCTTAGAGGGCAAAACTAAAGCGAAAATAGTATTTGCCTTTTGTTCGCCTCTCTGTTACTTTCTGCTTCGACGTTTTCAACAGGTGGCTCATGTGCTCCGCTTCGACCCTAGCTATATGTTGCCCGGAGCGTGCTAGGCTCGAAGACGAATACCTCGCGGCTCGCGATCGGCTCCGTAACCTGCTCCGGTTGCGAAACCTCACGAGACTCGAGGAAAGGCGCCTGGCGGACCAGATGGCGATGGCCATAGCCCGTCTGAAGGAGCACACCGCGGCCCACGGTTGCGATCGTTGAACGATTTTGTAGCGGCCCCGACTTGGTCGGGGGCGGATTTTTCCGGTCGAAGCCTTGCCAAGCAAGGCTTCAGTAGCGTCTGGATAAATCAACAGGTAATATGTACTATCCGCTACGGGTCATCTTTTCAGGCTGTAAACGCGTCCCTCGCGCTCTCCCAGCGCCCCGGTCGCCTGGTTTCGAAGCAGCATAAAATTTCCTCTATTGAGGTGCCTAATGTCTGACGAACGTACGAAACTTCTCGAAGCGGCAATCTCCCAGATTGAAAAGTCCTACGGCAAGGGATCCATCATGCGGCTCGGCAACAAGGACGTTCTTGTTCCCGTGAACGTCATCCCCAGCGGCTGCCTCTCCATTGACGCTGCTCTCGGTGTCGGCGGTTTTCCGCGCGGACGCGTCATCGAAATCTATGGCCCGGAATCAGGCGGTAAGACCACGCTCACTCTCCAGGTCATCGCTGAGGCCCAGAAACTCGGCGGCCAGGCCGCTTTCATCGACGCCGAACACGCGCTTGATCCCATCTACGCTCGCCGTCTCGGCGTGGACGTGGACAATCTTCTCGTCTCGCAGCCCGACCACGGTGAGCAGGCTCTTGAAATTGCCGAAGCCCTCATCCGTTCGAACGCCGTGGACATTATCGTCATCGACTCCGTCGCCGCCCTCGTCCCCAAAGCCGAACTGGAAGGCGACATGGGCGATCCTTCGATGGGTCTGCAGGCACGGCTTATGTCTCAGGCGCTCCGCAAACTTACTGCCATCGTTTCCAAGTCCAAGACCTGCCTGATCTTCATTAACCAGATTCGCGAAAAAATCGGAGTCATGTTCGGCAACCCGGAAACCACCACCGGCGGCCGTGCTCTCAAGTTCTACGCTTCCATGCGTGTGGATATTCGTCGCATTCAAGCCATCAAGGATGGCGATCGTGTCGTAGGTTCCCGCACGCGCGCCAAAATTGTAAAAAACAAAGTCGCTGCGCCGTTCCGTGAAGCCGAATTCGACATCCTTTACGGTGAAGGAATCTCGCGCGAAGGCGATCTCATCGATCTCGGCGTGGACAAAGGCGTTCTCGAAAAGTCCGGCACCTGGATCAGCTACGGCGGTGAACGCATGGGCCAAGGCCGCGAAAACGCGCGCGTCTTTCTCAAAGAGCACACCGACGTCCGCGATAAGCTCGAAAACGCCATCCGCAAAAAGATGGAAATCCCGGCCGCCAATCAATCTAACGGCCAGCCGCAACCGTCCCAATCCGAATCCAAGCCAGCCGTAAACGGCGCAACAACTCCGGCCAGCGCCGCAGCCGCCGCCAAAGCTCGGCCCGCCACCGCCCGATGACGGGTGCGGGCTGTACTTACAGCCCGCAAAGGTAAACGAACTAGGCTGTACTTACAGCCCGCAAAGGCAAACGAACTAGGCTGTGCTTACAGCCCGGCAAACCAGAAGTGCGGCGATACTTGCAGCTCGCCGAAGTAAATGGCCGCTCGCTAGTTTCGTCTCGCCAAATAAAAACACCGGGCTTCGCTTTCAGCCCGGTGAAAAAAACGTTCGTTTTTTTATGAAGGGGCACGATATGGAATGGGTGCCCCTTCTTCGTTTGAGCGTTTTCTTCCTGCAGCGATACGCGGATCTCCTACGACGCCGCAGTTGTGTAGTTACCTCCTGCACCATTACGGGCTCCCAAGTTGCGCGTCGCCCGCTTCGCCTCTGCTAGTGCATAAAGTGCGATCACGGCCGTGAACACCAGCAGCGAGGAGAAGACCCAATTTTCCGCAATATTCCACTCTGCGACAGAAGCCTGCTGAGCAGCGATCTTTTTCACGACAGGCGCCGAACTTTCCCGCGCTGGTACCGCAGCAGCCGCCGTTCCGTAAGTATCCTCGACCCCCGACGTCGCCGGTTGTTCATATGGCACAACGTTTGGGCCGTCATCCCAGCGCGTATTCTCAATTTCCTGCGCACGCGCAGATCCCGCCAAGATTGAGATTGCCGCGAATCCCATCACTACCGCGAATGTCTTGAAAGCATTTTGATATTTCATATGTCACCCCAGCCAAGTCTGTAACCGCTTGATGCCTCCAACAAATGCAGCTGCAATGCCACAATGCGCGAATTTGCGCACATCGCCGCAAATCTTTTATCTGTCTGAAAAAGCGTGACTTATGCCAATTCTCAGGCCAATCTTGTAAGACGCTCCCCGAACGGCCTGCCATCAACTTATCCCTGTCGGATAGCCTTGCCTATCCATTCGGATAGCTCCGTAAAACGCAAGCTGGCGAATACCCCGTCCCCAGCGCTAAACTAGCGTTCCCAACGCGGCTTTTGTTCTGGAGCGACTAGCCCGGAATTCACTGGCTCTCTTTGTGACACCCAAGCTCATTGCGATCAGCGGTCCTTTAACCAAGTCCGAATTTTCCTTGGATTCGCAAGTCACTCTAGGCGCCCGCTCTGACAACACCATCTCTCTTGACGACCCAGCCGTTTCTCCTCATCACTGCGTGATTGCGTTCAGCGCGGGCCAGCTGACACTCAAAGATTTGGACAGCCATTCCGGCACCTTCGTCAACGGCATCCCAGTCAAGCAGCAACGCCTGATCAAACCGGGTGACGAATTGACAGTCGGCAATTCCGTCTTCGTCGTCGCAGCTCAAGATTCAGAAGCGATCTTCGTCGCTCGAAAGCTGGTCGAAGCAGAACCTTCGCAGCCGGCAACGTTGCAATTCCAATCCGCTGAATTCCTCACGCTGGATCCCAATTCGCTTGCATCGCTTCCACAGTCGGCGCGGCTTGAGCGCAATCTCGGCGTACTTCTGCAGATTTGCCGGGTGATTGGTTCTCTGCGTGACGAAGAATCGCTTCCTTGGCTCTTGCTCGGCGCCATCTTCGATGTAATCCCCGCCGCACGCGGCGCCATCTTGCTTACCGAAGCCAACTCCTGTGAAATTCGTGCCCAGGTCTCTTGGGACCGCGTTCTCGGCCCCGACCATCTCGTGAACATTGATCGCGGAATCGTGCAGCGCGTTATCGAAGACGGCGTCTCACTGCTGGACGGCGGTGGCGGCCATCGCAGCGCGACTTCCTCTGATTCCGTTGAGAATCTCTCGAGGCCAGCGCTTCTTTCCGTTCCTCTCACTCTCAAAAATAAACAGCTCGGCCTCGTGTACCTCGAATCTGGCGAGCCTTCCACAACATTCACTCAAGACGACTTTCAGTTACTTACTGCCATCGCCGCCCTCGCGGTGGTTGCCCTTGAGAACGCCCGCCAACTCGAACTTCTCGGAAACGAAAATCAACGCCTCCGCGCCGCAGCTACTCTCACTCACGGCATGGTCGGCAACAGTCCCCGCATGCGCGAGGTCTATCAATTCATCGAGCGGGTCGCTCCTACCGATTCCACCGTTTTGATTTACGGCGAAAGCGGAACCGGCAAGGAATTGGCTGCCGCCGCCATCCACAAGAACAGCTTGAGAAAGAATCAACCCTACGTTGCCCTCAATTGCGCGGCCATCACAGAGTCTTTGCTGGAAAGCGAACTCTTCGGCCACGAAAAAGGCGCTTTCACCAGCGCCATTGGACAGAAAAAAGGTTTTTTGGAAGTGGCTGAAGGCGGAACGATCTTTCTTGATGAAATTGGAGAGTTGTCGCTCGTCCTGCAGGCCAAACTCTTGCGGGTCCTGCAGGAAAGGGAGTTTGTGCGCGTCGGTGGAACCAGGCCCATCAAAATCAACGTCCGATTCGTGGCCGCGACCAACAAGGATTTGCAGACGGCGGCGCGCGAGGGCAAATTCCGCTCCGATCTCTTTCATCGTCTGAACGTTATTCCACTCAACATCCCGCCTCTACGCGAGCATCCTGAAGACATCCTCGCGCTCGCGGAATATTTTTGTGCCCGCCACGCCAGGGGCTGCAATCGGAATGTTCTCGGTATTTCTCGCGAAGCTATGACTTGTCTCGCTCAATACGATTGGCCCGGAAATATTCGCGAACTCGAAAATGCTCTGGAGCGTGCCGTGGTGATCGGTTCCTCCGACAGGATTTTGCTTGAGGATCTACCGGAAACGATTCTGGAGACTGCCAGGAGTACTCCCCAAGTTCCCGCAAAGTATCACCAAGCCGTTCGCAACCTAAAAAAACAATTGATCTTGAGTTCGCTTGATCAAGCCGGCGGTAGCGTCACCGAGGCCGCGAAACTTTTAGGCGTGCACGCGAACTATTTACACCGGCTGATGCGGAATTTTGACTTGCGTCCGATGGCGAAAAAACAAACCGCTGACTAGAAACGCTCACGCTCTATTTTGTTACGGCCGCTTTTCCACCACTTCGAAATGGGCAGCCTTCGCATCGAACCGCTTCAAATACTTCTTCCGCTCCTCCGGTATCATTGCCGTTTCATAATCCGGTCCTGCCATCTCTTTGATTCCGTCGATCGATTCCCACAGTAGGATCGTCACAAATTCCACTTCATCGTCTACCACGCGCCGCAGCAAATAACTGCCCGCAAATCCCTTCATCTTGCTCACGCCCGGCAATAATTCTGGCCGCAAGTGCGCCTCGTACTTATCCGCGTCTTCCGGCTTCGTCCAGCCATGCCATGTTCGCGCAATCACGGGTCCCCCCCAAGTGCCCCCGACAACCAGCAAAAGCTGCCATGTTAGCCACGTTTGTTGGAATTTTTGCAAGCTTGGTTTGACCGGCGACTTAATCCCGCAGTTATTCCGGGAAAACCACCGGCGGTCCGCTGACTCGCCGCCCTTGCAGATCCACCGTAACTTCGACGCGATCGGCAATCTTGATAAACGGAATTCCACTGTCCATTCCATATTGCTTCCGGTCAAATGCCATGGTGCCGCTGACCGCGCTCTTGCCCGTGCCTCTACCTTCAATCTTGAAGGTCAGCTTTTCTTGCCGTGTAACTCCGCGAATTGTGAAATCTCCATCGAACTCTACCGTATCCGGACCGGTCTGCGTCACCTTTGTGGAGTGAAATGTAATCAGCGGACTCTTCTTCACGTCAAAAAAATCCTTCCCCTTCAACTTGCCATCTTTCATTCCGCTGCCCGTATTCACGCTCGCTGCTTGAATCTTGATGTCCAGCACTGCAGTTTCCAGTTTGGGCGAGCTGAATGTCACGCCCGCATCCCATTTGTCAAACGTTCCGGCAAGCTCGACCGAAGCCTTCACGCTGAATTTCACCGAACTTGTCGAGCGATCAATCATAAACTCCGGCGCCTGCGCTTGCGGTGCCGTCGCTCCAATCATCCCGTGCATCGCCAACACCATTGCCAAGCTAATGCCGCACCTCGTTGAGATTTTCATGCCGCAAGTCTCCGCCGAAGCAGCAGCGGAGTCAATCGCAATCCGGGTTTTCTCTTCACATGAGGCGAATTAGCGGGTACGGAGATTTTGCTTACAGTCCAACAATTTCCTGCAGTCCATGCTTGTCCTTGATCACGACCGTCGATCCGTGAATCTCAATGATTTGGTTGCGCTTGAAACTTGTCAGCAGCCGCGTAACCGTCTCGCGCGAAGTCCCGATGGTGTTTGCGATCTCTTCGTGGGTTAGAGTCAGACGTGCGCGATGAGCGCCCGCTGCGCCATTTTCCATTTCTTTCAAGTCCAACAAAAATCGCGCCAGCTTCTCTTCAGCCGAACTGGACAGCCCCAAATAGCGCACTTCCTGGCACGTCGCGTAGTAGATATTGCTCAGCATTTGCGCTACCCGCAGTGCGCTTTCTCCGTGTTCGCGCAAAAAGGCGATGAAATCGCCGCGATGGATGAAGTTTGCTTGCGTGGGCTCCAGCGATTCTGCCGTCACTTCATACGGCTTGCCGGATAGGGTGCTCGGCAAGCCCATAATCTCTCCTGCCTCCGCGATCCGAAATATCACCGATTTTCCCGATGCGGACGTTCCGTAAAGTTTTACGCGTCCGTTGCAGAGAATAAACGCGCCCCGCGGCTCTTGCCCTTCGGCAAACAGCACTGCTCCCTTGGGATAGATGGAAGACGTTGAAATTGCGTCCAATCCAGCGAGTGCTCCCTCCGGAAGATTGCAAAAAATCCGGTCCTTCAGCATCGGACATCCGATGCATTCTTCGATTACCTGCAATCCGTATGGACTCTTCATCGGACCCGCTATTATACGTCGCCTTTCAGTTGCCTTGAATCTGCCATATTTCCTCGAAAAGGGACACTTTTTGCTGCAAAAGTGTGACGCCCGTCACATCTCGCTATGACCTTCATCACCGTATTAGAGCTTTGCAAGGCTTACTTTTCAAATCGGGAGGTGCCAAATGTTTGCCACTCAAATGAAACAACGTGTTACCGAAAAGTTCGAAAACCAAGTTCCCGAAAATCTTAAGAACCAACGAGTCGCCTTTCGCAACATTCTTTTCGCCACTGATTTTTCTGCTTCCGCGAATGCTGCCATGCCTTACGCGGCCGGTTTGGCAAGGAGTTTCGCCGCCAAGCTCTTCGTCCTGCACGTTCAGGAGCCTGCCAATTATGCCTTGCCCGTCGAGGCCATGCAGTGCACGCAGTTTGCGCAAGAAATGGAAATGAAGTTCATCCGCAAGGCAGTCGCTCACGATTTCCCGGAAATCGTTCCTGAAGTTTTGCAAGCAGAGGGCGCGCTTTGGCCCTCCCTATCGGAAGTCGTAAAGGCTCACCACATCGATCTGATTGTCATCGGCACGCGAGGCCGGACCGGCGTAGGCAAAGCCCTGCTCGGTTCAAAAGCTGAAGAGATTCTTCGGCACGCTCCATGCCCGGTTCTCACAGTTGGTCCGCGCGCGCAGTTTCAAGATGGCGTCCGCGCCAAGCTTGTCTCGATTCTTTTCGCCACCGATTTCGGACCGGCCTCCATCGCCGCCGCTCCGTTCGCAGTTTCATTGGCCGAGGAATATCAATCGAAGCTCACGTTACTTCACGTGGAAAGCCGTAACGCAGCCCCGGTGTGCGGCGCGGACGAATTTGGAGATGCCAGCGAGCGCCGTCTGCGCGCGCTCGTTCCCGACGATGCAAAGTTCTGGTGTGCTCCGCATTTTTTGGTGGAGCAAGGCGTCCCAACCGATCGCATTCTGGAGGCCGCTCGTCGCACCAATGCAGACCTGATCGTGATCGGCGCTCACAGACCGGAAGGCATTCCGGGCGCAGCCAGCCACCTTCCGATTTCAACGTTGCATAAGATAGTCGCGAACGCAGAGGTCCCGGTATTGTCCGTTCGCGGCTGAAGTATCACGTAGCTGCTCTCAGCTTCTTGCGATGTGACTTGATTGACGAGTGTTCTTGACGACCTGAATGCGGCTTCATTCGTCGCTCATAGCGGCAGGCCGTTACGAGGGGTCCTCCTCGGCACGGCCTGCCACTTTTTCGCCTGTCGCTAACTTCTGATTTACCGTCCGCGACTGCCAGTGGCGCCGCACTTCGCGTACCTACGGATGTGCCTCGAAAAGTGTCTGCCTAGCTCTTTCAAACCCTGTCGCCTTGACGTGTACAACTCCTTGGAACGGCCGGTCAATATCCCCCACGGCAATCAAAGCCAGCGAGATCAGCAACGTCACTGAAATTACCTGCACCACATGCAACCGCAAATTCTGCGTTCCGAACAAACATGACGAGAGCGAAGTAATTCCTGCGCCCAAAATCATCACCACCCACAAGATGTTCGGCAGCCTTGATCCACTCTCCAATTCACGCAGCCGCCGGTACCGCGTCATACTCATAACTTCCGTCAATAGCAAATTCAAATTGTTCTGCTCCGCGGTCGTTTCCGTTTTCGTCTCCATAAGTGTCTTGGTCAACTTCTCAAGCAGCTCGTGCCCTGCAAATTTGGTTTCGTTCCTCATCATCGCCGGCCACTCTTGATCGATCACCGTATTCACATACTCCCGCGCCAACGCTTGGAGGCTCTCCTTCTGTCCCTTCGGCAGCCCATTCGCCAGCCGGTAGACATTTACAAGACAATTCGCCTCGTAGTCGGCATTGACCTCCGCCGCTTCATACGTCGTCCACACCGCATACAACATGAATCCGATGATCACCGCGTAGGTCGTCCCCAGCACCGTCACGTGCCATCCGATAATGTCGTTGTGCTCGCGCCGCAGCGCACTCGGCCACTTCCATTGCAGGATCCATACGAACAGCAGCGATCCCGCCACACATAAAAACACCACCAGGAAATCTTCCAGTCCGGTAAGCATGGCTGAACATCCTATCGCTTTTCACCCACGTTGAGTATTTTTGCGGATATCGGTTCTTTAGAAGAATTGCTGAAGGACGCGTGCCCCAAAAAAGATTTGCCCGGCGTATAATCTCCGCAAACCATGGCCCTTACTCCAGGCAGTAAGCTAGGTCCGTTTGAAATCGTTTCGTCGTTGGGTGCAGGCGGTATGGGCGAGGTGTACCGCGCGCGTGACACCAGACTTGATCGCGTCGTCGCCATCAAGATTTTGCCGGAAGAGTTCTCGCAAAACAGCGCTCGTTTGCAACGTTTCGAACAGGAAGCGCGCTCCGCCTCATCGCTCAACCACCCTAACATCGTCACTATCTACGAACTCGGCCGCGATGGCTCTCGCCAATACATCGCCATGGAATTGGTTGACGGAAGAACCATCCGCGAACTTCTGCTGGCCGGCGCTTTGCCCATGCGAAGAATTATCGAAATCGCAGCGCAGGTCGCTGACGGCTTAACCAAAGCCCACGAAGCGGGCATCACCCATCGCGACCTAAAACCCGAAAACCTCATGGTCTCTCAGGACGGTTTGGTCAAAATTCTCGACTTCGGTCTGGTCAAACTCACCGCATCCACGTCCGACCATCTGGCCACCAGAACCTCGTCCGGAACCCCGACTGTCTCCGGCGCAATTCTCGGAACTGTTGGCTACATGTCGCCGGAGCAAGTCGCCGGCAGCCCGCTCGACTTTCGCGCCGACCAGTTTTCTCTCGGCTTGGTTTTGTACGAAATGGTCACCGGCAAGTGCGCTTTTCAGCGCAACACCGCCGCCGAAACCATGGTCGCGATTCTCCGCGAACAAGCCGAACCGCTCGCCGCGCAAAATCGCGAAGCGCCTGCTCCGCTAATTTGGGCAATCGAGCGATGCATGGCGAAAGAACCCGAGAAGCGTTACGTCTCCACTCGCGAACTCGCTCGCGAACTTGCCGCCATTCGCATTCGCTTTTCAGAAAGACCCGCCACTTCCGCCGACTCGCAGCCCATGAGCTTGCCCGTCCCGCGCACCGGCTTCGTCGGCCGGGAAAGAGAACTGACCGCCGCCAAGGAACTTTTGCTCCGCTCTGATGTTCGTCTGGTCACCATCACCGGGCCCGGCGGTATCGGCAAAACGCGTCTCGCGGTCGAAGTCGCAAACAGTCTTTCCGACCATTTTCCCGGCGGCATTCACTTCGTTCCGCTTTCTCCGCTCAACGATCCCGGCCTGATCGCTTTGGCAATTATTCAAACGCTTGGCATTCGCGAAACCGGAGGGCAATCCGCGCGCGAACTCTTAAAAAAAAATCTTCAAGAGTCGGTGTGCTTGCCGTTGCTATTCGTTCTCGATAATTTCGAACATCTGATTTCCGCCGCTCCATTTGTTTCCGATTTGCTCGTGTTCTGCCCTGATCTGAAAATTCTCGTCACCAGCCGCGCCGCTCTTCGCATTTACGGCGAACATGATTTTCCCGTTCCACCGCTTACGCTTCCCGATTCGCGCACCACCTCCTCCGTGGACTCTCTCTCCCGCATCCCCGCCGTCGCTCTGTTTGTCCAACGCGCAATCGCCGCCAAGCCCGGCTTCGAGCTCAATTCTGAAAACGCCCGCGCCGTCTCGGAAATCTGCGCGCGCCTTGATGGACTCCCGCTCGCCATCGAACTCGCTGCCGCCCGCGTCAAAGTTCTTTCACCAACGGCTTTGCTTACTCGTCTCGCCAGCCGCCTCCAGCTACTCACTGGCGGCGCTCGCGATCTTCCGGAACGCCAGCAAACACTTCGCGCCGCCATGGACTGGAGCTACGACCTTCTCAATCCCGCCGAGCAAAAACTTTTTCGCCGGCTTTCTGTTTTCGTCGGCGGATGCAATCTCGAAGGCGCTGAAGCCGTTTGCGATACTGCGCAGGATCTCGATCTCGACCTGCTCGACGGCATGGCCTCCATGGTCGACAAAAGCCTCCTCCAGCAGGCCGAACACGCCTCCGGCGAGGCTCGCTTCGTCATGCTCGAAACCATTCGCGAATACGCACTCGAAAAACTTCTCGAGAGCGGCGAACTCAAACCCACCCGGCGCGCCCACGCCGCCTACTGCCTCATCCTTGCGGAGGAAGTTTCTCTCGAACAAGGTGGCGTCTCCAGCTCCGAGTGGCTCGATCACTTCAGTCTTGAACTCAACAATTTTCGTGCCGCGCTCGACTGGCTCACTGATTTCGGCGAAGCCGATTGGGGACTTCGCCTTGCTACCGCCTTGTTCCGTTTCTGGGAAACTCGCGAAAATTTCGCTGAAGGCCGCGATCGCCTCGGAAAAATTCTCGATCTTCCTGAATCTGCTCCGCCTACCAAAGCCCGCGCGCGCGCACTCTTCGCCGCTGGCGTTCTTGCCGGCGATCAGGGTGACTATTCCGCTGGCAGCAGGCTCATCGGCCAAAGCCGCGACGTCTCTCTTCATCTAGGCGACAACACCGGCGTCGCCGTCTCCTTGAACGCGCTCTCGGTCTTCGCGCGGGATCGCGGCGATCTTCCGCTCGCAAAATCTCTGTCGGAGCAAAGCCTTGCTCTCTGGCGAGAATCGGGCGATATCATTTCCATCGCGCGCGCTCTCAGCAATCTCGGAAACGTCTTTCGCCTGCAGGGTGACTTTTCCCGCGCCTACGCGCTCTACGCTGAATCACTCGCGATTTTTCAGGGGGTCGGCGACAACGCTGGGGTTGCCTGGTCCATCGACTATCAGGGCGACGTCGCCCGTGATGAAGGCGATTCCGCCGCCGCTCAATCTCGTTACGAGCAGGCTCTCGCCATGTTTCGCGAACTTGGCGACCACTGGGGCGTCGCCGGCGCTCTCGCGGACCTCGGCAATCTCGCTGGCGATCAGCGCGACTACCCTCGCGCCCGCCAACTCTTTCGCGAAAGCATCAAAGTTTTTCAGCAACTTGACCACAAACGCGGAATTGCGCGTCTTCTCGAATGCTTCGCACGTTCCGCCGCCGCTCAGTCCCAGGCCGAACGAGCACTTCGCCTCGCCGGAGCCGCCGCCGCTTTGCGCCACAAAATTGGTGCTCCGCTTCCACCGTCGGAGCAAGTCAAACTCGAAGCCAGTCTCGATGTCGCTCGTCTTGCCGTGTCCGCCGCCGCCGGCACCACCGCTTGGCTAGAAGGCTGGGCTTTGCCGTTGGAAACCGCCATCGAAGAAGCGGCCGTCTCCGAACCATCTTCTCCATCTGCGTAAATCTTCGCGCAATGACGATTGCGACAAACGCGGCTAGGCCCATCCGAGAGATTCAGAAACGAAGAAATCCGGAGTATTTACAAGGCACGCTGAACAAAATCTTGTCAGTCGAACGTAGAACTATCCTGAAGCAAAGGCGAAGAATGACTAGCTGCCGAGAGGCGAATCTAAAGCAGCCGGAGAGTGATCGAGAAGCAAAGGGAAGAATGAATTGCTGGTGAGGAGTGAATCTAATAGGCGGTAGTTGGGTCAATTAACCGCCGTACCGCCGACACCCGATTCGCCGGTATTCCAACTCGCCTCGCGTGCTCGTGGATGATCGCCTCATCCGGCGCAAGATATACACAGTAAACCTTGTCGCCGGTCACATAGCTGTGCAACCACTGAATCTCCGGACCCAATTCCTTCAGCACCTTTACGGATTTCTGCGACAACTCACGCAGTTGCACTTCCGTCAAGTCGCCCGCGCCTGGCACGTCTCGCTCGATCACAAATTTCGGCATCCCGTCTCACCCAATTCCAGCGATGCTAGCACGCCTGCTCACCCGCTTCAAACGACCGCAGCAGTCGTTGCAGCCAATAGAAACGGGTGCGGGCTGTACTTGCAGCCCGCAGTAGAAAAAGTGCGGGCTGTACTTGCAGCCCGCAAATAGAAAAGTGCTCAAACTCATCTCACATTCCCGGTCTTCACCAGGAAGCAAGCTTGACACCACTGTGACCGAGCGGACTTCATGCCTGGAACCAAGCCTTTTCCGGTCTGTGCCTATGTGGTGGATTTCCGCCGGCTCCCCTCCTCGCAAGAGATTTCCTCCGATCTCTGTGCACTCTGTGCCTCTCTGGCAATCCTCTCTTCTCTTTCCCAGCACTCTTGCGAAAACCCACCCATCAGCTACATCATCGAAATGGAGCACTTCATGGCAAAAGTAAAAGTCTGTGCCTTCGGCATCTCCCTTGACGGCTTCAGCGCCGGCCCCAATCAATCTCTAGAAAATCCTCTCGGTGTCGGCGGCGCAGGCGTCTTCGAGTGGTTTTTCCCCACTCGCACTTTCCAGCAAATGCACGGCGGTGAAGGCGGTACCACCGGCGCTGACGACAATTTCGCCGCGCGCAGTTTCGAAAATATGGGCGCCTGGATTCTCGGCCGCAACATGTTCGGACCTATTCGCGGACCCTGGCCCGACGATTCTTGGAAAGGCTGGTGGGGAGATACGCCTCCATATCACGTTCCGACGTTTGTACTCACGCATCACCCGCGCGCATCACTTGAAATGGCCGGCGGCACCACGTTTCATTTCGTCACCGACGGCATTCACGCCGCGCTCGACCGCGCCTTCGCCGCCGCAAATGGGAAAGACGTCCGCATCGGCGGGGGTGCCGCCACGATTCGGCAATATCTTCGCGCCGGCCTCATCGACGAACTCCACCTCGCAGCCTCCCCCGTCCTTCTCGGCTCCGGCGAATCCCTTTTCTCCGGCATCAACATGCTCGAACTCGGCTTCCGCCGCACCGAACACCTCTCCACTTCCAACGCCACCCACATCATCCTGAGCAAGAGCTCCTAGCCACGTCGCTGCAGGTCCCAACATAGCGCCTGCTTCCGTGCTTCTGTTTCAAATCTCGATACGCAAATCGCTACTTGCGACGCGCATCTCCTCACATCGCGGCTGGTTCAATTCCGGTTCTTTGTTTACAATTTGCAGCAGTTTTTTGGCGGCCAGTAAACGATTATTTAATCTGGTCAGGATGCTTCGGTCGAATACCAGACTCGCGCCACATCCAGTTTCGGGGAGCTCACGCATGTCTCTTTTGTTCCGCTCGTGCTCAACCGCTCGCGCATTTCTTCTCGGCTTCGCTCTACTTGCGATTAGCGCAACGACACCTTCCGCCAACGCGCAAAAAATCGAAGTCACAGTGGACCCATCCAAGCCCGGCGCGAAAATCGACCGCAACATCTTCGGCCAGTTCGCCGAACACTTGGGCCACGGCATCTACGAAGGCATCTGGGTCGGACCCGACTCCAGCATTCCCAACACGCGCGGCATCCGCAACGACGTCGTCGCCGCACTCAAAGCGATTCGCGTTCCAAATGTTCGCTGGCCCGGCGGCTGTTTCGCCGATGAGTATCACTGGCGCAATGGAATCGGCAGCACGCGCAGCGTCACGCTCAATCCCAATTGGGGCGGCGTCATTGAGCCAAACACTTTCGGCACGCACGAGTTCATGGACTTTCTCGATCAGATCGGAGCGCAGGCCTACATCTCCGTCAACATCGGCTCTGGCACCCCGCGCGAAGCGTCCGAATGGCTTGAATATCTCACAACCGCCCAGCCCACCACGCTCGCCAAAGAGCGCGCCGCCAACGGACATCCCGCTCCCTATAAAATCGATTTCCTCGGCATCGGCAACGAAAGCTGGGATTGCGGCGGCAACATGACGCCAGACTACTATCTGAGTCAGCTCAAGATTTACAGCCGCTTCGTCCGCAACTTCAATCCCGCTCAGCAGGACCAGCAGCCAATGCTCAAAATCGCCGTAGGCCCCGGCGGCGGCGAACCGCGTTGGACCGAGTGGACCGAAGCCGTGATGAAGGCCTACCAGCAGCACACCTGGAGTTGGGACATCAACGGTCTGTCCATGCATTCCTACACTGTTGGCAAGTGGCCGCCCGCATTCAAATCCATAGGATTCGGCGAGACCGAATACAGCCAGTTCCTTGAGTCCACCTTGCAGATGGACGACCTCATCCGCAAGCATTCCGCGATCATGGATAAGTACGACCCGGAAAAGAAAATCGCGCTGGTTGTTGACGAGTGGGGCGCCTGGTACGCGCCGTTACCCGGCAGCAATCCCGGCTTTCTCGTTCAGCAGAACAGCATGCGCGACGCGGTTCTGGCCGCGCTCAACCTCAACATCTTCGCCCGCCACGCCGACAGAGTCCGCATGGCCAACATCGCGCAAATGATCAACGTCCTTCAGGCCATGTTGCTCACCGACAAGGAAAAGATGATCCTCACGCCCACCTACCACGTCTTCAAAATGTATTTGCCGTTCCAGGACGCAACTTTCCTCCCAGTCGCATTCGACGCCGGCACCTACACCCACGACAACATCAAACTGCCTCGCATCGATGCCATCGCCGCAAAAGACACAGCAGGGAAGCTCTGGCTAGCACTGACCAACATCGACCCGAACCAACCCGCCGAAATCGAAATCAGCCTCATGGGCATCCACGCCAAATCCGCTTCCGGAGAAATCCTCACCGCCCCCAAGGTGGACAGCATCAACACCTTCGACGCGCCCCGCACCGTCGCCCCCAAACCCATCTCCGCCACGCTTCAATCCGACAAGCTCGTGCTCAAACTCGAACCCAAATCCGTAACCGTAATCTCCGTGGCACCATGAGTTGCAGTAGCGCTGCTCGTGCCGTTGTACCGCAGACTCGTCCCTGCTCCTGCGCGGTTTTCGAGATCGTTTTTGGCTGCGCTCCTCGGTTTTCGTTAGCGCATGTCGAGCTCATCACTTCCCGAACACATCCACAAATTCCGCGTTCGCCGCAAAAAATAAGATCATCAAGAAGTCGCTGTTGTGCGACCGTAGATTTTCCTGTGGGGGCAAGCGCATCGCGCAGTCCCAAGCCGGAACTGCACCCGTAACCCCATTTAGAATCAACACTTACAGTATGGGCAGATCCCTAGGGGGAGGGCTGCAATCTTATCGGGCCCGCCTTCGGCGTGCCCGGTGCTGGGTCTGACCAGCCCCAGTCGTCCCATTGCATCCAGGACCACACAGGAGCAAGATTTATCTCAGGTAGCGTTCTACCTACGGAAACATCTGTACCCCATTCGGTGTCTAATCATCTGAATGGGCAGGGTTTCAGGGTTTGTACTTGCAAATCTTGACAGCCAAAAGGCAGACGTTCTTAATCCGAAGAACTTCTCGCCAGAAAGGCACCTCGTGTCCGATTGGGCCAGCGCCCTCTCGTGGGGCCGTGACGAATCCGAGCTAGTCACAGAGCTGCAGGCCGGCTCTGAGACCGCCTTCGACTTTCTTGTCACTCATTACCACGCCCCCGTCTTCAACCTCATCGTGGGCATGCTGGGCGACCCATCCGATGCGGCCGACGGCACGCAGGAAGTCTTTCTCAAAGCCTTCAAGGGAATTCGCAGTTTCCGCCAGGGTAGTTCGCTGAAGACATGGCTCTACCGCATCGCCATCCGCGAAGCCCTCAATCATCGCCGCTGGTTCAAGCGTCATTTACAGAAAAACGTTTCGATCGACGCCGAACCGGAAGAAGGCCAGGCCAAGCTCGAGATTGAAGACATGCACGCGACGCCGTTCGACCAACTCGCATCACTCGAAATTCAGTCCGTCGTGCAAAGTGCGCTCAATCAGATTCCCGACGTCTTTCGCAGCAGCGTCATTCTTCGCGATCTCGAAGGCCTCAGCTACGAAGAAGTTGCCGAAGTTCTTGAATGCAGCGTCGGCACCGTAAAGTCCCGCATTCTTCGTGGACGTCGCGCCCTGAAAGAGATTCTCGATCCGCTACTCCGCGAGCATCACGCGCAGCATTCAGCTCATCACTCCTCGCAGCACCAAGCGGAGCCGGCGATTCTCGCGCACAACAGTTTCTCGGCAAACTCGTTTGCTCCGGCTTCGTCAAAAGAGCGAATGCAGTTTTCGCTCAAGTCTGATTCGCTGAATCTGGATTCAGGGCGCGAAGTAAAAGAGGGACTCTCATGAAGTGCTCGACCGTTCGATCCAAGCTGGCTGGCTATCTCGACGACGCTGTCGAATCCGCCTCGCGCACTACGGAGCGCGGCGAAATGCGCGGGCATTTGGAATCCTGCGCCATCTGCCGCGAAGAGCTCCAGCGTTACCGCAAGCTGGCCGTATTGCTTTCCCGGTCGCCTCGCGCTCTTCCGCCGTCCGATCTTGCCGTCCGCATCAAAGTAGCAGCGGCGCAAGCCAATCAGCCCAGGGATTTGCGTAGCCTCTGGCAGCGTTCCCGCGATCGCGCCGAAATTCTGCTCGACAATGTTTTCCGTCCCATCACGCTTCCGGCTACCGGTGGTTTCCTTTCCGCCATGCTGGTGTTCGTCTTCGTTCTGCAATTGATGGCGCCAGGTATCACCGTTCAAGCCATTCCGAACGACGTTCCTTTGAACCTCATGCAGCCTGCCGAACTCGTAACGCTTTCCGACGCGCCCGGCAACTGGGCACCGGAATCGCATGACACTGAACTTTCGCTGCCGCACGGCTTGCTTCTCGACGTTACGGTTGACCAGCAAGGCCAAATGATTGATTACCAGATTCTTTCTGGCCCCAGCACGATCGAAATGCACCACCAGCTCGATCAAATGTTGCTCTTCTCTCGCTTCACTCCGATGAAGAGCTTTGGCCGCAAAATTTCCGGCGGCCACGTCATCCTGAGCTTCAGCGCTGTTCGCGTGAAGGGCTAGTCCTAGCGATGTGAGAGCGAAGCAGGGTTTCAGGGTTCGTCACACGAACCCTTGGGTGAACAAGTTGTAGGTGCAAACCCAGAGTTGAACGGGTTGTTAGGGTTTGTCCTTGCAAACCCTAAACTGGAAATGACTGCACCAATGGACAGTGCCTTTCACTCCCGCACCTGCTCTCCTGTGCTATTTCCACCTCCCTCTGATTTGGCTTTAATAGGAATCGTGAACTCCGGCTATCGCCAACTCGCAATCCGCCTAATCGTCGGCATTGCTCTTGCCGCACTACTCGTTCTGTGTCTTGTCTCCAGCTCGTACGCCGCTGCAGGCCACCCCTCCAGCCCCGACGAACAGATGCTGTTCGACGCCGTAAACCACGAACGCGCGCTGCGCCACCTCCGACCCCTACAGTGGGACACCGCCTTGGCCAACGCCGCGCGCCTGCACACTTCTCTCCTTGCCGACCACGATTCGCTGTCGCATCGTTTCGACGGTGAAGCGGATTTGCAAACACGCCTACGCAACGCCGGCGCTAGTTTCCGCATGGTTGCGGAAAACGTGGCCGAAGCCAATGACGTCGCCACGCTCCACATCGCTTGGATGAACTCGGCGCCCCACCGCGCCAATATTCTGGATCCTGACGTGGACTCCATCGGTATCGCTATCGAACGCCGGGGGAACCAGTATTACGCCACCCAGGATTTCGCCGCGGTAGTTGCCGCACTTTCGCGCGAGCAGCAGGAGCAACAAATTTCGCGTTTGCTGCGGGCAGGTGGTCTTTTGCCAAGTAACAATGTCGAAGACGCACGCAAGAGTTGCGATTCAAATCGCGGCGGAGGATTCACCGCGCGGCCGGCGGCGATTGCGCATTTTGAAACCACCGACCTGAGCAAATTGCCGAGCGATTTGGCGCGCATGGTAAGCAGCGGAAAATTCCGCCACGCCGCCGTCGGCGCCTGCGAAATTCCCAATCCCAACGCCTTCACTCGCTTCCGCCTCACCGTCCTTTTTTACCCGTGAATATCTGCTCTCTAACGAAGGGACGCAGCCTTGCAGCCAGGCCGAAAGGACCGCATTCCCTCGCTTCACAATGCAATTTATACCGTTCACAATTCAGTTCACGATTGATTTTCGGATTCGTTCTGGGTACACTCACGAAATGATTCAGACGCCCTATTGGTTTTGGTATCGATTTACGAACCACTCATCCGTGGTGCGGGGGGCGTCTCTGTAAGCGAAATACGAATCAAATGGATTCGGCCCACTCGCAAAGAGTGGGCTTTTTTTATTTTTGGGCCGCTTTTTTCGAGTTGGATGTTCGCAGAAAAGTTTGCTGAAGAGTTCGGGAGAACGATTGTGAAAACAAATTACTCTAGTTTTTATTGGGCCGCAGCCCGCGAAAGGGAATGGCAATGATCATCTCGATGAAACGGCATGCAACACGCGAGGAGATAGATGCGGTGACCAAACAGGTGAATCACTTCGGGTACAAAGTGCACTCCATCGAAGGCGAAGAGCGCGTGGTGATTGGTGTTGTTGGAGTGGGCGACGTGACGGCGTGTCTCGAGTCGATCGAAGCCATGCCCCAGGTCGAACACGTGATGCGCATCTCGGCGCCGTACAAGTTCGTGAGCAAAGAGTTCCGCAAGGAGAAGACGCAGATCCGCGTCAACGGAACGGTGATTGGCGGCGACGAGTTTGTGGTGATGGCCGGGCCGTGTTCGGTGGAGTCTGAAGACCAGATCCTGCGGTCGGCGGAGGGGGTGGCCAAGGCCGGCGCCAAATTGTTGCGCGGCGGCGCCTTCAAACCGCGCACTTCCCCATACGATTTCCAAGGGATGGAAGAAGAGGGATTGAAGCTGCTGCAAAAAGCGAAAAAGGCGACGGGGCTGGGCATTGTGACGGAGGTAATGAGCGACCGCGATGTGGAGCTCGTGGCGAATTACGCGGACGTGCTGCAGATTGGCGCGCGCAACATGCAGAATTTCATGTTGCTGAAAGCGCTGGGAAAATGCGGGCGTCCAATTTTGCTGAAACGCGGACTGAGCAGCACAGTGAAAGAGCTATTGATGAGCGCAGAATACATCGTGGCCCACGGAAATCCCGACGTGATGCTGTGCGAGCGGGGAATCCGCACATTTGAAACGGTGACTCGGAATACGTGCGACATCACGGCGATTCCCGCGCTGAATGAATTGACGCACTTGCCGGTGATTTTGGATCCGAGCCACGCGACAGGCAAGCGAAGCCTGGTGCCGGCGCTTGCGCGGGCCGGAGTGGCGATCGGTGCGGACGGATTAATTATTGAAGCGCATCCGGCACCGGAAAAGGCGATCAGCGACGGCGCACAATCGCTCGATATGCAGCAATTCGCAAAAATGATGGAAGAGCTGAAGCCTTACATCGAGCTATGGAAAGACTCGCGACGCACCAATTCAGTTTCCGTGGCCGCAATCTAGACCGGAGCCTGGACGAGCCTACTGAGGCGTATTGGTGTGTGTTCGGAAGAATTGCCGAACAATACGCTGAGACAGTAGTGGCCACGCAGGACTACGGGAAGCTGAAAAGCCGAAGCGGGAGAGCGAAGCGCCCGGGTCGACGTACCGGCGGGCACAGAATCGGTTGAAGTTGATAGAGCGCGCAAGCGCCCGGAAGGCTAAGCAGTTGAACTCAACTGTGAATCACCGCAAACAATCGTGCTATTGCTGCGATTGAACTGCACGAGCAATCAGCATTGCGGTTTGCTAGTTTTTCAAGGTGGTGCGCCGGGCTTCGGCGAGTTCGGCGCGGCCGGGTTGGTCGGCGCGGGTGCAAACTTTTTGGAGTTCGAGGAAATATTTTTGCGTGGCGGTGGGATTGCCGCTCAGTTGTGCTGCATGTGCCGCACCGTAGAGTGCGCGGAAGCGACCGGGTTCCTTTTTCAGCGTCGCTTCGAATTGTTGCAATGCTTGCGCCGGATCGTTTATTTCCAAGAGCATCTCGCCCAGCAGCTCGCGCGCTGGAGCCAGCGGGCCGGGTGTTACCGCGCTTTTCTCTGTTCCATCTTCCAGTTCCGCTGCCGACTTCATGAGTTGTAGCGCTTCCTCTTTTTTACTGGCTGCAAATGCGGCCCACGCCTGCACCTCAAGCTGCTGAATTTGCACCTGGAGTGCCCAGTAATTTTCGCCGGCCTGCACGAGCCGTTGCTGAATGTTTTGAAGCGCTTTCGCAGACTCAGCTGCCTCCGTTGGTCGCCTCAGCCTTGCTGCGCCATAGCCGTGCGCGAACCACGTGATTGCCTCGGTATAGGGAAATGGCGTTTCGCGGAGTGCGAGTTGCGTGGCCGATTTCCAATCCTGACGTTCCAGAGCGAAGCGGGCCGGGATCGCGGCAAGCGCAAAATATCCGACCGACGGACCGCCCGCGCCACTGATTACGACTCTCGGATCGAAGCGTTTTGCAATTTCAGGCAACCCGTCGACGATTTTTTTTGCCGCCTGATCTTGTCCCGTTTGCAGGTAGGCGTAGATTTCGTAGTCGGTGGCGTGCAACTCCTCCGCAGTTTGACCTTCGCGGCGAGCCGATGCGGCGGCTTTTATGTTCGCATCGATCGACTCTTGCCAGTAACCCGTACGCGTAAAGGTATGCGACGGCATGTGCAGAGCGTGGGGCGCGTCTGGCGCAATTTCGGAGTAACGCTGCGCCGCGACCAGTCCTTTATCGGCCAGTGCGGGCACGTCATAAGTATGAATGATGTAGTGCGCAAGTCCGGGGTGTGACGGCTCTTCTTCAAACAACTTTTCCAAAATAGCTCCGGCTTTGAGCCTCCCGGCGTACGTTTTGTCCGCGGGATCCTCGGACTCAGCGATCGCCAACGCGTAGAAGATTTGTGCTTCATGATCGTCGGGGAATTTTGCCGCGACTTCCGCCATAGCATCGCGGTAGGCGAGCAAGCGTGTTCGCTGCGGTGTCCGGTCGTATTCGCTGTACAACTTACCGACTGCGGCGAGATACGAGCGTTCGCGTTCAGACTTCGCAACGATATTCTCGCCTTGTTCCACGCTTTCGTGCCCGGCCTGCAACTGGTTCTCGTCCTTCGCTCCGGGCGCGAAAGGATTGCTCCAATCGCTCAGCGCGATTCCCCAATAGGCGACACCGCAAGTCGCGTCTTTTTCTAACACCACGCGAAATCCGTCGATAGCGCGGCTAAATTGGAAGGAATGCAGGAGCGCCACCGCGCGGTCGAATTCCGATTGGGCCGCGGCGTTACACGAGGTCGAAAAATGTACCGTTCCTAATTTTTCGCCGCTGGCATGATGATGTTCCTGCGCCTGAGCGCTCGACGCCAAAAGCATCGCCAAGATTGCCGTTATGAACTTCGCCCGGGGCACGTGGTACCTCCAGCCGAGGATAGTATAAAGCGTCCAAGCGGCGCGAGGCGTGTCGCTACGATTTTCCGGAGGGAAACTGACTCGCGAAGATTTCGCCCTCGGCTTGACCGGGAAGAATCCGGCGGCTAGTATTTCGACGCCATGGCAGAGGCGGATTCCCAGGTCGGCCAGACAATTTCACACTATACCGTGCTGCGAAAAGTGGGCAGCGGCGGAATGGGCGTCGTTTACGAAGCCGAAGATTCACGGCTTGGACGGCGAGTGGCGGTAAAGTTTCTGCCGCCGGAGATGGCCAAGGACAGCCAGTTAATTGAGCGGTTTCAGAGAGAAGCCCGCGCGGCATCCGCACTGAATCACCCCAACATCTGCACCATTCACGCAATCGAACAGCACGAGCGGCAGCACTTTATCGTGATGGAACTGCTCGAAGGGCAGACGCTTGCTCAGAGCATGGCTGGACACGCCTACGATCTGGAAAAACTACTGCCGCTGGCGATCCAGATTGCGGACGCGCTGGAATCCGCGCACGCGAAGGGAATCGTTCACCGCGACATCAAGCCGGCAAATATTTTTTTGACCGAGCGCGGCCAGGTGAAGATTCTGGATTTTGGCTTGGCGAAAATCGAAAAATTGAATTTGTCGGCTGACAGCACCTCTTTTGCCGACGGCGATATGAGCGGAGAAACCGGCGGACTGACATCGCCCGGATCGGCGATCGGAACCATCATGTACATGTCGCCGGAACAGGCGCGCGGTGGCTTAGTAGACGCGCGAACGGATCTTTTTTCGCTGGGAACGGTGCTGTATCAGCTGGCGACGGGAACGCTGCCGTTTTCGGGTGATACTTCCGCCGTAATTTTCGATTCGATCCTGAATCGCGAGCCATTGCCGGTGGACATGGTGAATTCCGGATTGCCGCGCGAGTTTGGAAGAATCATCGAAAAGACGCTGGAGAAGGATAGGAACCTGCGTTGTCAATCGGCTACGGAGTTAAAGACAGATCTGATTCGGCTGAAAAGAGACCTGGAGTCCGGGAGGAAAGCGGCTGCTGCGGCGGTTTCCACGGATTCGAAAGCGGGAAGTGCGAAGAGCGGGCCGAAGTCGCTGGCAGTTTTGTATTTCGAAAATTTGAGCGGAGTGAAAGAAGACGAATACCTTCGCGACGGAATTACCGAAGACATTATTACCGAGCTCTCGAAGATTCGCGGTCTGAATACATTTTCGCGGCCTACGGTGCTGGCGTTCAAAGACAAGACGGTGACTCCGGGACAAATCGGGCAGCAGTTGAAGGCTGCCTACGTCTTGACGGGGACCTTGCGGCGCGCGGGCAGCAGGCTGCGGATTACGACGCAGCTGGTGGACACGAGCACGGACTTTCCGTTGTGGAGCGAACGCTACGACCGCGAGATGAAAGACGTTTTTGAGATGCAGGATGAAATCGCGCGGAAGATCGCGGAAGCGCTGCGCGTAACGCTCTCGCCGCAGGAACTGGAAGCGTTGGCAGTGAAGCCGACGGAAAATTTGCAGGCGTACGATTTGTATTTGCGCGGGAAGCGGTATGCGCGGCGACAGACCCGGCAGGATCTGGAGTTTGCGCTGCAGATGTTTGAAAGCGCCGTGGCGATGGATCCGAGTTTTGCACTGGCGTATGCATCGTGCGCGAACGCTTGCGCGATGTTCTATTGCAACTACAGCCGCGACGAGATTTGGGTGGAACGCGCGAGAACGGCTTCGGGCCACGCCGTGAATCTGCGCTGGGATTTGCCGGATGTGCAGGTGAGCCAGGCTTGGGTGCTGTACGCGACGGATCTCCACGACGAAGCGGTGCGCATGGTGCGCAAAGCGATCGAACGAAAGCGCGACTGCGAAGGCGCGTTTTATCTTTTGTGCCGCGCGCTATTTTCGGCTGGGAGATTTCAGGAAGTTGTGGACGTGATGGAAACGGCGCTGGAAGCGAGCGGCGAAGACTACAACGTGTATGTGCCCATCGCGAATTCGCTGGGCGCGCTGGGCAAGCGCGAAGCGTATCTGAATTTGCTGCAACGGCGGATGAGTGCGCTGGAAAACCATTTGAAGCATGTACCGGAAGATGCGCGTGCGAGAATTTTGTTGGGCAGCGATTACGCGGAAATCGGGCGCGTTGAGGATGCACTGAGGGAATTAAATCTGGCGATGACGCTGCGGGCGAATGAGGCGTCGATTTTGTACAACGCGGCGTGCTTGTACGCGATGCTCAGCCGGAAGCAGGATGCGTTGGACGCATTGACGAAGGCTTGGGAAGCGGGTTTCCGGGATGTGAGCCACGTGCGGCGCGATCCGGATCTGGTGATCCTGCGGGGCGAGCCGGAATTCGAACGAATGTATCCGGAAGAAAAAGATATGGCCGGGTCGAACCTGCACCGCACGTAATAGATGCGGGCGTGATGATGAAGCCGCTCGATTTCGAGAAAGCCCGTACAGTGCTTTCGAAATATTTCCAGCCGACGCGATTGGTTCGGTCGCAGTCCCTCGGCGGATTCCACAAAGAAGAATTGTTTCTGAAACTTGAATGCGAATTGCCTACCGGCTCGTTCAAAGTGCGCGGCGCGGTTTATGCCCTGAGCGCGAACCAGGAGCGGACATCGTCACACGAGGTGGTGGCGTCGAGCACGGGGAATCACGGCGCGGCGGTGGCATACGCGGCGAAATTGCTGGGATGGAAAGCGCGTATTTTTTTGCCGGCACACTGCAATCCGGTGAAGCGCGCGAATATCGAACGGCTGGGTGCGGCGATTGAAGAACAGGGAGCGATCGACCTGGCTGCGGCGTTCGATGCGGCTGCGCAATACTCGCGCGAAACCGGCGCATTTTTTCTCAATGATGCGACTGATCCGGATTTACCGGCAGGGCCCGGAACAATTGCGCTGGAAATTCTAGAGCAGCAGCCGGGAGTCGATGCGATCTTTGTGCCGATGGGAGACACGGCGCTAATTCGAGGCGTCGCAGCGGCGGCGAAACAGGTTTCGCCGGACATAAAAATTGTTGGCGTACAGAGCGAGCAGGCGCCGTCTTACTTCCTCTCTTGGAAAGATGGACGGGCGATCGAGACGGCGACGTGCGACACGATCGCGGACGGGTTGGCTACGCGAATTCCGGTTCAGGCCAATGTGCAGGATATACGCGAGTTGGTAGACGACGTGATGCTGGTGAGCGAAGAAGAGATGTTGCGGGCGATTTTACTACTGCAGACGAAGGATGGAGTTACGGCGGAGCCTGCGGGAGCGGCGGCGAGCGCTGCATATCTAAAATGTGAGAAGAGTTTCGGCCAGCGGATCGCTTTACTGGTCACCGGAGCGAATATCAGTCCGGAAATTTCGAAACGAGCCGCAGGAATTAACAATAAACCGGGCGCGACTTGACACGCGACACTCTCGGACGTACGCTCTGCGCAATTCGAGTACGGTAGCCACTCTCCAATAAGTTAGGCCAAGTCGGACCAAAGAATAATAGACAAGTGGATTTCTGCTTGTAAGGAGCGGAACATGCGTAAGCAATTGGCGCTGGTGGGATTCGTCCTGCTGGCTGTGGTGTGTGCAACGATAGCGGTGCAGGCAAATCCGGCGGCGCAGGCGGCCCCTGCGGAAAAGCCGACAGTGTACACGTACGTGGCGGAATGGGCAGTGCCGCGCGCGATGTGGGGCGATTTTCAGAAACAAGAAGACGGCAACGCCGAAGCGATGAAGAAGGCGGTTGCTGACGGAACGATTGTGAGTTACGGAAATTTTGCCGTGGTGAATCATCAGGAAGGCGAGGCTACGCATGGATCTTGGTTTTCGGCGACGTCCATGGCAAATCTGATGAAAGTATTGGAAGGACTGCGAGCGGCGCCGAGTGCGACTTCACCGGCATTCGCGGCGTCCAAGCACTGGGACTATATCCTGAGCAGCACCAATCACAACGGACACTCTGGAACGTTTACCAACGGCTATCTGCGAGTGGCGCGGTGGCCGGGCAAAGCCGGGGCAAGCGATCCGGACGAAAAAATTCTGAAGGCGACGATGATTTCGATCCTGGAAAAACTTCTTGCGGATGGTGCAATTCACTCCTACACGATTGACCGCGAGACGATTCATTCGGACGACCCGGGATTGATGTACGTGGTGTTTGTGGCGAACGGAGCGGAGGGACTGGACAAATTCAACGCGGCGGTTGCGGATTTGCAAAAAAACAATCCGACCGGTTTGGCGGCGTACCAATCGCTGGTTGATTCGCACGGGCATCGGGACACGCTGGCACGCGTCAGCACGATGACGAATAAGTAGAGCAAAAGAGAAATGGCGCGGCGCGCGGAAATGTTTTTCACGCGCGCCGAAGCGAAATTAAGTGCAAAAGAAGAGTCGTCTCTTCTGGAGGAAAATGTCCCCAGCTAACGTGCAGTCAACTTCACGTTGCTGTCCCACTCCAGACCCATATTGTCGTCGGTGATGATGCGAAGATTTTTGAGCCGGCCGCGAAGGGAATCGTTCGATTCAAGGCCGAGGAATCGTGGAGGCTCGTTTACCGAGCTGGCCAGCGCCGAATAGGCGCGGAACACGCGATCGGTCGAAGGATTGAGCGGGTCAAACAGAAGTTTGCCGTCGATGCGGTAATCGCGAAGCACGGACATCCACAGAGTGGAATCGAAATGGATGGGCGAATCACTGACTGCCAGAAAATTGATGACGCGAAAGCCGTAAGGAAAAACGCTGAGCGCGGTGGCCATGGTTTCGTCGGATTCGGTGGAATTGAAGAAATAAATTCCATTGGTATTCAAGTGCAGCCGCGCGAGTTGAAAAAATTCCTGAGAAAGCAAAGTGGTCGAATGATCGCGCCAGTGGTAAGTGGTGTTGACGACGATGAGATCGTATTTTTCATCGGGATGGGCGATGAGCCAGCGGCGGCCATCATCGACAAAGACGCGGACCTTGGGATTCGTGAGCAGCGAACGAACAACGGGATATTGCGGAATCAAGCCGAGGTAGCCGGGATTGATTTCCACGATGTCCATCGATTGAGTGGATGGATGATTCACGAGAAATTGCGCCCACGAACCGGAAGCCAGGCCGATGACGAGGACCCGGCGAGGATTCCGATGCATGGCGCAGAGAGCGATTGCCCGGACTAACAAATTGCTGTCGTTCGCGGGATCGATCTGAAAAAAGCCGTCGTACACGCCCCCGCCGAAGAGTGCTCCATTCGAAAGCACATTGACAACACCACTGCGATTTTCGACGGTATGCGCAAAAGAGGTCTTCGATTCGGGTGCGTGATGGAAGATCAGACGCTCGTAGAGCAGCCCGTATCGTGAACTGGATGCGAACGGGATAGCGGCACACAGAACGGCCAGGCCAAACATCCATAGGGGCGCTCGGCGGATGGCGGTTCCAGATAAAAGCAGAACGCCGAAGCCGATGGCGATCGAAACAGAACTCATCAGAAGCGCGATGGAGTGCAATCTGAGATGCTGCATCAAGACGAAGCCGATGCCGAGGCTGCCGAGCATGGAGCCTAAGATGTTGGAGGCGTAAACAAGGCTGACGCGGCGTCCGGCAAAGTCGTCCGCTGCGATGGACAGGCGGCAAAGAAGCGGAAGAACCGAACCCAAGAGCATGGCCACGAGAAAAAAGGCAGGCGCGGAAGCGAGGTAAGCGTTTTGACCCAGTCGCGAGAGCGCGGGAAAGAAAAATGCGTTGCTACCCGCGATGTGCGAGACGAGCGGCGGAAGAAACGGAGAGATGGCCCCGGAAACCAGAAGTAAGCCGCCAACGAGCCAAACGGTTTTTTTCGCAGACCAGGACTCGGTGAAGTATTCCGAAAGAAACGAGCCGGAGGCGATGCCGCAAAGGTACGTCGCCAAGAGCAAAGCGAACGCCGGAGCGCGATCGGAAGAGGCAATCGCGAACACGCGAAACCATGTGATTTCGTATCCGAGGGCAATCCATCCCGTGAGGAGTGCGAGAAACATCGCGACGCCTAGAGACAGCGCGGGCTTCGCGGGAGTGAAGGTTTTGGGGAGATGCTCGAGCTCTTCCGAGCGAGATCTGTCCTTGGTCGCGTAAATGTAGGCGGAGGCGCCGACGAGTGTGTTGAGCAGCGCGGCAATGATCACCGAGCCCGACTGGCCAAGGGAGCGGAGCAAGAAAGTTGCGCATAGGTAACAGGAAATGGCGGAGCCGAGCGTGTTGACGAAATAAAGGCGAGAAATGGAATCGCCGACGCTACGACAACGTTTGACGAGTTGCTCGGTAAGCAGCGGAAGCGTCGCGCCCATGAGCAGGGTCGGTATGAAAAGCAGCAGAAGGCTGTAAAGAATGATCGGTGCCAGGCCGGCGCCGGAGGTGAAGGAGGCGAACCAGTGAAAAATGCGGAGCGAGGCCAGTCCGAACGCGGCCACACCGAGTTCAGCAAGGCCAAAAAAACGAATTGCCAGATGAGGCCATCGCGAAGAGAGATAGCCGCCGAGCAAACTGCCCAGGCCCAGGCCAATCATGAAGGCGCTGACCACCACTGCGACAGATTGAGAGTTGACTCCGTAAATCAAGAAGAGCGCGCGCTGCCAAACAATCTGGTAGATCAGCGCCGGCATGCCTGAAATCAGAAAAACGACGCTCAGAAATAAAGTGTCGGTGCGGGAGGCCCCGGCACCAGAACGCGAGAGCGCAAAGAAGAAGAGCCCGGCATTGAACAGCAGGAGTATGAGGACGGGAGCAGCGATCATGGGACGAAAATTCGCCCTCGCAAATTAGGGTTGAGCATGAAAGTTGAAATCGGCTACATGACAATTGTGATTGGCGGGAGGCGGCATGGCGTCGAGGACAAGCGACGGGAATGCCGAATCAGCCAACAGAGAAGGGAAAGCAGTTGAATTTACGGTTGAGAGGGCTGTCAAGGTTGAGCGGGTAGGGAAGATGGAGTCGGCAAGTTTGCGATTGCGGAGCGGACGGCGGCTTCGAAGAGAGCGGAGCGTGGGTAGCGATTACGGTCGGCGGCGGAGCGGATCGTTGAGTCGGTGGACGATAGATAGTTGAGTGCGACGGCGAGATGGTCGGCACGGAGAGTACCGAGGAAATCGCCGCCGGGGATGATGGCGTCGGACTGCAGAAGCTGGCTGTCGGTGCGAGGATCGAACGCGGTGAGAAGTTTCCAGGCTTCGAGCAACATTCTGGAAGTGGTGGTGGTGTCGGAAACAGCGACGAGAGAAAACGAAGGAACGAGCGGGTCAGGATGATCGGCGAGGAATCGTTTGCGGACGTCCTGACGAAGACTTTTGAAGGCTTCGGCGATGTCGCCCTGGCAACTGCCAATTTTTAGTGTGGCCGTGTATTGCTCAACGATGGAAGGCATAGTTTCCGCGATCGGCGAACCGCCAACGGCACCCGCGATGCTGACGAAGCCTGCGACGGCGTTGCGCGCTTGCGGATCGGCGGCGAGCGCTTCCTGAATATCCGGAGTTCCTTTGCTGTAGCCGACAAGAATGTATTTGCGCGAATCGTTCTGAAATTTGTCGCGAAGATATTTGGCGATGAGCGCGCCATTGGCGGTGGAAGAATCGTTGGGCATTTGTACAAATTCCACGGTCATGCCGTGTTTTTCGCGAAGATGGGCTTGCGCTTCACTGAAGGCTTGGGTATTGGCCTGGCAGGAACTGAGAACGCCGGGCACAACAAGAACGCGGTAGTTTTTGAGGTTGGCAGACGCCGTTGCAACCGATGTTGGAGCGTTTGATGAAACAGGCGACGCGGAAGTGGAATGGAGGTATTGGGAGCAAGATTCCCACTCGCCGCCATCGGGATTTTCATTGTGTAGCACCGAGCAAAAAGTTTCGCTGAAGCGAGCAGAAAGATCCTTGCCAGCGTCGGCAAGTTTTAGCACGAGGACCTTGCCGTTCGAATGAAAAGTGCCGCCGGTCGCAGTTTTGGCTTCCTGCATGGGATTGTTCGGCAAGAAGTAGGATATTTCCGTGACGAATCCGGTGCTGGCGAGAGTCTTTTCGACGTAGTTGCGCTCGAGATCGATGTCCGGATCGATTTTGTGAGTGATGCCGTTATTGCGCTGATCGCGTTCGAAGCCAATGTCATGCGTCGCAGCGCCGACCCAAAGCATTTGTCCGTCCACGGTGAACGGCGCTTTCCAGATACGCAAATGATTGCGTGACGCTACCACGCTGATGGGTTCCGCGTGTGCCCAGCCGTAGTCCTGCGGGCGCCCGAAAAGGTACAGCGGGCTCATCGGCATGGTGAGGTAGGACTCTTTCGAGAGGCTGCCGATTATGCCGTGCAAGACGGTATCCTTCACGTCGGAATCGACTTTAACCCACCCGGCCGTGGTGAAGACGCGCTGCATCGCGGATTCTGAACCGAGAATCAGGAAATTCACCATGTCACCGGGATTGCCGTCTTGGTCGGCGACGCGGCGGGGAACTTTGGCGAAGAGGTTGTTGTCGATGCCGGGAAGCGTGGTCATCGTTTTGGCAACCGCTCGAACGCCGGCGGAGGTGGTGTCCGCAGCGTAGATGTCAACGTGGATGGTATAGGAACCTTCGCCGGTGTCCGATTTCGATTGGTTGATGCCGAGGCCCAAGCGGCCGGAGGTCGGAGCGACCACGTCGCGAGACGCGCCGATAAGGAAGGCTTGCGCAGTGTCGGCATCGCCGATGCGGCCGATGAGCGCGCCGCGGCCGGAAGAATTGAATGGGAGGATGCGTATGAGGTCCTTGAAGCCGCGAGCAAGGCCGTCCGGCCCGTTATCCTGTTTGGCATCAGCGTAGCGAAGGGTTCCTGTGGCGGTGATCACGATGTGTTCGCCGGGTTGAACGTCCATTCCGCTATCGGTCCAATCGGAGTCGCCCTGGAGCGTGAAATCCTTGGAAAGACGTTTCTTGCCAACGGGAACGGGCGTGGTCGCCGTGGATTGTGGAGCTGTGGTGGCTTGAGACGGCGTTACCTGCGATGGCGGCGGAGCGTCACCTTCGAGTTGCGCGCGCGAGGGCGAAGCGGCCACAAATCCGCAAGCAGCAAGAACGAGCATCGAAGGTAGGAGGCGGGAAAGAATTCCTAGCATGGGTCGAGCCATCCTGCCGGGGGAGTCTGGCATCTTCAACTTTAGGCAATTAGAGGGTTTGTCCGCAAGACAGGCAGCGGGACGCCTTTGCAGAAATGTTGCGACAGTGCGGGAAGGGCGGTCTTCTTGACGGGGCCCGATTTCTTGACTGGAATGTACCGCGCTTGTAGATTGAAAAGCGAAGAAACAAAGCGATTTTTACCGGGAAAATATTGAGACTGAAGGGAAGTTCGCCGCGAATCGAATGAGAAAAATTCTAGCAGTACCAGCCATTTTACTTGGTGCAGTGGTGCTATTCCCGACTTTTGCCGCGGGCCAAAATCCAAAGCCGAAAGCCACGGACCCAATCGTCGTGCCACCGGCCACGCGCCCGAAAACGGAGGCGGCGCCAGTGACGACGGTCACTGTCGATGGCAGTGAAGCGATGTTCACGACCATGTGCGCGCTGCTGGCGTCGGGGTATGAAGCGGACGTGAGCGCGGCGAACTGGTCGCCGATGCGGGCGCAGCTACGCGACCGGTTGCAGCATCAGCAGGGTCCGGCGGTGGATGTGCTGCGAACCTTTTATAAGCAACACGAGCTCGCGGATGCCGGGCAAATGCTATCCCGCTACTTGTGGTTTGGCTTGGTGAGCGGACCAGCCCCGAAATTTACTCCAACGCTACGCCGCGACGAATTGCCGCCAGAAGTGATTGCGCTTGAAGGCTTTCAGGAAATTCTGTCGAACTACTATAAGGAACAGAAAATCGGGGAATTGTGGCGGCAAGTGCAGCCAGTGTACAACCACGAAATCGAGCAGATGCACGATCAGGTGGCGCAGGTCGTGTTTGTGGCGACTGGTTACCTGCGGGAGATTCTCGATCCTTCGAGCCCGCGGTCGTTCACGATCATCGTGGAACCGCTGGTCGGGCGGATTACCAACGTGCGAAATTTTGGCGATCATTATGCGCTGGTGGTAAGCGGTTCGGGACAATTGCCGATTGACACGGTTCGCCATGCCTTCTTGCATTTTTTGCTGGACCCGCTGCCGTTGCAGTACCCGCACGTGGTGGCGGTAAAAATACCGCTGTTTAAAGCTGGAGCCGCGGCGCCTAGGCTCGAACCGGATTTGAAAGACGATTTTCCGTCGTACTTTGCGGAGTGCACGGTACGAGCGGTGGAATTGAAGCTCAAGAAAATGTCGCCGGGGGAGCGAGAATCGGCGCTGGAAATCGACGATGCCGACGGATACGTACTGGTGCGCCCGTTATTTACGGCGCTAACGAAATTCGAACAATCCGAACCGGGAATGAAACTATATTTTCCTGATCTGGTGCGGTCGATCGATTCCGCCGCGGAGCAGAAACGAGTCGCAACCATCAAGTTCGCGCCACGCGGAGCCACGAGCGCCGCAACAGACGCGGAAGTTCTGGCGAGGCACAAAGTAGCCGCGCCGACGACAGTGCCGAACGACGCGGAAGCAATTGCGGCGTTAACCGACGGCGAGCGGCACATTGCGGAGAAGGATCCGCGCGCCGCGGAAGCATCGTTTCAAAAAGTATTGGTGAAATATCCGGACCAGCCGCGAGCGCTATATGGCCTCGGCGTGGTGGCCATGATGGAGCAGGACGGCTCGCGCGCGAAAGAGGTATTCGGAAAATTGACCAGCGGAGAGCACGCTGCGACGCAGGACCCCTTGGTGCTGGCGTGGTCGCACGTGCATCTGGGAACGATCTACGACATTGAGGGCAAGCCGGACCGAGCCAAGGCGGAGTTTGAAGCTGCAATTGCAGTTGCGGGCGCGCCAGAAAAAGCCAAGCAGGCTGCGACCAAGGGACTGGGCACGCTCAGCAGCGTAAAGGCTCCCTGATCCGTGTAGGTAGTTTGCTGCACTGACCGCGCCGAATTGATGTGTGTATGATGTTTGATGAAGACCAGCCAGTAGTTGTCCTATATCTCATAAGGGAGAAGTCAGATGATGGGCAAGTTTAGGAACGTGACGTCAATCTTCCTGCTGGCAGGTTGTGTAGCTGCGTCTGGTTCTGTGGCGTATGCGCAGGCCGGACAGAGCCAGCCGCCACAGCAGCCAACAACGCAAAATAAGGACCAGAAACCGGCCGACACCGGAAGTTCACTGGACATTCCGAAAGCGCAGTCTCCTTCGACGCCCGAGGAGGACGCCGCATTTAAGGCCTATCAAGCGATGCCGACTGCCGACCCTGCCAAGAAAATCACGGCAGGCGAGGATTTCCTGACCAAGTATCCGGAGAGCCGGTACCGCTCGATTATGTATTCTTCGCTGGTGTTCGCATATATCCAAACGGGCAACTCGCAAAAAGCCCAGGAAATCGGGGAAAAGGAAGTTGCGTTGAAACCCGACGACGTGCAGACGATGGCAATTCTGAGCCAGACCATGACGCGTTCAATCAGTTCGAGCACGCCGGAGCCGGCAAAGGTGCTGGCGAAGGCGCAGGACTATGCGAAGCGTGCAATCGAAGTGACGCCGACGATCCCGAAGCCGGATGGCATGACTGACGAAAATTTTCTGGTAGCCAAGAATCAGACGCTGGCGATGGCCCACGGCGGCCTGGGATTGGCATACTTCCGGTTAGGCAAGGTAGACGCAGCCATTCCGGAACTTGAGCAGTCCGTGAAAATCGATCCGAATCCCACGCCGGACGTGGTGAACTTCTATTTGCTCGGCATGGCAAATCAGAAAGCATCGCATTTTGATGCGGCGGCAGCGGCTTATACTAAATGCGCATCCATCGCGAGCAGCGTGCAAGACAAATGCAAGGCAGGGGTGGAAGAATCAAAGAAGCTGGGAGCAACGCAGTTGAGCGCGCCGAAGTAACTTGTAATTTGCACACCAACAGGAATGAATGACGCGTAACGAGGACGAGCAACTCGAAGAGCGATTGGGTTACCGGTTTCGCCGACCCGAGCTGCTCGTCAGGGCATTGACGCACAGCTCCGCCATACCGGAACTGCGAGCGCTGGCGGAGTCCGACGGAAAGAATCCAGCAGAGCTGCAGGATAACGAGCGGCTGGAATTTCTCGGAGACGCTGTACTGGATCTGCTCGCCAGCGAATACCTGGTGGAAAAATTTCCGGACTGGAGCGAAGGACAGCTTTCGCGCAGCCGGGCGCATCTGGTGAACGCTGGAGCACTGCAAGCAGTGGCGCGCCGCCTGGGTATTGGCGAGTTTCTGCGGCTGGGCCGGGGTGAGGAGAAAACCGGCGGGCGAGAAAAGTCGACCATCGTCGCGGACGCGTTGGAAGCGGTGGTTGGCGCGATTTTTCTGGATTCCGGGCTGGAAGCCTCGCGGCAATTGCTTAGACGAATTTTGTTTGAACAGGCGCTGGAAGGTGGCGGAACCAGGATCGCGGATTCCGACCGCAAGTCCGCGCTGCAGGAATTTTTGCAAGGACGAGGAAAACCTCCGGCGGAGTACCGCCTGGCGGGTGAAGAAGGCCCGGACCACCAGAAAGTTTTTCACGTGGAAGTGTGGTCGCTCGGAGAGCGCCTGGCGGCGGGCGATGGCAGTACCAAAAAGGAAGCGGAGCAAAAAGCCGCGCGCACCGCGCTGGAGCGGCTGGAACAATTGGAAACCGAGAACAAATCTGAATGACAGAACAAGTCGCGGTTGAGCCCTCACTCGTAGAAGCGAAAGCAGCAACCCATCATCGTCGCGATGCCACGACGCTGTCGGAGTATCTGGAATCGTTGTTGGTTACGGTAATTCTGGCGCTTTTTGGAACGAGCTTTATTGTGCAGGCGTTCAAGATTCCTTCGCCTTCGATGGAACGCACGTTGCTCGTCGGAGATCACTTGCTGGTGAACAAGTTCGTATTTGGCGGCACTGGCGCGTGGTACGAGAAGCTGCTCCCGTACCGGCCACTCGAACGCGGCGACATTATCGTTTTCAAATTTCCTTACGCGGATCACCAACATTTCGTGAAGCGCGTGATTGGACTGCCCGGCGACCGGCTGAAGCTGGTGGATCAGCAGGTGTACATCAACGGAAAGGTTTTGAATGAGCCGTACGTCGTGCACGATGCGGCGGCGGGGTACGACCCGCTGAATTATGCTTTCCCGCCGATGGGCAACCCGCTCTACAGTTCGCCGGTCGAGCCCGATTGGGCACGGCAAATTCAAAACTATGTGAAGGGCGATGAATTGGTGGTGCCTCCCGGGAAATATTTCGCCATGGGCGACAATCGCGACCACAGCCTGGATAGCCGTTATTGGGGATTTGTGGACCGCGACGCAATTATGGGGCGTCCCTTTTTGATTTACTGGTCGGTAGATGCGACGTCAGCGGATTACGGGCAATCGACATTCCCGCAACGATTGAAAAGTGTTCTCGAAACGCTCGAACATCTGCCGGCACGCACTCGCTGGAGCCGCATGCTCCGAACGGTCCACTGATCACAATAGCGACCCTTCAGCCGACCTAATTGCAAAACTCGCTCGCTATCAATTTGCGCCGGAGTCTGCGAAAATTTTTCGACGTCGATCGGCGCCACGCCGCTTCGATGACACTCGCGTGAAAACACTTCGTAAATGGTGGAAAGCGGCCTTTGCCGTGCTGCTGGCGCTGATCGCCTTGCAAGTAGCGGTTTCTCTCGCCGTTCGTACGGACCGCGCCCGAGCGTTTCTGACGCGGCAGCTGGAAAAGTCCTTTGGCCGCACGGTGGACGTGAGGCAATATTCCGTGACACTTTTCCCAACTCCGGAACTGGATGCAAACTCGATCACGATTGGAGAAGATCCGGCGTTCGGCCAGGAATATTTCTTGCGTGCCGAACGGCTATCAGCGGGATTGCGCTGGACGGGCTTGCTTCGTGGACGTTTTGAATTAGGCACGCTGCAACTGCAACGCCCGAGCCTGATCCTGGTTAGGAATTCCGAAGGCCGCTGGAATTTGGAGCGATGGCTTCCTGCCGCGAACACAGATTCGCCTCGCGGCCGGACGATTCCAAACGCAGCCGCACAAGCCACGCCTGCACATCTACTGCAAAAAATCGAAATCAGCGACGGCCGCGCGAATTTCAAAGTTGGCGACGACAAAACTCCGTTTGCGTTTATGGAGGTGGAGGGAAGCGTGGAACAAACCGCGACCGGTCGATGGCGCCTGGATTTGACGGCGGAACCGTGGCGCAGTGGAATTCCTCTGCAACTTGCCGGAACGGTGCGCGTGCGTGGGGAGGTCGCCGGAACATCGTCACGGTTGCAGCCCGCGCATTTACAGATAAGCTGGGAAAAGAGTTCGTTGGCGGACGTGTTCCGACTGATCGCCGGGCAGGACTTTGGTGTTCGCGGACTTTTTTCCGGCGAAGCCATTGCGGAAAGCGGTGACAATTCCTCTGTGGAAATGAAAAACGCGGTGCCGGGCGACTGGATGGTTTCGTTGCAGGCGCGTGCGACGGGAATTCACCGTTGGGATTTGACGGAACGGGACGATAACCCGCGCGTCGGCGTTCGAGTGAAGGCGCGATGGAATCCAGGAACGGGTACGGCCAACGCCGACGAAGTGTTGGTAGAGAGTCCGCGATCGAATTTGCGCGGAACAGGCTCGTTGAAGAGCATCGCAGCATCGAATCTGGAGTTGCGCGTGGATTCCTCTGGCCTACAAGCGGCCGACATCCTGGATTGGTACCGCGCATTTCATCCTTACGTTTCGGATGACATCCGTGCAAATCAATATTTCACGGGAGCCGCGGTGATTCGCGGTTGGCCGATCAGCATTACAGATGCAGCGTTTTCCAGTTCTGGCGGAGACTGGACGGTGCCCGGCTTTGATACCGCATTGAGAGTGCGCGCGGTACGCGGCGGAATACAGCGGCGCAAACTGGTGATCGAACCGTTTGGTGTGAACGTTCCCGGCCGAAAAGTGAGCGGCCTACGTCCGAGAGCTCCCGCGCAGGCGCACGGAGATGATGGCTCCCCTACCGGCGCCGACAATGTGTCGATTTCGATGATGCACGATTTTGCTACAAAAGACGGCGGAATTCGGATTCTTGGGCAAGTGACGCGCGTTGAGGATGTTCTGGCGATTGCGGGCGGCTTCGGCAAACGACTGGAAAATGGATGGGAGCTGAAAGGAAAGGCTTCCTCGGATTTGCACTGGGAGTGGAGCGCGGACCGGATTCCCGTGTGGAATGGTCAGGCAGACGTGAGTGCAGCCACTTTGCAGTTGGCAGGATTGAATCAGCCGGTGCAACTGGGGAGCGTGCATGGCGAGTGGCGAAACGCTCATCGCAAGTTCACGCTTGGGAAAGTAATTGCGTTTGGCGCGAGTTGGACCGGTTCGGTGGAACAGACAGCGGTTGTTCCGAACGAAGTTGCGGAAAACGATCCAGCGACGTGGAGCTTCCAATTGCAGGCCGACCATCTGGATGCGGCAGAACTCGACCGCTGGATTGGGCCACGCGCACGACCCGGATGGCTGCAGCGGTTGTTACAGACAAGGTTTTCCGGGGCAGCCAGCACTGAGAGCCCAAGCGCTTTACTGCGACGGATTCGCGCCGATGGCGAACTGCGGGTAGACGAGCTGACAATCGAAAAAATGAAACTGAAACAGTTCCGCGCGCAAGCCAAGCTGGGCCAGCTTAAACTCAGTGTTCGAAATATCCATGCGCAATGGGCGAACGGAGAAATTCAAGGCGGATTGGAAGCCAGTTTTTCCGCCAAGCCGCGTTACGAAATCGTGGCTTCGTTCGACCACGTTGCAATTGCACAGGCTCCCTGGCTTGCGAAAGTTTCGGAGCGGCTGGCGGGAACCGCGTCGGGATCTGCGGAGCTTCATGCCGAAGGAATAGGTCGTGAATCTTTGCTGAACAGTTTGTCCGGCAAGGGTGATTTGCGCCTTGCCAATGTGGAGTTGCGAGGCTGGGACTTGCCGGTAACGATGGCGCTAGGCGAATGGAAGACCGGCGTTTCGCGCTGGGCCACTGGCGCCGGCACTTTTCATCTAAGCGATGGAGGCTTCGAGTTGAACAGCCTGCGGTTAGTTTCCGCTTCGGAAGAATTTTTGCTCAAGGGAAGCGTAAGCAACGCCGCGGAAGCCGAACTGACGGGCGAGAGTCATGGCACCGGAAAGGTGGCCCGGACCGAAAACACAGTACGCTTCTTGTCGATCACGGGGCCGATCACCGAGCCCAAAGTATCATTGGAAAAAAATACGGCGCAGCAGCCGGGGGACTAAAGGAGAGCAATGCGGAAACAACTGCTAGTTTGCGGGCGGCTGGGGGTGTTGACAATTAGTTGCATCTTTGCGATTGGCGCTGTTTTGCTTCCGAGGCCGGCCGCGGCGCAACAATCGTTCACGCTGGAGCAAGTGCTAAGTGCGCCCTTTCCGAGCGACTTGACTGCCGCCAAGTCGGTGCCGCGAATCGCCTGGGTACTGGACGAACAGGGCAAGCGAAATATCTACGTAGCGGAAGGACCAGACTTTAAGGCGCGCCGGCTTACGAATTATCTCGAGGAAGACGGTCAGGAAATTTCCGGGCTGAAATTCTCCACGGATGCGAACACTATAGTCTTTACTCGCGGTGGCGGAAAAAATCGGGCAGGGCAATCTCCGAATCCCACCAGCAATCCCGCGGGCGCCGAGGAAGCGGTGTTTCGAGTCGCCTGGAGCGGCGGTGAATCGCAAAGACTGGACGCCGGCCATGAAGCGCAAGTTTCGAGCAAGGGGATTTGTGCTTACCTGCGTGACGGTGAGTTGTGGCTTGCCAAGCTCGAAGGCAACGAAAAGCCCGAACGAGTTGTGGTTCGCGGCTCGACAACCTCGCAGCAATGGTCGCCCGATGGCAGCAAGCTGTTGTTCGTATCGGAGCGGGATGACCACAGTTTTATCGGTGTTTATGACGCTCTAGGCAAGAGAGTTCAATTCGTCGAACCGAGCGTGGACCGGGATAGCGATCCGCAATGGTCGCTCGATGGACGGAGGTTGGCGTTCATTCGGCAACCAGCAGTGCAGCGAGACACGCCATCCGGATATTTTATAGAGCCGGACCGGCCACATCCGTGGGCCATCTGGGTCGCCGACGCTGCGACTCTGACTGGCAAGGAGCTTTGGCACAGCGGTGCGGCTCCGAACGACTCGTTTCCATACATGGCGGACAGTACCGGCGGAGGGGTGATTCGCTGGGCTGGCGCGGACCGAATCGTTTTTGCCAGCGAGCAAGAGGGATGGCAACACTTGTACTCGCTGCCGGTTTCAGGCGGCGAGGCGAAACTTCTAACGCCCGGAAATTGCGAAGTGGAGCAATGGTCGTTTTCGCCGGATGGCGGAACAACTTTCTTCAATTCCAATTGCAATGACATCGATCGCCGTCATTTGTGGAGTGTCCATGCGGATGGAAGCGCTCTGCGGCAACTCACCAGCGGTGAAGGTATCGAGTGGAGCGCAATCGCGATTGCAGGCAATGGAGGGTTGGTGTACCTCGCGTCCAGCGCATCGCACACTGCGCGTCCATTCTTGAAACGCTCGAGCGATGCGAATTCCAAGCCCGAAGCCCTGGCAGTCGAAACCTGGCCGGCAGATTTTCCAGCCAGCAAGCTGGTCGTGCCACAACAAGTACTTTTTAAATCAGCGGACGGATTCGATATCCACGGACAACTTTTTCTTCCGAAGAATTTGCGGCCGGGCGAAAAGCGTCCAGGACTGATTTTTTTTCATGGCGGCTCCATGCGGCAAATGTTACTGGGCTGGCACTATATGTACTACTACTCAAATTCCTACGCCATGAACCAATATTTGGCGAGCCGCGGATACGTGGTGCTTTCGGTGAATTATCGAAGCGGCATCGGCTATGGCCGGGCTTTCCGTGAAACTCCGGGTCGCGCGGGCCGAGGAGCGAGTGAGTATCAGGATGTCTTCGCGGCGGGGAAGTACATGCAATCTCGCGCAGATGTAGATGCTGCGCGAATCGGTTTGTGGGGTGGCAGTTACGGGGGTTATCTCACCGCGTTAGGGCTTGCGCGCAATTCGGATCTATTCGCCGCCGGTGTCGATATGCACGGCGTGCACGACTGGCCGACCGACAATTGGGACGGAAAAAACATTTCGCCGGAACTTATCAAACTGGCGCACGATTCTTCCCCGGTTACCTCGGTCGACAAGTGGAAATCGCCAGTTCTTTTTATCCACGGGGACGATGACCGGAACGTTTTCTTCACACAGACCGTGGACCTGGTAGCGCGGCTCCGCGAGCGTGGCCTGCACATCGAGCAACTAATTTTCCCGGACGAAATTCACGATTTTCTTCTTCACCGTTCGTGGTTGAAGGCCTACCACGCGGAGAGCGATTTCTTCGACCGGATGCTTTCAACGCAGCCCGCGTCGCATTGAGCGAGCAACCAGATGCCGCCATCATTTCCCGTCCGCGTTGTGTGGTTGCTGATGGCGATTGCTTGGGCCTGCGGGCCAATCTGTTTGGCGCAGCAGCGTGCTTTGCAACGTCGCTTTGCGGCCCCAAGTCAAGAGCGGTTCGAGGTGACGATCAGAGTGAAGGCCGAATCGCACAGCGTAACCACGGAAACCGTGGCTAGGCAGACCTACGTGACCCCAATGTTGCATGAGGCTGAGGCGAGCTTGCGCTGGCAAGCATCGCGAAACGTGACCAGCGTTCGCCCTGACGGGTCTGCAGAAATCGAAGAAATTGTGGCTCCCGCGACGCAGGAATGCGTATGGAATTCTCGGCCGGAAGGGAAGCGAGACGAGGCGCTGGAAAAATCCCTCAACGATCTTTGCGCGTTTTGGTCGCGAGAAGTTTCCCTTCGCTATTGCGAAACCGCAAAAGGACTTCTGCAAGACACGAGTCGATCGACCAACGATTTACCGCCACTTGGCGAGTCCACTCCTGTCCTACTGACTCTGTGGCTGCGTAGAGCTGTCAGACCGAATGTGATTTTTCCCGCTTTAGACTTCGAAGTTGGCGCAAAATCGCAGAAAGCGATGCGGCCATCCACCGAGCGATTCAGCAATGCCAATGGTTCTGAAACGACGGAATGGCTCGATGCGCAAGGCGAAACTCCTGCCGCGACGCTCCACGTTGTCCAGCAACTGACCTGGAAGGAATCTCCTGAGAGAGCAGAAACCGGCGGCGGGCTCGAGACGGCAAAAACACCCAAAAACGAAACGTTCTTCGCGGATTCTTTGACGACTCTTTCGCTTCTTGACGGCAGTGTGCTGCGGGCAACGCGGACGGCGTCGCGATCCATTACAAATAAAGTTGACGCGGTTCCAGGTTTGCCTCAGCCGCCGGACTTTTCCTCGAAATTGACCGTATCCATCACCATCGAGCGCCTGCCTTGAGCCGGCGGGTAGTTGCCTTTGCCGCGATTGCGCTGACTCTACTGTTCGCGGGGGCGCCTGCGAGCTTTGCACAAAAAAAGCAGCAGCCACCAAAATTGCATCCGGGCCAGATATTGTTTTATCAAATTGATTTCAGCATATCGCGCGATATGCGAACGCAAAGCCGAGTAGCTGCGCCGCAGCTTCCTCCGGCGACGCGGCTCAACTCCTCCGGATTACTGCAAGTCGAAGTGGCAGAGGTGAGCGCCAACGGAATGCGCTTAAAAACGTTTTACTCGGAGCGTGGGCAAGGAGCGGCCACGCCACAGGAATCCGGTGAAACGACCGGTTCACACGCAAATGCGGATATCCCGGTGGAGGTTTCGATTGCTCTCGACGGCGCCGCTTCCAAAATTAAAGGCTATGAGGATCTTTCGACAGCGCAGCAACTTGCTTGGACGGACTGGCTCGGCCGATTTACTTCAGTATGGGCTTTTCCCAAGGGGGGAATTCACGCCGGACAAAAATGGCAATTAAACGAACCGGAAACGACACCATCGCCAATCGCGGGACTGGTATGGTCGAAAAAATTCGAATACGTTCGCGATGAACGCTGTGTGTTTACGAATTTGTCCTCCTCCGTAAAGCCGGGTTCGCAAAAACCCGCCACGAACCCGGATGTTTGCGCGGTGATACTGATTCGCTCATCGCTCCGGCAGAAATCCTCGCCGAAAAACGCCACCCCGGAAGACTACAGAGCGCAGAATTTGAAAACGACCGGAACCGCCGCGGGTGAGAACCAGACCATCCTGTATTTGTCCCGCGCCACAGGATTGCTGGTGCGCTCGACAGAAGAGGCTCAACAAGCCATGGACGTGATCGTGGCCCTGACCGATGGCTCGAATGAGGTGCGAAACATATTAAGTGCGAAGAGCCGCTCGGAGATTCGTTTGCTGCCCGATTAGCCGCAGGAAGCGCACTAAGGGCTCCGATCGAGCCTGCCCTGTTCTCGCGACCAGACTGGACCGACAGCAAATTGCAGGTCGCGATATAATTGAGTTTTGTCCTTACCGCGAAGAACCGGCAGGAGAACGCCTTCATGAACTTCAAGCTCAAGAGCGCTTATCAACCGCGCGGAGATCAGCCGACAGCGATTGAGCAGTTGCTGCACGGCGTCGATGCGGGAGACAAACATCAAGTTCTTCTCGGCGTCACCGGTTCGGGAAAAACGTTTACGATGGCAAAAGTCATCGAAAGCACCAATCGTCCCGCTTTAATCCTGGCGCACAACAAGACCCTGGCCGCTCAGCTTTATCACGAATTCAAATCCTTCTTCCCGGAAAACGCCGTCGAATATTTCGTCAGCTATTACGATTTCTATCAGCCCGAAGCCTATGTGCCCGCAGCCGACGTATATATCGAAAAAGAATCCACCGTAAACGACGAACTAGACAAGCTGCGCATGAGTGCGACGCGCTCGCTCTTCGAACGGCGCGACGTAATTATCGTTGCTTCCGTCAGTTGCATTTATGGTTTGGGCTCCCCGGAAGCTTACTACGGCATGCTGGTTATGCTGGAAAAGGGCCACCAGACCACGCGGGAAGCATTGCTCCGCCGCTTTGTCGATGTTCAGTACGAGCGCAGCGAAGATCTGCGGCGCGGAACCTTTCGTGTGCGCGGCGATATTCTGGAAATTTATCCCACTTATGAAGATCAGGCTTATCGCATCGAAATGTTTGGCGATCAGATTGACATGCTCCGCCAGATCGACCCGCTGACCGGAGAAGTTCGCCCAGGCCAGCAGGATTTATCGCGCGTTCCGATTTATCCGAAAACGCACTACGTGATGCCGCAAGACCAGCGCGAACGGGCCATCGTCACGATTCAGGAAGAATTGCAATGGTGGAAAAAAGAACTGGAGAAGCAGGGAAAGTTCGTCGAAGCGCAGCGCCTCACACAGCGCACGCTTTTCGACATCGAAATGATGCGCACCATCGGCTACTGCCACGGCATCGAAAACTATTCGCGTCATCTAAGCGGCCGTCTGCCCGGAGAAGCGCCGCCGACGCTGCTAGATTACGTTCCGCAAGATTATTTGCTGTTTATCGATGAATCCCACCAGACCGTTCCGCAAGTGCGCGGAATGTATCACGGTGATCGCGCACGCAAGGAAACGCTCGTGAATTACGGCTTTCGGATGCCGTCGGCGCTGGACAACCGGCCACTTACTTTCGACGAATTCGAGAATCGCACCAATCAAGTAATCTATGTTTCCGCTACGCCTGGTCCTTACGAACTTACAAAATCCGGTGGTGCATTCGTGGAGCAAGTGATTCGTCCTACCGGGCTGATCGATCCTCCCGTGGAAATTCGTCCGGTGAAAGGGCAGGTGGACGACTTGCTCGAACAAATTCGCATTCGGGCGGAAAAGAACGAGCGAGTTCTCGTTACGACTCTGACGAAACGCATGTCCGAAGACCTCAGCGAATATTTTACGGAAATCGGCGTGCGCTGCCGTTACCTGCACTCCGAAGTGGAAACGCTCGATCGCATCAAGATTTTGCGAGATTTGCGGCGCGGCGAATATGACGTGCTCATCGGCATCAATCTCTTGCGCGAGGGCTTGGATTTGCCGGAAGTATCTCTGGTGGCAATTCTCGACGCAGACAAGGAAGGCTTTCTCCGCAGCACCACTTCGCTCATCCAGACCATCGGCCGCTGCGCGCGCCACGTAGATGGCCGCGCAATCCTCTACGCCGACAAGCGCACCGGCTCCATGAATGAAGCCATTGCGGAAACCGACCGGCGGCGAGAAAAGCAAGTCGCCTACAACAAGGAAAATAACATCACGCCGGAATCGATCATCAAGGGTGTGGATATGGATTTGGCGCGAATTGTGGAAGCGGATTATGTTTCCATTCCGCTGGACGCAGGCGAACTCGATTCCGCTGTCGCGTCGGCTCGAACCGAAGCCGAAGTAGCTAGCCTGATTGCCAAACTGGAAGCGCAGATGCGCGACGCCGCAAAGAAATTTGAATTCGAAAAAGCCGCGCAACTTCGCGACCGTATTCGCTCCATCAAGAACCAGGATCTAGCGGGAAGTTTTGGGCGCGAGCCCGCTTCCGCTCAAGCTGCTTCTGAATGAACCAGCCGTGGTTTCCGGTTCTGGCCGCTAGCTTCCACGTTGGGCTGTTCGAGCTCCGCTCCGGTCAATTCACACCAGCCCGCGCCGCAGTTTTTCCAAGGGATAAAACGTATCGCGCCACACAATGCCACCCTGGCGAATCGTTACAATCGTAGACCGCAGCGTCATGTAGCCGAATATCATCGCTCCCAAGGGCTGGGTGAGCGCATACAAGGGAGAAGCCCGCATGACGATTGCCGTGGCAGCATGGAGGCCAAGCGCAATCACGCAGCTCGCCAGAGCCAGGATGAACGCTAGTCCATGGCAAAACAGCAACGCGAAGAACGGCAAGATATTCACGCAGAACAGCCCGGTCAGTTGCGCCGCAACAAAGGACATCTTGAATTCCGCCGTGGCGAAAAAGTTTTTGGTAACGCCGCGAACGATATTTCCAATCCCGGAATGCCATCTCACCGTCACAAAGTCTCCGGCCAATCCCACTCCGGAGCGGTATCCCGAACGTTTCACAATTTTTCCCAGCTTCATGTCATCAAGAACTTCCATCGCCAGCCGGCGATGCGTTCCGCTTCCTTCGTATGCCGAGCGTTTCAACAATTGGAACGCGCCCACGCCCATGAAAGCCGGTGACTTCGGATTGGAAACATTCCGAGGCTGTGTCGCCATGTGGAAAGCAAATCCGAAAAACGTAAGTACGGTTTTCTCCCAGAAGCCATGCATCTTCAAATCACCCATCAAGGTTAGATGCTCAAGGTGATTTGCTTTGGCAATCACCATGGCGCGGCGGAGTGCCTCGGGGCGAAAATGAACATCTGCGTCGGTGAACAACAGCCATTCACCGGTCGATATTTCATATGCCTTTTGCAGGGCGTGCGGCTTGCCGAGCCAACCGTCGGGCAGCAATTCCACCGTCACCACTTTCAGACGCGGGTCCAATTTTGCGGCATCGTGCAGTATTTGTGCGGTCGCATCGGTGGAGCGGTCATTCACCGCAACAATTTCGAGCGCCGGATAGTCGATGTTCCGCAGAGTTTCCAGTGCGCCAGCCAGTTTTTCTGCTTCATCGCGAGCGGCGAAAATCAGCGAAATGGGAGGGTAGGCGGCGTAGGCCGGCGGCGGAAAATCCCGGAGCCGCGGAAGTTGCATGGTGCCGAATGTAACCTTCGCGCCATGCGCAACCCAAAAAAGCGCTATCAATCCCAGTAAAATCAGCCAAAAAGTGTGCATGGATTGGTGTTCGAAGTAGCCGGCACGGTATCCTAAGTATAGCGATGAAGTCCGGAATTTCCATTATTGGAGCAGGAAGAATCGGTCGCGCCCTGGGACGGCGACTGCGTGAAAATGGTTGGAAGATTCATGCGGTGGTTACACGAAGCCAGACAACTGCGCGACGTGCCGTGCGCTCCATCGGCGGTGGAAACGCAAGCGTGGGCCTTGGTAGGGAAACTTTATCGGCGTCGGTTTTGTTGATTGCTGTTCCGGATTCTGCGATTGAAGATGTCGTCAATCAGTTGGCTGCGTTCGGCCCGGCGGAACTGCGTGGAAAAATCGCGTTGCACACCAGCGGCGCACGCAGCTCCGAAGTCATGTCGGCTCTGCGATCGGATGGGGTATCGATTGGATCGATTCATCCCCTACAATCGTTCAGCGGTATTGGGATTCCCTCGCTCGACGGAAGAATCTTTGCGGTCGAAGGGGATCCAGCCGCTGTTCGTGTAGCTCGCGGAATTGCGCGTGCTCTCGGCGGCCACATCGTGCAACTCGAAGCTTCCGAGAAGCCGCTGTACCACGCCGCCGCGGTGATGTGCGCTGGCCAGTTGCTTGCTCTCGAGGAATCCGCGATACAGCTATTTGTGTCACTTGGCATGAAGCGCCAAGAAGCAATGAAGGCGTTGCTGCCACTGACGCGACAGGTGCTGGAAAATTTGGAACGCCTCGGGCCGCGAGCTTCCTGGACAGGCCCGCTCGCGCGTGGTGATTATCGCGTCATTGGGTTGCACGAAAACGCGCTTAGGTCCGCGCCGCCCGAGTATCTTGATGCCTATCGCGCCATGAACCGGCTTGCTGCGCGAGTATTGGCGCGCGATCCGGATGCTGCGCTGAACGAGCTTGCTTCCATTTGAACCAAAATTGATTTGAACTCTAAAAATCGAGGTCATAGCGTGAAATCACTGCAAATACCAATCGAGTACAAGACTCTTGGGAACGGATTGCGCGTGGTAGTCGCGCCGGATTCGACCGCTCCTGTCGTCACGGTAGGTGTGTACTACAAGATTGGATTTCGCCTGGAGCCGCAAGGGCGCAGCGGATTTGCACACCTTTTCGAACATATGATGTTTCAGGGTTCCGAAAATGCGCCAAAGATGCAGCACATCAAGTTGATCAACTCGAGCGGCGGCGTCTTGAACGGCTCCACGATGTACGACGTCACGAATTATTACGAAGCGGTTCCGTCCAACGCGCTCGAACGCGTCTTGTGGTTGGAAGCGGACCGCATGCGCGCGCTGAAAGTGGATGACGAAAACCTGCGCAACCAGCGCGATGTTGTAAAGGAAGAAGTTCGCGTCAACGTCATGAACCAGCCCTATGGCGGTTTCCCCTGGCTGGACATGCCGCCGGTCGCATTCCGCAACTGGGCCAATGCGCATAATTTCTATGGAGACTTCAGCGATTTGGATGCCGCGAATCTCGCCGATGTGCAGACGTTTTTTAAGACCTACTATGTACCGAACAATGCCGTCCTTCTGATCCTTGGCGATCTCAGCGTCGCGGATGGATTTGCACTTGCCGAGAAGCATTTTGGAAATATTCTAGCGGGTCCCGCGCCAAAATTTGCCGATCCCACCGAACCCCGGCAAACCGAAGAACGCCGCGGCAATGTTGAAGAAAAATTCGGTACCTTGCCGGCCATGGCGATCGGATACGTGATGCCTGAGCGCCGCACGCCGGAGTGGTGCGCGATGGCCTTGCTGGACCAAGCACTTCACGGCGGTCGCGCTGGCCGCATCCATCGCGAACTGGTTTTGGAAAAGCAAATCGCGGTCGAAGCCGATGGCGGCATTGACGACATCTTCGGGTATGACGGCCCCACGCAAATGACCACTCGAATTTTGCATAAGCCGGAAATCAGCAGCGATGCAACCTTGACCGCATTCGATTCGATCATCCGCGAAGTGCAGCAGCAGGGAATCGCCGAAGGCGAACTTGAGCAGATCAAGGTCAAGTGGCGATCGGATTATTTCTCAACACTTGAGGGCGGCCGCGGCGGTTACATGCCGAAGTACGGATTGATGCATCTGCTTGCCTGTTTCACTTTATTCGACGACGAGCCGCAACTCGTGAACACCATCCTCGATGGATTTCTCGCGGTTACCAAGGAGCAAGTGCAGGCAGCGGCGCGCAAATACCTGCAGCCGCAGAATCGCGCCATCGTCTTTCGAACGCCTGTCGAGAAAACCGAAAAGGAGGCCGCATAATGGCGACTCAGGTGAAACCGAGTGCCGTGGCGGTGCCCGATCTTTCCGCTGAACGCGAAGTCCGCTGGCCGAAACGTACAAAATCGAAACTGGCGAACGGTATGGAAGTGATTTTGCTGGAATCGCACACCATTCCGAAATTTCACGGCGAACTCTTTTTTCGCGCTGGAAATGCGGCTGCGGCCACCCGTGCCACGTCGCTTGCGGAATTTACGGCGACCATGGTCCGCACTGGAACCGCAAAGCACAACAGTCGTGAAATCGAAGAAGCGCTGCGTGGCCTTGGTGCCGATCTTTCAGTAAGCGCCGGTCAGGACAATAGCGCAATTTCCTTCGCTGGACTAAGCGATCAAGCCGAACCTCTGCTTCAGCTTGTCAATGAACTTGCTCGCGAAGCGACATTCCCTGCCGGGGAATTTGAACGCGAGCGCCGGCAGAAATTGGAAGAAGTGAAGCTGGAACGCACGCAACCAAGTTTCCTCGCCGGCGAGCGTTTGCGCAAAGTCCTGTTTGGCAGCCATCCCTACGCGCAAGTTTCGCCGACCGAAGAACAAGTCGCCGCCTACGCTCGCGAAGAATTGGAAAATCTCTACAAAGATTTTTACACTCCGGAGAACGCGATTCTTCTGCTGGTAGGGGATTTTGATCCGGCCGAGATGCAGAAGACCGCCGAAAAAGTATTTGGCAAATGGACCGGCAAAAAACCCACCGCGCCTGAATCGGCGACTCCGCCCATTGCAAAAGGTCGGCGAGTGTATTTGGTGGATTTGCCTGGTTCGGTTCAGACCCAGATTCTTGCCGGCTGCCACGCTATCACGCGCAAACATCCTGGATGGATCGATCTAGTGTTGACCAACAGCCTCTATGGCGGCGCTTTCAATTCGCGCCTGGTGATGAATATTCGCGAAGACAAAGGCTATACCTACAGTCCACGCAGTGGAGTTAACGCGTTGCGGCAGCACGGATATTTTTCCGTCTCCGCAGCGGTGCGCAACGATGTGGTAGCGGCTTCTCTCACCGAAATCTTTTATGAAATCGACAGGCTACGCTCCGTGCCCGTTCCGGCAAGCGAACTGCTCGACGCACAGAATTATCTGACCGGAGTTTTCTCCATGGGACTGGCAACGCAGAGCGGTTTGCTTTCGCAAATCTCCACCCTGGCGTTGAATGAGCTACCCGATGAATATCTGGAAACCTATCGCCAGAAAGTGCACGCGGTAACGCCGGAGCAGGTTGTGTCCGCCGCGCGGAAATACTTCGATTCGGCGAATATGCAAATCGTCGTGGTTGGTGAGCGCAGGCAGATTGAATCGCAAGCCGCACTTTTTGGCGAGCTGGAAATATTCGACGGCAAAGGCAGCCGGCTTCAGTAAATTGTGAAATCGCGAGCGTAGCCGCTACTGAGCGAGCAAGCTGTCCGCGATTTTCTGATCGCCCAGAATGTTTCTGCTGAGTCTTTCCGCGTTTACCTGGGCCTGCTTGGCCTCCGCCGTCCGCCCGCTTCTCGCGAGAGCGTTCTCGAGCAGCAGGTAACCCACACTGGTCGGTTCAACCGCCATTGCATGCGAAAACTTCGCAGCGGCGCCGGCATAGTCGAATCCCTTCGCTGCGGCAAGACCGCTTCCCACGAGCGCAATGGGTAGATTCGGATTAATCTGCAGTGCCGCGTCGAATTTCTCCTTGGCCAAAGCATACTCGTGGCGCTCTCGATAGATCGAGCCGAGATTGGAGTAGGCGGTAGCACGAAGGTCCAGTGCGGCGGTAAGTTGCAGCACACGGCTATAACGCTCAATCGCTTCATCGTTGCGGCCGCGCGCTTGAGCGCAAACCGCCAGCCCACCCTCCGCCGGCATATCGTTCGCAAAAATAGAAATCGCCGATTGAAAGTGCGAGCAGGCATCCGACAAGCGGCCCTGCTTCAGAAAATATTCCGCGAGCGAATCGTGAGCGACGAAATTGCGATCCGTCACCTGCAGCGTGTGGTTCCAGAGAGCCTCGGGATTTCTCCAGAAGGCAACTTGCCGGTGCGCAATGACAGCAAAAATCAGCAGGACGGTTCCCCCGGCCACGGCTGCAAACTTCCGCACCGCTACGTTTTCCGGGGCTGCATCTGAAATGAACCAAACCACAGCGAACATCAAGCCGATGAATGGAAGGTAGGCATAGCGGTCTGCCATCGCTTGTGTGCCTACCTGCACCAGACCAATCATCGGCACCATGGAACCCAAGAACCAGAACCAGCCGGTCGGCAAATATCGTCGCCGCCAAAGGTAAACAGCGGCAATCGTGAGAGCCACAAGTAGCAGCCCGGAAATTGCCGCCATGGCAGTAGAAATTCCATTCCCAGGATGGGGATACATCGGAGCAAGCCCGGCGGGCCAGAACAACAGTTTCAGATAGCGGGCGTACGCTACCAGCGCATTTTCGATCCTGACTGTCACCGAAAATGCCGCCACCGTATGGCCGGCGGCATTTGAAACTTGTACCGCGCCGCCTTGTGTTTGCGCCCGCAGGGTGAGTGCTGCGCTGGCCGCGGACAAAAGGAGCAATGGAACTTTTTCGATGATCAGCCTGCTGAAGTTCCAGGTCGCGTTGCTTCCATCGCTGACAATAAAAGAGGAATTAACATTGGCAACGTGCGGATTCCACCGCTGTAACGGCCAGAAATCCCACAACAACAGCAGAAACGGCAGTGTGATGATTTGCGGCTTGACGGCAAGGCCGAGAGCAAACGCGAAGAACACTGCCGTATATCGCAGCAACGTCGGTCGCTGCACGTATCTCCCGTAAGCGTACAGCGCGATCAGCAAGAAAAACATGCTCAACACATTCTTGCGCTCCGATGCCCAGGCAACCGACTCCACGTTGACCGGATGAATGGCAAACAGCGCTGCTAGAAAAAAACTTTCCCAATCGCGCTTGGTAACACTTCGCAGTACCCCAAAAAGCAGCAATGCGTTCAACACATGGAATAAAACGTTGACGGCATGGTGTCCCGCGGGATTAAGACCAAAGAACGAAATATCGAGTGCGTGAGAAATCCAGGTGACAGGATGCCAGTTGCTCTCGTAGTTGGCTGTCGCCGCCCAGCGGATGGCGTTCCACGTCAGTCCACTCTGAATATGCGGGTTATCCGTGATGTATCGCGGGTCGTCGTAGTTGACGAAACTGTTCTGAAGAACCGGAAAATAAACGGCTGCGACTGCGACCACAATCAGCGCGCAACAAATCAGGGATCTGCGCCAATTGGTCGCGGGAAGGGCATCTTTGGGTGGAATTTGCGCTATCACAGTCGTAAACGAAGACTAGCATTCTAGCGGCGGCGTCCAACTTCCAGAACAGATTGCCGCAACCGAATGGTTAATCTGGCAACTTCGCGCAACAGCGAGCATGGCGGTCGGCTGTTATCGCTTAATGTAGGCTCATCTAGCAGCACATTAGGTGTAGCCGGGAAGCTTTGTGGCCTTTGCGCTCCGTCTGTTGGATTTTCGCGCTTTACTGTCGTTCTGCGACGGCCACCAAAAAGCCGCCGGTTCATCCTGCCAATCGCAACACTGCCAGCGCTCCCGAATTGCAACAGGTGCCTTGGGCTGAACGACGTCGGCAGGTGGGGCGACGATCGAGAAAAACTGCGCGAAGGTCTAGCCAACGAATATTATCCCGAGCAGAGAGTCGAGGTGCAGTATGGTTAGGCAAAGCTCGCACAAGGCCTAGAAGTTCTGGTGGGTCAGTTTCGGCTGGTCGACGCGTAGCGGAACCTGGTCGGCGATAGTAATGCCGTAACCTTCAAGCGCCACTACTTTCTTCGGATGGTTGGTCAGTACGCGAATGTCTTTGAGTCCCAAGTCAATCAGAATCTGCGCGCCGATTCCGCTCTCGTGTTGCACAAGACGTTGCCGTGCCGGCGAGCGGTCCAGCTGCCCTCGCGCATGAACGTGAATTTGCGGTATTCCTCCGGGCTGATCCGAGGCTTCGATTCCAAATCCGCGTCCGGTGTGATGCAGATATAGGAAAACGCCGCGCTCTTCTTTGGCAATCGCCGCCAGCGAACGCGCGACCAGTTCGTGGCAGTCGCAGGAAACAGAACCGAATACGTCACCGGTCAGACAGTGCGAATGAACCCGGACGAGTGCGGGCGTTGTGCCTTCAAGATCGCCGCGCACCAACGCAACATGCTGATCGTGGTCCACGTCGCTGGCGTAGGCGATCATGCGAAAATCGCCGTACGTGGTAGGCAAAACAGTTTCCGCTACCCGCCGGACATAGCGTTCGTGCTGCATCCGGTAGCGAATTAATTCCGCGACGGTAAGCATTTTCAGATTGTGCTCGCGGCAGAATTCGATAAGCTGCGGCACCCGCGACATGGTCCCATCTTCGTTCATGATTTCGCAGATCACACCGGAATCACTGAGCCCCGCGATGCGCGAAAGATCGACCGAAGCTTCAGTCTGGCCAGCACGCACGAGTACGCCGCCGTTCCGCGCGCGCAACGGAAACATATGGCCGGGCCGGGCGAGATCCTGCGGTTTCGTTTTCGGATCAATCGCCGTAAGAATCGTGATGGCTCGATCGGATGCGCTGATGCCCGTAGTTACGCCGGCGCGCGCGTCAATCGCCTCGCAAAACGCCGTTCCGTGTACCGATGTGTTGATCGGCGACATGAGCGGAAGGTGCAGTTCGTCGCAGCGCTGTTCGGTGAGCGTCAGGCAAATCAGGCCACGCCCGTACTTGGCCATAAAGTTGATAGCTTCGGGGGTAATTTTTTCGGCGGCCATGGTCAGGTCGCCTTCGTTCTCGCGGTCTTCGTCGTCGACCAGGACGATCATGCGGCCGTTGCGGATTTCTTCCAGAGCTTCTTCAACGGTGCAGAATGGCGATGTGGGAGCGTCGGTCATCGGTATTGCCTGCCTTTGCGTGCATCTAAAAATATAGCGCGACTTGGCCCGCGAAAGAAATCCAGCCGACTCCTTCCGGTCTCAAGGTACAAGAGCGGCTACTTTGCATCGAGGAATCCGCTGTAAACTGAATCGACTGGCGATTGATACGGAGAGCGGCTCGTCGTTCCGGCAGTAACGACGGCTAGAAATCACCATGGCGGCCAACAACTCGCTTCATAAAATAGAACATGTCGTTGTCTTGATGCAGGAAAACCGTTCGTTCGATAATTTGCTGGGCTGGCTTTACGATCCCGCGAACAAGTCCCCGTTCAACGTTGTGCCGCCGGATTTTGACGGCTTGTATGGCAAGAATCTATCGAATCGGGCGCCGGACGGGCGCGTGGTGCCGGCCGGAAAATCAACCGATGCGCGCGGGCCGCGTCCGGATCCGGGCGAACCGTACGAAGACGTGTTCAGCCAGGTCTTCGATGTTCCGAAAGTAGAATTTGAAAAAACGCCCAGCGACGCTCCGCACCCAGCGAACATGCGGGGTTTTATCCGCAATTATGCGGTGCAAAAAGATCAACCGGCGGATCCTGCAAAGATTATGGAGTCGCTGACGCCGGATATTCTACCGGTGCTTTCGTCGCTCGCACACCACTACGCGGTTTGCGATCGCTGGTTTGCTTCGATTCCCACGCAGACTTTTTGCAACCGCTCATTTGTTCATGCCGGCACGTCGTCGGGCTACGTGAACAACGGCGGCGGCGGACATTGCTTCATCAATGAGACGCCGACCATTTACGATCTACTGGAAAACGCCGGAAAAAGCTGGAACGTTTTTTGCGGCGGCTGGCTGCTGGAAAGCTTTGCTTTGCTGACGCAGAAAAGCATGTGGAAGTACGCGCTGAGCAATCATTTCGCGCATTTTAAGGAATTCATTTCCGCGGCTGGGCGAAAAGGCGGATTGCCGGCGTACTCCTTCATCGAGCCCATCTATTTCGACTCCATCGTGTGGGGCCCGGAGAATGACATGCACCCGGAGTGCAATGTCTATCAATTTTACGGCCCGTCGAATCTCCATCGAGGAGAGGCGCTCATCTGGAAAATTTATCAAGCGATTCGCAACAGCCCGGACTGGGAGAGCACGCTGCTCATCATTTTGTTCGACGAGAGCGGCGGTTGCTACGACCACGTGCCGCCTCCGACGTCGGCGGAATGTGATATCGCGATCGCGCCGGACGACAAAATTATTCCCGCGGGGCAAAAAGGCGGAATTGGATTCAAGTTCGACCGGCTGGGGGCGCGCGTGCCTGCCATTGTTGTTTCCGCGTATACGCCGCCGCAGACCCGGCTGCACGAAATTTTCGAGCACACGTCGGTGTTGAGTACGGTGGTGAATTGTTTCGGGCTGCCAGCCGGAAAGCTGGGTGCAAGGCAAGCGAAAGCAAAAGATGTCGGTGAGGCGCTTCGTCTTTCGATACCGCGCACCGATTGTCCGGAAATTCCCGTACCGCAGGTATCTCTGCTGGAAGACGCGAAGGAAGAGCTGCATTCGATCGTGCACTCGAAACTGCTCGGCGCGAAGCAAAAGCCCGTCTCAGAACTGCAAAGAGCGGCGATGCATGCTGTTGCATTGCTTACAAATGCCGAGGAACTGCACGAGCATGCGGAAAATATTCAGGATGAACTGGAAGCGGATTTGTTACTCGCGAAACACGAAGCAAAATTCGTGCTGCGCAAAGCGCTGCAAGCTGCAAAGTCCGTCTAAAAAAGCAAACTAAACAAAATAAAAGAGGGGAAGCCGAACTGGCTTCCCCTCTTTGCTTGCAACAGCCGGTTTGGTTAGAAGTCGTAACGCAGAGCAAACTGCATTACGCGGTTCGCGTTCGCTTGGGCAGTGATTTGGCCAAAGGTCGGCGAGTTGATGTTGGCGCCGGGATCGGCAAAGTTTGTGTGGTTGAAGGCGTTGTAGGCTTCGGCCCGAAACTGAATGGAGTGCCGGTCGGACCAGGGCATCAGGAAGCGCTTGGATAGCGCCATATCGAAGTTGACGAAGCCCGGGCCACGCAGGTTATTGCGAGTTCCTATCTCGCCGCCAAAGGGATTCGAAAAAGCGGCTTGGGCGGCGGCAGGATTCGCAAACAGTTGGATGGCTCCGTTGTCGCTGTGGATGCTGGTGGAGAGAGCGGAGCTGGAGCCGGTTAGCACGGCCGGGCTGTCAAAGACGAAGCCGACCGGGAAGGCGCCAGTATTGGTGCTGAAAGCAAAGCCGGAGTGTGCCGTGAAGATGGTGGAGAATTGCCAGCCACCGATCAGGGCGTTGACGAATCCATTGGCATTGGGCGCGATGGCGCGACCACGGCCAAAGGGAAGGTCATACACACCATTTGCGGAGAAAAGATGAGTGACGTCGAAATCCGACGGACCGCGGCAAACGCGGAGGTTGGTGGCATCGCAGACCAAGCCACCGACGACGGTGTTGGCGATGCTGGACACGTTGTCAATGGAGCGGGAGAAGGTGTAGTTAAAGTCGAATTGCAATCCGTGCGAGAGATTGCGTTTCAGGTCGACGAGCAAGCCGTTATAGCTGGACGAGCCGTAGTTGCCGATGTAGGCATTGGTGGAGAATTGGCCGGCCAAGCCGCTGTTGTTGGCGATCAAGCCGTTGGCATTTAGGGCTTGCAGGGTGTCAGACAAATCGCCTTTGACTACTAGATTGCCGCAGTGCGTCGGCGATGAGCTGCGTGCAGCCCGCGAAGCACTGATTTTCGAACCACGGCTGGGGCGTCACGGTGGCCACGCCCGAACGAACTTCCTGGCTTAAAGCGTTGAAGGCCGTAAAGAGTTTTTGGCCCGAAGCAGTGTCCAGGAAATTGACGGATTGACCTGCGTCGGCTTGGGCAAAGAGTTTTCTGCCGAGGCGTCCGACATATTCGACGTCGAGAATAAAGTTACCCGGTAGCTGCCGCTGCACGCCAAGAGAATAGACGTAAGCAAAAGGAGTCCGGAAATTCGGATCGACAGTGTAGTTAAACTGGCCTTCGGCGTTGCCGAAAGGAACGCCGTTCTCAACGAACGGAGTGAGCGGATGGGTTACCGGTTGAGGAGTATTGGTGACCGGCAGAGTGCCAATCGCGGTGAAACGCGGATCGGTAGCCAGGTCGCCGAAAAGGGTGTTGCTGGTGGTGTTAAACAGGTAAGAAACCTGGTCCTGGATAAAGTTGATCGTATTGGCATTGACACGGTCATAGACCATGGTGGCGCCGCCGCGAATCACGGTTTTCTTATCGCCAAAAATACCACTAAGCACGCCGTTCGTGGATCCGGGGTTGAAGGCAAAGGCGACACGCGGCGAGAAATTGTTGCGATCGGGATTGTAAATGCCGCGAGCATCGTTGGCTTTGCCACCCAAGTCGTAGCTGACGAATGGGATGGCGTCGTCTCCGTTAACGCCCTGAGCGGCTGCGGTAAGGCGATCGTTTAGATAGGTCTGAAAGCCGATATCGGATACGGATTGCAGCCCGTTGATTTCGTAAGGGACGGAGAAATACTGGTAGCGAAGACCGAGGGTCAAGGTAAGCGAACTCTTCACGCGCCACTGATCCTGCACGTAGCCTTCATATTCGAAATAGCGGTAATCGCGGACCTTTGGCGAGCCTACGTCTTGCGCGGTACCGTCTTTGTTCAAGTTGAAATTGGTGTCCACGGACGCAAAACGGCCAAGGAGGAAGGGGTACTGTTGATCCCATTCAGTGGCCGCGACAGGGTCGTCCAAGATATTGTTGGGCCTTTCAGACGCCGTCAAGCTCTGCAGATTTCCACCGAGCCCCACATTGAGGAAGTTGAAATCGTTAATCTGGGTGGACGTTTGGTGAGACGGTTTAAACATCCCACCGATCTGCCAGGTGTGACGGCCCTTAATCCACGTGAAGTCATCGCGAACGGTGGGCACTGGGACGGTGCGGAACTGGCTCTGCAGACTGGGAAAAGGCGCAGAGATTTGTCCGGTGCCGCTAGTGTTCGGCGCGAAGGTGTAATCATTGGGAAATGCCGGCTGGAAAATGGACGGGAAGCCCAAGCGCGAGGAGCTGATTCCGAACACGGCCTGATTGACTTTATTGCTGGAAATGTTCCAAGTGTGGCCGATGGCGAAGGAATAGTCGCGATCGGTGATCTGGGCTGCGGGAGCAGGATCGCCAGGGAATTGCGCCGGGACGCTGTTGATGTCGTCGGTTTGCGCGGAACGGACAATGTTGAAGCGGCCGAACAGACGCTGGTTGGCGGTGAGGTTGTAGTCCACGCGAGTGACGTAGGTGTTGTTACCGAGCGCGAATGGAGCATTGAAGCGGAAGCCACCAGTGTTGATCTGGTCGCCAGCCGACAAATCGTTGGCCGCGGGATAGCGGCCGTTGACGAATTGCTGGAGAGCGGTGTTGAGGCCGATGCCCGCAGGGTCCAAAGCCTGAAGCGAGTTGGCGCCTACGAGCGGAGTCGTGCTGATACATTGCGGAGCGCTTTGCAAAGTGGCGGATGCATCGCAGCCAGGGCCGTTATTGATGTAGTTCAGCTGGCCATTGCGGACATTGTCGAGAGGAACGACGCGCAGTTCCTGATCCTGGCTGGCATCACGGCGGCCTTCATAGTTGAAGAAAAAGAAAAGCTTCTCTTTTTTGATCGGGCCGCCCAGGCTGGCACCGAACTGATTGCGAATGAGAGCCGGCCGGTCCACTCCAGCAGCGTTGTTGAAAAAGGTGTTGGCCTCGGTCACGGTGTTGCGGTGGTATTCGTACGCCGAGCCATGCCAGGTGTTGGTGCCGCTCTTGGTGACCAATTGGATTTGCGCGCCGCTGCTGCGGCCCAAATCCGCGGTTACGCCGGCGCTAATGCCGCGAAACTCTTCCACTGCATCGACCGGTAGATTCCCGACAGTGGCAAATGCTTGTCCGGTCGCCTGGTCGTTGGCGTCGATCCCGTCGATGGTGATGTTGCCCTGATCGGCGCGAGCTCCGGTGACCGCACCCATGCGATTCCCGTTAGGATCGTTCATGGTAGAGCCTGAAGCATCTTCGCCAACCGTAACGACTCCGGGCTGCAGTCCGAGAAGTGCCGCAGGAGAATCGCGAAACTGAACTGGCAGGCTATCGATCAGCTTTGGACCGAAGACGTTGCCGACGCTGGCATCGGTGGTGTTTAGGGTTTCGGCGCCGGTCGAGCTTACTTCAACGGTTTGCGAGACTTCGCCAATCTGCAGCGTGACATCGTGAGTGCTAGTGGTGTTGACTCCGAAGGTGAGGTTGTCGAGCTTATATTTGCTGAAACCGTCTTTGGTAAAAGTGAGGCGGTATCCGGGGCCGGGAGCGATGCGTGCAAATTGGTAGGCGCCCTGATCGCTCGTTGTCGTGGAAAGATGAACTCCGCTATTTGAGTTGTCCAGGTCTACGGTCACGCCGGGGACAGCACTTTGCTGTGGATCGGTGACCGTGCCGGTGACGCCGGCAAATTCTTGAGCACTTGCAGACTTCGGAGAGGCTGCTATCGCGACGAATAAAAACAAACTTACTAGATACCCCAACTTGCGCATCAATCCTCCATGGATGTCGAAAAAACCAGACCGCTCGCCGAGGTTAATCTGAAGTATTGCTTTGCAGGTTAGAAGCCATTTCGCAGAACGTTTTTGTGCTGTAACTCTTTGAAAATACAATGTGTTACTGGTTAATAAGAGAGTACATTGCATATACAAAGAATTTACATCTAGTTTCTCGTATCTTCTGTGGGATTACGAAAATCTAGAATTGCCAGGGCTAGCGAGTACAGTGTTCCCTGTATGGGTTTCGATTAGGGAATTAGGATTTTTGTGAGGTGATACGTCAGTGTGCCGATGAGAGCGGCGCCGGGAATCGTTAGGATCCACGCCCAAACGATGCGGTGAGTGACACCCCAGCGGACCGCAGTGAGCCGCCGCGACGCGCCGACCCCAACGATCGCGCCGGTGATGGTGTGGGTGGTGCTGACCGGAATGCCGAAGACGGCGTTCATTACCAGCGTGAGGCCGCCGGCCGTTTCGGCGCAGAAGCCGCCAAACGGCGAAAGCTTGGTGATGCGCTGGCCCATGGTTTTGATGATGCGCCAACCGCCGGCCATCGTGCCGCCGCCCATCGCCAGGTGGCAGCAAATAATTACCCAGTAGGGAACCGCGAAGGATTTCATCATACCGCCCGCGACCAGCGCGGTGGTGATAATACCCATGCCTTTTTGCGAGTCGTTGGTGCCGTGGCCGAGGCTGAACAGAGCCGCGGACAAGAGCTGAAGTCGGCGAAACCACTTGTCCACTTTTTGCGGACGCTGGCGGCGAACAATCCAGCTGGCCAGGACTGTGAGAAGTATCGACAGAACTCCGCCGACAACGGGAGAAAGAAAAATGAAAAGGATCGGCTTGACCCAGCCGCCAAGGATCAGCGCCTTGAAGCCGGCGTGTGCAACGGCTGCTCCGCCGTAACCACCGATGAGCGCGTGAGAAGAACTCGTCGGCAAACCAAGAATCAACGTGATCAAGTTCCAGGAAATCGCGCCGAGAAGTCCTGCGAGCAAGACTTGTTGCGTAATCAATTCGATGTGAATCATGCCCTTGCCAATGGTGCTGGCAACGGCGGTGCCAAAGACAAAGGCAGCGATGAAATTCCAGAAAGCGGCCCAGGCGACGGCACGGAATGGCGTGAGCACCCGCGTTGAAACGACTGTGGCGATGGAGTTTGCAGCGTCGTGCCAGCCGTTCGAGAATTCGAACACTAGTGTGAGGATAATCACCGCCAGGAGCAGGCTGAAAGCGCTCACGGGCAGGCCCGGCGCAGCGTGGAATGGCGTAGGAAGTTTCTACAATCCAAGCGTTCGAATATGGGGACAGTCGGGGACATGAATGTTGTTAGGCGGACTTTACGATTACGCCTTCGATGACGTTGGCGACGTCTTCGCATTTATCTACCGCGGTCTCGATGACTTCGAAGATTTCTTTCCACTTGATGATTTGCACCGAGTCTTTTTCTTCGTCAAAAAGCTGCGCGATCAAAGTACGGCAGAGGCGGTCGCTATCGTTCTCGTAGCGATTGATTTCAATGCAGTGCTTCAGGGCCTGGTCGGGAGTTTCAATCGCATGCACGGCGGCGGAGACTTCCGAGCTTGCGGAGACGAGTACTTTGACGAGGTCGATGGTGCCTTCGCGGATTGTGTTGACGCGATAGAGAACGAAGCGACTAGCGGCGGCGTCGATCAGGTCGATTACGTCATCCAGCTGGCTGGACAAGGCGTGAATATCTTCGCGGTCAAACGGCGTGATAAAAGTCTGGTTGAGCTTGGTGAGAATGGCGTGGGTGATTTCGTCGCCCTGATGCTCGATGGCCTTGATGGTCTGGACCTGCTCGGGCACGCCGGTGTAATGCGAGAGCATCTGCTGGAGCGCTTTGGCTCCGACGACGATATTTTCGGCTTGCTTGGCAAAAAGGTCGAAGAAACCCTCTTCACGCGGCAGCAGCCGCTGCAAAAATCCAGTCATTTTGGCAACTCTCCCCTGGGAGTTGGTGAGGCGAGGCTTGAAGAGTCTAGCGAACGACGGACGGGGAGGCAAGGAAGGGCGGGGTGAGTGACTTCGGGTTCATCGCTCCAGAACGACGCGAAATTCTTGGGCACCCATCGCCGTAGGAATTCACGCTCAAGGCGGCTTTCAGCAAGAGGGAATCGCCCAATTTTACTTCAATGCTCTCGTTGGCCGGGTCGCTGAGACTGACCTGGTAGTTTCCTGGTTTCAATCCGAGAAATGAAACCCAACCGTCTTTATCCGTCACACCGAGTCTTAAACGTTTTGTCTTTTGTCGGAGATGCCGACGTGCGCATTTGCGATTGGCTTGCCTTTCAAAGGCGAAATGATACTCAAGCGGTCATTCAGAGTTTCCAGTGTCGGCTGTTCGGTTTGCCAGTAGGCGAAGGCCGGAACCGCGAATGGGAGTATCAACAATAGCGGGGCTTTTCTCACGACGGCATCTCCGGCACGCTCAACGCTGGGACTTTGAGCAGCGTTGCGATGGCTGGCCGGTGCGATCAAGATTTGCTAAGCATTCCCGGTATGCCCACCAAGCAACCAACATAAAAAAGGCGGCCCGAGCTTCGGACCGCCTTTTGTTTGATTGAGGCTTTGGGCTTGCTGGAAAAAACGTCTTAGTACATTCCGCCCATGCCGCCGGGACCACCGGGGCCGCCTGCGGCTGCCGCTTTCTTGTCGTCTTCCTTCAGTTCGGCCACGAGCGCTTCCGTGGTGAGCATCAGGCCGGCAATGGACGCGGCGTTCTGCAGGGCGAGGCGGGTGACCTTGGCCGGGTCAATGACGCCAGCCTTCACCATGTCGCCGTATTCGCCAGTGTCGGCGTTGAAGCCGAAGTTTTCGTCCTTGGAGTCGCGGATTTTGCCGATCACCACTGCGCCTTCGTGTCCGGCGTTGTGTGCGATCTGGCGCGCAGGTTCTTCGAGGGCGCGCTTGACGATATTCACGCCGACGAGTTCATCGCCGTCAGCCTTGATCTTGTCGAGCGGTGCGATGCAACGGAGCAGAGCCGTGCCGCCGCCGGGAACGATGCCTTCCTCGACAGCCGCGCGGGTTGCGTGCATTGCGTCTTCCACACGAGCCTTCTTTTCTTTCAGCTCGGTTTCGGTCGCAGCGCCAACCTTGATCACGGCAACGCCGCCAACGAGCTTCGCGAGCCGCTCTTGCAGTTTTTCGCGGTCGTAGTCGCTGGTGGTGTTTTCAATCTGCGAGCGGATCTGCTTGACGCGGCCTTCAATATCGCCAGCCTTGCCCAGACCTTCGATGATGGTGCTGTTGTCCTTGTCGATGACGATCTTCTTGGCGCGGCCGAGATCTTCGAGCTTCACGCTTTCCAGCTTCAGGCCGAGGTCTTCCGTGATGGCCTTTCCGCCGGTGAGGGTCGCGATGTCTTCGAGCATCGCTTTGCGACGGTCGCCAAAGCCCGGGGCCTTGACGGCGGCGCACTGCAGCGTTCCGCGCAGCTTGTTCACGACGAGAGTCGCGAGCGCTTCGCCTTCGACATCTTCGGCAACGATCAAGAGCGGCTTGCCGAGCTTGGCGGTCTGCTCCAGCAACGGGAGCAAGTCCTTCATCGAGCTGATCTTCTTCTCGTGGATGAGGATCAGAACGTTTTCCAGCACGCATTCCATGCGATCCGGATCAGTGATGAAGTAGGGCGAGAGATAGCCGCGGTCAAACTGCATACCTTCCACGACTTCCAGGGTGGTTTCCATCGTCTTGGATTCTTCGACGGTGATGACGCCATCCTTGCCGACCTTTTTCATTGCTTCGGCGATGATGCCGCCGATCTGCTTATCGTTGTTGGCGGAAATGGTGCCAACCTGGGCGATCATGTCACCCTTGACGTCCTTGTGCAGCTTCTTGATTTCTTCCACGGCAACTTCCACAGCGCGCTCGATGCCGCGCTTGAGGGCGGTGGGGCTGGCGCCAGCGGCGACAGTCTTTACGCCTTCACGGAAGATAGCCTGCGCGAGCACGGTCGCGGTGGTGGTGCCGTCGCCGGCAACGTCGGAAGTCTTGGAAGCGACTTCACGAACCATCTGCGCGCCCATGTTCTCGAGGGGATCTTTCAGTTCGATTTCTTTTGCAACGGTCACGCCGTCCTTGGTGATGATCGGTGCGCCGAACTTCTTTTCGATTACTGCGTTGCGGCCCTTGGGGCCGAGCGTAATCTTCACTGCGTCAGCAAGAGCGTTCACGCCGCGCAAAATCGCCTGGCGGGAATTCTCTCCCGTAACAATCTGCTTCGCCATTTCTAATTCCTCCTGAGAATCTTGCTGCTAACCGCTTGATCTCTTCAGAAAAACCTCCGGTCTGAAGGCCGGCCACTACTTAAGACCGAAAACGCAGGGCTAAGGCCCCGCACTACAGAAGCGGGATACTTACTTCTTTGCGGCTTTTGCAGCGCCGCTCAGCTTGGCCAGGATTTCTTCTTCACGAAGAATCAGAAATTCCTCGCCTTCGAGCTTGATTTCCGTGCCGCCATACTTGCCGAAGAGAACGCGATCGCCGGGTTTCACGTCGAGTGGGATCAATTCGCCCTTTTCACGACGGCCAGCGCCGACAGCGATCACTTCGCCTTCCTGCGGCTTTTCTTTCGCCGAGTCCGGGATGATGATGCCGCCCTTCACGGTTTCTTTGTCTTCAATGCGCTTCACGATTACACGGTCGTGGAGCGGCGTTAGATTGACTGCCATCTTTGAACAACCTCCGTTAGTTAGCTTGGGACTTGTGGAGCAAGACCCGATGAACCAGGTGTGCTGTGGTTTGATCGAACAAACCGCAAAGACACTGATGCAGGACTGAAGCAGCGCGGTTAGCACTCCTCACAGCCGACTGCTAATATAGCAAATGTGCCTTACAAGTCAAGCCATTGGGCGACAATTCACAGAATTTTCAAGCAGCGACTCGAAGCGAGGTTTGTCGATAACCTTATTTGTATCAGAAGTTTAGCTACTGCAAGAAAAATCTTGCACTTGGCGATTGCCGTGCTCCCTCGCCGAGGGTAGAATTCGCCGGAGAAATCCTTGCCATCACTTCTGTATGTTCGACTGATCGGATTCACGGCCGGCACGTTATTGATGCTGTTTTGGATCGTGGTGATTCTTGGTTACCGGCGGCAACGAAATTTCGAGCGAGTTTTCTTCTTTCTGTGTCTGGCGCTGTTCTTCTTTTACGGCGGCTCGCTGCTTGCTCTGAATTCGCAGATTTACTACGCGCAGCCGCCTGTTCTGCTCGCGACCTTCGCGTGGACGGTGCTGAGCGCGGGGCTTTGCTTCTTGCCGGCTCTTCTCATTCATCTACATCTTGAGTACGCCTCCGCCAGCGGCAGCAATGGAAGTCGCGGAATATGGAAACGACGAATCTTGATGCTCAGCTACGCGTTGGTGGCGCTGTTCGCGGTGCGAGCTTACCCAGGAGTAGCAGCCGGCCAAGGCTTCGATTTTTTTCTGCCGGCAAACACGTTGGGACGGCTCTTCGGAGTTGTTCTATTAGCCTCGCTCGCGGCTAGCGCCGGGTTGCAAATCAAGTTCGCCGCGGCAACGAAGCAGAAGAACGAGCGATTTTTTCACTATTGTTGCGGGTTGGGCTTGGGTCTCTCTGCGATTCTGGTTTTGTTCCTTCACGTACTTCAGCTCCGCCTTCCGCTGGATTTCGTCATCATTGCTTCAGTGTTCTTGGAATTCCTTCCAATTCCACTTTTCGCCGGGCTGATATACGCAGTGCAGAAATACAACTTCTTGCAAATCGGGCGGCAAACCAATCTGATGTACGCGATTTCGGTTACGTTCCTGGCGTTGCTGTATCTGAGCCTCGTCCGGCGAGTGAGCACGCTTCTTGAGCCAATGCTTCCGCCGGAAGCGACTGCCGCGATCTTGCTGTTTGTTCTGGTGATCTTCGTCGAACCGATTCAACGAGTCCTGGGAAAAAGACTTCGCGAAACCGCACAACATGAATTCGACGGTGTTCGCACTCTGATCGCGGAAATCCGCAACAAAGGTCGTGAAGGTGACCTGCACGGCCTGGTGAGCTTGGTTGGCGAACGCGCGAAGCGACAATTCGAATTAGCAGATGCGTGGCTTGAAGTGAAGCAGCCGAATCTTGTAGAGACGCTGCATGCCACAACCGAGCATGGAAATATGGAGCGCTTTGCTGTCGTGCAGCCGGACGCGGTGAACGCTGTACTTCATGTTCGGCCTCATGGAGCGATGTTGTCCGGAGAAACGCGTGCCGCGATCGAGCTTTTGTGCGAGCAACTACCGGCTGCCATCGATTTGTGCCGACTAATCGAAGAAAAACTGCGCCTGGAACGCGAATTGGCCGAACGCGAGCGCCTGGCCGTACTGGGGCAGATGGCGGCCAGTATTTCGCACAACTTGAAAAATCCACTCGGCTCGATCAAGACGATTTTGCAAGTGCAACTGGAATCTCCGGAATTGCCGGAATCGCTGAAATCCGAGACGCAGATGGTGCTCGGTGAAATTTCGCGGCTCTCGAACAAGCTGGGGCAGTTACTGCAGTTTAGCCGGCCGGCCGTTCTGGGTGCCGCAAACGCGGGTTGCGATGCGGCCAGTGTGGTGAAAGAAGTCTGCGAGGTCATGAGGCCGGAAGCGGAAAAGACTGGAATTGAAATACGAGTTGCAGCTGCAAAGGAGTTGCGCGTCCTGGCGAACAACGAGGTGGTGAGCGACATCGTGTCCAATCTGGTGGTGAATGCGATGGAGGCGGTTGCCAATGGCGGACGCGTATGCGTCAGCGTGAAGAACGAAACGAGAAATGCGTTGATTCAAGTGGAAGACGACGGCCAAGGAATCCCGGCTGAATTGCGGGACAAGGTAATGCAGCCATTTTTCACTACCAAGACGCAAGGCACCGGCTTGGGCTTGGCGATTGTCGCGCGGCGTGCGAGCGAAGCCGGCGGACGAATCGAAACGGAAAGCCCCGTTGCAAATGGCCGTGGAACTCGATTTTCAGTTTGGTTACCGTTGCGAGAGGAAACGCGATGAAGACGATTCTGATTGTGGACGACGAGCCGGCTGCGCGATACGGCCTGCGGCGCGCGCTCGAATCAAAGTATCGCATTGCCGAAGCGGAATCGGCCGAAGCAGCGCGCGCCGCGCTACAAACCGAAAAGCCGGATCTCGTGCTGCTGGACGTGGTGCTGCCCGGGCAAGATGGGCTTTCTTTCTTGCAATGGATGCGCGAGCAGGGAAGCACCGTCCCGGTATTGATGGTGTCCGCGCTGGATGCAGCGAAAACCGCGGTGGACGCTTTGCGGCTCGGAGCAGCCGACTATCTGGTGAAAGGATTCGAACTTGATGAATTGCGCCAGCGCGTTGCGAATCTTCTGAAGCTGGTTTCACTGGAGCAAGAGAATGACTCGCTGCGCCGCCAACTGGCAACTGAAGGCCAGTTCGGTGCGATGATTGGCCGGTCGGAAGAAATGCGCCGGGCGTTTGAAATTGCCGACCGTGTTGCGCCTACTGATTCCACCGTTCTGATTCTTGGCGAAAGCGGCACCGGCAAGGACTTGCTGGCGCAAGAGATTCATGCGCGATCGCCGCGTGCGGCGAAACCGTTCGTTGCGGTGAACTGCGCGGCGTTGCCGGAAACATTGATCGAATCCGAATTGTTCGGCTACGAACGCGGTGCGTTTACCGGGGCGGCACAACAACGCAAAGGAAAATTCGAGCAAGCTCACGGCGGAACGCTTTTTCTCGACGAAATCGGTGACATGAATTCGGTCACGCAGGCCAAGGTCTTGCGCGCTCTCGAAAACCGCACGATTGAACGGTTAGGCGGTTCGCAATCGATCCCCGTTGATGTACGCGTAATCAGCGCGACGCATCGCGATCTTCCCGCTGAAATTCGCAACGGAAAATTTCGTGAAGATCTTTTCTACCGTTTGCGTGTGGTGACGATTGATTTGCCGCCGCTGCGCGCTCATAAAGGGGACATTGGAGTGCTGACGGACGGCTTTCTTAGGATTCACGGCGCGCGCCTGGGCCGTTCAGCGAGAATAGGTAAAGAAGCGCTGATCGCTCTAGAAGCCTACGACTGGCCTGGAAATGTTCGTGAACTAAAGAACGCGCTGGAGCGCAGCGTGGTGATGTCTCGCGGCGACGAGATTCTTACCTCAGACCTCCCCGGCGAAGTCGCAAGCGGGCAGCCGCTCTTAAAAAAGGAATCGGCCAACGGGGGCGATGCGGGAATGAGCGAACGCGATTTTCGCGAAGCCAAACGAAAATTCGAAATCGCGTGGATCACGAAAGAATTGGTGTCGCATCGCTGGAACGTTTCGCGCACGGCGGCGACTATTGGTTTGCATCGGCAAAGCCTGCAGGAAAAATTGCGCGAGCTGGGAATTCGCCGGCCCGGCAGGGAACTGGAAGAGGACGCAGAGGAATAGACCGGGCGAATGCGAGTGAGTGCCGAAACAATTTCGACTAAGAAAATTGCCGGCTATGTGATGGCCGGCGGTGCGAGTCGCAGATTCGGCTCAGACAAAGCGCTCGCCATCATCAATGGCGAGACCATGTTGGCTAGGAATATTGCGCTGGTGTCGGAAGTAACCGAGAGCGCCAAAGTTGTGTCTGCGGCTGGCCGATACGCTGAATTCAAGTTCGAAGTCGTGGAAGATCGATGGCCCGATGAAGGTCCACTGGGTGGAATCGTGACGGCGTTGCGTCATACGACGGCAACCGCCAGTAATGTTGAATGGAATCTGGTCATCAGTTGCGATATGCCGTTTCTGACCAGCGAATGGCTAGCTTATCTTTGCGAGCGCTCCTTGCACAGCGAGGCAAGGGTCGTCGTTCCGCGCTCTGAATACGGCCTGGAACCGCTCTGCGCCGGTTGGCGAACGACCGCCCTCGAGACATTGCAGGATTGTTTCTACGGCGGCACTCGCAAGGTGACTGACGCGATGAAGCTGCTTCCGATGGAAGTCCTTGACGTTCAAGACTGGAAACGGTTTGATAGCGCGGGACGGCTTTTCTGGAACATGAACACGGCAAAAGACTACGAACAAGCGTTGCGATTCGCGAAAATGGAAAACTCGTGAGCCCAGTCATCGCAAATAATCCGCCAGGCTCGCTCGATGCAGCCGGTAAAGGTTCGCAGAACTATTTTGAATTTCGCAATGTCTCCAAGGCGTTTGACGATCGACCGGTTCTGAACGACGTAAGTTTCGCGGTCAAACGCGGCGAGACCTGCGTCATCATGGGTCGCAGCGGCGTGGGTAAATCGGTTTCGCTCAAACACATCATGGGATTTCTACGTGCGGATTCGGGGCAAGTCTTCATTGCCGGCCAGGACGCGACCAATTTTTCCGAGCAGCAGTTTTATGAGATTCGCAAGAAAGTGACGATGGTATTTCAATCAGGAGCTTTATTCGATTCGCTCACGGTGAGGGAAAATATCGGTTTCCCCATCGCGGACGTTCCGGGCGTGACCGACGACGACATTTTTCAATATACGCAGAAGCTGGCGAAAGAGCTGGAAGTCGAAGACGTTCTGGACAAGGTGCCGAGCGAGCTTTCTACTGGCATGAAGCGAGCCGTGGCCATTGCGCGCGCGCTGGCGCAGACTCCGGAAGCGATTCTCTACGATGAGCCGACCACCATGGTCGATCCGATTATGGCTGTGCACATGAGCGATTTGATTTTGCGGCTGAAAGAAAAATTTCACCGCACTTCCATCGTGGTCACACACGATACTCATTTGGCCCGAAAGCTTGCGGATACCGTGGTGTTTTTGCAGGAAGGGCACTCGAGTGTTTTTTCCTCTTGGGCGGAATTTGAAAATTCGCCGGACCCGTTCTTCCACAATTTTTTGATGCAGGATAAATTAATTCCTGCAATGGACGTGACCCTTTGAGCCAGGCCCCAGCCTCCGCTGATCCGCGCAGTCAACTTTGTCGTGAAATGGGTTTTTGGGACGTCCTGCTTTTCAACATTGCCACCGTACTCGGTCCGCGCTGGATTGCGGCCGCCGCGCATAACGGTACTTCGTCGATCAGTCTTTGGGTTTTTGCCGCGGTGCTTTTCTTTGTCCCCATGGCCATGGTTATAAACGAGCTTTCTTCGCGCTTTCCCGAAGAAGGCGGCTTGTATGTGTGGTCAAAGGAAGCGTTTGGCGATTTTCACGGATTTGTCGCGGGATGGACGTACTGGATTTACACAATTTTTTATTTTCCCGGATTGCTGTTGGCCAGCGCCGCGATGAGTGCGTATGTGCTGGGCGGAAAGGGCGCGGAGCTGGCGCAGAGCCGAACATTTCTTCTGGTTGGCTCGCTGGCGCTACTGGCTGTCGCCGTACTGCTGAACATCATCGGGCTGAACATTGGAAAGTGGCTGCAAAACGCAGGCGGTATCTCGACCTATCTCCCGCTGCTGATTTTGGTGGCGATTGGCAGCGTAATTTGGCTGAAGCACGGATCGGTTACGACCTACACCTGGTCCAGCATGATGCCTTCGTGGAATTGGGGCACCGTCAACTTCTGGTCGCAGATCGCGTTTGCATTTACTGGGTTGGAATTGGTGTCCGCGATGAGCGGTGAAATTCGCGAACCGCGCAAGACGCTGCCGCGGGCGCTGATCGTTGCCGCGGCACTGATCGCGGCGATGTACATCATCGGAACTTTTTCGCTTCTGGCGATTGTTCCGGCGAGCGATGTTGATCCGAAGAGCGGTGTGTTTCACGCCATCACAGTCGGATCGAATGCCTTGAAAATAGGATTCGTCGGAGTACTCGCCGCAATGCTCGTCACGGTAGGAAATGCGGGCGGCGTCGGCAGCACGGTGGCCGGAATTGCCCGCGTGCCGTTTGTGGTCGGTATCGATCGCTACTTGCCGAAAGCGTTCGGCAAAATTCATCCGAAGTGGCGCACCCCGTATGTCTCGATCATGGTGCAGGCCGTTGCGTCCGCACTGGTACTGTTGCTGAGCCAAATCAACGAAACGACGCGCGGCGCGTATCAGGTCGTCATCGACATCACCATCATTCTTTACTTCATCCCATTTCTGTACATGTTTGCGGCAGCCGTCAAGCTCGCGTCGCGTCCGGACCGCTTGACCAACACCCACGCCGTACTGATTCCGGGCGGAAAAGCCGGAGTGTGGATTGCCTCCGGACTGGCATCGGGGGTGACACTGCTTTCCATCATCGTGTCGGTTTTTCCGCCGGGTGATTCCTCGAATCGATTGTTGTTTGTAATTAAAGTGGTGGGTACAACTGTTGTCGCAGTCGCGTTCGGCTTGATTTTGTATTACCGCGGCTCATTGGAAAAACGCAGGAAGGCCAGGCAATAAGCATTGCTAGAAACCCTTTTCAAACGGAGATTTCGACGCGGCTAAAAGCCTTGACGCACCAGCCCTTCGATATTGAGCGATGGCGAATTCTGTTTCACGTCGCGCTGACTAAGATACCGCTCGACATATTTTCCAAGAATATCGACTTCAAGATTGACTCCGTCGCCGGTAACGCGATCGCGGATGTTCGTGTGCTCGTAAGTGTAGGGAATCACGGCAATCTCGGCGATGCCATTTTGCCAGCGGGCAACGGTCAGACTGATGCCATCGATGGTGATGGAACCTTTTGAAACGAGGTAGCGCGCCAGTTCAGCGGGAACTTCCACACCATATCGCCAACTCTCGCCGTCCACGGTGAGGTGCGCAACCCGTCCGGTTACATCCACGTGGCCGAGCACGAAATGGCCGCCGAACTCCTTACCAGCGGTGAGCGGTTGCTCCAGATTTACGCGCGAGCCCGTTTTCAAAGTGCTGAAAGAGGTTTTGGCGATCGTTTCGCAGGATAAATCCGCCGAAAAGTTTTCGTTATCCCGATGAACGACCGTAAGGCAGCAACCGTTGACAGCAATGCTCGCGGAATTCGCAAGTCTTGGTGCGACAGCAGGCGCATGAATCGTGATTTTGCCTCCGGCGCTGCTCGTTTCGAGGCGCTGGATTGTTCCCAAATGCTCGATGATGCCGGTGAACATTGTGTGCGAAGCGTTCCTGCTAAAAAGATAGCCGATTTGTGCCAGCAGACCAAATCGGCCGCCGGCGCCGAATCCGCTCCGTGTGATTAGGAGTTGCCGCAATAAGCCTTGCCGCTCACTACAAAAACCTTACTAAAATTTAGTAAGATTGCGCAGTTCTGAGAGTTTGTTCTGTGAGGACGACAGCCCGCTCATGACCGACGAAGCCCGCGACCGCGAACTAGGAATGCACCGTAAAATTACGCGCCGAGATTTTCTGGACGGCGCGGCTATGACCGTTGGAGGCGCCGCCATCGGGTTGCACCTGGGAGCGGCGCGACTGAGCGGAGCGGAACTGCCCTCAGATCCGCCGGCGTTGACCGGCCTCCGTGGCGACCAGGAAAAAGTATTTGAGGTTGCGCATAAACTGCGTGACGGGAAATCGTGGGAATCGCTTGGAACGGTCGAAGACGATCCCCATAGGTATGACCTGATCATCGTCGGAGCGGGGATCAGCGGGCTCGCAGCCGCACATTTTTATCGCAAACGGATAGGGAATGGAGCGCGGATCCTGCTGCTCGATAGCCACGACGATTTCGGCGGTCACGCCCGCCGCAACGAATTTGCAGCGAGCGGGCGATTGCTGCTTGCAAACGGCGGCACGCAATCGATCGAAAGTCCTGGCGAGTACAGTTCCGTGGCAAAAGACGTTTTGAAAGACCTGGGAATCGATGTTCAAAAATTTTATAAAGATTACGATGAGAAGCTTTATGCAGAACTGGGGACCGGCTGCTTCTTCGATAAGGAAACATTTGGCGCGGATAGATTAGTCGAGGGGATGGGCTCGACGCCGTGGGCCGAGTTTCTGGAGAAGACACCGCTCACTCCAGCGGTCCAGAAGGACATCGTGCGGCTGTACACCGAGAAAAAAGATTATCTTCGCGGCCAAACAAAGGTGCAGAAGATCGCGCTGTTGAAGTCCATCAGCTATGCCGAATACTTGACGAAATATTGCGGCGCGTCGCCGGAATCATTACCGTTCTTTCAGAAATACTCTCACGACCTTTTTGCCGTCGGCATCGAAGCGATCTCCGCTTACGGTTGCTACAGCAATGCCGACGACTACGGATCATTCTCCTACGCAGGTTTTGACGGACTCGGTTTTGGCGAACGGGAAAAAGAAGAACCCTACATTTTTCATTTTCCGGATGGCAACGCTACAGTCGCGCGGCTGCTTGTGCGTCAACTGATTCCGGGCAGCGTGCCCGGCCATTCCATGGAAGACGTCGTAACCGCGAAGGCCGATTACAACAAACTCGACGCGGATGGAAATACATTGCGAATTCGCCTCGGCGCTACGGCGGTGAACGCAAAGCAGGATAGCGGTGTCGCGCCGCAAGCCGTAGGTGTCGCGTACGTACACGAAGGAAAGCTAAAACGCGTGAAAGCGCGTCACTGTGTACTCGCCTGCTACAACGCGATGGTTCCATATCTGTGCCCCGAACTTCCCGAGGCGCAGAAAAACGCGCTTCATTATTGTGTGAAAGCGCCGTTCCTTTACACGCACGTCGCCATTCGTAACTGGGAAACGTTCCAAAAGCTCGGCGTTCACCAGATCATCGCCCCGGGAAGTTATCATTCGTTCGTCGCGCTCGATTTTCCGGTCAGCATCGGCGAATACAAATTTCCCAGCAAGCCGAACCAGCCAGCGGTGCTGTTCCTGCTGAGGACTCCGTGCAGCCCTGGCGCGCCGCGCCAGGATCAGTACCGCGCCGGCCGCCACGAATTGCTCAGCACAAAATTCGAAACCATCGAACGCAATGTTCGCGACCAGTTGCAACGGATGCTCGGCAGCGCCGGCTTTGACGTGTCGCGCGACATTGAAGCGATTACTGTCAATCGCTGGGCTCACGGCTACGCCTATGAATACGATTGGTACTCAGATCGTGCGTTGCCGAGAGGGCCGCGACCGAATGTGCTTGGCCGCAAACCGTTTGGAAACATTACGATCGCAAATTCGGATTCCGCCGCGCGCGCCTACACCGATGCCGCAATCGATGAAGCTTACCGCGCGGTACATGAGCTTCCCGGCATCGGCGTTTCCCCTTCCATGCATTCCTCCAAGACGAAACCATGACGCCGATAGAGAAAAACTTTTGGCTCACCACCGTCGATAGATTGCAGATCTCCGTTTTGGAATTGCCCGCAAGCGTGGACGTCGCCGTTATCGGCGGTGGCTTTACTGGCCTTTCAGCCGCCCGAACATTGGCGAAAAATGGGGCGAAGGTCGCAGTTCTGGAAGCAGAAAACGTTGGATGGGGAGCGAGTTGCCGCAACGGCGGAATGGTTTTGAGCGGATTGAAGCTTGGAACGCCGACGCTTGTCTCGCGCTACGGTCCTGAAGCCGCTCGAAAAATGTACGCGGCTTCGCTTGATTCGATTGATTGCGTCGAGTCGATCGTTCGCGAGGAAAATATCGACTGCAACTTTTCACGCAGCGGCCATCTGGAAGTGGCGTGCAAGCCGAAACATTTCGAAGATTTCCGCCGCAGCGCGGAAACTATCGCCCGCGAATTCAATCACCAGCTTCGCATCGTCGAAAAGCAGGATCTGCCCGGCGAAATCGGATCGCCGATTTATCACGGCGGCATGGTGGATGAAACGAGTGCGGGGCTGAATCCTGCGCAGTATGTCGCCGGACTGGGAAGTGCGGCCCACAATGCCGGAGCGGAAATTCATGAAAAAACGCGCGTCTTAGGCATCGAACGAACTGCGCAGCAAGGCGTCTCCGGCTGGAAGCTGACCACTGCGCGCGGGACGGTGCACGCGCGCGACATCCTGGTGGCTACGAGCGGTTACACCGGCAGCGTGACTTGCTCGCTGCAAAAGAAAATCGTCCCCATCGGTTCGTTCATTATCGTCACCGAAGTTCTGCCCGAAAGCCTTTCTTCTGAACTCAGTCCGCGCAATCGCATGATCTACGATTCAAAAAATTATCTTTATTACTATCGCCTCACGCCGGATCGCCGGATGCTTTTCGGCGGTCGCGCCGCATTTTTTCCGGAGAACGAAAACACGATTCGTGAAAGTGCGAACATTCTTCGCGACGGAATGATCGACGTTTATCCACAACTTCGCGAGACGAAAGTTGAATTTGTCTGGGGCGGTACGCTTGATTTTGCGTTCGATATCATGCCGCACGCTGGCCGCATCGATGGAATGTACTTCTCGCTTGGCTATGCGGGACACGGCGTAGCGATGGCTACGCTGCTGGGCAAAAAGATCGCCGAGTCTATCCTCACCGGTCGCAATGAAAATCCCTTCGCGGGAATTCCGTTTCCCGGAGCGCCGCTAGGAATGTACAACGGCAATCCGTGGTTCCTGCCTTTTGCTGGCGCATGGTACAGATTTCTCGATTGGGTAAGCTAGGCCGTTCGCCGGCGCAGCACGAGATACGCGATCGGGCCGAGCAATATACCCACAGGTCCCCACAGGCGCACAAAATGTCCCGCGCTTAATATGCTCCCCGCCACCGCCACGATCCCCAGCAAAACCGGCGCTGCCGCTGTGTAAAACAATCCGGCTCGTCCGCCGGGAATTACGAATGGCCGCTCCATCGTTGGCTGTATTTTGCGAAGCTTCCGCGCCGATAGCACTGTCATCACGGAAGTAGCAACGCGCAACCACGCGTACACTGTGATCAATTCCGTTAAATCGCGCACGGTTAGCGCAGCATAAACCAATCCGGAAACAACAATCGCTGTTGCCGGCGTTCCGTACCGCATGTGCAATCGAGTCAATCCGGCTGGCAGAAATCCGTCTTCGGCCATCGCGAATGGCATGCGCGTCGTCGCCAGGACCGTAGCATTCAGCAGCGCCGCGTTGGTCACCATTGCGGCTATGGTCATCGCCACGCCGAGTCCCGCTCCTCCAATCAATCGCGCGGCCGTGGAAAAATATCCATCGTGCCAGTCCTGCCAGTTATTTAGCGAAGCCAACGCCGCGAACGTCGGCAGAAAATACGTTGCGATGGACATTGGCACCACGATCGCCAGCGCCAACGGATAATTCCGGCGCGGATTTTCCACTTCCTGCGCGACGGTTGAGAGCTGTTCGTAGCCCGAATAGAGCCAGACGCCAAGCGCTAACCCGACGCCGAACACGTGGTACCACGGCTTTTGCGGCGGTGTCAGCGGCACAAACGGATTGTGCTGCCAGTGCGCGAGCCCGATCGCAATCATCACCAGAATCGGGATAAATACTGCGATTTCAAGAATCGTCGAGACTCGGCCGACCAATCGAATTCCGCGTACGTTCACCCATGTGATGATTGCGACCAGCGCCATCGCGATCAGCGTGTGACGCCATCCGTGAATGACGGGGAACCACGCGGAGAGATAATCCGCGAACAACACCGCGTACGCGCTACCCAATAAAAACGACGCTGTCCAATTCCACCAGCCCGCCAGGAATCCCCAGAAATCTCCATACGCCGCGCGGACCCAACGATAAAAGCCACCTTGCACCGGCATCGCTGTTGTAAGTTCCGCTGCAACCAGCGAAATCGGAATGCACCAGAAAAGTGGAATCAGGAGATGGTAGAGAAGTGTGACGCCCGGTCCGGACGTTGTTACCTGCGACTCCAACCCGAATGGTCCGCCCGTGGTGTAGGAATACATCACGAACACGAACGAGAAGATTCCCGCCTTTGCGGCGGATTTTAAGGGCGCGCGGTTTGCCGAAGGGCCGGGTGGGTTCGGTCGCGCCACTCGATCAGGCGCGAGCGCCCACGTGTGCGGGTTGGCTGATGGCGGCCAGTGCGTCGGCAAAAATTCCAATTGCGCGGTCGATCTGCTGCTTTGAAATCACAAGAGGAGGTTGGAAGCGAGCTACGTTTCCATATACGCCGCCCACTCCGATCAGCAAGCCATTGCTCAGACAGGCGTCGCGCAAAGCTTCGGCTTCTGCGGCCGCCGGAGTTTTCTCCGAGTCTTTCACCAATTCGACGCCGATCATCAACCCAGCTCCGCGAACATCGCCAATCAGCGAATTGTTCTTTTGCAGTTCGCGCAGCTTCGCCATCGCGTAGTTTCCGGTTTCCGCGGCCCGTGCCGGCAAGTTCTCCCGCTGCATGAAAGCGATATTTGCGATTGCCGCTGCGCACGAAACCGGATTGCCGCCGAAGGTCGAAAGATGGTCGCCCGGTTTGTAGGCGTCCGCGATCTCCGGGCGCACGGTGTACGCACTCAAAGGAAATCCGTCCGCGATTCCTTTGGCGGTGACGAGAATATCCGGTTCGACGCCGTAATATTCGATCGCAAACATCTTTCCGCAGCGGCCGAAGCCCGACTGCACTTCGTCCGCGATAAATAGAATTCCGTAGTGGTCCAGAACCTTTTTCACTTCTTTAAAATAATTCGCAGGTGGAACGATGATGCCGCCTTCTCCCATTACCGGCTCAGCGACAAACGCTGCCACATCGTTGGAAGTGGCAAAGCGCACGATTTCATCAATGGAACGCGCACAGTGCCGCGCACACTCTTCCGGATCGTTCGGCCAAAGCGAGCGATACGCGTACGGAGCCGGAGCGAAGGAAATTCCCGGGGCGTACGGTCCGCCTTTTTTCTTGCGGCCGTAATTTCCAGTAATACTCAGCGCGCCCCAGCTTCGTCCGTGAAAGCTCCCATACAGGGAAATGAATTCATGCTTGCCGCTGTAGAGTCGCGCGAGCTTCAGCGCGCCTTCGATCGCTTCCGCGCCGCCGTTGCCGAAAAAGCTTTTCTTCAGATTCTTGCCGGGAGCGATTTCCGCCATTTTTTCGGCCAGGTCCGCCACGGGCTGCGCGTGATAAAGATAAGACGAGCAGTGAATTAGCTTGTCAATTTGCGCCTTGGCGGCTTCCACGACCTCTGGATTGTTGTGGCCGGCATTCACCACGGAAATTCCGGCAAAGCAATCCAGGTATTCGCGGCCATCCACGTCGGTAACCACTGCGCCGCTGGCTTTTTCAATTACGATGGGCGCAACCGACTTCACAAAGCCGGTCATCACAAAATCTTTGTACTTTTGCTGGTATTGCTGCGCTTTGCCGCTCATGGGTCTTCCGCTCATCTCGATGCTTAGAACTTCCGCGAATGCTCGCGCGCCCATCTTTCCACGACGACTTTTTTGTCGGTGTAAAACTCAATCGCGTCGCGTCCTTGTCCATGCATGTCGCCGAAGAAACTGTCTTTCCAGCCGCTGAAAGGGAAGTACGCCATGGGCGCGGCGACCCCAATGTTGATGCCGATATTACCTGCCGGCGCTTCGTAACGAAAACGGCGCGCCGCCGAACCGCTGGAAGTAAACAGCGATGCCTGATTCCCAAACGGATTCTTTTCGAGGAACTCCATTGCCTCGTCGAGATCTTTCGCGTGGATCAGGCTCAATACCGGACCGAAAATTTCTGTGCGCGCGAGTTCGCTGTCGGCAGGCACCGAATCCAGAATGGTCGGCTTCACAAAGTTGCCGGACTCATAGCTCGCCACTTTCGCGTTCCGGCCATCGACCAGAACTTTCGCTCCGGCTTTTTGTCCTTCGCTGATCAGACTCTCGATTCGCATCTTGCTTTGCGGCGTAATTACTGGCCCCATCTGTACGCCTTCGTCGAGGCCGTAGCCTACTTGCAGCTTCGACGCCGACTCCGCAATCGAGTCCCGGAAAGTCTTTTGCGCTTCGCCAATCGCAACTGCAACCGATACCGCTAGACAACGCTGCCCCGCGCAGCCGAACGCGCTGTCTGTGATGATTTGCGTCGCCATCGACATGTCGGCGTCAGGCAACACGATTACGGGGTTCTTCGCGCCGCCCTGGCACTGGGCGCGCTTTCCGCTTGCCGCCGAACGCGCGTAAATGTATTTCGCGATGGGCGTCGAACCGACAAAACTGATTGCGCGTACTTTCGGATGATCGAGCAGTGTGTCCACTGCTGTTTTTCCGCCGTGAACCAGATTCACTACGCCCTTGGGGACTCCGGCTTGCTGCAGCAACTCAAACGCTCGCTTCATGGTCAGTGGAACGCGCTCGCTCGGTTTTAATACCAGCGTATTTCCCGTTGCGATCGCATAAGGCAAAAACCAGAAGGGAATCATTCCCGGAAAATTGAACGGAGTAATCGCGGCGACTACTCCCATCGGCTGGCGAATCAACATTTCGTCGATGCCGCGCGCCACGTCTTCCAGGTTGTAGCCCTGCATCAGCATCGGAATGCCGCACGCGACCTCCACGTTCTCAATCGCGCGGCGCAGCTCCGCCTTCGCTTCGCCCAGGGTTTTTCCGTTTTCAATCGTGATCAGCCGGCCCAGTTCGTCCAGATGTTCTTCGAGCAACATCTTCAGCTTGAATAGCGGCTGGATGCGATCTTCGGGGGGCGTACGGCGCCACTCGGGGAACGCTGCGGATGCGGCTTCGACCGCCGCATTCACCTCCGTCCCGTCGGCGAGGGGAACTTTCCCGATACGTTCGTGCGTCGCCGGATTTATCAGGTCTAGCCAATCCGTCGATTTCGAATTGACCCACTCTCCGGCGATGAAGTGTGGAATACAAATGTTGGAGATTGCCGTGGTGGAACTCATCAAAAGGCCCCTTTGAACGCGAAATGCAGCGGAGAGAAGTTCAGACCTTACTCATTTCAGTAGAGCTTAGCTTAAGTCGGAAAAAGCTCAAATGAAAGATTCGGCGGCTCAGGAAGCGAAGTAGTTGTGCAGAACTGCGCTTACGCAGAAGTCCGGCCCGAATTCGCGCAGCGTTTTTTCCTGAAAACCTAGCTGCGAAGCGTCAACGCCAAATGCGAGTGGCGCCCATGAATGCCCGACTAGTTTCGGCGCGTAAAATAGAGTCATTCGATCAACAAGCCTCTCTGCCAGCGCCGCGCCGTTCAGCCGAGGTCCCGCTTCAAGCAGCACGCTCAAGATTTGCCGCTTGCCCAACTCGCGAAGGACAGCTTGCAAGTCCAACCGTCTGCTTCTGGTAGCGACGCGCACCATCTCCACGCCGGCATTCTGCAATTGGCGGTATTTTCTTGTGCGCGCAGCGGCGGCTGTAAAAACCAGCACATCTCCGTCGGCGGACTTTACAATTCGTGATTTCGGCGACAGTCGCAGCCGGGAATCGAGGATCACGCGCAACAGTCGCCGTCTTCTCGGCATTCCGCTTCGATCGGTAAGCACAGGATCATCGGCTGAAATTGTGCCGACGCCGGTCATGACCGCGTCCGATGCATGGCGAATCCGCTGCACTTCCGCCCGCGATTCTTCAGAGGTAATCCACTCGCGCTTTTTCGCTTTACTGCTCTTCGCCAGCGCGAGTTGTCCATCCAGCGTTAACCCCGACTTGAGCGTAACAAAAGGTCTTTTCGTCCGAATCCAGCAGGCAAACCCTTCGATCAGTCGCCGCGCTTCGCTTTCGCAAACTCCAACCTCGACGTTCACTCCAGCCGTGCGCAGAGCTTCGAATCCGCCGCCTGCAACCTTCGGATTCGGGTCTTCGGTCGCCGCAATCACCCGTTTCACGCCCGCTTTGATCAATGCTTCCGAACAAGGTCCGGTTCGTCCGGTGAAGTTGCACGGCTCCAATGTTACGTATGCCGTAGCGCCTTGCGCTCTGTCGCCGGCCGCCTTCAACGCCACGATTTCTGCGTGATCGCGCGCGTCATACCGATGGTATCCTTCCCCGACAATCTGTCCATCGGCGACGATAGCGCATCCCACAACTGGATTTGGGCTGGCCAGTCCAATGCCGCGACGCGCCAGTTCCAGCGCGTGCTGCATGAAGCGAATGTCATGCTCGTTCATGATTTAGTCGAAAAGGGAAGCAGCGTACGTTTCTGCGTCGAAGGGAACCATATCGTTGATCTGCTCGCCGGTGCCGACGAAGCGAATCGGCAATCCCAGTTCGCGCGAAATCGCCACCACGATTCCGCCTTTGGCGGTGCCGTCGAGTTTTGTGAGCACAATTCCCGTCACACCTACCGCGCCGGTGAATTCACGTGCTTGCGACAATCCGTTTTGTCCGGTCGTCGCGTCCATCACTAGCAGCACGTCGTGCGGCGCTCCAGGAATCACTTTCGCTGCCGTGCGCTTCATTTTTTCCAATTCGAGCATCAAGTTCGATTTCGTGTGTAGCCGGCCCGCCGTATCCACCAGTACTACGTCCGCATTGCGTGCTTTGGCCGCGGCCATGGCATCGTAAACAACCGCGGCGGGATCCGCCCCGGATTTTTGTTTGATGACTTCGATGCCGTTGCGCTTAGCCCAAATTTCCAGTTGCTCGATCGCTGCGGCGCGAAACGTGTCTGCAGCGCAAAGCACGACGTTTCGGCCTTCTTGCCTCAGGCGATTTGCAAGCTTCCCGATGCTCGTCGTTTTTCCCGCCCCATTCACACCGACCATAAAAATCACGCGAGGTTGATTTTCCGTCGTGACGGCGCCTATATCCTTCGTGGTCCCGTTTGGCGATTGCAAGATTCGCGTCACGTGCGATTTGATTTCTCGCTTCAGTTGCGCCGTATCGGAAAGCGCATGGCGCTCCAGTTTTTCTTTCACCGAGTCCAGGATTTCTCGCGTCGTTTTCACTCCCAGATCGGCGGAGAGCAGCGCTCTTTCCAGATGCTTGAGCGCTTCCGGATCAATCTGCTTCTCCCCCAGAAAAATGTTGTCAACGGTCTCGGATAAAACCGCTTTGGTCTTGGTGACGGACGCTTTTAGCCGCTCCAGCAGCGACGGTTCTGCATTTTCTGGTTTGCCAAAAAGTGAAATCATATGGAACTAAAAGTGTAACAGATGAAAAGGTGGGGCGTTTTGTAAGGCGGGAAATCAGATGGCAACTTCGGTATTCCAATTTGCAAGTGGCTCAGACTTGCACTTCGACGGCACTCAGCCGCAGTTTGCCGCCGGTTACCGCGGATTCCAAAGCATTCACGATGACCGCATCGAATTTGGCGCCCGCCAGCGCCTTGATGCGCCCCAGCGCAAATTCCAGATCCATGGCCGTCTGGTATGGACGGTTGGTAGTCATGGCGTCCAGCGTATCGGCAACCGCAATCACACGAGCCATCAGCGGAATTTGCGGCCCCATCAAGCCGTAGGGATAGCCGCGTCCATCCATGTGTTCGTGGTGCAATTCAATGCCGGGCAGCATCTCTTTCAACTGGGAGACCGGGCGCATGATGTTCGCACCTTTCACCGTGTGCTGCTTCATCAACTCAAACTCTTCGGCGGTCAACGCGCCGGGCTTTTTCAGAACGCGATCGTCCACGCCGATTTTGCCGACGTCATGCAGCAACGCCGCAATCCGCAACCGGTCGAGATCTTCATCGGACATTCCAAGCTCGCGTGCAATGAGCGTCGAATATTTCGCCACGCGCCCGGAATGGCCTCGCGTGTACGGATCCTTTTCGTCGATCGCCGCGGCCAGCATACGGATCGAGCCTAGGAACAATTCGCGATTGGCTTCGGCCGCTTCTTTCAGCTTTTCGATGTACTCTTCGATATCGCCGGCCATCTTGTTGAAGTTTTCGGCCAACTCGCTGATTTCCGATGCGCCGCGAACCACCGTGCGCTGGTGAAATTCTCCGCGGCTGATTGCGCGTGTAGACGCGGCCAGCCCGCGAATCGGTTGGCTGATAGCGACCGCAAATAAATATCCCACCACAATTGCGATCATCACCACGACGCTGACGAAAGTCAGAGCCTGCTGGTTTAGTTCGCCAAATCCTGCGTCCGTACGTGCTTCGGCCAGCGTTCGCTGCGCAATTACCGCCCAATTCACTTCCGGAAACGTGCTGTACGTTCCGATTGTTTCTACATTCTTTTTGTTTATTTTTTCGGCAAAGCGCACCGTTTCGGTGCTGCGCAATTCCTGCGGGAGCGATTTCACCCTAGCCACCACGCTCGACATCGAACTGACATCTTCGCCAGGCGTGAATTTTGAGGTGTCCGGGTGTGCCACAATGTGACCCTGGTGATCCACGACGAAAATGCTGCGCCCCCTGACGCTCGCATCCTTCAGGCGATTCAAGATCGGATTCAGCGAAACAACTGCCGCGATCATTCCGGTAAATTGCTGGTCGACATTCAACGGAATCGCCACCACGAACGCCGGCTGATTGTCTGGCTCTAAGGCGAGTGGATCGCTGCGAAATTTCACCGTGCCCAGTTGCGGCGATTGCACGCAGGTTATAAACGCGCGTTGCAGCGCTTTGCTGACAAACGGATCTTTTTCAGCGCGGAAATTTCCCTGCGAGGCGCTAGTCCCTTTACCGGACTTGCCCACTGCGGTCACGTACAGAAATGTCGTCGGATTGCTTTCGATGAAATTTTCCAGCAGCCGCGTCACTTTCGGCTCCGCCGCGGGATCTTCCACGTCCTGAATCAGCCCACTCAGCACCAGAATCTGCCGTTCGCTGATCAATTGCTGGGTAACGTTGCTGTCGAACTGTTGCAATTCCTGCGACAGCGATCGCGTCAGCTCCGTCTGCTGCACTCGCTCGGTATCGACCAATTTGTCCTGGCTAAGCTTCAATACCTGACGGTGATAAAGCAGCAGCGGCAGTGCGCTGACCAACAGCATCGCGCCCAGCACCAGCCACAGGATGCGCACTCGTCCCGAGGGCAGTCTGTCCGTCCAGGAATTGGAGGTTCCCGCCATATATCTCGACCCATATTTTAGCGGTTACTTCTGCCGCTCGGCGGACTTGCCATGCTCAACGTGCGCATGTGTACCCGTACTTTCGTACAGGTCAGGCGAGATCACTCGTGTTTGGATGGGCGTTCCATTACGTCGCGAATTGCGTCCGCGGGCGATTTTCCCTCGTGTAAGATCGCGTTCACCTGCTCGGTGATTGGCATTTCGACGTTGGTTTCTCTTGCCAGATCCAGCAGGGCTGCCGTGGTTCCGACTCCCTCGGCCACCATCTTCATTTCCGCTAGAATTTCTTTCAATCTGCGGCCCTTGCCGAGTTCGACCCCCACTTGCCGATTGCGACTGAGCGCTCCGTAGCAGGTGAGCGTCAGATCCCCTAGCCCGGCCAAGCCTCCCATGGTTTCCGGCTTCGCGCCCAGGCGTTTCGCAAGTCGCGTCATCTCCGCCAAGCCACGCGTCACCAACGCCGCCAATGAATTCGCTCCCAGTCCTAATCCGTTGCAGACACCCGCCGCGATGGCCATCACGTTTTTCGTCGCGCCGCCCAATTCCACGCCTAGCACGTCCGGGTTCGTGTACAGCCGAAATCCGGGTCCTGCGAATTCCACCTGAATTTCGCTCGCCGGATCTGAATGATGTTTCTGCGGACCGTGCGCCAGCTCCACCACCGGATGGCTCGCTACTACCACCGCCGTTGGCTCTCCACGCGCCGCTTCGATCGCGAACGATGGGCCCGAAATTACTGCGAAGCGCTCCGCGACCGGGGGCCCCAGCACCGCGCGGATCACTTCGCTCATTCGAGCGTGCGTGACCGGTTCCAGCCCCTTGGTCGCGCTCACGACAATTGTTCCCGCGCGCCAGTGCGGCTTCGCCAGCTTGTACACCTTGCGCGCGTACGCCGAAGGCATCGCTCCTACCACAATTTGCGCGCTCTTCATCACCGCCGCAATGTCGTGCGTCACCGTAACTTTTTCTGGAAGTTTCAATCCTGGCAGGTAATTCGAATTTTCGCGCTCGCGATGCAGAAATTCCGCCAGTTCTGGATCGTGCGCCCACAAACTGATCTCATGCCGCCGCCGACTACGCGTCAAAATAATCGCCAGCGCGGTACCCCAGCTCCCCGCGCCCAATATGGCAATTTTTTTCACGCAGCGTCCTGTCTCTTGCTCAGCGAAAATTTCGGTTCTTCGCCCCGGGCCAGCCGGCCGATGTTTGCGCGATGTTGGTAAATCACCAGCGCCGAAATTAAGAACGACCCTACGTCAACGCTCGCAGGCGGAGCAAAATGCGGAGCCCATAAAAAATAGACAAGCAGTGGAATGGCCGCCGCGGACGCCAGCGAACCCAATGACACATACCGCCAGAACCAAACAACGAGTGCGAATAGCATCAACGCCGCCAGCAGCGCTTCCGGGCACAGTGCCGCAAAAATCCCAGCCGCCGTTGCGACTCCTTTGCCGCCGCGAAACTTCAGCCACAAGGGAAAGCAGTGCCCCAGCAACGCAAATAATCCTGCCGCCATCATCGCCGCCGCCGAGACGTTCGTCGCTTTCCCGGCTAACCACACGGCGAGCCAGCCTTTCCCCGCATCCAGTGCCAAGGTCAGGATTCCCGCCGCCGGGCCTGCCACCCGCGCCACATTTGTCGCGCCGATGTTTCCGCTTCCCGCCCTACGCACGTCGCGCCCGCCAAAATTTTTTGCCAGTAATAATCCAAAGGGAATCGATCCTAGCAGGTAAGCGAGAACAATTAAGGCCAACCAAACGAGTCTTGTATCGAACGAGATTCCCACCCAAGCACCTTCTTGATTTATGCGATCAACAAAACGAAAACGAGCGGACTGGGATGTATTCTGTCCCGCTACTGTTCAGTTTGCTTTCAATCAGGTGGAATTTTCCAGTGGAGAATGCAGCAAACGCGCGTGATTCGCTCTTTTTTATTTCTTCTGCCAGCGCCAAATTCATGCGAGTCTGTTTCAATCGTGCGATGGTTAGGTGCGGCACAAACGACTTTGGCTCGCGCGCAATTCCCAGCGGCTCCAGGCGGCGATTCATTTCGTCCGCAAGGCCCGCGACATTCTCCGAGGCTCGAATTCCGGCCCAAATCACCGCCGGTCGCCGCGCATTGGGAAAAAATCCCAGCCCCCGGAATTCGAGGTTCGCCGAAGTGTCAGACTTGACCGTTTCCAGCGTCTCGCCAATCCTTGGCAATTGTTCCGCGCTGATTTCTCCAATAAATTTTAAAGTAACGTGTAGCTGTTCCGGCCGAACCCATTTCGCTCCCGCATCCAGCCCGCGTAATTCGCGGATCAAGCCCGCTACGCTCGCACGGATCTCGTCTGAAATCGCGAGCGCCACAAACAGTCGCATCCGTCAACCTCGTGCGGGCGGCGCTTGCCCGTTATAGAGAAAGTGCAGTCGCACCATATCCAGCGCGGACTGCGTTGCCTGCAGGCGCACCATTTCGCGGTCACCAGGAAAACGCAGCGCTCGTTCCCGCACGCCACTCGAACTCGCCAACCCGATATGCACCGTCCCGACTGGCTTCTCTTCGCTTCCGCCGCCCGGCCCGGCAATTCCGGTAATTCCGATACCCAGCGTGCTTCCCACGCGCCGCCTAATCCCCTCGGCCAGTGCAATGGCCACTTCCGGACTTACCGCGCCCTTTGACGCAATCATCTGTGGCGGCACATCCGCCCACGCGGTCTTCATCTCGTTGCTGTAGCAAATCACGCCGCCCAGAAAATATGCCGAGCTTCCCGCGATGGTGGTAAGCCGTTCCGCAAAAAGTCCGCCCGTACAACTCTCAGCGGCCGCGATCGTCGCCTTCTGCTTGATCAATTCATTCGCGACTACCACTTCGAGCGGCGATCCGTCGCGGGAGAAAATTCGGTCCGTCAGCGCCAGATCGAACGCGCGCTCAATATCTGCAAAGGTATTCGCCGCATGCTGCGCGTCCTCTGTCCACATTCGCAAATGAATTTGCACTTCGCCCGGCGCAGCCAGTACCGTGGTCTGCACTTCCCTAAAGCGCGTATAAATCGGCCCGGCCAGATGATCCACGTGCGATTCGCCCAGTCCGGTCACGCGAAATTCGCGGTGATGGACCCGAGCTCCGGACACTCTTCGTGCCAGCCGCGGCTGCACCTGTTCCATAAACATGGGCCGCAACTCGCGCGGCGGGCCTGGGAGCAGCGTGATCATTCGGTCGCCATGTTCGATCCACAGCCCCGGCGCCGTACCGCGTGGATTGTCCAAAGCCTCGCCGCCTTCCGGCACCATCGCTTGTCGCAAATTCGTTTCCGGCATCTGGCGCCCAAAGGAGCGGAACCGTGCTTCGATGGCACGCACGATCGAGTCATTGCGAACTAATTTTCTCCCCAATAGTTCCGCAACTGTTTCGCGGGTCAGATCGTCTTCTGTTGGCCCCAGTCCACCGGACGAGATCGTCAGTGGCGCCCGGTTCAGCGCATCCCGAAACGCTTCCAGCAGCAGCGCGCGGTCGTCGCCTACTACCGTTTTTCGCACCACCTCAATTCCCAGTTTGTTGAGTTCTTCCGTCAGGAACAGCGAATTGGTGTCGAGCCTGTCCGGAGTCAGCAGCTCCGAACCCACCGCGATAATTTCGGCTTTCATCACTCTTTATTCTAACCGCGAGGTCTTAATTTCGCGCAAGCTCTAAGCACCTGCCTTGAATGAGCTTGGCGCGCCACGATTAAAAATTTGAAATGGAAATCGTCACAGCGGCAGGAACACTCTGCAAAAAAAAACGCAACTCAGCCAAACAGCGGCAATCCTCGTATTTCCCAATCCAGGGTAAAAACCGCACCTGATGTGGCTACAATCGCCCGGCCCGACGGTATCAGCGCCATCCCTACGATGCCGCTCCCGCTCAGCGCCAGCTCCCCCCGACCCTGCGGCGTAATCCGCACAATTCCGCGCCTTCCGCCAAACGAAGCCGCCACGAACAAATTTCCGTCGCGGTCGAATGCCAGGCCCTGCGGCCGTCCCAGCCCGCGGAAAAACGTGGTCACGTCGCCGCCTTGCGAAATCCGGTACACCCGGTCGAAGCTCGAGGTGGTTGGACCAGTCGCGTACAGCTCGCCGTTTGGATGAAATGCCAGGTGATAAGCCGCCACCGACGGCTCCAGCGTCGCAAACACAAAAACCTCGCGGCTCGGGCTAATCTTGAAAATCGTTCCGCTCCGGTCGCCAACATAAAGATTCTGGTCGCGGTCAAAAGCCAGCCCCGTCGCGATTCCCATTCCTTCAATCCACTGTTCCGCTCGCCCGTCCGGCGTCACGCGGTGAACGGTTCCATCGTTTCTGCATGACACAAAAAGATTTCCCATGCGATCGACCGCAAGGCCGCTCGGATTCATAAGCGACGTCACAAACGGCTTCACGTTGAAATTAGCCGTAATTCTGTAGAGGGAAACCGGAACACGCTGATTGCGCGGACCGCTGAAGGTCACGAAGATATTTCCGTCGGAATCCACCGCAGGGCTCGCGACTGGATGCAGGTTGTCGGCAATCTGCATGCCGACAAAAACAGGGAAGGGATGACTCTCGAGCTCGGCCGTCGCTACGCGCACCACTCCGCCGCCGGCGCCTTCAGGCACTCGCACCACCAGCCGGTCGGAGCTGGCCAGGGAGAGCGCCGCTTCCGCTTCGCCAAACCGTACCACCGGGCGGAGATTCGACCTGCCGGCAAATCCCGTTCCGCGAATTTCCACCTCGCCGCCGGGAATCGCTGCGGCCGGAGACACGCTTTCAATGCGTGGGATGCCGTTCTTTTCCGTGGGAGAGCCCAAACCAAATTTCATAGTACGCCAAAGTGTAACGCGACTTTCAGCAGTATGGCAGCGAACACTCCCGCCAACCAGTCGTCTGCCATAATTCCCCAGCCGCTCGGCAGTCGTTCCAGATTGCGGATCGGGTACGGCTTCCAGATATCCAGTATTCGGAACAGGATGAAGCCCACCAGCAGATATCTCCAGTTCAAAAGGCTCAGCGCCGAATAAATCGCGTACTGCGAAAAGTCCATCTGCACCGCAAAGTTCGGCATGGCTACAGGAATTAGCGGCAGGATGAGGGTGATGTGCTGCCCGGCCACTTCGTCGATTACCACGTATTGCGGATCCTTGATTCCAGCAAACTTCGCGGTTTTTCCCGACGACCATACGCCCACCAGTGCAAGAAACAGAATCAGCACGATCGCGCAGATCACTGGCAAAATCAGCGGAGTGCTGTGAATGTCGGATCCCGGCACCAGAAAATGGTGGTCCATCAGCGTCGATTCCATCAGCCTTTGCGGGGATAGCAGATCGCTTAGCCTATGAGGACGCAGAAAAAACAGCGCTGTGGCCATTGCCGTTAGCACACCCACCAGCGAGCCAAATGTGCCGGGAGCTTTCGGCGCGTAGCCTACGCCCAGCGCAGTCGCGATCGCGACTGCCAGTCTCGGCTTTTCCCTGGGGCTTTCAGTGGACGGTGTCATTCGGCTTTCGTCGCGCTCTGTTCTCGGCGTCGAACCCTTCCAATTCTTTTTCGTCGAAAATTGGATCCGAGACCACGTACTTTTCGCTGGCCCACGCGCCTAGATCCGTCAACCGGCAGCGTTCACTGCAGAACGGAAATTCCTGGTCGGTTTCCGAATCCGTCGCCTTCTTGCAGATGGGGCAGCGATACTTCATGGCCGAAATTTATCCCAATACGCGGAGTGCGGCTCCGGTTGTGATGCGGTGCAGCTTCTCGTGCGCTTGTGGCTCCCGCGCCGGCAAACGTTTCTCCGCGCGAGGCAGAATGTCCACGACGCGGCCAATCATATCGTAAGCGTCGGTTTTTGTGATTTCAATTTTGCCGGCATCGCCGGTGTCGGCCAGCCGCCCGTCCGGAAGTTCGATATCGGTCAGATAGACTTTGCCGTCGATTTCCGGCGCCATTCCCTCTAAGCGCGCTTCCCATACCAGCGGATTCTCTCTCGATGGGCCTTCCAGCAGCGCCACTTCTGTGCGGCCTTTCCAGTTGCGCAGCCGCTCGCGTGAAATCTTTTTCTGAATTGCCATCAACTGATTGCGCCGTTCTGTAATCACTTCCGCGTCCACTTTTCCATCCAGTGAAAAACTCCCCGCGTTATCCACGTCCGAATATTCAAAAACGCCCATCCAGTCGAATTGACCCGCGCGCACAAAGTCGCACAACTCTGCAAAATCTTTATCCGTCTCCCCTGGAAATCCAACGATGAACGAAGTGCGTAGCGAAACTCCCGGAATCGTTGTGCGAATCCGTTCTAACAGCTTCAAGAATGCCTCGCCATGCGACCCGCGTTTCATCCGCGCCAGCATGTTGCGGCTCGCGTGCTGCAGCGGCATATCCATGTACTTCGCCAGCCGCGGGTGTTCGGCCAGCGTGTCTAGCAATTTCTGCGTTACGCGATTCGGATAGGCGTAAAGAAAACGCACCCACAGCAGTTCGTCGATTCCGGCAAGCGCTGCCAAAAGCTGTGCCAATCCATCACGCAAATTCAGATCTTCGCCGTACGAAGTCGTGTCCTGCCCGATCAAAGTGATTTCGCGTGTGCCGTTGGCCGCCAGATTCTCCGCTTCGCGCACTACCGACTCAAATCGCCGGCTGCGGAAATTTCCGCGCAGCTGAGGAATGATGCAGAAGGTGCACGGATGGTCGCAGCCTTCGGCAATTTTGATGTAAGCGGCGTGTTTGGGCGTGGTCAGAATTCGCGGCGTCAAATCGTGATACAGAAATACGGGAGGTGCCGCAGGCAGAATTTTCAGATCCCCGTGCACCGCTTCGACGATCCGTTCGACCTCGCCAGTTCCTACCACCGCATCCACTTCCGGAACCTGCGACAAAATCTGATCGCGGTAGCGCTCCACCAGGCAGCCCGCCACGATCAATTTCTTCGCAGCGCCGAACTTCTTGTGCTCCGCCATTTCCAAAATCGTATCGATCGATTCTTTTTGCGCGGATTCGATGAAACTGCAGGTGTTGACCACCAGCACGTCGGCTTCATCTGCGCGCGGCGTCAGTTCATAGCCGTCGTGCGCCAGCAAGCCCATCATCACCTCGCTATCGACGAGGTTTTTCGGGCAGCCCAGACTGATAAATCCGACCTTCGGCATGGAGAAAATTGCGCCTTTCCGCAACTCTTTATTGTATCACGCAGGCCGAAATGACTTGTTTTCCAGCGGGGATTTGCAGCTGGGTAACGGGAAGGAGACAAATCTCGTTCTAGCGGGTTCGCAGTTCCGCGCGAATGGTTCCCAGAAGTTGTTGCAAGCGCGAAAGGTCGCAGGGATTGCCGCCAAATCTTGCCGCGGCATAGTGATTTGTGAATTCCCGAACCATTTTCTGCAAACCGGCTTTCTTTACAGATTCCGCAAATTCAAACGGCGTTTGCGTTTCGCTGCGCGTATAACCGTGCCGCTCCAAGTGCCGCAGCATCTCGCAATACATGCGCGATGCGACCTGAGAGCTCACCGCGCCGGTGGCTTTGCCGCGTAGCGCCAGCGACGTCTTGAATTGGCCGATCAAGCGGCCAATCCATCCGTAACGCATGGCCAGCAGTAACAAGATCAGGAGCGCCGGAAGCGCCAGCGAAAATGCTCCGTGCTGTAGCTGCCAGTGGCTGAGTTTGTGCTTCCATTGAAATTGCGTGCTGCGGAACCACCGCGAAACGATTTCTCGCCAGTTCCTCGATTTGATCTGGAACGTCTGCGCCAATGCCGTCTGGTGAGCAAAGTCGTAACTGATCACCCAGTCGTTCCAGGTTAGTTCTGCCCAGTCCACCAGTTTCGAGATTTTCGAAAAGAAATTCGCCGTGGTTGCCGGAGCGTCCGGAGTCGGATCGAACACGATCCAGCCGCTGCCTGGGAAGTATGCTTCCACCCAACTGTGCGCGTCGCTCGCTCGCACGATGTAATCGCCGCCCAGATCGTTGAATTCGCCGGGAAGAAAGCCGTTCACTTCGCGCGATGGAATCCCCAGCGTGCGCAGCATCAACGTCATTGAGGACGCAAAATATTCGCAGTGGCCTGCACGAGTCTTGAAGAGAAATTGCGCGATGGGATCTTTTCCGGCGTTGCCTGTCAAATCCAGCGTGTAGCCGTAATTCTTTTTCAAGTACGCTTCGAGCGTCGCCGCTTTGTCGTACGGATTCGTGGCACGCGCAGTCGCCGTTTTCGCCAGTTCCGGAATTCGCGCATCGATTTCCGGCAATTGCAGGTAGGTACCGCTGATTTCTGCGGGGTAATCGGTGCCGGCGGCGATGAGTTTCGCGCGATCCAGTACCGGGAGCTGCGAAATTCCCGTGTAACGGATGGATACGTAATTGTGGAATGGATTCAGCAGCGATCCGCCGGCATCGCGAAAAATATAGCTTCTCCGGTGACTTATACCGCCCGCTTCGCCGGTAAAATTTCCCCGTATTGCGTACGCATTCCCGGTCACGAAAATCGCATCCGAAGCCATCGGCTCCTGCAACACCGTGAATTGCAGAATCTCCCCGCGAAATTCGTCTTTTTTGAGACGTCCTTGCAGCGGAATCCAGCCGTCCGGGTTCGCCAAAAGCTGTTCCGCTTCGTGTTCCGCGGAAGTCCAGCGCTTGCCGTCGAAATCGGAAAGCGCGTTTCCTCTCCAGCGCAGCGCCGGATAATTTACCGCCGCGCCCGTTTCCACGCGCAAAACTACCGCGGAACTTTTTTTAATTTCGCCAATCTGTCCGAGTTCCACTTGATCGGAAAATCCGCTGAGCAACGTCGGATTAAAACTGGTTTTACCCATGTAGCCGGCGCTGACACGCGGCAAAAGAAAAAACAAAATCGTACCACCGGCGATCGCGCCGACCGCCACACTCACCGCGGCGAGGCTGAGCGCGCGCGCAAGTTTCTTTTCTGATTCCGGCATGACCGCACCGGGAGGCACCAAGGCTCCGGTTGCTCCGCGCCGCAATTCCAGTCCTGCGTACGTGGCAACTGCAAAAAGCAAAAACAAAAAGAATAGAAAGAGAAAGGTGGAATCGACGGTGAGTACGGCGGCGGCCAGCATGGCCGCGAAAGAAAGCATGATCAGGAAATGCGCGTCGCGATCCGTTCGCGCGCTGTACAGCCGCACCAGAAGCACAAAAAGCAGAAAGTGAACCGAACTGATCAGCGCGGCGTAGAGAGGGGGATTCGGAGAGTTCGCGGCCAGATTCCGCGAAAGAAAAAACATGTCGACGGGGAAAAAAACGATGTAACACAGCACCAGCAGGGTGGCGGTGCGGGCGGAAAGTTCCACATCATGGCCGTACCACCAACGCCGCGCCCGGTAGAGAATTGCGGCCGACGCCAGGATCGAAGTGAACAGATCGATCTTGCCGGTTCCGATCAGCGTCAAGATCGAAGTGAACAGCAGCAGGAACAGCGAAATTCGAAAAAAGCGCTCCGCGGGAAGGGGTCGAGCGAGCGGTAGCGTTGTGCTGGAGGCCATGGCCGAACTGCCATTTTAACATCGGGGCTGTGCGGCGAGTTTGCGGGCGGTCCTAACGATAACGGTTAGCGGCTACTTCGCACTTGTGGACAGGTGTTTGAGAGCATTTCGCGCGATTTTTCGCGTGAGATTGGAGATAGAAAGCGAGTCCACAGATGCGAGCGGTAGAGACTTTGCGCCCGGAATTTGCGGCAACTTCATCATGCGAATCAGATAGGCGGAAGCAGAAACCACGCGGTAAGTGACGGTGTGCCGCACCTTCTTCAAAATTTCCGGCTGAAGCGGGGGTGTGATCTTGATTTTGAAATCCTCGTGAAGAAATTTCCGAATTGTTTTTTCCGGGTCGGCGGATGCAGAGACCGTCGGAAAATGCCACAACTTCGCGACCAGTGACGGTACATGGTCGTCGGCGGTACTTTTTATTGCTTTGGCCGGCGGCGGCAAAAGCAAAGTGTTGCTTCTCGCGTCCAGAAGCACTGCGCTGGCCAGATGCACCGCAACTGTCGCGCGCTTCTTTCTTTTTTCCGGGATGCTAGCGGCGATGCCAAGTTTTCGCCCTTCGCAGAACTTTGCCGCCGGGCACAGCAGGCATTGCGGATTGACCGGCGTGCAAACCGTCGCGCCGAGTTCCATCATCGCCTGGTTCCAATCTCCCGGCGATTCGGGTGCGAGCAAACGACCGGCACTTGATTGCAATTCGCGCCACTGTTTCGATTGGCGCAAGTCGCCGCGAATTGCCTCGATTCGGGCAATTACTCGCGCCACATTTCCATCCAGCACGGCGTGTTTCTCGCCAAATGCAATGCTGAGAATTGCCGCCACCGTGTACTCGCCGATTCCGGAAAGATTCAGGATTTCATCGCGCGTTCGCGGAAACTCCCCTTCGTGCCGGGCAACAATCTGTTGGGCTGCGGTTTGCAGGTTGCGGGCGCGGCTGTAGTAGCCCAGTCCGGACCACAGGCGCAGTACTTCTTCGTGCGGAGCTTCGGCGAGCGCCCCTACGTTCGGGAAACGCTGCAGGAATTTCTCGTAATAGGGAATCACCGCGGCGACGCGAGTCTGCTGCAGCATGATTTCCGAGATCCAGATGCGATAGGGATCGCGATTCTTGCGCCACGGCAAGTCACGCTGAAATTGGGCAAACCAGGCGAGCAGCGACGTGCGGAGCTCTTTGAGGTCAGAGACATGCAATTTTTCGGCGGATGCGAGCGGCAACGCGGATTTCACGTCAACAGAGTAAAGCCCGCAAGAAAATGGAACAAGCTACTCACCCTAGCGAGGCGGACGAAGGTTTTCGAGCGAATCGACAAAAATTACGTAGGAAGAATGCCAGAGCGCGTCGGCGATCGATCCGCGCGGGCGGCTGGTGACGATGATTTTGAAAAGTTCCGGCGAAGCGGCAAGTTCGTGCAATAGACCGCTGGATTGATCGGGTGGTTCGGGTTGCGCGGTCGCCAGGTGGCGAAGAATCGTAAAGATACTCTCTTCCGCCGGGGCCAGACCGGTTTCAATGCCGGCGCTGCGGAATTGCATCATGGCGCTGCGTTCGTAGAAATGCCACGCCAAGCCGGCGCAGATGGAAACGGCTTGTTCAAAACGTTCCGCGGGACTGATGGGATCTTTTTCCGCCGATGGCGCACGGTACGGATCGAGAACCAGCAGCACGCGACAATCATCTTCGCGCGCGAATTCGCGGACCATCAACGAACCGGTGCGGGCGGAAGCCTTCCAATGAACGTGGCTGGCGCTATCGGAGGGGAGATATTCACGCAGCGCGTGCAAATCCTGGCCGCGGCCCTTGCTGAAACTTTCGATGCTGCCTTCAAGGCCAGGAACAATTTCGGCAAGTTCGGCGGTCGATTCAACGGAGGGATAAACCAGTGCTTCGGACTTCAATGCCAGCCTGCGGGCTTTCTGCAGAAAACCGAAGGGAAACCGGGTCACGATACGGAAGGTATCCTGCACATGCAGGCCGCGGCGAAGAAAGGTTACGGGAACGCTTTGCCGGACTTTTTCCTGCCGTGGAATGTGGGGAAAGAAAACGGGAGTTTGCAAGACGGCTACATTGGGTGTTTTTTTGTCGGCGACTGCTTCCACGCGCAAGGCGAACGACGGCAATGTGACTTTTTGATTGTCGAGTTCGACTGAGGCACGGACAGTTTGCCCGGCGAAGATATGTTCGGGCAAATCGATACGCAGATCGACTCCGGCGAGCGAAACGGAAGAAAGCACTCCGGACATCAAAATGATGGAGACCAGGCAGGCGAGTACCAGGAACAAAAGATTGTTGCCAGTGTTTAGCGCAGCCAGAGCCACCAGCAGCGTGGCACCGAAATACATCCATCCGGCGCGGCTGACTTTGTAATCAATGCGGTAGCCGATCCAGCGAAGCGGAGTACGTTTGGCGAGAGTAGGAACGAGTGTGACGGCCACCCACCCGGCGATGGCGAGCGCAAAGAGCGCGGAAGTAGCGGCGAGCGCCACGTTGCCGATTTCGGCGGCGGCGCCGGAGTACACCGCGAGCAGCAAGGCAATACCGAGCGCCAGAATGGCGAGGAAAAAAGCTTTGACGCCGGGGCGATCGGTCTTGGCCCAGAGTAGCGCGAGAGTGGAAGTGCGAGTAGCCATTGGCGTGATTTCAGAAGTGAAGAGAGATTCCTCGCTTCGCTCGGAATGTCGGCGAATACGCGCCTTCACAAATTCGGCGATTGCGCGATCGCACGAAACTGCGACTAAACCGGGACGCGCACGGAATCGACAATTTCGCGCAGCGCCGCTTCTGTGGTTTCGGATTTTTTTTGCAGCGAAGCGTGGCGCGCGCTGGCAACGACGCGGTGCGCAAAAACAGAAACGGCAAGTTGCTTGAAATCGTCAGGCACGCAGTAGTCGCGGCCATCCAGAAACGCGCGCGCTTGTGCGGCGCGCTGCAACATTAAGGTGCCGCGAGGGCTGACGCCGAGAGCCAACTGATCGGAATTGCGCGTGCGATTCACAATTTCGAGAGCGTAATCGTGCAGGCTGGCGTCCACCTTTATGGTGGTGACGGCTTCCTGCATGGCCAGAACTTCGCCGACGTCGGCGACCGGCTCGAGTTTTTCCAGCGGATTATCGAACGCGCGGCGCCGCAAAATTTCGCGTTCTGTTTCGTGCGAAGGATAGCCCATTTTGATGCGCATCAAAAAGCGATCGAGCTGCGATTCCGGAAGCGGATAGGTGCCGTGATGCTCGACGGGATTTTGCGTGGCGATGACGAGAAAAGGTTGCGGAAGCGTATGCGTTTTGCCGTCGATGGTGACTTGCGCTTCATTCATGGCTTCGAGCAAAGCGGATTGCGTGCGCGGCGTGGTGCGGTTGATTTCGTCAGCAAGGACCACGTTGGCGAAGAGCGGGCCTGGACGAAATTCAAATTCACGGGTATCGGGCTGGTAGACGCTGATGCCGATTACATCGCTTGGCAAAAGATCGGAAGTGAATTGCACACGCTGAAAGCTGCAGTGAAAAGATTTGGCGAGGGCCTGGGCAAGCGTGGTTTTGCCCACGCCGGGTACGTCTTCAATGAGCAAGTGGCCGCGGGCCAGAAGCGTGATCAGGGCGAGCTGAATGGCATCTTCTTTGCCGTAAATGGCACGGGCGATAGAGCGCTGAAGCTGCGAAACGACCTGAGAGGTGACGGCCGGCATTGGTTGAAAACCCCGGATAATCCTGTTACAAAAGATGTGCTGCCGAGCGATTCGATGCGCGGAAAATTTCGCGCAAATCGCGAAGCGGCTCCCCGTTACAAACGGGCGATTAGCTCAGCGGTTAGAGCGCTCGCCTCACACGCGAGAGGTCAAAGGTTCAAATCCTTTATCGCCCACCACTTTCCAATCCAGGGTTGTGAAGCGAATCCTGGCCCTGTTCGGTCTCTGCTATTCTAGCGAATCAAGACCATGTCAACCGTACTTCGTGCGATGGAGTTTCTAGGTTTGAGCATATGGCTCGGAAGCGATGTGTTTTTAAGCTTCGTGGTGGCGCCGGGTGCGTTTTCAGTTCTGTTCAGCCGAGACCAGGCGGGGGCAATTGTTGGGTATTCGCTGGGCCGAATGCACTGGATGGGGATTGTTTGTGGGTTGGTGATCCTGTTGGTGCGGGTGTTGCGGACGCGAAGTGTTGGGATTCTGGCGGCGCCGGCGGCGTTGTGTGTAGTGCTGATGATGGGGCTGACGGTGATTTCGCAGGTGGCGGTGAGTCCGAAGATGGCAATGTTGCGGGGCAGGATAGGGTCGATCGCGGCAACCGAGGCCGGAAGTCCCTTGTTGGCGGAGTTTATGCGGCTGCATACGGTTTCGGTTGGGTTGGAGAGTGGCGTGTTGTTAGCCGGCATTCTGGCGATGTGGTTCATGGTCAGGGAAGCGGTCGGAGCGCGGTAGATTGCTCAGGCCTCGTAGCACAAACTCCATTCTGTGCGCTGTGTACCCACCCTCTTAGGAGCTGCCGCTTTACGATTTGGCAAGACTCTTTCGTCGGAGAGCGGGCCCACATCTGGCGTTGCTCTATTGGGAGCAGACGAGCAAAAGTTGTGCCACTTAAGGATGCCTGCGCCACCGGAAGCCCTTCCTCCCACTGTTTTTGTGTAAGGCAAAGCAAGATCCCACCGACGGATGCAACCAACAGATGACTACGCGACAGGGTTCAGAAACGCGGAGAGAGGGGCTTGTCGAATGGGCAGACCTTGAGGTGGATAGCCAACGATCGGCCGGAACTGCCTTGTTATTAGCATGATCAGGGATCGGTCGCGTTCCGTCATAGCCCGAAGGCAATAAACACAAGGAAAAGCGCAACGTGCGGCCCATGTTGTGCATTTGGTATGTCTGACAAGGTGCAACGGAGGCAGCGAATGAAATTTGCGCTCGGAGTGGGACTGTTGCTGTTGGCGTCGATGGCGGTGATTGCGGTGGAGAACGGACAAGTGATGTACGTTGGCGGAACAGTTTCCGGAGTGAACGAGGGCGTTTTGGGAAAGTTGGATTTTGTTTCGGAAACGTCTTTGATTTTTGCAGAGACCGGTGGAAGCAAACTGGCGATCCCGTTCGCGAAAATGGAGTCTTACGAATATTCGAACGAGGTGGCACATCATTTGGGTGTGTTACCGGCAATAGGGGTCGGTCTGGTGAAGAAGCGGCAGCGGAAGCATTTTTTTCGAATTTCGTTTCGCGATGAAAAAAATGTTCCCCAGGTGGCAATTTTTGAAGTTCCGAAACACATGCCGCAGAGTCTGTTGGCGGTGTTGCAGTTACGAGCGCCGCAAGGTTGCAAGCAGCCAAATCTCAGGTGCGTGAAGGTTGGTTAATGGCGTGAGGTTGGGCGTTGCGCGTGATGAAGGATACGCGGGAGTGGCGCGCCTACGGCGCTCGATGATTGTTGTTGGGATCGCGCGCACCCAGTTTTTACCAATTGGGCTAGGTTCTGTCGCTGGTTTGGATGTCAGCGCCTAATTGTTCACTTGGAGCGCCGGATTCGTTTGCGCTTGCTGCGTTTGGATGTAGAGGGAGTGGACTTGGCACGCTTGCGCTTGGGTTTTGCGGCGCGGATTTTGTTGGTGATGGTGTAGCCGGCGCGTTCGAAGGCGCGCCACATGTACCACGAAGCGACGGTGCGGTAGGGACGCCAGCGTTCACCGAAGGCAAGGAGCTCTTTGGGGCGGGGCTTGTGCTTTTTTCCGTAGGCGACGGACCATCCTTTTTGGACGCCGAGGTCGTGGATGGGCAGAACGTCCGGACGACCGAGGCGGAAAATCAGAAACATTTCTACGGTCCATGCGCCGATGCCGCGGACGGAGATTAGGCGCTCGACGAGTTCTTCGTCGGAGAGGTGGAGAGCTTCGTCGTGGGTGGGAACGATACCGTCGATGGTTTTTTGTGCGAGGTCCTTCATGGCCAAGACTTTAGCGCCGGAGAGGCCGGATTTGCGGAGTGCGCGCGGTTTCAGCTTGAGAATTTCTTGCGGTGTCGGAGTTTTGCCGTTGGCGCTGAGAGCTTTAACGCGAGCGTAGATGGTGGCGGCGGCTTTGCCGGAGATGGATTGGTAGGCGATGGCTTCCATGAGGGCTTCGTAGGGAGATTGGGAGTGGTCGATTTCGGGGTTGAACGGGACGACCTCTTGTATGAGGCGAGCGATGCAGGGATCGCAGGCCGCCAAGTGCGCCGTCGCCCCCGCTAGATCGAACGGAAGTATCGTTGTTGCTTGCATATAAATCATGATACCGGACAAACGGACCGTTAATGAATCGTCTGCCAACGGGCGAAAAACTCCCGGAATTCGCCGACAACACATTGATATTGGTCCACCTGATGGTCTTGCTTCTATCCGCTTTCCCGGGGTCAAGAAACGAAATCGAATTCCGGACCGCTCGTCTCGTCAACAGGCCCGTTCTAAAAGTTTTGTGTTTGACATCACTTCCAAGTCGCTAATCCTGGTCCTGAAGTAGTAGTTACTAGCGTGTGAAATTCGTTGTGAATACTTCTCCTCAGACCGGACGTAAATTGGCGGCGTCTGGTCGGACGAACTGGCCAGAGCCGGTTCTATTCGCCGGTGGCAAGTCATTGCGGCCCGACTGGGTGTGCTAAACTTTTTCGCTTATGCAAACGGGAATTATTGGACTGCCACAGGTTGGGAAGACGACGCTGTTCCGGATATTGACCAAGGCCCAAGTGGACGCGTCAAGGAGCGGGCAGGAGACTCGTGTTGGCGTGGCGAAAGTGCCGGAGCCGCGGCTGGTGGAGTTGGCAAAGCTGTATAACCCCAAGAAAATTACGTACGCGACGGTGCAATACGTCGATCTGGGCGGAATGCAGAAGGAGCGGATGCGGGAATCGCTGGCTTCGCTGCGCGAAGTGGATACGATCGCGCACGTGATCCGCGTGTTTGACGATCCAAGCGTGCCGCATGCCGAGGGAACGATCGATCCACTGCGTGATGTGACCAATCTGGAGCTGGAGCTGATATTTTCTGACTTGGAGCAGATCGATAAGCGGCTGGAGCGGCTGGAAAAGGATTTGAAGAAGAAGGCCGACAAGAATTTTGAGTTGGAGAAAGTGGTATTGGAGAAGTGTAAGGCGCATCTGGAAGCGGAAAAGCCTCTGCGCGAGCTGGAGTTGAGTCCTGAAGAGCGGAAGCCGATTGGTGGATTTTTGTTTTTGTCGCAGCGACCGATGCTGTTCGTGTTGAATCTGGGAGATGAGGAAGCTGCGGAGCTGGAAACGGCGGTCGAACGGCACAAGCTCGGCGCGCTGCAGGGCCGGAAGAATACCGCGGTGGTCGCGGTCTGCGGACGGCTGGAAGCGGAACTGGCCGAGATGAGCGACGCGGAAGCGGCAGAGATGCTGGCGTCGTACGGATTGAAAGAGCCGGGGCTGAACCGCTTGATTCGCGCGACGTATGACTTGATGGGATTGACGTCGTTCTTTACGGCGGGCGAGCCGGAAGTGCGTGCGTGGACGATTCACAAGAATACGAATGCGGTGAAAGCGGCGGGAGCAATTCACAGCGATATTGAAAAAGGATTTATCCGCGCGGAAGTGGTGCGGTGGAATGATTTGCTGGCGGCGGGGAGTTTGGCGGCGGCGCGGGAAAAGGCGCAGGTGCGGTTGGAAGGGAAAGAGTACATGGTGCAGGAAGGCGATGTGATTTTGTTCCGGCATTCTGGATAGGCGCGAGGGAACGAGAACAAGGATTTGTCACAGAGAGACAGAGACATACAGGACGAGCGGGACAAGAAAGCGAACCTTGTTTTCCTAGAGATTCCTAGGGCAAGAGCAGTGTGGCTTAGAGCCGGCATGGAGAATAGTGAGGCGGTGAGGATCGGGCTGGCGGCGGCGCTCGGAATTGTGGCCGCGGGCGGGAACTTGCTTGGCGGATATTTTGTGGTGCGGAAGGAATGGCCGCGTAAATATTTGCAGTATTTTTTGGCGCTGGGCGCGGGTTACATGCTGGCGGTGGCGCTGGTTGAAATTATTCCCGAGTCGGTGAAGTTGGGCGGGCAAAGCGCGTTTGGGTACGTCCTCATCGGATTTTTCCTGATTCACCTTTTCGAGCATACCATTGCGCCGCATTTTCATTTTGGCGAAGAGACCCACGAGGAAGAGCTGTCGAAGCGGAATGCGCGGCGAGCGGTATTGCTGGGGCTGGCGATCCATGCTTTTTTTGATGGAGTGGCGATCGCGGCGGGATTCTTGATTTCGACCTGGCTAGGCGCGGTGATTTTTGTGGCGGTATTTCTACATAAGCTGCCGGAGGGATTTACGGTGGCTTCGATGGTGCTGGCGAGCGGACAAGGACGAAAGAGTGCGATTCGCGGGGCGGCGACGTTGGGCGGAGCGACATTGTTGGGTGTGGCCTTGACCAGCGTGTTTCAGGGGCAATTGCAGTATGCGTTGCCGCTGGCGGGCGGGGTGACGCTGTATGTGGCGGGGACGGATTTGTTGCCGGAAGTGAACCGAGAGCCGAACTGGCGGATGGCCCTGCTGGTGTTTGCCGGCTTGGCTATCTTGTTGATATTGCAGAGGTTGGTTGGGGGATAGGGCTAGCGCCGGATCTTACGGCTGCAGTTGAGCTGAAGGTCCTAGAGATCGAACGGGGCTGTGAATCACCGGCATGCCGAACGGGTGCGGGCTTGGGGCCAGGAATGGGTACAGTTAGAGGCGGAGTGAAAGGTTAAACGCGGGATAAATTTGGCTGCAACTTTATGAGACTGCGAGTGTTAGATACGGTGTGGTCGCTATGACCAGGACGGACGTCCAACTGATGCTGGACGTAAAGGCGGGCGACGAAGAGTCGTTCGAGCTGTTGCTGCATCGTTATCGTACGCCGCTGGTCAACTTTCTGTTTCGGATGGTGAAGAGCAGAGAGCAGGCGGAGGATCTGGCGCAGGAAGTTTTTATTCGCGTGTACCGAGCACGAGAAGATTACGAGCCCAGCGCGAAGTTCACTACGTGGTTGTTTCGCATCGCAACGAACCTTGCACTGAACTCCTTGCGTGATCACCGGTACCAGAAGCTGGAAATGTCAATCGACGCGCCATTGAATGCGGACTCGGAAGATAAAGACGAGCGGCATTTTGAGGTTGCGGACAAGCATTTAACGGTTGAGCAGGAGATGGTGGAGAAATCGCGGAGAGAAATGATCAAACACGCGATCGAGAAATTGCCGGAAAAGCAGCGAGCGGCGGTGCTACTGCACAAGTATCAAGAACTGGATTATGCGGAGATTGCAAAGATTTTGAGTTGTTCAGAGAGCGCGCTGAAATCGTTGCTGTTTCGGGCCTATGAAACGTTGCGAGTGGAGTTGGCGCCGCTGGTTTCAAGAGAAGCGAAGTAATTGAAGTAGCGAAATAGGGAAAGTCGGCGAAGAGTTTGCTACTGGGTCAAAAGGAAGGTTGCAATGAGTTGTGAACGAATGGAAAGCCGGATTCTGGCGTATATGGATGGGCGGCTGAAGGACAGCGAGCGCGCGGAGATGGACAAGCATCTGGCGACGTGCGCGGCTTGCAGCGTGCGTGTGCATGAATTTCGCTCGGTGAGCGATTTGCTTGGCGAATTGCCGATGATTGAGCCATCGCCGGCGTTCGATGTACGGGTGCGCGCGCGAGTAGCGGCCGAACCGGTGAAGCAGAGCTGGTGGGCGTGGATGCGGCCGTCACCGCGAATTGCGTTTGCGGCGTCGATGCTGCTGGGCGCGATTTTGTTTGTCGGCTACACGAACGAGCCGGTGGCACCGCTGCCAATACCGGCCGACCAGGTGGATGCGTGGATCAATCAGGGCAGCCCGGCGATTGAAGATCACGACACGCTGGCGAATTTCGAGCCGCTGAACGAATTGCCGGCGCCGGTGGATGCGGACGATAGCGACGCGCAGTTGTAAGGCGTAAAGAAAGATTGATGACGAAGCAATTGCACATTGGACGAAGGATTCTGGCGAGCGCGGCAACGCTAGTGCTGCTGAGTTTCGGCACGAGTGTTTCTATTGCGCAGAGTCCGCAGAACAATCCCAATCGTCCGCCGAAGGCACAGAGCGCTCCAGCACCGAAGCCGCAGAGTTCGAATCGGCCTCCAGCGAACCAGAGAAATCGACCGCCGTCGAATCAGGCTCCAGCGGCGCAGACGAATCGTCCGCCGACGAATTCCACGAACGTGCAACGGGACGGCCGGCCGCCGAACGCGGGCGTCAACCCAAATCATTTTGCCGGGAGTTCGAATGGCAGCGATCCCGACGCGCGGATGAAGCCGCGGCAGGAAATTGGCGCAGGGGCGCCGCGGCCGTTTGTCGACAAATTGCGTGATCTATCACCGACGGATCGCAGCCGGGTGCTGCAGAGCAGCAAGGCGTTTAAGAATTTGCCGTCGGACAAACAGAACCGAATCCGCGAGCAGTTCAACCAGTGGGACAAGATGTCGCCGCAGCAGCGGGCGGATTTGCGCTCGAAGGAAGATACGTGGCGGCGAATGACACCGGAGCAACGCGATCATGTGAAGAACGAAGTGTTGCCGAAGTGGCGGCAGATTCCGTTCGAACGGCGGCAGGTGATCCAGCAGAGATTGGGTGTGCTGCAAAATATGCCGGAGTCGGCACGCAACCAGAGGCTGAACGATCCGAATTTTACGCGTGGAATGAGCGAAGACGACAAAGCGACACTGCGTGATTTGAGCCACCTGCACGTAGGGGGCGCACCGGATCCGCCGCCGGCGCAGTGAGATACAAGACCTAGGTTCCGAAAAGTAATTATTGAATGTTGCAAACAACTGGTGGGACAAATTTACCAGTTGATCGGCCGCGGGCGTCGTCACTTGGGTGTGATGAGGCGCATCGAATGAGTTGAGGCGCACTCGTGAGTCGGCGTAGAATTATTTTCCGCATTGTGACCACGCGAAATCCATTTGTTCATGAGATGAGTTCGCACACGCAACGAAGTGTTCGCTGTAGTTCGCAGCGACGCGAGCCGGTTGATTGCGCATGAGCAGATTCCGCGCGCTAAAGCACCGAAATTTCCAACTATTCATTGCGGGGCAGCTCGTTTCGCTGATCGGAACGTGGATGCAGACGACTGCGCAGCTGTGGCTGGTATACGACCTGACACATTCGGCGGCGTTGCTGGGCATTTTCGGATTTGCGAACCAAATTCCGATGCTGGTGCTGGCGTCGGTGGGCGGATACATCGGCGACCGCTACAGCCGGCATCGCGGGGTGATTGCGACGCAGACGATCACCATGGCTCTGGCGTTCATTCTGGCCGGGCTGACACTGACGCATCATGTTCACGAGTGGTCGCTGATTTTGATCGCGTTCCTGGTGGGGATCGTGAACGCGTTCGACGTTCCTATACGGCAGGCATTTTTTGTTGAGATGGTGGGGAAAGAAGATTTGCCGAATGCCATTGCGCTGAACTCTTCGATCTTTAATGGCGCGCGTGTGGTGGGCCCGGCGATTGCCGGGTTTGCGATTGCGTGGATCGGCGAAGGATGGTGTTTTTTTCTGAATGGAATGAGTTTTCTGGCGGTGATCGTGGCGTTGCTGATGATGCGGATTACGGCGACCGAGCGGAAGCCGAGCACGGTGTCGCCGCTGAGAAGTTTGCTGGAGGGATTTCGTTTTGCGATGACCGACCGGCCGATTCGGTCGGCGCTGCTGCTGCTGAGCATGTTGAGCCTGTTGGGATTGCAGTATTCGGTGTTCATGCCGATTTTTGCGAACGATATCTTGCACGTTGGCGCGAAGGGATTGGGATTATTGATGAGCGCGGCAGGAGTGGGAGCGGTGCTAGGCGCGCTGCAGTTTGCCGCGAAGACCAGTTACAAGGGGCTGGCGAAAGGGATCGCAGTGATGTCGGTAACGTGCGCATGCGGGCTGATTGTGTTTTCACAGTCGCACGTGTTCTGGTTGTCGGCGGCGGTGTTGTTCGTGGTGGGATTTGCGGCGACATCACAGATGGCGGCGACGAACACGACGGTGCAGAACCGGGTGCCGGACGAATTGCGCGGGCGAGTGATGGCGGTGTACGCGACGATGTTCATGGGCGTGCAGCCGCTAGGAGCGCTGCTGGCTGGCGGAATCGCCAAAAAAATTGGAGCACCGCCGACGCTGGCGATTTTCGGTTCACTATGCCTGGCGGGAAGCCTGGTGTTCGCGGGCTGGGTGGCGATGCGGTTGCGCGCGGCGAGAGAAGCGGCGCCGGTTCAGGCTGGATTGGGACGATAGAGCCAGCTCGGTGTCACGATTTGCTGCGACGTCGTGGCGAGGGGAATTTCGGCGACGATGGCGTCCACTTCTGAACGAAGCGGCGAGAGCGAGCAGACGGGATCAGTGGCGGCAGCATCACCCGCAAGCAGCAGGGCCTGACAACGACATCCGCCGAAATCGATTTCGCGGCGATCGCAGGATTTGCAGGGCTCCTGCATCCAGGATTCGCCACGGAATTTTTGGAAGGCCTCGCTTGAACTCCAGATTTCCTGCACCGATTTTTCCTTCACATTTTCAAAACGCAAATTGGGAATGATGGAAGCGGCGTGGCAGGGCATGGCGTCACCGCGCGGAGTGATGAGCATGGCTTTGCGTCCCCAGCCGCCCATGCAAGCTTTGGGATACTTCGCATAGTAGTCGGGAACGACGAATTCGACGCGTATTTTCCCGCGAAGGCGTTGCTGCGCCGCTTCGAAAAACTCGAGCGATTGCGTCAGCTGCTCGCGAGTGGGAAGCAGCGCATCGCGATTGGCGAATGCCCAGCCGTAATACTGAACGTGCGCGAATTCGATGCGAGTCGCCGAGGAGTTTTCAGCGATGGCCAGCATTTCGCCGAGTTGTTCCAGATTTTTGCGGTGGAGAACAAAATTCAGCGTGACCGCAACGCGTCGCGACTTGAGCCAATCGAGAACGCGGAGTTTTTGCGCGTGAGCCTTGGTGCCGGAGAATTCGTTGGCGGAGGGTTCGCGGGCGCCCTGAAAACTGAGCTGAAAATGGTCGAGGCCGGCGGCAATCAGTTCGTCGAGGCGGTTTTCGTCGAGTGGAAGTCCGGACGAAATCATGTTGACGTAAAGACCGGCGGCGCGGGCAGATTGCACGAGCGCAGGAAGATCGGGGCGGGCAAGCGGTTCGCCGCCGGTGAGATCGAGTTGCAGGACGCCGGCGGTAGCGGCTTCGCGGAAAACGCGTTGCCAGATTTCGGTAGAGAGTTCTTCGGAGCGAGCGGTGAGTTCGTGCGGGTTGGAGCAATACACGCAGTGCAGCGGGCAACGGTGGGTGAGTTCGGCGATGAGAGCGAGCGGGTTGGTTGGTGTAGGAATCATGTTTCGCTTGAATTCACCCTCGTCGACCTACAACCGGCACGAATGCCAGAGTTAGCAGAAGATGTCGGTAATAGGATATCGCATCGCTCGAGGAGAGATTCTGCGTTCCGCTCGGAATGAAGGCTTTTCCATTTACGCCGAAGAACTAGGTGGCGAAGTCCAATGCGCGCTCTTCTTGCAGGAGTTGCAAATAGCCGAGGATGTCTTCTTCGACTTTTTTCGGATCGGCTTTTGCGTAGAGCTTTTGCAGGTCAGTGACGATTTGCGCGATGGTGTGCTTGCCGTCGCACAGGGTGACGATTTCCAGACTGGGGCCAAGCAAACGAAGCGCGCGTTCCGGCATGAGCAAAACACGTTGGCCTTGGTTGTCGCCCAGGCGAACACCTGCGGCGAGCTTCGGTCGCGAATTCAAATCGAGACTCATAGCTCGGCTTTTTCCGGATGAAACGCGCCGGGTGGGGGCCAGCCGGGAGTTACGTAGGCGAAGAAAAGCGCGTCGAGCATAGCCCAGAGTATGTCGCACTTCGCGCGGAGGGCAGCGTGAGCTGCATCTTGTTCTTCGCGAGAGCGAGCATGCTTCACGACCCATGCCAGAGCGAACTCGGCGTCCTCAGGAGCCTGCGTCAGACGGGAAGTGAAGTAGTCCAGGCCTTCGGCGAGCCACGGATAGTACATTCGCAAGCTGTCCATGCGAAGGGCGATCAGCCGCTGCGAGAAGAGTTCGGTGAGGGAGGAAGCCACGGCTTCAAGATGGGTGCGAGTGGCGACGAACTGAAGGTAGGCGTCAACGGCGAAACGAGTGGCGGGAAGAATCCCTTCGCCGCGGACAGCTTGCAAACGAGATAGGCCGGTCGCTTCGACGAGCTTGAGCCATTTTTCGACGCCACCGGGAGAGACGCCGTCACCATCATGATCGATCAGGCGCTTGCGCCACGCGGTGCGAAAGCCTTGATCGTCGGAACGGGAAAGCACGATGGCGTCTTTGCGGGGGATGTGGCTCTGGTAGTAGTAGCGATTCAGAGCCCACGCCTGCATTTGCGCGCGACTGAGGGCGCCTTCGTGCATAAGTTTGTGAAACGGATGCTTGTGGTGATAGCGATCCTCGCCGATGGCGTGAAAGCCGGCGATAAAATCGGCTTCAGAGAGAGCTGGTCTTTCGTTTGGGCTGGTCAAAGAGTGCACTCCATGCCGTCGTAGGCTATCTCAAAACCGGCGTCACGCACCACGCGATGTTCGTCACTGTTTTCATCGAGGATTGGATTGGTGTTGTTGATGTGGATAAGAATCTTGCGGCAAGAGGAATCTTTTGGAAATTGAGTGAGAAGCCCGTCGCGGCCGGCGATGGGCAGGTGCCCCATTTCGCGCGCGGTTTTTTGGCTGCGTCCGGTCTGGATGAGTTCGTCGTCCGACCAAAAAGTGCCGTCGAGAAAGGCGATATTGCAGGATGCCGCCGCGCTTAACCATTCGTTCGAACCGACAGGCAGACCGGGAGCGTAACAAAAGGATTTCCCGTCTTGTTCAAAACGCAGGGCCAGGACTGCTTCGTGAGAGGGAAGCGTGCGGCGAACTTCGGTGCTGACGAAATCAGGGTAATCACGGCCGAGAGCGGCAGGTGAGCAGACAAACGAAGGCGGAGCAGATGGGTCTTCACCGAAGCGGCAAGCGAGGCGAGCGCCGGGAGTCAAGACTTGCCATTGCACGGGAGGATCGGCACGGTGTAAGACGTCGAAGATCCGATTTTCAGACTTCAGGATTTTTTGTACGGCTTGCGTCGAGAAAACAAAAAACGGTTGAAATTCGCGCAGGTGAAGCAGTCCCATCACGGAGTCCACATCGGCTGAACTAAGAAAAATGCCGGCGATGGGCGATCCGGTAGGTTCGCCGGATGCGGGAGCGAGCTGGGGAGCGGAGAGAATCTGCGAACGCAAATCGGGCGAGGCTCCCAATAGAAACCAAACCTGGCCATCGGGAGAAAAAGCGAGTTGCGTTTGCGTGCGGGATGTGGCTTGCAGCGAACCAGCGCGCAGACCGGAGCAATTGCGACAAGCGCAATTCCACTGCGGGAAACCGCCGCCTGCGGCCGATCCGAGGACTCTAATGTGCATGGGACAAGCTCATTTGCATGAAAGAAATCAAGCTTGAGAGCGGTGCTTAAGAGAAAGGCCGGGCGAGAACCCGGCCTTCTGAAAATTTAGAGTGGAACTGCAATAAATCCGCTGGGAGCGGCTGTTTAGAGTTCGGCGTTGGCGTAGGAGCTGATTTCGCAGTTCAGGTCGATTTCTTCGTGCTTTGGTGTGGTCCATTCCATGGTTGTGACTCCTTGGGTGTGATCGAACCAGTAGAGAATAACACGGAGCGAAAAGAGCGAAAAGTAGAATCGTTGACGCCGGTGGTGCGCGGCAGTTTTAAGTACACGGAAAATCTACGAAGAAGAAGCGAAAGGACACCACGAAATGTGGTGAGTGAGAAGGAAAAGCAGCACAACGGGTGGCGCTGAAAATACTCGCACCGAAAGATTACTAATTTTCGAGAAATTAATGGAGAGCAAGCACGATTTCACTTGACAAGAAATGCAGTCAGTCTAATATGTGGGCAAAAGTGGTCTGAAGTGGTAAGCAGTAGAGTGAAGTAGGGCCCAGTAGTTACAAGTAGAAATACGCAGCAAAGTTCTTCCAAAAGCAGGGAAACGTGGCGATCTGGGGCAACAGATACCGTCGTTTCGCAGGGCAACCGCAAAGCGGACAAGGGAATAACCAGCTTCAGAGGCATGAGTTAGTAGGATTGTCGCTGAGCGGTTCGCGGTCGAGGGCGTCGAGGGTAATAGGGGCATATGAGTCTCCGTGGCAATTGTCAGGCAAAGGTAGACGAGAAGGGGAGATTGAAAATTCCCGCCGTCTTCTTAGAAGGCCTGCGCCAATACGGAAATCAATTCTATATCACGAGTATGACCGGCGAATCAGCGCGAATTTACCCGATGCAAGTCTGGATTGGGATTGAAGAGAAGCTGGCGAAAGTGTCTAGCCAGAACCGGGCGAAGCGCAAGTTTCTGATGAGAACGAGCTACTTCGGGCAACAGGTTGAGATGGACGGGCAGGGCCGAGTCTTGATTCCACCGGTGTTGCGGGAAGCGGCACAGGCCATCGGTGAAGTGGACGTGTTTGGGAGCCTGGACTACCTGGAAGTGATGAATCACACCAGGGTGCTGGACGACATGAAGAATGATCCGTTCAGCGAAGAAGACTTCAAGGCGCTGGAAGATTTGGGGATTTAGACGGGAAGTGGCTCCGAAAGGAGCCGGGGTAAACAAGTGGCGAGTGACGAGCGGCAAGGGCAGCAGAAGGCGCCGCACACGCCGGTGATGTTAAACGAGGTGCTCGAATGGCTGCGAATAAAACCGAACGGAATCTACGTCGACGCAACACTCGGGGCAGCGGGGCATTCGGAAGCCATCGCCGAAAGACTGGAATCGGGGACGCCGTCAGAGCGCCCTATCGGGCGACTGATCAGCCTGGACCGGGACGAACAGGCGCTAGAGATCGCGCGGGAGCGTTTGAAGAGGTTCGGGTCGAGAGTGAGCTGCGTTTTGTCGCCGTTCTCAAGGATTGCGGAGGTCGTACACGAGTTGGGGATTCCGAAGGTGGACGGGGTCTTGGCCGACTTGGGGGTTTCGAGCATGCAGCTTGACCAGGCAGCGCGGGGATTTTCCTTCCGCGAAGCCGGCCCGCTGAGCATGCGAATGGGAGTCAGCACAGAAGGTGATGAGCTGACGGCAGACGAGATTGTGAATCGGTGGCCAGAGAACGAGATGGCCGATTTGTTCTACCGCGAGGCGGATGAACACGATTCCAGAAGAATCGCCAGGGCGATCGTGAGAGCGCGGCCGATACGAGATACGGCGCACCTGGCAACGGTTGTGGCAGGGTCCCGAAAGCAATGGGGAAGGCAGAGACTGCATCCCGCGACAAAAACGTTTCTGGCGCTGCGGATAGCGGTGAATCGAGAGATGGAGGAACTCGGGCAGTTTCTTTCTCGGGTCCCCGCCACAATGAATCGAGAAGGGCGGTGCGTGGTGTTGACGTACCACTCGAGGGAAGACCGGATCGTGAAAGAAGCGTTCCGGGCGGCGGATCGTGAAGGCACCCTCAAAATATTGACGAAACACGTAGTTCGGCCCAGCGAACAGGAAGAATGGGCGAACCCGCGGTCGCGAAGCGCGAAACTGCGGTGCGCAGAAAGAGTCTGAGTATGACCAGGAAGAAGAAGTCAGTGCCGATGCGGGAGTTCCGGACGGTCAAGCGGATCGACAATTCGCGGCTGGTGCGGCATGTGGAGCCGGCGAAGCAGAAAGATTTGTACAAGACCGCGGGACTTGGCGGAGTGGTGGCGCTGTTTTTTCTTTTTTACATTTTTCAGCACTTCAAGTGTATTGACCTCAGTTTTCAACTGGAAGATCTGAAGCAGAAGCAGGCGGTGGCGGCTTCGCTGAATGCAGGATTGAGGTTGGAAATTGCGAACCTGCGGAATCCCGAGCGCATCGACATGATCGCGCGCAAACAATTGGGTCTAACGGAACCGCTGCCGGTCCAGATGAGGGAGTACGACGCGCCTACGGGAATGCAAGTCGCGGCAGTGAGATACAGCCGGCACAATCGTGGCCAGTAAGCTTCCATAACAGCAGCCGAATGGGAATGAGTTCCTACACGCGAGCTTCAGAATTTGCTTTGAAAATTAAGGCGGAGAGAATCCCGAACGCAGCGGGCCATGCAACAAGAAAAAGTCCACGTCCGTCTGTTGATTGTCGCTGGCGTGGCTTTGTTGTGGATGACAGCGGTCTTCGGGCGACTGAGTTACCTGCAATTAGTCCGGCATAGCGACTACCTCACACGAGCGCAACACCAGCAGCAGCGCACGATCGATATCACACCAAAGCGCGGCGCAATTTACGACCGCAATATGCATCCACTGGCGATGAGCGTGCCGGTGGAATCGGCGTTTGCGATTCCGACCGAAATTGGCGACAACAAAGCGTTAGCGGCGCGCCTGTTGTCCGGCGTGCTGGGAATTCCGCGCGAGGTATTGGAGACGAAGTTCGATTCTGGCGGATCGTTTGTCTGGGTGTTACGAAAACTCCCGCCGGACAAAGCGGATGCGGTGCGGGCATTGAATTTGAAGGGCGTGTATCTGCAGACGGAAAATCAGCGGTTTTATCCGAAGCGCGAGATGGCTGCGCATGTATTGGGATTCGTGGACGTAGATGAAAAAGGCCTGATAGGAATCGAGCGCGAACTGGACCAGGTGATTCGCGGGAAGAACGAAAAAATTATTGTGATGGCGGATGCCCGGCAGCGGTATTACGACGGCGGCGAAGCGCAAAAAGATCAGGGAGCGAACGTTGTTCTGACTATTGACGAAAAGATCCAATACATCGCGGAACGCGAATTGGCTGCGGCGATTGCGAAGACGCACGCGCTGGCCGGTACGGTGATTGTGCAGAACCCCAATAACGGCGAGATCCTGGCGTTGGCAAATTGGCCGAAGTTCAATCCGAATTCACCACTGGACGTGAAGTCTGATACGCGCGTGGACCGGGCGGTCAGTTCAATCTACGAACCTGGATCGACTTTCAAACTGATTACGCTGGCCGCGGCGCTAGATCAGAATCTGGTTCGCCCGGATGAAGTGTTCGATTGCGAGAACGGAAAAACGTATATTGCCGGGCACCGAATCCGCGATCACAAGGCCTTTGGTCTGCTGACCGTGTCGCAGATTTTGGAAAAGTCCAGCGACGTGGGAGCGATCAAAGTGGCGCTGCGACTCGGAGCGCCCAAGTTTTACGAATACATCCGGGCGTTCGGGTTCGGCCAGCAGACCGGTGTCGATCTGCCGAGTGAAAGCAGGGGAATGCTGCAGAAGGTGGACAACTGGAGTGCGATTTCGATTGGATCGATTTCGATGGGGCAGGAAGTGGGAGTGACGCCGATCCAGTTGGTGACAGCGGTGTCAGCGATCGCGAACGGAGGCACGCTCTACAGGCCACAAATTGTGAGCAAAGTGATGCGGGGTAGCACCGTCATAGGGAATTACAATGGAGATGCGCCGGTAAGCGAGGAGAAACAAATCATTCGTCCGGAGACTGCCGCGACGCTACGCAAGATGATGGAAAGCGTGGTGTTGACGGGAACGGCGACTAGGGCGCGGTTGGATGGCTGGACAGCGGCGGGGAAGACCGGTTCAGCGCAGAAAATTGATCCGGATACCGGCAGATATTCGCCGACTCAATTGATTGCTTCGTTCAGCGGATTTGCGCCGATCAACAATCCAGCGGTGACGATTCTGGTGTCGCTGGATTCGCCGGTCGGACTTCATGAAGGCGGTGAAGTGGCGGCGCCGGTTTTTAAGAGAATTGCTGAGCAAGTGCTGCCATACATGGATGTGCCTCGCGATGTTCCGCTGCCTGCGAAACTGATGCAGGCAGTGTACAAACGGGGCACGGAAGATAGAGACACCTCGGTGAGTGACTTCAATCCAGTGGATTTTTCCGCGCAACCGGAAGAAACCGTGGAGAAACCGAGCCAGCCGGCTTTGAAGACCGAAGATGCTAGACCGGCTGTCACCGTTGCGCTCGACGAGGGCGGCGACATTGTGATTCCCGATTTTCGAGGGAAGACGATGCGTGACGTGACCGAGATGAGTTTGCGCCTGGGACTGGATCCGGTTTTGGTTGGCACGGGTCTTGCGGTGGACGTAGCGCCGGAAGTTGGTAGGAAGGTGCGGCAAGGAGCGAAGGTTACGGTGCGATTTGGCAATTCGGATGAATTACCTAAGGCGGCAAAACTTTCAGCGCTATCGGCAAAAGCGACCGGAAAACATAGGAATCGATGACCACCGAATTGCAGGAGCCAAAGAGCGCGTCAGAAGGCGGCAAAGTGATTAGCGAGCGCGAGCTGAAAGCGGCGAAACGAAAGTCCTATTCGTTGGGATTGGCGGACGTGTTTTCCGGTGTGGAGGCCAAGGTTCCGGCGGAAGCGGAGCGGTTGACACTTGCTGGAATTGCTTGCGATTCGCGAAAGGTGGGACCGGGATTTCTTTTTTTCGCGTTGCATGGTGCGGCTGACGACGGAAACAAATATGTAAGGGATGCAATTGCGCGTGGCGCGGCGGCAATCGCGAGCGAAAGCGCTGCTACGGCGGAAGTTGCGACAGCCACCGCGTGGGTGCAAGTGGCGGACAGCCGGAAGGCGCTGGCGATAGCGGCGGCGAACTTTTTCCGGCATCCGGCAAATGCGTTGCAATTGATCGCGGTCACGGGAACCAACGGCAAAACGACGACGACTTCGCTGATTGATTCGGTCTTGCGGGCATCAGGCGCGAAAGCCGGATTGTTTGGAACGATCGCTTACCACACACCATTAGGCGAATATCCTGCGCCGAATACGACGCCAGAGTCTCTGGACCTGCAGGGATTTCTTGCGGAGATTCGCGATGCGGACGGAAAATTCGCGGTGATGGAGGCGAGTTCGCACGCGCTGGTAATGGAGCGTTTGTGGGGCTGCCATTTTCAGTCTGCGGTGTTCACCAACCTCACGCGCGAGCACATGGATTTTCACAAGAATTTCGAGGATTACTTCGCGGCGAAGCGACGGTTGTTTGAAGGAACCGGGGCGGGTGCGCCGGAAACGGCGATCTTAAACGCCGACGATCCTTACAGTGCTCGGCTCGCCGGGCTTGCGAGGCAGACGCTGACGTATGGCGTTGAAAGTTCGGCCGACATTTGGGCCAAGAAATTCCAGTTGGCGTTCACGGGATTGAGGTTCACCGCGCAGACACCGAATGGAAAATTGCAAATCAGTTCGCCAATGGTCGGGCGAATCAATGTGTACAACATTTTGGCGGCGATCGGCGCTGCGCAAGCGGCGGGAATCGCAAACGAGACGATCGAAGCAGGAATTGCCGCGCTGCAAAGCGTGCCAGGCAGGTTTCAGCGCGTGGATATGGGCCAGCCTTTTCTGGTCATCGTCGATTTCGCGCACACGGATGACGCGCTGGAGAGTTTGATCAAGACGGCGCGCGAGCTGAATCCGAAAGGCCGGGTGATCACGTTATTTGGCTGCGGCGGAGGAAAAGACCGTACCAAGCGACCGATCATGGGTGAAGCAAGCGGGCGGCTTTCGGACTTGACGATTCTGACCAACGATAATCCGCGAAAAGAAGATCCGTTAAAAATAATCAGCGACATTGTGGTGGGGATGCAGAAGAGCAACGGAAAATATCTGATCGAGCCGGATCGAGAAAGAGCGATCGGCGTGGCATTCGACGCAGCCCGGGCGGGAGATCTCGTACTGCTCGCTGGGAAAGGTCACGAGGATTATCAGGTTCTGGCCGACAGAACTTTGCCTTGGGATGATCGCAGGGTGGCGCAGGAACAGCTGCGCGAACGCGGATTTGATTCGCCCGGTGATGATGGTTAAGGGGGCCGCAAGCCGGGCGCGGGTTTGGCACCTAGCGCGCAGGTTCGGTAAGCAGGGTCTGGCGTTGGGGTTTCGGTTGGACGGGAACGTGCCAATAAGCAAGCCGACAAAAGGAGGAACTCTGCGAACCGGTGAGCGATAAGCAAACCTTGAGTTATGCCCCCAAGGCTAACTCCCTGAGGAACTTATGCGGTGGACGATTGCACAAGTGGCTGGCGTACTGGTGGCGCGGGCGGGAGCGGGGCTTGACCCTGTGGCCCGGTTGGCCGGCGTCTCGATTGATTCTCGCACGGTACGTCCCGGCGAGCTGTTCATCGCCATACACGGACCGAGTCACGATGGACACGATCATGTTGCCGGCGCGCTGGAGCGAGGCGCCATCGGCGCGATGGTCTGCGCGGCGAAAGTGGGCCAGTATCCGGACGCGATTCGCACAAAATGCATCGTCGTGGACGACACCTTCATCGCGCTCAAGCAATTTGCGCGCGTCGTGCGGGAAACGTGGGGCGGAAAAATCGCGGGCGTCACAGGTTCCGTGGGAAAAACCACGACCAAGGAAATCCTGGCGGCACTGCTTGGCTCGCGGTTCCGCGTACTGAAGTCGGAAGGAAATTTCAATAACGAATACGGCCTGCCGTTGACGCTATTTAAGCTGGACGAATCGCACGAGGCGGCGGTGCTGGAGATGGGAATGTCGCGGCGCGGCGAATTGTCGCGACTAGCGGTAATTGCGCGGCCGGACGTGGGCGTGGTGACGCGCGTTTCCCCGGCGCACCTGGAATTCTTTTCGTCGGTGGATGAGATTGCGCTGGCGAAACGCGAATTGATTGAAGGATTGAATGGTAAAGATTCGACGGCGGTACTGAATGCGGATGATGCGCGCGTGGCGGCGTTTGGGTCGTTTGCACCGGGCCGTGTGATTACCTATGGCGTGGAGCACACGGCATTTTTCACGGCGGAGAATATTGAGGATCGCGGCGCGCTGGGCACCACATTTGACTACGTAAGTCCCGAGGGGCGAGTGCGGATCGAGCTGGCGCTCCCGGGCCGGCATGTGATTGCGAATGCGCTGGCATCACTGGCGGCTGCGAGCGTTTGGGGAATTGGTATCGCGGAAGCGCAGGCGGTTCTGCCGAAATTGCGGCCACCGGCAATGCGCGGCGAGCTTTTGCGCTTTTCGAATGGAGCGGCGCTGATCAACGACAGTTACAACTCGAGTCCCGCCGCGTTGCAGGCGATGACGGCATTGCTGGCGGCGACGCCTGGATTTCAGCGGCGAATCTTAGCGGCGGGCGAAATGCGGGAGTTGGGCGCGACTTCGACGGCGCTGCATCGCGACGCCGGTTCCTTTGCTGCGCGTACCGGAGCGATCGACTGGATAGTGGGTGTGGAAGGTGACGCCGCGCAAATTTTGGAAGGCGCAGCGAATGCGGGGATATCTCGAGACCGACTGAAATTCTTCGCGTCGTCAGCGGACGCAGCCGATTTCCTGCAGAAGTTTTTGCGGAGCGGAGACTTGCTGCTGGTGAAAGGTTCCCGCGGAGTGAAGATGGAGCGAATTGTGGAAACGCTGCTCACGCAGCATGGCGCGCCGGGTTTGAAAGTGGAGGTCAGCCACTAAATGTTGTACTACCTCCTCTATCATGTGCTGCAGAAATTCTTCAGCCCGCTGAACGTGTTTCGTTACATCACGGTGCGAACGGTTTATGCGAGTTTGACAGCGATGTTCCTGGCGCTGGTGTTTGGTCCGTGGTTGATTCGCAAACTGCGCGAACTACAAATCGGGCAGTACATCCGCGAAGAAGGTCCGCAGGATCACAAGAAGAAAGCGGGAACGCCGACGATGGGCGGCGTACTGATTGTGCTTTCGACGGCAGTACCGGTGCTGCTTTGGGCTGACCTGACGAATCCGTTCATTTTGCTGGCGCTCTTTGCCCTGATCGGTTTCGCGGCGATTGGCTTCATTGATGACTACGCAAAAGTTGCGAAGAAACAGAATCTTGGATTGACGAGCAAGCGAAAGTTTTTGTTGCAGGTGCTGGTGAGTGTTGCGGCCGGCGTCGGATTGCTGGAACTTTCGACGCACAGCGCCTATTCGACGCAGCTCATCGTGCCGTTCTTGAAGAAATTTCATCCGGACCTGGTGATCCATTCGCTGATAACGAGCAATCACTTGTGGCCGCTGGCGTTCATTCCGTTCCTGCTGTTTGTGACCATCGTCATTACCGGTGCTTCAAACGCCGTGAATTTGACGGATGGCCTGGACGGCCTGGCCATCGGTTGCACCGTGATTGCGGCCGGCGCGCTGACGATTTTGACTTACGTGAGCAGCAACGCACGCTGGGCGAGTTATCTGGATATTCAATTTATTCCGCGCGTCGGCGAGTTGACGGTATTTTGCGGAGCGCTGGTCGGCGCTTCGCTGGGATTTCTTTGGTACAACGCGCACCCGGCGGAAGTGTTCATGGGAGATGTGGGCTCGCTGTCGCTTGGAGGAACCCTGGGTGTGATCGCGGTCATCATCAAGCAGGAAATTCTGCTGTTCTTTGTGGGTGGAATTTTCGTGATTGAAGCGCTATCGGTGATTCTTCAAGTTTCTTCGTTCAAGTTGCGCGGCAAGAGGATTTTTCGGATGGCGCCGATACATCATCATTTTGAGCTATTGGGCTGGAGCGAATCGAAAGTGATTGTTCGCTTCTGGATTGCGGCGCTGGTGTTCGCGCTGTTTGCGCTGACAACTTTGAAATTGCGGTAAGAGTTTGGGAAACGTGGCGGAAAAGCTAGCGAAATTCGAATTGCACGGCCAGCGCGTCCTGGTAGTCGGGCTCGCCCGCACCGGCATTGCAACCGCGATACTCTGCGCTGCGCGCGGAGCCGTTGTGACGGCGATGGACACGCGAACTGAGGGTGAGCTGGGAGATGCGGTTAAGCCGCTGCGCGACGCCGGAGTGAAACTGGAATTCGGAGAGCCGTCGCTGAAGTCTTTGCGTGGACAACAACTCGTAGTCCCCAGTCCAGGCGTGCCCGCGGATGCTCCGCTGTTGGTGAAAGCGCTCGAACAGGGAATTCCGGTATGGAGCGAAATAGAACTCGCGAGCCGTTTCGTTTCCGGCAAAGTGATCGGAATTACCGGTTCAAATGGAAAGACGACGACGACTTCGCTGGTCGAACATATTTTGCGGAATGCGGGTTTCGCGACGGTGCTCGCGGGGAATATTGGGACGCCGCTGATCGCTCAGGCGGAAAAGACCACGGAGAATAGCTGGACGGTGCTGGAGTTGAGCAGCTTTCAGCTCGAGCTGATTGAATCGTTTCGACCGGATATTTCGGTGCTGCTGAATCTGACGCCGGACCATCTTGACCGGCACAAGTCCATGCAGGCATACGCTGCCGCAAAAGCGCGCATTTTCGAAAATCAGACGCAGAACGATTTTGCGGTGATGAATGCAGATGACCACGCCAGTTTGCCTTACCGGCCAACTGGCCGGCCGCCGGTCTACTGGTTTAGCAGCAAGACGGATGTCGCGAGCGGCGCATTCGTGCGAAGTGGGAAAATCGAATTTCACTTCCATGGACCGGGAAGAGAAATTATGGATGTGAACGAGATTCCGTTGCCCGGCGCGCACAATCTGGAAAATGTGCTGGCGGCCGTGGTCACCACGGGAATTGCAGGAGTTTCCGCTGAGAAGATTGCGGAGGGAGTGCGAAGCTTCGCGGGTGTCGAGCACCGTCTGGAATTTGTCGCGGAAACTCAGGGCGTACGCTACTACAACGACTCGAAGGCGACGAACGTGGACGCGACGCTAAAGGCACTCGAGGCGTTTTCGGGCCGGATCATTGTGATTTTAGGCGGCAAAGACAAGGACAGCGACTATACGCAACTACGCGAGAGATTGCGTGAGAAAGCAATTCTTGCGCTACTGATCGGTACTGCGGCGGAAAAAATCGAGAAGCAAATTGATGGAAGCGTTGCGGTAAAGCGCTCCGAAACGCTGGAACGCGCGGTTGAATTTGCATATCAGGCGGCGCATGCGGGAGACATCGTGCTGCTGGCGCCGGCGTGCGCGAGCTTTGACCAGTTTCAGAATTACGAACATCGCGGCCGGGTCTTCAAAGAGCTGGTGCATCAGCTTCAAGAAAGAACGAAAAATAGCGCGAACGAAATGAACACGGAGAAGCGGAATGCCTCGACGTTTGGAAAATGACCGGTGGCTGTTTGGCGTAACGCTGGGCCTGTGCCTGCTGGGCGCGGTAATGATTTTCAGCGCGTCGGCGGTGACGGCGGAGCATGAGTACGGCCACTCGTACATATTTCTGTTGCGGCAAGCGGCCTGGCTGGTGATTGGACTGGTGGGAATGTTCGCATTGATGCGGACGGACTACCGCAAACTGCGCGAGCCGGCCGTTGTGTACTCGGTATTGTGCGTGGTCGGATTGATGCTGGTCGGCGCGTTTTTCCTGGACAAGTCGCACGCCACGCACCGCTGGATTCGATTTGGGCCGGTGGGAATTCAGCCTTCGGAGGTCGCAAAGCTTGCCGTTATTCTGTATCTTGCGTGGTTTCTGGACTTGAAGCGCCGCAGTGCCGCGAGCATGGAATTCCGGAAGCAAGACTTTCTGCAAAATATTTTGCCGGCAATCGGTCCGGTTCTATTTTGCGTGATCTTGATTTTGGCTCAGCCGGACCTGGGCACCTCCGTGGACATCGTTCTGATTGCGGCTGCCGTACTTTACGTCGCAGGACTTTCCTGGAAGTGGCTGGCAGCGGGCGCACTGGCGGCAATTCCTGCACTGTACTTTCTCATCGCGCATGTCGCTTACCGGAATGCGCGTTTCTGGGCATTCATTCACCCAGATAGCGACCCCAGGGGAGCGGGGTTTCAACTGCTGCAATCACTGATCGCTGTGGGTTCGGGTGGATTTACCGGTGTCGGGCTGATGGAGAGCAAGCAAAAGTTGTTTTACCTGCCGGAAGCGCACACCGATTTTATTTACGCGGTGATCTGTGAAGAGCTGGGATTTATCGGCGCAGGGATCGTGATCGCGCTGTTCGCCGTTTACGGCTGGAGAGGATTACGAACAGCGTTTGCTGCCCCGGACAGCTTCGGGCGGTTGCTGGCGCTGGGAATCACAGCGATGGTGATGTTCCAGACGCTGATCAATTTTGCCGTGGTGTTGGGTATGGTGCCAACGAAGGGAATTCCGTTGCCGTTCATCAGCTATGGCGGCTCAAGTTTGTTGGTGATGCTGTTGGCAACGGGAGTGCTGTTGAACATTTCACAGCAGTCGGCCACGCGATGAATTTACCGGCCGCTTTCGGATCGACGCGATGAAGCTGCTGATTGCGGGTGGCGGCACGGGCGGACACGTGTTCCCGGCAATTGCGATCGCGCGGGAGTGGCTCTCCCGCGGAAGGGAACGCGAGGTGGTGTTGGTGGGAACACAGCGCGGAATCGAAATGAAGCTGGTGCCGCAGGCGGGGTTGCCGCTGGAGACGTTGCGCGCCGCGGGATTGAAGGGCAAAGGCGGGCTGACTTTGCTAAAGAATTTCGCGACGCTGCTGCCGGGAACGGCGGATGCGTTCGGTATTTTGCGGAAACACAAGCCGGTCGCGGCGTTCGGCGTTGGCGGATATGCGGCGGGGCCGATGCTGCTGGCGACGTGGCTGCGTGGAATTGCGAACGTGATTTTCGAACCGAACGCGGAGCCGGGCTTTACGAACAAGGTTCTGGCGAGGATGTCGAAGAGGATTGCGACGGGATACGACGTAACGGCAGCGGTGCTCGGCAAAAAAGCAGTCGTTACGGGGAACCCGGTGCGCGGCGAATTTTTTGAAATTGCTTCACGAAAGCCGCAGAAGCCGTTTCGGCTGCTGATTACGGGCGGAAGCCAAGGTGCGTTGCCCATCAACCGGGTGTTCGTGGACGCGATGGATACGCTGGCGACCAGGAAACACGAATTGAACGTGGTACATCAGACCGGAGAGCGGGATTACGACGCCGTCCGCACGGCATACGCGCGGCGGGAATTCCGCACCGCCGAAGTAGTTCCGTTTTTAGAAAATATGGCGGAACGTTTCGCCTGGGCGGATCTGATCGTTTGCCGCGCCGGTGCGATTACCGCGGCGGAAATTGCCGCGTCAGGCCGCGCGGCGATTTTTATACCTTTCGGGCGCGCTACGGACAGCCACCAATTGCGAAACGCCGAAGCGATGACGAAAGCGGGCGCGGGAAAGTTGATCACCGAGCCGGAACTGACCGCAGAACGATTGACGAGAGAAATATTCTCGTTGCTCGATAAGCCGGAGGAGCTGGAGAGAGTGTCGGTGCGCGCGAGAGAATTGGGGAAACCGCACGCGGCGCGCGACATTGTGGACCTGATCGAATCGGTCGCTGGCGTGCAGAAGAAACGCCAGGGAGAATCGCTATGATGGTCTCGTTCCGGAATTTTCAGCGTATACATCTGGTCGGAATTGGCGGAATCGGCATGTCCGGCATCGCGGAAGTGTTGCTGACGCTCGGATATTCAGTTTCGGGTTCGGATACCAAACCTTCGACGATTACGGAGCGGTTGCAGAATCTGGGCGCGGTGATTCACGAAGGGCACAGGGCGACGAACGTGGCAGGTGCGCACGTGGTGGTGACGTCGTCGGCAATCAAATCCGAAAATCCCGAAGTTGTGGAAGCGCACAAACGAAAAATTCCGGTGATTCCGCGAGCGGAAATGCTGGCGGAATTGATGCGCCTGAAGTACGGGATCGCCGTGGGAGGCGCACACGGCAAGACCACGACCACGTCGATGGTGGCGTCGATTTTGACGGCGGCGCAGCTCGATCCGACGTTTGTGATTGGCGGCAAGGTAAATCAAGCCGGGACCACGGCGCGGCTGGGTCGCGGCGAATATTTTGTGGTGGAAGCGGATGAAAGCGATCGCAGTTTTTTGCTGTTTGCTCCGGTGGTTGCGGTCGTCACGACCATCGATCGCGAGCACCTCGACCAGTACTCGTCGCTAGAAGACATTCAGGGCGCGTTTGTTCAGTTTGTAAATCGCGTGCCGTTTTATGGAGCGGCCATTGTTTGTCTGGATGAGCCAAACGTGCAAGCCATTATTCCGAGCGTGAAGCGGCCAATCCTGACTTACGGCACGTCGAGCCAAGCCGACTTGGTGATCAGCGACATCAAGCTCGAAGGACTCGCGAGCGAATTCCGGCTCACCTACAAAGATGAGGATCTGGGCGTGTTCCGGCTGCCGCACCCGCCGGGGATTCACAATGTGCGCAATGCCGCGGCCGCGGCCGCGGTCGCACTCTACTTGAACGTTCCAGTCGAGCTAATCAAGCAAGGGCTTGCCAAATTTGGCGGCGTCGGTCGGCGTTTCGATATCAAGGGAACGGTGAACGACATTACGGTGATTGACGACTATGGCCATCACCCAGTCGAGATTCGTGCCACGCTCGAAGCAGCGCGCGGCTGCAAGTTCAACCGGTTGCTGGTGCTTTTCCAACCGCATCGCTATTCGCGCACCCAGCATTTGTGGGATGAGTTTCGTCTGGCCTTCAATCAAGCCGACATTCTGGTGCTGACCGACATTTACGCTGCGAGTGAGGCGCCGATTCCCGGCGTATCCAGCGAAGCGCTTGCCGCCGCGATCAGCGAAGCCGGTCATAAGAATGTTCACTACCTGCGCTCGATGCAGGACAGCATTGAGTTTCTGCTAAAGAATGCCAAGCCGGGCGACGCGATCCTGACGGTCGGCGCGGGAAGCGTAAGCCGCGCCAGCAATGAATTGATGACGCTGCTTGGCACCGAACATCCGAGCCCACATGCGTATTGAAGACGCAAAACTGAAGGACGAACTCGCCGGGCTTGGTATCGAGCTGGTTCGAGACGCTTCGCTCGCAGATCTGACCTATCTCGGAATCGGCGGAACAACCGATCTGCTGCGGATCAAAAAGCACGAGTCGATTCCAACATTGGTCGATCTGCTCGAGCACGGCGGGATTGCATACAAATTTCTCGGCGGCGGTTCGAACCTGCTGGTTGGGGACGGCGAACTGCCCTGGGTCATGCTGCAACTTGCCAAGCCCGACCCGGAAGTGACATTAGAAGGGGCGCTGGCGCACGTGGACGCCGCAGCAGACCTTGGCCGCACTGTGACCTTCTGCGCGAAGCACGACCTCGGTGGAATGGAAGGTCTGATCGGCGTTCCGGGAACCGTGGGGGGAGCGCTTCGCATGAACGCGGGAGCTTACGGCATGCAGATTGGAAGTTACGTCCGCGAGGTGAAGCTCTATCGTGCGGCTGAACGGCGGATAGAAATCCTCAGGGGCGATCAAATTTCGTTTGAATACCGTCACACTTCTTTTGGACCTGATGATATGATGCTGGCAGTGACGCTGGAACTTCCCTCCAAACCGTTCAAAGAAATACTTCAAGGGATTCGTATCTGCAACGAGAAGCGGCGTTCGAGTCAGCCGTTAGGGCAGAAAAGTGCCGGTTGCATCTTCAAGAACCCGCCTGGATCTTCCGCCGGCCGCATGATTGACGAGCTGGGGCTCAAGGGATTGAGCGTCGGAGACGCAAGAGTCAGCGATCGTCACGCAAATTTCTTTGTAAATGCGGGCCAAGCCTCCGCCAGTGACATGCTGGCGCTGATTGCGGATGTGCGCGGTCGCGTCGAAAAGGCCTTTGGAGTAAAGCTCGAAAACGAAGTGGTGGTGTGGACAGCATGAAGGTTAACAAGAATTCGGCTGCCGTTGCGGACGCGGATGCCTACCGTCCGGAGCTCGTCGAGAGCGACGAGCCGAAGTACCTTCGCCGCCAGAAACCCGTGGAGATTCGCCGCAAGAAATTTGGCGGCAAGAATTTGTCGTTGTACCGAACGATTTTTTTCTGGGCAGTGATCGCCGCTGGGTGCGGAGTAGTGCTTTATGTCGTGAGTGATTTTCTACTGCATTCGCCAATGGTGCTGCTGCTGAAACCGGAACAAGTGGAAGTTTCGGGGAACCATATTGTGACGCGAGAAGCCTTGCTCGCTCCCTTTTATAAGGACCGGGGAAAGAGCGTGTTGCGTATTCCGCTGGATGATCGGCGAAGCCAATTGGAACAAATCTCCTGGGTGCAAAACGCCAGCGTGCAACGAATTCTGCCGAACCGCATTCGCGTGGAAATATCCGAGCGCACCCCAATCGCGTTTGTCCGCAACGGTAGCGAGCTGGCATTGATCGACGAATTTGGCGTCATGCTGGACCGGCCGAAAGGCGAAGATGTGCATTTTCCTATCGTCACCGGACTTTCCGACAATATGCCACGCGAAGAGCGGCAAAAGCGGATGCAGACTTATCAGGAATTCATCAGGGATGCGGATTTAGTTCGCAGCGGTTCATCCGACCGCGTGAGCGAAGTCGATCTCGGCAATCCGCGCGATTTGCGTGTAGTAATGGCCGGCCTGCCGGGGGTGGCTGCCGCGCAAGCGCTCACTTTGCATTTTGGTTCAAGCGAGTTCACCGGGAAGTACCGGATGTTGGTGGAAAACTTTTCGCAATGGCAATCGAACGCTGGCTGCGTGCAATCGGTGGATTTGCAGTACACGCGGCAAGTGGTGCTGAATCCGGATTCAAGTGGTTGCGGCGGACAGAAGACCTTGCAGCGTGGTAACTAGCGGTGACAATTGGAGCGGGAGCGGCGCTTGTCGAAAAAAGATAAATATCTGGTAGGGCTCGATATCGGCAGCACCAAGACCTGCGTTCTGATCGCCGAGCTTGCCGACGAACAAGTGAAGTTCCTCGCGTTGGGCGCGGCCGAGTCTAAAGGTTTGCGTAAAGGTTCGATCGTGAATTTGGAGTCGACCGTAAGTTCGATTCGCCGCGCGGTAGAAGAAGCGGAAGGCGTATCGGGAGTTCCGGTGGAGTCTGCACTGATTGGGGTTGCCGGAGGGCACGTTCGCGGGCTGAACAGCCGTGGCGGAGTGACGCTCGGCAATCGTCCGCGCGATATCGAGCGCGAAGACGTGCGTCACGCGATCGATGCGGCGAGGAACATGTCGCTGCCGGAAGATCGCGAAATATTGCATGTGTTGCCGCACGAATTTATCGTCGATGCGCATGACGGGATACGGGACGCGATTGGCATGGTCGGCCAACGCCTCGAAGCCAACGTGCATGTGGTCACGTCATCGGTAATCTCTACCCAAAATCTGGTCACCGCCGCGAATCGCGCCGGCATCTTGATCAGCGATACGGTGCTTGAGCCGCTGGCGTCTTCCGAGTCCTGTTTGACGCAAGACGAACGCGACCTTGGCACTTGTTTGCTGGACATCGGCGGCGGCACGACCGAGTTAGTGGTATACGGCGGAGGAGTCATCCGCCACACCGGTGCCGTTCCGGTCGGGGGTGATCACTTCACCAACGATCTCGCGGTCGGTTTGCGCACACCGATTCCTGAAGCGGAGCGTATCAAGCGCTATCACGGATGCGCCGCCGCATCGTTGCTGGATGAGGACACGGCAATTGAGATCGCCAGCGTTGGCGACCGCCCGCCGCGCACCATTTTTGCGCGAATGCTTACCGACATTATCGAGCCTCGAACGCAGGAATTTTTGGCATTGATTCGCGACGAAATGCGCAGAGCCGGCCTCATCTCGCAAATCCCTGCGGGATTCGTTCTTTCAGGAGGCGGAGCACGCCTGACGGGACTGGTCGAACTGATGGAGCAAGCGTTCCATCTTCCAGTTCGAATTGCGGAACCGCGAGGCCTGGTGGACATGCCGGAGCAAGTTGCGCAACCTGAGTATGCGACGGTGGTTGGTCTGGTTTTGTACGGCGCAAAGGCGCGACGCGCGCAAGGGCAACGTTCGAATAGTTTGGTGGACAAGCTTAAGGCGATGTTTGCCGGTGCGTAGAAATCCGGGCCGACCAGCGCGGCCCAGCAAACAATAACGAGCTTCACCAGCCCGTTAGGGGGATAGGAATGACGGCGAAAGAAAACGCAATCCGCATGAGTTTTAGTGAAGAGTTGTCGCCAGCAAAGATCAAAGTGATCGGAGTCGGCGGCGGTGGCTGCAATGCGGTCAACCGAATGATTCGTGCCAAGGTGGAGGGCATCGAATTCATTGCGGCCAACACCGATTTGCAGGCGCTGAAACTTTCTCAAGCACCGATTAAGCTGCAGCTCGGCGGAAAGCTGACCAAGGGTCTGGGCGCGGGCGCCAACCCCGAAGTCGGCCGCAAGGCGGCGCTTGAAGATACCGACAAAATTATCGAAGCGCTTGAAGGCTCGGACATGATTTTCATCACCTCCGGCCTTGGCGGAGGAACTGGTTCCGGCGCTGCTCCGGTGGTTGCCTCGCTGGCCAGCGAACTTGGCGCGTTGACCGTCGCCGTCGTCACCAAGCCGTTCGCGTTCGAAGGCAAGCGCCGCATGCTGCAGGCCGAACAAGCTCTGCAGGACTTGATCGGCGCCGTAGATACAGTCATCGTCATCCCGAACGAGCGTCTTATGGAAACCGTTGAACGTGGCACCAGCTTCTTCGACGCTTTCCGCATCGCGGACGACATTCTTCGCCAGGCGGTGCAGGGCATTTCGGACATCATCACGGTGCCCGGCATCATCAATCGTGACTTTGCCGACGTGAAGGCGATCATGAGCGGTCAGGGATACGCGGTGATGGGTACGGCTGTCGCGACTGGTTCGAATCGCGCCGTCGATGCCGCCAATCGCGCAATCGCCAGTCCGCTGCTCGAAGACAACTCCATCGAAGGCGCGCAGGGCATCCTGATCAATATTTGCGGCAGTCCCAGCCTTACGCTGCATGAAGTTCATGAGGCGTCATCCATCATCCAGAAGGCCGCACATGAAAACGCCAACATTATTTTCGGTGCCGTGCAGGACGAGTCGATGAAGGACTCCGTGAAAATCACCGTCATTGCCGCGGGATTCAAGGAAGCCAACAAGAAAAACGTCACGCAGCGTCCGGAATTCATGCCGAAGACCTGGAAAGCGGGGAAGGAAGTTCCCCTCTCAGCCGCAGCCGCGGCTGGCGCGGGCTCATCAGCATCGACAGTTTCTGAGCCACAGACGGTTGTGCAAAGGGTCCAACAGAATGTCCGCGAAGTCGCCAAAGAAGTTGCCGCGGATGACTTGGACGTTCCGACGTTTTTGCGCAGGCAAAAAGCCTAGCCCCTTCTGGGCCTGACAGGCGCGTTTCGCCAAGAAACTGCACGCATAGCCTCGCGGGCTGCCTCTATTGCCTAGCCGCTATCCCCAAACCATCGTTCGAGCTGTGCCCAAGAGGATCACTATCTGGCGCCAGAACATTCCTGTGTATTCCTACGTGCTTTTCTAGGTACAAATGAGGCCACGATGATTCGAAAACTCATCAATTTGTGGATCGTCGCTCTGTTCTTTTCAGGCGTGGCGCTCGGGCAACCACAAACTGTAAAGCGCCTGGATGGCAGCGTCCTGAAGGCGGCAGAAATTGACTCTACAGTGAATCGGTTGATAAAGGCCGCCGAAGTCACCGGCGTCGGCGTCGCGATTTTCAACGATGGAAAGATTGTGTTTCTGAATGCGTACGGTCAGCGCGATCGCGAAAAAAATCTTCCGTTAACGACGGACTCGGTGATGTCCGGCGCCTCGTTCACAAAAGTCGTATTTGCGTACATGGTGTTGCAGCTTGCAGACAAAGGGCTTCTGGACCTCGACAAGCCAGTCTACCAATATTTGCCAAAGCCGCTTACTGAGTATCCGCGGTACGCGGATCTTTCTCTCGATCCGCGCTACAAACAGATCAATACACGAATGCTGCTAAGCCATACGACCGGATTTCCGAATTGGCGAGCTTTCGAGGACGACCGAAAGCTCAAAATCCACTTCGAACCGGGATCGCGTTACGCCTACTCCGGTGAAGGCATCGATCTCTTGCAGCTTGTGGTCGAAGAAATCACCAAAACGCCTGTGGACAAGCTGGTGCAGCAGTATGTCTTCCAACCATTGGGAATGACTCGCAGCAACATGATCTGGGAGCCACGTTTTGATAGCGATTTTGCGAACGGTTACGACGAATATGGGCGTTCTTTGGGTCCGCAAAAAAGAGTAAAGCCTGATGCGGCCGGCTCATTGCTGACAACTCCTCACGATTTTGCGATTTTCATGCAAGCGGTCCTCGATGGCAAACGAATCTCTTCTCGGATGCGCCAGCAGATGCTCAGCCCGCAAATCCAGATTCGGGCCAAACATCAGTTTCCGACCTTTGAAAACGAACCCTCGAGCGATAATGAAAAGATTCGCCTCAGCTACGGATTGGCGTGGGGACTCTATTGCAGTCCCTATGGCGAGGCTTTCTTCAAAGAGGGGCATGACGAGGGCTGGCGGAATTATGCAGTAGGTTTCGACCAGAAAAAGTCCGGTATCGTCATCATGACCAACAGCAGCAACGGGGAAGGAATGTTTAAGGAATTACTGGAGACGCTGCTGGCAGACACGTTTACCCCAATCGAATGGGAAGGTTACACGCCGTATCAAAAATTGCCTCCGCGCTCTCCGTTGCAATCACACCAAGTGGTGACGATCGATCCGAAACTTCTCGACAAGTACGCAGGCGGCTATGGCGACCCGCCAAATTTGATTCTGATCGTGCGCCGGGAAGGTCCGCATTTATCAATTCAGGAAAATGGCCAGCCCAAACAGGAGATTTTTCCAGAAAGCGACGCCAGTTTCTTTTCCAAAATCACTGACGATGTTGTTTCGTTCGAAACCGACCGGAACGGCCGTGTTACGCGGATGGTGTTGCGTGCGGGCGGCCGGGAAATTCCGATCAAGCGGATCGAGTGATTGGGCGCCAGCCCCTTAGGGCTCGGAGCGGTCTGCTCGCTTGCGTGCTTCGCGCAAATCGTAAAGGTGCCAGGACCACATGAATCTCTCGACGAAGACGACCACGGCGCAAAGTTGGATCGCGAGGCCGACGGCGAACGCGGTGTGACGTATCTGATTTCCCGCCAAGAACAAGAGCACGATCCCGATATCCCTTAGCCAACCCAACGTAACCAGCGTCCGAACCATTGCGCCTCCGAAGTAGGTACCAGTACTATGATAGCGCAGCCACAAGAACGTGGTTAAGGCAAATACGGGGGCGGTGTTCGAAGGGTCATAACTGCTCGTTGGTTCAGCCGCCGGCAGTAAGTGAAAGCCGGCAACAGAAAAGCCAGAGACCCAAGGCGAAAAAACCTCCGGCTCGCAAATCTAGTTGACTTCACGGATCCCGCTATTTAGAAGCAACGCTGAATTCGATGCGGCGATTGCGGAATCGCCCTTCGTCGCTGTCATTGTTGGCGACTGGCTTGGTATCGCCAAAACCGGAGGCCACAATCGAAGAACTGTCTACTCCTTCATTCACCAGGTAATCCTTCACCGCATCGGCGCGCTGTTGTGAGAGCCGCATATTGAAGGCTGCGTCGCCGGTATTGTCGGTATGTCCGCCAATCGCAATCACCGTACCGGAAGGAGCTGCTTTCACCGCGGCAGCCGTCTTGTTCAGGAATTCGTAATCGTCCGAGGGAATTTGCGCGCTTCCAGCGGGAAAATTGATGACTTCAAGGTTGAGTGCGTTGACCAGGTCGTTTGCCGAGAAACCGGGCTTCAGCGCCGCCAGAGCCGCAGCGGCTTTCTGGCTTGCCAACCGGATTTGATCTTCCGCATTGAAAGTCACAGTGTTGGTTGTATTTCTGCCGCCCCAAATCAATAGCGCAAGCAGCAGCAAAGCGAGAATCGCCAGCAATGGCCAGAACCGTTGCAGAAATCCGCTTTTCTGAACGGCGCGTTCCGCAGTGTAGGCAGCTTGTCTTGCACCGGAAGCGAGTGCTGCGGTTGGGCCTGAGATGTATGACGCCAGGTCAGCCGGCAAGCGCGAGGGAACCACCCCACCGGAAGTAACGCGTTGAATGATACGAGGGATCAAAAATGCTAGCGCGGAGGCAGCTGTGCTCACGGAAAGTCCGGCTTTGTTGGCCATGCTACTTACCGTGTCCCTACCAAGCGCGGCTTGCACCTGATCGGGATTTACATTTTGCGAACCGCCGCTCAACCAGGAAGTCACGGTGTCGCCCATCCCTGCTCGGCGGAACCGATCCAGTAGTCCCGTTAGACCGCCGCCCTGTTCGTTGACGAAGGAAAGAAATGACGAAACGAGCGCCGTCACTTTGTTGCCGCTGATACCGAACATGCTCCCGGCTTCGTTTAGAACTGCATCAAGTGCGCCCATAAGTAGTTCCGATCTTGCAAGCGAATCGGCTTGCTGCTAAGGATTAGGCGCGAGCGGGCGTACTGTAACAACTTGCATTCCGCAATAAAAGTCAAAATCGGATTTCATTTCGACGACTGTAAATTCTGACAGTGAGTGCTCTGCTTGTCCGCTTTACGGCCGGGAAGAGCGATTCGAATGGAACGACTTGTGGTCCTTCAGGAACCGCGCGAAGTCAAAAACGAAGAGTAACCGGCCTCACAGAGCCGAGTTCGAACCATTTGTAAAACGATCCAGTACCATCACGAGGTTCCTGATTTCGGATTCGAATGTCTCGTAGTTCGCGGGATCGGCGGCCAGAACAGAGGTAAGGCCGGAATGGAATTCTCGCGCTCCGCTGCCAGAGGCTATCCCGGCAATGTTCAGCGAAGTGATTCCGCCACCCGGCATGATCTGAATTTTGTCGCTTGCTTTCCTTACGAGCTTCGCAAGAACCGAAAGGCCGTCTTCGGCCGAATTTTCTCCGCCGGACGTTAGGATTCGCGTTGCGCCGGTTGAGACTACGTCATGAAGAGCCTGCTCTATGTCGATGACTTCGTCGAAGGCGCGATGAAACGTCACTGGCAGAGGACGCGCGCGCTCAACCAAGATTTTCGTCCGCGCAATGTCCGCGCGCCCGTCCGGACAAAGGAGACCCAGAACAATTCCATCCGCTCCGCACGATTTCATTTGCGCGATGTCGCGTTCCATCTGGCTGAATTCAGATTCCGAGTAGCAAAAATTCCCGCCGCGCGGTCGAATCATCACATGAATTGGAATGGAAACTTTGCGCCGTACTTCGCGCACTAACGTTGGGTTCGGAGTTACTCCGCCGACAGACAGATCGTCGCACAACTCGATGCGATCGGCACCGGCTCGCGCTGCGGCCACCGCCGCGTCCAGCGTTTCGACACAAATTTCCAGCAGAAGTCGTTTCGGCATCGAGGACGGCGCGAATTAGTCCTTCGCGGTTCGAACCTCCGCGGCTCCCGAAAGCGTCCCCCAACCTTTTCGGGAAAGATTCCAGAAAATCAGCCAACCGGCGATGCCACTCACCCCAAGCAGCACCACTCCGCTGAGCCAGTGTCTGAACACCAGCATTCCGATTCCAAACATTGCGCTGTAGACCAACACGCAGCCCATCACCCAATTGGCGGCGTTCGCGGCAAAGTCGCGCACCTGGGGTAGTTCCGGACAGAGTTTGGCGATTGGTTTCCAGCCGTAAATGCTCGGGTGCACGCGGCGGTAAAACGAAACCAATTTTTCTGTCGGCTCGGGCTTGGTGACAAACGTACCCACGATCCAGGCAATCGTCGTGACGCCCGCCGTAATCAGCGTGGTTTTGGCGGTAACCACCGCTTCGCCGCCATCAAACTTAATTTTCGTTAGCGCGAAGGTAAGGATTGCGGCCGCGACGGTTGCGGTGATTTCGCTCCAGGCGTTGATTCGCCACCAGTACCAGCGCAGGATCAGCACTGCGCCCGTTCCTGCGCCGATGCCGAGAACGATTTGCCAACCTTCGGAAATCGATGCCAGCTGGCTCGCGACGTAACCTCCCGCAAGGACCAGCAGTACCGTAAACACTTTTCCAATGTTTACGTAGTGGCGCTCGCTCGCGTCGCGCACCAGGAATCGCCGATAGAAATCGTTCACCAGGTATGAGGTACCCCAGTTGAGCTGCGTGCCAATGGTGGACATGAACGCCGCAAGAAATGCCGCGACCATCACGCCGCGCAATGCAGGCGGAAGAAAATCCCGCAAAACCATGACATAACCCTGTTGCGGGCTGGCTGCAAAATCAGCGCTCGGCGAAATTCCGCCATGCGGGGAATAAAGCGCCAGCGCAACAAGGCCCGTCAAAATCCACGGCCACGGCCGCAGCGCGTAGTTCGCCAAATTGAACCACAAGGTTGCACCGAGCGAATTTTTCTCATCCTTCGCACTGAACATTCGTTGCGCGACGTAACCGCCGCCGCCCGGTTCCGCGCCGGGATACCAGGAACTCCACCATTGCACGCCCAAAAACAAAATGAACGAGACGAGTGGAATGGTCCACATCGCGTTAGTGGTCATTCCCAAACCGAAGTCGGGGAAAAATTTCAACGGGTTCGCGGTTTGCACTCCGGTCTTGGCGACTTCCGCGCTGATTACCTGCAAGCGAATCGTCAGCGCATCGATGCCGCCAATCTTTGTCACCGCGACCCATGCAAGTACGGTCACCATGCTCATTTTCAAGACGAATTGAAAGAGATCGGTGACGAGTACGCCCCAAAGTCCACCGATGAAGGTGTAAATTCCGGTGAAGGGAATTAACACGAAGACGCAAATAAGGAGTGCGGTGTGCCGCGGCTCCCCGAGCGTGTAGTGCAACAGCTCGTGGTTCCCGATTGCGAGCTGCCAGACTTTCCCGGCGGCAATCGCGGGTCCAAGCAGCACGGCGATGATGTCCACCATCGCGCGCGTCACCCAGCCAAGAATGAAGCAGTTCATCAGCAGGCCAAGATAGATGGATTTTAGTCCGCGCAAGAACGCAGCGGGCTTTCCGGAATACCGCAACTCGGTAAGTTCGACGTCAGTCATGATTTCCGCACGGCGCCAGTAACGTGCGAAGAAAAATACCGTCAGCATTCCGGTGAGGCATTGATTCCACCAAAGCCAGTTACCGGCGATGCCTTGGGTCGCCACCAGTCCGGTAACGAGCAGAGGTGTGTCCGCGGCGAAAGTCGTCGCCACCATGCTGGTTCCGGCCAGCCACCAGGAAACATCGCGGCCGGAAATGAAAAATTCCGCTGTGTTGCCGCTAGCTCGGCGGCGGTAATAAATTCCAATCAGCAGATTGACGAGCAGATATCCAACGATGACCACCCAGTCCGTTGTGGTTAGCGGCATAATCCTCTCGTTGAATCAGTGGAACCGGACGCACGACCACACCCCTGGGCCATCCGGATGCGAGAGAATAGTGCTATAGAGCATTAATTGCAAGTCGTTTTGGGTGCGAAGCTGAAATGTGAACAGCACGCTCCTCGACGCAGGCTCACCGGGGATTAAAGCAAGCCCATTGCAGCAAAAGCAGTGAGCGAACAGCACCCCAGCCCGATTCCCAGAGCCGCTCCTGCCAGCACGTCACTCAAGAAATGCATGCCCAGCACCACCCGCGAAATTGCAATGCTGCACGCAAAGAAAAAAATTGGTACTTCGAGACCGTGATAGAAGTAGCTGACGACGAGAGCGATCGAGAACGCGGTCATGGTGTGGCCAGATGGAAACGAAAATTTATCCGGGGGCAAGACCTTTGACCAGCAATGCGGTTCAAGCTGGCAGGGGCGCTGACGCTGACTCAACTTCTTCAACATTTTGAATACGGCAACTCCCACCAACGCAGCGCACGCCGACGCACTCACTGCCGCGTAACGCTGCGGGCCGCCGTACATCAACAAGATTCCAGCCAGGGAATACCAAAGCCATCCATCGCCCAGCCGGGTGGCAGCGATCATCCAATAGCGAATCCACCGTGGCGCGCGCCAGCGATTCAATCGCTGCATCAAGCGGTGGTCCCGCCGTTCGATCTGTCTCCAAACCTGGCCCCACACTTCGCGTGCGACGGTCATCGTGTCATCTCCCGCCTTGCACCAATTTCAAGCCCGCTCGACCTCCGCGCCCAATTCCCACAACATGCGCGGCGCTTTGTCCGCATCTTCAAAGTGCGCAACCCACTTCTGGCAAAACCACATTTCCTTTGCCCAGTGCGACGCCGTAAATAGGGGAACCAGCAACGCAATCGAGGCGAGCGGCAGTAATTCCGGCCGCTCTTCGAACATCGCCTTTGTGATGCGATAAACGTCGGCCGTGAGTTTCGTGAAACTTCCTTCCGCGCCGCGCACCCTGCCTTGCTTCGCACGCAAGCCAGCAAAAAACTCCGCCACTGTTTTTGCGTCGCGGACTTCCGTGTAGGTCATGCCGACTCCGGCCATGGTGTGCGAGTCGCTTCCGCCGATGGCGATCTTTCCCAATTTCTTCGCGAGTTTGGCTGCTTGATGGTTGGCCTTCGGCCACATCTGACCGTTGCGTGTTTCAAAGGCAGGCGCGTAAGAAGCGAACCAGTGAAAATCATCCGGATCCCGCCGGCCAGTCAGCCCGGAAAAAACGTGGTTCACGCTGAAAAAAAGTTTTTGCTCGGTCAGGTACATCAACAGCGACACAAAATCGGAGCGCCGGCGCTGGATCTCCACGTGGTCGCGTTCCCTAATGTTGTAAGCACCTATGTGAACTTCCGTTCCGCTTGGCATGCGGCAGGTAACTTCCTCGCTAAGGAAGAAATCTGGATGCCGGCGGAGCGATTCCGCCCCGTCGATGGAGTCGTGGTCGGTCAGGGTGACGATGGACATGCCCAGTTCCCTGCAGCGGGCATACACCTCGTCGGGCGAGTTGTAGCATTCCCTGCAAATACGGTTTAGCAAGGGGGCAGTGAACATTCCCGAATCCTTGGAGTGGACGTGAAGGTCGCATCGCATGTCTCCTTTGTAAAGGGATGATATGAACAAGCTATAAAGAGGTAGCGAAAAATAGATGAATGTGCTCTTGGAAACTACTGAAGGAAAATGACTTAGTGAGTTATCCACATGGCATGCACCGTGCTCTTCGGAAAGTTGTGAAACCCGTGTAACACTCCGGCCATGGCACCCTCGAAAAAGGTCCACGTCCTCTTCCATGATGCGGGAGGCGGCCACCGGAATGCCGCATTGGCCCTAAAAGCAATCTGTCAAGAGCAATCCCGCCCGTGGGAGATCAGTCTCGTTCAGTTCCAGGAACTCACGGACCACCTCGACGTTCTTCGCCGCTTGACCGGCATCCGCATCGAGGAGCAGTACAACATCCTGCTGCGCAATGGTTGGACTTGGGGTAGCGAGTACCTGCTACGCGTGTTGCAACTCACGATCAAAATATTTCACAAGCCGATGGTCAAATTGCTGGCAAGGCATTGGAAGGCGAATCCGGCCGATTTGCTGATTTCGGTGATACCGCATTTCAACCGAGAGATCGCCGAGAGTTGGACGTGCGTCTATCCGGGCCGGCCGTTCGTGACTTTGATTACGGACATCGCCGACTTTCCTCCGCGATTCTGGATCGAACCGATACCGGAACAGATCGTCATCGTCGGTTCGGAACGCGCCGCGCAGCAGGCACGTTCCTTCGGCAAGACCGACACTAATCTGTTCGAATCGTCCGGGATGATTCTCCGGCCGGAATTTTACCTGGAACAGAAAGAAAGTCCGGTCGCGATTCGAAAAGGCCTAGGGCTGGATCCCGCGCTGCCAACGGCCATCGTACTGTTCGGTGGCTACGGATCGAACGTTATCTACGACATCGTGGATCAGGTCAATTCTGCACGACTCCCGATTCAGATGATTCTTGTTTGCGGAAGAAACGAAAAACTCGCCGCTCGCCTGCGGGAAAAAAAATGGGAAGTGCCGCTGCACGTCGTCGGGTTCAGCCGCGAAGTACATCGGCTCATGCACGCAGCGGACTTTCTGATTGGAAAACCTGGCCCGGGAAGCATTGCGGAAGCGATGATTTCCGGCCTGCCCGTATTGGTTGAATGCAATTCCAGTACGCTGCCGCAGGAACGTTACAACACGGAATGGGTGGCAGAAAAGCAAGTGGGGATCGTGATTGCGAGCTTCACAAACGCTGTTCCGGCCGTGCGGGAACTCCTCGTTCCCGGCCGCCTGAAGGCATTACAGAAAAACGTGCGTTCTCTGCACAATCGCGCAGTCTTCGAAATTCCAGAATGCTTGGCGCAATTGCTTGGCGAACGAAGCGCTCAGCGGAATGCGCTGCCTGTTGAATTGAAAGCCGGAAGCTGAACGACAGTTTCTATAGACTTGCTCGCTCGGCACGATCGGATCGGGGGAAGCGAGGACCGGCGCCTGGATTCTCGGCCGGAGTTCTCAAGCGCGGCTTTTTACAAGTGGAAGCACCCCAACGGCGTTCTCGTTTATTTGAATCGCAAATTTTCGCACAGCCCGCACTGGCCTGAGATTCCCCGCAGCCGCAGGAACAGACTGCAGGCTGGATGTGTCGCAGCAGGAGGGAAGTGTCCGCGAATACGGAAGCGGATGTCACCATAGCGATCGTGAGCATAAGGACGGAGCGGAGCGAGATCGAGAAGCAGGAATTCGACTTACTGGACCGATGCATGAGGCGATTCTTATCCGGACGCAAAAAAAAACCGATGGGCCATGCGGCTAAATCTTTTTGTTACCCGGGTTCTAGGACTGGCTCAACGGTTGGCGGACATTCGAATTCGCTCTTCCGGAATCCTAGCCTAGTCCCGTAAAAGCAAGGCTAAAGAGAACCCTAATCTACTCAGGAATTTAGCTCTTCCGAGGAGCGAGGCAGGGCTGGGTTGGCTCCTTCTATAGGTAACTGCATGGGCAGGATTCAGATCTAACGGTCAAAAAAGGTCGCGAAGTGAGGGGGGGAAAGGGCTTGCCAGGCAGCCTTTAAAGGCCGTTGCCACCGGCTTCTGAGAGGGAGGCTAGGCTGACCCACGCATCCGCGGCGCGAAAACGATACCTGATATGAATCGTGCCTTCCCCGGTCCCGAGCGGGGGACCTAATTTTTTTCTCAAATTCCGGAAAAACCGGCCACGGGCCTGGTTCCCTGAACTAATTCAACCGCTTTGCAATCGCGATCGTTGCCTCACGCAATGCGTGTTCCACCTGCGTCTCGCGCAAGCGTGACGCGTCGTATTCGAACGCTAACTCCGTTCTCGCGTCATTGAGTTGGAATTTCCGCAGTCCATAGATATTTGCGAATTCGCTCAAGCGGACCAATTGGTCGGCGGTCAGCGGCGATGCCAGCGCATATCTGATTTCGAGGAGTGTCATGGCGGCATTATACCAGCGTCGCCGCGCAGTGCACTCCCGTCAGAAAGGATAGCATTCTCCGCAAACTTGACACCGTATAGGGGGTGGGGGTATAAATACCCCTGGAGGGTATGATCGATGGCTGCCAAAACTGCACCTCACACGCATTCCGCCGAATGCGGCTGCCAGACCGGACCCGGCCACAAGGCGCTCGCCGTCGACCCGGCGTTAAAAGAGAACAATCAGAAACGCCTCCGCCGCATTGAAGGCCAAATCCGCGGCCTGCAGAACATGGTGGCCGACGATCGCTATTGCGCGGACATCATTGTCCAGATTGCGTCGGTGCAGGAAGCGCTCCGCGGCGTCGCGCGAAATCTTATGAAGAATCACCTTCACCACTGCGCTGGGAAAGCGCTTCGCTCCACGAAAAAATCGGAAGCGGATGCGATGTACGACGAACTGCTCGGCCTCATCTACACGCACTTGCGGTAACGCGCATGGTCCAAGGAATTCGAAAGGGAAGCATGGCAATTGATCCGGTGTGCGGAATGACGGTAGATCCAGAAAAAGCCGCGGCTCATGTCGAGCATGACGGAGAGATGTTCTATTTCTGCGCGCGGGGCTGTGCGCAAAAGTTCAGCGCGCACCCAGAGCAGTACTTGCGACCACCTTCATCGCCCATCGCCGAACCGTCTCTGCATGCAATCCAACCTGTGCCGGTTTCATTGCCGAAGAGCGATCAGGGGAAGATCCGTTACACCTGCCCGATGGATCCCGAAATAATTCAGCTCGGCCCCGGGGTATGCCCGAAGTGCGGCATGGCCTTGGAGCCGATGGATGTCGTGGCCGAAGAGGCAGCCGATCCCGAATACGAATCCATGCGCAAGCGATTCTGGATTAGCGCGATTCTCATCATCCCGATTTTCGTACTCGGCATGTTTGGCGAAAGGCTCGCGCTCCCGGTTTCGGCGTCGGCGCGGCATTGGATCGAACTGTTACTGGCTACGCCAGTTGTGTTGTGGGCTGGCTGGCCGTTCTTCCAACGGTTCTGGTCCTCGCTCGTAAATCACAGCCCCAACATGTTCACCTTGATCGGACTTGGAACGGGCGCGGCCTTCCTCGACAGCGTTGTGGCGACGATTTTCCCACAACTGTTTCCTCCGTCTTTCCGCGCGATGGACGGTTCGGTTCCGGTTTATTTCGAAGCGGCCGCAGTCATCACTACGCTGGTTCTGCTCGGGCAAGTTCTGGAGCTTCGCGCGCGTGCCAGGACTTCCTCCGCAATTCGCGCGTTGCTCGAACTTGCTCCGCAGATCGCACACCGTCTCGACCCGGGATCGCACGAACAGGATGTTCCGCTTGACCAGATTGTCCCCGGCGATCAGCTGCGGGTGCGGCCCGGAGAACACGTCCCCACCGATGGCGTGCTACTTCATGGCGGCAGCGCCGTGGACGAATCCATGCTTACCGGCGAACCGATGCCGGTCGAAAAGCACCCGCACGACAAGTTGACCGGTGGGACATTGAATACCAGCGGCAGCTTCATCATGCGTGCCGAACGCGTTGGCAGCGAAACCACGCTCGCGCAAATCGTAAAGCTGGTCAACGAAGCGCAACGCAGCCGCGCTCCGATGCAGCGGCTTGCCGACAAAGTCGCTGCGATTTTCGTTCCTGCCGTCGTTGCTACCGCGGTCATCACGTTTCTTGTGTGGTCGTTCCTCGGACCGGAGCCGCGCCTCGCGCACGCTCTGGTCAACGCGGTCGCCGTACTCATCATCGCGTGCCCTTGCGCACTCGGCCTGGCGACTCCCATGTCCGTGATGGTTGCGGTTGGAAAAGGTGCCGGTGCCGGCGTGCTTATCCGCAATGCCGAAGCCCTGGAAAAACTGGCCACAGTGGATCTGCTGGTCATCGACAAGACCGGAACCGTGACGGAAGGACGGCCGGACCTGGATCGAGTGACGGTGTGGGATGGCGCGAACTTGTCGAACGATGAATTGCTGGCATTAGCGGCGAGCGTCGAAAATTTGAGCGAACATCCAGTGGCGCGTGCCGTTGTTCGCGCCGCCAAAGCCAAAAACATTGCAATCGCACCCGCGAGCGAATTTCAATCGACGGCCGGAGCAGGGGTCGAAGCACGGGTCGGCGATTCAATGATCATCATTGGCAATCCGGATTTTCTGCGCCGGAGAAATGTATTATTCCCCGCTCCTGCGAATCCCAGTCACGAATCCGACGAATCCGGCCGAGTTTACGTCGCGCGGGATCGAATGTTGGTCGGCAGTTTGTCGATCGGCGACAGGCTGAAGCTTAACGCGCCCGTGCCGATTGCTGAGTTACAGAAGGACGGCATTCGAGTTGTGATGATGAGTGGAGACGAGCCAGACGCCACCAAGAAAATCGGACAGCTGGCTGGAATACGCGAGACGCAGGGCGGAGCGACCCCCTTGAGCAAAGCTGAGTTTGTGAAAGCTGCAAAGCGAGAAGGTCGCATCGTTGCGATGGCCGGTGACGGCGTCAATGACGCACCTGCACTCGCTGCCGCTGACGTCGGCATCGCCATGGGAACAGGCACGGATGTCGCAATCGAAAGCGCGGGCATTACTCTGTTGAAAGGCGATTTAAACGGAATTTTACGCGCCAGAAAACTCAGCCGCGCGACAATCCGCAACATCAAACAAAATCTGCTGTTCGCTTTTCTCTACAACGCGCTCGGAATTCCGATCGCTGCCGGAGTCCTGTATCCGTTTTTCGGTTGGTTGCTCAGTCCAATGATTGCCAGCGCCGCCATGAGCTTCAGTTCCGTTTCTGTCATTGCCAACGCGCTGCGCCTTCGCTCGCTGAAGCTTTAGTCGTCGTCAGAGAATTCTTCTAAGCGGAAGTCAGCCGATGGTTCCTTGTTTCTCTGCGCAATCTGGGTCGCCGCGTCAGTTTTCTGCAATTTTCTTGGGGTTCAGCGTTATTTTCCGCTCTTCAAAAACGTCCCCTTCTCCAACTCACGAAACGCCTGCTGCAGTTGCTCCTGCGTATTCATCACGATCGGTCCGTACCACGCGACCGGCTCCTCCAGCGGCTTCCCGGACACCAGCAAGAATCGCAGGCCATCGTCGCCCGCCTGCACGACCACTTCGTCACCGCGATCAAACAAGACCAGCGAGCGGTTGTCCGCCGAGAGCGGCGGATTGGTGTCCGCCCATCCCACAGGTTCCGTCGGCACCGCGAGAGGATCCGAAGCGTTGCAAAACTTGCCTGATCCCGCGAACACGTAGGCGAACGCATGCCGCGTTGTACCAACCGGAAGCGCTTTTCGCCGTCCGGGCGCGATCGAAATATCCAGATAGATCGGCTCGGCGGCGATTCCATCGACTGGCCCGCTTTTGCCCCAGAAATTCCCGCAGATCACCCGCACGTGCGTGCCGTCATCGTCCGTGATTTCCGGGATATCCAGCGTTTTCACTTCTTGATAGCGCGGCGCCGTCATCTTCAGTGACGACGGCAAGTTCGCCCACAATTGGAATCCGTGCATCCGCCCCGCGGCATCGCCTTTTGGCATCTCCTGATGAATAATTCCGCTTCCTGCCGTCATCCATTGCACATCACCCGGCGAAATCGCGCCCTTGTTTCCGAGGCTGTCGCTGTGTTCGACGTTTCCCGCCAACACGTACGTAATGGTTTCAATTCCGCGATGCGGGTGCCAGGGAAATCCGGCCAGATAATCTTCCGGCACATCATTGCGAAAATCGTCGAGCAACAGGAACGGGTCAAACTCCGAGGTATTTCCGAAACCGAACGCCCGCCGCAGATGCACTCCAGCGCCTTCCATCGTCGGCTTCGCTTTGATAAGCCGTTTCACCGGTCGAATTGACATGGCCGTCTCCTCAGGATTGCTCGTGAACTTTCCCTTACTGGTCGCAAACCGAAAGGTAACATCATGCGCTCACCTTTGCAGCCGTCGCCCGTCCTCTCCTTTAGTGCGGAAAAAATGCTCCTATTGTAATCCAATAGGAGTCGTGGCATCGTGCTATGGGATCCCCATAGGAATCACGGAGGCTTTTCGCGATGGGCGACAAAAAAGACGTCTGGCAGGGCACTCTTGCCCTGATGGTCCTTAAAACGCTCGAGCTTCTGGGCGAACAACACGGCTACGGCATCGCTCGCCGCATTGAGCAGACAAGTGGCGATCTTCTCTCCGTCAACTACGGCACGCTCTATCCCGCACTCATCAAACTCGAGGACGAAGGATTCATCTCTTCCGCGTGGGGCATCTCGGACAACAACCGCAAGGCCAAGTTTTACAAACTCACCCGCTCGGGTCGCAAGCAACTTGAAAGAGAAGCGCGCGACTGGCAGGAAACCACCGCCATCCTGGCGCGATTCTTCAGCTCGAAAGAGTCGGCGTCATGAGTGCCATCCACTCCGCGTTCGCTCGCATCCGGAATTTTTTTCGCAAAGATCAGCTCGATCAGGATTTCGACGCAGAATTGCGCAGCCATCTGGAGCTGCACATTGCAGACAATCTTCGCGCCGGGATGACTCAGGAAGCCGCACGCCGTGAAGCGCTGTTGAAACTTGGCGGCATTGAACAAATTAAAGAAAATCATCGCGACTCGCGCGGTATTCCATTTCTTGAAACTTTCCTGCGGGACATCCGCTACGGTTTGCGAATGCTCTACAAAAATCCCGGTTTTACCGCCGCGGCCGTCATTACGCTTGCTCTCGGAATCGGCGCCAATGCAGCCATTTTCAGTTTCGTCAACGCTGCGCTCCTCCGCCCGCTCCCGTATCCTTCGCCTCAAGAACTTGTCGTCCTCGGCGAATTCCGAGGGCCGCTGGAAGCACCGGGACGTTCCGTTTCGCTTCCTGATTTTCGGGACTGGCAAAGTTCCGCGAGAACATTTGAGTCGTTCGCCGGCTTCTCGCGAGATCGCTTGACGGTCAGTGGCTCGGGCAACCCGGAAAGTCTCGACGTGGCCCGAACAACGTCGAACTTCTTTTCTACGCTGGGCGTAACGCCTGTTCTGGGACGCGCATTTCTTCCCAAAGAGGACGAAGCAGGCGGCGCGAAAGTCGTTCTTCTTACATTTGCATACTGGAAGTCCCACTACGGAGGCAGTTCAGCCGCTATCGGAAAAACGCTGCATCTTGACGGTGTTGCTCACACGATCGTCGGAGTGCTACCCAAGGGATTCGAGTTCGCACCCATGGGTTCGCCGTCGCTCTGGCTTCCCGTTAACTTGAGTGCCGATTTTGCCGTGCGCCGTAATTTACGGTGGTTACAGGTAGTCGGCCGCCTAGCGCCAGGAGTTTCGCTAGCGCAGGCAACTTCTGAAATGCACGCGATCAACGCCGGAATTGTAAAAGAACATCCGCAGGACGACGGTGGAGTTGAAGTCGGCGTCCAAGGATTGCGCGAACGCGTTGTCGGAAACATTCGGCCGTTGTTTCTTGTCTTGTTCGGCGCGGTTGCATTCGTTTTGTTGATCGCCTGCGCGAATGTCGGGCATCTAATGCTGGCCCGGGCCGCGACGCGCAGAAAAGAACTCGCCGTCCGGGTGGCGCTCGGCGCCAGCCGCTTGCAGCTCGTCCGCCAATTGCTGACAGAAAGCGTGCTGATGTCGATTGCTGGCGGAATCCTCGGGCTTCTCGTCGCGCATTGGGGAGTAGGCGTACTCCTCGCTGTCGTTCCCCAAAATATGCGCAAGTCCATGCCGTTTCTTGATTCCATCCATCTCGATCTCGCGACTTTCGGATTTCTTTTGGCGATAACGTTTCTGACTGCCATCGCATTCGGTTTTCTCCCCGCGTGGCAAATGTCCAAAGCCGATCCAAACGGAACGCTGAAGGAAGAATCGCGCAACGCAACCGCCGGCCGCGGTGTGTGGCTGAGAAACGGCCTCGTCGTCGCAGAGCTTGCCATTTCCATTGTTCTGCTCACCGGCGCCGGACTGATGGTTCGCAGCCTCAACGCCGTCATGCGCCAGCATCCCGGGTTCGATTCGAGCAACCTCGTTACTTTCTCGGTCTCGTTGCCTGATTCCGCGTATAAGGATGAAGCTTCCGCCCTGCAGTTCAGGCATCGCCTGGAGTCCGAACTGAACCGCCTACCGAACGTTACCGGGAGCGCGTCCGTCAATTTCCTGCCGGTCACAGGTATCGGCAACACGATCCAATTTCTCGTCGAGGGGCATCCCAAACCGAAGGGTACGGAGGATCAAGGCGCCATCCGAGACGTTTCACCTGACTATTTCACGGTCATGAAAATCCCGATCCAGCAAGGGCGCAATTTCTCTCCCGCCGATGACACCAAGGCTCCCGCCCGCCTGATCGTCAATCAGGCTTTCGCGGACCGCTTTCTGCCCGGCGAAAATGCGGTAGGCAAAAAAATCCAGTTCACCTACGCAAACAACCTCCCGTTTCTCGAAATCGTCGGCGTGGTTGCGAACGAAAATTCACAAGGGCTCGACACTCCGATGGACCCTCTTATCTACGCTTCGATGGATCAGGGCCCGGACTCGGGATTTTTCGTTGTTATGCGCACTTCCGGCAATCCCGCTACGACGCTTTCCGCCGCGCGCGATGTTCTTCACGACCTCGACCCGCAGCTGGCGATGATCTCCCCGCGTTCGATGGATGCCGTCATTGAAGACTCTTACGCCGTTTTCCTTCGGCGCTTTCCGTCGCGCCTCATCTCCGGCTTCGCGTTGATCGCGATGATTCTCGCCGCCGTCGGACTCTACGCCCAGATCTCTTTCGGCGTGGCGCAACGCAGTCGCGAAATCGGCGTGCGTGTGGCGATGGGTGCCAGTGCTCGCAACATTATCTCCATGATCGTTGCCAACGGAATGATCCTCACGCTGCTTGGTCTTTTCGTCGGACTCGCAGGTTCGCTTGCTCTCACCAGCCTGCTCGTCAGCCTGCTCTTTGGCGTTGCGCCGATCGATCCGTGGGCGATTGGTGTGTCTTCCGCGATCCTCGTCGTCGTCGCAATCCTAGCCAGCATCATTCCCGCGCGGCGTGCTTTGCAAATCGATCCGGTGGCGGCGCTTCGTTATGAATAGCGCAGGCCGCGACGCATGAATTCGCTTCGTTCATTTTTCACCCGGCTGCGTAATTCGGCTCGCAAAGTCCAGATGGACTCCGAGCTCGACGCCGAATTGCGCAGCCATCTTGAACTCCATGTGGACGACAGTCTCCGCGCTGGCATGAGCCCCGATACCGCTCGGCGCGAAGCCCTGCTCAGGCTTGGCGGCATCGAACAAACCGAAGAAAATCATCGCGACTCACGCGGCGTCACTGCCTCCAACCCTTTTATTTTCACTGCTGTACCCGTTCTTTTGACCTTCGCTGCCCTCGCCGCCTGCTGTATCCCGGCGCGCCGCGCCACTCGCGTCGATCCCATTGCCGCCCTTCGCTATGAATAAAAAACCTCTGCCCATCGAACTTTTTCAATATTCTATCGTCTATATTCCTGTGGCATCCCCACAGAGCGCGTGGTACGTTCGTGTGGGCACCGCACAGGAGGCGCCGTGAGCGATTCCAAACTTGATCTTCTGCAGGGAACTCTGGACCTGATGGTCCTGCAAACGCTTGCCGCCATGGGCTCGCTCCATGGCTACGGTATCGCTCGGCGCATTGAACAGGTCAGCGGAGACGAAGTCCTCCTCAATCAAGGCACTATTTACGCTTCGCTGGTCCGGCTCCAACAACGTGGATGGATTTCCGCCGAATGGGGCACCTCGGATAACAACCGCAAAGCCAAGTTTTATTCCATCACCAATCGCGGCCGCAAACAGTTGAAGGAAGATGCCGCTTACTGGGAGCGGCTTTCAGGCGTTATGAAGCGTGTCCTCGCCATGCAGGAAGAGCAGGGAAATCTGTAATGGATTGGCTCCGCGAATCTTTGCAGCGATTTTTTGCGCTTTTCCGCAGCGCCAAGCTTGACGGCGATTTCGACGCCGAGATGGCTTCTCATCTTGAAATGGCCATCGAAGAAAATCGCGCCAATGGCTTGTCGCCTGAACAAGCGCGCCGCCAGGCACTCCTCAAATTCGGCGGTGGCACGCAGGCTCGCGAAACCCATCGTGAATCGCGCAGTATAGCGGCCCTAGAAAATGCCTGGCGGGATTTGCGCTACACCTTGCGCACGCTGCGCAAGGATCGGGCATTTACCTTGATTGCCATTTTGATTCTCGCATTGGGAATCGGCGCAAATATCGTCGTCTTCAGTGTCGTAAACACCCTGTTGCTTCGCCCGCTCCCCTTTCCCAATTCGCAAGAATTGGTGTGGTTCACCATGGGTCACGGCATCGGCGGGTTATCCGGAATCACCTACAACGTCAGCTCCTGGGAAGAATTCCGCAAGCAAAACCGGTCGTTTCAGGAAGTAACGGCATTTCAGACGTTTTGGGGCAGCTCTGAATACACCTTGATTGGCCAAGGCCAGCCGCAGCACGTGCAAGGTGTGATGGTCGCCGACAACTTTTTCTCTACTCTCGGTGTACAACCACTCCTGGGCCGCACGTTCGTTCCCGCCGAAACCGTCAAAGGCGGGCCACCTGCAATCATTCTGAGCAATGCCTTTTGGCAACGGCAGTTTGCTGCGGACCCTTCCATTGTCGGCACGAACGTTCGCCTTTTCGAAAAATCGGTCACCGTCGTCGGTGTGCTCCCGCCTTCGTTTGATTTTCCGTCCGTTTTTGCACCGAGTTTGAACGCCGACATTTTTCTTCCCGCCTATATGGACGAGCTTCGCAATTGGGGAAACACACTTGCCGTTTTTGGCCGCATCAAACCAGGTATCTCAATCGCGCAGGCACAGGCCGAGGCCGATATTCTCTTTCCGCAACTTCGTGCCGCTCACCAGGAATGGTTCAGAGCTTACGACGCCGAGTTCTCGACGCTGAAGGACTACGTTAGCGGAAGACTTCGGCGTTCGTTGTTCGTGCTCTGGGGAGCGGTCGGACTCATTCTTCTGATTGTCTGTGTCAATCTCGCAAACCTCTTGCTCGCCAGGATGGCTGCGCGTAGTAAGGAATTCGCCATGCGCAGCGCGCTTGGCGCGAGTCGCGGACGATTGATCCGCCAGTTCCTCACCGAAAGCTTGGTTCTATCCCTCGGCGGAGCAGTACTCGGCGTCGTATTCGCCTACACTGCGACTTCCTACCTCGCGCACCAGGGTTCGATTGCACTGCCTTTGCTTAGCAGCGTCGGCGTAGATGGTGCGAGCTTGCTCTGGACGGTGCTGATCACGGTCGTCGTTGGAGTTCTGTTCGGTCTCGCTCCGGGTTTCGCGATGTCCGGCGAAGATGTTCAGAACACGTTGAAGGAATCCGTGCGCGGCACCAGCCAGGGCAAATCGCACGTCAACACGCGCTCAATCCTCGTTGTCTCCGAGCTTGCGCTCGCTTGCGTACTGCTTGTCGGTGCCGGACTCCTGCTTCGCAGCTTTCTTCGCGTTCTCGACGTTGATCTTGGCTTTCAACCGGTTCGCGCTGCTGCGCTCGCCATTGATTGGGACGACGGCGGCAAGCCGGAGCGCCGAGCGCCGATCCTTTCCGAAATTCTCGAACGCGTAAAAGCGCAGCCTGGGATTGAGTCCGTTGGAATCGCGGACATGCTGCCGCTCGGGCGCAATCGGAGCTGGGGATTCTCCAACCCGGCTCACGCCTACAACAAAGGTGACGACCAGAGCGCAATCGTTCGCATTGTGACTCCCGGCTACTTGGGCGCCATGGGAATTCGGCTTGTCGAAGGCCGCGATTTCACTTGGCGGGACGGAACCACTTCTGAAAAAGCCGTCATCATCAATGAAACCGCGGCTAAATTCCATTGGCCCGGGCAAAGTCCAATCGGCCTGAAAGCAGATGGTTTGGACAAAGACGGCGCAAGAGTAATTGGCGTCGTTGCCGATGCGCGAGTAACGAGTATGGAAGAGGCTCCCGATGCCGAGATCTACTACACCGCTACCGAAGCGGACTCCGAAGGCTCGGAGCTTGTCGTGCGATCGAATCTTCCGCCGGACGTCCTCACTCGTTCCGTGATTCCAGTATTGCGCCAGCTCAATCCGGATCAACCGGCGACTGCTTTCCGTCCGATTCAATCAATCGTGGACCATTCCGTTTCGCCGCGGCGCTTTTTCGTCTTGCTCGTCGCGATCTTTGCCGCACTCGGCCTGATTCTGGCCGCGCTCGGTATCTATGGTGTCATTTCTTATTCGGTGACCAGGCAAACGCAGGAGATCGGAATTCGCATGGCTCTCGGAGCAATGCCGCGGCAAGTGCAGTACGGCGTTCTCGGAAAGACCGTCCGCCTCGCACTCGTCGGAGTTCTCATCGGAGGTGTCGTTGCGTTTGCCGCTTCGAAGGTGATTGCGTCACTGCTGTTCCAGACCGAGCCAAACGATCCCCTGACATTTATGGGAGTTCTCGTCGTCCTTTTGGCCGTCGCGTTATTGGCTGGCTATTTACCGGCGCTTCGCGCCACTCGTATTAGCCCGACCACGGCCTTAAGGTTTGAGTAAGTCGAACGATCATGGACATCCAACGCTCATCCAATTCGAAAGCTAAGACCATCCGGCGGATTCTGATCGGCGCCGTCATCATCATTTCGGTTGCCGGAGTGACTTACGGAGTTTCGCATCTGCGTCCCGCTGCACCTTCCGTGGATCGCGCCACTGTACTGATCGACGAAGTAAAGCGCGGTCCCATGATTCGCGACGTCCGTGGAACCGGCACGCTCGTTCCCGAAGATATTCGTTGGATTCCCGCGCAAACCGTTTCGCGCGTCGACCGCATCCTCATTCATCCCGGCGCAATCGTTCAGCCCAACACCGTCATCCTCGAACTCACTAATCCCGAGCTGCAGCGCGAAGCGCTCGACTCTGAATATCAGTTGAAAGCCGCAGAAGCCGATTATGAGAATCTGAAAGTCCAGCTCAACAGCGAACTCCTGAACCAGAAATCCGTCACTGCCAATGTTCGCAGCGATTATGAGCAAGCCAAAATTCAGGCCGAAGTGGACGACAAGCTTCGCGCCGAAGGTCTCGGCAACGAAGTCACCGCCAAGCTTTCTAAAGTGCGCGCCGATCAGCTGGCGATTCGCGTGCAGCTTGAAGAAGGTCGCACGCAGAATATCGCTGACACGGAAAAGGTTCGCCTCCTCGCGCAGCATTCCCGCGTGGACCAACAGCGCGCGCTCTACGACCTCAAGCGCAGCGAACTCGATTCTCTTCACGTTCGCGCTGGAATTAACGGCGTCTTGCAGCTCGTCCCCGTGGACGTCGGTCAGCAGGTAATTCCCGGTGCCAACCTTGCCCGCGTCGCCGATCCCAAAAAGCTAAAAGCGGAGATCCGCATTCCTGAAACACAGGCACGCGACGTCGCCATCGGCCAGAGTGCTTCCATCGATACTCGTAACGGCGTCGTCGCCGGAAAAGTGTTTCGCATCGATCCTTCAGTGCAAAACGGCACGGTCACCGTGGATATCGAAATCACCGGCCCGCTTCCACTTGGCTCTCGTCCCGATCTCAGCGTCGATGGCACCATCGAACTGGAAAATCTGCGGGACGTACTCTTCGTTGGCCGCCCCGTTCACGGCCAATCGGAAACCTCGATCGGTATTTTCAAGCTCACTCCAGACGGTTCGGAAGCCGTTCGAACCACCGTCAAACTCGGCAAAAGCTCCGTGAACACCGTCGAAATCGTGCAGGGCCTCGCCCTCGGCGACAAAATCATTCTTTCCGACATGTCCGCGTCCGATGGCTACGAAAGGATTCGCCTCCGTTAGGCGCGCTACATGGTCACGCTCACCACCACAAACTTCATTTGCCTGACGCAACGCTCTCTGGCTTCATTTCCTTGCAACTTGAATCTCGATTTCTCAACGGACCGTATCTCAACGCATCTCAATTTGCTCTTGGGAGGACTCACCCATGCCGCTTGCTAGCCACCCTGTCATCAAGATGGACTCCGTCAGCAAAATTTTCTACACCGACGAACTGGAGACTCACGCCCTCTCCACCATCGATCTCGAAATCGCCCGCGGTGAGTACGTCTCCATCGGCGGCCCGTCCGGCTGCGGTAAATCCACGCTGCTCGCCATTCTCGGCCTGCTCGATTCGCCCACGAAAGGGAATTACCAGCTCAACGGTCAGCCCGTCGCCGACCTGAAAATCGCCGATCGCACCCGCATCCGCAATCGCGAAATCGGCTTCATCTTTCAGGCCTTCAATTTGATCGGAGATTTGACCGTCTATGAAAACGTCGAGCTTCCACTTACTTACCGCGGCATGAGTTCCGCCGAGCGCAAACAAAAAACCCAAAGCGCGCTCGAACGCGTTGGCATGGCACATCGCGCGAAGCATTACCCGGCGCAGCTCTCCGGCGGTCAGCAGCAGCGCGTAGCCGTCGCGCGCGCACTCGTCGGTGATCCGCTCATCCTTCTCGCCGATGAGCCCACCGGAAATCTCGACTCCAAAAATGGCGATGCCGTCATGGATCTGTTGAAAGAACTTCACACCAACGGTGCAACCATCTGCATGGTCACGCACGACCCTCGCTACGCCCACCACGCCGAGCGCACCATTCATCTCTTTGACGGCCACATCGTCGACGACGCTTTCTCGGCCGAAACCTTCGCCGCCAATCCCGCAGCAAACCCGGCGACACAATCCAGCTTTCCAGCTCCGCGCTAATTGCGACGCATTCCAGCCTTTTCACTTCGTGTCGTACGATAGCGGCGTTGTTGCATATCCATTTTTTGCCTAAATTTATTGGGGTCTCTACAAATGAGCGAAAACCTTCATTTGATTGCCTATATGCTTCAAGTGAATCCGCTCGTGCCCATCGGATTGATTAGTAGGCTTCGCGGGAAGCCTGCTCATCCGCAATTGCAAATGGTAAGGGCAGAGTACCCGTTCCCGTATGGAAGATATTTGGCCAGAAGCAATTGGGAGGTGCGGCTGAATTATCTGAAAGGTTCGTGGCCAACATGGTTGGCCCACTGGCCGGCGTATTTGGTTTGGCCGACCGCTTTCGTCGGGGTGCTAGCTCTCGTAACTGGTTATTTCGGATGAAATGATTGCGTCTATCCCCGACTCACCAGCTTCCGCGCCGCCATTCCCAGCATCAATCGCGAAATTCCCGTCATCAACAAATTCACGCCAACCAGCGTCCCAATCGCCCAGGTGGTACTCGACGGCCAGTGGAACCAGATCAACCCTCCCAGTATCAGAGTCACCACCGCGTTCATCAGCATCCAGCTTGATCCGCCCTGCGAACGCATCCGGAAATACGCAATGATTTCAAATACTGCTTCCACGACAATCACCACGCCCAGCAGCAGCGTCAGTGAATTCAAACCCAGCAACGGATGCATCAGAAAATACACTCCACTGATCACGTAGACAATTCCAATCAACACGTGCCAGATCACGCGTCCCGCGCCGCCTCCGCTGAACGCCGAAATCAAATGCGTTCCGCCGCCTAGCACCAGCAGCCAGCCTACCAGCATCGTTACTGCCAATCCGGCAACGCCCGGCTCCACGATCGCAAAGATTCCAAGAACAATGAACACCACCGCAACCGCAATAAACCACCCGCTCGCCTTCTTCACAATCGTTTCCGCGCCGCGCAATCCACGTGTCGGTTCCACCGTTTCCATCTGTGCCTCCGCTTGCGATTGAAATCCAACTGCCGTCAAACAAGACTCTGCGGCGAGAGTCCTGCGCTGAGTGGCGCTGATTTTACCCTCTCGCGCCAATCGTCTCAATTCTTTGTATGAGTAGTGCCCGCAATCGAGCTACGGCACAAATATTAGAGGTGCCGATATCGATTGAGAATAGGTGCGCCCCAGCTTGCCTGTCGTTAACAACGGAGCAATCTAGTTTTTTCTTCCCGTCTCGCTCCTGCGGCCGGCCGGCTCCTCGCTACTATTTTGGTTAGCTCCTTACATGAATCCAGATTCTCCGCATGAGCCGGAAACTCACATCCACATCCGGGAAACTCACATCTAAGTCCCCAAATCCGAACGGCTCCTGTAACCTTCTTAAAATCAAAGATCTGCGCGGTTCTGGCGCCGAGTCGTCTTCAGACACTTTCTCGCTCTTCCAGCATCTCATCGGGGAACTCAAAATCGCGTTACACTGGCTATCACAACAGGAAGGGAATCCCAATGACTGAACTCGCAACGTTTGCCGCTGGCTGTTTCTGGGGCGTCGAAGTGAAATTCCGTATGATTCAAGGCGTACAGGATGCCGTCGTCGGCTACAGCAACGGCCACACCGAAAATCCGACGTACAAAGATGTCTGCACCGACGAGACCGGTCATGCCGAAGTCGTCCAGGTCACCTTTGATCCAGCCAAAGTCAAATACGAAACGCTCGTCGACGCCTTCTGGCACATGCACGATCCCACTCAGGTCAATCGCCAGGGACCGGACTTTGGCAAGCAATACCGTTCTGCCATTTTCACTCACTCGCCAGAGCAGGAAGCCATCGCCAAAAAGGCCAAAGCCGATCTTGAGGCCGGCAAGCGGTACAGCAAGCCGATCGCAACCGAAATCACTCCCGCCGGCAAGTTCTACCCAGCGGAGGAATACCACCAGCGCTACCTCGAAAAGCGCGGTATGGCCAGTTGCCATATTTGACCTCGCGCCCTCTTTTATTTCGGCGCGGTTAGTCTGGAGACGTCAAGTAGTACAGAGATTGAGCAGGGAAGTAGTCGGCGCGCGAGCACTTTTCGCGCGCCGAACGATTTTAAGGAGCGAAAAATTCGGTGAAAGAAGATTCACGTTAAGAGGTAACACCAAAAATTGCGAACAGAAAACTGCCTCAATATTTCATCGCAATTAAATGTGAGGTTGCGGTGCTGCCGCCGGAGGATTGGATGTCCCTGGCAGGTGTCGGCGCACTCTTCCCAGCCGGAACTGCCGCGGGAACGCCGCTTCCGCCCGCCGCTGCTTTTCTTAGCGCTTGCGATTTCGCGGCGGCTTCGACGTCGTCTTTGAATTTCTTGAACAGCTCCAAATCCGGAGTGTTCAAGCCATCTTTCTCAGATTTGCGCCAGTAAGGCACGGAAAGGTGTCCATTTGGATCAAGTTCGAACACCCAGAAAAAATCATCCGGCGGACCGGCTTCCGCTCGCGCGCCTGCGTGCACTCCGGAAGAATCAGCGCGGTTGTTCGGAGGGAATCCCTCACCGTTTGAGCCATTCCGCGAGTTCGGACCGTCCGGAATTGTTCCGCCGGCTGCACTCGGTCCTGTCGTTCCGATTGTTCCGCCGACGCTTCCCTGTGCGCTCGCGATTCGTCCTTTACGAACCTGAATCACGATCTGCGCTTCAGACCGCCGCAACGTCACGTGGTAGCGTCCCCACTTTTCGACCGCGCGCTCCACGTCCGCGATCGCTTCGCGGTCTTCCGGAAGCACTCGCGGATCAAATTCCGTTCCGTCGTACGCTTCCACGTACACATAAGTCGCATTCAACAAATGGTCAGGCAAAATCGGTTTTTTCTTGCCGGAATTTTGCGCCAGAGCGGGTAGCGCAATCCCCAGGGTCGCCGCCAGAAATGTTGCGCACATTAATTTGTTGGAGCGGAATTTGAAGTACTCAGAAATCATTGGAGTAACTCCTATGCAACAACAGGTGTCGCCAGGCGAGCGGCTCGATCGAATCGGTCGTCATCGATTCGACAGCCAGAACCCAACTAGAACACCAGGCCGCGCTGCTGACCTTGATGCCAGCCGATTCTCTAGCGTTGTCCCGGTTGCAGCAAGCCGTCGCGCCGATTGCACGTCCCGTCGCTAAAGAGCGAAAAGATCTCTCCGCCAACCCATTTGGCATGCCGCATGATTATGGTAGAATCTGAATATTGTGCGCCCGTAGCTCAGTTGGATAGAGCGTCTGGCTACGAACCAGAAGGTCGAGAGTTCGAGTCCCTCCGGGCGCACCACTTTTCCCAATAAAGACAAGGGTTTTTGGAAGGTAGCCTGAGAGCGCCCTGCACCATAAGTGTTCTGGGGCTACCCTGGGGCTACCGGGCGATACCGGAAATAGCTGAGATCGAAGCGATTAGTGCGGATGCCCTAAAAAGCATCCGCGCTTTTTGTCCACGAAGGCGGCGGGATTTTCGCACGCCTGCGAAGGACGGGCTGCATGATCATGAAGGAACTCATGCAAGCTGGCCGGCAGCGTGGCAGTTGTCCGGTAACCCGACTAACAGCTTGTTGAAAAACCCACTTCTTCTGCAACTTTAGTTTAAAAAACTCGTCTGAAGTAAAGAGGGTCAAGGAGACGAGCGAATGCGCGGAGACGATAACCAGCAAGAAGGAATGTTCAGCTACGTTTCTCCAGAAAAGCGAGTCCCGGCGGATCATCCGTTGCGACCGATCCGCAAGATGGTGGATGAGATTCTGCAGGACCTGTCGCCGCGGTTTGCGAAGTTGTACTCGGACGTGGGGAGGCCATCGATAGCACCCGAGCGGCTGTTTCGGTCCCTGCTGTTGCAGATCTTCTATTCGGTACGCAGCGAACGCATGCTGATTGAGCAACTGCAGTACAAGCTGCTGTTCCGCTGGTTTGTAGGAATGGAGATGGACGAGGCGGTGTGGAATCACGCGGTGTACAGCAAGAATCGTGAGCGGTTGCTGAATGAAGAGGTCGCCGAGTCGTTTTTCCAGCGGGTGCTGGAACGAGCCAGGCCGTTTATGTCCGACGAACACTTCACGGTGGATGGGACGTTGATTGAGGCCTGGGCCAGTCACAAGAGTTTCCGGCCCAAGGATGGAACGGACGAGCCCCCCGGAGCGGGAGGAGACGTCGACTTTCGCGGGGAAAAGCGCAAGAACCAGACCCATGAATCCAGCAGCGATCCCGATGCCCGATTGTGGACGAAGTCCCGAGGAAGCCAAGCGAAGCTGAGTTATATGGGGCATGTATTGATGGAAAACCGCAATGGACTCTTGCTGCAGACGTTTCTGACGGAGGCCAACGGCCGAGCGGAGCGGGATGCTGCGCTGCTGATGGCGGAAGCCCTGCCGCCGAGAAAGCGCGTGACCCTGGGAGGGGACAAGGCCTACGACACGCAGGAATTCGTAAGGGAACTCCGCGGGATGAACATCACCCCGCATGTGGCGCAGAACACGACCAATCGCAGGAGTGCGGTGGATGAGCGGACCACGCGGCATGCGGGGTATGAGGTGAGTCAGCGCAAGAGAAAACGAGTGGAGCAATCGTTCGGGTGGATGAAGATGGTGGGGATGCTAAGAAAAGTGAAGTTGCGAGGAATCGAGAAGGTCGGGTGGCTGTTCATCTTCACCGGAGCCGCCTACAACTTGTACCGATTGCGAAACCTGATGGCCAGAGCATGAGGAAAGTTTCGATTCGGATCGGCTGAGTAGATAGAACAGCTCAAAGCACTCCTTCTCAAATCAGCGATACCTCAACACCTCACAACGAAAAACTCGAAAAACCGAATTATTCAACAAGCTGCTAATCAGGCCTTAACCGAGTGATCTATCGATAACTTCCGGTTTGGCGACAGGTAGCCTGGGACTATGAGAATGCTTCTTTTTTTGGGGCCGAGCGTTAACCGTACTTGAAACGCGCAACTCGGGACTTTCTCGCGTAGTCATTTGCAGACTCCTACTTGTATTCGCCTGCGCAGAGTAAACACTCGGACAGAATTTAATCGCGTCACTATTATCGGTTCTTATCTTTCGTGATGGTCGTAATCTCTGTCATTGTCGTTTTTATGCGTGAAGCGGACGACGCCGTGAATGGCTTGCGTGCCGAAGTGACTGGTTGCGGGGCCGGTGATAGTCATTGTTATGTTCGAGTAGGTCACGTCGGTGCCGCCTGTGACGCAGACTGTCAAAGTGGATGGCCCATTCTTCTCAAACGGTCCCGGGCTTCCATTGCCGGTGATGAATTTTGCAGTGCCCTTGATCGCAAAGCGGGCGGTGGTGGCGGGGCTGTCTGCGGGGCAGGTTGTGGGGCTGAAAGTGACGGTCGCGTCATTCAGAATGATGTGGTGGGTGTGCGGGTTCCGAGTGTCCGGCTTCACTGGGTCGGTATTGCTGTGTATGAGCCAGTAATCGGAGAGCTCCATATTCATGAACAGCGAGAAATCGGCCTTGGAGAAACCGTCCTTCAAGTCGAGCGACCAGTGGCCGCGCATTTCGTAGGGACCGGTCGGGGTGGCGCTGTCGTTCAAAGGAGTGTAGTCGTTGATCGCGCCCCCGAGATGGTGTGGGATGGAAACGACCGTAGCTGGATGTTGGGACGTCTGAGACTGGGCATGGGCGATGAAGCCGACGCTTATTGCGAGGGTTGCAACCGCGACGACACGCACGATCCGCCCCAGGGATTTGCTGTTCATGAGAGTTCTCCATTTTTAGATAGCTGGCCCGGGCGCGGGAACGAAAAACGCTGCCTGTTGACGCCACTGCGCTCGGACCTGCGGCCACATTCGGTCTTGCAACAAGAATCGTCAAACGGCAAAGCGCAGCACTGCGGTTTTGCCGTCAAATGCCGTCCTCTAAGCCGGAAGCCGGGGTAGAATGGCGCCACTAACTGGCTGAGTCTGATGGCGGCTGTTAGCTGAGCGCCCGGATAAACCCCATGGAGCCAAACGTAAATTCACCTCATCCGGAAATGCCTACTGACGAGAGACTTCATTCCTGGAAGGAGATTGCGACCTACCTCAAACGAGATGTGACGACGGTGCAGCGGTGGGAAAAGCGCGAGGCAATGCCGGTGCACCGGCACCTGCACGACAAGATGGGCTCAGTGTTTGCGTTTCGGGCCGAATTGGATGATTGGGTGCGCGGTAGAAGCTTGCGCGAGGCGGAGGTTGCAGATACCGAGCCAGCGATTGCCTCAGTCGAAGAGTTAGCGGCTGCGCGAACGGCTGGGCGTACAAAGAGGCTTCCAGTTGCCGTTTTACTGGCCGCGTCGGGCGCATTGCTGGCGGTTGGAGTGGCTCTGTGGCTGCGAAGTGCGGAGTACTTCTGGAAGAATCCGATTGCCGGAGCGCAGTATCAGACGATTACTGAATTTGAGGGAGACGAGCTGTCGGCTGCTGTGTCGCACGACGGGCATTTCGTGGTGTTTCTTTCGGACAGAGACGGACAACCGGATGTGTGGGTGACGCAGGTCGGGTCGGGCCAGCTTCATAATCTTACGCACGGCAAGATACTGAATCTGGTCAATCCAGCGGTTAAAACTCTGGGATTTTCGCCGGACGATTCGCTAGTGACGTTTTGGGTTCGCTCACAAGATAACGCAAGCAAAAGCGACATCAGCGTTTGGGCTGTGCCGATACTTGGCGGCCAGCCGAAGCCGTACCTGGAAGGTGTTGCTGAATATGATTGGTCACGAAATGGTCTGCGGATTGCGTATCACACACCAGGTCCTGGAGACCCAATGTACGTATCGGACGGCGGTGAGCGCCTGAAAGCTCAACCGATATTTACCGCGCCCGCTGGTCTGCATTCTCACTTCTTAACGTGGGCTCCAAACTCGGAGTTCATTTATTTTGTTCAGGGTTTGCTGCCGGACAAAATGGATATCTGGCGCATCAAGCCGGACGGAAGCAATGTCGAACGGATAACATCGCAGGATACACAGATCACGTATCCAGTTTTCCTAGACCGAAGGACTCTACTTTACCTTGCTAAAGATGCTTCCGGTACTGGCCAGTGGCTCTATGGCATGGACACTGAGCGGCGCATGCCGCATCCATTGAGCTATGGTGCGGAAAGATATAAATCGTTGGCGGCCGATGCAGGAGGTAAGCGCCTAGCAGTTACTTTAGTGAGTTCGAAGAGGTCGCTCTGGCGACTGCCAATCGGTAATTTATCCAATGAAGCGCCAATCCCCGTTCAAATTCCACTGACGACAAGCACGGGATTCTCACCGCGGCTTGGCCCAGATTATCTTCTGTATGTATCCACCACCGGCGCGGGCGACAGTATCTGGAAGTCCACAGGCGGAGTGGAGAAGGAGTTGTGGAGCGGTAATGGAGAAAGAGTTGTGGGAGGTCCAGCAATTTCGCGCGACGGACGAGCTATAGCTTTCTCGGTCCGGCAAAACCGACGGACGCTGTTATATGCAATGCAGAACGACGGGACCAGCGCTCGTGTCATCACCAATTCTCTCACTTTGGTAGGTGCTCCAGCTTGGGAGTCTGACGGCAAAACAATTAGCACGGCCGCAGAGTCGGGAGGCGTTCCCAAGCTATTTCACGTGCCTACAGACGGTCGTCCTCCAGCGCCGTTTGTTGCGGAGTATTCGGTCGACCCAGTGTGGGCGCCCGGAGGCGAGTTCGTTATCAGTTCTGGCGAGGACGTTGGAACGACGACCAGGTTGAAAGCTTTTACACCGTCGGCAACGCCGCATCCTTTGCCGGAGCTGACTTTGCGTCGAGAGGCGCGACATTTCGCCTTTTTGGGAGGAGCCAACGCGCTCCTAATGCTTCGAGAGGGAAATCACCGCCGAGAGCTGTGGCGCGTTGATTTGGCGAGCGGAACCGAGAATCGACTACTAAGTCTTCCGGCGGACTTTGACGTTCGCGATTTTGACGTCTCAGTTGATGGAAGCGAGATCGTTCTTGAACGCGTACAAGAGCGCTCGAGTGTATTGCTGATGGATTTGCCCAAGCCTTGATGGGCGAGTGCGTCGCTGTACATGGTTGTCGGAAATTTGTTGCAGCGCGGAAAGCGCGGTTCGAGGAGTTGGTCGCGAAGGCGTGACGGACTAGATGCGAAGTTCAATTTGAACCACCTGCGCTCACAAACAGCGGGGTGGGGCACCCAAGAAACGGAGAAAATCGAAATCCGCAGCCTTCGCGCAAACGGCAACGGATTGGATTCTTCTCCGAAGTGTGAGGATTTGAAAGACTCTTTCGATCTTCTAAGTCGGTATCTCTTGTCATAGAAGTTGCTGCTAGTGCATCTTTCGCTCGGAACTGGTCGGTCGAGCGGACTGTCCCGTTGTGGTAGCATGTTGCGAACTTTATGGAAAAAACCAATATGAAGACAATCGCGCTGTTTGCGTCGATCAGTATTGCCAGCGGACTGATGTTTGCAAATGTCTACACCTCATTGGTAGACGCAAAGTCGTGGGGCAGCGATATTCCGGGGTCCGTCGCGGCCGCGAGGGAATACTTCAAGACGGTAAATCCGGCGAATTTTTTCCGGATATTTTCTCCTTTGAATCAAGTGCTGGCGCTCGCCGTGCTGATCTTGTTTTGGAAATCATCGTCTCCCATCCGAATATGCCTGGCCGCCGCTCTTGTCCTGTACGTCTTGACGGATGTAATGACCTTCGCATACTTCTACCCGAGGAACGAGATCATGTTCAGGGCGGCACAGCTCAATGATGTAACACTTCTCAGGGAAACTTGGGCATCGTGGAGCGCGATGAATTGGGTGCGCTCTTCGATCCTACTCGCGGGAGTAATTCTATCTTGTGTGTCGTTGCACAAGATCTATTCATTAGACCGATAGTCCCTCAGTTGCCGAGTTGTGCGATTTCTTCGAGGTTCCGCTAGCTCCTGGTAAAAACGCGCTTCCCGGACAAGTGGGAGCTAGAGGTATCGAACTCGAGCGGGATATGAGAGTTGATATAGTCTTGATGACATGCGCGGCTATGGATGCCATCCGCTATAACGGAGTTGAACTCTTATGCGCAAAATCATTTCGATATCGACTGCATGCCTCCTTTTTCTCGCGCCCTTCGCTTCGCCGCAGGCCACCAAAACGCCGGTCACCCTGCGGGGACCGAGCATCGCCGCGGGCAGCCGGGGCGTGGTTGTTTCCGGCAAGCCCGCCGCCACTGCGGCGGGCTTGAAGATTCTGGAACACGGCGGAAACGCCGCTGATGCAGGCGCCGCCACTCTGCTGGCCCTATCCGTAACCTATGTAGGCGCGTTCTGCGTGGGAGGAGAGATTCCCATTCTGGTTTATAGTGCCGAGCAGAAAAACGTGAAGCTGCTCGAGGGACAAGGGGAGGCCCCTCGCGACCCCAAAGCGATCGCCTGGTACTTGGAAAACGGAATCCCTGACGGTGACGTCAAGGCAGCCGCCGTGCCGAGCACCATAGATGCGGTGGTCACCCTACTGAAACTTTACGGAACGGAGAGCTTCGAGGAGGTCGTGCAGCCGACTTTGGCCATTCTGGATGCCGGCGGTCCCAGCTGGTATATCGATACCGGCAGCGGGGAGAGGATCGAAACTGGCGTGAACTGGCAAGCGGATATGGCGGTGACTTTTCGCAAATTGGTGCAGTCCGAAAAGGCCGCGAAAGGTACGCGGCAGCAGAAACTACAAGCGGTCTCCGACCGCTTCTATCGTGGCGACATCGCCGACGCGCTGGAAGCCTGGTACATCGAAAAGGGCGGGTTCCTTCGCAAGGCGGATTTGGCCGCGCACAAGACTCCCGTAGTGGATCCGCTCAAAACCACGTACCGTGGCTACACGGTCTATAAGGCCGGTCCGCTAACGCAGGGTCCCTATCTATCACAGACGCTGCGCCTACTGGAGGGCTTCGACCTAAAGAAGATGGGTTTCAATTCGGCGGACTACATCCACACCGTGATTGAGGCGCAGAAACTGGCACTGGCGGATCGCGATGAGTATTACGGCGATCCGAACTTCGTGAAAGTGCCGATGCAGCAGCTGTTGTCTGATCTGTACACCAAAATGCGGCGCGAGCTGATCGATCCGAGAAAGGCTTCTCTCGAGCTCCGGCCGGGCGACCCTTACAATATGAAACCGACCAAGCCGCCCACTATCACTGGCCCTTGGCATGGCGGAACCACCGTCATGTGTGTGACTGATAAGTTTGGGGACGTCATCGCGGCGACTCCCAGTGGCCTGTCGAGCAGAGCCGGGGTGGCCGGACGCACAGGTATTATTCACGGAAGCCGGCTCAGCAGCCTCAACACGTTTGCGGGAACTCCCAACGTCATTCAGCCCGGCAAGCGGCCGCGGATCACGCTGAGTCCCACGCTGCTTTTCCATGACGACCATCCCGTGATGGCGATCTCGGTAGCTGGCGGCGACCAACAGGATCAGGCCGCCATCCAGGTCATCCTCAATTACGTGGAATTCGGCATGAGTCCCGAGGAGGCGTTTAAGGCACCGCGCTTCTCCACGACGCATTTCATCAGTTCCTTTGGCCAGGACCGCGCCAGCCTGGGCAGTCTCTCTGTCCCCAACACCCTGCCCGAAGGAGTGCAGGCTGACCTGAGGGCTCGCGGCCACGTGGTTACCGCCAGCCGCGGCGGAGTGGGCGGGGTGGCGCTGATCGGAATCGACCCGGAGACCAAGCTCGCGACCGCCGTGGGTCCGGCCGCGGGCAAAATGGAATAGTCTCGGTGTACTTCGGCGGGCGTAATCCATCGTGGTGGCACCTTCTCGTGGTCCTGCCTTGGACAATCGGAGTAAGTTTCTTTATTTACCAGCGGAATGTGGATCAAGGCATCCCCGTGCGGGGGAAAACGACGCAGGGTGTGATCAACGCTCAAATGGCGATTTATAGCTGTCGCGTCGCGTTCGCATGGGAGTATCAACCATCGAGTTTCACGATGCTGATGGTGGTGGGTGAGGGTGCTGCCCCCTCCCGGCACGCTGATCTGGCGTTTACCGGGGTTTATAAGACCCCGCTGCACGGCTGGTGCTACCCACCGTTTTGCAGAGTCGTATGAGAGGGTCGAAGTGCATTCCTAAAATATAACAGAAACCCACAGGTCCCGATAAACGCGGTTAGCGTCCATTTGAATTGATCTCCGGTTATCCGGTTGATATCAATGGGTCGACGCAACACTCGGCTTAAGCCCGTCCCGCATTGAAAACAGAGCTAAAATCGCTCGCTAGATTAAATTAGCCGAATCTCTAGCCTGGCTAGGTTTTTGCCGAGTACAGCGAAATAGATCGGTTCTCTCTGGGAAGTATCGACAGATCAACGGATTAGATGGTGTTGCATCGACCGTCTGGACCGGCAGCGGCTATCGGACAAGTGCGATTCAGAGAGTTCCGGCGGTTGTAGGAAAGGCAAAGCTTGTGCGCGGCCTCCACACGGCAAGAAAGACTGTGCTTATGGCACAAAAAACCCGCCCCGTGAACGGCGCACCCGAATTTCCTACTTCAATCGCAATTCTGTGTCGCTGTATTTGGGCTTCGGTCGGACTTTAGTCGGAGGGCGGACGTAAAAAAGTACCGAGGAAAATATTATGACGCCTAGAAAGGAGCCGCAGAAGATCGTTGCCCCGAGTAGCAGTCCCCGCAGTCCCAACTTATAGCCAACAGCTCCAGCAAGTATTGAACCAGCCAAGGCCATCATATATGGAAGATTTCCCTGGACACGTTCGAGCAACAATTCACAGGAGGGACATCGAAAATTACGTCCCTCAAACTTGTAAGGCACAAATCTGGCACAGCAATTCGGGCACGTGATTTCGTAGCGAGCTAGATGATTCATTCGAGGAGAATCGTAGCATTTCGGACTTAGCTCTGGGCTTCGCCGATTTCCAATTTTTATTATGAGCTGGCACTCGGATAGTTCCCGACATGGCGCGACTCGCGCTCTCGTCCAACGCCACTTCTCTGGATGCCTGGACCTCGAGGCCCATCGAGAGCCTGGATTTCTGCCGCTCAGCGGCCTAGCTCGGTGTTTGCTTCGCTACAACCCACCGAACTTCCTTTCGCTTCTACCAATATCCAAATCCCTCTTCAAAGTCGTTTCGTACATTTTTGTCCCGATTGACTACGATTCGCCCTCGATTAAAATCTTCGTCGCCCCGCAACAATTCGAGGTGAGCCATGCCCCAGCCATGGAGAGAGGTCTTCTTTACACTCAGGCCGGATATTCAGCCGGAAATCCTGCGACGGCGAGTCCTAGATGCCGAGGCCGCTATCCGTTATCGCCTTAATGAGCTTGCAGCTTCGCCAAACCACGCCGAACACTCTGAAATCGCGGCAGCACTCAGGGCGATTCACAAAATTCAAGTTGATAAACTGAATTACCCTCACTTCCACGCCGGACAAACGAACAAGTTTGATTAACGATTGAGCACCTTCCAGGAAACACTTCGAATCTACGAGGTTTCGCAACGAATCTCGGATCGAAACGTTCACGTCTCGAACCTTCGACCACCGCTTAGCGAATCTATATCTTTGGTATATACCGTGTTCGGAAGGGATTTCACAATGGCCAAGACCGGAATCGCCAAGCTATTCCGCAATGGACGTAGCCAAGCTGTTCGCTTGCCGCAGGAGTTTCGCTTCGAAGGTGATCGAGTGCGCATTCGGCGTATTGATCAAGGTGTGCCGCTGAAATCGCTCATTCCCGACGCAGCTAAATGGTTTGATGAACTGGATCGGTTCAACTCGGAACCGTTCGTGGCCAAACGTCGCAATCAACCCGTCACTCCCCGCCGCGAGATTTTTGAATGAACTTTACTTGATACCAATGCTTGCATCGCGCTCTTCAATGGGAAGCCACCTGCTGTCCGCACCAAATTTCAAAAGGCCACGGACGCAGGAGCGCAGGTTTTCGTGTCTTCCGTCGACTTGTTTGAACTTTGGTACGGCGTTGCAAAGAGTTCGCGTCGGGAATTCAAAAGGAAGCGCCTAGAGGTATTTCTTGCGGGCCTCGTTCATCCGCTTCCTTTCGAAGATGTGGATACCGAACTCGCCGGCGCCAATTTTGGACGCATCGCAAATCTGTACAAGCTGCCGTTCCGACTCGTCATTAGGGATGCGAAGCCTCACACTTAATGTGGAATCTCTGAAGCTCGCCAGATGCCCAACTCGTCAAACACCGGCAACTGGACTACAACTTTTGGTAGTTGGAGTTCGTAGTCGTCACGACGAGCTGTTTCGCAGTGGCATTGAGCACGGACTGCTGAGTGTAGTTCGTGCCATCGGGCAGGCTGGCCATTTGCACCTGCAATGTCACAGCATCCTTTTCTTCGCCAAGATATGTGTTGATGTTTAAGGAAGTAATCTTCTTTGCTGCAGAATCAAAGGTGAGAGTCATCTGATCACCGGCCAACGCATAATCCTTGAAGACCAGATTAACCACGCCACCCATGGGAGTTAAGGAAGCTTTCCCGGCTTGCACCGCCTGTTGGATTTTTGCGGGGTCCGGCGGCACGTACTGCGCAAGAAGAGTCTTTACTTCGCCCATATAATCCTTCATCTCTTCCTTTTTCTTGGCGATGATTCTTTTCTTCACCCTGCCGCCGGAAGGTGGTTCGGGCGGAGGACTGACTAGGGTTTTCTGAACGGTTCCGTCAGGTCCGTACTGACATAGGTTCGTGGAGGGTGGCTTGGGATCTCCTTTCAGGGTCAGTTGCATCGTTTCGGTCCACTGATATTGATGCAACTTCATTTTGTTTTCCGCGACATTCTGTTTCACAGCGGAAATTTTTTCCTGTAATTCGGGGTTCTGGCCGAAGGCCGGCGCGACAAGCAGAAGCGCAAATGCGCCAGCAATCGTCAAGAGGTGACGCGCAGCGAATGTGAAATTAATTCTGACCTGATTTGGTTTCATATGTTTTCTCCCAAAACGTCCTCAAGTTATTGCAAAGAATATTTGTGCCAAACAAAAACGTGACCCAGTGCCTTCCCGATGAGATTGCTACCGTTGGAAACTTATTCACTACCGACGCCTTCCTCCGTAGCCGCCACCGGATCGCTGAAAACGTTCGCTTTGCTGCGTTCCTCGCTGCCTGTTCTGCGCTTCCTGCTGCAGGCCTTGCATTTGCGAAGAGGAAGCTTCACTCGAGCGGTTCGCGCTGCCCTGATAGGATCCAGACTGTTTAGATTCCTGCGCTCTTTGTTGCGCGGCCGCCTGATTCGTGGAGCCGGTTCCCTGCGCGTTGGTGGACGACTTGTAGCTTTGTGCATTTTGCTGCGCGGTGGTCGATGCCGGTTTGTTTACGTTGTTCCAGCTACCGTTGTCGTAGGATTGCCAGCCCGAGCCGGTGTTCTTATAGACATTTCCGTCCTTGCTGGCGTACATGTCGCCATTCGAAGTTTTGCCCGCAGCCGCACTCCCGTAGGCTGTGTTCGCACCTACAGCCTTTCCGCCCGAAGAAGTTTGCACCGATCCCACGGTGCCTTGTGCGGTGGAATAGTGTTGCGAGTAAGCAGTCTGGCCATTCTTAGTAACGGCAGAACTCCCCCACTGCGCGGTAGGGCTGCTGCCTTGCCGGGTGGCGCCGTAAGCGCCGGTGTAGGGGTTGTACGCCTGGCCAGCACTCCTGCTGCCGTAGGGAGTTGAGACGCTTCCGTATCTGGCCGAGGTTCCGGTGTAGGGATTGTAGGCGGCTCCGCGTGTTGCCGATCCATAGGGTCCACTGACGGTTTGCGAAACGCCGTAAACTCCCGTTGACGGGTTGTAGTGAGCGGTGCCGTAGGCGTACCCGTAAGTATGGGGATAGGGATAGTAAATTGGATAACCGTAAGGCGGGTGGTAGATGTACGGGGGATAGTAGTAACCGCTGCCGTTGGCGATGACGGCTCCAACAGCGGCGCCGACGATGAACGCACCCATATATCCGGCGGTATAGCTGGATTGGACCGTGTTGTTCACGGTGGTCTGCGTTACGTACGTGACGTTGTAAACCGGTGAGCTCGAAGGAATCGTATAAATGACCTGCGGCACTGAACTCGCGACTGACCACGGGCCTTGTGCGCTGGTGGACATGAACCAGACACCCTGCAGACATAGGTAGTAAATGTCGCCAACTTTGATCACCTTGTCTTGAGTGTTGGTGGCGTAATAGAGCGATGTACCGGTAATTGGCGCGAACTGGGGCTCTCCACCGTAGCTCACTTTGACATTGGCCGCGGCAGTGGCGGGGTTGATCGTCATCGTCGTCGGAATTTGCGCTAGCAGCACGGCATCCTTCGCTTCATCAGTGCCCGGCACGGAAACTCTAACCACCGATGCGGGACTGTCCGTAGGAATTTGCGCGAAATCCGGGGGCAGATCCATGGTGGCAAAGCTCCAAGGCCCTTGCAGAGATTTTGACCGGAACCAGCGTCCCCCGGTAAGAAAGAAATATTCGTTCGTGTCAGTTTCAAGGAATATGTAGCTATCTGTGTTTGTGGAGTAGACGAGATGAGTTCCAGGAATTTTTGCGTAAATGGGTTTGCCGTCGAACAGAATAATTTCTGCCGGCTTACTGCTGTAGAAGATCATCGGAATAACACCAGAAGGTGATGGAGGCGGAATCACTTTCTTCAATGCGGCCCACTGCGGGTCTTCGGTTATCTTGGACATTTCCTTCGGGAGTTTTACCGCCGTAGCCCACGGACCGTTCAGACTGCCGGCGGTCATCCACCGCTGCCCCACCAGGAGGTAATAGTTGGCTTGCTCGTCGACAAATAGCGGCCATGAGGTATTCACCACAAATTTCATTTTTGTCTTTGGAATTGCAACAAGTTCCGGCTGCCCTTCGACGCTCACTAAAACCGCCGGCCTGTAGCTGACGACGATGGCGGGCGGATCGTTTTGCACCGGCACAGCAGGGGACGATTCCGGTTTCTGCGAAACAGCAACCAATCGAAAAAGGGATATGGTTACCACCGGTGGTACGAACGTTTTCAGCCGCTCGCCCATTTGGGCAGCGGTTGCGGCGTCTAGCGACGGAAAGTGAGTACCAAGAACTTTCAGGTCGCTGATCAGTACCGTCTTGCTGGAATCGTCGATGGCCGTGTGACCTTGCATTTCCACCACGCCAACGGTTTGTTTTCCTCCCGAGGGAGTAAATGTGAACGCCATGCGCCAGGTCAAATCGGTGAAAGCCTTCCACTCGTCAACCTGTGGCTGGTAGTAAACCAGCGTGCCGGTTGGCTTGGTAATTTGGCGCGGCCATCCCGGATCTTGCGCTCGCGAAACGCCAATCAACGCCAGAAATAGTGCCGTGGTTACAAGCGCCCTTTTCATGGTTTTACCGCTCCTCACGCCAAACTTTTACTTCAAGTTGATGGTCACACCGAGCACCGCACCGGATTGGTTAAGGTCAAATACAAAGCTGCTTTGCGGCCGGTAGTTGACGCTCATATACCGGTAGCCGGCCTGCAGAATCACTTTTCTGCTGACCCTTAATCCCAGTAGCCCGGCAATTTGATAGTCGGACCGGGCACCGCCTCCGCCCGCGTCCCCGAGTATGGTCATCACAATTTTCGGAGTGAGCGCAGTCTCAAATCTCGCGCCCGCGACTGCGTCCACCCAGCCGGCTGAATCTGAGAATTCATTGCCAACCTGCACCGGTTGTAATTCCAACGAATTCTTGAGGTACCAATACCGGATACCGAACACCGCATCTGCCTTGAATCTTTTGCCATCGACTACGCGGTAACCGATTTTTGGAGTGAAGACCGTCTGGTTCAGCTTCACCTTGACCGAATCTGCTCCCTGCTCAACCGTGAGCGCTTTCTCATCCGAGAATTTGATCCACATGAAATCGATTGGCATGACCACGCGGTTGTGGCGGAGTTCTAAGGCGCCCATCGCTCCGATGTTTACGTAGGAAAGGACGTCGTCGGCGCTGGCATGCACGCTGGCTTCATGACCGAGCGCGCCGACGGTACCGTTCACGCCTGCGAGATAAAGGTAGGGAGTGATAGCGGCGTGCCATCCGTCGTCAGAAGACGGGGCGCTCTCTGATTTTGCAACTGGAGTTGGCTTGGTTTGTTCCTGAGCGTTAGCGCTGCCGACTACCAGCAACAAACCAGACAGCGCGACATGAAATGTCAGCGAAAGGAATCTTTGGTAACTATTCATTGAACGCTTTCTCCCTCTGTTCCAGTAAGTATCGGTCTGCCGTATTTGAAACACCGCGGGTTTCGCGATTCGTGGTTACCCGAGCCACCTTGCGCTGCAGCGACTGGTTTTAAACCAATCAAATTAACGTCCGCCGCCCGCGGCTGAGGATTGAATGGCTTCGAGGAACCGGGATGCGCTGAGGGATGCGCATGCCTGGCTTGGCAGGTACTCATTAAATGTAGTAAGGAACTGTCCCACAATGTTTACCGCCGGGACCATCGTCCACAGCTTGTCTCTCCACTAGCGACCGTAATGCATCGATTCAGATTGATAGCGCTCCCACGGATCAGCTCGCAAATTGGTCACAAGCAGGCTGTTGTCGAACTTCCGTACCGGTGAAATGGTCGTCCTTGTTCGTCTTGCAAGCTAAGTTCCCATTCGTTGTATCTCACGGCCATCAAGTCCGCGTTGTCGCTAAAGTCCCGATGAATCCCGAACAAACTTCGAAAAAACGCTTCATTTGTTAGCTCCAGGCAGCGGCGAAACGGTCGATTGCACCGTCTGCGGCGAACGCAGGAATTTCGGAACACTAGTCGAAGCGTTCAAAAAAGGTAACCGTCAAAACTAACGGTATGCCTGGCGTCCCGCGGATCGCGGGGTCTGAAGCGGTACTATCGAGGAAAACTCGATAGGAAAACACGTCCTGCAAGCGAATCTCGTATTGCGGGAATTAAGTCGCTGCCCATCAGCTCTTTCAGGACGTAGCCGGAGCCACCTGCGGCCATGGCAGTGGCCGCGATATCGGAATCCTCATGAACTGTGAGAAAGACAATACTGGCTTGACTACCGCGCAGTCGAAGTTCCTTCGTTATGTCGATGCCCGAGATACCCGGCATGGAGATGTCCATCACAATTACGTCAGGCGAAAGGGCTTCGGCCGCTTTCAAGACCTCCGATGCATGAGAAACCATGCCTACGATCACAAAGTGGTCGCGTAAGAGTTCCGCAACCGCCGACAAAACCGGCTTCAGGTCGTCGACCAGCAGGATTCGTGTTTGCGTCATTTAAGGCCATCCAATACTTCTAGATCCCTTCCGCTCCCAAGGCCCTTCGGAAAAGGCCTGGCGGAAGATGGAACTCCTGTGAATGAGATCAGCTCGTCCGCAAGTGAGGAGGTTTTAACCAAGGTATTCCGCCGAGGCGTTCGCGCCTATAGGTAGAACTACCGGGAAGAGCAATTTATTATTAGGTGGTGGGCGATTGGCGGCGAGCGATGATTCGATGTTCAATGGCGTACTGTACCAAATCCGCGTTGTTCTTGAGTTGTAATAGTCTCATGAGGGCGTACTTGTGCCAGGCCACTGTACGGACGGCGATACTGAGCTCAGAAGCGACATCTTTCATGGTCCTGCCCTCCGCCAGAAGTTGAATTACCTCCCGTTGCCGTTGCGTTGGCTCGGGCGCTTTGTCGCGAACTCTCGGATCGCGCAAGGCGATTTGGTCCAGGCCGGCGGCGGCACTGGGAGTCACGTAAGTATGCCCCTTCAGTACCTGGTCGATTGCCTTCATCAGCTCCGAAGCTGCCGCTTCTTTCAGTAGAAAAGCCGAAGCTCCTGCTCTAAAGGCCTCCCCAACCAGATATGGATCTTCGTGCATGGTCATAAATATCAGTTTCACTTTGGGCAAGTCTTGCTTCAATCGGATCCCCGCGTCGAGTCCATTTAGACGCGGCATGCCGATGTCCAAAACCACGATTTCCGGTCGCAAAGCGTGAGCCGCATCCAACAAGGCTCGACCATCGGAGACCACGCCCACAACTTCAAAGCGCACTTCAAGGATGCTCTTCAAGGCATCGGCCAACATCTGATGATCATCCGCAAGCAGAATACGAGGGCGGGTCAAGACGTTATCCCTTTCGCGGCAAGCAAAATTTCCCGCGTGTCATTCGTCGGCGCCAGTGATGGCACTTCTGCAAAAATTTCCGTTCCTGACATTCGTTGTGACTTTACCGAGAGCGTCCCGCCAACCAATCGCAGCCGTTCGCTCATGCTGATTAAGCCGAGGCCAGAACCCAGTTCGGCGGAAGCGAAGTCAAATCCACTTCCTTCATCTCTTACGCGAAGACTCACAGAATCCGGTTTCGTAATCAACTCGACATCGGCGCCTTGCGCATGGCTGTGTTTCGCCGCGTTTCCAAGTGCCTCTTGAGCGACGCGAAATAGGCACAATGCCACATCCGCCGGAATCTTGATTCGAGTGCCGTGCTGAGAAAAGTGAACTGCCAGCGGGTACTTTCCGCTGAACTCACGGCAAAGACCATCGATGGCCGGCGCGAGACCAATCAGACTCAACTTACTGGAGTGCAGCTGGTGCGAGAGCGATCGAATGTCCGCGGAGATTTCCTTGGTTCCTTTGAGAACCTTCATGACTTTGGTCCGTTCGTTCACCTGAGACTCTGGCAGGATATCCCGCAGTTGTTCGAGATCAATGCATTGTAGAGCCAATCGTTGGCTGAGATCGTCGTGAAGTTCTCGCGAAATACGCGCGCGTTCTTCATCTTGCGCGCGGATCAGGCGCCCGCTCAGCGACTGTAACGAAGCTGCCGCGGTCTTTCTCTCCGTGATGTCAATGCACGAGCCGATATAACCGCAAAATTTCCCGTCCGTTTCAAAACGCGGCGACCCAAAGTCCACTATCCAGCGATACTCCCCGTCGAAGCGCCGCAGCCGGTACTCCATTTCAAAATCGATCCGCGCGTCGAAACATTTGGTGTAGGTTTCAAGGCAACGTTCTACGTCCGCCGGATGCACCCCGCCCACCCATCCATCGCCTGCCTCTAGTTCGGCGGTGCGGCCCGTAAATTTTAACCAGGCCTGATTGACAAAACTGCAGAGCTTATCTGGGCCGGACATCCAAATAAGCACCGGCGCGCTGTTGGCAACAAGCCGAAAGCGTTGTTCGCTTTCGCGAAGAACATTTTCCGAGCGTTCACGATCCCTGATGTCGCGCAGAATTCTTGCTCGCTGCCACAGCAACGCGGATATAAGCAGCGTCTCCAGCAGAAGCAAGAGAATTCCGCCGAGAATCAAGTATTTATAGGATTCCCAATGGGTTGGCAGGAACCGTCGCACGGCCAAAACCAAACCAGCACTTACGGCAGAGAAGCCAAATAGAAGGTAGCTCGCGAAATATTTAGTTCGATGCAGCAAGTGCGTACCGCCTCATGCCCGCAAATCAGTCGAAGGGAACCTGTGTCGCGGAACCATTTATCGAATGCGCCTTGGGGCGAGACGCACCGCCTTGCAGATGGAGACGCGCACAGAAAACCGTTGTTGGCTGGCTGAATTCCGTAAAGCATCCATACCAGGACTTATGTATGTCACGACGCGCAGAACTTAACTCTAGCAAAAAGCGCCTTCCTTGGCCTATCGAATTATGATTTTCCATCGACTTCCTTGTGATGAAAAACTTTTGCATCTGAGCATCTTGGCAACTGCAAGGGTGCCGAACGGGTGGCATGGATGTAGAGCCTGCGACCCGTTAGTTTTGACGGTTACCTCCAGTATCCGGAACAGACATGATTCCTGCACCCTGTCCGCGTGGGTATGACGCTCGAACCACAAATGGAAGCTTGCAGGAATTAGACGCGGTTGACCGCCTTTGGCTTGGGGAGTAGCTACGGGGCAAGCCCGGACGACGAATTCGGATTTTCAGGAAGCTTCATCAAGAGAGGATCAAAAATGTCGCATGCAATTAAGAATAAGTTGACGAGAATCGGAATGATGCTGAGTCTAGCGCTCGTAATGTGCGGCGCGGCTTCGGCCCAGGATGTTTCGACCAACAAAATGCCCGGGGCGGATTTTTCGAAATTCCACACATACCGGTGGATAAGTGTCGAGGGCGCTGAAAAGCTTAACCAGATCGTCGATGCACAGATCAAGCAGTCGATCGATACCCAGCTTGCGTCCAAGGGTTTGACGAAAACAACTGATGAAAAGGCCGATCTGCTCATCGGGTATCAGCCTTCATTGAACCAGGAAAAAGAATGGAATGCTTACGGCACCGGCGGTGGACTTCGCTGGGGCGGCGGGATGGCATCGGCGCAGAGCTCGACTATCAATATCGGTACTCTCGTCGTGGATATGTATGATCCTGCGACAAAACAACTGGTGTGGACCGGCCGCGCCACAAAAACACTGAATCCCGGCGACAGCGCTGAAAAGAAACAGAAAAATCTCGATTCAGCGATGAAAAAATTGTTTAAGAAGTTCCCATAAATCTAAAGGCCAGACGATTCTGGCAGGTTCGTTCGGGAAGTCCCATGCGCGACCTTACTCTGAATGCAAAGACGCTTTTCGCTCTGTACTTTTGCCGCGATATTGGGCCGCTCTCAACTCTCCGGCGGCTCAATGAACGAGGGTGCGCTAGCGACTAGGCTAGTGCACCCTCAAATCCCGTACAAAATCCCTGTAACCGCTCTGCGGCCAATTCCCGTATTTAGGGACTCCTCCGCTTGCTTATTTCAGTTTGTTACCGCCAGCTGGTATGGGAATTGCTGCGCCCGGCGTGAGATTCGCAGGCGGTACTAATACTAATTTTGTCGGGAACTCTTCGCGCCGGCCTCGGAGAGATGCGCCGGGGAAGTAGCCGGAATCTCGGCAACCACGCTGGTCAAGATATTGTCTCCGGTTTTGTTGACAGTTGCGGCAACCTGGATTTTCTGCGGCCCGCGCGCGATCAGCAACTTGAAATCGTCGGTCACCGAGCAGATCGACGTCGTTCCGCCGCCAGCTTCGCTGATCGCGATATTGTCATCCTGCCCTTTGGGATCGCAGGCGTCGATGCGTATTTTTCCAGAATAGTTTTCAGGAACGGACGCGGTCAGTTGTTGCGCCGCTTTTTTGGCACCGCAGGAAAAGAGAAGTGTAAGGCACATGGTGATAGCGCCAAACTGACTTGAAACACGTCGCAAGTTAATCTCCTCGGAGGCGATGATAACGTGGTTCAGCAAAACTCAGTTTAATGTTTTATGTTTGGAACTATCCGATGCGGGTTTCGTGAAAGCATCAAGCCTGAATAATATTATTCCTGACGGCGTACAGCACAAGCTCGCTGATGGAGTGAAGATCCAGCCGTCGCATGATGTTTGCGCGATGTGTTTCCGCCGTTTTCACGCTGAGATTGAGCGCTACGGCAACTTCCTTGCTGCTCTTTCCTTCTGCCAGAAGCTGTACGATTTCCCGTTGCCGCCCGGTGAGAATGTTCTTGCGCGTCGCAGTGCTCTGCAACACCGGCTTGCGATCCAAATAACCGTCCAGAACCATCTGAGCTACGCGCGCGGTAAAAAACGTCTTGCCGCGCCGTACCGCTTCCACCGCTGACACCAAGTCCCTGCTCGCGTCGGACTTCAGGAGGTAACCGCGTGCCCCGGCATCGAGGACTTCGCGAATCAGCGCGTCAGACTGATGCATGGTGAGAATCAGAATTTTGCATTCGGGATTTTTCTTGAGAATCTGGCGCGTCGCTTCAAGGCCGTTCAAATGCGGCATACCGATATCGAGAATGGTAACGTCGGGCTTCAGCGCGAGACTCTTTTCGACCGCATCGCGGCCATCCGCCACTTCCGCCACGATTTGCCAGCCTGGTTGCTCCAGCAAAATCGAACACAAGCCTTTTCGCACCACTTCATGATCGTCAGCGATCAAGATTCCGAGATTCGGCATAAATGCCTCCAACAAAGTTTACGGTTCGGAGTTGCGGGATTGCTAACTACTTCCCAGCATTTAATTGACAATGAGCATACAAGGTTTCTAATAAGAGTTCCGTACTCTGAATCCTGTATTGCGACTCGTGCGCCCTAAACCTACGCTAAGTAGCTGGTTAGTCATCCATGACAAAGAGAATCCTGGTCGTAGACGACCACCAATTCGTGCGGTCGAAACTGAAGCAGGCTTTCGAATTGGATAACAGCTATGTCGTTTACGAAGCAGGAGACGGAATTCAGGCCATCGAACAGGCCGATTCCGTGGAGCCTGACCTCGTAGTAATGGACTTTTCGATGCCCAGGATGAACGGCTTGGACGCCAGCAGAGCTTTGAAGAAGAAGCGGCCGGAACTGCCAATCGTGTTGTTTACGACGCACCAGAATGTACTGGGAAAGGCTGACGCGGCGAACGCGGGGGTATCCGCAACGATTTCGAAAAGCGACGGGTTAGCCACTTTGTTGAAGCAAGTGAACGAGTTGCTTGAGACCACGCACTGAGTCGCTTTGCCTCAAAAACATCCTCTCGGAATTAGCTTACACAGCTTCTGAACTTGCCGCCGCGTGCTTCGCCATCGGGGCAGGCGATCCCAAATTAAAAGTTACGGAAACGGAAGTGCCGAGATCGCGGGTGGAACTAATCTCCAGCGAGCCGCCTTGCTCCCGCACGCGCTGCTTCATGCCGGCCAAGCCGACACCCACGCCGACGCCCTGCGCCCGGAATGAGTCCAACTTTTCGGACGGAATTCCGATTCCATTGTCCTGCACGTCCAGAGTAATCGATCCGCCTCGAACGGAGACGCGCACGGTAGTTTGGGTGCCTTTCGAATGTTTGTGAGCGTTGGTTAGAGATTCCTGCATCACCCGAAACATGACCAGTTCGAGATTCTTGGGAATTTCGGGGAGGGATTCCGGGCACTGAAAATCGACGGGAATAGCGGTGCGTTCGGAATAGCTTTCGGTGTACCAGCGAGCGGCGGAAACGAATCCGATTTCGTCGAGAAGAGGTGGATGGAGCAAATGCGATAGCGTGCGGGTTTCCTTCAAAGCTTCGTCCAGAATCGTTTGTAATTCGGCAACTGCGGGATTGCCAGGAATGGCTTTCGCGACTTCCACAGCGACCATTTTCGCGCCGACTAAAATTTGACCGAGACTATCGTGAAGTTCGCGCGAGAATTTTCGGCGCTCTTCATCCTGCACGCGCATCAAGGCGGTGCTTAGAGATTGCGCGTTCTCTTCGGCGACTTTGCGTTCATTTAGTTCTGCGGACAAAATCCGGTAATACATCCTGAACAGAAAGAGCGAAAGTGCGAACGCGAGAATTAGGATGACAACAATTGCGATGTACAACCCGGAAGCGATGGAGCGCCGCCGTTCCAAAAGGCGTTGTTCAATTAGCTCCATGCGATCGGAGATTTCGGAAGTCTCAAAAGCTTTGCGAACAATGGTATCGGAAATGGCGCGTTGCGATTCGGAATCGACAGAACCTCCGGCCTGCATCGACTGCTGGAGCAATTCGATACGAGTGTTCACAGAATTTCGCAACTCGATGCAGTTGGCCTGTTGCTCGGGGTTGTCCGCAGTAAGTTGCTGCAGATCATCCATGTCGGCAATCAGCTGCTGGCGGGCAGATTCGAAGTCTTTATCAAAATTATTGCCGGGAGATTCAAGAACGATTCTGCGGACGTGGTCCGCTTTGGCGAGATTGGATTGAATTCTTCCGACGTCCACCAAGGCCCGGTAGGTGTGACGAACCCACTTTTCGCTGGCAGAGAGTTGAAAAATCGTGAATCCAGCCAGCAAGCCGCTGACGAGCACGAGCGAAATCGCCAGCGCGAAGGTGTGTTTGGGCTTCAGCCGAGAAAGCATGTGCCATCAAAAGTAACACACGATGATTCGTATCCGCTCACGCTTCAGGCGCGGGAGCAAGGACCATGCTTCCGAATCGAATATTGAGTTTTACCGAGGTTGTAATAGTCTTCGGAGGGAATGTTTTGATAGTTCAAAGGAAAAAGTTGGCCGCCGAATGCACGTGCAGCGATGGCGCGCAATTCTGATGATTCACGTCTCTGGAAGGGGGCGAGCGAGCCCGCCGAGAGATTTTATGGCCGGAAAAAGAGAAATGGGGCCAAGAAGAGCGGAATCGCCTCGGAAATGATTTCTAGTCGCCCGACGCGGGTCCAGATTGCACGCCTGAAGTTCGCCGGGCTCCGGAAATGGGCGACGAATGGCGAGCGAAGATTCCTCTAAGCGGGGTGCTCGACATCTCGCAAGAACAGTCAATGGGGAAAGCGTATCGCGATGCCACTCGCGAGGAGTTCTCCACCCCGGGGCTTGATCGTGCGGGAGCGGCACCTTGCGCTGAATTGGTTATGCGGGCATGCTCCAGGCAATCGCTCTGGAAGACACGGGGCTCGACGCTTAATTTTTTCGTTATTTTGCTGGCGCGATGGCCGGTTGAGCGTCGCGGGACTGGGCCAGAAGCTTTTTTAGTTTGCCCTCGATAGATGCGTCGCCGATGTGTTCTTCCTGGAGGACGCCGTCGGTGTCGATCGTGAAAGTGTGCGGAATAGCGGTTACGTTGAAACTCTTCGAAACCGGGCCGGTGAAGCCGCCGTCGCGATATTGCGGCCAGGACATTTCGTTTTTAGCGATGAAATCTTTCCATTTTTGCTGGTCGGAATCGAGGCTGACGCTGAGAATGACGAGATTCTGGCCCTCGAATTTTTTCGCAACCTTGATCATGTGAGGAAGCGCTTCGCGGCAGGGTTCACACCAAGTGGCCCAAAAATCGATTAGAACGACTTTGCCTTGCAGATCGTCCATGGAGACTCGCTTGCCGTCGATGGTGGTGACGGTGAAGGGCGGAGCCATCCTGGCACGGGCAAGTTCGGGGCGAGCGATGTAACGAAGCGCACGCTGTTTGTCAGGCGAGTCGGCGGGACGCATTTTTACAAATTGTTCGAACCTGGCCTTGGCCGCGTCGTCCTGCTTTAAATACGAGAGCGTTTTGCCGTCGAGAAGAACCGCATCGGGAAAATTGGAATAGGCGGCGAGCGCCTTGGTAGTTTCGTCATGGGCCCGACTGAAGAATTCGTCTTTGTGTTTGTCAAAACCTTCCTGCATGAGGACTTGCGCGAACTGATAGTGGGCGATGGCGACATCGCTGGGGGTTTTTGAGCCCGCGATTATTTCCTCGGCGCCGAGTTCAGCGGTTTTCCAATCGCCGAGTTCGATACCGTACTTAATCATTTGCTTCTGACAGCCCAGACAATTACCGCCGTCCTGCTTATCGGCTTTTTTGAACTGATCGAGAGCAGCTTCACGTCGATGATCATGCAGAGAGTTCTGCGCGTCTTTGTAGGTTTTTTGCGCTTTCTCGTTAGTGGGCCCATCGTTCTTGTCCTGCGCAAAAGCAGAGGGAAGAAGAAACAGAAGAGCGGCTGCGATGGCTGGGGTGCGCATAATGGCTGACTCGTCTCCTTGGAAATTGGCGAAAATAAGAACGAACGAAAGAAGTCGCTCCCATCAAAGATAAGCGTGCGTCGGTCATCTTAACGCTAAATGGACGCCGTGGTAATAGCCTGTGTGAGTTACTTATAAACCGGAAACTGGCGGTCAATGAAGTTGAAGGATGGAGAGCAATTCGCGGCGCAGGCGTGCGCGGGTGGCGAAGCGGTTTTGCGCCTTGGTGACGTAGCGGATCACGAGGTCGCGGCGTACTTGGCGAGGACTCGAGAGCCGTATTCTCCAGCAAGATCGAATCTTCGCTGACGAGATAGAGGCCGAGGACCAGTGCGAGAACCAGCGCCCCAACGACACCCCAGAAGAGAATTCGCCCAGTCTTTGGTAGAGCTGGACGCGCCATGAAGTGCTAGGACTCCTTAACGAGAATCCTTGGGCCAGGAAAGCTGGCCGGTGCCGCGATAGGCCATGTTGGCCAGTTGTCCGGCGCGCGCGGCGGAGACGCCGGTTTCGACGCCCGCGTTGGGTTCTTTGCGGGTGCGAATGCAATCGAAGAAATTCTGCATGTGAGAGATGGTGCCGTCGCGGAAGCTGTCGGCTTTTAGGACGAGATTTTCTCGGGCAGGAACACCTTCGTGGTAAACGGTGAATCCGCTGCGATTGATTTTGAGAGTCGCGTCGGTGCCACGGAATTCGAGGCCGCCGTCGTCGATGGATGAAGCCATCATGCCTTCATAGACGACGTCGAAGTTGGGGTAGCGGAGAGCGGCTTGAACGGTGTCGGGACATTCCCACTGGTCAAACATGTATTTGTCGCCGAGCATCATTACATTGCGAGGCTGATCGGATTTCATGGCCCATTGAGCGACGTCGATCCAGTGGGTGAAGAGGTCGGTCATGGCGCCGCCGCCAAAGTTCCAGAACCAGCGCCAACGATAGAATTTTTCAGCCGAGAAGGGCTGATCGGGAGCGGCGCCGAGCCACTGTTTCCAATCGAGCGATTGCAGGTCGACGGGCTTATGCGGCGCGGAGGATTGATAATTCTGCCACCAGTAAGTGCGGATTTGAACCACGCGGCCGAGGCTGCCGCCCTGAATGAGATCGACAGCGTCGCGGAAGTGGCTCCAACTGCGCTGTTGCATGCCGCACTGCAGAATTTGTTTGCCGGAGCGGACGGCTTTGGTCAGCGCGGCGCCTTCGTCGAGCGTGTGGGTGACGGGTTTTTCGAGATAGACGTCTTTGCCGGCGGCGACGGCGTCGATTGCCATGCGGACGTGCCAATGATCGGGAGAGGCGATGAAGACGGCGTCGATGTCCGGCTGTTGGAGAATTTCGCGATAGTCCGTGTGAGTGGTGGCGGTACCTTTGGAGCGCTCCTTGATGGCGTCGCGGCGCGGTGCATACACATCGCTGACGGCGGCGATCTGGTAGGGGCCGACCTTTTCGGCGGCGTTCAGGAGATCGTTCATGCGGCCGCCGGCGCCGATGACGCCGATGCGGAGGGTGTCGTTGGCGCCGAAGACGCGCGTGGAAGCGAGCGCGGTTACGCCGGTGGCGATGAGAAACGTGCGACGGTTCGGATGATTTGACATGGCGAGCATCTTAGCGAAGGTGAGTGAATGAAGAAAGTCTTAATGAAAATTGTGAGAAGGTGCGGCAGCTTGAGAGAGATGGAGAGGCTTGATGATGCCGGCTTTTACGGAGATGACGCCGTCCTGATTTTGCAAGACGCCGTCGATGATGAGAAACGAGTTGTGGACGACGACGGTGTGATCTTTTTCGAAAAGTTGCGGCGTGATGATGATGTTGGCGATGCCGGTTTCGTCTTCCAGGCTGAGGAAGACGAAGCCTTTTGCGGTGCCCGGACGCTGGCGAACGATGACGGCGCCAGCGACGCGAACGAGCGATCCGTCGCGAAGTTTGGCGAGATGCGAAGCGGGAATTACTTTCTGGACATTGAGTTCGGCGCGATGGTGAGCCATCGGATGGTGACCGACGGTGAGGCCGGTGCCGTGGAAATCGGCGACCAGACGCTCTTCGCTGGTCATTTGATCGAGCGGAGAGAAAAGAGAATCGGAAGCGGCATCTTCGGCGCGGAGATGTTGTTCGAAGAGCTCGCCCGCGGAGCGGCCGGCGCGTTCGACTTGCCACAAGGCACTACGGCGATGAACGCGATTTTTGTTTGAAACGAAATTGAGAGCGCCAATGCTGGCGAGGACGCGCATTTCGTCTTTCTGAATTGCGGGAACGCGCTGTTTCAAGTCTTCGATTGATGCGAATGGATGCAGGTTGCGCTGTTCGAGAATCTGCAGCGCGGTGGATTTGCGCAGACCTTTGACGTAACGAAGGCCAATACGAACGGGGAAATTTTCAGAAGATTCGCCAATGGTGCACTCCCATTGCGAGCTGGTGATGTCGATAGGCTTGAATTTGAGGCCATGACGCTGCGCGTCCTTGATCAAAGTGGCGGGCTGATAGAAACCCATGGGCTGATTGTTGAGCATGGCGGTGGTGAACGCGGCCAGATAGTGGCATTTCAGGTAAGCGCTGGCATAGGCGATGAGAGCGAAGCTAGCGGCGTGGGATTCCGGGAATCCATAGAGAGCGAACGAAGTGATGGCCTGAATGATTTTATTTTGCGTTTCGCCGGTGATGCCTTTCGAGTCCATGCCGCGGCGCAGCTTGATTTCGACTTCTTTCATGCGGGCTTCGGAGCGTTTGAAGCCGAAAGCGCGGCGAAGTTCTTCGGCTTCACCGCCGGAAAAACCGGCGGCGATCATGGCCATGCGGAGAAGTTGCTCCTGAAAAAGAGGAACCCCGAGAGTGCGGGCGAGAGTGGATTCAAGCGAAGGATGCAGGCTTTCGGCGGCTTCGCGGCCCTGGCGGCGATTCAAATAAGGATGGACCATTTTTCCGACGATGGGGCCGGGACGGATGATGGCGACCTGCACGACGATATCGTAAAAATTTTTTGGCTTGAGGCGCGGGAGGCAGGACATTTGCGCACGACTTTCGACTTGGAAGAGGCCGATAGTGTCGGCACGTTGAAGGGCGGCATAGACGGCTTTATCGTTCTGGGGAAGATGACCGAGATCGATTGCAACTTTGTTGTGAGCACGGATTAATTTGATGGAGTCTTCAAGGACAGCCATCATGCCGAGGCCGAGCAGATCGATCTTGATGATACCCATGTCGGCGCAATCTTCTTTATCCCATTGAACGACGACGCGGCCGGGCATGGTGGCGGGTTCGAGGGGAACGACGGAATCGAGTTGTCCCTGGCAGACGACCATACCGCCGGAGTGCTGACCGAGATGGCGCGGCAAGTCCTGCACTTTTTGCGTGAGCTCAAAAAATTTGTGGATGCGGTGATTCGAGAGATCAAGACCTGCGTCCTTGAACTGGCGGGTGAGGGTATCGTTCGAATCAGTATATTCCCACGCGCTGACCAGGCTGGCGAGGCGATTGAGAGTTTCCGGATCGAAAGAAAGAACTTTGCCGATTTCGCGAGCGGCGGATTTGCCGCGGTAGGTGATGACGTTGGCGGTCATGGCGGCGCCGAGTTTGCCGTAGCGTTCGTAAACGTATTGAATGGCACGTTCGCGTTGATCGCCGCTGGGAAGATCGAGATCGATGTCGGGCCATTCGCCGCGTTCCTCAGAGAGAAATCGTTCGAAAAGAAGGTTCATGCCGACGGGATCGACGGCAGTGATGCCGAGGGAATAGCAAACGGCACTGTTGGCGGCGGAGCCGCGGCCCTGAACGAGAATATTTTTTTCGCGGCAGAAACGGATGATGTCCCAGACGATGAGGAAGTAGCCGGGAAGATCGAGTTTTTCGATGATAGAGAGTTCGCGTTGGATCTGAAGGCGGGCTTTTTCGTTTTGCGAACCGTAGCGGTAAAGCATGCCTTCGAACGTGCGCTGGCGGAGGAATTCCATCTGAGATTGATTTTCAGGAGTGGGATAGACCGGGAATTTGTAGCCGAGATCTTTCAAAGTGAACTGGAGGCGCGAGGCGAGCTCGGAAGTGTTGGCGATGGCTTCGGGCAGATCGGAAAAAAGCGCGGCCATTTGCGCGGGAGATTTGAGATAGCGCTCGCTGTTGAAAGCGAGTAGGCGCCCGGCGCTCGAGAGAACGCGATGATGGCGCAAGCAAGTGAAGACATCGAGGATTTCGCGTTGCGCGGGAACGGCGTGAGAGACGCCGTTAGTAGCGAGCAAGGGAAGATGCAGATTGTGCGCGAGTTCGACGGCAACCTGGTTGCGGCGCTCTTCTTCGATGGAAAAGTGGCGCTGGAGTTCGACATAAACATTGTGGCGGCCGAAGAGTTCGCAGAGTTGTTGGAAGGTTTTTCGCGCGGCATCTTTTCCGCTGGAGCGGAGAGCGTGGGCGAGCGGGCCTTCGTCACCTCCGGTGAGGCAGATCAAGCCGGAGTTTGCGTTTCGCAATTCGTTTGGTGTGACGGCGCCTTCGCCTTTTGCGGCGCGGAGTTTCATTTGTGTGATGAGACGGCAGAGATTTTTGTAGCCTTCGGAGGAAGTGACGAGGAGAGGAAAGCGCCAGCCGAGCGTGCAAGCGACTTCGGCACCGATTAGCGCGCGAATGCCGATTTTTTGAGCGGCCAAATAGAATTGTGGAGCGCCGTAGAGTCCATCGCGATCGAGCAGCGCCATGGAAGGCATGCCGAGATTGGCGCAGGCAGATGCGAGGTCGGCGGGCGCAGAGGCACCTTCGAGAAAGCTGAAAGCGGAGCGGGCGTGGAGTTCGATATAGGTCAATGAAGATTCCTCGGCTGTATTGACTTGGTTGTTGGGCTCAGTCGTAGATGCCACGAACGAACCATTTTTCGAGCAGGCCGTCGTAGGAAAAGCGGTAGAAGGCGCGCTGTGCGGGCGATTCACCGGAGAGAAGAATTTCGAGATCCCAGGCGTCCTCCTGCCAGGGATGTTCTTCCCACCAGTGGCCGGAAGTGCGCCAGGGACCGGAAGCGTGGAGAACTTTTCCGGAGCGGCCCTGAAAAAAAACGTAGAGCGGTTTGTTGCCTTGCAACTGAACACGCGCGGAGAGAGGAGGGCGGAAGACCTGGAGCGCGATGGTGGCAATGTTTTGCGAAGCTGGCTGCGAATCGGAGACGGCGGCAGGCGCGGCGGCTTCAGTAGCTACGACAGAAAATTTGCGCATGTGAAATGCGTCAAGGCGATGGGAATCGAGAAGCTGGGGTGAGCCGACATTGGATTCCCCGACGACGGCAGCGATGCGAGCGATGGTGAGTTCGAGTTTATCGGGATCGGGCGCAGTGGGAACGAAGAGAGAACCTTGCGTGACGCGGGAAAGAGAGGATTGCGCGTTCATTTTGATTTTTTGGATTGGCGCGCCGGGAGGATGCGATTGCAGGCGGAGGCGAAGGAGTTTGAGGAGGAGTTTGGCGTCACGCGTGGGAACGGGAAGTTCAAGAGTGCTGGAAAAAGTGCGCGGAGCGGGCTTGATGCGGAGAAGATCGCGCGCGGTATCGAAGGCGTTGTCGAAGGAAGGCTGCAGTTCGAAGACCATGTGAACGGCGGCGACGGCGAGAGAACGAGCAGAGAGGCGAGCACACAATTGATCGAGAAGACGGCCGAGGAGAAAAGAGAGCGATTCGAGATCGTCGATGGGTTCATCGAGTTCGAGCCATTCTTCGAAGTGCTGCGTGGGTTCGGCGAGGATGAGCGGGCGCGTGCCTTTGCCGCTGGCGATGGCGTGGAGTAGAACTCCTTCCTGGCCGACACATTCAGAGAGAGAAAGAACGGGAAGAGAGGCGAGCGCCTTGCAGGTAGCGACGCCCCAGCGATCGAAGACGCCGGCAAGTTCTGCGCTGGGGGAAAGCATGCTGATGGGAAGCGATTCGAGGAAGCGGCGTTCTTCGCCAGCGGGAACGATGGTAGGTCCGGGAAGAGCGCGAGCGACGATGCGAGCGGTTTCGACGTTGGCGGAAATGGCGACGTGAATGTTCATGCCGAACGTGGAAGCGCGCGTGGCGAGTTGGTGCGCGATTGCCTTCTCATTGTCGTGCAATGAGGCGAGACCGGAGAGATCAAGGAGAAGCGTGTCCGGAGCGGCGTCTTCCACACGAGGCGTGATGGACCAGGCGACGTCCAGGAGAGCGGCGTGGGCGGATTCTTCGCGGACGTGGCAGCGCGAGCGGATGGTGACTTGCGCGAACTGGCCGACGGCGGTTTTGGTCATGCCGGGTACGACGCCGAGAAGTTCGGCAAGACGATTGAGAGCGACGACCTGATAAGTGGGCGGATGGCCGTCAATGATGGCGAGAGGCTGAGCGTGCAGCTCCGGCTCGGAGCGTGCGATGGATTGCAGAATAAAATTGGGGACGAAGACGGCAGCAAAAGATTGCGACGACGATGATGATGAATTTGCAGATAGCAGCAGCGACATGGCGAAATGAGATGAACACGGCGAGATGGGAAGGCTCAGCCAAAGTTCTGCGTCCTTTCTGGTAAAGGGTCTGGTAAAGGGTTTGGTAGAGAATCCGGCGAAGAAGAAGCGGGAAGAAAGTGATGAGAGCGCAAGCCGAAGTGGATGAGGTCTGGGTTGAAGGTGCCATGATTTTTTGCGCGATCGATGAAAGAGATATTTTTGCGGCGCGAATCGGAGCGAATGATTTCAGCGGCGGTGGTCCATTCGTTGAGCAAGGCAGAAGGAGTGTGAAACTCGCGCGAAGGATAGGAGCGAGGATCAAGCGACCAGCGAGCGGATTGGCGTTCCATGCGGAGGACCAAACCCGCACAGGTTTTAACGTTGGATTCGCGGGAAAGAACGAGAAGGATGGTGGAAGTATTTTCCACGGTGCGACGGAGGCGAAACCAGAAGCTCAAGGGAACCTGGCGAACCAGACGCGCCGGAGCGGAAGTGAGATCGACAGCGACCAGGCTGAAGCCACCGCCGTGAAGGAGCAAATCCACGGAGCGAAGCGCCTGATCGAGATTGCGGCAGCGAACCCAGAGCAATTGACGAAGAGAAACTCTGGCGGATTGCGCGCAGGCGGGATCGAAGGAGTCTTGCGCATCCACAAGAGCGCAGGATTCGGAGTTAGCGGTACGCGCGGCTAAAGCGGAGTGAAGCAGAGAAGCGATGCCGGAAGAGAGCGCGCCGTAAATTTCAGTGAGGCTACCGCGGGGAAGTCCGCCCGCGAGTCGATCTAGAGCGGGGATTCCGACAGAAGCGGAGATGGGCTGAGGCTGCTGAAAACGGAAAGGGGAGGAGACGCGTCCGGCAAGAGCGGACTCGACGTGGAGACGGAGAGCGGAGGATCTGGACATGGGCGTAAAAGGCGAGAAGCGGATCGTTAGTTTCGCTTTTTGTTCGCCATAGAGATTTTGGAGCGTTGAAAGGGATTTGTCAAACGATTGTGAAAAGGAAATTCAGGGTTGTGGAAAATTCGCGGAACGGTTGTAGCGAGCACCGCGCTAGGCTCGAAATATTCACGAAAAAGCAATTTCGCGAATTAAGAATTCCTAAAAGTAAGTTTGTCTGCGCGCACAACATGTGGGCGAGAAAACATAACTAAGAACTCAGGCCGTGGTTTCGGCTTTATCTTTGGAGTTCCAGTAACTGGGATTGAGAACGCTTTGCCCTTCGGTAAGCAGGGCTTCCGCTTTGCGTTGCCGCTTGGCTTTTGCGACGTCAAGAGTTTCGGCGATGATGGCGCGTTCGTGAAGTATGCGCTCGGTAGCGGCGACTTGTGGCTCAGCGTGAAAACGGCGCTGAATCGCGGAATCGCACAAGATGTTGGCGACCGATAGCAGGCACATACCCTGGTGATGGGCCATCCAGGATCGGACCATCGTGAATCGCTTGCGGTGGATGGTTGCTTTGGGGCCGTAGTCGAGAGCCTCGTAGAAACCATATTCGCCGACCGCGCCAAGTTTCTTGAGTCTTTGCAGATTCTTGAGGGCATCGTAAGTGCCGGTCATCAGACTCATGAACGTGGAATACGGCGAGATAACGACGCGCTCTTCGTCCGGGCGGTGTAAAGCGAGAGCGGGAACGCCGAACGCGAAATAGTGATAGTGGCCATCGCCGCTCAGAAGGCTGCACGCAGATTCAGAAATGCCCCAGGGAATCGAGAAGCGCTTCGCGTATTTGCGTTGCGCGCGAACGGCGCTGCGCATATTGGTTTCAAGCAGCGTGCCGGGGGACGACTTCATCCAGAGCGAAGGCATAAGGTATTCAAACATGGTGCCGGTCCAGGATTGCAGGACGGCTTCGCCCTTGAATTGGACATGAGAGCGGTCGAGGTGGAACCAGCACTCCTGCGGGATTTCGCCTTTGGCCACGCCGGCAAAAACGGCTGCGCGAGCTTCGGAAGCAAGAAGGTCGTAATGATGTTCACTGGCCGCATTTTTGGCGGCGTCGAAGCCGATGGTGATGAGTTTGCGAGGAGCGTCGTAAACCAGCGAGAAATCCATGCCGGAGGCCAGCTCGTCGGAATAGCTAGCGATATCTTTCAAGGCAGCGGATGCCGCAGAAGCCGATTCGCGGCTGGAGGCGAGAGCTTCGCGCAATAATTCGCGCGAGGTATTCTCCGCCGTACCTTCGTGAGCGGCATCGCGGTATTCGTTCTGGAGCGAGTCCTCCACCTCCAGATAGATGCGTTCGGAGTTCGCGAGATTTAGGTCGGCAAGCCATTTGGCTTGTTGGTCCTGAGCGACGCGAAGATTGCGGAACTTCGGCGAAGCCCACGGAGCGAATTGCACACTCAGTTTTTCGAGCGCGGACAAACGAACGTTCATTTCGGCGAGCCACCACTGCAACTCGTCGGAGGAAGTAGCGGAATGGCGAGCGGCTTCAATGAGCGACGCGACCGAGCGTTCCAGAGCAGGAACGGCATTGAGCCATTCAAAAGGCGCGGCACCCATCAGGTTGATGCAGTCTTCGAGTGAGCGAAGCGCCTTGCGAACTTCCTTGGTAGAAGCCAGCTGATTGATGAGGCGAGCGTGGTCGAGAATGCCGTTCCAGAGTTCGCGGCGGAAAATCGGACGCCTTGATTCCTCGATGCAGGCTTGCTTGAGGGTCCAGAGGCAGCAGACGAGATTTCCGTTGTCCACGGTGGAGAGAAACGGATCGCCGACCGGTTCGAGAGTCCGGGTGTCGTACCAGTTGTAAAGATGACCGTGGGACTTGGCCAAGCGACGGACGGTGGCCAGAGTATTTTGCGTACCGTTGATGAATTCCTGGACGTTCAGGTGGCCCAGGTCGAGCGCAGCAATGCGAGCATTGAGAAGCAATCCCAAGTTGGTGGTCGAGACACGGTGCGCAATGAGTGCGCCTTCTTCTTTCAAAATGTCCGGGATCAGATAGTTTTCGCGTTCATTGCTGAATTCGCGGAAGAATCTCCAGGTGCGCAGCGCGGAATTGCGCAGCAGGCCTTCTTCGCGCGGTTGAATGCGCAGGCCGTCTTCCGGCAAGGGCTGGTCGAGCCAATTGCAGAACGCCTGCGAGCTACCCCAGAGAATCAAGATGGGCCAAGCGACCAGGAAGGATTCGGGACGATCAACGGCGAGAAATACGCCGAAGATGAGGGTGAGCCATGGAGTCGCTTTCAAGTACAAATCCACGGGGCTCGATTTTTCGCCGCCATTTTCGGCTTCGGCGGCGGTTTCCCATTCAAGCAGCTTGCGTCGAGTAACGGCCATGCGGACTGCAGAGCGAACGATGGCGTCGAGTGTCACCATGCTTTGCTGGGGTAGGCAAACCAGGCGCATCAAAAGGTGCGCGTTGGCGGCAGCAAAATCGGAAAACCAGCTCTTCCAAAAGTGCGTGGTGAACTTGGCGGTTCCGCTGCGGAGAAAGGTAAGCACGAATTGCAGATAGCTGGGCATCGCAAAAACGGCCAGCGTGGCCAGGGTCCAATAGACCGCTTTGCCCGGCAAGAAGAGCCAGCCGCTTACCAGAATCGCCAGCATGGAGATTTCAGTGAGGCTGCGGCGGAGATTGTCGAGAATTTTCCAGCGCGAAATCAGATTGATGGGATTGCGAACGACGTGGCCGAAATAGTCCGGTACACGCGGGAAAAGCCAGAACAGAATTTGCCAGTCGCCACGAACCCAGCGGTGTTTGCGCTTGCTGTAGGCAGCGATGCGGGAAGGGTAGTCGTCGATCACTTCGACGTCAGAAAGCAGGCCAGCGCGCGCGTAAGAGCCTTCGATCATGTCGTGGCTCAAGATGGCGTTGCATGGGAAGCGGTGTTCGACCACTTTCTGGAAAACTTCCACTTCGTAAATACCTTTCCCGGTGAAACTGCCTTCCGCGAACAAGTCCTGATAAACGTCGGAAACTGCGCGGGTGTACACGTCGAAGGTGGAGTCTCCGGAAAAAAGCGCAGCGAGGCGCGAGCGGTTGGCGGAATGAATGCTGATCGCCGACGCGGGGCTGCAAGATTCCGTAACCTTCGACGACGACATTGGACACGGGATGAATGACGGCGCGTTGCATGGGATGAGCGATGGCACCGACCAGTTTGTGAGCGGAGTCGCGCGGAAGCTGGGTGTCGGCATCGAGCGTGATGACGTACTTGATTCCGGCCAACAAGGCATAGTCGCCGGCGATTATGGAAAAATTGTTAAGCTTGCCAAGAAGCAGGTTATTCAGGTCGAGCAGTTTGCCGCGCTTGCGCTCCCAACCCATCCAGGCTTTTTCGACGGAGTTGTAAGTGCGATTGCGGTGAAACAAGAAAAAAGCTGCCTCGGCCATCCTGGGCGTAGCGACGATTAAGTTCGTCGATCAATTTTGCGCATGCCGGAGCGAGTTCGTCGCGTTTGTCAAACTGTGCGGCGGCGTCGGGAGGATCGGTCAGCAATGCGAAATGGAGATTGGCGTCGCGATTGCCCAGGAAACGGATTTCGAGATCGCGTACAGCGCGTTCCATTTGTTCGCGGTTCATCAGAAGAGTGGGAACCACGACGAGCGTCTTGCTTGGTGCGGGAATGCCCTGAGAGAAATCCATTTTGGGGAGCGCGCGAGGCTTGACGAACATCACCGCCAGCTGATTGGCGATGGACACAGCGCTTTCAGCCGCCGGGAGAAGAAAAAACGCGACCACCAGGAATGTCGGAACGCGAATCTCAGAGCCCATGACCACAGCGGTGAGCAGGCCAACCATCAGCAACTCAATGCTGAGCATGTACAGACCATCAGGCCAACGGCTGATGAATTTTGCCACGCGCGCGAAGAGAGAATCTTTCATCCCCAGAGAACGTTCGAGTTGCGCACGACCTTCGCCGATTAGATAAAAGCCAACGTGAGAGCGACGCTCATTCGCGCGGATGTTTCTTCCGCGATTCGGTTCTTTTGCCAAGTTGACAGCGCGCTGAGCGACTTGGGCTTCGCTTTCTCCGGATTTGCGGGAGAGTTCGGCTACGATGGCGCGGTAATCGGATTTCGCAGCCTTTTCCATGATCTGGTATGCGCCGACCGGATCGAGGCAAAGAGCCTGTTCGCTGAGGCTGACCTCGACGAATAGCTGGTCCCAGTCCGTGAGGCCAAGAGAGCGCAGGCTGGCAAGCGCGGCGCGAAGAGTCGGCGGCGCTTCGCTCTGCGTCGTCGTGGAATTGCGCCCTGGCATGGCGAGTTTGCGGGCGTGAGCAGCAACTTGTTCAAGCAAGACCTGGCTGAGGAATCCTTTCAGTGCGGAAATCTCGGAGTTGGTAAGTTCGACTTCTTCCTGAAGTGCAGCAAGAAATGCCACGAGCTCGGTCCGGTCAAAAAGATAGTTCGCAGACTGCAGGAAGCGGTCGGCGACCACGCGAGCGCGAATGCGGCCATCGCCGGAGCCGGACGAAAGAATCGGGAGTTCATCGGCGTCAGAGAGAGCTGCGCGGCTTTCGGCCATACTCTCTTCGAGGACTTTGGTATTGGAGGTGAGGGCGCGCCATTCTTCTTCGAGAAATGCGCCAGCAGCTTGACGGCGTTGCAGAAATTGAACGGCGCGGCCGATCTGGGCTTCCTGTAGAGCAAGATCGTCGCGCAATGGAGATACGACATTACGGCTGGACTTCGATTGAGCGCGCAGGCCGTCAAGCCTTGCCGCCGTGAGAATCCGTTCCATGCGGTGGCCGGACTGATCAGCAGCGGCGGAATTCGTCCATTGCGATGCGGTGTCGGCGTCTTCAAGCGCACTACTCCATTCACGCGCACTGCGCAGGTTCAATATCAAATCAAAGCTGGTTGCCATGACCTTTCTTTCCCCCAGGGTTACCGGTAGCTCGCCGCTTGCAGCTCAAACATCTCTGCGTACCGCCCGCCGTTCTGCATCAACTGGTCGTGCGGGCCTTCTTCGGCGATTCTGCCGCCTTGCAAAACAAAAATTCTGTCGGCCATGCGCACGGTCGAAAAACGGTGCGAAATCAGCATGGCCATTTTGCCGCGCGTAAGTTCGGCGAAGCGTTCAAATACCTCGTGCTCGGAACGAGCGTCGAGCGAAGCAGTGGGTTCATCGAGAATCAGGACTTGCGCTTCGCGTAGATAGGCGCGCGCTAAGGCCAATTTTTGCCACTCGCCGCCGGAGAGGTCGCTGCCGCCGTCAAAGCGCGTGCCGAGCAATTGGTCGTAACCCTTCGGCAGTTTGCGGATGACGTCTTCCGCGAGGCTTTTCTGCGCGGCGGCGCGAATCCGAAAAATGTTGTCTTTTTCCTCGATGCGGCCCATTGCGATGTTTTCGGTGGCGGTAAGGTCGTAGCGCATGAAGTCTTGGAAGATGACGCCGATTTCGCGCCAAACATCTTCCTGGTCATATTCGCGAAGATCAATTCCGTCGAGGAGAATGTGTCCGTCGGTCGGATCGTAAAGACGGGTGATCAACTTAACGATGGTGGTTTTGCCTTGGCCGTTTTCGCCAACGAGCGCAATCCGCTCACCAGGAGCGAGTTTAAAACTTACGCCGCTCAACACCTGGCGGCCATTCGGGTAGGCGAAGGAAACGTTGCGAAATTCGAATCCTTGCCGGATCGGGCGCGGCACCGGGAGGGCGTTGTCCTTTGTTGAGATCTTTGGCTTGACCGCGAAAAAGTCGAGAAGGTCGCCAACGAAAAGGGCTTGATCGGCGATGGTGGAGAAGGTTGAAAAGACCAGTTGGATATTGGAACTTGCGCCGGCGATCGCGCCAGCCAGGAAAGTGAGCATGCCGATTGTCAAGACGCCTGCGACGGTCTCGTAGATTACGTAGGCGTAGGTGCCATAGTAGCCGAGCGTTCCGAGTAGCGTGAGCAAGGCGCCAAGGAATAGCCGTTTGCGAGCGAGTTGCGCGGTTTCTTTGTGCAACCGCATCGCCAGGGTAGTGAAGCGGTCGACGAAATAAGGGCCAAGTCCGAAAAGCTTAAGCTCCTTGGCGCTTTCTTTGCTGCCACCCAGCACGCGAAGGTATTCCATCTCGCGCCGCGCAGGAGTCTGAGCAAAGCTGAGTGAATATCCAAGAAAAGCGAAGTGAGTTTCGCCGAGGAACGCCGGAACTACGCAGGCGATCAGTGCAAAGAGTAGCCAAGGTGAAAACAGGCTGATGCTGACGGCCAAGCTGACAGTGGTAACGATTTGCTGGATCAACCGACCAGCGGCCTGAATCATGAGGACCCGATCGGTGCCTTGGACGCGAGCGCGCTCAAGCTTGTCCTGGAAGGTTGGATCTTCGTAGGAAGTGAGGTCGAGGCGCGAGGCGTGCTGCATGATGCGCACGCTGATGTGCTTGGCGTATTTGTCGGCCAGCACGGTGTCGCAATAGTCGGTTATGCGCACCAGAATTGTCGAGATGCAGGCGAGAGCGAATTCCAGGCCGACCAGCCACCAGAAATGCGCAGGCAAGGGAGTGTGGTTTGCGGTGTAAAGATAGATGGAGTCGATGATGACTTTGGTAACCGCCAACATCGCCAGGGGCAGCAGCGAGACGATCAGGCGAACCACGACATTGGTAACTACGATGCCGGGCGAAGCTTCCCAAACCAACCTGAAAATAGGAACGGTGTTGCGAAGGGCGGCGAGGCGATCTTTCCAGCGGGGCACCGGATTGGCTATTGCAGACTCCAACTGGTTCATCCTTGCAGCTCTCAACCGAGCTGAGCTTATCTACACCATCAGTAAACAACAGAGGAATTCGCCGACTCTGCTGCTCTCGCCTTTCTTCCAAAAATCCACAGGGCGAAGCGCCGACGGAAAAAAACTTTGCCGCGATTCGGAGGTGGTACTAAAACCATCCCGCGGCAACCTTAATATATGCACCTGTAGTACCAAGAGTGCCAAAAGAGCAAATGGCCTGTTTTGTGAGAGTTCCGGGGAGCCAAAAATCTCGACGGCTGTCGTTTCTTCGCTGACCTTGTAAGACTTGCCATCAGGTTTCGTTGCAGGATTGTACACCTACTTACAGCAAAATGCGTAGGCCGGGATCAGGAACGCGAGCCAACACTACTTTTGTGTCGGCCGAGAAACGGTTTCTTGTGAGCGGGACGAAGTTGCGGGGCCACGTGGCGATCCGCTTTAGCGTGGTAGGAATTCACGATGTCGCCCGACCAAAGGAGAATGTCGAGGAGTCGCGCGCGGTCGAGGTTATGGAGCAAGTGAGCGCCGAATGAGACATGTAGCGCGCTACGAGCGCACTCGTTGGCGACGTGAAGTTCCTCTTCAAGAAATGCGAGATTTGCCGGAAGCGATTGCGCGCGCTTCTCAATGCATTCGAGTGCTTCGTAGCAACGATTGCAAAAATGATCTAAGCAAAGAGTTTCGTTGCGAAGGGTAGCAACAGCAGGCTGCGCGCAACCAGGACGGCAGCAAGATTCAGAGCTATGCATCGAAGCGAATTCCCCTTTTGCATGTTTTGATTTTTCATACGGTTCTCTAAAAATTGCCGATCAGCAATGCGTGAAACACCGATTGGCCATTTCAGCCTGCGGCCGCAAATTCAGGCAGCGGAACGAACTCGTTCGACCGAGCGGCGTGCGGTTGGAACTGAGGCGTGTCCAGCGAAGCGAAAATATTGGCGATCCCAGTGGAAGTGCGTACCGGGCCGTCCGCGAAATGGGCGACCAGTTTGAGGGTCCAGGAGGTGAGGCGCTCCTTTGCGCTGCTGAACCGTTGACCGTCCCAAAAAGTAAGCAAAGTGGCGACGCGGGCTTCGCGGTCCGATACGAGGAAGACGCTAGATTGAAGACCCTCTTGATGCAGTCCAGCTTGCTCGATGAGAGCGCGGATGCCGGAAGCTACGTCGGCGGTATTTTCAGGTTTTACGACAAAATCAATGCGAAGCGCACTGGCGGCGGCAATATGGGTACTCGGAACGATTGACGGACGACTTGCTCTTGCGACAGATTTACGCTGCAGCTCGGAATTTAAGTACAAGACTTCACCATCCTTGGCCCGTGGTTGCCTGAAGAAGGAAAATTCAGTGCCCGGCGATGAACTCTGGCGACCATCGCCGGACACTTCTTCAGGGGCACGCCAGGGGACTTTTTATGTGTCCCAGCGTGTAGGTTTCCCGTTCTTACAGGATTCCTATAGCCAAGTAGTGCATGGGCCGGCCGGACCGTTTCATATCAGGAATAAAATCGCCACCTAGAGGCGAATCGTGGAAGAGACCAAGATGGAACCGACGGTGGATTGCGGGAGCAGCCAGTCGCGGCTATACTTCCCAGCACTTCGGGGGAAGTGTTGGAACTGTATTCATTTGACGAGGAGTATGTTCGTCGACTCCGGGAAGGAGAACCTTCTACGGAGGCGCACTTCGTCGGTTATTTCACGAAACTGCTGCATTTGAAGCTGCGATCCAGATTCCTCCCGCCAGATACGGTGGATGACATAAGCCAGGAGACATTTGTTCGATTCTTTCGAACGCTACGCTCGGAGAACGGACTCCGGCAGCCAGATCGCTTGGGACCGTACGTCAATACCATGTGCAACTACGTACTCATGGAGCACTACCGCAGCGGATCGAAGAACGTGACCCTAGATGCGGACCATCTCGAGATTCCGGATAAGGTATTGAGCCTGGAGGACTTGGCCATTTCTGGACAGGTTAGGACCACGGTCAGGGAGGTACTGGCGCAACTACCAGAGAGGGACCAAGCAATCCTTAGAGCGATTTTTCTCGATGAGATGAACAAGGATGAAGTTTGTAAGCGATTTGGCGTTGGGCGAGACTATTTGCGGGTCTTGGTACACCGGGCCAAGGAGAAGTTTCGCGTCAGGGTAAAGAACTAAAGCTCGTAGAATCAATCTATTAGGCCACTCGCAAGTAGAGCGAAACGATTTCGCAGGTTGAGACACTATCTTAGCGATATGGAACCAACGTTGATGAACCACGAATCTGCCGTGAAAATGGAAGCTTGCGAAAAATATCTTCTTGGCGAGTTGCCGCCGGAACTGCGCGACGCTTTCGAAGAACACTATTTCGCTTGCGCGGAGTGCGCCGTGCAAGTGAGAAGCGCCGCCGAATTCATTGGCGCGAGCCAACAGGTTTTGCCGGCCATGACCCGCGCTGTCGACCGGGTCGATGGTACTGTTCCCGTTTCTGGTTGGTGGAAGCGTTTTGTTCCTGTGGTCGCGGTGCCGGCGTTTGCGGCGCTATTGCTTTTCGCCGGATTCCAAAATTTCGTGACCATTCCGCAGTTGAGGGCGAAGCAAACGAGCGAAAACCGAGTTGCGAAGTCCCAAGTGCTGCCGATGTTCTCGCTGATCACGGCCAATACCAAGGGCGAAACCGTGCGGACGGCTACAGTTCCCGCGGATTCCGCGGTCGGACTCTATGTGGACGTTCCGGCTGCTCCGGAATACTCGACGTATTTGCTTCGTTTGCAGGATCCCAACGGAAACGCGAAGAATTTGCAATCGTTGAGTTATGCCGAGGCGCAAAAAACGCAGGTAATCACCGTGGATCCCGGTAAGGCAGCGGGGAGCTACACGTTGATAATCACTGGAGTAGGCAAGTCCGAAGGAACTCCCGCCGCAGAGTTAGCTCGGATGCAATTTACTATTGCATTCTCAGACCAGGTTAAGCAGGATTAATCGAATCCAAGTTTAGTTTTACTTCATTGAGGAAAGTTCCCGATGGCGAACAAGACTGAATTTTCAACTTTTCATTACAACGCTTGTGCACACGCATTCAGTGGACGGTTTACGCGCCCATTCGATCATCTAATCGAAGTGCAGGCGCCTAGCGCGCTCCCGATTATTGGTGGGCACGGAAATTCCCGCGTCGACGATTTTCATTTTCAAAATTTTGTGACATTCAAAAAAGGGTATACCCATGTTTCGGGCGGACACCAAGCCGACGACAACAGCAACAATACGCTGGTGACGGCGACGCTTGAAGGCCTGAACGTGCTGGATATTTTGACAGCGGACCGAGTCGTGTCGCGGCTGTACTCGAAACACCCCTATCGCGCGCCAGAAGGAAATGTAAGCATGTTAGGGAGCAAGTTTGAAAATTTGCGGATAGCGGGCTGCCCAGTTCACGTCGAGACGGACTTTGAGTTATTCGAAGGAATACAGACGTACGAACAAGCGTTGGCTGCATTTGCTAAAAACAAAGAATTCCGGAAAATAGTTGAGGACCCGTTTCAGGTAGGTCAGAAGCTACAGACACGAGAAGCGAACGGAGCGTTTCTTTGTTCAATTGTGAAGGACATGGATACAACGTGCCCGGGCGTGAAACGAACCGGGCATTGTTTCTACGTTCCGGGATTCGGAAAAATCTTTCTCGGAGAAGTGTTGATCCGCCATGCGGAGCGAACGTTGACGATGATTCGACTGGAGCTTGGCTCAGCCGTGAGCGGAGATGGAACCGGCGGGCAAACCAAAAGCAACGGTACGCATTATCCCTGATATTCCTGTTGTTGGCCGGGTTTGCCTTCGCACAAATTGGATGCGAATCCAGTTCTGCGAAAGCCAAGTTTTTAAACGACTCGGTATGGCGAGAAATTCAACACGGGCAGTTAGACAACGCCTCAAAGATCAGCGACACGGGTTTAGCGCGCTTTCCCGATAAAACTTCAGAATCGCACTGGCGATTCCGGGCATTGAAGGCGGAAGTGCTGATGAGGCAAGGGAAATACGAAGACTCCTTGTCTCTGCTTGATGAAGAACTACCATCTTCCTTCGCGCAATCACAAACGGCAGTTTGGCGGGACCTCACGCGAGGGTCTTCACTGACCTACTTAGAACGATTTCCCCTAGCCGCACAGGCGTTTGAAAGAGCGCAAGTCACTATTAATTCTCGCCAGCCCGATCTAATGGGAGAGCTTTTACTTCGCCAGGGGACACTTGCGTCGATGCAATGGCATATGGATGATGCCGTAACAACATATCGAAGCAGCCTAAAATTCGCTCGAGAACATAACGATTCATTCCTCGAAGCTTCCGCTCTGGGAAGTCTGGGTGTGGCGGCTGCGCGCATGGAACACCATGACGAATCGATCGATTGGAACAAAAAGGCGCTTGAACTCGACAAGTCTCACGGTTGGCTGGGGCTAACGGCGAAGGCGGAAGGCAACATCGGATGGAGCTATTATGAACTTGGAGACTTTGAGAATGCGCTGGCGTTATACGAGCAAGCCGAGAAAGATTCCATTCAGGCCGGATTGGGCCATGAACGCGAACTTTGGCTGACGAACTCGGGGACTGCGCGATTCGCACTCCGTGATTTTGATGGCGCAGAGAAAGATTCTCGAGAGGCGCTTACGCTTGCCAAGGAATTGCAAATACCCGGAGACATTGTCGAGTGCAACCAAAACCTCGCGGTCGTCAGCATGCAAAAAGGACGCCTGGAATCTGCAGCCAGTGAGTTAAGCGAAGCCCTGGAACACGCGAAAGTCGCACCGGATCCGAAACGTGAAATCTACACGCGACTGCTGCAAGCCCACATCGCCGCGAGACAAAAGAAGTGGAACGAGGCGCAAATTGCCTATTCCGAAATTAGCGCCAATCCGGAGTCTCCAACGTCGATTCGCTGGGAGTCTCAGGCCAGTCTCGCAGTTGTTCACGCTTCGCAAGGGAATCCGAAGCTGGCAGAGCACGAGTTTAATTCCTCTATCGAAACAATCTCCAACGCACGTGATGCTCTGCAGCGTGAGGACTTTCGACTCTCTTTTCTTTCGAGCGCAATTCGCTTTTACGACGAATACATAAATTTTCTGGTGGATCAGCATCGGCCAATGGATGCACTAAAGATTGCCGACCGGAGCCGCGCACAAACGCTGGAAGGCGGGCTTAGAAATACGAACAAGCGCAAACCGCGTACGATGGAGTCGTGGAGTCCGCAAGAAATTGCAGCGCGCCAGAAGTCCACGGTGTTGTTTTATTGGCTGGGGGATGAGAAGTCCTATCTTTGGGCGGTCTCTGAGAAAGGCCCGACATTTTCCGAGCTTGGGGGGCGGGGACCGATCGAGGAAATGCTCAAGCGATACCGCGGCTCGTTTCTGGAGCCACGGGATCCGATTGAAGCAGGTAACATCGACGGAGCGAAGTTATTTCAAGTACTGGTAGGGCCTGCAAAGAAACTCATTCCAGCGAATTCGCGAGTGATCGTGATACCGGACGGGAGTCTGAATTCGCTCAATTTCGAGACGCTGATTGTTTCAGAACCGAAGCCGCACTATTGGATTGATGACGTGACAGTAACTTCGGCCAACTCGCTCGCGTTGCTTGAACGGGCAGCGGTAGCTCCGCCCCCAAAGGACGGACGGCTGCTACTTGTCGGCGATGCGCTGTTGGCCAATCCTGAATTTCCGCCTCTGCCACAAGCGAGCAAGGAGGTTGGATTGGTGGAAAGCCATTTTGATCCGAAGACGAGGATGGAACTCTTGAAAGGGAATGCGACTTCTGCAAAATATTTCTCCAGCGCGCCGGAGAGATTTGATTATTTACACTTTACGACCCACGGAACGGCGAGCCGCACGCAGCCGCTGGAGTCTGCGGTTATTCTTTCGCCGGAAGGCGATTCCTATAAGCTGTACGCCAGGGACATTTTGCGACATCCGTTGCACGCCTATTTGGTGACGATTTCCGCGTGTAACGGTGCGGGATTGAAAACCTATGCTGGAGAAGGTTTGGTGGGGCTTTCCTGGGCGTTTCTGCGTGCCGGTGCACATAACGTGATCGGGGGATTGTGGGAGGTGAGCAACGCTTCGACGCCACCATTGATGGACGAGTTATACAAAGCGATTCACAACGGAGATGATCCGGCGACTGCGCTGCGCAAGGCGAAACTGACCTTGGTGCGTTCCAGCGGAAATTATCGGAAGCCGTTTTACTGGGCGCCATTTGTGCTGTATGCGGGATCTTGAGTTTGTCGCGCGCTCGCGCGGGCTCGGGCGGCGGTGCTATTCTTTTTGATCTGTGAGTTGTTTGATGGAGAGCAATCGTGTCGGTGGAGAAACCCGCAAAAACAAAGGTCGAGCAATCGCGAAGTGGCGCGATGACTTCGCGCGGAAGCGCGGTCGCCATCGCAAACCTTGCTGGAAAATCACTTGGCCCGAATCGCGGCACATCGTTGAACCTCGATTGGGTAGAGCAGGTGAAAGCCAATTCGAGTGCGGTGGAACGGCGTGCTGCCACGATCGGTACGCGGCGGACAGTGAAAAAAGACTGGCAGATTGCGTGGCTGCTGCGCGCGATTACCTGTATGGATTTGACCACGCTTTCTGGCGACGACACGAACGAACGCGTGAAAAGGTTGTGCGCGAAGGCTCGTCAACCGTTACAGCGCGAAATCGTTCTGCGCTTGGGAATCGAAGATTTGAAAATCAGAGTTGGAGCGGTGTGTGTCTATCATTCATTTGTGGGCACCGCAGTCCGCGCTTTGGAAGGCAGTGGAATTCCGGTGGCTGCAGTTTCGACGGGATTCCCGGCGGGCCTTTCGCCGCTCAGAGAGAGAATCAGTGAAATAAAGAGTTCGGTGGAGGCAGGCGCGAAAGAAATTGATGTGGTGATCACGCGTGGCCATGTGTTCGGCGGCGAATGGCAAAAACTGTACGACGAAATCGTTGAATTCAAAGACGCATGTGGTCCGGCGCACTTGAAAGTGATCCTGGGGACTGGCGATTTAATGACGCTGAGGAACGTAGGAAAAGCCAGTATGGTGGCGATGATGGCCGGAGCAGATTTCATCAAGACTTCCACGGGGAAAGAGACTGTGAATGCAACCTTGCCGATCGGACTGGTGATGTTGCGGGCCATCCGCGAGTATGCAGAAGAAACCGAGATGGCAGTGGGATTCAAGCCGGCTGGAGGAATTCGAACGGCGAAACAATCGTTGGAATGGCTGACGATGATGAAGGAAGAATTGGGTGACGCTTGGCTGCTGCCACATCTTTTCAGATTTGGAGCGAGCGGAATGCTTGCGGATATTGAACGGCAGCTGGAATTCCACGTAACTGGGCGTTATTCGGCGGAGCATCGCCATCCATTGGCGTGATTTCGTGAAACCAATATCGATAAGCGCGTTTTGCAAGGCAGAGGCGAATGAGCGTCGTTGATAAATTCAAGTCGATGGATTACGGCCCGGCGCCGGAAGATCCGACGGAGGTGCTGGTGTGGCTCGACGGCCACAAACGGCGATTTGGCCACTTCATTGGCGGGACTTGGCAGCAGCCGAGCGAAGGAAAATATTTTGAGACGTCGGATCCTTCGACCACCGAGAGGCTGGCGGAAGTCGCGCAAGGAAGCGCCGCCGACATAGACAATGCGGTGAAAGCGGCTAGGAAAGCGCTTCCGGATTGGCAAAAACTCTCGCCACCATTCGCGCGCGAAATATCTCTACGCAATTGCCAGGCAGGTGCAAAAGCATTCGCGAAAGCTGGCTGTGCTAGAGACTTTGGATAATGGCAAGCCGATTCGCGAAAGCCGGGACATAGATATACCGCTGGTGGCGCGGCATTTCTACTACCACGCAGGTTGGGCGCAACTGATTGACCAAGAGTTTCCAGGCCAAGTGGCATGTGGCGTCGTTGGACAGATCATTCCATGGAATTTTCCGTTACTGATGCTGGCCTGGAAAATCGCTCCCGCCCTGGCGGCCGGGAATACGATCGTACTGAAGCCCGCCGAGTACACTCCGCTGTACGGCGCTGGCATTTGCGGAATTGTGTATCGAAGTGGGGTTACCTGCAGGCGTGGTGAATATTGTTACCGGAGATGGTTCGACAGGCGAAGCGATCGTCAAGCATTCCGACGTGGACAAGATTGCGTTTACGGGTTCGACGGAAGTGGGCCGCGCGATTCGCCGTGCCACCGCTCCATCTCACAAAAAGCTTTCATTGGAGTTGGGCGGCAAGTCTCCGTTCATCGTATTTGAAGATGCCGATCTTGATTCGGCGGTGGAAGGTTTGGTTGACGGAATCTGGCTCAACCAAGGGCAGGTGTGTTGCGCGGGATCGCGATTGCTGGTGCAGGAAAGTGTCGCGGCAAAGCTCATCAAAAAACTCCAAGCGCGAATGAGCACGCTTCGCATGGGACCTCCGCTCGACAAGGCCATCGACATCGGCGCAATCATTGCGCGCGTCCAGCTGGAACGGATCGATGGCCTGGTAAAGCAGGGAATTTCAGAAGGCGCGACGTGCTGGCAGCCAGAAATAGTGATGCCTGTGCGCGGTCTCGTACTACAAGCCGACGCTCTTGAGCGATGTGCATCCGACTTCGATCGTCGCGCAGCAGGAAATTTTTGGGCCAGTGCTGGCGGCGATGACTTTTCGCACGCCTCAGGAAGCAGTTGAACTTGCCAATAATACGGTGTACGGGCTGGCGGCGAGCGTCTGGAGCGAGAGCGTGAATGTGGCGCTACAAGCGGCGGCGCAAATCAAGGCTGGAGTCGTCTGGGTAAATAGCACGAATCTGTTTGACGCGGCTTGCGGATTTGGCGGTTATCGGGAAAGTGGATTCGGGCGAGAGGGCGGCCGCGAAGGATTGCTGGAGTATCTGGAACCAGCTTGGTTCAAGAATGCGGCAAGCTTGAAAACGGAATCGAGTGAAAAAATGGACGACACGCAAGAAGTTGCCATACCCGGCCCAGCGCGATTGACCGCACCGTGAAACTTTACATCGGTGGAAAGCAGACCAGGCCGGATTCGGGATATAGCTTTCCCGTCATGGCAGCGGCGGCGAATTGCTTGGCGAAGCACCGCTTGGGAATCGCAAAGATATTCGCAACGCGGTGGAAGCCGGACGCAAAGCGAACGGATGGGGAAAATCCACGGCGCACAATCGCGCGCAGGTGCTGTACTACATCGCGGAAAATCTTTCGCAACGCAGCCGGGGAAATTGACAAGCGGCTAGCGGCGGTAGTCGGAAATAAGCAGGCAGCCCGGGAAGTGCGGTTGAGTGTGGAGCGCATCTTTTCCTACGCGGCGTGGAGCGACAAATTCGATGGAGCCGTACACAATCCGCCGTTCCGGAATATTTCGATCGCCATGAATGAGCCGCTCGGGACGGTGGATGTGATCTGCCCGGCGGATCGCCACTGCTGGGATTTTTCTCAATGGTGCTGCCGTTGGTTTGCGCCGGAAACGCCGTGATCGCAATTCTGTCGGAAAAATATCCGCTTGTCGCCGGCGATCTCTATCAGGTATTGGAAACGAGCGATCTGCCAGGCGGAGTCGTGAATCATGTCACCGGAAGGATCACCGAGCTGCTGAAAGTCACTTGCGGAACACGATGATCTCGACGCGCTCTGGTGCTTTGGCAACGATCGATTTGTGCGCTGACGGCAAAAGCCTTGTCGGCTGGCAATCTTGAAGCAAGTCTGGACCAATGAAGGCCGTGCGATTGACTTCTTTCAGGCCAAACAAGGCGAAGGCCGATGGTTTCTGGAACACGCGTACCAGGTGAAAAATATCTGGGTGCCCTACGGCGAGTGAACCTGATTGATGAGCGGTCAGTCGATGAGCAGCGGGCCAGGGCACGGTCCAACGGAAAAGTACAACCCAAAGATGACGCGCGAGCCGCGTTCCGCTATCCCGCGTTCATGCGATTCCAGTTCGGCCCGCTTCTGTATCGTCATTGCCACGGAGATGCAAGCGGTCGCGGTTGGCTGGCAAGTGTACGAAATTACCAAGCGGCCCTTCGATCTTGGGTACTGGTCGGTTTGGCGCAATTTCTTCCTGGCATCCTGCTCTTTCTGGTTTCAGGGCACGCCGCGGATCGCTTCAATCGCCGAAATCTTTTGTTACTTTGCGATTTTGGTTTTGCGACTTGCTTCGCACTGCTGCTCGCCATTACGCTGGGCGGGAACGTCTCCATCGTTTCCGTCTATGCGTGCTCGTGCTGCTGGGCGTGGTGCGCTCTTTCAACGGCCCGGTTAGCCGCGCCATGCTTTCCGCACCTTGTGCCAGCCGGAACATTTCGCCTCGCTCCGTGGCGTGGGCGTCCACATTTTCCAAGCCGCTACGATTCTCGGCCCGGTTCTTGGCGGACTGATCTATGCATTCGCGGACGGGCCTTCGGCCCGAGTCGTCCGGTCGTACTATGCGGCGCGCTGACCGCCGCGTCGTCGCGATCGTGCTGACGGTCCAGCTTCCGTCGCGAGGAAAAAGAGCGCGAGCCAAGCCTGCCGCGAATCTTTGACCGTGTTCGAAGGTTTTCACTACATCTGGAGAGAGAAATTGATTCTGGGCGCGATTTCACTGGATTTGTTCGCGGTGCTGCTGGGCGGCGCGGTCGCACTGTTGCCGGTGTACGCGCGGGAGATTCTGAACGCGGGCCGTGGGCGTTGGGAATTTTGCGCAGTGCGCCGGGAGTCGGCGCGGGGCCATGGCCATCGCCATCGCGCATCAGCCGCTGAAGAAAATCGCGCGGGCGCAACCATGCTCTGGTGCGTGGCGGGATTCGGCTTGGCGACGATCCTCTTCGGACTTGTCGCGCAGCTTCGCGCTTTCGCTGTTGCATCTGTTTCTTGTCGGCGCGACCGACATGGTCAGCGTGATTGTGCGCGCTACGCTGATTCAGGTAGCGACACCGGACGAAATGCGAGGACGGGTCAACGCCGTGGACATGATTTTCATCGGTGCTTCCAACGAATTGGGACAATTCGAATCCGGAATCGACGGCGCAATGGTTTGGCACGGTTCCGGCGGTGATTCTGGGAGGAATCGGCGCGATGGTGGTGACCGGATTTGGGCATGGATTTTTCCGCAGTTACGAAAAGTGGACCAGCTACACGGTGAATGGAACTGACGGAACGAGATCATGTCAGGTTAGTTTGCCGCCGCGCAAGGATTGTCAGACGCCGAGTGTGCGGCGCCGAACAGCGGCGCATCTTCGTTCAGCACGATCGGCGATGGGAATATTGGCGAGCAGCGGAGCCAGCTGTCCTTTGTCAGCGAATGCGGCTGGCGAAGGTGCTTTTCTCGGAGCAGCGGGAGAATTTTTACGCGCGATGCCGCCAGCCAGATACACGCCACCGTAGGCCAGAACGCGCAGTGCAAGATTGCCGGACTCCGCACCAAACGCGTCCGTCCAAAAATCCAGTGTTTCCACGCAAACAGGGCAATTCGCGGTTAACGCGCTTCCGGTAATTTCCTGCGCCGATTCGCCGGCGGCTTGCCGAAAGATTCGTGGCGCACGTCCGGAGCCAGAAATTCGTGGATGGGACGAAAACCGCGGCCAGAAAAAAGTTCTTCGCAAGAAACACGCGACAGTCGTTCGCTTGAGAAATGTGAGGAATGCGATTTCGCGATCGGTGCGGGGCGCGAAATCCGCGGAGCCGCCTTCGGAAGGAGCAGCGCGATGGCCTGGCCGTCCCAGTACAAAACGGCCTCGCCCAGTCCAGTGCCGGCGGCGATGACCGCAACATTCTCTTCTGGGTGATCGACTCCGCGATTGAGATAACAGAAGGTCTGCCGCTTCGAGTTTCTGAGTCCGCGCGCGGTGGCGACGAGGTCGTTCATCAGAACGATGTGCTCGCGAGGCAAGCCGAGGCTGACGGCGAGTGAAGCCGGAATCGAGCTTCCAGGGGATATGTGCGGCATGAAGACGACCGTCCACGACGGTACCGGGAACACCAAACCCGGCGGCAGCGACTGCCGTCGTTTTCGAACGCGAAGCCTGGCGAGAAAATTTCTCGACCAGTTTTTCGAAGCTGGAAAATTCGCGAGTAGCATAACGCTTGCGGGCAACCACCGAAACTTGCCGTCTGCTTCGTCGTAGGCGACCAGGTGAGATTTCGTTCCGCCGATGTCTCCTGCAATGAGCATGTCCCTTACAGCCTTATCAGATCCTTCTAATAAAGCGTTCGGGAGTAAACAGTTTGCGTCATTTCCAAGGACGTGACGGTAGTAGTCGCGCTGCGTCAAGGAATATGCGGCTTCTTCGTCAATGATGAAAGTAACGTCGGGATGCATCTGCAATGCGGAAGCGCTGACGCGAGGATGTGATTGGGCCCTCGATGGCTTTTGCCACGGCGGCGGCTTTTGAACGCCCAGATGCCAGCAACAGAACGCGGCGGAATCGAGGATGGTTCCGATGCCCATGGTGATCGCGCATTTCGGACATTTCGGCTTCGGAAGCGAAAAAACTGGCGATTGTCTTCGATGGTTTCGCGGCTAAGAGCTTTCAAGCGCGTTCGGGAAGCCAGACTGGATGTTGGTTCGTTGAATCCGATGTGGCCATTGCGACCGATACCGAGAATTTGCAGATCTATTCCGCCGGCAGCTTTGATCGACTGTTCGTAGCGGGCGCAATAGTCGTCGTAGTCGCCGCGAATCATGCCGTCCGGGATATGCGCGCGTTCGCTCGGCAGGTTCATCTAGTGGAATAAATTTTCTTCCATGAAATGATGGAAACTTTGCGGATGGGAATGCGCGAGTCCCAGATATTCATCAAGATTGAAGCTGGTCGAACGCGAAAAATCGAGCGAGCCGTTTTTGTATTGCGCGACCAGTTCCTGGTACAGACCGAGCGGGGTGCTGCCGGTGGCCAGCCCCAGAACAAGATCGGGTTTCGAACGCATCGCGCCAGCAACGATTTTGGCCGCCTCGCAACTGACCTCTTGGTAGTCCTTTTTTAGAACAACCAGCATTTCTGTGCCTTTCTTATTGGAACAATCCTACGAAACGCGTCAGCGATAGCGGCGGATGACTAAATTGTGTCGATCGGAGCGGTAAATCCCGAGCACATACATTAATGGTTTGTCTTTCGCGGTGTAAATTAATTGGCGAATTCGAAGCAGCGGCTCGCGGCGCGGAACGTTTAGGAGTTCGGCGGCTCGAGAGTCAGCCGGTGTGGCATCAATTTCTTCGTCTGCATATCCCAGCTTGATATCGTAGTCGCGCTCAAGAATTGCGAAGAGGGAATTGTTATGCAAAGGTGTGGCCAGAAGCCCTGAGAACTGAGTAGCCGACAGATAGCAAATCTCCAACGCAAACGGCTCGTCAGATGCGTGACGAATTCGTTCGAGTTTGATGAGTGGTTCTGTGGGCGAGAGCATCAGGCGCGATGCGGCTTCCGGTTCTTCCTCGACGATGTTGGCGAAAAGAATTTTCGATGCGGCAGTGAGACTTCGTGCGGCCATTTGTTCGGTGTAACTCATTAATTTATTGAAATGAATCTTGGGAGTTGCGACGAATGTGCCGATACCACGACGCCGTTCGACGATACCTTCGCGCTCAAGCGTTGCGAGCGCATGTCGCGCAGTCATAAGACTGACGGCGTGGAGTTTCGCCAGATCGCGTTCGCTGCTCACCGGATCACCGGGGCGGAGTTGTCCAGCGTCGATGCGTTTGCGAATCGCGGATTGAATGCGCTGGTAGGCTGGAATAGAAGTATGAAATTTCACAGACACGTGTAACCCCTCACCCCTGCAAGCAAACAGGCGAAAAATAGCGAAACGGATGACCGCTGGCACAAACAGACGCGAGAGCGTGTTCCGCGAATGCAAAAACTGACAGAAGTATCAGGAATCAACATATCGATTAGTAGTTCGGAAGTGCGCCAGCTTGGAGCTGAACTGCATGCTTACTGCTATATAGCTTAAACCAGGCAACCGGAAAAAGGAAAATCCAAGTGGATATGCTCTAGCGGCCCTTTTTCGACTCCATCTTGTCAAAAACCTCTTCGGCCGCATGGAACGCGGAGTTTGCGGCCGGAACTCCGCAATACACCGCAGTCTGTAACAAAACTTCCTGGATTTCGTCGCGGGTGACGCCAATCGACAGCGCGGCTTTGAGGTGCAGGCGAAATTCCTCATTACGATTGAGGGCAACCAGCATCGCAAGCGTTAGCAGACTCCTGGTCTTGCGAGGTAGACCGGGTCGATTCCAGATCTCTCCCCAGGCATAGCGGGTAATCAAATCCTGGAATGGTTCGTTAAACTTGGTTCGCTTCTTGAGTGAACGCTCCACATGCGCGTCACCGAGAACTGCGCGCCGAGTCTTGAGACCTTCGTCGTACCGTTTGCGTTCGTCCATGGGCGGTTTCTCCTGCTAAAAAATCTTACTCGGCCAAAAACGAAAGAACTTCGCTCGTGACGCGATCGGCGGCCTCAATGCTTGAAATATGCGACGCATCCACTTCAACGTAGCGGGCACCCGAAATTTCAGAAGCGAGAAACTTGCCGTCGGCAGGCGGAGTTGCAGGATCGTGAGTTCCCGAAATAACCAGCGTGGGTCTCTGAATGTTGCAGACCTCGGAGCGCGCATCAAAATCGCGCACGGCACAACACCCGCCGATGTAGCCTTCAGGATCGAGCGCGGCAACGCCAGACATGACCTTAGCGACGACATCAGGGAAGCTAGCTTCATATGCGGAAGTGAACCAGCGCGCTGGCGTGATGCGAGCAATTTCCTTCATGCCTTGCGATTGGACGGTTTCGATTCGAGCGTTCCAGGATTCGAGGGTTCCGATTTTCGCACCGGTATTGCAGAGCACGAGTTTTCCGAGCCTTTGCGAGGCACGCAGCGCGAGATGCATTCCGATCATTCCTCCGACGGAAAGCCCGCACAAATGAAATTGTTCGATTTTCAAAGTGTCAGCAAGAGCGAGCAGGTCGGATGCGAGATTTTGAACAGAATAAGGAGGTGGCGGCACGGAAGACTGGCCGTGGCCTCGCATGTCATAGCGAAGAACGCGAAACTGCTTTTCGAATGCGGGAACTTGCGCGTCCCACATCGAAAGGTTCGACCCTAATGAAGTGGAAAGAATCAACGCTGGATGGGACGGGTTTCCGGAGAGTTCGTAATGTATGCGGGCGTTCGGAACATCAGCGTACGACATGATTTATCCTTTAACCGCGGTGGTTGAGCTGGATCGAGACCGGGCAGCGCTCAAGACAGTTTCGACGAAGGCATCGGCGGATCCGAGGTAGTTTGCCGGTTCGAACAGGCTGGCAATATTTTCACGACTTAGAATCGAAGTAATCTCAGGATCTGCAGAAAGAATTTCCCGCAAATGGCGCTTTTCGGATTGAGCCCGGCGGCAGGAAGTCTCCACTAATTTGTGCGCTGACGTGCGGTTCAGTTTTTCACTTAGCGCGAGAGAGATTGCCTCAGCGTAGATCAATCCGTGACTCAATTCGAGATTCGCCCGCATTTTGTCTTCGTTCACGACCAGTCTGGGAAGCAGTGACCGCAGTTGATACGTGGCGCCCGCCGTCAGTTGAACAATTTCCGGTACGACTTCCCATTCGGATTGCCATGCGCCGACACTGCGTTGAAATTCTCCCGCCAGTCCGTTGAGTACCGTCGTAACCAGAGCCGGCACTCGAGTGGCAGAAGCAAAAATTGCCGCGGAGGAAACCGGATTTTGCTTGTGCGGCATGGTCGAAGAGCCGCCACGCCCAACGGAGGGAGGCTCGCCGAGTTCGCCGACTTCCGTCTGCATGTAGAGAGAAAGGTCCCGCGCGATTTTTGCCAGAGTACCAGCGATGAGGCCAAATGATGTGGCGAGTTCGGCGATACGTTCTCGCTGTGAATGCCAAGGGATGCGCGGCAACGGGAGTGAAAGATCTTCGGCAAGAAATTTGGCGACCTGTCCGCCGCGGTCGCCAAGAGCCGCAAGCGTCCCCGCTGCTCCGCCAAATTGGAGAGCCAAAGAATCGCGAAGCAAAGCGTCGAGCCGAGCGCGGTGCTGCAAAAATGCATCTAGCCATCCCGCCGTGATGTAACCGAATGTCGTTGGAAGCGCGTGTTGCAGCCAGGTGCGCGCAACCAAGAGAGTTTTGCGATGCTTGTTGGTCAGATTCGATAGTGCATCTATGGTTGAGTCAATATCCTTTGCCACGGCTTGCACGGCATCCCGTAATTGCATTACCAAACCCGTATCAAGTGCGTCCTGACTGGTTGCTCCGAAATGAACATAGCGCGAAGCATCCGGAGAATTCCGCCCGACGATCATATTGAGTTGTTTCAGAAGCGGAATCGCCAGATTTCCCGCGGACGGCATTGCCTGGGCTAGCGATTGAAGGTCGAAAAGTTCGCTCCTGCAGGCTGAAACAATCGTTGACGCCGCAGCCGACGAAATCATTCCGGCGCGAGCTTGGGCCCTGGCGAGAGCCGCTTCAAAGTCCAGAATCGACTGGACGGTGGCAGCATCACTGAAAATCGGCTCGACGGCGGGGGAGCGGAAAAAACCGTCAAAGAGTTGCATGGTTAGAGTGTAAATGGGAACTCGGAACAAGAAAAACGGATTCCTGGGAGCGGAGCCGTTGCGATAGACTTCCCGAAGTACGATGGAGCGCAAATTCGATGCTGAGTAATCGCAAAGAGATTCACGTAGAGTGGGGCGATTGCGATCCCGCGGGGATTGTTTATTTTCCCAGGTTCTTTGAATACTTCGACGCATGCACCAATGCGCTCTTTGAAAAAGCCGGTTTCCGTAAACCTGAGATGATTCGGAAATACGCACTGCTCGGCATTCCGATGGTAGATACGCGCGCCAGTTTTCACGCACCAGTCTCGTTCGGACAGACAGTTTTCGTAGAAACTCGAATCAGCGCATGGGGAAACTCAAGCTTCGAAGTGCAACATAAGCTCTTCCATCGTGACGTGCTGGCCGCCGAAGGAACCGAAAAGCGAGTCTGGACAGTGCGTGACGCAAACGTCGAAACCGGGATACGCAGCGAGCCAATTCCGCAAGAAGTGAAAGACCGGTTCGAGAAATAGTTCCGTATTGGCTTGGAAATCAGAACGTCGTAATCCAACTCCGGGCAGGAGTTTCAACTTGGACTTGCGCGATCGTGTCTTAGCTGACCGCAGCTTCCGCGATCTTGCGGATGCCGGCGATATTTTGCAGCAGTTCAGCCGGGATGCCGTGCCTCTGTGCCAAATACTCCGGCGTGTTGAACATGACCGATACCAGTTTGTCCGCGTTTTCGGCAGCGACGATCTTCAGCGGCAGGTCCAGCGCCGAACTCGGCGATGCCAACATCACCGGCGTTCCCGCTTTGGGATTGCCGAAGAGCAAGGCAACGGTCTGCGGCATGCTGATGCCGTTACGGCCAGCGTCGCCGCTGAAATCAATTTTCGCGAACAACTGCAAGCCCTTGGCTTGCAGAATGTATTCAAGCTTCGCCACCGTGTCCGAAAAACTGTGAGGACTTTCGAGTTGCTCGACTCCGGGGACTTTTTGTGAAGGCATAGTGCGTGTACCTCGTTCTGAGACGTGAACCTATCCTAGGCTTCCGCGGGCACCGAGCAGAATACCCGCAAAAAAAAACGCCCCGAGCATCCGGGGCGCTTTTTCTCTTTCCAGTTTGCTAGAACTTAGCGGGGCTTTTGCATTCCGTTCGAATCCGGCGCCAGCGCGGTGCTGCCGGAGGCCTCGCTCGCCGAGCGCGCGCCGTTTTCCAGTGTGAAGAGCCCTTCCGTGGCGGAGACGGCAACCAGATTGCCGCTGCGTCCTGCGCGCACCAGGGGGAAGTAGCCTTCGGCAAGAGGATCATTCACCTTTTGCCAGGTTTTTCCCGAATCATACGACGCTACGAGACCGCGCTTCTGCAACGACGCCAAACGTGCGTTGCCGGCTCCGGCTGCATCCTGGAATTGCAAGTCGCGAACATCGGCGCGGCTCCAGTTGCGTCCCGAGTCATGTGAAGTGTACAGGCCCATGTTTGAAGTGATGAACAGGTTCTGGTCGTCCATGCGGCGAAGGCGAAGATTTCCAGCGGAAGCGAAGGAAAGCTCTTTCGCATCCCAGTGCGCGCCGCGGTCTGCGGAATAGATCAGGTTTTTCTGCGAGACGGCCCAAATCTGCGCGCCATCTGCGGAAACTTCCATCGATTGCACTGACCCCTTGGCCAACGCATCGGTGGTAACGGATTTCCAGGTTGCGCCCTTGTCGGTCGAAACCAGGACGCCGCCCGTTGTTGCGGCAAACCAGTCGGCGCCGCCAAACGTCAGTTCATGGACCTGGAATGCCAGAAGTTGCGGTACCGGTTTCTTCGCGACCGGCTTTTTTACTGCTGGCACTGCCTTTTTGCCCTTCGCAGTTTTCGGTGCAACTGGTGCAGCCACTGGCGTAGCAACCGGCTCAGGTACGAACAAGCCGGCTTTCGTCCACTTGTTCGTGGTTTCGTCGTACTTCATCAAGCCGCCGTTGGCCAGCGATGCCCACCAGCCGTTCGGCATTGCGTAAACGTGACGCACGTCAGAGCGCTTTAGTCCAGGACCAAGCGTTTTCCAGCTTGCACCGCTGTCTTTGGTAACGAGGAAGGCGTTGGTGTCGAACGTCAGTACGACCAACGCTTTTTCCGGATGCTCGCGGTCGATGGCGACGTCCAGAATGTGCTGGTGATGGAAGCCGGCGTTGGCGGAGGCAAATGATTCGCCGCCGTTATCGCTGATCTGTACGCCTTCACGCTCCGTGCCCAGAATGATGCGCTTGGTATCTTTCGGATCGATCAAAATCGCGTTCACGACCCAGTCGCCCGGCGTTGTGCGCTTCCACTCGCCGCCTTCGTTGGTGGTTTTCCAGAGACCGCTGGTCGTGCCGGCATAAAGAGTGTCCGGCTTTTGCGGATCTTGTTTGATCAATTGCGTGCGGCGGAACACGAAAGGGATACCGCCGTAGCGCTTCCAGTTTTGCCCCGCGTCCACGCTGCGATAGATGCCCGAGCACGCAGTCGCATGCACGTTCGAAGAGTTCGCCGGATCGACAACGATGCTCATTACGTCGGAGTCATCGATCATGCCCTTCACAACCGGCGACCAGTTCTTGCCGCCGTCAACGGTCTTCCACGGCAGGTGATAGGTTCCTGCGTAAATAATGTTTTCATCCTTCGGATCGAAAGCGACGGAGTCAAAGTTGCGCAGATCCTGGTGATTCGCAGGAGTGATGCGTTCCCAGGTATTGCCGTCGTCGAGCGAGCGATACACACCGGTCAGCGAGCCGGCAACAAACAATTTCGGATTCGTCGGGGACTGCGCCAACGCGCGCACCGTCTCTTTTGGCAAGCCTATGAGCTTCCATGTGCGGCCCGTGTCATCGCTGCGATAAACGCCGCCACCACCCGAGTACAAAGTCCAGGTGCTGGCGTAGAGCCGGTTCGAATCGCGCGGGTCCACGATGATGTGAGTAATGACGTCATCCTGGCCAGCTCCGATGCGGCTCAGTAAATTCCAGTGCTGGCCTTCATCGGTGGAAGAGAAGACGTGCCCGTCGGAGGTCCCGAGAAAAATCTTGTTCATGTCGTGCGGATCGGCTCCCAGCGAATTGACGTTGCCGCCTGCTGGACCGACCTGCCGCCACTGCTGCCCTGAGGTCGCCACTGCGGCAACCAAACCCAGTGCCAATGCACTCATCCATTTTGCGTTCATACGCTTCGATTCTCCCAGAGCGCAGGTGCGCCCACAAGACAGGAGTCTAGGATAAGCGAGACTCGGGAAGCGCCTGTCCTAAGGATCAGATTTGGGACGTGGTCGTTATAGTACTAGTACTCATTCCAACGATCCGGCTTGCTGCAACTTTCTCGCCATATTAGGGTTCTATCCTGCGAGAGGGTCGTATCCTCCCATCGGCTTGCATCCATCTAATCTATGGAGCGGGTCCGAGGACAGGGGAAGATGCCAATGGACATCAAAAGAATTCTGAAGCAAACCGGGTTCCTCACACTGCTTTTGGCAAGCTCTTTTGCAATCGGCGCGACACCAATCAGAGCGCAAGAACAGGACGCCCCGCCTCCGCCCGATGCGCAAGGCCAAATGGGCAATCCTTCCGGCAACGGCGATTTTGATACACCGGACGCGGGACAAGACCCGCCTACACGCGTTGCGCGTCTGAGCTATATAGAAGGTACCGTTTCGTTTCAGCCTGGTGGACAAGGGGATTGGGGCGCAGCTACTCGCAATCGTCCAGTAACCGTCGGCGACAAAATTTGGTCCGACAATAATTCACGCGTTGAACTCCAAGCGGGACAAGCTTCGATTCGCCTTTCCAGCATGACGGCACTTTCTTTCTTGAACCTAGACGAACAGACCATACAGATGCGCCTGGCGGAAGGCTCCATCAATTTCCGTGTGCGCGAAATGCGAGAAGGCGACGTCTACGAAGTCGACACGCCGAACGTGGTGTTCAACGTTACCCAGGCCGGAGCGTTCCGCATTGATGTAAACGAAAATGGCGATGGGACTCGCGTAACGGTCATTCGCGGCGAAGGACAAGTCATCGCCAGCGGTCAGAGCTATACCATTCACAACAACGAACGCGGCGAATTCAACGGCACGGACGATGTGACTTATCTCGTGCATGCTGCCCCTCCGCCCGATGATTTTGATCAGTGGGCCAATCAACGCGATCTGCGCGACGACAATTCCACTTCCGCGAAGTATGTTTCGCGCGAGGTTCCCGGCTACAGCGATTTGGACGACAACGGCACCTGGAACGAGGAGCCGGACCACGGACCAGTTTGGTATCCGAATCAGGTCAACGTGGGCTGGGCTCCTTACAGCAACGGATACTGGAGCTACGTCGGCCCTTGGGGTTGGACGTGGGTTGACTACGCACCGTGGGGTTTCGCTCCGTTTCACTATGGTCGCTGGTCCTACATCGGCAGCCGTTGGGGATGGTGCCCGGGTCCGTATTACGCGCGTCCGATTTACGGACCGGCATTCGTGGGCTTTATCGGCGGCTCGCACTGGGGAGTCGGTTTCGGATTCGGCGGGGGAATTGGCTGGTTCCCGCTGGGATTTCGTGAGCCGTATCATCCCTGGTATCACGCCAGCAACGCCTACTACCGGAACGTAAACATGCACAACACGGTCATTCGCAACACGACGATCATCAACAATCGGTCGAACACGTTTAACTATGCTTACGCGCGCAACACGCGCGCCGTGACGGTGGCTTCGCGCAATAACTTCGTGAATGGCGAGCGAATCAATCGCAACGCATATCACGTGACGGACGCTTCGTTGCGCGGCGCACAAGTCAGCAACCGCACCAACTTCACGCCGTCCCGTCAGAGTTATTTCGGCGCAGCGGGTGCCCGCGGCAACGTGGCTCGTCCATCGGCTGCGATTCAGAATCGTGCTGTGGTTGCTCGCACCGCACCAGCAGTCGCGGCTTCGCACATGCCGGTACGCACCTTCGGCGGAGCGAACAATGCTCAAGGACGCGGTGGGTTCAACTCCGCAAGCAATCCGCAATCGCGAGGCAGCTTCAATAACGGAAACGTTGGTAGTAGCACGCAACGTCCTGCGAACAACCCAGCATCCGGCCGGAACACCCAATCCGGTGTGAACGCCAACGGCAATCGCCCGACGTTCCAGCAAAATGCTGCAAACAATTCTGGAATGAACTCGCGGCAACGCGAACTTGCAACCGACAAGCCGCAATCGCATATGCGCAATGCACCGGCCGATTCCAGCTCCAACAACGGAGCCCGAGCGCAGAATCAAGCTGGCAACGGTAACAATACTCGCACCTGGTCCGCGCAAGGAAACACAACCGATCGGGGCCGTGCCCCACAGGGTATTGGCGGCAATTCGCAACGCACGCAAGTGCCGCGCAACACTTCGATGAATCATGCGGACCGGCCCGCGTGGGCGGATTCCGGAAATGCCTCAGGCAACAACAATTACGCAAACCGGAATGCAAACAATCGTCCGAACGATTCAAATAGCAACAGCGGCGGAAACCGCTCTTACCAAGCGCCGCAAAGAAACTCCGGATATGCGGCGGATCGCCCGGCCAATGCGAACCGCGGAGGCGCCCAGCCGCGTTCCTACAATCCACCGCAGCGGAATTACTCGCAGCCGACGAACGCCCAGCCGCGTTCCTACAATCCACCGCAGCGGAATTACTCGCAGCCGATGAACGCGCAGCCACGGTCCTACAACCCGCCACAACGGACCTATTCGCCGCCTTCCAATTCTCAGCCACGGACTCTTTCGGCCCCGCCGCAGCGCTCAGCACCCGCTCCTAGCCGTGGTTCTTCCGGACCAAGCCGCAGTTCGGGAGGTGGCGGTGGCAGCAACCATGGTGGCGGAGGCGGTGGTGGAGGAAGCCGGAGCGGAAGTTCTCCGCACGGCCGTCGCTAATCAACTTCAGGCAATTCCACAGGGCTCGTTCTGAAGAACGGGCCCTTTTTTTCTCGCACCGCCGCCGGCGCGATGCTGCGCAACTCTCTCGTTCTTTTCGGGTTATATCCAACAGCAAGGATCACTCCATCGGGTACTGTCTCTATGGAAACTCCAGCAATTTCCCGATGGCCTTAAGGACGGATCCCGGTGGTACTGTGAAAGAAAGTCCAACGCTGTATCACGCAAGTTAAGAAGCGTCGCCGCAGAATTTAGAAACGCTTCAGGAGAGTTCGCAAATGCAATACCGCGCCGCAAAATGGTTTTCGACCTTCGTTGCTTTGTTGTTTTTAGGCTTTCTCACCGCTGCGCCTCACGCAGCGGCTCAGGGCCCAGACGCTGACCAGCCCGGCCAGTCTGGCGACGATCCGCCCGCCCGCGCTGCTCGACTGAGCTATACCGGCGGCTCGGTTTCCTTTGAACCCGCAGGCACGGATGACTGGGTCGGCGCCGTGGTCAATCGCCCATTGACGACTGGCGATAAACTTTGGACAGACCGCGATGGCCGCGCCGAGTTGCGTATTGACTCCTACGCCGTTCGGCTCGGTCCACAGACCGGCTTTTCGTTCCTGAATCTCGACGATCAAACCGTTCAGATTCGCTTGACAGAGGGCTCGCTCAACGTGCGGGTCCGCCGTTTTGAAGAAAATCAGACACTCGAGATTGACACGCCAAATCTTGCATTCAACGTTCTGCGCACCGGCAGCTACCGAATCAACGTAAACGAAAATGGCGACACCACTGTCGTTTCCGTCAAAGATGGGCAAGGTGAAGTCACCGGCGGAGGCTCGGCGTATCCGATTCACGCCGGGCAATCGGCGACGTTCACCGGTACCGACCAATTGAACGCGGACATGGAAGGCTTCCCGCAGGACGATGACTTTGATCGCTGGTGCGGCGATCGCGACCGCCGCTGGGACGGTTCCGCTTCTGCAAAATATGTTTCAGACGATGTGGTCGGCTACGAAGATCTCGATGAATACGGCGGATGGCGTCCGGTGCCGGACTACGGCACGGTTTGGTTCCCTCATACCACGGTAGTTGGCTGGGCGCCGTATCGCTACGGTCACTGGGTTTGGGTCTCGCCGTGGGGATGGACCTGGGTGGACGACGCGCCTTGGGGATTTGCGCCATTTCACTATGGCCGCTGGGTTGTTGTTGGCGGAGTATGGGGTTGGGTCCCCGTCCGTCCTCGTCCAGCGGTAGTGACAGTTGCTTACGTTCGCCCGGTTTACGCGCCTGCCCTCGTTGCATGGGTCGGTGGCCCGCACTGGGGCGTTGGCGTAGGCGTCGGCGGAGTCGCCGCAGGCGTCGCGTGGTTCCCGCTTGGACCTCGCGACGTGTACTGCCCGTCGTATCACGTGTCGCAACGCTACGTCGAACGCGTCAACGTTTCAAACACCGTCATCGTCAATCGCACGCAGGTGACGAACGTCTACAACAACGTTTACGTCAACAGGACCGTTAACGTCACCAACGTCACTTATCAGAATCAGCGATACAACAATGCTGTCACTGCAACGTCGCAAGCGTCGTTTACAACTGCGCAGCCGGTCGGCCGCAATATGGTCCGCGTGGATGCTCGCGAAGTTTCCTCGGCGCCAGTCGCGCCATTGACGCCGAACGTGGCACCTCAGCAGCGCAGCTTTGTCGGAGCCGGCGCGGAAGCGCGCGTCCGTCCGCCCGCCAATGCGCTGGCTCGTCCTGTCGTCGCAAAAACTACGCCTCCGCCCGCACCGGTCAGCGTGAATCGACAGATGCAAGCGGTGCAGGCCAATGGCGGGCGCCCGGTGGCAGAAGCGCAAATTCGCCAGACCGATACGCCACGGCCCAATGTTCGCATTGCGCCGACGGCTCGGCCTGCTGCAATTCCGGTGCGTTCGCAGGGTGCGGTCAATGGTGCGAACAACGGCGCCAATAATCCACCGAATGCGAACGTAAATAATGGCCGTCCGCCTGCGGTGAACCAGCCCAATCAACCGCAGCCGCAAACCAACGTTGGCCGCCCTCCTGTGACGAACTCGGCCAATCCAAACATCAATCAGCCTGGTCAGACGCAGCCACAACCGAACGTCGGTCGCCCTCCGGCCTCAAACCCGACGAATCCCAACGCGAACCAGCCGCCGAATTCGCGGCCCTACAACGATCGGCCGCCTACTTCGCGACCTGCGGTGGACCCACAGGTACAACAACGCCAGCAGCAACAGCTGGAGAAACTCCACCAGCAGCAGGATAACGAGCGCCAGAAAGTCGAGCAGAAACAGGTCCAGCAACAACAAAAGCTGGACCAGCAGAAAGCCAACGATCTGCGGGTGCAGCAGGCTCAACAAAAACAGCAACAGCAGCTGCAGCAGCTTGAGCAGAAACACGGGCAGCAGCAGCAGAAGCTGCAGCAACGCCAGGAGCAGGAAGTACAAAAACATGAGCAGCAAAAACCCAACAACAACTCAAAGCCGCCAAAGAGCGACAACAAAGATAAGCCTCACTGATAACAGCGAATAACAATTCGAATGCAGGAACGGAGGCGGTGACTTCTTGCCCCTCCGTTTCCGTTGCAATGCCAGGCGAGCGCCAGGAACCGTTTTCCCTACGATTTTTAAGCTGTGATATCTTTTGAAAGTCCAATGCCTTCCGCCCCATTGACCTCAATCGATTTTCGCAAGGCCCTCGGCCAATTTGCGACCGGCGTCACGGTAGTCACCGTGGAGAAATCCCCCGGCCGCGTGCACGGAATGACCGCGAATTCGTTCACCTCCGTCTCGCTGTTTCCGCCTTTAGTTTCCGTATGCGTTGACCAAAGTGCCCACTTGCTGCCTCTGCTGCGAGAGAAAAGCGCTTTCGGCGTCAATGTTTTGAAGGAAGATCAGCAGCCGCTCTCAGAATTCTTCACACGAGCGGAGCAGCCGGAAAAAGTGGAAGCTCACCTGAATGTGCACTTTAGTTGGACAGAGGAGAATATTCCGCTGCTGGATAACGTTCTCTGTCAGGTAGTCTGTCGCCTACATTCGACTCACGTTGCGGGTGACCATACCATTATCGTAGGCGAGGTTCTCTCTACGGCGCTCTATTCCGGCCAACCGTTGCTTTTCTTTCGCGGCCGTTACACCAGGCTTTTGCCGTAGGTTAGGACTATTGCAGTTAGTGATGACCGCCGATCGGATCGCGCTTCACGCCGTACTCGACTCCCCACTTGTCGGTCATCTCGTTGCGAATTTCCCACAACTCCGGAAAGAACTTGTGCCGCATCCCGTCTTCTAGGATTTCCACTGGCCGTCCCTTTAATGATTTCGATCCGAAACCAATCGTTCGGTGAATCAACTGCATATGCTCAAACCGGAATTTCTGAAAGAGTTCGTCGAATTCCGCCAGTGCTTCCGCCACAACGTAGGCATCGCCGTGGTCATACTGTGAATCATAAATTTTCTCGACGGTAAGTCCGTGCCGTTTTAAATAGAATTCTTCGAAGGAACTCCAGATCGGCTGGTACATCTTCAACAAGGTTCGAAATCCGGGTGACTCCTGTCCGCTTCCGTTGCCGAGACGCTGCCGGATTGCCTGATACTCTTTGGGCGACATCGTTTCCAGTAGCGCGATCTGTTCGATCATCATTCGCTCGACGGCGTGAATTCTTCGAAAAAGCGTCAATACCCGATTGGTGTTTTCCTGCTGCAAATACTCGTCAATATCCAGCAGCGTGTAGGCGATCAGCTTCATCCACAACTCTTCAACCTGATGGACCAGTTGGAATTGCAATTCGTCCTTATTGCAAAGCTGATCGTAGTCCGTCTGGCAATTGAGCAGCGCCTTCGTACGCAAGTACACTTCGTAGTCCAGCGTGCCTTCACCCTGCATCATTGCGTAGAACTGCTCTCGGTTCACGGTCGTCCTCCAAGCTGAAAATCAAGCAAAGCTTGTTTGGAAAGGGAAGCGAAGTCAGGAATGAACTGCACGCCGTTCGCGACGGCGTGGCATCAGCGTTCGGAATTTCCCGATGGCCGCGCCTGTTCCGCGGAGTCGCCCATCTCTTTGCGATGGCTTTTTACTTCGCGCAGCGTGTAGATCGGCTTGTTCTGCGACTCGTAGTACGTTCTCGCCATGATTTCGCCAAGCAAGCCCATCGAAATAAATTGGATGCCGCTCACCAGCAGCGCAATCGAAAGCAGCATCAGCGGACCGTGTTCCTGCATTACGGATATGTGGTAGAAGAGCTTCTTAAAAACGACATACCCGCCGATCAAAGTTCCGGATCCCGCGCCGGCAATGCCCAGCAATCCGAAAAATTGCAGCGGCCGCGTGGAGTAGTCCAGCAAAAACTTGACCATCAGTAAATCGAGAAATACGCGAATCGTTCGGCCAATGCCGTAGTTGGATTTGCCGCTCTTGCGTTCCAGATTTTCGATCGGAACTTCGGCAATTTTGGCGCCCGTCGTGCTGGCTAGCGCCGGAATGAACCGGTGCAGCTCGCCATACAATTGAATTTCTTGAATGATCTCGCGCCGGTAAGCCTTGAACGTCGTTCCGAAATCGTGCAAATCCACACCCGACAGCTTCGACATCAGCCAGTTCGCTGCCCGGCTGGGAATCTGCCGCATCAGCCAATGATCGCGCCGCGCATAGCGCCAGCCGCTTACCAGGTCGTAGCCTTCTTCGATTTTCTCCAGGAACCGCGGAATTTCTTCCGGGTCGTGCTGCAGGTCGCCGTCCATCGAAATGATGATGGTGCCGCGCGCAAAGTCGAAGCCTGCTTTCAATGCCGCGGTCTGCCCAAAATTGCGGCGCAAGCGGATCAGATTCACACGCCGGTCGTGCTCGTAAATGTCGGAAAGCACCCGGAACGAGTTGTCGCGGCTGCCGTCATCCACAAACACCAGCTCATACGGTTCGCCGATCGAGTCCATCACTTCGGTCAGCTTCATGTACAACGGCGGAACGTTTTCCTGTTCGTTGAAGAACGGAACCACGATCGAATATCGAATTGGATTTTCGCTGCTCATTTAGCTAATTCGCCATTCCCTCATAGTTTATCAGGCGAATCCCCAGCTCCGCGATACTTTTTCGGATCTCTTTGTCAGTCAGTATCTCTAGCTCCGTTTGCCGCGATTCTTGCAGCCGGGTCGCCGATTTCTGCAAATCGGCATCGGCGTAGCCCGGGTGGCACATCAGTTCGGTCGTGCCGTCCGGCAAATTGGCCAGCAGTTGTTGCACTCCTTTTTTCGTAAGTACGCCGGTCTGCGCAATTCCGCAAAAATAATCCGCGGTTGCGAGGCCGGAGTGCTCCGCCATTTCGCGTGCATCGCGCGCCAATAGTTTCAACCCACGCGCCTGCACGCCCTGTTTCAACACCACGCTCGCAGCTTCGCTTCCGCCCGTCAACGCCGCGCGCAATTTGGACTCCTCGTGGGAAACGCGCACTGCCTCGATGCCATGTTTTTTCGCCAGCCGCAGCGCAATTCCGAACAAGCCAGGCAGCATCTGTACGTGTTTGTGGCCGTCAAGATGCGTTGGACGAATCCCCGCCGCTTTCACTTTTTCAATTTGCGCGTTCCATTCCGTTTCCACTTCTTTCGCGTCCATGCTGTTGGTCGTCAGCCGAAACAAAATCGATTCCGGTCCGCCGGAAAATTCACCGCTTTGGTTTAACAAGCTTTTCACTTCATTCGCTGCAGCCACCGGAGTTCCGTCGCTCAAATTTAGGTGCACTCCCACGCCCAGCCTCGGCAATTCGCTGGCCGTCTTTACTCCGTCTTCGAACGCGGGTCCGTTGGCCAGCAGCGATGTGCTGGTCACAATTCCGTTGCGGTGCGCCTCCGCAATGCCGCGGTTCACTCCCAGCGTCCACCCAAGATCATCCGCGTTGACAATCAAACTTCTCATTCTGCCGCCGCCTTCACTGTCCTTGCGTACAGCTATTGCTTTGCATCCGCGCTGCTTTTCGTACCATTGACCGCATTCTTCACCCAACTTTAGCATGCCCATCAGAGGCCAGAATGCAGGTTAAAACACCCGATCAGAAGCCTACAGGGCTGCGCGATGTCGGTCGCCGCTACAGCGACAAACGCCGCGGCCACCGTATGAATTCGCGAGTACACGTTCGCGTCGAATGGGATGTTGCCGGCAAGCGCTCCGAGGCCGAAGCCTTCACGCGCGTGGTGAATCCCTATGGCTGCATGGTCGTACTGAAGGATTCGCTCGAACTCGAACATCACCTCTCGCTCACCAATCTCGCGACCGGTACCAGCAACGCCGCCGTCGTCGTTTGGAAAGGGAATCCACGTCCTGAAGGCTGGGAGTACGGAATCGAACTCGTTGCGCCAGACTTGGACTTCTGGGGGTTGGAATTGTGAAATCGAATTCAACATTACGCCTGAATCAGCCGGTAAATTCTCCGAAGCCGGGCTTGACCCGTCCGCTGACCTCCGAAGAACGCCGCCGCGCGCAGCGCGTGCTGCTACGTGTCCCGGTTCGAATCAAGGTGGTCGGCAAGGAGAGGGAAATCACCGGCCATACGCACACCGTCAGCTCAACTGGCGCGCTGATTCAGCTCTCAGAAGCGCTGCCGCAGGGCACCAAGATCACCATCGAAAACATCACTACCAAAAAAGTAGTGGAAGCCCAGATTCCACGTCCGGCGCAATTTAGTCCGGAAGGTTCGCTGGTTCCGATTGAGTTCACCGGACCGGCGCCAAACTTTTGGAATGTTTTCTTTCCACCCGTTATTAATTGATGGCTTCAACAGATTGCAAGGGTACGAGGCATCGTGCCCAGTTCACTTTTTCTGGGCTGGCTTTTTCGTCCCATCGCCGCGCAATCGTATTAGCGCAAGAAAATGCAAGCAACACGTCCCGCCAGCAAACACATTGCGCGCCACATTTTTCCTCGCTCGTTTCGTTCTTAGTTCACAGTTACGTTCACTGCCGCCGAAGTGGACGCCGCATAGTTCGTATCTCCGCTGTATTTCGCTGAAATACTTCGGCTCGAGCCGCCGCCTCCGCCTCCACCTCCGCTGTTCGAACTCCCGCCGCTGCATCCGGCGATCGAGGACGCGGCGATTAACATAAGCACTAGTCCGGCATACGCATACTGTTTCCTTCGTGTGGCCACGATCATCGCCAACATGAAGCTCATCGCTGCAAGCAGCGCAGCGATCCAAGCTGTTACCAGCAAAGGAGAGTTCCGCGGCTGCGGTGGAGCAAAGAAGTCCGGAGGCAATGCCGACAGAGTCGTGGTCAGCGTGGCCGTACAGAGCGCGCCGGTTCCGGTGTTCTGATCGAAAGGCGTAGGAGTGCAAGTCGCTGCAGCACCAAGACTCGTCGAGCCGTTCAGAAATTGTACGGTGCCCGTGGGTCCTTGGGCGGAGTTGCTGGTACTGGTCACTTTGGCCGTCAGCGTAATGCTTCCGCCAGAAGTGATACTCAGCGTGCTTGGTGTCACCGTAGTCGTTGTCGTCGCCTGGGTGATTGTCACGGAAAGAGTATTGCTGCTGGCCTGCGAGTTGTAACTGCTGTTTGACGCTGCGGTGTAGGAAGCTTTGATGGAGTGCGCGCCGACGCCCAACTGAATGGGCTGATCCTCCGCGAAGCCGCGATCGTTCAAGTTTGCGCTGGCACTCGCATTCGGCGTTTGCGCGTTCGGAAAATCCTGCAGCGGGCTTCCGTTGTCCGTCAAACTCACGCTGCCGGTGGGACAAATGAAACTCACCGCGCTGGTGCTTGCATTTTGGCAGGGAGTTCCCGCGGCGTTGGTAACGTCGATTCTCAGAATATAGGGCGAGCCGTATGTAACCGTCTGACTCGCGGTCGATAGCGCTCCGGTGCTGGTCACAAAACTCACTACCACTGTGCTGTTCTGCTTCGACAAGTTCACGCTCAGCGGCGCAGAGTCGCTTGGCGCATATGTTGAGTCGCCGCCGTAATGCGCTCTCAACGAATACGCCCCAGCGGGTAGGAACGCAGTGTTCACGCTGTAGTTTCCGTTCCCGTCCAAGGTCGCGGAATCCGCTGGGAAGTTCGTCGTGGTATTCTGAAATACCACTGCACCGGTTGGCGTGGCCCCGCTTCCCGTTTTTGTCACTTTTCCGCTCAACGTAAACGAGGTCCCCACCGCGCCTGAAATAGTCGATGGCGACGACGTCAATGTCGTTGTCGTGGCCACCAGCGTTGGCGTCGCCCACTTGTTCAGAAGGTTCGCGACGTTGATCGATCCCAAGCCCGTCGCCAGGTCGTAGCCGGTCGAAGTTCCAAACGCAACCGCGCTTCCTGAGGACAGCACCCCGAATCCGCCGCTCGAAGTCTTGCTGCAGTTCACGGACGCTCCCGAACACGGAACGGAAATCGTTCCTTTCGTGATGTCGTTGAACACGCAAGTCGTATTGCTCGAGCTTCCGCTGCTTCCGCCACTCGAATTGCAGTTGGAAAAAGTTTCACTCTTCGCCAGCGAATATAGGGTGATGTTCGCGTTTCCTTGCCTCTGTCCAGTTTTCTGATTCACCAGCGCCATAATTCCCGCAAACGCCGGCGCAGACGCCGAAGTCCCACCGACTGCCTGGAAATCATGAAACGGAGAAGTCGGAGTGAATTTAGTCAAATCACAGCCGGTATCGCCCGCAATATTCTCGTCTGACTCGCAAACGATATAGAAACTTCCGTTCTGCCCGTCACTGGCAAAAAGAGAAACGTCGGGCGTATCGCGAGCCGTATCCCCAAATCCAGCCTGCCACGGTGCCTGTGTTTTTGTGTATACCGCACTTGGTCCACCGCTGCCTGCGACGATGTTCAAACTCGCACTTGATGACGTTACGGAATTACATCCGGCCAAGCCCGCGTTCGCGCAGGAATCGTTCCAGGTAATTTCAGGGATGTAGCCTTTCGCGGAGAGTTGCGTGGAAGCCGCATTCGTCGAATTCCAAAATGTAGTTTGCATTCCCGCTTGATCAAAATCTGTTCCACCCAGAGAAACGTTGAAAGGAGTCGATGCAATGCCGCTGACGGCGATACCACCTGTTGCCGAGGTCGCCGAGTTGGGATCATCGCAACCTGCCGAGCCGTTATCGCCGGAAGAAACAGAAACGGTAATTCCTTGCGCCGCTGCCTGCTGCCAAAGGCGATTGAAAAACTGGTTTCCCGCGGTGCCAAGATTCGATTCGCAACTTCCGTAACTTTCGCTCATCACCGGCGCCAGATTGTTGTCCACGATGTACATCGCGGAAGCGTCCACTCCGTCCACTCCATCCGTTTGCGTCGCCAGTGTCGCCACCAGAATGATTTTCGCCTTGGGCGCCACCGCTCCCGACCATTCCACGTCCAAATCCGATTCGCCTTCATCGCCGGAAACCAGTCCCGGATCGGGCCCGTTCAATATGATTTGCGGATCGTTTGCCGGCAGCCCGAATGCCGTACGGAAATCGCGCACATCCTGAATATTGATATTGCTTCGGCCGACGATCGCAATGCTCTGCCCGTTACCGTCCGCTCCTGCCGGAATGTTGTAAATCTTGGCAAAGTCCGCAGGGCCCATGCCATAGAACGTTCCATTCACATCGGTAAAGGTAAACAGCGGCGTGATTTGTCCCGTTGACCCGTCTCGGCGGAACTTCCCCAAACGGTGAATCATCGCCTTTTTCCGAAAATTGTGCAGACCCATCACGCCCGCCACCACCGGCGTCAGCGCCGCCGGTATTTTGGGGTCTTCCATGTTTGCAAAATGCTCTTCGCCATTTGCCGACAAGCGGTGTATCTGGGTATGAAACGCGTTCCGCACCTGGCCCGCCGTGCCGTTGAACTCGATCATCGTTCGCCCGTTGTTCACCTTCAATCCTGTGAACCCTTCTGACGCGAGCCAGTTCTGAATCGTCTGCAAGTCCGACTCGGCCGGACCGAACTGCTCACCGAATTCTTGCGGCGTCAACCACGCGTGAAATTTCGGCGAACTGGGATCATGCTGCTGCGCCAGCAGCTCCTGCAAGGCTGTCTCCTGCGCCGCACTCCTCTGCAACAGCAATTCCATGCGTGTGACCGGTTGCTGGTCGGGCAACGTTCCCCGTTCGTTTGCCGCACGCGCCAAGGGATGAATATTCCCGGCCAGCGTCGCCACCTTCTCGTTCTGTACCGCTTCTACAACCCGCGCCTGCGCCGGTGTGGATTGTCCCTCGGTGGCTTTCGCCATCCACCCGCTCGCAACCACAAATACCAGTCCCGCAAGAAAACTCTGCTTAAGCAGGGAAGAATTCTTCACCGTTTTTCACCTAGGGGTTCACGCCGGATGTCACCTGGGGAGGCACTCGACATGGTTTGGTTAGATTTGCGCGGGCATTCGCCAGAGTAGCCGCTTACGGTTATTCGAGTGCATTTCCGTCGCAGAGGTTGCTCCGCCTGCTCGTACCGGCCGCTGTTTTTGGCGAGGCTCGCTCCCACATCACTCCGCGAGCTTCCGCGAAGCGAGCACACCGATATTAATACAAACCGGAGCAGCCGAGTTTTCGATTTGTCGCGCCAGTGTCCTCTTTTTGTATCGGCTACTGCACTCCCAGAATCACTTGGATCGAATGAACATTTCCCGCCTGTGTTCGCTTGCAGGAAGATTGTCTGTGTGCCGGTGATGGTCTGCGTCAAGCCCTGCGCGGTGGAACTTAGATTCTTGGCGTCGCCAGAATACGTCGCCGTAATCTGGTGAACCCCGACATTTCCGAAAAGGTTCCCCTGAATTTGCGCTTGCCCGCCGGCCAATCCAACCGGCCCACCAATCGGATTTGCGAAGTCGAAGAATTGCACGGTTCCGGAAAGCAGGCTTGTGCCTGTGACCGTCGCCGTAATTGTGACCGGATTGAATTCCAATACCTTCGCATTTGAAGTGGCCAAAGAAATCGTTGACGGTCCTGGCGGTGTACCTGTGTTCCCGCCGCCTCCTCCAATACCGCCGCCCGTCGATCCGCCCCCTCCGCCGCAGCCGATCGCGAAACCCAGCGCGCAGAGCGCGCCTGATACTAAAGCAATCCTCAAGCGTTGTTGCCAGCGCGGAAAAAACAAGATCACCAGCACGAAACCGACCGCCGCAGCTCCGTTCAGTTCCCACCAATCGTTCCGGCCAAATCCCAGGAACACAAAATGGTGATTTGGTCGCCGTACGGCACTGGCGGGAGCGCCGACCGGAGTGAGCGTAACCGCCACCGTTGCTGGAGAACCGTTCAAATTCACCTGCAACGGCGCAATCGCCAGCGTGTAGCCGGAAACTAGGTTCGTTCCATATCCGCAGCATTCCGCAATCGTCACCGTGCTTGCCGTCTGGCTCGCTGGTGTAATCGTGATGTTGGCCGATCCCGCTTGACCGGCAACCGGCACCACGCTCACCCCATCCGCCGGCGTTAACGTAAAGTCCGGCACGTCCACCGTAATTGCGACGTCATTCGAAATCGAAAACGCGTAGTTGTTGTCCCCGGGATATGACACGGACAAACTCTCGCTCAACTGCGGAATTGTCGTTGCAGTTGCCTGCAAGACGATATTCCCGCTCGAGTCTGTCGTCTGTGTCGTCGCGCTCGCATTGATCGGCGCCAGTTGGTTCGATGAATTAAACGCGATCTGGCCCGTGGGTACTGGAGTTTTTTGTCCGGTGTTCACAGACGCTGTTATCGTGATGGATTGTCCGAATTTGATGCTCGACGAACTGACTGTGATCTTCGAAGTCGTCGTGAAGAGCGTATGCGTCACTTGTGCCGTGCTCGTGGCCGCCGCGTAGTTCGTATCTCCGCTGTACTTGGCAGTCAGCGAATGATCCCCGCCCGTAGTCAACTTCAACGGGATCGTCTGCAGAAATTGCGGCTGCCGATCTTGCCCGTTGCCTATCGGCTCGACCGGAAGCGGACCGCTGATCACGGTGGTGCCATCCAGAATCGTTACCGTTCCCGTCGGAATCGCACCGGTGCTAACGTTCGGCACTCCCTGAATTTCCACGAAGAATGTCTGCCCGGTAATCGTCGTGCCGACTGAAAATAGCGTTAACGCGGTAGTCGCCGGAGTCACCGTAAATGTATCCGTCGCTGATATGCTCGCGTTGTAGCTATTGTCTCCAGAATATTTCGCCACCAGCGGATAGGTCCCGCCCGTCAGCGTCGGAGCAATGTCTCTTGTGTAGCCATCACTGTTCAGCATAAACGTTCCGCCATCGATGGCCGTTCCATTCGCGCTGAGTCCCACGTTGCCAGTTGGACAGGTTTCTTCGTTTATCAGGAAACATGCACCGTTCGGCGCTCCAAAATTCGCGGAGCCCGAATTTGCCGTTGCGGCTGAATTAGCGACATACATCCGAATGATGTAATTGGATCCATACACCACTGAACTAGCGTTCGTGCTGGTTTGATTTCCCTGCGTGTCGAATGCCGGAATCACGATGAACGTCTGACTCGCTTCTTTGCCAACGGCCACCTGCACTTGCGCGGAGTCACTCGGCGCATTCGTTCCGTCTCCTGCATAGTGCGCGTAAATCTTGTAGGTGCCGCCCGGAAGATTCTGCGTTTTCGCCGAGGTAATCGCGCCGTTGGCCAGCGTGAACTGATCCACTCCCGATGTTGCGCCGCCGGTTTGTACCGCCAGTATCGCGACATCTCCTGACGCCATACCGGTGCCAGTGGTCGGTTTGACGTTTACGGTGATCGCAACGTTCTCATTCTGGCCGTGCGTGATTCCCGTCGTGGGCGTCACCGAGAATGTCGTAGTCGTCGGAACTGTCGAGACACTGGTCCAGCTGGTCGCCAGATTGTTTACGTTCAACGATCCCAGCCCCGTGGCCAAATCGTAGCCCGCTCCGGCAGTCCACGCTTCGACTGTAGTGTGCGCCGGATCGACCAACACTCCGGTTGCCGAAGCCGCCGACGCGCTGCAATTCGGCGTCGCTCCTTTGCACGGCACGCTGATGCTCGCCGCGCCCGTCGGAAAGTGAATGTTCGGCTTGGCCACGTCGTTAAAAATACATCCGGCCGCTGCCGTCACGCTCGAAGTGCAACTCGCCCCCGCTTTTTTCGCCAGCGCGTATAGTCCGACGTTGGCATTGCCTTGGCGGCTGGTCCCGCCGTGTGTCGCCGCATATTGATTTACCAGCGCCATCACGCCCGCAAACGCCGGCGCCGATGCCGACGTTCCGCCAATCACGTGAAACGTAAACCGCGGACTGCTCAAGTCGCAGCTTTGCACTCCGGTCAAGTCCGCCTGGCAAAATAAATATCCGCTACCCTCGAATCCCGGACTCGCAAATAGAGAAATGTCCGGCTGGTCGCGATGATTGTCGTTCGGCACGCCGGTCACACCCATCTGCCATGTCGGCTTTGCGTACACCGAACTCGCGCCGCCGCTCCCCGCCACGATATTCACCGAACCGTTCGGCGCCGACGCTCCGCAGCCGGTCAAGCCAATCTGCGAACAATTCTCGTTCCACGGAAATTCCGGAATGTATCCTTTCGCTGAAGTTCCCGTCGTCGACTCGTTCGTCAAATTCCAATAGGTGCTTTGCGTGTTGAACTGGTTGAAATCCGTTCCGCCGACGGAAACGTTAAACGGCGTCCCTGCAATCCCGCTCACCGCCAGCCCGCGCGTGGCCACAGTCTGATTATTGAAGTCGTCGCAACCGGCCGATCCTCCGTCACCCGACGACACGACCACCGTGATTCCTTGCGCCGCCGCTTGCTCCCACAGTTGTCGATAAAAATCGTTGCCGGCCGTCCCCAAATCTTTCTCGCAAGCGCCGTAGCTTTCGCTCATCACGTCCGCAAGATTGTGTTCGATGATGTATAGTGCCGAGAGATCGATGCCCGCGCTGGCTGTCGTGGATGCCGAAACCACGAATTGGACCTTCGCTCCAGGCGCGACCGCTCCTGACCACTGCACATCCAGGTCCGACTCCGATTCTTCGTCCATCGACGTAATTCCCGGATCCGACCCGTTCAAGATAATATTTGACGCCGTAAAATTGCTCGGCAGCCCGAACATCGCGCGGAAATCACTCACATCTTTCGGATTAATCTGGGTCTCGCCCACCACCGCGATCGTTTGCCCAGTTCCATCGTTTCCGCCCGCGATCAAAGGCGTCGTGTTGTAGATCGTCGCGAAGTCTCCCGGCCCTACGCCATAAAAATTCCCGTCTGCTGAAAATGGATCTGGGTAAGTAAATAGCGGTTGCAATATTCCTGAGTGCGGATTTTTTTGCACGTCTCCGCGAAATCGCAAATGCGACCGCTTCGGAAAATTATGCAGCGATACGATGCCGGAAATTACCGGAGCCAACGCCACGGGAATCTGCGGGTCCGCGGTATTCGCCGCGTATTCCGCGCCGTTTATTTCGAAATTTTCCATCTGCGCGTGGAAAGCTTGCCGCACACTCCCGGCATTTCCGCTGAACTCGACTACGTTTCGCCCCGCCGTGACGCGCACATTCCGAAATCCCTGCGAACTCAGCCAGTCCGTCACCGCCTGAATATCCGAATCCGATGGCCCGAACTGCTTGCCGAAATCTTCCGGCGATAGCCATTGGTGATAGTTCGGCGAGGACTTGTCCTGTTGCGCCTCCACCAAATTCCCGAGCGCCGCTTCCTGCGCATCGCTTCGCTTCAACACCAGCAGGATTCGCTCCATCGGCAGGGAATCCGTCGTTGCGCCGAGGCTGCTCGCCGATTGTGCGAACGGATGCACATTCCCTTTAAGCGTGACCCGCTCTTTTCCGTCGACGCTTTGCGTCACTCGATTGGGAATCGCCGATCCGGATTCGTTCGCCGCATTCTGGCCCGCCACGCTTGGACTTGCCGCGCTCTGGCTCGTCATACTCTGCCCTGCGGCGATCTGCACGGCCGACAGACATACCACTGCCAACGCACACCCGAACGGGAGTACTCGACGGAAAGTCTTCATTTTAGGATCCCTGGTTACCCTGACTCTGCGGGTTGCTTTTGCGAAGACTCCGGAATTTCGCGCATGCTTTCCTCACGCCTTGAGGAACCGTGGCCGCAATATTCCGGTCTGCCGTCGCTAGGCAACGTTTTCGAACGGCGAAGAGGCTACCACAAATTAACGATCAACACGAGGTACCTCAGTTGAAGGGAAGTGCGGAAAGGTCAACGTTTCCGCCGGACAAAATGACGCCGATTCGCGGCTTTCTCGCAACGGCACCCTTCGGCAGAATCGACCGTACAGCCTCCGGTTTCAGCAGCGGAGCCAGCGCGATCGCCGAAGACGGCTCGGTAATCACCTTCAGCCGCTCCCAGATCAAAGCCATTGCTTCGACAATCTCTTCTTCGCTCACCAGGAATATTCCTGACAAGTTCTCCCGCAGAATTGCGAACGTCCGTGCCGCCAACGAAGCTCGCAGCCCGTCCGCAATCGTATCGCTTGAATCGAGCGACTGCAGCGTTCCCGTCTGCAGCGATTGATAAGCATCGCTCGCCTTCGCCGGCTCGCATCCAAACACACGAATCTCCGGGTACATCTGCTTCGCGCTCAGCGATGTTCCGCTCAACAATCCGCCGCCGCTCACCGGCGCCAGCACTGCGTCCAGATCTCCCACGTCCTCCAGCAATTCCTTCGCTGCTGTCGCTTGTCCCGCAATGATTCTGTCGTCGTCGTAAGGATGAATCATGACCGCGCCCGTCTCTGCCTGGATTCGCGCCGCCGCTTCACTCCTCGCCGTTACGGTGGGCTCGCAAAAGGTGATCTTTCCTCCGTAGGCTTCCACCGCCCGGCATTTCACCTTTGGCGCATTTGTCGGCATCACGATCCACGCCGGGACCTTTCGCCACGCCGCTGCGCAGGAAACCGCCGCCGCATGATTGCCGCTGGAATGCGTGACAATCCCTCGCGCCGCCTCTTCGCCCCCCAAAGAAAAAATCGCATTGGTCGCCCCTCGTATCTTGAACGATCCGGTCTTCTGCAAATTTTCGCACTTGAAGAAAATTTCCGCTCCACTCAGCGCGTCGAGCGTCGCCGAACGCAACACCGGCGTCCGGTGAATTCGCGGAGCGATCCGCTCGTGCGCAGCCTGAATCGCGTCCCAAGTCGGTTCCAGGAGTGGCGCGCTCGCTTTACTGGTGGCGATCTTTTTTTTCCTTGCTCTGGGCATTCCGCTTCCTTATTCCTATTCCGGATGAAACGATTTCGCCGCTCCCACCACTATAGCGGCAGAGGAGGAGATTCCGCGCCTCCTGGCACTCTTCTAAGGTCTGAGTGAGGTACCTGCCGTGTCTTGCGAATACATACATTTCTTCCCCGGATTTGCTATCTGTTCGCCAGCGAAGGTTAAGTGAACCAAAAGCCTGTCCTGCTACTGCCGGGTACAGCGCGTCAGCCGCATTTTCGCTTGACCGCGCAGGCTCGTTTGGTAAGCTTCAAACTACCCTTCCGCAAGACTAGCGAGCCGCAGTCTCCCTCCCCTGCGCGAAGGAGCTTCGTATGGACATTTCTGAGCGGCGCCAACTAACCCGATATCCTATGCGGACGCCCATCCGCTTTAAAGCCATGGGTCTTGCTGCGGATAAAAGCGAACATTTCACGGAAGCCCTGAACGTCTCGCAAGGTGGTTTTTATTTTGCCACTTCGGCTGCTCTGCAGGTCGGTATGCCGATCGAAGCGACCCTGCGCATGCCTTCAGAAATCACGGGAGACAAGCCGAAAGAGACGCATTGCCGCGCCCGCGTTGTTCACGTTCGCAATGAACCTTACGGCGACGGTCGCATCGGTTTTGGCGCCGAAATTGAGACCTTCGTTTCCCTGCCTCGCAGCGAGCGCTGGAGTGGCTGAGTCTGCCCTGAACATTACTTAACGGTTACCACGGTTTTGCCGCTTCCCACATTTTCAAATCGGTCGTACACCCGCACCGCAATCGTGTGCTCGCCCGCTTTCAATCCGCCCACGCTGAACTCATATTTTTCCTGTTTTCCGTCACTGATGCCGCTCTTCGGCGCAACCAGCAGCCACTCGCCGCCGTCCACGCTGTACTGCGCGCGCTCAATATTCGATTCTGTATCGCTTGCAGTAAAGGTAATCACCGAGCCAGCCACCATAATCTCTGAAACCGTTGGCGGCGTATTGTCCACTTCAAATCGTTCGCTTTCCCGCTCCGTCTTCAACGCTTTGTCTGGCGGATTCGACGCCGCATCCGTCGCCACAATCTTCAAGTAATACGCGCCGTCGGCCAGCGAAGTGGTATCGAACGAATAGAATCGCTGGTCGATATTGTCCTTCAACAGCTTCCAATCCTTCTCGTTCTCACCCCGAAAATAAATAGCGCAACGCAGGTCGTCGTCATTATCGTCATGCACCGTCCACAATACCGACTGGTAGCCCTTTTGCTGCGTACCCTGCGGAGGCGTCTCGAATTTCACCGAACTCGTACTTTGCGTCTGGCTGATGATCACTGATCCCGCTTGCGTCTGTGCCGGAGGAAATTTCAGTGTTACCGCTGGCGCTCCAGCGCCAACCGTCATACCCGGCTGACCCTGCGCCCGCACTCCAGGATCCTGCAGCGCGATTCCATCAATGACGGGCGCCACATTTTTCGGCTGGTAGGCCAGACTCACCCATTCAATCCCATCGCCTGGTCGTCCATCGTGAATCACGACCTTCCACTGCACAAATCGTGCCGCAGGGATCTCCATCTGTGCGCCGCTCGTCGAATACGGCCCAAACCACTTCGACCATTCCTTGCCGGGATCTTCCGTATTTCCGCTCCTTGCATAAAATTCCAGCCGCGGTTCCTTGCTGTTCGAAACATTTTTCGGGTTCGCCGCCGGTGGACTCCACCACTCCATTCGGCCCCACTGCGAAAACAATTGCGCATCGAACGACCGCGATTCGTACGTTCCTTCCGGTTCGTACTCCGGCCCCAGCGCAATCAGTTTTCCCGGATTCGCCGTGCACAAAAATATTTTCCCCGCGGCGTTTCGCACGATCCCGGTAATCTGGGCTGAGCCTGCCTTGGCCAGTTGCGCGTACACCCCCCGCCCGTCAATCGCCAGCAGCGCGCCGGTATTTCCAAGGCCCGCCAGCAATCGTCCGTCTCCGCCGATTCCCAGCGAATACACCACGTCATCGCGCGAAGTCCAAAGCTCTTCCGGCGCGCCATCCGCTGCAATCTTGTACACGCCGCTCGAAATCAGGGGAGGGAACGCCACAAATGGCGCCTGCGGCTGTCCGGTAGCTTGCGTCGGCGCAATCACCGTAACGTTTCCGGTTGTCGTAATACTCGCCGTGGTGCTCGACGTCGTGCCACCGATCACCGCCGCATTGTGCTGTCTCTCGCCAATCGCGGCCGCATAAATCGCGCCGTCCGAACCCACTGCCAACGCCGTCACCTCACGCTTCGGCGTTTCGTACAAAACAAATCCTTCTGCGATCGCTCCCGTCTTTGCCTTGGTCAGGCGCAGTACTCGTCCGCTTGGCTCGGTCCCCGCAATTAGATTTCCTTTTCCGTCAAATGCCAGTACTCGTATGTGGGCTTCGTCGCTGGCATAGAACAATTCACCTTTGCCCTCTGGCGTTACGGAATAAATCTGGCCCTTGTCGCCAGTTGCGACATACAGATTTCCATCCGCTCCGAATTCAATATCCCAGATGTACTTCGTCTTGGGATCGAAAAATACACTTTTCTCTCCGGACGCAGAAACCTTGTAAACCTTTCCGTCCGGCGAAGTACCTACAAACAGCGTCCCTTTGCTGTCAAACGCGATCGCTTGCGCTCCCAGCTCGCTCGATTCAAACACCGTCGCCGCTTTGCCGTTCGCATCCAGCTTGAAAACTTTTGCCCGCGATCCTCCCGATGCATACGGCGTACCATTTGCATCCAGCTTCAGCGACCACAGGTACGAAGCATCCGCGTCCGCAAGCGCTGTGAACTTTGGCGCTAGCTCCAGCCGGCCATCGCTTCTTACCGCGATCCCGTGCGACGTTCCTTTCAGAAACTCATCGTAGCTGGACTGCCGCCACCGCCGCGTACGTTCCGCCGTTGCGATTCCGGCACACAATCCCAGCGCCACGCCAGCAATCAACGCCAGCTTCTTCGTTCGATTCATTCTTCCGCGCACGCGCATCCCTCTCATCGCACAGGCAAATTCAAAGAAATGATTCCGCTCACCGGACCGGACATTCCCACCGAAGCTTCGCTCGCCAGTGACTCGCGCAAAATCTGCACGCTTCCCGGCGCCGGCCGCCCGTCGATCGCATTGATCTGCGAAAGCGGCACATTCGGCAATTCCTTGTCGTCCCACAACATCGTTGGTGACGGCACGAATAAGCCCACGTACACGCGATCGTTCCTGCGCTCCCGATTCAGCAATGAAATCAACGGATCTAGTCCCGCCAGGCCCGACTGACCAGTTCCGCTTCCGAACCCCCGCGAAGCGCGATTCATCCACTCTGCATCGCTTACCATCACACGCAATGTCGTTCCTCGTGCCACCTGGTCCGGAACACGAATCGTCGTCTCCTCAATTCTTGCCGTTCCGCGATACGGCCGCACCAGCACCCGCAGTTTCAAAGTTTCGCCTGGTGCCGCTTCGCCTTTTTCCAGCCACGCGCTTTCGATCGAGTACGACTGCCGTCCCGCCACGCTTTCCACCCGCAGCGAGATTCCTTCCACGTTGATCGCTTCAAACTGATTGGTAAAAAGCCGCGTGAACACGCTCATCAAACTCAATGCGATCGGCATTCCGTCCGGATTCATTGAATCGCCAGGCGCAAACGTATTCTCGATTGCCACCGCTGCGTGGCCTTTCAGCTTGATCTCGGCGTTCATCTTCAATGTGGTCCCTTCGCCGTAGATCACGCTTTGCGTCAAGCCGTTGAACGTGGTCAGCCCCACCAGCAACGGCGTCAATTTCGGATGATTCACGATTTGCGCGCGAATTGTTTTTTCGCCCATCGCCGTCTTGATGCTCAGTTCCATCGGAATCATTGCCGGCGCAGCGCCAAGCTTTCCCGTGACTGCCGTCAAATGGTCCCCGGTAATCGTTCCAATGGGCCCGCCCACATTCACGATCTTTGTGGACGCCAGGTCGGAAGAGAGTGTCGTCAGCACCCGGCTGCGTGCCATCGGCAACTGCACCTCGCCCAAATTCAAAAACGGATGCCCGCACAAGAAAACTTTGTCGGCCTCGATCGCTGTCACCGTGCAAGCCGAGTTGATGGAAACGTCTCCCTGCACCAGCACCATTCCCGCCATGTCTCCCGGCGCAAGTCTTGCGTCGTCGGGCCGCGCCGGAGTTGTTCCGCCTTGCGTGGCCACAAATCCCAGACCGTTCAATTGACTCGAAAATTGTTGAATCGCGGCAGGCTGAAATCCAGAAAATATCAGCGGCGTTTCAATTGATCGCAATTCCGCTCCGCCCTGTACGCCGGCGCGATTCGCCATTTCGTTCAAGACCGAGCCTTGCGGCATTCCCTGGGCCGCCTCGCGAGTGTTCGTCACCGCACCTGCCGAAGCAACTCCACCTCCCGCCAGCACGTCCGCGATCGGAGTCACCCCCGCTATCGGTTCTTTCGTAAAAATTCCCAGTTTCAGCGAAAGCGCTCCGGCCAATTTCCCATTGATATAAACCGGGCTGCCGCTCATTCCCGCAACCACGCCGGTGTGCTCAACCTTTTGCCCCTTCAGTTGCACCAGAATGATGGATTGTTTCGGCCCTAGAAAATTCGGCATCACTCCCAAGACTTCCAGGTCGAATTTCTCCACCTGGTCACCCGCAAAAATCGTATAGGCATAGCCCTGCATCCCCGGCTGAATCTGCTCTACCGGAATGGTCGCGTTTGGAGTGGCGGGCGCTTGGGCAAAGCATGCCGCCCCGGCAAAAAACGCTGCCGCAAATAGCAAAATCGCCAGCACGGAAAGCAGATCGAAGCGAGTGGAGGTTCTGAGCGGACGGGTGGCCTGGAGCATGAAAAAAGATGATACCTGCCAGGGTACTGAGGCGCAATCCAACCACAACCTGCCGAAATCTAGCCCTTCCGCACTAGTGGTTCTATTACCTGAAACTCCTGGCGTTGACTTGTTTTTGCACGCCACCTAAGATGTCCCCACCAATACCGCTCCTCGCGCGGTCACTCACTGAATGGCAGATTCCACATCACTGATCGGTCAGACCATATCTCATTATCGCATCACCGAAAAACTCGGTGGCGGAGGAATGGGCGTCGTCTACAAAGCCGAAGACATCCGACTGCACCGCTTTGTCGCCTTAAAATTCCTTCCCGACGACGTTGCCAAAAATCCCCAATCACTCGCGCGCTTCGAGCGCGAAGCTCAGGCCGCTTCCGCCCTCAATCACCCCAATATTTGCACCATCTACGATATCGGCGAGCAAGGCGGCAAAGCCTTCATCGCCATGGAGTTCCTCGACGGTCAAACCCTGAAACATTTTATGGCCGGTCGCGCCCTCGAACTTGAGCGCTTGCTCGACATTTCCATCGACGTTTCTGACGCTTTGGACGCCGCTCATTCCGAAGGCATCGTCCATCGCGACATTAAGCCGGCCAACATTTTCATCACCAAGCGGGGCCACGCCAAAATCCTCGATTTCGGTTTGGCCAAAGTTGCGGCCAGCAAATCCGCTTCTGGCGGCGAATCCTCTCTCGCCACTGTTGGTGTCGACTCCGACCAACTAACCAGTCCGGGCAGCGCTCTCGGCACCGTCTCTTACATGTCTCCCGAGCAGGTTCTCGGCAAGCAGTTGGACGCGCGCACCGATCTGTTTTCGTTCGGCGTTCTGCTTTACGAAATGTCCACCGGGAGCCTGCCATTTCAGGGCGAAAGTTCCGGGGCCATTTTCAACGAAATTCTGCACAAAGATCCCACCGCGGTCGTTCGTCTCAATTCCACCGTTCCCCAGGAACTCGAACAACTCATCAAGAAAGCCATGGAGAAAGATCGCGATTTTCGCTACCAGAGCGCAGCGGAAATTCGCGCGGACTTGAAACGCCTCAAACGCGATACTGGCTCCGGCCGTCACGGCGTCTCCGAATCACAGGGCTCCGCACTGAATGAAACCTCCACTTCAGCCGCTGCAGTTAGTCAGCCCGTCGCTGTCCATAGATCGGGCAGTTCTGCGATTGCGGTAGTCGCCAAACAGCACAAATTTGGGACAGCCGCAATCATTGGCGTCGTGTTGCTGCTGGTCATCGGCTCGGCGTTCGGTTTGCGAAGTTTCCTCGTTCACAATTCACCCAAGCCCTTCGCGCAATATTCAATTACTCAAGCCACCAACTCCGGCACCGCGACGCTCGTCGCGCTTTCGCCTGACGGCAAGTACTTGCTCTTCACCAAACGCGAAGACGGGCTGGAAAGTCTTTGGCTCCGCAATATTCCCACTTCTAGCGACACCCAGGTAGTTCAGCCCTCTCCCAATCCGTTCGCTTCGTTATCGTTCTCGCCCGACGGGAACTATCTCTATTTCCGGCAGGCCGGCGACAAGACCGGCTTGTACGATCTTTTGTTCCGCGCGCCGGTGCTCGGCGGAACGCCGAAACTGTTGGTTCGCGATATTGATGCTCATCCGGTTTTCTCACCGGACGGCCAGAAAATGATGTTCATCCGCTGCAACAATCCTGAGCCCAACAAATGCCGGTGGATTTCTTCGAACATCGACGGGGCCAACGAACAATCCCTCTTCATCCGGAATGCTTCGATTCCTAGCGGAATGAGTTGGTCTGTCGACGGGAAGTATATTTCGTTCGCTGTGCTTTTCGCGAGCGCCCAGGAAAATAACCAAGTTGCGTTTTTCGACGTGGCGAAAAATCAGGAAGTACCCTTCTATTCCGCTCCAGACAAACGCTTCACTGATTCGCGTTGGATGCCGGACGGCCGCGGGGTTCTGGTTCTCTATCGCGAGAGAAGTTCGAACTACGCGCGCGGTCAGATCGGATACATCTCGTATCCAGCCGGCAAATTCGAACCGGTTACAAATGACACGAATAACTACATTGCGCTCTCCCTGTCCGGCGATGGCCGCACCATCGGCGCCATCCAGGCGCAGAACGTGTCCGAATTGGATTTGTTGCCCGCATCGGGAAACGGAACTGCATCGCAAGTTCCGGGAATTTCCAAACTGCTTCAGCAAGCCAGAAATGGCGACTGGCTCAGCGATTCTGAAATCTTGTTGGTACTTCCTTCTAAACTCATGCGCGTCAGTCTCGACGGTGCGCGGCAATCCGAAATATTCAGCGACGCTAATACTTCGATCGGTCGTGCGGCAGTTTGCGCAAAGGGCCGTACCATCGTCATGACCATGCGCGGACACGAGAACGACAACGCTGTGCGTCTCTGGCGCGTTGACGCCGACGGTTCCAACCTAAAGCGCATCACCAACGGCGAAAGTGATACGTTTCCGATCTGTGCGCCTGACGGAAAGTGGGTGTACTACACCGGCGGGAACAAATTTTCCTGGATGCGGGTGTCGCTCGGCGGCGGAAATGCGGAACAGCTCCGCCCACCGGCTGGCGGGCCATGGGGCGTGTTCCTGATCAGCGGCCTGTCGCCCGATGAGCGGCGCTTCGTTACATTCAGCATCGTGCCAGACACGTCCACCAACACCTACACGCGCAAGCTGGGCATCTTTAACGCCGACTCGCTCGAGTCCCCGGCTCTCTCCGTCACTCCGAATCCGAGGTTCAGCGCGAACACGGCAGGTATTCGCTTTACACCGGATGGGCAGGCACTGGCTTACGCCATTACTGGTGACAAGGACGAGAGTAATCTTTGGGTGCAACCGCTCGACGGAAAACCGGGCCGGCAGATCACGCAGTTTCGCAGCGACAGGTTTTTTGGAGTTGACTGGTCACCCGACCAGAAAAAACTTTTGATCGCGCGTGGCCACGTTGAATCCGACGTAATCTTGTTGCGCGATACTTCGAAGTAGTCAGGCGTCGGCAAAATCCACAAAGTGAAAATGCTGCTGAACCGAACGCTTTTGTTCAGTCCTGGTGGTGCATCGCGAAGATTTTGTCGATGCTGTCTTCGTAGGGATAAACGTGGACCATCCAGCCGAACACCGTTGGATGAAATTTTCCGCCTGCGGCGTCGCAAGCTTCCTGCGTCGCAATCGATCCGTGCAAACCAAACTTGGTCCAGTCCGCGGATTTTGCGTCAGCCAGCTTTCGGCATGCACAGATTCGTGTGCAAGTGCCACATCGCAATGCTCAGCGGCACGCGCTGATCGAGCTGATCCTCCGTCGCGATCTTCGGCATGGTGTACATCGCTCCGACCAGTTCGTAGCCATCCGCGGTTTTGCGATAGAGCAGGGAAGTGGGCAGCGACGCATCGAAATGTCCTGCGGCGGCGAATCCGTTTTTGTAACTGGTAAAGTGATATTCCGGCTGTGGAATATTCGGCAAAAAAATCCGGAATCCGTCGTTCAGAGCGCACGTGATATCCTTATACTTTTCAATTCCCGCGCGAAGTTGCTTCACAATTTCGTTGGCGCGCTGTACGTCGGACGGGGCCTGGGGGCGCATTTCCGTCATATGCATGTGTGCGCCGGCGTGCATGTGCGCCATGTCGGTAACGGCGGCTTTCTCGTTGGCGATCTCCGCGGGGCTTTGGTTCATCTGGCTGTGATCCATGCCAGGCATTTCCTGAGAACCTGAACTTTGCGCCTGCTGGGAGGGCATGCTGATGGCTTCTACGGATGGAGCGTTGTGGCCGGGCATGGCGGCCAGCAGAATGGTTACTGCGAAAATCGCTCCCACTACCATTCCGGCTGTGGACTAGAACGCGAACAACAGAACTACGGGCAGACATCGAACTTTCTCCTCTTTAGGTCTTCCTCAACTGTGTGTAGGAAGTTCCTGAATTTGGCCACTTGGCCGCCAAATTTCGGCTGTGATTTCCTACATCTATGATACGAACTCGCGATGCGATTTCTTTCAGTGAGTTCATCTTCCGGTGCACCTTTCCCAACTGTCCGTGAGTACAGTCGGCTGCGGGAAACTACGGCCAGCGCATGCTAAAATTCACGAGCAATTGAAATTCGCGAAATAAAAAACGCACCAAACAATTTTGGGAAAACTTGAGCGAGCAGCCTTGAGCAAAAAAACGATTCAGCCGGCGAAAGTGGTGGCGGGGGGTGTGCAGCCGCCGGGCGACAAATCCATCTCGCACCGTTACGCGATGCTTGCAGGAATCGCCGAAGGCAGCACCGAGATGAGCAACTTCGCGCTAGCCGCGGATTGCCACAGCACGCTCGGCTGCATGAAAGCGCTGGGTGCGGAAGTGAAGGTGGAAAAGGATTTAGTTCGCGTAACGGGCAAGGGTCTGCGCGGACTGAAAAGCAGTTGGCGTTCGCTTGATGCCGGAAATTCCGGCACGACAATCCGCTTGCTTTCCGGAATTCTTGCCGGACAAAACTTCACCACGAAAATTGCCGGCGACGCTTCGCTGAACAAGCGTCCCATGAAGCGCATTCTGACTCCGTTGCGCGAAATGGGAGCGCAGATCAACGCGCGCGATGAGAATTTTGCGCCGCTGGAAATCCGCGGTGGAAAATTGCGTGGCATCCATTACGAAATGCCGATGGCCAGCGCGCAGGTTAAATCCGCAGTGCTGCTAGCGGGGCTGTTTGCGGAGGGCGAAACATCGGTGACGGAGCCGGCGCGCACCCGCGACCATACAGAACTTGCACTCGAAGAGTTCGGCGTTCCCATCGAGCGGCACGGACGAACGATCAGGATTCCCGCGAACGGCGAAATCAAATTGACTGGGCGCAAAATCGAAGTGCCCGGCGATTTATCTTCCGCAGTTTTTTTTATCGCCGCGGCTTCGATGTTCCCCGAATCGAGTTTGCACCTGCAGGGAGTGGGGCTGAATCCCACGCGCACGGCGATTCTGGATGTTTTTGCGCGGATGGGTGCTTCGCTGCAGATGCTTTCGCTGCGCAGCGCGCAAGGCGAAATTATTGGCGATATCGCCGTGAAGGGCGCTGTGCTGAAAGGCGGCGTGATCGAGGGCGCGGAAATTCCGCTGGTGATCGACGAATTGCCGATGCTAGCGGCGCTTGGTCCTTTTACAGAAGAGGGCATCGAGATTCGCGATGCGTCCGAATTGCGCGTAAAGGAGAGCGATCGCATCGCTGCGCTGGCGGAGAATTTGCGGCGCATGGGCGCCACGGTGGAAGAGCGGCCGGACGGATTGAAAGTGGCCGGCCGAAGCGCGGGAAAACTACACGGCGCGGAAATCGAGCCACACGGTGATCACCGGATTGCGATGGCGTTCGCAGTGGCGGGGTTGGGCGCAGAAGGCGCGACCACGATTCGCGACGCGGAGTGCGCTGGCGTTTCGTATCCGACGTTTTACGAAGATCTGGCTCGCGTCGCGGAATAGCTAAGTGCGGTGATCAGTAATTGGTGACTGAGGAAAATCCCGGTAGAGCACTTGTCAGCGGGCTCCGCTCTGGTTCGAGATCCGGTTGGGTTGTCAAAGGAACAGAGACGGCCGGCCGCTTTTCAGAGTACAACGAGATGCGATCCGCTCCGGTTCGGTTTGTTACTTCTTGTGTTTTCTCACCGCATTTTTATTGCTAGTTTTTGTGACTCATCTCTTTCCCGTTTGAACTGAGAACTTACTGCGGAATTCTCCAACTTCATGGCGCAGAGTCGCGCGCCGGGTAGCGGTAGTGGCCGATGATTTTCCAGTTGAATAGGACGTCTTCCATTTGCGGGCCCTGACCGATGTTGTGAACGATGAGATTGCGGCCGGACTGCGGCGATTTCTGGTCCACTACGATTCCGATGTGGGTGATTTGGCCGCCGAGATTCCAGGTGACGAGGTCGCCGGGACGATAGTCGAGCGCGTCGGAAGAGAGCGGCAAAGATTCACCGTGACGGCTGAAAAAGACCATGAGATTCGGGACGCGGCGATGGTCAATATTCGTGTCGGTTGTCTTGTGGTACGCGCTTACTCTAAATGAGGGCGAGCCGACTGGGGCGCTCGACCATTTGTGAGGGTACAGAGCGAAGTGACGCTCCATGTCCTCGTGAACTTCTTTTTGAAGATCGATGCCGACGGCGCGGTAAGCGCGAATGACCTCATCGGTGCAGACGCCATTGCTCGGAGCAACGTCGCCGCCGGGGTACGGGATGCGGACGTAGGCGGGGTCGTAACGGACGATGTGCTGGGTGCGCTCGATGGCTGCCGCGACCAAGCGATCGACGAATGTGGGTTGCCCTGCTTGGTGCACGGGCCGGGATAGGGGTTGCAAACGGTAGTCGGCGAGGGCCGCAACGGAACAAGATGCGGCCAGCAGCGTGGTCGCCAGGATGTGGAAAGGCGAGCGAAGGCGGCGTAGTGCAGTCATACGGGCGGGGGCCTCCTGTGACAATTGGACGCGGAAGGGCTAGGAAAAGTGCCCAAGCACCCTCCTTTGTTCTACGTAAGTATTCATTTCGAAGAGGTAAAGCGAGAGGCGTTTTTTGTAAGTGTGAGAAGCAAAGGACTTAGCGAAAGCGTTAAAAATGGCATGTTGGAAAATCAGAAGTGGAGTGGGCGGCGCATAAAGGAAGGCAAGCAAACAAAGCGACGGTTGATCGGAGCGAAGAATTGTTCGGAGGCGAAAAACCCGCGCCGCGCAACATCGGCAATAAAGAAAAAAGAGAAAGAGGAAATAAAGAAGTACAAGAGACGCAGCACGAAAAGGGCAGGGCGGAAGCGAGGCGGAGTGAAATTCTAGGTGGCCAAGGAATAGAACCATGAACGAAGGAACGGTTCGGGAGACGAGGACGGAACTAACGCGGGGAGTGTTGCCGGCGTTGACGTTGATGGTGCTGGCGCCGGTGATTGCGGAAGTGCTGAGTGCTTCGACGCGCATAAGTTTCATCGTGGTGCTGATACCGGAAATTCTGGTGTGGGGCGGAGGAGCACTGCTGATTCGCGAGCTGGTGCGGCGATGGGGCGGTGGTTGGACGAGCATGTGGCTACTGGGCCTGGGATTGGCGATTGCGGAAGAGTTTTTGATCCAGCAGACATCGCTGGCGCCACTGCCGTGGATTGGGGACAAGCTGCAATACGGAAGAATGTTCGGGGTGAACTGGGTTTATTTTCTATACATGCTGGGATACGAGAGCGTGTGGGTGGTGCTGGTGCCGGTGCAATTAACTGAACTGATTTTTCCGGAGCGGCGGGAGCAGCTTTGGCTAGGGACGCGCGGGATGGTATTTGTGGCGATTTTATTTCTGCCAGGTGCGTTTTTGGCGTGGTTCGGTTGGACGCAGATTGCGAGGCCGAATACGTTCCATGTGGCGAAATATGTGCCGCCAGCGGGGACAATGGCTTGCGGAGCGCTGGCAATTTTGCTGCTGGGGGCGATTGCTTACAAGGTCAGAAAGGAATCCGGAGAACGCAGGTCTAAATCGTGGGACGCGCCGTCGGCGTGGGCGGTGGGTATCGGGACGATGGTGCTGGCGGCGCCGTGGACGATGCTGTTGGTGCTGGTGTTCGTACCGCAGACAAATTTGCCGGTATGGATCCCGATGGTTTGCGGGATCGCTTGGGGGATATTGGCGTTTCTGATGATGCGGCGATGGGCCGGTTCGACGGAGTGGAGCGAACTACACCGGTGGGCGGTGGTGGCAGGAGCGATTCTGGTTTGCATGGTGATGGGATACCTGGGGAGCGGGTCGTGGTCGCAGCTGGATTTGGTGGGAGATATGGTGCTGAATGCGATTGCGGCGATCTTGTTGCTGTGGCTTAGGCGGCAGGTGGTTGCTCGGCGTAGGGCGAGCGGTGGTTGAGAGACGGGGAAGAACAAAAGGAGCATTTGCCACAGAGTCAGGGAAGACACCGGGAAAAAAGAAGCGATGAAATAGAGAGACGGGGGAAGTTCGGGAAAATTTAGAGTCAGAAATGGTAGGAGAAAACCCACCATAGAGTCACAGAGACGCAGAGGAAGGAGAAGGAAGAGACAAGGAAGAAAAAGGTAGCGGGCAAGAAAGGAATCGCGACTGCACGACGGCCAGGTATCCGTCGGTTGAAAAAAATGGGCTTCGAATTGATCGCTAGTTTATGGGAGCTGGGAGGGCGGCTTCGGCGGTCGAATGTTTGCGCCAGGCGGAATAGCCTTCGCGGGCGAGAGAGAAAATGGTTCGGCGATTCTGATAGACGAGTTTGGCCCAGGCCGCAGGTCCCATCTGCGGAAAGTAAATTCCACGGAAGCACATGCGAGCGATAAATATATTTACGCGATAGCCTACGGGCTTGTCTTTCAGTGAATCGACGGCGTGGGCCATGGCTTCAGGACTATAGGAATTGGCCCAACCTTTTTTCACTTCAGCGTGCGCTTCTGCGACGGTCATTCTCAGCGGAGTGTGCGCCATTTCAAATGGAATAAATTTTTGCCAGTGCTTGGGGCGGGTGAGACGGCCGGCGGCTTCGAGGCGCTTGTAGAGTGGCGTCGCGGGTAGCGGAGTGAGCAAGCCGAAAATCGGGAGACCTGGAGGCCAGGTGCGGATTTCCGCGAGCGTGCGCTCGGCAACGCCGGTGGTGTCATTGTCCATTCCGAAGATGAAAGAAGTGATGGCGAAAACGTTGCGTTGCGCGAGGCGTTGCAGAACGGCGGCGTATTCGCCGGGCTTGTTGAAACCCTTGTTGACGTCTTTCAAGTTAGCGGGGTCGATCGATTCCATGCCGATGAAGACCCACTTGCCGCCGGAAGCAGCGATGAGGTCGACGAGTTCTTCGTCGCGCAAGAGATTGGCGCTGATTTGCGCGACCCAGTGAACTTGCGCGTCGGCGGCGATGATGTCGCGCAAAAGTGATTTGGTGCGCTTGATATTGATGGCGAAATTGTCGTCGATGAAAAAGACAGCGATTTGCCCGCCTTCTTTTTTAGCGCGGGCCTTGAGGAGAAGAAGTTCGTTGACGACGCTTTCGTTGGAGCGGAAGCGGATGGAGTCGCCAAAAAATCCGGTGACGGTGCAGAATTCGCAACCGTAGGGGCAGCCGCGCCCGGACTCCATGGGAATGATGCGGAAGGTTCCCCATCCGCCGGGGACGCGTTGCAGTGTGCGTGTGGCGATTTTGGGAATGAGGTTGAATTGCTTGAGATCGATTTTGTCCCAGGGGATTGCGGGATATTCCTTGAGACTCGGCTTTTTATCCTGGCCGAAATCGTCCACCGGAGAGTAAAGATCTTTCAGAGCGCCGCGCGCGGCGTCTTCGACGATTCGTGGCCAGGTTTCGTCGGCTTCGCCGAGCGCCACGGCGTCAGCGTGACGGGGCCCACCGTTGCGACCGAGGGCTTCATCGGCTTCTTCCGTGACGTGCGGACCACCCATGACAACTCTTACGCCGACGGCACGAATAGCGTCGGCCATGGTGTAGGCTTTGGCGATCATGCGAGTCATGGCACCGATGCCAACGAGGCCGATTTGATTTTCGATGACATATCTGGCGATGCCGGCTTCGTCCATGGGCTGGGCGTTGCCGTCGATGAGAAGAACTTCGTGGCCGGCCGGAGTGAGAGACTGCAGAAGAAACATCCACAAGTGCGGCATGAAATTACGCGTGACCCCGTTATCGGGGTTGTAAAGCAGAATCCGCATCCATTTTCTCCGTGTACCGCGAGCTGCTGTGCTGCGAGGCGAGGCGAGAACTGAACGCAGGAAGCGTTCCCAAATTCTCCAATCGGAAGGCGAACAACTTCGCTGGGGACAGTAACACGTTGCCAAGCGCAAAAGTGATTTATTTGTACGGTAGCGTACTTTGTGTACTGTTGGGCAATCGAGCACTGATTGCGGGACTGCGGCGTCTAAGAGCGGAAAGAACTGCCGGAGATGCTGCGAACCAGGAGTTTGCGAAAAAAATATGGCGACCCAGCCGGAAGCGAAGTCTGGCGCGATTTCGATCGCGCTGATTGCGAGTCCAATACACACGGCGATCGTGATAGCACTTGGCGTGGCGAATGCCGTGCGCGGGGTGTGGTTCGCCGGGCGAGTGCGTGCGGGATTGTTGCCGGACCGACCGACGCTTTATCTACGGACAATTTTGTTTGAATGCGTGATGTTGTCGGTGGTGCTGGCCGGGTTAAAGTTGCGTGGGACGCCGCTACAAGTGGTCCTTGGGAAGCGGTGGCGATCGGCGGGCGAAATGTTTCGCGATGTGGGAATCGGCATCGCGTTATGGTTTGCCGCGCTGATCCTGGTGTCGTTGCTCAGCGGGCATAACAGTTCGGCCGACGGATCGATCCGATTTCTGATTCCGCAGACGATGGGCGAATTCCTGTTGTGGGTGGCGCTGGCGATCATCGCCGGAATCAGCGAAGAGGCAGTGTTTCGTGGATACTACCAGCAACAATTCGCTGCGCTGACGCGTAGCGCATGGGGTGGAGTTTTGCTGTCGAGCGGGATATTTGCAGCGGTGCATGCGTATCAGGGTTGGGGGCGAGCGCTGATCATAGGCGCTTCGGCGATCATTTACGGATTGGTGGCGAACTGGCGAGGCACGGTACGGCCGGGAATGATTGCGCACGCTCTTCAGGATGCGATTGCGCCGGTGCTGCTGCGATTGTTGAGGCAGTGAAGCTTGGCGAAGAGGTACAAAGATGAAACTTGCCGCGATTCGCGAGCAATCTGGCGAGGAGCGCGTTAGGTGGTTTTTCGGATTTGGATGGTGTCGTAGGAAGACTTGAGAGTGATTTTTGGTCCACGGGCCGAGCCGTATTTGCCGGCGAGATGAGACTCATCGCGGTCGGATCCGGTGGCGTTAAGACCGCTGCCGGTAAATTCCGAATCAATGCTGCAGGAGCGGCAATCCGCCTGAACTTCAAAGTTGGAGGAAGAAGGCATGCTGAGGGTGATGGAAGCGTGGTCATTGTTCACGCTGATGTCTTCCTTCGGCGGATTTGAGTAGCGCAGTTCGACCGGGCCGTTGTTGTTGTCCAAAACGATTTTGCCGGTGACATTTTCAAGAGTGATCGTGGCATTTTTGGTGCGGGAAGTTAGATTGCCCGGAGCTTCCGTAATTTCGAGATTGCCGGAAGATTTTTCGAAATGGCCGGCGAGTTGCGTTAGCGTGAGGTCGGTGCGCTGCGAAACGAAGTGCACACCTTTGGCGATTTTGTCGGCGCGGATGGCGTCATAAAATTCGCCGTCAACAGTGAAGCTGCCGGTGGCGCTTTCCACATCCACTTCGCTGCCGTGGCCAGCGACTTTAACGTCGCCCTTGGTATCGGAGACTTTTACGCTGCCCTTCTGAATGTTGACGTCCACGTTGCCAGTGGTGTCGTTGACTTCGATGTCGCCGTTTTGCGTGGAAACCGAAACATCCGTGAGCATGTCCGACACCGTGATGTCGCCACGCACGTTGCGTACATTGAGTACCGATTTCTTGGGGACGATCACGTCCATATCCACAGAGACGCGGGAATCGCTCAGATCGTAGCCGGTTGGCTTGATTTCATAGGAGTCACCACTTTTTACGATGGAGACGTTGATGGAAGAAGAGCGCTTATTCGCGTCGGACTCGCTGAAGGTGCGAATTGATTTTTGTCCGGTGATGCGAATGGTTGAGTCGTCGGAAGAGCGGACCGTGATGGTTCCGCGCCCTGCGCGGACGGCGATGTGCGCGTTGGGAGCTACGGTTTCAGGCGGTACGTCAACGTCAAAGTTGTAAGCGTCGCCCGAAAATCCGAAGTTCTCGTCAAGTTTGTTCTTAACTTCGCGCGAAACGACAATTCCGCCGACGACCACGAGAAGTCCAACGACGAGAAAAACTTCGCCTGGAGTGATCCACCCCGAACTGCGGCCCTGGCGCTGCGCCAGGGTGCGCTCGTAAAGCTTGGTCAGGCCCCAAAAGATGAAAATGAGCGGCCACCAATGGCGGAAAACGTTTCCCAGGTCGAGTTGGCCGTAGTTGTGGAGCAGGATGAGGACGCCGAAGACAATCAGCAGCAGACCGCTGAAAACACCGCTGGTGCGCGGCCGGGTTGGGGAGCCGTTGGCCATGGAGTTTATTGCCCCTGTCCTGAATAAGGATTCGTGTAAGTCGGCGGAGTGGACGAAGTTGCCGGTGCGGTGGGCGGAGGAGCGGGAGGGACTCCAGCGATGGGTGGATTAACGTGGCCATCCATGGGCGCTACGGCAGAAGCCAGGAGAATCGCTCCGATCACGATGAATAGCAGGGGAAAGGTGTGGCTGAAGGAGAAGGCTCCGCCCCGAAGTTCGGAGAGCAAAAACAAAATGCCGATGGTGGTGATGACGGCCGGGCCCATGAAACCGCGAATGGTGCAACGGCTGCAAGTGCATCGAAACTGAGTACTCATCTTTGCAATCTCCTCGCGCGCTTTCTAGCGGCCGCTCAGTTTGTCCCGGAACATGTACAGTCCCGCGCCGATCAAAATCAAAGGCCATAGACGCCCGATACGGATGAAATCGAAGAGATGAAAATTGTTCAGGAGCAAGAGGCCACCGAGGCCGATAAGAATGATCGGACCGATGGGGCGGCCGGCGCTCCAGGATTCGAGCGGATCGGCGGGAACTTCGCCGATGTTTTTCGCCTGAGCTGTGCGCATCGCTTCGAAGGCACAATAGAAAATAAAACCAGCCAGAAAAATGGCGAGCATGGCGATGAGGCCGCCGTCGAGATCGCTGGATAAGCCGGCAATGATCGACGCGAAAACTGCGATGTAGATCAGACCCTTGTTGTATTGCCCGTTGTAAATCGCGCCGAGACCCGGAACGAGTCCCAGCAGGAAAGCTGCGCCAGGGCTGCTTTGCGTTACACCGCGAGGAGCGACGGCAACAGGAGCAGTCGCGTACGGCGTGGCCGGCGGGAATCCCGCTGGAGGCGGAGCGTACGCTGGGGGAGGCGCGGGCGCGGTTGGTGCGGCGTGGCCCATGACCGTTGCCAGACAATCTTCGCAGTAGAGAACATCTCGAACCGGTCGTGAGCATTCCGCGCACATGGCCTTACCGCAGTTACGGCAATATCCTGTTGCGTCCACATCGGAATGGACAGCGCACTTCATCGAGTTCTCCCTCCGCCAGACATCACACTGAGCGTGCCGTTCACGACAAAGCAGAATCTGCCGCTGAGGATGGGGAGTTCCTCTGCGAGAACCTGCATATGCGAATTGATGTCATTCGCGCGATTTTGCTGGCGCGGGGTCGAAGGGTTGGTGCCGTCGGTGCGGCCGGGATCTTTTTGCGGCGTGGATTCCGGCAGTGTGCCTTCAGGAGCAGTGGGCAGTTCGTTGTCCTGGCGCAAGCGCGACTGAATTTCGTAAACGACGCGGAGATCGCTGACGTATTTGGTGCTGCGAGCGTAGGCGCGATGAGCCGCGCGGTTGCTGTTGTGATAGATATTTGCCGGAGACAGGTCAGAAATTTTCGGCTTTTTCCAATTGAAGCCGGACGCGGTGACGATCATCAGGAAGGTCGCGGCCACGGAAACCATGCCGTAGGCAAAACGGGGAGAAGCGAAGCCGCGAATCCAGGCACGAACCGCAGCCCAACCAGTGACAGTGTCGCGAGGACCGAGAGTGGCGTCCAGAATGTTGTAAACCAGGCGCGGTGGCGTTTCAAGTTCAGGCAACGAACGCAGATTGGCGATAGCGTGAGAAACGCTGGCAACCAGCGGAGTGCAGCGGTCACATCCGTTGACGTGAAGATCGAAGGCGCGCTGCTGCTCTGGTTGGAGCAGTCCGTCGAGATAGTCAGTTAAATTAAGTTCGGTCTGTTCGCATGTCCAAGTCATGATGGGCGAACCCCCATTTGCTGCAGAATACGCGCGAGCTCAATGCGCCCGCGGTTGATTCTAGATTTTACCGTGCCTTCGGGAACCGAAAGTACGGTTTGAATTTCGCTGTATTCCAGTTGCTGCAAGTCGCGCAGGATAACAGCTTCACGGAGCTCCGGCGAAAGCTTTGTCAGCGCCGATTGAACCTGGTTACTTAACTCGCCGAGTAATGCTTGCTCGTCGGGGCGGCGCGCGGAAGACTGTTTGTTCTCGACCACCGGCAAGGCGTCGTCGAGCGAATCCGTGATGCGGTCGCGCTTGGTGCGGCGGTAGTGGTCGATTAAAAGATTGCGCGTCACGCTAGTCATCCAAGTGGCGAATCCGCCGTGCGCCGACCGGTAGCTTCCCAGGGTCTTGTAAATCCTGAGAAAGACATCCTGCGCCAGGTCTTCCGCTTCGGTGCGATTTCCGGTGAAGCGATAACAGATATTAAAGACTCGGCGCGAGTGCTGGCGCACAAGCTCCTCCCAGGCAGAGCCATCTCCCTGGAGGCATTGCTGGACCAGTTGGGCGTCCTGCTCCAACGTAAAATCAGCCTCGAATCCACAAGAGCTTCTCTGAGCGCAAGACCATAAAAATCTGCTGCCGGGATTGGATAAGAGCAACCCCGGTATCTGGCGCCCATCGAGCGGGTGATTCGGCCTGCCACAGTATGGAACGTAAACTGCTCCCGAATTGTTCCCCAAGCATGGATAGGCACCAAAGAGCCATTTGAAGGATGACCGAGAGAGGTCATTGCGCGCATCTTACTCGGCCCCAGTCTCTGATACAAGCCAGATGCAAAATTCGTGCAAAGTCTGTAAAGCCAAGCATTTGTGAGAGGTTAGCTTGACGTGCGTGGCAGGCCGCCAGTAGTCTCGTTGCCTCATGAAATCCAGGTCGAAGAAATGGCTGCTCTTTGCGGTCGTCGTGCTGCTAGTGGCCGTTTTGGTGTACCGGTCCAGTGGGTCGCTGGGGCTTTCGGGATTCAGCGGAGCGAAGCTTTGGGGAGCGATTAAGGGAACCAATCCGTTTTGGCTGGGCGGAGCGTTGCTCCTAATTTACGGCTGTTACGCTCTGAGATCCTGGCGTTGGCAGGTATTTCAGCGAAACCTGGGCCGCGCAAAATTTTGGGAAATTTATCCGACTACGCTTGCTGGATTCGCCTCGGTGTTTTTGCTGGGCCGCGCGGGAGAGCCGGTGCGGCCGGTGTTGTTGGCGCGGCGAGCAAATCTGCCGATCGCTGATATTTTTGGGATCTGGGTATTGGAACGATTGTTTGACGTGGCCAGCATGGCGGTAATCGCGGCGATTGCGCTGATCGTTTTTCGGGGGAACGCACATACCGGAGATGCCGCGAACACGATTGCGATGGCGGCGCGAACGGCGGGTACGTTTCTGGCGCTGGGAGTTGGAGGAGCGATCACGTTTCTGGTTTATCTTCGTGTGCACGGGACAGCAGTTTTGGAGTTGCGATTAGAGGGCTGGAAAGCGAACGCGGGTTGGCGTGCGAGCGTCGCGAAGATCATTTTGGGCTTTATCCGCGGAATTCAGACGATACGCTCCTGGAGCGATTTGGCGAGCGCAGTGATTTTGTCCGCAGTGCACTGGGCGTTGGTGCTGGTGGTTTATTATTTTGTGTCGCAGAGTTTCGGTGGCCGGTTGGCTGAATTGTCTATCGGCGATTGCATGCTGGTGCTGGCATTCACGCTGGTAGGTTCGGCAGTGCAACTTCCGGCGGTCGGCGGCGGTTCGCAGGCGCTGGCGATTTTTGCTTATACCAAAGTATTCGGCGTGGACAGTGAAACCGCCGTGGCGGCCGCGATTATTTTGTGGCTGGTGACGTTCGCCGGGTGCAGTATTGCGGGAATTCCGCTGCTGATTCGCGAAGGGGTTTCTTTGGGTCAATTGCGGGAAATCGCGGAAAAAGATAAAGACCAACTGGGTGAAGTTGCCGCGCGCGGAAGCGCCAAACCCGATTTTGAGCGGGGCGGCAAGGGAGAGTAGCCGGAGTGAAGTGTCCTTTCTGCGGGTATCTGGATGACAAGGTAATCGATTCGCGCGAGGGCCGCACCGGTGACACCATCCGGCGCCGGCGCGAGTGCTTGAAATGCGAACGCCGCTTCACCACGTATGAGCGAATCGATGAAATTCCGTACATGGTGATCAAAAAGGATGGACGGCGCGAGCGTTTTGAACGGCAAAAAATTCTGCAAGGATTGCTGAAGGCGTGCGAGAAGCGGCCGGTGGCTACGCCGAAATTGGAAGCGATCGTGGATGAGATTGAAGGCGTGGTTCATGAAGCGACAGAACGCGAACTGACCACGACCGAAATCGGCGAAATGATCATGCACCGGCTGAAGAAGCTGGACAAAGTGGCCTACGTGCGCTTCGCCAGCGTTTATATGGACTTTAAGGATGTGCAGGAGTTCATGGCGGAGTTGAAGAATTTGTTGAAGGATCGCGCCAAGAAGTAGCCATTGCTTTTCGTTAACGCAGAGGACGCAGAGAACGGAACATAGAGGAAACGGGGAATGGGAACAATCCAACGGGGTAGCGCTACAAATTGCAAAGCGTCATGGGTAATTACCGCGATGGTTGCGATTGCGGCGGCAGTGCCGTTACTGGCCGCAAAAACGAAATCGCCAGCGCGCATGGACGCCGAGCATATTCGCGAGTATGTGAAATATCTGTCGAGCGACGCAATGGAAGGACGCGCTCCCGGACATAAAGGCAGCGATCTTGCGGCCGACTACATCGCAAAACAATTCGAAGCGAATGGATTGAAGCCGGCGGGCGATGATGGCAGCTATTTTCAAAAAGTGCCGATGGTCGGCGTGAAGACTTTGCCGCAGACGGCGTTTTCCTTCGAGCGGGATGGCGAAAGTGTTCCGCTCAAGCTGCTCGACGATTTCGTCACCAACAATGAGAGCCAGACGGAAATCGCTGATTTCGATGCGCCGATAGTGTTCGTCGGATTTGGAATTGTCGCGCCGGAATATCAATGGAACGACTACAAAAACGTTGATCTGAAGGGCAAAGTCGCGCTGCTTTTTGTGAGCGAGCCGGCTTCGGAAGATCCGAAATTTTTTAAGGGCAAAGCGCTGACTTACTACGGCCGGTGGACTTACAAGTTTGAAGAGACGGCGCGGCGCGGCGCGATTGCAACGCTGGTGATTCACCGGACGGATTTGGCGAGCTACGGATGGGAAGTGGTGCGCAACTCGTGGGGCGCGGAGCGCTCGTACCTGAAGCGAGACGGGACGCCGAAGCTGGAAGCGGCTTCGTGGGTGCAGCTCGATGTTGCCAAGAAAATTGTCGCAGCCGGCGGGCAAGATTTGGACAAGCTGTATCAACAAGCGCAGTCGCGCGACTTTGAGCCCGTGGAATTGCCGGTGAGGTTGAAGGGCCACGTCGCGAGCCAACTGCATTCGTTCGATTCGCGCAATGTGATTGCGAAAATCGCAGGGCGCAACGAAAAGAGCAAGGATGAAGCGGTGCTGTTTACAGCGCACTATGATCATCTGGGAATGAACCCCGCGCTGAAGGGCGATCAGATTTACAACGGCGCCGTGGATAACGCTTCGGGTAGCGGATTGGTGATGGAACTGGCGAGGGTTGCGCAAGCGAACGCGGCAAACGGGCGCCATGTGCCGGAGCGCTCGATTTTTTTTGCGCTGGTAACGGCAGAAGAGCAGGGATTGCTCGGTTCGGAATATCTTGGCAAGCACTCGCCAGTTCCGGCTGGAAAAATTTCGCTCGATTTGAACTTTGACGCGCTGCCGCCGCTGGGGGATCCACAATCGGTGGAGGTAGCGGGCGCGGAACGGACGACGTTTTATCCGACGGTCGAATCTATCGCCAAGGATTTTGGATTTGCGATTGAGCCAGATCCGGTTCCGGAAGCGGGACACTACTATCGCTCGGATCATTTCAGCCTGGCGCGAGTGGGCATTCCGTCGTTCTCGGTGGGCGAGGGGATGAAGTTTAAGGGTCACGACGAAGCGTGGGGCAAAGCGCAGGCGCAGGACTACGTGAAAAATCATTATCACGCGCCGAGCGATGAATTTCAGGAGAAGTGGGACTTCAAGGGGCTGGCGAAGATGGCGCGGTTTGGGTACGAATTAGGACTTGCGGCTGCTTCGCAGCCTGCGCTCGTGCAGTGGCAACCTGGTGATGAGTTTGAATCCGCCAGGAGAGCGAGTCTAGCTGCGGAACTGAATTCCGGGAAACTTTTCGAATCTAGTCCAGTGTTAAGACTCATAGCGACAGATGCACTTTATTTTCTGCCTTTGGCCGAGCGACCCATACATCCGGAATTGTGAAGATTCGGTTTACCGGCGATTCCTAGGGAAAGGTAGAAGATGCGAAGCCCTTGAGCAGGCATCCTCTGCTGTCACCATCCGCACTCAACTTGGTCCGGAATTGGAGATTCGCTCCCCTCACGAACGGACCGGTCGAAACAGAAATCACTTTTGCATTCGAGTTAATTGGTGCGCCCGGCGACGGAGGAACGACCTGGAATGGTCTCAGCAAATCGAATCGTTTTAGTAACGAATCCAATTGGTTCAAAACGCTATCGCCTCAAACAGTTAGCGCTTTTGTGTAAAGGGCAATTTGCTGGTGTTCGCTTTCTTCATCGCGGCCAGACGCCGGCCGTGAACGACTTGAGTGTGCGGAAACCAATCTTCTCGTAGAGGCGAACGGCACCTTCGTTGACAGACGTTACGGTGAGCGTGAGTTCGTGAAATTTTAGTCCACGCAATGCATCGATCGCAGTAATCATGAGCGCTCGACCAAGTCCATGGCCTTGACTGCCAGGAACGACGCAGAGTTGTGTGGTGTGCCCGACGCCAGGGGAAACTTCGCTGGTCAGGACAGCGCCGAGCAATTCATCGCTGCCCGGCATATGCAGAACAAAAGATGCGCCTGGAACGAACTGTCCGCACCCGGGCAGCAAAATAATATTTTTCAGAAAGCGTAGCGCGCCAGACTTGCTGCGATATTGATCGTTGATGTCGCCATCGATGTGATTGGCGTAGGCAAGATAGATCAGCCTGGCGGTCGGTTCAAAGTAGCGATCATTCCAGCGCGAGAGGCGCAGACCGGTAGTCACGCCCGACGGCATTTCAAGTTCCTTGCTCAAATCGAGCAGCATGAACTGCCGGGTATACAGTTTGAAACCGAGTTCGCGCAGCGGATAGTCCACGGGCCCGCCGAAGGGCATTAATTGCGCTTCGATGCGGGAAAGATTCGGTAAATTGCGCATTCCAAAAAGCATTTCTTCGAGGAGTTTGCGCGCGATCGCAGCCTGGTCAAAGCGCGGAGCGACGTACAGGCCGCCGATCAAGCCTTTCTGCTCTTCCATTACGTAGAAGGTATAGCCGGCAGGAATGCCGTTTTCGTAGGCCATGCAGCCGGAGAGGGCGTGAGCTTCGAGGAAGCGTTTAATCAATTCGAGCGCGCCACGATAGTCCCAATGCAATTCGTCGCGCCAATGAAGAGACTCTTCTTCCAGCAGCGGTTCAATCTGACGGACTGTAGTCTGCCTTAAATCGACAATATTCATGAAAGGTAAAGGATGGGCCGTTGTCCCCGCGACTTTTCTATCATAGCCCAAACACAAAAGGCAGTTGTGTGGCGTAAATGTTGTCAGGGCCGTTGGGCCAGATACAAATGCGACACATGGAAACGCATCTCCGCTTTGGACGCGAATAGCATGTGCTAGAGTCAAATTAGTTCGCTATTTCAACATGAGGGTAAGTTAGGGGCGCTCGCAGCACGCTCAGTCGCGCAAGCCAGGTATGTCAATTCTCTTCGAGCTCCGCTACCCAACGAAGTGGTACACGAAGCTTTTTACGGCGATCGTTGCCCTGATATTTTTTACGGGACTCGCTACGCTGGCTATTGCAGGTTTCCTGGTTTACCGCATCGTTAAGCCCAACCACACCAGTTCAGAAATCAACTTGCAGAGCTTTCCGGGACGTCCCGACGCCATTAATTTTGAAGTGCCGGGGCCGCCGACAGGCGCGCGCGAAGGCTGGTTTTTTCCGGGTTTCCGCGGCGCGCCGACCATTATTCTTTGCCACGGATATGAATCGAGTAAAGGCGAGCTGCTGACGCTGGTTGCCGCGCTGCAGGATCACCAATATAACGTGTTTGTGTTTGATTTTGTAGGCCACGGTGCCAACGGCGGCATTACTTCGTTTGGCTATCGCGAGACGGCGGAGCTGAAAGCAGCGATGGACGTCGTCGCGCAGCGCAATGACGTTGACCCCAATTCATTTGGCGTGTGGGGCTACAACCTGGGCGCTTATGTGGCGTTGCGTGAAGCTGAAAACGATAAGAGAATTCACGCGCTGATTATGGATTCGGTGTACGACCAGCCGAAGCAGATGGTAAAGGTCGAAGTGAGCAAAACCGGGTTGGGCGGATTTCCGTTTATGGTGCGCGCGGCGGAATTCAGTTTTGACTGGTTAAACTACGAGCACCGGCAGGATGCGCCGCTCTCCGCGCATTTGGCTTCGCTAGCGGGTGTGCCCAAACTATTTCTGCAACCGAGCGATGATCGCGTGCTGGGCGAAACTACGCAAATTCTTTTTACGAAATCGCCGGAGCCGCGCGAAATCGTGTTAATGCCGCACAGCAATTTTACTTCGTCGACCGAAGATGACAAGCGGGCTTACGAAAACCGAGTGGTTTCGTTTTTTCTACTGCGGCTGCCGCCCGCTACCGCCAAGCCCATCAAGTGAATTTTTCGGCGTGATTCGCAGCAGCGCTCCTCCGGGAGCCAAATCTCGCGTTTCCCAAAGGTCCTTGCAATCATCAGTTGTCAACGTAAAACAATCCGCCGATTTTGAGAGTACGTATCCGTCATGGACGGGCGAGTCCTTCCACTCCGGAATTTCTTTGTGAAGGTAGAAATTCAGAGCGTACTGAATGTCGCGTCGATATCCGACTGTGCGAAGTTTTTCGATGTCAGCTACATCCGATTTCACACTGGCAGCGAGCCACTTGCCCGAAACTGATCCCAGATTCTTGCTCTTAACGATTGGCGAAACGAGGCCAATGCTAAACATCAGAACTAGAATGCTGAATGCGCACAGAAGCAAACTTCGGTTGGAACCAGACTGCGAAAGAAAGCTGACCCCAAGCAGGAATGTCGTCGCCGAAAACAGCCCCAACACTAAGAGCGGAATCGTTATCGGAACATTATTGTTTCGCGCCAAATTTGGCACGGCAAGCAGCACAAAAAAGGGCACCAAAAAAAATATCCCGCTCATGATCAAGGAAAGGCCCGTCCGCCCGCGCGAAAACCAAGCTCGGCCAGGAATGATGTGGGCCAAGAGAAACGCTATCCACGGAATCGCGGGAAGAATATAGCCCGGCAATTTCGACTTCGATATTGTAAAAAATGCTAAACAGAAAACCGACCAAGTGAGTGCAAGGCAAGTCATGTCGTCTATTTGGCGTGTTCGCCAGAGCTGCCGAAGTCCCTCAATGGCGCTTTTGAGTATGAGATAGCTCCACGGAAGAAAAGCAACGAGCAATACAATTGCGTAATACCAGAATGGCTGGATGTGCTGGAACTCGGGTGTGAGGTAGCGCTTGAAATTGTGCTCGACGATGAAGACCCGGAAGAAATCGGGATTGCGGCGGGCGCAAAGGATGTACCAGGGTAGGGCAGTCAGACAGAAAGAAGCGACTGCGATGGGATGAAGCAGACGGAACGCGCCGCGCCACCTCTTAGTGAAAATTGCCCAGAAGAAAACCGCGCCGCCGGACAAGATAATCGCAGCGGGACCTTTGGCGAGTACCGCGAGCCCGAGAAAAAAACCAAATAGTAGCAACGCGAGCCACGGAGTTTTCGGCAACACCGGAGTGCGATCGCTTTTCACCAAGCCGAGAACAACCGCCGCGCAGACCATCGCTATCGTCAGCATGCCCGCGAACGGCATGTCGGTGGCCGCAGCGTGCGAGAAACCAATCATGCCGACGCTTGTGGGTAAGAGAAGTAGTAGCCAGCGCGCGCATTCTTCGCCGTACGTGCGCCAAGCGAGCCATGCAAGCGCGAGCGTCGCGAACAGTGCAGAAAACGCACTTGGCAACCGCGCGGCCGCTTCGTTGACGCCAAAAATCTTAAAACTCAACGCGGCGCCCCAATAATAGAGGACGGGCTTCTCAAACCACGGCTTTCCGTAAAGCCGCGGCGTGACCCAATCGCCCGTCTCAACCATGTCGCGGGCAATCCACGCGTAGCGTGGTTCATCAGGGCCGACAAATCCGACTACGCCAAGATTGCTGAAATAGCAGACGGAAAGTGTGACGACCATCAGCATGGTCCAGCCGATGCGTTGCGTGGTGGAAGTTGCAGTCTCGCCGGACGGTTGTGCAGTCATGGACAAGTATTTGTCTCTCGCAAGCTGTAGAGGGTAAGTTCTAGCATAATCTTCAACGATGAAGGAATGGCTCGCCTACGCGTGTGTCTGGACGGTGCTCAAGATGGCGGAGCTTTTGCCGCGTTCCGTGGCGCGTTCGCTCGGCGCGGGAGTTGCTCGAGTACTATTCGCACTGACTCCGAAGCTTCGCAAGACGGCGGAGTTCAATCTGAAGCTCGCGTTCCCTGAATGGTCCGACGAGCAGCGGGCGGCGACCTTGCGCGGAATGGTCCGCAATTTTGGATGGATGGCTGCCGAGTTCGCGCGCATCCCGGGATATACGCGGGAAAATATCGAAGATATTATCGTTCTCGACGGCAATGAAAATTTTCTGGCAGGGCAGCGCCGCGGCAAGGGCGTCCTTTTTCTCACAGCGCACATGGGAGCCTGGGAGTTGTCTTCCTTCGCACATGCGTTGTACGGCTATCCGCTGCACTACATGGCACGGCCGCTTGATAACCAGTATCTCGACGCATTGGTGAACCGCTATCGCGGCCTGTCCGGCAACAAGCCGATCTTCAAGAACGAATCGGCGCGCGCAATGCTGAAAATATTGAAAGACGCGGGCACCATCGGAATCCTCGCCGACCAGAATACAATGCGAGGCGAAGGAGTCTTCGTGGATTTTTTCGGGACGCCAGCTTGCACTACGACGGGAATTGCCCGCGTTGCGCTGCATACGGGCGCGGCAGTTGTGCCGGGCTACGCGGTCTGGGACGAAGCACTGAGAAAATACCGGTTACGGTTCGAACCTCCGATGGAACTGGTTCGAACCGAGGATGCCGAGCGCGACATCGTCGAAAATACACAGCGCTTCGCGAGAGTGACCGAAGAAATTATTCGCAAATATCCGGAGCAGTGGGTTTGGGTCCACGCGCGTTGGAAAACGCGGCCAAAGAATGAGCCGCCGCTGTATGATTTTCTGTAGAGCTCCAAGCAATTTGATGGAGCGCGCGAACTAACTGGGATTTTATGTATGCGACGAGTTTGGAGGCGAGATGAAGTACAGCGCAGGAGATTTGGCCGCCGCGATCGGCGCAACCGTCGAAGGTGACGATGCTGTTGCGTTGAGTGGCGTCGCGGCGCCGGAACGTGCCTCGTCGCTCGATCTGATTTTTGTCGATTCGCCTAAGCATGCTGCGCGCGCGGAAGCTTCCGCAGCAAAATGCGTGATCTTGCCGCCGGGCATGGCTACCAGTGGAAAAACAATACTTCGTGCGAAAGAAGCCAAAGTTGCATTTGCAAAAGCGGCTGCACTCCTTCGCGAAGCGAGCGTAATTGCGAATGGCGTCCATCCGACGGCGATCATCGCGCCACTCGCAAAGATTGCGTCAACCGCGAGCATTGCTCCGTATGCCGTCATAGGCGAAGACGCTCATATCGGCGAACGTACCCAAATCGGCGCGCATTGCGTCATTGGAGCGGGTAGCTGGATCGGCGACGACTGCCGCATCCATCCGCGCGTCACGTTGTATCCGAATCTGCGTATTGGCAATCGCGTGGAAATTCATGCCGGCGCAGTATTGGGTGCGGACGGCTTTGGTTACGTCTACGGAGAAGACCGCCACTGGAAATTTCCGCAGGCGGGAATTATCGAAATTGGCGACGACGTTGAAATCGGCGCGAACACGACGATTGACCGCGGGTCGCTCGACGACACACGCATCGCCGAAGGGGTAAAGCTCGACAATCTGGTGCACGTCGGCCACAACGTGCAAATCGGCGCGCATTCCGTCGTGGCCGCGCAAACGGGTATTTCCGGCTCCAGTACGCTCGGCCACCACGTAATTGTCGGCGGCCAGGTGGGCATCGCGGACCATTGCAAACTTGAGGATAACGCCATTGCCGGAGCGCAAGCCGGAATCCCCACTGGCAAGACCATTCGCGGCGGTCAGGTCGTGTGGGGCACGCCGGCCCGGCCGCTCCACAAGTTCAAAGAGCAGTATGTGTGGTTCGCGCGTCTCCCCGAACTCGGCGCGCGCATCAAAGAATTAGAACGCAAGCTCGAGGAAAAACTTGGCAAGCCCTGATCTAACGCGCGCTGCAACAGAGCAAAAATCTGCGAGCGTAGAAAAGTCGTCTCCGTGCCGGTTGATCGTTGTCGGCGGACACACGCGAAGCATCGGGAAAACACAGCTGGTATGCGATCTGATTGCAGCGCTACCGAAAGCTAACTGGATCGCCGGAAAAATTACGCAGTACGGGCACGGCGTTTGCGCGACGAACGGCCACGACTGCGATTGCGCGCCGACGGAACACGTCCTGGCACTCGATTGGGAGACGAATCCCACGACCGGAACCGACAGCGCTCGCTTCTTGCAAGCCGGCGCAGCCCGTTCCTTCTGGCTGCGTACGAAGCAGGGCTATCTTGCCGAGGGAATGCCGGTCTTGCGCGAAGCGCTGGCGAGTTTACAAGCCAGGCAGTTCGCCAACGGAATTGCCGATCCGGACGGTTTGAACCTCATCATTGAAAGCAATTCGCTGTTGCAATTCGTCAAACCGTCTCTGTACGTGACGGTTTTCGACGCATCTCGGGACGATTTCAAGGATTCGGCTCGTCAGGCACTCGACCGCACCGATGTCTTCGTTTTTCGCCGCGGGCTCGACGATAACGGCATTACTCAGCCGCCGTGGCTGCAGCTTCCGGCACAACTGCTTCGAACCAAACCTTCGCTTTTGCAGCGGGAAGGCGAGCCGTTGCCCGAACCGATGTTTCAACTTGTGAAACGAATTCTCGAAAATCCACCTACCGTTTCTTTGTGATGACGAATCAAAAAAACGAGATATCTTGGGCGTTGACCATGCTTGGGAATGAGGCGATACTTAGATAGTACTTGGGGAACGTCTGCACAAGGTCCATCTTAGCTCTGGAAATATAAGCAAAATAAGGGGTTAAGGTGAGTTGCGGGCGGCGCCGAGTTAGGCCTCGGCAGGTATGAATCAACATTGCTCTGGGGGAGCATAGATGGCCTCATTCGTAAGAGTGGGCGAAGACCAGTCAACCAACCAAGCACCGGCCAGTTGGCGGCAGCAGGATTGGGCGCAAAGACTTCCCGAATCGATTGAGCGAGGCGCGGACCATCTCCTCTCGCTGCAAGCCAGCGAAGGCTATTGGCTGGGCGAACTCGAAGCCGACTCCACTCTAGAATCCGACTACATTTACTATCTTTTCGTCTTGGGCAAGGCGGAACCGACGCGTATTGCCAAGCTTGCGAATTACGTTCGCAGCAAGCAATTGCCGGACGGTGGCTGGAATCTTTATCCCGGCGGACCGTCTGAACTTAACGCCACCTGTAAAGCGTATTTCTCCCTGAAGTTGGCCGGGGACGATCCGCATTCGCCCCATCTTTCTTCCGCGCGCGAGACGATTCATCGTCTAGGCGGTCTCGAACACACCAATTCCTACGTTCGCTTTTACCTGGCACTCGTCGGCGCTGTTGGATGGGAGCTTGTTCCATCGATTCCACCGGAGCTGATGCTCCTGCCGAACTGGTTCTTCATCAACATTTACGAAATGTCGTCTTGGACGCGTGGCATCGTGATCCCGATGGCGATTCTGAGCACGCTTCGTCCGGACTGGCGTTTGCCGGAACAGGCCCGTGTGGACGAACTTTTCAAAGACTCGTACCGCAAGACTGCGGCATTTGATTGGAGCAAGCAACTCATCTCCTGGAAGAATTTCTTCCTGGCGCTCGACCGCGCGCTGAAAATCTACGAAAAGCTGCCGTGGAAACCGCTGCGCGGGCGCGCAATGCGCGAAGCCAAGGAATGGATGCTACAGCACATCGAACGCACTGACGGGCTTGCCGCAATCTATCCGGCCATGATGAACTCGATTTTTGCTTTGCTGGCCCTGGGCCACGGCCCCGACGATCCGCTCACCTGGCGCGAGATCAAAGAATTTTCGCGATTCGAAGTGGAAGAAGGCGACACGATCCGTATGCAGCCGTGTGTTTCGCCGGTGTGGGACACTGCGATTGCAATGGTATCGCTTGGAGAAGCGGGCGTCGCGCCGGATCACCCCGCTCTTGTGAAATCGGCGGAATGGATTCTTTCGAAACAGATTCTCGGTCCTGGCGACTGGCAGGTGAAGAATAAGGACGCAGAACCCGGAGGCTGGGCTTTTGAATTCCGGAACGATTTTTACCCGGACGTGGACGACACGGCGTTTGTTCTGATGGCGCTGCAATGCGTGAAATTCCCGGACGAAAAGCGCATGGAAGGGGCAATCCGCCGCGGCATGCAGTGGCTGCTCAGTATGCAGAATCGCGATGGCGGCTGGGGTGCGTTCGACCGCGACAACGATCGCAAAATTTTGTGCAATATTCCTTTCGCCGATCACAACGCGATGATTGACCCGTCTACTGCCGACGTCACTGCGCGCGTGCTGGAGTGCCTGGGCCGCTTTGGCTGGACCGCCGAGCATCCCGCCGTACAACGTGGGCTGAAGTTTTTGCTGCAGGATCAGTGCCAGGACGGATCGTGGTTCGGGCGCTGGGGCGTGAACTATGTGTACGGAACGAGCGGGGCCTTGCGCGCGCTCGAAACGGTTTCGCTGAACACGCAGGAATATTCTAAGCGTGCGGTCGCGTGGCTAAAGAGCGTGCAGAAGCCGGACGGCAGTTTTGGCGAATCCCTGCGCAGCTATCACGTTGCATCTGCAAAAGGGCAGGGCAACAGCACGCCTTCGCAAACGGCCTGGGGCTTGATCGGTTTGCTGGCGTCGGCTGATTCCGGTGATCCGGCCGTTTCAAAAGCTGCAGAATATCTGGTGCAAACGCAGAACGAAGACGGCTCCTGGGAAGAGCACGATTTCACCGGAACCGGTTTCCCGTGCGTTTTCTATTTGAAATATCATCTTTACAGAAATTCGTTCCCCGTTTACGCATTGGCCCGCTTCTACAATGGCATGCGTGACCGCGAAGCGGTCAACAACCGATCGCGAAAGGCCGAAGAATATTGTGCCCTCAAGTTCCAGCCAGCGGAATTCCGGCTGCGCGGCGGATTTTAGGCCAAGATGCGGTATCCACTACGTCTGAACATAGATCTCTTGCAGTACAAGATTGCGCGCCTGTTGGCTGGAAGATCCGCTCCGATCGAGCACGTTTCGCCGGCCATATTCACGGAGTCGCCGGCGGACGAATCCGAGTCTGACGCCGCCCAGTCTTGTTCCGCTGCGAAAATTGCCGCAAGAATTCTTTCGCAGTCATCATCGCCGGTTTTTTGGATTGGTGGCAGCGACGAACCTCTACAGCACATTTCGATCGGCCGTATTGTTTCGGAATTGAATCGCGCCAAGCGGACTGTTTTTCTACACACGAACGGCGCGCGCCTGCGCCAGCGCATTCACGAATTTCGTCCCGACTCGCGTCTGTATCTCACGGTTGAACTTACCGGCCGCGAAGCCGCTCACGACGCGGCTTGCGCGCAGGCCGGGGCCTATCGCCGCATTATTGAAGGCGTTCGCGCAGCGAAGCTTTCCGGATTTCACGTTTGCGCCCATGTGACCGTTACTGAAAACTCCGACGTCTGCGAGGCCGGCGAACTTTTTGAGGATCTTGATCGCTTCGATATAGACGGGTTTATCGTTTCTACCGGTGGGCGAGGTCTGATTGCATCGAATCCCGGCCTCACGCAAAATCTCTCCGAAATTCGTTCACTGATTCGTAGCGGGCCTTGGGAGAATGTTTCGAAGCTTTTGGAAGCTTCCTACACAACACGGGAAGAAAGCGCGCTTTCTCCGCTCCCCGACGCGAGCGCCGGCGCGAGTGCCAGCGCAGTTGAGGAAAACGCGTGAGCGGCCAGAAAATTCTCGTCACCGGTGCCGCTGGATTTCTTGGCAGTCACCTGACGCGCCAGCTAGCCGCGCGTGGAGCGGATCTTCGCGTGCTCCTCCGTCCTTCGAGTAACAACCGCGCCATCGCGGACCTTCCTCTTGAATACGTCACCGGCGACTTGCGCGACGCGGCTTCGCTTGAACGCGCGCTTTCCGGCGTACAACGCGTTTTTCATGTCGCGGCCGATTACCGCTTGTGGTCCAAGCGCTCGCAAGAAATTTACGATTCGAACGTGGGCGGCACAAAAAATTTACTGGATGCCGCAAAGCGTGCCGGAGTCGAGCAGTTCATCTACACCAGCACGGTCGCCACGATTGCGGTAGACCGCCCCGAATTGCCGAACGAATCAACCGACGCGAAGCTCGACGAAATGGTTGGCCACTACAAGCGGTCGAAGTGGATGGCTGAGAGGGAAGTCCTTGACGCCGCAAAAGCCGGCTTCCCGGCGATCGTTGCGATGCCGACGACTCCTGTCGGTCCGTGGGACTGGAAGCCGACTCCTACCGGCAAGATTATTCTGGATTTTCTCAACGGCAAAATGCCGGGATACGTCGAAACAGGATTGAACTTCGTTGGTGTAGAAGAGTGCGCCGCTGGGCATATTTTGGTTGCGGAAAAAGGAAAGGTCGGCGAGCGATATCTGCTTGGCTCGGAAAATCTCACGCTGAAGGCTCTTCTCGACTTGCTTTCGAAAATCACCGGGCTGCCCGCGCCTTCCATAAAGATTCCTCATCGAGTGGCATTGAGCGTGGCATACGCGGAAAGCGCATTTTCCCGGCTCATTGGGCGAGAACCGCAGATTCCCGTCGAAGGCGTCAGAATTGCGCAACACATGATGTTCGTGGACACCACGCGCGCCCCACGCGAACTGGGTTTCTTGCAGGGTTCGGTAGCAGCGGCATTGCAACGCGCCGTTCGGTGGTACGAAGCCAACGGCTACATCAAGCCCGGCCGCGCAAAAAAGATTGTTCAACCCACGGCTGCATAGTTGGCAGCAGCAGGCTTGTACGGTGCCGTACAGTCGGCTGAAAAAATCAAAATTTTGCCGCCGGCTTTGCGGACAGCAGCTATTCTTTAAGTTAACGATGCGCATCCTGGTCACGTTCGCCGTCGAAGCCGAATTCGCCCCGTGGCGAAAACTCCGCGCGTTTCGGAAGGTCCGAGCGGAGAAAATGGACTACTTTACTTCTGACATGGACGGCTCCCGGATTGACGTATTACTGATCGGCGTTTCGGGAAAAAAGCCGTGGCTGGAAGTGACGGGTGAGATCTACGATTCCGAAATTCAGCTCTGTATCTCCAGCGGCCTTGCGGGAGGCTTGCGGACCGAACATGCCATCGGTGAAATCCTGGTGGCAGACAAGGTAATCGCTCCGCAGCGAGATATTTGCTCCTTCAGCGATACGGCCATGCTGGATGCTGCTGTGTCAGTTGGTGCAAAAAAAGTCTCGGCCTTCTATACCACCGACCACGTGGTTCTCACCTCGGTCGAAAAAAACCAACTGGGCCAATTAGCTGATGCCGTTGAAATGGAAAGTTTTGCGGTGCTGACGGAAGGCGCAATGTTCGCCGAGAAAACCATCGCCATCCGGGCCATTAGCGACACCGTGGATGAAGATTTGCCGCTGGATTTCAATCGCGTGACCGACGCCAACGGCGACGTGAGCGTAGCTCGCATTCTGGGACAAATTGCGGGCGCACCAACGAGCGTTCCTGCGCTGGTTCGCTTCGGGCAACGCAGCAAAGCCGCCGCCGAATCACTTGCGAAATTCCTGGAACGCTATCTTGTCGACGTCGTCACGGCCAGCGCATCTAAACTGGATGGAGTCCGGATTTCATGAGCAGCAGCGCTACGACACTGAACTCAGCACGGACGCTCGGTGCCATTCCAAAGACCATGCGCGCCGGTGTGTACCAAGACAAAGGCGTCGTTCGTGTCGAAGAGGTCCCCGTACCCGAAGTCGGCTCGAACGAAGTATTGATCAAAGTAGCCGCCTGCGGCATTTGCGGCACCGATATCAAGAAAATTTTCCAGCGTTACGTCGAACCGCCGCAAATTCTTGGTCACGAACTTGCCGGCACGGTCGTTGCGGTCGGGCTGGGCGTCACCAAATTCCAACCAGGCGACCGAGTGATGAGTTTTCACCATATCCCTTGCCAGCAATGTTTTTATTGCGAACGTCGCCTGTTTTCTCAATGCAAACAGTACAAAACGACTGGCCTCACCGCAGGATTTACCCCCAATGGAGGCGGCTTCGGCGAGTACGTCAAGGCTATGCCGTGGGTGGCGGAGCGGGGAATCATTGCCTTGCCGGATGAGGTCTCGTTCGAAGAAGCGACTTTCCTCGAGCCGATCAACACGATCCTGAAGGCCGTGCAAAAGGCGCGGGTCGTCGCGGGTGAAACCGTCCTCATCGCAGGCTGCGGCCCGATCGGTCTGCAACTCCAGATGGTTACCCAATTGACCGGCGCGCGCATCTATACCAGTGACCCGATGCCTGAACGCCGTGCCAAAAGCATCGCACTGGGCGCCATCGAGTCTTTTGACCCTACAGATGGTAAGCTTGTAGCAGAGGTCAAGACCCGGTCTGAGGGGCGGGGTGCGGATGCGGTTTTAGTGGCTGTGGCGCATCCGGCTGTGGTGGAAGAAGCTCTGGCAGCGGCCCGTCCGGGCGGACGCGTCCTGCTCTTTGCCGCCAACGATCCTGTCACTCGGATTACGTTTCCTGCCTCGGCTGTGGGTATCGACGAAAAGGAAATTCTTGGCAGCTACAGTGCCGCCGTGGACATCCAACAACAGGCGGCAGACCTGGTGCTGCAGAAGAAACTACCGGTAATGGAAATCGTCACACACCGCTTTCCTTTGGCTAGAATCCAGGAAGGGCTGGAACTGGCCGCGAACCCTACGGCCGAGTCTTTGAAAATCTTGATTACGCACGCATGAAAACCTCAGCCAAGAAGACGCTGGAAGCCGCAATTGAGGAAGTCGTAGCTCTCGCTCGCCGCGTTGTTCCGCCGAAAATGACAGCCGCCGTTCTGTATGGCAGTGAAGATCTCCGTATCGAAGAAATTGACGTGCCCTCTCTCGCCGCGGACGAAGTTCTGCTTCGCGTCCGTCTGGCTCTAACCGATGGCACCGACCTGAAAGTCTGGAAGCGCGGCTACCACGCAAAAATGATTCGTCCACCGGCAGTTTTCGGCCACGAGGTTGTGGGCGAAATCGTCGCCCTAGGGAAGCGTGTCGATGCCCGGTGGCGCATGGGTGTTCGTGTGGTCGCCGCCAACTCTGCGCCCTGTTTCCGATGTTTCCACTGCCGCCGCGGGCAGGAAAATCTTTGCGAAGACCTGCTCTTCAATAATGGTGCGTATGCCGAATACATGCGCATTCCCGGCCGCATCGTCACCGAAAACATGATGGAAGTACCGCACTCGGTGGACGACCAAAGTGCCGCGCTCGTCGAGCCGCTGGCGTGCGTGCTGCGTGGAATTCATGAGATGGAATTGCGCACCGGCGACACCGTCGCCGTGATCGGCTGCGGCCCCATCGGTTTGAAATATATCCGTATGTTGTCAAAGCGCGGGATTCGCGTGATTGTCATTGCACGACGAGATGCGCCCCTCGACGTCGCTCGCCGGCTCGGCGCCCATTCTACGATCAACATCAATACGGTTCCTGATGTCGTCGCCGCCGTGCGCGCTTTGACCGAAGACCAGCGCGGCCCCGATGCCGTCGTTGAGGCAGCGGGCAATCCTTCCGCCTGGCAACTAGCGCTTTCGATTGTGCGTCGCGGCGGCGTGGTAAACTTCTTCAGCGGACTTCCCTCGGGCACTAGAGTCGATATCGAGCCTGCGGCCATCCACTATTCCGAAATCAAGATTATTTCGCCGTTCCATCACACCCCGCGCTTTATCCGCGAAGCACTGGAAGCCGTAAGGCGTGGAGACATCTCCGCTCACGATTTTGTGACTGAAGAAATTCGCCTAACCGATTTGCCACAGGCGTTCGAACGCATGAAGTCGCGCAGCGGCGAAATCAAACTAGCCGTCCGCCCATAATTTTTCCGAATTATTTACGTTAGACTGAAATCGCAGAGTTTTTGAGATTAACGCAGTGAGGAATCTGCTTTTCTGACATGCTCCGCCCAGGCGAACTCGACATAGCAAAAAACGTCCCGTCGCCGGGCTGTTCGCCTGCGTCCGCGCAGCAGTACACGCAATGGATCGCCACGCACCACTACGAAAATTTCAACGTTGCCAGTTGGCTGCTTCCCAAAGGACTCCACCAACATTTTTACAATCTCTACGCCTATTGCCGTTGGGCCGACGATCTGGGTGACGAAGTTCCGGACACGCAGCGCGCTCTCGATCTTCTCAATTGGTGGGAGCGTGAACTCGATCTCTGTTACCAAGGCATTCCGTCGCACGCCGTTTTCATCGCGCTGCGGGAAACGATTGTCGCAAAGGGCATTCCCAAGCAGCCCTTCGCCGACCTGCTGAAAGCGTTTCGTCAAGACCAGACCGTCAAGCGTTACCCCACGATGGACGACCTTTTCGCCTACTGCATCTATTCCGCCAATCCTGTCGGCCGCCTGGTTCTCTATCTCTGCGGCTACCGCGATGAGCCGCGACAAAAACTTTCAGACGCCACCTGTACCGCGCTCCAGCTCGCGAATTTTTGGCAAGACGTTGGCCGCGACCTCGAAAAAGGCCGCATCTACATTCCGCTGGACATCGCCGCGCAGTACAGCGTGAGCGAACCCGACATCGTTTCGCGACGGTTCAGCGACAACTACGTTTCACTGATGAAGGACCTTATCGCTCGGACGCGAATTCTCTTTGATCAGGGCCTTCCGCTCGCTCGTCGCGTCGAAGGCAAACTTCGCATTGATCTCGAAATGTTCAGCCGCGGCGGGATGGCCGTTCTCGACGCCATCGAAGCGCAAGGCTATGACACGCTCAATCTCCGTCCGTCCATCAGCAAAGCCAGGCAAGTAACGTTGCTCGGTCGCGTGCTGCTCGGACAGATGTTTGGTCCGAAACGTGATTTACCGCCGGCAAGCGATGCCCAAGCTCCGCACGCCGGAGCGCCATACATTGTTCCCGCGTCCTGCGGTGACCGCAAAGTTGAAATTGAATACGACACGCCTGCTGATTCAGTAAACGTTGCACAATCCTACGAACACTGCTGGTCCATTGCGCGCGCTGCCCGCAGCAATTTCTACTATTCGTTTTATCTGCTTCCCAAGCAAAAACGCGATGGTCTCGCCGCACTTTACGCTTTCAACCGCCTGGTTGACGACGTCGCCGACGATGGCGATGATCTTGCCGCCAAACAGCGCGGCCTCGCCAAATGGCGTGCCGCTCTCGACGCCGCCGTCACCGGCTCTGACCGCGCAACCGATGGCAGTTCAGCTCTTTCGCGTGAACCGGCGATAGGGGCACAGGAAATCCTGCCCGCGCTGGTCGACACCATGCGTCGCTATCACATGCCCGCCCGCTATCTTCACGATTTGATCTCCGGCGCGGAAATGGATCTCACCATCAGTGCCTATCCGACATTCGATCGCCTTCGCGAATATTGTTATCGCGTCGCCGGCACGGTTGGTCTCACCTGTACCCATCTTTTCGGTTTCCGCGATCCGCGGGCACTCGATTTCGCCGAAAAGCTCGGCTTGGCATTTCAGCTCACCAATATTATTCGCGATGTCCATGAAGACGTTGCGCTCGGCCGCGTCTATCTCCCTGAGGAAGATCTCGCGCACTACGGTGTCTCGCCGCAGGACTTTTCTAAAAGCGAATCCACGCTGGGTATTCGCGAACTTCTCCGCTTCGAAGCCGATCGCGCCTGGCAGCTGTACGAAGAGGGCTCCGAGCTTCTCGATCTGGTAGACGCCGATAGCCGCGGAACTCTCTGGCTTCTCGTGCATACTTATAACGCGCTGCTCGCACGCATCGAATCGCAGGATTTCGCGGTTTTCGGCGAACGGGTCCGCCTCGGTAAAGCGGAAAAAATGCTATTCATCGCCCGCGCACGTTTTGGGCGGCATACACGGGAAAATGTCCTCGAAAAACGTGATCGTGATTGGCGGCGGGCTGGCGGGTCTGGCGGCCGGCGTCGCGCTGGCTGACGCGGGCTGCCGCGTTCGTCTATTTGAATTGCGACCCTACCTTGGCGGCCGCGCAACCTCCTATGCATTGCCGAACGGCGAGCACGTGGACAATTGCCAGCACGTCACGCTAGGTTGCTGCACCAACCTCGGGGATTTCTACAAGCGCGTCGGCTCCGCTGGCAAAATCAAATTTTTCGACCGCTTGTTCTTTCTCGATCCGCAAGGCCGCACCGGCATCATGCAAGCCGGCTTTCTCCCGGCGCCCGCACACATGACTGGATCGTTCCTTGCCTTCGCTCCGCTCTCGTTGAAGGACAAGCTTTCCATCGCGCGCGCGCTTATGGCAATTCTTTTCGCGGGTGGCAAACCGAAAGACGCCTACGCTCGGGCCGCGCCGATGTCCATGCTCGCTTGGCTAGAAAAACACAAGCAAACGCCGCGCGCCATCGAGCGCTTCTGGCGCGTCGTCCTCGTCAGTGCGCTCGATGAAGAACTGGATCGCACCGACGCTTGCTTCGGCATCGACGTTTTCTGGAAGGCGTTTCTGAAGAATAGCGGCGGCTACCGCATGGGCGTTCCCTCTGTCCCGCTCGCCGAACTCTACGACGGCTGCCGCGCTTCGATCGAAAAAAAGGGGGGTGAAGTGATTCTCCGAGCTCCGCTCCGGAGCTTGCGCCTTGAAAATGGCGCGCTCAAATCGGCAGTCTTTGATGGCGGCAGGGAAGAGTCGGCCGACGCATTCGTACTCGCACTGCCGCACGACCGCCTCATCGACCTGTTGCCCGCGGAAGTTCGCACGGCCAATCCCACACTGGCGCATCTTGAAAAAATCGAAGTCTCGCCCATCACCGGCGTCCATCTCTGGTTCGACCGTGAAGTCACCAAAGAACCGTTCATTACGCTTCTCGACACGCAAACGCAATGGGTCTTCAACAAAACCTCTCTCTACGGCAACCCCGATGGCTCCACGGGCCAATACCTCCAGCTGGTCATCAGCGCCTCTTACGACCTGCTAAAGAAATCGCGCGAAGAAATCATCGAACTGTGCTTAAAGGAAATCCGCCAGGCGCTGCCCGCCGCTCGCGAAGCGCAACTGGTCAAAGCCACCGTCATCAAGGAAGCCGCCGCAACTTTTTCGCCCGCACCCGGCGTGGACAATTGGCGCCCCTTCCAGCAAACAAAAACTCCCGGCCTCTATCTCGCCGGCGATTGGACCGCGACCGGATGGCCCGCCACCATGGAAGGAGCCGTCCGTAGCGGCTACCTTGCCGCCGAAGCCGTCCTCAGTGACGCCGGCTCGCCGCAAAAATTCCTCCAGCCCGATCTTCCCGCTTCCGGCCTCTCGCGCTTGTTCGATTAGACGCAACACAATCCTTTCAAAAGCGACGCCGCTTACGCAGAAGAATAATCGCAACCATACGGAATAGATCACGGCGATCCCGGCCGGTTAGGTGTTTCGTCGCGACCGCGTGGTGGCGACTGGCTCGAGGTGAAATCGCCAATTTCACACGCCAAACTCGGCCAAATGTTTCTCCGCGATCGTCAACCCCTCGCACTTGCCATCAATCTCCGCATACTGCTCCGCAAATTTCGCGCGAAACTCCTCATACCCTGCCGGCGACTCCCACGTGTCCACCGTGACATAAATTCTCGCCGCGCCGACATCCTTCAACCAATGGCGTCCCGCGATACCGCGCATCCCGCCGGAACAGCCTCACCCACTCGCCTTCCGCCCCATATGCCTTCTCAAACAATTCTTCGCTTCCCGGCTTGACTTCGAATTCCCGCAGAGTTAAAAACAAGGTTGTCCCATCTCCTGCTCTTGGATGCTGGCAAGTCCTTCTGACCCGGAAATTTCAGGGAAGTACCTTCTGCCGCGCCGAGTGTAGCAATCCGATTGGATACTAACCAGTTTGATTACAAAAGGGTGCAGTGCTGATTGCCCCCGTTTCATGTCTTTGGTTGTCCATGTCTATAGGTGCAGCTTTGCGGTGATGCGAGCGCTTTTCGTATATCTCGCCCTGCTCTCAGTGCACGGAGGCATTTGTGGATCGTAAGTACAGCCATCGCGGCTATCGCGATAGCGACAAAGAAAAGAAGTCCCGCCCTGAACGCAAACCGCCACAGGGCGGCCCTCGCGGACAGAATGATCACCTCGGTCCCCGCACACCACGCATGGTTGGCACCGTCACCCGCGCGCGTTGCGCCAACTGTGGCGCTGTCCTCGTAGCCGGTTTCGATCCCAACAGTACCTGCCCCAAATGTAACGCCGAGCTCCACTGCTGCAAGCAATGCCGCTTCTTCGATTCCGGCGCACAGTTTGAATGCACGCAGCCGGTCGCCGAACGCATCACTCCCAAGGACGGCAAGAACAATTGCAAGTTTTACGAGTTCCGCACCACCATCGAGAAAGATACCGCTCCCACCACCTATCAGCAGCCGGCTCAGATCGCGGCCGCCATTCCTGAACCAACTCCCGGCCGGCCACCCGATGCGCGCCAGGCATTTGAAAATCTCTTTAAAAAATAGTTGATCGCGTCGTCGTGGAAAATTCGGGCCGCTTTCGGGTATTCCCGTTATTGACCGCCTGCTCCACCTCTTCGTACGCTTCCCCGCATTACTCGCCCTAAATCGTCGACGTACACGGCGCCTTTCCGGCGTCGTGAGTTGTTAAATGCAGAGGAGCCTGTTCATGAGACTTAGCAGGTTTTTGAGATTTGCAGGATTAGCTTTTGCTTTGCTTTTGATCCCCGCATTGGCATCAGCACAGCAATCCATTACTTGTGAATCGAACAATGGCAAGCGCAACTATTGCGGCAATATCGAGAATTCCGGAGAAGTTGTGATGCAGCGCCAGCTCAGCCAGTCCTCCTGCGTTCGCAACAGCTCTTGGGGAGTCGATGGTCGTGGTCTATGGGTCGATCGCGGTTGCCGGGCTGTATTCAGTTTCGGCTATAACGGCGGCGGCTCGGGGGGCGGCTGGTGGGACCCCAACCCGAACGACCGTTGGCCGCCGAGCGGGGACTTTCACGGCGGTAATTGGGGTCGCGGCGGCGTCTGTTTCTACAAAGACCGCAATTTTGGCAGCAGCTATTTCTGCATGCGTCGTGGCGAATACCGGGAATCTCTGGGCGGCTACGGCGACGATATCTCTTCGATCCGCGTGTTCGGAGGGGCTCATGTCACCGTTTACGATGACCGCAACTATCGCGGATCGCACACTACCACCAGCCGCGACATTCCGGACCTTCGCAACTGGAGCGTAGCGGGTAAAGGCGGCCACACCTGGAACAACCGTATTTCCTCAGTCCGCGTTCAATAACTGGCTTGGCCACCCTCTATCCGGCTGAGCTTGCCGCTTAAAGTCCGGGTAGAGGGTTTTCCCTATGTTCATCTGCCGCTTCGCAGCGTATGATTTCTCGGCTTTCAGATTGCCACTCGATTGGAGAATTCTATGACCGCGTCCGCATCCGCCGACGATGAAGTGCTGGTAACAGTTGGTGAAACCCTGGGTTCCGTTGCTGGAAAAGTGGTTGCGGCCGCCAAGCGCACTGCCACTAGCTTGTCCGATGAAAAAGATCGCCTCAGCTCCTCGCTGGGCGAAGACAAGAAGAAGATAGGAAAGGTCGCCACTCGCGTTCGTTCTGACGCCCGCTCCGCTGTCAAGAAAGCCAAAAAGAAAACGCAAAGCGCCAAAAAGTCCGTGAAGAAGGCGGTTAGCTCGGTCAAGAGCAAAGCACGCTCTGCGAAGCGCTCGGTAAAACGCGCGGCTCGCCGGCTCAAACGCCGCTAATCATTCGCCAGTCCGGTTTCGCTCGTAGCGCAGCGCAATCAAGCCCTGTGAATAGGTTCGGTTTTCCACCAGGGAAAATTTTTGCTCTGGAAAACCCGTTTTGAAAGCCGGAATTCCTTCACCCAATAGCACCGGGACAATTCCCAGATGAATTTCGTCCACTAGATCTGCACGCAAAAATTCGCGCGTCAATTCGCCGCCACCCATCAGCCAAATATCCTTTCCGTTCACGGCACGTAAGTTCTCTACAAACGTCTTTGGCGTCTCGCTCACGATTTTTACGTTTTTTTCATTTCCCGTCCTAAGAGTCTTGGAAAAGACGTAACTTTCCATTCCGCCGCCTCCCATCACTCCTCCCATTTTCATCGCCACCTCGTACGTCTTCCGGCCCATCACCGCCGCATCGATCCGCTTGAAAAATTCGGCCATCGAATAATCTTTCGGCATGAACAGGAAATCTACTGACCCATCCAGCCGTGCCAGATAGCCGTCAATCGTAATTCCCACTCCCAAAAGGACATTCCTCATCGCTGCCTCCTTTGTGGACCTGCGATTGCCTGCATTCTATTCCGCTGCTCTCAACCGCGTACACCTGAATTGCGATCCACTGTTGCGAATTTTCTTGATGGATGTATCATCGTCGCGGTCTGCAGCGAATCGAACCGCATCGGTAAAAAACAAAAATCATGGACAAGCGCACCTTCCTCAAAGCAATCTCCGCAATGACCGCAGGGCCGTTTGTTTCGCCCATGTTCTCCTGGGCCGCGAGCGAAAAATTGCACAATTGGGCCGGCAACATCGAATACAGCACCGAAGATCTGCACGACGCCAAGTCTCTCGCCGAAGTTCAGGCGTTTGTCCGCAAGCAGCCGAAATTCAAAGTACTCGGCACACGCCACTGCTTCAACCAAATCGCCGACAGCTCCGACGCTTTCCTTTCGCTCAAATCGTTGGACGACGTTATCTCTCTCGACGCCGCAGCCCGCACCGTTACCGTTTCCTCCGGCATCACCTACGGAAAACTCAGTCCTTGGCTCCACGAAAAAGGCTTTGCGCTCCACAATCTCGCGTCGCTGCCGCACATTTCGGTTGCCGGCGCTTGTACCACCGCCACTCACGGCTCTGGCCAGAGCAACGGCAATCTTTCCACTGCCGTCAGCACTCTCGAATTGGTCACTGCCAACGGCGAGATCCTCAAGCTCTCGCGCGCGCAAGACGGCGAAACATTTCTCGGCGCCGTTGTCGGACTGGGCGCACTCGGCGTCATCAGCAAAGTGACTCTCGACGTTCAACCCACGTTCTACATGGCTCAATTTGTGTACGAAAATCTTCCCTTCCAGCAGCTGGTCGATCATTTCGACGAAATCGAAGCCGCCGCCTATAGCGTCAGCCTCTTTACCGACTGGCAAAACAAGCGCATCAACGAAGTCTGGCTCAAAAGCCGCGCCGCGCAAGGCGTCGTATTTAAAGTTAAAGACGAATTCTTCGGCGGGAAAATTGCCTCCAGAAATCTTCATCCCATCGCCGAGCTTTCCGCCGAAAATTGCACCGAGCAAATGGGCATCGTTGGCCCATGGTACGAAAGGCTCCCGCACTTCAAAATGGGTTTCACCCCCAGTGCCGGTAAGGAGCTGCAAACTGAATATTTCGTCCCGCGCAAACACGCCGTCGAAGCAATCCTCGCCGTCGAGCGCCTGCACGATCAGATCACACCACATCTCATGATTACGGAAATCCGCACCATCGCCGCGGACAATTACTGGATGAGTCCCGCGCGCCACCAGGACTCCGTCGCCATTCACTTCACTTGGAAACAGGACTGGCCCGCGGTCAAAGCCCTGTTACCAACGATTGAAAGAGAGCTGGCACCGTTTAACGCTCGTCCCCATTGGGGCAAACTCTTTACCATGGATCCCAAACAACTACAGTCCCGCTACGAAAAACTCTCCGACTTTATCCAGCTTGCAAAAAAACTCGACCCGCAAGGCAAATTCCGCAACGCCTTCCTCAACACCAATATTTTCTCGGTCTGATCAGCGGACTTTCCTTTCATCGCATCCCATCCACTAGGAAGCGGTCTGTCATTTTGACTATTCGAGAATGATCGGCACGTACATCAACTTCCCGTCACGCTGGATTTGCAAAACCACCGGTACACCCGGACTTACAGCCTTCACAGCGTTCCGCAGTTTCGCTAAGGTTGTCATCGGCTCGGTATTCAAGCTGCGTATCACGTCGCCGGGCAGGAGCGGCACATCACCAGTCGAACCGGTCGCTCGCGCTGTGACCACAATCCCGTACGGGTCACGCAAACCCCTCAACATCGACGCCGTTTTCTTGTCCAATTCCAATCCTATAATCCCCAGCCCCGGCACCAGATTCTTCTGCGGGTCCACAAGAGAAGTAAGTTCGTCCATGTCTTGTCGCTCGTCCACCGGTGACATGCTGAAAGTCTCTTCCTTCTTTCCCCGCAGCACCGTGACTTGCACCTTTTCTGAAGAATCTCGCAACAGGAAGTAGTAGTTGACGCTTGGCAGGTTATCCGCTGGCTGGCCATCGATCGCCACCAGCACGTCGCCGATCATCAGTCCCGCTCCTTCCGCCGGTCCGCCAGGAAGTACATCCGAAATAATCACGCCGTAATTTCGCGGCAGGCCCAGCCCGGTTGCCATCGACGGCGTAATGGTTTGAATTCCCACTCCGATCTCCTGCCTCTTCAAGTGCCCAAATTCCTTCAATTGTCGCGCAACGGTTCTCACCGTCGCGGATGGAATCGCAAATCCCAACCCTTCGTTCCCGCCAGACTGCGAAAGGATGAAAGTATTTACTCCCACCACCTCACCGTTCATGTTCACTAGCGGTCCGCCCGAATTTCCCGGATTGATCGGCGCATCGGTCTGGATGTAGATGAGCGGGGAATCAGGATCAATTTGCCGCGAGACCGCTGAAATAACCCCGTGTGATATCGAATTTCTCAATCCGTCCGGACTTCCGAACGCAAACACCGCATGTCCCTGCCGCACGTCTCGGTAGGACGCCAGTTGCAACACTGGAAATTTCGTCGGGCCTTCAATTTTGAGCAATGCCAGATCTTTGTCTTTTGCCACACCGACGATCCGCGCCGGAACAATTTCAATGCGCGTCGAAAGCGCGGTGGTAAGTGATCCGTCGGGAACCAGCGGCGGTAGCACCACTTGCACTCGCTGCGCGCCGTTTACCACGTGCGCATTGGTCACGATGTATCCGTCCGGGTCGATGATGAACCCCGACCCGCTCGCGCGTTGTCGTCCCAGTACAACTCCCGCATTCCCTTTGCCTGTATCCTCCAGCGGAGCATAGGCCGTCACGATGATCTGCACCACGCTGGGCGCCACTTTTTTGATCAGCCCGTCCACGGCCGCATCAAATGGATTCAGTGATTTCGCCGCCGCTGCATTCTGCGCAAGCACCGGCGCACCCTTTCCCAGCACGCTGCTAAGCAACAGAAAAAAAATGACACCGAATTGTTGATAGGACATCGATCGCGGAAGGGAAGTAATTCGCATGGGGCTCACCATCGCTCCTCGCTCTGAATTCAAGCAAAGTCGAAAGTCACGAATGACTTTCGCGGTCGCCCTTCGCTTGGCCCGTTGGCTCCGCGACAAAGCCTCTGGGAGTATCTTGAGTGGCAACCGTCAGAGGCTCACTCTACGCCTAATCACATTGAATTGGATACGGATTTGCTAGGACCGGCTGGAGCGAGACAAAGAGGAACGATGAGGTATCAACATTTCTAGCCTGAGATTTGCGTCTTCCGCGAATCACACGTCATGACGATCTTCTTCCGGCCGCCGCAGCCTTTTCTTTAGCGCGCCGCCGTTCCGCTTCTTCCTTCATCTCCTCAATACTCTTTGCAGCAGCCGGCGAATACAGCGCTCTTATCAATCGCGGATCTTGCCAGTCATCCTTGCCGATCATCATCGCTTCATTAAAATCCACAATCGCTTCGTCTTTTTCGCCCGCCCGCCAACGAGCCACTGCGCGTGTCATCATCGATAGCGATTCCGTTTCCGGCCCGTGCGGTATCGACTCCAACATCTGCAAAGCATCGCGGTAGCGCTTCATTTCTATCTCTGCCCATGCCAGCCTTGTCCGTATTTTCGCGTTGTCCGGAAGCCGCTGCACCGCCAGTTCCAGCAATTCCGCCGCGCGCGGATAATCGCCTGCCAAATAATGCCACCACCCTAGTTCTCCCAGCCCGCGAAAAGCTCGTGCATTGTCTTCCTGGTTCAAACTGTTCTCTAGTTCCCGCGCGCCCGATGGCTTTCCGTTCAGCAGAGACAATCCGGCTTCTGCAATTTTCATTTCCTGCGTTTTTGCTCCGCTGAGTCCCGCTTCCCACTTTTGATATTCGCTCAACGCGCTCTTGCCGTCAGCCGCCGCCAACGCCCGTGCATAGAAGCGAGTCGCATCCTCATTCGCCGGTTCAATTTCCAAAAGCTTGCGAAGAGTATTCGCCGATCCGGAAAAGTTCGCCTGTGAGAATTGCGCCGACGCCAGTACATCGAGCGCCTCCGTCTGATCAGGACGCATCCGTAGCGACTGGTTCGCCAACTCTTCTGCCCGTTTATAATTTTTCAAGTCCAGCGCTTGTCGCGCCTTCACAGTCTTGAAAACGAACGCCACTCTCAAATCCCGTTCCGTCTTCGGAGCCCATCCCTCGCTCGCAATTAATTTCTGGACCTGTGCGATTCGCTCTGCCGGCAGCGGGTGCGAACGAAAATATCCTTCCAGCGTTTGCTGCATCACCCGCGCTGCTTCGTCTTGCGGACGCTTGTCCGCACGCTGGCTTTCGTCATACCACTGCCCAAACTTCGCGAACATACGAATTGCACCGGTCGCCGAATATCCCGACTCCACCGATAACCGCGTACCTTCCCGGTCCGCTTCCAGTTCCTGATCCTTGGAATATCCCGCCTCAAACACCGCGATCGGTAGCGACACCAGGTCTCCGAGCGGAAGCCGCCGTAACGCCCGTTCTTTCTGAATCCGTTCCGCACAATGATAGTGATCGATGTGCTCGATCTCGTGACCGAGCACCGCCGCCAGTTGGTCTTCGCTGTCCATCAATTCCAGCAAGCCTGCGCCGACAAACACGTGGCCGCCCGGCAACGCAAACGCATTCACCATCTCGTTTTTTGCAAGGTAGTGAAATTTGTAGGGCAGCTTTCGATGCGCTTGGCTCGAAACGCGCGTCCCCACTTCCGTTAAATATCCGGACACGATGGTTTCGTTTTCCGAACGTTCTTCTGTTCCTTGCAGGCTTTCGTAATATTTTGCCAGTTGATCTCCCGCGCGAATTTCTTCGTCGTCCGACAGCCGCGTGAAGTCCATTGGCATCCGCGTTAAGTCCCGCTCGCTGTCCGCGACAAAATTCAGCACCGCCGCCGGACTCGCCTGCGCATCTACTTTTCGGCGCTCCGTCACCACGATCGCAGCCGCGCCCAGAATTAATATGCCCGCCAGCGCCATCCATCTCTTCATAGGAATTGCCGCAACTTCTCGCGATTGCGCGTGTACAGAAACGAAACCAACAGCAATGCCGCGCCCATCACGATAAAGGTCATGTACCGATCGCGCGGGTTCAACCGCCACACGTCGACGACGAATATCTTCCCCACGCAAAGCAGCAAAATCCCCAGCCCAGTCAGCCGGTAACTCCGCTCTCCCAGCATCAGCGCCAGCAAGAAAACCGCCACGCCTTCCACTCCCCATGTCAGCGTCAACAGTCCATGCCGCATTTCAATTCCCAGCAGCCACGTCAGCAACAAAATCGGTACGAAAAACAAAAATTGTTCCGGTCGCGCAAAAAATAAGTGCCACGCGCGCTTTTCGCCTTCGTCCGGAATCTCGGCATCCTTCCTCCGCAGCTTGAACGCCAGCGGCAGCGTTGCGATCATCACCGCAATCGTCGTTCCCGCCGTAACCCACCGGCTGTTCCAGAACGGCGCCGGAAAGTAGCTACGCTCGTAGAAGTCATGCAAAATCGTTCGCCAACCAGCCGCCAACGCCAGCAACATCCCTTGATACAAAAACTCTCTTCGGCCGCTCCGCCACGCGATCGCCAGCAACACAAAAACCAAACTAGCCCAAGCCGCCGCCACCCAATCCGGCGGCAGTTCGAACCGCATCAGCGCCACGATCGTGATCGTCCCTAACCAACAGCAAATTTCCGACGCTCTGAATCGCCGCTCCAGCTCTTTCAACTCCGGCCCCGCTTCGCGCAACCTCCAATATCCGTAGAAAAATCCCAGCGCAACCGGCACCACGCTGTAAAACCGCGGACTGAGCTCCCCCGCGCCGCCGTCAGCGTTCATGTTCACGAAAAAGATTCGCGCAAAGGCCGCCAGCAGCGCCACGTAACTCTGCAGCCGCAAGCTGAATTTCTTCTGCGCAATTCCGATTTCCAGCAACAGCAATCCGCCCACCAGCCACGCATCGGCCACGCCGACCGGCCGCAGTTCGTACCACGCCAGCAATCCCAATAAACCCGAAGCCGCCCAGGTGTACGCGCTCGACGCAAGCTCCGCCACAGAAAATGTTCGCTGCGAAATCCTCACGCCTGCGCCGTCATCCGGCTTTCCGCTCCATCGCGACGATGCATACAGCAGCGTCGCAATCGCTGTAACGCTAAGCAGCCGCAAGCTCACACCGTGCGTCTTGCCGGTCGATTCAATATTGATCGCCAGCGTGCGCACCACCGCAGCGAAGCCCATCGCGTACGCCTGACGCCGCAGCGCCTGCTCCGCGTAGCGCTGCCCCACGAACGCCAGCGCCATTCCAATCGCGCACCACGCCACCGCCGTCCAGGTCTCAGGAAACGCGATCCACGCTGCAATCGCCAGCATCACGCCGGCGACGTTCGAAAATCCGCGCATCGCCCGCTCGTCAAATTCCTGCGCGAACAACTCCCCCCATCTCTTCAGCACCCAGTGCGCGTTCGCATACAACACTGCCGCCGCCACCAAAAAAATCAGCGCCAGCGCCCAGTCCGCGCGCAAATCCGCGTCGTCCATCCGCCGGCCCAGAATCCGCGCCGCATCCACGCTGAACATTTGCACGGAAACCGCGGCGATCGCCAGCATCCCCATTCGTCGGAAAACAATCTCTTTCGTCCATATTCCAATCAGCAGCACCGCTTGCGCTTCGAGCAGCCACAGCACCGTCAGCCGCGCGCCGGAATAGCGGAAAGGGAACGCCGCTACCAGCAGCGTTACTCCCACTGTCGCCAGCACGATCACCGCAGTTCGCCGTTTGCGCGTGATCGGTAGCTGCGACAGCAGCGTTTCCATCGCACCCAGTGCCAGCAGCGCCCAGAACGCAAACTCCGGATGTGCGGATTGATATTTGAAAAGCGCCAACAGCAGCGAAGAGTTCAGCAGTGCCGCCAGCGTAGAAATTTTTTCGTCGCGTGGGTCGCGAGTCGTTCGCAGCACGTACGAAATTCGATACGTCGCCCAGTAGAACAACAAAATTCCCGCGCTCGTCGCGAACTCCGGGAATGGGTGCCGCTTTCCTTCCATCGGATCAATAATTGGCCGCAGCCACAAGAAATGATTTATGTACGTCGCTAGAATTCCGAACACTTCCATCTCGAACCACTGCATTCTTACGACGGTCACCGCCAACCCTGCCGCCAGCAATGCTCCTGCCGTCATGCTGTACACCGTCGAGTGGCTGATCGACACCGTTAGAAACGCCAGCAAAAAAGCAATGCCCGTCACCGATTGCGCCTTGTACCGCAACGTGTGCAGCACCATCAGCATCGTGACCGCCAGCATGATGGTCAGATCAACAGCCTCGGAGTCCAATACTTTTGCAGCCGGCACGTGATACATGGCGTACGAAGTAAAAAACAGCAGTGCCCACGCTCCGCCGATTCCCGCGCGCGCCAGAATGCGATACCGTTCTTTCCGCTCCAGCCAGATTCCCGCGCCCAGCAGCACTACGCCGGTCAGCACTCCCACCATCACTTTTCCTGCCGGCCCGAATTCCTTCAGTTGGTAGGCCAGAAAAAACGCAATTCCCAGAACCAGAATTCCGATTCCTAGTTTGTTCAGCCAGTTCGTTCCCAGTCGCTCTTCCAGATCGTGGGGAAATTTCGCCGCACTTACAGAGACGTTCTTGTGCTCTGTTCTAGGAATCTGAAAAGCTGGCGCCTTCGCTTCGTCGCTCGTGATTGTCACTTTTTCGCGTGGGCGGCTCGGCAAAGGTGGCGGGGCAGCTTGCACCGTTTCAGCTGGAGTTGTAGCTTCAGGCAGACGTATGGGGGGAACCGCAGTCTCGGGAGCTCTCGATTCGCCGGCAGGAAATTCTTTTGTGGCCAGCTCCGCTTGGACTAAATCCGCCCAAACCGTGGGCGCTTGAACCGGAGACGTTACAGGCGGCGTAACAGCAGCCGTTGAAGTTGAACTGGTTGGCGAAACGCTCTCTGCCGACGACCGTGTTTCGCGCTCTGCTACTAAGTTCTGGACCGCTTTCTCCAGCCCGGCCACTCGCGCAGCAATTGCCAGCCATTGCTCGTGATCTTCCCTGCGCTCGTGTTTCCGCTTGGCATTCGACACCCAAACCATCACCAACAATGCGATCCCGCCAAGGATGTACAGTACGTCCATCAATAGCCGCGGCTGCTCCGGAGAACACTCTTACTGTTTGACGAGCGCGCGCATTCTACTACAAAAACGTTCCTCCCGAGGTATCACCACAAAAGTCATCAACGCGGTCAACTGCCCAGCAGTCCTCGCTGCCAGAAAATCGCGTCCGAAATTCTCCGAGCGACTCTCGCATCGTTCTAGACTGGGTATAGAAAAACCGCTCTCATCATTGTGATAAGTGGTATAACCCCTCCAGACCTGGCGCGAATGCCCTTTGGTGCAATCAAGAAAGTGAGCAGGTCCATGAAAAGAGACGACCACAAAAGCAAAAACGGCAAACTCAAACGCAAGAAATATGAGAAGGAGTTGAGGCGCCTTCAGGCAGAACTCTGTAAATTGCAGGATTGGGTGAAACACAAAGGGCTTCGAGCAATTGTGGTATTTGAAGGCCGCGACGCCGCCGGAAAAGGCGGCACGATCCGGGCGCTCACTGAGCGAGTCAGCCCGCGAGTCTTTCGCCTGGTTGCGCTACCGGCGCCGTCCGACCGCGAGAAAACCCAAATGTACATACAGCGCTATTTGCAGCATTTTCCCGCGGCCGGCGAAATCGTTATTTTCGATCGCAGTTGGTACAACCGTGCCGGAGTCGAGTACGTAATGGGTTTCTGCAGTAAGGAACAGCACCAAAACTTCCTGGAGATTTGTCCGAAGTTTGAGAGATACATCGTCGATGCAGGGATCATCCTGCTCAAGTATTGGCTCGAAGTCGGCCAGGACGAACAACAACGCCGTTTTGAAGCGCGTCTCAGTGATCCGCTCCGCCAATGGAAACTCAGCCCCATGGACCTTGAATCGTTTGACCGCTGGTATGAATATTCGCGGGCCCGCGATCTAATGTTCGAAGCCACCGATTCTAAGCATGCCCGCTGGAACATCGTCCGCTCCAACGACAAGCGCAAGGCGCGGCTCAATTGCATTTCTCATTTATTGAGCGCGATTCCTTATAAGAAAGTTCCTCGTGAAAAAGTAAAGTTGCCGAAGCGTTCCAACAAAGGCGCATATGACGACTCCAAGTTCCTGAAGGGCAGGAAATTTGTTGAAGAGGTGTACTGAGGTGTAGCCCGTTGATTGTCCCCAATAGCCGTGAGCGATCAGGTTGGCGCGCGAAACTATTTCGAATCGCGCCGGGATTGCCAGCTCTCTGGCCTTACAATCCTGCGAACTTCTCGCATGACCTCATTGCCGGATTATCTGTGGCTGCCGTCGCTTTGCCGGTCGGCGTTGCCTACGCGCAGTTGGCCGGATTCAATCCATCGGTTGGGCTCTATTCCAGCATTCTTCCATTGGTTGCCTACGCCATCTTCGGAACTTCGCGGCAATTGATCATCGGTCCGGACGCAGCGACGTGCGCGTTGATTGCAGCGGCAGTGGCACCGTTGGCCAAAGGCGATTCACAGGATTATGCATCCCTGTCTGCCGTTTTATGCCTCACTGCCGGTTTGTTTTGTATAGGCGCAAGTTTCTTGCGCCTCGGGGCGCTGGCTGACTTCCTTTCGAAGCCCATCCTGGTTGGCTTTCTGAATGGAATTGCACTCAGTGTCATCCTGGGCCAGATCGGCAAGATTTTTGGCTTTGCGATCGAGCGAGGCGGAATTGTCCCTCGATTCTTGGAATTTGTTTCGAAGCTTGGAATGACACACTGGCCCACCTTGGCCGTGGGGTTGGGTACATTCGCCCTACTCCTGGTCACTCCAAAGTTAGTAAAGAAAGTCCCGGCTGCACTGGTGGCCATTGTTGTAAGTGCCCTCGCCGTTCATTTTTTCGGTCTGGAACAGCTTGGTGTCAAGGTGGTCGGGGAAGTACCGGCAGGATTACCCCATTTGCAGTTTCCCAACGTCTCTTTGAATCTCATTCCATCATTACTTGGCGATGCCGCGGGGCTCGCTCTCGTCATGTTCTCCAGCATGATGCTCACTTCGCGAAGTTTTGCCGCCCGCAACAAATACGATATTGACGCCGATAAAGAATTCGCTGCGTTGGGGATGGCTAATATCGCTTCCGCTTTTTCCCAGGGATTTGCTGTGAGCGGTGCTGACTCGCGTACGGCAATGAATGATGCAGCGGGCGGGCGGACGCAAGTCACTGGACTAGTTGCAGCCGCCTCTATTGCCGTCGTTCTGCTCCTGTTTACGCAGCCCCTCCGGTTCGTGCCCATCGCTGCGCTTGGTGCGGTGTTAGTTAAGGCGGGATTCTCGCTGATCGATTTGCAAGCTTTAAAAGTGATTCTTCGCGTAGACCGTTACGAATTTGCGCTCTCGATCCTGGCAACATTGGGTGTTGTCGCTATTGGAGCAATCCAGGCCATCTTTCTCGTCGTCGTCATTTCGATTCTTCGCTTTGTGCACTTGGTGGCACGCCCCAAAATTGAAGTTCTCGGGAAAGTCGACGGCATGTCCGGCTTTCATTCCATGGAACGCCATCCCGACGCGAAGCCCATCCCCGATTTACTCCTGCTGCGGTTTAATGCGCCAATCGTTTTTTTCAACGCCCCCTACTTCAAACGCGAACTTCTCGCGGCGGCCAGCGCCTTCTCCGGTAAACCTAAATGGATTGTATTGGACATGCTTCCGATTACCATGATTGACGCTACTGGCCTGCAAACGGCACAGGAACTAACTGACGAGCTCGAAAGCCGCGGCATCGTTCTGGTTGCAGCTGGGCGCAAGACGGAGTGGAGATTGTGGTTACAAGCACGAGGATTCGGAAATCGCGTGCGCAAGATAAACATTTTCTCGACCCTGGATTCCGCAATTGACGCTTGTTTGCGCGGCGAAAGCCCACATATCGCGCTTTGACTTTTGTGCTTGCAAAGACGGATCGATTATCCTCAAGCCGCAAGACACGTGCGGTAAAGCAGGATCCGGATACCCAACTCACTACAGATGGAAGGAACGAGAGCATGCGCATTCAAGCCTATATTCGTATTCGTGGTAACGAGGCGATAATTCGATCGATCCATGAGGACACAAGTGTTCCGTTTCCAAGAAATCCTGCAATAAATTTCAGCTCATTTCAGAAAACAAAAAGCGCCGGAAGCTTTCGCTTCCAGCGCTTTTGATTTCCAGGCCTGGTTTTGCTTAGGAACGGCGACGACGTACGAATGGCACGCCCAGCAAACCGAGTCCGAGCAACGCGAGGCTGGCGGGTTCAGGTGTCTGAACTGTGCCGGCTCCCGTCTCAGAAACGATCCATCCGTTGTGCGGATCGTAATTCGCGCCGATGTGAACGTCGCCTACGGCTGAGACCTTATTAGGGTCCGTCAGCGTGTAGGTCCACGTCCAGGTGTAGGTTCCACCCTGAGCGATGCCGACGCCGGTTCCTGAGGCGCAAACAAACGCCGCAGTACCTTGCGTGCCACATCCGGAATTGGACAAGCTGTCAGTGATGACAGATGTCCAGGTACCGCCAGGGTTTGCAAACAAATGCAGATCGTTGACGTTATCAGCCGGTGTGAATCCTAGATTCACGCCCGAGATGATATCGTTAGCGCCTGCGGTCACGGCTCCGGTGATCGCGATAGTGAGCGTCGCCGACGTCGAGCTGATATCGAATGAATAGGTAGCAGCTGGGCATCCGGGTTTGCTACTTCCGCAATCCGTAAGAGATAGTGATCCAATCTGGTCCGCATTCGCCGCGCCGCTGAACGCGAGCACTGCTATGAGGGCCAGCACTGCATAGATATACTTTCGTGCCAATGGGCACTCTCCAATCGGGACTAGCCTATGGGCTGTGCACGTTAGCGACCAACTCTGTGGAACTATCACGGTATGCCCAGTAATACCTAACCGTCCTGTTTTCTGTTCGTTGCGACCGATTTTGGCCGCTCCAACCAGCAGCTCCTTGTCTAATGAAATGCAACCCGGTCATAGGCGCGTCAAAATATTACTATCCGTTGGTACGGGCGCTCCCATCAGTCGACCATCGGCGGCTGCCACCGCCTCTTTCAGCCAGCTTTAACTCAACCACTCCTCTGATCTGAACACCCCCAAGTGGCAGCGACCCCACTCCGGGCGACACACGGTTTGCTCGAAGAGTGTGTGTTCTGCTCTGCTGCCGTGCTTAGGTCCATCGTTCGGGCACGGATCTGGGAAGTGGACTAGGTTTACGATCTCGCGGGTGGCACATGCCTTGCGAGCAAAGCATGTCTTTTGCTCTGCTTCCGCGCGGTCTGATCCGCGCGCCCCGAGTTGCAGCAAACGCCACTCCAGCTGGCACACACTTTGCTTTCGCAAGCCCTTTAGAATGAATACTTTGCTAAAAGCAAGTGAGGGGGTGGCAGCTCAGAGGCAGGGTAGGCGCGAGCCGGCAATTCACTCGGGCGATCAGAAATCGCTTCATGGTTTCAGTCCCTGGTTCCACATCTCTCGCGTAATTCGCCAGTTTCCGTCGGACTCTTTGTGCAGCACCAGCAGCATTTTTCCGTAACTATCAATCACCGGTTTGCCCGGAGGAGGTTGCACCGTCTGATGCTCATACGCCCACTCCGAGGCCCAGTCGCCGTTCACTTCGATCCCCTGAAAATCCACGGAGATATTTTCCATGTGAAAATCTTTGAGCTGTGCCATCACGTCATTCATGAATTTTCCGATCGCCGGTCTTCCAATCATCGGCGCAGTGGCAGGCAACAGGCTCACGCCATCCTCCGCCCACATATTCATGATCGCGGCGTTGTCCATTTTCAGATGCGCATCCACAAATTTCTTGTTGAACGCTTCGATCTCCGCGCGCGCACGATCGCCTTTCGCCACGTTCTGCTTCGCCGCCGTAGTCTTGCTTTTCGTGTGCAGCACCCATTCATTCCGCAGCGGCACAAACGTGACGCATGCCGCGATCAGTACCACTGCCGACACAATGAAAAGTTCCGTTCGCCGGGTCATCGCGCTCTCCTTGCTACCGCAATGTTCAGCTCGCCGGTACCGCGCCGTGTAGAATCGCCATTAGTAAATCAGTTTCAGCGAAAGCTGGATCTGTCGAGAAGTTCCCGCCGTTTTGCTGATGCTTCCGAATCCGCTTCCCAGAATCGTGTTCGCCGGCAATCCAAAATTCACGATGTTGAAAACGTTAAAAAATTCTGCCCGGAATTGCAGGATCGCCAGTTCGTTCTTTCCGCGCCGGCCAAACGGAGTATCTTTGATCAAGCTGATATCGAAATCCTTGTATCCCGGTCCGCGAAAAGTATCGCGGCCCAGCGTCCCGAATCGCCCGTCATTGGGCCCCGTCCCCCCCACGCCGATCGGGATCGAAAAAAACGATCCGTTATTTTCACCCAGGCCAAAATAATCTTCGCGAATGTTTCTGCTTGTGGAGAGATCGGGCTTCGCGATCTGGTCCGGTCGATCCGCGTTTCCCGCGCCCACTCCGGTCTGCTGAATTCCCGAATACACCGTGAACGGCGACCCGCTGGTCAGCGTCGTGATATTTAGAATCTGCCATCCAGTTGTGATTTTCTTGTTAACGCCGTGCAAGAAACTGACTTTTTCAAACGGCAGCGTTTGAATGATGCTCAGAGTAAATACATGCCTCACGTCAAACGTGGACGGGCCGCGATCCGCAGCGACATTCAACGGATCTTGTGGCAGCGCCTGCAACACGGTGCCGGTGTTCGCAGCGGGGCCGGGAATGATGGCGCTGGTATCGTCAATCGATTTCGAAAAAGTGTAGCTCGCCTGAAAACTCAAACCGATTCGTGAAGAATTCTGCGTCACGCTGGTCTGCAGCGCGTGGTACGTCGAATGCGAACCGTTGTTGACCACCGGCTCGGGGCCGAATCCGCCGGCGATGTGGCCCGACGAATCGAATTGTGTGTACGGCGCGAACGCCGGATCCGCTCCGTTGTAACCGTTCACGTTGAAGACGCTCGGCAGATGTACGCCAGACGTTCCGACGTAGGCCGCGCTCAATTTCACCGGGCCCAAGTCCTGATCGAACCCTGCCGTCCACGTTCCGATGTATCCGTTGCGGAACAAGCGCGAAATCACGCCCGGCGTGAAAAGTTGCACTTCATGCCCAGGAGTAATCGCCGCCAAGTCACTTTGATATTTCTGCAAATCGATTTGCGTGTTGGCGGGAACATTTGAACTGTCGCCGTTGGGAAACAGCGGCGTTCCCTGAATTGTGAACGGATCAGGCAGAGGCGTCGGAACCACGGTATTGCTGAACGCCACCGGCACTCCCGGCAGAGCGGTAATAATCGGCTGGAAAACCAGCGGGAAACCGCCGGTGACAAAATTTTCTAGCCACAAATTTGGCAGGAGCGTGGTGATCGCTGCGCCTGCATGCAGCACGGTATGTTTGGTTAAAGCGTAGTCCGCGGCAAGACGCGGACCCCAGCCGTTTTTGTCGAGTGGATATACCGGTTGCGGATTATACAAAAATATTTGTGTCGCGCCCGGCGCCAGGAAAGAGGTTTCGTTTCCGCTGGCATCGACCGGAACCGCAATCGAAGTGCGATGCTTTGCTTCTTTGATTCTGCTGTTCAATTCGTATCGCAATCCGATATTTACATTCAGTTTCGCGTTCACTTTCCATGCATCGAGAAAATAGAATCCGTAAGCTTCGCGCCGCACAGCCGCTTCGTCGAACTTGTCGCCGGTCGGTGTGACGCTCGCCGGCGCACTTACCGTGTAAGAGAATGGCGACGCCGTCAGCAATCCCGTCAACGTATCGGGTAGGGGATCCCCCGGCTGAATATTGTGCGTGCCGCTGGCCGACGGAATAAACACCGGCGAAAATGCCGTGCCACTCCCGAAGCCATAAAGTCCGTTCGGATTGGTCGCGAAAATTGTAGCGTCTTTGTTCAATCGGATTTCCGCGCCGAATTTCATCGCGTGCGCGCCGCGATTGTACGCAAAATCCTGTTTGATTTGATAGAGATTGCTGAACGAGCCGGTGATGGAGCCATCGGCATTGTTGAAATTAACGTAGAGACCATCGTTAAAAGCGATCGCGGGATCGGTGTGATTCGTCGCCGGAAAAAACGGCGTGCTGCGAATGTATCCAAATCCCGTCGTGGAAGTAAGCCGCGGCGAAAATTGATGCACCAGCCGCACGGTAGCGTTGCGCTGGTGATCGAAAAACTTCACGCCGAAATCCGGATCAAGCGCGGTCTGGTCCGGATTGGTGATCGGTCCGTTTACGTTATTCAGGCTGAAACGGCCCATCAACTGAGATTTTGTCGGAAATTTTGTGATCGATGCGAATCGAAAATTGATCGGTGTTGGTCACAATCTTCGATGAAGTCGCAAAAGTGCGCGGTCCGAATACACCTTGCGGAGCGTTCGGCAGCGGATAGCGCGCAAGTATCGTAGCCATTGCCGGATTTACGGGAACGGTGAGCGTGTCACCGGGAAAAGTGGTGGTATCGATTCCCGCGCGTTCGTCCGCAGTCGGAACTGCGAGCACTTGCGTGGTGCCGAGTACCTGGCGAAATCCCTGGTACTCGCCGAAGTAGTAAGTTTTTCCGCGGCCGTCGTAAACGTGCGGAATGAAGAGCGGACCGCCGTTGGTCACGCCAAATTCGTTTCGCGCAAACGGCGGAATTCGTCTCCCATCAATGCTATGGTCAAAAAAATTGCGCGCGTCGAAGGCAGCATTGCGCACAAATTCAAACGCGCTGCCATGAATCTGGTCTGTCCCTGACTTGGAAATGACGTTGGTAAAACCAGCTGCGCCGTGGCCGATATCCGCGGGCATGACGCCCGAGCTTGATTGCACTTCCTGAATCGCATCGACGTTGAAATTGGAAAATGTGGCGCCGCCCAATTCCGGATCGGTGGTATCGGCGCCGTCTATTGCAAACACCGTTGCCGTGCCACGCTGCCCGTTCACCGCGAACTGTTGCGTGAAGTTGGCCGCGCCATTGGAGTCGGTCATGGTGCCGGCCGCGAGCAGCAACAATTTGCTAAAGTCCCGCGTGTTCAGCGGCAGGCTGGAAACTTCGGCGCTCGATAAAATTTCGCCGCCACTGCCGGTTTGTCCAGATGGTTGTTGCCCCGCGGGCGCCTGACCTTTTTCTGTGCCGCCCGGCGACGATCCTGCCTGCGCGTTCGGATCTTGCGCAAGGACCGAAGACGCAGAGAAAATTAAGAAAAACGACAAAGACAGAAGGGAACTGAAAACTAAAAGTGCGGAGTTAGACCGACGGAGCGGAACAGTTACGCCGTGACCTGGATACATTTCAGGATTATACGCGCGATGCTCCCAGTTCAGTGATAAATCGATTTTCTATGGTGTTTTTCTATCGAGCGCAAATAGCGCGGCGACTTTATGATCGCTTCCGCGCAAGCAACCAGGCATCGACGGACCACGGGCCGGTGCCGCCAAACGCAATTACCGCAAGTGCCGCCAGATATAGCAAATTCAATTCATATCCCGGCGGGCCGAACTGTGGGCCGGCGCTGGTCGCGCCAACAAGTTTGATGGCATTGAATCCGTAGCGCAGATGCACGGTAAACATAGCCACGGCCATCACCACAGCCAACGGAATACTGGCGAAAAATACCAATGCGCCTGCCGCCAGCAGCGCTCCCCCGATTAGCTCTGTGGCGATTGTGGCCCACGCCATCAAATTCGCGGCGGGCACGCCCAATGCCTGCAGCGTAGACGCAAAATTATCCGCTCCTCTGCTTAGCTTTGCGAATGCGTGCGCCATAAATCCGATTCCGACGACCAGACGCAGCAGCGTGTTCGCCCAAGCAGAATTTGCCAAATATCCCTGCAGTGGTTGGTCCATGTATTCGACTCGATTCTGTGCGACGGAGGGGTGCCGCGCGTTTTCGTTAACATTTTTTGGATGATCAGTGGAGAGTAAAGTTTCAGCGAAAATTCGGTTCTATGCTTTTGCAAAAAAGTGCAGGGCGCGCGAACGCCATTGCTCGCTGGCGTTACCAGGAAACTACGCTATAATCCCGCCGCCATGAGTTCTCCCAGCGATCTTAAGAAGTTCCTGGATTCTGCACGCAACCAGGACGCTTCCGACGAAACACTTGCTTCACTTCTGCGCGGCCGCGAATGACCCGTGAAGATGTTCATCGCGCACTCGCCGACGATTTTGAAAGCTGGGGCACGCCTCGCCTCCCAAATTGAGGAAGGAATTGAACCGCTAGATCGCGTCTAGATACGTCTTAATTGAACAGACGGTTCTTCCGCAGTATCAATTTCTTTTCGGTGCGCTTATCCGAACAGTGTTGGTTCGCGGCGGGGCTGGTTGGCTATTTTTTCCAGCTCTGGATACCTTTCCCGCAGCGGGTCCGGCACCTTCACCTTCGATTCCTTCAACATGCTGATCAGCTGCAACGCGTTGACTACGCCTTTACCTTGATAGTGATTGTTGGTGATGACGTAAACGTCGCGAGTGGCGTCGGCAACCTTTTCTGTGCGTGCTGCCCACGGCCGCAATTCTTCGTCGGAATACAGATAGTTATAGCGCTCGTACGACGGGACCGCCGCGTCGTCGCTGAACCAGGTGTCGTAGCGGCGGCCGTGCAGGCGAACGTAGCCCACTGGTCCGGTCGCGACCGCCGAGGGCTCCAACGATTTCCCGATGACCGGCTGGTCCACGTTGCAGAATCCAACTTCACGCATGCGCAGCAGATCAAAAACTTCGGGCGCGTTCCACGTCGCGTGGCGAACTTCCACCACCAGCGGATAATCACTGAATCGTTTCAGCAGTGCTTCCAGATATTGTTCAGTTTCGATTGTCTTGTGAAACGAGAAAGGGAATTGCAGCAGCACTGCGCCGAGTTTTCCGGCGTCGCCGCAAAACATCGAATCCAGCGCGAACGAGTTTTTCGTCCTCGGCGCTGGGGCTGGGATCATGCGTGAAACGCTGCCACATCTTGGCGGTAAACATAAAGCTTTTGTTCGCCGCTACGCGCTGCAGCCAACCTTTCGCGTGATCCGCGCGCACCGGATTGTAAAAACTGGTGTTGATTTCAATCGTGTCGAAAAATTCCGCGAGATAGGTCGCTTCGTGAAAGCCCTTTGGTTTTTTGGACGGATAAGCCCAGCCGGACCAGTCGGGATAGCTCCATCCTGCGGGGCCGACGCGAATGTTGGCGTGCGGCTTAGTGCCCCGGTTTCGTGTGGAATTACTCATCCTTGGCAGCGTACGGTTGGCCTTGCGATGGTGTCAACGCACGGAACGTTGACTTTCAGGAGACCGGGGGAGCAAACAAGAGGAGCGAAAAAGCGGCGCCCGCCTCTCCGACCGGGTCGGAACAGGCAGAAGGCGGCCGCTACTAGCGCAGGGAAGGTTACAGCGGCTCGCAAGACAGAAAGCGACGTTCGCTTTGCCTTCGTAATTCCTTTGCTGTCAATTCGTCCTGTTAAAGTTTGCATACAGCAGATTCTACATTCCCATTTGCGCCGCACGTCCCCGAGGCGTATTCTCCGCTCGATGCGGCACTCACTGCCATTCCGCGTCCCACCCCGTTTCATCCAATTCATACATAGGTGCGCTCATGAAACTATCGGTCAGTTTCAAAGATCTGCAGAACCACCAATCCGTGCAAAAGGAGATGGATCACAGCATCGCTAAATTGAATACGCTTTTGAAAACGTATGAACCGGATTTAGTGCAACTCCACGCAGTATTTGCAAAACAGTCCCGCCTCGATAACCACACACTCGCGTTAAATTTGACCCTTCCCACCGGAACGTTACACGCCACTTCGGAATGCGAACATCTGGGCGCATGCTGCAAAAAAGCGTTCAGCGAACTTGAATCGCAAGTGAAAAAGCACCAATCGCGTTTACGCAAAGATTACGAATGGAAACGCAAGCGTCCACGTCAGCGAATTTCTGCGGAGGCATTTACTTAACTTCAGAATTTCAGAGCGAAATGTTGCTGTAGCGCCAGACGATCCCTGAGAACGTTTGGCGCGAATTGTCGGACTGCAGGGCCATGCTATACTTGAGAATTCACGCCATAGGGGCGTAGCTCAGTGGTAGAGCAGCGGCCTTTTAAGCCGAAGGTCGTGGGTTCGATCCCCACCGCCCCTACCAAACCAAATTGTTTTCAATCACTTACACCGGCGTTTTCTAACAGAACTCCGGTTTCTAACAATTGCCCTCAATTGACGAGCTTCGTGGAGCGGCTTTGTACCGCGTTGCGCTGCGCATCACCGACGACGTGTCCATAAATTCCAAGCGTTATCCGCGCGTCGCTGTGCCGCAATTGTTTCTGCACCACAGCGGGTGTTACGCCGTCCGCAAGGAGGGAACTAGCTGCTCGATGGCAAAGAAAAGAAGTGGAGTGCCCGGGACGGTCCTCCTGCGTCCACTCGGTGCTCGGCGGGGGAGCAAATGAAATTAAAGAAGTGCAAGAAGGGACAGATGCAAGCTAGAGGTGGGAGTCTGCAGCGCTACTTCAGGAAATCTATTAATCACGCACGAACCCCGGTCTGGTCAATCCGAACCAGACCGGGTCGCAAAGCTGCTAGGTCCTCAGCTGTCGCTAGAACTTGGTCCAGCTGAAGGAATCGAGCATGTAGTTGCTGACGATGAACGTGTTCTTCGAAAGATTCAGGTCGTAGTGGATTGCGGTTCCGCCTGCATTAGTTACCGTTTGGCCAAGGATGGCGCCATAGAAGTCCGATCCGCCAGTCAGGGTCACGCTGGCGTTCGGCGCATAGACCACCGCGGCCGCTTGGGAGTTCCCAGCAATTTTGATTGTGCCGGTCCCTGCGTAGTTGATCTGGAAGTCAGCGGGATTCAGAGTCGGATTCTGAAGTCCGTTGCCAGTGAGGTCGACGGGAGTGTTCTGGTTGCTTCCGGTGACATTGAGGGTCACTTGCCCATAGAGGTGTGTGATCGGATCTTGTGCAATTACGATCGAGGTATTGGCCCCGGATTCTCCGATGCTGTTGATGTTGTAGACGCCCGGCGTCAGTGTCAAAACTCCATGGCCGGACAGTGAAATGTCACCATAGGAACCAGGTGCCAGGGTCTGAGCGCTGCTGACAGACACGTTGGTGGTTCCCGGGGGAGGGATGACCGGCGTTGGGAAATTGACGATCTGGGGAAGTTTAACCAAGCCTCCGGTTACCGTGGCGTTTCCGTTGTCGGTCCACGCCGTAACGTTGCCACCTGAGCAATTGCCCACACCTGTGTCAGGCGTAGACATCGTTCCATAAATCGTCGTTGTCGAACCGTTCTGCGCGAGGTTTCCGTTGGAGCCGACGTTGCCTCCGTAGGTGTTGAAGGTCGTTGGCACAACCGTCGCACCGGAGCCGTTAACGGTCAAGGTCGAAGAATCGTAGCTGTTGGTCTGGCCGCCGCCCGAGAAAGACAAGGCGCCGCAGCCGCTGGCAGTTGCGAACGCGGCATAGACTGTCGAAGGGGTGACCTCGCGTTCCATGATCGCGGTCACTTCTTCCTGCGAGTTGCGCACGCCATTCATCGTTCCGTCTGCGACCAGCTTCCACATCTGCACCGCGACGGGATTTCCATAAGAATTGACTGTGCCCATCGAGAGCAGAGTGGCGGTAACGCTGTAATTCACTCGAACATTTCCAGATGTCACGTAACCCGGATTGGTCAGAGAATTCTTAAATGCCGTCTCCACCGCTCCCACCGGGTAATTGGCCTGGCTGCTATCCGACGACAAGACAACAGGTTGTCCATTGTAGGTCACCGGGGAGACGCTCGTGTCGTAGTTGCCCAAGGGGTCGGTGCCGGTCGCGGCAGGTGGAATGTATTGGTTAACGATGAAGTCCGCAGCCACGCTCATGCCCGATTCAGCGCCATAGCGCGATTGGCTCATCATGCGGTAATTCATGCTCGACCATGTCTCTGCCTGGGACAGGTAGGTCATCGAGGCGCCCATCACCGAGAGCACCAAGATCAAAATCAGCGCGAAAATCAGTGCGGAGCCCTTTTCTTTGTCCCGTTTGCTTCTCATGTTATTCCCCGTTTCCATTTACAAAATGCTCCCGATATTCGCCGGCATCGGCTGATTGCGCGGTACTTCGCCCAGGCTTGTAGCTTCCCATACGTAAAAAACATTCCGAGGTGTGATGTTCAATAGTGCTTTGGTTTCCGTCTGGAACTGGTGTGTCTGAGGATCCCGAAGTTGCGTTTGGACGGTAAGAGTCACGGCCACATCTGTCACAAAAGGGACTGATACGCCGTTAACGCTGGCGTTCTGGACCTGATACGTGAAGCACCCACTGCCGTCAGGATTCGGCTCCACGTTGTTGAGCAAATACATGGCGGGAGTGACGGCCGGCTTCGTGGTTCCCACAATTACGGCATTCGAAACTTGATTTCGATACAGGAAACCGGGGTTAGTGCTGGTATCGCACTTATACTCGACGTAGATGATGTTGCCGTCTCCATTTATGTCCCCATAAAGCTTCAGGGTATTGCAGTCCGAGCCGGTGCCTGTTCCCGTGTAAGGCGTATATCCCGTGGTTGCGCAGGGAAGTCCCGCGGCCGGCGGCACGATCCCTGTGCCGAATGCGCCGGAAACCTGGACAGGAATGGCGGCTCCGACATGCGGTTTGGTGAAGACCGCGGTGATCGTGGTGGGCGTCACGACCGTTACCGTCACCACCTCAAAATTCTGTCCTGCATCCACGTCGAGCAACATGTTCGGAAACATGTTGGTTGTGGCGCTGATCGCAACTGTCTGGGCCACTGTGTTGACCGCGATTGGTGCCGTTATAGTGACGGGCAGAACCGCTGCTGGTAGCGAAACTCTTCCGGCCTGTCCAATCTCTTGCTGCAGAAGTTCCGTGGCGCTGCGCACGCTGGCGTGCATCTCGGTCCGGTTGGCCACCGTCCCCTGGGTCTTCATCATCTGAATCAATCCCGACATCACGATCCCCGAGACCAACATGAAGATGGCCAGCGAAACGAGCATTTCCATCAGTGTGAAGCCGCTTTGCTGTTTCCTCTTCATAAATTCCGCTCTTTTCTCAGCCATCTGGCTTTAAAAGGGATAAGCCTTCAATGCGGTCAAGCTGGTTTGTGGCAACATCCCCGATTGTCCTATCGAACTGCTCACCTTCACGGTCACAGTAATTTGTTTGACCGTGCTCGTAGCGTTCGCTGAAGATACCTGCCAGACACGAATGTATTTCCATCCGGCGGGAGCTCCACCAGTCGTTCCTGAGGCGAGCATGTTTCCGCTATCGTCAAGATAATCGACGAAACCTGCTGCTGGCGCGTTGGGATCCGAGCTTCCACCAGCTCCTGTCCCGTTCGTGTTCAAAGGTGCGGAGCATCCCGCCAAACCCTGGCCACCGGAAGCGCTCGTCGGCAACACGCTCGTGTTGCTGGTCGCATCGCAAAACTTTAGCGCCAGGAGCTGCTCCATCTTGTCCTGAGCGTATTCGGCGGTTCGCGCCGAGAGATGGCCCTGGTTTTCGGTGGTGGTCATGGCCACGACTCCCAGTGCCAAAATGCCCACAGAAACCGTCAGCAAAAGCCCCAAAGCTACCATCGTCTCGAGCAGGGAAATTCCTGCTTGAGAGTTGCGTATCCGGCGAATTCGTCGAGTTTGGATTCGTTTCATCGTGTGCCCTCAGCGAGCCTCCCAGGCCGTGTTGGACGCAGGCGTGCTCCAGGTTTGAATCAAGCCGGATATGATGACCGTCACACCGTAGACAGTGTTCGTATCCGTTACATACATTGCGTCGTTGGCTGTTGGCGAACCGTCGGCAGCCACAGGAAGACCGCGCGAACTGAACTCGATGCAGGCCGTGTTCGCATAGGCGCCCAGTGCCGTGCCGCCCGCGACTCCCTTGAGGCAGAGCGGAGCCTGCGCCACCACGGCTTGTGGGTTCGGAGCGGCCGCGCCAACGCCGCCGAATCCAAACTGCACACCAGTTGAAAGGGGTTGAGTCGGGCTGTTGGCTACGGTGCATTGATTTAACGTGTCGCCCTCCGTTTGCCAGCACCCGGCGCCCCCGTTTGCAGCCTTGTTCCAAACTTCCAGTTGAAAGGTGTTATTCGAGAGGTTCGCGCGAAGCCGGGCATGCGTAAAGGCTTGAGCCGCGCGCATCTTAGCTTCGGCGATGGTGCCGTTTAGGTTCCGGCCATCCCCCGAGATGCGGAGGAAGCGGTTCATGCTGGCATACCCGGGTATGACTAGCGCAGCCGCAACTACAACTACGGCAACCACAATCAAAAGTTCGAGCAGAGTAAAACCAGCCGTAGCATCCCGCCTTGCTCTAACAGCTTTGGGGTTAGTAGGTTTCATGAGCTTATTGTCGCTAGACCATTTCTACACGCAGGTTCTGGTACTTGACAACCGGTCGATGGGACGGGTTCGGGCCAGTCTCTTTTCAGCTGTCCACAGGATCTCCCTGGACAGGTACGGAAGTTTCCCGAAAAGTTGAGGTTGCCACCTCTTGCTGCTGATTTTTGGAGGGGACATATTTCGTTGAATTAAATGGACTTATGGATCGTCGGCGGATTACCTTGATCCTTCGCCATGAATATCTAATGGAGTTAAATTCGAGTCTTCTGACATTTGAGTACTATAGGGGGAATGAGGGAAAGTGACGTAAAAGCTAGGACCGGATAGGGCTCTATAAGACTTGAGGGCTGCTTTTCGGGTGAACCGATTGACGGAAATCGGAGGAGAGACTCTCGCTAGAATTTCCGAAAGATCCTGCCAGGAAGAAATGGGAGAGAGCCAGATTGCCTTTAGTCGAGTACTAAGTGGCCTGGACAACTTGAACTCAACAGTGGAGGATAGCTGACTTACGGGTTGCTAATCCAATTGGAAGGCGGAAACGCGATGTGCCAAAAGCGCGGTGCGGGCCGAGCGAATTCCACCGCAACCGTAGGCGGTCCAACCAGTTCGTTATTCACGTAAACTACTCGGCACTCTTGCTGCTCCCCACTGCCGGAGTTTTGCAGTAGAAGTCTTTGCTTAGGAGCTACCATGCCTCTTAAGACCATCAAGGCACCATGCGCGCTGACGACAAGTGTTCTAGTACTTTCACTGAACTCCGGGCCTTCCCTGCGAGGTCTTGAGACGACAACCGGAACGTCCAAATTGATTCGCTGGCTCCGCCGGTTTTTCAGCCATCGTTTCGTTTTGGTGAGTCTTGGATCACCCATAGTAATGTAGGATAAAGCGCGGTTTTCCTCTCGAGGGAATAAAGTGGGGTCCAGTTTCGAATCAGACACATCCAAGCGACGCGTTCCTGAGAGAATGGAACTAGAGAGCTCCTGCCGCTAGCTGTTTCTCGACGTGCAAAATACCGAGACAAAAACCCCACACCTCTGACATCCGACCTCCCCACAAAATGCTTCTTCTATTCGCTGGCATCGGTTTGCCGCTCGGGTGGTGGAACCGAGCCTCCCTCAGGTGGATATATTCAGGCGGAACGAGGTCGTTTGGCTGCGTTGGGCGGAATTCGGAATACGAATCGGCAGCTCTGTTCTGCATCCGTGCGGCGATGCCAGAGGACATCCTCTCCGTGTACGGCGCGTGTACCTCGGTCTAGCGTTTTTGTTGTTTTTCTCTGTTTTACCGGTTAGCAGAATAAATAACTTGTGCGCCTTCAGCGCCTCTCGTAGTTCGATCCCCACCGCCCCTACCAAAAACCGCGTTCATTCAGTTGCCCTTGCGCTATCTAGTGCTGATTATGGCCACAAAAAGCAGGGGTTTTGGTCCAAAGTTGGTCCAAAGCCCGACCAAACAAAGAAAGAGGCCGACTCCTTGCGAATCGGGCTTTCTCTTTACAGAATCATTGCAATGCCCCTCCGAATTGTACTTTCTCTAGAGAAGCCGTTCCCGATTGGGCATCAACGTACCCTCCGGCGCAGAGCGCGAAAGCGAAACTCCATGTCCGGCGAGACATCGCTAAGGTGGTGTCGTTCCCAGTCTTGCTAGGCGGGGGCGCGCGAGTCTTTTCCCAAACTTCGGACGTGGGTGCGATTCCCATCGCCCGCTCACTGTTGGCTTTACGCGAAGACGGTCCACCAGTGACTGCGAAATCGGTGGCGTCATTCGGTCTGGTTTTCCGTTGGATGACGGACAACTAGGACGTAATGCGATTAGGTAAGGGTTGCCGACAATCCGGGAGTTAGGTCGCCGGGCTCTACTTGAAATGAAATGAGCCGATCACCGAAATATTGGTTTAGGCACACTAATCCCAGATAGTACCGGAAGCCCATTGCTCCTATGAAATACCAACATCTATTTTGATCGAAACGCGCAAGACGTATGGTCTGCGCTCGGATTGGCACGGATGGAGACGTGAAAGTTTCACGCATCCGGGTCGGCTATCGCGCATCAGGCTTGCGTACTGAATTCTTCGCCCCTCGCTGGACCAGGAGATGCTTCGATGAGAGTTCACATATTGGCAGTCTTGTTTGCACTCCTATCCGTTTCGGCAAGCCAGGCACAGCCCAATCTGGTCAAAGTTCGGGTCCGGGTGATCCTTGTGGACCAAGAACTCAATCAGAAGGCAGTCCCATTCTTCACGGTATCTCTCAAGTGCGGAGCTAAGGCCGCGGAGGTGAAGTCCAGCCTGGAGGGAACTGCAGACGTGCATTTACCGCCGGGGCGGTGCACAGTTTCAACGCCGAAGCCCGCCGAACTGGGAGGCAGACGCTTTTCCTGGAATATGCAAGTCTCGCTTTCGGGCGCCGAGCAGAACATTGACTTGACCAACGACAATGCCAAGGTGGAGGAAGCTGCTGCCCAGGCATCGTCAGCAAATACCGCCAGCAATGACCTCACCGAACTGTTCAAGCGGCTGAAGAACACCGTTGTCACAGTGAAAAGCGAATCGGGCCACGGTACAGGATTCTTCGTGGACGGGAAGGGTCTCATCCTTACCAATCAGCACGTCGTGGGCGATTCGGAGTATTTGGCCGTGCAGTTCGATCGGACCCACAAAATCACGGCCAAGCTGATTGCCGCCGATCCGCAGAAGGACGTCGCATTGCTGTCGGTGAACATGGCCGCGCTGCCAAGCGCATCACCAGCACCCTTGTATCGGGCTGGGGCTGGCACTGCGCCAGTCCAGGAAGGCGAACGGGTGTTTACCATCGGCAGCCCGCTTAGCCTCGACAAAATCATCACCACCGGCATCGTCAGCAAGGTAGAGCCACACACCATCATGTCGGACATCAATATTAACCCGGGAAATTCGGGCGGACCGTTGTTCAACGCGGCAGGCCAGGTGATCGGGTTAACGACCTTTGGCACGCGCGCAGAAGCCGGGCCGGGCGTATCAGGTATCGTGCGAATTGAGGAGGCGCTTACGCTGCTCGACCAGAATCGTACAAAAGTTACCGGCAACCCACCGCCGGGCACGCTTCTTCCGGTCGAGCCACTGACCCCTTATCCAGTTGAAGGACTCAAGGAAGTGTTGCGAGTGGAAAAATACGATTCGCGTCCGTATTATTTCGCCGTCGGAGATTTCAATATCGCACTTTCCACCCCTCCCCTGGACTACCGGGAGCAGGAGGAGATGCGGCTGCAGGCCGAGCGCGAGCACACCAAGCGCGGCAAGAAACAACAAAACGCGAACCGGGACACGAGTGATTCCGATACGCCGAAGGAGTGGGAAGAGGAAGCTGGAGCGCATCCCGCAGTATTCGGAATCTATGTAATGCCGAAGGCCAAGGAGGGGTTCGGATCGGCGTTAGGTCGCTCATTCAACGTAAACTCGGCTGCAAAACTAAAGTTCAAGACCGATTTCCAAAAGATGAGGTTGTTTTGCGGAGACAAGGAAGTGCAGCCGATCCATCCTGGCAAGGTTCCCGTGATGGTGTCGGTCCGGAACCGTGCGGTAAAGATGGAAGATTCCACCTACAAAGGGGTCTACCTGTATTCGCCGGACGCCGTGAATCCCGCCTGCGGTCAGGTGAAGCTGGAAATCTATTCCTCAGAGGGGGGCGAACCTACTGTCAAGGCTTTCGACGAGAAGACGGTGCAGCACGTTTGGGAGGATTTCGGCGCCTTCCGCAGGGCTCAGGCGGCACCCACGCAAGAGGCGTCGGCCGCAAAGCCCTAATGCCGTGGCAAAAATATGGGTGCCTTTCGCCACATCCTCACAGCCGCTGTGCTAGCGATAGTTTTCCGCTGGCTCTGGATATCATCCGCTTCGGAGCGGGCCACTGTCGAATCTGGGCGCAAGATTTTTTCGCCGACGCGTGCCATTCGGCTCCTGGCTTGCTCGGTCGGGATCGTCTTTGCCATTCTCCTAATCTGGTCTTCTTATTCCGTGCGCCGACCGGACGAATGGTGGGTGCCATATCTTTTTCTTGTATTCCTCGCGTTGGTTCCCTTTATGTATCCGCCAGTCTTGACTATTGAGATGGACGGGATCGGATCGCGCGCCTGGTTCGGTAGCGAGAAGAAGATTCGCTGGGAGGATATCGTCTCCCTGCATTACAACACCGGGAACAAACAATTTTCGGTGCGGGACAATAGTGGCCGCAAGATCACCCATGGTGGTTTCAACGCCGATGGGGAAATGTTTCTAAATGAGATCCGTGAGCGCACCCGCCTTCCTCTGAAGATCGCCCGGCCGGGCACGTGGAAGACGGAAACTATCGAAGTTCCATACGAAGAGATTGAAGCGGACCTAAACGAACCGTCCTAATTTCAGCGTCACTTGGCCTGAAGCTTGATCTGAAAATGAGTCTCTAAAATTTGTCTTAGAACGCTCAGTCGTGAAGCGAATTCTATGAACCTTGGTACTCTAAGATTTCTTCGATGGGGAGATGTGTTCTGAGTGACGGGCAACCCTTCCGTAACCAGATAAGGGAAGGGTTGCCGACAATACATCCAGAACTCATGCTAGCTTCCCAGAACGCTAACGTTTCTGAGGCGCGCGCCTGGTCAACGCTTCCATTTTTAGATTGCTAGTTTTGGCAATTGGTCGAGTTTCGGTGGTGAGGTCAGCTTCCGATGCGCCTCGAAAAAGCAATATGGATGTTCCCGATTGCTCTTACACTGCACAATTTAGAAGAATCCATCTGGCTACCGGCCTGGTCACAACACGCAGGTTTTTGGGAGTCGCCCGTCGGTCCGGCTGAATTTCGTGTTGCAGCTGGACTTCTGGCGATTCTAGCCTACGGTGTAGCGTATTGGAGCATTCGCGCCGGCAAGCAAGCCGTTGGAACCTATGTGATGACCGGTTTTGTGTTTGCCATGCTGCTGAACGTGATTTATCACGTGGCCGCGACCCTCGGCCTTCGCCAATATGCCCCAGGTGTTGTAACGGCTGTGCTGATCAACCTGCCGGTGATGTGGTATTTGCTGCGACGGGTCTTCCGTGAACGCTGGGTGACTTGGCCAAGAGCACTGCTGGCATTCGCTGTGATTCCAGTAGCCATTCTCCTTCTGATCCCTGTTCTCTTCTGGGTAGGCCGGTCTATCTAAATTCCCCTGATTGAGACAGGGCAGAAGATAGACCTGTGTTGCTGTTGGTTTTCTTTACTTTGCCTTCCAGTGGGCGTGGACCATTCACCGTTTGCTAAGATTCTGGACAGACGTTTGCCGACGATCCTGGCATGATCGGTAAGGCTACGCTGATTTGCGTGATCTGCCACTAGGAGGAACCTGGATCGGGATCGTTCGGAAATCGACCCGTCATAGTTTCGGATCTCGAAGTCAATCACTGCCAGCGATACGATTTAGGAGGGCAGGACGGGTCACGACCGATTTGAGACGTCGGCCGCAGCAGATCAACGGATCACCTGGTGGATCACTGATACTGACCGCCGCAAAGACAGCGGCGTTCACCCTGATCGAGCACAAGGAGCACCCGAACATGAAGACAAAGAACACGATCTGCCTCTGGTTCGACAAAGACGCGCATGAGGCGGCGCGCTTCTACGCCGTCAGCTTTCCGGATAGTAAAGTAACCGCGGTTCACGAGGCTCCCGGTGACTATCCGGGCGGCAAGAAGGGCGATGTGCTGACGGTGGAGTTCACCGTCCTGGGCATTCCCTGTCTCGGTCTCAACGGCGGCCCGGCGTTCAGGCACACCGAGGCCTTTTCCTTCCAGATCGCGACGGAGAATCAGGAAGAGACGGACCGTTACTGGAACGCGATCGTCGGCAATGGCGGAACGGAAAGCCAGTGCGGTTGGTGCAAGGACCGCTGGGGCCTCTCCTGGCAGATCACCCCGCGCGCGCTAACCGACGCGCTTGCGGCTGGTGGCGGTGAGGCAAAGCGTGCCTTCGAGGCGATGATGACGATGAAGAAGATCGACATCGCCGCCATCGAGGCAGCGCGGAGAGGCTGACGTGAACACGCCGACACGTCCTTATTCGTCCTGGAACACGGGCAACCCGGACGTAATCCCAACGTAAGAGTTGCCGACCAACCGCCCGGAACAGGGAAATATTGACTCGACCGCCTCGATAAGTGGAATGGTCTGTTGGCAACAACCGACTGAGGATGTAGATGGAGATGCGCGGCTTTCCCCTTTCGAGTCGAAGAACAATTTCCAGCCAGTGCTGCGGTAGTTCACTCTTCGCGCGGCCGTGTCATCGGGTCGATCGACAGCGCAGGCGCATGTTCCTTCGGTAGCGGATGAAGTTGCAGGAACGCGGCTGCGGCGGCGCGGGCACGTCCCGCGATTTCGCGGGGGTTCGGTCGCTCGGCGACGCCGAGCAGCAGGCTGACCATCAAGTGGCCCCAGAGCAGCCCGGAGAACTGTTCGGCAAGTTCGGCAGGGCGCCCCGCGAGCAGTCCGGACGCCTGGGCCTGGGCCATGATTTTACGCAAGGCGGCGCGGCTTGCCTCGCGTCCTATAGAGTTGAGCGCACGCGCCACTTCGGGGCCCTGAACCGCCTCGGCGATCGCCAGTCGGAATACCGCAATGACCGTGGGATCGCTTATCTCGCGGACGAGCTTCGTCCCGAAAGAAGCCAGCACCTGCTCTAGGGTTTCGCGATCGCGCAGCTCGGGCAGGTCAGCAGGCACGTCAAATCGCTTGGCGCGCTCGCTTATACAGGCGATCAGCATTTCCTGTTTGTTGCCAACTAGCGCGTAAAGCTCTCGCTTCGAAACGCGCGCGCGCGTCGCGATCTCAAGCGTGCTGGCTGTTGCGTACCCGCCCTTCATGAACGCTGCAAAGGCCGCCTCAAGGATGCGCTCGCGCACCGCGGTTTCGTCCCCGCCTTTCTGGCGGCGTTTTGACATCGATGCCGTAGCCATCACTTTCTCCTTGACGATGCTGGTACCGTATCGTACCATCACGAGTGTTTGGTACCCATTGGTACCAACACAAAGAAGCTGAACAATGAAAATTGAAATGTCATACCTGCTGCTGGCGTTCGCGACGGTCCTGGCGCCCATGGCGCAAGGTCAGTCCACACCGCCACAGCTCAAGATCACCGGCGTGCTGACGATCCTTTCGCCAAAACCCGGGGTTAGTCCCGAGCAAGTCACAAAAACCATGCCCGCCGAAATCTGTGCGACCGTTCCCCTGTATCTCGAAGGCAAGATTCAGCAGTGGTTCACGCGCGGCGATGGCCGGGGCGTCATCTTCATCCTGAACTGCAAGGACGTGACGGAGGCTCGGGCCCTCATCGAAAGCCTGCCTCTTTTGAAGGAAACCTCATGGACGAGGACGAGCAGTTCATTCCGGTGGGGCCACTCTTGCCGCTCGGAATACTGTTGAGAGATAGCCCGGCCAATAAGTGAACCCTTCAATCCGATAGGAGACCAAATGTCGCCGGAAATCATCTTCAGCATGCATCTCATTCTAGGTTATGTCGCGTGGCTGCTATGCTTCCGCGCGTACCTTCTGCCCAGGCTCAAGTCAATGGACCAGGTCGAAGCGCATCGCGCCATCGCTACGCTCCACAGCTTCCGCTTCTTCGGGCTCGTCTTTATCCTTCCAGGCGTCGTCGGCAATCTGCCCGCTGGCTTCGCCGCGTTTGCCGCATATTGGGACTTTGCAACCGGCGTGCTGGCCATGCTGGCGCTTCTCACGGTAAGGATACGTCCGCTCTTTTGGCTGTTCGTCGCGGCTTTCAATCTGGTGGGGGTGGTCGATCTTATCCTCGACTATTACCACGCCATCCAGGTTGGCCTTCCTGCGCTGGCGGGGCAGTTGGGCGCAACGTACGCGATCCCGATCATCTACGTGCCCGTGCTGATGATCACGCACTTCGTCGCATTCTATTTGCTGCTGCGTCCTCAGCCCAAGGCGGCTCGAGCCTTCGCCGAGGATGCGGCGGCATCTTAGAATCCCCGCGTGTGTGTTCAGAAGCAGTTAGAGCTAGAAGAGGCGCGCGCCTGTATGGGAGTGTCTAAACTGACCGGCGTCGCGGACTCCGCACCCTCATTCTGCGAATTGTTGAGCTTCGTACTGACGGGATAGCGCCGCATTTGCGCTGTGTCGTAAAAGAATTTTCCACGTGACGGGCGACGGGCAAATCGGAAGTAGTCTGGGATAGATCATGACGTTCTTGACAAGAACAGAGTCGAAATCCTCCACGAGCGAAATAACCATCTGGGGCAGTTCTGCGGCGGCAACGGCTGTCTGCTTTCTCGGAGCTAGCACGACAAGGGCTACGCCAATCAAATCTAGCAGGGCAGATCCGACCAGAAATCCTGTGCGTTGGCTCGTGATCTCGAATCCTGGTGTCGACGTTACCGCCGCATGAGCGAAGCTCGACCATGCTGCGAAGGCGATAAGACTACGATGCGCCCCTGGGTTCCGTGCCGAAGTCAGCAGAAACACACCGAGCGCGAAGTACAGGCGGCCGCCGAAACAACAGTTCGCACGAAGAATTCTGCGCGTCGAGCTGGGGGGAAAGAGGCCCGCATTATATCTCAACCTCTTTTGTTGCTGTCGCAATCAGGCAATGCTCTCACGACGAGAAGAAGGTGGTCCGGATTCTCGTCGTTTCACGGACGGCCCTGAAATAATCCCAAGGTAAGGGTTGCCGACGAACCACTCGGAACTTGATCGGTCAACACTATCGCGCCACTGATGTACGTGCGATGGAATGGCAGATGTGCTGTTCGCAACGGTTAAGGGGCAGGTCGGCAATGAGCAAGCTTCTCAATGGAAAGACGTCGTGACGCCTTGTTCTAAATGTCCGGAATTACTACCAGCTTTCCACGAGAGTGCCCTTCTGCCGCATACCGCAATGCCTCAGGCAGCTCACTCAACCTGTAACGCTTGTCGATGACCGGCGTTACTCTCCCGGTTGCCATGAACTCGCCCAAGACGGTCAGATCCTCTTGGTTCACCTTCGCAATGAAAAAGACCATCTTCTGGCGCACGAACGGTGATAATACAAGCGCTCCCAGCAAACGAGCCAGAAGACGGATCACCGGGCTGTCGTCCGGCGCGCCAACCATGACCAGTATTCCCTTGGGATTCAAGACGCGCCTGCACGCTGATAGCGAGTGGTTCCCAACGCAGTCGAGCACAAGGTCGTAACGTTGCGCACTCCTGGTGAAATCCTCTTTGGTGTAATCAATGACGCAATCCGCACCGATGGATCGGACCATGTCGACGTTCGTCGTACTGCATACGCCCGTCACATTCGCGGCGAACGACTTTGCCATCTGCACTGCGAACGTACCCACTCCTCCCGCCGCACCGTTGATTAAGACTCTCTGCCCCTGCTGAATTCGTCCCTTATCGCGAAGGCCCTGCAGTGCAGTTAGCGCCGCTACCGGCGCGGACGCCGCTTGGTCAAACGTCACGTTAGCCGGCTTACGGACCAACACCGATTTCATCCCCGGCACTGACTGTGAAGTCGCATACTCGGCGAACGCTCCACGGCAAGTGCCGAACACCTCGTCGCCCGGCTTGAATTGCGTTACGTTCCTGCCAACCGCTTCAACCTGGCCGGCGACGTCAACACCGGGTCGTTTGATTTTCGATTTGCCGAGCCCGAGCAGTAATCGAAGGATGAACGGCCCGCCTTTCATTAACTTCCAGTCAAGTGGATTGACGGAAGCCGCGCGAACCTTGATCAGAACCTCATTTTCCGCAGGGGTTGGCTTGTCAATTTCTTCAAATCTAAGAATATCGGGGGAACCAAAGTTTTGATAAACGAAGGCTTTCACGGGGTTCCCTTCAGGATTGTGCTGAATCCATTCTTGCTGAAAGCGGACATGCGTCAATGCCAAGCGCGCTCAGAACTATTCTGCAGGGTTGCGGCGCGATTTCCCATTTCCCTATGGGAAAGCGCCCGCAGAGGTCGTTCGTCGATGTCTTGCGGCCTTCTGTTCTGCGAGCGGTGGCCAAATTCTAATTTTCCGGGAGATCTCAGCAGTTGAAGTCGAGGACGACGGACTGCGTGCGCCAGTTGAGATTTCATAGTCGGCACCGAGACTGCTTTCGTAGGTGGCCATCGGCGAACTGGCTGGAAGATAGTCAAAGTAGTTTAGGCCTTGACTCGGTCTTCTATGGAACCTCCACCGCCCATGCGATGACTCTCCATCCTGCTTTCTCTTTGGTCCACAACAAAAGAAGCGCCGATGACTGCTCCTCGCCGAAATTCATTCGGCTCGCAGACAAGTAGTAGGCCCCGTACTTCGCATCCGCCGGCGTCAACTCCGGCAATTTCTCCGGTAAATGTCGGCTCTGGCACAAGAAGCTAGCCGCTTTCTGGTCGGGTACAGCCATAATCGCGAACGCTTTTGAGTTTGCTTGCTCCACGGGTCGCAGCAGGTCGTTCACGGGTTGCACACTCGACATCAGGTCGGACAAATTTGTCCCCTCGGGTATTCTTCCGAGTACGCGGTCCAGTGCCGACCGTACCCGGGCCGCCGGCGCCAGACTCTTGTCCCCCGCGGACGGGGCTTCTAAACAGGCGAACGACCGCTGCGACACGAACTTAGAAGCCTCTGTGTTATCCCGCTTCACAATCCAGGTCTCGTAGAAATCGGTGATGTCCTTTATGGCCACAGGATCGCCGGCTATGGGCTTCGGCGCTTCTTCTACAGGTACCGTCACGGCAGCCTGCTGTGGGAGAATCCCCGAATCACTGCTGTCTTCGATACGGATGGCTATAATCTTCCAATACCCTCCTTCCTGCGCCCAAAGTAGCGACATCACCTTCTTCCCGCTTCCGCCCTGCCTCTCCCGAAACGCTGTGCCGTAGTACTTCTCTTGCGAACGCTTTCCTGACTCATCATCCGGCACCGCCACGCATTCCATATCCGTCCCCTACGTGCGGTGGCACGTTTACCAAGCTGAACTCCGACCCATACCCGTTCTTAGCCTCTTTCAATTCGGGCAGCCGTAGACCGGCGGGCTCGAACACGTCTCCCACTGAACTCACCGTACCCGTGGTCGTGTTGAATTTGCTCATTGCCATGACTGCGCCCAGTTTCACCATGCCAGGAGCCATCGGCTTTCGATTCTTTTGTTGTATCGCCTCCAAACATGGGTAGCTGCGACGCGAAAAATATGCGGCAGAAAGATTCGGTTGTTTGTCTACCACCCAGCTGTTCAGAAAATCGTGTGCGCTCTTGTCGATTCCCTGATCCCCTTTCACTGCGGGATTGAGCGGAATCTGGCCTATGCTTTCAGTTGCTCCTTCCTTTGCCGGCTTTCCTCCTCCTCCCAGAATTCCGAACACTTCCCGCCACCAACCGTTTAACCCCGCCCAACGTTCGCCATGTTTATCCAGGTTGTTCCCAGCGCGTACGTCCGAGTTCGAAGCCGACAAGTGCCCGTTCACTAAGCCCTTCGGAAAACCCGAGGACCGGTAATCCACGTCAACGTCCGCCATTTTGTTGTCGCGCGAGATCGAAAATTGAATCGACGGTGGGCCGTTCTTCAGCCGGTACGAGATTGGAAAACCCTTGTGATAAGAGGTGTTGTCGCGATCGCGAAAGAATTCCTGGCTCTTTGCGAGGACCTCAACCGTGTTCGGCTTGAGGTAGACATAGATGCGGAATTGGCGGTCGCCTCCAACACCGGATTGCTCTCCCATCACTTCGTCAATAGCATCCACAAGGTCAACGGCGCGACCGAGGCTCTTCCCTGTAGCATCCGTCAGCTTCGCTTTCAAAAGTGCGTGGGTTACTGCATCAAACGTCGTTCGCATAGATAGCCGAGCATTATCGTAGGCCTCCTGCGGCACAATCTTGCTTCCGGTGGTCTGGTTGTAATGGCTGACGTAGTCGTCGACCAGACGCTTCTGCTCAGGCTGCAATTTAGCGTAGGATTTCCCGATCTCTTGGTCGCCGTTTTGCTGTTTCGGAGGGTTAGTCGCCTTTTTCTTACTTGGTTGCGCCTGACCGATTGCCAGATTCGCCGCCACCAACATCGTCAGAACGATTGTGAGTGAGCGACAGTCTGATCTCATCGTGAGCCTCCTTCGGAGAAAAGTCACGGCCGCCGGCGACGCCCGCGTCAATTTGCGAAATTGCAAGCTCGCCCTTTTGCGCGAGGTGCTCCTGTGGAGCTTCAATACTTCTCGGTGACACTTTACTGCGCGGGCTGAAAAGAAATTTCACCGACGCGCCACTCACGAACGCAAAAATGTACTGCGCAGCCGGTGCAAGAGAAGTGGTATCCGCTGGGCCGCTATGCAGCCACGGGAAATCGACGACGCGAAGACGGAGAAATAATGCAATTATGACGGCGGCTAGCGCTCCAACTGCCGCGCTATAGAACATCTTTGCTGCTCCATCCCGCACGGCAGTAGAGCTCACCTCAAGCTGTTCGAGGCCGAGACGGGAGCTCAATAGAGCGCCGCACGCCCCAAGGCAAGCGATAAGCAGCATCTGCAAGGAAGAGGTGGGGGAAATCCCTTTCGTTTCGAAAAGTACCAACAGAGCGATCGACAGAATACAAAAGAAAATACTCATGGAAATCAGAATGCGTAGGAGCTTCCATTTAAGTTGCGCGCGCCTCATGCGTTCGAGGCTACTCTCGTAGACCGCCCTGGCGAGAGCCGCAATTTCCTCCCGGGTTGCAGCGTTGACGTTCCCCTGTCTGAGCTCTTGCTCGAGTCGTTCGAGTTTTTGTGTCGACCATACGCCTTGACTCGGCAAGTCGAGAACATCGAGCGAGGCTCGCAAGCCGAGGAGAACGCCTAGCAAATCCTCCTGAGCTGCTGCCGCGATGTATTCCTCGTAGGCCAATTCATATTGACTCCATTGCTTCGCCGCACTGTTGTCTTGACTAATCGCATTCAGGTGACCCTCGATCTGATGGACAAGCTCTGAGGAAACCTTCGAGGACTGACGGAGCAACTTCAGTTTGTCGCGCAGGAGTTGTGATCTGGAGGACAACCGGAGTTGATCCAGGTTCTGCGTAGGTTTGCGGATACTGAATCTGGGGACGGCGTTAACGATATCCATACTGAATCCTTCACGGCTGATTTTTGATTAAGCTTCGAGTATCTCGGCTCAAAAAGGACCGGCCAATCTCGACATTCACTGGATCAGCAAGTTCTAATGTTTGTCCTTCATCGCGAGCAGCGTCAACGCATCTTCAGCATTGAACGGGAACTGGCGAGCGGACTGTTGCCCTGTACTGCTCAAGGTAATGTCCACGCGCCGGTTTTGCGCCAGCGTCACCACCTTCAAGTTCTTCAGGATTTTGTCCTTCTCCTCCTGACTCAAGTTGGGGTGTTCGGCCACCAGATGTTTTACCTGCTCGGGCGTCATGGTATCTTCTTCCCCAGACGCTTTGGTCACAAGATTTCCTTCCGGAATGCCAAGTCCGACAAGGAAGCGTTTTGTGACTTCGACGCGGCGCTCAGAAAGACCTTGATTGTATTTCGGTTTTCCGCGGCGATCTGCATAGCCTTGCAACTCGAGATGCGCATCCGGTGTGCTTGCGAGATATTCCTTGAAGTCGCCCGCTAGCGACGTGAGGGTTTGTTGTTGACTCTTCATCAAGCCCTTATCCGGGCTTTTAGGTGAAGGCAGAGCGGTTGGGAAATAAATGCTGCGGATCGCCAGTTTGGCTACCACGGCCGGAGTTTCCAAAGTGACTCCTGCCTGACAAACCGCGGTGCCGCCGCTTCCATCGCTCACGTGGCCCGTCACAGTGTAGGCCGAGGGCGCGACGTGGGTGGTATCGAGGTCAACTTCCGAACCCGAGCCGACGATTTCCCCGCCCGTCGACTCCCAGCTAAATGTTAGCGGATCGTTGTCGGGGTCACTTGCCACCGCAGTGATGTGCACGCGACCGCCCGGTTGTACCGTGATTGGACTCGCGGAGCAATTGATCGTTGGCGGCTGGTTGGGTCGGTCCACTCGGACGTCTGTCACGCAACTCGCACTCCCGCCGCGACCATCTTCCACTCGCGCTGTAACAGAATGGGTGCCCAGCGCCACACCTGCAGGGTTCCACCGCACCTGCGATCCTGTACCTTCAATGGCTCCGCCCGTTGTCGTCCATGTGTAGGTAAGCGGATTATTGTCTGGATCACTAGCATAGGCTCGGACCAAAACGGTCCCGCCACTTCCTTCGATAACACGGGTCGGATTAGCCGAACAAGATGCCACCGGCCGACTATTGGCAGAAGTAACGCCGCCCGCTGGCTTGTTGGAGGGTGCTTTCGCGTTGAGTAGCGACAGCAGTTCGAGCGCGGAGGAAGGCGGCGAAACTGCACCTTCTAGGACGATTGCTTTCGCACTGACGTCTTTGCCATAAAGCTTTCGGTTAGCCCGGTTGTCGGGCCGCAGGGTGGAACCTTCGAGCGAGACACCGGCAAAGAGTCCCCGAGCGCGGGAGTACGAAACTATCTCTGCGCGCAGGAATAAATCCGTGGCAGCACTTGATTCACGTCCAATAGGTCCGCCGGCAGCCGAGGCAGTAGCACCGATCTTCACTTTGCTTGTCAATATGCTGCTAGCCGCACGGTCATTCATCAGGAGAAGAACAAAGTCCGTAGCCTGCCCGCCGACCTGCAAGCCAAAGCCACCTCCGCCGAGCGCGATCATCGACGGAGCCCCCCACGGTCCTCGAAAGTCCCGGCCTCCGCGGCAAGTCATTACCCCACGCCCGTAGCTCACACCAACGCCAGAAGCGAACTTGAGGGTTGAAGGCACAACGATGACGCATTCTGCCTTCTGTAGCACCGCCGCAGGTATGCCACTGCGCAGTTGCAAGACTTCCCTCATCACCATGCCGGAATTTGCGACTCGCTCGCTCTCTTTGGTGTGGGCCTCAATGCTGGCCACAGTAACCGCGACTCCCGCCCCGCCATCATTCGTAACTCCGGAGAATGCTGCCGTCACACGATAGGTGCCGACTGAGTTTCCAGCCGTATAAAGGCCAGTTGTCGATACCGAACCGCACTGCGGACTCGGAGCGCAGGCCCAGGTCGCCATGGAAGTTACATCCAGCGTGCTGCCATCACTCCAATACGTCGTGGCCGCCATCTGCACCGGGGCTGACGTTGTGATGGTATAACCGTCCGCGGTTTTGATCGCGTAACCGGCTCCCGTGACGCAGATGGCGCTCCCGCATGGGCCTGAGCCGGTTAAACCTGTCGGCGTGATCATGAACGAAGTTGCGGCGGTCCCCCCTCCCACATCCGTTACCGTAACTGTGGCCTGCACGCCAGTTATCCCTGTGGGCGTCCCGCTGATCAAGCCCCCGCCCAAACCAGTGGACATGGATATTCCAGTTGGGAAGCCTCCGGTAAACGTATAGCTGTATGGTTGCGCGCCCCCTGTCGGTGTAATTTGACAATTCACGGGGATGTACTGCTTAACCTGGGAAACGCAAGACGGGGCGTATACGTTCAGAGGACTCGACGCTGTATTTGAACCACCGCTAGCGGTTTGGCCGAAGCTGGCCGCGGGGAGCCAAAGAAGCAAGAATAAGCTCAACTGACGAGATTGATGCCACATCATGATTGCACCTCCGATACCTCGAACAGGAAATAGTCGGCCCCTGCAATGCCGTAGGCGAAAACACATTTCCAAAACCGATGCTACGCTCCAGCCAAAACCGAATTCCCCTGGGTTAGTCCGCCAACCGGTAAGTTCGCTCCGTGTACTGACTAGCGAAATCGCGGCCGTTTTCTGGGTGTCCATTCGCGATCGTTGCGGAATACGAATAAATGCCGAAAGGGGACAAAATTTGCGACGAAAATATATTCTGCGATTCGCAGGCTTCCGGTCAGACGCCTAATCTTGCATTCACCTTGCGTTTCCTTTTGGCTTATGAACGGCAAAACGTTTCCGCCAAAGTGTAGAATTTCACGTTCCAAAAGGAATGCATCAATGGTGAATTGGGTCATGTTGGCTTCCGAGACGCCGAACAAATGCAAGGCGTTCGGATTTGCGGCGACAAATCGGCGGTCAAGGTTGCTGACAACAACGGCATCGACGGAGCTTGCCAGTAACTCCCGCAAGTCATTCTCTCTTGCGCGACGTGCTTCCTGTAGTCTTCGGGCTCTCTCGAGAGCGTTCTTTTCGTGTTCCGTGATCGTGTTCAGTGCCCGCCGAAGGCGTACTGTCGCTTGTTCCAAAGCAACAAAAAGGTACGAACTGAATTTGGCGATTTCCATGGTACGGTCCTTGCGAATTCGATCTAAATCTCAGAAATCCAGATTCAATCTCTTCCAGAGTGATTATGGCAGTCGGTGAAATGAGCGAACCTGTCAAAATGAACAGGAGGACTTCTTACCTGAATCCCTTCCTGATTCGTCCGCTTATCGGAACTCGGTGCTCGCAGTCGCAGCGGCCGCCCCCGAAGAGCGGCACAGAGAGCCTATTTCACAGATAGCTCGGAAGAAACTAGGGTTTTCCCTAGTGTGGCAGAATGCCTGAACGCCCATTGGATCCGTTCGTTCCGAAGAGGCGCAGCGGATCGTGGAGACTTGCGAGGCGAAATACGAGGTGTCCTCACTGGGCTCGCGGGGAGAAGACTCCCAACGAATTCGCCAACAAACTGCCGAAAACTCACCCTAAAGTTGGTCTCGAAAAGCCGGGCCGCTTAAGATTCAAGTCGATGCTGACTTGGCGCTGCTTCGCTTCTGACAGCCTAGGACTTGTGAAAGTAGATGCAATTTTCGATCTCCGCGGCTACGCGCAATCTCATTGAATCAATTGCCTTTGTGCAACGAAATGAGTATTCGCCCTTGCCAACCAGCTAGAAGTAAGCGATTCCCATACGGCAAGGAATCATCATGCCCGTAAGTACCTGACGATGCCGCATTCCAAGGTAACGAGCAAGGGACGGAACGACCATTCCGGGAAAGATTAGAATAGCGTTGCGAATCAAGCCGGGTGACAAATTTGAGTGCGGAAGGGACTACGCCACCATTCGCGTGCATCTGGGCACCAAGCACCCAAGTCTCCAGATCGAAGTATCCGAAATCATCGTCGGCAGTCGTTTTGCACATACAGCAACTCCAGTAGTGACTCGCCGCAAAGGGAAGGAGTAGCGTCTGCTCACCTGCCACCAGAAAGCCCAGCCTGTGGAGATCGTATGCAGAATATTGGCTTCTCTTGGCAACGGGCACTTCAAAGCGTACTTCACGAAACCGAATCCACGACCCTTGAAAGCAAAATTGGCCTAGCTAAGTTGGCCATCCTGGAACGACTAATATCTCCAGCAAATATCGACCGGAACGAAGAAGACGCTCTATTCGAAGCCCTTGATGACATCAGGGCGATCGAATGGCAGCGTCTCTCGCACCATGAAGAACTGATTTCGTGGGGCAGCTTACCGATATCGATGCACCAGTAAGCAACCAAGGCAACGATCTATCCGATGGCATCGCGGGCGATGCCTAATCTCTGGCGACTCGCCTGGCAGAATTACCAGTTCCATCAGAACGGAGTTTGTGAAAGAAACGTATCAGTGTGTGTACAGCCCAATTGAGAGGTTTACGAGGTGGCCGGCGATGCCGGATAGAAAAGGAGTTGAGCAGAAGGGTTTAGTGCGGATTGCGGGCACCAGACAGTGTCAATTGCATCTTTGACGCACCTGAGGGTGTCCAGTGGATTTTGGTTTCACGAGTCTGACTGGTTCTGATAAGGAGTAAAATGACAGGCGACAACTCAGGTAGATCCAACTTTCGGAAATTCGGCTATCGCGCGCTGCTCGTTTCGGCGTTCCTACTGACGGCGGCTACACTCGCTCCTTCAGCTGATAACAGGAAAACGGCCACAATTGATGCCACGGCAACGGGCACCAGTACGCAACTCGGCAAGATCGTGAACGTAAAGGTGACCATCTACGAGTTTTCCACAGAAGAGGACAGACAAATCCTTCTGGATGCTTTTAAAAAGGGGCAGAACCAGGGATTGGTGAATGCGCTCACCAAGATGAAGTCCGTTGGCCGTATTGCCATCACTGGCACGATTGGCTACGACCTTAGTTTCATTCGCCTGGTTCCCACGCCAACTGGCCGCAAGATCCGCTTCGTCACTAACCGCCTGCTCAGATTCGGTGAAGCTTATTACAACACCCAAACCACCGCTTACAACTTGACCGCGGGGGAGATCGAGATTGACGATTCCGACAAGAATAAGAGCGGCGGTGTCCTGTACCCGGCGGCGCAACTGGTAATCAACAAAGAGGGGCAGTTGGAGTTCCAGCTCAACAAGAATCCTTGGAAGCTCGGCAACATCATCGACTGGAACAAGGCTGGACAGCTGGAGTAACAAGGTGTGAGTCGTTCGCGTAGGTGCGGATGCTTCCGGCCGCTTCTGCCCGATCAATTTTGCTTGCTGGAAGCATTAGTCTCTTTGCCGTGAGGTGCCTGATAATGAAGGTCTACCGCTATCTCGCTGGGCTTTGTTGTCTGTTCGTACTTACGCTTACCCTGACTAGCTTTATCACTGGCAAGGACACCAAGAAGAAAATTAAGGGCGACGTTTGCTCGGCCTCCATTCCCGCCAGCATTTGTGCCGCAGCAAATACCTGCGGTTCCGCTTCTACTCCGTGCACCATAGAGATCAAACGCAGTGGCGGCAGCGCGGCCACGGCGACTCCCGACTTTCCTGACGCCAAATCCAACAAAGCGTTCTGCATAAAAGTCGGCACAACCGTCACTTTTAAGGGCGGCTCAAAGAACACTGGCTTCGTCATCGATTTTGGCACCGCAGACCCCTTCGATCACGAGGGTTCCATCATCGGCGGCTCCGATCGCCCCATCACCGTCACGGCAAAGCATCCCGGCTGCTACACCTACTCCGTCGGAGCTTGCACCCCCGGCACGGTCTATGGCATGTGCGGCAATACTGACACTCAGCTCATCATTTCCGCCAACTGATTTCCACGCACCTTCGTCGACGATTTCGTTCGCACGCAATCCTTGTGGAGCTACCGCTTAGGTTTCGCTTTTATTCTTCAAGCATGGCTCGTTCAGATTGATTCATCGGGACTCTCAAGGGTTGGGAGAGAGCCTAACAGAGCTTGGACTTTCAAGGGCGCCGGGCCTTACTGAGCTTCATAGTCCTGAAGGGCCTGGTCAGTGAGGTTGGAGCGTAGCGAATGGAAGCAGGCGGTTGTAAGGTTTATTTCCCGAGGGTGACAGTTCCATAGAGTGCCTTCAGCAAAATAATGGCTCCACTGATGGCGATAGTGACGCTGAGGAGTGTCCCAATCAGAAAGTATTCCGCGAAGCGGACGGACTTCAGCTCCGGGTAGCGCGCAATCGATTTCGCGGCAAGAATGAATCCGACGGTCGCGGGAGATTGTAGGAACAAAGCGGTCAATACAAGAAATCGTTCCAGCCAGCCGATATACAGGCCAGCGTTAATCACTTCCTCGTGTTCCTTCGCTGTTTGTCCCTGCTCTTCCTTCCAAAGTGGGCCAATGAGGGCGCGAATAAAATAGCCGCCGCCAAAGATTACAAGGACATAGACGACACTCACCAGGAGAATGCTTTCCTGGAGAAAGCGAATTCGATTCAACCATAAGACGAACGTTTGGACTGACGGGTGAACGAGGAGAAACACGGCTCCGATGACGGTGACGAGATGTACTGCCTGATCCAATACGAACGCGAGGGCATTGTCCGGTATCCGATGAGATTTGGTCAAAGAAACCTTGGCCCAGTCCACGAGTAGATGAACTAGTGAGAGGGAAAGGGCAAGCAACTGAAAAGATAGAGTCGGGAACCGGTGCGGGTCTACGAGTGTGACGATCGCGAGGACTGCGAAGTAGTGCGTAGCTCCATGAATGAGGTAGCCGCGCCATTCACCGCGACGTTTATTAGAGACAATCCGAGTGGTCTGAAAAACGAAATCAGTAAGGAGATGGGCCAGATATATCGCCAGGAAGAGGTTGTAGGCCGGATGTATCATTTCGTGCAATGAAGCAATATTGTACGTCTTAATGCAATCATCGGAATGCGCGCCCCAGGACGCTTTCCATGACCACCGCGGTGTCTTCGATTTGCCAGAAATATCCTCGTTTTAGATTACGTGAAGCGGTAGAAATATCAATGGACAAGGCCTTGGCTGTGTAGTCCACGCGATTCTTAATCAGGTAGGTGGCAATGGTCTTCCATTGTTTCGCGCTAATTTGTCGCAGGAGGGTGTCATGGAGACCGTAAACCAAGTTGGCAATTTCGTCGAGTTCGCAATTATGCGAACGAAAAGCGGTCAATGTTGGATATTTCCTTGTTTCCTTAATTTGGTTGATGGCGGCTCGTGCGAATTCGAAGGCTTGACCGGCGATGCGATTTACCGGAGGACGTATGGGCTCCTGGATCGCCCCGATTCCAATTCCGATTCGCAACTGAAGAGGCTGCAGGCGCCTTCTGAGGTCTAGAATCAACCTGGGGATAGAGTGCACGGAGGGTGCTATTGTCTGAAATTCATCTCCGGCAGTGACTGCGTAAGGGATGCGGATGAGTTTGTCATCCAATTGCGCGATGCTGGCAATGCGAAGTTTCTCATTGAGAGAAGAACGGAGGCGCGAGTGAGAGCGAGATTCGACCACATCCGCAACGAGGACGCCATGGGTGCGATTCTTAGGTTGCATCTTTACGTACAACAATAGATTATTGTATGTAAATATACAAGCGTTATTTCAGCCGGTCCGGTCGCTGCCGGATGAATCTGGCGGCAGAGCACGGCACGCTCACCTCGGTATTTTTTCAATAGGTGAATATTGTTTAGTGTAGAATCGGGGCCGCTTGGCGGTGTGAGAGGCGTTCTTGTTCGTGTTGATCGTTATCGCGTCGAGATTCTGCGTGAACCCAGTGAGCTCGACGGAAGATGCGTCTGAAATGATTCTTTTTGATTTCATTGAACGCAGAATTTGCTCTCGATTGACGCGTGTGGCGGAGACCAGTACGTTGTGCGACGCCACCCGTATGCCGAATCGTTTTTGAAGCGACGCGATGCCAGTTACAGGGGGAGCCGCGATGCATTGTGCGAAAAACATCCGATTGAAGTGTGGGCTGATCGTCAGTCTGGTTTGCGCAATTGGCGCGGGAAGTTTGCGGGCGCAATCGAAGCCTAACGCGCTTCAATGCGAATCTCTGACCACACCACTCGGAATGGATGTAAGCCATCCAGTATTGTCGTGGAAATTGCAGGATTCAAGATCAGGCGCGCGGCAAACAGCGTATGAAATTCAAGTTGCGTCAAACGCCGGAGCGCTTGCTGCCGGCAAACCCGATGTGTGGGACAGCGGCCGGGTGGAGTCTGGAGATTCCATCGGTGCGAGGTATGGAGGGCCGGAGTTCGTTCCGAGCAAACGATACTTCTGGCGCGTACAAGTCTGGGGTGCCGACGGCAGTGCGTATCCACCGAGCGATGTGAGTTGGTGGGAGACCGGTTTGCTGAAAAAAGAAAATTGGAAGGCGAAGTGGATCGGATATGAAGAAAGCGAGCTACGGCATGTGCGGGAATCGGGAGCTCAATGGATTACGAATCCGGAGACGGACGCACCTGCCGGAACGGACAAGACGGCGCACGACTTTCGCAACGGTTTCAGGGTTTTGAAAGCAGTGCGGCGCGCCACTTTGTATGTGACCGGGCAGGACACGGCGGGCGCTTGGATAAACGGAAAGCCAGTGCTGCGGGCTGCTCCGCTTCCCGCATGGAAGCAGCTGCCGTGGAAAACGTATGTGGCGCAGGATGTTACGAAGACGGTACAGACCGGGCAAAACATGTTGGCAGTGGAAGTGATCCGATACTCCGACCGAAGAAACGCGAACAGCGGGCAGACACCGATGAGCGCCGTTCTGTATTTAGAAGCGGAAGACGATTCGGTGCAGTTGGTAAAGTCAGGCAGCGATGGATGGCGAGCAGCGTTGAATGCCACCGGAGACTGGCAAGCGCCCAGTTTTGACGACTCATCGTGGAAGCCAGCGATTGGCTATGTGCCGCCGGCTTCGAGTTTCGAGAGCGCAGAATTGGCGAATCCGTGGCCAACAGGGGCTGTGAAATCGCTGCGCCGTGGATTTGAAGTGAGCAAGCCCATCGCTTCTGCGCGAATTTATGCAACTGCTTTGGGCGCGTACAAAATCTGGGTGAACGGAAAAAGTGTGGGTGACCAAATTCTCGCGCCAGGCTGGACGGATTTTCGAGAGCGAGTGATTTACCAGGCCTACGACGTAACGGCAAATGTGAAAGCCGGAAAGAACGCGATCGCTGCGGAGCTGGCGCCGGGGTGGTACACCACACCGCTACAGTGGTACCGGCAGGGATACAACTATGGCAAGACGCCGCCGGCGCTGCGCGCTCAACTGAGAATTGAATATAAAGATGGATCGGTGGATACGATTTTTACGGACGAGCGGTGGAAGGCTGAGATTTCACCGATCTTAACTGCCGAAATATATGACGGCGAAACCTACGATGCGCGCAAAGCGCGTGCGGATTGGAACCTGCCTGGCCTTGACGATAGGCAATGGAAAGCCGCGGAGATCGTTGAGCCGCTGGAACCGGAAATACTCTGGCAATATTTCCAGCCGATTCGCGTGGAAACGGTTCTGGACGCGAAAGAGATGAAGAGTCCGGCTCCGGGCATTTACGTTTTTGATTTCGGACAAAACCTTTCCGGCGTGCCGCGAATTCGTGCCGAGGGCGCAGCGGGCACAGATGTAAAGCTTAGATTCGCGGAAATTCTAAATCCGGATGGCACGCTGTACGTTGACAACTTGCGGACGGCGAAAGCGACTGACCATTTTATTCTTGCTGGGAAGGGAACTGAGGAGTACCAGCCGTCGTTTACATTTCACGGATTTCGCTATATCGAAATTTCAGGGCTCAAAAATAATCCACAACTAAAAGACCTGAAGGCGGTAGTTTTTCATACCGATGCGCCGTTTACGGCAAAGCTCAAGACCGGAAGCGCCATGCTCAATCAGTTGTGGAGCAATATTTTGTGGGGACAGCGGTCAAACTTCATTGGAGTTCCGACGGATTGCCCACAACGGGACGAGCGGCTGGGATGGTCGGCGGATGCGCAAGTATTCTGGCGCACGGCCTCGTACAACATGGACCTGGCGGCATTCTCGAGAAAATTTGGCGGAGACTTGCGGGGGACCCAAGTCGGAACGGAAATGTATGGGATATTCGCGCCGGGTACTTCGAGCCCGAATCCGGGCTACGGAACGGGGTGGAGCGATGCGGGAGTCGTAATTCCATGGACTTCATGGATTCAGACCGGTGACAAGCACGTCATCGAAGAAAACTGGGCCAGCATGGAGAAATACCTCGGGGCGATCCAGGCGGCGAATCCAAATTATTTGTGGCAGAAAAATTACGGAATTCCGTTCGCGGATTGGCTTGCGCCGGAAGGCGTTACGCCCGTCGATCTGATCGCGACGGCGTATTGGGCCTATGACGCTACGCTGATGCGCGAAATGGCACACGCAACCGGAAGAACCGCCGATGAGCAGAAATACGCGGAACTGTTCGACAAAATAAGAACTGCATTTAATCAGGCATATGTACGGGCGGATGGCTTTGTAGGTGGAGTCCCGCCGCGGCCGGTATTTGCGTCTGGCACGGAACGCCCTCTGAGTGACAAGCCAGTTGAAACGCAAACTGGATACGTTCTGGCATTAAATATGAATTTGCTGCCGGAATCGTTGCGCAGCGCGGCGGCAAAGCGGCTGGTCGAGCGTCTCGAAGCGAATCATTGGAGGCTGGGCACAGGATTTCTGGGAACTCCGTATTTACTGGCAGCGCTAGCCGATACGGGGCATGCCGATGTTGCGTATCGACTGCTTCTCAATACCGAGTATCCGTCCTGGGGCTATTTGATCGAACACGGAGCGACAACCATGTGGGAACGATGGAACGGCGATCAGATGCGCGACGATCCGAGCATGAATTCCTACAATCACTACGCTTACGGCGCGGTAGCCGATTGGATTTACCGCTACGCCGCAGGAATCGATACCGTTGCGACGGAGCCCGGTTTTCATGTGATTCGGTTGCATCCGAATTTCGACAAGCGGATTGGGAGTTTGGATCTATCTTACGACTCGTCGTATGGAACGATTCATTCTGCGTGGACTACTTCGGCAAACAGCGCGACATGGAGCGTTACGATTCCGGCGAATGCCACTGGACGTCTGCCGGTTGGCATGGGACAGCTGCGATCGGTAAAACTTGATGGCGCGCAGATTTCTGAAAACCACAGAGTGCGCGCACTGCCGAATAGCGGGAATGGTGTCGAGTATGAACTTCCTGCGGGGAGCTATCAGTTCGAAGTCGCGCTACCGTAGCGCGGCCACACCGACCCCGTGAACGGGGTTGGCGAAACCGTTGAACCGTGTGAGAGAGGGATGCGGCCTCCCGTAAACCGCCTTGGGATACACTCGCTTCATATGAGAAACGCTCAGCCTCGATCTGGCCCGCCTCGGTTGTATTTAATCCCGGTGCTGTCAAAGGCGTTGGACATCCTTGAACTTTTGCAAGGCGATAATCAGCCAAAATCGTTGGAAGAGATTTTTCAGCGAACGAATATTTCCAAGACCACGGTCTACCGCATCCTGAAAACATTCACTCATCGCGGATATATCGCGCAATCCGGAAACGGCCTGTACCGGCTGGTTTCCCGGCCCCGGAAAGTGCGCTTCGGGTTTGGTGCCGAATCTTCGGAGATGCCTTTTTCTGAGGCTGTTCGCGAAAGCCTGACGGCGGCTGCGACGTCCGCGGGAGTAGACCTGCTCGTTCTGGACAACAAATATGACGCGGGCACCGCGATCCGAAACGCCGAAGAGTTTGTGCGACAGCGAGTCGACCTAGTGATCGAATTTCAAATCGACCAAAGAATTGCTCCGGCCATTGCCGACAAGATTCACGGCGCCGGAATTCCATTGATTGCGGTGGATATTCCGCATCCGCACGCTACTTTCTTGGGAGTGGACAACTACCGCGTAGGGTACGAAGCGGGCACTTATCTGGCCGAGCATGCGAAGAGCAAGTGGGGCGGGGAAGTGAGTTGGGTAGTTGGGCTGGACCTCACGGAAGCGGGGCCGCTGGTGCACAGCCGAATCACTGGAGCGTTCGCTGGCATCCGCACGAAAATCCCCGAGTTATACAGCGAACGCTATATTTCACTCGACGCCGAAGGTCTACGTGGCAAGGGCCACAAAATGATGGCGGAATTTCTAAGAAAGCACCCCAAAGATCGCGGTATTTTGGTGGCAGCCGCCACAGACACCAGCGCGCTCGGTGCCTTGCTGGCGGTTCGCGAAGCAAAGCGCGAACGGGACGTCGCGATTGTGGGACAAGATTGCATTCCTGAAGCACTGGACGAATTGAAGATTCCAAAAAGCTGTTTTATAGCAACAATTTCGCACGAAGCGGCAAGTTACGGACCGCAACTAATTCAGTTGGGGCTGGCCATTCTGAATGGGCAAACGGTGCCACCTTACAGCTACGTGAAGCACAGACTGGTGGCACCGGGCGCGCATACCAGGCGTGTAAAATTGGGCCGACAAGGGCAAATTCCTCTATTGAAATAATTAACCTATCGCACACACCTCCCAATTACAATATTGTTTCGGCGATTCGTCGCTCCTCTTCTATAGTCAGCGATTGGCGGTTTTCGATACATGACCCAGGGGTACTCGATGAAGAGCGAAGCAAAACTACGATTCCTAGAGGATCGATGGGATGAGCGAGTAGCGTCCGCGCTCGATCCCGCGGAGCTATTGCGCTACCGCTCGAATCTACTCGGCTCAGATCTCCGTATCACAAACTTTGGTGGCGGCAATACCAGTTCGAAGCTTACGGATACCGATCCTCTGGATGGTGTGGCAAAAAGCGTGCTTTGGATCAAGGGAAGCGGAGGAGACATTGGCAGCATCGAGCGCTCCGGTTTCGCCACCCTGTATCTCGACAAGGTGCTCGGTCTAGATGGCATATATAAAGGTGTAGCGGTCGAAGACGAAATGGTGGGGATGTACCCGCTATGCGCGTTTGGCAACAACACCGTCGCGGCTTCAATCGATACGCCGCTTCACGCATTTCTTCCTTTCAAGCACGTTGACCATCTGCACCCGGATTGGGGTATTGCGTTAGCCGCGGCCGCAAATGGCCGGGAGAAGATGGAAGAATTTAATGGCGCGTACTCGCGCAAACTGATCTGGTTGCCGTGGCAGAGACCGGGTTTTGAACTGGCAATGATGCTGCGCGAGGCGGTTCAAAAGACACCTGACTGCGACGGGATTGTGCTAGGCGGTCACGGACTGTTCACGTGGGGCGAAACCCAACGAGAGTGCTACGTTAGCACCATCGCTATCATCGATCAGTTGGGACAGTTCGTATCGGAACATCTGGAAAAGCGGGGAGAAAAGCTCTTCGGTGGAAGTGCCGTTGCCACGCTGAGCAATCACGTTGCGCTCGCGATCGAAGTATTGCCGTTAATCCGTGGCCGGGTTTGTGCGAAACAGAAGCTAGTTGGGTCGTTCAGTGCGCTACCTGAAGTGCTGCGATTCGTAAATTCCGTAGATGCGAGAGACCTGGCGCATCTGGGGACGAGTTGTCCCGACCATTTCATTCGTACCAAGATCCGTCCGCTGTTCGTGCCATGGACTCCGAATGCAAAATTAGCAGGCTTCCGCGAAGCTTTGGACTCGGCACTGAAAACTTATCGGGAAGAATACGCCAGCTACTATCAGACGTATGCGAACGGGAACTCACCCAAGATTCGGGATGCAAATCCAACCGTTGTTCTGATCCCTGGAATTGGAATGTTCAGCTTCGGGAAGAACAAGGCCGAATCAAGGATTACGGGCGAATTTTATACCAACGCGATCCATGTGATGGAGGGGGCGAGTGCACTCGGTACTGGCGAACCGCCACGCGTTTTGCCGCAGGCCGGTCCCGCTGCCAAGACGGAGGCGTTCAGCGTGCACTCGAATTATGTTGCGCTGCCACCATCGGAAGCGTTTCGGATTGAGTACTGGCAACTTGAAGAAGCCAAGATCCGGCGCCAGGCTCCGGAAAAAGAACTCAGCCGTCAGATTTGCCTCGTCGTGGGCGGTGGGAACGGTGTGGGACGAGAAACGGTATTAATGGCGGCGCAGCGCGGAGCGCATGTGGTGGTGGCTGACAAAGATCTCGCGGCCGCCAAGCTAGTTGCGGCCGAAGCACAAAAGACAGCTGGTAAAGAGACGGCGATCGGAATCGCGATCGACATTCGAGATCGGGAATCGATCCGAACAGCACTCGACGAAGTCGTTGCTACCTATGGAGGGCTGGACATTGTCGTAAACACCGCCGCAATCTTTCCGTCTTCGCCCGACGGGCAGATCAATGACGCACAGTGGGCATTGACGCTGGATATCAACGTTACCGCGAATCATCGTCTGATTGAAGAAGTTGCCAAGGTTTTGCGCGAGCAGGGTCTGGCGGCAAGCGTAGTGTTGGTCAGCTCCGCTAACGCGGTGGTGCCGAAACGAGGCAGCGAAGTTTACGACGTAAGCAAGGCGGCGGTGAACCATCTGGTGCGTGAGTTTGCGATTTCACTCGCACCGAAAGTGCGAGTAAACGGGATCAGCCCAGCGACCGTGGTCAAAGGCTCGACGATGTTTCCGCGTCATCGCGTGATTGCTTCGCTGAAAAAGTATTCGATCCCGTTTGACGAAGCGGCTACGGACGAGCAACTCCGTGCAGCGTTGGCGGAGTTCTACGCGCAAAGAACACTTACGCACCAACCGATCGATCCACAGGATTGTGCTGCGGCAATCTTGTTTCTTGCGGGTCCGCAATCGCGCTGCACGACCGGGCATTTAATTCCAGTGGACGGAGGTTTGACGGAAGCTTTTCTGCGATAGCCTCTGCGCATTCGTCAACGTCAGCTGGAAGGCATTAGGGCAAGCGAACAACATGTCGCCAGAAGCAAACCAAAAAGCTCTTGTTGCGATGGACCTGGGTGCGCAAAGTTGCCGGGTATCGCTGCTTCGCTGGAATCGCGGGATTCCTCAGATTGAGGTCGTTCATCGTTTTGAGAATGGCCCAGTGCAGAATGACGGGAAGTTGTTTTGGGATATTGGCGCCATCTATGAAGGCCTGCAGCGTGGATTGGAACGGTGCTCTGAAATCGCAACCGAAGGGATTACGTCGATTGGTGTGGACGGTTGGGCGGTGGATTATGTCCGGCTGGACAAAGCAGGGAACACGGTAGGCCCTCCATTCTGTCACCGAGACGCTCGAACTGAGCGCGCCGAAGCGAGCGTTCATTCTCTACTTCCTCCATCGCGGTTATATGCCTTGACGGGGATTCAGATTCTTCGCATTAACACGCTGTATCAATTGTATGCAGACAAGACCGCTGGCTGCGATCGGAGCCTTCGGTGGGTAAACCTACCTGAATATATTGCGTACAGACTTAGCGGAAAGCTGGTCAGCGAATTCACGAACGCAACGCATACGGGTCTGGTGGAGATGGGATCTCATGCGTGGTGCCAAGAAATCTTTCGCAAACTCGGCCTTGACGACAAAGCCGCTCCCAAGATTGTGCCCACCGGTTCGGTGCTCGGGCCTGTGCACGGAGCAATATCCGATTTGCCGGGGTTCCGCGAGGCCCAAGTGATCGTCCCCGCCTGTCATGACACGGCCTCTGCGATTGCCGCGATTCCAGCCATCGGCGACGACTGGGCGTTTATCAGTTCCGGGACGTGGTCGCTGGTGGGGACCGTTCTGGGTTCAGCTTGTGTTACAGACGAGGCGCGGGAGAGCAACTTCACGAATCTGGGCGGAGTAGGCGGGAAATTCTATTTCCTGAAAAATGTGAACGGTTTGTGGATACTCCGTCAGTGCCTTGAGGAATGGCGGACGCAAGGATTTCAGTGTTCGCTCGAAGAGTTGATAGAAGGGTGTTCGTCGTTGCCGGCGCCGATGGCGACGATCGATATAGATGACCCTCAGTTAATGCTGCCCGGAGATGCAATCAGGAAAATAAATGAACAGCTCGAAAAACTAGGGCAACCGACATTCAGGCACGATCGACGATCCATCTTTCCATTGGCTTCCATCGTTTTTCACAGCATGGCCAAACGTTACGGCGATGTGCTCGCCTCGATCCAAAAGATAACGGGCAAGAAGTTGAAGCGTTTGTACATTGTCGGAGGCGGAAGCCGGAACCGATTGCTAAATCAGTTGACAGCAGAACGGACCGGGCTCGAAGTCACCATTGGGGCTACGGAAAGCACAACGATCGGCAACTTCGCGATTCAAATGGCCTGCTTCGACTCGGACTGGAAATCGTCCTCCGGAGTAACCGCAAGATCCGTGGCCAAGTGGGCCGAGTTGATCACAGCAAATGCTGGCTCAGTTGCGAAGCCCGGCGATGGCAATGCGGCGCTGCCGTCGGCGGGTGGGGCACGCGTCGAAATGGAGACTCAAAATGAAAGATAGCGGGGTCGAACTGATCTGGAAGGCACTCGACAAGTTCAAGATTGAGTTGCCGTCGTGGGGATTTGCGAATACCGGCACGCGCTTCGGGAAATTCATTCAAGCGGCCGCAGCGACCACAATCGAAGAGAAATTCAGCGATGCTTCGCAAGTCCACACGCTCACGGGAGCGTGCCCGACCATGGCGCTTCATGTTCAGTGGGACTTGCCTGGTGGGTTGAACGATATTCGCAAGGTTGAATCGCTCGCCAAGGAATTCTCGATTCGTCCAGGATCGATCAATCCCAATATTTTTCAGAACCAGGAGTATAAATACGGGTCTGTGGGAAACCCGGATGCTTCGATCCGTCGCATGGCGATCCGGCACATACTTGACTGCGTCGCGATCTCCGAAGCCCTTGGCGCACCGGACATTTCACCCTGGTTTGCAGATGGGTCCAATTATCCGGGCACGCAGAATATTCGCAAGCGCATTACGTTTTTCGAGGAGGCCCTGAAAGAAATTCATGCGGCCCTAAAGCCGGGACAGCGACTGTTGATTGAATACAAGCCGTTTGAACCGGCGTTTTATCACACTGACATTGCCGACTGGGGAATGGCGCTGCTGTTGGCCAGGAGTGCCGGACCGCAGGCGTTCGTGTTGGTTGACACCGGCCATCACTACCAAGCGCAAAATATAGAACAAATTGTGGCGTGGCTTCTTCACCAGAAAATGATGGGAGGCTTTCATTTTAATGATCGGCGGTATGCCGACGATGACCTGACGCTCGGTTCGATTGACCCTTATCAGATATTCAGAATCTTTCACGAGATCCAGATGTTTGAGTGGGAGACGCAATCGACTGCGCTCATTGCGTATATGGTAGACCAAAGTCACAACCTCAAAGGCAAAATCGAAGCCATGATCCAGACGGTCTGCACCGCGCAGGAACTAGTTGCTCGCGCGGCGCTCGTGGACCATGAAAGGCTCGCACGGCTGCAACAGGAATGCGCGCTGGTCGACGCGGAGGAAACGTTGCGCGGCGCGTTTTGGCAAGACGTCCGCCCAGCTATTCGGGAATGGAGAAAGGCGCGGAAGCTGCCGGCAGATCCGATGAGCGCATTTCGCGAGAGCGGCTATCTGGAGAAAGTGACTCGCGAGCGCAGCGAGAAGAATCGCAGCACTTCGGCGAGTTACGCCTGAGTGAATTAAATCGACTGTGGCTCCGGATCGCAAAACCTAGTCCTTGCCGGAAGCGCCTACGGAATGCGCTGTGCAGTAACTAAACGCACGATGAAAGATGCAAGAGTTGGTGTTACGCTGCGCTTTAGTTTTGCAGGCTCGTGGATTGAGAAGGAGAAGCAACTCATGAGTAGGCTTACAGCGAACGATTTCAAACTCACCGGGATTGTTTCCATCACCGATGACCCGAGCTTCAAGAACGTAAAAGCGAAATACGTGGTGAACGAGAAGCTGAAGGTCAAGCTACCCGAAGCCGTTCTGAAGCTATATGCGAAAGAAAAAGCGCGCCGAAAGTTTCCGAACGCGTGGGTGCTGAAGGTCAAACACAAAGAGCACAAGGCATACGCAATCGTCACGGGGATAGATATCAGCACCAACCAAGTACGAGTAGTGGACAAACATGGCAAAACGATTACGAAAGCCAAACAGGCGAAGTTCGATTCGATCGGGGAATAACGGTAGCGAGCCGTTGATTTGCTGGTAGTTCTGCCAGTTGCCCGGCTTCAGCCAACCTTTTTATCCTGAATCGCTTCTCAGGCCACGGTCGCTCAAAAAACATCACAAAGACAATCCTGTAACATAGGGATTGGCTATTTGAAGTAACTTGAAAAGGTACAGCGAATACGTTATTGATTCGAATGTTGTGTGGTGCCTAACCTGCGAGTGTCGTTCCTCCTCCTAGCCGGGTTTTGGCCCAAGCGAACCCCTCCCGCCGCGTTTCGCTCGACACTATTCATATTTCAATAATGTAAATGCTGTAGATTGTACTTGACAAAAGGTGCACCAAAATAATCTATTAGGATTGAGGAAGTTAAGGCGCTTCGAGATCGACCAGGCGATTTTCAGAGGAGCTATATCCTCTCCGAGGAGAGAACATTAGTACCGGTCCCAATGTCCCCATAGGTGTATATCTGGTCGTACAAAACAGGCTGCTTCGCGAAACTTTGGTGCGCCTGTTTCAAAAACGAGCCGGAATTGCGGTTGCAGGCGAAGATGCAGAACTGCAGCCATGGAAAGAAAATTCGAGGCCCGCGGGCTGTGATGTGTTGCTGCTCGACTCGCTCACAGCGGTTTATGCGAGCGAAATCGACGAAGACGGAAAAGAGTACGGACTTCAGAAGAAAATAGTCTTATTTGGAATGGACGATAATGAAGAGACATTCCTAAAAGCGGTGCGGTTGGGTGTGCGGGGCTACCTGCTGAAAGACGCGTCGTCCGCGGAGATCATTGCGGCGATTCACGGAGTTGCGGAAGGCAAGGCAGTATGTCCTCCGCACCTGTGTCTGGCGTTGTTCAGGTACGTAGCGCAGGAATTTCGCGAGCGCTCAGGGATGGATGAGGAAACTGCGTCCCAAAAGGTAGGACTGACCTATCGGCAGCGTGAACTGATCGGGTTGGTCGCGAAGGGTCTCACCAACAAAGAAATTGCCGCGAAGCTGAATCTCTCCGAATTCACCGTGAAGAATCACGTTTACCGAATTATGAGAAACGTTGAAGCGGATAGCCGTCAAGAGGCAGTCGAGGTTGTGCGAGCAAAGGGATTCTTGCCGCAGGCTTGATTTCCAGAGTTCCTGCGATGCAAATTTCTGAAACTTTTCGAATGCCAAATACAGAGAGACGTGCGCTTCGGCTGATATTAATCAGCTACGTCCTCCAGCTATCCCTATTTTAGTCTTGGTCCGGTACTACGGTCTCAGTTGAGAACCTCCTTAGTCCATTTCTAGTGCCAACGTCGCCCTGCCTAGTTCCTACCAGTAGGCGGGTTTGAGTCCGTCTGATTGGTGTCTTTTTTAGACCTTACCGGAAATCCAGAAAAAAAAGAGACTGCTGCAATTCTTCTCGAAGAATGCGGTGGAGGGAGATGTATGGAACGGCAGATACGAGTGCTAGTGGCCAATCGCCCTAAATTGATGCGCGAGATCATCATTGAGACATTCGTCGACCAACCCGACATTCGCATCGTAGGCGAAGTTGCAGAGGAGGGAGACATTCTGGGACAGGTCGACGAGACGCATCCAGATTTTCTGTTTATCGCGCTCGACGATCCAGACCGCAGGCCACCGGTATGCGACACGATTTTGCGTTTGCATCCAGAAGTTCGGATTATCGCAGTAGCTGCGCACAGCGACCGTACGGTGAAGTACTGGGCTTCGTTCAATATTCATCGCAGCGTGATTGAGGCGTCGGAAGAAGCGATTCTAAACATCGTAAGAGGAACAGCCGCACCGACGAAGGAAGTGTCATGAGGATGCGGCGACCGGCCATTTTGTGCATAAATGCCAGCATCGCGATCGCGATGCTGGCCGGAGCGGGAGTTTGTGCGGCGCAAGGGCGACCGCAGAGCCAACCACAGAGCCAACCGTCGAGGACTGCTCCGCAGGACGTGCCGGCTGCATCCAGGCAGGTGATGTCAGAACTCGCCAAAGACAACCTCGACCGGGTTGCGGCGTCGCCTGCGGAACTAAAAGCGGTTCTCTTGCAGGACGCCGGCTTGCTCGTAGAGCTAAAGCGCTGGATTGCCAAAGAGGCCAGCGACAACGGGCAGGTGATTGCGGATAACGATTTGACCGACGCTGCAGTCTACCAGCGGCTGGCGGACGATGTGAAATTTCGTTCGATCGCGACGAGATTGGTACAGAAATACGGCTACTTGAAACCTAGCCTGAACCCCGATTCTGATTTAGGGAAGCAGCAGGAGTTTCTTCTGAAAGAACGCGCCAAGGAAATGGTGCGTATTGAATCGCAAGAAGTGCAGCAGCGAACTCAACTGGAGACGACGAACGAAAAAAGAGCAGGGGCAAATTACGATTGCCACCCTGAGAATGGCCTCGAGAATCCAGACGAGGCAGGGTGCGCTGAAGGCGGGAGCACGCGCCGGACCGGCGACCGAGATATCAACGGGAACTCGCCGAGCAGAAATTATCGCCAGCCGGCGGATCAGGATCAACAAGGACCCGGCAGTTCCGGGAATTCGATATTGCGAGCCCAGTCCTCCGTCGGAGTCGATTCTGGCTTGATGAATGCGGCCGATCTTCCATTCGGTTATCAGGCAAATAGCGATCCGGTGCTGCAGGCCGAGATGAAGAACGGGCCGGACTCGCTGGCGTCGGCGAATCAAAATGGAAATCAATTGGAGCTGGCTGCGCTATCGCAGGGGAGGCCGGCCGCTCCGCAAGGATTGCAGAGCTTTGATTCCGGCGCTGAAATGAACTCCCGAAGTGGGCGCTCGAGCGATGTTGTGGACAATCGCGCAGGATTTCGCAATTCGCGACAAGTTCGCGCAGGGATTTTGTGCCGGCCGAGACAATTCACCGGCCCACGCCGTACGGAGATATTCCGTCACTTTACGATTTGTATGTTCAAGCTCCTTCGCGGAACGGGAACCCGCAACGATTCGGGGCGCAGGTATTTCGCGATGGGCTGCGGGATTTACGATCAGTACCAATGGATTTGCCGGTCGGACCGGATTATGTGCTTGGCCCCGGCGATGGTTTGACCATCGATTTATGGGGTGGAATATCGACTCGGATGATGCGAGTGGTGGACCGGCAAGGACGAGTGGCGCTGCCGGAAGCGGGACCGGTAGAAGTAAGCGGAAGAACACTTGGCGACGTGCAACAGCTGGTGCAACGAACGCTGGCAACACAATATCGCGACACATCGGCGGATGTCTCCATTTCTAAGCTGCGCACGGTGCGAGTTTACGTTGTTGGAGAAGTAAGCGAGCCGGGCGCGTATGACATCAGCTCGCTTTCGACGCCGCTCAACGCGCTGGTCGCGGCCGGCGGAGTGACGCGGCGTGGATCGCTGCGCGCGCTGAAACACTATCACGGTCGGCAGTTGGTGGAAGAAGTTGACGCTTACGATTTGCTGTTGCGCGGCGTAACTCCGGATGCAAAGAAACTTGAAAACGGCGACACGCTGATGGTTCCACCGCTCGGTCCGCAGGTCACTGTTACCGGGATGGTGCGGCGTCCGGCAATTTACGAACTGCAGGACGAGAAGTCCCTTTCAGACGCGCTCGAATTGGCAGGTGGAATACTTCCGGCAGCCACGTTGAAGCACGTGGAAGTGCAGCGGCTCGACGCGCACGAGAAGCGCACCATGCTGAGTCTGGATCTTTCCGAGGATGGCGGAGGCGAGGCGCAGCTTGCGTCTTTCAAAATTAAGGATGGCGATGAGATTCACATATTCCCCATCGCGCCATACAACCAGGACACGATCTACCTACAAGGCCATGTCCTGCGACCTGGGAAATATTCATATCACAGTGGAATCAAGCTGACGGACATCGTTGGCTCCTATAAAGATTTACTCCCGGAGCCCGCGGCGCATTACGGCGAGATTATTCGACTGAGTCCTCCGGACTACCGGCCGAATGTAGTCAGCTTCGACCTGGCATCGGCGCTGAAAGATCCGGCGTCGGCTCCGGCGCTGGAGCCGTTGGACACCATTCGAGTATTCAGCAGGTTCGATTTCGAACCACCTCCGACCGTGTCCGTGAGCGGAGAGGTCCGCGCGCCGGGAACGTATCAAACTTCAGGACAGGCATCGCTTCGCGACGCAATATTCCTGGCCGGAGGTTTGGGGCCGAATGCTTCGGTTGAGACAGCGCAACTTTTCCGGATCAATCCCGGACGGGACGTCAAAAATTTTCAGCGTGAATTTGAAAGAAGCGCTGAATGGCAGCGGTCCTGACAATATCTTGCTGCAACCGCGGGATCGTCTGTTGATTCACAAAAATTCTTTAAGCGTGGATGCGAGCACGGTTGAGGTTACGGGCGAAGTCGCGAAGCCGGGCCGTTATCCCTACACAGGGAATATGCGGGCGGAAGATTTGATTCGAGCAGCCGGAGGACTGAAACGCAGCGCGGACACGAAATCGGCAGATCTGACCCGATACGCAGCGGCGGGAGGGCCGGCAGAGCAGCTGCAAATTTCACTCGCGTCGATAACGAACGGAAACCCGACTGAAGACGTGCCGCTGCGAGGTGGCGACGTGCTGGCAATCCGGCAAGTACCTGGATGGAAAGATATCGGTGCATCGATCAAGGTTAATGGTGAAGTGATGCATCCGTCGACCTACGGAATTCAGCCAGGAGAGCGTCTCAGTTCGGTACTCGAGAGGGCCGGCGGCTATACCAGCCACGCATATCCGTATGGCGCGCTGCTGCTGCGGCGAGATGTGCGCGAAATCGAAATGAAATCGCAGATGGACCTGATCTCGAGAATCAAGTCGGAAAAAGTGTTGCTGAAGACACTTCCGGAAAACGATCCAGATCAAAAGAACGCAAAATTGACGGCGATATCGCAGACGGACGCGACGCTGGCTGAGCTTGCGACACGTGAACCCACGGGCCGCGTCGTCGTTCACATTCAAAAAGGCATCAGTGAGTGGAGGAACACTGCTGCAGACATCGCGGTTCGCGATGGCGACGTACTTTTCATTCCGAAGAACCCGAATACGGTGCTGGTGACCGGACAAGTTTTCAACCCTACCGCAATCAGCCAACAGGGCGACCGCTCCGCAAAGTGGTACTTGAGTCAGGCTGGCGGACTAACTCCGATGGCGGACAAGAAAGCAGTGTTTGTCATTCGAGCGGATGGCTCCGTGATTTCAGCAAAGAACAATGGGGCTGGCTGGTGGTCAGGCGATCCGTTCAGTGCAGCATTGCGACCGGGCGACACAATCGTGGTTCCGGAAAAGGCGCCAAAGGTTGGCGGACCTAACTTCACGACTGTGATCCAGGCGGCACAGTTGGCGACGTCAGTTGCGCTAGCTGTGGCCTACCTCCATCCATGAAGTGGAGTACGCGAACGAGGTTGAGTTCGAGTTTAGTGGTGCTAGGGGCAATTCTGGTACTGGCAGGGGCGACGCGAGGGCAGGAGGCGAAACCTGATAAGCCGGAACCAAAGAAAAGTGAAATGACTGCCACGACAAAAAATTCGCGTTCACAGACTGTGGGGTTTTCGCTGGAGCCTGCACCGACGAAGGAACACAACTGGTTCAGCGAGCGACTGAAAGACGTTGCTCTAGATCAAAAAGACTTGTGGACTAGTCCAAAAAAACTGCGATTTGAAGACAGCGTGTGGCTGGTACCGGTAAGCGGACTTACGGCGGGATTGTTTGTCAGCGATGCCGACGTGGCGCGACATATTTCGCATGATCCCAACACGATGTCTCGGTATTCAACAATTTCCAACGCCGGAGTGGCGGGCCTTGCGGGTGGAGCGGCGTTGATGTGGGCGTTCAGCTACAAAAACCATGATTCGCACTGGAGAGAAACGGGGCTGCTTGCGGGTGAAGCGGCTTTGAACAGTCTGGTGATCAGCGAAGCCAGCAAATATTCCTTCGGCAGAGAACGGCCCTTTCAGGGAGACGGATCGGGCGCTTTTTTTCGCGGCGGGACTTCGTTCCCGTCGGAGCACGCGGCCGCAGCGTGGTCCATCGCGAGCGTGATTGCACACGAGTACCCGGGCCCACTGACCAAATTGCTGGTGTACGGAGCTGCGGGCCTGGTTACTTATTCTCGCGTCAGGGCAGGAGATCATTTTCCGTCCGATGTTCTGATCGGATCACTGCTCGGAGAGTTTTCCGCCCTTACCGTTTACCGACGGCACCACGATCCTGAACTGGGTGGAGATCAGTGGGTCAGTTGGAGCAATCACGCGCATCAATTGTTTGCCGACCCGTCTCCGGGATTCCGGGGTTCGCCCTACGTTCCGCTGGATAGCTGGATTTATCCGGCGTTTGAACGGTTGGAAGGAATGGGCGTGATTGACAGTGCTTTCGCCGGAATGCGGCCCTGGACTCGTGGCGAGTGTGCGCGGCTGGTGAGCGAGGCGGGCGAGCGCGTCGCGTTCACGGACTCTCCGGCCGGTGAAATTTATCGGCAACTAGAAAAAGAATTTGCGCCGGAACTCGATCCGGATTCGACTGGCCCGCAAGCCAGAGTCGAGTCTGTTTATACCAATATGGGCGGGATCTCGGGAACGCCTCTTCAAGACGGCTACCACTTCGCCGAAACCCAAATCAATAATTTTGGTCGGCCGTTTGGCGAAGGCTGGAACTCATCCACTGGATTTTCCTTTTACACAACAGCGGGACCGTGGTCAGGCTATTTCCGCGGTGAGTTGCAGACAGCGCCGTCGGTGAGCGCGCTGCCGCTCAGTGCGCGTCAGTTCATCGCCAACGCCGATCAACTGCCGGGCATTCCGCCGGCCAGCAGCACTTCCTCGGTGCAACAATTTCGCATGCTGGATGCCTATGTTGGGCTGACTCTTGCCAACTGGGAAATCAGTTTTGGGCAGCAGAGCCTCGACTGGGGTCCCGGTGAAGGCGGCTCACTGATGTTTGACGATAACGCCGCGCCCATCGACATGATCCGCTTGAATCGCGTAACACCGCTTTCGATTCCAGTCGTTTCCTGGTTTCTGGGGCCGATGCGTCTGGAAGCATTCTTCGGGCAGCTGAGCGGGCAACACTTCACGGCCGGACCAGACTTCGCGACGTCAGGAAGCTTTGATGTGGAATATCAACCGCAGCCATTTATTCACGGCGAAAGATTCAGCTTCAAGCCGACACGCAATTTCGAATTTGGTTTCTCCAGAACCACGATCATGGGCGGTCCTGGAGTCCCGCTGACATTTGGAACGTTTGGACACAGTTTTTTCGGGTCAGGAAATGGCTTGCCTGGAAGTCCGCAGGATCCTGGCGACCGCCGATCGGGAATGGATTGGACCTACCGCTTACCGCTCTTGCGCAACTGGGTGACTTTCTACGGCGATGCGTTCGCTGAGGACCAATTCACTCCGATCGCTTACTGGGATCGTTCGGCAATTCGAGGAGGACTGTACTTTTCGCGTTTGCCGAAAATGCCAAAGCTCGATCTGCGAGTTGAAGGCGTGTACACGGATGTGCCGGCGGGTGGCGCGCTGAGCCACGGATTTTATTACTTCAATTTCAGATTCAAAGAAGGTTATACGAACAACGGGCAGATCTTAGGGAGCTGGATCGGCCGTCAAGGGCAGGGCGCGCAAGCGTGGGCGAACTACTGGCTTAGCGCGCGCAATCGGGTACAGGTGAATTTCAGGCATCAGAAAGTAAGCCAGCAATTTGTTCCGGGAGGCGGAACGCTGACCGACGTTGGCGTACGGGCGGACTACTGGCCGACGCCGAGTTTGGGCGTGACAAGTTCGGTGCAATACGAGCGCTGGCTGTTCCCGATTATTCAACCGGGAGCGCAACGAGACGTTTCAGCTTCGATAGGAATACAAATTCAGCCGCAAAAAATCTTCCGCCCATCGTTCCATAGGGAAGACCCGAGCACGGCGGGAGAGGCGAGGCCGAATTGAGCTCAACCGGAAGAGCACCGGCACCAGTCCTCCGTTCAGAAGTGAATGGCGAGGAACTTCGAGACCGTCAGCTACTCCTCGAGCCGGAGCCGGCTGTGCCCCAGTTGCTGCCCCATCTGCAGATTCTGTGGGCGCAACGGAAATTCGTGATGAGAGCAACAGTTGTGGCGTTTGCCGCCAGCGCGTTGATTGCGATTCTGATCCCCAACCGGTATCACGCTCTCACTCGCCTGATGCCGCCGGATGGCCAATCCGCTGCAGGAATGGGATTGCTGGCGGCGCTATCAGGAAAGGGCGGAATGGGAGGATTTGCTGGGATGGCAGGAGACCTCCTCGGAGTCAAAAGTTCCGGAGCGCTGTTTGTAGGGGTAGTCGGAAGCCAGACTGTACAAGATCGGTTAATCGAAGAATTCAATCTGAAGAGCGTCTATGGGGATTCGAAGATTGAGGATGCGCGCAAAGATTTGGCCGAGCGCACGGATGTATCCGAAGACCGCAAAAGCGGAATTATCACCATCGGTGTCGCGGACCGGAGCGCCGAGCGTTCAGCAAAAATGGCTCAAGCATATGTCGAGGAACTCGATCGGCTGGTGGCGCAGGTAAGTACGTCGTCGGCCCGGCGCGAACGCATTTTTCTGGAAGAGCGGCTGAAAACAGTGAAAGGAGAAATGGACACAGCCGCGAAGAATTTTAGCGAGTTCGCGAGCAAAAATTCGGCAATCGACATCCCAGCGCAAGGCAAAGCCATGGTCGAAGCAGCGGCGTCTATTGCAAGGTCGGCTCATCGCGGCGCAGTCCGAGCTGAGCGGATTGCAACAGATTTATACGGCAAATAACGTCCGAGTGCGTGCCGCCGCGGCGCGAGTGAATGAATTGCAAAAGAAGTTGAACGAGTTGGGCGGCGACGACGGACAAGGCAACGCGAAAGAAAGCAGCGCGCTCTATCCATCGATTCGCAAACTGCCGGTATTGGGAGTCACGTACGCGGATTTGTTCCTGAAATCAAAGATACAGGCCACGGTTTTTGAACTATTGACTGAGCAATTTGAGATGGCCAAGGTGCAAGAAGCGAAAGAAATTCCGAGCGTCAAAGTGCTGGACGCCGCGGTGGTCCCGACGAAAAAGTCTTATCCCCCACGCACGATCTTTACTCTTTTCGGAACATTCCTGGGAGTAGCCATCGGGACTACGTGGATTCTCGCCAAGAGCCGATGGGATTCGATCCAAGCGAGCAGTCCAGGAAAAATGTTTGCGAAAGAAGTGTTCGCGACCGTTTACACCAGTTTGCCCAGATTTTCGCGCAATGGTCACGGAGCCGAGTCGAACGGCCATGGCCACACGAATTTGGATTCAGGTTCCGCGAATGGAAATGCCGCGGAGCAAGAAAACGAAGACCAACGGCCGCGCTAGGCGGTTTTCGTTGTTAAGTACCAGAAATGTAAGGGGTTAGGTCACGTTTGCCCTGTAAGTGACGGGGCGAAGCTGTGATCGGGCGCCAGGCGTCGCAAGGTGAAACCAGTTGGAAATGAATTTCATTGTGTCCGATGATTCGCTGTTGACCGCTCCCGACCGCTGCGGGTTTGAGTTGCCTCCGGACTATTACGAAGAGAAGTGGTACGCGGCGTATACGAGTGCCAACCACGAGAAGCGCGTGACTGAGCAATTGAAAGCGCGAAGCGTTCAACATTTTTTGCCGCTGTACAGCAGTGTGCGGCGATGGAAGGATCGGAAAGTAAAATTAGAGCTGCCGCTTTTTGCCGGATACGTATTTGTCAAAATGGCCCTGCGAGATCGGTTGCGCGTTCAGCAAATCCCAGGGGTCGCGAACCTAGTCAGTTTCGGCGGAGTGCCGGCAGCGCTTTCAGCAATGGAAGTAGATGCTCTGCGTACGAGTTTATCCAACGGACTGCGGATCGAGCCTCATCCTTATTTAGTAGCAGGACGAAAGGTGAGACTCCAATCCGGCCCGCTGGCGGGACTTACTGGAATTGTCGTGCGGCGGAAGGCAGGAGCTCGATTTGTGATATCGGTGGACTTGATCCAACGGTCGCTGGCGGTGGAGTTGGACGAATCGGATTTTTCAGCAGCGCGATGAGAGTCAATCTTTGCGAGAATATCGAACTGAGTTGGACCGCTTCCACGGTGAACTAATTTGACGGCGATAAAAGGGACAGCTTCCATTCTAGAAGATGAGCCCAAGGTAGTCCTGCAAGCCAACGCGGGCGCAGATTCGCTCGTGGAAATACCTACCACGCAGATAGAGCGACGCGTCGTTGGGTTGTTTGCCGCAAACATCCTGAATATTTTGGCAGTGGTAGCGTCATTTCTCGTATATTCGAGGCTGCTCACTCCCCAAGAGTTTGGTCTGTACGCGGTTGCGCTTTCGGCCTCGACGCTCCTTTCACTCATACTCGACGGTGGGCTAAAAACTACGATTATCAAGTTGCACTCACAACTTGAGCGCGACGAGGAAGCGAGCATAGCGGTATTGATGATTGCGGTTTCCGTGGGTCTGATTGTGCTCTCGGCTGTAAGTGCAAAATGGATTTTGCTGCTCCGGCCCGGTATTACGCATGATGCAAAATTTGTAGTGCTTTTTGTCAGCACCGTACTCCTGTTTTATCCTTTCGTTACGCTTCCGACGGCGAAGCTTGAACGAGATCTACAGTATCAGCATGTCGCTTGGATAGAGTCCCTCGGAACCATTGTCGAGCGGGGCGGTCCAGCCATATTTTTGGTTTTCGCGGGAGCCGGAATCTATTCGTTCTTTTGGGCGCTGCTGCTATCAAGGATACTAAGGTCCGGAATTCTCGCGAAGTTCCATCCAATCAATGTTTTCGCAGGTTCGGTGCGTTCGCTTTCGAGAAGCGTCAAGCATTTGCGGGAAGGCGCCTGGATACAGATTGGAACGTTAAGTTCCGTAGTACGTGACAATCTTCATACGCTGCTTATTGGACCGCTCTTCGGTAAAGAATGGATCGGATACTACGCTTGGGCTTTGCAGGTTTGTCTCGTAAGTTCGCAGATATTTGCGCAGATTTCCGCCCGCGTTTCGCTACCGCTTCTGGCTAGAGCCGGGAGCTTCAAGGAGCGATGGCCGCGATGTCTTTACCAGATCCGGATGCTTACGATGCTGACTGTGCCAGTGCTGTTTGCCGTTTGGTTCCTGCTTCCAACTGTGAATCGTCAGTTCTTACACGGCAAATGGCAGCCTGCACTTACTCTTGTGCCCCTTCTTTTCTTGAGGATGATTCCAGGGATGGCCACGACGCCACTCGGGCCCCTGACCATGGTTCAACGGGGCGGAGCGGCTTTCGGTATTGTCAATGTGATCTGGACGGCTGCGGAACTGATAGGCGGGATTGTATTTGCTAAGGCTTTCGGGCCGTCAGGACTCGCATGGAGTTACGCGATTTTCGTTTGGTTTGGCCTTTGGCTCTTCATGGTTTCATTGCACGAAAATACGTGGTCGTTGATAGCTGATGTCAGTAGGGAAATCACTTTGAGACCGAGCGTGGTCTTCGCCCTTTTTGCAACACTGATGGGTGTTTTGGTGACGAAGGTTTCTTCGATACCGACATCACATGCATGGACGGTATACGCCGCTGCCGGCACGATAGTTCTCGGCTCCTATCTTCTCGAACCAGATTTGCGCGGACACTTCATAAATGCACACTCATCGACTCCGTCGTAGGCGACTGAGGATATGGCAGCGTGACTACTTGGTGAATAGAAGTCTTTGGCCAAACATCGAGAAGTCGATTGAAGACGCCTTGCACGCAATGAATGGACCATCCGTTCCCGTTGTACTCGACGTGGGATGTGGGCACAAACCATATCGAGAGCGTTTTGGAAATGCTTGCTACATTGGAATGGATCGATCCGATGAGGACAGTTCACCGGATCTTCTAGGAGACGCTTGCCATATCCCAATTTGCGAGCAGAAAGTGGATATCGTTTTCTCGACACAGGTGGTCGAACATGTCGCGAGGCCGGATCAAATGCTCCACGAACTGTATCGAGTTTTGAAGCCCGGAGGCTGTTTGGTCTTGACGGGTCCAATGTACTGGCCTCTTCATGAAGAGCCATTTGACTACTATCGATTCACAAAGCACGGATTCGCCCATTTGCTGACTGAGGCCGGATTCACGCGCTGGAAGATTCGAGAAGACGGCGGAGATTGGGCGCAAATTTTTCTGGCGATAAATCTAAAGATGACGAGCAGACTGACCGTCCCGGTGAGATGCTTGATAAATCTCATTGGCATGACACTCGACAGCTTAACGAAATCGAAACTCTCTCCCGCCAATTACACAATATGGGCGCAAAGATGAGCGACCTGCGATTGAACAGCCAGGCTTCGCCCGCTGAACATGGAATGTCTGATTTCGATCGGGCGATTAATTATTCCGTGCAGCTTCTTGAGAGGGACGAACACGAACGAGCGCATATTCTTCGTGAATTGTCGAATATAAAAGTTGTCTACAATATTGTTGGTTGCGCCGTGCTCGAAACCGGCTGCGGGTTTGGCAATAATTTGAGGATTTTTGAAGCAGAAAATGAAGTGACGGGCATCGAAGGACTCGAAGCCGCAGTTTCCCAAGCTACGGCCCACGGATTGGATGTTCGCCAGGGCGACCTCGAGCGGTCATTGGCCGTCGGCGATGGAAGCGTTGACTGGGTGTTGTGTCTGGACGTACTCGAGCATCTTGTTAATCCCCTGCACTTGATGCGCGAAATCCATCGAGTTCTGAAAGCGAATGGTCGGGTTGTTATCAATGTGCCGAATCATTTTGATCTGACTGGCAGACTGAAAATCTTGCTCGGACATGACATCGATGTTCACAGGTTTTTCCCAAGCAATTGCGAATGGGACAATCCGCATCTACGATTTTTTACGCGAAACGGTATTGGTGGATTGCTGAACGCATCAGGATTCAAAATCGTCGAAGATCGTTCGGAGATTTGTTGGTCATTCCCGTGCCGAGCGTTGTTCGAGAAATGGGGAGGCGGCCCTGCAATTAGAGTCTTGGCCCGAAAATGGCCGAATCTTTTTGCGGGCGGATTCTTTCTGATCGCAGAAAAGATTTCTATACCCGCCGAAGTTTCCACTTGAGGTTCGGTTCAGGGCGGAATTCTCAACGCGTACTTTTCTACAGTGACACCGTCGACTACGGCGGCCATGAAGCACTAACGGTGGAAGTAGCGCGTTATCTGGCCACTCAGCAACAGCCGGTAAATGTGGTTTTCGCGTTTTACGAGGGAAACAAAAAGTTGTCGAAAAGACTTACCGAGATCAAGAATATGTCTCGAAATTTTGAGCTGTGGCCGTTGAAGATCCGGTCGCGGAGTTTGCAGACGCTACGAACGCTGTTAAGCCCATGGCTGGTCAACAGCATCGGAATTGCAATGAAGCGTATTCGACCAGATGTGGTGGTAGTTTCTCAAGGCCGAATCGAAAGCGGTAGTTTAGGCCTATTGGCTGCCAAGAGAGCAGGATTGCGGACCGTCACCTATATCCCGATGGCACACCACATATCAATATGCGGGAAACCGCTCGCGGCGGCATTTCGCGAAAGGATAAATCGTTATTTCTATACGTTACCCGACAAGATCATTACCATCAGCGAGACTACGCGCCGAATGCTCCTCGCACGAGGAACCATTTCGAACGTCGTAGTAGTCCAAAACGGAGTGGAAATGAGAGCTAGCCGGAACCAAGATCGAGAAATGTTCCGGAATACTCATGGAGTCCTCCGTGATGACTGCGTAGTGGCTACTCTCGGCCGAATCGACTTCAGACAAAAAGGGCAGGACTTTGCAGTTCAGGCTATCTCGCGTTATCGGTCGCAATTGATGGGCTGTAAATTTCTATTCATCGGTTGTGGTCCAGATGAGGGGCGGCTGAAGGCGCTGATCGAACGCGTGCAACTCCAAGACATTGTTCGGATACTGCCTTGGACCGACAAACTCACGGAAATCTATTCGGGGATCGATATGCTGCTGATACCGTCGAAATTCGAGGGCGTTCCATTGGTTATGCTCGAGGCGATGTCGTGTAAGTTGCCGATTGTTGCTTCAGATGTGGATGGTATGGCGGAACTTCTCCCGCGAAATTGGCTTTTTCCGTATGGCGACTGCGAGGCTATGGCCATGACACTATCTCGAGTAAAAACAGACGACAACGGGCATTTACTAGAGATAAACCAGAAACGTATCGCGAACGAATTTACGAACGCAAAATTCTGCGTCAATTTTAGCCGCGCTGTTCTTGCCTGTGAAACCTAGCTAATCGCACTGGTAAAAAATGTACATGATTTCGATTGAAACAGCAGATATGGTCATTCTTGCTTCGTTTCTGCTATCGATTGGAGCCTATCTGTGGTTGAGCAGACGGGAAGGCACTTATTTTAACTTGCTGGTTCCTTCTCTGGTCGTGAGCGCCCCAGCGAGTTACGTGTTTCCATGGTTGTATTCCCACCTGTTCGGAGTAGAAGCCACCAAGTACTCGTTTCTGTATGTCTATGTTGCGCTGGCAGCTGAGAACATCGCCTTTGTTTATGGCTACACTCTTGCGAAAGAGAGACTCGTTCGTCTGCCCTTTCGATTTGCGTATTGCAAATTCACGTTTTTATCATTCGCCTCTTTGAGTGTTGGACTACTGCTTTATGTACCGGTTCTCATCGAGTTCCGCGAATTCCTTCTCGATCCCAGGCAGATTTACGCACAGACACGAACAGGCTTCGGTATCCAGTTCTATTTATCGAGTATGCTAGCTTATCTTGCCGTTATCCTCATCCTTTTTACGAAACGGTCGTGGCTCACGAAGACTGCAGTGATCGCAGTGGCCGCCGGGCTGCTTGTACTTCATGGCAGTAAAGGCCATGTGCTGAACATGATTTTTCTGCTCGCCCTTTTCTACGTCTACGGAGCGGGGAAAAAAATGGGCATGGTACGTACATTGCTGGCGTGTTTTACGATTGGGCTTCTGGTATTGCTGCTGTTTGCGGGAACCATGACGCTGGGAGATAGCTCGAAAGAAGCGGTTGAGTCCATCAGTCAATATTCTGACTATACCCGGAACGCCATGCTAGTTATCGATTCTAATATGCCCCTGCAGTATGGTCGATTGACTATTGAGGCCAACACGATTGCCCTTATTCCGCGGGCTCTCATGCCCAATAAGCCCAAGAACTTTGGTCCCATGCGCCTTGACGATGAATTTTATCCAAAGGAGCTAGACGCCGACGCTGGCGCGCCTGCCTTCGGTATCGGCGTGCAGTACGCCGATTTTGGGGATTTCGCGGTTTTTTACGTCATTCTATTTTCGGCGTTTCGAGGGTGGCTAGGGCGAATTTTCGTCAATCGACTACGTCTCACCCATCACCCTGCTGACTTTTTCATGGTTGTGTTTTTGGCCGACGTGTCCCTTTTTCCGGTCGGCGGCTTGGGATGGTTCCTTCCGGGGGCGCTACTGATGGTAGTCCTTCTGCGTTTCGCCTCAACCATGACCGCTAGTACGACCTTTAGGGAACGACGACCACTATCCAACCATGTCGCGGGTTCCGCGGTGCCGGTCCCATGAATTCACCGCCACTGGACATTGACATCGCAGTGGAATTTATATGGCATTACTAAAGATTATCAGACACGTTCGCCGCTTCGGAATTGGCGCCACTATCCGAAAGGTATTTTCGGTGCTGCCGGCCTATCTCGCCGAAGTCCGCTTTTGGCGGATTCGAAAGTGCCGATGTTGCGAAAGATTGACTGTTTTCGTCTGCAACGGGCGAGGAAGCGAATTCCGGACTTGCGTTTTTTGCTCAGCCAACGAACGCTATGAACTCTTAGCGCAAGAGGTAAAGAGCCGGTACGGTAGTTCGCTTCGCGAGATGCGAGTGCTCGAGCTTGATCCACATTCGCCGTTGGTTAAAATTCTATCGCAGGCGCGTGAGCACGTGCGCACCTACTATGAGGCGACTGAGCAGAACGGCACGGCTCGTCCGGATGGCAGTTTGTGCCAGGATATCACCCAACTTACATTTCCGGATGAATCATTTGACCTGATCGTTTCTTCAGACGTGCTCGAGCACGTACCGGCACTGGAGCGTGCGTTTAGCGAATCGCGTAGGGTGCTGAAACCAGGAAAGGCGCACCTATTCACTGTCCCGCCGAGGCCGAAGACCCGAAGGCGTGCGGCAATCGTGGAAGGGCAGGTAATCCACTACGAGCCGCCTGACTATCATCTCGATCCGCTTTCGCCACGCGGAATCTTGGCGTTTTGGGACGTCGGGCCAGATCTTTCGGAAGTAGTCAATGCGGCGGGCCTGCGCCTCAGCGTCGTTCGCGGGCCCAGCGGTCTGGACGCCCGGATTGTGTGGATGGCCGAGCGCTCCTGAAGGCTACGATATGCACCGTTTTGAAATGGCCAATCAACTCCACGTTCTCGATTTTTTCCCGGAGCGCACTTCCGCCGGCGGCCGCGATTTGTGAGTTTTGACTCAATTGGTAGGCCTTTGAAAGCCGATCAAGTGGGGAAATCTTAATAAATTTTCTAGTGTTTCACCTTATGGGGCGGCGAGCTTGGAGACTGGATTGAAAGAAATTCTCTACGACGCGCGGTGGATTGGACCGCACGGTATTGGCCGATTCGCAGCTGAACTCGCCAAATCGATTTTGGGGTTGCGGGAGTTCCAACGGGAGCGGCGGCCGTGGCATCCACTTGACCCCGCTCTCCTGTCGTTCGATCTTCGGCGGGAGAGAGCCGAGATCTTTTTCAGCCCGGGATATAACTCACCTCTGGGATGGCCCAAGCCGTTTGTATTTACGTTGCACGACTTAAACCATCTTTGTGTGCCGGACAACTCGAATGCGTTGAAGCGCGCCTATTACCAGTTCGTAATAAAGCCTGCCTGCCATCGAGCAGCTTTTGTCCTTACGGTCTCCGAGTATTCGAAAGGAGAAATCGCGACCTGGGCTGGAGTGGATGCCGAAAAAATAGTTAATGTTGGAAACGGTGTGGGAGAACCCTTCACTGCCGAAGGTCCAAAATATGAGCCTGGCTATCCATATTTGCTGTATGTCGGAAGTCATAAGCACCACAAGAATCTCCCCAGATTGTTACAGGCTTACGGCATTTCCGGAGTGCGTCAAGACGTAAGCCTGGTGATGACCGGCGAGCCATCGCCTGAGTTGGCGGCCGAAATGCATCACTCAAATTTGGGCAAGAGCGTGAAATTTCTAGGGACTGTAAATAATGAAAATCTGGCTGAATTGTATCGTGGCGCGCTAGCGTTCGTCTTTCCATCCCTCTATGAAGGGTTTGGCCTCCCACCGCTCGAAGCGATGGCGTGTGGAACTCCTGTCTTGACGTCGAACGTCTGCTCCTTGCCGGAGGTTGTCGGAAAGGCTGGAGTCTTGATAGATCCGCTGGACGTAGGTTCCATCGCCGATGGAATCCGACGGCTCGTGGAAAGTTCGGAGATGCGAGCCGATTTGCGGCAAAGTGGGTTAAATCGCGCGCAGGAATATACGTGGACCGAGACGGCGCGAAAAACATCCGAGGTTCTCCGGTTGGCGCTGGCATCTGCTTAAGGTTTTCATCACTTCTTGACAAATCTTGTCCTTCAAAACGCTGAAGCTGGCTCTATAACCCCATTCGATCTCTGGCGGGGCATTCGGGGTATTAGCACGCTTAGAAGCAACCGAACTGGTTTTTGACGCATGGTCACGATGGAGGCCATATAAACCGATGATTCAAACATCAATTCTAATTCCCGCCAAGGATGAAGCTCTCAACATTCGCAACTGTCTGGATTCAGTGTTCTCTCAGGTATCCGACAAGCAGTTCGAGGTCATTCTTGTTGATTCCGGTTCAACGGACGGCACGCCTGAGATTGTAGAAGGCTATCCGGTACGGCTCTATCGTATCCCCGCGAATGAATTTCATCATGCACGCACCCGCAACTACCTTGCCAGTCTGGCGCGAGGAGAGTATTTGGTTTACTTGAATGCAGATGCGTTCCCCACGTCGCCGCGCTGGTTGAATGCTTTGATTTCGAATTTTTCAGACACTGCCATCGGAGCTGCATATGGGCGCCACTTGCCGAAGCTCGACTGTAATTTGGAGCGGCGTACCGTGCTTTCGGCGATTTATGGCGATGCCAGAATCGTAAAAGAACCTAGCCGTAAGCAGGAACTCGGTTATCGTTACTACCACCTTTCGACCGTGAATGCTGCTATCCGCAGAGACGTCTGGGAATCGACTGGCTTTCCAGAGGAATTGAAGATTTTCGAGGACGTTGGAATTGCCAAGCGGATTTTGGATGCTGGCTGGAAAATCGTTTATGAGCCTTCGGCGACTGTGTATCATTCGGATAACCACACAGTAGTAGGATTGCTCAAGCGTTACTTCGATCTCGGTGTGGTCTGGAATCGGCTGAACATCTGGGACGAGGCCACACAATCCTCGCTTTTCCGGGACGGCTGGACACTTCTGCGCCGGAAACTCTCCAGAGGTGATCAGGCGCTGAACCGAGGGCCGAGACCCTTCGGGGCCGTCATCCAGGACACTGCCAAGTATGCTGGACTGTTGCTAGGGAAGAATGAGCAGCTTCTACCGTTGAGAATTAAACGAAGAATGAGTGGTGCACGGTTTTTCGATTGATTTCTTGGCTGGATCACGATTCCGAAGGAGGGAGTAGTCTGATGCCGATATCGCTGGTCACGGGTGGCGCGGGTTTCATCGGATCTCATGTTGCAGATCATCTTTTGCGGCTCGGCCACAGGGTCGTGGTGCTAGATGACTTGAGCGGGGGATTCACCGACAACGTCCCACCTGGCGCTACATTTGTGAACGGCTCGATACTTGATGAGCAACTGGTGGAACGTCTTTTTGCCAAAAACGGATTCAATTTTGTATACCATCTGGCGGCTTATGCAGCGGAAGGATTAAGTCATTTCATCAAGCGCTTCAACTATCGCAACAATTTGATCGGATCCATAAATCTGATAAATGCGTCGGTGAATCATCAGGTCCAGCGATTCATCTTTGCGTCTTCGATCGCCGTTTACGGCGCTGGCCAGTCGCCAATGAAAGAGGATATGTCTCCGACTCCGGAGGATCCATACGGCATCGCAAAGCTGGCTGTTGAGCAAGATCTAAAGAGCAGTCATGAGATGTTTGGTTTGGACTACACGATCTTTCGTCCGCACAATGTTTATGGAGAGAGGCAAAACATCGGAGACCGTTACCGAAATGTTGTGGGCATTTTCATGAATCAGCTCTTGAGAGACGAACCCATGTCGATTTTCGGCGACGGAACCCAGATTCGCGCTTTTACTCACATTAACGATGTAGCCCCGATAATCGCTGCCTCCGTTGATTGCCCGGATGCTGGAAACGAGATCTTCAATATAGGGGCAGATGAGCCTTACACTGTGAATCGCCTCGCTGAGATTGTCGCGGCGACGCTCGGAAAAGAATGCCGCACCGTACATCTCGATGAGCGAAAAGAAGTGAAGATTGCTTTCTCGGACCACAGCAAAGTTGAAAGGTTTTTTGGAATTAAGGAGAAAACGCGCCTCGAGAGTGGCGTCCGCTCAATGGCAGAATGGGTGCGGAAACATGGCGCGAGAGAAAGCAGCAGCTTTGAAAATATTGAGATAAACCGGAATCTGCCTCCCAGTTGGAACACAGCCTCTCGAGTTGCCACCTAGATCGCTAGGCTCCATCGAGTGCAGATGCTCACGACGTTGGACTCGATCCTTATTTATAAGCAGATACCAAGTATTTTGCTAGTTCGAGCGGACATTCATCAACCCCAGTCCGGATTACCCAAGTCGTGTCTATAGGCCGTTTCAAGCAGACAAAAGCATCTCGCAAACGACAACCATACTTGTGTAGTGTTTTATTCTCAGTTACTTACTTCTTCTTAAAACGCCAGGCTTCGGTACTATTCAGCCGCGTCTGAAATTATCTCTACTAACAATCTTAGGAAGGTGAGAGAGGCCGATCGTCATGATCCTGCGACTTAAGTTGTACGGCTTTTCGTTGAAGGTTGCTACTTATCTGTTGCCCATACTGGCGTTCTACTTGGGATGGTGGGTCTGGGACATCAGCTGTGCGATTCTGGAGCGGCCAGTGCTATTTTCTGTCCACGGGCACGCCAACCAAATGCTGTTCGGAACGCTGGTGTGGGCCTTCATCTCTGAGCGCTACCGTGTGACTAGCTTTGATGAATTGTTTCGAGAGCGTACCGGTGCCCGGGCAGCATGGTCAGCTTGTTTGGCAACTAGCTTCGTTTTCCTGGCGCTGCTGTATTTCAGCAGAAATGACATTTACCCGCGTGGACTGCTGGTGTGCAACGTAGTTGTTTTGCTCGCTCTCACCGTAATGTTGCACGCAATTTTTCGCTGGATCTTTAGAAGCAGCGCCAGTCTCGTGAAACCTACGCAGCTTCTGGTAGTTGGAACTGACTCGTTTGCACGCGACGCCGCGAAAAGGTTACAACGTCTCTCGTTTGCGCCGTGTCATATTGGCGGCTTCGTCCAGTTGCCTGGCCAGGAGGTAGAAGTGGGGGACCACCGCGTCTACGGTTTGGAGCAGTTGGCGTTTCTTGGTGCCGAACATCATATCGACGAAGCTGTAATCGCGGTGCGATCGTCACAGTTCTTCCAAATTCCAGCCATCATGAAGGCACTCAGCAGTCTGTGTCTGCCAGCTCGAGCCTTGGTTGATCTTGGCGAAGGAATTATCGTACGAGAAAAATTGTTTCAGCTCGGCAACATCCAGATGTTGGATTTGAGCTCAGCTCCCACTGAATCGTTGGACTATGCCTTATTCAAGAGAATCTTCGATGTGTGTTTTTCGCTAGTTGTTCTGATCGCAACCGCCCCCCTATTTGCAGTTATCGCGCTCATCATTCGGCTGACGTCGAATGGGCCCATCTTTTTTTCACAGGAACGTATCGGTCTCAACGGCAAGCCATTTCAAATGTACAAATTTCGGACCATGCGGGCTTGCGAGAGCTCCGCGAGCGATACGGAGTGGACAACTCTGGAAGATGGCCGCAAGACACGCTTCGGCGCACTACTGCGCAAGACTAGTTTGGATGAATTGCCCCAGTTCCTTAACGTGTTGAAAGGTGATATGAGCGTGGTGGGGCCGCGGCCTGAGAGACCGCACTTTGTTCACAAATTTCTTCACGAAGTGAACCGTTACAATCATCGTCATTCTTTAAAAGTTGGAATTACTGGTTGGGCCCAGGTAAACGGCTGGCGCGGAGATACTTCGATTGAAAAGCGCGTCGAATTCGATCTTTATTATCTTCAAAACTGGACATTTACTTTTGATCTCCGGATCATCGTGATGACCATCTTCTCCGGGCTAACCAACAAGAACGCTTATTAGCAAGATCGAAGTTAGGGCGCAGACCTTGTGCCGCTCGCGTTCCGACATCTCCTTCCGTTTCGGTTCTCCCCTCTTCTTCCGAATCTTCTCGCAATACTTCTCTCAATAAGCCGGATCTAAAAAGTGACCTTGTTCTCCGCGCGATGCCATTCCGCGTTCTGGGCACTCCTTTTAAAGCTGCCTCCCACTACAATGTTTCGTGATTCAGCCAACACCTAGGAACTTTCGTGTTTGACGGACGTGTGGCCCAAAAACACTTGCGCAGTAATTTTAAGTAGCCATTTCTGAACTGAACGTGTACTAGTGACTAAATGAATTGGCAGAGTACAGGGAATTCTGAGGCTGGCTCAGGGTAACCCATCATGGAATCTGTGCACGGCTAACGCTACCATGCTCCTATCGGACTGAGTGGCGTCACAATTCATCGAAACTCCCGGGTGATTTACGTAACTAAAGCCTTTAAGCCGGCAGCGGAGAGAGTCGAGTCTAAATGGCTAGAGAATCTGTGGTGGACTTGAGCAACTCAGCACAACTGTATTCCGCGACCGAGCCGAACCGTTTTTCGGTTTCCAGCAAAGGGCTTCAAGTCAGAGAGGGGCTTCCGTATCCGAGAGGAGCTTCGTGGGACGGCAAGGGAGTAAACTTTGCTCTCTTCTCGGCCAATGCGACGAAAGTGGAAGTCTGCCTCTTCGATGACGAAGGAAAAGAAGAGCGCCAGCGGATTGAGCTTCCGGAATTTACAAACGAAATCTGGCACGGACAGATCAAGGATCTCCAGCCGGGGGCGGTTTACGGATTTCGCGTTTACGGCCCGTATGAGCCAGAACAGGGCCATCGCTTTAACCCGAACAAATTATTGCTGGACCCCTACGCGCGCTTGCACGTTGGTTCATTGCAATGGAATGACGCGTGTTTCGGGTACACGATCGGTGCTGAGAACGGAGATTTGTCCTTCGATGAACGGGACAGCGCGCCATTTGTTCCGAAGAGCGTCGTTGTGGATCCGGCTTTTGAATGGCAACCGAATACGTTGCGGCATGGAGTCCCATGGAGCCAGACGATTGCCTACGAGCTGCATGTGCGCGGCTACACGAAAATGCATCCGGCGGTCCCCGAGAAGGAGCGAGGCACGTTTGCCGGGTTGGGCCACAAGGAAGTGGTGGAATACATCAAGTCGTTAGGAATTACTTCGATCGAATTACTCCCCATGTACACGTTCGTGAACGACCGTCCCCTTCTTGAAAAGAGTCTGACCAATTATTGGGGTTACAACACGCTGGGATTTTTTGCGCCGGACCCGCGTTACGCAGCCGACCCGTCGAATGGGCTTCGCGAATTCAAAGAAATGATCTCGCGCTTTCACGACGCAGGAATCGAGGTAATCCTCGATGTCGTTTACAACCACACGGCAGAAGGGAATGAGCTTGGGCCCACACTTTCCTTCAAGGGGATCGACAACGCGAGTTACTACCGCCTGATGCCCGATAAACCGCGCTATTACATCAATGACACGGGAACCGGGAATACGCTGAATCTTTCCCATCCGCGAGTGATTCAAATGGTGGCGGACAGTTTGCGTTATTGGGCGCAAGAAACACAGGTGGACGGATTTCGATTTGACCTCGGAACGATCCTGGCGAGAGAGCCGGACGGTTTCGACCATCAAAGCGGATTCTTGAAAGTGTGCAGTCAGGATCCGATCCTGGCCGCGGTTAAACTGATCGCTGAGCCGTGGGATTGTGGACCTGGCGGCTATCAAGTTGGCGAATTTCCACCGGGCTGGGCCGAATGGAACGACAAGTTTCGTGACACAGTGCGGGATTTTTGGAAATCCAGCGCGCCGGTAGCTGCTCTCGCTCCGCGGCTTTGCGGCTCAGCAGATTTATTTAATCACCAAGGACGGAAACCGTGGTCATCCGTCAACTTTGTGACCGCACACGACGGGTTCGCTCTGAATGACCTGGTGAGCTACAACGAAAAGCACAATGAAGCCAACGGCGAGAACAGTCAAGACGGAACTTCCGACAATCGCTCATGGAATTGCGGTGCAGAAGGCCCAACGGAAGATAAATCGATAATCGCCCTTAGAGAAAAACAAAAGCGGAATATTTTAGCCACGCTGTTGCTTGCTCGCGGCATCCCTATGGTGGTGGCAGGTGACGAGTTTGGGCGAACCCAGAAGGGGAACAATAACGCGTACTGCCAGGACAACGAAATCAGTTGGGTCGATTGGACACTACTGGAGAAAAACGCAGAATTGAAGAAATTTGTGCATCAATTGACTGCTATCCGAAATCGTTACGCGGTGCTGAGACGCAATCGCTTTCTGACTGGCACTTACAACGAAGAACTCGGCGCGAAGGACGTAACTTGGTTGCAATCTACAAGCGAAGAAATGACTGAAGATTTGTGGAAGGACGCGAATCTGCATTCGATCGCGGTCATTTTCGACGGGCGGGCACAATCGACGGGTCTGCGCGAACGAGGTAGCGACGCGACGATCTTGATGTTTTTCAATGGCCATCACGACGAGGTTGGTTTCACCGTTCCGGAGGCGATCGACGGAGATGAGTGGCACTTGCTTGTCGAAACCAGCGGTGAGCCGGACCGAGTGCCTAAAATCTGCGTGCGTGGTGACTCGGTTCGCATGGCAAATAGATCGCTGGCGGTTTACGTGATGGAACGCAAAACTGCAGACGAACAGAAGCCCAAGAAAAAGAGAAAATAGGTTCAGAAGTTGAGGGCCTAAGTTCGATGGTTCCTAGAGCCACCTACCGCATTCAATTCAGGAAGGAATTTGGATTCGATGATGCGGCGCGATTGGCGCCGTATCTCGCCGAGCTTGGGATCAGCCATGTGTATGCGTCGCCCTACCTGAAAGCCAGAGCGGGGAGCAGCCACGGCTACGACATTATTGATCACCTCTCGCTAAACCCGGAACTTGGCGGCCAAGCTGCGTTCGAGCGGATGGTGAACGCGTTCAAAATCCACGGTTTGAAACAGATTGTTGATTGCGTCCCGAATCACATGGGAGTCGGCGGCGCAGATAACCCGCAATGGCTTGATTTGCTCGAGTGGGGCCGTAATTCGAAGTGCGCGGACTGGTTCGACGTCGATTGGGATTCGCACTCTGACTATTTGCGCGGAAAGTTGCTAGTTCCTTTTCTGGGCGAACAATACGGAGCAGTGCTGTCAGCCGGAAATTTGCGTTTGCAATTTGATAAGCCGAACGGAGAGTTCGCCGTCTGGGCTTACGAACAGCACAAGCTGCCAATTTTTCCCGCACATTACTCAATTGTCCTGAGTAACTGCACGCGCGATCTCGACCAATTGGCGGACGAGTTTTCTGCGATCTCTGATGAGCCACTGGAAGCGTGGCGGCGCGCAGCGGAATTGAAGAAGGAGCTGTTCGAATTTGTCTCACGCTCCGCTGAATGCCAGGCACAGGTGCAAAGTGCCGTCGCGTTATTTGAGGGAAAACGCGGAGAGGCAGAGACATGGACCAGGCTCGACCAACTCATCCGGAAGCAGCACTGGCGCCCAGCGTACTTCCGAGTGGCCGCTGACGATATCAACTACCGGCGCTTCTTCAATATCAGCGAACTTGCTGGGATTCGGACTGAACTTCCGACGATTTTCGAACAGACCCATCGTTTGCTATTCCAATTAATAGAACAAGGAATTGTGGATGGACTTCGAATTGATCACATCGATGGACTATTGGATCCGAAGAACTACTTGCAGCGACTGCGCGCGAACAGCAAAAAGAACTTTTATCTCGTTGTGGAGAAAATTTTGGCCCAGCATGAAGCACTCAGAACCGATTGGCCAATCGATGGAACGACCGGTTACGAATTCGCCAGCCAGGTAATGCAGTTGCTGGTCCATCCGGCGGCGGAGCAAAAGTTTGATGACTGCTACCGGCAATTCACAGGTGAATCAAAATCGTTCGCGGAAGTTGTTTATGAAGCGAAAAACCGCATTATGGACAACGAGTTGGCCAGCGAAGTTTTCACTCTGGCGCGCGAAACAGCTCGGGTCGCGCGTCAGAATTCCGCCACTTCAGATTTCACCGAGAATCTCTTTCATCGAGCGATTCAAGAAATTATCGCTTGCTTCCCGGTTTACCGTACCTACGTCGACTCGCACGAAGCGGTTGAGACGGACCGCCGCTATGTTCGTTGGGCAGTCGCTCAGGCCAGCAGAAACTGTCCGGAATTGGACGCAAGCGTATTCGAATTCTTGGAAAAATTGCTGACCGGCGACCTGGTGCGCGAGCGGCACAGCGGATTTTCCCGTCCATCGGTCGTCAGGTTGGCTATGCGTCTGCAGCAACTAAGTGGACCGGTGATGGCGAAGGCCTTCGAAGACACGGCGTTATTTCGATTTAATCGCCTGGCAGCATTAAACGAAGTCGGATCTTCGCCGGACCAATTCGGATCGAGCGTTGCTGCTTTCCACAAAGAGAACCTCCACCGCGCTACGCTCTGGCCGAGGACCATGCTCACCACATCCACTCACGATACCAAGCGTGGAGAAGACGCACGCGCGCGGCTCGCGGCGCTCTCGCTCGTCCCTGAGGAGTGGGCTGCAAATGTGAATGCCTGGAGCCGAATTCTGCGAGCGCGCAATGGAGATGTCGAAGGCAAAGCTCCGCCTTCGCGGAATGACGAATATCTATTCTTCCAGAATCTTGTTGCGACATGGCCCGCGGAATGGACCGAACTGCAGACACTCGATGCTGAAGAACTTAGGTCCTACGGGGCACGGCTCAAGCGGGCGATGGTGAAATCAATGCGAGAGGCGCGTATCGATACGAATTGGATAGCGCCAAATACGGAATACGAGAAATCGGTTACGGAATTTGTCAGCGATGCCTTGGATCCGGAGCGATCGGAAGCTTTTTTCGCGAGCTTTCTGCCTTTCGAGAAACGCGTCGCGGAACTTGGTGTTCGGAACAGCCTGGCGCAAGTCGTACTGAAGCTCACTTCACCAGGCGTGCCGGATTTTTATCAAGGCAGCGAATTCTGGGATCTGAGCATGTCAGATCCAGACAACCGACGAGAAGTCGACTACGAGGCGCGCAAGAATGCACTGCGGGAATGGAGCAAAGCTCGGAAAAATGATCAGCGCCGGGCGTTAGAGGTCTTTTGGCAGAGCAGGCACAACGGGCACATCAAATTGGCGATTACCCACAGTTTGCTCGAATTCCGGAAGAATCGATCTGAGCTGCTTGAAAAAGGGACGTACGAATCGCTATTGGTGAAAGACGCTGATGGTGTCCCGAACGAAGCGGTTTGCGCATTCAAGCGGCGGCTCGCCGGCGACGAAATCGTAGTAGTTGTCTCGACGGACGCAAGATTGACTCGTATCGATTTTGAAGAGCAAGAGATCACAATCGCGGACGAAGCATCCTGCGAATGGCAAGACGTATTCACTCGACGCGCGTTTTCAACGGATGACGGCGCGATAAACGTGGCGGAAATATTCGACATCGCTACGTTCTCGGTGCTAGTCAAACTAACGAAGTAATGCAGACTTGAATAGCCCAATTCGGCGCCTTTGCAAATTCGAGCCATCTTCTTACACACTCTGCTGTATTGTTCAAAGCTATCGAGGGTTCTACAACTGATATGAAGTGAATTTCGCACCATCGCCAAGCTATTTGGCAGAGAAAGTAGTGGGCCCATGGCACAACAAGCAGCAACCTCAAGATCGAAGGACAATTCAGCGCCAGTCAACCTGAAATCAAATAAGGCGGAAGTGAGCGAGCGCCTCAAATCACGAGTCGCAAAGAAAGCTTACGACTTGTACGAACGAAACGGCGGAAGCCACGGCGATGACCTAGCGCACTGGCTTCGAGCGGAAGCAGAAGTAATGCAAAGGGTTCCGGAAATTCGCGAATCGGGATCATGGTACACAATTAATGTTCCGATGCAGGGATTTTCCGCGAACGATGTGCAAATTTCTCTGGATGAGAACGACGTGTTAATCGCTGCGGAAAGGGACTTAGTGGAGAGTTCCGACATAACCGCGGGCTCAGTTCAAGAATCTCTTTTCCTCACTGCGAAATGGCCGTGCAACGTGGATCCAACGACTGCGTCCGCGTATCTCAAGGATCAGAATCTAACCGTTACCGTAAAACGGCTCCCTTAGTTACACATTGAAAGAATATTCTGGATACACTTGATTCGTGAGAGCAATCGAATAATTGAATGGTCTCGCCATTCCCATGGTGGTATCCAGCGGGCGCGCAACTCGATGAGAAAGGCGCGCACTTCCGCGTCTGGGCTCCAGATCGACGGAATCTGTCAGTGATAATCGGTGATGCCGAATACCCACTTTCTCAGGATACTTCCGGATATTTTCATGGGAATGTTCCGACCGCACAAACTGGGGAAGTGTATGGCTTCCGGGTAGACGGCCACGGCCCGTTCCCTGATCCCGCTTCAAGGTTTCAACCGCAAGGCCCTCACGGTTTGTCCCAGCTTATCGACGCGTCCAAGTTCAAATGGTCCGACAAATCATGGAAGGGAATCGAGCTTCCAGGGCAGGTCATCTACGAGATGCATATAGGTACGTTCACGCAGGAGGGAATGTGGCGCTCGGCGATGGAACGATTACCGGAACTACTGGATCTCGGAGTGACGGTGCTCGAAGTGATGCCGGTCGCCGATTTCGTCGGTACGTTTGGTTGGGGCTACGACGGCGTAAATCTGTTCGCGCCAACACGAAATTACGGCACACCAGATGACTTTCGCGCATTTGTGAACCGAGCGCATGAGCTAAATCTAAGCGTGATTCTGGATGTGGTGTATAACCACGTTGGCCCGGACGGAAATTTCCTGCCGCGCTATTCAGAGGCGTATTTTGCCAAACAACACAAAACGGATTGGGGCGAAGCTATCAATTTTTATGCGGAGAATTCCGGCCCGGTGCGGGAATATTTTGTGTCGAATGCTGCCTATTGGATTGCGGAATTCCATCTCGACGGCTTGCGACTCGACGCCACACAAAACATCTACGACGAGTCAAACGAACATATTCTGGAAGTTGTGGTTCGAGAAGCGCGGCGCGCGGCTGGTTCGCGGAAAATCATCGTGGTCGGCGAGAATGAGCCGCAGCAGGTTCGGTTGATTCGTTCGCCGGCACAGGGCGGCTATGGGATCGATGCTTTGTGGAACGATGACTTCCATCACTCCGCGATGGTTGCTGCTACGGGGAAGCGCGGCGCCTACTACACCGATTACTTGGGAAACTCGCAGGAGTTGTGCTCCGCGATAAAGTACGGATTTCTGTATCAAGGACAATGGTATTCATGGCAAAAGAAACGGCGCGGTACCGCACTGTTCGGAACAGATCCGGCCTCGATGATCAATTTTCTGCAAAATCATGATCAAGTTGCGAATTCAGCGCGCGGCCTCCGTCTCCATGAGCTGACAGCAACAGGGACGGCGAAAGCGTTGACTGCGCTCTTTCTTTTGGCGCCATCGACTCCGATGATCTTTCAAGGTCAAGAGTTCGCGGCATCGGCGAAATTCCTGTTTTTTGCCGATCAAAAACCGGAAATCGCGGAGCTTGTCCGCAAGGGCCGGGCAGAATTTCTTTCCCAATGGCGAAACCTTGCCCTGGGTGAAATGGGACTTGATGATCCCGCGGCTCGCGAAACCTTCGAAAAGTGCATCTTGGACTGGTCGGAGCGCGAAACTCACGCCGAGGTGCTTGCTCTGCACAGGGATTTGATTCGGTTGCGCAAATCCGATCCGATTTTCTCCAGGCAGGATCGAAACTTCGACGGAGCAGTCCTTTCGCGGGATTCTTTTATTCTGCGTTTTTTCTCGCAGGACTTTCGTGACGATCGCCTATTAGTGATCAACCTGGGCCGTGAAATCAACTTTAGTCCATCGCCCGAGCCGCTCTTAGCGCCTCCGGCGAACTCTGAGTGGCAATTACTGTGGTCCAGTGACCATCCAAAGTATGGCGGAGACTCAACAGCGCCTTTGGATTCGGATCTGAACTGGGTGATCCCGGCTCGCTGCGCCGCAGCATTAAGAGCGACACCCAAGGAAGAAGGCACAACCAATTGATCGGAACACCTTTATGCCGAGTCGCCTACCGGAGATCGGAAACGTTTCGACCGGAAGAGCTGGTTGAAAAGGAATGGCTCGTGACCAACGGGCTAGGTGGCTACGCCTCGGGAACACTGGCAGGCGTGATTACCCGCGGATTTCACGGTTATCTGATTGCGGCACTGCCCACTCCGCTCGGCCGAATCATGATGTTGAACGATTTGCTCGAGAAGGTTGAGCTGCCGGATGGAACTTCGATCCAGCTAAGCGGCGAGGAGCGGGTAAATGCGCCGCTCAGAGCGCACGGCTCTGAGTTCTTGCAGGAGTTCCGGCTGGAGTATGGAAATCCGGTCTGGACGTTCCAGTTTGGCGAAGTACAACTGGAAAAGCGCGTCATCATGGTGCATCGGCAGAACACTGTCCATGTGAGTTACCAGCTTAAGGGTAGTGGCAACGTGAAATTGTCACTGCGCCCGTCCATAAACTTCCGCCATCACGAAGCTCCCGTCAGTACCGCACTGGCCGGAAACTATGCGTTCACCGTAATCGAAGACTCTTTCGAAGTTTCGTCGCAGGCGAATCTGCCGCCGTTGCGTCTGGTGCTGCACGGTCAGGAAAAGTCGCTGACGATGGAGCGCACCAAAATTCAGGAGGTGGTTTACCGAATTGAAGAGAGCAGAGGTTACGCTGCTCATGGCGATCTGTGGAGCCCCGGATTTTTTACTGTCTTGCTGAACGAGGCGAATGCTGTGACGCTCGTCGCTTCTTCCGAATCTTGGGATACGATTCGCGCCGTTACGCCTGAATACGCAAGTACGGCCGAACGAATTCGCCGGCAACGATTGTTGGCCAGAAGCATGAGCGCGCCGAAACAAGGACCAGCGGCGGAGCTGGTGCTGGCTGCCGACCAATTCATCATTGTTCCTGAGGGCCGCGTGGATGACACCATGCGAGCGCGCGCTGCCGGCGATGAAGTTCGCACAGTGATCGCCGGTTACCCTTGGTTCACGGACTGGGGACGCGACACCATGATCAGCCTCGACGGGCTCACGCTCACTACGGGAAGATATGTGGAAGCGGGATACATTCTCCGTACGTTCGCGCACTACGTTCGCAATGGCCTGATCCCCAACATGTTTCCGGAAGGACAGGACGAAGGCCTCTACCACACCGCCGACGCCTCATTGTGGTTTTTTCACGCAGTCGCCAGGTACCTGGGGGCATCAGGCGATCAGCAGTTTTTGCCGCAGATTTTGCCGAAGCTCGCAGAGATTATCAACTGCCATCTGAGCGGAACAAATTTTGGAATCGGCGTAGATCCTGCCGACGGATTACTGAAGCAAGGCGCTGAAGGCTATCAATTAACATGGATGGACGCGAAAGTCGGCGATTGGGTAGTCACTCCGCGGCGCGGAAAGGCCGTCGAGATTAATGCCCTGTGGTACAACGCACTTCGCTATATGGAAGAATGGCTGATACAGGCAGAACGAGCGGAGGAAGCACAGAGAATTGCCGAGCACGCACAGCGCGCATTTGACTCTTTCCAAAGCAGGTTTTGGTATGAGAAAGGTGGCTACCTCTTCGACGTGGTGGACGGTGAGGGGGGAGATGATTCCTCGCTTCGGCCTAATCAAGTGTTCGCGATTTCGCTGGACCATCCTGTGCTTGCGTCCGAAAAATGGGAAACCGTGCTGCGCAAGGTAAAATCCGAATTGCTGACGCCTGTGGGATTAAGGACGCTCGCGCCCGGCGAAAAAGAGTACAAGTCCAAGTACTACGGCAACCTTCGCGACCGCGATGCTGCGTATCACCAGGGCACGGTGTGGCCCTGGCTGGTCGGAGCGTACGTGGATGCTTGGCTGAAAACTTTTCCGGGAGATATCGCTGAGGCGAAGAATGCTTTGAGCGCATTCAACGATCATTTGGGCGAAAATGCGGTTGGGTCCATCAGCGAAATTTTTGATGCTGAACAACCGTACTTTCCACGAGGGTGTATCGCGCAGGCTTGGAGCGTTGCGGAAGTCTTGCGCGCACATGTACGAATTGAAGAACTCATGAAACGGCAAAGGGCATCCAAGGCTTCCTGATGATCGAACCCACCCGGCTATGAACTTGCCTCGCTGCAGTGGAATTCTTTTGCATCCAACCTCGCTGCCCGGCCGCTTCGGGATCGGCGATCTCGGCCCCGAATGCTATCGATTCCTCGATTTTCTGCACGAATCGAAGCAAAGGCTTTGGCATGTTCTTCCGTTGGGACCCACCGGAAGCGATAATTCGCCGTACCAGAGCGACTCAGCGTTTGCAGGCAATCCTTTACTGATTAGTCCCGAAAAATTACGAGATGCCGGGTACCTTGATCGGCGGGATCTTTCTTCGGTACCGAAGTTCTCTCAGCGCCGCGTACAGTTCGCGCGGGTGCGCAACTACAAATCGCAACTTTTCCTGAGAGCATTTGCCGGATTCTCCGAGTCTGCCGCTTACCGCAGATTCGAAGCTGCCCATTCGTGGTGGCTTGAACCCTACGCGCGATTCATGGGATTGCGTGCCGCCAATCGTGGAGTTTCCTGGACGGAATTTGATCCTGCTGTGCCCCCACGCAGCGAAATAGTCCGCTTTCACAAGTTTCTGCAGTATGAATTTTTCCGCCAGTGGAGCGAGGTAAAGGCCCATTGCGCAAAACGGAACGTCTTGATCATGGGCGACATGCCGTTTTACGTTCAGCACGACGGTGCCGATGTTTGGCAGTTCTCCAAATTTTTCGACCTCGATCGCAAAGGAGCTGCTCGCACGGTTGGCGGAGTTCCGCCCGATTATTTCAGCAAGGATGGCCAACTCTGGGGGAATCCCTGCTACAGATGGAAGGAAATGGAGAAGTCTGGATATGAGTGGTGGGTACAGCGATTCGCATCTGCGCTTGAACTGGTGGATTTGCTGCGCGTCGATCATTTTCGAGGCTTTGTGAAGTTTTGGAGCGTACCGGCTGGGCACGCGACTGCGCGCAAGGGCAGATGGATTACCGGCCCAGGAATCAAACTTTTCAATCGCATTCACAAGCGATTGGGCCACTTACCGCTGATTGCCGAGAATCTGGGAGTGATTACGCCTGCGGTCGAAAAATTACGCAACGAGATTGGTTTGCCGGGAATGGTGGTGCTTCAGTTTGGCTTTGATGAAGGCGGAACACATCGTCCCAACAATTATGACCGCAATCTGGTGTGTTTTACGGGAACACACGACAACAACACGACCCGTGGGTGGTGGGAGGAATTGACAAGGGCGGCAAACGAAAATCCTCGATCGGCGGCGAACGCCGAACTCAAGCGAGTGAAAGCCTATTTTCATTGCGACGGCCGGAGCATTGCTTGGAGGTTCGTTCAAGCAGCGATGACCTCCATAGCCGACATCTCCATTTTGCCCATGCAAGACGTGCTTGAGCTGGGTTGCGCAGGACGAATGAATGTACCAGGCCGTGCGAAAGGGAATTGGAATTGGCGCTACGATGAAAAAGCCATCACGCCGGAACTAACATGTCGTCTTCATTCTCTGGCGGAAGTCTCAGGGCGATAAGCGCCGCTTGTCAGCACGGCCCAATCCAGAAAATCTCATTCGATCTTTCCCTTACAGCCCGGATGCCCGCATTTGCAATCGATGTCTGGAGTTTTCTCCGCTGTTTCGCACTGAACACTGCAATACGTGCCGTCCGAAATCTGACACGAGCAATTTGGATGAGCGCATTTTTTAGTATTTTGTGAGGCCATTGTTGCTCCCCTGATCCGCGGATTCCTGCAGCTAGATTGCGATCCCGCCACCGCGACCGCAATACTGCCATCCGGGTAAGACCAAACGCCGAAAGACTTGAGACTCGAGAACTCGCCAATCCGCCGACGCTCTCTTGCCTTACATGAAGTCAAGCGTGGTCCTACACGATGTAGCCCATCGTAGTCGACACAGCAAACTCTATAGATTTGCTGTTGTTGTTCTCGAGTATAGGGAGCGAGGTACTGAAAAATGGCACGTTACGGAAAAGCTGCGGGCAGGTCCGTCAAAAGCGCGGTACGGAGAGCGAAAAAGGGGACTCTACGTTCGGGGAAAGGCGGAAAAGGTGGCCGTGTCAAAAGCAGGAAGCAAGCGATTGCTATCGGCCTATCTGAAGCAAGGAAAAAGGGCGCAAAAGTGCCGAGGAAGAAGGCCTAAAAAAGAGTTCCAATGACCGGAGGATGCTTTTATGCGAATCCTGATCGCAGATGACCACGATGTTGTCCGCGCAGGCCTAAGGAAGATTTTGCTCGAACGTAGCGGTTGGGAAATCTGCGGCGAGGCCAAGAATGGCCGGGAGGCCGTCGCTCTCGCTGCCAGCCTGAATCCTGATGTAGTCGTGATGGACATCAGCATGCCCGAGATCGATGGCGTGGAAGCGGCCAGACAAATTCGTCGCACCAACCCCAAAGCCGAAATACTGGTCTTAAGTCTTCACATTTCCGACCAAGTAGCGATGGAAATGATAAGAGCTGGAGTTCGCGGCTACGTACTGAAGTCGGACGCCGGACGTGAGTTGGTCGACGCAGTGGGGACCGTGGCGGCACATCGCCCGTACTTCACGGCAAAAGTTTCAAAGATGATGGCGGATGTGTCCGTAGCGACACCCGTTCGTGACGACCGGCGAGTGCGCGATCGCGGTCGCCTCACCAAGCGGCAGAAGGAAATCGTTCAATTGCTGGCTGGCGGGAAAAGTAGCAAGGAAGTCGCCTCGATACTTAATATCAGTGTAAAGACCGCAGAAACGCATCGTTCCAACATCATGCGCAAGTTGGAGTTTCATTCCGTCAGCGAACTTGTCCGCTACGCAATTCAGAATGAACTCGTCCAGGCCTGAGGTGTCTACATGAAAATCCGGATTGTGCCGCCGGTCCACACGGTGATTACCTCATTCAGGCGCGACCCGAGCAATTCAGATTACGCTAACTCGAACTCGAGGACCGTCATGCCGAAAAAGACCTTTCACACTCCGAAAAAGGTTACCCGCTCCGGCCAACGACCTAAAAGAAACTCTGCCCGCTCCGGGGATCTCACTCGGGCGGAATTTTCCGGGCCCAATATCCGCAAGCGCCATCGCAAACCAGACGAGGTTTATGGAGACATGTCCATTCCGGATTCGGAACGGAAAGAATAGCTACTCCCGTAACTTTGGAGTGAAAAAATGCAGTTTGGAAAATTTCATGGAATTCTCTTCGTACTTCTGGGCCTGATGTTGACTGGCGCGCAGGCCTTTATGATGTTTCGCGAAGCACACCAAGCAAGGATCGATCCCCATCACGATTCTGTGGCGGCCGAACCGAAACCAGCGCAAACCATGTATATCGCGGGAATCTCCGGGCTGATTAGTCTTGGCATAGGAACTTATCTGTTGTTACAAAAGCGAGAAAACGTTAGCCGCACTACCTAAACCCGTCCGGATGATTACGTCTGCCCGCATGAAAGCCCGTCGTCAAGTCAACTTTGTGTTAAATTCCCGCATCCGTGCCAGTTACATCCAAAACAGGACTTTACGCGTACCCTTTCATGAAAGATCAGTGGTTGACTTGCTGCCCGGAGTCAGCCAATCATTCGGTGGGATTGGTTACGGCCTGTAACCTTACAGATGCCGCGACATCAGGAAGGTCGGGGGAGACTGTGAGCCTTCGCCAGCAGCCCAGGCTAGCGAACGCCAGCGCCTTCCAAAGATGTTGAAGCCAGTCACATGCAGGAGCTTCGTGACGGAAACTCGTCATGGGGAAGAATCCAAAGAGAACCACAGAGGAGAGAATCAACATGACAAAGTCAAAGAAGAGCTTGATCGTTGGAGCCGCGCTTGCCGGACTACTTGCCGGCGGATCCACCGTTCAGGCTTCGACCGTGTTGCACAACGTTCGCAACGGAATGAACACCGCTCAGGATCAGGACAAGGATCATCCTTCTGAGAAGGCGAAAGACCCCAAGGATCGGCACGCTTGTAAAGGCCAAAACTCCTGTAAGGGTAAGGGCGGTTGCAAGTCCAGCGACAATGGCTGCAAAGGTCAGAACTCTTGCAAGGGCAAGGGCGGCTGCCGCACCGATGGAAAGAAGATGGACGAGAAGCCTTCCTGAAAATGATTTCAGCGTAGCGCTTTTCAACTAGAGGCCGGCGGATCTCGCCGGCCTCGCATTTACACTCGATTCGGAGATCGCTGTGCCTGCCAATCGGTTCAATGGATTCACCGAATACGGGATCGGAATAGGGCTCAGGTCGCCCCATTACCAGCACATCCTCACGCGAAAGCCAGTCGTAGACTGGTTTGAGATTATTTCCGAAAATTTTATGATCGACGGCGGACGCCCGCTTCATGTGCTCGATCAAATTCTTGAGCAATACCGTGTCGTCCAGCACGGCGTTTCGATGTACTTTGGCTCGGCAGACCGGGTCGATCGCGAGCACCTTAAACGATTAAAGACGCTCGTCAAGCGGACTAAGACTCCCTGGGTGTCGGATCATCTGTGCTGGGGAAGCGTTGACGGCAGATATACTCACGACCTCTTGCCGATGCCATACACCTTTGAAGCCGCGCGAAAAACCGCGCAAAAAATTCGCGGCGTTCGCGACTATTTGGAAGTGCCGGTCGTCGTTGAAAATGTCAGCAGCTATGCGGAGTTTCACGTTTCGGAAATGACCGAATGGCAATTCCTGAACGAAGTCGTAGAGCAAGCCGACTGCGGAATATTGCTCGATGTGAACAATATTTACGTATCGTCGCAGAACCATAGCTTTGACCCCTTTCAGTACGTTAATAACGTCCCCGCAGACCGTATCGCTCAGATTCACATTGCCGGACATTCCAAATACGAGAAATACATCCTCGATACCCACGACCACCCGGTGATCGATCCGGTCTGGAAACTCTACGATCGTGCGATTCAGCGCGCGGGCCATACCGCCACGCTGCTCGAGTGGGATGACAGCATTCCAAGTTTCCGCGAAGTCCACAATGAAGCGCTGAAGGCCAACCGATTTCTCGCCAAGTCTGTCTTGGCGCGTGCCGTATGAATTTGCTCTCCCTTCAGCGCACCATGGCCCGCGCTGTGATGCAGCCCCTCACTCCTTCCGAGCACATGAGCGGCACTTCGCCTGCGGGCGGAAGCATGTCCGCCTACGCCGAAAAATTTATCAAACCCAATGACCGTCTTACGTCGTTCGATCGTTTGGAAATCTATAACAGGCAATATTGGTTTCGACTAATGTCGGGGCTTGCTGAAGATTTCCCCGGTCTGCAAGCCATACTCGGCTCTCGCAGATTTGACGCACTTTGCAAACAATACCTGACGGATTGTCCGTCGCGTTCGTTCACGCTGCGAAATCTGGGCAAGAATCTGGAAGCGTGGCTAAAGAAAAATCCCAAATGGGCTGATCAGAAACAAGCGATCGCGTTGGACATGGTTCGTCTCGAATGGGCGGACATTGAAGCCTTTGACGCTGCAGCAGAGGACCGTTTGCGAACCGCAGAGGTTGCGCGGGCAGGCGCAGGCAACGTTCGTCTCAGGCTGCAGCCGTTTGTGCAACTTTTACATCTTCGCTATCCCGTGGACAACCTAGTCCTTGAAATCAAACGCTTCAACGATGACACCGAGTTCTTGAGCAACGCTTTCCGTGAAAAGCGAAAGCGCAGACGAGTTCAAAAAGTAGCCAAACTCCAACCAAACGATATTTATATGGTGGTGCATCGCGCTGATAATTCCGTCTATTTCCGGCGCCTGCAGCCCGCGGAATTTCGTATTTTGATCGGAATTCGGAACGGCAAGTCTCTGGAAAACGCAGTGGTCGGTGCCTTCGGTCATCGCTCACAGGTTTCTACTAAGGATCTGGAAAAAGTTACACGATGGTTTAGCAACTGGGCCCGTCTCGGTTGGTTTTGCCAACTTCACAAAAAAAAGAGCACCCGTTGAAAGGTTTGTTCACTTCGAAGATCCGTATTTAGAATGAATATGCTAATTCGAAAATTCAATAAGTATCATGATGGTTTCTTTAGATTCGTGTCGTATCTTCAGTCCCCGTTTCTGTTTCTCGTTCGTGTTTATTGGGGATGGCAACTAGCGCAGAGCGGTTGGGGCAAGCTCCACAACCTTCAAAATGTGACCGAGTTTTTTACAAGCCTAAACTTGCCGATGCCCGCTCAAATGGCCGTCTTTATCTCGTGCGTGGAATTTTTCGGCGGCATCTTGCTGGCGATCGGACTTTTTTCACGCCTGACTGCATTAGTGCTCACTGTCAACATGTTGATGGCTTACATCACCGCGGACCACGAAGCCTTTTTTTCCTTTTTCAAGGACCCAGACAAGTTTTCGGCCGCAGCGCCTTATGTGTTCCTGGTCGCGTCCCTGATCATTCTTATCTTTGGCCCCGGCAGCATATGCGTCGACTACTTGTTGCGTCGCAGTCTCCGCTTGCCTGCTTCTCCTACCGATAATTCTTCGCCCGTCTAGCGGACGCTACTTTTTTCCCCGTTGGTCACCTGGATCTCGAAGCCGAGACAAAACTTCTGCTGTCATGGCTGGCAATTTGACTTCCCGTTTGACGGATTCTAGCGGTCGGAGTCGTACCTCCGTACCGAGGTCATCAGCAAATGCCAACCTAAAGTTCGAGTTTGTGATTGAAGCTAGCAATTCAGTAAGCACATTGCGTGACTTGGTAGCTCGCTTCAAGGGGTAAGGCAACAACGCACGCAACTGAGCAACGGCTTATGGCGGAAATGCGGTGTTTTACACGCGCTCCACTGCCAGGGAAACGCCAATCCCCACTCCTACGCACATCGTCGCAAGCGCGCGTTTCACACCTGTTTTTTGCAATTGGTGGACGGCGGTTAGTACAATCCTCGCTCCGCTCATCCCTAGAGGATGACCTAACGCGATCGCGCCACCATTCGCGTTTACGTTCGCGGAATCGTCGGCAATTCCGAGTTGTCGCAAACATGCCAGCGTCTGGCTCGCGAACGCTTCATTCAACTCGAAATAGTCGATATCCTTGATGGACATTTTCAATCGCGCTAGAAGTTTCTTCGTCGCAGGCACGGGTCCGATTCCCATAATCCGCGGGGGAACTCCCGCTGCCGCCATCCCCAATATTCTTGCGCGCGGCGTGAGCCCGTGCCGCTTCACGGCGCCTTCTGAAGCCAGAATCAATGCAGCAGCTCCGTCGTTCACGCCTGATGCGTTTCCCGCGGTCACCGTGCCCGGCGTTCGAAACGGTGTCTTCAGTTTCGCCAGCGCTTCTAGCGTCGTATCTGCTCTTGGATGTTCGTCTTTCGCTACGACTGTCGTGCCTTTTTTCCCGGTAAATTCTACCGGCACGATCTCCTCATTCAAAAAGCCACTGGCCTGTGCCGCCACTGCCCGCTGCTGGCTGCGCAACGCGAATTTGTCCTGGTCTTCTCGCGAAACTCCAAATTCTTCCGCTACGTTTTCGCCGGTTTCCGCCATGGAATCCACGCCGTATTGTTCTCTCATCCGAGGATTCACAAAGCGCCAGCCGATAGTTGTGTCGTAAATTTCCGCGGAGCGCGAAAATGCATTCTCGGCTTTTGCCATTACGAACGGTGCGCGCGACATCGATTCCACGCCGCCAGCAATGGCAAAGTCCATTTCACCGGACGCAATTGCTCGCGCAACATTTCCGATCGCTTCCATTCCGGATGCGCACAGCCGGTTCACCGTAAATCCCGAAACCGTCTGTGGAAGTCCCGCCAGCAACAGCGCCATGCGCGCCACGTTGCGGTTGTCTTCTCCGGCTTGATTTGCGCAGCCTAGCGTTACCTCGTCCAGCTCAGCAAAATCGATTCCCGGATTGAGTTTCATCAATGCGCGAATCGGAATTGCTGCAAGATCGTCCGTTCGAACCGATGCCAGCACGCCGCCGTACCGGCCAATCGGGGTTCGAAGCGCATCGCAAATAAAAACTGTTTTCATGTCATCCCGCAGTCATTGTTCCGTGCGCAAGTTTTGTTCTTTGTTCCAGGTCGCGCAGCGTTTCGAGTTCGAGCGCCGAAGGCGTCGGGGTTTCTTCCAGCATTTCCGCAAAGCGAATTTCCCAGCCGGTCGCCTTTGCAACCTGGTCGCGCGTAACGCCCGGATGCATCTGAGTGACCGTCAATTCTCGCGTAACTCCGTCGGGCTTCATCATACAAAGATCGGTGACCACAGCGACTGGGCCTTTGCCCGGAAGCTTTAGAAGCTTCCTCGCGTCGCCACCATCCAGATGGCCCACCGATGTTACGAAATCAAGTTTTTTCACGAATGCCCGTGCCGATTGTTTCAGCATCAGCACCACTTCACCCGCGCAACTCGCGATTTCCGGAGCGCCGCCCGCGCCGGGCAGTCGCGTAGACGGTGTCTTGTAGTCGCCAATCACAGTCGTGTTGATGTTCGCGTAGCGGTCGATCTGTGCGGCGCCCAGAAATCCTACGTCCACCCGGCCTCCTTGCAGCCAGTATCGGAATATCTCCGGCGTGGAAACCACTGTGTCCGCCGTCTCGGCGAGATTCCCGTCTCCGATCGAAAGCGGAAGCACCGCTGGCTTTGCGCCGATAGGCCCGGACTCGTAAATCAAAACAATGTCGGGCGCGTGAGTAAGCCGTGCAAGATTGGCAGCCGTCGAAGGAAGCCCGATCCCGACAAAACAAACCGCGCCATTTTTCAGAAGCCGCGCTGCGGTGATGGTCATGATTTCTGTCGTCGTGAAATTGCAGTTTGTCATTGCGGAACACCCGATGCGGATGACTGCGCCAGCGTCCGGCGAAATTCCTCAAAGTCTTCGGTGTCCAGAATATGCGTTTTAATCCAGGCTTGAAAACCGTCGCGGTCTCGTGCAATCGCGTCCCAAGCCTGGTAAAACCGGTTGTCCCGCTCATAATATCCATGCGCGTAAGACGGAAAAGCGCCACCCGGAACGTGGCAAACCGCCGAAACGGTCCAGCGAGGCAGAATGCACGCATTCGGCCACGCTTTCAGGTCGTCCACGATTTCTTCCACCGTCACAATCGCTTTCTTGGCAGCCAGCACCGCTTCTTTTTGCACGCCTAAAATTCCCCACAGCAGCACATTTCCTTTGCGATCCGCCTTCTGCGCGTGAATCACTGTCACGTCGGGTTGAATCGATGGCACCGCAGCCAGCGATTCCCCGGTGAAAGGGCATTGAATGAATTTTATTTTGTCGTTGTATTTCGGAAGATCCGATCCCGCGTATGCGCGCAACACCGCAAACGGCAGTTTTGACGCTCCCGCCACGTAGGCGTTTGAGAGATCGCCGTGCCCGTGTTCCTGGATTTCCAGTGGCCCCGGCCAGTTATTTTCCACTGCGTCCCGCAATCTGTGCAGCGAACCAACTCCGGGATTTCCGCCCCACGAAAAAATCAGTTTCCTTGCGCAGCCTGCCCCGATCATCTGGTCGTAAATCACGTCGGGAGTCATTCGCACCAGCGTTAAACTCTTACGTTGCTGCCGGATGAGTTCGTGTCCAGCGGCGAACGGGATCAAGTGTGTAAAGCCTTCCAGCGCGACCACATCGCCGTCGCATACCAGTCCCGCAACCGCTTCCCGCAATGTCGTTATTTCAGCCATGAAAGCAGACGAGGATATAACAGCCGCTATGGGCCTGCCATTCCCCTAACAATATTAATGATACACGGACCAGCCACCTCGGCCGGGTTGCTCGGGCTGCCGAGTCGCAGACCTCTCGCCTGCGCCCGAGTCGTTGTACACTATCGCGGGTTCGATGCGAATCATTCTTCGTCCTTCTTCTAGTGTCTGGCGCTAAAACATACTTTCTGTGCGACCTCGCGAGGTTTTTCATGCTCTCTAAACGAATTGTCCATAGTCTTGCCGCTGCTGTAGCTGTGCTTTTGTTCGCTTGCTCCTTGCAGGCGCAAACCAAATTACTCCGGTTTCCCGATGTTCACGGGGATAAAGTTGTCTTCACTTACGGCGGAGACTTGTGGCTAGCTTCGACTTCTGGCGGCCTCGCGAGCCGCCTGACTGCCCACCCGGGCGTCGAAGTCTTCGCAAAATTCTCGCCCGACGGAAAATGGATCGCATTCACCGGACAATACGATGGCGACGAGCAGGTTTACATCATTCCCGTGACCGGCGGCGTTCCGAAGCAGTTGACCTTTTACCCCGCCCGCGGCCCGCTAACCCCTCGCTGGGGCTACGACAATCAGGTATATGGCTGGACACCTGATGGAAAATCCGTGCTCTTTCGCTCGGGCCGCGAGTATTTTGATTTAGGCGACAGCCGTTTGTACAAAGTTTCGGTGTCCGGCGGTTTGCCGGTAGCGTTGCCGATGCCCAAGTCCGGCGCCGGCGATATTTCTCCTGATCAAAGCAAAGTTGTGTACTCGCCTCTGTTCCGCGACTTTCGTACCTGGAAACGGTACGAAGGCGGCTGGGCTCAACAGCTTTACATCTTCGATTTGAAATCAAGCGCGACGGAAAAAATCACCGACAATCCGCGTGCCAATCGCGATCCCATGTGGATTGGCTCGACGATTTATTATTCTTCTGATCGAGACGGTACCAACAATCTCTTCGCCTACGATACTTCCAGCAAAAAAACGCAACAACTCACCCACAGCACCAGATGGGACGTCCGCTGGCCCAGCTCCGACCACAAGAGCCAGATCGTTTATGAATCCGCCGGCGAATTAAACATCCTCGACACCGCCAGCGGCCAATCTCGCCACATCGCTATTGAAGTTCCCAATGACGGCCTATCCATGCGACCTTCGCAGGTTTCAGCGGCGGAGCAAATTGAGAATTTCAGCTTGAGCCCTCGCGGGGAGCGTGCTTTGTTTGTTGCTCGCGGCGATATTTTCACCGCGCCCATCGAAAAAGGTCCCACGCGCAATCTCACCAACTCGTCGAACGCGCACGACAAATGGGCACGCTGGTCGCCCGACGGTTCAAAAATTGCTTTCATTTCCGACCAGGACGGTGAAGACGAAGTTTATCTGGTGAACCAGGACGGCTCGAACAAGCCCGAAGAGTTGACTCACGGTCTTCAAGCCATGCTGTACGCGCCGGAGTGGGCGCCCGACGGAAAGCGCATCGCGTTCGCCGACAAGGACGGCAAGCTCTACATTCTCACGCTCGACGATAAGAAGGTCTCGCAGATCGCTCGCGACACCGGCGGAAATCTCCGCGACTACACCTGGTCGCACGATGGCGGCCATCTCGCATTTACTCTTAGCAACGCCAACGCTTTCCGCTCGCTCTATATTTGGAGCGCTGCCAATGGCCAGTCCCATCGCGTCACCAGCGATTTGTTTCAAACAGGCGATCCGGCTTGGGATCCCGATGGAAATTATCTCTATTACAGCTCCGTTCACGATTTTCAACCGGCGCTGAGTCAGATCGAATTCAACTACGCCACTGACCGCGACAACGGAATTTTTGCCTTGGCGCTCCGCAAAGATGTGAAAAATCCATTCCCTCCGGAAAGCGACGAAGTGACCGTCTCAAAAGATGGCGATAAACCGAAAACAGAAGAAAGAAAGGACGACAAAAAGGAAGATAAGCCAAAAGACTACATCCGCATCGACTACGACGGCCTAGCCGACCGCGTGGCCCGCGTTCCCATTGACGCCGATAATTTCGATGGCCTGGTAGTTTCCAAGGAGTATCTGATCTACGGGCGCGCAGGCACCCCATTCTACGGTCGCGACAGCTATCCTTCCGAATCCCTCGTTCTTTATTCCTTCAAGGACCGCAAGGAATCTACACTCGCCGAAAATATTCGCGCCTACACCGTCTCTGATGACGGCAAGAAAATTCTCGTTCATTTCGAAAGAGACTACAAACTCTTCGACGCCAAGCCGGAAGGGAAGTCCAGTCCAAAAACAGTTTCCACTGCGAATTTGCTCGTGGACCGCATTCCGCAGCAGGAATGGACGGAAATGTTCAACGAAGTCTGGCGCCGCTACCGCGACTTTTTCTACGTAAAGAACATGCACGGCTACGATTGGAACGCTTTGCGCGAGCAATACGGCGCTCTCGTCCCGTACGTCGCGCATCGCTCCGACCTGAACTACGTCCTCGGCGAAATGGTTTCCGAACTCAACATTGGCCACGCTTACATCGAAGGTGGCGATTTCGAAATGCCCAAACGTCCGACTGTCGCGCTGCCGGGTGCCAAAATCGAACTCGACGCTGCCTCCGATCGCTACCGAATCACAAAAATCTATCGTGGCCAGAATGAAGAGGAATCCTACCGTTCTCCGCTAACCGAAGTCGGGGTAGATGCCCACGAAGGTGATTACATCCTCGCCATCGACGGCGAAGATTTGACCGCTGAGAAAAACCCCTATCAATTGTTGCGAAACAAAGCCAATCGGCCGGTGCAACTTACTCTCAACGCGAAACCATCCCCTGATGGCGCCCGCCGCGTCAGCTACAAACCCATCACTACCGAACGCAACTTGATCTATCTCGATTGGGTTGCGCGCAATCGCGAAGCCGTCGCAAAAGCTACCAGCGGCCGCGTCGGTTACATCCACATTCCGGACATGGGTGCTCCCGGCATCCGCGAATTCATCAAGTTCTACTATCCGCAAATCCGCAAGGAAGCCCTGATCGTCGATGTACGCGGAAATGGTGGTGGCAATATTTCTCAAATGCTTATCGAACGGCTGCGTCGCGAATTGCTCGGCACTTCTTTCGATCGCGTTTCAGATTACACGCGAACTTATCCGGCACAGGTGTTTTACGGCCCGAAGGTTTGCCTCATCAATGAAACCTCCGCCTCCGACGGTGACATTTTTCCATACATGTTTAAACAAGCTGGGCTTGGTCCTTTAATCGGCAAACGTACCTGGGGCGGCGTCGTTGGAATCACCGGTCGCGGCCCGTTGCTCGACGGTGGCACCGTCTTTGTTCCAGAATTTGCGACAGCATCTGCCGAAGGCAAGTGGGTCATCGAAGGACACGGTGTGGACCCGGACATCGTCGTGGAAAACGAACCCGCATCCATCATCGCCGGCCGCGACACGCAGCTTGAGCGCGGCATTTCCGAAATCATGAAAGCGCTGGATGCAAATCCAAAAAAACTTCCATCGCGTCAACCGGATCCCGTGAAGACACCGAAGCGATAGCGAGGCACGAATCTTGTCATATTCGGAGTGCCTTGATAAGCGTGCTCAAACCGTTCCAAAAGATTTGCACGCCGATACACAGCAGCAAAAACGAAGATAACCGCAGGATTACGTTCATGCCGCTTGGTCCTACCGCCGCCGCCAAGCGGTCCGCGTAGCCATAGCAAAGATAAATCATTACACCAATCAGCGCCGAACCAATCGCCGCTGCGATCAGTGCCAATAAGTTTGCCCCAAGGTGGCGCGGTTCGTTTGCTCCCAGCGTGATTGCAATCGAGATGGAACCTGGTCCTACCGTGATTGGTAGCGTCAGAGGATAGAACGCCTTGTTCATGATGTCGTCAGAGTCGACGGCTTGGTGGATTTGCCCCCGGTCACCTTGATCGCTGCGCGTTAGCATGGCCCAGCCGGTCGAAACAACGATCAGACCTCCGCCAACTTGCACTACCGGAAGCGAAATTCCGAAGAACGACAGGATGTGTGTGCCAACCACAACTGAAACAATCAGCAAGATAAAACTATTCATCGCCACACGTCGCGCCAGCAGTCGCCGCGATTCGGTGGAATATTCCTGCGTAAGCAGCAAAAATACCGGGCTGCCCCCGATCGGATTCACGATCGGGAACAGCGCGCTCACAATCAGCAGAATGCTCTTGGCGACTTCAAAGAACATGTTCGTCGGAGGAGTATACCCGAATTGATTCACGCAGACGCGGACTCTGCGCAGTTTGCTGAGCCGCCGGCAGCGCGAACGATCTTTGCCGTGGTGATTGCCTGCCCGACGTGCCGCTGCGTGTGGTCGGCGATATGGACCAGCAGCCCGCCGACGGATGTCGGAAGCAATTTCCGTCCCGCCGTTCTCACTTCTTCAAGATTCATTCCAACCAGACTTCGAACTCGCTTTTCGGCTTCTTCCATCGCGGTTCGCAACTCCGCAAAAAGCTCGCTCGGCACCGCGTCAGCATTCATCTCACTCTTCAGCGCAGCAAGTTGACCGTCGTTCAGTTGATGGCCTTCCGCGTAAGTCAGCAATCGATCAGCGCTCCTCGCAATGTGTCGCAGATGAAAGGCCACGGGCGCAATGCCGCCAGGCCGCGCATTGAAATCTTTCGGGGAAAGTTCTGAGCACCAGCGCACCAGATCTTCCTCCGCAAGCTGCAACGCATGCAGGACGGCTCGGTGTACGGCAGGCAACTCTACAAGGGTTCCTCGCAACCACGGCTCAGTAGGCAGCTTTTCGTTCATGATTGATCATCCTATCAAAACGCAAAGCAACTTCGCTTTCCGCCCAGTCGAAACGGATTTCGACGTGTTTCGCTCATCGCTCGGAAATTCAATTAACAATAGTCAAAAAAAGAGGCGGCCGGACCTGCGGCCGCCTCCGACTATGGATGGCTTGTACCGCCTTCTAGAAGAAAAAGCGGAAGCCAATCTGGATCTGCCTCGGTGTGTACGCAAAGTTGCTGTTCGCATTCGTAACCGAAGCAAACGAGGAGTTGAAGCTGAGACAAGGTGCCGCAGCGGAGCACGTCACGTTCGCCGTTCCATTGTTCACCGTTCCAGTCGTCGAAATGATGTAGCCCGTCGTGTTTACGCCAGTCACGTTATTGTGGTTGAAGATGTTGAACGCCTCCGCCAACAATTCCGCGCTCAGCCGTTCGTTAAACCGGATTTTCTTCGCCAGACGCAAATCCATATTGATGGTGCGTTTCTGCCGAAAGGTACTGCGGCCAACCACGTCGATACCCTTGCGTCCGTTGGAACCATTTATTCCAGCGCCCAGCCGGTTGAATGTGGTCGTCGTTGTGTCTCCACTGATTGGATCCGTGGTAGACGTCGTGATGGTTGGCGGAGTTCCGGAAGTCAGCAGCGAGAACGGCAAGCCGCTCTGCGATTGATAAATCGGTGCCAGTTCCCAATCGTTCGCCAGGAACCCCAGTAAGCCGTCCACATGCCATGGCGATTCGGCCACCGCGCTGACCACCAACCGGTTGCGCACGTCGAATATGGAATTGCCATACTCCGCGGCAACATCGGTAGGCACCAGCAAATCGTTCACGTCGGAAAACGTCGTGGAGTTCTGGCCGTAATCCAATGCGTGCGCCCACGTGTAGTTTGCCGTGAATTGCAGGTGATTCGTCATCCGCCGGTTCAATTGCAGCGCCAGCGCGTTGTAATTCGAACTGACGCCGCTGAAAATTTCCGACATCGTTCCGAAATTCGGATTCGGCCGCGTTCCCGTCGTCTTGGAAATAACATTGTTCGCGCTGTCGGTTACCACGGTCGAAGTCGTTCCGAAGTACGGAGTTGTGTAGGTACCCGCCGTTAACGGTCCTCCCGTACCGACTTGATACGCGATCGTTGTGGGCGCCGCGCCCGTGTTTATATCCACGAAGTTTGGCAAGCTGCGGCCGAAACTTCCCAGATAGCTCACGGACAGAACGGTGTTCCGCGCGATTTCTCGTTCCAGCGTCAAATCCGTTTGCTGAACAGACGGCGCTTGAAAATGCTGGTCGAAGAACGTGATCGCCAGCGCAGAGACGGTTGACGGCTGTGTCGTTTGGATCTGCGGGAAGGAAGGGCCTGCGCCCGGAAGTGCCGGTGGCACCGCATTGAAAATGAATGAGAATTGCGAACCCGGTACGCCGGTATTGGTCAGCGCATTGTAAATCGTCGAATTGATGATTCGCCCAAAATATATCCCGTATCCGCCACGCAGCGAAGTTTTTCCATCGCCGGTCAGATCCCACGCGAATCCAATCCGCGGGCCGACGTTGTTCCGGTCGTCCGGCATCGATTCTGTTTGTGGGACCAGCGGGTTCGGCAGAATGGGATCCGGCAACTGCTCATACTCATAGCGAACACCAAAATTCAATGTGAACCGCGGCTTGATTCGCCAGGTGTCTTCCGCGAAAAACGCAATGTCGTTCGTGTTGAACTCAAAGCCCAGTGGACCGAAGGCTTGTTGGTAGCTCGAATAGCACGGCGTGTCGTGCAGCGCTCCGCATTTGTTCGGGGAATCGAGGTCGGAAATGTAACTGGCGATATTGCTGTAGCTGAAGGAACCGTACTGGAAGCGCAGATTTTCGCTCAAGTCGTTCGTGTGCGCAAAGTCCACGCCAAATTTCAGACTATGTTTGCCATGGCTCCAGCTGACCGTATCCGCGAATTGAGTGCGACGCTCGTCGGGGAATGCCGGGCGCTGCAGAAAAGTGGGCACGCCCATGTCAAATCCGTTGGTGATAAAAATGTCCGGAGGCAGCCCCAGCGGGTTCGTGTAACCCGGAAAATTTGCTGAGGTCACAAGATTCGCCTGCTCGTACGCCGTCGGCGGCTGCGCAAATTCAAATTCAAAATCGCGGCCATATTGGAAGCGCGCCTCATTGGAAAGACTCGAAGTCAGGAATGTGTAAAGCTTCGCCACTCCCCATGTATCGCGCACGTAGTCGTTTCCGAAACTGTTAGTGGCGAACGTATTGCTCGCCTGCGTCTGAATTCCAGCCGGAGATACCCACCGCATGCGGTTGACTTCAAAAGTTGCGTGATTCTTCGCGTTAATCTGCCAGTCCAATTTTGGAAAAAAGATTGTCTGCTGGCCCTTCCTCGGCACCGGTCCCAGTTCTCCCAGCAGACCCGATAGGCCTGAGTTATATGCCGAGGCGCCTGCGGCATAGTTCGCTAAGCCGAGGTTCGATTGCAGTGTGCAGGCGCCGATAGTTGCAGTTGCGATGTTTGCTCCATTGGCGATTGCCGTGGTTCCGGTTGTGAACGCTGACGACTTGATGTTGCTTGCGCCTCCGGCCTGAAAACAATTTGTCGAGCCGTCCACCGTATAGCCCCCGGTCAAAGCCGAAAGCGGCGTCGCAAAGAACGCAGCCGGGCTGGACGGAACCGCCGTGCCGGGAAAGTTCCGGTCGAAGCGGTCGAACGCGAAGTACCAGAACAATTTGTCCTTGATGATGCGCCCGCCGGCTCCAAAGCCATAGATATAACGCACGTCTTCGGGCTTGTATGGCGTCGAGCTGAACGTTCCGTCTGGGTTTTGCGTCGTTAGTTTCGTGAAGGAATTCACCGCGCCCCAATCGTTATTCCGGTCGTAGAAATACGCTTCGCCATGCAATTCGTTTCCGCCGCTCTTGGTCACCGTGTTCACCACAGCGCCTGCGGCGCGCCCGTACTCCGACGAGTAGTTCGATGTGTTCACCTGAAACTCTTGCACCGCGGCTTTCGCGGAAGAATATCCTGCGCGCGTCCTCCCTCGCTCTTCGGAAAAGAACGCTTGGTTGTTGTCCGCGCCGTCGATCGTATTGTTATTCAGCAGCGTGCTCATACCTCGAAAGCTCAGCAAACCGAATCCGCTCGAATCGTTTACGACTCCGGGGGTCAGCAACGCGAAGTCCGACCAACGCCCGCCATTGATGGGAAGATTGCTGATCTGCTCCTGATCCACAATCGGTGAAAAATTGGGAGAGTCCGTATTCACAGACGGAGTTTCCGCGCTCACCAGCACCGTCGCTCCCGCCGACGCCAGGTTCAGTTTTGCGGGCAAATCCGTGACGCTGCCCACTTGCACAATCACTTTCTCCGCCGTGAATAGCGCAAATCCGGACGCTTCAATCTTGACCACATACGCAGACGGCTGCAGCTTAGCAACGCGAAAATATCCGTTGTCGTCCGTCATCGTCGTTTGTTCTGCACTCGTGGCGGAGTTCGTGACGGTCACCCCGGCACCCGCAACCCCCGCGCCGGAAGGATCAGTGACCGTTCCAGAAATCGCTCCATCTGTCGTGGATTGAGCTTTCAATACCGGCGAAATCATGACTAGACACAGCATCGCCACCGCAAAAGTAGTCTGCCGAAAGAGAATTCGACCCATGTGCATTCAGTTCCTCCTGAATTTTCACTGCTTAGGGAACGGCTACTTGCTACCATCGTTCCTCGCCCCGGGGTTGGGGTCGATCGCTTGCTATAGACTTTGCAATTTGACGGGCGATCACGTGGATCACCCCCTCGCGGTGAAGTCCTCTTACCATATAGGAAAGAAGTTAGGAAGTAGAGGGCTGTGGAAAGTCACACCCCAACCCATTTCATCGCTTACAGCAAAATACTGACCGATAATTCTGCACCCGTGTTCTTGTAATCCTAGAGCAGCACTGTTTCAATTCCATGAACGAGCAAAAAAGGCACCGTAAATGTTGACTTGCTGGCGGCTGATTCTCTGCGCTAAAGTCGGCGCCTGACAGTGAGGTCGAGATGTCCAAGCGCAAAAAATCGGTTCGCCAGAAAAAGGCCGCAAAGCGCACAAATTCTTCCCAACTACAGGTGCTGGTCTCCCGTTCCAGGATCGAAAAACGAATTGCGGAACTCGGTCGCCAAATTCGTCGTGATTTTCCCGAGGAGCCTCTGCTTCTCGTTGGCGTCCTGAAGGGTGCTGTAATGTTTCTTGCGGACCTCGCCCGGCAGATCGCTGGTGAAGTGACCTTCGACTTCATCGCCGTTTCAAGTTACGGAAAGGACTCACGCTCCTCGGGACAAGTAAAGTTGAACAAAGACCTCGACTCCAGCATCGAAGGCAAGACAGTGATCGTCGTCGAAGATATCCTGGATACCGGGCTCACGCTGCGCTATCTGCTCCGCATTTTGCAGCAGCGCAAACCGAAGAATCTTCGCGTGGCAGTTCTCTTGGACAAGGTGGAACGCCGACTTACCGATGTCCACGCTGACTACATAGGTTTCGTCATACCTAACGAATTCGTGGTCGGATTCGGCCTCGACTATGCCGAGCGTTATCGGAACGTTCCTGAAGTCAAAATTTTGACTCTTCCCGGCAGTCATCATTGAAACGCTTGCTCGCCACTCGCAAATCCGAATCCGCGATGGTGCTGTTATAATGGAAGAAGGAATGGATCCCGCCGAGACAGCAGCTGTCACCAAAGTGGTTCCCCCCAGTGGCGAAGTGTCCGCCGAAGTACTGACGACACTTGCCGAAATCGGCGACGGCGTGAACGCTTCGCTTGATCTGGACGAAGTCCTCTCGCGCACTGCGGCCCTCATTAAGAAACATATCGACTACGAAATTTTTGGCGTTTTGCTTGTCGAAGAAAGTGGCAATGCTCTTCGCCATCGTTTTGCAATCGGCTATCCTCGCGATCTTGCCGAAAATCTCCGCATTCCGCTCGGGCAGGGAATCACTGGTACCGCCGCTGCCACCGGACATTCCGTACGCGTCAGCGATGTCACCAAAGACGCGCGCTACATTAACGCGATCGACAGCGTTCAATCCGAACTGGCCGTGCCTTTGATGATTCAAGGAAAGTGCATCGGCGTTCTCGATATTCAAAGCAATCATCTCGACTATTTCACGCCAGAGCAGCAAAGCATCCTGACCCTGCTGGGCAGCAGACTCGCGGTTGCCATTGAAAATGCGCGTCTGTTCGAGCGCGTCCGCTCCCAGGCCAGCACCCTCCTGCTCCTCAATGAAGTCAGCCGTGAAATGAGTTCTATTCTCGATGTCGAAGAACTTCTTCGCCGCGCTGCTGAGCAAGTGAAGCGCGTGATCGACTACCAGATTCTCAGCATCATGTTGTACGACGAAGACCAGAAAATTTTCCGTCACCGCCTCGATGTGAAACATGGCCAGCGCGTACAAGGCAAGCTTCGCGTGGCGGCCAGCGAAGGAATCGTCGGCGCCGCTGCCATCTTGCGCGAGCCGGTCCTCGTTCCCGACGTTTCGGTCGATCCACGCTATCTGCTGGTGAATCCTGAAACGCGTTCTGAACTCGCGATTCCCATGCTGCACAAAGGCAGAATTATCGGCGTCCTCGATTTGGAAAGTGCGCAGCTCAACGCCTTCAGCGAAGAGCACGTGCAAACATTGTCGATTCTTGCGGCCAACCTCGCTGTCTCTCTCGAAAACGCGCGCTTATACGAGCAAGTGGCGCGCGACGAAGCGCGTCTCGAACGCGACCTTCAGGCCGCCAAACGAATCCAAGGCGCGCTGCTTCGTGCTGTTCCTACGGAAGATTACGGCCTGGACATGGCTGCACGTTACTTGTCAGCCCGCGAAGTGTGTGGCGATCTCTACGAATTTCTTCGCTACGGTCCGCAACAGCTCGGTGTTGCCCTGGCTGATGTCAGTGGAAAGGGAACTGCGGCTGCGCTTTACGGCGCGGTCGCCATCGGGATCATGCGCAGTCTGGCGCCGCAAAAATTGCAGCCCGCGGAAATGCTTCGCGAAATGAACCAGATCATCGGAGAGCGCCGCATCGAAGGTCGCTTCATGACTGCGTGTTTTTGTACCTGGCAAAAGGGCCGCCACAAATTTCGCGTCGCCAACGCCGGTCAATCGCAACCGTTGCTCTATAAAGACGGACGCTGCGGTAAAATTGAGCTGACCGGATTTCCGCTCGGCATCTTCGAAGAAACCAGTTACGACGAATGGGGCGTGACACTCGATCCCGGCGACATCGTCATTTTCCATTCCGACGGCATCGCGGAAACCATGAACAGCGAAGGCCAGTTCTTTGGTACCGAACGTTTGCGGAAACTCGTCGAAACGCATCACGAACTTTCTTCCACTGAACTTTCCGACCTGATCCTCCGCGAAGTCGACTGGTTCGCGCAAAGCGCTCCGCTTTCCGATGACCGCACGCTTGTGGTGCTGAAGGTTCGATGAGCGCGCAGTCCGCGACACCTCGTCTTCCGCTGAAGTATGTTGACCCGGCCGAATTTACGCCGCATTTCGCCTGGCGCAATGCAAAGAAACAAAACAGTGAAGAAGTAGCCTGCGAAGGGGTCTCACTTCATTCCCTCGCTGAAAATTTCTCTACTCCATCCTATGTTTACAGCCTGGCCGCCATGGAATCTGCGTTTCGTGAACTCCAGGACGGCTTGCAATCCCTGCCGCACTTGCTTTGTTTCGCGGTGAAATCCAACGGTAATCTCTCTATTCTGAAATGCCTCGCGCGGCTCGGCAGTGGATTTGATGTCGTTTCGGGCGGCGAACTCGAACACCTCGCCCGCCTGGGAATCTCGGGCGACAAAATTGTTTTCTCTGGCGTCGGAAAGTCTCGCGAAGAAATTCGCGAAGCGCTTCGCTACCGCGCCTACAAACGCGCCAAGCAAGCAGGCCTGCTTCTTTTCAATATCGAATCGGAAGCCGAACTCGGCGTTCTGCTGGAAGAATCCGCAAAACAAATGAACCGCGGAGCGGTGGCTCCCAGTGTTTCCATTCGTGTGAATCCAGATGTGCAAGCCGGCGGCCATCCGCATATTTCCACCGGCCACCATGAACACAAGTTCGGCCTCGATTGGGCCGCCGCTCGCGAACTCTACACCAAGCATCGCAATCCCAAGTGGATTCGCTGGCGCGGAATCAGCGCGCACATCGGCTCGCAAATTACAACGATGCAGCCCTTTCAGCAGGCCCTCAGCCGCCTTGCCGGTTTCGTCGGTGAGCTTCGCGAACTGGGAATTGATCTGAAGTATCTCGATTTCGGCGGCGGACTTGGCGTGCGCTACACCGATCAAAAACCGCCTTCGCGCGCAGACTATGCCCGTATGATCGCGCGCATTGTCAAGCCACTCGGAGTGCAGCTTTTGTTGGAGCCCGGCCGCACCATCATTGCGCCCGCCGGTGTATTACTGACCCGTGTCCAGTACAGCAAAAGGAATCGCAGTAAAAGCTTCGTGGTGGTCGATGCTGGCATGAATGATTTATTGCGTCCCGCACTCTACGGCGCGGTTCATCCGATCACGCGTGTCACTCGTGCGAAAAAGGAAAAGCCAAATAAGGAACGCGTGGATGTTGTCGGACCGGTTTGCGAAACCGGAGATTGTTTTTTACGGAACTGGCCTTTGGGAAACGTGAAACCCGGCGATGTTCTAGCCATCTGGTCGGCCGGAGCCTACGGCATGTCTTTGGCTTCCAATTACAACGCGCGCTGTCGTCCCGCGGAAATTTTGATTGACGGCAAGCGCGCCCGCCTCATTCGTCGCCGCGAAACTACGCGCGATCTTCTCCGCGGCGATGTACTGGCCTAGCCAACGTTTTTGCACCGAATGAATCAACAATTGCAGTTCTTACGCTTCTCCCCACTTCAATTTGCTTCGCAAAATTTCGTAGTAGGACTTCCGGTGCGGCTGGATCAGTTTCAGCCTTTCATGGGCACGCACGATTGACACGCGGTCTTCCGATCTCATCAGCACACCCTTCTGTCCGTCCAGCGTCAAGTACACCGATTCCGCGGCCCCGCGCAGCGTCATCTCCACTTTGCAGCAATCTCCCACCACCAGCGGCCGGTCGCTCAGCATGTGGGGACAAATTGGCGTAATAACAATCGATTCCACCGCCGGATGCACGATGGGCCCGCCCGCGGATAGCGAATACGCGGTTGATCCGGTCGGCGTCGCCACAATCAATCCGTCGGCACGGTAGCGGCAAACAAAATCATCGTCAATCCGCAATTCCACTTCGATCATTCGAGCCAGCGCGCCCTTGGTGATCACCGCCTCATTCAACACGCGCTGCGACTCAATCGCGACCCCGCCGCGCACCAGCATCGCGGTCAGCATGATCCGTTCGCTCGCAGCCAATTTTCCTGCAAGCGTATCTTCTAGAGCCGGATACAATTCCTGAATCGTGAAGCTGGTGAGAAATCCAAGGCTGCCCAAATTGATCGGCAAAATCGGAATACCGCGCGGCGCAGCTTCTCGAGCCGCTGCCAGCAGCGTTCCATCTCCGCCAAGCACGAGAACCAAGTCCGATTCGTGCGCCAGAGCTTCCCGCGAACGTCCGCCACTTTCATCGCGCAAGGACGCCGCCGTTTCCGTATCGTAGATTCCCCGAAGTTCGCGTTTTCCCAGCCATTCCAGCAGCGGCCGCACGATATCCGAAATATCCTCCCGCCGCGGGCGGGAAATGATTCCAATCGTGTGAAAGGGTCGGGATGTCATGGATGCTGCGATTCTACCTTAGACGCTTTTGCGGGCGAGGAGAAAAAACTCCTGATTGCCCTCAGCGCCCGCTAGTTTGCTCGGCTTCACTCCCAGCAATTGCAGACCGTGTTCGCTTGCGCTCGATTCCACCGAACGGATCGCCCGTCCGTGTAATTCCGGGTCAGACACAATGCCACCCGGCCCGATGTCTTCACGGCGTAATTCAAATTGTGGTTTTATCAGGATTAGAAAATTCGCATCCGCAGTTGCCGCGGGAATCGCAGCCGGAAGAATTTTCGTTACAGAAATGAACGAAACGTCCGCGACCACCAGGCTGACCGCTTCCGGCAAATCCGCAGCTGCCAATTCCCGAGCATTGCGCTTGATAGGAATCACCCTGGTATCCTGCTGTAGTTTCCAATCCAGTTGATCGACATTCACGTCCACCGCATATACCCGTGCCGCTCCGCGTTGCAGTAGGCAATCCGTAAAGCCGCCGTTGGACGATCCAAGGTCCAGACAAATTTGTCCTGCGGGCTCGATTGCAAAATCCTCCAGTGCGCCTTCCAGTTTGAATCCGCCTCGGCTTACGTATTTTTGTATACGGCTTTTGACTTCCAGCACAGCATCATCGGAAACCTGCTGGCCGGCCTTGGCCGCTGCTGTCCCGTTTACCAACACCTCGCCTGCGAGAATCATTGCCTGGGCTTTTTCCCGCGACGCAGCAAGTCCCCGCGCTAGAATCAGCACGTCTAGGCGCGAACGTTCTTTGCGGGGTGCCATAAGAAGTGGACTTATCTTCGCGAAAACTAAGCGCGACGGTGAACCAGAAATTCTGCGATTTCGCGCAGCCGCGCAGCTCCTCCGCCATAGTGCGCTAGTTCGCCGATTGCTTTCGACGACAATTCATTCGCAATTTCATGGGAACGTTCCAACCCAAACACGGCGGGGTACGTCGCTTTCTGCTGAGCAATATCTTTGCCCGCGGTTTTTCCCAGCGCCGCCGAAGATTCCTCCACGTCCAGAATGTCGTCCGTCACTTGAAACGCCCATCCAATCGTCTCGCCAAAATTTCTCAGCCGCGCGACATCGGCGTCTGAAGCTCCCGCGCAAATTGCACCCGCCGTGATTGCTGCGCGAATCAACGCCGCCGTTTTCGACAGGTGAATGTATTTCAGCGTCTCCGCGCCAACTCCTTTGCCGCCTGCCTCCAAATCCGCAACCTGGCCGCCGACCATTCCTTTCACCGTGCCCGCCGATTTCGCGACTTCAATCAGCATTTTCACGCGCAGTTCGGCACCAACCGGCGCGCCTCCCAAAGTTTCAAACGCCAGCGTCAGCAAAGCGTCTCCCGCCAGGATTGCGATCGCTTCGCCAAACTTTTTGTGGCTCGTAGGTTTTCCGCGGCGCAGATCGTCGTTGTCCAGCGCGGGTAAATCGTCGTGGATCAGCGAATAAGTGTGAATAAACTCGATGGCGCAGGCTGGATGCAGCGCAGGCGTCACGTCCGAGCCGAAAATCCGCGCTGTTTCCAAGCAAAGAATCGGGCGAATTCTCTTGCCGCCAGCGAACACGCTGTAGCGCATCGCTTCGTGAATCGATGTGGGTTGCGTGTCGGAGGAGGGCAACAGGCGCTGCAACGCATCATCCACCAACTGCAAGTCTTCGTCAAAAAATGCGGGGAGCTTCATCGTGGAATTGGCGTTCCGTTTGTGGAGTTTTGCGCAAGGTCGTACCGGCTTTTCACGCCTCGCCTTCGCCTTCCGGATCGAACGGTTCTGCCACCAGCTTGCCGTCGGCTTTCTTCAAGAGAATTTCCACTTTGCCTTCGGCTTCTTCCAGTTGTTTCTGACACTCGCGGGAAAGCGCGACGCCTTCTTCAAAAAGTTTCATCGCTTCATCCAGCGAAAGCTGTGGACTCTCCAGCTTTCGCACCACTTCCTCAAGGCGAGCGAGCGAGCGTTCAAAATCCGGTTTTTTCTGCGGTTCTGGTTTTTTCGGAGCTGGTGTGTTCACGCGACCTTTTTCATTCGGCGCCTTGTTATTGCAGCGCGCAAAAATATTTCCTTCGACCACTCCGCGAAAACTTTTACTTCGGGATTCCGCGATTCTGCACTAACCAGCATTCTAAGGCACGCCAAAGAAATCAAACAAATGCTTTGTGAAGCCGGTTCGCTATTTCCCGGCACCGAATTCCTGCGCCGATTTTCACGGTTTCAGCGTCAGCGTGTGCTTCCGGCTGGCGGTTTGTGCCGGGTCGCTGAAGGGCGCAGTCACTGGCAATGCCTCGTACCAGTAGGGAAATTGATCCGAATAGTGGCTGCTGCCCAATTGCCCGCTTTGCCCGCCCGGAATGACCATTAGCGAATCGTCCCAATTTCCAACATTCGCCACCAGGCGCATCGCTGGTCCGTGACGCCGCGTGGCTGCGCGGGGACTAAAGCTGGTTCCGCTCTGCGGTTTTCCGGTGATGCTAAAAAGTGTTTTCAACCAGCCTGTGCGTCCGATCGGATGCAGCATGTCCAGCGAATCGAACCGCTTCCACGGCCAATCCTCGATGTGCGCGCTGCCTGTATCGTTCTCCAACTTCTTAACCGCTTCGTCCGCAGCGGCAATCAATACCTCATCGTACGTCTTGTATGCCGGCGGCAACCACTTTGCGGGTCTATCGGTCAGCACCCACTGCAGAAACGCCGTGCTCCGCCACTGATACCGTTCAGTGTCATTGCCAAGCACTGGTTGCAAAATAATTTTCAATGCCGCTCGCCGCGTTCCTTCGAGGAAAGAAACCACGATCGAATCCGCATCCGCAATTCCGTTCCAGTCTTTTGCAAGTTCGATCAATTTCTGTGTACGCGGATCTTTAGGCGCAACGATTTTTGCTGCGGGCACCAGTCCCTCGGCTAGAAAAAAATCCGGATAGCTGTAAGTATCTGCCTGTACCTTCAGCATGTCCGCCGGCCGCAAATCATGTTTGTCGTGCAGCAAATCCCAAATGCGCGCCGTGCGATACGGTTCTTCCCAATGGTCTGTCAAATACGGTTTGTAATCCGGTCCAACCACACGAGCGTTTGCCGTGACAATCAATCCATCCTCAGGATCAAACGATTGCGGCAGTTGCTCGAACGGAATGTATCCCTTCCACTCGTACTCGTCGGTATCGCCGGGAACCGGAACTTCGCCGTGTCCTTTTTTCCGCAGCGGCACTCGCGCCGCCATCAAATATCCGATGTTTCCAGCAACATCCGCGTACACCGCATTCTGCGCCGGTCCCCAAACGCTGCGCATTATTTCGCGAAACTCTTTCCAGTTCTGCGCTTTTCCCAACCGGTTGTAGGTATTCGCCAGTCCGCCAGGTTCTGTCGCGGTCCAGCGCAGCGCGTATCCGGTTGAGCCTTCTTGCCGCATCACCGGTCCATGCCGCGTTATCGCGATGCGAAAGTGTTCGTCGGGCGCGCCTTTCACGTGGATCACTTCATCTACAACTTGCGCTTTCACCCACTTGCCGTTCACTCTGTATTCGTCCGGTTGTGCGGGATTGAATGTCTCCATGTAAAGGTCCTGCACATCCGCTCCGTTGTTCGTGAAGCCCCAGGCGATTCGATCGTTGTGGCCGATCACCACCAGAGGCGCACCAGGCAACGTAAATCCCTTCACGTTCCAGCCGGGACATGTCAGATGCATCTGGTACCAGATGGGAGGAACGGATAAATCCAGGTGCGTGTCGTTTGCAAGCAACGGCTTCCCGGTTGCTGTGTGATCGCCGCTCACCACCCAATTGTTGCTGCCGAGAGCATGCCGGATGTCGCGCCGCGATTCACTGGCCCATTTCACAATCGCGGGCGCAAGGGCCGAAGCCAAGTCCGGGAAACTAGCATTTGCAGCAGTCTTGCGAAGAATTTTCTCCTGCGGTGCCACCATACTCGCTTTCAGCAAATCGTCTTGCGCCATGTCGTCGTCATCGTCTTCATCATCCGGATCATTTCCGGAATGCATGCCGTCGGCCGGACGGTCCGGATCGCCCACCACGAAATGGTCCATCATTGCTTCCTGCGAAAACAAATCCTTGGCTTTTTCCGCGCCCACACGAGCCGTAACTTTCGCGCGATCGAACTCGTCTTCCCAGCTTTCCGTAAGCGTCTCGTACATATATCCCGAGATTACGAGCGTGTCGGTGGGTTTCCACGGTTCCGGTTTGTATTTTAGAAGGGTGAATTCGACGGGAAGTTTATTCCGGTGCTGCTCGATAAAGTTGTTCACGCCGCGCGCATACGCTTCCGTCGCCACGCGCGACTCTTCATCCATTTGCGTCAAGTCGCGCTCAGCCGCAGGTCCAAATCGCAGCAAACGAAACCTCTTGTCGAGAGGAAGTGCTTCCGGTCCAACAATTTCAGAAAGTTGCCCGCGCGCAATCCGCCGCAGCAGATCCATCTGCCACAACCGGTCCTGTGCCATCACATAACCTTGCGCTTCGCACATGTCCGCCAGGGAACTGGCGCGGATGTGCGGAATACCCCAAATGTCCCGTTCTACCGAAACTTCATGGTGTAAGCCCGGCAGCGACGCCGTTCCATCAACTTGCGGCAAAGGCCTGATAAACAGCCACCAGGCGCCACCTGCAACTACAATGAGCAAAAGCGTTAGGATCCAGCCGATGGTGCGCAGCAGCAGTCGCAAAATCACCCCTTGGAAAATACAAAATTCAGTGTAGAGGACGCGTATCGGCCGTGCAACGCAGAACATGGTTACTGCTTCGCAACGCAGCCTTCAGCGCTTCTGCTGATACAATGGCGGGAGGAGCACTCCGCACAACATGTTCGTGGTTCGCCTGATTGGCGTGTTTTTGCTGGTTGCGCTGAATGGCTTTTTCGCGGCAGCGGAGTTTTCTCTGGTCACCGTCAGGCTTTCGCGCGTCCGCCAGCTTGTGGCTGCTGGGGATTCGCGAGCAAGAATCGTGCAAGGCCTGATCGGCGATTTGCACCGCGTGGTTTCCGGCGTGCAACTTGGAATCACGCTGACCAGCTTGGCCCTCGGCGCTCTTGGCGAATCCACACTCGCCACATTCTTTCAATCCCTCTATCCCGGTGCTGTCGGCACGCGATCCGCTTTGATCTCACACGGTTTGGCACTCTCTCTCGCATTCGTACTGCTCACCGCGCTTCACGTGGTCATCGGGGAATTGGTTCCAAAAACCGTGGGTCTGGCGCGGTCCGAGCGCGTTGCGCTGCTGATTGCTCGTCCGTTCCATTGGTTTCTGAACACGTTTCGCTGGGCCATCGATTTACTCGACAATGTTTCCAGCTCGATCATTCGTGCCATGGGCGTGGATCCTAAGGCTGGTCACGGCGTCGCGCATTCCACGGAAGAACTGCAAATTCAAATTCAGCAGGCGCGCGAACGCGGATTGCTTGCTCCGGCTGAAGAAAAAGTAATTCTCAGTGCGATCGAGCTTGGGCAAATACAGGTCCGCGAAATCATGGTTCCGCGCCCTGATATGCATCTGCTTCGCGTCGAATCCACCTTTGACGAAGTGATGCGCGCATTCGCTACCACACAACGATCGAGAATTCCGGTGTACCGTGAAACCGTCGATCACATTCTGGGGTTCGTGCATATAAAGGATATGTTGTGGGTTTTGCAGGGGCGCGAACGTCGCGCGGCTGAAGGGCTGCCGGCGCAATCGTTCGATTTGCGCCGGGTGTTGCGCGAAGTATTTATCGTTCCGGAAACCAAGCCCGCCAGCGAATTGCTGGAGGAACTGCGGAGCCGCCACACCGGACTGGCGGTGGTGGTGGACGAATTCGGCAGCCTGCTGGGATTGGTTACGCTTGAAGATATACTCGAGCAAATTGTTGGCGAAATTCACGATGAGTTTGACGTCGTGGAGAGGCCGCTTACGCTTTCAGACGGCGCTGTTATTTTTGACGCAGCGCTGAATGTTCGCGACCTCGATGCACAGTACGGAATCCAGATTCCAGAAGATCCAGCGTACGCAACGGTCGGCGGGTTCGTGCTTGATCAATTGGGATTTATTCCCACTGGCGGCGAAAGTTTTATTTTCAACGACCTGCGATTCACCATTGTGGAGATGGACGGCAAACGCGTTGCTCGCGTAAAGGTAGAACGCATCAAGCCAATCGATCCTGCCAAGCCGGAAGAGAATAACGACTCCGAAACTTTCCCAGGAAAACCCGCCAACTCTTCCGTTTCCCGGTCATAATTTATTTTCAATGATTCGTCACATCCTCAAGCGATTTCTGATGACGCTGCCGGCGCTCTGGCTGGTGCTGACGTTGGTCTTCCTGATGATTCACATTGTACCCGGTGATCCGGTGGAACAAATGTTGGGAGAGGGAGCGGCTCCCGGAGCGGCTGCGCAACTTCGCCACTCGCTGGGATTGGATCAACCGCTGCGCGCGCAATATTCACACTATCTACTGGGAATTGTTCGCGGCGACCTTGGCCAATCCTTTAAATTTCAGGCACCGGTAAGGCAAATCATTTTTGAACGTTATCCTGCCACGCTCCAGCTGGCTTTTCTCGCATTGGTCGTTTGCGCGGCCATCGCCATTCCGGCCGGCGTGCTGGCCGCGCACCGCCGCGGGCAGTATCCGGATAGGCTGGTCGGACTTTTCACTTTATTCGGTCTGGCAATTCCCAATTTCGCGTTAGGGCCGCTGTTGATTCTGCTTTTTTCCATTGAGATTGGATTGTTGCCGGTTTCCGGAAGAAACGGCCTTGCGAGTTTTGTCCTTCCTGCCGCAACGCTCGGCGCTGCGCTGGCCGCCATTCTGACGCGCATGGTGCGCGGCGCAATGCTCGAAGAGCTTTCCGCCGACTACATCCGCACCGCGAAAGCGAAAGGACTGAGCACTGCGGCCGTTCTATTTCGCCACGGCTTGCGCAACGCGCTGATTCCAATCATCACCATTCTCGGTCTGCAATTCGGAACTCTGCTGGCGGGAACTATTGTTACTGAGACTATTTTTTCCTGGCCGGGAATCGGACGCCTGACAGTGCAGGCCATTTCCGCGCGCGACTATCCGCTGTTGCAGGGCTGCATTCTGGTGATTTCGCTTTCCTATGTTCTGGTGAATCTGCTGACGGACGCCATTTACTCGCTGGTTGATCCGCGAGTGAGAATGTCTTGAGGGCGATCGATACTGCCGGCGTGCGAGTGGAACTTCACGATGATCATTCCGCCTTGGCGTCGCTAAGGAAATTTCTCCGGCAAAGCATTCTTGCGCGGGTTGGATTCGCCGCGGCAATCTTTCTGCTGCTGCTGGCATTGCTGGCGCCGTTGATCGCTCCTGCAAATCCGTTCGCGCAGAATCTTCCCGGCCGGCTAGAAGCGCCAACGTTTTCCCATTGGATGGGAACCGATGAATTGGGTCGCGATGTCCTTTCGCGCGTGATTTATGGAGCGCGCATTTCTTTGACGGTAGCCGTCTGCGTGGTTCTTGGTTGCGGACTCACCGGTTTGGCGATCGGAACGATCGCCGGATATTTCGGCGGCTGGTGCGACCGCGTCGTCAATTTGTTGTTGATTAATTCATTTTTGTCTTTTCCAGGAATACTTCTGGCGATTGCGTTCGCGGCATTTTTCGGTCCGGGAATCGGAAAAGTAATTCTGGCGCTGGTGATTACCGGCTGGGCCGGATACGCGCGGCTGGCACGCGCCCAAGTATTAAAGGTAAAAGAGCTGGAATTTGCGCTCGCTGCGCGTTCGCTTGGAGCTTCGCACGCGCGCATCATTCTGAAGCATCTACTCCCCAATATTCTGCAACCGGTTTTGATTCAAGCCACCATTGGAATGGCTGGAGCGATTCTGGCCGAATCCACATTGAGTTTTCTCGGACTTGGCGTGTTGGCTCCGATGCCGAGTTGGGGCGCAATGTTGAACGATGCGCGCGGACATCTGTTCGACGCGCCGCACCTGGTGGTGTTTCCCGCGCTGGCGGTGATGACGGCCGTTCTTGCGTTCAATCTGCTAGGAGATGCGTGGCGTGACTGGCTCGATCCACGCACGCGTTCGCAAATGGCTGCGCTGGAATCTTCGCCGTAATTTTCTCAAGTCAAATTCAGTTCAAGGAATCTAGGAGTCATGCGGTGTTCAGAGTGACCGGACTGCCGCGGCCAATCGCCAAACTTTTTGAAGCGTTGCCGCGATTGGTTCCGACTTCGATAAAACCGCTTGACCCGATGTAGGCAAAAACTTCGCCAGCTTTTCCCGCCGCGAACGTGTCCACTAATCTGGTGATCGAATGCGTGCCAATCTGAAAGTTGACCGTGCCGGATTCAATCGCGGCGGCGGGCAAATCCTCCGTGCGGAAATTGGTGATTAAATTTCCGAATCCGTCCACGCGCAGAACCACACCTTTGGTAGAGCCGGCGCCAGCTTTCGGTTTGGGCATCGCGAATTTTTTGTAGTCCGTAATTTCATCGCCCATGCTGTTGGACTGAGCGCCTTTGGCCAGCCAGGCGGCAATCGGCGCAAACACGTCGCGGCCGTGAAACGTTTTGCTCACCGGCTCCAGATAATAATGTTCAACGTTGGCATGGCGAACCAGGAGACTTTGCTCACGTTCGTACACGAGAGAGAGAACTCCATTGTCGGGCGCGACGAAGTATTGCGTTTCGCCTGTTACCAACAGCGGGCGCCTGTCAGTTCCTACTCCCGGGTCAACAACCACGACGTGAATGGTGCGCGCGGGGAAATAAGAATAGGCCGAGCCGATAGCCAAAGCGCCGTCGAGCAGATCGTACGGCGTGACGTTGTGCGTGATATCGATGATGTTGACTTCCGGATTGATCTTTAAGATGACGCCTTTGAGCGTAGCGACGAGATGGTCGTTGGTTCCGTAGTCCGTTGTAAGGGTAATGATTGGCCGTGGTGGCACCAGGTCCGCCTTGGAGGGAGTGTTGTCCCCTATAAGCACTTGATTCAGCGCGTGATATGAAACTATCGGAGGCTGCGGCGCTGGTCAACGAAGACGGAGGGACATGAAGCGTAAAGGAAACGATTAACGAAGAGGAACCACAGTTCCTCTTTTGTGGCGAAGGATCCGGCCCGTTGCGCGATTTGCGAGTTGCACCGTTGCGGGCCGGCCAGCATCAGGCACAACGGGCGACAACGGCTGCGAGCAGCAATCGTTCCATGATTCAAACTGAAATTCTTTGTGATGAAATCCGAAATTTGCAGTCGGCTAATGTAGGACAGAGTTTTGCCAGAGCAAAGGATAGCAGCAGAGCGAAAATAAGGATAGGAATAGGCGGCGGATGGTAGAAAATGATGGCCGAAGAGGGGAAATTCGGGTTTGGGCGGCGATTTGCGCGCCGTTTCGAACGGGTTTTCACAGGAGACTCATGTTGAAGAGGATGCTGACCGGGATGGCGTGGGCGATGCTGACTTTGTGCTTGGGCGCGGCATTTTGCGCGCCGAGGCTGCGAGCGCAGGAGCCAATCGAGGATCCCTCGGCGAAGTTGAAGACCATGCCGTTGTGGAGCGGAAAAGCGCCGGGGGCGCTGGGGGATGGAGAGTTCGACCGGCCGACGATTACGGTGTATCCCGCTGAGAATGGCGGAACTCCGAAAGCGGCCGTTATTATTTTCCCCGGCGGTGGGTACCAGCATCTGGCGATGAACCATGAGGGGCGGCAGATTGCGAATTGGCTGAATGGAGCGGGGATTACGGCATTTGTGGTGCGATACCGGCTGGGGCCGCGGTATCACCATCCGGTGGAGCTAGGAGATGCGCAACGGGCGATTCGAACGGTGCGGGCGCGCGCGAAGGAATTCGACATTTCGCCCGACAAGATCGGTGTGTTGGGATTTTCAGCGGGCGGACATCTGGCGTCCACCGCGATCACCAAATTCGACTCGGGAAATCCGCAGGCGAGCGATCCAATCGATAAGGAAAGTTCGCGACCGGACTTCGCGATATTGGCGTACCCGGTGATTTCGTTTTTTGCGGAATACACGCATCAAGGTTCGAAGAATAGCCTCCTTGGCGAGAATGCTTCGCCGCAACTAGTAAAAGAGATGTCGAGCGAATTCAACGTGACCGCGCAGACGCCACCCACGTTCCTATTCAGCAGTTCGACGGATACGGTGGTGCCACCCGAAAATTCGGTGGCGTTCTATCTAGCGTTGCGCAAGGCCGGAGTTCCGGCGGAACTGCATATTTTCGAAAATGCTCCGCATGGAGTGGGACTGGACTTCGCAGATCCAACGATGGGTGAATGGAGCAATCTGCTGCTGCACTGGCTGCGCGCGCGCAAGCTGGTGGCAAACTAAAGTCGCCAGCAGTGCGAATCGCGTCTAAGATGTAGGTCGGTCTTCCTGGAGAAGGCGCGATGCTCGAACCGGAAATAAAATCGGAAGTAGATCTGAAGAAAACTTATGACGCAGTGGTGATTGGTTCGGGAGCCGCAGGCGGAATGGCGGCGCACGTCCTGACGTCGCACGGGCTGACGGTGCTGATGCTGGAAGCAGGGAAGAAGCTTCCGATCGAGCAGGAACTGCGTTCAATGGAATGGCCCTACGACAACGCCTACCGCGGAGCGCTTCCGCCGGACAGCCATTCGCTTGGTTTTAATGAGTACACAATCCGGCGCCCGCCGTACGGACCGGGATTTGAAAAATCGAAACATCTCTACAGCTATATCGGCAATTCCGATTACATGAAGCACATCGTGGTGGATGAGCGGGAGAACCCCTATACCGGAACGAATTATGCGTGGGTGCGCGCGCGCTGCCTGGGAGGGAAGACGAATATTTGGGGCAGGCTGGCGCTGCGGCTGTCGGACTACGATTTTAAAGCCAAGGATCGCGACGGGTTCGGAGAAAACTGGCCGATTACGTACAAGGATATCGAACCGTACTACGACAAAGTGGATTTGTATCTGGGAATCACGGGGGTAAAAGAAAATCTTCCGTGGCTTCCGGATAGCCTGTTTCAACGTCCGACGAAACTGAATTGCGCTGAAGTAACGCTGAAGCAGGGCGTTCAAAAAATGGGGCGGACGCTGACGCAATATCGCGCGGGTGTGACGAGCGACGGCTTGAAGCACAACAAATATCGCAGCCGTTGCTATGGGCGAGGCGCGTGTTCGCGCAAAGGTGGCTGCGATATTCATGCGGCGTTCGATTCGCCGACTGGGCTGATTTATCCGGCGATGGATACGGGAAATCTGACGGTACGGCCGAACTCGACGGTGCGCGAAATAACGGTTGATGCGAATACCGGCAAGGCGAGCGGTTTGCACTTCATCGATTCGCTGACGATGAAAGATTATGCGGTGAAGGCGAAGGTGGTGATAGTTGCGGCGTCCACTCTGGAATCGGCGCGGTTGCTGCTGCTTTCCAAGTCGCGTGCACATCCGAATGGAATCGGAAACTCAAGCGGTCACGTTGGGCATAATTTTTGTGAACACGTGATGGGACCGCATGTAGTGGGGAAGGCGAAGGACCTGGTGGGCAGGCCGTCAACGCTGGACGACGGACGACCGGGCGGATTTTATTTGACGAGATTCCGCAATCTCAGCGAGAAGCATCCGAAGTTTATTCGCGGATACGGATTTGAAGGCGGCAGCGGGAGCAGCATGTTTCCCAGCGGAACGGATAAGCATGGGTTCGGAGCGGAGTTCAAAGAAGAGGTTCGCAAGAATCATGGCGCGTACATTTCGATGGGCGGATTCGGGGAAGTACTTTCGCGTTATGAAAATTTTGTGGATCTGGATCCAACGGTAAAGGACAAGTGGGGAGTGCCGGCGCTGCGTTTCCACTACAAATTTGGTGAGAACGAAAAAAATATGTGCGCGGACATGAAAGAGACGGCGCACGAAATGTTTGAGGCCGCCGGTTTCGAGGTGCTGTCTTTTGGGGATCGAATGCTGACGGAGGGTTGGTCGATTCACGAACTGGGAACGGCGCGCATGGGCAGCGATGCAAAAAAATCAGTGCTGAACCAGTTCGAGCAATCGCATGACGTGAAGAATCTTTTTGTGGTGGACGGAAGCGCTTTCGTGAACGCGAGCTGCCAGAATCCCACGTGGTCGATCATGGCGCTGTGCTGGCGGTCATGCGATTACCTGGCGGATGAAATGCGCAAAGGGAATCTGTGAGGAGCGACCATGTCGGACAATTACTCGAATAGGGATGGTAATAACTTCCGGCAGGATCGCCGCGAATGGCTGAAGACTTCGGCGACGGCGATCGGCGCAACGTTGATTACCGTGACGGGAACGCTGGCGGAGCCGCAGGCAACCATTCCCCAGGCGCCCGTGCCAGAAAAGCCGTCACCTGCGAAAACTCCCGCGCGATTTTTTACTCCGGCAGAACACCGAATGATTGAGGAGCTGTCCGAGACGATTATTCCAGCGGATTCACATTCCGGCGGGGCCCGGACGGCGAGAGTGGCGGACTACATCGAACAAGTAGTGGGTTCGGGTTCGGAAGACAGCCAGCGGTCGATGTGGCGCGAGGGGCTTCGGTTGGTCGATTCGATGAGCCGGCACTACAACGGAAAGACTTTTGTGGATGCGTCGTCGGAGCAGAGGATTGCCGTTATGAAAGTGCTTTCGGACAACGACCGGCTCACTGACATTCCGGAAGTGCGGTTGTACAACGAGCTGAAGCATCTGACGATTCGGGGATACTACACATCGAAAATCGGAATTCACGACGAGCTGGAATACAAAGGGAATCGCATCCTGATGGAATATGTGGGCTGCGACGATCCAACTCCGAAAGCGTCAGCCTAAATTGGAAAACATTTAGGAGCGGAGACGAGCCACGCGAAGGGTGAGCTGTGCCGAGCGGCCATAGTGGGTCAGTCAGAAGTTTTGTCATATTGTGTCACGAACCAAAAAATTCCAACTGACCCGCTCCTCGAATGACGAAATAAAAAATAGAATTGACACTTTTTAGAACCGAGCTATAAGTGTAGAGCCGCCTGCCGCACGCAGCATGCCATGTCTTTCATGAGTGTGCGCGGAGGTGCGCCATTTTTCCGAGTTTTTGTGGTGATAACCGCACTTATTTCGCACACGGTGTTATTTAACGTAGCCACAGCGCGACAATCGCAACAATCCCAGCAGGCGTTGCCATCGGTTTACGGGCGTTCGGCGAGCGTACAGGGATTGTATGGAGGTCGAACGGTTGCGAGCGGCTACAATCCGTGGACGGGAGCGTACGGCGCGACCAGACAAGGACACAACGCGTACTCGCAGTGGGGCAGTTCCTGTGGCGACGCGAGGTGGACGGTGGGTGCAGACGGGGCACGTCTCGACAGCAGCGGGCACGACAGCAGCCTATCGAACGTCGGGCGGGCAGTCGGGCGCGGTAAGGACCGGCGCGAATGGCACGGTAGCACGCGGGTCGAATGGAACGTACGTTGGGCATGATGGAAATGTGTACAGAAAAGATTCGAGCGGCTCGTGGAGCCAGTACAATAACGGCAACTGGAATCAGGTAGAGACTTCGGCGGCAAGAGCGAACGCACAACAGAATCTGCAGAACCGGCAAAACAACAATCTGAGCGGAGCAACGCAGAATCGCAGTTACCAGAACAGAGCGAACGTTGATTCGAGCACGATGCAGGGGCTGGACCGTTCGGCGGCGTCAAGGCAACGCGGGCAGTATCAGACGCAGCGATTCCAGAATTTCCATCGCGGGGGCGGTGGCTTCCGGCGGCGATAGAACGGCAGAGCGGACGGGTTAGGAATAACTGTTAGAAAAGACGGGCCTGAACGACGACGCACAGAACCACTCGGTGGCAGCACGCAAGCGAAAATCAGCGGAGGCAAAGTGAGCCGGATCTTAAAACGTGCAAAGTATTCGTTTTTTGTTTTCTTTCTTTTGGCAGCGATGGCGATTCCTGCCACCGCCAAGGTCAAAGTCGATTTTGATCCGGAAGCGCCGTTCGCGAGCTACAAAACGTTCGCCTACATTGGAGGGGTTGAAAAGCTGGTAGCGATGCAGGTGAACCCTGATCTGGTGAACAATCGAATTCATCGCGGAGTGACACGAGAGCTGACACAAAAAGGATTGCGCGAAGTGCAGCCCAACGAAAATCCGGACCTGGTGGTTCGGTATTGGGCGAATACTTCGGTGAACGTGGACTTGGCGGCGTCTGGAAATTTTGGCGCGTTCGGACCCTACATCGGCTCGTATTGGGGCTATACGTACTTCAATATGGCCGCTAGCAGTCACAAAAAAGGATCGCTGCTGGTGGATATTATCGACACGAAGACGAAAGATCTGGCGTGGAGATTGTATATCGTTGCAAAAATTATGGATGTGGATAAGGCCTGGAGGAAACTCGACCAAGACGCGAAAAAGGGATTTCAAAGCTTTCCGCCGTCAGAGAAAGAAAAGGCCGACAAACGCAAAGAGCGCCTGGAGCACAAGCCCACGGACGCCCCTGGCCACTAGCTTCTCCGAACAGCCGCGTTCAGTTACTATGCTTGGCACCAAGTTCGGACCCGGTTTGTCTTCCGTGCCCCCCGCCGCGGCACGGAGATAGACGCGGTAAGTTCGTCTAAGATCAAACAAAATCTGAGGAGAAGAATTGATGAACAGAAAAATTACGGCGGGAATCCTGATGGTCGGGATGTTGAGTGGCGGAGCAATCCTTGCTCGGACCGGCAAGGCACAGACAGCCACGACGCAGGACACACAGGACACGCAGAAGGCGCAGGCGGCGAGAGATCAGGATATTCAACTGCTGCGGCAGGACATTCGCTCGAAAAAGAAGCAGTTGATCGCGGCCAATCTGAAGCTGACCGATACGGAAGCGACAAAGTTTTGGCCGGTTTATGACCAGTACACGGCGGACCTGATAAAAATCAACAACGACAAATACGCACTGATGAAAGACTATGCGGACAACTGGGGAACGATGACCGACGAGCAAGCGGTATCCTTGACCAACCGGGCGTTGGCGGTTGACGAAAAGGTCGCAGCGTTGCGCACGCATTACGTTCCCATCTTCATGAAGGTAATCGACGGCAAGAAGACGGCGACGTTTTTTCAATTGGATCGACGGATTCAATCGATGATCGATCTGCAATTGGGCGCGCAGTTTCCGTTGGTGCAGGCGCAGGACTAGTTTCTCTGCTGAAGAATCAACAGACGTCCTGACGCGAGAAATTGCTCAGGACGTCTTTTCATTTTATTCAGGCTAGTTTGGTCTGCCGAACCAAGAATACTGCCAAGCGAGGGATACGTCGTGATAGTTCCCGCCAACGCGAACGATCGCGCCGTAGCTGTAGCTTACCTTCAGAGATTGATGCTTGCTTACCGGAAACGAAGCGGTGGCGCCAATGCGCGAGTTAGCCTGCAATGTTCCCGCGGAGCGAACGCCGTTGAGGGACACTGCGCCTCCATACCAGTAATTGCCATCAGCGGAAACCCAGAGGCGGTTGCGGATGTCGTAGCTGAGATGTCCTTCGAGAGCGCCGAGAGGGTTCTGCGAGCGGGTGTTCGCGGTGTGCGCGGAGGTGCCGTTGGAAAAGAAGTCATCGTTTTCGGTGAAGAACCAGACGCCCAAATAGCCATCGAGCAGCCAACGGCCGTGGCGGTGAGAGAGTCCGACTTCGGGCTTGATGGCCCAGCGATTGGTTCCGGTATTCACGAGGACTTTCGGATCGTATTGACTGAAGGGAGCCGTGACGGTGAGGCTCGCGCCGATGAGAGTTTTTTGCTTCCATTTCATGAATTGAGAGAGGTCCATCGCAGGTCCGCCCTTGAGGTTGACAGAAAGGCGGAAGCCGGGGTCCAGCAATCCAGAGCGATAGACCTGTTGCGGGACACCGTTGACGGTTCCTTGAAAGTGGCCGACAGCGTAGGGGATGAACAATGTGGCGTTTGCCGAGCGGCCGAGGAAGTTGAAAGTGTGGAAGGCGCTGACGACGGGAATATTGATTCTACCGGATGCTCCGGTGATCGGGAGCGTAGGGCTGAGCGCGATGTCGCCACCGTCGAATGAGTATGTGAATACGACGGCGTTGGAATGGATCGGTGTGACGACGTAAGCGCGGGGAGTCAATCCTTGGGCGGCGGCAAAGCTTGAGAAAACTACCGGAAGCAGGATGGGAATCGACAGCAGACAGCGCCGAAATGTAGAGGAGTTCGATTTTGAAGAGTGAGCGTTCATAGTGTGAGTCATAGAGCTGGGCTACCAGCGACGCTGCACTCTTGCCGTGAATGATCGACTGCTCGGCAGATGATAACGAAATGAATGGTCAAACGCAGGGATTAGTTGTCGTGCCAGTGGGATGAAGGAGGCGATCAACGATCGGCTGTCGGGGCCTCGTCTGGTTGCTGATCAGCGCCCACAACCCAACGATAATAAGGATTGAGCTTGTCGGCTGGCAAAAACGCGATCATGAACAATTCCGAGCGGAAGACTTTTGCAGGCCTTCCGCTCGTTTTTTTTTGCGCAATCAGCAGACGTTCAGACGCTGATTCTTAGCCGGATACAGTCTCGGATCCTAAGCGTGGCGATAACAGTCACTTGAGTTCCTTCTCTTCCGCCGCTGCAGCCGGTGTTCTCACCAAGCGAAATCCCAAGTGGTTCGTCCCGGTGGTGACTTCGCCTTTTCCTCGCGTGCCAACCATGTAGCGCGAACAATATTGATCGGTGCACAAGAATGATCCGCCCCGGTGGACTTTCTTTTTTTCTGTGGGTTCACTGGGATCATATGGTTCGTTCGGTCCTTTGGGATTTTTCGCTACTCCTCCGGCGAGCGCAAGGCGCGCGTAATAATCCGGGCGATACCAATCCGACGTCCATTGCCAAACGTTTCCGGCCATGTCGTAAAGTCCGTAGCCATTTGGTGGATAATCGCCGGGTTTGCTTTCGCCCACATGGCCGTCGTCGCCGGTATCGTGTACCGGGAAAGTTCCTTGGTGCGTGTTTGCCATCCACTTTCCGTTAGGACGAAACTCGTTTCCCCAAGGATAAAGCTTTCCAGAAAGCCCGCCGCGCGCGGCAAATTCCCATTCAGCCTCTGTCGGCACACGCTTCTTGGCCCATTTCGCAAATGCCTGCGCATCTTCGTACGCGATATGCACGACCGGATAAGTTTCTTTGCCTTTGATGTCGCTGTTCGGTCCTTCTGGATGCCTCCAGTTTGCACCCGCAATATATGTCCACCACTGAAAGTGATTGTTCAGAGGCACTGGGTGATCCGGCGGCGCGAATACGACCGAACCAGCTACAAGATTTTCCGGCGGCGCGCCCGGAAAATCCTCAGCGCGGGGCTTTCGCTCCGCTACGGTAACGTAGCTGGTCGCTTTCACAAAGCGGGCAAACTCCGCGTTGGTCACGTCACGCTTGTCCATCCAGAATCCGTCCACGTATACGCGATGAATCGGGCGGGAATCGAGCGTCGCCTGCATTCCTACCTTGTTCAGCGAACCATCCGCCTGCGCGCCCATGGAAAAGGTGCCGCCCGGTATCCAAGCCATTCCAGCAGGCGCTTCGCCCGGCGCAGCGGCAGTATTCGGAACAGTCGGCTCGAAATCCGCCGCCGGCCCAGGGGAAATCGCGTTGACTGCTGTGATCGAATGCGAATGAACCCGCGGTTCCCATGCCAATAGTAGTGCGCCAATCAGCATAGACCCAGCCAGCAGGATCGCGCTTCGCTTACGTAACGACTTTGCATGGAAATGATCCGACATCCGGATATTGCTCCTGGGCGCGGGCCCTGAAGCCCGTAGTCTAGCACCAAAAAATAGCCGTGCTTCAGCGCCCGCAAACTTGCAAATCGGTTTACGCTCTCCACGCTCGGTAGTAGTTCCAGTCTTTTGCTGAATCAATATTGAAAACAAGATAGTATCTCTCCACGAAGCGTCCTTCGACCCGCCTTGAAGCTGCGCTCCACGTCACGCTGATCTTCAAACGTCGCTACTTTTCCTGGAGAAACGGCATGCTTTCTGCTTCGCTCCGTTTTACTTTGTACAGGTTTGCCCTCACGGCCGGGGTACTTCTTTGTGTCTGCCTTCAATCGCAGGCGAAGAAACTTAGAGGCGACGTTGTGGTCATGAAGAACGGCGATCGACTGACCGGCAATCTGAAAGGTCTGCAAAGTGGAGTGCTATTTATCGAAACCGCTTATTCTTCTGAAAATATCGGCGTTGACTGGAACCAGGTGCAAACGGTTCAGAGCAAAGCGCTGTATTTAATCACGCTTGCGAACGGCGTCCATCTAACTGGTAGCGTGGAACGTACACCGGGCGACGTGAAAGTTGTGGAAGATGTGACGATAAAGACTGGAGATGAGAGTATCCGTCTACCTTCCTCGGAAATCGTTGAAATCGGCATGCAAAAATCGTCATTCATTAAACAGTTGCAAGGTAGTCTGGACGCCGGAATCAGTTTTACGAGCGGCAATAGCCAGACTACTGTTACGACGAACGCCATCGCCAATTACACGACTCCAAAGTGGTCGGCTACCGTGGCGCAAGGGACGTCGTTTAACAATCAATCGGGCGGCACCAAGACCAATAGAAATGATACTTCCTTCGCAGCTGAGCGCTTCTTGGGTAGGAACTCCTACATCGGAGGTTTAGTGGACTTCCTTCATAGTAGCCAACAGGACTTGGATTTGCGCATGACCGCTGGTGGTGGCTACGGCCGGTTTTTGAAACGAACTGGAAACACCGATCTGCGATGGATCGGCGGAGTGGTTTGCGCCAAAGAAACCTTCACCGCGACCTCAAGTTCTCCGGGATCTTCGGATAGCAACGCCGAAGGTCTTCTCGGTGCTCAATTCGACGCTTACAGATTTAAGTTCGGCGAAGTACACCTGCAGTTAATGATTTTTCCAGGATTGTCCGACTATGGACGCATTCGGACCACAACCAACAACACACTTAGCATAAAGCTGACAAATAATTTCCATTTCTCTCTATCGTTTTGGGACAACTACGATAGCCGGCCGCCCGTGACGGCGAAGAACAACGAGTTGGGGCTCAGTACCGGAATCGGCTGGTCATTCTAATTGTCTGAATCAGGACGTCAACCACCGGCATGGCTTGGCCCCTGGCGCTAATTCGCCTTCGATTTCAATTCATCCATCGTCTTTTGCCGGCGCGCATTTTCTTCTTCCACCAATTTATATGCGACGTAATATTTGTAGATATTCGAGACGTACGTCACTGTTTCCGTTCCGATCTTCGCAGCTGCGACTACTTCAACGTTATCAATCCAAACGTTGGGATCGAATCCTTGTGCTGCGGCGGCCTTTCGCAATTGTCGGATTCGTCCCGGTCCAGCGTTGTAGGACGCGAACGCGAACAATAGCTTGTTTAAGTCGTTCATCGGCTCGTTTGCGTAGTACTGATCAACCATGTAGCGGACATATTTCACACCTGCGTGTACGTTCGCTTCGGTCTGGCGAATGTCGCCGACTTGCATCTGCTTTCCCGTGGCTGGCATCAATTGCATTACTCCTATCGCACCCACGTGGCTCTTGGCGTCCTGATTCAGGCCGGATTCTTGATATCCCTGCGCCATCATAAGCAGATAATCCACTTTATATTGCGCCGCGTATTTCTTGAAGAATTCGGCGGTGTCATTGAACTTCTTGATCTCCGCTGGCGCGACCGCGTTCTTCAGCGTCCGAGGATTGTCGACGTAGCGTCGAATGATGGTGTTTCCGAAGGCCGTGCCCTGCTTGTGCGTTTTCACGAATTCGTTCACCGCGGTCATCAGCTTAGGGCTGTCCTTTCTCATAGCCCAGCCGAATGTCTCGGAATCGCTGAGCACGGCTTCCGGATGTGCCTGAATTTTCGTATAAAGCGTCGCCCACAGTTTGGGCAAGTAGGAATCCACTACTACGACATGCACCAATCCTGCGTTGAGCATTTCAAGCAGGTCTTCGTCTTCAAGGTCCTCGGGCGCCGGATGGATTTTGACCAAGGGCTTATTCTGACTTTTCAACTTTTCATTCAGTTGGTTCAAGTGTTCTGCGTAGCTGGAACTCAAGCGCACGAACACTTCCTGGCCGGAAAGGTCATCGATAGTATTGATGGTCGGCGAGTTCGGGCCGGTTACCACGATTTCCTTCATGCCGGAGACCGTCGGGTCCGAGAAATCTACGATCTTTTGCCGCTCCGGAGTGATGGTCAGGGCTGCCACGGAAAGGTCGCCTCTTCCTTCAGCCAGGCGTGAAAGCAATTTGTCCCTGGCTACTGGAATAAACAACACATGGAATTTCAGATTCTTGGTTTTCTGAGGGTACTTGCGGTTGATAAAATCCTGAAACGCCATGAGCGATTCATAGACAGCTCCGCGCTGGACGCCTTTTACTACGTAGTATTGGGTCTTGGACGAGACGACTAAAGCGCGGATGTACCGTCGTTTTAACATTCCGTCCAGGTCGCCTTTCCAAGCGCTACCTCGAACCGATAACGAACTGATCGGAGCCGCCGGGGATTTTGCTTTCTCGGGAACCTGGGCAGCAACGCCATGCGCTGCAAGAAATATCGCCAGGGCGGCAATGGAAATCGGAAGCAAGTTACGTTTCGTCATGCTTTGCTCCTCTTATGATCTATTCCAGAGTACATCCGCCAGAAAACCCGATTTCCTGAGTTTACCTAGCAGACGATTCCAGCGCCATTCAATCCAGCTTCCTTGCCTGCAGATTTGAAATCCGGAGCTTCGTCCGAGCCTTAATCTCCCGTCCTAAAGGGCCTTGGGATTGCTGCCGCCGCATCCCGGATCAGTTCGCGCCAATTATCGAACAAATACGCTATAGCTCCGAGACGCTACCGGTGAGATAATCCGCCGGGGAAAATTCCTTGGAAGAAATCAAACGGTCTCCCGTTACACGTATCACCGTTGCGACGCTTGCAGCGATGACTTTGCTTGCGTTCGTCGCGGCGGCCTCTTCCAAGCTGCCAATGACCTGGCGCAATCCCCACTTCACGGGCGGCAAATTCAAAAATATTCTCGTCCTGGCCATCAACGGCAAAGCTTCCGGTCGTGCCGACTACGAAGATGGCATGGTCGCCAAACTTTCGCGTCCCGGAGTACAGGTCGTCCCCAGCTATTCATTGCTTCCGCGGCCCGAAGCCACTCCAATCGACATGAAGGACCTTCGCTGGGTGATCCAGACGCAGAAATTCGATGCGGTGATCGTCAGCAGGATCGTTAAGTTCGACCAGGGAGTCCGCTACGTGCCCGGACAAGAGTACCCGCTCTATCCCTACTACGGGACCCTCTACGGCTATTACGGAATGGTAGCCCCGGTCATTTACACTCCGGGATACATGGAAAAAGTCAGTTCCGCGCAAGTTGAAACGAATTTCTACTCCACGGCAAAGCCGGAAGGCGAGCTGGTCTGGACCGGAACCAGCAAGACCGTGAATCCGAGCTCCATAAAAAAAGCGATCAACGATATTGTCAAGCTGCTTACCAAAGCCATTGAGAAGGAAAACTTGATCTGATCGGGCGTTGACAAGTTAATTCTCGCACCCAGTAGCCCGCTACACCGGGCCAAGCGGAATGTAGAAAAAGTCAGGAGAATCCCCGTCGTGACAGAACACATCGGAAGGAGCGTTGCGTTGGCTGCGCTACTGCTTACCGCGAGTTCCGCTTACTGCCAGGAAAAGCCAGCCGCCAAGCCGCCCGCCGCAAAGCAGACGACTGCCAAGCCGGCTGCGTCGTCGTCGGCCGCGAACAAAGAGCAGAACATCAAGGCCTACATCAAGCTGCTGCGCGAAGATGTTCGGTTCCGCAAAATCGGGTGTCATGAATGAGGTTATGCAGTTTGATCCCGATGAGGCCGCCAAGTTCTGGACCATCTACCGGGACTATGAAGCGGAGCTTTCCAAGCTGAACGATTTGCGCGTTGCGAACATCGAAGCGTACGCACGCGACTACGCCCCGCGATTTCTTTCCAGTGAATTCATTTGAAGATCTCCCTTTTCAGAATTTGCGTGCAATTTATTTAGTGGCCGCCGCCTGCATCTGCGGTTTCTTCCAATCTCCACTGAGCACTTCCGGCGCTGGCATGTACAGCCGTAGCACGCAGTAAAACGGTCCATCCGGTGCCGGCAGCCAATTCGGTTCCTTTACCGCTCCCGGCGAATTCTTTTGTACATAGAGCGTCAGCGATCCGTCGGCGCCGTATTTGTAGGACTTCAGCGTCGTCGAATTCAGCAAGTATCTTTTCAGCGGATTTGCCACAAGCAACTGCGTTTTGCCGTCGTACATCGTCAATGACCAGAAAGCTTTGGCCGGTGGCAAATGCCCCTTGTCAAAATGCAATTCGTAGTTGGACTTCGCAGCATCGAGCGGATAGCTATGGCCGTCCACGAAATACCCGTAATAAATCGCATCCTCGCCCGAGTTGCCATACAGCCCGAGCTTGGCTCCCATAAAACGATAGAGATAGTTGCCTTTCAAAAACTCTCGGGTTCCGAACAGTTGCGAGCTCGAAAGCTGATCGGTGTTGATCTGCTTCTGCGCATCCGCGATCTCAGTGGCCGCGTCGCTAACGCTATCGGCGATTGCTTTTTGAATTTCCGGCGAGAACTTTGCATCGTCGAAAGTCTTTCCAGCACCGATGCTCAGTTTTGCAAAGCGAGCCAGCAAATCCGTTTCGCTGGGACTAGGCGGACAGAACTGCAGTAGAAAATTTAGGTATTTGAACATGGTTGGCGGCTTGGTTATGTCCCCGGTCGGTTTCTGCCAATTCACCGCAGGTGCGGCTGCGGGCGCAGCTTGCTTCAGGTATTTGCTCAAAGGCTCCGCGTGATACCCGGCTTGAATCTTGTTCACCGCCTTGATATCTGCGGGATTGAAAAGCTGTGTCCGAAAGATGATGTAGGCAAATTCGGTCTCACATCGAAATACCTTGCTGACCCCTTTGGGCGTCTCGCCTTTCCATCCAGGTCCGGCCACCAGGTACTTTCCTCCGTCATTTCCAAAGCTGCGCGTCCCCACATAGGCAAAATTAAACGTATAGAGGTCTACCATCTGACCAGTGTAGTAGCGGCCTTTGTCGATTTTCGGCACGGTGACAACCAGCGGTTCCGCGCGCAAATCCATCCACAGATATGAGTAAGGCGTATCGGAGTTCGGCGTGACCACAAATTTGTCATCCGGCGTTGCCACGTTCTTCGAACTGGTCACTGAGTTGAAAGGTCCCTGATAGTCGTGGTTTGTTGTATCAATCGCTTGCTTGTACATCGTTTCGTAATTGGTGACCAATGGGAAACCGTAGATGTAGGCATCTTTCGCAATTCCGCGTGCCTCTTCAGGAGTCAATCCGCCTGGCGCGGTCTGCGGAGTTTGTCCGCATCCGGCCAAGATTCCCGCCACTAACGCTAGAACCGCGGAGCGTTTCAGAAGTTTCACGTTCATCGCACTCTCCTCCGGAAAATACTCAAATTCGGTCGCGTTCGCTTTACTGCACGGCCTGTACTTGCGGCGATTTCCATACGCCGTCGATCAATTCCGGCTTCGGAAAGTAATATCGCATCGCCAGCATGAAAGGACCTTTCGGTGCAGGCAGCCAGTTTGTTTCTTTGTCCTTACCTGGCGAATCGTTCTGGATATAGATCGTCAAGCTGCCGTCGGCGTCCAACTTCAAATTCGGCAACATCGGAGAGTTAATCAAATACCGGTCGATCGGATTCTTCACCAGCAGTTGCGATGGCATGTTGTATATCGTCAGCGACCAGAAAGCATTCACGGGAGGGAATTGGCCTTTGGTGAAACGCAGAACATAGTGCCCGGTCGATCCATCAAGCGTTTTTCCGTTCGCGTCCTTTTCATAAATCGGGTACAACGCCTCTTCTCTGGAGTTTGCGCCGATTCCCATCTGTGCCCCTGTCGCCCGCGCAACGTAATTGTTTTTAAGAAAAGCCCGCGTACTTAAAAGATTGTCGACCTTTCCCGCCAGTTGCGGTACGGCGGGCGCCAATTTCGTTTTGCCCCTCAGCCATCCCTTCTTTTAGTGCGGCCTCCAATTCCGTGGAAAGTGCCGCAAAGTCAACGGGCTGGTCAGTCCCCAATCCGATTTGCGCAAATTGCAACAGGAAGTGAAGCACGTTGAAAAAATGCACGTCGGTGCTCAGTTTGGCCGGCGGCACTGGCTGGACCCAATGAATCGTCGGAGCAGGGGCTGGCGCAGCCGTACCGGTGAACGTCGACAACGTCCGCACCTTGTAACCAGCTTGAATTGTCTTCACATTTTCCAGGTCCGCAGGATTGAAAAGTTGCGTCCGTCCGACCACGTTCGCGAACTCCGTCTCCGAATGAATTACTTTCGTGATCCCTTTTGGCACCGTGCCCTTCCACTCTGGTCCCGCAATTAAAAAATTGCCGCCGCCGTTTCCGGTCGTCCGCGTCCCGATATATGCGAAGTTGAAGGTGTACAGGTCCATCAGTTGAAAAACGAAATAGCGATTCTTCTCCATCGCTGGAATCGTGATGACCACTGGCTCTGCTCGGAGGTCCAATCCGATGAAGGAATACGGCGTATCGGAATTCGGGGTGACGAAGGCAGTGTCGTCAGGTGTAAATACGCGAGCGAAATTCAGAACCGAGTTGAACGGCCCTTTATATTGCGAATTGTCTTTGTCGATCGAAAACGCGTGCATCGTCAGGTACATGGCGTCCACCGGGAAGCCATATACGTACGCTTCTTTGGCGATTTCTCGAGTGTCGGCTGCGTTTGCCGTTGTCTGTGCGTCGGCACAGCGGTAGCTGCCGAAAACTATCGCTGCGCATGTCAGTAGGTAAGCCGCTGGTGTTCTCTGCATGAACTCTCCGGCGGCGCTGGCAAGCGCAGCTTACCAGCAGCGATTCACGCTCGCCAGTGAAAAACCCTTTAATCTTCTTCTTGTGGCACTGAGTTCCGAATCACACGAATGTTTTTAATTTAGATTCTTCCGTACCACGTCTATCGGTTATATTTACCGTTGTTCTCGAGCCTTTCGAGCCCCGCGCTGCTCTCTTTTTCGAGACCATTGCCGCATCCTCGCATTTCGGATCGCTGTGGAGACCAACATGAGCGCGCATTTTGCTTTGCGAGCAGTTTCAATTTTGTGCCGTCGATTTGTTCTTGTTACGGCCGCAATTTCATTGCTATTCGCCGCACCGCTTTTTCCTCAAGCCGGTTCTTCCTCGGATCCTCTTCCCTCCTGGAACGATGGCGCAACCAAAAGAGCTATCCTCGACTTTGTCGCCAAGACCACCACACCGAACGCCCCGGGTTTTGTTCCAATCCCCGAGCGTGTCATCACCTTCGACAACGATGGCACGCTTTGGGTCGAATACCCGATGTACACGCAACTCGCCTTCGCTCTCGACCGCATCAAACAACTTGCTCCCAGCCACCCCGAATGGAAAACCGAGCAGCCTTTCCAGGGCCTCCTCGAAGGTGACATGAAAGCTGTCGCCGCCTCCGGACAAGCGGGCTTGATGAAAATGATGATGGCTTCACACGCAGGAATGAGCAGCGACGATTTTCAGAAAATTGTGGTCGACTGGATGGCCACGCACCAGCATCCGCGATTCAAGCGGCCTTACACCGAATGCGTGTATCAACCGATGCTCGAACTGTTGGCATATCTTCGCGCCAACGATTTCAAAACTTTTATCGTCTCCGGGGGCGGCACGGAGTTCATGCGACCGTGGACGCAAAAGGTTTACGGCATTCCTCCCAATCAAGTGGTCGGAAGCAGCATCAAAACCCGATTTGAAATGCGAGATGGCCAGCCGATATTAATGCGTCTTCCCGAACTTGAATTTATCGATGACGGTCCCGGTAAGCCCGCGGGCATTAATCGCTACATCGGCATCCACCCCGTAGGTGCCGCAGGCAACTCTGACGGCGATCAGCAAATGCTGGAGTGGGCAGCGGCCGGCGACCGTCCTCATTTGCTCCTTCTCGTCCATCACACCGATGCCGACCGCGAGTACGCCTACGACAAACCATCTCAGTTCGGCCAGCTCGACAAAGCGCTCACCGAAGCTACCGCGAAAGGCTGGACCGTTATCGACATGAAGCGCGACTGGAAGACGATTTTCCCGCCGCAGTAACTGTCTGGCAGCCCTCTGCGGCATGTTCAGATCGCCGACATTCTTTCTGTACTTGCCGATTCACTTTTGACACACTCGCTAAGCCGACCGCCGCAGCAATTTCTGAATTGCCACTTGGGGGAGTCATGCGGGGTTTGCGTTTCTATCGGTTATTCTTTTCATTGTTCTGCCTGCTGTTACTTAAATCTCCAGTCGGCACCGCGCAAGCCCATTTCCAACCCGGAGTCGCAAGTATTCGCGACTACTCCGTGCCCGGCGAAGAAGGCTTGTATTTCGTTGATTACAACTTCGGCTATCTTACCTCTCAATTGAATGACGACAATGGAAACAAAGTCAGTTCGGTAATTCTCGGTCCGCCGGGTGGTCCCAACGTCCCACTTAATGTGGACGTTGACGTGAAAATTTATGCCAATGCTCCCACTTTCCTTTGGGCTACCAAGTGGAAAATCTTCGGAGCGCGTTACGCCGCTTACGTCTCTCCTACTTTTTCCAACAGCAGCATTGGCGCGTCCCTCTCTCGAATCAACGGCAACGGTTTCAACCCCGAAACCGGGCAGTTTGCTGTCGGCGATTTGTTTGTGCAACCGTTTTGGCTCGGCTGGAACCGCAAACATGTTGACGTCGCCGCCGGTTACGGTTTCTACGCTCCAGTCGGCAAATACAACTATCAAACGATCACGCTCCCGGTAATTGGTGACAGAACGATCACCAACGCAGACAACATCGGCCTTGGCTTTTGGACCCATCAAGTGCAAGGCAACGTTACGTGGTACCCCAACGTCAATCGTTTTACTGCGGTGACCAACACGATTACCGCCGAATTCAACGGCAATCAGCGCGGAACTAATTCCACGCTCGGCGATTTTGTTACTTGGAATTGGGGAATCAGCCAGTACGCCTTGCTTGGCAAGCAGCCCAGATTCCTTCTCGAAGCAGGGCCAACAGGCTACGGACAATGGCAAATCACCGATACCACCGGTGCGAACGTCACCAACGGAAATCTTCACGATCAAGTTTATGCTGCTGGCGCTCAGGTCGGAGTGACCTATCTCCCCAAAAATTTACAATTTAACTTTCGATATCTTGGAGAGTTCTACGCGCGCAATCGCTTTCGCGGTTCTTCGCTCAGTCTCAACATTGCCTACGTGCTGCACAAGCCCAAGCCGCCCGCTGCGCCGAAGACGCCATAGCCTCGGCATCGCAGCCGCGGTTCAGGTCGATACCGAATAGGAGTGTCCCGTGAACCAAACACTCGTTGACGAGCAGATTTCGTTGATTCGCAGCGGTTCGCTCTACTGGGTTCAGGAAAAAGTGCACACCGTTGGAACAACCGGCGGCCTGACGGCGAGTTCATTGAGTGGCAACGCGGTAGTCAACCAAGCTGTGAGTTGGACGAATAGATCCAGTTTGCGCGCGTGAGTTAGCAAGAATCTGCGATTTCCTCGGATGAAGGGCGAAAGGTGACATGGGGCGAATTGTGTTTAGGCAGTTCTAACGTACGGAGGCATTTCGACATCCAACCTTCAAGCGACAGAGGTTACTCGGATGCGAGCGGAAGAATTGGCCGAACGTACCAACCATCTGACACCGCGACAAAGAAGAAAACAGATGTCGGATACTGTCTATCCTACAAAAGTCACTGCCACCGGAGGGCAGTCATGGCTCGATCCGTAGTGACGACGGCGGAAGTGGACGTCCGCAATCCGATGGCGCGACGTCAGGTGTACCTTCGCGGGTTGAAGGCGTTCGGTTCAAACTCAAAACGCCGCAGCTCACGAAATAATTTCTCCGAGAGTATTCGGCGGAGAACCGAATGCTGCCTACTGGCGGCTTTCTAGAAGGCAGACGCGCTAAGCAATCCCGCAGATTTGCAGCAACCTAGCTTTCGAGTGACTCAAACCGCTGTACGGAAAATTAATTCCTGAGTACAATCAGAGACAACGAGCGGGCGTCGTACAATGGCAGTATAGAAGCTTCCCAAGCTTCGGACGTGGGTTCGATTCCCATCGCCCGCTCCAAAATCCCTGATGATTCGATTGCCTTTATGCCTGTAACCTTCTAAAAATCGCCACTAAAGTACGGGGTTTTGTTACAAAGATGTTCCAAACAGGCTCGAATTGTTCCAAGAAAAATAACACGAAACTTCGGCGTCCCGAGTCTCCTGCTTTTCGCGGCCTAAAAGATCCTTCAGCTGCCATGAAGTCGGTGCGCGCTCATCGAACTCGTCTCTCATCCTGAAAACGTCGATCACACGTGCACCGTTCTCGCCGAGCAATTTGAGAATGGAAAACCAAGCTGTCGAGCCCACGGGAGAGGCTATTTCTTCGGAGATCTCGAAGTGGCGCGAACCGGTGGTGCCAGGGGCCCGATTCAATCGGTTCGCGTCTTCGAATTTTCGCTTCGGATCGCCGCGTGAGACGGTTGTAGCCGAGTTTTGAACACCCTGAGCTTTGTCGAATGGCGGCTCTATCGCTCAGTCGGGCCCCTCGCGGCGGTCCACCGCGAATTGCGGGCGTCATAGTATCACGCGAATGGAGAAGTACACGGTCGGCCAATCCATCATCGTGAAGTGTCGGGCGGAAGGATTATCGAAGCGGAACGACATTAGCGGGTTTCCCGTCCTACGCGCGTTTATCTACCGTAATATTCGCTCTTTGTTTTGAGCTGTGTTCACTCTCGTACAGATTGTTAGACCTCCTTTTGGTTGAATTGACATGGAGTCCCAGAGCCCATGAAATTTCGCATAATGCATGCGAGGCACTTCGCTGCCGTTCAGGATTGACATGAGTGGGAAAAACTATCGAACCGCGCATACAGGCCAACGGACGAGCGCCGACGGAAAACAAGTAAGCAACAAAGTACTCCTAGCGACACCCGACAATGAATATGAGTCGATGCGTGCTGACTTGACGTATGTCGACCTGCCGCATCATCTCAGCCTTCACGAGCCAACACAAAAGATCGACTTCGTCTATTTCCCGAACCGGGGAATGGTTTCCCAAGTTGTTGTGACCAAAGACGGCCGAACCGTGGAAGTGGGCGTAGTAGGTAACGAGGGCTATGTTGGAGCGGGATTGGCAGCCGGCTTGAGCAGAAGCCCAGTGCGTGAAGTAATCCAAATCGCCGGCGACGGATTCCGAATGATGGGGAATGCGCTGGAACGGATTCTGCGGTCGGCTCCGCAGCTACAGATGATCTTGAGCAGGCATACGGGAATTCAAGCTATGCAAGTTGCACAAACCGCGGCCTGCAATCGACTTCACGACATACAACAACGTCTTTCGAGGTGGCTGCTGATGACTCAGGATCGAGTGCATTCCGGAGTGCTTCCGATCACCCACGATTTCATTGCGACCATGATGGGCACTGACCGATCCACTGTGAGCTTGGCAGCGGCAGTATTGCAAAAAAAGGGAATCATAGATTATGTGCGTGGCGCAGTGAAGATTGTGAATCGCAGGAAACTCCAGAACTCCGCTTGTGAGTGTTACGGCGTCATTCAACAATTTGAGGATGACCTCGGGTTGAGATAGAAGCTCCCGCCGGTGTTGGATACCCCACAGACAGCAGTCCTTTTCCATCGGTAATCTTCAGACCTTTTGAATTCACTTCAGTCTCGATGTGTGTTCAAAAAAAGCGGTGACTTAAGCAAGACCTCGCTCAAGGCAAGGAAAAGAGCGACTTTTGCCCGTCGTAGTGCTGTCGAAGACCAATGCAACACCGTCGTTCAAAAAGCTTAGGGGCGTCAAATCGCGAGGTGCAAAGGGACTGATGCGTCGCAAACTGGTATGGACCGAAAGTCCGAACTTTCAGGGCTGGGCTTGCAGCGAATGCGCATGGGTGTTTAACGCTTCATGGCCGCTCGTTGGCGAAACTATTGAGGAGATGAAGACGAAGTTCGGGGAGGAGCGCGACAAGGAGTTCGCATCCCATGTCTGTGCCAAGTACCCCAGAGCCACAGAAAACCCCCATTAGCCAAGTCGCTCACGAGTAGGTTGAGGTCGTTCGAGACTTTCAGATGGCCGACGCGCGGGCTGAAGCTAATTGTGGAGAACTTTAACTAAACGGGCGGTGTTGATATATATCCCACCGTGCGCGTCGAGAGAGCCACGGTATTTGATGTAGCCAAGCGTTTTGAACTTATTCATAAAGAAGCTGACGCGGGGGCGAGTAGTGCCAATCATTGACGCAAGGGTTCCTTGGGATATTCCTACAAATCTGTGCCTATTGCGCCGATCCCCTTTCCCGGCGATCAGCAGAAGTGCGCGGGCGAGGCGCCTCTCGCTGCAGTGAGAAACCTGATCGAGTAAACCCTCCTCGAGCCGAATATTGCGCGAAAGCAGATAAGACAGGAAGGAGTAGGAGAGGTCATGGTCCGCGTGGAGCGCTTGGATCATCTCATTTCTTTCAATGACCTGTAGAGCAGTAGGTGCAATCGCGGTGGCGGTCCTCAAACGAATTTCCCAACGTCCAAGGCACGTTTCACCAAGAAATTCGCCCGGCCCCAGAATGGCGACAATTGCCTCTTTGTCAGTCTTGGAGACCACGGAGAGTTTCACGCGGCCTCTTTTAATATACATGAGCGTCGCAGCGGCATCGCCTTGAGAGAAGATAGTTGCTCCTGTTGCGAAGCTTTTGTTTAGTGCGACCAGTCCGTCCAAATTGAATGAAATTTTGGGAACGGCCTCTAACTTGGACCTCATGGGTTGATTGAGCCTCCGATTCTGCGATATTGCGTGCCGCGCGGATTGGGCCATTCGCGGCATCGCCATTTCCTTTTTGACATCGCCTATGCTGGCTTCTGGGAACTCTTCTCGCTCACCCTGCATGACAAAGCCCCTTCGTATGATCGCATCGAAACCGAACTCATTTTGTACAATTTGGACATTCTGCCCAGTACTCAATTCGGCAGTTATGCTGTTGCTGCCGCCGATTGAACAAAGGCCCTAACCGCAACGGCTTCATCGTCCAGGATGTCAAAGACGGTGTACAGCCGCGTAATTTGCATCAAGTCGCGGACCTTACTGGTGAGCTTGAGCAACTTCAGTTCTCCACCCTGCTTGCGCACGCTCGTGAAGGCACTGACCATTTGACCCAAACCGGCGCTGTCGATGTAATTGACCTCGGCAAGATTAAGCAAAATCTGTTTGTGTCCGTCGCTTAACAGGTCAGAAATTAATTTGCGCAGTGAGGTGCACTCTTCGCCGAGAACAATCCGGCCGCTGATCTCCACAATGGCGACCCGGCCCACTTCTCGAACGCTTGTCATCATTTGCATTGGCAGCCTCCGGTCACTGACTAAGCTTCCACGGAATCCCGCGACACCGCTGTGCAATATGAGACAGCTTAAGAGAACTTGATTCTCCCCTTTTGTATTTGGGCAGACATTCTTCAAATTTCTTTGTGCCTAGAATCAATGCGTGATCATCTCGGCATCGATACGCTCAATCCCAACACGTGGGCGACGCCCCTTCAGCCATCGCCCCCCACCGATGCAGTCGTGTCTCTGTGTAGGCCACCGACTGCGGACTGACTCCCCTATTGCGGTACTCTTCGATATACGAATCCAGTAACCGGTCCCATCTCCTCATCGCTGTCCTCCTAAACGCTAGCGCCAGCGACCTGTTCGGTAAGCGTTTGTCAGGCATGTGGAAGAGCAGTCTCACCGCGAGGCCACCTGAGGTAGACTAGGCTCGCTGGAAACGCTGCAATTGTTCGTGGGTTTCCCCTGAGCACACATGCACCAAACCCAACGAATCGCCGATTCCTACCGCGCCGCGACAGTCAAAGCCGCTTGGTACGGACCTTCACTCTCTGAGTTGTTAGCGCAGATTTCGCCGGAGCTTGCGACGACCCCACCCGATCCAGGATCTCATTCAATTTCGGAGCTGCTTCAGCATTTGCTCCTTTGGAACGAAAGAATTTGCAATACCTCCGACGGTAATTCGCTGCCGCGTTGGCAGCCCGAAAAGGACTGGGCCGAGCCGCCGATTCCCTGGAACGAACTCGTCTCCCGCTGGAGTCAAAGTCGCGAGCTCCTCGAAGAGAAGATTCGGAATTTTCCCATCGAGGATTTAGCGAAACAGGTTCCTGGGCGTAACTATCCTTACGAAACTATGCTTCACGGAATCGTGGAACACGCGATTTACCATTCCGGGCAGATCGCGATGGTATTGAGCATGCTGCGCTCGCGGTCCTTGCCGAAAAATCCCTAAACGGAAAATCCAAAGGCAACTAGTGGCCTGTCCAGGGCACGGGGAGTCTTTGGCACTCCGCCGGCAAAATCCACATGTACGATAACGTTTATCGGGACTTGATATTTCAATGCCGCTAGCTTTTCGCACACGTAAACTGAAAGGAAGCTTCAGATTATGTCCCGAAGGTCGAAAGAATACGAGAATATCGAAGCGGAGTTGGTCGAAGCGTTTAGTAATTACTAGCCGAGTTTCCGGCGGACGTGGCTTCGCTTGATGTCAAGCGTGTTCAACCGAACGCCGATGGCGTAGTCGTTGTCCTGAAGCCTTAAAAACCCAGCGACCCAGGAGCGCGTTTTGCCCTTCGGTAACATTTCGGTAGTAAACTCGCAGGCTCAAACGCTCGGGGCAGCCATGACGCGCCCACTGCCCAGCTGCATCAAGTAACGTTTCGCCGCATTGAGAAAGGAAGACGAAAATGACAAAACCTCAGACGAAAATGGAACAAGTGGACCCCCTAAGCCGTGACACCCTTCAGGCGTTCGACGATTTGTTCGGACTTCACTCGGGCTTTCGTCCCACACACGCAAAGGGAATTCTCCTGTCCGGCAGCTTTACTCCCTCCGCCGGCGTGGGAGAGCTGACCAAGGCGCCTCACGTGAGCAGGCCCACGATACGAATCGGCGTTCGGTTCTCGGACTTCGGCGGTATTCCCACCGTGCCAGACTATGACGAAAACGCCAGCCCACGCGGTATCGCCATTCGTTTCTATCTCGCCGAACATGAGCATACGGACATCATTGCGCACTCCGTGAACGCATTCCCTACCCGCACTGCCGAAGAGTTTGTGGAATTCCTCCGCGCCATTCATGCCAGCGGCCCTGGCACACCCAAACCCACTCCGATTGATTCCTTTCTTAGTTCGCATCCCGCAGCGCTGGCGTTTGTTCAGGCACCCAAACCCATTCCCACGAGCTTCGCGAAAGAATCGTTCTACTCCGTTAGCGCGTACAAATTCACTAACGGCAAAGGGGTCAGCAACTTCGGGCGCTACCGCATTGTCCCAATGGAACGGAGCGAGTACCTTGAACCAGCCGAAGCCGCAAAGCAGCAGCCGAATTTTCTTTTTGACGAAATCAAGGACGGAATTGCGCACGGCCCCGTTAAGATGCGCATTCGGGTACAGGTGGCTTCGAATGGAGAGATTGTCGACGATTCCACCGTCTATTGGGAAGATCAGCACCCCCTCGTGGAATTTGGCGTCATCGAGCTGAACGCCCTAGTTCCGGACGAAGAAGCCGCCCAGCGCCAAATTATTTTCGATCCAATTCCGCGAGTAGATGGCATCGAATCCTCGGGTGATCCGTTGCTAGACCCGCGAGCCTCGCTCTATCTCGCTAGCGGCCACCGGCGCCGAGCAGCCACTGACTAGCTCGTGGCATTTCTGCGCTTGTGCTCAAAAAGTCGGCTTACCGACAACCGGTTCGGATCCCATCGCAGAAACAGGCCGCAAACGGTTTCTTGGGCAAGCGATATAGGCTCTGTGCGCCGTCCCACTGGTAAGTCAAATCGCTTCAAGTCGCTTGCCTTTTCCTGAGCAAGGGTAAGCCCCACATTTAGTTGAAACCTGAAGAATAAGGAAGCAGCGGCTCTCGCCCGAACTCGGATAGAGTTCGGGTTGCGAATCCCTTTTAAAGGAGAGAGCCGCCGTGAGAAAGAAATATCAGAGGAAAGAGCGCAAGTCCAATCACAAGTTCGAGATGGTACGAGGGCAAGAGTTGCTGGTGCGTGTGCCGTTGCCGATGGCCGAGGTGTGGGCCGAGATGCAAGCGCAGGTAGAAGAGCTGACCGGGCAAGCCGGTCTGCAGATCCTACGCGCCATTCTGGAAAACGAAGTCACGCGCCGAGTAGGCCCACCGCATCGGCCAAATCCCACAGCGGGCTGTGTGCGCTGGGGAAAGCAGTTGGGTTACGTGGTCTTCGCTGGACAGAAGATCCCGCTGGAACGACCGCGGGTGCGAACCCGCGAAGGTCAGGAAGTGGAACTGGATCCTTTGGCCCGCCAGGATTGGGGAGGGAAATCAAGATCAATCGCAACGGAAATTCTGCCGAATGCTTCGTTCTCACATCGGATGATGCGGCATCAACGCGTCCCAGGCTCTCCAAAAAACGCGCATCTCATCGGGCAGGCCCAGCGAGACTCGAATGTGCTTCTCGAAACCAGGATATTCGGCCCGCACCAGCACTCCTTTGGCACGCAGCATCTCCGCCGTCTCCTTCCCGCTGACAAAAGTTCGCATTAGAACGAAATTCGTTTCGGAATCGAGACAGCGCAGCATGCGGGCGTTGGCCTGATTGAAAAATTCCTGCCTGTCGTTCGAATTGAGCGTCGCGATCTTTTTCACATGCGTAGGATCCGCAAGTGAAATCAACGCCACGCGCGCCGCCACTGTGCTGATGCTTCCGGCCAGGCTCCGCGTCGCAAGGCGCCTCGCTGTCTCCACCGATGAAACCGCGTACCCCACGCGGAGTCCCGCCAGTCCGTAAACCTTCGAAAACGTGCGAGTCACAATCAGCCGCGGATCTACCGCGCTGCGCGCTACCCAAGATTCGTACGCTCCGCTGGGCGAGACATAATCGTGATACGCCTCGTCCATCACTACGAACGTTCCGCACGGGACTTTCGGTAGAACTGTTTCAAGCACGGCCTTGGGAGTCAGCGTGCCTGTCGGATTGTTTGGATTGCAGATATAAAGGATGCCGGTCTTTGCATCCGCGCGAGCTAGCATTGCCTGCAGGTCGTGCGCGTACGCATGTGTAAGAGGCACGTTGCGCACTTCCGCACCGGTCAGCTTCGCCCCGCTCCCAATCGATGGGAACGTCGGCAGCGCCATCACGATGTTTTGTCCGGGTACGAGGCAAGCCTCAGCTGCCATGCGCAGTAGTTCTGTCGAACCACAGCCGAGCGTGATGTTCTGCGGCGAGACACCGTGCGTAGCGGCGATTGCCTCGCGAAGCTTTTCGACTTCTCCGTTAGGATAGCGGTTCGCCCCAGAAAGCGCTTGACGAAATGCCTCTTTGGCATTTTCCGACGGCCCATACGCATTTTCGTTGCGGTCCAACCTCGCGATAACATCCGAACTATCCGCAGGCGCAGGGACCGGCTCGACCACTCCCGGCAAAAATACGGACGCGGCCGCCGTGCCAAACTGCCGCAGCAATTCTCTTCGATCGATGCGCACGATTAACGTCCTCGCTTGAGTTTTTCCCGCAGGGAAGCGCCGCCTTGCCGCTCGCGCGAGCAGCTCTTTCTCGTAAGGTAGTAGAAGTTGAACAAGTCCTGTTGTGGCGGCTTACCGCACTACCAGCGTCAGTGGTATTGAGTGTGAGAGATTGCCGGACGTACCGGTAATCGTTATTGTCTGGGTGCCGGACTTGGCAGGTTTCGGCACCTTAATTGTCAAGACGGACGAGCCACCACCAGACACAGTTGCGGGGTTCAGCGACGCGGAAACACGTTGTGGCGTCCCGCTGACGCTTAGGGAAACCGCTCCGCTAAAGCCTTGGAGCGACGACACAAAAATCGTGTCCGTACCGGTTACACCACGGGCAATTTGCAACGTGGTTTGTGATGCGCTAAGCGCAAAGTCCCCCGCGGAAGTGACAACCAGAGTTGCGCTGGCCGAATGAGTCAGTGACGCCGTCATGCCCGTGATGGTAAGCGTATAAGTGCCAACGGGCGTGTTCGCGGCCGTCGTAACCGTCAGCGTGGAAGAGCCGGCCGTCGAAATCGAGGCGGGAACAAACGCAGCGGCCGCGCCGACAGGCAATCCGCTCACAGACAGATTGACGCTGTCAGTGAATCCACTCAACGCGCTGACGGAAACGGTATACGGAGCGTTGCCACCTTGCAACGTGGAGCGCGACGACGGTGAAGCCGAAATCGTGAAATCCGGTGCTGGGTTGACCGTAACCTTTCTCGTCGGCGGACTGGGATCCGTCAAATTCGCGTTGTCGGTCACAGTCAGCGTAGCAGTGTAAGTACCCGCGTTGGAGTAAATCACATTTCCGGGCGATGACAGCGCGCTGGAGTTCGGGCTGCCTCCGGGGAAAGTCCAAGAGTAGGCGGAGATTGTGCCGTCCGGATCATTGCCCAATCCGGAGAAGAATGCGGCCTGCCCCGCAGTGATAGTGACGTCCGTCGCGGGACTCGTGATCGTCCCGGTGGGAGGAGTATCCGCAGGAGTGGTAGTTAATTGCACAAACTGGGCCACCGAAGGTACACCTGCGGAATTCAGCAGGAAGAGCATGTAATAACCGGGAGGAGCGATTTTGCTGTTCGGCGGCGCAGTCACATTCAGCATACCGTTGCCGGCGCTGAAAGTCGCGCCGACCATGCGCTGTTCCATATCAAAGGCGTGAGTGGGCGCGCCGGGCCTTATGAACACCACGGACGAGATATTCGCAGCACTTAGCGTTTGCACTTGAAACACCGTTCCATACCCAATGCTGTTCGAAGACACTCCGCTGATCGTGGGCCGCGTGGCGGGGCTGCCATCCGCGTTGAAAAGATAGGGGGGAGTATAAATCTCGTTGTGCGCTTCATAAGTGCCGCGCGCCGGATTGCCTCCGATGAAGAGCACGGTGGCGTCCGGAAGCAGCAACGAGTTGGAGTGGTACAGCCTTGCAAACGCGTTGTGGCCCGCGGAGCTGAACGTATTGCTCGCCGGGTCGTATAAATCTGCATTCAAGCTGGCCGTCGAAGTGTCTTCATCATTCAAAGAACCGCCGACCGCCAGCACCTTTCCATTCGGAAGGATCGTCGCATTCATTTCAATGCGCGGCTGCGACATGGTCGGTCCGAGCACCCACTTGGGCGTCGCGGCGGAAAGATCTATCAGCTCGGTTGTGTTCGTGGAGGGATTTCCGCCGCCCATGATCATCACGACCGGTTTGTAATTGTTTGCCGGAGTCAGGGGAAGCAACACTGAGGTTCCGTAAGTACGAGTGCCGCTGTAATTGGTGTTGGCCACAACCGATGACCAAGTGTGAGCGACAGGATCGAAATAACGCGAGCTGGTCGTCGACCCCGAATAGAAGACTTTTCCGTTGGGGATCAAATGCATGCGTGGATAGAGCGGCGGAGTAAACGGCGAGCCGTACGTCGGGCTCCATCCCGAACCTACGGTGTAAATTTCCACGGTCGAATTTGTGTTTCCATTTTCATCCAGACCTGAAAAAGTCATCAGCGCGCCATCGGGAAGATTGGTCACAGTCGGATACCAACGCCCGTGCGCCATGTTCTGCGCATCCGTGAATAGCCCCGTCGCCGGATCGTAAATCGCACTTTTCAGGTGTCCGTGAAATGGATCGTATTGCAGCGTGCCGGAATTGATGAACGCGCGCCCGTCGGGAAGCACGACTATACCATTGCAGAACATGTCCCAGGCGACCGGTTGCGTGCTTACCGTGCCCGTCGCTGGATCGAAAATCGCCGCTTGCCAGTTCGAATTTGTCGGCAAATTGCCAGACCCCGACACAATCAAAACTTTCCCGTTGTGCAGCAACGCCGCGTGCACAGGGTTGATTGGCATGGTGTTCGGTAGCGTCTGCCATTGTCCTTGGACACTCGCTTGCGCCCAAACCGAACCGGCGCTCGCCAAAGAAATCAGCAGCAATAAAACGATACACGCAGCACGCAAAGACCTGCTGCAGCGGAGCACGAAGGGGGGCATGGGGATTCCTCCCGCGCGATGGCGTAAAACTCAGTTGAATTCGGGACTCTGGCCGAAAAACGAACACCCAAACCCTAGGGGCCGTGGACGCAATCTGCCATCAAGCTTGTATCCACATTAAGAATCGGTGCATGCGATAATCCAAAGTGCCCGTGATGTAAGAATCTTGTTTTCAGTCTTTTAGGACGTCTAGCCGCCTGCGCGCGCAAAGGCAATGAAAAAGAGTTCCTATCTTGTGCAAGGCGTGCGCACAAGTGCCCCATGGGTGGGGATGATGGCGCGGGGGAGACAGACTTCTAAGAGGCGAGACGGAACTCTTCAACCGGACCCAGTTTCTTGACCAATTTACGAACCGATTCACATCGATTCGGGATCACTCCAACCGATCTGACCTCTCTCCGTCTTGCTCTGCAACGGCCACCGCAATCGTCTCGGCATGGACATCCAAACCAACAAATTTTATTCTTTTCACTGACCGGCTCCTTTCGCTTGTGGCTCTGCGTTTTGGTCTTACCGACTCACAGCGTAACCCACGCGCTGCGAATCGGAGTCGGTCGTTCCATGGTGACAATCAGCCTTAGGCGAAGCGTACTGCTGTTCCAGATTCCGTCCGCACCAAGGGCAGAACAGAATTCTCATGCCACCTTCGGACGAATCAAGCGGCCGCTCGTTTGGCAATCTGAACTCTAATAGCGAGAGGACTAGCTGCTGAGATGCCCACTTATAGACTTCGAGCTACTGTTGCGTCGACCCGTTGAGTCCGCCCGACTTATCGGGAGTTGAACTCCCCCGCGACGTTTCATTTTCCTTCACCGTCATCTGTCCCAAATATAACGATGCTCTTGTCCAGGGGCAACTCGCGCATGCGAAGTTCATTGGTTCCGTCAGTTGTGTTTTTGCAACGATACCGGTCGATGAGATAGGGCAGGCCCTCGCCAGCAAGCAGCTTCGAGGAAGTCGTGACTTCAAAATGCAGATGCGGTTCGCGGGCGTCGCCGGAAGCGCCGATGCTCCCCAGCACTTGGCCCCGCCGCACTCTGTCCCCAGTTTTCACACGCAGACTTCCCGGTTGCAGATGCAGGTAATATGCGAACTGACCGTCACCCAGGTCCAGCGTGATCGTATTTCCGGCGACCGTTTCCAGCGTAATCGGCACGGCAGGGTGAAATGCTTCCCCATGCCCAGGGATGTTATCGGGCAAGCCGTCTCTGGCTATGAGCACACGACCATTGGCCACAGCGAGCACCGATTTGCCATAGGAATAATATGAATGCACGTCGCGTGGATCGGCTGAAAATGACGTACCATTCACGACCTGCTTCCAGTCGATCGCATAGCGTCGTGAGTCCACCGCTTGGCCATCCACGATGACTACACCACGCCGATGATGATTGTCTTCGCCATTACTCGGCCCATCGCCTGCAAGCCAGTTTGCCCCCTCTACGGGCGGCCCCAGTACGTGCAATTCCGTATGATGGGTCCCGATAACCGCGCCTTTAAGATCCGCGTCCGCCGTGCTCACTCGATGCACCAACTTGTCTGGAATCCGCGCCTTGCGGTCGAACGTTACGCACATATACACGATGGCGCCCTGCCCCCCGCCAATGACCAGTTTTTCTTTTGGGTCAGCGAGATTTCTTGCGCCCAAAGGCTGTAGCATCGATTCCAGTTGCTCTGTCCCGAAGCTCGCAATCGGCTGCGCATCCTCCGAATCCGCATCGAGCACGTCAATGCGAGCCAGCGAACGCGGCACTGGCAGGTAATTCGTCAAATGCAACTCGTACATCAGGTAGATATGTGGACCGCTGGGGAACCCCGTGGGCTCGAAGGGCACGCGCATCTCGAGCTGTAACGGAAAGGGAGCAGCTTGGGTCGCTTTTTTCGTATCAATTCCAGAGGCCGCCGCCTGAGCACTGCCTGTAGACGGCGTCTCCGCTTGAGCAAACGTTAGACATGCGTAAAGACATGCCGCTGTGAGAATGACCAGGTGGCGCATGAATCCGATACGCCTCGACCGCCCAAAAAGTTCATCAGTCTCTTTCTTATCTTGCGGGCACAGCGGGGCGGTCGTTGAACGTGGTTGCAAAGAATCTAGCGGTCGGTTTCAGTCCGACCCAAACATCTCTTCGATCAAAAGTCGACGACGCTTTACCGCACGCCATGTCCGGATACCGGGCCGTCCCGCGCACGAACCGAACTCCGGCTCCCGAAGGCTATCAACAACACTATGATCGCGTCGAGAGGGGCCGCATCATCACTTCACTCTTGTGGGCAGTGGCAATCGTGGCTTCCGCAATTGTCAGAGCGCCGTACTTTTTAACGTTGATGCTTCTTCCGCTACTTACATTTTCTTCTCTCGCGACGATTCAAACCATAAGTCGTCAAACACCGTAATGGAAACTGCAACGTTCACGGAACCGAACCCTACTTGCTAGACGGGAAGGGACGTGTGACGCGCTGACCTCTTAACTTGCTTATTAAAGGGGCACCGCAATTTTCGGCGTCTTAGTAATAGGCGCCTGGTTCTGCCGGAACGTCTGCTTTCTTTCTCTGAAATAGGCTGACTCACCTAGAAGCCCGCTTTGAGACCATAAACGATGTTCTAAAAGAACAGCAGGTTGACTTCAAGTCGACGAGCAGGAAACTTGCCCCGCTCGATAGCGCAGTCCGTGCACTGTATCACTACATGCAGGTTTGCCCCCGCGAAGAGAAGGTTAGGCCACGGGCCGCTTGTTAAACCGAAAAGACGTATTGCGGCGGCCAAGTACGAAAATCTGTTCCCTAACCCCGGAGGCTAGGTCTTGACCGCCGTATAAAGAATAGGTGACCGCGACTTCGCGTTCTATCCGGTTCAACTGGTACGGCACCACGGATCTGATCACGGCGACCGAGGGCGACTTGCGAGTCGTGCAAAACTAGGAAGAACCAAAAATCGCCGTGCGTTTTCCGCCTAAGTTTCGAAATTATATAAATCTACTGGTTTCAATAGATTATGGATATTCTTCAGCCATAATCCTTACAAGTTCCAGCGATGATACCGACAAGCAGCTGGGATAACATGGAGACGATAGAGGAGATAAAAGATGTCGAGCGTTCACGCGGCGACGCCCATCGCTACCCCGGCTTCGCGCGCCTCTTCTACTCCTCCCTCCCTAGCGGCAGTTTCAACTCAGACACGCTCAGCTTCGGCGACACCGTTCTCGGGCACGCAGCGCGTGAAGCTGCTTTCCCAGAAAGCTTCGTCGGTCATGTTGCGTAGTTGCGCGACAACCCTCCCCGTCGAATTTTTTTGTAAATCCGATTTCACTACTTGGCGGGACCGAGGGTTGCTCCAGGGTGAGCAGGGAAAGCATCATAGCGTCGCTACGTTTGACGAAAATGAGCTTAAAACAAGACTGAACCTCGGCTGCTGCTCTGACAAGGCCGCCGAAGTTCAGCTTGTCGGTACCTTTGGGTTAGTTTACCGTAACTTAACGGGTCAGGTAGAGCACAAAATGAGGAACCAAATATTAATATTGCCACGCTTGACCCTGACTTCACATAGGACTAGGGTCATGCCCGAGGTTCGAAGGAGACCGAATCTCGGGTCATTCGCACAAAAAGAGGGACCTTCTGTCACCCAGGGGGTCCCTTTTGTTTTCCGGGATTTCAGTCACGGTTGTTGCTCCAGAGCATAGTGTTACCGGAACTTCGAATACTCTCTGGCGGCGCACCAATCGTGCCTTGGGCGCTGGGACTCACCCGTGTTCGGCCCGTGAGTCCTTGTTATGTTGCGACCACGTTTTCCACAAATTGCGCAAGTTACATGTTCCACCCGATGGACGGGCTTTTGGGTCGGCGTATCCTGCCTTCAGGCTGAGCCGCACGGGACCCACAAGTTCCCACGCTTAGTTCAAAACGGGGCGCAACCTTACATAAGGAGTGCGCCCTCGGAAAATTCATACACAAATACAACACCCTCCAGAGGACTCGGAAACGGGTCCTCTTTTATTTTGTTTGAACCCGCGAAGCGTAGGCGTACTTATCCGGCCAACGGTGTACTCCATCCTCGAAGGGCGCAACGGCCTACGCTGATGCGCCTAATAGTTTTGCAGACAGGTTCAGCGCAAGGGGCACTTCCGTTGGCGCGGTCCGCGTCCTCAAATTACTCTGGAATTTCGCTACTTAGTTTTGTGGCACTTCGGCTTTGTCGTCTTTGCACAATTCCAATATCGTCGGAATAAGTTCTTCGCCGAGATTTATCTTGTCTATCAGCTTCTTGACGCCCAGTTTTTGAGCCACAATCTCTGTCTCTTCATCGATGAAGATTGAAATCCCGACTACCTCGCAGTGGGGTTCGACTTGAGCACAAAAATCATACGGCTTCAGTGTCGCGAAGTCCTTCAAGTGAATGTCCAAGACGACGATTCGTGGCTTGTGAAGCTGAACCAGGCGAATCGTGTCCTCGAATGTTTCAGTTTCCCCGACGATTTCGAAGTCGGGATGCTCTGATAGTCGTTTTCGAATGGCACGACGAACTATTTCAGAGTCATCAGCCAACAACACTTTGCATGCCATAGCGGCCTCGCGGGGTTTTAGGAATAAGACGGCTGCACGGCTCACCGGCGTTTTCGCTCTAGTCGAATCATACCTTGAAGTCGATTGTGTTTCCCTACGTTAGCGCACTGGACTGGAAAGCAACGCCGTGACGGTGGTGTCCAACCTAGGGAGGTCGGTCTTGCTTACGACAGCATTAACCAAGCGCGGAACGATTCTTGAAATGCGGACTTCAGTGGCGAACAGTGTGAACAAAATGATAGGCGTCTGTACTTGAAGTTCACGCAGCTTGTGAGCAGTATCCACGCCGTTTAATCGCGGCATCGACATATCGAGAACAATCAAGTCTGGGTGGATTTGCGAGACCTTCTCAATTGCATCGAACCCGTCCTTAGCTTCGTGCACCGAGATATCCGCGAATTGAGTCTCGAAATGGTTTCGAAGTATTTTCCGAAGATTTGAATTGTCATCCACGAGAAGAACGATTTTGTGCATGCAAGTCCCGGTAGTTACGCGAGAGTAGTTAGAGTACAAGCTGGCCGGGAACAAAAATATACCCACAAACCTTGAATTTGACGGAAAGTTTGTCAGGCAGAGACTGTCAGTTAGTACTACGGACTAGTTTTTGCGAATAGTTGTCGTTCGCGGATACACACCGATTCCATACAGCAGTAACACTACAGAAATTCCCGTGAAAAATAACCACGCCACGTCGCGGCCAAGGTCGTCGGGGTTCGAGAATCTGAACGTAGAGATGTTTCGAAGCTGCACGTAGCCGAGCAGCGCTCCCAAGATGAGCGAGACAATTCGAGTTGCGGCTCTCATCCGGGAATTCTAGCGCAATTCCATTGGCGAGGAACTAGTTACGCTGCTCCAACTAAATCACGGTCGACACGCTCGTACCGGTCGGGTACGTGGCCATAGCCACTGACGGGCAAAACACTCTTGCGATGCTGGTACGCCGAGAAGGCGAAATCCTAGGCCAGTTGTTCACACGTCTCGATCTGGCGATTGGCAAAGCGTTCACCGAAGACGTCGTCACCGACGAGACCAACACGCCGCTGAGAAACTCGCACCGCCGATAGCATTTTGAGTGGACTTACGCCAAAAGCGTCAATGTTCACTCGCCTTTTGGACAAACTTGTTTACTAGCAATAGGTTCGCACTCCACTGGATCGCATAGCGATGTCGGCCTCTCCAACCGAGTGAGCCGGGCACATTGTCTTGGATTAGAATACTAATTACCTCTAATCAGCTCGCTGTGGGAAAAAAGGGACCGCCGATAATTGCGTCTGGAAGCACCACCGCAAATTCCTGACCGCACTTCAAGCATTTCACCGATTGACATGCCCTCAACCAAAATCCGGTGCGGGCCAGAATCTGGACGACCTGCTTCTGTTTGCAGTGACCGCAGGAAATAGTCGCAACGGTATAAGGCCGGTAAGATTGTGGTGAGGGCAAAAGCCACCTCCTGCTGGCAAGATGAGGATGACTAAGGGCTGGTCCGAAACCGGATCGTTGTGAATCCAGCTTGGAAAACCAAGTAACCGAAGACTGCGACGATCTAGGGCGATATTCTGAATCCGAACACGACTCCCGCAAAGGCTGTCCCTCTTCGCGTCCTCGCGGCCAATAAGCGGCTGGCTGTGTTAGGAGAGGACTTTGAGAGTTTTTGCCGCTGTCTCGAAATCTGGCCGACTCTGATTGGGATGGCCTTCCACGCACTGGCCAGAATCCGTAGGCAGGTCGCCGTTATCGGCCCGGAGGTGCTTCAGATGATTCGGCCGAAGGGATGCAATCAGTTCACGGCGGCTTTTGGACGGAAGTGGCTTACCGACATGAATCTTTCCAACGCTCTGGAGAATTCTTTCCGGTGCCACACCTGCGAACATCATCAGCGGCCAAGTGAAATTGGGGCCATTCAATTTGCGGAGGCGGTAGAGCCACATGAACAAAGAGCCTACCCGCCAAGCCAATGGACCCCACCAGCTGTATTGGCCGGGGCGCAAGTTGTGCTTCCAACATTTCATTAAAAGCTGCCATTGCAAGGGACTTAGCTGGCGAGTATGCGTCACGCCTGTTTGATGCTCCATGCGCGTATCGTGAAGCGGAGTGAATATCGAAGGGACCAGAAATGCGAATAGGCCACGGCGCTCAATCTCGTAGACGAGATCGAGCGTTTCCCGAACGTCCTGATCGGTTTCACCTGGATTACCGACCATAAGAGTCATCATCGGGAACCAGTTGTTTTGGTTGGCCACGCGCAAACCTTCGAGAACGATGCTGGGCCAGTCGTCAATGGAAAATGGAACTCCCTTACTGGGCATAATCTGCCTCGCCATCCGAACGGAGCCAGTCTCCAGCCCGATCAAAGGGACCAAGGCCTTCTTCTGTGGATGGGTGCTGAGTAGCGGCAGATGAATAGGACTTTTTGGAAGGAGGACCTCCGAAAGCTGCCGAATCAGTTCGGGATCGACGACCAAAGGCGCCATCGTGCAGTGGCTGAGCAGATGATGCTTTACGCCCCGTGTATTGACGATTTCGGTGTATAGATCCACCAGCGCTTCTCGGTTGGGAAAGAAGAACGGAGTATCCGTATGGACCTGACCCCAAATAAACATGTCCTCGGTGGCCAGGGAGATTACTTCGTTGCCTTGTCGCACGTTGGCACGCACGGCGTCCATGATGCGCGCCTTGGGCATATCAATCTGCGGATTCAAGTCCGGCACGCAGAACTGACACCTGCGGCCGCACCCAGTAGTCATCTCCACCACGCCGAAGGTAGTACGCTTGTCCGGGAAGAGGATACCGTCGCGCGAGGTGGGGTGCTTTAAACTGATTATTCGCGGCAGCGTTTCCCCCGCAATCGCCTTCTTGAACAATGTAAGAGTGTCCGCAGATTCGCTGCGGCCTTCCGCAACGCAGTCAACGCCCAGTTCCTCGAACTTGTTCGTTTGCGTGATCTGCCAGCCACCTGACCCGCCCACCAAAACCTGAAAATTCTTGCGGTACACGCTGGACCGAATCTTGTCGAACATTGTCCGGGAGTAAATCGAATTGAGCGGCTCCTTCGAGGAGCCGAAGATCGAGGTGTATACGCCTGCAGCAAACGTGACGCCCAGCGGATTGTGTGTGGAAACGGCTACAACGCGAGTCTTGGGCCCGATGAATTTATCGAGATCGTCGGGGAAGCAGGCCACCACATCGTCCGCGGCGTATTCGCGCAGCAGAGACTTTTCCAGCACGCGCACTCCGGCTGGCATGTATCGTGCAGTGCCGTCATCGTTTCGCTCAACCTCGCGCCACTTTGGATACTTCTTGTCCAGAACAAACTCGAGCCATTCGGGCAAGGAGGCCAAAGCCATCTGGATGAAGTAACCGGCGTGCTCAATCGTCTCCGTCAAAGGTGCAGTAAGAACGATTAACTTGCCGCCGCTGGGGGCAGCGTAATTTGTTGAACCGCTTGTGTATTCTGATGTTTGATTTCGATGGAGTCGTTCCGTCTCGGTACCCGGTAGCATGAAAATTAGTCCTCCCGGTCTCCAGAGAGTAGCGGTGTACGCCAAATGCGCTCAGGTGGGCGGGATTATACACTAGACCCGGCTACCTGCGGGTAGCACGTCGACTAGGCCTCCCGGCTTGGTTCGTCTTGTCAAATTTGGGGGTATTTCGAATTACCAAAAAGATGTCGGAGCAAATGTATACCTACAGCATGGAAGTGTTCTTCGTGCGGGGAACGAAAAGAAACATTCCGGGATATAGGAACAGTTTAGGCGCCTGGATCATCCTGTCTCACCATCGTCGAAAAATACTCCGTTTTAACGTCGAAAGGGTCAGGTTCTTCTCGTGGGCGGTCTCCTTCGGGCGCTTACTCAAAATCTGACGAAAGTTTCTTAGGAGGACCAACCCATCGCCCAGAGTGCTATTAAAGGGAGTCTGGCTATGTCTTAATAAGAAGTCGGCTTATTAAAGGGAGCTTGGATTTCGATTCCGATCGCACGCTCCATAAATCCTCTTGTTACATTGGTTTTGCTGCCTTCACTCTCGCAAGACGCACGTTAAAATACTCGTCTTGGCCGCAGCTACCGCCCGGAGCGATGCCCCCTAGTTGCAAATCTTGACAGGCGCCGCTCGGGAGGGTGCAGGCGTACAATGGAATCGAACTGAGGGTCATTTACCCCGGTCCGCCCGCCGCGAGCTTTAATTCACCTAAATGTAATTCTTTGGCGTCTAATGGTGCGCCACCATGATCAAGTTTTTGGAAAACCTCAAATTGCGACGAAAGCTGCTCGCAGCTATGGTGCCGCTGGCCCTGATGGTCATCGCGGCAGGAGTGTATTCGTCGACGAGGAGCAAGACCATCGACACTTTGTATTCCGCTCTAATCGCCGGCCAGGTTGATGCGCTTCGCAGCTTAACCGAGGCCAGGAGCCACACCAACCGCTTCGGACTTTTCCTGTACGCACTGGTGGCCGAAACCGATCCCGCTCGGAAACTTGCTATCGACACAGAATTGGAGAAGACTCGCACCGATTACGAGAGAGCAATTTCAGAGGCGCTGCGTAAGAGCCCAGATAGCGCGGAAATAGCCAAGGCTGCAGCAGCCATTTTCGATCGTCTGGCCGAGGATGCTCGGCCGGTACGCGCACTGGCGCTGGCCGGCAAAAACGACAAGGCGCTCGATCTCATGCACGGCGCCGTAACTCAGGAATTGACGCAGGCGCGAGAGGCCTCGATTCAGGCCGTCAACGACCTGCAAAGGAGCATTGACCAGCGCTCCGACGAGCTAACAAAAAACACCAATCACGTGATTTTGATCACGTGGGTGGTAATCGGTTTCGGGCTCATGGGATCTTTTGCGCTGGCTGTATTCATCGTACAAACGGAAGTGGTTCGGGAACTGGATGACTTGCGTAACAGCATCACGGACTTGGCCGCGGGAAAGCTGGATCAAACGATTCCATATCTTGAACGCAGCAATGAGATTGGAGAGATCGGCCGCGCTTTGCGAACACTTCAGGACGGCGCGCGCGAACGCGAGATTCAAGCCTGGGTAAAGACCGAAGTCGCGTCAACATTGGCGCGCATTCAAGCAGAAAATGATTTTGCCGCCTACTCGAAAGCGTTGTGTTCTCGCATCTCAGAGTGCGTTCCGCTGGTTTATGGAAGCTTTTATCTCGCAGATGATAGCCACGAACATTTTGTGCGAGCTGGCGGCTTTGCAATGGGAGGCGACGAGAGTTCTGGCGAGTTCGCAATGGGCGAAGGACTGGCGGGCCAGGCGGCTTCTGAGCGGCGGCCATTGGTAGTCGCGGCCAGCAAGGATCTGCAAATCACCGCGGGTGCGGCGAAGCTAAAACCTGCCAGCCTGCTCTTTTTGCCTGTTATCAACAAGGATGTTGTCATCGCAGTTTTGGAGTTAGCACCCGTTTCTGCAGTCGATAAGCGCCGGCAGGCTCTGCTCGATGTCCTGCTGCCCTCGATTGGACTAAGCACGGAAATCTTGTCCGGAAATATCAAGACCAGAGAACTCCTCGAACAGACCCGTGCGCAGGCCCAGGAGCTGGCGCTTTCGGAGCAACAGATCACCGCACGCAAAGAAGAACTGGAGATCATCAATCGCACACTGGAAGCTTCAGAGGTCGAGCTGCGCCGGGCGAAAGACGTCGCTGAAGAGGCTACTCGGATTAAGGCGGAATTTTTGGCGAACATGAGCCACGAGATTCGCACGCCGATGAACGCGATTATCGGGATGTCTCATCTGACCCTGAGGACAGAACTCAATCCGCGGCAAAAAGACTATGTACGCAAGATTCAAATGGCCGGGCAGCACCTTCTGGGAATCATTAACGACATCCTGGATTTTTCCAAAATTGAAGCCAATAAATTGTCGGTGGAGAGTATCGATTTTGACCTGGAGAAAGTTCTGGAGAACGTCAGCAATCTGATTTCTGAGAAAGCTTCGGCCAAGGGCCTGGAGTTTATTTTTGACGTCGATCCCGCGCTCAACACACACCTCAAAGGCGACCCACTTCGCTTGGGCCAAATTCTCATCAACTTCTGTAACAACGCCGTCAAGTTTACGGATCACGGCGAAATCACGGTAAAGGTCCGCGTTCAGCAAAAAGATGAGAAGAGCCAGTTCGTTTATTTTGCGGTGAGCGATACCGGCATCGGTCTTACTTCCGAGCAAATGGGAAGGTTGTTTCAGGCGTTTGAACAGGCCGACGCTTCCACTACCCGTCAGCGTGGCGGGACCGGGCTAGGGCTGGCAATCTCAAAGAGACTGGCGGAGCTGATGGGCGGCGAAGTTGGTGTTACTAGCGAGATCGGACAGGGAAGTACGTTTTGGTTTACCGCCCGTCTTGGCAGCGGCCTTGCGACTGCCTCAAGTTATTCGGCTCCCCGGCCGGACCTGCGCGGCCGACAGGTGCTAGTCATAGACGACAATCCGCAAGCTCGAGCTGTGCTGTCCAGCATGCTTTCTAGCATGACCTTTGAAGTCGCCGAGGCCGCTTCCGGAATAGAAGGCATTGAAATGGTCAGCAGGTCAGCGCGTGTCGGAAAGCCCTATGAGATTGCTTTTGTGGATTGGCAGATGCCGGGCATCGATGGGATCGAGACTGGTAAGCGCATCCGGGCGTTGCCTGACCTAAAAGTGCGGCCACAATTAATTATGGTTACGGCCTACGGGCGCGAAGAGGTGATGAAACAAGCGGAAGAAAATTCTTTCGCAAACGTTTTGGTCAAGCCGGTTACTTCTTCCATGTTGTTTGACGCCGTCATCGAAATTTTGGGCGCCGAGCAGGACAAGTTTCGCGACACGCAGTCTGCGCCGGTTCGCGGGCTCGATCAACTGCAAGGCGCGCGCGTACTGCTGGTTGAAGATAACGAACTCAACCGAGAAGTCGCGTTGGGACTGCTTCTGGATGCCCACATGACGATCGATATAGCGGAGAACGGCGAAGTTGCCGTCCAGATGGTTCGCAATGGCAAGTATGACTTGGTCATGATGGATATGCAGATGCCGGTGATGGATGGAATTGCGGCCACAAAAGAAATCCGGCGCAATGCGCAATTCAAAAATCTGCCCATCATTGCCATGACCGCAAACGTAATGGAAAAAGATCGCGAAAAATGTTTTGCGGCAGGCATGAACGGCCATGTCTCCAAGCCGATCGACCCTGATGAATTGTTCGCCGCACTGCTGAAGTGGATCCCGGCGCATACCGCAAATAATCCAGGCAAAGTGACGGCAAATTCGCCGGTTGATTCAAATGCGAATCAACTTACAAAGGCATCCGACAGTAGCCAGCGTCCCGCCGCTGGTCTCGATTTAGAAACAAATCTTGAGATCACCGGAATCGATACCAAGGCGGCTCTGCGGCGCACGGGCGGCAACCTCAAACGCTATCAAGCCTTGCTTCGGAAGTTCGCCGAGCAATCCGCAACCGCAGTGACCGAAATTCGATCAGCTCTCTCTGCGGGAGACCGCGAGCAAGCGGCGCGCGCTGCTCATTCCTTAAAGGGAGCTGCGGCCAACCTGGGCGCCGCTCCGGTTGCAGAGATGGCGGCAAAGGCGGAGGCCGCCATCCCGTCCGGGCAGAGCGTCGAAGAGTACCTGCAATCGCTAGAATGTTCGCTCGCTTCCACTGTCAGTGCCATTCGATCGGCGCTTCCGGCTGAGGCCGCCGCGCCGGGTTTCGTCCCGTCGGATGATCCTTCCGCGGTGCGTGAACCGCTCACGCGGCTGAACAAATTGCTGAAGAATGACGACGGCGATGCAGCAGACTTCATTCTGGAAGCGCGGTCGGCGTTGTCCACAGTATTGACGGAAACGGAATTGAACGCATTAAGCGGGCACATTGGCAATTTCGATTTCGCCGCAGCTCTTACTTTGATGTCCGCCATCAGCTCGCGCTTGTCGCTAAAACTGGAGTGAAATGATGTCTCAACCCGCCCCAAACAAATCGATACTGATTGTCGACGACACTCCGATCAACATCGGCGTCATCTCCGGCGCACTGAAAGACACGTATAAGACCAAGGTGGCCACCAGCGGCGAAAGGGCCTTGGTCATCGCCAATGGAGACGACAAGCCCGACTTGATTCTTCTCGATGTCATGATGCCGGAAATGGATGGATATGAAGTCTGCCGCCGGCTGAAAGCAAATCCCGATACCCGTGAGATACCGGTGATCTTTCTTACCGGACAGACCGCGGCGGATGACGAGACCAAAGGATTTGAAGTCGGCGCAGTCGACTACATTCACAAGCCATTCTCTGAAGCAGTGGTGAAAGCCCGGGTCCGCACGCATCTCATGCTGCGCGAAGCCCACGCCCAACTTGCAAAGCAGCTGATCGCCATCAATATTGAAATGGAGATGGCGCGGCAGATCCAATTGTCGATCTTGCCCAAGGAAACTCCGAAACTTCCCGGCATTGAAATTGTGGCGCGATACCTGCCGATGACGTCGGTGGCTGGCGACTTCTACGACTTTATTGTTGTAGACGAAAAGCGAATCGGAATTCTCGTCGCAGACGTATCGGGACACGGACTGCCGTCAGCACTGATTGCATCGATGTTGCAGGTGGCGTTGACTGCGCAAGTTGGGCACGCTGGCGATCCGGCACGCGTCCTCGCGGGTTTGAATCGGGCACTTTGTGGCAAGTTTGAAGATAGTTTTGTCACCGCTCTGTACGTATTCGTCGATTTGGAAAAAAAGCTCCTGACATATGCTGGGGCCGGACATCCTCCGTTACTCTTTTTGGCTGGAGCCGATGGCATTGCCAAAGAGGTGCTGGAAAACGGATTGTTCCTGGGACTGTTCCCCGAAGCCACCTATGAATCGCTTCAGTTTCCAATCAAGGCCGGCGACCGCGGTCTTTTGTACACTGACGGAATTCCCGAGACAAAAAACCCTACCGAAGTGGAATTTGGAACCAATCGAATCAAGCGTTTTATGGAAACCAATCAGAAACTCTCTGGCGATCAGTTCACTGACTTACTCATTGACGACCTCGCGACCTGGGCCGAGCACCCTCGCGGCCAGGGACAGCAGGACGACATCACAGTACTAACCATCGACTTCAAAAATCCCTAGCCTCGGACCCTTCTATACTTCCGCGACGAAATCACCGCCGGGCAAGAAACATGACAGACGTCGCAAAGCTCGCCGCATTTGTCGATTCCGATTGCCCGCTCAATAATTTCTGTGAGTAGCCAGAACGTTTGGCCATCGCGACTGCTCGAATCGTGAGTTTGTAGATCTAGGAAATGCGAAATGGCGTCGCTAATTTGATTCTTTGCAGATCGAAAATCGTAGTCTTGCTTGCGTAACTCCCCAGTGATACGTTTCCCAGCTCCAGCTCACAATCTTCAAGGTGGTCTTCCTATTCCGTATCTCCCGCCACTCGCCGCTGGTGGGCCGGCTCTTGCAACATTCAATCGTTCGTTAAGAGAGGTTCGCCATGTCGCATATCACTGGCACCGTTCAAACCGTTTCTCCTGTCATTAAAATCGGCCCAGACTTTGGACCTGCTACCGGCCCCGCCAACACTTGGTCTCTCAACTTTGCGCATACTCCCGCTCCCGGCGGCTCCAAGCTCGTGATGCTGCACTTTACCGGTGTGAGCTTGCCCGCCAGCAATCGCCTCGAAGTCGATCTCGGTTACGATACGGATGTTTTCACCTCCGCCGAAGGCAGCGATTTCTGGACGCGGCCCGTAAATATTTTTGCGCTTGCCGGCGGACTCGTTCCCATTCGCTACATCACCAACGGTGCGACCACCGGAGGCGTGCAGCTCGATCAATACGGCCGCGGCGAACGTCACAGCAAAGATCCGGTAAATCCGAGCGGCCTTTTCAATAGCTTTTCGAACTGCGATCCATTTCTCCCCGATCCCAGCTACACCGAACCCAGCTACGCCCAATTCTGGATCTGCCACGCCCCGGAAAATTGGGAGAACTCTGCTTGCTCTCCGGCCGCCGATATTCGCAACACTGTCGCCGCCAGCGTGGGAATGGTCCTGCACGTAGACTCCAACGCCACGCTTGGTTTTGTTCTTTCCACTTGCACCGTCACCTTGATAAATCCGGATACCGTCATCACCGCCGGTCACTGCATGGCGGACCCGATCGAAGACGCCAAAAGCGCTTCCATCATTTTTAACTATCGAACTGCCTGCAACGGCGCTCGTCCCGGCGGCTACTCCGGCCGCTTTTTCAAAGTCAAAGAAGTCATCCGCCAGCGCTTCGCCGACGGTTCGTCAAATGACTATTGCTTGCTGCGATTGAAAGTTCCTCCGGGTGGCCTGGGCGTTCCTGCGCGTCCAGTAAGCCCGAGTTTGCCCGCCGTCGGCGATCAGGTTTTCGGAATTCATCATCCCAACGGTGCCGTGAAAAAACTTTCTGTTCCACACGCTGCACCTTTCGCAAAAGTTACCTCGAGTGGACCATTCGGCATCGGAGTAAATCTGGATGTAGCCGGCGGCAGTTCCGGTTCTTCTCTCTTTGATCTTTCGGGAAACGTTCTCGGTGTTTTGAGCACCGGCTCCGCCTGTGGTCTCAATTATTTTCCTTCAGCTTCGATCTTGCAGGATATCGCCAGCCCGCCGCCCATCACTCGCGACGTCATGCTGGTCTTCGATCGCTCCGGCAGCATGTCTTTGCCCGGTACCAGTGGCCAGCAAAAGATTCAGGAAGCTCGCGCAGCAGCTTCACTCTTTGTGCAACTCGTGAAAGCCGGAACCGGAAATCGCGTCGGCCTGGTTTCCTTTAGCACCTTCGCCAGCTCTCCTGTCGATTTCGCACTTTCGCCAGTGACCCAGCCGAACAAAGACGCGCTCATCGGTCCAGCTCCGTTTACCACCGGAATTGTCGGCGGACTCACTCCCGGTGGTTCCACAACGATTGGCGGCGGATTAAACGCAGCGTTTGGCCAGCTGTCTTCCGGCACCAATCTGCGCAACGTTTTGCTGCTCACCGACGGCCTGCAAAATACTCCTCCCATGGTCGATCCCAACAACACCGCGCCCACCAACATCTTCATCGACGTCATCGGCTACGGCACTCCGGCGAACCTCGACGGCAACATGCTCACCGCGCTCGCTGCTTCTCATCGCGGCCAATACGTCCTCGCGGATACCAATTTAAAATTGCAAAAATTCTTTTCGCTCGCTTTCGGAAATATTTTCGAAGCGGGAGTGCTCCTCGATCCCGAATTTGTGATGGCTGCGGGCCAACAAGCTGCCGCTCCGATTCCATTCAATGTCTGCGAAGAAGAAACTCTCACCGTCGTGGTTGGCTGGGACAATCGCGCCGCGCAACTCGCCATTCAGGTAACAACGCCGGCTGGCACCACCATCACCGCGGCAACCGCTGGCATCGATTCGTCCGCTTCAGCGACTTGGGCATTTCTCCGCATTCCTCTTCCACACAACGCGGAGCGCGATGGAACCTGGCAAGTCATTGTTTTTCGTCCGGGCGGACGCGGCGAACTCGCTGCAGGCGGAGGCGGAACAGAGACACGTTACTTTGTGAACGTCGTGGCCGGCGGCGGTGCGGTGTTGCGCGCTCAGCCCCGCAAGGCAGGGTATTACACCGGCGATAGCATCAACCCGCTCGTTGGTCTGCAGTACTTGCAAGGTGGCCTCCCTCCGAACGCTAAAGTGAAAGTCACCGTTTCACGTCCCGACACAAGCGTCGGAAATCTTTTGTCCGCGGAAAAGTTGGGGCCGGCCCTTGCCATCGATGCCGATACCATTCCGCCGCGTCAAGCCACGCTGATGGCCATCGAAACCAGAACTGGAAAGCCGGCAGTGGGCTACACGCAGCAGACGTTTGATTTGTTTGACGACATCGTCAGCACCGGTTCTCCTGAACCTGCCGGTATCTTCGGACGTCCGCTGAAGGATTTTCTAAACGTAGAAGGGAACTACACCTTCCATTTTGTCGCGACTTACGGAGAGACCTGTACTGCCACTCGCGAACTGATGTGGTCCGTGCACGTCGATCCGAGCATCGATTCTTCGCTGACCACTGTCACCGTCAATTTGGGCGGCGACAACAAAGGTACGATTGTCGTCACTCCGAAAGACAAGTACGGCAACAATGTCGGACCGGGCCGCGGCAGCGATATCACCGTCACCGGCGCGCCCGGTACAACCGTAAACGGCACCGTCACCGACAACGGTGATGGCAGTTATACGGTGCCAGTCACGTGGGATCCCGGCTCCGACAATCCTCCCGGAGTCGTGATCACGCAACCCGGCCGTCCGCCAATCGTCGTCGGTGAACCGGGCAAACCAGGGAAGAAGCACCACGGGAAATGGAAGCTGTGGTTCTGGCTGGCGCTGCTCGCGGCAATCCTGTTCCTGATCTTGTGGATTGTGAAGTAGCCGCCTCGATCGGCGAAAGTCGGGCTAGCTGGCGGAGGAATTTCCGGCAGTCTGCATTACAGAAACGTATTCGCCCAAGCGATCGATGGTTTCTTTCTGGCCTTTGATCGCGCCGAACGTTTTGTCGGTTTTGTCGCGCAGCTCGGCTGTTTCAAACAGCATGCGCATGGAGAGTTCCGTTTTCTCTCCGACCGCGGTAAATGTGACGAACGCGCGGAATGGTGGAAACGAATCGTGGTCGTAAACGATCCGCTCCGGTTTTACGACTTCGACGTAAGTGATTCTATTTTGATAGTCCTTGCCGTCCGGGCCGTGCATTACATGGCGCCATTCACCGCCGGGACGAACGTCCATTTTTTCGGTAGTGGTCGAGAACCCGCGCGGTCCCCACCACTTAGCAATATGTTCCGGCTCCGTCCAGACTTTCCAGACCAGCTCACGTGGCGCGTCGAACACACGCGTAGTTGAAATTTCGCGGTCTGACGAGTCCACACTCTGCGCTGGTTTAGTGCTTTCGGTTGGTGACATGTAACTCCTCCCTTTTTGATTGCCGATTTTTTGTTGCTGAGTCCTTTTTCGAGAACCTCTGCGCAGAGGTCTTTGCAGAGCCTCCCGCGGATCGCACCTTCCTGCGCGCTCGCTCTTTTTCTTCACCTTCGAGCTCGTGCAAATATCCTTCCAGGCGGTCGAAACTCTGTTCCCAGAACTTGCGATAGTGCTCGACCCAACCGGCGATGTCCTTCAGCGGAGCAGGGCGCAAGCGGCACGGACGCCACTGCGCTTCACGCCCGCGCGTAATTAAACTGGCGCGCTCCAGCACCTTGAGGTGCTTCGATACCGCCGGCATGCTCATGCGAAACGGTTCCGCTAGTTCGGTCACGGAAGTATCGCCGAGCGCCAGTCGCGCCAAAATCGCCCGCCGCGTCGGATCAGCCAGCGCCGCAAACGTAGTACTCAGTTGATCGTTCGAATAGGTCTGTGCCATTACCTCACCCGCTTCCGTTCCCAATCCGTCTTGATTCCCCGGTTTGCGCCTCGCGCTTGCCCGCTACTCTCTCCCGGTCTCGTCAGATTGCCTTCCCAACTCGTCTCGACGCCGCCAGTGCCAAACCATTAGGTTAAATATCTTACAGGTTAAATACACCAGAAGTCTGTTTGCTGTCAACGTCAAAATGTAGCTCTGGAGCCGCTCACATTTCCCGAACGTCGTTCCGCTCTTGCGTTGCGACCGTCTGTTGTAAGCGATAGCCGACGCGAGTAGAATTCACGCGAATTCGCGTAAACATCTGGTCGCCCGGTCGCCAGGAAAAAAACCCGAGGAGAGATTCCCGATGAAATTCTCGCGCCGCGAAGCAGTCGGAATTTTGGCGGGAGCGATCCCTGCGCTGCACGGCACCGCCGCTTTTTCGACAGCTGTTGACACTGCTTTTGCCTCTACGATTGGCGCTCCATCCGCAACGGGAAGCGGCTCGCAGGCGCCGCAGTCGCAGATTGTCTCGGGGCCGTTCCAGCCCACCGCACGGTCCCTCGCGACGTATCAGGTGCCGGAGTGGTTCCGCGACGCGAAGTTCGGAATCTGGGCGCACTGGGGGCCGCAGTCCTCGGTAGAGGCGGGCGATTGGTACGCACGCAACATGTATATCGAGAGCGAGAAGCAGTACAAATATCACGTCGAACACTACGGCCATCCCTCGAAGGTCGGGTTCAAGGATCTGATTCCGCTGTGGAAAGGGGAGAAGTTCGATGCCGATTATTTGATGGGGCTGTACAGGAAAGCCGGCGCGAAATACTTCATGAGCATGGGCGTGCACCACGACAACTTCGACATGTGGAACTCGCGGCACAACGAGTGGAACGCTGTGAACATGGGAATCAAGAAAGACGTCGTTGGCATGTGGGCCAAGGCGGCGCGCGCGAACGGATTGAAGTTCGGTGTGAGCGATCATTTGTGGATCAGCTACAAATGGTTTGCGGTAAGCCATCTTGCCGATACGGTTGGCGCGCTGAAAGGCCTGCCTTACGACGGAGCGAATCCGAAATTCGAGAGTCTCTATCACCAGATCGACGACCCCAGAGTCCTCGCCGTCAAATTCGGATGGAACGAAGACTTCATTCCGGAGTCCTGGAAAGCGCACTGGTTCGCGCGAATCAAGGATGTGATCGACCAATACCATCCGGACGTTTTGTATGCGGACGGACATTTGCCGTTTGAAGGTTGGGGATTGAGCTTACTGGCGCATCACTACAACACCAGCGCGAAATTCAACGGCGGAAAAGTGGAAGCGATTTATTGCAGCAAACATCACGAAGATTCGGACGCGGGGATGTGCGTGCTGGATCGTGAGCGCGGCGTACAGCAGGATATCTGGCCGCGGCCGTGGCAGACGGACACGTGCATCGGAGACTGGCACTACAAACGCGACATCGAGTACAAGACGGCGAAAACCGTTGTGGACATGCTGGTCGATATCGTGAGCAAGAACGGGAACTTGATGCTCAATTTTCCGTTGCCGGAGAGCGGCATGCTGGACGAGCGCGAACTAAAAACGCTTTCCGGGGTTACGGATTGGATGGCGGTGAACAGCGAAGCGATTTACGGTACACGGCCGTGGAAAATTTCCGGGCAAGCGAAACCGGCTGCACCGCCTTCGGCGGAGATTGCCTTCAACGAGAAAGATCGCAAAGCGTTTACGGCGGAGGAGGTGCGCTTCACGAAAAAAGGCGAAACGCTCTACGCATTTGTGATGGGCTGGCCGGAAAAGCAGGCAACGATTACGGCGCTCGCCCACGACAGCAAATACGCTCCTGGAAAGATCGAAAACGTAGAGTTGATTGGCCACTCCGGAAAGCTGAAGTGGACGCGAGACGACTCCGGACTGAGGATTGAGTTGCCGGAGAAGAAGCCGAGCGAGCACGCGGTGGCGTTTCGAGTGACGGGTGCCGGATTGGTGTGAGCCGAAATGGCCGATGGCCTGAAACCTTCTGGCAATTTTCAGGATGAGAAAATTTCCTTTTTGGGCTGCGCATCGCCTTTCCCGGATGTGTGGCGATGATTGGAGTTGCGGGAACGGCCGAGAGAGGAATTTTGCGCGCGGTTGCGACTTTTGTTTCAGGCCGCAACTGCGCGTTCTTGTTTTTGGTTTCGGCGGAGTACGGAGAGCCAAGATAATGCAGTGACGCAGAGAACCGGCTGAAGCCCGGTACTACGTAAAAGATAGGCCCGAACGGCGACGAATTACATGCCGGGGTATTTGCCCAGGAAGATTAGGATGAAGTCTAGGGTGTCGGAAGCGCCGTGGGCGAGGATAGGTACGGCGAGATTCTTTCGCGTGGCGAAGTACATCGCCGCGAGAAACGCGCCAGCGATGGCTTCTTCGATTTGCCCGGTGATGCCTTGATCGAGATGGGCCGCACCGAATGCGGCGCTGACGAGAACGAAGCTGATGGCCCAGGCAACGCGGGTGAAATTGCCGAGACTAGCGACGCGGTTTAGCAGGTAGCCGCGCCAGACCAGTTCTTCGCCGAAGGCAGCTAGCGTCCAGGAAAGCGCTATGAAGATTAAGGTGTACTTGATGTTGCCATGAAGGGCGGCGAAATCGGAGAGGTCCGGCTGTTTGCCAGTGATTTTCGCCAAGATCGGTTGCGTTACGAAGAGTTGGAAGAGTTCGACAGCGATGCCGGCGGTGATGCCGATGGCCAGCAAGGAACCCCAACTGCGATTGCGCGTGAGTCCTGCGCTTTTCCAAGTCACGCCGCGTACGCGCATGGAAAGCCAACCCAACAGCAAAAGAAAGGGAGTTTTGCTGAATGGGATCAGATGACGGATGTCGGCGATGAAAATTGCGGCGACGATGGCGAATTCGAGAACAGTGAGCCATTTGCTTTGGGGCCAACGGGGGCGCGGGGTGGAGGGGCCGTCGGCGGGTGCGGGTGAGTGGAGTGGATCGGTCACGGGGATAGTTTCTCGTGATTCAGCGAATTTGAATCGCAAAAAATTGAGTCCGGAAAACGAAGAGCCGGGCCGAAGCCCGGCACTACGCGAGAAAAAGAACCCGGAGAAAAGACTACGCACAAGATGCTGAGGGCGGGGAGAAGAAACCAGCAAGACAGGAAAGGGCAGGACAGAGAAAAGACAATGCCGGGTAGCAGAGAACGCAGAGAAGAGCTACGGCAAGAACGGGAGGTTTGCGGAGTTGGGTTACGTGGCGTTGCGGGATTACCCGCAAATAAATTTTCGGAAAAATCTATTGAATTTCGTAACCAGAGCGAACGGTCAGGGTCGAAACGGCGCCCGATTCCACGATATAATCAAAGGCTATGATTTCAGTCAATAATGTCTCTATGCGGTATGGTGGCCGCGTGTTGTTCGATGATGTCACAACCACGTTCATGGCGGGTCGGCGGTATGCGATTACCGGGCCGAATGGCGCGGGCAAGTCCACCTTAATGAAGATATTGACCGGCGAGCTGGAGCCGACCAAAGGGAACGTGACGCGGCCGAAGAAGATTGGCGTGCTGCGACAGGACCAGTTCGCCTTCGACGATTTCCGCGTGATCGATACGGTGATCATGGGGCATGCGACGCTTTGGGCGACGCTGCAGGAGCGGGAAGCGCTTTATAACAAGCCGCACGATGAACTGACAGACGCGGACGGGATGCGGCTGGGCGAGCTTGAAGGAATTGTGGGCGAAGAAGGCGGGTATACCGCCGAAGCGGATGCCGCGATTTTGCTGGATGGTTTGGACGTACCGTCCGAACTGCATGAACGAAAGATGGGCGAGCTGCAGGGCGGCCAGAAGGTCCGCGTTCTGCTGGCGCAGGCGCTGTTTGGCAATCCAACGGCGCTGCTGCTCGACGAACCAACCAACTCTTTGGACCTGGATTCCGTTCACTGGCTGCAGGACTACCTGACGGCGTATGAAGGTGTGCTGATCGTGATTTCGCACGACCGCCACTTTTTGAACAGCGTTTGCACGCATACCGCGGACATCGATTACGAGTCGGTGCTGATGTACGTGGGCGGATACGACGATATGGTGATGGCGAAGACGTCGGTGCGTTCACGAATCGAATCGGAGAACGCGCAGCGCGAAAAGAAAATTGCGCAGTTGCAGGATTTTATTTCGCGATTCGGAGCAGGTACGCGTTCGGCGCAGGCGACTTCGCGGAAAAAAGAAATCGAGCGGCTGCAGACGACAGTGCTGGCGCGGTCCAACATCGCCCGGCCGTACATTCGTTTTGAAATGAAGAAGCCGTCGGGACGACATCCGCTGGAATTCAAGTCGGTGAAAAAGTCGTACGGCGATTTGAAAGTGATCGAAGGATTTTCCGCAAACATCGAACGCGGAGAAAAGATTGCGCTGCTGGGACGCAACGGCGCGGGGAAAACTACGCTGATTCGATCGCTGGTGCGGAATGCGCCGGGTTTTATTGACGAAGCGGACCGCCATTTTGGTGTGGACGGCGGAACGGTTCGCTGGGGACACGAAGTGACCGTCGGATACTTCGGGCAAGAGCACACCTTGGAAAAAGAAGTTGAGATGACAGTGATCGAGTGGCTGGGACAGTGGGATCCGATGGCCGGGCAGCAGGAATTGCGCGGGCTGCTGGGGCAAATGCTATTCAGCGGCGACGACGTGACCAAGCCGATTCGGGCGCTATCGGGAGGCGAGACGGCGCGGATTCTGTTTTGCAGGTTGATGCTGCAGAAGCCCAATGTGTTGGTGTTCGACGAGCCGACCAACCATTTGGATTTGGAGTCGATCAACGCGCTGAACATTTCACTGCAGAAGTTTGAGGGCACGGTGCTGCTGGTGACGCACGACCACGACGTGATCGACGAAGTGGCGACGCGTCTGTGGCACTTTGATCATGGGCATATTGAGGACTTCAAGGGCCCGTACGAGGACTTCTTGGTGCAGCAGCAGCGGAAGAATGCGGCGGCGTTGGCGGCTTCGCGCAAGTAGCGCGGCTGTCCTAAAAATTGGATTGTGCCCGCGCTGAACTTAGTGGCGGAGCTTTGTTTTGCGACCAGGGCCCATGACGCCGGAGGAAGAGAGATTCCTCGCTGCGCGAAATATAGAGAATACCGCCGCGCTTTGTTCGGAATGACAGCTTAAATGGAAAGTTACTTGGCGATTTGGAATTCGCCTACAGAGACATGGCCGGTGGACTTGCGGACGACCAACTCCGGCTCGACTGCAATTTCAGCGTGGGGTTCCTCGGAGCCGTCGATGCGGGCGAGAAGAGTTTCGGCAGCGATGCGGCCCATTTTTTTCAGTGGCTGGCGGACTGTGGTGAGCGACGGAATGCAAAAAGTAGCGCTAAAAACGTCATCAAAGCCGACAACCGAGACTTCCTGCGGTACGCGAAGGCCGGCTTCCTGAAAAGCGCGCATGGCGCCAATGGCGGAAATGTCGTTGTAGGCGAAAAGGGCGGTGAAGGGAACTTTGCGTGCGAGGAGTTCTTTGGCGAAAGGATAGCCGAGTTCGGGAGTGGAATCGACTCCCGCCAGTTGAACGACGCGATCGGGATTGATGGCGATGCCGAGTTCGCGGGCAACCTCGCAAATCGCCGCGAAGCGTACTTCGGAATCCGCGCTTTCCGGCTGGCCCTTGAGAAACGCGATTTCGCGGTGGCCGAGATCCTGCAGGTGTTTTAGGCCGAGAAGCGCCGCTTGGTGGTGGTCGAGAACAATGTTGGTGACGTTGTCCAGTTGACGATGGCCGGCAACGGCGACGGTGGGTAGCGAAGGCACATTGCGCAGGGAAGTGTCGACGGTGATGAAACCTTCGACGCCGCGAGAAATGAGCATCTGTGAATAGGTTTCGAGAAGTTCCGCGTCGTGGCGGTGGGCGACGGTCAGGAAGAAATAATTTTTCTCACGAATATATTCTTCGATGCCGCTGACAATCATGGAGCCGTAGCTGTCGCCAATCTCTTCCAGGATAACGCCGATGGTGTAGGTGCGCTGCACGCGCAGAGATCGCGCCATGAAATTGGGACGGTAGTTGAGTTCTCTAGCGGCTTGGCGGATGCGATTGCGAGTGTGTTCGGGAATTGATCTTGATGCGGCGGAATTATTGAGGACGGCGGAGACAGTTCCGGGAGTGAGGCCGAGATGTTGGGCGACGGCCTTGAGCGTGACTTGATTTTCCGGATTGGAAAGGGCGCGTTTGCTTTTCATCGCTGCATTAGTGGAGCCTAATCGAGTCGTGAATCACGGCTGATGTCCCCTCTAGCACCTTGTTTCGATTAGCGGCATTCTATCGCAAAATCGGTGGAAAAAGGCAGGGTTAAGAGCAGGCAAATCGATTTTTTAATGGGGAGCGCTAAGGCGGGAGCAGACAGCTACGGCGCATTTCGGCAGAATCAGGGCGTAAGTGATTATTTTGCAATAACTTGGCCTTGGGGTTCGCACCCCGAGGGGATGGCGCTTGACAGTTATTTAAGAGGTGCCGCCTAATAGCAGCGACCTTCGCGATAGATTGATCTTGGCGGAGCTAGCCGGCAGTCGGGCGCCGGACCGAGCATCCATACTCATACGCATTATACGGACCTACTACGGTGAATTCTTGATTCGGCCAAAACTGAATAATGCTGCGCGCAGTGTGGCTTTGCTCTTGTTGTCCGCGCAAGTTGCGGCTGCGCAGGAAGCGCATCCGGCTCCACCTCCGCCACCACCGGGAGTGAAGACGATCAAGTGCGCCGGACGAGAGGTGCCACAATTTACGGACGTGACGGCAAAGGCCGGTATTAAGTTCAGCCATATTTCGTCGAACACCAGCAAGTATGTGGTGGAGTCAATGAGCGGCGGAGTGATTTTGATCGACTACGATCGCGACGGATATCCGGACATTTATTTTACGAATGCGCCGACGGTGGACATGGCGGTGAAGGAGCAGACAGCACGCGGAGCGCTGTATCACAACAACCACGACGGGACGTTTACCGATGTAACGGATAAGGCCGGGCTGGCGACTCCGTGTTTCGCCATGGGCGGAGCAGTGGGCGATTACAACAATGACGGCTGGCCGGATCTTTATTTGACTTGCCTGGGCGGAAATAAATTGTTTCGGAACAACGGCGACGGGACCTTTACGGATGTTGCCAAGCAGGCGGGAGTCGGCGATGGACGTTGGTCGACGGGCGCGGCATTTGGCGATTACGACGGGGATGGCTTTGTTGATCTGATGGTGACGAATTACGTGGATTTTCACTTAAACGATTTGCCGGGATTCGGAACGGCTCCGAATTGCAAATACCGCGGCATCGATGTGCAATGCGGGCCACGCGGATTGAAAGGCGCGGGCGACGCGTTATTTCACAACAACGGGAACGGAACGTTTACGGACGTTTCGAAAGCAGCTGGAGTGGAAGACGCGAACGGATACTACGGGATGTCAGTGATTTTCGCGGACTTCAACAATGTGGGGCGGCCGGACATTTATGTGGCGAATGATTCGACACCGAAATTCTTGTACAAGAATTTGGGCGGCGGGAAATTTCAGGAGATTGGGCTGGAATCCGGAACGGCGGTGAGTGAAGACGGGTCGGAGCAGGCTTCGATGGGGCTGGCGGTGGGAGATTATTTGCACACCGGATTGCCATCGCTGTTCGTGACGAATTTTTCCGACGAGTACAGCAATTTATTCCGGAACGACGGGAACTGGAATTTTTCGGACGTGTCGTACAAATCGGGAGTGGCGCTGCCGTCGCTGCCATACGTAAAGTGGGGGACGATTTTTTTTGACGCGGACAACGATGGATGGCTGGATTTGATTGTGGTGGGGGGGCATGTGTATCCCCAGGTGGATACGCTGCCGTCGGGAGCGCGTTACCGCGAGCCGAAGAAATTGCAGTTGAACCAGAAGGATGGGACGTTTTGCGACGCGAGCGAGGAAGCCGGGCCGGCGCTGGGAATTCCGCGCGTTTCACGGGGCGTGGCGGCGGGCGATTTGTTCAACGATGGAAATGTGGACTTGGTGATCGAAGATCTGGCGGGCGAGCCGATGATTTTGAAGAACAACGGAATCGCCGGGAAACACTGGGTCAGCTTTGAATTGCAGGGAACGAAGAGCAACCGGCTGGCGATCGGCGCGCGATTGAAAATCGTGGCCGGCGGGATGACGCAGACGGAAGAAATTCACAGTGGCGGGAGTTATTTGTCGCAGAACGATCTGCGCGTGCACTTTGGATTGAACACCGCAACAAAGATTGAAAGCGTGGAGATTCGTTGGCCGTCGGGAAAGATCGAGACGGTGAAAAATCTTGAAGCAGATAAGTATTATTCGGTGCTGGAAGGTTCGGGGATCGTTCCGGCGGAAAAGATTCGGCCGGGAGCGGCGATCAAAAATCCGTAACGGCAAAGTCTGACGTTTAGCTTTTCTTTTCTTCAGGTTGGGTGCCGGCAGGTTTGGCGTCGGGTGGCTTTGCGCCAGCGGGATTTGTATCAGCTGGCTTAGCTTCAGGGTGTTTCACTTCGCCGTAACGAGCCGCGAGCCACGAGCGAACTTCGGCGGGATTATAGTTGAAGGGCCCCATACCGCCGCGGTAAGCGATTTTTCCGTTCTCATCGATCACGTACAGGCGTTCAGGCCAGGCGGCGTACGCGTCGTTGGCGGCGTTGTCCATGTCGTCCACGCCGAAAGGCACCTGGAATTTGTAGCGCTTGGTGAAATCGTTGGCGATGGCCAAGCGGTCGGAAAGATTTTTCGGCTGCGCGTAGCAGACATCATCTTTCACGTTGGATTTCATCTGCCACTCGTCGGTGGGATGAGCTTCGCGGACATAGATGGTCAAAAAGTCGGCGTGATCTTTATAGTCATCGAAGAGCTGAATGATGTCACCAACCTGGCGACGGAAGGGAGGTCAGGTAAAACTTCCGAAGACCAGTACCAGAGGTTTACCGCCGGAGCGCTCGCGAACATGAAAAGTGTCAGTCCCGTTTAATGCGAAAAGCTTGGCGTCGGGCGCACTGTCGCCGACTTTCAACTTGCCGCTGCGCATATGCGGGAATGCATAACGCACCATGAAATATGCGTCTTTGGGACTGCCCGCCATCATGGAAAGCGCGACGAAAGCGATTACCAGGAGCGTGAACGCGCCTAAGCCGATGGCAAGCGACATGGAATTCTTCTTCACTCCGGAAATCCTCACGCAAAATTCGTGATCCAGAAATTACCAGCGGAACTCCGCCGCGGACATAGTCCTTTTGTACTACTTCTTCTGCTGCTGGTCGTCTTTGCGGCGGTGATGGCCTAGTCCGTCGCCTTTGATCAACTCATCGCGATGCTTTTGGTAGCGTGCCAGCGATTGCTCGATGACGGTCAGGGCGGCGTAGGCCGGACGAATTTCTTCGACCTGCACCTGTTTGCCTTCGAGCTGCTTGTAATCCTGGAAAAAACGTTTCAGGACAAGCAAGCGATGTCCGGGGAGATCGCGGGCTTCCAAATATTCGCTGAATTCGGGATCGTTGGTGGCGACAGCGATGATTTTGTCGTCGGTTGCGCCGGAGTCCACCATGGTCATCACGCCAATGGCACGCGCTTTGATCAGCGCCAGCGGCTGCACGGGTTCCTGGCAGAGGACCAGAACGTCGAGAGGGTCGTTGTCTTCAGCGTAGGTTTGAGGAATAAAACCGTAGTTTGCGGGGTAGAAAACCGCAGAGTGAATGACCCGGTCCACCTTGATCAGGCCGGTCGGCTTATCTAGTTCATATTTGAGATTGGAGCCAAGCGGAATTTCGATCACCGCCTGAAAATCGCGGGGAAGATCTTTGCCGGGAGAGACGTCATGCCACGGGTGAACCATAATCTGCTAGCCTCGTCAGTAAAAAGCGAATAGAACATTATCAACTGGAACCGGGAAAGTGCATAGACCCTGAACGAAATGAAATTTCTAGTCTCGTAACAATCAAGTACGAGAATACGCGGCGCATTGACACAGAAACGCGCCAACGATATCGTGCTTGACGATCCGTTTCGCTCATATCTGGCCCTTCCGGAGCTGTCGATGAAAAGAATCCTGCAGCAAAAGTTTCTGTTGGTATTGGCCTGCGCAGTTGTGATGGTTGCGGCATTTGGCAACGCGAAAGTACATGCTCAGGATGATGACGAGCCGGGCCAGAAGGAAGAAGATCGCTCCGCAAAAGAGATTCGCGAGCATTACACCAAGTTCGAATTCCGGATTGCGATGCGGGATGGCGCGAAGCTGTTTACTGCGGTGTACGTGCCGAAGGACGCTTCGGATTCAAAGACCTATCCGATTTTGATAGAACGCACCCCATACAGTGTGGGACCGTACGGAACGGACAATTACCCAAAACATTTGGGCCCGGCACCGAGTTTTGTAAAAGATGGATTTATTTTTGTTTATCAGGATGTTCGCGGTCGCTATCAGAGCGACGGCACCTTCATCGAAATGACGCCGCACAAAGACGTGAAAAAGGGCCCGAGCGATGTGGACGAGAGCACGGATACGTACGACACCATCGACTGGCTCGTCAAAAATATTCCGCATAACAATGGCAAAGCTGGAATTTACGGAATTTCTTACCCGGGGTTTTACGCTGCTGCGGCCATGCCGGACACCCACCCCGCTTTGAAGGCGTGTTCGCCGCAGGCTCCGGTCACAGACCTTTACATGAACGACGATGCGTATCACAACGGCGCGTTCATGCTGGCAGCGAACTTTGGATTTTACGTTTACTTCAAGCCGCGCACCGGCCTGGAAGTTCCGCCGAAAAACTGGCGGAACTTCAACTACGGCACCAATGACGGCTACGACTATTACTTGAAGATGGGTCCGATTTCCAATGCGAAGAAAGTTTATGGAAATGAACCCAATTTCTATTGGAACGATCAAGTGGAACATCCGAATTACGGCGAATACTGGAAAGTGCGAAATATCTCGGCGCATATGAAAAACATTCATTGCGCGGTGATGACGGTCGGCGGATTGTTCGACGCCGAGGATCTGCAAGGCCCGTACACAATTTTCAATTCAGTCGCCAAACAGAGCCCGAACACTCCGAATCACCTGGTCGAAGGGCCATGGGTTCACGGCGGGTGGGCATTCACAAAGGGTGATCACCTGGGTGCCGTCGATTTTGCAGCGGAGAATTCGACTTATTTTAACGACAAAGTGTTGCTGCCATTTTTTCAACAATATCTGAAGGACGCCGGGGACGCGAAAGTTCCGAGCGCGTTAATGTTTGAAACGGGTACAAATACCTGGCGCAAATACGATTCCTGGCCACCGAAAGCGGCGCAGCTCAAAGCACTCTATTTCGGACTAGATGGAGAGCTGTCGTTCGATTCTGCAAGGCAGGCAGCGGGCTTTGACGAATACCTGAGCGATCCAAACCACCCGGTACCGTTCGTCGAAACGCAGACCACAGGCGTTCCGCAGACATATATGGACGCAGATCAAAGATTCGCAGCGAAGCGCACGGACGTGGAGGTCTATCAGACCGCGCCGCTCGAAGAAGACCTCACCGTTGCAGGTCAGGTTTCGCCGAAATTGTGGGTATCCACTTCAGGTACAGATTCCGATTTCGTGGTTAAGCTGATCGACGTTTATCCGATGGACTTTCCCGATCCCGATCCGAATCCGAAAGAGATTCGTATGGGCGGATACCAGCAGCTCGTGCGCGGCGAGCCTTTCCGGGCCAAATTCCGCAACAGTTTTGAGAAGCCGGAGCCGCTTGAGCCGAACAAACCGACCGCAATCAATTTCGACTTGCAGAGTATCAACCACACCTTCCGGCGCGGGCATCGCATCATGGTGCAGATTCAGAGCACGTGGTTTCCGCTGGTGGACCGCAATCCGCAGAAATTTGTGGATAGCATTCCCGATGCAAAGCCGGAGGATTTTCAGAAGGCGACGCAGCGGATTTATCGCGGTGGAGAACACGCGTCGTCGATTGTGTTGCCAGTATTGAAATAGCCGTGGGTGGTTTTCGTTACGCGAAATAAGCTTTTGCAGTTTTGTGTGTTCGAATCAGAAAGCAGTTTGTTTGGTCCAAGCGCCGAGGATCGCGCCCATCAGGCAGAGACCAACCAGCGGATAAAACCCGTTGATAGCGAACAACTGCCATGGCCTCATCTCGTACATATAGGTGGTGTAGGTGATAGGACCGACGAAGCCAATCCACAAAAATATTCCCAGGGATGCTCCGCGTGCGGCAGAGGTCGCGTTGCGCCAAAGGCAGAGTTGCGAGAGCGCGAAGGCGATCAGCAGATTGAGGAGTAAAGTCACGACGTAAGGCAGGACCGGATTCACGGAGCGAGCCTGCTCCATGCTGATATTTTCTAGCGCCATCCAGGGCTTCGAGAAGAGCACTCCGTACCAAATGGCGCCGAGAATCCAGTAAGCGATGGCTGCCACGACGATTGCGGCGTAATTTGTTTTCATGGATGATTCCTCCGGTCGCTCTGGAGTGTTGCGGAGAGTCTCTGTTCGGCGCGCCGGATTGTCAAGGAAGTTCGCAATGAAGCCCAAAAAAAAGGTCGTTCACTTTCGATCGCGAGCCGAATTTCGCCATTGGTTGTCGGAAAATCACGCGATCACGACTGAACTGTGGGTCGGCTTCTACAAGAAGAGCTCCGGGAAATCCGGCGCGACCTATCTCGATGCGGTGGAAGAAGCACTCTGTTATGGATGGATCGATGGCGTTGTAAACCGTCTGGATGAAGAACGATTCGCACATCGCTTTAGTCCAAGGAAACCAAAAAGCACGTGGAGCAACATAAATGTCCAACGGGTGATGGCTCTGACCAAGGCCGGAAAAATGGCAGAGCCCGGATTGAGAGTATTTGCGGCGCGAGAAGAAAAAAGAACGGGAATTTACGGATTTGAACAAAAGCGCCCCGGACTCAGCGCGAAGCACAAAAAGCTGTTTCGCGAGGATCAGAAGGCGTGGAACTTCTTTTCCTCGCAGCCGCCGGGTTATCAGCGAATCGCGGGCTTTTGGGTGAGCAACGCGAAGCAGGAACAGACCCAGTTGCGGCGGCTCAGGAGACTAGTGGAAGTCTCACTGAGCGGCCGCCGTCTCGATCAGCCGAATCCGAAAGTTGAGCGAGGCCGGGCCGAATCGAAGTAAGCCGAGCTCAATCCTAAAGATCAGAAATTCAATTTTAGCGCGAGCTGAATCACGCGAGGGTCTCCCGCGGATGTAATTGTGCCGAATCCTGCCGCGCCCGCGACCGCGTTGGGCGCTCCGAGCGGTGGGGTGTTCGTCAGATTGAAGAACTCCGCGCGGAAGTCCAGGGAGAACCGTTCAGTGATCGGCGTACGCTTGATGAGCGCCAGATCCGCGTCCTGGTAACCTGGCCCGCGAACCGGATTGCGCGAGCATGATCCGAGGGCCAGGGCATTGTTCACGGTAATTGCGCTGACGTCGAACCATTCGGCCACGCTCGGATTGTCGAGGGCGGTGGGTCCGGAACAATTTGGCCGCTGTGTACCGAATCCGGCGAACGCCAGATTGTTGGTGGTCTGCGTTACGGCAATTGGCAGTCCGGATTGCAGAGTCACAATTCCTGCTACTTGCCAACCGCTTACGAATTTTCCGCCGATTCCCCCAGGGTTAAAATGATGGCCTTGACCAACGGGCAAATCGTAGCTCCAGCTTACCGCGAAGGCATTGGGCATATCGCCATTTGAAACGTCTTGTTCCAGCCTTCGATTGAAACTGTCGGCAACGGGAAAGTTCGCAATGGGCCCAGTCAACACAGAGGCATCGAACACGGATGAGGCATCGTCGATAAGTTTCGAGCGAGTGTAACTTGCCAGAAACCAAAAGCCGTTCGAATAGCGCTTTTCCATGCGAGCTTGCAGCGCATGGTAATCCGTATTCCCAACGTTGTTCCGGAACAGCGAGACGGTGGTGTATTCCGGATAGGTTTTCATCAATTGGGCGACGGAAATCGTTTTTCTGCCGAGAGACGACGATATAGGAATCTGTCCAAAAAACGGATTGGGAACGGATTGCTGCAGAGCAGAGCCGAGCGCGAGGTCGGACACTGGCAACTGATTTAAGTTGGTGTCGGGGACTCCAATGTGAGTGCCCTTCGAACCAGCGTAGGCGATTTCGAAAGAAAGATTGGAGCCTATTTGGCGCTGGATTGCGAGATTCCACTGTTGGACATAACCGGAAGACTGTGCACGGTCCACGGAAAAGACACCTTGCCCCAATCCGGCATCAGGGGTGGGCGAAACCGGGGTAACGGTTGGACCGGTTGCCAGCACGAAGGCTGGACTGATGTTGTTCAAGGTACTTTGTGAAGCGGTTTGCAGAAACGGGAACTGAGGGTTGGTGAATGGTGTAGTGATTCCAGCCTGGTCAAACCAGGTGAGCCCATAGCCGCTTCGAATCACCGTTTTTGGACTGATCAGATAGGCAAATCCGACGCGTGGACCGAAGTCGTGCCAGTGCAGGCGTCGCGAAGTACGAGGGAAGCCATCTAGTCCGAGATATTCTAGTTGCTCCGTCTGCAAATTGAAAACCGCGCCCTGGTTGTCCGCTTCTGTCGATGGGAAATTCAGCGTGTAGCGGAGGCCGGCGGAAATGGTGAGTCGCGAAGTTGCTTTCCAGTCGTCCTGCGCAAAAAATTCCTGAACCCAGGCGCGGGGTCGCAGCAGATTCTGCTGTAAATCAATCGAGAAGAGTTGCACTTGTCCGAGCACAAAGCTGGCGAGCGGATTCCCGGTTCCGGCGATCGACGGATTGTTCGTGAACAGGTTTGAAAATGTGAACTGGCCGGTCGGAGAGGGAGGCTGCAGGATATCCAGCCGGGAAAAACGCATATCCCAGCCAAACTTGAAGGCGTGCCGGCCCTTGAGCCAGGACACGTTCTCAGCCCATTCGGTGACGTCTGTACGAAAATCGGAGTCAGTGCTCGCCGGCGGGCCAAGTTGCTGGAACCCGCCGATCAAAAAGGTTGGGAGTTCGTCGTTGAACGCGCCATTGGTGGGGATACCCGGAAGATTCAGTCCCTCTGACGGCGGTTCACCGAGCAGAAGTGCCGCGCGTGAAATGGATCGTCGCGTGTAACCGAAGCGAATTTCATTGATAAGCGCCGGACTAAACGCATGCACGTAGCTCGACGCGAATGACTGGCCGAGACTGAGCTGCGGTCCGAGCGCAGTTGAGTTGGTGGTCGTTAACGCGCCGCTTCCGTCCGGAAGAAACGCAACGGGCGTCACGTCATCGCGAGCGTAGGAGTAGCGGCCGAAAAGCGAATCACGATGGGAAAAACGGTGATCGAGCCGGATATCGAATTGATCTTGGTTGTCGGGTTCGTTTGCAACGCGAGTAAAGTTGTTTGCCGCGCCGGAAGACGTGGGAGCAGGGTAGCGGGACAGAAGCGTCACCGCGACCGGGTCGAGAGTGTCGACAGGTATCAGATTTCCCGCATACGCCAATTGGTCGGAAGGACGGAAAATCATATTTTGCCGAGCCTGAATCGTGTTGCCGTCGGTATCGGTCACCAAGATTGCCGTATTTCCGGTGGGGCTGGTGGTCACGGTCCCGCTCGGCGTGCGATAAAGATTACTTCCAAGCACTGCCGAGAAATCGCCTGCTCTTTCTGCGCTGGTGGGCACCGTCGACGTACGGATTCGGCCAATTTCCTGGCGCGTGCCTTGGTAGTCCAGGAAGATGAAAGTTTTGTCCTTATGAATTGGTGCGCCCAGCACGCCGCCAAACTGATTGCGGCGAAAAACCGGACGATCGGAACCGGCTGGCGTGAAACGGTTTTTCGCGTTCAACGCCTCGTTGCGAAAGAATTCGAATAGCGTTCCGTGGACGAAGTTGGTTCCGGACCTGGTAGTGAGATTCACTACGCCGCCGTTGAAGCGGCCAAACTCCGCGCCCGGCGAGTTGGTGATTAGGCTGAATTCCTGAATCGCATCGACGATTGGGAAAAACACCACTTGGCCCGGCTCGGGCTGCAGAACCGAAATTCCATCGTAGAGATACTCATTCACACGCGGTCGGCCGCCATCCAGGCGAGGTAATTGTGAACCCGGCGGAAGCGCTACGCCCGCCGAAAGTCCAACCAGGTTTATGAAGGTGCGGCCATTTAGCGGAAGTTCGGAGATGGCCTGATTGGGGATGGCTTGCGTCAACGATGGCGATTCCGTTCGCAAAACTGAGGCATCGGCTTGCACCGTGATTTGCTGCGAAGCGCCGCCGATGGTGAGAGCCAGATTGACGGTGGCGCGTTGACCGGTGAGCAGCGTTATCCCTTTCTGAACAAACGGCTGAAAGCCGGGGACCTGCGCAATAAGTTGATAGCTTCCCGGTTTGATGTGCAAAAAGACGTAGACTCCCGCCTCGCTCGACTCCACCGCAAAAGATTCGCCGGTGTCTGAATTTGTGAGCGTCAAGGGCGCGCGTGCTACAGTCGCTCCAGAGGGATCCCGCACTTCGCCGGTAAGCTCAGCCGAACCGGATTGGGCGTAGAGAGGAACTGCAGAGTGAAACAAAACAAGAAAGCAGAGAAATACCTGCCTGGTGCGTGACACGGCCCCCTCCTGCAAGTACGAACCTCGTTCCTAGCTATCCGTTTTATTAGATATAGAATTGACGTGTCAAATCGTATTGAATCGCATATGCGAGGCAGATTGGGCCGTCTTGTCGAAAATGGATTTCGAAGAACTCAGAAGATGCGGTATTGGCTATTCGACTACGCGAAAGTTTCCGTGCAATTCGGCATTGGAGTTGTTGCCGACCCAGACGTCAAAATCTTCCGTCTCTTCAACCCATTTGCGAAGGCCCTCACTCCAATAGCTAAGTTCGTTCTTGCTTAACACCATGTGAACGGTTTTCGTTTCGCCGGGTTTAAGCGCGACGCGTTCAAAACCTTTCAATTCGCGAATGGGACGCGAGGTCGAGCCGGCGCGCTGGTGAATGTAGAGTTGCACGACTTCGTCAGCAGCGATGGAGCCGGTATTACTAACTTTGACGCTGGCTTCGACACCGTCGCCAAGCTTCACTTCGGACTTTGTGAGGCGCAGGTCGCTGAATGCAAAAGTTGAATAACTGAGACCGAAACCGAACGGATAGAGCGGGGTGTTGGGCCCTTCCCAATAACGCGGCTTGTATGTCGGATCGCTTTCGGGATATTGGGTGATGTTATGGGAATAGTAGAGCGGTTCTTGTCCGGCGCTGCGCGGCCAGGATACGGGAAGCTTGCCGCCTGGGACGGCGTCACCAAATAAGATATCGGCGATGGCGTTGCCGGCTTCCGAGCCCGGTTGCCAGGCCATGACAATTGCGGGGACATGTTCACTTGCCCAGGAAATATTCAGCGGGCGGCCACTTACGATCACCAGCACCACGGGTTTTCCCAGCGCGACAATTTTTTCGAGCAATTCCTCCTGGCGGCCAGGAAGTTCGAGAGTGGAGCGCGACGCGTACTCGCCGCTCATGTTCGCAAGCTCGCCGAGAACCAGCACCGAGACATCGGAAGATTTCGCGAGCCGGACGGCTGCGTCGATTTCTTTGCTGTTTTCTTCCGCGGTGAGTGGCGGCGATTTTTTCGCTCCGGGAAAGAAATCGTCGAAGCGGCTGGAAATGGTTCTGCGAATTTCGCCGCCCCGCGCGAATGCGATCTTGGCGTTTGGCAATTTTTTTCGCAGGCCCTGTTCGACGGTGACAGCGGGCGTTTCGCCAGTGACGCCCCATCCGCCGTCCAGATCGGCAGGCTCGTTTGCCAGAGGTCCGATCAAAGCGATGGACGAGACGCTTTTGTTCAGCGGCAGCGCGTGATTTTCGTTACGCAGCAGCACCATGGTACGCTGCGCAGCGAAACGGGAATAATCGCGGGCAGCAGGGTCATTGAAAATTGTCGCGGATTTTGAGAGATCGGTGTAAGGATGCTCGAAAAGTCCCATGCGGATTTTTATTGCCAGGACCGGGCGAACGGCGTCGTCGATTTGCGCTTCGCTAATCTTGCCGTTCTTCACGAATTCGCCGATATGCTTTGAAATGAGTAGGCTGGCCATATCGACGCTGACGCCGGCCGAGATGGCACGATAGGCGGCGTCGGCTTCATCGCGCGCAAAACCGTGCGTCACCAGATCGTGCGTGGTCAGAGCATCGGTGACCACGAATCCTTTGAAGCCCCATTCAGAGCGCAGGACGTCGTGCAGCAGCCAGCGATTGCCGCCGGCGGGAACGTCGTTCAAGTTCATGTAAGCGCTCATCAGTGAACCAACGCCTGCGTCCACTGCCGCCTTGAACGGTGGAAGGTAAACGTTGCGCATGGATGTTTCGGGAACGTAGGACGAATCGTAGTCACGGCCGCCTTCGGCCGCGCCGTAGCCTGCGAAATGTTTCACTGTGGCGAGCACGCGATCAGGCGCACCAAGTGCAGTTCCCTGAAATCCGCGCACTTGCGCGCGAGCCATGGCGGCTCCGAGAAATGGATCTTCGCCGGCGCCCTCGACGATACGGCCCCAGCGCGCGTCGCGCGCGATGTCCACCATCGGCCCGAAAGTCCAGTTGATGTAGCCAGCACGAGCTTCACGCGCAGCGAACGCTTGCGCTTTTTCTTCGACCTGCGGATCCCAGGAAGCGGCCATTGCAAGCGGCACCGGAAACACGGTGCGAAATCCGTGAATCACGTCGTAGCCGAAAAGCAGCGGAATGTGCAGGCGGCTCTTTTCGACGGCGATGTGCTGATACTTATCGAGCTGAACGGGATCGACGCTCCAGAGAAATGAGCCGATCTGGCCTTTTTCGATCATTTCTTCGCGATTTGGCGGATTCAGAAAATTCGCGGCGGAGACCTGGTTGAGCTGGCCGATTTTTTCTTCCAGCGTCATTTGCTTTAATAGTGCTTCTACGCGTTCGTTGACTTTTGCGTCCCCGCCAGGAGATGGAGCAGACGAATCCTGCGCCTGGGCCAGGGCGCAGAAAAAGACCGCTGCCAGCGCGGCGGTGCAAAACACTCTACTGAAAAGATTTCTGGTGCTGGAATGCAAAGAAGTCACGGCGTCACCTCCGCTCGGCTGTGCATGCTACAGCAAAAGCAGGTGAGCAGGGAAAGAAGTTAAAGCGCTAGAGACTGAAAGACAGGGAGCACTACAAACGGCGGAAGAAGTCGCGGCAATCTAAGCGCGGGCTTGGTCGATCATTTGTTCCCAAACGCCTTTAGACCTGAGGACCAGTTCGATGAGTTCGCGCGCGGCGCCTTTTCCGCCTTTCGCTGCAGTGGTATAGTGCGCGGCTTTTTTTACTTCGGCGACAGCGTCTTTGACGGCGACGGCCAGTCCACAGCGCCTCATAACCGTGAGATCGGGTAAATCATCGCCAAGAAATGCAACCTCATCTTCTTTTACACCGGCCTTTTTTAGAATTTCCTCGTACGCCGCGATCTTGTGCCCCTGCTTTTCGTACACGAACTCGACGCCAAGCTCGTTCATGCGGCGACGCAGCGCAGCACTTTCGCGTCCCGTGATGACGCCCATGCGAAGTCCGGCAGTGCGTCCGAGCGTCAAGCCCTGGCCATCGTGCGCGTCAAAAGTTTTGATTTCGAGGGCCGTTCCATCCGGCTGCGATAGCAGAGTTACGCTGCCGTCGGTAATGGTGCCGTCAACGTCCATCAGCACAACTCTTATTTTGGCGGCGCGTTTTTTCAGTGCTGGTGCGATGTGCGTGGTGGAACGGGGCACGAGTACTCTCCGGAAAAGATTTCCGGGCAAAAGTCTAACACGCGCCGGATGAATCGCTTGCGATGCGGTTAAGAAAAAATGAACCGACGACGAAATATCCCGATTCTTATTCTTTGGTCGGAACCCAAACTTCCATATCGCCGGTGCCAGTCGCTGGATCGAATTTCTCTCCGTAATATTCGAGCATAGCAACTTGTGAATCGTTCGCGGCCGGTCCCGGGGTTTGCATTACCCCGGTTTTGCAGATTTTCTCGATGGTGGAAGAAAGCTGTGAAGCGTGTCCGTCATGACGGAATACCAAATATTTCTGCGCGGGAATCGTGAGTTTTTCTAGCTCCGCTGGGACCGACGTGAAATTGTTCACGCGCATCGCGGCCATGTACTTGAATTTCCCGCTCGGATCGCTGGCGAAAATCACTCCGTACGCGACATTGCCGACCTGGCCTGTGACCTTTCCAAGATTAGGCACAAATTGCTGCCACAACTCCGGAATCCCGGCGGGTGATGAAAATTCCCCTGACAACCCGGCCATTAGCAGTTGGCCGGGCGCTTCGGTGCGGATCGGAGCAATTTTTCGTTCTGGCGATGAACTCATCGAAATTCACCTCATTTCGGAAATTTGAAATAAGGGCTGGCGTTGGGCATCCTAGCTCTTCATTCTAAACGAGCTGCATACCCCACAGATCATGCAAGTGCACGGCTCCCAAAACTACGCGAGAAGCGTCAACCACGACTACGCAAGTGATGCGGCGTTTTTCCATGAGCGTCAACGCTTCGCTGGCCAGCACATCCGGGCCGACGCTCTGCGGATTGCGCGTAATGCAGTCCGCAAGCTTCATATCAACTACCGCGCCGCCGTGTTTTTCCATCAACCTGCGCAAATCACCGTCGGTTAAAATTCCCGCCAGTGTTCCGTCGGGGTTCACAACGGTGGTCATTCCCAATTTCTTGGCGGACATTTCGTGGAAAACCTTCGCCATCGGTGTGTCGAGTGCGACGGCCGGGAGTTTGTCGCCCGCGTGCATTACTTTATCCACTCTCAGCAGACGCTTTCCGAGGCTTCCCGCCGGATGCAGCGCGGCGAAATCATCATGGCGGAAATCACGCCTTTCAAGCAGGGAAACGGCCAATGCATCTCCCACTGCCATCGCGACCGTCGTGCTCGCCGTCGGCGCAAGGTTAAGTGAGCACGCTTCTTCATTCACACTCACGTCGAGAACGATTTCGCTGGCTTGCGCAATCGTGGATTTGGAATTTCCCGTCAAGGCAACGATGCGAATCTCAAGGCGCTTCAGCGCGTCGAGTAACGCCACGATTTCGCGCGTTTCGCCGCCGTAGCTGACGGCAAGAATTACGTCGCCCGGCGCGAGCATCCCTAAATCGCCATGTAGCGCTTCCGCCGGATGCAAAAAAAATGATGGTGTGCCGGTGCTGGAGAGCGTCGCGGAAATTTTTTTACCGACGATCCCGGACTTGCCCATGCCGGTTACTGCGACCCGGCCTTTACACGCAAAAAGAAAATCGACAGCGCTCTCAAACGTCCGGTCGAGACGCGTCATCACGTCCTGAATGGCTTGTGCTTCGATGCGGAGTACGCGGCGAGCGGTATCGAGGCTCACAACGTTCTCCATGAACGGACCAGAGTAGAGAGTTGCTTCAATCGCACCAGTAACCCGGCGAGTTGATCGAGTGGCAACGCGTTCGCTCCATCAGAGAGCGCCTTCGTCGGATTGTCGTGCGTCTCAATGAAAATTCCGTCGACGCCTGCGGCAACAGCGGCACGCGCCAACGGCTCGATGAATTCCGGCTGTCCACCGCTCGAGTGACCCTGTCCGCCGGGCAATTGCACCGAATGCGTCGCGTCGAAAACAACGGGGTAGCCAAGTTTCTGCATCTGCGGAATACCGCGGAAATCCACCACCAGATTCTGGTAGCCGAACGACGATCCGCGCTCCGTCAAAATGATATTCGTGTTGCCCGTGGACGCAATTTTCTCGACGACATTCTTCATATCCGCTGGCGATACGAACTGCGGCTTCTTGACGTTGACGGCGCGACCCGTTTTTCCTGCGGCGACGAGTAAATCCGTCTGTCGAGCCAAAAACGCCGGAATCTGCAGGATGTCCACAGCTTCGGCAGCCGGAGCCGCCTGCGAGGCTTCATGGATGTCGGTCAATATCGAAAAGCTTCAGCTCTTCCTTGATCTTGCCGAGTATTCGCAACCCTTCTTTCAAGCCCGGCCCGCGAAACGCGTTCACCGATGAACGGTTCGCCTTGTCGAACGACGCCTTGAAAACACACGGCACACCAGCATCGGCGGAAATTTTTGCGACGCGTTCGGCCACCATGCGCGCGTGAGCTTCCGACTCGATGACGCATGGCCCAGCAATTAAGAATAGAGAATTGCGCCCCAGGCTGACCGAACCTAGAGAGATTTCATGAGTGGATGTCATCTGTGGAAGTCTCGCAGCAGATTAGCATAGGCGCACCGTGCACCGGCAGCTCTGCCGGAAGGAAATAGTCCTGGAGCGCTCGCTAAGCAGTAACGTGAGGCGCGGCCCGCAATACTGGTGCGCGCGGTGACTCAGTCGCGCGACCATGCTGCCCATCTGCCGCAACGCTTGCTGCCACACTGGTTGCAGGCTTGCTACGCGACTTCTTGTGTTCAAGCGCGGCGCCAATGAACGCCGAGAAGAGTGGGTGTGGCTCGAGCGGCTTCGATTTGAATTCCGGATGGAACTGGCAGCCGAGGAACCACGGATGTTCCGGCGCTTCGACGATTTCGACGTAATTTTCATCGGGCGTGCGACCCGTAATCTTCAATCCCGCAGCGACCAGCGTCTTTTCGTGTTCGCGGTTGAATTCGTAGCGATGGCGATGCCGCTCGCTGATTTCGAGCGTTCCGTAAGCTTTGTGCGCAAAGGATCCCGGTTCCAGCTTGCATGGCCATGCGCCTAAACGCATCGTGCCGCCCATTTCGTCCACGCCGAGCAGTTCACGAAGCTTGTAAATCACGCGATACGGCGCCTGTGGATCAAATTCAGTGCTGTCCGCCTGCTTCAAGCCCGCAACATCGCGCGCGTATTCAATCGTCGCGCACTGCATACCCAGACAAATCCCGAAGAAGGGAATCTTGCTCTCCCGCGCAAACTGAATCGTGTAAATCATTCCCTGAATGCCGCGTTTGCCGAAGCCACCGGGAACCAGGATTCCGTCATAGCCGCGCAGCCTGCTGGCCGCTGCTTCCAGCGAATCAATTTCTTCGGACTCGATCCAGTCCACAACCGTCTTGTGATTGTGTGCCAGACCGCCATGCAACAAAGCTTCGCGCAAACTCTTGTACGCGTCTTCGAGCTGCACATACTTGCCAACAATCGCAATTCGCGCTTCGCCAGCCGGATGATGAATCCGCTCGATCAAATCGAGCCATGGCTGGAAGTTCTGCGGCTGTTCGGGAAGCTTTAACAAACGCAAAATCTGCTTATCCAATCCTTCGCGCGCAAGCTCCGCCGGAACCGCATAAATCGTGTCCACATCTTCCATCGAAATCACGCAGCCTTCCGCGATGTTGCAAAAGAGCGCGATCTTGCGCTTTAAATCAGCGGGGATGTGACGGTCGCTGCGGCAAAGCAAAATGTCCGGTTGAATTCCGATGCCCAGCATCTCTTTCACGCTGTGTTGTGTCGGTTTTGTTTTCTGTTCGCCAGCGGCCGCCAAATAGGGAACCAGCGTGACGTGCACGAAAAGCGTGTTCTCCGCGCCAAGCTCCAGGCGCATCTGTCGAATTGCTTCCAGAAATGGCAAGGACTCGATGTCGCCGACCGTTCCGCCGATCTCGACAATCGCCACATCCACATCCGTCGAAATTTTCTTGATGATGGCTTTAATTTCATCGGTGACGTGCGGAATTACTTGCACGGTCTTTCCCAGATAATCTCCGCGCCGCTCTTTCGTCAAAATCGTTTCGTAAATGCGGCCGGTCGTCCAGTTATTGTCGCGCGTCAGCTGCGCGTGCGTGAACCGCTCGTAGTGGCCGAGGTCGAGATCCGTCTCCGCGCCATCTTCCGTCACGAACACTTCGCCGTGTTGAAACGGGCTCATGGTGCCGGGATCGACGTTGAGATACGGATCGCACTTCTGAATGTTGACTTTGAAACCGCGACTTTCGAGGAGACAACCGATGGAGGAAGCTGCTACGCCCTTACCCAGTGAAGAAACAACACCGCCGGTAACAAATATATATTTTGGCGCCATCCGTGTAGTCTGCGCGGTATCACTTTTACCGCGCCAGACGTCTCTTACCTCTCAGGCACGCCGATGAAGCGCGCCGCAGGAGGGTCTCAGCGTTTGTCTTACAAACCCTGATCTCCAGTGACGTACAAATAATTATGGGCTTGAAGTTTCGTTCTGTCAATTCGAAGTCTTCGCGCCTCCGAATCGGAAATTTTTATCGACGAGAAATAATTCTTTTACAAATTCTCCCGCAACCTTTCTTCCGGCTCTGGGTTTTTGGCAAGTGTAGCCCGGCGCGGTGCGGTACAATTTCTCCTGCCCTGCTACATCCGACACACCCGTACTTGTGCGGAAACCACTTGGGCCGTTACGACATCTAAACTGAAGCTGACAGTGTCCTGCCGCTCCGCATTCTGGCTCGGAGCATCGGATCGCAATACCCATTCGTGGGACAACCTCTGGGGTGAAAGTAATGAAGGCAAAGCGATTTTTACGTTCAATTGTGAGTGGAGTTGCGTTTCTTGCGGTGGCGGGGTGGGTCGTCGTGCCGACATCGGCGCAGCGGCAAGGCGCCAGGGCTGCGGCAGTAAAACCCCGTCCCGGCAGTTACGACATTGCCAAGGACGTCTCCGTTCAAGGCACCGTCCTCAAGTACACCGAGAATTCGCAGACTGCTCCGATCGGCACGCACGTGCTGGTGCAAACGGCGTCTGGAGTAGTTGATGTCCACCTAGGCGATGCCCGCGTACTTCATCTCGCGAAAATGACCATTACGCCCGGAGCGAACATCCGCTTCATCGGACAGTCTCGCGCCATCGGAACTAACTCAATATTTTTGGCGCGCCTGGTGCAGATGGGAACACAAATTCTTGCTGTTCGCACAGAGCATGGATTGCCTCTGGGCAGCGGCGCAGTTCTGGCCAACAAGTCCATGCTTGCAAGTGCGCAGGCGAACGACAAAGGAGGTGCGCGATGAATCGCCTCGCGCTCGCTCTTTATTTGTTCGTCGCGGTTTTCGCCGCGGCATGCGGTGGCGATGGCAGCACGCCCACTCCTCCACCTCCGGTCGGTAATTTTTCCAACGCCAGTCTCAAAGGGCAGTACGCATTTTCTATGAGCGGCCAGGACGGCCAAACGGGCGGTTTCTTTGGCCGTATCGGCTCATTCACGGCTGACGGCAATGGAAACATCACGGCGGGAATCGAAGATTTCAACCTGGCAGGCGCCGGTTCTCAGACGCTCGCGTTCAGTGCGAGCAACTATACGATTCAGGCTGATGGCCGCGGCGTCATCAACCTGACGAACGCCACCGGTACGATTTCTTTCAGCATTACGCTGCTCTCGCCCACGCAGGGCTTGATCGTTCAGACTGATCTCAACGCCACGACCAGCGGCACGTTCTTTCTGCAAAACGTGAATTCATTCGGCGTCTCGGGTCTCAGCGGCAACTATGTTTTCGATTTCAGCGGACTGGACGCTAACGGCAGTCCAGATTCCATCATCGGCCAGTTTATTTCGACCGGGAGCGGCACGCTGTCTAGCGGTCTTCTCGACGAGAACGATGACGCGCAATTGGTTAGTACTGCAGCGCCCTTCACGAGTGGCAACTATCAGATTGACGGAACGAACGGCCCGACTTCGGGTCGAGGCTTGATTACCTTCATAGCCAACGGCGTCACCTATAACTACGTTTTCTACATCGTGAACGGTTCGCGAGTGAAGTTGATGGAAACTGGTTCCGGAGCGCTCACCATCGGTGATGCGGTTTCACAGTCGAGTGTTCCCAGCAGCAACGCCAATTTCAACGGCAATTTCGCGTTCCTTTCAACCGGCAATGGAACAAGTGGTCCGATTACGCGCATCGGCCGGTTCACTGCGGACGGTAACGGCGGACTGGGCAGCGTGTTTGCGGACACCAATGACGCGGGTCTGGTCGACCAAGTTCCGCATGGTTCCATCTCCGCTACGACCTACGCGATTGATACCAATTTCCCGGGTTCCGGGCGTGGCACGTTTACTTTTACAGACTCGAAGCTTGGGACATATCAATTCATCTTCTACTTATCGTCATCAAGTGGTGGCGTGATTCAGGAAGTCAGCCAAAACAACGTAGGCGATGGCAACCTGCAATTGCAGACTGGCGCACCGTTCAGCAATGCCAGCCTTGCCAACGACTACGGGTTGAATTTCACCGGCGTGAGCAGCAACGGACAGACGCAAGCGACTGCTGAAGAAGACTACGTCGGACAAGTGACGTTTACTACTGCCACCTCGAACAATGTCTCGGGCGCAGTGGACTTCTCAGAGTTCAGTTCAAACCAGGGCGTATTCACCGATATCGTCGTATCCGGCAACGGGCTCTCTGTCGGCGGTGACGGCACTACCAGCAGCGGCACGCGCAATGCGCTCTCGCTGAAGCTCAACGCAAATCCCTCGTCGACGCTGAATTTTGCGCCGTACTTCGTCAATTCGCAGACGATGTTTGTGGCTGGCACTGACTCGAGTCGCGTGATTTCCGGCGTAATTACGGTTCAGAATCCGTAACTCAGCAATGTATTTGGCAGAATAAAAATTGGTTCGAGGACGATAGTAGATCCGGTCGGCCGCAGCGGGTCACACCGCCGCGGCCGATTTCCTTTGGCTAGTCGCGAATTCCTTTTTGAACGAAGATATCTCCGACCCCTGATGCAAATTTCGGGTCCATAATCCGAGATGCAAGCTCGTCCCGACTCACCCAATCCGGCAGTTCGAACTTCACCGGATCGACCAAGATGTAGTTGAAGCGCGCACCGTTGAAAACGCTGCTATCCAATGCGCGCTTGGCTGGCTCCAGAAAGACCGTGTTGAATTCGAACGACAAAAGTTGCGGGCACTTTGTTAATCCGGCGATCATCTGGTCCTCGTAACCCTCGACATCAATTTTTGTATAGAAAGGCAATCCGAATCGCTCGACCAGCGCGTCCATAGTCAGCATCGGCACAGTGACTTCGCGGTTCCACATTCCTGCGTAATTTTGGTTCGCTGTCGAAGCCGCTTCGCGCCATTCATCCGACAGCGAGCTCATCTTGTCTTTTCGATCGGAAACTTTCAGCACTGCTTCGCCGTTCGTCGCTCCGACGGCGGCGTGCACCAACTGAACTTCAGCTCGTGACGTAGTTAGTGCAATGTGGCGGACACAGTCCTCGTTCGCATCAGCCGCAACCACTTTCGCGCCAAGCGACGTGAATACGCCGGTCATCGTGCCCATGTTCGCGCCTATGTCGAACGCGAGCGAATTCTTAGGAAGCGGCGAACGTAGAAGGCGCGCATGCGGCGCGACTGCTCCATCGCTTTTCCGCCTCGCAGCATTTCCCAAAGTGGTGCTGTCGCTCGGCTCAGTCCGAGCGTTCCAAGCAACGCTTCAAATCGTCGTCTTGCTGCTTGCAACGCCAAACTCCCATCGCTGCGAAAATCTGCAGTAGCGCAATTTCTCAACTCGCATTCGTTGGAGGTGAACTACTGTTTTGATTTTGCTAACAGTTCCGCCACCCGCTTCACATCTTCCGGGACGTCCACGCTCACCGCATCATTCTCCACTTCGGCCACGCGAATTTTCCAACCGTTTTCCATCCAGCGCAATTGTTCCAATTGCTCGATGCGCTCCAGCTCACCTTGCGGAAGCGTCGGATACTCCAGCAGGGCATCGCGCTGAAAAACATAAAGTCCCAAATGTTTCAAGTGGCGAGCATGAACTTTCTGCGCCGAGTCCCGCACCCAGGGAATCGGCGCTCGCGAAAAATACAGCGCATTTTCTTCGAAGTCCAAAACCGTTTTCACAACGTTGGGATCCATGATGTCCGCCGGCGTTCGAATCGGCACCGCTACCGTCGCGACCGCTGCTACCGGCTCTGCCAGCAAAGCGTGGACCGCCGTATCCACCGCCGCGGGATCGAGTAGGGGCTCGTCACCCTGCACGTTCACGAAGACTTCGCCTTCCATGTGCGCCGCCACTTCAGCGATTCGCTCCGTTCCAGTACGATGGTCGGCGCGCGTCATTCTGGCCTCGCCCCCAAAGTCCTCGACCGCTTTGATAATTCGCTGGTCATCGGTCGCGACCACCACCTTGCCGGCTGTCTTGGCAAGTTTGGCACGCTCGTAGACTCTTTGAATCATGGGCTTTCCAGCCAAATCGAGCAAAGGCTTGCCAGGCAGCCGGACCGAGCCGTATCTGGCGGGAATCACGATCACCACTTTTGCGGAGTCCATCTCGGGCACCTCATGGGTCTGTCGCAGACGGGAGCGAAGGCTCACTGCCCTTGCTCGCAAAAACCGAATCCTAACACGTCACGCTCCCCCCAGCTTTCGAGCCAGCCTTCCCCTGAGCTGCCTTCCTCCGATTTGCCACCCATGACAAGAATTTGACTTGTGTTCGAATCCGCGACTGCATAGAATTCCTTCAGTCCAATCCGCGCGGCCGTTCCAGCATGCCGGTACGATGGGGGAGCCGTGAAGCGCGAGGTTCCAGGTTTCCGTGTTGGTTTTCTCCAGGCCCTTCTTGTAGGAATCTGTTCGCTCGTTTTTCTCTTCTCGTTTTCGCCCGCCTACGCGCAATCTGGTTCCGGCAGTGACCAACCGCAGGTCGAAGCTCCTGAAAAACCGTTTGATCCGAGCACCGTCGAGCCGACGTCTCTTCATCCTGCAACCAAAGATGACGTTCGCAAAAACACCGAAGGCTTAAAAATCAAACCCGGCAAGATGCTGCACACGGATGTCGACGTGGCTCTGGTAAACGTTACGGTCACCGACCCTTACAACCGCCTGGTCACCGGTCTAGAGCCCGACAATTTCCGCGTGTTCGAAGATAATACCGAGCAGGAAGTCGTCACGTTTTCGTCCGAAGATGTTCCTATTTCGATTGGCGTCATTTTCGACCTCAGCGGCAGCATGTCCAACAAAATCGCCAAAGCGCGCGAAGCCGCCATTCAATTTTTCAAGACCGCCAATCCCGCCGACGAATTTTTCCTGGTGAGTTTCAACGAACGCGCCGAGCTGACCAGCGCGTTCACCAATAGCGTTGAAGATCTGCAGAGCCGCATGATGATGACCAGTCCCAAGGGCCGAACCGCGCTGCTCGACGCCATCTATCTCGGCTTGAGTCAGATGAGGGGTGCACGCAACGCCAAACGTGCCTTGCTCATCCTATCCGACGGAGGAGATAATCACAGCAGGTACAACGAAAGCGATATCAAGCGGCTGGTCAAGGAAGCCGATACCCAGCTCTATGCCGTCGGTATTTTCGATCCGCTTGGAAATCGCGCACGTACCCCGGAAGAATTGAACGGGCCTTCGCTCCTGACCGACATCACCGATATGACCGGCGGGCGCGTTTTCTCGGTGGAGCGGCTCGAAGATCTCCCGGACATCGCCACCAAGATTGGCATGGAGCTGCGTAACCAATATGTTCTGGGATACCATCCGAGCAACAAGACGCACGACGCCCGCTGGCGCAAAATCAAGATCAAGCTGCGCGCTCCTAAAGGGCTTCCTCCGCTCAGCGTTTACAACAAAACCGGTTACTACGCGCCCAGCCACTAGTTTCCTGAATCTGCAAATTCGTCATTCTGAGCGGAGCAAGGCGATTCTTTCTTTCGTTCGCGAAGCGAATGTCGGCTTGCGTCGTCGAGAAATCTCTCTGCCAGTTGTTTCTCTCCTAGTCCTCGGTCTTGCTCTGACTACAACGCCACCGCCCTGCTTCGCGCAGGACAATCCTCTCGCGCCCAACCAGCAACCCGCTCCTCCGGGGCAGGCCGGCACCGGGCAGGGAGGTTCCATCAAGATTGATGTGAGCCTGGTCGTACTTCACACCACTGTGCTCGACGACCGCGGCAAGTTTGCAGAAGGCTTGAAAGAAGAAAACTTCCGCGTCTTGGAAGATAAAGCCGAGCAGAAACTTTCCTTGTTCAGACGGGAAGATGTGCCGGTCAGCATGGGCTTGGTCATCGACAACAGTGGCTCGATGCGCGACAAGCGCCCGCGCGTGAACGAAGCCGCCGTCACGCTCGTGCAGAGTTCCAATCCGCAGGACGAAGCCTTCGTGGTGAATTTTAACGACGACTACTATCTCGATCTTGACAAGGATTTCTCCAGCAGCGTTCCCGAACTGAAGGAAGCGCTGGAGCGCATCGACGCCCGCGGCAGCACAGCGCTGTACGACGCCATCATCGGCTCACTCGATCATTTGAAGAAGGGCCACAAGGACAAGAAAGTCTTGCTGGTCGTGACCGACGGCGAAGATAATGTCAGTCGCAATTCGCTCGAAAAGGCATTGCGTGAAATTCAGAAGTCCAACGTCGTCATTTACACCATCGGCGTTTTTACCGACGACGACAAGAAAAACAAAAAGAAGGCGCAACGGGCGCTGAAAGACATCGCGGCGGCTTCCGGCGGAGTTTCCTTCTTCCCGGAAAACGTTGAGGACGTGCACAGTATTTGCGAGCAAGTGGCCAAGGACATCCGTAACCAATACACCCTCGGATACTACCCGTCCAACGCCAAGAAAGACGGCACTTTCCGCACCGTCCAGGTGGACGTGATTCCGCCGCACGGCCGCGGCAAGCTGGTGGCACGTACTCGCAATGGCTACTTTGCGCCGGGTCAGACCGCCACTTCGAACACTAGCGCGCCTGCCGCAACCGGCTCATCCGCCGTAGCCCAGTAAGATCCGCCCGGTTTTATGTGGCCAAATGAGGAGGTGCCTAGCTCTTTCCGGTACGGAGTTCAATGCCGCCATTGGTGGTCGCCAGCCGCAGGTCACGTCCGCCGCCGCCCACTGTGCCGGACACGCTCTTTGAACTGAACCCTCCAACCACGGTCACCGGAAAATCCGTGTGAAATCCGCCATTGGTTGTGGACGCCCGCAGCTTGAATTCCGCCGTTGCAGGCAACGTCAAGCTCACGCTTCCATTCGTTGTCGCCAGTTCCAGCTCACCTGTCCATTTCGGATTGCCCATGGTGACGCTCACCCCACCATTGGTGCTCCTAGCCGAAGCCCATTCGCTCGTGCTTACTTCTACCTCGCCGTTGGTCGTCGCCGCGTCCACTACGCTGTCGAGCCCCCGCGCGCGAATATTCCCGTTTGAGGTGATCGCGTTCAGCCGCACGCCCTTCGGCACTTGCACGGAAAAATCCAGCTTGTCATGGTGGTTCGAGTGCAACCACGATTCGGAATTTACGCCGCCCTTGTGGCAGCGGCCTGGCGTCGCGTCTTTGGCGTAAACCGCGCAAATGGTCACGCCATCTGCGTATTCCACCACTTCCACAAACAGGTCCTTGTCTTCCCCCGACTTCCTCATGCCATCGACCTGCGCAGCAGCACCGCTCGCCCCATCCGCCGAAATTTGTCCGTTTCGGTTAATCACTTCCAGCGTCTGGCCCGGCTTCAGGTCAGCCTTCCAATGAAAATTGTTTTCAGTGAACACCGTCCGTTTTTCTTGAGCGCCCGCGGCACTGGCATCAATCATCGTGAGCAGCGCGCCGGCTGCAATGACCGTTCGCAAATGTCTGAAAACGCGAGAGCCAGAGCTTAACGATTTGAGTTTCATGATTCATCTCCTGAACTGGGGATGTGACGAACATGGGACCGGTTTCTAGGAATCGGAATCTGCACACACAACAGTCTCACTTCAATCCGCTGAGGTATGGTACGACGCTGCCCACGATTAGGTTCCCAGTAAAAGCCGCCAATCAGCTACTGCCGGCCTGATCAAGCGGGATTACCGACCTTCTGCCTGGATTCATCGATTAAATGGAAGCCGTCAACTAGACCGTCATTCCGAGAACTGGCACTGACTGCGTAGGGGACGCGAGGCTTCGTGCCCCTTTTCGATCGGATTGGTCTCGGTTCAGGGCAGAATGGCCGGATACAGTACCAATCCATAACTTAACTTTGGCGATTGCGATCTGTGATATATTCCCGCCATGCCCAGAGCCATGCACCAGCTACTCGCTGTAGCTGCCTCATTGCTGCTCCTCACTAACACTGCCGTCTTCGCTTCGGCCACCAAAGCCAAGGAACCTGCCCCTCGCTTCAACGCCAAAACCACCACCGGTGAATCCTTTAACAATTCCTCCATCAAAGGCAAAGTTGTACTTCTTGAATTCTGGGCGAGTTGGTGCCATTACTGCCACGAGGAAGCGCCCATCGTCGAAAAGCTCAGTCGCGAATTTCCGGAAAAAGATTTTCTGGTGCTTGCTGTGAATGTTGGCGAATCGAAGAAAGTCGTAAAAAAATACCTCGAACAGTATCCCCGCACCTGCCGCATGGTCCTGACGGAAGACACCAATCTGGCTGCGATGTATGCCGCGACCGAATATCCCATTTACGTTGTCATCGACCGCGAAGGCTTCATCGCGGGAACACAGCGCGGAGCAGGTGGGGAAAATGCTCTGCGCTCCATGCTGGCCCAGGCTGGGCTCGGCGTGGATCCCGAGGCCGACCAGGACTCTGCTTCGAACTAACTCGCCACAGGAGTTTCGCTGCCGGTCTCCAACTGCTTAAGCCAGCGATCTAGCTTCCCGCGATCTTCCTGATCCATCGACATGATCGCCACTCCCATTCCTTTTCCTTCGATTACGCTTTTCACTTCGGCGCGGACTCGAACATGTCCTCGAGGCGAAACAATCAGCAATTGAATCATCGCTCCATATCTAGCTGGATTTTTTGTACTGATGAATAGTCCACCGAGTCCGAGGTTGTCCACTCTGGACACTTCTCGATAACCCAAAGTCTGCCAGGCGACGACCGCCGACTTGGGGGCCTTCACCCTCGGATACTTTCGTTGGTTGGTGTTCTCCGCCATCGCGCACCTTGCCTCCGCCGCTTTAGGGAGTGAACGTGTAAAGGGCCGTATCCTCGGTCAGGGTCGAGGACGCTTTGCCATGTCTTGACTCTAATACCAATCTCTGTGAATTTGCCGGAATTTGATTCGCCGCGCCGTAACTCTTTCGCGGCAAAGCCGCCATCCATTCTAGGAGGGAATTACCACGGTCCTGCGGCCAGCGCTGGCCTCGCGCCCCCAGATTTCTTCAATTTGATCCAACTTCACGCAATCCGAGTCTATCCGCAATTCATCTCGCGCACCGAGAGTCAGCACTTTTTCCATCGCCTCCTTGAGCAAATCGATCGGGGGGATTCCCGCCGTTCCCATAATCGTCAACGCCGTGCTTCGCAGTGCCGCTGCAGGCAATGCAATCGTCGCTCCCGCACTTTCCCCAGCCTGCAGCAGCCGCGTCTGCTTTGCCGCAATCGCAAATTCCTTCTTAGTCAGTGCCGCCAACAAGACCTCGGTCGGCTCGCCCCACAAATAATCGATCACCACGTCAATTCCGCTGTCCGCAATTTCCTGAGCGAAAGCTTCCTTCAGTTGTTCCTTGGGCTGTTTCAATTGAATCGTTCTTTCCGCTCCCAGTTCGCGAACTCTCTCAAGCGACGCTTCATTTCGCCCGGCTGCTATCACCCGCTTCGCGCCAGCCAGCTTCGCAATCTGCACCGCCAACTGGCCGGTCACTCCGGTCGCGCCCAGGATCAAGACCGTCTCACCCATGCTTACTTTCGCCCTGTGAATCAACGAAAGCCACGCCGACACCCCGGGATTCGGCAAGGCAGCCGCTGTAGCGTCGTCTAACTCTTTCGGAACCGGGAAACAGAACGCGCGCGGCACCACCGTCCGTTCTGCCATGGCGCCGAATGGCCGTCGCGCTCCGCCAAAAAACACCCGCGTGCCATCGCCAACATCGCCAACGCCATCGGTCCCGCAGATTACCGGCAATTCCCGCGGACTGGCAAAGTGCTTCCCGCTGGCCAGTTGCTGATCGATTGCTTTTAGCGCCGCCGCTCGCACTCGCACCAGCGCTTCACCATCGCTTGCGACCGGTTCGGAAAATTCCTCGCACCTCGGCGCCTTGCCCAACTCCCACAACACTGCTGCTTTCATCGCTTCTTCCTCACCAATGCAAAAAAAATATCTCTAGTTCGTTTTGACATTCTTGAGTTGAAAGTTGGCACGAGGCAACAGATCCTTCAAGAAGCTCTGACCGTGAGGAATTGTCACGGCAAAGTTCTCAGCGATCGTTTGCCCCATGTCTGCCAGTGTCGAGCGTGTACCCAAATTCACGCCCGCTCCGCCGCCGGGCGAATACGCAATAATCGGAACGTATTCCCGCGAATGGTCTGTGGTCTCCCAACGTGGATCCGGGTCACATCCATGGTCCGCTGTAATCAGTAGCAAATCATTGTTCGAAAGCAGCGGCAGAAAATCGCCCAGCAGGGCATCGAACTCTTCCAGCGATTTCGCAAATCCTTCCACGTCTTTCCGGTGCCCGTACAACATGTCGAAATCCACCAGATTGCAGAAAATTAAACCGCAAGCGCGGGTCTGAACCGCCGCCGTCAGTTTTTCCATCCCATCTGCGTTCGACTTAGTCGTAACAAAGTCGCTCACCCCGCGACCATTGTAGATGTCGTGAATCTTTCCTACTCCAAACACCGGCACATTCTTCTCAGCCAACACGTCTAGCAACATGGGTTTCGGCGGATCAACCGCGTAGTCGTGCCGCCGCGGCGTCCGCACAAACTTTCCAACCGTACCGGTGAACGGCCGCGCAATCACTCGGCCGACGCGATGCGGTCCGTCCAGAATTTCGCGAGCAATTTCGCACATCCGATACAACTCGTCGATTGGCACTACATCTTCGTGCGCCGCAATTTGAAATACGCTATCGCCAGACGTATACACAATTGGCTTTCCCGTTCGCACATGTTCTTCGCCCAGCTCTTTTATGATTTCTGTTCCGGACGCGGGTTTGTTTCCAATCGTCTTTCGTCCAATTCTTCTTTCAAACGCTGTGATGATTTCCGGAGGAAATCCATTTTTGTAAACGGGGAATGCCTGCGCCAGCCACACTCCCGCCATTTCCCAATGCCCAGTCGTTGTATCTTTTCCTGGAGAGTGCGTTGCTCCCTTACCGTACGCCGCCAACGGTTTTGCAACCGGCGCAAGATGCTGCAGTGGCGCGATATTCGCCAACCCAAGTGACACCAAGTTCGGCAACTTCAGGGCCCGCGACTCCGCCACATGTCCCAGCGTATCCCGGCCTACGTCGCCGTAGGCCCCAGCATCCGGCAGCGCGCCGATCCCAACGCTGTCCAGCACAGTCCATACAACTCGCTTCAAAACCGCCATGACGGCGCTCCACACCGCTTCCTTAGCGGTATCTCCCGCGACTCTAGCACAGCTCTATCCGCCTCGCCCTTCGTGCGCCACTTTAGCTCCTTTCCGCGTCAGCCACCCATTCCGTGCTAGATTGGCGACACCTGAACTATTTTTCGTTCCCGTGCGTAGTACTAGGTGTGGAGGACCGCGATGCCCCAGGATGAACGCCAGCAGAAAACATCCCTGGTAATCCCTATTTTGCTGATTACGCTTGGCGCCATGTTTCTGTTGCGCAACTGGAATCCCGGTTTCGAGCCGTTCCACATATTGAAAACTTACTGGCCTCTTATCCTTATTCTGGTCGGCCTCGGAAAAATCTGGGATTCTTCGCGTAAACGCGCCGCCGGCGGCAATTCTTCGGGAATCGCTCTCGGTTCAACCCTGGGCGTAGTCGCCGTCGTTTTTGTGCTGGTCATTCTTCTCGGACATTTTCAGAAAGTTCGCCATCACGACGACCCGGATGACACTTTCGCGCATCATTCCTCGCATATCATCGAAACCCGCGATTTGCAGGGAGCCAAATCCATCTCCGCGGCGCTACATCTTGGCGCAGGGCAACTCAACGTGAAAGGTGGTTCCAGCCACCTGCTCAGCGCAGATTTTCGCTCCGACAAAAAAGGAAACGCTCCCACCGTCGACTATCACGTTTCCGGCGACAAGGGTTTTCTGGACATTAGTCAGGACAAGTCTGACTTTGACTTCGGCCCCAGTACCGACACCATCTGGGACCTCGCCTTCAGCAACGATCTTCCGATCGCTTTTCGCGCCGACATGGGCGCCGGTCAAGGCAATCTCCGGCTCCGCGGAATGAACGTCACCAGCGTCGAATTGCACATGGGCGCGGGTCAAGTCGAACTCGATCTAACCGGCCCCCGCGACAACGACGTGAACGTTTCGATCAAAGGCGGTGTCGGTCAGGTCACCGTCCGCCTGCCGAAAGACGTCGGCGTGAAAGCCTACGCCGCCGGCGGAATAGGCTCCATCCGTTCCGAAGGCCTCCACGAAGAAGGCAAGGAATACACCAACGACGCACTCGGCAAATCACCGCACACCATCAAACTCGACATACAAGGCGGCATCGGCGAAATCGAACTCATCCAGGAACCGTAGCCCCGCTGCGTCTGATTTGCCGCTCCTTTCCTACCAGCGTATAATTTGAGGTTTAGACCGTGCTCGCCGAGCGCGCTGTCTAGGCTCCCTCTTGGCAAAACACGAAACCCTTCCCGAGGCCCCGCCAGGCCAGTTGGATCAGGAGACGCTCCGCGTCCGCGGCGCCCGCGTCCATAACCTGAAGAACATCTCCGTCGAAATTCCGCATAACGCCATTACCGTCGTCAGCGGCGTCAGCGGCTCCGGCAAATCTTCCCTGGCCTTCGACACCATCTACGCCGAGGGCCAACGCCGCTACGTCGAATCCCTCTCCGCCTACGCGCGCCAGTTTCTCGAGCGCATGGAAAAGCCCGACGTCGACGAAATCTCCGGCATCGCTCCGGCCGTGGCCATTCGGCAGAAAAATACCACACGCAACCCGCGCTCCACCGTTGCCACCGCTACCGAAATTTACGATTACCTCCGCCTCTTCTTCGCGCGCTGCGGCCAGACTTTCTGTATCAAGTGCGGCGCCGAAGTGAAAAAAGACACGCCCGACGAAATCGCCGCAAAAGTTCTCAGCGTCGGCTCCGGCCGCAGGTTTTACGTTATGTATCAATTACGCCTTGCCGCCCCGCAGCTCGGCCGCAAAGCCTCGCAAAGCCGACCGCAAGAAGCCACCCGAGCCGGCTCCCGATCAGCTTAAAAACGCATTGCTCGATCTACAGAAACGCGGCTTCAACCGTCTTTATCAAGACGCCGTCGTCCACGAATTCACTTCGCCCGAATCGCTTCTCGACGTCGATTTCAAGAAGCCGGTCTTGGTCCTCGTCGATCGCCTCTCGGTCAGCGAAGAATCCAAATCTCGCCTCATCGACTCCGTCGAAATCTGCTATCGCGAAGGCAACGGCGAAGCCATCGTGCAATTTGTTCCGGACGCCAATAGCCCCGCTTCCGAGCGCCTCACCTTCAACGAACGCTTCGAATGCAAAAACGATGGCACGCTCTACCAAGAGCCCGAGCCGCGCCTTTTTTCCTTCAACAATCCCTATGGCGCTTGCCCGCGCTGCCAGGGCTTCGGCAACACCATCGATTTCGATCTCAATCTCGTCGTCCCCGATCTCAGCAAGTCTCTTGACGAAGGCGCCATCGAACCCTGGACCAAGCCGCGCTTCCGCGTTCTTCTGGGCGATCTCAAAAAATGGGCCAAAGCCCAGGGTATCCCCACCAACATTCCCTGGCGTCAGCTGAAGGAAGAAGACCGCCGCAAAGTTCTCGAAGGCGATGCGAAGAACGGCTACGACGGCGTCAAAGGATTTTTCACTTGGCTCGAACGTAAAAAATACAAATTGCACGTGCGCGTTTTCTTGAGCCGCTATCGCGGCTACGCCACTTGCCCGGAGTGCAACGGCACTCGCCTCCGTCCTGAAGCGCGCGCCGTTCGCGTCGCCGGCAGCACCATCACCGACATCTGCAAGCTCACCGTCAAAGAAGCGCGCGTTTTTTTTGCCGAATTGAAGCTCAGCGAAGCGCAGTCCAAAGTTGCCGACAGAATCCTTGAAGAAATTCAGTCCCGCCTGCAATTTCTCGATGAAGTCGGCCTCGACTATCTTTCTCTGGACCGCCTCACTTCAACCCTGTCCGGCGGCGAATCGCAACGCATCCAACTCGCAACTTCTCTCGGCTCGCATCTCGTCGGCGCGCTCTATGTACTTGACGAGCCTTCCATCGGTCTCCATCCGCGCGACACCAAGCGCCTCATCGACATCCTGAAGTCCCTGCGCGATCTCGGCAATACCGTTCTGGTCGTCGAACACGATCCCGATACCATTGAAGCCGCCGACCGCGTCATCGATCTCGGCCCGGGTGCCGGCGAACTCGGTGGACGTCTGCTCTTCGCCGGAAGCTACGAAGAAATTCTCAAGGATCCCAAATCCATTACTGGCCGCTATCTAAGCGGCGAAATGCGCATTCCCGTTCCCAACACCCGCCACAAGCCGTCCGGAAAATTTCTGCGCTTGTACGGCGCGACTCTTCACAACTTGAAAAATGTCGACGCCATGATCCCGCTCGGCACACTCACCGTCGTCACCGGCGTCAGCGGCTCGGGAAAATCCAGCCTCGTTCATGACATTTTGTATAAAGCTTTGCTCGCAAAAAAGAACGGCGGCACCGAAAAGGAATTTTGCGAGCGCCTCGAGGGCGACGACCAGGTTCGCGAAGTCATCATCGTCGATCAATCGCCCATCGGCCGCACGCCACGCTCGAATCCCGCAACCTACCTGAAAGCGTTCGACGCCATCCGTGAAGTTTTCGCCGATTCGCCAGACGCCAAACGCCGCGGTTACACCGCCGGACATTTTTCCTTCAACGTTCCTGGCGGCCGCTGCGAGACCTGTCAGGGCGACGGCACCGTCACCGTTGAAATGCAATTCCTCGCCGATGTCGAACTGGTCTGCGAAGAATGCCGCGGCGCGCGCTTCAAAAGCAGCGTTCTCGAAGTCCAATATCACGGCAAAAATGTCCACGATGTTCTCGGCATGACCGTTCGCGAAGCGCTCGCATTTTTCGTCAACGTTCCAAAAGTCACTGCGAAACTGCGCATCCTCAACGAAATCGGTCTCGGATATCTGCGCCTCGGCCAGTCCGGCACCACGCTCTCTGGCGGCGAAGCCCAGCGCCTCAAGCTCGCCGCCCACCTCACACGCACAGAAAATAAAGGAATTCTGTACATTCTCGACGAGCCCACCACCGGCCTGCACTTTGACGATATCGCCAAACTCCTCGCCGCTTTCCGCAAACTTCTCGAATCTGGCGCATCGCTCCTGGTCATCGAACACAACCTCGATGTCATCAAGTCCGCAGACTGGCTCATCGACATGGGACCTGAAGGCGGCGACCAGGGCGGCAAAATCATCGCCACCGGCACCCCCGAACAGGTCGCACGAAATTCTCAGTCGCATACCGGCAAATTTCTTGGCAAAGTATTGCAGGCCAATGGCCAGGCAAAGCGCAACGGCAATGGCGCATCGAACGGAAATGAACCGGTGAACGGGAACGGCAAAAAACCGCTCGCCACTCCAGCGAAATGACTCTGCTCACGCCGAAAAATGTCTTCTCGCGATTTGCCGCGGGACTTGTCTTTTCGTTCATCTTTTCCGGCGCAGTTTCTGGGCAAGCCCCACCGGCCTCGCAAACCGCCAAAGGCACCAAGCAGAAAGTCGCCAATCCCCTCAACGACCTGCTCGACGAAGCCCGCCGCGACATCGATAAACAGGACTTCGAAGCGGCGGTGGTCCCGCTTCAGAAATTTCTGGCGGAAAAAGATGATTTTGCCTACGCCCACTTCCAATTGGGCTATGCCTACACCGGTCTCCAGAAACGCAAAGAAGCACGCGCCGAATACGAACGCGCTTTGCAACTCGATGGCAAAATGTCGGAAGCAGCTCTGAACCTCGGCATCCTCTTACTGAACGACGATCCCGCCGCCGCCGTTGCACCCTTGCAGAAAGCCGTTGAATTGCTGCCTACGCAAAGCCGCTCACGCACCCTCCTCGGCCTCGCTTACGAAAAATCCGGCAATTTCGAAGCAGCCACTAAAGCCTACAACGACGCTCTCGCGCTCGATCCGAAGGACACGGAAACCAGCCTTCACCTCGCGCAATTGTATCTCCGCCAGAACCGCGCACCCGACGCGGAAACAAAATTTCGCCAGGTTCTTGCCAACGAACCGGAATCGCAGCCTGCGCTGCTCGGTCTGGCGCAAAGTCTCGATTTGCAAAAAAAAACTGAAGCTATCGAGGCCTACCGCGAATACCTTGCCAAAAATCCCAATGACGCCGTCTCCCACGAACATCTCGTGCAGTTGCTGATTGCCAATGGCAAAAATGACGAAGCCCTCGTCGAAATGCAGAAATCTGAAACTGGCGGCAATCCCACTCTCGAATCTCTGAAGCTTCGCGCCGATGTCTTGATCGGCCAGAAAAAATGGAAGGAAGCGGTCGCCACCTTAGAGCAAGCAGTTGCCTTAGCCCCAAAGGATGCTCAACTCCGCGGCGGTCTCGGCCGCACCTATCTTCAGCAGCGTGATTTCGCGAACGCCGCCAAGCAGCTGAAGGCTGCCATTCAGCTCGATCCCAAAAATATCACCTACTGGAAAGATCTCACCACCACCTCTTACCTTGGCGGCGATTATCCCGGCACCCTCGCGCTCCTCGATAAAGTCGCTCAGCAGGAACCTCCCAACGCCGGCGAGTTGTTTGTCCGCGCACTCTGCTACGATAAACTTCAGCAGACGAAGCTGGCTCTCGAGGCCTACCAGAAATTTCTGGAAGCCGACCAGAACCGGAACCCGGACCAGGTATGGCAGGCGCAACAGCGCATTATTGTTCTGAAGCGAATGCTCGAGCGAAAAAGATAGTGCCTCTCGCGTGGACGCAACCCGCAATGGCGGTCGCGTTTTTGCTCGCGCTTCTGTTTCATCCCGGACTCGCTTATTCCGTCGAAACTCTCGCCCAACTTCAGGAACGCTTCGACCGCGAAACCGACGGCGTCAAAAAAGCCAAGCTGATGCAGAAACTTGGCGACGCCCAGTTTGACGCTGAGCGCGCTGCCGCCAAGTCGGGTGACTACTCCAGCGTCGGGCTGATGATGGAAAAATATCGTGACAATGTACGGGCCGCCATTGCTGCACTCAAGAAAGCGCACCCCGACGCCGAAAAGCATTCCTCCGGATACAAACAGTTGGAAATTCACGTCGGAAAAGGACTGCGGGAAATTCACGACGTCATCTTGTCGGTGCCGGAAGACTTTCGCCCTCCCATGCAGCTTGTGGAACAAGATCTGAAAGATATGGACCTGGAACTGCTGCATTTGCTGTTTCCCAGAAGGCCCGGCGAACAACCGCCCATCCAGCGAGGCGCATCCACTGGTAAGACGCCAACTGCAGCACCGGAGAAACAGCCATGACCTTCTGGCACAGAATCTCGCTTGCCATGTGTCTTGCGGGAGCTTTCACTGTCGCCGCCAATGCGCAGGCCCCGCAGAAGGACTACCTTACCGGATTTGAAGCCGACAAAATTCGCGACGCCGAAACCGTCAACGAAAAGATATTCCTGTTCATGCAGTTTGCCGACGACCGGCTGAAGAAATTTCAGTACGAACTTGAGCATCCCTCGCAAACCAATCACACCCAACAATTAAACTATCTGATGAACGCCTACATCGGTTGCGTGGACGATGCCGCCGACCTGATTCAGCTTGGCGTCGAGAAACAGGAAAACATTCGCAAAGGCGTCGATCTTCTGGCTTCGAAAACCAAGGAATTCCTGACGGTACTGCAGAAAATACAGACCGACGCCAAAGAAATCGAGGTGTACAAAGATAACCTCGATGACGCTATCGAAGGCACCACCGACGCCATGAACGACGCGGAAAAAGCCAAGAAAGCCGTGGCTCCTCCGCCGGTTCGCCGTAAAAGTTAAGTCCGAACTTCGCTTCCGGTCGGCGGAGTTGACGCCCGTTGTAAACTATTAGTGAAACCGATTCGCGCTTGTTCCCGGAGAATTCGTTCCATCGATGAAACGACAGGTATCCCTCGTCCCCGGCGGTTCTGCGTTGTGCCAGCGCATCTTTACTCGTCTGAATTGCCCCGGGCCGCCGCCGCATTTCCGCGCCGAGTTCTATCCTTACTCCAGCCTGGTACTCACGATTCGTCGCCGTGACGATCACCTGATCGTGCGCTTTTCCGATTTGTTGCAGCGCGCTCCGTTGCCGGTGCTCGAGGCCGCAGCCGCTCTCCTCATCTCGCGCCTCTATCGCCGGCGCACTCCACGTGCTCTCGTCGCCCCCTATCACGCGTACGCAAAGTCGCACAAAACGCGAGGACGTATCCAGAAAATGCGTCGTGGCCGCGTGAAGCCGGCCGCCCTCGATCCGGTCGGCCAGCAGTTTGATTTGAATCAGATGTTCGACGATTTGAACCAACGGTTCTTCCGAGGCACGCTCGATAGGCCCAATCTCGGCTGGAGTAAAAAAAACTGGCAGCGCCAGTTCGGCTCGTTCGATCCCGGTCCCTATCAAATCCTGCTCAACCGCCGCATGGACCGACCGGAAATTCCCAAGTATGTGGTCGAATATGTTCTGTACCACGAAATGCTGCACGTAAAACACCCAACACGAAAATCCGGTTGCAGCCTGGTCTCCCACGGCCCGGAATTTCGCGCCGAAGAAAAGCTCTTTCCGGAATTTGCCCGCGCCCAAAAAGCCCTCGACCGCTTGGCCCGAGGCAGTTCCGGCCTCCGTTTCCGCCTGGAAACAATAGCCAGCCGCTTCCTTTTTTGACAGGACTAACGTTTCCTACCGCCTCGTGGGACCGTAAGAATTGCTGGTTCTTCAACTACAACTTATTGCTCGGACCGTAAGTCCGGGTTTGCCGTGATCTAATTCCCATCGAAGACCGGAATCTTTCTAAACATGCACCTTGTCCGAAATGGATTGCCTGTTTCTTCCTAAGTTTGCGAGGACTCGGATCCTGGCTCATGATTTCTTCTTGGATTTATCCACTTCGGCCTGCAGCTTTTCGATTTTCTTTTCGATCTTTTCTTTGTCTTCCGCTTTGGGGAAAAGATCCAGGTAGCGCCGGTAGGATTTGATGGCGTCTCGCTTCAGTCCCTTTTTCTCCTGCGCTTCGCCCAGAAAACGGAAGGGAATTGCGTAGCCCGGTTTGGCCAGTATCGCGTCCTCAAAGCGATCAATCGCCGCATCCATATCGCCTTTGCGCATGTAGTACTGCCCGACCTGCATATCTTTTTCCGCGCGCAGTGGATCCCACATGGGCTGGTCCGGCGCATTTTGTGTTGCGCTGTCGGTATTCGGCTTGGGTTTTGGGGCGTCCTGCTTCGGAGGATCCTGCGGCCGCGCAGAGAGATTCGCCAGCGTCAAACTGCACATGAATATTGTTGTGAAAAAAATCGAGCGACGGATTGAAAAGGTGCGATTCACGTTAGTCCGGTTCACTCTAGTATGATGGAAGTTGCCTGGGTTGAGACCACTTAGTTGAGACCAGTCCGGGAATTGCTTCGCTGGCGATCTCGTCTTCGCATGGAACCCAAAGAAAAAGCCGCGCTGTTGCCCGAGAAGCCCGGGGTGTACCTGTTTCGCAGCGCCGGCGGCGACGTCATTTACGTCGGTAAAGCCCGCATCCTCCGCAGTCGTGTCCGCTCCTACTTTCTCGAATCGCGCTGGATCGATGCCAAAACCGGCTCGCTGGCCCGCGAAATCGCCGAACTTGAAACTATCATTGTCGAAAATGAACGCGAAGCTCTGGCCCTCGAAAATCAGCTCATCAAAAAATATCGTCCGAAGTTCAACATCATGCTTCGCGACGATAAGACTTATCCCTACATCAAATTCACCGCGTCCGAAAAATATCCCCGCGTTTATTTCACGCGGCGCATTCGCAAAGATGGCTCACTCTATTTCGGACCGTATTTTCCCGCCAGCTTGGCGCGCCGGATTCTGCACTTCATTCACAAGAGATTTCTTGTGCCGTCCTGCACCGTCGATTTAACGCGCTCTCATCCCCGCCCGTGTTTGCAGTATTACATTCACCGCTGCCTCGGGCCGTGCGTCGAAGGACTTACCACCGACGAGCGCTACGCCGAAGCGTCGCACGATGTGAGACTCCTGCTCGAAGGCCGCCGCCACGATTTGATCAAGAGCCTGGAAGAACGAATGGCGGCTGCCGCAGAAAAAGAATTGTACGAGCAGGCTGCGTCGTATCGCGATTTGCTCCGTACCCTCGAAGACATTGAAGAACGCCAGCGCATCGCCGCAGCCCAGGGCGACGACACCGATGTGCTTGCCTATCACGCCGAACCGCCGCTCGTCGCCGCAAACCTCTTTCACTTGCGCGGCGGCCGCGTGGTAGACCGCCGCGAATTTTACTGGGAAGATTTGGATGAATTTGATGCGCAGGAATTCGTCCCTTCTCTTCTGAAGCAGCTTTATCTCGAAGCCGACTATCTCCCGAAAATGATTCACGTTCCCGCGGAATTTGAAGATCGGGAATTGCTGGAAGAAATGCTGACCGAACGTGCTGGCCATCGCGTAGAAATTTTCACGCCGCAGCGCGGCCAGAAAAAAGCCATTCTCGACCTCGTGCAAAACAACGCCGCGCATTCCTTTGAGCAGCGCTTCCGCGTCTTGAAGCCCACTTCCAAATCGATAGTCGAAGCTGTACAGAATTCTTTGAACCTTCTTGAAGAACCGGAACGTATCGAATGCTTCGACATTTCGCACATTCAGGGCAGCGATACCGTGGCCTCCATGGTGGTTTGGGAAAAAGGCCGGATGAAAAAATCCGACTATCGCAAATTCATCATTCGCGGAATGGACGCGACTGTTCCTGAAGTGGCCAGCTCTAACGGAAACGTCTCCAGTCCTGACTCGCCATCTCCCAAGTCCGCCGCCGCTGCGCTACCGATCTACAAACAAAATGACGACTTCGCTAGCATGCGCGAAGTGGTGACGCGGCGGTATCGCCGCCTGCAGGAAGAAAAAAAGCCCATGCCCGGCCTGATCCTGATCGACGGCGGCGTCGGCCAGTTGCACGCGGCAGCCGAAGCGCTCGAATCTCTCGGAATCATCAACCAGCCGCTCGCCAGCATCGCAAAAAAGGAAGAAATTCTTTACGTATGCGGCCAGGAAAACGAGCCTGTAGTGCTCGATCGGCACTCGCCGGTTCTGCACCTGATTCAGCAGATCCGCGACGAGACCCACCGCTTCGCGGTGACTTTCCACCGTCTGCGCCGCGGCCAACGGCAAACCAAGAGTGCGCTGGAGGAAATTCCCGGAGTAGGGGAAAAAACCGCCCGCAAATTGCTGAAGGAATTCGGTAGCATCGCCAACGTTCAGCGCGCGGGAATCGACCGCTTGAGCGAAGTGATTCCGCGAAAGAGCGCGGAGAAAGTGCTCGCGGAGCTGGCCGGGAAATTGGAAAACGCTTAGCGCCGCGATTTACCTTTCGCGGATTGTAACCGGTATCAGGCTTTGTTAATGGTTAGCATGTATTGTGGCCTGCAAGTCCCTGTGCTACGTTGCAGCTAGGAGGCGATCATGGCTGATAACGTCGGATCCAAAGTTTCTTATTTTCTGGTGGGGCTCGGAGTAGGCGCGCTGGTGGGAGTCTTGTTTGCGCCGAAGTCCGGCGAAGATACACGCCGGTTCCTCGCTGACCGTGCTGATGAAGGCAAAGATTTTGCGCAGAAGAAAGCACGTGAGTTGCGCGAGCGCGCGGATGATTTGATCGAGCGGGGCAAGGATGCCGCCGGCCGTCACAAGGAAACCATCACTGCGGCCGTTGAAGGCGCGCGCGATGCCTACCGCCGCGAAGCATCGAAGTCTTAAGTACCTGTGAGTAGAGTTGCAGTATAGTTCTCGCACGCGGGTGTCCGGCAAAGTTCGTTCGCAGGCAGAACGAAGGGGCTGACATGCAAGAATGGGTCGGAGTGGTGGTTGCGATTGCGCTGATTGTCCAGGTGTTGATTCTGATCGCTCTTTTCTGGACGACTCGGCAAACGATGCAAAAAGTGGAAAAAACGGTCACCGACCTGAACGCCAAGGCCGGCCCGATTCTTACGCGCGTTCAGATTCTGCTGGACGACACCCAGCCGAAAATATCGACGATGGTGACGGACGCCGCGCACATTGTGTATCTGGCACGGGGCCAGGCGCAAAAGGTGGACCGCGTATTCACGGATGCGGCGGACCGTTTGCGCGGACAGCTCAATCATGTGGACCGCATTCTGACCGGGACGATGGAAGCGGTGGAAGATGCGGGTTCGCAGTTCCGCGCTAATTTCTGGAAGCCGGTGCAGCGCGCTTCGGCGCTGGTGCAGGGAATTAAAGTGGGTCTCGATTTACTGCGGTCGCGGCGAGCACATTCGTCGGCCACGCGCGACGATGTTTCCGAGCAGGAAGAAGAATTGTTCATTTAGGGCAGTCAAAATAGTCCAGGTCGAAAGTTTAAAGTTAACACTCAAAACTTTTCCGAAAGAGCGCGATGCGAATCGCGCTCTTTTTTTCTGTACGCCGCGCATGTTCGGCAGCTAACGGGTGAGAGGCCCGTCCCAACCTGATGGAGGAGAAGGGGAGCGAAGCGCAAGGGCGTCACTGTGAGTGGGATCTGAAGGAAGCGTGGGGCAACGATACGGGCCGATGGACAAGAACGGGATTTGAGGCCTACGGCGTCGGATGAGTTGGCAAGCGATTCAAACCTACGTTGCATCCACGAACGAAAACCGGGGAAAAAACGCCCGCCTCAGAAGACGGCCGCTACAAAACCCTCTCATCGGATCCAGCCCCCGCCTAGGACTACGGACCCACCGTCAGAAAACGGGGGTGGGGCACCCGCGGAGGAAGCCAACGACGACGACTCGGGCGCGTGCACAACTGCGTAAAAAACGGCGGCTTGGCCCGGCGTTACGGCGCGCTGCGGGCTGTCAAAAGTTATGCGTGCGCGGTTCGCGGCTCCGCCTCGGTCTGACAGCGCTTCTACGGTGGCGGGTGCGGGTTCGTGCTTGTGGCGAATTTTTACTAGGGCGCGAATGGGCGCGGTGGGTTCGGCGATGGAGACCCAGTTCACGTTTCTGACTTCGAAGGTAGTGGTGCGAAGCGAATCGTCGTCACCGACGACCACGCGATTTTTTTCCGTGTCGATCGAGAGAACGTAGAGAGGCTTTCCGGTGGAGAAGCCGAGACCTTTGCGCTGACCGATGGTGAAATTGTGGACGCCGTTGTGGCGGCCGAGAACTTCGCCGGATTCGGAAACGATCTCGCCGTCATCGGAGCTGAGTGGAATTTTGTTTTCCGATGCGTAGGCGTGAATGAACTGGACATAGTTGCCATTCGGGACGAAACAAAGTTCCATGCTTTCCGGCTTTTCGGCGACTGGCAGAGCGGTGCGGCGAGCGATTTCGCGGACTTCGTCCTTCGAGAGTTCGCCGAGAGGAAATTCGCTGCGGGAAAGCTGGTCCTGCGAAAGTCCCCAAAGAAAATAGGACTGGTCTTTGGAGGGATCGAGAGCGCGGAGAAGCTGGAAACGTCCGGTGATGTCGTCGCGGCGGATACGGGCGTAGTGCCCGGTGGCCAGACGATCTGCGCCGATCTGCCGAGCCATGCGGAGGAGAGGTTCAAACTTCACGTCGGTGTTGCAGTTGGTGCAGGCGATGGGGGTGCGGCCGCTCAGATAGTCCTGCACAAAGGGACGAACGACGCGCTCCTCGAACTGGTGTTCGAAGTTGACGACGTAGTGCGGAAAACGAAGGTGTTGCGCCACGCGCTTGGCGTCGTACACATCGTCGAGCGAGCAGCAGCGGTGCTGCGCTGGGCCGTCGCCTTGCAGTTCGGGAAGGCGGCGCTGATTCCAAAGCTGCATGGTGAGACCAATGATGGGACGGCGCTGTTCCTGGAGTACGGCGGCGACGGTGGAAGAGTCCACGCCGCCGGACATGGCGACGGCGACGAGGCCTGGCTGCGGCTCCGAGTGGGCGGGAAGGGTATCGAATTCAGTCTGCGTGGACATTGTTGATTTTGGTGTGATTCCTTATTTTAGCGCGAAGGCGCGGCATGTGGCCATTGGCATCGTGTTTTATTGGGAGTGTGGCGAGGTGCGTGAACCGTGGCTCGTGAGTCGAGACCGTTGGCGAGCCTCCCCTTTTTAAAGTATTCATTCTAAAAAAGTTAGATTGAACCGTTTCTAAGTACGGGATGTAAAGGACTGAGGGGATTTGTTGGCGGATTTGCTGCAGCGAAAGAATGCGGTGCTACAAAGCTTTGGGATCGAATGGAATCAGCTTGGTTCGAGGTTGTGTTTCCATTTTGCGCCTGCGACGACAGGACGATGCCAGATTCAAGTCGCTAGATGTTGGGGAATGATCGGTGACGCGGTTCCGCGCATGAAGGCAAGGAATCGGAATGAGGCGAGGAGCGAGTGAAATGGCGGCGCTACGGTTCGCCTCTAGTGTTTGGCCCACGACCAAGCGGTGATGCGCCAACCGGCGGAGGTGTTTTGCAGGGCGACGGTGAGAGTCGAGCCGATTTCCTGAACCGGTTTGCCGTTCTGCTTGAATTTGTAGTTGGCGGGAACGACGACGTAGGCGCGGTCGGCGGAGACGGCAACGTGACGGGGAGTGCCGAGGGTGACGATGCCGTCGGTAATGCCATTCTTTTTGGCGTCGGCGTCGTAGGCGGCGGTCCATTTCGCACAAGCGCCAGCACCGTGCCATTCGTAGGGCGGAAACTCGTCGAGGATGGAAGCTTCCTCGGTGCAGGCGGCAGCGACGGCTTTGACGTCGCCTTTGTTGAAGCTGTCTACGAATTTGTTGACGGCCGCCATGGCGTCGGCTCTTTTCGGTGGCAAGAGTGGGAGTCGCGAAAGCAAAAAGGGCAAGAGCGACCATTAATGTGAAGAGCAGAGGTTTGAGATTGCTCGGCTGTACAGCGGACGAGTGGTGCGTGAACGAATCAATGCGGCTACGCATGACAGGTGGCTCCTCGTTGGCGGGTTTTTGGTTGATGATGATGTGGCGAGGATTCTCTGTCAAATTGAGGGGAGAACTCAAATCGGCGGGACGGTTTGGAAGCTGAGAGGATGTGCCGCGCCTACAGCTCTCGGAAACGCGAGTTGCGGTTGACCCCAGTCCTGACGGACTGGGCTATGGACCGCCGCCCTCCGGAGCTGGTTTTTTTTGCGCGAGAGCACCAAGTCAGGAGAAAGGGTCGGAGCGCCTCAAGAACAGTCTCCACTTGCCGCCGTACCCAGCGCGTGTGGGGCGCACCAGCTAGACGAGCGAATTCCAAAACTGTTTGTTAGTTGCGAATGTACGTAAAGCGGACCAGGCGATTCTTGGCGCGGCAGTCGAGATCGTCGCCGACACAGGTTGGATAGAGTTCGCCCCAGCCAATGGCGAGAACGATGCGGTTTTCAGGAATGCCGCGAGCGATGAGTTGACGTTTTGCCCAGTCTGCCCGGCGCTTAGACAGAGAAAGATTGTAGTCGGTGGAACCGCGCTTCGAAGCGTAACCGTCGATGAAGAAGCGGACGTTGGGATGATCCTTGAGCCAACGAACGTTGTCCTCGAGAGCGGCGGGATTGGAAGGCTTGTCGTCATCGTTGCTGGCGAAAAAAACTTCTTTCATGTTCTGGTTGAAGGCGTCTTCCTCGGCGCCGAAGATGGCGGGGCGCGGCTTGGACCAGAAGTCGATCCAGAATGAGTCGCTTGGGGAGGCGCTGGCAGTCTGTTGAGCCGGAGCGGTGGACACGAGAACGGACAAGGCAACGGCCGAGGCAAACGCGTATTTTGCGAATTTGTAGAGATTGAGTGACATCGTTATTGCTCCCGTAAGAGAGGGCTGAATTCGCCCGAGCACCAACTGCACTTTATTTCAAACCAAGCCATCTGAATATGAATATTTAAAGACATGCCCGGCGCGCCGAGACGGGTGCGCCCCCATCGATCGATAAGATGGTCTGAAATGGCAGGGCACGTAAAAATGGAAGCAAGTCACAGGCAGCGACCGCGGGTAGGACTTATTTTTCGAGAAGCTTCAACCATTTGGTGATGACGGAACGTAGAGATTTCTCCTTGGACTTTACCTCGGCAGGACTGTGGAACATGGCGAGGCGCCGTCCGTCGGCGTAGTCGCCTTCGAGCAGTCCGGATTGGTCCTGGACTCTTGCGCCGCTGGGAAACACCAGGCGGATGCAGTCTTTCTTGAACAAATTGAAGACTACGATGTAGCGCTTGTATTCCTTGGGATTGGTCGGCTTCATTCTTCCGGAGTAAAAAAAGGTCGGAGCATTCCACTTGACCTCTTCGCCGATGTCTTCGTGCGTGGTCAGGATGATTTCACGTAAATCCTGGACGACGTGTTTCAGAGGATGTTTCAGCTGGGCCATGTAGGCAGAAACTTTTTCTGGCTCGGAGGGCTTGCTGGTGACTTCTTGGGTTTTTGGCATTTTTCTGTGCTCCAACGCTATGGAAGGCTCGAAGCTTTCGGTTTTGCGAAGATTTGTCGCTGAACGCGGAACGAGTTACGGAAGGCTGGATTGATAGTCGATGAGAACGCCGCCGACCGAAATTGGCGTTGACGTGTTGCGAGTCGCTGTTGTATCCGCGAACGTTGCCTTCGATCAAGCCAATTGCCGCACGGGGCTAGAGCCAGGCATGCGAGAACTGCAGCGAACCTGGCAGACATGGAATTACCCGGCGGTACATCGCTGGACCGATGAACAATTAACTTGAACCGAACATCTATCGAGTCTATGCGGTAAACGATAAGCCAACCTGAAATGCCGTCGATCGCAAAATCCTACTGTGAGAGCGGCGCTCGCGCAACGAAGAATTCACTGAGAGCCTCTGCCGAAATGCAGTCGTAGCGGAGACGAAGAGATTGAGGAAAATTCTTTCGAGAACGGAATGCTCTAACGGATGCTGACCGAAAATCGAAAGTATCAAAGTATCAAGGAAGGCACGGCGAGATGGGGCGTTTTGATTACTTGGGAAAGTGCGTGTTAGTTTGATAATTCATGAGTAGAGAAAAAGAGTCAAAAGATTCGAAAGCAGCCGGACTCACGACGATTGGGACGGCCGGAATTGACTGTATGCTTTTTCGGCGACAAAGGTGGATCGTAGGGGCATTGTGCATAGCCGCTGTATTGCGGGTACTAATCTTCTCTATGGGGTTTCCGCTATTCAATCAAGTGGACGAACAAGATCACTACGACATGATTCACCGCTATGCACATGGGTACTCGCCGACGCACGATTTGCCGGGATCCGATCCAGTGATGGCGGACACGTTCGCACTTTATGGATCTCCGGAATATTTGTTTCCATCGAGTGTGCTGGCAAGTACAAAAATGGATTCACCGCCACTGGCAATGTCTGCGGAACGACGATCCAAGATTTATGAAAGAGTGTTTCGCTACTGGACCACCGAGAAAAACATTGAGGCGCAGTCGCCGCCGGTATATTACGCGGTCGCAGGTGCGTGGCATAAATTGGGGGAACTCCTTGGGTTGGTGAATTGGCGGCTTGCGTACTGGACGCGTGGACTTGGCGCAGCGCTCTACGGCATCTTTGTTTACATAGCATACCTGTTCACCAAGACCCTATTTCCGGCGCAAAAGTTCATGCCAATCGCAGTTCCGGCGTTGCTGGCCGTATTCCCTCAGGATGTGTTCTTCGGCATGAATCGAGACATATTATCTCCGTTGCTCGCTGCACTGGTACTGCTGCTATTGGTTAGTGCTTTGCAGCGAGGCTCGGGATGGCAGATCGAAATGATTGCAGCGTCGCTTCTTGCGTCGGTCGCCTTTCTTACGGACGTATCGAACTTCGTTATGTTCGGGGCAGTCGCATTTATCGGGTACGTAATTTTCAGATCAGAAGTTGGCAAGCGAAACGGCAAATCGGCTCTAGCAATAATGGCCGCCGCCATGGTGGCAGGATCAACGCCGGCCCTGCTTTGGATGGGGCGAAATTTGCTCGTGATGGGGGACATTACGGGCTCCAAGGCGAAGACAGCATACCTAGGTTGGACATTGATGCCCCGCACGGAGGTGTGGAATCACCCAATTTTCTCGTTGCAAGGATTGTCGTATTTCTTAAAGACCCTAACCGAAAGCTACTGGCGAGGCGAGTTCCTATGGGGAGGTGTTCCCATGCATTCGCCGATTGGGGACGCGATCTACATATGTCTCACAGTCGTCATGGTGGGCGCGTGCGCTGCTTCGCTTAGGCGAGAGAACTCCGATGAAACGGCGAGAATATTCAAAGTGCTATCAGTTGGTTTATTGTTCGGGTCCGTGCTGTTTCTGGCATTCATATCGTTGCTCTATGATTTCCACGGGTGCTTTTATCCTTCGCGTACTCTGCCTTATTTCGTATCCGGAAGGATCGTTATCGGCACGTTGCTTCCGTTCGCCTTGATTTTTGCTCTGGGCTTCGAGTACGCGTGGAGGCCCTTGAGACGCTATGTGCATCCTATCTTTCCGCTTGCCTGCCTGTGCATATACTTGCTTTCGGAACAGGTTCTGCTCCGAGGGGTAGTTTTCCACAGCAGATTCAATTTCTTTGCATTGGCTCGGATGTAATTTCTGAAACCATCATCAAGAATCCGCTACGCAAATAATCTTCGATGTCCATCGATCCCTTGCCGATTTATCGCAGAGCCGAGCTTATTTTTGGTAAGCCGGGGAGAGTTGACGGAGTTGGGCGACGGCGGCGGGGACGATTTCGAGAGCGGCGGAGATTTCGCTTTGTGTGGTGTGGCGGCCGAGACTGAAGCGGATGGAGGCGCGAGCGTCTTCGGCAGAGAGGCCGATGGCGGTGAGGACGTGAGAAGGTTCGACGGCGCCAGAAGAGCAGGCGGCACCGGTGGAGCAGGCGAGGCCTTTCAAATCAAGCGCGATGATAAGCGCTTCGCCTTCGATGCCGGGAAAAGTAATGTTGGTCGTGTTGGGAGTGCGCGGAGCGGACTCGGTGTTTGCGCGCGAATCGGGGATACGACCGAGGAGTTCGCGTTCGAGTTCGTCTCGTAGCGACGAAACGCGAGCGGCGTCTTCGGAGAGTTTTGCGCGAGCGATTTCCGCTGCTTTGCCGAGACCGACGATGCCGGGAACGTTTTCCGTGCCGGGCCGGAAGCCGCGTTGATGGTGGCCACCGAAAAGGAGTTGGCGAAGGCGGGTGCCGCCGCGAATGTAGAGTGCGCCGATTCCTTTGGGTGCGTAGAACTTATGGCCTGAAAGAGCGAGAAGATCGACGCTGAGCGCGTTGACGTCGACCGGAATTTTCCCGGCGGATTGAACGGCGTCGGCGTGGAAGAAAATGTCGTTCTGTGCGGCGATCTTGCCAATTTGTTCGAGCGGCTGGATGGTGCCGAGTTCGTTGTTGGCGTGCATGACGGTGATGAGCGCGGTTTGCGGCCGAATGGCCTCGCGGACGGCTTCGGGATCGACGAGGCCGTTTGAATCGACGGGAAGGTAGGTGACTTCGATCGCGCCGGTGGAATCTTTTTCGAGCGATTGGCAGGTGTTGAGAACGGCTTCGTGTTCGATCTGCGTGGTAACGATGTGTTTGGTGGCGCCGGGATGATTGCGAACGATGCCGAAAATGGCGTGATTGTCGGATTCGGTGCCGCCGCTGGTAAAGACCAGCTCCTGGGGACGGGCGTTGATGAGCGCGGCGACCTGTTCGCGAGCGGTTTCGACGGCGGCACGGGCGCGCTGCCCGGGGGTGTGGATGGACGCGGCGTTTCCGAAGTCGGCGGAGAAATAGGGAAGCATGGCGTCGAGTACTGCGGGTTCGACAGGTGTGGTGGCGTTGTGATCGAGGTAGATGCGAGGCATGGATTTTGGCTGGCGCTCAACTTCTGACCGCGGCAGCACCTAGCCATTTTAGCGCGAATACGAGCCTTACGCTGCCAAACACGAGTTGCCGTCCGCGTTCGAACTGCAGGGTACCGAAATCGAGCGATGAGTTATTCGGCACGGCTATTTTTGCGCAGGGGTGATGTCGGCTACGGGAAGATCCCAGTGGGCGAGGAGAATCTCGAAGCGGCGCTGCTCTTCGCGATTGTAGGCGGCCTGGTCGGGATAGAGTTTGTGAACGATGGCTTCTTCGTCGGGATTGCTGGTGGTGGCGACCGTGGAATTTTTGTAGGTGATGGTGACGCGATAGTCCCACCGCGATTCTTCGGTCATATGATTGGATGGCGTTTCGATTTTGAGAGCAAGGATGCGGCCTGATTCCTTAATTTTCTGCAGAATTGGAAAATGATTTTTCAGGAAGAGATCTAAAAATTCCTTTTGGTGACCCCAGCTTACCTTGTAGTAGTACTCCATGACGTAGGGTTTGTCGGCGGAACCTTGCGGCGGGGCACCTTGCGCCAGCAGCGCCGGCGAGAATAGAGCAAGAGCGGCGAGAAGTGCGAGTGTCTTCATGTGGCCTCCGAAAGAGGCTGGATTCTAATGCCAACCAGGTGAACGAGCAAATCTATCCCAACGTTGCGAAGATTGACTGTGACGATCAAATGACTATAATGACCATTATGACTATATAGGAGGCCCGGCATGGCAAAGTCCATATGGACGGTTGCGGAAGCCAAAGCGAAGTTTAGCGAGGTGTTACAAAAAGCGGAAGAAGAGGGGCCGCAGCGGATTACACGGCGCGGCGAGGATGCGGTGGTGGTGGTTTCCAAGAAAGACTGGGAACGAAAGACGAAGCGGAAGGGAACCTTGCTGGAGTTTTTTATGAACTCGCCGTTGCGCGGTTCGGGAATCAAGATTGAGCGACTAAAAGACGCCGCGCGCGAGATCGATCTTTGAAATTCCTTCTTGATACCAATGTGGTTTCAGAGCTGACGAAAGCACAGCCGAATAAAGCCGTGGTGCAATGGCTAAACGCGGCTGAGGAAGATTTCCTGTTTCTGAGCGCCGCGACGCTCGCCGAAGTGAGGTATGGGCTGGAGAGGCTCGAGGTGGGCGCGCGGAGGAACGCTCTCGAGAAATGGGTCGCGGATTTTCTGGAAGAGCGGTTTGAGGGCAGAATTTTATCCGTCGATGAGCTGGTAGCAAAAGTGTGGGCGCAAGTGCTGGTGCGAAGCGAAAAAAACGGCAGGCGAATGGCAATCATGGACGCATTCCAGGCAGCCTGCGCGCAGGTGCATGGCCTGACGTTGGTGACACGCGACGAAGAAGGTTTCAGCGGATTTCACGGCGAGATACTGAATCCCTGGAAGTAGATATCGCCGATAATCGGGTAGATTCAACTAGTGTGGAGGCAAAGTGGCGTATCGCGATTTGCGGGAATTTGTGAAGGCGCTGGACCGGGCGGGCGAACTGAAGCGCGTGAAGTCGGAAGTTGATCCGGAGCTGGAGATTACGGAAGTGACACAGCGGATCGCGCGTGATCCGAACCGAGCGAAGAATAGTGTGGGTCCAGCGCTGCTGTTTGAAAAGCCCAAGGGGTCGCGATATCCGCTGCTGGTAAACACGTTCGGAAGCGTGAAGCGGATGTGCATGGCTTTTGAAGTGGAAGAACTGGATGAAGTGGCGGCGCGGATTCGCGGATTTCTGGATACCAAGACACCGCAGGGACTGTTCGACAAGATCAAAATGTTGCCCAAGCTGGCGGAGCTGGGATCATTCTTCCCGAAGAGTGTGAAGGATGGCGACTGCAAGCAGTTGATTCATAAGGGCAGCGACGTAAATCTTTCCGATTTTCCGATTTTGAAATGCTGGCCGCAGGACGGCGGACGGTTTATCACTTTCCCGCTGGTGTTCACGAAAAATCCGGAGAATGGGAAACGTAACGTCGGAATGTACCGGATGCAGGTGTACGACGAGCGGACGACGGGGATGCATTGGCAGACGCAAAAGCACGGAGCGGAACATTTCCGGCGAGCGCGCGAAAAAAATCCGGAGGGAAGAATTCCGGTGAGCGTGGCGATTGGATGCGATCCGGCCACGACGCTTTCGGGGATGTTGCCGATTCCGCCAGACCTAGATGAAATGATGTTCGCGGGATTTTTGCGCAAAGAGCCGGTGGAAATGGTGCAGTGCGAGACGAATGAATTGGAAGTGCCAGCCCATGCGGAAATTGTGCTGGAAGGTTATGTGAATTTGAGCGAAATGCGGACGGAAGGTCCGTTCGGCGATCATACCGGATTTTATTCGCTGGAAGGCCAGTATCCGGTATTTCATGTGGAGTGCATTACGCATAGGAAGGATCCGATTTACCTGACAACCGTGGTCGGGCCGCCGCCGCAAGAAGATTTTTACATGGGGTACGCGGTGGAGCGCGTCTTCTTGCCGGTGATGAAGATGCAATATCCGGAAATTGTGGATGTGGCCATGCCGGCGGAAGGAATTTTTCACAATTTGATGATTGTGGCGATCCGGAAATCGTATCCTGGTCACGCGCGAAAGGTCATGAATGCAATCTGGTCGCTGGGGCAAGCGATGTTCACGAAAGTGATCGTGGTAGTAGATCACGACGTGGATGTGCACAACTACAGCGAAGTGGTATGGAAAGCGCTGTGCGCGATCGATCCGGAGCGGGATGTGCAGTTTTCATTGGGGCCAATGGATACACTGGATCACGCGACGCGGATACAGGATTTCGGTTCGAAGATGGGCGTGGATGCAACACGCAAATGGAAGAGCGAAGGGTTTGAGCGGCCATGGCCGGATGAAATTCTAATGGACCATGCGACGAAACATCGGGTGGCGGAGATGTGGAAGAAGTTGGGCATCTGATCGTTGCGGATGCTGGCTGCACGGGGAGACGGCGATAATCAAAGTAAGCGTGTTTTATCCAAACGGCCCGAGCGCGAAATTCGATATCGACTACTACTGCACGAAACATATGGCGCTGGTGCAGGGTTTGCTTGGAAAAGCCCTAAAAAGGGATGGCGGTTGACCACGGCATTGCGGGAGGTATGCCGGGAGTACCTGCTCCGTTTATTGCTATCGGACATCTGGTTTTTCATTCGGTAGAAGCTTTTCAGTCTTCGTTTGGTCCGCATTCACCAGCGATCTTTTCAGATGTTCCGAACTATACGAACGCACAAGCGATGATTCAGGTCAGCGAAATCAAGATGTAGTGCTTGTCGGAATAGAATTTCCCGCTACGGAAGTGACGCAATCCACTGCAAACCGTCCACGCCGGTGGTAAGCGCGATGGGCGCTTCCATTTTATTTTCGCGAAGGTTCAAGGTTTCGATGGAGCCGTGCGCCGGGCAACTGACGTAAGCGTGCGAGCCGGAAGCGTCAATGGCGATGGCGCCTACGGCGGGCGGAATCGGGAAGTTCGCTACGACTTTTTCCGTCGCAAGATCAATTACAAACAATTTACCCGAGGGTGCGTTGGCGATGAGGAGTTTTCCGTCCGGAGTTGGCTGCGAAGAGTAGACGGTGTCTGGAAGGTCGATCCAGTGAGTGAGCTGGTTGGTTGCGGTGTCGATGACGGCGATGCGCGGTGTCTGCTGATCGTGGGTGAAGACGGACTTTCCGTCCGGCGAAATGGAAATGCGTTGAACGATTTTTGCGACCGGAATGACGGTGATAAGCGACCGTTTTCGAAGATCGACCACGCTAACGGATCCTTCGCCGACGTTTGCAGTGTAGGCTCGCTGACCGTCAGGAGTGAGCACGAGCATGTGTGATTCGTTTGCGCCAGTGGGAGCCTTGCCGATGATTTTTCCGGTTGCGGGTTCGACGATATAGATGGCTTTGTCGAGTTCGGCACTAACATAGAGATTTCCGTCGGGGCCGAATTTTGCACAGTGCGGGCGAACTGGTTTGCCGAGGTCGATGAGGCGGACCGTGCGCGCTAGGTTGAGATCAACTACTTGAACGGTTGCTCCGTCGGTGCCAGGTTTGCCGACGCCCGAATTTCCGTAGATGGGAACGAAACCATAGTGGCGATCAGGAGAAACGGCGACTTCGTGGCCGTTGATGTCCACCCCCGCCCTGCCTTCCACTTTTTTGGAATCGAGATTAATCAGCAGAGCGGTGTGGTCGCCCTGATTGGCGACGAAAAGATAGCCCTGGGAGGATGAGCCCGGCGAATGAAGTTTTGCAAATAGCAGTGCGGCCGGAAAGCAGAGGGAAATGACAGCGGCAAACCAGGAGAATTTCATGATGGCCTCGAGTTTGTGAATGGAATTGACGGCGCGAGTATAGCACCGAGAAAACGAGGTAGGTTCGGATGAAACAACCCTAATACCGTGTGATGGAATGAAAGAACCTGAAAGACCGGATGGGAAACGATAACCGTACTTTAGGACAGGCCGGAAAAATCTGAAAAACCACTACTAATGGTAGTAACCGCGGTAGCGTGTGCGGATATGTGGGGTAGCGTGCCTAGAATAACCCCACGATTGCCTAAGATTGCCCGTATTCTTAGGACAACTGCGGGTGTTAAATCCTTGACCGTAAGAGATTCGGGATGGGATAACGCTGACACGGCACGCGCTCTGAAAAAAAAGTTCGCTGCAGTTCAAAGAGCTGCGTAAAAGACAAAAGTTCGGGAAGCAAATTGATCGCCGGGGTGGCGTTCTCCGTGAGTGAATCGCGAGAAGTGATGAATGTGCGGCAGGCGTCGCAGTATCTGGGGATCAGCCCGGATACCCTGTACCGTTACATCACGGAGGGCGAAATACCCGCATTCAAACTCGGTAATCGTTGGAAACTGCGTAAGACCATTCTGGATCGCTGGATGGAACGCAAGATGAGTCAAGCGCACGCGCGGAGAAGGTAGTCGAGCAGGATTTTTCGGGAAAAGTGAGAAGTGGGCAAGGCGGAGTTAGCAGGGCGAAAGAATAAAGGGGCTGCGAGATGTTATTCGGCGGAAAAAAAAGCAAGCAGCTAGTTGGACTGGATATCGGTTCGAGCTCCATCAAGTCTGTGGAGCTCAAGAACACCAAAGCCGGATATGAGCTGGTGAGCTTTGGCATGGAGTCACTGGCACCGGACACGGTGGTGGACGGCGCCATCATGGACGCGCCGCAAGTAGCGAACGCGATCAGCCGGATTTTCGATTCAGCCAGCATAAAGACGAAGAATGTGGCGACGTCGGTTTCAGGACACTCGGTGATCGTGAAACGAGTGCCGCTGCCACCGATGAGCGAAGAAGAGCTCTATGACCGGATTCCGGCTGAAGCTAGCCAGCACATTCCGTTCGACATCGCCGACGTGAATTTGAGCTACCAGCTTCTGGAATCCATGGATTCACAGATGGACGTGCTGCTGGTAGCCGTGAAGAAAGACAAAATTTTGAACCACACCAACGTGCTGGCGCAGGCCGGGAAGACGCCGGTGGTGGTGGACATCGACGCCTTCGGGTTGCAGAACTGCTTTGAGATCAACTACGAACCAGACGCGGGGCAGACGGTAGCACTGCTGAATATTGGCGCGAGCGTGATGAACATCAACATCGTGCGCGGCGGAATTCCACTGTTTACGCGCGACGTCAGCGTCGGCGGCAACCAGTACACGGATGCGCTACAGAAGGAACTGGACTTGAGCTTCGAAGATGCGGAACGCCTGAAGAAGGGCGAGACGCTGCCGAGCGTAACGGACGAGCAGAAGCAGCAGATTCTGCGCAGCGTGAGCGACATTCTGACGCTGGAAATCCAGAAGACGTTCGACTTTTTCCGCGCAACGGCGAGCGGCGAAAACATTCAGCGAATCCTGGTAGCGGGCGGAACAGCGCGCGTTCCGGGATTGGTGGACCTGCTGAGAGAAGAATTTGCCATGCCGGTTGAGGAACTGAATCCGTTCCGCAAGGTGCTGATTAACCCCGGCAAGCATAGTGACGATCAGATTCGAGAAATGGCGCCGCGGCTGGCAATTGCCGTGGGGCTGGCGTTGAGGAGCTTCGACTAGCCATGATCCGCATAAACCTTCTCGGACAACAGCGACCAAAGGCGGCAAGACGCCCAGTAGATACGGGAGCGGCCCTGCCGGTGGTGTTCATCGGAGCCGGGCTACTGCTTGGCGGACTGGTGCTTGGATACTTGTACTTTTCCTACCAGAGCCAACTGACCGCCGAAAACAACAAGATTAAGCAGTTGCAGGCGCAGAAGACGGAACTGCAAAGCATCAAGCAGCAAGTGGAATCGTTCGAAAAGCAGAAACAGGTTCTGCAAGTTCGCGTGGACACGATCGAGAAGCTGCAACGAGATCGCACGGGCGGCCAGGAATTGCTGGACATGGTGGCCAACACGGTTTCGCGGACCGAAAATCTGTGGCTTACCGACATGATCCGCAAGGGCGACACATTGAACATCACCGGTTCGGCGGCTTCGATCAACTCCGTAGCGAATTTCATCACGGCGATGAAGCGATCGGGATACTTTGACAAGGTTGAAATCGAAGAGTCGACCCAACAAGACAATAAGAGCGTTCAGACTTTCATGTTCAAGCTGCACGCAGATATTAATCCCAATGCGACGCAGGCCAGACCGGCCAGCGCGCCCGCGCCGGCCGCTGCGCCCGCGAAGAAGGGATAGGAGAGCGCCATGGCCAATCCCTTAAGAGATATGTCGGTGATCATGCAGGGCCTGGTAGCCGCGGCGATTGCGGTGGTCCTGGTGCTGCTGGGAATTTACCTGCCGTTTTCACCGGTTGCGCAGGAAAAAGATCAAGTGGACAAGGCTTTCCTGCAGCGTTCGCAACTGACGCAGGAAGTGCAACAGCTTCAAGTGTACAAGCAACGGTACGGAGAATTGAAGCAGCAGATGGATGCGCTTTCAAAGCAGCTGGATACCCTGAAGACCATCGTTCCGGAAGAAAAGGAAACGGACGAATTCATCCGATTGCTGCAAGGTGCGGCATCTTCGTCGAACGTCGAAATTCGCCGCCTGGTGGCAAAAGCCGTAGTTCCGAAGGACAACAACTATTACGAGATGCCATTTGAAATTCAGGCCGACGGGCCGTACTTCAACGTTTTGGATTTCTTTGGCCGCTTGAGCCGGTTGTCGCGAATCATCAACGTGGGCGACCTGGAGTTTGCGGATCCGGAGAAATCGAAAGCAGCGCACTACACCCTGCGTCCGGGAACGACTGTAAGCGGAGTATTTACGGCAACAACCTATTTTACGAAACCGGCTGACACAACCCCGGCAGCAGCGGCTGCCAAGCCGGGAGCGAAAAATTGAGCGTGAATGAGCAAACTATGCGTCCTCTGATGACACTAGCAATAGGGATCACGCTGCTTGCCGCGCCGGGAATGCGCGGACAAACGGCGCCAGCGCCAGCGCAGTCAAAGCCGGCCGCCAAGTCCAGCGCGAAGAGCGCACCGAAAGCGCACGCCAAGTCAACGGCGCCGACGGCCAAGACGGTAGCGGACAAGAAACCAGCGGCGAGCGAGCAGAAAGTCGCGCGGCGCGATCCATTCGAATCACTGATCGGGAGGCAGAAAGATCAGGATGCGATGGCCAAGAATCTTCCGCCAGGCAAGCCTGGGTTGCAGATTGGCACGTTGCGGCTCGACGGAATCGTCAAGTCGAGCAACGGAATGATTGCGGTCGTCGCCAATCCACAGCAGCGGACTTATTTTCTGCGCGAGGGCGACAAGCTCTTTGACGGAACAGTAGAAAAGATTTCGATGGAAGGCGTGACCTTCCATGAAGAAGGCAAGGATGCGTTCGGCAAGCCTGTCGAGCGACAAGTGAACAAGAGACTTTATTCGAGTGCAGGAGAACAGCAATGAAGACGAACCGGCCGGCCGTACGGAATGGCTGCCTAATCCTTGCCAGCCTGGTGTGGAGTGCAGCGCCAGTGCTGGCACAGACGCAGGAGTCCGCTGAAACGTTGGCGAACGCTGCGGTGATCTCGAGCGTGGCGGTGGCACAAGCTTCGCAGCGCGCAAGCGTGCGCGTCGAAGGCGAAGGCAAGCTCGATGCGCGGGCGGTCCGGATGCACAATCCTGATCGATTGGTGCTCGATTTTGCGAGCACGCGGATGGCGGTGCAGAAGACCGTGATCCCTGGCGTCTCGGCGCCGGTTCGCGGAGTCCGTCTCGGACAATACCGTCCCGACGTGGCGCGCGTGGTAATTGATCTTACGACTGCAGCGACGTATCAAATTGGCCGCGACGGCAGCGCTCTGGTGATTTACTTTGATGCTCCGTCAGACGCAGGGACGGGCAATGAGGCGAATACTACGGTAACGGCCGGGAACGAGTCGAAGCCGGCAGTGCATTATTCCGCTGCGGCGCCGCTCACCGCTGGTCGGCATGAAGCATCGATGCTGAGTGTTACGGCACCACGGTTTGCGCTTCCGACTTCGTTGACGAATGGCAACGCGATGTTCGGTTCGTTCGCAGGAAACAATCAACCCGCGAAGCCCGAAGAAGCTTCTGCACAGCAGGCTGCACAGCAGGCTGTTCAACAGGCGGGCAACGCGGCTGCGACGGTTGCTCCGGCAGCGCCGCAATCCGCCACGATGACGCCGGCAGCGGCATCGGGTAAATACACGGGCGAACCAATTTCGGTGAATCTGAAGGACGTAGATCTTCGCGACTTCTTCCGGCTGATTCACGAAATCAGCGGGCTAAACGTGGTGCTGGATCCCGCGGTGAAGGGCACACTGACGATTGTGCTGGACGAAGTTCCCTGGGATCAGGCGCTCGATATCGTGCTGCAGAACAACGGGCTCGACAAGCAGCTCAATGGCAACGTGCTTCGGATTGCAACTCGCGAAACATTGACGAAGGAAGCTCAGGGTTTCCGCGATTTAGAGAAAGCGCAGAACGATGCGACTCCACCGGTCACCGTGACGCGCGTTCTGAGCTACGCAAAAGCCGCCACATTGACCGCGACTCTCAAGAAATTCCTGACGCCGAAGGGCGACATTCTTTCCGATGACCGTTCAAACCAGCTTATCATTCATGATATTCCTGCAACCATCCCGGTGATCGACAACCTGATTCACCAGTTGGACCGCAAGTCACAGCAGGTGGAAATCGAAGCACGCGTGGTTTCCGCGTCGCGTTCGTTTGCACAGGATATCGGTACGGAACTTGGTTTCGCGGGCACCACCACCAGCGGCCGCTCCTTGTTCTCGGGTGTGCCGGCTGTTGGAGGCAGCGGCGTGACGACGGGACCAGGAATTCCGCCGGCGCCAGTATCGTTCCCGAGCGGATCGACCTCCGGCAACGGAGTCTCATCGGGCTTGCCTTTGAACACTTCGTTCAGCGCCGGCTCGCCGACTTCCGGCTTCGGGTTTTCACACCGTTCGCCGAATTTCGCGATCGACTTCTTTATCACCGCCGCGGAAGCAAAGGGCGTCGGCAAACTGCTCTCGAAGCCGAGAGTGGTGACGCAGAACAACGAACGAGCAACGGTGAAACAAGGTACGAAAATTCCAATTCAGACCACCATCAACAACACGGTTTCGGTGCAGTACATCGACGCAGTGTTGAAACTGGAAGTGACACCGCAGATTACAGCCGAAGGCACGGTGTTCATGGACGTGGTCGTTGAAAACACGCAGATCGACAACGGTATCACCCGCGTGCAGGGCATCCCGGCACTCGATACGCAATCGGCGGAGACGAAGGTAACCGTTCCCGATGGCGGCACGTTCGTGGTTGGCGGCATCATCGTCACCCAGCAGCGTGTGGACATCACCCAGACCCCGATCGTCGGCAGCTGGCCGATCATCGGAAACCTCTTCAAGCGGACCAACGTGTCGGTTTCGTCGCAGGAACTTCTGTTCTTCCTGACGCCGAGAATCATCCCTGGATAATTCCCGGTCCGCCAAAACGGACGTAGAAACACTTTCAACTTCAGGAGAAATCGAGGAGACTACGGTCTCCTCGATTTTTTTATGCATACACCTCATTCGATTCGAAGCACGAAGTTAAGGAAGCTAGTCCAGAAGCACGAATTGGACGCGCTGGTGATTACCAACGCGGCCGACTGGTATTACTTGACTGGGTTTACGGGCGAATCTGGGGTGCTGCTGGTCGATCGAAAGGGAATGGTGTTGGTAACAGATGGCCGGTTTACGGTACAAGCTGCAGAAGAATTGAACGGAGTAAAGGTGGTTCTGCAGAAAGACGGGCTTTACCGGACGTGCGGAGAGGTCCTGAAGCAGCGGAAGAACCGGAGGGTAGGGTTTGACCCGAATCAGCTGACCGTGAATCAGGGAGAAGCGCTTAAGAAGGCATTGGGAGGCGGAATACGGCTCGAAAAGGTAGCGAGCGTGGTGCAAAACCTGCGTGCGGTGAAAGATGCGTCAGAGTTGGCGCAAATGCGTAAGGCGGCGATTCTCGCGAGCGAAGTTGTGACGTCTGCGATAGGCCTCTTGAAGCCGGGAGTGCGAGAAATTGAGATCGGAGCCGAAATTGAGTACCAGATGCGCAAGAGAGGCGCCTCAGGCGCGGCGTTTGAAAGCATTGTGGCCTTCGGAGCGCGTGCTGCGTTGCCACATGCGCGACCAACCGCTAAGCGATTGAGGAAAAATGAATTGGTCGTACTAGACCTGGGTGCTATACTCGGAAAATACTGCAGCGATATCACGCGAACCGTGTTTGTGGGTAAAGCGCCGGCTCGAGTTCGAATGTGGTATCAAGCCGTCCTGGAAGCGCAAGCAGCGGCAATAGCCGAGGTTGCGGCCGGGAAAAGCTGCGGAGAAGTGGACGCAGCGGCCAGGGGGGTACTGGCGGCTCACCGTTTGGACCAGCATTTCGTACATAGCACCGGACATGGCTTGGGGCTGGAGGTCCATGAGGACCCTCGGCTGGCCAAGGGGCAGAAAACACTGCTTGCCTCGGGAAACGTAGTTACGATAGAACCGGGCGTGTACGTAGCTGGGGTTGGGGGTATTCGAATCGAAGATGACGTCGCGGTGCATGAGGGGCGTCACGAAGTCTTGACCCGCGCCTCGCGGGATTTCATAGAGCTCTAATACAAAAACGAATGAAACGTAAAAAGCCTTCGAAGTCGTCCGCTAGCGGGCCGTCCGTGAGCCCGGAAATGGACCAGATCGAGCAGCTCCTGAAGACCATGGCGGAGCACAATCTGGAGGAATTCGAATATTCGCGCGGGGATTTGCGAATCAGGCTGAAGAAGCCGTCGTCCGGGGCGGCAATGACCACGACTCGGGCCATGTCTGCGCCGGAGATTATCGTGGCGGGGGCGACGAATCCGTCTGGTAGTGCGGCGTCTGCGACGACCGCATCTTCGGCAGCGCCGGTGATGGAATCCAGGCAAACGGATGACATGCATCTGGTGAAGTCGCCGATCGTTGGAACGTTTTACGCTTCGCCAAGCCCGGGCACCGGGCCATTCGTGAAGGTCGGCGACTATGTGGATTCCGGGCAGACCTTGTGCATTGTGGAAGCGATGAAGTTGATGAATGAAATTGAATCCGACAGCAGCGGGGAAGTGTTGCGTATTTTTGTAGAGAACGGCCAGCCGGTGGAATACGGGCAGCCGTTGTTTGGAATCCGACCGAGCCGCAAGAAGTAGGCGGCGAACCCTATGTTCAACAAAATTTTGGTAGCGAACCGGGGGGAAATCGCCCTGCGGGTCATCTGCGCATGTAAAGAGCTGGGGATTTCGACGGTCGCGGTGTATTCAGAGGCGGACCGAAACTCCTTGCACGTGCGATTTGCGGACGAAGCGGTGTGCATCGGACCACCGCGCAGCAGCGAAAGCTACCTGAATATTCCCCACGTCATCAGCGCAGCCGAAATTACCAACGTAGACGCAATCCATCCCGGTTATGGATTTTTGTCTGAGAATGCGAACTTCGCGAAGGTTTGCGAAGCATCGGAAATTACCTTTATCGGACCGCGCCCCGAAATCATTGAAATGATGGGCGAAAAAGACCGCGCCCGGCGCGAGGTGAAGCACGCGGGTTTGCCGACGATTCCCGGAAGCGACGGCGCAATCGAAGGCGAAGAGCAACTGGCGAAGGAAGCGGAAAGGATTGGTTATCCGCTGATTCTGAAAGCGGTGGCAGGTGGCGGCGGACGCGGCATGCGCGTGGTGCGGAAGCAGGAGGAATTGCTTTCCGCTTATGAGACGGCGCGTAGCGAAGCGCAACAGGCATTCGGTACCCCGGATGTTTACGCGGAGAGATTCATTGAGAACCCCAGGCATATCGAGTTTCAAGTGCTCGGGGATCAACACGGAAAGGTTATTCATCTGGGCGAACGCGAATGCTCCATCCAGCGTCGCCACCAGAAGTTGATCGAAGAGTCGCCGTCGCCAGTACTGGACCAGAAAGTACGCAAAGAAATGGGCGCAAAAGTGGTAAAAGCCTTGCAAAAGATAGGCTATACCAACGCCGGTACTGTCGAATTTCTGATGGATACGGACGGATCGATCTACTTCATTGAAATGAACACGCGCATTCAGGTGGAGCACCCGGTGACGGAGTTTGTGACGGGCGCGGATCTGATTAAGGCGCAGATACGGATCGCTGCAGGCGAGAAATTGGATGACGCAGTCGGTGAAATCCATTTCACGGGCCACTCCATTGAATGCCGGATTAATGCGGAAGACCCGGAGACGTTTGTTCCTTCAGCAGGTCGAATCACGACATTTCAGGCACCGGGCGGGACCGGAGTACGCGTGGATTCGGCGGCATACGCGGATGCAGTGATTCCGCCGTACTACGACTCGATGATTGCAAAACTCATCGTAAAGGGCCGCGACCGCACGGAAGCGATTGGGCGCATGAAACGCGCCCTCGAAATGTTCGTCATTGAAGGAATCAAGACTTCCATCCCATTACATCGCCGGATCCTGGCAGATCCTGATTTCGTCGCCGGGCGGTTCGACACGCACTTCATTGAGCGATTGCTCGGAACGAACAGCGGTAGTCACGGCTCCAAATCCGGTAAATAGATGCCGAACCGCCTTGCGCTGCCTCCGCTCTACGTGATACTAGACGCAGCGTTGCTGCCTTCCGACCCAGTGCAATTGACGAGAGACCTTCTGAAGGCAGGCGTCCGCTTCTTTCAATACCGCAATAAGGTTGCGCCCGCGCGGGAACTGCTGCACGCTTCGCAGGCGCTTTGCATCACGGCACGCCAGCACGGTGCGGCATTCCTGGTGAACGATCGGCCGGACGTGGCGCGGTTGGCGGGCGCCAACGGCGTGCACTTGGGTCAACTCGACCTTAGCGTTCGTGCAGCGAGGGAAATCGTCGGTGGCGACGGGCTAATCGGAATTTCGACGCACAACCTGGAGCAATTCGAAGCTGCGATTGAGAGTAACCCGGATTACATAGCGGTTGGTCCAGTATTTCCAACCGACAGCAAGAGAAATCCAGATCCGGTGGTTGGGCTGGAATTTGTCAAAAAAGTTCGTGGGCTTACGAAAAAGCCGATCGTGGCCATCGGAGGAATCACAGTGGAGCGAGCGCGCGAAGTCATTGCTGCCGGGGCCGACAGCTTGGCGGTTATCAGCGACATTCTAAAAGCGAAGAATCCTTCGGCACGAGTTCGGCAATACCTGGAAATCCTTCCCGCGAGTGATCAAGGCGCGGAAACTTGAGGCGAGCAACCTATGGCCGATAGCGCCCAGCCGGTAACCACGCAAACCCGAAAAGATGCGCCAGGATTCGTGCGCGCGATCGGACTATTCGACGGCACGATGATCGTGGTCGGGTCGATGATCGGCTCCGGTATTTTTATTGTGGCTGCAGACATTTCCCGTCTGACCGGTTCGCCCGGCGGATTGATATTGACGTGGATCCTAACGGGGCTGCTGACGATTTCGGCGGCGCTCACTTACGGCGAATTGGCTGCATTGTTTCCACACGCTGGCGGACAATACGTATATTTGCGCGAAGCATATTCGCCGCTCTGGGGATTCCTATACGGCTGGACATTGTTTTTGGTGATTCAGACGGGAACAATCGCCGCAGTGGCGGTAGGGTTTGCGCGATACTGGGGAGTTTTGTTCCCATCGGTTTCGCCAAACGCCTGGATCATCCACCCGATTGCGCTGGGATCTAAACTGGCAATCAGCCTTTCCGTTCAGCAATCGGTGGCGATTCTGATGGTCGTGCTGATTACGTTTCTGAATACGCTGGGCGTTCGCTTGGGGAAGCTGATCCAGAACGTATTCACATCCGCCAAGACTCTTTCATTGCTTGGACTGATTTTGATCGGCGTGTTTATTGGCAGAAATCATGCAGCCATGGCGGATAATTTTTCGAATTTCTGGACGGTGCGCGGCGCGGTGCCGATTGAACCGGGCGCAAATGTTTTCCAAGGGATTTTTCCGACGCTGACCGCAGCCAGCGGACTGTTCGGTCTGATGGTGGCGTTCGGAGTATCGCAAGTGGGCTCATTATTCTCAGCGGATGCGTGGAACAACATCGGTTTCACAGCGGCCGAAGTAAAAAACCCCAAGCGAGATGTGGCACTGTCCATGGCCATGGGCACGATCATTGTCATTTCCTTGTACTGCCTGGCGAACCTGGCGTATCTGTTCGCTCTCCCGCTTTCACAAATCCAGAATGCGCCGGACGACCGAGTCGCGACGGCGGCGCTCAACGCCATTTTTGGTCCTGCGGGTGCGCTAATCATGGCCGGCGCGATTATTATTTCCACGTTCGGATGCAATAACGGTCTAATTCTCGCAGGTTCGCGCGTCGCCTATGCGATGGCGAAGGACGGGTTGTTTTTTCGAGCGACCGGGAAGTTGAACGGCAAAGGAGTTCCCGGAACTGCGTTGATTTATCAATGTGTCTGGATTGCGGTGCTGATTTTATTGAGGACGCGACGAGTCGATGAAGCTGGCGCCGTGACTTACGGGAACTTATATAGCAATTTACTGGACTATGTGGTGTTCGCCGCGCTGATGTTCTATGTGCTGACTATCGTGAGCGTATTTGTGCTGCGTTCGAAGCGTCCGGCCGCGGAACGTCCGTATAAAGCTTTTGGTTATCCGATTGTTCCGGCGCTGTACATTCTGGCGGCGTCCGTGATTTTGTTCGTGTTGCTATTTTACAGAACCGAGACAGCCGGATGGAGCTTGGTCATCGTATTGTTGGGATTACCGGTGTATTGGCTGTGGTCGCGTGCGAACCGAAAAGCAGATGTAAACGGATAGAAATATTATGTAGGGAGAAACATCACCCGCCCCTACAATGGGCAGGTTCAATTTGGCTGCTAATCGTTTCTGGTAATCGACTACACAAAGGAGGAGTTGCATGGGCAACCCCTTGTTCGCACGGAAGCCGCTCGATGCGCTGATGCAAGAAGCGGGCGAGACCGGAGAGCACAGCCTCAAACGTGTGCTCGGACCGGTGAACCTGATCACCCTGGGGATCGGCGCGATCATTGGCGCCGGAATTTTCGTGCTGACCGGCGAAGCTGCGGCTCAATATGCGGGTCCAGCTATCATGTTGTCCTACGTTTTGGCAGGTACAGGTTGCGCCTTTGCTGGTTTGTGCTATGCGGAATTTGCTTCGCTCATTCCAATTGCCGGTTCGGCATATACATACGGTTATGCGACACTCGGTGAAATCGTCGCATGGATTATCGGTTGGGATTTGATTCTTGAGTATGCGTTCGGTGCAGCGACCGTAGCCAGCGGTTGGAGTAGCACGCTGGTGGCTTTCCTGCAGGACTACGGCATAAGTTTGCCACCGGCAATTTGTGACGTCCCTGGCGCAGTTTGGGTGCAATACCAAGGGCGATGGTCACCGATCGCCTCCATGAATGTTCCCATGGACCAATTGGCTTCGCTTCCCCATGCTACGGCCAGATTCAACTTGGTTGCCTTTCTGGCAATTATGGCGGTTACTACGATTTTGATTATTGGAATCAAGGAATCGGCTAACTTCAACACCGGAATCGTGTTTTTAAAATTAATCGCGGTATTTACGTTCATCGCCGTGGCTTTGCCGTTTGTGTTGAAGCACCCTGCACTATCCCACACCAACTGGGCTGTATTCGTTCCGCCCAATACGGGTTCCTTCGGGTCTTTTGGCTGGTCGGGAGTCCTGCGTGGAGCAAGCGTTGTATTTTTTGCTTACATCGGATTCGACGCTGTGTCCACTGCTGCTCAGGAAGCGAAGAATCCGCAGAAGGACATGCCGATCGGGATATTGGGGTCGCTGACGGTCTGCACTATTTTGTACATCGTGGTTTCTGGATTGTTAACTGCTACGGTGCACTACTCAAGGCTGAATATCGGTGCTCCCGTCTCATTGGCCATTCGCGAGACCGGAGTAAAATGGGGAAGTTACGTGGTGAATGCAGGCGCTCTGGCAGGACTGAGCACAGTGATGCTCGTCATGATGTTGGGGCAATCCCGCGTTTTCTATTCGATGGCGAAAGATGGCCTGCTCTGGAAATGGGCCGGCGACATTCATCCGAAGTTTAGAACGCCGTGGAAATCGACCGCGGTAACCGGTCTAGGTGCCGCGCTGTTTGGTTCGTTAGTGCCCATCGGCAGCCTGGGCCAGATGGTCAGTATTGGGACCCTCCTTGCGTTCGTGATCGTATGCGCAGCGGTCTGGATTCTTCGCGTGCGAAGGCCCGATTTGCCACGTCCGTTCCGCACGCCGTGGGTGCCTTTCGTGCCGATCATGGGGATCCTGGTCTCGCTGGCGCTAATGCTGGGGCTCAATGGTGTGACTTGGATTCGACTGGTCCTTTGGCTAATCGTTGGCATGGTGATTTACTTCACCTACGGCGCAAAGCACAGCAAGGTCCGCAATTTGCCTCAAGCCTGAGGCATTTGAAACGATAGATCTGTCGAACGGGAGCTCGCCTGCGGGCTCCCGTTCTTTTTGTTCGAATCGCTGTCACGGGATGCGGCATCGCATTGGGTAATGTATTCTCTTAGCTCGCCATCATGAATTCGCTCCGGTTCAATCTCTCGACTTTGTGGAAACGTCTCTCCTGGCCGGATATCGTGGCCCTCGTATTCGTCGCGCTCGGCTTGATCGCCGCGATGACGGCCAAGCTCGGCGGTCTATACAGCTTCGCGAAGTATTTGGGGCTCTTGAGCGCCGGTTACCTGTTGTTTCGCGGAATCTCGTGGTGGCGGAACCGGCTGCTCTGGAGCTTGCGAAACCGGCTGATCGTAGCTTACTTGTTTATCGCCGTTGTGCCGGTGCTGCTGCTGCTGACATTGGTGGCACTAGCTGGCCAGATCTTTTATTCGCAACTGGGCGGCTATCTTCTTTACGAGGACATGCATAGCCGATTGGGACGAATGTCGGACTCTGCAGCGAACATCGTGGCGGCTGAACAGGCGCTGCCTGTGAGCATTCCGAACAAGGTGATTGAAGATGCGCTGGACGCACAAATCCACGTCGCGTATTCCAAAGATCTCCCCGGACTGAAAATTGAATTTCACGCGGATCCAAGACGACTGACTCGCATCGCCGGAGCGGGTGCCAAAGAATTTACGGGGATTCTGCAATCTTCCGGTCAGATGCACTTGATCTCGATCCGAGAAGTGGAATCGGCACGTGGAAAGAGCGTGATTGAGCTGAGCTTGCGTCTAACACCTGAATTTCTCGAAACGGTTGCGCCTGATCTTGGCCCGATTCAGGTCACGGCGCTGCAAAAAGCGGATGGCGACACTTCCGTCACATCAGTACAGCTCGGCGACGCTCGGTACAAGTTCTTGAACAGAATTAGTACGCGGCATCGCGTCCTTCAAGCACCCAACTATTGGTTCGACCCGGAAATTGTGGGGTTTTCAAAACTCGATGCGACATACCTGGAGCCGGGAGACAAGGCTGGCGAGAAGCAGCCGGTTTTTGCCGCGTTTAACGCACGGCCGTCGATCTTGAATGGGCGCATTTTCAGTTCACTCGGCGAATTCAGCGGGAGTCGAGTTTTCGGGTTCGAACTGGTTGCCGGATTTCTGCTGCTGATTGAAATCGTTGCATTGATTACAGGAATCGTTTTAACGCGGGCAATCACCAGCGCGATTTCAGAACTGTACAAAGCCACGCAACTGGTGCAAGCAGGAGATTTGACGCACCGTGTAAAAATTGAGCGCCGCGATCAACTGGGTATTCTGGGCGAGTCGTTTAACCTGATGACCGGTTCCATCAGCAGCTTGATCGAGGAACAGCGCAAGCGGCAGCGACTGGAAAACGAGATTTCCATCGCGCGAGAAGTACAGAATCAGCTCTTCCCTCAGCGCATGCCATCGCTGCCGGGAGTGGAAATCGAAGCTATCTGCAAAGCTGCGCGCACTGTTAGTGGCGACTACTATGACTTTATTCAGTTGAGCGACACACGAATTGCCATTGCGATCGCAGATATTTCCGGCAAGGGGATCTCAGCGGCGTTGTTGATGGCGAGTTTGCAGGCGGCACTTCGTAGCCAGTTGCTGGCGCCGGGCAGCGACTGCATCAGTACGGGAGAGCTGGTTTCACGTTTAAATATGCACCTGGTGCGCAATACAGGAGACGATCGTTTCGCAACATTTTTTGTTGCTGTATATGACAGTACAACACGGCAATTGCGCTACACCAACGCGGGACACTTGCCGTCGTTTTGTATTTGCGGCGATAAGGCGTTTTACCTGGACAAGGGCGGGATGGTGCTGGGCGTAGTGGAAGACTACGCTTACGAAGAGGGCATGGAGACCATTCCTGCAGATGCGATCCTAGTGGGGTACAGTGACGGTCTGGTGGAACCTGAAAACGTTTACGGCGAAGAATTCGGCATCCAACGGTTGCGGGATGCTGCGATCCGATTGAACACTGGCACTCCGAGCCAAATTGCAGAAGGCATGATGCAGGCTGCGGAGGAATGGGCAGGAACGCCGGAACAAGCAGACGACATGACGGTGATTGTTGCGCGCCTGCGTTAACGCCTGTTTCGTTCGAATCGAGCGGTTCGGCTATACTGGAAAAAAGCTTAAGGTTTTGAAACGAGGGCGGGAATGGCGCTGCGCAACAGAGTTGCGTTGATTACCGGCGGAACGCGCGGAATAGGACGCGGAATTGCGATGCGCCTCGCAAAAGAAGGCGCGCGCATCGCCATTGGCTACCGGACGAACAAGAATATTGCGCAAAATACACTGCGGCAATTGCAGGCGGCTGGAGCAGACTGCGTGGCGGTAGAAGCGGACATTACCAGTGCAGCCCGTTGCGAACAGTTTGTGAATACGGTTACGGACCGCTTCGGCCGATTGGATATTTTGATTAACAACGTCGGCGATTTTCGCTGGGGAACCTTGGCAGAAGGATCGCTTGATGATTGGCAGGATATATTTGCGTCGAACCTGATGAGCGTGGTTTTCATGAGCCGCGCAGTGCTACCGCACATGCGGAAAGGCCGCTGGGGCCGCATCGTCAATCTCGGCGCAGTGGGTGCCGAGCGAGCTTTTGGTCAGGCAAAAATTTCGGCGTACGCGTCGGCGAAAGCCGCGGTGGTGGCATTGTCGCGATCGCTGGCCTTGGAAGAAGCGAAAAACGGCATCACGGTAAATGTGGTGAATCCTTCAAGTATTGACGAAAAAGAGCTGACTCTCGACGAAGCTCGCCGCATTAAAGATGCGCGGTTTCCGATTGGACGCCCACCTACGGTGGATGACGTCGCGGCGGCGGTTTCGTTTTTTGCGTCGGAAGAAGCCGAATATGTCACCGGGCAAGTCGTGAATGTCAGCGGCGGCTGGATGCTCTGAGTTTTTTGCCTTCCTTTTTTTATGAAAGCACTTACTGCAGCGGAAATGCGAGAGGTGGACCGGCTTACCACCGAACGCTTCGGAATTTCCAGCGGGCAATTAATGGAGAATGCCGGGGCAGCGGTAGCCGATTTTGTTCGGCACGAAATATCCCGGCGCTTCGACCGCCCCGTTCGCAAGATTGTTGTGCTGTGCGGCAAAGGCAACAATGGAGGCGATGGATTTGTTGCTGCACGGCTGCTTCGGCAGGAGCTCCGATATACGACAGTGATATTGTTTGCGGCACCCGCAGAGCTAAAGGGCGATTCGGCGCTCAATTTTCAGCGGTGGCGAGATGCCGGCGGCCAGACGATTGTTGTGGATAGCGAACCTGCGTGGAGCTCGATCGCGGAAACAAGTCTCGATGCGGATGTGATTTTGGATGCGATGCTCGGAACAGGGCTAAAGGGTGCTGCTTCTGGCCACATTGCAAAAACGATAGAACTCTTAAACATTTTTTCGCAAAAGGCCCAGTCGGCCAAGCCGGGATTGATTGTGGCGATAGACATCCCCTCCGGTATGGCATCCGACGGTGGAGCTTCCAGCGGTCAGTTGCTATACGCGCACAAGACGGTCACGTTCACTGCGCCTAAGCTGGGACAATTGCTCTCACCAGACGCATCGGCTTGCGGCGACTTGATCGTTCGCGCGATCGGTACTCCGACCAAGTTGGTCGAAGAGATTGGCAAAGGAAGCGTTCGTTGCTCAGGAGCTGGGGAGTTTGCGCAACTCCCGTTGCTGCGGCCGGCAGATTCGCACAAGGGTTTGTATGGGAACGTTTTGATTGTGGCCGGTTCGGCAGGGAAGTCCGGGGCGGCGATACTCGCCGGAACCGCAGCGCTAAAGGCCGGGGCCGGCCTGGTCACCATCGCCGCGCCAGAAACAGTGCAACCGATTGTCGCTTCGCAACAGCCTGAGTATATGACTGAGCGGCTGCCGGAACGGTTCGACGGCTCGATCGCGATCGATGACGTCCACGAAGCCGCCTTCGCCAAGATTATAGAAGGCAAGACCGTTCTGGCAATTGGGCCGGGGCTTGGGCAGATTGCGGGCACCCAGAAGTTCGTCCGCACGCTCCTACAGTCGACACCATTGCCAACAATTCTCGATGCTGACGGCCTGAACGCATTCACGGGGCATGGAGACGCGCTGCGGGAACGCAAATCGGAATTTCTCGCAATTACTCCTCATCCCGGTGAAATGGCTCGCTTGCTGGGGATCAGCAATTCCGAAGTTCAAAAAGATCGCCTGAATATCGCAATCAACGCGGCGAAGCGGTGGAACGCGCACGTCCTGCTGAAGGGATTCCGGACGATTCTCGCGTCGCCAGACGGACAGACATTCGTAAACACCACCGGGAATCCCGGTCTGGCGAAAGGCGGCTCGGGCGATGTGTTGACGGGGATTCTTGCAGCGCTTACTGGACAGTTTGGAATATCAGATTGGTTGAGGGTGCTGGCAATGGGTGCTTGGCTTCACGGCCGGGCTGCTGACACACTGATTGAAGACGCTGACCCATCGGGAATCGTGGCCGGTGATGTGGCGCGCGCGCTGCCGTACGCCCGCCGGGAACTTATTGAGGAGATTCGCCGCGGTGTCTGAAGAGGTCATTACAAATTCAGCGGAGGAAACGATCGCCTGGGGCAGGCAATTCGCGGCGAAGCTGAGTGCACCGATACTGGTGTTGCTCTCTGGAGATTTGGGCAGCGGGAAAACCACGCTGACCAAAGGGATTGTCAGCGCGTTGGGAGTTGCGCGCGAAGACGATGTCACTAGCCCAACGTTCACACTGCTCCATTCATACGGGCAGGACCGCCCGGTTTTTCACGGTGACCTCTACCGAATCGAGAATTTTCATGATTTCGAGACACTTGGGATGGAAGACCTGTTCGCAAAGCCCGGAATCGTGATTCTTGAATGGTCGGAGCGTTTTCCGCTGCCGTCACCTTGGCCGGATGTCCGGGTTCGACTGGAGCATTTGGGTGGCGATTCCCGCCGCATCACTGTGCTCTGAAGCATCCTAACTCTCACGCCAACCTAAACTTCCGGTTCCTTGCCCGCCGCATCCCCCGCTGCTAGGTTGGAAAAAGCCTATCTGGCAGCCGCAATGCCCAACGAACTTCTCATCGCTGCACCCGAGACAACGGCTCGAATCGAGCTGACGAGTTACAAGCTTACTCTCCCGATGAGTTCGCTGGCGATTGGCGTCGACAACATCCACCATGATGTCTACCTCAGCCCACGCTTTGTGCAGGCATCACGCGACTACTTGTTTGAACTGATCCGCCAACACACCTCAAGCGGGTTCATCTCCGGAATTGAACTGCGTAATGCGAAAACAATCGATGGAGCAGGATTCCGCAAACTTCTGAGCGACCTCTTGCAGTCGTCCGTTACCCAGGCCAAATATCAAAAGAACATCGAGATCGACATTTTGTTTCGTCTGGCGATCCTGAAATTTTTGACGCAGGAGCTTGGCAGCCAGTTTTCCACGTTGATCCTTGAAGGCAAGGAATGGATCCGCCAGCGTGGCGAACATTTTGAGCGGAGCCAGCAGGCGCACGTAATTATGGCAAAGTTGTCCGAGCTGCAATCGGCGCGGAGAAGCGTGCTTCGCGCAGTAGGTCAGCAGGTTGCTCAGATGGTTGTAGATGTTGAAGAGAACGTGGTGTGCAAGGCGCGCCGGGCTCTGTTCGGAGAGGACTTTGCATCGTTCTATGAGCTATTGAAGAACAGACTAATTTTCCTGGACGGCGGAAAAGACGATTCTTACTTTCTGGAACATTACGTACTACTCGGCAATTATGTTCGCGATCCCGATCGCTTCGAAGCGATGGACGCATTGTTCCAGGAATTCCTGCAGCAGGTTGGAGTGGCAATTCCACATGATCCGGATTTTGACGAGGCGCAGCAAGGCTACCAAGCGATTCTCGATCAGGCGCAGAGCATGCGCGACGAAATCGCGAACCTAGAAGAACAACGCGAGTCATTGCGCAAACGATTGGATCGTGGCGACAGTTTCCTTAATAAATTCCTTGGTCCGAGCGATCCCGCGGACACTAAAGCTTCGATGAACGACGTTGAGCTAAGGCTCAAACACCAACAGTTGAAACTCGAAGAATTTGGGCCGCAGATTGAAGTGGCTCGGCAAAAACTGGATTTCTATTTGAAGGATCGCAACGGCAAGCTTGGAGACTTTCTTACTGATCCACAAAACGCCAGAAAACTTTTCGATCCAGGTGCGGAGCCAGAGTATCTGAGGCCCTTGCGCACCCAGTTGCTTTTGCGGCTGCAAGATCGGTTGGAACAGCAGGAAGTCCTTTATCACATCGTTGCGGGCTATGAGATTCGCGCGATCGCCTCACAATTTCACCCTCCCATCCACCTGCAACAGCTCCGAAAAGCCGTGGTTTCGAAGGATGAACTGAAACGAGTCGAGCAGGTCCTCAAACAGTTCCCGGCAAAGCGACTCTCTTCAAAACCGATTGATGATTTGTCGAGAAAAATTCGCCGATACTCTCGAGACGAACTGCAAGGCTTCGTTCTGCGTTTCGCCGTCGATTTTCTCCGCCTGCGCAGGGAATTGCGTGATTCCGAGCACTTGACGGCGTGCATGGAACGCATCAGCCTGGTCTCGACTGAACAGGCGCGAGATCTCTCCAGGCTAAACAACCGATTGTACGAATGTGTTTTGCCGGAAGAAGCGAAGCCGGTGCAGGACACCGTCGTCTCGCACGTAATTATCAAAACTGATGTTCGCGGCTCGACCAGAATGACTCAGGACTTGTTGGCGCGGGGATTGAACCCCGCGTCGCATTTCAGCCTGAACCTGCATGAGCCAGTCAAGAAGTTGCTCGATCGATATTCCGCGAAGAAGGTGTTCATTGAAGGCGACGCTATCATTCTGGCTATTTTCGAAACGGAGTCGAGCCGCGCATATGCGCGTCCCGTGGCGAAAGCTTGCATCCTCGCTCGGCAAATTTTATCGGTGTGTAGCACCTACAACGACTCAGCAGTCAAATCGAATCTTCCGGCCCTTGAGCTTGGGCTAGGAGTGGCGTTTCAGGGCGACGCGCCAACTTACTGGACCGACGGAGATTCGCGCATCATGATTTCCAAGGCGCTCAATGTTTCCGATCGGCTTTCCGGCTGTACAAAGCTGGCGCGCCGAATGCTTGCCGATCAAAAATCACATTTTGGTGTGTTTCACTTTCTTCAGGCGATGCAAGGTGCTTCTGCCGAAGAGTTGGACGAATTTCTTGTTCGTTACAATCGGAACGGAATCGAGTTGAACGAAGAAGGATTTCAGAAACTTTCCGACGAAATTTCTCTCGAGTCGATTGAAACGAAACTCGACCTGCCATGGGGCAAAGAGGCCATCACCCTCTACTATGGCGAAGTCCCGATGGGAGAAAAGGTCGAGTTGGTTGTCCTGCGAAAAGGAATGGCCCGCGAACTCTTGTCCGACGGAAAACTGGGAGTTGCTTCAGACCATTCCTACTACGAGATTTGTACAGCTCCGGCCCTCTTCAGCCTGGTCGCAGCCTTAATTCGGACCAACCGCGCCGCTGCGATTGTCTCGACTCCCACCTAACCCCTATAATTTTGACGGAGGCGAAAGGGATCCGGTGATCTTCCCGGCCTTCAAAGCCGGCGATTCGTCTCTTCGCGAGTCGAATGGTGGGTTCGACTCCCACACGCTTCCGCCAAAGTCTCGTTGATTCAGTTGCCTTTATAGTGCTCGAACGATAATTCTGGACCGCATTAACAGGGGTTTTGGACCCCAATTGGACCCAACCTAGAAGGCCGGCTTCCTCGAGTCGGCCTTCTCTTTTCACTTCAGCGAACAAGATTTTCCTTGGCTTGGGCACTTGATTGCATAACAAAGTCGGCTCCTTTCTCCCGAGCCTGCGGTCATCTAGCAACCACAGTCTGCTCGGGTCGAGGAGCCGACTTTGTTTGCAATCAAGTGCCTGTCGGTATTCGGAGTTACCGATAGGGTTGTTAATCCAGAGTTGCGCTGGAGACTGATGTTAAAGTCCTACCAGTATCGAGTGCGCGTATTCGAAGGAACGTCCACAAGCATGACAAGAAATCGTCGGCTTCTGCTGCTTGGCGTGTCGCTTCTCGTAGCGAACCCAACGATGGCCTGCGAGCCCGTTGTTCCGTTTATGCAGGTCATGGTGCCAGCAATTGCGCTCTCCGGCTCGATACTTGTGCTTGTAGTGGCGGTGGTCTTGAAATCGATGCTGTTTGCCGTCTTCGAGCGACGCCTTCCGCGTCTGCGTGCCGCTTGGCGAATGTTTCTCGGCAACGTGCTGACGAGTTTTGTTGGCCTGCTAGTCGCTCTGATGATCGCAAGCTCACCCGGTATCTGGCTCATCGGGGTGCCGCTGGTCTACCTTTTGTGCTGGCTGCCTTCACGACGGCTCGTCAAGGCCGCTCCGTTGGCATAGTTGGCCCGAATTTCGCCTGCAGCTCTCGCCGGAATCCTGACTTGTGCTTTGCTGGCGAGCTGCATTCTGTTCATGGTAGGCCGTGGAGCACTTGAGACTCACGAGCTCGTGTTGTACTGGATCATCAAGCTTGCGGCAATTTTTCTGGCTCTGTTCGCAAGCATGACGCTGACCACTGTCTGGGAAGAATGGGTGATTTGGCGGCTGAGCCCACAGCCTGATGGCACCAGTTTCTTCGCATCCGCTCTCCGAGCGAACCTGTATGTTTTGGTGCTGGTCATGCTAGTTCCTGCCGTGCTGATTCTCCCTAAGAGGCTACATTCGCCGGATTTCCTCGCCAAGAGACACAATCCGGTGGTTAGTCAAACAACGGCGCATCTAAGAACTGACAACTTCCGGTAAGTCTGGTTCTTCTAACAAGAAGGAACCACGGCCGAGAGGCCAACACACGCGGAGAAAAAATCTTAAAGAATTTACACCCGCGCTCCTCCGAAGCGCGTCGGGAGAGTTTTGCCTCTTGACAAAGACCTATTATGGAAGTCGGGTTACCGGACATCTGGTTTTCGGTCGTTTCCACTTCTCCGGTTGCAGGCAAAATCATTCTGGAACAGAAAGTAGCGACAACACCGGAAGCGATAAAGCAGACGTTCGGAAAGATACCGCGGAGTCTGATCGCCATGGAGACAGGAACACATTCGCCATGGGTAAGCCGGCTGTTAACAGAACTGGGACACGAAGTGCTCGTGGCGCACGCACAAAAAGTTGAATTGATCACCAAGAGCAATCGAAAAGATGATCGACACGATGCGCGGACACTGGCACGACTGGCAAGAATTGATCCTGAGTTGCTGGGGCCAGTGCGCCATCGCAGCGCCAAAGCACAAATCCATCTGACGGTGATCCGGGCGCGAGCGGAATTGGTGAGTGTGCGAACGGCCTTGGTGAACGCAGCACGCGGGTTGGCGAAGTCTTATGGTGAACGGCTGCACAAATGTGGCACGCAGCAAGTAAGCCGGGAGCTGGCCGCTGCATTGAGCACAGAGTTGCGGGATGTTCTGGAGCCGCTCTTGCGAGAGGTCGAATCGCTGAACGAGCGCATCAAGGAATACGACGAGCGCATCGAGAAAATCGCCAAGGAAGTGTACCCGGAAGTGTCCTTGCTCAAGCAAGTGAAGGGGGTAGGAACGCAGATCGCGCTGACCTATGTCCTGACGATAGAGGACCCGTATCGGTTCCCGAAGAGCCGCGAGGTAGGTTGTTTTCTGGGGTTGCGACCTGGCCGGAGGAACTCCGGGGAGAGCGAGCCACAGAAGAAAATCAGCAAAGAAGGAGACCGGTATCTGCGAACGATGATGGTGCAGGGAGCGCACTACATTCTGGGGCCTTTTGGAGCAGACAGTGATCTGCGGAGATGGGGACTGAAGCTTGCGGAGCGAGGAGGAAAAAATGCCAAGAAGCGAGCGGTAGTGGCGGTGGCGCGAAAGTTGGCGGTACTGCTACATCGCTTGTGGGTGAGCGGAGAGGTGTACGAACCATTGCGCAATAGCCAAAAAGCGATGCGCGCTGTGGCCTAGAGAGTTTTAATCCGAACAGCTGAGCTCGACCGCCGAGTCCAGGTGACTGCGACTAAGTCCTGGGGCCCAACTCCCACGAAAAGGTAGGAGCAGAGGTCGATAATCAGGTAGCAGCACCTACTGAACGAGAACACCCACCTTGCACCGAGCGAAGATCGCTCACAAAGAGTGCGAATGGAAGGATGGCGACAGGGGCGGCTTAGCTGAATGGGAACATGATTCACGGAAAGAAGCAGATGAACGTGTGCCTTGACATCGACCGGCCTTCTCATGGAAGGA
>CAWAFN010000001.1:0-443617 GCA_963781385.1 uncultured Acidobacteriota bacterium | reverse complement strand
AACGCCCGTCGAATGTTCCGAACAAAATCCGCCTGTCATGCCCGTTCTCGCTCTGCCAGTAAGCGACTCCACGGTGTTGAAAGTATTGTCGAGGTTTGCCGCTTCCTCTCTGAGGATCAAATTCCCAGATTTCCGCACCGGTCTCGGCGTCCAGAGCAATCACTCGGCTGGAAGGAGTCGAAATGTAGAGAATTCCCTCAATGACCAGCGGCGTGGACTCAAAGGGCGCAATGCTGTGCCGGTCGGTCGCATTTCCGTTTCGCTCCACTTCTCCAGTGTGGTAAGTCCAAACTCTCTTCAGCTGGTTCACGTTCTCACGATTGATCTGTTTGAGAGGCGAAAATCGGGCTCCTCCCGCGTCGCCGCCGTAGTAACGCCATTCTTGCGCCGCAAGCATGCCTGACAAAAATGGCATCACTGCGAGCAGCATGCTCCCAGCAATAAGGTGAACGCCCCAAACGCTCCAACCAAGGCCACTATTTCCTTTTTTTTCGTTTGCATGCGTTTACTTTCGCCGCCAGTTAAATAGTTCTTTCAAATTGGCTTGTCAAGCCAGATTCGACGTCAGTAGCTCACGCTAACAGTCTCAAAAAAAAAGAGGTCATGAACGAGGTTCGAACGCTAGGCGCACCAAACCTTTTGGCGTAAGTGGGATTTTGTAAAATTACCTCTGCAGGCGCGTTGCTCTTCAGTTGACTAATGACGGCAACGGTCCACGCCACGGAATGGTCCGTGACTTATGCTCAACGTTTCGGCGTCAGGGAGAGCCCATAATGTAAGGAGTTTGTTTTGCAGTTCAACATCTTCGAATCTAAGCCCGAGCACTTACCCGGCGCGTAGTCCCGATAGTGCCGCTGTCGCAAACATGAGGCGATACGGATCTCCGGTTCCAAGGACAAGCGCCTTGAACTTGACAGCCTGCTCGTTGACGCTCACCCGCCGTCATTTTGATGTAATTTTAGTTTGGAAACTTGATTGATTCAGTCGATCTCTCCGCGATCTTGTCAATTCCCTGGCCGAACTCGATACCCTAGGCGTGGATTTTGTGAGTCTTCAATCTCGACTTCTCTACCTCCTTCAGGTCGGCTAATGTTCCAAATAATCGGCGCGATGCAGAGTTCGAGCGTGCCCTTATCCAGGAAAGGGTAAGAGCCGGAATGCGCAACGCCCGTGCCAAGGCACGAAGAATTGGCAGACTACCGCAAACTGCGTCAGAGTTGAGGGCGGACATTGCCAGAGAATTTCTTACGTCAATTCCAACGGAGCAATCGTGCCGAAACCGCGTGGTTCTTGTGCATGCCTATGACCGAGACCCAATAGATGAAGACCGAATCCGCAAAATCTATGAATACGCATCATGGTGCTTTAACCAGCCAGAGACAGGCGACAAAGATACAGACCCATCCAGCGGTGTGGCGGTTTCCTTCATTGAAGATATTCCTCTCAGCCAGCGCATTACCGAAGACCTGCATCGCTGGATGTCGGCGGAAACCTTCAATGATTGCGAACCTCTTTTTCGATATGTGCTAAATGAAGAGGAATTTCAAAATTTATCGGCCAGCTTTCATAAGAGAAGGAAGGAGTTCAGCACTTCTTCGGGAGCATGATTGGCTAACTCCCGATAGGTCGGAAGCTTTCAAATCGACTTGTCCGATTTGCAACTCAATCAGGAGTTGCGACGTTGAGTTAGGTTATGAGGCAGCTACGGCCCAATCTCAAACCATTCCCGTTTCGGTGAAAAACGATCCTGGTGGTTTTTCCAGGCAGTACAAGCAAATCTTTGACTAGGGAGATTTTATCGGGGGCGTTTCGATCGTTGGGATGCCGTTCGAGGGGATGGTTCCATGAGACCCGGCCCGGCAGTGAGTTGCCGCGACTAATTGAACGCTGAGCAGAAATCCTTAATCATCGACAGCCCCGAAAAACGTTCCTGAACGCGTCGCACCAGTCACATACTCCGCTCGAAATCTTGAAGGGGTGATGCCTTCAAGTTTCCGGAACATGCGGGCGAAATGGCTCGCGTTTTGAAATCCAGCGTCTAGTCCCGCGTCGATGATGCTGCACTTGGGGTCCCGGAGTCGCTCCTTGGCGCGTTCGAGCCTTTGCAGCAAAACATAATTATGCGGACTGTGACCTGTACTCTGCTTGAACAGCTCCGAAAAGTAGTGCGGACTCATGCCCGCGATCGCCGCAAGCTGCGAGAGGCTTATGTTCTCCTCCAAACTGTTGGCAATGTAATCGAGGACGCGCCTCAGACGATACCCTGGCAACCCCCCCTTGCAGACGAGCGGTGTGACCGGCCACACAGCATAACGCTTCAATAGATACACGGCCAATGTATTAGCCAATAATTCACCGTAGATTTTTCCTGCCGGCGAGCCATCGTCGAGATCGGCGGCCATTTCTTTCAGCACAGCTAGGATATGTCCGTCGGTCAAGTCCCAGTGTTCTTTCAGTTCAATGTCAGTCTCGTGTGCGGTTTCGTCCAATGCCTTTGTCAGCAGACGGGGAAAGATGGCCACGGCCATGCGTTGAGTGGGGCCCATCCAATTCACTTCGTCCACCGTGCCGCGAGGCAGAACAAAGATTGTGCCGGGACATGAAGTGAACCGAAGATTTCTGCCCTTCGTGTTGATCTCGTACTTGACGGCTCCGCTTAACACGAGGTGCAGAAAGTGTTGCGGATGTTCATGGCGGGGGATGAACACCGCCGGGGTTATGTGCTTCTCCAGTGCGATACCTTCCCACTGAACAGCGGCGCTGGATCGCGTGGGAGAGGTGTCCAGAAATCGCTCGGGCCGGCCCGCACGAACCACATCTACACCGGGAACCAAAAAACGGCCGATCGCGGGAGGCTTTGGTTCGACGCTCTCCGAGGATTGTGAAACGGCGGCCTGAAGTTCAGTGGCCATTGAAACTCCCCAGAGACAACTGTTTGCATGGTCAGGAGGGTGGACCCGGCACGTTCTCGACATTCTATTAAATCGGAGGATTTGTACAAAGCCGGTTCTTTGGCACTGCGGGGGGCGGAAAAGTCCGCTATTTTCGACACGCTGAATGGCAGCAATGGAAACAGGAACAAGCGGGTTTTCTGTCTCGGGTGTTACGACCGCGACTTCGAATGCCTCGGCGAATTTACGAAAATCGAAGGAAGGAACAAAATGAAACTCACAGTTAACGGCAGCAATGGATTCATCGGATCAAAGCTCGTCACCAAGCTTCTCGAGTATGGACAAAAAGTGGTGAGCCTGCAGCCCGAAGCAGGTACGAGCTCAAAACCAATGTTGGCGCTGGCATTTCTCATGACCAGCACCCTGATCATAACCAGCACGCTGATGGCGCAGAAGGCTGTCACGCCGCCACCGGCGCACGAAACGATCACGCCCCTCATAACGAAAGATCTGGCAGGACTTCCCGGCGAGCAAGTTCTGATGTACACCGTGGACTTTCCGCCGGGCTTTTCGAGCCCTATCCACCGCCATAATGCGCAGGTGTCTGTTTACGTGTTGGAGGGTTCCGTCGTGATGCAGGTGAGAGGGGGAAAAGAAATGACGCTGACGCCAGGCCAGAGCTTTTATGAAGATCCCAAGGATATTCACGTAGTTAGCCGGAACGCAAGTAGTACAGAGCCAGCAAAATTCCTTGTGTTCCTGATCAACAAGAAAGGCGATCCGCTGGTGATACCAGCAAAGTAAACCAACAATTGCGGGCGGTTCTGTTCGCCAGAAAATCAATTCAAGAGGAAATATATGAACACGATTACCGTAAAGAATTCGCAATTCGCAAGCTACGCAACCCTGTTGCTAAGAATTGGGCTTGGCGTTGGCTTTTTGTCGGCCGTAGCCGACCGATTCGGGCTGTGGGGAGCGTTTGGGCAACCGAATGTCGAGTGGGGGAATTTCTCACGGTTCCTGGAATACACCCACACCCTCAATTGGTATTTGCCGGCGGGAATGATCCCGACGCTGGGGGTCATCGCCACTTGCGCTGAAATTCTCTTCGGTTTTCTTCTCCTCGTCGGCTGGCACACACGCGCTGCCGCGCTGTTAAGTGGACTCCTTCTACTGACGTTTGGGGTGGCAATGACGCTTGCATTAGGGGTCAAGGCACCCCTGAATTTTGCCGTCCTCACTGGGATAGGAGGGGCTCTGCTTCTTGCAACTTGCGAAACCTTCCCGTTCAGCTTGGATGAGTTGTTGTTCCGTCGGTCCATTCAGAGGAGGACATGAAAGCAGCGCGAGTTCCTACGCTTCGGTCAAAACGCGCGTCACGCTGGCGGCAGCAGTCTGGGGAGAGACGAGATCCATGAAAACACAAGGTACAAACAAGCTGTTCACATCAGTCCGAGTCGGATCCATGGAATTGGAGCACCGCGTCGTAATGGCTCCGCTTACGCGTTCGCGGTCGGTCCAGCCCGGAGCCATTCCAGGAGATTTGATGCTCGAGTACTACACGCAGCGAGCCTCAGAAGGTGGACTCATAGTTTCTGAAGCGACTCCGATTTCGATTGCAGGCGGCGGATGGTTCGGGGCGCCCGGCTTGTATTCGGACGAACAGGTTGCTGGTTGGAGAAGAATCACGAACGCAGTTCACGGCAAACGGGGTTACATGTTCTCGCGTGAAATTTATGCACTGTTTTCTCCCGCCGAGGGCACGGCGCAAAGCCGTTACGAATTGATGGATTCGAACGCTTCGATCGCCGCCGACTATTGGGACGGACGCATTCCCAGAGAAGTCCGACTAGTAGAGTTGTTGCGTACACGGTTCTGGCGCAGCCAGATCAAAGACCTTACGCCCATCCTCGATGAAATGCGGAGCGTGAAAAGTCCGCGCGAGATTGCTTTGCTCCGCCGCGCTGCGCAGATTGCTGGCCACGGATTGTTGGAAGCGATGCGCAGCACGCGTGCCGGAATTTATGAGTATCAGCTGGAGGCGGCGGCGCGGTATGTCTATCTGATGAATGGTGCGAGGCTTGAAGGGTATCGCTCGATTGTTGCCGCCGGGGTCGAAAACATCTGGAACATGCACTACTACCGCAACAGCAGGCAGATCACACAGGATGACTTGATCCTAATGGATTACGCTCCTGACTATCACAACTACGTGAGTGACATTACCCGCATGTGGCCGGCGAGCGGAAAGTTTTCCCCAACTGATCGGGAACTATTGGGTTTTGTGCTTGCTTACCGCAATGCCGTGATGCAACGCATCCGCCCCGGAGTTACGCCCGCTCAAATCCGAGAGGAGGCAAAAGTCGCAATGCAGCCGGTGTTCGCAAGCACGAAATTTTCCAAGCCGATCTATGAGCAAGCGGCCCATCGATTAGTGGATACCGGTGGCGGCATATTCTCGCATCCGGTAGGCATGGCAGTTCATGATGACGGAGATTACGTAGACGGGCCGCTCGCGCCGGGTCAGGTTTTCTCCATCGATCCCCAGCTGCGCGTGCCGGAGGAGAGCCGCTATCTTCGTTACGAAGATGTCATCGTGATCACATCGAACGGCTACGAGAACTTTACTGACTTCCTGCCAACGGAACTCAGTGACCTTGAAAAGCTAGTTGGACAGAGCGGTATCCTGCAGAAAGTTCCAGCAGTATTAGAAAAATAGAGATTCATCCGACCTTCAACGGTGCGACGACCCGTATTACAAGCTCACTGAGCCTGCAGACGGTCTTTCGCGTTCATCAAAAAGAAAAAATCCAACATCAGGCTTTAAGGATGAGTTCCAGACTGAACGGCAGGACCAACAAATTCGGATAGTTGCAGGCCTCCGTAAGCAAAATTCCCCCTCTTCCACTCACTTCCGCAAACCCCGCAACCACCCGAATCTGTACGCCGAGTGCGCGTCTTTGCCTGGCAGTCCGTTGATGATGACAAAGGGAAGCGGACTGGTACTTACTACAGCCACCCGGTGGAATCTGCGGCCAACAAGATACCCGATGAATTACGTTTCGTGCTGACATCTGTGAAACCGTAGAGGTTCGTTACCAAAATTGAACCTCGCCGCCCGGCCAAGGACGGACGAGAACGAGCTGCAAGACGGCGTGTTGCCAGATGGTTTTTGTAAGGGGCGGGTACCGATCGGAGCACTTTCTGTCATTTCGCTATCGGGAAAATTCGGGGGACTCCATGCATGCGCAGCCACATTTTCGCACATCGTGCCAATGCAAATATTTTTCTAACTCGTTGATTTCAAAAACGAGATCGAAAGGAAGGACTTCCAAGAGATGTTACACCTGCCTTGAGCGCAGGAGGCCCCCCGGCTCAAATCCGGGCGCCCCGACCACTTTCCTCTTGTTGTACGTTCATCAAAATCCTGAGGAGCTGGGAAGTTTCGAGTAAGAGCTTGGCGATTCGCGGCAACACTCCGCGCAAGTCGGCGAATTCAAAGGCTAATTTTTCGGCTTTAAGGTAGCTGCGGTGGGAGGAATGCTGGCTGCGGAAATTCGGGCCTTCTAGTTCTACGGCAATTCCCTATCGCGCTTGAGGAGTTGCGCTACATAGACCGAGCCTTCGCGCGTCAAATGTCCGTAGTCCGATTGCAATGGCGACCGGTCAGCAGTGTATTCCACACATGACGACTCGGGACACAACATCTTGAAGAACGAAACGTATGTAACTTTCCAATCATTTTGCGATAGGGCAGCCAGTTGATCGTCAAGCCGTTGATATTTGGCCACTTTATGGCTCGCAGGCTCCGCTGGATTATTGTCTCGTATGGAAGCCGCCAACAAACGCGGCAGAGGTGCATCGTATTGCAGCATTGGCCCGAAGAGAATCACTCGAAAACCGTGCTGCTTCGTCCACGCAATGGTTTTTTTCAGGCGGGGCAGGTCGTCGGCTTCCCATCGCCCCGCAATCAACAGGGTGTCGACGTGATGTGCCGGCAAATAGTCCGAAAACATATAGTTCATCAATTGACGGCAGCGTTCTTCCGCAGGGCCCGGTTGTTCGATCGTCGGCTTGCAGCCGGAAGCAGTAGCCTGCATGAGATTAATATTCGGGAAGCCGGCCGAAAGTCCAAACCAGAGATGTGCTGCGTGGCTATCTCCGATAAGCAGATAATTTTCTTTTGTCGGGTCGCTTTTCAAGCAGGTGGCGGGATCAAACTGCGCAAAGGAATATTTCGAGGAAATGAAGCACACGCCTTCGCGATACGTGTCCGGAGCCTGCAGAAAATTCGCGACGCGAACCGCTTCCGGCGGAAATCTGCTGGGAAATCCGTGGAACGCGATCGTCGCCGCCGAGAGAATGGTGACGAATACGATGCTGGCAAACGCAAAGCGAAATGCTGGCGCTCCGCTGAATTTGAACCGGCCCGCCCGGAATGGTGTTTCCACAAATTTCCAGGACAACCAGGCAATCAGAATGGAAAGTGCGCAGATCACCAGCTTTTGAACACTGGAAGGCAGTCGGCCCAGCGGCAACGGGGCAATGTTGTGCAAAACGATGATCGGCCAGTGCCATAGATACAGTGAGTACGAAATCGCTCCGATGAATACCACGGGGCGAAGTGAAAGTCCGCGCCCGACGATCGAGTCGCCAGTTTCGCCGCCCGCGATCAATAGCGCCGCGCCCACACACGGCAGGAGTGCGGCCATCCCCGGAAATGGTGTCGTCACTGAAAACAGCAGCCCTGAAATTACAATCATCACTAGACCAGCTGCAGTGGCCACGTTCCGCGAAATGACGCTGCTGAGTTTGGGAAAGATATCTAACGCCAGCATGGTGCCGAGCAGTAATTCCCAAGCGCGCGTGTGGACCAGATAAAAAGTTGCGGCCTGGTCGCGATAGGCGCCGTACGCGCTAACCGCGAACGACACGATCGAAAGCGCTATCACGGCTAGCTTGAGTCGTGCACGCAAGAATCGGTGCGCACACATCAGGAGAAGCGGAAGCGCGATGTAAAACTGTTCCTCTACCCCCAGCGACCACGTATGCAGCAGTGGCTTCAGCGCAGCTGGAGCGTCGAAATAACCCGATTGCTGCCAAAAGTACACGTTTGAAACGGAAAAAACCGCGGCCAACCCGGAATTCGCGAAATCCACAAATTCACTTGGCAGCAGGAATTTATAGGCCAGCACAAATGCTGCCAGCAACATCGCAAAAAGTGCCGGAAGGATGCGGCGAATTCGCCTTTGATAGAAATTGGAAAGCGAAAACTTCGATCGGTCCAGTTCAGAGAGAATTACCGAGCTGATCAAATAGCCTGAAATCACGAAAAATACATCTACACCCACAAAACCGCCGCGCACTTTGGCGAATCCCGCGTGATAGGCCAGCACCAGAAGGACCGCCACCGCGCGTAGCCCGTCGATATCCGGCCGGTACGCCAGATGACTGGACTCGTTCTTCCGCTGAACTGACGACGGCAAACTCAAACTGTCTCCTTAATGTCCTTTGTTCTAAAGAAAATTCGCTAGTTACGCCGCGCGCGAATCCACAAATGTGAATCGCTTCTTAAACTGAAGGAACGGACGTTCCAGATAGGTGTAGGAAATCGAGGCCAATGCAATGGTAATGATCAGCGCCAGGCCGCGGTTGAAAACAAAAAGCAGCGGTCCGGATTCGCTGATGATCGGACGCTCCACGTTCAGTCGGAACCATTCCGCGCCCATGAATCCAAGTTCATGAAAAACGTAAAGGCCGTAGGAAATCTTGCCGAGATAAATCAGCGACCGGGGAACGAAGCGTTCGGAAATTCCCAATATCGAAAGGAACAGCAACACACCACCGAATGCGGCCAGCGCATAACCCAGCGCAGCGGTCTGCGGTGATGGATCGGCTCCCGCTCGTTTGATCAGGCAGATTCCGCTCGCCAGCAGCCACAACACTGCGCCCGCAATGGCCAAGCCAACTCGCTTCGCTGCGCCCCGTCCCGGAACTCGTCCTGCAAAGTAAATCGCGAGCAACGCTCCAAGTCCGAAAAACTGGAATTGCACAAAGCTGTTCAGCCACAACGTAACGTCCAGATACTGACCACGCGACGCAAAAAACAAGACGCTGATCGACGACACCGGAATCAAAACGATGGAAAGTACGGCGACTCCACGGATTCCGGTCCATTTCGCAATCGTCGGCCAGATCGCATAGAACTGCTCCTCCACAGAAATGCTCCACAGCGAACGAAGTGGTCCGGTGATCAAGGGATGAAAAACGATGTACCAGTTTCCGACCAGCAACGAATACGCCAGCAGCCGGCCAGGTTCTATCCAAAATGACGGCACGAAAGCCCCAACCGCGACAAACAACAGCAGCACGGCAAAATACAGCGGCCAAATCCTTAGCATCCGCCTGACAAAAAACGATCTGACGTGCACCGTCGAAGTCTTCGCATACTCACGCCGCAAGAGTTCCGTGATCAGGAATGAACTCAGCAGAAAAAACATGCAGACGCCGAAATTTCCTGCGTCTTTAATCGCGAGAAGAAACCGCCAGAACTGCGCAGAGTGTCCAGAAGAATTGGAGGTGGGCCCGGACGGCAAGCTGTGGCAAACGAACACCGCGAAAAATGCCAGAAATCGCAAGAGGTCTAGTTCCGGCCTATAGAAACGTGGCTCCGCCTCTCCCACCTTCGCTGTGGGCGTTGCAATTGGTTTTTCTAGTGTACTGACACTCATGCGAGGAAGGTTCGATTCAAGAACGGTCTCCCGTTCAGACCGCGCAATCATTCAAAATCAGGAATGATCGCCGTTTTTGCTTCCGGGATGGCGCAAGTTCACCAATGCCCGTTGCAGGATTGGCGGAGTGATGTCTCGAGCGAATTTGCGAATCGCTGATTTCTTCTTCTGGTATGTCTTGGGCGCGTAGATCGAACTGTGTGGATTGGTGTCCTTCAATCCAGCCGCTCCTACCGTGTGGTAGTAGGTTACAAAACAGTTTCGCGTGCGGCCGTTCGGAGCCGCAATCGGCTTCGGGACGCCGTGGAAGTTTATATCCGTAATTTCGAAGATAGTCGTCCGGTTAAAAAGTGGCTCGATTACCACTTCTTGTTTCGTCGCATCCGAGTTCCACAGCTCCAGTTGTCCGCCGTATTCGTGCTTCCAGTCTTTGTTCAAATAAATCAGCAGCGAGAGCCGCCTGGTCAGTCCAGTGGAGTATGCAGTGTTGCGGTCCGCGTGCACGTCAAACTTTCCGCCCGACGGGATTACATGATAGCCGCCGCCCTGTAGATACGGATCTGGCAGCAGATCCCATATCCCCGTAATTTCCGAAAGCAGATACAAGAAGGTGGCCGAGTGGAGCAGGGCCGTAAGTTGAAACCCGACGTCGCCAAGTTCGACGGCCGAGCGCAGGTTGTACTGCTTGATACGCTCGTCGTCTTCATGCACCCAGTTGTCGTCATTCATCGACGGGAGTTCTCCAATGAGACGGTCGAGCATCTCATTCGGAAAAAGTCCGTCCATTACCAGATGTGGGTACGGTTTGGCGGTTTTGTAGGACGCGCTCAAAGATTCTACGCTGCCAGGCAGATTGATTTTGTCGCGTAGTCTCGAGGCAATGCTGTTTTCTGCTGTTACTAACATGGTGCATCTCCTAAAATTGAACCGAGCCACAGCCGGGTTTGCTACGGGGCCCTAACAATTGATCAACAGGGGACAAAGAAACCTTCAGACGCTCAATAAACAGCGTCGGGTGTCTGCGCCGAAGAAATCGTTTCCCTCTCTCCGAGAGTTTCGTTTTCAGCCGCGACCATCTCCGGAACTTCAAACGGCTTTGCCAACGCCAGCGAAATAAATGTGCTGACATAAGGAATCCAGAAAAACGCTGTGATTCTCATCAGGTCGCTCTCCGCGAAGTTGTAAAGCGCGATGAACAACAAAAACACCAGTGGCCAACGTTGTGAGAAATTTTCACTGAAGCGGAAGGACTTGCCCGCGCGCCACAACGTAACCAGGAATCCGATGCCGAACAGCGCGAACCCCAGCAAACCAACGTCCAGCAAGATGTCCAGGTACCCGTTGTGTGCATGCTCTGCGACCCACTTCGCGCGCAGCGCCACAACGCGTGATTCGGGATTGAAATTATTGAAAAACGAAGCAAACCCGTAACCAAGCCACGGATGGTGCGAGATGGACTTCGCCACCGCGAACCAAAGCGGTATGCGTCCGGTCAGCGAACCAGTGCGGCCAAGCGCCAGCAAAATTTCGTGCCGGGCTGAATACAACAATCCACCCACAGCAATCGAAAGCGGCGCAAGTGCAAATGTAGCGGTCCACGCAATCTGCCGTGCCGGCCTGCGCAACAGCAGAAGCACTGGGTACAGCACTGCGACCACTACGAGAGCGAGGATAGACGTGAGCGAGTGCGACATCACCAGCAAAATTCCCGCCAGTCCGATCAACCCTACGCGCATCCACGATTTCAGCGTCCGCGGACTCCCGGAAGCAAACGTTAAAATCGCGAGTACCATCTGCTGTCCGAGTACGTTCTTGTGGAGAAAAACGCCGCGCCAGTCACCGGCGTGAATGTCGCCCGAAATGCCATAGCTTGGCAGTGCGACTACTAGGAAATAGCTGGCAAAAATCGTCGTGATGGCGGCCCAGGAGAAAAGATCAAGCTGGTGGCGCCAATCAAATCGTGCCGCGAGATATACCGCAAAACACGTTGTGAGCACGAAGATGATGGAACGGCGGAAAGTGAAAAACGGATCAAGCGACCAGGCCGACGAAAGCACAATTACTGCACAAAGGGGCACCAGCCAACTTGCGCGCCACAATCCTTGCGCGAACGTATTTCGGTGCAGGAGCACCAGAAAAATGAGAACACAGAAAATCCCCAGCTGCGTCAGCAGGCTGATCGGATCAAACTGCCCGCGCATCGACGGGTCATTCTCCGAAATATCTTTCGGGAACAGCCCATTCGAGAAATAAATGAGCGAGAACACGATGTAAACGCGCTCAAATAGATAGAGGACTCGTTCCTTACGCAAGTTTCACTCCTGCACGGTCGGAGGTTTCCCTCAGTGGAATTGCCGACCCCAAATCGCTGAACTTGATTTTCACGATCATAAAACTCTCAACGCGCCGGAGCGTTCTGAAACGCGTTCAACATTGCCTGGTACGCGGGCGTCGGGCTCATCCCCGCATCGAACGGCAGCGGCCGAACCGCGGCGGCATCGGGTCTCGGTTTTACGTCTTTCAACCAGGAATACTGGTTCGACAGTCCCCAGGTCAGCACTGCAATGACCGCTTTTTGCTGCAAAACAGTATTGAGATATTGCGAATAGTGTTGGGCCACCAGGCCATCGCGATTTGCGATTTCTCCCGGCAAATTCGTGTCTGCAACATCCAGCTCCGAAATCAAAATCTTCAGGTCGAGGTCGCTTACGTCCTGCAAAAACTTCTGGAAGTGCGGACCCGCGATCCCATTGTGATCGCCGACTAAATGCGATTGAATTCCAATCGCCTGCACAGGGACTCCGCGTTTGCGAAAATCTTTCAGAATCGCCAGCATCGCCGCCCGTTTGGAATCTCCGGCCGGCGTTTCTTCTTCCAGCCAGTTTTCATTCCATACCAACAGAGCTGACGAGTCCGCCTGTGCTGCGGCGCGAAACGCCGTCTCGATGTAGGAAGGCCCCAGCAGCTTCAACCAAGCACTATTACGCAATCCGTCCGGGCGCTTGTCATCGGGAAGTAAAACTTCGTTCACAACGTCCCATGAATGCATTTTCCCGGCATATCGGCCGGCAACTTTGTTGATGTGATCGAGCAGTATCTGTTGCGCGTTCGATTGGTTCACGGTACCCGCAAACCATTTCGGCAGCGCGTTGTACCAAACCAAAGTATGCCCGCGGAATTTCATCTGGTGTTGCTGGGCAAAATTCAGCAGCCAATCTGCAGGCCCAAAGTTGTAGCTGTCCTGAGTTGGCCGCAGAAAATCCCACTTCAACTCCCACTCTGGCACGATGATCCCGCACTGCTTCGTGACGATTCCGGCCAGCGCCGCGTTGCTCGCCAAATACTTTTGAATCACGCCTGAGCCAAACAGCAGCCCCTTGCTTGCCGCCGCATCGCGTAACGAATCTGCAACGGCACGAAGATTTTCAGGCGGATTGGGGCGCTGCGAAATAGCTCCATCAACCGCGCCCGCGCTTTCCCAAATCGCGGCGGCGTGAGCAGGTATCGCAACTCCCGCCGAAATCATTCCCACCTGCTTCAGAAACTTTCTTCTCGATGCATTCAGAGCATGCACTTTGTTACTCCTCATTGAGAGTAACGCTCCGACCTGTAAAGCGTTTGATGAACAAATCTCGAATCACCGCGCCAACGATCGTCCACGGCTCTACGAGATAGCGGTACCACAATCGTCTCGGCTCCGCTCCGAGACGAAATGCCCACTCCAATCCCATTTTTCCTGCCCAGCGTGGTGGCGTTGGAACTGCTCCGGCCACATAATCCATTGCCGCACCGGAAGGCAAAATCGTATTCGCGCGCAACGACGACAAATTTTCTTGAATCCATAACTCTTGCCGCGGCATCCCCATTCCGACCATCAAGACGTTCGGCGAATAGTTTGCAATTTGCCGCAGCACGCCTTCATTTTCGGCACCTTTAGCGCTCGCGTTAAAAAATCCGTGCATTGTTCGTATCTGCAATCCAGGAAAACGCGAACGCAGAATTTCGGCGCCTGCTTCAGCCACTCCCGCAGCCGATCCCAAATAAAAAACCCGCCAGCCCTTTTCCGCTGCTTGCTTTGCAATCGAATAAGTCCAGTCCGCGTAAGTCACTCTCGCCTCGCGTGGCACCTCGTGGCCGTAGAGACGCGCCATCGCAACGATCGGCATTCCGTCGATATGCACCCACTGCGCATGGCGATAAAACTCGCGGACTTTTGCATTCTTCAAAAACAAATAAAGACTGTGAAGATTGTGGTTGGCTACAACGATTTTTTCGTCGCGCTCAATCGCTTCCGCGAGCAACGAATTCAATTCCGCCATCTTCAACGGATGCACAGTAATCCCCAAAAACGAGATAGCTGCGTTTGCGTGCGTTTCGGATTTGAAGTCAGTATTCATGAACTGAAACTTGCTCAACTATTCGCAAAAAGCCGCTCGTATCCCGACACCATCGTTTCCAACTGAAAATCGGATGCGCGTTCCTTCGCTCGCGTGCCCAGCTTCGCCGAAGACTGCGCATCCGCAAGAATTTCTCGAATCGCGACAACACATTCTGGGCTGCTGAAATCCGCAATCATTCCTGCGCCCCCCAAAACTTCCCGGTTGCCCGGAATATCGCTGGCCACAATCGGCAGGCCTAGTGACATCGCCTCCAGCAACACAATCGGCATCGCTTCATAGTTCGACGGAAACAGAAACAAATCCGCGCAGGCCATCACGTCATGAACCTGATCGTTCGGAATTTCTCCAAGGAAATGCACGCGTTCCGACATTCTTAGTGACGAAGCCTTTTGCTTCAGTTCGCTGCGCAATTCGCCGTCGCCTACCAGCGCCAGATGCGCCTCCGGCAATTCCGCCAATAATGGAAACAACGCCATCTGATTCTTCTGGTCCGCCAACCGCCCTACGTTCAGCAACAAGGGTCGATCCGTCGGCAAAGCAAAACGCAAACGCGTCGCCGTCGTCGACGGATTTTTCGCCGGAAACGGAATCCCGTTATAAATCCGCCGCAACTTCCCGCGGTACGTCTTGGGATAAGCGTTCATCGAACTGACGACCGCATCCGACACTGCAACATTCGTTCCGTACACTGGCAGCGTTCCACAGACTTTGTCCATCAGCCGCGCGACGGCTGGAAACGATTCCGCCGGATTGTGATGAACCGCGATTCGCGATCCGACGCCCGACATCATCGCCGCCATTTGCCCTAGCACATTCGCGTAGTACGTGTGGCTGATCACCACGTCCGGCCGCGCGCTGGAAATTTCTTTACGCACTTTGAACAACAGTGGAAGCACTTCCGTCGCACCCGGCTTGTGATCCAAAAAACTTTTTGCTTCCGGAACGTGATCGTACGCAGGACGCTTTTTGTATAGAAACCACAATCCCGTTTCGTGGCCCCGTTCTTTTAATGCCTCGCTTAGCAGGTACGCCACGCGCTGCATGCCGCCCGCTTCCATCACGGTCATGATTTGCACAATTTTCATTGCGCCGCCTTCGGGTGCAGCAGGGTGCGCAGCCACCTGCGCAGTGAAGTCGGTGTCATCCAGATTGCTGTGAACAAGGAGATCTCCATGTATCCGGGCCGGCCATTGCGAAACATTTCTTTGAGCAGTTGCCAGGCCACGCGCCAATCGCCTTGCGCGGAAGCTTGTTGTGCCAGCGACGCAGAAATAAATCCGGCATACGCGCGTCTTGTCATTCGTGAACGGTTCGAGCGAAGCCATTCCAACGCCGGCGTCCAGTCGTTGCGGTTGCTGATTGATTCGCGGCCTGATTCAATGTGCCAGGTCACCAGCGGCTCCGGCACAAAATGAAATTGCACACCTTCCATTTCCGCGGCACGCAGGCACCAGTCGTAATCCTGAAACCGTTTCAGCCCGCTTGTGAATGGCACGATTTCCAGCAATTTGCGTGGCGCGAACAGCGTCGAAGTCTGCAGCAGACTTTCTCCTTTGAAGAGTGATTTGCGGTTGAAGAGATATTCGCAAATCGGCTCCGACGAACTTGGCAATCGTCGCGGCCAAACGAATTGTCCCGACGGGCTAGACGCAATCACTTTGCACGAAATCACCGGATAGAAATCTTCAGTCGCCCGCGCAAGCGCTAGTTGCCGCTCCAGTTTCGCGGGCATCCATTCGTCGTCATCATCCAAAAATGCAATCCACGATCCGTGAGCATGTTGTACGCCTAGGTTCCGCGTGTCCGAACCTCCTACTGGAGCGGGCAACTCAATGACGCGCAGCCGTGCATCCGTTATTTTCGCTAGCGACTGCGTGGTTTCCGCGCATGGTCCGTCAATCACCACCAGGATTTCCACCTCTCGGTGTGTTTGGCTCAGCACACTTTCAACAGCGCGCGTTACCAGTTCCGGACGGCCGCGCGTCGGAATCACCACGGAAATGAAATCGTTTGGCATGTTCAATTTAATGGTGCACCGGTACAACTTCGTCGCTGGCAACCCGCGATTGGCTGAACCGCGCGCTGCGCCTGCTGGAAAGCACATTTTCGTAAATGTCTTCCAGAATCACGGTCTGCTTTTTCAGGTCGAACATCTTCGCCACGCGCCGCACTCCCGCGTTACTGAATTCGGTCCAGACCGCGGGAAGTTGGAAGAGCAACAGAATGTTCTCAGCCAACTTATTCCAGTCACCTTCCGGCGCAAGAAAACCCGTCTCGCCATGTGCCACCGCTTCCGGAATCCCGCCGCTTGCATAACTCACAACCGGCAACCCGGACGCTTGCGCCTCGGTGAACACAATTCCAAAGCCTTCGGAGTCGCCGGTTGGCGCCGTGACGCTCGGCACGCTGAACACCGTTGCGCGATGCATCCATTTCCTGATTACTTCCTGGTTCTGCGCGCCCAGAAATCTGAATTTTTGCAGGGTTCTTTGGGCTTCCGCTTCCAGTTCGGCACGCTCGGGCCCGTCGCCGATAATCACCAGCTCTACATCCGGAAGCGCGGACTGCACTAGCGCCATTGCCTTCAACAAATGAGCGCAGCCTTTTTTCGCCACCAGGCGCCCGACAAACAACACGCATTTCTCGCGGTTCACATTCTGTGGCGGACGAAATTGTTCGGTATCCACGCCGATGTAATGCACTACTGTGCGATTCTCCGGCGCGCCCTGCGCAATAATTCTCCGCCGCACAAAATCGGAAACGGCGATGAACAGTCTGCCATCTTGAAATAAATTCGCGCGGCGTCCCAGATAGCGCCGGCCATGCAACGTCTTTTCGAATTCTTCATCCTTCAAGGTCGCATCGTAGCCGTGAAATGTAGTGATCAACGGCAACCGCTGGCTTGCAGCCAGTGTCATTGCCTCACAACCGTCCGGTCCAAAGTGTGCGTGCATCAGTTTCGGTTTCAGCTTTCGCAGCACTTCACGCGAGGCTTTGCTGGAACCAAAAAGCTTGAACGAAATCTCTCGAATTTTTCCGGCTGTGGTCCCATTGTTTGCAACCCAAGTGGACGCCGCTGGTAATTCCAGACCTTGCGCTCGCTTCAGCCCCATGAAAAACGGCTCGTATCCGGTCAGCGCGAGCGATTGCGACTTCACGAAAGTTTCCGACGCGGGCAGCAGCAACGTTCTGAAGATCACTGCATTTGGTTTCGTGTTCATCGAGTCTTCGGTATCCTCAATCGCCAGTTAGCTGTTGCACGAACGCCACGCTCTGTTCGCGCCTGCAGCAATATTCAATTGCAATCCACAGTGAAAACATCAGCAAACCGTCGGACGCGATGCTTGCCCACGCCGCGCCCCGCCAGGAGTACGCCGGAATCAGCCACAGGTTTAGTCCCACATTTGCTACGGCAACAATTACCTGCGTCGCTGTGCGAATTCCCTGATACCCGGCTCCGGTCAAGGCGTCCGCGAAGAAATAGTGAACCGTTTTCAGCAACGGCAGCACCGCAAGCCATCGCAGCGCTTCCACTGTCCGCGCGTACTCTTCGCCCAGAACAAACGGAATGATCGGCGCGATGAAAAACAGCACTACGAACGCCAACAGCGAGTAGCCGATCATTCTTGGCAACAGTGTCTTCGCGAAGGCGTAAGCCGCTACCACTCCGGTTTTTCCGTGTCGAAAAAAACTGGGATACGCCGCATTCAGAACCGAACGCACCGGTGTGAACGCAACATCCACCAACCGATAGGCTGCTGCGTAAATACCGGTCGCATCGAGCGTGGACAGTCTCGCCAGCATGGTCTTGTCCAAATCGTTGTAAACCGTCTGCGCGCTGAGCCCCGTACTGAAATAAAAACCTTCCGTCAGTTCGCCTGGAATGCGGTAGAGCGCCAGTTTCGGCCGCCCCAAATTCATCGTCACTAAAACCACCGCAAAAATGCTGCAAAGCAGCGTACTGCCCAGGTAAAAGTAGCCCCATCGAAACGCGGTTCCGTGATGCCAGACGATCACCACGACTGCGGCGCTGATTAATCGCAATACGTTTGGCAGCAACGTAAGCGTCGCCGTCTCTCGCAACCTGTCCACTGCTTGAAACGCCTGCGCCGCAACGTCGATCCCTCTCACCAAAATCAAATCCGAAATTCCCACCATTAAAATGAGCTGCCATGGAATTGATCCCGGCAAAAACAATCTCGCTGCGGCCATCACTCCGGCGAGCAACAACAAGCCGGAGACTAGAGAAACTACAATTGCGTTGCCCCAGTACTCGGAAAAAAGATTTCGATCTCGCGAAACATTCTTTACCAGCAGATTTCCTGCTCCGAAACTTGCGAACGGCGCTACGATTGCGATCAATGCCGTAACTCCCACAAACGCGCCGTACTCTTCCGTGCCCAGTCCGCGGGCAATCAGGATGAAGTACGCCGCTTGCACCAAAATGCGCAAGCCGTAACCCAGGAACATCCATGCCGAATTCCGCGCCAGGAGACTGTTTCTGGTCCTGCGAAACCACTGCTTTGCGAGATCGATCATTCTGAGGAAATCTGACTTCCAATAATTTTCCTGATTTTGTCCCGCGATTCAGTAGCGGGATCCAACCAACGCGCTTGGCGAAAGCGGACAGAGCGTTTGCTTCAGGCCGCTCCGACTGTGGTCGGAACGGATTTCTCTTCACTGATGGTCTGCTGCGATTCTTCAGGAATTCCTGCCGCCCGGCCGATGCTGTGGTACATCAAACCGGCCTCGGCCATCCGCGCTGGTTCATAAAGATTTCTTCCGTCCAGAACAATCGGATACCGCAGCAGTGAGCGCACTCGCGCCAGGTCCAGTTGCGCGAATTCTTTCCACTCCGTGAGAATCAGCAGAGCATCCGATCCTTGAATCGCGTCGTACGCGTCCGAAGCGAACACCACATTTTCGCTACGCAGAACTTCTGCAGCCCGGCCAGCCGCTGCCGGGTCGAACGCGCGAATCTGCGCGCCCTCTTTCACCAAGTCCTGAATCACCGCAAGGGCCGGCGATTCCCGAACATCATCCGTGTCACCCTTGAACGCCAAGCCCAGTACTGCTAAACGTTTCCCCCGCAAATTCCACAATGCGCTGCGCACTTTCTTCACAAACCGCCGCCGCTGCTCGGCGTTGATTCGCATCACCTCATTCAACAGCGCAAAATCGTAGCCGCACTGCCCGGCGACCGCGTGGAACGCCTGCACGTCCTTAGGAAAACATGACCCACCGAATCCGATTCCGGCATTCAGAAATTTTGCGCCAATCCGCGAATCGCTTCCCACGCCGGAGCACACTTGCCCGATGTCCGCGCCAACCGATTCCGCAATATTCGCAACCGCGTTGATAAACGAAATTTTCATTGCCAGAAACGCATTCGAAGCGTGCTTGATCAGCTCCGCGCTCTTTGCGTTCGTCGTAATGATGGTTGCTCTTTTTTGTGTATAGCCCGTAAACGGGATGCGATCTTCGCGCAAATAATAGCTGCCGTTCGTCAATGGCTCATAAATGGCGCGAAGCTTATTCAGACTTGCCTCGTCATCCGCTCCCACCACGATGCGATCTGGATAGAGAAAATCGGTCACCGCGGTTCCTTCACGAAGAAACTCAGGATTAGAAGCCACGGAAAACGATCCGGAGCGAACTCCGTTCAACAAAAACGTATTTCGCAGCGATTCGCAAGTGCGCACCGGAACCGTGCTCTTTTCCACCACCAGTTTCTGATCCCGCATTGCGCCGGCCATTTCATGCGCTACCGCTTCCACATAAGACAAGTCCGCTTCGCCGGTTTCCGATTGCGGAGTCCCTACCGTGATAAACACCGCTTCCGATTCGTCCACAGCTTGATGCAACGAAGTCGAAAATCGCAATCTTCCTCCGCGATGCCGACGCAACAAATCCGGCAAAAACTCTTCATGAATCGGCACTTCTCCTCGCTCCAGCGCCGCGATTTTCGCGCTGTCGTTGTCGACAGAAATCACCTGGTGTCCAATTTCCGCAAAACACGCCGCCGAAACCAATCCAACATATCCAGAACCAATAACCGCAATCCGCATTCAGTGCTCCTTGGTAGAAGTAAAACTAAAATCTAAACGGCGCCGGAACCCTTCAATACCGCGGGAACGGTTCGCGCCAAAATCTTCAGGTCCAGCCAGAAAGACCATTCATCCAAATACTGCAGGTCGAGCCGCATCCACTGGTCAAATGTGATTGAGCTTCGCCCCGTTACCTGCCACAAACAGGTAATACCGGGGCGAACACTGAACCTTCGACGCTGCCAGTCTTCGTTGAAACCCTGATAATCGCGAACCGGGAGTGGCCGCGGTCCTACCAGACTCATATCACCCTTGAAAACATTGATGAGCTGAGGAAGTTCGTCGATGCTGCTGCGCCGCAAAAACTTTCCAATCGGTGTAATCCGTGGATCATCCTTGATTTTGAATACCGGACCGCCGGCTTCGTTCTGGTCTTCCAGCTCGGCTTGTAGTTTTTCCGCGTCCGGCACCATCGTTCGGAACTTATAAATCTTGAAAGTGCGTTTGTTGTAGCCCACTCGTTCCTGCAGAAAAAATACCGGGCCTTTGCTGCTCCGTCTGATCAGCAATGCCACCACTGCCAGTAGCGGAGACAGCAAAATCAGCAAGACGCCTGACCCCACCAAATCCAGAGTCCGCTTCGCCACCATCGGCCAGCCTTCTGGCCGTGGACGGTACGTTGCGATGTGTTGTTTGCCACCGATCGAATCCGCGCGCGAACGCAATTTCTTCAAATTAAAAATATCTGTATCCAAGCGAAACAGAATTCCGTGGTGTTGGCATAGCGACGCAACTTCTGTCGATTGCTGGTGGTACGAGCGCAGCGGCAGATACATCGCCACTTCGTCCACCACGTTGTTTCGCAAAAATTCCGGCAGCGAAGCGTAATCGCATGCCTTTTTGTAGCCGAGTCGCAGAAATTCTTTCGTGCCTTCCCATTCATCGTCCACGAATCCGAGGATTCGGTAGCCCAGCATTGGATCGGCCATGCACTTCTTGGCAAACTCAATGGCTCGCGCATTCGTTCCAAGAATCAGCATGTAGCGAAGATTTTTTCCGTGCAGCCGAACGCGAGATAGCGTGAACCTGAGCGCGATTCTCGATGCCAAAATCAATACCAACGAAGTCGCCCAGAAAATCGCCGTAAACTCTGACGTAATCATGCGGATCGAGAATACCCGGCCAAACACCCAAATCGCCGCCGCGCAAATCGTCACCGCCTTGAAAACATCCACTACCAGTTCTCTCCGCGTCGCGAGCCTTTTCGATTTGTACAAACCGGTAAACCGGAAAATCATGTGACAGAAAACCAGCAGTAGCGCAAACAAAACGTAGTTCGAGATCTTCACCCGCATGGCAAAGAAATCTGCTACGGAGATTTTCTGATACATGTCCACAAACAAAATCGTTGAAAGTCCGAAGCACAGTGTGACCATCACCAGGTCAAACACTTTCATCGCTGTCAGCAGAAACTGCCGTCTTATTTCATGCATCATGATTGGTCGCTTCCGGGCACGGGAAATTTGGATTTTTGGCAGCGGCATGAATTACTGCCTCGCCGTACTTAATTGCGAGCTGGGCGCTCTTGCGAGACTGGGCTGAGAAAACTGTTTAAGAGGCTAAGCAGGTTCGACAGCGAAACCGGTGACGCGAACCGCCAACGAACGTTGGATCAGTTCAATCGAAATCACTAGGCTCTGATCGCCATTTACAGCAGTCAGAACGCCTTCCACTCCGTCAAGACTTCCTCCGCGCACGCGAACGCGGCTTCCGATATTTAAATACGGGTGCGCCTGCACGCCGTCTGCGCTCGCCAACACCGCTCGCACTGCGTCCATCTCGCTGTCCGGAATTGGCGTACCGATACCGCGCGGCCCCACGAACGCGTTCACTCCATTCGTCCGCAGCACGGCGACGCGCAGATCCTGCTCGAGCGGAATTCTCACAAAGACATAACTTGGAAAAAGTGGCAGTTCGACCATGCGATGGCGATCGCTCCACTTTCTCTTTGTCGAAATCAGCGGCAGGAAAGCGGTAACTCGTTTCTCTGCCAATTCCACCGCCACTTTCTTTTCGTGGCGTGGACGCACGTGTACCGCGTACCAATGCGCAGAGTGATCTTCGACGCCAGCATTCGCCGCGATCTCGCTGAAGTTCGTTACGTCCGGTTGTGCAATAAACGTAGACAAGGCTCCGCCACTCTCACTCACATGAGCTTTTCTGAAATTAAACTTCCTACTGCAACTGCTGATTCCGGACTGGGAAAACTTTTCAAGACTTCAAAATCCGTTTTTGAACCTACAAAATCCGATACAGCGATTCGGGAATCGGGAACGTCCGCTTGTTCAGCACCGCACCCAAGACATTCACCGACGACGCCCGCAGATTGTCCGCCACGCGCACTGCCGCTTCCTTCCGCGTCGCGTTCGCTTCAATCACCAGCACCAACCCGTCGGCAAGCTTTCCGATCGCCGCTGCGTCTGCGTAGCTGTTCAGCGCGGGCGAATCAATCAACACGTAATCGAACTCGCTCCGCAGTTCCGCCACTCTCGATCGCATCACTTCCGAGTTGATCAGAATTGCCGTGTCGCCATTCAGCGACCCGCAGGTCAAGAGCCAGAGATTGTCGGGGCGCAACCGCTTTGCGAAGCTGCGGATCGAGCCCGGCTGCCGCAATGAATCCGACAAACCAAAGTGATTCGTCACGCCGAAATATTCCGGCACCGCCGGCGTCCGTAAATTCGCGTCCACCAGGCAAACCGAACCCGTCGTATTCGACGCCAGAATTTCCGCTGTGCGGCTGCAAATTTGCGTGCAGCCATTGCCCGGATCGATTCCGGCAAACATCACCACGCGCGGAGCCTTTGCTCCAGGCGTCAGAAAAATTCGCTGCACCAGTCGCACCGACTCTTCATTTCCCAGATTCCCGGCATTGATCGGCACCATCGGCTTGTACGTTTCGTGGTAACCGCCATCTTCCACCACATTCGTCGCGCTCACAGGCGGCGGCATCTCCGGCGTCAGAGCCGGCCGAAAACTGTCTCCAGCTTTCTGCATCAGTTCAAAATTTCTGCTCATTGCGAACTCCTCCCTGTCATCTTCACTTTGGAAACCGGTTGAACCTTAGCTGCTTCAGTCCACATAAATTCGTCGTCGCTGGGCAACAGCAATATCTGTCCCACCTTCAAGTGGCGCGGATCCTTCATCTCAGGATTCAGAGCCTTGATTCGCTCAATCAATTCAGGGTCGTACGATCCGTAATACTCCATGCAGATCGAAAAAAGCGTGCCCTTTGAACTGACTGTAATGCGTATCGGCGCCGGAGTTCCGCCGGAAACCTTCTCTTCAGCTTTGCGCACAGAATTCGCATCGCTTGTGGTCGCTGCCACGTTTTCGATTTTGGTGGTGATGTCTTTGGCGGCGTCACCTGTCGAGAATTCATTTCCCGAGTTCGCTGTGGGCTGGCTTGCCGTCGGTTGCTCCGCCACATTCTGTTCCGCTGGCTTCGCGCTCGAGTGTTCCGCAGGCACCGTCTGAATCGGCGCGCTAGTTCGTCGAACCGCCTCTGCGCGCGTGGACTGGCCATTGAATTTCAGTAATCATGCCTGCAGTCACCACGCTCAACAGCGCGATCGCCACCAAGCTGAACCGCGGACGCCAGGTTCGTGTACGGCGAGGTGCGCTGGTCGGTACAGAGAATGACCACGGCCGCTCCACCACTGGCGCGGGCCGCTGCGGCGGAACCGTTGCCGAAACCGCTGGTGCAACTCGAACCGGAGCAGAGGCCGCCGCAACAGGAACCGCCGCCGTCGCGGTCGGAAGCAGTGGTCGAAGATCCAAATCGGAAATCACTTCTTCGATTACTTCCGCACCGATTGTTTTTTGCTTCAACACACTTCCGATAGACATTGCACTGAAGCAAAGGTTGTTAATGTTTCTCGGAACGCCTTCCGAGTAGTTGTGGATCAACGCTAGCGCCTGCCGGCTGAAGAGTGGCTGCGCAAAATCGTAGCCGGCGACCCGCAGACGGTGGTCGATATACGTCCCGGTCTCCTGCAAATCGAATGGCATCAATCGCGAAACGATCGAAATGCGTTGGCGCAATTGCACCAGTGACTTCGACGCCAGCTTTTCCGCAAGTTGCGGTTGCCCAGACAAAATCACGTGCATCAGTTTTTCGCCCGGCGTCTCGAAATTGGACAGCATGCGCACCGCTTCGAGTACCGTGTCGGAAAAGGTTTGTGCTTCGTCAATCACCACCACCACGCGGCGTCCGCGTTGCGCTTCTTGCATCAGCAACTCATTGAGGGTGCGAATCATTCGCACCAGATCGGTGGAACTACTGCTGTCGCCCAAATCATCCAGAATGCTGCGCAGTAAATCGCGCGGTGTCGGTTGCGGTTGAAATAGAAATACTGTGCGCGACGATTCCCGCATCCGCCCCAGAAACTCGAACAGCAGCGTCGTCTTTCCCATTCCTGGGTGAGCGACGAGCGCCGTAAATCCGCGCCGGGAATCGAGCCCGTACTGCAGCGAGGCCGCCGCTTCGCGATGTGCCTTGCCGAAATACAGGAAGCGCGGATTTGGCGTTACACCAAACGGCTGCTCTGCGAGATTGTAGAAGTTAAGAACCATGGTTTTGCTTAAGCAACTCTCCGGGGCACCGATGCCAGTACCGGCATCTGCAGAACTTCGGCAACTTCGTCCGGCGTGCGGAACGATGGATCGAGATAGTCCGCCGCGAACGCGGAAGCCAGGCTCAGAAACACTGCCGCGAACAATCCCAGAATGCTGATCATCACCGGGCTGTACGCGGTCACCAGTGGCACCGTTGGCGGCACAGCAATCGCTACATTCGCAATGCTGCGCTTATCCAACGCGTCCGAAGTGCGTTCTTGTTCGCGCTTGCTCAGATACAGCAAGTAGTTCGTTTCGTCAGCCTTCGCATCGCGAAGCAGCGCGGCCTGCTTGACCGCTTTCTCATCCAGCTTCACTGTTTCCAGGCGAAGATTCTTGATGCTGTTGGCCAGCGCCGCTGCCGTTGCCTGATTCGCTGCCAGGTCAGCCTGCGTTTTTGCCGCGTCCTGCCGCAAATATTCGAAGGTCGGATCGCGGTCGGTGGTCTGATCCACATATTTCGATTGCTGCGCTGCTGCGATGGCCACCTTGGTCTGTTCGATTTGCGTGTCGATCTGCTTTACGAGCGGATACGACGGGTCGTACTTCGTCAACAATTCGGTGCGCTTCAATTCCGCAGTAAGTAGGTTGGCCTGCAATTGTTCGAGCAACGCGTGTGACGAATTTGAAGTTTCCGCGGTGATGGAACGGCCCGGAATCTTCTTCATTTGCGCGTCGATGTCTTGCAGACGATGCTTCTCCGCCGCGATCAACTGTTGCGTTTGATATAAGTTCGCTTCCGCAGTCGCAGCTTGCTGCGCCATAAATCCGCGCAGCACGTCAGGCGCTGCGACTCCTTCTTTCTTGCTGAAGCTCGTAAGCTTTCCTTCGGACTCGGCTAGAGCCTGCTGGTATTTGCTGGTCTGGTCTGCGAAAAAATCCGACGAGCCCGCTGGTCGCTGCAGCTGTACGTGCTTCTCCATGTACTTCTGGCCCAGATTGCGTAGCACGCATTCTGGAGTTGCCGCGTCGCCCACTTTTCCATACCGCACGTCGATTACATCCGACAAGGATGCGACTTCAACTTTCACCGACTTACCGAGACTCTTCGCGGCTTGCTCGGCCTTGATCGCTTTGCGCTTCTCGGGATCAGACGGCAGAAAAATATCCGAGATCGATGATTTGTCGGCAAGTCCGCAGCTAACTGCGACCGCGCGCATCATGTCTGTGCCTTGCAGTAACGCAACTTCCGAGCTCACCTGATCTACTGTTACCGGCTTGTTGCTCATGATGGCCGCGCTCTGCCCTGCGGTGATAGCCGGGTCAGTGCGGTTCTGTTCCACTACCACTTGCATCTTGGAAACGTAGTAGTTCGCCGCCCATACCCAGGCCACCAGCAGCGACAAGCCAAACACGCAGCAAAATACCGTGATAGTCAGTTTGCGGTGTCGGAACAGCGGTGCCGTCAGATCGCGTAGCGTAATCTCCTGCACTTTTTCCATGGACTTCGGAGTATTCGTCTTGTTCATAAATCACTTACCTCTCAAATTCTCAAAATGTGTTTCGATAACGAACGAATGCAAATGAGCTGGCTAGAAAGACGTCGGATCGAGCGTCATGCCGGTGCCGACGTAGTAAGGAACGTACTTGCGGAATTTCGTGATGAACTTCTCGGGAACGAATATGACGTCGCCGGGGTGGATCTGCACGTCTTCGTTCACATTCTTTCCGTGCAGAATATCTTTCAACTTCAGCTCTTTCGCTTCCATCGTGGTGTCGTTAATTCGATGGTAGAGAAACACCTGAGTCTTGGCGTTGGCGTTGAAGCCGCCAGCCACCGCGATGGCTTGTGAAACCGTCAAATCGTTGCGCAGATTGTATTGTCCAGGCTTGGTTACCTGGCCATGCACCAAGAAGTACGGCTTCTGAAAATCGATCAAGTCAACGTCGATGATCGGATCGTGCAGCGTTCCGAGGTAGGCTTTCTTCACCGCGTCCACTGTTTGCGGAACTGTAAGGCCCGCCACCAACACTCCGCCGACTGACTGCAGATTGACGTAGCCGTCCGGCTGCACGGTCACCTGTTGGTTCAATTCAGGAGACAGGGGAAAAGACAATTTGATCACGTCACTGGGGCAGATCTTGTAACGAGGATTTCTTTCCGCTGGCGGCCGATGTTCCACTCCGTCTTGGCCCGCAGTAGCGACCGTCGTCTTACCGCCGTTCGCCGCCGTCTTTGCGTCGTTCACTGCCGGTTTTGCCGTTTCGGCGAGTGCTTGCGTCTGTTGCGCTTCTAGCGCTGCGCCGCCGGCCAGAAGCAGCGCTGCAACTATCATTCCTGAAATTCGCGTCGATCGTACCATCTACGTCCTCCTCTGCTACTTCTTCTCATCGGCGCGGCATCGCGGGGACTTTGCCGAATCGTTCTTTGTTTGGGCTAACACAAATAAGTGTTGTTGTTGTATTCCTCCGGCCTCGATTCATCGTTCCGTGGTCTTGAAAAAAAGCTGGCTGCCTTGTTATTTCCAAGTTTACTTCAAAACACAGCGGACCGACATGCAAAGAACCGTGTACTTCAATCAAAGAAATTACTGAATCGTTCTTCTAACCACTAAACAACCACATTAGTACCAGTAGAACTTTCGTACTACGGAGTTTCCCGTAGCCGCCGACACCAACACCTACCCATCTCGTTACATTGCAAAGGGAATACCGAACGTCGTCCCGTGTGGTCGATTTCGAGAGTCTTTAGATCGATAAGCAGGACTGCATAAAATGCATGTCCTAGAGCAAGGAAAGACTGGTTTCTCCCGGCACACGTACCCATCTTCGTGTAGAAATGACATTCGTCCGAGCATTTTTACCATTGATCAGGCTGCGTTTCTGGTCAGTTTACTAGTACTCCACTTTTTCTCCCGCAAGCATAATTGCCGGTATTTCCTCGACGGTATTTTATGCGGAAATGCGCACTGTGGCCAATTTTGATACTGCAACGTTACAGTAAATTCACATACAAAACCGAAGGGTCTGGAACACAGTTAAAGTCAAACCGGCCAATCCCCCGCGAGACGTCATAAACCTGTGAAGTCCGGCTTGAATTTTGGATTCTAAGTTGCAGCGCTCGCGAGGACTGTAAAACGCAATGAAAACGATTTCACCGAATTCATTCGGAAATTTGGAGGCGCGAGGCGGAATCGAACCGCCGATAAAGGTTTTGCAGACCTTTGCCTTACCACTTGGCGACCGCGCCCTCGTACCAGACTGCCTTTCGAAGAACCTTGTTGCGGGGGCTTCGAATCAAACAGTGCCCCGAAAACACAAAACCCACCTGCCTGCAAACTGGCGGTGGGTGGAAACTTCCTCTAGAGCTGATCAGACTGAATTTACTGCGTCAGCTTCCCCTCGCCAGATGGCATGCGGCACTGGCACGGACAACATCCGTGCGGTGCAACGGCGATCTGGAGGGCGACGCTCACGAAAAAAGAATACCGACTCTGGCGTGATCGCGCAAGTGGAACCTCCCATAAATAAATTCATTTGTGCTTGCGCAACACTTCCAAAATTTCTCGGCCGTAGCGTTCCAGTTTCATTTCGCCGATGCCCGGTGTGTGCCGAAGCGCAGAAAGACTCACTGGTTGCGTCGAGCAAAGGTGCTCAAGAGTTGCATCGTGAAGAATCACAAACGCGGGAACCTTGTCGGCGCGCGATCGTTGCAATCGCCACTGCTTCAACTCCGCGAGCAATTTCGAATCGATGCCGGGAATTGTTCGCGGCTTGCTAGCCTTTTTCTTTTGCTCTTGCACTGCCTCTTGCGTGCGAAATCTTTTTTGTGGCGTCCGGGACAACGGAGCATCCACCGTTTCAGCGGCGAGAGGAACACACACATCGCATGCGCCGCATTTTTCCCATTTCACCGTTTCACCAAAATGCTCGCAAATCATTTTGTGGCGGCACAGCTTCACTTCGACGAAACGTTTTATTTCGCGCTGCCGTTGCTGCGCTCTGGCCTTTTCGCCAGGATCTTGAATTTTCCCGATGAAATGGCGGACCAGAATCTGATCCTGTATCTGCCACAGTAAAAAACAATCCGACGCTAGCCCATCGCGGCCGGCGCGGCCGGCTTCCTGGTAGTACTGCTCGATGGATTTTGGCAGCGACAAGTGAACCACCGCGCGCACCGGTCCCTTGTTGATTCCCAGTCCGAAGGCGATTGTTCCCACCAGAACATTCGCTTCATCGGACATCCAGCGCTCCTGATTTTCTTTTCGCTCCGCGGCCTCCATTCCCGCGTGATATCCGATTGCGGAAATTCCCTGTCCTTCCAGCATTTCGACGATTTCGCCAACCTTATTCTTGGTCGGCGAATAGACGATTGCGGATTCCCCTTCGTGTTTTCGAAGGATCTCCAATAATTTCGCTTTCTGCGTTTTGGAATCGCACGCCATCACGCGGTAGTTCAGATTTTTGCGGTGAAAGCTGGCGATGAATTTTCCGGGATCCTTCAGTTGCAACTGTTCGATGATGTCGTGGCGAACGTGGCGCGTTGCGCTCGCGGTGAACGCGGCGATAGGAGTCTGCGGAAACTTTTGACGCAGAGTTTTTAGCTGGCGGTAATCCGGCCGGAATTCGTGCCCCCACTCGGAAATACAATGCGCTTCGTCAATTGCAAAAAACGAAAGCGGCACTTTCGCGAGCCACTCCAACATTTCCGGCTTGGCTAATCTTTCCGGCGAAAGATAAATCAGTCGAAATTCTCCCGCTTCAGCGCGGCGTTCTGTTTCACGTTGCTGGTTCCAGTTTTGGCCGCTGTTCAAAACCGCGGAAGAAATTCCCATTTGCGCCAGTTGCGTAACCTGATCCTGCATCAGCGCAATCAGCGGCGAAACGACGATGGCGGTTTTTTGCGATTGCAGCACTGCCGGCAACTGGTAGCACAGGGACTTTCCGCCGCCCGTCGGCATCACCACGCAAACATCTCTGCCATCGAGAATGTTGCGCACAATCTCTTCCTGCTTCGGGTCGAAACGCGTCGTAACCCCAATATTTCTTGAGCGCGGCTTTTTGTTCGGAGTCGGAAATCATCGTTACTTAGAGTGTCGGCGATTCAGCAAGCGCTTCTCAAGTAGCCGTCGAAATGTTGCGTTTTATCGGCTTCCGGTTTTAGTGAAACTGAACGTACTCGAAATCGACAGGTTGCGTGTTGATGCCGCGTTCGGGGGGAGCGATCCAGCTGGCCATTTTGCCGCGCTCGAAAACGCCTTTCATGAGGCTGTGAACGTAAGCGCGATCGTCCGAGGTCGGCAGCCACTCCGCTTGGCGCACGGTGAATTCTTCGCTGCCGATCGGGGTGCCTTCTGGATTGGTCGGCACGTTGGCCCAACTTCCAACGGTGCGGCGGAAGCGAGTGCTCGGCAGCGTCATGCGGTGGGGGTAGCCGGCTTCTTCGAGATGCCGATTCCAGCGCGCGAGTCCCTTTTCGCAATCGCGCACGTACGCTTCGCGCACCACTTCGTTCACTGCATTGCGCATGGGAATTTGGTCCTGGCGAACTCCGCCTTTTCCGTCCGGAAGTTCCAGCGTGAAGTGCGATGCGGCTTCGATGTGATCTTCGTACTTGATTTCGTCCGGGCGGCCTTTCAATCCATTCGCAAAATAGGAAGCAGCGTTTGAGGAAGAATCTCCTCCGAATAAATCGAGCGAAGAGCTGAACCAGAAATTCAGATATCGCTGAATAGTGGGAAGGTCAACGACGCCTGCCTTACGCAACGCGGCAGGATCGTCGCTGCCCAATTCTTTCATCACTTCAATCGTGCGCCTGATCACGCGGCCGATTCCGGTATCGCCTACAAACATGTGGTGCGCTTCTTCGGTCAACATGAATTTGCAGGTGCGTGAAAGCGGATCGAAACTGGATTCGGCGAGCGACTTCAGCTGAAACTTTCCGTCGCGATCGGTGAAGTAAGTGAACATGTAAAAACTCAACCAGTCGCTGATTGGTTCGTTGAATGTGCTCAAAATGCGCGGCTTGTCCGCGTCACCGGAATGACGCTCCAATAATTCTTCGGCTTCTTCGCGGCCGTCGCGTCCGAAGTAAGCGTGGAGCAGATACACCATGGCCCACAGATGGCGGCCTTCTTCCACGTTCACCTGAAAAAGATTTCGCAAATCGTAAAGCGAAGGCGCGGTATGGCCGAGCAATCGCTGCTGCTCCACGGATGCTGGCTCGGTATCACCTTGCGTAACGATTAGGCGCCGCAGTGTCGAACGATGTTCGCCGGGGACTTGTTGCCACACTGGCTGGCCGAAGTGATCGCCGAAACCGATGCGGCGATCCTCTTCCTGCTGCGCCAGGAAAATTCCCCAGCGATAATCCGGCATGCGCACGTAGTCAAAAGTTGCCCAGCCTTTGGTGTCCACGCTAATCGCCGTGCGTAAATATACGTTCGACGCATTGAAATCGCTGGGACCGAGTCCGTGCCACCAGTTCAGAAATTCCGGCTGCCAGTGTTCCAGCGCACGCTGCAGGGTGCGATTCGATCCGAGATCGACGTTGTTGGGAATGCGGTCCTGATAATTGGAATCCATCACACACGCTCCCGGTCGAATTTCGGTTTCGACCCTTTGCCGAAAAGCTTCAGCGCGCCGTTTTCTCCGGTAGCATTGGGCCGGATAAAAATCCAGTTTTGCCACGCGGAAAGTCTGCCAAAAACTTTGGTTTCGACGTTTTCCGCGCCGGGAAAACGCAAACTCGCTTCCATGCCGGTGAGCGCATCGGGCGAAAGGCTGGCGCGCTCTTCGATGGCCAAACGCAATTCGTCTTCCCAGTCCAGATCGTCGGGAGCGACCGTGACGAGGCCGAGTTCCATGGCTTCCTCTGCGCGCAGCGAAACCGCCAGTTTTGCCTGCAATTTCGCGAGCTTTTCGGCGTCGGCGCGAAAACGAGTTTCCAAACGGCTGCGGCCGTTGACCATTGGCAACAAACCGAAATTCATTTCAGAAAGTGCGATGGCCAGCGCGGAGGATTCAGAATTTTCCTGAGCACCCGGCAGCGACAGCATGTAGGAGCGATCGGCGGCCAGCGCGAGTTCAAGCAGCGTTCCGGCGAAGCAGGAATTCTGATCGATGATGGCGAACATGCTGCGGGACGAAACATCAAGGCGCGCAAAAGTTCTGCGCAATAATCCAACGCTTTCGCGGACGAGCCAGTCTTCGCGGGAGTTGGCCAGAACCTCATCCATTTTTAGCACGGCGGAAATTTCGCCTTCCGTACGCAGCAGCCACAAACCGAGTTCGGGCTCGTTGGCGCGCAACATCAAAATTGCGTCGTCGAGTTCGCGCGCCATTTTTAGTGGCCACCAGGAATCGGCGGCGGCATGAATGCCGTCAATCGTTTGCGGCTGATTTTCTTTCGGTGCGCGAATGGTGATGGTTGCAGTGCGCGCGTCGCGATCGAAATCTACATCGACGTGTTTGTAGTGGTAGCCGGAGTCATCTATTTTTCTTTCGAGAGGATGAAGTTTAATTCCCTTCACTGCTACTGCGCGCGAAGATGTTTCTGCTAATTTCGCGGCGCGATCCTGAATGGATTTTGCAAAATTGGCGGGGGCCGCGAGAAAATCCACTAATCCCCAGGATTTTGCGCGTTCTCCTTTCACGCCGTCGGGATTGGTGCAAAATAAATCGGCGAGATCGCGACGCACTTTGCGTTTGTCAACGACACGAGTGAGACCGCCAGTGCCGGGCAGAACTCCGAGCAGCGGCGTTTCCGGCAAGCTGACCGCGCTGGAACGATCGTCAATCAAAAGAATTTCGTCGCAGGCCAGAGCGAGTTCGTAGCCGCCTCCGGCAGTGGTGCCATTCAGTGCGGCAAGAAATTTCAAGCCGTCGTTGCGGCTGGAATCTTCCATCCCGTTGCGGGTTTCGTTGGTGAATTTACAGAAATTCACTTTCCACGCGTGCGAGGAACTGGCGAGCATATAAATATTGGCGCCAGCGCAGAACATTCTTTCTTTGGCGCTGGTGATGACGACGCAAGCGACTTCGGGATGTTCGAAACGAATGCGTTGCAGCGCGTTGTGCAGTTCGATGTCGACACCGAGGTCGTAGGAATTCAGTTTCAGTTTGTAGCCGGAGCGAAGGCCGCCGTCTTCGTCAACGTTCATCGCAAGAGTTGCGATGCGGTCGTCGATCTTTAGCAGCCAGTGACGAAACTCGCGCGCGTCGAGCGAGAACAGAACTAGTTCTTTGGTTGCCGTATTTTCCATCGCTGATTTCCGCGGCGGCACAATGTTGTGCGGCCACACCATGTTGGTAAGCAGGGCCGTAACCTAGCCTAGTGACTGGGCCCACTAACTGGGCGAGTATAAACCCGGGTGACGAAGCAAAGAGGAACTATAGTTCCTCTTTTGTGGCGAAGGATTTTGAGGTTTTATCGCGGCCTCAACCGGTTTGCGAGATACGGAGCAAGACCTGCAGGCTCTGCGAAACCGTTTGATTGGTGGTTTCCAATACGGCATCTGCTTGACGATAAAGGGTTTCGCGGCTCCAGAGGATGCGGCGAAGATCGCCCATGGCGCGACGGCTTTGCGCAATGGGGCGGCGGTCACCCTGTGCGAGAACGCGCGACATGTGAACTTCGGGCTTGGCGCGGAGCCAGATCGTAAAACATTGAGCGAGTAGGCGGTTGTACGTGCCGGGTTCGGAAACGACGCCACCACCGGCGGCGACGACGAACATGGGAACCTTGGCGATGAGAAAGTCGAGCGCTTCGCGCTCCAGGCGGCGGTAGCCAGACTCACCGTACAAATCAAAGATGATGCTGAGCGTGAGGCCGCAATTTCGTTCGACCAATTTATCGAGCTCGATGAACGGGACGTTTAGTTTCTGCGCGAGGCGGCTGCCAAGCGTGGATTTTCCGGCTCCGCGCAAACCGATCAGAGCAATCCGGCCACGGCGTGCGGCGTCATCAGATCCGCCAAATTTTTCGAGTAGCAGCCTGTGGGCGTCATTGAGCTGCGCGGACGGAAGTTTTTTGAGGAATGCGGCGGACTGCTCAAAAGATGGCGAAGCGGGGGAGCCTTCGGCGGCGAGGGTTTCAAGAGGCGTGGCGAGCGCGAGGGAAATTTCGCGAAGTTTGACGACCGAGATATTGGCGCGACCCAGTTCGACTTTGGCCAAGAAGCGGACGGAAAGCCCCGATTTTTTGGCGAGCTGGCGCAGGGTGAATCCATGGCGAGTGCGAGCGGCGCGAATTTTTTCGCCGAGTTGCTGAAGATAGTCGTTTGCGGACACGAGTTTCTTGGCCGACGGATGCCGGCGATGGGTGGAGCTTTTGCCAGTTTTTCTTTTAGAAGATGCGGGACGGCGTGGCATTCCCAATGAAATTATAACATTTGAGATTTTGAGGCGAAAAGAAAAGAAGGGCAGTTCTAGAACGATCCAATGGGACAGGTGTTGAGGCCGTACTTTGTCGCGTTTCAGTTCCCGAAATGTTTTTCGAAGGACATATGCCACCAGAAGGAAAAGGCTGCAGGATCAGCGTGAATTACTCCACGCTCAGTCACGAATCTGAGACATGCAGCAGATCTCCCGCGATAAGTTCGATCACCTTCCACGCGCAACCGCCCCGATTTACCACCAGTGTCCTTGATGAGTAAGGGCTCCGTCGTCATTGGCCGCTTCGCCCGGCACCGTGCCTCATATCCGCTTCTTGTTCATCGGCTCGCGAGTTTGCTCCACGCTTCCTTCAGACCCCGCCTCACGGCGACGCCCTTGCGCTTCGCTATCACTTCACCCTCATCAGGTTGTGAAGAGGACTTTCACCTCCAAGCTGTCGAACATGCTCGGCGTACCAACAAAAAGGCTGGCGATTTCTCGCCAGCCTTTTGTTGATGCAGCGGAGCGTTTGCTCCGGAAGAATTAGAAGGAGAAGCGGAAGCCAAACTCGCCGTTGAAGGCACGGGGAATCATGGTGCTGCTGGGGTTCACGAAGCCCGCCTTGGTCATGAAGCTACCGGACGTCGGCGTGTTGAAGAAGTTGTTGCCGAAGTTCGCGCGATTGGTCAAGTTGAACGCCTGGAAGAATAGTTGGACGTTGAACCGTTCCTTGAACTTGAAGTTCTTCGCAGCGCGCAGGTCGAGCTGGAAGAAATTGTCCCCGCGGACCGTGTCGTAACCGGCTTCATGGCACTGACCCGCATCCAGGCACTGTCTGGCCAGGATCCCTTCCATGGTCTTAGGGTTGCCATTTTGGGTTCCGTACACGGTAAATTGCGGCGTGCTGTTCAATACGGCGGACGGAAGGTCAAAGGCATTGTAGTTTGTCGGATCATCGATCGGGACGATGTTGGGGCGGGTGTATCCGCTGCCGCGGACCAGAACATCGTAGCTGGATGTCAGATCATAAGGGGCTTCGGTTCCGAAAACCAAAATTGGGGAAACCTGGAATCCCCAGGGAAGCTCCCAAATTCCGCTGATCGCGATGTGGTGCCGCTGGTCATTCGGGGTATAGCCGAAATCGAGCGGATTCCAGAGGTCCAGAGGGTCATGTGGGTAGTTACGGAAGCTGCTGCCGTTAGCGGCAACATCCCAACCGCGAGCCCAAGAAAGCGTGTAGTTCGCGTTGAGGCTGAAATGCCTGGACATGCGTTGACGGTAACTGAAGTTCAGACCGTCATAGCGGGAGCGGTTGACAGACTGTTCGTCCATCACGCGGCCGAGGATAGGGCAGCTTGTGCCGTTGGGGTCTGGAATCCCGTTCGCATCGCATTTTGCTGCTGCGAAAGCCGGGGAGAGAGGCCTGGCTGTGTTGACAACAATCGTGCCATCCGGATCGGCAGGGTCGGGAAAGTCAACGCCAGTGATCAAAGTCGGATTGATGTTTACGGTCTTGTTCTCGTGGAGGCCAAGAACGTGAACGTATTCAACTTCGATGACGGAATTGTTGGTCACCGCCCACTGGTAGCCGAGGTTGAATTCTTCGGTAACCGGGTTGCGATAGTCCGGATCCATCAAGCGCCCGGTGGAACCGTCGGCAAGCCTGCCGCTCGGGCCAGGTATTGTCGGGAAGGGGTCTACGCCGAAAGCCCACTGGCCAAGCGTTTTGCCAGTGCCGGGAACGATGTCAGAGGGCGAAGCAATCGAGAAAACGCCCTGGTAGATGGTGTCGTTCGCCTGTTGAATCATGAACAATGGAATGTTCTGGAAGATATTCCCGTAGTAGAGACCAAAGCCGCCACGAATGACGTGCTTTCCGGTTCCGAACGGATCGTAGGCGAAACCGATGCGCGGGCTGAAGTCATTGTTGTCATCGTTCGGCAGCTTGGCATAAGGGCTGTTGATGGCCAAAAGATCCTGGTAGGTTCGGCTCTTGGCGATAGCGCTGGCTCCGACGAGGTTAAAGTCCTTGTCCCAACGCAAGCCCAAGTTCAAGCTCAGCTTGCGATTCACTTTCCAGTCATCCTGGAAATAGACACCGAGTTGCTTAGTGCCTCCGGGCATATCGAAATAGGGATTGCCGGAGCTGGCGGACATAGAGTTGACCGCGCCAGGCGTGGCGAAACCTTGGGGATAAGTGGTGGCATCTGCAAGGATGGTGCTCGGGTCATCCGTAAAGTCGACTTCCAAAGTGGAGTTCGACTTAAAGAATCCACCGAGCTTCGGATTGTAGATGTAGTCGATACCGAATTTCAGAGTGTGGTTGCGTATCGACTTCGTCATGTCGTCGCGGAACTGGAATTTGCGCTGATAGGACTCCTGAGGAACGTTGACGTTGGTTCCGAACCATTCGCTCACCCCGTTGAAGGTGACGTAAGGTGTCACAATGTCGCTATCGATGATGTTGTTCCAGAACTGATAGCCAAAGGTGAAGCTATTCACCAAGGATGGAGTCAGAACTGAATTGATGGTCAGGTTGGCAACTTGCAGGTGGTTTTTCGTGAAGTTACCGCCGGTAAGATCGCCAAGACCGTCGGACTGGTCGTTCGAGCTATTGTTCTCTTGCGAAGAGTAACTGAGATAGGCGGAGTGATGATCGTTGATTCTGTAGTCGAGGCGACCATTGTACCGAGTTTCGAAGAATGGCGTGGGAATGACTTGTGCGGGATCCGCGCCAATCGGCTGAGCCAGAGTGAGTTCTTCGAAGGCAGTTGCGGACTCGGTGAGGCTGGTGTGCTCGCGCTGACGCTCGATAGCGAAGAAGCCGAACAGCTTGTCCTTAACGATGGGTGCGCCGATCGATCCGCCGAAGATCTGGCGGCTGTACGGGGACTTGTCACCGGAACCGCCATTTTCCTCTTTTTCGAAGTAATTATGCGCATTCAAGGCTTCGGAACGGAACTGCCCGAAGAATGATCCATGAAGAACGTTGGATCCGGACTTGGTGATCATGTTGATTGCGGCACCCTCGGAACGGCCGTTAGCCGCCGAAAAACGCTGAGTGCTGACTTTGAATTCTTCAACAGCTTCGCCGGGCAACTGCATGACCGGGCCACCGACGGTGTTGTCTTTGTTGTCGACGCCGTTGACAGTGACGTTGACGTTGCGACCGCCTTGCCCGTTAACGGAAAGAATGGCGTAACGGTTCTTTGTTGGGTCGTACGAGTCAGTTAGCTTTACGCCTGGGGCGAGAGAGGCCAAGTTGGCCACGTCGCGTCCGATCATGGGGAGTTCTTGAACTTCAGTCGGCGTAATGTTCTGGCTGACATCAGTCTTGGCCACATCGACCAATGGTACAGTACTCGTGATCTCGATCGTCTCGGAGGCGGAGCCGATTTGCAGTTCGCCATTCAGTGTCACGGCCTGGCCAATGATTACTTCAACGGCGCTTTCCATCGCCACAAAACCGGTTTTGCTGATTTTGATTTTGTAAGTACCAACGGGTAGAAACTCAATGCGGTAATACCCGCTATCGCTGGTTACGGTCGAGCGAACAAGGCCGGTCGCCTTATTGGAAGCTTCAACCTGGGCTCCAACAATTGCTGCTTCTGACTTGTCCAGGACCGTGCCCTGAATTGCTCCAGTGGCCGTTGCTTGTCCAAAGGTTGCGGACGCGTTGATGGACAGAACGAGCATGGCGACTAGTGCGACAAAGTTGATTCGTTTCATTGTCCCTGCCTTTCCTTTTGTGGCGCGATTGAAGTTGACGAATAAACACAGAAACACGCCTGCCCAGCCTCTAAGGAATTTGGGAACAGGCTGAGAAAGCGAGCTGCGATTTTTTTCGTTCTTGCGAAAAGGAAAAGTACCGACTGAGAGTTCCCTGTTTGGCAACCGACGTTATCTAAACGTGCCGAACGAAACGTAAGAAAACTCTCCCCCGCCCCCCCGGCGAGTGGACCTGGCACTTTTCTGCTAAGGCGAATGCCTGCAATCACTTCGCCAATATGGCCTCATGCCGTTAAAGACTTGTTTATGAATCATTTACATAAAATCAACATCGACGTGACAAGTAGGTATTTCGGAAATTAGTGACAAATTGGATGGTTGTATACAGAAATTCATATATAAACGACGGGCGAAGTTGAATTCTGCAAAGACCCTGTCATATTGAATCGCAAGCTCGACACAATTTCTGTAGCTCATGCAATTCAGGCACGCTCGCCTGCGGTTGCGGACATGTTGAAAAATTTCACGGCAGAGCGGCAATGGATTTGTTCTCGTCGCTGAATGGCGCGAGGTTCTTGACACGGCGGCGGTTACGCGATATGAACACGCGCACCAGGGAGCTTTTCTTCTGAAGACCTGACGCGCTTGATGGTGCGTCACAGGGGGGTACTCAGAGAAGCGTCCGCGCTGAACTTCGGCAGAATTTTCGCGCGCGCTTTGGAGTATCGCCCACCCACCAAGTGTACTTGTGGCGGCACCCAATCCAGTCCCTTAAATCAGGAGGAAGCATGGCAAGCCGCACGAGCGCGATGACAGCGGACGGAACCAGCGAGCACGGTTTGTGGAGAGTCATCCTGGCGTCGGCCGTCGGGACGATGATTGAGTGGTACGACTTTTATATATTTGGCAGCCTCGCAGCGATTCTTTCCCTGAAATTTTACCCGGCTGGAAATGACACGTTCGCCTACATCGCCTACCTGGCGACGTTCGCGGTGGGATTTCTGGTGCGGCCGTTCGGCGCGCTGTTTTTTGGGCGCATCGGCGACCTGGTGGGGCGAAAATACGCGTTCCTGGTGACGCTATCCATTATGGGTGGCGCAACGGCGCTGATCGGATTGCTGCCGACGTTCGCAACGGCCGGCTGGTTTTCACCGATCACGTTGATTTTGATCCGCGTGCTACAGGGACTGGCGCTGGGTGGGGAATACGGCGGTGCGGCGGTCTATGTGGCAGAACACGTTCCGGACAAAAAGCGCGGCTACTACACCAGTTTCATTCAGATCACAGCCACGCTGGGACTTTTTGTTTCGCTGATTGCGATTCTGCTCACGCAATACAGCATGAGCAAAGACGCCTTCAGTGAGTGGGGCTGGAGAATTCCCTTCCTGGCGTCGATCTTGCTGGTTTCGGTTTCGCTTTACGTACGGCTGAAGATGAAGGAATCGCCGATCTTCACGCAAATCAAGAGCGCGGGAATGTCTTCTACGCAGCCGCTGAAGGACGCGTTCACGAAATGGGACAACCTGAAGCGCGTGCTGATTTCGTTGTTTGGCGCGACGGCCGGGCAGGGCGTGGTTTGGTACACCGGGCAGTTCTACGCGCTGTTCTACTTGCAGACGATTCTGAAGGTAAACGCAAAAGAAGCGAACATCATCGTGGCCATCGCGTTGCTTTGCGCGATGCCGTTTTTCACGGTGTTCGGCGCGCTTTCCGATCGCATTGGCCGCAAATGGCTAATGATGGCAGCGTGCCTGATTTCGGTATTGACGTATATCCCGATTTACAAGGCGATGCAGCATGCTGCGGGAAACAACATCGACACGGTGACCTCGGCGAAGAACAAAGTCACAGGCGCAACTACACTTACGGCCATGACCAGGGATGCTGCAACCGGGGCGTTGATTCCGGCAAAAGAAGCGACGGCTCCGGACAGGACCAAGCTGGTCCTGTTGGTGTGGATCCAGGTGATTTACGTTTGCATGATTTACGGCCCAATCGCGGCTTACCTGGTGGAAGCGTTCCCGGCAAAAATCCGGTATACGTCGCTGTCGCTGCCGTATCACATCGGGAATGGCGTCTTCGGCGGAATGCTGCCGCTGATTGGCTTATGGAGCTGCGCAGCGAGCGGGAACATTTATGCCGGACTGTATTACCCGATGATCGTGGCGGGAATTACGTTTGTAATCGGCAGCTTGCTGCTGAAAGAAACGCACGGGACGAAGATATGGGACGAAGTCGGCAACCTAAACCAATAGCGCAAAGCACTTTCCCAGGCGAGCGATTGACTCGCTTCACTCCGCAGTAGCATCATTTTCGAGCGGAATTATTGAACAAGCTTTGAGCGGTAGGAACTAGGAGGCTGTACGCCTCGCGCTCGCAGTTTGTTTTTTGAACTTGCCGTCGCGTGCTTTATTCGCGGAACGGCAAGTTGCAACGGAACCGGTAGCCCCGGAAAGGAACTGTCCGCCGTGGCCAAATCTCGTGCGAAGAAATCGAAAAAGTCGAATAGCAAACCTCAGTCGAAAACAGCGACCAGCGTAATGCCGGTTGCGGCGAAGGCTGCTGTTGAACCGAAAATGGATGAGGCCCAGATTGCGGTGCATTGGAAGGAAGAAGAATCGCTGCGGCCGCCAGCGAGTTTTGTGGCGCAGGCGAATTTGGTGGACGCCGAATTTATCGATTCGTTTCGCGAAGAAAATTTTCCGGAATGTTTTCGCCAATACGCGGATTTGCTGGATTGGGATACTTACTGGCATACGACGCTGGACACGCAGAAGCCGCCATTCTGGAAATGGTTCGTGGGCGGGAAGCTGAATGCTTCCTACAACTGCGTTGACCGGCACCTGGCGAAACACAAAAACAAAGCAGCGTTTATTTTTGTGCCGGAGCCGGAAGGCGAAGCGGATCAAGTACTGACCTATCGCGAGTTGTATGTGCGGGTGAACGAGACAGCAGCGATGCTGCGCGACTTTGCGGGATTGAAAGCGGGCGATCGGGTAACGATCCACATGCCGATGATTCCGGAATTGCCGATCACCATGCTGGCGTGCGCACGACTGGGCGTTGTGCATTCGGTAGTGTTCGGAGGATTCAGCGGAGAAGCCTGCGGGATGCGCGCGGCGGACTCCGGAAGCAGTGTTCTGATTTATGCGGATGGCTACTGGCGCAACGGAAAGTGGATCGACCACAAGGGAAATGCGGATATCGCGATTGAGACCGCCAAAAAAGAAGGCCAGGAAATCGAAAAGGTGCTGGTGTGGCGGCGATATCCGGGGAAAACTTCTTCAGAAGCGCCGATGCGGATGGGGCGGGATTATTTCGTTGACGAGGTTCTGAAGACTTACAAAGGGAAGATCGTCGAGCCGGTTTCGTTGGATGCGGAAGCGCCGCTCTTTCTGATGTACACCAGCGGGACTACGGGAAAACCGAAAGGGTGCCAACATCGCACCGGCGGATACCTGGCGTACGCGGCAGGGACTTCGAAGTTTTATCAAGACATTCATCCCGGCGACGTGTACTGGTGTATGGCGGATATTGGCTGGATTACCGGACACTCGTACATTGTTTACGGACCGCTGGCGCTCGCCGCGACGAGCGTTTTGTTTGAAGGTGTGCCGCAGTTTCCGGATGCGGGGCGGCCGTGGCGAATTGCCGAGCGGCTGGACGTCAATATTTTTCACACTTCACCTACGGCGATTCGCATGTTGCGCAAAGCAGGACCGGATGAGCCCGCGAAGTACAACTACAAATTCAAGCATATGACGACGGTGGGTGAGCCGATCGAGCCGGAAGTGTGGCGGTGGTATTACGAGGTGGTGGGCAAACGGGACGCTGCGATTGTGGATACCTGGTGGCAGACAGAAACCGGCGGATTTTTGTGCACGACCAAGCCGGCGCTCGATCCGATGAAGCCGGGCAGCGCGGGTCCGGCTGCTCTGGGAATCTATCCGGTGATTTGGGACGAGAATGGCAAAGAAGTGAAACCGGGTCAACACGCGGCAGGGAATATTTGTATTCGCAATCCGTGGCCGGGAATTATGCAGACGATTTGGGGCGATCCGGATCGCTTTACGAAACAATATTATTCGAAATATTCGAAGAAGCCGGAGAGCACGGACTGGCGAGACTGGCCGTACTTCGCAGGCGACGGCGCGATGGTCTCGGCGGACGGATACTACAGAATTCTTGGCCGAGTGGACGATGTGATCAACGTTGCGGGGCACCGCTTGGGGACGAAGGAAATTGAGTCGGCGTGCCTGACCGTGAGCGAAATTGCCGAAGCGGCGGTGGTGCCAGTGATAGACGAAATTAAGGGGCGCGTGCCGGAAGTTTATATTTCGATCAAGCCAGGGCAATCGACGAACAAGCAGGTCATCGACAAAGTGACGGCGACGATTGAGACGATGATCGGAAAAATCGCGCGGCCAAAAAGGATTCACGTTGTGCCGGACATGCCGAAAACGCGTTCGGGCAAAATCATGCGCCGGGTGCTGGCAGCTATCTCCAACCGGATGCACACCGGAGACATCACCACGCTGGCGAATCCGGATATCGTTGAGCAGATTCGCGAGCTGGTACAGGGACGAAATGCGACATCGCTGAATGATGGCCCGGAAGACATCAAGCTGTTCGGCGAAGACCGCTAAGAAGTATCTTGGCGCTGCGAATTCAATTATCGAACGGGTTCACGACGCGTAGGTTTCCATACATTTGACCGCGCAAGAGGTCCTCGGAATACAAGACGCTCGCATTTGCAATTTCTGCGATCACGACCAATGAATATTATGTAAGCGCTACGTGAACCGCATCTTGCGGAACGTAATCGCCATGGTACGTCTGGCCGAGGCGCGCGGGTGCAACTCAAGTACTCAAGGCCTCTGCCCCTTCCACGACGATCACGAGCCGAGTCTCGTCAATCAGCGTGCGCAGCGTTCTTCGCGTCTCACGGCGAACGTTGTGATATACTTGTATAGCGAGGTAGTTATGCTGGCCATTCGACTTCCGCAGTCCATCGAAAAGCGCCTGGAGAAGCTTGCTCGGCGTACCGGGCGCACCAAGACCTACTATGTTCGTGAAGCCATCCTCGAGCACCTGGAAGAGATCGAGGACTTGTATCTGGCCGAAGGCGCCCTGGAACGCATCCGCAGCGGTGAAGAGCGGACCATCCCCTTGAAGCAAGTCATGAAGCGGCATGGCTTACAACGTTGAGCTGTCTGAGTCGGCGGAGCGGGAACTCGGCAAACTCGACACATCGCAGGCCAAGCGCATCCTGAAGTTCCTGCATCAACGAGTCGCCAAACTAGACGATCCGCGTAGCATCGGAGAGGCGTTGCACGGCTCGCGGCTTGGAGAGTTCTGGAAATACCGTGTAGACGATTACCGGTTCATCTGCAAGATCGAAGACGACCGCTTGATCATTCTTGTCCTTCGCGTCGGCCATCGCAAGGAAATCTATCGCTAGTAAGCAGCCTGAAACGACCCTCTCAATCAGTCTTCAGCGGTACGTTGGCCGGAGAGAGTCCGCCACTTGCACTTCCACGAATCTCGCCGCAGTATTTTCCCGCAGCCGTTTCTTCCACCAGTAGAAATGCGACGCGGATAGCTTCTGCTCTCGGCAGAACGCCGCAGCACTCCTCCCACTCCGCATCTGTTCGGAAATCAGCCTGCGCCACTTCGTCCATGCATTTCTGTTTCGTTTTCGTTGCGTCATCGCGCAACTTTGCTATGCCACGACCATCTTCCGCAAGATGCGGTTCACCCAGCGCTCACAATATTTTCGATGAGACCTACTGTCAGCGGATGAAAGGTCAGGGGGCGGAAGCGCCAGCTGGTTTGGTGCCGCACAGGCTCTGGACGGCCAGGAGAACGTCAGCGTCAAATTGCGCGGAGGGCCAGCCGCGCGCGGAACAAACCTGGGCCGCAGTTAGTCCGAACGCGCCGCGGAAATCGGAGCCTTCGAGTTGCGCACCTTCCATAGGAGCGTCACGCAAAACTGCACCTGGGAATGCGGCTCCACGGAGATCGGTGTTGCGCAAATCCGCACCAAGAAGAATGGTGCCCTTTAATTGCGCTCCGCCAAGTTTTGCGCCGGGCATTTTTGCGCCGGAAAAGTCGGTTAGCTCCAGATTCGCGAGAGAAAGTTCCGCGCCTTGCAATTGCGTGTCGCGCATATCGCTGCGAGTCAGATCTGCGCGCAGCCAACTGGTGTGTTGCAGATTCGCACCATATAAGGATGCGCTGGCAAGCTTCGCGCCGGCAAAACTGGCGTTCTCGAAAGCCGCGTAAGTCATATCGCTGTTGCGCAGGTCGGCGCCGGTAAGGTTTGCGTACTTGCCATCGGCGGAAATGAAGAGCGCGTGGTCGGCCCGCGCATGATCAAGCACGGCGTCGCGCAGGTGCGCTTCGCGGAGATTCGCGTTACGAAGATCAGCTTCAGTGAGGTAGGCACCGACCAGATCGGCGCGCCACAGACGAGCGCCTCCGAGAGTCGCACGATAGGCTCGTGCATAACGCAGACTGTTTTCGTTGAGCTTCGCTCCAGCACCTTCACCCGGAGCGTCATTGGCAGTGGTTGCAGCCGCAGCGCGAGCGTGCGCCGGAACAAGCGTCGCCTCGATCAGATCCGCATAAGGCCGGTATCCCACCAGGTGAAATACTTCGGCAGCCCAGCGGCGCGGGCTAGCGCTGAAATAGCGGCGCGAGGCGTCCGAGTCGGCGGGAACTCCCAGAATTACGCCAAAGGAAAGAACAAGCAAAACCAAGCCGGCGATGATCGGCGCGCGCAGCGTCAGGAAAGCCATTTTCACGACGCCGCGGGAACTGGGCCGCTTCACTTCTCCGCTGCGAATCACTCGGCTGACGACCGAGGGCAAACCCGTCGCAACGCTGACGCTCAGAACAAAAAAGAACACGTGCAGGGCGGTGCCGCGCAAATCCTGCCGGACAAGATAGCGCACCCACATGAGTGCGACGGTTGCCGGGACCGCCCAGTAGGCAAGCAACGTCGCGATGACGTTTTCGAGCCAGGAAACCGGCGTTTTGGTTTCGCGAAGCCAGCGGAAGTGGCGCCGCACCAGGCCCATCAAATACCAAGGACCACCGCGTTCCACCGTCTGTCCATCAGGAAATACGGCAGGCAAAGCGGCCATGCTGCTCCAGACACGCAGCAGCAAAAATTGAAAGCGGACAAAGAGCACCAGTAAAAAGATCGGCGCGCTGAGATAAAACGCATTGATCGGCAGAGCGTTTCCGAGGCGCGGAATTGGAATGGTCTGCCCGTCGAGGATTAAGCGGGCGTCACTGGTGATGGCCACACAGGTCACGCACAGGGCGCAGACCGTAAGCATCAAGAAATAAAACCAGCGAGCACTGCGCGTGGCGTCCCAAACGGTTTTCGAGCCGTCGATCGCGGAAATTGTTTCCGGCAGCATGGCATCGTAGAGGTTTGCGCCACCGAGCCGGCCCAACCAAAGGCCTTCCGCTCCATACATGGTGGCGCCCATCAGATTCGCGCCGCGCAGTTCCGCGCCGAGTAGATTGGCGTTGCACAAATCCGCCTGCACCAGCGAAGCGTGACGCAGATTGGCCATGGAAAGATCAGCACCACGCAGATTGGCGCGCTGCAGGAGTGCTCCCTGAAGATTTACGCCCGTGAGGTCGGCGTTCTCAAGATCGGCGCCGCACAAATCTGCCTTGGAGCCGGAATCTCCGCCGGTTTCCACCCAGATGCGGTGCTGATCGAGTATTGCAGCAAGTTCGAGTAGCCAGTCGCTGCGCCGCGATTCGACCTCTTCTTCAATCCGTGAGATCGCTTCAAGAACTTCTTCGTCAGCCGGACTGGTCTGCAACCCGTGCTTTTCTTCGAGAACTTTTTCGGCGGCTTTCCTAGCTTCCGAGGTTGCCAGCTCCGCTTCCGCAATTTCCTTGAGTGCGCGCAATTCTTCCGCAGTCGCCATTCGCTCGGTTCTCGGCTCCGTAGTCTTTTTTTGCAGCGACAAGATTTCTTGCGCCGGTGAATCCGGCATGTGCGTTCCCCTGTTTTGATTATGTCGGCTGGGCGAACCGATGGTGCACTGGGCAGGGGTCATCTTGGCGGAGTGCGAAGAAAATGTCTCCTGCTCTAAAGGTCAGGCGGCGCAAAGGTAACACCGGTCTGTGGATTTCCCGGTCAGCGGAATTTCGCAAATTGCCGTTGAAAACGCGGGCATTGCTGAATTTCGGTCGTAACACAGTCAGCGAACGACGGTCATGATGATTTGCTGTATCAATTTATTGCAGACCGCCAATGATTTGGGATAGGACTTTAGTCCCCTGTCCGAGCAGGACTTTCAAACAGTGTGATTGGGACTGAGCGCAAACTGTCCCCGTGTACAGTTGTGCGGCTACGTCTTGATTCGTTATCTCTGTGGCGTGAAAGAAGTGCGTTTGCCTGCTATGGAGCGAGTGAACAGCGAGAGAGATCTGAGGAATGAAGACCTCACACATGCAAGCCAAGGCATGCAAGCCGTCTCCGACTCGGAACCGGCGCCGAGATCGAGGATTTACGCTGATCGAGCTGGTGATGGTGGTAGCGGTCGGCATGATTTTGGCAGCGCTGGCGGTTCCATCGGTACGTTCCAGCATTCAGTACTTCCGCGTGCGAGCCGCAGTTTCCAGTGTTACGGGTGCGATCCAATCCACGCGGTATCGCGCGGTGTTTGACGGTTGCTCGTACAACATCACGCTCGACAAGACTGCGAACACCTATCAGATAGGCAGCACCACGAATTCCGGTAATGCATGCAACGCGGCCTTCGCGAACGTGGGCACCGCGATACCTTTTGCGCCATCGAACGTGGTTCTGAACAACCAGACCGTATTGCAGTTCAAGCCCAGCGGTTTTGTGCAGGCCACCACGGGAGCAACGACATTTACATTGACCTACGGAAGCACGGTTAAGACGGTGACGGTGTCGAGCTATGGAAATATCAATGTCACACCATAAAACAGTTCGCCGCAAAAACGCGCAGAGCGGTTTCACGATGATTGAAACTCTGGCGGCCATCGTGGTGCTGTCGATCGGCCTGGTGGGAATGGCCGTGTTGATGAGCAACATGATGACGGGTGGGGCGCGTTCGCGTTACATGAGCAACGCCGCGATGCTGGCTTCGGAAGAATTGGAAAACCTGCAGAGATTTTCCGCCGGCCCCAACCCGACCGACCAAACGGGCGCTGATCCGGAAATTGCTGTTACGTCTGGTTCCACGGCTGGCAGTCTCGACCAGCGACGTGACCGCGACGGTCACTGCCAGCGGCAGTACGGATACTGTAGATTATTTCGATATCGTACAACTGTCTTCAACCGGCGGAGCCGTTGCCGAAACCTATTCGGGTAAGGATGCGTCCGGCAACACCAACTACAAAACCTCAGCCACGCGCCGGACGGCACCATCACCGTGACCACGACAAGCTCTTCGCCGGCGCCGAGCGCAGACACACTGGTTTACAAACGCCGCTGGATCATCGAAAAAGATTCTCCGGTTCCCGGCGCCCGCCGCATTACGGTTCTGGTGACCCTAACCAACCCTGGTGTAGCCAAGGCGGTTACGTTTCAGATGAGCACGGTGCGCCCATGACATTTAAAAACTTGAAGAAAAAGACAGCGAATCGGCGGTCCGGATCTGCGGGCTTTACGATGATTGAAATGCTCGTTGCGGTCGGCCTGTTCGTGATTATCGGCGGCGCAGCAATTAGTTTGTTTAAACAACATGCCCCTTTGTTTACCCAACAGCAGGCTTTGACCGGCTTGAACGTGACCATGCGCAACGCCATGGCTGAGATGCAGATGGACGTGGTGAACGCAGGCTCCGGCTTTTACCCCGGGACGAACTTCCAGACTGGCCGATTGGCATCACCATCCAAAACAACGTTGCTGGCAGCAACTGCTACAACTCGACGACGAAGGCCTACACTTCCACATGCTTCGATACGTTGAACGTCATTGCGATGGACCCGCTTACGGCACCGAGCCATCCCGCAGGAAACGCCACTGGCACAACTTGCGGGAGTTCCGCGGCCAGCCCAATTTATGCAATTCCGTCAGTTCCAACGATACCGAATGCGACCGCATTGGCCGCACTTTTCAAGGCCGGCGACGAACTGCTGCTGGAGAAAAGCGATGGATCGCAACTCACGACTGTGATTCTTACCGCGAACGGAACGGTATCGGGAACTGCGGTCATCGCTTTCGTTTACGCCGACAAACGCCTCGGGCGTCAACTCGTCCGATCCATTGCTGATTGCGTCTTCCAACATCAGCGGCAAGCTGGGGACTTCTTTCTGCAACACCGATTGGATCATGAGGCTCTCGCCGGTGACCTACCAGGTGGACGCTTCCAACGCCACCAATCCGAAGCTCACCCGGACGCAAGGCGGCACGACCGACGTCATCGCTGAACAGATCATCGGGTTCAAGGTAGGCGCGACCATTCTCAACAGCGCAACCTACGCCAACACGGACTACTACCAGTTCGACACTTCGACCTACAACTCAAACTTTTCTCTGGTTCGTTCCGTTCAGCTTTCTCTGATCGGAAGAACGGCTCCTAACTCCGTCGGCGGCACCAACTTTACAAACAATTTTGACGGCGGTAATTATCAGATTCAGTCGATTTCGCTAACGGTCAATCCCCGCAACTTCGAGCATGAGAGATTGAGCGGAAAAACTATGAAAATGCAAACTCAGCCAAAATTCTCACGAGTACTGAAAGCCAAGAAACAGTCAGAACGTGGGGCGGCACTGGTCATCGCCTTGCTCCTGCTGCTGTTGCTTACAGGTATGACCGTGGCCATGGTTCTTTCCACCAGCTCGGACATGCTTATCAACGGCTACTATCGTAACTTCCGTGGTTCCTTCTACGCGGCCGACTCCGGTTTGACGATCGCCCGCCAGGCGATGGTCAACAACATCCTCGCGGCGGTTCCGGGTTCTTTTTCTACGTCGACACAGCCAATCCCCGGGGGCACAGAAGCCACGGTGGTGACGACGATCAATACGTTGTACGGCGCAAGCTATCAAAAGCTGAACCAAGGTAACGCCACCGATTCTTGGCCAGAACAATACAAGCTGGATACCACTAAAACTACACTGGCGCTGGCAAGTTGCCAGGTCGTAGGCGGAGGCGGAACGTGCGCCGCCCCAACCGGCAGCGTTACGGGTTACCAATACGTTTACAATTATACTCTGACTGCATTTGGCCAGTCGCGCGGCACTGAAGCAGCGGTTGTGGACGATTCCGGCAGCTTCACGTTTGTCGCAACCTTAGCAGCATCAGGCGGAACGAGCACCAGTTTCGCAGGCTGGGGCATGTTCATTGACCAGTACGGCGTATGCACAAACGACCTCGTCGCCGGAACAATCACCGGCCCGGTTTTTACCAACGGTTCGTGGAACTTCGGCACCGGCAACTACATCTTTACCGACTCGGTGGGCAGCGCCGGCGGCACGGCAGGCTTTGACTTCGGCGGCACCACCGGATGCCAGCCAAGGCAGCCGCTTCTGCTTCCGTCAAGGTTGGCCTAAACACAACGACCATTGCGCCAACGTTTCAGTCCGGGTTCAATCTCGGCCAGAACTCGGTTCCCCTACCGACCAACGATTACAGCCAGAAGCGCGCGGTTCTGGACGGAATGGGCATCAATGGCGCCAACGTCTCGAACAGCGATTTGAACGCCGAGCTGAAAAATGTCAGCAAGACGTCGTATCCCGACGGCCGGAACGTCATCCGGCGTGTATCTCCCTTACAGCGTTGACGCCACTACTGGCGTTGCAACCTTTAACGGTGGCGGCATCTACGTTCAAGGTGACGCAGCCACAACCATCACCACCTCCGGCAACAACCAGATTTATACCATTGTCCAGAATGGCACCACTACCACAGTTACCGTGAACGTCGTGACCAACACTACTCAGCATTTCCAACGGGACCACGACCACCAACATCGTGGGCGTACCATCTCAGAAAGATCCTACGACCGGCGCGGTTGTCCGCGATGCCACGATGCTCTACGTTAATGGCAATATTACTGCCCTGAAAGGCGGCGGACAGGGCGTAGCAAGTATCAATGATGCGACCGCACTAACCATTACTGCTTCCGGCAACGTCACCATTACCGGCGATCTTTTTATGCTCACCAACCGGTCACCAAGACGCAAAATCAGATCCCGGGCACCCCGCCGACACGCTGATCCCCGGCAACGACTTTGGTCAGGTGCTCGGCATTTTCACCGGGAACCGGCGACGTACAGATGAACAACCAACAGTCCAACGGCAACCTGGAAATCGACGCATCTATTGCGACGATCTCGCAGACTGGCAGCGGCGGCCTCGTCAACACTGGAGCCAATATCAATACGCTGCAGATTGTCGGCGGCCGTATTCAGAACCAGATTAAGAACATCGGCGCAACCACGCGTAACGTGTTCTTTGACCGGCGTTTCGCACAGAACGGCTTTGCGCCACCCTGGTTCCCTTCGACCACAGTCACCCAGAGTGGAATCAGTACGGCCACGATGACTCCCTCGGTTCAACGCACCAAGTGGTTTAACCGGACGACTTATTAACTCAACCAAGCTTCAGTAAAGCAGTAAGAAAGAGCGGCCGCTTTCCCCCAAAGCTGGCCGCTCTTTTCCTTTTTGCGCGTCTGCGATTTGTTTGCTCAACATCTGCCTTCCACGGGCCCGCGGCTCACCTTTAGAGAGCGTTCAATCGCCTCGTTCGGCAGCGTGTAGAAGGCTTTCCACAGCCCATTCCTAGTACCTTCGTACCCTCAAGCTTTGAATCGATTTTGTACCTCTTGGCCTATTGTTCCCTGAACCCTCTGCGGCTACACTCTTCCTTCATTCGAGGAGGTTCTGCCTTGTCGGGTTCCGAACGCCGCACCACTCAACGCTTTACCATGCGGCTCCCCCTTACGGTCCGTTGGACCACCGGAGCAGCTGTAGGGGAAACCAGCACAGAATCTCGCGACGTAAGCTCTCGCGGGGTTTACTTCTACCTCGGGAAAGACGTGAAGGAAGGTTCGCCCGTTGAAATCCTTCTGACGCTTCCCAACGAGATCACTCTTGCGGGCCCGGTACGCGTACGCTGCCTGGGCCGCGTTCAACGCACTGAATCCCGCGATGAATCATCCGTTGGAGTGGTGGCCGCCATCGAGCGCTATGAATTCCTGCGCGGCACCGAAGAAGTAAAGTAGCTCGGTTTCTTCTAACAATTTTATCGAATTCTTGCTCGCTCACTGCGGAGGCGGGCAGGATGAGCCGGGACGCCTTGGCCCCTCAGCTGGGCGTCCCGGATTTTTGTTTTCCTGGCGGTTGTGCGAACCAGCACCAGGCGGTTACCGCGGCACTCGACGCCTTGCGCGCCCTTCCTAACCGTCGGCTCACCGTAACTCCATCGCTTTCTTCTTCGCCGTAGCGATCAGCGGGGCTGGCAGTTCCGTGTAACCTTCCTTGCCGCTGAATTCCTGCCCTTGCGTATAGATCCATTCCAGGAACTCTCCCAGCGCCGTGGCGCGGGCCGGCTCTGCCGTTTTCATTCGCAAATAGATCCAGGTGAAGCTGACGACCGGATACGTCTCTGCTCCGGAAGCATTCGTTAAAGAGGACGACAGGTTCTCCCACTTTGCTCCTTCCACTGCTTTGCATGCCGCGACAATTCCGTCGGGCGAAGCCTTTACGTATTTGCCCGCTGCGTTCAACACCGAAACTTGTGGCACATTTCCCTTCACCGCGTATCCGAACTCCACATAGCCGATCGCGCCCGGCGTCGATTTCACTTTTTCCGTCATGTCTGCGCTGCGCTCAGCCGGTTGGCCCACCGGCCATTTCGGCGATGAAGTAACACCGATCTGCGCGCGAAATTTGCCACTCGTTTTGGACAGAAAATCTGTGAACACGTAGTTCGAGCCCTTCCCGGCGGGCCGGTTTACAACTTGAATCGGCAAATTTGGCAGCGCCACTCCCGGATTCAGCTTCGCAATCTGCGGCGAATTCCAGTTCTTTACGTCGCCGAGAAAAATCTGCGCCAACACTTCACCTGAAAGTTTTACTTCGCTGTGTACGCCGGGCAGGTTGTAGATCGGCACAATCCCGACGATTGCCACCGGCAGCTCCGTTAATCCTCCCGCGGTCCGCTCTTTGTCCGTCAGCGGGACTTCTCCCGCGCCAAAATCGCCGGTTCCAGCGGAGATGTGAATGATTCCTTCGCTCGTCCCGACCGGTAAGTAGCGCAGCTGAATGTTGTTGGAATGCTTGGCGTACTCTTGCGCCCACCGGTTATAGAGCGGTGCAGGCACGCTCGAGCCGGAACCGACGAGCACGGTGGGAGTCTGTGCGTGGGCAGAAAACACAACAAGAATGGATAAGAGAACAACTGACCGCCAGAGGCGGTTGCACAACGCTGCACCCAAGCGTGGCTGGTTAGACCACGCGACCAGAGTATTTTTCATTTGTGTTAGTACCAGTTCGGACAGCATATCGAATCGACTGCGCGCGGTGGAAGGCGCTTTTGCGCCCTTGTGCTCTCGGTGTTCTTATACTAATCGCTCAACTACCGTCTTATAAATAGCGCCTTCGCACCAAAAACGACGCTTCCCTTAGGCTTTTATTGACGCGTCATCACAATCGGATAGTATCTCGGCGAACCCGGTTACCGTACGCGGTTCATACGAGGAGAATTCAATGAACATCAAGAAAACGTTTTTTCTGGCAGTTGCGCTGTGCACAGCTTTTGCTTTGGCGGTGATAGCTCAACGACCCCCGGTGAATGTCGGCAACAAGCACGGGAACCTGCGGGCAGCCCAGGAATTCATTCAACAAGCTTGGGACAAAGTTGACGTAGCACAGAAGGACAATCACGATGAGCTTGGCGGGCACGCCAGCAAAGCGAAAGAACTTCTCGCGCAAGCTAGCGAAGAGCTGAAGCTCGCAGCCGAAGTCGCTAATTCCCACAAGTAAGTTTCAGATACTTAGCTTTTTGCAGGTGCATGCATTGGCCGCGCCCTTGCCAACCTGCAGGGGTGCGGCTTTTTGCATGCAATTACAACGGTCGCCAATTGCAACGTTGCGACGCGCCATACCCTACTCGATCTGCGCGATTACCTGGTTCCCAAGCCGTCGCAGTCGCTGCTTCGGGCAAAATCGAACAATTACCTTCTCAACCAGCCCCTCGCGGTTCGCGACCACTCCGAATTCGTGAAGGTCATCTCGGCGGCGTCCAGCAATGTCCGGAAAGGCCGGTGATTTTCCTGCAGCCAGTTTAGTACGGTCAAATCGTCTTCGTTTGAAATACCCAGCACAACCGGCTTCGCCGGATCTTCCCGGGCCGCGAATTGCCACGAATCATTCACCGTCCCCTGATTCGACTCTCTCGCTCAATCACACTCTCGCTATAGAAGTGTCCGCGACTAGCCGTGTCGCGCAGGAACACGCCGTGGCAACTCTCGGCCTTCATCGTCACTCGTGGAATAAGATGAGATTGAGTGTCCTCCAAACCTTTATTGCGAAAGCAAATGCCGGACTCCGACTCCATCGCCTCGGCAAATACTGACGCACTTGCTCGCGTTCCTGTCTGGGCGCTGGCAACTTTCCTGGCCATCGCCACCCTCGCCGTGTACGCGACAACCCTGCGTAACGCCTTCGTCGATTTCGATGATCGCGACTACATTACGGAAAACGCGCACGTAAAAGCCGGCCTCACTGCGCAGAATATGGTGTGGGCTTTTCGCAGTATCGAAGCCGCCAACTGGCACCCACTGACCTGGATATCGCACATGGCGGACGTTCAATTCTTTGGGCTCAACCCCGCCGGGCACCATACAATCAGCATCGCGCTTCATGCGATCAACGTGGTCCTGCTCTTTCTGCTTCTCAACTCTGCGACCGGATTCCGCTGGCGCAGTTTTTTTGTGGCCGCATTTTTCGCGCTGCATCCGCTGAACGTTGAGACTGTCGCCTGGATTTCCGAGCGGAAAAGTTTGCTCAGCATGCTTTTTTCGCTCCTGGCAGTCGCTTGCTATGGCTGGTACGCGCGCGCGCCGCAGGCGAAAAAATATCTGGCCGTCGTGGCATGTTTTGCGTTGGCGCTCCTTTCCAAGCCGATGGCCGTTACGCTTCCGCTGGTGCTATTGCTTCTCGATTGCTGGCCGCTGCGCCGCCTGCCGGTTCCCTTCTCCGGCAATTCCTCGCAGCGTGCCGCATTCTGGAAAACCTTCTCGCAACTTCTTCTGGAAAAACTTCCCCTGTTCGCGATGAGCCTTGCGAGTTCCTGGATCACCGTCGTCGCACAGAACCGCGGCGGCGCTATCAGCGCTTCGGCGGCTCTTGCGATGCAACAAAAATTGGGAAACGCGATCGTTGCCTACGTGAAGTACATCGCCAAGATGTTCTGGCCAAGCGATCTTGCTTACTATTATCCGCATCCCGGAAATGGTCTTGCGGGATGGAAAATCGCCGCCTCGGCTGTCCTGCTGATTGCAATCACTGCGCTGGTATGGAGGTTCCGTGAGCGACGCCAACTCGTTTTTGGATGGGGACTATTCCTAATCACGCTGCTTCCGGTGATCGGAATCGTGCAAGTCGGTTTCCAATCTATGGCGGATCGTTATGCCTACATTCCATTTATCGGTCTCTTCGTAATCGTGGTCTGGGAGGTTTGCGACGCGGCCGCGGCGCGGCACGTTCCGAGTGCGATGCCAGGCGCGATTGCCGCACTATGTGTTGTCGCGCTCGCGGCAGTGGCCTTCGTTCAGATCGGATACTGGCGCGACAGCGTTACGCTATTCACTCACGCGCGAGCCGCGATTCCGGTTCCGAATACACGCATCGAGACGAACCTGGCGGCAGCGTTACTTGACCGGGGACAGACCGCGGAAGCCGTCGAGCATTTCAAGATCGCCGAATCGCTTGCTCCGGCGGCATTCATTCCGCATTTCAATATAGGCTACGCTCTGGCACAGATGGGTGACAACGCCAGTGCCGTCCCGGAGTTGCAGGCCGCCGTGCAGTCCGCGTCGACGTCCGAAGAAAAAGCGCGAGCGCTAAATAGTTTGGCCGTCGCCTACCTTGATCTCGGACGCAATGGAGAAGCTGCCGATGCTTTCTCCGCTCTACTGCAGATCAATCCTGGCTCACTTGCGGGACACGCCGGGCGCGGTCAGGCGCTGTTCAACTTGCAGCGGTTTGGCGAAGCGAGCGCAGACTTTCTCGCCGCCGCCAAGCAAGCGCCGGCACCGCAATTATTCTTCATGGCCGGGAGATCGCTCGAAAGTGCCGAAAAACTACCAGAAGCTGCGGACGCTTATCGCCAAGCTTTGAACCAAAATTCCGACTTTGCGGAGGCGCGGGCACGTTTGCAGTCGCTAGAAAGTCGCCCGGAAAGAAAACTTCCGGCGCAAAGAAAATAGCCGGCGACTTCCTTACGACAAGAAATGGACATTCGAAATCGCATTACGATTTCAGAATTGGAGTCCACACTTGCATGGCAGTCGGTTCGCGATTGGCCCATGCGTAGTACGGAATGAACGTCAGCGGAACTTTCGTGGATTTGTCAGGAGCAGCCGACGCAGGAAAATACAATCCACTGCGCGCTTCGGAGGTATGAACGGCGGCACCTTCGCGGTGAAGAACTACGATGCCGTCGAGCAGATCCTTCTCGTATGATTCTGTAAATCCATTTTTTTCGGATTCGCTCGAAACATTGGTCAGCGCCACGTCGGCGACCGCGACGCCTTGCTGCTGGTCAAGTTGCTCGAGGCAATAGACAATCGGACCGCGTTGTATTGCTGCGCGTCCGCGATCCTCGACAACCCGTGCATTGGCTTCCAGAAATTGCGGCGTCATATTCAGTTGAAGTGTAACCGTGTCGCCGGAAGCCCACTTGCGGCGAATCGGCAGGTATTTTCCTGGCGAGGCGGCTGCGACCGATTTGCCGTTCACAGAAACTGTGGAGCGGTCGCTCCAGCCGGGAATGCGAACGTAGAAAGTAAGCTCAGAAGGCGAGGACGGGCTGACTTCGATTTGCACCAATCCTTTCCAGGGATAGTCGGTCCTCTGGGTGACTTTGATTGGCGTGCCGTTTTCCAGGCGCCACTCGAGAACGGAATTGTGGAAGAGATGCAGGTAGAGTCCGTCGCTGCTGGTGCTGTAGAAATACCCCGGGAGTGAAGCAAAAGTGCGTTCAAGATTCGGCGGGCAACACGTAGTGTCGTACCATTCGTTGCGAATGTGATCGTCCGTCGCGGGATTAAAAGAGAGTGGATTGCGGTAACAATATAGCGTTCCGCTCAGCGACATTCCGGAATTGATGCCGTTATACAATGCACGTTCGATCACATCGGCGTGGCGAGCGTCACCGGTTGCGGCGAGCAGCCGCCAGTTCCACATCATGTTGCCGATGGCGGCGCAGCTTTCACCGTAGGCCTGCTGGTTTGGCAGTTCGTAGGCGGTGCCGAAGGCTTCGCCATCGCTGCGCGCGCCGACTCCGCCGGTGACGTACATCTGTCCGGTGACCAGGTCGTTCCAGAGAGTTTGGATGGTTTTCCAATACTCCCGACTGCCGGTCTCCAGATAGTAATCCGTTGCGCCGCAGCAGGCATACATGGCTCGGACCGCGTGCCCTTCAAGTTTGCTGCGCGAAGTAAACGGCTTGCCCGAAAAGTGATAGACGTATTGATCGGGCCGCAGCGGAATGCGCGTATCGCCGCGCAGCAAATATTCCGCGAGATCGAGCTGCCGTTTGTCGCCGGTGATGCGGTACAACTCGACGAGCGCCAATTCCATTTCCGGATGGCCGGACATCAGTGGCTTTTTTGATTGTTCCGGACCGAACCCGGGCTCGAGAAAATCATTGACGAATCGCAGTCCGGAATCGAGAAGAGTTCTGTCGCCGGTGGCACGGTAATATGCGATGGCGCCTTGCAGCAAGTGCCCGATGCAATACAGTTCGTGGCCGCTGACTTGGGTCTTTGAAGTCATGCGATCGACAAGATGATCGCGGACAAAATAAGTGTTGAGGTAGCCGTTGGGTTCTTGCGCAGCAATCACTTCTTTGATGGTGGAATCCGCGATTGCACGGAACTTTTTATCAATGGCGGCATCGTCATTCGACTGCAGCGCGAAACCAATTGCTTCGAGCCACTTATAAATGTCGGAATCGGAATAGACGGGACCGCGCTGCGGTGCGTCGCTTTTTCCGACCAGGCGGCGAAAATTATCCATTCTTCCATTCACTTCCAGCAATTTGCCCATGGATGGAATACTGGTTTCGACGTTGGCTTTGCGACGCGAGGACCAGAAACCGTCCTGAATGGTGACGGCGTGAATCGGAATATTTTTTAGTTTTGCGTACGGCGAATGCGCGAGGTTCAGAATCCCCTGCTCGTTCCACGGCGGAGCCGGCAAAAAAGATTGTAAAGCAGATTGTTGCGTGAGAAACGGCGCGACGCCTGGCGGCAGTGCGGAAATTGCGGCGATGGAAGCGGCGGAAGAAACGAATTGGCGGCGCGGGATGCGAGCAGACATGAGTGGCGCTCCTTTGTTTGAGCGGTGAAAGTTTACATTCGCCTATCGCGAGTGGGAAGAGGCCGCGAAAAAAAGGTACCGGCGAAGCCCCAGGGCAAGCAGAAGGCGGGCTCTGCAAAAGCGAACTCTAAATATAAAATCGAGACCGTAAAAATGGACGAGCAAATCCGCGTGCCAGGACGCGCCAAATACGATTGGGAAATTGGTTCGGAGGGTTATTGTTCGCGAGCGGACGACGGCGAACTAGGAATGGTCGATGAGGCGGTGGTGGATGGCGTAGAGAGCGAGTTCGAGGCGGTCGGAGACGCCAAGCTTGTCAAAAATATTGTGGAGGTGATTCTTCACGGTCTGTTCGGAGATGAAAAGCTTTTCGCCAATTTCCTTGTTGCGGAAACCTTGAGCGACAAGCTGAACGATTTCCTTTTCACGGTCGGAGAGCAAAGGCTTTTCGCGGCGTGGACCGGACTCGGAAGACTTCGAGAAAGCTTTCATGACTTCCGCAGTCATGCGGTTATCGAGCCAGATTTCGCCGGCGTGGACACGCTGAATACTTTTGACGAGAAGATCGGTTGCGGATTGCTTGAGAACAACGCCGCGAGCGCCGAGGCGCATGGCGCGAACGACATCACGATCGTCTTCGGCAGCGGTGAGAACAATTACGCGAGTAGGAAGTTGGTCAAAATTAACTTCTTCCAATACGGCGAGGCCGTCTTTTTCCGGCATACGCAAATCGAGCAGGAGAATATCGGGTTTTAATTTGGCGAGAAGCTTGATGCACTCGGCGCCATTTTGCGCTTCGCCGACGATGACCATTTCTTCGTCGCCATCGAGAAGTTTGCGCAAACCGTCGCGGAAGATTGCGTGATCGTCCGCCATGAGAACTCGAATCTGTTGTTTTGTCTTCGCCATTTTCCTGCCGAGGTCTGTAAAACAAACCCTGAAACCTATTTTTCTCAGGGTTTGTAAAACAACCCTGAAACCCTAACCCAACGGAATCTCGATTGTCAGACGTGCCCCATGTCCCGGGTTCGACTCCACAGTCAAATCCCCGTTGACGGTACGCGTGCGCTCCTTGATGGAAATCGGGCCGAGGCGCAGACGATCTAGTTCATCACCAGTAAACTTCCCGGCAAAGCTGAAGCCTTCACCGTTATCGTCCACGACCAAAAGCAGTCTGCTGTCGTCCTGAGAAAGTTTTACCACGACATGAGTAGCCTTAGCATGCTTTTTTATGTTGTTGAGTGCTTCACGGTAAATCTGGAAAAGCTCGCGACAGACGCGGTCAGGAGCGCGTAATTCGGCCGAATCCAGCAATAAATCGAGTGCCAGGGTTGACTCATTGCGAAATCGCTCGGCGAAACCGCGCATTAAATCGACCAGGTCGGCGGACTGGACACGGACCGGGCGGAGGTCGGTGACGAAGTGGCGGAGTTCGGCGGACTCGTTTTTGACGGTCCGCTGGAGGCCGGCGAGGGAGGATTCGGCGTTTTCGGGCGAGGAAACCACGCGGCGGCGGAGGACGTCGAGCTGGATTTCGATGCTGAGCAGGGTTTGCAGAATGCCATCATGCAAATCGCGGGAAATGCGGGAGCGTTCGCCTTCGATGGCGCGGGCACGGAGGTGGCGGAGCAGGAAAATATTTTCAAGCGAGGGGCCGACGTGTTCTGCGACGCGCTCCAGCCAGGCGAGATCCTCCTTGTGAAAGGGACCGTTGGGGCGCTTGCCGTTGACGAGGAAGATTCGACCGGCGGGCTTGTCGTTCTGATCGAAAGCGACGGACATGAACGAGGTGACGCGGAATTCACTCTGGGTAGTACGGGGAAGGCGCGGGAGATTTTTGATGACGCGGCCGTTGCGGCGATCCCATCCGAATCCGGAGCCGGCCCCTTCCATGGAATTCCAGACGAGTGAGGCGTCCATATCGTCAAGCAGGAAGCCGTCGGTGCGGGCGAGGGGAAGGCTGTCTGGGGTGAGGCGCTCGCTTTCGCCGGTCTTCAGGCGCCAGAGGAAGATGCGTTCGAGGTCCAGATCACGAAACAGAAGGAAGGCCTGCTCCGCCTGAAAGGATTGAGCGAGTTCTTCGAGAAATTGGCGGAGCGATTCGGCGAGGCCCTGTTCGACCTGCATGGTGGCGGTGATAGAAGAAAGAAAATGATTCTGCGCGGCGAAGCGGCGGCTACGATCGCCGAGGAAGGCCACACCTGCGCCAGCCGCGAACATGGCGACGACGATGGCGATCCAGGTAATCAGGTGGAAGCCGCGAGCTTCGCGTTCGACCACGTTGACGAAAGTGATCAGGAGGGCGAGGGCTCCGGCGACGGGAACGGCGCTGCGTAGTCCCCAACGGCTGCCGGCAGCGAACGAAAGAAAAAGATAAGGAAACCAGATGGGCACGGCGAACGGGCTGAGGTATATGAGAATGACGATGAGGGCAAGGTCGATCAATAAAGGCGAATACCATTCGCGTTCGCTGAGGAGGAGTTCGAGAACGATTACTGCCACGCTGTAAAGAAGATAGCCGCAGAGAAAATAGACGCAACGATGGGACTCGGGCGATGTCGGCCACTCAAGGATGGCCAGGACTGACAGCAGAATGATAATGGGCCGCGCATAGAGAATTTGCCGCTCGAGGTGGCGGCGATCGGAATCATGCGGACTCATAGGGAGCTCATGCGCGGCGACGCAAATCCTCAAGCGAGTTTAGCAAGGGGCTTTCTGCGCGGAACGGCGATGCACGGCGGAGTTGCTAGATTGGCAAGAGAGGTGCCGTTTTGAGCAAAATCGCGGGGTGAGGAGAGAGCGTGGGAGGGTATTTAGAGGAGCGGAATGTCGTGGTAAACTAAGGATTGTGCGGTGGGAGTAGCTCAGCTGGTAGAGCGTCGGTCTGTGGCACCGAATGTCGCGGGTTCAATCCCCGTCTCCCACCCCAACCTGATCATTTCAATATTCCGGTCAAAGTCCATACTTTCGTAGTCGCCAGGCCTTTTTATCTCCATCCTTTGATGAAGTTCAGCATCGTCGTCGTTCGCCGCGAATTGCTGGTACTGTGATCCTATGCATCGCAGACGGCCAATCAGCCTAATCACGCCCCAGTCAGCATGAGAGTCAGCACGCCTCAGATAGACAGCTTCAGAAAATCGTAAGCACAGATCAGTTCGCAAATGAGCAACACGCCAGCGCCTGGCCAGCAGCGGAACGGACGAGAAGCAAAGATCAGGACAAACTAAATTCACGGTGGAGGGCGGCCAGGGCGGGCTTGATGGACTCGTCGGAGACCACGAAGGAGATGTTGGTTTCCGAGGAGCCCTGGGCGATGGCGATCATGTTGACTCCTTCCTTGCCAAGGCAGTGGAATGTGCGGCCGGCGACGCCGGGCGTGCCACGCATGTTTTCCCCTACAACGGCGACGATTGCGATCTTTGGGTCCATGGTGATGTGCTCGACGACTTCGTGATCAAGGTCCTGAGCGAATTCCTTGCGAAGGGCTTCGAGGGTTTCCTGAGCGTGAGCCTTGGCGACGATAAAGCAAATATCATTCTGCGAAGAGGATTGCGAGATGAGCAGGACTTCAGCGCGCAACTGAGCGGTGGTGGAGAAGGTTCTGCCAACGACGTCGGGAACGCCGACGATGCCAGGGCCGCCAACACTGATAAGTGCGACATCGCGAATGGCGGTGAGGGCTTTGACGCCGCCGCCAATGCTCTTCCCTTTGGGCGTGATTTTGGTGCCGAGTTTATCCGGCGCGAAGCTGTTGCGAATCCAGACGGGGATCCCGGCGGGAAGAACTGGGCGCAGAGTTTTGGGATGCAAAACTTTTGCGCCGAAGTAAGCGAGTTCGGCGGCTTCGCGGTAGGAAATTTCAGGGATGGTACGAGCATCAGCGACTAGACGCGGATCGGCGGTGAGAACGCCTTCGACGTCGGTCCAAATGATGATTTCGGCGGCATCGAGTGCGGCGCCAAGGATGGTGGCGGAATAATCGGAACCGCCGCGGCCGAGAGTGGTTAGCGCGCCATCGGCGGTCGCGCCGATAAATCCGGTGACGACGGGAACTTGGCCTATTTCGAGGAGAGGTCCGATGCGGGCTTGGGAGCGCGCGCGAGTTGCTTCGGCTTGCGGTTCGGCACCACCGTGGAAGGAATCGGTGACGATGAGTTCGGTGGCTTCGATGGCGGTGCTGGAGACGCCCATTGCGTTGAGCGCGGCCGAAAATACCGGGGCGCACAAGCGTTCACCCAAACTGGAAATAGCATCGAGGGTACGCGGGGTCAGTTCTCTGAGCAGAGCGGTGCCTTCGTAGAGGCGAGAGGCTTCGGCAAGAATTTCTTCGATGCGGGCTTTCACCGCTGATTGCGCGGACTCGCCGGGAAGCAAAGCGGAAAGAGTTCCGAAATGTTGAGTGCGAAGGGCTTCGGCCAGCGTTCTGCCGGCATCGCGATCGCCGCGTTTGGCCTGGTGCGCGGCGTCGATGAGGCGATTGGTGACGCCACTCATGGCGGAGACGACGACGGCGACGGGAAATTGCTTCGACGCGTTGGCGACAATCGTAGCGGAGCGGCGGATGCAGGAAGCGTCGCCGACAGAAGTGCCACCAAACTTCATCACTTGCAGTTTTGAGTTCATATTCCAGGGAAATTCGCTAGAGAAAATCATACTTGGCGATTGGTTCGATTCTGTATTTTTTTTTGCCCGAATGTTCGCGAAGAGCAGCGGAATCTAGCGGCGGAGAAGGAAGTTGCGTGGGCGAATCGCAAGGCAGGTAATTTTGAAGGAAAGAGGCGGAGTATCCAAATCTTGAGGAATCGGGTTATAAAGAGTGGTGCGGTCTGGTATCGCCCGAACATCCAAAAAGCCGTGACCATTCCCGCGCTGGAGCATCCAAACCGTACCGAGCCAATTTTTCGAATCAGGGTGTCCTTCCTTGGGAAAGTGACCAATGCCGAAGCCGATTTTGCTGACAGTCGATGACGATCCGGAGGTGCTGCGCGCCATCGAGCGGGACTTGCGCAAGAAGTATGCAGACCGGTACCGGGTGCTGCGTGCGGACTCCGGCGCGAGCGCGCTGCAGTCTTTACAGACATTGAAAAAGCGGAATGAAGCCGTCGGGCTGATGCTGGTGGACCAGCGCATGCCTGAAATGAGCGGCGTGGAATTTCTGAATAAGGCGATCAATATTTATCCGGGCACGAAACGGGTTTTGCTGACGGCCTATGCAGATACCGATGCTGCTATTCAGGCCATCAATCAGGCGCGCATTCATCATTACTTGTTGAAGCCGTGGGATCCGCCGGAAGAACAACTCTATCCGGTGCTGGACGATTTATTGGAAGACTGGCAAGCGGATTACCGCCCGATCTTCGATGGAGTGCGGGTGCTCGGGCATCGATGGTCGCCGCGGTCGTACGCGTTGCGCGATTTTCTGGCTCGCAACCAAGTGCCGTACCGGTGGCTTGATGCAGAAGCGGCGGAGCGGGACAAGGAAGTGCGCGAAGCGCTCGATCTGGCGCAGCAGGATTGCCTGAAGCTTCCGGCGGCGATATTCAACGACGGTTCGACATTGGCTGATCCGACGACGGCCGAGCTGGCGGCGAAGCTCGGACTGAGGATGAGTGCGACGACTTCGTTCTACGATCTGCTGATCGTCGGCGGCGGGCCCGCGGGGTTGGCGGCGGCGGTTTATGGCGCGTCGGAGGGACTGACGACCGTGATGATTGAGCGCGAAGCACCAGGCGGTCAGGCGGGGATGAGTTCGAGAATTGAGAATTACCTGGGGTTCCCTTCCGGGCTTAGCGGAAGCGATTTGGCACGGCGCGCGGTGACGCAGGCGAGAAGATTTGGAGTGGAAATACTTTCTCCGCAGGAAGCGATCAGCTTGCGCGTAGAAGGCGGATCGAAATTCATCAAGCTGGCGGACGGAGTGGAAATTGGCGCGAAGTCGCTACTCATAGCGACGGGAGTTGCCTACCGCAAGCTGGAGGTTCCGGGCGTGGAGCGATTGCAGGGCGCGGGAGTGTATTACGGCGCGGCGATGACGGAAGCAGCGGCCTGCAAAGACGAGGACGTGTTTATCGTAGGCGGGGCAAATTCGGCTGGGCAGGCTGCGATGTACTTTTCCAAGTATGCGCGGCGAGTGGTGATGGTGGTTCGCGGCGGTTCGCTGGCGGCGGGAATGTCACAGTACCTGGTGGAACAGATCAAGCAGACATCGAACATTCATGTCGAGTTAAACAGCGAAGTGACCGAAGTGTTCGGTACTGAGCGGCTGGAAGAGCTGGCTCTTTACTGCGCGACGAGCGGCGACACGCAAAAAATTCCTGTCGCTTCACTTTTTATTTTTATCGGCGCAGCGCCCGGAACGGATTGGTTAAACAACGCAGTGGAGCGGGACGAGAAAGGTTTCATTCTGACCGGATCGGATCTGATGAAAGGCGGCAAACTGCCAAAAGGCTGGCCTTTGGAACGCGAACCGTGGTTGCTGGAAGCGAGCGTGCCGGGGATTTTTGTGGCGGGAGATGTGCGATACCGTTCGATCAAGCGCGTAGCTTCGGGCGTGGGCGAAGGCGCCAACGCCGTACAGTTCGTGCATCAATATTTGGGATCGGTGTGACATGAACACTCCTCCGAAAAAGCCTGAGATGGAAACCGCAATTCGCGAGTTGAGAACGATCGCGGTATTTGCGGATTTGCCGGAACAGGATCTGGTGTGGCTGGCCGAGCGCATGGAAGAGATTCGGCTGGAAGCGGGTGAAGTGTACGCGCGGGAAGGCGACCCCATCGATTATTTGAACGTGATGATGGAAGGCGAGTTGCAGTTTGAGCGGACGTCGGACCCAGGTTCGCCCGTCTTCACGGCGCGAGCGGGGCAAGTGACGGGACTGCTGCCGTTTTCGCGGATGACAAAATTTATGGGATTGTCGCGCGCGGTGGTGGACAGCCGCGCGTACCGGCTGCACAAAAGTCATTTTCCCGAATTGCTTCAACGGATGCCGGTGCTTGGACAGCGGCTGGTTGGATTGATGGCGGACCGCATTCGCGAAACCGCACGAATCGAAACGCAGCGCGATAAACTGATGGCGCTGGGGAAACTTTCCGCCGGGCTGGCACACGAGTTGAACAATCCCGCGGCGGCAGCTCAGCGCGCCGCGAAAAGTCTACGCGAAGCCATGGACCATGTACGCGAGGCGAGCCTGCGGCTATTGCAGCACCCGTTGAGCACGGAACAGCGACAGGCGGTGGTGAAATTTGAGCGAGAGATCACTGACAGAGCGTGGGAAAGTGCATCAAAACCTTCGGACCCGATCGCGTTCAGCGACCGCGAAGCGGAACTGACAGAGTGCTTGGAAGAGCACAACATCAGCGAGCCGTGGAAGATCGCCGGACCGCTGGCCGAGGCCAACGCCGATCCGGAAAAAATGGACGCGCTAAGAGCGATGATCGGCGACGGGGTGTTTGGGGATGCGCTGCACCGGGTGGCGTCCATCGTGACCATTTTCGGACTCATCCACGAAATCGATAACAGCACGAAGCGGATCAGCGAACTGGTGACTGCGATCAAGCGATATTCGTATATGGACCAGGCCGCAATGAAAGAAGTGGACCTGCGCGAGGACCTGGACAACACTCTCAAAATATTTGGGCACCGGATCAAGAAGGGTGTGGCGATTACGCGCGATTACGATCCTGCGCTGCCACTGGTTTGCGCGTATGGCGGCGAGTTAAATCAAGTGTGGACGAACCTGATTGACAACGCAATCGACGCCATGAACGGCACGGGAGAATTGCGAGTGCGAGTGTGCCGCGAACTGGATTCGGTGTTCGTGGAAATTGCGGACAACGGCCCGGGAATTCCGGCGCAGATTCAGTCGAAAATTTTCGACCCGTTTTTTACGACGAAGAAGGTTGGCGAAGGGACGGGGCTTGGGCTGGACGCGGTGTCACGCATTGTGCAAAAACATCACGGGCGAATCGAGGTGAAATCGAAACCGGGCGAAACACGGTTTATTGTGCACATTCCGATTAAACAGCCGAAAATCCTGCACCATCAGGAGGAAGGCGAACAGACCAACCCGGTGGAAGCGACGAAGGAGAAAGCATGAGTCACAATTGCACGCATCTGAGCCATATCAAGAATGTGAAGCCGCACACCAAAGGCTGCGAAGAGTGTTTGAAGATGGGCGACACCTGGGTGCATCTGCGCTTGTGCAAGGAATGCGGGCACGTGGGGTGCTGCGATTCGTCGAAAAACAAGCATGCGACGAAACATTTTCACGCAACGAAACACCCGATCATGCAGTCGATCGAACCCGGAGAAGATTGGATGTGGTGCTTCGTGGATGAAGTGGAAGTCGAAGCCTAGATGAGCTTTGTTTCATGGAATAAATGGACTTCGTTTGCAACGCAACTCTGCTGAAACGCGCTGATATCATTTCACATGACCAATATTGAGTGTAAGGGCGTCTTGTTTGACCTTGACGGTGTGCTGGTGGATTCGACGCCAGCGGTGGCGCGAGTCTGGACGATCTGGGCCAACAAGCACGGATTCGATCCGGACGAGACGGTGCGAATCGCACACGGACGGCCGAGTCTGGCTACGATTAAAGAACTGCTGCCAAGTGCGGATCATGACACCGAAAATGCAGCCGTAGAGCGAATGGAAATTGAGGATGTTGGCGGCGTCGTTCCATTGCCGGGCGCAGTGGGGTTGCTGAAAGCGCTGCCGGCAAATCATTGGACGATTGTGACCTCGTGCACCAGGGCGCTGGCACTCGTGAGATTGCGCGTGGCTGGAATTCCGATACCGCAGAAATTAGTAACATCAACGGATATTATGAACGGAAAACCGCACCCTGAGCCTTATCTAAAGGGCGCGGAAATTCTTGGCGTCGCCGCAACCGACTGCATCGTGTTTGAAGATGCGCCTGCCGGAATTCGAGCAGGGAAAGCGGCAGGAGGGCGCGTGATCGCGTTGCAAACGACCGAGCGCGATCCGCTGCTGCGAGAAGCCGGCGCGCAATGGATCGTGAAAGACTTGGCTTCGGTGAGAGTTGGCGAGGCGCCTGCTAGCGATAACGTTTTGCTCATCGCAAAAACAATTAACTGAAGCCATTTTGACTCTCCTTCCGTCAGACAAGTAGAATCTGGTCCCTATCCTGGGACTTCATACAAGACATTTTGAGGAGCGTCCGAATGAATCGTGTATCGCGCTGGGGAATGTTTGCGCTGCTCGCCAGCAGCTTGGCGGTAACTCCGCATGCGGTGCAAGGCCAGGACAAAGATGACAAGGGCGGCGACAAAGACAAGAAGCCGGCGGACAGTCTGCCCGCAAAAGAAGAGTCAACGTTCACAGATCACACGATTAAGCTGGGCGGCCAGACGATTTCGTACAAGGCAACCGCGCAAACGATCTTGCTGAAGAATGACAAGGGCGAGCCAACCGCGCTGGTTTATTCGACCGCCTACACTCGCAATGATGTGAAGGATTCCAACACGCGTCCGGTCGCATTTATTTATAACGGTGGTCCCGGTTCTTCTTCAGTGTGGCTGCACATGGGTTCGTTTGGTCCGCGCCGCGTGGTGACGGCAAATGCAGCGGTCACGCCACCGGCGCCGTACAAAGTCGAAGACAACACGTATTCCCTGCTCGACAAAACGGATCTGGTGTTTATCGATCCCGTCGGCACCGGGTTCAGCCACGCCGTCGGAAAATCGCAGAACAAGGATTTCTGGGGCGTCGATGCAGACGTCAAATCGCTGGCCGAATTTATCGAACTTTACATCACGCGGTCGAATCGGTGGAATTCGCCAAAATTTCTGATTGGCGAAAGTTACGGTACTTTTCGTTCGGCGGCACTGGCGAGCTACTTGCAGGATCACAATAATATTTACGTGAACGGAATCGTGCTGATTTCTTCGGTGCTTGATCTCGGCACCATTTCGTTTTATCAAGGCACGGACAACGCGTACATATATTATCTGCCAAGCTATGCGGCGACTGCCTGGTATCACAAACTCCTCAAGGATCGCCCGGATGATCTGCACGCATTTCTGGAAGACGCGCGCAAATTCTCACAAAGTGAATACGCTTCAGCGCTGATGAAAGGCGACAAGCTCGCGGATGCGGAGAAATCGGACATCGCAACAAAAGTGGCGCGCTACACAGGTTTAAGCGAAGAGTATCTGGTAAAAGCAAATTTGCGGGTGAACCTGTTTCAGTTCATGAAAGAACTGCAGCGCGGACGCGGCTTGACAACAGGACGGCTGGATGCGCGCTTCAGTGGTCCGACTTACGATCTACTTGGAGAGTTCGCAGAGTACGATCCACAATCCACGGCGATCAGTGGCGCATTCGTCGCGGCGTTTAACGCCTACGTTCGCGAAGATTTGAAGTTCGGAGCCGACAAGTCCTACCAAGTGTCCGCTGATTTCAACGGGCAGAACTGGGATTGGAAGCATCAAGGCTCCGGCGACCAATTCGGATTTCCAGGTTCGCCAAATGTGGAAGGCGACTTAATTGGTGCGATGATTGCCAATCCGCGGTTGATGGTGGAAGTGGAGAACGGATACTACGACTTGGCGACGCCATTTTTCGCGACGGAGCAAACCATGGATCATCTGGGGCTGGCGCCGAATCTGCGCAAGAACATCAAGCTGAATTACTACGAGGCCGGCCACATGATGTACGTTCGCGACGAAGATTTGGCCAAGCTCAAAGCAAATATCGCAAACTTCATCGAAACAGCTACCAAACCTTGAACTTAACTGGTGAAATACCTGTCACAGAGGACAGGCGTTAATCATCTCGCACGTGTTCGTTGGTAATCGCGAACACCAAATCTGCGGCGACCTATACTCGGATTGTCGACGGCGTGTCCTCTCTCTCGCCCCGGGCAAACCTTCCCACGAGTTAAGGTAAACATGGGTACCATGAACACAGTTGTAGAAAATGCGCTACCGGAAACGGCCGCAGCCGAACCGAAACAACGCACTTTTGGCGTGCAGCAGCTCATCGCGGCAATGCTGAAGAGCGGCGCGCACATCAGCGATTTGATTTTTTCGCCGGGCCGCGCTCCACAAGTGGAAATCAGCGGACAACTTGTTGAACTGAAATTCAAGGGCCTGGAATGCCTGAAACCGCACGATACCAAGGCCATCGCCGGCGAACTGATGGCGGGCAGCGAATTCCCGCAGAAAAAACTGGATCAGGACGGCTCTGCCGATCTTTCCTACGGAATCAACGGAATCGGCCGCTTTCGCGTCAATATTTTTCGGCAACGCGGAAGCGTCGCGATCGTGATGCGCGTGATTCCAGACCGAATTCCAAATTTTGCCGACTTGCGGCTTCCGAAGACGCTCAACGAAATCGTTGAATTGCGAAACGGGATCGTGCTCGTGACGGGTCCGACTGGTTCAGGAAAATCTTCGACTCTGGCCGCGGTACTCGACAAAATGAACGCGGAAAAGGCGTATCACATCCTCACCATCGAAGACCCTATCGAATTTCTTCATCGCCACAAGAAAGCCACCATCCATCAACGCGAATTGCATAGCGACACGCCGACGTTTTCGTTGGCATTGCGCGCCGCACTTCGCCAAGCGCCTAAGGTCATTCTGGTCGGCGAAATGCGCGACCGAGAAACGATTGAGATCGCTCTCGAAGCTTCTGAAACCGGCCACCTCGTGCTTTCCACTTTGCATACGATTGATGCGGCAAAAACCGTGGAACGCATCATTGGCGTTTTTCCGTTGGCCGATCAACAATCGATTCGAACGCGACTTTCCAAGGCGTTTCGATTCATCGTTTCGCAACGGCTGCTGCCTCGCAAGGACGGCGGCGGGCGCATAGCGGCAATTGAGATTCTGAAGTCCACAATGCGCACGCGCGAATACGTCGAAAAAGGCGAGAGCGAAGGCAAGTCGCTGCTGGACGCGATGCGCGACGGCACAACAGAAGGTATGCAGCATTTCGACGGCGAGCTAGACAATTTCGTACGCCAGGGTCTGGTGGACTTCGAAACAGCGTTGGGCTTCGCCACGAACGCAGGCAATCTGCGCTTGGAAATGCAGGACTATCTTGACGATCCGCGGAATCGAAAGACCCTGGCTGGCGGTTCCAGGTCCACACAAATTGAAATCGAGCCCTGACGGCCAGACGTTTTGTCCGCGGCACGCTGACCTGTATTATCTTGTGCGTGCGCGCCATGATGTGCCCCGACCCGCCGGATCTGTTACCGCTGTACCACACGCTTGTACATTCCCTGATCGCCGCTGGAATTCTGCTGGCCCTTCAGATTATTTTTCGCAAATCGAGTGACCGCGTTGCCGGCTACACGCGCGCATTCTTCCAGTCCATCGCTCGCCGCAAGATCCGTGCAGGAATTCTGCTTTTTCTTGCGGTAATCGGGGTCCGTGCTGCACTTCTTCCGCGGCTTCCCATCCCATCGCCGGGGATTCACGACGAATTCAGTTACTTGCTGATGGCAGACACGTTTGCCCACGGTCGCCTTTCCAATCCGCCACATCCGATGTGGATCAGCTTCGAAGCTTTTCACGTGAACTGGTTTCCGCGTTACGCCTCGATGTATCCGCCTGCACAGGGATTGCTTCTGGCAATCGGCCAGTGGCTTGGCCACCCGTGGTTCGGAGTCGTGTTGAGTTGCGCTGGAATGTGCGCCGCAATTTACTGGATGCTGCTGGCGTGGGTTCCGCGGCGCTGGGCACTGCTCGGCGGAATTGCGGTATGGCTGAAATTCGGAATCGTCAGCTACTGGATGAACAGCTATTGGGGCGGCGCGGTTGCGGCGATTGGCGGCGCTCTGGTGCTGGGGGCGCTTGCCAGAATCCTGAAGCGTCCTAGTGGTCGAGACTCGGCGATCTGCGCGATCGGGCTCGCTATCCTCGCCAACAGCCGCCCGTATGAAGGACTTATTTTTTCGCTGCCGTCACTTATTGTATTGGGACGATGGCTGCTGCAATCTCCCAAGACTCGAGAGGCGGTCACGCGCGCCGGCCGCTGGAAGCGAATTGCGTTGCCGGCGGGAGCAATTTTGCTGGCAACCGCAGCGTTTATGGGATTCTATAACTGGCGGCTTACTGGAAACGCTCTCCTTTTTCCTCACACGCTCAACGTTCGTACGTACCACTCCGCGCCGATGTTTCTGTTTCAGGCTTCGAATCCACCGCGACACTACGCCAATCAGCAGTTTGATGATTTTTACAACGGATGGGAACAGGACGAGTTCGATCATTCCTGGGAAAGCGTGAAGTGTCTGACGTGGCTGAAGTCCGTGCGATTTTTTTCGGCGTTTGCCTGGTGGGGCATTTTGCTGGCGCTGCCGGGATTTTGGTTTGCGCTGCGCGATCGGAGGCTGCGATTGCCGCTATGCAGTCTGGCGATGGTCGCGATCGGGGCGTATGTCGTGGTCTGGTCGAACGCTCATTACGCGGCTCCAATTGCTTGCGTGGCGATACTGCTGACCATTCAATCACTTCGGCATGTACGACTGATGAAATCTGGAAAGTTTCACTGGGGCGCAATCCTGGCGCGAACTGCAGTTCTGCTGTTGTTGGTCGATACTGTAAGCGCCGTTGTTCACAAGCAGTGCGATACGTTTCACTGGACTTGCCAGGGCGACGTGAGCCGCGCGGCAGCACGACGCAAACTGGAAGCGCTGCCCGGAAAGCACCTAATCATGGTGCGCTACAGCGAAGACCACAACATTCACGATGATTGGGTTTACAACGGAGCGGAAATAGATTCCGCAAAAGTGATTTGGGCTCGCGAAATCAGTCCGGAGCAAGACGGCAAACTGTTGGAATATTTCAAAGATCGGACCATTTGGCTGGTCACTCCAGATGACGATAACACCTATCTCGCGCCCTACAAGCCGCCAAAAACTTCAAGACCGCTACAAGAGCGTAACTAAGAACCGCAAACTATCGCGTCGCGACCATCAAGTTGTTCAGTCCCAACTCAAATCGCCTGTGATGGAAATCCCGAAACCCCGCGCGCTCCAGCATCCTGCGAACTTCGCCAACGGGTAAACGCTTTTGATGTTCGTCGCTTTCCATTTCGTCGCTGACCAGATGCATGGTGTGCAAGACATTCAGGATGGGATCGACCGCCGCAGCCGGCCAAGTCATGATCAGCGACCCACCCGGCACCAAAATTCTGCAGGCTTCTCGCAGTACGGCCTCTGGCTGCACCAAATGCTCAAAAACCGCAAGCATAACGACATGATCGAATTCATGTTCGTTGAACGGAAGTCGCGCGCGTAGGTCCGCGTGGACGCTATCCCACCGGCCATGCTTTCCAGTTTCAACCTGATCGTCAACCCCGACGCCACGCGAAATTTTGTCTTCGGCAAAATCGAGGAAGGCCATTTCCAGTCCGCAACCGAGGTCGCACACACGCGATCCTTCGTGCAGATGCGGGTAAGCCGCGCGAAACCTCATTTTCGCAATGTAGTGATCGGTCCGAGTGTAGGGCATCTACTTGTCGACCGCGCGGCGGCTACCGGATACGTCAACTGTTTCCCGATCGCGTGGGAGATCCGTTGCGCGCCGGCTGCGGGCCTGGCCGCGCGAGGTTTCGTCTGGCCTGGAGTCAGCACCGGCAAGACCGTAGTCGCCGATGTAGGTGCCGCGGCTGATTCCGAGCATGCTGAGGAAAAAAGAAGAGAAAATAGTTTGAACCCCCAGAAATAACCACATCGACCAAAATAGCACTTCCCTCACCTGCTCCAGCGGACCGAATCCGCTGGCAGCCCACTTCCAGGTGATGTATGCACAGCCGCCTAACCCGAGGGAGAAGAGAGTTCCTCCGAGCAGCAGTCCAGACTCGAGCGTCACGCGCTTCAAGATGCGCTTCAATGAAACCGTGTGCCGGTCAAAACGCTCCGCGTAGCTAAAAACTTTTGCGAATGCGCCTATCGCCAGAATTTGCGCACCAAGCAAAGTAAAAATCACGCCGAAAATCATGGTGTGGACGTCGAGCACCACGCGCGATGTAATTTGCCGCGGTCCCGGGAGGAGCCAAAACGTCAAAGCAAGGCCGACGACGACCAACAATCCGCCAGGCAGCAGAAAAAGCCAATTGGGAGCGTACAAAAGCATGAAGCGTGTGTGCCGCCAGCCATCGCGAAAACTGCGCAAATGTGGCGGGCGACCGCGCTTGTCTTTCCACAGCGTGATCGGAATTTCGGAAGTTTTCGCTTCGAGTTGCGCCGCTTTGATTACAAATTCCGACGCGAACTCCATGCCGTTGCTGCGCAGGTCCATTCGGTCGAAGACTTCTCTGGTGAAGCCGCGCATGCCGCAATGCGAGTCGTGAACTCCAGAGTGGAAGAAAAGATTCAGCAGGGCGGTAAGACCGGGATTGCCGATGTATTTGTGGTGCCAGGGCATGGCACCAGGTTTAATCTCGCCTTCGAAGCGATTACCCATCACGACGTCATTGCCCTTGCGCCATTCGGCAACGAATCTCGGCACTTCGCCGAAATCGTAGCTGTCGTCCGCGTCGCCCATGATGATGAAAGCGCCACGCGAGGCGCGAATTCCCGCTTTCAGTGCCGCGCCGTATCCCTTCTGCGCAACGCGAACGACCCGCGCTCCAAGCGTCTCTGCAATTTCAATCGAATCATCGGTCGAACCATTGTCCGCAACGACAACCTCGCCGTTCAATCCGGCGTCACAAAAAGCTTTGCGCGCTTTCTCCACGCAAATGCCGATGGAGTTCGCTTCGTTCAGGCAGGGAATGACCACCGAAACGTCCAAGGGGCTGGCCGTTGCGTTGCTAACAGGTTCCGTAGAAAACTGCTCCGGGAGAGCAGGCGCGCGCTTGGTCTCCACGATTGCACCTCACAAAACAAACTTCCACATCCGCTTGGAACATGCTTCGGTGACTGGGCTTTCTGACTTGCAATTTTCCGCGGCGCCAGTATGATGACGCTTCTCCGGAAATCCCTGAGAACCTAATTGTCCACTACTTTTGATGCTTCTTCCAGTTCCGAAGCCGCCCGCCCGCCAGGCCGAGGGCGACTGCTGCAAGTACTGGGAATGTGGTTCGGCATTGCGGCGGCAATCGGAAATACCATTGCCGCGGGAATCGTTACGGCGCAAGGCTTCATTGCCACGTTGCTTCCGAACTTGTGGCTATTTTTGGGAGTGTGGCTGCTCGGCGGAATCTACGCGCTGTTTGGCGCATCGTCGCTTGCCGAACTCGGCGCCGCAATTCCGAAAAGCGGCGGACAATACAACTATTCGCGCCGCGCGCTCGGTGAGTACGCCGGATTTGTGGTCGGATGGAGCGACTGGATTTCGACCTGCGGCACGAACGCGGTCGTGGCCCTGGTGATTGGAAATTACAGCGGCGTTCTGATTCCGGCACTTGCCGGCAAAGATGCCATCATTGCCGTGATCGTGCTGCTGGCCTTCGCGTTACTTCAGTGGCGTGGCGTGAAATGGGGCAGCGCGGCACAACTGATCACGGCGGCGCTGAAAACTGGAGCATTCCTGGTTCTGGTCATTGCCTGTTTCGCGCTCGGTGGCGCTTCGCATGCCGCGTCCGTTGCGCATGTAGTCGTACTGCCATTGAAGTCCGGCTGGTTGCTAGCTGCCGCGTTCATGATGGCGCTGCAAAAAGTGATTTATACGGTTGACGGCTGGGACGGCGTAATTTATTTCGGTGAAGAAGTGAAAGATCCCGGTCGCGACGTGCCGCGCGCGATTTTCGGCAGCGTCTTCTCGATTATTTCGATCTACGTGCTGCTAAGCGCCGCCGTCGCCTACGTACTGCCCATGAATGAGATTGCGGGCAACGGTTTCGCGCTTGGCACCGCTGCCACGCGGGTATTGGGAGTTTACGGCGACACTGTCATTCGTTCCATCATGATTATTTCGCTGCTCAGCTGCATCAACGCTTGCCAGCTATTTTCGACGCGCACGCTCTACGCCATGAGCAGTGATGGTTTGTTCTTCAAGGCCGCTTCCAATGTAAACAAAGGCGGCACACCGGTTCTGGCACTTCTCTTAAGCACGGCGGTCGGGATCGCATTCTGCATTTTTCAGAAGTTCATGCGCGTGATCGATATGCTCGCGTTTTTTTTTGTGGCCAATTACACCCTTTCGTTCATTTCGATGCTGGTGCTGCGTCGTCGCGAACCAGACATGCCGCGTCCGTACCGTGCTTGGGGATATCCGTGGACCACGGTGATTGCGCTGATTGGCTCGCTGCTGTTCCTGGCGGGCGCTGCGTTCACCGATCGCGAGAACACACCCTGGGCGTTGGGAATTCTCGTAGCCAGTTATCCGGTATTTCTTGTGGTGAAGTTTGTATCGAAACGCGTTCGCGTCAAGCCTGCCTAGACTTCGCGAATCTACTGCACTTTTTCAGCGATCGATTTCGCCTGCAGGTAGTGCAGCAGATAATCCTTCCCGCCGGTTTTTGAATCCGTGCCGGACATATTGAACCCGCCAAACGGGTGCGCTCCCACCATCGCGCCCGTGCATTTGCGGTTGAGGTAGAGATTGCCGACGTGGAATGCCTCTTCGGCTTTTTCTAACTTGGCTTTATTTTTGGAATAGACAGCTCCGGTCAAACCGAATTCCGTTCCATTCGCAATTTCCAGTGCATGATCAAAATCCTTAGCTTTGATTACCGCCAGCACCGGCCCAAAAATTTCTTCCTGCGCCACGCGAGCGCTCGGAGCAACATCCGCGATGATCGTTGGCTGCACGAAATAACCATCTCCGGGCGCACGACCGCCGCCCAGCACGACTTTCCCTTCTTTCTTCCCGATTTCGATGTAGTTCAAGATTCCGTTCAGCGCCGTTTCGCTAACCACGGGTCCCATGTAGTTGCCCGGATCTTCCGCCGGCCCGACCGAAACTTTCTTCGCTCGCTCTACCAACTTCTGCACAAACGAGTCATAGACTTTTTCGGACACGATGGCGCGCGAACAAGCCGAACATTTCTGTCCCTGATATCCGAACGCTGCCAGTGCCACGCCTTCTACCGCCGCATCAACGTCCGCCTCTTCGTCCACGATCGTCGCATCCTTGCCTCCCATTTCCAGGACCGCGCGCTTGATCCAGATCTGGCCGGGCTGCCGTTTTCCCGCTGCTTCGCTGATCAGCAAACCAACATCCTTCGATCCTGTAAATGCAATGAATCGCGTCTTCGGATGTTTCACCAGTGCGTCGCCCGCTGTTTCGCCCATGCCCGTCACAAATTGCAACGCCTGCTTCGGGATTCCTGCTTCGTACAAAATCTCCACCATCTTCGCCGCAATTACCGAAGACTCTTCTGACGGCTTCAAGACAACCGTGTTTCCTGTCACCAAGGCCGCTGCCGCCATTCCCGTCGCGATCGCTGCCGGAAAATTCCAGGGCGGAATCACCGCGCCTGCGCCCAAGGGGATGTACGTCAGAAAATTTTTCTCGCCTTTTTGCGGCGTCACCGGATGCTCGCCCGCCAGCCGCAGCATCTCGCGGCCATAAAACTCCAGGAAGTCGATCGTTTCCGCCGTGTCCGCGTCCGCTTCCGCCCAGCTCTTGCCGACTTCCGAGCAAATCCACGCCGACAGTTCGAACTTGCGTTGCCGCACAATCCCTGCAGCGCGGAACAAAATCTCGACGCGTTTTTCCACCGGCACGCGCCTCCATGTATTGAAATATTCGTTCGCAGACTCGATCGCCTGCTCGGCTTGCTCCGCGCTGGCCGACTGCACTACTCCGACCACCTGCGAGGGGTGCGACGGATTTGTGGACTTGATCTTCTCCGCCGTCTTCACTTCTTGTCCGGCGATCACCATCGGATACTCGCGGCCAAATTCCGACGCAGCCTTTTTCAGCGCCGCTTCCATCGCCGTGCGATTCTCCGGCTTCGAAAAATCCACAAACAGCTCATTCACGAATTCCGGTTTCTGCAATTTCACTTCGGCCGTTGCCATGATGACTTCCTCCTCGCATCTCTAAACGCTCCATTTTACAGCGCGCTTACCTGCCGCGCCAACCTCGCGCGCTTCGCCACGTTCTGCCAAATTGTATGGTTTTCAGAACGCGTAAACCGCTATTGCAATCAGAAATAGCCAAGTAACCAGGGCCGCTATTGCCGGATTTCGATTCACCGCTGCGATCGGCTACCCGCGCCACCGCCGGGACCAAGAGCACCGTCGCCGCGATCAGTATCAACCGCTTGTGTGCGGCGGCATTTTTCCTCATGCGCCCATGCGAACATCATCAGCACCGCAAAAATCAGAACTGCTGTCAGTGGCACGATATAAAACATTTTACATCGCGCTCGACTGGACCCGCTCCTCGCACCAGCGAATCCGTTGTCGCCATCACTTCCAACACCACCATCGCGCACGCCAGCAGAAATCTGGCGATTCCCAACCGGCGATAGATGTCCACCCACTCTACCGCCACCGGCGATGTCTGCGTAACCAACAGCAAGATCCATAATGTGAATGCCGCGCCGTGAACATGAATCGTCAGATTTGGCAACGGCGCGCGGAAAACTCCCGCCAGATAGTACGTCTGCGCAAAACCTGCGAACACCGTCGCCAGCATCCGCAGCGCGCTGATAGAAAAAAAGCAGTGGCCGTAGCGGCGTCCAAGCAGACTTGCTGGAGTCCTTACCGAATTGCAGGACCGGGCGAAGTAATGGACATAGTTTTCCTTTGGGTCCTGAAAAATTGCTGGAGCTCTGGTCTCACCAGGTCAGTCAGTAGCGTTGCAGCGAAGTTTAAGGCAAGTCCGTTCTCGTTGAATAGTGGAATTTCAGAAAGCTCGATCAAATCATTTTGTCGAAGTAAGTTCCGCCGCAGCCTCCCCGAATATCCGCGTGTGCAAATCAACGTCCGCCTCGGTCGTCGCCGGGCACATCAACGCCATGTTGTGAAACGGCGTCAGCAGCACTCCGCGATTCAGAGCGTACAGATGCAGGAAACGCTCTAACTCGAAATCCGAAGCGGCCGCTGACTCTCCGCCATTCCTGGGCGGCGTCGCACGAAACGTGTACTCCGCTCGCGCGCCCAGTTGCTGCACATTCCATGGCAGACCGCACTTCCTGATCTCGTCGCGCACTCCGTCCGCAAACCGCGCTGCCCTCGGAATCATCTGTTCGAACGCTTTCGCCGTCAGCACGTTTTCCATCGTCGCGCGCATCGCCGCCATCGACAGCGCATTCCCCGCTAACGTCCCGCCGATTCCTCCGACGTCGCAATCTTCCAACTCGATCCGCGCTGAAATTCTTTCCGCCACCTCTTCGCTGCATCCGAATGTCGCGCCTGGAATTCCGCTGCCGATCGGTTTGCCAAACACCACAAAATCCGGCTGCAAATTCCATTCTCTGGTGCATCCGCCCGGTCCAACGCAAATTGTGTGCGTTTCGTCGGCAATCAGTAGCGCGCCGTAGCGCCGCGTCAACTCCCGCGCCGCCGTCCAATATCCGTCGTCCGGCAGAATAATTCCGACGTTGGTCATGGCCGGCTCCGCCAGTACCACCGCCACATCGTGATGCTTCAGCGCCTCTTCCAGCGCATTTAGATCGTTGAACTCGACCACCCGCGTCGTTTCCGCGGGATTCACCGGCGGCCCGATATTTCCTCGCCGCGGCCCGACTTCGCCCTCATGCCCCGCGTCGTGCCGGATCGTCGCGAACGATTCGTCCACCGTTCCGTGATAACAATAGTTGAAAACCAGAATTTTCGGCCGCTGCGTCAGCTCCCGTGAGACTCGAATCGCGAAGCGGTTTGCGTCCGTCGCCGTCAACGCAAATTGCCAGCATGGCAAACCGAACCGCCGCTTCAACTCTTCACCCACCCAAATTGAATCTTCCGTCGGCAGCATGAGCGTGATGCCTTCGCGTACGCGCTTGGCAATCGCATCCGCAACAATCTCCGGCGAGTGCCCGGTCATCGCTCCCGTGTCGCCCAAACACAAATCCACATACTTCCGCCCGTCCACATCGGTTAAATGCGCGCCCTTGGCATTCGCCACAAATACCGGAAACGCCCCCGCCCACTTCTTCATCCAGTTCATCGGTGCGCCACCGAGCAGCGAACCCTTCGCGCGCGCATAGAGCTCCGCCGATTTCGGATGTTCCGAAATAAATTTCTGCTCTTCAGTTGTGTGGAGTTTGTACAGCAGTTCGCGGTTAATCATCTTCTACCGCAGTTCGTGAATAATTTCCTTGGCCGCATTCGCGCCGCTCGCGCCCGTCAAGCCATTTCCCGGATGCGTTCCGTTGCTGCACATGAAAAGTCCGCGCACCGGTGTCTTGTAGCGAGCCCAGTCCAACACCGGACGCATCGTGAACAATTGATCCAGCGCCAGCTCGCCATGAAAAATGTGCCCGCCGGTAAATCCATACGTTTTCTCCAAATCCTCCGGCGTAATCACCTGCATGCCTTCAACAAGTCCAGGCAAGTTCGGCGAATATTGCGCCAGCGTCTTCAACACCACTTCGCCCAACTCACGTCGCCGCGAATCCCAGCTTCCTTCTTTCAATTTGTACGGCGCGAATTGCACGTACGCCGACATCACATGCTTCCCTTCCGGCGCCAATGAAGGATCGAGAAGCGTCGGTATCGTCACATCGAGATACGGCGCTTGCGCAAACTCGCCGTATTTTGATGCATCGTACGCGCGTTCAAGATAATCGATCTCCGGACCGATGTGAATTCTGCCCGACAATGCCGCGCGGAATCCGTCTTGCCCAATCGCTCCCGCCAGCGATGGAAATTGCGGCAAATCGCCCAAGGCCAGGTTGACTTTCGCAACGGTTCCCTTGGCGCGAAGATTTTTCATCCGTTGCGCGAACCCCGGATCGAGTTGCGACGGATCGATCAAATTGAAAAACGTCCGCTTCGGATCGACGCCAGAAACCACTGCTTCCGCAGCAATCTCTTCGCCGTCCTGCAGCACCACACCGACGACCGCGCCGTCCTTCGTTCGAATGTGCTGTACTTCCGTATTGGTGCGAATTTCCGCTCCCGCCAGTTTCGCCGCCTCGGCCAGCGCGTTTGTAAACTTGCCCAATCCGCCCCGCGAGAATGACGCCGTCCCAACAGGATTCGCATCCGCCGCCGCCCGCAAAAGCAAAACCGCCGTCGAACCCGCCGACCACGGACCCAGCGCCGTCCCAAAAATTCCACGCGCCGCAATCGTCGCCCGAATTAGCTCCGTCTCGAAAAATTCCGCCACGTAGTCCGCCACCGCCATGGGACCCCATCGCAGCAAATCAAAAATCCCTTTCTTCCCGAGGCTGCGCACACCGCGTCCGGTCTTGAATAAGTTCCACAAATCCTCGGGCGTCGGCTTGTCAATCGCCGGCGGCGTAATCGTGCAAAGCTGTGCGAAAATTCCCGCCACTTCTTCCAGCGCTTCCGCGAATTTCGTGTACTTCTCGCCGTCTTTCGCCGACACGCGCGCAATCGCGCCCGCTGTCTTTGCCACATCCGAATAGAACAGCAACGCCTTCCCATCCGGCGACGGCGAGAACACTCGCGGATCAGGTTGAAAAATCTGGCAATCGAATTTCTCAACCTGCAAGTCGCGCGCAACGTCCGCCCGCAATGGCCCCAATGTGTGCGCCAGCGTCGATCCGTGAAATCCCGGATGAAATTCTTCCGTCACCGCGCCGCCGCCAACCATCTCGCGGCGCTCCAACACCACTGGCTTGAATCCCCCCTTGGCAAGATAAAATGCCGTGATCAATCCGTTGTGTCCGCCGCCGATGATCGCTACTTTTTGCCCGAGTGGCATCGTCAGTTCCCCGCCTGCGCGCGCGCTGAACTCTTCGCGCCTTTCCACTCTTTCAAAATCACCTGGCTCGCAATTCTTCCCGGCGCCGCCATAATCCCTCCGCCCGGATGCGTCGCCGATCCGCACATATAGAGGTTCTCGACCGGCGTCTTGTAGTACGCCCAGCCCGGCACCGGCCGCAAAAAGAAAAGCTGCTCCAGTGAAAGTTCGCCCTGAAAAATATTTCCCTGCGTCAACCCGAATTCGCGTTCCAGATCGAGCGGTGTCAGCACCTGCCGCCCCACGATTAGCTTTTTGATATTCGGAATGTGTTCTTCAATTGTATTGATCACGTTGTCGCCAAACGCCTCGCGCTTCGCGTCGTCCCACGTTCCCTCGGCCAGTTTGTACGGCGCGTACTGCACGAAGCACGACATCACGTGCTTCCCCGGCGGCGACACCGAAGGGTCCGTCAAGCTCGGAATCACCATGTCGATATACGGCCGCCGCGAAAAATTTCCATACTTCGCGTCATCGTAGGCGCGCTCCATGTATTCCACACCCGGCGAAATCGAAAGCGCGCCGCGCAAATGCGCTCCATCTCCCGGATAGCACTTGAACTCCGGCAATCCATTCAACGCCAGATTCACTTTGCCCGACGACCCGCGATACTTGTAACGCTTCACTTCTTCCAGAAAATCCGCCGGCAACTCGCTCGGACTCAGAAATTTCTCAAACGTCAGATGCGGATCGACACTCGACGAAACCACGTTTGCGGTAAGCTCTTCGCCGTTCTGCAGTGCAACTCCTGCCGCGCGTCCGTTCTTCACGATAATGTTCGCGACGCTGGCCTTTGTCCGGATCTCCACGCCCGCTTCGCGCGCCGCCGCCGCAATCGCATTTGAAATCGCGCCGGTCCCGCCCCTGCTGAATCCCCACGACCGAAACGCTCCGTCAATCTCGCCCATGTAGTGGTGCAGCAGCACGTACGCCGTTCCCGGTGAACGAATCCCCAGAAATGTGCCGATAATTCCGGACGCCGACATCGTCGCCTTCAGCGCGTCCGTCTCAAACCATTGGTCCAGAAAATCCGCCGCCGACATCGTCATCAACTGAATCAGCGTGTAGCGCTCATCGCTTGAAAGGTCGCGGAACCGCTGCATCAAAAAGTGCAATTGCTTCAAGTCTTTTGGCCGCAGCGTCGTCGGATCCGGCGGAATCATCGACAATATCGGCTTCACGAACCGGCACATCGGCGTCATCATCTTGGAAAATTCCTCGTACGCCTCCGCGTCCAGCCGTGAGTGCCTCCGAATTTCCCTAACCGTCCGCCCATGGTCGTTCATCCGCCACAAGTAATCGCCGTTCAACATCGGCGTGAACGTTCCATCCAGCGGCAAAATTTCCAGCCCGTGCCGGGGCAAATCCAGGTCGCGAATAATTTCGGGCCGCAGCAGTGAAACCACGTACGAGCATTCGCTGAATAAAAATCCCGGGATAATCTCTTCCGTCACCGCTGCGCCGCCCAGCACGTGCCGCCGCTCCAGCACCACCACTTTTTTCCCGGCTTTCGCCAGGTACGCGGCGTTCGTCAGGCCGTTATGCCCGCCGCCAATCACAATCACGTCGTAATGCTGTGTCATTCGCGCAAACTCCGATTGGAAAAGAAATCTCGTCGCGTTGAAGTCCGCTAATTCTACTAGCGCCGCTCAATCCCACACAAGTCAGCCTCTCGCCCGCATCGAACAGTTCGCGGCAGGTCACCTCATTTCAACTCAGATTCGTTACGCCGGTTTTTGCCCTGTCCTCCGCGCGCCCACTCCCTCTTCAGGCCAGTTCCCTTCAACTGTCCTCACGTTCAGTAGTTCGGTCGCCAATGACTGTCGTACGCTTTGCGCTCCGAGAACGTACTCTTGTAGCTCGGGAGAAATCCCATGTATTGCGAACAGTGCGGCTTGCAGATTTTTCCAAAACTTCCCGTTTGCACTCGCTGCGGAGAAACTCCCACTTTTCAGCTCTTTCAGCTGGCCAGTCTCTTCACGCTTCTTCTCGCCGTGCTCTGCAATTCGTTGCTGACTTGGCTACTTTTGCCGCGCCTCACCACGGCTCATCACGCGGCAATCTATTTCCGCATCTGGCTATGGCTCTCCGACAAAATTGGGATTTATGGCTGGGCTCCCATCGCCGCTGGTTTGCTGGCCTGGGACTATTTTGTGCGTCGCAAATCCCGCGAAAAAATCAAAAGGTGGATGACTCGAAAACTTCTCAGCTTCGTCATCGTCGCAGGGATTACTCCGGTTCTGCCTTGGTGGGTACCTGCGGGCCAGCCACCGCAAAATTTCATGTCGCTGATTGGCCGTTACCCAGGCTTGCCTTCCGGCTTGGCTTGGGTCGCCATAACGTTTGTGATCGTCCTGCTCTGTTCCAACAGCGAATCCCGCTTCGCACTGCTCGGCAAGGGCCGCGTACTCTGTGCTGTCAGTCTCTCCTCGCTCCTGTTGCTCCTCACCTTTACATTGGTAGGCTGGCGGCTCGTCTCTTGACCTTCGTAGCGCAGACACTCTTGCCCGCCCCCGTTAGCGGGTCTGTGCGCGGCGTCGCCCACGCTTAGCTTCTTTCCCGGCGCGCCTATTCAGGCGGGGGCTCGCCTTCTACCACTTCTCGCACGATCTCCTTCGCACGCAGCTCGTCTTCCGGCAGCACAAATAACTTCGCTTTCGCGCCCTGCAATTCCCATCGCGTTCGAATATCGTTTTCCGCCAGCGACATCTCAATCATGTCGCGCGCTTCCGCCGGCTCGCCTTCCCAAACCCTCGACGTCGCATCTTCCGGAAACCATTCCCCACTCTCGCGCGGAGTCCGTTCTTCGGCGGTCTCCGCCTCGTCACTCCGAACATCCTTCCACGTCAATTGCTCGAGAAACGTCGGCACTTCCTCTTCAGGACGCCCCTTCAGCTTTTCTTCCAAAGGCAGATCCACCAATTCCTGAAAGCTGGCGCTGCTCTTCTCCGTTAGAAGCAGCCCGCCGCCTCCCTCCGTATCCGACCCAAACGCCTCTTGGATTGCCGCCTCCGCCTTCTCATACAACGAAGCCGGTACTCCCACCTCGTACGGGGATTGGTTGTTCAAATTGAACAAATGGTCCTGCCGCCGGATCGTCTTGTGCGGAATCCCCGCTTCATCCAGCACCGTACAAACCTCCGTGCAAACACGAAGGTCCGTCCCCTTCCAAAATGAGCAAAATGGATCTTTCGCGGGATCGCCCAGTGCCACCGCCGATTCACCTTCGCCAGCGCCCGCCGCCAACTCCGATGCATCCACTAGCGCTACATCGCAATCACTGCAAATCTTGAATCCGTGGCGGTATTCCACCCTGCACTTTGGACAAATCATGCACGCAGTTTACCTCAGCTCTTGCATGCCATCCTTCGGGCAGTCTGATTTTCGACGCGGTAGTTTGAACCTCAAATGCCCCAAAACGGTGTAGATAAGTCCTTTCGTTGCCATACTTACAGACGTCACTCCCATAAGTCCAATCATTGCCACACATCCGGGAAACGCATCTTCCGCGCCCCAAAACGGAACGCCCTGCGTCTTTTTCCTGTCCTCGCCCGTATTACCGATACAATGTGTGCCACCTTTTCCATCTGGGCGGTTACTTCCGGGGCTCCGCGTGCCGCGCCTTCGGCGCTATGCTTCTCCACACTCATGACCGATGACGCCAAGGCTCTTGCCCAGCAGCTCAAGCGTCGCGACCCGCAAGTCCTCGACCGCCTGATCGAGCAGTACCAATTTCGCCTCTTCCGCTACCTGCTTCACCTCACTGCCAATCGCGAGCGTGCCGAAGACTTCTTTCAGGAAACATGGCTTCGCGTTCTCGAACGCGGGCACCAGTACGACGGCAAATGGAAATTCGAAGCCTGGCTCTTTGCCATTGCCCGGAATCTTGTGCTCGATTGGCATCGCCGCAAAAAACCGCAAAGCATCGATTCGCTCGCCGGACCTGAAGAAGACGCCACCTTCGATGTGCGCGACGAGCACAGCGAATCTCCGCTCGAACAAGTCTTAAACGCCGAGCAGAAATCCGGCATCCAGCAATCCCTGAAAAAAGTTCCCGCGGTCTATCGCGAAGTGCTCGTTCTCCGTTTTCAGGAAGAGCTGCAGCTCGACGAAATCGCCGTCGTCACGGCGACTCCGATTTCCACCGTCAAATCGCGGCTCTATCGCGGCCTCGACGCCATGAAAAACGCCATGCAAGGAGGCGCAACATGCACATCGACCTCTTCTTCGTAGGGGCGCAGCATGCTGCGCCGCATTCACCGAGGTGCAAGCCATGAATTCCGATCTGCACTCGCGCGCACAAAAACTCATTGCGCAACGGCATATCGAGCCTGTCTCGCCCGAAGACGCGAAATGGCTCAATCAGCACCTCGCTGAATGCGAATCCTGCGCCGCGCAAGATCTCCAACTGAACGAATCGCTTTCCGCGCTGCGCACCATGCATCTGGACCTGCCACGCAATCTTGCCAGCCGCACGCAATTTCGCGTCCGCATGCGCGCAGACGAACTGCGCGAAAAAGATCCGGCAAAGAAATTTGTTTGGGCCATCGCCGCAGTCTCCTGGGGACTCGGTGTGGCCACCGCGCCATGGGTCTGGCACGGAATCGAATGGATCGGACAAACCACCGGCGCGCCAAAACTTCTGCTGCAGGCTGGTTTTGCCTTGTGGTGGACCGTTCCGCCGCTGATTGCAGCCTGGGCTGCGCTTTCTGAAAGGCGTGTCGTCCAAAACGGACAACCGGATTGATTGTCAGCTAACGAGTGGATCGACCGATTAGTTGCAGTGCGAGAGGATCTTAGAAAACGAGGACAGTATGAGCGACGCATTCAGTGAACGCATGAGGTTGATCCGGTTTCGCAGAAAGACAGAACGGCCACGCTTTCGCGACGAGCTGAAGCTCATCCCCAAGTGGCTGATCGGCCTGCTGGCCTTTCTTTACGTGGTGGCCGTCGTACTCGCCATCACCATCAATCTTTATCAGGACAACGGCCAATCCGTTCAGCCCTCGGAGTTGCGCGACAATCATCTCCTCGCGTCTCTGGCCATGGCCGGAATCGTCACCGGGATCGCCATCGTCATTTCCATCTGGGTCATGGCGCTCAGCTACGTCTATCGCGATGCAAAACGTCGCGACATGAATCCGCTTCTCTGGTTGCTGCTCTGCCTGCTTCTTTCCTGGCCGTTCTTCGCCATCGGACTCATTCTCTACTTCCAGGTGCGCGAACCGCTGCCGTTCCCCTGCCCGCGCTGTTCCACGCAAGTCGGCGCACGCTTCAACTTCTGCCCCAACTGCAAATGCAACCTGCATCCCAGCTGCCCCACGTGCAAACGCGAAGTAGCCGAAACCGACAAATTCTGCCCCTACTGCTCGCAGGACCTGGCCGCAACGGTCGAAACTGCTCCTCCTCCCGCTCGGCTCGCTTCATGAATTCGCGACCGGGATCTATGCCGTCGTTTGTCCAGGATGCATTGATCCCGTTCCGCTTCGCCCCGGCACCTGGCAAGCGGTATGATGCCGCTACCATGACTCAAATTAATTGGGAAGAAGAACGACGTCGACTAGCGATTCGTTACGAGGCGATGGAAGATGGCGAACTTGAAAAAATCGCGAAGGATCTTCATTCGTTGACGTCGGTCGGGTGCGAGACGCTGCAAGCCGAAATGGCAAAGCGCGGAATTGCCGTGACTGCAAGTCCGGCCAATGCGGACGAGAGGCCAATTGTTGATGATGGCAAAAATCCGGTGATCATTCGCAAATACCGGGACTTGCCGGAAGCAACCGTTGAACAAAGCATTCTCGAATCCGCAGGCATCGAATGCTTTCTTGCTGACGCGAATTTGGTGCGACTGGATTGGTTCTACTCCAATCTTGTGGGTGGCATAAAGCTGATGGTCCGGGCCGAAGATGCGGAAGCCGCAACTAAGCTGCTTGATGAGGGTAGGCCCGAAAAATTCGATGTAGAAGGAATCGGAGAATACGAACAACCGCACTGCCCGAAGTGCGGCTCAATGGATGTTTCATTTGATGGACTCAACAAAAGGCTCACTTTCGGTGCGATGTGGATTACGCGAGTGCCCATTCCGGTCGTTAACTATGGTTGGGTATGCCACAACTGCAAACACCAGTGGAACGAAAAAGGGAGCGGCGCGACGGATATTCCACCGTCTGAGGATTCTGAGCTTTAAGTGCCATCAAACTTAGTGAAAATTCGAAACTAGAACCGTTCGACGGCGAGGGCGACCGCGTTGCCACCGCCCAGGCAGAGTGCCGCAATGCCACGCTTGAGGTTGCGGCGCTGCAATTCAAACAAGAGGGCGACGAGAATGCGCGCGCCGCTGGCTCCGATCGGATGGCCGATTGCGACTGCGCCGCCGTTCACGTTCACCTTTTCGGGATTGAGTTTCAACTGCCGAGTGACGGCAATCGCCGCAACGGAAAAAGCCTCGTTCAACTCGACGAGATCGACGTCCATGTCGCGATCCCAGCCGGTTTTCGCCAATATTTTTTCCACGGCTTCGACCGGTGCCATCATCACCCACTTCGGTTCCACGCCGCTGACCGCTTGCGCAACCACACGAGCGATCGGAGTTTTGCCCAGACGCGAAGCATTTTTTTCGCTCGTCACAATCAAAGCGGCTGCGCCATCGTTGGTGCCGGGCGCGTTTCCGGCGGTAACGGTTCCGGCTTTTTTGAACGCGGGTTTCAGTTTCGCCAGCGCTTCGAGCGAAGTATCTTCACGTGGCGATTCGTCGTGCTTGATGACGACTGGATCACCTTTTTTCTGCGGCACTTCAACCGGGAGAATTTGCGAATCGAACCAGCCAGCTTTGCGCGCCTTCACCGCTTTCTGGTGGCTCTCAAACGCAAACTGGTCCTGCTCTTCGCGCGTGATGCCGTATTTTTCGGCGACTAATTCTCCAGTCATTCCCATGTGGAAATTTTCGTACGCGTCCCACAAACCGTCCTGGATCATCGAGTCCACAAGAACGCCATTGCCAACGCGATAGCCCGCTCGCGCCTGAGGAAGAAGGTAAGGACAATTCGTCATGGACTCCATGCCGCCAGCAACCACGATTTCGCTTTCGCCGAGAATGACGGCTTGCGCCGCCAGTGCCACTGCTTTCAATCCGGAGCCGCAAACCTTGTTGATGGTGAGGGCGGCCACGCGCGGATCGCAATTCCCTTTCAGCGCCGCCTGGCGCGCAGGATTCTGTCCGAGTCCTGCTTGCACCACGTTGCCGAGAATCGCTTCGTCAATTTGCTTCGTGTCGATGCCGGCGCGGCGCGCGGCTTCGGCAATCACTTTGCCGCCAAGCTCCGGCGCGGAAAATGGCGAGAGGGCGCCTTGGAATTTTCCAACCGGCGTGCGCACAGCAGAAAGAATTACGGGAGTTTCCATGAAGCCTCCGAAGACGAAACTCCATTATACCGGGCGGGAAAAATCACGGCTCGTGCGCAGAAACGCGGCGCGAACGGGAGCAAGTCAAATTGGCCCACTCACAAATGAAGACGCCTGGTTCGGGAGAAACAGGCGTCAAGCGAATGGAAAAGATTGCTGCGATCGAGAGAACTACTGCTCGTCGGCGGAAGGGCCATAAAGAGCGGGAACGGGAACGCCGACAAGGCGCAAGTAAACGGTGAGCTGGCCGCGATGATGAATCAAGTGGTTCATGATCATTCCGCGAACGCAGGCCACGCGTGGCATGGTGAAGACTTCCTTGCCACCCGCGAGCAGGCTCCACGCTTTTAGCAAGTCCGCGTCGCTCGCCGCGGTGAGTTTCGCGCGCGCTTCCGCCGCGCTCTTGTCGAACACCGCCAGAAGCTCTTTGGTATTTTCCGTTTTCGGTTGGGCGTAGGTGGATTTGCCATCGGCGGGGGCGTAATCAAAACTTTCGGTGTTCAGCGTCATGGTGAGCCAATCGGGAATGGTACCGACGTGGGAAGCGAGCCAACCGAGCGTGCCCGATTTTTCGTGCGGCTTCCACGGCCATTTTGCGTCGGGAACGCGTTCGAGCGTCTTGCGGGTGTTGGCCATTTCCTGATCGAATTCGGGGAGCAAAGACTGTGCGATGGACATATAGTTCTCCAAAATGAGGTTCGGGTCTGTAAGCAAAAAACCCTTCGACTGGGGCGAAACGACTATAGGCGAATAAAAAGCGAAATGCAATTGATTTTCGCGAACTTAAATCACCCATTTGCTACTACGGAGACGAGCAAACGAAGATTTCGACCCTGGCCAAAATAGCAGGCCAGAGACCTGAATCGAAGTCAACGTCTGATGAATAAAACAATTCGCGCCGCATTGCGTCAGTTGTAGAATCCCGCTATGCCACTCCAACGGACGGATTCTTACGTAAAAGATTCGATCGAACTTTTTCGTCATTACAAAATGCTCGGAGAGACTGCGATGGCGCAGTGCCCGGATGCGGGACTGTCGCAGATGTTGGACCCGCAATCGAATTCCATCGCCACCATCACGAAACACATGCACGGAAACATGATTTCGCGGTGGACGGAGTTCCTGACGACGGACGGCGAGAAGCCCACGCGGAATCGCGACTCAGAGTTTGAAAGGCCGCCGCAGACGCGCATGCAGATCCTGGATTTGTGGGATGCGGGATGGAAATGTTTATTTTCCGCGTTGGAGTCATTGCGCGACACAGACTTGACCAAGACCGTGACGATACGCGGTGAAGAGCATTCCGTAATGCAGGCGATCAACCGCCAGATCGCTCATTATTCCTATCACGTTGGGCAGATTGCATACTTGGCGCGACATTTTGCGGGAGAAAACTGGAAATCGCTGACAGTGCCGAAGAACAAATCGAAGGAATTCAACAACGACGTGGAGTCGGGAAAAAAGTCGCAGCGTTGAGCGAGTTGAGAAGGTACACACTTCGCTTGATAGCGAAGCGGTGGGCAAGGAAATAACATCTGGCAATCGAGCACGCGGCCCTGCCCAAATTTTGAATAGGTAGAGGAGCCCATCATGTCCCCACAACTTCCCGAGGAAAATGATTCCAAAGTAACGCGCCGGCGTTTTCTTGAAATTGCGGCCGCGGTCACAGCGCTATGCGCTACGCGCTCGAGCTTGTGGGCCGCGGAGATCCGCGGCGGAATCCCATACAAATCTTTCGGCAGCACGGGCGAAAAAGTGTCCACGATCGGACTGGGCGGATTTCACATCGGAACTCTGGAAGATGCGGAGAGTATTCGAATTATTCGCACGGCGATCGACGGCGGAATCAATTTCATGGACAACTGCTGGGATTATAACGGCGGCGCGAGCGAAGAGAAGATGGGCAAAGCGTTGCGGGACGGCTACCGGCAACGGGTGTTTTTGATGAGCAAGATTGACGGACACGATAAGAAGACTGCAGCGGCGCAAATTAATGAGTCGCTGAAGCGGCTGCAGACGGATCACATCGACTTGATGCAGATGCACGAGGTGATCCGCATGAACGATCCGGAGCGGGTGTTTGCGCCGGGCGGAGGCATGGAAGCGCTGATCGAAGCGAAGAAAGAGGGCAAAATTCGTTTCATCGGATTCACCGGGCACAAGAATCCCGACATTCATTTACACATGTTGAAAACGGCGGACGAGCATCACTTCCGGTTCGATGCGGTGCTGATGCCGGTGAACGTGATGGATGCGCACTATGAAAGCTTCTTGCGCAAAGTGATGCCGGTGCTGGTGGAAAAGAAAATCGGAATTCAAACGATGAAGCCGATGGGCGGCGGAGTAATTTTGAAGAGCAATACGGTGACGCCGCAGGAATGTCTGCGATTCGCGATGAGCCAGCCTACCGATGTAGTTCTCACCGGCTGCGACTCGATGCAGATCGTGAATCAAGCGCTGGAAGCGGCGCGGACTTTCAAGCCGCTGAAAGAAGAGGAGATGGTTTCGCTGCTGGCGAAAACCGCTGCGCCGGCTGCGGAAGGAAAATTCGAACTGTACAAGACCTCGACGAATTTCGACGGCACTGCAAAAAATCCGCAGTGGCTTGGCAGTTAAATCCGGCGAGCGATTGTCACGCCGAAATGGAACAACTTCAAGCCAGGGCCAATGGTCCCTATCTGTTGACGATGTTAGTCTCGGCGCCCGGAGTGTTGAATGATCAAACCTCGGCGAAGCGAACTAATCCTTGCAGTGACCGGAGATATTAACGGCGGGTTCGTAGCCGAGTGCATGACCGAAAGCATAGTCACGCAAGGCGAGAGTTGGGATGAGTTGTGCCAGCGTAAAAGACGCGGTGCGAGGTTATTTTTTCGATGGAGGCATGCTAGACGCGATTCGCCTCCGCCTTGTGCGGGATGAAGTGTTACTGTTCTAACGAAGATCCCGCGGGACATGGACGGCCGGGAGCTTGCGAATCGGCCGTGCAAATTCTGGGACTACGGCGAAGTCCATCAAACGGGAAGCCACATTATCCTTCAGACAGACTCGCCTTTTCGGCAGAGGATTCCAATCCCCGCGCACAGACCCTTAAAAGTGGGCACGTTGAGCGCGATCGGGCGTCAGGTCGCAAACCATAAAGGCGTAAGCCGCGATCAGGCTCTTGCATCTATTCACTAAAGCAGTAACGCAGCTTCGCTTCCTCTTCGCCCTACGAAAAGGTAGACTGACGGCTTATGGCAAAACTGTTTGAAGACGGGCCGCGAGCGGCGGCTGGAGTGGTAGAGGCTGGACCGGCGGGTTCCGGCCTGGAGATGAATGCGGCGCAGCGGCGCGCGATTGAGCACGGCGAAGGGCCGCTGCTGGTAATAGCGGGCGCGGGAACGGGAAAAACCCGCGTGATCACAGAGCGAATCCGGCATTTGCTGGAACGCGACAGTTCCCTGCTCGGCGAAAATATTCTGGGATTGACGTTCACCAAAAAAGCAGCTGGAGAAATGCACCGGCGAGTGGCGAAAGCATGCGGGGAGCGTGCGGAAGGAATTACGCTGACGACGTTTCACGCTTTCTGCGAAGCGATTTTGAAAGAAGGCGCGCCGGGAAGATTGCCGCTGGAAACAGTGGACCACTGGATCCTGCTGCGGCGGAACATGCGACGGCTGAAACTGGAAAAGTACCGGCGACTGGCCGAGCCGGGACAATTTTTGACGGACTTTATTCAATTTTTTTCGCGTTGCCAGGACGAATTGGTTTCGAGCGGAATGTACCAGCAGTATGCGGACGGACTGGCGGCGAAGCTGGAAGCGGAACGATTCCAGCTGGATGAGGAAACTTACAAAGAACGGCAGGAAGAAGTGGAAAAACAACAAGAGATTGTGAGGGCGTACCGCGTGAGCGAAGAATTGCTGCGCGAGAAAAATGCAGTTGCACTGAATGGACTGATGACGGAAGCGGTGAAGCTGCTGGAAAACGACGAAGCGCTGCGGACCAAGCTGCAACAACGATACAAACATGTGCTGGTGGACGAATTCCAAGATACGAACATCGCGCAACTGCAACTGCTGGAACTGATCAGCGCGCCGCCGCGGAACATCGTGGTCGTAGGCGATAACGATCAGGCGATTTACCGGTTTCGCGGAGCTTCGTTTGGAAGCTTCAAATTATTTCTGGAGCGATTCGCGGGATGGAAAGACGGGGCGGACTCGACGAAGCTGCGCGTGCTGTTGCAGGACAATTACCGATCGACGCCGAACATTCTGCGAGTGGCGACGCAAGCGATTTCGCACAACGAGACCAGCGCGGATTTTCCGAAAAAGATATTGAATGCGGGAAAAGGGGAAGGCGAAAAAGTCCGCGTGGCGGAATTGGCGAGCAAAGAGGAAGAAGCGGTCTGGGTGGCAAGCGAAATTGAGCGAAGCCATCGCGCGGGGCGGAGATGGAAGGATTTCGCGGTGTTGTACCGGGCGCACACGCACCGCAACCTGCTGGTGGAAGAACTTTCGCGGCGGAAGATTCCATTTGTGATCAGCAAGCTTTCGATCCTGGATCATCCGCTGGTGCGAGATGTGCTGGCGTACCTGCGCGTGATTGCGCAACCTTACGACGATGTGGCGTGCGTGCGCGTGTTGGCAGCGCCGGCGTGGGGACTGGAGCCGCCGGACATCGTGAGGCTGGCCGAGCGAGCGAGGAAAGAGCGCAAAGCGATTTATGACGTGCTGCAACTGCCGCAAGGTCAGTTGCCGTTCGATGGATCACACGCGGCGGCAGGATGTTTGCTGGAATTTCTGGGCGAATTGCGAAAGACGATGCGGCGGCGCACCGCGCGGGAAATTCTGAACGACCTGCTGGAGTGGCTGGAGGTTCCGCAGAGAGCGAGCGAGCAGGACCGCAAGTACGTGAATCGATTGGTGGGGTTCGCAAAAGAGTGGGAGCCGAAGAGCGAGACTGGGCTACTGAGCGAGTTTCTGGAGTATCTGGATTATTACCAGCAGGCGAACTGCACGATTTCTCTGGATGATGACGTTCCGGGCGATGCGGTGCAACTAATGACCGTGCATGGAGCGAAAGGGCTGGAATTTCCAGTGGTATTTGTGCTGCGGGTAAATTCGCGCTCCTTTCCTTCGAGCGACCGCGCACCACTGTTCGAGTTTCCACTGGAATTGATGAAAGAGGAATTGCCGGAGGGCGATTATCACACGCAGGAAGAGCGGCGGCTGTTTTACGTAGCACTGACGCGGGCGGAAGAGCGGCTGACGCTGACCACGATTACCGAGAAGAAGGGAAAGGTACCGCTTTTTGTTGAAGACATCCTGATGAATCCGGCGATCAAGAATCGCGACGTGATGCAAATTGCGCCGAAGGTCACGGTGGCGAAGATTCGCGACAAAGAGCCAAAAAGCGAAGAGATCGAACCGTTGTTGTTTCCCATGAGCGGTCCGGCAAAGATTTTTTCGCGAATCGCGGAGTGGGCGGAAACCTATCACCCGGAGATTCCGGAACCGCTGCGACTGAGTCCTTCAAGCGTGATGGGCTACCGGACCTGCCCGCAGCAATTTTTGTTCGAGAAATTGTGGTCGATTGAGGGCGACGCGAAGGCGACGCTGACGTTTGGAAGAGTAATTCACCAGACGATCAAACGTGTGATGACAGAATTCAAAAAGGGCAACGCATTGCCATTTGCAGAAGTGAAGCGGATTTACGAGACGGAATGGTCGCGTACGGGATTTGAGGATACGTACCAGGAGGAAGAGTACAAGAAGGACGGACTGGAGCAGTTGCGGACGTTTCACGCAGCGATCGTGGAAACAATGCCGGAAATTCTGGAGCAGGAAAAGAGTTTTGAACTGGATCTGGAAAACAACGTGATTGTGAACGGGAGAATCGACCAGATCAATTCGCTGGGGCGGAAGGATGTGGAGATCGTTGACTACAAGACCGGAAAGCCGCGGAAGGATGCGGAGGCGAAGAAGGATTTGCAGTTGAGCATCTATGCGATCGCAGCGAAAGAGATTTTCGAGTTGAATCCGGTGCGGCTGGTTTTTCACTATTTGCAGAATAATCAGCGGCAGGAAACGACGCGCGACGCGAAGCAACTGAATGAAGCGCAAGCGATGGTGCAGGAAGCGGCGGCGGAGATCCGGGCGGGAGAGTTTGAGGCCAGACCGGGATTTTGGTGCCGCGAGTGCGCGTATAAGCCGATCTGCCCAGGGCATGAAGAGTCGCTGGCGTCAGAGAGTTAAGAGAAAAATGGCTGGGTCGGTCGGATGAGCAATTTGAACGCCAGCGTCGGAACACTATCGGCGGAAGGCTGCTCTAGTGTTTGAGCCCGGGCCAAAGGGCTGACGACGACAGTCGAAAATACAAGAACCGATCGCCAGCGATTCTGTTTACAGCGATTTCTGTTACAAGGCGCCCTTCGAAGCATAGGCATTCAGACTCCAAAATCACGGAAATGCTCCTGGCGTTTCAACAGTATTTCTGGAGTTGAAACACGACGTCAGCCAGGTAGCAGAGGTGCGCAATTTGTCCGGCGTTTGCAAGGAAAAGGGCGTGGACGGAAATTTTGCGTCCACGCCCTTTTTGATCTTTTCGGCGCAGAAAAATTATTTACCTTTCTTGGGCGGCTTCTTGGTTTCTTTTTTTGGTTTTTTCTTCATGGGGAACTCCTTTTCGGACTGAGGATCGCGGGATGTGAGGCTTCCCGTGTGTCCATCACGATATAAGTGGAGCAGGGCGGGAAGTCAACGGAAATGCGAGGGCGGGGAAAAAAGGTTGATCGAGGCGGCGTCGGGAGTTGCGGTGAGGGGAGGGCGATATCACCGAAGGAACGGAACCGGGCTGAAGCCAGGCACTACGAAGGCTATAGAAGAAGTACACCGGCTCGCTAACCAAGTCGGGACGCGCGGAATGCGGAGTTGTAGGAACCGGCGTAATTGTAAGCTGCGCGAGAGTCTCGGGGTCTGCGGGAAAATTCTGCGCGACCCGGCTCAGGCCGCGCACAACTCCGCCGCACTGGCAGGCAGGACTGGCTGTGAGACTGACGCGAAGGGGTGGAGCTACTACTTAGGAGTAGGAGCAGGGGCGGCGTAATAGCCTTCGCGGGTGAGGATGGAAAGGCCTTCGCGGCGGACGCGCACTTCGACGGTGTGGTAATCCTTGCCGCGATCGTTGCCCCGGGGATTGTAGCCGAGCGTGTACTGGTTGCGGGCCTGCTCGGTGATGCGGGAGTAGAGTTCCTCGAGTGCGCCGCGCTTTGCGGCGTAGTAGGAATCGCCGCCGGAATCGTGCGCGTAGGATTGCAGGCGAGAGAATTTACGTTCGTAGAAACCGCTGCCAACGCCAACGGTGTAAACGGAGATGCCATAGCGGAGCAATTCTTTGAGGACGGTGTCGTAGTTGTATTTGTTGGTTTTGCCGTTGTCGCCATCGGAGATGAGAAAAATCATTTTGCGGCGTTCGCGGCCGCGCTCCTTGAGGAGCTGGGCGGCTTCGTACATCGCGTCATCGAGCGCTTTGTCGGTTTTCTGGCCGATCACCATGGTCGAGCCTTCGATGGTGGGTGCACCGACGGCTCCTACACGCTGGCCGTTGATGGAAGGGCCGTCATTGCCAAAAGCACCGGGAGCGGCCGGTGGAACGTTGGGACGATCGTCGTCAAGACGTGTGCGGTGTAGCTCAGTGAGAAGCTTGTCTTGATCGTGAGTCCAACCTTTGCCGGGATGGAAATTGGAATCGAAGCGGCAGACGTAGGCTTCGTCGCTCAGACTGAGGCCGGCAACGATGGCGGACAGGCTGGAGTCCACCTGCTGGGAATCTTTGGATTTGAGGTCGTTGTCGAGGAGCAGAACGACGGAGAGCGGGAAAGCTTCGGCGGAGAAAAAATCGATTTTTTGCTCGACGCTATCGTCGAGAATACGGAATTCAGCGCGAGTGAGGTCGAAAACGAGACGGCCAGCGCTATTCTTGACTGTGACCGGCAGGAAGACGTAGTTGACGTTTACCTTGAGAATGGACTGGCTGTCCGACTGGGCTTGCTGAGTAGGCGGGGTCTCGGCGTTCGGAGGAGCGGTGGGAACTTTGATGGAAGGATCGGGAGCAACCTTGGGCTTGGGGGCGGCTGGCGGGTCCTGAGCGGGAAAATCAAGAGGCAGTGCAAGGATCGCCGCAGCCATAAGAACGGGAGCTAAGTTGAGAAAACTTCTTTTCCGTGGACTTTTCATGGTCTCCCAGCCAAAATTTTGAGCGCTTGGATGCTAAACGCGGCGGCAGCGCGCTTGACGCATCCTTCGCGATGCTTCTTTGCATCCTAATGGATGCAGAAGCGGCCCGGTCCGGTTGTGAACGATTCCGGGCATCATCTAAATAGAACTGCAGCCCAGGCCGGCTGGCAGCCATCGAGGAAAGTATACATGCGTTCCATGAAGAATTTGCGAAAGCTGCCTTTGGTGGCGGCGGTTGCTGCGAGCCTGTGTATGCCGGCGATGCCACAGGAACCGCAAGAGTCGCAAGGACCGGGGCTGAAGCGAACGGTGAACCTGGTGAACCTGTTCGCGACGGTGCGCGACAAGAACAAGAGGATCATTGGCGATTTGAAGCAGGAAGATTTCAAGGTGTTCGAGGACGGGCAAGAGCAGAAGATTGCGTTCTTCTCGAAGGAAGTGACGCAGCCGATCACGTTGGGATTGCTGATTGATACCAGTGGAAGCGAACAGAACCGGCTGGGGGCGGAGCAGGAAGCGGCTTCGCGATTTCTGGAACACGTAATGAAGAAGGGCGACTTAGCGATGGTGCTGAGCTTCGACCTGGACGTGGATTTGTTGGCGGATTTTACGGACGACCGCGGGCAGATTGAGCGCGCCATCAATAAGGCACGCATTGGGGCGGTGAGTGGCGGGGTGATTACTCCGGGAACAATTCCTTCGAATACTGGTGGAACTCACTTTTACGATGCGGTGTATCTGGCGTGCAGCGAAAAACTAGTGACCGAAGCGGGGCGGAAAGCCCTGGTGATCCTTACGGATGCGCAGGACGAAGGCAGTAAGGTGCGGCTGGAAGAGGCGATCGAATCGGCGCAACGAACCGACACGGTGGTTCATGTGTTACTGGTGCACGATCCGGGATATTCGTGGCGCCCAGACGTGGCGAAAAAGCTGAGCGACGAAACGGGCGGGCGAACGATCGAGGTGTCGTCGGAAAAGAGGATGAATGAGGCGTTCGATCAGATTTCGGAAGAGCTGCGCAGCCAGTACACGGTGGGCTACTACCCGTCGAATACGGCAAAAGATGGAAGTTTCCGCAAGGTGAAAGTGGAGACGACGAACAAGGATTACAAGGTGTTGAGCCGCAAGGGATATTACGCTCCGAAGAATTAGTTTTCTTGCGAGGCGAAACGCCGCGACAAGTTCCAGTAAAGAAAATTCTCTTGCAAAAGACGTGGCGCGATTCGCTGACGCGCTATAATTGGAAGCGCAGTACACTTCAGAAAATCACAAAGTACGAACCCAGGCCGGAAAGCGGTTGAAGAGTGTTGTCGATTAGCCCGGAATATTTCCATTTTCGAAAGTTGGCAATTCGAGCTGTGCTGCTTTTGGGCCTCGCGGTGTTCGCGGGGGCGCGGATGGCGCGCGCGGAGGCGGCGGCGTTCGACTTGATTGGACCGCGCGTGGAGATGAAAGTTTCGCGCGACGGAAAATCGCTGCCGATTTCACAGGTCGCGAATTTTCAGGCGGGCGACCGGATATGGATCCATCCTGATTTTCCGGAAACGCAATCGGTGCATTACCTGATGATCGTGGCGTTTTTGCGGGGAGCGACGAATCCGCCGCCGGAGGACTGGTTCACGCGCGCGGAAACATGGAACAAGAAAGTGCGCCAAGAAGGAATTGTGGTCACGGTGCCGAAAGATGCTCAGCAGGTGTTGGTGTTTTTAGCTCCAGATACGACCGGAGGTTTTTCGACGCTGAGAACAGCGGTGCGAGCAGTACCAGGAATTTTTGTGCGTGCTTCCCAGGATTTGAATCAGGCCGGGCTGTACCGCTCGCGACTGGATAAATATTTGAGTGAAGTGAAAGAGACTTCGGATTCGGATCCGAAAGAATTACATGAGCGTTCGGTGCAGATGGCGAAAACGCTGGGAATCAAGCTGGATCAGCAGTGCTTCGACCGCCCGGCGGAGCAGCAGGCGAGTTGTCTGACGCAGAACACGGACCGACTGGTGCTGGATGACGGGCACAGCCAGTCCGTGGTGAGCGCGCTCACGACGGGACCGTCGGCGGATCTGGTGGGAGCGATCAGCACGACGCCGGTGGCGGGCGGCGGATTTTACAGTGCGTATGTGGGAGCGGTGGTGGATTTGGCGAGGTTATTGGGGAATATTCACACAGCGGAGTTTCAGTACATTCCGGCGCTGGCGATGCCAAGCCGCGAGCAGTTGAATCTGCATTTGAACAATCCACCGTCGTTTCGAAATCCGAAATCGGTGATCGTGGTGGGATTGCCGGCAGTGGAAGCGCCGCAACTTCCGCCGTTGCGAAATCCGAACGGCGAGCAGGTGTTCTGTCTGCAGAATCCGGACCTGGTGGTGCCGGTCGAAGGCGCACCGCTGGTATTTTCAACGGAGATCGCGCACAACTTTGTGCTGTCCGTGCCGACGAAGAGCGGAACGCTGGTCGAACTGCCAGCGAAAGCGGAGGCAGCACGCGGCGGGTTTGTAGTCGATACGAAGAATGTGCCCGCCGGTGAAATTGACGCGCAGGCGATTGGGACACTGCGAGGCAAGTGGGGCTTCGAAACGTTCGCGGGACCAAGCTTTCATGTGAGAAATGCGCAGCAAGCACAATGGACGATTGCAACGGCGGATCAAGGAGCGTTGATCGTAGGCAGAGATGATGTGCTGCATGTGCAATCGATTTGCGCGGTGTGCGTGGAAAAAATTTCACTGAAGCAAGAGGACGGAAAAGAGACGAAGCTAGCCTGGAAAATCAGCGGGACGAATGAAATCGAAGCACATGTGCCGATGAAAGAAGGTACAGCGGGTTCGGTGAAAATCCTGGTGAAGCCGTACGGAGCGACGCTACCTGCCGAACTGGCGTTACAAGCGTACACAGAGGCGGCAAAGCTGGAGGAGTTTTCAATCAGCGTGGGAGACAAGCAGGGAGTATTGCAAGGAACGCGCCTCGATGAGGTGAACGGATTTGAGTTGAACGGTGTGCATTTTGCGCCGGCGAAACTATCGCGAGCGGACCGGAAAGACCTGCTGTATCTGGCGGCACCGGAAGCAGTGTCAACGAATTCGTTTCAGCCGGACCAGAATCTGGTGGCGCGGGTGGCGCTGAAAGACGGCCGGGTGCTGAATCTGCAGACGAAAGTACAGCCGGCGCGGCCAAGAGTTTCGCTGGTCAGCAAGTCGATTCAGGCGGGACCGACTCCTTCGGCGATACGGCTGGGAGATCAGGATTTGCTGGCGCAGGACGGAAGGATTTCCTTTTTCGTGAAAACGGAGATGCCGGAGAAATTTCCGCACGGAGAAAAGATTGAAGTGGCGACGGGCGATGAAGGATTTCATGCAACGTTGAGCGTAGCCGACGGGAATCTGGTGATGCAGGACGCGGAAACAGCGCTGGCGGTGTTTGAGCCAATGAAGAGTTTTGGGCCGTCGGCTTTCGGTCCGTTGAGATTCCGCGCGGTGTCCGAAGAAGGACACAAGGGAGACTGGTTGCCTCTGGCTACGCTGGTGCGGCTGCCGAACCTAAAAGAAGTGCGTTGCCCGGATAGTCCAGATAAGCAATGCAGGCTGAGTGGAACAAACTTGTTCTTGCTGGAATCGGTGGCTTCCGACCCTCAGTTTGCACACAACGTTCCGGTGCCAGCAGGATTTGCGGACTCTACGTTGAGCGTGCCAAGACCGAACGGGACGCTGCTCTACATCAAACTGCGAGATGAGCCGGGTCTGGCGAATACCGCGGTGTTACCAGTGTTGCCCGAAGACCGATAGCGAGAAATCCGAGCCAGTGGTTACGGGTCCAATTGACCGGGCTCCAGGGACTCGCTAACATTCCCCAACCACAATGGACGGCGAACTGATTGGGCATTACAAGATACTCCGCAAATTGGGACGCGGAGGCATGGGCGTGGTGTACGAGGCCGAGGACACCAAGCTCGGGCGACGAGTTGCGCTGAAATTCCTGCCAGAAGACAAGCATAGAGATCCGGCCACACTAGAAAGATTTTTACGAGAAGCGCGAGCGGCGTCGGCGCTGAACCATCCGGGAATTTGCACAATCCACGCGATTGAAGAAGGCGACGGAAAGACGTTCTTAGCGATGGAACTGCTGGATGGGCAATCGCTGGACATGATGCTGTTCAATGCGCCGCTGGCGTTTGGAAAAACGCTGGATATCGGAATTCAACTGGCGGACGCGCTGGATGCAGCTCACAGAAAAGGCATCGTGCATCGAGATATCAAGCCGGCAAATATTTTTATTACCGAGAGGGGTTCGGCAAAAATCCTGGATTTTGGTCTGGCCAAGCTGGTGCGCGGGACGAACGCGAGCGGTGCGGAAGGCAAGACCATTGATCCAGACGAAACGCACTTGACGAGTCCGGGCATGGCAGTCGGAACGATCGCATATATGTCGCCGGAACAGGCACGCGGCGAGGAGCTTGATCCGCGAACGGATTTGTTTTCAATGGGAGCAGTGCTGTACCAGATGGTGACGGCGCAAACTCCGTTTCCAGGAGCAACGAGCGCCGTAATTTTTGACAATATTCTCAACAGCGCGCCCACGTCACCTGTGACGCTGAACCCGAGCCTGCCCGGGGAGCTGGAAAGAATTCTGAACAAGGCCTTGGAGAAAGATCGCGATGTTCGGTACCAGGTGGCGTCGGAGTTGCGCGCAGACCTGAAGCGATTGCAACGAGACAGCGATTCGGGGCGAACGCCCGCAGCGATGGGCACGTCGTCAAGAGCGGTGCCTGCGGCAGCGGGTAACAGCGCCGCGGCGGCAACTGCGGCAACGATTCCAGTGGCCCCGAAATCGAGTGGGTCAGTCATAGTGGCCGCAGCAAAGAACAACAAAGCCGGAACAATTGTCGCAGTGCTCGGCGTGCTGGCGCTGGTCGTTGCGGCCGGCTACGGAATTTACACGCTCGTGCGGCCGGCGAAGCACTTCCCTTTCGAGACCTTTGAAGTTAGGAATTTGACGAACAGCGGTCACGTTTCGATTGCGGCAATTTCACCGGATGGGAAATATCTGTTGCAGGTGCATTCCGACCGCGGCCTCGAATCACTCTGGTTGAGGCACATAGCGACCGGAAGTAATACCCAGGTGGTTGCTCCGGCTGCGACACAGTACGAAGCGCTGACATTTTCGCCGGACGGAAGCTATCTCTACTTCGTAAGACGAGATGAAGAAGAGCATGTCATTGGCATACTGTACGCGGCGCCAGTGTTGGGTGGAACACCGCGCGAAGTGGTTCGCGACGTGGACAGTCCGATTACATTTTCGCCGGACGGGCAACATTTTGCTTTTTTGCGAGAGAAACACGATTCGCCTCTGTGGGATGTAGTGGTTGCAAAGAGCGATGGGAGCGACGAGCGACAACTGGTGAAAGACAAAGCGCTGCTGACGGACAGCGTGACCCCGTCGTGGTCGCCGGACGGAAAAGTGATTTTGATCCCCATCGTGCAGCCGGAAAAAGATGCAATCGGCGGATTCGACGTGATCGATGCGGGAACGGGCAAGGAGTCGCTCTTCGGAAACTCAAAGTCGCGAATCTACTACCAGCCGGTGTGGATGCCGAATGGAAACGGGCTAATCGTACCGTCGTCTGACCTAACTTCGGGGCAATTGCTGGCTCAGCTCGGATTTCTGAGTTACCCAGGTGGGGACTACCGCCTGTTGACGCATGACACCAACGACTACACCCACCCGAGCCTGGCCTCCGACGGAAAAACGATGGTGGCGAACCAGCGAAAACTGGATTTCGAGCTGAGTGTGGCGAATTTGGATTCACCGTCGAATCTGAAAAACGTTCCGCTGGCTTCGCATGTAAAACTGTGGCGGTGGAGCTGGACGACGGACGGGAAACTGCTCTTGCCGCAGGCGGGAAGCGTGAAGGCGGTAACACCGGACGGACAAGAGACGGTGGTGCTGAATGACACGACATACTATTCGGATCAAGTTTCGGTGTGCGGAGACGGGAAAAACGTTGTGTTCCGGCGATTGAGCCGTGGGGGATCGGCGGCGGCAAACCTGTGGCGGATGGATTTGAACGGCACCAATGTAATGCAGCTCACGCAGGGGATGAACGACCGCGAGCCTGAGTGTACGGCGGACGGGAAATGGGTGTATTACGTCGATCAAGCCGATAATCGCTATATCAAACGGGTGGCGCCGGGCGGCGGGAAGCCGGAAACCGTACTGAAAGCGGCGATTGGCCAGTTTGATGTGTCGCCAGACGGAAAGTGGATCGCATCGCTGGAAGTGGCAGAAGACGATCACAAGTTGACGGTACGACTCGACCCGACGGACGGAGGAAAGACGGTGATCGTGGCCGCCGATCCGAGAATGGTTTCGAGGCCGGTGTTTTCTCCCGACGGAAAGAAAATTACCTACGTTGTACGCGAGAAGGGTGTCGATAATTTGTGGGAGATGTCACTCGACGGAAAGAATCAGAAGCAGCTGACCGCCTTCACGAAGGACTCCATCTTCCTTTACAAATTTTCGAAAGACGGAAAGCAGGTCGCGATCGAGCACGGAACGATCGAATCGGACGCGTTCCTGTTTCACGACACTTCCAAATAAGTTCTCTAGAAATAAATCTGCAGCAAAGTATCAAACGCCCTAGGGCTTCGCAGGCGGCGGTGTCAGCGCCGGGAGCGGAGCGGTTGCTGGTTGCGTCCCTGGAGCCGTGGCTGAAGTGCGGGAGCGCGCGAAGTATCCGCGGCGGGCGCGAACTTGATAGCCACTGTGGTTCGGAATTTCGATTTTGATGCGGTGATATTTGCCGTTTGCCACGAAATTGGTCGGGCTGTAAGTGATGGTGTACTGGTTGCGAAGTTCATCGCCGATGTCCTGGAAAGATTGATTAAGGTCGTCCACGTGATACGGATAAAACGCCCGGCCACCGGTTTCTTCCGAGAGATCCTTGAGAATTTCGTCGCCTTCGGTGAGGTGCATTTTGCGATTGGCGGCTTTGGAAGGATCGGTTTGTGAAAGCTGGATCCACTGTGTGCTGGTCGAAATTGCATAAATGACGACGTTCGTTCGCTGGGCCATTTCGATAGCTTCGGCGCGGGTATGATTGGAGAGATTATCTTCACCGTCGCTAATTAAAATCATGACGCGACGAACGACGTCCGGTTGATCGCCCGGCGGCCGTGGCGGGTTGCTCAATTCTTTTGCGCAGGCTTCATAGATCGCGTCGTAAACCGCGGTGCCACCGCCGGCGCGAGTCTTGTTAATTTCGTCGCGAAGCAGGCCGCCATCTCCCGTGAAAGGCTGAATGATCTGCGGCTCGTCGTCAAAAGTCATGGCGAAAGCCTGGTCTTTGCCGCGGCGGAGGACACTGTAGAGAAAATCCACGGCGGCTTCCTGCTCGAACTTGATGCGATCGCGGATGCTATTGGAAGTGTCGAGAAGCATCCCGATACGCAGAGGAAGATCGGACTGTTTGCTGAAAAAACGGATTTCCTGAGGACTGTTGTCGTCGGAAATCCTGAAGTCCTTTTGATCCAGCTCAGGAACGAGCTTGTTGCGGCGGTCGAGGACGGTTAGCAAGACATCGACCAAGTTGACTTCGCGGACGACGGTGGGCGGCTGCTGCACGGTAGACGGAGCTTGTGATTGAGGAGGGGGAGCCTGAGGAGCGGGCTGTTGCGCGTGGCCCGAGAACGGAAACGCGAGGAGAGTTGAGCTGACGGCCAGAGCGAGGAGTGGACGTTTCATGATTGAAAAGTATAGGGAGCTTGGCGGCGCAGCGTCAATTTCCGCGCGAAATTCGAGTTTTGGGTGACCGCTTGGCTAAAGCGATTCGATGCTTGCGTCGAGGACTCGACCGTCAGCGGCGGCAAGGTAGCGGAGATAGGCGCGAAGGTCTTGTGGAAGAGGTGCGCGAGCTTCGACCCAAGTGCCCGTGCGGGGATGCGGAAAGCCGAGCCGGGCAGCGTGAAGAAATTGACGGCCAAGATCGGGAAGTTGGACTTTGCCGACGAAGAGATGCGGCGCAGCGCCATAAAGAGTGTCTCCAACCAGCGGATGCTTGATTGCGGAGAAATGTACTCGGATCTGATGCGTGCGGCCGGTATAGAGTTGGACGTCGAGGAGTGTGGCGACAGAGAAGTTGGCCAATGTGTGCCAGTCGGTGCGGGCTTCGCGCATTTGGCCTGCGTGGCCGCGATGGGCCGGCTTGGGCGGAATTACGAAACCTTTCATGCGAGTGCGATTGAACGGGTCGCGGCCGATCGGAAATGTGATGCTGCCGGCACTCTTTTCAAGTTTTCCTTCCGCGAGAGCGATGTAATTTTTCCTTACCGTGCGTGAGCTGAAAGCTTCCGCGAGCTGCGCGTGGGCATAGTCATTTTTGGCGATGGCTATGACGCCAGTGGTTTCCTTGTCGAGCCGATGGACAATGCCTGGGCGCAGCGCGTCTTCTGGCTCGTCGCCGCCGGAGGAGAGGCCCTGGCCGCGGCCGAGCAGTGCGTTGACGAGAGTGCCCTGGGAATTCCCTGCTCCGGCGTGGACGTTCATGCCAGCGGGCTTGTCCACAAAGAGAAGGTCGTCGTCTTCAAAGAGGACGTCAAGCGGAATCGATTCGGCCTCGGCGCGAACAGGCGGACGCTGGCGAGCTTCGACCTGGATGCGTTCGCCGCCATGCAACTTTTGCGAGGCCTTTGCGGAACTGCCGTTGACGAGGACGAGACCCGCGTCGATCAATTCCTGGACGCGAGCGCGGGAAAGCTCGGGGCACTGGGCGACAACCCAGCGGTCGAGGCGGGTGCCGCGATCGGCGTCGGTCGTGAAGAGTTCGTGTTGGGTGGTCTCGGAAGCCATAGAGTGCTGGTTGCCGTTCCGCGGTAGCGAGCTCAAATGAAAAATTTGAGTGGCGAACTTTACCGTGCAGGTGCTTGACAGTACTTTTTGCGGCACCGCCCGAAAGGCCTTAACCAGGCGATACGCGAATCCGATGCTAGCATCAAATCATTGAAAAGGTTTTGTCAGGATCAGAGGAGCGGCTTCCTAGCGTGCAATCCACTAGTGCAACTGAACCGGAAAGAGAGACGGGAGCAGAGCGGACGGAAGCCTCCAGCAGCTTCGCGCGCAAGAAGTATTGGGACTATCTGGCCGTTCTAATCATCGTGCTGTTTGTTTCCGGAATTCGGTTTCGTTTGCGGGATTTTCCGTTGGAGCGGGATGAAGGTGAATACGCTTACGCAGGCCAATTGATATTGCAGGGAATCCCTCCGTATGAACTTGCGTACAACATGAAATTGCCAGGCACCTATGCGGCCTACGCGTTGGTGATGGCGGTGTTTGGAGAGACGCCAGCAGGAATTCATTACGGCGTAATTCTGGTGAATGCTTCCAGCATCCTCCTGGTTTTCTTAATTGCGAGGAAACTGTTTGATGCAACCTCCGGAGTCGTGGCGGCTGCAACCTTCGGGTTATTCACAATAAGACCGCAACTCATCGGGCTAGCCGGGCACGCGACACACTTCGTGACACTGGCAGCACTTGCAGCAATTTATTTGCTGCTGAAGGCGTCCGGCTCCAGTCGCTCGTGGTTGTATTTCTGGAGCGGCGTTTGTGCGGGTTTAGCGTTGCTGATGAAGCAGCCGGGAGTGTTTTTTGGGATTTTCTTGGGACTGTACTTTTGTTGGAGCGAGTGGGCAGGCAGCGGCCAATGGCGAACGTTCGCGCGAAAGTTGATTTGCTATTCAACCGGGGCGATTCTGCCCTACGCCTTCACCTGCGCTATTTTGTGGCGCGCGGGCGTGTTTGCAACATTCTGGTTCTGGACGGTGTCCTACGCAAAAGCCTACGGAATGGAAATCAAGCCGTTCGACGGAACAGAGCTGGATGGCCTGCACCAACTGGCAAACCGGATGGAACTGCAGAAAGAACACTTTGGAATTATCTGGTTCCTGATTGTTTTCGGAATGGCTGCCTTCTTGTGGGACAAGAAACTGAAACAACACGCCGTATTTATGACTGGATTGCTGGCGTTTTCATTTTTGGCCATCAGCGTTGGGTTTTACTACCGCGGCCACTATTTCATCATGATTTACCCGGTACTTGCGATATTAGCGGGAGTGGGGACGAATTCGCTGGCGAAGCTTGCGGCGCGCGCGCGGTTTCCTAAAGCCGTCGCCGCAGTGCCAATCATCGTTTTTGGGCTCGCGTTTGTGAATTCCGTTTACGCGGAGAGGAAAGCGTATTTCCTCGATGATCCGCATGAAGTGTGCCGCCACGTTTATGGTGCGAATCCGTTTCCTGAAGCTTTGGGGATAGGAGAATACATTCGACAGCATTCCGCGTCGAACGCCAGAATTGCAGTACTTGGATCAGAGCCGGAAATTTATTTTTACGCGCAGAGGCATTCTGCAACGGGATATATCTATACTTATCCCTTGGTGGAAGAGCAGCGTTACGGAAGCGTGATGCAGGCGGAAATGATTCGGGAAATAGAGTCGGTGAAGCCCGAATTTTTTGTGTATGTTCTAATGCACGAGTCCTGGAACACGCGCGAACATGCGGATACGCACATCCTCGATTGGACGGAATCTTACATTAGGGAGCATTACCAACTTGTTGGCGTCGCCGATGGCGGGAATCACGACGTTTATCGATGGGGATCGCAAGCAGAATCTTACCGGCCACGCAAGCACGAATACATCGTGATATTTCAAAGGCGGCGGTAAGAACCGAAAGCCAAAATTGCTTCCGGAATTTCGGCACACCAGCGCGAATCGAGCGAGATTGATGGCTATCGATGCAAGTTGAACACTCTCCCGAAGATCTGAAACAACTTTACCGAGCGCGCTTCGCAGAGCGAAGTACTTACCGCCAAAAAGTGTGGAATGTACTGTCGCGCTACTTTTCGCGATGGATTCGAAAGGATTCCGTCGTGCTCGACTTGGGTTGCGGCTGGTGCGAGTTCATTAATTCTGCGGATTGCCGCGTGAAGTATGGAATGGACTTGAATCCAGACGCCAAAAGTTACGCGAATCAAGACGTCATTGTCCTCGAACAAGATTGTTCGGCCGCGTGGGACGTGACCAGCGAAAGTTTGGATGTGGTATTTACGAGCAACTTCCTGGAACACCTGCCCGCAAAATCCTCGCTGGAGGCAACGCTTCGCGAAGCGTTTCGCGCACTGAAGCCGGAGGGACGCTTCATCGCTATGGGACCGAACATCAAGCACGTGGCTGGCGCCTACTGGGATTTCTTTGATCACTATTTGGCGCTAACGGAATTGTCGCTTGGTGAAGTGCTGGGAAAGTGTGGTTTTCAAATCGAAGCGCGACACGCGCAGTTTCTTCCCTACACCATGTCGCATGGTAGGCAATATCCGGTGTGGATGCTCAGACTGTACTTGACGATGCCTTTTCTTTGGCGGTTGGCTGGTGGGCAATTCCTGGTTATCGCGAGAAAGCCGATCACAAAAGAATTGGCTTCTGCGCGATGACCCGAACCTAGGTGGAGACCCGATTTTTTTTGCTCGGTCGCGAGCGAGCGTTTTTCGCGCAATGTACAGCGGAATCAACTTCGTTGTGAGAGAGTGTTTCTATGCTAGCCGTTAAAATTCGTCATGTAACCTGCGCGATGATTCTGGCTATTTGCATGGGTCTGGCCGACAAGGCGGGCGCGCAGGAAATGGCAATTACGTTCGACGATTTGCCTTCCCATGGGCCGCTGCCGAAGGGCGTAACGCGTGAAGATGTGGCGCGGAGCATTCTCGCCACGCTTAGAGCAGCAAATGTACCGGAAACGTATGGATTTGTGAACGCGGGCCGACTGAAGGAATATCCGGCCGACATCAAAGTGCTGGAGATGTGGCGAGCGGCGGGTCAACCACTGGGCAATCACACCTACGACCACATGAATTTCAACGAAAATACCGTAGAGCTGTTCAAACAGAATATCGAAAAGAACGAACCAATCTTGAAGCAGCTCATGGGCGACAACGATTGGCATTGGTTCCGTTATCCGTACTTGTGGGAAGGTGACACGCTCGAGAAGCGGCATGCGATTCGCGCATATTTGAAAGAGCGCGGATACAAAATCGCGCAAGTGACACTGGATTTCGAAGACTACGCGTGGAATGCACCGTACGCGCGGTGCATGGATAAGAAAGACGTGAAAGCGATTGAGTGGCTAAAAGAGAGCTACCTGAATACGGCAAAGGAATATTTTTCGTTAGATCAGGATCTGGCACGGCAGATTTTTGGCCGGCCCATCAAACACGTTTTGCTCATGCACATCGGAGCGTTCGACGCACTGATGTTGCCGAAGCTGATCGAACAAATGAAGACGGACGGATTCAAGTTCATTACGATTGAAGAAGCGGAAACGGACAAAGTGTACGAGACAGATCCGGATGCCCCGTTGAAGTACGGTGGAACGCTGCTGGACCAAATTATGGATTCACGGAAGCAGACCTATCCCCCACACGCGGAAAAACCGATGAAAGAGTTGCAGGCCATCTGTCAGTAAACAACCCTCTGAAAGTAATAAAGAGTCGGATTGCGCTAGCGCGATGGTTCCTTGCGTTGGGTTATGCGCGTCGGGAACAGTACGTCCAGCAAGATAAGAATTGCGCCGATGGTGATAGCAGAATCCGCGATGTTGAACGCTGGATAGCGGTAGGAACCGAACCAAATTTCAAAGAAGTCGGTGACTGCGCCGTGAAGAATCCGGTCAGTGAGATTTCCTGTAGCGCCGCCCAAAAGCAATGCTAGACCAGCCGCCGAGCGAACGGAGATGCCGCGGCCGGCGACCAGGTACCAGGCAAGAACGGCGATGACACCCAGTGAACAAATGATAAGCAGGTAGCGAACCCAAGGGGAATTACTGTCGGCAAAAATGCTGAAAGCGATCCCGGGATTTTTGCTATGGACGAAGTAAATGAAATCGTGAACGACCTCGTGACGCCAACCTTCACTGGTTTTCGCTTCGATGGCGGCTTTTGACAAGCGATCGAGGAAAACGACGACCAGCGTAAGCACGAGCCAGCGTAGCCGGGATACGTTGATCATGGTTGTTCGCTAGAATCGGAAATTGCAGTTCGGCGCTTGGAGCAGGTCGAGCTAGCTAATGAGTCGCTCCACTCAATGGCGCCGCACAGACTGAAGTCTGTGCGATCAAATGCGGACATCAACGGCGATAACGCAGAGAGAATCAAGAGTTCGCGCCTTCGATTTCGGCCAGCGCAACGGAGCAACGCTCGCAGATCGTCGGGTAACGCGAATTTTCACCGACGTGGGTTGAGTAGTTCCAGCAGCGTTCGCATTTGGTGCCGTCGGCTTTGTGGATGGTGACTTCCAGAGACGGAACCATTTCCGATTTGTAGTCGGCAGCGCCGGCGCTGATGAACTCGACTTGCGAAACGATGAATAAGCCGGGCAGCTGTCCGAGATGATTTTTCAGTTTGGATTTGAGTTCCGGGCTGCCATTGAGCAGAACTTTTGCTTCGAGGCCCGAGTTGATTTTCTTTTCGTTGCGTGCGGTTTCGAGCGCCTTTAATACTTCCGCACGGATTTTCGCAAGCAGATCCCATGTCGCGGTTTGGGCTTCGCTCAGGGCCCCGCGGAGTTCGCTGTCTTGCGGAAACAGCGCGATATGAACGCTCGACGGCTCCGACGCGGCCTTCGGCAGATATTTCCAGATTTCTTCGGCAGTGAAAACCAGAATCGGCGCGGCAATGCGGATGAGAGCGCTGGTGATTTTGTAAACGGCGGTTTGCGCCGAACGGCGCGACGGATTGTTAGGCGCTTTGGTGTACAGCCGGTCTTTTAAGACGTCGTAATAAAACGCGCTGAGGTCTACAACACAATAATCGTGAATGGCGTGATAAACGCGGTGAAATTCGTACGCCGCATACCAGTCGCGGCATTTCTTGACGAGGTCGGCAGTGCGTTCAAGCATCCAGCGATCCATCTCTTCCATCTGGTCATTGGGAAGAAGGTTGCACGAGGGATTGAAGTCGTTGAGGTTGCCCAGAGCGAAACGGAAAGTGTTGCGAATTTTCCGGTAAGCTTCGCTGAGCTGGGTCATGACGCGCTCGCTCATCTTTACGTCGGCCTGGTATTCGACCGAAGTCACCCAAAGACGGAGCAGGTCCGCGCCCCACTTGTTGGAAATCTCGGCGGGTTCGATGGAGTTGCCGAGCGATTTGGACATGGGCCGGCCCTGTTCATCGAGCGTCCAGCCGTGTGTCACCACACTGCGGTAAGGAGCCGCGTGGCGGACACCGGTGGCTACCAGCAACGAGCTGTGGAACCAGCCGCGATACTGGTCTGGGCCCTCGAGATAAACGTCTGCGGGCCATTCTTTACCCTTCAAAACGGCAAGGTTTGACGAGCCGGAATCGAACCAAACGTCGAGAATGTCGTTTTCCTTGCGAAATTTCGCAGCGCCGCAAGAACACTTCGTTCCCGCAGGAAGAAGCTCTTCCGGAGTGTGTTGATACCAAGCGTCGGCACCTTCTTTTTTGAACCATTCGATGACGTTGCGAAGCGCCGTGAAATCTTCCAGTTGCTTTCCGCAACCGTCGCAGAAAAAGACGATGATCGGTACGCCCCAGAATCGCTGGCGTGAAACACACCAGTCCGGACGTTTTTCGATCATTTCGTAGATGCGGTCTTCGCCCCAGCCGGGAATCCACCTCACGTTTTTGATTTCGCCGAGTGCTTCTTCGCGAAGCGATTTCGTCGTGGAAGCAGTATTCGTTCCCCGGCCCGGATGCGGTACGGCGTCCATGCGGATGAACCACTGCTCGGTGGCGCGGAAAATGACGGGATTGTGGCAGCGCCAGCAATGCGGATAGCTGTGTTTGTAGGGATGGTCAGCGAGAAGGGCGCCGCGATCGCGCAAAAGTTTTACGATGATCGGATTGGCCGTGAAGACATCCTTGCCCTTGTACTCCGGCAATCCTTCGGTGTACGCGCCGTTGTCGTCGAGCGGCGCGTAAATCTCAAGTCCGTATTTTTGGCCGGTGTTGAAGTCATCCACGCCGTGACCCGGAGCGGTGTGCACGATACCGCTGCCCTGGTCGAGGGTGACATAGTCTGCGAGCAAGCCCGGAACCTGAACACCGGTAAACGGGTGCTGAAATTTCATTCCTTCAAAGTCGCGGCCTTTGTAGGTTGCGAGAATCTCGGCTTCCTTGATGTCGCAGTCGGATTGCAACGCGGCGACGCGATCCACCGCGAGGATCAACTTCCCCTTTTCGGTTTGTACGAGCGCGTACTCGTAGTCTGGATGAAAGGCAAGACCGCGGTTATGCGGGATGGTCCAGGGAGTTGTGGTCCAGATGACGGCCGAAGAGTCGCTTTCTAGCTTTGCGGCTTCGTTCTTGCCGCCGCCAACTACGGCGAACTTTACCCAGATCGATGGGCTTACGTGATCTTCGTATTCGACTTCGGCTTCGGCAAGCGCAGTGCGATCAAACAGGCACCAGTACACCGGCTTGCGACCGCGATAAACGTAGCCGGACTCCATGAAGTCGAGGAAAGCGTTGGCAATGGTCGCCTCGTAGTCGAAGCTCATCGTGAGATAAGGATCGTTCCAGCGTCCGAAAACACCGAGGCGCTTGAAATCTTTCTTGTGCTGTTCGACGTAGCGCGTCGCAAATTCGCGGCAGAGCTTGCGGAATTCGGCGGGAGAAACTTTGCCCTTGCCGCCGAGTTCTTTCTCGACCTGAGTTTCGATGGGTAAGCCGTGACAATCCCAGCCCGGAACGTAGGGCGCATAGTGCCCAGCCATGCTCTTGGTTTTGACAATTAAGTCTTTGAGAACCTTGTTCAGGCCAGTACCGAGATGGATAGTACCCGTGGGGTAGGGTGGTCCGTCGTGCAAAACAAACAGGGGTTTCCCGGTACGAGCGTCGAGAATCTGCTGATACAGGTTGGCTTCCTGCCAAGCTTCCAACTGCTTCGGTTCATTGAGCGGAAGGCTCGCCTTCATCGGGAAATCAGTTTTAGGAAGATTTAGGGTCTTCTTGAGTTCGAGTGGTTCGGACATAGATGTGACGAGCCGCTATTCCCTTCTGAGCCCTAGTTTTCGCCAGATGCACGGCGGGAAACTTCGGAGAGTGTTGTAAACACCCATGTTACAATGATTGAAGTATGGTGTCAGCCGGAAGGGCCGTGCAACCTATCCTTCCCGGCGAGAATCGTATCGGAAGCAGCACCCGAAAGGGTAGAATCACGTCTAAGCAATGGTAGCCCATGTGCGAGTGGACAATTAAGGCGAGGGACAGTGCCAGGTACATTTCTTAACTTGGGGGAAGCGCGGCGCCCGATCGCTAGAGATCCCGCCACGAGTCAACCAGTACCTTCAACGGCCGTGCCAAAATTTGGCCCGCCCGACATGTTAATGCCCGACGATTTTTGGTCCAACCTGAAGCAATTCCTTTTTGAAAAGCCAGTGAAGGTTAAGGGTGATGTAAAGTCTCGTCTATTGCCTACGCACTATGGCGATGGCGTCAGAGAGAATTTGCGCGAATTTTTCAAAGGTGGCCCCGCGCCGAAAGGCCCGTCCGATAGCCGCCTATCGACTGGTTGGGTAGAAGGATTCGGCGGATTCGGCGACAGAATCAAAGAGTTTTTCTCGCCAACGAAGCAACCGCCTTTGCCGCCGGGAATTCAGCCGGTTGCGGTAAAGGACATCTGGACGAAGGATAAGAATTTTGGATGGACACAAGCAATTTCGATTGGATTGCACGCCAGCTTGATCGCGCTGATCATTTTGCCGTTTCTGTTGAAGGCCGCTCCAGCACTGACGGACAAGAAGCCGAAGACCGACGTTTTGCCTCTCGATCTTTCGCCGTATATGGCGAAGCTGCCTGCGGGCACCAAGCCGGCGGGCGGAGGCGGCGGAGCCAACGACCACTCTCTGGCTCCGGTCAATCGCGGTAAGCTTCCGAAATTTCAGATGACGCAGTTCACGCCGCCACAAGTAAAGCTTCAAAATCCCAATCCGAAATTGCCGATGGATCCATCACTGCTTGGTCCACCGGATTTGAAAGTTGCCAACATTGAGGCTCCAACCTTCGGCGATCCCACAGCAAATGGCGTGAGCGAATCGCTCGGCCACGGAAATGGAACCGGAATTGGAAGCGGAACCGGCGGAGGACTTGGCCCCGGAGAGGGCGGCGGCACTGGTGGCGGCGCGTTCCGAGCGGGCATTAATGGAGTTGGCCTGCCAACTTGCATCTATTGCCCAGACCCGCCGTACTCGGATGAAGCGCGCAAAGCGAAGTATATGGGCGTGGTGGTCGTGATGGTTGTCGTCACCGTGGATGGCCGCGTCGCCAGCGTGAACGTCATCAAGAGCCCCGGACTTGGACTGGACGAGAAGACCAAAGAGACGGTTCGGCAGTGGAAGTTCAAGCCGGCGATTGGACCCGGCGGCAAACCCGTTCCGGTGCAAGTGCCGATTGAAGTTACGTTCCGGCTGTTCTGACAAAGCTAATTAATTTTTGAAGCAACCTTTTGAAGTCGAAGCGGCTCCCAATGCACATCGGGAGCCGCTTTTGTTTTGGTGCGAGGTTCTTTTGGGTGTGAACCAAGCGGCAACGGAGGTCGAGCAATGCCTGAACCAGCCTTAGGCTTGAGGTCTTCCCTTTCCAACGAAACGTCTTTTCTGAAGAGAATCCGAGAAAATCTTGAGAGCGTGTGGAGCGTGCGGCGAGGTGCGTTGGTACCAGGCGAAGTTGCCGCGGGTGCACCGATTCATCTCTTGCAGGAGCCGTGCGAGAAGCGTAGTTTCGGCGCACAAGCGGGGTCAACGGGAATTCATGTACTAATTTTTGTTGCGCTGATCATCGTGATGGCAAATGGCCCAGTGAATAAGGATCGTCCAGCGCCACTTGGGTCCACACTGAAAGCATTCCACTTTTTCCCAACGAGTTCTGCTCCGAGTTCGGCTCAGGAATCGCTCGGTAAAGCGGGTGGCAGCGGCGACCACAATCCGTTGCCACCTACCACGGGAAATCTAGTGCCCTACTCTTCGATTGTCTTGTCGCCACCTAGAGCCAGTGATTTGCAGAACCATGCGTTGCCCGTACCTGCTGCTGTTTTCGATGCAGACGCTCCGGACTTTGCCTCGCCGACAAAAGATCCCGGATTGCCTTGGATGAAAGATAGAAACGGATCCGGCGGGCCGGGCGAAAACGGCCTCGGTGTTGGCAAAGACCGTGGAATGGGCGATGTGGATGGCAACGGCGTTGGGATTGTCAATGACGCTGGATCGTACGCGACGGTCGCGTCGCCAGTGGTTTGTTTGCGATGCCCTGATCCAGTTTATTCTGATGAAGCTAGAAAAGTAAAAGTGCAGGGAGCAGTGACGCTGCGAGTGCTGGTTGGCGCGGATGGGCGTGTGAAGAGCCTGCAAGTAACGCGAGGAATCGGGATGGGGCTGGACGAAAACGCGGTGAGCGCAGTGAGCACGTGGCAATTCATTCCCGCCAAGGATGCAGCGCGGCGGCCGATTGCGACGTGGATCACGGTCGAAACGACATTCCGGCTGTACTGAGTAGTTTTCCGTCGCCGAGAGGCAGCGAATGCGCAGACGGCGTTAGTGGCTGCCTTGGGCGGACTTCAAAAATGGAAAGACCCTTCCTCGTCGCTACTTGCGCCGGCTTGTTGCTACTGCAGATGTGTACTGCGTCGGAGCTCTCTTTTCGCGAAGAGCAGCTTCGATTCTCGCGTGTTCGGACCGCATCGAAAGACAAGGATGAAACGCTGCGGCGGCTCTTTGCAAAACAAGGGTTGCCCTACCCGCCACGAACGATTTTGTTGCGTGCGTTCAAGAAGGAGGGCGAACTCGAACTTTGGGTCGAAAACTCTTCGGGAAAACCGTACCAGCTCGCAAAGACGTATCCGATTTGCGCCACATCCGGAATTCTGGGCCCCAAACGAAGATTCGGCGACGAACAGGTGCCGGAAGGTTATTACGAGTTGGATTGGTTCAATCCGCAGAGTAATTTCTATTTGAGTTTGCACGTCAGCTATCCAAACGCGTCGGATCGGATTCTTGGTAGCCGCGAGAATCCTGGCGGCGACATTTTCTTACATGGAAATTGCGTGACGATCGGGTGCCTGCCGATCACCGATGACGGAATCAAAGAGGTTTATTGGCTGGCAGTGCTTGCGCGCTCGTTAGGCCAAAAGCACTTGCCGATACAGATTTTCCCCGCGCGACTAACAGACCGAGGACTTGATCAGTTGGTTCGAGACTCTTCTGCGGATTCAAATACTGTAAAATTCTGGATCAACCTGAAAGAAGGTTTTGATCTTTTCGAAAAAGGCTATCGGCCCGGCGTTGTAAAGGTAGACGGGGGTGGACAGTACGTATTCATGCGCGAATGAAAAGCAGAGCCGATTGCCAATTCTGATAGCATGACGAATATGAGAAGACTTTTAATATTGGCCGGCTTTTTGTGGCTTATGGACGGAACTTGTGCGCTTGGGCAGAGCGGCGGAGCAACGTTGGAATTTACGGCGAGGGTGATGCCTACGGCAGCGAAAGCAGAGCCAGTCCGCGATTTTACTTTTTATCTTTTGTCAAAGAGCTACGATCAAATTATCAAGGAGATCGACGAGCGTGATGGACCGCCGTCGCGCGATAAATTCATTGATGATTTAAAAATGTCGGCAGAACTGCACGAATGGCTGCATAACCATGACGTAATGGATCTTATGCTGCCGGGTTTCGACAAGCTGGTAACCGCCGACGACATACTGAAGGTGCCCGAATTCATGCTGGCATATCAGAGATCAAATAGCGGCGGCGTCACTAACGGAATTCCCAAGCCGAAATACAAGGACGCGGACAAGACGGATAATCCCGAACGCTACGAAAAACAAAAGCAGGAATACATGACTGCGCTGAAGAAATTCATCGAAGCGCACCCGGAATCGATATCAGGCATGGAGTTTGAGCTAGAAGGAGTGAATCCGGCGCGCAAGTGGGCCGAGGCACAATCTTCGCACCGGAGGCGCGTGCAACAGATGGCCCCAGCCGAAGCGCAGACGAAATTCCTTGTGGCCAAGACCGATACCGATCTAGATGGAAAAGGACACTTCAGCGGTCTGGCACCGGGGACATACTGGATCAGTTCGCTCGGCGCTTGGGCCACGGCAGGCGATACGCGGCTGCAATGGGACGTGCCAATAACGATTGACGCTGCACAATCGCAGCGAATCGAGTTGACGAATCTGAACGCAGAAGACAATCTACCTAAGAAGCCTCATTAGACTGACGACGAATTCGCCGCCCCGCCGGCACCAGGCCCGCCTGCGATTCGAGCGTTTGATCTGGAAGAACTGACGGAGAGATGGACACACCGCTTCACTGGATTGTCTTCAATGCATTCGTGTTGGTTGCCGTAGCCCTTGACCTGGGCGTATTCCACCGTAAGGTTCACAAAATTTCGCTGCGCGAGGCGCTCACGTGGAGCCTGGTGTGGATCGCGATTGCGGTACTGTTTGGACTGGGGATCTGGCGCTACTTCGGACACGAGCGAGCGCTGGAATTCTACACCGGCTACGTAATTGAAAAGGCGCTGAGCGTCGACAACCTGTTTGTGTTCCTGGTGGTGTTTCGCGTCTTCGCTGTGAAAGACGAGTACCAGCAGCGCGTGCTGGGCTATGGGATCTTCGGCGCACTCGTGATGCGCGGCGCGATGATTGCGGCCGGCTCGGCGTTGATTCATCGCTTCAGTTGGATCATGTACGTTTTTGGCGCATTTATCGTGTACGCGGGTCTTCATATGCTTTTTGCGGGGGAAGCAGAGAACCATCCGGAAAAGAATTTCCTCGTGCGCTATTTCAGCAAGCATCTGCGCCTAACGAAGGAATATCGCGGCGAGAAATTTTTCACACGCGAGAACGGACAGCTTTTTGCGACTCCCCTGTTTCTAGTGCTACTGGTGGTGGAAATTACCGATGTCACTTTCGCCATCGATTCCATTCCGGCGGTTTTTGGCATCACGCGCGATCCGTTTATCGTTTACACGTCCAACGTGTTCGCAATTTTGGGACTCAGAGCTCTTTATTTTCTCCTGGCCGGAGTATTGGATAAGTTTCATTTCCTGAAAATCGGACTCGCATTTGTGTTGATTTTCGTCGGCGTGAAGATGATCGTAGAGCCGTGGCTGCACATAGCGATCGGCGTTTCGTTGGCCATAGTAGTGGGGATGCTGCTGCTCGCGGTGTTGGCATCGCTGATTGTGAAGAAGAGAGCAGCGAAGAAAGCAGTTGCCACTTGAGTAGTGCGAAATAAAATTGGGAAACTAAAGGCATGAGCGAGTTAGACAAAGGATTGGTCACCGGTTTGTCCTCCGCGGACGACGGCGCTCGTGCCATTGCCGCGACTGAAATCTATCGTACGGGACGTGCAAGAGCGGACAAAGCGGTTCACGAGTGGTGGCAAAATATTGAGTTCGCGGGACTGTGCGGCGCAAAACCGGCAGTAATCGTTGGGCTCGCAGTGCGGCCCGATACTTTCGCGAAGATTCGCGAAGCGAATGACTGGCCGCGGCTGGCCGAAGTTCCCGCAGAACAAGATGCGTCCGAATTCGAATTGTCTTTTCCGGGTGATATTCATTTGGACGTGCTAACTACGCGCGATCCTGGCGGTGACGGTGCAATTTCAAAGTTCCTGAAGAAACAAGGCGAGGCCATACAACAAGTGGAAATTCGCTGTGGAAATGTCGCTCGCGCTACGGAGATTCTGCGCGAGGCATTCGGAGTGGGCGCTGTATATCCGGAAACGCGACCTGGGGCGGATGGAACACGCGTGAACTTCTTTCTGATCCCTGCCTCCGACGGGACAAAAGTTTTAATCGAGTTATTTGAAACGGCAGCGCCACATAGCTAAAATCTGATTCCATGTCATGTGGACGGGCGGTTCAGCTCGCGCCAAGCACGAAGGATTTCGCCGACAGTCCAGGCTTGTGAGACAGCGCCACAAGCGCGATGCGGGGCATCACCTTCAAAAATTTCCCCGAGAGTTCCAATACCGTAGGAATCGATGGACTTCGCAAGCGGTTTTAGGACTTGCAGTGCCGCCGCACGATCTTTGTAAACACTGAAGTGAGCCAGCGCGAAAGGTCCCAGCAACCATCCCCACACGGTTCCTTGGTGATACACGGCATCGCGGTCGCGCGGGCCGCCGGCATATCTGCCTGAGTAGCCGGGCTCGCAGGGGGCGAGGCTACGAAGGCCCACTGGCGTTAGCAGTTGCGAAGCACAGACGTCCACAATTGCTTTCCGTTGATCTGGCGAGAGTAGATTTTCGCTGAGCGAAACAGCAAATATCTGGTTTGGGCGTAAAGTCGGATCACTGCCAACACCCGGCGAATCGAGCACATCGAAACAGCAATTGCGATTTGCGTTCCAAAATTTTTGAAAGTTGATTTTCGCTTTCCCGGAAAGTTGCTGGTAAAGTTCGCGGGATGAACCAAGCATACCTGCGAATTGCGACATGTCCTCGAGCGCATTTATCCACAGAGCATTAATTTCAATAGGCTTTCCTGTTCGTGGAGTAACAACCCAATCTCCAATTTTCGAATCCATCCAAGTGAGTTGTATGCCGGGCCCACCTCCATAGAGAAGTCCATCCGCAGGGTCGACATGGATGTTGTAGCGAGTTCCTTTTAAATGCGCGTTAATGATTTCTGCGAGGACCGGAAATAACTTTTTTAGGGTCGGTAAGTCCTGCGTGGCGGCAAAGTATTGTCGAATCGCTTCAAAGTACCAAAGAGTTGCGTCAATTGTGTTGTATTCAAGTGCCGCGGCTGAATTGGGGAATTGGTTGGGAAGCAGTCCCGAATCGACTAGCCGTGAAAACGCCAAAAGAATTTGTTTCGCGCAGTCAAACTTGCCTGTAGCCAGCGCGATGCCGGGTAACGCAATCATTGTGTCGCGCCCCCAATCGCCAAACCAGTGGTATCCCGCGATCAAAGACTTGCCGTTGGGTTGACCGGGGAGTTCGCGTTTGACGAGAAATTGATCGGCAGCCAAAACAAGTTGAGCGAGACACGGAGGCCTGTCCTGCGACTCGGCCGGCTCGAGCAAGGACTTCGCAGCAGCCAAAAGTCTCCCCTGACGCCTATTTTCGTTGCTGCGAGCTATCGGAATTTCAAGAAGCGGCGTGCTTTCGGTGGAAAAAACGATCGTGACCGAATTGCCCGCGTCGAGCCGGGCGCTAAAGAGAGCGGCGAAAAGATGATCCTCGCGATCGTCTAGGCCGCGCTCGCGCTCGCGTGCGTAGAAAAAATCACGATACCAGATGTGTTTTGGCTCACACGTCGCATCGGTGGATCTGACGTAAAACGGAATGGCTCCGTCGAATGCAGTGACCACAATTCCCTGCTCAACTCGCTCGATGCGCATGCGCCAATCACCAGCGTGAGTGGCAGAGTGAAAATCCCGGTAATTTATCAGTGCTTTCAGATTCAGATCAATGGGTGGGCTTGCATTTAGCAGGTGGTACTGTACGAACGTGGTGTTCGCACCGTCGCGCATCCAAATGCGTTTTTCCATGCGCGCGGAACCAATCTGATAAGTCCAAATGGGTATCAATCCCTCAAGGCGGAATTCGGCGATGTGGAGATAACCCTCAGGAGCAATCGCACCGCTGGTCCAACGATGCGACGCAAGCGGATAAGATTTGCCGTCGAGAGTGACGGTTTCATCCAAATTGGCAACCAGGAGAGTTCTTCCAGATGGAGGAGTGAGTGCCGCAATGAGCAAACCGTGATAACGGCGTGTGGCCGAACCCGCAATCGTACCTGAGGCGAATCCGCCTGTACCGTTAGTGACAAGCCATTCGCGCTGTTCGGCGGCATCGAGATCGTTACAAATGTCTCTGCCAAACGCGACCGTAGGCTTTGCCTCACTCTTGGAGTTTCCGGACTTTCTTGTTGACGAAGCTTGCTTGTGAGTCGCCGAGGTCGGCTTTCGAGGTTTTCGCGGAGCCGGCATTTCTATACTTACTCCCCGCTTTGTTCGAGCAACTTGGCCACCAGGCCGGTCCACCCGGTCTGATGATTTGCACCGATTCCTGCGCCGTTGTCTCCGTTAAAATATTCGTGAAAGAGAATGAGGTCGCGCCAGTGGGGATCGCTTTGGAAGTTTTCCAGATCGCCGGCCACCGGACGCCGGCCATCTTCGCCGCGCAGAAATATATGGCCAAGGCGCCGAGATATCTCGCTGGCTACTTGCCACAAGTCCGAGTTATTCTTCGAGTGCGACGGACAAGGCACACGAAAATCCTCGCCATAGTAGTGATGAAATTTCTGCAACGATTCAATCAGCAAATAGTTGACCGGCATCCAGATCGGTCCGCGCCAATTGGAGTTACCCCCAAACAGGCCGGTAGAAGATTCAGCCGGCTCGTAGTCCACCCGGCTTACGGTTCCGTTTACCTCAACTTCGTATGGGTGATCTTTGTGATATCGCGAGAGCGCGCGGATGCCATATGGCGAAAGGAATTCCGTCTCATCGAGCATGCGGGATAGGACGCGCTTCAACTGTTTTCGATTTACCAGGGACAGCAGCCTTCGGACACCGCGCGCGGAGCGCTCCGTTATTTCGATGTGTTCGGGCACATCCGGATGATTATCGATGAACCATTGCATGCGGCGCTTGAAGCCCGGAAGACGGTCGATTATTTCCGGCTCAAGCGTTTCGACGGCAAACAATGGAATCAGACCAACCATTGAATGAATCTTCAGGAAATGCTCTTCGCCGTTCGGAAGGTGAAGTACGTCGTAATAGAAACCGTCTTTCTCATCCCATAGCGAAACTCCACCAGAACCGAAATCGTTCATCGCGCGCGCAATGTAAACAAAATGTTCAAAGAATTTGCTGGCGACGTCCTCGTAAGCAGGATCGTCTTTCGCTAGTTCCAGCGCAATTGCCAACATATTCAGGCAATACATTCCCATCCAGCTAGTGCCATCCGATTGCTCAAGATGGCCGCCAGTAGGCAACGGAGCGGAGCGATCGAAGACTCCGATGTTATCGAGCCCCAGAAAGCCGCCCTGGAAAATATTGGCGCCGTCCGGGTCCTTGCGATTTACCCACCAGGTAAAATTCAAAAGCAGTTTATGAAAAACCTTTTCAAGGAATCCACGGTCGCCGACCCCACGCACACGCCGCTCGATCTTATAAACGCGCCATGCGGCCCACGCATGCACCGGTGGATTCACATCTCCAAATGCCCATTCGTACGCAGGCAGTTGACCGTTGGGATGCATGTACCACTCGCGTAGCAGCAGGATGAGCTGCTCCTTGGCAAAATCCGGATCAATAATAGCCAGCGGGATGCAGTGAAACGCCAAGTCCCAAGCGGCGTACCAGGGATATTCCCATTTGTCCGGCATCGAAATGATGTCGTCGTTATAAAGGTTCGTCCAATCCTTGTTGCGGCCTCTGAGCCTTTCTTTCGGAGGCGGCGGGCCTATTGGATCACCCTCAAGCCAGGTCTTTACATCGTAGTGATAAAACTGCTTGGAGATTAACATTCCGCCATAGGCCTGGCGCATCACGTTCTTCGCATCTGCGGATAGGTGTTGCGGAATCCGTGAGGCATAAAATTCATCAGCCTCGGCCTTCCGTAATTCGAACAGCTTGTCAAAACCTGCCCCGAAATTATTTGTTCCCGGAACTCCCGCAGGGCGTTCTTCTTGGCCCGGTGAGGTAATCGTTCCCACGGTGCTGGCGGTAGTGTCCATTCCACCAAGCGGCTCAATATCGGTGAGCCGCATTTTCACCATAGCGGATTGCCCAGCCGCGACATCCAGCGTGTAATGAGCGGCCATCTTTGTGCCGGATTGATCGGGATTTACAGCGCTCTTGTTCTGGCGAATCAAATATTCATGGAATGCATCCTTAACATAAGGCGTGCGATTTCGTGAATTGAAGAGGCGTTCGTTGTTCGTTTCATTTTCCGTAAAAAGTATCTCCGGCTGCCCGGCAGCGAGCAGCCACCGTTTTCCGTATTGCCAGTGCTGCGACTCGACGGAAAGAATGCCGTCCACCGGCGTCGAGCGACGAATCAGCGGCCTGCGAAGATCGCGGCCCCAGGACCAGGTGTTGCGAAACCAGAGCGTCGGTAAGAGGTGGAGCGTTGCAGCTTCTGGTCCACGATTCCAGACCGTAATACGGATAAAAATATCCTCGTCGCTGCCCTTCGCATATTCCGTGAAAATGTCGAAGTAACGGTTCTCATGAAAAACGCCAGTGTCATAAAGCTCATACTCTGGCTGACTCCGGCCGCGGCGGCGGTTTTCTTCCACCAGACTTTGATATGGGTATTCCGCTTGAGGATATTTGTACAGCATCTGCATGTAGCTGTGCGTTGGCGTTGAATCCAGGTAGAAATAATATTCCTTAACGTCCTCGCCGTGATTACCTTCGTTCCCGGTAAGACCGAAGAGGCGCTCTTTCAAGATGGGATCGCGCCCATTCCACATGGCCAAAGCGAAACAGACCAACTGATGGCGATCGGAAATACCCGCAATCCCATCCTCTCCCCAACGATAGGCACGAGAGCGCGCGTGGTCGTGCGGTAAATATTCCCAGGCGGTTCCGTTGGCGCTGTAATCCTCGCGAACTGTTCCCCACTGCCGCTCGGACAAATACGGGCCCCAGCGTTTCCAGTATTCTTTGCGCGTACGATTGGCTTCGAGCCGAATATCTTCAGTGGATTGAAGTCTGGGCATGCGTACGAACCTCGGCGAGGAAACCGTCGTAGTCCCCTCAATCGCGGTAATCAGCTTAACAGCAGTGAAGTGATAGCCTGCAACTAAACCTGTCTCAATTTGACAGATTCGCCGAACGAGTTGGCTGATGAACGATCTTGCGACTAGGCGTTAAGGATTTCGTTGACTGCGCGGTAAGCCTGATCGATCGCGACATCCGTATATGCGGTCGCACCAGAATCGGTATTGGCAATGGTGATCCTGCCGAATTGTTTTCTGCCAAGAATGTGCGGCTGCTCTCCGTCGGGCCATTGCGGATCGAACAGCGGATTGTATTCATATCCGTAGCCGTGCGGCCAGCGATTGACGGTGATGGCTTCAATGTCGCTCACCGGTTCGAATCCGCTTCCGATAAGTGTTCGTGCGAGTTGCTCGCGAATCTTGCGCTCGTAGACTTCGAACGGGGTGACCAGCAATTCCATGCGCCCAGCTTTATGCTGTTCGCGGGCGGGTAGCCCAGGCTTGCAGGGCGTCCGGCTCAAGTGAAGCAGAATCGGATCCTCGGGCGAGCGCGGACTACGATAATCGCCGATATTGACGGGCCAGTTGAGAATGACTGAATTCCAGTAGGCACCGAGCGCGTGGATATTTGCGACGCCGAGTTTTTGGAAGGCGGTCCAGTTGCGTAGCCCGACGCTCGCATAGACCAACGGGACTTTTACGAGATAGTGCAATGCTGCTTGCTGTTTCTCTGGCAGCTCCGGACAAAGATAGGGAATCGTCATGTTCCAGCAGGCCAGAACACAAAATGCGGCTTTGACTGAAAAAATGTTTTTGCCCGCGGCGTAGATTACTTCGACGTCGCGCGCATTACCTGGCTCGCCGGTGTTGCGAACCCTTACCACTGTGCTATTCAGCCTGATGCGAATCGCCGAGTCAACTGTATCCAGTCGATTGTAGTGAACCGGAGCTGTGACCACGTCCTCCGCCGAATTTCCCGGCACAGCATCTGGAATCAAATTCCTGACAAGCAATCGCGCAACCGAAGCATTTCCATCTGGAAAATGGAATCGCGTTGAACCGCCGGCCGCATAGCCTGCCGCGGAATAGCTCATCCGCGGCGCTGGACCCGGTTCAAGCTTCATGCCTTGAAATCCCGGTAATCCAATAGCCCAACAATCTAGGGCAGGCTCAGCGTCGATGCCCACGCCCCATTCGCCGTTGGTGCGTGTCTGGTAGTAAGGGATTACGCCGGGATCGACTTTCGCCACGTTCAGCAGAAAATCTTTGTAGCTGATCCGCGATAGTCGGTCTTTTTTCTCGGCAGATGAGAGACCAGGAAGATAATCGGCTTTTGATTTCTCAATGCGAAAAATGTCGCGGCGTACACTCTCACTAAGCGGAGTCTTCGCGAGAAATTCTCCAAGTGAAGCGGACGAATCGTTGCTGCCCTCATTTTCTTCCTCGGAGAGGGCAGCCCTAACGGCGAGACGATCAGTCCCAAACGTTTCTTTGTCGAAGAACACGCCCGAGCCGAGTCCGAGCGAGCGGTAGAAATTCCGGTCAGTACATTTCTGGTCGAGCGCGACCGGATCGATACCTAGAGTCTTCATCAGTCCCGAGGCTACTTTACTGTACGCCGTTGGGCTGTCGATCAACATGGTGCCGCCGTTCAAAAGCTGCAGTTTGCCGCCGAGGTGGAATTCGTTGCGCCTGGCGTGTCCGCCAAAATCATCGTGGTTCTCAAGTATCAAGATCTTCGCGTTTTTGCCCGCACGTTCGCGGTAGAAATGCGCGGCAGCAAGCCCGCTGATTCCTCCACCGACGATGATCAGGTCATATTTTTCGGCGAGCGGTTCAGGTGCGGCAGCCGTTTTCCAGAATGTTCCGTCGCGAAGGCTGTGAGCGATTTCGAACGAACCAGGATGACTTCCGCGAAGTCCGGTCGAAACCGGCGGATCATATCCAGATTGGTTTTGCGGTTCGTTGACGGGAATGGCGCCAGTTTGAAGCGATTTCGGGACAAGCGCCGCACCGATCGCCATCGCCGCACCGTTTAGAAAGTCACGACGCGGAATCTCGCGATCCATACCAAGTTCGCGGTTGCTGAATTCGCTGGAATTTTCCTTGGTCATTTTGGACTCACACCACTTGCGAGTGCGCGAACTTCACGCTGCGTGGAGCTCTTCTACCGCTCGCCAGGCTTGGTCCATCGCTTGATCGGTGTACGCAGCGGCGCCAGCGTCAGAATTTGCAATCGCAATTCGGCCAAAACGTTCCCTGCCGATTTCACATGGGCTTTGACCCTTTGGCCATTGCGGATCGAACAGATAGTTATATTCGTACGCGTAGCCGTGCGGCCACCGGTTGACGGTGATTCCCGTGATATCGCCCGCGGGATCGAACCCGCCGTCTCCGAGGACTCGCGCGAACTGGTCGCGAATACTGCGCTCAAACGTCTCGAACGATGTCGAAAGCAGGTCACCACGTCCAGCGCGATGCTGGTCGCGTTCCGGCAAACCCGGCAGGCATGGCGTGCGCTCCATCCGAACCAATATGGGCTCGTCAGGGTTCTTCGGGGACTCGTACCCGCCAATATCAACCGGGGTATCGAGATTCATCTGGTAGTGATACATCCCGGGACAACTGATAGTCTGCGCCGAAAGCTTTTCGAAGGACTTCCAGTTGCGGATTGCGACCGAGGTATAGACCAGCGGCACTTTCACTCCGTAGTGCAGCGCTTCCTTCTGCTTTTCTGGAAGTTCGGGGCAGAGGTACGGAATCATCATGTTCCAGCAGGCCAGAATTACATTTTTTCCATGAACGGCCGAAAGCTGGCCTGCTCGCGAGTACGTAACATTGACCTTCTTTGCGTATGCCGGATCCCCATCGTTGCGTACGCCGACTACGATACTGTTCAGTCGAATTCGCAGTGGTGAGTCAGATTTGTCCAGTTGGGCGTAATCGAATCTTGCTGGCACTATATCTTCGGCGTCGTGTCCTTCGGCAACTGCGGGAATCATCTTGCGGACGAGCATGCGCGCAATCGTCGCGTTGCCGTCCGGAAAATGAAACTCGTACGGGGCCTTGGGCGTTGCGAAACCCATCGGGGTGTAACCCATACGAGCATGAGGTCCGGGTTCAAGATGCAAACCTTTAAATCCGGGTTGAAACAGCACCCAGCAGTCGAGCGCCGGAACGGCGTCAATTCCCACGCCGAAAAGTCCGTGAGTACGTGTCTGGTAAAAACGGATTGCAGCCGGATTTATCTTTACGACGTCGAGCAAATAGGACTTATAGCTCATGCGCGAGAGCTTGTCCTTCTTCTGATCTGAAGTGAGGCTCGGAAAATAATCTTCCGAGCCGGTCTCGAGTCGCAAAATATCCTTGCGGACATTCGGCGCAAACGGCGACTTCTCGAGAAATGCATTCCATTCCTCTGCGCTGCCTCCACCAAAAAAACCACCCGGAGCGTGCGTGACGAGACGGTCGGAGCCAAATGTTTCTTTATCGAAAAAGATAGCGTTACCGAGTCCCTTGTAGACTCCGCGGCGGTAGCATTTTTTCGAGAGCGCTTCAGGGTCGATTCCCAACTCATCCATCAAACCGCGCGCGACCGGGCTGTATGGAAATGGCGACTCAATGGCCCAAGTCCCGCCATTTGCCATTAGCATCCTGCCATTCAAGTGCAACTCGTTGCGTTTTGCGTGACCGCCGAAGTCGTCGTGATTATCAAGAATCAGAATGCGCGCGCTCGGGTTTTTCGCACGCCAGAAATACGCAGCCGAAAGTCCGCTGATTCCGCCCCCAACGATTACCAGATCGTAGACTTCCCTACTGTCGTTCGGTGTGGCCCCGTGAGGTGGATACTTCCCATCGCGAACACCGTGCGCGTCTTCAAATGAACCCTGGTGGCTGCCACGGAGTCCGGTCAGCGCCGGCGGGTAGTATCCGGGCTGATCCTGTGCCGCCGAAGAAGGACTAAGCGTTCCCCACGCGGCTTCGGGAAGCAATGATTGCGCCGCGATTGTGCCGGTTCCAATAGCGACGCCGTTCAGGAAGTCACGGCGCGTAATGTTACGGTCCATGCCAAGTTTTTTGTCGTCGCACGTGTTCATCAAATGGCCTTTGTACTGTCAGGGAAGGTTGGACGCCGAACGCCAGGCAATGCGTTAAATTAGGCGTGAACTATTTTTTCGGAGCGGCGGAGTAATGCAAAAAGACTATCTTCCAGTTGCCGTCGCGTTTGAAGAGAACATCGGATTCCTGGTTATCTTCTTCGGTGATTTTTCCGTCTTTCAGTTTGGTCTTTACATGCAATACATAGCTCGCAATCGCGGTGTCCTTGCTTGGTCCCACTTGAATGTGCATATCCGAGATTTCCACCTTTTGCACCCGATTCCCTTCGCCGATGTAGGACGTCCATTGCTTCTGATAGGCAGCAAGATCAGTTCGCCCTTCTGGCAGAAACTGCGAAAAGTCCGAAGCGTAAAACGAGAAGTACTTGGAGAGGTCGTTGGCTTCATACGCGGCGTTGGCGCGGCTCTCGATATCTTTGATTTCTCCTGCGATATCGGCAGACCCAGGCTTGGCTTGGACCGTCAGAAATGCGATAGGGACGAAGAGCGCGATTGCCGATAGGAAAAGGCGTGCGGGCTTCATAAATTCTCCTTGTGCCGCTACCTTACTATAATTCAGCAATGTTGTCGAAATCACAGCGAGAAAAAAGGCGTTTATCGAGCCCGGCCCTGGATGAACAGTTGCGTTTACACAATCGCGCCGGGTCTAAGGTTTGTCAGGACTTTCAAGCGCCTTATACAAGATGACGCCGGTCCCCACTGCGACGCCAACACCCACGACGAGCATGAAGTGGCCAGGAGTGCCCGCCTGTATCGGCCCCTTGGCATTCTGCCAGACGGCCGGCGCGCACGCGACGTGGTTATGCGAGTGATGATAGTCAGCTTCGCGCGGGTATTCCGGATAGTCCTGCAAGACCGGTTTCCAGGAATCGTTGTAGTCCACGCCAATGTCGGCTCGAACGTCGTAGGTCTTGTTGGTGTCGATAACGTGCGATTCCTTCCCTGCCGTCGCGGCAAGCGTGCTGCGTTGTGCGGTTGCTTTGAGTTCACAACGCGACACAATCACGATCTGACCGACTGCCAACTCCGAAGTGTTCGGAATGAACTTCACATCCTGCGCGAACAACGTCAGATTTTCTGAAACGCCCTTTGCGGAGTAAGAAACCGATCCTCGTTCCAATTCCACGATCACTCGCTCGCCCGTGCGAAAAATTCTTGCGGAGCTGTCTCGCTCCAAAACAAACTGCATCGTTCCAGACTGAATCTGAAGTCGCCCGTCAGACGCCGTCTTCAGCAGATCGCCGGAGAAAACGGTCGAGCCGTTCGAAACGGGACTGGGACCGAGAGTGGCATCGAAGGAGTTGGTCACAACTCCCACTTGCGTCGGCTGCTGCGCAGAACTGGTTTGCGTTCCAACCAGTGTACAAATGGTTAAATGAAATATCGCTGAAAGAATGTATCGCAACACGAGCCTCACTTAGTTCTAGAACTCTTAGAACTATCACCTATTCTTGCTTCAAGACTCGTGTTATGACCTAGTTCTCTTTGCCCCGTATGTCACTAAAGAATCAAGTACTTGGACCAGTTTTTTGTGTCGCAAACGCTGTTATTGCTTAGAAAACACTTACTTGCGGACATCGGCCCAGTACTCCAGACTTTCTAACAGTCCCTGATTGCAATCCGAAGCAAAGCCCTGCTTCCTGGAAAAAAGAGGTGGTGGACATGACTGTCTCCGAAGACACCAAATTTCGTCGTAGCACGACCGTAGTTAGCCGAGAGATTGCCTCCGAGACGTTGGTCGTTCCAATCCGAGGCGGCGTCGGCGATCTGGATGCGATCTTTTCCTTCAATCCGGTCGGATCTGACCTCTGGACTCTGATGGAGAAAGACACTTCGCTAGGTGAGATGGCGTCCTGGGTAGCTGCACACTACGAGGTGGGCCGAGACCAGGCTTTTGCGGATATTCGCAGCTTTGTCGACGAGCTTCTCAGCGCCGGTCTTGTGAGCTCGGTTGAGATGAGCTCTTACGTAAGCGACTCCGTGCCTGGAGCCTATGCAAGTCGCTGAATACAGCCGCTTTAGCGGTCTCCTGCACCAGAAACACGCGGGAAAACGTGCTCCGGTCGAGGTTTCGATCGAAGTTACACATCGCTGCCCGTTGAATTGTCTCCACTGCTACAACAACCTGCCCATGAGTGATTCCGCTGCACGCAAGGCCGAGCTGTCTTTGGCCGAGCATTGCCAGCTCCTCGATCAGCTTCAGGACGCAGGTTGCCTTTGGATTCTTTATACCGGGGGGGAGATCTTTGGGCGCAAGGACTTCCCTGACATTTATATGGAAGCCAAGAAGCGCGGATTTCTGGTAACGCTTTTTACCAACGGAACTCTCATTTCCGCTTCTATCGCCGATATGTTGGCTGAATGGCGGCCCTTTGCGGTCGAAGTTACTCTTTACGGCGCGACCCGAGAGACCTACGAAGCACTGACCCAGGTTCCGGGCTCGTACGACCGCTGCATGCGAGGAATTAAGCTCCTGAAGGAACGTGGCCTTCCCCTAAAGTTGAAAACCGTTCCGACCACCATAAACCGCCACGAAGTCTACGAAATGAAACGGCTTGCGGAAGAGGATCTCGGGGTCGAATTCAAGTTTGATCCGCTCGTTAATCCACGTACTGACTGCTCTTCCAGTCCTCTTGCCGTCCGGCTCAGCCCCGAAGAAGTTGTCGCTCTCGATTATCACGATCCAAAACGCCGAGAAGAATACATGCGCCTGGCGAAACACGACTTTTCTCAGCCCCAAGGTGGGCGCCAGGACGCCGACAATGTCTATTTCTGCGGCGGCGGAGTCAGCGCTTGTGCGGTCGATCCAACGGGACAAATGTCCATCTGCGTAATTTCCCATCAAGAATCCTATAGCTGGCGCGGCGGTTCATTCCAGGAAGGTTGGAACACATTCCTGTGGGAAACGCGCAGGAAAAAACGCACCCGGGAGACTCGGTGCGATCGTTGCAGAATCCAGTCTCTCTGCAGCATGTGCCCTGCAAATGGCGAACTGGAGATGGGTGACCCTGAGTCGCCTGTCGATTTCCTCTGCCAAGTCGCACACTTGCGCGCCTACGCGCTCGGGCTGGAAGTGCCTGAACACGGCGAATGCCCAAGTTGCCCGGGCGGACAAAATCACTCCGAAGCAATGAAGTCGGCTGCTCTGATCGCGGCCAAGAAGATTGACGTCGGTAACTGGCTGCCGCGTGAAAAAAACTTGCTGCCCGTGTTGCAGGCAAATCGAGGATGCGGAACGAGCGCCTGCGGCTCTTGCGCTTCGCATTAAGGCATAAAAATTTATGAAGACCCCGGAAGACAAAAAACCGCAAAGCAAACCCGCGTATGAGGCGCCAAAAGTCGTCGCAGTGAGCTTGCGTCCGGAAGAAGCCGTTCTCGGCCATTGCAAGATTTCCGGTTCGGCTGGGCCCGTTTCGGGATCATGCCGGTCGACTTCCTGCAGATCCCTGGGCTCGTGAAAACGACAAGGTAGATACCGTGCCCCCCATCGATCACAATTCCGCGACGATCGCACCGCCGACAGCAAATGTCGAACTGCGGGCGGACGTGTCGAGGATTTCCTACAGCGTAGGAGGAATTTCGTTTGGCGTTTCGGCTCTTGACGGAATGCAGCTCGCGCTTGAGCCGGGATTGTTTCCGTTCGCAATCGACTCAGGCTCATGCGACCTGGAGATTACAGCCGAGTGGACAAATTACTGTGAAATCCCTGCTCACCCGCCGGTTTTTGACTCCGGCGGTCTGTGGACGGCTTACCGGGAATCCGGCGGTATGGTGCTGTACTTCCGCACGCAATATCTCGGAGGCTCGCCATACAAGAAATGCTGGTTCAGCGATGATCTGAGCCACGGCCGCGTCTCGCTATTCCGCCGCTATTTCGACGCCGAACTCCCCGTTTACCCGCTGGAATATCCGCTCGACGAACTCCTGATGATTAACCGCCTCGGACGAGGCGACGGCGCCGAAATTCATGCCAGTGGAGTCGTCACTAACGATGGACTGGGCCGCCTGTTCGTAGGGCATTCGGGCGCAGGCAAGAGCACTGCATCAAGACTCTGGCTTCAGCAGCCCGGGTGCCAGGTATTGAGCGATGATCGAATCATTCTGCGCATTAGAAACGATGTACCCATGATGTACGGCACGCCGTGGCATGGTGACGCCGGACTCGCCGAGCAGGCGTCCTCAACCGTTCAGCAAATTTTTCTACTGGAACAATCGCAGAAAAACGAAATCGTCGCGATTCCCCCGGCGCGAGCTGCAGCCGAACTCTTCGCGCGGACTTTTGTGCCCCATCACCATGCCGACGGTTTGGCTCAAACCTTGGAATTTCTGGAAAAACTCACCGCGCTTGTTCCGATTTCTATTCTTCGCTGCACAGCGGATGCTCGGGCGATTCAGGAGGTTTTACGTGCCGCATAATGCAGCCGCAGTCTGGATAAATTCCACGCGCTTCCGTGCGATGTGCCACTCGGTCCTGGCCTCGAATTCGAAACTCCGTTTTCATGTTCACGGCCTGAGCATGCAGCCAAACATTCTTGACGGCGATCTGGTGATAGTCGAATCTGCAAATCTCGATCAGGTGCGGACGGGAGAAGTTGTTCTTACCGACTCCGCCGAAGGCATTCGCTTGCACCGCGTAATCTCGATCGATTCTTCGACAGGCTTTGTGACTACGAAAAGCGACGCGGGCATTGAACCCGACTTTCCAACCAAAGATATTCTCGGGAGAGTCGTCGCAATCGAACGAGCGGGCAAATCTTTTTCGGCCGCGGGCCCGGTGCAAATCGTCAGGCAAAAAACCAGAACGATTCTGAACCGCCTCAAGCGCGCCGCTAGCGTTCGAACGCAAAGACTCGGATTGACGCCGCTTTTTCTCGTGGCGATTTGCACGCTCTTCTCCCTGGCGTCAGCGCGAACCACTTTCGCGCAAAGCGCCGATTTGGCGATGACGCAAACCGCAGCGCCTTCAGTGGTCGCGCGTGGTTCGAACATCACGTATACCGAAGTGGTTACCAACAACGGACCAAACGCCGCAACCACCGCGACGTTCTTCGAACCAGTCCCCGCGAATACCACTTTTACTTCAATCACAATCCCCACGGGCTGGACCTGCACGAACCCCGCCGTGGGTGGCACGGGAAACATCAACTGTTCGAATCCGAGCTTCGCTAGCGGCGGCAGTTCCACTTTCACGGTTGTCGTCACCGTACCCGCCGGAACCGCGGCGGGAACCCAAATCACGAATTCGGCGAACGTGACTTCGACCACTGCCGATCCGAACGGCGCCAACAACGCAACTCTTACCACCGTAAACGTCGAGATTACGGGCAACGCCGACCTTGCAATCTCCACGACCGTTTCGCCTTCGCCGGTTTTCGTGTCGTCAACGCTGACCTATACGCTGGCCATTCAAAATCTCGGATTGTCCAACGTTACCAACGCAGCCACGGTTTCGGACACATTTCCCGCAGCATCCACATTCGTCTCAGCCGTTAGTTCGCAAGGCTCCTGCACCAACACTGCCACGGTGGTGACTTGCAGTCTCGGACCGTTGGCTAGCGGCGCGAGCGCAATCGTAACAATCACAGTTACCGCTCCAGCGGCAGCTCAATCAATTTCGAATACCGCTTCGGTCTCAGGCTCACTAATCGATCCAACGGATCCTGTCACTACAAACAACACAGCCACTACAGTATCGGCTGTCCAACCAAGCACGTGCTCGACTCCGGGGCTAAGCGCTGCCGGCGGGAACCTCACCGGTGTAATCAACGCGTACTACCCTCCTCGGACCGTCGGTACTGCGATTGCCGTCGGAGCCACTTCGGTTCGAGTCGGAACTCGAACGGGTGCTAACACCGCCATCGCAGTCGGCGATCGCCTTCTCATCATTCAAATGCAGGACGCTGTGCTGGCAAATCCCGGCAGCCTGGCGAACTCAAATACCAGCAAGTATGGCGACGGAGTTAACGGCGATCCAGGTTGGGGCTCAGCCGCTCTGCAAAGCAGTGGAAAGTATGAATTTGTCACAGCGACGAGTATCGTGTCGGCAGGTGGAGCAGGCAATCCGGTAGTAGGTACTTTGAGTTGGACTGGCGGTGGGACCGGCGGCGGAACGGTGAATTCGTACGAATCCTCCGGCTATACCGCCAACTTGAACGGCCAGCAGACATGGCAAATCATCCGCGTGCCCCAGTACACCACTGCGACTCTAACCTCTGGACTTACTGCGCGCGCCTGGGATGGCAGCACTGGCGGCGTGTTGGCGTTTGATGTCTCGTCCCTGCTTACGCTTGGCGGAACTGTTAGCGTGAACGGACTAGGCTTTCGCGGAGCTGCCGGCCGTCAGCTTGGTGGCGGCGCTGGCGCCGTAACGGACTACGTTACCTCGGCGACTAACGACGCCAACGGCTCTAAGGGTGAAGGTATCGCTGGAACTCCTCGCTACATCACCAATTTTGCATTCACGACTGTGACTGATAGCGGAGTGGAAGGATATCCGCAAGGAAGTTACTCACGTGGGGCGCCCGGAAATGCAGGCGGTGGCGGCACGGATTCCGATCCGGCGAATAACGACGAGAATAGCGGCGGCGGCGGTGGCGCAAACGGTGGCGCGGGCGGGCAAGGCGGATATGCCTGGAATACCAGCAGCAACTCCGGCGGCTTCGGCGGGGCCCCGTTCCCAGCTTCACCGAGCCTGGTAATCATGGGCGGCGGCGGTGGTGCGGGAACGACAAACAACGGAACAGCCGACCCAACGAACGCGAACCCAGCGGGAATCAACAGCAGCGGAGCGGCGGGTGGTGGAATCGTGATGATTACCGCCGGCGCAATCACAGGCACAGGTTCGATCACTGCGAATGGCCAATCGGCTGTCAACGTTCAAAACGACGGCGGTGGCGGCGGAGGCGCAGGCGGCTCGATCGTCTTTCTGGCAAACAGCGGCAGCCTAACTGGCCTTTCCCTCAGCGCGAATGGCGGAGCAGGCGGCGACACGTGGGTCACGCAAGCTCCCGGTGGATATCCCGGGGAACGTCACGGGCCCGGAGGCGGTGGTGGCGGCGGCGCAATTTTTCTTTCGGCGACCGGCGCAACGACTTCCGTTGCCGGCGGTATCAACGGTCAAACCACGACAGCTCTTGACGCATTCGGTGCAACTCCAGGATCTGCGGGCGTTGTCGTCACCAACGCTTCCGCAGGTTCGGTTCCTGGCCCACAAGGTGGCGCTTTCTGCTCGACCGCGGACGTCGCGGTCACAAACTCAGGCACGCCAAACGTCGTCACACCGGGAAGCAATATCACCTATACCCAGACCGTTACAAACAACGGGCCGTCCACCGCAGTCAATCTGGTATTCAGTCAGGCCGTCCCTGCAAACACCACTTTTCAATCGATCTCCACTCCCGCAGGTTGGACCTGCACGACCCCGGCAGTCGGCGCCACCGGCAGCGTGGTTTGCACGAATCCTTCGATCGCCAGCGGTGCCGCAGCATCGAGCTTTACCTTCGTTGTCAAGGTCAATCCGGGAACCACCGATCAAACGCAAATTACTGATGTTGATTCAGTGACATCGGGACCGGCCGACCCCAACCTCACAAACAACTCTGCCAGTGTCACTACTGTTGTGAGTCTGGTGACTGGCGCGGACTTGATCGTTACAAATGTCGGTACGCCAAATCCGGTGGTCGCGGGAGCGAACATCACTTACTCCCAAGTTGTATTGAACAACGGACCGGCAGCCGCGGCTAATGCCGTATTCAGCGAGCTGTTGCCAACCAACACTACGTTTGTTTCGATGGCGACACCCGCGGGCTGGACTTGCCCAACGGCGGCTGCAATCAACGCAGCCGGCTCCATCACCTGCACCATTGCAACTCTGGCCTCCGGAGGAACCGCGACGTTTGCTCCGGTATTGAAAGTGACCGCTGGGACCGCGGCCGGCACGGTCATTTCGAATACCGACAACATCTCAGCTACAACACCAGATCCGAATCCAACCAGCAACAGTGCGACTTCCAATGTCACCGTCGCAACTGCAACTCAAGCCGACCTTTCGGTCACGGCATCCGCTTCACCGAACCCGGTTCAGCCCGGCGGCAATATCACGCTGGTTCAAACCGTCAAGAATAATGGCCCTGCAGCTGCCACTACAGACACGTTCAACGAAACGATTCCTGCCACTGCCACATTGGTCTCGTTCACACCACCTGCCGGTTGGGTTTGCCCGACAGTTCCGGCAGTAGGAAGTGCGGGTGCCATCGCCTGCACTGCGACAACCCTTGCGTCCGGAGCGTCAAGCAGCTTCCCGTTGGTTCTCAAGGTCAATGCAACAACCGCTCCTGGTACCGTGATTTCACTGACCCCAACGGTGACCACGGGAGCTACCGATCCGATCGCCGCCAACAACTCGGCGACCGCATCGACCGTTGTCGCGGCAGCTGGCCAGGCGGACGTTTCCATCTTGAAAGCCGCGTACCCGGAACCCGTGGACCAAAACACCAATCTGGTTTACACGCTCACTGTTTCGAACAACGGTCCGGCAGTCGCTCAAGGCGTCACCGTTAGCGATCCTCTGCCTACGCAAGTTACGTTCGCCTCTGTTTCAACGACGCAAGGCACTTGCACGCAATCGTCCGGCACGGTCAATTGCTCGCTCGGGTCCGTGAACGTTGGCAGCCTTGTGGTCATCACGATCAACGTCAATGCATCGACGTTCAGCACCTCCGCCGCGGGATTCGCGGTGAACACTGCTACCGTCTCGACCACTTCGAGCGACCCCAATGTTTTGAACAACACGTCCACGGTGAGCTCAACGATTCAAGCACCGACCGCCGTTCAACTTGTGTCCTTTAAAGCGATTCCTCAACCAGATGGCACAGTTCTTCTCGAATGGAAAACTCGCGAAGAAGTTCGCAATCTTGGTTTTAACGTTTACCGGGAGACCGGAGCAGCAAAGCAGCGACTGAATCCGTCGCTGGTTGCTGGCTCTGCGTTAATCCTGAAACACAGCAAACCGCAGCATGGCGCAAAAACGTATCAATGGATTGATGCTCATCCTATTCCGGGAGCGTCGTACTCGCTCGAAGACGTCGATCTGAGCGGTGCGAGAATTTCTCACGGGCCTGCCCAGCTAGAAGAATCTGAACGGACTCTTGCGCGCAGCGCTGCGGCAACTCCCCTTCTTGCCCGCATGAACGAATTGGCTGGATCTTCGGTCGTTCCAGTGACGAATTCAGCTCGCCGCATCTCGCGTGAATTCGTTCCACCGGTTTCCGTTTCCGACCGGAATGTGGCCCCAATCAACCTTGACGGCGAAACAGCCGTGAAGGTTTACATAAATCACGAAGGTTGGTATCGCGTGACCCGCGGGCAATTAATCGCAGCCGGCTTTGACTCATCAGCGAATGCACACACGTTGCAGCTATACGCAGAAGGCGTCGAACAGCCGCTGCTGGTCAACGGAAATCAAATCGGTCCGCTTGGCGCAAACGATTCGATTGAATTCCACGGCACCGGCGTCGATACACCGTATTCCGATACCCGCGTCTACTGGCTGGTCTGGGGCCGACAAAATGGCAAACGAATTCCTCTCGAGCGACCCTACACTGGCAATACGCCTGTCGAGACCTTCCCTGATACCGCCGTGCGCGAAGATCGCATCACTTATTTCGCAGCGCTCCTGAACAGTGAAGACCAGGACAACTTCTTCGGTGCTCTCGTAACCAACGAACCTGTCGATCAGGAACTTGATGTTTCACATGTTGCTTCAGCAAACATTCCGACATCGCTGGACATTATCCTGCAGGGCGTTACCGACGGTCAGGCTCACAGCGTTAGCGTCGCGCTCAACGGCAATTTTCTTGGCAACTTGACCTTCTCAGACCAGACAAATTTCCACGCGAACATTCCTCTAAACGCGGCCGCGATCCAGGAAGGCGGAATATCGTGACGCTAACCGCGTTGAACGGCGAGGATGACGTCAGCCTCGTGCAATCCATCCAATTGCATTATGCCCGATCGTTTGCCGCGGATAACGACGTACTCCAGGCACAAGCCTTGGCCGGGAACCAGATTCATGCCACCGGTTTCTCCAACCCTCGCGTTCGCGTTTTCGACGTCACCAACCCGCTTGCGGCGCAGCAACTGCAGGGTGCAGTCCGTCTCGAAAATGGTAGCTATGTGGTCGATTTCGGCGTCCCAGGCGCCGCTAATTCAAACCAGACCCGCGATCTCCTGGTGATCGCCGACGATCAAATTGAGGCACCCGCTTCGTTTGCGTTCCATGCTCGCGGTGGGCTTGCGGCTCATCTGTCTCCCGCAGCGATCGTGATGATCACTCACGCCGATTTTGTGCAAAGTCTCGCTCCACTTGTGGCGCATCGTCAGCAGCAAGGCTACTCAGTGAAAGTTGTCACCACTGATGAGATTTTTGACGCTTTCAGTTTCGGCGAACGCACTCCCTATGCTGTGCGCGACTTTTTGAAGCTAATCAGCGCACGCAACCAGACCAAGCCGCAATTTGTGTTGCTCGTCGGCGATGCATCGGTTGATCCGCGTAACTATCTCGGATTCGGAAACTTTGATTTCGTGCCGACCAGAATCGTCGACACCATGGAACTGAAAACTGCGTCCGACGATTGGTTCACCGACTTCAATCAAACCGGATACGGCACCATACCCATCGGTCGATTGCCCGTGCGAACTGCCGAAGAAGCCGACACGGTCGTTTCCAAAATTCTCGGCTACGAATCCGGGCGCAGCTCCGGCGGCTGGAATTCTCAGGCACTGGTGGTTTCCGACCAGAATCTCGGAGCCGATTTCTCCGCCACAGCGAACAAAATCGCCGCGACGCTTAAGTCGTCTTTCGCGGTGAGCCAGCTTTCCAGCGGCGACGCCGATCCGCAACTCATCAAGCAACAGCTTCTCGCTTCGATGAACCAGGGCGCGGCAATCGTGAACTTCACCGGGCACGGTGCTGTCGAGCAGTGGTCGTTCTCCGATCTATTCGACAATGACGATGCGGCCGCATTGCAAAACGGCGGCCGCCTGCCGGTTTTCTTCATTATGAATTGCTTGAACGGCTTCTTTCAGGACGTTTACACGCAGAGCTTGGCTGAATCATTGTTGCTCAACCCCAACGGTGGTGCCGTCGCGGTATGGGCATCGTCGGGATTCACGGACGCGCCCCCGCAAGCGGGCCAGGATCTTTCGCTTGCAAAATTGCTAAGTTCGAATCCGCGCGTGCCTCTTGGTCAGATTGTGCTCCAGGCAAAATCACAAACTTCAGATCGCGACGTCCGCCGCACATGGATCTTGTTCGGCGATCCTGCGATGCGCATTCAGATCGTGCCGCTTCCATCATCCAAGTTGAGGAACCTTCCGGAAAAGCGCGAACCGGCGGCAAGCGGTTCAGGAGTTCAGAAGGGAAAGTTAGACCGCCAATGAAAAACAAAAGGTTGGTTCAATTTGCAATGGCAGGTTTTGTGGCCGCACTGGTTCTGCAAGCAGCCGGATATTTGATGGATCGAGCTTCGCGTCCGATAGCGTTAGGTGATCAAGCGCTCTTCAACTGGCTGACTTTCCTTTTTTCGCCCGTCGCCCTATTTTTCCGATTGAGGAATCCTGACGGTCCGATCGTTGCTTCCTGGTCGTTGGCCGCAATTAGCATTTTCGCGAACGCCGCCTATTACGCGCTTTCCTGCAAGTTGTGCCAAATCATGTTCGCGCGCCTTGCTTACAAATTGCGCAACGAAGAAAATCTCCGTGTTTACACCGCGCCCGCAATCGTTCGCCGCGTCGTATCAACTCTGGATATGTCCAATTACTGAGACCTTCGGTGGGCGACTTCACTTTATCTCATATAGAAAACTTCTTTCATCATCGCAAACCGTTCTCCCGGTTGCAGGTCAGGCACGGGTTCAAAATATTTTGCCATCTCTTGTTGCCAGCGCAGATTCACCGCATCGCTCGCTAATGCGTCCCACGCGGCATCAAAGTCGATGACCTGCATAACCAAAATCAATTCCTGGCCGCGCCGAAATATTGAGTACTCAGATATTCCCACCTCTTTCAGCTTCGCCAGAAGTTCCGGCCACACCGCCTGGTGATCTCTCTCATAACCTTCGATGGCATCCGCTTTGATTCGCAATTTGAACGCAACTCGTGGCATCGGACCTCCTTCGTCGGTGGGCACTCCAAGCTTCGTTAGAAACTCCCACGGCAGCCCCACGTTGTTAGCTGGCTTCGCAATAACCTTCCATCGCTGCAGGCTCATCGAAAATTGACGGAAGTGGACGTTGTCGCAGCTGCCGCGCCTAGATAATTCCCATATCCCACAACGATCGTCGACGCAATCAATACCAAAAGACTCAGAGCCACCAGCACCTTCGTGCGAGCGCCACTGCCTTTCCACTCGTGCAGAGCAATACCCCACAACGTGCTAAAAATCATGATGCTCGCCATGTGCAGCGTCCAGCTGGAAAATTTGTATCTGCCCATCTGCGTTTCGCCCATTGTGTAAAAGAAAAACTGCATGTACCACGTCGTGCCTGCCAATGCGGAGAAGAAATAATTTGCGAGCATCGGAGCATGCGCCCCCGTCTTCGTCGCCTCCACTCCTTCTCCGCGAATTTCCGGCTTGAAATACTGATAGCCCGTGCCGTTGCGAATGTTCAGGATCACGCACCAAATAAAATTCGTTGTGAACCCTCCGAGAAGCAGAACTACCAACACTGGCAATCCCTGCCACAAAGTTGGTGTTCCGTGCTTGATCGTCAATTCCTTGATGGGGTCGCCTGCCGCCAGACCGTAGGCAAAGCACGCGCTCATGACCCCGGAAAATGTGGCAACAAGCAACCCGCGTTTTAAATCGAATTCCTTGATCGCTTCCTTTTTTTGGACCTCGGACATTTCGCGTTCTTTTGACATGCCCGCAGCGCCCGCAAACACAATTCCCAACATGCAAATTCCAACTCCTGCCAGAATAATCCGGCCGGAATGTGTACCTAACACTTCGCTGGCAAACTCTCCTCGAAAAATCGGTGGCATTAACGTGCCGAACGCCGCGGTGTATCCCAACGCTACGGCCATTCCCAATGACATCCCCAGATACCGCATCGTCAGACCAAATGTCAGTCCTCCAAGTCCCCACAACACGCCAAAGGAATACGTCCAAATCATGCTGTTGTTCGGAGTTTCGTGCAGCACCGTAAACAAGTCCTTCGTCATCACGGCTGCTAGCATCCATGGCACGATGATCCAGCTAAAAAAACCACCCACCAGCCAATACGTCTCCCATGCCCAAGACTTCACGCGACGAAACGGAACGTAAAAGCTGCCGGACGCCAGTCCGCCCAGCCAGTGGAAAAACACACCTAGTAAGGGATTCGCGCCCACGAACACATCCTTTCGCTGCAAAGCTGATTCGAACTTCCTTGCCCTTAACCTGCGGAGGTCGGCGGCTTGCTCGGAAACTGCACGGCGAATCTAGTGCTAAATCGTCAGGCCGTCAAATCGAATCGCACTCACGAACTCGATGAACGATCCTCCATCTTGAGAAACCCTTAGCGAGCGATCGATTCATGCAGCCGAATCTACAATTTTTCTATTGCATCAGAAGCTGCGGGGAGTGGGACGGCGGATTTCAATTCAACCATCGGCGCAACGCCGACGACGACCTCACGCGTAGGATCGATTGTCCCATATCAGGTCTTCCGGACATTCGCGCGGAATTCTCACGCTGGACTCGGAATCTGGGATCCAGTCGATTTCGCATATATGTGGACCAAGGCCACAATCTGAAAGCATGGATTTTGGCTTTGAGTCACGAAGGAGCGAGAGGACAAAACCCATTTGGCTGGCGGGGCTACGCCTGAGTTAATCGTGCCAATCGCTACGCGGTTTTCGCCCCCGTAAAAAAGTGCGCGACCAGGGAAATCACCGCGAATATCAGGAGCACGTGTATCAAGAATCCCGCGGCGTGGAAGAACACAAAACCTCCAGCCCACAAAATCAGCAACAGGATCGCTAATCCCAAAAACGGTCCAAATCTCATCGCTGCACCCTTTCTAAATCAATCGCATTTGTTTTGCCCGAATTCATCCGCCGTCCAACATTCGGCACTTGCACTCCCAACGCGGTTGCCAGATCAATTTGATGATCCTGCTCTTGCACCAGTATTTGCCGGATTTGCTCGGCCATCGCGTATTCGCCCAGCCCTTCGCACTGTTTAACTCGCTCGCGGTAATTGCGAATCGTCTCATTCTCGTTATCCAGATCGAACTGCAACATCTCTTTGGCTTCTTCCGATGTTTTCACCGACTTGGGCACAACCGTGGGCATTTCACCCAAATAGTCGATCTGCCGTGCGATTGTAAGCGCGTGATCCAGTTCTTGTTTTGCATGAATCGCAAGCTGGTCCGCGATGCTCATATACTCCGCACCCTTCAGCACCTGCGAATAAACAACATACGCAATCACCGCTTGATATTCCCGCGAGAGATCTTCGTTCAACAATGCAGCTAACTTCTCTCTGGTGATTGAAGTCCGGTCGTTCTTGGAGTTACTGTCCGCCATAATTCCCTTCCTCGAATGGATTCAACTCCGGCCTCAAAGGTATGGATGAAAGGAATTTGTCGTCACGGTGTTGCGGCTTGTTCAAAAGATATCTATCTTCCGCTCGAGATTAGCCGGGAAGGTCGGGCGACCTTCCCGGCTCGAGGTACTACCGTCCGCCACGCGCTGCTCTCGCTGCAGCTTCTCGATCGCTCTTGTCGCTGTCCGAAGAAGCTTCCGACGTCGAACTGACATCCTCTGCTCCGGTCCGGTCCAGCACTTCCTTGGCTCGCTTGATTTCTTCTGAAGTCGCACAGTGCACCGACAACAGAATGCCGCCCTTCTGGAGTCGTCCTTCGTAGCGCTTGGCCTCGAACTCAGGAATCCCCATACCAACTAGCGCTCCCGCGAATCCGCCCACTGCTCCGCCGACACCCAATCCGGCAAGTCCAGCCATGATCGGGCCGGCTGCGATGAAGGGGCCCAAGCCAGGAATTGCCAGCATTCCGACGCCCGCTAGCACTCCCAACGCTCCACCGATTACGCCGCCGGTTGTGGCTCCGGCCGCTGCGCCTTCCGGCGCTTTCGTGGATTTTTCCGTGCCCATGTCTTTCGGTCCACCGAGGCTTTCCGGCAACAGCACCGAGATATCCGAAGCAGGAAATCCAGCCCGCACCAATCCATCCGTTGCGTTCTCCGCTCCGATTCGGGTTGAATAAATTCCAAATACGCCTACTTTTTTGTCAGCCATTTCACTTCCTCCTTGAGTTTTCTTTCTCGAATTTCTTTCATTCCGCAACGATTCATCCCTGCGTTTTGCCGTCAATTCGATGGTGCGATGGTCAGATTGTTTGTAACGTTTTCCGCGCCCACCACTGCTTCTGCTTTGGATTGGATTACGTTCTTTTCGTCGTCAGACCGCACTGGTCCCCGCAAAGTGACTTTTCCGTCCTGAGCGATGATCTTGATGTTGTGCGCATAGGTGGAGAGAGTTGTGTCGTCGTGAAGCGATTTGCGGATCTTCTGAGTGATCGCTCGGTCTGCCGGATTCATCTTTTGTTGGTCGGCGCCAGGCGTTGCCTGCCCCTTGTTGGTCTTGGTGTTGTCTGGGGCTGGTTGCTGCGAATCCTGCGCGTTCATTGCCGGCACAGCCAGCAGGGACGCACAGAGAACCGCACTGCCGAGCGGCAAAAACATGGAATTTCCCTTAAATATTCTCATTTCCAATTTCTCCTTGGTGGTTATCGCTTAGTTCGAAATCCCGGGCCCACTACGCTCGCGCGCTCCTGGCCTTCATTGCTGGCTTACGCGATGCTTGTTCGTGTTCTTCGTCCTCACCGGAGTTCGCGGCCTCCAGATTGATCTGTTGCGAGAGCTCGGTCAGCTTTCCGTCGGTATCCTTCTCTTCTTGCATGGTCCGACGCAAAATAGATTCCGCCTCGGATTCGCCCAGCAATTTCGCGTAGGTCGCAACGCAACCGTATGCAGCGATTTCGTAGTGCTCCACGCGCTGAGCAGCGGAAATCAGACCTGCGTCAAGTTCTTCCGGTGCCGGATCTTCTTCGATCATCTCGGAACCTTCCGCAATCAGCCCCTCCATTCCCTTACACTTCTTTCCCTTTGGGCTCTCGTCGAGCGCTTTGAAGATTTTCTCTAGACGAGCGACGTGTTCTTTCGTCTGATTCAAGTGTTCCTCAAATCCCGCCCGCAACTCTTCCGAACTCGCAGCCCTTGCCATTTTCGGCAAAGCTTTCGTCATTTGATTCTCCGCGCTGTAAATGTCTTTTAATTCCTCGATGTAAAGATGCCTGAGCCGATTTGTTTCCATTGGTGAGTCTCCTCGAAGTGATTACCGTCCGTTCTTACTTCGAAGTTCGAAGGGGACGCCGGTTAACATCGCGGCCATTCCTTACCTGTTCTTGTGCACCGATAAGGGGCCGGAGAACTGCCGCACTCTCCATTAACGATTTCTTGCAAGATCTTGCCATCGGGCAAAATGGGTAGGCATCTGCATTTAAATAAGTAGGGTGTGGTTTTTCGGCGTTCTGAGGGCCCAGCGGCGTGTGAAATTAGGGCCAGAACTGCTTGAGCTTTTTCGCGAACTGAAAAAGGAACCTGTCTCGCCGGAGAATTTCGACGCGATTCATCGCGTAGAGATCGAGATGGCTCGTGGGACCATGCACCGTCGAAAACGCACAAGCATGCCCCGCGGCCGCAATGATTCGCTGGGCTTCCGCTGTGTAATAACCGGCCGGATACGCAAAACTATGACACGGTGTTTGCAGCAAGTCTTCCAAATATCCCTTTGCGCTTCGGACTTCGTACTCCACATCATTCGTTGGAATCTCATGCAGCAGCCGGTGATTCATCGAGTGCGAACCAAATTCGACTCCGCACCGGCTCATTTCCAGAATCTCTTCGCGCGAAACATGCGGGCGGGCCTCCTCTCCCTCCGCAAGCGGCTTCGCCGTGATCTCTCCCACGCAAGACGGCACGATGAACATCGTCGCCTTAATTCCCAACTCCCGCAAAACCGGAAACGCATTGGTGTAATTATCCCGGCATCCGTCGTCGAAAGTGATCGTAATTCCGCGCTCTGGAAATTTCCCATCACGGCGGAAATGTTCAATCAACTCGGCAGCCGTGTAGAAAACAAATCGGTGCGACTTCAGATACCCCATCTGCTTCGCGAATCGCTCCGGAGGCGTAAATCCACCTCGCACGCGCGAACGGCGGGTCGGTACGTCAATCATGTGGTACTGAATTACCGGCACCGTCACAGGATCGGCGTTTGCCATGCTCGCTACCGCCTCCTGATCCTTCAGCACACTCAACGGAGTTCCGCTCCCTCGTTCGGATCTTCAAAAATGCTTACGTCCGAATCCGCGCGCGTCAAATACCAGTTCTTCTCCGCGTACATCGCTTCCTGAAACTGCTTCGAACTCGCCATGAATCGCGGCGCATTCTTGATTCGCCAGAATCCGTGATTGCTTAGCCGTGCCTCGACTCTTTCATTCAACACATCGGTCACTAGGCTTCCCGCTTTTCTTGAGATCGCCCGTCGCAGACAAACCTCAATCAGCATGTCGATAATTTCATCCGCCCTTTCGCTGTCGTACACCAGTTCGCTGATCGCCGCTTTTGCTGGCGCACTTGCTTTCGCTTCCGCACGGAAAAAAAGTATTGCGTACCCTACCAGTTTTTCCTCGCGGTAGAGCTCCAGAAATTCAAACCGTTTTCCGGGCTGTCTTTGAAATTGCCATCTCAAAAACTCTTTACTCCGCTCGACAGCGCAAATCCATTGCCGCGACGCTCGTTCCCATAACACATCCCATTCCGGCCCCGGCCCTGAACCTGTCCGAACTTCGTATTCGGATTTCAGCTTTCCTTCACCCGCGCCAAATCGTAAGGGCGCGGAAAGCAGATTTGCAGCTCCGCGCAGTACACCGCTCTTCGCCAGCCCCTTCGCCGCGTTTCCCGCATATAGCACGCGGTGATACCGGTGAATGCTCCCCAACGCCTTCCATCCCAAACTCACAAACACTCGCGTCGAAGCATCGTTGATCCCCAGCGTGATCATCGTGGGATATCTGACCTCCGCGGCCCGCACTAATTTCTTTCCCAATCCCTGCCCGCGATATTTCTCCAACAAGATAAATTCTAGAATCCAGATCGCTTTTGTCGTTTCCGTGCCGACCTGCAAACCCACTAGAATCGTCGCCAGTTGCCCGACAATCTTCCCTTCGTCGATCGCCACCCACAGCGGCACGTCGTCCGCGCTTTGATTCGGATTCTCCAGGAAGTACCAGCTCAAGAATTTCAGATCATGCTTCCGCGCATCGTTCGGATACGCCTCGCGCAGGAAGTCTCGCAACTCCGCAAGCTGCTCGCGTTTCAGTTGAGCGATCTCAATCGCCACTGCTCATCTCCCGACGCGCACACTTCCACGTCGCCCCTAGCTTACGTTGGGATTGTTCTTTCTGGAATATCAAGCCGGCTAGCAGTTAGCGGCTCCGTCAATTTCGGCCAATTTTTTCCATTTTTAGAACTGCATGATGGACTAATTAAGTTGGCTGGGAGGCCTGGACTCGAACCAGGATAGCCAGATTCAGAATCTGGAGTCCTGCCAATTGGACGACCTCCCAACGGTTGTGCCACTAGGCTCGGAATGAGACTAAGCCACAGAGAGGGGCAACAAAAACGAACCGTAGCACATTCCCGAGTTCGGGACAGCCACGATTCATCTCTTTCAGATTAAACGGCTTTCACGGCTCCGTCAACTCGACTGCGACTCTTATTCCGGCACTTTTTCCAAGCCTGCGGCCGGTATCGCCACCATTTCACCGCCGCGCGACAACCGATATTCCACGCCGCCCCACGAAATCCGGTTGGAGAAAAAACTCGCTACCCATACCGCAAAATTAAACGCGTCTCGCACCGGAATCAGCCACCACTGCCACCGCGCGCTCTCATCTCGCAATCCCCATACACCCGCAATTCGCGCCACCGCCAGCCGCAACAACAGATACGCACTCAAAAACCCCGCGACTCCCGCGGAGTTTCCCGCCGCAATAGCGCCGACCACCGCCCACGGCAAGCCATGCGTGAACAACAATCCTACGTACGACGCCGGCCTGCACAACCTCACCGTCCGCGCCCATCGTGATTGGTGCTTCCAGAATCCGCCGAGTGTCATTGCCGGATACATCGTCTCCACCACTTCGCGTGACACCATCACTCGCCCGCCGGCTTTCGCTACGCGATTCCCGATCTCGTAGTCGTCTGCAAGCACATTCGCCAGCGCTTCGTAGCCGCCGATCTTTCCGAGCCAGCTTTTCGTCGTCGCGACCGATGCTCCCAGTGCGAACGTCACGCCTTCCATCCAATCCGCGACCAGCACGCCCGCCGAAAAATCCGTCGCCGCTCCCAGCGCCTCGATTTCTGCCCACAGATTCCGCTGCGTCACGCCCCGATAAAAACAGCTCACCACACCGGTGTCTGCACTCTCAAACGGCGCTGCGATCTCCCGCAAATAGTTCGGCCCGACTCTCACATCTCCGTCGCTCTGCACCAGCAATTCGTACCGTGCTTCCTTCGCCAGCAGCGCCAGGTTGTTCACTTTTGCGTTAGAACCCGTCTGTGGCGCATTTGAAAGCATGCGGATCGTCCGTTGCGGAAAATCGGCCATTAGCTTTCGAATCACCGGCACCGCCGGGTCCGCCAGTTCATTCACGCAAAAAAGAATCTCGTATTCCGGATACTCTTGCCGGCAAAAACTTGCGTAATTCTCATACGACGCAAAATCCACTCCGCGCACCGGCTTCAGAATGCTCAGCGGCGGCGCATAATTTCCAATTGTTTTCTTCCGTGCGCGCAAAAAAAAGCGCAGCGCCGCAAGTATCGCCACCACGTAGTACGTCAGCGGCACGCAAGCCATCGCCATCACCACGTAACGCGTTGCGGATCCTGCTCTAATGCTCATTGCCAAAAGAACGATCGCCGCGCTCACGATTTCCTCGCTCCGTCGCCGATCGGCTCCAGCTTTCCTTTCTTTACGCGGTAGCTGACACCGCGCCACTCAATCCGGTCGCTGAAAAATCCCGCAACCCACACCGGAAAGTTCACAAAGTCGCGGAATGGCGTTAACCACCAGCTCTTGCGCGTTACCGCATCCTGCAATCCCCATGCGCCGGTCAACCACACCTGACCCAGTCGCAGCACGAGATACAACGCCATGTACACCGTTGCAATTCGCCAATCCGGCGCTGCAATCAAAGCCGCAATCGCCCACGGCAATCCAAACGTGAACAGCAATCCCGCGTATCCCGACGGTCGAACATTCCTCAAACCGATCGCCCATCGCAATTCGTGCCGCAAATATTGCGCAAAACTCTCCGGAGCAAAAACCATCTCCACCGGCGCCGGCACCAGTTCAATCTTCAATCCCTTCGTCGCGATCCTGTTCCCAAGTTCGAAATCGTCGGAGTGAACATTTACCATCGCTTCAAATCCGCCGATTGATCGCAGGTGCCCCTTCGTCGTCGCCATTGTCCAGCCGAACGCGAACTGCACCTTCCCTTCGATTTTCCGTGCCACCAGTGCATTCGGCACCGTCTCCGTCGCCAGCACCAGAGCTTCCAGCTCCGCGCCAATGCTTCCCCGCGTCACTCCACGGAAAAATGCCGTCACCGCGCCAACCTGCGGATCGAAGAAACGCGCCGCCACTTCGCGCAAATAGTCCGACTCAACACGCACGTCGCTGTCGCTCATCACCAGCACTTCGTGCCGCGCTGCCTTTGCCAGCGCCGCCAGATTATTCAGTTTTCGGTTCGCGCCGAGTTGCGGCACATCCGTAATGACCCGGATTTCTCGCGCTGGAAATTCCACTTTTAGCTTTTTGAGAAGTGGCAGTACGGGGTCGTTCGCATCCGCGACCGCGAACACAATCTCATAGTAGGGATATTCCAACCGGCAGAAGCTCGCGAAGTTCGCGTACGCATCTTCGTCCACGCCGCGTACCGGCTTCAGAATGCTCACCGGCGGCGCAAAATCCGGAACGGTATCCTTGCGCGCTCGTCGGGCTTCGCGGAAATACTCCCATGCGCACCAAATAGCAATCACGTAGTAAGCAAGCGGCGCCGCCGCAAGTACCAGCACCGCCCATCGCAGTACTTGCAGCGCCATCGCCTTATTCCCGCGCAGTCAACGCTGCGTGCGCTGCGCTTTGATCCGCGGGCATGTCCACCAGCGAAATTCGGTTCGCCGGCCGGTTGCAATAGACCGCTTTCCCGCCGCTCTCCGCGACCAGATACGTTCCCGCTGGCGGTAGCCATTTCGCCGCATCTGGTCGCTTTTCCGCCGGCACGAACAGGAAAACACGTTCCCCTCCCTGCCAGATCGGCAAGAACTCTTCATCCTTGTAAAAAATTGCCGGCGCATCCGGATACTGCGACCCCGGCAGTAAATTGTTGTAGCGCCCATTCCAGATCAGCACTCGCCGGTTCATGTAGAATCCAACGCTCGAACTTGCATCGAACTCGCCGTAGATCGCCACCACGTCGCCTTTTCCGATTTCGCCCCGAACCTTTTCCACCAGCGGCTTAGACGATAGATACGGCCCGAAAACTCCCAGCGCGATATTGGCCGCAAAAAAGAATAATGCCATGGTGGCTGCCATCGTGAGCGTCGCGGCGAGTGGTTTCTTTGCTCGCCGAAGCCACCACGCCAATCCCAATCCAACCAGAAACGCCACCGCCGCCATCGCCGCCGGCAATCTCAACACCGCGAATGCCTGCGGCGTTAGGTCCAGCATGTGCGCCATCGACACGCGGTAAAAGTCATTTTCGTGCTGTTCCAGCAGCGACGAGATATCTCCGTGCACCTGCACTTTGGCGGACATCGCGAGCAACGTTATCAGCACACCGGCTAGCGCCAATCCCACCAGCGCCAATGCGCCTTGAACATACGTCAGCCACTTTTTGCCGTCCTCTTCCGCTCGGGCCAATCCGATTCCCAACAGCATTGCAATCGCCGGCCACCCGCCAAAACTGTAATACTCCATCCGTGAGCCGAACGTCAGCGAGAAAAACAGTAGAACGAATCCGCTCCATACCGCCATCAACAATTTCGCCTGTTGCGCCGCTTCCAGATTTTTCCAGCTTCGTATCGCGGGAAAATCCTTGAACGCCGCCCACAAGAAAATACTCCATGGAAATAACCAAATCAGATGAGCGCCCAGCCACAGCCACAACGGTACTGCTTCATAGTCCGGCGGAAATCTCGTTCCAACCGCTCGCTTGAAATGCTCGTTGATGAAGTACGACCAGAAAAATGTTTTTGCTCGCAAACTCGCCAGCAGGTGCCATGGTACCGCCACGATCAGGAAAATCAGCGTGCTCGACACCAAATGCATCTCGCGCAACTTCCGCCAGCCCTGCGTCACCACGATAAAAATCGCAATAATTCCTACCGGGAATATCACGCCGACCAGCCCGCGCGTCAGCATCGCCAGCGCGGAGATCGCAGCCGCTCCCCAATATGCCATTCGCGGCGCGAGTGATCCGGTCCATCCACGAATGAAGAAATAAAATAACGCCGTAAATTCCAGCGCGTAGATTCCTTCCGGAATCATGATCCGCGTGAACAGAAAAAACCCCGCTCCCGTCAGCACCGCCAGTGCGCTGTACAATCCCGCGCGCAGCCCAAAAAATCTCCGCGCAAACTCGTTCACCAGCAGTGCTAAGCCGATCATCGCCAGCGCCACCGGCAACCGTGTCGCAAACTCGTTCACTCCAAATACTGCGTAGCTCAATGCCACTGCCCAGTAATGCAACGGCGCTTTCATCAGATACCGGATCCCGTTCATGAACAGGATCACCCAGTCGTGACGCTGCAAAATCTCCCGCGCCACCACCGCATGCGAAGCGTCCGCATCGTCCAGCAGTCCCGGAAATCTCGCGTTGCCCAGATAAATCACGCAGCCGAACAGCAACACAATCAGCGCTGCCGCTTTCCGTCCAAGCTCGCCCGCTTGCGCTTCATTTTGTGTTATGGAATTCATCAATTGGAGTTTCGTCGCCCGTGGAACCGAAACCGCAACCGCTTCAGCCCACCGTCACCAGCACCACGCCCGCACACACTAACATCACTCCCGCCCATCGCGCAGCGGTTACATCTTCCTTCAAAATATATTTTGCCCCTAGCGTTCCCACTACATAGTTCAACGCCGAAGCCGGCACCACGAAGCTGATCGGCTGCCAGGACAGCAGCACCAGCAACGCATAAAACGACGCCGCCATCAGCGGTATCGCCACCCAGAACCATCCGTTGCACACTGCTCGCCCGAGAAAAATCAGCATCGCCTTTGGCCGTAGCCTCGCCGGCTCGCCCGTGGACTTCATCCCATACGTCATCGCGATTTCGCCGCCGGTGCTCGCGCACACCAGAAAGCACAACAGCAAAATCGTCGCCGTCGTCATGCCGTCACCTTTTGCATTTCTGGTTCGGCAATCGTTCCCTCTTTTGCGGTCGTGTTTGGCTTCGTCTGCCCAACGAGCAGCACGCCCACACAAATCAGCGCCACTCCAATCCATCGCTTCGCCGAAACGCTCTCGTGCAAGAACACCACCGCCAACAGCGTCAACAACGCGTACCCAAACGCCCCCGCCGGCATCACGTAGCTGTAATCCGCCCAGCTCAGCACCAACATGTAACTCGCCATGAATCCGCTCAGGAAAACTATGCCGATCCAGATCGTCGAGTTTGTCACCGTCATTTGAAACGCGTGCTCGATTCCACTCAGCGAAATCTGCACCGGTCCGATTTGCGTCATTCCGTGCTTCAGCATCAGGTCTCCGGCGTTGGCACACACCACCATCGCCAGGACCATGACCAGCGTCTTGATCCGGATCCTTCTCTCGCTTGGCATATTTCTGTTTATTGGCTCGGCTTGAACTTAGTCGTTGCCGGACGCCGCGCCGGGCACCGACACCATGGTCTTCGGTTCATCGCCGCCCTGTCGTACCCACTTCAGCCGCTCCGCGCGCAGCTTCAGGAAGCTCGTCGCCTCTTCGTACAAGCGCTTGCGCTCGTGGCCGTCCCACAGTGCTTCGCGCACGATTCGCCATGCCACCTTTGGCCGGAAATAATACTGATCGTAGAAACGGTTCACGCCGTCCATCATCTCCGCCTTCGACAAGTGCGGATATTCGATGTGCGGCAGTTGATGTCCGCCGGTGTCCGCAAGCGCTTCCACGCGCAGGAAGCCGTCCTTGGACATCTGCTCATGCAGTTCCGTACCCGGCATCGCGTGTGCCAGCGAGACCTGAATCGTTTCGCAATCCAGTTCTTTCGCAAAATCGATCGTTCTGTTGATTGTTTCTTTCGTTTCACCCGGCAAACCGATGATAAAGTCGCCGTGCACCTTGATACCGACTTTTTTGCAGTTCTTCATGAACTCGCGCGCCATTTCTACCGTCGCGCCTTTCTTGATGTTCTTCAGTATCTGCGGATCGCCTGACTCGAATCCCACGATAAACAGCCGCGCCCCGCTGTCTGCCATGGCTTTTAGCTCTTCGTACTTGCTGTGGCAACGTGCCGTACACGACCACTGAAATTTCAGCGGCTTGAACTTTGCGCTCAATTCAATCGCCCGGTCGCGTCGGATGTTAAACGTGTCGTCGTCGAAGAAAATCTCTTTCATCTGCGGGAAGTATTCCAGCGTTTGCTTCACTTCCTGCACCACGTTGTCCACGCTGCGGGTACGCCATGCGTGTCCGGAAATCGTCTGCGGCCACATGCAAAACGTGCACATCGCCGGGCATCCCCGCGTCGTGTAGAACGATACGAACGGGTGCAACAGAAACGGTACGTTGTACCGGTCAATTTGCAAATCGCGCTTGTACGCGTCTGTCGCAAACGGCAGTGCATCCAGCTCGGCGGTATGCAGCTGCGGACGCGGCGTGTTCATCACAATCTTGCCGTCTTGCCGGAAACAGGCGCCCGCAATCTGCTCCAGCGGCTTGCCGTGCGCAAACTCCGCCACCGAATGGTCGAATTCCCCGCGTACGATAAAGTCGATGTCTGGGCTGGCGTTCAGCGTCTCTTCTGGCTTGATGTGCCCATGCGGACCGACGAACGCAATCTTCAGCGAGGGATTGGCTTCTTTGATTTTCCGTATGAGCTTGATGTCGCTGTGGAAACCGACGGTCGAAGTATAAAGCACCAGAAATTCATAAGACCTGCAGATCTCAATCGTCTGCGCCCAATCAATCTTGTGCGGCGAGGCATCCACCAGCCGGCTTCCCGGAATCAGTCCAGCCGGGTAGGCCAGCCACACCGGATACCAATACGACTCAATCTCTCGCGTCGCAGGCCACCGCGAACTCGCTCCACCGTCAAAATTCTCAAAACTCGGCGGATTCAACAAAACTGTCTTCATTACATCAGCCATCATTTCCCTCAGTACGCCTTCTGCGGATCTTCGGCGGTTTTTCGACCGCTAACTCTTCCCACGCTTCCCCATGATTCGGGACCTTAACGCAACGCTTAAACCCGGAATACACCCTGGCGACCTACCCAACACCAAACGGGGGCTTCCACCTCAGGCCACACCATAAATTGTACCCGACTTATTCTGCTCGCCCAACAATCGAATCTCTTTTGTTTTCATTCTCTTACACAGACTCCCCCGCTTCCCATTCGATGCGCGCGCACAGGGAATCGATGCTGACACAAACAAAAAAAGGCACATCCCTTTCCGGGGTTGCGCCCTTTTTGACCCGTTCGTTTTAAACCGTGCAGTATTACCGCTCGCGGTTCACTTGAAAACCCACTCCGTTCATTTCCGGTTCTCTATTTTCCCTCATCCGCGGACGGCCCATAAACCGCTGGCACCTTTGCATCATTCAAGCGCAAATACACCGTCAATTGCCCGCGGTGATGCGCCATATGATTCATGACGCCATCGCGGACGGCCTCGTACCTGGTCTGCTCACTTACAACCTTTCCGTTGTTCAGCATTTTCCAGGTCGTATTCAGCAAGCGATCGTCGGTCGTCCTGGCCAACACCTCTCGTCCTCGCTTCAGACAATTTTCAAATTGCTCCAGCAGCTGTTCTCTGCTCGTCCACGGTTCCGGCTTGAATTTCGCTCCGCCGGGCGGATTAATGTCCAGCTGGTCCATGTTGATCACCATATCCAGCCACGATGGAATCGTTGCGACAATCGTCGCCAAAGCCCCCAACGGCATCGATCGCTCGTGCGGTTTCCAATCGTTTTTCCCTTCCGGTACCCGCTCCAAAGTCTTCCGAATTCCGGCTGCTTCCCGGTCCAACTCTTCCATAAGCAATTTCGAAATGGTTGATGCTCCTGGTTCACTCTTTTTTGTTTTCGTTCCGGCATCCATTCATCACCTCCAAATCTTGCTTCCTCGCATCTTTAAAATTGCGCGCGCCTCGCTGCAATAAGGGAAAGACCTTAAGCCAATCCCCTCGCCCGCTGCCCCGGGGGGTACATGCATTTTTATTCGCGACTGCTCTCCTCGCCTGATTCTCGTTCAGCGCAAAAATGTGCGACGCCAGAATGCAACAGCCCGGAGGGGGGTGACAATTCGCGGCCAAAGCCCTGCCCGCTCTGCAAGACCACCTGAATCAAGTGCAGGAAATTGCCAACGCCCGCAAAACCGCCGCCAATTCTAATCAGCAGTAAACGTCGGCCAGCGTAGTGCCCGGAGATAGTACGGCTTGGTAGCACAGACTTCAGGCTGTGCGCGACATGGTTCAAGCCAAAACTTCAACCGCCGACCAATCTGAAACTCGCTTCTTCCATTGTCCGTGCCCTCTGTGACTAGGTGGCAATCGGTATCGGCTTTTGTCCCGCCGCCAATCGAACTCACGCGTTGTAATTCGCCACCACTCGATTCACTTTCCCGCTCGCCGACAACTCCATAAACTCCGCTGAATGTGTTCCCTTCTGATTCGTGTAATACAGCACCACGCTCTTCACTCCCCAAAACACATCCTTAAGACCAAACTGCAACTCCGGATACGCGTCCAACCCTCGCTTGAAGTACGCTCGCAAATTGGCCTTTCCCACGACTTTGCCATCAGCCGTCCCCAGCAGCTGCGCAGCCACCGGCGAAGTCAACTCGACCGCATCCTCATAGTGCGTCAGGATCAATTCCAGGTCATGAGCGTTCCAAGCCGCCACCCAATGTTCAGCCAGCTTCCACGCCTCTTCTCTATTCATCTCGATCGCTCCATCGTGAACACATCCGGGAAACGCATCCTCGTGTTCCAAATTGCAACTCGTTGCCTCACCCATTCAGCCAAATCTTCCTACGATTTCCGGCCGCCAAGAACCTGCGCTCACCGCCACCCCAAACTCAATCCCTCAGGCGTCGCTGCACTTCTGCAAAATCTCCACGATCCGCGGCAACCACTCCAGATGTTCCGCCTTCATCAGTACCGATCGTAGGCACGTAACGGTCGTCCGCTCGCCTTCCGTGGCGAGCTCGGTAAAGAACTTCACCGGCAACTCCGCGACCGCTAGGTGCAGCCCGGAGCGAGCGGTCGAATCAAAAATCGCGCGCGATCTCATTGAAATTTCAGTCAATGATTTACCGTGCGGAACGAAAGCAAGAATATCGAGCTCCGGCTCGAACGCCGGCGTAAATTTTTCGTTGCTCTCGATCCAACGGAAAAACTGCAGCGCCGCTTCCCTACCGCGCTCTAAACCCTTCGCAAACTCCCCGCCCCGCGTGAGCGGTAACAGTTTCTGCGTCGCCCACAATGCCGCGGCAGCCGCTCCCGGCCGCGAACACTCCAGGCTGATTTCGCCCAAGTGCAATTCCGCCGAACTGAAATAGGTGTACGGCGAATCGTGTTTGTACAGCCGCCCGACTCCGGGATCGCGGAACACCACGCACCCGCACCCGTATGGCTGCAACCCGTGTTTGTGCGGATCAATCACGATCGAATCGGCTTCGCCGGTCCGCGCCAAGCTTTTTCGTGCATGCTCTGCAAGATTCGACGCCAACGCAAAGTATCCGCCGTACGCTGCGTCCCCATGCACGCGGAATCCGAACTCTTCCCGCAGGGCCAGAATCTCCGGCAGCGGATCGACCGAACCCGTCGCGGTCGTTCCGAGCGTCGCCACCACCGTACCCACGTCCCCGCGCTTTACTCGGTCCTCCAGCGCATTTATGTCCATCCGCCCTTGCGCATCCGTCGCGATCTTTTCAAATGGCAATTGCAGCACGCCGGAGAGTCGTCCATGCGTGTAATGCGCTTGATCACTTGCCAGAATCTTCTTCCCGGGATGGAGCTGTCCCGCTACCCACAGCGCTTCCAGATTCGCCATGGTTCCGCCCCCGCACAAATGGCCCAGAAATTCACGCCAGCCGAACATCGCGGCGATCTCTACAACCGCCTCCTTTTCCAGCGCGGACGTTGCGCGCCCTCCATCCAGCGCGTGATTGTTCGGATTGATGTGAATCGCCAGCGCGTATGCCAGTCGCGCCACCGGATGCGGCGGTTTCAGCATCTGTCCTGCATACAGAGGATGAAAATACGGATAGTTGTCCTGCAATTTTTCGGCGAGCGTCAGCATCACTTCGCTCAGGCGCTCGCCTCCCGGAGCGGACGGCGAAAGCTCGGGCAGCATGGTAAATTCCGGCAAAGCGGCGAAACCGGCATCCAGTTTTTTCAGCGCGCGAGCAAGGATTTCCAGTGATTCGTGATCGAGCATGGCGAAAAGATTCTACGCGACAACACCGTTGCGGCGAAAACTTCTGATCTAGACCCGGTTAACGTTAGGTTGGTTCGCAAAAACAACTTATCCCGTACTCAACATTCCGTTCTAACTCGTAAATGTCACTCCGAGCAAAGCGAGGAATCTGCTTTTGCTTTCTGCCGTCCTCTCGGCCTTATTCCGTCGTCTCTACTCCAGCACCTTGTCCAGCTGCCCCGCCGACTTCAGCAAATCCAGCTGCGCCTGCTGGCGCAGGAATGTCGCATCCAGCAGCGCCATCCATTTTTCATTTTCGTCCAGCCGCGCTTTTTCCACCACCTGCAAATTTACCTTCCCTTCCTCAAACCGCGCCTGCAATTGCGCCAGATCCTGCTGCACCAGTTGCAATTCCAATCGCGCTACTTCCTTTCCCGCTTCGGTTTCGCGCACGCGACGTGTTTTTCTGCGCACGTCCGCGCTCACCAGATTTTGCTTGTTGGACAACGCAGCTTTCGAAGCTTCCAGATTTGTTTTCGCCAGCGCCACATTCGCTTTGGTGCTCGGACTGAAAATCGGAACTTGTGCCTGGATTCCGAGATTGTAATTGTTGCGCTGAAAATGATTGAAGTACTGATCGTAGTTGTTGAATTTCGCCAGCAAACTGTACACGCTCACTACTTCCAGCGTCGGCCAATAGCCGCGCTGCTCCCCGGTCAGCCGAAATGTTTTTGCTTGCACATCGGACTGTGCCAACCGTAAATCGGTGTTGTTCTGCATTGCCATGGCGATCAGAGTGGCGCCTTCCTGCTCGGCCGCTCCCGGCAAATCTTCCGGCGTCACCTCGATCGGTTGTTCCGGAGCGAGACCGCATTGGTCGCGCAAGAAGATTTCCAATTCGTCTCCCCGCCCCTGCAACTGCAGCAGCCTTTGTGCCACTTGCGCTTTGGTAAGTTGCGCGCGCGTCACTTCGACTGGAAGTTCAAATCCTTCTCCCGCGCGCTGCTGTACGACTCCAAGAATTTTTTCCGCACTCGATTCTTCTTTCCGCAGAAGTTCCGCGGAGTGGCGAACTTTCACCAGTTCCAGATACGCGGACGCGGTGCGCACAATCACGGAATTGCGTGCATCTTCCAGCACAATTTTTTGCGCGCGAGCCTGCTCCACCTGTTCTTTTCCCTGCCCGCGCAGCGGTTCGTTGAAAACCTGCTCGGTATAGGTCACGTTAAACAACGCCGGCGCACGCCCACCGGGAGTTTCGGGAATTCCGTATGTGTAGCCGGCTCCGGAACCCGCATAAACATTGGGCATAAATTGTGCCTTGTTGATCAGGGCGGCGCGGTCGGCGACGCTGGCCTGAATTTTCGCAACCTGAATATCTTTGCTGTTTTGCAACGCGAGTTCGATCGCGCGGCGCAGCGTGAGCGCAACCGGTTGCGGCGGCGCCGCATCCTGCGCAAAAGTCGAAATCGCAACCAGAAATATCGCAGACAGCGTGAACGCATTGCGGAAAATTCTGAGCATGAAATTGCTCCTTAAACATTCGGACAAGAACAAACATCCCGCTACGATTTGCGCGTTGCCAAGCCGGAACTATTCGTAGCGCAACGATTCAATCGGCTGCAATTTCGCGGCCTGATTCGCGGGCAAATACCCGAAAAACAATCCAGTCGAGCAGGAAACCACGAACGCAATAATCACGCTGGCACCGGAGATCGGCACGCGCAGATTGCTCGGCAAAAAAAATTGTGCGGTCACAGGAATGGCCAGCCCAATCAAAATTCCGATCACCGCTCCGCCACCACTGATCAGGAATGCTTCAATTAGAAATTGATAAAGGATTTCGCGCCGCGCCGCTCCAATCGCTTTGCGGATTCCAATTTCGCGTGTGCGTTCTTTCACCGTGACCAGCATGATGTTCATGATGCCGATTCCGCTGATCAGCAGCGCGATGAACGCAATCACAATCAACACAACCGTGAGTGCAAGTGAGATGGTGCGCGCGGCTTCGAGAATGGCGCGCAGGGTTTGTACGTCGTATTCGGCGTCGGGCGGGTGGCGGCTTTTCAGGATCTGGGAAACCTGGCGCTGAACAGCGGGTACGTCTTCGGCAGTGGCGGCCTGCGCATCGAGCACTCGCAGGATATCGGTTCCCGTGTAGTACTTCACCAGACCGAAAGGAATCAACACGGATTCCGCCTGGATATCGGAAAGGCCGAACGTTTCCACGCGTTCGACAAAAACACCAATCACCGTGAAGGTGAGTTCACCCATGCGGACGGAGCGGCCCAGCGGATTTTCCTGCCCGAAAACGCGCGCGGAGAGTTGCTTGGTAATCAGGCAGACCTTGTCGCGCTTTTCCATATCGTTGGAATCGAAATATCTTCCGCGCAGAATGAGCAGCCTGCGGATTTCCTGATAGCCCTCGGTGACGCCAATCAGTGTCACCGGGCGGACCACGCCTTTGGCGACAACGGACATCGGCATGTCCCGCACCCCGGCGACATGAGTAACTTGGGGTACGCCGGTGCGAATCGCTTCCATATCGTCCAACGTCATTTCGTGGCTGAGCGGCTGGGCTTTATCCGGAGTTTTTACAATTTCGACCCAGACCAGATTGGAGCCAACGCTTTCAATTTGCTGCAGGACGAATTTTTTGCTGGTAAGGGCAACGGTGACAACAAGAACAATGGACGCGCTGCCGATGATGACGCCCAGCGAAGTCAGCGTAGCGCGAAGTTTATTTGCGCGAAGCGCATCGAGTGCGACGGTAAATGTTTCGTGAAAGTCCATGGTCGGGTCAGTTGTCCTGCAGCCGTTTCATGGCCTCATTCGCGTAGCGATTCTTCGGTTCGAGATTCAAGGCTTCCTGATATTCCTTTTTGGCGGACGCAGCACCGCCCTGATTCTCTTCGATGCGGCCCAGCCAGTAATGGGCCATAGCCTTGGACGGGTAGTTGGCGCGCTTGGGCGCGGTCGCAATATATTGGCGAATTGTTTGCGCGGCGTCCGCAGAATTCTGTTTCTGCAGAACTAGAAGCACCGCGTGATAAAACGGCGCCCGCGGATCGCCAGATGCAACGTCGTCAGATTCCTTCACCACGAAAGCGAGCCCATCGGCCTGATTGCGTTTTGCGTAGTAGTCGCCGATGTCAAAGATCAAGTCTGCGGATTTCGGATGCAGCGCGAGAGCTTTTCGGAATTCAGCGTCGGCGGCGGAGAAATCTTTCTTTTGCCGGCGGCAATTCCCTTCGGCATAGTGCCCTTCGGCAGCGTCGATTGCGGAAAGTTTTGCGATTTCCGGGCGAGCCTTATCTTCACCGCCGTTGGCAATCGCCGGAGCGCTGCAGTCATATTCGATCAGAGCCTGGAAAGCGGCGAAGTTGTGATCGTCGAGCTGGACGGCGGTTTCAAATTCCTTTCTGGCTTTCTTGGCGAGGGAGAGTCCGCCGAACCAGCTGGAGCGATTGGCTTTTTCGCCGTAAGCGCGGCCGAGGAGTTCGTGGTATGCGGAATTCGTGGGTTCGATAGCAATGGAAGCTTCCGCCGGCGGGATGGCGCGGTCGAATTGATCGCTTTCGAAATAGCAGCGTGCGAGCAAATGTTGGATGGCAGCGTCGTGAGGTGCTGCAGCAGCGGCGCGATTCAGAATCTCGATGGCTTTCGGGTAGTCGCCGGCATCGAACGCCGATTTCGCGCCGTCAGGAATTTTCAATTCGACTAAAGAGGAATGTGCAAATGCGGCGGAAATAAACAAACACAGGGCTGCGCAGAATATTTTAGCAAACTTGCCGGACTTACTCGGCATCCTTGTGCCCCTGAATCGACGACGATTCGATGTTGACGATTTTGACGTACATGCCGTCGCGAAGATCAACATCACCGGGAAGAGCGATCACGTCTTTCGGATCGAGGCCGCCGACAACTTCGTAGTGAGCGGAATCGGCGATTCCCAACTGGATTTCGCGCTTTTCCAATACTTTCTTGCCAACTCCGAGACCGGTACTTTTAACAACAAAAACGTAGCGCTTGCCACCTTCGGAAGCGACAGTGCCGCGCGGAATGACCAGAACGTCTTTACGTTCCTGCGAATTGATTTTTACGTCGACGTTGATGTTGGGGAGCAACTCCAACTTGTCATTATTCACAGAGCAGAGCAGTTCGCCAACGCTGCGCGTACCGCGTGGAACAACTTGCTTGGGAATAATCTCGGTGAGGCCTTCCCACACGCGATTGGGAAGAGCGTCCCAAGTAATTTTGACGGGCTCGTTGCGCTGAAGTTGGCCGATCTCGGGTTCGTCCACGAAAGCGCGAACACGCACTTTGTGCAAGTCGGCCATGGCGCAGAGCAGGTCGCCGGCCTTGACGAAATCGCCTTGACGAACGGGCAAGGAATAGAGGGTGCCGTCGGCAGGAGCGGTGATGTTGCCGTCGCGAACTTTTCCTTCGAGCGAAGCAACTTCATTCTGCGCCTGCTGTACCTGCAGGCTGCCGCGGGATGTGTCGAGATGGAGTCCGCGATCGAATTCTGCTTTTGCGGCGGTGAGACGCGTGACTTCGGCTTGCGCTTTGGTCAGTTCGAGTTCGTTGGCCGCAAGTTCGTCTTTGGTGGCGGCTTGTTGCGCGAGGAGACGCTGAAGTGCGTCGTGGTTGCGTTGCAAGCGATCACGATCCGCGATGGCCTTGGCAAGGTCACCGCTCGCGCGAGCGGCTTCATCGGTGCGTCCACCGGAACTTGCGGCACGAAAATCGTCTTGCGCCTTCAGTAAACGGGCGCGCGCCTGTGCCAGCAGTGCGGCGGCATCTTTCACGTTGAGCTGAATCAGGAGCTGGCCCTTTTTCACTTGCTGGCCTTCCTGGACGGCGACTTTTTCAACGAAAGTATCGAGCTGAGCGCGAACGATGTAAGGCGAGATTGGCTCGACTTTGCCATTGCTGCTGATGGAGGAGACAATGTTTTCGCGGCTGGGGCTGACTGCAGAAAGTTTGGCGACGGGCTGACGGTTACTGAGAGCGACGAGAACGTAGGCCAGAATGCCGGCCAGGAGCAGAAAGAGCAGGAGTCGATTGCGAAGTCTGCGTTCCATGGATCTTGTATCGTTACTCCTGCCCGAGGCAAGGCAATGGCACGGGCTAAACCGAAGCAGCCAAACCGCTTACACAAAAATTTCCGGGTCTTGCCTCGCGTTCACGCGCGAGACGATGAATATCATCTTAACAAGAGCGGGAGAGCTTGCACCACAGTAAGCAAACACCGAAGTTGTCCAGAAGATGCGCGAGTCACCAGTCGGGCATGCGACGGCCGAGGCTCGAGTGAGGTAATCTTTTCAGCGCGTTACGCGTAGTGCGAGATGACCGCAGGTGGGTTAGCAACAATCTGGGCGAGGCTAAGGATGAACCGGTGATTGAAGCGATTGGATTGTGCAAGCGGTTCCAAGACAAGAAACGCGGCGAAGTGCGCGCGGTGGACAACGTGAATTTCACCTGCCGGCCGGGACAGATTTATGGATTGCTGGGAGCGAACGGAGCGGGAAAGACGACGACGCTGCGGATGCTGGCGACGATCCTGGAGCCGACGGATGGCACGGCGCGGGTGAGCGGGTTCGACATTGTGGACGATCCGGAAAAAGTGCGCGCGAATTGCGGATTTCTTTCGACGGCGACGGCGCTGTATCCGCGGTTGACCGCACAGGAACTGGTGGAATATTTCGGGCGCCTGAACGGGCTGGATGCGGCGACATTGAATAAGCGGCTGAACACGATTTTTGACCGACTGGACATGAACGAATTTCGCGACCGGAAATGTGACAAGCTTTCGACGGGAATGAAGCAGAAGACTTCGATTGCGCGAACGTTGATCCACGACCCGGCGGTGATGATATTCGACGAGCCAACCAGCGGACTGGACGTGATGACGGCGCGATCGATCGTGGAGTTTATCCGCGAGTGCCGCGATCGGGGAAAGACGGTGATTTTTTCCACGCACGTGATGAGCGAGGTAGAAAAACTCTGCGACACAGTGGGAATAATCGCCAACGGAAAATTACTGGCGGAAGGAACGTTGACGGAACTGCGGCAGAAATACGGTGAAACGGACCTGGAAGAGATTTTCGTGAAAATCGTAGCGCCACATTTTAAGGAAGAAGGGGCGCACTGACATGGGTCTACGAAATATCGGGATTGTTTACAAGAAGGAATTGACGGAAGCGTTGCGGGACCGCAGAACACTGATTACGACGTTCCTGGTGCCGTTGATCATGATTCCGCTGCTGGGGTCGGGATTCGTCGCGGTCATGTCCGCGGTGCTGGGCAACGCAAAAAAAGAAACACCCAAAGTGATGGTGATCGGCGGAGCGGATTCTCCGGCAGTGATGGCCGCCTTGCGAGGCGACGCGAAAATCGAAATTATTCCGGCGACCGCCGACTGGAAAAACAAGATCATCGAAAAAGAGATTCGCCTGGCAATAGAAGTGCCGGAGCAGTTCGATGAAAAGCTGGCGAAGGGACAATCGGAAACGATCAACATCAATGTCTATGGCGGCGAAATCAAATCCGAGCTGGCGGCGGGAAACATCGAATCGTACCTGAAGGAATATGGACAAGGAATCGCGACGAAACGACTGGAGGCGAATCACTTGCCGGGCGATCTGCTGAAGCCGCTTAACGTGAAACGGCAGAGTATTGCGCCGCCGGAGAAGGAGGCCGGCGCGATTTTGGGCGGAATCATTTCCTACATGCTGATTCTGATGTGCCTGCAGGGAGCGATGTCGCCAGCCATCGATCTGACGGCCGGCGAAAAAGAACGCGGAACAATGGAGACGATTTTGAGCAGTCCGGTCTCGCGAACGCATCTGGTACTGGGCAAATTCTTACTGGTGGTGACCGCAGCGTTGGTAACGATGTTGCTGCTGCTGGTTTCCATCAGCGTTTCGTCGAGTGCGCTGCAACATTCCAGCCTGCTGAGCCAGGCCTCCGACGACGGACAACCCCCGCCGCATTTCAGCCTGGGCCCGGCGGCCATCGGGTCGGTGGTCATCATGGCTATTCCGCTCTCGGTGCTGTTCTCCGCCGGACTGATGACCATCGCGTTATTTGCCAAGAGCCATAAGGAAGCGCAGAGCTACATTGCGCCACTGATGTTCGTGGTGATTATTCCGGCGATTGCAGCGATGTTGCCGGGAGTGGAGTTAACACCGAAGCTGGCAATTGTGCCGCTGCTGAATATGAGTCTGCTGTGCAAGCAACTGGTAACCGGCGAATACCACTGGAATTACATCGCGCTGATTTTTCTTTCGACAAGCGTGTATGCGGCGGGAGCTTTGTTTCTGGCGGTGAAGATGTTCCAGCGCGAGTCGGTACTGTTTCGGTCGTAGTTAGCACTGACGCACGTAGGTGACGGGCCCTACAAATGCATGGCCGCAAACGAGCATTGCCAGGCGTGACTTAGGAACAGAGTGCCTGGGCACAGGAATTGCGGTGCGGGCTACACCGCGCACAGAGCGAAGTCGGTGCTGCGGGAGGTGTTTCCTAAGCGCGCCTGGTTCGTTGACCTCCGTAGGACTTTGGTACCGCAGCATTCCGCAAAGACAATTCGTATCTTCAGACCGGCAAGTTCAAGCAACAACCAAGACGGGCGGCAACTGTGAAAAAACGAGCTGCACGGATTCTGCTGCTATTGGTGTTGTTCCCCGCGGTGCTTTCGATGGTTGCGGGATGGATGGGCGCGCCGGGATTTCTGCATCCGGAGAAGCGCGCGTTTACGGTGGACATGGTGCGCGACGCGGATGTGACGTTCAAAGAGATCGGCGCGCACCGCGAGGATTTTGAAGTGAGAGCGGCGGACGGAGCGCTGCTGCGCGGGTGGAAAGTGCGCGCGGCGAAACCGAATGGCGCGTGGGTGCTCCTGTTCCACGGCGTGGCGGATAACCGCTATGGCATGACGGAACATGCGCGTCTGCTGCTGCAAGCCGGATACAACGTGGTGATGATGGACGCGCGCGCGCACGGAGCGAGCGAAGGCGCGATGGCAAGCTATGGATGGCTGGAGCGCAAAGATACCAGCGCGGTGATCGACGAGCTGGTGAGAACACAACATCCCGAACATGTTTTTGCTTTAGGAAATTCGATGGGTGCGGGAATTGCGCTGCAATCGGCGGGAGCGGATGCGCGGATTGAAGCGGTGGCGGCAGAGGCGCCGTTCGCGAATTTGACGGAAGCAGCTTACGACTATGCGGGATTGCAGCGATGGCCATTGCTGGGAAAGACTTTGTTCGCGCCTGGGGCGTGGGTGCTGATCTGGCGCGGACAACGGCTCGCGAGATTTCCGGCGAGCGAAGTGTCACCGGAAAAAGCGGTCGCGGCGCGAACGTTTCCAGTGTTGCTGATTTGCGATGGAGCCGACGTGGTCCTTCCCTGCAGGCATTCGGAGATGATTTTGCGGAAAGCGACGGGCCAGAAAGAATTATGGCGAGTTGCTGGGGCATTGCATACGGGCGCGCTGGGAACGGCGCCGGATGAGTTCCGGCGGCGAGTGGTTTCATTTTTTGACGCGCAAGGAATAGAGAACGGCGGCGGAGAGCGGAGTATTCCGGCGGGCGTTCGGTAAAGCGAGACGGATCGACCACGCGGGTGGCGATGACGTCTACCAGATCGCGAAACGTGGAGCGGGCGGAAGATGTTCCGTGGACAACGCAAAGAACTGAGTAAAGCGCTGGTTGCGATCGATTTTGGGGACCGAAATGGGAGGAAAGGTTTCTGCCGCGCTAGTGTCTAAGCGCTTCCGTAATGACACCGAGAGCAATCCTTCGGACCGCGACGCGACGAAGAAGCTGTGGGCGTCCTTCACGAGTACAGCCGTGACGCTGCTTTCCTCAGCACTGGAATCGACGCGATGCCACGAGCTACCCGAATCTGAAGATTCATAGATCCCGCCGCTATTCATGGCGATCAGTAAAGTGGATCCCGAAATGGCGGGAGACTCGGAGCCGATTGACGGAAGACCACTTGAGATCAAACGCCACACAGAATCTGAAGCTCTGGCGAACACCCCGCGTTCCGTGCCGAGAAGAATTTTTGAGCTGTCTGCGACCGGTCCGATGCGAACCCAGAGAAGTCTGCCAGCCTGGGCGGGCGCTGCGATGGGAAGCCATGCGGAAACGCCATCGTAGGACCAAATTAGGTTACCGGCGATGGCGAGCAATCCTTCGCGCGAATAGGCTGTGAGAAAAGTAACTGGCGAGGGTAAAACCGCTCCAGATACGCGATGAAACTCCCAGTCAGAGGATTTTTTCTTCCAGAGGCCATCGCCGGTTGCGACGATGGTTTCCGCGTCACGCTCGATGATTGAAAATACGCGCGGCGAGACCATGCGGGGTTTCTGCCGCGATTTGCCTGGCGTCGCCCTGGGAGTTGCGGAAATGTCTGACGGCGTCGCGCGAAAAGCAACCTGGCGCCAATTCCCTTTTTCCGGATCGAAACGGGCTGCACCGCCTTCCAAGAAGAAAACCCACCAACCGTTTGAAGAGCTGAAAATTTCAGCAATCGTTTTCGGCGGATGGCTCGCAGAAAATTCGCTCCAGGTCAAGCCGGCGTCCCTTGTTTCCAACAAGGAGTTTCCGAAACCATCAGCACGCGCCAGCAAATGAGAGGGATCGCGAGAATCGCTCGCAATAGTGGAGATAATGCGATGTGAAAATCCTTCGTTGGAAGGCTCGAACGAAACTGCGGAAGCGCCGTTGCGGAGAATTCCCTGCGCCTCCATGCCGGCAAGGATGCGCGTCTGATTGTCCGCGGAGCCGGGCGAAAGAATCAGCACAGTGTTCGCGACCGTTTCTCGCGGGGTGATGCGCGTCCAGCTTTCACCGTAATCGGATGTTTGCCAGAGGCCTTCGGTGGTGGCGGCAAACAAAGTGGACGGATTTTTCGGGTCTTGCGCGATTTGTTGGGTGCGGCGGCTGGAGTAAGGAATGCCCTGCAATTTTGTCCAGGAGGCGCCAGCATCTTCGCTGCGATAGATTCCGGAGCAGGCGCTGGAAAAGATGCGCTGCGGATTTCCGGCATCGATGCGAAGACTCATGATGTCGGAATCGTCGATCATACCGGTAGCGATTGAAGTCCAGTTGTTGCCGCCGTCGATTGTTTTCCAAGGAAGGTGGTAGGTCCCGACGTAAATGATTTCGGAATTCGCAGGATCGATGGCGAGCGAATCGACGTTCTGCAACTCCCCGTCATCGGCGCGAGTGATGCGCTCCCAGGAGCCAGCGTCGTCGGAGGAGCGAAAGACGCCGGAGCGCGTTCCGGCCACCCAAATTTTGGGATTCGACGGAGAGAGTTCGAGAGCGCGAACTGCTTCTCCGCCTAGGCCCGCCGGCTTCCAATGCTGTGCCCGGTCCAGACTCTCAAAGACTCCGCCGCCGTGGGTCGAATCCTGAAACCAGACGGCAGCGAGAATCCGGCCGGGAGTTTTAGGGTCTGCGATCAACCGCTGGACCACTCCATCCAGACGAGCATCCACTCTTCCCGCGATCTGCCAATGAGTCCCACGATCCGAAGAGACGAAGATATGACCATCGGGAGTTCCCAGATAGACGGTTCCATCGGTTGCTGCGGCAAGGGAGATGACGTTCCCGCCTGTCGGTCCGAGCCGGCGCCACGATTGCGCACCGGAGGGGGCAGCGGCGAGAAAAGCGAAGACGAGCAAGGCGAGTGCAGCGCGGCGAAGTAATGGCGAGAGCGGTGAAGCTTTCAGGGAAAAAAAAGCGGGCCTGGAGAAATTTCCTCCAAGCCCGCTGATGATTTTTGTGAACGAGGATGCCACGCTTAGCACGAATTGCACTGTGCGCGAGCGGTCCTCATCCGGGTTAGTAGGTTGCGCCCTCCGGCACGATGACGAAGTCAACGCGACGGTTTGCAGTGGCTTGGTCCTTCTCCTTCGACGCTTCGCCAGTGCGTGTGGAGATGCGGGATTCGTCTACGCCCTTCTCGACAATGTACTTCTTAGCGAGATCGGCGCGGGTCTGAGCGAGCTTGGCCGCCTTCGGTTCCTTACCGTCGGCGTAGCCCACGATAACCAGCTTAGCGTTCGGATCGTTCTTCAGGCGGAGAGCCACGTCGTCGCCGACGCGCTTGCAAGCATTGTCAAAGCGCGATGCACCGACTTTGTTGTAGCCGCAATCGCCGGCCTTGGCTGCTTGCGGCGGAGGAGGAGGCTGTTGGACGTCAACGGTGGTTGAACCGTCGGCGGTGCCGCCCTTGCCGTCGCTTACCGAGCATTTTACGGTGTAACTGCCGGCTGCGAGGCCAGTCGAATCGAACTGAGCCTTCGGGCCATCGCCAGTGACTTGACCACCAGTGGCGGAGTAGCTGTAGGTCAATGGATCGCCATCCGGATCGCTAGCGGTCGAAGTGATGCCGGTACGTTCACCCGGCATAATCGGGCTGCGGTCGGTGCTGCAAGAGATGGTCGGATTCTGATTTGGCTTCTTGGCGACGGTGACATCAGTCGCGCAAGTTGCAGTTCCACCCTTACCATCGTCTACCTTTGCGTTGACGGTGTAAGTGCCTTCGGCCAAGCCGGAGCTGTTAAAGCGGGCATCAGCGCCTGTGCCTTCGACAGTGCCGCCGGTTGCCGAGTAGCTGTAGGTCAGCGTGTCGTTGTCCGGATCACTGGCGTTCACGTGGACGGTGATCGCGTCGTTCGAACCGGCGTAGACGGAGGTCGGGCTAGCCGAGCAAGCAGCGACTGGAGGATGGTTCGGAGGAGGCGGAGGAGGCGGAATTCCAAAGCGCAGTACGACTCCGCTGCCGAGGCGGAGGTTGTTCTGGCGAGCGTTGGGATTCACGTTGGTGCCGCTGAAATTGGTCATCAAGTAGTCGATTTGCGCAAAGCGCCATGCGAGGTATTTGTTGAAGACGACGTCAACACCGCCACCAGCAGCGAGCGTAAAGGCGCTCTGATTGGCGCCACCGGTGATGGGACCACCACCGCGCGCACCGCCGATGAGAAATTCGCCGAACGGAACGAAATGCTCGAACTTGCGAAGGTTCAGGCGGGGACCAAACAGGTAGGTGGTGAGTCCGCCGTCAAGATTCACGCCGTTCACGTTGCGCGTAAATGTGTAGCCACCGACTTCCGCGGTCAGGCCGAGAAAACGGTTGGCGTTGAGTGTGAAGCTACCGGTAGCGCCATGATTATTGAAATTTGCAAATGGGTCGCCCGGACTGAAATTGATGTAGCTATAGCCGGCGCTGATTTCGAATCTGGGCACAAGCGTGCCCGGTGGCCGAGTATCCTTCAATGGCGCTTGTGAGGCTTGCGGTCCGGGAAACGGAGTGGCCTTGGGGACGTCGGGCAAAGCCCAAACGCTGCGAGTTACAGGAGCGACGTTCGCTGGAGCTGCTGCAGCTTCCGTCGTCGCCTCCGTCGCTGGCTTAGCCGCACTGTCATCCCTTTCCTGGGCTACGAGCGGAAGCGCAAAAAGCGCTCCGATAACTACGGTTGCACACCACTTACGCATAAACATCCTCCCTAAGATCGCCAAAAGAAATTGTCCCGATGCCGCTTCCGCCCCTAGCGAAAAAAGCTGCTCGCAGAGTTTGCGGCGCAGCATGAGATTTGCTCTTCCAATGCGCGAACCAAATCATTGCGCTGCGCACCCGCCTGCATCACGTTCGTGGGCGGGACTTCACAGAAAAGACAAAACGCGGTGCCCATAGCCTATGTCAACCCACCAAGTTTCCGCAAGCAATTCCTTACTGTATGAGAAATTGGCAGAGCGATACGGTTCCGGCTTAGTAGCCGGAATTAACGTGGAAATGAGAAGCGCCGGAAACATTAAGAATAGTGGGCGCAGCTATTTTAGACTAATCGAAAATCGGACTACTACATCGTTAACGAGAGTGCCTTCGGGCAGCGTTTGGCGACAAGATATTCTCTTACCTGGGTTTTCATACGGTCGCTCGAAGTCGATTTCAAGCGGTCAGAGAGCCGGCGGAAAGAAGCAGCGCAAAAGCGGCAGCGAAACTTAATCTCGCGCGCCAGAACTTGCTTGCAAAGATTACAAAAGAATTTGCGAGTGGAGCAAGACAGTTTTGCAAGAGAGAGAGCAAATGCGGTCTGATCTTGCGACCTGAGCTAAAATGAGAAATCTATGACGACATACACGGCGATAGATTTGAATTGGACGGGCAGGCCGAAGGCGATTGCAGCGCTGGTAGTGGAATCGGGCGATGCATGCGTTGTTGTGGATCCGGGCCCGGAATCGACTTTGCACGCGCTTCATGAGGGGTTGAAGGCGCGCGGCCGAAATTTTCGCGGTATTGATGCTTTGCTGATCACGCACATTCATCTGGACCACGCAGGTGCGACGGGTGCACTTGTTCGCGAGAATCCGGACTTACAGGTGTATGTACACGAATTGGGGGCGCCGCACATGGTGGATCCTTCGCGATTGCTGGCGAGTGCGGGAAGACTTTATGGCGGGGACATGACGCCGCTATATGGAGAATGCAGGCCGGTTCCGGAAGCGAATCTGCAGTGGCTTGCGGGTGGCGAACTGATCGAAATAGGCGAAACGGAACTGGAAGTTTTTTATACTCCGGGACACGCTTCGCATCACGTAAGTTACTGGGATAAATTCACTCGCACAGCCATGGTGGGAGATACGGCCGGAATCACTGTTGAAGGCGACTCGTTTCTTTTGCCTCCGACGCCACCGCCAGATATCGATATCGAAGTGTGGACTCAATCGTTGGATGCGGTTGATTCTTGGAAACCTGAACGACTTTTTCTGACGCATTTTGGATTCATCGAAAACCCCGCGGAGCATATCCGGCGCTACAAGAAACGAATCGCGGATTGGGCGGTATTCGCCCAAAAGCTACTGGATAGCGGTAATGAAGAGAGTGAATCGGAAAAAACGTTTGTGGATTCGATGGCCGCGGAAATTCGCGCAGCAATGACCGCGGAAAAAGCGGAACTTTATATTTTCAATGGCGGATTGAGACTTTCCTGGCTAGGCCTCGTGCGGTATTGGAAAGTGAAGAATCGGAAAGCGCAGACTTCCGCATAGCGCTGCCGAGATACCGCGGCTTATTCATTCGCGTGGTTTTACCAAAAAAAGTTCAGGACTGAGTGTCTTCTGATTGCGCGGGGACTTCTGTCACCGCGGCAGGTGCTTCGGCCGTGAGCGCCTGGAAGCGAGTGGTCAACGCGTCAACCAGGAGATCAACCAATTTTTGCGCTGAAGAGCCGTCGGGATCGCGATCGGGATTGTATTGAGCGACGTCTAGGCCCAAGAGATTTTTCTGGCTAAGAACCTCGCGGAGGGAGTCGCGGACTTCGTCGTAGGCGAGACCACCGCTGCCAGGAACGTTGACAGCCGGAAATTCTTCCTGCGCGATGATGTCGGTATCGAGATGCAATACAAATTCGCGCGCGTCCGTGTGGAGATGTGCGAGCGCTTCTTGAGCCGCGGCGGCGGCACCTTTTTTCTTGATGTCAGTGGCATTAACGTGGCGCAGCGGAGACTTCGAAAGAAATTCCTGTTCGGCCGGATCGAGGCGTTCGATACCGAAGAGAAGAACGTCCGGTTCACGGACGAGTGGTGACTCACCCCAGAAGCGGACGAGTTCAGGTGCGCCACGACCGATGACGTGAGCGACAACCATTCCGTCAATGCGACCGGAAGGAGTGGAGGCGGGTGTATTCAGGTCCGCGTCACGGTCCATCCAGAGAAGATTGAGATGTTTGTAGTAGCGGCGGGCGCCGGTGAGCAAGCCGATGACTTGCGCGCAGTCGCCGCCAAGAACTAAAACCAGTGCGCCGCTCTTGATGGCAATTTCGGCTTGGAGCTTCAAGTCGGTGAGACCGGCGACAATGGCGGTCATATTGCGAGCGCGGCGGTGCTCATCATCATCGGCGAAGAGGCGAGTCGGGCAATCGCCAAGGTCAGTGACTTCAAAGCCGACATTCTTTAGTTTTTCAACGAGACCAGCGACGCGGAGTGCTGCAGGAGCCTTTTCAGTTCCTGGAAGGAAGGCCGCAGCGCTCGAACAGGCGCCGATCAAGACAATCTTCTTCGGCTGACGGGCAATTTTGACCGCCACAGTTGTCTCCTGAAGTTTCTGAAATCCGGCGCGCGACTTAGGTGCGTGCCGCCCCTGAACCTGGAACTGCGGAAAAACGGTCTAGATTTTACAACTAAAACTCTATCGACGCGGAGCTGGCGCGATGGTAGCGAGTTCAGGCGGAAGCGTAAAACGGACGTCTTCCCGAATCAAGTCCAGATCGCGCTGATCGGTGTAGCCGTGTTCGGCGAGGCGCTGGCTGACCTGTTCTACGAGGACTTCTGGAGCGGATGCTCCAGCGGTTAATCCAACGCTTTTTACACCCTCAAGCCAAGCCGGGTCGATATCGGAGGCGGAATCGATCAGCTCGGCCTTGACGCCACGCCGCTGAGCAACTTCGACCAAGCGGTTGGAGTTCGAACTGTTCTGCGAACCGACGACCAGAATCAGATCGACGTCCTGCGTAACCTGTTCGACGGCTTCCTGACGATTTTGTGTTGCGTAGCAGATGTCATCGCTCTTGGGGCCGACGATTTTAGGAAATTTCTGGCGGAGGCGGGCGACGATTTCCTGCGTGTCGTAGAGGCTGAGAGTGGTTTGGGTCAGAAACGCGAGTTTGTCCGGATTGGTGACTTCGAGCTTGTCCACAGCTTCGACGGAATCGACGACGATGGTGCGGTCCGGAGCTTCGCCGGAAGTGCCGATGATTTCCTGATGGTCTTTGTGGCCGATCAAGATAATGGTGCGATCTTCGCGCGCGAACTTGAGCGCCTCGAAGTGAACTTTCGTGACCAGGGGGCAAGTTGCGTCGATCACGCGGAGCGAACGGGACTTGGCTTCTTCGCGCACCGCAGGCGGGACACCGTGCGCGCTAAAAACGAGAACAGCGCCGTGAGGAACCTCGTCAATGGACTCGACGAAGATTGCACCGCGGCGACGAAGCTGCTCGACCACGTAGGTGTTATGGACAATTTCGTGGTGTACGTACACAGGCGCGCCGTAAGCCTCCAGGGCTAATTCGACGATGTCCACGGCGCGGACGACGCCTGCACAAAAACCGCGCGGGCGAACCCGCAGTAGTACCTTGCCTTTTGATTCCGTCTCCATCTTGCTCCCATACTTCCTAAGATACTGATTCCTAAAACTCTATCATAACCCAAGCCAGAAACCGGCTGCAGGAGATTTCGGGCAAAAATTGCTGACAATGGCCAAGTTTCGATGCGGAGAACGGCGGCCTGGTTGCGATTGCAAGCAAAGACCGGAGAAGTCGGCTAGTAGGCAGGCGGGAGGAGTAGAAATGTCAGAGACCACTTATGTCGCTGACACAGCCACTTGCCGCGGCGGAAACCCGACGCCGCAGCAAACGAGTCATACTTGAGTTGCCGGTAATCGTGGTAACGAAAGACCAAAATCGCGTTGTGCAACGCGAAGCCACCCACACGTTGGTGGTTAACGCCCACGGCGGGTTGATGCATCTAGAGATGCCGGTTGTCGTGGGACAGATGATTGTACTGGTTAATCCGAGATCCGGCCAAGAAGAGGGTGCGAGGGTGGTCCGGACCGGGACTTTGCCGACAGAAAAAACTGCCGTGGCGTTCGAATTCAATAGGCCGGCCCCGACCTTCTGGCCGGTCTCGTTTCCGCCAGCCGACTGGAATTTGGCACCGGAGTAGTTCTGAATTATTCCAAACCCAACAGCCCCAAGCGTCCAACTTTTTCTCACATGCTGTGTTTAATACAGCGGGAGAAACACGTATGGGCACGAAACGAAACATTGAAATGCGTACTGCGATCGTCGTTGCCGTAGCGGCGATCCTGGCGGGGTTTGCCTTATCTGGGTGCGATGATCACGTGACCGTCGATCGCGATCCAGGCATTCCGATCATTAGGGGAATGACGTGGGCATGGCGTCCGATGGAGCCTCCGGCGACGCCGCCGCAACAGGGTTCGTCGGATCGGCCGGTAACTTCGCGAGATGTGATCGCCGGCGACCGCACGCCGCAGAAAACTCAAATTGAAAATACGATTGTTCGCGACCGATTGAAATCTGCAATCGAGCATACGATGCATTCGAAAGGATTGATGCAAGTGGGCAACCCGGCGCAGGCCGATTTCCTGGTGGACTACCACATTGGAATTCAAAACAGGAAACAGACGGTGGCAACACCGGTGAATAGGCCGACATTGGTATGCGGCTATTACGGATGCTGGAACACGTGGGGATGGGGATATTGGGGACCTCCCGAGGTGATGCTGCATACCGTCCACTACAAGGAAGGCACACTGGTGTTTGACCTGGTGCAGCGAGCCGGAAACAAGCTGGCTTTCCGCGCCGTCAGCCAAAAACAGGTAAACAACGACATTTATTCACAGGATCAGATCAATGACGGCGTGAAGAATCTATTGAAGGACCTGAAGCCGTCGAAATAAGTTATACCGCAAGCCAGTATCGGTAGCATCGAGCCTCGGAAATTATTCCGAGGCTTTTTTCTATTCCCTTTCCGCGCCGGTTCGACTATTTTTATCGTAACTGTTCCACGCAAAATCTCTGCGCACACAATTTGAACGGGGCAAAGGCCACCGAGGAGGTTTTCCCATGTCGTCCGCCAGCACACCCGCGGCAAAAGCAGGACCGCAACCAGTAGATCAATTAATGCAATTCGCCACCGGGTTTATGGTGTCGTCTGCATTGCATGGAGTGACGTCGTTAAACATCCCGGACCTGCTGAAATCCGGGTCGAAAAGCGTAGCCGAGCTCGCGATGGAGACCGGTTCGAACGAAGACGCGCTGTACCGGGTGATGCGCGCGCTTTCCAGTATTGGAATATTCAATGAAAATCCGGCGCGAACGTTTTCGTTGACAGCGACCTCCGAGCCTCTATGCGAGGATTCGCCGAATTCGGCTCGCGCGATGACACTGTGGTTCACCGATCCGTATCACCTGAAGCTGTATGCGGAGATGCCGCATTCAATCCGCACGGGGGAGACCGTATCGGAGAAGGTTTTTGGGCATTCGTGTTTCGACTACTTCAAGAAGGATCAACATGTGAACGACATCTTCAATGATGCGATGACCGGATTCAGCGTAGCGACGATCGCAGCTGCACTGGAGGCTTACGACTTCGCCTGGCTTGACGGGAAGACGCTCGTGGATATTGCCGGCGGTCATGGGATGGTACTCACGGAAATCCTGAAAAAACATGCAAAGGTTAAAGGCGTGGTGTTCGATCTGGAGCACGTAGTCGTTGGCGCGCTGCAGCGAATCGAATCGCAGGGGTTGAGCGATCGATGCGCGATTGCCCACGGTGATTTTTTCAAGGAAGTACCGGACGCCGACGGCTATGTAATGAAAAACATCATTCACGACTGGAACGACGAACGCTCCGCAACGATTCTGAAAAATATCCATCGAGCGGCGCGGCCAGGTGCACGAGTTATCCTGCTCGAAGCAGTCATTCTGCCCGGCAATGAGCCGCACCTGGGAAAGTGGATCGATCTCGAGATGCTGTTGCTTCCGGGGGGAAAAGAACGCACGGAAGAGGAGTACCGCGATCTGTTGGCCGCAACCGGATTCAAGATGACGAAAGTGATTTCGACCAAATCTCCGCTAAACGTGATTGAAGCGATACGATTGGACTGAGAGCGGCTAGCACGAGAAGTTTCAGACACGGACAGCGTGACATACTGAGCTTCACACGAACTCATGGCACGAAAAAGAAAAGTGAAAGCAAGGACCGGGCAAACAGCGCGGGCGCAATCGTCGTCGTTAGCGGCGAGCCTTGCGAAAATCGGACGCGAATTCCATACGCGCGGTTGGGCACTGGGGACGAGCGGAAATTACAGTGCGGTGCTGCAACGCGAACCGCTGCGGATTCTGATCACTTCGTCCGGCCTGGACAAATCCGAACTGGGAGCACGAAATTTTTTGGAAATCGATTCGGACGGCTCGGTGCTAGCTGGAAATGGGAGGCCTTCCGCCGAAACGCCTCTGCATTTGGCCGTCGTTCAGGCGACAAACGCAGGTTGCGTGCTACACACACATTCAGCGTGGAACACACTGCTCTCCGAAAAATTTGCCGAAAGAGGCGGAGTGGCGATGGAAGGATACGAGATGTTGAAAGGCCTGGAGGGAGTGAAGACGCACGAGCACCGAGAGTGGATCCCGATTTTCAAGAATTCGCAGGATATTGCAATGCTGGCGGGAAAGGTTACGGAGTACCTGGGCCGCGATCTGAGCGCCCATGGGTTTCTACTAGGCGGGCATGGACTATATACTTGGGGACAGGATGTGGCGCAGGCGCGGCGTCACGTTGAGATTTTCGAATTCCTGTTCGAGGTCGTGGGGCGACGGAAATTTTCAGAACTGAGCGGAACGACGAACTGAAGGTTGAACATGGCTACGATTTACATTCCCAGTGACAAGCGGAGACTAACGGCTGAAGCGGACATTCGCGACTACTTGAGCGGAATCGGAATCACCTACGAACGATGGACACCAGCGCATGAAATAGCGGAAGGCGCTTCGCAGGAAGAAGTTTTGAAAGCATACGCGTCCGAGATTGAAAGGCTGAAGAAAGAAGGCGGGTACGTGACCGCCGACGTGATTGACGTGATGCCGACGACGCCGGGCTTGGAGGCGATGCTGAACCGGTTCAATGCCGAGCACTGGCACGATGAAGATGAGGTGCGGTTCGTCATCGAAGGCCGGGGGCTTTTTCATATTCATCCGCGCGAAGGGAACGTGGTTTCTATCACAGTGGAAGCCGGCGATATGTTGCGAGTGCCGCGCGGGACGTGGCACTGGTTCGATCTGTGCGGAGAACGAAGAATTCGTGCGATTAGGTTATTTCAAGACACGGCCGGATGGACGCCGCACTATACGGAGAGCGGAGTTGACCGCGGGTTCGAGCCGGTTTGTTTTGGTCCGGCATTTCTCGCGTCACGCAAGACATTGAATTGAACTTCGCTTGAATTGCAGGGCTGAATCGAGGAATGGAAGTTGGCGATTTCGCTGAATGCGTCCGGGATACGTGCGCTGCTGCTGGACATCGAAGGCACAACAACTCCGATTGATTTCGTTTTCAAGACGCTTTTCCCTTTTGCAGCCGCTCACGCGCGGGATTTTTTGTTGAAACATTTTGACGAGCCTGAAGTCGCCGAAGTATTAGACCAACTTCGTGAAGCCAATCGCAGCGATGTTGCAAATGGCGCGCCGGCCTGGACCGCACAAAGCTACGAGCAGGAAGCGGAAGCCGCGGAAGAATATGTCCGCTGGCTGATCGCGAAAGACAGCAAGCTTTCTGCACTGAAAACACTGCAAGGAAAAATCTGGGAAGAAGGGTTTCGCGGGGGCGAATTGAAAGGTGAAGTTTATTCCGATGTAGCGCCGGCGTTTGTGCGATGGGAAGACGAGGGGCGACGCGTAGCGATTTTTTCTTCGGGAAGCGTGCTGGCGCAGAAGATGTTGTTTGCGCACTCGGCTGCCGGCGATCTTGGCCCTTTTATTGCGGCGTATTTCGATACGACGACCGGGCCTAAGCGAGACGACGCGAGCTATCGAAAAATCTCCGCTGCACTGGGAATGGATCCAGGCAAGATTTTGTTTGTATCCGATGTAAGTGCGGAGTTGGACGCAGCACAAATCGCGGGGATGCAAACCGCGCTGTCGCTCCGGCCAGGAGTTACCCCACAAGACGAGGCGAGACACGAAGTGATTCATGATTTCGTGGAGATTTGTTCGTAGCTTTTATTCGAAGTGTTTAGACAAACAGAAACCTACCGACGAACTTCCTTGCAATTGTTCCAGTCATTCCCACTGACCCACCAAGTGGCAGGCGCTTTACAACCAGGGATGAATGGCTCACTCTTGCCTGCCTATGCTGCTTAAAGACAAGATTGCGTTGATTACGGGATCGGGACGCGGAATCGGCCGGGCGATGGCGGAATTGTTCGCGACAGAAGGCGCGTCGGTGTTTTTGACGGCGCGAACGGAGACAGAACTCTCCGCCACCGCAGCGACGATTTCGAAGGCGGGGGGCCGCGCGGAATACTTCGCGGGCGACCTAGCGAATGAAACGGATTGCCGAGAAACGGTGGAGAAAGCGATTCTCGCGTTCGAACGGGTGGATATTCTGGTGAACAACGGTGGGCACTACGGTCCGGTGGTACCGGTGGAAGAGTATCCGATGGAGGAGTTCGATCGCGTGTTGGCCGTGCACCTGCGAGCGCCGTTCTTGCTGAGCCAACTGGTGCTGCCCGGAATGTACGAACGGCAGAGTGGCGTAATCCTGAACATTTCGAGCATTTCGGCGAAAGCTGCGTATAGCTGGGGTTCGGCGTATGCGGCGGCAAAAGCCGGGGTGCTGGGCTTGACGCGATACAACGCAGCGGAAGCGGCGCGTCAGGGAGTACGTGTGAATGCGATCTGTCCCGGACCAGTAACCGAGACGGAAATGAGCAAAGAACTGGGCGAAGAGTTGGCGCGAAGATTGAACATCGACAAGGAAGAACAACTGGCGGGATTTCTGAATTCGATTTTGCAGGGGCGAGGGCAAACAGCGAAAGAAATCGCAGAGATGGCGTTATTCCTATGTTCGGAGAAGGCCAGTGCGATCACTGGACAAGCAATCAACGTGGATGGCGGTACGGTTTTCTATTAAAGCTAGCACTAGCAGTCTTAGGACTAGCTGTTGCGGGTTTCGGATTTAAATTCGATAAAAGAATGTGGTGGTAGTAAATCGGAATTGGTTTCAGTTAGAATCTTCCGATTCCACGAAGTTAGAGAAGGAATTGGCGCAGGGAGGTCATACCATTCTCGGTCGTGAGCGTTCCAGCCCGCTTGGTGACAGATGCCGATTTTTGATTTTATCTCGCCGTTCACACGGAGACCGCGCGTGAGCACGGTCCCGACTGCAGACGCGACATTTGGATTTACCGGCCCGGAGGCGCGGAGAAGCACGCGCATTGAACGACCGGTGCCGCTTTTAATCACCGGACATGACGGACTTGGCCAGGAATTCCTGGAGCGGACTTCGGCAGTCAGCGTGAATCTGCATGGATGCAGATACCCTTCCCGGCATGACTGCCACGTTGGATCTTGGATCACTCTACAAATTGGCGAAGCGCCGCTGGGAGAAATTGTTGCTTCTGTACGCGCGCGGGTACGCTCGGTGCAGATCCCGCGCAGCTCGCGCGAACTTTATCATGTAGGCGTGGAACTAGAGACACCGGAGAATGTCTGGAAAGTGCCTGCGCCACCTGCGGATTGGCTGGGCGCATCTGAGCAAATTGCTTCAGAGTTACCTCCTTCGAAAGAACAGACCGCGGCAGCAACTGGTCCGGGGCGCGCGCCGACGATGGCGGATATGCCTGCGGCTGCGCCGCCTGTGGAATATTTGAACGGACATACCAATGTTCACAGCGAAAGCGACCGGCTATTCTTGAGCGAAGCGCTGGCAGGGCTCGCACCGACGATGACGCCCACGTCGCCTGCGATGCCGACGACTTCCACGGAAGGGGCAGCGGCATACACGCGTCCCAATCGGGTGAGCATCACGCCGGAAAAATTGTTGGCGGCGTTGCAACCAAAAATTGAAAAAGCGGCGGAAACCGCAATTCTAGCCGCGGTGACGAAACATCTGGCTCCAGCGCTGCATGCTGCGATCAATTCGATTGACGCGGCGCGGGAAATTTCTGTGCAGCAGGTGGCAAACGCGTCAGAGCAGCAGCGCAGTGCGCTGGTACATACTTCGCGCGAGGAAGTACTGGCGCGGGTAGAAGGCCGGCTGGAAGAAGTGAAGTCGCGGTGGGATTCGCAGCTCGAAGGTTATCGCATTCGCGCGGAAGAGATTGTGCAGCGAATCGACCGGCAAGCGGGAACGGCGCAGAAGAATTTGGGCGAAGCGCGGGAACTGTCTGAAAAGGCAGTGCGCGAGACGCAGCGGCAGATTTCGATGCTGATTACGGAGTCGGTTTCACAGGCACTGGATGAATTCAATCGCGGAGTGGCTCAGGCATCACACCGACACTTGACGAATATGCTGGAAGAAGCGCAGTCGATGACTCGTGAAGCGTCTGCCTATCTTGAATCGAACGTGGCGGAAGCGCGCGCTACGGTGCAGACGACGGCGGGCGAAGCGCTGAACGAGTTTCGGAGGCAGGCGGAACTACACGCGACGGTTACTGCGACGGATACGACGCAGCGGGTTACGTCAGCTTTGGCCGCTCTGGATGCAGAACACCGCGAGGCGTGCGAAATACGGCGGAAATCGATCGCGACGGACGTGGCACGCTCGACGGAGCAGATCACCGAACAGTTCCGGCAAGGATTGAGAGCATTCTTTTACTCGTGCCTGGTTGCCGCGGTTGGCGCGGTCGAGCAGCATTCGCAGAGTACGCGCGAAGGGTTTGCGCTGGACCCCAAGAATTTTCTACCACCGCAGATCTAGCGAGTGGCGTTGGAAAAACACCGAGATTCGCGCAGAGCCCCGAAGAAGAACCGACCTGAAGGTCGGCCACGACAACAGTAAACCGTCCAACCGAGAGTCGTTCCCGGGAAGAATTGTCAGTGCGCGGCGGCTTGGTGTTTATAGATGACGCCGGCTTTCATCACAAACGTCACATGTTGAAGCTGTTTGATGTCCTTTAGCGGATCGCCGGGAACGGCGACGATGTCAGCCCATTTCCCTGCTTCGATGGTGCCGAGTTTGTCGGCCCACCCCAGAACTTCGGCGGCGCGAATCGTTCCTGACTGGATGGATTCCATCGGCGACATGCCGTTTTCGACGTAGTGCTGAAATTCGATGGCCTGATTCAAATCGCGCCAATCGGAGCCGCCGACGTCGGTGCCGAAAGTGATTTTGACGCCATGCTTGCGAGCCTTGGCGAACGCGGCATTTTCCATTTCAACCATTCGCGGCCAATTGCCTCCGCGGCCGGGAGCGACGTATGCGATGACGAGAAGCGTTGGCACCCATGTGGTTCCCTTCTTCACCATTTCGTCCATTTCGGGTTCAGTGAGTCCGACGCCGTGCTCGATAGTATCGACGCCAGCGCGGAGTGCGGCGGCGATTCCGTCGCTGCCGATGGCGTGCGCGGCGACTTTTTTGCCAAGGCGATGGGCCTCATCGACGATGGCTCTAGCTTCGTCGTCGGTGAAGTTAACCATGCTATGCAAGACGCCGTCGGACTCGAAGCGGTAGGCGCGATCGGAGTAGTACTTGATCCAGTCGGCGCCGTACATCACCTGTTCGCGAACGGCTTTGCGCGCACCGTCCACACCGTCCACGTACTGTACGCCGGTGGGCAGGGTGAGTTCCCAGGAGTATCCGAGAAGCGGGTACATGCCGGTTGGAGTCATGGCGCGCGTTGCGACCTGCATGCGCGGGCCGGGGACTTCGCCGTTGGCAATGGCTTGCTTGACGTCCACGTCGGCATACATTGCGCCTTCGGTTTCAAGATCGCGAATCGTGGTGAAGCCATTCTCGAGAGCGATACGCGCGTTGCGCGCGGCGAGAATGGCACGATACGGAATCGATTGTTTGAGAAGTTGCTTGTCATAATCTTCGGCCGTGATGTCGCCGTTGAGAAGAACGTGCGTGTGCAGATCGATAAAGCCGGGGAGAACGGTGGAATTCGAAAGGTCAATCAGTTCGACGCCGGATGGCGAAGCGGCTCCCGCGGAAACGGAGATAATTTTGTCGTTCTCGATCAGGATGAGGGCGTTGTCGAGCACCTTTTCCGATTTGCCGTCGATGAGATGGCCGGCACGAATGGCGATGCGTTTGGTTGGAGCTGTTTTCGCGTTCTGAGCGCGCAAGGTTGTGAGCGGCGCGACGAGTAAGATGACAGCGGCGAAAATCCAAGTTCGAATCATTTTATTAACCTCCGGAGCGTGCGAAGCTTAGCAGTTCCGACTCGATTGGAAAACGTTAGAAATTGTCGAGCAAATCGTGGCAAGCCGCCACAGTGAGGCGTTCTCCGACGCACTCCGGCATTCGCCGGTGGCATGCGGCAATTGGCCGATTTCCGGCTGAACCAATCGATATTCCACTGATATAAAAAGGGCAGATTTCGCGTATAGTATTGGGGACACGCACGAGCTACGGGTTTCCCCCCGGACTCTACCCGAAACTGAAAATCGGCGGATTGACCGCTCGATGTTGGTTCGTTGTCTGTAACCGCGCGGCGGTTAACAATCGAACAGGAGTATCGCTCTACCTATGCCGGCAGGAGACCTAGCTTCACTCAAGATTCACGATACGCACCGCTCGCGCAGCAGCGCCGGGAAGTTCTGGGGCTATTTTGCCGCGGCTCTGTTTCTAGCGCTGGTGGTCGCGGTTGCAGTATTCGCGCTGAAGAACCGCGCTCCGGTCGTGGAAGTAGCGGTGGCGCGACCGGCTGGCGATCCGGCGCAACAGGTTTCGCTCAATGCCAGCGGGTACGTGACTCCGAGGCGGCGGGCGACGGTCGCAGCAAAAATTACCGGGCGCGTGACAGGCGTATTTTTTGACGAAGGCAACCACGCCAAAGAGGGACAACTGCTGGCCACACTGGACGATTCGGACACAAAGCGAGCGCTGGATTCGGCCGTGGCGGACCGGGAATCGGCGAAGGCAGCGATTCAGGACTACGAAGTGCAACTGAAGTATGCGGAGATTCAACTTCACCGTACGGAGCAATTGCAGGCGGCGAGCGTACAAAGTCAGGACCAACTGGATAGTGCGCGGACCGCAGCGGATAGTTTGCGAGCGAAAATTTCGTTAGCCAAGCAACAGGTGAGCGCGTCGGACGCACGGATTCGCGAAGCACAACAAGCAGTGGATAACTGCACGATTCGCGCTCCATTCTCCGGAATCATCGTGTCGAAAGATGCGCAAGTCGGTGAAATGGTGTCGCCGGTTTCCGCTGGAGGCGGATTTACGCGCACGGGGATTGCGACGATCGTGGACATGAATTCGAACGAGGTGGAAGTGGACGTAAACGAGGCGTACATCGCGCGCGTGGAACCCGGCCAACGCGTGACTTCGACACTTGATGCGTATCCAGACTGGCAGATCCCTTCGCATGTGCGCACTGTCATTCCCACAGCGGACCGCCAGAAGGCCACCGTCAAGGTGCGCATTTCATTCGACAAGCTGGACCCGCGGATATTGCCAGACATGGGAGTAAAGGTCGCGTTCATGGGCGAAGAAGAAGCTAAGAAGAAGAACGCGCCGAAAGACAACGGTCCCAAACCGATATCCATCATTCCCAAGTCGGCGGTCCGCGGCGAAGATGGGAAGCCGTACGTGCTGTTGGTGAAGGATACAAAGCTCGAGCGGCGCGGCATAACGCTGGGCAAGGATCGCGGTTCCGATGTGGAAGTGATGGCGGGAGTGAACTCCGGTGATTCGCTGGTAGCGCACGGCCCGGACAATTTGCAGGATGGCGATGCGATTAGAGTTAGCCAGCAATAAATTCGCCAGTTGGAAATTCAACTGGATCTGGCAAGGACTTTGCAGAGCAATACCAAGCCCTGGAGAGTATTCCTTCAAGGCTTCTGGAGCAAATCCCTGAAACCCGAAGGAGCGACGCATGATTCGCGTGGACAATAGCGGAAGTTCTTCAGCCCTGATTCAAGTGCGCGGTTTGAACAAGACGTACAAGCGCGGCGGAGAGAGTATCTCCGTGCTGCAGGGGCTGAATCTTGACGTGGACAAAGGTGACTTTGTGGCGTTCATGGGACCCAGCGGTTCGGGAAAGACGACCCTGCTCAATTTGCTCGGTGGACTAGACGTGCCCACATCAGGCCATATTTCCGTGGACGGAGACGAAGTGACGAGTATGTCTGCCAGCAAGCTGACGCAATGGCGCGCACGGCACGTGGGATTCATTTTTCAAATGTACAACCTCATTCCGGTGCTGACCGCGTTTCAAAACGTTGAATTACCACTTTTGCTGACGAAGTTGTCGAAAGCGCAGCGGAAGCAGCACGTGGAGACGGCTCTGTCGGTGGTTAGTCTTTCCGACAGAATGCATCACTATCCGCGGCAACTCTCCGGCGGACAGGAACAGCGCGTGACGATTGCGCGAGCGATTGTTTCCGACCCGACGTTCTTGCTCTGCGACGAGCCCACGGGCGATCTGGACCGCAAGAGCGCGACGGAAATCATGGCACTAATCGAAGCACTGGTGGGTAAACATGGAAAAACGGTATTGATGGTGACGCACGACCCGGTGGTGGCGGATCGCGCAAATACCACCCTGCACCTTGAAAAAGGCGTGCTCGTGGAAGGATCGAAGTTGCAGCAAAACGCGCTGGCAGGAGGAGTTGCATGAAATACGCGAGACTGATTTTTGCGAACCTGTTCCGGAAAAAAGTCCGGTTGATGCTGACCATCGGTTCGTTCGCAGTGGCGCTTTTTCTTTTCGCGTTCCTCGCGGTCGTAAAGGACGCATTCGGACGCGGGGCCGACGTGGCCGGCGCGGACCGGCTGGTGACCATCAACCGCACTTCGATCATTAACCCGTTGCCACTTTCCTATCGCGACAAGATTGCGCGCATTCCCGGCGTGAAGAACGTTACACATAACAACTGGTTTGGCGGAATCTATCAGGATGAAAAGAATTTCTTTCCGCAGTTCGTGATCGATCCGGAGAATCAGCGGAAAGTTTTCCCCGAACTCATCGTACCGGACGATCAATGGAAGGCATTCGTCAATGACCGGACGGGCGCAATCGCCGGCGCGAGAACCGCGGAACGATTCCACTGGAAAATCGGCGACCGGATTCCGATCAAGACGACGTTGTATGGCGGCGGCTCGTGGGAATTCAATTTGGTTGGCATTTATCACGGAAAGCGGCCGCAAGACGATGAAACGCAGTTTTGGTTTCAGTGGGACTACTTCGAGGAGCGCGTGCCGGATCGGGTGAAAGGCCAAATCGGATGGTACGTGCTGCGGCTGGACAGCCCTGACGACGCGGTGCGCGTGGCAAAAACAATTGACGACGAATTTGCAAATTCGCCGTTTGAAACAAAGACACAAACTGAATCGGCGTTTGCCGCAAACTGGGTAAAACAGTTCGGCAACATCAGCTTCCTGATTCTGTCGATCGGTGTAGTGGTATTTTTCACGCTACTGCTGGTCACGGGCAACACGATGGCGATTTCAGTGAGAGAGCGAACTTCAGAACTGGCCGTATTCAAAGCGATCGGCTTTTCCGATCGCGCAGTTCTGTTTTTCGTGCTTGCCGAGTCGTTGATGATTTCTGTGATCGGGGGCCTTCTGGGACTTCTGCTTGCGACCATCGCCGTGCCCGCTCTCGGTAAAGCATTGAACGGATTGTTGCCGAATTTGATTCTTGCGCCATCCATTCTCGCGTTGGGCTTGTTGGTTGCAGTCGCGGTTGGAATCATCAGCGGACTGCTGCCGGGAATCGGTGCAATGCGCATGCGCGTGGTGAACGCGCTGCGGAGGGTTTGAACGTGGCGATACCACTGATTTACAACGTAAGAAGCGTTAAGGCGCGGTGGACGTCGACGATTGTCGCGGTTCTGGGCATAGCCGGTACCGTCGGCGTATTTGTCGCGATGCTGTCACTGGCACACGGATTTAAAGCCACACTGGTCGCTTCCGGCTCAACCGACAATGCATTAATCATGCGAGCCGGGTCGCCAAGTGAAATGATGGGAGGCGTGACGCTTGATTCCGTGAAGGTCATCGCAGATGCTCCGGGGATCGCACGCGGTTCGAATGGACCTCTTGTGACCCAGGAGGTCGTAGGCGTAATGCCCTTCCCGCTGATCAGCACAGGCACGGACGCCAACGTACAGGTTCGCGGCGTGGCACCAAACGTCCTCGAAATCAGAAAATTCGCCAAAATTTCGACGGGACGGATGTTTGCACCCGGCGTTTCTGAACTGGTTGTAGGGAAAAACGCGGCGAAGACCTATGCCGGGCTGACGCTCGGAAACAATATTAGCTTTGGCGGCGGAAACTGGAAAGTCGTTGGGATATTCGATGCGGGCGGCTCGGCCTTCGATTCCGAGATATGGTGCGATTCGCACGTTCTGAACGAAATGCTTAAGCGGCCGTCGAACATCTTCCAATCTGTAACAGTGCACCTTCAGTCGCCGCAATCGTTCCAGACACTGAAAGACTCGCTTACTTCCGATCCCCGACTGAATGTGGATGTGGTACGGGAAGTGGATTATTACGCAAAGCAGTCGCGCACGATGACCACGCTGATTACAGTACTAGGAGGGCTCGTCGCCGCAATCATGGCGATCGGTGCTGTTTTTGGCGCGCTGAATACGATGTACTCGGCGGTTTCTGAACGCGGGCGCGAGATTGCGACTATGCGGGCGGTCGGATTCAACGGCGCTGCGGTCGTTTTCTCGTTTCTGATCGAATCATTGCTCATCGCCTTCGTCGGCGGAGTACTGGGCTGCATCGCGGTTCTACCGCTTAACGGATTGACGACTAGCACCATGAACTTCCAGACGTTTTCAAACCTAGCATTCGCATTCAAGATTACGCCCGACCTGATGTTACAGGGCATCTTGTTCGCCCTGGCCATGGGAATGGTGGGCGGGTTGCTCCCGGCAATCCGAGCGGCGTCCATGCCGGTGGCTTCCGCGCTGCGCTCACTTTAAGCAATTGAAATAGCAGACGGCCGCTTCCAGATTGGCCGATCGTACCGGTCAGGGAGCGGCAGTCGTATTTTATCTTGGCAGTTTCGAAGTAATTCTTCGGAACGTTCGCCGTTCGAATCGTTGCGCTGCCACTTCCTGGTCGACTACTCTCTTTGACAGAACTTTCCATGGCCAGGCGATTCAGCCTACGCCTTTAGCCAATTGAAAACCAACATCGCTCCTGGAGGCCTTGTGAAGAAACCCTGTTCCGCTCTGCTTTGCCTACTATTGCTCTCCGGTTGTGTACCGGCACGTGCCGATTTCAAGTATACGGACACATCCAAGATTACCGGCGGCTCGCTGAAGAGCATGGTGAAGTTCGCCAGCGTTTTCAACAAGCAAGCTTCGCAATCGTTGAAACCGACAAGTACCACGAAATACGTGAGGGGCAACGTGATGAAGATCGAGCGGACGGATGGTTCGATCGAAATATTCGATCTGGACAAGAAACTGGTCATCGAAATCGATCCGGTAAAGAAAACCTATTCGCAAGCGACGTTCGATGAGATTCGCGACGCCTTGAAAAAGGCGGCGGAGGAGCAAAAGGCAAAAATGCAGGAGCATAAGATGAAAGACGGCAAGCCTGATAACACCCAGGTGAACCTGAACGCGAAAGTCAGTGCGACACCGGGTGCTACGGGCCGCATGATCAACGGCCAATTGACGAATGAAATGAAGATGCAGATTGATATGGAAGTGACGGCGACTCAGACGCCCGACGGCCAAACCGGCGGCGCAGCAGCCAAGCGGGCCAGCTTCGGGAACAATGTCCACTACTGTCGATTCGTGGATTGCGCCGGGCGTTTCGGGATACCAAGAGGTAGGGGACTTCTATAAAAAGATGGCGAAAGAGGTGAATTGGGTTCCGCCAACGGGGATCACCGTAAATCCCCAGGTGTCGCAAGGGATGGCAGAGCTGCAGAAAAACGAGTCGCTCTATAAAGGACTGCCATTGCTGCAGTACCTGAGCATGACCATGGTCGGCGCGCAAGGATCGACCACGGACTCGCAGCGTCAGGATTCGCAACAGTCGAGCGCGTCCAGCGGCCCGCCGACAAGTGCATCCGATGCAGTCGTTAAGGGACTTGGTCAAATGTTTGGAAAGAGGAAGAAGAAAGACGAAGCGCCGGCGGCAGATCCAAATGCGGGGTCAAGCGCTTCGAACCCGCCGCCACCACCATCGGTACCAGGTTCGCTGATCGAGATGACCATCGAAGTGACATCGTTCTCGGATGTGCCGCTGGACCCATCGCTTTTCACGGTGCCCGCGGACTACACACGCGTTCCCAGCGATCCGAACAACATTCTGGGAAAACCGGCAGCAAAGAAATAAGACTGCGCTGACCTGCAGTTTCCATTCGGCGCTAACGGGGAAAAGAAAAAGAGCCAATCGCTTGCTCAGGGCGACTGGCTCTCTTTTTATGATGCAGTATTGCAAGTCACTGGTCGAAGCTGCAGGAGTTCAGCTCAACAAGTGGCCCCCTTACGAACAAACTCGATGAGTCAACGAGCAGTGGCAGAGCCCGCGCGACGAACTGCGCGCTTGGCCAACTCTTCCGCTCCGGAAACCGTCGCAACCGCGCCGCGACGGGCGAAATCTTCAACGAAGTTGGCATGCCGCTTAGCAAACGCAACCGCCGGGTGCTGGCTGGCAGCCAAACGTTCGACCGCAACAGCCCATCCCTGGTGAAGCATATAAACGACGCCGATCATAGCCGCGATTACTCCAAATCCCAAAGCGAATAAGGCAAAAGCCGCCAGGAGTTCACGGACGAAATAGAGCTGCATGGCCACGACGAGTCCCAAGAACCACCACATCCATTTGCGGCTGTTGTCTTTGGATTTCATTCTGTCCTCTATTCCGAGCCCGTTTAAAGAACCTTGATGTCTGGCTATTTGATGCACTACCTGTACTAACGGTCTTTTATTCCTTCGACCTGTACCATTAGACAGGATGGGCCAGGCACCTGCTATGGTACAGAGGTCACATTTTCGAGCCCAAACGAGTCTCCTAGTACCGGCCTACCCAAATTGAAGCAGTGCAAGTGGCTTATTTATAACAAATTACAGCACCCAGAAACGCGTCCAGGATCTTTGCTGGATCTTCGCTGTACTACCTGTGGAAAACCTGGCCTTTCGGGCAGGTTAAAATGAGCTGTATTTGACCCGCCGGAAGAGTTGCGAAGGGCTTAAGAGTGATTCCTAAGTTGCAATAAGGCTGGACGCCAACTTCGTTGCAGCTTCACGCTCGGGCCAATCGCACTTCTGGCTCACTTCTGGCTAGCGATGCGAAAGATAGAGAGGTCTCGACGGCGGCACAATAAGGTGAGGGTGGTATCCCATCGCCTTTTGCGCCTGATAAGTCCACCCGGTTTCCTCGTTCTGGAGCCGTTGGTGCGCTGCTACTGGTTGCTTGGATTGAGAACGCGGCCAACCATGGTGCTGTCGACGGTGACGGACCTGCGGTTCGAATATACGCTCGGTATCGACCGTAGTCGCGATGCGTGCGAGGCAGGCGGTATTTCCGAGCCGATTGTCGCTGGGCCAAGCGGTGCTCTGCTTCGATTGACGGGAATTAAAGCGCGGGACTCAGTTGCCCTTCAGGGCGTAGCCGACGTCAAACGGAAGTCTTCCATCCACACGCAAGACTTTCACCGAGCTGTTGATCGAATAAACGTCAACGATGCCGATGGCACCGGGTGTTGAATCGACGGCATGCAACAAATCATCGTCAGTATCAACGACCTTCACGACCACGTGGGTTTCATTCAATTTTGCGATGGAGGCTTTCGCCTCGGAAGGGCTGCCGCCAAACAGACGTTGCAAAGGAACATGCATTTCGGGCGCATCAGGATTCTTGAGAATGATCAGGAAGCTTTTGCCGTCCGGCCACGCTTTTGTAGTTCCCTTGCAAAACTTCACCAGGTCGGCGAGGGGAATGTCTGTGAGTTTGCTGCTCGAGGATGCAATCACGGCCATGTTCTTGATCGCCGGCACCGCCGGCATGGACACGCATGCCCACACCAAAAAGGCGATTACGCTTCGAAGTAATTTCCCGAACAATCTCTGATTCATTCCCACAAACCTTTCGAGGTGCTTTTTCGAAGTATCGTCCGGCGGCACGGGACGAACAAGTATCCAATTGGAACAAATCGGCGTTGTCGCCAAAAATGCACTCCGATTGACTGCCGAGCACACCTGACCGCTGGGCCAGTTACGCGCGCATGCCAGTGCCAGCTACCTTGGCTGAGCAGAAATTTTTATGGGCTCAGGTCGGCGCAGAGCGCCGCGGAGTGTGTGCAGCCATGAATCGTTCGTTGAGGAAACTGGCGGTATTTGCGATTGCGGGCCTCAGCGCGGGAGCGGCAGGCGCGAGAGCGCAACAGTCGGCAAGCATCACTGAAGATTCGGCGAAGCCGACTATCGTTGCAGCTCCAGCAGCAAGCGTGCCGCATGTATTTGCGTTCGCGGTTTCCACGAAATCTGCGGACGCGCGCAGGTTGGTTGAAGTGGCGTTGGATCAATACGAGAACGTGCTACTGGATCGCTCCGAACAGAGCGCGCGCCAAGCTACCGAAAAAGATCCAGATTTTGCGTTGGCATATGCGGTGTGGTCGTTTGCGTCGCGGCGTACCCAGCCAAATGTACAGGCTCTTCACAAAGCTGAAGCATTGGTTTCGAAAGCGTCTGCCGATGAGCAATTACTCGTCAAGTTTCTTACGTCAGTTCAGAAAAGCGACATGCTGCCAGCTATCGTTTCCATGAACGAACTGCTGGCGCGGTTTCCAAAGGACACGCATGCGCTCTATCTGACGTCCGAGTGGCTCTATTTTCAACAGGACTATGACCGCTCGGTTCGAATGATGGAGCAGATCATCAAGATCGACCCGAACTTTGCTCCGGCTTTCAACATGCTTGGTTATGCGAAAGTGGAAACGGGTGATCCCGATGCGACAAAAGCGCTCGCTTATTTGAAACGTTATGTCGAACTGCAGCCTGGTCAGCCAAACCCTGAGGATTCCCTGGGCGAAGTTTCGCGATACGCAGGCGACGACAAGGGTTCGCTTGAACACTACTCCGCAGCTCTGAAAATCACGCCGAACTTCATCACATCGCAAATTGGACTTGGCGATACTTACACATTGATGGGCAAATTCGAAAATGCGCGCGCGGAATACCACAAGGCTTGGCTGATGGCGAACAATGATCGCGACAGGATGCATATCGAATTTCAGAAGGCGATGGTGAACTTCTGGGAAGGCAACAAGACCGCGGGGCTCCAGGCCCTTGCTGAGCTAGACGAGAAGGCGCAAGTCTTGAAAGACCCGTATTCGGTATTCGAGGTCCAGGAAACTCGCGCTCTCCTGGCGGCCGAACCGGGCGAAAAGATCGAACGACTTCAGGCGATGGAGAAAATTTACTCCGTTCCGGTCCCAGGAATGATCGGTGCCGATCGAAACACGTCACTCGCAGCCGTTTTGCGCGACGAAGCTCGCATTCATGCGGAACTGCAGCAGCTTCAGGCTGCGGACGCTGCGATTACCAAGCTGGAATTACTTGCTGCCAAATCACGAGATTTGATTGTGGGAAATTGCTTTGAATCTGCAAAAGGATACGTGTTCTTCGCGCGCCACGACTTTCAGAGTGCAGAAGACCAGCTTTCGGCTGATCCACACTCTCCACTGGCGATCAAACGGCTGGCTACTGCTCGAGAAATGACGGGGGACGGAATGGGCGCAGAGTCGGCTCAACTGCGGCTGAAGTATTTGCGCGCGCCAACTCCCGAATGGTATTTGGCAACTCACCCCGACAAAGTTTCAGCGAAATAAATTTACCCCCGACAAAAATCGCGCCAGTCTGCTGCTTTTCCCGGCAGGCTGGCGCGGTTGACTTTGGAGGCTGCAACCTACGACTTGTTTTTTGGAAGTACGACCGACGGATCGTCGCTAAGCTTTTTTCAGCAATCGTGTAATCCAGACCAGAATTACCGCGCCGATAAACGCAACGATGATGCCACCGATTATTCCGCCGCCTGACCCTATACCGAGCATCCCGAAAATCCATCCGCCGAGCACTCCACCGAGAATGCCGAGGATGATATCGACAACAATCCCGTAGCCTCCACCTTTCATTACTTGGCCGGCAAGCCAACCGGCAATCAGACCCACGATGATCCAATACACTAATCCACTCATATCAGCCTCCCTTATAAAGAGTTGGCGCGGGCCGGCTAGGTTTTAGAATATTCCCTTGCCGAACGTCAACCGTAATCCAGTGGAGAGCAGCAAATCGTTGCCTTTGAGCCCCAAGGGCGGGTCGGAGATGTAGCGGTCGGTGAAGGTTACTTGCCAGCCGAGCCACGATTTGATCTTGGTCGTCGAATTGGCGTCGAACGTGATGCGGTAATCGCCAATAGAACTGAGGTTGGGGAAAAACGTAAGTTGCTCGCTTAACGTGGTTCGCGGCCCCAACTTTGTGCTCAACGACTCGCCTACCAGGGCCTCCGCGGCGTGACGCGACTGTGAGGCTACGGCCACGAAGTCGGGTGGCGGAGCTGGGTTTTCCGTGACATAAGGACCGAAATACTCCTGATTAAAGCTTCCGCCACCAAATACATCGAATTGGATTTTCTTGGTATTGATCACGTGATATCCCAAGCCGCCTCCGATTACGTTCCGAAGGTCCAAGTGCTGCAGTTGATCGGAGTCGAAATCTGTAAACACGAAAACGTAAAGACGAGCGGTAAGGTTGAACTCATCCCTAAGGCCGGCGTGGATCGCGTTTGCGTTCACGATCGCGGGATCCTGGCCACTGTTTTTAGAATAGACCTGCGTGTAATACATCGTGAATTTGTTTTTCGGAACCACGCGCGACGCTTTGCCGGCTATTGTGAGAGCCGTAGTCGAGGAGTTGCCTTCTGTCACACTCAGACCGAGGTCAAAAAGCCCCGCCCAATAATCACGAAGCCCCGGATGCTGGAGCCGATCGTATTCAGTCTGTTCCGCGTCGTTGCGAATCGTCTTCACAGCAGCGGGCGGCGTGGAGACTTCACCAGCGTCTTTGGTGGCCACTTCCAGTTTTCCATCAGTGGTGGTGACCGTACCTACTATCACCTTTCCGTCGGAGAGCGTCAGGTGCAGCGGTTGTGACGATACGATTGCTGTGACTGAATCCCACGGTACTGTTACGTCTCCCGCAAGGTCGGTCTTGATCAGAAGAGTTTTGGCATCGTCATCCGTCTTGACGATGGTCCCAGTGAGGCGATCTCCGTTTTTTAGCGTGACTTGGTCCGCGCGAATTGAGACAGCGAGAACAGACAGCGATAGCAACGTCAGAGCGAGCATTCGACGCATTCACAATCTCCTTGCATGAAAAACGTGGGTTTGGTTCCAGGCGCAGGCGGAACTGGGAAGAGCCCTTGCTAACGGCAGAAAAATTCTACTTGAAGAGCTGGGAAGTTCCTACGCATTCCTGGAGCTTTCGCGATGGATGCAATTGAAATCGTTCCGCATATACTAAAGGAGGAATTGAAGGGAATCGCCGATGAAACTCTGGCTTCGCTTACGTGGCATCCAATTCTTGTTGTTGGTTGCGATCGTCAGTTCTGGCTGCGGAGCAGCTCCCAAGCCGGCGGACCTTTCGCCTCAACAGACCCGCAAACCGACTATCGTGTTCATGACGGACTTCGGCACCGCCAACGACGCCGTCGCCATCTGTAAGGCGGTGATTGTTGGAATTTCGCCGAACGCGCGGATTATGGATATCACGCACCAAGTGACACCTTTCCAGATTGAAGAAGCTTCGCGTGAGCTGTTTGGAGTGACTCCATACTACCCGGCGGGCACGGTGTTCCTTGTCGTCGTAGATCCGGGCGTTGGAACTTCGCGCAAGGCGGTGATCGTAAAGTCCAAGAAGGGCCAGTATTTCGTGCTGCCGGACAATGGATTGATTACCGCAGTGATCGAGCGCGATGGGCTCGAGGGCGCGCGAGAAATTACGAATCAAAGTTGGATGATCCAGGCAGCGGTTTCTTCGACATTTCACGGGCGCGATATTTTTTCTCCAGCGGCCGCGCATCTTGCGGAAGGCTGGGATTACACAATCGCGGGACCGGAAGTAGCGCAGCTTATTCGGCTGACTCCGAAGACTGCGACGCTCGATGCTAAAGGAGCCTACGGCGAAATCATCGGGTTGGATGATCCGTATGGTTCGTTGATCAGCAATATTTCGAGCGAAGACTTTGAGTCGCTCGGCTACGTGTTGGGCGACAAAGTCACCGTGGAGATAAACCAGAAACCTGTGACGATGCCGTTCGTAAAAACATTCATGAACGTTCCCGTCGGCGAGTCGCTTCTTTACATTGACTCGCGAGGCAGAGTCGGAATCGCCGTCAATCAGGGCAATTATTCGAAGAAATTTGGCATTGAACCACCCGGAACAATTTTTATTCCCAAAAGGGGAACGGCCACCAAAACGCCCCGCAAGAAATAAGTCTTGCGCCTTGATTTGCAATTTCGCTTGCACGGGCGAAGAATGCAAGAGAGTTTGACGGAAAGAGGCAGGACATGCCAGATGCTGTGATTGTTTCCGCTGTTCGAACGCCGGTCGGACGGGCGTATAAGGGCACTTTGCGCGCAACGCGGCCAGACGATTTGGCGGCGCTCGTGATTGCCGAGGCAATTGCGCGGGTGCCAGGACTTTCCGCCAGCGAAGTTGACGATGTCATTCTGGGTTGTGCGATGCCCGAGGGCGAGCAAGGCATGAATGTGGCGCGAATCGCGGCGCTTCGTGCAGGACTGCCCGTCGAGACTTCCGCGATGACGATTAATCGGTTTTGTTCTTCCGGTTTGCAGGCGATTGCGCTGGCCGCGGACCGCGTGCGCGGCGGCGGCGCCGAAGTTATCGTCGCGGGCGGCACGGAATCGATGTCCATGGTGCCAATGGGCGGAAACAAGATTTCGCCGAATCCGTGGCTAGTGGACAATTATCCCGACGCGTACATCAACATGGGACTAGGGACAGAGAACATCGCGCGTAAATTTGGGATTTCGCGTGAGGCCGCAGACCAGTTTGCCATGAATTCGCACAGCAAAGCTGTCGCTGCGATAGCCGCGGGGAAATTCAAGGATGAAATACTGGCCGTGGAAGTAAAAACGACTTCTCTGCCGTTAAATGGGAATGGAAACGGTTCGAAGTCGAAGCAACTGAAGCCCGCAACGCAATCGCTGAAATTCGAAACGGACGAATTGCCGCGCGCCGATACTTCGCTCGAACTTTTGGCCAAGCTGAAGCCCGCGTTTCACGTAAAAGGATTAGTGACGGCAGGAAATAGTTCTCCCATGAGCGATGGCGCCGCCGCGGTGGTCGTGATGAGCGATATGCGCGCGAAGGCGCTCGGTGTGAAGCCGCTCGCGCGGTTCGTCGGATATGCGACGGCCGGATGTTTGCCGGAAGAATTCGGAATCGGTCCGGTAAGCGCGATTCCGAAGGCCCTGAAGTTGGCCGGGCTGAAGCTCGATGACATTGCAGTCATTGAGCTTAACGAAGCGTTTGCGGCGCAATCGCTGGCAGTGATTCAGCAAGCCGGTCTCGATTCAACCAGAGTAAATCCTAATGGCGGCGCGATCGCGCTTGGGCATCCGCTCGGGTGCACGGGAGCAAAGTTAACGGCAAGCATTGTGCGTGAGCTCGAGCGGAGAAGCGCTCGCTACGGAATGGTGACGATGTGCATCGGCGGCGGCATGGGCGCAGCGGGAATTATCGAGAGACTGTAGTCCCTTTCTCCCTTCGGGCGCGATGTACTCTTCGCCGACTATTTTGCTCGGCGCGACGGGGCGCGTTACATTGCGCAGCTTGAATTTCATTCCTTCCGTGGTGAGCTCGCCTCGATAGACAAGAGCGTCTTGTACACCGGGAGGTTTCCCTGTAGTCCGACGTACCGAGATAGAGCGCCTGAAGGCGATCCATTTCGGGATGCCTGAGAGCGGTAGGCTTCAGCAGATGGGACCTGGTCGCGTGCCATGAAGTCACCAAGAGAATGACAAGAGCGAAAACTGCATTAGCGCGTTACGCAAATTGGTCTTCATCTCCGTTCACCCTTCGTTCCGAGAGTCCGAGATGGATTCTAGCTACGCGAGTACTTCCTTTAACCGCTTTTGCCAGTACCAGTAAAAGTCGTCAAGCTGCGCTTGCGGTAGACCGAACGCGGAGAGCCACATCTGCGCTTCGATTTTCCCGGGCGGGCCTTCGATCGTGATCCATAGCAACGCGTCATTCAATTCGCGAATGGACACGCAGACGCCGCGATTGACACGAACGAATTCTGTCGTGCCAGAATATTTCAAGCTATCCGAGGCAGTTAGATGGAATGGCCTGCCTGTTAAAAGTGAATCGGCGCCGTTTGCGAAAAGCGACCCCGGAGTCAGCAAGCGCCGGAAGGTTTCTTCACGCGCGTAGGCAGAGCTGATGCGAGGCCATGCAACCTGGCGCGATTCTCCGCGATGTTTCTCGAGTGTGTACTTCAGCCCGAGAAGCATGAAGTCCCATCCATGATCCGTCGATTCGAACCACTCATTTTCCCAATCTTCGTTTCCGAGAAAACCGCTTTGCACCAGGCGAACGAGTGTTTTTTCGCCGCGCGCTTCAAGAATGAACTCAATCACTGCAAACGGTTCTTTCCAGGCAAACCGTTTACCCGGCTCCCACGCAATGATTTCCGCCTCGCCTTCGCAGGCAGGTCCCCAGGAGAGGTAAATCTTTCCACCGACACCGGGCGTAACTCGAGCATCCATCGCGAACCACTTCACAAGTTCGGCCGCATCGGTAAGCGATTTCCAGACTTCCGAAATCGGCGCGGACACTTCGATCTGCTTCTTCAACTGCCGTTCTTTTTGCCCCCGCGTCTTGTATTCGCTTTCAGACATAAAGCTACCTCGTCGATTTTTTTCAAACGTTTTCGGGAATTTGGCGATTATTCATCATCTACGGCGGCTCGAACTCCTGCCCCTACAGGAATCGGATAGCAACCAAGGACCAGGCGATACGGACGAGCCACAGCTTCGTCTTCGCTGTTTGCACCGTGCACCGGACTCGTAAAGCGTTGAATTGCGGACAATACTGCTTGCTCAATCGCTTTGGAAAATTGAGCGCGTTGTTCGGACGACGAAAAATGAATTTCGCTCGCAAGTGAAAGAGTTGCCAGCCGCTTTCCGGCAGCCTCGGCACGTTCCACTGCGTAGCCGACTTCCGACTGCATCCGAGCCGCGATTCCTAGGAGTGCCTCCGCTGAAAAGCGGTCCTGCACGGCGAGCGAAACCGGCGCAAGTTGCCCCAAAATCTCCGATGACAACATGTAACCCACGGCACTCGCCACATAACACTGTTCGAACAGAGCACGCCGCTTGCGCCGCCCGGCAGGACGCAAAAGCCGCGCCCGCGCCATTTCGTTTACGTGATAGTTCAATACTTGTCGAGGCATGTGCAGGCGCCGGGCCAGGCCAGCGGCCGAGTCAGGCTCGCGCAGCGAGTGGAGGATCAGACGCCGGATGGGATGAAGCAAGGAGTAGGCAACTTCGGCGTCGCGAACCAAACACAAGGAGCTGGGGCGCGCTGCGGACCTGGCCCCGGCTCGCGGGAGGCACCTGCGAATTCGGACTTGCGTGCGAGCCATGCGGACATCATGAACGGAAAAATAGATTTGTCAATTGAAATTCTAGCGATATGATTCACCGCGGGACTGTCCGCGACTAAGGCCGCGAAAATAACGCGAAGCAGCATGGTACTGAGGTTTAATTGCGACCCTTCGAGCCCCGGAGTACAATCCCGTCGTAACAACGTTTCGTCCTTAATCTCTTCAGCTTTATTGAGTCCACCGTTCGGAGGCGTGCCATGGCAACCACCGTCGTTAGCAAGACTGCGGCAAAGGGCGGAAGTTTTCTGCTGGAGTCGCCTGCCCCGCAAGACGTGTTTACGCCCGCCGATTTGACCGACGATCAAAGGCTGATTGGCCAGACCGCGGAAGAATTTGTCTTGAAAGAAGTCTTACCACTCGCGAAGGAACTGGAGAGCAAGAAACCGGGACTGATGCCCGAGCTGATCAGGAAGGGCGGCGAACTTGGCCTGATGGGTGGCGGCGTTCCGGAGGAATACGGTGGAGCAGGATTAGACAAGATTGCAACGACGGTTCTGACAGAAAAACTTTCCATTTATGGCGGATTTGCCGTTACGCACGGAGCGCATGCGGGAATTGGAACGTTGCCCATCGTTTATTTCGGTTCGGAAGCGCAAAAGAGAAAGTATCTGCCGAAGCTGGCTACGGCCGAATTGATCGGAGCGTACTGCTTAAGCGAACCGCAAGCCGGCTCTGACGCACAGAATTCCCTCACTCGCGCTGAACTAAACAGCGAAGGCACGCATTACGTCCTAAACGGCCAGAAGATGTGGATCACCAACGGCGGATTCGCTGACCTCTACATCGTTTTCGCAAAAGTGGACGGCGAAAAATTTTCCGCGTTCATCGTGGAACGGACCTATTCGGGCTGCAAACCTGGCAATGAAGAGCACAAGATGGGAATTCACGGCAGCTCAACGACGCCGGTCTTCCTGGAAAACTGCAAAGTCCCAAAAGAAAATCTGCTTCACGAGATCGGCCGTGGGCACATCGTCGCGTTCAATATTCTAAATTCGGGCAGATTCACCTTAGGGGCGAGTGCAGTCGGCGGTGCAAAACATGTTTTGCTGACGGCGTCAAAGTACAGCAAAGAAAGAAAAGCATTTGGCAAGCAGATCGGCGACTTCGGATTGATGAAAGAAAAACTCGCAGAGATGGCGATTCAGATTTTCGCGGTTGAATCCATGGTTTACCGCAGCGCCGGAAATATCGAGAACATGATGTCAGCGGCGACCGGTGACAAAGTCGCACACTCCATGAAAGTTCTGGAAGAGTATGCGATCGAGAGCTCAATCGCCAAAGTGTATGGAAGCGAGATGCTGGATTACGTCGTTGACGAAGCCGTGCAAATCTTCGGTGGCTACGGCTTTCACGAAGACTATCCGGTCTGCCGTGCCTATCGCGACTCGCGCATCAACCGCATATTCGAGGGTACTAACGAGATCAATCGCATGTTGATCGTGCAAATGCTGATGAAGCGTGCGATGGGTGGACAGTTGCCGCTGATTCCCGCCGCGATGAAGTTGGCGGACGAAATCCTTGCGGGCCCGTCCTTCGAAGAGGCGCCGGAAGGAGTGTTGGCGGAGGAAGCACGCGTCGTCGCAAACGCAAAAAAAATATTTCTGCAGGCCGCCGGTGGTTCAGTGCAAAAGTTCCGCGAGAAACTCGCTGAGGAGCAGGAGCTCGTGGCATCTATGGCGAACATCGTGATGGAGGTCTATGCGATGGAGTCATGCCTGCTGCGCGCCCAGAAAGCTGCCGCCGCCAAAGGTGAAGCTGCAAACCAGCCGATGATTGATGCCGCTCGCGTGTTTATCAGCGACGCCATGGAACGAGTGGAGCATGAAGCCAAACGCGCGATCGCCGCTGTGCAGGAAGGTGACATGTTGACGACGCAGATAGCCGTCTTGAAGCGCTTCGGCAAACGGCCATCCGTGAACACGATCGCCTTGCGGCGAAACGTTGCGGCCGCGGTTCAGGCTCTGGATCGGTACCCGTTCGAAGGACGGTAACTGGGGGTTTTTGCAGTCAAAGATCCATTCTTTGCAGCTCCTGTGACGTCGGGAAAATCTTTGCGTTTTAGGAACAATCTTGGTGCCAGGATGCGCGGGATTAGTAAATTTCAATAATCTGGTAGCATTCGAAACTGGCTTCGGAAATCGTACGCAAACCAAATGCCACGGAAACTGTCCATCCTGGCCTCGGCGATTATTGCTCTCCATATCGTCCAGGTACTAGTTCTAGGGAAGTCCGCTGCTGGCGCCTTGTCCGGGAACATCCTGCAAATCTTCTCCAGTTTTGTCGCAGCCGCAATGTGCTTGCAAGCCTCGAAACGAGGCTTGGGATTCACCCGGTCGTTCTGGATTTTGGTCGGTGCGGGACTCGCAATCTTTGGCATCGCCGACCTTGGCTGGACCTACTATGAAGTCGTACTGCGTCAAGAACCGCCGGAACTTTCCATCGTGAGATTTCTGTTCGACACGCAGGGTGCGTTTTTCGCGATGGCGGTATTGCTCGGTCAGGATCGCGAAACGAAAGACTTGGATTTTGGATTCTTGTTGGACGCAGTCCAGATCGTTCTGGTCTTCTTGTTCATTTTTGCCGGGCTCTACTACGTGCCCTCGCTTTCGCTGACGCCGCATGAAGCTCTGATCCGAGAGTATCTTGTCATGGCGGGTGAAGGGTTTGCGCTCTTCGCGCTCGCCGGAATACGAATGTCGCTGACGACCTCGGCCGAAGCAAAGCGTCTCTACGGCGGTTTAGCTTTATATCTTGGAATTTATGCGACAGCCTCAACGATCGCGAATTATCTGCAATTGCAGCAAGAAGCACAGACCGGAACGATTCTCGACCTGTTATGGACTGTTCCTCTCCTGTGGGCAGCTTTGTGGGCGGCGCAGTGGAGGCCCGCGACTCCTCCACTTTCAAGCTCGACACTCCGATTTAAGACCATCGGCGAGACAATTCTCACCAACGCTTTATTTGGAGTCGCGCCCGTCCTGGTTTTTCTGCTTTCCGCCGGTTTAGGGTCAGAGTGGGCCACACTTCGATACTCCCTGCTTTCTCTTTCCGTAATTTGTTATGCGGCGCGCATGGCCATCAGCGATTATCGCCAATCGCGCAACGCTGAGATCGTTCGAAAACAGGCATACGCTTTGGACTCAGCGGTAGACGGAATGGCAATTATCGACGCCACCGGAAAATATACCTACGTGAACACCGGATACGCGGAAATGTTAGGCAGGACAAGCCGCGATGAAATGATAGGTGGAAAGTGGGAACTCGTCACGACTCAGCAGTTTGAGGGCGTGAATCCTGAGGACATAAGTGCCGGCTTGAAGACGAACGGTCGATGGTATGGGGTAGTCACTGTTGCGCGCTCCCAAGGAACAAGCACACCAGTTGAACTAGCTGTGACTTCTCTACCTGAAGGCGGAGTGGTACTCCTGAGCCGGGACTTGACAGCCAGTCGCAACGCGGAACAAGCCAGGGCAGAAGCAGAAATTAAATATCGAATGATCGTCGAAAAGGTTGCCGCCATCAGCTATATCGCTGAACCGGGCGTGAATGGCCGGTGGTATTACGTCAGTCCTCAGATTGAAGCCATCCTCGGATACTCTCAGGATGAATGGCTTGACGACTCCGAAAACTGGTTGAGGTTCGTGCATCCCGATGATCACTCGATCGTAAACGAAGCTGAAGCTACGGCACTGCGGCGCAATTCGTTTCAAGCCGAGTATCGGGTCACCCGGAAAGATGGCACCACCATTTGGCTCAGCGACACCGCGGTGATTGTTCAGGGCAGCGAAAATCATCCGGTGATGGAAGGTATTCTCGTCGATATCAGCGAGCGCAAGCTGATGGAGATGCAGTCTCAGCAAGCGCGGCGCATGGAAGCAGTTGGCCGGCTGGCTGGCGGAATTGCGCATGACTTCAACAATCTTTTGACCATCATTAAGGGATACACCGAACTCGCGCGCCATCGTAGCGAAGGCCAGCCCGCACTACGGAATGACATCGAACGAATCGAGGACGCGAGCGAGCGAGCCGCAGCACTTGTCCGGCAACTCCTGGCGTTCAGCCGCAAGCAAGTTCTCCATCCCAAGAATCTTGATCTCAACAGTGTTGTTCGCGGATTGGAGCAGTTGCTGCGCCGGCTGATGAAGGAAGATATTCGCATGCACACCGCGCTAGGCGGTGGACTAGGCACCATCAAGGCCGATCCTTCGCAAATCGAACAAGTTTTGATGAATCTTGTGGTCAATGCTCGGGATGCTATGCCTAACGGTGGGAAACTCATCGTTGAGACCTGCAACGCCGAATTGGACCAGATGTATGCGACAGAACACGTGAGCGTGAAGCCCGGCAAGTATGTGATGCTCGCCGTTTCAGATACGGGAGTCGGTATGGCTGCGGGAACGGTTGCACATATTTTCGAACCGTTTTTCACGACGAAGGGCGGCACGAGAGGTACCGGCCTCGGCCTGGCAACGACATACGGCATCGTCAAGCAGAGCGGCGGCTATATCTGGGTGTACAGCGAACTCGGTCGGGGCACTACATTTAAGGTGTACCTGCCAATGTTGGACGAAGCTGCCGATGGTGCTGAGCCCGTGCGACTGCGAAGCGCGGCCCAGAAGGGTACGGAAACCATCCTGCTAGTGGAAGATGACGAAGCCGTTCGCGATCTTACCGAAACAGTTTTACGGTCATACGGCTACAACGTGCTGGTAGCCGAGGATCCAAAACATGCACAAGAAATAACGCAGACTCAAGGTATCGACATTCAGTTGGTCCTAACCGACGTAGTAATGCCGTCAATGAGCGGCCGCGAGCTGGTGCGGAAGTTGACGCAAAAGTATCCCACCCTTCGCGTGTTATATATGTCGGGTTACACCGATAATGTGATTGCAAGCGGCGGGATTCTGGAGCCGGGCCTCGCATTTTTGCAGAAACCATTCACACCGGCACTCTTAGCCCAAAAAGTCCGCGAAGTTCTGGACCAAACCATGAGCTCCAGTCGATGATATGGCTTGCTGCAAAAGTCCAACCAACTTATTCAAGGCTGTTTCGCAGCCGGCTCTGAACTCTCTTTTGGTTTTCCGATAGTCGAAAGCGTATCGACGCTGAATCGCTGGTAGTCAGAATAGCGGGTTACTTCGTTTACTTTAAATCCCTTAACGAGCAATAGCCGCACACCTACATGAACTTCTTCGTACGTGGGAAGCCAAACTTCGTTGTTCACAAATGCCTGTTCGTAAATGAAGCTAGTTCCCTTCTGCAAGTTCGCCAAAAGTCCGCCCGCAAACCGTACGTCTTTCACGAAGTAGGCTTCAAGTCGAGCCACTTCAAGTTGCTTTTCGTCAATCCAGATGACCCCCGAAAGCTGTTGCACCACTCGTTCTTCCAGTTTTTTCGGCTTGTACTCAGGATTCCCTTCAAAATCGAACACCAGGACGTCTTGCCCATGAAAGCGCTCGCGGCGAGGATTCACAAATTGCGAAGTTCGCAAAAACACTTCGATTCCCGGATCGTCGTCGTCCTTTCCTTCAGTCTTGCCTGATTCACTTTCTTTCTCATTTTTCTCGTCTTTCTTGGCCTGATCCTTCTGAATTTCTTCAATGCGTTTTTTTGTTTTTTCGTTCTCCTTCTCTTGATCGCTCGCACTCAGCGGCTTGCCATCCTTGGCAACTAGCGTGGAGACCTCTTCGCCATTCAGATAAAAAAAGGTGTGTTCTTCGCGGTTAACTCTTGTGACCTTTCCGGAACCGTCCATCTCCGTTTCTTCCGAGGAATTGCGGCCGGTGTAATTTTCCTTCAATTTATCAAGCTTCTTCTGATTGGCATCGATTTGAGCGAACAACGTCTTTAAATCCGGCAACTTGACTTGAGATTTTTTAGGGAAATCGAAAACGCGCTCACCAATCGTCTGGTTAATCTCAACGCGGTTGACGGCGATCTGGTAGTTCTCATTCCCGCGCTGCAGTTGTAATTTATGAGCGATCTGAATCCCGCCCTCCGGCCGATAATCATCGAAGAGAATTTCCTGTGAAATCCCACCGGTAGTTCCTGATTCCCTTAGCAAAAGATGAGTGTTGGAATCGAACGAGAATTGACGTTTCACCCCGGTAGGCATGGTTACTTCGATTGTGACCGCTTCGCGCCCACGCACTTTCGTTGAGTTCACCACCGCGGCGCCGATCTTATATTTCTTAGGATTCAAGAGGTGGATGCTATTGAGCAGCGCCGCTGCTTCGACCTCTTTCGAGTCCTGGCCCAAAAGGGTCACAGCTTCACCGTCAGGACGCAAATGCCAGGCAGACTTACCGTTGTAAGCAATGATTTCAGGCAGTTCGCCGGTGATGATCTCCAGATAATATCGATTGGGCGTTTTTGAATCGAACGTAAAGCTGCCAGTCTTGCCATCCGACTCGCGGATCAGAGACCCCTCGATGCTGATGCTCAATACCTTTGCGAGTTTGCCGCTGCCACCAACGGCTTTCACATATTGATCAATTACTTTGTTGGCGTCCTGCGCGAGCAAGGCTGGCGCGAAACAAAAGGCGGCTATCAGCAGAGCGATGGCGATCGACGAGCGAGTTCGCATGGTTCCCCACAGAGAGAAACGCAGTTCTCCCTGAAAAGTTGCAATTATTCGACTTGATCGCGTGCCCAGCCGCCAACCGAGTGGAGGTTCAGTTTCAAGATTTCGGACGATTGAGATACTTTTCGTACAGCCGCTTGTGCTTATTGTCGGTCGACATGAGCTGGCCTTTGATGAACAGATATTTAAGGTCGGTTGTTACGTCCAATGGATCCCCATTCGTGACAATGACGTTCGCGATTTTGCCGGCTTCCAGTGTTCCCACCTGATCGGCAACACCAAAAATCTGCGCCGGGTAAAGAGTTACCGATTTGAGGCCTTCTTCTGGGGAAAGGCCGTGAGCGATCGCATTGGCGGCGTTTTGGCCGAGTCGGCGCGCAAAGGAGTTGTCGAAGCTACCGATGGCAAATTTCACTCCAGACTGAGAAAGTTCGGCAGGTTGGGTCAACAACCGGTCGTAGGCGTCATCATCTTCATCCACTTGCGAAAGGACGGGCCGGAGAATCACAGGAATATTCTTGGAACGAAGCAAGTCCTTAACCTTGTAAGCTTCCGTCCCTCCGGCAAGAATCATTCTTAGTTTTTGCGTTTCGCAGAATTCAACGGCATTTCGGATATCGCGGGCACGGTCCGCGAATACCAACACTGGAAGTTGTCCGCGAACTACAGGAACCAAAGCCTCGAGTTTGACGTCGCGCTCGAAATCTGACGGACCGCCGTGCCCCGCTGCCTGGGCGTAGTGGCGAGCTCGATCAATCCAATCCGTGAGATCGTTCACCTGTTTCTCGTATTCTTGTTTCGCTTCAGAATACGGTTTTTCCTTACGGGAAAAAGTCGAAAAGTCGAAGGTGCGAGTTTGGATCACAGGCCAGTTCACCACCATCGCCACGCTACGCTTGATCTGCATGTCTTCCATGGTCCAGCCGGCAAGATGGAAGGCTGACGCCTGGCCAGCAAGCAAGCCCGCATTGCCTGCTGAATCGAAACCGCCGCTTCCCGGAACGGCGAGAACTTCAGTGATGCCGGAAGCTCGCGTGACCGGAATGTGTTCGCTCGAAGGTGAGACCGCAGTCGCCGCAACCACATCCGGGTTATAACTTCCAGTTTCGGTAGTGTCGACCGTCGCACTTACCGCGGAAATCTCGCTCAATCCCATCTGTGTAACCGGATCAAACAGCCCGGGATAGACTTGCAATCCCTTGCCCTCGATGATCTGAGCACCGGCTGGAACTTCAACGTTGGCCCCAACTGCTGCGATTTTTCCGTCTTTTATGAGCAAAGTACCGTCTTCAATCGGTGATCCCGCGAGCGTCACGATTTTTGTGTGCGTGATAGCAAAAACCGAAGGCGCCTGTTGCGCCATGAGTACGGATGGCTGGCACAAGAAAATTGCGCTGACGGTGAAAGCGACCAGCTTTCCGATCACTGAGATGATTCTCACAATGCACCGCCATTGGGAGACGCTGCGGTCATATCTTCTCCGCTATCGCGTTGCACCGCATCTGACGGCGGTTTCGGCTTGGCATCAGGCTTTTTCTCGTCTGGCTTCTTTTCATCAGGTTTTTTCTCGGCCGCTTTCTTCTCTTTGGCGATCAGCTCTTTCTTTTCCTTCTCAAGGCCGCCGCGATCCGCGATGTCCTTATCCCGATCAAACAGCACGCGACCATCAACGATAGTCTTCTGCGCAACGGCATACGCGCTCAACGGATCGTGGTTGTAAATCACCAGATCAGCGTCTTTACCAACATCAATTGAGCCCACGCGCTTGTCGATTCCCAACTGGATCGCGGGATTTAGCGTCACCAACTTGATCGCTTCGTCGCGCGTCAGCCCACCGAACTTCATCGTCTTTGCTGCTTCTTGGTTCAAATGCGTCGCTTCCTCGGCGTCGTCGGAATTGATCGATACAATCACGCCGCGCTTTGTCATGATCGCTGCGTTGTACGGAATCGCGTCGTACGCCTCGACCTTATACCCCCACCAGTCGGAGAATGTCGACGCGCCGGTGCCTGCCGCGGCTATTTCGTCAGCTACCTTGTAACCTTCCAGGACGTGCTGGAACGTTCGGACTTTGAAGCCAAATTCCTTCGCTACCCGTAGCAGCATCAGTATTTCGTCTTCGCGGTAGCAGTGTGAATGAACGTAACGCTTGCCCTCGAGCACTTCGACCAATGGCTCAAGCCGCAGATCGCGTCGTGGCGGAAGCAGATTTTTCTCGCCTGCAGCGAAGCGCTTCTTGTAGGTGTCCCAGGAACTCTTGTAATCGCGCGCTTCCGTGAACGCCGCCCTGATCGTTTCTTCCACACCCATGCGTGTCGCCGGGTAGCGCTTCGGTTGGCCGGGAATACTGAAATTTGAGCGCTTCGGATTTTCACCGAGCGCAAATTTGATGCCGGGCAGCGCGCCTTCGAACGGTAACTTCGAAGCCGGTTGACCCCAGCGCAGCTTGATTACAATCGTTTGCCCACCAATGGCGTTCGCGCTGCCGTGAAGAATATTTGCTGTGGTAACGCCACCCGCGAGATCGCGATAAATATCCACATCATCTGAATCGACGACTTCCGCAATATTTGCGATCGACGAAACCGAGACGCTTCCTTCGTTTACCCCACCTTCGATTGCGATGTGCGAATGGCAGTCAATAATCCCGGGCATCACAAATTGGCCGGCCGCATCGATCACCTTCGCTCCGCTAGGGGCTTTTATTTCCGGCCCAACCTCGGCGATCTTTCCATCCTTAATAAGGATTGACCCGCGTTCGATCGTTCCGTGCGACACGGTCAGAATCGTGGCGTTCTGGATCAATATTACCGGTCCAGCATCGGGAAGTGGCGTGGCCGAACAAGGGTATGCGGCGGCGGAAAAAATGATCGCAACGACCAGCAGGATGTGCGTTCTCATCGCACGTCTCCTTCGTCGCCGGAAGTCCCTGCGGCCATCGTGGTTGCACTGCTTGTCGGCTTTGTTCCCGTAAAATCAATCGAGTATCCTTGCACGCTGATGTTTCCTTTCAAAGCCGTACCATCGAATGTGCCGGTGAATGTTACGTCAGCAAACTCCGACCCGATGGGGATATTGATAACGAAATTAAATTTGTCGACAGTGAGATAACCGCGAAGAATGGTTCCGGTCCCGCGCTTGCTCGTGAGCGTACCGGTCAATGTGCCGTCAGGAGCCATGGTCAGATCGGCCGTCGATTCCTCAGCGCCTTCGGGAGTCGTGTATGCCAGCTTCCATTTGCCGGTCATGTCTCCTTTCGGAGGATCCTTCGGTTTTTCCGGCTCACGTATCGTGAAACGATGACCGTCCACGAATACGAATTTGATCTTTGTCTTTTCGTTGAATAGGTCTCCGTCCGTGACAATCAGGTTCGCGATCTTTCCCTTTTCGACCGAACCCAGCCGGTCCGCGACTCCAAAAATTTCAGCCGGAGAAAGTGTCAGTGCACGCAATGCCTCGTCGGGGGTGAGCCCAGCGTCAATGGATTTTTTCACCGCTTTCAATAAATCTTTCGGGTTGGTAGTTGCGCCCGAATAAAATGCGAACTTCACTCCCGCTTTCGTGAAAACCGCCGGCGTGGACGGCGCGCGATCGCGAAAGCGTAGCGTCCGCAACGTGGGTATGTCATCCGGGTCGGTATCTTTTTCGGCTTCTGGCCATTTCAAATCAATAAGCACGGGAATCTTCTTCGCGGCGATTTCATCCGCCACCAGGTAGCCTGCTTGCCCTCCGTAGATCGCCGCATTCACTTTCCACCGGTCTGCCAGTTCGAGCGCGCGCCTCATATCGACGGCGGTATTTCCTGAAACCAACACCAGCGCGCGATCTTCCAACGCTTCAGCCAACGCTGCCGATGCGCGATCATATCTTGGCCGCGCAATGCCCTTCGGATTCCTGTCATACGCTGCTTCCGCTTTCGTCAGCCAGTCAGTGTCCAGCCAGACTTGATGCTCGTAAGCGAGTACGCCCATCAACGAATCTGGAAATCCGCTGCCGAATCCGCCGGCTCGCGTGGCCTGCACAGGAATTGCAACCGGAGCCTTAACGACAAGATCACCCGCGCGATCACCTGCAAGATCAAGGATCGCCGCTCGTCCCGGAAAGAAGCCTCCTTTTGGCGAAGAGACTACGGTCGTAAACCCGGCATTGCGCCAGGATTCGATGCGTTTGTCGGTGAGGCTTACTTCATCTGCCGCGCTGCGCCACGGCGTTGTGTTCGGACGATCCTCTGGCCCACGTGCGCCTTCTCCACGACGAGGAGCTCCTTCGCCTGGAGCGGGCCCCGGAGCTGGCGGCAGCCCGACATCGGTGAACGCATCCACAAGACCTGGGTACACGGTGAAGCCCTTGCCTTCGATCACCCATGCGTCAGCGGGGATCGCCGCTTCCTTGCCGACTGCAAGAATTACTCCTCGTGCCACGACAATGGTCGCATCGTCGATAGCCGGACCTGAAACCGGAACCACTTTTACTCCACGAATCGCAAAATATTGCGGCTCGCCTCCCTGCGCAAATGTCGGCCCACTTGCAGCCAGCGCAAAAATGCCCGCGGCTGCGGCCGCAAGCACAGACAAACCAATGCGATCCCACACAGAGCGCATGCGAACTCCTTTTGGAAATACGAAGCAGAATCCACCGACAGACTGTCAGTCGTATGGACGGTCGAGGCTACTTGTAAGTTTCAGCTGAGTCAAGCGCAACGCCGTTGGTCGCGCTTCCAACATCCGTCACTTGAGTCTAATTAAATCTGTTAAGGCTTCTTCTTTTTTCCGAGCAATCCGCCGAGCGATTGCACTGCATTCTCTGGAGTTACCGCGCCTGGTTTCCCCGCATTCCCGACGGCGCCCCCTGCGCAACCAAGCTGTGATTTCACCATACCGGCCGCAACACCGCCGACGTCCGGCAGAAATTTTGGATCCGACGCCGTTCCCTGAATCATGAAAGGAATCGTCTTGTCGCCGCCTTTGCAACTATCGTTTTTCCCACCGCCCAAAACGCCGGTCACCGTTCCAACACCAGCGCCGGCAGATCCGATCGCACCAATTGCTCCGCCGCTAAGCGTGGCGGCCATTTTGAAATCCAGATTGTTCTTGGCGTCGAGCGTTCCTCCACCGGTCATGCTGCCAAGGCTAGGAACCACCGCATTGAAGTTGTCGGCGCGCAATCCGTTCGCTGCCATGTGTATGTTCGTCGTCATCTTCTCGATGTCGAGATCTTTCCCGGTCTTTAGGCCCGTCATAGCCGACACCCCCGACATCTTCGAACCTAGATCAAATCCAGAAAGCTTGGCGCTGTACAGTCCGATGGTGCCGTCCGTTACGAGTTTGTCCGATGGACCTTTGATATTCAGATTTGTACTAAGCGTTCCGGCGGTAAGCGAAGCACCCTTCGGCAAGTTCACGCCAACGGCAGGCAAAAAAGCTTCCAAATCTTTCGCAGGCATGCCTTCTCCGTTCAGTTTCAAATCTACGACAGTCGTTTCTCCCTGCGAGGCGTAGGTGCCGTTAAGCTTGGAAGTAGCGTTGCCGATTTTGACCGTAGATGGATTGAGGACTCCGGAGTTCTTGCGCAAATCGTATTTTGTGCTGTATTGAACATTCAACGGAACCCCTGCCGGAGAGCCCCCCTGCACCAAGAGCGCCTTGGCAAGCTTTATCGTTCCGTTGGTCTGGGCGAATCCGCCTTGATTCGCAAGCGTGGTATCCACATCGACGATTCCGCCCAACCCGAGCGACGGATCCAAAAACCCTGTGGTCGCTAGGTTAAGTGACTCCACATGAAGTTTTGCGTCGAGAGGAGTCAACGTCGAATCGGTCTTGTCGATAGGGCCGACGTTTCCATCAAGCTTCATATTTCCGCCGCCCGGTAGATCCGCAGTCACCGTTACGGGAAATTTCGAGTCAAACGAAAAATCCGACGCCGTGACGTTCACTTGATCATAAACGGTGCGTTGCTGAGAACCCGTCGTTCCGACCGTGATTTTTCCGTCTTTCAGCGTCAGTTTCTTTACGGTTATACCTGGCGATGAACTGGCATTGCCGGGGTTCGAGTTTGCTGCCGGTTTCTGCCCTGCTCGCGGTTCTTGTGTACTCGAGCCGCCGAGCGACGAATAATTCCAATCGCCAGCCTTGTTCTTCAGCAGCGTGACCTGTGGCTCGTCGATAGTGATATCCGTAACGTTCAACTGTTTGGAAAAAATCAGCGGCATCACTTCCACACCGACACTCAGCGACTTCGCCGTTAGGAACGGCGAAGGGCTAAATTTTGGATCATCCCCAATCGACAGATCTTCGGCCGTAACAGCTCCTCTGAATAGCGAAAATCCTAAATTTCCAACCTGTACTTTGCGGCCGAGTGAGGTCGAAGCCCTCTCTTCGATAGTGGGCTTAAATTGGTTGACTGGAATGAAGAAGGGCACGATTAGCAGAAGCACAATCAATACACCTACGGCAATCAAAACGTAGCGAAGGGTTCGGCTCATGATGGCCTCCAAAGTGGGAAACTACTCGTTTTTTTGGGGCGGCGTCGGAAATAGTAACACAGGGCTCGCGAATAAGAACTGCCCAGGTCGACTAACCCGGACTTACCAGGCATTGAGAGACAAACACGTTAGTAAGCCACGCGGGATTCAACCTTCGGCAGCGCTCAGTTTGTTAATATATCGCATTGCGATATACTCAAAAAGAGGAAGTAGCGGGCGATGAAGGAAGTTGAAGAGCAATCCCGTGCGATCTGGTGGAAAGCAACGGCGCGCCAGTGGACGTTACTTTTGAAAAAACGCGAGGAACAAGTCTTCCTGGTTCTGACGTTGTTAATCGGGGCGCTGGTGGGCGCAATCGTTGTCGCCTTTATTCTGCTCACCGAGCGATTTGGCGCTCGCCTCTACCCAGTAGGCGGCGCCGCTTGGCGGCGGTTGTTGGTGCCAGTGATCGGTTCCCTGGGGATGGGTTATCTGCTGTTCCGTTACTTTCCGGAAGCTCGCGGAAGTGGTGTCCCTCAAACAAAGGCGGCCCTATTTGCACGAGAAGGTCGAATTACGTTGCGCACGGTGGTTGGGAAGTTCTTCTGTACCTCAGCGACACTGGCAAGCGGAATCCCGCTGGGACGCGAAGGCCCAGCGGTTCAAGTGGGTGCCGGGTTAGCGTCCGTGCTGGGCCGAAAGCTGGGGTTGCGCCCCGAGAAAGTGAAGGCGCTCCTGCCAGTGGGAGCAGCTGCAGCGGTGGCTGCTGCGTTCAACACACCCCTCGCCGCAGTGCTGTTCGCGCTCGAGGAAGTGGTCGGAGACCTCCATGCCCCGGTCCTCGGCTCTGTCGTCCTCGCGTCGGCTACGTCCTGGGCTATGCTGCGGTTGCTGTTAGGAAACGATCCGCTCTTCAAGGTTCCTCAATATCAATTGGTGAGTCCTCTGGAATTTGTAGTGTATGCCGTTCTGGGAGTGGCCGGAGGCTTGGTGTCAGTCGCATTCACCAAGCTACTTCTCAGTTTGCGGGAGCGATTTCTGCGACTCCCAAGCAAGACCGTATGGCTTCAGCCGCTGGCAGGTGGTTTGATCGTTGGAATCATGGGCTGGTTCGTGCCCCAAGTGCTTGGTGTGGGCTACAAGCATGTTGGTGAAGCTTTGAACGGCGGAATGGCCATCAAGCTGATGGTTTTGCTGTTAGTCCTTAAGCTTTTGGCCGTGACCACTAGCTATGCTTCCGGCAATGCTGGCGGCATTTTCGGACCGAGCTTGTTTATCGGGGCGATGCTTGGTGGAGTCGTTGGCACGGTAGCGCATCGTTTGCTGCCAACCTACGTCGCAACGCCCGGTGTCTATGCACTCGTTGGCATGGGAACGGCGTTTGCCGGAATTGTGCGGGCGCCGATGACGTCCGTTGTCATGATTTTTGAGATCACTCGCGATTACGCAGTCATCGTTCCGCTCATGATTTCGAATCTAGTGAGCTTCTTTATCTCCTCGCGGCTGCAGCGGCAGCCCATCTACGAAGTCTTGGCGCATCAGGATGGCATTCACTTGCCAAGCGCCGAGGTACGTCAGCAACTGGGGCAACGCCAGGTAATCCAGGCAATGCGCAATGCCACAGAGAATCTGACCGGACAGTTGACGGTAAAAGATGCTCTCGAAAAAACGCAATTCAGTAATTTCCGAAGTTGGGTAGTTACCGATGAGCAGGGTGTAGTGGGTATCGTCAGCCGCAGTAGTCTCCAGCATATTTTCCCCGAGAGGGCCGCCACTACACAGCTAATTGAGCTTGTCGACCCTCGTGATTTTCCGCATGTCCATGCGGACCACTCGCTTCATTTTGCCTTGGAGCGTATGGGTGCCGCCCAGTTGGATACTCTACCAGTTGTTAGCCGTGCTGACGTGCACAAGCTCGAAGGCATAGTGTCATTGCAAGATGTCTTGGATTCATATGGTATCGGACTGTAATTAGCCATTTCTTCTAACCAGACACGCGCCGCACTAGCGAAGAGGGATTCGCGACGCTCGCTTGGTCCGGATTCTCAAACAAGGTAGGCTCCGTGGGGATGCGGCATCTCGCACCAAGCCGTGCTAAGCATTTGACGTGTGCGCCGCACGCCGCTTCTAGCGTTTTCTCCCTGACGACTTCTTCCGGCGAGCGAGTGAGCCGGCGGTGGTGGTGGTAACTGGCGAGGATGTAACGCCGGGAGCGGTCAGGAGTTCGATATTCAAATCAGGACATATAACCGATCCATCGAAAAGCGGAAGATCGCCTTGGATTACATCGCAAAAACTAACCCCGACACTACCGTTATTGATGGTATAGCTCGCGACCATTCCGACTTCAAACAACGCCAACTGGTCCGACTCAACCAGGATTTTTGAGCAGGAGAGGCTAAACGTGCCAAAGATGTTGTCCGAGTCCGAGCCAGTATCTCCGAACAGGTCCGAACCTCCGTAGGCGGAAAGGGATTTTATGGATGTACGCTGATGGCTGTCGGTCGAAATTTGCTGTCCTCCGACGAACACTTTCATGACGGCTGTGAGATCCATCTGGGAATGCGAGCCACCCCAAAAAGACGTCCAAGCGTTTAAACCAGCCCAGCCTGTAAGGACTAAGTCGGCACTGGCATTTAGGACTGCCGCGTATTGCGTGTCGTTCTTCCAGAAGAAATAGAAATAGAGGCTTACACTGGGATAATTGCCTCCGGTATCGTCGTGGGTTTCGAACTTGATCTTTGCCACGTTGTTACCCGGGATTATTCGAGAATCAATCAGCATCCCAACAGGAGTCGCCCAGATGGAATCGGCTGACATTAATGGAATCGGAGTGACTATGAAAGGCTTTGACCCCAGGAGGTCTAGGGCCTTTCGCCGGTTCTCCATTCCATTTCGCATGGTCTTTTGCAATGCCGCGATGCTTTTCGCAGTTGCCGGGCCTTCCTTTTCCAATATGCGGCTACGCTCGCTTTGATACTGTGTCAGGACTTTGTTGACTTCATCGATGTTCACACCGGCCTTGGAGAACACTGGTTGCAATTGCTTTTGGAAGTTGCCTCGGAGGTTGAGGAGGAGCGGGTTCCGAGACAGGGGTATTAGGGCGGTTTCGTGGCGTTCTCTGTCCCTTATTTTTGAAATCGCTGCTTTCACTTCGGAGTGGATTTTAGAAGTAGTTTTTGCCACAGACGCCCCCACCTTCCAACAGTCGTCATCTCATACTTCGCGGGTACCTACTTGGGCGGCGTTGCAGAATAGCAGAAAGAATATACTCGAACTGCGGGAGGGTCAAGAATCTGTCTCGAGGCACACGGCCCAAGCACTCGGCTCGTAAACTGGTCGCGCTGATTTGTAATGCTCAGCGCCGAAAAGACGATTCATATCGGAATCGTGGAGAGAGAAATCCGTCTCTCTATAGGCGGCGTAATTTATTCCCGAGATTATCGATTCACGAGCTTCGTCAAGCGTCATACGCGGACAAACCTTACGCACTTTGCGAGCAAAATTCCATGCCGTACCTTGTGCCATCTCAGAAAGATAGCCTGGTGGTGACCGGATTTCGTTGGAATACTACAGTTTTACTACACTCGCTACGTTTGCATCACACGAAAGCATTCTTGAAATTTGGCAACTCATTATAAACTTGGAGTGTTAGAGCTGTCGGGGCTGTAGCTCAGATGGATAGAGCGTAGGTTTCCTAAACCTTAGGTCGGGAGTTCGAGCCTCCCCAGCCCCACCACTCCTTTTTACCGCTTCTTCATGCGCTGTATTTGCAAATTCTTTTCTCGCGGTTTTCTGGAATATTTGTCCTTGCATACAAAGAATTAGGTAGATATCGTGCCGTCCATAAGCGGCGGACGTATTGCTTGCAAAATATGCTCCAATGGGCCGCAGTATCGATCGCTGGCCACGAGGCCTGAAGGTGAACCATGGGACACGCTGTCGACATGCATCGTCTCCAATTCGCGTTCACCATCACATTTCATTACATCTTTCCGCAGTTAACGATGGGCCTGGCTCTTCTACTCGTTTACCTAAAAACGAAATTTATCCGCACCGGCGACGAACACTACAATCGTTCTGCAAGATTTTGGGCAAGAATCTTCGGAATCAACTTTGCGGTCGGAGTTGTTACCGGGATTCCGATGGAATTTCAATTTGGTACGAATTGGGCGGAATTTTCCAAGAGCGCAGGCGGCGTAATCGGCCAAACTCTCGCCATGGAAGGCGTCTTCTCGTTTTTTATTGAATCGAGCTTTCTCGGATTGTTTCTCTTCGGCGAAAAAAAACTGGGCCGCATGGGTCATTGGTGGGCCGCATTTATGGTTTGGCTCGGTTCGTGGCTCAGTGGGTATTTCATAGTCGCCACTGATGCCTGGATGCAGCACCCTGTCGCTTACCGCGTTGCCGCGAACGGACAAATTGAACTGGCAAGCTTTTGGGGCCTACTGCTTAACAAGTGGGCGCTATGGCAGTATGCGCACACCATGCTAGGCGCCGTTCAAACCGGCTGCTTCGTGATGGCCGCTGTTGGCGCATTTTATCTGCTCACTCACCGCGATGAACCTTACGGCCGCACATTCGTGAAAGCGGGCATTCTGGTTGGAATCGTTGCGGCTTTGCTACAACTCTTTCCGTCTGGTGATATGCAAGGAAAAATGATTGCGGAGTACCAGCCGGTGACGCTTGCCGCGATGGAAGGTCTCTTTGATTCGCAGGACGGCGCTCCGTTGGCAATCATCGGGCAGCCGGACGTTCCGAATCGCAAACTCGACAATCCAATCGTCATTCCTCGTATGTTGAGTTTTCTTACCTACAAGAAATGGACCGCCCAGGTGCGAGGGCTGAATGATTTCCCCGAGCACCTTTGGCCTGATCAGATCAATCTTCTTTATTTCAGTTACCACATCATGGTCGGGCTCGGAACGTTCTTCATCGCCATCATGGGAATTGCCGGAATTCAATATTGGCGAGGGAAACTTTTCTCGTCAAGATGGCTGCTATGGATCATCATGCTTAGCGTTCCCCTTCCATACATTGCGAACACCGCAGGTTGGATCACCGCTGAAGTCGGACGCCAGCCTTGGTTAATCTATGGATTGATGCGAACCATTCACGGCGCTTCGCCGCGCGTGAGCGCCGGAAATGTCTGGTTTACATTGATCGGATTTATGGGCATGTATACCGTGCTCGCCATCTTGTGGCTCTTCCTCATGTGGCGTGAGATTGAACTGGGCCCTGAACACTCCGGCCACGTCTTGGAACCAGCTTCGCCTTCGGCGGATGAATAGGAGCGAACGATGGGAACTCTTTGGTTCTGCCTCGTCGCGCTGATGATTGCTCTGTACGTTCTTCTCGATGGATTCGATCTTGGTGCTGGCGCAATTCACCTGTTCGTTGCCAAAACCGACGAGGAACGCAAGCAAGTGCTTGCCAGCATCGCCCCGGTCTGGGACGGGAATGAAGTTTGGCTCCTAGCAGCCGGTGGCACTCTGTATTTTGCATTTCCCTTACTTTACGCCAGTGGCTTTTCCGGCTTCTATCTGCCACTAATCATGGTGCTCTGGCTCTTGATTCTGCGCGGCATCTCTATCGAGTTTCGTAATCACATTCGCAGCGCCGTGTGGGATCCTCTTTGGGATTTCGTTTTCTGTGCCTCTAGTATCTTGCTGTGTATTTTCTTGGGCGCTGCACTCGGCAATGTCGTCCGTGGCGTCCCGCTCGATTCGTCCGGCTATTTCTTCGAACCGCTCTGGACTAATTTCCTTGTCGACGAACAGCCGGGGATTCTCGATTGGTTCACCATTCTGGTTGGACTCTTGGCCCTTTCGGCGCTGCTGGTTCACGGTTCACTTTGGGTTGCGCTGAAAACAACTGCCCAAGTTCAGCTGAGATCCCTTAACGTTGCACGCAACGCGTGGTGGTTTGTATTGCTGTTGACGATCGTCGTTACTATCGCCAGCTTCCGTATCCAACCCCACATTGCGGTACGTTTTCGGGAATCCCCTTGGGGCTACATTTTTCCGCTGTTCGCGCTTGTGGCACTCATTGGAGTGCGCCTGGCGATTCCGCGGTCCGAATTCAAGAGCTTTCTCGCATCTTCGTGTTACTTGGCGGGAATGCTGCTGACCGCGGTTTTTGGCCTTTTTCCGATGGTTTTGCCAGCGCGCAACCCTTCCTTTTCGCTGACAGTCCAAAATACCCAAGCCGGCGATTACGGTCTGAAAATTGGAATAATTTGGTGGGTGTTCGGAATGATTCTTGTCGCTGGATACTTTGTTTACGTTTATCGGTCCTTTGCGGGAAAAGTCGCGCTCGAAAAGCCGCGGAGTACCATTGAATAGTTACCTGTAACGCGGAACGGGCATTGACGCCACTCCACGCCCAGCGTAGCCTGAATTTATGCGGCGAACAGTGTCACGAATCAGTCGGCCCGCGTACTTCAACGCCGCTACCATCGCGCTGCTTGTCGCCCTGGTGGTCAATCCCTCGTGTGCGCTGCTGTGCCAAGCGCGTACCTGCGCTTCTCTGCAGGGAGACTTTCGTCACATAGACTGCCACGAACAAAACGACGACTCGGGCAGCGATGTGCCGTCAAACCTCGGATTGGTGATGCCTGTGAGTTCGCATTGCACTTCTCACGACCAGGTGATGGCTCTTCCGGCTTCGAACACCGAATCGGAGCTGAAATTTATTTCATCGCGCACCACTCCACTTCAACAAGGCGCATATTCGGCAGCAATCTCCGATCGCCCGTTTTTCGAGTTCTCAGGTTCCAAGGAATTCATTTCCTGGTTGCGTTCAAGCCAGAAATCCGCGCAATCACCTCTCGCTCAACTCTCCATAGCTCTGCGTATTTGATCCATCTGCATAATCCTTCCATGCGCTTGCCGTAATTTCTTGTTCGGCCGAAATGCTTTCGCAGAGTCTGCCGATCTCTTTCGTCTAATTTTCTGCCGCTCTCGATGTGGCGGCCGCCAGATAACAAGGAGCTTTTGCAATGAGCGAATCTCGCAGAAATTTCTTTCGTAACGTGGCATTGGTTGGCGCCGGCGCGATTTCCTGGGCCGAATCTCTCCGAGCACAGAAATCCCGACCCACCCGGCATTCTGCGCATGCAGTTGGGCCGGACAGAAATCTCGCAAGCGAGTCACGGACACTTGCGATGGAATCACCTAATTTGCACGACCTGCCGTTCACGATGGACGGCGCAATCAAAGTTTTCCACCTGATCGCCGAGCCGGTTAAACGCAGAATCGTTCCATGGAAAACTCTCGATGTGTGGGGCTACAACAGAAGTTGTCCGGGGCCAACCATTCAAGTGGTACAAGGCGACCGGGTTCGAATCCACGTCGAAAATCGCTTGCCGGAAAGCACGACCATGCACTGGCATGGTCTCGAAGTTCCCATCGACCAGGATGGTGTTCCCTACGTCAGCCAGAAACCTATCGCTCCCGGCGAAACCTACACTTACGAGTTCGCCGTGCACCAGGAAGGAACATTTTTCTATCACGCGCACAGCGCTATGCAGGAAATGATCGGCCTGATCGGGATGTTCATCGCGCATCCTCGCGTTGCGCACTCTCCTCGGGTCGATCACGACTACGGAATCATTCTTCAGGAGTGGGCCGTGCTTCCAAATAGCACAGTTCCGAACACGGCCGGAATGGAATTCAATTGGCTTACGTTCAACGGCGTCGCCGCACCGTTAACCGCGCCACTCATCGCGCGACTGGGCAGCAGGGTTCGCCTCCGCATCGTAAATCTGGGAATGGACCATCATCCGATCCACCTGCATGGAAATCAGTTCGTCATCACCGGCACAGAAGGCGGCCGCGCTCCGGAGTCCACCTGGTATCCCGCCAACACTGTGCTTGTGGGAGTTGCACAAGCTCGCGTCGTTGAGTTTGAAGCGAAATATCCCGGGGCCTGGATGATTCACTGCCACCTTCCCCACCACATGATGAATTCGATGATGGACCTGCTCAGCGACCGGCAGATCATGACATCGAACCAAACCGAATCCGCCGCCCTGCAACAAATGCAATCTCTGGCGGCGCGTGCCAGATTCGAACATCGTCACCCTTCTCCCGTGGCTCCCGGCGCCGACAAGGTTCCTGGCTTTCCACAGGATGCGTTCATGGAAATGGGCATGGACCAGCTGGTTCAATCTCCGGAAACGAAAGGCCTGCCGGATAACTGGAGTGCCGGAATGATGGGGATGATGACCATGGTCCGCGTACTGCCCGATAAGGAATTCGACGAGATCATGGCAATGAAAAAATCCGCCCCCAAAACAGAGGAGTATGAACATGATCACCACTCCTGATCGGAATTCTAATAGCGTGGAGAGTTTTTCAACTTCCATTCCAGGAAAGCGTGTGGCGTCGTTGTCGTTCTTGTTGGCCGCCAATCTTTGTTTCTTTTCAACGCGAACATTCGCTCAAGATCCTCCGGCGCCCAACATGCCCGCGCAGCATCAGCACGTCCACTCTTCACCCTCTTCAAGTGAAATGGAATATCCGCGCTTAGGTCGGGACCAGGAAAACACCAAGGAGCCGCTCTTCACTCTAGATCGCGCTCTGCAAACCGCTAGCCAGAACAACCCCACCTTTCGACAGGCGCAAGCCGGGATTCGCGCTGCCAGAGCCCTCTCGGAGCAGGCCCGGCTCTATCCGAATCCGATTGTCGGTTATTCAGGTGACGAGATTCGTGGCGGCGAAAGCCAAGGTGGCAAGCAGGGATTCTTCGTGGAACAAACGATCATCACCGGTGGAAAATTGACGCGCGCGCGGAATGTGATGAACAAGGAGGCAAAGCTTGCCGAAATCGAAGCCGAAGAACAGAAGCTCCGCGTTGAAACAGCCGTGAAAATGGCTTATTACCGCGTTCTCGCCGCGCAGGAAATGGCCGACTCTCGCGCCGATCTGTCGCACATCGCCGATCAAATCTTGGAAACGCAACGCCGGCTGCAAAATACCGGGCAAATCGACGAATCCGAAATATTGGCCGCCGAAGTTGAGGCCGAGCGTATGAAGCTTTTCGCTCGAATGAAGGAAAATACTCTTAGGGAAGAATGGCGTTCCCTTGCTGCGGTTATGGGTCAGCCGGATTTGCATTTGCAAACGGTGGCAGGCGATTTAGAGCACGGCTGGCCGCAACTCGACGAACTCCAAACAGTCGAATCGGTTGCGACGCAAAGTCCCGCAATTCGAATCGCGGCAGCAGCCGGGGAGCGCGCAGATGCGGTGCTGCTGCGGGCTCAACGTGAAAGCATTCCGAACGTGATGGCACGAGCTGGCCTGGAGTACAACAATGAACTCCTGAATTCAGTTCCAAATGCCATCGGCTGGCAAGCCAACGCCGAACTCGCGCTCGAACTGCCCATCTTCAATCGCAATCAAGGCAACATTGCCGCCGCCCGCGCTGAAATTGATCGAGCCGCCGCCGAAAAACAGCGTGTCGCGCTCACCCTTCGCGAACGAGCCGCGTCCGTTGTCGATCAGTACGCGAATTCGCGCCTTATGGCCGAACATTATCGTGACGGAATTCTTCCGCTCGCCAAAAAGTCCTACAGTCTGATGTCCGATCGCTATTCCGATATGCTTGCAGCTTACCCTCGTGTACTGGAAGCCAAACGCAAACTCTACGAACTCCAGAGTGAATACATCAGTGCTCTGGAGGGCGTCTGGACCACCGGGTTGGCGCTTCAGGGCTTTTTGCTCACCGACGGCCTCGAATCCCCCGCCCGTCCCTCGGAAATGGACCGGCCAATCCGGGAAACCAATGTTCCCGCACCCGAGCGTACCCGCTCGCCAGGCGAATAGCCTGACCTCATGGCAAGTCCGATACAGTAGTACTCCAGTCGCATTGACCCCCTGAAAATTTGCCCGATACCTTCAAAGTGGGCGCAGGGGGTGTCGTTTGCCGCGTTTTCAGTCGCGGTAAACACACTGCATTGACCTTTAACAAGTGTTCTCACAAGGAGCGGCGAGTTCTTCCACCGCTCGACGCAACATGCAGACGTTTACTAAAGCAGGTCGTTACGAAATTTCCGGCGAACTGGGCCGTGGCGCTATGGGTGTGGTTTATAGAGCTACCGATCCGGTTATCGGTCGCATCGTCGCCGTCAAGACCCTTCAGCTCTCCGAAGAAGGTACTGGCCTCACCCGAGCTGAACTCTTGGCACGGTTTCAAACCGAAGCTCGTGCGGCCGGCCTGCTGACTCATCCCAACATTGTTGTGATCTTCGACGCCGGCGAGGAAGACGGCCTGTTCTTCATCACCATGGAGCTAGTCGAAGGCAAGAGCCTGCAAAATCTCCTCGATTCCGGGCAGATGTTTCCATTCCCTCGAATCCTTCACATCATGGAGCAGACCTGCAGCGCATTGCAGTTTGCCCACGAGCGCAACATCGTTCATCGCGACATCAAGCCTGCGAACCTCATGCTTACACCCGACGACACGGTGAAGGTCACGGACTTTGGTACCGCCAAAATCTTGCAGTTTGGAACAGTTCAGCAGACGGCCCACGTAATGGGCACGCCGAGCTATATGTCTCCTGAGCAGGTCAAAGGCAGAGTGGTCGACGGCCGCAGCGACATTTTTTCTCTGGGCGTATTGCTCTACGAAATGGTCACCGGGGAAAAACCGTTTCCCGGCCAGAACATCACCACCGTCATATACAAGATTGTGAACGAAGACCCGGTCGCCCCTCGCGATATCGATTCGGCCACCCACCCAGGATTGAGCGCCGTCGTCATGAAAGCGCTAGCGAAGGACCCTGACGCTCGCTATCAAAGTTGCCGCGACTTGTTGGACGACTTGCGCAACTATCGATCGATTTCGGATGTCCCCAGTCCAAATGCCACCCTGCTCATCGGTGGATCTTCGCAAAAGAACCAGCCCCATGGCGGCTATTCTGATGGTCAGCTGCCACACTCTCAGCACCGAGCTCTCTCGAATCTCACCTCAAATCCTTCGCAGACACCCGTTGTTCGCCGCACCGGCGCTATCGCGCCGGTAGCTACCGGACCTGAAGCGCGGAAAAGCAATGTTTTCGCAACTGTGCTCGCAGCAATATTCCTCGTCTGTGTCATAGTCTTCGGAGCGCAAAAAATCCGTCCTATTTTTCAAGAAGCTCGCCATCAGAATCGGCCCGATGCTCTTGCGTCCGGAGCTAATCTCGATGGCTCATCTTCCGAAACCGTTGAATCTGAAAAACACCCGCCAGAGTCTCCGACCTCGGACCCTTCGACCGGAGCAGCGGCGAGTACCCCAGCCCCATCGGTCCAGACCTCCGCGCTACCCAAAACTGTTCAGCGCCCTGCCGTTGCCGTTTCGTCCGCAACGACTAGCGCCCTTACTACGGCGGCGGCAGAATTCAAAAACCGCATCGAACAAGTCGCCGCCGAAAAACATTTCGGGGACCGTCTCAAGATCAGGGGATCAGCAGCTACGCTCGCGCTCTCTGGAAACCTCCGGCCTCGCGAATACAATGATTTGACGACTTTCTTGCGCAGCGCTCCGGCAGATGTCCAGGTCGTGGACCATATCACTCAGAATCAAATCGCGGAGCCTCCTGCTGCTGACGATGGGCGTACGGCTGCAACTTCCGGACGCGCTGCAATCCACATCACCGCAAACGTCGCCGGCGCCATCGCAACTCTGGCCGCAGGCTCATCCAATCATCAATGTGAGATCCCGTGCAGTCTTTCCGGTCTTGCTCCGGGAAATTACAGCGTGCAAATCGTGAAGTCGGGATTTCGGCCTGTTCAGACCGAATTGCAGTTGGACGCCGGCAAAGTGGCAAGCCAGAGTTTTCAGCTCGAACCTCTGGCTCTGGGTTTGTTCGTCTCGTCCGTTCCAGAAGGCGCGGATGTTCTTATTGGCGGGATAAAACAGTCGGGTCAGACGCCGGTAACGCTGCCTCTGGCTCCCGGGAAGTACAACTTATCAGTGATTCTCGCCGGGTACGAACACTTCTCCCAAACCGTCCAGGTTCAAGGCGACGGCCAAACCAAGCTTGTCGTCGAACTGCGTCAGAACCCCCATGTGGCTTGGGCGCAAATCGACTCAAACCCCCAAGGTGCCGAAATTCTACTGGACGACCTTCCGACAGGCCAGCAAACCCCGGCTCGAATTCAGATTTATTCCGGTATCCATACGATAACATTGAAGTTAAACGGTTACGCGCCCGCCAGGCAATCGCTGCAAACCAGCGAAGGCGGCACCGTATCCGTGTCTAAAACCCTTAAGAAAAGGTAATTTCCGGCCGAAATAGGACCAAAAGCACATCTTGACATCTAGTAGTCCTAGTACCATACTAGCCTCGGTTGTACAATGCCCCGACTGCCCTCAACCGTCAGGCCCTGTGTGAGTGTCTCCCACCTCGCGGTCAACGGTAGTGTTTCCTTCCTGCTCGTTCATGGCATGCACCGGATCAAGCGATGAGCCTCTTTAGCAAAAAACAAATTTCGGATGGAATTCGGGCTCCTTTCGGCAGTGTGGGCAAACCAAGGTCGGTACCTGCGTTGGTTCCGGTCGCTCGCGTACCGCAATTTCCGCGACAACTCACGCCTTTTCGTGGTCCTGGGGTGTTAGAGGCTCACGACGCCTTGCGCGAATTCCAGATCCTGCTCCACACCCGCAAACTCTATAATCACGCTCACCCGAAAACCATCGAGAGCCTGGAGCGAACCTACGAATCGCTTCAACGCCTCACCCAGCAAATGAACGGCTTGGAGATTCGTGTCGAACGGGACGGTCTTGTTATTCCAAAGCTCAGTGAAGCTCCGATCCCCGATTCCAAGGGCGAACTGAGGAATCTTGCCGCTGATTTTCAGCTTGCCGGTATCCAAACCCTGGTTGTACTGCGTCAATTCCATGTAGGCGAACTGGACACGCTCACCCAACTGCTCCGCTCGTCATTGCTAAAATCGGATGACTCTTCTCGGCAGCGGCGAAGTTCGTGGTGGAGTTCGAAATTACTCGAATACGGCGTAGAAGGTATCCAGGTGAACGCACTAACCGATCGCAAAGTGGACACCGTATTGGCCAGTCTCATCGCTGCTTTGGTTGCGTTCGGTGGTCACTCTGCGGGAGACGACGCTGACGCTCCAATTACAGCTCCCAGTCTCGAAGGCCTTTCCTCGGTACTTAGGTTGATTGCCCGTCTCACTCCTCCGCTAGAGAGTGCGCGTGGCCTTTCGCCCGAAGAAGCTGCCCGCGCAATCCATGGTGCTCTGGCCGAAGCGAAACGTGAAACCGTTCACCTTCTTCTAACTACCATTTCCCAACATTCGCCTCGTGATGCCGAGCAGCCGCAGTCATACCTGATTCGCCTATCCGAACAGATTATTCTCGAATCCCTCGGAGCAGAATTTTCGGACGGCTCACTTGCCCCACAGGATGTCGCGAAAAATCTGCATACGCTCGGCGATGCCTTGGTGGCTTCCGGCGCGTACTCGGGTCCGCACTCTTCCCAGCACTTTTCGTCCCTGGCCTCAGTTTGGGCCAACGAAACACATCGTGCAAAGCTGATCGAGCGCTTCTGGCTGGAACTCCCCGCCCGAGAAAAATCGTCGGTTCTGCGCGGCCCCGATATTTGGTGCATTCCCGTTTCCGCCATTCGCACTTCGCTGGTCCAGCTCGCGGATGCAGGCGCGGACGCCCCACGCCGCGAAGCACGCAATATTCTTCTGAACTATGCGCGCCGCCTGGAAACCACTGACGCTTCCACACGCCGCATCGTCGCCGCCGGACTGAACGAGCTTTCCCCGGTCATCGAGTCACTTTGGCCCAATCAGCTTCCTGAAGAGTTGAACCGCTGCGCTTTGCGTTCTCTGGAACAAGAAACCGTTCCGGAAACTGCGGCGCTGCTTTCTGCGTTCCTCGAGCTGCTTTGCCGCATCACCCTGACTCGCGGCGACTATTCCGGTTTCGAAGGAATTCTCATTGGACTTGAAAAGCCGCCAAGAGAACCACAGTTTGAACATATGTACCTGCTCGCGCAACGACTGGTCGCGCAGGATCGCTGGCTTTTACTGATCGATGCGGCACTCGCAAATCGCGCGCTCGACCCAGCTCTTCCTCGTCTGCTGGTTCGCGATCCGGAGCGATTGCTCGATCGATTGACGCTACTTCTTACGGAACCCAGAGGCGCTGAACTTCTTCCTCCCATGGCTCGGCTGTTGCGCACAATTGGTGTGCCGGCGCTAAACCTTCTCGAATCCCGGTTATACGAAGCACGCAAGCAAAGAGTCAGTGCGGCAATCAAACTCCTCGCCGCGGCCGATCCCGAACGCCTTCTCCGCGCATTACCGCGCGCCCTTGCCAGCTGGGAATGGAATTTACAAGACCTGGCCGTCAGTGAACTTTCCCGCCCCGCCAACGTGGCGTCTGCGCATTCCGCGGCATTCGTTTTCTCCACGCTGCTGGCGGACGCCCATCCGCTCGTCGTCCCCATGATGATCGATCATATCGGTCTGGCACAGGAAACCACCGCCGTCTCCCAGTTGATGGAAATCGCCAACGGCGCGCACGAACAACTGCGCGACCAGTTCGTCCGCATTAAGGCCATAGAAGCGCTTGCTCGCATGCGCGTACTCGAATCTTCCGATTTGCTCCGCCAAATTAGCGAAAAACGCGAAGGCCTTACATACGTGGAACCTGCCGGGCTGCGTACTGTGGCCTCTGATGCGTTAGCTTTGCTCGAAGAACGCCCGCAATCGGCGCAAATTCGCGCCACGTATGAATTCGCGCCACAGGCTGGGTCGACTTTTGTCGTTCCCAGACGCTACGCCCGCGTACCGCTTGAATCACCCCTGCGTGCGCAAATTGACGGCGGACAAAGCAGTCTGGCCCGCGTAAAAACCATCAGCCTCGGCGGTGCTTACCTGGAATCTCCCAAAAAACTCTGCGTCGGCGACACCATTCAACTCGAAGTTCGTTCCGGCCTCAAGAAAATCCATTTCACCGCAGTGGTGCGAAATGCCGGGCCAGACGGCAATGGCGTCGAATTTGTGCATATGAAAAGCGATGATCGCGACAAACTCCGCAAGCTTGTTCAACGACACTTGTAATTGGTAAAGATCTTGGTAAAGATCAAGGAACCACCGCCAATTCTATCGCCTTCGTTTGAACTTCCAGTCGGCCTCTTACCACGACGCCATAACTCACAGGGTTCATCCCACCTGAATATTTACCTTTGCAGTTGCTTTGCCTCTAGCCTTAAAGTACAAGCCGATTAGACACTTTTTCTGCGCAGATGAGATAAACCTCATCGCTCCGCTAGGGGTAGCGGATTTTGGAAGTCCACATTTCGGAGGCAGTGATGAAACGCAGCAATCCTTTGTTCGCGTTTGCGATTCTGCTTGTGCTCACTCTTGGGGCGGCGGCTGCATCGCTTGCACAAAACTCTGCGACTTTGTCCGGTAATGTTACGGATGCGCAGGGTCTCGCCGTGAAAGCAGCCAAAGTCACTCTCGTCAGCAAAGCCACCGCTGCCGAACGCTCTACAGTCACCAATGACGACGGGCAATTCACGTTTGTGAACTTGACGCCCAGCACTTACACCGCTTCGGTCGACGGCGGCGCAAGCTTCAACCCTTACACCGCAGAGGAGGTTTTGGTCAGAGTAGGAGACGAAAAAACGCTCAACATTCGGCTGGACGTCCGCGGCGTCAGCCAGACCGTAACCGTCACCGGAGAAACGGCAGCGATCGACCCACTACGCTCAGAGCACTCCCTTTCCGTCGGCGAGAATCGCATCGACAACATGCCCAACAATGGCCAGAATCTGTTTTCCATTGCGCAATTCAGCTCAGTCGTCACCAAGGACGTTTCGCCAACCATTGGCCCCGCTCCGAATAGCGGCTTCAATGTCGGCGGAGCCCGTGCTCGTTCGAACCTGGTAACGATTGACGGCGCCGACGCTACCGACAATTCCGTCAACGGCATCCGCGCTATCACCGCTCAGGATGCAGTGGAGGAGTTTCAGTTAATCCTAAGCAACTACAACGCAGAGTATGGCCGCGCCACCGGCGGCGTCATTAATATCGTCACCAAAAGTGGCACCAACACATTTCACGGAGACGCCTTCGGGTATTTCCGCAATAAAGCCTTTCAGGCTCGCAACGCCTTTTCCGGCGAAGTCGATCCGGTCTCCGGTGAACTGCAACCGGTGAAACAGGCGTATACGCGCGTACAGACCGGTCTGTCCTTTGGGGGCCCGATCTATAAAAACAAAACTTTTTTCTTTGGCTCGTACCAATACACGCAACGCGAAGAAACTGGCTTCTCCAGCATCGGCATCAACAACTTTGGCCTCGCGCCATTCAATTGCGGTGGTTGCGGATTGGATGGATTGGAGTTGACGCCTGACCAGTCAGCAGCCGTCCTGCAGCTTCTCGGGCAGGGACAAACCGCTCTCGCTTCGCAATATGCGGCGATACTTGGTTCGGCCTCGAGCGTTGCACTAAATCGCGTCGATCCCGGCATTGTCGCTCCTGCGTTGACAGGCGGTTTTCTGAACCCAGGTCCAGGCGCTCAGTTCTCCGTGCCCGTCGAATGCCCTGCAGGTCAGCCGGTGAATAACGGAGCCACCTGCTCGGCAGCGGGCGTTTACGTCGCTCCCTTGCCTGCGTCCTACGCGAGCCTGAACTCCCTTCGCGGAAACTATCCGGTCACAGAAAAGACCAGTATTTGGTCCGCGAAGCTCGATCAAAACTGGAATGATCGCAATCATTCTTTCGTCCGCGTTGGAGTTTCGCCTTCGCTCGTAACCGGCCTTCCTTCCACATCGCAGAATCAGGTCTTCGGTCAAAACTCCGGTACGCGTGCCGGTTACAATCAGTCCCGCGATCTCAACATCACTTTCCAGCAGGACACCACACTCGACCCTACCGCGGAAAACCAGTTTCGTTTTCAGTATGCGCGACGCGGACTGCACTTCGGTTTTTCTCAACTCCCTGGCGGTGGAGACATTGGAGTAAACATCCCGGGCGTAGCGTACTTCGGGCGCGAACCATATTCGACGGTAGACCGCATCGAACGGCGCATTCAATTCACCGACGTTCTCGGAAAAACTGCAGGAAATCACACTTTCAAATTCGGCGCCGACGTCAATATCATTCAACTTCGTTCTTCGAAAGATCAGATTTTTGAACTCGACTTCGGCGGCGACGTAAACTTTGGCGGCTTACCCGCATCAACGTTTGGCTTCCCCGATTCCCTGCCCGGCGCCACCGGATTGCAGGCTTACGGCCTTGGAATTCCCACTACCTACATCCAGGGCATCGGAAACTCAAATCAGCCGTTTGACAATCTTCCATTTGGTTTTTTTGCTCAAGACTCCTGGCGCGTAAACCAGAGGTTCACTCTAAACTACGGTCTGCGCTATGACGTGGAAATTACTCCACTCTTTGCGCCCGCAACGGCCATCAACGCCGATGCGGAAAAGGCTTTGGGCGTGGTCGAAGGCATCCCTCGTGATTACAATAATTTCGCTCCTCGCGTAGGTTTTGCCTGGAGCCCTTGGGGCAACGATAAAACTGTCGTTCGTGGAGGATTCGGTCTTTTCTACGACCATCCCTTGCTCGCTATCGCTTTCAACTCCGTCACCGCCGACGGCGGCCGCTCCGTGCAGCTTCTCTCGGCGGGAGGCCAAGCCTCTGCTTGCGGTTTGCTTTCCAGTCCCGCACCTGCCGTCTGCGGTGGAGGTCTCGATTCACCAGCTAACCTTAACGGCTCGTCGATTTTCCAGGGCGTGCTCAACGCCAATTCGATCTATCCCGCCTTCCCTACTTCTCTTACCCTCGGTTATGAACCGAATCAACAGCGTTTCGATCCCTTCGCTGCGGGCTCGCTTTTCGCCAACCAAAATTATCTGACGGCGGGATTTCCGCTGCCTATTCTTCCTTTCACTCTGCCCGTCGGAGCAAACTTCAAATTCGGCTACGCCGAGCAGGGCAATCTAACCATCCAGCATGAATTCGCACGGGATTGGACCTTCAGCGTCGGCTATCAATACACTCGCGGCATTCACTTGAATCGCCCGGTCGACGTCAACTCCACCGATCCGGTTCTGCTTTCCAATAATTTGCGGAACGCCATCGCCGCCGGTCTCGATTTCACCAATCCGGTCACTGTTGTGGCGCCGTCGGCCAGCTTCAACCCGAACACCAATGGACCCAATACTTGCGGCGTGAGCGTGGTCGCACCGCAAACGCTCGGCGTACTTTTCGGCTGTCCGGTCGCGTCCTTGGACGGGCAGTTCGTTGGTACTCCTTCGTTCTTCAATTTCTTCCGGCCTTCAGGCCCGAATCCATCTTTTGCCGCCGCATCCGGTGGCTACGGCAATCAAGTCGCCCTGGCTCAAGCTGCGCACTATCCAACTGGCTTCGGCGTTCCCGTTCCCTTCAATAGCGTCGACGCACAACTCTCAGACGCCAGTTCCTGGTACAACGCTCTCACCGTAGAAGTGCAGAAGCGCTTCACCAATCGTTTCGAAATGCTTTCCAGCTACACTTGGTCGCATTCCATCGATGACGGCACCGACCTGCAATCCACTCTCGAACCGCAGGACAGCCGCTTTCCGTTTCTCGATCGCGCCAATTCCGTGAACGATCAGCGCCATCGCTGGATCACCAGTGCCATCTATCAAACTGCATATTCCGCAAGTGGCGACGGTTTGTGGAAACATTTCACCAGCGGTTTCACGTTCTCGCCGATTATCGAAGTTTCTTCCGGCCGCCCTTTCAACGTCATCACCGGAACCGATACCCGCTTGGACCTTGGTGCCTCAGAGGCTCGCCCCTCGATCGTTTCCAGCAATGGCACCACCTCTCCCTACATCACTGGCGTGCAATTCGGCGTCGCTGATCTCTGCCTCACCAATGCTGGTGCGCCGTTTGCGATTCCAGGTATCACGCCGCCAGCGGGTTGCGACGGAAACCTCGGCCGCAATCGCTTTACCTCGACCGGGTTTTTCCAGATTGACCTTCGCGTAGCGAAGCAGATTCCCCTCGGCGAACGCCTCAAACTCGACCTCATCGCCGACGGTTTCAATCTTCTTAACCGCACCAACGTTGCGGCGGTGAACCAGTTGTGCGATCCCGCTTCTGGCGCCAACTGCCTGGCTGGCCAACCAACGGCAGCCTATGACGCTCGGCTATTCCAATTCGCCCTTAAATTGAACTGGTAGTTTGAGATTCCGCGGTTTGCGTGCCCTCTCGCTTCGCACGGGAGGGCACTTCTCCTTCCGGGACTTGCCGAAATCCTTCATCCGCGTAAAGTAGAGTTACCGTTTCCCGTATTCTCGGGGAGAACAGAACCTCATGTCAGCAATTCTTATCGCCGGCCTGCTCATCGTCGCTGCGCTGGTCGTCTGGGTCGCAGTGCAGAGCTTTGGCAGTCAGAAAAAAAGCGAAGCCATCGAGTCTCAAATGAGCGAATTGCGCCGCGACTTGCAATCCGTCGCTACCGCTCAAGCGCAAGCCGCCGGCCAGATTACCACCCTCGCCAGCACCGTAACCCAACGCCTGGACACTGTCGCCAAATCCTTGACCGACGGCGTCGCGCAATCCGCCGACATTTCTTCCAAGAGCCAGACTGCCATGCGCGACGAATTGAAAAGCACGCAAGGCATGATGGAACGCATCTACAAGCAACTCGGGGAATTTCAGGAAGTAAGTCGCGGGCTCAGTAGCGCCCAGCAATCGCTTGAATCCGTCCTCGGCGGTGCTAAAACGCGCGGCATCCTCGGCGAAGTAACTCTGGAACGTCTTCTTGAAGACTCGCTTCCTGCAGCTCAATACGGAACGCAATACCGCTTCGGAAGCGGCGAAACCGTGGACGCCGTGATTTTTCTGCGCGACAAGAAAATCCTCGCCATCGATTCAAAATTTCCGCTCGACGCCTTTCGCCGTATTCAATCCGAAGGCGAAGACGCCCGCCGTACTTTCGTCACCGCCGTCAAGGGCCATGCCGACGCTATCGCGAAAAAATATATTCTTCCCGCTGAAAATACCCTGGATCTTGCCCTGATGTTCGTTCCTTCGGAGAGCGTTTACTACGAACTTTTACAGTGCACCGACAGCAAAGGCTTGCAACTCGACGCCTACTGCCGCGAAAAGCGCATTGTCGCCGTTTCGCCCAACACCCTGTACGCGCACCTCTGTGTCATCGCCATGGGCTTGCGCGGAATGCAGATTGAAGAACACGCGCGCCGCCTTTCTAACAATCTCGCCGGCCTGAAGAAACAATTCGGAAATTTTTCTGAAGTCTTCGAAAGAATTGGAAACCATTTGAAGAATGCGCAGGCAAGCTACCAGCTTGCCGACAAGGGGCTCAACAAGACCCAGTCTGCACTGGACAATATGTTGGAATCCAGTGACGCCGACGAGGAAATCCCTGCTGGCACTCAGGAAATTCTTCCCCTGCCGCCCATTACCTCCGTCAAGTCCGGCAGCTAAGTTTCATTCCGCTCGAACGGGCTTCGGGCGAATCGCTCCGGGCATCATTCGAATCGAAACCAGAATATTCCCGCGTTGCTTCCCGGTCAGCGGAAACGTCGCGATATTTTCCGCTCCGCCCACTGAGATCGCCCGTGCCGGGTTTCCGCCGTCAAGCTCCGCAATTTCCGGGGCGAGGTTCCGCGCCTCCAACATCACTCGTTCTTGCGTCCCGCCGATTCGAACCGTTAGAGTCCGCTTCTGTCCCGGTTGCAGCGGCGAATTGTCTGCATCGAGCGTTAACGAAAGAAAGATAACTTTCGCCCATCCAGCGGTGTTTTTGTTGCACGAAACGCTCACTTCCGCTGGCCCGGCCTGCAAATCTTCCGGTGGCAGGATCGTCAAGGATTCGGACGACGATGCCAGCACCAGCGCTGTGTGCCCATTCACCTGCACAATATTCTTGTCCGCATCGCCACAAAAACCCTGCCCCTGCAGTTCGAACCGATCGCTCAAAGACGCAAAGTGTGGCGCCTGCGTCACCTGCGTCGCGCCTTTCCCGCTTGGCGACGCAATCACCGTCGTCTGCACTCGCCCCGGTCGTCCCACGATGGTTGCGAAAAGAACTCCCGGCGTCAGGGGCGCTACAAACAGTCCCCGCCCCGTCGAATCCGTTGTCACGTGATCGCCATTTGAAAACGCGATCGTCGCCCCTGGCGTCAATCTTCCGTTTACGTCCAGAACCGCCAGCGTGGTTCTGTCGCCCGATACCATCTTCCGCGGCACCAGCAGAATGCGGGCATTTTTCGCAGCGGGCACTTGCGCTGCATTCGCAGTTTGTCCGCCCAGCGTCGTCGCCCCGGCTGCTGTTGCCAATATCGCTGCCGTGATCGCAATTCTTCGCAATTTCATCAGTGGCATTGTAGGAGAGAACTCTACCTTGCGGAAGTCTATCGCGGACTACTTATCACCGTTCTTCTTTGAAATCGTCCTGGCATCCACGGGCGGCGGTTCGTAAACAATCACCGTTCGCCCCGGGACTCCCGCTGTCAGTTTTCTGAGCCGGTAGACGAAAGCGCGCGGAGGCTTTCCATGCAGACTTTCGTCCAGCCGAAAATATCGATCGCCTATTCTTACGATCCTTGGTGCAATCCACTCACTTTTAGGCCGCGAAGCGCGAATCTCCAAAAAGCTTTCCGCACCCACCACATTTTCAAACAACTCGTCTTCCACCTCGGGCGACCTCGCCATCCACACCTGTTCACGCACGGCGGTGACAAACGATCGCAATTGCTCTTTACCGCTCGGCACGTGCAGCGCGTCTCCCTCCAGCGCTCGCCCCGTCGCTTTGCCGTAACACCAATCCACGATGGCCAGAGGCAGCGTCGCCACAACCTGTCCGGCAAACGCGGCCGCCAGCATCCGAATCAACCCTTCCACCGCGAAATACGCGATCAACCAGGTGAAGGGATGAATCGACCAAAGCAATAGCGCCGAAAAGCCGATCGCTTGTCCCGGGAGCTGCGCCGCTGGACCATTTTGTAGCGCCGAATCCAGCTCTTTTGCCGCCCAAGTGGTAACGGAGATGGAGTACCACCACACCAACCCAACAACGGCCAGGACCGCCTCCAGAAATCCGCTTACCGTTGCGGCGGCTCGCCACGGTATCAACAAGTCACCAACTCGTTCGCCCGCGCGCCAGTGCCGGGGTAGTGGTGACAAAATCATCCCTAAGACGAATGTCCACATAGAGTTACAGCCAACCTTTAAACCTTTCGCAAACCCGTTCTTTCCCTTGCCACCCGCCACGGCTCAAGCCTTGCCCCTGTTCTCAATTAGAGAGTAATCAGTAAGCTGCACCGTCTTTCCTAGCCTTTCCTCCTCTGCTAACTTGAATCAGACAGCCCGTTAGGGTGCGCGCGTAAGTGTTTTCGCCGCCTCCCGGGGGAGTTTCCTTGCAAGTCGCGAGCGGTGGCGCCTCCCATGTGGGCATGGTGCGCACCAACAATGAAGACTGCTTTCGCATCGTTTCTCCGCTCACGCTTTTTGTACTCGCGGACGGAATGGGCGGCGAAGCTCATGGCGAAGTGGCAAGTGCGCTTGCCGTTGAGACCGTCGTAAAGCACTGTCTCGAAGGCCAAGAGAACGCTGCCGCACCTCTAATTGGCGAAGCAAAGCCGGGCCTTTCTGCAAAATCCCGTAGAGTGCTAAGCGCGATTCATCTAGCTAACCAGAAAGTTTTCGCCTCCGCGGAAGAACATCCCGAACAACAAGGCATGGGCGCAACTCTCACGGTTGCATGGATCGACGACGCGCAGCTTAGCATCGGACACGTTGGCGACAGTCGCGTTTATCTGCTCCGCAGTGGCTCGCTCGAACAGTTGACCAGCGACCACTCTCTCGTTGCCGAACAAGTTCGCCGAGGAATTCTCAGCGCCAGCGAAGCCGAACAAAGCAATCTGCAAAGTGTGCTTCTTCGCGCGCTCGGCACACAACCAGAAGTCGCGGTCGATGTCGAGCAAGTCGGCCTTTTTCCGGGAGATCGGCTGCTGCTCTGCTCCGATGGCTTAACACGAATGGTCACCGAACCCGAAATTGCCGGAACTCTTCAGGCGGAGCCCGATCCCCAGCGCGCCGCCGACAAGCTAATTGAACTGGCCAACGAAAGTGGCGGTGTGGACAACATTACTGTCATTGTCGTTTCGATCAAAGCCGAACCCAAGGGTTGGTTCTCGTGGCTGCGCCGCGGGACGCACAAATCTGCAGGCGGAAATGGTTCCGCCGGAGGTCACTGATATGGCCAAGCTGTCGCTCATGTTTGAGAAAAAACTCGTCAAGGAAGTTCCGGTCGGCTCGCGCCCGGTGCGTATCGGCCGTTCGCCCGACAACGACCTCGTCGTGGACAATCTCGCCGTTTCCAATGACCACGCTCGCGTTTACTTCGAAGCTGGCCGCCTTGTTGTCGAAGACCGTGGCAGCCTCAACGGCACCTTCGTCAACGATCTTCGCGTCGAACGCGCCACCCTTCATGATGGCGATTCCATTTGGATCGGCAAGCACCACATTAAAGTGGATGCCACCGGCGACGCGGCCATCCCTTATGACTCCGGCCGCAAAGCCAATGCTCCTCAGATCAACGAAACCATGGTTCTCGATACGAAGGTCCGCCGCGAAATGCTGCAGCAGGCTGCCGCTATGGGTGAGCGCACCCAGTTCGCTTCGGGCCGTATCAAAGTTCCGACTGTCGTCGTACTTTCAGGCCGCACCGACGCCAAAGAATACGTTCTTACCAACCGCCTTACTACGATTGGCAAGTCCGCCATGGCCACCATCAAACTTCGGGGCTGGTTCAAACCGCAAATGGCCGCTCAGATCAATCAGCGCGACGACGGCTACTACATCGGCTCAGGCGCAAAAGTTCCGCTGGTGAACGGTGTGGCCATTTCCGGGCCCCGTCGCCTCGATGATGGTGATCTCGTCGAAGTATGCGGCATTCGCCTGAATTTCATCGTTCGCGAATAGCTACGCACGGGACGCGTGTCGCCGCATTGGCACGCGGCTCCGATCCCTCCAAAACGATTTTTCGCGTAAAAATTAATGCCCAGCCCTTCTCCTAAATGGTCTCAAGGCCGCAGTGGCTTTGGCCTCTACGCGCTTCTGCTGTCCTGGTGGCAGCACCGCGCCTCTTTCCTCATCAGCTTGGCCGTCACACTCACTGCTCTCCTTCTCTATTTCTTCACTTTTCTGAAGGAAGAACCGGCACCGATCCTAGAATTCCTGAAGCGTTTTGAATACAACACGTTGGACACTCGTTTTCGTTACCGCCCGCCTTCGCTCACTCCCCCCGATCCTCGAATCGTCATTGTCACCATTGATCAGAAGTCTCAGGAAGTATTCGGCAAGTGGCCCTTCTCGAGAAAATACTTCGCCAAAATGCTCGACTCGCTGCACGACGATGGCGCAAAAGTCGTCTCATTCGACGTCACGTTTGACAAGCCTGATGTCACCAACGCTCCCGTGCGCGACCTCTGGAAGAAAATCGAAGACCGCAAAAAACGCGGCGAGAAAATCGATGCCCAAACAGAAGCTCAGATCGCTGACGTTGCCCGCGAATACGACGCCGACGCGCAATTCGGCAAATCGATACGTCGCACCGGCGCCGTCGTCCTTGGCAATTTTTATTTGTCCGCGAACGAGTTGACTGGCATTGATGAAGCCACACTCGACAAGTATGCCGAGATGGTCCAGTGGTACGCGCTGAGTCGTCTGGCTCTACATGCAGACACTGGAAAACAAGATTTTAGGACGCTCTTGGGTAACTACGATTTTCACGGAATGCTTTTCAGCGCCACCATTGCCAATATTCCGGAGCTCACGGATTCCGACAGCAGCAATTCGGACCAAACTTCGGTGGGTTTTTTTAACGCAGCTTCGGATACGGACGGCGTGCTTCGCCGCGGCTCGTTGGTACTTCCATTTGGTCGAGCTAAAGATCTAAGCGACGTGGATCTCTACGGCTCGATGGAATTGCAAACTCTTCGGTTGTACTACGGCCTGAAACCTGACGAAGTTACAGTCGAATACTTACCGGACGGAATTGACAGCATTAAGCTTGGAGACAAGCTCCTGATTCGACCGGACTGGTTGGGCCGCATTCTCGTCAATTACCGTGGTCCTCGCGAAACCTTTCCCTATTATTCCATCGCCGATGTAGTCACAAAGAAGTTTGCGCCTGGGACTTTCCGCGACAAAATCGTAATCGTCGGTGCCTCGGCCACAGGCATCGCGGACCTCCGCACTCCCCCTTACGGCGGCATCACCTATCCTGGTGTAGAACTGCACGCAAACGTAATCGACAACTTGCTGAATCGACGTTGGATGGTCCGTGGTTTCCATCAGGAAGTTTTTGACCTACTCCTCGTGCTCCTCTTTGGCCTGCCGCTTGGAATCGCCCTCGCCCTCTTGCCCTCTCGCTGGATGTCTTTCGGCGCCGCGCTAATCGTCCCCCTCATTTTGGTCGACTATCAGGCCTTTCTCCACGGCTACTGGCTAAACTTCACAATTCCCGCATTCACTCTTTCGGCGAACGTTCTGCTCGTCTCCCTCTACCGTGCCTTAGTTGAAGAAAAGGAAAAACGCCGCGTCCGCACCGCCTTCGGCCAATATCTCAGCCCCGAAGTCATTCGCCGCCTTCTTCTGAATCCGCAACTCGTCGAACCGCGCAAAACCGAAGTCACGGTCATGTTCAGCGATATTCGCGGCTTTACCACCATCTCCGAAAAACTCGACGCGCAGGAACTCGCTCTCTTCCTCAATCAATATCTTTCGGACATGACCAAAATCGTTTTCGATCACCACGGCACGCTCGATAAATACATCGGCGACGCTGTCATGGCTTTTTGGGGCGCTCCATTCGAAGAACTCGACCACGCTGCGCAAGCGTGTCAGGCCGCTCTTGAAATGATGGCGCGCGTCACCGAAATGCAAAAAAAATGGGCCGCCGAAGGCAAGCCGCGCCTCGACATCGGCATCGGTTTAAACACCGGCGTCGCCAGCGTGGGCAACATGGGCTCCTCTTTGCGTTACGGCTACACCGCTCTCGGCGACTCCGTAAATCTTTCCTCGCGACTTGAAGGCCTCAACAAAGATTACGGCACCCATATTCTCGTCAACGAAACCACCTACCTCGCCGCAAAAAATTCCGACTTCGTTTTTCGTGAACTCGATCTCATACGCGTCAAAGGCAAGCTTCAGCCTGTTACCATCTACGAGCTACTTGGCCCGGCGAAGTCTATCTCTGCCGAATTGCAATCTCGCCTCGACCTTTTCCTGGCGGCTCGTTCTCTTTACCGGCAGCGCCGCTGGCTCGACGCGCAAAATGCTTTTCAATCTATTCTCAATCAATTTCCTGAAGACGGCCCGGCCCGCGCCTATTGGAAACGCTGTCAGGAATATCTTTTCGACGAGCCTCCCGCAACTTGGGACGGCGTTTTCACTATGACTCACAAATAAAATTCCCAGCCCTCCCGTCGCAAAAGGCAAGTTACCGTTACAGGTTTGAGCATTCCCCGGCTCCGGTTTTCACACGTCTTTTCCGTCACCAGCCAAAGCTCTTCCGCATCCAACCAGCAACCACCTGGCCGGCGGTCGTTGCGGTATGAGATTTCGGTGCGAACGATGTATCGTATTCGTCCGAGGGAATCTGGCGGCGCGGCGTAACCAAGTCCATGGTTATATCAGTCTAATCACAAGAGCGTTCTTCTGTGCCGCGACCGGCCAGGTCTGGGACACCAACATTCCCCGGCGATCTATCGTTCAGCGGTAGAACGGGTTAACTGACCGCGTGGCGGTCGTGATTAAGAAGGAATTCGAAAACCAGTATGTGGATTGTTCGCCTAGCGCTTCAACGGCCCTATACGTTTATCGTAATGGCGCTCGTCATCGTTCTTCTGACTCCTATCGTGCTGCTGCGCACGCCTACCGATATTTTTCCGGAAATCAATATCCCTGTCATTAGCTTGGTCTGGACTTTCACCGGCCTCGAACCGCAGGAAATGGAGCAGCGCATCACCGGCAACGTCGAGCGTGGCATCGCAACGCTCGTCAACGATGTCGAGCACACCGAATCGCAATCCTTGAACGGCATCGCCGTCATCAAAGTTTATTTTCAGCCGAACGCCAACATCCAGACCGCTCTTGCGCAAACCGGATCGATTTCGCAGACGTTCTTGCGCTTCTTGCCTCCGGGCATCACGCCTCCGCTGGTCATCATCTATTCCGCGTCCACGGTTCCTGTCATCCAACTTGGTCTTACCAGCGACACTCTCAGCGAACAGCAGCTCTTTGATTTCGGCAACAACTTTATCCGCACACAACTCGCCACCATTCCCGGTGCCGCCACGCCATTTCCTTACGGCGGCAAGCAGCGTCTGGTCTCGGTCGACACCGACACCTCCGCGCTCCAAGCAAAAGGCCTCTCCGCAGTCGATATCGTCAATGCCATCAATGCGCAAAATCTTCTCTTGCCGACTGGCACCGCTAAACTCGGTACCCTCGAATACACGGTCGAACTTAATGGCAGTCCCCGCACCGTCGCCGAACTCAACGACCTTCCGATCAAAACGGTCAACGGCGCCACCATCTACATGAAAGATGTCGCTCACGTTCGCGACGGTTTTTCTCCGCAGACCAACGCCGTCCTCGCCAACGGCCAGCGCGGCGTCTTGATGAGCATCTACAAAACCGGCAACGCCTCCACTCTCAGCATCGTCGATCGCGTGAAGGACATGCTCGATTACAACAAAGCCTCCTACCCTGAAGGCATGAAAATTACCCAATTCTTCGATCAGTCCGTATTCGTGCGAGCCTCTATCCAAGGAGTTCTTCGCGAAGCGCTGATTGCAGCGGTTCTCACGGCCATGATGATTCTTCTCTTCCTCGGCAACTGGAAGAGCACCATTATCATCGTCGTTTCCATTCCGCTATCCATTCTCGTCAGCATCCTGCTCCTCAGCGCCCTCGGTGAAACCATCAACATCATGACCCTGGGCGGCCTCGCGCTCGCTGTCGGCATTCTCGTTGACGACGCTACCGTCGAAATCGAAAACATCAATCGCAACCTTGCTATGGGCAAGGAAACTATTCAGGCCATTCTCGACGGTGCCCAACAAATCGCAGTTCCCGCTTTCGTTTCCACTCTTTGCATCTGCATCGTGTTCATCCCGATGTTCTTCCTCTCCGGCGTCGCAAAGTATCTCTTCGTCCCCCTCGCCGAAGCCGTTATCTTTGCCATGCTCGCTTCCTACATGTGGTCGCGCACCATCGTTCCCACGCTCGCCATGTATTTGCTCAGCTCGGAGGATGAATATCACGCCGAAGAACACGTGGGCGAAAAGCAAGGCTTTTTCCGTCGCTATCAGCAGAAATTTGAACACGCCTTCGAGAATTTCCGCGAAGGCTACCGCCACGCGCTTAAATCCGCTTTGGACACTGCCGGAGTTTTCACCGCGGGATTCCTGATTTTCTGTGTGCTGTCCACTTGTCTGGTCCTGGTCCTTGGTCGTGACTTTTTCCCGAAAGTCGACGCCGGCCAGATCCGACTTCACATGCGCGCCCGCACCGGACTCCGCATTGAAGAAACCGCTCGCCTCGCCGATCAGGTAAATCAGACCATCCGGAACGTCGTTCCTCCGGAGGAACTTGTCACCGTCCTCGACAACATCGGCCTTCCCTACAGCGGCATCAATCTCAGCTACAGCAACGCCGGTACCATTGGCACTTCTGATGCCGAAATTCTCGTTCAGCTCAAGCCCGAACGTGGGAAAGGCACCAGCGAATACATCAACGAACTTCGCACCGTTCTCGCGCAAAATTATCCCGGCGTTCAGTTTTTCTTTCAGCCTGCCGACATCGTCACCCAGATTCTCAACTTCGGTACGCCGGCTCCCATCGACGTCGCCATCACCGGTGCCAACCAGCAGGGCAACTATCTGGTCGCGCAGAAACTGGCGGCGGAAATGCGCCGCATCCCTGGTGCCGTCGATGTCCACGTCCAACAGGCTTTTGACGCACCAACGCTCTTCATGAATATCGATCGCTCGCGCGCTCAATCCGTCGGCATGCAAGCGCGTGACGTTGCACAAAACGTCCTGGTCTCACTCAGTTCCAGTTTTCAGACCACTCCCGCTTTCTGGCTCGATCCGAGAAATGGCATCAGCTACAACGTCGCCGTGCAGACCCCCCAATATCGTGTCGACACTTATCAAGCTCTGCAAAACACTCCTGTGAACGCCGCCGTTCCGGGCGCGCACTCGCAAATTCTCGGGAATCTCGTCAGCACCAGCACCACGGCTCGCCCTGCATCCATCTCGCACTATCAGGCTCAGCCAATGATCAACATCTACGCTTCTGTTGACGGCCGTGATCTCGGCGCAGTATCCGATGTTGTCTTCAAGCAAGTGAAAGCCATCGAAGATCAAAACCAATTGCCCAAAGGCAGCCACATCGTGGTTCGCGGTCAGGTTCAGACCATGCGCAACTCCTTTTTCGGTCTCGGCATCGGCCTCGCCGGCGCTATCCTTCTCGCGTACCTTCTAATCGTCGTCAATTTTCAATCCTGGCTTGATCCTTTCATCATCATCACTGCGCTCCCCGGAGCGCTTGCGGGCATCTGCTGGATCCTCTTGATCACCCACACCACCCTTAACGTACCCTCCCTCACCGGCGCTATTATGTGTATGGGCGTGGCCACAGCGAACAGCATCTTGATGGTCTCTTTCGCGCGCGAACAAATGGCCGAAGGTAAAAATGCCGTGGACGCCGCCCTCGAAGCCGGTTTCGTTCGCATCCGTCCAGTTGTCATGACTGCTCTCGCCATGATTATCGGCATGGTGCCTATGGCTCTCGGACTCGGCGAAGGCGGCGAGCAGAACGCTCCGCTCGGTCGCGCCGTCATCGGTGGGCTGCTTTTCGCGACGTTCGCTACGCTCTTTTTTGTTCCCTGCGTGTTCTCCATCATTCACACGCGGTTGGAACGGCGCCGGAAACATTCTCCGGCAGTCGCCTGAGAATTTTCCGGGCGGCTCTGACGAAAAAATTTTTGCTCGTTCGGATTTTGCAATGCAACGAAAGGTACAGCATTTATGGCAACGGAAACTGACAATCATCCTCAGCCTCGAAAAAGCCGCCTGTTTGGCATTCTCTTTTTCGTGGTCATTGTCCTGGTTGTAGTTGGCGCGTTCACACTTTTGCAGCGGCGCTCACAGTATCAGGCACTCGCTAAGGAAACGGAGAAGAATATCGTTCCGACGGTCGCCGTCGTCCATCCGACCAAGGAGCCTCCGGACGAGGGCCTGGTCCTTCCCGGTTCCATGCAGGCGTACGTCGAAGCTCCTATCTACGCGCGCACCAACGGCTATTTGAAAAAGTGGTACCGCGATATTGGCAGCCGTGTCCGCCAAGGCGAACTTCTTGCTGAAATCGATACCCCGGAAGTCGACCAGCAACTCATTCAAGCCAAAGCCGATCTCGACACCAGTAAAGCTAATGCCAACCTTTCGAAGATCACTTCGACTCGTTTCGAGGAATTAATCAAGACTGACGGCGTCTCCAAACAGGAAGTCGATAACGCGCAGGGAGACTTCGCAGCGAAACAAGCCAACGTCGCTTCTGCTGAAGCCAACGTCCGCCGTCTCCAGGAACTTGAATCTTTCAAGCACATCTACGCGCCTTTCAGCGGTGTCATCACTCGTCGTAACGTGGACATGGGCACGCTCATCAATGCCGGAAACGGCGGCGCATCCCAACTGCTCTTCTCGCTCGCACAAACCGACCCCATCCGCGTTTACGTAAATGTTCCGGAAAGCGCCGCTCCCGCCATTCGCGCCGGCCTTCCCGCAAATCTCGAACTTTCGCAATTCCCTGGTCGCAAATTCCATGGCAAAGTGGTCCGCACTTCCGAATCCATCGATATCAATACCCGCACGCTGCTCACTGAAGTCGATGTTCCCAACAAAGACGGCGAGCTTCTTCCTGGCGGATATGCCCAGGTTCATCTCGACGTGCAAATCTCCGGCGATCGCCTGCAGGTTCCGGTCAACGCATTGCTCTTCCGTTCGGAAGGTCTGCGCGCTGTCACCATCGACTCCGATCACAAAGTTCGCCTCCGTCCGCTTACCATCGGTCGCGATTACGGCACCACACTTGAAGTTCTTCAGGGCCTAAACGCCGACGACTGGATCGTCATCAATCCTGCTGACTCGCTCGACGAGGGCCAGCCTGTCAACGTGAAACAAATTAACCAAAAGGCTGCAGCTCCGCCTGCGGCTGCCACCGCTCCCGGAAATTCCAATAGTCCAACGCCCGGGAAAAAGAATTGAACCGCACTGCCAAAATTTCTATCGTCGGCTTGCTGGCGTCATTTTTCGCTGCCGGCTGCACCGTCGGTCCCAAGTACCAGCGCGCCTCCGCTCCCGAAGCCGCTCATTGGGACGTCGCCGAACCTTGGCGCGAAAGCGCTCCGAAAGATGCTCTAAATAAAGGCGAGTGGTGGACCGTTTTTCATGACGACGAACTCACCTCGCTCGAAACGCAAACGCTCGCGGCCAACCAAACCATAAAAGTTTCCGTCGCTCGCCTCGAGCAAGCGCGCGCGCTCGCCGCCGTTCAGATTTCCACGCAATTTCCCCAACTCAGCACTGCTCCGGCTGTTGAACGCCAACGTCTGTCCGGCGAACGTCCACCCAACAGCAGCATTCCTCCCACTGGCCCCGTCACGCAAAACTCTTTCACCGTTCCTTTTACCGTCAGTTACGAAGTCGATCTCTTCGGTAAACGGCGGCGCTCTATCGAGGCTGCGCAAGCTAACTATCAATCGACTGCCGCCGACCTTGAAAACGTCCGCCTCATCATCACCGCGGAACTTGCCGGCGACTATTTCTCTCTTCGGCAGCTCGACGCGCAAATCGGTCTCCTCTCCCGCAACGTCGACGCCATCACCAAAGGACTCGATCTTGTAAATTCTCGTCACAAAGGCGGCGTCGCCTCCGGCCTCGATGTCGCTCAGGAAGAAACACTGCTCTCTACCGCGCGAACGCAACTCATTCTTCTCACTCAGCAGCGCAAGCAGTTTGAAGATGCCATCGCCGTCCTGGTCGGCAAGTCCGCTCCCGATTTCCATCTCGGTGTTCGCGAACTTGACGCTGAACCGCCTCCTCTCAACGCCGGTCTGCCTTCTGATCTACTCGAACGTCGTCCCGATATCGCCGAAGCCGAACGTCAAATGGCTGTCGCCAACGCGCAGATCGGCATCGCCAAGGCTGCCTACTATCCTTCGCTTAGTCTTTTCGGTAGTGGTGGATGGCAATCTGCGGACATCGCCAAACTCGCCAATCTCGACAGCATCTTTTGGGCGCTCGGCGCCAACGTAGCGCAAAGCATTTTCACCGGAGGCGCACGCCGTGCTCAGGTTCAGTTCGCCCAAGGCAACTACGACGCTACCGTCGCCACCTATCGTGGCACCGTGCTCGAAGCCTTCCGCGAAGTCCAGGATTCGCTCACCGGTCTCACCATTCTCGATCAGGCCCATCAGTCGCAGCAGCAAGCCGTAAACGCCTCGCGCAAAACACTCGACATCGCTACCAGTCGCTACACCGGCGGCCTGGTCAGTTATCTTGACGTCGTTACCGCACAACAAAATCTCATCGGCAACGAACAGGAACTCGCCGTCCTGCAAGGTCAGAAGCTCGTCACCAGCGTACTTCTCGTCAAAGCCCTCGGCGGCGGCTGGGACGCCTCCAGCCTCGCCGCGATAAAAGTTCACTCCACCAAAAAAGACATCATTACCCCGTAGCCTCGACTCGATTTGTGCTAGCGCTTTTTCTTTCGTAGTGGCCGGTCTTTACACCGGTGCCGTGGTCATATCTCTGCGACCTCCGCGTTATCCTTACTTTTTTCTCTTCGCTCTTCTCTGCGCACTCTGTGCCCTCGGCGTTAGAATCCTCACGCACCCATTTCGAGGTCAACACCCATGCGCCGACGCTTCACTCTGTTCTTTCTTCTCTTCTGCCCCCTGGCCCAAGCACAATCCCCCCACAAAACCACTCACGTCATCTTCGTCATGACCGACGGTTTCCGCTGGCAGGAATTTTTCCAAGGAGCGCAGGAAAATCTGATGAATAAGAAAAATGGCGCAGTTGATGACCCGGTCGCCCTTAGACAATCCTACTGGCGCGACACCCCCGAAGCCCGCCGCGAAGCGCTGCTCCCCTTCGTCTGGACGGTCATGGCCAAGCAAGGCCAGATTTTTGGAAATCGCGAAAAAAGCTCCGACGCCTACGTCAGCAACGATAAATTCTTCAGCTATCCTGGCTACAGCGAAACGCTCTGCGGATTTCCCGACGATCGCATCAAGTCCAACGACAAAATTCCCAATCCCAACGTCACCGTTTTCGAATGGCTCGACCAGAAACCCGAATTCCACGGGCACGTCGCCGCCTTCGGAGCCTGGGACGCCTTCCCCGCCATCTTCAACTCCGAACGCGCCGGATTCCCCGTGAACGCCGGCTGGGAGCAATTCGCCGCAAAAAATCCGTCAGCCGATCTAGCGCTCATCAACCAACTCAAAACCGAAACTCCCCGCGTCTGGCCCGACGAACCGTTCGATGCCCTGCCCTTTCACACCGCGCTCGAATATCTCAAGTCCGGAAAACCCAGCGTCCTATTCATCGGCCTAGGTGAAACCGACGAATGGGCTCACGGTGGCCGCTACGCCGACTATCTCGACTCTGCTCACCGTGTGGACGCCTATCTCCGCATCTTGTGGGAAACCGTCCAGTCCATGCCCGAGTATCGCGGTACCACCACCATCGTCTTTTCGCCCGACCACGGCCGCGGCTCCGGCACAAAAAAATGGCGCGATCACGGGGAAAAAATCCCCGAAGCCAGATACATTTGGATGGCCTTCCTCGGCCCCGACACCAAGCCTTTGGGTGAACGCAGCAAGGTGCCCGCCGTCACTCAATCCCAAATCGCCGCCACTATCGCAGCCCTACTCGGCAAAGACTATCCATCCGCCGTCCCGAAATCCGCCAAACCGATCGCCGACGTGTTGCCAGATTGACATTCCAGTTCGTAAATTTCGCCACACACCAATGAACTGCCGGACTGCTTACATCTTTATCGCATTCACCTGTGGCTAACCTTGCATCTTAAAACTCGTCGAAGCTGAAAGGACACGTATCTCCACTCACGAAAGCGACACATCCGCCATGCATGCATCCCTTCTCCGATCGAAGCACCTCTGCGCCATGGCTCTAGCCGCATTCTTTGCATTCGCTTCGACCGTCGCAGCGCCTCCGTCCCCTGGCAAACTCGTCGACCTCGGTGGCCATCATCTTCACCTGAATTGCTCCGGCACCGGCAGCCCCACCGTGGTCGTTGAAAACGGCCTCGGCGATTTCTCCATCGACTGGACGCTCGTGCAAACCCGCGTTGCCGCCTTCACTCGAGCCTGCACCTACGACCGCGCAGGCTATGCCTGGAGCGACTCCGGGCCCAAGCCTCGCACCTTCGCGCAAATCAATCTCGAACTCCACGATGCACTTGCGAAGCTCGGCGAGAGCGGCCCATTCATTCTGGTCGGCCACTCCTACGGCGGCCCAGTCGTTAGAAATTACGCGGCCGCTTATCCACGAGAAGTCGCCGGCATGGTTCAAGTCGATGCCGCCTTCGAAGGCATGCACGTTGGAATCGGTGGCGGAAAAACAATTCGCCTCGGTGCCGATGCCAAAGGCGTCGCCATTCCGCCGCCGCACGAAGAACTAACTCCCGCCGACAAGCAGACAACCGACAAGCCGGCTTTCACCGCCGAAGATGTGCCTGCCGAGCTAAAAACTCTCGACCCGCTCTACCAAGGTCTGCCGCAGGAAACCCAACAGCAGCGTCTATGGGCGCAGCAACAGCCCGCAGTCTACGACGCAGAAAGCAGCGAAACGCAGTGGTCCGGAGAATATTTCGCCAAGTGGCTCGCCTCTCCTCAAGCCGGCACATTGAAATCGATTCCGCTAGTCGTGCTCACACGCGCCGAAGGCGGTTACGGCAATGACTCCGACATCCCTGCCGCACAGCTCGAAAAAGAACGTCTCGATGGCCAGCTCATGCTTTCGCGTCTCTCCACCAACAGCAAACAAATCTTCATCCGCAGCGGCCACAACATGAACCTCGAGGCCCCCAACGAAGTCGCTTCCGCGATCCAATCAGTCGTCACCGCCATCCGCACCCACTCGAAGCTCTGACCTCATCTCGGCACTTATTGTTTGAAACTGTCGCATCACGCAAAACTTAGCGCATTTTCCGTGAGACAATTTCGCCCAGTTCCCAGGGGGTACGTCAGCTCCATGAGCCCGCATCGTTTGCTGTCCTTCGCTGTTCTCTTCTTGCTGTCCGCCGCACTTCCCTTTCTAACAAACGGCCAATCGCCTGACGGCCAGAAAACAATTCTCTTCGGCGCCGCCTACTACGAAGAGTACGCCCCCTCCGATCGTCTCGATGAAGACGTCAAGATGATGAAGGCCACCGGCATCACCGTCGTGCGCATCGCTGAGTCCACTTGGGGCACGCTGGAACCCAAGCCGGGAGTCTTCGATTTCACTCACGTCGATCGAGTTCTCGACGCGATGGATAAAGCCGGCATCAAAGTCATCGTAGGAACGCCGACTTACGCGATTCCCACCTGGCTCGCCCGCCAGCATCCCGACATTCTGGTGGTCACCCCGCGCGGTCGCGCCGAATACGGCCGCCGCCAGAATATGGACATCACCAATCCCGATTTTCGCGACGCCGCACGGCGCGTGATTGTCGCGCTCATCGACCACGTCAAAGATTATGCTTGCGTCATCGGTTACCAGGTCGATAATGAGACAAAATCTTACGACACCAGCGGTCCCAACGTTCAGGCGGCGTTTGCCAAGTCCATGCGCCAGCGCTATCCCGATCTCGCGGCAATGAACAAGGAGTTCGGCCTCGATTACTGGAGCAACCGCGTAAATGACTGGGAAGATTTTCCTTCCGCGAACGGAACGATCAACGCCAGTATCGCCGCGGCATTTGCGGAGTTTCAGCGAGGCTTGGTCACCGAGTATCTCGCGTGGCAGGCGGGACTCGTTCGCGAACACGCGCGCAAGGACCAATTCGTCACGCAAAATTTCGATCTGGACTGGCGCGGCTACTCCTACGGCATTCAACCAGCCGTCGATCACTTCGCGGCAGCCGGCGCGCTCGATGTCGCCGGCATCGATATCTACCACCCCACGCAGGACCGTCTCACCGGCACCGAAATCGCTCTCGGCGGCGATCTGGCCCGCTCCATGCGCCACGGCCAAAATTATTTGCTCCTTGAAACCGAGGCGCAGGGCTTTCCGGAATGGACGCCCTATCCCGGCCAACTTCGCCTTCAGGCTTTCAGCCATCTCGCTTCCGGCGCCAATATGATCGAATACTGGCATTGGGGAACCACCGCAAATGCGGTGGAAACCTACTGGCGCGGCTTGCTCAGCCAGGACTTCAAGCCCAACCCAACCTACGAAGAAGCCGGCACCATCGGAAAAGATCTTGCGCGCCTCGGTCCGCAACTGGTGAACATGCGCAAGCACAATCGCATCGCGATCTACTTCAGCAACCGCGCGCTCACAGGATTTAATTCATTCAAGTTCGGCTGGACTTCACCCGTCACCTACAACGACGTCCTTCGCCCTTTTTACGACGCGCTCTATCGCATGAACGCCGAGGTGGATTTCGTCGACCCTTCCACCACCGACCTCTCCGCCTACAAGCTCATCGTCGTCCCCGCGCTTTACGCCGCGTCGGACGCCGAGATTGAGCGCTTGAACGCGTTCGCAAAAGCCGGCGGCCACTTGCTCTACACCTTCAAGAGCGGGTTCTCCGACGAAAATATAAAGGTGCGCTACACCACTCAGCCCGGCCTGATTGCGGAATCCGCCGGCGTGCGGTACAACCAGTTCGCCCTTCCTGAAGGCGTGTCGCTAGAAGACGACCCGTATCACGTCGGCCCGGCCAACAACTCCGCGCGCTGGTGGATGGAACTGCTCACGCCGACGACCGCCACCACCGTTGCGCAATACCACCATCCCGTCTGGGGCAAGTACGCCGCGATCGTGCGCAACAATTACGGCAAGGGAGAAGTCACCTACGTGGGCTTCATGCCCACCGACGCGTTAGTCGAAAAAATCATGGAGGATTGCGTCAAACGCGCCGGCCTCTGGGGCCCGCAGCAATCGCTCCACTATCCAACCATCATGCGTAGCGGCGTATTAGCCGACGGCCACTTTGTTCACTACCTCCTGAACTATTCCGCCACTCCCGCTCAAGTAACTTACGCGCTCGCATCAGGAAAAAACCTGCTCTCCGGCGAATCCGTTCCGCAAAACAGCACCGTCTCCCTCCCCGCATGGGGCGTAGCCATCATCGAAGAATCAGCTCAACGACTCCCGTAGCACAGACTTGAAGTCTGTGCAAAGCGTAGCCCGCACCGCTCTGGCTCGAAGCATCGCCCGTGCTTGCCCTCGGTGCCGTGGCCGCCCGGGGCACTACATATTCTCGCGCTCGGGAATAAGGAAGGCGCCGGAGTTCGGTTGGTACGCGCCACAGCTCGGTACCGGACATGGCGTGCGGTAAAGCGTCCTTGATACAGCATCCCGCTCCCTCGGGAGAGGGAGTTCGCAGAACCAATCATGGTCGAAGTTTTGATTGAAGAGATGTTTGGGTCGGACTGAAACCGACCGCTAGATTACGAACGTACCGTGCTTGCCGGCGCCGATCAGAAACACCGCCAGGAAGCGGAAGAAAAAACTCTTTTGCGTGAATGGAGCAGTCTGCTCAAAAACTGTTTGACCGGGCCGACACTGTGAGAGATGTTCGGTAACCAGATGTATCAGGAGTTGACGGTATTGCAACCAGAAATAGGGATCGGCCTCGAACAAATTCATAGAGCCGCAGGTTATCTAAGACCTCTTTTCGTTGTGGGATCCGCTCGTCCGTTGGACGTTTCTTTGGTTAGCAAGCGGATTCGACCGGTTCATTCCTCCCACAGAACAAGAAACAAACGAAAACAAAGAGCGTAAGTTCCATCTGAACCGGATGCTTTGTAAACCAAGCAGCACGTCGGATTTTTTCCCGATTGCTCAACCATGCTGTGAAATGGCGTGGCCCTCACAACTAAGCCCGTTTCAATTTACCAAGGAGCAACCTCCGTGCCTGAAGGCCAAGTGTACAGATGCCAGAATCGTGATTGCGGTTGCGAAGTCAGTGTAATCAAGCCCGCCACTGAATCTCATTGCAACCCAAGATGTCTCTGCGGTGCAGAAATGAAAAAGCCATACAGCACCCCTCTCCTGCGAAATCTGGATGCGAACTTCAGCCTTTTCGTATGTTTTGAGAATCACCAGAAATAGCCGGTTTGGTCCACACCTACATTAGGCAGGAAAAAGATGCGAGACTTGGGAATCTTCTTTGGAGTGGTCTTTTTCGTTGGCGGCGCAGCGCTCTTCTACAGTGGCTTGTCAAGCAACGATGCCAGCCAAACTGCGGCGATTCTAACGGGTGCCACATTTCTTTCGCTGGGATTGATCGTCATCTGTATTGTCCTCAAGCATTGGTGGACGTGGCGCAGAGACGATAAGCGGTACCGAAACGAATAGTTTGTCCGTCGACAGGTTGCTCGACGGATTCGCGCTTAACTGCTCACAACCCAAGGAGTCGGACTTCTGGACAGTTCGAAATAAATCTTAATCCGAACATGTCTGTTGGTAGGGATGGTAATCAGAATATCGTTTCCTAGGAATGATCTTCGAATCCCGTGGCAGTCTCGTTTGAGTCCACTTGAACCACGCTCCTGGACGGAGGTCCAATTTGAAGTGGCGCGAAGCGTTTGCCGCAATACGCTCGGATATGACAGTCGAAGAGCTCACGGCCCAAATTGCAGAAGTAGAGGGCGCTATCTTCACACGCACGCAAGAACTTCAAGATGTTGAAGATTCGAACGGTGAGTTTAAGCAAATGTTTGAAGCCATGCAGGAAATTAGGCGTCTGCAAAAGGAAAGGCTGAACTACCCGGATCTTAATTCTGATTTCTTTCGCTGGATTTGATGCCCGAGCTCGCGGCAGTGCTCGTGACCAACGGGGCCGGGGCAGGAACAAAACAGCAAAGCCTCCTCGCAACTTCCAGGAGGCCTTTGCGAAGCCGACTCGTATCCTGCTGAGTCCGCAGGTCGTTACGTCCTTACTTCACTGCAGCATTGCCTTGAATTTTTCTCATTGCACCACTTTCACGGTCCCAACGTTCAGTTCTTTCAGTCCCGGTTCGATCTTGGCCTTGTCTCCGACCGCGATCACCACGGTGTTGTCCGGATGCAAATACTGTTTCGCAGCTTTTAGCGCATCGGCTCCCGTCACCTTGTCGATCTGCACTGGCAAGTCCCGGTAATATTCGAGCGGCAATCCGAATACGAACTGTCCTCCGATCGTGGCCGACGTCGCCGCATTCGTTTCAAACAGTCCGACCAGAGTCTTTGAAAAAGAATCCTTGGCCTTCTGCAATTCGTCTGGCTGGAGTTCTTCTTCGCGGATGCGCGTGATTTCCTTGAACAATTCTTTCGTCGCCGGAGCGGTCGCATCGGTACGGATCGCGCCGCCTGCGTAAAATGGCCCGACCCCACGACGGTATTGGAAGAACGACTGCGCTCCGTACGTGAACCCGTGCTCTTCGCGCAGATTCATGTTGATCCGGCTGGAAAACAGTCCGCCCAGCGCCGTGTTCATCACTTCCAGCGGCACATAGTCCGAAGTGTTGCGGTTTGCTCCCAGGCTTCCCAGAATCAGCGCCGTCTGTGGCGCGCCCGGCTTGTCCACGATGGAAACCGACTTCGTCGGAAGCGATGGCGTCGTCAACGGCTTATTGTTCGCCGCCGAACCGGTCCACCCGCCGAAATATTTCGTCGCCAGTTCTTTGGCCTGCGTCATCGTCAAGTCGCCGGCAATCGCCAGTGCCGCGTTCGCTGGAACATAGCCTTGCTTCCAGAACGCAGCCAGATCGTCATGAGTAATCGCCTTGTTCGACGCTTCCGTTCCGATCACCGAAAATCCGTACGGACTGTTCGGATACAGAACATGATTCCCAGTTCGCAACGCCAGCGCGAACGGGGAATCGTTTTCTTGCAGCACTGCGGTCAAACGCTGGCTGCGAATCCGCTCCACTTCCTTCGCGTCGAATGCAGGATTTAACGCCGCGTCGGAAACCAGATCCAGACCTGCGGCCGCGTTCCAACTCAGCGCAGAAAGGGTCACCGTGCCGCTGCTCCAGCCGGCCTCGGCCGCAATCGTCGCGCCAATCTGGTCCGTGTCATCCGCAAACTTCAGTGCCGAGCGCGTTTTCGTACCTTCAGTCAGCATATCCGCTGTGAAGCTGGAGAGTCCCGGCTTGTCCAACGGATTCAGTTCGGTTCCGCTGACGGTGTATAGCGTCGCCGCCACCAGTGGCAAGTTGTGCCGCTCAACCAGGTAAATCGTCAAGCCGTTCGCGAGTTGCGCTTTCGCTGGAACTGGCAGAGTAAACTTCGGGGTGGGGCCGGCCTTGGGCGGAGTTGCGCGCCACGCTTCCTCGGCCATCGCTACTTTGCTTTCTCCCGCTGCGGCTGCCTGTTTCTTATTTTCTTCGTCCGAAGTTTTCGGAACGTCATTAATTTCTTTTTTCCCGGGCACGCCGTACACCACCACGCGTGCGTCTTTCTTGAAAATCGTCTGCGCCACTTGTTTGATTTCGGCAGCGGTCACCGCATCGAAGCGCGCCACATCCTTGGAGAAATACTCCGGAGTGCCGAGAAACATTTGGTAGTAATTAAGGCGATTGGCAACGCCGTTGGTGGCTTCGAGACCGCGTACCAGCGCCGTCTCGGTCACGTTCTTGGCGCGCTCCACTTCCTGCGCCGAGGGTCCCTCTGCTGCCAACTTGGTCATTTCCGCATCAATTGCCTTTTCCAGGTCTTCCGGTTTTATTCCGGGTTTGGCGGTCACCTGCAGTTCAAAAATCGAACCGAGCTTGGTTTCCTCGATGCTGGTATTCACGTCCTGCGCAATCTGTTTTTCGTAGACTAAGCTTTTGTACAAACGGCTGCTCTTTCCGCCGCCCAGAATTTGCGAATACAGATTGCACTCTGCATCGCCCTTCTGGAATACCGGCGGCGTGATCCATCCCATGTACACTTTCGGCAATTCCACCTGGTCGGTGACCACCTTACGCCGCTCCGAAGTAATGGCCGGGGTGACCGCGGTGATTTTCGGGACCTCCGGCCCCATCGGAATCGATCCGAAATATTTTTCCACCAACGCTTTGATTTTGCTTTTGTCGAAATCGCCGACGATAGCCATCGACGCATTGTTTGGTGTGTAGTATTGCCGGAAGAAATCACGTACATCTTCTAATTGCGCCGCTTCGATGTCGCCGTGCGATCCGATTACCACTCCATGATAGGGATGATCCTTCGGAAAAAGTTCGTGGTACATGCCCTCTTCCACCAAACCGTACGGAGCGTTCTCGCCGGACTGCCGGCGTTCGTTGCGCACCACGTCGCGCTGATTCGCAAGTTTTTCAATGTCAAGTTTTCCGACCAAGTAGCCCATGCGGTCGCTTTCTAGCCACAGCGCCAGTTCCAACTGGTTGGACGGAATCGTTTCGTAGTAATTGGTGCGATCGAAATTGGTGGAACCGTTGATGTCGGTGGCGCCCGCGCCTTCGAGATACGAGAAATGCATTTTCCCGCCCACGTGCTGCGAGCCTTCAAACATCATGTGCTCGAAGAGATGCGCGAAGCCGGTGCGTCCCACTTTCTCGTTTGCCGGGCCGACGTGATACCACAAATTCACGGACACCAGTGGCAGCGTGTGGTCTTCGGAAAGAATGACTTCGAGCCCATTTTTCAATTTGTATTGCTCGAACGGAATGGTTGGCAGCTTGTGCGCAGAACTTTGCGCAATCGCCGGCGCGCTGGACCCCACCAGCACGGCCAACAGCGCGAGAAACGCTTTGGCGATATTTTTTTTGCTCGAACGAATCATTTCTTCTCCCCCACTTCTTTCTGTTGCGACTTTTTGCTTGGCCCCTAAAAGAATCTGTTTGCGCATCTTGCCGTCCGAACTCGCGGCGGCAATTCCTAGTGCGCTTGCTGCAAATTCTCGACAAAAAACTTGGTAACGCGATTCATCAGGACGATGCGCGCCGGCGGATCGGACACGCCGTGTCCGCGTCCAGGAAACGGCATCACCTCTACGTCTTTTCCGTCTTCTATCAATTTGTCGATAAGCGAAAGAGTGTTTGCGAAATGCACGTTATCGTCGGCGGTGCCATGCGCGATCAGAAGTTTCCCTTTCAGCTGGCCGGTTTTTTGTATGGGAGAAGATTCCTGGTAACTTTCGGCGTTCTTCGGCAACAACCCTAAATACCTTTCAGTATAGATAGTATCGTAGTAATGCCAGTCCGTAACTGGTCCGCCCGCAAATCCTGCCTTGAAGTCTTCCGGATCTTCGAACATGGCGTGCAGTGTCATGTGACCGCCGTAACTCCATCCCCAAATTCCGATGTGATCGGCGTCCACGAACGGCTGGGCCCGCAGCCAGGCCACGCCGTCACGCTGGTCGGACATTTCCTGTGCGCCGAAGCGGAGATGAATTGGCTCCTCGAACAGATGCCCCCGCCCGGTCGAGCCGCGGTTGTCCAGGGCGAAAATCACAAACCCTTTTTGCGCCAGCATTGCATGCCACAAGAACGTGGCGCCACCCCACGAATTCGTCACCACCTGCACGCCCGGTCCCCCATAGGTGTAGACGAGAGTGGGATATTTTTTTGCGGGATCAAAATTTGCCGGCTTGATGATCCAGGCGTTCAATTCGATTCCGTCGTGCGATTTCACTTTCACGAATTCCGGCGCGGACAAATGATAGTTGCCAAGTTCCGCGACTTTGTTTTCGTTCAGTGTGAAAGTGGAATTGCCGTTGGCAAGACTGACAAATTGCTGCGGCGGAGTAGTGAGATTCGAATAGGTATCGACAAATGCGGAAGCGTCGGGCGAGAAGTTGATGGTGTGGGTGCCGGCTTTCTGGGTGATGCGGGCAAATCCGGCGCCGTCCAGGCCCACCCGGTACAGGTGGCGCTCCATCGGAGACTTTTCGCGCGCGCCGAAGTACACAATTCCTTTTGCCTCGTCGACCGTTTCAAGAGCATTGATTTGCCAGTCGCCTTTGGTCAGTTGCGCGATTTCCCTTCCATCCAAGCCGTAGAGATACAAGTGACGGTAGCCGCTGCGCTCGCTGGACCACAAAAACCGTTTGCCGTCTTGCAAAAAATACAAATCGTCGGCGATGTTGATCCAGTATGAATCCTTCTCGGTCAATAACACAGAGGATTGACCGGAATTGGCGTCCGCAACCAGCAAGTCCAGTTGACTCTGGGCACGATTCAGGCGCTGGATGGCGACACGTTTAGAATCCCGCAGCCAATCGACGCGCGGGAGATACTGATCGGTTTCCGCGCCGGTATCCATCAGCTTCGCTTTTCCCCCGTTCACACTCACCACATACGCATGGACGACGGGGTTGCTGCCACCCGCCACCGGGTAGCGCTCGAAATCGGCGTCACCGTCATAGGAAGCAAAATCAACCAGAGGGTATTTGGACACCTTGCTCTCGTTCATTTCCAGGTACGCAATCTTGGACGAGTCGGGAGACCACCAGTAAGCAGTCTTGGCGTCCAGTTCTTCGGGATAAACCCAGTCCAACTCGCCTTTACGGACTTCTTCAACACCCCCGGTGGTGACGGCGTGCTCTTTCGCGCCGGCGATGTCGACGACAAAAAGATTGTGATCGCGAACAAAGCTAACGTACTTGCCATCGGGGGAGCATTTAACATCAGCGATCGACATTTTGCCCTCGATTAACGGCCGATTTTGCATGGTTTTTAGGTCGAGGAAGGCAATCGCTTTCGAGCCGACAAAAAGAAGGTTCCCTCCCGGCACCCACTGATATTGCGATGCCGCTCGACGGCCGAGTCCCGTGGCCTGAGTTGGCTGCGACTGATCGGCCGGAAGAACGGACTCGAGCTTTTCGGAGCTCACCAATAGGTGGCGCTGACCAGTACTCGGATCCATGGTCCAAAGCTCGGTTTTTGCGTCTTTGCCGGTACCTGAGGTTTCAAAAAAGGATAAAGTTTTTCCATCTGGAGACCACTGCAGGCCACGGTTAAGCCGTCCGCTCAGACTGGGCTCGGAGTAGATCCGTTCGACGGAAAGAAGACTATTCTTTTCTTGCGCATGCGAGCTTTCGAAACTGCCGGAAAGCGCGATTAAAAAGAGAGAGAACGCGTTCAAGAAAAGTTTGCGAAACCAGATTCGGGGCATCGATTCCTCCGCAAGGCGGGCCATTTTACCTGAATTTTGGGTCTGCAAATGTCTTAACAAAAATTTGACTAAGTGCATTGAGCTTCTGTAGTACGCTAGTACTGCTCGTACTATCCTGTTGAATCTAATGGTTTTAGTCCTTAATCCCCATTGCGCACAGCCGGATCTTGCCACTATACTCCGTCTACGTTTTGTCCCCTTGGGTTAAGTACTTCACCGTGGCCATTTCCCACTCCGCAATCCCGGTCTGCGGCGGGAAAACGGCCTTCGCTGTGCAGGGTAGAGCCTACAGCGAGGTTTATGTCGTTTCTTTACATATTGTGAGCACTTTGGTCGAAAGGTAGCTGAATGAACCTCTCAAATCCGGCCCCGGGGAGTCGGTACGGTTGTGCCCCGAGCGTTAAAGTTTCTCTGGCCGCTTTTCTAATCGTATTCGCAATCTTAATCTGCGGCGGCGCCGCACAGGCTCAGACGCCGATCGTAACGCAGCACAACGACAACGCCCGCACGGGCGCGTACACGACTGAAACCATTCTTACGCCCGCCAACGTGAATCAGAACACGTTCGGGAAGCTGTTTACCTACGCGGTGGATGGACGCACGTACGCGCAACCGCTCTATGTTCCGAACCTGACGATTCCCGGCAAAGGCACGCATAATGTGATTATCATCGCGACGGAGCATGACAGCGTTTACGCCTTTGACGCTGATTCCAACGGTGGAGCGAATGCGTCGCCGCTTTGGAAAATTACTCTTTTGGATGCAGCACACGGAGCGCCAGCCGGAGCGACGACAGTACCGAACGGCGACATCAGCAGCGGCGACATCATTCCAGAAATCGGCATTACCGGAACTCCAGTCATCGATCTTTCCACGAACACCATGTATCTGGTCGGCAAGACGAAGGAAGGACCGACGACTTATGTGCAGCGGTTCCATGCACTGGACATCACCACTGGAGCGGAGAAGTTCGGCGCACCGGTAACGATTACGGCTTCGGTGAGCGGATCCGGAACGGGAAGCTCCGGTGGTGTGTTGCCTTTCGATCCGAAGTGGCAAATGAATCGCGCGGGGCTTTTGTTGCAAAACGGTGTGGTGTATTTGGCGTTTGGTTCGCACGGAGACAATGGCCCATGGCACGGCTGGCTATTCGCGTACAGCGCTTCGACGCTGCAGAAGCTGAGTGTGTTTTGTACCAGCTCAAACGGATTCGGTTCCGGAACCTGGATGTCCGGCACCGGTATCGCGGGTGACGTGATTGATCCAGTGAACAAGCCCTTTGGACGTGTGTTTATTCCCACCGGCAACGGGACGTACGACGCGACGACACCCTATACGAATTCCATGGACTACGGCGACGACATGATTCGCCTGGATGCAACCAATGGCGTACTGACGGTGCAAGATTCCTTTACGCCTTTCAATCAAGCAGCGCTAAGCGAAGGCGATGCGGATTTATCCTCGGGCGGAATTCTGCTGCTTCCCGATCAATCGGTTGGCGGCCATACGCATTTGCTGGTTCAAGCAGGCAAAGAAGGCAAGATTTATCTGGTGGACCGCGACAACATGGGCGGGTTCAACAGCAGCGTCGATAACGTTGTACAAGAAATTCCCAATCCCAATAATCAGAATTTCGCAGGCGGATTGTGGAGCGCCCCGGCATTCTGGAATAACAGGCTTTATACCTGGCCAGTGGCAAGCGGAGTTCGCGCGTACTCGTTGACGAACGGCAAACTGTCAACTTCTCCGATTTCCACTGGCTCAGCGAGCTCCGCTTTCCCCGGTGCGACTCCCGCAATTTCCGCCAATGGAAACACCAACGGAATCGTGTGGGTGGTACAGACGGATGGATACAACGCACCAACACCGGCAATTCTACGGGCCTATAACGCAACAAATCTGACCACGGAGCTTTACGACAGTAATCAGAATGCCGCGCGAGATGGCGCCGGCAATGCGACGAAATTTGTGGTGCCGACCATTGCCAATGGCAAGGTATACATCGCGAGCGCTGGAAATATTCACGTATACGGGTTACTTGCAGGCGCTCCCACGGCGGCAGTTCCAGTAATCAGTCCGGCGAGCCAGACGTTCACGAATTCGATCTCGGTGACGATTACGGATTCGACGCCGGGCGCAACGATTTACTACACGACAGATGGTACGGTTCCGACCACATCATCGACCGTTTACAGCGGCCCGATTACCGTCACGACCACAAAAACCATCACGGCCATCGCAAGCGCGAGCGGATTCGTGCAAAGCGCGCCGGCAAGCCAGACCTACACCGCGCAAAATCAGGTTGCAGCACCGACATTCCTGCCAGCCGGCGGAACGATTGCATCGCCGATCTCCGTGACGCTGTCGGATTCGACGCCGGGAGCAAGCATTTACTACACAACGAACGGAACGACTCCGACGACGGCGTCTGCGCTGTATTCGACGCCGATACCCGTGAATTCAACCACCACAATTAATGCCATCGCAGCCGCGAGCGGCAAGACCAACAGCCCGGTATCCAGCGCGACGTACACGCTTTCCACCGGCACTGGATCGAATTTCGTGAACGGATTCAGCGGCGCGTTGAACGTGATGACGTTTAACGGGTCCACTCAACTGGCCGACACGCGGCTGCAACTGACCACCGGGCTTACCTTTCAGACCGGGAGCGCTTGGTTTAACACGCCACTGAACGTGCAGTCGTTCGTGAACGATTTCACTTTCCAAATCGCCAATCCGGTTGCGGATGGATTTACGTTTACGATTCAGAATTCCGCATTGACCGCTTTGGGCTTTTACGGCGGCGGACTGGGCTATGGATCGGACAGCGCAACGGGGCCGATCGGAATCGGAAACAGCGTCGCGATTAAATTCGACTTTTACGACAACAACGGCGAAGGATCGGATTCGACCGGGCTTTATGCGAATGGAGCAACGCCGACAATTCCCGCGGTCAGCCTGCTAAATACGGGAATCGATCTATCGAGCGGCGACACGTTCAGCGTGCACATGGTTTATGACGGTACGACGCTGACTATGACGATCACCGACGGCGTTACCAATGCGACTTTCACCACCAGCTGGAACATAAATATTCCACAAGTGATCGGAAGCAACACGGCTTATGTTGGATTCACGGGCGGAACAGGCGGCGGTTCGTCGAGCCAGAAGATTGAGACGTGGAGTTTCACGCCGACCACGCAATCGTCTTCGCAGACTGCCAAACCAACGTTCAGCCTAGCTGCGGGAACGTATTTGGGGACACAGACGGTTTCATTGAGCGATGCGACCCCGGGCGCGACTATTTTCTACACGATCGATGGAACAACGCCAGCAACAAGCGTTGGCGGGTCGACGGCGCAATACACAGGTCCGCTGACGGTCACCTCCACGAGAACCATCAAGGCGATCGCGACCGCGCCAAGTTTGTCGCCGAGCGTGGTGGCAAGCGCGACGTACACAATCCAAACGCAAGTGGCCGCGCCGATGTTTAACCCAGGCGGCGGAACGTATCCTTCAACGCAAACGGTAACAATCTCGACCACGACGCCTGGCGCTGCAATCTTCTACACGCTGGACGGAAGCACGCCGACAACGTCCGCTACGGGTTCTACCATTGCGTACGCAGGTCCGGTTGCGGTCAGCGTGAACACGACGATCAAAGCCGTCGCCACGGCCAGCGGGTTTTTTGCGAGCAACGTCTCAACCGCGGCGTACACAATCACTTCCAGCGGCGGGAATACGATTAACTTCGGCAGCGGTTTCGTCGGTGGAGGAATGATCTTTAATGGCGGCGCCGCGCTGAATGGAACGCGGCTGCGCGTAACCGATGGCGGACTGAACGAAGCGACCAGCGCCTGGTACAACACGCCAGTCAGCGTCACTTCGTTCACCAACGATTTCAGTTTCCAGATTACTCCGGGCACTTCGCCCATGGCGGATGGTTTTGCGTTCGTGATCCAGGCCAACGGAACGACTGCGCGCGGTCCTCTGGGCGGCGCGCTGGGTTACGGCGATCTGGCTGGTAACACCTCGATCAGCATTCCCAATAGCGTGGCGATCAAATTCGATCTCTACAGCAATTCGGGAGAGAGCAACAACTCGACGGGAATTTATACCAACGGCGCAGCGCCCACGACTCCGTATGTAACACTGACTGGAATGGATCTGCACAGCGGCCACGTCTTCAGTGCGCACATTACTTACGATGGCGCGACGCTTTCGCTGACGGTGACCGATACGGTTACGGCGGCAACGTTCACAAAGACTTGGCCAATTGGCATCGCATCGACCATCAACGCTAACACCGCTTATTTCGGCTTTACTGGCGGCACGGGCGGTTACACAGCGATCCAGGACATCATTAGCTGGACTTATTCATCGGGCGGCGCCGCACCAGCGGCTGCGACTCCGACGTTTAGCCCGGCGGCGGGCAGCTATGCTTCGGCGCAGAGCGTAGCGATCAGCGATACGACGGCGGGCGCGACGATCTTCTACACCACGGATGGATCCGCGCCCACGCCAGCTTCGACGAAGTATGTGGGGCCGGTTTCGGTAGCGTCGAGCGCAACGGTGAAAGCAATCGCGACAGCGGCAGGATTTTCAAGCAGCGCGGTTGCTTCGGCTGCGTATGTGATTCAAACGGCGGCTGCGACGCCAACGTTCAGCCCTGTGGCTGGTACGTATGCTTCGGCTCAGAATGTGACGATCAGCGACACCACCGCAGGCGCGACGATCCTCTATACAACCGACGGAACAACTCCAACGACTGCCTCTACTTTGTATGCGGGGCCGATCGCTGTCGGAGCGAATACCACCATCAAGGCCATTGCAGTGGCGTCAGGGTTTGCCAACAGCGCCGTAGCGACCGCCGCGTACGTGATTAACCTGCCGGCGGCGACTCCGACGTTTAGCCCTGTGGCGGGTACTTATACCACCGCACAGAGTGTGACCATCAGCGAGAGCACGCCGGGCGCAACGATTTACTACACGACGAATGGCTCAACGCCCACGACGGCTTCGACGATTTACACCGCGCCGATTTCAGTGGCGGCAAGCGCGACGGTGAAGGCGATTGCAACCGCGACAGGATTTTCAACGAGCGCAGTGGGAAGCGCTGCGTACGTGATTCAGACGGCTGCGGCGACCCCGACGTTCAGTCCGGTCGCTGGGACCTATACATCGGCACAAAACGTTACGATTAGCGATACCACGGCTGGCGCGAGCATCTTCTACACCACCGACGGTTCCACGCCGACGACGGCTTCGACACGGTATACCAGCGCGATTCCGGTTGGCGCTACCACCACGATCAAGGCCATTGCGACGGCCACCGGCTTCAACAACAGTGTGGTTGCAAGCGCGACTTACACGATTAATTTGCCGGCTGCGACACCGACGTTCAGCCCGGTGGCTGGTACGTATGCCAGCGCGCAGAGCGTGACCATCGGCGATTCGACAGCCGGGGCAGTGATTTATTACACGACCGACGGGACGACACCGACGACGGCTTCGACAAAGTACGTTAGTCCGGTTGCGGTTGCTTCGAACCTAACGATTAAGGCAATTGCGACGGCGACAGGCTTCTCGACGAGCACGGTTGGTTCGGCGGCGTATGTGATTCAGACGTCTGCGGCGACACCGGCATTCAGCCCGGTCGCTGGGACCTACACGACGGCGCAGAACGTGACCATCAGCGATACGACAGCCGGAGCGAGTATCTTCTACACCACCGACGGATCGACGCCGACTACGGCTTCGACGAAATACGTAAGCCCAATTGCAGTGGCGGCTACAACTACCATCAAGGCCATCGCCTCAGCGACAGGGTTTAACAACAGCTCGGTGGCATCGGCTACGTACACGATTCAGCCGCCCGCGGCGACTCCGACGTTCAGTCCCGGAGGCGGCACGTACGCAAGCGCCCAGACCGTGACGATCAGCGACACCACGGCCGGAGCGACAATTTACTACACGACGAACGGCTCGAACCCGACGACGGCTTCGACCAAATATACGGCGCCGATTTCGATTGCGGCGACGGCCACGCTCAAAGCGATTGCGACAGCTCCTGGATTCTCGACGAGCGCGGTAGCCGCGGCGATCTACACGATTCAGACGGCCGCTGCGACGCCGACGTTTAGTCCGACCGGTGGCAGCTACGTGAGCCCGGTGAGCGTGACACTCAGCGACACCACAGCCGGGGCTTCTATCTACTTCACGACGGACGGCACTACGCCGACGACGGCATCGACCAGATACACTGCGCCGATTACGGTCTCCGCGACGACGACGATCAAAGCGATCGCCAGCGCGACCGGGTTCAACAACAGCGTAGTGGCAAGCGCGACGTACAGCATCGGCGCGTCGACAGGAATCGGCTTTAGCGGAGGATTTGGATCTTCCGCGGGCTTGCAGTTCAACGGCGGGTCATCGCTCAGCGGGACGCGCCTACGCATCACGGACGGCGGGCTAGACGAGGGACGTTCGGCCTTCTGGACGACTCCGGTCAGCGTACAGTCCTTCACCACGGACTTCACATTCCAACAGACGCCCGGGACGTCGCCGATGGCGGACGGGTTCGCGTTCGTGCTGCAAAATTCCGGGATTACAGCGCTCGGCCCTGCGGGCGGAGGTCTCGGCTACGGCGATCTGACGGGAAGCGCTTCCGGCAGCATCCTGAAGAGCGTCGCGATCAAGTTCGATCTGTATGACAACTCGGGAGAGGGATTCAACTCCACCGGCCTTTATACCAATGGCGCAGCACCGAGTTTGCCGTCGATCGATCTAACCAGCTCCGGAGTGAACCTGAGTTCCGGGGACCTCATGCGAGCGCACGTGACGTACGACGGCACGACGCTGGTGTTGACCATCTCCGATACGGTCACTGGCGCGGAGTTTACTTCGAGCTGGCCGATCAACATTCCCGGAACGATTGGATCGACCACCGCGTACGCGGGCTTTACCGGCGGGACCGGCGGGTACACCACGGTGCAAGACATCGTGACGTGGAACTACATACCGGGCGCGCCAAAGGCGAATGCGGTTTATTCAACGACGGCGCTCCCCGCAGTGAGCTCCGGGCCGGCCTTCAGAACATTCGCGTACTCGGGATTCCCGGATGGCAACGGAACAATTCTGGACGCGACAGCGGTTGGCGATTCGGTGAGCTTCACAGTCAACGTTGCGCAAGCGGGAATCTACGACGTTTCTTACACGACGAAGGACGCGAATTCGCGCGGCAAGATGCAACTGGCAATCAACGGAGCGAATACCGGTCCGGTGACGGATCAGTACGCTCCGGCGGATGGGTTCGCGCGGTACGATCTGGGGAATTTCAATTTCGCGGCCGCGGGAAATTACACCTTCACGTTTACAGTAACCGGCAAGAATGCGAGCAGTACCAGCGATTCGATCGCATTCGACAATATCATTCTGACGCCACAGTAATTTCAACTTCAGAATTCGTAACAGGGAAAAAACGGAGTGAAGCCTCGCGCTTCATTCCGTTTTTGTTTTTGCCCAAGACGCAGCGCGAAATGCTAACCGGGTGGCCAGTGGAAATCACGCCCGCCGAGCAAGTGCATGTGCAGATGGAAAACGGTCTGGCCAGCACCGGATCCAGTGTTGATCACGGTGCGATAGCCGGCTCCGAGATTGCGATCGGCAGCCAGCTTTGCAGCGACTAGCGCAATTTTCCCGAGAACCGCTTGGTCCTCTTGCGTGGCTTCGGCTAGCGACGCGAAATGTTTTTTGGGGCAGATGAGGATATGCAGGGGAGCTTGCGGGTTGATGTCCGCGAAGGCAAAGACCTCGGCGTCTTCATGGATGAGTTTCGCCGGAATTTTCTTTGCGGCAATTTTGCAGAACAGGCAATCGGCGCTCACTGCGTTCCTCCACTGGGAGAATCGTCCAGACGAATGACCATGGTATGGAATGCTTCTTTGGCGCGCAATTCGTCGGCGAACTTCTGGGCAGCTTGTTCGCCGGAGATTTTTCCGACTCGCACGCGATAGAAGGTTCCTCCATCTAGCGCGACTTGCTGGATCGTTGCGGGCTGATATTGCTCGTTCATGCGCTCGCGCAGGCGCTCGGCGTTGTCGCGATCTTTGAATGCACCGATCTGTACCGTGAAAAAGCCTCCGAAAGGATCGTTGCCTGAAACTACTTGGATGCGCACAGGAACGACTCCAGGGCCGATGGATTCGATTTCGGTGGCGGCGGCTTTTGACAAATCGATGATGCGATTATCGACGAACGGACCACGATCGGTGATGCGCACGACGGCGGTTTTGCCGTTGGTCAGATTCGTGACTTTCACGATGGTGCCGAAGGCCATGGTACGGTGCGCGGCGGTCATCTTGTTCATATCGTAGATTTCGCCGTTAGAGGAGCGCCGGCCGTGAAACGGCGGTCCGTACCACGATGCATTGCCTTCTTCGCTGTAAGCACCCGGAGGTGGTTGGTCCGCAGAACCAGCAGTTGTTGAATTTGCGGAGGAAGTGCCGACGGTGTCGGTCGATTTCTTGGCTCTCTCCGCGGTGGCGGGTGACGTCTCAACCGGCTGGGAGGGAGGCGGTACGCTTGCAACGACCGGTCTGCGGCCTCCGCAACCGGTGACAAGAACCGCGAGAACAATTGCCGGCATAACCGCCGCATATTGATTCGCGACGGATCGTCTTGGGGAGTTCACGATTGGCGCCGGCTCACGCGGCGGGCTCTTTCGGCTGCGACGGCGCGCGGCCAGTGCGGCGAGCGTCGAGCCAGCCGGCGGCTTCCGTCAACTTTTCAGAAACTTCGCGGAGGAAAATTGCGGTCCGTTCTTCGGTCTTGGGGGCAAGATCGTCTTCCACGAATTTGCGCAGGCGAGTGAGTTCTTCATCCAGTTTTCGCCCAATTTCTTCGAACTTGTCCATGATTTGCCTCATTCCTGACCGCTTTCGAAGCTTTGAAACCAATTCCGGTATTATAGGAACGCCCAAAGCGGCTCGCAAGGAGGCCGGGTGCCTGTTTCTTATCAATGGCAGCAACGCATCGATCGCTGGAAGAATGCGATGAGTAAATTTTTCGGCGGCGACGGCAACAACCAGCCGCGGCCGAAGCTTTGTCCGGCATGTGGGTCGCTGGTGGGAATTAATGCCACGCGCTGCCACCAGTGCGGAACCAACTTGCGATTTTCGCTGGCTGCAGCGAGCAGAGGTTTGTCCGGATTTTTTGGCGGTCAAGCCCCAGCGACGACCGCAATTCTAATTGTGAATATCTTGATGTTCGGCGTGACTTGGCTGGTGGGAATGACCAAAGGGCAAGGGCAGGGACTGGGAATTTTGTTCGGCATGAGTCAGGACGCGCTGTACCAGTTGGGAATGGGAATTCCTTTCCGCTATGCCGACTTTAGCTGGTACCGACTGCTGACAGCGATGTATCTGCATGGGGGACTGATTCACATCGGATTCAACATGATGGTGTTGCTCGATATCGGACCAGTCGTTGAGGAAGTTTACGGCAGTGCGCGATTCTTTTTCATCTACACGCTTTGCGGATTTTGTGGATCGCTGTTGAGCGCGAAATTCAGCGCAGCGTCCTCGGTAGGAGCAAGCGGAGCGATCCTGGGCTTGGTCGGCGTGCTAATCGCAATCACTTCGCGGCGGAGCGGCGCTCACATGCAGCAACTCCGCGGACGGTTGATTTCGTGGGTGGTCACTATTTTTGCGATTGGACTATTTTTTGGCGGACTCAGGACCGACAACTGGGCGCACTTCGGGGGGCTGGCGGCAGGTTTTCTGCTGGGGCGCGTCTTTGCCGATCGCGAGCCGATGAATTCAACAGAGCGAAACGTGGCCTATGCACTAGGGTGGTCAGCATTCATTGCAGTTCTGGCGGGTTTCGTTCTGATGGTGATGCACTTTTCCAGGCCCATCACGTCTTGAGCCATGCTTGCATTCAGTTCACTGTCCGCACACGATGCAATGTCGAGCGCGCTTGGTAACGCGAAATGCGATAGTCTAGAAAAAGAGAACCTCTCAAATGGAACCGCATTCGATTATTGTCGTCAGTCTGCACTCGCCGAAAGAAAAACTTTGGGGCGAATTGCTTTCTATCAATCCGGCGGGAATCACCATTCGCGGCATCGACCTGAACTCGTTTGACCATTTCGTGAACCAGATCAATGGGCCGGACCAGGAACGCACCGGTTTGCCGACCTTGTTCTTTCCGATGACGCGCGTCGAGCGGGTTGCGCTGGATGAATCTTCAGGCTCGATACCGTCCCTGTCTGACGTATTCGCACGAAAAATCGGACGGCCGCTGGCGGAATATCTGGCGCAATTTGCGTGAAAACATCCTTGCCAAAAAATTTTCAACAAAGCGTTTGCCGCTGTACGCGGAGTGAATGCGACAATCCTGGGTTTCTGCGCTATCCTCATTTCTAAATGCAAGGCCGAATCTGGACGGTTCCCAATCAAATCACACTACTGCGGCTGGGTTTTCTGCCGCTCTTCCTTATCCTTATTGTTTATGAACACTACCGATGGGCGCTGCTGATTTTGGTGCTGGCTGGGCTTTCCGACGGCATCGACGGCTTGCTGGCGCGTAAGTTGAACCAGAAGTCTTCCATTGGCGCGTATCTCGATCCGATTGCAGACAAACTACTGCTGTCTTCGTCTTTCGTGATTCTGGCGATGGAGAAAATCACTCCGTGGTGGCTGACCATCATGGTGCTGAGCCGCGATATTTTGTTGCTGGTGGTGGCGGCGGTAATTATCGTGATTGCGGGATACCGGCCATTTCCTCCGAGTTTGCTGGGAAAAGCGACGACGTTTTTTCAGATCGTGTTGGTATTCGGAGCGGTACTGGCTGCGGGATATCCAGGGCCGAAGCTTGCAGAAACCAATCGTCTGTTGGAATTTCTGGTCGCGGCGCTGACCGCGATTTCAGGATTTCACTACTCGTTCGTTACAGCGCGCCGGCTCAGCTCCTGATTACGCTCAGCCTGGCATCGCCTGTACACCGGCGGTGGGCAGAAGCAATTTTGGTTCGGTGAGGGACTGGACTTGTTCGACGGTTACATTCTCCGCGATTTCTCGTAGGACCAGACCTTCCGGAGTAATCTCGATCACGGCGAGTTCCGTCACGATATGATCAACGACTTCGACGCCGGTAAGAGGCAAGGAGCACTTTCTTAAGATTTTCGGTTTGCCGTCCTTGGTAGCGTGTTCCATCGCAACGAAGACGCGCTTGGCTCCAGCGACCAGATCCATCGCACCGCCCATGCCTTTGAGCATCTTTCCGGGTACGGCCCAGTTAGCGAGCGTTCCCCTTTCATCCACCTGCAGAGCGCCAAGAACCGTCAGATCTACATGGCCGCCGCGAATCATACCGAAGGAATCGGCTGACGAAAAATAGCAGCTGCCTTTCAGTTCGCTGATGGTTTCTTTCCCAGCGTTGATCAAATCGGGATCGACTTCAGAGTCGAGAGGATAAGGCCCAACGCCGAGCATGCCGTTTTCGGATTGCAGAATCACTTCCATGCCCGGCGGAACGTGATTTGCGACCAGTGTAGGGATTCCGATGCCCAGATTGACGTAAAACCCGTCGCGCAGTTCGCGTGCGATACGCTTTACAATTCGTTCCCGTTTTTGTTCGTCGCTGAGAGCCATCATCACGCTTTCCTGGTGGTTCGCCGCTCGATGCGCTTTTCGTATTTGGGGCCCTGAAAAATCGCGTTGACATAAATTCCAGGAGTGTGCACGACGTCCGCTTCGATCGAGCCCAACTCGACCAATTCTTCCACTTCGGCGATGACATACTCCGCGGCGGTAGCCATCATGGGGTTAAAGTTGCGCGCTGTCTTGCGATAGACAAGATTTCCCCAGCGATCGCCTTTCCACGCTTTGATGAAAGCAAAATCGCCGCGAATGCCTCGCTCCATCACGTATTGCCGGCCGTCGAATTGGCGCGTCTCTTTTCCTTCGGCGACCATGGTGCCGAACCCGGTCGGCGTATAGAACGCGGGAATGCCCGCTCCGCCGGCACGGATGCGTTCTGCGAAAGTGCCTTGCGGGTTCAGTTCCAATTGCAATTCGCCGCTGGTCACGAGCTGTTCGAACAATTTATTCTCGCCGACGTAGGTGGAAACCATTTTTCGAACTTGGCGCTTCTCGAGCAAGATTCCGATGCCGAAGCCATCCACTCCGGCGTTATTGGAAACAATCGTCAGATCTTTGGTGCCCTTATCGCGCACCGCCGCAATCAGATTCTCTGGAATGCCGCACAGGCCGAAGCCTCCCATAAGAACAGTCATGCCATCTTTCAGGTTTTCGATGGCTGCTGCGGCCGAAGAAATGCGCTTGTCCATGAGATCGTCTCGTAACTGGAGCGAAGAAGACGCCGAGCCCGGAGGTCCTACCAAGCAGAAGTCTATCGCGCGTCTGAAAAAGTTTACTCCAGGCGGGCAGCTTTTGCTTGCCATGTGCGTGACGAAGTTCATATATCCGGGTGTTTATTCCGGGAGTGTCGCTTCGGAGGTTATGGCGAATTCCGCGCGCGCTCCTGAGGTTTTCGGCAAGCCTTGGCGTACAACCGGTTGGCCGTCGCCGACCCAGGCTTCCACTTTGCCGGGAACGATGCGGCGCTTTCCGGCTGGATCGACGATGCTCAAATCGCGATCACGCATCGTAAAGGAAACCGTTTTCTTTTCGCCGCGATCAAGATGAAGGCGCCGGAATCCCTGCAACGCACGAGACGGAGCGCCCGCGACGCCTGGATGACGGAGGTACAGCTCAACAACTTCGTCGCCTGCCATCGCGCCTGAATTTGAAACCTCAACTGAAATAGTGACCGAGCCGTCGGCCGCAATTTTTTCGGAACTGACCGTGGGCTTACCGTACGCAAACGAGGTATAGCTCAACCCGTAGCCGAAAGGATAAAGAGCTTCACCGTCGAAATAGCGGTAAGTACGGTTGGCCATGGAATAGTCATCAAAAGCGGGGAGCTGCAGAACGGATTTGTAGAACGTAACGGGGAGGCGGCCCGCAGGACTGAAATCGCCGGCAATCGCTTCCGCGATGGCCGTTCCGCCTTCGCCGCCTGGATACCATGCCTCGATGATCGCGGGCAGCTTCGCGTCGGCCCAATTCACGGAGAGCGCGCTGCCATTCATCAACACGAGAACGATCGGCTTTCCGGCTTCGTAAATTTTTTCCAGTAACTGCTGCTGCGGCCCGGGAAGGTCCAGCTTGGTACGATCGCCGCTGGCAAAGCCGTCGGCGTCGACTTTCATTTCTTCACCTTCGATACGTGGCGAAAGACCCATCGCTGCAACGACGAGGTCGGCGTCTTTCACTGCGGCCATGGCATCGTTGATTTCCTGATGCGGCAAGCTCCAGACCAGGCGCGCCTCGGCGCTGCGAATAGTTTCGAAATATTCAATCTTCACCGAATAGGCATGGCCTTTTTCTAGATGAAACGGTTTTGTCTGCGTGGTCGAAGGATGGTGGATGTTCCAGTCTTCAGCGATTTGATTGCCGTCGAACCAGACGCGGTAGCCATCCTGTCCGGTGAAGCCGACGTGATAGTCGCCGGTCTCCGGCGGAACGATGACACCGGTCCAGCGGACGGAATATTCCTTCAAGAGCTGCGGCGTGGCTCCGGTATCGCCCCAGGAGAAATCGACGGATTCATCTACCCGCGCAAACAGCGGAGCGCCTTCGAGTTTTACGTTGGAGAAATATTCACCCTTGACGCCGTGCTCTTTCATCGAATCATCCGTATAGAGCGCGTCGCCCGGAATTGCGCGGGTCACCGGACCGACGAGCCCGGTTCCCTGAACGTAAACGACATTTGATTTCGGGAAGCGATTGCGGAGTCCAGCAAGAACTGTGACAGGATGCGACGGCTCGCCGGCGTAGTTGCCGATCAGCGCGTCAAGGCTGTCGGCATTCGGGCCAATGACCGCGATTTTTGCGGGCGCTTTTTTCAGCGGGAGAAAATTATTTTTGTTCTTGAGAAGTACGATCGATTCGCGTGAGGCCTGCAAAGCGAGGGCGCGATGCTCCGCCGAGTCATTTTCTGAAGCTGGGATTTTCGAGTACGGCACCATCGAGGGCGGATCGAACATGCCGAGGCGAAAACGCGCCGTGAACAGACGGCGCATAGCGCGGTCGAGATCAGCTTCGGAAAAGATGCCCTGTTTCACAGCGGCGAGCAGCGCGTCGCGTTCGGCCTGAACCCGCGTGCGTGGACTGCCGCAAATCAGATCGGTGCCGGCCTGTAGCGTCGTCGCCACGCCTTCGGCGAGGGACTTGGAAAAATGATGGCCTTCCGAGACGTCCGTAATTGCGCCGCAATCGGAAACAACGTAACCCTGAAAATTCCAGTCACGGCGTAGCCGATCTTGCAGGAGAAATGTATTGGCGCAAGCCGGTTGTCCATTCAGCGAATTGTAAGCGCACATGACGGAATCAGCTTGGCCTTCGACGATCAACGACCGGAAAGCGGGCAAATAGGTGTCAGCCATATCGTGAGCGGAAGCAGTGACGTTGACCGAGTGGCGTGTCGATTCGGGCCCGCTGTGGACGGCGAAATGTTTGGCCGTGGCGATAGTCTTGAAATATTTCGGATCGTTGCCTTGCAGTCCGGTGACGAAAGCTACGCCGAGCCGCGCCGTAAGAAATGGATCTTCACCGTAAGTTTCCTGGCCGCGGCCCCAACGCGGATCGCGAAAAATATTGATGTTCGGCGACCAGACTGTGAGGCCGCGGTACCAAATGGCAGAGCCGTCGGGATGCAACTCTGCGTAATATTTCGCGCGAAATTCGGTGCTGATGACCTCGGCGATGCGGTGCATAAGGGGTTCATCAAACATCGCGGCCATGCCGATCGCTTGAGGGAAAACCGTGGCATTGCCGGCGCGGGCCACGCCGTGCAGTCCTTCGTTCCACCAGTTGTATTCGGGAATGCCGAGGCGCAGCACAGCGTCAGAAGTGTGGCCAATCTGCGAAACCTTTTCTTCAAGCGTCATGCGAGAGACGAGATCGTTGACGCGCTGTTCAAAAGGCAGGCTGGGATCCTTGAAAGCCCATTGGATGGCGGTCTGCTGGGCCGAGGCGAAACTGGCGCACAGAACGATAACGTTTACGATAAGGAAAAACGCTCGAAAAAGTTTCATGGGTCGGCACCATAGATTGTGGGATTTGGCAGGCGCGATTCTAGTGCTTCAAGCGTGCAAGCGCAAATGCGAATTGAAAACTAGCGTCGAGAAAGGTTCAGTTGAGGTCAGAGCGAACGGAGCAGCTTGTAAAGCTCATTCGCAGCGTCGAAATCCGCCTCCAGTTCGCGCGAGCCGAGTTTTTCGCGCAATTCGTCGAGGCGACGGGCGAAAAGATCGAGCGAAGCGGAAAGCAATTCCTTGTTAGTAAGTACGATATCGCGCCAAGTGGAGTAGGGACTGCCTGCCAGGCGGAGCGTGTCGCGGAGGCCGGAGCCGGCAAGCGTAATGGGCAAGCCGTTTTCGTCGAGGCGATCGTAGAGGAATGCACCGAGACTGACCGCAACGAGTTGCGGCAGATGCGAAGCGAGTGCGACAGCATAGTCGTGCTGCTGAGCTCCGATCCACATCGGTCGCGCGCCGATTCTTTCCAGAATTTTGACGAAAGCGCCCACTCGAGGATCGCTGATGGTGCGGGATTCTTTGGCATCGCCATCAGAAACCAGTGCGTAGGTGTGGTCGCGAAAGAGGTCGGCATCGGCGGCTTGAATTCCGGAGAGCTCCTTGCCAGCCATCGGATGGCCACCGAGAAAAATCGGGCCAGCCATGCTGGCAGACGGCGCGAGTGGCGAGTCACTCGCGAAGAGTTGTGCGGCATCTTGCATAATGCGCAACTTGGTGCTGCAGGCATCGCTGACCAGCGCCGATGCGGGCGAGTGCGTTGCGATTTCAGGCAGAAGATCAAGAGTAACGCCAACCGGAAGCGCGATGTAGATCAAGTCTGCGTCGGCGATTGCGGGAGCGAGATCATCCGAGAAAGCTTCATCAAGCGCGCCGCGAGCCTGCGCATCAGCGACAGCATTCTTGCGATCCCAGCCGGAAATGTGTATGTCCGCTAGATTTTTCTTCAGCGCCAGCGCGAACGAGCCCCCGATGAGGCCGGTGCCAAGGACGGTGACGCGGCGAATGAGGTGTGCGGTCATGAATGCCGGCTAAGCGATACGGCGCCCGATCGCAGGAGCAATGATGCGAAGCTCGGCCATCAGTTGCGCGAAGGTGTTTGGCTCCAGCGACTGCGCGCCATCGGAGAGAGCGTGCTCAGGATCGTTGTGCACTTCGATCAACAAACCATCAGCGCCGGCGGCAACTGCGGCTCGAGCCATCGGCGGAACTTTGTCGCGGCGCCCGGTTCCGTGCGAAGGATCGGCCCACATCGGAAGGTGAGACAACTTTTGGATGACGGGAATGGCGGCGAGGTCGAACGTGTTGCGGGTGTAGGTTTCGAAGGTACGGATACCGCGTTCGCAGAGAATCACGTTGTAGTTCCCTCCCGCGAGAATGTACTCAGCGCTGAGGAGCAGTTCTTCCATCGTAGCGGACATGCCGCGCTTGAGAAGTACCGGCTTGCGGACTTCGCCGAGGGCGCGAAGCAAATGATAATTCTGCATGTTGCGTGCGCCGACCTGATAAATGTCGACGTACTCGCCCATCATTTGGACCTGCGAAGGGTCCATCACTTCGCTGACGGTGAACAGACCGAACCTGTCGGCGGCTTCACGCATTAGTTTCAGGCCGGGCTCGCCCATTCCCTGAAATGCATAAGGCGAGCTGCGAGGTTTGAATGCGCCCGCACGCAAGATTTTCGCGCCGGCTTTGGCGACCGACTCTGCGACGGACAAAATTTGCTCGCGGGATTCGACGGAGCACGGTCCAGCGGCGACAACCACGTCCGCGCCGCCGATTTTTACGCCGCGGCCGAGATCGACGATGGTGCCTTCCGGCTTGAATTGCCTACTCGCTAACTTGAACGGCTGGGTGATGCGCATGACTTCGCGCACCCCATCAAGCAGCTCAAAGTCGCGGTGATCAAAATCCCGGTGTACCCCGACGGCGCCGAGAACAGTGTGCGATGCGCCAGTCGAACGATGCACATCGAAGCCCTGCGCGACCAATCGGTCGATCACATTCTGAATCTGGGCGTCAGATGCGCCCTCTTGCATGACGATTACCATGGATTCTGACTCGTTCCCTTCTGTTTTCGCTTCGCGCTGCAGTCGCTAATCCCGTTACAAACCTTCTCGTGCAAGAAACAGAAACTCAACCAGGTCTTCGTTTGACTTATCGGCGGTTCACGATTCCTGCTTTTCGTCCGCGTCGTGATGCATTGCGACCCGTTCCGCAGAACGCGCTTCATCGATGATTCGTTCGAACAGGCGGCGAATCGCCGCGTCGGTAAGCGGCCCTTTGTTGTTGTGCTCCGCGTTTTCAATTACTTCCTTCTCACGATCCGGCTGATAGAGCGGCAGGTTTGCCTGTTGTTTCAACTTGCCGATTTCCAGCGCGCACTGCGACCGTTCATTCAGCAGCTCAACCAGCTTGCGGTCAATTTCATCGATGCGGCGACGCCAGACGGAAAGACTCATTGCGCCACCTCACGGCGGGAAAGTCCCGTGCGCGCAGCAGCCTTCAACGAACGGATGCGTTCGGCGAGCGCGGCCGCGGCGGAATCGATCCCGGCTGCGGATGTATCGGACAACGTCGCCTTTTCGATTTCGGAAACCAGCGCCGAACCAACTACGGCGGCATCAGCCAGTCCGCCTAGAACCGAAACGTGGCCGGGCAGCGAAATCCCAAATCCAACCGCGATCGGAAGCTTCGTCGCATGACGAGCGCGCCGTAGCAGCGCCGGCAATTCATCTGGCAGGGCATCTTTCGCGCCGGTAACGCCGGTGCGGGAAACGAGATAGAGAAAACCGGAAGAGCACTTCGCTATTTTCTCGATGCGGTCGTCCGTCGAAGTCGGCGCCGCGAGAAAGACCGTGTCCAGCCGGTGCCTCTTCAGGAGGCGACGGTATTCATCGGATTCTTCCGGAGTAATGTCGGTGACCAAAACTCCATCGGCGCCCGCAGCAGCGGCGGTCATGGCAAATTTTTCCAGACCCATCTGAAAAATCGGATTGTAGTAGCTGAAAAGAACGATAGGCACTTCGCCAGCGGGCGACTTTGCACTGCGAATGTCGCGAACCAGTTGAATCACGCCAGCGAGCGTCGCGCCGTTCTTAAGCGCGCGCTCCGAAGCACGTTGAATCGTAGGGCCGTCGGCAAGCGGATCGCTGAACGGAACGCCGAGTTCAATCACGTCCACGCCGGCATCAGCCATCGCGATCACAAATTTCAAGGTCGCGGCGAACGACGGATCGCCGGCGGTGATATAGGCGACAATGCCCATTTCGCCGGAATCGCGAAGCTTAGCGAAGCGGCGACCAATTCGCGTCTGATTGACTGTTTCAGCGACCATAGCGGAATGCAATAGATTAGCACCAAGCGCGAACGGATCGCTGGCGAAACGCGGTTTCAGGGCCAAAACCGAACGGAATGACATAATTTTGACATGGTAGATCGTTCGAAAAATAAACCGCGACGGTTCTATTTAGGCTTTTTCGGCAAGGAGTCTTGCATAGGTGGCCATATCCTTGTCGCCCCGGCCGGACAAATTCAGAATGACCAGATCGTCAGCGGTTAGCCGGGAAGCATTCGACGAGTTCGACGTGGAACGTTCGATCAATCCAGCCACGGCATGCGCGGATTCAAGCGCCGGGATAATTCCTTCCGTACGCGCCAGCAATTGCGCTGCGTCAATCGCCGCCGCATCGGTGACTGCGGAATATTCCGCGCGATTTTGGTCGGCCAGCCAGGCGTGCTCGGGACCAATCGCCGGGTAATCCAGCCCCGCCGAAATCGAATGCGTCGTAGCGATCTGGCCGTCTGGGGTTTGCAAGACATACGTGTACGTACCTTGCAAAACGCCGGGGCGCGCACCCGAAAAACCTTGCGCCGCGCCAAGTCGCGCCGCGTGTTGGCCAAGTTCGTTCCCGCGGCCGCCGGCTTCGATGCCAACCATTTTCACGGATTCGTCCCTTAGGAATTCATGAAACAGTCCAATCGCGTTCGAACCACCGCCAACGCATGCGAAAAGATGCGTCGGCAAACGCTTTTCCGTCGCAAGAATTTGCGCGCGCGCTTCACGCCCAATGCAGGAGTGGAAGTCGCGCACCATCGTCGGATACGGATGCGCGCCAAGAACGGAACCGAGCAAATAATGCGTTGTGCGGACGTTGGTCACCCAATCACGCATGGCTTCGTTGATCGCATCCTTCAAGGTACAACTGCCGGAACTCACGCCAATAACTTCCGCGCCCAACATGCGCATGCGCGAAACATTCAGCGCCTGCCGCGCCATGTCTTCCGTTCCCATGTACACCGTGCATTCCAGCCCGAGATGCGCCGCAACGGTAGCCGTCGCAACACCATGCTGCCCTGCTCCAGTTTCCGCGACGACGCGCGGCTTTTTCATTTGCACCGCCAGCAGACCCTGACCGATGGCGTTGTTGATTTTGTGCGCGCCGGTGTGCAGCAAATCCTCACGCTTGAGATAAATCTTTGGACCGCCAAGATGCGCACCAAGGCGCGACGCGAACTGCAGCGGCGTGGGCCGCCCGGCAAAATTCTTGAGCAAATTTCTAAATCGCGCCTGAAACTGCGGATCGGACTTGGCAATTTCGTATGAACGCTCCAGCTCCAGCAGCGGAACCATCAGCGTTTCCGGCACGTAGCGGCCGCCATACGGTCCGAAGCGACCCGGAACAGCGGATGGGATCGTGAGTTGCGAAGCCATGAATGAGTATTGTCGCACACGGCGGTTGGCGGCGAGAAACGCCAATTAGCAGTCGAATAGGCGGTTGCTGCGGGCAACTTCTGCGAAGAAAGCGCGCAACTTGGCGGGATCTTTCTTTCCAGGGCGGGATTCGACACCGCTCGCGACATCCACGGCAAAGGGCCGAACCGCTCGAATCGCTTCCGCCACATTTTCAGGAGTGAGGCCGCCGGCGAGTAAAATCCGATATTTCGCCGCAATGCGTGCCGCGAGTTTCCGATCGCCAACATGACCTGTGCCGCCGAATGACTGTGCTTTCTCCCCAGCCGGCGCAGCATCAAGCAAAAACGAAGTAGCATCCCGGTGCTTCCGAAATTCCGCGCTGGAAAAGTCCGCGCTGGCGCGAAACGCTTTAATGACGGAGACGTAGCGAGAACATTCGGACGTAACTGCGGCGGACTCGTCGCCGTGCAATTGAATGGCGCTCAAGTGCAACGATTTTGCCAGCGCGATCACCGACGCCGCATCCCAATTTACAAAAACGCCAACAGCCGTGATTAACCCGGGAAGCTTGCGAATGATTTTCCAAGCATCGGCCGGAGCGATACAGCGCGGACTCTTATCGTAGAAGTTGAAGCCCAGCGCGTCGGCACCAAGTTCCGCCGCCAGCAGCGCATCTTCGACGCAAGTGAGACCGCAAATTTTGATTCGGGTTCTCGCGCGCATACCCAACTAGTGCTCCTGCGGCGCGGGGCCAATCAGCGCGGACAGTGCCATACCGGGGTCGGGCGAGAGCATAAGGCTGGTGCCAATGAGAAACGCATCGAATCCTGCAGTGCGCAATTTCCCGATCTCTTCCGTCGATCTAATTCCCGATTCGCTTACCGCGATACATTCATTCGGAATCTGATCGATTAACTCGAAAGAAGTTTCGATCCGTACATCGAGAGTCTTCAGATTGCGATTGTTCACTCCAATAAGCATCGCGCCCGCGCCCAGCGCGCGCTTCAACTCTTCGCTGGTGTGAACTTCCACAAGCGGCTCCATTCCGAGTTCCCTGCCGAGCGCCAGCAACGCGGCGAGCTGTTCGTCCCGCAAAGCAGCGACGATCAGCAAGAAACTGTCGGCGTCGTTCGCACGTGTTTCCCACACTTGCCACGGGTCGAAAATAAAATCCTTGCGCAAGACTGGAAGGCGAATGGCTTTCCGGGCGTCGCGCATATTTTTTAGGGAACCCCGAAAAAACTCGCTTTCCGTCAGCACCGAGAGCGCGGCCGCTCCGGCGGCCTCCAGCGAAATTCCAAGCGCTACCGGGTCAAACGGCTCGCGAATAATTCCTCTCGACGGCGATGCGGGTTTCAATTCCGCCAGTACATTGATACCGGGCTTTGCCAGCGCCGCCGAAAAATCGCGCAACGGATTCGCAGCCTTCACACCGTATTTCAGTGCGGTTTCCGGCAGCACTTTCTTGCGGTGTTCCACTTCGTGAAAACGCGCTTCGAGAATTCGGTCGAGGACGGTTCCAGTGGGCGATGGCGTGTGCATAAGGGCAAAATAGTATGCTAGGAGGTGTGCATCAGAGAGTCAAACACAGGATGCATTGGCCCGTCGAAACAATTCGGGACGAACAATCTGAGTCATGCTACGAAAACGAAGTCAAATTCTGGGAGCGACGAACGAAATGCGTTACCGAGCGGAGTACGGAAAACTGCTGGAAGAGATCGCCAACGAAGCGGACGAAATCGCGCTGAAATATTTTCGCGCGCAGGATTTGCGCATTGACCGGAAAAAGGACGGTTCGGCCGTTACCGAAGCGGACCGCTCGGTGGAAGAAATGGCGCGGACGCGAGTTGCCGCGAGCGGCGTCAATCTGGACGTGCTGGGCGAAGAGATGGGTGGCGGATCAGCGGCGGCTCCAGCGCCCGGAGCGCGTCCTCGGCTGATCATCGATCCGATCGATGGCACCGAGGAATTTTCGCGCGGCATTCCCACCTTCGGCACTCTACTTGGCATTGAGCGCGACGGCGAAATCGTAGCTGCCATGGCCAGCGCGCCAGCACTTCATTCTCGATGGCAGGCCTACAAAGGCGAAGGCGCTCACCGCGACGGGAAGCGCTTGCATGTCTCTTCTATCGAAAAGTTAGAATACTCGATGGTTTTTTCCACCGGAACCGGCCCGAGCAAGGATTCTTCCGACCAGACGCGTATTCGCAAATATTTGGATGCGGCGCGCAACAGCCGCTCGTTCGGGGGATTTTGGCAACACATGCTGGTCGCAGAAGGTGCCATCGAAGCCGCGCTCGACTGGACTTCCAAGCCTTGGGATCTGGCACCATTGATCCTTATCGTCACCGAAGCGGGTGGGAGATCTACTTCGCTGAACGGCAATGCAACGATTTACGAAAAAAGTCTGTTGAGCACGAATGGGAAAATTCACGCGGAGACGCTGGAAGTGCTGCGATAGTCAGCGTTCGTGGTGCGAAAATTTATCGCGCGGAATCGCTGTCCAATTTGGCGCTGTGAACCGCGGCGACGGCGGGTAAGCTGACATTCAACGAACAGGTGCGCGGAGAATTGCAATGGATATCGCCGGGCAAGCGGCAAAAGCGGAACAACTTAGAAAGTTGCATCATGGTCCACGCATTCTGATCCTGCCCAACGCGTGGGACGTGATTAGCGCGCGTGTCGTCGAACATGCGGGGTTTCCCGCGATTGCCACGTCAAGCGCCGCCGTTGCCGCTGTACTCGGCTATCCAGATGGGCAACGAGTTCCGCGTGACGAAATGCTCGAAGCCGTTGCACGAATTGCCCGTGCGGTGACAGTTCCAGTCACAGCCGATCTCGAAGCAGGGTATGCAACCACACCGTCGGAAATAGCGGATTTCGCGCGAGCGGTCATCGCGACCGGCGCGGTCGGTTTGAACCTTGAAGATGTTACAGGCGAAGACGAAGGTTCGCACGTTGAGCTAGCATTGCAATGCGAAAAAATTGCCGCGGTTCGCAACGCGTCGGACTCGGCCGGCGTGCCACTGGTCATCAACGCGCGAACGGACATTTATCTCTTACCGATCGGACCGGAAAAGACTCGATTCGAACGAACGGTTGAGCGACTACGCGCCTATCGCAAAGCGGGCGCCGATTGCGTGTTTGCTCCCGGTGTTCGCGACGCGGAAACGATCGGCAAGCTGGTCCGGGCGATCGATGCTCCACTGAATATTCTGTTGCAGCCGGGCGGCGTCCCCTTAAAGGAATTGGAAAAACAGGGCGTTGCACGCGCCAGCGCCGGGTCCGGTCCACATCGCGCCACTCTGACCAGGCTGAAAGAAATCGCAATTTCGCTTCGCGAATACGGCGATCACACCCCGATACTCGAAAACTTGATCACCTGGAGCGACGTGAACCAGTTGCTCTCAGAAAAATAAATCTTCACGCGTTCTGCAACGCTCGCTTCAGCAAGGAATATCAATCCTATATACTGCGCAACGCCATGGCCAACTCGGTTCCGCAATTGAAAATTCTGGAGCAGGAAATCATGGGCTGCCGCAAATGCCCTCGTCTTGTCGCGTATCGCGAAAAAGTTGCGCGTGAAAAACGGCGTGCCTTCCGCGACTGGAGTTATTGGGGAAGGCCGGTACCTGGATTTGGCGATCCGCAAGCGGAACTTTTCATTCTGGGCCTTGCGCCTGCCGCTCATGGGGCCAATCGTACGGGCAGAGTCTTTACCGGCGATCGCTCAGGAGACTTTCTGTACGCCGCGCTGCACAAAGCCGGATTCGCCAGTAAGCCGACTTCGCAAAACCGCAATGATGGGCTGCAACTGACGAACGCATTCATCGCTGCCGCGGTTCGCTGCGCACCTCCGGCAAATAAACCGCTGCTCTCGGAGTTGTTGCACTGCCGAGGATATCTGGAACGCGAACTCGCCTTGCTCAAGCCCAGGGTGTTGCTGGCGCTCGGCAAAATCGCGTGGGACGCCTATCTCGACATTCTCAAAAGCCAGGGAGTCATCGCCTCGCGCGCCAAATTTGCTTTTGGGCACGGGGCCGAAGCCACCTTGCCCGGCGATGGACCAAAGCTGATCGGCATCTATCATCCGAGTCAGCAAAACACTCAAACCGGACGAGTCACGTCCGCGATGTACGCAAAAGTGTTGAAGCGGATCAAGTCCATCCTGGCCGCGACCAAAATCGAACTGTAAGGAATGGACGTCTCCAGTGTAAGTGTTCCGCGGCACCCCGTTTCGCAAATGAGTCCGCCAAATCTGTCAGCTCACCTAAGCGCTTGATTCAAAACACCTTTCACAGCAGAAACTGCCAGGCAGGACGGCTTTCGCCTTGCAATCTTCATCCGCGGAACTTACCTGGAGGCTCGCATGGAATCTCACGCAGGACTAAGAATTTTCACCCTCGCAATGTGGACTGCAATGTGCATGAGCGTGCCGGTTGCTTTGGTGAGAGCACAACAGCCACAGCCTCAATCAGATCAGCGGCCGCCTGTGGTCTCGGTTGACCGCATACCTCAATCCGGAGTACCCGCCGCCCGCGAAAACGGTCCCGTACCGGAAATCGCCAATGGGCATCGCCGCAACGATTTGCCAATTGAAGCATACGCAGTCGCGCCTGGAACCAAATTATTGGTTCGGCTCGACGACGGATTGAATACCGGCGAAACCAAACAGGGGAAAAAATTCAAAGTTCGCTCGCTTGAGCCGTTGGAGGCTGGCAGTGGAATTTATTTGCCGGCCGGCGCAGAAATTACCGGTCATGTGAGCCGGGTCGATCCCGCCGGTGTCGCTGGTCGTGCGAAAATCTGGCTGGTGTTTGACGAAATTCGCACTCGATTTGGGGCGCTGCCGATTGTTGCGGATGTTGTGAGCGTTCCGGGTGATCACAGCGTCCGCACTTCCCCCGAGAAAGAAGGCGTGATCGAAGGCCGGTCCAGCACCCAGCAAGCTGCTGCCGAAGCGGCAGGCGAAGGCGCGGGGAAAGGCGCGATTCGCGGAATCAAAGACAAAAACGCTAAAGAAGCGGCCGAAGGCGCGGCGGTAGGAGCGCTCGAAGCGTATCTAATGGAAGCAGGTCGCGGGCACGAACTAGAACTGCCGAAAGGCGCGAAGCTGGAAATCGAAATCGAACGCGCACTTTACCTCGCGCGCGAATGACCTTCGCGGCAATCACCAGACTCTTGCCAACTAACTTGTCGTAGCGCTTTCGCCGCGACGATCAAGCCGTCGCGGCGTCGCAGGTCTTCCACTTCCCCTCAAACTCCCCTCCACTTTGCAGTCCCACTTCAGGACTGGTAGATTGAATTCGTCCGGCCAAAAGACAAATCTGCGAAAATACGAACGGGCTCCAGGAGAGAGGTTCGGCGAGCGATGGACGAGAAACGGCCAGGGGTGCAGGCGGTGGATTTTGCGGAACGAAGAGACAAAGTTTTAATCGTGGAAGACGAAGAAAACGCGCGCAAGGGTTACGAGCAATTGTTGCAGCGCTGGGGTTATGAAGTACTTGGCGTCGGCACCGCTGAGGACGCTTTGGCAAAATTTGGCGGTTTTCAGCCGGACACGGTAATCGCAGACGTGGAACTGCCCGGCATGAACGGTCTCGACCTGCTGAGCCAGCTCGGGCCTGAGCTTGCGGATGTCCCCGCAATCATAATCACCGGTAAAGGAAGCGAAGAGCGGGCCGTGGCTGCAATTGAAGCAGGCGCCTTCTGGTATATCGAAAAGCCACTGAAAGGTCCGGTGCTGCGAGCCCTGCTGGATCGAGCCCTGGGCAAAGCACGCGACGCGCGGCAACTGGTCGTACTGCAGCGGCAATTGCGCGAATCCGGGCGGCTCGGTGATCTGGTCGGCGCTTCGAAACCGATGCAGGACGTGATGCGCATCGTGGAGATGGCGGCGCCGAGTTCGGCTTCCGTGCTTATCACCGGCGAAACTGGTTCGGGAAAGGAAATTGTCGCTCGCACCGTACACAAGCTTTCTCCGCGTGCCGGCGGACCTTTCGTCGCAATCAACTGTTCGGCAATTCCCGAATCCCTGATGGAAAGCGAAATCTTCGGCCACGAGCGCGGTGCGTTTACCGGCGCAGCAGAACGGCGCATCGGCTGCTTCGAATTGGCAGACGGCGGCACGCTGCTACTTGACGAAATCGGCGAAATGCCTGCGCCTACTCAAGCGAAGCTCCTGCGCGTTCTGGAAGACCGCAAAGTTCGCCGGCTCGGCAGCAAGACTGAAACGCCGGTGGACGTGAGAGTAGTCGCCGCGACCAACAAAGATCCAGAATCGGCCGTTGCAAGCGCTCATATGCGGCAAGATCTCTATTTCCGATTGAACGTGTTTCACATTCACTTGCCACCTCTTCGCGAGCACAAGGACGACATTCCACTGCTTACCGAGCACATTCTTCGCGACATTAACGTGAAACATGGAAAAACCGTAAAGGGCGTCGGCGCGGAAGTGATGGACATTTTCATGAGCCACACCTGGCCCGGGAACATTCGCGAGCTGCGTAATGTGCTCGAACGTTCCGCCATCATGTGCGAAAAGGATTTGATTACGCGCGCCTGTTTACCTGGAGAATTTGGCAAGTCCGCCGCAAAAAGCCCCACCGATCTCGGCTCGATGAAATTTCCCATCGGCACCACGGTAGACGCGATGGAACGCGAATTGATCTTGCAGACGCTTTCCGCCACGGGAAATAACAAGACTCGGGCGGCGGAGTTGCTCGGTATCAGTTTAAAAACTCTGCACAACAAGCTGAAGGAATACGGCAACGACAAAGCCGAAGGGGAGTAAATCGCAACGATGCAGCTCGGGCTTCGTACCAAGCTGACCCTGGTGATGACGGGATTGGTGTTTCTGGTAGTCGTCGTCTTGTCGGCAGTGTTTGTTGCCCGGCTCACCAGTCAGGTCATTCACGAGACGAATACGCGCGCGAATGAATTGGCGCAACAGCTGTTTGAGCAGGCCAAACACGCGCTGGAGGACGCCAAGCAGTCTGGCGACCGTCCCACCTCGAACAGCGTCGAAGATCGCCACGAATATGTAAAGCTGGCTTTCCAAACCAGCGATGGCTTGCAATCCGCCTTGCAATCCCCCCTCGGTTCAAATCCGTGGATTTACGATGTATCGATCGTCGACCACGCTGGACTCATTCTGGTTTCCAGCGACCAGAAGACGGACGGCACGATTGCTCCGGTTCGTCCACCGTTCGCGCAAATCGATCGCGGCAGTTTTCTGCATCAGATGAGGACTCTCTACGGCCCGCTTAGGGTGTTTGAATCCTCCTACGCATTTACAATGAGCGGCCAGCCCTTCGGCGAAGTACGCATCGGCATTTCCATTCCGTTGCTGCGTGACGTAATCTCGCCAAGCCTGCGCACGTCCGGCGCGATTGCACTTGTGGCGTTGCTGGTATCTACCGGACTCGCGATGGTCGTCAGCGGCGCAACTCTTGCTCCCCTACGCGACATTTCTGCGCAGCTCGACCGCATCTCCGCCGGCCAGTTTGATGCGCCACCCGCGGATTCGCGAAGCTTCGCAGTGTTCTCCGGCTTCGGCAGTTTCGGCGGCGGCGCCGACGAGCTTGGTTTGGTCAGCAGAAAAATTTCGCAGGTCGGTCAGCAGCTGCGGGGCGTTCACGAAATCTTCAGCACCATGCGGGAAAATCTGAATTCGGTGATGGCCGGACTCGAAGACGGGCTCATCCTTTTCACGCGTGACGCCCGCGCGGTGATGGTCAGCCCTGCGGCAGAAAAATTTCTCGGAGCTCCGGCCGGGCAATTTCTCGGGCGTCGGGTGACGGACATTTTTCCGCCCGGCCACGCTCTCCAGCAGGCGCTGCGCCTTGAAGGCGATGTTTTGCGCGAAACCGCGGCGGAAACCGAAATCCAGACTTCCACCGGCTTGCGTCGCGTAGGTGTCAGCGTTCAGGCAATTTACGAGGACGGCGAGCAGATGGGCGCACTGGTTACGCTGCGCGATTTAGATTCGCTCGAAAGCATCAACACGCAACTACAGGTCAGCGAACGCTTGGCCGCTCTCGGCCGCATCACAGCGGGCGTCGCGCATGAAGTGAAAAACCCACTCAATTCCATGCGGCTCTGGTTGGAAAATCTAAAAGAATCGCTGCCCCCTGAACAAGAAGCCGGAGCACAGCAGGCGGTTCAAGTTCTCGACAAAGAGATCGATCGCCTCGACGCAGTTGTGAAGCGTTTTCTCGATTTCACCCGCCCCGTCGAACTGAAGCTCGAAGCGACGAATGTCGCCGACCTACTTCGTGATGTCATGAGCGTAGCTCAGCCGCAACTGCAAAAAGCCGGCGTCGAAGTGGAAGAGTTGCTAGGCAACGGCGTTCCGGAAGTTTGGGCCGACCGCGACTTATTGAAACAAGCCGTGTTGAATCTTGTGCTGAATGCGGCCGAAGCGATGCCCTCCGGCGGCGAACTTCGTGTCGAGCTTACCCGGCGCGGCGAAATGGCGGAAATCAGCGTGGCGGACACGGGCAAAGGTATCGCCCCGGAAAACAAAAAAAAGATCTTCCAGTTGTTCTATTCCACGCGGCCCGGCGGCAGCGGTATTGGACTTGCGACAACATTCCGGATCGTCCAGCTCCACAATGGTTCCATCGATTTTCAATCGGAGGCGGGGCGCGGAACGACATTTCGAATCGAACTGCCCCTGGCCGCATGAGCGTTCATCGCAACTACCGCCTTCCCATAGAACCGTTCAAGCCAGTCTCATCAGGCTTGGTTCAAGTCGGCGCTCGTTCACTACTGCTCCTCGCGCTGAGCGTTCTCGCTCTTTCGATCCAAGGCTGTGCCGAACGCCGAGCGCACGCGGCCCCTTGGGCGGCCGCTGCCAACATTCGACCAATCAAGCCAGCCGCTGCGCCCGGATACACTCCCCCGGCTCCCGATATCGCTGCGCCGGACCTCCCATGGGATTTTAAGTTTCCTATTCCGCCGCGCCTTGCAGTCACGAAGCTGCCCACTCGTCCCAGAGTCGCCCCCGCTCAACCGGTCGAACCGCCCATCCCCGCCAAGACGGAAGCGCCTTCCCTCGCACCTGAACTTTCCGAATCCGAAATTGCCGCAGCAAAACAGCAAATGAACGAGAACCTCGCCACCGCTCAAAAAAACCTGGCTGCGGCTAAAAATCATAAACTCACTGCGGTACAAACGGATCTCGCGGCCAAGGTGAACTCATTCATCGACGAGTCCGCGCAAGCCGCAAAAGAAGTCGATTGGACGCGTGCTCGTAACCTCGCAAAAAAGGCGCAAGTCCTTTCCGAAGAACTCGTCGGCTCGCTCTGATCTGGCGCCACGAACTCCTTAAATTTCAGAACGCCCCCAGAAGAGCGGCTCCAGCCCGTTTGCGCTAGAATGCCCAAATGAAAACGTTTGACGCAATTATCGCTGGAGGCGGACTGATCGGTGCCGCAATCGCGCTGGAATTAGCGCGCCACGATTTGCGCGTTGCGCTGTTTGATTCACAAGAACCGGGGCACGAAGCATCCTGGGCCAGCGCCGGAATTCTTTCTCCCGCGCCTGAGAACGCCGGAATGATTTCGGTCGTCCCGCTCGGCAAGACTAGCCTCGCCATGTACCCTCAATTTATTGAGACCGTCGAAGAGTTGAGCGGCGAGAAAACGGGATTTCGCACAAAAGGTACGATCGAAGCTCTTTTTTCTCAGCACGCTCGGGAAGAACTAAACACCATTGTCGCGCTGCATCACGGTCTCGGGCTCCACGCCGAAGCCCTTTCCGCCAAGGAGGCACGCGAACTCGAACCAGCACTGAGCGAGGAGCTTGAGGCCGCCGTTCTACGCCCGGATGAGGCTTCGGTGGACAATCGGCTGCTCACCAGGGCGGTGCTTGAAGGTGCAAGGCGTTCGGGTGCCGAGTTGTTCTCCGGCAAAACCGTCAACTCCATTTGGCGCGAAGGCGACTTGTGCCGCGGAGTGACCGCAGGCGGTGAGAAGTTTGCTGCAAAACACACCGTCATCGCTGCTGGTGCATTTTCGGCAAATATTCTGGGCGTAGAACTTTACGCTCCGGTCCGTCCGACCAAGGGCCAGATGGTTTCGTTGCGCTGCGCGCAAGCGCAAATCGAACGCGTGTTATGGTCCGAGCGGATTTATCTAGTTCCCCGGAATGATGGAAGAATTCTGGCAGGAGCTACCGTGGAGCACACCGGTTTCGACAAAACGGTGACCGCAAGAGGCGTTGCCGCAAACCTCGACGCGGCGATCGAACTCGCTCCGGCACTAGCCAACGCCCAAATTGAAGAAACTTGGGCTGGCCTGCGGCCGGATACTCCCGATCATCTTCCTATTATTGGACCAACCGATGGCCAAGGATTGCTGGTCGCCACAGGGCATTTCCGCAGCGGAGTGCTGCTGACGCCGATTACCGCAACGCTGATTGCTGAAATGATTCTCGGAAAATCTCTTAGCGCCGATTGCGACCGCTTCAGTCCTTTGCGCTTTCAATCAGCATCGGAAAACGTGCGCGCCACTGCCCCCCACTAATTGAATTTGCCCGCCCGCAATTCGCCCTACTTATTCTCGTGCGGTTGGCGGAGTGATTGGCTGGGCGCGGCCCGTATCCTTGAATTGGATGTAATTAGAATCCAGATTCAAATCACGTTCGATCACAATATCCAGCGTTGACCCGCGTGGCAATTCCGCGTCCGGGCCGCGCGTCAACAAGACTGCGCCCAACCCTATCAGCCCGCCAACGCCCGCGCCAATTCCTGCACCTTTGCCGCCGCCCGCGATCGCCCCTATGCCTGCTCCTGTCGCTGTGGTCGTGGCGACGGTGCCCACGTCCTTGCCCTTGCCGCCCGCACTCGTAACTTTTCCTTCCGGATCCGTCGTTTCTTTCCCACCGGTGTCGGCACTGCGCGGAGCCGCAAGCAAGTCGACGGTGTATCCATTGGGAAAAATCAACGACTCGAGTCGGAGCCGGAACTCGCCCTTACCCTTTACTTTGCCGGGACGCTTGGTCTCCAACAGCGATCCGCGCAAATACGACCCGACTGGGATAACAATTTGATTATCTAAGGTCACTGGAAAAGAAGTATGAAAGTACAGCGAATCGCCGACTCTGGCGCTGCGAGTGGAAATGCCGTTCTCAAGCACCACTGCGACTCGCGTTCCGGCAGGCACCGTAAGTTTTGCGCCGGGGCTTCTTGCTGCTGCTGAAGTACGCGCGACCGCCGGTGGAGCGTCTGTTTGTGGCCCGTCGGGCTGCTGCGCGAAAACAGGAAAATTACAAATAAGAATTGCCAACACAGCCGGAGCTAACGGTGCCAAAGTTCTGGGCGAAAGTCGCATGCACTTCCTCCGTGATAACAATTCCGATGCCAGGAGAGGTTGGACGGATGCCCTGAGTATATCCTGCAAAAACTGGTCTTGTGGAGTGTCCGGTCGTTCTTGCTACTCGACTCTAACTAACACACGCAAGAGCCGCCCGCGCACGCAATCGCATAGTACGGCAGAAGGAACGGCAAGGCCAGTATTACAAGGATCATTGCGCCCGTGGTGCCAGCTCCGCGAATAAATTTTTCCTTGGAGCCTGCCACCGGCTGCGGAAGTGAGGCCAACTCTGAGTATCTGACGGTCTTCCAGCTATAAACGCCCGTCTCCAGCTCGAAGTTTTCGTCGTTCTGGGATGTGATCGGGCCGATTAAAATTTTTCCATCGTCGAGTTGGCATCGAACGTACTGGCTGTTGCCTTTTTTCGAAATCGTCTCAATCGTCTCCTTGGCTCTGGTCACCAGTGGAGTGCGCGGATGCTCGGAAAGTCCCGCGAAAACACCAGCGGGTAATTGCGTCGTCTCTTTTTGCGCGGCTGGCCCGGACTCAGCAAGAGTTGTTTTGTTCCCGTCCATTTGGTCTGCGGATTTCATTCTTGCGGGTGAGTCGCGCAGCGTGTCAGCGCCTGCGCCCTGACCTCGCGAAGACCGCGCACAGATCAGCATCGCGACGGCACCAATCACCAGGACCGAATTCCGTGATCGCATTGGTTCGCTCCTTCAAAACCCGGGCACGCTGCACGTATGTGTGGACAGAGCAATACTCTTGCCATATCCGCGCGCCAAGTCGGTACAACCGGGGCGGAAAAGTCCCTTGTTTGCAATCGATTCGATATCATTCAGTTTAGGGAGCTAGGCGCCTTTCACTGTGGAGCATTTTTCGGGCAGCAGTCGCTATCGACTGGACGCAGGTTTGACGGCCCGGCTCCGCTCGGCAATCTTAGTGGCCCGAATTCTTTCGATTGGCATTGCTGCGAGGCGAACGATATGGCGAAGTTGGCGCTGATTTATGGAATGCGGTTGTTACCGGAAGAAGATTTGGGCGAGGTCAAGGACGCTACCGTGGTTCTGAAAAACGGGCGCACCGCCAGAATCACCATGCATCTGATCGAAGGCAGCAAAGAAGAAATCGAAGCGACTTTCCACCAGTCTGTCGAGGCCTTCTTTGAAATGTATCCGGAAATCTAGGAATGTGACTTTTCAGCGATTGCCGAAATTCTCCGGATCGGCGTTGCGGTCGCCGAGGTTGTCATTGATCAGGATCGTTGACTGTCCGGTCAGCTCAATTCGCTTGCGGCATTTGTGGCAGGCGACCAGATCATCCAGCCGCACCATATAGGAAGTCGCCTTGTTGAATTTGATGCGATCTTCGTTCCCTGCTCCGCGCGGTAATTCCTTACGCTTGGTGCAAACCTTCCAGCGTACGTTCGCTGTAAATTCATTGCGGCAACTGGGGCACAAAAGTTTCTGCGCCTTGTTCTCTTCCCGTTCTGTGTAAAACGCCCGTTCATCCATGTTCAATCGCGGGACTGTTCACCGCCTCGGCGATTGTAACAAATTTCAGCCCGGAGTCACGCCAACGCGGAAGCCAGTACTCCAGTGCCGCAATCGTACGGGCCCGGTCTCCATTTTGTTGGCGATGCGCACCGTCGTGCAAGCACAGAACATCTCCTGCACCTTTCTTTTCTTTTTTCTCGGCGTTGCGCGCGATCGGTTGCATCCTTTTTACAAGCCATTCAAGAGGCTTGTCGCGCCAGTCGCCTGGAATCAGCGACCACGTCACGGTTTGCATTCCCAATTCGCGCGCCGTGCTCACTACCCACGGATTTCGCATCCCGAAAGGCGGTCGAAAAAATTTTGCGGCAGCGCCGGTGGCCTCTTGCAACGCCTTCTGACACTGCTGTAGTTCATTGCGCACCAAATTTTCACCCAGCCAGAAAAGATTCGGGTGAGTCTGCGTGTGATTCGCAAGCAGGTGGCCGCGGTTAAGGATTTCCCGAGTGATTTCCGGGCACTCCTGGACGTAACGTCCAATCACAAAAAATGTGGCCTTCACGCCGAACCTATCCAGAAGCGAAAGCAACTGCGGGGTGATAGCTGGGTTTGGTCCATCGTCGAATGTGATTGCCAAATACTCGGGTGAACCTGTGTGATGAATCGTGGTCCCAAATATTTGCGATTGTGGATTTACTGCGGCGTGCGCGATGGCCGCGCCGGCAAAAGCGGTGGCAGCGGGAAAGCCGATCAGCCAGGGATTCATGCTTCTGGTTTATTCCGGCCTGCGCAGTGATTGCAAGTCAATTCCCAATTGCTGGCATTTTTTGTAAAGGTGGCTGCGTTCAAGCCCCAGGGCGCGCGCCACGTTCGTCATGTGAAAATTGTGCCGCCGAATTTCAGCCAATAGAACTTCCTTTTCGAAGAATTCTGTCCGCTCCGCCAGCGTGCCGGTGGCCGCCGCCAGTGAAGTACTATCCGTCAGTTGCTGCGGTGAATGAATCGCTGGAGACACAAGTCGCACATCTTCCGCTGTCACTGATTCGTTTTCGGCAAGTAGCACCAAACGCTCCACGACGTTCCGAAGTTCACGCACATTCCCCGGCCACGCGTAGTGCTGCAGCGCGGCAATTGCCTGCGACGAAAACTGCTTTTCTTTCCAGTTGTTTTGAGCCGCAACCTGACTGGCAAAGTGCCCAACCAGTTCCACAAAGTCCTCCGGCCGCTCCCGCAGCGGCGGAAGAAACAACGGAAAAACATAGACGCGATGGAATAAATCCCGCCGGAAGGTATTTTGCGCCACCAATTCTTCCAGATTTCGATGGGTCGCCACCACCACGCGAACATTCACTTTGATCGGTTTATCGCCGCCAACTCGCTCCACTTCTCCTTCTTCCAGCACGCGCAGCAGTTTCGCCTGCATGGCCACCGGCATGTCGCCGATCTCGTCTAGGAAGAGTGTTCCGCCTTCAGCTTGTTCAAATTTACCAACGTGCCGCCCAGCCGCGCCCGTGAACGCGCCTTTTTCGTGCCCGAATAATTCGGATTCGATCAACTCCGCCGGCACTGCTGCGCAATTCAGCGTGATGAACGGTGCATCGCGGCGCGGCGATTTTTCATGGATCGCTCGCGCCACCAGCTCTTTCCCCGTTCCCGTCTCGCCGAGAATGCACACCCTCGTCTCGCTGCCAGCAACGCGATCAATCTGACGCAATAGCGTTTTCATCGCCGGTCCGGAGCCGACTAGTTGATGCTTTCCCAGCCGGCGCTTCAGGTCCCGGTTTTCTTCTTCCAGACGCGAGAGGCGCAGCGCATTTTCGACTGTGACCAGCAGTTTGTCGGTCGATAGCGGCTTTTCCAGAAAATCCAGCGCGCCGAGCTTCGTGGCCTTCACGGCCATTTCAATATTCGCTTGGCCGGAAATCAGAATTACCGGTGATTTCACGCCCGCATTCTTGATTTCCTCGAGAAACTCCAATCCGCTCTTGCCTGGCATCACCACATCAGAAAAAATCAGATCGAATTTTTCCGTTCGAAGCAGATCGATCGCCCGTGCGGCATTGTCGCAAACCGTTGCCTCGTGGCCGGCAAGGCGGAAAGCTCGCGAAAGTGAAGCCAATGTATTGGCATCGTCGTCCACTAGTAGGAGCTGTGCTTTGCGGGTCACAATTTTTTCTGGAGAAAGTGTTTAGTCGCTCGCTGCCGCAGTTTCCGGAGTGCTCGGTGCCGGCTCCGCCGCAGTGACGCCGGTATTCACCTTCCTGATCGTCACACCTGGCTGCCGTCGCGGTAATTCGATGCGGAACGTGGTGCCATGACCCGTCTCGCTTGCAACGGAAATTGCGCCGCGATGATCGCTCACTACGGATTGCACGATCGCCAATCCTAGCCCGGTTCCTTGCTGCTTTGTGGTGTAGTAAGGCGTGAATAGCCGCGAACATTCTTCCGGAGTCAACCCTTTTCCCGTATCCGAAACTTCAATTTGAATTCCGGTTGAAGTTTCTGTCGTTTTAAAGGTCAGCGTCCCACCTGCCGGCATCGCATCGAGCGCGTTCAACACCAGGTTCTGAAACGCCTTGTGTAGCAAGTCCGGATCGCCATCAATTTCCGGCAAACCTTCTTTCAGGAAATATTCTGTCGTGATGTTTGGCTTTCCCACTTCGTGGAACTGCGGTTCGAATAACCGCACCGCGCCACGGATCGCTTCGTTGATATCTACGCGCGCAAATTCCGGTGGCGGCATCTTGGAAAAATCGCTGAAGCGCGTAACAATCGCGTTCAAATTTGCCAATTCCGCTTTTAACGTTGCGGTCGATTCGTTGAAGACTTCGAGAAATTGCTCGTTTCCCAGCTGCCGCGCCCGCTGCATGTTCTCTACCGTGATCTGAAGTGGAAACAGTGGATTGCGCAATTCGTGCGCCAGCCTCCGCGCCAACTCGCGCCACGCAGCCACTCGTTCGGTCTGCACCAGACGCTCGCGTTGCGCGGAAAGTGTCTGCGTCATATTGTTGAACGCCGTCGCCAGCTGTCCAGTCTCGTCGCGCCCGCTCAAATTGATTCGCGTGTGCCAATTGCCTGCCGCCACTTCTCGCGCGCCTTCTGCCAGTTCTTCAATGGGCCGCGTAATTCGCGCTGACACCCACCACGTCAGCAATAGCCCAATCAGAATCGCTGCTCCCGCTACCGCCGCCGACAATTTCACGATGTGTCTGGTCAGTAGCACCAAATCGCTTCTCGAACTTCCCACCAGCAGCGCGCCCAGCAATTCGCCATTCCGCCCGGTCAGTGGAAGTACGTGAAAAACTTCCGCGGACACCGCGTCGTCGGTCCACCGAATCGTTTCTACCATCGGCGACTTCTGCACCTGTAATTGCGCGATGATTGGACCAAACCGCTCCGGCTGCTTTACGTCGTCCGCGACGCTGGTGATGTCAGTCGGCACGAACGAATCGTTCAAGTTCAAGTACAGCAGCGTGCGCATTCCCGCAGGCGCCACCAGTGACGCCAAAAAATTCTTATCAAGCCGCCGCCCACCAATCGCGTAAAACGGCTTGCTCACATTTGGTTGCGTTCGAACCGCCGTCAACGCCACGGCCGATTCATTCGGCAACTCTTCTTTCCGCAAAAACGATTCGGTTCCGTTCCAGTCTTTTCCGCTGGTTACCCAGGTTTCTTTGTTCCCCACTCGCCCTGAATTTTGCGCCGACGAAATCAGCGTCCCGTCGCCAATCACAAATTCCATAAAGTTCAATCCGTGCTCTTGCGCCGCGCCCGCGGCGTCGCGCATGTACAAAGATTGATCCGCGTTTGGCCGCTCCAGGTCGATCGCCATCCTCAGCGTAACTTCGGAATTTGCGACGCTTTCCACGCCGCGCGCCACCAGCTCTCGCTGCTGCGCGAATTCCTTTTGAAATTGTTCTACGAGCGCCTGCGTGCGCTGTGTATCTGCTTCCTCGTACGCCGCGCGCGTGTAGTGCGCAACGCTGTAGGTCACCGCGGAAACGGACGCCAGCACCGTCACCAAAAACAGCAAAAAAAGTTTGGTGCGAAAGCTCATGACTTGGCTCCCGCGCCGGAGCAAGCTTCGCAATACCTGACGATCCTGCGCACGGAAATCAACGCCGCGTGGTTTGTGTTTTCAATCATTTCGGTTTCCCAAGCATACCGCGTATCGCAGCCGCCGAAACATCTCTCCCAGCGTCCGCCGACACGACCGCCATTATCCGTCCTATCTCGCAGCCGAAAGAAGTGTAACGCCACACGGCGAATTGCGCCCCATCGTCTGTCCCCGTTGCATCGAATCCGCCAGCAGCCCGATCCCATTCCCTGCCAAAAAAAACGTGCGGGGCTTCCGCGCTTCAGCCCTGAAGTGCCGCGATCGCCCCGCATCTCTTTCCCGTGAAACGCGTCCCTTGCTCTAAGACTCGTTCACCGGGAGAAGCTCCTGAAAAATATTTCCATCCCTACCTTTGACGTTCTCTTGCCTGAGTTGCCAACTCATTCATGCACGCGGATTTCCGTGCCCGTTGGCACCCACACGATGGCATCCGCGGTCTTGGCAATCGGCAGCAGCCAATCAAACCGTTCTACTCGCACTCGGTAAACTGCCCGCCCATCGACAGGCGCCCACTCAAACGTCACCCGGCTGCCTGCGTTCGAACCGTTCCCGGTTTCAACCTGGCTCATCTCAAAACTGTCGCCAGAAAAATCTGGCGCGAGCCGCCACAACTCCTCTGCTGCCACCAACCGCGCGTCCTTGCACCAGTCCGCGTGCCCACCATTCACCCAGCGCTGCAGACTCGCAATCCGCCCGCGGTCGATTGCCGGCGCATCGCTCATCTTGACTTCGACTTTCGCATTCCCGGCAGCCGCCGCAGCCGGCGCTAACGCCAACGCACCGGCCAGCGCTCCAGCAACGCCCTTCACCACAACTCGTTTCCACCCAAAACCCATTTTTCTCGCGCTGTATATCGTCTTCATAGTCCGCTCCTAAGTCAGTCAAGATTTCTTTTTCTGATGTCTTCCCATTTCCCAGCCTTCGAGCTTCTTTTTTGTATCCTTACTTCGTTATTTCTGAACTCCATCTTTTCTCGCCAACCGGGTGTCGCGTCGCTTCTCACCGGACTCTTCCGTGTTCCTGGCCGATCCGGCCAAGCGCGGCGGTGCTTGTCCGGTCGTTGCCATTCCGCACATATTTCCAGTTCCACGCAACGCGCCACCCGCAGAGGCTGGCGCACTAGTCGAAGCTTTCGCCTCAACCAATCTTGCTTACGGCTTCCGGCTCTTCCCTTTCTGCGCCGCCATATTCGCAACCTGCGCGGTCCCATCCGATTCTTCCTCCCCCGACGTCGCATTCCCGGGCACCCCGTTAAAAGCCGACCGGAACACATCGTTCGCGAAGAAATTTTTTCCATCGACCGGAACCATCATGATCTGCAGCTTGTCGGATAGCCGTTCCGCAATAATCTTCTGAATCAACATCGGATTCTGTTTCAGCACCGCCGCTTCGAACTTCATCCGCTCCGAATCCGCCGCCGCCGTCACGCGAATACGGTTCGCTTCCGCGTCAGCCGTCACTCGAATGCGATTGGCTTCCGCATCGGCCAAATTGCGTTGCCGTTCAATTTCAGCCTTGCTGTCGATCACCTTCGCCTGGGCCGCAGCTTCGGCGTTTTGCAGCGTCGCTTCTTTCCGCGCCTCCGCTTCCAATTTCGATTGCTCAATCTGTTTCTGCTTCAGCGGCAACGTGTACTGCATCGAGTCCGACTCCGCCTTCGCCTGCAGCACTCGCACCTGCGCCTGAGCCTCTGCCTGCTTCACGTCGCGGGCTTTCTGCGCTTCCGCTTCCAACTCCGCGATCTTCACTTCTTTTTGCTTGATGTCTTGCTCAGTGCCCAACCGCTCACTCTCCTGCTCTTTCAGCAGCAGCCCCTCAAGTCCCTTCGCATACTCAGCCGGCAGCTTGATGTCGCGCAGCACCACTTCGCGCACCAGGATTCCATCGCTCTCCAGCCGCGACTTGATCGCCTCCGCGGCCTTCGATCGCAGTTCTTCTCGCTTCACCGCAAATATTTCTCGCGTGACGTAGTTCGGCGCCAAGGATCGATACGTGGACGCCACCACCGGCGCAACCACGTCATCTCCAATGTCACCCGGCAAGTTTGCGTGGATATACGCCAGCCGCCGTGGATCAATCCGGTAACGCACCGCTACCGCAATCCCGATGTTCAATCCTTCGCGCGCTTGTACGGTCAGCAACTCTTTCGGAGGCTTTGCGTTCGAACTGTCGCTTGCTTGTCTTGCTGTCGTTGTACTAGTTTCCGGGATTACCGGCTCCGTCGCCGCCGTCAAGTACACCTGCTCACGCGTGTCGTATACCGCCACGCTGTCCACAAATGGCATTACCAGGTGTACGCCCGGGTACAGCGTTCCGGGACGCGCTCCCCAAAATTGGCTGACGCGCACGCCTGCCGTTAGATCCGGCACCACCACGATACTTTTCGAAACCAGCAGCGGAACGACCGCCAGTGCGGCCAACAGGAGTGCGCGCTGCCAGCGCACCGGTCCGAAAGGGTGTGCCGGCAGCAAGGCTGCCGCTCCTGCGCCCTCGGCTCCTTCACTGCTTCGGCGCAGCAGTCGCCTCAGTTGCGATGACACATACACGTCGTACACCATCAAAGCACCGGCGCTGCCGAACAGTCCGATACCCAACGCCACCAACAAGTACTTCAGAGCAATCATCGTCGCGATCCTTCCTTGCTTCAGCCTTGGCCGAAGCTTCCCGGTTTGCTGCGACCAGGCTGCACCACGCACCTCGTCGTCTCGCTCGCCGGGCAAACTCTACCGGTGCGCGTCAAACTGCCGCGCAATCGCGCGCGTGGCTTGCACCAGGTCGGGATGACCGGGTAGGACATTGCTTGCGCTCAGCTTCCGCGCAGGTGTCGCTCCGGCCGGTTGCATCAGGTGAAGTGCCGCTCGCAGGAAAAACCAGTTCAATGCAAACGCGGCAGCCGCCGCCAGGATCGAAGCCGCCGTTAAGACCGCGACCTGTGAGATCGGTTCCATGTGCGCCTCTCAAACCACGCACACCCAATCGCAGGATTGCCACCAAACCTATGTTGTTGATAAGAAGTAACTTACCTGGCACGATAGCCGGTTTTTTCGTGGCCCGGCTAACACGCTGTGGCCGCGCCGACGCACCTCTTTACCTAAACCGACGCGAAACTTCGCTCAAAAGCTAGCCGAGTCTCCCGGAAACTAGTTGACGCCATTGCCGCAAGGTTTTATTGAGCGAATAGTTATTGAGACACCGTAGATGCCCGAAGAGAATTCGGGCAGGGCTTCGCGCTCCGCTGATGTCAGGGTTTCAGCCGAGTGAGCGCGTGCGTGGCTCTAGAGGCGGCAGTTTCCCCAAAACTGGCCGCATTTTGAGACGTGTCGCAACGAATCGGATCAACGAGTTGGGGCGTCCTAGGATGGTTTCCGTAATTGCCTGATCCGTTCGATCAGCGACATCGCATCTGCCGGCGCTTTCACTTTCAAATCATTGTCGAAGTAGACGAAAACGTCGCGCGATTTACACTTTGGCCCGGACTTATCGATCACCCGTTCCGCGTCGTCTGGCTCACTCCCTCGCGACCAGGCGATCGCCCGCTCCGCCCATGCGTCGATACTCTTGCGGTCATAACCGTTTGCGTAGAGTTTTTCCGATCCATGCAGACGGCAGTAAACAAAATCCGATGTAAGGTCCATCAGTCGCGGCCATTCCACAGTGTCGGCGCACACCAGCGCAACGTTGTGCTCGCGTAAAAGCTCGATGAATTCTGGCGTTCGGAAGCTTTCATTTCTGACTTCGATCGCGTGACGCAACGGAAAATTCCTCGGCCCAAGCTCTTTCATGTCCGGAACGATTTTCGTGATGCGCTGTTCAGCCAACTCGGCTGCCGTCACCGCGTCGCGCGGAAGCAGCTTAAAAAACGTGGACATGCGCTCGGGGTCATATTTGAAGTTGGGCGGAAGTTGCCAGAGGAACGGCCCCAGTTTTTCTCCAAGCTGCAGAACTCCGGACGCATAGAAATTTCCCAGAGGAGATTCTGATTCACGCAAGCGGCGAATGTGCGTAATAAACCGTGGGCCTTTTACCGAAAAAACAAAATCCCCTGGAGTCTCGGATGCCCAGCGCTCAAAGCTCTCGGTCGTCTGCAGCGAATAGAACGTTCCATTGATTTCGATCGAGGTCAAGTGTTCGGAGGCATACTTTAATTCATCTTTTTGCCGCAGCTTTTCCGGATAGAATTTTCCTCGCCACTCGTCATAGCGCCACCCCGAGATGCCGATTCGAATCTTGCCATCTACCATTTATTTTCCCCTGCCCTATTTGACTCTCACTCCGCCCGCGAAATCTGTACAGCACAATCCGCATCTTGCCACAAAAGCTACACGAACCTGCACCTCGTATTTTTTTCCAGTACAGTAGTTTTTTCCTTCCCTCCGCTCATGCTTTTTCCAGAACACAGGTCTGGGGGATGATTCTCTTAAAAGGTCACCCGCTGCCGATGGCGGGAGCCCCGAGTTCCTCGACTGAGGGCCGACTGGCTGTCGGTCGATGGGCATCACGGCGCCATCCAACCATGGCCAAAGCACGGGCCGTAACCATCTTGAAACCCAAGAGGCTCTGAGTTATTAGAGGCCAAGGCTAAGCTATTTGGAATCTGCAGTTACGGGAGCGAGGTGGGTAAGTCCTTTACGTAAAACACCCCCAGAACGTGGGGCTTAGATAGATCTGCAGACAGCGAAAGCTATGAACGCGCCTCCAAACGCACCTGAATTCCGTCGCGAGGTCGCAACGTGATCGAGGCCAACGGAGTGACTTGGTGTCCGGGCCGTAAGGCAAATCGATACTTCCGCCCAATCGTCGCCAGTACAATGCTGGCTTCCATCAACGCGAACGTATTGCCTATGCATTGACGAGGTCCGCCACCGAAAGGAAAGTACGCAAAACGCGGCAGTTGTTTCGCCAGGCCGTTTTCCCAGCGCTCGGGACGGAACTCCGTCGGCGCGTCGAACCAACGCGGATCGCGGTGTACCACCCATTGCGCGAACGCCACGCCGTTGCCGGGATGTACGGGGTACCCCGCAATTTCATGCTCTTCGATCGCCAGCCGCGCCATCCCCCAGGCTGTGGGGTAAAGCCGCAGCGATTCGCTCAGCACCAGATTTAAGTAGTTCAATTTCGGCAAATCGTCGAGCGTGGGCAACCGGCCGCCAAGGACGCCGTCGAGTTCTGCGTGAAATTTCTTTTCGATTTCCGGATGTTGCGCCAGCAGCCACCACGTCCACGAAAGCGTGTTGGCTGTCGTCTCGTGTCCGGCAAGAAAGAGCGTGATGGTCTCGTCGCGCAGTTGCCGGTCCGTCATATGCGTGCCGTCTTCGTCCTGCGCTTGCAGCAGAATCGAAAGCAGGTCACCGGTGTCGCTTCCGCTCTCGCGCCGCTGCGCAATGATCCGGTAAATCACCTTTTCCAGGCGCTTGATTCCGAGCTTTGCGCGAATGTTGCGCGGCGTGGGTACCCACAGCGGAACCAGAATCGTCCGGCCAAAATTCGCCGCGATACGCAAAAGAATGTCGAGCGTCTCTCCCACTTCTTTTGCATCGTGCGTCACGTCCGCATCGAACAGCGTTTTTCCCACGATACGCAATGCAAGTTGCATCATCTCTTCGTGGATATCGCGAGTTTCGCCATTGCGCCACGCTGCGATGGCCTCGTCCGCGTATCCGGCCATCGTGGTGGCGAACGCATGGATTCTTGCGCGATGGAATGCCGGCTGCGAAAGTCGCCTCTGCCGCAGCCAGAAATCGCCTTCGCTGGTCAGCAGTCCTTCGCCGAACAAGAATTTGTTGGCCTGAAGGATTCGGCCTTTGTGATAAAGCCGGGTGTTTTTGACGAGTACATCTTCGATGAGGTCGGGGTGGTTGATGAAAAATGAACGGAAATTGCCTATGCGCATCCCGGAAACGTCGCCGTACTTCCGCGCCATCGCGGTGAAATAGTCGAGCGGATTCTGCTGCATCGCTCCAAACAGCGAGCGAATCAGATTGGGTGGAGGACCGGAAGGAAACTTCGCGCCGGCTTTTTCGCTCATCTTTCGATGCTAGGGAACACAGCCCCCGGCGTCAACGCGAGGTTTGTCAGGAAATGTAGTTGAAGTTCCCGATTCGCGAAAGGCGATTCACGCTTCCGCGGCGCGCGACGCGCAAACACGGAATGCGGTCCGTTCGATTTCGACTGCAACGCGCGAGAATCCCGCAACCGTCAGCCGTGCGAACGCCGAAGCCGGCGACACCGGAACAAACGTGCTGCAAACGTGAACCGCCTTTTGCAGCCAGCCTTCGCGGATTTCAAATGCAAAAAAACTTCCGCCCGGCTGCAGCACGCGATGGAATTCCTGGAATGCAGCGTTTTGCTCTTGCGGCGATTTCAGGTGATGCAGCACAAGCACCGCGACCACGGAGGAAAACGCATTATCTGGAAACGGCAAGCGCGCCGCATCTCCGCGCACGATATTCACACGCGAACCCTTGTGGTGCTCGGCGAGCTGGCTCACGAACCGCGGATCGTATTCAAGGCTCGTAACGCGTCCGGCGCGCCGCGAAAGTTCATCGGTGATCGTGCCCGGCCCAGATCCAACTTCCAGCACATGGTCGCCCAACGCGTACCCGGACAACATCCAGGGCAATAGCTTGCGTTCGGAGACAGAACGCCACAGCGAGGAGCTGCAGAACCAGTTTTCAAAGCGATTCATGGAAATCCTAACCGGCGAGGTTCAACCATGCTATCCCTGCCCCGGCACTGGAGGGAAGCAAATTAATTTAATGTAATAAATCGCCAATTCGCTTAAGTGCGGCTGCAAATTGGTCGGCATTGTAGGCAGAAGGATTCTCAAGCTGCTGGAACAGGCTATTGATCGCACTACGGACTTCCGACGCGTTCGATGGATTTACCTGTTTGCTGTATGCGATATAAAGCGAATCGAGTGCCATGGCTGCTTGTTCGGCCGTACGTTCGTCGCCGAGGGAAATCGCTTCCGCATCCTGCGTGATCGACCGCATGGCACGCAACGCAACTGCGGAATCGTAGGACATCGCCGAGAGCTTATCCGCAAATTGTTGTGCGACGGGTGCTGCGGAGTTTGCCGCCGCGCTCACCGTATTGCGGTCCGGATTGAGCTTGCTCATCTCGTCCGCGACGGCCATCAAACGCCTATCGAGCTCCTGCGCTGAAGCTGGATCCACCTGCTTCGCGATGCTGCGGAACACCAGATACCGCGAACCGTTCCATGCGGGATCGCCCGGACGGCGGCCGGCGTAACCGTGTTCCTGGCGCCAACTGTCTTTCGCTGGCCCCAACGAATGATGACAAGCGATGCAACTCAATTCCGAGTACTCCGGCCAAACGTTTTTCCGATCAATGCGCTCGCCTTTCGAGCGCCACATAAGTCGCTCCATCGAAGCGCGCAGTTGCACGGCTTGGCCGACGCTCCAGTCACGCACGCCGACCCAGTTAGGATCTTCCGCCGACTTCCCGGGAGCGGACTCCCGTGGCTCTTTCCAGTGCCGCGGCATCACCGCCGAAAACGAATCCAGCTCGAAATACAAATCGGGATGGCCGGCCGCGATCATCTCGTGATCGACGAATTTCTGACTCGTGCCGAGGTGGCATTGCAAGCATTTCTCGGCGCGATGGATCACGCTGCGCGTGTCCTGCATACCGGCCGCAACGGATTGTTCGTGCGTCCATTCGCGCGTGGTATGCGGTCCGAGCCACGCCGACGCCGGTCCATGGCAGTTCTCGCAGCTCACCCCTTCGGAAATCTCAAACGCCCGCCCCCGCTGTTCAGGCGTGGTATAGAGCGCGTGGCACCCCAGACACTTTGGCGACTCCTCCGCTTTCGCTCCGAATTTCAGGATGCGCGCCATGCGCTCGCCCACATCGCCGGTAAGCGCCTGGTAGGCGCGGCTGTGCTTGTCCCTGAGGATCCATGTCGAGTATTCGGTCTGCAGGACGCGGCTGCCGGGTACCGGCTTCACACTGCCGTGGCAGCTGGTCGCCGCGCACGACCCCGGCCCTATGTATTTGGCCAGGTCGCCCTCGGTCTTCTTGGTCTGCGCAAAAGCCGAAACTACAGCCAAGAAAAATAGAAAACTCGCAACGGCAGCGGTCCGAATGTGATGGTCGGGTAAATGCATCTCGGCAATTTGCAAGGAGTCTTCTCGTTTATATATCGTTCGGCAGGCAACGGAGTCAACGCCCGCACATTGCCTTTTTCGCATCCTGCGCGAAAAAGCCAACGCGCCGCTATTTACAGTGCGCGGTGCGCTCATTAGTATGCAGTTAGTTTTACTCCACTTGCGTTGCGCGGGAAGAAATTCGTCCGCGAAGCGCTTTTCACGCGAGACGCATTACTGTGATCTTCGACGACCTGCGGGCTATCCAGCTTCGGCACGGGTTCCTGCCCAAGGCGGAGCTCGAATCGCTTTCGTCGCGCACGCAAACTCCGCTTTATCAAATTCACAGCGTAGCCAGTTTTTATCCGCATTTTCATTTAGCGCCACCGGCACGCGCGGAGGTGCGCGTTTGCGCGGACATGAGTTGCCATCTGAACGGAGCTTGCGAGTTGCGTGCCGATCTGGAGAGCAGATTCGCAAATTCCGGGCGCAGCGAAATCGAGATTCGCGACGTTTCGTGCTTGGGGAGATGCGATCGCGCGCCGGCGATTGCGGTAAACGATCACATTTTCACGGACGTGACGGCAGAGCGAGCGGAAACGCTGATTCGCGCGGCGTTGCGCGGTGAGGAATTGCAGGACGGGCATCCGGAACAGGCACGGGTAACGTGCGCGTCCGATCCATATCCGGACGCAGAGAAATACGGCGCGTTGCGTTCGGCGATCGTCAGCAAAGACTGGAATAACTTGTTGATACTTCTAAAAGAAGCGGAACTGCGCGGAATGGGAGGCGCGGGGTTTCCAACTTCGATGAAGTGGGACTTGGTGCGGAAACAGCCGGGCCCCGAGAAATATATCGTATGCAATGCGGACGAGAGCGAGCCGGGAACGATCAAGGATCGCTTCATCATGACCCACCTGCCACATCTTCTGATTGAAGGCATGATGTTGGCGGGACTGGCGACGGGAGCAAAGCAAGGAATTCTCTACATTCGCCACGAATATCATCTGCAAGAAGAGATTCTAGGCGAAGAGATTCGCCGCGCGTATCGTGCAGGATTACTAGGGAAAAATATTCTGGGCAGCGGGCTCGATTTTGAATTGAAAGTTTTTGTGAGTCCGGGTGGCTACATCTGCGGCGAGGAAAGCGCTTTGATCGAGGCGATTGAAGGACACCGGGCGGAGCCGCGCAACAAGCCGCCGTTTCCAGGAGTGCAAGGGCTGTGGCAAAAGCCGACGGTGATCAACAACGTCGAGACGTTCGTGAATGTGCCGCAGATTTTGGCGCGCGGAGTGGAATGGTACAAATCGGCAGGGCGGAACGGTTCGCGCGGGTTGAAGTTTGTGGGAGTGAGTGGGCACACGGCGAAGCCGGGAATTTATGAAGTACCGCTCGGTATCACGATGCGGGAAGTACTGTTCGATTATGCAGGCGGAGTGCGCGGGGGCAAATCGCTAAAGGCGTTCGCGCCGTCGGGACCGTCGTCCGGATACTTGCCGGCGTCGATGGCGGACGTGCGACTGGACTTCAAAGCATTGGCGGAAGCCGGGTCGATGCTGGGTTCCGGAGCAATCGTGGTTTGTGATGACACGACTTGCATGCTGGACATGGCTTTGAATGCGGTGCGGTTTTATCGAAACGAGTCGTGCGGGAAGTGCGTACCGTGCCGCGTGGGTTCGCAAAAGATGGTGGATTTGTTGATGAGGTGGACGCAAGGCGGCTTGCCGGAAGCGTCGTATAGGGCGGATCTGGCGTTGCTGGGTGAGTTATCGCAGGCGATGAGCCTAGCATCGATTTGCGGGCTGGGGCAGATTGTGCCAGCGCCGATTCAATCAGTGCTGAGACATTTTCGTGCGGAAGTGGATGCCCATGTTTTGCATGGCAAGTGCGCGAGCGGGATTTGTTTTACGGCGGCGGCGCGGGCGGGAGAGGCGAATCGAGTCGGGATTCGTCCCTGAGTGGCCTTTGCAGTCCGCGGTCAAGAATGCCGATGGGGATACGGTTTTTCTTAAGGCAGAGGGCGCGGAGAACCCTCGAAGACGGTTTCGACGAGCGCAATAAACAGAAGAAAGAACTCGCAGGCAGTGAATGAGTGATTCGACAACAACGGCGGGAATGGTTGAACTGACGATTGACGGGGCGGTGGTGCGCGTGCCGGAGGGCACGAGTGTGTTCGATGCGGCGCGCATGCAGGGGATCGCGATTCCGACGTTGTGCCATTTGCAGAATGAAACGCCGGTGGGAGTTTGCAGACTGTGCGTAGTCGATACCGGCGGACGAGTCCTTACGGCGTCGTGCGTGCGGCCGGTTGAGCCGGGTCTGAAAGTGATAACGAATTCCGAGAAGGTGCTTTCGACGCGAAAGACTTTGCTTGAATTGATGATGTCGGACCATCCGTCACCGTGCGCCAGACAAAAAAATTCGGGCGACTGCGAATTGGAAACTCTGGCCGCGAGCGCTGGAGTGAGCGAGCCGAGATTTGCGCGGCGAACGGTGTCACGCGGGCAAGACGACAGTTCTCTCTCGATCGCGGTGGATCACGATGCGTGCATTTTGTGCGACCGCTGTATCCGTGGCTGCGATGAAGTGCGGAACAATTTTGTGCTGGGCCGAATGGGCAAGGGCTATGCGGCGGATATTGCTTTCGATCTGAATTCGCCGATGGGCGATTCGACGTGTATTTCGTGCGGGGAGTGCATGGTGTCCTGCCCGACCGGAGCGCTCACGAACAAGAGCGTGGTGGGAACGGCGATTTCGACGGGGCCGGGCGCGGAAGGATTCGAAGCGGAAGATCTGCTGAAGATTCCGGTGTTTCACGGAGTTTCCGGAACATTTCTGGAATTGAATCGCGGCGCAATCGTGAAGCGGCGATTCCGCAAAGGCGAACTGATCTGCAAAGAAGGCGAGTTTGGTTCGACAGCTTTTTTTATTCTGGAAGGCAAGGCGCAGGTTTCTATTTCCACGCCGATCGCGCACGTAAAAACGCAGGGCGGTGCGCAAGGATTCTTCAAACGGCTGACAAGCACGCTGGCTCCGCGCGAATCAGACAAACGGGACGAAGAGGCGCGAGACCGCACGATTCCGATCGACGCTTCTGTGGACTTGAGCTACGAAAATCCGGTAGCGGAATTGGGCGCGGGAGACTTGTTCGGCGAAATGACTTGCATGAATTTTTATCCGCGGTCGGCAACAGTGCGGGCAGAGTCCGAGGTAGTTGCGTACGAAATGCTGCGCAACGTGCTGGACATCATGCTGAAGAACAAAACGTTTCGCGCGCAGGTGGATCAGAATTACCGGAAAAGGGCGCTGGAAAATCACCTCCGCGGCGTGCCGATGTTCGCGGACCTTTCACCGGACTTCATCGAGCATTTGAAAGAGAGCGTGGAGTTGCTGCGCTTCGCGCCGGGCCAGGTGATTGCACGGCAAGGCGACCCGGCGGACAGTTTTTATCTGGTGCGCATCGGGTTTGTGAAGATTTCGGAAAATTATCCGGGCGGCGAACTGGTGTTGGCTTATTTATCGCGCGGCGACTATTTTGGCGAGATTGGGCTGTTGGGCGGCGGAGTTCGAACCGCAAGTTGTACAGCTCTCGATCATGTGGAGGTGGTACGCGTGTCTGGTGAGGACTTCCGCCAAATGGTGGAACGGTTCCCCAGCGTGCGGCGCGGCCTGGAAACAGTGGCGGACGAGCGGCGAGCTGCAAATGCGCAGCGCATGCAGATGGTACACAGCGTGCCGATCGATCAATTCCTTTCGCAAGGATTGATGGAGGCGCAGAGTTTGCTGGTGCTGGATTTGCAGAATTGCACGCGTTGCGATGCGTGCGTGAATGCGTGCGCGGACGCGCATGACGGGGTGACGCGGCTGGTGCGCGACGGGCTGCGGTTCGATCACTACCTGATAGCGACGAGCTGCCGGCAGTGCCGTGATCCGCTGTGCATGGTGGGATGTCCGGTGGGATCGATCCGGCGGCGAAATTCGCTGGAAGTGATCATTGAGGATTGGTGCATCGGCTGCGGGCTGTGTGCGCGGAATTGTCCTTACGGAAATATCAATTTGCATCCGTTTGAAGTGATGGCGGACGACCCCGAGCATGCGGGGCGAAAGCATGCGGTGGTGAAGCAGAAGGCTACTTCCTGCGATTTGTGCACACATCTTAAGGAGCCAAGTTGCGTCTATGCGTGCCCGCACGATGCAGCCCACCGGGTGGATCCGAAACAATTTTTTGCTGAGATTCTGGCGGCGGGAGAGTTGAAGTAGCACCGACGAGTCGAGGCGAACGGCATGAGTAAGGAATGGATTAGACGGTTTTCATAACGCAGAGGACGCAGAGAAGAAGACGGAAGCGGATTCCTTGCTGCGCTCGGAATGATAAGCGGTGGCGAGAAAGCAGACTGAGATCTGATGCAGATCGACCGGACACAACGCGGATGGGCACTGGCTTCGCTCGCGATTTTTGCGGGCGCGCTGATTTTATATGTGGCGTACGCCTGGAGCGCGCCGCAAGGACCGCGCGGGAGAAGCACAGCGGGATTGTTTTTCGGCGTCGCGGGATTCGCCTTCATGATTTTCGCGGCGGCACTAGGAGCACGAAAGCGGGTGCCTACCTGGCGGCTGGGACGAGCGAAAGCGTGGATGAAGGGTCATCTTTGGCTGGGATTACTGGCGCTGCCGATGATTCTGTTTCATGGCGGATTTCATTTTGGCGGAACACTTACGACGATTTTGATGTGGCTCCTGATCATTACGGTGGCGAGCGGTGTTTATGGAGCACTGCTGCAGCATTCGATCCCGAAAAAAATGACGTCGGACATTCCGTTAGAGACGATTTACGACGAAATTTCGCATGTGCGGACAATTCTGCGCGACGAAGCGGACCGCACAATGGAAGCGCTGTGCGGCAATATCGGGATCGCAAAACATGGGGACGGCGAGGTGCAGCGCGCAGGCGGGTTTACGGCACTGCGGCCAATCGCTGCGAATGCCGCGCCCTTGCGGACTTCCGCAGCAATTAGCGCTGGAGCGAGTGCGGCGGTTGCGGCTGCTCCGGAGATTTTATTGTTGAGCGAAACGGAAAGCGCCCCCCTGAGAAGCTTTTATCTGGAAGAGATGCGGCCGTTTTTGGAGCAACCGCGGCTGCGTGAACGGAGACTGGCGGACGTCGCGCGCGCTTCAAGCGTTTTCACCGGATTGAAAACGCTGTTGCCGGTGGCGGCGCATGAAACGCTTTCCGATTTACAGGATATTTGTGACGAGGCACGGCAGCTATTGCGGCAGGAGCGATTGCATCGCTGGCTGCACGGATGGCTGCTGCTGCATATTCCGCTATCGCTGGCGCTGATTGTCTTGGGAGCGGTGCATGCGGTGATGGCCTTGCGGTGGTAAGGGTGACGGTCTCTCCGTGGCATAGAAAAACGAAGAAGGGATTGCCACAGAGTCACAGAGCGCATTGAGATTTCGGAAACATGGTTTGAGCTTGTTGGACGCGATCCAACGAAGCGCGCGACACGAAAGCACGAATCGGGAAACTCGGATTTAGATGGCCAGAACAAGAACAACCAAGGCGGTGGCGCAACGGATCGACCTCAATTATTTCAAGAGGCCGACGCCGTTCAAGCGCGCGAAATTATGGCTGGCGATTCTAGCGCCGGTAATTGCGCTGGCGTGGTTGGGATTTCAATTTTTTGCGCGCGATTCGCGTGCGTATTCAAGCGGGAGATTGAGCGAGGCGCATGCGGTGCTTGAGAAACAGTGCGCCGCCTGCCACGTGCAGCAAGCCGGAGGATTTTCGGCAGTGGCGGCCGATTCGGCTTGTCTGGCTTGTCACGATGGGCCGCTGCATCACACAGCCAGCGTCGTGGCAAACGCTCCAAAAGTGGCATGCGCAGAGTGTCACACCGAGCATCGCGGTCGAATCAAACTGGCTGCGACGCGGAATCAGGTTTGCGCGCAGTGCCATGGCGCTTTAGCTGTTGTAAGCGGAGGTTCGGATTACTCGAAGCATATTCGCAGTCTTGAGGACGGGCATCCGGAAATTGTGGCGTTGCGGTCAGGCGAAGCCGGTGCAGCTCGCGATCCGGCGTCGATCAAGTTAAATCATGCGCTGCACATGCGAGCGATCCGGCGCGGGCCTAATGGGCCGATGGTGCAATTGGATTGCGTGACTTGCCATGTTTCAGTAGCCTCGAACCCCGATCTCACCTTTTCGGATGCAAACTATCGCAGCGCAAACGTTAGCTATCGCGACCAGGATGTCGTATTGGAAATTGCGCGCAACACGCAGGAACAGCGACACCCGTTCACCGGGCGCGAATTAATGGCGCCGCCAAAATTCGCGAATGCCTGCGCGGGCTGCCACTTACTGACATTCGACAAGAGGTTTGAGGAAGGTGCACCGCACGACAAACCGGAAGTGGTGCACAGGTATCTAGCGAAGAAATTTTCCGAGTACATCCTGACGCACCCAGCGGAGGTGCGCCAAGTGCGAGATCCGCAGCGGAATTTGTCTGGGCGAGAGAATGAACCGGCGAGGCGAACGCTGACTCCGACCGCGTGGGTGGCAGAGCGAGTTGCGGTTTCGGAAGAGTTGCTGTGGCACAAGACTTGTTCGCAGTGCCACACCGTGACCGGAAGCAAATTGCAAGATGTGAAGATTGCTCGGTGGGACGCGGCCGGGGCGCATGACTCGGCACGAGTTGGAGTTTCGGCCATAACGGAGACGTCCGGGAGGAGTTCGGATGCGTTGCCGGCGATTGCTCCTGCGAACATTAAATTGCAGTGGCTGGCGCACGCGAAATTCGATCACGATGCACATCCGGGATTTTCATGCCTGAGCTGTCACCAGAATGCGCTAAAGAGTACGGAGACAGCAGACGTGCTGATACCGGGGATTGCGACGTGCAAGACGTGCCACGCGCCGGGAGCGGGTTACGCGGAATCGCGATGTTTTGAGTGCCACACGTATCACGACTGGGCGCAACGGAAAGACGTGAAGCCGACGTTTGTATTGCCGGGGCTAGATTCTGTCGGGCATTGACGCAGCGGAAAAGTGGCCGGTTGCAACAAATTCAGAAACAAAAAAGGCGCAGCAAGTTCGCTGCGCCTTTTTGCGAAGTTACGCGTGCTGAATCAACGCCATCATTTCCGGCGTGTAGCGCTCGCCGACAATTTCAAATTCAGAGAGTCGCGCGGCAATTTTTTGCAGGTCGGCTTCGCTCAATTTTACCTTGAGCGCGCCCATGTTGTCGTCCAGATAGCGAAGCCGCTTGGTTCCAGGGATTGGAACCATGTCCTCACCTTGCGCGAGCACCCACGCCAGTGCCAACTGAGCCGGACTAATTCCCTTTTCAGCTGCGAGTTCCTTTATCGCCGCTGCGAGTTTTAGATTGGATTGCAACGCGGCCCCCTGAAAGCGCGGGTAGTTGCTGCGGCGCCAGTCAGAAGCATCGAGATCGTCGAGCTTCTGAATTGCGCCAGTGAGAAAACCGCGACCCAGCGGACTGTACGGAACGAAAGTGATTCCGAGTTCGCGGCAGGTGGCGAGCACGCCATTTTTTTCCACGTCGCGAGTCCAGAGAGAATATTCGCTTTGCAGCGCAGCGATAGGATGGACTTTGCTTGCACGGCGGAGCGTGTCTGGACCGGCTTCAGAGAGGCCGAGCCCGCGGACTTTGCCGGCTTTGACGAGTTCAGCGAGGGCGCCAACGGTGTCCTCAATCGGAACGTTGGGATCAACGCGATGTTGGTAGTAGAGATCGATGACGTCGATGCCGAGACGCTTGAGGCTGCCGTCGCAGGCGCGACGAACGTTGGCTGGGGAGCTGTCCACGCCGCGGCGGGTACCGTCGGGATCGATGCTGAAGCCGAACTTGGTGGCGACTACGACACGATCGCGCGGGACTTCGGCGAGAAATTTTCCTACGAGTTCTTCGTTCTTGAATGGACCGTAGATTTCCGCGGTGTCGAGAAAATTGCCACCGAGTTCAAGGTAACGATGCAGGACACGAATCGATTCGTTGTCGTCCGCGGGGCCGTAGGCGAAGGACATGCCCATGCAGCCGAGGCCAAGGGCGGATACTTGTGGGCCGTTCTTGCCAATTTTGCGTAATTCCATCGTTCCTCCCGGGGCTCTGCCGTCACTGAATGAGATGATCCGGCGTGAATTTGAGTTACCCAAAATTGTGAGATACGGGCTTGAATCTGTGTCATTTTCCCTTTCGATGGGCAGATGAGTTAAATTCGTTGATTACAATCGCGACTGAGGGCAATCTGTCGCAGTTTGAAAGTCCCTGCGCGAACCATTCCCATCAAAAAATGGCATCGATCCCCCCAAATTTGCCGATTGCAGCGAATAGTCCCCCTCTAAAGCCGTACGAGCCGAATCCCGTGAAGGGATTGTGGCGAATCGTGACGTACATCGACCGATCGAAGATTAATCCGTGGCAGGCGTTGAGGAATTCGGTTGGCGTGGTTGGGCCACTTATCGTTGGTTATGCGATAGGAATGCCGCGCGGCGGACTGGCGATGGCGAGCGGCGCGCTGAACGTATCGTATTCGGACGGAAGCGATCCGTACGCGCAGCGCGCGAAGCGGATGCTAGCGTCAACGGTGTGGTGTGCGGTCGCGGTCTTGATAGGAGGACTGACGGCACACAGCAATTTCGTGGCGATTGTAGCGGCGACGTTGTGGGCGTTCGCGGCGGGAATGCTGGTTTCCCTGGGGAGTACGGCGGCGGACGTTGGAGTCATAAGCACGGTGGTGCTGGTGGTCTACTCGGCGCAGCCGCTCACAGCTTATCAGGCGGTGCAAGCAACGGGGCTGGCGCTGTGCGGTGGATTGCTGCAGATTCTGTTGTCGGTGGCGCTGTGGCCGGTGCGCAGATACGAGCCGGAGCGGAGAGCGTTGGCGACGCTTTATCTGGAGTTGGCGCGGATGGCTACGCGCCCGTCAGAAACGGGATCTGCACCACCTGCGACGCGCGAGATTGCACAAGCACATGATGCGCTATCCGCGCTGAGTACGGATCTGTCGCTGTCGTCGTTGAGGTACCGATCGCTGTTGTCACAAGCAGAGCGGATCAGGCTGAGCCTGGCGACGCTGGCGCGGCTACGGTTTCGATTGACGCGAGAGAACGCATTTCATCCGGCGATTGGAACGCTGGATCAATTTCGAGCAAACGCGGCGAGTTTGCTGGCGGCTACCGGGAACAGTTTGCTATCCAGAAAAGAAATCACCCTGGAAGCGGACCGACTAGTGCTGGGCGTGGCGTTGGCGGAGCAACTGGGAAGAACGCAAACCGATGGCGAGCAGAATTTTTCGAATGCGGTGCTGCGTGACGTGAAGTTTCAAGCGGATGCGTTGGGCGGACAGTTGCGCGCGGCGATCGATCTGGCACGCAATACGACTCCAGAGGGAGCGGCGGAATACGACAAACGCGATGCTGCCCGACCATTGTGGCTCAGGTTTACCAGCAGGTTCGCGACGTTGCGGGCAAACCTGAATCTGAATTCGGTGGCATTGCGGCACGCGGTGCGGTTGACGATTTGCGTGGCGGTCGGCGACGCGCTGGGCCGAGCCTGGCATCCGAATCGTGCGTACTGGATTCCGATGACGGTGGTGCTGGTGCTCAAGCCGGAGTTCGCAGTGACGTTTAGCCGCGGTGTGTTGCGGATCGCGGGAACGATGGTGGGATTGCTGGTGGCGACGGCGCTGTTTCACTTTCTGCCGATCCATACAGCGACAGAAATTGTGCTGATCGGAGTTTTCACTTTTTTGATGAGATGGATCGGGCCCGCGAACTACGGAATTTTTGGCGTGGCCGTCAGCGCGTTGGTTGTGTTGCTGATCTCCATCACCGGATTGACGCCGCAGGAAGTGATCGTAGCCCGCGGAGTGAACACACTCATCGGCGGAGCGTTGGCGCTTTTTGCTTATGGCGTGTGGCCGACCTGGGAACGCAACCGGCTACCGGAACTATTCGCCGCGTTGTTGGATGCATACAAGAACTCGCTTGCTTCGATCAGCCGGTCGCTACTTGAGCCCGGTGAATCGTTCGAAAAAAACCGGGAAAAGACCAGGCAAGCGGCGCGAACGGCGCGATCGAATCTGGAAACGTCGATTGAACGGCTGGCCGCGGAGCCGCGGGTCAGGTCCACGCAACTGGCGCAAATAAACGCAATGTTGGCGGCGTCGCACCGATTCGCGCACGCGATGATAGCGTTGGAGGCAGGCGTAACGCCGGAGGCGAGGTCGCACCCGCGGCCGGAGTTCAAAATTTTTGAGAATGCCGTGGAGAAGACTTTGCAACTGCTCGCGGCGAAGTTTCGTGGGAAACGCGTGGGGGAACGAGAGTTTCCCGACCTACGCGCAGCGTACACAAAATTGGCGCAAGCCGGCGATCCGCAACTAGCCAGATATGGGCTGGTAAATGTCGAAGCCGACAGAATGACCAACAGTTTGAACACGCTGCGCGATCAACTGTTCAATTGGAGGCGCGATTTGCCGACGGAGAGCCCGTCAGCAAGCAATTGACAGAGCAGGCGAGACGCGCGAAAACAAGAGGTAGAATCGTTCTTGCCGAGGGGAACTCATCAGCGGGAGGGAGCGATGAGAGAAGCACGCAGACAGTTTCTGGTTTCCGCGAGCGCAGTGTTGTCTGGGGCCGTTTGCGCGGAAGTGTTGCTGGGACAAGTGCCGAAACGCGAAATGCCAAAGCCTCCGCCTCCGGCGGTGAAAGATCAACAACCACAGGAACCGGCCGCCGCGACGGTTTCGCAACGCACGGTTCTGATGCAACATGAGACGGCGTTCCGGGAATCGCTGGCAAGTCTGTCTGACCGAGTGAATCAACTGAAAGCCGACGTAGAGTCGATACACACTTCCGAAATTTTCTCCGTGAAGGTCTACAAGCAAACAATCGAAATCGAGCGGCTTGCGAAGCAATTGAAATCGCTGGCAAAGAACTGAATAGGAACGTTATGGCTAATGCGCTTCCAAAATGCGAATTCGAAAGCAAGAACCTGATTCTGAGACTGGAAACAACGCTCGACGGGCGAACGGAGTCGATTCAACCGTTCGTGGACGGGATCATGAAAATCGTTGAATCGATGGGTTGCGCAGCGGGAAAAGAAGCGGATGTGGAAACAGCACTGATAGAGGCGCTGGCCAACGCAATCGTGCATGGCTGCGAGAACAATCCAGACAAGAAAGTGGAATGCTGCGTAGCCTGCGATGAAACCAAGGGAATGCTGATCGTGATTCGGGATCCAGGTAAGGGGTTTGATCCGAATACGATTCCGAGTCCCGTAGTTGGACAAAATCTATTCGAGACGCACGGCCGCGGCATTTTCCTGATCAATCAACTTGTGGATGAGGTCCACTATGAAAAAGGCGGCACTGAAATCCACATGAAAATCGCCTAGCGAACGTTCTAGGCTTCGATTTTTGTGCCGAGTAGGTTCAGGAAATTGCGCAACCACGAGTGCAACGCGGGCCACGCCGGTCCGGTAACAAGATTTCCGTCCACGACAGATTCATTCATAGGAACTTCGACCCATGTTCCTCCCGCGATGGTTACATCCGGCCCTGTTGCGGTGTAGGCGCTGCACCTCCTGCCCTTCAAGACCCCTGCCGCAGCCAAAACTTGCGGTCCGTGGCAGATCGCCGCCAGTGGCCGATTTTCTTTCATGAAGTAGCGAACAATTTCGATGACTTTGGAATTGGTACGAATATATTCTGGCGAGCGGCCGCCAGGAATCATCAGCGCGTCGTAGTCTTCCGCTTCCACCTGATCAAACGTTGCGTTCAATTGAAAATTGTGGCCACGCTTTTCAGTGTAGGTCTGATCGCCTTCGAAATCGTGGATAGAAGTAGGCATGAAATCGCCGGACTTTCTTCCCGGGCAGACCACATGAACGGAATGCCCGACCATTTGCAGCGCCTCGGACGCCACGAAGAGCTCGTAGTCTTCAACGTAATCCCCCGCAAGCACGAGGATTTTCTTTTTAGCCATGAATGTCTCTCCCAAAGAGCGTAGAGCGAACCGCGCTTCGCAACAGCGAGCAACATTCTAGCCCGATGTGGGCGCAGAAAGATAATCGAAGGGATGTTTAGGTCTGAGACACAAAGGACACGGACAATTTCGCGTTTGCGAAGCTGCTCCGTGCCCTTTACAGGTAGTTTTGACTTAGTGAGTGATTGCGGGCGCCTGCGCAGGCGCATCCTCTGTGGTCGAGGTCGGGGGTTCCGGAGACTCTTCGATCGTCAGGAGATCGGTACGAATCTTGTCCCATTCACGGAGCATCAAACCTTGTGTCGCGAAGAAACGACGAATCTTTGAAGAATCCCAGCGCAATACTTCTTCAAGCACTGGAATCAGCACGCTCATCGCGTTGTCGCTGAGAACCGTGCGGCGAGCGATGCGCGTGATGAACTCGGCTTCACTTACCGCGATGGTGAGTCCGTCGTACTGATTGACGTGCATCATCACAGGCAGATCGGAGCTGCCGTCACCCATGTACACGATGTGATCGTGACTGATGCCAAGTTGAGCGCGGATTTCTTCGATGACGGTAACTTTTCCCCATCCGGCGGAAGCGCGGATGATGGCCTTCACTTCACCGTTTCCCGGCTCGTAGTAAAACTTTGTGCCGTGGATATTTTCCGGCGGAACGATGCCTTCTAAGGCGGATTGAATGATTTCCTGAGGCGCTGCGGAAATTACATGGAAATCAAATTTGTAGCCTTCGGCAAGCGTTTCAAGCGTCTTGGCAAAAAGCTTTACGTCGTGCTTGAGACGGATGAGTTTGCCGGCTTCGAGCAGATGTTCACGGCGAATCCGGCGAAATTCCGGATCGTGCAGAATCAAATAAGAAAGTTCCGCGCCTTGCTGCACGAGATTAATTTGAGCAAGCCCTTTGACTTTGTCATGGAAGCCGTGGACGCCGACGAGTTCGGCGAGAACGACTCCGGAATCGTTGAAACTGAGGGTCTGGTCAAAATCGCTGGCCAGAAGATACTGCTGCACCATGGTTTACTGCCCCTTTCTAATCGCCCGCACTTGCGGGCCCTACGCCGCGCTTTGCGGCATGATTGCCCCCACTGAATACACCTTACGCGTGTTCGCCGTTCCGGGGGCACGAATTATTTTGATGGGTGCTATGCACAGAAACGTGAACAGTTTGTTGCTAGTAGGTTAGATGCAACTTATGGGTAAAGGGTTAAAACGAAAGAATTTAAGTACTTTAACGAAGAGCGGGCGGAGACACGAAGGCGAAACCTGTACGAACGGACAAGGCGAATAAAAAGCGAATTTATTTGAGGGTCTTGCTGTAAGCGAGATATCTTTCCAGGGTGGCCAGCCAAGAACCTGATTTTACAGAATTTGCGGGCTCCACGATCCCCGGAAGCGTTGCAACAGGCGATTCATCCGTGACCGAATAGAACTTGCCATTCCTTAAATAGAGAGCCTGGGACTCGGCCCGATTGAGTGGGCGAGCGCCACGGCGACCGAAAACCGAGATTTGATTGCCAGATTCGTCGACCGCACGGTCGCGGTCAATGCCCTTCGAAATGGCCAGCGCAGGGCCTTTTGTCCTGGCGGTGGCGACGAGCCTTGGTGTTGGACGCGGGCTGAAGCCGGAAAAGTGTGAAGGATCGTCCCACGGCGAGACGATTTGCAGAATACGCAGGCCGTTGCGGCCGTCGGCGACAAACGCAAATGCCGTGGCATCCACCATGCCGATTTTGACATCGTTCACGTCGTTGAGTTGGCGGCCGGCGGTGAAGAGTTGATCGACACGAGGCGACTCTGGATTTTCGATGTCAACGATTCCGAGACCGTTTTTTCCGGCGGAAACATAAGCATAAGTGCGAGCGACGTAGATGTTGCGCGCGTCATCAATCGCGAGCGAGGCGTTTGCGATGAATTTCGGCTGCGCAAGATCAGTAACGTCAAAAACTTTAAGGCCGGCGCGGTCGACGACGAACCCGTAACGAAATTGAATAGCGATGCCGCGAGGATCGTCGATAGCGGGTGAACCGACGGTCGCGGTGATCTTCGGCGCAAGCGGATTTTCTAGGTCTATCACGACAAGGTTCTTTGCGGTGAGAACGTAGGCAAAATTTCCAGCGATGGTAATGCGACGTGCGCCGTGAAGAATTCCATCCGGATTAAAAGTGACGGCGCGCTGAAGGAAATTGTTTGCAGGATTTCCGTCGAGCAGCGTTCCGACGCCGGGCGATTTGCCTTTCAGATTCGGATTGCCAATAACGACGAGCCCTTCTTCCCTGTCCGCCACGTAAAGGAATCCGTAGATCAGCGGAATCGGCTGCTCTTCGTTTTCCGGAAGTTGCACGCGCAACGGATCGACGCCGAGCGTCGTCGGCGAAGCGACCGCAGCAGCGTCTTTTGTCGGCACAAAGAATTTTTGGCCAAGCGGCGAGACGGGCGCGGTGGTGATGCGCTCCGAAAAGCTCTTGTTATCAATATTCGCGATGTCGAAAACTCGGAAGCCGGATTTGCCTTGCGCAGCGTAGGCGTATTCTCCGCGGGCCTGGACGTCGAGAACGGTTCCAGCGTGTTCGATCGATGTCGTGAGTTCGCGGCCGTGAGCGACGAATTTCCTGAAGTTATCGGGATAGGCGATGCGCTGCAAATCGCTGCCGTAAATTGCGTTTGGCTCGTCGTGTTCTGCGACGGCAACTGCCTCAAGTCCATGTTCTCCCGTGGCCACGTAAACGTAGCGTCCCATGAAGTTCATGAAGTTCGTGCCTTGCAATAGAAGTTGCGCCATCCAGGCGTTATTGTCGTTCGCGGCGGAAACGTGGCAATCGCTGCACTGCTTGGTTTCTTTGGCGCGCACGGTGTGCGGAACGAAGGTGCTGAACGCCTGGCCGGAAAGTCCCGGAGCAGAAATGGTCTGCTGCTGGTAGTAGAGCCAATCGCGGTTCGCATTTTGCGAACTGACCAGCACCGCGCAGGACGAGCGCGCGGGCGCGATGCGATGACCGGTGACGGTGCCGTCCACTCCGAGCATGTAGATGTCGTCGCGAAGAACCTGAAAGTTGTAACTGGTGTAGTTACGCGTGGTGATGCCTTCATTGTGAAGCATCGGGCGCTTGACGTTGGCGGTCATCTGCAAATGGCAACCGAAGCAGGTGGGCGTCCACGAGGTGTGGCAGGCGTAGCAGGTCATTGAAGCGTTGGAATGCGCAAGCATGGTTTCATCATTCGGAAACACTTTGGGCAGCTCGCCCGATTTATTGATTAGTTTGGCGCGGTAGGATTTTGGGCTGAAGTGAACGTTGCCGGGAGTGACGGTGTCGCGCGTCTGCACGACTTCCCATTCTTTGCCGGCATCGTTCATGGAACGCTGAATGAGTGTGCCGCCGCGCCATTCGAAACGGCGGAGTCCGAAGGGCGTGCGAAGAGTCTCGAGATGCCGGCCGCCTTCGGGCGCTGCGGGGCCGGAAGTCATAAGGCTTGCGCGCTTTGCAATGGTGCCGTGGCAATCGACGCAATCGATTTCGACGGCGGCGCGCGGCTCGACGTAGAGCTTCGTGTTGCCGTGATTGTCTTGGCCGAAATGGCAATCGGTGCACTGCATTCCCTTTTCAAGGTGAATGTCGGCGAGATGAACAGCTTTGCCGAAGCGATCGGGATCGTCGAACGGAATTTTCGCGCCGTCCTTGTCAAGCCAGTTCCCTTTTCGATCGTGCGCGTAAACCCCGCGATAGATCCATCCGTGTCCGTGGAAATCGGCGAACTGAGTAGTCTTGAGCTGCTTGTTGAATTCGGGGCTGCCGGTTTGTTCCAGAAATTTTTCGTCACCCCATAGTCCGCGCGCGGCCGAGGCTTCGGGATTTTTCAGCGCGGCGCGATAGCGTTCTTCTTCGGTGGGATTTTCCTGCGCGTACGGATACATTTTGTCGCCGTCGATTTCGTTGTCCCACCAGGTAAGGCCAAAATACGTGGTGAGCATGTTTGTACCGGGATGCATATGGCAGACCATGCATTGGCTGGACGGAATGGCGCGAGTGAAAGCGTGTTTGATGGGATGGCCGGGTTGCGATTTGTCGATCGTGGGATCGACAGTAGCGCTGGTGCCGGAATGGCCGAACGCAGCGTAAGCAGCAGAATGCGCCGGATCGCGATCGTTGGCGTAAACGACGTGGCACGCGGAACAACCGCTCGCCCGATAGTCGCCCGGATGATCGTTGGTTCCAGGAAGCGACATCACCGGATCGACGAGGCGCGTTTTCTGCAAGCCGAGAAATACAGGATCGGTGCGAAGTTCGGTGCCGAAACCGCGATCGCTTAGCTTGTCATCGGGTTTGCCAGGATTTTCAGTTCGCGTTGGATTGCCGAGTTCGGCTTTTTTCTCGCCGCCGCGTTCGAACACGCGGAGCACGTTACCGGGCTGGGAAGTTTCCCAGCGGTAGAGCGGGGTTAGTTCCGGGACAATTCCTTTTGTCCGCGTTTCTTCTAAAGTAGGCGGCGGAATCGTTTTCAGCGATTGCGGCTTGCCGCTGCGGGCGTAGCTTTCGCCAAAATGCGTATTTTTTGTGGCAATGGCGCCGTTATTGTAGAGCGCTGCGCCCCAGAGGAGACCGGTGTGCGTCATCATGCTCGTTGAAGCGGCGCGCGTTTCGCTGACGTGACAGGCATTTGAACCGCAAGTCTCTGGCGCCACGCGGAGATCGCCGGGATTCACGAACTTCACATACTCGGCGGATTCCTTTAGCCATTTGGCGTAGACATCTTGCGGAATTGCTCCGCGATTGCGGAACGAAGCATCACGCGGATGGACGTGAGCTTTTTCTTTCGCGGCTGTGTATTCCGGCGAGTTCGGCGACGCGCCAGCGGAAACGCTTTCGGCGGAATTTCCTCCGTGGCAATCGGTACAACCGAGTTCGACGGTTTTAGTCGGATGCATGGTGGCTTCGTCCATCGGTGAGTGACAGGTGATACAGCCGGTGGATTTGCGCTGAGCGTCTTCGTGAGATTGGCCGAGGGCAATAGTGGGTTGATCCTGCGCATGTGCAGCGGATCCTCGTAGAGCAACTGCGACGCAGGCAATCGCGCAAAACGCGCACACAATCGCGAGTCCGGTCCGGCTGGAGGGAGGCAAAATTCTCACTGCGCCGACTCCGCGCGACATGGCGGAATAATTCGCAATCCGTGCGTTGTGATCATGAGCATCAAAATGTCAATTTCACCGAACCGAACAACGAGAAAAGTGTGTGTGCGCCGTAAATGTCACGAAAGCCTTCGCCGGGCGTAAGCATTGCCGCGCCGCCGGTGAGCACGATGTTTTCCGAAAGAGGAGGACGGTAAGTAACGCCGGCGCCGTAGTCTACGCCGATGGTGTGGCGAATCGCAGCTTGAAAAAGAATGTCGGTGAGCGCTTCGGTTCGTTCGAAGCGCAGAAAGTTCAGGTTCGCGAAACCCTTCAGCTTCGGCGTGATGTCGAAGTCGGCGCCGGCATTGGCGAGAAAAATTCCGGGATTGACAAAATTGGCCTGGCCTTCGTCTTTACTGGCGCGAAGAGATGGAATCAGGCTTCCGGGCGTAGTGAGAAGAACGCCGGAACCAGTGAGGCGAAATCCTTCGCGATTCCAGAAGCTGAAAAGTCCGCCGGCGAAAGAATCGAGATCGAGGATGGAATCGAAGCCACGGGCGCGGCCATCGCGCGGATCGGCGTCGCCACTGGTGTAGAAAGTGGAGACGCGATAACGAATCCAGTCGCGATCGTAGGATATTTCGGCCGCGGCGAGTTGCGCATTCACGGTCACAGGACGCCCAGCGATTGGGTTGAAGGTGTCTTCGCCGACTGCTTGATAAAAAGCGTGCGTAAGATTTATGCGACGAATATGACCGCTGCCGAGCCAGCCGAAATAACCGACGCGAATCGCGTGGGGAATCGGGCCTGCGCCAGGATTCTGACTGACGACTTCGCCGACCGGAGCGGGGCGAACGAGAAATCCGTTGTCGTCGTAATGAATCGAAGCGTCGTCCTTGTTCCAGGCGACGACGAATTCGGCAGTGTAGCCGGGAAGGAAGAAATCCTGTAGATAGACGTTGCCGAGAACGACCTGCTGGTGGCGGCGTTCGAATGAATTGAGGCCGCTATTGGTATTTTTTTCAAGGAACTGGAAATAGGCGGCGTTGTATTCAATTTTGTCGGAGTTTAGATTGCCGAAAATGCGCACTGCCGGCTGCTCGTCCACAAAAAGAAAGCCGCGAAAGTCGGCATTGAACTGCTGGATACCAGCGCGAACACTTACGAAATCGTAGTTTGGCCCGAAGTCTCGGAGCTTCACCTCGCCAAATGCTTCTTGCAGGCCCAGGTGGGTGTCGAAGCGATTTGTGCCGTCGCGAACATCCGGGCCGACGATGCCGAGTTCACGAACGTTCAGATCGTTGATGCTGATTTCTGGAGTAATGCGGACGCGCCAATCGACGGGTTTGAACGAAGCGTCGCCATGGAAGAGATCGAACGTGAAGCGGAAAGTTTGATCAACGAATTCCTGTTCGCCGCGGCCGAAAAATTCGGAGCTGCCGGGATTTGCGGAGCTGACATTGCTCGGCGAAGGAACGCGGCGAACGTCAAGAGCAGTGTCAGAAACCGCCGTGAAATTCAAAAAGACTCGTTGACCGAGAAGCTCTGGCCAGATCGGTTCATCACCTTTGTATCTATTTCGATTGAATGGATCGTACCAGCGCGAACGAGTGTAAATGTATTCGCCGTTCGAATTGTAGCGTTTATGTTCCGGCTGCTGAAGCGCCCAGCGGTCCGGGACAGTTGCGAAGACGTCGGCAGCAGGCGGCAGAGTTTCCGGCGCAGGATTTAGGACGTAGTCAGGATCGGAGTCCAGGCGATGGCGGAGGTCGCGATAGCTGCCGAGCGATGCGGCGGATTCCGAAGGTAGTGGCGCACCAAGCTCCGGTAAACGCGGCAAACGTGAGCGTAGTTCGGCGGAAGGTTGTGCGGCGAGCGAGATTTCGAGCGTGAGGACTTCGTTCGCGTGAAGCGTGATATTGTCGAGCACCAATTTCGCGTATCCGTCTGCTTGAACGCGCAAAGAATAATCGCCCGGCGCCAAGGGAAAGGCGCGAAACAAGCCTTCGCCATTCGCTGAAATTACTGTGATCGCGTTCGAAGCTAGGTTTTGAAGTTTGAGCGATGCGCCGGGCACGGGAATCTGCAGACTGGCGCCTGCGGGCGATTTGACAATGCCATCGAGAGCCGCTTGGGATTGCGCTTCCTGGCGCGGCAGGCGTATCTGAGCACCGGACTCACGGGACTGTTGCGCTTCTTGCGCGTTTGCCAGCACCTCCGGAAAAGAACTCATCACGCACAGCAAGAAAATGGGCACGGCCCGGCACGGGCGGAGAAACCGTCGCAAAAAGCACGATGGGGACATATGCATGCGTTTTATGCCTGAGAGCGCGTCCGAACCTTGCCGAAAGAAACCGGAGATCACAGTTAGCTAACAACATGCCGGAGCGACGGGCAATGGTTTTCGCACGCAGGTGAGAGCAGTCGATAACGACTGACACGAAACAAATATCGTTCACTAGTAAGCGGCATCGGTGAGTAGGAGGATTGTGGCGCCTTGACGCGTATGTTACGAACAAGTGTGTCTACATTGATGCCAAGAACCAGAATTCTAAAGCGAACAATCGGCTCACGACGCGCACTCGACCAGCGCAGGAAAACACTCATGCTTGGTGCGGCAGTAGCGCTTGGGCTTGCCGGCGCGCTGACGCTGCTTCTTGTCGGATGTGGCGGGGGCGGAAGCAGCGGCGTCGTACCTACACCGCCCACACCGGCCGCAACGCCACTGCAAATCGCCGATGTACAAAACATCGTGCAGGCTGCTGTGAATTCGGCCGCGGTTGAAATGGTGGTGGCTGTCGTCGATCGCGCCGGATTCGTGCTTGGCGTGTACCGCACACCGAATGCCCCGACAACGGCTATAGGAAATTTCAGTGCGGCGGTGGATGCGAGCGATCTAGCAGTAGCTCTCGCTCGAACCGGAGCATTTTTCAGTAATAACCAAGCGCCACTTTCCTCTCGCACGGTACGTTTTATCAGCGGAATTCACTTCCCTGCGGGTGTGCAGAATCAGCCGCCTGCCGATCTCTACGGAATTGAAAACACGAATCGCGGTTGCACGCTGGTGAACGATGCAAGCTACCAGAGCCATGTGCCCCCCTCGTTGTCCCTGAGCGGCGGATTCGGATTGGGCGTAATTACCGGGAAGAAAGATGTACTGGATTCCGACGCCAGCGCGGTGAATCCCGGTGGCGTGCCCATTTTCTTTCAAAACGTCGTTCTGGGCGGAATTGGCGTGGTGACTGCCTCCGCGAATTTGAATCTCGCTGAGTTTGCCGCATTGCTCGGCGCAACGGCGCAGCGCGGCGGCTCCGGCGATCATTTTGGCCCGACACCAGCAGCGCCCGGGGCGGTTTTCATTGGCGGTATTGCTTTGCCGTTCGTTGACCAAACAACCTTGCCGGTAGGTATTTCGGCCGGACCGGTCTCAAGCGCAGGAAGTTTCCTGATGGGGCCGTCGAGCAGCACGGGCCAACCGCCGGATGGCGACCTGATCGCACCGACTGCGGGAGCAGTTGGCGGACTGACGGTTGCCGAGGTGAAGCAAATTCTGGACAACGCGGAGGCCGAAGCGGGATTGACGCGCGCTGCAATCCGTTTACCCATCGGATCGCGAACGCGCATGGCAATCTCGGTGGCGGATCTGGACGGCACGATCATCGGTTTACGCCGCATGCCGGACACCACGGTATTCAGTATCGACGTTGCGGCGACAAAGGCCCGCAATATGGTCTATTTCAACGGAAACGCCCGGTTGGCGGCAGACTTAAATCAGGTGCCGATGGGCACGGCGGTGACCAATCGGACGATCAGCTTCGGAGCGGAGCCACTTTTTCCGGCAGGCATTGACGGTTCCGGCCCCGGGCCGTTCTTCAACTTGTACACAATGGATACGGCGAACCCTTGCACACAGGGTTTGCAAAGCGGTGCGCCGAACGACAAAAAAAGCGGGATCGTATTTTTCCCCGGAAGTGCTGGGCTGTATAAGAATGGCGTGCTGGTAGGCGGGCTTGGCGTCAGTGGCGATGGAGTGGACCAGGACGATTTCGTAACAAACGCAGGAACGAAAGGATTTGAAGCACCGGATTCGATTCGTGCGGATCAGGTTTCCGTCGCCGGAGTGCGTCTTCCTTATTTCAAGTTCCCGCGGAATCCCACCGACTAACCAATTAGCCCGACTGATTTTTACGGCCCAAAACCAAGCTTCCTAGATAGCTCGCTAGAAGATTTCGAAACGGCTGGATTCTGCGTCACACTTATTCTGGACTCTCGCAGCGGGGGCGGAACAGATGGCGACTGACAACTGGAATGCTGGGCTGTACGACGCGAAACACTCTTTCGTCTGGGAGAAAGCAAAAGATTTGGTCGGTTTGTTGAATGCAAAATCAGGCGAACGAATTCTTGACCTGGGTTGCGGAACAGGCGAACTGTCCGCACAGATCGCGACCAGCGGTGCGGAAGTAGTCGGCGTGGATCGTTCAGCCAAAATGATAGAAGAGGCCCGAAGGAAATTTCCAAACTTGCGATTCGAAGTGTGCGACGCGCGTGAACTGCCCTGGGAGCAGGAGTTCGACGCAGTCTTCTCAAACGCCGCATTGCACTGGATTCCACAGGCTGGTCCGGTCGTCGCCGGAATCGCTCACTCCCTACGGCCAGCCGGGAGATTTGTGGCCGAATTCGGCGGCAAAGGAAATGTACGCAGAGTGGTTGCCGTGCTGGAAGGCGCACTGGACCATATGGGGATCTCCGCTGCTGGCGCCAATCTTTGGTTCTATCCAAGCGTCGCCGAGTATTCTGCGCTTCTGGAGATGAATGGTCTTGAAGTACGCGAAGCTGCTCTATTCGAGCGGTCGACGAACCTGGCAGACGGCGAACGTGGATTGGAAAACTGGATAAGGATGTTTGCCGGATCGTTTCTGGAAAGGGTCCCCGAAGCCCAGCAGGAGGAATATTTACTCGTGGCTGAACGGATCGCGCGGCCCGCGCTGTGGAAGGAAAATCATTGGGAATTCGACTACCGGCGGCTCCGTATCGTCGCTACAAAGACTCGATCGTAGTACCGTTATAAAAACCGCCACAACCTGTTGCGTAGGGCTTTACAGTGGCAAGGGTACATGCTACATTTTTCACCCGTACCGCCATCTAAGCGCCAGGCGGCTGGGCCTCTGACTGAGAACCTGCCAAACGTGTGTCTTGTCAACGAGTTACCAGCGTTGGCGGACCGTTTTCATCGCTCTGCGGTGAAGACTTCGCGAGAAGAATCCCTCCATCAGGGAACGATGATTCGTCTCTCTTCGCGCGTGGTGTGCCTGGGCACCTTCGATCGGGTATCGGGAGATGGACGCGAACTTGTGAAAGGTTTCCGGCAAGTGGCCGCACTTGCCAGCCGGAGACGAGAGTTAAAGGGGATGTCTTGCTAAAACTCCGAAAAGTAGAAATTACGGGATTCAAATCGTTCTGCGAACGCACCGTGGTAACGTTCAGCGGAACCGGCACAACCTGCATCGTTGGGCCGAACGGATGCGGCAAGTCTAACGTGGTGGACGCGATTAGCTGGGTGCTCGGCGAGCAGAGCCACAAGTCCCTTCGCGCAGGCCGCATGAGCGATTGCATCTTTAACGGCACCGTAAAGCGCCCACCGATGGGATTGGCCGAAGTGACAATCACGATGGAAGATCCGGAATTGGCCGAAGCTGCGAGGTTCGTGCTGGACGCCGTGGCCGACGAGCCCAGTGAGAAAGACGGCACGGAAATTAGTGCTGAACACACAAACGTCGATGCAAAGGAAATGCTCGCAGACGCCTCCGTCCCGGCCGTCGCATCAGACGAAACCGCGACGTCGGAAAATGCTCTTTCGGAAGCGGAAGAGTCCGGGATGGTATCGTCAGACTCCGGCAAGCCAGAATTTCTGAAAGCGCGGAAAAAGCGGAAGTCGGAAAAGCCCGCTCTCGTTACCAAGCCGGGCGAAGTTGTGGTGAGCCGCCGGCTTTATCGCAGCGGTCAGAGCGAATACCTGATCAACGGCCGCGTGGCGCGTTTGCGGGATATTCAAGATATGTTCATGGGCGTCGGCCTGGGGCCGGATTCCTACGCGATCATCGAACAGGGCCGGATCGGACAAATCCTTTCGACGAAACCGATGGAGCGCCGGGCAATTATCGAAGAAGCCGCCGGCGTAACAAAATTCAAGACGAAGAAGCGGCTGGCTGAAGCAAAACTTGAATCGTCAAAGGTTAATCTCTCCCGAGTAAACGACATCGTCGTCGAAGTGGAGAAGCAAGTAGGTTCGCTCAAGCGGCAGGCGGCGAAGGCCCGGCGCTACTCCGAAATACGCGAACAGATGCGCGGAATCGTTCGACAGATGCTGGCCGGCAAGGCACGCGAACTGGAGACCGAAGCGGAACGCATCGCGCAGCAACTTGAAGAATTCGGTTCGGCGGAAACTCAGCATGCGCAGGCGATTCAGCAACAGGAAGGCGAGCAGGATCGCCTGAGCCAGCGCAACTACGAACTGGACACCGAGATTCGCCAGAACCAGAACCAACTGAATCTGACGGCGCTGGAAGTGGACCGCGCAGAAAACAAGATTGCGTTTAACACGCAGCGCGCCAGCGAACTGGAGGGCCGCCGCGGACAGATCGGCGCAGACCTGGCGGAAGTCACCGCACAAACGACAGAGTGGGAAACGCGCAGCGCTTCGCAGCGGCAGACGGTCACGATGCTGCGCGAAGAAGCGAGCGGGTTGGCAGGCCGTGTTGAGGATTTGCAGTCACGGGCGCAGTCCCGGATGGCGCAAATTTCCGAGTCCGAAACGCGCATTGAGGTATTGCGGAAGACGGCGTCCGAGGCCGGCGAAAGTCTGCTGCGCTTGCATGGCGAACAAAAGCAAGCCGAGGAAGCGCTGGTTCACCAGGGCCAAGCAATGCGCCGCTGCGAAGCAACCGAGCACGATTTGTTGGAAAGTTCGATTCGACTGCGCAGCGATGCGGAAGAGGCCGCCTACGCGCTCGAAGCCGCGAACGGCCAGATGAGCGCGATGAAGCAGCAAGTCACCGAATTCCACGCAAAGATGGTCGCTCTGCGCCAGGACCGCGATCTCCGTGCGAAGCATGCAGAGACATTGCGCGATTCGTTGGCCGGAGTCCGCGCTCGCCATTCCACGCTGAATCAGATTCTCAACGACCGTTCCTATACGGCCGATGCGGTGCAAAAGCTCTTCGCCGCCAACGAACGCGGCACGACGCAGGATTTCCGCGCCGTGGGAGTGCTCGCTGACTACGCGGAAGTGCCAGAGATGCACGAAGGAGCGATCGAACAGTATCTGCGCGACGAATTGGAGTATGTTGTTGTGGAAACGTTCGACCACGCGCGCGCAGGTGTTTCAATACTTCGTGACGAAGTCGGCGGCCGCGCGACGTTCTTCGTTGACTCCACAAAGAATCTTCCAATTAACGAGTACGAACCGATCATTCCCTTTCGTGCCGAAGATGGCGTATATGCGCGTCTGGATAAGCTCGTCGAATTCCGCGATCCGCTTGGGCCGGCGGCAAAGCAATTCCTGCCGCGCCTTCGCGGCGCATATCTGACGGACAGTCCGAACGCCGCCGAAAAATTGGCACGCGAAAATCCTCAATACGCGTTCGTGACGCCCGACGGAACTTGCTACCAGGGTCGCATGGTCACCGGTGGACGACCGGACGAAGCGGGTCCGCTCGGAATGAAGCGTGAACTCCGCGCACTCGACGCCGAAGTTGCCACGCTTGAAGCACAAATGGCCGAAATGCAGGCGGAGACGGACCGCATCGCAGCCGCACTTCGCGAGACCGAAGAGTCGCTGGAAGCCGCCACGGAAAAGCATCGCGAATCCGAGCGTGAAGTCCTGAGCGCCACGCACAAGCACCAGCAGACGCAAAGTGAACTTGCTCGCCTCGGCCTTGAGTTGACGGTTTGCCAGAACGATCTCAGCCGGCTTCGCCAGGATGTTGCGGAAGCGCGTAAACGTGCGGAGCGCGCGAAAGCCGAGCACGAAACTGCAGCAATGAGCCGCGCCGAAGCAGAAGCCGAACGCATGCGATTGGCTGAAACGCTTACCGTGCTTCGTGGCTCAGTGCAGTCCGAACAGGACGAACTCGCCGCCGGTCGCGCCGAGATGGCAGCTCGGCAAGAAAGGCTCAACGCGGCGGAAGCGATTGCGTCTCGCTTGGCGGACGAACGCGCCGAGCTTGATCGCCGCGAATCGGCATTGCGTCAACAGGAAGTTGCGATCAAGGACGAAGCGGCGACGTTGATTTTGCAGAGCGCGGAACTTGGCCGCCATCTGGAAGCGCTGCGGGCCGAAAAAGCCCGACTTGGCGCGCATCAAGAAGAACTCGAGCGAGAGTGGGAATCCGGCCGGACGACTCTCACGCAAATGGAAGATCATCTTCGCATGGGCCGGCAATCGTTGCAGGAACTGCGCGAGAAGCGGAGCCACGCCGAAGTCGAGCGCGCCAAGAACGAAAGCGATCGCCAACATCTACGTGAGACTTGCATCAGCGAAGTGAACGCGCAGCCGGAAGATCTGATCGCCAGCGAAGCTGTGTTCATGAGCGGCGAGGAGTTGGCTGCGGCAGAAGCGAGTTATCGCGAAATGAAGCAGCGCATCGATTCGATGGGAGCGGTCAACATGATGGCGCTCGAAGAGTTCACTGAATGCGAGCAACGCTTCACTTTCCTGACCCGCGAACGCGACGACTTGTTGCAATCCATCGCGGATACGCAGCAGGCCATCGCGGAACTCGATCTGATCTCGAAAGAAAAATTCGAACAGGCATTCAATGCCATCAACTCAAACTTCTCCACTGCCTTCCACGCCATCTTCGGCGGCGGCATGGCGGAGATGCGATTGACCGAGCCGGACAGTTCCGGCGACGCGGGCATTGATGTGGTTGCTTCGCCTCCGGGCAAGCGTCTGCAAAACGTCTTGCTGCTGTCAGGCGGAGAAAAAGCCATGACCGCGTTGGCGCTGCTGATCGCCATTTTCCGCTACCAGCCTAGTCCGTTCTGTATCCTGGACGAAGTCGATGCTCCGCTCGACGAGGCAAACGTCGGACGCTTCACTCGCCTGATTGGCGAAATGAGTGCGCAGACCCAATTCATCGTGGTCACCCACAACCGCAAAACAATGGAGACTGGAAGCGTGCTCTATGGGGTAACCATGCAAGAGCCCGGTGTTTCCAAAATCGTCAGCGTCCGCTGGGAAGGCGAAGAAACGGCTGCGCCCAAGAAGCAAGCGGCAGCCGCGACAGCCGCATAGGCCAATCAAACGCAAAGATTCAGAGGGCGGAACTTGTTCCGCCCTCATTCTTTTTTCTGGCGAAATATTTCCATCCGAGCAATCTCGCCGCGCAAGAGTTTTGCAGAGAAATCCACTGCCCAACGACTTGGCGTTCGGAATCCGCTGCGCTAGAATCCGTGACTCGTTCTTGGAGAGTTGTTCCGTGTCACCTGCGACCGCGATGAGCGTCATAAAAGAGACAAATTTTCCCGGTCTGGTGCCCGCTGCTCGCGGGAAAGTCCGCGACATTTACGATCTGGGCGACAAACTCTTGATTGTGGCGACTGACCGGCTATCCGCCTTCGACGTGGTAATGCCGACGCCAATTCCCGATAAGGGAAAAGTCCTCACGCAGCTGTCACTCTTCTGGTTTGGTTTGCTCAAGGATGTCGTTCCCAATCACCTTCTAAGTTCGACTGATTTCCCGGCTCCATTCGACGTTCACCGTGGCGAGCTAACCGGACGTTCCATGCTGGTGCGCAAGACCAAGCCATTGCCAATTGAATGCGTTGTCCGCGGCTACCTGAGCGGATCCGGCTGGAAGGAATACAAGGCGACCGGGAAAGTTTGCGGGATTGAATTGCCATCGGGGCTAATCGAATCGGATCGATTGCCGGAGCCGATTTTTACGCCTGCCACAAAGGCCGCTACCGGCCATGACGAAAATATTCCGTTCGAACAGGCCGCGGAAATGATTGGCAAGCAGCTAGCCGAAAGAGTTCGCGCTATCAGCATTGATATTTACAATCGAGCTGCCACTTACGCCGCGCCACGAGGCATCATGCTGGCTGATACGAAATTCGAATTCGGACTGCTCAATAATTCTTCCGAAGGCCGCCCAACTGCCGATGGACTGATCTGGATCGACGAAGCACTCACGCCGGACTCCTCTCGCTTTTGGCCTGCTGCTCAATATAAGCCGGGCGGCGCGCAGCCATCTTTTGACAAACAGTTTGTCCGCGACTATCTCGAACGGATACAGTGGCCCAAGACGCCGCCTGGACCCGAACTGCCCCCCGACGTTGTCGCAGCAACTCGTGCCAAATACCGGGAAGCGTATCGCATCCTGGCAGGACACGAACTGAGCTAGCAACCGGCCCTCAAGAAAAATCAAAGTACCTGTGGAGCGCGCAATCGTGAAAGATCAATTGGAAGGGCTAGTGAGTCAGATGGTGGAGCGAGGAATTCTTTTTGAGGAGGCGCTGGGAGAATTCGAGAAGCGCTTCATCAAACGGACGCTGGAGCGGGCGGAAGGCAATCAGTGCCTCGCGGCTAAAATGCTTGGCATTCATCGGAACACGCTGAGCCGCAAAATTGGCGAGTACAAGCTCGAACACCGCAACGGCCACCGCCGCTAGGCACAGCACTACTTTCAACAGCCGCATTCGCCGAAACACGAAATGCAAAAGCAAACGGCTCTTCGATTACCGAAGAGCCGTTTTGATTACCACAGGCTTTGTCTACCAGCTCAGGCCGCAGGCTTTTTCGCCGCCGGACGTTTTACCGGTGGCTTTTTCGCCGGAGCTTTTTCCTTAGGCAGATCCTCATCTTTTATTTTTGCTTTATCCCAATGCAGCATGAATGCGGGATCGGGGTCGTACGAAACGAGTGTGCCGGTAAAGCGCGGGGTGCCGTCTTTCTCAAGCTTTGCCGCTTCCGGCTGGCCAACGACTTTTACGTCCATATCAGGCTTAGTGGCAGCATCGAACTCGGCTTGCGTCGTGACGAACGCCAACTTCAGATCGACGGGATCAGCTGGAGTGGCCGGTTCCGCGACTTCCATCAATTTCCCTGGCACGTCAGGAAATTCCAAGCCGCACGCAGCCAGCCAAGTCACTTTGCCCTTGTCACTACCGGCTTTAAGGTCGGCAATCACGGAAGCGATCGTCATGTCCTTGCGTGCCGCATCCAGATCCGCGGCGCTCGGTACTTTGTAGGTGGCGGGACGTTCCGCGGAGCTGCCCGCCAACTGCAAAAGTTCGTTCATCTGTGCGTCGATTAGACTGTCGCAAGACGCTTGCTGGTAATTCACGAAGAGTTTGCGCAGATAGGTCTTAAGCTGCGTGGATTGCTGCTGGGTCGCATTCTTGGAGGAGACCGCGCGCGCGATATACCAGAAGCCGTCCATTGTTTGTGGCGGGGTCGAGGCCATGTACGCCTGTCCGAGGCGATAATTCGTGATGGCCTCGTCTGGAGTTACAGCCAGCACCGCTTTGTAATAAGTGATCGCATTCGGATAGTCCTTCACGACCATGGCGGCCTGCGCAGCCGTTCCGTTGAGGTAGACGGTGCCTTGCTTCTTTTGTTCATCGAACGCTTTGTCGTCCAGCGTATCGGGCTTCTTCAAATCTGGAATCAACTTGAGGCCGGCTGTTGCTGCAGCCATCGCAGCCTTGGACTGTGTTGCCTGGTCCGCAGGGCTCAAGCTATTAAACGCAAACGCGCGCGCTGAGAGCGCTCCGTATTTTTCATTGGGGCCAATTTCCGTTGGACCCATCTTGTCGCCGAGTGCCACGAATTTATCGGCGTACTCGATGACCTTTGGCCAATTCTTTTGTTGGTAGTAGGCCTGGTAATACATCGGGTAGACGAACTTAAGAAGATAAGACGTGGGATACTTCGAGACAAAATCGTCGAGGCACTTGACCTGCGCCGCCGGATCTTTTTCCGTGCCGCAAGCCTGTTCCGCGTTGTACTCGGGCATTGTGTATTGCTGCTTGCCCGCAGCGGCATCTGGCGTCTGCGCCGCTTGTGCGCGTGTGCTCTGCGCGTTCCCTAACACCAAGAAAAGTGACGCGGAAACTGCCAGCCCCACGAGTCGTCTAAGTCGGTTCATTCCCATTCTCCTCACGGATACTTCTACCATCTGAGATTTTCTTCCGGTACTACCCGGATTGCAATTCGCCGGGGCCTTCGAAGAACCTGGAGCGCGCGCAGTCTGTGCCGCGCCGGAAATCCTTGGGATTATAGGAAAAGCTTCATGAATATCGCAAGCCGTTCTCCTCCGGTAAAGCTGGTATTTTGTAAAGTTTCCTGCTCAGCGTATTGCTCTCTGTTGGCTCCAGCACGCACGTTGAATCCACGCCGACCGTTTTCAGTTTATTTTTCATCGAAGGTTTAACTAAGTGCCGCTCGCTCTGAACCGGCTTTTGCCCGGACCCGTTCTGAAGACTAAGATGAGCATTGCATAAAAAACGTGGCCCGCGGAAGGAAGAATTCACATGACCAGGATTCACGGAACTGATGGTAGCGCCGAGCAACCTCTGGCTGGGAAAGTCGTACTGGTAACCGGCGGAAATCGCGGCATCGGTTTTGCCATTGCAGCGCGGCTTGCCGCACTGGGCGCAGCAATCGCCATTTGTGGCCGCGATCAGGAGTCGCTTGCATCGGCGGCTAACGAACTTCGTACAGTTTCCGCACAAGTTTTCTCGCACCGCGCGGATGTGACCAGGTCCGCTGACGTTGCGGCCCTCGTTGACAACGTCGAAGCACACCTCGGCGGAATTTCCATCCTCGTTAATAATGCGGGGATGGGCCTGTTCGGCCCGGTGCAGGATAAGACCGAGGCCGAATGGGACACTTTAATGAACACCAATTTGAAGAGTGTGTTTCTCGTCTCGCGCGCGGTTATTCCGAAAATGATTCAGCGCAAATCCGGCGACATTATCAATATCAGTTCCCTAGCGGGTAAGAACACCTTCGCTGGGGGAGGAATCTACTGTGCATCTAAATGGGCGCTGCAGGGTCTGAGCGGATGCATGGCGGAAGATCTGCGTGGCTTTGGAATTCGCGTCAGCACGGTTTGCCCGGGAAGCGTTGCCACAGAATTTTCAGGGCGCGGGCCAAAGGATGCATCGAAGGTCCTGACGGCTCAAGATGTAGCGCACGCGGTAGCGATGATTGCCCTGCAAGGTCCACAAAGCTTTCTAAGCGAAGTCCAGCTACGGCCGTTAACGAAACCCTGATTGTAAGAATTCGTCGCGGACCCGTGCACCGCTGGCTACTGCCATCGCCGCTTAAAGATGGAGCGAATCTTGGGGAAAAAGTGGCGCGCTGCGGTGTAACAGAATGATGGCTCAAGCAGCAACGACGGTTTCATCGCTCGGCCGGTGTTGTTCAACAGCGACAACGAAATACTACGCTCAAATTTGCGAAATCCTTCTCTGGACGCGCGAAAGCACGCATTCACGTACAGCGTATCGAATCCAAAATCATGTTTCAGTACAAACGCGAAACTCGCGCTGCTCATTGCGATGTCGGCTGCCGAGCTTTCCACGCCCGGTGCATCCCGCAAGCCCTTGAAAATATCAAAGTGAACCGCGTGGCCGTAGTCCGTGAGGTACACGCTGACGGTTTCAAACATTCTCGCCGGAGGCAACGCCGCCAGATTTACGCAAGTCCAATTGTTTTTGGAACGCAACCTGATCAGGTGGTCTTTGGCGATCTGTTCGAGCTCGCTTCGCGAAATGGATTCCGACTTGTGATACTTCTCTACTCCTCGCCGATAGTCCGCGGCATATTTTCTGAGCGCTTCGTTTCCGTCATGCTGCCCGCCCACCACCCACTTGTCACCGGGATACATCGCGAAGGCGTCGGTATTTGGGAATGCCTGGACGTGCTTAACCGCTGTTTCCACCTGATTGATGGAATCATTCAGATAGTGGTTCTCTTCATGCGAGAACAGTATAAAGCTCGCTGACGGAATGAAATACTTGGGCTTCATAACTTCGATCTGGAAAGAAATCTGTTGCAACGCCCGTCTGGCTGTAGCCCTTCGTGCTTCCAGTTCTTCCGGGTTGCCCAGCCAGCAGGCGTAACTGAATTGGCTGAGAAGTACGTCGATCGGCCCGGTCCTTTTCAACAGCGTTTTCGCAACGTCCAGATCTTTTACCTGGCAATCGTTCAGGTTGAAAATCTTTTGCCCATCGACCTCAATAAGCAGCCAGGAGTCATATGGCGGGAACGGCCCGCACTGCACTCTCATGGAATCGCCGAGATCGGTCCATTCAAATGGTTTCAGCGCGCGGGTTTTGAAACCAAGTTTCTCGCAATAGTTGATTACCTTGTTATCTTGCGTCTCCTGATAGATCACTTCGATTCCACTTCTGACCTCCTGCGGGATCTTTTGAATATTGGAAGGGAAGAAGTGATCCGGATGCTCGTGCGAGAAATAAATGTGCGTCAAGCGCTTGAAATCTTCGTATCGCCACTGGGTCGGAGACAACAAATCCCAGCCTTTATTGAAAACGCTCCCGTCCAGCCACGGATCGCAAATGAGGCCCGTTTTCCCTTTTTCGATCACAAACGAAGCGTGGTTCACCCACGTAATCTCAGCCATGCTTACCCCAGGAAGTTGAAGCACGCCGCTCCGAGCGTTGCCAACGCACTTTCAGAGCCGACGTTGCAGTTTATCTGGTTTCACCGGAAGGCATGCTGTGTGGTCCCTAAGAGTTAATTACTGGGAGGCGGACGTCACAGCGACACTCTGACCTCGGAGGCGGCCTAAAGAATTCCGGCATCCCTTTAGCGGATATTTTCCTCTTGACAATAGTTGTTATCACGACTATATTATCGGCGTGGCGTCAAATAAAAGATCGAACCGAGAAGTTACCTCCTATGAAGCACACGCATTTGTCGCGATTTTGCGAGCTGCCGAACGGCTCAGCCAAGATGCCGAACGCCTGGTAAGAGAGCACAACCTCACCGGTACGCAATACAACGTCCTTCGCATCTTGCGCGGCGCCGAACCACAAGGCCTCGCTTGCAAAGCAATCGGAGATCGCATGATTTCTCATGATCCGGACATGACGCGGCTCCTCGATCGCATGGAGAAGCGTGGCTTGATCACCCGCGAGCGACAGACCGACGACCGGCGAGTCGTGAAGACTCGGATCACTGCGCAAGGCCTGGAATTATTGAAAAAGCTCGATGCTCCCGTGCTTGAACTTCACAGGAGGCAATTTCTTAACATCAACGCTGCAACTCTCAAAAATCTTGCGAGTACGCTGGATGAAATCTGTTCGTCTGCACCTGAATAGAGTTCATTCGCATCCAAGAAATTTCCCCGGGGAATTCACTCAAAAAACTGAAAAGGAGAAGTTCATGGGCCACCTAAGATCAAGAATTACTCTCGCCACGGCTTTGCTCGCATTTCTCGCTCCAATCACACCAGCGGCGACAACTACCTGGCAGATTGATCCAGCGCACACTGCCGCCGGCTTTTCGGTCAAGCACATGATGATTTCCACGGTGCGCGGCCAGTTCAAGGGCGTTACCGGCACGATTAACTGGGACGATCAGGACATTTCGAAATCCACGATTGACGTCACGATCGACGCCAACACTGTCGATACCAGCGAACCCAAACGGGACGCGGATTTGAAGAGCCCTAATTTCTTCGACGTCGCCAAATACCCGACCATCACTTTCAAGTCGAAGAAAGTGGAGCCAATTTCAGCGGGCAAGCTCAAAGTTACCGGCGATTTGACCATTCACGGCGTGACGAAAGAAGTGGTCCTCGACGTGGAAGGCCCCAGCGCTCAGGTGAAAGATCCATGGGGAAATACGCGCGTCGCCGCGAACGCAACTACCAAAATCAATCGCCTGGACTATGGCGTGAAGTGGAACGCTACTTTGGACGGCGGCGGTGTAGTGGTCAGCGATGAAGTGTCCATCACCATCGATCTGGAAATGATCAAGAAGGGCGCGAAGTAATCGAACATTCGGCCCCGCCGATTCGCGCAGCGTACCGTTACAGGAGAAATATGCAGATGAAAAACCCCGCACCTGCGGAACACCCGTTGAATCAATTGATTCTTGACCGCTGGAGCCCGCGAGCGTTCTCTGATCAGGAGATCGCTCCGGCTGACCTCGCCAGCCTGTTCGAGGCAGCTCGCTGGGCTCCCTCCAGCAATAACGAACAGCCCTGGGCGTTCATCGTCGCTCGGCGCAGCGACAAAGACGATTTCGAGAAAGCGCTACTTCCGCTCGTGGAATTTAACGCCAATTGGGCGAAACATGCTGCTGTCCTGGGATTCGCGGTCGCCGAACTAGCCTTCGCCAAGAACGGTTCGCCGAACCGCAACGCGCAGTACGATACCGGCGCTGCCATGTTGCAACTTTCCATTGAAGCCACCGCACGCGGGATCCTGGTTCACCAAATGGCCGGGTTCGACCCGGAAACCGCGCGCGACGTTTTTACTATTCCGGCGGGATGGGACGCCATCGCAGCGTTTGCGATGGGTTATCCCGGCGATCCCGCATCACTTCCTCAACCGTATCGCGATCGCGAAACCGCCCAACGCGTCCGCAAACCGTTGCGCGAATTTGTCATGAGCGGCAAGTGGGGTCATACTGCTGACTTCGTATCTAAATAGAGGCGGCGGCCGATCTTCAGTCTCGTCCCGCAAGGACCTAACCGGGCTCGATGCATAGCACGATCGAATTTCTAATCAGGCACGGATATGTTGTGCTTCTGGGCTGGGTGTTTGTCGAACAAATTGGCCTCCCCGTCCCATCGCTGCCGATCATGCTCGCAGCCGGAGCTTTAGCTGGAATGGGGCATTTGAGTTTCTGGGCTTCGCTCTTTTTTGTCGCAATCTCCGCAATTTCCGCAGACTCCATGTGGTACGTGCTCGGCCGTCGCAAAGGCATCCGCATTCTCCAGATCATCTGCAAGATTTCGCTGGAGCCGGATTCCTGCGTACGCCGAACCGAGGGAATTTTTGCAAAGCAGGGAGCCCGTTCGCTCCTGCTCGCGAAATTTATTCCTGGACTCGGTTCAGTAGCACCACCGCTTGCCGGAATTTTTCATATGCGGACGCGCAAGTTTCTGCTGTACGACGGGGCTGGCTGCGTTATTTGGGGATTGACGTTCCTCGGAACTGGATACGCGTTCAGCACGCAGATCGAACACATCGCGGAGCAGGCCGAACGTCTAGGCAGCGGGCTCGCGGTATTGATTATCGGGGCGCTGGTTGCCTATATCGCCTGGAAATACATCGCGCGCCAGAGATTTATGCGCGAACTGCGTATCGCCCGCATCACGCCGGAAGAACTCAAAGCTGAAATTGATGGTGGTCAGAAATTAATGATCGTCGACCTTCGGCACTCGCTCGACTTCGAAGCTGATCCCGAAACAATTCCCGGCGCTTTCCGGATGGATGCTCAGGAACTTGAATCGAAGAACGAACACCTGCCTCGCGACCGCGAGGTAGTTCTCTATTGCACCTGTCCGAACGAAGCGACCAGCGCGCGTGTGGCACTGCTTTTGCGCAAGCAAGGCATCAAGAAAATCCGCCCGCTTCAGGGTGGTCTCGAAGCATGGCGCCAATTGGGTTACCCGGTCGATGGCCTGCCCGCACAGAAATAGCGCCGAAGCTCTAACCAAAAAAAAACTAAAGTCGCGGCAGCACGATTCCGCTTTGCGCCTGATATTTCCCTTTTTTATCTTTATAGCTGACTTCGCAATCTTCATCCGAACCGAAGAAAATCACCTGGCACAATCCTTCATTTGCGTAAATCTTCGCAGGCAACGGAGTCGTGTTGCTGATTTCCAGCGTGACAAATCCTTCCCACTCCGGCTCGAACGGCGTCACATTCACGATGATTCCGCAGCGCGCGTAAGTGGACTTGCCCACGCAAATCGTCAGGATATTTCGCGGAATCCGGAAATATTCCACTGAACGCGCCAGCGCGAAGGAATTCGGCGGCACGATGCAAACGTCGCCCTTATAAGCCACCAGCGAGCGAGCGTCGAACTTCTTCGGGTCGACAATCGTCGAATTCACATTCGTAAAAATCTGAAACTCGTCCGCAACCCGGATGTCATATCCGTACGACGACACGCCGTAGCTGATCACGCCTTCCCTTACTTGCCGATCCGTGAATGGCTCGATCATTTTGTGTTCCAGCGACATGCGGCGTATCCACTTATCCGCCTTTACAGGCATCTACTCCTCCTCAAAAGCATTCGGGCAAAATGAAAATTTATTCGGCGAATGCGAAAACGTGAAGAATGTCAGTTTAGTCGAGGCGTCAAGTCTTGACAACCTGCTGCGCAGCCTCTAGCATCTGCCAACGGAGCTTCGGCAACGCGCGCGATTGCGGGCTTCTTTCGCTGCTCACAGAATGTGGAGGTCGTTCTTGATAAAACTGGATATCGTGAATGCCGTTCTGGCGAAGCTGGAGGGTGCGGGTGTGAGCCGCGTGAAGGCCGAGCAGGCCGTGGAAACCGTTTTTGAGTCGCTCAAGAATGGCATGGGCCGCAGCCAGCGGATCGAACTTCGCCGCTTTGGCGTCTTCACCGTGAAGCCCCGCAAGACCGGCATTGGTCGCAATCCCCGCACCGGCGAAGAGGTCAACATCCCCCCCGGCAAAGCCGTACGCTTTAAGCCTGGCAAAGAATTGCAAGGGCTCGAAGGCTAGTCTCGCGACGCCCGGTTGCAAACTCTAATTTGGTAAGCAGGATCCACTGACATTCTTGCCTCCTCCCGCATCTAAAATCCAGCCGTGAACAGTGATAACGATCTCGCTCCTCCGACGATTGAATCCAGTCTCCCTGAGCCGGTCACCCCGTCCGTAACGACTTGGTCGCAACCAACTCGCTCAGCCATGCCGCCCCGCCTGTGGCTCGCGATTTTTCTTTTCGCGACTACCTTCTTCACATGTCTTGCCGCGGGCCGGCAGTTCGCCATCGCATTCGCAAACGGACAAGCCGCATCCGCGGACGAATGGATCGTCTCGCTGAAACTCCTTTACAAAGATCCGACGGAACTGGCTTCTGGTTTTCCGTTTGCTATTTCTCTGATGGTTATTCTGCTTGCACACGAACTGGGCCACTACTTTGCTTGCAAGCACCACGGGATCCGTGCCAGCTATCCGTATTTCATTCCCGCACCGACGTTGATCGGCACGCTCGGCGCCTTCATCCTGATGCGTTCGCCGATACGTAGCCGCCCCGCTTTGTTTGATGTCGGCGCGTCTGGTCCGCTTGTCGGCTTCGTTTTTGCCATTCCGCTATTGGTCTATGGAGTCGCGCACTCACGCATTGCACCGAGCGTCATTTCTCCGGACGCTGATATGGTTTTCGGTGTTCCTCTGGCTCTCCGGTTGATCGCCCAACGGTTTTTCCCAGGTGCCGATCCCCTCACGCTGCTCCTGCATCCGGTCGGCAGGGCCGCCTGGGTCGGTCTTTTCGCAACCGCGCTAAACCTGCTTCCCACCGGTCAACTCGACGGCGGCCATATTCTCCGCTCAGTCAGTCCGCGACTCCATCGCTGGATCAGTTGGCTGGTTCCTGCTGGGCTGCTCGTCCTCGGATTCTTGCACTGGCGCGTCTGGTGGATCTGGGCAGCGATTCTGCTGGCACTTCGATTCTTGATTATTCCGCCTGTTCACGATCAACGCCCTTTGCATCTCGGTCGCATTGCGCTTGCCGTCGTAACCCTCATCGTGATGATTCTCTGCTTTATGCCTGTTCCGCTCTGGCAAGTGCCAACTGCTCATTGACGCATCGTCGCCTGCCGCTATGATGCTCGTGCAGGAATCGCTTGCCGGCTGGCGCGTCCTCGCAACTCATGACCAGTCTCGTCCGCACACTTCGCCTGCGCGACATCCTTTTCTTGTTCGTTGGTTCCGTTATTGGCTCCGGAATTTTTCTTTCGCCCGGCCTGATTTTGAGGCAGGTTCACGGCTCAGTCGGCCTGTCCATGCTGGTATGGGTTGCCGGTGGCGTCATGTCGTTGCTCGGCGCATTGACGTACGCCGAACTGGCCGCTGCTAACCCTGAAGCCGGTGGCCTTTATTGTTTTATCCGCGACGGATTCGGCCGCCTCCCCGCATTTCTTTACGGCTGGTGCCTCTTCCTGGTCATTTCGTCCGCAACCATCGCCGCGCTCGCTCGCGCTTTTTCACGCTACCTTGCTGAAGTCCTTCCGCTAAGTCCGGCTCAGTCCTCAGTCGCTGCGGTTCTGATGATCGCTGTCGTCACCTTCGTAAACGTTCGCGGCACTCGACAAAGTTCCGACCTGCAAAACTGGACTACGCTCGTAAAAGCCGGTCTCGTCGTTATCCTCAGCGTCGTTCTGCTCGCTCTCGGCAAACATGCCGGCGAAATAATTCCTGCAGTAGGAACGCCGCCACACGGAGGCGGTCTTTTCTCCAGCTTCGCATTCGCAATGATCGCCGTTCTCTGGGCCTACGAAGGCTGGCAATTCGGAACTTACAGCGCCGGAGAAGTGCTTGAACCGCAGAAAGTTTTCCCACGCGCATTTCTGCTCGGCTCGTTGCTCTTGATCGGACTTTACGTGGTCGCAGTTCTCGCGTACTTGGTCGCCCTGGGGCCCGCGGTTGCCGCCAACAGCGATGCCATTGCTGCCACCGCGGCGACTGCGGTCCTCGGTCCGTGGGCCGGAAGATTCGTCGCGCTCACCATTCTGATTTCCGTCTTCAGTGCGACGAACAGCGTCGTTCTTACCGCGCCCCGGGTATTTTACGCGATGGCCAAGGACAACCTGTTCTTCAAGACGCTAGGCGATGTTCATCCTCGGTTCCACACGCCGGCGAACGCCGTTATTGCACTCTGCGTGTGGTCCGCTGTTCTTACCTTTGCCGGGCGCTTTTCGGAGCTGGCCGCTGGCGTCGTGTTTATCGGATGGATTTTTTACGGGCTGGGGGCGGCCGCAATCTTTCCGCTTCGCGCCGCGCTTAATGGCAAGTCCATTCCCTACCGCGTGCCAGGATATCCGTGGACGCCTATCGTGTTCCTGATCGCCGCGGCGTCCGTCGTCGGCAACGCGATTTACCTCGCGACGCACGATCCAAAAGAGTTTCGCCACGTTCTCGCCGGTCTTATTCTGATGGCGCTCGGAGTTCCCGCCTATTTCTTCTGGCGCTCGCGAAATACAAGAAGAGCTGACTGATTTCTGGCCGACGCGGCCCATACCGCGCTCGCCGACCCAAAATCCCTACAATATTCGCGCCGGTCATTCGTCTACAACTGTAGATGTGGGTCGTGGGCATCAGCGTAATGCTTGAGCAAGACCGTCAAATCACCGAAGTGGTCGCGCAAGAGGGTTCGCGGTTGCGGAACTTCATCCGCCGGCGTGTATCTGATCCAGCCGATGCCGAGGACATCTTGCAGGAGGTGTTCTACGAACTGGTGGAGGCGAACCGGCTGCTGATGCCAATCGAGCACGTCACCGGCTGGCTCTTTCGCGTGGCGCGCAACCGCATCACGGACCTGTTCCGCAAGAAGAAGCCCGTGACTTTCTCTGAAGCCGCGATCGAGAGCGAAGAACAGGGCGTAACACTTCGGCTCGAAGATTTGTTGCCGTCGCCCGATGCGGGGCCCGATGCGGTGTACGTCCGTAACGTGCTGCTGGCCGAACTCGAAGATGCTCTTGACGAGTTGCCTGCGGAACAGCGTGACGTTTTTGTTGCACACGAACTGGACGGCCGAAGCTTCAAGCAGTTGTCCGCTGAGAGCGGTGTAAGTGTGAACACGTTGCTTTCGCGAAAGCGTTACGCGGTACTGCATTTGCGAGAACGTTTGCAGGATGTTCGCGATGATTTTGGACAGAAATGAAGGAGCACGTCATGAGAAAGAAATGGATCTGGATTGCGCCGCTGGCGATCGTCGGGATGGCAGCATTCATCTGGATTGGTGGCGAGCTGGTGATGCACTTGTGGAACTGGCTGGCGCCCACCTTGTTCGGATTCCGGCAGATCAGTATCTGGCAAGCCGTCGGGCTGCTGGCTCTGTGCCGAATTCTGTTCGGAGGATTTGGCTGCGGCGGTGGTCAACGCTCCGGCATGCGGCGGAAGATGCGAGATCGCTGGGAGCAAATGACACCAGACGAGCGCGAGAAGTTCCGTCAGGCGATGCGCGATCGTTGGGGCGCCGTTGGAGCGTCAGGCAGAGGAAGGGATGAGCCGGCCTGATGGTGGGTTAGGAGTTCGCGCACATGCGGCTGTACAGCTTGAGTCTAGACGAATGACTAGGTCACATGAGTTGCAGCGGATCCATATCCACCAGCACTGCAGTCTGTGGAATTTCTCTCAAATCACAATACCCCAGCGCGCCGGCCAGCAGCTTGGTGAGTGCTGCTTTCTTTTTCGACTTCAGCAGAAACTGAAAACGGAACTCGCTCTTTAATTTTGCCAGGGGCGCGCTCGCCGGACCCAGTATCCGTACCCCACTTTCATTTTGCGCCGCAAAATATTGTGAAATTTCTCGCGACCATCGGATCGCCTTCTCCAGGCTCAGATCGCGAACAATCACGTTCGCCAGTGAAGTAAACGGCGGGTAAGCCATCACTTGCCGGTAGTGCAGTTCACGTTCGAAAAAAGCGGTGTAGTCCTGCCTCACCGCATCTTGAATCGCGTAGTGTTCTGGATAAAAGGTCTGAATCAGCACCCGTCCTGGCAGCTCTCCGCGTCCTGCTCTTCCTGCAACCTGCGTCATCAACTGAAAAGTCCGCTCCGCCGCTCGAAAATCGGGCATCGTCAAGGAACTGTCCGCGCTGATCACTCCCACCAACGTAACGCGATGAAAGTCGTGTCCTTTCGCCAGCATTTGCGTGCCAACCAGAATGTCCAGTGCACCATCGGCAAACGCACCGAGTGTTTCCTGAAATTGTCTTTTCGTCCTCGCCGTATCACGATCAAGGCGCGCAATTCGCGCCTTAGGAAACTCCTTGCGCAGCCGCTCTTCTAGTTGTTCCGACCCTTCGCCGAAAAAATAGACGTATTTCGAATCGCACTTCGCACATTTCTTTGCAATCGGCTGCACCGAGCCGCAATAGTGACACTCGAGCCGGTTGCGGTTCTTGTGGTGAGTCATAGAAATGCTGCAATTCGCGCATTGCACGGTCGCGCCGCAACTCCTGCAGATTACGCTCCACGAATATCCCCGACGATTGATTAGGACCATCGCCTGGGTCTCGTCATCAAGGCACCCCTGAATACCTCCACGCAGTCGAGAAGAAATCGGGCTGGTCTGTTGCGTCTGCTTGAACTCTTCGCGCAGGTCAAGAATCTCAACCGCCGGCAAGGAGCGCTCTGCGACTCGCTGCGCCAACGTCAGCAATTCGTACTTCCCGCTTCTTGCGTGGTGAAAGGATTCGAGAGAAGGCGTCGCCGAACCCAGAAGTGCCACTGCGCTTTCAAGCTTTGCGCGAACAATCGCCACGTCCCGCCCGTGATAGCGCGGTGTCTCTTCCTGCTTGTAGCTCGACTCCTGCTCTTCATCCACAATCACCAGGCCGAGCTTGTCGACCGGCGCAAAAATCGCCGACCGCGTGCCCACAATCACTCTCGCTTCACCGTTTCGAACCCGCCACCATTCGCGAGCGCGCCCGACATCGCTCAGCGCCGAATGCAGCACCGCCACGCCTTCAAATTTTGCGCCGAACCACGCGCGGCATTGCCTTCCGATCCAAAGCGTTAGCGCGATTTCCGGCACCAGCACAATCGCGGTTTTTCCGTGCGCCAGCGTATCTTGAATCGCTCGCAGATAAACTTCCGTCTTTCCACTACCCGTCACGCCGTGCAGCAACTGCACACCGAATTCGCCCAGTTCGAACCGCGCGCGGATCGCTCCAAACGCTCTCTCCTGCTCAGGATTCAGCGTATGCGCCGGCGGCGTGTACCCAACGTCGAAAGGATCTTCCGCCGGATCAAGCGCCTCTTCCCAGCTCTCCAGTTTTCCTTCGCGCAGCATCCTTTCAATGAACGCGCGCGACACGCCGCTCAATTTCAACAACTGTGGCAGCGGCAACGGTCCCCGCTCCATCACCAGCAGATTACGCAACCGTTCTTCCTTTTCGGCCAACACCGTTCCGTCGCTATCACTCGATTTCCACGCAATAATTTTCTGCATGCGGCGCTTACGATTCTGAATCTCTTGCCGTATCTCAATCAGACCGCGACGCTGCGATTTCAGCAATTCTTCCAGAGGCACGCCGGAACGTATCGCAGCCCGTAACTCCAAGCCTTCTTGCGCTTTGCTGAGTTTGACGAGAAATTTATGAATCGCTTCGGAGTCGTCGCGAAAGCTCGTGGATGCGGCCGGGCATAATCCCGCCGCGAAGACCATCTGCTTCGAGCGTACTTCGGTCACCGGCGGCAGCATTGCGCGATACACTTCACCGATCGGTGCCACGTAATACCTCGCGATCCACTGACCCAGTTCCAGAAGCTTCGGCGTCAGCGCCGGTACTACATCCAAACACTTCTGCACGTCGCGCAGCTTGGTGCCCTCGGGCGCAGCGTCCGCCCACTCCGTCACCACCCCCACCAACGATTTTTTGCGAAATGGAACGAGCACCCGCGAGCCTGGCTGAATCTCCGCCACCAGCCGTTCCGGAACTTTGTATGTGAACGTGGTTCGCAGCGGCACGGCGACTGCCACGTTGCAGAGTTTTTCAATCATTTCGATGAACAGTGTATCAGCGCGGCAATCGCGCCGCGTTGCACGGGCGCGATGAACTATTCTCGCTAGATGTTGATCAGCGTCACGCCAAGAAAAATAAAAGCGATTCCCGCCCACTGCAACTTCGAGATTCGCTCCTTCAGAAAAAGCGCAGCCCACGCCACGGTCACCGCGCCGTAAAGTGACCCAAGAACCGTCACGATGGAAACTTGTTCGATGCGCATGCCCAGATTACTCGCCGCAAATGCCGCCGTATCCAGAAATCCCATTGAATAAAGCTGGCCAGTCGTCTGCCGGTTTGTCATCCCAAGCGGGAGCCGTGCCGAGAGTACGAGAATGAATGTGACGATCGCGCCCGAGAGCCGCAGCAACCAGACGCTCGCGAGCGCGCCCGTTCGCGGAATGATCCGGATCCCAAGCAGCCAAAAAACAAATCCGAACAGGATGGACGCGGCGATTGCCCAACCAACACCGGTCGAACCGCTCGCGGCTATCTTCACTTGCGAATCTGAATGCGAGTTAGCACCTCTCGAAACTAGAAGTACTCCGCCAAGAGCGGCAAGAATTCCCGCTCCACGCAGCGCCGTCAACGATTCACCCGAAAGGATCGAGAGAAAAACCGTGAGCGCTGGATAGCTCGCCGAAACCGGTCCGACGATCGACAGCTTTCCGATCTCGAAGGAACGGTACAACGCCAGCATCGCAAGAACATTTGTGACGCCCGCAAGAATTCCCCAACCCCATGGCTGCCACCCGGATCCGTCGAAAAGATGTCCCCAGTCATGTACGAATAAGAGCAAGAGGGTGACGAAGACCGTGCCCCAGACATGCATCCAGAAAAGTGCGCGCAGGCTGCCAATCGTTCGCGTCGCGTAGCGCGCCAGAAAATCCGCGCTGCCCCACGAAGCCGCGGTCGCTACGCCCAGCGCAATACCGGAGACCACTTACTTGGCCTTTTTCTTAATTTCCAGCCCGAGCACGCCCATCACTTTTTGCAGATCCTTCCAGACTTCGCCTTTCGCCCCCGGATTGCGCAAAAGGTACGCGGGGTGGTACGTCGCGAGCATTTTGTATCCGCGGAAATCGAGCCATTGCCCGCGAAACTGCGAAATGCTCCTCGTCGTTTGCAGAAGGGTTTGCGCAGCCGTCGCACCCAAGCAAACAATCACTTTCGGCTGCAGCACATCCAGTTGGCGGAATAAAAACGGAGAGCACTGCTCCACTTCATCTTTTTCCGGCTGGCGATTCCCCGGCGGGCGGCACTTCACCACGTTGCAGATGTACACATCCTTACGCTGCAATCCCATCGCTTCAATCATCTGCGTTAAAAGTTTTCCCGCGCGCCCCACAAACGGCAGCCCTTGCGCATCTTCGTCCGCGCCCGGCCCTTCGCCCACAAACACCAGTTCAGCCTTCGAACTTCCATCGCCGAACACGATCTTATTTCGCGTCTTATGAAGCCTGCAGCGCGTGCATTCGCCCAAGTCTTCGCGTGTCTTGTGCAAAGTATCGCCCTCAATTCGGCCTGTCGATCCGAAAATGGGCAGTCCACTCGCTGCCGGCAGCACAACTTTTTCAACTCGTTCTGCGACATCCGGCTGCGCCACCACCGGCGTCGCTGCAACCGTTTTCGGCGCAACAGTTTCAAGATGCGCTGCTATTGCCGGGGATTTTCGCAAAAGGGTTTTCTCGGAAGAAATTTCTCTGGCGATATTCGAGCCCGTCCCTTCACGCTGAACGGTCTCAGCGCGCGAAATTGAACTCCCACGATCGCGGTAAAACGGCGCGAGCCCAAGATCCTCATAGAATCTAAGGCGTTCGCTTAATTTTTCCTGGAGTGTTGTCTCTTCGCGGTCAGGCATGTTCACGTTTAATCGGCGGACTGGGGCTTCACGCTGGCCGACAATCGCACCACTTCGTCGAGAATCCGGTGCGCTACGTCGCGCTTCGTCATCTTGGGTAGCGGCAAGTCTCGCCCGTCGCGCGAAAACAATGTCACAACGTTCGTATCCACATCAAACCCCGCGCCGTTAGCCGTCACGTCGTTTGCAACGATCATATCGGCGTTCTTCTCTTGCAACTTCTTGCGCGCGTTCGCTGCGACATTGTCCGTCTCCGCCGCAAACCCCACCACCAACCGGTTGCCCTTTTTGCTCGCAGTCGTAGCCAAAATGTCAGGATTCGCCTCAAGCCGAAGCGTAATTCCCTCGCCCGTCTTCTTCATTTTATGCAAAGCAATCTCCGAGGCGCGATAGTCGGCTACCGCGGCCGCAAAAATCGCAATCGTGGCGTCCGCGAAATTCTCTTCAACCGCGTTCATCATTTCCGCCGCCGTTCGAATGTCCACCCGTGTCACGCCCGCTGGAGCTTCCAGAGGCGTCGGCCCGCTCACCAGAATCACTTTTGCGCCGCGCTGCGCCGCCGCCTCCGCCACTGCGTATCCCATGCGCCCCGACGAACGATTGGTAATAAATCGTACCGGATCGATGTCTTCCTGCGTGGGCCCAGCCGTCAGCAATACCGTTTGCCCTTCGAAGTCGCGCCGCACGTGCAACACTTCGCGAACTCCGGCAACGATGGCGTCCTGTCCGGCCAATCTTCCCGCTCCGGTCATTCCGCACGCCAGATACCCCTCATCCGGACTAACCACGTGCACCCCGCGATCACGCAATCGCTGCAAATTCTCTTGAGTTGCCGGATGGTTCCACATATTCACGTTCATCGCCGGCGCCACCACAACCGGTGCCGTCGTCGCCAAATATAACGTGCTTAGAAAATCGTCGCTGATTCCTCTGCTGAACTTCGCGAGGATGTCCGCCGTCGCTGGCGCTACCAGCAGCAAATCCGTCCGCTGCGCCACCGCGACATGTTCGATTGCACTTTCCAGATTTGATTCGCCGCCGGATTCAGCAAACAGGCCTGTAATCACTTTTTTCCCGGTGAGCGCGGCGAAGGTAAGTGGCGTAATGAACTCGCACGCCGCCCGCGTCATGACCACTTCTACCGAGAACCCTTCCGTCTGCAAACGGCGCACCAACTCAGCCGCTTTGTAGGCGGCCACTCCGCCGGTGACGCCAAGGGTGATACGCATGGAATACTCGCGGCGTCCTACTTCCGCCGCTTGACCCCATCCTTATCTTCGTCCACGGATTTCCCGGGACTGAATTCATACTCGATCAATCCATTGTTCACTTCCTCACAAGCTACCCGCGTCGGCTTGTACGTCCGCGGATTTTCCACCAGCGGCGGCGCCCCCGCCATGATCTGGCGTGCACGCCGCGCTGCCAGCACAACGTATGCGAACTGGCTCTCCGGAGCTTTCGTCTGCACGGTCATTTCGATCTTTCCCTCCAGTCGGCCGCTTAGCGGTCGCCTGAACTAAATGATTCCAGAAGTTCTTCCACTCGGCCCCGCTGCCTGGCGCTGCTGCAGCGCACTGCCGTTAAAATCGATTCCACTTCGCGTCCGGCTTGTTCCACATCGTGGTTCACGACGCAAAAATCGTAATATTTCCCGAACGCTTCAATTTCGGCTCGCGCTCTTGCCAATCGCCGCGCAATTTCTTCATCCGAATCCTGCCCGCGTCCCCGCAGCCGCCGTTCCAGTTCTTCCCGCGACGGTGGCAAAATGAAGATGGCTACCGATTCCGGCAACTTCTCTTTTACCTGTGCCGCTCCCTGTACGTCAATTTCCAGCACTAGGTCCAAACCGGTCGCCCGCGATTCCTCCAGCCATTTCTTCGGTGTGCCGTAAGAATGCTTTCCGAAGACACGTGCGTACTCGAGAAATTCTCCCCGAGACACCATTCCTTCAAATTCATCTTCGGTGACGAAATCATAACACTTCCCGCTGGCCTCAGTCGTGCGCCGCGCCCTTGTGGTACATGATCGCGACGCCATGGTCCCCGGCATTTGCAGCATCCTTTGCACCAGCGTCGACTTCCCCGACCCCGATGGCCCAGACACAATCAATACCAGTGGTGCTAACGCGCGCTCCTTGCTCATTCGATGTTCTGTACCTGCTCCCGCAATTTTTCGATCTCCGCCTTTACTTCCAATCCTATGCCCGTTATCTGCAGCGCTTCGCTTTCCACTCCCGGCGTCTTCGAAAGCATGGTGTTGGCCTCGCGGTGCATTTCCTGCAGCAGAAAATCCAGCTTTTTACCGAGTTCCCCCGCTCCATCCAGCAACTTGTTGAACTGCAGCAGGTGGCTCTTCAACCTTTCCAGCTCCTCGCTGATGTCGCTGCGTTCCGCCAGAATGGCCGCTTCCTGCGCAATCCTTGCCGGATCCATGGTGGTCCCGCTCAGCAAGTCTTTCAGCCGCGATTCCAGCCTGCGCGCAAATGCCGGCCGCAACTGCAATACCAGTCCACGCACAACGTCTGTCTGCTCGCCAATACGCGCCAAACGTACGCGAAGATCTTCTGTGAGATGACGGCCCTCCGCTCGTCTCATTTCATCGAGCTTGCCCAGCGCGTCGCGCAAGGAATTCTCCAGCGATTTTCCGAGCGCCTCCTGCTCCTCTTCCGATTCCGGCACAGCCGGCGCCAATCCACCAATCACGCCGGGCAGCCGCAACAGCGCCACCACGTCCAACGCTGCCGAAACTGATGTCTGCAGGCGCAGTTCGTCCGCCGCCCGCAAATAATTTGTCACCAGGTCCTTGTTCACCTGAATCGGCGTCGCTGCGCCCGGCTCCACGCTTACGTGTACTTCCACGTGACCGCGATGGATTCGCTCGCGCACCATTTGTCGCAATCGCAATTCATACAAATCGAAACCTTCTGGCAGCCTTATCTTTAAATCGAGAAAGCGGTGATTCACGCTTTTCACCGTCACTCGAAGATCCCAGCCAATTGCGCTGCCTTTCGATTGCGCGTAACCGGTCATCGACAAACATTCATTCTTCTTCGTTTGCACTGCGCTTCTCTCGCTCATATCGGGTTCCTTGTGGAAGACGTCGTAGTTGTCGAGGGCAGTGTGGGTAAAGTCGTTTGTGCCGGCGCAGCCATATCGTCGTCCGCGAATTGCAAATCATGCAGCCGGGCGTAGGTACCGCCCTGCGCCAGCAATTCTGCGTGCGTGCCGCTCTCGCGGATTTGGCCCTCTTCCAGCACTAAAATCTTATCGGCCCGCCGGATCGTCGGCAGCCTGTGCGCAATCACGAACGTCGTTCGTCCGACCATCAAATTTGCCAGCGCCTTTTGTACGAACATTTCGGATTCTGCGTCGAGCTCTGAAGTCGCTTCATCCAGTATGAGAATCGGCGAATCCTTCAAAATGGCTCTGGCAATGGCGATCCTCTGACGTTGCCCCCCGCTGAGCCGCGTACCGCGTTCGCCGATGACGGTATCGTAACCCAGAGGCAGTTCCTGAATGAAATCGTGGGCCAGTGCCGCTTGCGCTGCTGCGACCACCCGATCTTTCTCCACGTTACCCAGTCCGTACGAAATGTTGTTCCACACGGTATCGTGAAAAAGTATATTTTCCTGTGTCACCATCGCGATTTGTTCACGCAGCGATCGCAGCGTCACTTCCCGCACATCTTTTCCGTCGATCCGGATCGTCCCGCTCGTTGGTTCGTAGAATCGCGGAATCAGGTTCACCAGAGTTGTCTTCCCTGCACCGCTCGAACCCACCAACGCAATCACTTCTCCCTTTCGCGCGTCCAGCGAGATATCTTTCAACACCGCTGACGAATCTGTGTCGTAAGAGAACGAAACGTTTTCCAGTTGCACCGATCCTCCGAACGTTTCCATCTTTGGCAGTCCCGGTGCATCCAGAATTTCTTCCTGCTGATCGAGATAAGCGAACACTTGCGTGCTCGCTCCTTGCGCGTATTGAAATTGTTGGTAAACCTGTCCGATCCTTTTAAGCGGCATATATGCATTAAACATCGCGTACAAGAACGCCAGAAAAATTCCCGGTGTCATAAGGTGCGCCTTGATCTGGTCGCGCGCGTAGAGCAGCAGGAGCGGCACCACAATGGCTCCCAGCAGGTCCATAAGCGGCGCCGTGGCGGCCGCAGCCCGCACCCAACGCATGTTCTCTCGCAACAGTCGCCGGGCCGCGTCTCGGAATTTACTCGATTCGAATTGCTCCATGCCGAAGGCTTTTACGACGCGATTTCCGCTAGTGGTCTCTTGAATAATCTGGCTCAGTTCGCCCAGCCGGTTCTGGCTGTTCTCTCCCGACCGCCGGATTTTTCGTCCGAACTTTCCAACCGGCAAGACCACTAGGGGCAGCACCACCGCGCACGCCAGCGCCATCTTCCAACTGATGTACACCATCAGGAACAGGAAGACGATCAGCGTGAATCCTTTTTGAAAGAGATCCGCTAGGTACTCCGACAGCGCAATCCGGGTCTTCTCGATATCGTTGATGGCGGTAGAAAGCAATCGCCCTGTTGGGTGGTGTTGAAAAAATCCAATCGGCTGCCGCAGAATTTTTGAAAATAGCCGGTTCCGCAGATCGGTTGTCGCCGCATGCCCGACATACTGAATCTGTGTCGTTCCCAGATATTCCGCGACGCCCTTCGACACGAAGATTGCTAGAAGCGAAATGGAAAAAATTGGCCAGACGTTGTGGATATGCGGCGGAAAAAACTGGTTGAGATAGATCACCTTGCCGCCGGGCAGCGTCAACAGCGGCAATTGCGAACTCGGCGACGCGGGATTCAGTACGTAGTCGAAAGCCAGCCGCACCATCAGCGCTACTGCGCCTTCCGCCAGAGCCACAAACGCCACAAGGCACACGCCGATGGTCAACCGGAAGCCGTATGGTCGTACGAATGCCAGCAGTCGCTTCAACTGTGGTGTAATTACCGACGCCAATCGCTTCGCCCCCCTGCAGTTATCCGCTTTGTAGCGTCCATAACTCCCAACGCTTTATGTCACGAACCGCACAAAAATCCAGTTGCTACGCTATTCGCCCGCTGAGGGATGTGTCAAGTTTGGCCGGGCCGCCGGACTTTTCGTTTCACTTCTCGCTTCTGTTTCTATTTTTCAATGTCGCGATGAATGACCTTCGTCGCATACTTTCGCTTCTCCAGCGCCTTCTTAATCTCTTCGGCCAGCATCACCGATCGGTGCTTCCCACCCGTGCAGCCGAACGCAATCGTCAGGTAACTTTTTCCTTCCTCAATATAGTGCGGTATCAGATACGCCAGCAAACTCTCCATCCGCCTCAAGAATTGACCGGTCTGCGGAAACGATTGAATGAATTTCCGCACCTTCGCGTCGCGTCCCGTAAATTTCTTCAGCCCTGGGACAAAATGTGGATTCGGCAGAAACCTCACATCGAACATCAAATCTGCATCGTTCGGCACCCCATACTTGAAACCGAAACTCACTACCGACACCAGCATCGGACTGCGATCCGGGCTCTTGAAGCGCCGCGTAATGAAACTCCGGAGTTCGTGCACGTTGAACTGCGTCGAGTCGATCACCACATCCGCCAGCTTACGGATCGGTGCCATCAACTCGCGTTCGTGCCGCAGGCTTTCTCTTACCGAATACTCTTTTCCCATCGGATGCGGCCGCCGCGTCTCGCTATACCGTCGCAACAGCGCGTCATCATTGGCTTCAATAAACACCAGGGAAATCGGATGTTCTTTGCGTAAGTGTTTCAGCAATCCCGGCAGTTTCTGCAGTTGCCGCCCTTCGCGCGCATCCACCAGCAAAGCTGCTCGGTTAAAATCCGCCTCGCCCGCTTCGTGCAATTCCGCAAAGATTGGAATCAACTCTACCGGCAGATTATCGACGCAGTAGAAACCCATATCTTCAAACGCACGCAGCACGGTGCTTTTTCCTGAGCCGGATAGTCCAGTCAGGATCACCAATTGACTCGATTCTCTTTTCGCTCGGGGTTTCACTTTTGAATTTTTGAACTGAGCGTCGTGCTACGTCTCATACTTTGAAAGTCGTGCTCAGATTCTACACGCGTCTCAGGATTTTACACGCCGCTGGTGAGTACTGGGGATGCGCATATCTTCGCGGTATTTCGCCACGGTCCGCCGCGTTACATGAATTCCGGCGTCTTCCAACTTTTGCGCGATGTGCTCGTCGGTCAGCGGCTTCGCCGAATCTTCCTCTTCAATCATCTTTTTCACCAGCCGCTTCAGAGTAAGTAGGGACATCGCCCCGCCCTCTGGCCCGTTCACCGATTCGCTGAAGAACGACCGCAATTCCAGTACGCCCTGTGGCGTGTGCGCATACTTGCTAGCAACCGCGCGGCTCACCGTCGATGGATGAACGCCCACTTCTTCCGCCACTTCCTTGATCATCATCGGCTTCAGAGCGTCCTGCCCGTGATCCAGGAATTCCCCCTGCCTGGCAATAATCGATTGGCACACCCGCAAAATCGTATGCTTCCGCTGTTCGATATTTTTCAGGAGCTGAATCGCCGCCGTAAATCTTTCTTTCACGTAGTTCCGCACTTCACGGTCCGCCGCATCACGCGCCAGCAATCGCCGGTACGTTGGGCTTAACCGCAATTGCGGCATGTCGTCTTCATTCAGAAAAACTTCCCATAGCCCATCGACCTTCCGGAAGTAGACGTCCGGCTCCACTAGCCGTGGTTCGGTCTTGTTGTAGCGAAGCCCCGGCCGCGGGTCCAATTTCTTGATTACGTCCAGAGTCCGCTTGATCACTTCGATCGGACGGTTCAGCGCTCGCGCAATTTCCTTCAGTTGATTCGCCTGCACCTGCCGCAAATGTTCCGACACCACTTGCTGCGCCAGCGTGTTCGTCGGATCAAACGCTTTCAATTGCAACAGCAAACACTCGCGCAAATCCCGCGCGCCCACCCCGATCGGATCAAAATCTTGCACTACCGCCAGTGCATCGTCCAGATCGTCCTGTGTGTACTTTCCGCCTTGTAGTAATTCCTCATTCGACGCGGTTAAATACCCGTTCTCATCCAAATTTCCGACGATCGCGTCCGCCAGCTCGCGCACTTCGTCCGAGCAGATAGTTACACTCAGTTGCCAGTTCAAATGCTCGGAAAGCCCGGCCGGCGAAGATAAGAACTTTTCAAATGACGGACGCTCCGATACTTCCCGCTCCTGCGACCGCCCGCCATCCCCGCCCGTGTCCAGATATTGGTTGAAGAAACTCCCCACATCGAACTCATCAAACGCGTTTAGTTCTTTTTTCTCAGGAACTTTCTCCGTCTCGTTCTTCAGAAAGTTTTCGTCGCTGTAATTGTCGGTGGTGGTCGGCTCTTCGCTTAGCTCTTCCAGCACGGGATTTGCCACCATCTCAGTGTTGATCATTTCCTTCAACTCAAGCCTGTTCAACGCCAGCACGCTGACCATTTGCACCAGGCCAGGCGTGAGGATTTGCCTTTGCGACACCTTTAGATTGAGTTTGAGCCCTTGCCAAGCCATATGCGCGGAAAATCGTCCTTCTCTTCCTTGTTTATTCCTCTTAATTCAGGCGGAAATGGTCGCCCAGATACACCCGGCGTACTTCAGCGTCGTTGCTCAACTCTTCCGGACGCCCCTTGCGAAAAATTTTGCCACTTTTGAGGATGTACGCTCGGTCCGTTACCGTCAAGGTCTCTCGCACGTTATGGTCCGTGATCAGCACGCCGATCCCGGACTCCGCCAGGTTCCGTATGATCTCCTGCAAGTCCTTTACGGTCAGCGGGTCAATGCCCGAAAACGGCTCGTCCAGCAATATGAACGATGGTTCCAGCGTCAACGACCGCGCAATTTCCAGCCGCCGCCGTTCTCCGCCTGAAAGCATGTAAGCCTTGCTCGTCCGTACGGTTTCCAATCCCATCTGCACCAATAGCTCTTCCAGCCGGTCGCGTTGCTGCTCCGGAGTCAGCGGAAGCGTTTCCAGCACCGCCAATAAATTCTGCTCGCTTGTGAGTTGTCGAAAAACCGAAGGCTCTTGAGGCAAATAGCTGATCCCACTACGGGCCCGGAGGTACATCGGAAGGTCTGTAATCTCTTCGTCATTCAGTAGGACGCGCCCTGAATCCGGCCTCGCCAATCCCACTAAAATGTAGAAGGTAGTTGTCTTACCTGCACCGTTGGGACCCAATAATCCAACAACTTCTCCCTGACCAATCTCCAGCTCTACGTCGTCAACGACCTTGCGGCCTCGGTACGACTTGCTCAGTTCGACAGCCTGGAGCTTCAGCATTCCTCTTCACACGCGGCACACTTGCAATTTCTTTGCCAATTACTTTTCGACCCGGTGTTTCGTCAGGGTTCGCGAACCTTTTTCGGTGTCGACGATGATCGTAGCATCGGCTAAAAAGAAGGTCAATTGACGCCCCGTCGTGGTCCCCTCTTCCGCGTCAAATAGCGTCGGTGTTCCTCCGCTCATTACGAATTTTCCGTCCGTCGCGGTGTACTCCCCTCGCTCCGCCGTCGCCCTCCGCTCGCCCTGCTGCACCATCACTCCTCCCGTTCCCACCGCTCGGCTGATCTGCTGCGCTCCCGCCAAACCTGCGGCCCCGTTCGAACCACTCGCCGTCCCCCTATTCCCGCCGTTCTGCCCCCTTGTGAAGTACAAATCCATAGCTGCACTGCTGATTTTTTCTTCCGCCGACTGCACCACCACATTTTGCTCCAGCCGCGCCCGATTCTCGCCGTCCCAGTAACTCAACTTCGCGGCCTGTGCATGCCAAAGCACTGGCGGCTTCGCTCCTGAAGTCTTAACCGCGGTCAACTTATTCTCGGCATCCGGCGAAGTCCCGCTACCTGCAACATTTTTCCCCGGCGCTTGCGGAAATACCGCCCGCACACTCCCCACAGCATTCAGCATTCGCTCGTTCTTCAATAATTCAATCGATTCCGCCTCCATCACCGAATCGCCCTGCCACAATCGCGCGTGCCCCAAGTACACCACCCGCCCGCTTTTCGAATTTCCATTCAACTGCTCCGCGCTCACGTTCGCCGCCACCGGTGCCAAGTGTATCGTTCCTCCTTTCGACGACAAGTCCGTCGATCGCACTCCGCCCTCACCGCGCAGCTCCCCCGTCGCCTGCCAAAACGTCAACTTCTGCGCCGACGTCAAACTCGTCGCATCCCGGACCGACGCTCGCCCCTCCAGCGTCACCGTTTGCTCCGCCCGCGCGAACACCGCGTGATCCGCCGCAGCCGCGCGTGGGCCGTCTTTCAAATGCACGTCCTCGCTCAACTCCATCCGCGACCATCCGCCCTGTCCATTCATCTCCACAAATCCGTTCTTCGCTGTCGCTGTCTGCTTATCCGCGGACCCTGGCTTGTCCGCTCCGAAAAAATTGCGCTCCGTCTGGACATTGCCCTTCGCGTCCAGCCGCGAAGCTTTTCCCGCTGCATCGAATTTCATACCCAATTGATTTGCCTGCACGACTGTTTGCGAAGCTTTCGCAGTTTCATTCGCCGCTTCGTTCAATTCAACCCGCCCCGCTCCCACCGTCTCCGCCGTTTCCAATCTCGTCCCAGCCGTTACGTCTTTGCCCGCAACTTTTTCATTCGCTCGAAACAACAGTCGCAATTCTTCCGTCGTCAACTTTCGCGCGTCGCCGGGAGCGCTCCCGTTCACAGCATTCTTCCCGCCGCCGCTAGCTGCCGTGCGCAGATCCACTGCGCCTTTCAACACCAGCAGCTTCGGCGCATTCTCTCCCGCCACCATTTCCATCGACGCATTCTGCGCCTTCACCGTTCGCCGTTCGTCTCCGTCCGACGACTCACCATCGACGTTCCCGTTCGCTTCCGCCTGGGTGATCCAACCTTCCGGAGCAAACGTCGCCACCATCTCGTCAGCCGAAAGCCTTTGCTTTGCTCCACTCTTCAATGAGGAAAACTCCGCTCGCATTCCGCCACCGCTCTTCGCCAGCAATCGCTTCGCATGGAACTCTGCATCCATCTCCACCAGCATCGCCGCTGATGTCAGCCGAGATGTCTGCGTCTTCGCTTCGGCCGGACCGGCCAAATAAATCGTCCCGGCGTCGCGCGACAAATTCATTCGCGAACCGGTCACATCCACCGGCTCGCTTTTCAATCCTGCCGTTCCGTATTTGCCTTTTGCGTCCGCTGCGGGAATCAGCTTCATCCTCACATCGTGCCGAAGTTGCAGCGTTCCTTGTTCCGAGTAGTAATCCGCTCCCACCGCCTGACCGCTTCCACTCGCAAACGTAAATCGCACTTCCGCGTCCGTCTTCGCTTCTCCGCTTGCACGGTTGAACGAAACTCCCTTGGTCTCAATCTTCATCGCGGTTGGCACGTCCATCTTTCCGCCTGCCGCGTTGAATTCATCCGCGCTCAGCAAAATAATTTCCACGTCGCCCGCGCACAAAATGTCTCCGCTGTCTTTTGTGTATCTACACGTGTGCGTCTCCATCGTGTCGTGACGAGCGCCCTCTTTTCCGAACACCGTAATCTTCACGCCCTCCAGATCGCTGGTATTCAGTCCTTTGAAGTCGATGGACTTCGACGCTTCCACCGTAAAAACCTTCCGCGTGCCTTCTCCTTTGGAAAACGTCAATCCTGTCGATTGTCGCTCCACATCCACCGGAGCCGGTGGAGGCGCATTTCTTCTTTCCACCAGCCTCGTATATCCGCGGTACAAATACACGCCGACCGTCAGCCCCGCGAACACCAGTGCCGTCGCCGCGCTCCACCGCGCATACTTCGCTGCTTCACTCCTCTTCATCTTGTTGCTTGGTCTGTGCCTCGCTTTCAGTTAATCAGAATCGCCCGTCTCTGTACACTCATCCCAAATTCCTCGATAGTCGCCGACATCGCCACCATTTTCGCTTTTTCACTTTTTAATTTTCTCTCCGCGGCAATTCTCGATGACATTTTGTCGCTGCGATTTCGCTATAATTCCACCCGCATTCTTAGCTTTGACTCTGGAGGGCCATTTGCGCCGTCGCTCCTTTATCGCCACGCTGTCCGTCGCAGCAGCTACCGCCAGCACCACTTCTCTCGCTCAGAATCCGAGTGCAAAATCCGGCGCAGATGATCTCCCGCTCCCCAAATTCCAGGCCGAAGGCGAAGAACATTTCCGCCGCCCCGATGTTCACACCGGTGACCGCGTCTCCGGTGCCAGTTTCGCCAGCCGCTCCGCCGCCATGGGTATGTCCGGCGCCGCAGGTACCGCACATCCGCTCGCCACACTCGCCGCCATCGAAACCCTCAAGCACGGCGGCTCCGCAGTGGATGCCGCCATTGCCGCAAACGCCTGTCTCGGCTTTCTCGAACCGACCAGCTCCGGTATCGGTGGTGACTGCTATGCCATGATCTGGGACCCCAAGCTCAATAAGCTCGTTAGCCTCGCTGGCTCCGGCAAATCTCCCAAATCACTCACGCTCGAAACCGTTCGCGCCCGCGCCCAAAAAGGCGTCATACCCGCTCTGGGCGCAATTTCCGTTTCCACTCCCGGCGCCCTCGACGCCTGGTGGACCATGCACCAACGCTACGGCAAACTAAAATGGAAAGAACTCTTCGAGCCCGCCATTCACCTTGCCGAAAACGGTGCGCCCGTTCCGCAAGTCATCGGCTACTACATCAAACGCAATCTCGCCATCTTCACGCGCGCAAATTCCGGCGTCGAAGAAACCGCCAACGCCATGCGCACCTATGCACCCAGTGGCAAAGCTCCCAACGAAGGCGAGGTCTTTCGCAATCCCGATCTCGCTCGTACTTATCGCATGATTGCTGACGGTGGCCGCGATGCCTATTACGACGGGCCCATCGCCAAAACGATTGACGCCTATTTCAAACGCATCGGCGGCTGGCTCTCCGCCGATGACCTTCGCGACCATCACGCCGAATGGCTCGATCCGCTGGTCACTACATATCGCGGGGTGGAGGTCTACGCCATGGCCGCCAACACCCAGGGCCTCGCCACGCTTCAACTTCTCAACATTGCGGAAAATTTCGATCTGCGCGGCATGGGTTTTCAATCGCCTGAATCACTTCACACACAAGTCGAAGCCAAGCGCCTCGCCTACGAAGACCGCGCACGCTACTATGCCGATCCCCATTTCTGCAAAGTTCCCGTCGAATGGCTCAATTCAAAATCCTACGCCGCCGAACGTGCCAAACTCATTCGCTCCGACAAAATCCTTGCGCCCGTTCATCCCGGCGAAGCTCCCAGCCATGGTGACACCACCTATTTCACTGTCGCCGACTCCTCCGGCATGATGGTTTCGCAAATCCAATCCAACTTCCGCGGTATGGGCTCGGGACTCGTCGCTGATGGACTCGGTTTCATGTTCCAGGATCGCGGCGAACTGTTTTCTCTGCAGGACGGTCATCCCAACATTTACGCGCCCGGCAAACGCCCGTTCCAAACCATCATCCCCGGCTTCGCCAGCAAAGATGGAAAACCCTGGATGTCCTTCGGTGTCATGGGCGGCGACATGCAGCCGCAAGGCCAGGCGCAAATCATCATCAATCGCGTGGACTACGGCCTCGACATTCAAGCCGCCGGCGACAGCCCGCGATGGCATCACGAAGGCTCTTCGCAATCCATGGGCGAAGATCCGGCCAATCTCGGCCCCAATGGAGTTCTCCGTCTTGAATCCGGCGTCCCCGAAGCCACTCACGAAGCGCTTCGCGCGCTTGGTTGGACACTCGGCCCATCCGATGGCGGATACGGCCGCTATGAATGCGTCGAGCACCGCATGTCCGGCTCCGACCGCGTCTATTCCGCCGCCTCAGAAATGCGCGCCGACGGCTGCGCCCTCGCCTACTGATTTGCTCGCAGGAATTTAGCGCATCCTGAACAGATCCTGGTCGGTATTTAGGTCAGCTCAGAATTCGACTTCAGTATTTGGCACAACGAGTGGCCAACGCTTCTCAACAATTCACCCCACCTACTTTTTCTCTTCTTTCGCCAAAATCTTACCCTCCACTCCCGCCGGCAATCTCTTCATCTCGTACACAAACGCCGCAATCGCCCACAAATCTTCGTCCGAATAAAATCTTCCATACGCCGACATCGCCGTCATTCGCACTCCGTGTTTCACCACCCAATAAATTTCCGGCTTCGTGTAACTCGTCCCGTCGTGCTGCAATTGCGGCACTCGCGGATAACTCGCGCTGTCGGGACTGTACGCCTTCCTCAACCCCCCATGGCATCCCGCACAACCTTCCAAATAACGCTTCCCGCCGCGTACCAGCAGCGCTTCATCCACGTCGGCCGGCATCCGCAAATCCGCCGCCTGCCGCGAAACAGAGCGCCGTACCGCCAATTTCGCCAGACCGCTCTCCCACGCCGGCGGAGCCGCATCGCAATTCACATCCGCAAATCCGGATCGAAAGTACATCGCCGTCGCCAGCGGCAAAATCACCACCGCGCTCGCCATTCCCAGCAAAAAGTTCTTCATTTTTGCGGCTCCGGAGGCGCGCCCGCCCCTTCCGTCTTCTCATGAATCGCCGCAGCAATATTCGGCGGCAAATTCTCCATCCGGTAAATGAACGCCGCCAGCGATCGCAACTTCTCGTCCGAATACGAACCCGTCTGCGCGCTCATCCCCGTTCGCCGTATCCCGTGTTTCGCAATCCAGAAAATTTCTTCTTCCGTGTATTTCGTTCCCTCTTGCGCCAATTGCGGAGCCGGCGGGTAAAACGTCGCTCCAAAATCGCTAGCCGGCTTGCCCGGTTCCGAATGGCAACCCACGCAATCGTTCACAAACAATTTCCCGCCCGCGATCACCTCCGCCTCCGTCGCCGGTGCAAACCGCGCCACACTCGCAGCCTGTCGCCGCACCGACTTATGGACCGCCGCAGAAAACCAGCCGCCAAACCACCCTGGCATCGTCGCATCCGCCCGTACATCCACGACGCCAAGCTGCGCCACCAGCACTGCCAGCACCATCAACCCAATCCCGCCCGCCACAAACCCCGCCAAAAATCGTTTCACGTTCCCGCCTCGCAACCTTTAGACGCCCACCTCCAGAAATGTTAGCCTCGGCTCCAAATCCGGAGGCGTCGATTTCGGGTCCGCATAAGCGGCTGCGCGCCGATCTAGCAAACCGACCGCTCTTGGGTTGCTCCTGAGGAGATTCGTGTCCATAACCGCTTACTGCGCAGCGTTGTTTCTATCGATTCGTTGCGTCCTCGAAGCCAGCCATGTGCGAACGAGCGCTGGCAAGGAACCATCCGTGCGAGAGGTCGTGATTTATTTTGATAACAAGATTTTTGCCCTCGAATCTATTCCGGGTGCGAGCTAAGCACACCCGTCGCAAACTCTTTCGAGATCGAAAAGGTACGCTTCTTCGATTTCCCAAAATGAACGATGGTTTCTATCGCGGGCCCAGGCTGAATACGACTGTTTCATACCCCCGTAGCTCCCTAACCCAGCGGCGGGGGCGCGGCACAATTTAGCCCAGTCCGCGAGGACTGGGCCCGCGCTACCACCAATCTTTGGAGCACCGTAGGCGCGGCGCTCGCGCTCGACCCTTCGCAGTGGCGGGGGCTTCAGACAGTTCTCTTGACTTGGGCTGTACTTCGTCTTCGATCGGTTTGCTCAATTTTTTTTTCCGCCGCCCACTGACTCCACCCAATAGGCCTTGCGCGCGGTCAACCGCATGCCCTGTTTTTCCTTCAGCTTCACTTCCAACGAATGCAATCCTTCATGCGGCGCTTGCGGCCGAAAACTCAAAACGTAATAATTCGGCACATCGCTCGAAATCGTGATCAGATCCTTTGTCAGCGTTGCTCCATCCTTGAATCCGAAATATTCGCCGCCCGTCAATTGCGCCACGGACTCCGGCACATTGCGTTTCATCCCGTCTTTCGCTGCGAGAAACGCCATCCGCGCGAGCCGCAACGGCGGCAACAGGTTGCTGGCACAATCCAGCGCTTGAGCGCTGCGCTTCCCGTGTGCGTCCGGATCCGCATTCGGATCGTGACTCATGCAGCCGCCCGCCGGATAAGCTTCGTCCGAGTACGTACCGGCACCCGCCAGCTTCGAAGCCTCGTGTTTCACCGCGGTTTTCGTACTGGAAAACGCAAAGCTGTAGATCGAAGTATTCGTCTCATTCACCGCGCGAACCGCATCTTCCACGCTGGCTTCGCTGCTTCGATCAATCGTTTCGCTGAATAGAATCACGGCGTGGCGATACTCCGGCGGTTGCTCCTGCAGAAGATGAATTCCGAATTTCAGGGCATCCAGAATCGCGGCCCCAGTGTCGCCTTCCTTCAATGTCCTGATGGCCTCCACCGCTTCATCCGAATTGGACGTGAATTCCCGTACGAGCTCGGGCTTGCTGTCAAAACTGACCACGGCGATGCGATGCGGCACTTCGCCAATAACCGCATCCATCACCGGCCCCAGTCTTCGGTAGTCCTGCAAATGCAGCGCGCCCTGCCCTCCATTTTGAACAATAATCGCCAGAGCCAGCGGCAACGAGTCGGTGTCCGTTTCAAGCTGCAGTGGCTGAGCAACTCCGTCGTCCGTAAGAACAAAATCATCACCGGTCAGCGACAGCACCACTTCTCCCGCCTTGGTCTTCACCAGCGCCGGCACCAGCACCAGATTCGATCTCACATTCAGTGCCTGGACCTGCGTGTTTCCTTGCGGATTTTCGCTTTGCGCCGCTACCGCCAAGGCGCATGCCACGTAGACGATCAGCGTTCCGACAATTCGCAATTCGAACCGGTTCATCGCTCAGTCTCTGATTGAACTTCAGGCAATGGCAAAGGCTCGGCTCTTGATTCCTCCCTGCCGCCTCTAGCCTTAGGTCATAGACTGCTGCGCCCGCCGATTAGTTGCATCGCTTGGTGGACGTAGCAACACCACAAGTCGAGCGATCGTTAGACCTGATTCGACCCTCGGAGTTCGGAAACTTCACTACCGGCTTCCGCTTGCGGGACAGCGTTAAGAACGCCTAGTAACGAGCATGTTCTAATGTTGGTGCGATACATGCGGCACTCCGGTCGGGCACCGGCGCTTGCGCACTTTGACAATTAAGTCTCCCCGTTCGGAAGTCGCAATCCGAGGATCGTTGCGCATTTCAATTCGACCGGGTTTCCGGCCCTAAGTTCCCTTCCTCTCTGAACAACTTCCCACAGCGAAGCCAGCCTTGCTCTTTCGTTTATTCCGATAGCGGGCCGGAATTGGATCGGAGCTGTACGCCTAAGTCTCTTAGAATGAATACTCACAGAAACTGAACTTCTAAGCTCTTTAGTATGAATAGCTAAAACAGAGGGAGAGGTAGGTTAGCTCGTCGATCGTTCGGAGTCGCGAGTCAGTAGTCACCAATCGCGAATCACCAGCCGACTAGCCACCCGCAGCTTCGGCGCTTGCAGGCAACGGCTCCAGGATTCCAACATTGGCCACCGCCACGCTGTCCCGGTTCGTGTTCTTCACCAGGTACATCGCTTCGTCCGCCAAGTGCAGCAATCCTTCTTTGGTCCGTGAATCGACCGGGTACGATGCCACACCCATGCTGGCCGTCAACTTGATGTCCAACCCGTCTGCCGAAAGCCACGTCGCCTCGCGGATCAATTTGTGCAACCGGCGTGCCACGTTCATCGCATTTTCCTTCGATGTCTGCGGCAGCAGCAGCACGAACTCGTCACCGCCGTAGCGGAAGGCAAAATCGATCAACCGGCAATGAGCTTTCAGCGAGTTGCCGATTTCCGCCAATAGCCTCGAACCCACCAAGTGTCCCTGGGTGTCATTCACCTGCTTGAAATGGTCCAGGTCGATAAAAATTAGCGAAAATTCGTAGTTGTAGCGTTGCGACCTGTAAATTTCTGTTTCCAGAATAAAGCTCATGTGACGCGCGTTATACAGCGTCGTGCAATCGTCAGTGATCGTCAGCTCGTGAATCCGTTTGACGTGCCGCGCATTTTCCAGAGCAATTGCTGCGAAGTCCGATAGCGCTTCCAGCAGCTTCAAATCGCGCGGATCGAATCCATCCGGTCCGATGCAATTGATGAGTTCGATCACGCCCAAACATGTCTCGCGGAATTTCACCGGCACTGCGACGATCGATTGCGTTTCCGTCTTGGTCTTCTCATCCACTTGGGAGAAAAAGCGTGTGTCCTTGGAAGTATCAGGAACCACCACGGTTTCGCCGTGCTGCGCAACCCAGCCTGCGATTCCCTGCCCCATCTTCACGCGCACGTCTTTTAGCGCCTGCGAGGCCGTTCCCACGGCCAGCTCGAAGTACAGCTCCTGCTTCGCTTCATCCAGCAGCAGCAGCGACCAGTTGTCGGGACGCAGAAACTCGTCAATCTTCTCCATGATCGTCCGCAGCACCTGATCGAGCTGCAGCGACGACGTCAGCGCTTTGCCGAGTTCCTGGAAGACCGCGATCTCGCCCGCTTCGCGTCGCACTCCCGGAAGCCCGCCAGTCCGGCGCCGTTCAATCGCCGGAAACTGCGCTGGGGATTGTCTTGTTTCCTCCACGCTGGGCAGTCCCTATCCCTTCTGGGTACCGTCAATTCCCCGGGCAGCCCCACCGTCGAGCGTTTGGCGTTCATCCGGAAACACGGCACCGCGCGCAGAACTACCTCTTCTGCGTATCTCCGCCAGTATAGGCACCCCGCAAAATCCGGTGCAACCTATCCGTGGTACAGGCGTTCTCATCTCGCCATCCGCGCTGACTCGCTGGCAGACTGGGGTGCGCAAACAAGGGCCAATCCAGCGGCTAATCCAGGAGTCAAGTCGGCCGCGCGTCTAGCCGTGGCCGGAGCCAGAAGGGGAGATCCAGCTCATGATTTGCGCGAGGCGCTCCGGAAATTGCACTCCCAGCAGGCCCAGCAGAGGAACCACAACAAGGAAGAGAATGCGGCCGATGAACTGCACGTCCCAGTTAATTTCGCCGGGGTTGGTACCGTTGAGACAACTCAAGACTACGTCGCGATTCATCTGCACGGCAATATTTATCGCAACCGCAATAAACGCAAGAATAATGAACCAGCTGAAATAAGAAAAAGGATTTTTCGGCTGTAACGGATAGGAACTGATCGCCAGCAGCATCAGGAACAGGCAGCCGAGTGAGTACACGGCGAGATTGGTCATCTGCGGAAAAACGTGAGAAAGAAAATGCACGGTGCGGCACACCAGAAACTCTTCTGCTTCCGCTTCCAGATCTTTGCGCGTTTTTTCCAGTTCCTCGCTTTCGCCGGAAGCCACGAATGAGGTTCCCCAGGACAGGTTCAGCAGGCTTTCCACGCTGCGCGTGAAGCTGTTCAGAAAGCGGTGCGCTTTAATCTGTTCTTTGCAGGACAACTTATAGTCGCGCGTGGCTTCCAGCGCGAGGGCGTGCTCGTAGGAAATCTTCGCGCGCGATATGGTGTCCTTCCCGTTGTCCACCACGGCGTCGAATTCCTTGTGATGGGTAACGAGAGAAAGCGACTTCTGCGCCGAAGCGAGTAGTTCCCGAGCCGCAACGATAGAGAGGCCTAGCGCCGTCAGCGGCGCGGGCGCCGTGGCCAGCGTCATGCGCGGAACGGTCCGATTGTTGGAGCGGAAACGAGAGAATGCATCTCGCATCGGCAAGCGCGCCAACCGCTGCAACACTCCGCGGACGGAACTCCATAGCAAATAGAGCCGGACTACGTTGCTGAGCACTCCGGCGGCGACCAACAGAAACGCGGTTCCCAGCAGCCAGTAAAACGCGGTGGATTCAAACGCGTAAACCAGGCGAAAGAAAAACAGATAAATGCCCCAAATCAGCAGCATGACGATGGTCAGACAGACCGGCACCCGCGCACCGGAAGAAGAAAGCAATGTGGGAGAAGAAAGAAGTCCGCGGACATTTTTCTCCAAACTACGAAGACCGCGAAAGGAGAACTGGTCGGAATAAAAATACCAACGCGTACGGAAATCTTTTTTTTCTTCCTGTATAGATTCCGCGAACGTCAGCGGAGGAACCGGCGAGAGCGCTCTAAGATGCAACAGGCGAAATATTGAGCATACTGCCCAGAGAATACCAGCGAGAGCAATGAAGAAAAGCGGAGGAAGCGGGCTGACTCCATTCTGCAGATTTACGGCGCGGAATCCCGTGAGGACTAGTTTGCTGGAATCGCCGAGCAGCCAGCTGGCAGTGAGCCAGGCCACTAGCACCCAACAGACAAAAATCGCAGCCAGGATCGCTTTTACGACGGAGCGATGCAGTGAGAGCTCTTTTTTCACTTCCGGCCTTTGCAGCCGGTGGCGTCGGCGAACCGAAGCCAGAATGTCCGCGGTGAGAGAAACGCAGGAAACCAGCCCAACCAGAAAAATGACAAGCGACACAACGACAATGACAGCACGAAACCAATCGGCTGGTTGAATAGCCGAAGCAAAATACGCGGAGATCGCAACCCCGTAAGTGGCGAGCGTGGCCGTGCTTGCCACCAGGTAGAACGAGTTTGCGTCGATTCCCTGCAAGTGAAAAAACTGGCCCTGCGGGGATGCGGATTGAATCCACATGGTGAGCCGTCGAGCGAACTTCAAATTGGAAAAACGTTGACCAACATGCAGCAAAACGATAAGCGCCGGAACCAAGCACAACAAGCTCCACAAGACGAGCACGACGTACATGATGTGCGGAGCGATGCCGCGATTGGAAGCATTGTCCCCGGGCTCGGCAAAAATCGATTGCGTGTAAGTGTTTGCTTCGGTCTTCAATCCGAATTTGGAGTTGTAGTTCCTGCCCAGAATCCCAACGGGCCAGTATCCATCGCGGCCGACCGTGACGAGCCAAAGCCGCGGCGAGGAACGCCATTTCTTCGGATCGTCCGGAGATTGATATTGCAAGGCCGCCTGAGTTTGTTTCTGAGGATCTTTTGCGGGTTGGTCTTCCGGGCGAGAGAGCCAATTTTCAATTGTTTCGCAGAATGATTTGGGAGATTCCGCGCCCCTCTCTTTCCTGATGAAGGGGGATCCATACTCCAGAAGCGAACCTTCGTCGCCGAGAAACAGCAGCATCGCGTTGTAAATTCCTTGAGAGCTTTGGTCCGGGAATTGAATGCGCACCAGTGAATCTTCCTCTGGATTCCTGCTCATCCATCTTTGATTCAGCGAGAACAGCGGGTAAGGAGTGGCGATGAGCATCCCGCGGGTATTGGGATTCGCCTCCGGGTGAGCGTACAACAAGTCGGCATTTACCGCGAAAATGACGGCCGACGCGGAATGATCGCGAATTTCACGAGCCAGGAAGATGACGTCGCGAGCATCCGTGGCAGCGATTCCAACATAGTGAAATTGTTCTCGAGAAACAGTGGAAAGGAGATTTGAAAGCATGAGTTCAGAAGAAGAAATATCGAGCTGAGAGACCGGTGGTATGGAGTCTATCGCGTCTCCGCTATCGTCCTCCGTCGGGAGAGGTAGCGTCAACGATGGATCGGAACGCTGAGTTTCCGGAGCTGAAGTTTTTTGGCGTTCCTGGCGGATTTTTTCCGACTCACTTCGCACTCGGGAGATATGCAAAGGAAACGGAAGATGAACGATGCTGACTTTTTTGGAAGAAGAACAAAATTTCCCGGACTGAGGAGTATCTGATTTCTCAGGAGGGCAGGCCGGCCCCGCCGGAGCACTCGGGTCCTTGGTTACGGAGTTGACGTTGATGGGTGGGCCGACTTGACTGCGTAAAGCGCTGCCGTAGGCAGTGTTACCTTCTGTAAGCAGTGCCACCCGCAAGTCTCCCGTGTCCCGCTGCTGATCGGCCAGATAAGCGAGCATACGGGTAAGAGCCAACGCATCGGGGATGACCGTGGCTGAGAATGAGGATGGGAATTGGGGGTAATCATCGCTAAATTTAAAAAATGAAGGCTGGCAAGAACCGGCGCCACGGTAGGAAATCGCGGTTGCCATTCCCGAGATAATGTGGAAACTGACCAGGTGTTGGCGGTGGCGCGACTGAACCCAGGAATGCAAAGCAAAATCCAACGATTCAGCGGATCCGGAAAAAGACGGACCAAGAATTTTGATGAAATGGCAAGGCGAACCGGTTTTGGTTCCATCATCATTGGTTACGTCGCCGATGGGTGCAGGGATGTTCGAGGGCGGCTTCGTGGTTGTATCGATCTTCGAAAGGTCGGATGCGAGAGGCGGCGAGCCGCAGAGACCTGCAATCTCGTCCAGCGCAGACAGCATTGCACTCTTGTGAATGCCGGTGGTCGGTGTTTCGCCAACCAGGAACACCAGCAGCGCAGCAGGGTGAGTCTTGTTGTTTGAATCTTTTGCGTCGGGATCCGGACTGAGTTGCCGAAACAAGAGATAGCCCGGTTCCATTTCGGCGTGGTGCGCTTTTTCCGGATCTACAGTCTTGTCGGAGGATTTCTGGCCGTCGTCCCCTTCCGATTTCTGCCGCAACTCATCGAGCCAGGGCAGGTCATAGCGGTCCATCACGTAGTTGGCGGCTTCTGCAGCACGCGCGATCGAACCGAGGCTGCGGTCGAACATGTACGGGAGCCGGGATTCGAGCGGATCGGGAACAGTTGCGATTATGAAGTCGAGTTTGGCTGCGCTGCGGACGGAAGATTCGCCCTCAGCCACACTGCTGATCGGAATTTGGCCAAAAAAGTCGCCGAGGATTTTCCTGGCGTTGTGGGTGTCCAGTTTCTTTTCCGCAGGCTCAGTGACTTTTTCGCTAGGGGCCTTTGCTGCTGCTTTGGCCGCGGCCGCCTTCGCCGGGTCCGCCGAGGACTTTGAGCCGTTCGACGCATTAGCTGTGGTGGGCGAGGCGGGAGCAGACGAGGGGGTGGTCGTTGCATCCGAAGATTGCGACTTGTGCTTGGTATGACGAAGGAAGTTGGACTGGCTGGCCTGAGTTGGAGTGCTCTGCCTAACACTATTGGCGACCGGATAAATCAGGGCGAGAACCGCCATAATCGGGAGAAGCAGTGTGGGACTGGACTGCCGATTCATACTGCAACCACCTTGCTCGACTCCCGCGACAGTTGCCAGCCGCGGGCCAGCCGATATCCTTCGCGTTACCTGCGATCAACGGTTGAGCGTTCGGTAAAACGACACATCGAGCTGGGCTGGAAACAGGAGGATTCGCAGAGTCGAGGACTGCCCCCTGTTAGAGAGTAGTGCCAAGGGGGATAAGAACGTTTCAAGGAAGCATACCGCAACTGTGAAGCGTGATTAGGCAGCCGTAGATAGCTTTTCCGCCAATGGTTTGACACCATGTCTGCCCCACACCTATAGTTCGACTGGCAGAATATTGCGCCAAAAACCGCCGGTTTACAACAATCCGGCGGAGCCGCAGCACCCGCTAAGATCGAGGACCGGTTCGAGGAAATGGCCAAAGGTACGTTTGGGGAGCGCCTGAAGCGCGAGCGGGAGCTGCGGGAAGTTAAGTTGGATGAAGTTGCTTCCGCTACACGCATCGCCCCCCGATTTATTGAAGCGCTGGAAAACGAGGAATGGGAAAAACTTCCTGGCGGCGTATTCGGGCGGGGATTTGTGCGGAGCATCGCGCGATATTTAGGACTCAGCGAAGAAAACCTTCTTTCGGAATACGATTTGGCGCGCGGAGAAGTCGTAACCGCGGCGCCTCTGAAACCCGAAGAGCGCATCCCTTCCGCGCCCAAGTGGGTGCCGGCGCTGGCTGTGATCGTGCTGATCGCGGTATTGCTGGGATTGATTTACGGCGCTCGCTACGCCTGGAAGATGTACGGTGCACATCACGACGCGAAGAAAGCCTCCGCAGTGGTAAGCCTGCCACTATCGCCTATGGCGCAGACCCTCCTGAGAAATGTCTCAACAACGGTTCCGGCGGCGATTCCCGCGACAACAATTCCAGCCAACGCTCTGGAACTTTCGATCACAGCGGCTTCTGCATCGCGGGTGCGTGTATTGTCCGATAGTTTAGTGGTGTTCGACGCGGAAGTTCGACCTGGCGAAAATTTACGGTTGGTGGCGAAAGAGAACTTCCAGGTTCCGACTGCGGATTCCTCGGCAGTGTTGCCTGGAGTTGAACGGGCAGACAGTTCCGACGCTTGGCCGGCCCGGCTCTTCGGTACAATTTTATTAACGACGAAAGATCTGAGGCAGGCGAAAGTTGCAGCCACTCAACCCTGAAAATCTGGAAGCATTGCGGCAAGGACGCGCCAACCGCGAAGAGAAGTTAGCGGTTTGCACGGGAGGAGTTCAGCTTGCGCCGGCGGATTTGGCTGAAGTGCTGGCAGTGCTGGCGCTGGACTCCGATGAACTGGTTTCCAAGCACGCGAAGGAATCCATCCTGCGGTTACCCATCGAACATTTCATTGAAGCGTTGAACCGGCAGCAGGCGCTCGAACCGCTCTTTGAATTTGCCGCTCACAATCTGGCGGGAAAGCCGGGCATTGCCGACGCGCTGATTAAGAACAAGAATGTTTCCGCGGAGCACCTGGTTCCGGTGGCGAAGCATCTGACCACGCTCGGGATTCAATCGCTGATGGATGAGTTGGACCGCGTAAGCGATTCGCCGGAGCTGGCTTCCGCGTTAGAGAAGGCAAATGCGGTGACGATGGAGCAGAAGGGTCAACTGGCGGAACTGCTGAGCGATGCAACGCCCGATGTTGCAGTACTGGAAGAAGCGGCGCTGGAAGCCGAGCCGGACGAGGAGCGCCGAAAAACACTGCTGCAACAAATCTCAACGATGACGGTTTCGCAGCGCGTGAAATTCGCGATGAAGGGCGGAGCGGACGCGCGGCGAACACTGATCCGCGATTCCAACAAAGTAGTACAGCGGGCGGTGCTGCAATCGCCTCGCCTGACGGACCAGGAAGTGGAAGCGTTCGCTTCCATGGCAAATCTGACGGATGAGATTCTGCGAATGATTGGTAAGAGCCGCACCTTCCGGAAAAATTACATTGTGGTACGAAATTTGCTGAACAACGGTAAGGCACCCCTGGATGTGACGCTGGGAATACTGCCGATGCTGAACCCGGTGGACCTGAAAAAGCTCGGGATGAACAAGAATGTTCCCGAAACGTTGCGATCGACGGCAGTGAAGCTGATGCGGCAGCGCGCGGAAGCCAAAAAGCAGTAGTTCGGATGAAGGAAACTTGCGGCCGCCAGTCCTCGCCGGTATTATCGGCGTCATGAATTCCTTTCCTGCTTTCCTCAAAGGTAGATTCATGATCATTTGTCCGGTCGCGCTGCTTGTTGCGTGCGTCGTGGCGCAACAATTTCGTGCCGCTGCGGCGGCGGATCCGTGGAGCGCAGCGGAAACGGTGCGACCTGTGCAACTTAACGCCGAATTGCAAAAGGAAACCGATCCGTATGTGCGGGTGATTTACGTGGGCGTTCGCACGCTGTACAACGGAGGACACATTCCGGGCGCGGCGTTTTACGGGCCGGGATCGACCGAGCAGGGGGTTGCCGACCTAAAGAAATTTGCGGCGACGCTGCCGAAAGATTCAAATGTGGTCTTGTATTGCGGCTGCTGTCCGCTGGAAAAGTGTCCAAATTTGCGACCGACTTTTGTCGCGATGCGCGAATTTGGATTTGCGAAGTTGCGCGTATTGATTTTGCCGACGAGTTTCAATGTCGATTGGGTGGAAAAAGGATTTCCCGTCACGAAACCCGGTTAAGTCGTATTGCAGTGCGAAAGTTGAATCCCGACTCGGCTACGAATCCAGATTTGGATACTGCTTGTGAAAGCCAGTCGCGTCCTGATACGCGCGCGCCAAAGAAAGCAGCGCCGCTTCTCCATACAAATTGCCCAGAAAAGTCAGGCTGACCGGAGTTCCCGAGCCAGCAACGTTGTCATTTGCGCCGTCGGCGAGTGTAAGTGGAGCGGGCGCGTCGGCTCCGCGAAATCCATTGGGGAGAATCAGCGCGGGATGGCCGGTGAGATTGGTGATGGAAAGCTGCTGGCTGAATGTCGGCGCGACGATGACGTCGAAATCGGCGAATGTTTTTCCGACCGCTGCCATGGCGAGACGCCGGGCGCGGCTGGCTTGAATATATTCGACCGCAGGGAAGAAGCGAGCGGAGCGGAAACTGTTGGGCCAATCGTCGGGATCCTGTTCGGTAAGAAGTTTGTCGCGGCCGGTGCGGGTGAGTTCATCGAATGCGGCGGCGGCTTCCGACTCCAACATCATAACCATGGCGCCATAAGGAAATTTCGGCAACTCCACTGGAACGAGATTCACGCCCATGCTGCGTAGTTTTTCAAGCGCGGCATCGTTGAACCTACGATCGTAAGCATTGCGGATGCGCAATGCTTCGCGTCGCTTGCGGGTTTCGTCGCGTTTCTTTTGCTCATCGGGAGTTGCAGCCGGAGCTTCCGCGGCTTCTGGTTGTTGCGGCGGAGCGGGCGGGTCGAAATCTTTTTTCAGGTAGCCAATGCGCAGCTTGCGCCAATCGAGATTCGCGTTCCAGTTAAATTTGGCTTGTTCGTTGACGCTTCGGTCGTGGCCGTCCGGTCCGCAGATGGCGTCGAGCACAATCGCGCAATCTTCGACGCTGCGGCAGATGGGGCCGAGTTTGTCCATGCTCCAGGACAGCGCCATGGCGCCAGTGCGTGGAACGAAACCGAACGTTGGACGAAGTCCGGTGCAGCCGCAGCGCGTGGACGGGGAAGAAATCGAGCCGAGAGTTTCCGAGCCGATGCTGAACGCGACACAGCCGGCAGCGGTAGCGGAAGCAGGTCCGGCGGAAGAGCCGCTGGAACCCTGATGGACGTTCCACGGATTCCGGGTGATGCCGCCAAACCAGTGATCGCCTTGTGCAAGCGCGCCGAGTGTCAATTTTGCGACGAGCACCGCACCGGCATCGTCTAGGCGCTTCACGACTGTTGCGTCTTCGTCGATCACCTGCTTTTCATAGCCACCTGCGCCCCACGTTGTGGGATAGTCCTTCACCGCGAGCAAATCTTTGGCGCCCCATGGCAATCCGTGAAGCGGGCCGCGATATTTTCCGGAAGCAATTTCGGCGTCGGCCTGCTTGGCTTGGGCGCGAGCACGCTCTTCGGTAAGCGAGACGACGAATTTCAGTTTTGCATCGTAGCGTTTGAGACGTGCCAGGTACATCTGGGTGAGCGTGGTGGAAGAAACTTTTTTAGTGCGGACGAGTTCGGATAGTTCGCGTACGGTTGCGAACGCGAGGTCGTCGGGATTTTTGGTTACCGTGACCGCGGACGCGGCCGACATTTTCAAAGGGAGTTTCTGCGTTTCGAATCTTACGTGGGACGTGTCGGGAAGAAAAATGAGAGACGGCTCGACGGAGTTGGGAATGTGCAACGCATAAATTTCCTCGAAACCTTTGAGGTGGTCGTTAAGATTTTCCAGCAGCATCGATTTGTATTCGTCGGCGATGGGCACGTCGGCGATTTTGGCGGCGGCATCAATCATGTCCAGAGTGATTGCGAGTTTGCCCTGCGCTTGCGCCCACAGAACGCCGGGCAGAAGAGTTCCTCCGAGCCCCGCCGCTGAAAATACCTTCATAAATTCGCGCCGCTGAAGCATTTTGACCGCCTCCGGTGATGACGACCGCGTACAGTAACACAAGAAGCGGAATTTTTAAGAAGGCCCGGGACTCACTATTCGAGAGAAAATCTGAATTCAGCAGCGAGATAAGGTAATCTTTACAGCCACTGAAGTTATCTGAAGGAGTTTCGATGAAGATCAAGAAGAGCGGAGCGAAATTCGCTGCAAGCGCGATTCTGTTTGCCGTTTTTCTCGCGGGTGCGACGAGCACGCTGCGCGCGCAATCGGCGCTGCCAACGCCCAAGACCGACACGGTGCTGAAGGCAGCGGACATCAAGGCAAAACTTTTTCCGGAGTCAGTATTCTTCCGCGGACAAAGCGCGCCGACGCAAATGCGCAACACTGGCGGCGTGCATTTCACAGACGACATGTACGTGCTGGCGGGACTGGTGGACAATTCCGGCTATTCAACCGGGATTCGACAAAAATATCAGGCATACCTGTTGACGGAAGTGACCTTGCAATTCGGCAGCGAAAAGTTGAAGCCCGGCGCCTACGGAATCGGGTTTATCGAAGGCGGAAAATTTATCGTGATGGATCTGGCGGCAAACGATCTGTTTCAGACCGGATCGCAAAAAGACGCAGAACTGAAACGGCCAGTGCCGCTGCAGGTGACAGCCACGGACGGCGGTAAATACCGCCTGTACGCAGGCCGGGAATTCGTTGAATTCACGCGATCAAAATAATTGTTGGTGCTCAAAGTAGCTGTCGGCGTTGAGACGATTCGAAACTCAACGAAGTAAATTTTTTGTCAACGAATCAAGCGACCGCATCTTCCAAGGGTATATACGCATCTCTAATTGAGACGGAGACGCGGGCCTGCCAGCCCGGGCTCGATCACCGATGCGAAAGAACGATACGGCAATCGTAGTTGGCGGCGGACCGGCGGGTCTTGGTGCGGCAATTGCCTTGCGATCGCGCGGGTTGCGCGTCACCGTGGTCGACTCCGCTCGACCTCCCATTGAAAAAGTTTGCGGCGAAGGGTTGTTACCGGATACGCTGGCGTCGCTGCGCGCCATCGGAATAGAGCCACGCAACCTTGCAGGAGTTCCCTTCCATGGAATTCGATACGTTGGAAATCATCAGCGCATCGAGTCCATATTTCCGCACGGCTGGGCTTTGGGAATTCGGCGCACGGAATTGCACCGGGCATTGTTGTCAGTGGCAGAGCGGTCGGGAGCGGATTTTTTGTGGGAAACGCCGGTTGAAGGAATCGAACCGGGCGGAGTGCGGATTTCAGGACGAATTCTGCGCGCGAAATGGATTATCGGCGCGGACGGATCGGCTTCACGCGTAAGAGCGTGGGCGGGATTGGGAAACGCAACAAGCTCTCGGCAGCGGTTTGCATTTCGACGGCATTTCCAGGGAACTCCATGGACGGATTTATTGGAGGTGCATTGGGGACAGCAAGCTCAGGCCTACGTCACGGCGGTCGGCAACGATGAAATTTGCGTGGTGCTGATGTCGCGAGATCCACGGTTAAGAATTAGCCAGGCGATGAAACAGTTTCCTGAACTCGCAAGCCATCTGGCCGCGTGCTTGGCAATCGACAAAGAGCGCGGGGCCACGTCGCGCAATTGTGTATTGCGCCGCGTGACTCGCGGCCAAGTGGCGCTGGTCGGCGACGCGTCCGGGACGGTGGACGCCATTACCGGAGAAGGAATCGGGCTGGCGTTTCGTCAGGCGCATGCTCTGGCTGAAGCCATTGCGTCGGACAATCTGTCGGCCTACGAAAGTGCTCACCGCCGACTTCGGCGTAAACCGCAAGCGATGGCCAAAATCTTGCTCGCGATGGGCTGGTCTGAATTTCTGCAGGAACGAACTCTGAATGTGCTGGCAGAAAAGCCCAAAGTTTTTGAGCACCTGCTGACGGCTCACGTTGGCGGCGGATCAGCCATGCAAATTGCCGGAGCCGGTTTGCAACTCGGCTGGGGACTGCTGACGGCATGAGAAAACTGAACGGCATCGGCGCTCTGCGAAATTCAATCAAAAAACATAGCGCTCCTATCCCGGCAATCCTGTTTTTGGCCGCAGTCGCAATCATTGCACCGGCGCTTTCGCGCCCACAGCAGACAGCAACCGCCGCGGTCGTAGATCTCACCTTCGATCCCGAGAAGACGCAAGTACGCTGGACTCTAGACACCACTCTGCACACGGTTCACGGAACATTTCGATTGAGGAGCGGGAATATTCATTTCGATCCGGCGACTGGCAAAGCGAGTGGTGAAATCGTCGTGAACGCACAAAGCGGAGAAAGCGGAAATCCCGGGCGCGACGAAAAAATGCACAAGGAGGTTCTGGAGAGCAGCAAATATTCCGACATCGTTTATCGTCCCGATAGCGCCAAGGGAAATTTTAGCGGTTCAGATACTTGGACATTGGAAGTGCACGGCAAATTCACTCTTCATGGCACGGAACACGAGATGACGATTCCGGTGCAATGGAAACGGGACGGCCAGGGGTGGACTTCCACTTCCAAATTTACGATTCCCTTTCTCACATGGGGATTGAAGAATCCCAGCAATTTCGTGCTGCGAGTGAAACCGGACGTGGAAATCGAACTCGACGGCGCGGGAACCGTGCACTAGACTCTCCAGCCTGTCCCGGGTTACATAATCATTCCGCAGCAACCCAGCCGCCGGAACTGAACAAACTCCCCTGTCCCGGGAGCGGTGCCCGTAATGAACATCGATTGGCTGCGCAGGACCTGCCTTTTATTCCCACATGTAACGGAACAGGTGCAGTGGGGCAACGATTTGGTCTTTAAGGTGGGCGGGCGAATGTTTGCGGTAGCCTCACTTGAACCAGCAACCGTGTGCCTGGCTTTTAAATGCTCGGATGAATCGTTCGCGGATCTCACCGAACGCCCGAATGTAATTCCGGCGCCGTATCTGGCGCGCGCGAAATGGATTGCGATGGAAACGCGCGATGCGATTCCGCTGGAAGAACTGGAAGAATTGCTGAGGGAAGCATACGACCTGGCGTTTGCCAAATTGACAAAGGCGGCCCAAGCGAGCCTGCGAACCACGCCGCATCCAATCAAGAAGAAAAAATCACGGCCACGCAAGAACGCAGCGAAAACCAGCAAGCGCTGACGTCTGAAGCCATGCTCTTCCCTTCCGCAGAGATTTCGGCTGACCACACTTGCAAAAGCACACTAAGATAACGCGCCTCATGACTCAAGAATCCGTTTCTAAGCCGCAAGTGCCCTACTACCGTTGTTGGATTCAGCGACAGGCATACCGCTTGGCGTGGGTATTAGTTTTTTTCGCCACCGTGTGGGCAACGGCTGCCCTTTATTTTGATTTGCCGTTCCTTTCGTTGCGCACCGTCGCCGCCATTGCTTATCTCATCGCCGTGATTGTCGCCACGTATTTTGCGCGCAGGCCGTTGCGGCGGATGCTGGTCTGTGTGGCGGCCTTCCTTCTAGTGCTGATTTGGTGGCTGAGCATTAAGCCTTCCAACGCACGCAATTGGCAGGCCGACGTTGCGCAGACACCGTGGGCGGAAATCTCCGGAGACCGCGTAACGCTGCACAATTTTCGCAATTGTGATTACCGCGCCGAGTTCGACTACACGTGTTCCTGGACGACGCGCACGCTGGATCTATCGCAACTGCGTGGCGTCGACGTGTTCGTTACCTATTGGGGCTCGCCATGGATCCTGCACCCGATCCTCAGCTTTCGCTTCGGCGATCACGATTACGTCGCAGCTTCGATCGAAACCCGGAAAGAAGTCGGCGAGGAGTATTCGGCGGTACGTGGATTTTTCCGCTATTACGAATTGATTTATGTCTTCGCCGATGAGCGCGACGTGTTGCGCCTGCGAAGCAATTACCGCAAGGGCGAAGAAGTTTACGGTTTCCGGACTACCGCCGGTCCCGAGTGGTCGCGCGAATTGTTTCTGGAATATCTGCGGCGGGCCAACGACATGCACGAGCATCCGCAGTGGTACAACGCAGCGACGGACAATTGCACCACGAATATTTTCACGCAGATGGCTGCGACCGGAAAACTGCCGGCCGGTAGTTCGCTGCGGTCCTGGTGGATTTTGCTGAATGGTAGAGGCACGCAGATGTTGTACGAGAGCGGCAATTTCCAGACCGGGCCGGGCAAACCGTTGCCCTACGAAGCCGCCATGGAAAAAGCGCACATCAACGCAAAAGCGCGAATCGTAAACGAAGCACCGGATTTCTCACAGCAGATTCGAGAAGGGCGGCCGGGATTTGCAGAGATAAAGTGAGCAGGCACGCCGGAACAAATTGGCAGAAAATGCGGGCTTGAAGGATTCTAAAAAATTAGGCAGTTACTTTGTTTGGAGTCGGTTTTGACAAAGAGCGGCGAAGCGGTTTGGCACCGGGCAGCGGGAACGTCATGTTCCAGAAGTTGATTTCCGAGGAAAGAAACTCGATACCGATCGCCGTTTTTCCGTCACGCTTGCGCTGAATCGAAGCTACTCGGCCTTCTACTTTGCGCGCGTTGTTTTCATTCACGATCAGCAGAATTTGTCCAACAACTGCGGGATGTTCCATTTCAAGTTGCGCGCCGTGCTGGCTAACCGCGCTGGACCTGACGTGCACGCAGAACTTTTCGCCGTCTTCATTGTGGCCGTGCACAGCAAGGGGAACGGTCAGGGAGACTCGTTGTGTACGCCGACGTTCTTTACAGCGAAAGTGCAGTAGGGACATACGTGCCGCCAAAACTCCTGCCAGGCTGCAAAATTGGGGACGCTTCCGACGGTTAGGCTAGACCTTCGAAAGAGTTTTTTCGGTAGAAAAACGGCGTTCCGAGTACCGGCCGGCTGCGAAGAATCTTGCTCCGCAACACGTTCATGTTCCCACTAGCCCTTGGGACGGACAATAGGGAATCGGTACCAACCGCACCCCACCCAGCAAGGTAGTACGCTAGTACTTTGTCTCAGGAAGGTCAACGAGATTTTTCCAATGTGACCTTTTTTTGACCGGCTTGTTCCTACGAGTTGATCGATTTCCCCAGCATTTCTACCGTAAGTCATTGGGCAACACCGGCTAGGATCGCGGAGTCTAATCGCTGGTAGAGCAGTCGCGCCCCCAGTACGCCCCTCAGCCCTGACTCTCTCGAAGTGCAATTTCGCATTCAGTCACAACACGTCAGGAGACCGGAATGAGGCGTTTTAGCTTGTTTTTTGTAGCGCTGTTTTTGCTAAGCGGAGCCTTTGCTGTGCCTTCCGTGCTGGCCCAGGATCGTGTCGCGGTGGGCGCCTTTGTGGACTACTTCAATTTATCTCAGACCCATACCAACTTTGTCGGGGTCGGCGGCCGAGTGGGCGTCGGCTTGGGACATCACTTGATGCTGGAAGGCCAGATGAGCTTCGATTTCAACCAAGCCTTCACGGAAGATTTGACTAACGGTACGGGCCTCAGCGTTCAGCGCTCGGGGCTCAGCCTCCTGCACGGCGAGTTCGGTCCGAAAGTCGCTTTCGGCCACGGCAATCTGCACCCGTTCCTTACGGTGAAGGGTGGTTTCCTGAATACGCGGTTCGATTCCAGCCCCGCCACGATAGGAACGTTCGCCAGTGATGTTTCGAATCTGCGCTCCAAGGACGTCATGGGGGTGTTGTACCCGGGCGGCGGAGTAGAGGGCCGCATTGGTCCGATCGGAATTCGATTGGACATTGGGGACGAAATTTATTTCAATGACGGAACGCACCACAATTTAAGCGTAGGGCTCGGACCGTACATCCGGTTCTAAACCAGTCGCTGCCTTCGTCTCGGCCATGCATATTCTGCGTGGCGAACTCGTACGATTTGCTTCAGGCATTTACAGTACGAGCCCGCAAGTGATGGCAAACGAACAATTTTTAGCAGGCTATGTTGGCAAACCTCCTGCACTGACCTCCAACGTTCCCGCCCAAATTTCATTTGCTGAGGTGAACCTATGAAAAATATTCGTATCGCCCCCATAGCCTCGCTGATTCTGGCGGGAGGCCTTTCGCTCAGCGCACCCGCGTGTCTCCTGGCCCAGGATCCGGGCCGGGCGCCGCTGACTCAGGAGCAAGCTCAAACGCAAGACGAGCAGTCCACGATGAATTCGTTTTCCGGCAAAGTAACCAAGGGAGAGAACGGCAAGTTCATGCTGGAAGATGTGACCAAGAGTTCGTCCTACACCTTGGACGATCAGAAAACGGCGAAGAAATTCGTGGGCAAGAGCGTGGTCGTGACGGGGACGCTCGATCAAAACACCAACATTATCCACGTGAAGAAAATCGAACTCGCCGCATAAAAATTAGAAACGGCGACCGCCAGCGCGCCAATCTGGCGCAACGAGACGGGAAGAGGCACCGCACCGCCTCTTCCCCTTTTTTTTAGATCGGCTTCTTTTCGACCTGGTCTTTTTCGCCAAATCGGTCTGGCCGGCCGAATCCTATTTCCGACTAAAATTCGAAGCGCAATGCAATCTGCATAACGCGCTTATCGGTCAATGTGCTACCGGCGACGCCAAAGTTGACTTGATTATCCAGGTTGGCGCTAATGGAATGCGGATCGAAGCGAACGCTGTTGGTCACGTTAAAAACCTCCCAACGGAATTGCAGATTTGCGCGCTCGGTAATCGCGAAAGTTTTGTCCAAGCCGGTGTCCCAACTGTAATAGCCATCGCCGCGTAGCGGATTGCGCGTACCCGATTCGCCGGGAAGCGCCTGACGAAATGCGCTGAACACCGCATCAGGATTGGCAAACATATTCGGGCCGGAACCGCGCTTGGTGGCTCCGCCCGGAAGCGGGTGATCAAGCGTCGCAAAACCTTCGATGTCCCAGTTCGTCGGCCAACGCGAACCATTGTCCACGCCGTATGGCAAACCGCTGGTCCATCGCACGATGCCAGTCAATTGCCACCCGCCAATGACTGCGTCCACAAATCGCTTTGAATTGCTGGCAAAATGCCGGCCATGTCCGACCGGAATTTGCCATAAGTAGTTGGCGTTGATCTGATGCGTCATGTCGAAATCGGACGCGCCCTCAAGCTGATTCGGATCCCAGCTATTGATGATTTGCGCGTTGTTGACTCCGCCGGAAGTACCGAGCCGCTCCGCTTGCGAAGTCCAGTCAATCGATTTCGAATAGGTGTAGTTGAAGTCCGCCTGCAATCCCTGCCGGAATTTATGGCGCAGCACCACTTCTAGCGCATTGAAGTAGGATTTTCCGATTGAGCGCCATGCGTATAGCGCGGAATACTGATCGTGATAAAAGCGGTAGCTCGGATAGGTGTGATTGCCGGTGTTGATGCCGGCGCCGGATTGCGAATCCGGCAGATCCAACTCAAACAACCCGTAGGTTTCATTGCCGAGATTGTTGGACATGATCTCATACACGTTTTGCGTCGCCGACAGCGGACCGTATCCAATGTCGGCGCCATCCAACGCGCCGAACAAGGTCTGCCAGTACGGCGAATTCGGCACTTGGCTCACGTCCGTGCCCGCGTAGGCCAACTTAGAGAGCGCGGACGCCGCAGCGAAATAGTCCGTTCCTGCGGCTTTCAGGTTCAGCGGCATGGCTACGTCCTGCTGGACTAGCAAGCGGTGCGCGAGACGTCCAACGTAGGAAACTTCGACCGAAGTGGATGGCGTGATTTCACGCGTCACGGAAAAATCCAGCAAATGCGAATAGGGGGTTTTTACTTTGTTATCGATGCCCCAACTGATCGCGAACAAGCTGGTGTCGGGAGTCGCGGGAAATCCACCGGTTGGAGCTGGCGGCAGCAAGCCGTCAGGAATGTCGGAGATGCCTTGAAAACGTGGCGCGGTGGTCGTGCTAAGGAATCCCGGCGGATTGGAAATGTTGCTGGAAAGCCCGAACGAGCCAGTCGTATCGAAGGTGTTTACGATCGCTGCGCCGAAGTGATCGTAAATCAATCCATAGCCGGCGCGGACGGAACTTTTCCCTGCTCCGCCAAAGATCGCGCCAAGCAGGCCGTGATCAAACGAAGGAGACCATGCCAATCCGACCCGCGGAGAAAAATCGTGTTTGTCAGGTGTCCAGAAATCGGGCTGGCCATTCGAACGGCCATTCAAGCCGAACGAAACCGTAGGAACATTACTCGCCGATCCACCGTTGAGGCCTTCTTGCGCGCTGGAATTGTAAAAATCCGTCAGGGCGTAAGGAGCGCAAGTTGATCCGCTGAAAACACAAGGACCGACTTGCGAGCCGTGAATTTCCGTCGGTACTTGCAGATAAGAATATTTCAGGCCCAGCGTGACGGTAAAAGTCTTGGTCAACCGCCAGGTGTCCTGCCCGTAGAAATCCCACTCATTCCAGTGATATTCGCGCTGTACCGGAGCGCCCAACGCCAGCGCATCACCGTTCTTGTTGTAGTTGTAGATGGCGTCGCCTTCGGTCACGACGCCCACCAGATCCATGATGGCGCTGTCGTAGTTGAAGCCGTCCGCGGAATCGACGGGAATATACCCTGACGCGGCCGGATCGAGAGGTTGGCCGGTGTTGGCCACTGCCGACGAGGGCCCGAGCCAGCCAGTATTGATCGATCCATCGGGAAAGGAGTTTGCCGTGCTGACGCGCGCATCGTGAATTACGCGGAGATTGGTGCCGAACGAAAAGCTGTGATTGCCGTGCGTCCACGCGAGATCTTCCACAAAATTGTTCACAGGAATGTGGTAACTGCTGGTGCGCGAGAACGATACCGGCGAATCGATTCCCTGTAGGCCGACGCTTGGCTCAATCGACGCGCCAGAATTGGAGCCGCCCTGCCGCGTAAATCCCCAGCGAAAATTGCTGACCAGAGTAGGCCGAATGATCGCGGTATAGCCGAGCGCAAAACCTTTGTTGTTTGCGAGCAGGACGCTTGAAGCAGGCTGTCCTGGGAATTGTGGCGCGCCCGGTTCGTTATCGTTGATCAGATTGCCGCGCCAGAAAAGAATATTGTTCTTGTTCAGGTTGTAGTCAACTTTTGCGATGTACGTGTTGTACCTGCGATGCAAAGTGCTGACGAAACGGTAACCGAATGTATTCAAGGTATCGCCAATGCCCGTGAAAACGTTGGCGTCGGGATACGAATTGAAAACCTGCAGCATGGGCTGATTCAAACCCACATGAAGGGGATCCATGTTCTTGATCTGGTCGGGACCCAGCGCATTGGTTCCGGGAAGAATCGAGTAAGTTTGTCCGCTTAACCCCTGAATACTGCCACCGGGGCAGGTTGCAGTATCCGCCGATCCGTCCGGATTGGTCGGGCAATTGTATTGAACGATGCCATCGCGCATCGCCGCGCCAGGAACCGTGCGCGTCTGCACTTCTCCTTCGGCATCCCTCCGCCCTTCGTAATTCGAGAAGAAAAAAAGCTTGTCTTTGATAATGGGTCCCCCCACCGAACCGCCAAACACATTCCGGATCAGTTGCGGCTGCTTGTTGGGCTCGCCATTCTCCAACTGGGTTTGTTTGTTGAAGTAGTCGTTCGCGGTAAACAGCGCGTTGCGGTTGTATTCGTACGCGCTACCGTGAAATGCATTCGTGCCGCTTTTGGTGACTAGCGTTACCTGCGCCCCAGAGCCGCGTCCCGCATCTGAATTGGGGTTGCTGGTGGTCACGCGGAACTCTTCCACCGAATCCTGCGTCATGCGCAGCACGCTGTTGAAGGCGTACCCTTTGTTCTGATCATTTACATCCACGCCGTCCAGCGTCACGTTCGATTGGTCGCTGCGCGCGCCGTTCACCGCGCCGCTCCGCGAATCGTCGTCACTGTTTCCGGCAAATTTTCCGATAAACGTTACGCCTGGCTGCAGGCTGAGCAACTCCACGACGTTGCGCCCTTCGATCGGCAAATCCGCGACTTGCTTTTCATTGAACGCGTTCCCGAGTGTCGCATCCGTGGTGTTGACCGCTACCGCGGCCTCTCCCGTCACCAGCACTTCCTGCTTCACCGATTCCACTCCCAGCGTGACGTCAATCGTGGAAGTCGTGGCCACCAGCAAATCGAGTGCTTCGCGGCGCGTGGTCTGAAAGCCCGGAGCGGATGCTTCCAGCGTATAGCGCCCGGGCTGCAACTGCGAGAATTCGTAACCACCATTACTATCCGCCGTGCCTTCGCGCACCGCTCCCGTCGTAACCAGCGTCAACTTGATGGAAGCGTTTGCAACGGAGGCTCCGCTAGCATCGGTCACTCGCCCGCGAAGGATAGCCACAGACTGCGCAAAGGTTGCGTATGAAAAGACCAACAGGAATGCGACTGCCAGAAATCGCTTCATGAAAAATTCCTTTTTTAGACAAATCTTGCCCCGGGATGGACCAGATAAGAAGACCAAGCCAGAGTTTTTCGAAAAGACGTTGACGAAGTGTTTACAGAAAAAAGACACCGGTGTCAATCAAAGGATTGCGAAGTTCTTTGCAGGTAACGTTCACAATTGCCAATAATTAAACGATTTAACGACGACGTGTTCTTCAGGGAGTTTCTGCGGTGGCCGGCTGCGGATTGCCGGAAATCTGGTCCTTCGCGAAGGTAAGATGCCCACCGCCCGGCCAGGTCCATGTCATGCCATGAATCAGGCCGTCGGCCCCGCGCTCAAAATGAATTCGTGCGTATTCTGCACGCAGAAAAAACGTGTCGCCGTCGATCATCGTCATTTCCCGCCAGAAAGGATCGGCGCCCCAGTGCATCGCCACTTGCCCACCACGAATTTCCAATTCTTGCGGGTATGGAGTTTCTTTGCAGTGATATTTTCCGGTGTACTGTCGCATCGAGCGCTCACCCAAGGTCACGGCAGTCACTACCGGCGGCTGAGTGGTGGTTCCTCCGAAAAGTACCGATTCCAAATCATGCGGAATATTCATCGCGAAGCCGGACTGAATATTGCTGAGAACGATGGCGTAGATGTGATCCTTCGGATAGAACGCCATATGCGCGTTGAAGCCTTCCAGTTGCCCAGACTGCTCGATCAAATCGCGCGTGGAATATTTTCGTTTTCCCCACCCATACGGATATTTCGACTTGCTCAGATCAAACTGCGGATTGTTATCGATGGCGCGCAGCCAGCGCAGAAGGTCCTCGGCGGTTGCGTACACCGACGCCGGTCCGTCCAGCGCGGCTTCATTGAATGGCAGCGGTCGCGCGTGTGCTTCTCCGGCTGTGGCTACGCTGCCAAACGCGTTGTGCCCCGACGGCAGGTCGCGGCAGGCGATTCCTGTATTTTCCAATTTCAGCGGCGCAAAAATATTTTTCTGCAGAAATTCGGCATACGGTCCCCCACTAACTCGTTCAATCACCGCGGCCAGCAAAAAGTAACCTTCGTTGCTGTATTCAGACTTCGTCCCCGGGGCAAACAGCGGCTTCGTTCGGGACAATCGCTGTAACAATTCCTGGCGTGACAGACACTCGCGGTAAATGTCCTCGGCATCCAGAACGCCGACTCCCGACGTATGTGCGAGCAATTGCTCGATCGTAATCGCTTCCCCATTCGGTATCCCGTCCAAGTACTTGTTCAGCGGATCGGAGTACCGGAGTTTTCCGTCGCTCACCAGTCGCTCGATGGCCGCAGCCGTAAAGGTCTTGCTCAGTGACGCTGCGCGGAATCGGGTGTCCAGCCGGTTCGGCGATCGCACCTGAATATCGGCCAACCCAAGCGCTTTTTCGAACAGAATCCTGTCGCCCTGCGCCAGTAAAACCACACCGCTGAAATCGCCTGCCTTCTGATACGCATTGAGCCAGGCATCAGCCCGTGCAGCTACGGTCTTGTCATCGAGAACCACCGTCTGAGCGATCGCCGGCATTCCCCATACACTGCAGGTCAGAAGAACCAGCATCCGGCGCGGGAAGGCTTGACGGGGTGTTTTCAAGTGGGGCTCTCCACGAAGAAACGATGAATACAGGATAACGCAAGCCGGCGCCGGCTGCGGCCGTGGTCGCTTGCATTGGGTACTACGTACTGCGCTGGCGCTTCTGAACACTCTTCGAAGCTTTGTAGCCGGAACGCTATTTGCAGTTTGACTACCATGCCCCGCGCCGAAGCCCGCCTGCCCAAACCGTGTGCTAGATTTCAAAATTGACGCCACGTGTGCGTCCGTACCGTGAATACGCAAACGCCCAATAACCCGGCCTCGCAACGCACGCCTGAAAAAATCAAGCGCGTCGAAGTGTATTGGCATGCGGTTTCTTACAAGACTTTGGCGATTCTGGTTCTGCTGATTGTCGGAATTGTTGTTGGCGCGGTGTACTTTGTTACGCCGGCGTTCTATGCCAGCGTCATGAGCAAACTCAGCAACGCGGTGACCGGCGGAGATTCGGAAGTCGCGCCGATTGCCATGACGCAGGCCAAATTCGTGAACCTCGATGGCCGGGTGCAGGTGAAAAAGGTAAATTCCGTCCAGTGGGTCGACGCCAACCTAGGAACAACACTCGACAAAGGCGACCTGATTCAGACTGCTTCCGACGGCGCGGCGCGCATCACTTTTGGCGATACGACGTCTTACACCATCAAAGCCGATACGTTACTCACCGTCGAAGAAAATAACGTCACGCGCGATCAAGCGACCACCGCGGTTCGCATCAATACCGGTGCTGTGGACCTTTCCACTCCGAACTGGAGTTCTCCGAATTCGCACGCAGCGGTCAGCATGGAAGATACCGTCGCGGAAATCCGGCCGAATAGCCGCGCATCCGTCAAATCCGATCCCGAATCGAAACAGAGTGAAATCACCGTCGCCAGCGGCAGCGCGCAGGTGCAGCGCCGCGGAGAAAAAGTGGAATTGGGACAATGGCAGCGGGCCAGCATTCCATTCGGCGGCCCCGTTACAAAATCCGAAGTACTTGCTCCGCCTGACCTTTCGCAGCCGCTAAACCTTGCGCCGATCATCGCCGAAGTTCCGCGCAACACCGCGATTCACTTCGAGTGGAAACCGGTGAAGGACGCCGTTTCCTATAACCTTCGCATCAGCACCACTGCCATGTTCACCAAGCTGGTCAAGCAGGCAAAAGTTTCCGGAACCAACACGGAAATCAGCGGTCTCGATTCCGGAGATTATTTCTGGAACGTGATTGCCGTTGACACCGACAAGAAATCCAGCGAAGTCAGCGAAACTTTCAAGTTCACCATCGTCGCGCAAGGCCGCACTCAGGAAATGATGCTGGAAATCGGCGGAACTCAGCTCCACGGGCGCGTCGCTGAAGTTTACGGAAAGACCGAACCCGGTGCTGCGCTCATCATCAACGGCCAATCCGTTCCCAACATTGCCTCGGATGGAGGCTTTCGTTATTTCACGGAGCCGCTCGACCCGGGTGAGCATACAATTGTCATTGTCGGGCAGAACCGTCGTGGTGGTACTGCCAAGCAGCAAGTCACGATCGTGGTTCCAAAATAAATCTGCCCTGGCGCAACTGGAATTTTGCGCTCGGAGCGAACTTCGGCGAGAATGGAGAGTTACTTCTCGCGCAAAAATTGGGATGGCCTCCGCAGGGCACCGGCTTTCAGGGTTCCAGGATTTTGATAAACCTTGAGAAAAAAATTCCGCTTGCGGGCCTTGACCGGGAACAAGCCACGAATTTTTGTTTGATGTGAAAGGACTGGGGGAATGAATAAGAACGGTTACAACATGAGGTCGGTGTTCAGTCTGTTTTCGTCCGACCTTGCCATCGATCTGGGAACAGCGAACACCCTGGTCTTCTCGCACGGAAAAGGCATCGTCGTCAACGAACCCTCCATCGTAGCGATCAACAAAGTTACCGGCGAAGTCGTGGCCGTGGGCCGCGAAGCCAAAGAAATGCTTGGCCGCACTCCGGGCAACGTGGTCGCCATCAAGCCGATGAAAGACGGCGTCATCGCAGACTTTAAAGTCACTGAAAAGATGCTCACGTATTTCATTCAGAAGGCGCACAACCGCCGTGTCCTTGTTCACCCGCGCATCGTCATCGGTGTGCCCAGCGAAATTACGCCCGTGGAAAAACGCGCCGTGCAGGACTCCGCCTATCGCGCGCGTGCCAGCGAAGTGTATCTCGTCGAACAAGCCATGGCCGCTGCCATCGGCGCCGGTCTCCCCATTGAAGAACCCAGCGGCAACATGGTCGTCGACATCGGCGGCGGCACCACCGACATCGCTGTCATCTCCATGAGCGGTATCGTCTACTCGCGCTCCGTCCGTGTGGCCGGAAACGAAATGGACGAAGCTGTCATGCAATATTTGAAGCGCAAATACAACTTGCTGGTCGGCGAACGCACCGCCGAACAAATCAAGATGGAAATCGGTTCGGCCTACCCACTCGAAAAGCCGCTCACCATGGAAGTCAAAGGCCGCAATCTGATCGAAGGCGTTCCCCGCACCGTCACTATCGACGACAGCGAAATTCGCGAGTCGCTCAGCGAATGCGTGGCCACCATCGTCAACGCCGTGCGCGTCGCGCTGGAGCGCACTCCTCCTGAACTTTCCGCCGATATTAGCGACCGCGGCATCGTACTTACCGGCGGTGGCGCGCTTTTGAAAAATCTCGACAAGCGCATCCGCGAAGAAACTGGCTTGCCTGTCTCCATTGCCGACGATCCGCTCGCATCGGTCGTACTCGGCACCGGAAAAATGCTCAGCGACTTCAATCTGCTGCGCCAGGTTTGCATCGACTGATTTTGCGGGTCACTAGTCTCGGGGTCAACAGCCGCTCTTCACTAGTCGCTCCTGCTGCAAAACGTTTTTAGAAATATTCGGGTGCACGGATTTCCAATGGTTGCTTTGCCCTCTCGACATCGTTCGCTCTTCCTGCTCACCGGAGTGGTGTTGCTGCAAATTCTTTTGCTGGCCGTGCAAATCAAACGGGAAAAAGATTCGCACGACCGGCTGATCCGTGTCTGGACGGTTTCCGCTGTTTCTCCGTTCGAGCGCGGCGGCGCCTGGGGCATTGGCAAATTTCGCGACGCCTGGCGTCACTACTTCGCATTGAGCGACACCGCGCGTCAGAACGAAGAACTTCAGCGCGAAAACGGCCAGCTCAAGCTTGAGTTGATGCAGTTGCAAAGCAAATCCGCCGAGGCTGATCGCCTCGCGGCTCTGCTCAACTTCAAGCAGCGCCAGACCAAAGTTCCCATGGTCGTCGCTCGCGTCATCGGATTCGGTTCCGACGCAAGCAGCGCTGTCCGCACGCTCGATCAGGGACTGAACAAAGGCATCCGCAAAAACATGGGAGTTATCACGCCCGAAGGAGTCGTTGGCAAAGTCATCGAATCCTACGGCGATACCTGCCAGATTCTTTTGTTGACCGATCACGAAGGCGGCGTCGGCGCCATGATTGCCGGCACGCGGGTGCAAAGCCCCGTCGGGGGAACTGGCGAACCGCTGCTCAACATGAAATATGTTGGCAACGACGAAGCCGTGAAAGTCGGCGACCTCATCGTCACCAGCGGCATGGACCGCATCTTTCCCAAGGATCTCCCGGTCGGTACCATCAGCCAGGTGAAAGACGGTTCGCCTTTCAAGCAAATTCGTGTCCGTCCTTCCGCCAATCTTGAAAAACTGGAAGAAGTGATCGTGCTACTTTCCACCGACCTGCTCGCCGCGTCGCCCGCGAAAACTTCGCCTTATGGCGGCGACGCAGCAAATACCACCGCTCCTGCTGCAACCTCACCGGCAGCGAATGCCCAACCCGCGACGACCGTCCCGCAAGGCAAAAAACCATGAACGACGCTTTCGACCTTCACATTGGCGAATCGCATATCGAAGTTCACAAGTTCCATGGCGGAACGATTCTCATCAGCGTTGCTCTCGCGCTGCTGCTCCAGGCATTCATTCCAGTTTACTTTCCCAAGTTCAGCATTTTCGATCTGCCGCTGCTCATCACCATTTATTTCGGATTAAGCCGGCGCAACCCTTCCACCGGCCTGCTTCTCGGCACCTTCATTGGCTTGCTGCAGGATAGCCTGAGCAAAACTCCACTCGGACTTTTCGGCATCGCCAAAACCGTCATCGGTTATCTCGCTTCCTCCATCGGCGCCCGGCTCGATACCGAACATCCCGCCGCTCGCTTCGCTCTCACGGCGGCATTCTTTGTTCTCCATCAAGCGATCGTCGCATTCATACAAAAATTATTGCTCGCGCAACCGCAAACAATATTCACCATACGTCTGGCCATCGCCTGCCTCGCCAACTCCATTCTCGCCGTCTTCCTCTACTACCTCCTCGACCGTATGCGCAGATCCTGACTATCATTCGAACTTGGTTCCGAGAACAGAGGTCAATGACAAAAGTTTCTTCCCGCGGCATATCCTGCTTGCTAGAATTCGCAGTTAGAAAACCGCCCTTTCTTATCTGAAATTTTTAGGACGCCTTTATGAGTACTTTTGACGTTGTAACGGTCGGAGGCGGCCTCGGCGCTTCCGCGTTGGCAATATCCCTTGCGAAAAACGGAATGAAGGTTCTGGTGCTCGAACGCGAGACGCAGTTCCGTGACCGCGTCCGCGGCGAAGCGTTGGCTCCCTGGGGCGTCGCGGAAGCGAAAGCGCTCGGTATCGATCGCCGGCTCCTCGATACTTGCGCTCAAGAAGTCCCTTGGGTCGAGATGGGGTTTGGCCCGCGCAATTTGCTCGAGACAACGCCACAGCGCGCGCCGTTCATAACTTTTTGTCATCCGGAAATGCAGGAAGCGCTGCTCAGTGAAGCCGAGCGCTGGGGTGCGCAGGTGCGGCGGGGCGTTACTGTGCGGTCCGTTCAGTCAAACGGCACGGAGCTGACCGTGACTGCAAAAAATGGCAAGGAAGAACGCATCTCTGCTCGCTTCGTCGTTGGAGCAGATGGTCGCGGCTCCGCAGTACGGAAATGGTGCGGTTTCGTCAGCCAAAAGGACCCGCAGCCATTTCAATTTGCAGGCGTACTTTTAGCAGGTGTTTCCCTGCCCGGCGGTACAGCCTATTTCGTGTTTCACCCGGAATTGGGCCGGGTCATCGGCGTCGTTCCCGAAACTGGTGGCCGCTGCCGCGCATATCTCGGTTATCCGGCGGACGGGAAACTGGCCCTGCATGGCTCCGACCAGCTTTCCTCTTTCATTTGCGAATCCCAGAAAGTTTTTCCGCCTTTGGCGGACGCCTTCGCAAACGTGAAAAGCATCGGCCCGCTGGCCAGTTTCGATGTCAGTCCCAGCTGGGTCGACCACCCTTACCGCGGTGGCGTTGCGCTCTTGGGTGACGCTGCTGCCATCAGCGATCCCAGTTTCGGCCAAGGCCTGGCGACCACTCTACGTGACGCGCACCTGCTGCGTGATGCGATGCTCGCAAACTCCGATTGGGATCGCGCCGGCAACCAATACGCAAGTCAGCACGACCAATTCTTTCATACCACTCACAAGGTTTGCGGTTGGCTGCGAACCGTTTTTCAGGATCCCACTGCTGAGGGTCAGTCCGTTCGCCAACGGGCCATGCCGCGTATCGCCGAAGATCACACGCGCGTTCCCGACCATTTGTTCGCCGGACCGGATCTTCCAGCCGACGACACCGTGCGCGCGCGTTTTTTTGGTGAATGCTAGCTCGTCAATTCGCCAGCAGAAAGCTCTTAAAATCTTCGTACTTGCTCGTGATCGGTACAGAAAGTTTCGCCCGCTTCAAATACGCCGCCAGTCGGTCCGGCAATGGCGGCGCAGTGCCGATGGCTTTCGTCACCACTTCCGCAAACTTCGCCGCGTGCGCCGTGGCCAGCACCAACCCCTGCGCCGGCTCGGTGTGTTCCTTCTTGTAAGCCTCCCAACCCAACAGTCCCACTGCCGTGTGCGGATCGGCGATGTAGCGATATCTTTCCCATACTAGTTTCATTTCCGCCAGCGTTTCGTCGTCGCTCGCACCATGGCCCCAAATCTCGCGCCGCACGTACTCCAACCGCCCACGGCACAAATCCAGCAACCGCGGAAAATTATTCGGACTTCCCACGTCCATTGCGTTCGACAGCGTCGCCTTCGCTGCTCGCGGCTCATACCTCCCGCTCAGCAAATATTGCGGCACCACGTCGTTCGCGTTGGTCGCGGCAATAAATTTCGCCACCGGCAGTCCAATCCGTTTCGCGAACAATCCCGCTGTCAAATTCCCGAAATTTCCGCTGGGCACCGCCACCACCAGCGGCGTCGAAGCCACTGGTAACTGCCGGTACGCCGCGACGTGATAAAACATCTGCGGCAGCAGCCGACCGATATTGATCGAATTCGCTGAAGTCAGGAACGCCCGCTTGTTCAGCGCTTCATCCGAAAAGGCCTGCTTCACCAATCGTTGGCAATCATCGAACGTCCCGCTAACTTCTAGCGCCGTGATATTTTCTCCCAGCGTCGTAAACTGCTTTTCCTGCGCTTCGCTGATCCGCTTCGAAGGATACAGAATCACCACGCGAATTCCCGGCACGCTCAAAAATCCATGCGCCACGGCGCTTCCGGTATCGCCCGAGGTCGCCACCAGCACCGTCAGCTCGCGGTCTTCGCCGCGCACAAAATAGCCCATCAAGCGCGCCATGAACCGCGCGCCGAAATCCTTGAACGCCAGTGTCGGCCCGTGAAACAACTCCAGAATATGCAGTCCTGGCGATAGCGATACCAGCTGCACCGGGAAATTCATTGCCTCGCTCACGATTTGCCACAGCACATCTTCCGGTACATCCGGCGTCGCGAACGGTTTCACCACGCGAAAACAAACTTCCGTGAACGGCAGCGAACGAAATTCTTCCAGCTCTTCCGGCGAACGTCGCGCAATCTCCGCGGGCATGTATAGCCCACCGTCCGGCGCAAGTCCGCGCAACACTGCGCCGCGCAGCGAAGTCAATGGTGCCTTTCCGGTTGTGCTGCGGTATCTCATCTCAGGATTTTCTCAAGAATTCTTCGCGCCTTCGGAATCCTGCTGCAGCATCGCCAGAAACGCCGCAAAGGTGTGAGGCAATTCGCGCAACTTTGCCACCTGCAGCGTCGAGTGCGCCAGCGCGGCGTAACTCTGTCTCCGCGCCGCAACTAAGTTCGGATAGCAGCGCGCCACCGTCTCCCGCGCGCTTTCTCCTTCCTTCGGCTGGAACGCCCCGCGCCACAGTACCGGCTTCGGGTCCCTCAAATATCTCTCCACCAGCAGTTGCTGCTCGGCATCCGACGCCGAAAGGTGCACCACTTTCATCAGTTTTCGCAAACGGTGCAGCAGATGATTGCCGGTGTAAATCACGCTTCCCGTGGTATCCAAAATCAATTCTTCGTTCGGCTTTTTTTCCAATGCATCCAGTACTTCGGTCAACGCGGCTGTCTCTTCCGCCAGATATTCCGCTTCCCGTTCTGCATACGTCGCCGAATCCGGCCATCCCATCCATGCCGCCACTGCATTAATTCCGGTTGCGAAGCCGCCGGCCGTCAAACGTTGCGCAAGTTTTTTCTCAATCAAGTCGTCGCAGGAAACCACGCGCACTCCCGCCTGCGAAAGGCATTTCGTCCAGGTCGTCTTCCCCGTTCCGGACATTCCAATCAATGCAAGCCGCAGCGGTGTTTGTGGACTCATTCCAACAATTATATGCGCGAGTTCCCCGCCCTCCCCCGCCAATTCGCTCCCTGTGACCAACTATTCGACCAATTGCCATCCAGTCCAGCACACCGTAACTTCTCTGCACTCTCTTTCCGAACTCAGCGCCTTCTGCGTTAAAAGAAAACATTTCACATAACCGCGATCACTCCCTCGGCCAACCGCTCTGCATTGCGCAACTCGCCGCGCCCCGTGTAGTGTAGTGAAGCCTTAGACTACACATCGCAAAGCGATCGATTCATTCGAGGGAGCGCCACCATGGCCGGAGAAAAATTGAGCGGAGCGGACTTCAAAAAACAATTGCGCGCGGGCGAACCGAAAATGGGCCTGTTCCTGAACTCCCACAGTCCTACCGTTGCCGAACAACTCGCGCACAGCGGCTACGACTGGCTCCTGGTGGACACGCAGCACGGCCCGATGGGCTTTGAAAAACTTTCCGCCATGCTGGCTGGAATCGCCAGTGGCGGCGCCAAATCGCTCGTGCGCGTCGAAGGCTACGCGGATCGTGGCGGCATTCAGCAAGCGCTGGATCTTGGCGCCGACGGCGTGCTCATTCCCTATATCAATACCGCGGCGGAAGCGAAGCAGGCTATCAGTTGCGCGAAATATCCCACGGTCGGCACACGTTCTGTCTATTTTCCTCAGCGCAGCATGAACAAAGACGGTCTTCTCGGCTACGCCGGCAACTGGAATAACAACGGCATCGTCGCGCTGCAGGTAGAAACTGCGGACTGCATCAAGAACATCGCCGAAATTGCTGCCGTTCCCGGTGTGGACATTCTCTTCCTCGGCCAGAACGATCTCTGCATGTCCATGGGCCTCTACGACAAATACAAATTCCCCGAGATGTACACTTCGCCCGAACTGAATGCCGCCACGCAAGCCCTCGTCGAACACGCCCGCAAAAACAATGTCGTCCTCGGACTCTTCCTTTTCGGCACCGCGCGCGTCGGCGAATTCCTCGACAAGGGTTTTTCCTTCATCAGCATCGGCAACGATTTACACCATGTGCTGACGCAAGCAGGCGCACACGTCGGCGACCTCGAAAAAATCGCCAAAGAAAAAGGCAAGTCCTGGGCTCGCCGCGCCACCGCCCTTCTCTAGTTCCGTCGAAATGGTCTTTTGTTGATTTAGTTGACAGAAGTCGAAACGACCACTTCAGTCCACGGCATCAAATCGCTGTACGTACTCTCACTAGGCGCGCGGCATTCCGGTATCTTTGTGGCCAGTTCTGCATTTTCACCGCAAACCTGCTGCGTTAACTTGGGTAGGCGTTGGGCGGCTACACGTTGCCTCAAATCTTCACGACTCGCCGAGATTTGTGGCATCTTTTCAAAGACGCGGCGCCCGCTCGGAGTTTCGCAAAACGCGATTAGAGCTCTCACATCGTCGTCGCTCAGGTTTCGGGCATAAACCTCGATCAACCAATCTCGGTACTGATCGGTCTTGAAATTCTTGATCAACTTCTGTTCGTACAAATCAATCCACTTCTTGCGCTCGGTCTCGTCACCTATTGATCGAAAAAGTCTGCCTCGAATCATGCCCATCAATTTTCGAGCTTCTTGTTCCTCGGCGCCAGTCATATCCAGCAGTTTCCCTATATCTGCTCGCAGAATCGGGTCGATCGGTGGACCTCTCACGACCACCTGCTGCGTAAGACGATACTCGAGGTCGACGGTTGTGAAAATCTCAACCGGGGAACTGTTAAGCACAGCAGGGTAATACCGCCATTTGTTGATTGAGTCCAAAGCGGATTGCACTAACGCTGGATTTCCCGTCACAATTTCCGCATGCTGCACTCTGCCATCGGTGCCGATCACTATCTGTATGCGAACTGTCCCTGAAATGCCTGCCTGGATGGCTCTCGGCGGATAGACTGGAGGTACCTTTGCGATGAGGTGCCAAGCGGCCGATTGGCTGTCGAGACGAATGCGTTCGGGAGCTGGGTAAGGGGAAATCGACTGCGTTAAGGGACTTTGAGCGTTTGCGGTTGTCACCACGCCGAAAAGTTAGTAGTCCGACGTCGATAAGCCTCATTTTCACAGCTATGCCATTTTAAATTTGGGTAACTGTACGCGCTCATACCGAGGAGTGCAATGACTCCTTCCATTGCCACCGCGGAAACCTGTCCCTGCGGACAAGTTGCAGCCTCCACATCCAAATGTTACGTTTAAAAAGACTTCGCAGCTTGGGCGACCTGCGATGTTCTGCGCTAATTTTCGGCTCTCCGCACATTCTCTTATCGTTTTTCGTGCGATTTTCCGTGGCTGGAAGCCGGACCTTTACGACTTTTTTGCTGACCTTTTGAGTTTTCCCGCCCTGAACGGAAACTGCTTTCGTGTCGTTTTCTCTTCGCAGTGACAACCGATTGCCGCAAACGCGGCTCGCCGTCGTTTCCTACATCATCGTGGGCATGATCGGCCTGCTTCTGCTTGGTTTCTGGAAATTGCAGGTCATTGACAGCGAGAAATACGGCCAGATGGCCGAACAGAATCGCGTTCGCTCCATTCCCATTATCGCGCCGCGCGGACGTATGCTCGATCGCGATGGCCGCGTCCTCGTCGATAATCGTCCCTCGTTTTCCGTTCTGCTCCTCCGCGACGACCCCAAACTCGTCGAACAATATCTCCCTGCCATATCCGACGGCCTAGGCCTCTCCATTGAAGACCTGCACGACCAACTGCAGAACACCCGAAATCTGCCCAAGTTTCAGCCCATCGTCATTAAGCCGGAAGCTTCGAGCGCTGATCTCGATTTCATCGAGTCGCATCGCGCCGATATTCCCGTTCTCGAAATGCTTTCCGTTTCGCGCCGCCGTTATTTGCCCAATGGCTTTCTCGCCCACGCCACTGGGTACGTCGGTGAAGCCAGCGAACAGCAAATCGAAGCCAGTAACGGAAAATTGCGTCCCGGTGACGTGGTCGGCAAATCCGGTCTGGAGCGCCAGTACAACGATCAGTTGATGGGCACCGACGGCATGCGCCGCGTCATCGTCAACAGCGTTGGCAAGGAAGTCGACCACCTTTCACAGCAGGATCCGATTCCCGGCAAACAAGTTCAGCTTTCAATTGATTTCGATTTGCAGCAGGTCGCCGAGCAATCTCTCGGTGCCCGTCCTGGGGCGGTGGTCGCGCTCGACCCTCGCACCGGTGAAATTCTCGCCATGGTCAGCCGCCCCACGCCCGACCCCAACGATTTTGCCGTTCGCATTTCTGCCAAGGAGTGGAAGCAGCTCAACGACGATCCGCTCCATCCTTTGCTCAACCGCGCCATTCAAGCGCAACTCGCTCCCGGCTCCGTCTTTAAAATCGTCACTGCCACGGCGATGCTCGAAGATCACAGCATTCCGGAAAGTTTCACCACTTATTGCCCCGGCTACGGCACCTTCTACGGCCGCCAGTTCAAATGTTGGGTCTACTTCTCTAAGAAAGGTAGCCACCTCGCACGGCGCCACCAATCTTCGCGAAGCCATCATGAAATCCTGCGACGTATTTTTTTACACTGTTGGCATGAAGCTGGGCATCGATCGACTGTCTTACTACGGCGATAAATTAGGCATCGGTCATAAAACCGGCATCGACCTTCCTTCCGAAGAGTCCGGTCTTATGCCTTCTGAGCAGTGGGTCGAGCGGGTCTTCCACCGCAAATGGTATGCGGGAGAAACCATTTCCGTTTCCACCGGTCAGGGCGCTGTCACCACCACCCCGCTGCAGCTTGCCCGCATGATCAGCGGGATTGCTTCCGGCGGCGTTTTCAAACAGCCGCACATGATTAAGGACGCGGAAAAAGTCGGCGAAGAGCGCGTCGCTATCTCCGAGTCGACCGTCGAAAAAGTTACCGATGCCATGTACGGTGTCGTCAATGAACCTGGCGGCACAGGGACACAACTGAAGCTCACCGGCGTCGAACTCAGCGGAAAATCGGGAACCGCCCAGGTTATTGGATACGACACTCGCAATCGTCTCGGCAAACAAAAGAAATTTGAAGACAACGCCTGGTTCGTCGGCTATGCCCCCAGGCGCAATCCGGAAATCGTCGTTGCCGTTCTCGTTCAGGAAAGCGGACAACACGGCGGCGAAGCTGCCGGCCCGGTCGCGCGCGACGTGGTGAAGGCCTACTACGACAAGAAGAATAAGAAAACGATGGGCACCGTCACTGCCGATGAGCACGGCACGAGTCCAGCCAGCGGCGCCGCAGTAGTCGCCCCCGTCGCAGCAATCAAACCGCAGGATGCGCCTGCCGCTCCGGCCCACTCTGCAACCCAGGATCAAGATCACCCATGATGAAAGATGCTCCGGGAACGCGCGATTACGATTGGTGGCTTCTCGCCATTCTCGCCGCCATTTGCGCTCTTGGCGTGCTTGAAATCTATTCCGCCACTCACGCCAGCAATCTCGCGGGAATGCACAACAGGCAGATCAAATGGCTGATCGTCGGTTTCGTCCTGATGTTTATTTTGTCGCGCGTCGACTATCACTTGATTCTCGATCAGGCTCTGATTCTCTATGTGATTTGTCTGGTAGCCCTGGTCGCAGTACTAGTACTTGGTAATTCCCGTTTCGGTGCCAAACGCTGGATTCCCGTGATGGGGCAAATGTTTCAGGTGTCGGAACTCGCGAAGTTGATTATAATCATCGTGCTGGCGCGTTTCTTTGCGGAAGTGCGCTCAGATGAGCTCGACCTGCGCGATTTGCTGAAAGCGGGCATGCTTGTAGGCGTGCCACTCGCCTTAATTTTAAAGCAGCCAGACCTGGGCACGGCTCTCGTGCTGGTTCCCATGCTTGCCGTGGGAGCTTTCCTGGCCGGCTTAAAATGGCAACACGCGGCAGTTTTTACTTTGGCGGGGATTTTGCTTGTTGGAGCGGTGTTCTACCCGCCCATCAGCAAACATATCCTTAAGCCGTATCAGCGAGAAAGGATTACGTCCTTCCTGCACCCGGAAGAGGACGCCAAAGGCTCCGGCTATCAGCTTTTGCAATCGAAAATCGCCGTGGGATCCGGCGGCTTCTGGGGTAAAGGGTTCGGCAACGGCAGTCAGAATCAACTGGGCTACATTCCCGTCCGGTATTCCGATTTCATCATGTCGGCTTGGGCGGAAGAACAGGGATTCAAAGGCGTGCTGCTTGCCTTAGGGCTGTACATGGCGCTTCTGCTACGCCTCGTTCAGAATGCACAACGCGCGAAGGATCGCGCAGGAATGTTTCTGGTCATGGGAGTCGCAGCCGCGTTAGGTTTCCACGTCTTAGTAAATGTGGCCATGGTTATTGGCGCGATGCCGGTAACTGGTATACCGTTGCCGTTAATGAGCTACGGTGGCTCGGCCACTTTGTTTGTGTTCATGGCGATCGGCTTGGTGATGAATGTCCGGCTTCGCCGCTTCGTCAATTAAGCCGTGAACCGAAATTGGCTCTCCCGTTTCTACGGGAATCCCAATTCAAAAAATTGCAGTGCAGCAGTTTGTAGTTTAGAAAGTTAGGTTTCAGGTTTTCAGGACTTTATAAAAAGCCTTGAACAATTTCTGCAGTTGCAAAATACCTGAGCCGAATAGGTAATTTTAAGTGAGGACAGCATCGTCCGCCGTTCGCCCGCTCGTTACAGTTCGGCGACGGACCAGCCTCGTAAGCTGCGCAGAGTTCAATCTCTCCATCGGCTACGAACCACAAGCCGCGGCCCTACACGTGTCAGAATCTGTGCTTACAGTCTCTGACCCTAGAGGCGCGCTTTGTGCGTGCGTTCCAGCAAGTCTGGAACCGGCTCCGTTTTTCCGGACAATCCAAAGGCATGAACCTGCGGCGATGCGTCCTGTTCCCGACACTGTCGGGAAGATGGTACGGGTTTCAGGGTTTCAGGGTTTGTCTTACAAACCCTGCAGTAAACAAGTCGTACTTACAAACCCTGGCCTGAAAACAGAGGAGTTTTCATGTCTAAAGAATTGGTCATCAGCGCGACATCCCATGAGCGGAGAGTCGCGATTTTGGAAGAAGGTCAGTTAGTCGAAATTTACATCGAGCGCGAAAAAGAATTCGCCCTCGTTGGCAGCATTTACAAAGGTAGAGTCACTCGCGTCCTCCCCGGCATGCAGTCTGCGTTCGTGGATATCGGCCTCGATGGCGATGCATTTCTCTACGTCAGCGACGTGTTTGAAAATCTCGAAGACTACGATCACGGCCACGGCCACGAACACGCCCCCGCAGCTTCGGCATCGAATGGCGGCGCAACGCACGTCGTCGAGCCGCTGCCCGGCGAAACCATCGGTCGCTCGCACGAATCCCGTTCGAACGAACACGATTTGAACGAAGCCGTAGCCGAGCCTGGCAACGCCGCCGGCGAAGGCCAGGAAATTCACACTCACGTCGAAGAAGCCGAACCCGGCGCGCTCGGACTCGAAGACACGCAGCCCGAAGACGAAAAGCAGCCCGATTCGAACGAATCGGCCCCGCAGAATTTTGGTCCTCGTTACAATCCCACTCAATATCGTCCGTCGCCCAGCTACGCTCCTCGCGGTGATCGTGGCGGTGATCGTGGCAGTGATCGTGGCAGTGATCGTGGCGGTGATCGTGGCGGTGACAGAGGCGGAGATCGCGGTGGCCATCGCGGCGACCGTCCGCAATTTGGCGGACGCGGCGGCAGGGGCCGCTTCGGACGCGGTGGCAGTGGTGGTGGCCGCAGGCACGGTGGACGCGGTAGCAGTGGCGGCGGTTTCCGTCAGGGCGGTCGCGATCTTCCCCCTTCCAAGTACGCTTCGCCCAATGCTCCGCAGGGCGAAAATCGCGGCTCCGATCGAGGTGATCGTGGTGGACGCGGCTATTCGAATCGCGGTAGCAATTACGAAAATCGCGGGCCGCGCCGTGACTTCACCGATCGCGGTTCCGACGCGCCGCGCAGCTCCGCTCCATCCGACGCATCCACGGAAGAACCGTTCGTGCTCCCGGGCGAATCGCTCGCCAAGTATCGCAACCGTCCAGTTGCGGAAGTTCCTGCGCCGGTCGTCGAACCCGAACGCATTGAAGCGCAACTCGAACCCGATGAACCGCAGCCTCGCGTTGCGGGGCAGCCCACTCCAGCCAACGCGCCTCGCCGTTCGCGTGGCAGTTTGCCTAGTTGGTTGCTCGCTGGCGGCACCGAAGGCGCCGAATCCCCCATCGAAACGGAAGAAGAACGCATCTCCGCCGAGACCGACATCGATCCCGAAGACGACACGTTGGCCGGCGCCGATCTCGCCGTTGAGTTGAGCGACGAAGAAAAAGCCAACCTCTCAGCCAGCATCATCGATGCCAAGCAGGATGAAGTCCGCGAAGAAGCTCAGGCCGACACCGCTTCCGGTGGCGCGATCTTCGAAGACGAAGGCGAAGACGAAGAGGAGCCAGAAGACGAAGCCGACGACCGCTCTCCCGCTGAAATCGCCCAGGACGAACAGGACGACGAGGACGACGAGCAGCTCGAGGACGAAAACGAACGCGCGGCCGCCGGCGATCAGCACGGCGACGAAAACGACGAAGGCCACGAAGACGAACACGAGGTTCAGGAACTCGTCAGCTCTCCGCAGGCCGTTGCCGAAGCCGAAGCCGACGCCGCCCACGAAAACGCGCTCCACGTTGCCGCCCTCGGTGATCACGTCGATCTCGACGCTTCTCACGAATCATCGCATGACGATTCGCATGACGATTCGCACGGCGATGCTCACGGCAACGTGCACGACGAATCGCACGAGGAACTCCATTCCCGCGATCGTCAGGAAATTTCTGCGGCCGGCGGAGATCGATCGCACCACGATGGCGAATCCGCTCCGCTCGTCGAAGACGTCATTTTGCTTCCCGGCGAAACGCGCGCGCGCACTTCCGGAAGCTCCAATGAACCGCGCGAAGAATTTCCTCGCCAATCCGCTCGCGTTGGCGGCGGTAATCCCCGTTCGCGTTTTCAGCGGCCATTCCGCAGCGGCGGCCGCGATCGCGGCGGCCGTGGCGGTCGCCCCGATCGTGGTGGAGACCGCGGAGGAGATCGCAGTGGTCGCGGCGGAGACCGCGGCAGCCGTGGACGCTTCGAACGTCGTCCCGGCGGCGGTGGTCAGCACCGCAGCGGCGGCGGGCGTCCTGGACACGGGCACGCCAGTCACGGACATTCGCGTCGTCCTCAACTGATTTCTGAAATGTTAAAGGCCGGACAGGAAGTCGTCGTGCAAATCGCCAAAGAGCCTCTGGGCAAAAAGGGTGCGCGTATCACCAGTCACATCGCGCTTCCCGGCCGCTTCCTGGTATACATGCCGACCATCGATCACATCGGTGTCTCGCGCAAGATTGCCAGCGCGGAAAATCGTTCACGTTTGCGCAGGCTGGTCGGCGAAGCACGCGGAAGTTACCCCGGCGGCTTCATCGTCCGCACCGCGGCAGGCGGAGCGACCGACGAAGAAATCCGCACCGACATCGATTTCCTCGGCAAGACCTGGCTGGAAATCAAGCACAAGAATGACGAGCGTAAGGCTCCGTCGATTCTTCATCGCGACCTCAATCTCGTCGAACGCATCCTGCGCGATTACGTCAGCGACGATTTCACCGCCATCTGGATTGATAACGAGGAAGAATTCACCAAGGTCACCGAATTTGTCAGCCGCTTCCAGCCCAAGCTGGTCAGCCGCGTAAAGCTCTACGCCAAGGAACAGCCCATCTTTGAAGAGTTCGGCATTCAGCACGAACTCGACAAAGCCTTGCGCGCCAAAGTTTGGCTCAAGTCCGGCGGCTATATCGTCATCAATCACACCGAGGCGCTGGTCGCCATCGACGTCAACACCGGTAAGTTCGTTGGCAAAGGCTCCACGCGCCTTGAAGACACCATCGTCAAAACCAACATCGAAGCGGTGAAAGAAATCGTCCGGCAAATTCGCCTGCGCGATCTCGGCGGCATCATTGTCGTCGATTTCATCGACATGGAAGAACGCCGCAACCGCGAACGCGTGCTCTCCGCCCTGCAGCAAGCGCTCGAACAAGACAAAGCGCCTTCGAAAGCGCTTTCCTTCAACGAGTTCGGTCTGGTCTGCATCACGCGCAAGCGCACCAAGCAGGCGCTCGAGCGCGTGCTCTGCCAGCCTTGCCCGTCATGCACCGGCTCCGGAATGGTTAAATCCATTCCCACCTTGTGCTACGAAATCCAGAACGAAGCCCGCAAGATGGCCGTCGCCGCTCCCGACAATCCGAATCTCACGCTGCGCGTGCATCCGGAAATTGCCAAGGCGCTCAAGACTCGTGAATCCATGTTGATCGACGAACTTGAGCAGAACGCTCACAAGCACATCATCATTCAGTCCGACGCCACTCTGCACTGGGAGCAGTACGATATTTACTAACCCTGCGTAGTCGAGCGCGACCTGTCGCGACATGGTCGCGCGCCAGGCTTTTGAATTGAGAGGTATCAGGCAAAATAAAAGGCCCTCGTCCCAAGCGAGGGCCTTTTATTTTTGTGCGCGGTTCGCTCTTCTTCTCTAAATTTTTGCCGGCAGTCTTACTCCACCTGCGCCAACAGCTCTCGCAACTTTCGTCCCAGCGCTGCTGGCGTGAACGGCTTGCTCAGGACTTCCGTGTCTTCGCCGGGAAAGCTGTAGTTTACAAATCCGCTTGCCGGGTCGGTCATCTGCAGAACCTTCAGTTCGGGTCGCAATTTGCGAATGCTCGCAGCCAGAGTCAACCCGCTGATTCCCGGCAAGCGGATATCGGTTAGCAGCACGGCAATATCCTCTCGGTCCTCCGCAATCTGCTGGGCACTTTCCGCATCTTCGGCCTCCAGAACCGTGTAGCCCAGCCTCTCCAGAAAGTCCTGCAGCAGGATCCGCAACGGAGCGCATTCTTCCACCAGCAGGATGGTTTCCGTCCCGAAGATGTCTGCTTCTATTTCGGGAAGTTTTCCGGATTTTGCCTCATCGCCCACTGCCGGCATATACACCGATAAGACCGAGCCTTCGCCCGGCTCGCTCTCCGCCCAAACGTATCCGCCGCCATGCTTCACAATGCATTGCACCGTTGACAGTCCCAGTCCCGTTCCTTGGTCCGGGACCTTCGTGGTGAAAAATGGTTCGAAAATCTCCGCTAACGTCCCTGCATCCATTCCGGTGCCCGTGTCGCTAACCGAAAAACGTACATACGGGCCCGGCTTCATCGGAAAGCGTTGCTGTGACGACATATCACCTACCTCCACGTTTTGCGATTCGATCAGGATATTTCCTCCCTGCGGCATCGCGTCGCGCGCGTTGACGCAAAGATTGACGAGCACCTGTTCCATTTGGCCTGGATCGGCGCTAATATTCAGCAAATCGGACGACAGCAAAGTCGTCAGCTCGATTCGGCTCCCGATCAGGAATCGAATCAGGTTCGTGCTCTCCGCGATGATTCGATTCATGTTCAGTTCCACACGCCGGGGTGATTGGTTCCGGCTGAATGCCAGAAGTTGACCGGTCAAATTGGCGGCTCGGTATCCGGCATCAAGAATTTGTTTTACGCGCTGCCCAGCTGACAGGCCAACTTCAGGATGATCTAGAAGCAACTGGCTGCTTCCCACGATGACGGTCAGAATGTTATTCAGGTCATGCACAATTCCGCCCGCGAACCTGCCCACCACTTCCATTTTCTGGATGTGGCGAAACCGCTGTTCGGCTTCCGCTCGTTCGAACTCCGATTCCGAGGCGGCGTTAGGAAAAGGGTATGTTTCTACGGACTCGCCATTGCCGCCCACTTGGGGCCATTCTCGCTGCATGATTTCAAACCTCAGAACCCCTGACGGCGGGCGGTTCGTTTCAGAAATCTCTCGGAATAGGCTGCTGCTTCTATCCCATATCTCAGAATTCTTAAGTGCGCAATGTTCCAAACAGTTTGTTGATGAACCCTGCCGACAACCTGTTGATTCAAGAAAACTTACTTACGCACTAGGGCAGCGTTTGGTCAGGCCCCGGAGGCGGTCCGTGGCGATATCGTCTTTCTTAAGGGATGAAAAGTGACTCCATTCGGTCCATCCGCCGGCCAGGACGGGCTCAATCCGGATCAAATCGGGTTGATCCGCGAACACCTGCGCGACGTGCTTTCCAGTGCCGCCTTCGCCGGTGGAAGCGCGCGCAAGAATTCCTGCAGTTGGTCGTCGAACACGCTCTTGCCGACCGCTCCGACTCCCTGAAGGAACGCATGATCGGCGCCGAAATGTTCGGTCGGCCGGTGGACTATGACACCGCGAACGATGCCGTCGTCCGTGTAAAAGCTACCGAAGTACGGCGCCGGTTGGCACAGTATTACCGGGAGTCCGCGCCGGAACCGTTGGTTCGCATCGATCTTCCCGTCGGCTCCTACATGCCGAGATTTCTTTGGCAGGCGGAGAAGCCGACTCAGCTTGCCGAGCCCTTCGCGCCCAAGTCTTCACAATCTATGGATGTCGAAACGGCCGAGCTGAGCCAATCGATGCTCCCTGCGGAGACAAAATCCGCACGCGCTTCTTGGCGCAAGGGCGCGGTGCTCGTCGTTGTGCTCATGGCCATTGCCGGATTCATAGCTCTGGAAGCATTGAAGAATCCACCTTCGGCTCCCCAGATTCGTTCGATTGCCATCCTTCCGCTTGTAAACCTTTCAGGCGACCCCGCGCAGGATTACTTCGCGGACGGCATGACCGAGGAACTCATCGCAGAAATGGGTCAGGTGCCAGCCCTCCGCGTCATTTCACGCACCTCGGTCATGACATATAAAGCTACGAAAAAGACCCTGCCGGAAATCGCTCGCGACCTGCATGTGGATGGAATCGTGGAAGGCTCGATCGTGCGGGAAGGCAATCGGGTCCGCATCATCGCGCAGCTGATCGACTCCAGATCGGACCAACATATCTGGGCGCAAACCTACGAACGTGACATCACCAGCGTTCTTGAGTTGCAAAGCGAAGTGGCACGGGCTATCACCGACCAGGTTCGAATTGAATTGACGCCGCAGCAGCAAGCGCATTTGACGCGAACGCGGCGCGCGGCTCCTGCCGCACTGGAAATGTACCTGCATGGCATGCAGTTATTGAACGCTGGGAATCCCGGCGGCGCGATCGAGCTTTTCCGCCAGGCGATCGAGATCGATCCCGATTATTCGGCGGCGCATGCGGCGCTGGCTGGCGCCTACGGCTGGATGGGTGAAGCCGGCATGATCTCCTACGCCGAAGCCTTTGCCCAGCAGAAGGCCGCCGCGCTCAAGGCCATCGAGATCGACGATTCGCGGCCCGAACCGCATCTCGAACTTGGGCTGGCCGCGATGAATCAGGACTGGGATTGGACCACGCAAAAGAAAGAATTCCGCCGTGCGTTGGAATTGAATCCCAATTCCGCCGCTGTTCACTGGGCCTACGCCAGTTACCTCAATCGCCTGGGTCTGGCAAACGAAGCGGTGGCCGAGGCGAAGCTGGCTCTCCAACTGGACCCCGTTTCAAGCAGGTCGTATATGAATACTAGTTTCATTTACTACTACGCCCGCCATTACGATGAAGCTCTGGCCCACATCGAGCGCGCCATTTCGTTGCACCCCGAGCCATTCGAAACCATGTTTGCATTGAGCATTATTCATGTTGAAAAACGCCAATTCGACAAGGCGATTCAGGAATTTCAGAAGATGGGCAACGTGCCTCATGGGCTCGGACACTTGGGCAATGCCTATGCTCGTGCGGGCCGCAAGGCCGAAGCTCGCGCAGTCGTTCCAAAATTAAAAGAGCATGTCGACAAGACCGGTATCGGCCGTTACGAAATCGCCTTGGTCTACGCAGGCTTGCAGGAAAACGACAAAGCGTTTGAATGGCTGGAAAGCGCTTATCAAGTGCGCGACAAAGGCCTGACATACTTGAAAGTTGACCCATGTCTTGATCCACTGCGTTCCGACGCTCGCTTCGCGACCTTAGTCGAACGCGTCGGTTTCCCCACCACTTGAACCGCTCTAGCAAATTCATGACCGGTTCGTTGTGACTGTACTTCTGGTATCCCGCATTGCTGTCCTGGCAGGAGATGTAACCTCGAAGCAGCGAGCCTCGTAAGGATGAATAGAGGAAGGCGGCGCATGGAAGTGCTGCAGCGATTCGCGGCGGGCGACCTGGATGCCTTCGAGTCGCTTTTCCGGAAATATCAGTGCGACGTGTACCGCTGGATTGTGCGCATCGTGCGCGATCCAGCGGCGGCAGAAGATTTGACCGTGGATACGTTCTGGCGAGTTCATTGTGCACATGCTCGCTTCGATCCGGAGGGAAATTTCGGCGCGTGGCTGCGGCGGATTGCGACGAACGTAGCACTCGACCACCTTCGCCGGGCGCGACCCGAGTTGCCCCTGATTGAAGACGTCGCCACGGCGGAAAGACCCGACGGAATCGTGCAGCAGGAAACGCGCTCAAGCATTCTGCGCGCATTTGCGGAGCTTCCTCCACGGCTGCGGATCGTAGTACAGCTCGGACTCATCGAGGATGAGACGTACAAGGAAATTGCGAAAGCACTTGGAATTTCGCTGGCCGCAGTAAAGCTGCGGATGTTTCGCGGAGTGCGGCTGCTCCGCAAAAAACTGGAGCGACAGGGAGTGCGACCGTGAGCGACAGCGGTTCGAACGAAAGCGACCGGAGCAAAGAGCAGTTCAGCGATGTTCGCGGAAAGTTGCGCGAGGCGATGCCGCCGGCGGAACAACTGGAACTGCGCCGAGACCTTTGGCCGGAAATGCGGCGGCGCCTCGAGCATGTTCCAGTTCGCGTTCCGTGGTTTGACTGGGCACTGCTCGGAGTTGCGGCCGCACTTGCGATCTTTTACCAGGCGCTGATTCCGGCGTTGCTCTATCACTTTTAGACAACCGGCATTTTTGATGTAAACGGCGCTTCTCAGGAGTCCTCATGAAAAATCGACCATTGCTTCGCGCGTATCTTGCGGGCATTGCTGTACCGACAGCTTTTTTGTTGGTGATCATGTCGTCGTATACAGTGATGCGTTACGTTTATGATCTTCCAGTGCCGATTGAGCGGGTGATCGTGTTCCCGATGGCGTTCGTTCCCAACCTGTGGGGGTTGTGGAACGTTCTGCACTCGGCGTTTCTGGCGCAGCGCGGCGTTTCTCTGGGATTCTTCGGAGCGTTGCTTCCGCTGATTCTCGCGCCTCTCGGCTATTGCGTCGCACAACTCCTGCACTTTCCGATTCCACATCATGTGCTGACACTGGCGCCAATCGGCGTGGCGATCGGGATGATCCTTTACTATCTGGCGTGGAAATATTTTGTGTCTTCGCTGAACACGGAACTCGGAATCAAGTAGCGAACTTTTGTCGACGCACTCAAGATTCGTTTTGCGGTGCTTGAGAGCTGCGATGCTTGCACAAGTTTTTTCCTCTTGCTCTTCACAACCGCTCGGCTTCTGGCAAAGAATTGCGAAGTGAACGTGCACTCAGCTCCGCAGCCTTCCAGTCTCCGTTGTTCGCTCCGGGCTGCTGTCGCTCTCACTACTTCGGCCATATCTTTAAGCTCGTAAGCCCGCGCACGCTCTCAGCCGATCAGCCATTACGCCTCCGTGCCCAGCCGTTATGTTGCTTGGCGGCGAATGAATACGACCTTTTGTCGCTATTTTCGGTAAGCAACGCGCTTCCCCCTCTCGCCAGTCTCAATTGTAAAAATTTCTGCCTTCGCATCCCCATCCTTGACTTGAACCAACTTGCGCTCTACAGTCTGTTCTTAGGCGTCCCTCCCGCGGAACAATTTTGTGCAAACACGCCCTCGCAAATTCCTTGAAATTATTTTTGCAACGCTGCTTTTGAGTCCTGTTGTATTGGCGCAAAAGCCACCGGCGCCTTCCCCACCTCCTCCCACCAACCCGCCTCCTACTTCGCCAGGCCGCGGCGGCGTTCCGCCTCCTCTCGGCACGCAGCCATCGCCGACCCGCGGAGACATGGTGATGTTTCTCCGCGGCAGAATTGCCACCGAGGATGGAACACCGATCCCGCACGATGCTGTGGTCGAGCGCGTTTGCAATTCCAGGGTTCGCCAGCAGGTGCACGCCACAAATCGCGGCGACTTCAGCATGGAACTTGGGTCGCGGACGGATTCATTCGTGGACGCCAGCGGCGATGGCCCCTCCCAGCGGGCACTGGCTCGCAACTCGATGGAGTCCGGAATTCCCCGAACGGAATTAACCAACTGCGAAATACGCGCTTCGATTTCTGGGTTTCATTCCAAATCCGTCTATTTGATGGGCCTCACTCCTACCGCCAGCAGCATTGACGTGGGCTCGATCGTGGTGGAGAGAACTGTAAAACCAAAGGGCGGGACTCTGGACGCCAACGCGTACAGAGCGCCGAATGACGCCAGAAAAGCCTACGAAAAAGGGATGGACGCGGAAGCGAAAAACAAGCTCGCGGATGCGCGGCAGTATTTTGAAAAGGCGGTGCAGATCTACCCCCGGTACACCAACGCCTGGTTCCAACTGGGCACAGTCTACAGGAACCTCGATCAGAAGGAATCGGCGCGCAAGGCGTACACGCAGGCCACCATCATCGACAGCAAGTTCTTGCCGCCGTATCTTTCACTGGCGGCAATGGCGTTTGAAGCGAGAGAGTGGAACCAGGTCATCACACTGACCGACCATATCGTAGAACTTGATCCGCTGAAATATGGCGACATCGCCGGTTACATTCTCGATCTCGATCCACTCGACTACGCGGAAGCATTCTTCTATAACTCTGCCGCAAATTTCCAACTTAATAATCTGGCGGCTGCAGAAAAAAGCGGATTAAAGGCCGCCCGCCTGGACGTACGCCCGCGTTTTCCGCAACTGCATCTTTTGCTGGCAGAAATTTTTGCGCAAAAAAATAATTATGCCACCGCCATCAGCGAGGCAAATATGTATCTGGAACTTGTTCCGCACGCAAAAAACGCGGACCAGGTACGGGAGCGGGTGGCGGAACTGGCAAAACTGAACGCATCGCTCACCGCCACCCCTACTGCCACCCCGCTCAGAGAAGCCCAGCGAATCTTCCGATCCGAACTAGCATCTGCGAGCGAGCCGCCTGCGAACCACCGCGCGCTCGACCAAAGTCGCGAACTTAATCCTGCTTGCATATCGACTGCGGCCACCCTACCATCTCCAGCGCCGGACATGGACGACGTCCGACCAACCGTTTTGAATCCGTCACTAACGTGTGTGACGTCCCTACTGTGAGGGCGGCGAAGTGCTTACAAATTCCGTTGCAGTCAGTGCGATGGCGTTCGCCTTGGTTTTCGGCGCTGCACTGTTCGGATTTTTTCTGCGCACGGTATCGCCCGAACACAATCTGAGTGCAGACTCAAAGGACGTCGTGAAACTGGGGATGGGCCTGGTGTCCACGATGGCGGCGCTGGTGCTGGGATTGCTGATTGCCTCCGCAAAAAGTTCGTATGACGCGCAGAGCGCGGCGTTGATGGACAATTCCGCGAAAGTGGTGCTGCTGGACCGAGTGTTGTCGCACTACGGGCCCGAAACGAAAGAGACACGGGAACTGCTACGCGCGGCCGTATTGCATATTTTGGACCGGACCTGGCCAAAGACGGGAGAGAATTCCGCTCAGCCGCCGGATCCCTCCACTGGAGCCGAAATTCTACTCGACAAGATCCTGGAACTTTCGCCGAAGGATGAAACGCAACACGCGCTGAAAGCGCAAGCTTTGAATATTCTGTGGGCACTGGGGCAGACGCGCTGGCTGCAATACACGCAACAATCCAGTTCAATTTCCACGCCGCTGCTAATGACTCTGGTGTTTTGGTTGGCAGTCGTTTTTGTCAGCTTTGGACTTTTCGCTCCTCGAAACGCGATAGTGATCTCCTCGATTGCGATGTCCGCGGTCGCGGTCTCCGGTGCAATCTTCATGATCTTGGAGATGTACCGGCCGTATACAGGATTGCTGCAAATTTCCAGCGCACCGTTGCGCGCGGCGCTGGCACAACTCGGCAGATAATTTCGATCAAAAATGTACACGCCTCAAGCTTTTGCTTTGGCGCGAAGTCCCCACAAGACCATCAACGAAGCGGCGACGATGGTGACGCCAACGCTCATGAATCCAGCGGTGACCAGTCCCTCCTGCCACGACTGTCCGCTGTGTCCTGCACTGGTGATTGGCGAAAGCGCGGCAGTGCCGAAGACGGCCGCAAGTGTGGTGACGAACCAGTTCCCGTAAGTGCCGTAAAGCACGATCCAATAGGCTGCCAACTTCGCTCGCGGCAACAAGCGCACTTCGTTCCACGCGGCGCCGAGCGCGATGAGAAATGTTCCGTTCATGACACCTTCGAGATGAGCCGCAAGTCCCATACGGATGTTGGCGAAATGCTGCTCGGCAAATCCAGTGAATAGACCGATTAGAAACAAGAAGACGCCATTCCACAGCAAGTGACGACCTGTGCGTTCCATAGAGGAGCTCGATTCAGAAGGTTGGCCGTGGTAAACATTCGGCCAGCGCGAGTACGCTTGCGAATTTTCTAACATTCTAGACCCACGATTGCAACGGTGCGGCATTCGATCAGAAATTAAGCATGGAACGTGCCAATAATGTTTTTGCCTTTCTTGAACAAAACGGGAACATTCTGCAGACGAATATCCTTGCTCCGGGCGCGACGGGCACGTCCGATCAGCTGGCGCCCCAAGCGACGACCGAAGGCCAGGCAGAAAACCGCAGAGTCGTGGTGCGATTCCTGCAAAACAAAGGTATCGCCGATACGTAGTCAATTCTCAGTGTGACCGGTCTGACGGCCGTGGCTGTCTTCAAATGCCTGGACCGAACGGCGTCGACCCAGGAAATGTTTTTTTACCGATTCACCCGGGTCGGGTAGAAACGGCAGTAGGCGAAGGGACGGTTCCAGAACAGGACCGGGCGAGAAGTGACCGTAAGGGTAGCGGCAGCAGCTAGGGCGCTTCGTACCGGCGAGGAGCCGATAAGAATTGCAAGATGGGTGTGGTGGCAAGGGTCGTGACCACGGCCATGATGACGAACATTGCGAAAAGTGTTGGTGAGAGAACACCCAAGTCGAGCCCAACGTTCAGGACTACGAGTTCCATCAAGCCGCGAGTGTTCATGAGGATGCCAAGCGCGGCAGCTTCTCTGGTGTCCGATCCAGTTACGCGCGCAGCGAAAAAACTGCCGCCGAACTTACCAGCTGATGCGATCAGAATGATGGCCACACAAACCAACCAGTCGGCCGATTCTTTGAGCAGGCCCACGTGCGTGCGCATGCCAGTGAATGCAAAAAATACCGGCAAGAAAAGCACCGCGACGAGGTCCTCACACTTTTCCCGGATATCGCGGGCCAGCTGAGAGTCGTGAGGAACAACCGCACCGAGAAGAAATGCACCGAAAAGGGCGTGAATTCCAATGCGCTCGGTAATCAGCGCGGAAACGAGCAAAGAGATACAGACCAGGGCAAATATCTGCTGTGAGGTTCGGCCCAGAGAGGCCTGGCGGCGGGCTAGCCACACCGTGCCTCTTCGGGCGATCAATATCACAAAGAGCACGAAAACCAGGGTTTCCGCGGCGGTTACCAGAACGCGACCCGGCTGAGCGCGAGCGACTCCGACCACCAGCGCCAGTAGGCACCAGGCAGTGACGTCGTCAACTGCGGCGCATGCCAGGGCCAGCACGCCCATGCGGCTGGTTTGCATTTTGGTGTCGGTAAGAATCCGCGCCAGGACCGGAAAAGCAGTGACCGACATGGCTACGCCAATGAAAAGCGCAAACGCGGTGAAGGAAGCACCGGAGCCAGCGAAATGCGGATACAGCCAGAGTGCGAGGCCAGCGCCGAGGAGAAATGGCACAACGATGCTGGCGTGGGAAATTGCTATCGAGGCGCTGGTCCGCTGCCGCAACAAGCCGGTGTCCAGTTCCAATCCAACCAAGAACATGAAGAGGATGATGCCAACCTGCGCAATGACCGCCAGAAACGGCGCTACCGACGACGGCAAGAGTTGCGAAGAAAGCTGCGGCGCGAGCCAGCCGAAAAAAGAAGGGCCAAGCAGCAATCCGGCAACCACTTCGCCCATCACTTGCGGTTGATGCAGCCAGCGAAACGCCGCTCCCAAAATGCGAGCAGCAATTACGATGATGAGCAAAGCGAGGAGGACATGCCACAAGACTCCGGGCGTTTCAACCGGCGGCAATGCTTCGACAATTTGAGGAAGTGGCTTCGCTGCAGGCGCAGAATGCCTGAGTCCGGCTGATCGAATGCCAAAGAAAATACCGACTGCCGCAATTAAACTTACCGCGTAGAAGAGGGTGACGAGCGATTTTCGCATTACGTCCGCGCGAAAAAGATTTCGAGGTTCCGCGAAAGGGTGCGAGCGATGTTGTCAGCGTGGCTCATTGCGGCTTTCAAGTGAATCCTTTTCGCGTTGCAGATGTTCTTCGACCCGCTTCGCTTGCGCCTGGTTGCGTTCAGCGCTCGCCGTATTCCAGTAGAGAAGCCGCAGGCCGAGCGGGAGCAAGTTTACCGCCAGTAGAGAGGGCCACAACAGATCGAACTCGGATCGCCAGTCCGCAAAAAATAAAGCACCAGCTGCGACAAGCGAAGCAATTGCGGCGATCTTGCGTCGCCTTACCCAGGTTGCACTGAGCTCGTCTTTTCGAGCGGCGGTGGGATGCATGATGACGAGCAAAGGAGGCTTGGCCTTGCCTCGCGCATCAAAAATCTCGCCGCACATAAAAGGATAGCGCTGCACTTGAGCTTCACAGAATGCGCGCGCATCTTCTAGATGGTCGAAAAGTAGAAATCGGCAATCGCGCAAGTTTGCGATCTCGGTACCGTCAGTTGTAAGCGGGTTAGCCGTGTTCACGTCCTTGAAGAACACGGCGCATTGCGTAGGCCCCACGAGTGAGGTCCAGTCTGCAGGGTGCCGCGTTTCGTCGTAGACGCTGAATTCCCGGAACGTGTTTTGCTGAGTGGGAACCACGGATGCAACCATTTTTCGATGCTGATGCCGATGTAAGAGCATTACCACAGATTTGAGAGTAAGCGGAAGAAACAAGAGAGGCAAAAAGCTGCGAATTGGTCCGAGTGAATATTCGCTTGGAATCTTGCTCTGTCGTCAAGCGAATAGCGCGCAGCGGGAATCCTTGATGGAAACCGAACGCGTAGGTGACGCTCTGATTGAGAGCGTCATCACCAGACGCAGCGCAGACAAAATGAAACTCAAAATCGGCGACACGGTCAAGGCAGTCATTAAGTCCACCGAAGTAATGCTCGAAAAGGACTAGTTCGGTGCGAACCAGCTTGATTGTCGCCGTTGCGCTCATTTTGTCCTTCGGTGATCAGCCTAGTGCGCATACCCAGAATGGTTCGACACCTGAGTTACGCATTTCAGGCGCCGTCGCCACACCGCTGACGCTAACGCCAATCGATTTGAAAGGGACGCCGCGGCAAACTCTGAAAGTCATCAACCCCCACGATAAGAAAGAAGAAACGTATGAAGGAGTTGCCGTTAGAGAGCTGTCGCATCGTGCTGGCGTGCCGCAAGATGAAAAACTTCGCGGCGCAGCAATGGCAATTTATGTCTTAGCTGAAGCGTCGGACGACGACAAGGTAGTTTTCTCGCTGGCCGAATCAGACTCCAGTATCCAAGATTCAGAAGTTATCGTCGCCGATACGCTAAACGGGCTGCCCTTGGGTGAAAAACAGGGTCCGTTCAAGTTGGTCGCCCCACACGACAGACGTGCGGCAGGGTGGGTCAGAATGGTGAAGTCTTTGGAAGTGTTGAGTGCAATCCCTCTCAGTAGACCTTAGTTGCGCCAGCCGGGCCGCCAGATTTCTATTAGACGGAAAGTTTCAACTCGCGAATGGCATCGCCGGCGCCACTGAGATCGTCGAGACGCATCTCTGAGTACTTGCGAGATAGCAGGACTCCTGGCGCGCCCGCGTGAAAAGCGGCCAGGACTGCGTCTTTGACGCTTTGCCGCGTGCATTTGCTGTCGCCGGCCTCGGTCGGGATATCGATATCAATGCCCGGCCAAATCAGCGTTTCCGTTCCGGCGACTGCGTCGAGCGAGCGTTTTGTTTCACGGAATACGTAATCAGCCGAAAGGCCGCGGTGTGGAATCTCGGCGTAACTGCCTTCTTTCAGACCCATCACTGCGTAATTAAAATCGAGGAGACCCTGTTTTGAAAGATCTCGGTAAAGCGTCGAACCAATATTGTCGGCATAGAGCGCCATGCGTTCACCGCCAACATTGTTGTACATCACAACTTTAATGAAGTCTGAATATTGCGAGAGCTCACGAAGGTCCTGTTCGGCGCGATAAATTGGATTAAAGGAATTGTTGTGCCAGATATGCCAGCCAACAGGCACGCCCGGCTTTGCGGCTTTCACCGTTTTGTAGATGGCAGCGTAGGTTTCGCGAAGGCTGTCCGTCCAAAGCATTTCCCACGCAGCCAGTTCCGGGTAACGCAAAAGCAGCCGCCAGAACTGGACGTAGTAGCCGTCAACGGGACGATGGCCGCTACGCGCGGAGCGAACGAATTTTTCCAATTCCAGGAAACCCTGCCGGCTACGCTCGACATTGATACCGCCCTGTTTGGCCTTGCTCTGACAAAACTGGCAAAAGCAAGTGACCTGGCCCGGATCGACGGGCGGAACGTCATGCGTAGCTCCCAGACTATCCGCGAGTGCACCTTGCCGCTCGGAGCCCCACATGATTCCGTCGATCTCGTAGCAGCGCGTGTAGTCTTCGACCAGACCGGTGAGAAAATTTCGATAGTCAGGATTGTTGACGCAAAGCGTTTCGGCGTTTCGTCCGTATAAGTCTTTCTCCTGTAATTTTGCAATGTTCGGCAAGTCGGTGCGAAACACGTCTTCGAGCCAGCAGACCACTTTTATTCCGCGCTTTTTCGCCGCAGGCAGCACCTCGGCCAAAATGTCCAGGTCGCCATGATCCGGCGCGCGCGTCCCGGTGAGAACCGTGTTTTTGTAGTATTGCGGATGAGGCGTGGCGAAGTTGCCGCCGTGAAAATTAAGGTCGTACTCCTGCTTGCCGTGATCGGGCAACGGTTGGCCTGGAATTTGTCGTCCCGCGATGCCGCGACCATAGGTGAATACCGCCAGAAAAATTGTGTTTACGCAGGCGCGTTCCTGAAGAATATCGAGAACCTTCTCAGTGCCCTCGTCGACAAAGGAAATGGCTCCCACCTGGATGCCGATCATTTTGGAAGGTGCAGTAATTTGCGCAGAAGCGGGTAGGACCAAGGCGGCCCCCGCTGCCGCGGCAGTTTTTAGAAAATCACGACGATTTACGTCTGAGCTCAACTGTGCTCCTAAATATCCTTGCGAATTGCTCTCTTATACGAGCGCCTGCTCACCGTGGTTCCGGCGCAGCGTTAACGATCCGTCGGGATTTAGCTTTTGCCTGCAGGCCCAACGTACCGGGTAACGCTTGCCCTTCACTTCGATCTCCGCCTTTAACCGCAGGCCTTCCCAATTTGCACCGGCAGGCAACTGCAACATCGCCTGATGAATGCCGATGGGCTTCGGATAGCCGGCGTCAATGCAGCCGGATACATTTATCTTTGTGTCTTCGCTGAACACGGTAACTCGAAGCACCCCGGGCACACCGGCTATGCCGTCGTTAGCGAGTCCGACTACCAGGCCCGGAACATCGTCTCGCCGGAATGTCCAGATAAACGATGGCCGAATGCGATAGCCGATTTTGCGGGCCATGGCATCGATCGGTTCGGGAAACTTTTCGTAGTAACTCAAAATGCTACGAGCGGACTGGTTGTGCCAGCTCCAAACGGAAAGATAATTGACTCCTACATCCGCCACGTGAGAAATGATCTGTTCGTTGTAGGTAATTCCGTCTTCGTCCACGCGCAATTGATTTGGTTCGCCGGTGGTGAAGCCTACTTCGCAGATCGCTGCCGACCACGCCGGACGGTAGCTCAACGCTTCGATTTGGGTGTTCTCGATAAAGATCGTGTCGGTACGCAGCCAGTTTCCGCTGCGGACTGTACGATCCAGCATTTCCGCGTTGCCGACGTTGCTGAAGTCAGGCTGGGTGTTCGTCGCCAGCGGAACATGCGTCCACTTCTCGAGCTGCAACTCCAGCATCGACATCCAAGTCTGCTCTGCAACCAATTGGCTCGGGAACGGATTCCCTTCATACGGCCAGGTATGACCTTCGCCCCAGAAGCCGTACATCATCGTGTCCATAAATTCGACTTGCGGATGGCCGTTCAGTCCCGCAGCGAGCAGTTCGTTCAATTCGCGAAATGCAGCCTGATACGCGGGAACGTCGTAACGTGGCACAACTTGATCTTTCTTGTAGCGCGTCTCAGCTGGATTCCCCTTCCACTGGCCTTTGAGTTTTACGTAGGGAACTTTGTCCATTAGAAATTCCGGAACGCCCGGGTACGGCACGTCCGGATTTTCCAATTGAACACGAAAGCCGATCTGCTTGTTATAGCGACGCCCCAAGTCGAACGTGATCTTCCACCATTCCGGAAAATCCAGTCTGCCGGGCCGCTTTTGCACCTCGCGCCAGTTGGGCCGGAGATAGATTTTTTGCACGAATGGCATCTTGATTAGATCTTCCAGCGTCTTTTCCGTGCTTTGACCAGGGATCTCCAGCGGACCGGTGTCGTCGGACACATAGACAATCAGCCCCATCCCGTAGTTGCTTACGATGTCTTTGGATGGCGTGGTCACCATGGCGACATCACTGTCGGGAACCACTGCGCCAGGTCCATACTGCGGGAATGGTCCTTGATAGAGCCGGTCGGGAACTGTTGGGCCCGCTCCCCAATCGTATTTGTCCCAGTTGTGCTCGGGAATCGCGGAGGCGGCGGACTTGCCCAAACCGAGCACTAAGCCAGATGCGCCGGCAGATTTAAATAAGGTGCGACGGTTCATGAGCCTCCGGGCAACGGCGGGGATTCGGCAGAGTGCAACGGGTCAGATGATACATCAGACCCGAAACCAAACGAAGGTATTCGAATTGATTCGAAACCAGAATTGCAGGTTGATCAATTCGGCGTCATCCCAGCCAGGTCCGTACGGTTGTTTAAGTAGGTTGCGAGAAGGGAGAAAGTTCATTAGGCTGGCCGAGTCGGTATCGGCGGCTTCCCTCCCCGCCCGCTGGATGGGTCCAGGTTCAAGTCAGAGTGATGAAAAAAAGGGTGACGATGGCTGGCAAAAAAACATGGGCGGGACTGGCAACGGCGATGGTACTAGGTTTGTCCCTGACGGCCTGCAAAGACACTAAGACATTGCAAGAGAACGAGCAATTGAAAGCGCAGGTGCTGCAACTGCAGAAAGACAATGGGCAATTGGGGAACGATATAGAAACGCTGACGGCTGCCCGCGACCAATTAGCGAAAGAGAACGCAGCACTGAAGGCCGCCGCGAAGCCGCGAAAAACGAAACACTCGAGTACGAAAAGCAAAAAACATCACTGAGAGTTGTGCCGGAAGCTTGGGCACAATTGGAATTGTTGTTCGATCAGTCCATGTGCTAGAGGCTTCGGGCTTACATCATGCGCCCGCCGCAGCGACCGGCGGGTTCGAACAACGAGAGCACGTTGGTCATACTGAACAAGTCGCGAATTTGTTTGCTGGCGTTCAGCACCTCGAGCCCGCAGCCGCGGGTGCGCGCCGAAACGTAGAGTGTCACCACGGCGCCCAGCCCTGAACTATCCATCATCGGTACTTCCTGCAAGTCGAGAACAATGCGGCCTTTGCGTCCGCACGCTTCGCCGATGGCTTCTTTCAGCAGCGGCACATTTTCGCTGGTGAGCCGGCCGAAGCATTCCACCACAGTACAATCTTCCGACTCTTTTCGCTGAACCCTAAAACCTCTCGCCGAACTCGCTGCATCCATTGCGGCCATGTTACTCCTTCCAACGCACAACAACTCGTTCCCCGGGGATGCGACGCAACAGTGTAGCTTAGCGACGCAGTGAAGACCTACGTGGGTGTTGGCAGCCATCTCAAGAACTTGATTCGTTGAGGCTGTTAAGACATTTCCCACAAGGGCGAGAAAGGAAAAGAATAGTAGCAAGAATGCGCGGGAAGATGGGAGCTGTGATATACCTCTGACGAAGTGAAGTTGCGCCGGCGCGAAGGAGGAGATTGCAAATGTCATCGAGGCTAGTCGAAAGATTCTTGTGCTGGGCGCTATTCCTGTCTTGCTGCTCGGGGGCTTCATTCGCTCAGAACACCGAGAGCAAAACCCCTCCACCGGTGATTGATGTTCACGTGCACGCGATCGACGGTAATTTCCCCGGGTTGGCGCCGATGTGCCCGAACACTGCGAAGTTCACGGCGTCTGATCCGAAGGAGAAGGAAGAGCCGTTCGGCTGGGTGAAGGAGCAATGCACGCCGCCACTCTATCCCTCGGCTCCGGGCGAGTACATGAAAGATGTTCTCGCAGAAATGGAGCGGCTGAACGTGACTGCGGTGGCGTTTGGGGATCCGGCCAGCGTGCAGAAGTGGAAGGATGCCGCTCCGGCGAGAATTATTCCTGGCACGTCTTTCCAGAATGGAATGGCTCCGGGACAGCGAACTGCGCTGGAAGAGCTGCGAAAAGATTTCACGAGTGGCGGATTCAAAGTAATGGGCGAGATCGGATTGCAATATGAGGATATTTCGCCAAGCGATCCGTCGGTGGATCAGTATTTCGCGCTGGCGGAAGAGTTGGATATACCGGTAGCGATACACATGGGTACGGGCGGTTCGGGACGCGCGAACGTGATGATGCCGAAATTCCGCGGGTCGATGGGAAACCCACTGCTGCTGGAAGAACTTTTGGCGCGACACCCGAAGCTGCGGGTGCAAGTGATGCATGCAGGGTATCCGATGATCGACAACATGCTCACACTGCTGCAGGCGAATTCGCACGTTTACGTGGACGTTGCGGGACTGATCTGGAGCTATCCGATCAAAGAAGTGAACCGGTATATCGAGCGTTTAGTTGATGGCGGGATTTGAAGACCGGGTAATGTTCGGCACGGACCAGTTGATTTGGCCGAAGCTGATGGCGTATTCGATCAGCATCATTCAGAACGCGGATTACCTGACGCCACAACAGAAGCGCGACATTCTGTATAACAACGCGGCGCGATTCTTGAGGATTGATCCCGCGCACGGCAAGTGAGTGGGTTTCGATCAAGACCGCAATATTTAATTGTTAATTCTTACCACTAAAGATTGGTCTGCGTACCTTCATCCACCAACTAACCAGGGGAGCTGCGACAGCGATAGGGCGTCCAGGTTCCGAAGTCTGCCGCGACGAGCAGAACTGCGCAACGCAATGCGAAATGAGCGCGGGCGGGCGATCGGCGTAAGGGTTGAAGACTTACCGTTGGGCGAGCAGGTGTTCCTGTCGCCAATAGCCAAGTACCGACTCCAGGCGGTGGTGCGCCGAAGGTCGGGGACGAGGTATGGATTTGAATTTGTGAGTGTCTAGTCGAGTGGTGAAACCGCTTCCACTGTTTGTGTCGCCGGCAAAAGTATAGCGTGCGATCAAACAAACCCGCGGTTCAGCGAAAGCCAAGCGTCGAAGGAATTAGCGTTAGTTGTTGATGCCCATTTGGGTGAGGAAATAGGCGTAGTTGAATGCGTCTTCGTGTAGGCGGTCGTAGCGACCGGAGGCTCCGCCGTGACCCGCAGGTTGCATGTTGATTTTGAAGATGAGGGTATGGTGGTCGGTGCGGGTGGCGCGCATCTTGGCTACGTACTTGGCGGGTTCCCAATAACCGACCTGGCTGTCGTTGAAGGAGGAGCGGACGAGCATATTGGGATAGGCTTTCGCCTGAATGTTGTCGTAGGGTGAATAGCTGAGCATGTAATCGAACGCAGGTTTTTGTTTGGGATTGCCCCACTCTTCAAATTCGGAAACGGTGAGAGGAATAGATTCGTCAAGCATGGTGTTCATGACGTCGACGAAGGGAACGCCGACGAGAGCGGCGTGAAAGAGATCGGGGCGCATATTCAGGACGGCTGCCATTAACAGGCCGCCAGCGCTTTCTCCTTCAATGCACAAGCGATCTCGTGAGCCGTAGCCCTGTGCCACGAGATATTCTGCGGAAGCGATGAAGTCAGTAAAAGTATTTTTCTTGTGCATCATGCGACCGTCGTCATGCCAGGTTTTGCCCATTTCGCCGCCGCCACGGATGTGCGCGACTGCGACGACCACGCCACGGTCCACCATACTGAAAATCGGCGAGTCAAAGTAAATTTCCGAGGGATAGCCGTAAGAGCCGTAGCCGGTGAGATAAAGTGCGCCTTTGCCGTCGAGCTTTGTGGTTTTCAGACGGACGAGGGAGATGGGAACTTTTACCCCGTCAGTCGCGTTGGCGTAGAGCCGTTCGACCTGATAGCGATTGCGATCATAGCCGCCGGGAATTTCCCACTGCTTGAGCAGAACGCTAGAGGCAGCGGGGACGTCGTATTCAAAAACGGACGGCGGAGTAATGAACGACTGGTAGCGATAGCGGAATTTCGTGGTGTCGTACTCACGGTTGGCTTGCGAATACACGGTGTAGGCGGGCTCGGGAAATTCAATACGGCGCGATTTGCCAGTCTGCAAGTCGGTAGCACTGATCTGCGGCAAGCCATTTTCCCGCTCGAATGAAATGAAGAAGGATTTGAAGAAGTCCACATCCTCGAACATTACGTCCGAGCGATGAGGGAGGACTTCCAGCCAGTTTTTGCTGGCAGGGTCGGAGACAGGCGTTTTGACCAGACGGAAATTGCGGCCGGTGTCGTTGACGCGAAGGTAGAAAAAGTCGCCATTGTGATCGGGGTAGTATTCGACGTCCTGTCTGCGAGGCTCGATGATTTTCCAATCGGTCATCGGCTGATCGGCAGGAATGTAGCGGGCATCGGCCGTGGTGTGGCTAGCCGAAGTAAGAAAAATGAAGGCCTTACTGCGGGATTTGCCGACACCGATGTTGAAGCGTTCGTCTTTTTCTTCGTAGATCAAAGGATCGGGGCCGGCCGAGCCGACGGTGTGGCGATAGAGCTGGTAGCCGCGCTTGGAAACTTCATCTTCGACCGTGTAGAAAATAGTTTTGTTGTCGTTGGCCCAAGCGACGGAATCTACCCGCTCGGCATGGTCACCAAGTAATTTTCCGGTGCGCAGATCTTTAACCGCGAGCGTGTATTGGCGGTAGCCGGTATGGTCCGTGGTGTAGGCGAGGAGATTGCCGTCTTCGCTGACGTTGTACGCGCCGAGGGACATGAAGGCCTGACCTTTGGCGAGTTCGTTGACATCGATGACGATTTCTTCGGGACTTTCCAGAATGCCTTTTTTGCGGCAGCGAATTCCGTACTGTTTGCCGGCTTCGGTGCGGGAGTAGTACCAGTAGCCGCCTTCCTTATAAGGCACTTCGACATCGGTTTCTTTTACGCGGCTGAGCATTTCCTTGTAGAGCTTTTCCTGAAAAGGCTCTGTAGGTTTCATGACGGCGTCGGTATAGGCATTTTCGGCTTCAAGGTAGGCTTTGACTTGAGGATTCGACTTTTCGCGAAGCCAGGCGTAGTTGTCGACGAGCTTGTGGCCGTTGAGTTCAGTCACTTTGGCGATTTTTTTGGCAATGGGCGGCGCGGGGAGAGGAGAGGAAGTGTCATCCGCGTGCGAAACGAAGAGGGGAGAGCCAAGTAATACTGCGAACGCGAAAAGGACCAGGTTCAGATTGCGCAGATTCGCTTTGTTCATTGTGATTCCTTGGCCAGACGTGGCAAGCGTAACGAATCTATATCATGTCGCCAGTACGAACAACAGACGGAGCAGACCGCTTCCGGGTTGGCACGCTGTAAAGTTCAGAGCCTTATGCAGGGACCACGTTAGTCTGTGCCGGTACCTTTGCTGATGCGGAAAACGTGGCCGTCGGGATGGCGAAGGTGCATCTCGCGGACGCCCCACGGTTCGTCGGTGGGCGGCATGGTGACGTCTAGATTTGCCGCAACGCAAATTTTGTGAACGGAATCGACGTCGTCCACCCAGACGGACATCCAGACGCCTTTGTCACTTTCCGGTTCATCTCCCATCGTAGTGGTGTTCGATCCTCGACCGCGGCCACCCTGCGCACCTTCACAGAGAAAGATCTCGCACTTGCCGGATATGACCGCGCCAAAGGTTGGCGGAGTGCCCCAATCCCAGCATTTTTTCCAGCCCCATTTTTCAAACCAGATGAACGAGGCGACGATGTCGCTGACGTTGAGAATCGGCGTGAGGCCTTTCGCTTCCATGGCAGCAGAGAATATCACGCGACGAGAGATTAGTTCCTCGTCAGGGATTGGTTGGCAGAATTTTGATCGTGTGCAGCCAGGTTTCGACAAGTGAAGGCCAAGCAGTGATGGGAAGAGGGGTGCGACGAAGTCCGTAACCGTGGCCGCCTTCGGCGTAAATGTGCAGTTCGGCGGCGACGCCAGCGTTCTTTAACTGAAGGAAATACAAGGTGGAGTTTTCGACGTGGACGGGATCGTTCTCCGCTTGGAGGATGAATGACGGCGGAGTCTGCGAGCTAGGATGGATTTCTGGATTGCCGGCGAAGTTTTGTTCTGCGAGCGCCAGGTAGCCGGGATAGATGATGACAGCGAAGTCGGGACGGCAACTGAGTTTGTCGGCGGCGTCAATGGGCCCGTAGAGACGCTGGTCGAAATGCGTGCTGAGCGCAGCGGCGAGATGGGCACCCGCGGAAAAGCCGAGGACACCGACGCGCTGCGGATCGATTTTCCATTCGCCGGCATGGGAGCGCACGAGAGCGAGGGCGCGCTGCGCGTCTTGGAGAGCGGCGGAGGATTGGGGGAGCGGGCCAGAATCGGGGACACGATACTTGAGAAGGATGCAGGTGACATGAATGATGTTGAGCCAATCGCAGACTTCTGTACCTTCAAGGTCGATAGCGAGAATGCGGTATCCGCCTCCGGGGAAAACAACAACCGCAGCGCCGGAAGGATTTTCTTTTGCAGCAAAAACAGTGAGTGTGGGATGCGAAACGTTGCCGAGGCGGACGAGCGGTTTGCCGGCGATGAGGTTGTCCTGCGCAGTCGTGGTGTCCACTTCGGGAGAAGAGTTTGCTGGTGCCCCCGGAGCTCCGTCAGGCCAAACTTCAAGAGTGAGATGGCCGGAAGGAGGTTGCCAGGCAGGCTGTTGAGCGCCTTGCGGAGTTGGCACGGCGAGAAATATCAATGCAATGATTGATGCGATCGCGATCCTCGAGAATACTCTTCTATTCATAGAATTCTCCGTGAAACGATTGGATTTGTTGACGCGAGCGGGAGCCGGAGAGTCGCTTGCCCGCCAAAAGCCGAGACATCATAACGTGATTGGGCGCTGTGCTATGCTTTTTGCATGACAGCACGAATTCTGGATGGATTGAAAATTCGCGACGAAATTTTCGCGGAATTGAAGGTTGAAATTGCCGAGATGATCGCGCAAGGAGTGCGGCCGGGTCTGGCGGCGGTGTTGGTTGGAGCCGATCCGGCGTCACAGCTTTACGTGAAGAGCAAGGTAGCGGCTTGCGAGCAACTGGGGATGGCGAGTTGGCTGCATACTCCGCAAGCGGACGTCACGACCGAATACATGCTGCAGCTAGTGGATGATCTGAACAAAGATGAGAACGTGGACGGGATTCTGGTGCAGCTACCGTTGCCGAAGCAGGTGGATTCGAAGCGAGTACTTGAAGCAGTTTCTCCCTTGAAAGATGTGGATGGATTTCATCCGGTCAGCATGGGAATGCTGGTGAGCAACCGGCCGGGGTTGGTAGCATGCACTCCTGCGGGCTGCATGGAAATTTTGCGGCGAAACGGGATCCAGATTGAGGGAGCAAACGCGGTGGTGCTGGGCCGGAGCGACATCGTGGGCAAGCCGATGGCATTACTGCTACTACACGCGAATGCGACGGTGACGGTTTGCCATTCGAAATCGCGGGAATTGCCCGAAATTATCCGGCGCGCAGACATTCTGGTTGCGGCGATCGGTCGAGCGGGATTTGTGCGAGCGGACTGGATTCGCGCCGGAGCAACGGTGATCGACGTTGGTACCAACAAGGTGAGGGACGCGGCGGAAGCGGAGAGGTTACTGAAGAATTTTCCGGCGCGGCTGGAAAAATTCCGTGCCAAAGGCAGCGTACTGGTGGGAGACGTGCATCCGGATGCGGTGAATACAGCGGGCGCAATCTCGCCGGTACCGGGCGGAGTGGGTCCTATGACGATCACCATGTTGATGAGCAATACGGTGAAGGCTGCGCGGTTGCGACGTTTGGGCGGCAAGCTGGCGGCGGGCATTTCGGCGCAGGCCGCGCGCTAAATCAAAAATGCTGCGATACGGTCTGACCGGAGGAATCGCGAGCGGCAAGAGCGTTGTCGCGGCGATGCTTCGCGAAGAAGGCTTCCCGGTGGTGGCAGCCGACAAGGTTTCACATGCATTGATCGAGCAAAGCGGTGCGGCGTACGCAGAAGTGGTGTCGCTGTTTGGGAAGACAATCCTCGATGCCGAAGGAAACATCGACCGCCGCGCAGTGGCGAACATCGTATTCGAAGATCGCGAAATGCTAAACAGACTGAACTCGATTATTCACCCGAAGGTCGAGTGGGAGATGTTGAGGCAATTCGCCGAATTCGAAAAGACGGGCAAGTACGCGGCGGCGTTTGTCGAGGCGGCGCTGGTGTTTGAGGCCGGCCTAGACAAGAAGCTGGATGGGGTAGTGGTGGCGTGGTGCCTGCCGGAACAGCAACTGGCGCGTCTAACGGAACGAGGGTTGAGCGCGGAAGAGGCGCGGAGGCGTATTGCAACGCAGATGTCGGTTTCGGAAAAGCTCGAAAGAGCAACGGAAAAAATCGACTGTTCTGGAACGCTGGAAGAAACACGCAAGCAGGTGGCGGCGGTTATAGACGAACTTCGGAAGCGTTCTTCAGCAACGTAAAACTTGCATTGGCAATTGAGCTATCATCAGCAAATCGAGAGAACTAGAGAGGACCGTATGCCCTCACGAGTAGGCACTTCATTTCTAAGACCCCTGGCGGCGATCGCGATTCTAATTCTTGGCGCGTATTGGGCAGGAGCGCGGTGGGGGGCGCGACAGCCGATCAACGTCGAGGCAGTGCCGGGCGGACAAGAAGTCCCGGCTCCGGCTGTGAAGAGCGTAAATTTCGCAGCACGAGACGCGGCATTGAGTGGGGACGAAGCGATGAATGTGCGCATCTACCGAGAGGCCGCCCCTGCCGTGGCGAATATCCTTACCAAGGCGACGGAGTACGACTTCTGGATGGATCCGGTGCCGGTCGAGGGCGCGGGATCGGGATTCGTGATGGACGCGCGTGGCTACATTTTGACAAATTTCCACGTAGTGCAGGGAGCGCAGTCCATTGAGGTGGTGCTCGGCGATCAGTCGCGGCACCCGGCCAAATTCATCGGAGCCGATCAATGGAACGACGTTGCGCTGATCAAAATTGAAGCGGCAAACAAGCCGCTAGCGGTACTTCCGTTGGGCGATTCGACGACATTACAGGTGGGACAGAAGGTGCTGGCGATTGGAAATCCATTCGGATTTCAAAGCACGCTGACCACGGGAGTGGTGAGCGCATTGGGACGTACCGTTCAGACCGGCCAAAACACATTGATCGACGAAGCGATTCAGACGGATGCAGCGATCAATCGAGGAAATTCGGGAGGTCCGCTGATCAATACGCATGGCGAAGTAATCGGAATCAACTCGGCAATTTACACACCAAGCGGAACGACTGCTGGGATTGGATTCGCAATTCCGGTAAACACCGCGAAGCGAATCGCGCGTGATTTGATAACGGATGGCCGAGTGCACCAGGCGTTTATCGGAGTGGAGACCATTCCGTTCAACGAATCATTCGCTGAGGCCTTAGGATTGCCCGCACAGGAAGGATTGCTGGTGCAAACGACGACACGGGGCGGACCAGCGGCAGAGGCCGGAATCAAGGGTGGCGACCGTGTGGCACAGGCGGGAATGCGGCGGTTTTACGTGGGCGGAGACGTAATCACGGCGATTGACTCGCAAAAGGTGCTCACGCCACTGGATGTGAATGTGGCGCTGAACAAGAAGCGGCCTGGTGATACAGTCACGGTCACACTGTTTAGAGGCGGAAAGAAGATGGAAGTTTCCGTGAAGCTGGGCGAGCGGCCGAGCAGAAACTAGCTTGTCGGCATTTTCCAGGCACGACGTCTAGTTACCACCGCTCAGTTTCCGAGTTCGACGCGGTAACGGTTGCGTTCAGATTCGCTAAACGAAAACCAGCCTTCCGCGATGTCGCGAACCCGCTCCAGTTCCCTTTGCATTTCTGCATGCTTCGCTTCCATGAGATCTGCGTCGGCGTTTTTTGGAACATCGATGGGCGGAGCGAAAACAATGACCGCTCTTGAGAATAGCCGCGGCATCAGGAAATGGTCCCAGGTTTTCTCAAACGTCTTTCCGTGTTCGACGCCGATGTGAAAGACCAGAATGGCCGCGCCGGTCTTTCTGGCGAGCATAACGGGGCCAGGCTTGGCGATGTAGCGGGGGCCGCGCGGACCGTCGATCGTAAATCCGCAATCAAAGCCTTGCTGAATGCGCTGAGCCATGACGGCGAGACCGCGCAAACCGCCTCGCGAGGAACTTCCCTGTGCCGTCCCAAATCCCAGTCTTTCGATTACTTTGCGAGTCCATTGGCCGTCGAAGGCGGTGGTATTCATGATAACGATGCCACGATTGCGGCCGTACCAGGCGATGGGAATAATGATGCGGTGCCAGAAGGCCCAAATGTTGCGGCGGCCTGATTCGATTTGCTGCTGTGAAGTATCAGTGCCTACCGCTTCGAAGCGGAGAGTAGGACCCAGAATTCGAATCACGGAGTAAACGGCCGCGGCAATGAATGGTATCTGAATACGGCGCGACCAAGGAAGCTTGGGTAGTCGCGTGTCGTAGTGGACGTTAACCTTCGGGCCTTCCGATTCCTGAGGTACCGGAATCTCGGAGTCGACTTTTGGTTGGTTTATCGGATGGTCAGAAGACGTCATCTTTCCCTGTGGCGGTGATACGCCAGACGTATAGTATAGAGAAGAGAGAGCCTGAGCGGTTCTCGGCGTCTACAATGTACTGCTCGAAAACCAAGAAAATAGTCTGCCGCGGAAGGATGAGCCTGTTTACGGGCGCGTTGGCGTTTTTCGCGTTATCCGGACCCGGCTTAAGACCGACGAGTGCTACGCCACTGCCGCAGGAACCGCCGGGCGAAGTCATCGGAACAATTGAAGGGCAAGCCATCGCGGTGAAAGGCCCGATGAGCGTGCAGGTGGTAGGAAACGAAGTAAAAACTTTACTAAGAAGCGGAGTAGATGTACGCGTGAAGTCTGGACGCGCGCGGATCGAATTGGCCGAAGGCGGAAGCATTTCAGTATGTGGCCCGGCGCATATTTCCATGCTCAAGTCCGCGAATGCGCTCACAGTCGCTCTCGACAGCGGAACAATTCACGCGCACATCGAGGGCAACCTTACGTTGAATGTATTCACCGCACAAATTCTGGCGAAAACAGTGGCGATTGGGGACGGTCCGCAAGACGTTCTCGTCGGATTCGACACCCCAGGGCTGATGTGCGTACGCGCAGCGCGCGGTGCTCTGCATCTGGAGGAACAATTCGGCGGACAATCCGTGATGGTGCCGCAGGGTGGGGATGTGGTGCTGGCGAATGGGCAGTTGGATGGGATGCACAACAATTCAGGGTTATGCGCGTGCGAGTCGTTCGAACCGGCGGGAGCATCGACCAGTGCGAACCAACCGGAAATAAGCAAGCTCGCCAGCAGCGAAGAAGTAAAGAAGAGCACGGAAGCGCGCAAGGCGACAAAAGCTGCTGCCAAGCCACTCGTGAATGAGTTGAACAAGCCTACTGTCGAGCCGACGTACCAAGTCTTCATGCCGCCGCTTAGGTATGACGCAAATTCCAAAGTGCAGGACGAGCCGGATCCCAAGCTGATTGTTCTGGTGCGGCGGGTCAGAGTACGTCCAACGTTGATTTTCGAAGGGCGGGTGGAGGGCGATCCAGTGGCATTGCCGGTAAACTCCGCGAGCGCGTCGGTGGTCAAGCCGGAAAACCAGCCCCTTAAGCCTTCCCAACCTGCTACATCTTCCATGGTGGATAAAGTTAAGACTTTTTTTAAGAATCTCTGGACACCAAGCTCATAAGAAATGAATCTCAATACCTGTACGTATGTACAGGCCGGTACCTCTCTTCGTTCTACCACGCGTGACGGTTCAAATCGGTTCGTCGTGTCCAACTGACGCCGAATCATGATATTTTATGCACCTTCGAACGGTGGCGATTTCCCGCCCGCGCACCCTTCGGTTTCATGACTCGTTGTGGTTGATACACTCGGAGAATCCAATTGACTATCAGTGAACGGTCGGCAATGCCGCGTCAGCTCACGGCATTTTCCATCATCCTGCTGGTATGTGTGCTTACTCTTCAGGGCTGCGCGTCGAGCGCTTCGTCTACGCAAGATCCCGTCACAGTGGTGATATCGCCAACGTCAGCCACCGTCAATTTGGGCCAGACACAGCCATTCTCAGCGACCGTTACCGGTGCAGCGAGTGGTGGAGTGACCTGGCAAGTGAACGGCGCAACTGGCGGAGACTCCACGCACGGAACGATTTCCGCGGCCGGAATGTACACCGCCCCCGCCGCAGTGCCGAATCCCGCAGCAGTAATGGTAACGGCCGTATCACAGGCGGACCCCTCCAAATCGGGATCGGCAGTGGTGACTGTCGCCAAGTCTAACGACACGACGGCTCCGACCAGCCCAACGAATGTGAAGGTGACGTCGCTCTCGCCGACTACGTTGCAAGTTACATGGACGCCTGCAACCGACAACGTGGGAGTGACCGAATACTTCATTAAGCGGTGCACGGGAACAGGGTGCATAAGTTTTTCCGGGACAGGGACATCGACTAATGCGTCGTATCTAGACCAGAAATTGCCACTCTCCACCACATTCGGATACATCGTGGTCGCGAAAGATGCGGCGGGTAATGTCAGTCCGCCTTCAAACTCCGCATACGGCACGACCGGGGCTGGTGCGGATACAACGCCCCCGAGTACTCCCGCGAATCTAGTGGCGGTCGATGCGACAGCGACACAAATTGGACTTACCTGGACGGCATCGACCGATAACATCGCGGTTGCTGGATACAGCATTGAACGTTGCACCGGAGCGAATTGCGTAACATTCGTGCAAATTGCTGCGACCAGCACAGCCACCACGTATAGCGACAGCGGACTGTCGGCATCGACTTCCTACAGCTACCGGGTACGAGCGACGGACGGCTCGGGGAATTTCAGCGGCTATTCGAATACGGCGTCAGCAACGACCACGGCGAGTGCGGATACAACGCCACCTTCGGCGCCTGCAGCGCTTGCAGCAACAGCATCGTCGAGTTCGCAGATTGGCCTGGCGTGGACAGCATCGACGGACAATGTTGGCGTGACAGGTTACCGGATTGAGCGGTGCTCGGGAGCGAGCTGCAATTCGTTCGCACAGATTGCCACGACTACCGGAGCGACGACGTTCACAGATGCTGGGCTGACCGGGTCGACTTCGTATAGTTATCGCGTGAGGGCGATCGATGCAGCGGGAAATCTGAGCGGTTATTCGAACATCAGTTCCGCAACAACGCAGGCTTCTTCTGACACGACGCCCCCGAGCGCGCCGGCCAGTCTGGTGGCCACGGCTTCTTCGAGCACCCAGATTGGATTGGTATGGGTGGCTTCGACGGACAACATTGGCGTAACCGGTTACCGGATCGAACGCTGCGCTGGTGCGAGCTGCACCACGTTCGCGCAGATCGGAACGACAACTGGAGGGATTACCTTCACGGATACTGGATTGACGGGGTCGACGGCGTATAACTACCGCGTGCGCGCTACGGATGCTGCGGGAAATCTCAGCGCATACTCGAACACTTCGTCGGCGACCACCACCGCGTCAGCGGATAATACGGCACCTAGCGCGCCTTCAGGGCTCACGGCGACAGCAGCCTCAACCACGGAGATCAACCTCAGCTGGATCGCTTCCACTGACAATGTTGGAGTAACTGGCTATCGTGTCGAACGCTGCTCCGGGGCGAGTTGCACGGCGTTTGTTCAAGTAGGAATCACAACCACGGCGACAACGTTTAGCGACATCGGGCTGTCGGCATCGACTTCCTACAGTTACCGTGTGCGCGCGACGGACGCGGCGAACAATTTGAGTTCTTATTCCGGGAATGCGTCGGCCGTCACCAAGTCGGTGCCAGACACCACGGCTCCGACCGCTCCAACAAATCTGGTGGCAACAGCATCAACCAGCAGCCAGATCGGCCTGACCTGGGTTGCATCTACGGACAATGTGGGAGTGACGGGCTACAACATTGAGCGTTGTTCGGGCGCGAGTTGCACAGGATTTGTGCAGATTGCCACAACCACGACAGCTGCAACATTTACGGATACGGGGTTGACCGGTGCTACTTCCTACAGTTACCGAGTGCGTGCGACAGACGCGGCCAATAACTTGAGCGCGTATTCGAACGTATCGTCAGCTACGACAAAGACAGCGCCGGATACCACGGCACCGAGCGCGCCAGCCAGTCTGGCAGCAACAGCATCATCCAGCACGCAAATTGGGCTGACCTGGACTGCTTCGACGGACAACGTCGGAGTGACCGGTTACCGGATCGAGCGATGCACGGGAGCAAGCTGCACCTCGTTCGCTCAAATCGGAACGACCACAGGAGCGACTACGTTCTCGGATACGGGTCTTACGGCGTCGACGTCTTACAGGTATCGCGTGCGCGCGAATGACGCTGCCGGAAATCTGAGCGCGTACTCGAACGTCGGTTCAGCGACGACTCAAGCGGGTGCGGACACTACAGCTCCGAGCGCGCCAGCCAGTCTGGCAGCAACAGCATCATCCAGCACGCAAATTGGGTTGACCTGGACTGCTTCGACGGACAACGTCGGAGTGACCGGTTACCGGATCGAGCGATGCACGGGAGCAAGCTGCACCTCGTTCGCTCAAATCGGAACGACCACAGGAGCGACTACGTTCTCGGATACGGGTCTTACGGCGTCGACGTCTTACAGGTATCGCGTGCGCGCGAATGACGCTGCCGGAAATCTGAGCGCGTACTCGAACGTCGGTTCAGCGACAACTCAAGCGGGTGCGGACACTACAGCTCCGAGCGCGCCAGCCAGTCTGGCAGCAACAGCATCATCCAGCACGCAAATTGGGTTGACCTGGACCGCTTCGACGGACAACGTCGGAGTGACCGGTTACCGAATCGAACGCTGCAGCGGAGCAAGTTGCTCAGGCTTCGCGCAGATCGGCACGACAACCACCGCGACGACTTTTACGGACACGGGGCTGACAGCGTCAACGTCCTACAGCTATCGCGTCCGCGCTAATGATGCCGCCGGAAATTTGAGCGGTTATTCCAACGTTTCCACGGCATCGACACTCGGCGGCGGGGGAAACATCACTGTTTCTGTTTCTCCGAAGCGCGGTGGACTGACGACTTCACAAACTCTTTCTGTGACGGCGACCCTCATCAATGACGCTGGAAATCAGGGAGTGAATTGGTCGGCCACAGGCGGCACGTTCAACCCGTCGACAAGCACGTCCGGCGTCGCTGTGGCGTACACGGCTCCAACGACCGCGGGAGTAGTGACAATCACGGCGACGAGCGTAGCGAACAACACTGTTTCCGCGAGCGCGACCATTGGCATCACGGACCTCGCCGGGTTTTTAACGTATCACAACAACACTTCGCGTGATGGTGCGAACCAGCGCGAATTTGCGCTGACCCCGTCCAACGTGACGAACGCGACGTTCGGCAAACTGTTCACTTGCGCGGCCGATGGTGCGCTCTATGCCCAGCCGCTCTGGATTCCGAAGGTAAATATCGGCGGCGGAACACATAACGTGGTAGTCGTTGCGACCATGCGCGACTCCATCTACGTTTTTGACGCGGACGCGAATCCCTGCGTGACGTACTGGCACAAGCAATACATTCCAGCCGGAGAATCATTCGGCAGCAGCAGCGATCTGGGCAGCTCCGATATTTTCCCGGACATCGGAATTCTCGGTACGCCTGTGATCGACCCATCGACGAACGCAATCTATTTCGTCACGAAGACCAAGACGAATCCAGGTGGAGCGTATGTGCAGCGGCTCCACTCCGTCAATCTCGCCGACGGTTCGGAACGCAGCGGCAGCCCTGCAACGCTCGATAGTTCGATCACCTACTCGGGGACCTGTGGAAACAGCACAGGCACGATTACCTTTGATCCGAAAAAGGAAAATCAGCGCCCGGGTTTGGCGCTGATCGGCGGCACGGTGTACGTATCGTGGGCGTCGCACGGCGACGTGGATACGTATTACGGATGGGTGATTGGATTTAGCCCAGCGACGCTGGCGCGAACGCATACGTGGAATGCCGCGCCGAACGCACTCAGTGGCTTCAGCTACTGTCGCGCGGGAATCTGGATGTCTGGCGGAGCCCCGGCCGGCGACAGCGCGGGAAACCTGTTCCTGATGACCGGCAACGGCATCTTCGACGCAGGCAGTGGCGGTTCGAACTACGGCAACAGTTACATCAAGTTGTCGAACTCGCTGGCAGTCACCGGATTCTTTACGCCGCACAACCAATCGAATCTGGATGCGGGAGACACCGACGTTGGAGCGGGCGGAACTTCCCTGCTGATCGATCAGACTCAAGGGCCAGTGCCTCACCTGCTGGTCGGCGCCGGAAAGAGCGGCACCTTCTACATGCTGAACCGCGACAACATGGGCGGATTCAATTCAGCAAACGATTCAGCGGCGGTTCAAATGTGGACTTCTTCGGGCCGGGCATTCTCCACACCCGCATTCTGGAACAACACCATGTACTACTTTGGCGTAAATTTCAGCGGCACGAAGACGGGTGAAGCATATACGTTCGATCCGGTTACGGGTCAGTTCAACACGACCCCGAAGCAGACTACCGTAGGACTTGGCTTCCCCGGCGGAACGCCGACGGTCTCGTCCAGCGGCACCACCAACGGAATCGTCTGGGTCACGGATAATTCCGGCTTCGGAACGAACAACTCGGGCTCGCGTCCAGCGACACCCGCTACGTTGTACGCGTTCACGGCTTCGGATATTAGCGTCGAGTTGTGGGACAGCTCGGATGGAAATACTGGCAGCAACAAGCCTGGAAACTCGGTGAAGTTTGCGGTGCCCACGGTAGCGAATGGAAAAGTGTACGTGGGCACGCGAGGTAACGATACTTCTCAAGGTTCGGGCACTGTGTTGGGCGAGCTGGACGTGTACGGCTTATTGCCGAACTAGACGTCTTACCTTTTTTAAAAGAAAAGGGCGCTGCAGAGTTTCTGCAGGCTCTTTTCTTTTTCGTGAATGACGATAGTCTCTGCAGTTCTACATGCCTTCGTAGTTTGGACCACCGCCGCCTTCTGGAACAACCCAGTCGATGATTTGGTAAGGATCGGCTATATCGCAGGTTTTGCAATGGACACAGTTTGCGAAATTGATTTTTAGTTTTTGCGCGCCGCTCGACTCCTTAGCCATTTCATATACGGCAGCGGGGCAGAAATACTGGCAAGGGTTGCCATATTCCTCGACGCATTTCTTCACGCAAATGTTGGTATCGAGCACATGCAGATGGCAAGGTTGATCTTCGTCGTGGCGGGTGCCGGAGTGATAGACGTCAGTCAGCCGATCGAACGTCAGCTTGCCGTCGCCCTTGAAGCGATCTTCAGCGGAAGGTGAATTCCTGCGGGCGGCATCGAGCTTTTTGTAGTGCTTGTAGCCAGGTTCGGCGCGCATCGGGTCAATGAGACCGCGGCCTCCCGTGATTTGCTGGAATGCAGTGTGTAGGAACCCGCGAAACATTCCATGTTGGAACGACTGATGGAAGTTGCGCACCTTCCACATTTCGTCGCGAATATAGCTACTTTCGACCAGCTGCTGGAACGTGCCTAGAGTTCTCGTGGATGTGTCGCCTGCTTTCAGTGATTCGAAGATCGTTTCGGCAGCGAGCATTCCGCTCTTCATGGCCAGATGAATTCCCTTGAGCCGCTGCGAATCCAGGAAACTACCAGAGTCCCCGATAATGAGCACCCCATCCACGGTATTGCGCGGCATGGCGTACCAGCCGCCATACGGCAAAGACTTGGCGCCGTAGCGGACCAGTTTGCCGCCTTGCAAAATCCCTTTCACGTGCGGATGCGTTTTCCACTTCTGAAAAGCGGCGTGTGGATCAAATTGCGGATCCGCGTATTCGAGCGCCAAGACCAGCCCAATCGAAACTCGATTGTCGGACAGCCCGTAAATCCAGCCTCCGCCGTACATATCGGTAGATACGGGCCAGCCAAGCGTATGTGCAACATAACCGGCTTCAATTGCGCCCGGACGGACGTCCCACAATTCCTTGATGCCAATGCCGTAGCTTTGCGGATTGATGTTGTCGAGTTTCTTTTCGGCGACGAGCTTTTTTGTGAGCGAGCCGCGCGTTCCTTCCGCAAGGACCGTCACTTTTGCACGCAACTCGTACCCGGGCGTGTAATTGTCCTTGGGTTTGCCATTTTTATCTAAGCCCTTATCCTCCGTTATGACACCGGCCACCCTATTTCCTTCATAAACAAGTTCCGCGCCGCCAAATTCCTTGAATACGTTTACGCCAGCGCCTTCGACCAGGCCGCCGAGCCACTTCACAATTTTATTAAGGGAGACGACATAGTTTCCGCGGTTCTGGAATGGCGGCGGAGTGATCGGGAAACGGAATGAGGACCCTTCCGTGAAAAAGAGCGCGGCGGAATCGGTAACCGGTGTATCGAGCGGCGCAGAATTTTGAAAACCCGGGACCAGTTCGGCGAGCGCTTTCGGATTCATGATCGCGCCGGAAAGCTGGTGCGCGCCGATGTCGCGTCCTTTTTCCAGTACGTAAATATTTTCCGCGGAGAGTTCTGGTTTCGCGCCTGCTTCGTTGTGTTTTTTGATTAATTGAGCGAGGTGGAGAGCGCAACTGAGTCCGGCAGGTCCAGCGCCGACGATCAGGACGTCGGCCTCCAACTTCTCGCGCTCTGCGGACATCGTGCTCATATTCTAGCAGACACCCGCGTTACAATCGGGCGCCGCATGCTCAACTGCCGGTGGGAATGATCCCTGCGTTTTCCACCATTAGCATGACGGTGCGTTCCAGCGCTCGCGTGCGGTGGAGCACGCCTTTGGGTACGACTGTGCCTTGCCGGGGACCGAGTTCCATTGTTCGCTCTTCGAGATCGATCAGGAGCTTCCCTTCGACCACGTAAAAGAATTCGTCATCGTGGTCATGTTTGTGCCAGTGATATTCGCCTTGTACGACGCCCAGGCGTACAACCGATCCGTTCACCTGGCAAAGCGTTTGGTTGTACCAGGAGTATTCGCATTGGTCGGAAAGAACCCGCTCTTCAACGATTTCTAGTGGCTTATAGAAAATATTGAGGCGTGTTTCGTATGGATAAGACGGCGCTTCAGACATGGCTCCTCCGACTTGCCGGGGGTTGCAAGTCTCAAGCGGCTCCAAGAGCAGAGCAAGAGTCAAAATGTCTCTGCTCTCCGAGTCGCGCCCTCAGAAAGTTTTCTTGGGAAAATTCGATCGGCGAAGTTATCTGGCTTTTTGCAGTTCTTCGGTGAGTGCAGGCATGATTTCGAAAATATCACCGACAACGCCATAGTCGGCGATTTCGAAGATTGGCGCGTTTTGGTCTTTGTTGATGGCCACAATGGTGCGAGCGCCTTTCATGCCAACCACGTGCTGAATTGCGCCGCTGATGCCGAGCGCAAGATAAAGCTTGGGCGCAACCGTTTGGCCGGAGCTGCCAATCTGGCGCTCCATGGGAAGCCAGCCTTCGTCGCAGATAGGGCGAGATGCGGCGATTTCCGCGCCCATCGCCTTCGCGACGGCTTCTGCTTGCGCTATATTCTCCGGAGCCTTGATACCGCGTCCGACCGCGACGATCAAAGGTGCCTGCGTAAGGTCAACTGCGGATTTTGCCTCCTTGAAAAGTTCGAGCGGCTTTGTGCGAATTTGCTCGGGCTTTATTTCCACAGACACCTTATTTATTGCTTTTGCAATACCTTCGGCTGCAGCGAGTTGATCCGCGCGAAAAGCACCGGACTGAAAGGATGCAAACCACGGGCCGGGGCCGAGAAAAGTGACATCGGCCACAGTTTTTCCCTGAAACATTTGGCGCACGAAAATTAATTTGCCGCCTTCATCGCGGTAACCGACACAGTCGCCAATCATCCCCTTGCCAAGCGACGCAGCGAGCTTCGGTGCGAAATCTCTAACTTGGTAGGTGTGCGGAAAAAGAACCAAATTGGGCTTGCTGGACTCAATGACTTGTTTAAGAGCGACCGTGTAGCCGTCCGGCGTGTAAGAATCGAGCAAATCGTGTTCGACTTGCAAAACTTCGGCGACGTTTTTTCCTGCGAGTTCGGTCGCTAACGCATCGACACCTTTACCGATGACGAGCGCAGACACGTTTCCCGACTTGGCAGCGGCGATCTGCTGTGCGGCGGCAAGCGTTTCGAAACTGGTGTTGTTCCACTTTCCCTGGCGCTGTTCAGTGATGACAAGAATCTTCATGTTCAGATCACCCGCGCTTCGAACTTCAATTTTTCCACGAGCTTAGCCGCTACCTCTTTGGGCGCTCCAGTAAGGAATTCGGTCTTCTTGGTTTTTACGGGGACATAAATCTTTTCAACTCTTTGGGTGGGTTCGCTTCTCGCGCCGAGAGATTCGCTCGCAATCGTGGCGATTTCTTTTTTCTTGGCCGCCATAATGCCTTTCAACGTGGCGTATCGCACTTTGTTGATGCCGGATTGAATCGAGAGAACCGCGGGGAGGGGACATTCAATCCATTGAAACCAACCGGCTTCGAGTTCGCGCTTTAGTTTCAGCTTTCCGTCCGTCACTTCGATGGCCATGATGATCGTAGCGTGCGGTTTATCAAGAAGGGCAGCCAGCAGGACGCCAGTCTGGCCGAAACCCTGATCGTCACTTTGCAGACCGGTCAATATCAAGTCGGCGTTTTCGCCTTTTAACGCAGCCGCCAGAGCGTTTGCCGCGCCGAGAGGATCGAGGTCCGAGAACTTTTCGTCAGTGATGTGAATGCCGCGATCCGCGCCTTTCGCCAGAGCTTCCTTGATCGTTTGCTTCACGCGTTCCGGCCCCATAGAGAGCGCTACCACTTCGCCGCCATGTTTTTCCTTCAATCGAAGCGCTTCTTCGAGAGCAAAGCTGTCCGGCTCATTCATCTCAAAGCCGATATCCGATTCCTTGATCCAGCTTCCGGTAATGGCCAGCGGCGCATCTTTTGCCGGCACCTGTTTGATGCAAACAATAATTTTCACGGGAGTCTTCCTTCAATCCTGCATTGCTCCGGCGTTCAAGCTGACTTAAGGCTTCGCGAAGGCGAGCTGCCAGCGGGAATTCCGGTGAAGCCGAAATCGGTGGCGGTTACTTCCCCGGCCAACGCTTGAAGATGAGCGCGGCGTTCGTTCCGCCAAAACCAAAGGAGTTCGATAGCGCGTAGTCCACAGTCGCTTTGCGAGCGACATTGGGCACGTAGTCCAGATCGCATTCTGGATCGTTATGAAACTGATTGATCGTTGGCGGCAGAATCTGATCGCGCAGCGCGAGCACGCTGATGCCAGCTTCCAGACCACCCGCGCCTCCTAGCAGATGTCCGGTCATGGACTTCGTCGAGCTCACTGGCAGCTTCTTGCTGAATGCGCGCTCGCCAAACAGGCGTTTCATGGCAGTGGTTTCAATGATGTCGCCGATTGGAGTAGACGTTCCATGGGCATTCACGTAGCCGATATCGTCCGCTGAAAGCTTGGCGTCTTTCAAAGCCGCACGCATCACGCGAAATGCTCCATCGCCGTTCTCGACTGGCTGCGTGATGTGATAAGCGTCGCCAGACATTCCGTAGCCGACAATCTCCGCGAGGATGGGCGCGTCACGTTTAGTCGCGTGCTCCAACGATTCCATGATCAAAATTCCGGCACCTTCGCCGACGACAAAGCCGTCACGATCGATGTCAAAAGGGCGGCTGGCCGTACCGGGGTCGTCGTTGCGCGTGGAGAGCGCCTTCATCGAAGCGAACCCGCCGACACCCATCGGGGTGATCGTCGCTTCGGTGCCGCCACAGATCATCATATCGGCAGCACCTCGTTCAATAATCTTGAAAGAATCGCCGATGGCGTGCGCCGAAGCGGAACACGCGGTGGCGGTGGCGGAGTTCGGACCTTTCGCGCCGTAGCGGATGGAAATATGACCCGAGGCAAGATTCACAATGGCGGAAGGAATGAAGAACGGAGAAATTCGGTTCGGACCGCCGCTCAAAAGTTTGCCGTGTTCGCGTTCAATGATGTCGAACCCGCCGATGCCGGAGGAAATATAGACGCCAACTTCTTCCAAGTTGGACATCTCAGGCTTCCAGTTCGCGTGCTTCACCGCAAAGTCCGCACCGGCCAGTGCCAACTGGATGAAGCGGCCCATCTTTTTCAGTTCTTTTTTCTCAATCCAGAGGAACGGATCGAAGTTCTTCACTTCGCCCGCGATTTTGCAGTCAAAAGCGGACGCATCGAAGTGAGTGATGGGCCCAACGCCGCTTACTCCAGCGATGAGATTTTTCCAACTTTCGTCTGTGCCGATACCCAGCGCGCAGACCAGCCCAACTCCCGTTACTACTACCCGGCGAGTCACGGTAACCCGGCTCCTGTCGTCATGAAATGCCGCGCGGAACGCGCAGGCTTACTTCGATTTGGCGTGCTTATCAATGTACTCGACGGCGTCCTTCACCGTAGTCATCTTCTCGGCGTCTTCGTCGGGAACCTCGATGCCGAAAGCTTCTTCAAATGCCATCACCAATTCCACCTGGTCCAGCGAATCCGCGCCCAAGTCGTCCACAAACGATGCTGTCGGCGTCACTTCCGCCTCATCTACGCCGAGCTGCTCGACGATTATCTGTTTTACGCGTTCTTCTACGCTGGCCATTCGTATTCCTCCGTCCCGACGGGTCGGGACTTGTGTTGTTTTTGCTAAAAGTCGTTGTACCGCAAACACGCTTTATGGTTCGTTTCTAGTCACTTTGGGCAACCTGCCCATTCTAAGCACGGCTTGACGCTAGGTCAACTTACCGCGCGTTGTCTCGCGTGAACTTTGCTAACCCGCAAAGGGCGCATTTCCTCGCGAAAGGATGCCCTTGTGATACCACCACTTGGACGCAAAACGTTTCCACAACGCGGACACAAAAAACCTTGCGCAAGGGCTCCGAACTAAAAAATCGCGATAAAAAAACCCAGTGTCATCTGCAATGACAGATTTCTGCGCTTTCAATAGACGGCCCATGAGGCGTAGTAGTCCTCACTCATGCCAAATGCATACCGCCGTTTACGTTCAAAACGTGGCCGGTGATGTAGCCAGCTTCGTCGCTTGCGAGGAAAACAATGGCGGCGGCCACGTCACGGGCCGAGCCCATACGGCCGAGCGGGATACGCACTTTCAATTCTTCTTTGACTTTATCGGGCAACACGTCGGTCATCGGTGTCTCGATGAAGCCAGGCGCGACGGCGTTGACGGTGATGTTACGCGAAGCAATTTCAATGGCGATTGCTTTGGTGAGTCCAATCAGTCCCGCTTTTGCCGCCACGTAATTTGCTTGGCCGGCGTTTCCGCTCTGCGCGACCACGGACGAGATATTGATGATGCGGCCGGCGCGGGCCTTCATCATGGTTGGAAGCGCTTGCTGGATGCAAAAATGCGCGCCGGTCAAATTGGTTTGAAGCACAGTCTCCCAGTCTTCTTTCTTCATGCGCATGGCCAGGCCGTCGCGTGTGACGGCCGCGTTGTTGACTAGAATATCCAATCGGCCAAATTTTTCGATGACCTGCTTGAAGCCAACTTTTACCTGTTCGGCGTCCGCAACATCGAGTTTCAGCGCAAATGCTTCGCCGCCAGCTGCTGTGATTTCGCCCACCAGCACCGCGAGCTTTTCTTCATTGCGGGCGGCGACTATGACTTTGGCGCCAGCTTCAGCGAGGGCAAGCGCGGTATCGCGGCCAATGCCCTGCGATGCTCCGGTCACCACTGCAACTTTGTCCTTCAGGCTGAACATTTCCCGACACTACCCGTAGCACAGACTTGAGCCTGTGCTCCTTTCCGTCAGCACCGCTGGCACCGACAAACGTCCGTGCTAGGATACGCCATAGCTACGCCGCGTCGGACTTGGCTCCCGCGATTTTGTCGAGCGTCATCGCCAAACTTTTCTCGTCTTCGATGTTGAGCGCAGCTACCGAGCGCTCGATCTGGCGGAGCAGTCCCGTCAAAACCCGGCCTGGACCAACTTCCACAAATGTGTTTACGCCTTCTTCGATCAGTTCACGAATGGATTCTTCCCACCGAACCGGCATGGAGACCTGGCGAACCAGCGCATCGCGCGCTTCAGTGCCAAGAGTTTCGGTGTCCGCGTCCACGTTGGTAACCAGCGGGAACTTCAAATCGGCGAATTCGATTTTTGCCAAATCATTTTCGAGTTTTTCCTGCGCCGGCATCATCAATGCGGAATGGAACGGAGCTGAAACGGGAAGTATGACGGCACGCTTTGCACCAAGTTGCGAAGCAATTTCTACTGCACGCTTTACGGCACTGGCGTGGCCGGAAATCACCGTTTGATCGGGCGAATTCAGATTTGCCGGCGCGCAAATTTCGTTTTCTGCGGCGCGTTTGCAAGCATCTGCAACGACTGCGGGAGAAATACCCAATATCGCCGCCATGGCGCCTACGCCGGCAGGAACTGCTTCCTGCATGTACGTGCCACGCTTATGCACCAGCTGCACGGCGTCGGAGAAATTCAACGAACCTGCGGCAACTAACGCCGAATACTCACCGAGACTGTGGCCGGCCACGAAGTCCGGCTGCAAGCCTTTTTCTGCAGCGACGCGAAATATGGCCACAGAGCAGGTCAAGATCGCAGGCTGCGTGTTCGCAGTCTGCTTCAACTCTTCTTCGGTGCCCTCGAAGCACATTTGGGAAATGGAAAAACCCAGCGCTTTGTCCGCTTCGTCAAAGACAGCCCGTGCTATTGCATACTTCTCCGCCAGTTCTTTCCCCATCCCGGGGTATTGCGATGCTTGGCCTGGAAATACAAACGCAACTTTTCCCATACTTTTCTTTCCGCCGCTACCGCCTGCGAACTAATCGTGGCCAGTAACGAGCGACAGCTCCTGTTCGATTTTTTCGTTCATGCGCGCTTTGGCCAGCCCAGCCGCGACGCGAATCGCATTCTTGATCGCGTTCGCGTTGGAACGGCCGTGCCCGATCACGCATACGCCCCGAACTCCAAGCAGTGGCGCTCCTCCGTACTCCGTGTAATCAATCGTCTTCTTCAACCCCTTGAACGCTCCCTGCGAGAGCAGAGCGCCGAACTGGGACATCAGGGAACTTTTCAATGACTTGCGAAGCAATCCAAAAATTTGGACTGCCAGGCCTTCGCAAATCTTCAACGCGATGTTTCCCACGAATCCATCGCAGACGATCACATCCACTGCGCCAGAGAAAAGATCTCCGCCTTCGACGTTGCCAATGTAGTGCATGTGCGCATTTTTCAGGCGCTCATTCACTTCCTTCGTCAACTCGTTGCCCTTGCCCTCTTCTTCCCCGATCGAGAGCAGACCCACGCGCGGCTTACGGTTGCCGAACGTCGCGCGGTAATACATTTCGCCCATTACCGCGAACTGCACCAGATGCTCGGGCCTTGAATCCACATTCGCGCCCACGTCCAGCATCACGCTGACCCCGCCCTTGGCGTTCGGAAACGGAGCCGCAAGCGCAACGCGATCCACCGATTCCAGCGTGCCGAGCAAAAATCGCGCGACGGTCATCACCGCACCGGTATTGCCCGCGCTGATCATCCCGTCGGCTTTCACTTCGCGCACCAGACGCGCCGCCACATGCACCGAGCTGTCTTTCTTCCGCCGAAACGCCTGCGCGGGGTGATCGTCCATCCTAATTACTTCACTGGCAGCCAAAACCTCGATCGGCAAACCGGCCCAGTCATGCTTGGCGAGTTCCGATTTGACCACGTGCGACTGGCCAACCAAGATTACGCGCACCCCAAGTTCTCGTGCAGCCAGCACACTTCCTTCGACCTCGGGACGGGGCGCATGGTCCCCTCCCATCGCGTCCACAGCAATTGTGATCATGGGGTATTACTGTCGCGTCTACCGGGCTTCAGGATCGTCGATCAAACCCTGAAGTAAAGGAGTGCGAGCACCTCTGGACGAACTAAGCGGAAGCCTCTTTAACTGCCTTGCCCTTATAGAAGCCACAGTGCGGGCAAGCCTGGTGCGGCTGCTTCATTTCGTGGCAATGGGAACACTTCGCGAGAGCGGGCTTCGAAAGGTGATCGTGGGCCCGGCGAGTGCTGGTGCGACGCTTGGAATGGCGTCTCTTTGGATTCGGCATCGTACTACTCCTTGTTGATTCAACTTGCTGCTGGTTTCTAGCTGCAAAAAAGTGTCTTGAGACGTTCGGTTCCCGGTTCGCGCGGCATTGCGTTAGGTCGAGCCGCAGTCACACAAATATCAGCGCCCGCAGCTCGAATTCTACGGGTTTGCTACCCGGAACTCTATTGTTTCTTGAGCCAGTCCTGCCTCAGACGGGCCAGAGGAGCAAGACGGGGATCCGTCGCATGCGTCTCGCACCGGCACTTCTCATGATTCAAATTCGCACCACAGGCCGCGCAAAGTCCGCGGCAGTCGCTTTGGCAAATAGCCTTCATCGGAACGGACAGCAAAACCTGCTCGGCTAAAACGTCGGTCAAAAACAATCCATCTCCCTGATAAAAACCGATGTCCGCATCCAAATCCTTCAGCCGCGCTTCCTCCGGCTTCGTGTCCTTCGGAAGTGGACTATAAAACAGGTCGAACTCACGGTGAACGTCCTCGTTCACCGGCTCCAGGCAACGCGCACACTGGAGCTCAATTTTCGTTTCCAGATGGCCAGTGATGCGGATTTGCGCGTCAATCAACTCGGCCGTCGCAACGACCTCCAGCGGCTCGATCTGCTTCATCTCGTCCGTATGGTAGTCGATGCTGCCCAGGGCATAGCTCTTCCGGATGTTCAGCTTGCGAACGGCCAGTTCCTTCACGTCCAGGAACATCGCTTCTGCCCCTCCGGCACTTACGCTCATATTCATCTATTATTGGGTCGCTTTGGGTGCAAGTCAAGAAAAGTGGCTCGATTCTAAACGGCCGCGGACCGAGTTGTGCCCTCGGTTTTGGCGCATTTCGAACTGAGTTTCTCCGTCGATCTTGAACTATTTCCCTGGGCGTCGCTAGCCATCTTCCTTCCGATGGCGTGCATCCATATGCGCAATTGAAGTGGCATACGGCGCGAGGATTAGTAGGATCGTGCCGACTCTCGGGGTGAACAATGGGCAAGCTTGGCCGCGTCCTCTTCGCGATTCCTCTTGTGGTATTCGGTCTTCAATACCTTGTGCACGGACATTTGGCTGGGGGGTTGCCACCGCTGCCGCCTTGGACTCCCGGCGGGGTTGTCTCAGCGTATTTGGCGGGGTGCATACTTCTGATTGCGGGAATATTGCTGCTGGCAAATCAGGCACTGCGCATCACGGCAATCGCGATCGGTTTCGTATTTCTTGCAAGTGTCATGATTCTTCACGTCCAACATCTGCATGACGTAATCTACAGCGGAATCGACCGGACACGAGCACTCGAACCGCTCGCTCTGGCTGGCGCGGCGTACGCTCTGGGTGCGCTGGCTTCGAGCGAAAAATCCTCCGTTAAAACTTTGACCTCGGCCACACCGGGAATCGCGGTCTTCGGCCGGTATATCTTCGTTTTTTCCATCATTCTTCTTGGAGTTCAACACTTCATTTACGCCCAATTTGTGGCGACGCTGGTGCCGGCTTGGATGCCAGGCCATCTTTTTCTGACCTATTTGACTGGTATAGGCATGATCGCAACGGGCTTGGCGATTGCGACCGGCGTACTGTCGCGCCTGGCTTCTGTGTTGCTCGGTATCATGTTCCTGATCATCTTTGTCACGTTGCACGTTCCCCGCGTACTTGCCCATATTCACAATGCGGATGAATTGACGAGCGCATTTGTTGCTCTGGGATTTGCCGGCGCGTCGTTCATCTTCGCGGCCTATCTCTCAAGTTCGCATTGAATTTCAGGGAAGAAAATGATTCGAAACCACAGATAGAAAGGAAGGACTATTTACAACCCTGCTCCGCCAATTGCTCCAGTTTCTGGCGGGCATCCGGGCTGCCCTTCTTCGACGCCGCCACCAGCAATATGCGTGCCTGATCGCAGCTCTTTTCCACGCCGTAACCGCGCAAGTAAAGATCGGCAAGCGCCACTTCGGCGGGTACATAGCCCTTCTTTACCCCGTTCCATAACAAATCGACCGCTTTCGATAAGTCACGTTGCCGGCCATTGCTCCGCAGGATTTCTCTCGCGAGGTTGAATTCCGTTTGGCCGGTTTCGCTTTCGATCGCTGCTCCCGTCTTTGCGGCAGCTTCTATGGGCGGTTGCGCTGCCGCATTGCTTGGAGCTTTCGTAGTGGGTGATGGGATGTTATTTGTTACGGGCTTGTTTGTTATCGACGGCGATGGCCGGCTCAGATTTTTAACAGTAGAGGCGTTGTTATTTTCGGAGGCGTCTGGAATTTTAGACGACTCGGGCGAAGTGCCTGCCGTCGTTTTCGGATCGACTGCATCTGGAGCAGTTGAACTCGCGCTCGGCTGAGGTGGAGCCGCAGTCTGTTGTAAATCTGCAGCATGCGAATCACTTTCGGGCGGCGACGATTGCGTTGCAGTGTTTTCTTCGCTGTTTCCGGAAGCTGCAGGGATGGCCTGGTTTTGTGCGGTAACTGTCGTGGGAGAACCAGTCCCCGAGGGAGCGGACTTATCGCCCGAGATTTTCTGACCTAGGTCGATGACGAAGGATCCAATGTCCTGTCGATAGTTGTACCCCAACGCGCCGAGAATCACACAGAGTGCCAGTGCAATAATGCTACTCGCAGCAGCGCGGCTCAAGCGCGACGGTTCAGGTTGGGTCGAAAGCTTTGCGCGTTGCCAGGCGTCTTCGAAAGATTCTTCAAGCGGAGGAACGTAAGGTCGAGGTTCTTCCTTGGGAATTGCGGGCACTAACCGCGGTTCGTCAGCAACCGGCGCAGGCGCCTCATGGATTTCTTCTGAATGCAGAGCCACTTCAGGTTCCAGAAATTCTGGAAGGGATTCGGGCTGCGTAACAAACGGAGACGGGTGGAACGACGGCTGGCTCTCTCGCCTCGGTTTAAGAAAGGCCGAAGAAATGGAGGATGACGTCGCTGGTTCTTTGTCGGTTTCCGTTGGCTCAGCCACTCGACCGGAGAACATAGAAGGCGCAATCACCGATTCCGTCTGGTGCGTTCTGGAGATCGCAGAAGCTTCTCCAACATTTGCAGGCGTCTGCTTTCTTTTAGGCGCAGTTTCGCTCTCCGTAGTTGGCGGAGATTGAGGTTTCCGAGATGTTGGATAGCCCGAACGCAATTCCTGGCGGATTTTTTCCAGCGTATCGGTTGGTTTCGTGGCTGCTGGCGCGTATTCTCGGGGCGAAGGGGCAGGCAATCCGTTGCCTGTCAGCCACCGCCGCACGGAAGCGCGAAAGTCCGCCGATACATCCGTAAAGCGCAGCCCGCCGCTCTTTCCATCGTCTTCTAACCAGTCGATTTCTCCGGTCCCTTCCAAGCGGTTCGAACCATCGAGCGAAAACGCGAATGGCACCGGACCGTTGGCATGCATCGCAGCAACCGCGCGAAAGCGAAATCCACTCTCGGAGATGCTGAGCAGCATCCCGCCATTGCCCGAGCCTATCTCCAGATAGACGAGCTGGTCCGGCCTTTTCTCTGCGAAGTCTTTTTGTCCGACAGCCATAATTTGCCTGTGTGGACTCTATTCTAACGCGAAATCGGCGCAAAAATGCCTATAGTGCTGCAAAAGAGCGATCGTCGGATATGTGTCGGCCATGAAGAATCGGGGACTTGCTGTAGCCGAAGAGACTTAATATCCGATGATTGCGCATTTTCGCCCTGCCATGTCGCTTCTGCCAATTAAAGCCAAGCAAAGTTGGGAGGTCGCATAAGTTAGTCAATTTGTCTTCGACGTGCAGGGACAGCCAATAGTAAATCCAGCCATTTTCCCCAACTCCGGGTTGGGCCATGTACAGAAGTGAGCGTCAAAGCATTTTTTGCACGCAAGGACAGTTCCAGTACTAAGCGCTCTTCTACACTGAATTACGGGTATCGCCTTCATTCCAATGGGTGTTAAAACTTCGGTGGGAAACTGAGCTAGGTGGCAAGCATATTGCTTTTTACTTTAGTTGGTTTTGACGGAACTGCTGGTGAAGTAAGCAACAAAATAGGGGGCCATTTCCATGAGGTTGCGCACTATCTTATCAGTAGCGACGGTATTTATGGCGTTATTTACGGTAGCAGTTTGGAAGGCTCCGATTAAAGAAGATAGCTGAGAGCAGTTAGTCAGCATGTGGTGTGCGTGCGTCGGGCCGCGATGTGGACGTGATTCAGCGAATTTGACCTTCGGCAACCGATGGTTCGGGATAAAGCGGTACACTGATGGAGCGATTAAGGTTTATCTTGGTGTTCGCAGTGCGAACTAGAGCAAGAGTGCTCAGCGGAATCAGCGGCAAGTAGAAGTCTAACTCTTCGATCAATTCAGACAAACGAAGCGTATCAGCCGCGTTTCGCTCCAGGCCGAGTTTACGGTTATATCCAAATCTGGTGAGAGAGCAGGAATGGGGTATTGCGCACCACTCTAAAACTCGTTCTGCCGTTAATTTTCAGCGTGGCGCTGGTGTCGCTACTTTTCGCGGCATACCAAGTGCGCACGGAGCGAAAAAATCTCCGCACCGACCTGGCAAGACGAGCGGAATTGCTGGCGGAGAGCCTGCAGGAATCGATTGAACCCGCTTTCGAAAAAAACGACCGAAACTCCCAAAAGACCATGCAGAAAGTAGTGGATCGCTTTGCGCAGCGCGAACATATGAAAGGCATCGCGGTTTATGAGGCTTCCGGAAACCTGAGCGTGATGACGCAAACGCTGGGCCCGGCGTTCCAACAAGAGCCGGCAATTGCGAAGGAAACAGTCACCAAAAACGCAGGTTCTGGCGTGTATACGAGCGTAGGCGACACTCCCACGTATTTGTACGCGTTACCCCTCGAGCGAGCCGACACGGCGGCGGGAGCCTTGGTTGTCGTGTACGAAACGAGTTTCATCGACACAAGAATTCTGCGAACTTTGCGGGATGCGCTCCTGAACGCGCTTCTGCAAACGCTGCTGATTAGCGGACTGGCATTGGTGCTGGTCCGCTGGACATTTCTGGATCCGCTGAAGCGCACTGCCAAGTGGCTGCGAACACTACGCGCAGGTGAAGCGCAGATGCCAGGATCTCTGCCGCAAGGCGAATTGTTCGAGCAAATCAACAAAGAAGTAACCCATCTGGCGCGGGACCTCGGCGCGGCCCGGGCAGCGGCTGCCGAAGAAGCTCAACTACGCGAGACTCACGCGTCGGTCTGGACTGCCGAACGCCTGCGAATTAGTTTGCAAAGCAAACTGAAAGGCAAACCGCTCTTCGTCGTTTCGAATCGTGAACCGTACATGCATGTGAAGGGCGATAAAGGGCCTGAAGTATTGGTTCCGGCGAGCGGACTTGTGACCGCACTGGAGCCAGTGTTAGTGGCGAGTGATGGGACCTGGGTTGCACACGGTTCTGGGAATGCCGACCGGGAGACCGTGGACGAAGCGAATCGCCTGCGTGTACCACCGGATTTGCCAAGTTACACACTGAGACGCGTCTGGTTGACCGACGAGGAGGTCAAAGGCTACTACGAAGGGTTCGCCAACGAAGGAATGTGGCCGCTTTGCCATATCGCGCACACGCGTCCCACATTTAGGCCTGAGGACTGGCTGCAGTACCAGCAAGTGAACCGGCGCTTTGCCGATGCCGTGTTGCAGGAGATGGAAGGAGTCGAAACACCGATTGTTCTGGCCCAGGACTACCATTTCGCTCTTCTTCCCAGGATGGTCAAAGATGCTCGGCCCGATGCGCGTGTGGCGATTTTCTGGCACATTCCCTGGCCGAATCCGGAAGTACTTGGAATTTGCCCGTGGCAACGAGAGTTAATCGATGGCCTTTTGGGTGCCGACTTGATTGGCTTCCATACGCAGACGCACTGCAACAATTTTCTGGAAACCGTCGATCGGGCGGTGGAGGCGTTGACGGAATGGGACCGCTTTGCCGTCAATCGCCAAGGACATGTTACCCGGGTCCGTCCATATCCGATCAGTGTGGCGTTCCCGGATGGCAAACCGAAACAAGAATGGAAAAGTGCTGGCGAGGAACGCGCAAAGCTTTGCGAAGAGCTCGGCATCGAAGCTTCTCTGCTTGGGGTCGGCGTGGATCGCGTCGACTATACCAAAGGAATTTTGGAACGATTCCGGGGAATCGAACGGTTCATCGAAATGAATCCCGCATATCACCGGCGCTTCTCTTTCGCACAAATTGGCGCACCAAGCAGAACGGACATTCCCCGTTATCAGCAATTTTTGGAAGAAGTCACTGCGGAAGCGGATCGAATCAATGCACGATTTCAGT